>NZ_JACIDZ010000001.1 GCF_014196625.1 Martelella radicis
GAGGAACTTGACCACAACCGCAGATCCGAAACATACCTAGCAGGCGGGTCAATTCTAGGTGGAAACGCCGGGTCAGTTCTCAGTGGCAATCAACACCCTCAGCGATCACAGCCGGATGGATAGGCACCCAGCGGCCTTTGTGGGTCTTGGTGGTGCGCTCGCCCTCGGCTTTGATGTGGACAAACCAGTGGCCTTCGATCTGCTCAAAGTCCTCGGGTCTGAGCTGGGCGGCCTCTCCGACACGCATTCCCGAGTATGCCATCAACCACGGCACCCAACGCCTCTCCGGCTTGGTCTCATTGCGGCTGGCCTTCAGGATAGCTTGGGCCTGTGCGAGGCTGTATGTCCGCTTGGCGCTATTGACCTCCTCTTTATCCGGGAGGTTCAGATGCTCCAGTGGCAGGCCGGTGGGGTAGAGCTGGCCGCTGCTCTGGCGCTGACCCCATTTGCATATTGCTTGGAGTGCAGCTCCCTTGTCCCGCACCGTGGTCCTTGAGGGACGGGGCTCTGCTTTAAACAGGTGGTCCATCCAGCGGGTGACCTCGCCGGGGGTAATGGTGGTGGCGTCCTCGCTATGCCGGTAGGCCGCAAACTCACTGGCGATGCGCCGGTACTTCTTGAGAGTCGCTGCCGACTTGCCCCGACGCGAGGCCATAAGGGACTCCTTGTCCCGGCTCCGCTTTTCCTCTTCGTCTATAATGTCAGAGAAGGTGGTGGTCTTGGTTGCTGCCTTTCGCGTACCCGGCTCGAAAGGTGGCAGTGCCCGCAGGCGCTCCTCCAGTTGATTGAGCTCCCGGTAGTCGAGCCCTAGTGTCTGCTCCAAGCCTCCCCGTGCCTCTGCCAACTGGCTGAGCATGAGGAGGTTTAGCTGGGCCTCATCAACAGCAGTGATGGGCTTGCCGTACTCATCCTTGACCGCTTGGGCTTCAGGGGTGACTTGTTGCTTGAGCCCCTCGGCCAAGGCCGGGGCAATGTCCGTGAGGAAGTAGCCGAACCTTCCGCTTTTTGCGTAGTCGGCTAGCAGCTTCCGGCTTAGCTCGTTGCGTTGCTCATCGTTCGCCGCAAGGAATCGCTTGAGGAATTGCAGGAAGTCAGTCCGCTCCTCTTCTGAGACCGCTTCAAGGGCTGCGCTGGTGTGCTGACCAAAATGGTGAGCTGGTGGCACCTGCAAAGGGAGAGGCGGCGGGGTGAACTCCGGGGTTGCCTTGTGGGTCTCGACAAAGCGCCGGGTGACTTCTCCGACCATCGCGGCCATGTCTGTATGTGTGAGGGTGGGAGGTGCGCCCGCAAGCGTTTGCCGCCAGCTTTCCCAAACTGAGTCCACCGCATCGCGTACTTTGGGGTAACGGCGCTGGGCTTCCTTGGGGTCTCGGGTTTGAAGGGAGCGGTGAACCTCGCCCCTGTATTTGATGCCGAGTGCTTTGAGTCGGCTCTTTGCCCGCTTCAGGTCCGAAGGCGTGTCCCGTCTGAAATAGAAAATTCCAGATTTCGGGTGTCGCCACGGGCCGCTCATGATCCACCTTCGTCGTATCAACACGTAGATGCCTTTCGTAGCAGTCCGGTGTAAGGAAAGCTAACGAAAACACTAACTTATTGCTTTTGAAGGAAGAAAACTGGTGGGCGATGAGAGGCTCGAACTCCCGACATCCTCGGTGTAAACGAGGCGCTCTACCAACTGAGCTAATCGCCCGCCCGTGTTGGTGAGGCGTGAAATAGGCGGATAGGACGAAAATCGCAAGAGGGTTTTTGCCGAATTTGCGTTTTTTTTCAAAAAGCCTGTGAATGACGCAGACGGCCCCGCAGGGCGCAGGAATCGATCCGTGCGGATTCGTTCGCGGGCGAGGGGAAAAGTGCAGTCGGGCGAACCGGAGCCGAGGCCGGTGAACATTTTTTCCGATGAGGATTTTGCCGGTTTTCCGGCCCTTCCAAAGCGGCCCGCGCAAAAAAATCAGAAATGCGAGATATGTCGCTTGACAGTAGCAGGCGTCCCCCTTAAACAGCCGCTCACGCCAGACAGACAAGCGCTCACGAAAACAAGCGCTTGCCCCTGAAACGGCCAAATGCGCGGGTGTAGCTCAGCTGGTTAGAGTGCCGGCCTGTCACGCCGGAGGTCGCGGGTTCGAGCCCCGTCACTCGCGCCATTTTCTCCTTCCCCTTCATGTTTTTCATCTTCTGCTGCATTGCGGCGCGGCAATATGATTTGTCGCGGGCGACTGGTTGGTCCTGTTCGCCAGGGCGCGGCGATTCCCGCGCGAACGAAGTTCGTCCCGGCTGACCTTGGCTCCGGACTTGCGGACCGTCATGGCGGCGTGCTGCGCTTCTTTCAAAGCGCAGCAAATTGCCGCACCTTGTTCAAAAGCCCGCAGGCGACGTAAAACCGCCGCATTCCCTTACCGAAAGATTGTTGCAGCGCCATGAAATGAAGTCGCAATGGCTTGCGCGAGCGCGTCGGCTGCGCTAACCACAACCCCGACATCTATCAATTTTCGGTCTCGCGGTTTATCCTGCGGGGTGCGCTGACCCGGGCGCCACCAAACGGCAAGGGTGTTTTTATGGCTGAAGTCCTCAGTTCCTACGTTCCGATCGTCATCTTTATCGCCATCTGTCTCATCATCGGGCTCGCCCTGATGGTCGCGCCCTTCGCGTTGGCCTTCAAGGCGCCCGATGCGGAAAAGCTTTCGGCCTATGAATGCGGCTTCAACGCATTCGATGACGCACGCATGAAGTTCGATATCCGCTTCTATCTTGTCGCGATCCTGTTCATCATCTTCGATCTCGAAGTGGCCTTCCTGTTTCCCTGGGCGGCATCCTTCGGCGATATCGGCTGGTTCGGCTTCTGGTCGATGATGGTGTTCCTCGGCGTGCTGACGATCGGCTTCATTTATGAATGGAAAAAAGGAGCACTCGAATGGGAGTGAGCCAGGACGAAACGCTGGTCGCGCCGGTTCCCAAGGGCGTGGTCGATCCGATGACGAACAAGCCGGTCGGCGCTGACGACCGCTTTTTCGGCGAAATCAACAATGAGCTTGCCGACAAGGGTTTCCTTGTTACCTCTTCCGCGCAGCTGATTACCTGGGCGCGCACCGGTTCCCTGATGTGGATGCAGTTCGGTCTGGCCTGCTGCGCTGTTGAGATGATGCAGATGTCGATGCCGCGCTATGACTGCGAGCGCTTCGGCTTTGCCCCGCGCGCTTCACCGCGCCAGTCGGACGTGATGATCGTTGCCGGCACGCTGACCAACAAGATGGCGCCTGCGCTTCGCAAGGTCTACGACCAGATGCCTGAGCCGCGCTATGTCATCTCCATGGGCTCCTGCGCCAATGGCGGCGGCTATTATCACTATTCCTATTCCGTTGTCCGCGGCTGTGACCGGGTTGTGCCCGTCGACATCTATGTGCCGGGCTGTCCGCCCACGGCGGAAGCGCTGCTTTACGGCGTTCTCCTTCTGCAGAAGAAGATCCGCCGGACCGGCACGATCGAGCGATAGCGGCGGGAGAGAGTTATGAGTGAAGCTTTGAACGATCTCGGCGCCCATATCCGCGAAGCCTGCGAGGGCGTGACGGATACCCGCATCGCCCATGGCGAGCTGACCGTTTTCACCACGCCGGCGGCGATCGTTGATGTCGCGAAATTCCTGCGCGATGACGGCCAGTGCGCTTTCGTCAACATCATCGATGTCTGCGGCGTCGACTGGCCGGGCAGGGCTCAGCGTTTTGATGTCGTCTATCATCTGCTGTCGCCGACCCAGAACATGCGCATCCGCGTCAAGGTCGCGGTCGAGGAGGATGAAGTGGTCCCCTCGATCACGTCGATCTTTCCGGGCGCCGACTGGTTCGAGCGCGAGACCTGGGACATGTACGGCATTCCCTTCTCCGGCCATCCGGATCTGCGCCGCATCCTGACCGACTACGGTTTCGAGGGCCATCCGCTGCGCAAGGATTTCCCGACGACCGGTTTCGTCGAGCTGCGTTATGACGAGGAAGCCAAGCGCGTGATTTACGAGCCTGTCGAACTTCGCCAGGAATTCCGCAGCTTCGATTTCCTGAGCCCCTGGGAAGGACCCGAATATGTCCTGCCCGGTGACGAGAAGGCGAGCTGAGGAGGGCGTGATGGCTGAACGGCTTTCCGGCGGCTGCATCTGCGGAGCGGTTCGTTTCGCCGCAACACCCGCAAGCGACGAGATGGGGGTCTGCCATTGCAGCCTCTGCCGGCGCTGGAGCGGCGGCGCCGGCTTTCTCGGCGTCGACTGCGGCACGGCCGTTGAGGTCGAAAACGAAGATATGCTTGGCGTCTACAAGTCGTCGGATTACGGCGAGCGCGTTTTCTGCAAGACCTGCGGAACGACGCTCTTCTGGCGCATGCAGGATGGCTCCGATATCGTCGTCTCCGCCCAGGCCTTCGATCAGCCCGAACGCTTCCGCTTCACCAGCGAGATTTTCGTCGACGAAAAGCCGGACAATTACGCCTTCGCCAACGATACCAAGAAGCTGACGTCCGCAGAGTTCTTTGCGGCTTATGCTGCACAACAGGATCCATCGGCATGACTGAACATAATGTCCGCAACTTCACGATCAACTTCGGCCCGGAACACCCGTCCGCCCACGGCGTGCTGCGTCTGGTTCTGGAGCTGGACGGCGAGATCGTCGAACGCGTCGACCCGCATATCGGCCTGCTTCACCGCGGAACCGAGAAGCTGATCGAGACCAAGACCTTCCTTCAGGCCGTGCCCTATTTCGACCGGCTGGACTACGTGGCGCCGATGAACCAGGAGCACGCTTTCGCGCTTGCCGTGGAGAAGCTGCTGGAAGTCGAGATCCCGATTCGCGGCCAGCTCATCCGCGTGCTGTTTTCCGAAATCGGCCGCGTTCTCAACCACCTTCTGAACTGCACCACCGCAGCCATGGACGTCGGCGCGCTGACGCCGCCGCTCTGGGGCTTCGAAGAGCGCGAGAAGCTCATGGTGTTTTACGAGCGGGCCTGTGGCGCGCGCATGCATGCGGCCTATTTCCGCCCGGGCGGCGTGCACCAGGACCTGCCGCCAGAACTCGTCGAGGATATCGGCAAATGGTGTGAACAGTTCCCGGCCAAGCTCAACGATATCGAAGCGCTTCTGGCGGGCAACCGCATCTTCAAGCAGCGCAATGTCGATATCGGCAATATCACGCTCGAGGACGCTTTCGCCTGGGGCTTTTCCGGCCCGATGGTGCGCGGTTCGGGCGCTGCCTGGGACCTCAGGCGCGCGCAGCCCTATGAATGCTATTCCGATCTCGATTTCGACGTGGTGATCGGCAAGAACGGCGACTGCTACGACCGCTGGGTTCTGCGCATCAACGAGATGCGCGAATCGGTGAAGATCATGAAGCAGTGCGTCGAGCGCCTTCTGGGCGATGCCAAGACCGGCCCGTTCAATTCGATGGACGGCAAGGTCGTGCCGCCGAAGCGGGCGCAGATGAAGCGTTCGATGGAAGCGCTGATCCACCACTTCAAGCTCTATACCGAGGGCTATCACGTGCCGGAAGGCGAGGTTTATGCCGCCGTCGAGGCGCCGAAGGGCGAATTCGGCGTCTATCTCGTTTCCGACGGCACCAACAAGCCTTATCGCTGCAAGATCCGCGCCCCGGGCTTTGCCCATCTTTCGGCGATGGACTTCATGTCGAAGGGCCATCAGCTTGCCGACGTCACCGCCATCATCGGGACGCTCGACATCGTGTTCGGTGAGGTGGACCGGTGAGCGCTGACGCCTTTCAAATTTCAAGAACCGCTTTTTGCTGTCCCGGACCGGTTGAAGGCCGGTGCCAGAACATGGGATATGCGAAAGCCGTGACCAGAACCTCCGAAGAGGTATAAGAGAGCATGTCCGTTCGTCGACTAGCCGATGAGAATGTCCAGCCTGCCGCTTTCGCGTTTTCAGACGAGAATGCCCGCTGGGCCGAAGCCACGATCAAGAAATATCCCGAAGGCCGCCAGCAGTCCGCCGTGATCCCGCTTTTGATGCGGGCGCAGGAGCAGGAAGGCTGGGTCACGCGCGCGGCGATCGAGAAGGTCGCCGACATGCTGTCCATGCCGCTGATCCGGGTGCTCGAAGTCGCGACCTTCTATACCCAGTTCCAGCTGAAGCCGGTTGGCACCAAGGCGCATATCCAGGTTTGCGGCACGACGCCCTGCATGCTGCGCGGCGCGGGAGACCTGATCAATGTCTGCAAGAAGAAGATCGGCCCCGCAGCGCTCGAGCCGAATGCCGAGGGCACGCTTTCCTGGGAAGAGGTCGAGTGCCAGGGCGCCTGCGCCAACGCGCCGATGGTGATGATCTTCAAGGATGCCTATGAGGACCTGACGCCGGAACGGCTGGAGGAAATCATTGATGCCTTCGAGGCAGGCCGCGGCGATGAGATCAAGCCCGGACCGCAGATCGACCGCTGGTTCTCCGCGCCGGAAGGCGGGTTCACCTCGCTCACGGACGATGATGATGATGACGCCGGTGCGGACGACGAGACCGATGAGGGCGCCGGTTCGCCGGAAGCGCTCGACGGCGCTGAAGGCGATCGTCCCCCGGCTGCCGACCAGAAGCCGGAAGAGCCCGATGACCTGAAGATGATTTCCGGCGTCGGTCCGAAGATCGAGAAGCTTCTGAACGATATCGGCATCTACAAATTCGAGCAGATTGCCGCATGGACGCCGGGCGAATGCGCCTGGGTGAATGCCTCGCTGAAGCTTGGCGGCCGCATCGAGCGCGATGAATGGCTGCGCCAGGCGAACGTTCTCGCCAAGGGCGGGATCGAGGAATATGAAAAAGTGTTCGGCAGAACAGCGCGCTAGGAGTGAAGCATGTTAAAAGACAAGGACCGCATCTTCACCAACCTCTACGGCCATCGCGACAAGTCGCTGAAGGGCGCCATGGCGCGCGGCTCGTGGGACAATACCAAGGCGCTGGTCGACAAGGGCCGTGACTGGATCGTCCAGGAGATGAAGGATTCCGGTCTGCGCGGTCGCGGCGGCGCGGGCTTCCCGACCGGTCTCAAATGGTCGTTCATGCCCAAGGATGACCGTCCGCACTATCTCGTTGTGAACGCTGACGAATCCGAGCCCGGCACCTGCAAGGACCGCGAGATCATGCGTCATGATCCGCATCACCTGATCGAGGGCTGCCTGCTTGCCGGCGTCGGCATGGGCGCGCATACGGCCTATATCTACATTCGCGGCGAATTCATGCGCGAGCGTGAGGCGCTGCAGGCGGCGATCGACGAGTGCTACGCGGCCGGCCTTCTCGGCAAGAACAACAAGTGCGGCTGGGACATGGACGTTTATGTCCATCACGGCGCTGGCGCTTATATCTGCGGCGAGGAAACGGCGCTTCTGGAAAGCCTGGAAGGCAAGAAGGGCCAGCCGCGGCTGAAGCCGCCGTTCCCGGCCAATATGGGCCTCTACGGCCTGCCGACGACGGTGAACAATGTTGAGTCGATCGCTGTCGCGCCGACGATTCTGCGCCGTGGCGCAAGCTGGTTCTCATCCTTCGGCCGTCCGAACAATGTCGGCACCAAGGTGTTCATGGTCTCCGGCCATGTGAACCGTCCCTGCGTGGTCGAGGAAAGCCTCGGCATCACCTTCCGCGAACTGATCGAGAAGCATTGCGGCGGCATTCGCGGCGGCTGGAACAATCTTCTGGCGGTCATTCCCGGCGGCGCGTCCTGCCCGGTGGTCAAGGGCGAGGACATGATGGACGTGCAGATGGACTTTGACGGTCTGCGCGAGGTCAAGTCCTCCTTCGGAACCGGCGGCGCCATCGTCATGGACAAGTCGACCGACATCATCAAGGCGATCGCGCGTCTGGCGGAATTCTTCAAGCATGAGAGCTGCGGCCAGTGCACGCCGTGCCGCGAAGGCACCGGCTGGATGTGGCGCGTGATGGAGCGCATGGTCGAAGGCCGCGCCCAGAAGCGCGAGATCGACATGCTGTTCGAAGTCACCAAACAGGTTGAAGGCCACACGATCTGCGCGCTCGGCGATGCCGCAGCCTGGCCGATCCAGGGCCTGATCCGCAATTTCCGTCCGGAAATCGAAAAGCGGATCGACCAGTACACCGCCAACGCCACGTCGGACGGCGCGGTGATGGAAGCGGCCGAATAAGAACATGATTGCCGGTCCCGGTCGGGCGGGGCGGGCGCAAAACCTTGAAAGCCGGTGCGGAGCACGGGCGAAGCGGGAAGAACGGATATGGTAAATCTGATTGTAGACGGCAAGGAAATCGAGGTTCCCGACCACTACACGCTGCTGCAGGCGGCTGAGTCGGCGGGCGCCGAAATCCCGCGCTTCTGCTTTCACGAGCGGCTGTCGATTGCCGGCAATTGCCGCATGTGCCTCATTCAGGTGAAGGGTGGACCGCCGAAGCCGGCAGCCTCCTGCGCCATGGGGGTCAAGGACATTCGCGGCGGACCGGACGGTTCTCTGCCGGAAATTTATACCAAGACGCCGATGGTGAAGAAGGCGCGCGAAGGGGTGATGGAGTTCCTGCTCATCAACCATCCGCTTGATTGCCCGATCTGCGACCAGGGCGGCGAATGCGACCTGCAGGACCAGGCCATGGCCTTCGGCATCGACGCCTCGCGCTATCAGGAAGACAAGCGCGCCGTCGAGGACAAGTATATCGGCCCGCTGGTGAAGACGGTGATGAACCGCTGCATCCACTGCACGCGCTGCGTCCGCTTCACCACGGAAGTGGCCGGCATTTCCGAGCTTGGCCTGATCGGCCGCGGCGAGGATGCCGAGATCACCACCTATCTGGAACAGGCGATGACGTCGGAACTGCAGGGCAATGTCGTCGACCTCTGCCCGGTTGGCGCGCTGACCTCCAAGCCCTTCGCCTTCACCGCCCGTCCGTGGGAGCTGAACAAGACCGAGTCCATCGACGTGATGGATGCCGTCGGTTCCGCGATCCGCGTCGATACGCGCGGCCGCGAAGTGATGCGCATCATGCCGCGCGTCAATGAAGAGGTGAATGAGGAGTGGATCTCCGACAAGACCCGCTTCATCTGGGACGGCCTGCGCACCCAGCGCATCGACAAGCCCTATATCCGAGTCAACGGCCGCCTGCAGGCATCGAACTGGAATGATGCCTTCGCCGCCATCAAGTCGGCGGTCGACGGCGTTGCCGGTGATCGCATCGGCGCGATTGCGGGCGATCTGGCAAGCGTCGAGGAAATGTACGCGCTGAAGGGCCTGATGGCTTCGCTCGGCTCGGCCAATATCGACTGTCGTCAGGATGGCACGAAGCTTGACCCGGCCAATGGCCGCGCGAGCTATCTCTTTAACCCGACGATCGAAGGCATTGAAAATGCTGACGCTCTTCTGATCATCGGCGCAAACCCGCGCTTCGAGGCTTCGGTGCTTAACGCCCGGATCCGCAAGCGCTTCCGCAAGGCCAATTTCCCGATCGCCGTGATCGGCGAGCAGGCGGACCTGCGCTACGATTATGAGTATCTCGGCGCCGGCCCGCAGACGCTGTCGGATCTCGCCTCCGGTTCGCTCGCCTTCCTCGATGTGCTGAAGAAGGCCGAACGTCCGATCATCATGGTCGGGCAGGGCGCGCTTTCGCGCGAAGACGGCGCGGCCGTGCTGGCCAAGGCGGCTCAGCTTGCCGGCGATGTCGGCGCCGTGACGGCGGACTGGAACGGCTTTGCCGTGCTGCATACCGCGGCCTCGCGCGTCGGCGGCCTCGACATCGGCTTCGTGCCGGGCGAAGGCGGCAAGGATGCGGCCGGGATGCTCGGCGATACGGATGTTCTCTTCCTGCTCGGCGCCGACGAACTTGATTTCTCCGCCAAGAAGGCCGGCTTCACCGTCTATATCGGCTCGCACGGCGATGCCGGCGCGATGAATGCCGATGTGGTTCTGCCGGCGGCAACCTATACGGAAAAATCGGGAACCTACGTCAATACCGAGGGTCGCGTGCAGATGACCAACCGCGCCGGCTTTGCGCCGGGTGACGCGCGCGAGGACTGGGCCGTGCTCAGGGCGCTTTCGGGCGTCCTCGGCAAGACGCTGCCTTACGATTCACTGATGGCGCTGCGGGCAGCCCTTTACGGCGAGTATCCGCACCTCGCCGCGCTTGACGCGATCGCTGACGCTGATATCAAGGCGGTCGAAACGGCGGCATCGAAGGGTGGGGATCTCGCAGAAGCCGGTTTCGTCTCGCCGATCACCGATTTCTACCTGACCAACCCGATTGCCCGGGCCTCTGCCGTGATGGCCGAATGCTCGGCGCTGGCGCGCAATAATTTCAAGGCAGCGGCGGAATAAGGACCGAACAATGGATTCTTTTGTCTCAACCTATCTCTGGCCCGGACTGATCATGGTCGGTCAGTCGCTGCTGCTGCTGGTCCTTCTGCTTGTCGGTATCGCCTTCATCCTGCTCGCCGACCGCAAGATCTGGGCTGCCGTGCAGATGCGTCGCGGCCCGAATGTGGTGGGTCCCTTCGGCCTGTTCCAGTCCTTTGCCGACCTGTTCAAGTTCGTGCTGAAGGAGCCGATCATTCCGGCGAGCGCCGACAAGGTCGTGTTCCTGCTGGCGCCGCTGATCTCGGTGACGCTGGCGCTGGCGACCTGGGCGGTGATGCCGGTTGCGGACGGATGGGTGATCGCCAACATCAATATCGGCATCCTGTATATCTTCGCCATTTCCTCGCTTGAAGTTTACGGCGTGATCATGGGCGGCTGGGCGTCGAACTCGAAATACGCCTTTCTCGGCTCGCTGCGTTCGGCGGCGCAGATGGTGTCCTATGAAGTCTCGATCGGCCTCGTCATCGTCACCGTGTTGCTGACCGTCGGATCGCTGAACCTGTCGGACATCGTCTTCGCCCAGACGACTGGCCTCGGCACCATGCTTGGCCTGCCGAACTCGTTCCTTGACTGGAACTGGCTGGCGCTGTTCCCGATGTTCATCGTGTTCTTCATCTCGGCGCTGGCCGAAACCAACCGTCCGCCCTTCGACCTTCCGGAAGCCGAATCCGAACTCGTCGCCGGCTTCATGGTCGAATACGGCTCGACCCCGTACATGATGTTCATGCTCGGCGAATATGCGGCCATCGTGCTGATGTGCGCGCTGACGACGACGCTGTTCCTCGGCGGCTGGCTGCCGATCATCGATGTCGCGGTGCTGAACTGGATCCCGGGCGTCATCTGGTTCCTGATCAAGGTTTGCCTCTGCTTCTTCATGTTCGGCATGGTGAAGGCATTCGTGCCGCGCTACCGCTACGACCAGCTGATGCGTCTCGGCTGGAAGGTCTTCCTTCCGCTGTCGCTCGCCATGGTCGTCATCGTGGCCTTCGTTGTTAAACTGACCGGCTGGGTGGGCTGATTGATGGTGCTTTTCGAAGTGCCGGATTGGAGAATTTGAAATGGGTTCTGTTGCTCAGGCTTTCAATGCCGTCTTCCTGAAGGAGTTCGTCGGCGCGTTCTTTCTGACGATGCGCTACTTCTTCGCCCAGAAGTCGACGGTCAACTATCCCTTCGAGAAGGGACCGGTGAGCCCGCGCTTTCGCGGCGAGCATGCGCTGCGCCGTTATCCCAACGGCGAGGAACGCTGCATCGCCTGCAAGCTGTGCGAGGCGATCTGTCCCGCCCAGGCCATCACCATCGAGGCCGGTCCGCGCCGCAATGACGGCACGCGCCGCACGGTGCGCTACGACATCGACATGGTGAAATGCATCTATTGCGGTTTCTGCCAGGAGGCATGTCCGGTGGAAGCCATCGTCGAGGGGCCGAACTTCGAGTTCGCCACCGAGACGCGCGAAGAACTTTACTATGACAAGGAACGTCTCCTCGCCAATGGCGACCGGTGGGAGCGCGAGATCGGGCTCAACATCGCGATGGACGCGCCCTACCGCTGAGACGCGAGCAAATACATGGCCGGGCGGCGTGAAGCCGGCCGGTGAAACGATCTGAGAACGGAAAGCCTGGCCAGTCGGCCGGTTTTTCAATGAGACGCGTCCGGGGTTTCCGCGACGTACAGGAAGAGAAGGCACCAAGATGGGTCTCCAGGCTCTTTTTTTCTATATTTTCGCGTTTATCGCCGTGGCCTCGGCGTTCATGGTGATTTCCGCGCGGAACCCGGTCCATTCGGTCCTGTTTCTGATCGTGGTGTTCGTGAATGCCGCTGCGCTGTTCATCCTGGCCGGCGCGGAATATCTCGGCCTGTTGCTGCTCGTCGTCTATGTCGGCGCTGTCGCGGTGCTGTTCCTCTTCGTGGTGATGATGCTGGACATCGACTTCACCGCGCTCAGGTCCGGCATATTGCGCTACGCCCCGGTCGGCGCGCTGATCGGCGTTGTGCTTCTGGCCGAACTGATCGTGGTTGTCGGCGGCACCTTCATCTCGCCGGAGATCGCATCCAACACGGCGATGCCGATGGACCCCTTGTCCGAAACATCGAGCGTTCAGGCGATCGGCGACGTGATCTACACGCATTACGCCTATTTCTTCCAGGTCGCGGGGCTGATCCTGCTGGTGGCCATGATCGGCGCGATCGTGCTGACGCTGAAGCATCGTACGGACGTGAAGCGCCAGAACATCGGCAAGCAGGTGGCGCGTACGCCCGAGACGGCGCACGAGGTCGTCAAGGTCAAGCCCGGCCAGGGCCTATAATTTACGAGAATTCAGCAGGGATACGGACTCAAGGACAGAGCAATGGAAATCGGACTTTCCCACTACCTGACGGTCAGTGCCATACTTTTCACGATCGGCGTTTTCGGCATCTTCCTGAACCGGAAGAACGTCATCATCATTCTCATGTCCATCGAGCTGATCCTGCTTTCGGTCAATCTCAACATGGTCGCCTTCTCCGCCTTCCTGAACGATCTGGTCGGCCAGGTCTTCGCGCTCTTCATCCTCACGGTGGCGGCGGCGGAAGCGGCGATCGGACTGGCGATCCTCGTGGTGTTCTATCGTAACCGCGGCTCGATTGCGGTCGAAGACGTCAATATGATGAAGGGCTGACCTCCAGATGATCTACAAACTCATCATTTTCCTGCCGTTGCTCGGCTTCCTCATCGCGGGCCTCTTCGGAAACCGGATCGGCGCCAAGGCGACCGAATGGGTGACCATCGCCTTCATGGCGGTCGCCGCCATCCTGTCCTGGTACGTCTTCATCTCGGTCGGTTTCCTTTCTCACGCCGAGGATCTGGTGATCCAGGTTCCGGTGATGCAGTGGATCTCCTCCGGCGACATCGACGTCGCCTGGTCGCTGAGGATCGATACGCTGACGGCGGTCATGCTGGTCGTGGTCAACACGGTCTCCTGTCTCGTCCACCTCTATTCGGTGGGCTACATGCACGATGACCCGCATCGTCCGCGTTTCTTCGCCTATCTGTCGCTGTTCACCTTCGCCATGCTGTCGCTGGTGACCTCCGACAATCTCCTGCAGATGTTCTTCGGCTGGGAAGGCGTCGGTCTTGCCTCCTATCTGCTGATCGGTTTCTGGTACAAAAAGCCGTCGGCATGCGCCGCCGCGATGAAGGCTTTCATCGTCAACCGTGTCGGCGACTTCGGCTTCCTGCTCGGCATTGCCGGCCTGTTCTTTCTGGCGCACACGATCAATTTCGATCCGATCTTTGCCGCCGCCGAGCGCATCGCCGACAATCATGAGGCTGCGGTTGCGGCCGGCGAGCAGGTGCCGGTGCTGCACTTCCTCGGCATGGACCTGACCCTGATGCATGCGATCACCGCGATCTGCCTGCTTCTGTTCATGGGCGCGATGGGCAAATCGGCGCAGTTCCTGCTGCACACCTGGCTGCCTGACGCCATGGAAGGCCCGACGCCTGTTTCGGCCCTTATCCATGCCGCGACCATGGTGACGGCCGGCGTCTTCCTGGTCGCGCGCATGTCGCCGCTGTTTGAACTTTCTCCCTCGGCACTGACCTTCGTGACGCTGATCGGCTCGATCACCGCGCTCTTTGCGGCAACCATCGGACTGGTGCAGAACGACATCAAGCGCGTGATCGCCTATTCGACCTGTTCGCAGCTCGGCTACATGTTTGCCGCACTCGGGGCAGGGGCCTACGGCGCTGCCGTCTTCCACCTCTTCACCCACGCCTTCTTCAAGGCGCTCCTGTTCCTTTGCGCCGGTTCGGTCATCCATGCCGTTTCCGGCGACCAGGACATGCGCCGCATGGGCGGCCTCAGGAAGCATATCCCGATCACCTTCTGGGGCATGATCTTCGGCACGCTTGCCATCACCGGCGTCGGCATTCCCGGCACTGTCATCGGTGCGGCCGGCTTCTTCTCCAAGGATGCGATCATCGAGGCGGCCTTCGTTTCGGCAAGCCCGCTGGCCAACTTCTCCTTCTGGGCGCTGGTCATCGCCGCCGTGCTGACGGCCTTCTACTCATGGCGTCTGATCTTCATGACCTTCTTCGGCAAGCCGCGCGCTTCTTCCGATGTCATGCATCATGTTCATGAATCGCCCTGGGTCATGCTGATCCCGCTGATCGTGCTTTCGGTCGGTGCGCTCTTCGCCGGTGTCGTCTTTGCCGAGTTCTTCTACGGCCATCACTATGCCGAGTTCTGGAAGGGGGCGCTGTTCACCGGACCGCATAACGAGGTTCTGGAAGAGCACCATCATGTTGCTCTGTGGGTCAAGCTCTCGCCGTTCTTCGCCATGCTGATCGGTACGGTTGTCGCGATCTACATGTACCTGATCAAGCCGGCATCGGCGCCGGCGATGGCGCGTGCCTTCCCGCGGATCTACGCATTCCTGCTCAACAAGTGGTATTTCGATGAACTGTACGACTTCCTGTTCGTCCGTCCCGCCAAGAAGCTCGGGCACTTCCTGTGGCAGAAGGGGGATGTGGGCGTGATTGACCGGTTCGGACCCAATGGCATTGCCGCGCTTGTGGTTGATGTCACCAACCGGGTGGTCAAGCTGCAGTCCGGTTATGTTTACCACTACGCGTTTGCCATGCTGATCGGCGTTGCCGCTCTCGTAACGTGGATGATGCTCGGAGGGGCGCTGTAATGAGCGACTGGCCAATTCTCTCAACAGTCACCTTCCTGCCGCTCGTCGGTGTGGTGCTGATCCTGTTTACCCGCGATGACAACGAGACGGGCCTGCGCAACATCCGCAATGTTGCGCTGCTCACGACGCTGTTCACCTTCGTCGTATCGCTGTTCATCTGGGTCAATTACGATCCGGCGGATCCGAACTTCCAGATGATCGAGAACCACGCGTGGCTCGGAACCGGTATCTCCTACCATCTCGGCGTTGACGGCATCTCTATGCTGTTCATCCTGCTGACGACGGTGCTGATGCCGCTTTGTATCCTCGCATCGTGGGAAGCCATCACCTATCGGGTGAAGGCCTATATGATCGCCTTCCTCATTCTGGAAACGCTGATCATCGGCGTGTTCGTCTCACTCGATATCGTGATGTTCTACATCTTCTTCGAGGCAGGCCTGATCCCGATGTATCTGATCATCGGCATCTGGGGTCACGACCGGCGCGTCTACGCCTCGCTGAAGTTCTTCCTCTACACCTTCGCCGGCTCGGTCTTCATGCTGTTGTCGATCATGGCGATCTACTGGGTGACGGGCACGACCAGTGTTCCGGTGCTCCTGGAATATGATTTCCCGGTGAACCTGCAATACTGGCTGTTCCTCGGCTTCTTTGCATCGTTCGCGGTCAAGATGCCGATGTGGCCGGTGCACACCTGGCTGCCGGATGCCCACGTGGAAGCGCCGACGGCGGCCTCGGGCGTGCTGGCAGGCGTGCTGCTGAAACTCGGCGGCTTCGGCGTGTTGCGCTACTCGATGCCGATGTTCCCGGACGCGTCCTATTACTTCGCGCCGCTGATCTTCGCGCTGTCGATCATCGCCATCATCTACGCCTCGCTCGTGGCGCTGATGCAGACCGACATGAAGAAGCTGATCGCCTATTCATCGGTCGCGCATATGGGCTACGTGACCATGGGCATGTTCTCGGCAACGACAGAGGGCATCGAGGGCTCGATCTTCCTGATGTTGTCGCACGGCATCGTTTCGGGCGCTTTGTTCTTCTGCGTCGGTATCGTCTACGACCGCATGCATACGCGTGAGATCGCGGCCTTCGGCGGTCTGGTGAACAACATGCCGAAATTCGCTGTCGCCTTCATGATCTTCACCATGGCCAATGTCGGGCTTCCCGGCACGTCGGGCTTCATTGGCGAATTCCTGACGGTGATCGGCGTGTTCCAGGTCAATACCTGGGTGGCCGTGTTTGCCGCCACCGGCGTCATCCTTTCCGCCGCCTATGCGCTCTGGCTTTATCGCCGCGTGATCTTCGGCGCACTGGAGAAGGACAGCCTCAAGGCGCTGCTCGACCTTTCCACGCGCGAGAAGTTCGTTCTCTACCCGCTGATCATCCTGACGATTTTCTTCGGTGTCTATCCGGAGCCGATCTTCGCGGCGATCCACGGCCCGGTAGCCCAGATCGTTCAACACTATGACGCTGTTCTGGAATCCACCAAGAACATCGCGCTGCCGGTATACTGAGACAGGATCTTTTGGACATGACCTCGGAACTCCTACTTTCAAGTCTGAAGCTGATCATGCCGGAGCTGATCCTTTCGATCGGCGCCATGGTCCTGTTGATGATCGGAGCCTTTGCCGGTCGCAAGAGCGGTCCGGCGATCGTCGGGCTTTCGGTCTTTCTTCTGATCGCGGCTTTCGGCGCTCTGTTCTGGGCGGGCTCGGGCACGGCCTTCAACGGGTCGCTCACCTTCAACGCCTTCACCCGTTTCATGCAGGTGCTGGTGCTGATCGGCGCGGCCTTGTCGATGATCCTGTCTGTCGGCCATGAGGAGCCGGAATATCTCGATCGCTTCGAGTTTCCGGTGCTGATGCTGCTGTCGACCACCGGCATGATGCTGATGGTTTCGGCCAACGACATGCTGGCCTTCTACATGGGCCTCGAACTGATGTCGCTGCCGCTTTATGTGATCGCGGCGATCAACCGGGACAGCCTGCGTTCCACGGAAGCGGGCCTGAAATATTTCGTTCTCGGCTCGCTGTCGTCCGGCATGCTGCTCTACGGCATTTCGCTGATCTACGGCTTTACCGGCAATATCGGTTTTGAGGCGATCGCAAACCAGATCTCGCTCGGCGAGACCGGTCTCGGCTTCATCTTCGGCATGGTCTTCGTGCTGGCCGGCATCACCTTCAAGATTTCCGCCGTTCCCTTCCACATGTGGACGCCGGACGTCTATGAGGGCGCGCCGACGCCGGTCACGGCCTTCTTCGCATCCGCGCCGAAGGTTGCCGCCATGGCGATCATCATTCGCCTGCTGATTGATGCCTTCGGCCCGGCCGTCGACCAGTGGCGCCAGGTCGTGGTGTTCATCGCCATCGCCTCCATGGTGCTCGGCGCCTTTGCCGCGATCGGTCAGCGCAACATCAAGCGTCTGATGGCCTATTCCTCCATTACCCATATGGGTTACGCGCTGGTCGGTCTTGCCGCGGGCACGGAAGTCGGCGTCAGCGGCGTTGCCATCTACATGGCGATCTACCTGTTCATGACGCTGGGCGCCTTCGCCATCATCATGGCGATGCGGCTGAAGGAAGGCGGCAATGTCGAGAACATCGACGATCTTGCCGGACTGTCGCAGACCAAGCCGGTCATGGCCGTGGTGCTGACGGCGCTGATGTTCTCGCTTGCGGGCGTTCCGCCGCTGGCGGGCTTCTTCGGCAAGTACTTTGTCTTCCTGGCGGCGATCAACGCGCATCTTTATACGCTGGCGATCATCGGCGTGCTCTCCTCGGTCGTTGCCGCGTTCTACTATCTGCGCATCGTCAAGGTGATGTGGTTCGATGAGCCGACCGTAGAATTCTCTCGGGTCGCCGTGGAGCTGCGCTTCGTCTTCGGTCTGAGCGGTCTCTTCGCCATCGGCTATTTGCTGTTCGGCGGTCCGTTGAACACGGCTGCGCAGTCCGCCGCAGCGGCGCTGTTCTAGATGGCGGCGGGAAACCCCGCCGCTGCCTATCGGCATGAGGCGCTTGGTTCAGTCGCCTCGACCAATCTTTCCGCGATGGAGCGGGCCGAGGCCGGTGACCCCGGCCTTCTCTGGATCACGGCGGACGAGCAGACAGGCGGACGGGCACGGCGCGGCCGCAACTGGATTTCCGAGCGGGGCAATCTCTATGCCTCGCTTCTGCTTGTTGATCCGGCGCCGTTTTCATCCCTGTCGTCCTTGCCGCTGGTCGCCGCCGTAGCGGTCCATGGCGCCATCAGCAGCATGATGGCCGGTAATGGCAGCGAGGTCGCGATCAAATGGCCGAATGACGTGCTGATCGACCGGAAGAAGGTTTGCGGCATTCTGCTGGAAGCGCGCAAACTTGCCGATGGTCGTTCCGCGGTTGTCATCGGTATCGGGATCAATGTTGGATTTTCGCCGGAAGGAACCCCATATCCGGTGGCAAGACTGGCCGATTATGTTGCCGGCGCCGATCCCCAGGTTCTTTTTGCCCATCTGTTCTCGATCATGGCGGATGAGCTTTCGATCTGGGATGGCGGGCGTGGCGTCGGCCGGACCGTTTCCCGCTGGCGCGCTGCCGCCTGCGGCATCAATGAACGGATCACCATCAATCTGGCCCGCGAGCAGGTCTCCGGGCTTTTTGCCGGCATCGATGATTCCGGCATGCTGAAACTTGAAACGGAAGAGGGTTCGCGCACCTTTGCTGCTGGCGATGTCTTCTTCGAAAACAACAAGAACGGATAACGCTTAAATGGCGGACAATAAGAACGAACTGGTTTTCCTGCCCCTCGGCGGGCTCGGTGAAATCGGCATGAACCTCGCGCTATACGGCTATGGCCCTGCGGAAAAACGCGAATGGATCATGGTCGATTGCGGCGTCACTTTTCCCGGGCCCGAACTGCCCGGCGTCGACCTGGTGCTGCCCGATATCGAATTCGTGCGCGAACAGCGCGCCAATCTGAAGGCGATGATCATCACGCACGCGCATGAGGATCACTACGGCGCGATCGCGACGCTGTGGCCGGGCCTCAATGTGCCGATCTACGCTTCGCCCTTCACCGCGGGCCTGCTGGAGGCCAAGCGCGAATATGAAAGCTGGATGCGCGAAATCCCGGTGACGATCTTCAAGGCCGGCGACACCATCAATGTCGGGCCGTTCACGGTGGAGGGCGTGCCCGTCAACCACTCGATCCCGGAACCGATGGCGCTTTCGATCCGCACCCCGCTCGGCAATATCGTCCATACCGGCGACTGGAAGATCGACCATGCGCCGACGCTCGGCCCCAAGACCGACGAAGCCCGGTTCCGCGCCATCGGCGACGATGGCGTGCTGGCGCTGATGTGCGATTCCACCAACGCCATGCGCGACGGCGTGTCGCCTTCCGAAGAGGAGATTTCGGCAAGCCTCAGAACGGTCATTGAAAACGCGGAAGGCCGCGTCGCGCTGACCACGTTTTCTTCCAATATCGGCCGCATCCGCTCGATCGCCAAGGCCGCCGACGAGGCGGGCCGCCAGGTGCTGCTGCTCGGCTCCTCGTTGAAGCGCGCGGTTGCCGTCGCCCGTGATCTCGGCATGATGGAGGGCGTGAAGCCGTTCGTCGACGAGGACGAGTTCGGCTATATCCCGCGCGACAAGGTGGTTGCGATCCTGACCGGTTCGCAGGGCGAGCCGCGCGCCGCCCTTGCCAAGCTCTCGCGCGACGAGATGCGCAATGTGGCGCTTGCCGCCGGCGATCTGGTGGTGTTTTCCTCGCGCGCCATTCCGGGCAACGAGAAGGCCATCCAGGACATCAAGAATGGTCTGGTCGAGCAGGGCGTCCATATTCTCACCGACAATGAGGCTCTGGTTCATGTCTCCGGCCATCCGCGCCGCAATGAACTGCAGCAGATGTATGATTGGATCCGGCCCGAAATTCTTGTACCGGTTCACGGCGAGGCCGCCCATCTGATCGCCCAGAAGGAGCTGGCCGAACAGAGCGGCATTTCCCAGGTCCCGCGCGTACGCAACGGCGACATGCTGCGCCTTGCGCCGGGTCCGGCCGAGGTGATCGGCCATGTCGAGGCGGGCCGCGTGTTCAAGGACGGCAAGCTGATCGGGGACTTTGACGAAATGGGCATCGGCGAGCGTCGCAAGCTCTCCTTCGTCGGCCACGTCTCCGTCAATGTCATACTGAATTCGAAGTTCGAGTTTTCCGGCGATCCCGACGTCGTGCCGGTCGGTCTTCCGGGCTTTGACGACGACGACGAGAAAATGGAGGACGTGCTGTTCGACGCCGTTCTCGGCGCTGTCGAAAGCATTCCGCGCTCGCGCCGCAAGGATCTCGGCATGGTCAAGGAAGCCATCCGCCGATCTGTGAGGGCCGCTGCCAATGAATGCTGGGGCAAGAAGCCGGTGGTAACGGTTTTTGTGAACAAGCTGAACTGACAGCACCGTCTACGCCGTGTTTGATCCGCCAAGGGGAGCGGGTCTGAGGGCCACATTTGCGGTGGTTGCCAGCCTGCGTGCAACGGCAGAGAACGCGCGGAAAGAGGCAGAACCCGCCGCTGCCTCCGGCGTTTCCGTGGCGCGCGGTCTTGTGGCATGGAGCTTTGTGCGGACGCTTGTCGGCCTGGGCGGCCGGCAAGGCTTGGATTGAAAACAGCTTTGGCGGTCGTTCGCCGGCATTTTGCCGCGCGTTGCATGCGTCACGCTGCAGCGAAGACCATGCGACGCGGTTGCCGCATGGTCTTGTCTCCATACTGGGATAGGCCGCTGTGGGCGGTGAAATATCATTTTTGCCGAACGGGGCATCTCTCGCTTCACTCATCGCGTTCGATGCACTAAGATCAAATTTTGTTGTATGTTTCACCTTTTTGGGTCGCTCTGGTTGCCAGCCTTGCGACATTTGATTTTTCAGTTTTCATACTTCGAGGTTCGGCATGTCTCTCCGCTATCGTCCAGAAATCGATGGACTTCGTACTATAGCTGTCATTTCCGTCATTGTTTACCACCTGAAAATTCCTTTTCTTGAAGATTATTTTCTTTCCGGGGGCTTCCTCGGCGTCGACCTTTTCTTTGTACTTTCCGGGTACCTGATTACGGGAATTATTCTCACCGAACTGGAGAGTACGGGCCGGTTCAGTTTTACGAAATTCTATATGCGCAGAGCGAGACGCATTCTCCCGCCCTTGTTGCTGGTCATGGCTGCAATGATACCGCTTGCCTTGTGGATCTTGTTGCCCAGCGAATTGATCCGGTTCGGTAATTCACTCGTTGCCGCATTGGGTTTTTACAGTAATGTCTACTGGTTCTTCGAGTTGGGAGAGTATGGTGCGCAATCAGGGCTATTGCAGCCGTTCCTCCATACTTGGAGCTTGTCCATTGAAGAACAGTTCTACCTGATTTTTCCGCTTGTCCTGCTCGCACTGTCGAAAATTCGCTCCGCCCGTTGGATGGGGCTGGTTCTGATCGTATTGCTGATCGTGAGCTTCGTGCTGGCCCAGGCGACGACTTACTTCAAGCCTCCGCTTTCCTTTTTCTCGCCGGTTAGCCGTGCATGGGAACTGCTCGCTGGCGCATTGCTGGCGCTGGTGGCGCTGAAGCGGCCTGATTTTCTGCGCGCAAGCCGGGCCGGGCTTTTTGTTCCCGCCGCCATGTTGGCGCTGTTGCTCTACACAATCTTCACGACACGTCTTGCTGAGGCTGAACATCCGGGCCTTTCGACAATACCGGTTATCCTGGCGACATGCGGGCTGATCTGGTTTGCCGATCCGCGTGAACCGGTCACCAGGCTGTTGTCGACACGTGGATTTGTGATGATCGGCAAGCTCTCCTATTCTCTTTATCTCTGGCACTATCCGATATTCGCCTTCGGGCGCTTGCGTTCAATTGAAGAGCCGACCTGGATTGCAATGACGTCTTGGGTTGTTTTGACGTTTGCGTGTGCCTGGGCAGGCTACGCTCTGATCGAAAAGCCCTTCAGGTTCCGGGTGTCCACGCGGCTCTTCATCCCCACGCTCGCTTGTTTCGTGATTGGCATCGTTGGCTTTTCGTTTGCGTCGGATCGTTTCGCGGGCTTCCCCGGTCGTTATTCCGACCTCGCCGAGCGCTACGGCGAGAATCAATTCGATCCCGATCTGATGTCGGAGGAGTCCATGAGTATTCTCGACCAGCTGGCCGTGAACGAAACCATTGGCAGATGGAACGCCGGCAAACGCTCCAAACACGGATTGGAGGACATTTGGTACACGGACCCCGAGAAGAAGAATGTGCTTCTGGTTGGAAACTCCCACAGCAAGGACCTGTTCAACGCTTTATATTTGAATCGTGACAAGATTCCGGATTACGAGTTCGCGCGTCTGGCATATACGGCCGATTTCAATCAGCCGGAAATCGAGGAAATGTTCGATGTTCCAAACTTCAAAGAGGCTGATGTCGTCGTATTTGCGCCAAAATACCGCTCAACGTCCATCGACGCCGTCAAGCAACTTGTTCCAAGGCTGAAGGATTTGGGGAAGGAAGTCATTATCGTCGGAAATACGGCCGAATTCATTTCGCCAAGCCGAATGTCGATTTTTGACTGGTACCTTCTGCGTCACAAGGGCGACGTGGATCTTACCGAGATCAACAAGCTGGGCTATCGTTTCGAAGCCGTGGAGGCTCAGGTCTATAGCCGCATCCTTGCCGAGATTGCTGATACGAACGGTGTGAAATTTTACGACAGGCGCGCTCTGCTGTGTGATGATGAAGCGCGAACCTGCACGCTCGTGCGCGAAGATGGGCGCCGGACCATGTACGACGACACGCATTGGACACTCGAGGGCGCAGAACTTTTCGGAAAACGAGCCGTGGAAGCGGGCTGGTTCCAGAACGAGCAGCCGTCTGGCTAACTGCCACGCGGCGGACAGGTCAGGAGCGGTTCAGCCTTTCACCGAGACGCAGAACCGCTCTTTCTTGTTTGACGCATTTTCGCGGACGTCGGCTTCTTTCATCTGACTGCGAAACGCCCTTGGCCAGCTTCTTCGGGCCAGCTTCTTCGGGTCACCTTCGTCGGGCCTCCGGATCGGTTTGTGTCCGATGGGGACCTTGTCGGGTGCCGCGCCCACGGGAGCCCGCGTCAAAGGGCCGGAAAATACTTCGTCAGATAGTGCTCCTGGACAATCAGCCCGGCCGCCTGAACAGTCGGCTCTGTTCGAACAGGCCCTCCAACTGGCTGATGCGCTGGCGGGTCTTGTCCCAGCTTTTTGCCTGGACCGCCTCGATCAGCGCTTCCACCACAAACAGCGTCACGACGGACGAATCCCAGGCCGACGGCACCTCGATATGGACGCGGAAGGTGTGGCGGGCAAACTTGGTCACGGGCGAGGCCCACTGGTCGGTGAAGAGGATGATCTCGACGCCGTTCTCGCTTGCCACGCGCGCCAGCGTCGCCATGTCCTGCTCGTAGCGGCGGATGTCGAAGATCACCAGAACATCGCCCTTGGCCATGTTCAGCATGTGCTGCGGCCATGAGCCGGAATTGGACGACATCAGCGTCGTTTTCGGCCTGATGACCTGCATGTGGGTGTAGAAATAGCCCGCGATTGCCCCTGTGATGCGTCCGCCGACGAAATAGACGGCGCGGTCGAGGTCCGAGAGAAGGGCAGCCGCGCCCCCGAATGTTTCCTGGTCAAGCTGTGACAATGTGCGGCGCATATTGTCCATCGCCGCCTCGCCGAACCGGTTCAGGATATGCGTGTCCGGCACATTGCGCGCCAGCCGGTCGTGTTTGGCGATCGGATTGGAGAGCGTGGCCTCCAGTTCCTGGTGCAGGCGCGCCTGAAATTCGGCATATCCCTTGAAGCCCAGCTTCTGCACCATGCGCGCGACCGTCGGCGTCGATACGTCGGCATTTTCGGCAAGCGTGGTGATGCTGCCGAGGCCTGACACCGGGTAGTTCTCGCTGATCGTGTCGGCGAGGCGCTTTTCCGAGCGCGTAAGTTCGCCGTAGCGCCCGGCGATGATGTCGGCGACTGTTCTGGACCCGTCGGTCAATCTTCGTCTCCTGTTTTCCCGGCATTTAGGAACGGCGCGGCCCATCCGTCAACGGCAAAAATGAATAGAAGTTTTCAAAGTGTGATTGACAGCGCGCGAAATCTGAAGAACTATTTACAAAACCAAGAATTGCAGAAAATGCAGGGGAACAGATGTTGGGAAAGCCGGGGCTGTTGAGCGCCCGAGAAGGCGCGCCTGTGATTGTCGAGCGCGCATCGGGTCCAAGCGAGGTCGTGCTGGTCTGCGAGCATGCCGGCCGTGCCATACCCGATTGCCTTGGCGACATGGGCCTTTCCGCCGAACTTCTGCAAAGCCATATCGCATGGGATCCGGGCGCGCTTGCGGTTTCGAAGCTGTTGAGCGAGGCGCTCGACGCCACGTTGGTCCACCAGCGCTTCTCCCGTCTTGTCTATGACTGCAACCGCCCGCCGGAAGCCGTCGACGCCATTCCGGAAATCAGCGAGATTCACGCGGTTCCCGCCAATCGCGGGCTTGGCCCGGTGGCGAAGGCCGAGCGGGCGGAGGCGCTCTATCTTCCGTTTCACGAGCGTATCGATGCCGTGCTGGACGAACGTCTCGGGCGTGAGACCGTGCTGGTCACGATCCATTCCTTCACCCCGGTGTTCAAGGGGCAGAAGCGGGACGTCGAAATCGGCATCCTGCATGACGCCGACCGCAGGCTTGCCGATTGCCTGCTCGAGAAGGCAAAGGCTGCCGGCGGCTATGATGTGCGCCGCAACGAACCCTATGCGCCGGTCGACGGGGTGACCCACACGCTGCGCCGCCACGCATTGCCGCGCAAACTTCTCAACGTCATGATCGAGATCCGCAATGACCTGATCGCCGATGCGGCAGGGCAGGGCGCGGTCGCGGGCTTCATCGCCGGCCTTCTGAGCCAGTGCCTCGACGGCAGGCAGGAGGTGGCCTGATGCCTGAGGCAATCAAGACCTATGTCCGCTACGTCGATGGTTTCAACCGCGTGGTCGGCCGCATCGCCATGTGGCTGATCTTCGTGATGATGGGCATTCTGCTCTGGTCATCGGTGTCCAAGACCTTCTTCAACCCGTCGCTATGGACGCTGGAAATGGCGCAGTTCGTCATGACGGCCTATTACCTTGTCGGCGGCGCCTATTCGCTGCAGCTCGACAGCCATGTGCGCATGGACCTCGTCTATGGCCGCTGGACGCCGCGCCAGAGAGCCATTGTCGATGCGATCACCGTGTTCATGCTGTTCACCTATCTGATCTTTCTTCTGATCGGCGGCGTGTCGTCCACCAGCTACGCGCTGAAATACGGCGAGACCTCCTATTCGAGCTGGTCGCCCTACATGTCCCCGATCAAGATCACCATGGTCTTCGGCATTTTCCTGATGTTCCTGCAGACCACCTCGATCTTCTTCAAGGACCTTGCAAAGGCGCTGGGGAGGCCGATCGCATGAACCTCTCCTATGAAATGATCGCGCTTCTTCTGTTCTTCTCGATGATGCTGACCATGCTGACCGGCCAGCGCGTCTTTGCCGCGATCGGCTTCGTCGGCGTTGTCGCCTCGGCCCTCTTGTGGGGTACGGGCGGCTACGAGATCGGATTTTCCGCCGGCATGAAGCTGATGAAGTGGTATCCGATGCTGACGCTGCCGCTCTTCATCTTCATGGGCTACATGCTGTCGGAATCGGGCATTGCCGAGGATCTCTACAAGGCGTTCCACGTCTGGATGGGCGGTCTGCCGGGCGGTCTTGCCGTCGGCACGATCGCGCTGATGGTGGTGATCTCGGCCATGAACGGGCTTTCCGTCGCCGGCATGGCCATCGGCGCGACCATCGCGCTGCCGGAGCTTCTGCGGCGCGGCTATGACAAGATCATGGTTTCGGGCGTCATCCAGGCAGGGTCTTCACTGGGCATTCTGGTGCCGCCGAGCGTCGTTCTGGTGCTTTACGGCATGATCGCCCGCCAGCCCGTCGGCAAGCTCTGGGTTGCCGGTGCGCTGCCCGGTCTGCTGCTGGCGGCGATGTTCATCATCTACATCATCATCCGCTGCCGCCTGAACCCGGCGCTTGGCCCTTCGCTACCGAAGGAAGAGCGCGACATGCCGCTCGGCGAGAAGCTGAAGCTCCTGCGCGCCGGCATCATCCCCTTCCTCATCTTCTTCCTGATGATGGGCCTGTTCCTGATGGGGGGCACCAGCCTTACGGAAAGTGCCGCCATCGGCGCGCTGTCCGCGCTCGTCGCCGCGCTGATCAAGAAGCGGCTGACGTGGAAACTCCTGAACCGCACCATGGAGCAGACGCTCGGCATTTCCTGCATGTTCATGTGGATCATCCTGGCCGCACTCTGCTTCGGCGCGGTGTTCGACGGGCTTGGCGCGGTGCGGGCGCTGGAACATCTGCTGCTCGATCGATGGGATCTCGGCCCTTGGGAAATCCTGATCATGATGCAGATTTCCTACATCATCATGGGCACGTTCCTGGATGATACGGCGATGCTGGTGATCGTCGCGCCGCTTTACGTGCCGCTGGTCGGCCATCTCGGCTTCGATCTCGTCTGGTACGGCGTGCTCTACACCATCACCTGCCAGATCGCCTACATGACGCCGCCGTTCGGCTACAACCTGTTCCTGATGCGGGCCATGGCCCCGCGGGAGATTTCACTGACCGACATTTACCGCTCCGTCTGGCCGTTCGTGATCATCATGATCCTCGGCCTGGCGATCGTCACGGCATTTCCGCAGATTGCCCTGTGGCTGCCGAACCTGGTCTATGCGCGCTGAGGGGAGTGGCTGAGGCGCGTTGGAGTGCGTCCGGTTTCAGCGGACGTTTGGAAACGGAGGGCCCGGCATGCGGTCGGGTCACACAAGAGCTGATGAAGCAAAACAGAGGGAAGCAGCAATGACCAACAGACGCAGTTTTTTGAAGAATGCGGGCCTTGCGACCGCAGCAGGCGCCACGGCGCTTGCCGCGCCCGCCGTCACCCGCGCCCAGAGCAAGATCACCTGGCGCCTGCAGACCTATGCCGGGCCGGCGCTTGCCGAACACGTCATCAAGCCGTCGATCGAGGCCTTCAACACGGCCGCCAATGGCGAGATGGAGATCCAGCTGTTCACCGCCGACCAGCTGGTGCCGACGGGCGAACTGTTCCGCGCCATGCAGCGCGGCACGATCGATGCCGTGCAGTCGGACGACGACTCGATGAACTCGCCGCTCGATATCAAGGTGTTCGGCGGCTATTTCCCCTTCGCCTCGAAGTTCAGCCTCGACGTGCCGACGCTGTTTTACGAATACGGTCTCGCCGAGATCTGGGAGAAGGCCTATTCGGAAGTTGGCGTGCAGTGGATTTCCGCTGGCGCCTGGGATCCGTGCAACTTCGCCACGGTCAATCCGGTGACGAGCCTTTCCGATCTTGAGGGACTGCGCATCTTCACCTTCCCGACGGCCGGCAAGTTCCTGTCGCAGTTCGGCGTCGTGCCGGTGACGCTGCCCTGGGAAGACGTGCAGGTCGCCATGCAGACGGGCGAGCTTGATGGTCTCGCATGGTCGGGCATTACCGAGGACTACACCGTCGGCTGGGCGGATGTGACCAACTACTTCCTCACCAACAACATCTCGGGCGGCTGGTGCGGCTCGTTCTTCGTCAATTCCGACAAGTGGGCGGAAGTGCCGGAGCATCTGAAGGTGCTGTTCCGCATGTGCACGGACAGTTCGCACCTGCACCGCCTGCACTGGTACTGGGGCGGCGAGGCGCGGCTGCGCGCCCATGGCGACAAGCTGAAGCTGACGACCATTCCCGATGCGGAATGGAAGACGGTGGAAGATGCCGCCGATACCTTCTGGGACGAGATCGCCGCCGAGACCGAGCGCACGGCCGAAGTGGTCAAGATCCTGAAGCAGTATCAGGCTGACATGAAGGCCGCCGGCCCGCCCTACCGCGCGGGCTGATTGACGTCGTGGCCAGAGGCGGGCGCATGTCAAGCAACCCAGCCTCTCCTCTGCGTCACCCTCGGGCTTGACCCGAGGGTCCAGGCAAGGTTCTCCGTGTCGCCTGGATACTCGGGTCAGGCCCGAGTATGACACCCTAAGGGGCAGGGCAAAGGAGGCTTCTGCCGCCGACGCCGACACTGTTGACAAGGATCGTCCGGAGCGCGTTTGCTCCGGGCGGTCGCACATGAAGGACGCCAGAGCCGCGTCCGACAACCGATGGGAAGAGCCTGATGAGCGCAAGCTACACATTCGATGAACTGAAGCGGGATGTTTCGGAGGGACGGATCGATACGGTTCTGGCCTGCCAGGTGGATATGCAGGGCCGGCTGATGGGCAAGCGCTTCCACGCCGAATATTTCGTAGAGAGCGGCTTCAGGGAAACCCATTGCTGCAATTATATCCAGGCCACCGACATGGAGATGAACACCGTCTCCGGCTATGAGTCGACAAGCTGGGCGGCGGGATATGGCGATTATACGATGAAGCCGGACCTTGGCACGCTGCGGCGCATTCCCTGGCTGGAAGGCACGGCGCTGGTGCTTTGCGATGTCGAGGACCATGCGACCCACAGCGAAGTCGCCCATTCGCCGCGCGCGCTCCTGAAAAAGCAGATCGGTCGTCTCGAGGCGCTTGGCTTTCGCGCGATGATGGCGACCGAGCTTGAATTCTTCCTCTTCAATCAGTCATTCGAGAGCGCCGAGGAAGCCGGTTATCGCGGGCTGAAGCGCTCGAGCGCCTATAACGAGGATTACCACATCTTCCAGACCACCAAGGAGGAGGATGTGATGCGGGCAATCCGCAACGGGCTGCAGGGCGCGGGCATCCCGATCGAAAATTCCAAGGGCGAGGCGGATGCGGGCCAGGAAGAACTCAATGTACGCTATGCCGACGCGCTGACCATGGCCGACCGTCACGCCATCATCAAGAATGCCTGCAAGGAGATCGCCTGGCAGAAGGGCAAGGCCGTCACCTTCATGGCCAAGTGGAATTATGATGCCGCCGGCAACTCGTCGCATGTGCATCAATCGCTCTGGAGCGCCGATGGCGCGAAGCCGCTGTTCTTCGATCCCGACGGGCCATACGGCATGTCGAAACTGATGGAGCATTATGTGGCGGGCCTGCTCGCCCATTCCGCCGAAATCACCTATTTCCTGGCGCCCTATATCAATTCCTACAAGCGCTTCATGGCCGGCACCTTCGCGCCGACCAAGGCGATCTGGTCGCGCGACAACCGCACGGCCGGGTTCCGCCTTTGCGGGGAAAAAACCAAGGGCATCCGCATCGAATGCCGCATCGGCGGCGCCGATCTCAATCCCTATCTGGCCTTCGCCGCGCAACTGGCCGCCGGTCTCGATGGCATTGAAAAACAGATGACGCTGGAAGAGCCCTATGTGGGCGATGCCTATGGCGCGGGCAGCGATATCCGCGAAATCCCCAAAACCTTGCGCGCGGCAGCAAGCGCCATGGATGGCTCCGATTTCCTGCGCGCAGCTTTCGGCGACAGCGTCATCGACCACTATTGCCGCGCCGCCGAATGGGAACAGGAAGAATATGACCGCCGCGTTACCGACTGGGAGATCGCGCGCGGATTTGAGAGGGCTTGAAGGAGAATGCTGCCGGCCCTGTGCGGGACCGCAGCGAAATTTCTTGAGCGACAATTGCAAATGACAGGATGTTGATCATGACGATGATCCAATGTATTTCGCCGGTCGACGGATCGGTCTATGCCGAGCGGGAGGCGGTTTCCGCCGCCACCGCTAGCGCCGCCGTTGCAAGGGCACGGGCTGCCCAGAAGGACTGGGCGAAGCGGCCGCTTGAAGAGCGGGTCTCGCTGGTTCAGGCCGGTATCAAGGCGCTCAATGCCATGAGCGACGAGGTGGTGCAGGAAATTGCCTGGATGATGGGCCGGCCGGTGCGCTATGGCGGCGAGTTTGGCGGCGTCAACGAGCGCGCCGACTATATGGGAAGCGTTGCGGCGGAAGGCCTTGCGCCGATCGCGCTGGAGGATAGCGGCACTTTTCGCCGTTATATCGCCCGCGAGCCGCACGGCGTCGTCTTCGTCATCGCGCCGTGGAACTACCCCTATCTGACGGCGATCAACACCATCGTTCCGGCGCTGATTGCCGGCAACGCAGTGATCATAAAACATGCCAGCCAGACGCTTCTGGTCGGCGAGCGCATCGTCAAGGCCTTCGTTTCGGCAGGCATTCCGGAAGACCTGTTCCAGAACATCTTTCTCGATCATGCGACGAGTTCCGAGCTGATCGCCGCAAAGAGCTTCGACTTCATCAACTTCACCGGATCGGTGGAAGGCGGACGCCAGATCGAGCGCGCGGCGGCCGGCACCTTCACGCCGCTCGGGCTGGAGCTTGGCGGCAAGGATCCGGGCTATGTGATGGAGGATGCCGATCTTGAAGCGGCGGTCGCGACGCTGATGGATGCGGCAATGTTCAATGCCGGCCAGTGCTGCTGCGGTATCGAGCGCATCTATGTCACCGCAAGCCTCTATGACGCCTTCGTCGAAAAGGCGGCGGCCTTTGCCTCGGCCTACAAGCTCGGCAATCCGTTTGATGAGGCCACGACGCTCGGGCCGATGGCCAACAAGCGCTTCGCCGCCGTGGTGCGCAAGCAGATCGAACAGGCAATTGCCGCAGGCGCCAAGCCGCTGGTCGATCCGAAACTGTTCCCGGAAGATGATGGCGGTGCCTATCTCGCGCCGCAGGTTCTCGTCAATGTCGACCATTCGATGGACGTGATGCGCGAGGAGAGTTTCGGCCCGGTTGTCGGCATCATGAAGGTCTCCTCGGACGAGGAAGCGCTTTCCCTGATGAATGACAGCCAGTACGGGCTGACGGCATCGCTCTGGACCGCCGACCCCGAACGCGCGGCAGCCCTTGGCGCCCGGATCGAAACCGGCACCGTGTTCATGAACCGCGCGGACTATCTCGATCCGGGCCTTTGCTGGACGGGCTGCAAGAACACCGGCCGCGGCGGTTCGCTCTCCATTATCGGCTACCACAACCTGACCCGGCCGAAGTCGTACCATCTGAAGAAAGTCACACAATGAGCTTCACAGCCAACTGGAGTTATCCGACCACGATCAAGTTCGGCGCAGGCCGCATCGCCGAACTTGCCGATGCCTGCAAGAGCCTCGGCATGACCAATCCCCTGCTGGTGACCGACAAGGGGCTGGCCAGCCTGCCGATCACGAAAGATGCGCTGAGGATTTTGACCGAGGGCGGTCTTGATACGGCATTGTTCTCCGATGTCGATCCCAATCCGAACGAGAAGAACCTTGCCGCCGGCATCGCCGCCTTCAAGGAGGGCGGCCATGACGGCGTGATCGCCTTTGGCGGCGGCTCCGGTCTCGATCTCGGCAAGCTGGTGGCGATGATGGCGGGCCAGACCCTGCCGGTCTGGGACTTCGAGGATATCGGCGACTGGTGGACGAGGGCCGATGCCTATGCGATTGCGCCGATCGTGGCGGTGCCGACAACGGCGGGTACGGGCTCCGAGGTCGGCCGGGCAGGGGTGCTGACCAATTCTGAGACCCATGTGAAGAAGATCATCTTCCACCCGAAGCTTCTGCCTGGCGTGGTGATCTGCGATCCGGAACTGACGGTCGGCATGCCGAAGATCATCACCGCCGGCACCGGGCTTGATGCCTTTGCCCACTGCCTGGAGGCCTATTGCTCGCCGCATTATCACCCGATGTCCCACGGCATCGCGCTCGAAGGCATGCGGCTGGTGAAGGACAATCTGCCGCGCGTCTACAACGATCCGGAAGACCTGGAGGCACGCGCCGAGATGATGAGCGCCGCCGCCATGGGCGCGGTCGCCTTCCAGAAGGGGCTCGGCGCGATCCACGCGATCTCGCATCCGCTCGGTGCCGTCTACAACACCCATCACGGAATGACAAACGCCGTGGTCATGCCGCCGGTGCTGCGCTTCAACCGCGAGATGATCGCCGACAAGCTGAAGCTTGCCGCTGACTATCTCGGCATTTCGGGCGGCTATGACGGGTTCTACAACTTCGTGCTGGAGTTCCGGGCCGAGCTTGGCGTGCCGAAGAACCTGAGCGAAATGGGGATAGCCCCCGACCGGATCGACGAACTCGCCGTGATGGCGCTGGACGACCCGAGCACGGGGGGCAACCCGGTCGAGATGACGCTGGAAAACACCAAAGCGCTTCTGGCCGATTGCTTCTGAGAGGCTTTCGCCTCGTTTTCGAAGGGCGTCGCTGTCGCGGCGCCCTTTTTCGTTATCCGGCCGCCTCCAGAATATCGTCCTTCGCCTTGTCGAGGTCGCTCCGCACCAGTGCTGTCAGAAGGCGAGGCAGTGCCTTCCTGCTACCGGCAAGGGATGCCAGGCTGTCGGCGTTTGCCGGCAGGCCGAGGCTTTCGGCGGCCTTTGCCGCGCGGGCGTCGCAGAACGGATAGTGTTCCTCCCAGGCGAGCTGGACCTCGCGGAAGAAGATATCCGCGCCGGTCTCACCAATGCCCTTGAACGCCTTCAAGCGCTTGCGCTCTTCAGAAGGCTCACGCCCGGCATCGTCCCTCAGCCTGCGCAGATCGCCGCCATAATTCTTGTCCAGCAGGTCGAGCGTGTCGGCCAGATAGCGCGCCGTGCTTTCGTCATAGCGCGCATAGCCGTTCTCGTTCAGCACCTTCACCCGCTCCTCCCAGGAGGTGGCGGCCATCTTGTCGGGTGTTGTCCAACCCGCATCGAAAAGGGCTTTGGTGGCTTCCTGTGCCTTGTCCGCGCCGATCCGCGCACTCATCAACAGCGCGCAGACGAGCCACTGGAACAGCGGCGCCGGTGTGTTCTTCGCCACATCGATTCCGAGCATTTCGGCATGGCTCTCCGGATAGCGGTCCAGAACCGCCTTCACGATTGCTTTCTCCTGCGCATTCGCTGCCATCTCCTGCTCTCCTTGAACCATGACTGCGTGTGCGGGCATAGCCCGCGCTTTTCCGTCCAACACACGTGAGCGATGGATGTTCCGGCGGAAGAGTTGCATCCGACCTTCGAAACAGTCTAGATCACCGGGCGGCTAATCTTAACCGCCCGGTGATCTAGCTCTTTGTTTTACGCATCGGGTTATCGAAAAACCGGTAGCCACTTTTTCGCCCGATGCTCCAGGTGTCGTCGAGGCGCAATGTCAGGAGGGAGGAAATCTTGTCGCTGTTTTCCGCATTCGCGGTCTATTTCGTCATCTGGTGGATCACGCTGTTTGCGGTCCTGCCCTTCGGCCTGCGTACCCAGGACGAGGAGGGCGAGGTCGTGCCCGGCACCACGGCAAGCGCGCCGCACCGCTTTCGCCCGTGGCGCGTGGTCTTCTGGACCTCGCTGGTGGCGGCTGTCGTCTTCGCCGCTTGGTATGTGGTGGTGATCGTCCTGGGCTACGGGCTCGAGGACCTCTCAGCCCTGTTCTGGACGCCTTGAGCTAGAACCGCATGCGCAGGAATGCGCTGCCGAGGCCGTAATCATAGTCCCTGGCTCCGTTGTCGCCGGTCGACTGCCCGTATTCGAAGCGCGCGCCGAGTTCGAGGTCGGTGGGGAAGAACTTGATGCTGGTCTCGAGACCGCCAAAGAAGGCGCCGCTGTCGATGTCGGTCGGCGAGAAACGGGTGTTGTTCTCGATCCTGACATCGCCATAGATCTGCCGGTAGCCGGCATAGGGCGAAAGCGTGACGAGGCCGAGATTGCCCTTGGCCGCGACATATGCCCCGAGAGAACTGAGCTGCGTATCCGTCTTGCCGCCGCCGGTTCGCGTCTCGATCTCCTGCGTGGTGCCGCCGAGCGAGACGTAGCCGGTCATGCCCGCGCAGAAATTGACCGGTCCCTTGCTGCAGATGCCGAGCCGGCCGTCGATGCCCCAATAGGTATCGGCGATGATGTCGTCGAGCGCGTCTTCGTTCATATGCAGCATGAGGGCGGCGGGACCGCCGGAAAGGTCGAGATAGAATGCATCGGAAAGATCGGCGGCTTCGGCGGATGCCGGAAGGGCGGCAAGGCCTGCGAGAGCCGCCATGGCGGCAATCGATGGTAACTGGTTGCAGGTCACGGCCGTTCATATCCTCTCACGCGAAATCCTCAGGCCGTTTTCCGGCAATCGGTGAAAGGGGTCAATGCGCGCGGGCATCACGCTTCAGGGTGTGGCAAACAAAGTATTAAAAACGCCTGGCTCTACGAAGTTTTCAAAGAACAAAAAAAAACAAGGCCTCAGGCCTTGTTTTTCAAGTATCGCGTGATCCGTTCCGTTGCCGGGGCTGCGAACAAGCGCGCCAGGATCGATCCTCCCAAGACTTGACCGCGAAGAAAAGGCAAGAATTTAAGCTCCCTGCCTGTTTTATGGGCTTAACCTAGCCCAATGATTGGGCTTTGTCATCCCTTATTTTGCATTTTTGCGACAGTCCCAAAGGTTTTTCAGTTTGACAATGACTTTATTGTGTTCTGCAACGTTTCAAGTGCTTGACATTCGTCAGGGCGCGTAAATCGCCTCCTTCTCGCCAGATGTTCGCAAGAAGTTTCGCGGCTTTAATTCTGAGGAAGAAGTCGCTAAAAGGGCCGGGAATAAAACCAATATGCAATCGATTCCCGGCATGCCGGGATGGCGACAAGAAAGCAGCCTCAGATGCGTCTTTCCCGTTATTTCCTGCCGATCCTGAAGGAAAATCCCAAGGAGGCGGAAATCGTCTCGCACCGCTTCATGCTGCGTGCGGGCATGATCCGCCAGCACGGGCAGGGGATTTATTCCTGGCTTCCGCTCGGCAAGCGGGTCCTCGACAAGGTCAACCGCATCATCCGCGAAGAACAGGACCGTTCCGGCGCTGTCGAGCTTCTGATGCCGACCATGCAATCTGCCGATCTTTGGATCGAGAGCGGGCGCTACGAGGCCTATGGCAAGGAGATGCTGCGGATCACCGACCGGCAGGATCGCGCCATGCTGTTCGGCCCGACCAATGAGGAGATGATCACCGAGATCTTCCGCTCCTCGGTTAAGTCCTACAAGCAGCTGCCGCTCAATCTCTACCACATTCAGTGGAAGTTCCGCGACGAGATCCGCCCGCGTTTCGGCACCATGCGCTCGCGCGAATTCATGATGAAGGATGCCTATTCCTTCGATCTGACGCGCGAGGGGGCCGAGCATTCCTACCGCAAGATGTTCGCCGCTTATCTCAGAACCTTTGACCGGCTTGGCCTGCGCGCCATTCCCATGCGCGCCGATACAGGTCCCATCGGCGGCAATCTCAGCCATGAATTCATCATTCTGGCCGAGACCGGTGAATCGGAAGTCTTCTGCCACCGCGATTTCGTCAAGTTCGACATTCCGGCCGAAGACCTCGACTTCGACAATGTCGAAAAGCTGCAGGGCATTTTCGACCAGTGGACCTCGCTTTATGCCGCCACCGACGAGATGCATGACGCGGACGCCTTCGATGCGCTGCCGGAAGGTGAGCGGCTTTCCGCGCGCGGCATCGAGGTTGGTCACATCTTCTATTTCGGCACCAAATATTCCGAGCCGATGAACGCCATGGTCCAGGGCCCCGACGGCAAGGAGCATCCCGTCCACATGGGGTCCTACGGCATCGGCCCGACGCGCCTTGTTCCCGCCATCATCGAAGCCTCTCATGACGAGAACGGGATCATCTGGCCGGACTCGGTTGCGCCCTTCGACGCGGTGATCATCAACATGAAGGTGTCTGACGAGGCCTGCGGCTCCGTTTCGGAACGGCTCTACGAGGCGCTTTCCAATGCCGGCCTCGATGTCCTCTATGACGATACCGATGAGCGCGCGGGGGCGAAATTCGCGACCGCCGACCTGATCGGCGTGCCGAACCAGATCGTTGTCGGCCCGCGCGGCGTGGCCGCCGGCGAGGTCGAGGTGAAGAACCGCAGGTCCGGCGAACGCGTGGCGATGTCGGTGGATGCCGCGATTGCCAGGCTGACCGCCGGGCGCTAGCGCATCGGCCCGAAAACCGGAATCGATTTTCGGAAAGCACGATGCGTAGTTTCAATAGGTTAGAGCGTCCTTTGTGCGTCCGAATGGACGCACGGCGCTCTAGGGAGTGAGACCAGATGGCCTCGGCCGACAAGGCAATTGACGACATCCCCGCGAAAGCGAAGCCGTTTTCCGTTTTCGAACGCATGGTGGCATGGCGCTATCTTCGCTCGCGCCGCAAGGAAGCCTTCATTTCGGTGATCGCCGGCTTCTCCTTCCTCGGCATCATGCTCGGCGTTGCCACGCTGATCATCGTCATGGCGGTGATGAACGGGTTTCGCACCGAGCTCGTCAGCCGCATTCTCGGCATCAACGGCCATATCGTGGTGCTGCCGGCGGGCGAACCCTTTCCCGATTACGCCGCACTGACCGAGCGCCTTGAGGGCGTCGACGGGGTGCGGCTCGCCTTTCCGCTTGTGGAAGGCCAGGCGCTCGTCTCCGGCGTGCGCGGGGCGGGCAGCGGCGCTCTGGTGCGCGGCATCAGGCCCGACGACATGCTGAAGCTCAGCACGGTCTCCGACAATATCGTCGAGGGCGACATGGTCGGCTATACGGCCGGCGAGGGGGTTCTCATCGGCTCGCGCATGGCCGCTTCGCTCGGGCTTTTCGCCGGCGACAAGATCACGCTGATCTCGCCGGAGGGCGACGTGACCCCCTTCGGCGTCAATCCGCGGGTCAAGGCCTACACGATCTCCGGCGTTTTCGAGATCGGCATGTCGGAATATGACGCCTCGATCATCTTCATGCCGCTTGCGGAGGCGCAGGCCTATTTCAACGCCGGCGGCCATGTGCAGAGCATCGAGGTGTTCGTCGATCATCCCGATGACGTCGATCAGGTGATCCCGAAGCTGCGCGAGGCCGCCGGCGAGGACATCGTGATCACCGACTGGCGACAGACCAACCAGACCTTCTTCTCAGCACTTGAGGTGGAGCGCAATGTCATGTTCATGATCCTGACGCTGATCGTGATCGTCGCCGCGCTCAACATCATTTCCGGACTGATCATGCTGGTGAAGGACAAGGGCCCCGATATCGCGATCCTGCGCACGATGGGGGCGACCTCGGGCGCGATCATGCGCATATTCTTCATGACCGGGGCTGCGATCGGCATTGTCGGCACGCTTGCGGGCGTGTTTCTCGGCGTCATCGTCTGCCTCAACATCGAATCGATCCGCCAGTTCTTCTCCTGGGTGACCGGCACGGTGCTGTTCGATCCTCAGCTCTATTTCCTTTCCACGCTTCCGGCGGAAATGAGCCTCGGGGAGACGATGACGGTGGTGATCATGTCGCTGACGCTTTCCTTCATCGCGACGATCTTTCCGGCCTGGCGCGCCTCCCGGCTCGATCCGGTCCAGGCGCTGCGCTACGAATAGCGGGAGAATATTTTGGCCAATCCGTCTCTGGAACTGAAATCGATCGTGCATGAATACGGGCAGGGCGACAGCGTGCTGCAGATTCTGAAGGGCGCTTCGATGAAACTGATGCCAGGCGAAATGGTGGCGCTGGTGGCGCCTTCTGGAACCGGCAAATCAACCCTGCTCCAGATCGCGGGGCTGCTGGAGAAGCCGACCTCGGGCGAGGTTTTTCTTAACGGGCGCGAGGCGAGCGCGCTGGATGATGACGCCCGTACCGCCTTCCGGCGCAATGATGTCGGCTTCGTCTACCAGTTTCATCATCTCCTGCCGGAATTCACCGCGCGCGAAAACGTCATGCTGCCGCAGCTGATTGCCGGTCTCTCCCCGCGCGAGGCGGCCGAGCGCGCCGACCAGATGCTCGATTATCTGAAGATCGGCCACCGCGCCGATCACCGCCCGGCCGAGCTTTCCGGCGGCGAACAGCAACGCGTCGCGATCGGCCGCGCCGTTGCCAATGCGCCGCGCCTTCTGCTTGCCGACGAACCGACTGGCAATCTCGATCCCGGCACGGCCGGTTATGTTTTCGAGGCGCTCGAGGCGCTTGTCCGCCAGTCCGGCCTGTCGGCGCTGATCGCCACGCACAATCTTGAGATCGCCGCGCGAATGGACCGGCGCGTGACCCTTCAGGACGGTCTGGTCGTTGATCGCGACGCCGACTGAAGCATCGGGCTTCGGACCCGCTCCTCACCTTTTTTCCGCGAACTCCGCCAAGCGCCCGGTGTGTGTGCTTTCTTTCCGGACGGGCGGCCCGCCCTGCCAGTCCCGGTTCGTCCGTCTTGGCCTCCTCCCGAGCGGCGAAGGTGAGGACAAAACACATTTTTCTTTATTGTCTCCTTGCTAAATAGGAAAATTATCCTATATTGCCAAACACAACCTATGGTTAAAGTGATTCAAATGAGCCAGCATTTCGGGTGTCATAAGTGGGCACGCAGTAAAGTTTAAGATAATGTCGTGCGTTAGTGAAAAACATGTAACGAATATTTGTCGAAATAAAAATGTGTATTTAAATCATATCGGAAATTTTATATTTACTAGTAATGAATATATATATGGATTTTTCATAGTTTCTACATGTAATAATATAAAAATATTCGTATTTACTTTGATGATACTGTAGTTATAATTGTAATAGTAATGAGTGCTCGTAACGGTTGGTGAGGCTTCAAAACAAGAGAGGTTTTGGCATGAGACAAGGCGGGATGGATAAGGACAACCGGAAAACCGAACGCTCCGAAGAGGAGCGGACTGCCTGGAACCGCTATATGCGGAATTTCAGGCGCAGCTTCAAGGATAGGGGACTGACCAGTCTATCAACGGTTATCACAACGGAGCATGCTGAATTCATTGAACGATTCGGCCGTGAAAGGGCATGTCAATCGAAGCGTGAGGCATTGATGATGATCATCGAGGATGTCAAGGAACGTTACGAAACCGACGCGGATGAAGGGGCCCGATATTGACGGCCGTCGCTTGTTTTCCTGCGGGAGACTCGGCCGCGAATATCCGTCGCGGCCGGGCTGATGTGGGGGTAGGTTCTTTCTGCTACCATAGATTGCAGTCGAGCAAAGCCTGCAGTTATGATGGTATAATTTCGCCATGCCGATCTGTCTTTCGGACGCAACTGGTTTCGGCGATCGCCAGGCTCGCGTGTGGCGGGTCTCCAGCTTGAACGCGCAATGGAACAGACAGGAACCTGCGCCCTGTTCGGCCAGCCTGACGGCGTTAAAAAAGCTTGGCGTGAGAAAACGGGCTCTGTTGCATCTGTCCGTCCGCTCGCCTAAGAGAGACTGGCCGGTTTTCGAAGCCGGTCACGGCGCGTGTGGCGGAATTGGTAGACGCAGCAGGTTTAGGTCCTGCCGCCGCAAGGTGTGGGGGTTCGAGTCCCTCCACGCGCACCATTTGATTTTCAGTGTAGCGTGACGCTCGGTTTTGCAATTTTGACTGTAGCGTGACGCGCGGTGTAGCGTTGTAGCGTGACGCGCGGTGTAGCGTGACGCGCGGTTTTGCAATTTTGACAGCTGGTTTTGCAGTAACCAGTTTTCTGCCTTGCTCGATGACTGCCCGCAAAGTAGGAATTTTGGGTCGCTCTTGAAGCCTCTTCAAACCCGCTTCACATGCGCATTAATAGCACACGTGTGTTTTTGGAATTGGCATCTTTTGTGTCTCAGAGTGATGTCTAAAACTATCTCTCGGCGCTGCAAAGACGACTTGCGCTCTCAGGACTTCAGGGTGCGACGTGATCGTCGGCTTGTTCGCCTCAGTCCTGACTTTTCAAGAGTCCGATTCCAGTCAAATTCGGTGTAGCGTGACGCGCGGTTTTGCAATTTTGACAGCTGGTTTTGCAGCAAACAGTTTTCCAGAGGCACTGAAAACACTTGTGAAAGACAAACGTCTTCGACATTCAAGTCTTCGTATTGGGCAGATGACGGCCGACATGCCCTATAGCCATCTTTTTGCGTACGGAATCGAAAAGGAAGTGAATGGACGCGCAGGAATTTGTGTCGCCGGCGCCAATCGTTATATGGGGCTCGAAGAGCTCTTTTTTGCCGAGATATTCAAACTCATAGTTGGCCTTGTATTTTCCTTTCGTCGTATCCGAAATGTGCATACTACTCCGTTTGCCCCACCCTCTATTTCTCAGGTGCTGTAGAAGATCACCACCGCTTCCCTTTTCACGGCGGTTTCGCTCCCAATCTTCAACTATTTCACTAAGGTCGTTGAGCGCCCTGTATATATCGTCCGGGCGCTGAAATGGAAAGTTCTCGGCTGATGAGAGTGCTGATGGCAAAATTTCCAAGTTATCAAAATCTTGGGCAGCTGCTTGTGTTGCCTCTGCCACGGATCGGAAAGAGACGATATCGTCGCCTCCGCTATCAAGCTTATCACCAGGCCCATCTTCCAGTGAAAAGAAGACTTGCTGATTTGCTTTCAGGTTTGCATTCTCCGCCTCGAGTTGCTCGATTTTCTGTTCTGCTAAATCAAGGCGTTTGAGGTCACGTTCGTAGTCCGCCCAAAAATTCTCCCCGGTCTCTCTCTTTTCCGAAAAGAGCCTTTGTCGCTCTGCCGCCTCAACCCTTCTAATAAGATCGGCTATGCGAGGATCAGGAATATAGCGGAAGGCTGTAACGGCAAATATCGGCTGTTCGATTGCGCGGGAGGCAAAATTTGAGCCGACTTGATCAATCCAGCTTCCCAGAAACAAACGATGGCTGCGAGGAGACGATTCTTTCGAAAAACCGGGCCAGTAAATCCGTGCAGCGCCGTTGAAGCATGAGAGTTCTCGACCAACCTCGTCGACAAAATCCCAAGTTAGCTCAGGGTCATCAATCCAAACAACAACGGCCACCCCTGCCAAATTTCGGGCGAGTTTTTGGGCATCAATTTGATTGACATCACCTCTAGCGTAAGGAGAGAGGAGCACGATAGGCAGCTTCCTAAGTTCGCTATTCAATAAGATCAGGAAATCTTGCAGGCTTTCACGCCTAAGAGTATAGGGCTCGGCTTGAATTTGCATATCGCCCACAAAAGCGGGAGATCGTGAGCAAATATCCCGAACAACTCTCGGCGAACCGAAAGCCAAACGGGCCGGCGAAACGCTATATTCCACAGACTCAATCGAAATTAGGTGTTCAACACCACACCGGTCGCCAAATTGTCCTATTCGGATTTCGTTTAGCCACCTAAGCCCCGTATCTTGATCGTGAGGCAGAACCCACCTTATACGCACAGCACGCTCGTCACCGTCCTGAAACAAAGAGGAGGAAAGGTCGTGTCCTTTCGGGAGGGCCATGACAGGTTCTGGCGAACCGGGGTCAAAATTAAACTCGGGCATACTCCTCCAGTCCCGATAGTGTCCAACTATCCAGTCACGATAGCCAGAAAGCACTTCCTTCATGCCTGCTTTCGTCTGAACTTCAAAACGAGATGCATATACGAGTCTTGGCATTTCCCCCTCCCGAGAAGTAGATTCTTTCCGCGTCTGATCCGGGAATACTGTGGGTCAAGTATTTTTGACGCAACATGTAATTTGTCTAATTTACTAAAGTATTTTCATCCGACGATAATAACCTCCTTCACGCCCTTCCCATTACCCTCCGATATCGAATAGGTGCAGTCGACCTCCTCGATGGCGAACCGTGAGAAGGTTTCGAAGACGCCTTGAACGGCGTTTAAGGACAGGATGAAAGTGCCTTGAAGGCCGCTAAGGACCTTCGCCATCGCCTCGAAATCCGCCCGGCCGAAGACGCCCGCGCCGTAGTCGGCCTCGTTTCCCCAATAGGGCGGGTCGAGATAGAACAGCATGCCCGGCCGGTCATAGCGGCGGATGAAGTCTTGCCAGGGCAGGCACTCGATGACGACGCCGGAAAGGCGCTCGTGGATGTCCTCCAGCGTGGAGGCGAGTTTCACCAGATTGAAGCGGGCGCCGGTGGTCTTGCTGACCCCAAAATTCCGGCCGGCGACCTTGCCGCCGAAGGCGAGACGCTGGAGATAGAGGAAGCGGGCGGCGCGTTCGAGATCGGTCAGCGTCGTCGGGTCGGTCTTCATCAGCCGCTCGAACTCCCGCCGCCCGGAGATCTGGAAGCGGAGCGTATCCATGAACTGCGGAAAGTGCCGCTGCAGGATACGGAAGAAGTTGGCGACGTCGCCGCTGATATCGTTGATCACTTCCGTCCTCGGCTGGCGATCACGGCGCAGGAACACGCCGCCCATGCCGACGAAGGGCTCAGCGTAGCCGTCATGGTCGATCGCATTGATCTTGCGGATGACGGTCTTCGAGAGGATGCGCTTGCCGCCGATATAGCCGGCCGCGGGAGAGACCGGGGCAACCGGGCGCTGATTTACCATTTCAAATATCTTTCGAGTCAGACACACTCGCGCCGCCCCTAACGGGGTGCGGGTGTGGCAGTTATCGAAATGTGCTGCCCGGCGGGTTCGGTCGCCAAACTAGACCCCGCCGCGCCAGAGCCGTGAGGCCCTGGCCACCTGCCTGCGTCCTGTCTTTGCTCAGGCAAACCTTTCGGCCGGCGTTGCCGGTTCCGGCGCGACCTCGAAGTCAACGAGCGCCGCCGGCAGCGCCGCGCCATCGGCCATGCGGAGATTGACGTGGAAGCCCACGACGGCTTCCATCAACGGATATTGCCTGCCCTCGCCATCTGTCGCGGTCTCGCCGGTCGGGGCATAGACCAGACCGTCGCAAGCGGCTCCGACCGGTTTGAGCGCCAGAAGCCCCTCCGGCAGGCCGGCGTCGAGATAGGCAAGTTTGCCGGCGGGCACTGTCACGCCGATCGCCTCAAGCGCCGACAATGCCTCGGCGTGATCTGCGAATTTCAGGAAATGGTCACGCATAGGGCACCGCCTTTGCCGCAAGGTAAAATATCCCTGCTCGGCTTTGCCGGGCGCGTCCGTCCCGACATAGACATGGAAGACGCTGGTATCGGTTGCCAGGCACAGGTTTTCCCGACAGCACTCATCAATCACCGCCGGCACGCGGAATTTGCGGGAGGCGCCGAAGCTGCCCGGCCGGAAATCGAGTGACCTGCGGGCAGCGGCGAAGAACAGCCTGTCGCCGGCGCTACGCCCCGCCGGCGTCTGAATTAGGCGGCTCGACACTGCGCGCCGACCGACGTTCAACGAGGCTGACGGGAATAAAATGGTGGGAGCAGGGGGCGTTGGCCGGTCCGGTGATCGCCTTCAGCGTCGCGCTCGTAAGTGAGGACAGCGACTGCCGGATGGTGGTCAGTTGATGCGAGGACCAGTCGGAGATCGGAGCGTCATCGAACCCGATCACCGAGACATCGTTCGGAACCGACAGGCCCAGTTCGTGTCGGGCCGTATTCATCACCCCGAGCGCGATTTCGTCGGTCACTCCGAAGATCCCGTCGATGCCAGGCTTGGCGAGCAGGCCGCGGGCGGCCTCAATGCCGGTCTCGTAGGTGTTTCGTCCCTGGCTCCACTGCGTGACCGGCACGTGATGTTGCTCCATCACGGCGATGAAGGCCTCCGCGCGCGCCAGTTTCGCCGAGGTGCGGGATTCCGACAGGACGACGGCCACGTTGGTGCAGCCAGCCGCAAGCAATCGTCGCGCGGCAAGCGCGCCGCCGGCTGCAGAATCCGCCTCGATCTGGTCCACAAGGCCGATATTCTCGGGCAGCGGGCGGTTGATGAGAACGAGCCGTGTGCCATTGGCCGCCGCCAGACGCATCAGCGTGTCCGGAACGGCGCCCGACAGGAGGACCACCGTTCGCACCCGGTATTCGAGAAGCTTTGCCAGCGCATTTTCGATGTCGTCCTGCGCGCGCGCCAGATTGAGCAGCATGCATTGCAGTCCGTTGTCGTAAAGCGCAGCCGTCAGCGCATCGACCTGGGCGGAGATATACGGGTTGGAAAGGTTGGCGCCGACCAGGCCGACGAGATCGGAGCGTTCCTTGTGTAGCGTGCGGGCGAGAAGGTTGACGCGGTAGCCTAGCTCTTCCGCTGCCTTCATCACACGGGCACGGGTTTTCGGGGCGACGCTGGCGCCCTCCGTGAAGGTGCGCGAGACGGCGGAGCGGGAAACGCCGGCCAGACGGGCGACGTCGGAGGCGGAGACAAACTTTTCGGCCATGTCCTGCCTAGGGTTTCGTTGCCATGCCGAGAAGGTTGCGCATCCGAACCTCTTCGGCAAGGGCAAGCATCGGCGGCAATGGGTAATTCTCGTCGAGACCGCGCAGGGCGCGCAGATGGGCCAGTGCCGCATCGAAGCTCTCGAAGGCGTCGCGCGCGAAACTCGACAGCCAGAGCGCGATCAGGGCGACGGACCGCGAACGTCCGCCGCGGCAATGGACCAGAACATGGCCCTTGCGATGCTTCGGATAATGCGGCTTTGCCGGAACATAGCCGCGCATCAATCCTTCGACGGTGTAGACGGCAGCGGCGAGAAGATGCGGGTCGTTGCCCTCGCCGTCGATCATGCCGAGCTGGTAGCGGCGGATATGCGTGCCGTCGGAAAGCGTCAAAGGACCGGGAAACATGTTGATCGAAACATTGAGTGTTTCCGTGATCCCGGCCTCAAGCAGGCATTCGGGGTCTTCGGCGGCCGCGAGATTGCCGAGAAAAAGCGATTTCGCATGCGGGCCGAAACCTTCGAGCACCGGAAAGAGGAGGGGAACCGTATCCTCCCGCGCTTCCTCTTCGGGTACAAGATCGGGAACGCCGAGTCGTTTCTCTGTCATGGTCTATATCTCCGTCTCGCGTTCCAGTCTTAGGCGCGGGCCAAGGGCACGGGCAAGTTCGGGCGCCGTGGTCATGTCGACAAAGGCGGGGAGAACCTGCCGGGCTCCGCAGTGATCGGCAAGCGCGAGGACATCGTCCTTTCGCGGATGGACATTCCACGGCAGCCAGACGGCCTCATCGCGCTCGATCAGGTCCGCAGCCGGGGTGCCATTGGGCACATGGCTGGAAAAGATGAAGCGAAATCCGCCCCGTTTTAGAAGTTTGGCGGAAAGCCCGGCCTCGGCGTTCGATTCCGTTGCGACAATCACCTGATGTGGTTCGGCGCTTTGGCTATTCACGACAGGGAATTTCCGCCCGGTCGCCGCCTCGACTTCTCGACCGATCACGTCGCTCACATGCACCGCGTGACCGTGTGAGGCCATTGCGAGTGCCATATCGGTACCCCGGCCGGCAGCGGGACAGCACAGCACGGCGCCACCGTTGGCAAAATCGGCCATCACCGATATCTGATCTTCGAGATCCTGCTTGCGGTCCCCATAGGAAGCGTCGACCAGAAGGGTCGATGCCGGCGGCGGCGGATCGAAAGGCATGCCGCGCGATTCGAGGCTGATATCGCCGGTATAGACGAAGCCGCCTTTCTCCGTCTGCATATGGAACCAGACACCGCCCGGCGCATGGCCGCAGCGCCCGGTTGAGAAGCGCAAGCTGGCGACATCGAAGCCGCCCGTTTCGGGAATCGCATGGGCCGATCTGCCGAGAACGCCGCCGGGAAGGAACCCCAGTGTCTTCTCCGTGGCAAAGACGGGAGGGGCTCCGATCTCGTTCAGGCGACCGAGAGAACCGGCGTGATCCGTATGCGCGTGGCTGAGGAGAACGGCATCCACGGCGCCGATATTGTCCAAATCGGGGTGCTCGCCTGCTTCCAGACCATCGCCGAAGTCGAACAGGACACGCTGTCCGTTCGCTTCCACAAGGAATATGGCGGCACTCTTGCGGTTCAGACCGCTGATGACTGTCAGTCGTGCCAAGGCAATACACCCTGCGGAAGTCTTCTGGCGAAGGTCAGGCTGACAAGCATCAGCATAAGGATGACCGCGACCATCAGGCAGCCGACGGCGGCGGCCAGCGTCGACGACCCGGCTTCCTCGAGGAAGATGATCATCGGTCCGATCGTCTGCGCCCGTGATGAGACGAGCAGGACCGATGTCTGGATCTCGTTGATGGCGGTCATGAAAACAAGGATGGCGGAGGCCGCCGCCGCCGGCGCAAGAACCGGCAGAATGATGTCCCTCAGCCTGCGGAAGACGCCGGCCCCGACCACCTGCGCGGCCTCATCCAGCGACCGTTCGATCTGCGCGAAACCGCCCAGGATCGGCTGCAGCGCCAATGCCAGGAAATTCGAGAGATAGGCGGCGAGGATGACCCAGACCGTGCCGTAGAGGCTGGATCCGAGCCCCGGCAGGGGCTTCAGGAAAAACAGGATCATCGCCACGCCGATGATGATACCGGGAAGCGCATAGGCAAGCTGCGAGGAGAGATAGAGCAGGCGCGGGGTTACGCCCTGACGCCAGCTGAGAAAATAGCCGAGCGCAACCGAAACCGGAATGAGGACGGCAACGGCAAGCCCCGTCAGCCACAGGCTGGTAAAGAAGGCCTCGCGGATACCTTCGTGATGGAAAAGCGCGTTTGCAAAATTCTCGAAGGTCAGTGTTTCCGCATTGAGCGGTTGTCCGTAGCCGCGCACAAGCGCCGATCCGGCAAGGGCTGACAGCGGCAGAGCCAGGGCAAGCACAAGGTAGCCCCAGGCCAGAGCGGTGACCGGGAGGCGAAAGCGGGAAAGCGGGAACTTGAATGGCTTGGATGCGCCATCGACGCGTTGGTCGCCCATCCGGCTGAGAAAGCCGGCAATGCCCATGCCGAGAATGGTCAGGGCAGCCAGCAGCAGGGCCAGAAGCGCCATGTCGTTCAGTGCCGACGGACCATAGGAATTGAGCTGCCGATAGATGAGCGTGATCAGCGTCGGGACGCGGGCCGGAATGCCGAGCATGGCCTGAATGCCGAAATTGCCGATCGACGAGACGAAGGCAAGTGCTGCGCCTGCGAAAATACCGCCACGGATCAGGGGCAGAATGACACCGAGTGTTGCGCGGAGAGGCGAGGCGCCGACCGCCCGAGCCGCTTCCACTAGATCGGCCGGGACACGGCGCAGATTGGCGCGCACGGCAAGGAACACCAGCGGCGCGTTGTAGAGGCCGAGCAGGATGACGATGCCGCCGGCAGAGTAGAGCGGATGTCGCATGCCGGGTTGAAGGCTGACCCCCAGAAGGTTCATCACCGGGCTTGCCGGCGAGAAGGCCTGGATCCAGGCGAGCGCGATGACCTGGGGAGGGATCATCAGCGGCAGTACGAAGCCGAACACCCACGCCGTCCGCCCGTGCATGTCACTCACACCGACGAGAAGTGCGGCGAGCGTTCCGGCGACCGTGGCAAGCGCGGTGGCGGCGAGCGAAATCCAGATCGTGTTGACGGTCGCCTGGAAAACGCGGCGGCCGCCCAGGACATCGGCGATGCGGTCAAGCTCGAACCCCGTGCTCGTTACGAAGGCAGCGTAAACGAGCCGCCCGAGCGGCAGAATCGACAGGATGCCGACAAACAGCGCTAGCGCCAGCATCAGCGCGCGCTCGTTGCGCAACAGGTTGCCGAGGGAGGAGAGCGTCCAGATCGGACGCTCTCCCGTGGCTGTGGTCGAAAAGGACATTGTGATTACAGACCGAAGATATCAGCGAACTGTTCACGCGCCTGATCATTGTTCTTGACTGCATCATCGACATCATAGCCGATCAGCTTCATCGAGGAGAGATCGGGATAGCCCTCGGGTGCTGCGACGCCCGGCAGAAGCGGGATATTGCCCTGGGCGGCAACCAGTTCCTGTCCTTCCTGCGAGAGCAGGAAATCGACGAACTTTTTCGCGGCTTCCGCGTGTTCGGTCGTGCTCATGATGGCGACCGGCTCGCCGATGAAGGACACGCCTTCCTGCGGCGCGATATAGTCGACGGGCGAGCCGTCGGCCTTGGCGCGCAGCGTGTTGGCATCGACGATGATGGCGTATTTGGCCATGCCGGAGGCAACCGCCTTGGTTGCCGGACCGTTGCCGCCTTCGGGCACGATGTCGAGATCATTCAAGCCTTCATAGAAATCCCAGCCGATTTCCGGCGTGTTGATCAGGGCATGGAGGTGGTTGAGGGCAGCGCCCGAATAAAGCGGGCTCGGAACAGCGATCATGCCGCGATTGTCTTCGACCAGGAGGTCGTTCCAGCTTTCGACCGGTTCGGCGATCTCGGTATTGTAGGCAATGCCGGTGGTGATCGCCTTGGTGCCGAAGAAGGTCATGTCCTTGTCGTAGGCGGCCTTGTCATAGCCGTCCACGGGCGCTTCCGGATAAGCCATCAGATGACCATCGGCCTTCAGCGTGCCAAGGTTGATCGGATCGGCGACGAGAAGGACGTCGGGCTGGATATTGCCGGCTTCGATTTCGGCGCGCATCACGTTCATCAGCGCCGAGGTGCCGTTGCGGGTCCAGTTGACCTTGATGTCCGGGTTGGCGGCCTCGAACGCGTCGACGGTTTCCTGGGCCTGTTCCGGCGGCTGGCTGGTGTAAAGCGTGATGGTTTCCTCGGCATGGGCGGCCGTGAAGACCAGCGTGCTGACGGTGGCAAGGGCAAGCATGGAGAGTTTCATCGGGGATTTCCTCGATTGTTGGTGCTCAGTGGGAGGCTTCTTCTGCTTTCGGGTCCGGCAGGACCCAGCCGTCTGCAAGCGTGACGGCTACGCGCTGCCCGGTTTCGATGCGTGCCGGGGCAGGGACGTTCATGAAAAAGGTGTGCTCATCGGGACCGAGCGAAAGCTCGACCCGCAAGATGTCGCCGCGATAGGTGATGCGGCGGATGGTGGCGCCAAGGCCGCCGGTTTCGCTCAGCTTCAGATCGCCCGGATGAAAGGCGACGCGCGCCGTGGCGCGGGGCTCGGCCGAGGGCCGGCTGCGCACCCGCACCTGCTCGCCGAAGAAACGGGCGAAACCATAGCCGCTGCGATCGGGCTGAAAATCCGTAATCGGCGCGATCTGGCCCTCGCCGATAAAGGTCGCGACCATGTCATTTGCCGGTTGGCTGTAAAGTTCGGAAGGGCTGGCGAACTGGCTGATCCTGCCCTTGTCCATCACGGCGACCCGGTCAGCCAGCGCAAGCGCCTCCGACTGGTCATGGGTGATGTAGAACATCGTCGCGCCCGACGTCTTGTGGAAGCGGGCGAACTCTTCCTCCATCTCGCCGCGCAAATGCACATCCAGATTGGCAAGCGGCTCGTCAAGAAGAACGAGGCCGGCATCCATGGCAAGGCAGCGGGCGAGCGCCACGCGCTGGCGCTGTCCGCCTGAAAGCGCGGCCGGCCGGCGGCCCGCGAATTCCGTCAACCCGACCGTCTCGAGAACGCGGGCCGTGCGCTGTTCCCGTTCGCCGCGTCCGAGCCCCTTGATCTTCAGACCATAGGCGACATTGCCGGAAACCGTCATATGCGGCCACAGCGCATAGCTTTGAAACACCACGCCGATGCCGCGCTCTTCCGGCGCGACATGCCGTCCCTTTCCGGACAGGAGCGTGTCGCCGATCCGGATCGATCCGCGGTCGATTGGCTCGAAGCCGGCAAGCGCACGCAGCAGAGTGGTTTTGCCACATCCCGAAGGGCCGAGCACCGCGACGAACTCGCCGGATCGGATGGAAAGAGAAATGCCGCGCAACACGCTGGTTTTGCCGAAAGACTTGTCGACGGTTTCGATTTCGATCGCGCTCATGCGTTCTTTTCCGAAATGGCGGCCGCAGACTGGAAATCCGTCCGAAGACCGTGGGACAAACGTCTTGCACTGCTGTGCAATCTTCGCCGCCATCAATGCACCGGGCGTGTGACAGTTCTGTTTCAGTGCGTTTTCGGTTTTATGAAAATTGAACTTTCAAGGACGCGGAACTGGCCGCCGATGGAGAAACGGAATGCGGATCGTCACTGGCGCCTCGGGTCAACTCGGCCGAGAGTTTGTGAGTAATCTTCTTCATCATGTGCCTGCCGAAAGGATAGGCATCAGCGTTCGCGATGCCGAAACGGTTTCTGACCTGAAGGCGGCCGGCGTTCGTCTGCGCCAGGGCGATCACGATGACGCCGAAAGCCTGCGGTTTGCCTGGCAGAGCGCCGAACGCCTGTTGCGTGTCTCCTCGAATGCGGCTGCAGCGGGTGGGCGACCGTGTCCGGAGAGAGTTTGGGTTTCGGGGGCCATTTCTCGGTTGAAACGCCGGGTTACGTCATAGCGGAGTGACCAGTCATCATGCGATTGACATCGGTCGACTTTACTATATTGTCCAAATTAGTAAAATTGGTAGGAAGCGCATGGAAGCAACGAACAACCCGCGCCGGGAAGCCATACTCGCCGAAGCGGTGCGGGTATTCGGCCGGTTCGGCTACAAGAAAACGGCTGTCCAGGATCTGGCGGATGCGGCGGGGCTTTCCAAGCCTGGTCTCTATCTGCACTTCGCAAGTAAGGATGAGATTTTCCGCGCGGCGATGGAGAAGTATCTCTTGGACGCACTGGACGATGTCAAAAATCTGCTGACGCAGCACGAAGTTCCCCTGGATGAACGCGTGCTCGGCGCGATGGAGACCTGGTTCGGGCGGCATCTGAGGACCTTCACGCCTGAAGCCTTTGACGTGATCGCCGCGGGCGATCGTCTGTCTTTCAAGGAAGTCGAAGGCATCAAGCAGTCGCTTGTGCAGCTTTTCGCCGAGACGTTTCAGCAGGCCGGTTTCAATCCATCGGATGCGGCAAACCGGGCGCAGGTCCTTTTCCTGTGCGGCCTGAGCTGGAAGCAGCCGGGCATGACACCACAAGCCTTCCTGTCGGCGATCAGACCCTGCGTTCAGGTTTGCTGCGAGGGCGCATCCGGAGCCAATGGAGACGAAATCAAATGAGCAAGGTACTTGTTACCGGCGGTACGGGATTTCTCGGGGCGCATATACTGGTGCAGCTCCTGAATGAAGGGCATGACGCACGCGCGACCATCAGGAACATGGACAAGAAAGACAAACTCCTGAAAATGCTGCAGGCGGGCGGCGCCCGCTCCGAAGCGCTTCAGCTTTTCGAAGCCGACCTTGAAGACGACAATGGCTGGGCGGACGCGATGGCGGACTGTGATTATGTCTTGCATGTTGCATCGCCATTTCCTGCCGGAAGCCCCGATGACGAAGGCGCGCTCATCCGCCCGGCGCGAGACGGCACCATTCGGGTGCTGCAGGCAGCGCGTGCGGCCGGTGTCAAACGCGTCGTCATGACGTCTTCATTTGCCGCCATTGGTTACGGTCATCCGTCAAGACGCGAAGCCTTCACCGAAACCGATTGGTCGAACCTCGATGCGCCGGACGTTTCCGCCTACATCAAATCGAAGATACTGGCCGAACGCGCCGCGTGGAAATTTACGGAGCTGGAGGGCAAAGCTGCTGAGCTGTCGGTTATCAACCCGACCGGAATTTTCGGTCCGGTTCTGGGGCCGGACTATGCGAGTTCCATCAGCCTGATTGATGCCATGCTTGAGGGGCGGATGCCATTTGCGCCGCGTATCTTCTTTGGCGTGGTCGATGTCAGGGACGTGGCTGCGCTGCATCTTCTGGCCATGAATGCACCCGAGGCCGCAGGACGACGGTTCATTGCCGCTTCCGGCGAGCCCGTTTCGATGATTGCCGTCGCGCAGATATTGCGCAGTTACCTCGGACCGGAAGCGGCAAAGGCCCCGCGACGCCAGCTTCCCGATTGGGTTTTCAAGGCGATGGCCCGGTTTTCGCCGTCGTTGCGAGAGTTGACGCCGCAACTCGGCAAGTTTCGGAGGGCCTCGAACACGAAAGCCAGGGAGATGCTTGGCTGGTCTCCGCGCAGCGCGGAGGAGACCATTCTGGCGACGGCGCGAAGCTTGCTTGAATTGAGAAGCTGAGGTGTTGTGACAAAACGGGAGCAGTTGGTGCTCTCGAAAGCCTGCTGTTTTACTTTCCTCTGCACTCTTCCTTGGGCAAAGGCTAAGCGGCTCGGCGGCCGCTTCTCCTTCCTGCCGAACCACGCCTGCCGCAAAGCTTTGAGGCGCGGCAGACCGATCGACAGCGTCGATCTCATACCAAGGTTTCGGCCACTCAACCGAAAAGCCAGCGCGTTCGGCCGCATGTATGATTCCTGCGGCGACCGCAAAACCCGACAATTCGATCAGATGAACCGGCCCAGGCAATGCTTCGCCTGTTCCCGGTCGTTCGGGCAAACGCCGCTGCGTATCGCCTGAGCGTGCCGGTAGGCGTTGCCGTCAAGGCGGCTTGGCCTGAGCCACATGCAGCTCTTTGTCTCGAAGCGAAAGGAAGGCCTCCCATGCGCAGCTATAACCGGACCGCCATGTTTGCGGTTGTCTTGATCGCGGTCGTCACGACGACGGCCGCCAAAAGGGCGGAAGCCCAGTCTGACCCCTATGCGGGAATTGATGTCTCCGAGGCGTCCCTCGTCGGCGAACTTTCCGGATTTTCCGAGGGCTTTGCCAAGGTCAATGGTATTCGCCTTCATTATGTCGAGGGCGGCGAGGGGACGCCTGTCGTTCTGCTGCCGGGCTGGCCGCAGACATGGTGGGCCTATCACAAGATCATGCCCGCTCTTGCCGAACGCTACCACGTCATTGCCGTTGATATCCGCGGCATGGGCGCCTCGGACAAGCCCGAGGGCGGCTACGACAAGAAAAACATGGCCGTCGATGTCTTTGAACTGATGGAAAGTCTCGGCTATGAGAAGGCGCATATTGTCGGCCACGACATCGGTTCACAGGTCACCTACGCCTTTGCCGCGAACTATCCTGATGCGACGCTCTCTGCGACGTTTCTCGATGTGCCTGGCCTCGATGACGCGGTTCTCGGCCTGAAGCTCCTGCCGGAGCCCGGCGGCATGAGCGAGAAGGCAACGCCTGAAAACTTCTTTCTCTGGTGGTTCGCCTTCAACCAGGTCAAGGACCTGCCTGAGGACCTGATCGCGGGCCGCGCGCATCTCTATGAAGACTGGTTCTTCAACTACCTGATGGTCGATCAGTCGGATATGAGCGAGCGTGACCGTGCCGTCTATGCGCATGCCTATAATTCACGCGATGCGATCCGTGCCGGCAACGGCTGGTACCAGGCCTTCCCGCAGGACATCGTCGACGCCCGAGACTACTCGGATCTGGAGATGCCGACGCTGGGGCTCGGCGGCTTTGGCTACTACTGGATTGCCAACTTCCTCGAGACGCACGCCGAATCCTACCAGATCGAGCAACTGGAAGGTGTTGGCCACTACGTCATGGAAGAAGCGCCTGATGCCGTGACCGGATACCTGCTCGAATTCCTTGAAGATGCTGAGACCAACTAGCCGATCGCCATCTTCCCACCTGCGTCGCAAGACGGCGCGGGGATAGCGGGGAGGTCGCCTCCTCGTGGCCTTCCACGCTCAAACGCAACCTCATTTCAAAGGAACCTATGCTATGTCCACTGTCACCACTACCGACAACGTCGAAATCTACTTCAAGGACTGGGGGCCAAAAGACGCCCGTCCGATCGTCTTTCACCATGGCTGGCCGCTCAGCTCGGATGAGTGGGATGCGCAGATTCTCTACTTCCTTTCCAAGGGGTATCGGGTAGTCGCGCATGATCGGCGCGGGCATGGAAGGTCCGCCCAGGTCGATCACGGGCATGATATGGACCACTATGCCGCAGACGCCTTTGCGGTGACTGAGGCGCTGGATCTGAAAAACGCGGTCCACATCGGTCACTCGACGGGTGGAGGCGAAGTGGCGCGCTATGTCGCCAGGCACGGCCAGCCGGCCGGGCGCGTTGCCAAGGCCGTACTGGTCGCAGCGGTGCCGCCTCTGATGATGAAGACCGATGCCAATCCCGAAGGACTGCCAAGGGACGTCTTTGACGGTTTCCGCCAGGCCCTTGCCGCCAGCCGCGCGCAGTTTTTCCGCGATGTCCCTGCCGGGCCGTTCTACGGCTTCAACCGCGATGGCGTTAAAATGCAGGAAGGCGTCGTTCAAAACTGGTGGCGTCAGGGCATGATGGGCGGCGCCAACGCGCATTTCGATGGCATCAAGGCGTTTTCGGAGACAGACCAGACCGAGGATCTGCAGGCCATTTCGGTGCCGACACTCGTCATGCACGGCGAGGACGACCAGATCGTTCCGATTGTCGCTTCCGCGTACAAGGCTGTGAAGCTGCTGCAGAATGGAAGCCTCAAGACCTATCCCGGCCTCTCGCATGGGATGTTGACGGTGAATGCCGACATTCTGAACGCGGATCTGCTTGCTTTCATCGAGAGCTGACCGTTCCTTAAGACCGCGACGACCTCAGTTTGGTTGTACTTGATACAATCTCTTCCAGGGCATGATCCGGCTTCGCCAGGGTCATGCTTTTCTTTTTTATCAGTTGCTGTAGGGTTTACCGAAAAGGCCCGATTAGAAGACCAAGACCGGTCCTGACTGCGCGATCGGCCAACGCGACTATACGATCCGGAACGAAGCAGGACTGCGCCGTTTTCGATCTGGCCCGACGAAAAGGCCGGATAGGGGGAACTTTGTGTTAGAGGCCTTCGAGGAGGGCGCGTGTCACCACTTATCTTCGCTCGTGCCGCATTCTTCTCGGCCCCACTCTTTCTTCTGCTGTTCTCCATTGGCTGGACGGGGAAAGATATGCAGTTGCCTTTCGCCGCCAGCATCTTTTGCATTGTCATCATGGTTGTCGGGCAAGCGATATTGAAGGCAAATCTCTTCCGGTTTCTTGCTGCGCTCTCCACGCTTTCTGCCGCTCTTATTCTTGTGGCTGTTCCCCTTCAACAAAGCGTAGGCGGAGAGTGGGTTGCTGCGGCAGTACTGTCTTTCGTGGGCGTGGCGCTGAGCGCTGTCTTTCTCGATCGCCGCAGCAGAGAGATCGGTCGCCTTCTCGAGCTGGAAACGCTCACGGATACTGTTCCAGCCTTGCTCTGGACGGCGGACGGGGAGCGCGGCGTCGATTATGTGAACCAACGCTGGCAGGATCTGGGCTGGACCTATGAAGACCTCTCCGGACACAACTGGGGCGTGATGATGCATCCCGATGATCTCCCGCGGCTGCGGAGGCAATGGCAGGCCTCGGTCGATACAGGGAAGGGGTATGAAGAGACCATGCGCGTGCGCAAGCCATGGGGAGATTACCGCTGGATGGTTATCCGCGCGACGCCCGAGCGTGACGAAAACGGTGCTGTGCTTCGCTGGTGCGGCATTGCCAGCGACATTGATGATTTGAAGAAGGCAGAGGATCGTCTGGAGGTGATGCGCAATGACCTTGCGCGCGTCACCCGCGCCAACACGATGGGAGAACTCACGGCCTCGATCGCGCACGACATCAACCAGCCGCTGACGGCTGCAGTGACCAATGGTCAGGTCGCTTTGCGGTGGCTTTCCTCCGATGCGCCCGATCTGGGCGAGGTTGTGGAGGCCGTCGAGGAATCCGTGGCCGGGGCGAAGCGTGCCAGCGATGTTGTCGAGCGGCTTCGCAACCTCTATCAGAACTCGGAGATAAAGCCGGTCGCCGTTGATGTTCGCTCGGTCATTGAGGATTCCGTGTCGTTGGTTTCCGCCCTGGCCCGGCGCTCGGACGTGGCCTTGCAGGTGGAGCTCGCCGCTGAACTCGCGCCAATCCTTGGCGATCCGATCCAACTGCAGCAGGTTGTCATCAACCTGGTTGTCAACGGCATCGATGCCACCAAATCGGTTGACCGTCCGTCCGGAACCATCGTGATACGGGCCTCGACCGACCCCGATGGTCGCGTGGCGATCGAAGTGGAGGATGAGGGCATGGGCATTTCTCCGGAGATTGCCGACCGCCTGTTCGATGCCTTCTTTTCAACCAAGTCCTCGGGTCTCGGCATGGGGCTGGCAATTTGCCGTACGATTATCGAGCGACTGGGCGGGACGATAACCACCCGAAATGCTCCGAACGGCGGTGCGATCTTCCGCGCGTGTCTGCCTCCGGTCAAGGAGCGGGAAGAGGTGTGAAGCGCTGCTGTTCGCCTGCGCCGGCAAGCGCTTCGATCAGACGTTTGCCCAACTCGGTCTGGCGAGATGATCGGCCAGAAACGCCGCCAGAGCGTCGACCTTGGCGGGCCTGGATCGCGCCGTCGGCGTCAGAAAGTAAAGTCCCCCCTCAGGCAGGGTCCAGTCTTTTAGGACGGCCTGCAGGCGCCCGTCTGCCAGATATTCGGCTGCGATGAAATCCGGAAACTCGGCAATACCGATGCCTTCCAGAACAGTCGGTATGAGCGCTTCCACATTGGTGACGCGCAGCGGCCCGCTCGGCGTGACGATCACCTCTTCCCCAGCATGGTTGGAAAAACGCCAGACATCGCGACGGGCGCGGTAGGCGTAGCCGAGACAATCATGCGCCGCGAGTTCGCTCGGATGGCGCGGCTCGCCGTGCCTGGCAATATAAGCCGGCGCGGCTGCCACGACCGGCCTGACGGGACATAGTTTTCGGGCAACGAGCGAGGAATCCCGAAGGTCGCCGATGCGCAGCGCTGCGTCGAACCCGTCTCCGACGAGATCGACCAGATCGTCGCTCAGGTGAAGGTCCACTGCGACATCGGGATACATTCGGAAAAACTTGGGCAGGATCGGCGCGACCCAGCGCAGGCCGAACGCCATGGGGACCGCAAGACGTATGGTGCCGCGCGGCCTGCTGGAAAGCTCGCGCGCCGCGCTTTCAAGATCTTCGGCGTCAAGGCAGACCTGAATTGCCCGTTCGGCCAGTCCACGCCCGAATTCCGTAAGCGCCAATTGCCGTGATGTCCGGTTGAAGAGGCGCGCGCCCAGCCTGTCTTCCAACCGGCTGACCCCGCGCGACACGGTTGCGACCGACACGCCGAGTGCGCGTGCTGCCGCAGCAAATGAGCGTTCTTCCGCGACCTTGGCGAACATTGCCAGGCCTTCGAAATCCGGAATCTTCGACATGCGCCTTCCTGCAATGATTTCTGGGTTTTATTTCGATATTGCGTGGTGATGAATGCCGGCACAAGGCCTCCAACATACTTTGGTTTGGCTTTGTTCAACTAAGAGAGGTCATCAGCTTCTTTCGTGTGATTTTCTCGCTCCCGCATTTCCCCGATAGTTCGAACACCGGCCCAGAAGCAGCCCGATGGGTCGGAGAAGCCGAACCTGACGGGGAGTCCGATCCCTCCTCCCCAAGCAAGTGTTCGACGCTTTCGGGGTCGCGGCTGCCGCGCGACCCCGAACCGACAGCGCCAGGCGGTCCCTCCTCGGGTGTCCCCTCCGCCTCCGCAACCGCCTGGCGCCGTCGGCAATCCAAGGCATTGCATATATGCAATGATAAGTTTCAATCATTGCTATTTTGAGAAAATGCGCAACGCGATAGCAGTGAACCCAACCGCAATACAAACGGAGACAAGCAAATGACACAGAAACTTGAAGGCAAGATCGCCGTCATCACAGGCGGCACTTCGGGCATCGGCCTTGCGACCGCAAAGCGTTTTGCCGCTGAAGGCGCGCATGTTTTCATCACCGGTCGGCGCGAAGCCACGCTCGAGCGCGCGCTGGCCGAAATCGGACCCAACGCTACTGGCATCAGGGCCGACTCTGCCAGCACGGCCGACCTTGATACATTGTTCGACACGGTGAAGTCGGCCAAGGGCCGCATCGATGTCCTGTTCGTGAGTGCAGGCGGCGGCGATATGGCGCCCTTGGGTGCAATCACCGAAGAGCAATATGAGAGCACTTTCGGCCGGAACGTGAAGGGTCTGATCTTCACGGTTCAAAAGGCTCTTCCGCTTATGGCTGACGGCGGTTCGGTGATCCTGACCGGGTCGACGACGGGCGTCGCAGGCACCGCCAATTTCAGCGTCTACAGCGCCTCGAAAGCCGCCGTGCGCAACCTCGCAAGGAGCTGGATCCTCGACCTGAAGGGTCGTGAGATCCGGGTGAATTTGGTCTCGCCGGGACCGACCCGGACGCCCGGCCTCGTTGAACTGGCCGGTCCCGATGAAGGCAATCAGAAGGGCTTTCTCGACTTCCTGGCAAGCCAGGTTCCCGCCGGCCGCGTGGGCGAGCCGGACGAGATTGCGAAAGCGGTCGTGTTCCTGGCCTCGGATGACTCGAGTTTCGTCACCGGCGCCGAACTCTTCGTCGATGGCGGCTTGGTGCAGGTCTAGGCTTTAAAGCCTGGCCTTTGCGATCGGCCCTGCAGCCGGTCGCAAAGGCTCTTTCTTCAGGCTCCAGAAATGCGCTTGGCAAAGGATCCAACATGAGAAGCATTGTTTACAGGCAATATGGCGAACCGACTGAGGTGCTCGAACTTCTGGACGGTTCCCATCCGCCACCTCCGGCTCAAGACGAGGTGCTTGTCCGCGTTCTGTCCCGACCTGTCCATCCGGGCGATCTCATAGGGGTGCGTGGCGGATACCGGCCTCAAGGTAGCTCAGCCATTGCTCCGGCGGGCGTCGGTCGTCCGGGGTTCGAAGGGTTCGGTATCGTGGAGGCGCTTGGAGCCGGTCATTCGAAAGGGCTGGCGCTCGGATCCCGCGTCGCGTTCTTTCCTGCGAAGGGGGCTTGGGGCGAACAGGTCCTGGCGCCCGTTCAGTTCGTTACACCTGTACCGGACGGGGTTTCTGATGCCATTGCCAGTCAGCTGCATGTAAACCCGCTGACGGCCGCGATGCTGCTGCGGGCGGCGAGCGGTTCCGGGCTGGAGGCCAGTGATCTTATTGTCTTCTCGGCGGCGGGTTCTGCTGTCGCCAGACTTGCGATCAAGCTGGCGCTGGGCAAGGGGCTTTCCGTTGTCGGACTGGTCCGCTCCAATCAGGGAGCGGAAAGCCTGCAGACGATGTTTCCGGAAGCAGCAATCCTGTCCACCGAGGCGGCGGATTGGCCTGACCGGCTTCGCGCGATCGCAGGAAAAAGACCTATTCGGGCTGTTCTCGATCCGGTCGGCGGCCAAATGGCAGGACGACTGATTGACCTGCTTGCCGATGGCGGCGCCTTCATCGGCTACGGCGACCTCTCGGGCGAACCGATCCCGGTTCAACCGCTTGTCTTTCCTGTTCGCGGCCTGCGCATGTCCGGTGTCTCTGTTGGCCGTTGGGCCGGACTGTCAGAGGCTGAGCGGACTGAAGACATCAAGATGGCCCTGGAACTGGCGCATCGTTCGCCGGAATTGTTTTCTGTGGCTGCAGAATATGACTTGTCCGCGATCACCGAAGCGGTCGCACACGCAGAGCAGCCCGGCCGGTCCGGAACCGTTCTGCTGACATCGAAATGACCATCACGCTGGAGATGAACATCATGAAGATCGGCATTATAGGCGCATCAAGGCTGGGGCAGACCCTGGCCCGCCATCTCTCGGCGATCGGTATCGAGGTGATCATCGCAAACAGCCGTGGCCCCGAAACGCTGGCGGCTTTGACTGCAGAACTGGGCAGCAACGTCTCCGCCGGAACGCCCGACGACGCGGCAACATGCGACATGACCATCATCGCTGTACCTTGGACCCGGGTTGAAGAACTCCTCGAAAGCTTGCCTGACTGGAACGGGCGCATCCTGATCGATGCGACAAATGCATTCCTGTCATACGCGCCGGACTTCGAACTGGCAGATCTGGGCGGCAGAGCGTCCAGTGAAATTCTTGCCGAACAGGCTCCGGGCGCTCGCGTCGTGAAGGCCTTCAACACGCTGGATGCCAGGCTTCTTTCCAGGAACCCGCGTGAGCCCGGTGGGCGACGCGTAATGTTCATATCGGGCGACGATGCCGGTGCCAAAGGTGACGTGTCGTCAATTCTCGCCGCGCTCGGCTTCGCTGTGATTGATCTGGGCGGCCTTGCCGATGGTGGACGTATCCAGCAGGTTGGCGGCCCCCTTGCCGGGCACGACCTCCTGAAGGCCGGCTGACAGATCTCCCGACCGTAATGGCGACATGCGGCCAGCCCCGTTCAACCGGGCGGGGACGCTGTCGTTGCCGTCCTTATGGATGACTTCAGTCCCGAAGCTTAAGCGCACGGTTAATGCAGACCGTCAATTCGGAGGCATCGAACGGCTTCTTCAGGATACAGGCGGCATCTGAGGCCTCCGGTCGGCTTGCGATGTCCTGATGGTGCGCCGATATGAAAATGATCGGTATCGCAAACCCTTGCATCCTGAGCGTCTGCAATAACTCCGAACCGTGCATTCCAGGGAGCCTGAGGTCGCAGATGACGCAGGAGGTGCAGGCGATCCGCGGCCATTCCAGGAAAGCCTCCGCCGTCGGAAATGTCTGTATTTCAAAATCCTGCATAGCGAGCAGCCGCGCTGTCGCCTTCAGCACATGCGCGTCGTCATCAATAATCGCTATGAGGGTGATCGAGTTCGACACGGTGCCATTTTCCAACCGGTTCTGCAGGCCCATGACGTGGGACTTTGACGCGATTAATACCGCCTGGAAAAAGAAATGGAATCATACATAGGTTTGTGGCTTCAGCTAGACTTCAGCAGTTCCGCCATCCTCACCAGATCGGCCAGGGACCGCGCGGCCATTTTCCTCATCACGTTGCCGCGATGGATCTTCACCGTTATCTCGCTCAAGCCAAGCTCGCCGGCGACCTGCTTGTTCATCAGACCGGCTGTAACGTGCTGCATGACTTCTGTTTCGCGCGCGGTCAGCGTCGCATAGCGATCGTGAATATCGGCTTTGGCGCTGTCGGCCTCACGACGTTCTCTATCGTGGCGAAGAGCCACGGTCACGGCGTCGAGCATGTCCTGATCCCGAAACGGCTTCGTCAGGAAATCCAGCGCGCCGGACTTCATCGCCCGCACCGACATGGGAATGTCGCCATAGCCAGTCAGAAAGATCAGCGGCACGGCGATGCCGCGTGCGCGCAAGGATTGCTGGATGTCCAGCCCGCCGGCTCCCGGCAGCCGCACATCGAGCACCAGGCAGCAGGGCGCCTCGGGAAAGCTTGCCTGTTCGAGCTCGCTTGCCGAACCGTATGACTGGGTTTTCAGTCCAACAGAGCGGAAGAGCCGCTCGAGCGCATGGCGCACGTCAGCGTCATCATCGACGACCAGAACCACGCCATTCGTGATTGTGTCTTCGGAGTTCGAGCGCGGCATGTTTTCTATCCCAACCTTCTCTGGCGAAAGGAATACCTAACCTGTAGCGCAATAGAGCATGCGCTGGAAACCTGAACCAAAACAACAAAATCCTGGGGATTGCCTGTTCTCCGCCACTTGCACCTCGTAAGCGCCGCCGCTCTCTCTCTTGGCCTGTTTTCAGGCAACGCTCGTATCAGCATACAAGACACTTTGGCTGGAAACGTCAAACCTATGTTTAGGGTGCATCCCCCTTAGGCGCAATCGTCAGGTCGAGTTGCGCCCGGCATCATCGGAAACATCGAAAACATCGAAAACATCGACAAAGGAATGCTCCGATGACTGTCAGTCCAGCCATGTCTTTCGATCTACCGATCACCGAGCGCCGTTCTGCGAGACCCCATGAAAACGCATCGGACCGGAATGCGCGGCGCAACGCCCATTCTGCCGATGCCGGAGATGCTGCGGTCTATCGGGGTGGATTGACCACTTGGCAGAGACGCAGGGTCGTCTCCTATGTCGAGGAAAATCTGAGCCGATCAATCCGCATAGAAGAGATGGCCTCGCTTGCGCGTCTCAGCAAAAGCCACTTCTCAAGAGCTTTTCGTGAGAGCTTCGGCGACTCGCCCTACAATTATGTTCTTGTCCGGCGTGTTGCCCGAGCCAAGGAACTGATGATTGCGACCAGGGCCCCGTTGAGCGAAATCGCGCTGGATTGCGGCATGTGCGATCAGGCGCATTTCTGCAGGGTGTTCAAACGCGCTGTCGGGACCAGTCCCGACCGCTGGCGCCGACCGAACATGCCGGAACAGCGGACGGCCATGCATCAAGAGTGAGGGGGCTGGCCGCCCAAACGCCAGAGATCTTTTGGGGTGGCGACGACGGTAAGTGGTTCCGCTGGCGGCCTGCTTCGTCAAGTTCCTCTGTCCGGGAAATGGGCCCGATCGTCCGCCAGGTTTCTTTGGCAAACGGATCGAGCCAGTTGGGAGAGCCTTGGTCATCGGCGCGGAGCTGCCGCGCCGATGACTGTAGCCGTCATCAGTTGCTGTTGGATTCAGAGCGCTGGATCAGCTCAAGCTGCTGATCCGGACCGACGACATAGGTTTCGGTATAGCGCTGGCCGCCGTTGTAGAAGTCGTTGGTGACGACCGAGCCGGCCGGAGCCTTGGTGACCTGACCGTACTGCGCACCGTAGGTGATGCTGCCGCGGATGGGCTGGAGGGCAAGAGCAGGCCCGGCAATCAAACCGGTGAGGGCGATGGAAGCGATGAGCGTTTTCATTCTACTGTTCCTTTCTCGATAGCGCCGGAGAACCATTCCCCGACGACTGCTCTATCGTCGCCGAAACAGCATTTCTTCTATTGTAGCTATCACGCGATTTTGGCTGATCGGCGCATGCGCTCCTTCTCGTCGAGATAATGCCGCCGCGTGTCCAGATCCGTCGAATGACAATGAAGGGGCGACGGTCAAGGCGGATGAAGTCGTGCCAGGACAGGCATTCGATGACGCCGACGGAAAGGCGCTCGTGGACGTCCTTCAGCGTCGAGGCGAGCTTCACCAGGTTGAAGCGGGAGCCGGTGGTCTTGCTGACGCCGAGATTCCAGGCCGCCGCCTTGCCGCCGAAGGCGAGGCGCTGGAGGTAGAGGGAGCGGGCGGCGCGTTCGAGATCGGTCCGCGTCCGTCATCCGGAACGGCCAGATGATGAAATGATCGCACCAGCCAGGCGCGAAATCGCCGCTGTCGTCGCGCCGAGGAACAAATTGCCGGTGAATGCCGGGTGCGTCTGTCCAAAAAATCATATCAATGCGCCACCGCCAAAGCGCGGGTTACGACGGAAATTAGACATTCACGTTCAATGGCTTGGCGTATCAGGGCAGGGCGCGCGGGAGAAGTTGCCACCGCCGGCCGACCAGGTACGAGAGCAAAAAGAGTTGTTCCACACTTGCGAGGAGAACAAAAAAGAAACATAATAAAAACATAGAGCGAATTGGAGGCAAAAATGACCGAACTTCTGCGCGATGCTGCTGCATTCTTCTCAATCACATTGTTTTTGACCAGCATGGCGTTGATCGTCAGTTCACTGTAAAGCCGGCGCTTCGTTTTCCCATGTCGGCCCACGGGCGAGCTTTCTGTGCAAATGTTTCGTTTGCGTTGCGCCGGCCGTTCCGGCCTGCGAAAATCAACCGATAACGACAAGGCGTGACGGAGCAGGCGATGGTGGATAGTGGAGACAAGAGCGGGCACGGCATGGTGGAAAACGCAGCGTTCCGCTTTGTGCACCTGAGGGTCCACTCGGCCTATTCGCTGCTCGAGGGGGCCTTGCCGCTCAAGAAGGTGCTGAAGCTTGCCACGGAGGACCGGCAGCCGGCCGTCGCCGTGACCGACACCAATAATCTGTTCGGTGCGCTTGAATTCTCCCAGAAGGCGATTGGCGAGGGATTGCAGCCGATTGTCGGCTGCCAGCTTTCGATCGACATGGAAGACGGCGGCGACGGCGAACGGCGTGGCGGGTCTCATCTGCCTGTCAAGCTGCCCTCCATCGTCGTCCTTGTGGCCAATGAAACCGGCTATGCCAATCTGATGCATCTTGTCAGCGAGGCCTATCTCGCAGGCGAGGCCCATGAGAGCGTCTACATTCGCAAATCGTGGCTCGAAGGCCGGTCTGACGGCCTGATCGTGCTGACCGGTGGTCCGGGCGGCCCGGTCGACCAGGCCCTTGCCTCCGGCTTCGAGCTGAAGGCCAGCGAGCGCCTGGAGGCCTTGAAGGCGCTTTTCGGTGACCGTCTCTATGTAGAATTGCAGCGCCAGGGCACATTCGATGTCCAGCGTGAACGCCATGTGGTCAACCTCGCCTATGAGCTGGAACTGCCGCTGGTGGCGACCAACGAGCCCTTCTTCCCGGCGCGCGAGGATTTCGAGGCGCATGATGCGCTGATGGCCGTCGCCCACAACGCCATTGTTTCCGACGACCGGCGCTTCCGTTTGACGCCGGATCACTACATGAAATCGCAGGCGGAGATGGCCGCGCTGTTTGCCGACCTGCCGGAGGCGCTCGACAATACGATCGAGATTGCCCGGCGTTGCAGCTTCATTCTCCATACGCGCAATCCCATCCTGCCGCGGTTCACCGGCGCCTCCGACGATCCGGAAGAGGCGGAGAAAGCCGAGGCGCTTGAGCTTCGCCGTCAGGCGGTCGAGGGACTCGAAGCGCGGCTTTCCCACGTGGGCTTGAGCGAGGGGCATAGTCGCCAGGACTATGTCGAACGGCTCGACTATGAGCTCGGCATCATCGAGAGCATGAAGTTTCCGGGCTACTTCCTGATCGTTGCGGACTTTATCAAATGGGCCAAGGAGCACGATATTCCAGTCGGCCCCGGGCGCGGTTCGGGCGCGGGTTCGCTTGTCGCCTATGCGCTGACGATCACCGATGTCGATCCTTTGCGGTTTTCCCTGCTGTTCGAACGCTTTCTCAACCCCGAGCGCGTATCGATGCCGGACTTTGATATCGATTTCTGTCAGGATCGCCGCGAGGAGGTCATCCGCTACGTCCAGCAGAAATACGGGCGCGCCCAGGTGGCGCAGATCATCACGTTCGGTTCGCTGCAGGCGCGCGCTGCGCTGCGCGATGTGGGGCGGGTTCTGGAAATGCCTTACGGGCAGGTGGACCGGATCAGCAAGCTGGTTCCCAACAATCCGGCCAACCCGGTCACGCTTGCCAAGGCGATCGAGGATGAGCCGAAGTTTCAGGAGGCGGCCGAGGAGGAGCCGATCGTCGGCCGTCTCCTGGCGATCGCGCAGAAGATCGAGGGGCTCTACCGGCATGCCTCAACCCATGCCGCGGGCATCGTGATCGGTGATCGGCCGCTTTCACAGCTTGTGCCGATGTATCGCGATCCGCGTTCGGACATGCCGGTCACGCAGTTCAACATGAAGTGGGTCGAGCAGGCCGGCCTGGTCAAGTTCGACTTTCTTGGACTGAAGACGTTGACCGTGCTGAAGACCGCGGTCGATTTCATCGGTCGGCGCGATATCAAGGTCGACCTGTCGCTGGTGCCGCTCGATGATCATGACACATATGAAATGCTGGCGCGCGGCGAGACGGTCGGTGTGTTCCAGGTGGAAAGCGCCGGCATGCGCAAGGCTCTGATCGGCATGAAGCCCGACCGGGTCGAGGACCTGATCGCGCTCGTCGCGCTTTACCGGCCGGGGCCGATGGAGAATATCCCGGTCTATAATGCGCGCAAGCATGGCGAGGAGGAGATCGAGTCGGTGCATCCGATGATCGACCATCTTCTCGCAGAGACCCAGGGCGTCATCATCTACCAGGAGCAGGTGATGCAGGTCGCTCAGGTGCTCTCGGGCTATTCTCTTGGTGAAGCCGACCTTCTGCGCCGCGCGATGGGCAAGAAGATCAAGGAGCAGATGGACAAGCAGCGCGTCCGCTTCGTCGAGGGCGCGGTCGAAAAGGGCGTCAAGAAACAGCGCGCCGACGAGATCTTTGATCTTCTGGCGAAATTCGCCAATTACGGCTTCAACAAGTCGCATGCTGCCGCCTATGCGATCGTCTCCTATCATACGGCTTACCTGAAGGCGCATTATCCGGTGGAGTTCCTCGCCGCGTCGATGACGCTCGACATGGCCAATACCGAAAAGCTGAATGACTTCCGGCACGATGCCCGCAGGCTCGGCATCGACGTGGTCGCGCCGTCGGTTCAGACGAGCTACAGACATTTCGAGCCGGGCGAGGGGCGCATCTATTATGCGCTTGCCGCCATCAAGGGGGTTGGAGACGCGGCCGTCGATCATATCGTCGAAATGCGCGGCGATCGGCCTTTCGCCGATCTCGACGACTTCTGCCAGCGCATCGATCCGAAACTGGTCAATCGCCGGGTTCTGGAAAGCCTCATCTGTGCGGGCGCGTTCGATTGCTTCGGTCACGACCGGGCGGCGCTTCTCGCCGGCCTCGACCGGATCATCGGCCTTGCCCAGCGCACGCAGGAGGACCGCGTCAGCGGCCAGGCCGATATTTTCGGCAGTGCCGGTCAGGTTTCGAAGATCCTTCTGCCGGACTATACGCCGCTGTCTGATTCGGAGCGATTGATGCGCGAGTATCAGATGCTTGGCTATTATCAGACCGCGCATCCGCTCGATGCCTATTCCGAGATTCTGGCGAAGATGCGCGTGCAGGCCTTTTCGGACTTCCAGCTCTCGGTGAAGAACGGCTCGGACCGGGGGCGTCTTGCGGGCACGGTGGTCGCAAAGCAGGAGCGCAAGACCCGCACCGGCAATCGCATGGGCATCGTTACCTTCTCCGACGCCACGGGACAGTTCGAGGCGGTGCTTTTTTCGGAGATGCTCTATCAGTATCGCGATTTGCTTGAACCAGGCACATCGGTTGTCATTACCGTTTCCGCTGAAATGCGCCCCGAAGGAATCGGAATGCGGATCCAGACGGTTCAGTCCCTGGAGGAAGAGGCTGTGCGCCAGCAGCGCGCGATGCGAATCTTCCTGCGCGACGATTCGCCGATCGCTTCCCTTGCCCGTCATCTCAATGAAAATGGCGAGGGCCTGGTGTCATTTGTCGTCATACAGAATCACGGCCTTCGGGAAATCGAGGTCGAATTGCCGGGCAAATACCGTTTGTCACCGGAAGTCGCCTCAGCAATGCGCGCCGTCGCAGGCGTTGTGGATGTGGAGCTGGTCTAGGTCCGGTCGTCAGGAGAATGCGCGCGTCTGGTGCGATTCCCGAATGGAGCGCGAGGGGCTGCCGAGGAGCCTCGTCGCGTTCCTCTTTCGGTCCGAATCCGGCTTGCATGGACGTTGATTTGGCATTTCGGTTCGGATTCGCCCGGGAGCGAGCCGCGTAGATGCTCTGTTTCGCGCTTGTTTTCTTTACCTTTTGTAAAGATTTGACCTCCTGGAGGGGCGACTTGTTGCCAATCCGCAACAGCAAGCGGGTAAGGACGGCCCGATGGCGATAAACCGGGTGATTGGTGATTGCGATCGCGACGCGGTCTTGTATGTTCAACCTCGGAAGCGAGGGCGAGACGGCCCAGTCTTCTTGAAACCAGGGGATGGGGCAGGGAACGCCTCGGCGAAAATCCCAGACCCGCTTTAAACCTTATTTGGAGGTCATTATGAACGTGAAGAGCCTTCTCCTCGGCTCCGCTGCAGCAGTAGCAGCAGCTTCCGGCGCACAGGCTGCCGACCCGGTTGTGGTCATCGAGCCTGTAGCTGCCAACTACGTCGAAGTCTGCGACACCTTTGGTGCCGGCTACTTCTACATCCCGGGCACCGAAACCTGCCTCGACATCGGCGGTTATGTCCGTTTCCAGGTTAGCGCTCTGAGCAAGCAGACCCCGATGTGGGCCGCTTCGACCCCGGGCACCTGGGACGTATACACCAAGGCTCAGATTGACATCGCCAGCAAGACGGAAACCGAACTCGGTGTTCTGACCGGCGTTATCAAGATGAACGCTGAAGCGCACAGCGCCGGCGGTTCGGCCACGACCTTCGGTCTCGACCAGACCTACCTTGCTCTCGGCGGCTTCCAGGCTGGTTATTTCCAGAGCTACTGGGATGAAGGTCTCGTTGGCGAAATCGACGACCTGTCGGGCAACACCAAGTTCAACTCGATGCGTTACGTCTTCACGGGCGATGGCTTTGTGGCCGGTGTCTCGCTTGACGCTCTGACCGCTTCGCAGGTTGGCTACACGGGCAACCCGGACCTGGCTCGCCTCGGCGTTTCCGGTCGTGTCGGCTTCCAGGCCGGTGGCCTCGGCTTCAAGGTTGACGGTGGCTACGACACCTACAACGAAGACGGTTCGGTTCGTGCGATGACGTCGCTCGCACTCGGCCCGGGCCAGCTTGACCTCGGTGCTTCGTGGGCTTCCGGTTGGAACGCTTACGCCAACACCTTCGATGATTGGTTCGACAGCTACCCCTTCGCTGGTGCTCCGGCTGCGAACTCGATCTACGCCGAATGGCAGCTGGCTGCCGGTTACGCTCTTGACGTTACCGACAAGTTCACCATCACGCCTGCCATTCAGTGGACTTCGGTCAACATCCCGACCGCTTCGAACAAGAGCTTCTACACCTTCGGCGCTCTGTTCGACTACGAGATCGTCGACGGTCTGTCGGCCAAGGTCAACTTCAACTATGCTGACCTGCCGAACTCCTACTTCAAGGACGACACCTGGGGCGGTTGGTTCCGTCTGCAGCGCGACTTCTAAGAAGCGCTCAGGTTCAGTTACGAGAAACCCGGTCCTGGTGGCCGGGTTTTTCTTTGTCTGGGGTTCGCCGGGGACCGGCTTTTTCGGGCGTTCAGGCGAAGGCCAGGCCTATAGAGCGCCGTGCGTCCATTCGGATGCACAAAGGACGCTCTAACATATTGAATCTACGCATCGTGCTTTCCGAAAATCGATTCCGATTTTCGGAAAGCACGATGCGCTAGAGAGCTCGTCTTTGGGTTTCTATGCCGCAGTTCTCCGGTTGCGTGGACGCCGCATTGCCTGATCTGGCGCGTGTTGTCGGAATGCAGGGCAACCGGAGCGCTTTGACGATGCGCCGACTGGCTGAGAAACGGTTTCAGCGGCCCTGTTAAGGGGAGGCGTTTTCCGCTTTGAATGCGCGTGCGGGATGTTTGCGGCTGGTTCGCTTCGGGGCGTGGGGAGAAGATTGGTGCGGACGGCGGGGCTCGAACCCGCATGACCAATCGGTCGAGGGATTTTAAGTCCCTTGCGTCTACCTGTTTCGCCACGTCCGCTTCGGCTTGAGATTTATTATGGCGGTGCGCGTTAGGCAACAGTAGATCGCGTGATCGGGTGGCGGTTTTCACGGCCGGGAGCGTTGACCTAGCCTTGACCCTGTCTCTGTCGTTTTCTCTGTTTTGGCTTTGTTTTCAATATCAAACTCGCCAGTGTGTCGCTTGCGTCACAGTATTTCAGCATATTTTCACGTAAAAGCGTTTGGGGGAAAGTCGTCCATTTCCCGCCACAAACGAAGAGCATCAGAAAGGTCTGGTGCCGAGCGTGACGGCTCTCGGCCTTTCGCAAGAGCGAACTTGCGCGTGGCGGCGTGTTTTTTTGCCGGGCATTTATCCGGCCAGGTGTTTCGATGAAGAAACGTTCGATGATGATGGAAAAGACAGGTCATAGACAGGTTGGCCTCGTTCTGGTGCTGGCTAGCCTGGTGGTTGGCTATGGCGATGCGCGTCTTGCCCACGCTTTCGATATCACCACCGAGGTTCCGAAGGAATCAGGCCGGTTCGATCTCTTCCGCTTCGGCTTCAAGGCTTACCAGAACGGCGACAAGAAGAAGGCTGTCGAGGCCTACCGCTATGCCGCCGAAAAAGGACACACCGGCTCGCGCTGGGCGCTGGCCAATATGTATGCCTATGGCGACGGCGTGCCGGAGAACGACTATGAGGCCTTCAAGGCCTATGCCGAGATTGTCAATCATGATGTCGAGCCGGGTTCGCCTGATACCGGATTTTACGTGAATGCGCTGCTGGCGTTGGCTGGCTATTATCAGACGGGCATTCCCGATACGCCGGTTGAAAAGGATCTTGTTCAAGCCAGGCAGCTCTATTTCCAGGCGGCTTCCGTCTTCGGCAGTCCCGAAGCGCAGTTCCGGCTCGCCCAGATGATCCTCAATGGCGAGGGAGGGGCTAAGAATGTGCGCCTCGCCAAGAAATGGCTCAATCTCTCGCGTAAAAACGGCAATATCGGCGCCATGGCCGTCTTTGGCGACCTGATCTTCAACGAAGGCCAGCCGGTGCTGGGGCTTGCCTATCTGACCATGGCGGCGGACCGTTGCGCGCCGGGCGAATGCTCCTGGATCAGGGAGCTTCAGGAAAAGTGTTTCTCCGTCGTTGATGAGAATGATCGTCGCGGTGCGATCGCTCTTGCGCAAAATATGGGCACGACCAACCCCTGATTGTTGCTTCCGTAAGCAGGAGTGTCCGAACGATCAAACGCAGAGCAGCCGGAGCCTTACTCTTTCTCGATAGATGAATCTCAAGCTGGAGCGTCGGCCGTCGCTTTCCCTTGCGGGATCTTTTCGCGTCCAAGTGCCTTTTCTCGTGCCAGGGCCGGCAACGTTCTCTTCCGGCATAAGGTTTACAAAAACAACGCGATAGGCCGGTCTTCCGTTTCCGGATGCCACGGTTCGGCACGGCGGTGAACCGTTGGACCCAATGTGAGACAACAGCCTTGCTCTTCATTTGGATTATCGCCCTTCGCGGCATTTGCGCGAAGGTGAGGTCGGGTTGGCCGGCGCATGCCTCCAGCGTTCATGGCAAAGCACATTGCCTGAGGCCTGCAAGTTGTTTTCTGCTCTTTTCCTTGGACCTTATGCCCAGTCGAAACTGAATTCGGCCACGAGCGGTACATGATCGGACGGCTTTTCCCATCCGCGCACATTTTTGTCGATGATGGTGGTTCGCAACCTGTCGGCCGCCTCGCATGAGAGAAGCATGTGGTCGATGCGGATACCGTTATTCTTCTGCCAGGCGCCAGCCTGATAATCCCAGAATGTATATTGTCCGGCGGCATCGTCCGTGCTCGTGACAGCATCATAGAGACCAAGCGCGCAAAGGGTGTTGAACGCATCGCGCGTCGCTGGAAGAAAAAGTGCGTCGCCGGCCCAGAGGTCAGGGTCATGGCAGTCGCCCGGGCGGGGAATGACATTGTAATCGCCTGCCAAAATCAGCGGCTCCTCGAGCGCAAGCTGTTGTGAAACATGATCTTTCAGGCGGGACATCCAGGCAAGTTTATAGGGGTATTTGTCGCTGTCGACGGGATTGCCGTTCGGAAGATAGATCGAGGCGACACGTACGACACCGCCGGCCACGCTGAAGACGCCTTCGATATAGCGTGATTGGATATCATCCTCGGCGCCCGGCAAGCCGCGGCATGTCTCGTCCGGCGCCTTCTTGGAGATCAGCGCCACCCCGTTGAAACCCTTCTGCCCGTGGGTCTCCACGTGATAGCCGAGGGCTTCGATCGGTGCGCGCGGAAAGCTTTCGTCCTGCGACTTGATCTCCTGAAGGCAGAGGATGTCGGGGCTTTCCGCCGAGAGCCAGGCCAGAAGATTGTCCTGTCGCGCTTTGATGCCGTTGATGTTCCAGGTCGCGATTTTCATGGGGCCGCCTTTTCGGTGCTTCGACATCACTCTTATGCAGAGGACGACCTTGATTTGCAAACATCAACGCCGCGCCGATACGTGTAACGAATGGCTATTGCAAGACTTTCGGGAAATGTGACGATTTCGTGGCACGGAATTTGCATCGATGAAAACGCTAGCAGCAGGGGACAACGCGCGGTTTCGACCGCCTTCGAAAGAGAAATTCATGAGTGAACAAAATCCGAGTGCGGAGCACCATCACATCATCTTCAAGCTCAACGACGTGCCTTCGCCGCACGCATCGTTTCTGGCGGCCTTCCAGCATATTCTCGCCAGCATTATCGGGATTGTCACGCCGACGCTGATCATTGGCGGCGCACTGGGTCTCGGCGAGAACATGCCTTACCTTCTGGCGATGGCGATGTTTGTGTCCGGCGTAGCGACCTTTATCCAATGCCGGCGTATCGGCCCGGTCGGCTCCGGGCTCCTGAGCGTCCAGGGAACGAGCTTCGCCTTTCTCGGGGTCATCCTGGCCGCGGGTTTCGCGGTGAAGGGCAGGGGCGGCACGCCGGAGGATATCCTGGCGATGATTTTCGGGCTCTGCCTCGTCGGTTGCCTGGTCGAGGTCGTCCTCAGCCAGTTCATCACCAAGATGGGGCGTATCGTGACGCCGACCGTCACCGGGATCGTCATCACGGTCATCGGCCTTTCGCTCGTGAAGTCGGGCTTCACCGATTTCGCAGGCGGCGCGGGGGCGGGGGAAAACCTCGGCGCACCGGTCAACATCTTCCTTGGCCTGCTTGTCGTCGCGGTCATCATCTTCTTTTCCTTCTCCAAGATCCCGATGGTGCGGATTGCCGCGATCATGCTCGGGCTGGTCGCCGGTTTCGTCGTATCGATCTTCTTCGGCATGGTGGATTTCTCGCGGCTCGGCGCGCAGCCGATGTTTGCCATTCCCCAGCCGCTCCGTTACGGGCTTGATTTCGATATCGGCCTGTTCATTCCGATTGCCTTCGTCTACCTGATCACCGCGATCGAGACGACGGGCGACCTGACCGCGAACTCGGTCATCTCCGGCGAGCCGGTCCAGGGCGATGTCTATCTCAACAGGATCAAGGGCGGCGTTCTGGCAGACGGCATCAATTCCGGTCTCGCTGCGCTGTTCTGCACCTTCCCGAACACCACATTCAGCCAGAACAACGGCGTGATCCAGATGACGGGCGTGGCAAGCCGTCATGTCGGCTTCTATATCGCCGGCATTCTCGTGGTCATGGGCTTCTTCCCGGTCATCGGCGGGGCCTTTCTGCTGGTGCCCAAGCCGGTGCTCGGCGGCGCCACCGTCGTTCTGTTCGGTTCGATCGCGGTCGCCGGCATCCGTATCCTTGCCTCGGAGCCGATCGACCATCGCAAGGTCTACATCATGGCCGTTTCCTTTGGCCTTGGCCTTGGCGTCACCCTGGTGCCCCAGTCGATGCAGCAGATGCCCGACATCATCCAGAAGGTGTTCGCCACGCCGATCACGCTTTCGGGTCTGTCAGCGATCATTCTTTCCCTGGTCATTCCGGAAAGCGCGGGCAAGGCGATCAAGGACTGACGGCCTGATAAAACGAGAAGAGGCCGCGCTTTCGGGCGCGGCCTCTTTCATTCCGAGAGTTTGGCTCGGATCAGATCGCGAAGCTGGTGCCGCAGCCGCAACTGGCCACGGCGTTCGGGTTCTGGATCTGGAAGGACTGGCCGAGAAGGTTGTCGATGAAATCGATCTCCGCGCCGGCCATGTAGACAAGCGAGATGCTGTCGATCAGCACTGTCGCGTCGTCCTTGGTGATAACCACATCGTCCTCTTCCGGCCCTTCCACAAGGTCAAACTTGTAGGAAAAGCCGGAGCAGCCGCCGCCTTCCACGGAAACCCTGAGGGCGTGCTTGTCGTTCTCGCTGTTGATGATCGAGGCGATCCGCCGGGCGGCCGCGTCGGAAAGCGTCACTGTCTGGGCATCCATCTCAATTCTCCAATACCGGGGCGTGCCGGGCCTGGCAGTCAGACCCTAAATCCGCGGGCATGTGCTTGTCCATCGCGCGCCAGCGGCCGCGATGTCTTTCAATGACTTCCAATCTTAGTTAAGAACGGCATTGAAGGCCGTCAACGGTCTATTTGCATCCGGGTTCTCCGTGTTCCGCAAAACATGCCTCGCGCAACAGGATAGAAAATGACAATCGACAGATCGGCTCTGGGCTTTGGCGACGTGGCGCTCGCGGTCTATGCCTGCGATCCCTGGACAAGCCGCGGCCGGCTATTTCCCGAAGCCGACAGCCTTACGCGCTCGCCCTTCCAGCGCGACAGGGACAGGATCATCCATACCACGGCCTTTCGGCGGCTGAAACACAAGACCCAGGTCTTCATCGCCCAGGACGGTGATCATTACCGCACGCGGCTGACGCATACGATCGAGGTCGCCCAGGTTGCCCGCTCGCTCGCGCGCGCGTTAAGGCTCGACGAGGACCTCGCCGAGGGCGTTGCGCTGGTGCATGATTTCGGCCACACGCCCTTCGGCCACACGGGCGAGGATGCCCTGCACGAAAAGATGACAGATTATGGCGGGTTCGACCACAATGCCCAGTCGCTGAGGATCGTCACCAGCCTGGAACGCCGCTATGCCGATTTCGACGGGATCAACCTCACCTGGGAAGCGCTTGAAGGCCTCGTCAAGCATAACGGGCCGCTTCAGACGGCGGATGGCGAGGGCCTCGACGGCCCGGTGCCGCAGCCGATCATCGATTACAGCCGGCGTCACGACCTCTGGCTTTCCACCCATGCGAGCCTTGAGGCCCAAGTGGCTGCGATTGCCGATGACATTGCCTATAACACCCATGATATCGATGACGGGCTGCGCTCGGGCTATCTGACCTACGAGATGCTGGAGGAGGTGCCGTTCCTCGCCGGCCTGATGCGCGAAGTGCATGACCGCTATCCCGATCTCGAGGCCGCGCGCTTCACCAACGAGATTATGCGCCGCCAGATCACGGCCATGGTGGAGGATGTGATCGGCGTCACCCAGGCCAACCTGCGCGAAACGCGACCGGAGAATGCCGACGAGGTGCGTCTTTGCGGGCGCACGCTTGCCGCCTTCTCGCCGGAGATGTCCGAGATCGACCGGCAGATCAAGAAACTGCTGTTCGGTCACATCTACCGCCACCCCGACATCATGAAGATCCGCGCCGGCGCGGCGCAGATCGTCAGCGAACTGTTCGACGCCTATTTCGCCGATCCGGCTCTGATGGGCTCTCACCCCTGGACAGACGGTATCGAGGCGCTCACCCCGGCTCAGCGCGCGCGCCATGTCGCCGATTATCTGGCCGGAATGACCGATACCTATGCCGAGAAGACCCACCGGCAGCTGTTTGACCATACCCCTGAATTGCGCTAGAGCCGCCGCAAACAGCGCTTTTAGCCGCCTTTGGGCGGCCCATGGAACATGACATGAACCTCTTCACCGATTTTGAGCAAAGACTGAATGAACGGCTGCTGACGATTGCGGCGATTGCGGAAAAAAGCGCGTCACTCGATTTCTCGCGCCTTGTGGTGGAACCGCCGCGCGATCCGAGCCACGGCGATATCGCCATCAATGCCGCGCTTGTTCTGGCGAAGCCGCTCGGCAAGAAGCCGCGCGATCTCGCCGGCGAAATCGTCGCGGCGCTTGAAAGCGATGCGGACATCGCCGAGCTTTCGATCGCCGGCCCGGGCTTCATCAATATCCGTCTTTCGGATGCATTCTGGAAGCGCATGCTGGTTGCCGCCCTTCGCGAGGCGGAGGATTTCGGCCGCAGCGCCACCGGCGGCGGACGGAAGGTCAACGTCGAATATGTCTCGGCCAATCCGACCGGGCCGATGCATGTCGGTCACTGCCGCGGCGCGGTCGTGGGCGATACGCTCGCCAATATTCTCGATTATGCCGGTTTTGATGTGACCAAGGAATATTACATCAACGATGCCGGCGCGCAGATCGACGTTCTGGCCCGCTCGGTCTTCCTGCGCTACCGCGAGGCTTTGGGCGAGGATATCGGCGCGATCCCCGAAGGTCTCTATCCGGGCGATTATCTCATTCCCGTGGGAGAGGGGCTGAAGGCCGAATTCGGTCCTTCGCTGCATAACCTGCCGGAAGAGGAGTGGATGCCGATCGTGAAGGATCGGGCGATCGATGCCATGCTGTCGATGATCCGGGAAGATCTCGAGGCGCTCAATGTCCGCCACGAGGTGTTCTTCTCCGAACGCACGCTCCACGCCGATGATGCGTCGATGATCCGCACGGCGATCAATGACCTCACCTTCAAGGGGCATGTCTACAAGGGCACGCTGCCGCCGCCGAAGGGGCAGATTCCCGAAGACTGGGAGGACCGCGAGCAGACGCTGTTCCGCTCCACCGAAGTGGGGGACGACATCGACCGCCCACTGATCAAGTCGGACGGCAACTATACCTATTTCGCCGCCGACGTCGCTTACTTCAAGGACAAATACGATCGCGGTTTTCACGAGATGGTCTATATTCTCGGCGCGGACCATGGCGGCTACGTAAAGCGTCTTGAGGCTGTCGCCAAGGCGGTTGCCGGCGCCGATGCCAAGCTGACCGTGCTGCTCTGCCAGCTCGTCAAGCTCTTGCGCAACGGCCAGGAAGTGAAGATGTCGAAACGTTCCGGCAATTTCGTCACGCTGCGCGAAGTGGTTGACGAGGTCGGCCGCGATTCCGTCCGCTTCATGATGCTCTATCGCAAGAGCAGCGAGCCGCTGGACTTCGACTTCGCCAAGGTCACCGAGCAGTCCAAGGATAATCCGGTCTTTTACGTCCAGTATGCCCATGCGCGTTCGATGTCGGTGATGCGCCAGGCTCAGGAAGCCTTTGCCGGGCTCGATATCTCGCAGAAATCTCTGGAAAAGGCCGTGCTTGAAGCGGATTTCGAGCCGGAAGAGCTCAAACTTGTGGCAAAATTGTCAGAATATCCGCGAGTCGTGGAGTCGGCCGCACTGATGCGCGAGCCGCATCGACTGGCGTTTTACCTCTATGATCTTGCGTCGAACTTCCATTCCCACTGGAACAAGGGGAAGGAAAAGAAGGAATTACGCTTTATTAATGAGGGTGATAGACAATCGACGCTTGCAAAACTGGGACTGGTTTCTTCCGTGGCCGCCGTCCTGCGCTCCGGCCTGACGCTGACGGGCACGGATGCACCGCAGGAAATGCGCTAGAGACCGTCTCATCCGCACTTATCTCGCGTCGTTGCCGGCGCGAGGCAGCATCGGTGGTAGAAGATGGCAGATAACAACAAGCCGGATCGTTCAAAGCCTGGTCCCGCACACACGGACGAGGACGATCCCTTCGCCGAACTGGCGCGGCTGATCGCCCCGCGCGAGGCGGAACGGCCCCGTACGGCAGAGACTGCCGATGACCTGGCCGACGAGTTGCTGCGCGAATTTAACGCCTATCCCGGTCATTATCCGAGCGCCGAGACCGAACAGCAGGAGCCGGTCGCGTCGGAGCCGGAACCAAGCGCCCCGCCAATGGCGTTCGAAAGCTTCCATCCTGTCGGCGCTTTTCAATCTGAAGCCCCTCAACCGCCCGATGAGCGGGAGCCCGTGGCGCCCGAGTTCGGCGAGGCGGGCCTTAATGAGGGGTTGCTTGAAGACGAGCTCCGGCAATCGATCTCCTCTCTCGATCTCTCCGAGGATGAGCAGAACGAACCGCCGTCCGCCGATGAAGGCATTCACCCGGACAAGCTGTTCGCGCCGCAGGCGTTCGAATTCGAACAGCCTGACGAAGAAACCGTGCCGGAACCCGCAGAAAGCGGAGACTGGGCGTCGTCCTATGCCTTTGGCGAACCGCCGGCGAGCGATGCCGAGATCGAGCGGGACGAAAATGATCTGGCGCTCGACCTTGATGAGCTGGAACTCGAGCTTGCCGATGTGGCCCGGCCCGAAAATGACGGCCCTGAACCTTTGGAAGAGGCGGGCGCGGGCGAAGCGGGACGCGATGACGTCTTCGATCCGGCGGCAATCATTCCGACCGACGAAATGCCGCGACCGGTTGATGAACTCGATCTGCCGCGTATGGGTGATGAGGCTGAAACCGGTCACGAACCGCCGCCGCCGGTCTATGAATTCGATCTCGATGAAGAACTCGCCGATATGCTGGCGAGCCAGTCGGCTCTCGTCGATCCGTTGAGCGAGACGCCGGCCGAGCCCGAGCCGGTCATTCAGCCCGTTCCGCCGCCGCCGAACGATCGCGTCTATGACGACGATATCGAGCGGGCTCTTGAGGAAGGTTTCCAACTTGCCGAAAGCCGGGGAGGAGCCGCGCCGCCGACCTATCCAGACGCCGGCGACGACGTTTATTACGATGGGGATGAGCAGGAACAGCGGACGAGCTGGCTTGCCGTCACCTTCATGGGCTATGGTCGCATATTGCTGTTCGGCCTTGCCTTTGTCGTGATCGCGGTGCTGGCCGTTTTCGCGAGCCTTCGCTATATCGGCGGAGAAGGAGACAGCGGCCCGGTCATTATCGCTGCGGATGACACGAGCGTGAAGGAAGCCCCCGAGGATCCGGGCGGCGAGGTCGTTCCCAACCAGGACAATGTGATCTTCAACGACGCATCCGATACGCTCGACGCCGCGCCGCGTCAGGGCAGCCTGATCGCTTCGGATCAGGAGCCGGTCGATGTCGATGATATCGCGCCCAATCCGTTGGCCGACAGCGCCTCAAACGCGCCTGCGGACCAGGCCGGAGGAGGCGTTGTCGAGCCGCGCCGGGTCCGCACCATCATCGTTCGCCCGGACGGCACGCTGGTCGAGCGCGCGGAACCGGAGACCGGAAACACGGGTGAAAGCGGCGTAAGAGGGCTCGAGACCATCACCGCCATGCCCGATGACACCGGAAGGCTGGTGCCCTCCCAAACGGTGGAGGAGACCGGTAATTCCGACGAGGCCGCGCCCGATGATACGCAAAGCCCCTCCGTCGCCGATGTGCTGAATGGCGCTGCCGATACGGATGCTTCATCGGGGGCGACGGACCTGACCGACCAGCAAGCTCTGGAAGACGCTGCACCGGAAGCCGCGGCTGAGCCGGTGCCCGATTTCGGCATCGCCAATGTGCCGATCCCGACGCCGCGTTCATCGACCGGGGGCGCGCCGTCCGTTGCCGCGCGGCCAACGCCGGCTGCGCCGAGCCAGCCGACCGTAGCGACTTCTCCCGCAGCCTCCGCCGCTCCTGCGACCAACGCCGCGCCCTCTTCGCGCTATGCGATGCAGATCGCATCACTGCCGACGGAAGCCGAGGCCCAACAGGCCTATCGACGTCTGGCGGCCCAGTATCCGGCGGTGCTTGGACGCAGGCCGGTGGAAATCGTCAGGGCTGACATCGCGGGCAGAGGCACCTACTACCGGGTTCGTATCCCGGCCGACAATCTTTCGGACGCCCTGTCGCTCTGCGAGAACTTCAAGGCCGCAGGCGGCAGTTGCTTCGTGCCGCGCTAGCTGCGGTTTCGGCTCAGGCGCCTGAAGAAAACTGTGCATGAAGCGCGGGCGAATTTCGCGCTTTCGCGCGGAACCTCTATGATTCGCGGATGACCGAGACACGCAAGGCCATGATTCTGGGATGCGGCGGAACGCGCCTCAGCGCGGAGGAGACAGATTTCTTCCGCGCCGTTCAGCCGTGGGGGTTCATCCTGTTCAGGCGCAATGTCGAAAGCCTCGCCCAGGTCAGGGCGCTGACGGAGGCGATGCGCGAGGCGGTCGGTTGGTATGCCCCGGTCTTCGTCGATCAGGAGGGCGGCACGGTGCGCCGTCTGCGGCCGCCGCTGGTGCGCGATTATCCGGCGGCCTCCGTCATCGGCGCGCTCTATGCGACATCAAGGACGGCGGCGCATGAAGCGGCCTTTCTCAGCGGACGGCTGATGGCCGGCGACCTTCATGCGGTCGGCATCAATTGCGACTGCGCCCCCGTGCTCGACATCCCGCCGGAACCGGGCACCGGTTTTCTTGCCGACCGGGCCTTCGGCACGGACCCGGACCAGGTGATCGCGCTCGCCACGGCCCAGGCCGAAGGGCTGAAGGCCGGCGGCGTGCTGCCGGTGATCAAGCACATGCCGGGCCACGGGCGCGGCCTGCTCGATTCGCACCAGCGTCTGCCGGTGGTCGATGCCTCGCTTGAGACGTTGCGCGAGAAGGATTTTCGTCCGTTCCGGGAAATCCCGGGCATTGCCATGGCGATGACCTGCCATGTCCTGTTTGAGGCGGTCGACCCGGAAAACCCGGCATCAGCCTCGCGCAAGGTCGTTGAGGATATCATGCGCGGCGAGATCGGCTTCGACGGGCTGATCATATCCGACGATATCTCGATGAACGCGCTTTCCGGCGATATCGCGATGAGGGCGTGCGCCGTTGCCGCCGCCGGCGTCGACATCGTTCTGCATTGCAATGGCGATATGGATGAAATGCGCGCCGTGGCCGAAGAGGCACCGCCACTCGCGGGCGCGGCGCTGGAAAGAGCGGAGCGGGCGCTTGCCGGCGCGCCCGAGGCCGACGACAGCGATCTCGCGGCATTGTCGCGCCGGTTCGATGATCTGCTTGAGGGGAAGGGGTAGGCCGCATGCAGGACGATTTCTTCCCGGAAAATCCGAACGGAACCGTCGAGGTTCGCGCTGCTGGCGAGGCCGTTCTGGTGATTGATGTCGGCGGGTTCGAAGGCCCGCTCGACCTTCTCCTGCATCTGGCCCGCACGCAGAAGGTGGATCTTGCGCGCATCTCCGTTCTGGCGCTTGCCGAGCAATATCTCCAGTTCATCGAAAGCGCACGGCGCATCCGCATAGAGCTTGCCGCCGATTATCTCGTCATGGCGGCCTGGCTCGCCTATCTCAAGTCGCGGCTGCTGATCCCGCGCCGGGCAAGCGACGAGGAACCGTCGGGCGAAGACATGGCGGCAACGCTCGCCCACCGGCTGAAACGGCTGGAGGCCATGCGCGACGCCGCCGCCAAGATCGTCAATCGCAACCGGCTCGGTCGCGATACCTTCCAGCGCGGCGCGCCGGAGCATATTCCCGACGAGACCGGATCGTCCTACACGGCGACGCTTTATGAGCTTCTGGATGCCTATGCCAATCTCCGCCAGCGCCAGGCCGTAACCGAAGTGACCATCGAGAAGCGTCTCGTCTGGTCGCTGACCGATGCGCGCGAACTGCTGCAGGAGTTGATCGGCGAGATCGTCGAATGGACCGCGCTCGATCGTTATCTGCTGCGCTACCTCACGCGCCCGGAAGAAATGCGCACCGCGATCGCCAGCACCTTTGCCGCGTCCCTGGAACTTGTGCGCGAGGGCCGGCTCGACCTGCGTCAGGAAGAAGCCTTTTCGCCGATCCTGATGCGGCGCGGCAGCGGCCGATTGCCGCAGTCGGGCGCGATCTCCGGGGAGGCGGCCGAATGAGCGACGACGAGATTGACGAGACGCAAGAACCGGAAGACGTGGCCGCGACAAGCCCGGAACTGCTGCTCGAGGCCGAGCGCATCGCCGAGGCGCTGGTGTTTGCCTCTGCCGAACCGGTCAGCGAGGCCTATATCGCCGAACGTATTCCGGGCGGCATCAATGTCGGGGACGTCATGGCGGGGCTGAAGGAGACCTATGCCAATCGCGGCGTCAACCTGGTGCGCATCGAGGACCACTGGGCGTTTCGTACGGCGCCCGATCTCTCCTTCGTCATCCATCGCGGCGAGCGCGAGGCCCGCAAACTCACGCGCGCGGCGCTCGAAGTGCTGTCGATCATCGCCTATCACCAGCCGGTGACCCGCGCCGAGATCGAGGAAATCCGCGGCGTCCAGACCTCCAAGGGCACGCTGGACGTGCTGATGGAGGCGGGCTTTGTGCGTTTTCGCGGCCGCCGCAGAACGCCGGGCCGGCCCGTCACCATGGGCACGACGCGCGCCTTCCTCGACCATTTCGGCCTTGAGGAAATCCGCGATCTGCCGGGGCTCGAAGAGCTGCGCGGCGCCGGGCTGTTGTCTGGCCGCATTCCACCCGGTTTCCAGATCCCGCTGCCGCTCAATGACGACGAGGACCTTGCCGATGACGAGGATCCGCTGGATGCCGCCGATCTTGAGGATCTCGGCCTTTTGACTCCGGGCGGCAAACATGATGAATAAGCTCTAGAAAAATATCGGCCGGAACCGGCCGTATCGCAACTTCTGGAGCGACGATGAACCTTCAGGCGCTGAACCTGGGCGCGAGCGGCACGGCCGCCCGATTGCGTTTCGAGCATATCCGTCACGGCTATGGCGGGCGCGACGTCGTTCGCGACGTGTCGCTGACGGCGTTTCCCGGCAGGGTGCTGTGCCTTCTGGGACCGTCCGGATCCGGCAAGAGCACCTTGCTCAGGATCGCGGCCGGGCTAGAAGTGCCGCGCGGCGGGCGGTTGCTCATCAATGACGTCGAGGTCAGCGGCCCTCACGCTTTCCTGCCGCCGGAGCAGCGCGGCGTCGGCCTGATGTTCCAGGATTTCGCGCTCTTTCCCCATATGACGGTCGGCGCCAATGTCGCCTTCGGACTGACGCATCTGTCGAAGGCAGGCCGTCAAGCGGCGGCGGGGGAAGCCCTGGCACGGGTCGGGCTTGCCGGCTACGAGGGCAAGTATCCGCATATGCTCTCAGGCGGCGAGCAGCAGCGCGTGGCGCTTGCCCGCGCCGTCGCGCCCAAGCCCTCCGTGCTGTTGATGGATGAACCGTTCTCCGGCCTCGATTCGCGGCTGAAGGACCAGGTGCGGGCCGACACCCTGGCGGTTTTGCGCGAGACCGGCGCGACGGTGGTGATCGTGACCCATGACCCGGAAGAGGCGATGGGCATGGCCGACCAGATCGCGCTCTTGAAGGATGGCGAACTGGTGCAGACCGGCAGCGCGCGCGACCTGTTCCTTCATCCCGGCAGCGTTTTCGCCGCTTCCTTTTTCTCAGAAATCAACCGGTTCGAGGCGGTCGCCCGCAACGGTCTCGTCGAAACGCCGTTCGGCACCCGCCGCGCTCCTGAAAACGTGACCGCGGGCGAAGTGACGCTTGCCGTGCGGTTCAGCGACATCCGCGTCGCCACGGTGGAGCAGCCGGGCGCGGTGCCGGCCAGCGTCATCGACCGCCGCTATCTCGGCACTTCGGAGCATCTGACGCTCGCTTTGGAAGAGGGCGGAGCGACGGTGGAAGCGAGCATCAGCGCCGGCATGCTCGCCGAAGGTATAAGCCGAGTTTTCCTGTTTGTTGCCGAAGACGCGATTTTGATGTTTGAAAAACAACCGTAAACACCTTACACCAGATACAAAGTGGTAACAGGAGAATTGGCCATGGGTAATCTCGGTATCTGGCAGTTGCTGATCATTCTCGCGATTGTCGTCCTGCTGTTTGGCCGCGGCAAGATCCCCGAACTGATGGGCGATGTCGCAAAGGGCATCAAGAGCTTCAAGAAGGGCATTTCCGACGAAGACGAAAAACCGTCGGACAATGACAAGACCGTCGAGCACAGGGCAGACGAAAAGACCAAGCAGGGCTGACACGGTGTCGGACAGCCTTGCGGCTGTCTGCAGGAGAATGTGAATGCTTGATATTGGCTGGACGGAGCTTCTGGTCGTCGCGATCGTGCTGGTCGTCGTCGTCGGCCCGAGGGAGCTTCCGCATGTCCTGCGGACCTTCGGCAAGACCATGACCAAGATGCGGCGCATGGCCACCGATTTCCGTTCGCAGATGGACGACGCGCTGAAAGAGGCGGATATGGAAGACGTTTCCTCCGCCATTAGGGATGTGAGAAAACTCAATCCCGCCAATCAGTTGCGTGATGCCGTCAATCCATTGCGTCAAACGGCCCGCGATATCCAGTCGGATCTGAAGACCTCGACCTCGCTCGAAAACAAGCCGAAGACGACGACGTCCGACAAGCCGGACCTGCCAAAGGCTTCCTATCCGACGCCCGGCGCGCAGCCGGCCTTCACGCCGGAGAACGTCTTCCAGAAGGCCGTTCGAAAGGACGAGGAACAGGCCGCCGAGCTTGTATCGAAGCGTCAGGATGACGGGTTGATGAGCCGACGTCCCGGCTACAGGGGAACGGCGCGGCCGACGAAATCAAGCAAGGGACGCTCAGGCGGGCGGAGGAACGGCCGATGAGCGCCGATGAGAATATCGACGACAAGCCGCAGCCGCTTGTCGAGCATCTGATCGAGCTTAGAAAGCGGCTGGTGTGGTCGCTCGCCGCCTTCTTTGCCGGTTTCCTGCTCTGTTTTGCCTTTGCCAAGGACCTCTTCAATCTGCTGGTCCTGCCCTATAAATGGGCGGTGATCTGGTCGGGGCTGGACCCGGACAAGATGCAGCTGATCTATACCGCGCCGCAGGAATTCTTCTTCACCCAGATCAAGATTTCGCTGTTCGGCGGCCTGCTGATCGCCTTTCCGGTGATCGCCTTCCAGGTCTACAGTTTCGTTGCGCCGGGGCTCTACAAGAACGAGCGCTCGGCCTTCCTGCCGTTCCTGGTTGCCTCGCCGATCCTGTTCATCATCGGCGGCGCGATCGTCTACTTCTTTCTCATTCCCGTTGTCATGCTGTTCTTCCTCGGCATGCAACAGACGCCGGAAAGCGGCGAGGTCGCGATCTCGCTTCTGCCCAAGGTTTCGGAATATCTGAGCCTGATCATGTCGCTGGTGCTGGCCTTCGGGCTGGTGTTCCAGCTGCCGGTCGTGACCACGCTTCTGTCGCGGGCGGGCCTCGTGACCGCGGAATGGCTTGCCAAGCAGCGCAAGTTCGCCATCGTCATCGCCTTCATCATCGCCGCCGTTCTGACGCCGCCGGATCCGCTCTCCCAGCTTGGCCTGGCGCTGCCGACCGTACTGCTCTACGAAGTGGCGATCTATGCCGCCAAGCTGGTCGAGCGCCGGCGGAAGGAGGAGCAGGCCGAGGCGGCGAGCGAGGAAACGCCGCCGGAGGACACGCCGCCAGGGGACGAAACTTAGGCGATATCCTGAAAGCGTGTCTTGCGCTTTGAAGATGAGTTGGGCACAAGAGGGCCGCTGACGCAGACGCGCCGGCGGCCTTTTCTTCGTCATGGGAAAGCAGGAACGATGCTCGATATCAAATGGATTCGCGAAAACCCCGAAGCGCTGGACGCAGCCCTTGCGACGCGCGGCGCCGCACCGCTGGCGGCGGAGGTCGTCGGACTTGACGAGAAGCGCCGCTCCGTTCTGCAGCGCCTGCAGGAAATGCAGTCCCGCCGCAACGCCGCCTCTAAGGAAATCGGCGCGGCGATGGGCAAGAAGGACACCGCGCTTGCCGAAAAGCTGAAGGGCGAGGTCGCCGAGATCAAATCGGCCATGCCGACGCTCGAGGAAGAGGAACGCTCGGTCAGCGCCGCCCTCGAAGAGCTTCTGTCGGGCATTCCGAACGTTCCGCTGGACGATGTGCCGGTCGGCGAGGACGAGGACGACAACATCGAAATCCGCAAATGGGGTGAGAAGCCGTCGTGGAACCATGCGCCGAAGGAGCATTACGAGATCGGCGAGGCGCTCGGCGGCATGGATTTCGAACGCGCGGCCAAGCTATCCGGTTCGCGTTTCACGGTTCTGACCGGGGCTTTCGCGCGGCTTGAGCGGGCGCTCGGCCAGTTCATGATCGACATGCACACCGAAAAGCACGGCTACAAGGAAGTCAGCCCGCCGCTTCTGGTGCGCGATGCGGCCCTTTATGGCACCGGCCAGTTGCCGAAATTCGCCGAGGACCTGTTCAAGGCGTCGGAAGACCGCTGGATGATCCCGACCGCGGAAGTGCCGCTCACCAATCTCGTCGCCGGCGACATTCTTGCCGCCGAGACGCTGCCGCTACGCTATACCGCGCTCACTTACTGCTTCCGCTCGGAGGCGGGCTCTGCCGGCCGCGATACGCGCGGCATGCTGCGCCAGCACCAGTTCCTGAAATGCGAGATGGTGTCGATCACCGACGCCGAGACCTCGCTTGCCGAACTGGAGCGGATGACGTCGGCCGCCGAGGACGTGCTGCAGGCGCTCGGCCTGCATTACCGCGTCGTCGCGCTTTCGACCGGCGACATGGGCTTTTCCGCCCGCAAGACCTACGACATCGAGGTCTGGCTTCCCGGTCAGGATACCTATCGCGAGATTTCCTCCTGCTCGGTCTGCGGCGATTTCCAGGCGCGGCGCATGAATGCGCGCTACCGGGCAAAGGACGAGAAGGCCACGCGCTTCGTCCATACGCTGAACGGTTCGGGCGTGGCGGTCGGTCGCGCGCTGATCGCCGTCGTCGAGAACTATCTGAACGAAGACGGTTCGGTGACGATCCCGGAGGTTCTCGTCCCCTATATGGGCGGCAAGACCAAGATCGAAGCCGGGGAGTGAGCCGCGACATGCGTATTCTGCTGACCAATGACGACGGCATTCACGGCCCCGGCCTTGCCGTGCTCCAGAAGATCGCCGCGGAACTCTCCGACGATGTCTGGACCGTCGCTCCTGAAACCGACCAGAGCGGTCTTGCCCATTCGCTGACGCTTTCCGAGCCGCTTCGGTTGCGCCAGATGGGCGAAAAGCAGTTCGCGCTGCGCGGCACGCCGACCGACTGCGTCATCATGGCCGTGCGCGAGGTCTTGCCGGACGCGCCGGATCTGATCCTGTCGGGCATCAATTCCGGCGCCAACATGGCCGATGATGTCACCTATTCCGGCACCATCGCCGCGGCAATCGAGGGCACGCTTCAGGGTGTGAAGTCGATCGCGCTCAGCCAGACCGGGCGCTATGACAATGGCCGCTATTTCCCCTGGGAAGTGGCCGAGCGTCACGCCTTGCCGCTGATTCGCAAGCTCCTGCCGCTGGAACTGCCGGAAGGCACGTTCTTCAACCTCAACTTCCCGTGCTGCACGCCGGAAGAGGTCCAGGGCGTGCGGGTGACGACGCAGGGCAAGCTCGAATCGGGTCTTTCGGTCGAAAAACGCACGGACGGGCGGGGTCTGCCCTATTATTGGCTGACGTTCCGCGAGCGGCTGAGCGCCTTTGACCATGACAGCGACCTCAACGCGATCGGCGAGAACCATGTCTCGGTGACGCCGCTGAAGCTCGACTTGACCGATCACGCGGTTCGCGACAGGATCGCCGAAGCGCTTGCGTAAATGACGAGGTTGGACGGTGGCGACGAAGCTTCAGGAACGTGAGGGGTTTGCCGCCCTGGTGATGCGGCTGAGAGCGAGCGGCGTCACCAATCTCGATCTTCTTTCCGCCGTGGAGGCAACGCCGCGCACTGCCTTCACGCCCTCGCACATGTCGCCCTATGCCTATTCGGGGCGGTCGATCCCGATTGAATGCGGGGCCTTCATGGAAGGCGCGGATCTTGCCATCCGCCTGATCGATATCCTCAAGGTGAAGCCCGGTCAGCGCGTTCTGGAAGTCGGGACAGGTTCCGGCTACACCGCCGCCATCATGGGGCGGATCGCCGAGCGGGTGCTGAGCGTGGAACGCTACCGCACGCTTGCCGATCTCGCCCGCAAGCGCATGGCAGACCTCGCGCTCAAAAGCGTGGTCGTGCGCCAGGCCGACGGCCGCGAGGGCTTGAGCGGCGAGGGGACCTTCGACCGGATCTTCTACACGGTGGCCCTGCCTGAAATTCCGCGCGCGCGCGTCGAACAGCTCGTCTCCAACGGGGTGATCATGGCCCCGCTGATCCGCGAGGGAGCGCCGCCGCTGATGGTGCGCATGACGCGGATCGGCAGCCGCTTCGAACGTCAGGACCTGTTCGAGGTTCCCTATCTTCCTGTCGAGCGCGGCCTTTCGAAAGCGCTGTAAGGCCCTTCCAAGCCGGCCGTTGCGCCCTGCCATGCATGCCGCCTTTCCGGCGTCCCGATCCCCCTTCAAACTGATTTTCTGCATTGTCGTCCGCGCCTTAACCGCACGGTAACTCTGTTAGGGTTAAAAACGGTGCAGTAAAGAGTTCAAGCGTACAGGGTCGGTTCATGCGTATTTCAGGTGTGCCGGAAGGCGGCAAGGCAACACAGCGTATTCTGCTTGTTTCCGCGTTGGCGGTCATGGCGGCAAGCTGCAGCTCGCAGAGCGCGCGGCTCGGCAGCAATCCCGATACGATGACGACGGGTTCAGTTTCCGGCGTCCCGCAATACCAGCAGATGGTGCCCCCGGAAAATGTCGGAACCGGCGGTTACCAGGCGCTTCCTTCACAGAATTCGGCGGTCGTCAGCCGCCAGCCGATCAACACCGCGACCACCGCGGGTTCTGGCGCACGCATGGCGACCACGCCGGTGGCGGTGCAGAGCGGAAACCTGCCTTCGCCGCAGCCGGTCCAGACCGCGGCCATGACCCAGCCCGCCAATCCTTCCGCAACCTATAGCCAGCAGCAGGCCACCGTCGGCGCGCCGAGCAACCTTCCGTCGCGCACGCAGGATGTCGCCACCAAGCGGGTGATGATGCGCTCCGACGAGACGCTTGCCGCCTTTGCTGCCCGCAACGGTGCGAGCGAACAGGACATCCTGCGGCTGAACGGGTTGACGAGCCCCTCGCAGGTGCGCGCCGGCCAGGTGCTGCTCGTGCCGCTGGTCTCAAGTCAATCATCCGCTGCCAAGGCGACCGCCGAGGCACAGGGCCTGCCGCCGGCAGCGCCGGTGCCGACGCCTTCCAATACGCCCGACCAGCGCGTCGCCGTGCTGCCGACCACGCCGAGCAGCCGCGAAAAGCAGAGCACCGGCGCAAGCGCGACGTCGTCCGCTTCAACCGGCCAAAGCGGTGACGGGCGAACGCCCGCCAGCGGCAATGTCTATACCGTCAAGAGCGGCGACAGCCTCTACACGATCGCCAAGGCCAACGGCGTGACCGTCGATTCGCTGAAGGCGGCCAACGGTTTGACCTCGTCCAATATCCGGATTGGCCAGAAGCTCGCCATTCCGACCGGAGGCGCCGCGCCGGCCCAGCCCGTGACCCCGGTGCAGACGGCAGAAAAGCCCGCGCCGCAGCAGACGCAGCAGAAAAGCGCTGCCTCGGGCAATCCGAAACCCTACCAGCCGCCGGCGGCCGAGGAGCAGGAAGTCGTCGTCCAGGAAGTCGCCGTGCGCTCCGATGCCGGCGAGGCCGTTCCGGAAGGCACCGGCATCGCCACCTATCGCTGGCCGGTCAAGGGTGCTGTCGTGGTCGGCTTCGGCCAGCCGGACGGCGACGATCTCTCCGAGGGCATCGACATTTCCGTGCCGCAGGGCACGCCGATCAAGGCGGCGGAGAACGGCGTCGTCGTCTATGCCGATGACGGCCTGTCCGACTACGGCAACGCCATCCTCATCCGTCACGACGACGGCCGCGTGACCGTCTACGGTTATGCCGAGGAGTTGAAGGTCAAGCGCGGCGATAGCGTCCAGCGCGGCCAGACGATCGCCACCTCCGGTATGACCGGCAAGGCGACGCGTCCGATGGTCCACTTCGAAGTCCGCGACAACACCAAGGCCGTCGACCCGATGCCCTACCTCAACGGTTGATGCTCGGGCAGGGCAGGGCTTTCCTGCCCGACCTCTGCCTCAGCCAGCCAGGTGTTTCCTCTGTCGCCCCGCAACATCCTGAACGAACTGCCAGGCGACGCGGCCTGATCGGCCGCCGCGCGTCGTGGCCCAGGTCAGCGCTTCGGCGTGAAGCGCTTGCCTACCGCCTTCAAGCCCGAAATGGGCGGCGTAACCGTCAATCATGGCGAGATAGTCGTCCTGGCTGCACTTGTGGAAGCCGAGCCAGAGGCCGAAACGATCCGACAGCGAGACTTTTTCCTCGGTTGCTTCCGAAGGATTGATCGCGGTCGAGCGCTCGTTCTCGATCATGTCGCGCGGCATCAGGTGCCGGCGGTTGGAGGTGGCGTAAAGCAGTACGTTTTCCGGCCGTCCTTCCACGCCGCCATCGAGCGCCGCCTTCAGGGACTTGTAGGCCGCGTCGTCGTGATCGAAGGAGAGGTCGTCGGTGAAGAGCAGGAACCGGTATTGCGATCCCTTCAATATCTCGAGAAGCGCGCCGAGCGAGCCGATATCCTCCCGGTAAAGCTCCACCAGCTTCAGCTTCATCGTGGGCTTTTCCGCGATTTCGGCGTGGATTGCCTTCACCAGCGAGGATTTGCCCATGCCGCGCGCGCCCCACAACAGCGCGTTGTTGGCCGGAAAACCCTCGGCGAAGCGCAGTGTGTTTTCATGCAGGATGTCGCGCACATGGTCGACGCCGCGTATGAGCGGGAGGGGGATGCGGCTGGGGGCGACGACCGGCGAGAGATAGCGCTCCTCCGGCTTCCAGACGAAACAGTCGGCGGCATCGAGGTCGTTTTCGCGCGGCCGGACTGGTCCCATACGCTCCAGCGCGTCGGCCAGGCGTCTGACTTCGGCGATCAGCGCGCTTTCGGATGTCTTGTCCAAGTCTGCACTCCCATGACTTTGAAAAAAGAGGCGTTATGGCGCACAGCTTTTCGGTTTTTGCCGCGCTTGCAAGGTCGAAATGACGGTAAAATGATCGCTACCCCCCAAAAAGCACCCTTGTTTTTACGGCTGTTGTTGCATTGAACTGGCCTCCGACTATATACCGGCGACACATCCAAGGGGCATGAGCCCCGTTCATGGTCTGAGGAGTTGTAGACAACATGTTTAGCACGGCTTACGCCCAGGCAGCGGGCGGCGCAGGCGCGATGGGATCGGGTCTCGAAATGATCTTCCTGTTCGTGCCGTTGATGGCGATCTGGTACTTCCTGCTTATCCGTCCGCAGCGTCGTCAGGCCAAGAAGCGCCAGGAAACGCTGGCCGCCATTCGTCGCGGCGATCAGGTGGTCACCGGCGGCGGCATCGTCGGCAAGGTCATCAAGGTGGTCGACGACACCGAGCTCGAAGTCGAGATTGCCGAAGGCGTGCGGATCCGGATCATGCGCAGCTATGTGTCCGAAGTTCGCGTCAAGGGTGAGCCGGTCAAGACCGAGGAAACCAAGCCGAAAAGCTGATGCGCATTGAGCCGGCCCGGTATCGCCCAGAAAAAGCGATATTGGGCCGGTAACGCGTCATGGCATGCCTAGCCGGGACTGCACTGTCCCGATCGGCTGGCAGAGAACAGAAAGGGCGATGCCGCTGGGCGTCGCCTGCTTCGTGAAAACCGACGAACCGAGACCTCCATGCTGTATTTTTCCCGTTGGAAGACCCTATTCATCTGGCTCGTTGTGGCGCTTGGGGTGGTCATTGCCATTCCCAACGTTCTCAGCGACCAGCAACTGGCAAAGCTTCCGGGATGGATGCCAGACAGCAAGGTCACGCTGGGTCTCGACCTTCAGGGCGGTTCCTACATCATGCTGCAGGTCGATCGCAGCGATATCGTCACCGACCGCATGAACACGCTGGTCGACGATGTCCGCGCCGATCTGCGCGAGGCGCAGGTGCGCTATACCGGTCTTTCCGGTTCTGGGCAGACGGCGCAGGTGCGCATCACTGATCCGGACCAGTATGTGACTGCGGAAGAGGCGCTGCAGCCGCTCGCCGACTATGTCAATGCCGGTACGCTGAACGGCGGCACCTTCCAGGAAGTGACGATCGATGACGACGGCACTGGGCTGATCCGGCTCGCACTGACCGAGCAGGGGATCGATTATCGCATGCGCTCCGCCGTGCAGCAGTCGATCGAGGTCATCCGCCGCCGCGTCGACGAACTCGGCACCACCGAGCCGCTGATCCAGCGCCAGGGCGACGATCGCATCATCGTTCAGGTGCCCGGTCTCGATGATCCGCAGCGTCTGAAGGCGCTCCTGAACAAGACGGCGAAGCTGACCTTCCACATGGTTGACACATCGGTCAATCCGCAGGACGCGATCGAGGGCCGCCCGCCGGCAGGCGACGAAGTGCTCTACTCGATGGACGATCCGCCGGTTCCTTATGTGATCGAGAAGCGCGCTCTAATTTCCGGCGAGGACCTGGTTGACGCCAAGGCCGCCTTCGACCAGCGCACCAACGAGCCTGTCGTCAACTTCCGCTTCGATTCGCGCGGCGCTCAGCGTTTTGCCCAGGCCACACAGCAGAATGTCGGCCGTCCCTTCGCCATCGTGCTCGACGACCAGATCGTGTCCGCGCCGGTGATCAACGAGCCGATCCTCGGCGGTTCGGGGCAGATCTCGGGCAATTTCACCGTGCAGGGCGCCAATGACCTGGCCGTGCTGCTGCGCGCCGGCGCGCTGCCGGCAACGCTGACCGTTGTCGAGGAGCGCACTGTTGGCCCGAGCCTCGGCGCAGATTCGATCCGCGCCGGCGTTCTCGCCTCCGTCATCGGTGCAGGCCTCGTCGTCGTCTTCATGGTCGCCTTCTACGGCATGTTCGGCGTGGTCGCGAACATCGCGCTGTTCTTCAACATCGTGATGCTGATTGCCCTGTTGAGCATTATCGGCGCGACGCTGACGCTTCCGGGCATTGCCGGCATCGTGCTGACGATCGGCATGGCGGTCGATTCCAACGTGCTGATCTATGAACGCATCCGCGAGGAGCGGCGGCGCAACGGCCGCAGCGTGGTCCAGTCGGTCGATGCCGGTTTCCGCAAGGCCTTTGCCACCATCATCGACGCCAACCTGACGACGCTGATCGCCGCCGTGATCCTGTTCTTCCTCGGCTCCGGCCCGGTGCGCGGCTTCGCCGTGACGCTTGCCATCGGTATCCTGACCACGATCTTCAGCGCCTTCTACCTGACGCGTTTCATGATTTCCGAATGGGTCCGCCGCCGTCGCCCGAAGGAACTGCCGAAGGGCATCCGCACCGGCATGTTCGACGGGATCAATTTCTCGTTCATGAACTTCCGCAGGATCTCGTTTGCCGCATCGGCCATCCTGACGGTCGCCTCGGTCGTCGGTTTCGCCACCCACGGAATGAATCTCGGCATCGATTTTACCGGCGGTTCGGTCGTTCAGGTGGAATCGAAATCCGGCCCCGCCGATATCGGCCAGATCCGTTCCGATCTGAACAATCTCAATATCGGCGCGGTGCAGGCTCAGGGCTTCGGTTCCGACAAGGACGTGCTGATCCGCGTTCCCGCGCAGGACGGCGGCGCGAATGCCGAACAGAGTGCGATTTCGAAAATCCGGACGTCGCTTGAGAGCAGCTATGATTTTGTCCGCGTCGAGGTTGTCGGTCCGGTCGTCTCCGGCGAGCTGTCGCGCTCGGCCACGATCGGCGTTCTGGCGTCGCTGATCGCGATCCTGATCTATATCTGGTTCCGCTTCGAATGGCAGTTCGCCGTCGGCGCGATCATCGCGACCGCGCACGACGTGCTCCTGACCATCGGTATCTTCGTGCTGACGGGCGTCGAGTTCAATCTCACCAGTATTGCGGCGGTGCTGACGATCGTCGGCTATTCGCTGAACGATACGGTGGTGGTCTATGACCGCGTGCGCGAGAATCTCAGGCGATATCAGAAGATGCCGCTGCCGGAACTGCTCGACATCTCGATCAACCACACGCTGTCGCGCACCATCCTGACGGCGCTGACGACGATGCTGGCGCTTGCCGCGCTCTATCTCTTCGGCGGCGAGGTGATTCGATCCTTTACCTTCGCGATGCTGTTCGGCGTGGCGATCGGCACCTATTCCTCGATCTATATCGCGGCGCCGATCCTGATCGCCTTCAGGCTCCGCCCCGATACCTTCCAGAAGAAGGACGAGGAGAAGAAGGATACGCCGCCGGAAGAACACGGAACGGTGACGGGGATCTGATCTGATGGCGCGTGGCATCGAGATCCGCGAGGCGCATTTTCCCGGAAAGGCGCCGATCGACACCTATGGCAATGGCGGCTTCCGCTTTGCCGACATGTCGCATCGCGGCTCTCTCCTGTGCGTGCCGTCCGGCATCCACGGCTGGGACGTGACCGCGCCGGAGGAGATGAGCATTGCCGCCTTCGAGCGGGTGCTGGACCAGGCCGACGAGATCGAGGTTCTGCTGGTCGGAACCGGTCTCGACATGGTGATCCTGCCGAAGCCGTTGCGCGAGGCATTGCGGGCGAAGAAGATCGTCGCCGATCCGATGAATACCGGGGCGGCGGTCCGGACCTACAATATCCTGCTCGGAGAAGAGCGCGCGGTCGCCGCCGCGCTGATTGCCGTTTGACGCGAGGAACGGCCTCAACCGCACTGGAGCAAGGCGCGTGACCGATCACGCCGAAACCGAAACACTTCTGCTTGCCGAACTGCGCGAGGCCGACCGCGACCGCTATCTGGCCGCGCTGCTTTCGCCCGCGGACAAGCGACAGGCCCTTGTCGCTCTTTATCTTTTCAATGCCGAGCTTGCCCGAGTGCGCGAGCGCGTCAGCGAGCCCCTGCCGGGCGAGGTCAGGCTGCAATACTGGCGCGATCTGCTTGAGGGTGCCGACCACGGCTCGACGGCGGCCAACCCGACGGCCGCGGCGCTTCTGGAGGCGATCGAAACGCATCACCTGCCGCGCGACCCGCTCGTCCGCATGAGCGAGGCACGGATTTTCGATCTTTACGACGATCCGATGGGCGCGACGTCGGAATTCGAAGGCTATGCCGGCGAAACGGCGTCGGCGCTCATTCAACTCGCAAGCCTCGTGCTTGATCCAAAGTCAGCCGCTGCAAGCGCCACGGCCGCCGGTCATGCCGGCGTGGCGCAGGCCGTGGCCGGTTCGATCCTGCTGCTGCCGCGCCACAGGGCCGCCGGCCAGGTTTTCGTGCCCACGGAGATCCTCGGCGCCACGGGGCTTGATCGGGAGAGCTTCCTGATTGCCAGCGATCGCGAGCGGGTCGGCAATGCGATCCGCGCCTTCGCCGCCTTTGGCCGGTCTCACCTGGAGAAGTTCCGGGCGGAGGGCCCGGTCGCAAAAACACTTGCGCCGGCCTATCTTCCTATGTCAGCCTTGGAGAACATTCTTGTAAAGGCCGAGGCTTTGGGGGAAAATGCATTGGAACATACGGTGCGGCCTTCGCAGTGGAAGCGGCAGCTTGCGATGATGCGCTCTTTGCTGTTTCGTAAGTTTTAACAGGTATGTTGAAGCTCTAGCGCAGGCTTGCGGGCCGCTTCCGGCCGATCTTGTGGAATATTATCCCTCAGAAGCATTCCCGCGGGACATCGGGCCCCACGCGTCGCAACGGGAGAGGAAACTGGCGAATGGAAACTTGGGTATGGCTTCTCGTCGCCGTGGTCGCCGCCATCATTGCCTACTATTTCTTCGGACGGTCGAAGGCGCAAAATTCTGATGGCGGATTTTCCGTCGAGGAAGCCAATGGCTGGGCGCATCGGGAATTCAACCGCAGCTATCCCGATGAGCGGGTTACCGCCGTCATCGGCGATACGGAGCTTGAGACCTTCTTCCTGAGACTGGCCGATGGCAAGGTCGGCATGTATCGCTCGCGGCGCGGCAAGGGCCAGGCGATCATCGTCCGGCAGGCCGAATATCGCCTGCGCGCGCTTCCGGAGGCGAACGGCCTCCAGGTCGACTTCCCCGAAAGCGATTTCTTCAGCGGCAATTATCATTTCCTGACCGAGCAGGAAGCGGCGGACGTCTCGACCTGGATGTTGAACGCCCGCTGAGCTTTGCCGTTCAAGCCTGCGTCAGGCGTCCAGCCAGGCCTTGCAGGCATCCAGCGCCCGTTTGGCGACGAGCTGCTTTTTCACCGATGACTTCGCCTTGCCGCGCGGACGTTTGCCCGTCTCCGGATCGATCAGCGCGCCGGGCTCCAGCTCTGGAAACAGGCCGAAATTGACGTTCATCGGCTGGAAGGAGCGTTTTCCGCCTTCCTCCTCATGCGAGATATGGCCGCCGGTGACATGGCCGAGAAGCGAGCCGAGCGCGGTTTCCGGCGGCGGTGCGACCGGCGCTTCCCCGAGGCGTTCGGCGGCGGCGAACCGCCCGGCCAGAAGCCCGATGCTGGCGCTTTCCACATAACCCTCGCAGCCGGTGATCTGGCCGGCAAAGCGGAGGCCCGGACGGCCCTTCAGCGCCAGCGTTCCGTCGAGCAGCGTCGGCGAGTTCAGATAGGTGTTGCGATGCAGGCCGCCGAGGCGGGCGAATTCGGCCTCCTGAAGACCCGGAATCATCTTCAGCACGTCCTTTTGCGCGCCGTAGCGCAGCTTGGTCTGGAAACCGACCATGTTGTAGAGCGTGCCGAGCGCGTTGTCCTGGCGCAGCTGTACGACCGCGTAGGGCTTTTCGTCCGGCTTGTGGGCATTGGTGAGCCCCATCGGCTTCATCGGCCCGTGGCGCAGCGTCTCGCGGCCGCGTTCGGCCATGATCTCGATCGGTAGGCAGCCGTCGAAATAGGGCGTGCCCTCCCATTCCTTGAAGTCGGTCTTGTCGCCGGCGATCAGCGCGTCGATGAAGGCGTTGTATTCCGCCTCGTTCATCGGGCAGTTGATATAGTCCTTGCCCGTGCCGCCGGGTCCGACCTTGTCGTAGCGCGACTGGTACCAGCAGATATCCATGTCCACCGTGTCGCGATAGACGATGGGCGCGATGGCGTCAAAGAAGGCGAGCGCTTCCTTGCCCGTCCTGGCGCTGATGGCCTCGGCGAGGGCAGGGGCCGTCAGCGGGCCTGTGGCGATGATCGCCTGGTCCCAGTCTTCCGGCGGCAGCGCGGTGATTTCCTCGCGCACGATCGTAATCAGCGGGTGGGCGGCGAGCTTTTCGGTGACGGCATTTGAAAAACCGTCCCGGTCGACCGCCAGCGCGCCGCCGGCCGGCACCTGATGGGCATCGGCGCAGGCCATGATCAGCGAGTTCGCCAGGCGCATTTCGGCGTGGATGACGCCGACGGCATTGCTGGTCGCATCATCGGAGCGGAAGGAGTTGGAGCAGACGAGTTCGGCAAGGCCGTCGGTCTTGTGGGCCGCCGTCTCGCGCACGCCGCGCATCTCGTGCAGGATCACCGGGATGCCGCGGCTGGCGATCTGCCACGCCGCTTCCGAACCGGCGAGGCCGCCGCCGATGACGTGGATGGGGCTCAGTGATGTGCTGGTGTCGGGCATGATTGTTCAAACCGGAAGGTTGGCCGGCTCTTTGACGCCGGCATGTTTCAGTTTATTCTGCGCGCCGGAGCGACCGGCGAAACCGGCCCTGCACATGCCAGATCGGCAACGTCGCGTCGAGTACCGAATGACGATTTGCGCCGCAAACAAAATTCTCGGAATTTTCTTTGGTCGCCAAAAGTCTGTCACGGTTGACGTTATATGATCGCTGCATCAAAGTTTGCAATCGTCAAGTCGTTGAAAGCGCTGGAACAACTGCTATGTCGTTATGGGCGAGGCGCGACCGGCGCTTCGCCAGCGATGCAAAATCCCTCGGTTCGAGAGCCGGAAAATCTCTGCCGCCGCGCTTCGGTTGATTTAGGTCATGTGATCTCAAACCGGTCTGAGGGATATAGCAAATCGATTTAAACGCCAATTTGATTTCGAAAAGGGGAATCGACATGGAACAGATCACGCCTGATGGAGCCCAGAATATTCTGGCGCCCGAAGAACTGGATCTGATGAATAGATACTGGCAGGCGGCCAATTACCTGTCGGTTGGTCAGATCTATCTGATGAACAACCCCCTGCTGAAGGAGCCGCTCGCCGAAGAAGACGTCAAGCCGCGCCTGCTCGGCCACTGGGGTACGACGCCAGGCCTGAACTTCATCTATGTTCACCTGAACCGTATCATCAAGAAATACGACGCCAGCACGATCTATATCTGCGGCCCCGGCCACGGCGGTCCCGGCCTGGTGGCCAATGCCTATCTCGACGGCACCTATACCGAAGTCTATCCGGAAATCACGGAAGACACGGAAGGCATGCAGAAGCTGTTCAAGCAGTTCTCGTTCCCCGGAGGCATTCCGAGCCACGTTGCTCCCGAAACGCCCGGATCGATCCATGAAGGCGGCGAACTTGGCTACGCCCTGGTCCACGCATTCGGCGCGGCCTACGACAACCCCGACCTGATCGTTGCCTGCGTCGTCGGCGACGGCGAAGCCGAAACCGGCCCGCTTGCCGCGTCGTGGCACTCGAACAAGTTCCTGAACCCGATCAATGACGGCGCCGTTCTGCCGATCCTGCACCTCAACGGCTACAAGATCGCCAACCCGACCCTGATGGCTCGCATGAGCAAGAAGGACCTGACGGACCTGTTCCAGGGTTATGGCTACGAGCCCTTCTACGTTGAAGGCGACGATCCGGAATACATGCATCAGCGCATGGCCGAGGTCATGGAAGAGTGCTACGCCCGCATTCGCGAGATCCAGGAAGAAGCCCGCGCCGAAGGCACGGTCTACGAAATGCCGCGCTGGCCGATGATCATCCTCCGCAGCCCCAAGGGCTGGACCGGCCCGAAATTCGTCGACAACAAGAAGGTCGAGGATTTCTGGCGTTCGCACCAGGTTCCGATTTCGGCTGCCCGTGAAGATGCCGACCACCGCAGCCAGCTGGAAGACTGGCTGAAGAGCTACGGCCCGGAAAAGCTGTTTGACGAAAACGGCAAGATCCTGCCCGAGTTGAAGGCACTGGCGCCGGAAGGCGACCTGCGCATGAGCGCCAACCCGCACACCAATGGCGGCGTTCTTCGCAAGGAACTGAAGATGCCCGACTTCCGCGAACTCGCGGTTGACGTGAGCCAGCCGGGCGCGGTGATGACCTCGGCCACAAAGCGCCTCGGCATGCTGCTGCGCGAAGTGATGAAGCTCAACGCCGAAGAGCGCAACTTCCGCCTGATGGGCCCCGACGAAACCGCGTCGAACCGCCTGCAGGACGTCTTCGAAGTCACCGATCGCGTCTGGATGGCCGATATCCTCGACTATGACGAAGGCGTCGCCCGCGATGGCCGTGTCATGGAAGTCCTCAGCGAACATCTGTGCCAGGGGTGGCTGGAAGGCTACCTGCTGACGGGCCGCCACGGTCTGTTCTCGTGCTACGAAGCCTTCATCCACATCATCGACTCGATGTTCAACCAGCATGCGAAGTGGCTGAAGACCACTCAGCATATGGCTTGGCGCAAGCCGATCTCGTCGCTGAACTACCTTCTGACCTCGCATGTGTGGCGTCAGGACCACAACGGCTTCAGCCACCAGGATCCGGGCTTCATCGACCACGTCGTCAACAAGAAGGCCGACGTCGTCCGCACCTATTTCCCGCCGGATGCCAACACGCTTCTGGTTGTCGGTGACCACATCCTGCGCACCTACAACCGCGTCAACGTGATCGTTGCCGGCAAGCAGCCGCAGCCGCAATGGCTGTCGATTGAGGAAGCAATCGTTCATTGCGACACCGGTCTCGGCGAATGGAAGTGGGCAAGCAATGTGCCGGAAGGCGAAGAGCCCGATGTCGTCATGGCTGCGGCCGGCGACGTCCCGACGCTGGAAATGATGGCCGCCGTCGACATTCTCCGTCAGAAGCTGCCGGAAATGAAGGTCAAGGTTGTCAACGTTGTCGACCTGATGGCCCTGCAGCCTAAGGAAGAGCACCCGCACGGCATCCGCGACGCGGACTTCGATGCGCTCTTCACCGAGAACAAGCCGGTCATCTTCGCCTATCACGGCTATCCCTGGCTCATTCACCGCCTGGCCTATCGCCGCCACAACCACAACAACATCCACGTTCGTGGTTATGTTGAAGAGGGAACGACGACGACGCCGTTCGACATGGTTGTCCAGAACCGCCTCGACCGCTACCATCTCGCCATGGATGCGATCGAACGTGCAGGCGGATTTGGCGAAAGAGGTGCGGCCGCATTGAACTATCTCAAGGAAATGCGCGCCAAACACCACGATTATGTCCGCGAGCATGGTCAAGACATGCCGGAGATTCTCGATTGGAAATGGCCTTATCCCAAGGGCTGATCCAATTTTCTGAAGCCTCGCGCACCGCCTTCTCCCAGGGCGGTGCGCATACCATTTCTGGATAGCGATTATGAATGGCACAGTACTGGCATTGAATGCCGGATCATCCAGCCTCAAATTCCGTCTTTACGAAGTCGAGGGTGATCATTTTTCTCTTGTTCTGCGCGGTCAGTTCGACGGCGTGAATGAAAACCCCCGCCTCGTGGTCAAGGAGGCCGGCGGCAAGGAAATCTGCAATATGGATCTCGAGATCGGGGAACATATGCAGGAAGACATGCTTGAGCGCATCTTCGGCGTCATCAAGCCCTACACCGCGAACAGCCCGCTGCAGGCCGTCGGCCACAGGGTTCTGCACGGCGGTGGCCGATTCGCCGATCCGGTGCTGCTGGATGACGAGATCGTTTCCTATCTCGAAACGCTAATCCCGATGGGCCCGCTGCACCAGCCGGCCAACCTCGCCTCGATCAAGCTTTTCCGTCGCATCCGTCCTGACCTCCCGCAGGTCGCGTGCTTCGACACCGCCTTCCACGTCAATATCGACGAGCGCGCCGCGCGTTACCCGATTCCGTTGGAATATGAGGCCAAGGGGTACCGCCGCTTCGGTTTTCACGGTCTGTCCTATACCTATATCGCCGACCGCCTGCGCGATATCTCGGAATATCTGGTCAAGAAGCGTACCGTCGTTGCCCATCTCGGCAGCGGGTCGTCCATGTGCGCCATGCGCAACGGCAAGGCCATCGATACCACGATGGGCCTGACGCCGCTCGGCGGCCTGATGATGGGCACGCGCTCCGGGACGGTCGATCCGGGTCTGGTTCTGACTCTGATGGAAGCAGAAAACCTGTCGCCGGCCGAAATCAAGAACATGCTCTACTACAAGTCCGGTCTGCTCGGCGTCTCCGGCATCTCCGGCGACCTGCGCGTGCTGATGGAGAGCGACAATCCGAACGCCAAGAAGGCGATCGATCTCTTCGTCTTCCGCGCCTGCCGCGAACTGTCGATCATGGTTGCCACTATGGAAGGCATGGAATCGCTGGTCTTCAGCGCCGGCATCGGCGAGAACTCGCCGGTCATCCGCAAGATGATCTGCGACCGCCTCGGCTGGCTCGGTGTCCAGCTTGACGATGATGCCAACAATGCCAGCGCAGAAATCATTTCCTGCCCGGAAAGCCGCGTGGAAGTGCGCGTCATCCCGACGGACGAGGAAATCGTGCTGGCCAAGCAGACCGCCCGCGTCGTCGGCGAAGCCGCCAAGGCCGGCAAGGTGCCCGCCTTCGCTTGAGCGATGTGAGCATTGGTTTTGAGATGAAATGCCCGTGCCGGAAGCGCGGGCATTTTCACGTTCTGCGACGGGCCTCGATCAGGCGCGTGCCCTGAAGGGCGATCAGAATGACCGCGACTCCGAGGAAAATGCGGGGCGGGGGCACCTCGCCGAAGAAGAAGAAGCCGGCGGCGGCGGCAAAGAACACCGAGAGGTAGCCGAACGGAGCGAGCAGGCTCGCATCGCTCTTTTGATAAGCTTTCAGCCAGCAATATTGGCCGGCCTGCGCCAGAAGGCCGATCAGCGCCAGCACCGGCCAGTGGGAAAGCGGTACGGGCTGCCAGACAAAGGCGGCGGGCAGGCCGGTCAGCAGCACGAGGCCGAGCGTGTAGAAAGTCATCATCACGATCGTGCTTTCCTCCGCCAGACGTCGCGTCTGGATGGTCGCCATGGCACCGAAGAGGATGCTGGCAAGCACCACCAGCAGGCCGGGGTTGAGATCGATCTCGTCTGGCGAGACGATGATCAGCGCGCCGCCAAAGGCGATTGCCGCGCCAAGCCAGCGCAGCCGGCCGACGCGTTCCCCCAGCAGAAGCGCGGCAAGCCCCATGGTCACCAGCGGGCGGGTGAAGCCGAGCGCATTGACCATCACCAGCGGCAGCATGGCAAAAGCGAGAAAGTTCGATGTGAGCGCGATGGCGTTGCAGGTCACGCGAAAGGCATTGCGCAGCGGATAGCGCATCGTCTTCAGCGCCGCGCGGTTCTTCACGATCATCGGCAGGATGAAGACAAGGCCGATGAGCGCGCGGATGAAGACGAGCTGGATCGCCGGATAGGCAACGCTGTTGGCTTTCACCAGGGCGCTCATGAAGGTCACCAGCGTCATGTCCGCCATCAGCCAGGCGATGCCCTGGCCGGCGGTGTTCTTCGTCTCTGTTACCTTGTCGCTCAATGTGTCATGCCGGCTGCACCAGATTGGCCATCAGGCGGAAGGCGCCGGGGATGAGCCGGTCCATCTGGTGGTGGAGCACGAGGCTGGTATGGGTATGCCGGCCCTTGCCGATCCTGGCGGAAACGAGCGCGCCCTTCAGCGGCTTTTCATCCGCATCATGCATGGCGAGGAGCGGCTGATAGGCATCGTCCCATTCGGCAGCGAAATACAGTCCGCGTTCCTTGTGCCAGCCCGCCCAGTCATCGGCGGTGATCCGGTTCGGACCGGTGAGGAGCGGGTGGTCGGGTGCCAGAACCTCGACGTCTGCATCGGGGTTGGTGACGCGCCAGCGCAGCGATGGCGAGCCGATCTTGAGATAAAGCGGCGGCGTTGCCTCGGGCGACCAGCCATCGGAGGGACGGTGGTAGAGTGTCAGCAGGTGGCCGCCGTCTTCAACGAAGCGATGGAGTGTTGTTGTCGCCGCCGCAAGATCCGGACGGGTGCCGAAGGCGAAGATACCGATGACGATCGTGGTGAAGGCGGAGAGATCGGCGGAAAGGGCAGCCGCATCAAGCTCGGTGACATCGAGCCCCATGCGTTTCAGCGAGACGAAGACATTATCCGCGCCGCCGCCGACATAGCCGATCTTCGCGCCTTCGGGCAGGGCGAGGTCGAGGGTGAGAACGCTCAGAACCTCCGGTCGGACGAAGCGGTTGCGGCCGATATGGGGATAGGCGAAGGGGGTGATATTGGCGGCAGGGTGACCGTCGATTTCCGGGATGATATGCGCGAGGCCGGGCTCTGCCTGCTGTGGCAGGTCGAGGCGAAAATGCGCGCCCGTTCCGCTCACCCGAAACCCCTCGGGCGCGCTAAAGTGAATTGCGAGCTTTGGATCATCGCTTTGTGTGGTGAATGAGAAACTATGGTTAATATTCTGTATTGGAACGATAAATGTATTCGGCTTCAAGGTGAGGGAGTGGGCCGGAACGACAGGCAAAGCGGTTTCGAGGTCGAAATGACCCGTGGCCCTGCGGCCTGAAATTTCAGTTTCAAGCCTCACCGAGACCGGACCATTGCCGCCGAGCGATGACCAGAGCGGCGGATACTGGTTGGTCAGGGGCGCATCGTCGGCGACGGCAAGGGGGAAGCGGAAGATGCCGGCCTTCGTCTCAGGCTTTGACGCCGTGACGCCGCGCGGCAGGTGCGGCGTAATGGCGGTTGTTGACGTGTCGGCATCCTCGCTGAGAATGACGGTCAGCGTTGTCTCGTCGCCCGGCGTCAGGCACTCGGCCTCGCCATAGGCGCGCTCGAACAGCGCCGCAGCTTCCAGAAGCGCCGCATCGATCTCGGCGAGCTTGCGGGTAAGTCTGTGTCCCTGGCTTTCGATGAAGGAGGTGGGCGCGGCGTTGAGCGCGGCCTCGATCGTGCCTGCGGCGGAGACGAGGCTGCGGGTCACGGCCTCGCGATCGGGAAAGGCGGTGACCGCCGCGGCGATCGCTGCATCGGCCGTCACGAGATCATCGGTGAGCGTCTCGGCCTCGCCGACGCAGAGATCGGCCAGCGTCTTCGGCAGTCCGTCGAGGATGGTCTCCTCCGGCGTGCTGCCGTCGGGGCCGAGCAGCAGGTGCAACTGCCAGGCATGATCCGGTCGTTCCGGCCACCAGCCCATGCCCTGCGAGGCATGGTAATAGCGCGACCATTCGCCGATGCGATCATAATCCGCGCCTGTTGCCGGGTCGCGGCCCTTTGCGATGACGGTCACCGTGGCGGGGGGCGGGGGCAGGTCGTCATCATAGGTGCCGCCGCCGCCAGACCATGCGGGAAGGTAGTATTTTGCCACCCGCCAGGGCCTCAGGCCCTCGGCGAAGTGTTCAGGGTAAGCGGCCTCGTCGGCGGCAAGGCGGATGGCGGTCTCGGCGGCCCGCGTCATGGCGCGGTGGTGGCCGTGCTGGCCGGGAACGTCGAGGAAGGTCGGGATGACGATATCGGGGCGTTCGGCCCGGTAAGCGCGCACCAGGCGCTCGACGATCCGCTCCTCGCCCCAGCGGGCGAAGGTGGCGTCGCCATCCTTGGAAAAGCCGAAATCATGCACCGGGTCGTCCGGGCCATGGCCGAGCCAGTGGATATCGGCATCGAGCGCGCGGGCCGCTTCCTCCATCTCGCGGGTTCGAAGCACGCCGAGCGCGCCGATGCGCTCTGGGCCAAGAACGTTCTGGCCCCCTTCGCCGCGCGTCGAGCAACCGACGATCACCCGCATGCCGAGGCCGAAGCGGAAAAAGGCGAGCATGCCGGACTGTTCATCGTCCGGGTGCGCGCCCGTGTTCATCATCGTCACCGGCGATTTCAGCCGCGAGAGCGCCCGGTGAAGGCGAACGAGCGATGATGAGGCCATTTCCTGTTCGATGCGCTGGCGCGGCGTAAGCATGTCATTCCCCGTTATTCTGTTTTCTCGGTTTTGTGGTCTCAGGCCACCTGCTGGTCGGGCGGCGATGTTTCGAGTTTCGGCGTCAGAATTTCGAAAAGCGGCAGGGCGGCAGCCCCGAGGGCGGCAGTGTATTGCCCGGTCTGGCCGCGCATGACGCGCGGATGAGCGCGGTTCGAGCGCGCGGCGACGGAAGGCGGCAGCGTCGGCATGCGGGCAATCAGCGCGTCCATGACAGCGTCCGAAAACGCGCCGCTCAGAATGATGGTTTCCGGATCGAAAATGTTTTCAAGCAGGCCGACAACGGTGGAGAGATGAGACGCGGCTTCGCCAAGCCATTCTTCGACGGTCGGATCGGAATCCGTCAAAAGCGATTCTATTTCAGAGACTTGTGGCCGTTCTCTGCCATTGATGTCGAATCGTTCATGCAGAGCATGAAGCGAGGCATAACGTTCCAGGCAGCCATGCTGGCCGCAGGGGCATGGCCTGCCGCCGGGCACGACCGGCACATGGCCGATTTCGCCGGCATTGCCGAAGGCGCCGCGATAGGGCGCACCGTCCTGGATCATGCCAAGGCCGATGCCGGTGCCGAAATAGAGCATGCAGAAGTGGGAGATCGCGTGACCGGCGCCGAACAGCCGCTCGGCAACGGCAGCGGCGGCGGCATCGTTTTCGAGCGTGACATCGACGCCGCAGGCTGTCTCGAGCGCCGCCTTCACATCGATGCCGCTCCAGCCGGGAAGGGTTGTCGGCCCGACAAAGCTCATGCCCTCGATGCCGAACGGTCCGGGCATCACCACGCCGACGCCGAGAAGCGGGGCCTCGACCGATTTGCGCGCCCGTTCGACCTCGAGCGCGAACACGGGCAGGGTGCGTTCGGGCGTGGTGTCAGCGAGGGGGACGATGCGCTTGTAGCGCAGCACGCCGGTCAGATCGAGCACGGTGACGACCATCTGGTCGGTGGCGATCTCGACGCCGATCGTGGCAGCGCCCTCAGGGTTCACCGCAAACTGGATCGGCGGCTGGCCACGTCCCGTGCGCCTTCTTCCGGTGGACATCAGCAGGTTCTCGCCGACGAGATCGTCAACGATATTGGCGACAGCCTGCGCCGTCAGATGCGTGCGCCGGGCAATTTCCATGCGGCCCAGCATGCCGTGCTGGCGCACCAGGTCCAGGACGACGCGGCGGTTGTGTTCCCTGTTGCGTTCCGGGTTGTTGCCGATGGCCGAAGGCGCGCGTGTCTTCTCGTTCATGTCCGTCCGCTTTCCGATGGTCTCAGTCTGGGGCCGGTCCCTTCTATCGTCAATATATTAATTCAACTAGATTATCTTATTGACAAAGTCCCGATGTCACGCGACCGTAATGAAGAGGCACCGGAAAAAGGTGTCCGGAGGCGCAAGCGCGCCGGAATAAAAGCGAACAGTGGGCCGACGCGTTGGGCGGGCGGCCTTTCGGGAACAAGAAAAGCCCCGGATGCGGTGGGACGCCGCACATGGGGAAGTGGAGATTTCAATGCGCAAGGCACTTCTGCTCGCCGGCCTGATGTCCGGCATCAGCATGGTCTCGGTCAATTCGGCGAACGCCGTCGAGATCGAGTACTGGCAGTATATCTACGAGACCCGCGTCAACGCGATGGACCAGCTGATCGAGAATTTCGAGGCGGCCAATCCGGATATCACCGTCAAGCAGGTCAATTTTCCCTATGCGGACTACCAGACCCGCATCGTTGCCGCCAACATGGCCGGCAAGGGTCCGGACGTGATGCAGCTTTTCTACGGCTGGCTCGACAAGTTCGTCGCCGGCGGTCTTCTGCAGCCGCTGCCTGCGGACGCATTCCCGCATGACCAGATCGAGAGTGAGTTCTTCCCGATCGTGACGGCGATGAAGCGCGACGGCGAATATTACGGCCTGCCGACGGCCGTGCGCTCGCTGGCGCTGTTCTACAACAAGAAGCTCTTCGAGGAGAACGGCCTCGATCCGGAAAACCCGCCGCAGACGCTGGATGAACTGGTTGCCGCCGGCAAGGCGATCGCCAAGTTTGATGATGCCGGCAATATGGTGACCGAGGGCATGACGCTCGACATGGCCGGCCAGGACCACCAGTGGTGGCGCGAAGTGCTGGTGCGCCAGTTCGGCGGCGTGCCTTATGAGGACGACTACCGCAAGGTGACCTATGACAGCCCGGAAGGCACCGAGGCGCTGGAATTCTACACCGGCCTGCAGATGAACGAGAAAATCGGCCAGTCCGGCTTCATGGATGAAGGCCAGGCTGCCTTCCGCGCCGGCAAGGCCGGCATGACCATCGACGGCACCTTCCGTCTCGGCTCCTTCAGCCAGATCGAGGATTTCGACTGGGCCGTGACCGAACTGCCGGCCAATGCCGACGGCATGCGCTCCAACTATTCGAGCTATTTTGCAAACGGCATCGGCGCCAAGGTCGAAGGCGAGGAGCTCGAGGCTGCGGAAAAGTTCCTGACCTATCTGACCTCGCCGGAAGCCATGGGCATCTGGCTTGACGTGGTCGGCGAACTGCCGGCGCGCCGTGCCGTGGCCCTGACGGACGAGAATACCTCGAACCCGATCTACGGCCCGTTCCTCAAGGGGCTCGACTACGCCCACACCACGCTGTTCGTGGATGAGGCCGCCCAGCGCCAGGTCGCGATCGACATGGTCAACCGCGTGATCCTGAACGGCCAGTCGCCTGCCGACAGCATCAAGGAAGCGGCCGAGGAAGAACAGGCCATCATCGACGACGCGATGTAAGCCGGATCGAGCCGATGTCTTCACAGGCTGACCACACCAAGGGGGCGGCCGCCGGCCGCCCCGAAGGCGGCGGCTTTGCCGACCGTTTCTCCATGCACACCAAGCGCCTTGTCTGGGTCTGGACCTTTCTGGCGTTGCCCGTGCTGTTTTACAGCGTCATCCGTTTCTACCCGACGCTCGACGCCTTCCGGCTGTCGCTGACGGACTGGAACCTGATGCGTCCGCCGAAATTCATCGGCTTTGAGAATTACGCAAAACTGTTCGCCGATCCGGATTTCTGGCAGGTGTTCAAGAACACCTTCGCCTATCTGATCTTCGGCACGCCCATCTCGCTGGTGCTGTCCTTCACCATCGCCTTTTTCCTCGATCGCGTGCGCTTCGGCCACGGCTTCATCCGCGCGCTCTATTTCATGCCGTTCCTGACGACGGCGGCGGCCATGGCCTGGGTCTGGCGCTGGTTCTATCAGCCGGCCCCGATCGGCGTCATCAATGACGTGCTCGCCGCCTTCGGACTGCCGCAGCAGCCTTTCCTGCGCTCGACAACACAGGCGCTGCCGTCAATCATGGTGACGGCCATCTGGGCCGGCCTCGGCTTCCAGATCATCATCTTCATGGCCGGGCTCCGCGCCATTCCGACAACCTTTTACGAGGCCGCCCGCATCGACGGTCTCGGCGAATGGGCGATCCTGCGCAAGATCACGCTTCCGCTGCTGAAGCCCACCACCGTGTTTCTGGTCGTGCTTTCCTCGATCGGTTTCCTGAGGATCTTCGACCAGGTCTACAACATGACCACGAATGATCCGGGCGGGCCGCTCGGCACCACAAAGCCGCTGGTGCTGATGATCTACCAGTCGGCATTTTCGTCCTACCAGATGGGCTACGCCGCGGCGCAAACCGTGGTTCTCTTCCTCATTCTCCTCGTCATATCGCTGCTGCAGCTCTGGATCCTGAGGGACAAGTCATGACCGAACTTCGCCAACAGGATGCGGTCTCGCGTTACAAGCCGAAGGTGCGGCCGGGCAGGGTGCTGATGTGGACGCTGCTCTTCATCGGCGGCCTCGTCATGATCACGCCGCTGCTCTTCATGTTCTCCACCTCGCTGAAGCCCGCAAGCCAGGTCTATGACCTGAGGCTGATCCCGCAGGACCCGACATTTTCGAACTATGTGAAAGTGCTGACGACCACAGGCTTTGGCCGCTGGTTCTTCAACTCGCTGCTGGTCGCCACCATCGTCACCTGCTCGAACGTGTTCTTCGACAGCCTCGTCGGCTACACGCTGGCAAAGTTCCGCTTTCGCGGCCGGCGCTTCATCTTCCTCGCCATCCTGTCGACGCTGATGATCCCGACGGAAATGCTGGTGATCCCGTGGTATCTGATGTCGGCCAATTTCGGCTGGCTGGACAGCTATTGGGGCATCATGTTTCCGGGCATGATGACCGGCTTCGGCACCTTCCTGATGCGCCAGTTCTTCGAGGGCGTGCCGGATGACTTCATGGAAGCCGCCCGCATCGACGGGATGAACGAGTTCGTCATCTGGTGGAAGATCGCCATGCCGCTCGTCGCGCCGGCGCTCTCGGCGCTTGCCATCTTCACCTTCCTCGGCAACTGGACCGCCTTCTTCTGGCCGCTGATCGTCACCACCTCGAGCGAGCTCTACACGCTGCCCGTCGGCCTTTCGAGCTTTGCCGTGGAAGCCGCGATCCAGTGGGAGATGATCATGACCGGGGCAGCGCTTGCGACCATACCCACACTTCTCGTCTTCCTCATCTTCCAGCGCTATATCGTGCGCGGCGTGATGCTGGCAGGCGTCAAGGGATAGACCCATGAACACGAACGATCCGCAAAAAGACGATACCAGCAAGTTTCCTGATCCGGTTTACAAGGAAACCGTGCTCAAGCCATTGTTTGATGGCGCAAAAACGCATTTCGTCGATGGCTTCAGGGCCATCGACCGCGCCCATCTCGTCATGCTGGCCGAGACCGGTATCCTGACTGGCGAACAGGCCGGAAAGATCGCAGAGGCGCTCGCCGCCATCGACCGTGAGGTGGACCCGGCGGCGCTTGAATACACCGGCGAGGTCGAGGACTTTTTCTTTCTCATCGAGAAAGAGCTGAAGGCGCGCCTTGGTCCCGATCTCGGCGGGCGCCTGCACACGGCGCGCTCGCGCAACGACATCGACCATACATTGTTCAAGTTCAACCTGCGTCGCTATATCGATGCTGCGGCAGGCGAAGCCTTGAGGTTTCTGGCGGCCCTCATCGAAACGGCCGAGCGCGAAAAAACAACGCTGATCGTTGCCTATACGCATGGTCAGCCGGCGCAGCCGACGACCTTTGGCCACTATCTCTCCGCCGCAATCGAAATGCTGATCCGCGATATCGAGCGTCTTTATGCCGCCCGCAAGATCGTCGACCTTAGCCCGATGGGCGCTGCCGCGATCACGACATCGGGCTTCCCGATCGACCGGGCGCGTATGGCGGAGCTTCTGGGCTTTGCCGCGCCGTTGCAGAATTCCTATAGCTGCATCGCCGGTGTCGACTACATCACGGCGACCTATTCCGCGCTCGAACTCATGTTCCTGCATCTCGGACGCCTGATCCAGGATTTCCAGTTCTGGACCAGTTTCGAGGTCGGCCAGCTTTATGTGCCGAACGCGCTGGTGCAGATCTCCTCGATCATGCCGCAAAAGCGCAACCCGGTGCCGGTGGAACATATGCGCCATCTCGCCAGCCAGACGGTGGGCCGCGCCCAGACCGTGCTGACGGTGATGCACAACACGCCCTTTACCGACATGAACGACAGCGAGGGCGAAACCCAGGTGATGGGCTATCAGGCATTCGACAGCGGCATGCGCGTACTGGAACTGATGACGAGCCTGATCGGCCAGGTGCGCATCAACGGCAAGCGCGTTGCCGCCAATCTCGACCGATCCTGCATCACCATCACCGAACTGGCCGACAGTCTGGTGCGGCGCGAGGCGCTGTCCTTCCGACAGGCGCACGAGATTGCCGCCGACGTGGCCCGTGCCGTGGTCGCCGCCGACGGCGCGCTTGGAACGGATGGTTTCGCGCCCTTCAAAAAGGCCTTTGCCGACCATGCCGGCCGCGAGACGACGCTCGATGAAGAGGCCTTCCGCGAGATCGTGTCACCGGAATATTTCGTCGCCGTGCGCAAGCGCTATGGCGGGCCGGCGGCAGAGCCGCTTGATGCCGCCATTGCCGGCTACCGCGAAAATCTGGATGCATTTCAAAAACAAGCCGACGACCTTGCCGCCCGCATGGACGCTGCGGCCAGCGAACGCGGTCAATGTTTCGACCGGTTGAGGGGAAAAGCATAATGGCTTCAATCGCACTGGAAAAACTGGTGAAGCGCTATGACAAGGTCGAGGCCGTGCATGGCATTGACCTTGAGATTGCCGATGGCGAGTTTGTTGTCTTTGTCGGCCCGTCCGGCTGCGGCAAGTCGACGACGCTCCGGATGATCGCCGGCCTCGAGGAGATCACCGGCGGCACGCTGAAAATCGGCGAGGCGGTGGTCAACGAGCGGGCGCCGAAGGCCCGGAACATCGCCATGGTGTTTCAGAACTACGCTATCTATCCGCATCTGACCGTGCGCCAGAATATCGGCTTCGGTCTCTACACCTCCAAGCTTTCGAAGGAGGAGAAGAATGCGCGGATCGACGAGACGGCGCGCATTCTGGGCCTCACCGACTATCTGGAGCGTCGTCCGGCAGCGCTTTCCGGCGGCCAGCGCCAGCGCGTCGCCATCGGCCGCGCCATGGTGCGAAATCCGTCGGCCTTCCTCTTCGACGAGCCGCTCTCCAATCTCGATGCCCAGCTTCGCGCGCAGATGCGCATAGAAATCAAGAAGTTGCATCAGGAACTTAAGACGACGACGATCTATGTCACCCATGACCAGATCGAGGCGATGACCATGGCCGACCGGATCGTGGTGATGAAGGACGGCTATATCCTGCAGACGGGCACGCCGGTCGATCTCTACGAAAACCCCGCCGATGTCTTCACCGCGCGTTTCATCGGCTCACCGTCGATGAACATGCTGCCGGCAGCCGCGCTCGGCGATCAGGCGGCCGCCTTTGGCGGCGAGGACGAAGTGCTGGTTGGCATCAGGCCGCATGATCTTCTGGCGGTCGTGGACGGCGCGGTGCCCGAGGGCGCGATCGTGACGCTGGAAGGAGAAGTCGAGGCCGTCGAACCGCTTGGTCCGGAGACCATGGTGCATATGAACGTGGCGGGCAAACCGATGATTGCGACCTCGCCGGGCACGCTGTCTCCCGATGTCGGCAGCAGGATCATGTGCACGGTTCAGCCCGGCAAGCTTTACCTCTTCGATGCTGCCACAGAGAAGAGCCTCGGCCGCCGATGACACCCGGAGACGACGAAAGGCAGGCGGTCCTCAGCGTGGGGCGGATCTACTGCGACCTCATTTTCACCGGTCTCGAGCGCATGCCGGTGCTGGGCCGGGAGGTTTTTGCCGACCAACTGACCATCGCGGCCGGTGGCGGCGCCTTCATCTCGGCGGCCCACTTCGTCAGGGCCGGCCGCCATGCCGCCCTCGTGGGAAGGCTCGGCCATGATTCCCTTTCGAGTTCCATTGAAGGGCAGCTTGCGGCGGGCGGAATCGATCTTGCCTTCCTGGAACGCGCCGACGATGCCGGGCCGCAGGTCACCGTCGCGGCGGTTCTCAAGAGCGAGCGCGCCTTTCTCACCAAGCGGGCAGGGCCGGCCGAGCCTGCCACGCTTGAAGCCGCGCTTTCATGGCCGAAGGCCGGCCATCTCCACATCGCCGAATATGCGACCCTGGCCGAAATGCCGGATCTGGTTACCCGCGCGAAAGCTGAAGGGCTCACGGTCTCTCTCGATCCAAGCTGGGATGATCAGCTTATCGGAGATCCTTGCCTGCTGGAGGCATGCCGCGGGGTCGACCTGTTCCTGCCCAATATCGAAGAGGCGCGGGCTATTTCCGGGGTTGGCGAGCCGGAGGCGATGGGCGCCCGCCTTGCCGAGCATTTTCCCGTCGTGGCAATCAAGGCCGGCGGCGAGGGGGCCTATCTGGCAACTTCTGCCCTGTTTTGCCACGCGCCTGCCGAGCCCGTCAGCGTAGTTGATACCACCGGCGCAGGCGATGCCTTCAATGCCGGTTTTGTTGACGCCTGGCTGAAGGGTGAGGACCTGCCGCTTTGCATGGCCGCGGCCATTCGAACGGGAAGCCGCGCCGTGCAGGTCGCGGGTGGCGCGGGCGCGCCCGTCGCCGAGGAAATCTCGGCCTCAGCCGGTCGTCCCTAGGCGCTCCCCTTCAGCGGGAGCGCGAACCGCTTTCTCATTGGTTCGGGCTCATCTGCGCAGACGTCGGGGGAACCGCTCGACGATGAGATGCGTGTTCCGGATCGTGTCCTATGGCGTGGTGTATCTGGATTTCCTAGCCATCGGTGATTTTCGGTAGGGTCGGGTTGCTTGTGACCAACCTGAGGGACACCACCGATGACCGACGACATGATGAACCTGCGCTCACACCTAGAGAAGATCCGACGCCGATCTGCTGCGCGAAATGATCGGCTCTGCCGCCGAGAAGCTGATGGCGCGGGAAGTGGGCACGAAGACCGGCGCGGGTTATGGCGAGAAGAACGGCTTCCGACTTGCCCAGCGCAACGGCTACCGCGATCGAGACTGGGAGACGCGTGCAGGAACCGTCGAGTTGCGCATTCCCAAGTTGCGCACAGGCAGCTATTTTCCGAGTTTTCTGGAGCCGCGCCGGAAGGCCGAGAAGGCTGTGCCGGCTGTCATTCAGGAGGCTTATATCCAGGGCGTTTCGACCCGATCCGTTGATGATCTTGCAAAAGCCTTGGGCATGTCAGGCATCTCCAAGAGCCAGGTATCCCGGTTGTGCGAGGAGATCGACGAGAAGGTGAAGGCCTTCATCTGAACCGCCGCCAGAAGCCCCGCATCATGCCTACTCAAACCAATCACCGATTACCCCGATCAGGCCTTCAGGGAAGAGCGAGAGGTGAAGAATTTGCGGTGATCTGCAAAGTTGATCCTTCCTTTGGTTATGCTGCCTTCTGTCGTTTGCGTATCGGAAACAACATATTATGGCGGCCCGAAAATGCAGAAAGCGATTGATCTGGCGAGAGAGGGAGATTGCCCGGCGGCCTGGCGCGTGGTCTGGCCCATGGCCAAGGCGGGAGACCGGGATGCATTTACATTGTTGGCCGAAGGGCTCGCCGGATTTGACATGAACCCGTCCGGCCAACCCGCGGAGGGTCTGGAATGGCATCGTACATACCGTTTTCTGGTGATGAGAGGATATAATCCTCAGAGCAATTTGCTCGGATCAGACTTCCTGGCGATTCTGAACTCAACTCTTGTGGAGCAACCGGCAGGAGAGCAGGTAGCCGACTGCCTCAAAGATCGGAGCGGCATTCGGGAATGCGTTGCTCTTGCCGAGCAGTTCGGTTTTGTCCCGGCACATGCCGACTTTGTCGTTGAGGTTAATGCTCATCGCAATGACCCCAATGAACCACGTTGTGAAGCAGGCGGCATTGTGGAGGAGATTGAGCAATGAAGCCGAGAACATTGACAGAAGCGGAATGAGAACCGGCTGCTCGCGTCACGCCGAAAATAGCGCGTTTCCGTGTTGCATGTGCAGTGCACGCATTCGTTGGCTCGTGTCACGATAGCGGGCCGAGCAAAGATGCAAACGGTTCCTGGCTGACTGACCGGCTTTTGTGAAAGAATCCTTGCCGATTCCTGTTTCGTTTCTGCTTTCTTCTGCGGATTTCTGTAGAGCGTGTCAGCCTTGGAAATTGGGTTATTTATGAAAAATATCCTTGATCTCTACGGCATTTGACCATAAACGGGCGTCACCGGAGAGGTGGCCGAGTGGTCGAAGGCGCTCCCCTGCTAAGGGAGTATACCAGTGATGGTATCGAGGGTTCGAATCCCTTCCTCTCCGCCATTTGATTTGAAACTTCCAATTAAATCAAACCCTTGTGGGCAAGATTGTCAAACTAGTGTGTCAGGTTTGACAGTTATTCGCTAGCTCTCTTTGTATTGAACGTCATCATCGCCTTTTTCGCCATGTCTCTCCTACTTGCGGCAATGGTGTATCGGGTGACTTCAGACAGCGACTTGTGCCCGCTGATCGCCATTATCTCATGTGGGCTGCATCCGGCTTCCGCGAGGCGTCGGCAGGTCGCTTTGCGTAGGCCATGCGGCGAAAGCCCGTCAGGCAAACCGGCCTCTTTCACCATTTCCCGAAACCAGTTTGTGAAGCCCGCCGGGGTAAAAGGCTTGCCTTGTCCGGTCGTGATGAATGTCAGGTTGTCGCGCGGCAAGGCGTCGATGATTTCTGCCAGCTGATCATGAACGGGAATGGTAACAAGCTGCCCGGTTTTTTGCTGTGTGATCGACAGCCAGCCGTCTTTGATGTGCTGGCGCCCCATTCTGACAACATCGCTGCGTCGCTGCCCAGTGAAAAGCAAAAGCGACAAGGCGAGGTGAGCCCGTGTGCCATGGGGGTGCTTCTTGATGAACGTGGCAATGTGCTCTTCTTCCCATGTTAGGAAGCCGACACTATTGCGACGGACCTTGCGAACGCCACTTGTCGGGTCATCATTGCGCCAGCCTATATCCACCGCGTGGCGCATAAGGACGTGGATCATTCGAAGCATGTTGTTTGCGGCGGCAGGCGTTGCGGCCCGTTCGCTAACAATGCGCTGAACATGTTTTCGCTGAAGGTGGGCAACACGTTTGTCGCCATGTTCAACTCGAAAGCGTTCGATGATACCCCGGTAGGTGGCTTTTGTGGAATCGCTTAATGCTGTGAAATCTGAAGAGCGATAGAAACTAACAACAAGCGCTGAAACCGTGCCAGGCGTTGTTTTGCCTTGCGCTATTTCCGCCGGTTCGCCCGTTGCTGCTGCCTCATAGGCTTTCATGAATTCCGGTGTCCACGGCAATCCCGGAAGCGGCGTTCGTTTTAAGCCGGGTTTGCGAAAATACCAGCGGGTTTTGCCATGACGATCGACAAACCCTTGGCAATACTTCGGAGGTTTTCGGAGTTGTTTCATTTCAATCCCAATCGTTGTTTTCGGGGATTGAATCATCGTCTTCAGAAGGCAAAGCATCAAGTGCACAATCTAGCGCCCGGATGTCCCAGACTGTTCGGGCGTATATTCTCTTTGGTTTAGGGACCAGCTTGTCCCGCATCATTTTGTCGAAGGTTGCAGGGCTAACCCCACAATAGGCCGCCGCCTCAGCACGCGACAACATCCGGGCACAAGGTGCCGGAATAGCGCGCTGTTGTGCTGAGGCGGTGGCGGTCATTGGTTCAAGCCTTCACCTTGTCGGCAACAGGCATGATATCGGCGGCGACCATGGTTGCATCGCCTTCGGTCACAGAACCGAACGAATTGCCAGCCTTTTCCTTGGCCTTCGCTTCGGCGGCGGTGATTTCGCCCTTGGTGGCGTTGCGGGCCGAGTTCATCGACAGCAACTGTTTTGCAAGTGCCGGCGTTGCGTCAAAGACCGACTTCCGGTCGATGGTGGTGTCATTCGGGAGAATGATCTTTTTGAGAGCGTACATTTTCGCCATTGAGAGAATCCTTTCTTAGAAGCCGGAGAGCCGGACGTTGACGGTGGCGGTCGAAGCGGCGGCAGCAGCAACAGCAACGCCGATCTTCGTATTGTCGGTCGCCGTCGAGGTTGCGAGCGAGGTGTCGGAGTCGAAGTAGACGGGATCGCCCACAGCGAACGCATTGGCGCCCACCTTCGGAACGTCGAAGACACCAGTCGTTCGAACATCGACAGGATTGCCGGTGACAGCATCGCCAAGGGCAACGCCGATGATTTCATTTTCGATGACGACATCGCCGGAAAGATAGTCGGCGCCGGCCGGAATGGTGAGCGTGTCGCCTGCCTGCACATAGTTGGTAGCCATGTTTCAGAGTCCTTTTGAGCTGTTGAATTTGATGGTTTTGGAGGGTTTGCGGGTGGCGGCTGCAATCTCAGATTCCAATGCCGCCAAAGCCCGCCCGATTTCTGCCTCTGACCGATACGTGACACGCTCGCCGTTCTGATCGACGAATGTCTGGACCCCGGAAAACCGGGTTTCCAGAAGCTTGTCACGAAAGGTCAGAAGGTCCGCGAGCGATGCCATGATCAAGCGCCCGTCGATCGGTACGCGCCGCGCCAATCCAGCCAGCCGCAGCCGAAGTCGAGGAAAGCCCGGTATTTCAAGCCAAGCGATTCCCACGCTTCCTGGCGCTGGATCTGCACACCCTGAGCGCTTGCAAGGTAGCCATACTGGATCGATGGCACCGAAGCCGGATCGGCCATGACGAACCACGCGTCGTCTTCGATACGGGGCTCGACAACCAGCGACAGCTTACCGGCGAAAGCGTTCACGTCGTCAGCCGTTGCGGCGTAAATCGAAGCGAGGAGTTTTTCGCCCGCGGTTTCGAGTTCCGGCCCGACCACCAGATAACGAGGCTTGACGGCGATGATCGTCTTGCCGTCGAGTCCCTTCACCGTGCGAAGGTGCTGGCGTGCATCCGACAGAGCATTTTCCGACAGCGCGACGGCAACGGTGTTATTCCGGCTTGCATCGAAAACCGGCGTTTCGTCGGAAAGGTCCGGATTGGCGGTCAGAAGTGCGACCAGTTCTTCGGCTTCCGTCTGGGCTGCTGCTTGGCCCATTGCCGAAGTCATGTCGCCAAGGAGTCCAAGGTCGTCGTCAATGATCAGCTTGCGGCTGACGTTGATCGCACGCCCGAACGTCTTCAGGGCCATGGACTCGCCGGACTCGGCACGGGACGTGTGCTTGAACTCGCCGTGTTCCGTCATCTCTTCGAGACGGCCCATTTCGCCAAGGCGGATGGCGGTCGATTTCTTGAAGTTCGAAAGCGTACGCTGGCGAGCCAGTGCCTTCAGCGGGCTTTCTGCGGCCTGATACGCCTGAGCGGCGACCTTGCCCATGGCATTGGAAACCACGAGGGGGAAGTCAGACGTGCCTACGGTCGAACGCTGCAGAATTTCGTCGGCGGTCATGCCGCGAACAGAGATGCCAGAACGTGCAAGCGACTCCTTGGCATGATCGACGAAAGACATGCCGACATATTCGCGGCTCGCTTCCGGCAGATCACCGCCCGTCATGCGGAAAGCGAGCGCATCGGCGGCGCGCGTCTGGATTTCGACAGGGTTATCACGCTCGCGAGTGACGCGAATGCGCGGTGCCTGGCGCTTCATCATTTCGGCGCGCGCAGCTTCTCGAATTGCCTCTTCGTCGGCTTCGACATCGAGACCTTCGGCCCAGTCTTCCGACAGCCCACAGGCAGATCGGATATTTTCCACGAATTCTTCGCGGATTTCTTCAGTTTCGAATGGCATGGAAAGACTCCTTTGGATTGTCGCATTCGGGTCGGCGGGGATCGGGGTCAGGGAAACTTCGAGGATGCGCCAGCGGGTGGCGGTTTTGGTCCGGTTGCCTTCGGCGTCAGTGCCTTCGCGCCACGACAGAACTTGATAACCGGCAGACACATGTTTGAGGGTGCCGTCGCGCACGCGGGCCGCTAGCGGCGCGATGTCTTCGGCAAGGCCGAGCCGAAGCGATGCAGAGACACTGTTCCCGTTGACGGCGAAATCATACGCCCGCCCTACCGTCTCGCGGGCAGATTTCTTGTGATCTGTGAGAAGCGGAACGTCAGCACCACGCGCCAGTTCCAGCCCAGCCGGATCCAGAACTTCCAGGTACATGCCTTTGCGATCACGGCGAGCGACGGGCGCATCGGTGGCAACGATCGCACTGAAGATCGTCGCCCCGTCTTCTTCCGAAGGTGCAAACGCCTCGACAGTGCGCGCGAGGAATTCGCCGGACGTGGTGTCGGGAAGTTTTCGCACCTTCGGAGGCGAAACAATGTATGTGGCAAGTGCAGGATCACCGACAAGACGGGTCATTTGATCACCTTTTGTTCAACTTTCTGTTGACCGGGAGCGCCGCCGAAAGACAGGCCCAGTTCAGTTTCGCGCTGACGATCTGTGGCAATTTCCCGATCGACTTGGGTGATGTCGTAGCCCAGTTGGGCGACGGCCTGTCGGCGGCTGATGAGCCCCATGTCCAGCATCTCACGCGTGGCTTTGGCGTCGGATTCCGGGTCCACCCATTGGGCTTTAGGGAAATGCCATTCAACATCGGCTTCAGGATCAGCGGTGTTCGATCCGCGCAAAGACTCGAGAAGCTGCCAACGCGCCCAAATTCGATTTAGAGCGGGCACCAGAATCGTGTGCTGCAGGGCTTCGATATGCGCACGGAATTGCACAAGGGCGGTGCGGGCAGATGAATAGTTCACACCGCGCATGTCGCCCGAAAGCAGGAATTCCGGTATCTGAAGCCCGGTAGCGATCTGTCGCAAGGAAACCGCAACAAGTTCAACGGCGCTTTGCATCTGTTGCGGGCTCGAAAACTTCACGTCGTACCCGGCCGGCAGAACGCGCATAACACCGGGCTCCAACGAAACGTCGAGCGGGTCGCCGCCGTCACCAAACGGATTCGAACCGGTTGCGTTCTGATCGATGAGAAAGCCGCAAAGCATCGATTGCACCTTGGCGTTCACGGCCAACGCGTCCTGAAGCTGTGAAAGCTCATTCAGCGGCAGAATGACCGGCGCAAACCAGCTTAGGCCGCGTGTTTGCCCTGCCCCCTGTCGGCGGAAGATGTGAAGAACGTCGGATGCTTCTACGCGGACCGGCGCGCGGAACGCTTGGAAGGCGTCGGTCGGTCGCGCCGGGCGGAAATGGTATGCGACAGGTTCGTCGTCGGAATCGTACTCGATCCCTGCCGCGATATAGCGCCCGTTACCAAGCTCGCTTGTGAGCGCTTCGTCCAACTGTTCAGCAGGCACATGCTGCAAGCGAAGTTCACCTTCGGCATTGGCTCGCATGATCACGAGGGATTCGCCATCGGTCGCAAGCGCGTCGGCAACCTCGCCCAGAAGAGCGGGAAAACCGGAATTTTGTGCCCATTCGCTGAAATTTGCGTCATGGGACTCGCGGACGGACTCGTCATTCTCCGACGACGCGGCGGAAACCCCGAAACCCACCAGCGCCGTTTTCAGGATCTCAACCGCATTGCTTGCAGTGGGATCGTTGAATCGAAGATGGCGAGCCCGCCCGCGAACTTGCGCGGCACCGGCCAAAACTTCCGCGCCGGTCGTGCCGAATTGAGGCGTATTGTTCCAGCGCTTGCCGGACGCCCCTTCAAGCATGCGGACATTCGAAGGCTTTTCGGCGCGATTCCGAGAAATGTCGAAGCCGAATAAACGCATTAGTCGACCTCATTCAGGGAAGAAAGCAGCTCGACAATGATTGATGAGGCGGGCAACGAGAACCGTGCGATTGCAGGGGCGTTGCTCAAACCGGCTAGCCGAAGCGAATTTTCAACACGTTCGCTCTTGGGCTGATCTAGCGACCAACTAGCTTCGACACAGTATCTATAATCAGCCCCCAGAACGAGCGAGACAGAGAATTCCTCACCGTTCTGAACGCGTTCTACGGCTTCGGCCGAATGAGTCACACCCAACCATCCGCCAGTCACTTTGCGGCGACGGGTACCACTCTCGGCAAGCCAACGCGCCAGCGGATCAATAGCCGTGCGATCTAGGCCGAATTCATTGGCGATCTGTACCAGGCGAATGGCCGAGAGCGCGCCTTCGTCATACATAAAGACACGGCCTCTTTGATCAGATGGCGGCAAATGGTTCCGTTGGACTAGGTTGCGAAGCGCTTTTTCGTATCGGGCAATATCCTTTGCAGGAACGTTGTCCAGGCTGGCAAATACAGGGATGATTTCAGCAAGGGTGAACATCGATGACTCCTTCGTCTAACTCGTTATCTCATTTGTGAGTTGACGAGTCAAACGAAATCTGCCAATAAGGGATTGTCCCAAAGTTCGGCGGTCTCCTTCGCCGAAACCGTGGTCGGGGGCGGTTCTTTCCTCTTCTTCAACCGCCCCCGGCAACCTCTCAGAGGTATAAGGATGAAAACGCCAACACCCCCAGATTTCATTCCCGAAAAGAAGCGCCGACAGTGGCGCGCGATCTGGCGCGACGCGCGGACGTTCTGGGCTGACAAGGAAACCGAGTCCGAAAGTTTCTACCTGGCGTGCGAAGTGATTGCCCCCGAAAAAACACGGGAAAAGCTGGGGCCAAAAGAACATTTTCGACTTCCCGAAACACATTCGGTTGAATAGTCAACTAATTGTATTTGTTGACTTATAATATGTCGACGTTATGCCTTCTCAACAACGAAAGGCAGCACGATGAATGTTGTATGGGTTGGCAGGAAAACAGACAGCGGGCAACCAGTTGTTGTCCAACAAGGTAAAGGCTTCAGACCTTATTGGTTGAATCGGAACTGCTTGACTAGCCAAAGAGTAGTTTCCATGAATCTACAAATTGCTGCAAAACTTGCACGTGAAATGCAACCAAATCCCTTGTCACGGTCGCGGTTGCATGGGAACCTTTGCAACCAAACAACTCCCTACTTAAAGGAAAGCAAAATGGAAGAATTTACGGTTGGTGACCTCAGGCGTCATCTTAAGGTTTTCAGTGACGATACCGTTCTGGAAATTGCAGGAGGGCTCACGTTCTATCGACTCAAGCTCGTTGACGATAAGGTTGTATTCTTGGAATTTAATGAAGCGGAAGCCGAGTTGAGCCCTAAAGATCGAAAAAATATTCAAGTTGCATTCATGCGTATACCCGACATGGATGCCAGCTAACCTAAAGTGATGCCCATCGGCCCACTGCTGTTGTGCTTTTTTAGTTGACCGATCTTGACGGTTTTTTTGACCTTGCCGCCACCGCGCAAACACACCGCCTCACCATTCAGAATGGATGCCACCCGATACACATATGGGTCGTCTTTCAGCATGACCTCATCGCCAACTTTTATTTCTGCACTCATCGGCCCAACCAACTCGATCTGATTACACGTTCCGGTTTCTTCACTAAAGCTTGAGAAGACAACTCTTCAGCACGGCGGTCAAGGTTTAGGTTGATGAGAGACCTTGCGGCCCATGCGTAGACCGTCGCGTCAAGCGTTTCTGCCCGCTTGCCTTTCACTCGCTCGAAGCGCGGTTGCGGCACACCACGCACGTAACGCATGACACGGCGTTCACTTGTCAGTTGCTCAAAGAAGATGGGTTCCAAGTCCTGCGAGAAACGGACGCCTTCTTTGCGCTGTATGCGATTGAAGAGTTGAGCCTTAACTGCATCGACGCCAACAAGCCAAACCTGCTGACCGCGAGTTTTTGATTTAGCGAGAAACTGGCGCGAAAAGCCCGGAACACCTTTTGTACTCACGACACGCCTTCCGAAGCGGCTGCGCGTGAAACCGTGGACAATATCAGTATGGCCACCATCCCCGGAGTCTACCGCACAGGCATCTATGCCGATGGTGCCGCCGTTGGCGTGCTGCCAGCGTTCCCTCAAGAGGTCGTCCAGTTCCAGCCAAACAGCGTCACCATCAACAGGTCCATAGAATACACGGTGATTGAATACGAAAATTTCCGTCGCGCTATGCCCCATAACGACGCACTCGAGTCTATCGTCCTGCACATCGACGCCAACGGTAAGCAGCAGCACATCAGAAGGGAAAACTTCGAGCGAAAAGTGTTCGCGCCGACCGGTCAATTCGTGTTCGTCTAGGTCTTCGCCTTCGGTTTTCCACGGTTCGCCCAACACGAGGTTGACGAAAGACTGCAGCCCTTCAGGGGTTTTCTTTGCTTCCAGAAATTCCGCGGCCAGGGCCGACCAGCGGGCGTTAAAGTGGGGGCTGACAAGTGAATTGATACGAAAGCCAGCACGAGTCTTCACTTCAGGGCGCGTTGCCCGCCAGCGACCGTTTGCGACCATCTCGACCTTATGCTTTTCCGGGACAAGGCATCCGCAACAGGGACAACACCACTCGACGCCTTTGGCGAGGTTCTCAGGATCGAATCGAATGTCTTTCCAGAGAATTTCCGCAAAACCGTCACACTCCACACACCGCACCTCGAACACCCGTTGGTCCGAATTCGAATATAGTGTTGTGACAGGCCCGAAATCGAAAATCGGCGTGCCGCCAAAAATCAGTTTCCGGTCGCGATAAGTCTGGGTGCGCATCTTCAGAAGATCGAGCACCGAACCTTCATCTGTCGGCGGATACGCGTCAATTTCGTCGGCAATCGCCACCTTGCCCAACTTGCGGCGAAATGCGCGTGGGCTGGAAGCTGACAGGAATTCAAGAGTACCGCCGGGATAGATTCGCCGCATCATCGTCGATCGGCCGGATTCGTCGGCATCGTCCGAAATCAGACCGCGGAGAGTGGGGCTAGCCTCGAAAAGCGCTTCGGTGTCCACGGAGAAGGCGCGGCTGTCATCACTCGTCGGCTGGGTGACCAGAAGAGGTGCCGGATTAACTGCGACACAATGACCGATGTATCCGCTAAGCAGCGCCGTGAAGCCGATGCGGGCTGATTTCTGGATTACTATTTCAGAAACGTTTGGATCGTCCAGGGCGTCACATATGCCTCTCTGATAGGAGTACAATTTCATACGTCCGGGTGTTGCCGAAGCAGTCGACGGCAGGAACACATTCTCTTCAACCCAGTTCGCGAGCGGCATATCGGGCGGCGGGCGAAGGACTGCGAGTGCGTTAGCGCGGATCTGCTCAATCTTTCCCATCGGCGAGTCCTTCCAGACCGTTTTTAATTTCTGAGTTCAGGTCCGAAATATCGTTCGGCGTCAGGTGTGGGTGATCGGCGCCAAAACGTGACGGCACGGCAAGCATTGCTGCCCGAACATCTCGCAAAACTGCCTGCCATTCCCGCGTGACGGCCTCGACTTCGATCAGTTCGCCACGTAATGCGGCATTCTTCGTTTCCTCACGTTCTGCCTGAGCTTTCATCAGCCTGAGTTTTTCCGCCCGTAGATCGTCGCCACCGGCTGAAGGGCGACCAGCGCGTTCAGCGTGAAGACGTAATCGGGCAAGATAATTGTGGAGCGACTTCCAAAAGTCGTAACGGCCCGGTCGGGTTCGAATGCAAATACCGTCGCGAGCGAGCGTGCGAAGGCGGGCCGACGAAATTGCGAGGGCAGAGCACATTTCGCTTTCCGTCATTTCTGCCGTGATGGGACCAGATGTTTTTCCGTTATCTGGGATCTGGGGCACAAGGTCTCCAAACAGTTCATCATCGCTCATCGGGAAATCCCTTTCGAAAAAAGTCTGAAAAGATCGACAAGCCGCGGCTCAGAGTGCCCCGCGATGCCGCCCCGGCGGGAAGGACCCAGATGCCCAGATGTTGGACCAGACGTAATGCTATCCGGGTTCGTGCTTCCATGCGTGAGACAGCTGAAGTTCTCTAAGTCTTTGATTTTGTTACTTTGAGACAGGGTGAGACAGGGCTGCCGTATAAGCGCCTTACACACGCACGCACGCGTGAAAAGATTGTACGGAAAGGGTGTCTCGCCCTGTCTCACATCAAATGATTTCAATGGGTTAGGCATTTTTCATCTTTCATGCCTGTCTCAACTGTCGATGCGCCCAAATCGTCGAAATCATCAAATTGTTCGGGCTGAGGTGCTATGCGGATACCCGAATAACCACGAGCGCGCTTTGAACCTATGTTCTTTGCTGTCAGGAAGCCCCTCTCACGCATCCGCTGCGGGAAGTCGCTAAACCTGTTCCCCGGCTCCTCGCCATTCTGGCGCGCGTACCATGACCACGAGTCAAAGAGGTCTTCAGTCGTTGCGGCATAACGTGGTCCCGTTTCGCAGCGATCCACGAGCCAGTTGCTGAACAGGTCCATTTCGGCGAAATACTCATTGGTGGTTTCCACCATGACCGCAGGGCGGCAAAGCCCATGCTTCTGCCAGTCGAGGCAACCTTGAATCGCCCACGACAAAATCCCGGCGAACTCTGCTTCAAGAGAGGCTTTCAAGCCGTGATCTGCATGAGCGGGTTTGTGGTCGAACGGCATGACGTTGAAGCGCCGCTTTATCGCGCCATCCACATTCGCGAAGGCAGGCTTATTGTTCCCAATTACAACCAGTTTCAATTGCGGTTTGAACTCGAAATCATCCTGCCGCATGAAACGCGCTGTCATCACATCTCCACCCGTGAGCTGCTTTATCCTGTTTTCAGCCCATGCGCGGCCTGCCTCCGTTTCGGAAGCATAGGCCATACGGGCACCATGCAGGCGGGCGATTTCTGTGGAATGCCGTCCATGCTTTTGTGCTGTGATTGTCTCGGGATCGACCGCCGTCGCGTAGTCGCCCAACAGAGCGGCAATAGTGTTTATGGTGGTTGATTTTCCGCTGCCACCTATTCCATGCACGAAAAGTAGGGCTTCCTCGCGTGTGTCGCCGGTCAGGCTGTAGCCGAACCATTGTTGCAAAAAGCGGATTGCATCAGCATCCCCGCCGGTAGCGAATTCGAGGAATGCCAGCCAACGTGGGCAGTGTTTGGCGGGGTCAAAAGACTCAGATGGGATCGGGGCGGCGGCGGTGATTTTGGTGATCATGTCAGTTTGCCGCGCCTCGCGAAGCTCACCTGTGCGAAGATCGACCGTGCCACCCGGTGTGCCCAGCAACCAATGGTCAGAATCCCACGCATCAGCGGTGACGGCAAACGCACGGTCGGCTTGCGCAAACCTCTCGACAGCCGCAGATGTTGCTGCTTTTGCCAGTGCTTTCGCGGCGGAAGACTTCACGTCAGCTGCAGCGCGAGCGCGGCAGATTTCGCGCGCCCAGTTGAAGGCGAGTTTTGTTTCTTCTTTACGCCAATGTGAGCCGGTCCAGACATGCCAGCGCCCGGACGAATGGCAGAAGCGCAATCGATCGGCATGTGCCGCGGCGAAGGCGCGAGCGACTCCGTCTTCCGTCATCGGAAAACCGTCGATATCCTCGCCCATATCTTCGAATTCGTCTTCAAGGTCTATATCACCGCGCGTACGCTCCCATGCCCGCTTAACTTGCCGCATGTCGTTCGCCCAGTCCGCAAGGTCTGGATCTTCTGCTAAGTCCGAACGGAATTGTTCAAAGGTCTGACCGGCGCGCCGGCATTCACCTGCAAGCCGGAATGCGCGGCCTGAACGGCTTTCATCTCGCTTTTCTTTGTCGATGTCTGCCTCACCTTTGAAGCGCGGTCCAGCTTCCTCAATCAGCCAATTCAGCGTTGTTTTCGTGATCAAGGCCAACGTGTCGGCATGACCGGGTAAGGCCTGTTCGGTCACGGTGAAATATCGGTTTCCCAGATGCAGGGCGATTTCATGGTGTGAGCCGCGCGACCATGACTTTCCATGCTTTGTGCCCATAGCTTTCTGCAGGGCTTCCATATCGGCCGCCGCATATCGGAAGAAAACCTTCAGGCCAGTCTGCGAAGGGCTGACTTCGGTGTAGGAGCCGAACCGCTCGACAATTTCACTCGCCCAGCCAGTCAGGTCGCCGGTTGCCGGGTCGCGGCAGGAATCGAGATCAATGCCGCCCAGGCGGTTCTTCTTGTCGCCTCCCAGCATGAGGCCCACGCCGCCCTTCCGTCCGCCGGAAAGCAAGTCGAGTGCTAAGGTTTCGGCAGCAGCGCGAGAAAGCCAGGTTGCGGGGTCGTTGGCCCGTGCCATTTGTCGAGGCGTGGAATAGGGCACCTTAGTCGGCTTGCTATTGCGCTCTTCTTCCCGCCAAGCTACCCAGCGCGCCAGCTTCGCCAGCGGTGCAATCGCGGCTGGACCTTTGGGCGCTTTATGGTATTGTGTTTCTAGAAGTTGTTCAGCTTCTGTATGCTTTTCAAAGCCGTTGCGGGGTCCAGCCGCGACGGCTTTATTCGTTTCAGGGTCTGACGCCCCCATCAGATCGCCGAAGATGTTGTCTAGATTTTCCATTTGTGAGTCCTCTTTTGAGGCCCACAAAGGTTTGACGATTCATATGGAAAGCTAAAGAAAACAATGGAGTCAAAATCTCAGGTTTGACAGCGCAACTATTTGATTTCACTTGCATATGTCACTCCCTTCCTCTCCGCCATTGCTGTTTGCGCTTTGCCGTCCACCAACCCAAAGCGCATTGGCCCCGAGTTCGAACTTCGTTCTTCACTCCTCGCCAGTTTCCCTTAAGTGTTTGATGTCCTCAAAATCGTTGCCTGTTCAAAGGGTTGCGTGTAGCGTGGTACAATGATTTGGTACAGAGGGGCGCCAGGCGATGGGGAAGTGAATAGCCCCGGGAATTGTAGACACCTTCCTGCCTAAAAATGAGGTAAGAAGGTGTAGCGCGCAAAATCCGATGGCCAGACGCGCAACATCGAGTGGCATCATTTCTGACGGAGTACAGCTCAGATGTAGTGGCACAGAAAGAGCGCTCGTCAATAAGGCCCGCGCCTCCATGCGGACTCGGGCCGTCTGCTATCAATCCAGCATTGCTACCGGGTCGATTCAGCGCACTGAAGTTGGCTTCGGGGGCGATTCAGGGCATACCTTGGCTACTGGATAGCGTTCCTGAAGTTGGGGATGAGGGCGATCACGATGATGGCAATGTTCTACGCCAAGTCAGTTCACGACATACGGCGTTCAATTCTGATACTGTTGTTCTTCACATTTGCTGTTGTCGGCTACGGCATCGACGGCATCGATTTTAGGCAAGCGCTGGAAGCTATCGGTGTCCAAACAGACCGCCCTGTGACGCTGGATGGCGATCACCTTCGCTGGTTTATCGCGGGCTTGGCAATCTACCTGTATGTGCGGTTGGTCATGCTTGTTCCAACCGATTTGTATAAACTGACCAAAGAGCTTCCCGACCTGTTTGAGAGTGCCAAAGCGCACAAAAACAAAGTTGAAACCATAGCGAAGCGCGCAGAGACCGAAGGGCAAAAGATTAATGGAACGCTTACTGAAAAGAAATTCAAGGACAACGATGCCTATTATAATGACCTGAAAGGCCTTTTGTCGGGGCTTTCTACTAGCATAAACGACGTCGATGCAAGTTCCCACGAGTTTTGTAAATCTGCCGAGGCGCTAAGGCAGGAAATCAGCGCAATAGATTGGGACCGCCAACCGGATGAGATACAGCGATTGGAGGGACAACTCGCGGACGTGCGACATGTTGAAGAATTCAGGAATAGCCTAAAAGCGCGTCGTACTGAGCTTGATGGCCTTCAGCTTAAACTCGAAAGTCATTTTTTTATGGCAGCGGAAGAACTCAAGAACAAAAATGCTGATACAGAAAAAATCAGCTCTGCGATTGATTCATTTAATAGTGCTGCTGCCTCCCTTGCCCAAATCGGAAGCAGCGCCCTCAACGACTATCAGGCGTCAACGCGGTACGATCACTATATATTTGGTAGGTTCGTTCCTTGTGTCGCCATTTCGACTATAGCAACATTGCTGTTGTTGGGAGCGCCGCGCTACGAATGGCTTTGGTGGGGCATTCTCGGGACAACCAGCCTTTTACTGATCTACATTCTGTTCAAAGCTCCGTCGATGCATCCAATAGACAACCTCAAGAAAGTTCTTCGGTTTTTTTAAAAAAGCACCTCTTAATGCGATGATGCCGCTGCCAAAGCCCGCCCCAATCACAGGCGGGCTTTGTGGTTTCAATCCAGCGGCGTTACCCGGTTAACGGCTCGTGCCGCCGCCAGAAGCGAAGCCAATCGTTCGATGGTGGCGTCTACCGGGGCGAGTGCGCCGATGGCGCTGTTGCGGTGGCCCTGGTCGATTTCCTCGGCCGCGAGGTCGACCTGATTCATGATATCCTCGGGGTCGCGCTTGAGCATCTCAGTTTTCGAGCCACTTGTTGGCCCTGTAAACGCTACAGCGTCCCCGTCGATCTAACGCACCTGCCACGGGAAATCCCGATATTGCCGTTAAGGCTACGATGCCGGCAGTGCGGTAAGCAGGGCGAGTGGACAGTGATCCCGAAGTGCACCGAACCGATGCGGCCAAAATGACAGCCCGCCTCTTGAAGGCGGGCATGTCCCAATTTCATCTAAGGTTCAGATGTAGTGGGCAGCTTTGAGAGTTCGCCACGCATATGCCGCAGCCAAGCTGACCACTCCGTTACCGGCCGCGTCGGATCGGTCCAGCCGATCGGCCACCCCATGATCCAGTCCGAGAAATTCGGGTTGAAGGTCAGGATGCCGATCGAGGATCTCGGCCCAGCGTTCAAACTGATGTGGAGCGGGCGGGAATGCGGGAGGCAGAAAGCCTTTGTGGGTTTCGCCCCGAGTGCTTTCGTCAAAAGCCAGATCATCGTCCAGAGTCGTGCTGCCTTGCCCAGCGCGATTTGCGAGCCCGATTGCGTCGGGTCGTCTCGAAGCTTCAGGCCGTCGCGCGACAGCTCCATCTCTATTCTGTTGCAATAGAGGGATTGCCGCCCGCGTTGACCTTGGCGGAATGCGCCTTCGGCTGGCAGACGGAGCCGACCGTGCCGGATTTGGTGCCCTTGGCCGTTCCCGGCTCGTCGCCCGAACAGGTCGTGATCAGCGAGCCCATGGTGTGGACGCGCTTTCCCGTGGCGCGCACGGTTGACCTGCCGCTAAGCTTTCGTCCGGCTGCGACTGGAGGTCCGGCATTTTCTGATAAGCCAGATGGCGCGGTGGTAGCACCCGGCGGAAACGTGTAGCCTTCATCCTGCGTTTTTTCGAAGTTCGTTTTCGCCAACCCGCCGCTTTTCGGGGCGAAGGGCTCGAAGTTCAGTCCATCGCAAGAAGCGCGCTTGCCAGCGGCTCGTCGACGACGAGGTGGGTCACGAGACCGCCCTTGATCGCCGCGCGGGTCGCCTGCAGGCGGTCGGCGCCGCAGACGACGAGGAGGCGTTTTCGCGCCGTCTTGAGATTGTCGATGCTCGCGGCGATGATCCGGTCCTGGGGTTCGAGCGGCATGTCGTTGCCGTCGGCGTCGATGTAGCGACAGCAGTAGATGCCGACGCAGCCCGCCTGCCGAGCAGAGCGCAGTGCGGAAGGCGTCGCCATGCCCGCTGTGACCAGATGGGTATCGTCGGCGACATTGCCGACAGAGGCGATCGTGAGGTCGAGGTCGGCGAGGCGGGCAAGCTGCGTCCTGATCGTGGGTTCGCTGCGAAAGGCCTCGGCCAGAGCCACGGTCGAGACGATTCCCGGCGCATGCAGGGTGAAACAGTCTGCGCCGAGCTTGTTGGCGACCTCGATGGCGCAGATCTCGGAGGCCGGAACACGATCGGAATCCTTTGAGCCGATCAGCTGGCACACCTCGATATCGCTCATCGGGGCGCGCGGCATGGCTTTCGCCATGGCCGCGATCGTCTCGCCCCAGGCGACGCCGATCCTGTCGCCGGTTTCGGCGATATCGAGCACCGCCATGGCGGCGACGCGAGCGACCAGAGGCAGGTTTTCCGCCCGTCCGCCGGCAGACGGCGCGGCTTCGCCGCTTGCCACATAGACATCCTCAAGGCCGTAGCGGGCGCAGAGATCACGCGACAGCGTCGAGGCGGCGAGGAGCGCGCCGTCGACCTGAATTTCGACGATGCCCTTTTCGCGACATTCGCGCAGCATGTTGACGACGGTTGCCCGCGAAATCTTGAAACGCCGGGCGATCTCGCCCTGCGTCAGGCCCTCGCCGTAATAGAGAAGGGCGACATTGGAAAGGAGCGCATCCTTTTCCCCGCCTGCCGAAGTATGACGCTGCGCGTGTTTCATGAGCTAGCTGCTGACGTCCTTGTTTCCCGATTGCCCGTAGTTCTTTCGGAGCCAGTTATAGCAGCGGGCCTGCTCTTCGGCAGACAATTCTTCAACGCCGCCGCGCAGCAGGGCAAAATGCGTGGTTTTCGCCGCCTCCTCCAGATACATGGCAATGGACGTGGCCTCTTTTGCAGAGGTTCCCATGGTGAACACGCCATGCGCCTTGACGAGCGCCGCCCAGCCGCCGTCCGCCGCTTCAACCACAGCGCGGCCGGTATCGACCTCGCCCGGCGTCGCATAGCGCGAGCAGGGCACGTCCCGGCCGATCATGTGGGTGATCGGGGTAAGCACGGCGGGGATCCGCTCGCCGCGCGCGGCAAAGCTTGTTGCATAAGGCGAGTGGGTGTGGGCGATGCCGAAGACATCGTCGCGGTGGCGGTAGATATAGAGATGGACGCCGGTGTCGACCGAGGGTTTCATGTGGCCTTCGACGATATTGCCGTCGAGATCAACCACCACCATGGTCTCCGGCGTCAGTTTGGCGAACTTGACGCCCGACGGCTTGATCACGACGAGGCCCGTTTCCGGGTCGCGTCCCGAGACATTGCCGCCCGAGCCGACGACGAGACCGGCAGCGGGGAGTTCGTGGTTCTGTTCGCAGACGATTTGCTTGAGGTCTTCCAGCATCAGGCTGCCTCCTTGCCCGGTATCCCGTGGGGGTAGACGACAATCTTGAGCGACTTCTCCGCCTCGACCAGCATGCGGAAGGCTTCCGCACTGTCTTCAATGCCAAAGCGGTGCGAGATCGCGTCATCCGCCTTGATCCGGCCGGCTTCCAGCAGGCGGATATAGCTGTAGGTGTCGCGGTGGTCGGAGGAGTAGCGCGAAGTGACGGTGATCTGGTCGAAATAGGCCTTGTGGCCGTCCTGCACCCAGTCGGTTCCGGGCGGCAGCGGCGCGCCGAGATGCAGGCATCCGCCCGGCTCGACCAGCGCCATCGCCTGTTCCCAGGCGGACGGGAAGGGAGCGATGACGATCACGGTGTCCGCGAGCCGGCCATTGTTGAGTGCGCGCATTTCGGCAACCGCATCGGCCGTCTTCGGGTTGATCGTGTGGGTCGCGCCGAAGAACCGCGCCTTTTCCAGCCGCCATTCGGAAAAATCGAGCGAGACGACCTTGCCCGCGCCGAAAAGCGGCGCCATGTGGACGAAGCCTTGGCCCATGAATCCGGCCCCGACAACAGCCACAGTGTCGCCCGGCTGGATATTGCAGACCTTCAGCCCGGAAAGCACGCAGGACCAGGGCTCGATCGTCGTCGCCGCCTCGTTGGAAATGCTGTCGGGAAGCTTGTGGGCATCCATGGCCAGATGCTGCGCCGTGACCCGGTAATATTCGCAGACCCCGCCCGGATCGAGTTTCATCGTCGAATAGAACGGATCGCGGGTGAAGTGGCCGCGCAGCGACCAGTGGGAATTCACCCGGCCGACATGATGATTGACGAACAGACGGTCGCCGGGCCTGTAGTCGGTGACGCCTTCGCCGACCTTCACCACTTCGCCGACGGGCTCGTGGCCGAGGACCTTGGGCTGTGCCTTCTTGTACCATGCCATGGTCTCGCCGCCGCACAAGCCGCAAGCCAGCGTCTTCAGGAGAACCTCGCCGGGGCCGATCTCGGGAACGGGCCTGTCTTCCAGCCGGATGTCGTCAAGGGCGTGGTAGACGGCCGCTCGCATCATTGCGTTCATGGGTTCTCCTCCTTCAGGCTGTTGAGGGCGGTCTGAAGGGTGCGCATGGCTGACGAGATCAGCGCGTAGCGGCGATAGACCGCGCAATAGTGTTCGTGAATTTCGGGCCGGGCGCGATAGACGGTGGGCGTCTCCTCGCGCTTCGAAAGGGCAATCGCGTCGCCGAGGCCGGCGGCCGCGGCGCCCAGGCAGGCAGCGCCCCACAGGCCCTGGTCGGAGGCCGGCGAAACCTCGATGTCCTGGCCGATCACATCGGCGATGATCTGGCACCAGACCGGGTTTTTCGATCCGCCGCCGGTCAGTTGCACCGGCGCCGGGGGCAGGCCGTCTTCCGCCTCGAAACAATGGCGAAGGCTCATCGCCGTGCCTTCCATGACGGCGCGGCCCATCTCGGCCTTGGTCGTGTCGGCCTTGAGGCCGTGGAACTGGGCGCGGATGTCGGGCGAGACGAAGGGCGCGCGTTCGCCGTTCAGATAGGGCAGGAAGGTCACGCCATTGGCGCCGGGCGGCACATCCTCGACGAGCGCATTGAGCTTGCCGGCAATCTCGTCGGTCGACTCGCCGCCGAGGCTTTTTGGGTGAAGGGCGGTGAACCAGTCGAACGCGGCTGCACCGGTTGATGGCGCGAGAATGCGGATGATCGCCTCGCTCGTCGGATGCAGCGCCGATGCGCCGACCGGCTTTTCGGTCGGGGTCACATGATCGGTCAGGATATTGACCACGGCCGTCGTGCCGAGGATCATCATCGTCTGGCCCGGACGATCGAGCCCCATGCCAACGATCATGGCGGCAAGGTCGAGCGTACCGACGGAGACCGGCAGCCCGGCAGGAAGGCCTGTCTTCCGTGCGGCCTCCGGCGTCAATGTGCCGAGCTTTTCCGAGGCCTGTTTTGGGGCCGCAAGAATTGCGCCCAGATCATTGCATTCAAGCAGGTCGAGCTGGCGCGGGCCGTAGCTGCGGGTCTCGAAATCGATAAGGGGAATTGAGGCATTGGAGAAGTCGGTCGCGATCTGGCCGGTGAGCCGGAAGCCGACCCAGTCGGCGCAGGTGAAGGATGTCCTGGCGCATGCAGCAGCTTCGGGCCGGTTCCTGCGCAGCCAGCGCCACAGCATGGCCGAGGTGCCGGGCCACAGGTCGGTGTGGCAGCCAAGCCCTACGGCGGCCGTCGCGCCTCTTTGCGTCAGGGTCTCAAGATCGGCGGAGGCGCGGGTATCGTTCCACAGCATGGCATTGCCGCACGGCTTGCCGGCCTCATCCATCAGCCAGAGACCGTCACCCTGGGCGCAGACCCCGAGCGCGGCAAAGGAGGCGCCTTCGCATTTCTCCGACAATTCGCTGAGGCACTCCGTCGTCAGCGTCCAGATCGTTTCCATATCCTGTTCGGCATGGCCCGGCGCGGGGCGCGCTACCTTGTTGACGCGGGCAGCACTTGCCACGCATTTGCCCTCCGGCGTGTAGGCCGCGACCTTGATTGCGGTCGTGCCGACATCCAGTCCTATTCTCAGTTCAGTCACGCATGCTCCTCCATAGATTTCTACAATTGAAATATTTCTTGACTTTTGTAAAGCCAATTGTTTTTGTTCCCGGGACACTGCGGTGTCACGAAGTTCTAAGGGAGGAGAACATGAAAAAATTCGTCGCTGCGGCCCTCATGGCCGCTGCTGCAGGCCTGTACGCCATTCCGGCTGCGGCCCAGGAAGACGGTCTGTCGCTTGAAGGCAAGACCATCGGCGTCGCCGTCGTCGGCACCCAGCACTTCTGGGACCGCGAAGCCTTCAACGGCGCCACCACCACGGTCGAGGAACTTGGCGGCTCGGTCGTCCCGGTCGATGGCGGTCGTGACAACCAGGTCCACGCCGACAACCATGATGTGCTCTTGAACCGCGGCGTCGATGCCGTGATCTCGATCCTCGGCGACGGTGCCGTCGAGCCGAAGTTCGAGGCGCTGAAGAATGCCGGCATTCCCGTCTTCACCGTCGATCATCCCTCGCCCTATTCGGCCAATAACACGACGTCCGACAATTACACGATGGGCACGACCATCGGCCGTTACATGGCGGACGCAATCGGCGGCAAGGGCAAGGTCGCGGTCTTCAACGCCTTCGAGGAATCGCTGCGCATTTGCGGCATCCGCACCGGGCTTTGGAAATATGTGCTGCAGGACTATCCGGAGATCGAGATCATCCAGCCGGAACTGGCCGAGGAATTCGCCAATGCGCCGGAGGATGCGCGCCGCCAGACGCTCGATCTCTTAAGCCAGTATCCGGAAGGTTCGATCGACGCGATCCATGTCGGCTGCTGGGACCAGCCCGCCATCGGCATCGTGCAGGCGCTGGAGGAAACCGGCCGCACGGAGATCAAGGTCACCGCGCTTGACGGTGGACCCGAGACGCTGGAAATCATGGCCGAGGAGGGGAGCCCCTTCGTCGCCAATGTGGCCCAGCAGCCCTATCTGATCGGGGCGACATCGGCTGAAAACGTCGCGCGCTATTTCGCCGGCGAGGAGCTTCTGCCGCAGACCTATGTGGATGTCATGCCGGTAAACGGTCCGGAAGAGGCCCGGCAGGCCTATGAGGACCTGGGTTACGGCAGCCTGAACTAGACTGCCTTCTTGATCAGCGCGGCCGCCCGCAAACGCGTGGCGGCCGCCCCTGAGAAGGCAGCGCAAAGAACAATAATATGCGAGGCGAAATGTCCGATACTGCGTTTCGGCTGAAGGACATCGTCAAGGTTTTTCCCGGCGTCAAGGCGCTCGACGGCGCCAGTCTTGAAGTCCGGCCCGGCGAGGTTCACGGCCTTGTCGGCGAGAACGGCGCGGGAAAATCGACGATCATCAAGGTCCTGGCGGGCATCTACCAGCCCGAGGGCGGCACAATCGAGATCGGCGGAAACGTGCTCGATCCGGCGACCCCGGACAATGTGCATGCCGCCGGCGTCCGCTTCATCCATCAGGAACTGCATCTGGTTCCCCATTTCACGGTGACGGAATCCGTGTTCATGGGGCAGGAGATTGCCGGCCCGTTCGGCCTCGCACGGGGCGCCATGCGGCGCAAGGCCGAAACCTTCCTGCGCGATACGCTGGGCATCGAACTGCCCGGAAACCGGTTGATCCGCGATATCGGCCCGGCGGAGCGCAAGCTCGTGCAGGTCGCTCGCGCGTTGATCGACGGTCATGCGAAAGTCGTCGTCTTTGACGAGCCGACGGCCCCGCTTGCGAGCGAGGAGGTGCTGAAGGTGATGCATGCGATTGCCAGGCTGAAGAGCCAGGGGATCGCGATCCTTTACGTTTCGCACTATCTGAACGAGATCACCGAAGTCTGCGACCGGGTGACGGTCTTCCGACAGGGCCGGGATGTCGGCCTGTTCGAGACGGTGACGGACGATATCGCGCCGGAGTTGGTCTCCGCCATGATCGGGCGGGAGCTCTCCGCCTTCTTCCCGGACAATCGCCGCACCCCTGGCGAAATCGCGCTTCGTATCGAAGGTCTCGGCGACGGCCACGCCTTCGAGGGCATCGACCTTTCCGTGCGTCGCGGCGAGATCTTCGGCATAGCCGGTCTGATCGGCTCGGGGCGCGAGGAACTGGTCGACACGCTTTACGGGCTTCGCCGCGCCGAGGTCGGCACAGTCTCGCTTGACGGAAAGCCGATACAGTTGAAAACGGCGGCGCGGGCGGTCGAGCAGGGTTTCGTACTGGTGCCGCGCGATCGCCGCCATGACGGGCTGGTGCTGTCGATGACGGTTGAGGAAAACGCGACGCTGTCGACGCTCGACGAAAATGCCGCCTTCGGTCTTGTCGACAGGAAAAAGGCGCGGGCGAAGACCGAGGAACTGATCGGCGAACTCGATATCCGTCCGGCCAATCCCGTCGCCGTCACCCGTTTCTTAAGCGGCGGCAACCAGCAGAAGGTGGTTCTCGCCCGCTGGCTCGCCAAGGATGCGCGGGTCTTCATCTTCGACGAGCCGACTGTCGGCGTCGATGTCGGCGCGAAGGCGGAAATCTACCAGCTGATCGAACGGCTCGCCGAGGCCGGCGCGGTGGTTCTCATTTCCTCGTCCGATCCGGTGGAACTGGTCGGCGTCTGCGACCGCGTCGCGGTGATGATGCGCGGCGCCGTCAGCCGCACGATCGATCGCGAGGCGCTGCAGGTCGACCGCCTTGTTGCCGCAACCACGGGCGCGGACGAAAAACGGGAGGCTGCCCATGCTTAGCAGATCCATCGCCCGCCACCGGCTGATGGCGGAGCTTGTCGGCTTTCTGCCGCTGATCATCTTTCTGGCGCTTCTGACCTATGTGGGTCTCAACGCGCCCAATTTCATGACGCTGTTCAATCTGAAGCTGGTGTTGATGCAGAGCCTGCCGGTGGTCCTGTTGGTCACAGGCCTTTCGGCCGTGGTCATGGCCGGCGGCGATGACGTGGTTTCCGGCGGCATCGATCTTTCGATCCCGGCAACGGCCGTGCTGTGCGCCGGCATCACGGCTGTCCTTCTGGCTTCGGGCCTGTCGCCTTTCGTGGCATCGCTTGCCGCCCTTGCCGCAGCGCTTGCCGCCGGCGCGGTCAACGCCGTCTTGATTACACGTCTCAGGATGACGCCGCTCCTGACCACGCTTGCCATGTTCGTGGCGCTGGTCGGCATCAACAACATGGTGACGTCGCGGCGGCGCATCAACCTGACCGACGGTCATATCGGCCTCTTGCGCGAGGACTTTGTCTTTGGCATTCCGCTCGGCATCGTGATCGTCGCACTCGTCGTTCTCGTCGCCTACCACCTCCTGCACCGCACCCGCTGGGGGCTCAACCTTCAGGCCGCTGGCGGCAGCCGCGACGCGGCGGAGATTTCAGGGCTGAAGGTCGACCGGCTGGTTGCGCAGTCCTATCTGCTGGCCGCTTTTATGGGCTTTCTGACAGGTTTCTTCGTGCTGGCGCGCGGCAATGGCTATTCGCCGGGCGTGGAAAACAATCTCATGCTGGAAATGGTGCTGGCCAACTTCCTGGGGGCCGCCTTTTCGCCCCGCCGGGTGGTGACCATGTGGGGCGCGGTGCTCGGCGCGGTTCTGGTCGCCGCCATTTCGATCGGGCTGAAGACCATCGGCGTCAACGTCTTCTGGACCGACCTCGTCAAGGGCGCGCTGATCCTTGTGGTCGTGGCGCTGTCGGCAATTTCGCAAAGGGTGCAGTAATGGCAAGTGAAACCGCAGGCACGCCGCTCTGGCGCGATATCATCGTCCGGTTCGGGTTCCTCATCGTCTTTGCGCTTTTCGTTGTGTTCTTTGCCGCCTGGAACCCGGTTTTCGTCCAGGGCCAGAACCTGATGAACATCATCGAGGGCTCGGCGATCCTGATGATCATCGCGCTCGGCATGACGCTGATCGTGGCGACCGGCGGCATCGATCTGTCCGTGGGCATCGCGCTCGATTTCGGCGCCGCCTTCGCCATCGTTGCCATGAAGAGCTTTGGCATTCACTGGTTCGGCGCGGCCTGTATCGGCATTGCCGGCGGCGCTCTGGTCGGGCTGTTGAATGCGGCGCTGGTGGTCGGCCTGCGTATCTCTCCGTTTCTGGCGACGCTCGGCACTTTCTTCATCGGCTCCTCGGTGCAGCGTATTTTCACCAATGGCGGCGGGCCGATCTCCTATCGTCAGATGCCGGATGAGTTCCGAAACCTCGCGCTCGGCGATGTCTTCGGCGTCCCTTCCGAGGTGATCATCGCGCTGGTGCTCGCGGCGATCTATTTCTTCGTGCTGGAACGCTCCGTCTGGGGCCGGCGCATTCATGCCATGGGCATGCAGCGTTCGGCAGCCGTCGTTGCCGGCATCAAGGTCAACCGCATTCTGTTCCTGTGCTTCGTCCTGGCATCGGCAACCTGCGCGTTCGGCGGGCTGATCGCGGCGGCCAATATCCGCATGTTCACGCCGCTTTCGGGCTTTGCCTATCTGCTCGATGCCATTGCCGCCGTCTTCATCGGCGCCGCCCTTCATCCGCGCGGACGGCCGAATGTGCCGGGCACGGTGGCGGGCGTGCTGTTCCTCGGCGTGGTCACCAACGGGTTGAACCTGATGGGGCTGAACTTCAACACCAAGGACGCGCTGTCCGGCATCATTCTGGTTGCAGCGCTCGCGCTGGCCGTCGCCCAGCGCAACATGCGCAAGAGTTGAGACCGCGGCGGCCCCGCTCAGGCGGGGCTCAGCCTCAAGCGATCGGCGGACGGTCGATGGAAAGCGCGGGCAGGGGGCGGTCCCATTTTTCCACCCGCACAAGGCAGGTATGGGCGATATTGCCCTGCGACAGGCCCGAGCAGCCCTTGTCGATGGTGAGCGCATTGGGATTGCCGTGGACCTCGAGCAGAACGCCGTCAACGATCTGCGGATCGTACCAGGCCCCGGTCGGCAGAAAGACGCAGTCGGGCCTCAGCCCGTCGTCGAAGCGAAGTCCTGCAAGGCAGGCGCCGCGTTGGTTGGAGAGGCGGATAATATCGCCTTCGGTCAGTCCGTTCGCTTTCGCCGTTTCGGGATGCAGATAGGCGGCCTCGCGGCCCTGCACCTTGTCGGAAAGGCTTTCCGAGCCGCGATCATTCTGCGAGTGCAGCCGCGTGTCCGGCTGGCCGGAGACCAGTTGCAGCATGCCGTCTTCCGCCGCGCCGAGCCATTCGACCGGCGGCATCCATGTCGGATGGCCGGGGCAGTCGGCAAGCCCCATGGCGGCAATCTTTTCGTTGAAAAGCGTGATCCGGCCGCTTTCGGTGGCAAGCGGGGAACCTTCCGGATCGGCGGCAAAAGCGGACAGCGCGATCCGCGCCTCTTCCTCGTCCGGAATGTCAAACCGGCCTTCCGCCTTGAACGTCTCGAAATCCGGCAGGGCAAATCCATGGGCCTCGGCCACCTTCCCGGCACGCTCCCAGAGGTGCTCCAGCCATTCGGCAGAGCTTTTTCCCTTGGTGAAGGCCTCGCCAAAACCCATCCGTTCGGCAAGGCGGGCGAAGATGTCGTGGTCGTCCAGCGCCTCGCCGATAGGGGCGTCGAGCGCTGACATGTAAATGAGGGCTGGGTCACGCCGGTTCATCATGATGTCGTCGCGCTCCAGCGGCGTCGTTGCCGGTAGCACGATATCGGCCCGGCGCGCCGTTGCCGTCCAGCTGTGCTCGTTGACGATCACGGTTTCGGGGCGTTGCCAGGCTTTTTCCAGCCGGTAAAGGTCCTGGTGATGGTGAAACGGATTGCCGCCGGTCCACCAGATGAGGCGGATATCCGGATAGGTCCGTGTCTCGCCATTATAGGCATAGTCCGATCCCGGATTGAGCAGCATGTCGGCAATGCGGGCGACGGGGATAAAGTCGCTGACCGGATTGACGCCCTGCGGCAGGGACGGCCAGGGGATCAACCGCGTCGGGCGGCCGACCGGCGTGGTGCAGCCATAGCCGAAAGCATATCCGCCGCCCGGCAGGCCGATCTGGCCGATGATGGCGGCAAGCGCCAGCCCGGCCCAGATCGGCTGTTCACCGTGGTCGCCGCGCTGCATCGACCATGTCATCGAGATCAGGCTGCGCTTTTCGGTGAGTTCCAGTGCGGTCTTGCGGATCGTATCGGCCGGAATATCGCAGATATCCGCGGCCCATTCGGCCGACTTCGCCGTACCGTCCGTCTTGCCGGCGAGATAGTCGCGGAATGTGTCATAGCCGCTGGTGCAGCGCTTGAGAAAATCCTCATTCGCCCGTCCGGCGGCGATGATCTCCTGGCAGAGCGCCAGAATGAGCGCGGTATCCGTGCCGGGTCGGATCGCCCACCATTCGGCCCTTTCAAGGTCGCCGCGACGTGGCGAGACCGAGATCAGCCGCGTCTTTCCGTTGGCGAGGTTTTCAAGCCAGGGCGCGACCTCGTGGCGGGACGTGCCGGAGGAGGCGACCTGCGCGGTTCTGGGCGAAATGCCGCCAAAGGCGAGCATGATCTCGCAGGCCCCGCTGACGGAAGGCATGGCCGTCACCTCATCCTGAAAGGCCCGGTTGGAGAGCCCCAGAATGTGGGGGAACAGCACTTCGGCGGCTGCGTGCGAATAGGTTTCGCGCGCGCCGACAAAGCCGCCGGCCAGATTGAGGAAGCGGCGCATCTGGCTTTGGGCATGGTGAAAGCGCCCGGCGCTCGACCAGCCATAGGAGCCGCCGAAAATCGCGCCATTGCCATGGGTCTCGCGCACCCTTGTCAGCTCCGACGCGCAATGGCCAAGCGCCTCGTCCCAGCTGACTTCCACATAGCGGTCGCCCGAGCGCCCCGCCCCGCCATCGCCTTCAAGCCACCCCTTGCGGATGGCGGGTTTCATGATCCGGCTGTCGCGGTCGCGCGAGGCGCTGGCCCAGCCCTTGCCGATCCGGGAGGGCTGCGGATCACCCTCGACAGGCAAAAGCGTGCCGGTGTCGCGGTCGATGCGGTAGCTTCCCCAATGGGCGGCCGTATAGGGCATGTGATCCTCACATTTGCGGGTCGAGAATGATCTTGATCTGCACCTCGTCCGGTTCGGGACGTCGTTCGAGCGCTTCCTCGAATGCTTCCAGCGGATAAGTGTGCGTGACGCAGGCATCCCCATCTATAAGCCCGCGGCTCATCAAGTCCAGCGCCGTGCGATAGGTAAAGGGCGCCAGATGCCCGCCCCGGATGTCGAGCTCCTTGAACTCGCCGAAGATGTTGAGATCGACGGCGACCGGCTTCTTGTATACGCCGAAGACGACAAGACGGCCCGCCTTGCGCAGAAGTTCGAGGCCGAGCGTGAAAGCCTGCGTCTGGCCGGAGGCTTCGAGAAAGACGTCTGCGCCGCGTCCACCCGTCAGGTCCGCCAAAGCCGTCTTCAGTTCGGGGTCATCCGGGTGGAAGGCCATGTCGGCGCCAAGCGTCAGGGCAAGCCTGCGTTTGGCGGCGCCCGGATTGACGAGGATGAGCTTGCGCGGGGTCTTCAGCCGGGCTGCCTGCAGCATGCCCATGCCGATGGGACCGGCGCCCGAGACGATGACCACGTCTTCAAACCCGATATCGGCGCGCTCGACCCCGTGAATGGCATTGGCCAGCGGTTCTGTGTAGCAGGCGGCGGCGTTGGAGAGGTTTTCCGGCACCTTGTGGATCACGGCGTCGGCCGGATAGATCATGTATTCCGCCCAGCCGCCGTCGAGCGTCGCGCCGATCACATCCATCGAGTCGGCGAGGTGGTATAGGCCGCGCTGGCGGAAGAAATCATTGCCATAGGTGATGTTGAGTTCCGCCACGGCCCGGTCGCCGACCTTAACGCCATGCCGCTCGTCCGCGCCTTCGCCAAGCTCGACCACCGTACCCGTAAACTCATGGCCGGGCGTGAAGGGGAAGGGCAGCGACCAGGGGCCGGAACCGTCCCACATCGCCCGGTCCGCCGCGCAGACGCCGCTTGCATCGACCCTGACCAGAATCTCTCCCGGCTTCGGCTTCGGCACTGCAATGCCCGTCTCCAAACGATGCTGATGGCCAAAGCCGAGGCAGCGCACGGCCTTCATTGTCGTCATTCCATCCTCCCTGTTGCTTGCGGCGTCTCCCAAGCCGCGCGGCGACGAATGTAGAGGCAAAGCCCTCAGACATAAACCGCTTGATTTTTACATTTGACTGAATTAATGACTTTTGTAAAGTTTGAAGGAGGAGCTCAGTGAGAAATTCCAAGTCCACCGAAGAGGTCGCTCTCGGCATTCGCCGCCGCGTTTTCGAGCATTCGATCCGCAATAATGGCGGCTATCTCAGCCAGGCCTGTTCGGCCGGCGAGCAGCTTGCCTGGCTTTACAATGAGGAGCTCAATCTCGGCGCGCCGACGCTGCCGATGGTGCCGAAGCCCTTCGAAGGCGTGCCTTCGCCGCAAAATCCCGACTATCATACGGGCGCGGGCTATAACGGCCCGGCAACGCCGGAGTTCGACCGGCTGTTCATCGCGCCCGCCCATTACGCGCTTGTCGCCTACGCGACGCTGATCGAGGTTGGCCGCATGGCGCCCGAGGGGCTTGCCATGTTCAACAAGGATGGTTCCTCCGTCGAGATGATCGGGGCGGAGCATTCGCCGGGCATGGAGGTGCATAACGGCACGCTCGGCATAGGGCTTTCAACGGCGGCGGGTCTTGCCTATGGCCGACGCCGGCGCGGCGATAGCGGGCGCACCTGGGTGTTCATGTCCGACGGCGAAGTGCAGGAGGGCCAAACCTGGGAGGCTGTTCAGGCGGCCGCCTATCACGGCATCGACAATCTCTATGCGATCATGGACGTCAACGACCAGCAGTGTGACGGGGCGATGAACTCGGTCATGGAGGTCGGCGATATCCGCACCAAGTTCAACGATTTCGGCGCCGTCTGCGTGGAAATCGACGGGCATGATGTCGACGCGATGCGTGAGGCGGTGAAGGAACCGCATCCGGGCAAGCCGCTGATCATCCTCGCCCGCACCAATCCGTTCAACGCCATGCCGATCCTGGAGGAGCGTTTCCCGCGGCTTCATTATGTCCGCTTCAAGTCGGATGATGAGCGCCAGCGCATGAATGTGTCGATTGCCGGGGATCTTGGCATCGAGCCGATCGACTACGCACACTGAGGAGACGGGAAATGGTAGAAATGGTGTCACGCCCCTATGCAACGGCGTTCGAGAAATTTGCCGCAGGCAATCCCGATATTCTCTGCCTTTCGGCGGATCTGACCTCATCCTGCGAAGTGGACGGGTTCCGCGACCGGCATCCCGATCAGTTCCTGTCGCTCGGCATGGCCGAGCAGAACATGATGAGTTTCGCCGGCGGGCTCGGCCTTGCCGGCTTCCGCCCCTTCATCCACACGTTCGGCGTCTTCATGTATCGCCGTCCCTATGACCAGTTGATGGCCTCGATCGCCTATCCGCGTCGCAAGGTGCGGCTGATGGGCTTCCTGCCCGGCGTCACCACGCCCGGCGGCATGACCCACCAGTCGATCGAGGATATTGCGGTGATGCGCTCGATCCCGAACATGACCATCCTGGAAACGGGTGATGCGACCGAGGTGGAAAGCATCTGCGAGGCCGCCGACAGCATTGACGGGCCGGTCTGGTGCCGGGTGCTGCGCGGTTCCGTGCCGCGCCTGTTCGACACGCCGATCAAGGTCGGCGAGATGCGCGAACTGAGTGCCGGCGACGACGTTCTGGTGGTTACCGCAGGCATCACCACGGAAGAGGCGATGCGGGCGCGCTCGGCGCTGAAGAATGCCGGACTTTCGATCCGCCATCTTCACCTCCACACGATCAAGCCTTTTGATGCCAAGGCATTGCTCGATCATGTCGGCTCGGTGCGCCACGGGGTGATCACGCTGGAAAACCATGTGACCGAAGGCGGCATCGGTTCGCTTGTCGCCGAGACCATGGCTGACGCCGGCGTCGGAAAGCGGCTGATCCGGCTGGGGCTCAAGGACACCTATGCCCATGGCGGCTCGCGCGCCTATCTGATGCGCTATTACGGCCTCGATGCGCTGGCGCTGGTGCGCGGCGTCGAGGATCTTGTGGGCGAAAGCTTCGGCATCGACGAGGATGATCTGGATTCGGCCCGCGTCGAGGATGTCCATTCGCTGGTCAAGGCGGAGGCGCTTTAGCGCATTTCGCAGTCAGATGGAAACATATGACGTCCGCGAAAATGCGTCAAAACAAATAGATAGAGCGGTTGCGCGTTTTCAAGAAAGGCGGAACCTTCTCTAGGAGAGTAGGCGACCGGGTGGAAACATCCGGCGTCCGCGAAATTGCGGCGCGGGAAACGACGCACGGCACGCGGCTCTTCGCTGATGCCCCGGTCTGCGGGCGACGGGCCGTCGTCGCCCACAGCGCTTTCGTCTCGTCAGCCGGCCTCGTGCATTCTGCCGATCCTCTTCAGAACGGCCGCACCGGTCTTGATCCCCTTGATGAAGAGGTCGATCTTCAGGTTCTCGTTCGGCGCGTGATTGGCCTCGTCCGCATTGGCGTAAGGCACCACGAAGGCCGGCGTCTTCAGGATCTTGGTGAAGACGTAATCGGGCAGGCTGCCGCCGACAGTCGGGTAGAGCAGGGGCGTCTCGCCGCGCGCCTCCGCGATTGCCTGCTCGATGGTGGCGGCAAACGGGCTGTCCATCGGCGTCTTTGACGGCAACATCCCGTTTCTCGGAATGAATTCGACGTCGGGCGCGTGGCGTTCCACATGGTCCCTGACCTTGTCGAACACATATTCCGGCGTCAACGGTTCGACGAGGCGGATATCGCATTTGGCGATCGCTTCGCAAGGAAGCACTGTCTTCGTGCCTTCTCCTCCGTAACCGCCGTGAAAACCGTTGATCGTCAGCGTCGGGTGAAACATCAGCCGGTCGTAATAGGCGCGGTCGACCGGCGCATCCAGTTCATCAATGCCGAGGTCGGCCTTGATCGCCTCAAGGTCGAGCGGCAGTTGGCTGACGGCTTCGCGTTCCATGTTGGTCGGAGGGATGACCGGTTCGTTGATGCCTTCGATGGTGATCTCGCCGGCCTCGTTCTTCATCGTTGAGAGCAGATGCACCAGCTTCCAGATCGCGTTCGGCATCACGCCGCCGAAATTTCCGGAATGGGCATCGCGCCTGGCCGTGCGGCAGTGCAGTTCGAAGGAGGCGACGCCGCGCACGCCGAAGGTGATGATCGGCTGCCCGCTTTCATGCAGCGGGCCGTCGGAGGTGATCACCAGGTCGGCCTTCAGCTTCTCGGCATGCTCGGCGACGAATTCGGCGATGTGGGGCGAGCCGATCTCCTCCTCGCCCTCCAGCAGGAAAAGCACGTTGCAGGGCAGTTCGCCCTCGGTCTCCAGCAGTGTCTCGATTGCCATCAACTGGGCGAAGTGCTGGCCCTTGTTGTCGCCGATGCCGCGGGCATAGATGCGACCGTCGCGAATGGTGGGCTCAAAGGGCGGGCTCTTCCATTCGGCAAGCGGTTCCGGCGGCTGGACATCGTAGTGGCCGTAAAGCAGCACCGTCGGCTTGCCCGGCTTTTTCTCCCAGCGGCCAAGCACCATCGGATGGTTTTTTGTGGCGATGGTATCGGCCTCGAAGCCCATGGCTGTCAGCGTATCGACCAGAATGCCGGCGACCTCGCGGATCCCTTTGTTCTGGGCGCTGATCGAGGGATGGCTGACATAATCCATCACCCGCGCGACGAAATCATCCGCATGGGCATCGATGTGGGCGAAGGCGGTTTCAAGTTCGGTCATGGCCATGTGTTCAGCCTTCCTCACGGTTCAGGATGACGGCGCCCGATGCGTCGACGCGTGCGCGCCAGCCGGGTTTGACGACGGTGGTGGTATCGAGCTGGGTGAGGATTGCCGGCCCGTCGAATGACGCGCCGGCGCCAAGCGTCGCCCGGTCGATGACGGGAACGGTCTCGGTGCCGGTTTCAAAATGCAAGGGAACAGCATCATACGGCGTGATCGCGCCGTCCTGCGGCGGCAGGGCGGCGATTTCGGGCGCATCGACCCGGCCCTTTGCCTCGATACGAAGCGTCACCAGCTCGATTTCGGCATCAAGGGTGAAACCGTAGAGCGCCTGATGGGCCTCGGCGAACCGCGCCTCGACCGTCGCGGCATCATCAGCCCAGGAGACGGCCAGCTCGCCGCCTTGGCCATGATAGCGCAACAGCGCGACCGGCTGTTTCTCGCGCGCTTCAAGCGTTACCCCTTCCTCGTCAAACCATTGATCGGCCTGTTCGGCGAGCCCGGAGAGGATCGCCCCGGCGCTGTCGACATCGATTGCGCCGGCCTTTGGCATGGTGCGGGAGAACTCGGCCTTGAGGTCGGCGGCCAGAAGACCGTCGGCGCACAAGACGCCCGGGGCCGCCGGGATCATCACCTGGGCGATGCCCAGAAGCTCGGCCAGTGCGCAGCCATGCAGCGGCCCCGCGCCGCCGAAGGGCACAAGGGTGAAATCGCGCGGATCATGGCCGCGCTCGACGGAGACCACCCGCACGGCGCCGACCATATGGCTGTCGACAATGGCGAGAATGCCGCGTGCCGCCGCTTCCCGTCCGAGCTTCAGGGGCGTGGCGACGGCAGTATCGATCACGCCAAGAGCGGCCTCGACATCGAGCGCCATGCGTCCGCCAAGCAGTTTTGCCGGCAGATGACCGAGCGCGACATGGGCATCGGTCACGGTCGCCTCGCTGCCGCCATTGCCATAGGCGGCAGGTCCGGGCATGGCGCCGGCGCTTTGCGGGCCGACCGTCAGCGTGCCATCGGCAACCTTGGCGATCGAACCGCCGCCGGCGCCGATCGTTACCATGTCGACCATGGGAAGCGGCAGCGGCCATTCGCCGATGCGGCCATGCTGGGTGAGTCCGATCTCGCCATCCTTGATCAGGCAGATATCGGCGCTGGTGCCACCGATATCGACGGTGATGATATCCTTGATCCCGCAGGCGGCCGCCGCCGCCCGCGCGCCGACCACGCCGGCTGCCGGCCCCGAAAGCGCGGTCAGCGCCGGCGCCTTGCGAATGGCGGCAGCACCGGCAACCCCGCCGTTCGATTGCATCAGCAACAGCGGCGCATCAACCTTCTCGTCGGTGAGGCGCTGTTCCAGCCTTTCGACATAGGACGTCACGCCCGGCATGACCGTGGCATTCAGCACCGTGGTCAGCGAACGCTCGAATTCGCGCACGACCGGCAGAACATCCGTGGAGCAGGTGATCGCATGGTCCGGCAGCTCTTCGGCGAGGATGGCGACAACGCGTTCTTCATGGGCGGCATTGGCAAAGGCATGCAGCAGGCAGACGCCGACGGCGGTCACATCCATGGCGCGGATCGCCGCGGCCGCCTTTCGCACGCCTGCCTCGTCGAGCGCCTCGAGAACCGCGCCGCCGGGGCCGATGCGCTCGTCGATCTCGATGATGCGGGCGGCTGGAACGGGGCGCTCCGGCTTGACCCAGTTATAGAGATTGGCCTTGCGCGGAATATCCTGCCGGCCGATTTCCAGCACGTGGCGGAAGCCGCGCGTGGTGATCAGCGCGGTTCTGGCGCCCTTGTCCTCGAGGATCATGTTCGTGGCAACGGTGGTGCCATGCAGCACCTGCGACAGGCGCGAAGCCTCAAGACCGGCATCGCCCAGGGCAAGGCGGATACCGTTAAGGAAGGCCTCGGACGGATCTGCCGGAATGCTCGGCGTCTTTGCGCGCCACACCTTGCCGCTTGCCCGGTCCAGAAGCGAGATATCGGTGAAGGTTCCGCCGATATCGACGGCGATCGAAAGGGCGCTTGTGATTTCAGGCGAGGACATCGACATACTCCTGGCGATGGAAGGCTTTGGTCTCGGGGCGGTTTTCGCGCAGTGCCGCCGTTGCGGCGGTATCGAGAGCGCCGTCGCGGATGACGACGCCGTAGAGCCGCTCTGCCGCATCGGTGCTGACAAAGCCGCCGAGCACATCGGCCAGCACCCTGTCCGCCGCCCGGTCGAAAGGATGGCCGTAGCCGCCGCCGCCGCCGGTTTCCATGCGCAGGATATCGCCCCTGGTCAGCCTGTTGCCGTCCGAAAGCGGTTTCAGGACCCTTTCGTTTGCAAGGCCGGGATTGACGGTGACGCGACCGCTGCCGCCGCCCATGCCGCCGTGAATGCCCCAGGGCGGGTTCTTGACGCTGTCGATCCGGACGGCCAGCATCATGTCCTCGGCAAGGATTTCGTATTCGCGGATAATGCCGCAGCCGCCGCGGAACTTGCCCGCGCCGCCGGAGTTTTCGACAATGCCGTAGCGCCTGAGCCGCACCGGATAGCCGACTTCGAGAAATTCGACAGGATAGTTTTCCTGCGCGACGAAATAGACCGCATCGATGCCATCGGCATTCGGCCGCGCGCCATAGCCGACGCCGATGCCGTCGGCGAGCAGAAAGCGCTTCAACTGGCCGTCATCCTCATCGCGGAAATTGCCGCGCATGATGGTGATCACATAGGCCGAATTGGCGGCGGGCGCCTTGCCGCCAGCAACATTGACGAGGCCGTTGATTGCAGACAGCACGCGCATCGTCGTCAGTCCGCGCATGCCGAGCGGTGCGGGAAATGTCGGCTTCAGCAACGATCCCTCGCGCAGCTTCACCTCGTCAAGCGCGTTGGGTCCGCCGGCATTGCAGACCTGCGCCGGATCGCCGCCCAGATAGAAAAGCCCGAGCGCCATGCCGGGCACGCCCCGGTTCATCAGGAAGTTGACCGGGCCGGGAGCCTGGTCGTCGGTGGCCGTCGCATCAAAGATGAAGCGGTCGTCGCCGTCCTCGGCCCTTTCGCGCGTCAGCGAGAAGCGGATCTTGAACGGCCCGTTGCCGTGGCCGTCCGTGTCGATTGCATCGGTGAAGGAATAGGTGCCGTAGTCGAAAGTTTCGGCCAGTTTCTCGCGCACCAGCTTGCGGGTGCGCACGAGAAGCTGGGAGAGCGCGTCGGCGAGCACATCCGCGCCGAAACGCCCGACGATCTCGCCGATGCGGCGCACGCCGAGATCGACGCTTGCCATCAGGGCGCGCATGTCGCCGATGCTTTGATCGGGAAAGCGCGAATTGCGGTGAAAGATTTCAAGCGCGGTCTCGTTGGTCACGCCGGCAGAAATCAGCTTCGTCGGCGGAACGATGATGCCTTCCTGGAAGATCTCCGTGGCATCGGGACTGATCGAGCCCGGGTGGATGCCGCCAATATCGGCGAAATGAGCCCAACTCATCACGAAGGCGCAAAGCCGGCCATCCTTGAAGACGGGCGCCAGCAGAACCTGGTCATTGGAATGGGAGACGGCGCCTTTGGAACCGTAGCAGTCGTTGTACCAGTAGAGATCGCCGGGCTGCATCGTCTCGGCCGGGAATTTTTCCAGCACGGGCGTGGTCATGTCACCGAAGATCGGCACCATCGAGCCGACAGCCATCACGCCATCGGCATCGAAAAGGGCGGTGTAAAAATCCTTCTTCTCGCGGATAAAGGCAGAAATCGCGGTGCGCTCCAGAAGCGCTTCCATTTCAGCTTGGGCGGCGGCCACCGCGCCGCGGATGATCTCGAGCGTTACCGGGTCGCAGAGCGGCGGGCTGCCGTCGCTTTTTTCATTCACTGTGTCTGACATTTTCTGACCTTCATTCTGAAACTGACCGCCGCCGACCGCTCAGGCCGGATCGCCGGGAAAGACGACGACATTGCCAAGCCCGCCCGCCTCGACGCGTTCATGGGCAAGGGCAATGTCGGCAAGGGAAAAGGTTGCGCCGATGGCGACCTGCAGCCTGCCGGATCCGGCAAGCGCATCTATCCTGGCTTCGCCGGCGCGGTGGGCGTCCTCGGGTATGGCAAAGCCCTGGATGAAGCGCAGATTGGCGCCGATGGAGGCAAAGGCGTAGTAGGAGAGAACCGGCTCGGGATTGCTGCTCGATGAATAGGCGGCGATCGTGCCGTTGGGTTTGAGGACGGCGGCGGCAAGCGCGGCATTGGCGGCGAAATCGACCTCGATGATCCGGTCGACGCCGGCCCCATCCGTCAGATCCAGAATGCGGGCTGCCACATCTTCTGCCTTGCGGTTGATGGTGATTTCCGCGCCCGCGTCCGTTGCATGGCGGGCGGACGCGTCACTGCTGACCGTGCCGATCACACGAGCGCCGTCGAGTGCTGCCATCTGCACGGCGAAATGACCGACCGCGCCTGCCGCGCCGCTGACGAGCACGGTTTTCCCCGCAACGCTGCCATCGGCAAAGACGGCCCGGTGGGCTGTCATGGCGGGAACGCCGAGGCACGCGCCCTCGGCAAAGGTCAGATGATCATTGAGCCGCACCGCCTGCCGCGCGTCGATGGCGATCAGTTCGGCAGCTGTTCCATAGGCCCGACCCTTCTGGCGGTAGCCGCCCTGCGCATTCCAGAGCCAGACGCGCTCGCCGATACGGCCGGCATCGACGCCGGGGCCGACAGCGATGATCTCGCCCGCGCCATCGGTGTGGGGGATAATCAGCGGGTGATCCATGCCCATGCCGCGCCATCCCGCGCGGCGCTTCACATCCGCCGGATTGATGCCGGAAGCCCGGACAGCAACCAGCACCTCGCCGGGACCGGGGGCGGGATCAGTGAGATCGCCAAATTTCAGGACGTCCCCCGCAGGGCCGGTCCTTTCGTAGAAAGCCGCCCTCATGCGCCTGTCTCCCCGTCATAGAGGTGGCAGGCGACGAGGCGGTTGCCGACGGTCTGCGGCTTCGGGACGTCCGAGGCGCAGCGGGCAAAGGCTTTCGGGCAGCGGTCGCGAAAGACGCAGCCCGAGGGCGGGTTGCGCGGATCCGGCGCGCCGCGTCCGATCGGCAGCGGTTCGTGGCTCTGGTCGGGATGGGGCACGGGAACTGCGGAAACGAGCGCCTTCGTATAGGGGTGCAGCGGTTCGCGCACGATCTCCTCGGTCGGCCCGTCCTCCATGATGCGGCCGAGATACATGACGATGGTGCGTTCGCAGACATAGCGCACCAGCGCCAGATCATGGCTGATATAGATCGCTGTCAGCCCCAGCCGGTCGCGCACATCGCGAAAGACGTTGAGCACGCCGGCACGCACCGAGACATCGAGCATGGAGACCGGCTCGTCGGCGACGACAAATTCCGGTTCCAGGATCAACGCGCGCGCCATCACCACGCGCTGCAACTGCCCTCCGGAAAGCTGATGCGGATAACGGTCGAGAAATTGTTGGGGATCGGGAAGCTTCACCAGTTCCAGGGCTGCGATGATCTTCGCCTCGCGGTCCTTCTTGGGAATTCCGGCATTTTCCAGCGGCTCGGAGAGCGTCGCGCGGATGGAAAAGCGCGGATTGACCGCGTCGAAGGGGTTCTGGAAGATCAGCTGCGCCTGCGAGCGGAATTTCTTCAGCCGTTCCCGGCCCATGCCGGAAAGGTCAGAACCTTCGAAATTGATATTGCCGTCGGTCACGTCCTCGAGTTTGAGGAGAAGCCGGCCCATGGAACTCTTGCCGCAACCGCTCTCGCCCAGAAGGCCGATGCTCTCGCCCCGACGAATGTCGAAGCTGACGCCGTCGACGGCTTTCACCACGGTGGAATGGCCGCGCATGGCCGATAGCGCGCTTCCGACCTTGTAGTGCAGTTTCGCCTCGAAGATCGAGACCAGGACGTCATTCTTCTTTCCCGACATCATCATAGGTCCGCACCCCAGGTTTCGGTTTTGGCGGCTTCGACCCGAAGCTTGTCGGCCTCGCCGGCGCGGTGGCAGGCGACCTGATGGACCGCGTCCAGAGCGACGAGCGGCGGTTCGGTGGCGCAGATGTCGATGGCGAAGGGACAGCGCTCGGCGAAACGGCAGCCCTGCGGCGGATCGGCAAGGTTCGGCGGCGCACCCTCGATCGGCGTCAGTTCGCCGGTCTCGGCCCCCGTCAGATCGGGAAAGGCGTTCTTGAGGCCCATCGTATAGGGATGCGAGGGACTGGTGAGCGTCGCCCGTGTGGTCCCGGCCTCGGCCACCTTGCCGGCATACATCACCACGGTGCGGTCGCAGATATAGGCGACAACCGAAATGTCGTGGGTGACCAGAATGACGGACAGGCCGAGCCGTTGCTGCAGTTCCTTCAACTGGTCGAGGATCTGCCGCTGGACGATGACGTCGAGCGCCGTCACCGGCTCGTCGGCGATCACCAGTTTCGGATCGAGCGCCAGAGCCAGCGCAATCGCAACGCGCTGGCGCATGCCGCCGGAAAACTGATGCGGAAAATCCGACAAGCGGCCGGGATCGATGCCGACCATGTCGAACAGTTCCTCCGAGCGTCGGCGTGCATCCCGTTTTCCCATGCCGCCGCGTTTCCGCAACACTTCGGCAAGCTGGTATTCGACCGTATAGACCGGATCGAGCGAGTTCATCGCGCTCTGCGGCACGAAGGCGATGTCGCGCCAGCGCAGCGCGTTCATCCGCCGTTCGGGCAGCTTGGCAAGGTCCTGCCCGGCAAACATGATCCTGCCGCCGGAAATCGCGGCATTGTCGGCCATCACCCGGGTCAGCGCCCGCGCGGCCGTGGTCTTGCCGCAGCCGGATTCCCCGACAAGGCCGGTGATCGATCCTTCCGGCACATCGAAGCTTGCGCCATCGACGGCATGGACGAGGCCGCCGGGCACCTTGTAGGACACTGTGAGATTGTCGACGGAAAGAAGCGGTTCGCTCATCGGCTCAACTTCGGAAACAGGAGGTTTTCATAGCCGCGCGTGACGAAGAAGCCCGCGCTGACGACGAGGATGATGCATAGGCCCGGCGGAATGAACCAGTAATAGGCCTGCTTGGCGAGCGCCTGGCTGGCGAAGGCATCCTGCAGCATGTAGCCCCAGCTAATCGAGTTCGGATCGCCGAAGCCGAGAAAGCTGATCGAGGCTTCCGTCAGGATCGCCCAGCCAATGGCGATCGAGCCGTAGAGGAAGGAAAGCGGCAACACGTTGGGCGCGACATGGCGGGCGATGATCTTGAGGCTGGAAGAGCCCGAGATCCGCGCCGCCTCGACATAGCCCCGCGTCCGCAGCGTCAGCACCTGGCTGCGGATCACGCGCGCGGTGTCGCGCCAGAGCACCAGCGCCATGGCGATGACGACGTTCCAGATCGAGGGCTCGAGGAAGGCGGCGATGACGATGACGAAGGGCAGGAAGGGAATGCCGAAGGCGATATCGGCAAGCCGCATCAGGATCGTATCGACCCAGCCGCCGAAATAGCCGGCGAGAATGCCGACGAGCGAGCCGATCAGCACCACCATGAAGGCAGCCGTCAGCCCGATCACCAGCGCCGAGCGGCTGCCGTAGACGAGCTGCGAGAAGATGTCGCGGCCAAGGCTGGTGGTGCCGAGGATGAAGCCATCCTGACCGGGATGCAGGTCGGCGGCGAGATCGTAGGACGCCGAATAGAGGATCTCGTTCGGGTCATGGGTGGCGATATCGGGAGCGAAGATCGCCGCCAGGATGAAGACCACATAGATGAGAACGCCGGCGATGGCGAAAGGATCGCGCACCGGGAATTTCAGGGCACGGGCGAAGCGGCCGAGACCGCCGGAAAGGGAGGAGGCAATCTCACGCATGGCCGATCCTCGGGTCAAGCAGGGCATAGAGCAGGTCGGCGATCATGTTCATCAGGATCACCACCACCGCGATCAGCAGGAAGGCGCCCTGCGCCAGCGGATAGTCCGAGGCGGAAACGGCGCGCACCAGTTCGCGGCCAAGCCCCGGCCAGGAAAACACGGTCTCAACCACGACATTGCCCTGCAGCTGGTAACCGACGGCGATCGCAAAGGAGGTCATGATCGGCAGAAGCGCATTACGGGCGGCATGGCGCACGACCACTGTCCAGCTCGAAAGCCCCTTGATGCGCGCCATGGTGACGAAATCTTCCTTCATCACGTCCAGCATGTTGGAGCGCATGAGGAGAAGCGGCAGACCCTGGCTGTAGATGGCGAGGGTCAGTGCCGGCAGAGCGAGATGGGCGAGAAAATCGCGCGACGTATAAAGCGCGAAATAGCCGTCATAGCTTTCGCCGGCCGTGCGCGTGCCGCCTGCCGGAAACCATCCGAGCCAGAAGGAGAAGACGGCAAGCAGTACCATGCCGAGCCAGAATTCCGGCATGGCGCGGGTGGTCAGCACGGCGGGAATGGCCGCCTGCTCGACCCAGTTGCCGCGCTTCCAGGCAAGATAGGCGCCGGCCAGAATGCCGAAGGCGTATGCGACGATCAGCGATGTGAAGGTGAGGATCAGCGTGTTCGGCAGAAGCGGAAAGATGATTTCGGCCACCGGCTTTCGATAGGTGAAGCTCTCGCCGAGATTGCCCGTGAGAAGATTGCCGATATAGATCAGATATTGCTGCCACAACGGCTTGTCGAGCCCGAAGGAAGCCATCAGGATTTCCTGCTGCTCCAGGGTGAAATTCGGATCGATATAGGCCGCCATCGGGTTGCCCGGCATCAGCCGGAACATCAGGAACAATATGGTGACCACGGTCCACAGGACCAGCAGCATCTGCAGCACGCGGCTGCCGATCGGCTTTAAAGTTGACATGAAGCGCCGTCCTCTTCCTGTTGCGTTCTAAGGTCAATCGCAATCAGGCATGAAGGTCGTAAAAGGGGGCGGCAGGCAAGTGCCCGCCGCCTTCTCAAGATCTACGTCGGCCTAGTTGCCGAGCGTTTCCTTGATGTCGCCCGGATAATGCAGCTTGCCGCCCTCGAGCGTATAGCCGGCATCTTCCAGCGTCTGTTTGGCAAGATCGGTGCCGGTGGCGAAGTCCTCGACCGCCGGGTCATGCCAGAATTCAAGCGCCGGCGAGACGACGGAATTGGAAGGCACCGCATAGCCGCGATAGGCGGCCTTGGCGATCAGTTGCCGGTTGACCGCCTGCGACAGTGCCATGCGGAAGGCCGGGTCGTCGAAGGGGGCGCGGCGGTTGTTGAAGCCGATATAACGGAAGCCGATATCGACGGTGGAGACCGCCTCGAGATCGGGGTTTTCCGTGGCAGCGTCAACGAGGACCTGCGGGTCGCCCGGGAATTCGCCGATGAAGTTCAACTCGCCCGACTTCAGCATGCCAAGGGCTGCTTCCGCATTCGGCACGATGCGCAGGATCCAGCGATCGGCCTTCGGCGCGTGGAAATGATCGGTATTGGCCTCCAGAACGATTTCCTCGTTCTTGGTCCAGCTTGCAAACTTGTAGGGACCGGAACCGATTGGCGTCTCTTCCTGATAGCTTTCGGCGTTTTCCGGCTTGTCCTTCAGATCCGCCAGGATCGGGCCCCAGACATGTTCGGGAATGATGTTGATCTTGGCGAGCGTCGACGTCAGGAACGAGGCAAGCGGCGTCTTCAGGTGGAAGGTGACGACATCGCCCTCGACATCGACGCTGTCGATGTTCTTGGCGAAGGGCTGATACATCGGGGCCTCTTCGCTAGCGGCTGCCTCGTAAGAGAACTTCACGTCCTCCGCCGTCACCGGCTCGCCGTCGTGCCACGTCATGCCGGGACGCAGGGTCAGCGCGATCGTGGTGTCGTCGAGCCATTCATAGCTTTCCGCCGCCCAGGGCTGCGGCAGGCCGTCGGGGCCGACGCGCAGAAGCCGGTCATAGACAAGTTCGGTCACCCAGCTGTCGACGCCGCCGGAAATATAGAGCGGGTTGATCGACTTCACATTGTCGGAGGAATTCAGGACGATATCCTTCTCCTCGCCAAGCGGGGTGATGTCCATGAAGGTCCAGGCATTCTTGATGCCGATGCCGCTCTGGTTGACGACGGTTTCGGGATCGAAGACGGCCTTGTTGAAGGCGAAGGTGGATTTGGGATGAACCAGCATCATGTTGGGCTGGTCGGCGCTGAGGATTTCCTGGGCCTCGAACACCATGTCCCTGCGCGTGTCCTGATCGACTTCGCGGCGCTGCGCTTCGACGATCGAGTCATATTCGGGGTTCTTGTAGCCGATGAAATTGTAGCCCGATTCGGCCGTGGTCGAGTGGAACAGGTTGAACAGAAGCTCATCCGGGTCCGAACGCTCCGGCCGCCCGACCATCTGCCAGGCGGTGGCATCCCAGGCGCCGCGGTCGTACCAGACGACATTCGACATCTGCTCCCAGGGCATGACCTCGACCTTGACGTCGAGACCAAGCTTTCGCCATTCCTGGGCAATGAGCTGGACGGACTGGAATTCGGCCTGCTGACCGGCCTGCGGCCGGGAGAAAAGCACGATTTCGCGAATCTCATCGCCGGCAAAGGCGGGCAAGGCCGCCGTGGAGGCCAGCAACGCGGCAAGGGAAGCCCGCGCGATATAATTCATGGTCGTTCTCCTCTGAACGGTTTGGTTCTTTTTATCGTGTCCGGATTTTTCCGGTTATATCTTGGAAACGGCGCTTGCCGGCGTGCCGGCTGTTTCGACAGGGAAGCCCGCGAGGGGAGCTTGAAATACGATTGTAGATGTTTTATTCAGTAAAACGCTGTTTCGTAATTTTAAGTAAAGCAGATTTTGGCGCGATTGCAAGTCGCGAAAACGATGACAAAGCAGGGGACTTGAAACGTGACCGAGGGGAAGGACTACACGATCGCCGCCGTCGACCGTGCCATGGTGGTGCTGGAGGCGCTGGCGGAGCGGCCCAATCAGGGCCTGACGGAACTCGCCAAATCGCTCGGCATGACAAAATCCCTGGTTTTCCGGATTCTGTTCACGCTTGAGGAGCGCGGCTTCGTTTCGCGGGATGCGGAGCGTTCGGAATATGCGCTTGGCTATCGGATCGGCGTCCTGGGCGAGTGCCTCGGCAAGGATGGCGGCCTGTTGTTTGCGGCGCGTCCGGTCATGGATTGGTTGCGCGACGTCACTTCGGAGAACGTCAATCTGGTGATTCGCGACGGCACGGAAAGCTATGTCCTCGCAACGCGTCCCGGACGTCATTCGATGCGTCTCTTCGCCCAGGCCGGCCGGTTCGGGCCGCTTCATGCCGGCGGCAGTTCGCAACTGCTTCTCGCCTATGCCGACCCCGCAGTGATCGAGGACGTGCTTTCAAGACCGCTCGAAACCTTCACGCCCTATACCATCACCGATCCCGACAAGCTGCGCCAGACGCTCGAGCGCATACGCGCAAGCGGCTACAACATCGTCACCAATGATCTGGACGAAGGCGCATTCTCCGTGGCCGCGCCGATCAAGGGAGCGGACGGAACGGTGACGGCCTCGATTTCGATCGCCGGCGCCGTCATGCGCCTCGACGAGGAACGCCGCGCGGCAAACCTGGAGGCAGCGCTTGAGGCCGGTCGCCGGATCTCGGAAAAGCTTGCCGTGGGCGGTGTGCTGAAGGCTGGCTGAGCCTGCCTGTCGCGACCAGCAGGTCCGTTTTTCCCTACTCGACTGCATTGCCGACATCGCTCCGCCGACGAACCTCTTGTTCTGTTCACGACGCTGCAACGCGTGGCCGCTTGCGGGAGCGCAAGTCCTCTGTTACGCTAATCAAAAATAAAACATCGTTTTATCTAGTAAAACAATAGAGGAAAACAGCTGTGAACGATATCGAATCCGCCATTCTCGGCGCCGTTTCGCTTGATGCCCCCTGGGCGCTGGTCGAAAGCTTTTCCACCTACAAGCGCGAGCATCCGGACGATGTGAACCGCGGCATGAACGAGGTGAAGGCGCGTCTTGAAAAACACGGCGTGCCGGTGACCATGCACCAGCCGGAACTTTTTCTGAGCCTGCCGGGCAAGGCGCGCGTGGAGGCCGACGGCAAGACCTTCCGGGCCAAGCCTCCGGCCTATTGCGTCGATGCGCGCGACGGTCTTGCCGGCGAACTTGTCTATGTGCCAAGCAACCAGCCGAAGGCGATCTCGACCATGTTCGAGCGCTCGGTGGAGGATGCGAGCGATCTGGCGGCGCTCGTTTCCGGCAAGATCGTGCTGTCGGAGGGATTCGCCAATCCCGGCCTCGTCGCCCAGTTTACCGAGCTTGGGGCGATCGGCGTGATCGCCATCAATCCCGGCGTCGACATTCACTGGGGCATCTGCACCACGGTCTGGGGCACGCCGGATCTCGACGACCTGCCGCGCAAGCCGCGCATTCCGGCCGTTGCCGTCAACCGCGAAAGCGGCGATCAACTGATCGAGCTGGCAAAGGCGGGCGCACAAGTTACTGTGTTTGCCGAAATGGAAGAGGGCTGGTTTTCCTCCAAATTGCCGGAAGTCTTCATCGAGGGCACGGAAGAACCGGAAAAATACATCCTGCTGCACGGCCATCTCGACAGTTGGGATGTCGGCGTGGGCGACAACGCCACCGGCGACGCCTCGCTTCTGGAAATGGCGCGGGTTCTTTATGAAAACCGCGACAAGCTGAAGCGTTCCGTGCGCGTCTGCTGGTGGCCCGGCCACTCGACCGGGCGTTATGCCGGCTCGACCTGGTTTTCGGACAATTTCGCGCTCGATCTGGACGAGAACTGCGTCGCCTCGGTCAATTGCGACAGCCCCGGCTGCCGTTGGGCGACGGAGTTCATCAATCTGTGCATGATGAGCGAGACCGAGGATTTCCTCTCCGGGGTGATCGAGGAAGTGGCCGGCAAGAAGGCCGAGGGCGAACGCCCGCACCGCGCCGGCGACTATTCCTTCAACAATATCGGGCTTTCGAGCTATCTGATGCTGTCCTCGACCATGGCCGAGCGCGCCCGCGAGGAGAAGGGCTATTACACGGTTGGCGGCTGCGGCGGCAACATCGCCTGGCATACCGAAAACGACACGCTCGAAATCGCCGACAAGGATATCCTGCTGCGCGACATCAAGGTCTATCTTCTCGCCGTCCTGCGTAACGCCAATGCGGAAATCCTGCCCTTCGACTGGCGCAAGACGGCCGGGGAATTCATCGGCACGATCGCGGACTATCAGAAAAAGGCTGGCGATCGCTTCGATCTGGCGCCGACAATGCAGGCCGCCGAGGCCTTGAAGACTTCTCTGGACGCCTTTTACGCAGGCATCGAGGACGGTTCGGTGACGCCGACCGCCGCCAACGCCGCGATCCAGAAACTCGCACGCATCCTGGTTCCGCTCAACTTCACTCGTGAGCAGCGCTTCCGGCATGACCCGGCAGTGCCGATCCCGCCGCTGCCCGCTCTCTCGGCAGCAGCCGATCTCGACAAACTCGGACCGGCAAAACTTGGTTTTGCCCGCACCCAGCTCGTGCGCGGCCAGAACCGGGTGATCGCCGCACTGAAACAGGCAAAGGCCCTGGTCGAGGAAGCCAAGGCCTAGGCGGTCGACCGGTCGGTCCCGGGCAATAGATAGAGCCTGGCGCGCGGTGAACACTGACCGCGCGCCTTTTCATATGTCGGCGAAGAGGCTGCGCGGTTCAGCCCCGTTCATTGTCGCCTTTTGCCGGATTGAAGCTTTGGCGCACATGCAGATGGCGGTGGGGCTCCGCCTGGTCTTCGTGGACATGCATGGCGCCGCCGGTCGAAACCGGCACGAGGGATAGCGCGCCATGGGCGATGCCGCGTTCCAGGAAGAGTTGCTGGGCTGCCGCGCCCACTTCGCCAAGCTTGCCGCGCGTCACCTCGATTTCGAGCGCGGTCGAATGGTCGAGCGGAACCGAAAGCGCGGCGACGTGGCGGTCATGCGCGTCCAACCGGCGTCTGGCGAGCCGGCTGGCGAGATTGCGCGTGGTCTGGTCCACCGTATAGGAGACGACGCCAAGGCAATCGGCATCCTCCGGCCCGCTTTCAAGGTCCAGCATGGCGCGGCGGACGAGGTCGCGAATGGCTTCCGAGCGGTTCTGTGCGCCGCTCTTGTCCATATAGTGATCAAGCGCGTCGGCGATGTCGTCTGACAGGGTAATGGTGATGCGCTTCATGGCTGCCTCCATTGCAGTGTATCAAGCCAATAGCAGCAATGCGGCCAAATCGAAAGAAACCGCAAGCGAACACTTGATTGCGCTTCTGTCGTATGATTTTTTATAGAAAATATCATACGAAATTGACTCCGATACTTTTCATCAGGTTCCAAGCATGATCAGACCCGCATGTCTTCTTTTCACCGCAGCGCTTGTCGGTGCGAGCCCTGCCGCTGCGCATTTTCAGGAAATTATTCCTTCCGCCGACGTGCTGCCGGATGGCGGCCCGGTTACGGTCGATCTGGTGTTCACCCATCCTTTCGAGGGTGGACCGGTGATGAACATGGCGGTTCCGGTGGCCGTCGGCGTGGTCAAGAATGGCGAACGGACGGACCTTCTGGGAGCGCTTGAAGAAGCGCCGCAGGGCGATGCCATGGCCTATCGCCTGACCACCGATCTCGAAACCCCCGGCGCTGCCATCTTCTATGTCGAGCCCGAGCCCTATTTCGAGCCGGCGGAGGGAAAATTTATCACTCATTACGCCAAGGTCGTGGTCGACAGCTATGCCTCCGGCGAGGGCTGGGACGAGAGTGTCGGCCTTCCGGTCGAGATTGTGCCGCTGTCCCGGCCGACGGGGCTTTGGACGGGCAATGCCTTTACCGGCGTGGTGACCAGGGGCGGTAAACCGGTGCCCTTTGCCGAGATAGAAGTCGAATTCATCAATGATCACGGCATTGAAGCGCCGAATGATGCCTATATCACCCAGGTGATCAAGGCGGATGCCAATGGCACCTTCTCCTATGCCATGCCGGTATCGGGATGGTGGGGCTTTGCCGCGCTCATCGAAGCCGACGCGCCGATGACCGCGCCCGATGGCAGGGAGGTTCCGGTCGAGGAAGGCGCGCTCATCTGGGTCAACGCCAAGCCGGTCGAGTAATGGCCCATATTCCGGACGGCCTCCTTTCTCTTCCCGTTCTGATTGGCGGCGGCGCGGTGGCGGCCGCCGGCGTGGCGGCCGGTCTCAAGAGCATTGATGACCGGGCCATTCCGCGCGTTGCTGTGCTTTCCGCTGCCTTTTTTGCCGCCTCTCTCATCGCCGTGCCCGTCGGACCATCCAGCGTGCATGTCCTGCTCTCGGCCCTGACGGCGCTGATGCTCGGGCCGGCCATTTTTCCCGCCGTGCTGGTTGCGCTCTTGCTGCAGACCGTTCTCTTCGGTTTCGGCGGGTTGACGACGCTCGGGGTCAACACGGTCAATATCGCGCTGCCGGGCTATCTTGTGGCGTTGATCATCGGCAAGGCTTTGCGGCGCGCGCCCTCTGCCGGCAGGGCCGCCATGATCGCCAGCCTCGGGGCTTCGGTCGCGGTGTTTCTCACCGGAGGGCTCGTCGCGCTTTGCCTCTGGCTGTCGTCATCGGCCTATGTTCCGGCGGCGCGTATTCTGCTTCTCACCTATCTGCCGCTTGCGCTCGGCGAAGCGCTGGTTTGCGGCGCAATCGTCGGTTTCCTGAAAAGGGTGGCGCCGGAACTGCTGGAGCCTCGCCTTCCCGAAAGGGAGCTGCAGACATGAGATACTGTCTGGCGCTCCTGCTCGCCATGTTTGTCTCTGCTCACCCCGCCCTGGCCCATAGCCTGCGGGTCTTCGCCACGGTCGAAGGCCGGGAGATTGTGGGCTATGGCTTCTTCGTCGGCGGCGGGCGCCCTCAAGGGGCAGCGTGGACGGCCGCCATGTCAGGCAACGCCTTTGCCGGCGGAAAGACGGATCAGGAGGGCGGTTTTGCCTTTGCCGCGCCCGATCCGGTCACCGGGCCGGTGACCGTTACGATCGATACGGGCGAGGGTCATGTCGCATCGCGAGCGTTGACGACCGATCGCTTTGGCGCGGTGACGTTGCCTGTTGCGCAATCCTCACCGGCGGAGAAGGAGGCTTCCGCCGTACGGCCTGGCGAGGGCGCGGCAATCACCACCGATATGGTCCGCACCGCTGTTGCGCAGGAAGTCGCGCCGCTGCTCGAGCGGATCGAGCAGATGGATGCGCGCATGCGGCTGACTGATATCGTCGCTGGCCTCAGCCTGATCTTCGGCATTGCCGGGATCGCGCTCTGGGCGCGCGGGCGGCGGCGATGAACCTGCCAGCGGACCTCAGGCTGCGCATGGTCACGGTCTTTGCCGTCGTCGCGATGATGACGCCGCTGGCGCATTTCCGGCCGGCAGCAGCCTATCTCGCTCTGGTGCTTTGTCTCGCCTTCACACGCGGGAGCGGCATCGCCTGGCGGCGTCTCCTGCATCTGGAAGCTTTTCTCGTCGTGCTGCTGATCACGTTGCCCTTTGCGGTTGCGGGCACGCCGCTGGTGACGGTCTTCGGCTTTACCGCCAGCGCTGAAGGCGTCGTGCGGGCGCTGGTCGTCGCGCTCAAGGTCACGGCTTCCGTGCTGCTGCTCAATATTGCCTTTGAGGGGGTAGAGCCCGTGCGTCTCGGGCAAAGCCTTGATGCGCTGAGAATGCCGAAAAAGCTGGTCCATATCTTCATCGCTCTGGTGCGCTATCTCGGCGTGATCCGTGGGGAGTTCAGCCGGCTGCAGGAGGCGATGAAGCTGCGCGCTTTTCAACCGCGCTCGAACCGCCATACATTTCAAACCTATGGCAATATGATCGGCATGTTGCTTGTGCGGGCAACGGCGCGCGCCGAGCGGATCGAGGAGGCCATGCGCATGCGCGGCTTTGCCGGGCGCTATCCGGTCTCAGAACCGGCCCCGCTGACTGTGCGGGACGTGTTGGGGGCGGCGCTTGTGGCGGGGGCCGCGCTCGTTGTTTTGATCTCCGATCTGGCTCTTTCTCGGGATGTCTCATGGCCGCTTTGATTTCCGCCCGTTCTGTCATCGTCTGCCGCGATGGCCGGCCCGTTCTGACCGAGGCGGACCTTTCTCTGGAGCCTCTGGAGCGGCTTGCGGTGGTCGGTCCCAACGGGGCCGGCAAGACAACGCTGTTGCGCGCGCTCGTCGGTCTTGAGCTCTTGTCGTCCGGCGGGATCGAAGCCTTTGGCGAGGCGTGCCGGGGCGAAGCCGGGTTTCGCAAAGCGCGCCGCCGCATCGGCTTTCTGTTTCAGGACAGCGACGACCAGCTCTTTTGCCCGACCGTTCTGGAAGACGTTTCCTTCGGCCCGCTGAACCTTGGGCTGACGAGGGCCGAATCGGCCGAGCGGGCGGGCAAAACGCTTGCCGAGCTTGGCCTCTCCCACCTCGCCGACCGGCTGACGCACAAGCTCTCCGGCGGCGAAAAGCGGCTGGTCTGCCTCGCCGGGCTGCTGGCAATGGGGCCGGACGTTCTGCTGCTGGATGAGCCGACCAACGGCGTCGACGCGGAAAACGGCGCACGGCTTGAGGATGCGCTGCGGGCGTTCGAGGGCGCAATGATCCTTGTTTCCCACGACGATGCCTTCGTCAGCCGGCTCGCGACGCGCGGCATGTTGCTGAGGGATGGCCGTCTCGAGCCGGCAGTCATTCACACACATGCCCACCGGCATGGGCATCCGCACATGCACCCGCGGAATGAGAATTGAGGCGGGGCCTGTAAGGCAAGCCCCGTCCTAAGCGTAGTCGTGTTCAGGCCTTCTCGGCGGCGAAGCTGCTCAGCATGCGCCAGTCGGCGGGAAGCTTGCGGCGTTCGCCGGTCACTTCGACGCGGGCCTTCAGCTTGATGTCGCCGCTGGATGCGCCGACCATCAGGGTGAAGAAGCCGGGCTCGACGACGCGATAGCCCTCATAGCCGGTGAAGTTCAGCATGTCGGTCGGCACTTCGAAGGCGACGCGGGCGCTTGTCCCGGGCTTCAGGGCAACCTTGCCGAAGGCCTTCAGCTCCTTGACTGGACGCACCAGCGTGGCGATTTCGTCACGGACATAGAGCTGCGGCACGGCAATGCCGTCGCGATCGCCGGTGTTCTTCACCGTGAAGGAAAGCCGGACGGTGCCCGTTTCGATATCGACAGCCTCGCTCTCGAGCGCCACGTCGGAATAGTCGAACGTGGTGTAGGAGAGGCCGTGGCCGAAGGGATAGCGGCTGCCGAAGTGGCGGGCGATCGGCGTGCCGGAACTCTTGAAGCTGTGATTGTAGAAATAGGGCGCCGCGCCGACATTGTGCGGGATCGACAGCGTCAGGCGACCGGAGGGTTCCACCGCGCCGGTCAGCACGCTCGCCAGCGCCGTGCCGCCTTCCTGGCCGGAGAAGAAGGTCATTACCTGTGCCGCGATCCTGTCTTCCGCACCGCCCAGATTATAGGGACGGCCGGACGAGACGACGACGATCACCGGCTTGCCGGTCTCGATCACGGCATCGAGCAGCTTTTGTTGCACGCCGGGCAGTTCCAGCGTATCGGCGTCCGATCCTTCGCCGACCGTGCCGGTCTGGAAGATGCCGGAGAGGTCGCCGACGCAGACAATGGCGACATCGGCGCTGTTCGCCGCTTCCACCGCGCTCGGGATCATGTCCAGCCGGGTGGAAAGCGAAGAGGCCTGTTCCAGCGAGGTACTGTCGTCCACATCGCCGGGGAAGACCGGCGCACCGGCCTTGCGCTCGTCGAGAATATTGCAGCCACGGGCATAGATGACGTTTTCCGCGCCAAGCTTTGCCCTAAGACCCGCCAGCGGCGTGACGACGCTTTCGACCTCTTCCTGCGCCTCGTTGTGGATCAGGTGAACCGGGAAGGCATAGTCGCCGAGCAGCGCCAGCGGATCATCCGCCGTCGGGCCGATGACGGCGACCTTCTTGCCGGCGGGAAGCGGCAGGATGCCGTTATTGTCGAGAATGGTGACGGATTCTTCCGCCGTCTGCCGGGCGACGTCGATATAGTCCTGACGCTGAAGCACGATCTTGCCATCGTCGGCATAGGGCTTCTCGAACAGGCCGAGACGGAACTTTTCCTTCAGGATGCGGGCGACGATCTCGTCGATCTTCGCCTCGGTGATCAGTCCGCGCGCGAGCGCTTCCTTCAGGTCCTTGGCGCAATCATCACCCGGAAGCTCGATATCGAGGCCGGCATTGAAGGAAAGCGCAGCAGCTTCCGCCCGGTTCTCGGCAATGCCGTGGTGCTGGTAGAGCAGGCTGACGCCGACATAGTCGGCCACGATCAGGCCGTCAAAGCCCCAGTCATCGCGTAGAACCTTGGTCATCAGGTGATGCGAGGCATGGACCGGCTCGCCGTCGATATCGTGATAGGCCGGCATGACCGAACCGGCATTGGCGAGCTTCACCGCCATTTCAAACGGCAGCATGAACATGTCGTTCAGTTCGCGCCAGCCCATGTGCACCGGCGCATGGTTGCGCCCGCCTTCGCTGGCGGAATGGCCCGCATAATGTTTCAGCGTCGCCAGCACGCCGCGATCCTCGCCCTGCAAGCCCTTCACATAGGCCGAGGCGATGACGCCGGTGAGGTACGGATCCTCGCCAATGCTTTCTTCCGTGCGGCCCCAGCGGGCATCGCGGGCCACATCGAGAACCGGGGCGAGGCCCTGATGGCAGCCGATGGCGCGCGATTCCTGGCCGATGGCAGCGCCGACCTTTTCGATGAGATCCGGATTGAAGGTCGCGCCGAAGGAAAGCGAGGAGGGAAACAGCGTCGCGCCCTTGATCATCAGGCCGGACAGGCATTCCTCATGCGACATGACCGGAATGCCGAGCCGGGTCTCCTCGACCATGAATTTCTGCAGCGCGTTCAGCGCCCGCACGCCTTCCGCCGCATCGATGCTGCGGGTGCCGAGCGGGCGGGTGACCTGCCCGAGGCCGGATGACAGCATGCTCTTCAGAGTTTCGGGATCGGTCGATCCGGTGAACTGGTCCGAGCGGGTCCGGTGATTGCCGTCTTCCTCGAGGAACAGCCAGACGGCGTGAAGCTGGCCGATCTTTTCCTCGATCGTCATGCGGTCGAGAAGGTCTGAAACACGAGCCTCGACCGGCTTGGAAGCGTCCTTGTAGACGGGGTTTTTCTGTTCGTTGGTCATTTTGCCATTTCCGTATTTCGTGTTCAGACCGCGTCGGTCTCGGAGAGCTCATGCGGGCCGGGCACGCTCGGCAGATAGGCGAGCGCCTCGCCATCGGCATCGAATAGGTGGCAGGCCGCAGGCTTGACGAAGAAGGCCATCGGCTTTTCCGGCACCTTCAACACATCCTCGGCGACCTTGGCGATCATCGGCTTTTCCGTGCTTTCGTTGAGGTAGAGGTGGCTGTATTCGCCGAAATTCTCCACGGCGCGCACCTTGCGGCGGATCACCTGTTCGCGCGTTTCATCATCGACCGGATGCATGTGCTCCGGGCGGAGGCCAAGCGTCAGTTCGGCGCCGTTCGAAAGACCATCGGTCGAAACCGGGACCTGCAGCAGCTCGCCGGACTGAAGTTTCACCACAGCGCCTTCGGCATTCGCGCTCTCGAGCGTCACCGTGAAGAAGTTCATCGAGGGCGAGCCGAGGAAACCGGCGGCAAACAGGTTTGCCGGGCGGTGGTAGAGTTCCAGCGGCGCGCCGATCTGGGCGATGCTGCCTTTCTTGGTCACGTCCGGGCCTGCGCGCAGCAGCACGATCTTGTCGGCAAGCGCCATGGCCTCCGTCTGGTCGTGGGTCACGTAGATCATGCTGGCTTCCGGATAGTCGCGGTGGAGATTGGCGATCTCGGAACGCATGTGCACGCGCAGCGCCGCATCGAGGTTCGACAGCGGTTCGTCAAACAGGAAGACGGCGGGCTGGCGAACGATGGCGCGGCCGATGGCGACGCGCTGACGCTGGCCGCCGGAAAGCTGCTTCGGCTTGCGGTCGAGCAGCGGTTCGATCTGCAGCATGCGCGCGGCTTCGTTGACGCGCTTTTCGATGTCGGCCTTTGGCGTCTTTGCCTGCTTCAGGCCGAAGGCCATGTTCTCATAAACGCTCATATGCGGATAGAGCGCGTAGTTCTGGAACACCATGGCCACGCGCCGTTCGGCCGGCGGCACGTCGTTCATGATTTCGCCGCCGATCGTCAGGTCGCCCTCGGTGGTTTCCTCGATGCCGGCGATCATCCTCAAAAGCGTGGACTTGCCGCAGCCCGAAGGGCCGAGGAAGACGCAGAACTGGCCGTCTTCGATGTTGAGGTTGATGTCGTGCAGGACGGTGAGCTTACCGAAGCGCTTTTCGACGTTTTCGAGAAGGATCTGTGTCATTGTTGTTACTCCGGTTCCATCAGCCCTTGAGCGAGCCGGCCATCATGCCGTTGACGATCTTTTCCTGGCCGATGGCGTAGACGATGATCAAGGGCAGGGCGGAAAGGGTGACGACGGCCATGATGGCGGGGACATTCGATGCGTACTGGCCCTGAAAGTCCCAGACAGCGAGCGGCAGGGTGCGCCTGTCGGCTGACGACGTCAGCACATAAGCGAAGACGAATTCGTTCCACAGCATGATGCCGTTATAGATGGCGACGGTGGAAAGGCCGGGTCCGGCGAGCGGCAGGAAGATCTTCCAGTAGATCTTGAACGGGCCGCAGCCATCGAGCATGGCGGCTTCCTCGAGTTCCTTCGGCACCTGGCGCATGAACTCCGTCAGGATGAACACCGAGATCGGCAGGCTGATCGCCACATAGGGGCCGATCAGGCCGGCGGGCGTGTCATAGAGCCCCATGGAGCGCGTCATCAGATAGACCGGCACGAGGGTCACATGCAGCGGCACGATCATCCCGGCGACGATCAGCGCGAACAGGCTGTCGGAGAATTTGAACTTCAGCCGCGCCAGCGCGTAAGCGGCCATCGAGGAGAAGAGGAGGATGATGACGACCGAGGTCGTGATCACGAACAGGCTGTTCCTGAGGTAGATCAGGAAGGAACCTTCCAGAACCTCGATATAGTTGGAAAGGTTGAAGCTTTCCGGCAGCGCCCAGACCGGATTGGCGAAGGTCTCCTGCTGCGTCTTCAGGCTCATGAAGGCGACGAAGATGAAGGGGAGCGTGGTGACGGCGAGCCAGAAGGTGCCGAGCACCGGAATGGCGACGCGTCCGACCTTGAAGCCTTGTTTCTTTTTCATCGGATCAGACCTCCGTCTCGAACCGTTTGGACAGGCGGAAGGCGACTGCCGCAATCACGGTGATGATGATGAACATGGCGGCGGCGACCGTGGTGCCGTAACCGAGCTCGAAGGAGGCGAAGACCTGCTTGTACATGTAGCTTGCCATCACCTGGGAGGCGTTTTCCGGCCCGCCCTCGGTCATGACGTAGATGAGGTCGAAATAGCGCATAGAGCCGATGGTCGCGAGCAGCACGGCGGTGCGGAACGTGCCCTGAAGATGCGGCAGTTTCAGCCGCCAGAAGATGGTCGTCTGCGATGCGCCATCAAGCCTTGCCGCTTCGGTGATTTCGCGCGGGAAGGAGGCGAGGCCGGCCAGGAACAGCACCATGTAGAAGGGGATGTTCTGCCACAGCACGACGGCGATGACGGAGCCCAGCGCATAGCGCGGGTCGCCGAGCCAGTCATGGGCCCAGCCATAAAGCCCCATGGCGTCGAGGATGGAATTGATCGGCCCGAAATTCGGATCGTAGATGTTCTTGAACAGGACGCCGAGTGCCACAGAGGACATCAGAAGCGGAATGAAATAGAGGATCTTGAGGATCCGCGATCCCTTGCTCGCCTCATCGAGAACGACGGCCAGAACCAGCGCGATCGGAAGCTGGATGATGATCGAGAACAGCGCCAGCAGGATGTTGTTCCAGGCCGAGTGCCAGAACACGCTGTCGTGCATCAGCCGGACCCAGTTGTCGAGGCCGACGAACTCTGCCGTGTCGCCAAGGCCGTTCCAGTTGACGAAGGACAGCCGGAAGCTGGAGACCAGCGGGTAGAGCAGGTAGACGGCCAGAAAGATGACCGCCGGCGCCATGAACACGAAGGGCGCCGCCTTCTGGGCCATGACCCATTTCTTGCGCTGCCTTTGCCGGTCGGCAGCCGTCCGCGTTATCGCCGTGGACATGATGTTTCCTTTCTCTGCCGCGTTTTCCGGCTTGCCGGAAAACCTCACAAGCGGCATGACGGCCGCCGCCGGTCAGGGCGGCGGCCGATACGGGGCGCGTGCGGATCACGGACGCCTCGGGAGGTTTGGGGTTGAACGTCCTACTGCTGGGCTTCGGCCTGGGCGGCCTGTTCCATTTCGGCGGCTGCCTCTTCCGGCGTGATCGACATGCCGAAGAGCTGCTGGACCGTGTCCTTGTGGACTTCGCCAAGGGCGGGCGGCAGTTCCTGGTCGTACCAGAGCTGGACGCTGCCGGCTTCGCCAACGACATCCAGAACCTTGTTCAGGAAGGGATCGTCCGTGGTGATGCCCTTCAGCGGCATGACGCGCTGGTCGGCGAGACGGGCGGCAGCCGCATCGTCATTGGTGAGATAGGTCAGAAGCTCGAAGGCCTTGTCCTTCTCGGGGCAGGCGGCGGAGATGCTGACATAATTGTCGCCGAGCGTGCCGATGACGTTGGAGGGATCGCCCTTGCCGTCCGGAACGGACGGGAAGGTGAAGAAGTCGACCTTTTCAGCGAATGCAGGGTTCTCGTTGCGGATCGAGGCCATTTCCCAACTGCCCATCAGCTCCATGGCGGCGCGATCTGCGTAGAGCAGGCGACGCGAACCGCCAACGTCATAATCGAGGCCGTTATAACCGCGGGCAAAGGCGTCAGCTTCGACGAGCTCCTGAAGGCGTTCGCCGGCTTCGATGAAGACCGGATCCTCGAACGAGCCGCCTTCCTCGCGGGCGGCAGCCTTGCGGAAGGCTTCCGGGCCGCCGATGCGGTCGGCGAGCAGGACGAAATACATGGACCCTGGCCACTTGTTCTTGTTGGCGAGCGCGAAGGGCGCGATGTTGTTTTCGTTGAGAACGGTGATGACGTTCATCAGCTCGTCCCAGGTTTCGGGCGGCGTGAGATCCAGTTCGTCGAAGATTTCCGTGTTGTAGAAGATCACGGCGACGGCGGTGTTTTCAGCCGGCAGGCCGTAGATCTTGTCGTTGAAGGTCACCGGGCCGAAGCTTGCCGGCACGAAGCGGTCCTTGAATTCCGGATTGGCGTCGAGATAGGGCGTGAGGTCGACCACCTGGTCGGAATCGACATATTCCTTCAGCGGGCCGCCGCCCCAGGAAGCGAAGACGCAGGGCGGCTCGTTGGCGCCGAAAGCGATCTTCAGCTTGGTCTTGTAGGCGTCATTGGCGAAGTGCGAATCCTCAACGACATAGCCGGGATTGGCTTCCTCGAACCGATCCATCGCGTCACGGACGATGCCGGCGGTCGCCGTGTCGGAACGCAGGTCCCAGGAGGTGATCGTCTTGGTGTCCTGCGCCTGGGCAGCGAGCGGCACGAGGGCGGCGACGGCGGCGGAACCCAGAAGACGCGTGAAAGTTCGGGATGGTTTGAATTGCATTGTATCCTCCCATGCAAGACAGTGGTAAACCTTACGACATGAGGTACGTTACCGGTAACGGTACGGGGTGTCAATCGGGTTTCGTTATCCGTAAACATCTGACGGTTTTGCCCTGCGGAACCAGCGCGCGCGTGCCCGGATTTCAGGCCGGGGTGCGCGGGTTTCGCGCGCATGTCGCTATTGTGACGAAACTGTGCTAGTCGAAATATTTGCCCGACGCTTCAGCCGCGAGGGCAGGCAGGAAAGGGGTAAGGCATTGATCGTTCTGGTATCTTCAGGCGGTGCCGGGCGCGCAATGCCGGCGAGGCTGCGCCGGTGGGGGATATTGTGGCTGTGAAGAAACGAGCGGCAACGCTGGCCGAGATCGCGAAAGTCGCGGGCGTCTCGCGGATGACGGCCTCGCGCGCGCTCAACAACCAGCCGGGCGTTTCGGCCGAAACGCGCGAGGATATCCTGCGTATCGCCGACGAGATGGGCTATTCGGTCAACCCCTTCGCCCAGAAGCTTTCCAACGGCCGCTCGCGAATCATCGGAGTGATGGCCGAACTCCACGCGCCCTTTACCAGCGACATCGTGCTCGGCATCAGCGGCGCGGCGAAAAGCGCCGGCTACGAGGCGCTCGTCTATTCGCTGCCCGACCGCGACAGCACCGCGCCGAGCAGCGTGGCGAGCCTGTTGCAGCAGATCGCCGGCGGCATCATCGCCATCCTGCCCTATGAGGCGAGTTACCTGGAACAGATCGCCAGCGAAGCCCTTCCGGTGGTGACGATCGACACGCTTTACGACGATCCGCCGTTCCCCTCGGTCGACGGCGACAGCTATCAGGGCGCGCGGCTTGCCGTGCGCCATCTCGCCGATCTCGGTCACCGGCGCATCGGCTTCATCTCCGGCGACAATCGCCTGCGCTCCGCGCGCGAACGTCTGACGGGCTATCGCGACGCCGTCGCCCAGTTCGACCTTGATCGGGACCCGCAGCTCGTTGTCGACGGCGATTTCCTGCAGAAGAGCGGCTTTGACGCGGCCAAGCGGCTTCTGGCCCTGAAGGATCGGCCGACCGCGATCTTCGCCGCCAACGATATCAGCGCGCTCGGCGCCAGCCAGGCAATGAGAGAGAAGGGGCTTTCGATCCCGGAGGACATGTCGCTGATCGGCTTCGACGACATCGCCATTGCCCAGCAGATGCATCCGCCGCTGACCACCATCCGCCAGCCGCTGCGCCAGATCGGCCGTTCGGCGATGAACACGCTTCTGGCGCGCATCGGCGGGCTTGACGCGCCGAGCAACCGGATCACGCTGCCAACCGAACTGATCGTGCGCCAGTCAACCGCCGCGCCGCGCCGGTAAGAGCGCGACCGGAGGAAGTCAAAGCGGCATCGGCGCGCCTTCGGTTTCCTTCACAAGCGTGGCGATTGTCTTCAGACTTGCCGAACTCTCGCCGACGCTGAGGTCGTATTCGCCCGCCGCAATGCGCCACGCCTTCGCTTCCACGTCGAAATGCGCGAAATCGCGCGGCGAAAGCGCAAGACGCACAGTGCCGCTCTCGCCTGGGGCAAGATCCACCTTGGCGAACGCCTTCAATTCCTTCCGCGGACGCTGCCCGCTACTGTCCTTCGGACAGACGTAAAGCTGCACCACCGTGGAGCCGCGTCGTTCGCCAGTGTTCTCGACCGTCAGGCTGATTGTTGCGGATGCCTCTGCTTCGAAATTCTCTGCCTCGACCACCGGTTCGCCAAGACTGAATGTCGTATAGCTGAGGCCGAAGCCGAAGGGGAAAAGCGGCGCAATCCCGTGGCGGTCATAATGGCGGTAGCCGATGAAGACGCCCTCGCGATATTCCACCTCGCCGTCCTTGCCGGGATAGACGCGCGGATCCTGGCTGTGGGCCGGGTTGTCCGACCATTTCGCCGGAAAGGTCTGGGCGAGGCGCCCGCCGGGCTCAGCCTTGCCGAGAAGCACGTCGGCAATCGCATTGCCCGCTTCCTGGCCGGGATACCAGGCCGAGATCAGCCCCGCCACATCATCAAGCCAGGGCATCTCCACCGGTCCGCCGGTCTGCAGCACGACGATGGTCTTCGGGTTGGCGCGGGCAATCGCGGCAATCAGCGCATCCTGACGGCCGGGCAGCGTGATCGATTCGAGATCGCTGCCTTCCGTATCCCATTCGCCGCTGCGCCCGGCAAAGACCAGCGCGACATCGGCCTTTGCCGCAAGGGCCGCAGCCTCTTCGATCGCCTCTTCGCCGAGCGGCACGGAAATGCCGACGCGGATGGCGGACAGGCCAAGTGCGGAAGCCGGGCGGGTGGCGTATTCGACGACGATCTCGGCGGGTTCTCCGGCGACAAGGTCGACGCTTCCGACAACCTCGTCGCAGCCCTCCTCGAAATAGGTCCGGCCGTGCGTCCAGTTGGTCCAGGCATCGGCCACCAGTTCGCCGTTCACATAGAGCCTGGAAAGGCCGGCCGAGACGAGCCCGACCTGATGGGTCGCCGTCTCCCTGGGAATATATTCCCCGACAAGCCGCGCGGAGAAATGATCCGGCGCGACCTTGCCTTCAGCGACATTGCCGATCCAGATCAGCTCCGCTTCATACTCGGTGGCGGTGAACACCGGTTCGCCCGAGAGCGCGTCATTGTCGAAATAGGAAACCTCAAGCGGGGTCTTCAGCAGCGGCTGGAAGCGGAAATTGGTGCATCCCTCGGCATAGGTCAGGTTTTCCGCGCCAAGGGCTGTGGCAAGACCGTCATAGGGACTGACGCGGTAATGCGGGTTCAACTGGGCGCTGCCGCCGCCCATGATCTGCGCGGTCCTGGCATTGGGGCCGATAACGGCGATGGTCTCCTTGCCCGAAAGCGGCAATACGTCCTCATTCTTCAGGAGAACGGCCGCCTCCGCGCCTGCCTTGCGGATCAGGGCGCGGTGCTCCGGTCGGTCATCAGCCCGTTCGGCGAAGGGCGCGGCACTGCCGAGCGCGCCGGTGCGCTCCATCACCGTCAGGATCGCGCGGACACGGTCCCGGATCGTTTCATGCGAGACCTTGCCGGCCTTGACCGCCTCGATCAGCTTGTCACCCCGGTCACGCGTCGGGCCGGGCATTTCGAGGTCAAGCCCGGCATTGACGGTTTCGACCGTCGAGTGCGAGCCGAACCAGTCGGACATCACGACGCCGTCAAAGCCCCAGTCGCCCCTCAGAACGTCGGTGATCAGCCATTCATGCTCGGAGGCAAAGGTGCCGTTGACCTTGTTATAGGCCGTCATGATGCCCCAGAGATCCGCATCCTTCACCGCGCGCTCGAAGGGCAGGAGATAGACCTCCCGGAGCGAACGCTCGTCGATGACGGAGGAATTCGAGGTGCGGGCGATCTCGGATTCATTGCCGGCGAAATGCTTGGCAACGGCGGAAATGCCCTTTTGCTGCAGTCCTTTGACATAGGCGGAGGCGAGTTCGGCCGTCAGCACCGGGTCTTCCGAATAGCACTCGAAATTGCGGCCGTTGGTGACGGTGCGCTGGATGTTGATGGTCGGGCCGAGCAGCACATGCGCGCCCTTGGACTTGACTTCGTCGGCCAGCGCCGCGCCGATTTCGCCCACCAGCGCCGGGTTCCATGTGGCGCCAATGGCGATGCCGACGGGAAAGGCCGCCGACTTGACGCCGCCGATCAGCGAGCCGCCGCCGCGTGCGCCGTTCGGACCGTCGGTGACGCGGAATTTTCCGATGCCGAGCCTCTCGATTGCCGGCAGCGACCAGAAATCCTCGCCGGACAGCAGCGAGACCTGTTCCTCAAGGGTCATCCGGTCGATCAGTTCATCCAGTGTCGGCATTGCTCGGCTCCCGCAGTGAGAATGAAGGGATGGGAAACCTGCGTTCCCGCGTTCTGACGGGAAAGATAGAGTGGCGCGATGCCCTCGACAAGGAACCGGCCTTGGCGGCGGTGGGGGCAACCGGCCCCGGATGCCGCAAATTCCTGCCGTCATGCCGCCACTCTATTGGTTTTTATTGAGAAAATTGCAGGAACAAAATGCCGGCTCTCCGGTTTTTGAGTGATACCTGCCGGCCAGGGCCGACAGTGGCGCAACAACAAGACGAGGAAAACAAGATGTCGAAGCTTGCCACATTCTGGAGCATCCCCGTTCACGTGCTGACGGCGGACGGCGAAGCCGTGACGATTGAAGGTCCGGAGGACGCAGCGGATTTCCTGCGCGATCATTGCCCGCAGAAGGAAGGCCGTCATTACCGCAGCGCTTCCGGCCTTTGCGCGGAAGCCGCCGGGCACAACGGCAGGCTGGAAGTCTCCCGTGAGGCGTTCATCGCCGCCATGCTGGAAGCGGGTCTGATGCAGCCGGTTCAGCGCGCTCCTGCAGCGAAAGCGGTGGCCACTCCACGCAGTTATGCCTGATCTGCAAGCGCCGAAGCGTTCATCGAGCGCCCGCCTTCCGGTTTTCCGGAGGGCGGGCGTCTTTCTTTCTGGCCTGTTGCGGCCCGGCGCTATCCCTGGCCTTTCGGCCGAAGGTCCTGCCTATCGGAGGATCTGGAAAAAGATCGCGGATACGGCGGCAATGCCGGTGGCCGTGACGAAGATATTGCTGATGTGGCCCTTATACTTCGCCATGGCCGGAACCTTGTGGATGGCATACATGGGCAGCAGGAACAGGATCGCCGCGATAAGCGGTCCGATGAGCGCCTCGATAAGTCCGAGAATGGAAAGATTGAAGATCGCGACGATCCAGACGCTCAGGATGAAGAACAAAACAATGAAAACATTGAGCGCCTTCGGATTCGTCTCGAACCCCATGTTGCGGGCCTGCTGGTTAATGATGCCGCGCATGCCTTCTCTCGCGCCGAGATAGTGGCCGAAAAACGAACTCACGATCGCCGCGAAAGCCACCACCGGTCCCAGAAACGAAATGACCGGATTGTCGAACTCGTTCGCGAAGAAGGAGAGGACGGAAATGTTCTGGCTCTTCGCCTCGGCAAACTGTTCCGGCGTCAGGCACATGATGCATGAGAAGACAAAGAACATCACGAACACCAGAAGCATGGATGCCGTTACGCCGAGAATGGCGTCGCTCTTCCTGACGGCATTCGCGCCATGGTCGCGCCGCTGCAGCTGCGCAAAACTGGATATCGCCGGGCTGTGATTGAATGAAAAAACCAGTACCGGAAGCGTAAGCCAGATCGTGACGATAAAATCCTTCGCGGACGGAACTTCAAAAAGCGCGCCAAAATTCCACCGCGGAATGAGGTAGACGGAAAGGCCGAACAAAATGAGGATCAGCGGATAGACGAGGAATTCCGTGACCTTGAGCATGATATTTTCGCCGGCCATCATCACGCTCATCATCAACAGGATGAGCGACAGGGACAGAAGCCAGCGGGGCGGGGGCTGAAGATGCATCTGGTTGACGATGAAACTGTCAACCGTATTGGTGATGCCGACGCCATAGATCAGCACGATCGGATAGATTGCGAAGAAGTAGAGCACCGTTATCAGGTTGCCGGCAATCAGGCCGAAGTGTTCGTCGACCACATCCGTAATGTCGGACGTCTCGACGCGCGATGAAAGGACAAACCGGGCAAGGGCGCGATGCGAGAGGTAGACCATCGGTCCGATCAGGATCGTCACGGCCAGCAATGGCCAGAAGCCCGATTGCCCGGCGCTGATCGGCAGGAACAAGATGCCTGCGCCCACCGCCGTTCCGAAAAGGCTGATGCTCCAGAGCGTGTCCTTGTGTTCCCAGGAAACCGGTCCCGGGGTTGATATCGGCTGTTGTTTGTCGGCTGGTTCGGGTACGACGGTCATTGTCGGGGTCTCCTTTCGTTCGTCGACTGATCGACGGGTTGGAAGAACCCGGGCGAACAGTCCTGTGCCGGCGGTATCGGGCTGACGAAAGTGGGATGCTTCCGGTCAGCTCTTGTCTTTTTCGATCCGCCGGAGCCGCTTTTTCTCCAGATATACGGCGTTTTGAAGGCAGGCTTTCAAGTCGGCCTGCAAGCGCAATAAGTGCGCCTCTGGTCGCGGCGCTTGATGGATTGGATCAAACGCGACGCTGCCGGTCTCTCGTGTCCGGTTCTTGCGATCACACTCAAAGATTGCGAATGCCTGAACGTCTTGAGGCGCCGGGAATCGGCACGGCGCGCGACGCTTCCGCGCCCCCGGGCCGATGCCGATCCTGTCATGCGTTACCGCGTTCACTGACCCGTTCAGGTCACCAGGCTCTGCCCGCCATCGACGAAGATCGGCGTGCCCGTGACGTGGCGGGCCTTGTCTGAAGCAAGGAACGACACGACGTCGGCGATCTCTTCGGCAGAGCCAGCGCTGTCGCCCGTCAGGGGGATGTGCGTTTCGGCGTCGATCCCGCTCTTTTCGGCGTTGCGGATCTCAGTATTGTCGCCGATCTCGGTATCGATCGCGCCGGGGCAGATGGCATTGATGCGGATTTTCGCCTGGCCGAGCTCGGGCGCAAGCTGTTGCATCATGGCAAGCTGCGCCGCCTTGGTCGCCGAATAGGCGGTGGCGCCGGGGGAGACGAATTTGCGCGTGCCGTTGATCGAGGAGATGATGGTGATGGAGCCGCCGCCGGCCTTCCTCAGATGCGGAACGCTTGCCCTTATGGTCAGGAACGTGCCGCGCAGGTTGACGGCGATCGTCTTGTCGAAATCATCCGGCTCAAGCTCGTCGACCGGGGCCCAGACGCCGTTGATGCCGGCATTGGCGACGACGGCGTCGAGGCGGCCATAGTTGCAAACCAGTTTGTCGAGCGCTGCATCGATCTCTTCGGCGCTGGTTATGTCAGCCGAAAGCGCGAGCGCGGTACCGCCTTCCGCCGTAATCGCGTCGACGGTTTCCTGGTTTTCCTCTGGCGTGTGACCGAGGACGCCGACGACCATGCCGTGGCGTGCCAGCGCGATCGCCGAAGCGCGGCCGATGCCGGAACCCGCCCCTGTCACGAGTGCCACCTTGTTTGTCATGTCTGTAACTCCGCCTGATTGGACTGATGCCCGATCAACTGCGGAGGCGGTGCATCTGTTCCCGCTTGCGGGTCAGGAGATGACAAGCCGTCGAAGCCGTTCCGCCCGTTCGGCGATGGCCGCGCCGTCCAGCACACGACGGATGTATTCGCGCTGGTCATCGCCCTTGCCCATGAAGACATGGGGATTTCTGAAACGCATCGGGCTTTCGCCGTAACCGGTCGCACCGAAATGAAAGTCGACGGCCTTCGGGTCAACCGGGCCGTCAAACAACAGCGTCGGGTCCGGATCGCCGCAAACCATGACGATGATGCGGCCGTCTGCGCGTTTGATCATTCCTTTCAGGATATCGATCCCGTCCCGCGCGCTGGCGCGCTGGCCGGACGACAGAACGCGGTCGACGCCGCAGGCGATCAGATCGTCGATGGCCTCGTCCGGATCGCGGGTCATGTCGAAGGCGCGATGGCAGGTGACGCCCATGGGCCGGGCGGTTGCCACAGCCTCCCTTGTACGCGCGATATCGATGCAGCCCTCCTCGGTGAGAAAGCCGATGACGACGCCGTCGGCTCCGGCGGCCTTCGCTGCTGCGATATCCTCAAGGATCGCGTCAAATTCGCCGTCGGTATAGAGGAAATCGCCGCCGCGCGGGCGGATGATGACGAAGACAGGAATGGCGCATCGCGCCTTGGCCAGGCGGATCTGGGCGATGCTCGGCGTGATCCCGCCTTCCGAAAGCGCGGCGCAGAGCTCCACACGTTCAGCGCCTGCGGCCTCGGCGGCCAGTGCTTCCTCAAACCCTTCGACGCAGATCTCGATCATGCTCATCCGGCCGCGCCCTCAGCAGCAGGCACAACGGGTGAGGAACGGTTCCTCGAAAGGCCGCCGTCCCACCTCCATCGCCTTGCCGCCGAGATAGCAGGCTACGGGCTGGAGCATGCGATTGCCCGGCCGTTCCTCGCCGCGCACGTCCGAGAAAATGAAATCGGCCTCGCAATCATCGAGTACAGAGATATCGGCCGGCGCGCCGACGCCGAGATGGCCGAGATCGGGACGGCGGATCGAAAGGGCAGGGCGGCTGGTCGACATACCGATCACGTCTGGCAGCGACAGTCCGCAATTGTAGAGCTTGCTCATCACATGCAGGAGATCGTAGCCGGGGCCTTCCACGGCGACGACATGCACGTCGGAAGAGATGATGTCGGGCAGAAAATCCTGGCGGATCGCTGGTTCCGCCGTTTCGTAGGAAAAGGCGCCCATACCGTGGGCGATGTCGAACAACACGCCGCGCTTCCTCGCAGCCGTGATCTCGGGAAGGATCTCGCCGTCTTCCGTCAGCGCCGAATTGGGCGAGGGGCGGTAGCAATGGGTGAGGATATCACCGGGTCTCAACATCGAGACAACATCGGCATAGCTTGGCGGCGGGCCGCCGATATGGGTCATCAGCGGCAGGCCGACCTTGTCGGCGGCTTCCAGCGCCAGTTCCAGCGCGCCAAGCGCCAGTTCGCCGGTCGCGGGGCCGCCAATGCGCACCTTCACGCCGATGATCTTGTCGCGGTTTTCTTCGATCTTGGCCACGCAGCGATCCACGGGCAGCATTTCGCGCAGCGTCGCTTCGCCGATGAACAACCCCTTGTCGAAGCCGAAAATGCCGGGAAATGAGATGTTGAGGAAAGCCACGATGCGATAGGGGGAGTTGGCCATGACATAGTCGCGGAACCCGTCATAATTGCCCGCGCCCGCGCTGCCCGCATCGACCAGCGTCGTTATCGCCGAGCGCCGGGCGATCATGTTGGGATCGACGCTGAGCGAGGTTGCCTTGTGGTAGACATGGGTGTGGAGATCGATGAGGCCGGGGGCAACGATCTTGCCTTTGACATCGTGTACGGATTTTGCGCCGGCGACGGGAAGATCGGCTGCGACTTCGGCGATCTTTCCATCTCTGACGGCAACGTCGAAGACGCCATCCAGACCGTTTCTCTCATCAATCACGCGCCCGCCCTTCAGGACGAGGTCATAGGCGGCAGGCGCTGCGGGTTCTGTCATTTCAAAGGACTCCATATCGTGTCCGCCAATTGCCCGCGGCGGATCATTCTTGTTCGTTCGTGGTGCGCGGAAGTTACAAAGGCTTGTAGGCGACGGCCTCGATCTCGACGAGAATATTGATCATCAGCTTTGCTTCGCTTGTCGTGCGCGCGGGGAATTTTCCCGGCGTGAAGAAGGCCGAATAGGCCTTGTTGAAGCGGCCGAAGTCGCGGGCATCATGCAGCCATGCGGTGGTCTTGCAGACGTCCGCCATTTCACAACCGGCAAGCTTCAGCGCCTTTTCGATGTTCTTCATCACCTGCGTTGTCTGCGCCTCGATATCATGGGCGGCCACCGAGCCGTCGTCCATGACTGGCACCTGACCGGAAACGAAGACGAAATCGCCGGCACGGACGGCAGGGCTCAAGGGAGCAGCGCTCGGCGAGGTCTCGGGCGCATGAAAATGTTCGATCTTGGACATGGTGTGTTTTCCTTTGTCTGTTGTCTTTCAGCCCTTCACCGCGCCGCCGGACAGGCCGGTGATCATATGGCGCTGCAGCCACATGAAGACGATGGCGACGGGAATGGTGGCAACGAAAGTGGCCGCCATCACATGATGCCATTCGACCTGGTAGCGGCCAGACGAGAGAGCGGCGATCTTGAGCGGCAGGGTGTAGTGTTCAGAAGAGCGCAGGATGGCGAGCGCCAGCGCATATTCGTTCCAGGCGCCGATGAAGGTGAAGATCGCCGTGACAGCCACCGCAGGCGCCGCCATGGGCACGAAAACGGTTCGGATGGCGTGGAGGGCGGATGCGCCCTCAAGCCAGGCGGCGTGTTCCAGTTCCGCAGGGATGGAGGCGAAGTAGGAGCGCAGCATCCACACGGCAAAGGCGATGTGGAAGCAGCAGTAAAGTACCGACAGCGCGACCAGCGAATCGAGCGCGCCGATGCCGACGACCAGCCGGAAAAGCCCGATCACCAGCACGACCGGCGAGAACATCTGGGTGATCAGCAGGAAGGTCTGGAACGCCGTCTTGCCCTTGAAATCAAGCCGAACCATGGCATAGGCGGCCGGAACCGAGACGAGGATCGTCAAAACGGTGGTCAGTACGCCGACAACCAGCGAGTTCATCAAGGCCGTGCCGAAATCGACCGTCTGCCACATGTCGACGAAGTTTTCCCAGGCGAAGCGGCTGGGGATCCATTGCGTGTCGCCGGAGAGAACCTCGTCGGCCGGCGTCAGCGCCGTGGAAATCATCACCGCGAAGGGAAAGAGATTGATCAGCAGCAGCGGCGAAAGAACGATCCAGTAGATCAGCGAGCGTCGTCTGTCAGGCATTGGCCTCATCCTTTGAAACGAGCCGCAGGTAAAGCGCGGCAAAGGCCAGAAGGAAAACGAACATCAAGAGCGAGACGACGGAGGCTTCGCCGAGCTTTCCGTATTTGAAGGCGATCTTGTAGAGATAGGTCACCAGAATGTCGGTAGAGTTCGCCGGCCCGCCTTCCGTCAGGATCCAGATGATCGGGAAGGAGTTGAAGACGTAGATCACGTTCAGAACAATCGCGATGTTCACATAGGGCTGCATCATCGGCACGGTGATGGTCTTGAAACAATGCCAGTGCGAAGCGCCTTCCATGCGCGCTGCCTCGTAGAGATCGCCGGGAAGCGAGGAGAGGCCGCCGAGGAAGATCGTCGTCGTGAACGGGATCGAGACGATGATGCCGATCAGGATCATGACCGTGAAGGCGGTCGAGCCGCTGGCAAGCCAGACGACGGGGCCGTCGATGACACCGAGTTGTTCCAGAAGGTGATTGAGGTAGCCGGTCTCGCCATTAAGCGCCCAGCGCCAGACGACCGTCAGCAGCGACAGCGATACCGACCAGGGCAGCATGATGATGACGCGGGCAATGGCGCGGCCGTGGAATTTTTCATTCAGGATCAGCGCGATGCCGGCAGCGCAGATCAGCGTTCCGCCGACGACGAGAAGCGTCCACCAGACGGAGCGGATGGCTGCTTCCTGGAACAGATTGTCGGAAAAAACGGCCTCGAAATTGGCGAAATCATTGAGCTTCGTCACCTTGCCGAAGCGGGTGACCTTGCGCAGCGACGTCTGGATCAGTTCCCAGACCGGATAGATGATGATGAAAGCGGAGAGGATGAGGCCGGGCAGGATGAAAAGCACCGGCACCATCTTTTTCTGCCAGGCCGAAAACGGCCCGGCTTCATATTCGGCGGTGGCCGCAATGCCAGCGCCATTCACCCTGTCCGGATTGGGGGCGGAGTGTTGTGAAGAACCTGGCATTGCGGGTTTCTGCCTTACTCGAGGATGTCGTTGACCCGGGTTTCGATGTCGGCAAGCGCCGCCTCCGGTTCCATCTGGCCGAGATAGGTTGCCTGCAGATCGGTGATCGTGCTGTCGGCGATTTCTTCCCAGCCTGCGACGAGGGGCGCGAAGTGAGCGCCGGCGAGCAGGTCGGTGAACACCTTCAGGTCTTCATTATCGGCGAACATCGGCATCGCCGCCTCTTCCTTGTTGACCGGCAGGAAGCCCTCGGCCTCGTCGAACTTGACGCGCTGGTCGGTGGTGAAGAGGAAATCGAGGAAGGCCCAGGCCTCATCCTTCACATCGGAGTTTTCGAACATCACGATCGAGTCGGTCACGCCGTAGGTGGCAGAAGTCGTGCCGGCGGGTACCTTGGCAAGGCCGTAGTTCAGGTCCGGCGCCTGTTCCTTGATCTGGTTGGACAGGAACGGGCCGGTGATGACCATGCCGAGCTTGCCCTGCTTGAACAGGTTTTCGATATCGGCGCGCTGATAGTCGGTGACGCCCGGCTGGGTGAGGCCCTCGTCAATGAGGGTCATGTAGATGTCCATGGCCTTGGCGCCGGCTTCGGTGTTGACGCCGGACATGCCGTCTTCGGTCAGGATCGTGCCGCCATAGCTCCACATCGGGTAGTAGAAATAGACGTCCGTTTCCGTGCTCTTGCCCTGCAGGCCATAGGCAAAGACGCCATCCTTGCCGAGCGCCTTGATCGCCTTGGAGGCTTCGATCATCTCGTCCCAGGTGGCCGGCGGTTCGGAATAACCGGCCTCTTCGAGCAGGTCCTTGTTGTAGAACATGGCGCGCGCCGAGGCAGCGATCGGCAGGCCGAAGGTCGTGCCGTCGACGACCGACGGCGTCAGAAAAGTCTCGAAGAAGCGTCCCTTGAACGCGTCATCCATATAGTCATCAAGCGGTTCGATCACTTCCTGCTCGGCATAATCGAGTATCCAGCGCGTGCCGATGACGGCGAGGTCTGCGTTCACGCCGCCGGAGATGTCGGTCACCAGCTTCTGCTGCAGGCTGGCCCAGGGCACCATTTCGAGTTCGATTTCGGTGTCGGGATTTTCCGCCATGAACGCGTCGGCAGCCTGCTGGAAATACGGCATGGTCTTCGACGAGTATTCCGGGATGGTGACCCGCACCGTATCGGCGGAGGCCGCGCCGGCCGTGATCATGGCAAGCGAGGATGCGGCAAGCGCAAGGCGCACTGCGCGCGGCAGTGCCTTTCTGGTCTGATGCATAATTGTTCTCCAGTTGGTCCCGGCTTTCTGCCGGTGTTCCCCTACAATCGAAAGCGTATGACGAAGCTTCGAAGTTCGTCAATGCAAAAGATACAAAAAAGTGCAAATTGCTATATTGCGCAAATTCGGGTGCTGTGTAAGCTTTCGAGAAAAGAATTGCTCGATCAAGCGGGACAATAATGAAGAGACTGAAGACGGGAACAGAAACGGCAGATTACCGCGCCATGTTTGCCTATACATGGGACGTTGCGGACTGGAACGACGACGCATTTGTCGAGGAATTGCATCGGCTTGGCATGAATACGCTGACCCTTGCCGCAGCCTATCACGCAGGCAAGTTCACCCGGCCGAAGGGCAAGGGATCGAAGGTTTTCTTTCCGCAGGACGGCCATGTCCATTTCCGCTCGAGACGCGAGAATTACGGCCGGATTGCGCCGGATACAGGCGATCTGGCGCAGCAAAACGACATCTTCGAACGGTTTGCGGCGCGGAATGACATCGCGCTCAATGCCTGGACGGTGCTGCTGCACAACAGTTATCTGGGGGAGAAGTTTCCGGACTGCACGGCCGAAAACGCCTTTGGCGATCGCTACCCTTACTCTTTGTGTCCTTCCCACCCGGATGTGCGCGAGTATGCGGTCAATCTCTGCCGCGAAATCGCCGGCAATCCGGGCGTCAGCGGGCTGTCGCTCGAGACGCCCGGCTTCCTGCCGTTCCGCCACGGCTACCATCACGAATTTGCGCTGCTCGGGTCCATGCCGGGTACTGAAACCTATCTGGGGCTTTGCTTTTGCGCAAAATGCGCAAATAATGCGCAAAAGGCTGGTGTAGACTTCGATGGGCTCAAGCGTCGGGTTCAAGGCCGCATCTGCCTTGCTCTGGAAGCCGATTACGAGCCGGACCCCGAAGCCAATCGGGCGCGCTTCGAGGGCGACCTTGTTACCGATCCCGATCTATCCGCTTTTCTGAAGATGCGCTGCGATGTTGTGACCTCGCTTGTCGGTGAAATTCGCGCCGCCGTGCGTGAGGATGCTGCCGTCTACATCATTCCCTCGGTCAACCAGCCGCTCGGTCTTTCCTATCTGGAAGGCTCTGACCTTGCAGCGCTGTCGAAGGCGGCGGACGGGCTGGAGGTGTGTTTCTACCGGCCGCCCCGGCGAACGGCCATGACCGAGTATGACGAGATCCGTCTGCGTTGCGGATCAGACGCCTCCATTCGTGCCGTTTTGCGGCCGGCAGCGCCTGATTATCCGGAGGAGGGCGGGTTTGCCGCGACCGTTGCGGCACTGGCTGACGCAGGCGTCGATGGATTTGGCTTCTACAATTACGGACATGTCCGCCAGAGCGGTCTCGAATGGGCCGGCCGGGCGATGAATGCTTATAAAAACGGGGAACTGACATGAAGAGACTGGAAGGGCGCGTCGCGCTTGTCACAGGCGGCGTCGGTGGTATCGGCACGGCTGTCGTCAAGGACTTTCTGGCCGAGGGCGCCAGGGTGATAATCGCCGATATCAAGCAGGAGGCCGTTGATGCGGCGGTCGCGGGCTACAAGGCTGAAGGCTATCCGGTCGCCGGCGCTGCCGCGAGCATTACCGATATCGACGCCTTGCAGGCTGCCGTCGATGCGGCGGTCGCGGAACTGGGAGATGTCGATATCGTGGTCGCCAATGCCAATACCGGCGGCGCCACGACCACGCTCGACAAGACCTCGCCCGACCGTTTCCGTCAGGACGTCGCCGATAATCTTGCCGGCCAGTACAACACGGTGCGCGTGGTGATCGATGGCATGAAGGCGAAGAAGCATGGCTCGATCGTCATTGTCGGCTCGGTCAACGGGCTCGCCACTTTCGGACAGCCGGCCTATAGCGCGGCAAAGGCCGGGCTTGTCTCGCTGACCCGCACCATGGCGACGGAATATGGCGAGCATAATATCCGCGCCAATATCGTCTGCCCCGGCACGGTGCAGACGCCGGCCTGGGACCATCGTATCGCGCGAAAGCCCGATGTGCTGGACGGGCTGAAGAAGTGGTATCCGCTTTTGAGGGTCGCCCAACCGGTCGATGTCGCCAAGGCGATCACCTTTCTGGCGTCCGACGATGCCGGCTTCATCTCCGGCGTCACGCTGCCCGTTGATGGCGGACTGATGGCCGGCAATCTCGCCATGTCGCGCGAACTGACCCTGGAGGACCAGTAGCATGGCCGATCTCGTCCTCAACCAGATCAACAAGCAATACGGTGACAATCAGGTCCTGTTCGACATCGACCTGCGTATTCCCGATGGCGAATTCGTCGTTCTCGTCGGCCCGTCGGGCTGCGGCAAGTCGACGCTTTTGCGCATGATCGCCGGACTGGAGGACATCTCCTATGGCGACCTCCTGATCGGCGGGCACCGCTCCAATGCCGTGCCGCCGCAGCGGCGCAACATCGCCATGGTGTTCCAGTCCTACGCCCTGTTCCCGCATATGACGGTGCGCGACAACATCGCCTATGGCCCCAAACTGCGCGGCGAAAAACCGGATGAAATCGCCGCCAAGATCGAGCGGGCCGCCGAGATCCTCAACCTGCAGCCCTATCTGGAGCGCTATCCGCGCCAGCTCTCCGGCGGCCAGCGCCAGCGCGTTGCCATGGGCCGCGCGGTGGTGCGCGAACCCTCGCTGTTTCTCTTCGACGAGCCGCTCTCCAACCTTGATGCGCAGTTGCGGGTTCAGATGCGCACCGAGATCAAGGCGCTGCACAAGAAGGTCGGGCGCACTTCCATTTACGTCACTCACGACCAGATCGAAGCCATGACGCTTGCCGACCGGATCGTGGTGATGAATGGCGGGCATATCGAGCAGATCGGCACGCCGCTTGAGCTTTATGATCGGCCGGAAACGCTGTTTGTCGCCCGTTTCATCGGTTCGCCTTCGATGAACCTTCTGGATGCCGAGGTAGTGTCTTCCGATCTCGGGCCCATGGCCGTGCTGGATGATTCGGTGTCGATGACGCTGCCGGAGGGCATCAGGGCCGAGGTCGGCGAGACGATAAAGGTCGGTATCCGACCGGAAAATGTGGAGCTCGCCGACTATGGCGAGGGCCTGCCGCTGGTCGTCGACCTGATCGAGCAGACGGGGGCTGATACTTACGTTTACGGAAAAATCGCCGGCCAGTCGGTGGTTGCGCTTTTCCGCTGGCGTCTGGAGGCTGAATCCGGTTCGACGCTTTATGTGAAGCCGCAGGCTGGCAAGGAACATTGTTTCGATGCCACAAGCGGCAAGCGCATATGACGGGCATGCAGGCGGCCGAAAGGCCGAAGGAAGGACTGATCCATTGAAGACCGAAGACCTCGATACGCCCGTTCCCGTTATTGACCTTGCAATCGTCGATGCCAATCTGAAGCGGATGCAGGATTATTGCGACCGCCACGGCATTGCGCTTCGCCCGCATATCAAGACCCACAAGATCGCGAAGCTGGCCGAGCGTCAGCTTGCACTCGGCGCAAAGGGCATTACCTGCCAGAAGCTGGGCGAGGCCGAAGTGATGGCCGATGCCGGGATTGAGGATATCCTTATCTCCTATCCGCTGATCGGCCCGGTCAAGGCGAAGCGGCTGGCTGCCCTTGCCGGGCGCGCAAAAATGAGCGTGGCGATCGACAGTCTCGTTGCGCTTGAAACCGTGGCGTCTGCGGCGCAGATGGCCAATGCGGATATCGGCGTTCTGGTCGAGTTCGACAGCGGGCTTGGTCGAACTGGTGTCGTCACTGTCGGCGAGGCTCTGGACCTTGCGCAAAAGGTCACGGATACGCCGCATCTCAGTTTCGACGGTCTGATGACCTATCCGGCAAGCGAGGCTTCCGTGCCCTTCATCAAGCAAGCGCGTGATGCCTTCGCCGCGGCCGGCCTCTCCATCCCCAAAGTTTCCGGCGGCGGCACGGCAAATGCCTTCAGGACCCATGAGTTCGGCGTGATCGATGAATTGAGGGTCGGCACCTATCTCTATAATGACCGGATGATGATGGGGGTTGGCCACGCCGAGCTCGAGGATTGCGCCTTCGACGTCGTCGTCACCGTCGTCAGCCGCCCGACGCCCGATCGTGCCATCATCGATGCCGGCACGAAATCGCTGACCAGCGATCCGGCAGGCAAGGGCGGCCCCGGTCACGGCCTGATCCGCGAATATCCCGATGCCGTGATCGAGCGGCTGACCGAGGAGCATGGCATGGTGGATCTTTCCGCCTGCGAGACGAAGCCGGAGATCGGCGAGCGGTTGCGCATCGTTCCCAACCACGTCTGTCCCGTCTCAAATCTCCACGATTCTGTCCTGGTGCTCGAGAACGGCAGCCTCTCCGAATGGCGCGTCGATGCCCGCGGCCTGACGCGATAGGGGAAGTCATGTCGGCAGCCACGGATCTGCGCACGCTGTTTGCCCGGCGCAATTTCGCGCTTTATACGCTGGGAAACGCGTCAGGTCTGCTGGCGCAGTGGATGTTCAAGACGACGATTGCCTGGCTCGCCTGGGAACTGACGCACAAATCGGTCTGGGTCGGCCTCGCGGTGACTGCCGAGATGATCCCGACGGTTCTTGTCGGGCTTTATGCCGGCGTGGTCGCCGACCGGGCGGACCTGCGCGGCCTGTTGATGCGGATCCAGTTCTCGACGGTCTGCATCTATTCAGCGCTTGCCTTCCTCGCGATGCAGGGGGGGCTGAGCATTCCGCTTCTGCTGTCGCTGATGGCGGTCAACGGCATCGTCGTCGGCTTTGCCCAGCCTGCCAGCCAGGCGGCGATCACCGGGCTTGCCGACAACCGGGAACTCGGGACCGCGATTTCGCTCAACTCGATCCTGTTCAACCTTGCCCGCTTTGCGGGACCTGCGATAGCGGGCGGTCTGATTGCTGCCTTTGGCGGAGCGATCTCGCTCGTCGTGACGGCTGGTTTTGCCGGGGTCTTTTTCGTGATGCTGATGGTCGTGCGGTTCAATGTTCTGCCTCGGCTTTCGGCAGACGGCTCTATCTGGATGAAAATCGCCGAGGGCATGCGCCAGATTTTCGTGGAGCCGACGGTCGCGTTCGTGTTCATGCTCTATGCGACGGCTGCCTTTCTTATCCGTCCGATCAGTGAGCTTCTGCCGGAACTCGCCGATCGCGTTCTTGACGGCGGGGCTGAAACGCTTGCTCTGCTGTCGTCCGCCATGGGCCTCGGCGCCATCATTGCCGGTTTTGCCAACATGATCGGCGGCGCGCGCATGCAGGTGCCGCTTGCAGTGTGGGGCACGCTGCTGGCCGTTCTCGGGGCTCTGGTTCTGGCTTTGACCGCGAATACCGCGATTGCGCTCATCGGCGCCGTCATCTTCGGCGGTGCGCTTGCGGCCGGCGGTGTGGCCTCGCAGACGGTGCTGCAACTCGGAAGCCCCGCACATCTGCGTGGCAGGGTCATGTCCCTGCATGGTATCATTTTCAGGGTCGGGCCGGCCCTGGGGGCGGTGACGCTGGGCGGTCTTGGCGATTACCTCGACTTGCAGCAATCCCTGTTGATCGGTATTGCAGCGATGCTGCTCGTTTGGGTCCTGCTGATGAAGCGACGGGGAGCGGTTCATGGCTGGCGGGGCCGGTTGCGCTAACGCGAGACGGGGAGGGTTTCGATGACGATCAGAGGCAAGAGAATCAGTCAGGCGGACATCGCGCTCAGGGCCGATGTTTCGATAAGCACGGTGTCGCGTGCGCTGGGCGGCGCGACGCGGATCAGTCCCGTGGTGCGCGAAAGGGTTCGTCGCATTGCCGAGGAGCTTGGGTATAGTGAAAGGGAAAGGGCGCAGCCGACCCGCGCTTCCGAAGCCGCAATCAAGACCGTCGTCTACCTGCCGATGCATCCGGTGACCGGCGGTCTGCACCCGATCTTCCAGGAAACCTATGACGGCATGGTCGCTGCCGCCGCCGATATCGGCCTGCGGTTGTTTCCAAAGCTCTTGCCGGAGGAGGATCTGGATCTGGCCTTCGTAACGCGTCAGGCGGAGGAGCACGGGACCGCGACTGCTTTCATGTTCTATGTTGACCCGATACCGGAAGTTGCTGAATTTTATCAAGAAAATGGAAGCCTCGTACTCGTCAACAATGTTGACACGCGGATGCGTTTCGACAGCATCATCGTGGACAATTACGCCGGTATGAAGCTTGCCACACAGGCGATGCTCGATGCCGGGCACCGGCGGCTTCTGTTCGTTGCGGGCAATCTGCGCTACAGCCCGCGCGAACGCATGCGCGGCTTTTTCGACGCCGTTTCGGAATGTCCGGATGCAAGCGGCGAGCAATTGGTGATCGGCCATGACCGCCACGAAACGGCGCTTGAATATTTCAAGCGTTATTTTGGCGAGAACGAAAGCTGGGACTGGACGGGCATGGTCTGCGGCAATGACCTCATGGCGATCGGCGCGATCCAGGCCGCGCGCGAGAACGGGCTGACCGTCCCGGACGATTTTTCGATCATCGGTTTCGACGACATAAGCTGGTCGGCGATGATGGCGCCGCGGCTCAACACGATCTGCTATGATCGGATCGGGATGGCAGAAGAAGCGATCCGGCTTCTGCGGCGGCGCGTGGAAAAACCCGAGGCGCCAGTGATCAAGGCGGTTCAGGGCGTCACCTATACGCCCGGCGGGACGATCGGCCGGATCGGCGCCTGAGCCATCGCGCCATGGAGCGGTGGGCAAGCCGCTCGAGGCTTTCATTTCGCGGTTTGTGCGTGGATATGACCTCGATCATTGTCGCTTTCTTGCTTCCATCAAGAATGGACTTGATGAACAGCAGAAGCGAGGGCCGGAGGGCCCGCGAAAGGCGCATGCCATGATGTCCCGCGAACAGATGAGGCGACTGCTCGTCGCGTTTCCTCTAGTCGGCCTTACGACGGGCCTTGTTGCCCGCTATGCAGGGTATTCCGACCTGTCGGTTGCAGCCTGGTTCGCGGCGACCCTGCCTGTGCTTGCCTTCTTGATCGTTGACGCGGTCGCGTCCTTGAAGCGCGGCGAATTCGGTATCGATCTTCTGGCAGCCCTGTCGATGAGCGGAGCGCTTGCCTTCGGCGAAACGCTGGCCGCGTCGATTGTTGCCCTGATGTATGCCGGTGGAAGCTATCTCGACGTGCTTGCCGACCGGCGGGCGCGACGCGAAATGACGGCGCTTCTGGCGCGCGCTCCGCGCACGGCGCTGCGTTATCGCAACGGACGCACCGAGGAGGTGCCGGTGGGGACGATCCTGCCGGGCGACAGGCTGATGATCCGGCGGGGCGATGTCATTCCGGCCGATGGCGAACTGCTTTCCGGCTCGGCCGTTCTCGATCAATCGGCGCTGACGGGCGAGGCCGAGCCTGTGCGCCAGTCCTCGGGCGGCAGCCTCTTGAGCGGGGCGACCAATGTCGGCAATGCCTTCGACATGACGGCTCGGCGGGCTGCGGCCGAGAGCACCTATGCCGGTATCGTCCGGCTTGTCGAAAGGGCACAGGCCGCCAAGGCGCCGATGGCGCGGCTCGCCGATCGCTATGCGTTGTTCTTTCTTGCTGCGACACTTCTCGGCGTGGCTGCCACCTGGTGGCTCACCGGCGATCCGCTGCGGGTTGTCGCCGTTCTGGTGGTCGCCACGCCGTGTCCGTTGATCCTGGCTGTTCCGGTTGCCATGATGTCCGGCGTCTCCTGCGCGGCCCGGCGCGGCATTCTGCTGAAAGGCGGCAAGGTGATCGAAGCGATTGCCTCGGCGCGTTCAGTGGTTCTGGACAAGACCGGGACGCTGACTGTCGGAAGGCCCGGACTGACGGCCATCCACGTCTCCGATGATTACGGCGAGGACGAACTGCTTCAGCTTGCCGCATCGCTGGATCTTGCCTGCAAGCATCCGATGGCTTCGGCTCTGGTTTCGAACGCCAAGACCAGGGGCCTTTCGCTCAGCCAGCCGGAGAAGGTCGTCGAGACGCCGGGCGAGGGGGTCGAGGGCGTCGTCGAAGGGCGTCGCGTCGTCGTTGGCGGCCGTCATTTCATCGAAACTCACTGTCGTGGCGGAGGGGGCTTGCCGCGTGGCCAGAGGCGCGCGGTGGCGGCCGGCACCTCGGTCGTCAATGTGCTGGTTGACGGAAAGTTCGCCGGTGAGATCCACTTCTCCGACCGGGTTCGCGCGGGCGCACGGGCCGTGTTCGACACATTGCGCGCCAATGGTGTTGAAAACATTTTGCTCGCAACGGGCGATGCAGGCGCTGCCGCACGGCACATGGCTGCCGGACTGGGTTTCGACCGGGTCCTGTCGGACCTGACCTCCGACCAGAAAGTCCTGACCGTGCTTTCCGAACGCAAGAACGGCCCGGTGATGATGGTGGGCGACGGCGTCAATGACGCGCCGGCGCTGGCGGCCGCCGATGTCGGCGTTGCCATGGGCGCGCGCGGTTCGGCTGCTTCCATCGAGGCGGCCGATGCCGTTCTGCTGCTCGATGATCTCGGACTTCTGGTGCCCGTCTTCGCGATTGCCCGGCGCACCATGCGGATCGCCTATCAGAGCATGATCGCCGGCATAACGCTTTCGGTCGTGGCAATGGGCTTTGCCGCAGCCGGCCATCTTGATCCCGTCGCCGGTGCGCTTCTTCAGGAGGCGATCGACCTGGCCGTGGTTCTCAACGCGCTGCGTGCATTGTCTTTCGGGCTAGCGGGGGCCGAAGGCGATGGAGCTACCAGCCGACGGTGACGAAGGGAGCCCATATGCCGGGGTGGCTCCAGGATGGGGCGTCTGGATTGTCGATCATGGCAAGGATAGCCCTGCGCAGCGCTTTCGCGCCGCTGTCATTCCCGTTCGCTTCAGTAAGCGCTTCGAACATGCCGGTTGTCAACGCCACGGTCGCGTCGCTCTGAACTGCCCAATGCGAAACGACGAGACGGCGCGCGCCTGCATAAAAGAACGCGCGCGCTAACCCGGAAAGGCCCTCCGAGCCTTCGCCATCTTCGCCCTGAGCGGTGTTGCAGGCGGAAAGCAGGACCCAATCGGCATCAAGATCGAGCTCCGCGATTTCGCTTGCCGTCAACAGGCCGTCGCGCATTCCCGCCATGCCGTCAATCGCATCGTCAAGCGGGGTCAGGGCGAGAGCCGGCTCCTGCAGCCCGTTGGCTTCGCCGCCCATCAGTCCGTGAGTTGCAAAGGCTATGATGGCGGGGCTCTTGAGGTCGGCTGCCGCAAGCGCGCTTTCATTGGCCGCATCCCCCAGAAGCAGATTGCCGCCGTCATCGGCAACGATTGCGTTGAGGGTCTCCAGTTCGAACCCGGTCTCAGGCAAGGGCGCAAGGTTCAACCAGGCCGGATCCTGGCGGAAATGCGGATTGCCTATGCCGAGGAACGAACCGCCCGTCGCTTCCGGGGCGCCATCGGCGCGAAGCGCGCGCAGTGTCGAAGGCAGGGGCAATGTGGCAAACGCATTGTCGCGGATTGCCCAATGCGCTGCGCGAAAACGCTCCGGTCCGGTCAGTTTTTCCTCCGGCGCTTCGGCAACCATTGCCGCAAACGGTATCGCCTGCAGTGGCCCGTCGGGCGCGATAAGCAGGGTTGTCCCTTCGGGAAGAAGCGTCAGCACCGGGCCGAGCGCCTTTTCATAAAGTGTATGCGCCAGCGCGAGGTCGAAACCGTCCTCGGGCGACGCGGTAGGCGTTTCGCCGAGATCGAACGGCGTCATCGCGCCGCGAACCGGCGCGCGCAGCGGCCCGCGCGGATCAAGCGCCTTGCGCAGTTCGCGTACTGTTTCGTCGAGCCAGTCCCTGTCAACGAGAGTCCGTTCCCAGATCACGTTTTCGGGCGTCACGACGAAGACGTGCAGGCCGCGGTCTGTCAGGAGATAGGTTGCCAGCGCTTCGTCTGGGTGCAGAAACCCGCGCGCCTCGTCAAGGGCAAGCGGCCGGAAGGCGATGTGATCGCGGAATGCCGGATAGGCGGCGTCAAGCTCGGCCTCAACTGCATCCAGCCTTGGTTCGATGTCCGCGAGCAGGTCGTACCGGGTGATCGCCTCGTCGCCGGCGCGTTCCAGGATGCGGTTGCGCTCGGCTATCAGGGCATCGCGCCTGCGCAAAAGCAGCGCCAGCTCATCAGAACCGGCGCTCATCCGCGCCGTCATCGCGGCGATCGCGCGTGCGGCGCTGCTCTGGCGCGCAAGCTGGATCTGCCTGAAGGCGTCATCGAGCATCTTTGCGTAGTAGCCCTCGCCGGCGGATGAGGCGTAGCCCTTGTCGAGCGCATTCTCGAAGGGGAAGAGATATGGTCCGGTCTGGCTGAACCCGTCATTTACATTGACGGCATCCATCGGCCCGGCAATCATGCTCTCCTCCAGAAGGTCGAAGCCGAGATCGACGCCCTGTTCCATGATCTCGGACAGGCGCGCGATCTGTTGCTGCAGAAGGCCTTCGGAGCGCGCAGGAATGCCGGCAAGAAAGGCTTCGGCCGAGCCCGCGGCTGTTTCGGAAAGAGACAGACGCAGGCTGAGATCGTCGCGCAGTTCGCCTTCCACCGTCAGGCCGAGCCGGGCAAGGCCGGCGGCGGCTTCCGCCGTCTCCAGAAGGGAGGCGGCTGTAGAGTAATACACATCTTGGTAGAGCGTGCGCGCCCTGTCGTGCATACGGAGCGCCTCCGCCGTCCGGGCCAGCATCAGCCGCGTATCGGAAAGCTTGTGCTGGGCGAGCGTGTCGGAGGTGAAGACAGCGCCGATTTCGGAGAGGGTGGCAAGCGTATTATCGACGAACTCCAGAGCTGACGGATCATCAAGCACGCTGTCATCGAGGGCGCTGACCATGATCGATACGATCTCGAGCAGGTCGACGCCGTCTTCGTAGACGAGGTTGTCGCCCTTCGCCGAAATGACGGCCATTTCGTTCATCAGCGCGCCGACTTCCGCTTCATCGATCTCCGTCGCACCGGCGACAATCAGAAGCGAACGCAAAACGGCGACGCGGGCCTCGTCGAGGCTCTCGGAATTTTCAAGGGCCGCACGCGCCGTGCCTGAAGCGGCATCGTGGTCGCCAAGCTCCCATTCCAGCACGGCGAGACGGGCCAGCGCCTTTGCACGGAGGCTCGGCGGCGCCGCTGCTATGAGCGCAAGATAGGCGGAACGCGCCTCGATCTCGAAGCCCTGTGCATTGAGCGCCTGGGCGAGAAGATAGTGATAGTCGTAGTTGGCCGCTCCAGTGATCTCTTCGTATTCGGCGATCGCCAAGCGCAGCGGATCGATCGTCAGTTCCGGAGCGGGCACGCTGAAGGAGCGGCTCGTCAGATAGGCATCCTGCACGCGCGTGGCCGCGATCGTCTCGGGCGCGAACCGGTCGGGTTGGCTGGCATTGTAGCTTTCGGCGAGCCCTGTCGCAGCGGCATAGGATGATGCGGCCTGAGCGAGGAAGCCCAATCTCGCCTTGGCCCAGCCCTCGATCCAATAGAATTCCGGATAGCGCGTCACAAGTTCCGGGCGGTGCGCCAACGCGGCCTGGCTCGCATCGAGAGCTGCGGACGCATCGCCCGCATTGACGTAGGTGAGCGCCAGGTAATAGGCGAGGCTTGCGCGCTCGACCGGATTTCCAGGAGCCTGGTCATAGATCTCGATCGCGTCTTCCATTACGTCAGCGGCCGCGATGTAGTCGCCGTCCTGAAACAGGGTCGAAAACCGCTGGAACAGAGACTGGAAATGGGCCGGTTGCTCTTGGGCTCGCGCCGGGTGAACCAGGACCAGGAGAGCGAGGAGCCAGACGGCAAACGGCAACAACCGGCCCGGCGGAGACAAGGGCGCAGGCCTCAATTCGCGCCCTGTCCTTCTGGCGCGATATAGGTGTCGAGCCGGCCTTCGATCTCGCTTGCGGCCGCCTCGTCGGTGACAAGTTCGGAAATCAGGGCGGAGATGTCCTCGCGGGTGATCTCGGACTTGCTCCACAGATGGCTGATCATGCCGATCATCATTTTGTCGAAGCAGCCGCCCTTCCGGTATTTCCAGGCCGTTTCTCCGGCCTCGGTAACGGTCTCCGTCATGCCGCAACGCACGCCCGGCGGCGGATTACGCCAGATCAGCGAAACGATGTCGGCAAGGGCGGAACTGTCGTCTGCGAAATAGGTATGCGCCAGCATGTCCTCGCCGAGATCGGACATGTCGATCGTGTCGAACAGCTCATCCGTCGTCACGCTGTCGCCGCCCTGTCCGGCACGCGGCGCATTGCCATGCAGCTTCTTCGAGGCGACCAGCGCCCAGTCATTCTCCGAGGTATAGAGGGTGAGACGTTCGGCCAGCGGATGAATGGTTTTCATCATCTCCTTGAAGAGGCCGGCATCCACATCGGGCGCGGCGAAGAAAACCTGGCCGAAGACCGGATCGTTGCCTTCCGTGACGCTGTTTCGAAGCGCCATCAGCTCCAGTGCATCAGTCAGTGCGCGGTTACCCATGCTGTGGGCGACGATATGGATCGTATCTGCGCCGGATCGGTCGCGCAGGTCCTCCAGGAACATGGAAAGCCGCCTGCCGCTGAGCCTGACCACGGCAGTATCGGCGACATAGCGCACCGTCTGGCCGGCCGACGGCCAGGAGTAGAGCACCGGAACGCCGCGATAGTCCATATCATAGGCAAGCTGGGCGGCGCGCTTGGCGGCGGCATCGAAGCGGGTGTTGAACCCATGGATGAAGACAACGATCTCCTTGCGCTCGCGCGCCTCGAGTTCACTGTTCATCCGGGCGAAATAGGCGTTCGCCTGCATGGGGTCGACCTTCTGGACCATCACATGCTTGGCGGGCGAGGGGCCGAACTCCAGTTTCCAGATCGAGGGCGTCTCGATCGCGCCCGGCACATGGGTATCGGGAATGGTGACGGTGACGACGCCATATTCGAGGTCGCCGCGACCATAGCCGTAGAAGTCGGCGGGATCGGTATTGCCAGTGCGCGCCCGGTCGGTTGCATAGAAGACGTCGACGGCGCTGAAACCGCCCTCCAGGTTGCTGCGCTTGTTCATGCGCATCGACATGATCGCGAAGTTGGCCTGGCCGGCGAATTCCTCGGCGGCAGCCGTGTCGCCGCGCAACCTGGCGATCTCGGCCTTGCGGTTCAAGAGTTCGGCCAGCACCTGGCCGGCCTGTCCGCCGTTCCGGCGATAGGCGATCTGCGTGTCGAGAACGCGCAAGGCCTCGCGATAGGCTCCCGCCTCGCCGTAGAGATCGGCGGCAAGGTCCAGATAGGGGAGCGGATTGCGATCAAGAACGGCGCTCATCCTGATCGCAAAATCTGCGAGCCCCTCGGCGGCGGCCGCCGCCGCCGCCGTTTCACCCGCTTCCTGCAGGATTTCGAGCCGGAGTGCCGAAAGGTCAAAATAGATCTCCGGATCGGGATCCGGCATTTGCTCAAGCGCGGCGATTGCCGTTTCCACCATGGCGAGCCGCTTAACGGGCTCTTCGACTGCAGCCAGCTCAAGCTCGAAACCGATCGGGTCGAAGGTTTCCGTTTCCTGGGCGAAAGCTGGCGGGGCCGCAAGCAGCGGCAGAAGGGAGAGGAGGGCAATTCGCGCAAGACGCATGTTTCAGGCCTGTGAAATTGACGATTGAACATCTGCTAGTCTATCGTCAGCGATGACTAAGTAAACAGCCGATCTCCTCCGAACGGGCGCAGCGTCGGCCGCCGCTTGATCTGTGAATGCATATTGTTGTTCTTGTTCGGAGAAATCGCATGAAACACCTGTTCCGCCTGTGCTTGCTGGCATTCGTTCTCGGAGCATCCGCAGCGCATGCCGAATCCCGCGCGCTGATCATCGGGGTGGCAGGCTATGACGACCCGAACATTCCCGATCTTCTCGGACCGACAAACGACGCCTTGCTGATGCGCGACGTGCTCGCGACATCCGGTTTCTCCGACATCACGCTTCTGGGCGATATGAACGAGGCGGACGGGCGGCCGACGCGGGCGGTGATTCTTGACGGTTTTTCAGGGCTTGCGGCGCGCGCAAGACAGGGTGACCAGGTCTACATTCATCTCAGCGGCCATGGTTCGCGCCAACTCGATCCCGAGGGCGATGAGACCGACGGGCTGGACGAGATATTCCTGCCAGCCGACACCGCGATCGCCGAAGCCGGATCCGGCCTGGTGCCGAATGCAATCACCGATGATGAAATCGGATCGCTGCTTGCCGAAATACAATCGACCGGCGCCGATGTCTTCTTCGTTATGGATAGTTGCCATTCGGGCAGCGGTACGCGCGCCTTTGCACGCGGCGTGGCCGATCGACAGGTCAGCCCGGCGCTGCTCGGAATCGATCTTGCGGCAGCGCGCGCCGGAGGCTCGGTCCGATCGGTAGATAGCGGACCGGATGCGGTCGGGCAGGCGGAGGGAAGCGGTCGCTTGATCGCCTTCTACGCGACGCGCTCGAACGATGTCGCCCGCGAAGTCGATATGAGCAACGGCACGGTCGCCGATGACAGCGAATGGTTCGGACTTTTTACCGCCGCGATCGCCTCGCGGCTTGAGAGCGGGCAAACGCTCACCTACCGCCAGCTCTTCCAGTCCGTTCTCTCCGAACTGAACAGCGGCAGCGGTTTCGGAATGGGCGCGGTGCAGACGCCGCTCTGGGAGGGCGATATGATCGACGAGCCGGTCTTCGGAAAGGAAGGCCGCGCCGGCCCGACGCGTTTTCTCGTTGACGGAGACGCTGTTGATGCCGGTCGGCTGCATGGACTGGAAGAGGGAACGCTGCTGGCCCTTGTCGCCGATATCTCCGACCCGCAAGATGCCGTTCTCGGCTATGCGCAGGTGGAGGCTGTCGAACCGCGCCGCGCTTTTCTGCGACCGGTTGCCGATGACTGCGTGCCGGAAGCGGGCACGCTTTGCGCCTTTGCCGGCGGTCTGCCCGAGGCGGCGCGTTTCGCCCAGGTCGAGCTGAGCCCGGTCACGCTGACCATCGCCTTCTCGCCAGTGTTCGACGCGGAAACCGGCCAGCCGCTTTCGCCCGACGCACCGGAAAGCGGAATGGTCGCGGCGGCTCTCGAAGACGCATCCGCAAGAACCGGGATCGGCGCGGAATTTCCGGCCGAGATATTCGATGTGCAGATTGCACTCTCGCAGAACACGCTCTGGTTCGGCCCGGCTGCGACGATCGATGGCGCGCCGGCGGGCCTTGCCTTCGGCCTTGCGGAGGATGAGCCGCGCCTCGTGCAGCTTCTCGGGCGCGTCCTGAGGGCGGAACGTCTGGCGCGCACGCTCGATGCGCTCGGGGAAGAGGCCAGCCCCTTCAATCCCTCGCCGGTCGCCGTCGATGTGGAACGCAATGCGAGCCCCATCGAAGCGCTGTCGAAACCCGGCGCGCGGGTTGATCCACGCCGCGAGTGCCAGGCAGCGTTGCGGTCGATGAGGGAAACGGGTTTTGCGCCTCTTCAGGGCATGGACGATCTCAAGCAATGCGATCTGTTGCGGTTCCGTGCCGCCGGCGAGCGAGACGGCCAGCGCGACGTCAACCGGATCCATATCGACGCGCAATACTGCGTCAATGTCGACTATGAGCTTGTGGAAGGCGATCAGGCCCTGCGCGACCTCGGCGATCCCATGGTGATGTGTTCGGACTGTCCGGGACCGGTGCCCTATTCGGCGGGGTATGAGCGGCTTTATGTCCTTGTCAGCGAGCTTGAGGAAAATGCCGAAGCGCTGAACCTGTCCGGCGTTCTGGAAAACTGCACGGGCCGGGAGGGGACGCGCTCGGCCGCCGCCAGTGCGCTTTCCGGCGTTCTCGAAGATGCCGCCCGGCGCGGCAGGACGCGCGGAAGCATGGGGCTTGGCGGCGCCTTGTCGGATGTCTGGGTCGATCGCTATGCGTGGCGGGTCTTGCCGCGCGCTTCCGTCTTTGCCCGTGGTGAGGGGGGTACGCCGTGAGGAGAGACAAGTCGGTGAGGCTTGCCGTATTCACCTTGATCCTGCTGGCCTTGCCGGCTGCGGTTCAGGCCCAGGGGACTGTACAAACGCCCGTTCAGCTTTCGCCGCTGGAGCGCCTGGGCGCCGTCCTGTCTTTCTTCGCCGACAATGCGACGGCGGCCTCCCAGAGGCTGGAGGCCCTGATGTGGGGGCTCGGCGACTTTCCCGCCGAAGTGTCCTTCTTTCTGCGTTCACTGAGCGAAGATGGATTCAGCCTCGCTGCGATCATTTTTCGGGTGGTTCTCTGTCTCGGTATCGGCGCTGCTGCCGAGGCAGTCTTCCGAATGATCTTCCGCAGATTGAGGACCGGCCTCGACCAGAAGAGCCCGGTGCAGAGGGCCATCCATGTTGCCGTTGATTGCGCGGGCATCCTGATCTTCGCGATGGTCGGCGGCTGGCCGCTTTTGATGAGCGTGCAGGCGGATCCCGGTGCACAGCTTTTCGTCGTCACCTATCTGACGGCGTTCTTCGCCATGCGCGGTTTCGCGCTGCTGGCGCGCATACCCTTGTCGCCGCGCCGGCCCGATCTTCGCATCGTCGCACTTTCCGATCAGTCTGCCGGGAGGCTCTACTGGCAGTCCGTCGGTATCTTCGCGCTGGCGATCTTCTTTCTTGCCACCACCTCGCTTCTCCGCCAGGCCGGCATGCCGGCCGATGAGACGCTCACGCTTTCGCTCGTCTCGCGATCTGCGGTCACGCTGCTGCTGATCTTCGCCTGTCTTAGCAATCGTTTCTCCGTGGCGGCGATCCTTGCAACCGATCCGGCAGGGCGCAGCCGCGGCCTGGGGTGGAAATCGCTGAGCGCAGTCTGGCACCTCTTCGCCATCTTCTACATCTGTCTTTCCTGGTTCGGCACGTCGGTGCTCTTGCTGTTGAACCGGCCGCAGGCCGGAACGCTTGCCGTCTTCAGCTTCATGGTTCTGCTGGGGCTCGTCATCGCTTGCCTGCTGATGGATGACTGGGCGGCGCGCGCCGATGCCCGCGATCGAGCAAGGCGGCGGGCAGCGCTAGCGGCAGAGCCGCAGATGGCGCTGCCGGAAGACGTGCCGACCTTCGCCCAGTTCTTCGCGCGCCTCGGGCAGGCAGCGGCGGTGCTCGCGGCGCTTCTGGCGCTGATCCGGCTCTGGAGCGGACCCTGGCAGGGGTTGTCCAATCCGCGCATCACCGCCATCATGCCGTCGCTGACGCAGCTTCTCGTTACGCTGGTTCTCGCTTATGTGGCCTGGCACCTGGTGCTGATCGGCTCGCAGCGCATGCTGCTCAAGGCAGCCTATGCGCAAGGGGAGGCCGAAACCGCGCGCGCCGCGCGTCAGAGCCGGGTTGCGACCGTGCTGCCGCTGGTGCGCAACACATTGCTGATCACGATCGCCTCCATTGCGACCATCATCGCGATCTCGGCGCTCGGCATAGACGTTCTGCCGCTGCTTGCCGGCGCCGGCATCGTCGGTATCGCGATCGGCATGGGCAGCCAGACGTTGGTCAAGGACATCATCTCCGGCATTTTCTTCCTGGTTGACGACGCTTTCCGCGTTGGCGATCTCGTTGATGTTGGCGTTGCCAGCGGCACGGTCGAGCGGGCGGGCATCCGCTCGGTCCAGATTCGTCATCCGCTTGGGGCCATCCACACCGTTCCCTTCGGCGAGATCCGCACCATTGCAAACAAATCCCGCGACTGGGCATCAATGTGGCTGGAGTTCCGGCTGCCGCTGGAAACGGATCTCGACGGGCTGGAGCCGCGCTTTAGGGTTTTGAACGAGAAGTTGCTTGCAGAACCCGTGCATGGCCAGAGCCTTGTCGCGCCGCTCGAAAATGCCGGCATCGTGATGATCGACGATAGCGCGATGGTTTTGCGCATCGTCTACAAATGCAAACCGGGAACGCAGTTCGCGCTGCGTTCGGTTGTCTACGATGCCGTCCGGCGCATGTTCCGCGAGGCCGGCATTTCGATCGCGCCGCGTGAGGTGCGGCTGAGGGCGGAGCCGGACTTCTCCTATACGCGTACCAAGGATGTTGCGCCTGCGGCGAGGAACGACCAGGCGGAGGGTGGCGGAGGCTGAGCGTCGGCCTTCGTTTCGAGTGTTTCCTTCCGCAAAGGCGGATGGCAAAGTGACATTTGGCAGATCTAGATAGAAGCCGGAGGCGGGAATGCGCAATCGACGGGAGCGATCGGAAGACAAGACCGCGCGGCTTGCCGCTGCGGCGACTGCTCTTTGGCTGGTGCTCGGTTCTCTGGTTTTCGCGCCAGCAGCCGGAGCCCTGGAGATATACCGGAACGGAGTGCGCTATGACATTGATGCCACGCTTCCGGACGGCGCCGACTTCGAGGTGGACGGTGTCGACCGAAAGTTTTCGATCGGCCCGGTCGAAGGCAATCTGCGCCTGATTCAGGATACCGGGTATGATGATTGCGCCCGGCTTGTCGATGAGCGCGTGGCGAATTGGCGCAAGTATGGTTTTACGTTATCAGATCAACGCTTTACTTCTGACAGTGAATGTAGCGTCACGATCGGAACCCCCGCTAGCGACGCGTTCGCCAGCTCCTATTATATCCGGATTGACGATTGCGACTGCTTTTCAGCGCTGCATTTTCGCTATTCGCGCGACGACCGGGACGCCTATGAGGCTGCCTTTCCGGAGATCGTCGCCAGCATTCGCGCCAACAACGCGGCCTTGCCGCCTTCGTCAGGGGCAGGCCGCCCCGGCGATGCCGGTTCCGGGCATGCAGCGAGTGCGCTTTCGGGCCTTTCCTGCATCTCGGAGGACCTCTTCGCCCGTATGGACTTGGGCACGCGCAACGAGTTCATGGTAACGGCATTTTCGGCCTGGTCCGCGATGAAGGTCGACGATATCGCCCGCGGTGCCGGAATCTGGGAGAACGAGGGCTACAGTCTCGATCTGGCGGATGGCAGGCTTGAGCGCGTCGCCGGGTTTCTGCCCGAGGCACTCGGTGCCATGGCGGAAGATGTGGAACGTTATGGCGATCGCCTCTGCCCGTTGGTCGTCAGCATGACCACTCAGGATCTGAATTACGGCTATGTCGGGCTCAGCGATCTCCGCTTCACCCAGCGTGATTTCAATTCGCTTTTTCACGACTACCTCCGGCTCGCGCAATCGCTGATGATGCGTCACGGCTGTTATGCGGGCGCACTCGACGGCGCCTTCGGCCCCGCCAGCCGGGCGGCGTGGAACCGCATGCGCCAAGGGTTGGGCCTGCAGCCGCGCGACGGAGAGTTCACCCCCACGGTTTCCGATCTTGCCGCCATTGCCGATATCCCGGTGACGGGCAGGGCCTGCGAAGACGGGGGAGGCGTTGTCGCCGAAAATGGCGAGGGAATCAGGCTTCTCGATTTTCTCTACCCGGCCCACCAATTGCCGCCGCTTGACCGACCGTGGGTGCGTGAAACGCTTGGGCCGGCCTTCGACCAGATGACTGCGCGCGGACGTTTCAGCGGACTTGAGCGGGAGGCTGTCGTCTCGCTTCTGCCGGAAGGGGCGGCGACAGCATCGACGGGCGCGGAAAGTCATGTCAGCGCCGTCGCGGAGCTTTTTGGTTATGACGGTCCGGCCTGGGGGGAGGCGGACTATTTCGCGGCCATGGAATCTGAACGCGCCGCGATCCCCTTCACGGTAGAGGCAGCGGCGCGCCAGAGCCAGTGGCGCGAGGTGCAGACCTATGACGTGCCTATCGGCATGTTTACCACGAGCGATTTCGGCCTCGTCCTCTCAATTTCCGACCGTGACGAGACAAGCCGTGTTGCCAATGTCGTGCTTGCGCATCCAGGCGCATTCGAGGCGCTCAAAGCCACGTCCGGGCCCGCCTATGAATATGTGCTTGCCGAACGCATGCTGCAGGGAGCGACCACCTTCGGCAAGTCCGCCGCAGGCGCTCGTGGTTTGCTGGAGGATGCCGCCGACAAGGGAGCGCCTTACGCCATGGCTCATCTCGCGCTGATGCTGGAATACGGGCAGGGCGGCGCGAAAGATCCGGAGCGCGCCTTGCGGCTTTACGAGGAGGCCGCCGCTGCCGGCGAGGGCTTTGCGATGGCGCAACTGGCAGTGAGGACTGACAAGAACACGTCCGAGGCTATCGCGAAGGCACTCTTTTGGTACGAGGCGCTGATTGGCGTGGCTGAGGAACGGATCGCCGACAGGGGGCCGGACGCCGACTGGGCGTCTGTTTATTCCTGGATCGCAGATTTTCTCGCCAATCGGATGATGGACGGCAGTCCGGCGTTGTTGTCGCCTGCCGGAGACGCGTTGATCACGACTGCTGCGGAACAGTCTGCGGCGTTCGCGGCAAGGCTGGCCGAGACGAATTTGTGCGCTGAATGCGGTGCGGTGCTCGATGAGGCCGAGGGCGCCAAATGGCTGGCGATCGCTGCGGACAACGGCGATACGGACGCGCTTTTCAAGCTGGTGCGGCTGATCGAGGCCTTTCCGCAGCTCTCCGACTACGCTGCGGAAAATTCTCTCAAGTTTTTCAAACAGCGCTATGAGCAAGCCCCGGATGACTTTGACGGCGCGCAGGCCCGGCGAGAATCGGCCGTCGGGGCGGTAGCGTATGATGTCAGGCTGGCGCGGGCGTCGCTTGCCGGTCCCGAAGTGGTGAAAGCGGCGGAGGCGGCGCTGGAGCGCGTCTGTGACGATGATTGGGAAAGTTGCGAAAATGTCGCCAAGCAGCTTTCCGCCGGGCGTTACGGCGCCGATCTCGTATCTGTCGGGTTTGATCGACTGAAGGCTCTGGACTCGCTCGAACTTGTCGATGTCCTTGCCGCATATGGTGATTTCCGAGGGGCTGCGGAGCGGGCTCAGCGCGCCGAGGGTTACGAACTGAGCGGACTGGCCGATCCCCGTTTCGACGAGCAGGCAACCAATCTCCGCGACGCCACGATCCGGCGCCTGGTCGAGAACCGCGCGCCCGGCGACCTGCAGTCTTTGCCGGAGGGGCTTGTTGGCTTTCTCGGCCTGATGGCAGCCAATGGAGACAAGGCGGCTGCGGACTTTCTGAGACTGATCCGCGCCGCCGACCCCGAGGTCGAGCCGCCCTTGCCGGATCTTCAGTCGGCCGCTGAAACCTTCGCCGAGGTGCGCGCGCGCGGCGGGACCAGCCTCGGTCTCGTCAATTCAGCCCGCCGCTACGGCGATGCGCTGCAAGCTTCTGGCGACAATCGCGAGGCTCTCGCGATGGAACTGACCGCGCTTTCCGCAGAGCTGAGGCTCGACCGGCTGCGCGAACTTTCCGACGGGCCGCTTTCCGCCGAGCTCACCCGCGTCTGCCATCTTTCCAATGCCAGCGAACGGGCCTTTGCGCTCGGCTCGGATTCGCTTGCCGTGCTGCTTGCTAAGCAGGCGATCAACCGGCTGCAGGTCGTGCGGGCGGACCTCGCGACTTTGCCGGAGGACCTGCGCGGCTGTTTCCGCGACCTGATCGCCGACAATTATCGCTGGCTGGCCGATCTCTTCATTCAGCAAGACCGGCTGAGTGACGCCGAATTCGTGCTCGGCCTCCTGAAGGATTTCGAGGCTTTCCAGTTTACCGATCGCGATCTCGATTTCGTCGGCGACGCCTTTGCGACATTGCCGCTGACGGAAGAGGAAGCAGTGCTCCAGGCCGCCATCAACGCGCTTCAGCCGCCGAGCATTTCGGATGTACGCGAGCGCGATGCGCTGATTTCTCGGCAGGAGGCGGGAACGCTGACAGATGCCGAGGAAGAGCGCCTCAACGCCCTGAACGCCGATCTTGCTGCGGCGAACGCTGCCTATGAGGCCGGTCTCCAGACCATTTTCGCTGCGCTTTCCGACCTGGAGGAAAGCGCGCCGGCAAGCGAGACCCCGCTTGCGGAGCAATCCGTGCAGGCCACCATCCTTTCAGGACTTGAGACGAATGCGGTAGCGCTGCACTATCTCGTCATGCCGGACCGGCTCAACATTCTGCTGACATCGCGCGATGAGCAGTTGAGCTATACGATCGATAGCTGGAACGGGGAACCGTTTTCCGAGGCGACGCTCAACGGCGCGCTTGCCGATCTCCATCTTGCCTTCAATGATTTCTACAGCGATCCGCGCGCCGAGAGCGAGTTGCTCTACGATCTCCTGATCGACCCGGTCGCCGATGATCTTGCCCGCATCGATCCCGATCTTCTGCTGGTCTCGCAGGATCGGCGCCTGCGCTATCTGCCCTATCAGGCGCTTTATGACGGTGAGCGCTATCTGGTGGAACGTTATGATGTTGCGAGCCTGACCAGCAGCGAGAGCGAAATCACCGGCGTCGCCGTGGCCGAGACGCCCTTCGCTGGCTTGGGACTGACACGGGCGGTCGGCGATTTTTCCGAACTTCCTGGCGTGGCGCTGGAATTCGGCGGACTCTTGAGCGGCGAGGAACGTTATGGCTTCATGGAGGGCGAACTGGCGCTCGACGAGGCCTTCGACAGGGCGGCGCTTTCCGAGGCGCTGACGATCGGCGGGTCGTCGCCGGTCGGGGCGGGAACGGTTCATGTCGCCTCCCATTTCGTGCTCGGCAACACGGAGGACGATTCCTATCTGCTTCTGGGCACCGGCGAGCACCTTCCGATCAGCGAAATCAAGGGCGGAGCGGGGGATTTCGACTTTTCCAATGTTGATCTGCTGACCTGGTCTGCCTGCGAGACGGGCCGCGCCAATCCCGGCTCCGACGGGCGCGAGATCGAAAGCCTCGCCAAGATCACCGGCGAACGCGGCGCCAAGGCGACGCTGGCCACGCTCTGGCCGGTGCTCGATATATCGACGCCGCTGATCATGCAGCGTTTCTACGAGCTCAGGGAGTTCGGCGGATTGTCGAAGGCGGAGGCGCTGGCAACCGCCCAGCGCGAATTCATTCAGCGCCGGATCGGCGATCGTGACGTGCTCGACCGGGAGAGCGTCGTCTTCCAGACCGCGGGCCGCCTCGGCCTTCCCGCCGATCCGGGGTCGCCGATCACCTTTGATTTCGACCACCCGATCTTCTGGGCGCCCTTCATGCTGATGGGGAATTGGCGATGACGATAAGAAGAATGATGCAATTTTCGGTCATTGCATCGGTTTCATTGTTCACCGTTCTGGCCGCTTCTGCAGCCTTCAGCCAACAAGGCACGGCCGAGGCGATCAGCGGGACGTGCTTTGCCGGGGAATTCGAACGTGGCGACAGCAAAATCCGCAACATGATGGTCAGGCTCGACCCTTCGGACAGCGACAGCCCCTACCTGATGACGCTCAGTCTCAGCTATTGGGATGTGCCTAACGAGCGGTTCGGCACCCTGGCCAGTTGTTCAGACGGTGAAGAAGTTCATTGCAGCATCGAATGCGACGGCGGCAATGCCTTTCTGACCCTTGTTGATGGCGGCGGCCTGAATTTCAGAAGCGCACGTCTGCGGCTGGAGGACAACGAACTGATCGATAGTGCGCTTGCCAACGTGTTTGACGCCGATGGCGGCGAGCTTCGGGGCGAATTCAGGCTTGCGCCCGTGGAGGACGAGGCTTGCATTGCCGAGCCGGAGGTGATCTTCGCCGAACTTGAGATCGGCGACATGCTGCCGAGGGTGACGGCGCTGGAAGCCTCGCTCAACCGGTTGGGCCTGTTCCTTGCCTATCCGGACCCGGTCTTCGACGAAAAGACGAGGGCAGCGGTGATCGCCTTCCAGACGCAATACGGCTTTGCGCCGACCGGCGTCGTCGATCAGGCGACCGATCGGGCGCTCAACACGATCGTGCGTTCGACCATCGGCGGCTGCTGAGCCTTACATCTTCTCTTTGATGCCCTTGGAAACGAGCCACCAGTTGACGGGATAGGCGGTGATGAACCCTGCCCACATCGCGATCTGCATCATGAACCAGAACTCCACCGTCGTCACTTCGAGCTTCACGCCAAGCAAGTGGCGGAACAGGAAGAACTGGGCAAAGGCCATGAAGCCGTACATGCCGACCTGCCAGGACGTCAGCGACAGGAAATCGGCCTTCACCGCCTGGATAAGGCCCTGAGCGGGCGTCAGGCCGCGCATCGGCTTGATCGTGAAATACTGGAAGATCACGCCGAAGGAAAAGGCGAAGATGAAGTCGAGGATCCATACGGCGAACATCTTCTCGGCAAAGATCGTCTGCCAGCCGAACCAGACGGCGATGGCCGGGACGAGGAAGGCGAGCCATTCGGCGACCAGATCGCCGAGCGCGCAGCCCGAGCCGCAATGGGCCGCCCCCTTGCCAACCATTACGGCGAAGGGTGTGTCAGTCATGTTCGGCGGCTTCTCATGGTTCTGCATGGCCCGGTGATGGGCTGCGCGGGTGGCGAGCCGGCCATAGCGGAAATAGGCCCACAACGCCGCAGCCGAGCCGAACAGCGTGACAAGGGGCCAGACCACATTCATGATCCACATATGCTGGGGGTTCCTGAAGACATCGACAGCGATGATGATCGCGGATCCGAGGCCGGCGAGGAGGGAAATGATGGCGAGCAGATGAAGCCATCCGGGCATGTTTCATCTCCTTTGGCATTTGGCGCGGTGAAAATCCGCGCGCTTTGAATGAGCATCCTTATGTCTAAAAACCTCCGGGCCGGTCTTGTTCCGAGACGCCTGGCAGGTCCATTCGCCCGACTTCGCTCAAAAGGGGAGAACATTTGTCGCTCCCAGCCGTTTCTTCCGCACAGACATCTGAAAGGAGAAACGCCATGGCTGGTTCAAAGACGAAGCCGCATGAAACGCCGCGCGAGGAGGATTATCGCGATTACGAGGACCGCAATCTCGATGACGGCTGGCCGTATTCGGATGAGGAAAACCGGAAGGGCGAACGCAATGCGCCCTATGACGCCAATCCGGCCAATCTGGATCGGCGCGAAACGCCGGGCGCTCAGGTCTCGGAGGATACCGCTGTCCACACCGCCCAGCGTCTGGCGCCTGAGCCGGACGATACGACGGTTGACGATGACGGCCTGTCGGATGCCATCACCCGGTTGATCGACGAAGATGAGCGCTTCAACGCTGATCTTGTAACCGTCACGGTGCGCGATGGGGTGGCGATGCTGAGCGGCGAAGTGGAAACCGAGCCGGAGCGCCTGAAGCTCGAAACCCTGGTGCTCTCGGTCAAGGGCGTGCGCGATGTGGAAAACGCGATCGTGCTGATCGGCGTCGACAGCCATGTTCCGTCGGATTTTGATGAGTAGCCGAACTTCGTCCGTCAGATGCGAAATAAGAAGCCGCCTCACTGAGGCGGCTCAGACTGCTGTCGTCTGCCAGAAGAAAGGCCGGTCATGAAACCGGCCTTTCTCCGTTCTAGTCAGTTTGGGCAGGCGGCGACGTAACGTTCGCCATTGGCATCGCGATAGTAGCAACGGCCCGGCTCGTTTGCGCGGCCGATCAGCGCGCCGGCAGCAGCACCCACAGCGCCGCCAAGTGCCGCGCCGCCGACATCGCCCGTGACGGCTGTGCCCACGGCTGCGCCGGAAAGTCCGCCGACCGTTGCGCCCTTTTCGGTGGCCGAGCATGCGGTCAGTGCGCCCAGTGCGATAACGAAGAACAGTCGTTTCATGATTTTTCACTCCAGTTGCGAGTTTCGTCGTGACTGGCAGGCCCCACGCCGAAGAACCGAAGAAGCGCCTCCCGATCGCTCGACGGCGGCGGAGATCCGGCTCGGCATAGCGGCTGCTCATGGGCCAACCTGTCGGGGCTGCGATTGTTCCATATTTTTCGGTTTTGAATTCTGGACTGCGTGAAATGACGGCCCGGATGCCGGGAACGCGCCGCACCGCCAAAGGCTGATCAGACAAGATTGATTCTGATCTGCTAGTCTGGCAGAGTTGAAATCTCAGTCTCGTCGCTTCCCGATTCTTCCGGACCTGCGGGTGTTTTGCCCGGCTTTGTCAGAATGTCGGCGCCGGATATGCGGTGCGGATGGAAGGGTGTTGCGCGCGGGATGCGTTTGGGAGGCCGGAGCGCTTGGGAGCGCGCTATCGGCGGGGCAGGAAAACCGACGGCTGGAGCCGTGCGGACAGAAGGGCAGGATCATGAAATACGCCATCGTTGGAACCGGATCGCGGCACAAGATGTTTCGCGGCGCCGTCGCCGAAACCTATGCCGATCGCAACGCGCTGGTCGGGCTCTGCGACATCAACGAGAAGCGGCTGGCGCTCTCGGCAAATGCCGTGCCTGCCGAGGGAAATGGCGTTGCGACCTACCGTGCGGCGGAGTTTCCGCAGATGCTGAGCGAGCAGAAGCCGGACACGGTGATCGTCACGGTGCCAGATTATCTGCACCATGACTATATCGTCGATGCGATGCGTGCCGGCTGCGACGTGATGACCGAAAAGCCGATGACGATCGACCTTGAGAAGCTGAAGGCGATCCTCGACGCGCAGAAGGAAACCGGCCGCAAGGTGACGGTCACCTTCAACTACCGCTACACGCCGGCCCGCACGCAACTGAAGGACATCCTGATGTCCGGCGCGATCGGCGACGTCACCGCCGTCAGCTTCCGCTGGTATCTCGACCGCGTGCACGGCGCCGATTATTTCCGCCGCTGGCATCGCTACAAGGATCAGTCCGGCGGTCTTCTGGTGCACAAGTCGACCCACCATTTCGACCTCGTCAATTGGTGGCTCGGCTCCTCGCCGGTCTCCGTCGCCGCCCACGGCTCCCGTTCCTTCTACCGGGCCGAAACCGCCGAAGCGCTCGGGCTTCACCGGCGCGGGCCGCGTTGTCACGACTGTCCGAGCGCCGGAAGCTGCGACTTCCGGCTGGACCTCGAGGCAGACCAGGCGCTGAAAGCGCTCTATCTCGACGCCGAAGACGATGATGGCTATCTGCGCGACCGCTGCGTCTTCGATGATGACATCACGATTGAGGACACGATGCAGGTGCAGGCGGTCTATGGCACGGGCGCAAGCCTCAACTACACGCTCTGCGCCTATTCGCCCTGGGAAGGGCTGGAAGTGAAGTTCTACGGCACAAAGGGCGAGTTGTCGCACCGCCATGTCGAGGTCCACGGCGTCTTCGGCGGCAAGCGGGAAAAGGCCGCCGGCTCTGAAACGATGACCACGACGCTACACCTTGCCGGAAGGCAACCCGAGACGCTGAAGGTCTGGGAAGGTGAGGGCGATCATGGCGGCGCGGACCCTGTCATGCTCGGCTATCTGTTCGATCCCGACGCCGGAGATGACCGCTACGGGCGCTCCTCATCCCATATCGACGGGGCCTGGTCGATCCTGACCGGCATCGCCGCCAACCGGTCGATCGAAACCGGAGAGACGGTTCGAATCGACAGATTCCTTGCCGAACACGGCATCGATCTTCCGCAGAAGCAGTGGTGATCTCTCGATGAAGCGCGGGGTTTTCGCCCTGTCGGGTCAGCCGACCGGGTCATCCGCGCGTGCCAGCTCGAGCCGATGCAGGAGGTCTGCGATCGGCTCCGGCTCGTGGATGTAAAAGCCCTGGGCGAAATCGACGCCGTAGTCCTTCAGCTTCGCACAGGTGGGCTCGTCGCCGACATATTCGGCAATGGTCTCGACGCCCAGCACACGCGCCACCTCGACGAAACACTTGATCGTCGCCTCGTTGAGCGGATCGCTCAGGAGTTCGCGGATGAACTGGCCGTCTATCTTCAGATAGTCGAGCGCGAAGTGCTTGAGATAGCCGAAGGAAGAGGAACCGGCGCCGAAATCGTCGAGCGCGACAGAAATGCCGCGGTGGCGAAGGTTTTCGATGAAGGAGGAGGCCTCCTCCATATTGGTGATGACTGCAGTCTCCGTGATCTCGATGCAGAGGCAGTGGCAGGTCTCGCTTCCGGCCTCGTCCAGAAGATCGAGCGCCATCTTGTGGAAGGCGCGGTCACCGAGCGATTTCCCCGAGAGGTTGACGCAAAGCCGGGCCCTTTCGCTCGAAAGCCCGGAGGAGGCGATCTTTTCGAGCGCCTTTGCAAGAACCCATCGATCGATATGGGAGACGAGATTGAACCGTTCGGCAGCCGGCATGAATGCGCCCGGCAGAACGATCTCGCCATTGTCGTCGACCATGCGCAGCAGCAGTTCGATATGGCGGATTGACCCGTCCCCATCGATCGGCGCGATGGCTTGGGCGTAGAGAACGAAACTCTCTTCCTGCAACGCTCGTTCGATCCTGGAAGCCCAGCGGGTTTCGCCCGACCGCATCTTCAGGGTCTCGTCGCTTTCTTCCCACGCATGCACGCGGTTGCGGCCTCTCTCCTTGGCGACGTAGCAGGAGGTGTCCGCTGCCTGCAGAATCGCCGAAACGCTGGTGGAGCGCCGGTCGATCGGGACCAGACCGATACTGGTGCCAACCCTGAAATGCTTTTCATCGTGAACGAAGCGGAACTCGCTCATCCGGTCGCAGATTTTCTGGGCAATGCGCTCGCCGTCCGCCGGGCTGCAATGCTCGAGCAGCACCGCGAATTCGTCGCCGCCGAGCCGCGCCAGCGTGTCGCGCTTGCGCAGACAGTCCTGCATCAGGCTGGAAACCTTTTTCAAAAGTGCGTCGCCGACGGTGTGACCGCATGTGTCGTTGACGATCTTGAACTGGTCGAGGTCGATATAGAGAAGAACATTCGCCGTGCCGGCCTCCTGGGCCGTCTCGAACGTTCTCTGCAACCTACGGTCGAATTCGGAGCGGTTCAAAAGGCCTGTCAGCGGATCGTGACTGGCACGGTAGGTCATTTCCCGCGAAAGGCGTCTTTGCTCGCTGACATCGTGGAACACCAGGACCACGCCGAGGATCTGGCCTTCGGAACTTCGGATCGGCGCCGCGGAATCCTCAATCCCGTATTCGAGTCCGTGACGCCCGACAAGAAGCGTATTCTCCGCAAGTCCGACGACGCGTCCGTGTTCCAGGCTTGCGGCGATCGGGTCCGGTGCAATTTCGCGCGTTTCCTCATTGATGATCGAAAAAACCTGGGCGGAAGGCTTGCCCGCCGCCTCATCCGCGCTCCAGCCGGTCATCCGCTCGGCTGCCGGGTTTAGCCAGCGGACCCTGCCTGCCGCATCGGTCGTGATCACCGCATCGCCGATGGAGTTGAGCGTCACCCTCATCAGTTCGTGTTGTTCGGCGAGATCGAGGGTCATTTGCCGCCTGGCGGTCACATCCCAGGCCGCGCCGATGACGCGGCTCGGGCGGCCGGACTTGTCGCGCACCAGATTGGCGGCGATGTGGAGATGGCGATAGGCGCCATCGGACAGCATGACGCGGTATTCCTCATCAAGATGGTCACCGGTTTCGATGGTTCGGTGCACGGCCTTTTCCACTCGCTCGCGGTCTTCAGGATGTACGGCGCGCCTCCAGATATCCCCGATATCGTCCTCGCCCGAAGCATCGAGGCCATAAAGCCGATACATGAGCGCATCCCAATGGGCGACCCGACGATCGATTTCCATCTCCCAGATGCCGATCCCGCCGCTGTCGGTGGCGATCGTCATGCGCTCGCTCATCAGGAAACGTTCTTCCTCGGCGCGTTTGCGGGCGGTGATGTCGGTGTGGGTTCCGATCATGCGCATCGGCGAGCCGTCCTCGGCGCGCTGGACGACGCGGCCGCGATCCAGGATCCAGATCCAGCGCCCGTCCTTGTGGCGCATGCGGAACTCCTCCTCGAAGAAGGGAGCCTCGCCGCGAATGTGGTCGGCATCGGCTGTGCGTGCCCGTTCGACATCGTCGGGGTGGATGTAGTCCAGCCAATGGTCGCCACTATCGGCAATCTCGTTGCGGCGATAGCCGATCAGTCCGCACCAGATGTCCGAATAGTAGGTCTTTCCCGATGCAAGATTGGCGTCCCAGACCCCGATCCGCCCGTTTTCGGTGGCGATGGCCATCCGCTCGTTGACCCTTTCCAGCTCGAGGCGCTGGAGCACCTGCTGGGTCACGTCCTGGGATGCGCCCAGGAGGCGCACCGGTCGGCCGTCCTCAAACTGGACGGAACCGTTGACCCGCAGCCAGATGCGGCGGCCGTCGCCCCGCGTCATCGGCAGTTCCATGTCCCAGCTCGTGCCGTTTTCTATGCTCGAGCGCAAGGACGTCTCGAAAGTTTCCCGCACCTCCGGATCAAAAAAAGAGACCACTTTTTCAAGCGAGGGCTCGAAATCGGATGCAACGCCATGAATGCGGCAGGTCTCCTCCGACCAGTAGACCTTTGCGGTCTCAAGGTCGACTTCCCAGCCGCCGACGCCGGCAAGATTGCCGGTGCGCTCCAGAAACTCGCGGTTCTGGCGCAGTTCCTCTTCCTCGTCCTTCTGGCGTGTGACGTCCTGCAGCGTGCCAAACACCCACTCAGGCTTGCCGCTTTCGGTCCATGTAAGGGCGCGGCCGCGGCCGGCGACCCAGATCCAGTCTCCGGATTTGTGGCGCAGCCGCATCTCGCAGTCATAACTTTCGGTCTCCCCGCGCAGGTGTGCGGCAAGCTGCCCCTCGTGAAGAGCCAGATCATCAGGGTGGATCCGATCCTGCCATGTGCGGATGTTGGGCGATCCCAGCTCTTCACGCTCATATCCGATGATCCGCGCCCAGAGGTGATTGAGCCTGAACTCGTCCGTCTGGGCATTCCATTCCCATGTGCCGGAACGCGTTGCCTCGATGATCTGCTGCAGACGGCGCCGTTCCTCGATCAGTGCGTTCTCCGCTTTCCGGCGCTGGGTGACATCCTCGATCGTGGATATGATCCGCAGCGGATTGCCCGCGCCGTCGCGTTCGAGAATGGCAGAGAGCAGTACATCGAGGACCTGGCCCGACCGCGTGACCATCTGGTAGCGGACGTTTTCGCAATGGCCGTCGAACAGGAAGGCGGGCAGCACTTCCGTTCGCGAAATTCTGGCCGATTCGGGCGTCAGGAAATCGGCCAGCTTGCGGCCGATCACCTCCTCGCGATTATATTTCATCACGTCGAGCCAGCGGTCGCTGACGCTCAACAGCGTTCCCGAGGGATCGGTCGAATGCAGCATTGCCGGCGTCGCGCGGTAAAGCCGCTCGATCTGCCGTTCGGCCGCTTCGAGTTCCCGGTGGGTTTTGACGACATCGCCGATGTCCCGGATGATTTCGGTTGCCCCTGTGACCGCGCCGCTGTCGGAGACCACGGGGCCAAGCGAGACGGAGACCGCCAACCGCGTTCCATTTTTATGCACCCGTTCGGTCCGCAGGTTGCGGTTGGCGCTGATATCCCCGAGCCGTTCCGCAAGGTTGGTCTGCGCGTCGCGGTGTTCCGGCGCGACGATCAGCGAAAGCGGCCTGCCCACGGCTTCTGCGGCTAGGTAGCCGAAAAGTCGTTCGGCGGCGTCGTTCCAGTGGCGGATCGTACCGTCATTATCCATTGTCAGGATTGCGTCGGGACTGTTCTCGAGAATGGAGCGCGCCTCGGCCTCGACGGCTTGCAGCTCCCGTTCGCGAAGAGCCATCAACCGGGCCTCGAGCGCTTTCGCCGCGGCGCGGGCCAAATGGCTCAGAATATCTCTCTGGTTCTGAGAGAGGGTCTTCGGCTTCTGGTCGATGACGCAGAGCGTACCGACCCGCTCGCCATCGGAAAGCTCAAGCGGCACGCCTGCATAAAAGCGGACGCCGATACCGTCAGTGACGAAGGGGTTTTCTGCAAAGCGACTGTCCTGCGTCGCGTCCTCCACCTCCATCAACTGCCTGCCCTCAAGGGCGTGCGTGCAGAAAGAGACGTCGCGCGCGGTCTCCTCCACGCCTTCAAGGCCGTAATTGGCCTTGAACCATTGCGTGTCCTCGTTCAGGAGTGTGATCAGCGAAATCGGCGTGCCGCAGACCAGCGCGGCGGCCTTGGTCAGCGCGTCGAGTTCAGCGGACGGGGCGGTGTCGAAGCGCCTCAACCGATCATAGGTCGAATGCTGGCCCGCACCCGTTTCTTTCGCTCGCTCGGTCATCTCTTGTTTCGTGACCTCCGTCTTCTGCGGCCGGCGCACCCGGCTCTTGCGATCTCCTTTTGAGCTCCGCTCAATATTAGGACGTTTTGGTCGTGTAAACGACCCGTCAGGCCCGACAGATTTGCCTTCGGCGGAAAACAGTCGTCCCGTCTTGCCGCTCCGGCCGGGCCAAAGTGATATTTATCAATGGAGTAGGGGGATTTCTTAAATCCCTGATCGGAGTGGAGAAAATCGCTGTCAGGCTGCAGATTGCCTAGATTTCGATCGGTTCCTGGACCAGATCGACCCCGAAACGGGTGCTGACCTGCTCGCGCACAAACGCTGCGAAGCGGATGACATCCCGGCGCGTCGCGCCGCCATGATTGACCAGGACCAGGGCATGTCCTTCAAAGGTGCCGACAGGGCCGAGCCGCTCGCCCTTCAGACCGCATTGCTCGATCAGCCAGCCGGCTGACAGCTTGACGCTGCCGTCGGGTTGCGGGTAGCGCGGCGCGTCCGCGAAATTCTCGGCTTGGGCAGCGCTGACGACGGGGTTGTGAAAGAACGAACCGGCATTGCCGAGCCTGCGCCAGTCCGGAAGCTTCGACCTGCGGAGCGCCAGAACATGCGCCATGACCTCGCCCGGCAAAGCCCCGGCGGAAAGACGCTCGAGACCGGCATAGACGTTGGACGGCCGCCAGTCTCGCGGTAGCGCCAGGGTCAGCGACAGGATGACGTGCCGGTCCGGTTCGGCCTTGAACCGGCTTTGGCGATAGCCGAACCCGCATTCCTCGCGTGTGAAAACCCGGGTCTGCCGGGTTTCGGTGTCGTAGGCCTCAAGACGTTGAAAGAAATCGGAGAGCTGGGCGCCATAGGCGCCGATATTCTGGACCGGCGCCGCGCCGACCGTTCCGGGAATGCCGGCAAGATTTTCCAGCCCGGGCATGCCGCTTTCGACGGTCCAGGCAACGAATTCGTGCCAGTTCTCGCCGGCGCCGGCCGTGACGATATTGTGCGTTGCGGTCTGGTCCGCCTGGTTTCGCCCTTCGATCTTCATCAGGCCGACAAGGGCCTCGACGGTTTCACTGAGGACGACATTGCTGCCGCCGCCGAGGATCTTGAGCGGCATGTCGCGCTCTCTCGCCTCGTCAACAAGCGCATCCAGATCGTCGGCTGCGTTGATGCGGGCGGCGAGCCTGGCGGCAGATACGAGGCCGAGCGTATTCTCGCGCGTCAGGTCGAAATCGGCAATCAGGTCCATCAGGCAGTCGGTCCGCTTCACGTGGGCTTGGCAATGCCCGTCAATAGTCTCAGCGTCGCCGCCGCGCAAGCGTCGGCCGTTCTGCAAAGCGTCAGATCGTGTCCGGCCGGCACTGACGCTCGTCAGAAAAAAGTCCTGCTCCCCCCAAATGGGGGGCGCGTCTGCAGGGGGCGTTCGCTACTTCTCTTATCCTGAACGCGCGAAGGTCGCGCGGACTGCAACCGGACGAAGACTTCTTCGCGTATAATGAGGGTGAATACCGAATGTCGAAAATGAAGATGCTGCTGTGCGCGGCGCCCCTGATGCTTCTCGCTGCATGTACCGAATCGCTGGATTATGATGCAGAGGACGACGCCTATATCAGCGGCGCGAATACACCTTCGTCCAACGCGAGCGCGAAATCCTCGATCCTGCAATGTCCGTCATCGTGCACGACCACCAAGGGCGGCAAGGTCAACGTTCAGGTCGCCTCGACCTGCGATGCCGCGCGCAGCTATTACAATGAGTACAAGCTTGCCGTTAACAAGTATGGCTCCGCCGGAGCGGAACCCTACTGGGACGCCTATGAGCAGACGGCCGATCTGGCAAACGAGATGTACTCCGCATACGGCTGCCAGCCGGACTACTAAAGCATTCAAAGTGCGGGACCGTGCGGCGTATGCCGCGGCACGGTTCCCTCAGGGCAGAACTGCCGATGTCTGAAATGCTTCTAGATGTGCGGGGTGTCGGAAAAAGCGTCACTTCGTCATCGCAGACGATCGAAATCCTGAAGGCCGTCGACCTCGCGCTTCGACCCGGGGAGCGGCTGTGCATTATCGGGGCATCTGGGTCGGGCAAGTCTTCCCTGCTTGAAATTCTGGGAACGCTTTCGATCCCCGACAAGGGACGGGTGCTGATATCGGGTCGGGACGTGATTGCGATCGGTGATGCGGAGAAGACGCGTCTTCGTCGCCAGTCCATCGGATTCGTGTTCCAGGGCTTCAACCTGATCGATCATGTGAGTGCGGCGGACAATGTGGCCTTGCCCTTGCGTTATCAGGGCATCGGCCGGAAAGCGGCGCTAAGGCGCGCGCTGGCGGAGCTGGACAGGGTCGGGCTGTCCGCGCGCGCCGGCCTGCGCTGCAGCCGCCTCTCGGGCGGGGAAAAACAACGGGTCGCGCTGGCCCGCGCGCTTGTCACCCGGCCAAGACTGATTCTTTCGGATGAGCCGACGGGCAATCTCGATGAAGAGACCGGACGTCACATTCTTCGGCTTCTGATGGACAGCGTCAGCGAAGATTGCGGGCTGGTCATGGTCACCCACAATCTGGAATATGCCCGCCGTTTCGACCGTGTCGTGAAACTTTCGGGCGGATGTTGTCACGATGTCAGTCCTTGAGCCGCTTCTCGCGCGATTGCGGGCCTTCGGGCTCACCCGTCTGTTCTTCGCCGTGGTGACGTTGTCGATGACACTTTCCGGCACCATCGCCAACTATGCTTTGTCGGGCAATGCGCTCAGGCATTTCGACATGCTGCTGGAACTCAACGAAGCGGATACATTCGTGGTGAGCGGCGCAAATGCCGAGGTCGGCACATTGACGGATGGCATGTTCGACCCGGCGGGTCTTGCGCGCTTCGCGCCCGCAGCGCTTGAAGGCCTCCTTCCGCCCGGTTTCGAGGTCGTTTCCTTCCGCAGTTTCCCGGTCGCCATCGGCAGCGGAGGCGCGACCCAGCGCGCCAACGCCTATGCGGTGGGGCGTGGTTTCATGCGGCTTGCCGGGCTCGACATCGGCGCGGCCGGCCGGCTTTCGCTCTCCGATCATATGGAGGATGGCTGTCTCGTCGGCCGGAGGCTCGCCGAGCGGATTCAGCTTGATGCAAACCTTCCGCTCTGGGTGGAGGGCCGGGTCTGCCATGTGGCTGCCGGTTTCGACGCGCCGGCGCGGCCGCCCTTCGCCAATCTTTCCGATTCGATCCTGATCGCAGAGCACGAGGATTCTTTCGAGCAGGTGACTGCGGGCGCTTTCAGCCTTCTTGTTTCGGGGCCGCCGTCAAGCCTCGCCGAGGACCGGCTGGAGGGCCTGCTCTCCCTGATTTTCGACACTTCACGCCTGTCTTTCTGGTCGAGCCTGCCGATCGTCGAACAGGCCCGCGAACTGAAATTCATCGCGACGGCCATATCTGTCGGTCTCTCGGCGATCATTCTTCTTGTCGGCGCGGTCTCGATTGCGGCCCTGATGTCGTTTTCCGTGACCGAGCGCCGCCGCGAGATCGCGATCCGGCGCACGCTCGGCGCAACCCGCAGCCGGATCGTCATCGAGATCGTTCAGGAAACGCTGCTGATCGCTGTCCTCGCGCTTGTGATCGGCATTTTCGGTGGGTTGGCGCTTGCCGACATCTTGCAACAGCCGTTGAGCCGCTATTTCCTTGCCGGGCGCGCAACGGGGGCGGGGATCGATATCACCCGTATTTCGGAAGCGATCGCCGGTTTTCTGGCGGTCACGCTGGTCGCCGGCATCATACCCGCGCTGAATGCGGCGCGCACGGATCCGGCGACCGTGTTGCGGGAAAGCTGAGGGAAAAGACCATGCGCATCATATCTGGGGAGAGCGGCCTTGCCTAAGTCTAGGGAAACGCTGGCAGTTCTGGTTCTGGCGGCGGCGGCCCTTGCGGCCGGGCTTTGGACCGCGCGCGCCAACGTCTGGCCGTTCGCCGGCGACAAGGCGCGTTCGACGACCGCCGACTTGCGACGCGTCGCGATCGGGACGCATGCGTTTGTCCGCCAGGTCGTGCGACACTGCCATGTCGATTATGGCGCTCCCCGATCGATCGAAGTGACCGCGGATGGGCGCGTTGAGGCGCTGGAGAAGCAGAATGCCGCAGTGAAGCGAGGCGATCCGATCGCACGCTTCGATGCGACCAAGCTCGAAAGCGAAAAGAAGAACGTTCTCCTGGAGCTGTCAAACCTGAAGGAGCGGCTCGCGTTTCGCACCGGCCCTTACCGGGAGCAGACCGACGCGATCGCCGCGATCGAAAGACAGGATCTAACTGAAAAACGCGACCGGCTCAGCCAGGCCCTGACGGAAATCGTGGCACTGGAGAAGAGGGGACAGATCGCTCCGAACCGGGTCGAGGAAGCAAGGCTCAAGCTCGGCGAGGCCAAGACCGCGCTTGGTCGTTTCGAGCACCAGCAGACTTTGCGGAAGGCGCAGGACGCGCTGGATGTCAGCCAGTTGCGCTATACCGTCGACAAGACCAAGCAGCGCCTTGGCGATATCCGGGCGGAGCTGGAGCGCGCGATCATTCGCGCCCCGGCGGATGGACGGCTTGTCTGGACGGATCCCGGTTTTGCCTTGAAGGGCGAGGGGACGGTTCGATCCGGCATGACGATCGGCTCCATCGTTGATCCCGAGGTCTATGGCGCGCGGCTGCGTTTTATCGACAGCGACATGAGCGTGGTGGATGGCTCGGCGGTAAGTGTAAGCTTCGGTTCCGGCCGGCCGGAGGCCGCCGCGACAATCGTCGCTACGCAGCTTGTCGACGACCCGCTCGAACAGGCGCGCGGCCGCTTTGAATATGCCGTCGAAATCACATTTCCGGCGACAAGCCATGATGGTGTGCTGCATTCACAGGCCGTTTGCAGCTTCTCCAAGGCGCTTGGTGAACCGGCACCCGCCATTCCCGCAGCGGCGATCATGTTCGACAACGGCAATCCCTATGCACGCAGCGTCGAAGGCGATCAATTCGGGCTGGTCGCTCTTGAACTTGGAGAGGTCTCCGGCAGCTATGTCCGCGTCCTCTCTGGCCTTCAGCCGGGTGATATCGTCCTTGAGCCGTAATTCCTGCCATAAACCCGACTTGGGAGGCCGTATCCGTGCGCCTTCGACCGCGCCGCGCGCTGGCCGCGCCCCTTTCTCGCGGTTTAGAGCCTTCATTGTCAGCGTCATGTTTCTCGCCGCGCTTGCCGGATGTGCCTCGCCGGAGCTGAAGGCGACGCGCGATGACATCGACATGCTGGCAAAGAAGATCGACGGGCCGGTCCCCGCGCCAGCGGCAGGCGCGACGCTTAGCCCGGAGGCGCTGGTCGCGACAGCGAGCGAGCGCGGCCAGGATGTCATGAAGGCCGAGATAAAGAGGGCCGAAGCTGAACTCGCGCTCGACGAGACGAAATCGCGCCGGCTGCCGCGTATTTCGGCCGAGGCACGCGATTATGTCACCTTCCAACGCCAGGGCGGCGTCGCCAGTGATGCCAATGTCATCCTCGGCGTGAACTGGGATATCGCCTACGCGCTGCTCGGTCTCGACAAGCATAATGTCGAGATCGCCGAAAAGCTTATCCCTGTCCAGTATCAGATCGCCCGGCGCAACGCGCTCTCCGGGCTGCTCTCTTCCTACGCCTCGCTGAGCGACCTCGATTTTCAGCGCAGACGCACGCTTTTGGAGGCCGACAAGCTGTCCTGCCAGCAAACCGTGATGCGGGCGGAGAGCCAGCTCGGCAATGTATCGGAGGCCGAACTCAAGGCGCTTGGACAGAAAATCGTCGCCGTCCGCAGGGAGGTTGGCGCGATCACAGCGGCCATGAAGGCGCAGGAGGCAAAGGTCCTTTCGCTCGCCGGGCTTGGCGATGCCGGCTACAGAATTCGCCCGGCGGCCTCCGTCTTGCCGGCGCTCTCCGCCCTGCCTCAGGCCGCCGACACCGACGGCGATGCCTGTTTCGAGCGTTCGGGCAACAAGATCCTCGAGAATCTTCTGGTGGAAGCGGCGGGCGCACAGCTCGATCTTGCAAGGAAATCGCGCTTCACCAAATTGACGGCGGCGTTGCCGACCTTCATGAGCCAGAATGGCGGCCTCAGCTTCCAGTTTCTGGTGGGTTACGTGCTCCCGCTGATCGACCAGGGCGACGCGATGCGCGTGACCCAGAGGGCGCGGTTGAACCTCTTGAATACCATCCTCGTTGCAAAGGAGAACCGCCAGGGTTTCCTGAACCGCTATAATGACATGGCGCTGAACGCGGCGGGCCTCGCGCGCGAACAGGCTCAGGCGCAGCTTGCCGTCGAGACGGCGCGAACGGCGCTTGCCTCGGCGCCGGAGGCCGGTCGATGCGAGGCGGAGGTGGTGGTGCGTCAGGCGCGGCTTGCACGCGAGGAGGCCCTCTTCAAGCTTGATCTGGCGCGCGCCGGGCGCAGGCTCCTGTGCGCGCCGCTTGACGACGAGGCAGGCGCTGAGCCGGTGCTGGCCGAGGCAGAGCGCTAGAAAATATCGCAGTCAAGTGGCAAGATCTGACGTTCGAGAAATGCGTAAAACCAAGTAGAGGAAGTGAGGTCGCGTTTCCGTGCAAGGCGGAACAGTCTTAGTGCGGGCCGCTTCTGGCGGCCGTCACGCCTTCGACCGGTTTGTCGATCGTCTTCTCCGGCACGGCTGATGAGGTGGGCTCATCCCGCAACAGGAGGTCACCGGCTGCAAGCGCGCACAGGCGGGGAAAATGGCTTGCGGCGACGTGATGCCCGGCATCCGGGACGAGCTGAAGTTCGGCGCGCGCGATTCCTTCGCAGAACCGGGCGATAGCCGCCGGCGGGCACATCGTGTCCTGGCCGCCGTGCAGAAAGGCGAGCGGTTGCTGCAGGTCTGCCGCCTCGTGCTCCCAGCCCCGTTCGTTGACGGCGAGATCGGCGACGACGCTGGCCGTCGCCCGCTCTCCGATCAGGCGAAGCCACTCAAGCGCCCAGCCGGTTTCGATATAGCGGTCGATTGTGGCGAGATCGGCCGGGCAGTCGCGATAGGCATGACGATAGGCCCGGGCTGCGAGCGCGGGCGAACGCGTCAGCATCGCATAGGATCGGACCAGCGCCGAGAGCACGAAAGGGCGCTGGCGGATGGCGTTGGAAAGGGCCGCCTGCATGCTGCGATCGGCAACCCCCATGGAGTGCGATGGCGGGTAGGGCGCGCCGGCAATGACCAGGCGAGAGGCAAGTTCGGGATGCCGGTGCGCGAAATGGACCGCCCAGGACACTCCGGAATTGACGGCAACGCAGGTAACCGGCTCACCGATGAAATGCCGCACATATTCCGCGAGCGCGTCCGAATAGGTCTCGAGAAAGCCGAGGGGATGGGTATCCGCTGCGCCGGGTACGAAGAAGCGCGGCACGACGATCCAGCGCAGTCCGTGGCGGCGAAGAAGCGTTACCTTGTCCTCGTAGAAGGTGGACGGCGAGAGCAGCCCGTGGAAGAAAACCAGGGGTCTGCCCCTGCGGTCGCCGAACTCCCAGACCGGCAATTCCTTGCCGGATTCGAGTGCCACGGCGTGCACCAGGACATCCCTGCCGTAGTGGCGGGCGAGAAGCTTGCGCTCCGGCCTGTCATCCAACGGGCGGCTGAGCGTCTCGATGAAATAGGCCATCAGCCTGGTCGAGACGAGCCGCGTCAGCGCGGCCTGGCTGGTGACTTCGAATTTCTGGAAGATGACCTGCAACTGTTTCCGCTTGGTATCGTAGGACGTATTCAGCCTCTCGGCCGCCTGTTTCAAGTCGTGTCCGGCGAGCAGGCTCGACAGAAGGGAGTATTCGCTGTTGGTCAGTCCTGTTTCCGGGTTGGCCGTCAGCGTGTCGAAGAAACGCGGGCCGATGTTCAGCGCCAGCCAGGCGGCGCGAGGCGGAGGATCGGACCAGTAGCGGCTGACGTCGAGCAGCAGAACGAGATCGTTGTTGTGCTCGGAGATGAAGACGCCGTGTTCGTTTACTGCCGGCAGTTGCAGTTCTTGGGGCCGGAAGGCCTCGTCGCTGCCGTAGACGGCGTGCCCCTCGCTGTCGAGAAGGCAGCACGGCATGTCGAAGGCCGGCAGCCGTGTATGAAAAAACTGCTGGACCTCGATCTGGCTCCGGGCCTCGCGGATTTCGGGGTCGTCTTCTTCCCAGCCGCGCGGCAGCGCTGCTGAGCCCAATAGTTTCGGAATTTCGGCGAGCCGGGAAAGATGCCGCCTGAGAGCCGCGCGTGGTAAATTCATGGCGCAGACAGTTGAGCAAATCTTGAAAAAGATCAACGATAAAGGCGAGAACAGGGCGGTCTTTGCTTACCGACCGTTGCGTTGGCGGTACACCGAACGCCGGCCCCTGATGGTCACCGCATTGCGCGCCGGCGGCCGCAGTCGATCTTCAGCGAGAACACGGTGAGCAAGGCGGCGGCCCCACGCGGCCATCCTTCTCTTATCGCGCATCCGCGAAGGCTTTCGACAATAGTTTGCACGCCGCGACGACGTCACTGCCTGCAGGTTTGAGAGGCTTGTATTCAAGCCCGATCCGTCCTCTGTAACCGGCACCGACCAGCCACCTCAGTCGTTCGGCAAGATCGACCGTGCCCGACCCCGGATCGTTGCGGCCGGGGTGATCAGCGACATGGACATGCACCACCTTGTCGATATGTCCGGCGAGAACGGTTTCGATCGACTCGTCCATGACCGCGGAATGATAGAGGTCGTAGAGAAGGCCGATCTCATCGCGATTGACCGCATCGATGATCTCGAAGCCCTCGAGCGTGGAGTGCAGGAAATAACCGGGATGGTCGATCCTTGTGTTCAGCGGCTCGATGCCCAGCCTGACATTGCTTCCGATCAGGATGTTTGCGGCTTTGGAAAAGGTCTCGATCAGAGACGCCTTCTGGTCGGCTCTTTCGATCTGCGGAAGGTCATTGCCGGTCTGGGCGATCAACACCGGCGCCTCAAGTCGGTTGGCGACCTCAACGGATCGCTTCAGGCCTTCCAGCCATTCATTCCGGTTGACCGGGTCCGTGACTGCGATCAACGGTTCGGCCACGAGGCCCGATACGGCGATCCCGCAGGCTTTGGCGATCCGGGCGATCGCCTCCACATCCTTGTTTGACCAGAGCCAGAATTCGAAGGCAGGGAAACCAGCGGCCGCCGCTCGCTCGATACGGTCGGTGAACGTGTCGTCGGGCTCGGCGAACAGCCATTCCAGGCAGGGCGAAAATTCGAGCTGCGGCACGGGATTCTCCTAGATTGCCGGATGCCAGCCGCGTTCTGACAGCGGACGGTCGGGGGCTTCGATGGTGATGAAACTTGCAAGATCGGGGCCGAAGGTGGGCAGCGCCATCGGGCAGGAAACTCCTGGCAGAACCCGCACGTCGAATAGCTCCTTGATGCCGCCTTCGATCCTCAGCCACTCGACGATGTCTCCGTTTGCGGTGTTCACGATCTGCAGGCCGCACCAGGCTTCGGCGCGGCGCTTTTCGAGCTCGTCCTGGAGATTGAGGCCGGAGAAGACCCCCTCGCGACGGGCAAGCGAAAGCCCGACAATGGCATGGCCGTCATGGAAGGAGAGGCCGCGCAGGAAGCCAGGGCAGAAAGCGACGCGTTCACGCGTCCTGTTTTCGAGATCGAGGCGGGTCAGATAGCCGTTGCCGGAATCAAGGAACCAGAGTGCGCCTTGATGAAGGCGCGGCGAGTGTGGCATCGACACGCCCTCGGTGACGATCTCGTCGGTTTCGACATTGACGATGACGCCGCCGTCGCGGCGCTCGTTGCGCCAGCCGTCGACGATATCGGTGGTCGAGACCGACGTTACAAAGCGCGGCACGCCGTTTTCCATGGCGAGCCCGTTGAGGTGACAGCGGTCCTCCGGCGCCAGCTTGGAGATGAAGGGCGGACGCCACACCGGCTTGAAGGAGTGGACCACGCTGTCTGTGGCGAGGCAGGAATATTTGGTGTTGACGAAGAGCAACCGTCCGGCGGCATCAATGCCGAGTTCGTGGACATCGAGATCGGCGACCGTCTGCCCGCGCCGCGGTACATAGAGCTTGTCAAAGGCCCCATTGGCGCGCTCGTTCGGACCAAGCACGTTCTCGAACCGCCAGATCTGGGCAAGACCCGCAAGAAGAAGCCGCTGCTGATCGCCGATCAGGCCCATGGCGCGCACGAAATTGCGCTGGTGAAGCGACAGCGAGCCGTTGGGCAGAACGCCGACGAGAAACAACTGACCTGTCTGGTAGGAGGTGAAGGCGAGCGAGCAATTGTGGAGCGAAAGCCATTGCGCAAACCCGCGTGAACAGGTCACCTGCGATCGGATTTCTTCGGCCTGCGGTGCTGCTGCTCCAGGCGCATCGGCGGGGGCGAGCCCCTGGTCGGGCGCTGTCGCGTCGGTGGTCTTTGCGTCTGTGCCTTCCAGACGCGGTTCGTTTTCTCTGTCATTCATGGGGAATTCCCGGCGCCTGCTTTTCTTGTTGCCGGCGGCATGGCCTCGTGGCCTGCAGCACGGTGCCGGCTACTAGACATGAGGAGCCGCGCGGGAGCAAGCCGCAGCGACCCCGCATGAGAGCGTTTCAGTGCAGCAAGGCCCGGAATTCAGCCGCGAACATGACTGAAACCCCAAAAAAAGTCCGCGTCCTGTCAGTGACGCGCCCATTGCGGCATCCACGCATCGTGAGCAGCAAGAAGATCGTCGACTTGCGACCGGATCTGGTCGAGGTCAATCTCTGCGGCGGTGTGGGGTCCGTCATGCGACGTGATAGGGGTGCTCGCGACTTTCCTTCTTCAGCGCCGGCCCTTCATCAACGCTGCGACGGTCAGTTCCTGCACGTTGATATTGGTCCTCATCAGCGCGGCAAGCTGCGAGGCAACATTTTCGGTAAGTGAGATTGCACTTATATCCGGTTTCCCTCGCTCCAAATTCTCGCGCGTCTTCGCGTGCTTCAAAGGCATGCCGCCGGCGGAATGAGTGGTCTTGCGGCGGCTTCGCCATGCAGCCGAACTGCTTGCCGGAAGCGAACGCCCGGTCAAGGAGATCGCCGAACTCTCCGGGTTCCCCGATCCGAACTATTTCGCCAAGCTGTCTCGCCGCTATCTGCGCACGAACCCGACGGATTTCCGGCGTATCGGCGCTACCGCGAGCTTTGTCGTCTCTGATGCGGCGAGCGGTTCATCTCTTTCGAAAAGGCAGGCGGGGCGGTTTGACGCTTCGGACAGAGCACCGTGACAATATGGGCCTTGATTCGTCTGGTGAGCCGTCTATGTCTTGTAGCAGGGCGCAATTACCCTGAGGACATGGTCTCCCGCGAACCCGAGAGGGCAGGCCGGAGGTTTCTCAAGCCCCGGGAAGAGTCGACTTGATTTCCCGTATCGGGGGATCGTAAGCATAAATGCACGCAATGCGCGCCTGATTGACATGGTTTTCATCATGGTCGCGCGATAAGTTGACCGATATCAATGCATGCGCGCCTTGATTATGTTTGTATTATCAGTTTGCAATTGTATTTTGTCATTTGTACTTGAAAAATAAGTAAAAATGTCAATTTCTTGTGGACTTTATACGCCTTTGGTACCATATAGAGGTCGTCAAAACGAGAAGCGTTGACGGTTGGCGTCAACATTCGACGCGATCTTTCGCAGGCTTAAGCCCAAGACCAGCGCCAGGCGCCAAAGTCAGCCATCGGAAGCGATCGGAGATCGCTAGAATTGGTGGAATGAAATGTCCCGCAACTGCCTGCCCAAGAATGGCCGTTTTGGTCGGAAAGATTCCGACCGACATTTTGCCGGATAATTCGTTCGCCGAACCCAGCGCCTTTTGCCGAACATCCTCCTCGGTCCCGGCGCTGGAACCCTGAAATGTTCCTCTTTTTATGGTGAGGGCTGAAACCATGGATATGTATGCCAAACACACGAACGTTCACGCCGACCCGTGGAGCGGGTTCAGCGATGGTGCATGGCGCACCGCAATCGACGTTCGCAACTTCATTCAGGAAAATTACACGCCTTATGAAGGCGATGCTTCCTTCCTCGCACCGGCCACCGAGCGCACCAAGCAGCTCTGGGACGAGCTGAGCGACCTCTTGAAGCAGGAGCGCGACAAGGGCGGCGTCCTTGATATTTCGGCAGACAAGCCCTCGTCGATTACCGCGCATGATGCCGGCTACATCAACAAGGACCTCGAAATCATCGTCGGCCTGCAGACCGATGCGCCGCTGAAGCGCGCGATCATGCCGAATGGCGGCCTGCGCATGGTTGAAGGCAGCCTGAACACCTATGGCTACAAGGTGGACGAAACCGTCCATGATGTGTGGACCAAATACCGCAAGAGCCATAACCAGGGCGTGTTCGACGTCTACAGCCCGGACATTCTTGCCTGCCGCAAATCTGGCGTGATCACCGGTCTTCCTGATGCCTATGGCCGTGGCCGCATCATCGGCGACTATCGCCGCGTTGCCCTTTACGGCACGGACTTCCTGCGCGCTGAAAAGCAGAAGGAATTCCACGAGCTCGACGACGCCGTCTTCAACGACAACAACATGCGTCTGCGCGAAGAGATTTCGGAACAGTTCCGTGCTCTCGATGAACTGCGTGAAATGGCTGCCAAATATGGCGTCGACATTTCCAAGCCCGCCCGCAATGCCCGCGAAGCCGTCCAGGCCGTCTATTTCGGCTATCTGGCTGCCGTGAAGGAGCAGAACGGCGCTGCCATGTCGATCGGTCGCATCTCGACCTTCCTCGACATCTACATCGAGCGCGATATCGAAGCCGGTTACATCTCGGAAGACGATGCCCAGGAAATGGTCGACGACATGATCATGAAACTGCGCATTGTCCGCTTCCTGCGCACGCCGGAATATGACGAACTGTTCTCGGGCGACCCCGTATGGGTGACCGAAGCAATCGGCGGCATGGGCGAAGACGGCCGTACGCTGGTTTCGAAGAACAGCTTCCGTTTCCTCAACACGCTCTTCAACCTGGGTCCCGCGCCGGAACCGAACCTCACGGTTCTGTGGAGCCCGAGCCTGCCGGAAGGCTTCAAGCACTTCTGCGCCAAGGTTTCGGCCGACACCTGCGCCATCCAGTACGAGAACGACGAACTGATGCGTCCGAAATGGGGCGACGACTACGGCATTGCATGCTGCGTCTCGTCGATGCGGATCGGCAAGCAGATGCAGTTCTTCGGCGCCCGCGCCAACCTCGCCAAGGCTCTGCTCTATGCCATCAACGGCGGCGTTGACGAAATGAAGATGAAGGGCAAGAAGGTTGCCGACGGTCTTGAACCGATCACCGGCGATGTTCTGGAATATGACGAAGTCGTCGAAAAGTTCGACAAGGCCATGGACTGGCTTGCCAAGACCTACGTCAAGGCTCTGAACGCCATTCACTACATGCACGACAAATATGCGTATGAACGTATTGAAATGGCCCTGCATGACCGTGATATCCTCCGGACCATGGCTTGCGGCATTGCCGGTCTGTCGATTGCGGCTGACGCGCTTTCGGCGATCAAATATGCCAAGGTCGAAGTCATTCGCGACGAAACCGGTCTTGCCGTTGATTACAAGATCACCGGCGACTTCCCGGCCTTCGGCAACAATGACGACCGTGTCGACTCGATTGCCTCGTGGCTCGTCGAGACCTTCATGAACAAGGTCAAGGCACAGCCCTACTTCTACCGTGACTCGATGCCGACGCAGTCGATCCTGACGATCACGTCGAACGTCGTTTACGGCAAGAAGACCGGTAATACGCCGGATGGCCGCCGCGCCGGCGAACCCTTCGCACCGGGTGCGAACCCGATGAACGGTCGCGACAAGAAGGGCTTTGTGGCCGCAGGCGCTTCGCTTGCCAAGCTGCCCTATGACGCTGCCCTCGACGGGATCAGCTGGACTGCTTCGGCAACGCCTGGCAGCCTTGGCCATACCGACGAAGACCGCATCAAGAACCTGTCGAATTGCCTCGACGGTTACACGGCGGCCGGTGGTTTCCACGTCAATGTCAACCTCCTCAACAAGGAGACCCTTCTTGACGCCATGGACCATCCGGAGAAGTATCCGCAGCTGACGATCCGTGTTTCGGGTTATGCTGTGAACTTCATCAAGCTGACGAAGGAACAGCAGCTTGACGTCATCAACCGGACTTTCCACACCTCGATGTAAACGAGAAGAAGAATGCACAAGCGCGTTTCCGCACCAACGAAGCCAACCGGTGTCCATATCGACATCGACCACGGATTTCTCCACTCGGTCGAAACCGGCGGGGCGGTGGACGGTCCGGGAATGCGCTTCATATTCTTCATGGCCGGTTGCCAGTTCCGGTGCCTGTATTGCCACAATCCGGATACCTGGAAGCTCCACAATGGCCGCAAGGTCGATGTGGACGACATGCTCAAGGAGGTCCGCCCCTATGCGGGCTTCCTGAAATTCGCCGGCGGCGTCACCTTCTCCGGCGGCGAGCCCATGATGCAGGCCGGCTTCATCGGCAATGTCATGGGACACATCAAGAAGGAAATGGGTCTGCATATCGCACTCGATACGCAGGGCTATCTCCACACCGGCGTGGAAGACGAATGGTTCGACAATGTCGACCTCGTCATGCTCGATATCAAGCATATCGATCCGGAAAAATATCACGCCATTACCGCGCAATATCTGCAGCCGACGCTCGACTTCGCCGAGCGCCTGAAGCGGCTGAAGCAGAAGATGTGGATGCGCTATGTGCTGGTGCCGGGCCTGACCGATGATGCCGATGACGTCAACAAGATGGCCGACTACGTCGCCACGCTTGGCGATATCGTTGAACGGGTCGAGGTTCTTCCATTTCACCAGATGGGTATTTCGAAGTGGGATGCTCTCGGCAAGGAATACACGCTGCGTGATACGCCGACGCCGACGACCGAGCAGGCTGAAGCCGCCCGGGATATTTTTCGGGCGCGGGGACTCTACACCGCCTGAGGCCGGTTCTGGCCTGGCAGGCGAGGGGCGCTCGCTCTTCATCCGCTCTGATATCGTCAATTCCAGAGGCCGCCTTGGGGTGGCCTTTTTCGTATTGTTATATATTAATGCTGACGCTTGCGCCCGGTCTGCTTTTCACATAAAGATATGTTTATATCTTGATGAAGGCAGAGCATGATGACGAAACTTGATCTCGACAATCTGGTCGACGTCCTGAAAGCAGTGGGCGAGCCGACGCGGCTCCGGCTGATTGCGCTGCTTGCTGCCGGAGACCTTACGGTCTCCGATCTGACTGACATACTCGGACAGTCCCAGCCGCGCATTTCCCGTCATCTGAAGCTTCTGGCGGAGGCTGGTCTTATCGACCGTTATCAGGAAGGCGCCTGGGCCTATTTCCGCCTGAAGGAGGAAGGCGCGCCGGCGCGACTCGTCCGGGAACTGCTGCAGAATGCGTCCGAGAGCGATTCGGCCCTCGGCCGCGACGCGGCGCGCCTTGCCGCGGTCAAACAGGCGCGTTCCGAGAAGGCGCTGGCCTATTTTGCAGAACATGCCGGCGAATGGGACGAGATGCGACGGCTGCATATTTCCGAAACGGAAATCGAGGAATGCCTGGTCCGGCTGATTGGAGAGAAACGCGTGGAGAGCGTTCTCGATCTTGGAACGGGCACGGGCCGTATGCTTCTGCTGTTGAAAGATCTTTACCGCCGCGCCGTCGGCATCGACGCCAGCCGCGACATGCTGGCTGTCGCCCGCGCCAATCTTGATGCCGAAGGGGTGACAAAGGCAGCCGTCCGTCTCGGCGACATACTGAACCTGCCGCTGGAGAACGAGGATTTCGATCTGGTGATCATCCACCAGGTTCTGCATTTCCTCGAGCATCCCGAGCGCGCGATTGCCGAGGCCGTGCGGGTGATGCGTCCCGGCGGACGGCTTGTGGTCATCGATTTCGCCCCGCACGACCTTGAATATCTTCGGACTGACCATGCTCATCTGAGGCTCGGCTTCTCCCACCAGGCGATGTCGGACTGGATGACGGCCGCAGGCCTCGACGTCGACAAGGTCGTCGACCTTCCTTTTTCCGGAGCCGAGGGACGGTCGCTTACCGTCACCGTCTGGCTTGGCCGCGACCGCCGCGTCCTGATGGCCTCCGAAGCCGAAACACACTACGCGAGGAGTGTTTGAACCATGTCCGAAAGCAACGAGACGCGCGGACGCAAGCGCGATATTCATTTTTCCTTCGAGTTCTTTCCTCCCAAGAGTGCCGAGGCGGAAGCAAGCTGGTGGCGTTCGGTAGAAGAGCTCTCGACCTATGATCCCGGCTTCGTGTCGGTGACCTACGGCGCGGGCGCGACCAGCCAGGCGCCGACCTATGCGGCGGTGAAGCGGCTTGTCGACGAGACGCAGCTTCAGACGGCCTCGCATCTGACCGTCGTCAAGGCCAGCAAGGGGGAGGTGGACGACGTGATCCGCCGTTTCCGCGATGCCGGCATCCGCCGTTTCGTGGCGCTCCGGGGCGACCCGCCGGGCGGCATCGGCACGGCCTATAGTCCCCATCCGGGCGGCTATGCCAATGCGGCCGCGCTCGTCTCGGCGCTCAAGGCCATCGATCAGGATTTCGATATCTCGGTCTCCGCCTATCCGGAAAAGCACCCCGAAAGCGCTGACCGCACGGCCGATATCGCCATGCTCAAGGCCAAGGCGGATAACGGCGCCGATCGCGCGCTGACCCAGTTCTTCTTCGATAATGACGTTTTCGAGGATTATCTGAACGACGTGCGCCGTGCGGGCATCGATATTCCAGTCGTGCCGGGGATCATGCCGATCCAGAACCTTGCTCAGTTGAAGCGGTTTGCGGCCATGTGCGGCGCTGACGTGCCGGCCTTCGTGGAGCGTCGCTTCGAGGGGCTGGACGATGATCCCGACGGCCGGTTCGAGGCGGCGGCCGATCTTGCCGCCGAACAGGTCGAGGACTTGATCGCGCGCGGACTTGCCGACTTCCATTTCTACACGATGAACCGCTCGAAGCTGATGATCGCCGTCTTGAAGCGGCTCGGCATCAGCCCGGATGCCGCGATCTGCGATGCGGAGCCCTGCCGGCTGCGCGCTTGAGCCCGTGGGTCGCGCGCCGGACAGGATGGGGTGCGGCTCCATTAATTTCGAAGAATACTAATTTAGTGAAAACTATATTTATGATATTTACATGTATATTTAAATTATATTGAAGAATATCTCAATTTTGTTATATTCCGGCGTTATTGAGGCAAAAATAACGTCGGGACGGCATGGACTATCATGGCAATCTGATCACCGGAACGCCATCTGCTGCGTCGGCTGGTTCGCAGCTCTCGCTGCTGTGGAATGGCTATATCCGGGCCTATAACCTCTTCAATTATGGAGAGGCCCTTGAATATGCACGCGCCGCCAGCCGTTTGCAGCCGGGCAATGCCTCCATATGGTCCAATATCGCCGTGTGCTGCCTGCGGCTGAACGATTACGACGGCGCGATTGCGGCGGCGGAGAGATCGGCGGCGCTCAACGATCGGCATTTCGTTGCTTTCGACGCGCTCGCTCATGCGTGGGGTGAAAAAAAGAATGATGAGAAAGCAGGTCAATACGGCCTCAGGGCGCTGGAACTGCGCGAGCAGCAATTCGGCCTGCCTGCGGAGCAGGAGCTTTCTCCCAGGCAGCCGCCGCCGCCATCGCCTGGCACGCGCGACAGAAACATTATCGCCTTCTCGCTCTATGGCGATCGTCCCCGCTATTGCGAAACGGCGGTGATGAACGCGCGGGCGCGGGCGGACATCTATCCGGACTGGACGTGCCGCTTCTATGTCGACAAATCCGTGCCGGATGCGACCATCGCCCAATTGCGGGACGCCGGAGCAGAGGTGGTGTTCGCCAACCGCAAGATGCGGGAATGGCCCGGTCCGATGTGGCGCTTTGCCGCCTATGACGATGATGGGCTGCATCGCGTCATCTTTCGCGATGCTGATTCTATCATCAGCGCGCGCGAGAGCGAAACGGTCGAGGAATGGGTCGAGAGCGGCCTTCAATTCCATGCCATACGCGACTGGTTCACGCATACCGAACTGCTGCTGGCGGGCTTGTGGGGCGTTGCCGGGGGGGCGTTGCCGCCCATGCGGCTGCTGATCGGGCGCTTCCTGCGCACGCCTGTCAAATCCCGTCACTTCGCCGATCAGCATTTTCTGCGGGAATATGTCTGGCCCTATGCTCGCCGCAGCATTCTCCAGCATGACAGGCTGTTCGGCTTCATGGACCCGGCGCCTCTTCCGGCAATTACCGATCTCGACAACCATCATATCGGCGCCAACATCTCCCATGGCGGTTTTCACCGTCCGGTCGATCTCGCCGATGGCGTGGCCGTGCGCTGGGAGCTGAGGCAGGATGTGCCGTCGCCCGAAGGCGGGAAATCCTATCGCGTGGTATGTTCCTATTCCACCGTCGTGGAGAACGGCATGCTCATCGAGCATCTGCCCCGGATCTGGCTGGATCGGATGAACAAGGATATGCGCGTAGTATTCTTCCATCCTTTAACCGGAGAGCCATCGGGGCCATAAGCAGGCAGTGAAGGTGATATCGCGCGGAAGCATCCCGCATGTCCGCGGAAATACCCGGTGGCAGGCGAAAAGGTGTCAGAACAACAAAAAGCCGGTAGAGCGTCTCCGTGGAATGCGGAAACGCTCTACCGGATCGATACGGTCGATTGCGCTCTGTTTCTGTTTCGAAGCGGTCAATGCCGTCAATCGGCCATGGCCTCTTCATATTCGGCCGAAAGCGTGAGCCATTCTTCCTCGATCTTGGCAAGCTCCGCCGCCGCGTTGGCGCGGGCCTGGATCATCACCTTGGCCTTTTCCGGCGCTTTTTCATAAAGCTTCGGATCGGCAAGGTCGGCATCGAGCCTGGCGATGATCTGTTCGATCTTTGCCGTCTTCTTCTCGGCCGTGTCGATCTTCTTCTTCAAGGGCGCAAGGGCGGCGCGGCGTTCGGCGGCACTCTTGCGCTGCACGGATTTCGAGCGCGCCTCGGCATTGGGTGCTTCAGCCTTCTGCGCCTTTCTGCCGCCGGAGACGATCAGGTCGCGGTAATCCTCCAGATCGCCGTCATAGGCCTTGACCGTGCCGTCATGGACGAGCCAGAGCCGGTCGACCGTCGCCTCAATCAGGTGCCGGTCGTGCGAGATCAGGATCACGGCGCCGGGATAGTCGTTCAGCGCCCGCACCAGTGCATTGCGGCTGTCGATGTCGAGGTGGTTGGTCGGCTCGTCGAGGATCAGCAGGTTCGGTGCGTGGAAGGCGGCAAGGCCCATCAGAAGCCGCGCCTTCTCGCCGCCGGAAAGGTCACGCGCGGGCGTATCCATTTTTTCCGTCGCCAGGCCCATCTGCGCCACGCGGGCGCGCACCTTCGGCTCGGTTGCCGTCGGCATCAGCTTGCGCACATGGGCAACCGCGCTTTCGTCCGGCACGAGATCGTCGATCTGGTGCTGGGCGAAGAAGCCGGTCGAAAGATGCGGCGCGAGTTTCAGCGTGCCCGATTCCGGCTTCAGCCGCCCGGAAATGAACTTGGCGAAGGTCGACTTGCCGTTGCCGTTGGCGCCCAGAAGCGCGATCCGATCGTCATTGTCGATCCTGAGATTGATGTCCTTGAGGATCGGCTGGCCGGGCGTATAGCCGACCGCGCCATCCTCGATGGCGATGATCGGGGAGGCGGGCTGCTTTTCCGGCTCCGGAAAGGAGAAGCCCTGGACGTGATCCTCGATCACCGCGGCGACCGTGCCCATCTTCTCCAGCGCCTTGACGCGGCTTTGCGCCTGACGGGCCTTCGAGGCCTTGGCCTTGAACCGGTCGATGAAGCTCTGCAGGTGCTTGCGCTGCGCCTCGTTCTTGGCGCGAGCCTTCATCTGCAATTCGTCGGCCTCCGCCTTCTGCCGCTCGAACTGATCGTAGGAGCCGCGATAGAAGGTAAGCTTCTTCTGGTCGAGATGGATGATCGCGTTCGCGGCGGTGTTCAAGAGGTCGCGGTCATGGGAAATGATGATGACGCTGTAGGGGTAGCGGCGAATATAGTCTTCCAGCCAGAGCGTGCCCTCAAGGTCGAGATAGTTGGTCGGCTCGTCGAGGAGCAGGAGGTCGGGCTCGGAGAACAGCACGGCCGCAAGCGCCACGCGCATGCGCCAGCCGCCGGAGAAGGACGATGCCGGACGCTTCTGTGCCGCCTCGTCAAAGCCGAGGCCGGAGAGGATGCTTGCCGCGCGCGCTTCGGCCGAATGAGCATCGATATCGACGAGCCGTGTCTGGATCTCGGCGATGCGATGCGGATCGGTCGCGGTTTCCGCCTCCGCCATCAGCGCCGCGCGCTCCTTGTCGGCGGCCAGCACGATGTCGATCAGCGGGTCTTCCGTGCCCGGCGCTTCCTGCGCCACCTGGCCGATGCGCGCCTTCTTCGGCAGCGAGACCGTGCCGGTCTCCGGCGAAAGCGCGCCGGTCAGCACGCGGAACAGCGTCGATTTGCCCGCGCCATTGCGCCCGACAAGCCCCGCCTTCATGCCATCGGGAATGGAGACGGAAGCGTTTTCGATGAGCAGGCGGCCGGCAATGCGGACGGAAAGGTCGGATATGGAGATCATGGCTGCGGTTTTGTCCGAAACCGTGCGGTTTTGCAAGAGAGGAGGCACCAAGAGGGAAGTTGCTTTTCGCCTCGGCACGGCTGGCTTGACGCGGGTCAATGCCAATCTACGCAAATGCGTTTATGCGCATAGGCAGTAGTCGTCTCGACAGGAGGAAGATCCGGTGGTCATTGACGTTCTCTCGGCGCTTGCCGAACCCACGCGGCTTTCGGCACTGCGCATTCTCGCCGACGGCGGAGAGCATTGCGTCTGCGCCCTGATGCGCGCCTGCGGGGCAAGCCAGTCGCGCATGTCGCGGCATATGGCGGTGCTGAAGGCCGCGGGCCTGGTCGTCGACCGTCGCGACGCGCAATGGGTCCGCTACCGCCTCAATCCGGCGCTTGATGCCGAAACCCTGGCTTTGCTTGATGCGGCGGTGGCTTGCGCAAAGGCAAATGAGAGGAGGGCGGCATGAGCATATCCGTTGAAAAGACAACGTCCTCGGGACCGCAATGGTTTTGGCATGCGGTGGTGATCGCGGCGCTCGCCGCCTGGTGGGGCGCCTACCGGATGCTTCAGCCTTTCGCGGAATTCCTTGTGTCGCTGCTGCCGGTCGAGCGGTCCAGCCATACCGGGGAGGCCCTGGCATTCTTCTTCTACGATGTTCCCAAGGTGCTGATGCTGTTGGCGCTGATCGTCTTTGCGATGGGCGTTGTCCGCAGCTTCTTCAGCCCGGAGAAGACGCGCGCGCTGCTGGCCGGCAGGGCCGAGGGGGTCGGCAATGGCCTTGCCGCCGGGCTTGGCGTGCTCACCCCGTTCTGTTCGTGTTCGGCGGTCCCGCTCTTCATCGGTTTCGTGTCAGCTGGCGTCCCGCTCGGCGTTACATTTTCATTTCTGATCGCCGCGCCGATGGTCAACGAAGTGGCGCTCGTCCTGCTCTTCGGCCTCGTCGGCTGGCCGGTCGCGCTCACCTATCTGGGCTTCGGGCTCGCGATCGCCATTGTGGCCGGCTATGTCGTCGGCAGGCTGCATCTGGAAGGCTGGCTGCAGGACTGGGTGCGCGAACTTCATATTGGCGGGAACGCCGCCGATGCGCTCGATGACGGACCCATGAGCATGACGGAGCGATACCGGCTCGGCCTTGCAGCCCTGAAGGACATTGTAGGCAGGGTATGGCTGTGGATCCTGCTCGGCATTGCCATGGGCGCGCTGATCCACGGCTATGTGCCGGAGCGGTTGATGACCGGTATCATGGGCGCGGATGCCTGGTGGAGCGTTCCCGCCGCCGTGCTGGTGGGCATCCCGATGTATACGAACGCTGCCGGCGTGGTGCCGATTGTCGAGGCCCTGCTGGGCAAGGGCGCGGCGCTCGGCACGGTGCTCGCCTTCATGATGTCGGTGATCGCGCTGAGCCTGCCGGAAATGATCATCCTGCGCCAGGTGCTGACGCTTCGCCTGATCGCTGTTTTCATCGGCGTTGTCGCCACCGGCATCCTGCTGGTCGGGTTTCTTTTCAACATATTGTTCTAAGGAGGCAATGATGGTTTCGGTCAAAATCTATGGTCCAGGCTGCAAGCGTTGCGAGGCGACGGCGAAGCTGGTGGAAGAAGCGGCAGCGCTGAGGCACGTCGCGGTAAGCCTGGAAAAAGTCACCGATCCTAGAGAGATCGCGATGGCCGGCGTGATGTCGACGCCCGGCGTCGCCATTGACGGCAGGCTGGTTCACACCGGCGGTCTGCCCGACCGGAAAAAGGTCGAGGGCTGGTTTGCCGCCTGAGCGCGCGGGTCGTCCGCGCCCTCAGGCGAACGGACGGCCGTTCTCGCTTCTGAGGAAATAGATGAGGTCGATTGCCAGTGACGGCTGGCCGAGCATGGTCAGCATGGCATGCGCCTGGCCGCGATGATGGGTCTGGTGGTTGAAGAAATGCGCGAGCGTCGTCTGGAACCGGTCGGTGTGGCTTTCCGGCGGATTGCCGCGCTGGTAGGAAAACGTGCCGCCGATCCGTGCCTCGTCCATGCCGTCGAGGAAGGTGATGATCTTGCGGTCCTCGCGAACGCGGTCTTCCCGCAGCGCGGCGAAATCATCGTGGAGGATGGTGTCGAGTTTGACCGGACCCGTATCCCCGCCCTCAAACCGGGTCATCCAGACCCGATCGGCGTAGAGCACGTGGTTGAGCGTGGCGTGGAGCGAGCGGAAGAAGGCGCCGAGATCGCGCTTGCGTTCGTCGTCGGAAAGGTCTGTCGCCGCGTCATAGACCATGGCGTTGGCCCAGGCATTATAGGCGGCGAACATGCGATAGTGTTGCAACATGGGTCTGTCTCTTGCGTGGCGGAGGCGCCGATCATAGTGCAAGCCTGGCCGTCCGGCACATGAAAACATGCGATGGCGGATATCAGCCGGCCTGATGGGCCCTGTCATGCCACGGCGCGGCGGCGGTCTTTTTCGCGTTCAAGGATCGAGAGCGCGTCGAGCCTGGCGATCGGCAGGCCGCTCGGAATGTCGCCGGAAAGCTGCAGCGCGAGGTAACGCCCGCAGCAGACCCTGAGAAACGAGGTGAAATTGCCGCTGTCGTGGCCAGCTTCGAGGGCTTCGTGATAGAGTTTGGCGATCAACTGCGTGGTGGCCAGCCCGTCGCGACCGCCGATCTCGGCAAGCACGTTCCAGAAGAAATTCTCCAGCCTGACGCTTGTCACCATGCCGTCGATGCGGATCGAGCGCGTGGCGCTCTCCCAAAGCGACGGATCAGCCTCGATGAACAGTCTGCACATGGTTTCCTCCCTGTTCTCCCGTTGGCCAGTATAGGCCGGCGCGCGCCAAAGCGATAGCGCCGCGCCGGCCTCGGCATTTCAGGCGTCGAGAAGCTTCATGAACTGCCCAAGCCATGCCGGATGGGCGGGCCATGCGGGTGCGGTGACGAGGTTGCCGTCGGTCACGGCCTCGGTAACGGCGATGTCGGCATAGGTGCCGCCGGCAAGCTTCACCTCGGGCGAGCAGGCCGGATAGGAGGAGCATTGACGGCCCTTCAGGACATCGGCGGCGGCGAGGATCTGCGCGCCGTGGCAGATCGCGGCCACCGGCTTGTTCGCGTCAAAGAAATGCTTCACCAGGTCGAGAACCCGCTGGTCAAGCCGCAGATATTCCGGCGCCCGCCCGCCGGGGATCACCAGCGCGTCATAGGCCGCGGGGTCGGTCGTCTCGAAATCCGCCGTCAGGGCGAAACGATGTCCGGGCTTTTCCGAATAGGTCTGGCCGCCCTCGAAATCGTGGATCGCGGTCGGAACCGTATCGCCGGCCTTCTTGCCCGGGCAGACCGCATCAACCGTGTGGCCGACCGCGAGCAGGGTCTGGAACGGCACCATGGTCTCGTAGTCTTCAGTAAAGTCACCGGTGATCATCAGGATCTTCTTCGCTGCCATTTCTTCCTCCTTCAAAAAATGACGAGGCTCAATTCTAGCAGCATTGGTCGGCGCACAGGTATTATGGACATACTACGCCGCACTCAGCCTGGCCGCGCCGGTCTTGAAACTTTTTGCGGTGCGGCACATTCTGTCTGGTAACAGAAGGAGTCATGCCATGAGCCGGATCCTCTATTCGCTTCGTGGCGCCGATGGCACGGCGCCGTTCTCGCCGCATTGCTGGAAGGTTGTCCTGGCGCTGCGGCACAAGGGCCTCGATTTCGAGGAGAGGCCGGTCGGCTTTACCGATATCCCGAAGCTCGAGAACGGGTTCTCCAAGACCGTGCCTATCCTGCGGGACGGCGACCGGCTGATTTCAGACAGTTTCGCGATCGCCATCTATCTGGAGCAGACCTATCCGGACCGGCCGTCGCTGTTTTCGGGCGAGGGCGGGCTTGCCACGGCGCGCTTTGTCGAGGCCTGGGCGCTTTCGACGCTGCATCCGGCCGTGACGCGTATTGCTGTCAAACATATCCACGATATGCTCTCGCCGGTGGACCAGGCCTATTTCCGCGAAAGCCGCGAGGCCCGCCTCGGCGCGACGCTGGAAGAGGTGGTGACGGGGCGCGAGGCGGAGATCGCCGCCTTTCCCGAAAAATGCACGCCGATCCGCAATATGCTGAAATTTCAACCTTTTATAGGCGGAGACCGGCCGCTTTTTGCAGACTATATCGTCTTCGGCGCCTTCCAGTGGGCAGCGCTCACCGGCAATACCGGCCTGCTTGACCCGAATGACCCGGTGGCGAACTGGTTCGAGCGGTGCCTCGAATTCGTTGAGCAAGGCTGAAATTGCCATGCGTTCCGGCAGATTCGGTTGCCTGACACGCTTCCATTTTACTTCAAACACCTCTATACACCGGCCAAATTTCCCGAAACGAGATTTGCCAGAGGACGATTGATATGGCGATTGAACGCACTTTTTCGATGATCAAGCCGGATGCCACCAAGCGCAACCTGACCGGCGCCATCACCAAGGTATTCGAGGAAAACGGCCTGCGCGTCGTCGCCTCCAAGCGCGTGTGGATGGCAAAGCGCGACGCGGAAGCCTTTTACGCTGAGCACAAGGAGCGCCCGTTCTTCGGTGAACTGGTCGAGTTCATGTGCTCCGGCCCGACCGTCGTTCAGGTTCTCGAAGGCGAAAACGCCGTTCTGAAGAACCGCGAGATCATGGGCGCGACCAACCCGGAAAAGGCCGACGAAGGCACGATCCGCAAGACCTTCGCGCTGTCCATGGGCGAGAATTCGGTCCACGGTTCCGACGCTCCGGAAACCGCAGCCCGCGAAATCGCCTTCTGGTTCTCCGAAACCGAAATCGTCGGCTGAGGCTGATTGTTTCTTTCGGATGTCTTTGAAGCCCGCCGCTCTGGCGGGCTTTTTCGTTGGGAGAGCCTGTCGCTGACAAGCGGAGCGAGCCCGCCCATTCTCCGTCACGCCGGACTTGATCCGGGGTCCAGGGCCAAAAAAAAGCTTTTTGCTGTCCGATGCCGCCTCAGGCCGGCTTGACCAGAATATGCTTTTTCTTGCCGAGCGAGAGCTTGATGACGCCGTCTTCGGTGACGGCGCCGGCGTCAACGGCCATGCGCTCGTCGGAGACGCCCTTGTCGTTGAGCTTCACCGCGCCGCCCTTGATGTGACGACGGGCCTCGCCGTTGGAGCCGGCAAGGCCGGCCTGCACCAGAAGCGTGAGGATGCCGATTCCGGCGTCAATCTCCGCCTTGCCGACTTCGATGGTCGGGAGGTTTTCGGCAAGCGCGCCTTCCTCGAAGGTCTTGCGCGCCGTCTCCGCCGCCTCGTCGGCAGCGGCGCGGCCGTGCAGCATCGCCGTCACCTCGGTGGCGAGGATCTTCTTCACCTCGTTGATCTCCGAGCCGCCGAGCGCTGAAAGCCGCGCGATCTCGTCCATCGGCAGCGTCGTGTAGAGCTTCAGGAAGCGGCCGACATCGGCGTCTTCCGTGTTGCGCCAGAACTGCCAGAAATCATAGGCCGAAAGCATGTCCGGGTTCAGCCAGACGGCGCCATTGGCGGACTTGCCCATCTTGGCGCCGGACGATGTCGTCAAGAGCGGCGCCGTCAGGGCGTAAAGCTGCGGCGTTTCCATGCGGTGGCCGAGATCGATGCCGTTGACGATGTTGCCCCACTGGTCGGAGCCGCCCATCTGCAGCCGGCAGCCGGTCTGCCGGTAGAGCTCGACGAAGTCATAGGCCTGCAGGATCATGTAGTTGAATTCGAGGAAGGACAGCGACTGCTCGCGATCAAGCCGCGTCTTCACGCTCTCGAAGGAGAGCATGCGGTTGACCGAGAAATGGCGGCCGACATCGCGCAGGAATTCGAGGTAGTTGATGCCGCGCAGCCAGTCGGCATTGTTGATCATCAGGGCCGGGCTGTCGGCGCGGTCGTAATCGATGTAATTGGCAAAGACGCGCTGGATGGAGGCGATATTGTCCTCGATCATGTCGATCGTCATCAGCTTGCGCGCCTCGTCCTTGAACGAGGGATCGCCGACCATGCCCGTGCCGCCGCCCATCAGCGAGATCGGCCGGTGACCGGTCTTCTGGAACCAATGCAGCATCATGATCTGGATCAGCGAACCGGCGTGCAGGCTCGGCGCAGTCGGGTCGAAGCCGATATAGGCCGTTACCCGCTCCTTCGACAAAAGGTCATCAAGGCCGGTCTCATCGGAAATCTGGTGGATGAAACCGCGCTCGGAGAGTGTGTGCAGGAATTCGGATTTGAACGTCGACATGGGGCTTACTTCGATTGCTTGAAGGAGGACGCGCGGGCTTTAGCACGGTTTCTCGGCCGTGTGCACCTGTTTTGCGGTCTATTGGCGCAAATGAGACGGACAGCCTGCCGGCTATTCTGCCATGCGGTTCTGTGTCTCCCCGCTTTTCCCCTTTCGTGCCCGTTCTGGGGTGGCTGCGTAAACTGCGGCTTGAGCGGGTCGACAATTCATAAGGAGAAAACGAATGGGCAATGAAGTTTATGGCGCTTCGCCGGTAGATGCGTTGAGAGCGCTTGCGGGCAAAAGAAATCGCGAAACTTTCGAAAGGAAATTTCGTCAATTTGACGTGTGGGCTGGACCTCTGGTTTGGGGACCTTGGACAGAAGTGTGGGCCCAGTTCGGAGTAAAGGGACCGGAAGCGGACCGACATGTCAGCTATGTCAGGATCTCTTTCGATACACAATCAAACGCCCCTTCTCCGTTCCATGTGGAGATAAAGGGTGGTGACCGGTTCATCCGTTCTGTCGGTCCGGGCGAGGAAACGGTGACCGTGACCGGCAACATTTCGACCGCAATATCCATAAGATGCAAGAGTGCGACGCAAGGCCAAAATGTGCTGGTTACTGTTGGATGAGCGGCAGCAATACCACCTTGATGATCGGGTAAATCGCGTAAACGATTGAGAAATAACCAACTATAACAAAGCCGAGAATGTTCAAAATTATGGTCACGGCTGCAAGCTTCCAGTGTTTTCGCAAAAAAACAAGATTGAGCCCCTGCAGCAAAACCAAGACCAAAATGCCGACAGTGAGCGAATTCTCAATCGTCACGATGCCGGAAAGGCGAACGAGATAAGGAAGGAATGCGTTAATAGCCAGCCAGATCAGGAGCAATTTGAAACGTTGCAATTGGTACATTGTCCCGCTCCTGATCGGCCTCATGTTCAACTTATAGTCGAAATCTCCGGAAACTGAAACGTTATTTCCCGGCAGCGAAAACTGCCGGGAATTCAAGGCGGAGTAATTCACCGGATCCGTTTCGGCGCAGGCTCCGGCACCAGTTCACCCTCGAGGCGGCGGTCGAGATAGTCCTCGCATTCGGCGAGCAGGTCCTCGTTCTTGCCGGAGAAGAAGTGGTTCGCGCCCGTCACCGTCTTCTGGGTGATCAGGATGCCCTTCTGGGTCTTCAGCTTTTCCACCAGGCCGTTGACGTCGCGCGGCGGGGCCACCTTGTCGGCATCGCCATGGATGATGAGGCCGGAGGAGGGGCAGGGGGCGAGGAAGGAGAAGTCGTAGATGTTCGGCTGCGGAGCGATCGACATGAAGCCCTCGATTTCCGGACGGCGCATCAGAAGCTGCATGCCGATCCACGAGCCGAAGGAATAGCCGGCGACCCAGCAGGTCTTCGAATCAGGATGCAGGCTCTGCACCCAGTCGAGCGCCGCCGCTGCATCGGACAATTCGCCCGAACCGTGGTCGAACTCGCCCTGGCTGCGGCCGATGCCGCGGAAGTTGAAGCGCAGCGTAGTGAAACCGCGCTTCTGGAACATGTAGAAGAGCTCGTAGACGATCGGGTTGTTCATCGTCCCGCCAAAACGCGGATGCGGGTGCAGAACGATGGCGATCGGGGCGTTCTTCTCCTTGGACGGCTGGTAGCGGCCTTCAAGGCGACCGGCCGGACCGTTGAAAATCACTTCAGGCATTGGCTCTCCGGAAAAATCGGTTCAAACTTCCCACACCGCTTGCGCAAGTCCCGTTGACTTGACTAATTGGCTCAGCTTTCCTACAAGCAGTTTAGAATTGTTCGAAAATAGAAGTCATTTCGTTCTGCGCTCAAATAGGGCAAGCCGCGTAAGGATTTCAAGGAAAATGCGTCGCAGGCCGCCATTGCCTGCCGAATTAAGGGCGATATGAGCACTGAGAGGATCTATCTCGACTGGAATGCGACCGCGAAGCTCCTGCCGGAAGCGCGCGCGACGCTGCTCGAGGGGCTGGATCTTGCCGGCAATCCATCGTCGGTGCACCGCGAGGGGCGCGCCGCCCGCGCCGCGATCGAGAAGGCCCGCCGTCAGGTGGCCGAACTGGTCGGCGCCGATGCCGCCCATGTCGTCTTCACCTCCGGCGCGACCGAGGCGGCGAATAGCGTTCTGACGCCTGATTTCCGCATGGGCCGCAGCCCGGTTCGCCTTGGCGGACTTTATGTTTCGGCGATCGAGCATCCGGCGGTTCACGAGGGCGGCCGCTTTCCGGCGGACATGCGCACGGAAATCCCGGTCAGTGCCGATGGCGTAGTCAGGCTGGATGCGCTGGAAGACCTGCTTCGCAAACATGACGCCGATGCGGGCCTGCCGATGGTCGCGATCATGCTCGCGAACAGCGAGACCGGCATTCTTCAACCGGTCGCGGACGCGGCGAAGATCGTGCATGCCCATGGCGGCCTTCTGGTGGTCGATGCCGTGCAGGCCGTTGGCCGCATACCCGTCTCGCTCGAGGCGCTGGAAGCGGATTTCCTGATCATCTCCGCCCACAAGATCGGCGGTCCGAAAGGGGCGGGCGCGCTTGTCTCGCGCGGGGAAACGCTGATGCCGGCGCCGCTCATTCGCGGTGGCGGGCACGAGAAGGGCCACCGTTCGGGCACGGAGAATATTCCCGGTATCGCCGGGTTTGGCGCAGCGGCGCGTTTTGCTGCCAATGGTCTGTCCGAGCGCAATGCGAGGATCGCCGCGCTTCGCGATCGGCTGGAAGCCGGCATGCGGGCTGCCGCGCCGGACGTCATCATTCATGGCGAAAGCGGCGACCGCGTGCCCAACACCACCGCCTTCACCCTGCCGGGGCTGAAGGCGGAAACCGGGCAGATTGCCTTCGATCTGGAAGGCATCGCGCTTTCGGCAGGCTCCGCCTGCTCGTCCGGCAAGGTCGGCGAAAGCCATGTGCTGAAGGCGATGGGGCGCGATCCGCGTCTCGGCGCGCTGCGTATCTCGCTGGGATGGGATACGAGCGATGACGACATCGACCGGGCGATAGCGGCATTCGCGAAGATTGCCGGGCGCCGCAAACAAACGGGCGCCGCCGCCTGAAGATTTGACAAAACGCAAGCGAAACGGGGTGCAAATCCCGTTCGCTTTGACTACATAAGGCGGTATAGCCGCTTTGGTACACGTTAAACCGCCGGGCCTTGAACCCGGTCATGAGTGGAGTGAACATATGGTTGCCGTTAAGGAAACCGTCGATCAGGTCGCCGAGATCGACGTCGATCAGTATAAATACGGTTTCGAAACGATGGTTGAGGTGGACAAGGCGCCCAAGGGCCTGTCCGAAGACATCATCCGTTTCATTTCCCACAAGAAGAATGAGCCGGACTGGATGCTGGAATGGCGTCTGCAGGCCTATCGCCGCTGGCTCACCATGGAAGAGCCGAGCTGGGCGCGGGTGAACTACCCGAAAATCGATTTCAACGATCTCTATTATTATGCCGCGCCGAAATCGGTCACCGGACCGAAGACGCTGGACGAGGTCGATCCGGAACTGCTGGCGACCTATGAGAAGCTCGGCATTCCGCTGCAGGAGCAGGAAATTCTGGCCGGCGTGCAGGAAAAGCAGCACCAGCCGAAAAGCCGCGTTGCCGTTGATGCCGTGTTCGATTCGGTCTCGGTCGTCACCACCTTCAAGAAGGAACTTGCGAAAGCCGGCGTGATCTTCATGTCGATTTCCGAGGCGATGCGCGAATATCCGGATCTGGTGAAGAAATATCTGGGCTCGGTCGTTCCCCAGGGCGACAATTTCTACGCCGCGCTGAACTCGGCCGTCTTTACCGATGGGTCCTTCGTCTTCGTTCCCAAGGGCGTTCGCTGCCCGATGGAGCTTTCGACCTATTTCCGTATCAACGAGAAGAATACCGGCCAGTTCGAGCGCACGCTGATCATTGCCGAAGAGGGCGCCTACGTCTCCTATCTGGAAGGCTGCACGGCGCCTCAGCGCGATGAAAACCAGCTTCATGCCGCCGTCGTCGAACTCGTTGCGCTGGATGATGCCGAGATCAAGTATTCCACCGTCCAGAACTGGTTCCCGGGCGACAAGGAAGGCAAAGGCGGCATCTACAACTTCGTCACCAAGCGCGGCGATTGCCGGGGCGACAATTCCAAGATCTCCTGGACGCAGGTTGAAACCGGTTCGGCGATCACCTGGAAATATCCCTCCTGCCTGCTGCGCGGCGACAATTCGCGCGGTGAGTTCTACTCGATTGCCGTATCCAACGGCCATCAGCAGATCGACAGCGGCACCAAGATGATCCATCTCGGCAAGAACACGTCGAGCCGCATCATTTCCAAGGGGATTTCGGCGGGCTTTTCCAACAATACCTATCGCGGCCAGGTTTCGGCCCACCGCAAGGCGGAGAACGCGCGCAACTTCACCCAGTGCGACAGTCTGCTGATCGGCGACAAATGCGGCGCGCATACCGTGCCCTATATCGAGGCCGGCAATTCGTCCGCCCGCTTCGAGCACGAGGCGACGACCTCGAAGATTTCCGAGGACCAGCTTTTCTACTGCATGCAGCGCGGCATCCCGGAAGAAGAGGCGATCGCACTGATCGTCAACGGGTTCGTGCGCGAAGTCATTCAGGAACTGCCGATGGAATTCGCCGTCGAGGCGCAGAAGCTGATCGGGATTTCGCTGGAAGGTTCGGTCGGCTGATCGCCGGTCGCTTTTGGTCACATATTCAAGCGCTTGGAGCGCTGCCTTATTCCTTTGAAGGAAACACACAATGCTTGAAATCAAGAACCTGCACGCACGCATTGCCGAGGACGGCACGGAGATCATCAAGGGGCTGAACCTGACCATCCAGGATGGCGAGGTTGCCGCAATCATGGGGCCGAACGGCTCCGGCAAGTCGACGCTCTCCTATATTCTCGCCGGTCGCGAGGACTATGAGGTGACCGAGGGCGAGGTCCTCTACAACGGCGAGAACATTCTGGAACTGGATGCCGCCGAGCGCGCCGCCAAGGGGCTGTTCCTTGCCTTTCAGTATCCGGTCGAAATTCCGGGTGTCGCCACCATGCAGTTCCTCAAGGTGGCGATCAACGAGCAGCGCAAGGCACGCGGCGAGGAAGAGCTTTCGACGCCGGACTTCATCCGCAAGGTGCGCGAGGGCGCGGCCGAGCTGAAGATCGATTTCGAGATGCTGAAGCGGCCGCTGAATGTCGGCTTTTCCGGCGGCGAGAAGAAGCGCGCCGAAATCCTGCAGATGGCGCTCCTGGAGCCGAAGCTCTGCGTCATGGACGAAACGGATTCCGGCCTCGACATCGATGCGCTGAAGATCGTCGCCGACGGCGTCAATGCGCTGCGCGCGCCGGATCGCTCGGTGATGGTCATCACCCACTACCAGCGCCTGCTTGATTACATCGTGCCCGATACGGTTCACGTGCTCTACAAGGGCCAGATCATCAAATCGGGCGGCAAGGAGCTTGCCCACGAACTCGAAGCCAATGGCTACGCCGATATCATCGGCGAAGCGGCCTGAGGCCGGGAGACGACGCGATGAACATGCAAAAACAGATCAAGCTGACAGCGGCGGAAGAGGCGCTCGTCGCCTCCTTCGGCCGGCTTTCGGGCTCGCTGCCCGGCAATGCCGAGGTGACGATGGAGCGCGACCGGCTTGCCGGCGATCTCCGCTCCAACGGCCTGCCGACGCGGCGCGTCGAGGCCTGGCATTACACCGACCTGCGCAACCTTTTGCGCAGCGTGCCAGAGGAAGCGGGCGAGGCCGTCAACGCCCTGCCGCCGCTTCTGGCCGAAAGCACGATGCTTTCGCTGGTGCAGGGCCGCGCCGGCCGCCTGCCGAGCGTCGAAGGGCTCTCCGGCACGACGACGGCGGAAGCGCTGACCAATGGCGACAATTCGGTGCGCCTCGAGCTTGCCTATCCGCAGGATGCGATCGGCCGGATCAACGGCGCGATGATGAGCGACGGCTATATCATCGATATCGCCGAAGGAACCGAACTCGAGACGCCGGTCGAACTGCAGGCCGTCCACAGCGGCGGGCAGGTGCATTCGCGCAACCGCGTCACCTTCGGCGCCGAGACGAAGGGCACCTTTGTCGAACGCCACGTCGCGCCGGGCGATGCTGCGGCGCTCGTCAGCACGCTTACATCGCTAGCCCTCGGCAAGGATGCCGAGATCACCTATGTCGTGATGCAGCAGCAGGGCGCCGACGATACCCATCTCGGCAAGCTCAGGATCGAACTCGGCGAGAACGCCAGGCTCAAGCTCTTGATCGTCAATGCCGGCGGCAGGCTGGTGCGTCACGAGATCGATTGCGCCGTCCAGGGCGAGGGCGCGGACCTGATGTTGCGCGGCGTCAACCTGCTCGGCGGCGAGACCCATACCGACATCACCTTCGACCTCGGCCATAACGTGCCGAATACGACGTCGACGGAAACGGTCCGCAATGTCGTTTTCGACAAGGCGCGCGGCGTGTTCCAGGGGCTGATCCGGGTCGCGCCCGATGCGCAGAAGGTCGACGCGAAGATGAGCTGCAACACGCTGCTGATGAGCGATGTCGGTTTGTTCTCGGCCAAGCCTGAGCTCGAGATCTTCGCCGATGACGTGCAGTGCGGCCATGGCGCGACGGTGACGGATATCGACCCGAACCATCTCTACTACATGATGGCGCGCGGCATTCCGCGAAAGGTCGCCGAGGGCCTGCTGATCAACGCCTTCGTCGCCGAGGTCGTCGAGGAACTGGAGAACGAGCAGCTTTCCGAGGCCGTCGAGGCGATCATCACCGACTGGCTCGACCGGCACGAATAGGGCGCTGCCCGCGCAGATTCCCGTCCCGCTTTGCGGGGCGGCGGTTCCGGTTTCTGAAGCGCGGAAGCCACAGACGGAGTTTTGGGCCATGGATGCTCAGGTTAAAGGTTATGACGTCGAAAAGATCCGGCAGGATTTTCCGATCCTCTCCCGCGAGGTCTACGGAAAGTCGCTGGTCTATCTCGACAATGGCGCCTCGGCGCAGAAGCCGCAGGTCGTCATCGACACGATCTCCAACGCCTATGCGCATGAATACGCCAATGTGCACCGTGGCCTGCATTTTCTCTCCAATGCGGCAACTGATGCCTATGAGGCGGCGCGCGAGAAGGTTCGTGCCTTCCTCAATGCCGGTTCGGTGAACGAGATCGTCTTTACCCGCAACACCACCGAGGCGATCAACACGGTCGCCTATGGCTGGGCGATGGAGCATCTCGGCGAGGGCGACGAGATCGTCATCTCGATCATGGAGCATCACTCCAACATCGTGCCCTGGCATTTCCTGCGCGAGCGCAAGGGCGTGAAGCTGGTCTGGGCGCCGGTGGACGAGGACGGCGAATTCCTGATCGACGAATTCGAGAAATGCCTGACTGAACGCACCAAGCTGGTCGCCATCACCCAGATGTCCAACGCGCTCGGCACCATTGTCGATGTCAAGGAAGTGACCCGGCTTGCCCATGAACGCGACATTCCGGTGCTGGTCGACGGTTCGCAGGGCGCGGTCCATCTGCCGGTCGATGTGCGCGATATCGATTGCGACTGGTATGTGATGACCGGCCACAAGCTCTATGGCCCGTCGGGCATCGGCGTGCTCTACGGCAAGTTCGACCGCCTGTCGGACATGCGTCCGTTCCAGGGCGGCGGCGAGATGATCTCCGATGTGTTCGAGGACCGCGTCACCTATGCCGAGCCGCCGCATCGCTTCGAGGCCGGCACGCCGCCGATCGTGCAGGCTATTGGACTGGGCGCTGCCCTTGACTATATGCAGGGTGTCGGCCGCGCGGCGATTGCCGCGCACGAGGCGGATTTGACGGCCTATGCGCGCGAGCAGCTTGCGCATGTGAATGCGCTGAGGGTGATCGGCAATGCGCAGAAGAAGGGCAGCATCTTCTCCTTTGCCATCGAAGGCGTGCATGCCCACGACATTTCGACGATCATCGACCGTCGCGGCGTGGCGGTGCGGGCCGGCACTCACTGCGCGCAGCCGCTTCTGACCCGGTTCGGCGTGACATCGACCTGCCGGGCCTCGTTCGGCCTTTACAATACGCGCGCGGAAGTGGACGCCCTCGTCGAGGCGCTCGATTACGCGCGAACGTTCTTTGCCTGACCCAAGGAGAATGGCATGAGTGTTGAAGAAAACGCAGAGACGGCATCGGCCGAGACCGGTTCCTCCATTCCTCCCGAGGAACTGGCACGGCTTTCCGACGACATCGTTTCCGCGCTGAAGACGGTCTATGACCCGGAAATTCCGGCCGATATTTTCGAGCTCGGCCTGATCTACAAGATCGATGTCGATGACGACCGCATGGTGAAGATCGACATGACGCTGACGGCGCCCGGCTGCCCGGTTGCCGGCGAAATGCCGGCCTGGGTGGAAAACGCGGTGAGCACCGTCGAGGGCGTTTCCGGCGTCGAGGTGGAAATGACTTTCGACCCGCCGTGGACGCCGGACCGCATGTCCGAGGAAGCAAAGATCGCTGTCGGCTGGTATTGACGCCGGCCGATTGTCCTGATGCAATCAATCCGAACGCCGGGCCTTTAACCCGGATGTTGATGGAGAATGAAATGGGCTTTCAAGTCATCACGCTGACCGAAGCGGCAGCAACCCGCATCAACGAGATCGTCGCCAATTCCGGGCCGGACGCGCGCGGCATTCGCGTCTCGATCAAGAAGGGCGGCTGCGCGGGCATGGAATATGCCGTGGATCTGGTCACCGCCGAGAATATCGCCGACAAGGACGACCATGTGGAGCTCAACGGCGCGACCGTCTGGGTCGACCCCGCCGCCTCGCTCTATCTGCTGGGCACGGTCATGGATTTCGAGGTGACGAAACTGCGCACCGGTTTCGTGTTCCGCAACCCGAACGAGACATCGGCCTGCGGCTGCGGCGAATCCGTCGAGCTCAAGGCCGCAGACCTTGCCGAGCTGGCGAAGGCGCGCGAAGCCGCGCATTGACGCGGCTGTGCGTTCGCGACTCTTGAATTCAGGGTGGGAGGATGGCGAGCGCTCTTTTGCTTGAAGACTATTGCGTTCAATTGAAAGGTAGGATTGACGCGGCCTATTCGGCGGGAGGCTACACGCTTGGGTGGCGCTTGCTTTCAAGCCCTGCGGCAGTGATGGATGGCGCCGAAATAGCTTTCGTGGGCCTCAACCCCGGAGGGGCGCGCCTTCGCTCTGATCATTCTGAATTGGCGATGAGGGAGGGCAGCGCCTATGTCGATGAAGTATGGGATAACGCGCGCACAGCGGGAGAAAACCCATTGCAACGTCAAGTAAGGGCGTTGTTCGATCGGCTATCTGTCGCTCCGGAAAATGTTCTTGCTGGCAACCTTGTTCCTTTTCGCTCGCCAAGTTGGTCCAGTCTACCTAATTCCCGAACGGCCCTCGCTTTCGGTGAGGAAATATGGACCGAGTTGTTTGAGCGCGCTCGACCAAAGCTTGTGATCGGCATGGGACTGGAGTTGCTTTCGCCCCTCTCACGAACTCTAGGGGCCTTCGATCCCGTAAGACACTCCGTGGCCTGGGGCAATGTCACAGCAGCCAAGGCAACATTTCCGACAGGCAAGCTTGTCGTTTTGCCGCATTTGTCTCGTTTCGGAATTGTTACGAGGCCTCAATCACGTCCCGCTCTGGATTTGTTGTTTAGAGACCGTCCAGCATGAATATGCAGTTGTGAGACAAGCCTTCTAGGCGCTACTAGATAGTTGGATTGAGCGCCACGGAGTCGGGACAGTCTATGCCGGAATTATTCCTCAAATCGGTCCTCGTCGGCCTTGCCATCGCAGCGCCCGTCGGCCCCATCGGCGCGCTCTGCATCAACCGCTCGCTGACGCGCGGCTTCTGGGCGGGCGTCGCCGGCGGGCTCGGAACGGCGCTGGCGGATGCCTCCTATGGCGCTGCGGCGGCCCTGGGCTTTGCCGCGTTCTCCGCCGCGCTTGCCACGATCTCGACGCCGCTGGCGCTGTTCGGCGGCGCGTTCCTGATCTTTCTCGGCTGGCGCGAAATGCGCAAGACCGGTGCGGATCCTGCTGTCGACACGGCGGGCAGGGGGGACCTCATGCGCACTATCGCAACCACCTATGCGCTGACCATCGCCAACCCGGCGACAATCCTCTCCTTCGTCGCCATCTTTGCCGGTTTCGGCCTTGCGGATGCCGGCGGCGGCATCGCGCCGGCAATCGTGGTCTTCGGCGTCTTTGCCGGCTCGCTGCTCTGGTGGATATTCCTCAGTGGCCTCGTCGCCATCATTCGCCACAGGCTGCCGAAGGAATTCGCCCGCTGGGTGGCCCGCATTTCCGGCGGTATCCTCATCGGATTCGGCCTTGTCGCGGTGTCGACCGCTTTCCCGCACTGAGTTGAGCGCGGGATGGTTTAAAGATGACTTCAAAACTCCACAAATTGATGTGGCGCAAAACCCGTTTTGTTTCCTGAGGTTATAGCTCGCTTTCCATTCCAGATGAGAAGCGCGAGCTTGAATGCCCCTCGATATTTCCCGCCATTTCGCCGCCGCCGGTCCCGATCCGCTGGTATCTGCCTTCGCCAAGAGACGCGCGGTCATGCCCTTTCGCGGCAGGCACCGTGTTGAACCGGAAGAGGCGGAGCAGCGCTATGCCGCGGTCATGGCGGAGGATGTTCCGGCGAAGGGCCGGCTTGCCTATGTGCATGTGCCGTTTTGCGCCAATCACTGCCTGTTCTGCGGCTTCTACGCCAACGCCTATACCCCTGCGGCAGGCAGCGCCTATGTCGACTTGGTCATCCGCGATATCGAGCGCGAATCGGAAGCCGCAAACGTTCGCGCCGGTGAGATCGATGCCGTTTATCTCGGCGGCGGCACGCCGACGGCGCTTTCGGCGAAGGAGCTCTCGCGGCTGATCGGCGTCCTGCGCGCGCGCCTTCCGCTTGCCGCCGATTGCGAGATCACGGTCGAAGGGCGAATCATCCATTTTGACGAGGACAAGATCGACGCCTGCATCGAGGCAGGCGCGAACCGGTTTTCGATCGGTGTGCAGAGTTTCGATACGGCCGTGCGCCGAAGGCTCGGCCGCCGCTCCAGCCGTCAGGAGGCGATCGCCTTTCTCGAAATGCTGAACGGCAAGGAAGGCGCTGCCTCGGTGATCGATCTGATGTACGGCCTGCCCAACCAGACGCTTTCGGTCTGGCAGAGCGATCTGGAGACGGCGGCAGAGCTTTCGCCGGATGGTCTCGATATTTACGGCCTCAACCTGATTCCCGGCCTGCCGCTTGCCCGCGCCATCGAGCGCGGCAAGTTTCCCCACGCGCCGCCGCTTGCCGAGCGCGGCGCCTATTATGATGCCGGCGTCCGCTTCTTCCTGCAGAAGGGCTGGCGTCAGATCAGCAACAATCACTTCGCTTCATCGACGCTGGAGCGCAACCGCTATAACCGCATGACCAAGGAAGGCGCCGAATGCCTTGCCTATGGGGCAGGTGCCGGCGGATCGATCGGCGGGCTGGGCTTCGGCATCTGTTCCGATCTCGAAACCTTCGGCGCTGCGATCGCGCGGGCGCGAAAGCCGATCGGCATGCTGATGCAATCCGACGACCTGCAACCGCTGCGCAATTACGTTGCTGGGTCGTTCGAGGCCGGATCATTCGACCTTTCCGGTCTCGATCATCTGGCCGGCGTGGAGCTCAGCGAGGTTCTTCTGCCGCTTGCCGAGCAATGGCGGGATGCGGGGCTGCTTGCGCTTTCCGGCCCGCGCTTCGATCTGACGATTGCCGGCCGCTTCTGGTACTCGAACCTGATTTCGGCGTTCTACGACGTCATAGAGGCGGAACGCCTTCCCGAGGCCGACAACGCCCCACATTCCCATCACCACAAAGGCAAAGACAATGAGCAGACCCGTCGAAATCATCCGGCATGATATCAGGAAGGCGCTTGCCGAAAAGCCGGACGGCATGCTGGAGGCGCTGGCTGACCGGTTCGAGGTGTCCCTCGGCGTCGTGCTTGCCTGCCTGCCGGTGGAAAACGCGCGCGCCGTCTGCGGCGAGCATTTCATCGCCGTGCTGGAAGATATCGCGGAATGGGGCGATGTCACCTTCATCACCCACAACGCCGATGCGGTCATCGAGGTCTCCGGACCGCTGCCGAAGGGCAGGATGGGCCACGGCATGTATAATCTCCAGCATGGCGAGAGCGGGCTTGCCGGGCATCTTCGGCCGGAGCGTTGCGCGGCGATCTGGTTCGTCGAGCGGCCCTTCATGGGCGTATCGACCATGTCCGTCCAGTTCATCAACCTTGATGGCCGCGCAATGTTCAAGATCTATGTCGGTCGCGACGAGGAGCGAAACCTCTGCGCCGATCAGGTCTCACGGTTCGAGCGGCTGAAGCATCACTATCCGGATCTTCCGGTCTAACCTATTGAACCTACGCATCGTGCTTTCCGAAAATCGATTCCGATTTTCGGGCCGATGCGCTAGACGCGCGGCGATCGCCGTCAAAGAAAAATCCCCGGCGATGAACCGGGGATTGTCGTCTGCGGGTCAGAGAACGCGGGCCGCCTCACTTCGGCGAGATCATCAGCTCCGGGCGAACGATCTCGTCATATTCCTCGCCGGTCACAAGACCGGTGGCGAGGGCTTCCTCGCGCAGCGTGGTGTTGTTCTTGTGCGCGGTCTTGGCGATCTTGGCGGCGTTGTCGTAGCCGATCTTCGGGGCAAGGGCCGTGACCAGCATCAGCGAACGCTCGACGCCCGCCTTGATGTTCTCCTCGCGCGCCTTGATGCCGACGACGCAATGATCGGTGAAGGAGTGGGCGGCATCGCCCAGAAGCTGGACCGACTGCAGGAAGTTGTAGGCCATCATCGGGTTGTAGACGTTGAGCTCGAACTGGCCCTGGCTTCCCGCGAAAGTGATCGCCGCCTGGTTGCCGGCGATATGGGCGCAGACCTGGGTCATCGCCTCGTTCTGCGTCGGGTTGACCTTGCCGGGCATGATCGAGGAGCCGGGCTCGTTTTCCGGCAGCGCCAGTTCGCCGAGACCCGAGCGGGGGCCGGAGGCCAGATAGCGGATGTCGTTGGCGATCTTGAAGCAGGCCATCGCCGCCGCGTTGATCGCGCCATGGGCAAAGACCATCGCGTCATGGGCGGCCAGAACCTCGAACTTGTTCGGCGCGGTGATGAAGGGCAGGCCGGTGATTTCGGCGACTTCCTCCGCCACCTTCTCGGCAAAGCCGATCGGCGCGTTGAGGCCCGTGCCGACGGCCGTGCCGCCCTGGGCGAGCTGATAAAGCCCCGGCAGCGTCAGCTCGATACGCGCGATCGCGGAGGCGACCTGGGCGGTATAGCCGGAGAACTCCTGGCCGAGCGTCAGCGGCGTCGCGTCCTGCGTATGGGTGCGGCCGATCTTGATGATGTCCTTGAATTCCTGTTCCTTGGCGGCAAGCGCCTCCTGCAGGTGCTTCAGGTTCGGCAGAAGGTGGTGGACGATCTGCTCGGCGCAGGCGATGTGCATGGCCGTCGGATAGGTGTCGTTCGACGACTGGCTCATGTTGCAGTGGTCATTGGGATGAACCGGCTTCTTCGAGCCCATCTCGCCGCCGAGCATCTCGATCGCGCGGTTGGAGATCACCTCATTGGCGTTCATGTTCGATTGCGTGCCCGAACCCGTCTGCCAGACGACCAGCGGAAAATGGTCGTTGAGCTTGCCGTCGATCACTTCCTGGGCGGCTTTGACAATCGCATCGCCGATCTCGGGCGAAAGACGGTCGAGCGACATGTTCGCCTTGGCGGCTGCCTGCTTGACAATGCCGAGCGCGCGGACGACGGAAAGCGGCTGCTTTTCCCAGCCGATCTTGAAGTTGCCCAAAGAGCGTTGGGCCTGCGCGCCCCAGTAGCGGTCTGCCGCCACTTCGATCGGGCCGAATGTATCGGTTTCGGTGCGGGTATCAGTCATGTTTTCTCCACCTCAGTGCATCGGCCCGCGAAAGGGCACACTTGAAAGACGTCATGCCGGAAAAGCGTGGCTATGCAATCGCGCGGTCAAGGCCGATCTGTCAACAAGGCGCTTCAGTTTATTCGATTTAGGTCGGATTCCGGCCGGCAAGGCCGCGGGCAGGGAAGCTCTTGCGGCGCGATGTCGCTTAATGCGCTGTTAAGCCTGTGCTGATAATGCTCAAATCAGGTGACCCCGATCCGGAACCTTAAGAGGGGTTGTGTTGTTTTTCATCAACACAGCCGCGCCGGTTCTTCCCGATAGCACAATTGTTATTGGAGGGTCCTGTGCATTGCAGGTAAGGTGGTCTCAATTCTTGGTTTTATGTCTAACGGGGTGAAAAATTGCGCAACAAGCTTCTAGTTCGCGTCTCATCGGTGGCCGTGGCGGCCGCGGTTTCGGCAGCCTTCGTGCCGTCTTCTGCCAACGCCCTGACACTGATGGATATTCTGCGCGGTCGAAACAAGGAAGCCGACCGACCGTCGGTTGTCGAGCAGCAACCGCAACAGGAACAACAGGTTCAGCGCACCTATTCGGCCCCGAAGGTCGCACCGCCGAAATATTATGCTTACAAGCCTGATTCGATGCGTTTCATCGCGATCAGCGAGATTCGCGATCCGGTTGTGACCGGCTCGATCTCATCTGCTGATGCGGCTTCGCCCGCGGGTGATGCAGCGAATACGGAAGTCGCCGCGCTCGAACAGGACACGATGAGCGATGCGGCTGCCACCGAAACCATGGTGGCGATCGATGACAATGATCCGCGCCGCTATCTGACAGACGCGCGCGTCAAGGCCATCGACGATGTCGCGGTCGCGATCGAGGACTATTATGCCAATGGCGGCGATCTGATCTGGGTATCAGACGACGCGATCACCCCGAAAGCCGAAGCAGCGCTCGATACGCTTGCCGATGCCGATGCCTGGGGCCTTGATTCGTCGGATTATGCCGTTAATCGTCCCGATCTCATTCTTGCGGAGGATGATGCTGCGCGCGAGGCCGAACTGATGCGCTTCGAACTGGCGCTCTCGGCCAAGGTGCTCACCTATATGCAGGACGCCAAGCGCGGCCGCGTCGATCCGAACCGGATTTCCGAATTCCACGACCTGCAGCGCAATCCCGTAGACCTCGAAGAGGCGATCGATGCGCTCGGCAAGGCCGAGAACGTCGCCGGTCTGATGGAAAGCTACAATCCGCAGAGCGATCGCTTTGAGGAACTGAAGACGGCGCTGAAAGAACTGCGCGCCGACCATGAGTATGTCGAGCCAATCGTCTTTCGCGGCGGCGTCTTCATCCATCCGGGCGAAAATGACCAGGATGTGCCGAAACTGGTGAAGGCGATCAAGCGCAAGAGCTCCAAGGCCTTCATCCAGGATCATTCCGACGTGTTCGACGCCTATGACGGCGGAACCGAATATACGCCCGAGCTGGTCGAACTTGTCCGTGACTTCCAGGATGCGCAGGGCCTCTACGTCGACGGCGTTGTCGGTCCGAAGACGATTGCCGCCTTCGATGTCGAGACCAATGACGACAGGGCCGAGAAGGTGGTTGCCGCCATGGAACGCCTGCGCTGGCTGCCGGAGGATTTCGGCCCGCGTTACGTCTTCATCAACCAGCCGGCCTACCGCGCCTATTATCATGACGACAACGGCGAGAACTTTGACATGCGCGTCGTCGTCGGCAATCCGCGCAACCAGACCTATTTCTTCCGCGACGAAATCGAGACCGTGGAATTCAATCCCTATTGGGGCATTCCGAGGTCGATCGTCGTCAACGAATATCTGCCGAAGCTGAGGGCCAATCCCTCCTATTTCGACCAGATCGGCTACGAGGTGAGCTATAACGGTCGCCGGGTGTCCTCTTCGTCCGTCAACTGGGCTGCCGCTCCGATGGTCGACGTGCGCCAGCCGCCGGGCGAGCGCAACGCGCTCGGCCAGCTGAAGATCCTGTTCCCCAACGACCATGCGATCTACATGCACGATACGCCGCAGAAGAGCTATTTCGAGCGCGACCTGCGTGCGCTGAGCCATGGCTGCGTTCGCCTGGCCGAGCCGAACAAGATGGCTGCCGCCGTGCTCGGCGTTCCCGAATCGGATATCGAGGCGAATATCGCGACGGGCGAGAACATGCCAGTTGACGTGCCGGAGAAGTTCCCGGTCTATGTCAGTTACTTCACGGCCTGGCCGGATTCGACCGGCGACATCCAGTACTATGATGACGTCTACGAGCGTGACATGTACCTGAACCGCGCCTTCGAGGCGGAAAGCCAGGCACGCAAGGCCAATAGCTGACCGATTCAAGACGACAGACATGAAGAAGGCGCGTCCGGGCTTCCGGCGCGCCTTTTTTTGCGAAATGGCTCAGCGGCCGAGAACCTCGTCGATCAGCGCCGCCGTCAGTTCGTCGAAATGGCCGATCATGCGGTTCGCGCCGAGGGTTTCCACCGCGCGGTCCGCATAACCGAAGGTGACGGCCACGGAGGCCACGTCAGCGCCTCTGGCTGCGTCAATGTCATTGGAACTGTCGCCGATCATCACCGCATTCTGCGGCTTGATGCCGGCGCGCTCGATGGTGCTGAGCACATGGCGCGGATCGGGCTTTCGATATTCGAAACTGTCGCCGCCGGTGATGACCTCGAAATAGTCGGCTAGCTCCAGGCTCGTCAGAAGCGGCATGGTCAGCGGCATGCGCTTGTTGGTGCAGACGGCAAGGGTGAAGCCCTCCGCCTTCAGCCGCTCCAGCGCCGCGCGCGTGCCGGGATAGGGGCGGCTCTTGCCGGGCATGCCGTCACGGTAATGGGTGGTGAAGCGGTCGAAACAGGCTTCGAAGATCTCGTCGTCGAGCGCTGCCTCGCGCAGCGCGAAGGCCCGCTCGATCATCACCTTCACGCCCTTGCCGACAAGCTGGTGCAATTGGGAGATATCGAAGGGCGGCAGGCCTTCCGGGGCGATGGCATGGTTCAGGCTTTCGATCAGGTCGGGCGCGGTGTCGACAAGCGTTCCGTCCAGATCGAAGATGACAAGCGGAGATGACATTCGGTTTCCTTCCACGGTGATGCGCTGCTGCCGGTGTTCGGGAGGCGAAACTCGGCGACGCGCCGGTCTGCACGAAGTTTGCGATTGATTGTGGTTTGCAATACTCGTGATCTTGCTGTGATGTTATCCATTTGAGCCGAAGCCGGGGCTTCTTGCAAAAGGACTTTTGTTTAGTGCCTGTGGCGTGTAAACACCTTAGCGTATATCAGAAGGAGCATGTGACGCATGGACGCGCGTCAATTGAAGATCAAGGCAGCCGAAACGGCGCTTGGATATGTCGAGGACGGTATGCGTCTCGGCATCGGTACCGGCAGCACAGCGCGTGAATTCATCGCGCTGCTCGGCGAAAAAGTGGCGAACGGCTTCAACGTCATCGGCGTGCCGACGTCGGAGGCAACGGCCCGCCAGTGCCTCGAACTGGGGATCGAGCTGAAGTCTCTCGACGAATCGCCCGAACTCGACCTGACCATCGACGGCGCCGACGAGATCGACCCGGCGCTGAACCTGATCAAGGGCGGCGGCGGCGCGCTTCTGCGCGAAAAGATCGTGGCTTCGGCCTCCAAGGCGATGATCGTGATCGCCGACGAGACCAAGGTGGTTGACCAGCTCGGCGCCTTTCCGCTGCCGATCGAGGTCATGCCCTTCGGGCTCGGCGCCACGCGCCTTGCCATCGAAAAGGCCGCTTCGCGCCTCAATATGTCCGGATCGCTGGATCTGCGCAGTTCCGGGGACGGTCCGTTCATGACCGATGGAGGCCATTATATCCTCGACGCATCATTTGGCCGCATTCCCGATGCAGAGGCTCTTTCTGTGGCGCTCAACATCATCCCGGGCGTTGTGGAGCACGGGCTGTTTATCGATATAGCGACGCTGGCCGTCGTTGCATCCGACGGCGGCGTGCGTACACTCAAAGCAACCGAGTAGACAGGAGTCCTTTATGAGATTTCAAACCAAGATCGGCCGTTCCGTGGCCGTTGCCGCCACGGTAATGGGACTTGGCGCCTTTTCCGTTGCTGCGGCGCAGGATGTATCGCCCGAGCACCTCGCGGCTGCCAAGGCCGCGCTCAATGCGCTCGGCATCAATTCGCAATTCGACGAGATACTGCCGAATCAGGCCGACCTCGTTCAGTCGCAGATGACGCAGGTCTATCCGAACTATCATTCGCTGATCGATGAAGTCGTCACCGATACGGCGATTGCGCTCGCCCCGCGCCGCGCAGACCTCGAAAACGAGGGCGCGCAGATCTACGCCAATATCTTCACCCAGGAAGAGCTTCAGCAACTGGCGGATTTCTACAGTTCCGATCTCGGCCAGAAGTTCATCCAGTACGGGCCGATCGCCGCGCGCGAACTGAGCCAGGCCGGCGATATCTGGGCACGCGGCATTGCCCGCGACCTGAACCAGCAGGCCCAGGAAGAGTTGAACACGCGTATCGCCGAGCAGACGGGATCGGCGCCGGCCCCCCAGTAAGGCGCAGCCACCGGTTTTTCAGTCAAAAGGGGCGTGCCGGAAGGCGCGCCCCTTGGCGTTTGCGCCTCGGTTAAGCCCTTGCTTCGTCTTCGCCCTTTTTTTTCTGACGCAAATTGCCATATTCAGGCCCGACCTTTTCCAAAACTTTGACTGCCACAAGGAGCCTCCCCATGTCCGATTACGATTTTGACCTTTTTGTTATCGGCGGAGGGTCGGGCGGCGTGCGCGCCGCGCGTCTGGCGGCAGGGCTCGGCAAGCGCGTCGCGATCGCCGAGGAATACCGCTTCGGCGGCACCTGCGTCATTCGCGGCTGCGTGCCGAAGAAGCTCTTTGTCTATGCCTCGCAGTTTCCGGAACATTTCGAGGATGCGGAGGGCTATGGCTGGCATGTGGGCGAACGGCATTTTTCCTGGCCGGACCTGATTGCCGCCAAGGACAAGGAGATCACGCGTCTCGAAGGGCTCTACCGCAAGGGACTTGAAAATGCCGGGGCGGAAATCCTGGAAAGCCGGGCGGAAATCATCGGGCCGCATCGCCTGCGGCTCAACGCCTCGGGCCAGGAAGTGACGGCGGAGAAAATCCTGATCGCTGTCGGCGGCGCGCCCAACCCGCATCCGGAAATGCCGGGGTCCGAACTCTGCATCTCTTCCAATGAGGCCTTCCACCTCGAGGAACTGCCGAAATCGATCGCGATCACCGGCGGCGGCTATATCGCCGTGGAATTCGCCAATATCTTCAACGGCCTCGGCGTGGAAACGACGCTGATCTATCGCGGTCCTGAAATCCTGCGCGGGTTCGACATGGACATGCGCGTCAATCTGCGCGAGGCGATGGAGAAGAAGGGCATTCATGTCGTCCGCCGCGACACGATTGTCGGCGTGGCCAAAGCGGCCGACGGGCGCCTGAAAGCGGAGACGCAACACGGCCACGTCTTCAATGTTGACCAAGTGATGCTGGCGCTCGGCCGCCAGCCCAACACCAAGAGCCTCGGGCTCGAATCGGTCGGCGTCGAGACCGATGCCAAGGGCGCGATCATCGTCGACGATTATTCGCGCACCAATGTCGACCATGTCTACGCGCTTGGCGACGTGACCGACCGGGTGCAGCTGACGCCGGTCGCCATTCACGAGGCGATGTGCTTCATCGAGACCGAATACAAGAACAACCCGACCAAGCCGGATCATGACCTCATCGCGACGGCTGTGTTCTCGCAGCCGGAAATCGGCACGGTCGGCCTTCCCGAGGATGTAGCGGCAGAGCGTTATGAGGAACTGGAAGTCTACCTGGCGAAGTTCCGCCCGATGAAGGCGACTCTGTCGGGCCGCGACGAGAAGACGGTGATGAAGCTGATCGTCAATGCCGCCGACCGCAAGGTTGTCGGCGCCCATATTCTCGGCCATGAGGCTGGCGAGATGGCGCAGTTGATCGGCGTGGCGCTGAAGGGCGGCTGCACCAAGGATGATTTCGACCGCACCATGGCGGTTCATCCGACGGCGACCGAAGAACTCGTGACCATGTACAACCCGTCCTATCGGGTGAAGAACGGCGAGCGGGTCTGATTTCGGGCGGCCCGGTGCTTCAGAGAGCGCCGGGCCGCCTATCGCCGGCGCATGATCCGGCTGATGAGGGCGGCAGCCCACAGGTGGCCGCGCCAGTCTTCGCCCTCCAACGGGTCGGCAAGAGAGGGACGCGGTTTGAATTCCGCGCGTCGGGCAATGGAAAGCCAGTCGATCATGTCGTTTCTCCCGTCGGTTCGGCGCCCGTTTCTTCGGTGCTTCCAAGACCTAGGCGGTTCCGGGCGGCGGCTGTAGAAGCGTGGATGAAGTGTCTGTTTCAGCCGTGAACGGTTCATCCCCTTCGCCGCTGGTGTAGAGTGGGCGGGCATTCAGGACTTTCGGGAACAGGCATTAATGGCGGATCCGAACTGGGATGATCTCCAGCTTTTTCATGTGGTCGCGGAACTCGGCGGACTAAGCGCCGCCGCCCAGCGTACGGGCCTGTCCGCGCCCACCATCGGCCGGCGCATGCTGGCGCTGGAGCGCACGCTCGGACGCTCGCTGTTCCTGAGGTCCCAGCGCGGCTATCGGCTGGCCCATGACGGCGAGGTGCTGTTCGAGCGCGTCAGCGGCATGCAGGCGGTGGCCGATGCGATCGCCGACTGGCACGGCGAGGCCTTCGCCATGCCCTGGGTGTCGATTGCCGTCGACAGCTGGCTTGCAGGCTTTGCCGCCGACAGCGTGCTTCGGATCAAGGGGCCGGAGGACGGCTTTCGCATCTGCCTTGCTGCTGCCGGCCCGTCTCTGGCGCTTGCCTTTCGCGAGGCCGATGTCGCGGTTCTTGGCGCACGGCCCGACAGCGGCAATCTGGCGGTCCGCCGCGCGGGCACCATGGCCTATGCGGTCTATCGCCGTCATGACCTTGCGGGAGACGATGCTCCCTGGGTTTCCATGGGCACCGGCTCTGCCGTCTCGGCCTCGGACCGGTGGGTCTTCGAAAACCGGGAATCGGCGATCACCACCTGGACGGAGGATCGCGACCTTCTCGTCCGGCTCGTCGCTGCCGGCGCGGGGCAGGGGGTTCTGCCCGTTTATCTCGGCGATGCAAACCCCGTGCTTGAACGCGTCGACGGCATCATCGACGAACTCACCCATTCGCTTTTCATCGTCGCCAATGACGACGACCGACACCGGCCCGAAGTGCGCACCGTGATCGAGCGCCTGGCCGCCTTCATCCGGGAAAACGACGCGCTGCTTGCCGGCCGAACGGGTGGTTGACGCGCGGGTATACAAAAAAGCGAGAAACGTCTATAAGCGCGCCAAAATCGGGAGTGAGGCATGTCCGGCTGATCGCGGCCGGACGGCAAGGACAGGTGAACGACATGGATAATGCAACGAACTGGACACCGGGTAGCTGGCGCAAAAAGCCCATTCTGCAGGTGCCGGATTATCCTGATGCAGAAAAGCTCGCCGAGGCTGAAGCGGCGCTCGCGACCTATCCGCCGCTGGTGTTTGCCGGCGAGGCGCGGCGTCTGAAACGCGCGCTCGGCGAAGTGGCGGAGGGGCGCGGTTTCCTGCTGCAGGGCGGCGATTGCGCCGAAAGCTTTGCCGAACACGGCGCCGACACGATCCGCGACTTCTTCCGCGCCTTCCTCCAGATGGCCGTTGTGCTGACCTTCGGCGCGCAGCAGCCCGTCGTCAAGGTCGGCCGCATTGCCGGCCAGTTCGCCAAGCCGCGTTCCTCACCGAATGAAACGATCAATGGCGTGACCCTGCCGAGCTATCGCGGCGACATCATCAACGGCATCGATTTCACCGAGGAAGCGCGCGTTCCCGACCCGCAGCGCCAGCTGATGGCCTATCGCCAGTCGGCCGCGACGCTCAATCTCCTGCGCGCCTTTTCCATGGGCGGCTACGCCAATCTGGAGAACGTGCATCAGTGGATGCTGGGCTTCGTCAAGGACAGCCCCCAGGGCGAACGCTACCAGAAGCTCGCCGACCGGCTTTCCGAAACCATGTCCTTCATGCGCGCCATCGGCATTACGGCGGCGGAAAACCATGCGCTGAGCGAGACCGATTTCTTCACCAGCCATGAGGCGCTTTTGCTCGGCTATGAGGAAGCGCTGACGCGCGTCGATTCGACCTCCGGCGACTGGTATGCGACCTCCGGCCACATGATCTGGGTCGGCGACCGGACCCGCCAGGCCGATCACGCCCATATCGAATATGTGCGCGGCATCAAGAACCCGCTCGGCCTCAAATGCGGTCCGTCGCTTGCCGAAGACGATCTCCTGCGCCTGATCGATACGCTGAACCCGGAGAACGAAGCCGGCCGTTTGACGCTGATCTGCCGTTTCGGTCACGACAAGGTTGCCGATCACCTGCCGCGCCTCATCCGCGCCGTCGAGCGCGAGGGCAGGAAAGTGGTGTGGTCCTGCGATCCGATGCACGGCAACACGATCACGCTCAATTCCTACAAGACGCGGCCCTTCGAGCGGATCCTGTCGGAAGTCGAGAGCTTCTTCCAGATCCACCGCGCCGAGGGTTCCTATCCCGGCGGCATCCATATCGAGATGACGGGCAAGAACGTGACGGAATGCACCGGCGGCGCCTGGGCGCTGACGGGCGAAGACCTGCACGACCGTTACCACACCCATTGCGACCCGCGGCTCAACGCCGACCAGGCGCTGGAGCTCGCCTTCCTACTCGCCGAGCGGATGAAGACGGCTTACGAGGAAAAGAAGCTCGCGATCAACGAGTAAGGTGGTCCGGCAAATGCCGGATTTGCACACGCTTGACGACGCTGCGTTAGCTGAGCGCATTGCCGCATAGCCTCCAATCGATCTCCCCCCTTGAGGGGGAGATGTCGCGAAAGCGACAGAGAGGGGTAAAGGGCGCAAGCCCTCCAGCCGAATTTGCCGAGAGGGTTCACCCCTCTCTGCCCCTGTCGGGGGCATCTCTCCCTCAAGGGGAGAGATTGTTAGAGGCCATCTTCGGGTCTTATTCAGGCCGCTGCCTTTTTCACGTTTGATTTTTCCGCCAAAACATGGTGTCCATCCCTGCAGACCTGAAAGGTGGAATTGCCATGGACAGCCTCAAAATCGCTCTCGCCCAGCTCAATCCGACGGTTGGTGATATCGCAGGCAACCTCGAGAAACTGCGCGCCGCGCGCAAGAAGGCTGCGGCTGCGGGCGCCGATCTCGTCCTTTCGACCGAGCTCTTCATCTCCGGCTATCAGCCGGAAGACCTGGTGATGAAGCCCGCCTTTCTCGCCGCCTGTCAGAAGGCGGTCGAGGCGCTTGCGGCCGATACCGCCGATGGCGGACCGGGCGTGATCGTCGGCTATCCGCGCAAGGGCGAGGCCGGACGGCACAATTCGGTTGCCGTTCTGGACGGCGGCGAGATCATCGCCATTCGCGACAAGGTCGACCTGCCGAACTATGGTGAATTCGACGAGAAGCGCGTCTTCGTGCCGGGCGACATGCCGGGGCCGGTGAATTTTCGCGGCGTCAGGATCGGCATTCCGATCTGCGAGGATATCTGGGGCGATCTCGGCGTGTGCGAAACGCTGGCCGAAAGCGGCGCTGAACTTCTGCTCTCGCCCAATGGCTCGCCCTATTACCGCGGCAAGGTCGATGTGCGCCATCAGGTGGTGCTGAAGCAGGTGATCGAGACCGGCCTGCCGCTCGTCTATCTCAACACGCTCGGCGGTCAGGACGAACTGGTCTTCGATGGCGGCAGTTTCGGCTTCAATGCCGACAGGACGCTCGCCTTCCAGATGCCGCAATTCGTCGAGGATATCACAATCTCCGAATGGGAACGCGGCGCGGATGGCTGGCGCATCGTCGGCGGCAAGGTGGCCGCATTGCCGATCGGCGAGGCCTCCGATTACCGCGCCTGCGTGCTCGGCTTTGCCGATTACGTCAACAAGAACGGCTTCAAGAGCGTGGTGCTTGGCTTGTCCGGCGGCATCGATTCCGCGATCTGTGCCGCGATTGCCGTCGACGCGCTGGGCGCTGAGCGCGTGCACTGCGTGATGCTGCCCTATCGCTACACTTCCGAGGAATCGCTCTCCGATGCCGCGGCCTGCGCCAAGGCGCTCGGCTGCCGCTATGATGTCGTCGCGATCGAGGAGCCGGTCACCGGCTTCCTCTCCGCGCTGGAGACCATGTTCGAGGGCACCGAGGAAGGCATTACCGAGGAAAACCTGCAAAGCCGCACGCGCGGCACGATCCTGATGGCGATTTCGAACAAGTTCGGCGCCATGGTGGTGACGACGGGCAACAAGTCGGAAATGTCGGTCGGCTATGCGACGCTTTACGGCGACATGAACGGCGGCTTCAATCCGATCAAGGACCTCTACAAGATGCAGGTCTACGCCGTTGCCGCATGGCGCAACACCGAGCGGCCGGAAGGTATGCATGGGCCGGAAAAGAACGCCATTCCGCAGAACATCATCGACAAGACGCCCTCGGCCGAGCTTCGCCCGAACCAGACCGACCAGGATTCGCTGCCGCCCTATCCGGTGCTGGACGATATTCTGGAATGCCTCGTGGAGCGCGAAATGTCGGTGGAGGCGATTGTTGCGCGCGGTCATGACGCGGAGACGGTGCACCGGATCGAACATCTGCTCTACATCGCCGAATACAAGCGGCGCCAGTCCGCGCCCGGCGTGAAGATCACGCGCAAGAATTTCGGACGCGACCGGCGCTACCCGATCACCAACCGCTTCCGCGATCGATAGGAACGGCGGGTCGGGGAGGGGCTCATGCGCAGTTCAGTCGAGATCTATGATTTCGCCACGGGCGAACAGCGCGTGGTGTTCCAGTCGGAGGCCCTGATCGAGGCGCCCAACTGGTCGCCGGACGGGCGCTATCTCATGGTCAACAGTGACGGGTTGATGTACCGCCTGCCGCTGGAGGGCGCTGCGCGTCTCGAGAAGATCGACACCGGCTTTGCCGCGCGCTGCAACAACGATCACGGCATTTCGCCCGACGGAAAAACGATTGCCGTCTCCGACAAGTGCGAATTCGGCAAGTCGGCGATCTACGTGCTGCCAGCGGAAGGCGGGACACCCAGGCTTGTGACCCGCAACCTGCCTTCCTACTGGCATGGCTGGTCGCCCGATGGCGTGCGCTTTGCCTATTGTGGCATCCGCGATGACGTCTTCGATATCTACACGATCGCGGCCGATGGCGGCGAGGAGACGCGCCTGACCCACGGAGAAGGCCGCAATGACGGGCCGGACTACAGCTTCGATGGCCAATGGGTCTATTTCAACTCCTCGCGCACCGGGCTGATGCAGATCTGGCGGATTCATCCCGATGGCACCGGGCTCCAGCAGGTAACCTTCGACAATGCCGGCAACTGGTTTGCCCACCCTTGTCCGAAGAATGATCGGGTGATCCTGATTTCCTACGAGCCGGAGGTTTTCGACCATCCGCGCGACAAGAATGTGCGGGTGCGCGTGATGGATCCCGACGGCGGCAATCTGACGACGCTTTTTGCGCTCTTCGGCGGCCAGGGCACGATGAACTCGCCCAACTGGGCGCCCGACGGCGAGGCCTTCGCCTATGTCCGCTATTTTCCAGTCTGAACCGCCGTGCCGGGCCGGCCTGTCATCAAGCTGAAATACGACTCGTGTTTTAAGGGTGCCATCCATGGATGCACAGAGGCCGCCGGGGGCTATGGCGGGTTGAGGCGATGGAACCCAGACAGTTCAGAACGCTCTTCATTTCCGACCTTCATTTGGGGTCGAAGGCCGCCAAGGCGGATTTCCTGCTCGATTTCATGCGCCACCACGAGGCCGAGACGATCATCCTTGTCGGCGACATCATCGACGGCTGGCGGCTGAAGCGCAGCTGGTACTGGCCGCAACCCTTCAACGACGTGATCCAGAAAATGCTGCGCAAGGCCCGCAAGGGCACGCGGATCGTCTATATTCCGGGCAATCACGACGAATTCCTGCGGGATTTTCCCGGCACCCATTTCGGCGGCGTGGAAGTTGCCGAGCGGATGATCTTCGAGGCGGCCGACGGCAAGAAATATCTCGTCATCCATGGCGACGAATTCGATGTTGTCGTTCGCCACGCCCGCATCGTCGCCTATCTCGGCGACTGGGCCTATGACGCTGCCATAGCGATCAATCATGTGCTGGCGGCCGTGCGCCGCAAGCTCGGAATGCCTTACTGGTCTTTCTCCGCCTGGGCCAAGCTGCAGGTCAAGCACGGGGTCAATTTCATCGGCGAGTTCCAGCGCGTGGTCGTGGACGAGGCGCGCCGGAACGATGTCGACGGCGTCATCTGCGGCCACATTCACCATGCGGTGATGGAAGAGATGGACGGCATCCGCTACATCAACACCGGCGACTGGGTGGAAAGCTGCACGGCCGTGGCCGAGCATTTCGACGGCACGTTCGAACTGATCAACTGGCAGAAGATCGAGGGCGTGTTCGAGGACGATCCGCAGGAGACGGAGGCCGAGGACATCGCGCCGCTGATCATGGCCGCCAAGGCCAAGGGCCGCGCGGCCTGACAACTCGCGTTCCTCCGCGCTTCCTTCCGGTCCGGACTGCATGCGGCGTGCGTATTATCGCAGTGCCGTGCAATGGGGTTCCTTGATCTGCGGGATCGGCTCGGTCGCGCTCGATCCAGCTCTTTGTCTTACGCATCGGGTTATCGAAAAACCGGTTTCCACTTTTTCGCCCGATGCTCTAGGTCCTTCAAAAGACTTGCAATCTCTTTCCCGTCATGAAAAGCCTAACAAAGGTCATGATCGCGGCCGATCGTCACGATCTCGGGTGCTCCTGTTTGCGATGGTTCGGCCCGATCTCCCGGCATCATGGCGAACGAGGCATTTTGCGCCCGGACCGATGCGGCGTCGAACCGGCGCAGAACACTGGATAATTGCATTTGCAGAACGCGGACGAAACGAAAGCCTCCCTGACGGTTACGCCCGGCGACGGCGGAACGGACACGACCCTTCGTCTGGAAGGGTTCTGGACGGTTCGCAATGCGCGCCCGCTGAGCGGCGAGATCGATCAGCTTCGCGGACGGCTGAAAGGGCAGGGCGGCAAGGCCGTCGTCGACCTTTCGGGGCTCGAGCGGCTTGATACCGCCGGCGCCTGGCTGGTGCGCGAGGTGCAGGCCGAATGCCGGGATGCCGGTTTTGACACCGAAGTCGCAGGAATGGACGCGCGCGTGTCCGACCTGATGGAGGCGATCCCGGAAACATTGCCGGAGCCGGAGAAAACGGAGACGCCGCGCCAGAGCCTGCCGGAAATCATTCTCGATCCGGTCGGCAAGTCGGCCGCCATGGGCGCGCGGGACGTCTACCGCGGCGTCGGCTATTTCGGCGCGCTGTTTCTCGGCCTGAAGGCGCTGCTTTCGAAGGGCGGCGGCGTCAACATGGCCGCCATTACGGCGCAGCTCGACCATATGGGTGTGCGGGCCGTGCCGATCATCGCGCTGATGTCGTTCCTCGTCGGCGCCATCATTGCCCAGCAGGGCGCGTTCCAGCTCAGCTATTTCGGCGCCGAACTCTTCGTCGTCGACCTTGTCGGCATCCTGCAGCTTCGCGAAATCGGCGTGCTCCTGACCGCGATCATGATTGCCGGGCGTTCCGGCAGCGCGATCACGGCCGAGATCGGCGCCATGCGCATGCGCGAGGAAATCGACGCGCTCAGGGTGATGGGCTTCGATCCGGTATCGGTTCTGGTGTTTCCGCGCATGGTGGCGCTGCTGATCGCGCTGCCGCTTCTGACCATTCTCGCCAATTTTGCCGCGCTCTCGGGCGCTGTCGTGGTGCTCGATCTCTATTCCGGCATCACGCTCGAGACCTTCATGCAGCGCTTTCACGAGGCCGTCGATATGGCGGACGTGATCTCGGGCATGCTGAAGGCCCCGGTCATGGCGCTGATCATCGCCATCATCGCGGCTCTTGAGGGCATGAAGGTCGGCGGCAGTGCCGAATCGCTCGGCCAGAAGGTCACGGCCTCGGTGGTGAAGTCGATTTTTGTCGTCATTCTCGCCGATGGCATCTTCGCCATTTTCTACGCAGCGATCGATTATTGAGGAGCAGGCGGTGAACGGCGAAGTCGAAAACAGAACGGAAGATGGCCGCGAAACCATTTTGAGCGTGCGCGGGCTGACCGTCGGTTTCGGCGGGCCGACCGTGCTCGAAAACCTCGACCTCGACGTCTATCGCGGCGAGATCCTCGGCTTTGTCGGCGGCTCGGGCACGGGCAAGTCGGTGCTGATGCGCACCGTGCTGCGGCTGAATGCGCGTCAGGCAGGAACGATCTCGATCTTCGGCAGGGATTTTGACAATCTGAGTTTCGACGACAGGCTGGCCGTCGATATGCGCGTCGGCGTCCTGTTCCAGCAGGGCGCGCTGTTTTCCGGCCTCACCGTTCTGGAAAACGTCCAGGTGCCGATGCGCGAGTATCTCGATCTGCCCAAGGCGATGATGGATGATCTGGCACGGCTGAAGATCGAGATGGTGGGTTTAAGGCCGGAGGCGGCCGAGCGTTATCCGGCCGAGCTTTCCGGCGGGATGATCAAGCGTGCGGCGCTTGCCCGCGCGCTTGCGCTCGACCCGGATCTCGTGTTTCTCGATGAGCCGACCTCCGGTCTCGATCCGATCGGTGCTGCCGAGTTCGATGAACTGATCGGCCGGTTGCGTGACACGCTCGGCCTTACGGTCTATATGGTGACTCATGACCTCGACAGCTTGCACGCCGTGTGTGACAGGATCGCGGTGCTCGGAAAGAAGAAGGTGCTGGTCGAGGGAACGCTCGACAAGATGCTCGCCTTCGATGACCCGTGGGTCCAGAGTTATTTCAGGGGCAAGAGGTCCCGCGCTATTTTCGAAAACGCCGCAGATGGCCAACAACAGCGTTGACGGGCAGGCATGGAAACCAAAGCTAACTATACCATTGTCGGTTTTTTCGTATTGCTGGTGCTGGCCTCGGCCGCCGGCTTCGTCTTCTGGCTGCAGGAATATGGCCGGCAGGGCCCGATTGCCGAACTGATCGTGCGCATTCCGGGCTCAGCCAACGGCCTCTCCGTCGGCTCCGCGGTCCGCTTCAACGGCATTCAGGTCGGCTCGATCAAGGCCCTGGAAATTGACCCGCAGGACCCGCGCTTCACCATCGCGCGCACCATGGTGAAGGCCGACACGCCGGTGCACGACAGCACCACCGCCAAGCTCGAGCTGCAGGGGCTGACGGGAACGGGCTATATCGAGCTCGCCGCGAACGGACAGGATGGCCCCAACATCCTTCAGGAAGCGCTGAAAAACGACAAGCCTGCCGAACTGACCGCTGACAAGTCGAGCCTTTCCAACCTGCTGACGACGGCCGACCGGATCATGAAACGCATCGATTCGACAGCGAGCGACGTGCAGAAACTGGTGGAGGATGTAAGCCCGACGCTGACAAAGACGGTCGGCAATGTCGAGACCTTCACAGCGGCGCTTGCGGACAATTCAGACGAGATCGGCGATTTTCTCGAGACCGTCGGCAAATTGTCGCGCACGGTCGACAGTCTTTCGGGACGCCTCGAGACCACGGTCGATTCGCTCGACAAGGTGATCAAGGCGGTCAATCCGGAGGAAGTCGCGAGCATCATCAACAATGCCAACACGATCACCGGCAATGTCGCGGTGGCTTCGAAGAATCTTGACGATGTGATCGCCAAGTTCTCCGAAGCGGTAGAGAGCTACAGCACCTTCGGCGATCAGGCGTTCGACGTGTTCAAGAAGGTCGACGCGATTGTCTCGGCAATCGATGCCAACAAGGTCGGTACCTCCGTCGACGATCTTGCGGTCGTGATGGCCGACGCCAAAGAGGCGGTCGCCTCGATCCGCGATGTTGCCGACAGCGTCAATGCGAAGACTGAGAACATCGACACGGCGATCGACAATATCTCCGAGCTTTCGGCCAAGCTCAACGAGGCATCCTCCCGCGTCAACGACGTTCTTGTGAAGGTCGACAACCTGCTGGGGTCCGACAATGTCGAATCGCTTTCGGATCAGGCGCGCCAGACGCTTACGGCGGTGCAGGAAGCTGCTGAAACGCTCAATGCCCGGATCGGTCCGATCACCGCCAATCTCGAAAACTTCTCGGGCTCAGGCCTGCGCGATGTCCGCGCGCTGGTTTCCGATACCCGCAGGACGGTGGACAACCTCAACCGGACGATCAACTCGATCAGCAACGATCCGCAGCAGTTCATCTTCGGCACGGACTCAATGAAGACCTATGACGGTCGCAACCGCTACTGAGGTGCAAAGCCTGGTTGTGGCCGTGGGCGGGGCGGTGACTGACGCGCGCATGAAAGCAGGGCCGGGCGCGAGAAAGTCGCTTTCGAGACCTTTGCAATCCCGTCCTTATGCCTTACTTCATTGAATTGAATGGATTAGTAAGTCCCAGGAAGGACAAGGAATGTTTTTTGCCGCGACAGAGAGAGCCAGCGCCCTGGCGGGTCCGCTTGTCGGGCTCAGTCTCCTCGTGGCAGGGCTGAGCGGCTGCGCGCTTCGTCCGCCAAGCGACACGTTCGACTTGACGGCCAAGGCTGCGGCGAGTGAAATGAGCGCCAATCGCGCACGCACCGCGCGGCTTCAACTCCTGGTCCCCGCACCATCGGCCATTCAGGTGCTCGACAATCGCGGCATCGTCGTCAGGCTTTCCGGCTCCGAACTGCGCTATCTGAAAAACGCTCAATGGAGCGATCTCCTTCCCGCCGTGGTTCAGGCGCGCCTGGTTGCCGGGCTGGAGAATACCGGTCTCTTCGGCGGTGTCGGCATGCCGGGGCAGGGGCTTGCGATCGATTACCAGGTGGTGGTGGAAATCCGGGAATTCGCCATCGACGCGGCAGGGCCAGGCACGGCCGATGTCAAGCTTTCGGTCAAGCTTCTCGATGACCGCACCGGCGTCGTCAGGGCCCAGCGCCTGTTTGAAAGCAGCGTCGGCGTCAATTCCTCTGCGTCGAGCGGCGTCCTTGTCGCTGCACTCGACAAGGCCTTCGCGGACGTGCAGGCGGACATTGTCAGCTGGATCGCCGCAACGCTCTGAGTCCTGACACGTGTTCCCTGTCTGTCAGATGCGACGGAAGACCGGGCTTTTGATCCTGTCCTCGTCGGCCGCCGTCAGGAATTTTTCGGTGAAAATACCTTCCTCGAACAGGAAGCCGCGCATCAGCGTGCGGATTGTCGCCTCGATCATCGGCGGCGGGCCGCATAGATAAGCTGTCATGTCGGCAAAACCGTCGGGAAAGGCGCGCTGCAGCGCCTCGTGGATAAAGCCGGTCTCGCCCTGCCAGTCATCGCCCAGGTCAGGCTCGGAGAGGGCTGGTACGTAGCGGAAATTGGCGTGTTCGGCGGCAAGCGTTTCGAACAGGTCGCGGTAATAGAGATCCTTCAGGCCACGCGCGCCATGGAAGAGATAGACGGGTTCGTCCCAGCCGTTTTCCAGAAGCTCGAGCACCATGGATTTCGGGCTTGAAAGCCCGCTGCCGCCGCCGATGAAGATCTGCGTTCCGCCGCGCGAGCGACGTGTGAAGAATTGGCCGTAAGGACCCGTGAAGGAAAGATGATCTCCCTCTTTCAGCGTCTCGTGCAGAAGCGGCGTGGCCTTGCCGCCCGGCACCTTGCGGACGTTCAGCTCGATCGTCGCGCCGTCCTTCGGGCTGGAGGCGATGGAGAAGGCGCGCGGTCCTTCGACCCCCGGTATGGTCAGGTTGATATACTGACCCGGCTGGAAGCGAATCGGCTCGCCGTCGATTGCAAGCCAGATGCCCTTGATGTCGGGAGTGAGGTCGACGATCCTTGCAACGGTCGCGGTGAAATCGTTGATCGGGATGTGCTCCGCATCCTCATCCTCGTCAATCTCCGCCTCGATCACGACGTCTTCCGTCAGCCGTGCGCAACAGGCAAGCGTCTTGCCGTCCTCCCGCTCGAAATCCATGAGCGCGAAAGAGGAAGCGTCGGCATGGTCGACCTCGCCCTCCAGCACATCGACCTTGCAGGTTCCGCAAAGCCCGTGGCCGCAGGCATGCGGCAGCCAGATGCCCTGTCTGAGACAGGCATCGAGGATCGTCTGGTCCTCGCGGACGTCGATGGTTTCGCCGATCGGCTCGACGGTCAGCCTGAAGGCCATGGGGCGCCTCTCTCACATTCCCTGCGAGAGCATTGCCGGCGTTGCCGGAAATGCTCTCCATAAGCGATTGCCTTTGAACGACTGTCCTAGACGGTCGCCACGCCGCCAACACCGGAAAGGCCCGGCGTCCAGAAACGGATCAGCGACTTGTGGCCGATCCCGTTGTCGGCGAGCGATTTCTCCGGATCGGGATGGGCTTCCTTGCCGTCGATCGTCCAGCGCACCGTGCTCCAGTCGATCTTCTCGAAATCGGGGTGCATGCCGTAATAGGTCGGCAGGATCTGGCTGAGGATAGCGCCGAAGGGCATGTCCGGGGGCAGGGGAAAGGCGATTGCGGCGCAGAACATCAGATGTTCTTCCCAGTGGATATAGACGAGTTGGTTGCCGTGGAAATTCTCCAGCCGGTCGCGGATTTCGACCTTTTCGGCATAATCGGGGTCAAGAGCGACAACGCCCATGGTTTCCTCCTTGAAAAACGAAATGAAGCCTTTCCCGGCGCGCGCGGCGCCGGGCGGATGCGGCGGGCGGGCCTATTCGGCCGCCACCCGGGCGCGTTCGTTCTGCCATTCCTCCCAGAGCTTCTGGTCGGGGGAGACGGACTGGTCCATGTTGTCGGCGCCGACATTCATGTTGTACCACTTCAAGACGTCGCCGAGATCGGCCCCGCCGCAATGGCCCTGGAAGATCTGGTGCACGGGCAGCCAGGCCTGGGCGTATTTCTCCGGCTCGTGATCGAAGATGTCCTTGCAGCCGTCCGAGCAGAAGTGGTAGCGCTCGCCCTTGTAGGTGCTTTCGCGGAACGAGATCGTGTTCGGATCGCCGGGCTCGGTGTAGCCCATGGGGATCTGGCAGCAATTGCAGAGCTGCGGCAGGGCATTGTTGTAGAAGCGCTTGCCGTCCGCCTCCATCTTCCGCCACTGCTCGTAGCGCGGGCGGTAATACTTGTCGAAGCTGTCCGGATATTTCTCCGAAAGCCAGCCCATCTCCTGAGCATCCGGCAGCCAGGTGTGGAAGGCCGCGGCCTGGGTGTAGTTGTAGAAGATCGACCAGTTCTGGTGCGAAAGGTGGTCGGCTTCCGCGGTCGCCTGCTCGTGATATTTGGGCGGACGCAGGCCGTAGCGGGCGAGATCCTCGAAAAGCGCGCCGCCGGCCTGGACGAAGTAGATCTCCCAGGCTTCCTTCCACGACATGATGCGCTTGGGCAGCATGTAGTCCATCATCATCGCGACGAGGCTCAGCACCTTGTAGCCGCGCCAAAACCACTTATCGACCCAGCGCTGCACGATCGGCAGGTTGTCGGGGTGCTGTTCCAGCAGGAACTTGATCACCTCGATGCCGAGCGTCATGTGCCGGCTTTCGTCCGACTGGGCGGAAAAGCCGAAGGTGACGGTCGCCATGTCGCCATTATAGGCCGCGCCCGACATGAAGGGCACGAACAGAAGGTTGGTCAACACATATTCGAAGGCGAAGCCGATCGCGATCATGAATTCGAACGGGCCGGCGGTGCGGGCATCGTCGAAGAAGGACTTCGGCACGGACAGGTACCAGACCCGGTCATGCATATGCGGGAATTCGTGCAGGCCGTCGAAGAACTTGTTGTAGTGCGAGATCGTGTGAATTTGCGTCTGGGCGTGGCGCAGTTCGTCGAGCGACTGCATCTGCGCGGCGATGCGCGGACCGACGCCCGGCAATTGCCGGCCGGCATGGGCGAAGCCGCGGTGCGCCTGGTATTCAAGCGGCGACACGCCGGTCAGAAACAGTTTCACCGCGTTCAGGTAGCGCGCCTCCGAAAGGCCGAGCTGGCCGTTGTTCTGGGCGAAGCTGTCGAGGACGGCGTAGAGCTTGCGCTCCTTTTCCGACTGGAATTTCCAGTAGGCATCCATGGTGAGCCTGAAGGGATCCTGCCACTTGTCCCAGTCGCGGATCTTGATGCCCTCGAAGGTCGCCTCGGGGAAGACCTTGTCCATCGGCTGATAGCTGGTCTGCCAGTCGAGGCCGCGGGTGAGAAGCGCATAGCGCTGCTTGAGGCCGAGTTTCTTTGCCATTGTCTTCTTTCCCCTCTCAACGGTTCCAGGAGAGGGCGAAATAGTCGTCGTCCTCGTCCAGATTGCCGGCCATGGAAATCATGGTCAGATGAATTTCCTGCGGGTCCCATTCGCGCCCGATCTTTTCCGAAACGGTGGAGGCGCGGATGATGAGATCGCCGGCGCGGTCGAGCTTGAGCGCGCCGGGCATGGAGAGCGTTTCCACGCCCGGATTGTCCTGCCGGATCGCGTCGGCGATCATCCGGCCGTCATTGGTGTCCTGAAGCGTGATCGATACGAGTTGTGCCATGTCGGTTCTCCTTCAGGCGGCCAGGCCGAGGCGACCGGCACGGCCGTCGAGCTCGGAAACGAGGTCGGCAAGCGCCGGCTTTCCCGCGTCGCCCAGAACATGATCGGCGAGCGGCGTCAGCGCCTCGGCGGTGCGGTCGCGCCAGAAGCGGTACCATTCACCGGCGAGATGCGTATTGGTATCGCTCTCCTCGGCGGCCCGGCGGATCACGGCGTCGGCCCAGCGGCTCTGATCGGCATACCACTCGACCATGAACTCTGTGACCATCGAGACGGCGGTCCCGCCGTGCTTCTGGCCTTCCTCGTCGAACACGGTGTAGATCAGCGGGTAGACGAGGCCGTCGATGGCGAGGTTCTGCGCCACGAACAGCTCGAACCAGTCCTTGACCACCAGCGTGTCCTCGACCAGACGGCGCATGCCCTGCCAGTAGGGGGCGTTCAGCCATTTCTCCTTGGCCGCGTCGAGCGCCTCGCCCGTGCCGCCGGCCATGTCCATGCCGATCTGGCCGATCAGCTGGGCGATGCCGAGCTGATCGCCGGCCGCAAACATCGACGGCGCCGTCACCGCCGTGCCGTAGCCGCGATCGCAGATCTGGGTGGCGTTCATATTGGCGCCCCAGGCGACATGCCTAAGCGGCAGGAGATAGTCCTCCACCTTCTGCCGCCAGTCCGGCTCGATCTTGTCGAGCAGGCGACGCTTCTCGACAAAGTCGATATTGTGCTGGGCCGCCTCGCGCATGCCGGAGCGGGAGATGTTGTAGGTGGCGTAGTAGAACTGGCGCGGATCGCGCAGCGCGTACCAGTCGGCCATGACGATGGCGGTGCGGCGCGGGTCGTAGAGCTCCATGTCCGGCTCCCAGAAGGGCCGGTAGTGGAAATGCGCGGTGGCCTGAACGTCCAGCATGCCCTCTTCATAGCGGCTTGCCGGACGGTCCTCGCCGAAGCGGCGGGCAATATGGCCGAAAGTCTGGCGGCGCGGCGTCAGCTTCAGCGTCTTCAGATCGATGGACAAGGGTTCTCCTCCCCGTTTGCCTGATTTTTCGAATGCGTTTGCGCTCAGCCGCGGCCGGCCGGCGCGGCTCGATAGAGCCCGGCGGTGCGGGCCCTGATGGCTTCGAGCGATACGACCTCGCCGTTTTCATCCGGCAGGATTTCAGCCTCGCAACGCTCGCAGAACTCGGCGAATGCCGCATCCGGCATCACCAGTTCCACGCTCAGCGTCTCGTCGTTCAGGATGAATTCGAATTCGATGAAGCGGTCGAGCTGACGGCCGAGCACGCGGACAAAGGCCTTGCCGAGACGGGGGCCCGATCCGCTGATCAGGGTCCGGTCGTCTTCCGCGACGATGAAGGTGTCGAGCGCTGAAAGCGAGCCGCAGCCGCCTTTCGTGCAGGCGCCGCATCCCGTGCAGCCGCCACCGGCGGCCACGAATGAAAGATCCGTGTCTGTCATGTTTCCTCCCATGCGATGACGCCGTTCCGGACGGCTGGTTGTGCCTCCTCAAGCAACAACCGCATCGCAGGAAAAATAAGAACGCATCGCGCCCGAACAGTCAACAAAAATATCGTTATTATTTTTTTATATCGTTTTATTATTAACTATATCGCTATTAATAACGAATGTCGCTAACCCTTGAGGGCATGCATCGGCGGTCTTCGAGGTTCTCCGCTTCCAATCCGTTCTCGGTTGGGGCCTTGGCGGGTTCAGTCGATCGACCTCCAGACGAACAGGTTCGGCCGAAAAGGCAGAGCCGCATCGCTGAGCGAGAGACGCTCCGGGCTTTGCAGATGATGGTAGTTGAAGGAGATGCCCGGGCGATGGCTCGTCGACATGCCACCCGGCCTGCAGCCAGCTGATATTGCGCGCCAGGTGAAGAAGCGGAGAAGACTGAAGGACAAGTTCGGGTTCGTAGCCGATGCGCTTTGGGTCGGAGGGCGGCAAAGCGCAAACAGAAATGGCGGAGAAGGTGTCTTTCGCGTAGCGCTCTGCTGTCTAAATAAATGTTTAAAAATCATTGTCATAGTATTTTCAGTAAAGCAGATTTGCGTAGCAGATTGTGTAGCAGTTTGGGGTGGATGGAGCGGGTTTTTCTGCGTATATCGCCGAAGTCGCAGGTCAGCTTGAGGTCCTGCCAAATTGCAAGTCCCTCCACCCGGTCTATTGCGCCCGGCGGAAGAGCAGAATATTCGAAACTCGCCAAGCCATCCCGCGCAAGTTTCAGCGGAGAAAGCAGACGAAGGCCGACCTGATTGCCGCAGGCATCAACATCCAATCCCTCATGTGAGGCTGGCATTCCCGCCAGGGCACGAAATTTTGGACAGTCTCGCTTGCCCCAACGCTGCCACCCGGAGATGTCGCAATCTGGGACAACCTCAATGTCCACAAGAGCAGGGTAGCGCCCCGCTCATAGCGTTGCGAGATCAGTTCAAACAGCAGCTCCGCGCCGGACTTTGACAATGGCACAAAGCCGAGTTCGTCGATGATCAGCAGCTTGTAGGCTGCCATCTGCTTTTGGAAACGCAAGAGACTCCGCTCGCTACGCGGCACTTTTCCCTTTCGGCGCTGGCGCTTTAGGGGAGGCGTGTCAATTCTGTTTAAGGATCTGTGGGCGCGGTGCTTGTCCCAGATGCGGTACGATCTGGGTTTCGATCGCGCGCGTGAGATGGCGGCGGCAATTGGCGGCCAGATTAGTTGGGATGTCTCCAAATTTCCCCGGGCGCGTGACAAGGTTGATGCGGCGGACGGGGCCGGGAGGAGGAAGTGCAATTACGTCAATAGCTTCCGCTTCAAACAATGAATCCAGAAGCATGAACGGTGAGACAATGGCAAAGCCCTGCCTCTCCTTGAGTGAAACCAGAACCGATGCCGACTGATCCGTTTCTATGCTGCGGCTCGCGGTGATGCCTCGGTTGAGCAGATAGTCGTCGGCCAGTTTTCGCATCGGACGGCGAGCATTCGCGAAACGGATCATCGCAAACCGGCTGGCAAGATCTTCGAGATCGACATTGTCTCGATTTCTGACGGCGCCTTTCGGCGCCAGCAGCACAAGCGGTTCATCGACAAGCGGATAGACATCATATTCGTCCGGATCGAACTTGTAGGCCGTGATCAGCACGTCGACGGTTCCGTTCTGCAAATCGCCGATATGATTGTAGTTGACCGATGCACGGATCTGGATCTGCTCGACGAGCGGTTCGAGTGTCTGAACCAGCGTGCTCATCAGGTTCTTGCCGAGGGTGTCGAGTATGCCGACGGAAATCACCGGATAGCTGACATTGGCGAATGTGTGCATGGCGCGCTCGCACTCGCGCAGTTCGTCGACAACGCGGCGGGCGTGAAAGCGAAGGCTGCGCCCGGCCGGCGTCAATTGCAGGTGGCGGCCATGACGTTCGAGAAGCGCGAGCGACAGCGTGTTTTCGAGCCGGGCGATCTGCTGCGAGATCGCGCCTTGCGACAGACCGAGGCGTCTTGCGGCAGCCGTCATGCTGCCGCTGTCACAGACGGCCAGATAGGTTTCCAGTAGACGGGAATCGAGATTGCCCGTGGTTTCCGACATGACGCTATGTGCCTTTCGATGCGCTTATTGATAAAAGCCATCAAAGCGCGTTTTGTTGCGTTGCACAATCGCCTGTCGATTGAACTGCCACCGGCCAATGCGTTGCACGGCCGGTGACGCGGTCTGTCAGCCCAGATTGTTGACGATCCAGCCGGCATGGGAAAACAGGCTGGCATCCTCGTTCACCTTGCCGACAAGCTGCAATCCGAGTGGCATGCCTTCGTCGGCCAGAAGCGGCAGGGAAAGGCCGGGCACGCCGAGCACGGACGCCGGGATGTTGAAGCCTGGATCGCCTGTGCTCTCCAGACCCTTGGGCGCAGCACCCGTTGCCGCCAGGGTGATTACTGCGTCGGCACCCTTGACGAGCGCAGCGTATTGCGCCCGCAAGGCCGCGCGTGTCTCAAGCGCCGCCTGGTAGTCGTCGAGCGTTAAGGACCTGTTGCGTTCAATCCGCTGAAGCGCAAGAGGGTGCAGTTTGCTGGAATCGATCTTGGCGTAGCCATTGAGCGGCCAGCGGCCCTCCCAGCCGAGAATGACTTCGGAGAGCTTGTTGATGTCCTTGATGGCCGCGTCCATGGCGGCAAGCTCGCCGTGTTCGGAACCTTCGATGATTTCGCAGCCTTCGGCCTTCAGCTTTGCGCAGGCCTCCTCGAATGCTGCCTTCGCACCCGGCGTCACCCGTTCCCATCCATCGGTTTCGAGGAACATGAGTTTTTTCGGCTGGCTCGCGGCGGGGAGCGTCGATGGGCCGGTGACGCCGATGTAACCGGGATCGCCGCCGGTGCGTTCCACCAGAGCCTTGGCCGTTGCCCAGATGTCCTCAAGTGTCGTTCCGATCAGGCCGGTGCAGCTGTGGCTCAGATAGTCGTAGGAACCGCCGCGGTTGAAGCCGCCGATACTGGGCTTGTAGCCAATGGCGCCGCAATAGCTCGAGGGCCGCAGCGTCGATCCGACCACCTGTGTCCCAAGTGCCAGCGGCACGAAACCGGCGCCGACGGCCGCGCAGGAGCCGGAGCTTGAGCCGCCCGGCGTGCGCGTCGGGTCGTGGGGGTTGGTCGTCTCGGCGAATTGCGGACGCGAGGCGAACTCGGTCGTGGTCGTCTTGCCGAGGATCAGTGCCCCGGCATCGCGCAGCGCCTGCACGGAAGCGCAGTCGCGCCGCGTTTCGAAGCCCTCCCAGAGCGGAGAGCCCTGACCGGTCGGCATATCCTCGGTTTCAAGAATGTCCTTGATGCCGAACGGCATGCCGTCGATCGCGGACAGCGGCTTGCCGGCCTTCCAGCGTGCCTCCGATGCCGCAGCTTCCTTGCGGGCGCGTTCGACCGCCATGGCCTTGAACGCCTTCACAACCGGTTCGCGCTTCTCGATGGTCGCAAGATATTCCTCAAGGACGGCGACGGGCGAACTGCTGCCGGTCCTGAAGGCTTCCGCCTTGGAGATAAATGAAGCCACTTCACGCATGTCTTTTCCTTTGCTTCAGTTCAGGCCCGCTTTCGGGCGAAAGAGGTTTCTTTGAGAGGGTGTTGGTCGCAAGGTCTCCGGCCGATGATCTGCCGCGACCGAGAGCCAGAAGCGCCAGTCCGGCAACGCCCATCAGGAGACTGTTGGCAATCAGGCCGCCCAGCGTGCCCATGCCGGCCGCGTCGGCAAGCGTTCCAACCACGATTGGCCCGATGACAAAACCGGCGTCCCCCCAGGTTCGCAACAGCCCCATCGCCGGACCGTAGCTGTAGGCCGGTGCGATGTCGGCAGCATAGGACACGATCGAGGGCGCGTTTATGCCGCCGCCAATCCCGAGGATCACCATGCCGGCCCAAAGCCAGCCGGGCCCCGGGCCAAATCCCATCATGAGCAGGCTTGACGCAATGATCAGCGCCGAGATGATGGTCAACGGGCGGGCGCCAACCCTGTCGACCATGGCGCCTGTTGCCGGCAGGATCAGAAAGTTCGACAGCGATTGTACCGTTAGCAGCAGCCCGATTGTCCCGATATTCATATCGTAGTGCGTTGCGGCGATCAGCGGAATAAGCGTCCATTGCGAGGCAGTTCGGGTGAAGAAAATACCGAAGCTGACGAGGCAGACGAGCAAAAATGTCCGGTCGGTAAAAAGCCTGCGGTTCGCGCCTTTCCGTCCTCTTGCTGTTGGCGTGTCGTCCGCTCTGTGTGTAGCGCTCCCTTCAGGCTCAATGATGAAGAAGGCGAGAAGGGCTGCCGTGGAACAGACAACTGCGTAGGCCCAGAACGGGGCCGAAAGGCCGAATTGACCGGCAAGCATGCCGCCAACCATCGGGCCGATACCTGTCCCCACCAGAATGGCGCTTTGGTAAAGCGCCATTGTGCGTCCGCGCTCTTCGGGGGCTGCAATCTGGGCCATCATCGCCTGGGCAATGGTCATGTAGATGCCGGAACCGATCCCCTGGATGAAACGGCTGACGACCAGCATTGTCAGGGTTTCGGCGAGTGCTGCGCCGACGGCGCCGATGACGAGGATAATCGTGCCGGCGATCAGAAGCACACGCTTGCCGCACCATTGCGACATCAGTCCGGCCGGCAGGTTGATGATCAACCGTCCGACGCCGAAAAGCGTGATGATCATGCCGGCAAGCGTGGCCGAAGCGGAAAACGTGCTGGCGTAGACCGACAGGATCGGCGCGACAAGGCCAACGCCCGACATGACGAAGACGCTCATCGCGCAGACGAGTATGAGCTGCGGGTTCTTGGCAAAAGGTTCGAAGTAGCGTGAAAGAAGTCGCATGCAGTCAGGCCTTGAAAGGGGGCGTTGCTGCGCGCCAGGCTGTATCGAAAGAACAATGGGGCATGGGAATATTACTGATTTGAGGCCGGACTTGAGGCTGCCGGGCAATGGCATTTGGCCGCCGGCAAAGACCGGCGGCCGCTTGAGAATGTGACCGGCTCCTATTCCGCCGGTGTGAGGTCAGGGGCCTTGACGGCTGCGCCTTTCGGCAAGTCGAACTGACCCTTTTCGATTGTGTCGAAGAAGGAGAGAACCTCTGCCGTTTTGACGACATCGGCGTATTTCGCGTTCATGTCGCAAAGGTTGATGGCGTGGCTTGCCTGGCTGCGGTCAAAGCAGCCTTCCTCGGCAAGGGCGACGCGGTAGTTCAGACTGAAGGCATCGAGCACGGTAGCGCGCACGCAGCCCGATGTCGTGGTGCCGGTGATGATGACACTGTCGCAGCCGAGAAGCGTCAGGTAGGAGGCAAGATTGGTGCCGAAAAAGCCGGAGGGCTTCTGCTTGTAAACGACGATATCCTGCGGCGCCGGGGCAATGTCCGAGACGATTTCGTTGCCGTCGAGATTGGTTTCCACCGGCTTCTTGACGTCTTCCGCCGAGCGGCCGTTCTTCCACGACCAGGAGCCATTGTCCCAGTTGTCGTCGCGGCGCACGCCCGTGGTGTAGATCACCGGAATGCCGCGGTCGTGGGCCTTTTCAATGAGGGATTTGAGGTAGGGCATGGCTTCCCAGGCGTCTTCGCCGCAGGAATTGCGCCATTTCTTGATCGCTTCAAGGATCGGCTCTGGCGCTTCGCTGCAGAACGCCCAGTTGACGTCGACCACGAGCAGGGCCGGCCGTTTGCCGAAGCCGCCGCGGGCGCCATATCCGGAAGCCGCGAAAACGTCCTTGTCCCGTTCAGTCAGAAACTTATCCCAGATTTTCTCGCTCATGTGCTTGTCTTTCCCGTTGGAGTTTCGTTTTTTGTGCGCGCGGGACTGCTCCGGCACTTTTGGAAAGGCCGACCGGCATGGTTTTCATGTCGTGAAATCAGTTCCTTGGCCGGGGCAAGATGTCCCGCGCGCTGACGGCTTCAATCAGTCCTGGAGCTTTTCCCAGAAGCTCATGTCAATGATGTCATCGTAAGGCACGTCCTGCTTGAGGATATCTGCGCCCATGACGACGGCTTTGCCTGTTTCCCAGGCTTCCGGCTGGATGTCGCCGTCAGCACTCCACAGATCATCGGCGAAAGCGCGGTCGAGCGTGGATTTCAGCGCTGCAGGATCCATGGTCGGAAACTCGAGAGCGGCGATTTCGGCAGCCTCTTCCGGGTTGTCGTGGGTAAACTGCAGGCCGCGCGAGATTGCGCGCACGAAGCCTTCCACAAGTTCAGGGTCGTTTTCGATCGATTCCTGGCGAATATTCAGCGTCGAGTAGGTGTAGGGGCCGAGTTCCTTGGGAACATTGTAGAACGGCTCTTTCCAAAGGCCTTCCTCGATGCCGGCGGTGACCATGGGCTCGGACAGGACGCCGATATCGGCCTGCTTGGTCTTCAGCGCCGCCATGATGCCCGCTGTCGCAAGCTCCCGGAGCACCACATCCGACTGCGGATCGAGGTCGTTGCTTGCCAGAATGTAGCGGGTGATCGAGTTCGGCGTGCCGCCATAGGCGCCCGTGGCAATGGTCTTGCCCTTCAGGTAGTCGCTCATGCTTTCGCCTTCGGCCGGCTCCGGCACATCGGCGCGGGCGACCAGGTAGACATTGCCGCGATTGACGACGTTGACGACAGCACGCAGTTCCGCGCCCTTGGCCTTGGCGAAGGCGTTGTGTTCCGGTCCGCCGATAAAGGCAAAGGCCTGTTTGGTCAGGACGGCATTGGTATGCGCGCCGCCGCCTTCCGATGTCATGATCGTCGGCTCGATGCCTTCCTCGGCAAAGTAGCCATTGTGAACCGCCGCATACATCGGCAGATAGCCAAGGCTGTGAACGGGCTCGGCAATGACCATTTCCTCTGCGGAGGCGGCCCCCGAAAGAAAGGATGTCACCAGGGCGACAGCCGCAAATGTGGATTTGAGAAGCATCTTCATGTTTGTCTCCGGTTCTGGAAGTTGTTTTGAGTATTCCGGCGCGCCGACATATCTTCTTCTGGATAGGCTTTCCCGGCGCCCGCATTTGCCTGCCTTACGGCGGCAGGCGGTGCCTAGTGCACCACGCCCTTTCTCAGCCAGCTCTCCAGCCACGACACGGCGATATACATGACGATGGAGAGGGCGGAGAGAACGGCGACCGCGACCCATACGAGCGCGATTTCATAGGTCTGGCCGGCATAGAGGATGGTGCGGCCAAGCCCGTATTGGGAGGAAATGAATTCGCCGACAATGGAGCCCGTCAGCGCCAGGCCTATATTGACCCTGAGCACCGAGATGATCCACGGAAGGCAGGAGGGCACCACGAATTTGGTGAAGACCTGCCAGCGGCTGGCGCCGAGCGAATAGAACAGCCGTTCGGAATCCCGGTCCAGCGCCTTGACGCCCGAATAGGTGGTCAGCGTCGAGACGACGACGGTCAGCGCGATCGCGATGGCGACCTTCGACGCCAGTCCCATGCCGAAGATCAGCACCACCAGCGGCGCAAGCGCCAGTTTCGGCAGTGATTCAAAGCAGATGATATAGGGCTGGGCGATGGCGGCGTAGTTCTTCGACCACCAGAAGGAAAGGCCGATGGCCGAGCCGATCAGCGTGCCGAAGAAAAAGCCGAGCAGCGTCGAACGGAAGGTGAAGCTGATATCGACAAAGGCCGTGCCGCTGGCGAAGAACGTCTTGGCCGTGGCCCAGATCGCCGAGGGCTGCGACCAGAAGAAGGAATCGACGAAGCCGGTGCGCGCGCCGATTTCCCAGAAGGCTATCAGGGCGATGACGATGCCGACCTGTGCAAGCGCGATGGCCCATGTCGGCCAGACGCGTGACACGGGCAGTTTGCGATAGCCGCGCCGCGGCGTTGCTCCGGGCTGAAGTTTCGAGATGGTTTGTGCGAGGGCTTGTATCATTGTTCGGTGCCTTTCTGCGCTTACTCGGCGGCTTCGAGTTCGCTGTCCTCGGGCCTGGTGTCGAGCAGGTCGAGGCAATGATGCTTGAGGTCGATAAAGGCGGGTTCGACGACGATCGAACGCTTGCGGGGTCGCTCGAGCGGCGTCTCCATGCGTTTGACGATGCGCCCGGGACGCGTGCCCATGACGCAGATTTCGTCGGAGAGGTAGATCGCCTCATCAATATCGTGGGTGACGAAGATCACGGTCTTGTTGAAATCCGACCAGATCTGCAGAAGCCATTCCTGCATCTGGCGCTTGGTCTGCGCGTCGAGCGCGCCAAAGGGCTCGTCGAGCAGGACCACGTCATTGTCGAGAAGAAGGGTGCGCAGAAGTGCGGCGCGCTGGCGCATGCCGCCTGAAAGCGAATTCGGATACTGATTTTCAAATCCGCCCAGCCCGTAGCGCGCGAGATAGGGGTGGGCGCGTTCTCGGGCCTGACGGATCGGCATGCCCTGGATCTCCATGCCGAGCGCCACATTGTCGAGAACGGTGCGCCATGGAAGAAGCAGGTCCTTTTGCAGCATGTAGCCGACCCGGCCGATCTGGCCGGTCGCGTCCTCGCCGTCGATCAGGACGCGACCCGTTGTCGGCGGCTGGAGGCCGGCGACAATGTTGAAGATCGTGCTCTTGCCGCAGCCTGACGGTCCGATAAGGCTGATGAACCGGCCTGCAGTAACGTCGAGGTTTACGGGGGCCAGAGCCTGGAACGGTCCGTCCTTGGTCTCGAAGACCATTGATAGATTTTCCAGACTCAGTTTTGCATCGGGGTACATTTCAATCTCCATGATCGGCGCCGCTGGCCTTGCTATCAGCCCGGCTATTGACGATGCGGACTTGCTGGCAGAAACCCTGCAAGAGCTGTGCCACAATGGAAAAGTATATGTTTTTCAGATGGTTAATTGTTTTTCGATGCGCTCAGGCGAGTGGCAATCTCAAGGGATACCTGCTGTCTTCCTTGGATAGGGCGAAAGCAGCAGACGGGCGCCAGGCGGATGACTATCGTCTGAGCAGTCCTGAACATCTTGATCGATGTCGATTCTGATGTATTTGCAATGACTTGGATGGTGAAATTAGCCAAGCTAATGGCTAATTTTTATGCTTGATTAAAAAATAGACTTCGCTTGTGTCTGCGGGCAATCGATACAGCCGCGATCCACCCGCCAGACTGGCTCGCTAAGGCTCAAGTTCGATGATTGCGTCCACTTCCACCAGCGCGTTGGCGGGCAGGCTGGAGACGCAGACGGCAGTACGGGCGTGGCGGCCGCTATCACCGAACAGGTTGATAAAAAGCTCCGATGCTCCGTCCGCTATCTTGGGGCCATCCGGAAAGCCGGATGGCGCGGAGACAAAGGCACCGAGACGCAGGACTGAAGCCACGTTTTCAAGAGAGCCAGCCGCCGCTCTGGCGTTGAAGAGCAGATTAAGAGCGCACATCTCTGCGGCCCTCTTGGCTTCCTCAAGGTCGTAGTCCTCGTACACGGGGCCGAAATACTGCGGCACACCGTTCCATTCACAGATCTGCCCTGCGAGAAACAGCAGGTTGCCGCTGCGCTTGTACGGCAGAAAATTGGCGCGGGATGGGGATGAGGAAGGCAGCTCCAGGCCCAGTGCCTTCAGTTTCTTCTCGATTTCAGAGGTTTCCAAGCGTGTCTCCTTTTATTGTCTGACTTGGGGGTAAATGGCTGTTGCGCTGATACGAGCAAAAACCATGCCGGAATTCTTTTCCGGTGGTGATCGGCGGTGTCGAGCAGAAAGCCCGGCTCCTCGTGCTCGATCTTCCGCATAGCGACGGTGGCTCCTGTCGCGGGCTTATCCGGCGGCGGTAGCCGAGGCCTGGGTCGATGGCCACGTCCATGCGTTCGCCTTTTTCGGGGCCGTGCCGCAATCGATCGTCTATGACGACGACCGCTGCCTTGTGGCGAAGATCCTGCCTGATGGCACGCGCAAGCGGGCGACGTTGTTCAGCGGGTTCCTGTCCCACGACCTGATCCGGGATCGCTATGGCCGCCCCGGCAAGGGCAACGACACGGGGAATGTCGAGGCCTTTCTGGAAGAACAGTGCCGCAAGCGCCAGGGTGACAGGCTGCGCGGTGAGAGCGAGACGATCGCTGAACGGCTGCAGCGCGATCTGGCAGCTATGCAGACCTTGCCAGCCTCGCCCTTTGACGCCTTCGATCAGGCCAGTGCCAGACCTCAATGGATGTCGTCAGGGGCTTTCACTGGCCTTGACCAGACACGCCGCAAGCCTTTCCGGGTTGGGCGCAAAGCCGTGGCCGGGGCGGTCCGGTGCTTTTGCCTCTCCGGGGCCGCTCAGGTGGATCGGGGGCTCGGCCATATCCTTTGCGTAGAGCCGGCCTTCCGGAAAGATGTCGGCGGCATAGGCCAGACCCGGCAATGTCGCCAGCGCCATGGAAACACCCTGGCCGACACAGGATTCCAGCATGCCGCCGATCCAGCAGGGGACGTCGCGTTCAATGCATAGGGCGTAAATTGCAAGCGCATTGGTCAGTCCGCCCACGCGACCGTGCTTGATGTTGATCCAGCGGGCCGCGCCGAAATCGAGTGCCTGTTGAGCGCGCTGGAGGGAAATGATGCTCTCGTCAAGACAGATCGGCGTTTCAAGCTGCGCCTGCAACCAGGCGTGGTCGAGAAGGTCGTCGCTTGAAAGCGGCTGTTCGATCATTGTCAGGCCAAGCGTGTCGAGTTCGCGGAAAAGCGGCAGGTCGTCGCGGGAAAAGCCGCTGTTGCAGTCGATATGCAGCACAGCGTTGGGAAAGGCCTCGCGCACGCTGCGAACCATTTTGGCGCCGCTATCGGGCCGGAATTTCATCTTGATGCGCGAGAAGCCCGCATCCACCGATTTCTGAACATCGGACAGAAGTTTCTCCATACTGTCCTGTACGGGGATATCCGCGCCCACTTTCACGGTTGCACTCTTGCCGCCGATCATCTGCCAGAGCGGCATGTCGCGGCTCCTGGCGAGAAGGTCCCAGAAGGCCGTGTCGATGGCGGCCTTGGCAAACTGGTTGCCCTTGAAACGCGAGAGCATACGCTGAAGCGTTACGGCATCCTCGATGTCCTGACCCTCGAGGAGTGGCTTGAAGATATCGCGGATGAGATAAAACAGCCCGCTTGCCCATTCAGCACAGAATTCCGGTGCGGCATAGGGGGCGGCTTCGCCCCAGCCGACAAGATCGCCGCTCTGGATGCGAACCAGCACGCTGTCGATTACCGTTTCCTCGCTGAACGACGTTTTCCACGGCGCGATCAGGGGCATGGCCACATGAAAAACGTCTATTTTATCGATGCGCAATGACACACCCTCCTGCATTCAGTTTCTGTTCTTGTCCGGTGTCAGTTGCTGCTGTCGAGCTCGCCGAGCAGGTCCATCATTTCTTCAATGCGGACCAGGCGCTGTCGCGCCGGCTTGCCGCCAATTTCATTGGCCTGCGTGCAGATGAAATTGATCAGGCTGATTACCGAAGCGTAGCTGTCGAAAAGCGAGGTGCCGCGCACGTGGCAAGCCAATGTCCAGGTCGCATATTTGGTGGTTGATACCGCGCGCCGATCGGTAATGTAGGCGATCGGCACGTTCTGCCTTTGCAAGAGCGCCATGGTTTCTCCCAGCGCACGGGCGCGACGGCGCAGGCCGACCGCAAAGACAAGATCGTCTTCTCCCAGGTCCGACATATCTTCCATGAGCATCTGGCCAGCGCTTGGAAGAACCGTAACCTGCGGCCGGGTGTTGATCATCAGGCGCCGGGCATAGGCGGCGAAAAAATGGCTGTTGCGGAAACCAAGGCAGACGATCCGCTTGGCTGATACGATTTTTTCAGCCACGGCGAGCGCTGTTTCCTCATCGATATTGGCAAGGGTCTGGCGCATGCAGTCGATGTCTTGCTCGAAATGGGCCGCGAGCAGGCCGGTCTTCTCAGCCTCGTCCTTCTTTCGACCCGAGGTCAGGAAAATCGGATCGCCGGTCGACTGGGCGTGGCGAATTTCCTTCTGCATGTCGCGAAAATCATTGTAGCCCAGACGTTTGACGAAGCGCGTCACCGCCGCCTTGGATGAGCCTGCCAGATCCGCCAGTTCGGTTGCCGAGCAGACGATGACGTCGCCCGGATATTCAAGAACACGGTCCGCCAGCACCCGCTCGCTGCCCGGCATGCTCTCGTAGGCCGCCTTTATCCTGCGCTCGAAAGCGCGGGGCTGCAGAGGGTTGGTTTTATCATTCGTCATGGTCGTCTCGCCTGCTTCGTCTCGTCCGGGCCGGACTGCTTTGCATTAAAACATTTTTTTTAAAACGTTGACAAACTAAAAATTCAGTATCAGTCTTCGTTTTGTGTGGCGGCGCACAATAAATCTAGCACTCAAAAATAAATGCGGAACAGCTCGAATAAGGAGACAGCGAATGTCTGGCAGTAAGACACTGGCCATGGCCGGTATCATTTTAATGGGGGTAGCAGCTCCCGCCGCCGCGAAGGATATCGTGTGGGCGCGCGATGGTGATATCGATTCACTTGACCCGCACCGCGCGACTTCAACCCTTTCCCGTCAGGTCTGGTACCAGATCTATGACTCGCTGCTCGAGTTCAACGACGATGGCGAACCGGTGGCAAACCTTGCGACAAGCTGGGATGTTTCCGATGACGGCAAGGATGTCACCTTTCACCTGGCCGACGACATCGTCTGCCATGACGGTACGCCCTTCAACGCTGACGATGTGCTCTGGACGGCCAATCGTGCACTCGGCGATGATAATCCGAGCCTGACCAAGGCAAGCTGGGGTCCGATCACATCGGTCGACAAGATCGACGATCTCACCGTGAGCTTCAAATTCTCCGAGCCCTTCGGCGCCTTCGTGCCGTTCATGGCCGACCAGTTCACCTCCATGCTGTGCGACAGCAATGCGGATGCCGAAGGCTTCGGTGTTTCAACCGCAATCGGCACGGGTCCGTGGAAATTTGCGAGCTGGACCAAGGGCTCGGAAATCGTTCTCGACAAGAATGCCGACTACATCAACCGCGGACGTCCGGTCGACAATCCCGGCGCTCCCCTGGCTGACCGGCTGGTGATCCGCACCATTCCCGAAGCGCAGACCCGCGTTGCCGGCCTTCGTACCGGCGAACTGAACGTGATTGCGCCGCCGATCCAGGAGGTGAAGGCGCTGCAGGATGATGACGCGGTCGATGTGCATGTCGCCACCGGCACGGGTCAGAACATGTTCATCCAGTTTGCGGTTAACCGTCCGCCCTTCAATGATGCGCGCGCCCGTCAGGCCGTTTCCCACGCGATCAACAAGGATATGGCCATTCAGGTCGTCTACGGCGATCTCGTCGAACGTCAGTATTGCCCGATCTCTCGGGGCGTCTTCGGCAATGATCCGGAATTCTGCAAGCAGTATGACCAGGATTACGATCCGGCAAAGGCGAAGGAACTTCTGGCCGAACTCGGATACGGTCCCGACAACCCGATGGAGGTGACGCTTGCCACATGGACCGGCGACAGCCGCGAGCGCATGCTGCAGATGCTTCAGAACCAACTGGCCCAGGTTGATATCGTCGCCAATATCGAAGTCATGGATATCGGTACGCTGAATGCGCGCGATACGCAGGAGAACGAAAAGACCGAAGGTCCCGGCTACATGGACCTGATGGGCTGGACCTGGTTCGACCCGGACCTCCTCTATCTGCTCTGGCATTCGCCGGGTGCCTATCATGGATTCCACACGCCGGAACTCGATGCGCTTCTGGAAGACATGCGCACGACGGTCGATCCTGATGCCCGTGAAGAGGTTGTCCACCAGGCCTTCAAGATCCTGCTTGAAGAAGCAGGGCAGGTGCCGATCTACACGCCCGGCTGGTCGTGGCTCTATGCCGTCTCGGCCAATACACCGGGCTTCAAGATCGGCCCTTTCAACCGGGCTGAATTCGCCGCCATGCAGCCCTGATTGAAGCGCGGACGGGACTGAAGTCCCGTCCGCACTCTTTTCTTCCTATCGGAGAACCGCCATGAGCCGCTACCTGCTCCAGCGATGTCTTGCCGCGCTGCTCACGATCTGGGTCACCACAATTGCCGTTTCGATGCTGATCCATCTGGTGCCGGGCAATCCAGTCCAGATCATGTACGCGCAATCTCAGGGTACAACGCCTGAACAGCTGGAAGAAGTCCGCCAGCGCCTCGGCCTCAGCGATCCGCTGGTCGTCCAGTATTTTCATTACATGGTGCGCGTCTTCCACGGAGACCTTGGCTATACGATCCGCGGCGAGCAACCTGTACTGCCGCTGCTTCTGGAACGTCTGCCAAACACGCTGGCGCTAACGGGTGCAGCGCTTCTGATTGCCTGCGTCATCGGCCTGACCTTCGGTTTTATCGCCGCCTACAAGCGTGGCAGTTGGCTTGATACGACGCTGATGACATCGGCCATTCTCGGCGTTTCGATGCCGCATTTCTGGCTTGGGCTCATCCTGCTGTTTTTCTTTGCCGTGCGGCTTCACTGGTTTCCGGTGGCGGGCAATGGCGTTGAAAACCTCATTCTTCCGGCACTCACACTCGGCATTACCAATGCGGCGATCATTGCTCGTCTCACACGCTCGTCGATGATTGATGTGTTCGATCAGGAGTTCATCCGCACCGCACGCGCCAAGGGCCTGCCGAAAGCCATGGTGCTCTATGGCCATGCGCTGCGCGCCGGGCTGGTGCCGATCGTCACCATGATCGGCCTGCAGTTCACCTACATGATGGGCGGCGCCATCGTGGTCGAGAATGTCTTCGGCTGGAACGGCGTCGGTCGCATGGCGATTCAGGCGATCTTCCAGCGCGATTATCCGCTGATCCAGGGCTTTATCCTGATGTTCGCCTGTGTCGTGGTCGCGGTCTCGCTGATCATGGATGTTATCTATGCGTGGCTTGATCCGCGTATCCGCTACTGAGGAGACGGCGATGAACAAGCGCATGAAAACAGCCCTTGCCGTTGCCTCGGCGGCCGGTCAGCACAGCCATTCGATACCAGATACGCCGGGGCCACTCAGCGTCTTCTTCCGTAGCCTTTATGCGGTGCTCAGTGCGGCAACAGCCAATCGGGGCGCAAAGGTCGGACTTTTTCTCGTCCTGGCGCTCATATTCGTGGCTATCTTCGCACCTTGGATTGCGCCCTATCCTGCCGATCAGATGGGGGCGGGCATGGCGCTGTTGCCGCCCAACGCAGACTACTGGTTCGGCACGGATGAGTTCGGTCGCGACATGTTCTCCCGCGTGGTTTATGGCGCGCAGCTCACCATCCAGGTGGGCCTGATCGCCGTCGGCATATCGCTGACCATCGGTACGCTGACCGGCCTTGTCGCCGGGTATGCGGGCGGCTGGACCGAGCGCGTATTGATGCGCCTTGTTGATGTGGTTTTCTCGTTCACGGAAACGCTGATTGCACTGGCCGCCGTTGCGGTGCTTGGTCCGAGCCTGACCAATGCGATGATCGCAGTCGGTATCGCGGCCATTCCGTTTTACGCTCGCGTTGCCTATTCGGTGACGCTGGTGGAGCGTAACCGCGCCTATTTCGATGCCGCCTATGTGGCTGGCGCCGGACATTTGCGGCTCATCTTCCGCCATCTTCTGCCGAACATCATTCCGCCGTTGATCGTGGTGGCAACGCTCGGTGTTTCCTCGGCCGTGCTGGCGGCAGCGGGCTTGAGCTTTCTCGGTCTCGGCGCACAGCCGCCATCGCCGGAATGGGGGGCGATGCTCTCGGCAGGGCGCGACTATTTCAATCAGGCACCGTGGATCATGATCTTCCCCGGCGTCGCAATCATGGTCGTGGTTCTGGCCTTCAATCTGCTTGGTGACGGTGTGCGCGAAGCGCTCGATCCGAGGCAGAAATGATGCGGGAGAGCGATATGGCAGTTATGCAAGCTAAAGCGACCCATGCACGTCAGGCCGATACCGTGCTGGCCGTTGAGAACCTGCAGACCGAGTTCAAGACGAAAGCCGGTATTGCGCGCGCTGTCGATGGGGTTTCCTTTGCGCTGAAAGCCGGAGAAATTCTCGCTATCGTCGGCGAAAGCGGGTCGGGCAAGAGCGTAACATCGCTGTCGATCATGGGGTTGATTCCGAACCCTCCGGGCCGGATTGCCGGAGGCCGGGTGCTGTTTGATGGCAAGGACCTTACGACACTTTCCGACCGGGCTTTGCAGGACCTGCGCGGCGCTGATCTTTCTATGATCTTTCAGGAGCCGATGACCTCGCTCAACCCGGTGCTCAGCATCGGCCGTCAGATGACGGAGGGCATCAAGCAGCATCTCGGCATGAATTCGTCGGAGGCGCGCGAACACGCGATCAAGATGATGAAGCGGGTCAGTATCCCGGCGCCGGAACAGCGGCTGAAGGAATTTCCGCACCAGTTTTCCGGCGGCATGCTGCAGCGCATCATGATCGCCATTGCCATGTCGTGCAATCCGAAGGTCCTGATCGCCGATGAGCCGACGACCGCACTCGACGTCACCATTCAGGCGCAGATCCTCGACCTGATGAAGGAACTGCGCGACAATACAGGTACGGCTATCGTACTGATCACCCATGATATGGGCGTGGTCGCGGAAATGGCCGATCGGGTAATCGTCATGTATGCCGGACAGAAGATCGAGGAGGCGCGGGTTGACGACCTGTTCCGCCGGCAGCGCCACCCTTACACGATCGGCCTTTTGGGCGCGCTCCCAAAGCTTGGTGAGGCCGGCGAAGTCGGCGATACCGAGTTGCAGGAAATACCGGGTGTGGTGCCGCCACTGACAGATCTGCCGCCCGGCTGTCGCTTTTCCGACCGCTGCCGCTTTGCCACCGACAAGTGTCGGAGCGAAATGCCGGTCTTCGAAGCCAAGGCACCGGATCATTTCGCCGCCTGCTGGCATTCAGATGCGCTGGAGACCCAACCATGAGTATGCAATCCGTTCTCACCGTCGATAGTCTGGCGAAGCGTTTTCCGGTGCGCGGCAAGGGCTTTGTGAATGCAGTCAATGGTGTTTCCTTCGATATCGCACCCGGTGAAACGCTCGGACTCGTCGGCGAAAGCGGCTGCGGCAAATCCACTGTCGGCAAGATGATCATGAAGCTGCATGAACCTTCCGACGGCGCGATCATGGTGCATGGCAAGAATATTGCCGGGCTTTCCCGCAAGCTGATGAAGCCGGTGCGCCGCCAGGTTCAGACGATCTTTCAGGATCCCTATGGGTCGCTCAACCCGCGCATGACGGCTGGGGCGATTGTCGGAGAGCCACTGAAAATCCACGGGCTCGCTTCAGGTCGCGAACTGACGAAAAAGGTTGCCGAAACTTTCGAGAAAGTCGGGCTGCGTCCCGATCAGATGACACGGTTCGCCCACGAATTCTCCGGCGGCCAGCGTCAGCGCCTCTCCATAGCAAGGGCCCTGATCGTCGAGCCGGAGGTAATCGTTGCCGATGAACCGGTTTCCGCGCTTGATGTCTCGATCCAGGCATCTGTGATCAATCTTCTGATTTCGCTGCAGAAGGAAATGGGCCTGTCGCTACTGTTCATCTCGCACGATATGAGCGTGGTCGAGCATATCAGCCACCGTGTTGCGGTGATGTATCTCGGGCGGATCGTCGAGATCGGGCCGCGCAAGACCTTGTTCGCCAGCCCGCAACATCCCTATACGCAGGCGCTTCTCTCGGCCGTTCCCGTTGCCGATCCGTCTGCCCGAAAACGCGAGCGGATCGTGCTCAAGGGGGATGTGCCGAGCCCGGTAAACCCGCCGTCTGGTTGCCATTTTCATACGCGCTGTCCGATTGCCGAGGACATTTGCCGCCAGAAGGTCCCGCCGTTGAAGCGCGTGGCATCCGGCCAGAAGGTCGCCTGCCATTTGCGCGAGGGTGTTGAAGCCGGAAAGATCGGTGCGGCATGACCATCGGCATTGGCGCAATGGGCCCGCAAGCGGGACTGGCGGTCTTTCGGGCATTACGGGCGGCTGAACGGGTCGGAACCGGTTCGATCGGCGGGTTTGCGGTCTTCGCCGCGATCACTGCTGACGGCCGGTTGCTGCGGGCCGAAACCCAGCGCGGCGGCACGTCGACGCTTTTTACCGAAGGCGAGATGACAGGCCCATTGCCGTCGACCGAAATCGCCGACGCGCCATGCGCCGCCGTCATCTCAAGCGGTCCCGACCGGCCTGCGCCGCTTATGCAGTTTCTGGCAGCGGATGCGGATACCGGCCTTGTCACCGGCCACCGTCTGCCAAACGCCTATTCTGTGTCCGGACTGCCGCTCAATCAAGCCGTGCTTGCCGAGATGAACGCCGGCGCGATAGCGGCCGACGCGCTGAAAAAGGTTCTAGATGAAAACGCTGACCGTGATGTCGGAATGATCGCGCTTGGGCCAGGCTGCGGCCTTGCTGCACGCAACAGCGCGTTCGTCGGCAAAAGGCCGGACCTGGGTTCCGCGCGGCGCGTTCGTGGCGAGGCCTGCGTCGAGGTGCTGCACAATGCCATCGCGCCGCATCAAAGCCTGGCCGCTCTTGTCGCCGATATCGCGCTTGACGTCATGGCACCGCTTTACACGCCGACAGGCACCATAATAGTCAATGCCGGAACGCCGCTTGTTGCTGCTGACCGGCATCGCATCATTGTCGACGGCGACTGTGTTGTTCAGAGTATCGAAACGGACGCCCACTATCTGCTGTCGGGACGATGGAATTGCGCCGCGCTCTATCTGGGCGCACCGGTTGTGCAGGACGGGCGCATCATTGGCCATACCACCGCTGAACCGAATGTGGTTGTCGATGGTGGTGCGGTCGTGAGCCTCAGCGGCAAGCAACAGTTCTCGATCCCGTTTTCGGCTCCGGCAAGCGCAAAGAAATGACCTCAACCACGCTCAACCATCTCGAAAAGCTTATCGGTTTTCCGTCCGTCTGTACCGCCGCCAACTATACGGATATCGCAGACTACATCGTCGACCATCTGGCCGGTATCGGCTTTGCCTGCCATAAGCTGCCTGATCCGACGGGCACGCGAGCCGGTATATTCGCAACCTCTGATCCGGGCGCTCCGGACGGTGTCATGTTGTCGGCACATCTTGATGTGGTGCCGGTGGAAGGTCAGCCTTGGCGCTTCGATCCTTTCGCGGTGACGGAGCGGGACGGGCGGATTTACGGACGTGGAAGCTGCGACATGAAAGGCTTTGCCGCCGCCGCGCTCGCCGCCGCCGACAGAGCGGCAATGATGGAACTGGCTCAGCCGCTGAAGCTCGCCTTTTCCTATGACGAGGAGCTTGGTTGCATCGGTATTGCCAACATGATCGGCGAGCTCGATGCGGCCATTGGCAAACCTGCGATCTGCATTGTTGGTGAGCCCACCCGCATGCAGCCCGTCATCGGCCACAAGGGCAAGACCTCCTACCGCGTCACATTCGAGGGCATGGCCGGACATTCCGCCTCCGCCCCGAAATTCCTCAATGCGCTGCATCCGGCCGGTGATTTTCTGGCGATCCTGCGGCAGGTTCAGGCCGATCTTGCGCAAAACGGCGCGCAGGACGCCGCCTATGGCATTCCCTTTTCCACGGTGCACGCCGGACTGTTTTCCGGCGGCACGGCGCTCAACATCGTGCCCGACAAGGCGGTCATGGAATTCGAGATCCGGCATCTGGCCGGTGAAAAGCCGGAGGGTATTCTTGCACGCTTTGCAGCCGCGGCCGGCAAGCTTGAAGAGGCGTATCGCTCGCAATTCGGTCAGTGTTCGATTGTGATCACGAACACGAATGCCTATCCGGGCTTTGATGCGAAACCGGATGATCCCGCCGTTGAAATGATCGCTGCCACAGGCGGGAAGGGAACGTGCGGCAAGGTCGATTTCGGCACGGAGGCCGGCTTCTTCCAGTCAGCGGGCATTGCGACCGTGGTTTGCGGACCGGGCGACATGGCGCAGGGGCACAAGGCGGACGAATTTGTGGAACGCTCGCAGCTTGAAGCCTGTGACACGATGCTTGACGGGGTTCTGCGGAGGCTTGCTGCTGGACATAGCTGAGCAATCTGCCGGTCCGCTCTCAGGCTTCCCTGTTTGACTTTTGCAGATGAACCTGTGCGGGCACAACCAATCGCTGACGAGCGTTGAGGAACACGAAAGTCATCTTCTTGTCGCGGGATGTCAGAGTTTTTTAGGCTACGTCGTGATCGCCACAACCATGAAGGCGGCTCGGCAACACCGCCAAGCAGTGCCGCGGCCCCCTGCGGCTCGCTTCTCTGCACATCGACCGTTTCAATACGCGAGAGATATGATCTCGGATATATCGATCTGGAACAGAGAACATTGCAGACAATCGACAGCCCGCTCGGCTCGAGGATGTCACCCATGTCCTAGGTACATTCTGTTATCTATGTCTTCGGGCTGCACAGACGATGTGATGGCGGAGGAGGTGGGATTCGAACCCACGGTACGCTTTCACGCACGCCGGTTTTCAAGACCGGTGCCTTAAACCGCTCGGCCACTCCTCCGCAAAGGGCTGCGCTGCCGGTCCGCAGCTTTGGCGGGCGTCCCGGATGCAGCGTTCCGCGCTTTATCACCGCTTTCTTGCAACGGTCAATGCTGTATCAGGCGACAGATGCCAATATGCTGACCTGGAGCCTGTGGTTGTCGCGCTTACGGCAATTACGGGTTGAATAGGGCGGTTGAATTTGCTACGCGCCATAAAGAGGCCACGAAGTCTCCCCATAGGGGACGATATCCAAATTTCAAGATGGCGGTTTCAGGCGATGTTTTTCCGCTGGCCGGTCAAGACAAATGGAAGAATTGCTGGCATGAGAGAATTCCGGTTATCCGCTTCGGTCGCAATGTTGGCCGTGACAGCCATGCTGAGTGCTTGCACGACCACCGGAGATACATCCGACAAGACCAAGGATGACGTCAAGGAAACCACGGAGACCGCCGCGAAAAAGACGGCGACTTCCGCCAGTCTCGGCTATCAGAAGATCGGCAAGCCCTACCAGGTGAAGGGCAAGTGGTACACGCCCAAACATGTCGAGGAATATTCCAAGGAGGGGCTCGCCTCCTGGTACGGTCCGAACTTCAACGGCGGGCGCACCGCCAATGGCGAGACCTACGACATGAACCACCTTTCGGCGGCCCACAAGACGCTGCCGCTGCCGAGCTATGTGCGCGTCACCAACAAGAAGAATGACAGCTCCGTCATCGTGCGCGTCAACGACCGCGGGCCCTTTGTCTCCGGCCGGATCATCGACCTGTCGAAAAAGGCGGCGGAAATGCTCGACATGACCCATGAGGGCGTTGCCGATGTGCGCGTCGACTATATCGGTCCCGCGCCGCAGTCGCCCGATGACATGGACTATCTTCTCGCTTCCTTTGAAAAGAAGGCCGTGCCGGAAGGCGTCGATCCCGGCCGTTTCGGCGAAGCCGGGGTTCAGGTTGCGCAGGTTAAGACGAAGCCTTCGGCCGAGCCTTCCAACACGCTGTTGGCCCTTGTCGAGAACAAGGCCGAGAAGAAGCCGGCGGCGACGACCGCCAACATGAAGGTCGCGGCAGTCGCCTCCGCAAAGGCGCCGCAGGAGGCGCTGGCGCTCGTCGACAGCGCGCCGGATGCGCCGACAAGCGCTGCCGGCAAGGCGGCGGAATCCATCCTGACGGACGATGCGAGCCTGCCCGTCGTCGCTCCCATTCCGTTCAAAAAGTAGGGTCCTGCGCCCGCAGGGCTTTTTCCGGCCGCCGAATTCCTCTAAACCGGCGATGGTCGGGACAAAGGCAACGGGCGGCATGACTGAACAGGGCATTTTCATCAGTTTCGAAGGCGGGGAAGGCGTCGGCAAATCGACGCAGATCCGCTTGCTCGCCGAACGCCTCGGCAAGCTTGGCCATCAGGTGCGCGTCACCCGCGAACCCGGCGGCTCGGCCGGCGCGGAGGCCGTGCGCCATGTTCTGCTCTCCGGCGCCGCGGAGCCTTTCGGCGTCGGCATGGAGGTCCTGCTGTTTTCTGCCGCCCGCAACGATCACGTTGAGGAAATCATCCGCCCCGCGCTTGCCGCGGGAGAGATCGTGCTCTGCGACCGGTTCATGGATTCCTCGAGGGCCTACCAGGGCGCCTCCGGTGTGCTGGCACCGGAATTTGTTGCCACGGTGGAGCGGGTCGCCGTCAACGGCGTTCGCCCCGACCTGACGCTGATCTTCGACCTCGATGCTCTGGAAGGGCTGAAGCGGGTGCGCGGGCGGCTGCCGGAGACCGCGCTTGCCGGCGCGCCCGACCGTTTCGAGAAGGACGACATCGCCATTCACGAGGCGCGGCGGCAGGCGTTTTTAGGCATTGCCGAGGCCGAGCCTGAGCGCTGCCGGGTGATCGATGCCGCGGCCGCGCCTGAAAGGGTTGCCGAGGCGGTCTGGCGGGTTGTGTCGCAAGCCCTTGCCGCCCGCGATCTCGGGAGTGGCGCCGATGGCTGACGAGCTTCTTCTCGAAGGCGCCGTCGAGCCTTCGCGCAACCGCCATCTCTTCGGCCACGACGAGGCGGAAGCCTATCTCGCCCAGTCCTATCGCAGCGGCAAGGGGCATCATGCGCTGCTGCTGGAAGGGGCCGCCGGCATCGGCAAGGCGACGCTTGCCTTTCGCTTTGCCAACCACGTGCTGCACTTTCCCCATCCCGCCGATGCGCCGGACCTTCTGATCACGCCGGATCACGCTTCGCCGCTGACGCGGCAGATCATAGCCGGCGCATCGCATGATCTCCTGCACCTGAAGCGTCCGGTGGACGCAAAGAGCGGCAAGCTGAAGACGGCGATCACGGTGGAGGAGGTGCGTCGGGCAGGGCACTTCCTGTCCCAGACGTCGGGAACCGGAAATTGGCGCATCGTCATCGTGGATGCGGCCGACGACCTCAATCGCAATGCCGCCAACGCCATTCTGAAGATCCTCGAGGAGCCACCGAAGAATGCGATGTTCCTGCTGATCTCGCACGCGCCGGGCAGGCTTTTGCCGACAATCCGCTCGCGCTGCCTGCCGCTGCGCCTGCGCCCGTTGGCAGCGGACGACCTGAAGGCGGCGCTTGGCGCGCTTGGCCTTTCTGCGGGCGGACAGGATGAAGGGCGCATGGCGGCGCTTGCAAACGGCAGTGTCGCCGAGGCGCTGAAACTGGTCAATTATGGCGGGCTGGAGATCATCGATGCCTATGACGCCGTGCTGATGGGGACGCCCGCCGAGGCGCGCCTCGTCATGCACAAGCTCGCCGACACGGTGTCGAAGCGCGAGAACGAGACGATTTTCGATTTTCTGCTGGGCCATATCGACGGGGACATCAAGGTACGGGCGCGCGAGGCGGCGTTTTCGGGCAATCTCCGGCTCGCCGAACGACTGGCCGGCCTGTCCTCCGAGATCGAAGCCGATGTCACGGAGGCCGATGCCTATAATCTTGACCGCAGGCAGTTGGCGCTCGACCTGCTGTCGCGGCTGAGAACAACGCTTGAACCCTCAGGTGCCGACGCCTGACGCAGGTTTGACTTGATGCGCTGATGGAGGGGCGTTAAGACCGGTCTGATTTCAAGCACCGGTCCCGGTTTTCAGCGGATGCCGGCTTGCCCGCAATATCAGGAACGTCCCCGGAGCAAAGCGGCTCCGCGACAGCCATGCACACGGACAGCGGAATGAGCGACAACAACAAGTATTTCATCACAACGCCGATCTTCTATCCCAATGGCGCGCCGCATATCGGTCATGCCTACACCATGATCGCGACGGACGCCCTTGCACGTTTCCGCAGGCTCGATGGCATGGAGGTGCGTTTCCTGTCGGGCACGGACGAGCACGGCCAGAAGATGCAGCAGACCGCCGAGAAGGAAGGGATCGCCCCGATCGAGCTGGCGAACCGCAACTCCGCCGTCTTCCGCGGGCTTCTCTCCACGCTCAACTGCTCCAATGACGATTTCATCCGCACCACCGAGGAGCGCCATCGCAAGGCCGTGCAGGCGCTGTGGAAGCGCATGCAGGAAAACGGTGACATCTATCTCGGCAAGTATGGCGGCTGGTATTCGGTGCGTCAGGAGGCCTATTTCGACGAGGGCGAGACCACGCTCGGCGAGGACGGCGTGCGCCGCGAACCGCTCGGCTCACCGGTCGAATGGGTCGAGGAGGAAAGCTACTTCTTCAAGCTCTCGGCCTATGGCGAGCGGCTGCTCGAATATTACGACAATCACCCCGATTTCATCGGACCGGCGGAGCGCCGCAACGAGGTCGTTTCCTTCGTGAAGTCCGGCCTCAAGGACCTGTCGATCTCGCGCACCACCTTCGACTGGGGCGTGCCGGTGCCCGGCGACCCGGACCACGTCATGTATGTCTGGGTCGACGCGCTGACCAACTACATCACCGCGCTCGGCTTTCCCGATGAAACGGGGCCGATGTGGTCCTACTGGCCCGGCATTCATATCATCGGCAAGGACATCATCCGCTTTCACGCGGTCTACTGGCCGGCCTTCCTGATGTCGGCGGGCGTGGCGCTTCCGGAACGGGTCTATGCCCACGGCTTTCTTCTCAACAAGGGCGAGAAGATGTCGAAGTCCGTCGGCAATGTCATTGATCCCTTCAATCTCGTTGAACATTTCGGCCTCGACCAGATCCGCTATTTCATGCTGCGCGAGGTTTCCTTCGGCCAGGACGGCAGTTACAGCGACGAGGCGATCGGCACGCGCATCAATTCCGACCTCGCCAACGGCATCGGCAATCTCGCCAGCCGCTCGCTGTCGATGATCGCCAAGAACTGCGACGGCAAGATCCCGGAATGCGGGCCGCTGACGGCTGAGGACGAGGCTATGCTGGCCTCTGCCGACGGCGTCATCGAGACGGTGCGCGAGGCGATGGAAAAGTTTGCGATCCACAGGGCGATGGCGGCGATCATCGGTCTCGTCTCGGAGGCCGACCGCTATTTTGCCGGGCAGGAGCCCTGGGCGCTGCGCAAGACCGATCCGGGCCGCATGGCCACCGTCCTTTACGTCACGGCGGAAGTCGTGCGCCAGGTCTCGATCCTGCTGCAGCCGGCCATGCCGGCCTCGGCGGCGAAATTACTCGACCTGGTGTCAATTCCGGAAACAGAACGCGATTTCGCGCATTTGGGAAAGACGGGCCGGCTGAAATCGGGCACGCCGCTTGAAAAGCCGTCTCCGGTCTTCCCGCGTTACGTTGCGCCCGAGGAATAGGAATTCATGCTGATCGATAGCCATTGCCATCTCGATTTCCCCGACTTCGACGCCGAGCGTGACGCGCTGATAGCGCGGGCGAAGGACGCCGGCGTCGGGCAGATGGTGACAATTTCAACGCGCGTGAAGAAATTCGACCAGGTCGTTGAAATTGCGGAAAAATATGAGAACGTCTTTTGCTCTGTCGGAACCCATCCGGCCAACGCCGATGAAGAACTCGACATTGGCACGGACGAGCTCATTCGCCTGAGCGGCCATCCGAAAGTGGTGGCGATCGGCGAGGCTGGACTTGATTACCACTACCAGCCGGAAAAGGCCGAGGCGCAGAAGACCGGGCTGAGGCGGCATACCGCGGCCGCGCGCCGGACAGGTCTGCCGCTGGTGATCCATAGTCGCGATGCCGATGACGACATGGCCGCAATCCTGCGTGAGGAGACGGGCGAGGGCGCGTTTCCCTTCATCCTGCATTGCTTTTCGTCCGGCGCGGCGCTTGCCCAAACGGGCGTTGAGCTTGGCGGCTATGTGTCCTTCTCCGGCATCCTGACCTTCAAGAAATCCGATGATCTGCGCGCCATTGCCGCCGATGTGCCGATGGACCGTCTTCTGGTGGAAACAGATGCGCCGTACCTCGCGCCGACGCCCTTTCGCGGCAAGCGCAACGAGCCGTCCTATGTGGTAAACACCGCGCGGGTTCTCGCCGAGGTCAAGGGCGTCAGCGAGGCCGAGATCGCCGAGATCACCACCGAGAATGCGTTCCGCTGCTTCTCCAAGATGACGCGGGTCTGACCTTGGCCTACCGCCGCCGCTTCACCATTCTGGGCTGTTCTTCCTCGCCCGGCGTGCCGCGCATCACCGGCGACTGGGGCGCGTGCGATCCGGAAAACCCGAAGAACCGCCGCACGCGCACGGCCTTTCTCGTCGAGCAGTTCGCGCCTGATGGCGGGGTGACGACGGTGGTGATCGACACCGGACCGGATTTCCGCGAGCAGATGATCCGGGCAGGGGTAAAGCGCATCGATGCGGTGCTCTTTACCCATGCCCATGCCGATCACATCCACGGGATCGACGACATTCGCGGATATTTTCATGCGCAGCGCCAGCGTATCCCCGTCTACGCCGACGAGGCGACGATGGCACGCATTCTGGAAGGCTTTGCCTATTGTCTCGAGACGCCGAAGGGCAGCGCCTATCCGCCGATCGCGCGCGCCAATGTGATCGAGGATTTCGACAGCCCGGTCGAGATCGACGGGCCGGGCGGCAGAATGCGGTTCATGCCGCACCGTCAGCAGCATGGCGACATCATCTCGCTCGGCTATCGGCTGGGAAATGTCGCCTATTGCACGGATGTCAGCGATTTTCCGACCGATTCGATCGACAGGCTGCGCGCACTCGACCTGCTGGTGATCGACGCCCTGCAATACCATCCGCATCCGAGCCACCTGTCGCTGGGGCAGGCGCTCTCCTGGATCGAGCGTCTCGGCGCGCGTCGGGCCATCCTCACGCATATGCATATTCCGCTCGACTACGCCACGGTGGCGGGTGAAACGCCTGACCATGTGGAGCCTGCTTTCGACGGGCTGAGCGTTACATTCGACGTTGCCGACGACGCGATCTGAATTCCGATCTGCCGCAATAGACTTTTTTGCACGCCGCGCGTGCGGCCTCTCCGCAGGCCTGTATTTCCTGCGCTAAATGCGTGTTCTTGCAGCCTAAAATGCCTAAGACGAAAGTCTGTCAACCCCAGAAAACGGCAAATCCCTGTTGAAATTGGGGCCGATTTCTGCCCATTCTTTGTCCGATTGGAAAATTTGAGGTTGATTTAGGCAGCGCGAATTGCAGTATGAAGCCGGATTGCTTGAGAAGGCGCGCACAGGAATGCGGCCCGCGAGGTCCATAATGACAAGGGGACAAAATGGCTGAAAACCGGGGTGCTTCGGTTAAGTACGACAATGTTCAAAAAAGTTATGATGGCGAAAGCCTCGTTGTTAAGAAATTAAATCTGGATATTCCGCCGGGCGAATTTTTGACCATGCTCGGCCCTTCCGGCTCGGGCAAGACGACTTGTCTGATGATGCTTGCCGGGTTTGAACCTGCCACCTATGGCGAGATCTTTCTCAACGAGAAGCCCATCAATAACGTGCCGCCGCACAAGCGCGGCATCGGCATGGTGTTTCAGAATTACGCTCTGTTCCCGCACATGTCGGTTGCCGAGAACCTTGCCTTTCCGCTGCAGCTTCGCAACATGGGCGAGGCCGAGCAGGAAGAGAAGGTCAAGCGCGCGCTCGACATGGTGCAGCTTGGCAATTTCGGCGGTCGCCGTCCGGCCCAGCTTTCCGGCGGTCAGCAGCAGCGCGTCGCAGTCGCGCGCGCCCTGGTGTTCGATCCGGAACTGGTGCTGATGGACGAACCGCTCGGCGCGCTCGACAAGCAGCTGCGCGAGCAGATGCAGTACGAGATCAAGCATATCCACGAGAGGCTCGGCGTCACCGTCGTCTACGTGACGCATGACCAGACCGAGGCGCTGACCATGTCGGATCGCGTCGCCGTCTTCAATGACGGCGTGGTGCAGCAGCTTTCCGAACCGTCAATGCTGTATGAGGATCCGAAGAATTCGTTCGTCGCCCAGTTCATCGGCGAGAACAACAAGCTGAGCGGCACGGTGACCGAAATTCGCGGCAGCGAATGCTCCGTCAAGCTCGATGACGGCACGATGATCATCGCCGACAAGGTGAATGTCGATAATGTCGGCGATCGCACAACCATTTCGCTCCGTCCGGAGCGTGTCGAAATCGTTCCCACCGATGATCATGCCAACACCATTACCGGCACGATCGAGGAACTGATCTATCTTGGCGACCATATCCGCGTGCGCATGAATGTGTGCGGAAACGACGAATTCGTCGTCAAGGTTCGTAATCGCGGCGAACGCTGGGATCTCCACGAAGGCAAGCAGCAGACGATCGGCTTTGCCGCCGGCGACTGCAAGGCTCTCGATCCCGTCGCGTAACAGCAACTGCCGGTCCCCTTGACCGGCGGTTCTCCAAAATCCGGGCTTTGAAGGTCCGACAAATCATCTCGAAGAAGGGGAAGAAAGACTATGAAATCCAAGTCTATTATTCTTGCACTGGCGGCTACGCTCGCCACGTCGACGGCAGCTTATGCCGAACAGATGACCATCGTTTCGTGGGGCGGCGCCTACCAGGCTTCGCAGAAGAATGCCTACACGGATCCCTACATGGAAATGAATCCGGATATTGAAGTTGTCTGGGACGAATCCTCGAATGAGGCCGTGGCCAAACTGCGCGCCATGAACGAAGCCGGCAATGTGACCTGGGATCTGGTGGACGTCGTTGCCGCTGACGCCATGCGTCTTTGCGACGAAGGCCTCGCCATGGAATATGACCCGGACGAGCTGCTGGCCGATGCGCCCGACGGCACGCCGGCTTCGGAAGACTTCGGTGACCTGATCGTGTCCGATTGCTTCATTCCGCAGATCGTCTACTCGACGACGGCCGCTTACCGTCCCGACCTTCTCCCGGAAGGCGCGCCGGAACCGGAATCCATCTGCGCCATGTTCGACACCGAGACCTATCCGGGCAAGCGTTCGCTCGAGAAGCGTCCGATCAACAACATGGAATGGGCTCTGATCTGCGACGGCGTCGCCAAGGAAGACGTCTATGACGTTCTCGAAACCGAAGAAGGCCAGGACCGCGCCTTCGCCAAGCTCGACACCATCAAGGACGACGTGATCTGGTGGTCGGCCGCTGCCGAGCCGCCGCAGCTTCTCGCCGACGGCGAGATCGTCATGGGGTCGTCCTATAACGGTCGTTGGTTCTCGGCGATCGTTGAAGAGGATCAGCCCTTCAAGATGCTGTGGGACGCCCAGGTGTTTGACCTTGACGGCTGGATCATCCCGGCTGGCCTGCCGGAAGATCGTCTCGCGATGGTCAAGGATTTCGTGAAGTACGCGACCGACACCCAGCGTCTTGCCGACCAGGCTGCCTACATCTCCTATGGTCCGGCCCGTAACTCTTCGGCTCCTCTCGTCGGCAAGCATGCCGAACTCGGCGTCGAAATGGGTCCGCACATGCCGACCGCTCCGGAGAATTCGAAGAACGTCTTCGTCTACAACTACGAATGGTGGGCTGACTACCGCGATGACCTGGACGCCAAGTTCCAGTCCTGGCTGGTACAGTAAGGGCCATTTGCTCTGACCAGAGCGCGGAAGGGCCGGTTACGGCCCTTCCGCACCACGCATACCAAGGCCGCAACAGACGGTCGAGCATGATGGCCAAACGGCCGAACCAGCAAAAGAAGCGGGGACCATGAGCGACACGACCTCCAACACGGCGGAGAAGCTGACGACCTCCGACGGCAAGCCGCTGAAGGCAAGCCTGGCAAAGGCGCTGAGACGCCAGAAGATGCGCGCGCTGCTTCTGATCGCGCCGCTCCTGCTTTTTGTGCTGATTTCCTTTGCAGCACCGATCGTCGACATGCTGTTCCGCTCGGTGCAGAACGAGATTGTCCCCGAAACGCTGCCGCGCACGGTCACCGCGCTGGAAAGCTGGGATCCGGCTTCCGACCAGTTGCCCGATGAATTCGTGTTTGCCGCGCTGCGCGATGACCTGATCATTGCCGCCGAGCGCAAGCAGCACACAAGACTTGGCTCGCGCCTCAACTATGAAATGACCGGCATGTCGAGCCTGTTCCGCAAGACCGGGCGCCGGGTCGACGATTTCGGCGAGATCTTTACCGAACAGTTTGAAGACCTGAACGAGGCCTGGGTCGAGCCAGCCACATGGGTTTCCCTGATGGCCTCTGAAGACTGGATCGCGGCCCAGGCCGAATGGGCCGGCGCTGATGACGATACGGTTGCCGAACCGGCATTCGTGGTTTCCGAGGCGGCGAAGGAAGCGCTGCCGCGCACGGCGGAAATCTACGCCGGCTTCGCCGATGTCATCCAGACGGAAGACAATGACAGCCCGACGGAGGAGGAGCCGTGGAACCCCGTCTACGCGGCGCTTTATGACGACCTGATCGCCAATCCCGATGCCGCTGCCAACTATTCCGGCGCGACTGCCGAACTGCTGGCGACGGCTGCAGCGGCGGTCCCCGAATTCGAAGCGACCACCGCGCGCGAGGAATTTATCGATGCCGATGAGGACTGGGGCTCGCTTGATGTCTGGCAGACGCTTTATCGCTTCAAGGGCGCCTACACCGCCGGCTATTATCTCGCCGCGCTCGACGCCCAGATGACGGCCGACGGCATCAAGATGGTGCCTGATGATCAGCGCATCTATCTGCTGCTGTTCATGCGCACGCTGATCCTCAGCGTGGTCATCACCTTCTCCTGCCTTGTTCTCGGCTATCCGGTCGCCTTCCTGCTGTCGCATCTGCCGCTACGCTCTGCCAATCTGCTGATGATCCTCGTGCTTCTGCCGTTCTGGACTTCGCTTCTGGTCAGAACATCGGCGTGGAAGGTGCTGCTGCAACAGCAGGGCGTCATCAATGATATCCTTGTGTATATCGGCATCGTCTCCGATAGCGGACGGCTTGCGCTGATCAACAATGCGACGGGCACGGTCATCGCCATGACCCATATTCTGCTGCCCTTCATGATACTGCCGCTCTATTCGGTGATGAAGACAATCTCGCCGTCCTATGTGCGCGCGGCCAAGAGCCTGGGGGCGACCGACTGGACGGCCTTCTGGCGGATTTATTTCCCGCAGACCGTGCCCGGCATCGGCGCCGGCGCCGTTCTCGTCTTCATCCTGTCGATCGGCTACTACATCACGCCTGAACTTGTCGGCGGAACCTCCGGTATCTTCATCTCCAACCGGATCGCCTACCATATCTCGAGTTCTCTCAACTGGGGCCTGGCGGCCGCGCTCGGCACGCTGCTTCTGGTCGTGGTGCTGCTCTGCTTCGTCATCTACGACAAGCTTGTCGGCATCGATAATGTGAAACTCGGATAGGAGAGGGACCATGGCCAAACTGCCCCCATACATGACCACCGGCCAGCGCGTCTGGCACTACGGTTTCCGGGTGATCTGCGGAGTGATCTTCTTCTTCCTGATCTTTCCGATCCTGGTGATCATTCCGCTCAGCTTCAACGCGACGGATTTCTTCACCTTCACGCCGGAAATGCTGGCGTTCGATCCCGCAGGCTACTCGTTCAAGCATTATCAGGACTTCTTCACCAATCCCGACTGGCAGCAGGCGCTCAGAAACTCGGTGATGATCGCGCCGGCTGCGACGCTTCTGGCAACCAGCTTCGGCACGCTTGCCGCAATCGGCCTGTCGCAAAGCCATGTGCCCTATCGCGGCGCCATCATGGCGATCCTGATCTCGCCGATGATCGTGCCGCTGATCATCTCTGCCGCCGGCATGTATTTCTTCTATTCGCGCCTCGGCATTCAGGGCACCTATTGGGGCGTTGTTCTCGCGCATGCCGTGCTCGGCACGCCCTTCGTCATCATCACCGTGACGGCGACGCTGGTCGGCTTCGATCGTTCGCTGGAGCGGGCGGCGGCAAGCCTCGGCGCAAATCCGGTCACCACCTTCTTCAAGGTGCAGATGCCGCTGATCCTGCCCGGCGTGATCTCCGGCGCGCTGTTTGCCTTCATCACCTCGTTTGACGAAGTCGTCGTGGTGCTGTTCGTCGGCTCGGCCTCTCAGAAGACGCTGCCATGGCAGATGTTCACCGGGTTGCGCGAGCAGATCTCGCCGACGATCCTTGCTGTTGCCTCGATCCTGGTGACCATTTCGATCATCCTGCTGACGGTGCTCGAACTGCTGCGCCGCCGTTCGGAAAAACAGCGGGGCCTTTCTCCGGGCTGATAAACGCAATTTCGATCCGTGCTGACGCGCCCTCCGTAGAGATGTGTGAACCGCATTTTTCCGGAGGGCGACGTGTCTCTAACGCTGCTGATTTTCGTTTTCATCGGTCTTTGCCTCGGCATGACCGGCGCATGGGCTGTCCAGAGGGTAACCGGCAACAGCGGCTGGATCGATACGATCTGGGCTGCAGTCACCGGCCTTGGCGGGCTCTCAGTGATCGTCTTCTCGGAGAGCGGCAACCCGGCGCGCAAGTGGCTCGCCGGCATTCTCGTCGGGCTCTGGGCCCTGCGTCTTGCCGGCCACATCGCCAGCCGCAGCGCCGGCAAGAAGGACGATCCGCGCTATGCCGCGCTGATTTCCGAGTGGGGCGATAGCGCCGGTCCGCGCCTTCTCTGGTTCCTGCAGATACAGGCCTTCGCGGCCTTTGTCCTGGCGCTGTCGATCTATGGCGCGATCCTCAATCCCACGCCCTTTCCCGGTGTTCTTGACGGGCTGGCCCTTGCCGTCGCCTTGATCGCGATCGCGGGCGAGGGAACGGCCGACTGGCAGCTTTCGCAGTTCAAACGTCGGAGCCCGGAGGGCAAGACGGTCTGCGATATCGGCCTGTGGGGGTATTCCCGCCATCCGAACTATTTCTTCGAATGGACCTGGTGGTGCGCCTGGCCGCTTCTGGCGCTTTCCGGCTTTCAGTCGATCCTGCCGTTCATCCTGTCGCTTCTGGCACCGCTGATGATGTACTGGCTGCTCAATCATGTCTCCGGCATTCCCTATCTGGAAAAGCACATGGAGAGCTCGCGCGGGGACGCCTTCAAGACCTATCAGAAACGCGTCAACGCCTTCTTCCCCTGGTTTCCAGACGATCGAAAATCCAGCTCTCGCAATGGATTGAACAAGCCCGATGATGTCAATTCCTAAGTCCGGTCAGGAAGGGGCGCCACGCGCTGACCCGCTGGCGAGCGCGGCAGGTGCGACGGCGCTGGTGCTGGCGCTCAACAAGCCGGTCTATCCGCTCTATGTCTGGTTTCTGGCCGAGAGTGCGTTTCATCTCTCTTTGCTGACGGCGCTGACCATGCCGTTCTACCTTGCCGTCTGGTACCTTTCCCGCATCGGAGCAAGCCGTGCGGCGCGCCTCGGCATGGTGATCGTCGGGATCGTCGACACGCTGGCGATCGCCTTCATCCTCGGCGGGGAGAGCGATATGCTTGCCTTCCTCTTCGCCTGCCTGATGCTTGCGGGGCTCTGCTTCTACCGCTCGGAAATCTGGCTGTCGCGCGGATTGATCGCGGTGATCTTCGTCCTGTTCGTCGCGTTGGAGGGACGGATCGGCGGGCCGCTGATGTCTGTGTCGGAACGAGACATGCAGAACCTCGCCTTTCTCAACATCACGGGAGCCGCGGCGCTTGCCGCCTTCATCATGCTGCGCTTCCCGCGACCGTGGCGGCCGGACTGATCTTCAGATCGCCGGCTTCATCAGGTGGAACTGCGCGACATCGATCCGCCCGGCGCTGAAGCCGGAGGCGCAGTAATTGAGGTAATAGCGCCACATGCGGCGGAAACGTTCGTCGAAACCGAGCGGATGGATCGCCTCCCATTCCGATAGGAACCGCTTCTCCCACTCCAGCAGCGTGCGCGCATAGTCGTTGCCGAAGGAGAACAGGTCCTTCACCGCCAGGCCGGCGCTCGACGCGCCCTTGCGGAAGGTCTCGATGGAGGGAAGCATGCCGCCGGGAAAGATGAAGTGCTGGATGAAATCCGGATTGCTGCGATAGTCGTTGAGCCGATGGTGCTCGATTGCGATCGACTGGATGACGGCCGTGCCGCCGGGCGCCAGCCGCTGGTTGACCGTCTCGAAGAAGACCGGCCAGTTTTCCTCGCCGACGGCCTCGAACATTTCGATCGAGACGATCTTGTCGAACGTGCCCCGGCAGTCCCGGTAGTCCTCAAGGCGAATGTCGGTCTGCGCGGCAAGGCCCTTGTCGGCAAGCCGCTTGCGGGCGAATTTCGCCTGCTCCTCGGAAAGCGTCAGGCCGGTGACGTGGCAGCCGGTGGTCCTGGCCGCATGCTCGGCAAAGCCGCCCCAGCCGCAGCCGATCTCCAGGATCCGGTCTTGCGGGCCCACCTGGAGGCAGGCGAGGATGCGGTCGTATTTCGCCGTCTGCGCTTCCGGCAGCGAGCGTTCGCGGCCCTCGTAGAGCGCGCTCGAATAGGTCATCGTCTCGTCGAGCCACAGCTTGTAGAAGGCGTTGCCAAGGTCGTAGTGGAAGGCGATGTTGCGTTTGCTGCCCGTTTTGGTATTGGCGCGCAGACGATGGCGCAGGCGGCTCATCTGGGTGAACAGATAGGAAGAGGAGAGCGTCTTCGACAGCTCCTCCTCATTGGCGATCGCCAGATCGATGACCGCGCCGAGATCCGGCGTATCCCAGTCGCCGTCAATATAGGAGCGCGCGAAGCCGAGGTCGCCTTCGCTCAAGAGGCGGAAGAGCGGGCGGGGGTTGTTGAGGCGGATCTCCGCGGCAGGCCCTGCCTTGGCTCCGGAGACGCGGGTGCTGCGGCCATGGGGGAAACGAAGCGTCAACGAGCCGGTGTTGATCCTGGCCGCCATGCCGGCGATCGGCTTCTGCCAAAGTTTCAGGCTCTTTTGCGGGGCGTCTTGATCATTCATCTCGGTCATCGGCTCTGTCCGTTCGCGACGGGCCGCCCGCGACAACGCTTTGAACGCGCAATGCGGATGGCCGGTGTTTGAATACCGGTATTCCCTTCATCAGCAGTCGTAAAGCTTCGAGGTGAATGCCGGCAATGATTTTCACCGTCATGAGCGGGTAGGCGGCAAAGGCGGACAGGAGTTTCCAGTCGGAGAGCGCGTCGCGCTTGCCGTTGAAGGCGGCAAACAGGAGCGGGCCTTCGCCATCCTTCTCGTTGATGCGCACCGACACCGTTTCGCCGGGCGGCGCGATGGAAAAATGATAGGTGCATTCCATCGGGATGAAGGGGGAGACGTAAAGCTGCTTCTCCGCCGTCTGCCGCACGGGACGGCTGTCATCGGCGACGGGGATGACATAGGTCATCCGCTCCTTGAACGTGTTGCAGACCTCATAGAGGATCGCGACGAGGCCGCCATTTTCGCCATGGCAGAAATAGACGGTGAGCGGGTTGAAGACATAGCCGAGAATGCGCGGATAGCAGAGCATTTCGACGCGGGCGACCGGCGCGGAGATGCCGGCTCTTTCGACTTCGCCCAGCGCCCAGGATTTCAACCCGCCGCCGTCAAGATCGCCGTGATCGCTGTCATGGACGCTGAAGAGTGCAAAGCGATTGTGGCCGAAGAGCCGCAATGCGCCATCGAGTGCCGGCAGTTCGTCGAGATCGATCAGCAGCGAGAACACGCGGTAGTGCAGCCGGTGCGTTTTCGGCCGGTGGCGCCGGTGGATGACGTCGCCTTTGTAGAGGGCGGAGTTCCAGCTCATTCGGCGGCGACCAGGTTCGGATTGAGATGGATGCGGCCCGATTCGTTTTCCACCGACCAGGGCCGCCGGACGCCGCCGAGCGCCTCGGCGACGGCAAGGCCAGACTGCAGCCCGTCCTCGTGAAAGCCGCTGCCGAAATGCGCGCCGCAATACCAGACATTGCCCTGTCCCTGGATTTGCCAGAGATCGCGCTGGGCTTCGATCGCGGCACGGTCGAACAGCGGATGGGTATAGGTGTAGCGGGCGTGGATCGCATCCTCCCTGATCGGTTCGGCGGGATTGAGCGTCACGAACAGCGGAATGTCCTCATCAATGTTCTGCAGCCGGTTCATCCAGTAGGTGACGCACAGCGATATGTCGTCGGCGCTCTTGCGTTCAAGATAGTTCCAGCTCGACCAGACCTTGCGCCGCCTCGGCATCTGCTGCGCGTCACTGTGCAGATAGGCTTCGTTGATGGTGTAGCGGAAGGCGGAGAGGAGCCGCTTCTCGGTTTCACCGGCATCGGCCAGCATGGCAAGCGCCTGGTCGCCGTGGGTCGCCACCACGACGTCATCGAATTCCTGCTCCTCGCCGTGGTCGAGCGTCAGGCATACGCCATTGACGATGCGACGGATATGCCGGACCGGAGAGGAAAGGCGGATCTCGCCGTTGATCTCTTCCAGCATGCGGGTGACATAACTCCGGCTTCCGCCTGAGACGGTGCGCCATTGCGGCCGGTCGACGAGCGTCAGAAGCCCGTGGCTTTCAAAGAAGCGGGTGAAGGCGGCAAGCGGATAGGCGCGCATCTGATCGGCAGTGGTCGACCAGATCGCAGCGCCCATCGGCAGGATGTGATCTTCCACAAAACGCCTGGAATAGCCCTTGCTATCGAGATAATCCCCGAGCGTCAGGTCGAGCGCGGCGCTGTCATTCGCGGCCGCCGGCGCCTCGCGGTAGAAGCGGAAGATATCGTAGACCATCCGCCAGAAGCTGAAGCGCAGGATGTTCGACTTCTGCGCCAGCATGGTGGCGATATTCGTGCCGCCATATTCGAACGCGCCATTGTTGAGCGAGGCCGAAAACGACATGTCCGATTCTTCCGTCTCGACGCCCAGATGGGCAAACAGCGCGGTGAGGTTCGGGTAGTTGCGCTCGTTGTAGACGATGAAACCGGTGTCGACGGGGATGTGCCGGCCGTTGATGACCGCATCTGCGGTGTTCGAGTGGCCGCCCGGGCGGCTGTCGGCCTCAAACAGCGTGACATGGGCGGATTTGCTCAAGAGCCATGCCGCCGAGAGGCCGGAAATGCCGGATCCGATGACAGCGATGCGCCTGTCGGCGCGAAATTTCCGGTGGGCCTTGTCCAGCGTGTGATGCATGCGCGGTTTTCCTCTAATCTTTAGCCTGAATAACGTGTTCGGCGCCCGGGCGGATTGAAATCGGAAGAAATTTGTTGGACCTTCAATCCGGTTGGAAAACCGCGCCGTTATAGCTGGCATGACAGACCTTGCTCATCATATGCCGGCCGCCGGCACGGTTTCCAGCGCTGCCCGTAACAGGGCGGCGACCATGATTGTGGGAATGCGGAAGCCAAAGTCGAAAGGCCCAGCCTTGGCGGAAATGTCGGCCGAAGAAATGACGCTTTGTCTGGTGCGCACCGGACGGTCCCGCGATGTCGCCTCTTTCGAGCGGCTGTTCGTGTATTTCGGACCGCGTATCCGCAGCTTCATGCTGAAACGCGCGCTTGACGGACAACTGGCCGAGGAACTGATGCAGGAGACCATGATGATGGTCTGGCGCAAGGCTGCGCTCTTCGATCCCCAGCGCGGCAATGCCTCCGCCTGGGTCTTCACCCTTGCCCGCAATGTGATGATCGACAATCTGCGCAAGGCGAAGCGTCCCGAATTCGATCCGACCGACCCCGCCTTCGTGCCCGATGCGCCGGAAACGCCCGATGTGAATTTCGAGCAGGATGAAAGCGCGGAACGGATCCGGCAGGCGCTCGCCAGTTTGCCGGAGGACCAGGCCGAGCTGCTGCGCATGTCGTTTTTCGAGGATATTTCCCACAGCATGATCGCCGAAAAGACCAATTTGCCTCTCGGGACTGTCAAGTCCCGGATCCGAGCCGCGTTTTCCAGACTGAGGGCGGCGCTTGGAGAAGACCGATGACCCCGATCAATCACCACATCTCGGATGCCCTGTTGCTTGAATACGCCGCCGGCACGCTGGAGGAGGGCTGGAGCCTGGCCGTTGCCACGCATCTGGCGCTCTGCCCCGATTGCCGCAAGCGCCTGTCGCTGATGGAGGCCGCTGGCGGCGCGCTGATCGAGAGCATCGCGCCTGAGACCACGCCCGAGCGCGAAAGCGAGAGCTGGGAGGCCATGCTGCAGCGGCTGAAAGCCGAGCCGGCCGAAGCGCCCGAAAGCGAGCCGAAGCCGGCGCGCCGGACGATCGGCGACGTGGACCGGACGATCCCGGAGCCGCTGCGTTCCTATATCGGCGGTTCGCTGGAGGCGGTCGAGTGGCGTCGCCTCGGCATTGGTGCTGCGCAATATCAGGTGCCCGTTGATGGCGATCTCAACGTCAAGCTGCTGCGCGTCGGGCCCGGGCGCCCCTTACCCGAACACGGCCATGGCGGGCGCGAGCTGACGCTGATCCTCAAGGGCTGCTATCGCTGCGACGGCGAGGCCTTTGGTCCCGGAGACCTTGACGAGGAGGATGAGGAGACGGTGCACGAACCGGTGGTGACGCCGGATGGCGAATGCATCTGCCTGATCGTCACCGACGCGCCGCTGAAGTTCAAGAGCCGCATGATGCGCGCCGTCCAGCCGTTTCTGGGCATATGAGGAGAGGTCGATGACCCGCTACCTGATTGCCTTCGCCGTCATGGCGGCGTGTTTTTCCGCGCTCGATTTCATCTGGCTTGGCACGGTCGCCTTCAGCTTCTACGAGGCGGAGATCGGCCAACTTCTCCTGGCATCCCCGAACTGGAACGCCGGTTTAAGTTTTTACTTCATGTACCTGATCGGCATATATTATTTCGTCGTCTATCCGGGCGTAAAGGCGCGCTCCTGGTTGAAAGGCCTCGTCAACGGCGCGGCCTTCGGCTTCATCGCCTACGGCACCTATGACCTGACCAATATGGCGACTCTGAAGGACTGGTCGTGGACCGTTGTCGGCGTGGACATGGCCTGGGGCACGTTCGCGACCGGCCTGACCGGCTTCGTCAGCACCTTTGTGACCGGTCGGATCATGGCCCGCCGGGCCCGCGCTTGACTTCACCGCGCATGTGGCATTCAAACGGCTGATCGTCCACCACGCGGAATGCCATGTTCAAGCTCACCCGTCCCGCAACAGCCGAGCGCGAAATCAAGAAAAGCCGGTTCGCGACCATCGCCGCGCCGATCGCCGACGAGGCGGCGGCCAAGGCCTTCATCGCGGAAAATTCCTTCGCCGATGCCAGCCATAATTGCTGGGCCTGGCGCATCGGCGCCGACTATCGTTTCTCCGATGACGGGGAACCTGGCGGGACGGCCGGCAAGCCGATCCTGCAGGCAATCGAGGGGCAGGAGGTGGACAATGTCGTGGTGGTCGTCTCCCGCTGGTTCGGCGGCGTCAAGCTCGGCACGGGCGGTCTTGCCCGCGCCTATGGCGGCAGTGCCGCGGAATGCCTGCGCGAGGCCGAGAAAGAAGAGATCATCCCAACCACCATGCTTTCCGTCGCGATCGCCTTTACCGATCTGGCGCTGGTGGAATCACGGCTGGAGGCCTACGACGACATCGTCACGGCCGCGCGGGATTTCGACGCTCAGGGCGCGGTGTTCCGCCTCGTGGTGCCTGATACGAGGCTTGTGCCGCTCGCCGAATTGCTGCGCGACCTGACCAACGGCCGCGCCGCCCTCGACCCGGACATTCTGGCTGATCCGTCGCTTTCCGCCTAAAAAAACGCGGGCCTGCCGCTTTCTTCCGCAAGAGACGAGCCTATTTAGCTATGATGAAACGGCGCTGCCGGAACCGGTGCGGTTCTGAAGCGTTGACTGACCGATTTCTCTTTTTTCTCCGACCGAGGTGACCTTCATGCGCATGACCGCCCCCATTCTCGCTCTCGCCGTGCTTGCCGCCGGCTGCACCCAGCGTTCCGACACGATCGGCGCCATGCCCGTCTCGCCGAGCGAGTACGAAGGGGCGAGCTGCTCCCAGCTTTCCGAGCTCATGCAGACGGAAAAGGCCAAGCTGAAAGATCTCTCCCGCCTGCAGGATGAGGAGATTGTCGGCGATTTCCGCGTCATGGGCGCCAATCTCGGCGCGGTCGCGGCGGACGGCGCGGGCAACCAGGAAAACGCGATTGCCTATGCAAAGGGCAAGGTCAACGCGATCGACATCGCCATGCGCCGTCAGGGCTGCGCCATGTAGGCATTCGGCTGCGCGATCGCGCCCGGCCGCACTTGGCGGATCGGTGGTCCGTGTGTAGAACAAGCCGGACACAGCGAACAAGGCAGAGAATGAAATGACATCGGCAGGTGAACCGGAGGAGGAACGCCCCGAGGCTGAGGCCTCTTCCGGAACGGCGCGCGGCGCGACCCCTTGGGCCTGGCCCGGTCTCGTCGCCGTCTCGGTTGCCCTTGTCATCCTGCTTTCGCTGGCCGGGCTGCCGGCGGCGCTGCTGCTCGGGCCGATGCTTTCGGCCATCGCCTTCTCATTCTTCGGTTTTCGCATCGCCGTGCCGCGCGTGCCGTTCAACCTGGCGCAAGGCATTGTCGGGCTCTTGATCGCGCGGACCATGACCTGGCCTGTGGTGCAGGAGATCGGCCACGACTGGGCGCTCTTTGTCGTCGGCGTCCTTTCCGTTGTCTTTGCCGCCGTCGCGCTCGGCTGGCTTCTGGCGCGGTTCCAGGTCCTGCCGGGAACGACGGCGATCTGGGGCGCCTTTCCGGGAGCTGCCACGGTTATGACGCTGATGTCCGGGTCATTTGGCGCGGACATGCGGCTCGTCGCCTTCATGCAATATACCCGCGTCGTCATCGTCACCATCGTCGCCGCCACCATCGCCCGGCTCTGGACCGGAGTGGGCGGCGAGGGCGCGCCCCAGCCGATCCTGTGGCTTGCGAGCCCGGACTGGTGGGCGCTTTGCCAGACCGCCGTCCTCGTCGTCATCGGCGTACTCGTCGGCCGGCGTTCGGGCCTGCCGGCGGGTGCGATGATCGTGCCGGTGATCATCGGCTCGGCGCTCAATGTTTCGGGCCTCGTGACAATCGAACTGCCGCAGCCCCTGCTGGCCGTCTCCTATGCGCTGGTCGGCTGGGCCATCGGCTCGCGCTTTGATCGCGACGTCATCCTCCATGCCAGCCGGGCGCTGCCGCGCGTGCTCGCCTCCATTCTGGCGCTCGTGGCGATCTGCGCCGTGTTTGCCTGGCTTCTGGTGATCTTCGCCGGCATCGATCCGCTGTCGGCCTATCTTGCCACCAGCCCCGGCGGCGCGGATGCGGTCGCCATCATCTCCGCCTCGACGGATGTCAACGTCGCCTTCGTCATGTCGATGCAGATCGCCCGCTTCTTCTTCGTCATGGCGCTCGGGCCGATGCTGGCCCGCTTTGTCGCCAAGCGGAGCCATTTTTAGGACAAAGCGCAATTGGCGTTGTCCATCGCCGTCGATCGGGTTAGCCTCAGCCAACCAAACATTCAGGGTCAGGCGGAGGAATTCCCATGTGCACGCGCATCTTCTATGAAACCGGAACGTCAACCTACATCACCGGGCGCTCGATGGACTGGCGCGACGTGACGATGCAGTCCGACCTCTGGGTGTTTCCGCGGGGCATGGCCCGCAATGGCGGGGTGGGCGAGGGCTCGGCGACATGGACCTCGAAATACGGCTCGGTCATCGTCGCGATCTACAATCTCGCCACCTCCGACGGCATGAACGAGGCGGGCCTTGCCGGCAACATGCTCTATCTGGTGGAATCGTCCTATGGCGATCCGGCCGCGCGGGGCAAGCCGCTGATCTCGGTCGGCGCCTGGCTGCAATACATGCTCGATAATTTCGCGACCGTCGCGGAAGCAGCCGAGGCCATGGCCGACGACCCGCTGACGGTGATCACCGGTGAGGCCCCGAACGGCGCGCCGGCGACCGTGCATCTGGCGCTTTCCGATGCCTCCGGCGACAGCGCGATCTTCGAATTCGTCGGCGGCAAGCTCACCATCCACCACAGCCGCGACTACAGGGTGATGACCAATTCGCCGACCTATGACCAGCAGCTTGCGATCAACGGCTACTGGAACCTCGTCGGCGGCAAGAGCTTCCTGCCCGGCACGGTGAACGCCGCCGACCGCTTCGCCCGCGCCAGCTACAACCTCAAATCCGCGACGCCGCTGAAGGACCGCCGCGCGGCGCTCGCCTCCGTGTTCTCGCAGGTGCGCGCGATCTCGACCCCGCTCGGCATGTCCGACCCCGAAAAACCCAACATCGCCTCCACCCTCTGGCGCACCGTCGCCGAACACGACCACCGCCGCTACTATTTCGACTCCGTCATCAACCCGTCGGTGTTCTGGGTCGATCTTGCGGATTTCGATCTCTCCGAGGGCGCTCCGGCAAAGACGCTGGGGTTGAACGATCCGGCTCTGCCGGGCGGGGATGTTGCGGGGCTGATGAAAGAGGCGGCGCCGTTTGAGTTTTTGGTGCCGTGAGGCTGTCTGGCGGCAGCTCAGCCAACCGCTGCCGCCCCGCCTCCCAAAGACCTCTGAGCCCACAATCTCTCCCCTTGAGGGAGAGATGCCCCGACAGGGGCAGAGAGGGGTGAACCCTCTCCGAGAGTACGGAGCCGGCGGCTTATGCCCGATACCCCTCTCTGTCGCTTTCGCGACACCGATTAGAAAAAGCCGAAAGTCGAGTGTACTTTTGTGTGGTAATATTATTTATATTTCAAATAAACTCAGTTGCCGTCCTTCAATTTCAGCAATTATTCTAGCTTTTGTTTTTGCGCTTCGGAAAAGTTGATACTGCGCCGTGCTTTTCACAGTCGCACAAGCCCGCGCCAGCAACTCGAGCGCCTCCGTTACCAAAATTCTCAAATCACCATCGTTGTCGGGTATCTGTATAGATTTTTGAGAAATTATGAGACTCGCCACATATAAAACAAACCAGTGTCCGTACACCAGATACTGGTTTCCTTCGGTATAATCCAAACTCTTTATACTTTTTATTTTGTATGTATCTCGCATATCTTCGATTATGCGATAAAGCTCAATCAACCGACACAATGTATCTATCTCATGACGCTCGTGAAAAATTTGATGAAACCGTTCGCCAAAAATCGAGTCCGAATCTGTTTTTGCCTTGTCAGGCTCTCTAACTTGAAATGAAAGCAGTATTTGGCCAAGTTTAAGCGCGTCGATCCGTCTCCTCGGGTCGCGATCTGAATGCATATTTCTCTTGCGTTCGAAATAGTAACCCCTGTCTCGAAAGGAAATCTCCAGCTTTTTGAGAACGGGATCATTGGCACGAAGATCCCTTGATTGAATTCTAGCTTGGCTATTGGTAGCGACAGCAACTCTCTCGGCTATATCTTCACGATTTGTGGCGTATATACGAACCAATATCACCACGTTCTCAAATGATTCGGGTGATTTTTTGAACGCTTTCAAAAGAGAATGAGAGGTCTGAGCGCCATTAACTATCTGAAAATCTGTTAGCTGAATTTTCGGATTAACATGACCTTTATTGTAGGCGTAATCTCTGCATGTAATCGTTATTCCATTATTAAGATACCAAAAAAGATGACTATCAGAAGACGCGGCTGTTTCGATAATATTGCTGTTGTAGCCTCCGTTTGCTCCTAGGAAAATACGCAGATTTTCGTCAAAGAGATGGCGTTTAATTGTTCGTGCATCGTCCGTTTGAATCAGGCTGACAAATGACCTTGCGTCAACAGATGCAATTACACCTCTTATGTCACCATCACTGCGTTCATAAGCTTCCCTACCGATGACTTGGAGATATCCGGATTCCGCTTCGCGTTCGCGTGCCCCAATATCTCTCAAAATCTCCTTTGGGCCATACACTTCGTATTGTGTGGCGTAGAGACTCTTCAACGAGCTTGAGATTATACCTTCTGCGCTGGAAGATAGCCCCATACCGTTCGTACAAAACACAATCCGGTATTCGCATATCGTTCCCTTCTGATGGAGGGACCATATTCTACTGACCGCCTCCGATAATTGCAGGTTGCCCGTCTCTAATAGGCGAGGCTCCTTGTCGAAAACCGCTCTCAAGAACGTAGCGATTTTTAACACCTCTGAGTCATTTATTGTCCGGTCGGTCGATTTAAGTGTCGTGCGGTGCTTTGCTTGAAAGATATAAACCTCCGCTCTTTCGTCGCGCTCAATAACTTCGATAGCGTCAACGCCTAAGTCGTTTCCGCCATCGACGACCATTTCCGGAAAATCGAGGTTTCTATTTGGAAAAAAGTGCTCGAGAATGAGATGTAGAAACGCTGAGGACACGTCAGCCGTCCCATAGCGCTCCATACAGCGCTGCACGCGAGATTCAATTATGTCCCATTCAATAGCGGAAATTGATGGCATAAGCTCTAATCCTCAGCTTGGATACTGATAGGTTTAAACTTATGCAGGTGAGGTGGTACAGTATTTAAACAGTTATTCACATTATTATTGTTTCTGCGCTTCGCAACCAACCTCCATCTCAAAAGGGGAGGTTGGTTGCGAATTGTACTCTCGCAGGATAGTCAAATGAGCGGTGCCAGACTTCAGCCGTAGCCCTTCTAATTCGTCATTAAAAAAAGCTACTTCACCTTCTACCTTCTACCTTCTACCTTCCTACTCCGCAGCCTCCGCATACGCACTCATCGGCGGGCAGGCGCACACCAGATTCCGATCCCCATAGACATTGTCCACGCGGTTGACCGGGGGCCAGTATTTATCGACGCGGAAGGCGCCGGGGGGGAAGCAGGCTTCCTCGCGGGAATAGGGGTGGGTCCATTCGCCGACGAGATCTTCCACCGTGTGGGGCGCGTTCTTCAGCGGGTTGTCGACGCGGTCGGCTTTGCCTTCCTCGATGGCGCGGACTTCCTCGCGGATCGCCAGCAGCGCATCGCAGAAGCGATCCAGCTCGGCCTTGGTCTCCGATTCCGTCGGCTCGATCATCAGCGTGCCGGGAACGGGAAAGCTCATCGTCGGGGCATGGAAGCCGCAGTCGATCAGGCGCTTGGCGATATCGTCGACGGAGACATCGGCGCTATCCTTCAGCGGGCGCGTGTCGATGATGCATTCATGCGCCACGCGGCCCTTTTCCGATTTGTAGAGCACGTCGTAAGCGCCCTTCAGCCGGGCGGCGATATAGTTGGCGTTGAGGATCGCCACGCGGGTTGCCTGCGTCAGCCCTTCGCCGCCCATCATCAGGCAATAGCTCCAGGAGATCGGCAGGATCGAGGGCGAGCCGAAGGGGGCGGCCGAGACCGCGCCGCCTCCCGCATCCGTCGCCGGATTGGCGGGCAGATGCGGGGCCAGATGCGCCTTGACGCCGATCGGCCCCATGCCCGGACCGCCGCCGCCGTGGGGAATGCAGAAGGTCTTGTGCAGGTTCAGGTGGCTGACATCCGAACCGATATCGCCCGGCCGCGAAAGCCCCACCATCGCGTTCATGTTGGCCCCGTCGAGATAGACCTGGCCGCCATATTTGTGCGTGATCTCGCAGACCTCCTTCACCGTCGCCTCGAACACGCCATGGGTCGAGGGATAGGTGATCATGCAGGCGGCGAGATTGTCGGCATGTTGCGCGGCCTTTTCGGCGAAATCATCGAGGTCGATATCGCCATTGTCGCGCGATTTGACCGGCACCACCTTCATGCCCGCCATCTGGGCGGAGGCCGGATTGGTGCCGTGCGCCGAGGTCGGGATCAGGCAGATGTCGCGGTGCGCCTCGCCATTGGCGCGGTGGAAGCGACGGATCGTCAGAAGCCCGGCATATTCGCCCTGCGCGCCGGAATTCGGCTGCATGGAGAAGGCGTCATAACCGGTGATGGCGCAGAGTTTTTGCGACAGATCCTCGATCATCTCGCGATAGCCGAGCGCCTGGTTTTCCGGCGCGAAGGGATGGATGTCGGCAAATTCCGGCCAGGTGATCGGCAGCATTTCTACCGTGGCATTGAGCTTCATCGTGCAGGAGCCGAGCGGGATCATCGCCCGGTCGAGCGCCAGATCGCGGTCGGCGAGGCGGCGCATATAACGCGTCATCTCGCTTTCCGCACGGTTCATGTGGAAGATCGGGTGCGTCATGTAAACGCTTGTGCGCAGTAGGCTTTTCGGCAGACGATAATCCGCCTCGAATTCGGCGATCGAGAATTTTCCGCCGAAGGCCTCCCACACCGCTTCCACATGGGCGGGGCGGGTGCGCTCGTTGACGGAGATGCCGATCTTCGTTTCGCCCACCTTGCGCAGGTTGACGTTGTTTTCCACGGCGTTGCGCAAGATCAGCCCCTGGAAGGCGCCGACCTCGACCGTGATCGTGTCGAAGAAGGTTTCCGGCTCAACCGTGAACCCAAGCGCTTCCAGCCCCTTGGCCAGCAGCACGCCCTTGCGGTGTACCTGTTGGGCAATCGCCTTCAGCCCGTCCGGGCCGTGGAAGACGCCATACATCGCGGCCATGACGGCGAGCAGCACCTGGGCGGTGCAGATGTTCGACGTCGCCTTTTCGCGGCGGATATGCTGTTCGCGGGTCTGCAGCGCCAGACGATAGGCGCGGTTGCCGCGGCTATCGACCGATACCCCGACAAGGCGGCCGGGCATGGAGCGCTTGTAGGCGTCCTTCACCGCCATATAGGCCGCATGCGGACCGCCATAGCCAAGCGGCACGCCGAAGCGCTGGGACGAACCGATGGCGATATCGGCATCCATCTCGCCCGGCGATTTCAGAAGCGTCAGCGCCAGCGGATCGGCGGCGACGGTCGCGATGGCCTTCGCCTCATGCAGGGCGGCGATCACCTCGGTGAAGTCGTTCACATGGCCGTGGGTGCCGGGATACTGGAACAGCGCGCCGAAGACGTCCTCGGCCTTCAGATCGGTAAACGGATTGCCGATGATGATCTGCCAGCCGAGCGGCTCGGAGCGGGTTTTCAGGAGCGCGATCGTCTGCGGATGGCAGTTCTCGTCGACGAAGAAGGCGGTTGCCTTGGATTTCGCCACACGATTGGCCATGGCCATGGCTTCGGCCGCCGCCGTTGCCTCGTCCAGAAGCGAGGCATTGGCGATGTCGAGGCCGGTGAGGTCCGCCATCATCGTCTGGAAGTTCAGGAGCGCCTCAAGCCGGCCCTGGGAAATCTCCGGCTGGTAGGGCGTATAGGCCGTGTACCAAGCCGGGTTTTCCAGAATGTTGCGCTGGATCACCGGCGGCACGATGGTCGGGTTATAGCCCTGGCCGATCATCGAGATCATCGGCTTGTTCTTGTTGGCGGTCTCGCGCAGCTTGTCGAGCGCCTCGCGCTCGGTCATCGCAGGACCCCAGGCAAGCGGCTGCTCCTGGCGGATTTCGGCGGGCACGGTGTCGTCGATCAGCGCGTCGAGACTGTCATAGCCGATTGTCTCCAGCATTTTCGCCATCTCGACGGGCGAGGGGCCGATATGGCGGCGGTTGGCGAAGTCGTAGGGCTGGTAATCGGTGAACTGGAATTCGGCAGGCGTCGTCATCAGGCGATGAACTCCTTGTAGGCCGCTTCGTCCATCAGCGCGTCGGCGTCGGACGGGTTGGCGAGCTTCAGCTTGAAGAACCAGCCGCCCTCCATGGGCTCGGCGTTGACGAGCTCGGGATTGTCGGTGATCGCTTCGTTGACCTCGGTGATCTCGCCGGCAAGCGGGCAGAACACGTCCGATGCGGCCTTCACGGATTCAACGGTCGCGGCATCGTCATTCTTCTCGAAGGTGGCGCCGACGTCCGGCAATTCGACGAAAACGAGGTCGCCGAGCTGTTCGGCTGCGTGCGCCGTGATGCCGACGGTGGCGATGCCGTCTTCGATCTTCAGCCACTCGTGTTCTTCGGTAAATTTGATGGTCATGACAATAAGGTTCCCGCTCAGCGTTTGTAGGTGGGTTTGATAAAGGGGGTGTCGGTGATGGTGACGGGCAGGAATTTCCCGCGCACCTCGGCATAAAGGGTCGTGCCGGTCTCGGCGTGGTCTGCAGCCACATAGCCCATGGCGACAGGCGCGCCGACGGAGGGGCCAAAGCCGCCGGAGGTGACGTGGCCAATCTCGGTTTCGCCCTTGTCATCGGCATAGAGTTTCGCCGGCGGGCGGATCGGCGCGCGGCCTTCCGCCTTCAGCCCGACGCGCAGGCGCTTTGCGCCTTCGGCAAGCTGCTGCAGGACGATATCGGCGCCAGGGAAACCGCCTTCGCGGTCACCGCCGGGCCTGCGGGCCTTCTGCATGCCCCAGACGAGCGAAGCTTCCACCGGCGTCGTGGTCGTGTCGATATCGTTGCCGTAAAGGCAGAGGCCGGCTTCGAGCCTCAGCGAATCGCGGGCGCCGAGGCCGATCGCCTCGCAGTCCTCATGCGCCAGCAGCGTGCGGGCGAGTGCGTCGGCATGTTCGGCGGGGACCGAAATCTCGAAGCCGTCTTCGCCGGTATAGCCGGAACGCGAGATCACGCAGGTCACGCCCATCAGTTCGCAGGCGCGCACATCCATGAATTTCATCTCGGCAACGGCCGGGCAGAGCGGCGCCAGCACGTCTTCGGCCTTCGGCCCCTGCAGCGCCAGCAGCGCCTTGTCTTCGAAATGCGTTTCCACCTCGCAAAGGTCTGAGAGATAGGCCTTCATATGGGCAAGGTCGGCATCCTTGCAGGCGGCGTTGACGATGACCAGCAGATGATCGCCGCGATTGGCGACCATCAGGTCATCCAAAATGCCGCCTTCCTCATTGGTGAAGAAGGCATAGCGCTGGCGGCCGGGCTTGAGACCGAGGAGGTCGACCGGCGCCAGTTTTTCCAGCGCGATCGCCGCATCGGCGAGATTGCCGGATCGCGGTTTCAGATAGACCTGGCCCATGTGCGAGACATCGAAAAGGCCAGCCTTTTCGCGGGTATGCAGGTGTTCCTTCATCACGCCCATCGGGTATTGCACAGGCATGTCATAGCCTGCGAACGGCACCATGCGGGCGCCGAGCTCCAGATGAAGCGCGTGAAGCGGGGTTTTTTCTAGCGGTTCTTGCGAGACCAAGACTTGCCTCCGGATTGCGTTGATGAACGCCGGCTCAAAGGGGCGGGCGTGTGCGACATGCCCGATACGAATGAGCCCCCTCTGTCCCGTGTGCCTGAGATTATTATCCCTTCGGCCGGTCCCGGCGTGTGCCGGGCCTTGTCTCCAGAGTTCAGAATCACGCGCTGGTCCTTTGGCCTGAGAGTTTCCGGGGCAGTTGCTCCTTCGGCACCGCTTCACAAAAAAGCGGATTCTCCCAACGCGAATTTTGAAACGGATTATCCAAGTTGTGGCGGGATTTGCAAGAGGCAAGCGTTCGCCAGCCGAAATATCCACGTTCCGCATCGCTGCTCTTCTTCAACGGCGGGAGAAGAGGGGGTGGGCAGAACATCGCGAAGGGTCTAGTAAGGTGGAAGCCCCAGGACCTGATCAATCAGACGGAAATCCGCCCGTGTCGAATATTCTTTCTCATGCCCTCATTGTCGCTGCAGGCGGAGCGCTCGGCTCGGTCGGGCGCTATCTCGTCGGCGTCTTCGCCATCAGACTGTGGGGGCCGCATTTTCCCTGGGGCACATTCGTCGTCAATATCGTCGGTTCGCTCATGATCGGGATCCTGGTGGAAGCGGTCGCGCGAGCGCTCAACCAGTCGGCGGACATGCGGATGTTCATCGTCACCGGCTTTCTCGGCGGCTTCACCACGTTCTCCTCGTTTTCGCTTGATGCGATGACGATGATCGAACGGGGTGATGTCCTGCATGCCGTTGCCTATATAACCGCAAGCGTCGGTCTCGCGCTGATCGCGGTCTTCGCAGGCCTCGCGATCGGACGGATGGTGTTCTAAACCCATTTCATTCCGGCGCGTCATGCGATAGAAGCCACGGCTTCAATGAAGGGTTTTCGCACGATGGCGGGTATTGAACATATCAAGGTGGATCAGGACGAGGCGGGCATGCGGCTCGACCGCTGGTTCAAGCTGCATTATCCGGGGCTCGGCTTCGGCGCGCTGCAGAAGCTGCTGCGCTCAGGCCAGATCCGCGTCGACGGCGGACGGGTCAAGAGCGACACGCGTGTCGAACCCGGCCAGATGGTTCGCATCCCGCCGATGAATGTCGACCCGAAGACGTCCGGCCCGATACCGGGCAGGGACCTCAAGCACTCGCCCGACGGCGAGCTTCTGTCGCGCATGCTGCTGCATGAGGACGAGCGCGTGTTCGTGCTGAACAAGCCGGCCGGTCTGGCGGTGCAGGGCGGCTCGGGCGTGGTCCGTCATATCGACAAGATGCTGGAGGCCTGGACCAACAAGAAGGGCGAAAAGCCGCGCCTCGTCCATCGCCTTGACCGCGACACCTCCGGCGTTCTGGTCGTCGCCCGCTCGCGCCGCGCGGCGCAATCGCTCACCGAGGCCTTCCGTCAGCGCACCACGAAGAAAACCTACTGGTCGCTGGTCAAGGGCGTGCCGCGCAAGCGCGAAGACAAGGTCTCGACCTGGCTTGCCAAGGAGCAGACGCCGGACGGCGACCGCATGCGCATCGTCAAGCATGGCGAGCCCGATTCCGATCACGCGGTTTCCTACTACCGTGTCATCGATACGGCGGCCCATACGCTTTCGTGGCTGGAAATGGAGCCCTATACCGGGCGGACCCACCAGCTGCGTGTTCATGCGCTTCATATCGGTCACCCGATCATCGGCGATCCGAAATATTTCGACGAGGACCCGAACTGGGAATTTCCCGGCGGCATCCAGAAACGGCTGCATCTGCACGCCCGCCATATCGATGTGCCCCATCCCGATGGCGGCAGGCTCAGGGTCACCGCGCCCCTGCCGCCGCATATGGTGCAGAGCTGGAATCTTCTCGGCTTCGATGCCGATCGCGAAGATCTCGACAAGGATTGAGACAGGGATTGACATGAAGCTCGTATTGTTTGACTGCGACGGCACGCGGGTCGACAGCGCCGTACGCATCCATGAGACCATGCGCCGCGCCTTTGTCGCCTTCGGTCATCCGGAACCGACCCTTGCCGAGACCAAGACGATCATCGGCCTGTCGCTCGATTACGCCATCGCCCGGCTGCTCGGCCGGCACCAGATCGACGACGAGGTTCTGGCGATCCGGGTGAAGTTCAAGTCGCTCTTTGCCGAGGTCCATTCCGATCCCAACATGATGGAACAGCTGTTTCCGGGCATTGCCGAACTGATCGAGGGCCTTGCCGCGCGCGGCGACGTGACCATCGGCGCCGTCACCGGCAATTCGCGCCGGGGCCTCAGCCATGTTCTGGATCTGCACGGACTGGCGCCGCGTTTTACCGTTTCGCGCACCGCGGATGACTGTCCCTCCAAGCCGCATCCTGCCATGGTGCTTGAATGCTGCGCGGAAGCGGGCTTCAATCCGGCCGATGCCGTGATCATCGGCGACGCGGTCTTCGACATGGAAATGGCGGCGAAGGCCGGATCCCATGCGATCGGCGTCGCCTGGGGTTACGGCGAGATCGCCGATCTGCAGGATGCCGGAGCGGGCGCGATCGTCTGGCATCCGGAAGAGATCTTGAAACTTGTCTGAGCCGGGAGTGCTCCCATGAAGCTGGTGCTTTTTGACTGTGACGGAACGCTGGTCGACAGCCTGGCCATCATCCAGGAGACCATGGCCCGCACCTTCCGCGCCTTTGGCCATGACGCGCCCGACGAGCACGCCACGCGCGGCACGGTGGGACTGACGCTGGACGTCGCGATTGCCGGGCTGCTGGGCCGCGATCAGGTCGATCACGAATGCCGCGACATGATGGGCTACTACCGCTCGCTGTTCGTTGAGGTGCGGCGCGACCCGGCCATGCAGGAGAAGCTTTATGAGGGGATCTCGGCCATGCTGTCGCATCTCTTCCTGCAAGACGATATTCTGGTTGGCGCGGTCACCGGCAAGTCGCGGCGCGGGCTCGACCATATGCTGAAGACCCATGGCTACGCCGACAAGTTCATCACCACGCGCACGGCCGATGATTGCCCCTCCAAGCCGCACCCGGCCATGGTGCTGGAATGCTGCGATGAGACGGGCATGCGGCCGGAGCAGGCGGTGGTGATCGGCGATACGGTATTCGACATCCAGATGGCGAAATCCGCCGGCGCCGGCGCTGTCGGCGTTTCCTGGGGCTATGGCGCGCCGGATGCGCTGAGACTGGCGGGGGCGGCGGCGATCGCCGAGACGCCGGATGACATTCTGAAATTCGTTCTGAAGGGTGCATGATGACCAATGATCCCATCCGCCGGTCGCAGGAACTGATGCGCGCCGAACTGCCGAAGAAATTCTACTCCGAGGCAACCATCGCCGCGGAAGACGGGGGCTTTGCGGTGAAGCTCGACGGCCGGCCGGTCAAGACCCCGTCGCGAAAGCCGCTGATCCTGCCGACGGAGGCAGCAGCCGAACATGTGCGGGCCGAATGGCAGGCGCAGGAAAAGGTCATCGATCCGGCGAAGATGCCGATGACGCGGCTTGCCAACACGATCATCGACGGCGTGGCCGTCAACGCCGGCGCGGTGTTCGAGGAAATCGTCAGCTATGCCGGCAACGACATGCTGTTCTATCGCGCGGAAAGTCCGGAGGAGCTTGTCGCCCGGCAGGCCGAGCGCTGGGGGCCGGTGCTTGACTGGATGGCCGAGGAATATGGCGCGCGCTTCGTGCTGGTCGAAGGGGTGATGTTTGCCGAACAGCCGGCGGAAAGCCTTCAGGCCTTCCGCAGGGAGCTCGAGCATCACCGGGCGCCGTTCGAGCTTGGCGCCTTGCATGTGATGACGACGCTGACCGGTTCGGCACTGGTGACGCTGGCGCTGGCGCGCGGCCGCCTGACGCTGAACGAAGCCTGGGCGCTCGGCAATCTCGAGGAAGACTGGACGATCGAGCTCTGGGGCCATGACGAGGAGGCCGCCCGCCGCCGCGCCAAGCGGTTCGAGGACATGCAGGCGGCGCACGATTTGTTCGTGGCGCTGGGGTAGAGCTGGGGGCAGGGCTTAGGTGCTTCGAAGCGTCTTTTTCCCTCTGATCTCCCCCTCAAGGGGGGAGATTATGGGTGGCAAGGCTCCCAATAACCTACCAATGGCTCATGCTCGACGGCACTGTTCGGCGGTCACTCACACCCGCTCCGCATGCCAGCGCAGGTGATCGTCCATGAAGGTGGAGATGAAGTAGTAGGAATGGTCGTAGCGCTCGTGCATTCTCAGCGTCAGCGCGATGTCCGTATCCTTGACCGCCGCCTCGAACAGCCAGGGCTTCAGACCTTCCTCGAGAAAACCGTCGGCCGTGCCCTGGTCGATCAGGAACTCGGGAAAGCGGGCGCCGGCGGCAACCAGTGCGCAGGCATCATGCTTGCGCCACACATCCGGGTCCGTGCCGAGATATTTCTCGAACGCGCCCTGCGCCCAGGGCGACGTCGTCGGTGAGACGATCGGGGCGAAGGCCGAGCAGCTCTTGTAGCGGCCCGGATATTTCAGCGCGAAGGTCATGGCGCCATGGCCGCCCATGGAATGGCCGAAAATGCCCTGGCGATCCATGTCGGCGCGGAAGCTGCCGGCGATCAGCGCGGGCAGTTCCTTCGTGATATAGGTTTCCATCTGGTAGTTCAGCGCATAGGGGCTTTCGGTGGCGTCCACATAGAAGCCCGCGCCCTGGCCGAGCTGCCAGTTGGTCAGCGAATCGGGAACGTCCTTGCCGCGCGGGCTCGTGTCCGGGCAGACGATGATCAGGCCGAGTTCCGCGGCCATGCGGCGATATTCGCCCTTTTCCATTACATTGGCATGGGTGCAGGTAAGCCCCGAGAGATACCAGAGCACGGGGCAGGGGCGTTCGGTCGCCTGCGGCGGCACGAAGACCGCGAAGGTCATCTCGCAATTGCAGGCTTCCGAATCATGGGAAAAGACGCCCTGCATACCGCCAAAAGCGGTGTTTTCGGACAAAATGTTCATGTCTGTCTCCTTCGAAGAATTCAGGCAAAGAGTGCAACCGCACCGCTGACGGCGGCGGCAAGAAGCACGGTGTTGAAGAAATAGGAAAAGACGGCGTGCAGCAGGTTGCGCCGCCGCATCACCGAGCTGGTAATCGCGATATCACCGGTTTGCGCCGTCATGCCGATGCCGAAGGCAAAGCACAGGAAGTCATATCCGCCCGGTTGGGGCACGCCGGGAAAGTCGAGACCGCCCGCAACGCCGTCGCCGCCGGCCTGACGGTCGGGCCGCCAATACATATGGGCGTAATGGATTGCCGCCATCGTATGGATCGTCGCCCATCCGGCAACCACGGACCCGAAGGCGAGGATGAGTTTTGCAAGGCCCGCATCCGTCTTGTGATGGAGCACCACGAACAATGCGACGATCGCAACGACAACCGTCAGCAATGTGACGACGATAATGACCGGCGCCGGGGCATCGTCATTGGCCGCCCGCTTCTTGAGGTATTCGCCCGTCATGTCCGGCAAGTGGATGAAAACGACCACCAGATAGGTGATATAGAAAACAATATTCGGAATATCGATTCCGAGATGCGGGATCCAGATCGATGCGGGCGCGATCGACAGCAAAGCGGCAATTGCCGCCAGCGCAAACGGGCCATGGCGATGGTGCAGTGCCCGTTCGAACGACAGTTTCATATCCGCTTTTCCCGAATTTAGGATCCCAGACCGGGCTATCACGCCTTGGCGCGCCGGCAAAGCCGTTCCATGGTCTGCAGGAAGGCCGAACGGTCCTTCGGCGAAAAGGCGGCATTATAGCCCTTGCTCTCGCCGGTTTCGCGCAGGTGCTGGCCGAGATCGCGCATGGCGCGGGCCATGCCGATATTGGCTTCATCGAAAAGCCGGCCGGTGGGCCCGGTGACGAGCGCGCCAGCGGCAACACAGCGCTCGGCAAGCGGCACGTCGGCGGTGATCACGATATCCCCGGCAACGGCGCGCTCGGCGATCCAGTCATCGGCGGCATCGAAGGCGCCGGAGACGATGATATTGCGGATCATCGGATCGCGCGATGGTCTGAGCCCGGAATTGGCGACGAAGGTGACCGGCAGGCCGTGGCGCTCGGCAACCTTGATCACCTCGGTCTTAACCGGGCAGGCATCGGCGTCGACATAGATCATCCAGCGGCTTCCGTCTGGGTTCTGGCAGCATCGCGAAGCATGTCGATATGCGGGATGCCGTCCTCGAGATACTCTTTCGACACGGCCTCGAAGCCGAAGCCGGCGTAGAACCGCTCGAGATGGGCCTGGGCGGAAATCGCGATCGGCGTATCGGGCGCCAGTCTTTCGCAGGCGGCAATGGCTTCGCTCATCAGTCGCTCGCCGAGCTTTTGTCCCCGATGGGAGGGCGCGACGACGATGCGCCCGATGCGCGCCTGCCTGGCCGTTCCAGGGGCGAAGATGCGACCGTAAGCGACCGGCTTGCCGTCTTCCAGAAGGCGCAGGTGAAGCGCATCGGCGTCCTTGCCGTCGAGCTCGGGATAGGGGCAGTTCTGCTCCACCACGAAGACATCGACGCGCAATTTCAGCACGTCATAAAGTTCGCCCGCAGTGAGCGCGTCCATGCGGGCGATATCGACGGTGAGCGATGACATCAGTAGACGACGACCGAGCGGATGCTTTCGCCCTTGTGCATCATGTCGAAGCCCTTGTTGATGTCCTCGAGCTTCAGGAGGTGCGTGATCATCGGGTCGATCTCGATCTTGCCGTCCATGTACCAGTCGACGATCTTCGGCACGTCGGTGCGCCCGCGCGCGCCGCCGAAGGCCGTGCCCATCCAGGAGCGGCCCGTTACAAGCTGGAACGGCCGGGTGGAGATTTCCTGGCCGGCGCCGGCAACGCCGATGACGACCGACTTGCCCCAGCCGCGATGCGAGCATTCGAGCGCCTGGCGCATCACCGTGGTGTTGCCGGTGCAGTCGAAGGTGTAGTCGGCGCCGCCGATCGTGTCATTTCCACGCTTGGTCAGGTTGATCAGATAGGGGACGATGTCCTCGCCGATTTCCTTCGGATTGACGAAATGGGTCATGCCGAATCGCTCGCCCCATTCCTTCTTGTCATTGTTGAGGTCGACGCCGATGATCATGTCGGCGCCGGCAAGGCGCAGGCCCTGGATGACATTGAGGCCGATGCCGCCGAGACCGAAGACGACGGCGGTTGCGCCCACTTCCACCTTGGCCGTGTTGATCACAGCGCCGACGCCCGTCGTCACGCCGCAGCCGATGTAGCAGACCTTGTCGAAAGGCGCGTCGGGATTGATCTTGGCGACCGCGATCTCCGGAAGGACCGTGTAGTTCGCAAACGTCGAGCAGCCCATGTAGTGATGGATCGGCTTGCCGTTGAGCGAGAAGCGCGACGTGCCGTCCGGCATCAGGCCCTGGCCCTGTGTCGAGCGGATCGCGGTGCAGAGATTGGTCTTGCGCGACAAGCAGGACGGGCATTCGCGGCATTCCGGCGTATAGAGCGGGATGACATGATCGCCCTTCTTGACCGAGGTGACGCCGGGGCCGACATCGACGACGACGCCGGCGCCTTCATGACCGAGAATGGCCGGGAAGATGCCTTCCGGGTCCGCGCCGGAAAGCGTGAAGTCGTCCGTGTGGCAAAGGCCCGTCGCCTTCACCTCGATCAGAACTTCACCCGCCTTGGGGCCTTCAAGTTGAACGGTCATGACTTCGAGCGGCTTTCCAGCTTCGACTGCTACGGCTGCACGCACATCCATCGGTGTCTCTCCATATCGCCTTTGTTATCCGTCAATCTTTGGCATGGCCGCTCGCTGATCCGCAAGCACAAGTCTGCGTGATCGGCCATTTCTCTGTTCATCGCGCCCTGCTGTCGTGCAGACTGGCACTTTTGCCCGGTTTTGGCTATGAAGGGAGGCAAGAACCGGAAAATCCGGCACGCCCAACGGGATGGAAAGGCCGACAATGATGGAAGAGGAACTTTACGGCGACGATACGCTGGGGGGACGGCTGCTCGCCGCCCGCGAGCGCGCCGGATTAAGCCTGGCGGACCTCGCCGGTCGCCTGGGGGTGACGCGCGAGACGGTGAGAAACTGGGAGTGTGATCGCTCCGAGCCATCGCTGGAACGGCTCGTCAGGATCGCGGGCCATCTGAACGTTCGTCCGCTCTGGCTGATTTCCGGGGATGAGGAGAAGCTCCGTTCGACCAGCCGCCAGATCGGATTGAACCTCAAGGACGTCGTCATCGAGGTCAACCATGTCGGCCACGCGGGTCGCTATCCCGATGCGATCACGCGGCCGCGCCGTCCCGGACCGTTCGGCTTTACCGTAACCGGCGGACGAACGCTGCACTGAAGCCTCAAGGCTGGTCCGGCGCTGTCGCGCCGAAGACCTCCTCGAAGGCCTTCTTCAGACAGATGTCGACGTCTTCCATCGTCACCGTCAGGCCGAGATCGATGAGACTTGTGACGCCGTATCCGGAAATGCCGCAGGGCACAATGCCGCCGAAATGTTCGAGCTCGGGTTCGACATTGATCGACAGGCCGTGGAAGCTGACCCAGTGGCGCAACCTGATTCCGATCGCCGCGATCTTGTCTTCCGCGGGCGAACCATCGGGAAGGGGCGGGCGCTCCGGTCGTTTCACCCAGACGCCGACGCGGTCCTCGCGCCGCTCGCCGCGCACATTCATCATATCAAGTGTCTTGATGATGGTTTCCTCGATCGCCGCGACGAAAGCGCGGACGTCGCGCCGCCGTCGCTTCAGGTCGAGCATCAGATAGGCAACCCGCTGGCCGGGACCGTGATAGGTATATTCTCCGCCGCGTCCGGTCTCGTAGACGGGGAAGCGGTCGGCGATCAGAAGGTCGCTGGCATTGGCGCTGGTGCCGGCCGTATAGAGCGGCGGATGCTCGACCAGCCAGACAAGCTCGTCCGCCTCGCCGCGGGCGATCAGATCGACCTGCCTCTCCATTTCCGCAAGCGCTTGCGGGTAGGGGATAAGGCCGTCCGAGACGCGCCACCGGACCGGCGGCGCGCCGGCTTCGGCATGCATCAGAAAATCGATTTCGCGTCGTTCCATGGCTTAGTCCTTCGGCCTTCTCCTTGCAGATTTCGGACCCGGCGGCAAGGCGAAAGCGCGGAGGCAAACCGGCGGCCATCGGACGCCCAAAAGTTTCTCCCGCAGAAATGAAAAAAAACGGTCACAGACGCTTGTGCGCTGAGAAGGCTTTTGCTACATGCAGCGGCGCCGGCACAAACCGGCCCTACCACGATGCGGTCGTGGCGGAATTGGTAGACGCGCAGCGTTGAGGTCGCTGTGGGGCAACCCGTGGAAGTTCGAGTCTTCTCGACCGCACCAAAAAACAAGCCTGTTAGGCTTGTTTAAGTCTATGTTTTCTTTCACCAAATAATCCTAGCTGTCTGTTGTGATTGCAATAAGCGCTCTTTCTGTGTAACAAAAACTGTATCAAAACGTGACACAGGGTGCCGAAATGGCGGTCAGGAAGGGTGAGGATCCGGACAGGTATTTGCACTTGCGCGCGGGCATTTATGCCTATGTGCGCCGGGTGCCAAAACGGCTTGTCGGGCTTGATGATCGTGCACCTGCCGTGCGCATCTCGCTGGGCACGAGAGACCTTTCCGAAGCCCGTGCGAAGCGGGATATCCACGAAGAAGCTGACAATGCGCTGTGGGCCTCGATGCTGGCCGGCGGCGATAGCGCCCAGGCTGATGCCCGCTACAAGGCTGCGGTGGCGCGCGCCCATGCATTGGGCTTTTCCTATCGCACCACTGCCGAGATCCTCGCGAGCGAGTCGGGCGCGATGATATATGAGCGGCTGATGACGCTTTCGAAGCTGCCGGTCGGTGGGCTGGAGGCTGCTGCTGTGGCAGGCCTTGAAAAGCACCCGCGCGTGCGCATCTCCGAAGCCTTCACCGTTTATACCGAGGAGATCGCCGCGCCGGAACTGACCGGCAAGAGCGACTTCCAGAAGTTCTCCTGGCTGAAGGTGAAGCGCCGCGCGCTCAACAACTTCATCGCCGTAGTTGGCGACAAATATATCGACGAGATCAGCCGGCAGGATGCGACGGCCTTTTATAATTACTGGCTGGCCCGGATTGCGCCAAAAACAGGCAAGGCCACGCACACAGCCTCATCGGGCAATCGCGATATCGGCAACCTGCGCAAGCTGCTTTCCGAATACCACCGCTATCGCGGCATCGACGATGTGAAGAACCCCTTTGCCGGGCTTTCCTTTTCGCAGAAGGTGAAGACATCGCGTCCGCCTTTTCCGACAGACTGGATCATCAGGCGGATCCTCGCGCCCGGCGCTCTTTCCGGGCTCAATGACCAGGCACGCGCGATCGTGCTCACGCTGATCGAGACCGGCGCGCGGCCGTCGGAGATCTGTAATCTGACAGCCGAAATGATTCGGCTGAATGACGACGTCGCCCATATCCTGATCGAGCCGCGATCCGATCCTGACGATCGGCGCGAGATAAAGACGGCATCATCGATCCGCGCCGTGCCGCTGGTTGGCGTTGCGCTTGCGGCCATGCAGCAGCACCCGCAGGGCTTCCCGCGTTACAAGAACAAGGAATACGGGCTTTCCGCCGCGCTGAACAAGTATTTCAGGGAGCACAAGCTGTTTCCCTCGTCGCGCCACAAGATCTATTCGTTCCGTCATTCCTTCGAGGACCGGATGAAAGAGGCGGGGATCGATACGGAACTCAGGATGATGATCATGGGCCACGCAATCGACCGACCGCAATATGGTTCGGGCGGGTCTCTGGCCTGGAAGAAGGCGGCTCTAAAAACGGTAGAGCTCTTCCCATTCTGTGCTAATTCTTAGTTGGATCGCGTCGGTATGCAACCACAGGAAATCTTATGGCTTTCGTGAAGATCAGTACAATTGCGGCAGCAATAATAACAGCATGTGCTGGAATTGTAACGGTTTTGGCTTTTGTATCCGTAAAACCCCTCGAAAAAATGTCTATAGTCGTTTCTGATATCACAAGTGACGGAGATACAAAATGTTACTTTGGTGTAGCCATCCGTAGATGGAAGCGATGCTAAGGTCGAAGATATTCCAAGATTAATTGGTAGTGTTGTTTACATGAATTTTTTGGCCTTAACTGAGGTTAGAAGGTCAACTACCGATGAAGTATTTTTTGATTCGACGTTTGGTCGTTGTCATCTCGGAGTGCAAAATCGCACTGAATGGGAGCGTATGACCGGTGAGTTAGCATCGGACGAGCTTTCTGACTACTTTGATATTTCCACTAGCGGAAGGATATATTTGGAGTGGGAAGATTCATTTGTAGACGGGACAATAAATTTCATAATTCCGAACAATTCGAGCGAGTTCATTACAATAAATAGTTGCGAGGGCCACTGCTTTAGGCTTGTTGGTCCTGTCCGGCTTCGTATGCTTTATAACGAAGAGGGGTATGTTGGAGTACAGCTTTCACCGGTAAACATTTACCAGAATGCTGATTTGAACGCTCGATATGATTGTAGGATGAGAGTCAACGATTCTGACTTCGGGTTTCTTTCTTCGCTATTTTGCGCGCTTTAATGAGATGTGTTGATCTTTGAAAAATCCAAACTATATCGCCCAATTTTCGTCGCCTTTCCGATGTTTGAGTTTACTTGTAGCAAGAATAGTAAAGTTATATTATTCTATTCTGTTTTCACAGCCGCATTCACTATCCGGCGTCTGTTTGTCCACCCACCCGTGAGACGTGACGCTGCGCTATCCGTTCCCGTGCGGCCTCGAAGATGGACCGGTTCTGCCGACGCTTTTCCAGTTGGCCTTCCATCCAGGCATAAAGATCGAGCAGCGGCACGGCCTTGTCGCCGCGCGCGACGATTTCTTCGGCAAGCCGGTCGAGCGCCTTCTCGATCTCGGCGACCGAAACATATAGCGGAATGTCAGAGGGCTGGCCGCTCATCGTCTGCGCCTCCAGTCATCGAAGTCCTTCACCATCTTGCGCCAGCGGACGGCGGCTTCGGCGTCTTCGTTCAGTTGCTTTCGGCTTGTCAGCGCGAGTACGGATTTCACGCGGGTGGCGGTCTTTTTGTTGTCGGTCGGCAGGTTCAGGTCATGGCGCTCGGCCATGAAGCGCTGAAAGGTGGTTTCCGCGCATTTCATGGCGCATTCGGCGGCATAGTTCTTTGCCGGTCTGCCGCCCTTGTTTTCGATCGCCTGGCGCAGGCGCTGGCATTCGGCGCGCTCGGTCGGCCGGTTCGGCCATGGGCTCGGCATGCAGCTTACCGAATGGCCTTCTCTGATCGAGCACGACGAGAGCCTTCTGGAGGAAAACATGGTGCTGACGTTGGAGCCCGGCATCGAGACAGGCGGCGGCAACATGCTCGTTCACGAGGAAAATATCGTCGTGACCGCTACGGGCGCGCGGGCACTGACGAAATTCGCCGCACCGGCGCTGACGGTGGTTTGAACGATGGCGACATTTACCTACCGCCTCGACGACAAACACAGCCTGAGGGCCCGGCTTGGCCTCATCGTCTTGCAGTCGGACGAGACGATTGAGGGCGAGTTCCGACGGATGTTGCCATCGGAAGGCGTTGCGCTCTACATCACCCGCGTTGAAAGCGATCCGGAAGTCCGCGCCGACACGCTTGCCAGAATGACCGACCGGATCGAGGGCGCGGCGCGCCTGCTTCCCCGGCCGCTCACCTATGACGCCGTCGGCTATGCCTGCACCTCAGGCACGTCGGTCATCGGCGCGCGGAAGGTCTCGGCTCAGATCAATGCCGGTTGCGCGACAAGGGCGGACAGCCAGCCGATAGCAGCGCTTCTCGCCGCCGCCAGAGCGTTGGGGCTCGACCGGATTGCGTTTCTCTCTCCCTATCTCGAAGACGTCTCAGGGCGCATCCGGCAGATCCTTGGAGAAGGCGGGCTGGCAAGCCCTGTCTTTGGCACGTTCAACGAGAGGCGCGAGGAAAATGTGGCCTGGATCAGCCCGTCCTCCATCCGCGATGCGGCGGTGGAGCTCGCCGACCGGAGCGGCGTTGACGGCATTTTCCTGTCCTGCACCAATCTGAGAACGCTAGATGTGATCGCTCCGATCGAGGCCGAGACCGGTTTGCCGGTCCTTTCCAGCAATCAGGTCCTTTTCTGGCACATGATGCGTCTTGCAGGGCTTGAAGACAGAATGGCTGGCTTCGGGCGTCTGCTCGAAGAGGCATGAAAGGCGGCGTCTTTCTTTGCCGCGCGGTGCGTGAGGCAGGTCTCAGGATCTGCTGCCCGCCCGCCTGACATGAAGTTCGACATCGCGCGGCACACCATCGTCGCCATTGATGACAATCAGATCCTGCGGACAGGCTGAGACGGCGAAATAGCAGTCGATCTCCGCTCTCAGGCGCACATATTGGCCGGGCCTGGTGGTGCTCGGCATATCCTTGAGGTCATTGCTGTTTTCAACGATCGTCTCCATGAACAGGTTCCAGGGAGTCGGCACGCGGTGGAACGGTACGCCGAGTTCTTCGAACTGACCCTTCAGATTGTCGCTGCAGTTGTCGTGATAGCCTTCGTGGCCGTAGAAGATGTTATAGCTCGGTTCGCAACAGGCGGGGCAGAGGGTGTCGTGAATACCCGGTGAGGTATCCTCGACGAAGGTCATGATGGTTCGCCAGTTGTCTGTGCAAAGCGCGTCGCCCGGCCGGAAATTCAGCCGGTAATGCAGAACATGGCTATGCTCCATCGACATGTATTCCGCCGGGTTGTCGCGGGCAAAGGCCCATGTGTCGACCACCTGGCCGCCATGGACATTGACTATGTCGACGAGGTCGCCGGCGTCAAGCGCGATCATGCGGCCCCGGCGGGCGGGTACTTTTGTGATTTCCATCGTCTCGGTCATCATTCCGTCTCAGTAGTCAAATTCGTGGGTCCAGGAACGCTCGAAAACGGCGCGACCAGCCTCGCGCGCGGCGAAGCGCGAAACCAGCACAAGCCTGCCGTTTTGGCGATAGACCTGCGTGTCCGTCTCGATCGAAACCTGCCAGCTATCGCGCTCATAGGTCTGGGAAAACTGGAAGCCGGCGCGCGCCGATTGGCCATCGTGAGGGAGAATTGAATAGTCGTGATCGTACCGTCCGGTAATAGAAAGACCGTCGATCTTCCAAGTCGAGGGCGTATCCTTCGAGAAAAGCTGTGCTCGGCCCGTGGCCTGATCTGATATCATGTAGCGCCTGTATTCGGGAGCGCGGATCGTGGTGGAGGGAACGGGCATCGCGTGCAACGCCTCGCCGAAATCGGGTTGGTCATGGCTGGCATTCTCCGGCATTCCGGGCAGGCGCAATGTCAGGTTCTTCGTCTCGATGCGAATGGCATTGTCGGCGGCCTCCGGCCAGATCATCGGCCAGTAGCTTGTCGAAAGCGCGAGCCGTAATCTGCTTCCGGGCGAAAAGCGGTGTGCGACGGCGTTGACCGGGATGGCGACCTCGAAGACTTCGTCCGCTGCGATGCCGTCCGGACGTTCGAGACGCCTTGCCGTGAAGGTTACCCGCGCCGAGGTGCCATCTGCCTTGACCTCGTTGAGGCGAACGACCAGCAATGCCCGCGTTCCAGCAAAGGACAGGCGCAGTTTCAGGTCAGGGTGGCCAACCAGCTCGAGCGGCTCTTCAAGCGGACGGGTATCGAAGCAGAGCGACAAACCGTCGTCGGCGCGCTGATCGGCGGCGAATTCGGGACCGTTGCCGCCTGCGTCGAGAGGGCACCACTCGCCGCCGCCAGCGCCAAGCGTCAGCGGGCTTTCGAGAGTGAGCGCATCGCCGGTCGCGCCGCGGACTTTGGAAAGGTTCCGATCATCGACAAAATACTTGGTTTCCGGCGCCTGGGGCGGCCATGTATCGAGACCGAGCCATCGGCCGCCGATTTCGGGCGATGCCGCATCGGGCTTCGGGTCTTCGCCCTGCCAGAGCCGCAGCATGGGCTCATCCATGATGCCGGTGTCCTCGTCCAGAAGCCAGTGGCGCCACCAGCGCATGCATTCCTGCAGGAAGCCGATCTGCGGGCCGGGCTGCCCCCATGTCGGGTACATGTGTGTCCAGGGGCCGATGAGTCCCTTGCGCGGAACGCTCAGGTTTTCCATCAGCCGCAGGATCGGGTCGGAGTAACCGTCAACCCAACCGCCGACAGCATAAACCGCGCATTCGATGTCGCTGTAATTTTCGCAGACGGAACCGTGCTTCCAGAAATCGTCCCGCTCCATATGCGACAGCCAGCCGGCGAGCGGCGGCTCGAGATTGTCCAGCCGGTGCATCCAGATGTCGCGCCAGTTCTGGCCGGCATGTCTTGGATCGGGCGGGCGGCCCAACTGGGTAAACAGACCGGCGCCCCATTGCATGCCGTCTGTGAGCAGCGCGCCGCCCATGAAATGCACGTCGTCGCTGTAGCGGTCATCGGTCGAGCAGGCGGTGACGATGGCCTTCAGGGCCGGCGGACGGCGGGCGGCGATCTGCAGGCCCGCAAACCCGCCCCACGAAATGCCGATCATGCCGACATTGCCGTTGCACCAGTCCTGGCCGGCAAGCCACGCGATGACCTCGAGCGCGTCATCCTGTTCCTGTTTCAGATATTCGTCGCGCAGAAGGCCTTCTGAATTGCCCGAGCCGCGAATGTCGACGCGGCATGCGGCGATGCCGCATTCGGCGAAATAACCGTGCATCATGCTGTCGGCGAGCGCCGTGCCATCGGACTGGCGATAGGGTATCCATTCGAGAACGACCGGGACTTTCGATGCAACTGGCTTTTCCGGCAGCCAGAGACGCGCGGTCAGCCTTGTGCCATCGGAGAGCGGAACGACGATCTGGCGAAACGGCGCCGGTTGGCTGCCGGTCACGCGCACTGAGAAATTCTGCAAGAGACAGCTCCCGTCTTGCTGCAGGAGAAAACAGGCGGAGGAGGGGCGGGCCGGTCAACGCCCGCCCCTCCGGTATTGGTCAGGAAGCCTTGAAGTCGCGGAGGAAGGCGATCTGCGCATCCGGCTTGAAGGCAGGTTCGATGCCGGGCTTGGTCACCCAGGCGTTGACGCCATGATAGAGGAAGATATAGGCGCCGGTTTCCTCCAACTTGTCCTGCAGCTCGACATACATCTGCTCGCGCTTTGCCGAGTCGGTTTCCTTGACTGCGGCGGCGTTCTTCGCATCCCATTCGGGCGAGCAGGTGCGCTGGAAGTTCCAGACGCCGACCTGGTCGCAGGTAAACCATTCCGTCACCCAGCTCGGGTCGGGCGTTGTGGTGAAGGGTTCGATGATCAGGTCGATGTTCTGGTATCCGCCGCCTTCATTGTCCTGCGCCTCGGCGATCATCGTGGCGCTGTCCATCTGGCGGATAGACAGGTTGATGCCGACCTGGGCGAGTTGCGCCTGCAGCACCTGCGCCACGATCATGATGTCGGGGTCCGTGCCGAAGGTGAGGGACAGGTCGAGCCCCTCCGCGCCGGCCTCCTGAAGAAGGGACCGGGCTTTTTCCGGATCATAGCCATAGAGCACCTTGTCGCGGGCGCCGAGTAGCGGCGGCGGAACCAGGCCATAGGCGGGGTCGACAGCGCCGCCGAAGGTTGCATCCACGATTTCCTGAACATTGACGGCATGCTGGATCGCGCGGCGTACCTTGACATCGGCAAGCTTCGGGTTTTCGACATTCATGCCGATCCACGCATAGCCGAGTGCGGGCTTGACGGTCAGCGTGTTGTCTGTGCCCTCATAGGCCTGGATCGAGTTGACGGCGATCTGGGTGCAATCGAGATCGCCAGCCGCAAACGCCGTTTCGGCAGAGGTCACGTCGGCGATCGGATAAAGCTGGATCTCGTCGTAATAGGGCTTGGGACCGACCCAGCCGGGATTGCGCGTCAGCCGGATGATCTCGCGCGGACGCCATTCGGCGAGCTGATAGGGGCCGGAGCAGGCCAGCGGATCGGCGGCGATATCCGCCTCTCCCGAGGCCTCGACCGCCTTCTTCGAGATGATCAGGCCGGAGGCGTTTGGCAGCGTGGACGTGAACAGCGGAGCAAAAGGCTCCTTCAGGCGGATGGTGCCGGTATATTTGCCCGTGACCTCGACTTCGTCGAGCGCGGCCCAGTCGGAGGCGTAGACGGCATTGACTGCCGGATCGGCGAAGCGCTCGTAGGAGAACTTCACGTCGTTGGCCGTCATTTCGCCGAAACCATTGGTGAACTGGATACCGGGGCGTAGTTCGAACTTGATGTTCATCGGGTCGCTGTCGTCGAGAACAGTCGCTGCATCGAGTTCCCAATCCCAGTTGTCGCCGGCGCCATAGCGCACGAGGCCGGCGAAAATCGCAAACATGACGGTTTCGTCGTACCAGCCGCCGCGGCTCGCCGGGTCGAGGCGCTCCATGTCGCCGTCGTTACGGATCTTGAGAACCTTGTTCTCCTGCGCGAAAGCGGCGCCCTTTCCGGCAAGATTGGCAACGGCAAGCGCAAGTCCGCCTGCGCCCAGTCTCTGCATCGCCTGGCGTCGGGTGATCTTGAATTCATTCATGTTCAGGGTTTCCTTCGTTTGGCTTCGAGGTGGGTTGATGACGTGTTTGGTGGACGCCGGTTTGGGGAAGGGAACCGGCAAAATGACAGGTCGCGAGATGTTCCCTGCCGATGCGCCGTGCCGGGGGAGGCTTGTCGGCGCAGATCGCGCGGGCGATCGGACAGCGCGTGCGAAACTCGCAACCTGCCGGACGTTGCTTCAGGCTCGGTACCTCGCCGGAAATCAGTTGGTCGACATCGACCGTTTCCTTGGCCGCCAGCAGCGCGCGCGTATAGGGATGCGCGGGGTCATGAAAGACCTGCTCTGACGGTCCTTCCTCGACGATGCGCCCGAGATACATGATGGCGATCCGGTCCGTGACATGGCGCGCGACCGCGAGATTGTGGGTGATCAGAAGGAATGAGACATTAAGTCTTCGCTGCAGATCATTGAGAAGATTTAATAATTCCCCCTGAACCGAAAGGTCGAGGCCGGCAGTTGGCTCATCGGCAACGACCAGCTCCGGCTCGAGTGCCAGCGCGCGGGCGACGGTGACGCGGCGCGCCTGGCCGCCGGAAATCTCATGCGGGTAGCGGTCGGCGAAATCGGGCGAGAGGCCGACAAGCCCCAAGAGTTCAATGGCTTTTTCCCTGCGATCGCCCTTGAGCATATGGTGCACGACAAGCGGCTCGGTGACGGATTGGCCAAGCCGCATGCGCGGATCGAGCGAAGCAACGGCATCCTGAAACATGAAAGCCGTCTTGCGCCGCATGCCCGGCCACAGCTTGTCGGTCTGCGATGTGACCGTGTCCCGGTCCAGACGGACCTGCCCGGCGGAAATCGGTGCCAGGCCCATGACGGCGCGGCCGAGCGTGGTTTTTCCGCTGCCGCTTTCACCTATGAGACCGACAGTCTTCCCGCGCTCGATCGTGAGCGATGTGTTCGGCAAAACCGTAACGAAACGGTCTGCTCCGCGGATCCGCTCAAACAGGGTGGCCGATGGATAGCGAACCTCGAGGTCGTTGATTTCGAGCAGATTGTCTTTCTTGGTCATACGGTCACCAGATGGCAGGCGCTTTTCCAGCTCTCCCCGCAGGCGGCAAGGGCTGGCCGCTCGGTGGTGCAGGGGCCGAAGGCCGCGGGGCAGCGGGGTGAAAATGTGCAGCCCGAGCGCGGTTCGTTCGGCCGGGGCACCGTGCCGGGGATGGTCGGAAGCGTTCGGGTCGGCTCGCTGATGCGGGCCGGATCGCATTCGAGCAGCGCCTTGGTGTAGGGGTGCTGTGGATTGGACAGGACCTCGGCGACGGGGCCGGTCTCCAGCAGTTCGCCCGCATAGAGAACGGCCACCCGGTCGCAAACGCGTGACACGACGCTGATGTCGTGGGTGATGAAAATCGTCGAACCGGTCAATTCGGCCTTGGCTTCGCGCATGATCGCAAGGATTTGCGCCTCGGTCGTCGCGTCGAGCGCGGTTGTCGGTTCATCGGCGATCAGCAGGCGCGGCTCGGCGAGCAGCGCCGCGCCGATGGCAACGCGCTGGCGACTGCCGCCGGAAAGCTGATGGGGAAACTGGCGCATGCGGGTTTCGGGATCGGAAAGCCCGACCTTTTCGAGCATTTCGGTCGCGCGCTTCCAGCGCTCCGCCCTGGTAAGCTCCTTGTGCCAGTGCTGGAACGCCACCATCTGGCTGCCGATCCGCAGCACAGGGTTAAGCGCGGTGAACGGATCCTGCGCGATCGTCGCGATGGCGGAGCCGCGCAGACGCCTAAGCTCCGGCTCTGCAAGCGCCGTCATCTCGCGGTCTTCGAAATGAACGGAGCCCTCGATCCGTGCCCCGGCGGGCAGGAGACCCAGCATGGCGGCGGCAAGGCTCGACTTGCCGGAACCGCTCTCGCCGACGAGTCCCAGCGTTTCGCCCGGGGCGACGTCGAGCGAGACGTTGCGCACGGCGCGCACATCGGCCCGCTCGCCGGGATAGACGATGCTGACGTCCTTCAAGGAAAGCAATGGTTTCATCGGATCAGCGCCTCGCTACCTTGCGGGGATCGAGAACATCGCGCAGCGCTTCGCCGAGGAAGGTGAACGCGATTGTGGTCATGACAATGGGAAGTCCGGCGGCAACCGCGATATGGGGCGCCTGGCGGACATAGGTATAGCCTTCCGCCAGCATGTTGCCCCAACTCGATTGCGGCGGCTGAACGCCCTGTCCGAGAAAGCTGAGGCCTGATTCAATGCCGATGACGGCCGGAATATCCATCGCGACCAGCACGAAGATGGGTCCGATGAGATTGGGCAGGAGATGCGTGAGGGCAAGGCGAAACCGTGTGCTGCCGATCGCCTCGGCGGCAACCACGAAATCGGCATTGCGCAAAACCAGAACCTGATTGCGCACCACGCGGAAATAACCGGGCGCCATGGAGGCGGAAATCACAAAGATCAGCGTGGTCATCGAAGGGCCGTAGATCGAGACCAGCACCAGGGCAAACAGGACGAGCGGCAGCGATTTTACGGAATCGTTGACCAGTACGAGAAAGCTGTCGATGAATTTCGAACCCAGTCCGGCGATCATGCCCATCGCCATACCGGCGACGAGCGCGCCGGCAGTTCCGAGCAGCGCCACCTTGAAGGCGGTTCGGGTGCCATAGATCACGCGGCTCAGGAGATCGCGGCCGAGCTGGTCGGTGCCCAGCCAGTGGGCAAGCGAAGGGCCCTGCATCCGCACTCGCGGGGCGATCGCATTCGGGTCGTAGGGCGCGACCAGCGGGGCAGCGATGGCTGCAACAATGAAGAGAATGATGACGAGTGTCGCGATCGCGCCGGTCGGGTTGCACATCAGGCGTTTCAAGACGGCAAAGCGCTGCGGCGATTTTGCGGCGTCGACGATGTCGGTTGTGGCGTCGGTCAATGGTCAGCCCTTCTCCGCAAGGCGTGGATCGAGAATGGCAATGGCGATGTCGGCGAGGAAGTTGGCAACGACATAGAGCGCTGTCGTGACGACGACAGAGCCGAGGACGACAGGAAAATTGCGGCTGATGACTGCATCATAGGCCATGGAGCCGAGGCCGGGACGCGAGAACACCACCTCGACCAGCACGGCGCCCGACAGGAGGTTGCCCATCCCGACGCCGAGTACGGAGATCACCGGGATGATCGCGATTGGCAAAACGCAGCGCAGAACGATGTGCATCTTGCTGACGCCGAACGTCTGGAAGGTGCGCACGTGCGGTTCCGCCAGCGTTTCCAGCATGGCGACCCGCACCAGTCGGGCGATGTAGCCGACCCAGGCGACGCCGACGGCAAAGGCCGGCAAGATCAGATGATGGAACTGATCGCCGATATCGCCCGGCTCGCCCGCGCCGATTGACGGAAACCATTGGAGCTGAACGGAAAACAGGATCAGGGCATAGATCGCCATCAAAAAGGCGGGCAGGGCCACGACGCTGGTGGAAATCAGGCCAATGATGCGGTCGGTCCAGCTATCCGGCCTCAGCGCCGCCCATATGCCGAGAGGAATACCCATGACGGCTGCCCAGCCGAGACCGGTCACGGCGAGAAGAACGGTCTTGGGCAGCGCCGAGAGCACCATCTGCGTGACGGGGCGCTGATTGAGGATATCCGTCCCCAGATCGCCGTGAAGCAATGACCACAGGAAGTTCAGAGCCTGGATTGCCAGGGGCTGATCGAGCCCCATGCGCTGCCTGAAAGCTTCTTTCTGCAGTTCACTGGCGCGCGGTCCCAGAGCGATTGTCGCCGGGTCGCCGGGCACAGTGTAGATCAGGAGAAAGAGAATCGTCATGGCGACGAGCAGCACTGCTACGCCGAGCGCGAATCGTCTTGCGATATAGCTTGCCATTGGCTCCGTTTCGGTCGCTTGCGCGGGCAGGGCGTCCGGGAAGGAAGTCAGCGCCTGCCTGCGTTTCAAGACTTCTTAAGGGCAGTTTCGAAATACGCACCATAATATATTACAGTGTACATTGCCAATAAGGTATCAACCTTTTAAAGTCAACGGACGGAATCAGAATGGGGTGGAGCCGAATGGCGGCGGAGCGTGTTTTCAAGTGGCGAGATGATGTCGATGCGGGACGCGGCAGGTCTCCCTCGCTCACGGACAAGGCCTATGAGGGCATCCGAGAACGCATTGTCGAGCGCAGCCTGGAGCCCGGCCATGACTTCACCGAGGCGGAACTCGCACGTGATCTTCAGATGAGCAAGACGCCGGTGCGGGAGGCGCTGGCACGCCTTCAGATGGAAGGCTTCGTGCAGGCAATCCCGCGACGGGGCTATATGGTCACGCCGCTGCACATGTCCGCCATCAGGGACCTGTTTGCCTTCCGCGCTCTGGTGGATGGCGAAGCAGCCGCGCTTGCGGCCCGGAACCTCGCATCTGCGCATGCGGACGAACTGAAAGAGTTGCTCGAAGTCAGTGCGCTAAGCGCGCCGGCGATCAAGCCCGACGCCTCGGCGATTGCCCGGATGATCCGCATCGACAATGCCTTCCATGAGATCATTGCGCTTGCCTCCGGCAATGCCCGGCTCCATCGCTGTATCGTCGGCGTGCTCCGTGAGTTCGAGCGGTTCTACCATATCGAGGCCAGCCATCCGGAATTCTATGGATCGGATTTCGTCGGCCATTCTGATGTTTATGATGCGATTCTGAAGAGCGATCCTGAATATGCGCGCAAGACAATGCATGCTCATCTGGAAAGCTCTCGCCGCGTCCTCATCAAGGGTCTCACCGAAGGGCCTTCCGAGACCGGGGGGCAGTCCGCCTGGATATAGAGTGCTGAAGGATGAACCGAGCGAGGTCTCTCGGTGCCGGATCGGCCAGCACATGGCAGCCCGCGCGGCCTTCGCGGCTTGTCTGTTTGCAGGCTGGGGAAGCTTGCCGGCGACCGTCCGCAGCATTTTGCGCTGCCTGTTGGGACATTGACTGTCATGGCGGTTCGCGTCACAAGCGGGCAGGGCATCCGGCCCGTTTCACGATGTGACGGCAAAAGGGCGAGCTTTGAATATCTGGATTTTGACGGACGGCAAGATCGGGGATCGGGTGCAATGCCTTGGGGTTGTCTCGCGCCTTGGCGCCAGGGCCGAGGAGAAGGTCATTCTGCCCGGCAAGCCATGGGAATGGTGGATGCCGCACGGTCCGGTTCCGCCGAAACACAGGCCCGGCCGGCCGGAAAGCCCGATCTCGCCGCCTTATCCCGATGTCGCGATTGCAAGCGGCCGGCGGATGGTGCCCTATCTGAAGGCAGTCAAAAAGGCGTCCGCGGGGCGAACCTTTACGGTCTTTCTGAAGGATCCGCGCATCGGCGCGTCAGCGGCTGATCTCATCTGGATGCCGCGTCACGACAGGTTTCGCGCCGACAATGTGCTGGTGACCGACACAGGCCCCCATCCGCTGACTGAGGAAGCGATTTCAGAGGCCACCGGCGAGCGGCCGGAGGCCTGGGCGAAATTGCCTGCGCCCAGACTTGGCATTCTGATCGGCAATCCTGTGTCCGGCACGCGCGATGAGGATGCCGCGCTTGCGCACTTCCTTGCGCAGGTCGATCATGCAAAGGCCGAGGTCGGCAGCATCGTCGTTACCCAGTCGCGGCGCACGCCGGATGCCGTCATGACGGCATTGCGCGCGCGCCTTTCCGGTTTTCCACACTGGATCTGGTCGCCGGATGCCGAAGCCAATCCATATCGGGCGCTGCTCGGCTTTTGCGACATGCTGGCGGTAACGGGCGATTCCCACAACATGGTGAGCGAGGCCTTGTCCACCGGCAAACCGGTGTTCCCGTTGGTGCCGTATCACATCAACCCGAAGCTTGCAGGCTTTCTGAAACGGCTGGAGGCGGCGGGCCAGACCCGTCCGTTCGACGGGCCCCTTCGCCCCTATCGCTACGAGCGGGTTGATGCGACGGAAGAGATCGCCGAGGCAATCCGGCGCGGCCTAGCGGCGCATGGCCGCAAGGCTCCTTGATCAGGCCGGGCGATCAGGCAACCGTGATCGGATCCTCGGGAAAGGCGAGTTGTTCGCGGGCGCGCCATTCCGGCGTGACGTAATTGACGATCAATGATTTGCGTACGCCCTCGATCGGGCGCTGTTCGAAGCCGTGCCATGTATTGTTGGCCGGCACGAAAATCATTGCCAGGTTCGGCCCGAAGGGCGAGCGGCCGAAATGTTCCTCCTTCGAGGCATAGATATCGGTTCCGAGCTTCTCGTGGCCCGGTCCGTCGGACAGGTAGATCAGCAGGGTAAAGAGCTTCACGCCGATATCCGTGTGGGGCTCCAGCCAGAAGCCGTTCGTGTCCTGGGCGTATTCGATCCGAAGGCTCGACCCTTCGATATTGGTGCCGAACGTGTTCTGCACGACGGCTGCGACGTCAGGCGACTGGAAGGCTGCGGCCACAGCGGCGCAACTGTCGTATTTCGCCTTGTTCTCCTGATCGAAATAATGTCGGCTCTTGTTGTGAACCTCGCGCGTGCCCGACACGCCGCCGAGATCCGGCCGCGGAAAATCGAGCGACTGAAGATCGGCGAGCAGGGCCTCGGGAAACATCTCCTTGACCAGCCAGTGCCGGTAGGGCGTCGGGGTCGACTCAGCATTCGTGAATGCCGCTTTGACGTGTTCACCGACATTGCCGTATTTCGCTTCGTTCATTTTTGAAACCATTCTTCAATTAAACTGGCGCAACCGTACATGCATCGCCGACGCCGCACAACTGCAGTGGTGATGGCGACCGTGCCGGCTATTTACCGGGTTTTCCGGTCTTGCCCTTGCGCCTGCCGCGCTGCTTCTGTTCGGCCGGGTCCTCATAGGAACCCGCGCCGATCTTGCCGCGCTTGACGGGCTTGGCGTCGCCGCCGCGCGGCTTTTCGGTTCGCCCGACCGTCATTTCGTCCAGCGTGTTCTTGCGAAACAGCGGTTTGGCCGTGTCCGTGCCCGGGCCCATGTCATCGAGCGACGGGCGGGCAAAATAGGAGGTGCCTTCTTCGCCCGATGATTTCGGCGCGGCTTCGGCCTGGCGCGATTCCGCCTTTTCCAGCTTGTCGTCCATGCCCTCGAGCTCGGCGGCCTTCAGCCGCTTGATCTCGTCGCGCAGCCGTGCGGCGGTCTCGAAGTCGAGATCGGCGGCGGCATCGCGCATCTGCTTTTCCAGCGCCTCCAAATGAGCCTGCAGATTGTTGCCGACAAGGTGTCCATCCTTGGCAAAGCCCTTGCCGCCCTTGGCGCCGATATCCGCACGGACGTGGTCCTTTTCGTAGACCGAATCGAGAATGTCGGAGATCCGGGCCTTGACCGATTCCGGCGTGATGCCGTGTTCCTCGTTATAGGCGAGCTGTTTCTCGCGGCGGCGGCTGGTCTCATCCATGGCGCGCTGCATCGAGCCGGTGATCTGGTCGGCATAGAGAATGACCTGGCCGTCGACATTACGGGCCGCGCGGCCGATCGTCTGGATCAGCGAGGTCTCCGAACGGAGAAAACCTTCCTTGTCGGCGTCGAGAATGGCGACGAAACCGCATTCGGGGATATCGAGACCCTCGCGCAACAGGTTGATGCCGACCAGTACGTCGAAAGCGCCAAGACGCAGGTCGCGGATGATCTCGATGCGTTCCAGCGTGTCGATATCGGAATGCATATAGCGCACGCGGATGCCCTGTTCATGCAGATATTCGGTCAGATCCTCGGCCATGCGCTTGGTGAGCACGGTGACCAGCGTGCGATACCCCTTCGCCGCCACATCGCGGATTTCCGACAGCACATCGTCGACCTGGGTTTTCGCCGGGCGGATTTCGACCGGCGGGTCGATCAGCCCGGTCGGACGGATCACCTGTTCGGCGAAGACGCCGCCGGACTGTTCCATCTCCCAGCCGCCGGGCGTTGCAGAAACCGCGACCGTGTCCGGGCGCATTGCGTCCCACTCCTCGAAGCGAAGCGGCCGGTTGTCCATGCAGGAGGGCAGGCGGAAGCCGTATTCGGCGAGCGTCGCCTTGCGCCGGAAGTCGCCGCGATACATGCCGCCGATCTGCGGAATGGTGACGTGGCTCTCGTCGATGAAGATGAGCGCGTTGTCGGGAATATACTCGAACAGGGTCGGCGGCGGCTCGCCGGGCCTGCGACCGGTCAGGTAACGCGAATAGTTCTCGATTCCGGGGCAGGACCCGGTCGCCTCCATCATCTCGATATCGAATCGCGTGCGCTGTTCAAGCCGTTGCGCTTCCAGAAGACGTCCAGCCTTTTCAAGCTCTTGTAGGCGTCCCTTCAACTCTTCCTTGATGGACTTGATGGCTGCGTTCAGCGTCGGTCGCGGGGTGACATAGTGCGAATTGGCGTAGATTTTCACCGATTGCAGGTCACCGGTCTTCTGCCCGGTCAGCGGATCGAATTCGGTGATCTGGTCGATCTCGTCGCCGAACATGGAGATGCGCCAGGCGGCATCCTCAAGGTGGGCGGGGAAGATCTCGATCGTGTCGCCGCGCACGCGGAATGAGCCGCGCTGGAAATCCATGTCGCGGCGCTTGTATTGCTGGGCAACCAGGTCGGCCAGAAGTTGGCGCTGGTCGAGCGTATCGCCGACGGACATCTGGAAAGTCATCGCCGTATAGGTCTCGACCGAGCCGATACCATAGATGCAGGAGACCGAGGCAATGATGATGCAGTCGTCGCGCTCGAGGATCGCGCGGGTCGCGGCGTGGCGCATCCGGTCGATCTGCTCGTTGATCGAGGATTCCTTCTCGATATAGGTGTCCGAGCGCGGCACATAGGCTTCCGGCTGATAGTAGTCGTAGTAGGAGACGAAATACTCGACCGCATTGTCAGGGAAGAAGTTCTTGAACTCGGAATAGAGCTGCGCGGCAAGCGTCTTGTTCGGCGCCAGGATGACCGCCGGGCGCTGAGTCTCCTCGATCACCTTGGCCATGGTGAAGGTCTTGCCCGACCCGGTGACGCCGAGAAGAACCTGGCTGCGCTCGCCGTCGTTGAGGCCGCTGACCAGATCGCGGATCGCCGTCGGCTGGTCGCCGGAGGGTTTGTATTCGGTCTCCATGCGGATCGGGATGCCGCCTTCGGATTTTTCCGGACGGTCCGGCCGGTGCGGCGTCCAGATCTTGCCGTCCTTGAACAGCGGATTGCCGCTTTCGATCAATTTGGAAAGCGCATCGACCGTCGCGGTGATCGCGCCGGGGGCAAGGTTCTTGGCATCTTCCAGCGAGACATCGACACCTGAAACCGGATTGAGGCCGGCGGCGGCGCGCGTCTTCGGATCCGTCGACGCGCCGATCGAGACTCCGCGGGATGTCCGCCCGGCGGTCGCATCGCCGCTTTCCGCCGCTTTCCTGCGATGCTTGCCGGCGCGGGAGGCGAGCTTGCGCTGCGAGTCGGCTGTCTCGGCCTCCGCTTCGCGCTCCAGGCTTTCCAGCCAGTCGCTCATCGAACCGTCATAGCGTTCGCCCTCGAAGGGCGCCTGCGGCGCCTCCTCGAAACCGGGCTTTTCGGAGGATTTCCTAGGTGTTCTGGCCATGGGGCGAATATGGAGCCACCCGCCGAAAAAGAAAAGGGGTAGGGGCAAAGAAACGGAACAAATAAGAAACATTTTGGCGGTCGGCTTCAGTTCCTCAGCACGACATAGGCGCGGATGAAACCGTCATAGAGCATGCGGCCGCGCCAGAGGGCGAACGGCCAGACCCACCAGACGAACAGGACCAGAAGCGTGGCGGCGTTGAGCACGAGGATGTCGGCGATGGCGCGCTGGTCGGTTCCCACGGTCTCGAGCAGAGCGACGGCCTCCGTGACGGAAGAGGGGTTCGGCGCCTTGGACGCAATGACGAACTGAATGACATTGTTGGCAATCAACGGCCAGAACTTGAGATACTCCCGCGTAACGGTCTTGCCGGGCGAGAGCGGCGGCGGGTCCTTGGCCAGCGCGTCCGTGGTCACGCGGAGCGACATGAGCCGCTTGCCGGGCGTCCAGCCGAGGAAAATCATCGACAGCGCGAGCGCCAGCGGGAAGGCGAGGAGTTGGATCGTGGAGACGGCGCGCTCGATCAGCGGCGAGGGAAAGACAGGATCGCCGCTCTCGTCGAGCTGGATGGAAACGGAGCGGGTGAAGGTTCCGCCGTCTTCGCCGGTGCGGCTTTCGGTGACCGTGGCCAGGCGCTTCTGCGGCAGGAAGAAGCTGTCGACCGTGCAGGACTGCGCGCTCATTGCCGTGTCGCCGTCCTCCGTTCCTGGCCAGTTCTGTTCGATTTCGGCAAAGACCGGCAGGCTTCTGTCCGCCGGCTGGCAGATGCGGGTGTGGAAGAAGGAGCTGGCGACGCCATCCCTGAGCTGCGGGCTCGCCAATGCCAGAGCTCCGACCGCGAAGGTGGCGAGAATGCCGAAGATGACAAAGTCAATGAGAAGCGCCGCCAGACGACGCAGAAACAGGCGCGGCGGGCGCTGAGGGGCGGCGTTCCGGTCGGTCATGCTTCATCGTCCGCTTCGCTGATGGATGGCTGCTTCGTCTGCGGAACGGGGGCGGGCCTGCCGCTTGCATCCATCGCCACCATCACGAATTCGGCCTCGGTGACTTTCTCTCGGCGTGGCCGGTCGTGACGATGAACCCACGCCTCGACCTTTACCGTCATCGAGGTGCGGCCGATCCGGGCGAAGTCGGTATAAACGCAAAGCGTATCGCCGATCTTGACCGGTTTCTGAAAGGTGATCGAATTGACGGCGACAGTGACCGTTCGCATGCCGGCATGTTCCGACGCTGCGACGAAGGCGCCGAGATCCATCTGCGACATCACCCAACCGCCGAAAATGTCTCCGGCCGGGTTGGCGTTGGCGGGCATCGCCACGGTTCTGAGCGTCAGATCGCCCTTGGGTCTCTCGGTCACTGATTCTTCTCCTGCGGCCAGACTTGTTGCAATTTACCGCCCGTTTGGCCCGGCGCAAGTGCCGCCGCGCGGGCGAGGGCGCGGGCGGCAAAGCATTTGTTTACATATGTCTGTTTTACTCGCCCAAAGGTTTCAACCCCTGGGCATGATGAACGGTATGGCGTCTTTTTCTCATCTGCGAAACGCGGTTTCCTGCGCGACGATTTCTCTGGTTCTTGCCAGTTGTTCCATCGGCGGGCTGATGACATCGTTTTCCTTCGATACCAGCGACAAGGACACGCAGGTGGTCACGCGGAGCGAGGCGGAGAAGGCGAAGCCTGCCGTGGCCTCCGCTCCTGCGCCTCAGACCTCACCGGAAGACCTTGCCAGGGATGATCCGCCTCCTCAGTCCATCGAGCAGCTTATTGCCGAGACGGAGACATCGGCTGGCCTGCCGATCGACGGCTATCTTGGCTTCAATGCCACCGAGGATAAGTCGGACGTCGCATCGATCGCCGATACAGAGGCGAGGCTCGCCGAGGAACAGACGGCGGCCGCAGCGGCGAAGGATCCCGGCATTGACCCGATCAACACGGCCTCGCTTCTGCCCCATGTGGCTCCCGGCGCAGGTGCGGGGCAGGGGAGTGTTGCAGAGCCGAAGCAGAAGCGCATACCGGGCCTGATGCCGCTTGCCGAGCGGCAATGCCGCAGCGAACTCAACGCGATGGGGGTCACCTTTACCGATGTGGAGGCGATCGCCAAGGGTAGTCAATGCGGCATCGCCTATCCGGTCAGATTGCAAAAACTGCCGGGCAATATCGCGATCTCGCCGGATGTGACGGTCAATTGCGAGACCGCTCTTACCTTTGCCCAGTGGGTTCAGAACGATGTCGCGCCGGCCGTGCGCGTGCGCTACCTCACCGGCCTGAAATCGATCGAGACCATGGGCGGCTATTCTTGCCGCCGGGTCAACAATGGCACGAACTCGCGGACGATGTCGGAGCATTCGAAGGGGAATGCAATCGATATCGGCGGCTTCACACTCAATTCCGGCAAGACCATAGATGTCTCCCCGAAGGGCTTCTTTGCCTTCCGGGAGAAGGGGCTTTTGAAATCGGTCCGCGCCAGCGGGTGCGAGTATTTCAACACCGTGCTCGGTCCCGGCTATCCCAAGCATAATGATCATTTTCACTTTGATTTGAAGCAGCGCTCCTCCGGCAGGACCTACTGCAACTGATCGAGCTTCCGCAGAGCTGCGGATGCGTTCACGTCGAGAACTCTCCCGGCCTTCGGCTGTGCTCCTCACGATCTAGCGTGTCAAGCAAGAGCACGAAACGTTTCGCGTGGTCGTGCGTAACGTTTCGCGCGACGCAAAGGGGCTTTCGTCGCCGATCTGCCGGAGGAGTGGTGTTCGATTATGTTTGAATTATCACCCTAGGGTTGCGAATCTGCTGACGGCGATAGCTGCACGAAGGAGGCATGCGGGCAGCCGTCCTTGAGGCGATGTCTTTTTCTTAATGACAAGGCCGGAAGATCGGCATTAAGATCGGATCAGTCTCAGGGAGCTTGAAACGGACTCGGTACATACAGATATGAACGTCAACAAAGGCTGGTGTACGCGGCTTAAAATCTAGAGGACGCACGGAGTTAGTGAGAATGATCGCGATGTCGATCCGGATGCAGAACGACCCTTCGAAGAACGGGGGCAATCCGAACCGCGGAACGGCGGTGATCGCGCGCACCAAGCCCAAGACGAAGAAACCCAGCCTCTACCGGGTTCTCCTGTTGAATGATGACTACACACCAATGGAGTTTGTAATCCATATTCTGGAGCGTTTCTTCCAGAAGGATCGCGAGGCGGCGACCCGCATCATGCTGAATGTCCACAATAACGGCGTGGGCGAATGCGGGGTTTTCACCTATGAGGTGGCTGAGACCAAGGTCAGTCAGGTCATGGATTTTGCGCGTCAGCACCAACACCCATTGCAATGTGTCATGGAAAAGAAGTGAGGATCTGATCGTGCCAACATTCTCTCCCAGTCTCGAAAAGGCGCTGCATCAGGCTCTGACCTATGCAAATGACCGGCACCATGAATACGCGACGCTGGAGCACCTGCTCCTGGCGCTGATTGATGATGGAGATGCCGCCGCCGTCATGGGTGCCTGCAATGTCGACCTCGACGCTTTGCGAAAGATAGTCACCGAATATGTCGATACCGAACTTGCCAATCTGGTGACCGGTTATGACGAGGATTCCAAGCCGACCTCCGGCTTCCAGCGCGTGATCCAGCGCGCGGTGATCCACGTCCAGTCTTCCGGCCGCGAGGAGGTGACGGGCGCCAATGTGCTTGTCGCCATCTTTGCCGAGCGCGAAAGCCATGCGGCCTATTTCCTGCAGCAGCAGGAGATGACGCGCTACGATGCGGTCAATTATATCTCGCACGGGATCGGCAAGCGGCCGGGCTCGTCGGAAATCCGCACGCCGCGCGGCGCCAATTCCGAAAACGAGGATACCGATGGTGCGGCGCAGCAGGCCGATGAGAACGGGCGCAAGCAGCCCGACGCGCTGAAGGCCTATTGCGTCAATCTCAACGAGAAGGCGATGAGCGGGAAGATCGACCCGCTGATCGGCCGCGATGCCGAGGTCAACAGGACCATCCAGGTCCTGTGCCGCCGCTCGAAGAACAACCCGCTTTACGTCGGCGATCCCGGCGTGGGCAAGACGGCGATTGCCGAGGGTCTGGCCAAGCGGATCGTCGAAGGCAAGGTGCCGGAAGCACTCATCGATGCGACGATCTTCTCGCTCGACATGGGCACCCTTCTCGCCGGCACGCGCTATCGCGGTGACTTCGAGGAGCGGCTGAAGCAGGTGGTCAAGGAACTCGAGGAATATGAGGGGGCTGTGCTCTTCATCGACGAGATCCACACGGTGATCGGCGCGGGCGCCACCTCCGGCGGCGCCATGGATGCGTCGAACCTGCTGAAGCCCGCGCTTTCCTCCGGTGCGATCCGCTGCATCGGTTCGACCACCTACAAGGAATATCGCCAGTTCTTCGAGAAGGACCGCGCGCTGGTGCGCCGGTTCCAGAAGATCGATGTCAATGAGCCTTCAGTGGACGATGCCATCGCGATCATGAAGGGGCTGAAGCCCTATTTCGAGGAATACCACAATCTGCGCTACACCAACGACGCCATCAAGGCGGCGGTGGAGCTTTCCGCGCGCTATATCTCCGATCGCAAGCTGCCGGACAAGGCCATCGACGTGATCGATGAGAGCGGTGCTGCGCAGATGCTTCTTCCGGCGTCCCGCCGACGCAAGATGATCACCGAGAAGGAGATCGAGGCGACCGTCGCGACCATGGCTCGCATTCCGCCGAAATCCGTTTCTAAGGATGACGAGCAGGTTCTTGCCAATCTCGAGCAGGAACTGCGTTCGGTGGTCTACGGCCAGGACAAGGCGATCGATGCGCTTGCGACCTCGATCAAGCTTGCCCGCGCGGGTCTTCGAGAGCCCAACAAGCCGATCGGCTCCTACATCTTCTCCGGGCCCACGGGCGTCGGCAAGACCGAGGTGTCGAAGCAGCTTGCCTCCTCGCTTGGCGTCGAGCTTCTGCGCTTCGACATGTCGGAATATATGGAGCGGCACACGGTCTCGCGGCTGCTCGGCGCTCCTCCCGGCTATGTCGGTTTCGACCAGGGCGGCCTTCTGACCGACGGCGTCGACCAGCACCCGCATTGCGTTGTGCTCCTGGACGAGATCGAGAAGGCGCATCCGGACATCTACAACATCCTGTTGCAGGTCATGGATCACGGCTCGCTGACCGACCACAACGGCAAGAAGATCGATTTCCGCAACGTCATCCTGATCATGACGACCAATGCGGGGGCGAGCGAAATGTCGAAATCGGCGATCGGCTTCGGCTCCTCGCGGCGCACCGGTGACGATGAAGAGGCGCTCAACCGCATCTTCACGCCGGAGTTCCGCAACCGTCTGGATGCGATCATTCCCTTCGCGCCGCTGCCGACGGAGGTCATCCATCAGGTGGTGCAGAAGTTCGTCATGCAGCTCGAATCGCAGCTTTCCGAACGCAATGTCACCTTCGAACTCGAGGACAAGGCGGTCGAGTGGCTCGCCGAGCGTGGCTACGACGAGAAGATGGGCGCCCGCCCGCTCTCGCGCGTTATCCAGGAGCATATCAAGAAGCCTCTGGCGAACGAGATCCTGTTCGGCAAGCTCAAGAAGGGTGGCGTGGTCCGCGTAGATGTGAAGACGGACAAGGATGGCAAGGACGAGTTGACGCTCGACGCCATTCCGGACTCAACGCCCGTCAAGCCGTCGGAGCTGAAGTCGGACGGGCCGAAGGGCAAGTCAGGCAAGAAGGGCGGATCCAAATCCGATAAGTCTGCGGCCGATACATGATCGGCTGCCCCATGATGAAACGCAGAAACGCCGGGCTGACCGCCCGGCGTTTTCAATTTGACCGAAAAGAACCGTTGCGGCTCTAGAAATTCTTGGCGATGCCCAGGCCGCCATAGGTCAGGCCGCTGTTCGGGGTCGCGAGATCTGCGTTGGAGGAGTGGCGTACGGTGGCCGTAATGCTCCAGCTGTCATCGAGATCGACGCCGAAGGCGATATATTCGTGAAACAGTAGGTGGGAACCGATGCCTGGGCCGCGACCGCCAAACTCGTCGAGGCTTCCGTTCGACAGCGCTCCGCCGAAGCCGATATCGAGGAAGGTCGGTCCGGCGACGGGAAACTTCCAGCTCGCGCCGGCCATGATCTGCGATGCCTCGTCTGCCGTCGAGATACTGGCGCTCAGAAAGAAGCGCGGATGCAGGAACTTGTCGAACCCTTCGCGGCCTTCGCTGTGCAGCGGATCGAAGAACAGGCTCGGGATCAGGAAAACACCGCTTTCGAAATCGGAGTTGGATCCGAGCGAGGCCGCGACCTCGAAGCGGGCCTCATCGAAGATGCTCTCCTCGACGACCGGCGCCGAGCCCTGCGGCACTTCCGCGTCCGCTGCGAAAACCGACCCTGCGCCCAGCGCCAGATAGGCCATCATGGTCGCGGGTCTGAAATACGATACTGAAGTCATGCGTCTTTCCAATGATCAAATGCGGCGGATCGCCTCGAATGGCGCTCCGCCGCCAGCACGCATTACTGTCGATTCCGGCCCCAAGGTCAAGCGAAAGCTCCTGATCCGCCCGATTGCCGCGACAAAGAAAAGTCAGGCTGTGGCAAGCAAGCCGAGAGCCGATTCGAACAGGCGCCGTCCGTCCGTGCCCCCATGGGCGGGCTCGATCAGGTTTTCGGGATGTGGCATCATGCCGAGCACATTGCCTTCGGCGTTGATCAGGCCGGCGATGTCATTGATCGAGCCGTTGGGGTTGGTGCCTTCGGCATAGCGGAAGACGACCTGTCCATTGTCTTCGATGCGGGCGAGTTCTGCGGCCTCGGCAAAATAGTTGCCGTCATGATGGGCCACCGGGCAGTTGATGACTTCGCCCTCTCCATAGGCCGAGGTGAAGGCCGTGCGATTGTTGGCGACCTGCAGACGGACCTGGCGGCAGACGAATTTGAGCGAGGCGTTGCGCATCAGCGCGCCCGGCAAAAGACCGGCCTCAAGCAGGATCTGAAATCCGTTGCACACGCCGATGACGCGCACGCCGGCGCGCGCCTTTTCGGCCACCGCACGCATGACCGGCATGCGCGCCGCGATCGCCCCGCAGCGCAGATAGTCGCCATAGGAAAAGCCGCCTGGAATAATGATCAGGTCGGCATCCGGCAGTTCGGTCTCGGTCTGCCAGACGGGAATCGGGTCATGGCCGGAAATCGTGCGGATCGCGGCGAACATGTCGCGGTCGCGGTTCAGGCCCGGAAGCTGGATCAATGCGGTCTTCATGGCTTTCGCTCTCTTCCTGCGCTCAGGCCTGGGTCAGTTCGATCGCGTAATTCTCGATCACCATGTTGGCCAGAAGCTTCTCGCACATGGCCGCGACATCGGCCTCGGCCTTGGCGCGGTCATCGGTGTCGAGCGCAAGATCGAAGACCTTGCCCTGGCGCGCGCCGGCAAGCCCGTCGAAGCCGAGTCCGTGCAGGGCGCCTTCGATGGCCTTTCCCTGCGGATCGAGAACGCCGTTCTTCAAGGTAACGATGACACGTGCATTGATCACTGGTTCAATCCTCAATCTGCTATTTGACAAGTACCGGGCCGGCGGCGCGGGCGGGTTCGTTCTCGTTCATGATGCCAAGCCTGCGGGCAATCTCGGAATGGGCATTGGGTGCTGCGCCGCCGCGCGCGTCGCGGTCCATCCGCTGGCGCGTCTGCAGGTCGATGAGGCGGCAGGAATCCGGCGATATCTCGTCGGCCAGGATGATGCGCATCATGTCGCCCTCGAACAGGCGGCCGCATTCGATCTTGAAATCGACAAGCTGCATGCCGGCGCCGAGAAACAGGCCGGAGAGAAAATCGTTGATGCGGATCGCAAGCGCCACCATGTCATCGAGTTCCGGCGGCATGGCCCAGCCGAAGGCGGTGATGTGCTCTTCGGTCACCAGCGGGTTTTTCAGTTCGTCCGATTTCAGCGAAAACTCGACGATGGAACGGGGAAGGGGCGTGCCTTCCTCGATGCCGAGCCGGCGCGAGAGCGATCCGGCCGCGATATTGCGCACGGTAAGCACAAGCGGAATCATCTCCACCTCGCGCACCAGCTGTTCGCGCATGTTGAGGCGGCGGATGAAATGGGTCGGAATGCCGATCGCGTTCAGATGGCTGAAGACATATTCGGAGATGCGGTTGTTGAGCACGCCCTTGCCGTCAATGACCTCACCGGTAATGCCCGGCTCGGCGGCATCATCCTTGAAGAACTGGATCAGCGTTCCGGGCTCGGGGCCTTCGTAGAGGATCTTGCCCTTGCCTTCATAAACCCGGCGGCGACGATTCATTTTTTTCTCGCGTAGTTGGCGTGGCCTTGGCGCACGCGATATTTCTGTCTCTCTCGCTGGAATAGCGAAGTCGTGCGGCTTTCTCAATCAAAACCAAGCGTTTTTCAAGGCAATTGCGCGGACAGGCCGGCCGGCGGCCGCCATTGGAACCGATTTCATCTTGGATTTTAAACGATCTTATTAAAATAGTTAAATCCTGCTTCTTTTCAAACGTCAGTTTTGTCGCCATTCTCTTTGCAAGAGGAAACAGTGCGCCGTCTGCCGGCGCGATGGAGGTGGATATGTCCGGATCGATCTTTACCGATCGCGAGCGTGCCTTCGAGGCAGCCTATGTGCAGCAGGAAGCCGCGCGCTTTCGCGTCATCGCCCGGCGCAACCGGATGCTGGCTGCCTGGGCCGCAGAGCTTCTGGGGCGCGACGATCTCGAATTCTACGCCAGCGAAGTGATCGCCGCCGATTTCACCCATGCCGGGCATGACGATGTGCTGAAGAAGCTGATGCGTGATTTCGCCGAAGCGGAAATCGAGATCGACGAAGAGACCGTGCGGATGAAGATGCATGCCTTCCTGCAGGCAGCAAGCCGGCAGAGCGAGGGGGCCGAGTGATCAAGGCTCGTTCGGGTCAAGCATCATCACGCTGAGCGGGTCGCCGGGTTTTACCGGACCGTCTGCCGGCGGGCGAACGATCAGGCAGTCGGCGCTTGCTAGCGTGGCGATCAGCGATGAGTCCTGGCTTGAGCAGGGAGCGACCAAGGCGTTGGTGCGGTCGGTGAAACGCGCGCGCATATAGTGGCGGCGCGGGCCGTTGGGGCCGATCGCTTCGGCGGCGAAAGCGCGCATCAGGCGATTACGGGGCGCAAGCCGGGCAAGGCGACGGATCAATGGTTCGGCAAAGACCAGCGCGCAGACATAGGCGGAAACGGGATTGCCGGGCAGGCCCAGCACCTTCATGGCGTCGAGATTGCCGACCATGAGCGGCTTTCCCGGCCGCATCGCGATCTTCCAGAAATCAAGCGTCATTCCCATGGCCTGCAGGGTCGGGCCGACGAGATCGCGGTCGCCGACAGATGCCCCGCCGATGGTGATCAGGACATCCGCGCCCCATGCGCGGGCGCTGGCAACCGCAGCTTCTATCGCGGCTGCGTTGTCGCGGGCGATACCGAGGTCGCGGGTTTGCGTTCCGTTGGCGCGGGCGAGCGATTGCAGAGCGATTCCCGCCGAAGCGGAGATCTGCCCCGGACCCGGCACTTCGCCCGGCGGCACCAGTTCGTCGCCTGTGGCAAGCACGGCGATCTTCGGACGGCAATAGACGGGAAGAGTTCCATAACCGCCGGCAGCAGCCAGAGAAAGCGCGCGCGCTTCGAGCCGGCGGCCCTGTCGGAGCAGGGTCAGTCCTTCGCGAAAATCCTGCCCGGCGGGGCGTATGTTAGACCCACTTTTCGTAGGTTCAATAAGCTTGATGCGATCGCCGCCGACCGATTGGCAATCCTCCTGGATGACCACGCTGTCGGCGCCCGGCGGCAAGGGTGCGCCGGTGAAGATACGGACCGCCGTCCCGGGGGCTACGGTCTGGCGCGGCGTTTCGCCGGCAGCCACCGTGCCTATTACCGAGAGCAGCGCGCCGGCGGCATCTGCGTCGGCGGCCCTGACCGCGTAACCGTCCATGGCCGAGGCGCTGAAGGGCGGCTGGGTCACGCGCGCGGGAAGGTCTTCCGACAATATGCGCCCGTCAGCTTCGATCAGGTCCAGCGTTTCTGTGTTCGCAATTGCCCGCGTGTCGTCCAGCAGGATGGCGAGCGCCTCGTCAACGGGCAGAAGCGAGCCGGCCATGCCTCAGGTCTCCGATCGTTTGTAGTCGCCGCTTGCGCCGCCCGATTTTTCGACAAGGCGGATCGCGCCGATTTCCATCTCCCGGTCGGCCGCCTTGGCCATGTCGTAGATCGTCAGGCAGGCGACGGAAACGGCCGTCAGCGCTTCCATCTCGACGCCTGTCCGGCCCGTCAGCCGCGCGGTGGCGGTAACCCGAAGGCCGGGCAGGGCGGCATCGGCAACGATATCGACCGCGATCTTGGTGAGCATCAGCGGGTGACAGAGCGGAATGAGACTGGCGGTCTGCTTGGCGCCCATGATCCCGGCAAGGCGGGCCGTGGCGATGACGTCGCCCTTCTTCGCATTGCCGCTTTCAATCAACGCCAGCGTCTCGGGCTTCATGCGCACGAAACCTTCGGCCGTGGCCGTGCGAACGGTCTCGTCCTTGCCGCCGACATCGACCATATTGGCCGAGCCGTCGGCCGCGATATGGGTCAGATTTGCGGGCCTGTCGCTCATTGCGTCGGAAGCCCGGCGTCAACGCCAGTCAGAAGCGCGCGCGTCGCGCCTGCAATATCGTCCTTGCGCATCAGGCTCTCGCCGACGAGGAAGGTGGTGATGCCGCTCCTTGCCAGCCGCTGGCAATCGTCATGGACGAAGATGCCGCTTTCCCCGACGAGCAGCCGATCCTCCGGCATCATCTTGACCAGGCGTTCGCTGGTCTCAAGCGTAACCTCAAAATTCCTGAGATTACGGTTATTTATGCCGATCATCTGAGATGAAAGCTTAAGCGCGCGCTCGCATTCTTCCTCGTTATGGACCTCAATCAGTGCATCCATGGCCAGTTCGAAGGCGGTCTCTTCCAGCGCGCGCGCCTCGTCATCGGAAAGGCTTGCCATGATGATCAGGATGCAGTCGGCGCCCCAGGCACGGGCCTCGTGCACCTGATAGGGCTCGAACATGAAATCCTTGCGCAGCGCGGGCAGGGCGCAGGCATTGCGGGCGGCGGCCAGGAACTCGGGCGCGCCCTGGAAGCTCGGCGTATCGGTGAGCACCGAAAGACAGGCCGCGCCGCCCGCCTCATAAGCTGCGGCAAAGGCCGGCGGATCGAAATCCGGGCGAATCAACCCCTTGGAGGGGCTCGCCTTCTTGATCTCGGCGATCAGCCCGAACCGGTCCTCGTCCTGTTTGCGACGGAGTGCTTCCAGAAAGCCGCGCGGCTTTTCCTGATCGGCTGCGCGCGCCTTCAGGTCGTCGAGTGTGACCTTCGCCTTGGCGTCGGCGATCTCTTCGCGCTTATAGGCTTCGATCTTTCGCAGGATGTCGGTCATGGCCGGTCCTCAGCCTTCGCTTTTCTGGTTGGAGACGGCAACGAGCCGGTCGAGCGCGAGCGCCGCATTGCCGCTTTCAAGCGATTGGGCGGCGATCGTCATCGCGTCGGCAAGCGTCTCGCCCTTGCCGGCGATCATCAGGGCGGCGGCGGCATTGCAGAGCGAGATGTCGCGATAGGCGTTGCGCTCGCCGGAAAGCACCTTGCGCAGCGCCGCGGCATTGACCTTGCCGTCACCGCCGCGAAGCGCGTCGAGCGTCACCGCCTCGACGCCGAAATCCTTCGGCGTCAGCGAATATTCGCGGATCTTGCCGTCAGAGAGCTCGGCGATCCTGGTCGTTCCGGTCGTGGTGATCTCGTCGAGACCCTCGCCATGCACGACCCACACGGTCTCGGATCCGAGATCGCGCAGCACCTCGGCGAGCGGCACCAGCCATTGCGGCGAGAACACGCCGAGAAGCTGGCTCTTCACGCCGGCCGGATTCGAAAGCGGTCCCAGCAGATTGAAGATCGTGCGCGTGCCGAGTTCGACCCGGGAGGGGCCGACATGGCGCATGGCCGCATGGTGCTTCTGCGCGAACATGAAGCCGATGCCGGCTTCCGCCAGGCAGGCTTCGATGATCGCGGGCCCGGTGTCCAGTTCAACGCCAAGCTCCGACAGGCTGTCGGCCGTGCCGGACCGCGAGCTCAGCGCCCGGTTGCCATGCTTGGCAACGGTCACGCCGGCGCCTGCCGTCACGATGGCCGCGAGCGTCGAGATATTGTAGGTGCCGGCGCCGTCGCCACCGGTGCCAACGATATCGATCGCGTGTTCGGGCGCCTTGACCGGCAGCATCTTGGCCCGCATCGTCGTGACGGCGCCGACAATCTCGTCGACCGTCTCGCCCTTGACCCTGAGCGCGATCAGGAAGCCGCCGATCTGCGAGGGGGTGGCCTCGCCAGACATCAGGATATCGAAGGCATTGCGTGATTCTTCGGCCGTCAGGGACTGGCCGTCGGCGACCTTGGCGATGAAGGGCTTGAGTTCGGACATGGCTTCCTCTCGCTTACCGCAGGTTCACCGCCTGCTGGGCGAGCGTCTGGTTGATCGAGACGCCGTATTCGCTCTGCAGCTTGTTGATCATTTCATCGAGGATATCGTCTCCGGCAGACGAGGCAATGGCGGTGATGGCCTGATTGTCGCCGCTGGTCTCGAGCGTGTCGGAAGGGTTGACCACGGTTGCCACCGAAAGAACGATCTGCTCTGCGCCGCTGTCGCGCGGAGCGGTGGCCACGGTGCCAAGCGGGCCGCTGAAGGCTGCCGCGATCGCCTCGGGACCGAGATTGCTGTTCTGCGAGGTTCTCGTGATCGACGGGCTCTGCTGAACGTCGATGGCCAGATCGTCCGCCACCTGCTGCAGGCTCTCGCCGTTTTCGACGCGTTCCTTCAGCTCATTGGCCTTGGCGGCGAGCGCGTCGCGCTGCTGTTCGGCCGCCCAGTCCGCTTCCACCTGGCTGCGAACCTCGTCGAATGTCCGGTCACGCGGCGGCGTGATGTCATCGACCTCGTACCAGACGACGCCGCCGTCATTGAGGTTCAGCGGGAGGTTTTCGAGACCGGTATCGCTTTCGAAGGCAGCGCCGACAAGCTCGGTTCCAAGGGGGATGTCCTCGATCGGGTTACCGTTTTGGTCGCGTCCATTGGCATCGATCGCGTCGATCGTGACGGCCTGAAGTCCAAGGCTCTGGGCGGCTTCGGCCATGCTGGCGCCGCCGGCGCGCTGGTCTTCATACTGGTTCTCGACATTCAGAATGTCGTCGGCGGCCTGCTGTTCGGCAAGCTCGGTGCGGATCTGGTCTTCGACATCGGCAAAAGGCGTCGTGCTTTCCGGCTGAATGTCGGTCACGCGCAGGATCACCGGGCCGAAATTGCCCTGGACGACGCCGCTGACGCCGCCTGGCTGAGGAATGGCAAAGGCTGCAGAATCAATGGCCTGATCGGGGAACTGGCCCTTCTCGTAGATGCCGAGCGTGACGTCGGCGGTGGTTCGTCCGGCTTCGGAAATGAGCTGGTCGAAGGTCTTCGCGCCGTCGGCAAGGGCTTGCGCCGCTTGTTCGGCAGCGGCCTGATCGCTGAAGGTCAACTGCTGGATCCGGCGCTCTTCCGGCGTCGTGTAACTGGCGATCCGCGCTTCATAGTCGGCCCGCACCGCATCGTCGGAGATCGCACCGGGATCGGCGATATCGGACGGTCTGAGCGCGACATAGGCTATCTTGCGGTATTCGGGCGCGCGATAGGCTGCCTGTCTCTGTTCGAACCATGGCTGCAGAACGTCGTCGCCCGGCGACTTTATGGGTTCGACAAAGGCGTTGTTGAGCACGATGTAGTCGACCACGCGGCTCTGGCTGCGATATTCGCGGATCGCGTCGACCAGCGTTTCGGGCGGAACGAAGCCGTCGGCCATGCCGTCGACGATCTGGGAGCGCACAGCTACCTTGCTGCGCTCGGCCACATAGTCATCTTCGTTCAGGCCGACATTGCGCAGCAGCGCACTGAAGCGTTGGCGGTCGAATCGGCCGTCGGCGTTCTGGAAGGCCGGGTCCTGCGCAATAAGTTCGGCCAGCCGGTCTTCCGAAAGCCCGAGATTCATGTTGTCGGCGAGCTGGTCGAGGGCGGCGCCGGCAACGAGCTGGGCATAGACCTGCTGGTCGACGCCGATCATCCGGGCTTCCTCGCCAGTCAGGCGGCGGCCGAACTGGTTGCTGAGGCTGTTGATCTGGCGCTGGTAGGCCAGCCGGTACTCATTGGCCGAAACCGTCTTGTCTCCGACCTGAACGACCACGTCCGAATTGCCGGAAAACAGCGCGCTCGAAGCGCCCCAGACGCCGAACGAGATGATCAGCAGGATCAGGAGAAGTTTCGCGACCCATGTCTGGGCGCCTCTGCGCATTGTTTCGAGCATTCTTGTGCGGTCCCTGTGTTCCGATCCTTCGGGTTTGTGACGCTTCTTAGACGAAGATGCAACGGAATTGAAGACATAGCTGCATGTGCGACGAAAACACCGCCCGAACCGGATTAACCAAGCGCTAACCATAAACATTAAGCATGGCGGCCAATTCCCCCATCGCAAGAAGTTCTTAATTTACTGCAGTCCAGAATTGCAGGCATGCGAGACCGGTCGCCGTTGAGGACCGGCCGCAGGTGGTTCAAGCGTTTGTGTGCTGGAGGTGTCATGCGTAATGTGAGTTTGCGGCTGAAGGCGGCCCGTTCGGTCTTCCTGAGTTCATCCGCGCTTTTCCTCCTCTGGGGCACGCCGGGGCTAGCCGCCAACTTCCTGTGGACCGGCGCCGAATCGACCGACTGGTATACGGCCAACAATTGGCTCGAGAATGGCGCGGCCACGACCAATACGCCCAAGGCAGGTGACAACGTTACCATAGACACCACGACCAATGCGCCCATTCTGCCCACCGATGGCGGCACGGAATATATCAACACGATCATTATCGGAAGAACCGCGACTGGTCAGATGACATCGAATGCGACGATCAACGGCGAAAAGACCCGCCTTGGTTCGTTGGCCGGCAGCAACGGCACGCTGACGCTCGGTGCCGGCGGCGCGATTCAGATGGATAACTCGATCATGGTCGGTGATTTCGGTACTGGCCGGATTGCAATGGCGGACGGCGCCACCGGGCAGACCGCGTCGATCATTCTCGGCAATTCAGCAGGCAGTTCGGGTACAGTCACGCTTTCCGGCAGCGGAACCAGCCTGAGGACCTACGGCAGCGGCGACAACGGTCTTTCGGTGGCAAACAGCGGTACCGGCACACTGACGGTTTCCAATGGCGCCTATCTGGAATCGGATCAGGCGATCATTGGCCGCCATGCCGGTGGCGAGGGGAGTATTACGCTTTCGGGCGCCGGCACGGAGTGGAACGGCTACGGCGCGACGACGATCGGCAGCAGCGGCAAGGGTACTGTGCTGGTTCAAAGCGGTGCCCATGCAATCAGCGGCTCGCTTTCGATCGGCGAGAACACGTCCTCCACCGGCAATGAAGCAACCGTGACCGGCAGCGGTTCGCTGTGGAATGTCTATAATGACATTTCACTCGGCGGCAATGTGAACACCGGCGGTACCGGCGGCGAAGGCACGCTGTCCATCCTCGACGGCGCGACCATGACTGCCAGCAATGCCTATATCGGCAATGTTTCGAGCGGCGAGGGTACGGTTTATGTCGACGGCGCCGGCGCGCAATTGCAGCTTTCCGCCTCGCTCAGGGTCGGGCGCAATGGCGATGGCCGTATGGCAGTATTAAATGGCGGTTCCGTCACAGCGGATTTCGCACTGGTCGGCGCGAATGAAGACAGTATAGGTCTTCTCCTTATTGCCGATGCCGGCAGCGAGGTTACCCTCACCAACAGAATGACTGTCGGCGCGACGGGAGGCGGCGCTCTGGCGCTGGAAAATGGCGGCACCCTGAATTCGAACGGCGGCATTATCGGTCGCGATGCCGGCAGCCTCGGCGTTGTTGGCGTCATTGAAGGCGCTACATGGAACAACACCTCGAACCTCGAGGTCGGTTCCGAAGGTGTGGGCCTTCTGGATATTTTCGACGGTGGCATCGTCACAAACCGCACGGCGGAAATCGGGACAACCGCCGCCGGCGAGGGTCTTGTCGGGGTAAGCGGCGCGGGATCGACCTGGACGGTCGATGGCGGCATTACCGTCGGTGTTGAAGGAGAGGGCGGCTTGCTCGTCGCAGATGGCGGCGTTGTTACCAGTACAGCGAGCACACTGGCATCCGCAGCGGGCTCAATTGGTTTCGCGGCGATCGACGGGGCCGGGTCGTCCTGGACGGTCGAGGGCGATCTGACCGTAGGCGAGAGTGGCGGCGGTCTGCTGGCGCTTTCAAACGGCGGGACGCTGACGGCTGACAACCTCGTGCTGGCTGCAAATGCCGGTTCGTTCGGCGAGCTTGTGATCGGCTCCGTTCCAGGCGTGGCCGCACAAGCGCCCGGCACACTTGATGTCAACGAAGTCTCCTTCGGTGACGGACAGGGATATCTGGTCTTCAACCACACCTCGACGGATTATGAATTCTCGCGCGAGATCAGCGGCACGGTCGATATCGAAGCCTATGGCGGCACGACCATCCTGACCGCCGACAACACCAATGAAGGCAATACCTATATCGACACCGGCGCCGAGATTCAGGTCGGCGATGGCGGCACGACCGGAACGCTCCAGGGCAATGCGGCAATCGAGACCGGCGGCAAGCTGAGCTTTGCCCGATCCGACGATATCGAGTTCGCCGGCCTTCTGCGCGGCACGGGCACTGTCTCCCAGAAAGGCTCGGGAACGCTCAGACTGACGGCCGACAACGACCAGTTCGCTGGCACGCTTGAAGCCGAAAGCGGCACCTTCCTGGTGGACGCTTCGCTACGCGGCACCAGCGCAGATATCAAGGCGGGGGCCTCTTTCGGCGGTTCGGGCGAGATCGGCTCGACCACGGTGCGCACCGGCGGCACATTCCTTTCCGGCGACGAGGACGGGTCGATCACCGTCAACGGCGATCTCGATTTCGAACCGGATGCCACCTATGCGGCCGTGATCCAGACCAACCAGGTTCCGGCCAAGGTTACCGGCACGGTTTCCTTTGACGAGACAGAGCTCGATATCGATTTCGTCGACGGCGGCGAACTGAAGCAGCAATACACGCTGCTGGAGGCGGGCGAGATCACCGGCACCTACGACGCGCCGCTTGCCTCGCTGCCATCGCAGTTTCGCGGCACCATCTCCGAGGAAGGCAACAGGCTTAACATGTCGCTCGCCTATGTCGGCGGCAATTTCAATTTCTCCGCGCTCGGCAAGGGTGTCAACGACCAGTTGGTCAAGGCCTTCAACGACGGCGTGCCGCTGACGGGAACCTTGTCCGCCGGCATGCTGCAATCGGGAAGCGCTTACGAGGCGGCAATGACGACGCTTGGCGGTGAACTGGGCATCAACGCGACGATGACGGCTACTCTCGGCATGCAGGACTTCCTGCGCCGGTCGTCCAATCCGAGCCGGTTGCTCGCCGGTTGGCGTCCGATCGAGGAAAAGGACGAGGACACGTTGCCCTCGGCCGGCGAAACATCGGCGCTCGCCTACTGGAACCTCGGCACGCCTTCGAACCGGCAGCCGCAATGGGATTGGGCATCAACCAGTCGCGGCGCGACCTATGGAGGCTCTTACGGAGGCACGGCAGGCGGCGCATACGGCAGTTCCTACGGTGCGCCCTACGCGCCATACCGCTCCCTGACGCCGGCCAATTCCATCTGGCTCGAATATAACGGCGAGACGGCGAGCGTCGACGGCGATTCAGGCGCCGGCAATTCGGGCGCTGACATCAAGGGCAATATCGTGGAGGGCGGCTACCTGGCCCAGCTCGACGACTCGACCGCGATCGGCTTCGTCTTCGGCGGCGGACAGACAAGTTACGACCAGACGGAACAGGACGGCTCGGCCGACAGCCAGTCGCTGCATGCCGCCGTCACGGCCGCCGGGCAAACCGCGCAGGGGCTTTACGGCCTGGCAACGGTCGGCCTCGGGATCGACAATATCGACACGGAGCGCACCGTTGCCTTCGGCACGGCGAGCGACCGGCTGCGCGGCAGCTATTCTGCCACCACCTTCGGCGGTCGTTTCGAGGCGGGCGGCCGGATCGTCAATGGCGGCATGGCCTTCATTCCCTTCGCCGCTGCAAGCGCCGTCTACACCAGCGCGCCGTCCTACCAGGAGGAGGTGGCATCGGGGGTCGGCAGTTCGGCTCTTGCCTATTCCGATTCCAGCCTCTTCCGCGGCACGGTCGAGGCAGGCGTCGGCTTTGATACCGCGGCAGGGGATTACGCGCGGCGCTTCTCGTTCAATTCGCGTGTCTCCTATCTTTACCGCTATGGCGGCGGCGGCAATGCGAACGCGAGCTTCCTCGCTCTGCCCGGATACGGCTTCTCCATCTCCAGCAATGCGCCGACGGGAAGCGCGGTCACGGCCAATATCGGCACGCGCATCCAGCTCACCCCGCAGGCCGATCTTTCGATCGGCGCCTACGGCGAATGGGGTGCTGAGTATTCGGCGCTGATCGCCTCGGCAAAGCTTCGCTACATCTGGTAGCCGGCCGTAACAAGGGGCGCGCGGGTTTCGACAACAGCTTGAAGCCCGCCGCCTTTCATGCCATCAAGGGCGCCTCTCAAAGGAGGAGCCTGATGTCTCTTTCGCACCGTGCCCAGCGCCCGCTTGATCACCTCGTTATGCCGGTTGTCGACCTGGCGACCTCAAGGCTCAGGCTGAGCGCGCTCGGCTTCAGCGTCGCGCCCGATGCCCGCCACCCCTTCGGCACGGAAAACGCCTGCGTTTATTTTGCCGACGGGACCTATCTCGAACCGCTCGGGATCGCAGATCTGCAGATCTACGGGAATCACATTCGCGACGGCCTCCAATTCGTGGCGCGCGACAAGGCCTTTCGTTTCCGCGTCGGCGAGGACGGGCTGTCAGCAATCGTGTTCAAGAGCGAGGACGCGGTCGCCGACCACGAGGCTTTTGCAACGGAGGGCATCGCCGCCGGCGATCTCTTCCGCTTTTCCCGGACATTCCAGCGCGAGGACGGCAGCGAGGCGGAAGCCGGTTTCCGGCTGGCCTTCGCGGCGGATCTTCGCGCGCCCGACCTTTTCTTCTTTACCTGCGAGCGGCTGTTGCCGCTGAGCCCGCCGGAAGCGCTGATGGCCCACCAGAACGGCGTGACCGGGATTGCCGAAGTGCTGATCGGCGAAGACTATCCGATGGAGTTCGAGCCGCTGCTGCAGCAGTTGAGCCATTGCCACGAGACGGATATCCATCCGCACGGCGTGACTGTGGAAGGGGCCGGCGCCGACCTTTCAATCTTCACCCATGACCATCTCCGCGCGCGTTTCGGTATCGATCCGCCGGCCACGGGACGCGGTCTTGTCGGTCGTGCGATTGCCTTTGAGGCTGCGGATATCGGCAATATCGCGGACATTCTCGCGAAAAACGCGATCCAACACGAAACAGCGGACGGGATGATTTGCATTCCGCCTGCGCCCGGACAGGGCGTGACATTCATATTCAAGGAAGCATGACATGAGCAATCGGACCGTTTCGGCCGGCGCGGGCGCTGCGAAGGTCGCCTTTTCCAACAGCGGCAGGCTGTCGCTGATCGCCGGGCCCTGCCAGATGGAAAGCCGCGACCACGCCTTCATGATGGCCGGTCGGCTTGTCGAGATCTGCAGCGATGCCGGGATCGGCCTCGTCTACAAATCCTCCTTCGACAAGGCCAACCGGACCTCGCTCAACGCCGCTCGCGGCATGGGACTGGAAAAGTCGCTGGAGATCTTTGCCGACCTGAAGAAGGAATACGGATTTCCGGTGCTGACCGACATTCACACCGAAGCGCAGTGCGCCGAAGTGGCGCCGGTCGTCGATGTGCTGCAGATTCCCGCATTTCTCTGCCGCCAGACCGATCTCCTGATCGCGGCCGCGAAGACTGGTCGGGTCATCAATGTGAAGAAGGGTCAATTCCTGGCACCCTGGGACATGAAGAACGTGCTCGCCAAGATCGTCGACAGCGGTAATGGCAACGTGCTCCTGTGCGAGCGCGGCGTCTCCTTCGGCTACAACACGCTGGTCTCCGACATGCGCTCCCTGCCGATCATGGCCGAAACCGGCGCTCCGGTGATCTTCGATGCCACCCATTCGGTTCAGCAGCCTGGCGGGCAGGGCGGTTCGACCGGCGGTCAGCGCGAATTCGTCGAGACGCTCGCGCGCGCTGCGGTTGCCGTGGGCGTCGCCGGGGTGTTCATCGAGACCCATCAGGATCCGGACAACGCGCCGTCAGATGGGCCGAATATGGTTCCGCTCGACCAAATGCCGCGGCTTCTCGAAAAACTTCTGGCTTTTGACGCGATCGCGAAGGATAGATAATCTTGGCTTCAAGGGACCGGTCCGCGTTTTTCCTGGGGTCGGCCCTGAAAATCTTTCATTCGTCATAGTTCTGGCGAATGAACTGCTTTATGCAGTTTTGCTGCAACGCGCGGGTGACCCAAGACACCGGGCGTATTATGGAAAAACTCTGCGCTTTGGTGCGCGCATCACAATTTCGAACAGCAAGGTCGACAGGTAGACAGACATGACGACAATCACCGACATTCTCGCCCGTGAAATTCTCGACAGCCGTGGCAATCCCACGGTCGAGGTCGATGTGTATCTGGAAGACGGCACCATCGGCCGCGCCGCCGTGCCCTCGGGCGCCTCGACCGGCGCGCACGAGGCGGTAGAACTGCGCGATGGCGGCGAGCGCTATCTCGGCAAGGGCGTCGAGAAGGCCGTCAACGCCGTCAACACGGAAATCCTCGAAGCCATCGTCGGTCTCGATGTCGAGAACCAGCTGGAAATCGACCAGACGATGATCGAACTCGACGGCACGTCGAACAAGGGCCGCCTCGGCGCCAACGCCATCCTCGGCGTTTCGCTTGCCTCCGCCAAGGCCGCCGCGACTGCCTGCGGCCTGCCGCTCTATCGCTATGTCGGCGGTTCCTTCGCCCATCTCCTGCCGGTTCCGATGATGAACATCATCAATGGCGGCGAGCATGCCGACAACCCGATTGACTTCCAGGAATTCATGATCATGCCCGTCGGCGCCGACACGCTGCGCGACGCGGTCCGCATGGGTTCGGAAATCTTCCACACGCTGAAGAAAGAGCTTTCGGCCGGCGGCTTCAACACCGCGATCGGCGATGAGGGCGGTTTCGCGCCGGCGCTTCCCAGCACCATCTCCGCGCTTGATTTCATCATGAAGTCGATCGAAAAGGCCGGCTACAAGCCGGGCGATGATGTCTATCTTGCCATGGATGCCGCCTCGACCGAATTCTACAAGGACGGCAAGTACGAGATGGAAGGCGAGGGCAAGACCTTCTCCTCCGGCGAAATGGCCGCCTATCTCGCAGACCTGATCGGCAAGTACCCGATCTTCTCGATCGAGGACGGCCTGGCCGAAGACGACTGGGACGGCTGGAAGGAACTGACATCGATGATCGGCGGCAAGTGCCAGCTGGTCGGCGACGATCTGTTCGTCACCAACACCAAGCGCCTGAAGGACGGCATCAAGATGGGCGTCGGCAACTCGCTGCTCGTCAAGGTCAACCAGATCGGCTCGCTGACGGAAACGCTCGATGCCGTCGAGACAGCTCACAAGGCCGGCTACACCTCGGTCATGTCGCACCGTTCGGGCGAAACCGAAGACGCCACGATCGCCGACCTCGCCGTTGCCACCAATTGCGGTCAGATCAAGACCGGTTCGCTGTCGCGATCGGATCGTCTTGCCAAATACAACCAGCTCATCCGTATCGAGGAAGAGCTTGGCGCTCAGGCTGTCTACGCCGGAAAGTCGATCCTCAAGGCGTAATTGCCCGAAGGCAACAGTCAATTGTCATGACTTGTGATGCCCGCGGCCCCGTGCCGCGGGCATTTTTCGTGCTTTTCGCCTTCGGATTTGTGCGCATTGCACGATTGGCCCTGAGCCGGGACCGCGAAACCGTCAATCTTATGCGGCCGCATTCACCCGGCTCAAAACTGGTGTCACGGTCGAGACCGAGCAGAGCTTGTTGACCTTTCCGTGAGGGCGCCCGCGTTTCCAAACCATTTGCGGAAACTGTCGGGCGCTTTATTCTTGGTTAAGGTTAGGGCGCTAGATTCCGGGTCACAGTATTGCGTAATTTCCGGACAGCCTCATGTGGACCCGCCATCACAAACCACGGTTTTACGGCCGCCTCGTCGTTCCCGCGATCACGGCCTGTTTCATGAGCTATTTCGTCTATCATTCCATCCACGGCGATTACGGCCTGATTGCCGCCGAACGCTTCGAGACTCACAAGGAGCTGAACGAGCGCAAGCTTGAGAAGCTTGTGAGCGAGCGGCAGGCGATGGAGGAGCGCGTTCGGATGCTTTCCGACGGCTCTTTGATGAAGGATGCGCTTGACGAGCAGGCGCGCTACGCGCTCAATCTGCTGAGGCCGGACGAAATCGTGATTTTCGACCGAAATCTGCAATAAACTGAATTCCTATTAATTTGATAAAATTTGTTATATTTCAGTATATTAGTTATTGAATTTTCTCGGTAAATCTAGCATTGCCGTGCCGCACAAAACTGACTATTGTGGCGCCAACTCCACGTCTTTCCTTCCATAGGAGGTCTTGATGGCGTCGCAAGCGTCTGCTTCACGGAAATCCCCCAAAAAAGAAGATAACAACCGGATCGTCGAATTCGATCGCGATCAGGAAATGCATGCGCTCCGCGAGATGCTCATGATTCGCCGCTTCGAGGAAAAGGCCGGCCAGCTTTATGGCATGGGCTTCATCGGCGGTTTCTGTCACCTTTACATCGGTCAGGAAGCTGTCGTCGTCGGCATGCAGATGGCGCTGAAGGATGGTGATCAGATCATCACAAGCTATCGCGATCACGGTCATATGCTCGCCACCGGCATGGAAGCTCGTGGTGTCATGGCCGAGCTCACCGGTCGCCAGTCCGGCTATTCCAAGGGCAAGGGCGGCTCGATGCACATGTTCTCCAAGGAGAAGGCGTTCTACGGCGGTCACGGTATCGTCGGCGCGCAGGTGCCGCTCGGCGCCGGCCTCGCCTTTGCCAACAAGTATCGCGAGGATGGCAAGGTTTCGGTCGTCTATTATGGCGACGGTGCTGCCAACCAAGGCCAGGTTTACGAGACTTACAACATGGCTCAGTTATGGAAGCTGCCGGTCGTCTTCGTCGTTGAAAACAACCGTTATGCTATGGGCACATCTGTTGCCCGCTCCTCGGCAGAGACCGATTTCTCCAAACGCGGCAGTTCCTTCGGCATTCCCGGCGTTCAGGTCGATGGCATGGATGTTCGTGCGGTGAAGGCTGCGGCGGAAGATGCCGAAGCGCATGCGCGCTCGGGCAAGGGGCCGATCATTCTGGAAATGCAGACCTACCGCTATCGTGGCCACTCCATGTCTGACCCTGCCAAATACCGCAGCAAGGATGAAGTGCAGAAGATGCGTTCCGAACATGACCCGATCGAGCAGGTCCGCAAGCGGATTCTGGACAAGAAATGGGCCAGCGAAGATGAACTGAAGGCCATCGACAAGGATGTGCGTTCGATCATCTCCGATGCCGCCGATTTCGCCCAGACCGATCCGGAGCCGGATGTTTCCGAGCTCTACACCGACATCCTGCGTTAAGACGGGGAGGGATATAAATGCCTACCAATATTCTCATGCCGGCGCTCTCCCCGACGATGGAAGAGGGCAACCTCACCAAATGGCTCAAGAAGGAAGGCGACAGCGTCGCCGCCGGTGACATCCTCGCCGAAATCGAGACCGACAAGGCGACGATGGAAGTCGAGGCCGTCGATGAAGGCACGATTGGCAAGATCCTGATCTCCGAAGGTACCGAGGGCGTCAAGGTCAACACGCCGATCGCCGTTCTCCTCGAGGAAGGCGAAAGCGCCGACGATATCGACGAGGCCGCGACCAAGGCGCCTGAGGAAACGAAGGCTCCGGAAGTCGCCCAGGAGGAAAAGCCGCAGGCTTCTCCCGACGCCGTTCCCGCCGAGCCGAAGGCCGCCGAAGCCGCTTCCGATCCGGATATTCCGGAAGGCACGGAAATGGTGATGACGACGGTGCGCGAAGCGCTGCGTGACGCCATGGCGGAAGAAATGCGCGCCGACGGCGATGTCTTCGTCATGGGCGAGGAAGTCGCCGAATATCAGGGCGCCTACAAGATCACGCAGGGCTTGCTGCAGGAATTCGGCGCCAAGCGTGTCGTCGACACACCGATCACCGAGCACGGTTTTGCCGGCGTCGGCATCGGCGCGGCGCTTGCCGGGCTGAAGCCGATCGTCGAGTTCATGACCTTCAACTTCGCCATGCAGGCGATGGACCAGATCATCAACTCCGCCGCCAAGACCCACTACATGTCCGGCGGCCAGATGGAGAGTTCGATCGTGTTCCGCGGTCCGAACGGGGCAGCGGCGCGTGTTGCAGCGCAGCATTCGCAGTGCTATGCCGCCTGGTACAGCCATATTCCGGGCCTCAAGGTTGTCATGCCCTATACGGCCGCTGACGCGAAGGGCCTGTTGAAGGCCGCGATCCGCGATCCGAACCCGGTGATCTTCCTTGAGAACGAGATTCTCTACGGTCACAAGTTCGAAGTGCCGAAGATGGATGACTTCGTCCTGCCGATCGGCAAGGCGCGGATCCACAAGACGGGCAAGGACGCGACGCTCGTCTCCTTCGGTATCGGCATGACCTATGCCATCGAAGCGGCTGAAAAGCTTGCCGAAGAGGGCATCGATGTCGAGGTGATCGATCTCAGGACCATTCGCCCGATGGATCTGCCGACGGTTGTCGAATCGGTGAAGAAGACCGGCCGCCTGGTCACCGTCGAGGAAGGCTTCCCGCAGTCCTCGGTCGGAACAGAGATCGCAACCCGCGTCATGCAGCAGGCCTTCGACTATCTCGATGCGCCGATCATGACGATCGCGGGCAAGGACGTTCCGATGCCTTACGCCGCGAACCTCGAAAAGCTCGCCCTGCCGAACGTCGGTGAAGTCATCGATGCGGTCAAGGCCGTCTGCTACAAGTAAGGGAGACGTTCGATGCCGATCAAGATTACGATGCCGGCGCTTTCCCCGACCATGGAGGAGGGCAACCTCTCCAAATGGCTGGTGAAGGAAGGCGACAGCGTTTCGGCCGGTGATGTGATCGCCGAGATCGAAACCGACAAGGCAACGATGGAAGTCGAAGCCGTCGATGAGGGCACGGTCGCCAAGATCGTGGTCGCTGAAGGGACCCAGGGCGTTCAGGTCAATGCGCTGATCGCGATCCTTGCCGAGGATGGCGAGGATGCCGCTGAAGCCGCCAAGGCGGCAGATGGCGGCGGCGATGCCGCGCCGGCCGCCAAGGAAGAGCCCAAGCAGGAAGCCAAGGCCGAGGCGCCGAAGGAAGAGAAGACCGAGGATGCCGTCGCCAAGGGCGGAATCCCGTCGTCCGACACCCCGGTTCCCGAACCCAAGGCCCCGGCAGCGCCGAAGGCTGACGGCGAACGCATCTTTGCCTCGCCGCTCGCCCGTCGTCTGGCCAAGGATGAGGGGCTTGATCTTGCAGCCCTTTCCGGCTCCGGCCCGCACGGCCGCATCGTCAAGCGCGATATCGAAAAGGCCGTCAGCGAGGGCGTCGGCAAGGCCGCGCCGAAGGAAGAGGCCGCGCCTGCAGGAGAGAAGCCTGCCGCCGCGCCGATCCCGCAGGCTCAGTCGGAAGACGCCATTCTCAAGCTGTTCGAGGAAGGCTCCTACGAGCTCGTGCCGCATGACGGCATGCGCAAGACCATTGCCAAGCGCCTGCAGGAAAGCAAGCAGACCATCCCGCATTTCTATGTGACGGTGGATTGCGAACTCGACGCGCTTCTGGCGCTCAGGAGCCAGCTCAACAAGGCCGCACCCGTCAAGGACGAGAAGCCGGTCTACAAGCTCTCGGTCAATGACATGGTAATCAAGGCCATGGCGCTTTCGCTGAGGGATGTACCGGAAGCCAACATCTCCTGGACGGAGAACAACATGGTCGTGCACAAGCATGTTGATGTCGGCGTTGCCGTTTCCATACCGGGCGGGCTGATCACGCCGATCATCCGCAAGGCGGAGGAAAAGCCGCTTTCCGTCATCTCCAACGAGATGAAGGACATGGGCAAGCGCGCCAAGGAGAAGAAGCTGAAGCCCGCCGAATATCAGGGCGGCACCACAGCGGTCTCCAACATGGGTATGATGGGCGTCAAGGACTTCGCCGCCGTCGTCAATCCGCCGCACGCGTCGATCCTCGCGGTCGGCGCCGGCGAGAAGCGCGCCGTGGTCAAGAACGACGAGATCACCATCGCCACCGTCATGTCGGTTACGCTGTCGACCGACCATCGCTGCGTCGACGGCGCTCTGGCGGCCCGGGTTCTGGCGTCGTTCAAGGGCTATATCGAAAACCCGATGTCGATGCTGGTTTGATCCGGTCTCATGCAGGGATGATGCGCAATGAAAACGGTTCTTTGCTACGGTGATTCCCTGACCTTCGGTCATGATCCGGCCGGAAACGGCCGGCATGCCCATGAGGACCGCTGGCCGATGGTTCTGCAGAAAGCTTTGGGGGAGGGCGTTCATGTCCTCTCCGAGGCCCTTGGCGGCCGCACCACGGCCTATGACGATCATACGGCGGCGGCCGACCGCAACGGCGCGCGCATTCTTCCGACGCTGCTTGCCAGTCACACGCCGCTCGATCTCGTCATTCTCATGCTCGGCACCAATGACCTGAAGCCCTGGACCGGCGGCGGCGCATTTTCCACCCGCAACGGGCTGAAGCGGCTGATCGAGATCATCCGTTCGCATCCCTATGCGTTTGGAGACGATGCGCCGGACATTCTGGTGGTTTCGCCGCCGCATGCGGTGCCCACGGCCAATGATACCGGCATGGGTTTCCTGAAAGGCGTTGTGGAGCAGTCGCAGATGCTTTCGACCTATTACAGCGAAATTGCCGATGAACTTGGATGCGGCTTCTACGATGCGGCCTCTGTTGCCAAGGCCAGCCCGATTGACGGCGTTCATCTGGACGCGGAAAACACGCGCGCGATCGGCCGTGGTCTGGAACCCATGGCGCGAATGATGCTCGGTTTGTGATCTGAAACGTATTTGACAGAAATCAAGGAGCGCGGCCCGGTAAAGATTAGCGTTGGGTAATAGTCTTCAATCATAGGAGGAAAGACCCAATGTCGAACACACCGCACGAACTGGCCGAAGAATTCCCGGATTTCGTCGACAAGATGCATGTCTTGAAGGTTGAGGACGGGCGTTTTGCCAAGCTCTTCGACGAGTATCACGAGGTAAACCGCGCGGTTCATCGCGCGGAAACGAAGATCGAGCCGACTGACGATGCGCATATGGAAGACATGCGCAAGCGGCGGATGGTTCTGAAAGATGAAATCTACGGGATGCTGGCCGGATAGATAAGACGCGGCATCCCTTAAAGTTGGGCCGGGCAGGCTATTGCCGCCCGGTTCCTTTGCAAAGGAGATGAGCCCCGTGTCCCAGAACTATGATGTCATCGTCATCGGCGCCGGTCCTGGCGGCTATATCGCTGCAATCCGCGCCGCCCAGCTCGGCTTGAAGACAGCCGTCGTCGAACGCGAACACATGGCCGGTATCTGCTCCAACTGGGGTTGCATCCCCACCAAGGCGCTGCTGCGCTCCGCCGAGATTCTCGATTTCACCGCGCATGCCAAGGAATACGGCCTTTCCGTCGATGGTTCGGTCAAGGCGGACCTCGAAGCCATCGTCAAGCGCTCGCGCGGCATTGCCGAGCGGATGAATGCCGGCGTCGGCTTCCTGATGAAGAAGAACAAGGTCGACATCATCTGGGGCGAGGCGACGCTGTCGAAGCCCGGTGAGGTTACGGTTTCGGAGGTCAAGAAGAAGATCGTCGAGCCGCAGGCGCCGAAGCCGAAGAATGCGCTTGGCGCCGGCACTTATTCGGCCAAGCACATCATCGTTGCTACCGGTGCGCGTCCGCGCGCGCTTCCGGGCATCGAGCCCGACGGCAAGCTGATCTGGACCTACTTCGACGCGCTGAAGCCGGCGAAGCTGCCGAAGTCGCTGCTGGTCATGGGCTCGGGCGCGATCGGCATCGAATTCGCCTCCTTCTACCGTTCGCTCGGCGTCGAGGTGACGGTTGTCGAGGTGATGAAGCAGGTCATGCCGGTGGAAGACGCGGAGATCGCAAAATTCGCCCAGAAGCGTCTGGAAAAGCGCGGCATCAAGATCATGCTGGAAGCCAAGGTTTCCAAGGTCGAGAAGGGCAGCGACAACGTCACCGCCCATGTGGAGACCAAGGACGGCAAGGTCGAGAAAATCACGGCTGACCGGATGATCTCGGCTGTCGGCGTTCAGGGCAATATCGAAAATATCGGTCTTGAAAAGCTCGGCATCAAGACCGATCGCGGCTGCATTGTCATCGACGACTACTGCAAGACCAATGTCGAGGGCATCTACGCCATCGGCGACGTCGCCGGTCCGCCGATGCTGGCGCACAAGGCCGAGCATGAGGCCGTCATCTGCGTCGAAAAGCTGGCGGGCGAGAAGAATGTTCATCCGCTCGACAAGCGCAAGGTCCCCGGATGCACCTATTGCAATCCGCAGGTTGCCTCCGTCGGGCTGACGGAAGCCAAGGCCAAGGAAGCTGGCTATGACGTCCGCGTCGGCCGCTACAGCTTCGTCGCCAACGGCAAGGCGGTTGCGCTCGGCGAGGACCAGGGCATGGTCAAGACGGTGTTCGACAAGAAGACCGGCGAGCTTCTCGGCGCCCATATGGTCGGCGCGGAAGTGACCGAACTGATCGAAGGCTTTGTCGTCGCGATGAACCTCGAGACCACCGAGGAAGAACTGATGCACACGATCTTCCCGCATCCGACGCTGTCGGAAATGATGAAGGAAAGCGTTCTGGACGCTTATGGGCGTGCACTGAACGCGTGATTCCTCTATGCTTCCGAGGCGGGCCAGAAGGAGGCCTGCCTCAACACTGAAGAGAGAAGGGAGCGCATCACATGGAAGAACAGGGTGTAGGCTGGATAGCCGCCATCGTCATCGGCGGCATCGCAGGCTGGCTCGCCGAAAAGTTCATGAAGTCCGACATGGGCGTCATCATGAACATTATCCTCGGCATTGTCGGGGCCATTGTCGCGAACGCCATTCTTGGCCTGTTCGGCATTGCCCTCGGCGGCTGGCTCGGCTACCTCATCGCCGGCTTCATCGGCGCGGTGATCCTGATCTGGGTCGGGCGTCTGATAAAGCGCTGACAAGAGATTGCAGAAAAGCCGTCCGGGCCTTCGGGCTCGGCGGCACGCAAGGATGAAAGATGGTTACGCTTCTTGATACGACAGGCAATGCTCCCAAGCGGGTGCGCCATCCGGAAAAGGCCCACAAACCCGATACGGAGGTGATGCGCAAGCCGGACTGGATCCGGGTGAAGGCGCCGACCTCGAAGGGCTATCAGGAAACCCGCGGCATCGTGAAGGAGAACAAGCTCGTCACGGTCTGCGAGGAAGCGGGCTGTCCCAATGTCGGGGAATGCTGGGACAAGAAGCATGCCTCCTTCATGATCATGGGCGAAATTTGCACCCGCGCCTGCGCCTTCTGCAACGTCTCCACCGGACGCCCCGGCGCGCTCGATCCGGACGAGCCGGAAAACATCGGCAAGGCTGTCAGCCAGATGGGCCTTCAGCATGTCGTGATTACCTCGGTCGACCGCGATGACCTTGCGGACGGCGGCGCGGAGCACTTCGAGAAGGTGATCCTCGCCATCCGCGCGGCCTCTCCATCGACTACGATCGAGGTCCTGACGCCGGATTTCCTGCGCAAGCCCGGCGCGCTGGAGCGCGTTGTTGCTGCCCGTCCAGACGTGTTCAACCACAATCTGGAAACCGTGCCCTCGAACTACCTCACCGTTCGTCCCGGCGCGCGTTATTTCCACTCCATCCGCCTTCTTCAGCGGGTGAAGGAGCTCGATCCGAATATGTTCACCAAGTCCGGTATCATGGTCGGCCTCGGCGAAGAGCGGAACGAAATCCTGCAGTTGATGGATGATCTGAGGACGGCGGATGTCGACTTCCTCACCATCGGACAATATCTGCAGCCGACCCGCAAGCACCATCGCGTGGTCAGTTTCGTGACGCCGGAAGAGTTCAAGTCCTATGAGACGGTCGCCTATACCAAGGGTTTCCTGATGGTTTCAGCAAGCCCGTTGACGCGCTCGTCCCACCACGCCGGCGATGACTTCGCGCGGTTGCGTGAAAACCGCGCGAAAAAGCTGGCCCAGATGGCGGCGGAATAGGACGGACAGGCTGCAATCTTTGATTGCGGTCTTGCCTTAACCCTAACATGATCAAAGACTTGCCTGAGTTGCAGGCGAGTTGTATACCCCTTGTCCTGGGGTTGGGGGAGTTCATGAGACAGGTCGCCGTTAGGGAAGCCGCCGTGCTGTTGCACACCGCGCGGCGCATTATGGTGATCGGCTGCTCGGGCAGCGGAAAGTCAACGCTTTCGCGACGGCTCTGTGCCCGTTTCGACCTGCCCTACGTCTCCATGGATCGCGACATCTTCTGGTTGCCCGGCTGGGTCATGCGGGAGCGATCCGATATCATCGCCAAGGTTGAAAAGTTTGCCGCGGGCAGCGACTGGGTGTTCGACGGCAACAACACGGAGACGATGCCGGCCCGCCTTCTGCGCGCCGATCTGGTTCTGTGGCTGGCGCCGCCGCGCCGCGTCAGCCTTTGGGGAGCGATGAAGCGCATCGCCGGCTCCTATGGCGAGGTTCGCGCCGACATGGCGCCTGGATGTCCCGAGCGGATTGACTTCGCTTTCCTCCGCTATATCTGGAATTTCAATCAGGTGACCGCGCCGCGACTGCTGCAGATGATAGAATTGAAAGGCGGACGCGTGCCGGTCTGCATGTTGAAATCGCACCGTGAGATGAATGAATTGCTTGCGCTTTCGGGCGGGGGCCATTAGCTGAAAAACCATGCCCGAGTTTAAGACAACACGACACGTCAACCATTCCGCCGACCGGATGTTCGACCTCGTTGCCGATGTCGAGCGCTACCCTGAATTCCTGCCGCTTTGCGAAGCCCTTTCTGTGCGCTCGTCGCGCGAGAAGGACGGCAAGACCCTGCTGATCGCCGATATGACGGTCGGCTACAAGGGAATCCGCGAGAGCTTCACCACCCAGGTGTTGCTGAACGGCGATGAACGCCGGATCGACGTCAGCTATGTCGATGGTCCGTTCCGTTTTCTCGACAATTGCTGGCATTTCGAGCCGGAAGGCGAGGACGCCTGCGCCGTGCAGTTCTACATCAACTACGAGTTCAAGAACCGTATCCTCGGCGCGATGATGGGGTCGATGTTCGACCGGGCCTTCCGCAAGTTCTCCGAGGCCTTCGAAGCGCGAGCCGACAAGATCTACGACTGAATGAGGCCTTCCAGCATGCCAAGCGCGGTCTGTACCGTGGCCATGCGAATGCCATCGCGGCCGATATCGCCGTACCGGCTTTCGATGTGATGCAGACGGCCGTGGCGATCACGGGCGGCAAGATGAACGAGACCGACGGGTTTCTCGGGCGATCCGCCCGAAGGGCCGGCAATTCCGGTCACGGCAATGGCGAGATCGGCGCCGGAGCGCCACAGCGCGCCGGCCGACATCTGCAATGCGGTCTCGCGCGAGACGGCGCCGAACGTGGCCAGCGTATCGGCACTGACGCCGAGCATGTCAATCTTTGCCTGGTTCGAATAGGTGACGTAGCCGCGATCGACTACGGCAGAGGAACCGGCGATATCGGTGAGCGCGCCGACAATCAGGCCTCCGGTGCAGCTTTCCGCCGTGGCGATGGTCTTGCCGGCCTTTGTGCAATGCGCGACCAGAAGCCGCGCCCGTTCTTCGATATCCGCGTTGATCATCGCATGCTTCCGTAACTGACGCTTGCCGTCGCGATCGCGGCTATGCCTTCTCCGCGGCCGACGAAACCGATGGTTTCGTTGGTGGTGGCCTTGACCGAACAACGGGAAAGATCGATGCCGAGGCATGAGGCCATGGCTTTGCGCATCTCGTCGCGATGTGGGCCGACCTTGGGCGCTTCCGCGATCAGGCTGACATCGGCATTGAGGATCACACCGCCATGGCCGCGCACGATTTTCGCCGCGTGGGCCAGGAAGATGTTCGAGGCTGCGCCTTTCCATTGCGGATCGGACGGCGGAAAGTGATCGCCGATATCGCCTTCGCCGCAGGTGGCGAGAAGGGCGTCCGTCAGTGCATGGAAAGCCACGTCGGCGTCGGAATGGCCGGAAAGCGTCATGTCGTGGGGAATGCGAACGCCGCAGAGCGTCACGCCATCGCCGGGCACCAGTTTGTGCACGTCGTAGCCGTTGCCGGTGCGGATATCGGCAATCAGATTGAGCGAGAGCTTTTCGTCGGCCATGGCGATATCCCTGCGGAAGGTCAGTTTGACATTGTCGGAGAGCCCGTCCACCAGCCGTACGCCGAGACCTGCCCATTCGGCGATGCCGGCGTCATCGGTGAAGTCGATACGCCCTTCCTCGGCGGCTTTCCTGTGCGCCGCATAGATCGTGTCGAACGTGAAGGCCTGCGGGGTCTGGGCGGCAAAGAGCCCGGCGCGCGGCACTGTTCCCGCCACCATGTTGTTGGCATCCGCCTGTTTCAGCGTATCGGCGACGGCGATGGCGGGCAGAACGGCGTCGTCGCCGGACTTCAGCGCCGAGCAGATGCGATTGATTAGCGCTGTATCGAAGAAGGGGCGAACCGCGTCATGGATCAGCACATGGCTGGGGGAGGCATTTTCCAGAGCCTGAAGCCCGTTCAGAACCGACTGCTGACGGGTGTGGCCGCCATGGACGAAACGTATGTTCCCGGTCTCGCGCACATGCGACAGAGCGTCGCGGAACAGGCCCTGATCATCGGGATGAATGACTACGACGATGCCGGCGGTTGCCCCGCCCCAGTCGACGAATCCGGAAAGCGTGTGTGAAATCACGGGCATACCGCCAATCAGGCGATACTGCTTCGGCCCTTCTTCAGGGGTTCCGGCCCGTTCTCCACGGCCGGCGGCGACCACGACAATGCCGGGATTGAAGCTTTTGCCTGCTGTCATGATCAGATATGTACCTGCGTGTTGATTCCAGTTGGCGCGAACTTACCCCGATTGCTCCAATTTTCCAGCATATGCCTAAATTTTGTGAAATGCCGGCGAAATCGCTTGGCAAAGAGTACCGACTTGTCTAAAAATAGGGCAAAATGATGTGCTGCATGAAAGATAGCCATTTGCCTCACCCAAATCCATCGGATTCCTTTGCGATTGGCAATATCCGGATCCGCAATCGCGTCATTCTGGCGCCGATGTCCGGTGTCACCGATCTTCCGTTCAGAAAGCTCGCCTTCCGCTTCGGCGCCGGCCTTGTCGTAACCGAAATGATCGCAAGCCGCGAACTGACATTCAATACCGCCGAAAGCTGGGCGCGCCTGAAAGGGGCGGGTCTGACGCCGCATGTCGTTCAGCTTGCCGGGCGGGATCCGGCCTTCATGGCCGAGGCGGCTCGGATCGCCGAAGCCAATGGGGCGGATATCATCGACATCAATATGGGCTGCCCGGCCAAGAAGGTTGTTGGCGGCTATACCGGTTCGGCGCTGATGCGCGAGCCTGAGCGCGCGCTGGAGATCATCGAGGCGACGGTCAAGGCCGTCGGCGTGCCGGTGACGGTGAAGATGCGGCTTGGCTGGGACCGGGAAAGCATGAATGCCCGCCATCTCGCCGCACGCGCCGAAGAGGCTGGCGTTCAGGCCATAACGGTCCATGGTCGCACCCGCATGCAGTTCTACAAGGGCAGCGCGGATTGGGACGCGATAGAGGCCGTCGCCGAGGTCGTCAGCGTGCCCTTCATCGCAAACGGCGATATCGAAAGCCTGAGCGATGTCGAAAACCTTCTGGGGCGAAGTGGAATCTGCGCGGTCATGACCGGCCGGGCATGTCAGGGCCGGCCCTGGCATGCCGGCTTTCTTGCGGGAGCCGCCGACCTGCCGCAGGACATCAAGATCGAAACCGCGCTCGAACACTACCAGGACATGCTGTCGTTTTACGGAAAGGATGTCGGCGTGCGGCACGCGCGCAAGCATCTCGGCTGGTATCTCGAACGGCTTGCGCCCAACATTGACGGCGCTGAAAGAGCTCACATCATGACCGAGACGAATCCCGATCGCGTCATCGCGCGACTTGACGCCGCGCTTTCGCGCGCAGACGGGGAAAGGAAAGCCGCATGACACCCGACAATGGCGGCATGCGCAAGGCCGCCGAAATGGTTGCGCTTGAAGTGCTGAACGCGATCCAGAATCCCGTCGTTCTGATCGAGGAGAATGGCCGCATCTCCTATACCAACTGGGAAGCGGAAGTGTTCTTCGGCGCGAGCGCTGCGCATCTTGCGAAAAAGGCGCTCTCCGATCTCATTCCCTTCGACAGCCCGCTTCTGGCGCTGATTTCGCAGGTGCGCGAGCGTCGCGCGCCGGTCAACGAATACAGGGTCGATCTCTCCTCGCCGCGCCTCGGCCAGGATAAGCTGGTCGATATCTATGTCGCGCCGGTGGGTGAGGAGGGCTCTGTCGTTCTCGTCTTCCAGGTGCGGTCCATGGCCGACAAGATCGACCGGCAACTCGTTCACCGCGCGGCCGCCCGCTCGGTGACGGGGCTTGCATCCATGCTGGCGCATGAGATCAAGAACCCGCTTTCCGGCATTCGCGGCGCGGCACAGCTTCTGGAAACCAATGCCAGTGACGAGGACCGGGCGCTGACGCGGTTGATCTGCGACGAATCCGACCGGATCGTTTCGCTGGTTGACCGTATGGAGGTGTTTTCCGACGAGCGGCCGATCGACCGCGTGCCGCTTAACATCCACTCGGTGCTTGATCATGTGAAGGCTGTGGCCAAGGCGGGTTTTGCGCGCAATATCAAGATCACAGAGGAATATGATCCGTCCCTGCCGCTGATCTTCGCCAACCGCGACCAGATGGTCCAGGTCTTCCTGAACCTCGTCAAGAACGCCTCCGAAGCCGTTGCAGACCGTCCCGACGGCGAGATCATCCTGACATCGGCTTACCGGCCCGGCATTCGCATGTCGGTGGCGGGAACGCGGGAGAAGATTTCCCTTCCGCTGGAATTCTGCGTTCAGGACAACGGGCCGGGCGTTCCGCCCGACCTGATGCCGCATCTGTTTGATCCCTTCATCACCACCAAGCCGAACGGAACCGGGCTGGGCCTTGCGCTTGTCGCCAAGATCATCGGCGCGCATGGCGGGATCATCGAATGCGAGAACATGAGCGGTCGCACGACCTTCAGGATCCTGATGCCCGTCTCCAAGGATGTCCTGCCTGCTGACGGCGACCCGAAAATGGAAAAAGACCAATGACAGCCACGATACTTGTCGCAGACGATGACGCAGCCATCCGCACCGTGCTGAACCAGGCGCTGAGCCGCGCCGGTTATGACGTCCGTATCACCTCCAACGCCGCGACGCTCTGGCGCTGGGTTTCCTCGGGCGAGGGTGATCTCGTGCTGACCGATGTCGTCATGCCGGACGAGAACGCCTTCGATCTTCTGCCGCGCATCAAGAAGTCGCGTCCGGAGTTGCCGGTCATCGTGATGAGCGCGCAGAACACCTTCATGACGGCCGTGCGCGCTTCGGAAAAGGGCGCCTATGACTATCTGCCGAAGCCATTCGACCTGACGGAACTGATCGCCATTGTCGGTCGCGCGCTTTCCGAACCCAAGCGCAAGCCGGCGCCACTCGGCGACGACATGCAGGACGGCATGCCGCTTGTCGGCCGTTCGGCCGCCATGCAGGAAATCTACCGCGTTCTGGCGCGGCTGATGCAGACCGACCTGACACTGATGATTACCGGCGAATCCGGCACGGGCAAGGAACTGGTGGCGCGGGCGCTGCATGACTATGGCAAGCGCCGCAACGGCCCCTTCGTCGCCATCAACATGGCCGCGATCCCACGAGACCTGATCGAATCGGAACTCTTCGGCCACGAGAAGGGCGCCTTCACCGGCGCGCAGACCCGCTCCTCCGGCCGGTTCGAACAGGCCGAGGGCGGCACGCTGTTCCTCGACGAGATCGGGGACATGCCAATGGATGCGCAGACGCGCCTGCTGCGCGTGCTGCAGCAGGGGGAATACACCACCGTCGGCGGCCGCACGCCGATCCGAACCGATGTGCGCATCGTCGCTGCCACCAACAAGGACCTCAAGCAGTCGATCCATCAGGGTTTGTTCCGTGAGGACCTCTATTATCGCCTCAACGTGGTGCCGCTCAGGCTGCCGCCGCTGCGTGAACGCGCCGAGGATATCGGCGATCTCGTCCGTCATTTCATCAATGAGGGCGAGGTCGAGGGACTGGGTGGCAAGCGGTTCGAACAGGCCGCGATTGACGCGATGAAGGCCTATCCCTGGCCGGGCAATGTGCGCGAGCTTGAAAACCTCGTACGCCGGTTGATGGCACTTTATCCGCAGGAGGTCATCACCCGTGAGATCGTCGAGCAGGAGTTGCAGGCCGACCAGCCGGATGCGCCCGCCGAGGGAGCGCAGGTGAGGACAGGCATGCCGACGATCGCCCAGGCCGTCGAGGAAAACATGCGCAGCTATTTCGCAAGCTTCGGCGAAAGCCTGCCGCCGCCCGGGCTCTACGAGCGTGTGCTGAACGAGGTCGAGTATCCGCTGATCCTTGCCGCGCTGACGGCCACGCGCGGCAACCAGATCCGCGCGGCCGATCTTCTCGGCCTCAACCGCAACACATTGCGTAAGAAGATCCGTGAACTCGGGGTTTCGGTCTACCGGAGTTCGCGCAGTTCATCGTGACGCCGCCTGCCGCGGTTGACGGCTCAGGCAGCTTTCCGTTGCATTTGTGCCACATTCTGTTGCATATCCTTCCCCAAGGGATGGAATCGCGCCGAGGGCCTTCGCCTTTGCCGCGTGCGCCCTTCAGCGCTTTCGACGATATGCGGCGAAAGGGCGTTCGAGAACGGCAGGCATGACAGCAGACGACGGCAAGGCAGAGGGTTTTTTCCGCGCGCATTCTGAAGATGACGGCGCGGGTGGCAGTGAAGCGGCCTATGGCGGCGGCGGCGCTCGTGCCATCTTGACCTCGCCAGGGATGTTCGTTGTCGTCGGCGCGCTGGTAACCGCCTTCATTTCGCTTTTCGTTCTTCTTGGTCTGACGCCGATCAAACCGACGGGGCGCGTTGTCGCCGGACTGGTTGGCGCGAACTCGCTTTTCGTTTTGGCGATGATCTTCCTGATCGGAAGGGAGGTCATGCGGCTCTTGAAGGCGCGCAGGCGCGGCCGCGCGGCCGCTCAGCTTCACATCCGCATCGTCGCGCTGTTTTCGATCGTTGCGGTAACGCCGGCAATCGTGGTGGCGATCTTCGCCACGCTGACGCTGAATGCCGGGCTGGACCGCTGGTTTGCGCTTCGCACCCAGTCAATCGTCCAGTCCTCGCTCAATGTCGCGCAGGCCTACATGATGGAGAATGCCAGCTATCTCCAGGGCCAGACGCTCTCCATGGGCAACGACCTTGAGCGCAACCGCTCGCTCTACTTTCTCGACAGAACCGGTTTTTCCGACCTGATGACCCGTCAGGCGCGCGGGCGAGGGCTCCTCGGCGCCTTTCTGATGCGCGACGACGGCAGTGTCATCGTCCAGGCCGATCTCGGCGACGAGACGGTGTTGCCGGACATTCCGGACGATGCGCTGGAGAAGGCGGCAGCCGGCACGCCGACTTTGATTCCGCCGGGCGACACCAATCTCGTCGGCGCCATCATCGCGCTTGAGGCTATTCCCAACAGCCTTCTTTACACAGTGCGGGCGGTCGATCCGAACGTCATGGGTGCGATGCGGATGATCGAGGACAACGTCTCCGAATATTCGACCATGGAAGAAGGGCGCTTCTCGATCCAGGTGGCCTTTGGCGTGCTCTATCTCGGTTTCGCCCTGATCGTCTTGCTCGCGGCGATCTGGACCGGCATCGCGGTTGCCGACCGTATTGTGCTGCCGATCCGGCTCCTGATCGGGGCGGCCGACCAAGTTGCTTCCGGCGACATGAAGGTCGTGGTTCCTGTCCGAACGATCGACGGCGACGTCGGTCGGCTTTCCAGCACCTTCAACAAGATGATTGCCGAGATCCGCGCCCAGCAGCGCGAGATCCTGGTGGCCAAGGACGAGATGGACGACCGCAGGCGCTTCATCGAAGCGGTGCTCTCCGGCGTGACCGCGGCCGTGATCGGCGTCGATGACAGCCGAACCATCACCATCGCGAACATCTCCGCCGAGCAGCTTCTGGCTTTGAAGGGCGAGGAGTTGATTGGCCGGAAGCTTGCCGATATCTCGCCCGAGATCGACATGGTGATGACGGCTGCCATGCGCCGCCGTCGCCAGAATTTCCGTCGTCAGATCAATCTGCTTCGCCTCGGCAAGGAACGCACGCTCTCCGTCCAGGTTACGCGCGAGGACAGTCGGGACGCATCCAATTCCTACGTGATCACGCTTGATGATATTACTGATTTGATCATAGCCCAGCGTTCCACTGCCTGGGCCGACGTCGCCCGCCGGATCGCGCACGAGATCAAGAATCCGCTGACCCCGATCCAGCTTTCCGCCGAACGCATCAAGCGCCGCTTCGGCCGCAAGATCGAGGATGAAGAGGATCGCAAAGTTTTCGACCAGTGTACTGATACAATTGTCCGTCAGGTCGGCGATATCGGGCGCATGGTCGATGAGTTTTCATCCTTCGCGCGCATGCCCAAGCCCTCGAAATCGGCCGGCGACCTGCGCAGAATCGTCTCCGATGCGGTGTTCCTCCTGGAGATGGGACGAACCGACATCACCTTCCTGCGCGAGTTGGGCGATGAACCGCTGGAAGGGCTTTTCGATGACAGGATGCTTGGGCAGGCCTTCGGAAACCTTCTCAAGAACGCCATAGAAGCTATTGAAAGCGTTCCGACAACGGAGTTTGATGGAGAGCGGAAAATCCTCGTCAAGGCGGCTTTCGACAAGCAGCGTGACCGCTATGTCATCGACTTCATCGACAACGGCAAGGGCCTGCCGGTCGAAAACCGCCACATGATCCTTGAACCGTATATTACGATGCGCGAAAAAGGCACCGGGCTTGGCCTTGCGATCGTGCGCAAGATCATCGAGGAACATGGCGGCAAGCTTGAATTGCATGATGCTCCCGAGACGTTCGCCGAGGGACGGGGCGCGATGATCCGCGTGGAACTGCCGCATGTGCACGATGGCGAGCGCGCGCGCGAGGAAACAGACAAGGAAGAACAAGATGGCCTCTGATATTCTCGTCGTCGATGACGAGGCGGATATCCGTGATATCGTCTCGGGCATCCTGTCCGATGAAGGGCACGAGACGCGTGTTGCCCACGATAGCGACAGCGCGCTCGCCGCGATCGCCGACCGCGTGCCGCGCCTGATCTTCCTCGACATCTGGATGCAGGGAAGCCGGCTGGACGGTCTTGCGCTCCTGGAGGAGGTCAAGCAGCGCTATCCCGACCTCCCGGTGGTGATGATCTCCGGCCACGGCAATATCGAAACCGCAGTCTCCTCGATCAAGCGGGGCGCCTTCGATTTCATCGAGAAGCCGTTCAAGGCCGACCGGCTTGTGCTGATCGCCGAGCGGGCGCTGGAGAATTCGCGACTCAAGTCGGAAGTACAGGAGTTGAAGCGCAAGAGCGGTGATCCCGACGAGCTTGTGGGATCCTCGCTGCTGATCTCTCAATTGCGGCAGACCGTCGACAAGGTCGGCCCGACCAACAGCCGCGTGATGATTTTTGGCGGCTCGGGCTCCGGCAAGGAGATCGTCGCCCGTCTGATGCACAAGAAGAGCCTGCGCGCCGAAGCGCCCTTCGTGGCGCTGAATGCGGCGGCCATCACGCCGGAAAACATGGAGACCGAGCTTTTCGGTGTGGAGCCGGGCGGCGGGCGGACACGCAAGACCGGCGCGCTTGAACGCGCCCATCGCGGCACGCTCTATCTCGATGAGATCGGTGAAATGCCGCTTGAAACGCAGAAGAAGATCCTGCGCGTCCTCGTCGACCAGCAGTTCGAACGCGTCGGAGGAAGCCGGCGGGTCTCCGTCGATGTCAGAATTCTGTCCTCGACAGCGCTCGACTTGAGGTCCCGGATCGACGAGGGCCAGTTCCGTCAGGACCTCTTCCATCGCCTGGCCGTCGTGCCGGTGCGCATTCCCGCGTTGTCGGAACGGCGGGAAGATATTCCCTTTCTCGTCGATTTCATCATGCGCCAGCTCTGCGAACAGGCGGGCATCCGCCAGCGCCGGATCGGAGACGACGCCATGGCGATCCTGCAGGCGCATGACTGGCCGGGCAATATCCGCCAGTTGCGCAACAATCTGGAGCGCCTCTTGATCCTGTCGCGCGAGGAGGATGCCGCCCAGCCGATCGGCGCCGAGCTTCTGCCGGCCGATCTCTCCGATGTGCTGCCGCAGATCCAGACTTCAGGCGACGCCCATATCATGACGTTGCCGCTGCGTGAGGCACGCGAACGCTTCGAACGCGATTACCTGATGGCGCAGATCAACCGCTTTGGCGGCAACATCTCGCGCACGGCCGAATTTGTCGGCATGGAACGCTCGGCACTGCATCGCAAACTGAAGTCCCTTGGCATTTGACGGAAAACCGGGCAGATTGCGGCCTGCTGAACCACCAGAATTTTAAAACCCCAGAGGGGTTCTGATGAAGATCATTATCTGCGGCGCAGGCCAGGTCGGCTTCGGCATCGCCGAACGCCTATCCCAGGAATATAACGATGTTTCCGTCATCGACACATCGGCCTCGCTGATCACCGCCATCACCGAACTGCTGGATGTACGCGGCTATGTCGGTCATGGCGCGCATCCGGATGTGCTGGCCAAGGCGGGCGCGGACCAGGCGGACATGATCATCGCCGTGACGCTGCACGACGAGATCAACATGGTGGCCTGTCAGGTTGCCCATTCGCTGTTCAACGTGCCGACGAAGATTGCCCGCATCCGCTCGCAGAGCTATCTGCATTCGCATTATTCGGACCTTTTCTCGCGCGACCACATGCCGATCGACGTGACGATTTCGCCGGAAGTCGAGGTCGGCAAGATGGTGCTTCGGCGCATCTCCTTTCCGGGCGCCACCGATATCGTTCGCTTTGCCGACGAGAAGATCGCGATGCTGGCTGTCGAGTGCAACGATGACTGCCCCGTGCTCAACACGCCGCTGATGCAGCTCAGCCAGCTCTTTCCCGACCTGAACGCCACTGTAACCGGGGTCTACCGCGATGAGGAAGTGATCATTCCGCACTCGACGGACCAGATCCTCGCCGGGGACCTCGTCTATGTCGTGTGCGAGCAGGAGCATATCCGCCGCACGCTCGCCCTGTTCGGTCACGAGGAGCAGGAAGCACGGCGGATCGTGATTGCCGGCGGCGGCAATATCGGCTTCTTCGTGGCCAAGTCCATCGAGGACCTGCAGCCGAAGACGCGCCTGAAGATGATCGAGCTTGATCGGGAAAAGGCCATAGCCGTATCCGACGCGCTCCACCACGGCATCGTCCTGCAGGGCTCGGCGCTCGACCAGAACATCATGATCCAGGCGGATGTGCCCGATGCGCACCTGATGGTCTCGCTCACCAATAACGACCAGACCAATATCCTGGCTTCCGTGATCGCCAAACAGCTCGGCTGCAAATCGAACCTGGCGCTGCTGAATAATCCCTCGTTCCATGAGGTGACGAAATCGCTTGGGATCGACGCCTATATCAATCCGCGCGCCGTCACCATCTCGCGCGTTCTCCAGCATGTGCGCAAGGGGCGGATCCGCTCGGTCTATGCGGTGCAGAAGGGGGCGGCCGAGGTGATCGAGGCCGAAGCGCTGACGACGTCACCGCTGGTTGGTACGCCGTTCCGCGATCTCGATCTGCCGGAGGGCATTCGCATTGGCGCGGTCTATCGCGGCAACGAGATCCTGCGTCCGAACGGCGATCTCAAGATCAAACCGCATGACCGCGTCATTCTGTTCGCCGTGGCCTCGGCGGTGCGGCATGTCGAGCAACTTTTCCGGGTTTCAATCCAGTATTTCTAGCCTCTGGATGCGCCTTGGCGCTGCTATGCAGCAGGCGAACGGTTTTCGCCGTTGCGGAAGGCCTGTCAATTTGCTACCACCTGAGCTTGACTGGTTGTTTTCGTGCTTTGGAAGCAACTAACGTGAGGTGGGCACCGGCCTTTGGCCGGCAAGAGTAAGAAAGAAGCGGCGCCATGGCGGAACGTTCTCAGAATTTGCAGGATCTTTTCCTCAATACTGTCCGTAAGCAGAAGATCTCCCTGACGATTTTTCTCATCAACGGAGTAAAACTCACAGGTGTTGTCACCTCTTTTGACAATTTCTGCGTTTTGCTGCGTCGCGATGGGCATTCCCAGTTGGTTTACAAGCATGCGATCTCGACCATCATGCCCGGTCAGCCGGTTCAGATGTTCGAAAACGATGACAGCGCTTCCTGATCTGGTGATCTTCCATTACCGATACATTCTTCCCTGAAAGCGAATATGAGAACCGGGATTCGTCCCGGGCTCTGGTTCTTGTGCCCGTCATCAAGGCGCAGCGCGGCGGCGAGGGCGAAACCTCAACGCGCGCACCCGAAAGCCGTCTGCAGGAGGCCGTGGGCCTTGCGCGGGCGATTGGACTTGATGTCGTGGCTTCGGAGATCGTTACCGTCAACGAGCCGCGTCCCGCGACGCTGATCGGTACCGGCAAGATCAAGGAGATTGACGAACTGCTCGATGAGCGCGACATCGGTCTCGTGATTGTCGACCATCCACTGTCGCCGGTACAGCAGCGCAATCTCGAGAAGGAATGGGTCGCCAAGGTCATCGACCGGACGGGGCTCATCCTTGAAATCTTCGGCGAGCGTGCCTCCACCAAGGAAGGCCGGCTTCAGGTCGAGCTTGCCCATTTGAACTACCAGCGCGGCCGCCTTGTGCGAAGCTGGACCCACCTTGAGCGTCAGCGCGGCGGCGGCGGCTTCATGGGTGGTCCCGGCGAGACCCAGATCGAGGCCGACCGGCGGCTCCTGCGCGAACGGATCACCAAGCTCGAGCGCGAGTTGGAGCAGGTCGTGCGCACGCGAAAGCTCCATCGCTCCAAGCGCAAGAAGGTTCCTCATCCCATCGTTGCGCTTGTCGGCTATACCAATGCCGGGAAGTCGACCCTGTTCAACCGGATTACCGGAGCAGGGGTTCTGGCCGAGGATATGTTGTTCGCCACGCTCGACCCGACTCTCAGGCGCATGAAACTGCCGCATGGGCGGACCGTCATTCTTTCCGACACTGTGGGATTCATTTCAGACCTGCCGACCCATCTCGTTGCCGCCTTCCGCGCCACGCTGGAAGAGGTTCTCGAAGCCGATCTGATCCTGCATGTTCGCGACATGGCCGATCCCGCGCGCGACGCGCAGTCCGACGATGTTCTGCGCATTCTGGGTGAGCTTGGCATTGACGAGAAGGCCCAGAACGAGCGGATCATCGAGGTCTGGAACAAGCTGGATCTCCTGGAACAGGAAGAGCATGACGCCCTGATGGCGCGAGCATCAGCGAACGAGGCGGTGATGGGCGTTTCGGCCGTCACCGGCGAGGGCGTCGATAAGCTGGTGGACAAGATCGCCGCAAGGCTTGCCGGCGTTCTGACTGAGACCACGATCACGCTTTCGCCCGACCGGCTGCATCTTCTGCCCTGGATCTACGAGCATGCGCTCGTCGATGAGCGCCGCGACCTCGAGGATGGCTCGGTCAGCCTCGATATCCGCGTCCCCGGCGCCGAGGCCCAGCGGCTGGAAAGCATGCTGATCGGGTAGCGCCCGGCAGTGATGCTCTGCGGAGACGACCGGTCATCAGGCGGCAGCGCCTGTTCATTCCAATCATCATGTCCACCTTCCGCCCCATGGGATCGCTTGCCATCGCGGAACTTCGCACAAAAAAAGGCCGGCCCTTGGGGGCCGGCCTTTTGACGTTTCACCGTCTTTTCGGCGTCCGATCAGCGATCGGCAATCGCCACGAAATCGCGTTCGGCGGCGCCGGTGTAGAGCTGGCGCGGACGTCCGATGCGCTGTTCCGGATCCTCGATCATCTCGTTCCACTGGGCAATCCAGCCGACCGTGCGGGCGAGGGCGAACAGCACCGTGAACATGGTGGTGGGGAAACCGAGCGCCTTCAGAGTGATACCGGAATAGAAGTCGATATTCGGATAGAGCTTCTTCTCGATGAAATACTCGTCGGTAAGCGCGATCTTCTCGAGCTCCATGGCGACGTCGAGCAGCGGATCGTCCTTGATGCCGAGCTCGCCCAGAACCTCGTGGCAGGTCTTCTGCATGATTTTGGCGCGCGGGTCGTAGTTCTTGTAGACGCGGTGGCCGAAGCCCATCAGGCGGAACGGGTCGTCGCGGTCTTTCGCGCGGGCGATATATTCCGGAATGCGGTCGACAGAGCCGATTTCCTGCAGCATGTTGAGCGCGGCCTCGTTGGCGCCGCCATGGGCCGGGCCCCAGAGGCAGGCGATACCAGCGGCGATGCAGGCAAACGGGTTGGCGCCCGACGAGCCGGCCAGACGCACGGTCGAGGTCGAGGCGTTCTGCTCGTGATCGGCGTGCAGGATGAAGATGCGGTCAAGCGCGCGCGACAGGATCGGATTGACCTTATATTCCTCGCACGGCGTGGCAAAGCACATGTGCAGGAAGTTGGCTGCATAATCAAGATCGTTGCGCGGGTAAACGAAGGGCTCGCCGACATGATATTTGTAGGCCATCGCTGCAATCGTCGGGATCTTGGCGATCATCCGGATGCTGGCGATCTCGCGCTTGTAGGGATCGGAGATGTCGATCGAATCGTGATAAAAGGCCGACATGGCGCCGACAGCGCCGCAGATGATGGCCATCGGATGCGCATCGCGGCGGAAGCCGGTGAAGAGCCGCGTCAACTGTTCATGGATCATCGTGTGATGGGTGACGCGGAAGTCGAAATCCTTCTTCTGCGTTGCCGTCGGCAGTTCGCCGAACAGAAGCAGGTAGCAGACTTCCAGGAAGTCGGCATTTTCGGCGAGCTGGTCGATCGGATAGCCGCGATGCAGCAGCACGCCCTGGTCGCCGTCAATGTAGGTGATCGTGGACTTGCACGATGCCGTCGAGGTGAAGCCGGGGTCGTATGTGAACATACCCGACTGTTTGTAGAGCGAGTTGATGTCGAGCACTTTTGGACCGAAGGTGCCTGCTTCGACGTTCAGTTCCAGTTCCTGTCCGTCCAAGGTGAGTTTGCCAGTTTCCGTCATGCTATCCTCCAAATCTTCCAGCGCACAGTACGCGTGAGATACACGATCAAAGGTATCAACTAGGTATAGGATCGATGCGCCGCTGCCAAGCCGCTGAGTGGTTCATGTTGCGGTGCAATTGATGATTTATAATTGCGTTTAGCAAGTTTTTTCATGATCTGAAAAGGAAAATTTCCCCGCTGCCTGTTCCTGCAACGTTGCATTTTGTCACAAGCGGTTACACGATACCGGACGTTGCATCTGGGCGGTCGGCATGGGAGAGGATCAGACACAGTCTGCGCGGTTTGGAGAGCGTGCCGATGGCAGAGCCATTCGCCGGAAGGCGCCCGGGCTGCGACGCTTCGAAGCGCCTTTTCGCGGGCGTTTTTCGTCTTTTGGCGAAACGGACGCACGGTCGCGTCCGCGTTGGCGTCTGGCTGCCTGCATCTCCGATGAACTGGCATTCGGCCGGGCCTTCCTGTTTGCGCCGCTGGCGATGGCCTCGGGGGCCGCGTGGTGGTTCTCAAGGCCGGTATCTCCGCCGTTCTGGGGCTTGCTGCTCTATTGGGCGATCGCGATTTCGGCCTGGCTTTCGCAGCGCCATGCGCGGCCTGCGACCCGGCTTCCGGCAGCCCTCGCAGCCATGTTTTTGAGCGGGGCGGTCGTCGCTTCGCTGGAGACATTACGGCTCTCGACGGTGATGCTCGATTCTCCGGTAACGACCCATGTCACAGGCGTGGTCGATGCGCGTGAACCGACCGACACCGGATGGCGCTATGTGGTGCGCGTGACCGCGACCGAGGAGCCCGTGATCCATCGTCCGCCTGAACGCGTCACCCTGGTTGCCCGCGGCAAATTGCCGCCCGTGGAAATCGGTGGCGCGGTGAGCGGGCTGGCCCGGCTTTCGCCGCCCTCGGGGCCGGCGCTTCCGGGACTGGTCGATTTCGGCTTTCTGTCCTATTTCGACGGTATCGGCGCTGTCGGCTTCTTCTATGGTGCCCCGGAGGCCGCGGTTGTTCCGCCGCCAAGGGATGGCTTCGCCCAGACTGCCGGTCTCGCGGCAAGCCGCTGGGTCGAGCGCCTGCGCGATTCGATAGCTGGACGTATCCGCGCTGTGCTGCCGGGCGAATCGGGCGCCTTCGCCAACGCGATCATCACCGGGCAGAGGCGGGCGATGAGCGATGCGACGCTGGATGCGCTCAGAAATGCGGGGCTCGCCCATGTCATCGCAATCTCCGGCCTACATATGGCTCTTGCCGCCGGCATCTTCTATTCGGCTCTGCGCCTGCTCCTGACCCTTTCGCCGAAGACGGCCGAGGCGATCGCCACGAAGAAGCTCGCGGCCCTGACGGCGATCGGCGCGGCCGGGTTCTATCTTGCTATTTCGGGCATGCAGGTCTCAGCGCGGCGCGCCTTCATCATGCTTGCAATCATGCTCGCAGCGGCGATTGCCGACCGGCCCGCAATCAGCTTGCGCAATGTCGCGCTTGCCGGTCTCGCTATCCTCGCGGTCTCTCCGTCCGAAGCGGTTGGCCCCGGTATGCAGATGTCATTTGCCACGACGCTTGCGTTGATCGCCGGCTACAGCTTATGGCAGAAGCGCTCTGCGGGCGCGGGACCGTCTGTGCCTCACGGGCTGCTGCGGATCATCATGCTCGGCGTTTCCGGCATCATTCTGACGGCCCTGATCGGCGGGCTCTCGACCGCGCCGATCGCGATGGCCCATTTTCAGCGCGTTGCGGGTTTCGGCCTCGTCGGCAATCTGCTCGCCATGCCGATCGTGACCTTCCTGGTCATGCCGGCAGGTCTCGTGGCCATGCTGGCGATGCCACTCAACCTTCACGCACCGTTCCTTCTGGTCATGGGGTTCGGCCTCGACCGCGTCATCGCGATCGCGAAATGGGTTGACGGGCTCGGTGGCGCTTTCGAGACGGGGGCGATGCCGCGCGGATTTCTGCTGTTGTTCATGGCAGGTTTCATGCTGCTCGTTTTGCTGCGCACCCGGCTCCGGTTGATCGGCCTCCTTCCGATGGCGATCGCCCTGGCACTGCCTGCGCTGTCGCGCAGCACCGAGGGGCCGATCCTGCTTGTGTCGGAAGATGGAGCTCTGGTCGCGCTCGTTTCCGGCCAAAGTGCTGCCCTCAGCAAAAGCCGACCGCCGGCCTTCACATTCGATCAATGGCATAGCGCTCTTGCCCTCAAGGCCATCGCGCCGCCGCTCGGGAGCACGAGGACCACAGCACTCCTTGAAAGGGCTGATCGCTTCGAACGTCTTGATCATGCCCGGATCGTCACGGCGACCGATGCGCTCGCCGCCGATCTCGCGCAATCACGGTCTCGACCCGGCCAATTCATCTGCACGAAAGATGAGTGGTGCGTGGCAACGTTTTCCGGCGGCGCGATTGCCGGCTCCGGCACGCTCAGCGTGGCGCAGATCTTTCGCCCCGCACTTGACGGTCCGGCTTGCGATCATGCCAATATCGTGATCAGCGTCTATCGTCCGGGATTTGAGGCCTGCCGCTCGGGAAGTTTTCTCGTCACACCGGCGCTGCGGCGCCAGACCGGAACATTGCGGTTCGCTTTCCTGCCATCAAGGGACGGCGACCGGGTGCGGGCACTTGTGTCACAACAACCGGGCGTTGGCGAAATCGGCGGGGAGGACGCTCAGGTCGATGTCGTGGGACATGGCAACGCCGAAAGTCTCAAGGAAGGCGTCGCGGTCGCTCGCGCCGGCGAAGGCGGATTGGTCGCCGAGAACCCATTCTACGACCGGGGCGAGTACGATTCGCACTTCATGATGGCGCGCCGGTCGGCTGTCGGGCCATATGAGGGCCGCAAGAGCATTTCGCCCGAAGGATCAGACGGAGTTCCGTCGTCGATGCCCGGCGACGGCCTTCAGCGCGCCGCTGCAAAAAAGACCACCAAAGGAGACAGTTCGTCAGCGCTTCCTGACGGAGCCTGCCGCACAACGCTGTTGAGCATCACGCCGGCGATCTCATCGGTTACCCGTCCCTGGAACCGGCATCGCCTTTATGATTGGCGCTCGGAAAGTTATGATGCGCCGCTCGACCTGCCGAATACACTCAATTTCGTCAATGGTAGCGACGAATCAGGCCGACAAGCTTGCCCTGAACCTTGACCTGATCTGCCGCGAAAATACGGGTCTCATAGGCAGGATTGGCGGCCTCCAGCGCGATCGAGGCACCCTTGCGACGGAAGCGCTTCAGCGTGGCCTCCTCGTCATTGACCAGCGCGACAACGATGTCCCCGGGGGAGGCGGTGCTGACGTTGCGGATGATCACAGTGTCGCCGTCGAAGATGCCGGCTTCGATCATCGAATCGCCCTGTACCTCGAGCGCATAGTGTTCGCCCGTCCCCAGCATTTCGGCCGGCACGGCGATGGCGTGCGTATTTTCCTGTATGGCGGAGATCGGCACGCCGGCGGCGATCCGCCCCATGACGGGAATATCGGACGAACCGCTGTCGCTTGATGCGCTCGCCGGTTTGCTGGCAGGTGGCGTCTTGCCCAGACTGCCCTCTATCACGCTCGGAGAAAAACCGCGGCGCGGCGGCTGCGCCGCCATGCTGTCGGGCATGCGCAGGATTTCAAGCGCGCGGGCGCGATTGGGAAGCCGGCGAATGAAGCCGCGTTCCTCGAGCGCGGTGATCAGCCGGTGGATGCCTGATTTCGATGCGAGATCCAGCGCTTCTTTCATTTCATCGAAAGACGGGGGAATGCCTGTCTCCTTCATCCGCTCATGGATGAAATAAAGCAGTTCCTGTTGTTTGCGCGTCAGCATCTTCAGCCCCTTGCCCTCGAAACAAATACAGAACGTTTATATCTGTTCTTACTGTGTTCCGCAAGTTGAAATAGATAAACAGTGTGAGGCGGTGAAATAGCGAGGCGGAAACAATAAGCCGACGCAACCGGATGCAACCAGTTGCACAAACAGTGCGGAATGATGGGTGTTTCTGGTTGATGGTGAGCGCGCAGGGGTTCGAACCCTGGACCTACTGATTAAAAGTCAGTTGCTCTACCGGCTGAGCTACGCGCTCCCTCGTCCGGCCCCTTTCGAAGGGGCCAGCGGAAAGTGGGCGGAACATAGAAAGGGTCTTTGAGAAGGTCAACCCGGAATTTCGGCCATCGGCGACAATTCGGCGTCACGGCTTCTTTGCGGAAAGGTGATTGGAATTGATCCCCGCTCTGGTTTAAGAAGCCGCTGGCTGCGGCGATGCAGGTTCAGCGTGGCGCCGTCGGGGTGAGCGTGGATATTGAATGTCGTGATGGGCGTCGGAGAGCGTGCAGCAGACATTCTGTTAAAAACGCTCGAGAACAATGCAGTAGAGCTATCAGCAGATGTGAGTTCATCGCGATCCGCTCTTGCCGAAACGATGGGAGAAGACCTGGTGTCGATTGGCGATATCTCACTTTGGACTGCGCTTTTCGCCGGCGCGCTTTCCTTTCTGTCTCCCTGCGTTCTACCGTTGGTGCCGCCTTATCTTTGCTATATGGCCGGGATATCGATCGACCAGTTTCGCGGCGATACCAAGGTGAGAGCGGCAAGCGTGCTGCTGCCGGCGCTGTTTTTCACGCTCGGCTTTGCGACGGTCTTCGTGGCGCTCGGGGCAGGGGCGTCGTCGATCGGCCAGCTTCTGCGGCAATATATGGATATTCTTGCCAAGGTCGGCGGGGTGATCATCATCATCATGGGGCTGAATTTCCTTGGCGTGCTGAGAATTCCCTTCCTGTCGCGCGAGGCGCGGTTTCATGGCGGCGGCAAGCCGGCCAGCATTTCCGGCGCCTATGTGATGGGTCTTGCCTTCGCCTTCGGTTGGACGCCGTGCATCGGTCCGGTTCTGGGCGCAATCCTCGCGGTGGCGGCAACGAAGGCGACGGTGGCCAACGGCGCTGTGCTGCTCGCAATCTATTCGCTCGGCCTTGCCGTGCCCTTCTGGATCGCGGCGCTTTTCTCCGGCGCCTTCATGCGCTTCCTGTCACGCTTCCGCAAACATCTGGGCGCGGTGGAAAAAACCATGGGCGCGCTGCTGATTCTGACCGGGCTAGCCTTTCTTTTCGGCTTCATTGCCGATATGGCGATCTGGTTCCAGCAGACCTTCCCCGTTCTCTCGCAAATCGGCTAGGGCCTGCGAAACCAAGGTTTCGCATCATGTCAGGCATATTCGCGCTTCTGTTTCCCTTCTTCGGATTGATTGCCGTCGGCTTTATCGCGGCGAAGCTCATCAAACAGCCGGAGGCGGGGCTCGTCTGGCTCAACGTCTTCATCGTTTATGCGGCGCTTCCGGCGCTGTTCTTCAAGCTCGTTTCCAACACGCCCTTCGACCAACTCACGAGGCTTGACTTCATCTCGGTCGACCTGATGGCGACCTATGCCGTATTTGCCCTGCTGTTTGTCGCCGGCTATTTCTGGAAGCGCAATGGCGTGCGAGAAAGCACGATCCAGGCCTTTGCCGGGTCCTACGGCAATATCGGCTATATGGGACCGGGCCTGGCGCTTCTGGCGCTCGGAGAGGCTGCGGCCGTGCCGGTGGCGCTGATCGTCTGTTTCGAGAATGCGCTTCATTTCATTGTCGCGCCGACGGTGATGGCGGTGGCAGAGGGCGGCGCGGTGCGCAAGGCTGCGCTTGCCCGCCAGGTGTTGACAAAGGCGCTGCTGCACCCCTTCATCGCCGCGACGGCGCTTGGTTTCATCGTTGCCGCAAGCGGCGCGGATCTGCCGGCCGCCTTCGACAGGCTGGTCGATTACCTGGCGCAGGCGGCCGCGCCCTGCGCGCTTTTTGCCATGGGGGTCACGCTTGCGCTCAGGCCGGTCAAGCGGGTGCCGGCGGAGATCGGCTATATCGTGCCGGCCAAGCTGATCCTGCACCCGGTTCTGGTTTATGGTTTCATGATGATCCATGGCGGCTTCGACCCGGTCTGGGTCGAGGCGGCGGTGCTCCTGGCAGCCTTGCCCACGGCCACCAATGTCTTCGTCATCGCCCAGCAATACGGCATCTGGTACGAACGCGCTTCGGCCACGATCCTGATCACCACCATATGCTCGGCGGCTACGCTCGCCATTCTGCTGGCGCTGATCGATGGTCAGGTCTTGCCGCTTTGAGCCGGCGCGTCAGCCGGCAAACAGCGCACGCACACCGCGGAGCGGCTGCACACCCTCGCGCATGGCGAACTGCCGCAACGGCGGCACGGCGGAGAGCATGTAAAGGCCCGCGGAACGGGCAAGCTGGGCGGGAATGAAATCGGCCAGCAGCGAACGGTTCAGAAGGTCGACGCTCGCCGTCCTGCTCCAGACATCGGAGCGGCGCAGGAAATCATAACGTTCGCCGGTCCTTGGCGAAATCTTCGAGCCGTCGATGCCGTCCAGCATGCGGGCGAGGCGCATGATGTCGCGCAGCGAAAGATTGAGCCCCTGCGCGCCGATCGGTGGAAACGCATGGGCAGCCTCGCCGACGAGAACCATCCGGCCCTTGCCGAAGCGGTTCGCCACCATGGAGGAGAGCGGCCATTTTTGAACCGGTCCCTCAACGGTGACGGCGCCCAGGAGCGACTGCATGCGCTCTTCGATGGCAGCGGCGATTTCGGTTTCCGTCCGGGCGGCCATCGCCTCGGCGTCGGGCGTATCCATCACCCAGACAAGGCTGGAACGGTTCCTGTCCGGCAGCGGCACCTGCGTGAAGGGGCCGCCCCTTGTGTGAAACTCCGTTGAAATATCGTCATGGGAGAGCGCATGGCTGAAATTCAAGACGACGGCGGATTGTCTGTAGGACCACTGCCTTACGGCGATATCCGCACTTTGACGGACCTTCGAACGGCGTCCGTCCGCACCGACCACGAGTTCCGCCGAAACATCTCTGCCGTCGGCAAGCGTCAGTTCGACGGCGTCCTTGCCGACGGCAATCGCGTCTGCCGTGGTTTCAAGGTGGGTGATATTCGGCTCCGCTTCGACCGCTTGCGCCAGTTTTGTCACGAGAACCGCGTTCGGGATATTATAGCCAAAGGCCTCGAGATCGATCTCCGCCGAGCGGAATGCAACGGTCGGCGCGCGTACCAGGCGACCAGTGCCGTCGATGATGCGCATGGTCTTCAGGGCGGCGGCTTCTGGTCTGATCGCCTTCCAGAGGCCGAGGCGGGCGAGGAGCGCGATCGAGTGATCCATCAGCGCCGTGGTGCGATGGTCGCCCGCCTTTGGCGAAGGCGCGACGAGGGTGATGCTGCGACCGGCGCGGGCCAGAGCGAGCGCAGAGATCATTCCGGCTGGTCCGCCGCCGACTACGGCAATCTCATAATCTGACATTCGATAAACCTCGTCTCAACCAGGATCCGTTCGCATCCGATATAATGCGACTTGCCCGGTTTTGCCGCGAAAAATTATGGAAAAACATGTTTTTTTTGTACCTCGGCCCGGTTCTGGTGCATTGTGTGCCCAATCGAGGCCGAAGGGCCTTTTCTGGCCAGAACGTGACGGGAATCGAATGGGTTTATTCAGTCAGCGCAAAGTTCCTTATGCGGAGATCCGGGCGTTTTCCGTCCACATTCTGACGGCATCGGGTTCGTTTCTGGCTTTCCTTGGCGTGGTTGCCGCAGCCGAAGGGCGATTCGTGGCCATGTTCTGGTGGCTGGCCGCTGCCCTTCTCGTCGATGGCATTGACGGTCCCATCGCGCGACGGCTTCGAGTAAGCGAGGTTCTGCCGAGCTGGTCGGGCGTGATGCTCGACAACATCATCGATTATGTGACCTACGTATTGCTGCCGGCCTTTGCGCTCTATCAGTCGCACATGATCGGCGAACCGCTGTCCTTCGTCGCGGCGGCGCTGATCGTCGTCTCGAGCGCCATCTATTATGCCGATAGCGGAATGAAGACGGACGAGAATTTCTTCTCCGGCTTTCCCGTGGTCTGGAACATGGTTGTGTTCTCCTTCTTCGTGATCGAGCCTTCCTCTTTGCTGGCCATGGCGATCGTGCTCGTTTCCGTCGCGCTCACCTTCGCGCCCGTCAACTTCCTGCATCCCGTCAGGGTTAAGCGACTCCGGCCGCTCAATCTGGGCGTCTTCGCGGTCTGGTGCGTAACCGGTTTCATCGCGCTTCTCGCGCGCTTCGACGCGCCGGTCTTCATAGAGGCGCTGTTTGTCGCCAGCGGAGTCTATCTTTATCTGATCGGGATCGTATTGCAGTTTCTGCCGAAGCTCGGTTCGCGCGCGGCCGAGACCAGGGCGGAGTTCTAGGACGGAGCGGCATCGCAAACAAATAAAGTGGTTGGCAAACCGGCGAAAGTCATTGCGTTTCAATGAGGGTTCGTGCTTCATTTATGCGCAATGCGGGGGATGTTCTATTTTTTAGTCAATTTCCGGGATGTGATGCGTGCGGCAGTACCGGGGGTGCGTTTTCGGGTGAAGGCCGGAGGGCAGTTTGAACCAAAACAATAATCAGGAGAGCGGATCGCTGCTGTCCGTTCGGGGTCTGACAAAATATTTCGGGACTTTCGCCGCATGCGACGGCATCGATCTCACCATCGACAAGGGCGAAATTCACGCTTTGCTCGGCGAAAACGGCGCTGGCAAATCCACACTGGTGAAGATGCTGTTCGGGGTGCTGGAGCCCTCCGAAGGCGAAATCCTGTGGGAGGGAAAGCCGCAGCGGATTGAGGCGCCGGCCGCCGCCCGTAAGATCGGCATCGGCATGGTGTTCCAGCATTTCTCGCTGTTCGAGGCGCTGACCGTTGCCGAAAATATCGCACTGTCGCTCGATCCCGGCATTTCGCTTGCCAAGATCGCGGAGGAATCGCGCAGGCTCTCCGTCGAATACGGCCTGCCGCTCGATCCGCGCGCCCATGTGGCGGATCTGTCCGTTGGCGAGCGCCAGCGAATCGAGATCGTGCGCGCGCTGCTGCAAAATCCAAGTCTGATCATTCTCGATGAACCGACATCGGTGCTGACCCCGCAGGAGGCGGACCGGCTGTTCGAGACGCTCGCCAAACTGAAGGCGGAGGGACGATCAGTTCTCTACATCTCCCACCGGCTGGAGGAAGTGCAGCGCATCTGCGACAAGGCGACAGTGCTGCGCCACGGCAAGGTGACGGGCGACTGCAATCCGCGCAACGAGACGGCGTCCTCTCTGGCCCGCATGATGGTCGGTGGCGAAGTATCCGAGATTACCCGACCGGAAGCGATGACGGCCGGCAGGGTTCTGCTTGAGGCAAAGGGGCTGACCGCGCCGGCGCGCACCCCGTTCTCAACGGCGCTGAAAAACATCTATCTCGAGGTCAAGGCGGGAGAGGTGCTGGCGATCGCTGGGGTGGCCGGCAACGGTCAGTCGGAGCTGTTCGACGCGCTTTCGGGCGAATATCCGGTGGACGACAACATTTCCATCCAGATCGACGGCCAGCCTGTCGGCTCGAAAGGCATCAATGCCCGGCGAAAGCTCGGCGCGGGGTTCGTTCCCGAGGAGCGCCACGGGCATGCCGCGGTGACCGGCATGACGCTTTCGGAAAACCTCATCCTCGCGCGCAACCAGGCCGAATCGGAGACCTTTCTGGCCGCTGGGCCGCTGAGAGTCATCCGCCGCGCGGTCGCCCGCGCGAGGACCGGCGAAATCGCCGGCTTCATGGATGTGCGCAAGAGCGGCGAGAACCCGGCGGCGGGTTCGCTCTCCGGCGGCAATCTGCAGAAATTCATCGTCGGGCGCGAGCTTGACCGCAAGCCCAAGGTCATCATCGTCAATCAGCCAACCTGGGGCGTGGATGCCGGCGCTGCGGCCCATATCCGCCAGTCCTTGGTCGACCTTGCCAAATCCGGTTCCGCCGTTCTGGTGATCTCCCAGGATCTCGACGAGATCTTTGAAATTGCCACGAGGATCGCCGTGATTTCCGAGGGGAAGCTGTCCGACAGCCATCCGGCCGAAACGATGACGCGCGAGCGGATCGGGTTGTTGATGGGCGGCATCCATGGCGAGGATGCGGGCAAGGATGTGGAGACTGCCGATGCGCATTGAACTTGAACGGCGCGCCGACAGTTCGCCGCTGTTTTCGCTGCTTTCGCCGCTGATCGCCTTCGGCCTGACCGTGTTTTTCGGCGCGATCATGTTCGCGCTTCTGGGCAAGGACCCGATCGAGGCGCTCTACAGCTTCTTCATCGAGCCGCTGTTCGACATCTGGTCGCTGCACGAACTGATGATCAAGGCCGCGCCGCTGATCATGATCGCGGTGGGGCTGACGGTCTGTTACCGCTCCAACATCTGGAACATTGGCGCGGAGGGTCAGTTCACCGTCGGCGCCATCGTCGGCTCCATCGTGCCAGTCTATTTCTACGAATGGTCATCGCCGCTGCTTCTGCCGATCATGCTTGTCATGGGCGCTGTCGGCGGCGCGCTTTATGCCGGCATTCCCGCGCTGTTGAAGAACTATTTCAACACCAATGAGATCCTGACCTCGCTTATGCTGGTCTATGTCGCTCAGCTTTTCCTCGACTGGCTGGTGCGCGGCGCGTGGCGCAATCCGCAGGGCTTCAATTTTCCGCAGACGCGCGAATTCGTCGATGCCGCAATGCTGCCGGAAATGGTTGCTTCCGGCCGTGCCCATTACGGTTTCGCGCTTGCGATTCTGGCCGCGCTCGTCGTCTGGTTCATGATGCGCTTCACGCTGAAGGGCTTTGAAGTGAACGTCATCGGCCAGTCGCAGCGGGCAGGGCGGTTCGCCGGCTTCTCGTCGCGCAAGATGGTCTGGTTCTGCTTCCTGCTCTCCGGCGGGTTGGCAGGCCTTGCCGGCATCTCCGAGGTCTCCGGCGCGCTTGGTTATCTCCAGCCGCAGATTTCGCCCGGCTACGGCTTCACCGCCATCATCGTCGCATTCCTCGGGCGTCTCAATCCGCTTGGCGCGATTGTCTCCGGTCTGGTGCTAGCGCTGACCTATATCGGCGGCGAGGGCGTGCAGTTCACGCTGGGCGTCTCCGACAAGGTGACGCGCGTGTTCCAGGGCATGCTTCTGTTTTTCGTTCTCTCCTGCGACACTCTGATCCTCTACAAGGTGCGGGTCGTCTTCGCGGGCAAGTCGTCTGAGGGGAAAGCGTCATGATCGTCGAAGCCATTCTCCTCACCGTCATCACCGCATCGACGCCGCTGGTGCTGGCCGCAATCGGCGAACTCGTCTGCGAGCGCGCCGGCGTCCTAAACCTCGGTGTTGAGGGCATGATGGTCATGGGCGCTGTCGGTGCCTTCGCCGCCGCTCATGCCACCGGTTCGCCCTATGTTGGCATGCTGGCCGGCCTTGCAACCGGCGCGGTCTTCTCGCTGCTCTTCGGGTTCCTCACGCTGACGCTGGTGGCCAACCAGGTTGCGACGGGCCTGGCGCTCACCATTCTGGGGCAGGGGCTCTCGGCGATGATCGGCGAAAACCTTGTCGGCCGGGCCGGGGTGAAAATGCCGTCATTTGACATTCCGGTGCTTTCCGATATCCCCTTCATCGGACCGTTGCTGTTTGATCAGGATCTGTTCTTCTACCTGTCGATCGCCATTGTGGCCGGCACCTCCTGGTTCCTGTTCAAGACGCGCAAGGGCCTCGTGCTCCGCGCCGTCGGCGACAGTCACGCCTCGGCTCACGCGCTCGGCATCAATGTCATCGGCATTCGCTATCTCGCCGTCATGTTCGGCGGCGCGTGCGCGGGCCTTGCCGGCGCGCAGCTTTCTCTGGTCTACACGCCGCAATGGACGGAGAACATGGCCGCGGGCAGGGGCTGGATCGCGCTGGCGCTGGTGGTGTTTGCCTCGTGGCGGCCCTGGGGCGTTCTGCTCGGCGGTTATCTTTTCGGCGCCGTCACCATCGGCCAGCTTCATGCCCAGGCCTTCGGCATCGCCATCCCCTCGCAGTTCCTCTCGGCGCTGCCTTACGCGGTGACCATTCTCGTCCTCGTCATCATCTCGCAGAACCGCAGGATGACGCTGATCAACACGCCGGCGGCGCTTGGCAAACCCTTTGTGCCGGACCGCTAGGCAAGGTAAACTTATCATTTCAGATCAAACCGAAAGAGGTGAACGATGAAATCCCTGAAACTCGCACTTGCCGCCTCAGCGGCTGTCATGGCCGGCTTTGCTGCCACGGGCGCCGCTGCCCAGGAAGACGTCAAGGCCTGCTTCGTCTATGTCGGTTCGGCGACCGACGGCGGCTGGACCCAGGCCCATGACATAGCCCGTCAGGAGCTGGAAGCCACGCTGGACGTTGAAACCGCCTATATCGAAAATGTTCCGGAAGGCCCGGACGCCGAGCGTGCGATCGAGCGCATGGCCCGTTCCGGCTGCACCATCGTCTTCACCACCTCCTTCGGCTTCATGGAACCGACGCTGAAGGTTGCCGCCAAATATCCGGACGTGAAGTTCGAACACGCAACCGGTTACAAGACGGCGGACAATGTCGCGACCTACAATTCGCGCTTCTATGAGGGCCGTTACATTTCCGGCGTTATCGCCGGTTCGGTCTCCGAAAGCGGCATCGGCGGCTATATCGGATCCTTCCCGATCCCGGAAGTCGTGATGGGCATCGATGCCTTCCAGCTCGGCGCGCAGTCGGTCAACCCCGACTTCACCACCAAGGTCGTCTGGGCCAATACGTGGTTCGACCCGGGCCGCGAAGCCGACGCCGCCAAGGCGCTGATCGACCAGGGCGTCGACGTTCTGGCGCAGCATACCGACACGACCGCGCCGATGCAGATTGCCGCTGAGCGTGGCGTCAAGGCTTTCGGCCAGGCTTCCGACATGATCAAGGCTGGTCCTGAAACGCAGCTGACGGCGATCCTCGACACCTGGGCGCCCTATTACATCAAGCGCGTCAAGGCGGTTGAAGACGGCACCTGGACCTCGGAACAGAGCTGGGACGGCCTGAAGGACGGCATTCTGTCGATGGCGCCCTACACCAACATGCCCGATGACGTGAAGGCGCTGGCTGAAGAGACCGAGGCCAAGATCATCTCCGGCGAATTGAAGCCGTTTACCGGTCCGGTCACCCTGCAGGACGGCACGCCGTGGCTCGCCGAAGGCGAGGAAGCCGATGACGGCACTCTGCTCGGACTCAACGTTCTGGTCGAAGGCGTTGACGGAACAATTCCGAGCTCGGAATGATCCCGGCACAACCGATACAGGAAAGGCGCCCGCAAGGGCGCCTTTTTTGTTGCGTCCCGGCTAGCGCATCGGCCCGAAAATCGGAATCGATTTTCGGAAAGCACGATGCGTAGATTCAATAGTTAGAGCGTCCTTTGTGCGTCCGAATGGACGCACAAAGGACGCTCTAATGTCTGAAACGGATAAACTTCATTCATAATTTTTGAATAGGTCTCGGGCACGAATACGCTAAAAGCGGTAACCGGTTCGCATATGGAGGTTTCATGTCACGCAGCGCTCTGGCCATTGTTCTTGCCGCCGGCGACGGCACCAGGATGAAATCGGACAAGACCAAGATGCTGCATGAAGTGGCCGGCCGCGCCATGGCGGCCCATGTGGTCGACACCGTTGCCCGCTCCGGCGTGAACGAGACGGTGCTTGTCGTCGGGCGGGACGGCGACAAGGTCGCTGCCGCCTGCGCCGCGCCGCAAAAGGCGCTTCGAACCTTCGAGCAGACGGAACGCCTCGGCACCGCCCATGCCGTGCTTGCCGCGCGCGAGGCGATTGCCGCCGGCTTTGACGACCTCATCGTCACCTATGGCGATACGCCCTTGATCACCGCCGAAACGCTCGGCCGGGCCCGCTCCGCGCTGGCCGAAGGCAGTGACGTGGTGGTCATCGGCTTCGAAGCCGGCGATCCGACGGGCTACGGCCGACTGCTGGTGCGCGACGGGGCGCTGACGGCAATCCGCGAGGAAAAGGATGCAAGCGCCGACGAACGCGCGGTGAGGCTCTGCAACAGCGGCCTGATGGCGCTCAACGGCCGTCGCGCGCTCGCGTTCCTCGATGCGATCGGCAATGACAACGCCAAGGGCGAGTTTTACCTGACGGATGTGGTCGAAGTGGCGCTCGCAAAGGGTGGTAAGGCGAGCGTGGTGATGGCCGAGCCCGACGAGGTGCTTGGCTGCAACAACCGCGCCGAGCTCGCCGAACTTGAACGCATCTGGCAGGCGCGCCGCCGCCGCGAACTGATGCTTGAGGGCGTGACCATGATCGCCCCGGAGACGGTGTTCCTGTCCTATGATACCGAGATCGGGCCCGACACGGTGATCGAGCCCAATGTCTGGTTCGGGCCGGGCGTGCGCATTGCCGCCAATGTCACCATCCATGCCTTCAGCCATATCGAAGGCGCTTCGGTCGCTTCCGGCAGCCAGGTGGGGCCGTTTGCGCGCCTCAGACCCGGCGCGGTGCTGCATGACGATGCCAAGGTCGGCAATTTCTGCGAAGTGAAGAACGGCGATATCGGCGTCGGCGCCAAGGTCAACCATCTGAGCTATATCGGCGACGCCAGCATAGGCGCGAAGGCCAATATCGGCGCGGGAACGATCACCTGCAATTATGACGGCGTCAACAAGGCACGGACAACGATCGGCGACAACGCCTTCATCGGCTCCAATTCGGCACTGGTCGCGCCGGTCGCGATCGGCAACGGCGCCTATGTCGGCTCCGGCAGCGTGATCACCACCGACGTGCCGGACAATGCGCTGGCGATCGCGCGCGGTCGGCAGGAAAACAGGGAAGGGCGGGCCGAACTGATCCGCGCCCGCGCCATCAAGGCGGCGAAACAATCAAAATCCTAGAATTTCAGCGGAGAGAACAGCGGAATGTGCGGAATTGTCGGAATTGTCGGCCGCGAGCCGGTCGCCGAGCGGCTTGTCGATGCGTTGAAGCGCCTGGAATATCGCGGCTATGATTCCGCCGGCATCGTCGTCATCGAGGCTGATGGAGCGCTTTCCAGAAGGCGCGCGCCGGGCAAGCTTGAAAACCTGCGCGCCCGCCTTTCAGAGGATCCTGTCGACGGCGTGACCGGCATAGCCCATACCCGCTGGGCGACCCATGGCGTGCCGAACGAGACCAATGCGCATCCCCATGTCGCCGGCGATGTCGCCGTGGTCCACAATGGCATCATCGAGAATTTCGCCGAACTGCGCGCCGAGCTTGCGGCGGACGGCGTGGTGTTCGAGACCGAGACCGACACGGAAATCGTCGCGAGGCTGCTGGACAAGCACCGCCGCGCAGGCCTTGCGCCGCGTGACGCAGTGCTCGCCATGCTGCAAAGGGTCACCGGCGCCTTCGCCCTGGTGATCCTGTTCCAGGACCGGCCGGAAACGCTCTATGTTGCCCGCTACGGTCCGCCGTTGGCCGTCGGTTACGGTTCCTCGGAAATGTATGTCGGTTCGGACGCGATCGCGCTTGCGCCCTTTGCCGACGGAATTTCCTATCTCGAGGACGGCGACATGGCGATCATCGATCGTGACGGCGTCGAGTTCTGCGATTTCTCCGGTGCGCCCGTTTCCCGCAAGCGCCAGCCGCTGCAGCTCTCCTCGATGCTGATCGACAAGGGCAATCACCGCCACTTCATGGAGAAGGAAATCTTCGACCAGCCGGAGGTGATCTCGCACACGCTCGGCCATTATTGCGATTTCGCCAACCAGCGGGCGCAGACGGATGGCGACGGGATCGATTTCTCGAACGTCTCGAAGCTGGCAATCGCGGCCTGCGGCACCGCCTACCTGTCCGGCCTGATCGGCAAGTACTGGATCGAGCGCTTCGCCCGGCTGCCCGTCGAGATCGACGTCGCATCGGAATTCCGTTATCGCGAAATGCCGCTGTCGGAAGACCAGCTGGCGCTGTTCATCTCGCAGTCCGGCGAGACCGCCGATACGCTGGCATCGCTGCGCTATTGCAAGGCCAACGGTGTCAGGACCGGCGCGCTCGTCAACGTCACCGGCTCGACGATTGCTCGCGAGGCCGATGCGGTCTTTCCCATTCTCGCCGGGCCGGAGATTTCGGTCGCCTCGACCAAGGCCTTCACCTGCCAGCTCGCGCTGATGGCCTCATTGGCGCTGAGAGCAGGACGCGAACGCGGGACGTTGTCGCTGGAGGAGGAGCAGGCGCTCGTTCACCAGCTTTCGGAAGTGCCGCGACTGATGAACCGGGTGCTGCATGCAGTCCAGCCGCAGATCGAACGCCTGGCGCGGGAACTGTCGCGCTTCCACCACGTGCTCTATCTCGGCCGCGGCACAAGCTATCCGCTGGCGCTGGAAGGCGCGCTGAAGCTGAAGGAAATCACCTATATCCACGCCGAGGGCTATGCCGCGGGCGAACTGAAGCACGGACCGATCGCGCTGATCGACGAAAATATGCCGGTCATCGTCATCGCGCCGCATGACCGGTTCTTCGAAAAGACGGTCTCCAACATGCAGGAAGTCGCCGCCCGCGACGGCCGTATCGTCTTCATCACCGATGAGGCCGGAGCGGCCGCGTCCGACCTGAAGACCATGGAGACGATCGTGCTGCCGGACATGCCGGAATTCATCGCGCCCATGGTGTTCGCCCTGCCGATCCAGTTGCTGGCCTATCACACGGCCGTCTTCATGGGCACGGATGCCGACCAGCCGCGCAACCTTGCCAAGGCCGTGACGGTGGAGTGAGACGTATCAAGTCGCATTCCTATCAAATGTGATAATCTACGCGGCCAGGAGGATCACACCATGAAGATACGCCGCGAACGCTTCGAAGATGTCAGAGCCGTTGATGCGCTTGTGCGTCGCGCCTTCTACAACCATCCGCACAGCGACGGGAGCGAACCGGATATCGTGCGGCGGCTCAGAAAGACCTGCGCCCTTGCTCTGGCCCTTGTCGCAGAGGAAGACGGCAAGGTTGTCGGCCACATCGCGTTCTCGCCGGTTGGCTTTTCCGATGGCGCCAGAGACTGGTTCGGCGTCGGTCCCCTTGCGGTCGATCCCGACTACCAGCGCAAGGGCATCGGCTCGTCGCTGCTGCTGGGCGGGCTTGAACTCCTGAAGGATGATGGCGCGCGCGGCGCCGTTCTGGTCGGCGATCCCGGCTTTTACGGACGTTACGGCTTCCAGGCGGAACCCAGCGTGACGCTTGAGGGCGTGCCGCCCGAAAACCTTCTGCTTCTGCCTTTCGATGATGACGTGCCTTCGGGCGCGGTTGCCTTCCATCAGGCGTTTTTCGGTGAAGTGTGAAGGGCCTCAGCCGGCGCTGAGATTGCGGATCGCCTCGTCCCGGCGGAAGAGATAGAGCAGCATGCGCAGCGCCTTGCCGCGCTCCCCCTGAAGCTCGGGGTCTTGGTTGACGACATAAGCGGCGTCCTTGCGGGCAAGCGCCAGAATGTCGCCATGCGCCTCCAGATGGGCAAAGCGGAAGCCCGGCATGCCGGACTGGCGCGTGCCGAGAAGCTCGCCTTCGCCGCGCAGCTTCAGGTCTTCCTCGGCGATCCGGAACCCGTCATTGCTCTCGCGCAGGACGGAAAGCCGCGCCCGTCCGGTCTCCGACAACGGCCCCTTGTAGAGCAGGATGCAGGAGGAGGCCTCGTCGCCGCGGCCGACCCGCCCGCGCAGCTGGTGAAGCTGGGCTAGGCCGAAGCGCTCGGCATGCTCGATGACGATGATTGTCGCGTCCGGCACGTCGACGCCGACTTCGACCACGGTGGTTGCCACCAGAAGCCGTGTCTCGCCGCTCTTGAAGGCCTCCATGGCCGCTTCCTTGTCGGCGGACGACATGCGGCCATGCACGAGGCCGACATGTTCCGGCCCGAGCGCCTTCGCCAGCGTCTCCCGGCGCTCCTCGGCGGACACGAGATCGACGGCCTCCGATTCTTCCACCAAAGGGCAGATCCAGTAGGCTTTCTTTCCTTCGTCAAGCGCCTGCCGCAGACGGCCGACGACATCGCCGATCCGCTCTGTCGGGATCGTCACGGTCTGGATCGGCTTTCGTCCGGCCGGCTTCTCGGTCAGGTTGGAGACATCCATGTCGCCAAAGGCTGCCAGCACCAGCGTGCGCGGGATCGGCGTCGCGGTCATCACCAGAAGATGCGGCGACATGCCCTTGGCGGTCAGTTTCAGCCGCTGGTGCACGCCGAAACGGTGCTGCTCGTCGACGATTGCGAGCCGCAGATCATGATAGCTGACATTGTCCTGAAACAATGCGTGGGTGCCGATAACGATCCGCGCCGTCCCGTCGGCGATTTCCGCCTCGATAACGCGGCGCTCGGCCGCCTTTGTCTTGCCGGTCAAAAGCTTGACCGCGACGCCCGCCTTTTCCGCCAGCGCGGCGATGCCTTCAAAGTGCTGGCGCGCGAGGATCTCGGTCGGGGCCATCAGAACGGCCTGTCCGCCATCCTCCACCACCGCCAGCATGGCCAGAAGCCCGACGACCGTCTTGCCGGAGCCGACATCGCCCTGGAGCATGCGCAGCATGCGCGTTTCCTGGGCCATGTCCGCAAGGATCGCCGAGACGGCTTCTTCCTGGCCGGAGGTCAGCGCGAAGGGCAGGGCGGCGCGGACCTTGCCGGAAAGCGCGTCCGTCGGGTGAACCGGCCGTCCCTTTGTCCGGCGCATCCGGCTTCTGACAAGGGCAAGCGACAGCTGGCCAGCCAGAAGTTCGTCATAGGCGAGCCTGCGCCGTGCCGGGGCCTGCGGTTCGAGATCGGTTTCGTCGCGCGGATTGTGAAGCGCAAGCAGCGCTTCCCTCAGCGCCGGAAAGCCTTGGCGCCTGACAATTTCGCCGTCAATCCATTCAGGAAAGGCCGGGACCCGCTCGCTGGCACTGTCGATCGCCCGCCGCAGAACTTTCGGCGAGAGCCCCGCGGTCATCGGGTAGACCGGTTCGCACTCCGGCAGCGTATCCGCCTTGTCGGCGGTTACCATGTAATCGGGATGCACCATGGAGGGGCGGCCGTTGAACCATTCGGCCCGGCCGCTGACCAGCACCGTCTCGCCGACGGGAAGCGCCTTTTCCAGCCAGTCGGCCTTGGCGCGGAAAAAAGTCAGCGTCAGCTCGCCCGTGTCGTCATGGATGAACACCCGGTAGGGCGCACTGGAGCGCGCCGGCGCCGGCTGGTGCCGGTCGACACGGCCTTCGACCGTCACGATCGCGCCTTCGGGCAGATAGGCAATGCCCGGCCTCAGACGACGGTCGATCAGCGAGGTCGGCGTATGGAACACCAGATCGATGACGCGCGCCTCGTCGTCGCGCCCGGTAAGGCGGGCGAGAAGCTTTTCAAGCTTCGGCCCGATCCCGGAAAGCGAGGTGACGGGCGCGAACAGGGGGTCGAGCAAAGCCGGGCGCATTATTCCCAATTGGACCCAAGGAAGCGCTTTGGCAAGGCTGACAAGCGCGAAACGAGCGGTTATAGAGACCAATCAACAAAGAAGGTTTTTGAAATGACCGGTCTGAAACGTTCGAGCGCCGATCTCGACCCCCGCCGCCGGCGGATCCTGTTTCGCTGCTGGCACCGCGGCATCCGCGAGATGGATCTCGTTCTCGGCCAGTTCGCCGAGGAGAATCTCGCCGACATGGATGACGAGACGCTCGACGCGCTCGAAATGATCATGGCCGAGGAAGACAATGACCTGATCAAATGGATCAACGGCGCCGAACCGGTGCCAGACCACTTGCGTATTCCGCTCTTCGAACGCATCTGCGCATACAGGCCGGATTTCGATCCGGTCGAAAAAGACATCTGAAGATTTTTGCGACAACATGATAGCCGGATTTAACCCGAAAAAGCTGGATGGCCTCAGCGGCGCCGTCACCATCGCCAATGCCGTGCCGGGAACCGAACCGCTGGTCTTGGCAGAGATGGCGCGCGCCGGCCAGTCGGTTGCCTATGTGCTGTCCGACGGCCAGCGGATCGCCGATTTCGAGCAGATGCTCGGCTTTGCGGCACCTGACATTCCGGTGCTGACGCTGCCCGCCTGGGACTGTCTGCCCTATGACCGCGTTTCACCGGGAGCGGACACGTCCGCGCGGCGGCTTTCGGCTCTGTCGGGCCTCATTGCGCATGCCGAAAAGCCGCATCCGGCGATCATCCTCGTCACCGTCAATGCCATGCTGCAGAAACTGCCGCCGCGCGAGATTGTCGCGACGCTCGGTTTTTCCGCCCGCGCCGGCCAGGTGATCGACATGGAGGTGATTGTCCGCCGGCTGACCGATGCGGGCTTCGAGCGCGTGCCGACCGTGCGTGCCGTCGGCGAGTATGCGGTGCGCGGCGGCATTCTCGATGTCTTTGTGCCGGGAGCCGAAAACGGCCTGCGTCTCGATTTCTTCGGCGACACGCTGGAATCGATCCGCGCCTTCGATGCCGCGACGCAGCGCACCATCGGCTCGGTCAAGGCGTTCACGCTCAACGCCATGAGCGAGGTGACGCTGAACGACGAGAACATCGCCCGCTTCCGCAAGAACTACCTGTCGCTCTTCGGCGCCTCAACGCGTGATGACGCGCTCTACCAGGCGGTTTCGGAAGGCCGTCGCTATGCCGGCATGGAACACTGGCTGCCGCTGTTCTACGAGCGTCTGGAAACCATGTTCGATTATCTTTCCGGCTTCCGGATCGTCTTCGACCATACGGCGCGCGAGGCGGCGAATGACAGGGCGGATCTGATCGAGGACTATTACGAGGCCCGCCGCACCAATCTCGGCGCCGCCCATGGCGGGCAGGGCGCGCCCTACAAGCCCGTGCCGCCGGACATGCTCTATCTCGATGAGACCGCATTTGCCGCCGGGCTCGAAGCGAACGCGGCCGTGCGGCTTTCGCCCTTCAACGAGGCATCCTCGCTCGGCAAGCCGGTGATCGCGCTCGAGGCCCATGCCGGCCCGCGCTGGGCCGTTGCCGCGCAGGCGCGAAAACAAGAAGACGGCGAGCGGGCGAATGTGTTTGAGGAGGCCGTCCGGCATATTGCCGACACGCGCTCGAAGGGCGGCAAGGTGCTGATCACCGGCTGGTCGGAGGGCTCGCTCGACCGTCTGCTGCAGGTCCTGAAGGAACACGGGCTTTCGAAGATCAAGCCGGTCAAGGCGCTTGCGGACCTTCAGAGCCTTGCCAAGGGCGAGGCGGCGAGCGCGGTCCTCAGTCTTGAGGGCGGTTTCGAGACCGGCGACCTGCATGTGATCGGCGAGCAGGACATTCTCGGCGACCGGCTGATCCGAAAGACCAGAAAGAACAGGAAAGCCAGCGACTTCATCACCGAGGTTTCCGGACTGGATGAAGGATCGCTGGTCGTTCACGCCGAACACGGCATCGGTCGTTTCACGGGACTGAGGACGATCGAGGCGGCCGGCGCGCCGCGTGATTGCCTGGAACTGCATTATGCAGACGATGCCAAGCTGTTCCTGCCGGTCGAGAATATCGAACTCCTGTCGCGCTATGGCTCCGATGCGGCCGATGTGCCGCTGGACCGGCTTGGCGGCGGCGCCTGGCAGGCTAAGAAGGCGCGTCTGAAGAAGCGGCTTCTCGACATGGCAGACGAGTTGATCGCGATCGCTGCCAAGCGTGCGACGCGCACCGCGCCGCCGCTGGTGGCGGCCGAGGGGCTCTATGACGAGTTCGCCGCCCGTTTCCCCTATGAAGAGACGGAAGACCAGTATAACGCCATTGAAGCCGTGCGCGGCGACCTCGGCCTTGGCCGGCCGATGGACCGGCTGATTTGCGGCGATGTCGGCTTCGGCAAGACAGAAGTGGCGCTGCGGGCTGCTTTCCTGGCGGCCATGAACGGTGTCCAGGTGGCCGTGGTCGTGCCGACGACGCTGCTGGCGCGTCAGCACTACAAGACCTTCATAGAGCGTTTCCGCGGACTGCCCATCAAAGTTGCCCAGGCCTCGCGTCTCGTCAGCGGCAAGGAACTGGCGCAGACCAAGAAGGACCTTTCCGAAGGCAAGGTCGATGTCGTGGTCGGCACGCATGCGCTCCTCGGCACCTCGATCAAGTTCGCCAATCTCGGCCTCCTGATCATCGATGAGGAGCAGCATTTCGGCGTGCGACACAAGGAGCGGCTGAAGGAGCTGAAGAGCGATGTGCACGTGCTGACGCTCTCGGCGACGCCCATTCCGCGCACGTTGCAGCTTGCCATGACCGGCGTGCGCGAACTGTCGCTGATCACCACGCCGCCTGTCGACCGCATGGCCGTCAGGACCTTCATCTCGCCCTTCGATCCGCTGGTGATCCGCGAGAACCTGATGCGCGAACACTATCGCGGCGGCCAGAGCTTTTATGTTTGTCCGCGGCTTTCCGATCTGGAAGAGGTGCAGGCCTTCCTGCAGGCGGAAGTGCCGGAACTGAAAGTCGCCGTCGCCCACGGGCAAATGGCGGCGGGCCAGCTCGAGGACATCATGAATGCCTTTTATGACGGCAGCTATGATGTGCTGCTGTCAACGACGATCGTCGAATCCGGCCTCGACGTGCCGACGGCCAACACGCTGATCGTCCACCGCGCCGACATGTTCGGCCTGGCCCAGCTCTACCAGTTGCGCGGCCGGGTCGGCCGTTCGAAGATCCGCGCCTTCGCGCTGTTCACGCTGCCGGCGAACAAGCGCATGACGGATACGGCGGAGCGCCGGCTGAAAGTGCTGCAGTCGCTCGACACGCTCGGCGCCGGCTTCCAGCTTGCAAGCCACGATCTCGATATTCGCGGGGCGGGCAATTTGTTGGGCGAGGAGCAGTCCGGCCACATCAAGGAGGTCGGCTTCGAGCTTTACCAGCAGATGCTGGAGGAAGCGGTCGCCGAGGCCAAGGGCGACGAGGATGCCGGCGGCAGCGACTGGTCGCCGCAGATTGGGCTCGGAACCTCGGTGATGATCCCGGAAAGCTATGTGCCGGACCTAAACCTCCGCATGGCGCTCTATCGCCGCCTTGGCGAACTGACCGATGCCGGCGAGATCGACGCTTTCGGCGCGGAACTGATCGACCGGTTCGGGCCGATGCCGGAGGCGGTGCAGTCGCTGCTGAAGGTGGTCTTCATCAAGTCGCTCTGCCGCACGGCCAATGTCGAAAAGCTCGATGCCGGGCCGAAGGGCATCGTCGTCACCTTCCGCAACAAGGAATTCCCGAACCCGGCGGGCCTTGTCCAGTTCATCGCCGAACAGAGCGTCTCGGCCAAGATCAGGCCGGACCAGAGCGTGTTCTTCAACCGCGACCTGCCGACGCCCGAAAAGCGCCTCGGCCAGGCCGCGATCATCATGAACAAGCTATCGAAGATTGCCGAAGCTGGTTAGGCGACGTCGCCGGAGGCGAGCTGCTGCAGTGCGTTCTGCAGCACTTCGGCCGGCTGGGCGCCGCTCAGGGCGTATTTCTGGTTCAGAATGAAGAAGGGCACGCCGGTGACGCCCATCTGTTCGGCATTGGCGATTTCGTTGCGCACCATGTCGACATCGGCGTCACTTGCCAGAAGCCGCGCGACCATCTCGCGGTCCATGCCGCATTCGGCGGCGATATCGGCCAGCACCGCATGGTCGCCGAGGTTGCGCCCCTCCTCGAAATTGGCCTTGTAGAGCCGATTGACCACCACATTCTGCATGGCGATGCTTTCGGTATGGGCCCAGAGCAGCAGGCGGTGGGCATCGAACGTGTTCGGCCTGATCAGGATACGGTCGAAATTGAAGGTGATGCCTTCCTCGCGGCCAAGATTTGTGAGTTGTTCATGCATCTCGTCGCGGCGGATCGGACTACCAAGCTTTTCGGCGAGCATGGCCTGATTGTCGACGCCCTCCGGCGGAATGGTCGAATCAAGCTCGAAGGGACGCCACTGCACGACCACTTCGACATCCCCCTCGAGCGCGGAGATGGCGCGGTCGAGACGTGCCTTGCCGAGATAGCACCATGGGCAGACGACATCGATGACGGCGTCGATGGTTACGGTGTTCATACCGTTCCTTTCCAAAATTAGGAGGCGCTGGTTGGCCGTTTTGCCCGCCGGCAGGCTTACCCTTTCCGGTGTCACTCCCGGGTCAAGTCCGAGTATGGCTCAAGAGGGGGCGCCGGCATGCAGGCAGGCCTCACTGCGCGGACGCATCCCACCAGGTGGGAAGCTGATAGCCATAGATAGGTGTTTCAGCCGGCGGCTCAATATCGCTCCAGCGCGCCACCCACTGACCGTCCCGATGATAGAGCGGCAGCATGTAGTGACCGTTGACGAGCAACCGGTCAAGGGCGCGCACGGAATCGGTGAAGTGCTCGGTCGAGCGCGCCTCCAGCATGTCATTGATCATGCGGTCGACATCGGTGTTGGCTACGCCGGCGAAATTGAACGTGCCCTCGATATCGCGCGAGCGCGTCTCCCAGCGCCAGATCTGCTCGGCGCCCGGTGACAGCGATGACGTATAGTAGAAGCCCGGCGCGACCAGCACGATCATGTCGTAGTCGAAGGTGTTGAGCCGCTTCTGGTACTGGGCGTCATCCACGGTGCGGATGGTCATCGCCACGCCGATGAGGTTCAGCGAATGCTGATAGGCGAGCGCCAGTTTCTCCTGGGCGGAATTGGTTGTCATCACCTCGAAGGACAACTGGTTGCCGTCCGGTCCGATCATCTTGCCGCCGTCGATCTTGTAGCCGGCTTCGGCCAGAAGACGCACGGCAGCGCCCAGCACCTTGCGGTCGGAACCGGATCCATCGGTGACCGGCATGGCGTAGTCGCCGGCGAGGATTTTCGGGTCGATCACGTCGATCGCGTCCTCGAGCAATTCGCGCTCGGTTTCGGTCGCGGGATTGCCGTATGCGCCAAGCGCGGAATTCTGCCAGTAGCTTTCGGTGCGCTGATAGGCGTTGTCGAAGAGGGTGCGGTTGACCCACTGAAAATCGAAGATATTCGACAACGCCTCGCGCACCCGCGCGTCCTCGAACTTCGGACGGCGCGTGTTGAAGACGAAGCCCATCATGCCCGTCGGCGTCTCGGGCGAAAACGTATCCTTGATCACCTGGCCGTCATTGGCGGCGGGGAAATCATAGGCCCTTGCCCAGTGGCTGGGGTCGTCGTCGGGATAGATATCGACCGCGCCCTTCTTGAACGCCTCGAAGAGCGTCGAACTCTGCAGGTAATAGTCGACGGTGATCTTGTCGTAATTGGCGAAGCCAACCATCGAGGGCAGGTCCTTGCCCCAGTAATCGTCGCGGCGGGTGTAGACGATCCGCTGGCCGGGCTCCACCGTGTCGATCGTGTAGGGGCCGGAACCGAGCGGCATGGCCATCGTATTCGTGTCGAAGGTTTCCGGATCAAGCGCATGCGCGGGGAAAACCGGCATCAGCGCGAAGATCAGCGGCGTTTCCCGGTTGGCCTTGTCGTTGAAGGTGAAGCGCACGCCGCGCTCGCCGACCTTTTCCATCGTTTCGACCAGATCGAGGCGGCGGTTATAGGGCGGGCGGCCCTTGTCCTTCAGCAGGTTGAAGGTGAACATCACATCCTCGGGCGTCACCGGCTCGCCGTCCGCCCATTTTGCGCGCGGATCCATGTTGAACTGGATGTAGCTGCGTTCCGCGTCCCATTCGGCCGTTTCCGCGAGAAGGCCGTAAAGCGTGAAGGGTTCGTCGCGCGAGCGTTTCATCAACGGCTCGTAGACGAGGTGGCCGAACTCTTCCTCCCACAGGCCGCGGGCGGATGAGCGCATGCCCTTCAGCACGAAGGGATTGAGCGCGTCGAAGGAGCCGACCACGCCATAGGTGATATCGCCGCCCTTCTTGACATCCGGATTGACGTAACTGAAATGCTGATAGTCCGGCGGCAGGGCCGGGTCGCCATGCATGGCGATGCCGTAGAGCGGATCGGCGACGGCCGCGCCCGCCCACGCCACGGAAAAGAGGAGAGGAACAATGATGCGCATCGATTCGTCCTGTCTTGATCCCTAGTTGCCCGAGACTAGCATGGGCGCAGCGGCTTGCGAAATACAGGCGGGATTTTGCGGTTTCGCGGCAATTTAGACGTTTTCGGGGGTAGAACACGAACGAATGTGACGATATCAGGGGAAACACTGGCGGTTGAGGCCCGAATGAGGGATGGTCTGCCGCATTTCGGTAACATTAGGCATGCAGGTTCCAGCACCATTGACCTCATGCAGACGAACCAGGAGAGATATTTCATGCTTTCACGCGCCAGATTTATGAAGCATGTCGCGGTTTGCGCTTTCACTATTGCCGGCATCTCCGCCGGCGGCGCATCGGCCCAGGACCAGCAGGCGGCCCAGCAGCAGGGCCAGGGACTGCCCACCCAGGGCTGGTTCAAGACCTGTAACGACAACGGTCAGGCCAATGTCTGCATCGTTCAGAATTATGCCCGCGCCGAGAACGGCCAGGTGCTGACCGCCGTTGGCCTGATCACGCCGCAGGGCGGCAACGGCCAGCCGATGCTGCAGATCACCGTGCCGACCTTCCGCGTCATTCCGGCCGGCGTGACCATGCAGATCGACAATTCGAGCCCGCAACGCGTCGACTATGCGCTCTGCACCAACGAACAGTGCATCGCCCAGGCGCCGCTGACCGACACGCTCGTCAACGCCATGAAGCGCGGCGGCAAGGTGACCTTCACCTCGGTGAACGTGCGCCAGCAGCCGAACCCGGTCGACGTGACGCTCAGTGGCTTTACGGCCGCCTTTGACGGCGACCCGATCAGCCAGCCCGATCTCGTCGAGAGCCAGCGCAACCTAGACGAATCGATCAAGAAGATGGCCGTCGACCGCCGCAAGAAGATCGAGGAAGCCCAGCAGAGCGCCACCGGCGGCAATTGATCAGGCAGATCCGAACAAAAAGAAAGGCCCGGTCGCCCCATGGCGGCCGGGCCTTTTCATGTCGGGTCAATATCCGCATCACATCAGTGGGAGACTGCGTAACGCGGGGCAAGCTGTCCATTGTCCGTCACGGTGAAAATCTCGCCGATCTGCGGGTTGCGCAGCGGTTCGCCGCTCAGATCATGTTCGAGATTGCCTTCGGAGACATAGGCCACATAGCCCTTCTCGTCGTTTTCCGCGACGAGGTGATAGAAGGGCTGATCCTTGTCCGGGCGGATTTCCGGCGGAATCGAATTGTACCATTCGTCGGTGCGGGAGAATTCCGCGTCCACATCGAATATCACGCCCCGAAAGGGAAGCGTACGATGGCGGACGATGTCGCCGATATTGTATTTCGCTTCGCGTATCTTCATGAGCATTTCCTTTCGAATACTATATGGAAACGCACCACGGAGACTGCAAGAGGCGCATCGGTTTTGCCGCAAAAGCTTTTGAAAACAAAAAGAAAACCGGCCGCCCGAGGGCGACCGGTCTTGATCTGTCCGAAAGACGGCTCGGGCTGAAATCAGACCGAGTAGTACATGTCGAATTCGACCGGGTGCGGCGACATTTCGAAACGCAGCACTTCTTCCATCTTCAGGTCGATATAGGCATCGATCTGGTCGTCGTCGAACACGCCGCCGGCGGTCAGGAAGGCGCGGTCGGCATCCAGGCTCTCGAGCGCTTCGCGCAGCGAACCGGCAACCGTCGGGATTTCCTTCAGCTCTTCCTTGGGCAGGTCGTAGAGGTCCTTGTCCATGGCGTCGCCGGGGTGCAGCTTGTTCTTGATGCCGTCGAGGCCGGCCATCATCAGGGCTGCGAAGGCGAGGTAGGGGTTAGCGCCCGGATCGGGGAAGCGGACTTCAACGCGCTTTGCCTTCGGCGAGGAGCCGAACGGAATACGGCAAGAGGCCGAACGGTTGCGGGCGGAGTAGGCCAGCAGAACCGGAGCTTCAAAGCCCGGGACCAGACGCTTGTAGGAGTTGGTCAGCGGGTTGGTGAAGGCGTTGATGGCCTTGGCATGCTTGATGATGCCGCCGATGTAGTAGAGGCAGGTTTCCGACAGACCGGCATACTCATCACCGGCGAAGGTCGGCTTGCCGTCCTTCCAGATCGACTGGTGAACGTGCATGCCCGAGCCGTTGTCGCCATAGACCGGCTTCGGCATGAAGGTTGCGGTCTTGCCATAGGCATGGGCAACCTGGTGCACGCCATACTTGTAGATCTGCGTCTTGTCGGCCATGCGGGTCAGCGTGTCGAAGACCATGCAGAGCTCGTGCTGGGCGGAAGCCACTTCGTGGTGGTGCTTTTCGACGGTGATGCCCATTTCGGCCAGAACAGTCAGCATTTCCGAACGCATGTCCTGGACGCTGTCGACCGGGGGAACCGGGAAGTAGCCGCCCTTGGTGCGCGGCCGGTGACCCATATTGCCGGTTTCATATTCTGTGAAGGCGTTCGACGGCAGTTCGGTGCTGTCGAGCTGGAAACCGGTGTTGTAGGGATCGGCAGCGAAACGAACATCGTCGAAAACGAAGAATTCGGGCTCGGGGCCGAAGAAGGTGGTGTCGCCGATGCCGGTCGACTTCAGATAGGCTTCAGCCTTCTTGGCCGTGCCACGCGGGTCGCGGTTATAGGCTTCGCCGGACAGCGGCTCGAGAACGTCGCAGAAAACAGCCATTGTGGACTGTGCGAAGAAGGGGTCCATGTGGGCCGTTGCAGTGTCGGGCATCAGGACCATGTCGGACTCGTTGATGGCCTTCCAGCCCTCGATCGACGAACCGTCGAACATGATGCCGTCGGCGAACATGTCTTCATCGACAGCCGAAACGTCCATCGTCACGTGCTGCAGCTTGCCCTTGGGGTCGGTAAAGCGCAGATCGACGAACTTGACGTCGTTGTCTTTGATTTGTTTCATAATTTCAGCAGCTGTCGTCATTTAACGTTTTCCTTGCATAAGAAGATGACGATAGGGATTCCCCGTCTTTCCGGATGGAAAGAGGAGGGATGGATCAGATGGCGTCAACGCCGGTTTCGCCGGTGCGGATACGCACGACGCCCTCGACATTGGAAACGAAGATTTTTCCGTCGCCGATGCGCCCCGTCTGCGCGGCATTGCGGATGGCATCGATGACGGCATCCACATTATCGTCTGCCAGCACGACCTCGACTTTGACTTTGGGAAGAAAGTCGACGACGTATTCGGCGCCACGGTAAAGTTCCGTATGACCCTTCTGGCGCCCGAAGCCTTTCGCTTCCGTGACAGTGATGCCTTGCAGGCCGACTTCCTGAAGGGCTTCCTTCACTTCGTCGAGCTTGAAAGGCTTGATGATCGCTTCGATCTTTTTCATGAGAAAATTGCTCTCCGCTTCTCCCGTTGAAGCAGGCATCAGCCCGCTCGGAACTTCAGATGCACATTGCATGCCAGTTTGATCATATTGTCCCGTAATCGCACCAAAAGGGAAGGGTGTTTTTACGGATGCCACGGCTTTGCTGAATTGCCGCCGAAATCAGGCTCGCCAAAAGGCGGGCTTGCGTCAAGAGCGGGGCATTTCCATCGCAGAACTCTGTCGATGCCTGACGATTCAGCAGACATTCGTGTTTAAATATTAGGCAATTGACCATTGTATGAACATTATAAACGTAGCGCTTGCGCTTACGCCGCATTTGCCGTTCTACTCGTTGGCGCAATACGGAGGTCTCTGACATGCTGCTCCTGACACCGGAAGAGATGGGCCGCGCCGACCGTCTTGCGGCCGAAAGCGGGATCGACAGCTACGGCCTGATGATCAAGGCCGGCCACGCCGTTTCCGCTGCCTTCCTGCGTCTTTACCCGGCGGCCTCGAGGGCAGATGTCCTCTGTGGGCCGGGCAATAACGGCGGCGACGGCTATATCGCGGCCGAGTCGCTGAGACGGGCTGGCGTTGAGGTTGCGCTCTATCACCTGGGCGATCCGGAAAAGCTCAAGGGTGACGCCCGACGCGCCTGGCAGGCCTGCGGCATAGACGGCAAGCCGATAGAGGATTACCGGGCAGCCGCCGACGCGGTGATCATCGATGCCCTGTTCGGGGCCGGCCTGCAGCGGCCCCTTTCCGATGCGCTCTGCACCTTGATCGGTCAGGTGAACGAAGCGGCGGCGCCCGTGATCGCCGTCGACCTGCCTTCCGGGATCAGCGGGCTGACCGGCAAGGTTCAGGGCGCGGCCTTCACCGCAGCCCACACAGTCACCTTCCTGCGGGCAAAGCCGGGTCACTATCTTCTGCCGGGGCGCGAGCATTGCGGCAGGCTGGAAGTGTTCGATATCGGCATTCCGCAGCGCATTCTTGAAGAGGCGGGTGGCTGCCATCATCTGAACGGGCCGGATCTGTTTGCCCCTGCGCTGCCCGCGCTGACGGCATCATCGCACAAGTTCAGGCGCGGCCATCTCGGGGTGTTCAGCGGCGGGCCATCGGCCTCCGGCGCGGCGCGGCTTTCCGCGACGGCAGGGCTCAGGATCGGGGCAGGGCTGGTGACGCTCGCCGTGCCGCCGAATGCGGCGATGGTGGTGGCGAACCAGGTGACCGCGGTGATGCTGAAAGCGATTCCCGACGTTGCGGCGCTCGAGGAATGGCTAGAGGACAAGCGGCTTTCAGCCTTTGTGCTCGGGCCGGGATTCGGTGTCGGGGAAAAGGCGCGGGCCTTCGTCTCTGCCTTGGCTTCCCGGCCGCTGGTGCTGGACGCCGACGGGATCTCATCCTTTGCCGATGATCCCGACGCCTTGTTCGCGCTGTTTTCCGACGCCGATCCGCATTGCGTGCTGACGCCGCATGAGGGCGAGTTCGCGCGGCTTTTTCCCGATATCGCCGCCGACGAAGATATCGGCAAGCCGGAGAGGGCCCGCCGCGCTGCCGAACGCGCCAATGCGATCGTGCTCTACAAGGGCGCCGATACCGTGATCGCGGCCCCGGACGGCCGCATTGCCATCAATGCCGATGCCCCGCCCTGGCTGGCAACGGCGGGTTCCGGTGATGTTCTGGCGGGGATCATCGGCGGCCTTCTGGCGCAGGGCATGCCGGCCTTCGAAGCGGCTTGCGCCGGCGCCTGGCTGCATGGCGAGGCGGCGAAACGGGCGGGCGAGGGGCTGACGGCGGAGGATCTGCCGAACCACCTGCCGCCCATAAGCGGGATCAGCTGAACCTCTGCTGCAGCGCCATGGCGCCGGCAGGCGCGCGGACCTTGCCATTGGTGATGAAGAATGCATAAACGTCGCGCGGCGTTTTCTTCGGGCTCGTCTCATCCAGCAGCGGCAGGTCGTCCGGCGCGCCGCCCTCGGCCCAGGCCTTGAAGCGCCCGGCCCAACGATCCATCGCGTCGTCAGGATAGCAGTGCGGATTGTCATCCGCGCCCTTCTGCAGCCGGCAATAGACGAAATCGCCGGTGACATCGGCGATCATCGGATATTCGGGATGATCCGCACATACCACCGCCGCGCCATAGCGGCGCACCAGCTCGACGAATTCCGGAACGACAAAGGACGGATGCCGAACCTCGATCGCATGGGAAAGCTGAATTCCATCATGGCTTTGCGGCAGAAGTTTCAGAAAATCCTCAAAGTCGTCCGGCTCGAATTTCTTTGTCGGCATGAACTGCCAGAGGATCGGGCCGAGCCGGTCTCCCAGCTCGGTAAGCCCCTGGTTCAGGAATTTCTCGATCGAGCCTTCGGCTTCGGCCAGCTTCTTGCGGTTGGTGCAATAGCGGCTCGCCTTCAGCGAAAAGATGAAACCATCCGGCACGCTCGCTGCCCATTTGGCGAAGGTGGCGGGCTTCTGCGAGGAATAATAGGTGCCGTTGACCTCAATGACCCTTAGCTTCTCCGAAGCATATTCCAGCTGGCGGGTCTTCGGCAGCCTGTCCGGATAGAAACTCTCGTTCCACGGATCGAAGGTCCAGCCGCCGATCCCTGCACGAATTTCACCTGTCTCGGATGTCATCGTGTCCAGCTCCCGGGCTATTCAGCCGCTTCCGTTTTCTTAGGCGGACGCCGCTCGAGCAGCTCCTGCATGTAGACGCCGGTATAGGAGCGCTTCTCCTTGACGATGTCCTCCGGCGTGCCGGTCGCGACGATCTCGCCGCCGCCGTCGCCGCCCTCGGGGCCGATGTCGATCACCCAGTCGGAGGTCTTGATCACTTCGAGATTGTGCTCGATGACCACGACCGAATTGCCCTGTTCGACCAGCTTGTGCAGCACGTCGAGCAGCTTGGCGACGTCATGGAAATGCAGGCCCGTGGTTGGCTCGTCGAGAATATAGAGCGTCTTGCCGGTGGAGCGGCGCGACAGTTCCTTGGCCAGCTTGACGCGCTGGGCCTCGCCGCCCGACAGCGTGTTGGCCTGCTGGCCGACCTTGATATAGCCGAGGCCGACGTCCTGCAGCGTCTGCAGCTTGTCGCGCACCGAGGGGACGGCTGAGAAGAACTCGACGCCTTCCTCGACCGTCAGCTCGAGAATATCGGCGATCGACTTGCCCTTGAACTGAACCTCCAGCGTCTCGCGATTGTAGCGCTGGCCGTGGCAGACGTCGCAGGTGACGTAGACATCCGGCAGGAAGTGCATCTCGATCTTGATCAGTCCGTCGCCCTGGCAGGCCTCGCAGCGCCCGCCCTTGACGTTGAAGGAGAAACGGCCGGGTTGATAGCCGCGGGCCTTCGCCTCCGGAAGGCCGGCGAACCATTCGCGGATCGGCGTGAAGGCGCCGATATAGGTCGCCGGGTTGGAGCGCGGCGTGCGGCCGATCGGCGACTGGTCGATGTCGATCACCTTGTCGACGAATTCCAGCCCCTCGATCCGGTCATGCGGCGCCGGGTTTTCGCGTGCGCCCATGATCCGCCGCGCCGCCGCCTTGTAGAGCGTCTCGATCAGGAATGTAGACTTGCCGCCGCCGGAAACGCCGGTGACGGCGGTGAACATGCCGAGCGGGATCTCGGCGGTGATGTTCTTCAGATTATTGCCGCGCGCGCCGACGACCTTCAGCGCCTTGCCCTTTTTATGCTTGCGCCGTTCGGCGGGCACGGCAACGGCCTGCGCTCCGCTCAGATATTGCCCGGTCAGCGATTTCGGGTTGGCCATGATGGCAGCCGGCGGTCCCTCGGCAATGATTTCACCGCCGTGAATGCCGGCGGCGGGGCCGATATCAAGCACATAGTCGGCAGCCAGGATCGCGTCCTCGTCATGCTCGACCACGATCACCGTATTACCGATATCGCGCAGATGCTTGAGCGTGTCGAGAAGCCGCGTGTTGTCGCGCTGGTGAAGCCCGATGGAGGGCTCGTCCAGCACGTAAAGCACGCCGGTGAGCCCCGAGCCGATCTGCGAGGCAAGCCGGATGCGCTGGCTTTCGCCGCCCGACAGCGTGCCGGAATTGCGCGAGAGTGTGAGATATTCGAGGCCGACATCGTTGAGGAAGCGCAGCCGCTCGTTGATTTCCTTCAGGATCCGAACGGCAATATCGTTCTGCTTCTGCGAAAACCGTTCGGGCAGGCTGTCGAACCAGTCGCGCGCGCCCCTGATCGACATCTGGCTGACATGGCCGATATGACAGCCATCGATCTTGACGGCGAGCGCCTCGGGCTTCAGCCGGAATCCCTCGCAGGCCGGGCAGGGGGCGGCCGACATATAGCGCTCGATCTCTTCGCGCGCCCAGGCGGAATCCGTCTCTTTCCAGCGGCGCTCGAGGTTCGGCATGATGCCTTCGAAGGTCTTCGTCGTCTTGTAGGAGCGGGCGCCGTCGGCATAGTGGAACTCGATCTTCTCGTCTGTGCCGTTGAGGATCGCATCCGTCGCGGACTTCGGCAGCTTGTCCCAGCGCTCGGTCATCTTGAAGCCGAAATGCCTGCCAATCGCCTCCAGCGTCTGCTTGTAATAGGGCGAGGAGGACTTTGCCCAGGGCGCGATCGCGCCGTCGGAGAGCTTCTTGGTGCGGTCGGGAACGACCAGTCCTTCATCGATCTTCTGCTGGAAGCCGAGGCCGTCACAGGTCGGGCAGGCACCGACGGGGTTGTTGAAGGAGAACAGGCGCGGCTCGATCTCGGAAATGGTGAAACCGGAAACCGGGCAGGCGAATTTTTCCGAGAAAACAAGCCGTTCATGCGTTTCGTTGAGAGATTTGTTCTTCGCGCCACCGGCCGCTGTTTCCCCCTCGGGCAGCGGCTTGTCGGCGAATTCGGCAATGGCCAATCCGTCGGCAATTTCCAGGCAGGTCTCAAGGCTGTCTGCGAGACGGGTCGCGAGGTCGGAACGCACGGCGACGCGGTCAACCACCACGTCGATGTCATGCTTGTATTTCTTGTCGAGCTTCGGCGCGTCTGCGATCTCGTAGAATTCGCCGTCGATCTTGACGCGCTGAAAACCCTTCTTCTGCAGCTCCGCCAGTTCCTTGCGGAACTCGCCCTTGCGGCCGCGCACGAGCGGCGCCAGAAGATAAAGCCGGGTCCGCTCCTCCAGCGCCAGAATGCGGTCGACCATCTGCGTCACCGTCTGGCTTTCGATCGGAAGCCCGGTCGCCGGCGAATAGGGCACGCCGGTGCGGGCGAACAGAAGGCGCATATAGTCGTAGATCTCGGTGACCGTGCCGACGGTCGAACGCGGGTTCTTCGACGTGGTCTTCTGCTCGATGGAGATCGCCGGCGACAGACCGTCGATGCGGTCGACATCGGGCTTTTCCATCATCTCCAGGAACTGGCGCGCATAGGCCGACAGGCTCTCCACATAGCGACGCTGGCCTTCCGCATAGATCGTGTCGAAGGCGAGCGATGACTTGCCCGAGCCCGAAAGCCCGGTCATCACGATCAGCGAATTGCGCGGAAGGTCGACGTCGATGCCCTTCAGATTGTGCTGGCGCGCGCCGCGAATGGAGATATTTTTGAGTTCGCTCATAGGTTTCGGCTTCTCGGCAAAGGAAAATCGGTTCTTATGTAGTTCGCAAGGACGGCCTGTCGAGGCTTTGCTTCAATACGTCGCCGGAAATGAATCGGTTGACGAGATCATATCAGCGCATTAGAACAAATAAAGAACATTTTTATTGTGGATTTCACGCCTGCCATTGGTCGCCATGCGGCAGATCGTTTATGCTGGCGCGAAATTCTTCAAGAGGGCCGCGATCGCGGCCAAACAGGTGGTTTCATGGCAGGTAGTGTAAACAAGGTCATCCTCGTCGGCAATCTCGGAGCGGATCCGGAGATCCGGCGCACCCAGGACGGCCGGCCGATCGCCAATCTCAGGGTCGCAACCTCGGAAACCTGGCGCGACCGCAATTCCGGCGAGCGCAAGGAGCGCACGGAGTGGCACCGCGTCGTCATCTTCAATGAAGGCCTGTGCAAGGTCGCCGAGCAATATCTGCGCAAGGGCTCCAAGGTTTATATCGAGGGCCAGCTGCAGACGCGCAAGTGGACCGATCAGGGCGGCCAGGATCGCTATTCGACGGAAGTCGTGCTGCAGGGCTTCAACTCGACGCTGACCATGCTCGACGGTCGCGGCGAAGGCGGCGGCCAGGGTGGCGGCGGAGGCTTTGGCGGCGGTCAGGGCGGCGGCTATGACGATTACGGCTCCCAGCCGGCCTCCGGAGGCGGTGGCCGCAGCAGCGGTGGCGGCGGCGGCGGTTTCTCGCAGGACCTCGACGACGACATTCCGTTCTGATTTCTCATACCGGCCTCGCGATCACGCAGTAAGGCCAGGTTGACCTCATGAAATGCCGTTTCGCGCATGCGGAGCGGCATTTTTCGTGGGAGATCCATCGCCGTCCCGTTTTCACAAGCGGAAATGTCAGCCCGCTGGTGGAGAAAGATGAAATGCCGTTTGCAGGCCGTCGATGACGAACTGCACGGCGAGCGCCGTCAGCATCATGCCGAGAATACGGGTCAGGATGTTGCGCCCGGTCTCGCCCAGGAACCGATCAATTAGTCCAGCCATCAGCATCGCGCCGAGGACCACCAGCGAAGCGATGAGAATGACTGCCACCAGCGCGAGCTTGTCGAGCCATGTTTCCATCTTCGAGCCGAGCAGGATCGTGGCGGAAATGGCGCCCGGGCCGGCGATCAGCGGCATGGCGAGGGGAAAGGCGGCGAGATGGGCGATATTGTCCTTGGTGATCGCGGTCTCGGTGGTCTTTTCCTTGCGCTCCTGGCGCTTCTCGAAAATCATCTCGCAGCCGATCCAGAACAGCAGGATGCCGCCCGCAATGCGGAAGGCGCTCATGGATATGCCAAGCGCCCCGAGGATTCGGTCGCCTAAAAGCGCGAAGGCGACGAGGAGGCAGAAGGAGATCAGCGCGCCGCGCATGGCGACCATTCGGCGCTCGCTCTGCGTCATTCCCACGGTCAGCGCCAGGAAGATCGGCACCATGCCGGGCGGATCCATCGTCACCATCAAGGTGGTGAAGCCGCTGAGGAGCGTTCCCATGTCTGCCATTGAAATGTCCCGGTCCTGTTGATCCCAAAACGCGACGCGATCCGCCTGCCACCTGTTCTCCGGCAAAAACCCAGGGTGGTATCCGGCGCGCTTTTGACACCCTGCCACAACTCCGCCGTCAAATCCGAATTAAATCTGACAAAAGCCGTTTCTGTCCACTGCGCAAGGCCCTGCCAAATTGGCGTTCGCCGCAGGATTCGGCTATAAACGCGCGATATGATTCTAGCTTGAGATCGTGATTCATTTTGACTGATCAAACGACACCATCGGGCGGGGGGCTCCCGCCGGGCATCGAGCCCATTTCCATCGTGGAAGAAATGCAGCGCTCCTATCTCGATTACGCCATGAGCGTGATCGTCAGCCGTGCGCTGCCGGACGTGCGTGACGGGCTGAAGCCGGTCCACCGCCGCATTCTCTACGGCATGTCGGAACTCGGCGTCGACTGGAACAAGAAATACATGAAGTGCGCCCGTATCACCGGCGACGTCATGGGTAAGTTCCATCCGCACGGCAATGCCGCGATCTATGACGCGCTGGCGCGTATGGCGCAGGACTGGTCGTTGCGCCTGCCGCTGATCGACGGGCAGGGCAATTTCGGCTCGGTCGACGGCGACCCGCCGGCAGCCGAACGCTATACCGAGTGCCGGCTGCAGAAGGTTGCGCACACCATGCTCGACGATCTCGACAAGGAGACCGTCGATTTCCGCGAGAACTATGACGGCACGCTGTCCGAGCCCGTCGTTCTTCCGGCGAAATTCCCGAATCTGCTGGTTAACGGCGCCGGCGGCATCGCCGTCGGCATGGCGACCAATATTCCGACGCATAATCTCGGCGAAGTGATCGACGGCGCTATCGCGGTGATGGAAAACCCGGCGATCGAACTGCCGGAGCTGATGCAGATCATTCCGGGCCCTGATTTCCCGACGGGCGCGCAGATCCTCGGCCGCGCCGGCATCAAGTCGGCCTACGAGACCGGACGCGGTTCGGTCATCATGCGCGGACGGGCGACGATCGAACCGATGCGCGGCGACCGCGAGCAGATCATCATCACCGAAATTCCCTATCAGGTGAACAAGGCGACGATGATCGAGAAAATGGCCGATCTGGTGCGCGAAAAGCGCATCGAGGGCATTTCCGATCTGCGCGACGAGTCTGACCGCGAAGGCTACCGCGTCGTCATCGAATTGAAGCGCGACGCCAATGCCGACGTCATCCTGAACCAGCTTTACCGCTACACGCCGCTGCAGACCTCGTTCGGCTGCAATTTCGTGGCGCTGAACGGCGGCAAGCCGGAGCAGATGACCCTGCTCGACATTCTGAAGGCCTTCGTCGCCTTCCGCGAGAATGTCGTCAGCCGCCGGACGAAGTACCTGTTGCGCAAGGCGCGTGAACGCGCCCACGTCCTGGTCGGCCTCGCCATCGCGGTCGCCAATATCGACGAGATCATCAACCTGATCCGCCGCGCGCCTGATCCGCAGACGGCGCGCGAGCAGTTGATGGAACGGCACTGGCCGGCGCAGGATGTGGAGGCGCTGATCCGCCTCATCGATGATCCGCGCCACAAGATCAATGATGACGGCACCTATCAGCTTTCCGAGGAACAGGCCCGCGCCATCCTCGAACTGCGCCTGTCGCGCCTGACGGCCCTTGGCCGCGACGAGATCGGCGACGAGCTGAACAAGATCGGCGACGAGATCAAGTCCTATCTTGAAATCCTGTCTTCGCGTGTGCGGATTCAGGAAATCATCAAGGAAGAGATGGTCGCCGTGCGCGACGAATTCGGCACGCCGCGCCGCACCGAAATCCTCGAAGGCGGCCCCGACATGGACGATGAGGACCTCATCGCCCGCGAGGACATGGTCGTTACCGTTTCGCGCAACGGCTACATCAAGCGCGTGCCGCTCAATACCTACCGCGCCCAGCGGCGCGGCGGCAGGGGGCGCGCCGGCATGTCGATCCGCGACGAGGATTTCGTCACCCGCGTGTTCGTTGCCAATACCCACACGCCTGTGCTGTTCTTCTCCTCGCGCGGCATCGTCTACAAGGAGAAGGTCTGGCGTCTGCCGATCGGCACGCCGCAATCGCGCGGCAAGGCTTTGATCAACATGCTGCCGCTGCAGCAGGGCGAGGCGATCACCTCCATTCTGGCGCTGCCGGAAGACGAGGAAAGCTGGGCCGAGCTCGACGTGATGTTCGCCACCACCCGCGGCACGGTCCGCCGCAACAAGCTGTCGGACTTCGTGCAGGTGAACCGTAACGGCAAGATCGCGATGAAGCTCGATGACGAGAATGATCGCATCCTGTCGGTCTGGACATGTACGCCGGATGATGACGTGCTGCTGACGACGGCCATGGGCCAGGCGATCCGCTTCCCGGTCCCCACCATCCGCGTCTTCGCCGGACGAAACTCCATCGGCGTGCGCGGCATCGCGCTGGCAGATGGCGACGAGGTGATCTCGATGACCATCGTCAGCCATAACGACGCCGAGCCGTGGGAGCGCGCCGCCTATCTGAAACGCGCAGCCCTTGAGCGCCGCACCGAGACCGGGGAGGGCGAGGATATCGCGCTTGTCGGCGAGGAAGTCGCGGAAGAGGGCACGCTCAACGATGATCGCTACGAGGAACTGAAGTTCCGCGAGCAGTTCATCCTGACGGTGACGGAAAAGGGCTTCGGCAAGCGTTCGTCGTCCTATGACTTCCGCATCTCCGGCCGCGGCGGCAAGGGCATCCGCGCCACCGACACGTCGAAGACCGGCGAGATCGGACGTCTGGTCGCGGCCTTCCCGGTTCTCGACCGTGACCAGCTCATGCTGGTCACCAATGCGGGACAGCTGATCCGCGTGCCGGTCGACGATATCCGCATCGCCAGCCGTGCCACAAAGGGCGTGACGGTGTTCAAGACCGGGGCCGATGAAAAGGTCGTCTCCGTAGAGGTCATCTCCGAACCCGAGGAGGCCGAACCCGTCGAGGAGGAAGGCGCGGAAGAGGCTTCGGCCGACGGCGCACCCGCCGCCGAGACAGGCGAGGGTGACGGCGACGCCTGAGCGGTTCTTCGCGAATTCAGGAAGCCGGGCTGCTGAGCCCGGCTTTTTTTATCGATCGAGATATCCTGAGGGGTGCCAGCGTGACAGAGAATTCCGCAGCCAAATTTGACCGGTCAAGAGCCGGTGAATATGCCCGCCAGAGCCGTATCGGCCTTGCCGGCTATGACGCCTGCCATGAACTCTCCGCCTGCATGCTGTCTGCCGCAATCGGCGCGGGCAAGCCGGCGCGGCTCCTGATCGTCGGCGCGGGCGGGACAGCGGGCGAGATCATCGAAGCGGCACGTCTGGAGCCAGAATGGCGCTTCGTCGCCGTCGATCCCTCCGAGCCGATGATGGAGCTTGCGCGGTCTTATCTGGCCGAGGCCGATCTATCCGACCGGATCGAGATCGTTCTCGGTTCTGTTTCCGACATCGGGCCGGACGAGCCTTTCGACGCGGCGATCATGATCGGCGTCCTGCACCACCTGCCCGGCGACGCGGCAAAACGCGATATCCTGGCGGAGATTTCAACGCGCCTGAAACCGGACGCCCCGCTGGTTATAGCCGGGAATTATCGTTCCTATGCCTCCGAGCCATTGCTCATGGCGGCCTGGGCCAATCGCTGGCGCCTGCATGGCGAGACCCCCGATGTGGTGGAGCAAAAGATGGGGCGGCTGATCCAGGGCGCCGAGCCGCCTCAATCGGAGGAAGCGGTACTCGCTCTCCTGGCGGAAGCCGGCTTTGTCGGCCCAGTCCGTTTCTTTGCAAGCCTCTTCTGGGGCGCTTGGCTGGCGCGTCGCGAAAACGCGGGCGCATGAACCGCCTGCAAGCGGCTTGCGGCCTGCCACATTCCATGACAAAAGGCCGAGACCGAAACCGAGGCATGACGAATGGCAACGGCTTTTTACCCCGGCTCCTTCGACCCGATGACCAATGGCCACCTCGACGTGGTGCTGCAGGCGCTCAATATCGCCGACAGGCTGGTATTGGGCATCGGCATCAATGCGGGCAAGAAACCGCTTTTCGAATTCGAGGAGCGCGCTGATTTCCTGCGCCGTGCGGTCGCTGAAAACCTGCCGCAAAGAGCGAATGATCTTTCCGTCGTAGCCTTCCAGGGCCTTGCCATCGACGCCGCCCGCAACAATGGCGCCGGCATGATCATCCGCGGCCTGCGCGACAGCACAGATTTCGCCTATGAAATGCAGATGGCCGGCATGAACGGCGCTATGGCGCCGGATATCCAGACCGTATTTTTGCCGGCAAAGCCGGCGTCGCGTCCGATATCGGCCACATTGGTGCGGCAGGTCGCTGCCATGGGCGGCGATGTGGAGCGCTTTGTGCCGGATTTTGTGGCAACCGCGCTGAAGGCGAAATTCCCGCGCTAGAGCCCGGGCAGAGGAAACGACTTTCAAGGAGAAAACCATGAGGAAGACGATTGCTGGACTGGCTGCGGCCACAATGATGACGGCGGCCTCGCTTGCAGGCATGGCACACGCGCAGCAGGGCGAGGACCTTCTGACCCTCAACACGACCGATGGTCCGGTGGTCATCGAGCTTTTCGATGAGGAAGCGCCTGAGAACGTCGCCCGTGTCAAGGAACTGGCCGAGGAAGGCGCTTATGACAATGTGGTCTTTCATCGTGTGATCGGCGGCTTCATGGCGCAGACCGGCGATGTCCAGTTCGGTGATACCGAGGACGGCTTCGATCTCAACAAGGCCGGGATGGGCGGTTCCGACATGCCCGACCTGCCGGCCGAATTCTCCGACATTCCGTTCAAGCGCGGTGTGGTCGGCATGGCCCGCTCGCAGAACCCGAATTCGGCCAATTCGCAGTTCTTCATCATGTTCGCCGATGCCCCGCATCTGAACGGCCAGTACACCGTTATCGGCGAGGTCGTTGAAGGCATGGATAATGTCGACAAGATCAAGAAAGGCGACGCCGCGCAGAATGGCAAGGTCAGCAATCCGGACAAGATCCTGAGCGCGACCGTCAGCCAGTAACCCATTTCGACCTAGCTCAGCCACAGGAGAACCAGATGGCCGAAATCAAAGACCCGGAAAGCACTTTCATCATGGAGACGACCAAGGGAAAGGTCGTCATCGAGGCGTTTCCGAATGTTGCCCCCAAGCATGTCGACCGAATTCGCGAACTGACCCGCGAAGGCGCCTATGACGGCGTCGTCTTCCATCGCGTCATTTCCGATTTCATGGCGCAGGGCGGCGACGTCGAGCATGGCAAGAAGGGCGGCAACGCAGGCCGCGCCGGCACGGGCGGTTCGGACAAGCCGGACCTTCCGGCCGAGTTCTCCTCCGTGCGCCACATTCGCGGCACCTGCTCGATGGCCCGCTCGCAGAACCCGAATTCCGCCAATTCGCAGTTCTTCATCTGCTTCACCGATGCCCCCTGGCTCGACAAGCAGTACACCGTCTGGGGCCAGGTCGTCGAAGGCATGGACGCCGTTGATGCTTTCGAACGCGGCGAGCCCGTACGCAATCCCGACCACATCATTTCGATGAAGGTGGCAGCGGACGTTTGAGGTCGGAGCCACCCTTCAATCTCTCCCCTCAAGGAAGGGGGGAGATTGGTTGGAGCAAAGCTGAGAAGCCACAACCCGCCCGGCCAAGGCCGGCGGGTTTTCGAATTTGAGAAATGTCCTGATACAATGCGTGTAGACCTCTTCGACTTCGATCTTCCGGACGAGAATATCGCCTTGCGGCCCGCAGATCCGCGCGACAGCGCGCGCATGCTGCTGATCCGGCCCGACGGCACGCCGGCACTCGAAGACCGCATCGTCAGTGAATTGCCATCCTTTCTGAAACCCGGCGACGCGCTGGTGTTCAATGATACCAAGGTCATCCCGGCGCAGCTCGAAGGCATTCGAAAGCGCGACGGCGGCGAGGATGTGCCGGTTTCCGCCACGCTGCACTTGCGCAAGGCCGACAATCTCTGGCACGCCTTTGCCCGGCCCGGAAAGCGCATCAAGGTCGGCGACCGCCTTTACTTCGCCGCTGCCGACGGATCGGCCGAGCTGGTGGCCGAGGTAACCGAGAAGCGGGAAGGGGGAGAGGTGGCGCTGACCTTTGCCGCACGTGGTGCTCTCCTCGACGAAGCGCTGATGCGGGTCGGCCATGTGCCGCTGCCGCCCTATATCGCCTCAAAACGCGCCGAGGACGGCAAGGACCGGGATGACTACCAGACCGTCTATGCGCGCGAGAACGGCGCGGTCGCCGCGCCGACAGCCGGCCTGCATTTCACGCCGCGGCTTCTGACCGCGCTGGAGGAAGCCGGCATCGAAAAACATTTCGTCACGCTTCATGTCGGAGCAGGAACGTTCCTGCCGGTCAAGGCCGACGACACCGACGACCACAAGATGCATTTCGAGCGCGGCATCGTGACGCCGGAAACCGCCGAAGCGCTGAACGCGGTCAAGGCGCGGGGCGGTCGGATCGTCTCGGTCGGCACGACCTCGCTGCGGCTGCTGGAAAGCGCCGCCGCGGAAGACGGGACAATCGGCGCCTGGGAAGGCGAGACCGGCATTTTCATCACGCCCGGCTATCGCTTTCGCGCCGTCGATATGCTGATGACCAATTTCCACCTGCCGAAATCGACGCTGTTCATGCTGGTTTCGGCCTTTAGCGGGCTGGACACCATGCGCGCGGCGTATGCGCATGCGATCGGAACCGGCTACCGTTTCTATTCCTACGGCGATTCCAGCCTGCTGTTCAGGAAAGACCGATGAGCGAGACCTTCGAATTCACTCTCAAGGCGACGGACGGCAATGCCCGTCTCGGCGCGATCACCATGCCGCGCGGCGAAATCCGCACGCCGGCCTTCATGCCGGTCGGCACGGCCGGCACTGTGAAGGCGATGTATCTCGACCAGGTGCGCGACCTCGGCGCCGACATCATCCTCGGCAACACGTATCACCTGATGCTTCGGCCTGGAGCCGAACGGGTGGCGCGCCTTGGCGGCCTGCATTCTCTGATCCGCTGGCAATACCCGATCCTGACGGATTCCGGCGGCTTTCAGGTGATGTCGCTGGCCGCCCTTCGCCAGATCGACGAGAAGAAGGGCGTCACCTTCAAGTCGCATATCGACGGCAGCGTGCATCACATGAGCCCCGAACGCTCGATCGAGATCCAGGGGCTTCTGGGTTCCGATATCCAGATGCAACTTGACGAATGCGTCCGGCTTCCGGCGGAGCGGCCGGAGATCGAAAAATCGACCGAGATGTCGTTGCGCTGGGCCGAACGCTGCCGCATCGCCTTTGGCGACCAGCCCGGCAAGGCGATGTTCGGCATCGTCCAGGGCGGCGATATTCCGGATCTGCGTATTCGTTCGGCGCGCGGTCTTGCTGACCTCGATCTCAAGGGTTACGCCGTCGGCGGCCTCGCTGTCGGCGAACCGCAGGACGTCATGCTGGCGATGCTGGAGACCACGCTGCCTGAGTTGCCGACGACAAAGCCGCGCTATCTGATGGGCGTCGGCACGCCTGACGATATCATCAAATCGGTGGCGCGCGGGATCGACATGTTCGACTGCGTGATGCCGACGCGGGCAGGGCGCCACGGCCTCGCCTTCACCCGGCGCGGCAAGGTCAATCTCAGGAATGCCCGTCATGCCGAAGACCTGCGCCCTCTGGACGAGGAAAGCGATTGCCCGGCCGCGCGCGACTATTCCCGCGCCTATCTGCACCACCTCGTGCGCGCCAATGAATCGCTTGCCGGCATGCTGCTGACCTGGAACAACCTGCATTACTATCAGTATCTGATGCAGGGCATCCGTGCTGCTATTGCCGAGGGCCGTTTCGCCGATTTCGTGGGTGAGACCCACCAAGGCTGGGCGCGGGGTGACATTCACGCTCTCTAGGCAATTGGCAGCGCCAAATCGCCGGTCTGAAGATTAATTCGACAAGCCGCTTGACCTTGCCACTAGTGTCAAGCCGCTAGGACAAGGGCCTTATCCGGTCGGGCGATACCCGCCCAGACCTGTTTCAGGAAAGGCATGTCCAAGATGGCTGTTGAAAGAGAATGGCAGGGAAAAGTCGCAATTGTAACCGGAGGGAGTTCCGGTATCGGCAAGGCGACCGCTATCGCGCTCACAGAGCGCGGCGCCAATGTTGTCGTGACCGGGCGTGACCCGCGCAAGCTCGAGGATATGCGCGGTTTGTCAGACGCCGTGATCACGGTCGAAGCAAACAGCGCCGACCCGAAATCCGCCGACGACGCTGTTGAAGCAGCGCTCGCCAGGTGGCAGAGGCTTGATCTCGTGGTCAACAATGCCGGCGCAGGCAGGCCGTTGCCGATCGAATCCTATGATGCGGTCAGCATTTCCGAGATCGCCAATGTCAACATTCTCGGTCCCTCAATGCTCCTCAAAGCCGCGTTGCCGGCACTGCGCAAGACGAGAGGCGCAATCGTGAATATCGGAACCGCAGTCACTCAAGGGGCCGCGCCCGCGCTGGCGCACTATGCCGCCACCAAGGCTGCGCTCGACCATCTGACGAGGTCCTGGGCCGTCGAGCTTGCAGGCGAGGGCATCCGCGTCAATGCAGTCGCGCCCGGCCCGGTCAAGAGCGCAGCGCTGACCGCCATGATGGGCCTTTCCTCGGACGCTGCCGAAGCTATCGAAAGGCAGGAGACATCACAGATACCGCTGGGCCGCCGCGGTGTCACCTCCGATATCGTTCCCTGGATACTGAGCCTCGGCGCTGCTTCGAATGAATGGCTGACGGGACAGGTTATCACCATTGACGGCGGCTGGTCGCTCCGGTCATAGCTCCGATAAGCGCCGGCGGCGCGATTTGCCGCTGGCGCGGTCTTGCGGATCAGTTCCGGCATCAACACCTAAGTCAGGCGGGCCGAGAAGTGCCAGGCAGATGAAGAGACGGAAGAGAAACCCAATGCAGATCAAGGAAGCCGCCGCAAGGCTCGGAATCACGCAGCGCATGCTGCGCCACTACGAGACGGCTGGCCTGATGGAGGCCCGCCGCTTCGAGAATGGATATCGTGATTACAGCGCGTCCGATCTGCGCCGCGCCGAAAGGATTCGCGATCTGATCGAAACCGGTTTTTCCACACGCGAGATCCGGTCGATGGCTGCATGCCTTTCGGATGAGGGCGCGGGCCCTTGCGAGGGCGGCATCACGCAGCTGCTTGCGAAGCTCGAACATATCGACAGGCTTCGAGCCGATCTGGACACCCGGCGCGACGCCGTGCTGAGCCGCATCGCCAGCCTTCGCAAGTCGCTGTCGAAAGGCCATGAGGACGAGGAGGCCTTGGCCGCGGTTTCGGCAAGCCGACCGGAAAGCGCGCCTCGGCAAGCGCCAGTGCATGGCGGCAATTGGTGAGGCTCTCCAGTTTCCCGCGCGATAAGAAAGGTCGCCAGACAGGGAGCAGGACAGAACATGCAGCATCGGAATGCGCCAGGCAGAGCCCGCGTCAAAACCACCCACAGTAAAATCGCATAAGGTAGATTATGGAACTAAAATAGGTCTACGAATACGGCGTGCCCACGCACGGCTTGTCTTCGCGACCGCATGTGGGCACCAAATCGCGCAGCGAATTAGCGCAGAGCATTCAACCTGTTGAAGGCTGCTGTGAAACCTTTGAGTGATGCTGAAATGTCAATCCGATCGCTCCCGTCGATCGGCGTCGCCATGATATGAAGAACGCCTCCATTCTTCAGTCGCTCCAGCATGTTGGCGTCGAATTCGATCGGCACCAGGCAGCCCTGCGGCAGACAGGTCGAGAACCCGAAGGTCGCCCCGGTGCCATCAGTATCGATCGTCATCGTGACGCCCTTAGCCAGCGCAAGGCCAAACGGCATGATGAGCATGCCTTGAGCGCGGTCGGTCGCAGGCGCATTCAATTCGATCGTGAGAACTCGCTGACCGCTGTCCTTGGCGACCTGGCTGTGGATCATCGCGCAACGGTCGGTCGTGCCGTCGGAAACACAGGTCACGCGCCAGTCCTGATAGGTTTCGTTGAGCGAGCTGGCGCCATCCGGCAAGGCCGAGAAAGCCGGATTGACTGGCGCCGCAGCAAGAAGAATAGCCGCGGCCACGGCTGTCGCAAGACGAGTTTTCACCGAATATCTCCCATAAATCCCTGCCCGTCATGGCGCTTGCGGCGCTTCCGGGTTCCTGATTGCATGTATGGATAGCATGATTCGCCCGAGGCTAAATACATGGACGGCTACCCTGGGTTGCCTTCCCTTTGAAATAAAGTTTTATGAAGCCGTCAGTATTCCTTTTGTCCAAGCCGATTTCGTCTGTCCTGCGCTTGCATGCGGGCAGCTTCGTGGCCATAGTCGCGGCAATTCGTTCAATGCGCAGCCCCAGACAGGAGCTCCACCAATGTCCTCCGATATGGACAGAACCGGCCGGCGCGGCGGCCCGGACGCTTATGAGCGACCGCGCCCGCAGGTTCCTGATATTCATGCAATTCTCGGTGATGACAAGCCCGGACGCGGTTTTCGCATCCCCTGGGGGCTGATCATTCTGGTCGTTGTGCTCGTCGGCGGCGGTTACGCCGGATATCGCTATCTTTCCTCCGGCGACCTGCAAATCGTGGCCGCCAAGCCCAGCTATGTCACCGAAGAGGTCGAACGCGGTTCGATGACCGTGACGGTCGCGGCCACCGGTGCGATCGAGCCAACCGTGCGTGTCGATATTTCGAGTGAGTTGTCCGGCACTGTCAAAGCCGTGCGCGCCGATTTCAACAGCGAGGTCGAAGCTGGCGCGGTCTTGCTCGAGCTCGAGACGGATGAGCTGAAGGCCGATATTCTGAGCGCCAAGGCGAAGCTTGCCGCCGCCGAGGCCGACGTCGCCGCAGCCAAATCCGATCTTGAATCCGCGAAGGCGACCATGGAGCGTACGCGTACGCTGGCCGAGCGCGATGTGGCGCCGCGTCAGGAGCTCGAGGATGCCCAGTTCGCCCATGCGGCGGCCCTTGCCGACCAGCAGAGCGCCGAAGCGCGCCTTGCCGTCGCCAAGGCGGAGCTCGAGCTTGCGGAATTGCGCCTCAGCAAGGCGACGATCCGATCGCCGATCGACGGCGTCGTGCTCTATCGCAATGTCGATGTCGGCCAGACCGTGGCGGCCTCGCTGGAGGCCCCTACTCTCTTCGTGATTGCCGGCAATCTGACGGAGATGGAGCTTCGGGTGAATGTCGATGAGGCGGATGTTGGTCAGGTCAGACCGGGGCAAAAAGCCTCGTTTACCGTCGAAGCCTTTCCCGGGCGGCGGTTTCCGGCCGAAATCCGCTCCATCCGCTACGCATCGGAGGTCAACAGCGATGTCGTGACCTACAAGGCCGTTCTCGCCGTCGACAATTCCGACCTTCTGCTGCGTCAAGGCATGACGGCGACGGCCGACATTCTCGTCGATGAGACGCCGGACGCGATTCTCGTGCCGAATGCGGCCATGCGTTTCACGCCGCCAAATATGACGGCTGGCTCATCGGAAGGCGACGAGCGCACCGTGTGGATATTGCGCAACGGCGAACCAATGCCGATCGAGATCACGGTAGGCGCCAGCAATGGCAGCGCTTCGGCGGTTGTCGACGGAGACCTTCGCGCCGGCGACAAGGTCATCATCGGCACAGGTCGAAACGGGCAATGAGGGCAGGATCATGACGACGGCGCCGCTTATCGAATTTCGCAACGTCTACAAGACCTATGGCACCGGAGAGGCCGAGATCGTCGCGCTCAACGGCGTCGATTTCGCAATCGAGGCCGGTGAATTCGTGTCGATCATGGGGCCGTCCGGTTCGGGAAAGTCGACGGCAATGAACATTCTCGGCTGGCTCGACCGGCCAACCAGCGGGCAGTTCTACTTCCAGGGGGTCGACACAACGGAGCTCAAGACCGCGAAACTAACGCTGCTGCGCCGCCATCTGCTGGCTTTCGTCTTTCAGCGCTACAATCTTCTGCCCCGATCCTCGGCGGTGGAAAATGTGGAACTGCCGCTGCTTTATCGCGGCATCAACCGGCGCGAAAGGCGCGAGCGGGCGGAGTTCGCGCTCTCCCAGGTCGGCCTTGCCGACCGCCTCGACCAGCGCACGCAGGAGCTTTCCGGCGGTCAGCAGCAACGCGTTGCGATCGCGCGCGCGCTGATCACCGAACCTGCCGTGCTTCTCGCCGACGAGCCGACCGGTAGCCTCGATACGCGCACAAGCAACGAGATCATGGAGCTGATTACGGGGCTGAACACGGAAATCGGGATCACGGTGGTCATGGTCACGCATGAGGAGAACGTGGCGCGTTACGCGAGCCGGCGGATGCAGTTCCTCGACGGCACGCTGGAACGCGGTTACCGCCCGGGCCGAAGCGAAAGACAGGAGAGCGGCCATGTTTCTTGAGATGATCAAGCTTGCCCTGCGCGCGGTCCGGCGCAATCTGCTGCGTTCGTTTCTGACCGTTCTCGGCGTGGTTATCGGCGTCTCCGCCGTGATCGCCATGGTCACGATCGGCAACGGCACTGCCGAGCAGGTGCGCAGCGAAATCGCGCGTCTTGGAACCGATATCCTGTTCGTGAGGCCGGGACAGCGCGCGCCCGGCGCGCCGGCCGAGGCCGCCAAGGGTTTCACCGAGCGCGATATCGCGGCGCTGCGCAACCAGGTCCCGGACCTGCGGGCCGTGGCGCCGCAGAATGTCTCGACCGTTACCGTAGTCGCGGAAGGCGAAAACCGCAGAACGACGGTGATCGGCACGAATGACGACTTTCTCGCTGCGCAGGACTGGACGATCGAATCCGGCAGCGACTTTTCCGGCGCGGCTGCAGAAGGCGGTGGCGATACGGCCTGCATTCTCGGCGAGACCGTGCGGCGCGCGCTTTTCGCCGAGCGCGATCCTGTCGGTGGCAATGTGCGCGTCGGCAATGTCTCCTGCGCGGTGATCGGCACGCTTCGCGAGAAGGGCGAAAGCAGTATGGGCCGCGACCAGGACGATATCGTCCTGATGCCGATCAGCGCCTTCCAGCGTCGCGTCGGCGGCGACAGCTATATCGAGAGCATTCTGCTCGCCGCGCGCGATGGCGTGTCAACGCAGAAACTGGAGGCCGATGTGACCGCCCTGCTCCGCCAGCGGCGCAACATCCAGCCCGGTCAGGCCAGCGACTTCGAGGTCAATGACATGACCGAGATCGCCAATGCGGTGACGGGGACGAAAAGCCATCTGACAGGCATGCTCACCGCCGTTGCGGCCGTCAGCCTGCTTGTCGGCGGCATCGGCATCATGAACATCATGCTGGTGTCGGTCACCGAGCGCACCCGCGAGATCGGGCTGAGACTGACCGTCGGAGCGCTCGAGCGACAAGTGCTGCTGCAATTCATCATCGAGGCCGTGGTGCTGTCGCTGCTCGGCGGCATTGTGGGCGTGGTCGCCGGTCTCGCCGTCGCCTATGCTGTGGTGCAGTATCTGGCTGTGCCCTTCGTCATCGCCCCATGGATGATCCTCGGCGCCTTTGCCTTCTCAGCGCTGATCGGCATCATTTTCGGCTATTTTCCGGCCCGCCGCGCCGCCCGCATGAACCCTATCGAGGCGCTGCGCCACGAATAAAGGAGCGGAAGCCAGGGCCGCCGGTCTCCGCCTGAAAACGTCTGCCCTCGCTAAAGCAGCTCGCAGCCAGATGGAAACATCTGACTGCGAAAATTCGTCAAACAAATACATAGAACGTTTCCGCGGTTCCGTGAAAGGCTGATCCGTTCCGGTGTGGGAAAACTACCCCACGAAAGCGCGTTCGATCACGAATTCGGAAGGCTTGTTGTTCGCGCCCTCATCCATACCGGCGGCTTCCAAAAGGGCCTTGGTGTCCTTCAGCATGTCGGCGGAACCGCAGATCATGCCGCGATCCGTTTCCGGGTTCAGCGGCGGCAGGCCGAGGTCTTCGAACAACTTGCCGCTTGAGATCAGGTCGGTGATCCGGCCGGTGCGCTCGAAGGGTTCACGCGTAACGGTGGCGTAGTGCGTGAGCTTGTCGCCGACGACCTCGCTCAGAAGCTCGTCATTGCGGATTTCGCTGACAAGATCGAAACCGTATTGCAGTTCCGCCACTTCCCGGCAGGTATGGGTCAGGATCACCTCATCGAACTTCTCGTAGGTTTCCGGTTCGCGGATCAGGCTGGCAAAGGGCGCGATCCCGGTGCCCGTGGAGAACATGTAGAGGCGCTTCGCCGGCGTCAGCGCATCGAGCACCAGCGTGCCAGTCGGTTTCTTGCGCATCAGCACGATGTCGCCGTCCTGGATGTTCTGCAGGTGCTGGGTCAGCGGGCCGCCGGGGACCTTGATCGAGAAGAACTCCAGTTCCTCGGCCCAGGATGGGCTTGCAATCGAATAGGCGCGATAGACCGGTTTGCCGTCGACCATCAGCCCGATCATGGCGAATTCGCCCGAGCGGAAGCGAAAACCGTCGGGCCGCGTCATGGTAAAGCGGAACAGACGGTCGGTATAATGCTGAACGCTCAGCACCTTCTCGCCATAAACCCCGGCGGGCAGCGTGGCGGCAAATTCCTCGGTCGTGGCTTGCATGTTCATGTCGACGTCTCGTCCTGTCTGCTGAACGCCGGGCTGGGACCGGCGCAATCAAAATTTTGCGCATTCGCGACTGTCTACGGGCTCAAATAATACCCTTGGCGAAAGATTGCAAAGGCGCCGGCCCTAAAAAACCTGCCAGCGACCGTCATATTTTCGCGACCCGACGCCAGCTATAGCCGCCCGGCGCGGCAGCGTTGCGGACGGAGGGCTGGTAATGACGGTTGACGGCCGGAAGCCGACCGTCTTTCAGGCGGTTGATGGCCGTGGCGTTGGTAACAGCGAAACTGTCGAAGCCGCAACGCAACATCAGCACCAGAGGATCGATCAAAACGTCGCCCACAGCGCGCAGCTCTCCCTTGTATCCAAGCCGCTCGCGCAACAATGTCGCCTGCGAAAAGGCGCGGCCGTCGCTGAAGGCTTTGAAGGTGAGGGCGATGATCTCGATGCGGTCGAGATAGGGTTTTAGCCTGGTCGGGTCATCGAAGGGACCTAGAACAACCCCTCCCCCTTCATCGCCGGCACGCCCGTTCTCAAGCACCTCCGCGAGCGGCAAGAGCACGCGTTCGCCCTCGCCCGCCTTGCGGTCTTCAGTTTCGACCACCCAGGGATCGTCTTCGATGAAGCCCGTTTCTTTCCATATCGTCGTCATTGACAATTCCTCATGCCGCCTTGGCTTTTTCCGGATAAAGCGCGTCCTTGAAAGGCTGCGCGCCAAGCCTGCGATAGGCCTCGATGAATGTCTCGCTGTTGTCGTGGCGCAAATGCAGATAGGTGTCCACGATGGTTTCCACCGCATCGGTCACCTTTTCCGGCTCGAAGCCGCGTCCGACGATCTCGCCGATCGAGGTGTTCTCATCAGCGGAGCCGCCGAGCGTGATCTGGTAGAGCTCAGCCCCCTTCTTCTCCACGCCCAGAAGGCCGATATGGCCGACATGGTGATGGCCGCAGGCATTGATGCAGCCGGAGATCTTGATCTTCAGATCGCCGATTTCCGCCTGGCGCGCAGGATTGCCGAAACGCTCGGAAAGCTGCTGGGCCAGCGGAATGGAGCGCGCATTGGCGAGCGCGCAATAGTCAAGCCCGGGACAGGCGATGATATCGGTGATCAGTCCTGCATTGCCGGTCTCAAGACCCGCCTCCTTCAGCGCCGCATAAACGGCCTGCAGATCGGCGCGGGCGACATGCGGCAGGACGAGGTTCTGCTCGTGGCTGACGCGAATTTCGTCAAAGGCAAAGCGCTCGGCGATATCGGCGACGGCTTCCATCTGCGCGTCGGTCGCATCGCCCGGAATGCCGCCGATGGGTTTCAGCGAGATGGTGACCATGGCGTAGTCATCGCGGCTGTGGGCAGCGGTGTTGCGCGTCAGCCAGTCGAGATAGCCGCTGTCTGCTGTATCGAAGCGATCGCGCTCGCGTTCGGGGAGTTCGGGAAGAGCAAAATACCTGCGAATGGCCTCGATATCGCCGTCAGGTAGCGTCAGTTCGCCGTTCTTCAGCGCCTCGAACTCGCGCTCGATATCCGTCTTCAGCTCCTCAAGGCCGGTCTCGTGGACCAGGATCTTGATTCGCGCCTTGTACTTGTTGTCGCGGCGACCGTTCAGATTGTAAACGCGCAGGATCGCCGTCGCATAGGCCAGAAGGTCGGCCTCCGGCAGGAAATCACGTACCTTCTTGGCAATCATCGGCGTGCGTCCCTGCCCGCCTCCGATATAAACGGCAAAGCCGAGTTCGCCAGCTTCGTTCTTCTTCAGATGCAGGCCGATGTCATGCACCTGAATGGCCGCGCGATCACGCTCGGCGCCCGTCACCGCGATCTTGAACTTGCGCGGCAGGAAGGAAAATTCCGGATGCAGCGACGACCATTGCCGCAGGATTTCCGCATAGGGACGCGGATCGGCGACCTCGTCGGCGGCAGCGCCGGAGAAATGATCGGCCGTGACATTGCGGATGCAATTGCCCGACGTCTGGATCGCATGCATCTCGACCTCGGCGAGATCGCTCAGGATTGCCGGAATGTCCTCCAGCTTCGGCCAGTTGAACTGGATGTTCTGACGCGTGGTGAAATGGCCGTAACCCCGGTCATATTTGCGCGCGATATGGGCGAGCATCCGCATCTGCCGACCGTTCATCGTGCCATAGGGCACGGCGATCCGCAGCATGTAGGCGTGTAGCTGCAGGTAGACGCCGTTCATCAGCCTCAGCGGCTTGAACTGGTCCTCGGTGATTTCGCCCGAAAGCCGGCGCTCCACCTGATCGGTGAACTGCGCGACGCGCTCGCGAACAAAATCATGGTCGAATTCGTCGTAGCGATACATGTCACGCCTCCACATGTTCGGGTTTGGCAGGGGCATAGCCCGCTGCATAGGGGATGGTCGGGCCTTCGGCGCGAATGCGCTCGCGCAGCCTGACCGGCCAGATCCGGCCATCGGGCCGCTCGTCGACGTCGATCACGGCAACATCAACGATCAGATTGCCGGAGAAGTCGCGCTTGCCGATCTCGTCCAGGCTTTCAATAGCGGCTTCGTGGCGGGCGACGAGCGCATGCTGCAGATCGCGCGTCCAGCGACCGTTGGCGTCGAGCCAGACGGCAAGGCCATCGGTCAGGCGGTTGGCGGTCAGAACCTTAGCGGACATGGAGGGCTCCCGTGAATTTCTCTTCGACAAGATTGTTGTTGAGCGCGAGCGCGCTCGAATTCTCAAGACTGGCGCCTGCGACCGCATCGCCGATGATCACCATGACCGGTCCCGTCAGGTCCTCGCGCGCTTCAAGCTGCGGCAGTTCGGAAAGGACGCCATGGAACAGCCGGCGGTTCTTGCGGCTGGCATTCTCGACGACGGCGATCGTGGTGTCGGCGGGAACGCCCGCTTCCTGCAGCCGGGCGCCGAGCTTTGCGGCAACGGAACGGCCCATATAGACGGCAATGGTGGCACCCCGGACCGCAAGTGCGGCCCAGTCCGGCAAGGTGTCGCCATTAAGGTCGTGGCCGGTCGTAAAAACCAGTGTGGAGGCAACGCCGCGCAGCGTCATCGGCAGGCCGAAGTCGGCGGCAGCGGCGGAAGCGGAGGTGATGCCGGGCACCACTTCATAGGAAACGCCGGCAGCCCTGAGCGCGGCCATCTCCTCGCCGGCCCGGCCGAAGATCAGCGGATCGCCGGATTTCAGGCGCACGACGCGCTTGCCTTCCTTGGCAAGTTTCACCAGCAGGTCGTTGATTTCATTCTGCGACTTCGAATGGCAGTTCTTGCGCTTGCCGACGGAGATGCGCTCCGCGTCGCGTCGTCCCATATCGACGACAGCCTGCGGCACCAGCGCGTCGTAGGCGATCACATCGGCCTCCATCAGCAGTCTGTGGGCGCGGATCGTCAGCAGGTCTTCCGCCCCCGGCCCCGCGCCGACAAGCGCGACATGGCCCGACACGGCGGAGCCGTCGGAGATGATCTCGTCGGCGAGGCATTCGGCCTCCAGAAGGCGACCCTTTTCGACGGCGCCTGCGACCGAGCCGTTGAAGAAACGCGACCAGAAGGCCCGCCGCGCCGCGCCGCGCGGAATGTTGGCGTCCACCTTGTCGCGCAGATTGGCGGCAAGCCGCGCCAGCGGCCCGAGCGAACGCGGCAGCATGGTGTCGATCTGGGCCCGGATCATCTGCGCCAGCACCGGCCCAGCCCCTTCCGTGCCGATGGCAACGGCCACCGGCGGACGGGCAACAAGCGCGGGCGTATAGAAATCACAGTCTTCCTTCTGGTCGACGGCATTGACCGGAACGGAAAGCGCGCGGGCGCAGTCGGCGATCAAATGGTCCTGCCCCGGCTCGCCGGTTGCAGCGAAGGCGAGAACCGCGCCGTCAAGCTGCTCGGCGGCAAAGGGAGCCTCGACCAGGCTAGCGCCATGCTCGGCCAGAAAGGCACGGTAGTCCTCGTCAGGGTTTTCGCCATAGGCGGCAATCTCTGCGCTCGTCTTCGCCATCAGCCGGGCCTTGGCATAGGCCTCCGCGCCGGAGCCGAAAATCGCGACCTTGCGGCCCTCAACCCTGAAAAATGCCGGAAAAGCCGACAGCAATTCTTCTTTAGCGACCATCTCTGACCAGTCCTTCCTTAGTTCCAGGAATGATGGCCTTCGACGCCCTTTCCTTGAAGGAACGAAAGTGCGCGGCTATGGCTGCAGAAACATTTCATTCCTCAATTCGCCCATCGAGACAGCAAATTTAACTGCAGCTCGCATACGCTCCCTTGCGCACGCTTTGATTGCCATCTTAACTGGCTGCAGCAAAAGCCTGCCACAAAGGGGACCATGAATGAGCGATGCGCGATTGACCCAACGTCTGCTGGACGTCATCGAAAATGACATCCTCCCTCTTACTGCCAGAGGTGTGCAGACCGGCAACAAGGTCTTCGGTGCCGCCATATTGAAGAAATCGGACCTTTCCCTTGTCATTGCCGGCACCAATGACGAGACCTCCAACCCGCTCTGGCATGGCGAGGTGCATACGCTGAAGCAGTTCTACGAATTGCCGGAGAAACCCGACACGAAGGAGCTTCTGTTCCTCTCCACCCACGAACCCTGCACCATGTGCATGTCGGCGATCACCTGGGCCGGGTTCGATAACTATTTCTACTTTTTCAGCCACGAGGATTCGCGCGACAGCTTCGGCATTCCCCATGACCTGAAGATCATGAAGGAACTCTACGGGCTCGAGCCCGGCGGCTACCGGCGGCACAACGCCTTCTTCGACGCCCGTTCGATCGTGGATATGGCAGAGGCCGCCGATGAACCGGACCGCACCCGCTTCCTTCGACAGATCGAAAGGATCAAGGCGACCTACGCGCTTGCGTCGAACACCTACCAGTCGCATAAGGGCGAGACTAACATCCCGCTTGGGTGACATTTCCGACGCAACGGAGCATTCCCTTGGAGCCTTCCCGAGACATCACTCGCCTTATCGACATCATGGCAGCCCTTCGTGATCCGGATACCGGCTGCCCCTGGGACATCAAGCAGGACTTCGAAACGATCAAACCCTACACGATCGAGGAGGCCTATGAGGTGGCCGACGCGATCGAGCGCAAGGACTTTGACGATCTCTGCGACGAACTGGGCGATCTCCTGCTACAGGTCGTCTATCACGCCCGCATGGCGGAGGAGGACGGCCTTTTTGCCTTCGGCGATGTGGTGCATGCGGTCACGGCAAAAATGATCCGCCGCCACCCGCATGTCTTTGCCCGCAACGAGGCCGATACGCCCGAGGCGGTGAAGATCCAGTGGGACGAGATCAAGCGGCAGGAAAAGGCCGATCGTGCAGCGCGGCGCGCAAAGGCCGGTGTCACCGAAGATTTCAAGGCGGGCCATCTCGGCAATGTCCAGCGCAGCTTCCCTGCCCTGACCGAGGCCCTGAAACTGCAGGAACAGGCCGCCCGGGTCGGTTTCGACTGGTCGGAACCCGAGCCGATCCTCGACAAGTTCGAGGAAGAAATCGGAGAGTTGCGTCAGGCTCTCTCGAGCGGCGATCAGGGAAAGATCGCGGACGAACTTGGTGACCTCATCTTCGCCGCCGTCAATCTCGGTCGCCACACGAAGACGGATCCAGAACAGGCGCTGCGCGGGACCAACACCAAGTTCAGGCGCCGGTTCGGCCATATCGAGCGCTCGCTCGAGGAAAACGGCGAAAGCCTCGACGACGCCACGCTGGAACGCATGGAAGCGCTCTGGCAGGATGCCAAGGCGATCGAACGCAGGCTGAAGTAGGTCGGAATGGAAAAGGCCGCAGCGCCTTTCGCGCCGCGGCCTCTCTTATCAGGAACGGGCCTATTGCCGGCCTCGTCTCGTTACATCTTCATCGGAACCGTGAAGAACAGCGTCTCGCCGGAGCTGTCGTCGACGCCGTCATTGTCGGTCACGGCATAGGCCGTGCCGTCGGCGGCGATAGTGAAGCCCTCGATCTTGTCGACGACATAGCCGTTGGTGGCCGACTTCATCAGCGGCAGAAGGTCGACGACTTCCTGCTTTTCGACGACGGGAAGTTCCGAGCCGATCGCGGCCGGCTTCATGTCGGCAAGCGAAACCTTGAACAGCTTCTTGACCTTCGCGGCAGCGCCGATCTGGTTGTCACGCTCGACGATATAGACATTGTCGCCATTGACGGTGATTTCCGACAGGCCCATCCAGCCCTTTTCCGGCGTTTCCAGCGGATAGGAGACCGCGCCCCATGCGCCCGTTGCCGGCGTATAGGCCAGAAGCTTGACGAAGCCCTTGGCGTCATCGGCCCATTCGCGCTGAACGGCCATCCACAGCGTCAGGTCATCGCCCTCGCCCACCGTGGTGATGCCTTCCATGCCGAAGCGCGTCTGGTTGGCCAGCAGTTCCTCCGGCAGGTCGATGGTTTCGGTGATCTCGCCCGTGCCGTCGATGTGGAGAACCGCATGCGACACGTCCTTGTCGGGATTGCCTTCAGACGCCAGCCAGAAGCCGCCCTTGCCGTCGACGGCAACGCCTTCGAGGTCGAGCTTTTCGGCCGGCTCGCCGTTACGGGTCACGCGGATCGCGTCGGTGATCAGCGCCGGCTTTTTCGAAGCGTCGATGATGAAGACCGAAGGCTGGCCCGAATAGAAGCTGTCATTGACGGCATAGAGCTTCGAGGCGTCCGCCGGGTCGGCGGCAAGGCCGGAGAGCGCGCCGAAGCCGATCAGCGGATCGCGGGAAACGTCGGAAGCGATCTGCGGATAGTCCGCCTCGCCCTCTTCATAGGCGTAGAGCATCACATGGGCGCGTACGCCGCCGTCAGGGCCGAGGTCTTCTTCATTGGCCGTCACCAGCAGGTTGCGGGCCGGAATGGCGACGCCGCTTTCCGGGCCGATGCCCGACGGCAGAAGCTGGACGAGCTCCGGCGCGTCCTGAACGTTGTCATTGTAGACGCCGACGACCGAACCGCGCTCGGACATGACGAAGAGGTAGTTGGTATCGCCGTACTGGCCAACGATCAGGCCTTCCGGTTCCACGCCCTTCTTGCCGGCGCGCTTGTCCGGGAAGTGGCCGATGGCAGCGACGGCGCGTTCGAAGGACGATCCGGCCTCGTGCAGCAATTCGCCGGCATCGGAGAAGATCGAGAAGCCGCGCGAACCACCCTTGTAGTCGCCCTCATTGGCGATGACGAAGCGGTCATTGTCGAGCCACTTGACGGTGTCGGGCTCGCGCGGAACGTCGTTCAGCGAACCGGTAAAGTCGAGCTTGCCGTCCTTCTCTGTGTCGATGCCCGTCAGGTCGACCGTGCCGGCGGAGAAGTGAGCCTTCACCGCGCCGGTATTGCCATCGACGATGGCAATACCGTTGTTTTCCTGCATGGTCACGACGATCTCGTTTTCGTCGTTGATGTCGATGAACTCCGGTTCCGGATCGCTCGGCGCGGTCAGCTCCTCGAAGCCGGTCATGGCAACATGCTTCGTGGTGGCGCAATCGGCGGCGCCGTCCTTCAGCGAAATGATCACCAGGTCGCCGGCCGGCATCTGCGGGATCTCGCCATCGTTCAGGTCCTCGTCGCGCTCGTTCTCGATGGCGATGGCGACGATCGAGCCATCGGGAGACACGGCGACCGAATCGGGCTGGCCGCCGAGGTCGCACTGCGCCTCGACGGTCTTCGACGCGATGTTGATGACGCCGAGGAAGCCGGAGGGCGCGGTGAAGCTTTCCGAGGTGTTGACGCCGACAAAGGCCTTGGCGCCGGATACGGCAACCGAGGTCGGCTCGCCGTCAAGCTTGACGATACCGGCAGGCTTCGGCGCACGCGGGTCCTTGATGTCGATGAAACCGACGGCTTCCAGTGGGCTGTCGGAATAGACGAGCATGTTGCCGTCCTCGGTCGCGGTGATGATCTCCGCAGAGGTGGCGCTCATGGCGTCCATGTCGACGGGCAGGTTCTCGTTGACCGGGAATACGGCGATGCGGTTGAAGACCGGGTCGGCGGATGCCGGAATGGCGGCCGATGCGAGAAGTGCGGCGGAAAGCGCCGCACCGGAAAGGCGCAGTTTCATGGGTTTCCCTCCTGGGCTTGAAATACCGGAGGGTTGTGCGTCATGCCCGTGACAGGACGATAACGTCTTGATGACGCGGGCATGACAGATTTGTCTCAGCGCTCCCGCCTGCGCTCGATCATCATGATGGAGAGCGACGCGCCGAGGATCATCAGTCCGCCGACCCAGAACAGCGCGTCGGGCGCAAATCCGAAGACCAGCCAGCCGCCGAGCACGTTGAGCGGCAACTTGAGGTCATCGAAGGGCTGGACGTAAGCTGCGTCCGCGCTGGAATAGGCGAGCGTCAGGAAATACTGCGCCAGCACCGTCATCAGCCCGAGCGCCAGCATGATCCAGATCGCGTCGCCCATGGGCACGGCGAAGCCGCCGCCGACCGCGACAAGGGCGTTGATCGGCGTCAGCAGCATCAGCAGCCAGACGGTGATCGATTCCGGCCTCTCATGCGCCGTCAGCTTCTTGGTGATCAGCGATGTTCCGCCCCACAGCAGCGCGGAGAGAACCGGCAGCAGCGCCGCCCAGGTAAAGCTCGCCGACCAGGGCTGGAGGATCAGCAACGCACCGGAAAAGCCGACGGCCGTCGCAATCCAGCGCGACGGACCGACGCGTTCGCCCAGAAACAGCTTGGCGCCGACGATGATGAAGAAGGGCGACGTCATCACCAGGGCGATCGCCTGGCTGATCGGGACCGACTGAAGACCGAACACCCAAGCCTGCACGCCGAGCGCGGAAAGCGCCACGCGGACGATGTGCTGGCCGGGATAGGCGGTGCGCATCACTTTCAGCCCGGTGCGCCACAGATACGGAATGGCAAAGAGAAAGGCGATGCCATACTGCCAGAAGGCAACGGATGAGGAGGCAAAGCCCATTTTCATGGTCAACTGCTGGATCAGCACATTGGCCGCGGCATAGACCACGCCGGCGAGCACCATCCAGAATGCGCCGGTCAATGCGGGGGAACGATAGATTGCCTTGTCCATGCCTGTCTCGATCCTTCATGGCGCTCAAAAAACGCGCGGAATGCGGGACGACGCATGGCGCCGGCGGCAATCGACAAGGCGATGCTTCCGGCAGCTTGCATTCTCTATCTTCCGGACTGTGACCGTCGGCTCCGGTTTCTCACCGGATCTGCTGACCCTTTCCGGCAATGTCCGGAAAGACGCTCGCGGGCTCGCGCCGAAACGCATACCGCCGGTGGGGAATTTCACCCCGCCCCGAGAATGTGCCGCAGAGAGGGTTCCTCCCTGCAGCGTTGTTGTGCGCCAGATTTAGTCAACGCGCGGGGGTCCGGCAAGTGCTATCTGGCGCGCGCTTCGGTAACTGAGCGTCAACAAAACGGTCAACAAAAAACCCGGAGCGAGACGCTCCGGGTCGATACTCCGTCAGAAGACGGCAGAAATCACGAGTTGCAAGCTTCCTTGAGACCCTTGCCGGCCGTGAACTTCGGAACGTTGCGGGCCGGGATATCGACCTCGGCGCCCGTCGACGGGTTGCGGCCCTTGCGCGCTGCGCTGTGCGAAACGGTGAAGGCGCCGAAGCCGGCCAGGCGAACTTCGCCGCCGTTCTTCAGTTCGCCCTGCACGGCGTCGAATACGGCGTCGACAGCAGAAGCGGCATCGGTTTTGGACAGACCGGCCTTTTCGGCAACGGAGGCTACGAGTTCACTCTTGTTCATGTTTCCACCCTTTCTCAAATGGTTCGAAACGGATCTCTTGTTTCTCGGGCGTCGGCCACGCTGCGACCGCCGCCCGCTGACTTTCAAAAGCCCTGCGTTTCAAGGAATTGCAATAGGCTTGGGGTAATTTGTGAGGAAAAGGCCGACCAAAGCACGACCTCAGGGGCCCCTTTTCCACAGGAGCCCCTGAAAAGTGGCAATATTTCGGCGTTAATGCGCCACTGACTTGTTCGATTCGGCGTCCGATTCATCGGACGACATGGAGACAGGATCGGCTTCCGGATCCCACTCGATCGGCTGCGGCATCTCCAGAAGAGCGTGCTGCAGGACCTCGCCCATGCGCGACACGGGCACGATCTCCAGACCGTTCTTGACGTTATCCGGGATCTCGGGAAGATCCTTGGCGTTCTCCTCGGGGATCAGCACCTTGGTGATGCCGCCCCTGAGCGCAGCAAGCAACTTCTCCTTCAGACCGCCGATCGGCAGGACGCGGCCGCGAAGGGTGATCTCGCCCGTCATGGCGACGTTCTTGTTCACCGGAATGCCAGTCATGACCGAGACGATCGCGGTTGCCATGGCAACGCCTGCCGACGGTCCGTCCTTGGGCGTGGCGCCTTCCGGAACATGGACATGAATGTCATTCTTGTCGAACATAGGCGGCTTGATGCCGAAGTCGACGGCGCGCGAGCGGACATAGGATGCCGCTGCCGAAATCGACTCCTTCATGACATCGCGCAGATTGCCGGTCACCGTCATGCGGCCCTTGCCGGGCATCATCACACCCTCGATCGTCAGCAGTTCGCCGCCGACCTCGGTCCAGGCAAGACCCGTGACCACGCCGACCTGATCGTCGCCTTCCGCTTCGCCGTGGCGGAAGCGCTGGACGCCGAGATAGTCCTCGAGATTATCGGCGGTGATATGGACGGCGGTCTTGTCGCCCTTGACGATTTCGGTCACGGCCTTGCGGGCAAGCTTCATCAGCTCGCGCTCAAGGCTGCGCACGCCCGCCTCGCGGGTGTACTGCTGGATCGTCCGCGTCAGCGCGGCATCATCGACGGAGAATTCCTCCGGCTTCAGCGCGTGCTCGCGGATCGCCTTTGGCAGCAGGTGACGCCGGGCGATTTCCAGCTTCTCCTGCTCGGTGTAGCCGGCGATGCGAATGATCTCCATACGGTCCATCAGCGGGCCCGGAATGTCGAGCGTATTCGCCGTGGTGATGAACATCACGTTGGACAGGTCATATTCGACTTCCAGGTAGTGATCCATGAAGGTCGAGTTCTGTTCCGGGTCCAGCACCTCGAGCAGGGCCGAGGACGGATCGCCGCGGAAATCGGCGCCCATTTTGTCGATCTCGTCGAGCAGGAAGAGGGGATTGTTCTTGCCGACCTTCTTCATCGACTGCACGATCTTGCCCGGCATGGAGCCGATATAGGTACGCCGATGACCGCGGATTTCGCTTTCGTCGCGAACACCGCCGAGCGCCATGCGCACATATTCACGGCCGGTTGCCTTGGCGATCGACTGGGCAAGCGAGGTCTTGCCGACGCCGGGCGGGCCGACGAGGCAGAGGATCGGTCCCTTCAGCTTCTTGGCCCGCGCCTGCACCGCGAGGTACTCGACAACGCGTTCCTTGACCTTCTCGAGGCCGAAATGATCCTCTTCCAGCACCTCCTCGGCGTGCTTCAGGTCGCGCTTGATCTTCGACTTGGAGTTCCACGGCAGGCCGGTGAGCCAGTCGAGATAGTTGCGCACCACGGTCGCTTCCGCTGACATCGGGCTCATGTTGCGGAGCTTCTTCATCTCCGCCTCGGCCTTTTCGCGGGCTTCCTTGGAGAACTTGGTCTTCTTGATGCGCTCTTCCAGCTCGGCCATCTCGTCGCGGCCGTCCTCGCCCTCGCCGAGTTCCTTCTGAATGGCCTTCATCTGCTCATTCAGATAGTATTCGCGCTGGGTCTTCTCCATCTGCCGCTTGACGCGGGTGCGGATGCGCTTTTCGACCTGCAGGACGGAAATCTCGCCTTCCATGAAGCCTAGCGCCTTTTCCAGACGTCCCTTGACGCTGGTGGTTTCCAGCATTTCCTGCTTCTCGGTGATCTTGATCGCAAGATGCGAGGCAACCGTGTCGGCAAGCTTCGAGTAGTCCTCGATCTGGCCGGCGGCACCGACGACCTCGGGCGAAACCTTCTTGTTCAGCTTCACATAGTTCTCGAACTCGGAAACCACCGAGCGGGCCAGCGCCTCGATCTCGACGGCATCTTCCTCCGGCTCGCCGAGCACTTCGGCATTGGCTTCGTAGAAATCGTTCTCAAGGCGCACGTCGCCGATGGCCGCGCGGGCCTTGCCCTCGACCAGCACCTTGACCGTGCCGTCGGGCAGTTTCAGAAGCTGCAGCACGTTGGCGATCGTGCCGATGCGGTAAAGCGCATCGGGTTCAGGGTCGTCATCGCTTGCGTTGACCTGGGTGACCAGCATGATCTGGCGGTCGGCGTTCATCACCTCTTCCAGGGCGCGAATGGACTTCTCGCGGCCAACGAAGAGCGGAACGATCATGTGGGGGAAAACCACAATGTCACGCAATGGCAACACCGGGAACGCAGCATTTTCCGCTGCAGGCGCGTTCTGCGTCATGTCTTTTTCCTTTCAGGCAGCCCGGAAGGTCTCCGGGCATTGACGGGCTCTGGGAGACAGCCCGAACATTCTTGTCAATTGTTGCGGAACAAGTGGCGCTTTGAAAGGCCGATTTCAACCTTTGCCCCTGTTTTCACCGGAACAACGGACGATTGCAGGCGTTGGATGAGTTTGGCCGGCAAAAACGACGAAGGCAGGGACCCTGCCCTGCCTTCCGAATCATTCCTGCGTAACGCCCGCGTCACGCCGAGGCATTCGCCTTGTCGTCCGAGCGATTGGCGTAGATGTAGAGCGGCTGGGAGGTTCCAGAGACCACTTCGTCCGAAATCACCACCTCGCGCACGCCCTTCATCGCCGGCAATTCGAACATCGTGTCGAGCAGGATCTTCTCCATGATCGATCGCAGCCCGCGCGCGCCGGTCTTGCGCTCGATGGCCCTGCGCGCGATCGCCATCAGGGCATCCTCATGGAAGGTCAGTTCCACGTCTTCCATCTCGAACAGGCGTTGATACTGCTTCACGAGCGCGTTCTTCGGCGCCGTCAGGATCTGGACCAGGGCTTCCTCGTCGAGATCCTCGAGCGTGGCGATGACCGGCAGACGACCGATGAATTCAGGGATCAGCCCGAACTTGACCAGATCCTCCGGCTCCAGGTCGCGCAGCACGTCGCCGACCTTGCGGTCGTCGGCGGCCTTCACCGAAGCGCCGAAGCCGATCGAGGTGCGTTCGCCGCGCGCGGAGATCACCTTGTCGAGACCGGCGAACGCGCCGCCGCACAGGAACAGGATGTTGGTCGTGTCCACCTGCAGGAATTCCTGCTGCGGATGCTTGCGGCCGCCCTGCGGCGGGACGGAAGCCACCGTGCCTTCCATGATCTTCAGGAGCGCCTGCTGCACGCCCTCGCCCGAGACGTCGCGCGTGATCGACGGATTGTCGGACTTGCGCGAAATCTTGTCGACCTCGTCGATGTAGACGATGCCGCGCTGGGCGCGCTCGACATTGTAGTCGGCCGACTGCAGCAGCTTCAGGATGATGTTTTCGACGTCCTCACCGACATAGCCCGCTTCCGTCAACGTCGTCGCGTCCGCCATGGTGAAGGGCACGTCGATGATGCGGGCCAGCGTCTGGGCAAGATAGGTCTTGCCGCAGCCGGTTGGGCCGACCAGCAGGATATTCGACTTCGACAATTCGATATCGGAACTCTTGGAGGCGTGCGACAGCCGCTTGTAGTGGTTATGCACCGCCACCGAGAGAATACGTTTCGCATGGCTCTGGCCGATCACATATTCGTCCAGAACGCCCATGATTTCCTGCGGCGTCGGCACGCCGTCGCTCGACTTCACCATCGAGGTCTTGTTTTCCTCGCGGATGATGTCCATGCACAACTCAACGCATTCATCGCAGATGAATACGGTCGGGCCAGCGATCAGCTTGCGGACTTCGTGCTGACTCTTGCCGCAAAAGGAACAATAGAGCGTGTTCTTCGAGTCACCGCCATTGTTACCGCCGACTTTGCTCATTATCACTTCCTTCCAGTCAGCCGTCCCTTCTGGTGAACGGCTTCACATTCTTGCTTCTGTCGCGCGTCCGGATGCTTTCAAAACATCGGGGCAACAAAACGACGCGACAGACTTACAGGCAACAGGCGCAAACGCGAAACAACGCCAAATCTTCAAAAACCGGGATAACAGCTCCGGTTTTCCATACTATTAACGGCTTCAGCACCGGTTTAAAGCCAAAAAACGCAATCGTGATCCCGAAATGCCAACATGGCGCGGTCCGCTACCGGACCACGCCTCCGGCCGATCAAGGTCGGCACAGCAGAGCCATACTCAGTTTCACCTGCGAATTCATTCCGGCCTAAGATCAGTTGCCGCCCTCGATTTCGCTGCGCGATGTCATGACCTTGTCGATCAGGCCCCAGTCCATCGCCTCGCTTGCATCCATGAAATGGTCACGATCCAGCGTCTTTTCAACCTCTTCGTAAGTCTGGCCGCAATGACGGACATAGACCTCGTTGAGGCGGCGTTTCATCTTCAGAATATCGCGGGCATGGCGCTCGATATCGGATGCCTGGCCCTGGAACCCGCCGGAGGGCTGGTGCACCATCACCCGCGCATTCGGCGTGGCAAAGCGCATGCCCTTCTCGCCGGCGGCAAGCAGGAGCGACCCCATCGAGGCGGCCTGGCCGATGCAAAGTGTCGAGACCGCCGGGCGGATGAACTGCATCGTGTCATAGATCGCCATGCCGGCGGTCACGACGCCGCCTGGCGAATTGATGTAGAGCGCGATTTCCTTCTTCGGGTTTTCCGCTTCGAGGAAAAGAAGCTGGGCGCAGATCAGGGACGCCAGATGATCCTCGACCGGACCGGTGAGGAAGATGATCCGCTCCTTCAGGAGGCGGGAGTAAATGTCATAGGAACGTTCGCCGCGATTGGTCTGCTCGACAACCATGGGCACAAGCGCCATCGCGGTATCTACGGGATTTGTCATGTCTGTCCTTCGGCCGGCTGATCGGAACCGTTATCTGTCGAATCTTTCATTACTCTCCTACATAGAGTGCCACACCCCGTCACTTCAAGAGATGGATTGCGTCACCTGATCGCAGTTGAGAACGCTGCACCTGCTGCGCTGCGTCATTCAGGACGACAGCCAAGGCGACTTCGTGCCGAGTTGGCAGTTTAAATCGTTTAACTTCAGAAATGATCTGGAACGCATGTGGTGCGCGCGCGGCAGGAGGGCTATGAAGCCAGACCTTGTGGTTGAATTCGGGGAGCGATCTTCGGCCTTGCAATATAATCTGACGGCCGTTTTTGCATGGGCAGCGGACTGCATCCTTCTGTCCATCCTGCTCTTTCCGCTCTGGCTGCGCAACAGGGACCGCCTGTTCATCCTGCTCTGGTCGGCAGCGCTGGCCCTTATGGGACTCGGGCTTCTGGGCCTCACCTATGTCACGCCCCAGGCAAGCCTGCTGTTTGCATTGCCGATTGCGGCTCTGGTGGTGGCCGAAGCGCTGTCGGCGGCAGGCCTGATCTCGCTTTACGGAGAAGACAGGCCGCTGCGCTTCACCGTGCTATCGCTTTCAGTCTGGTTCGCCACCTTCGTCCTTTTCAACCTCTCCGCTTTCGGACCCGTCTCTGCCGTCGCCAGCTATTTCCTGGCTGTTATCGTCATCGCCGTCTATGCCCTGCATTTTCTCTGGTACCAGGCCACATTCGAGGAGGTCCGCTTCCATCGTTCGATTCCGGTGATCTTCCTGCTGGAGGCCGTATCCGCCCTCGCCATTGCCGTCTTCTACGTTCTGGAGAGCCCTGCCGCTCCGCATGAAGGCACATTGACGTCGATCACCCTGATCTCGGGTTTCGTGCTGTTTTCAGCAAAGGTTTGCCTGGCCGTCTGGCTCTCGATCGAAAAATACGAGTTCCATCTCAAGAAACTCGCATTCCACGATCCCCTCACGGGTATTCTCAATCGCCGGGGCTTTTTCGAGAGGATCAACGAAAGGCTGAAGTCCGCTGCTCCTTCCGATCTTTTTGCCTATCTGACGATCGACATCGATCACTTCAAATCGGTCAATGATCGCTTCGGGCACAGTGCCGGAGACGATGCGCTCGTCTGCTTTGCCCGATCCGTAGAGGAGGCGGTCGACAGGCCGCATCTGTTCGGCCGGACAGGCGGCGAGGAATTCGCCATATTGCTCAAGGTGGACGATGCTCGATCGGCAATCGGTTTTGCCGAAAGGATCCGGCACTGGCTCGCCGATGCCGGCCACTGCCACACTTCCAGTTCTACACCTCTGACAGTCAGTATCGGCATCGCCATCCAGCAAGGGGCCGGTTTCAATCTGGAGACAATGCTCTCGCAGTCCGACCGCGCGCTATACGAGGCCAAGAACAGCGGCCGTGATTGCGTCGTTGCCTACGGACTTGAAAAGGCACGGCCGACGCCGGACCGGCTCAAGGCCTGACGGCCGGGTGCCCGGCGTTTACCCGGACCTGTTGACAACTCGGTGAAAAAAACGGGCGACCCTGTGGATCGCCCGTTCTCCGTATCGTTCACATTGTCGTCCGGATCTCAGATCTTGGCGAAGGCCTGCTCGAGATCGGCAATGATATCAGCGACATCCTCGATGCCCACCGAAAGACGCACCACGTCCGGCCCGGCGCCGGCGGCAACCTGCTGTTCCGGCGTAAGCTGTGCATGGGTTGTGGATGCGGGGTGGATAACCAGTGACTTGGTGTCGCCGATATTGGCCAGATGCGAGAACAGTTCCAGCCCTTCGACAAAGGTCTTGCCGGCCTCGTAGCCGCCCTTCAGGCCAAAGGTGAAGACGGCGCCGGCGCCCTTCGGCGAGTAGCGCTGCTGCAGGGCGTGGTTTTCGTCGCCCTCAAGCCCCGGATAGCCGACCCAGGCGACCTTGTCGGACTGTTTCAGCCACTTGGCGACGGCGAGCGCATTGTCGCAGTGACGCTGCATGCGCAACGGCAGGGTTTCGATGCCGGTCGAGATCATGAAGGCGTTGAAGGGTGATATCGCCGGTCCAAGGTCGCGCAGGCTCAGGACCCTTGCACCAAGGGCAAAGGCCATCGTTCCGAAAGCCTCGTGCAGGACGATGCCATCATATTCGACGCGCGGTTCGCTCAGCATCGGATACCGGCCGGACTTCGACCAGTCGAATGTGCCACCATCGACCAGGATGCCGCCCATGGAGTTGCCGTGCCCGCCAAGGAACTTGGTCAGTGAATGCACGACGATATCGGCGCCGTGTTCGAACGGGCGAACCAGATAGGGCGTCGCCATCGTGTTGTCGACGATCAGCGGCAAACCGTGGTCGTGGGCAACCTTGGCGATCGAGGCGATATCGACGAAGGTGCCGCCTGGATTTGCAAGGCTTTCGATATAGACGGCCTTGGTTTTCTCATCGATCTGGGCGGCGAAGCTGTCGATGTCGCCGCTGTCGGCCCAGCGCACGGACCAGCCGAAATTCTCGAAGGCATGGCCGAACTGGTTGATCGAGCCGCCGTAAAGCCTGCGCGCGGCGACGAAATTGTCGCCCGGCTGCATCAGCATGTGGAAGGTGAGAAGCTGAGCGGAATGACCCGAGGCTACGGCAAGGGCAGCCGCTCCGCCTTCAAGCGCCGCCACGCGCTCCTCCAGAACCGCCGTCGTGGGGTTCATGATGCGCGTGTAGATGTTGCCGAATTCCTTCAGGCCGAACAGAGCCGCGGCGTGGTCGGAATTGTTAAAAACGTAGGATGTGGTCTGGTAGATCGGCGTCGCCCGCGCATTGGTCGCGGTATCGGGTGCCGCCCCGGCGTGAATCGAGAGCGTCGAAAAGCCCGGTTCTTTGTTATCCATAAAGTGCTCTTCCCTTTCTTGCGGGCCGGTCTCATCTGCTTTGCCGCCGGCCCTGTTTTGATCAAGATCAATGTCGCCTTTTATACAAACGTCAATATTGCTGTCGACCAATAGGAGCATCGCAATGGACGTTTTGACTGACGACAATCGCGCCGACGATCGTTATGCCGATTGGCGCAATACCGCCCATTTCGAAGGCGAAGAGGCCGCCGTGCTGGCCTTCCTCCAGCGACTTGCCGAAGAAGACATTGCCATGGCGGAGCCGCGCGACGCCAGCGAAATGACCGAGATGATGAAGGCGCTCAACATCGATCCGGTCGAGGCGGAGTTCCAGTATCGCCGCCTCTATTATGGCATGCAAGCCAATTGCGCCGCCTGCCGGGCGAAAGAGCGCTGCCGCGACGATCTCGCCTGCAACACCGCCGGCAGCCATTTCCGTGAATATTGTGAGAATGCCGAGGTGCTGAGCGAAATGCGCGCCGACCCGGACATGCTCCGCTACGAGGGGTAGGCCCGCCTCACTCCGTCTCCATCAGCCGCGGATATTCGATCGCCGGGCAGCGGTCCATCACAACGTCGAGGCCGCGCGCCTCGGCTCTGCTTGCGGCGTCCTCATCGACAATGCCGAGCTGCATCCAGATCACCCTGGGCAGCGGTTCAAGCGCCAGCGCCTCGTCCACCACGCCGCCGACAAATTCAGATGCCCGGAAGATGTCGACCATGTCGATCTCGCCCGGTATCGCGGCAAGGCTTTCATAAACTGTCCGGCCGTGGATCTGCTTGCCCGCAAGCCCCGGATTGACGGGGAAGACATCGTAGCCTTTCGAGAGCAGGAAACCCAAGACCCGGTTGCTTGGCCGTTCGGTTTTCGGCGAAGCCCCGACAAGCGCGATCCGCTTCACAGATTGCAGAATATCACGAATCTGTGCATCCTTATCCCCAGGTTGTGTCATGGCGCCGAACATCTCCTTATGGTATCAACAGGCTATACAAGTCCATGGAGGAGCCCCTAGCGGGCATTGGGTAGACCATGAAGCTCATAATCGCATCACTTGTGCTCTTTGCCGCCGCTGGAACTGCCGCGGCCCAAGATCCGATCAATCGATACGACATTCAGGACATGACCTGCAATCAGGTCCACAGCATTCTTGGCCGCGAAGGTGCCGCGATCCTGCGTTATCCCTCGCCAAGCGGCAGCGGCCGAATGCTTTATGACCGCTATGTCAACAGCCCGACGATCTGCTTCGGCCAGGGCGGACACGCCGTCCAGCGAGTCGTTCCGACCAAGGACACCAAAGGCTGCCCGACCATTTCCTGCAGGCCCGGCCCGCCGGAATGCGACACGCTTGGCTTCGACATGTTCTACTGTGACGACGATAACTGATTGATCTTCCGGTCTTCTGCGCATTGGGCCCCGGTGCCGGCGGCAAACCCGCCGTAAAAACGCCGCCGGGGCTTCACCTCTTTTTGGCCTGTTGGTAAGCTTTTGCCGATCTCCGACGTTTTATTCGATAAATCCGCAACATGCGCGGCAACGGATGATCGCTCCGGCAGGTGATGGCGCGCGCTGCCGGTCCCTTCCCGGGCGCCAGCAAGGAAAAGAGCTTACCCATGGCAGAGAGCATCGCACATTACATCGCCCGCTATCTTGGCGAGGCAGGGGTGAAGCGAATCTGGGGCGTGACCGGCGACTCGCTGAACGGCCTCAGCGACAGTATCGGCCGGTTGAAGAACCTCGAATGGATGGGCACCCGCCACGAGGAGGCGGCCGCCTTTGCCGCGGGAGCGGAGGCGCATGTCACCGGCGAGCTGGCCGTCTGCGCGGGGTCCTGCGGTCCGGGGAACCTGCATCTGATCAACGGGCTCTATGACTGCAATCGCAACCACGTTCCCGTCCTGGCGATCGCCGCCCACATTCCCTCCTCGGAAATCGGCAGTGGCTATTTCCAGGAGACCCATCCGCAGGAACTGTTTCGTGAATGCAGCGTCTATTGCGAACTGATCTCCTCGCCCGACCAGATGCCCTATATTCTGGAAGTTGCCATGCGCACGGCGATTGCGAAAAAAGGCGTCGCCGTCATCGTTCTACCGGGCGATATCGCGCTGAAGGAAATGCCCGGCGAAACGGCGATCCGCTGGAACGCGCCGGCTCAGCCCGCCATGGTTCCGCCAGAGGCGGAGATCGACAAGCTTGCCGAGCTGCTGAATGCCGGGAGCAATATCACGCTTCTGTGCGGCGCGGGATGCGCCGGCGCCCGCGATGATGTGCTTGCGCTCGCCGAGGCGCTGCAATCGCCCATGGTCCACGCCATGCGCGGTAAGGAATTCATCGAATACGACAACCGCTACGATGTCGGCATGACCGGGCTCATCGGCTTTTCCTCGGGCTATCATGCCATGGGGTCGGCCGATACGTTGCTCATTCTCGGGTCCGCCTTTCCTTACCGCGCCTTTTATCCCGAAGAAGCGAAGATCGCGCAGGTCGACACGCGCGCCGAGGCGCTCGGTGCCCACACTCAGGTCGATCTCGGAATTCTGGGCGACGTCGGCGCGACGATCCGCGCGCTGCTGCCGAAGCTCACGAAGGGCCGCAGCTCCAAATTTCTCGACAACGCCATCAAGCATTACCAGAAGGCCCGTGAGGGGCTTGATTCCCTCGCCTCGGAGAAAAGCGCCAAGGGCAACATCCATCCCCAATATCTCGCCAGGCTGCTCAGTGAAAAGGCAACCGACGACGCGATCTTCACCTGCGATGTCGGCACGCCGACCGTCTGGGCCGCGCGCTATGTCGGCATGAATGGCAAGCGGCGGCTGATCGGTTCGTTCTCGCACGGTTCCATGGCCAACGCTCTGTCGCAGGCGATTGGCGCCCAGGCCATCGATCCGGACCGGCAGGTGATCGCCATGTGCGGCGATGGCGGTTTTTCCATGCTGATGGGCGATGTGCTGTCGGTCACGCAGCTGAACCTGCCGATCAAGATCGTCGTCTTCCACAACCGCTCGCTCGGCTTCGTGGCGATGGAAATGAAGGCGGGCGGTTATATCTCCGATTCGACCGATCTCAGCAGCCCCGACTTTGCCCGCATCGCGGAAGCCGCCGGCATGAAGGGCATACAGGTGGAAGACGCCAAGGCGCTCCCCGCCGCCCTCGATGAAGCGCTCAAGACGCCCGGCCCCGTGCTGGTCGATGTGATGACGGCGAAGCAGGAACTCGCCATGCCGCCGCAAATCACCATGGAACAGGCCAAGGGTTTCAGCCTCTACATGATGCGCGCGATCCTCAACGGCCGCGGCGACGAACTGGTGCAGCTGACGAAGACGAACCTGCGCTGAAAAACGAAAGAGAGAAGGCTCGCGATCGATGCGGGCCTTTTTCCGTTCCATGCCTGAAACTGACCTCGACAGAGCGAAGCTTCTGACGAAGGATGTTCAGCCAGAGGCTCAATCCTCATGGTCCCTGGTCGGAAACTCCGGCCGGCGGAAGGTGGAGGAAACCATGGTGAGGCCCGCGCCGATCGCGCCGACGGTGAAGATCACCTGCAGGCCGGCGCTGGTGGTTGCCGCCAGCATCATGTCCGATTTTTCGAGCGGCTGGACCGTGATCTCCAAGAGGCCGATGATCCAGTGGGCTGCAGCACTTCCCGGCACCATGGGAATACAGCCGGCGACGGCAATGGCATTGCCGACGCGGCGCACCGGAAACGGCGTGTTGTAGGAGAGTTCGACGACCAGCGCGACGGCGACGGCAGCTGCAAAGGAGGCAGCTTCCAGCGGCCACCCATTGAGCATGCAGAAGGTTCTGACCGCAAGCGCCAACGCACCGGCAAGTGCTGCCCAGCCGAGATTGCGATAGCCGAAATTGAACAGCACGCCGAAGCCGGCTGCCGCGACCGCGCCAAAAAAGGCGTGATGAACGATATTGGGCGTCGATTTGATTGCGTCCTGCAGCCCGCCGCCAAGCACGATATGCGCCGCGCCGACGCCCAACGTAATAAAGACGAGAATCATCGCGACGGTGACGAAACGGGCGCTGCCGAGCGTCGGGAACCCCTCCATGATATCCGTCTGCGCGTTCATCGACGGCACGCCCGGCACGAGCATCAGCACGGCCGCGCTCATCGAAGTGTCGATCATCGTGCTGCCCATGGCCATCGCCCCGATACCGGACAGCACGGCGGCGGCAAAGGCAACCGTGGCAGTGACAACGAAGGCATTGTAGTGCCGTTCAAGCAGCACCAGACGTATATACTGGCCGATCATGCTGGCGACCAGCGTCGTCACAAAGGCTGGCGCATCGGCGCCGAGAAGCCTTCCGAAGGCGGCGCAGGCAAGGCCGGCGGCAAAGACGTTCAGCAGCTTGTGATGCTTGGGCGTGGTCTTTGTCGCCGCGGCCAGCTTTTGCTCAACCGCGTCAGGCGTCAGCCCGCCCCTGCCCGTTTCGGCGCAGATTTCGCGTACACGATGGTTGATGCGCATGTTGACGCCGTGATGGCCGACCCCGATCATGTGCGTGGACGAGCAGACGCCGTCGCCGACCGTCGTCGATATCGAGGCGAAGCCGACGCGGATGTCTGCGGTCTTAACGCCGAGGCCGAGCGCCACCTTCCTGACGCCCTCGCGCACGACGGCGGATTTCGCCCCGGTCTCCATCAGGATTCGGCCGGCTTCGAGCGCCACGAGTGCGGCCCGCTCCAGCGTTCGTTGCCGCATCAGCAATTCGGCGACGCTGTCTTGATGCAATCCGCCTGTCTCAGGGAGCGGTGTTCCTGTTTCTGTCATTGCCTCTCCTGTCGCGTGCGCGGCGTCTAGCAAGGGTGATCGGGCGGTGTGGCGGTGCGGCCGGCGGCGAAACTAGTCGGCGCCAGCGCATTCGCCTTGCTCTATGTCAAGCAGACCTCGCGTGCCGCTATTCGATCCTAGCCAAAACGCGCGGAAGAAAAAATGGGGTCAGCCCAGGGCTACGGTGCGACGCAGAAATCGCAAGTACTGATGCAAGCCGAACCCATTTATGACAGTTTTACGACAGTTGTGTGACGGTTTTTTAAAAGAAAACACGGGTTTTTCCCCGTTTATGAATTTTTTACAACATGCTATGCTTGCCTATATTTCGTTGTTATACGACTTCCGTTTTCAACCAAACCTCAAAAGGGCTATCTGATGAAAATCGGAAATTTTACCAAGGGCGCTAAGGTTGCTGCCGTTGCCGCCGCTATGGTCGTAAGCGGCACTGTCGCTCAGGCTGCAGACACCTCGCTGACGGGCTCCGGCGCCTCTTTCCCCTTCCCGCTCTACTCGGCCTGGTTTAAGGATTTTGGCCAGAAGACCGGTATTGAAGTCAACTACCAGGCCAAGGGCTCCGGCGGCGGTATCGAAGACTTCACCAACCGCGTTGTCGATTTCGCAGCGTCCGACGCTGCCATGAACGACGAGGAAATGGCCAAGGTTGACGGCGGCGTCGTTCTCCTGCCGATGACGGCCGGTGAAATCGTTCTCGCCTACAATCTCGACGGCGTTTCCGAGCTGAAGCTGCCGCGCGACGTCTACCCGAAGATCTTCCTTGGTGAAATCACCAAGTGGAACGACGAAGCCATCGCCGCCGCCAACGAAGGCGTCGACCTCCCCGACGAAAACATCACGGTTGTCGTTCGCGCCGATAGTTCGGGCACCAACTTCAACTTCACCAACCACCTTTCCGCGATCTCGAAGGAATTCGAAAGCACGGTCGGCGGCGGCAAGACCGTTCCGTGGCCGAAGGCTTCGAACTTCGTAGCCGCTCCGGGCAACCAGGGCATCACCGCCACGGTCAAGCAGACCCCCGGCGCCATCGGCTACATCGAATACGGCTACGCCCAGCAGACCAACACGCCTTACGCCATGCTTGAAAACCAGGCTGGCAACTTCGTGAAGGCCGGTCCGGAAGCTGGTAGCGCCGCTCTCGCTTCGGCCGAGCTCGACGAAAACAACGTCGCTTTCATCGTTGACCCGAAGGGCGCCGACTCCTACCCGATCGCCACCTTCACCTGGATCCTGCTCTACAAGACCGGCCAGGACGCCGACACGGTTGCCGCGCTGAAGGAAATGATCAACTACGGCCTGACCACCGGTCAGACGATGGCCGACAAGCTGGGTTACATCCCGCTGCCGGAAAACGTCATCGAAATCAACAAGAAGTCGCTGGAAGAAATCGGCGGCTGATCTCGGTCACATTGAACTTCGGCCGGGGCGTAACGTGTTGCGCCCCGGCTTTGTTGGAATGAATACACGCAGAAGTTTTACGCTCTCTCCAGTCAGATCGCGGTAGACGTCCCGATCGCCGTTACCAGGAGCCCCTTGATGGCCGACAAGCCGAAATCCGTTACGCCACGCGATGGCAGTGTTTCGCGACCACCGACCGCCTTCGAATACGGTTACGACAAATCCTTTCGCTTTCTGACATTTTTCGCAGGCCTGATCACCGTCGTCCTGCTGGTCTACATCTTCTGGAAAATCGGCTCCCAGGCCGCCCCGGCGATGCGGACATACGGCCTTTCCTTTCTGACGACCGTCGAGTGGAACCCCAACACGAACGAATTCGGTATCCTCGCCGAGATCTGGGGCACGCTCTACTCCTCGCTTCTGGCGCTGCTCTTTGGCGGCGGCCTCGGCATCGCCGTCGCGATTTTCCTGACGCAGGGCTTCCTCAATGCACGCCTTGCCTGGATCTTCCGCCTGATCGTCGAAATGCTCGCGGCCATCCCTTCGGTTGTCTACGGTCTCTGGGGCATCTATGTGCTGATCCCCGCCATTCGTCCCGTCGCCCGCTGGCTGCATGACACGTTCGGCTTCGTTCCGTTCTTTTCCACATCGCTTGCCGGTCCCGGCATGTTCCCGGCCATGATCGTCCTGTCGATCATGATCCTGCCGACGGTTGCCGCGATCTCGCAGGATGCCTTCAAGGCGATCCCGCTGAAGGTCCAGGAAGCCGCCTACGGCATGGGCACGACCAAGTGGGAAGCGATCCGCAAGGTCATCCTGCCCACCGCTTCGGGTGGCATCTTCGCCTCGCTGGTGCTTGGCTTCGGCCGCGCGCTCGGCGAAACCATGGCGCTTGCCATGTTGATCGGTAACTCGCAGCAGGTCTCGCTGTCGCTGTTCTCGCCGGCAACAACGCTGGCATCGCTTCTGGCCTCGACATTCCCCGAGGCTGGCGCAAACCAGATCGGCCCGCTGATGTATGCCGCGGTCGTGCTGCTCATGATCACCATGGCGGTCAACATCATCGGTACGGTCATCATGAACTACACATCGCGTCAGACGGTCACGTAAGGCCTTGAGGGGATAGAAACCATGAGCACCACCGACGACATGAACCCCGAAGTTGTTGCCCTCGGCAATCCGAACCTCAGCTTTTCCTTCGCCGAACGGCGGACGCTGATGAACTTCATCCAGACGATCATCCTCTGGATCCTCGCCGGCATCGCCGCCATCCCGCTGATCTCCGTTCTTTGGATGCTGATCAGCCGCGGCGGCGTGCGCCTCAGCCTTGCCATCTTCACAGAGCTGCCGCCCGCCCCATTTGAACAGGGCGGCGGCATCGGCAATGCCATCCTCGGCACGCTGGTTATGGTCGCGATCGCCTCGCTGATTTCCATCCCAATTGGCGTGCTCGGCGGCATCTATACGGGCCTGATCAACCCCGACAGCCGGTTCTCTTCGCTTGTCCGCTTCGTCGGCAAGGTCCTGACCGGGTTTCCCTCGATCCTCGCCGGTGTCTTTGTCTACGCCTGGCTGGTGATCATGATGAAGACCTACTCGGCGATCGCCGGCGGTCTCTCGCTCGCCATCCTGATGCTGCCGACGGTGCTTCTGACCGCCGAGCAGGCGTTCCGCATGGTGCCCCAGCGGATGAAGGACGCGGCCTACGGAATGGGCTGCAATTCCACACAGGTTGCTACCAAAATTGTTTTGCCGACAGCGCTGCCAGGTGTTATGACCGGCGTAATGCTTGCGGTAGCGGGTGCGTCCGGTGAATCGGCCCCGCTGCTGTTTACGGCACTCTTTTCGAATTACTGGATCGGAAGCTTTACGGAGCCGACAGCATCATTGTCGATATTGATCTACAATTTCTCGGCAATGCCCTATGAAAACCAGATTGAACTGGCGTGGACAGCTTCCCTCGTACTGGTGCTGATCGTGCTCGTTTTCAACATTCTCAGTCGCTCGTTCGGCACCCGCCGCGTGTAAGAGATAAAGGTCGCTTATCATGTCTATCGAAATGGAAATGAACAAGTTTGACGCCACGGCCGGCAAGCAGGACGTCGGCGATGTCGCGATCGGCGCGGACATCGACAAGATCTATTATGGCGACTTCCTTGCCGTGCGCGATGCCAATGTCGATATCGAAAAGGGCAAGATCACTGGCTTCATCGGTCCCTCGGGCTGCGGCAAGTCGACCGTGCTGCGCTCGCTGAACCGCATGAACGACCTGATCCCGATCTTCCGCCTCGAAGGCCATGTGCATTTCCTCGGCCAGGACGTCTACGGCAAGAATGTCGATCCGGTGGTTGTCCGCCGTCACATCGGCATGGTTTTCCAGCAGCCGAACCCGTTCTCGATGAGCATTTTCGAAAACGTTGCCTTCGGTCTGCGCCTCAACGGCTTCAAGGGGGACATCAATGCCCGCGTTGAAAAGGCACTGCGCCGCGCGGCCCTCTGGAACGAGGTCAAGGACAAGCTGAAGCAGAACGGCCTGTCGCTTTCCGGCGGCCAGCAGCAGCGCCTGTGCATCGCCCGCGCCATTGCCACCGAGCCGACCGTGCTTCTGATGGACGAGCCCTGCTCCGCGCTTGACCCGATCGCCACCCGCCAGATCGAGGAACTGATGCTCGAGCTGAAGAAGGACTATACGGTCGCGATCGTGACCCACAACATGCAGCAGGCGATCCGCGTTGCCGACAAGACGGCCTTCTTCTCCGTCGACATGTCGCAGGGCGGCCGCACCGGCTTCCTCGTCGAGGTCGGCGACACCAAGCAGATCTTCGAAAACCCGAAGGAACAGCTCACCAAAGAATATCTTTCGGGCGAATTCAGCTAAGGCTGTTCTGCCAATCGGACTGTTTTTCGGGCGGCTTTCTTCGCAAAGCCGCCCTTTTGATTGTTCGGCGCGCATGGAATGGCCGGGGCTCTGTCCGGAGCGGCCATTGATCTGAACCTCTGCCCGCCCTACCATTGGCCACATCATTCAATCGTTTCGCGACCCTGCGCATGCGAGAAACACCGGTCTTGAGGCACTGAAACGCAACATGTTCAAGCACAGCCTTGACCTTGCCAGGATTGAACAGAAGCTGCGCGACACCCAGCGTCAGTTCGACCGCATCAATGCGGTCCTGACCATGCATCGCGACGGCATGCCTGACAGCGTGGTCGAGCACATGCTGGAAGGCTACGCCTATGTGAACGGCCTGTTGCGGGAGGGTACGGATATCCTCAAGCTCGGCCAGTTCCACCATCTGCTCGAATTGAACCACCTGGTGCTCTGCGGTTCCTCGCGCGAGGCCCGGTCGGAATTCAGCAATCACATCGAACGCACGGAAGAACACTTCTACGATCGCGAGGCCGGGGACATCGGCGGGCTGGTCGACTGGTACCAGCGCGCCAAGGGCAAAACGGTGCGCAAGCGCGCCGCTGGCGTCTATGTGCGGGTCTTGAGCCGTCCGCAACTTTTCATCGAGGGCAACCACCGCACCGGCGCACTGATCATGAGCTATATCCTCGGCCGCGAGGGCCTGCCGCCCTTCGTGCTGACGCCGGAGAACGCGGAAGCCTATTTCAACCCCTCGACACTGGTGCGCGACGCGCACAAATATTCGATGGACGAGCTGGTCAAGATCCCGAAGCTCAAGCGTTATTTCGCCAAGTTCCTCGAGGAAACCGAGGACGACAGCCTCGTGGTGAAGACAAAGTCGCTGGAGACCACCTGAGCGACCTTAGCTCACCTTCACGACAATACGACCGCGCACCTTGCCGGCAAGAATATCTTCAGCCGCTTGCGGCAGATCCTTGAGAGCGACTTCGCCTTCCGTTGCAAGCGCGATCTGCTCGGATGACAGTTGCGTCTGCAGCAATCGCCAGGCCGCCTCCCGGCGCTTCTTCGGCGCCATCACGGAATCGACACCGATCAGCGCAACGGATCGCAGGATATGCGGCATCACCGTTGCCGGAAGATCCGGTCCTCCGGCAAGACCGCAGGCCGTCACCGCGCCGCCATAGACCGTCTGCGCCAGCACATTGGCAAGCGTCGTTGAGCCGACGCTGTCGACCGCGCCTGTCCAGCGTTCCGCCTGCAGCGGCTTTCCGGCTTCGGAAAGCTCGCGTCGATCGATGAAATCGGAAGCTCCGAGCTGCCGCAGGTAGTCATGCGTTTCCGGCCGGCCGGTGGAGGCGGTGACGCTGAAGCCGAGCGAGGCGAGAAGCGCAACCGCATAGGAGCCGACGCCGCCGGCAGCCCCGGTGACCAGCACCTTTCCGTCTTCCGTGGAAAGCGAACCCCAGGCCAGCAGCTGATTGACGCAGAGCGCCGCCGTATAGCCGGCCGTGCCGATTGCCATGGCCTGTTTCTGGGTCAGCCCCTCGGGCTGCGGCATCAGCCATTCCGGCCGGACCCGCTGATAGGCGCTATAGGCGCCCCATTCGGTTTCCGACATGCCGTTGCCATTGGCGATCACTCTGTCGCCGGGTTTGAAGGCCTCTGACGCCGATTCGACGACCGTTCCGGCGATGTCGATGCCCGGCACCATCGGAAAGCGGCGCGCGATGCGCCCCTTGCCGGTGACCGAAAGACCGTCCTTGTAATTCAGGCTCGAATAATCGACCCGCACAAGGACAGGCAGATCCGGAAGGTCTGAAAGGCTGAGTTCCGCCAGGCTTGCCTTCGGATTGTCCTTGGCGCGGATCAGCAGAGCTTCAAAGGTTTCGGTCATCATGCACTCCCTGTTTGCCGGGAGGATAACGTCGTCACCGCGCCGATGGCAATGCGTCCTGTCAATCCGAGATGGCGACGCGCGCCACTGCGATCTGTGCTGCCAGCGCGGCGTTGTTCTTCACCAGCGCGATATTGGCGGCAAGACTGCGGCCTTCCGAAAGCTCGTTGATCCGCGCAAGCAGGAACGGCGTCAGTTCCTTGCGGGTTATGCCCTTCTCGCTGGCTTCCCTGAGCGCGTCCTCGATCGTCCCGTCGATGAAGTCGTGGCTGAGCGCATCGGCTTCCGGAACGGGGTTGGCGACGAGAATGCCGGTTCCGGTGCCAAGCGCGTCATGCAGCGCCATGGCCTTGGCGATATCCTCGGCGCTGTCCATGCGATGATCGGCCGCATAGCCGCTCGAGCGGGTGAAGAAGGCCGGGAAATCGTCACTCCGATAGGCCATGACCGGCACGCGCTGCGTCTCCAGCACTTCCAGCGTTTTCGGAATATCGAGGATCGACTTCACGCCGGCGCAGATGACGGTGACGGCTGTGCGGCCGAGCTCGGTGAGGTCGGCGGAAATATCGAAGGTCTGCTCCGCGCCGCGATGGACGCCGCCAACTCCGCCGGTGGCGAAGATCGGAATGCCGGCAAGGGCCGCGATCTTCATCGTCGCCGAGACGGTCGTCCCCGCCGTCTGGCCCTTGACCATCGCCACGGCAAGATCCCGTCCCGATGCCTTGACGATGCCATCCTCGACCTTCGCGAGGCGTTCGATGACGTCTTCTTCCAGGCCGGCATGCAGCTTGCCGTCGATCACCGCGATCGTTGCCGGAACCGCGCCGTTTGCCCGCACCACGGCCTCGACCGCAAGCGCGGTCTCGAGATTGGCCGGATAGGGCATGCCGTGGGTGATGATGGTGGATTCGAGCGCCACGACCGGCTTGCCGCCGGCCAACGCGGTTTCGACTTCGCCGCTCTTGATGATTTCGATCTCAGACAAGGTGATCTCCTTCAGTCGTGCCGAGCCGGTGAAGATTGGCCTCGACGAAATGGTTGGACAGGTCCGGATGGACACTCGCCGCCGTTTCAGTGGTCAGCGAGCCGATCAGCGCGCCCTTGCGCACCGCCTCGGTCAGCGTGTCATTCCGGGTATAGAAGTTGAGCGTGCCGGCGATCATCGCATCGCCGGCGCCGGTCATGTCGACGGGCTTCGCCCTGACGACGGGGATGTGGACAGTGCCCTCCGGCGAACAGACGACGACGCCGATTGCTCCGCAGGAGAGGATGACGGCTGCCGCTCCGGTTTCATGTAGAAGTTCGGCTCCGCCACGCATGCCATTGATATCGTGCGTAAAAGACTTCCCAAGAAAGGCTGATGCTTCGTCCAGATTCAAAAACAGAAGGTCGACCCCTTCCAGGTTTTGCGGCAGACGCATGACCTTCGGCGTCGAGACGGCGTCGATGGCCAGCCTGAAACGGCTTTGCGGACGCTTTGCAATCAGCGTCGCAAGCGTTTCGGCAGGAAGGTTGCAGTCGGCAAAGACGAGGCTGGCGGACGCAATCGCCGGCCAGACGGTTTCGATCATCGCCGGCGTCAGCCGGTCGAAGATCGCCATGTCGGCGATGCCATAGGCAAGCTCCCCGCTGGGTTCGAGGATTGCCGCATATTCGGCCGTGCGCTGATCGGAAAGCGTCATGACATGGGCGACGTCGACGCCCCGCTCTCGCAAATGCGCAAGAAGCGAGCGCCCGTTCTCGTCATTTCCGATGGTGGTCACAAAACCGGTCGTGGTGCCGAGCAGCGCCAGGTTTTCGGCAACATTGCGGGCGACGCCGCCGAAACTGCGCATGCCCTCGACCGGGTTCGAGGTCCCGGCGATCAACGGCGTGCGGGCAAGATATTTGCGGTCGATCACCGCGCCGCCGATGGCGATCACGCGACCCTCCGGCGGCAGGACATAGCCCCGGCCGAGAATATGCCCGCGCTCCGTCAGCCGCATGATATGGGCCGCCACGGCCGGACGCGAAATTCCGAGCCGTTCGGCCATGGCCTGCTGGCCGGCAAAGGGGTCTTCGCGGATGAGGCGAAGAAGCGCGCTTTCGATTGGACTGAGTTCCGGCATGACAATGAACCGTTGGGCTGCTGATAGCCGCTTGTAACACAAGTTATGCAGAAAACAACTGTTACACTACTGCCTGTGTCGATCCGGGACGTCCGGCGTCGGCGCAATTCATCCCCGGCTCCTGCCATCCGTCATTTTGACGCACCGGGCAAATCGGGGCTTTTTTACCAAAGTTTAGCGCCCGAATGCCTTTTTTCCCCGGCATCGCGGTGCTATAGCCCACGGGACTTCTTGCAACAAAAGGGCGTTTCCGACGGCGCCCGCTAGACGAGGATGGATAATGACGAAGATCAAGGTGGCAAATCCGGTCGTCGATCTCGACGGCGATGAAATGACCCGCATCATCTGGCAGTTCATCAAGGAAAAGCTGATTTTCCCGTATCTCGACCTGCCGATCGAATATTACGACCTTTCGGTCCAGAACCGCGACGCCACCGACGACCAGGTTACCGTTGATGCCGCCAACGCCATCAAGAAGCACGGCGTCGGCATCAAATGCGCAACCATCACGCCGGATGAGGCTCGCGTCGAGGAATTCTCGCTGAAGAAGATGTGGCGCTCGCCCAACGGCACGATCCGCAACATCTTGGGCGGCGTGATCTTCCGCGAGCCGATCATCATGCAGAACGTGCCGCGCCTGGTTCCCGGCTGGACCCAGCCGATCATCGTCGGCCGTCACGCCTTCGGCGACCAGTACCGCGCCACCGACTTCAAGTTCCCCGGCAAGGGCAAGCTGACCATCAAGTTCGTTGGCGAAGACGGCCAGGAGATCGAGCACGAAGTCTTCGACGCCCCCTCCTCCGGCGTTGCCATGGCGATGTACAACCTCGATGATTCGATCCGCGATTTCGCCCGCGCCTCGCTGAACTACGCCCTGATGCGCGGCGTTCCCTGCTACCTGTCGACCAAGAACACCATCCTCAAGGCCTATGACGGCCGCTTCAAGGATCTGTTCCAGGAAATCTACGACGCCGAGTTCAAGGAACAGTTCGAAGCCAAGAAGATCTGGTACGAACATCGCCTGATCGACGACATGGTCGCGGCCGCCCTGAAGTGGTCCGGCGGTTATGTCTGGGCCTGCAAGAACTATGACGGCGACGTCCAGTCCGACATCGTCGCCCAGGGTTTTGGCTCGCTCGGCCTGATGACCTCGGTTCTGATGACCCCGGACGGCAAGACGGTGGAAGCCGAAGCCGCCCACGGCACGGTGACCCGTCACTACCGCCAGCACCAGAAGGGTCAGGAAACCTCGACCAACTCGATCGCCTCGATCTTCGCCTGGACGCGCGGCCTTGCCCATCGCGGCAAGCTCGACGGCAACGAGGAACTGACCAACTTCGCCCACACGCTGGAGAAGGTCTGCATCGACACGGTCGAAAGCGGCCACATGACCAAGGACCTGGCGCTGCTGATCGGCCCCGACCAGCCGTGGCTGTCGACCACCGCCTTCCTCGACAAGATCGACGAGAACCTGCAGAAGGCCATGGCTGCCTGAGGCAATCATCCATAAAGATCATGAAACCCGGCCTTCGCGCCGGGTTTTTTGGTGCCGGATTTTCAGTTTACTTCCGCCGCGAATAGCGGCATGATGAAAGAACATAGAGGGAACATTTCAGGGGCGCGTCATGGCCGTACTCGATTTCTATACCAATCCACAGTCACGTGGACGCATGGTGCGCTGGATGCTGGAAGAGACCGGCGCGCCGTATGAAACGCATATCCTGACCTATAACGGGACGATGAAGTCGGCCGACTATCTGGCCATCAATCCGATGGGCAAGGTGCCGACGATCGTGCACGATGGCAAGGTGGTGACCGAATGCGCCGCGATCTGCGCCTATCTCGCCGACGTCTTTCCAGATGCCGGCCTGGCGCCGGCCGTGGATGACCGTGCCGCCTATTACCGCTGGCTGTTCTTCGGCGCCGGCCCGCTTGAGGCGGCGGTCGTCAACAGAACGTTCGGCTTCGAGGTACCGGCGGAGCGCGAGCGCGCCATTGGCTACGGCAATTTCGGCCACGTGATGGATACGCTCGACACATGGCTATCGACACATCCCTACATCGCGGGCGACGCATTCACCGCTGCGGACGTCTATGTCGGATCTCAGCTTGCCTGGGGCATGCGCTTCAACACGGTCGAAGACCGGCCGTCATTCCGCGCCTATGCCGAACGGCTTATTTCCCGTCCGGCCTTCATCCGCGCCAGCGAACTGGATGACGCCGCGGCTGCGGAAATGTCGTAACGCAAGAGCCTGGCTGCGACCTTTTCGCGCGCACCCGATTGTCCACGCTATTCCGTCTTGCTGCAGCCGCTAACCAGGCATAAGCCGGAAGCGCACAAATGGATGGAGGGAATGCCCGATGGGGGATTTGCACTTCTATACCAACCCGCAGTCGCGTGGTTGCATTGTTCGCTGGATGCTCGAGGAAACCGGCGTCCCCTATGAAACGCATCTGCTCGCCTATGGTGGCGCGATGAAGACGCCGGACTATCTGGCGGTGAACCGCATGGGAAAGGTGCCGGCCATTCGCCACGGCGAAGCCATTGTCACCGAGGTTGCAGCGATCTGCACCTACCTGGCGGAAGCCTTTCCCGAAGCGGGACTCGGGCCAACCCCGGACGAGAGGCCCGATTATTACCGCTGGATGTTCTTCGCCGCCGGACCGCTCGAAGAGCTCGTCACCAACCACGAAATGGGCTTTACGGTCCCGCAGAAGCGTCAGGGCATGATGGGTTACGGCCGGGCCGAAGATGTGACGGCAACGCTGGAAGAGGCACTGACCGGCAGGCCTTATATCTGCGGCGATCACTTCCGCGCCGTCGACATCTATTTCAGCTCGCAACTGATCTGGTGCTTCAACTCCGGCGCCATCGAGAAACGCCCGGTCTTCGAAGCCTATGCCGATCGCGTCTCGGATCGTCCGGCCCTCAAGCGCGCCACGAGCCTTGACGAAGAGGCTCTGGCGGCGATGAAGGCCAGCGCGGCCTGAGGCATTCTCGCCTCAGGCAGTGTCTGCCAGCCACTCAGGCTGCCGCGTCGTCCGCCTCGCTGCCATTATCGCCGGGAATATAGTTGAGCACCGGCCCGAGCCAGCGCTCAACCTCTTCCACATCCATGCCCTTTCGCGCGGCATAGTCTTCCACCTGGTCGCGCTCGACCTTGGCGACGCCGAAATAATAGCTGTCGGGATGGCCAATATAGATGCCGGAGACCGAAGAGCCCGGCCACATGGCATAGCTTTCCGTCAGTTCCACGCCCGATGCCTTTTCCGCATCCAGCAGGTCGAACAGCGTGCGTTTTTCCGTATGGTCGGGCTGGGCCGGATAGCCGGGTGCCGGACGGATGCCGCCGTAAGGCTCGCCGATCAGTTCGGCATTGGTGAAGTTCTCGTCGGGCGCATAACCCCAGAACTCGCGGCGTACGCGCTCGTGCATGCGTTCGGCGAAGGCTTCGGCGAAGCGATCGGCGAGCGCCTTGACCATGATCGAGGAATAGTCGTCATTGGCGCGTTCGAAACGCTCAGCGATCGCGATTTCCTCGAAACCGGCCGTGACGACAAAGCCGCCGACATAATCCCGTTTGCCGCTTTCGACCGGCGCGACGAAATCGGAAAGCGCCACATTCGGGCGGTCGCCGCGCTTGGAGAGCTGCTGGCGCAGTGTGAAGAAGGTCGCGAGCTCTTGCCCGCGGCTCTCGTCCTTGTAGAGGCGGATATCGTCGCCGACGGCATTGGCCGGCCAGAATCCGATGACCGCGCGCGGCCGGAACCACTTCTCCTCGATGATCTTCTTCAGCATCGCCTGCGCATCGGCAAAGAGCTGACGCGCGGTCTCGCCCTGCTTTTCGTCTTCCAGAATGTTGGGATAGCGGCCTTTCAACTCCCAGGTCTGGAAGAACGGCGTCCAGTCGATATAGCGGGACAGCTCTTCCAGATCGTAATCATCGAAAACCTTCGTCCCGAGGAAGGACGGCGCGTGTGGCTCGTAGGCGTTCCAGTCGACCTTGACATGGTTGGCGCGCGCGGCCGCGAGCGGCAGGCGGTTCTTCTGCGCCTCGGCCCGGCGGTGGCTTTCCGCCACCTTGGCATATTCCTCCTGAATGCCGGCGATGTAGCCGCCCTTCAGTTCCGCAGACAGGAGATTGTTGACCACGCCCACGGCACGGCTCGCATCCACCACATAGACAACCTGGCCCCTGTTATAGGCCGGGTCGATCTTCACCGCCGTATGCGTCCGGCTGGTGGTCGCGCCGCCGATCAGAAGCGGGATGTCAAAGCCCTGCCGCTCCATTTCGGAAGCCACATGCACCATCTCGTCGAGCGAGGGCGTGATCAGGCCGGATAGCCCGATGATATCGGCCTTGTGCTCCTTCGCCGCCGCCAGGATCTTCTCCGCCGGCACCATCACGCCGAGATCGATGATCTCGTAATTGTTGCAGGCGAGCACGACGCCGACGATGTTCTTGCCGATGTCGTGCACATCGCCCTTCACGGTGGCCATGATCACCTTGCCGTTAGAGCCGCCCTCCTCCGCGCCGCTCAGGCGTTTTTCCTCTTCCATGTAGGGCAGAAGCACGGCCACGCCCTGCTTCATCACGCGCGCGGACTTCACCACCTGCGGCAGGAACATCTTGCCGGCGCCGAAGAGATCGCCGACGACATTCATGCCGGCCATCAGCGGACCTTCGATCACATGCAGCGGCCGCTCCGCGGCCTGGCGCGCCTCTTCAACGTCGCCCTCGACATATTCGGTGATGCCGTTGACGAGCGCATGCTCCAGCCGTTTCTCCACCGGCCATTCGCGCCAGGCGAGATCCTGCTTGCGCTCTTCCGTCTTGCCGGTTCCGCGATAGCGCTCGGCAATATCGAGCAGGCGTTCGGTGGCATCCGAGCGACGGTTGAGGACCACATCCTCGCAGGCCTCGCGCAGTTCCGGATCGATCGTCTCGTAGACGATCAACTGACCGGCATTGACGATGCCCATGTCCATGCCCGCCTGGATGGCGTGATAGAGGAACACGGCATGCATGGCCTGGCGCACCGGCTCGTTGCCACGGAAGGAGAAGGAGAGGTTCGAGACGCCGCCCGAGACATGCGCGTAAGGCAGGTTCTTGCGGATCGCCCGCGTCGCCTCGATGAAATCGACGCCGTAATTGTCATGTTCCTCGATCCCGGTCGCGACGGCGAAGATGTTCGGGTCGAAAATGATGTCTTCGGGCGGGAAGCCGACCGTCTCGGTGAGGATCTTGTAGGCGCGCGAACAGATCTCGACCTTGCGCTCGAAGGTGTCGGCCTGTCCCTTCTCGTCAAAGGCCATGACCACGGTTGCCGCGCCATAGTCCCGGATCAGTTGCGCCCGTTCGACGAACTGCTCCTCGCCTTCCTTCAGCGAGATCGAGTTGACCAGCGACTTGCCCTGGGCACATTTCAGCCCGGCCTCGATGATCTCCCATTTCGACGAATCGATCATCAGCGGCACGCGCGCAATGTCCGGTTCGGCGGCGATCAGGTTCAGGTATTCGACCATCGCCCGCTCCGAATCGATCAGGCCCTCGTCCATGTTGATGTCGATGATCTGCGCGCCGGCCTCCACCTGATCGCGGGCGACATCAAGCGCGGTCGCGTAGTCGGCATTGGTGATCAGCTTGCGGAACTTCGCCGAGCCGGTGACGTTGGTGCGCTCGCCGACATTGACGAAGGGAATGTCCTTGGTCAGGTGAAACGGTTCGAGCCCCGAAAGCGAGAGCACCGGCCTGTGTTCCGGCACTTCGCGCGGTGCAAAATTCGAGGCGATCTCGGCAATGGCGCCGATATGTTCCGGGGTCGATCCGCAGCAGCCGCCAACGATGTTGACGAGGCCCTGCTGGGCGAAGGGGCGGATCAGCCCGGCCATTTCCTCCGGATCCTGATCATATTGGCCGAATTCGTTCGGCAGGCCGGCATTGGGATAGGCGCAGATATAGGTGTCGGCAACGCCGGAAAGCTCCTGCAGGTGCGGCAGCATGGCATCAGCCCCGAGCGCGCAGTTGAGCCCGATCGTAAACGGATCGGCATGCGACAGCGAGTTCCAGAAGGCGGTCGGCGTCTGGCCGGAGAGCGTGCGGCCGGAAAGGTCGGTGATCGTGCCGGAGATCATCAGCGGCAGTTCGATGCCCTTGGCGCGGAAGGCCTGGCGGGCGGCGAAGACGGCGGCCTTGGCATTCAGCGTGTCGAAAATGGTCTCGATCAGGATCAGGTCCGATCCGCCGTCGATCAGTCCCTCGATCTGCTCGCGATATGCATCGCGCAATTGATCAAAGGTTACAGCGCGATAGCCCGGATTGTTCACGTCAGGTGAGATCGAGGCCGTGCGGTTGGTCGGCCCAACGGCGCCGGCGACGAAGCGGCGGCGGCCATCTTCCTGCTGAGCGCGGATCGCGGCGCGGCGGGCAAGCCGCGCACCGTCGCGATTCAGCTCATAGACCATGTCCTCCATCTGGTAGTCGGCCTGGGCGATGCGGGTGCTGGAAAACGTGTTGGTCTCCAGAATATCCGCGCCGGCGATGGCGTATTCGTAATGAATATCCTCAAGCGCCTTCGGCTGGCTCAGAATCAGAAGGTCGTTATTGCCCTGCTGGTGGCAGGCGCAGCCGATAAAGCGATCGCCGCGGAAATGGTCCTCATCGAAGCCCAGACCCTGGATCTGCGTGCCCATCGCGCCGTCGAGGATGAGGATGCGCTCGCGCGCCGCCTTTTCCAGCGCGGCACGGATTTCCTTGCCGGTGCGCTTCGGGGCTTCTTCTCCGAACAGTTCGTCAAGCATGAGCCATCTCCAGTTTCCGAAGTCGTGAAATCACATAAAGATATGTTTATGTCAATATGTGGAAAGTGGCCGAGTACGGCCGCTATTGCGCCCCAGAAGACGATTTCCTTCGCGCGGGCGGTGGTTTTCCAGCATTCTTTGCGCATGATCAAGCAGGATGCAAATCGGAATTGAGATGCTATCCTGCGCGCGATATAAACTAATCAAGTGACTGAACGGAGCGTGCGCGGCCAATCCGGATGCCTCATCCGACAGTAGCGATCAACATTTCCCGTGCGCCGGCGCAGCGCCCGGTTGCATGAAAGGGAGGGTTTGCCCATGAAACCGAAGATCAACACACTTGTCGCCCCGCCACGCTGGATCAACAGGCCCTATCACCGTGAATGGCTGTGGAAGCAGGCCAACGACCTGTTCGACTATTTCCAGTACCGCTCGATCAACCCGAAGGGCGGCTTCTTCGAGTTTGACAAGGATGGCAGGCCGACCGGCGGGGACAATCCGGTTCGCGGCATCCACACCACCGCGCGCATGGTCCACTGCATGGCGATCGGTCACCTCCTTGGACGGCCCGGCTGCGATGACCTGATGGACCACGGCATGCATTATCTGTGGGAGAACCACCGCGACAAGGAACGCGGCGGCTATTTCTGGCAGATCAACGACGACGGCCCCGTGGCCGACCCCTCGAAACAGGCCTATGGCCACGCCTTCGTGCTGCTGGCGGCGTCCTCTGCGAAATTCGCCGGTCATCCGCTGGCCGACGCGATGATCGCCGACGTCACCGAGGTCATCAACAAACACTTCTGGGAAGAGAAGCACGGCGCGGTCGCCGAGGAGTTCGAGACCGACTGGACGCCCGTGCGCGGCTATCGCGGCCAGAACTGCAACATGCACATGACCGAGGCGCTGATGGAGGCCTATGAGGTCACCGGCGATATCGAATATCTCACCAAGGCCAAGCGGATCGCCGAGCTGATCATCAACAAGCACGCCCGCGAGTGCGGTTTCCGTGTCGCCGAGCATTTCACCGAGGACTGGAAGATAGACTACAACTATTCGGGCAACGAGATGTTCCGCCCCTCCGGCACCACCCCCGGGCACTGGCTGGAATGGACCCGCCTCCTGCTGCAGCTTCACACGCTCACCGGCCGCTCGCACAGCTGGATGCCGAAGGCCGCGCACGAGCTGTTCGTCTCCGCCTTCAAGCTCGGCTGGGATTACGAAAAGCGCGGCATGTTCTACACGCTCGACTGGGACAACAAGCCGAAGAACCGGGCCAAGCTCTGGTGGCCGCATTGCGAGGGCATCGGCGCGACGCACTTCCTCACCTCGCATTTCGGCCAGGACATGCACATGTATGCCTACCGCAAGCAGTGGAGCTTCGTCGCCAACCATCTGATCGACCACGAGAAAGGCGGCTGGCACGAGGAGCTTTCGGAGGATCTGGTGCCGCAGGCAACGCTTTTCCCAGGCAAGAGCGACATCTACCACGCGCTTCAGGCCTGCCTCATTCCGCTCTACCCGGCGCTCGGCAGCCTTCCGGAAGTGATCTTCCGCGAGGTCAAGCACTGAACCATTGCGATATTCAGTCAGGTGAAAACATTGCGGGCCTTCGGGGCCCGCTTTATATATGAGCTGAAGCGACATGCCCCTCACAGCGACAGGACAGGAAAATGGCAGCGAAGATCTTCATCGACGGCGAACACGGCACGACTGGGCTGCAGATCCGCACCCGCATGGCTGAACGCCGCGCCGTCGAGCTTCTGTCGATCCCGCATGAGGAACGGCGCAATCCGAAGATGCGCGAGGACCTGATCAACAGCGCCGATATCGCCATTCTCTGCCTGCCCGATGATGCGTCGCGCGAAGCCGTCGGCATGCTCGCGGGCAATAACAGCGTGCGCGTCATCGACACGTCGACGGCCTATCGCGTCAATCCCGACTGGGCCTATGGCTTTGCCGAGATGGACAAAGGCCAGGCCGAGCGCATCCGTGGCGCCCGTCATGTCGCCAATCCCGGCTGCTACCCGACCGGCGCGATCGGCCTGATCCGGCCTTTGCGTGCGGCGGGCATCATCCCCGACGCCTATCCGGTCACCATCAACGCCGTCTCCGGCTATACGGGCGGCGGCAAGAACCTGATTGCCCAGATGGAGGATAAAAGCCGCGACGACCACATCGACGCGCCGCATTTCCTCTATGGCCTCAACCTGGCGCACAAGCACGTGCCGGAAATGACCACGCACGGCCTTCTGCCGCGCGCGCCGATCTTCTCGCCGTCCGTCGGCCGGTTCCCGCAGGGCATGCTGGTTCAGGTGCCGCTTTATCTCGAGGAGCTTGAGGGCGACCACAACCAGGAGAGCATCCACGCGCTGCTTTCGGAATACTACGCCGGCCAGGATATCGTTCAGGTCGTGCCGCTTGCCGAAAGCGGCTCGCTCGCCCGCCTCAATGCCGAAGAGCTTGCGGGCCAGGACATCATGAAGATCTACGTCTTCGGCGGCGGTGCTCATGTCAATCTCGTGGCTCAGCTCGACAATCTCGGCAAGGGCGCATCGGGCGCCGCCGTGCAAAACATGGACCTGATGCTGTCTGCCTGATCAGTGAACAATCCGTCGACCGGTTCGCCCGTCGCGGCCGGTCGCCCGCCTCGCTATATTGGGTGAAAGCAATCAGCGAGGATTTATCCGATGTCTACGCAATCGCGTCTTCCCGTCTTCTTCATTCCCCATGGCGGCGGTTCTTGGCCATTCATGCACGGGCCCGAAGGCATCCTTCCGCCCAATGACCCGTGGAAGGAGCTCGAAGTCTATCTCAAGGGCTTCGATGAAGCGCTCGGACGCCGCCCGAAGGCGGTTCTGGTGATCTCGGCCCATTGGGAAAAGGTCGACAGGCTGACCGTTTCAACGGCAGCGCACCCCGGCATGTATTTCGACTATTACGGCTTTCCGCCCCATACGTTCGAGCTCGACTACCCCGCCCCCGGTGCGCCGGATGTCGCCGAGCATGTGCGTGACGTTCTGGCGTCCTCCGGCATTGAAACGGCGGCCGATTCCGAGCGCGGCTTCGACCATGGCGTCTTCATCCCGTTCATGATGATGTACCCGCAGGCCGATGTACCGATCGTGATGATGTCGCTCGACCCGGACCTTTCGGCCGAGACCCATTTCCGGATCGGCGAGGCGCTGCAATCCTTGCGCGACGAGGATATCCTGATCGTCGCCTCGGGCCTTTCCTACCACAATATGCGCATGTTCTACCGCAGGGATGAAGAGCATGCGGCGGCCGCGACCCGGTTCGATGACTGGCTGAAGGACGCACTGTCCATCGCGGACCCGGCCGAGCGCGCGGCCCGGCTCGCCACATGGACGCAGAACCCGGATGCGCTGGAATGCCACGTGCCCGACCACGACCATCTGGTTCCGGTCTTCGTCGCCGCCGGCGCTGCCGGCGAAGATACCGGCAAGCAGGTCTTCCAGGGCAATTTTCGCGGCAAGCCCTATTCGGCCTACCGCTTCGGTTAGTCCCTCTCAGACCTCTTCGATGAGAGGCCTGCGATAGCCGCGCAGATGGCCGGTGACGAGAATCAGAACGATGATCGCGCCGGCCTGATGCGACAGCGCCAGCCACAGCGGCATCTGCAGCACCAGCGTGAAGATGCCGAGCACCGCCTGCAGCAGGATGACGATCAGGATTGCCAGCGCCCCGCGCGCATGCTGGGAAAGTTCCAGATCAAGCCCGCGCGCCACCGCACCGCGCCATTCCACGACATAATGCAGCAGCGCCAGAAGCAGCAGGACATAGCCGCCCATGCGGTGGGTGAACTGCACGGTCTTCGGATTTTCGAAGAAGTTCAGCCATGCCGGCTGATGCAGCAGCAGGTCCTGCGGCACGATCGCGCCATCCATCAGCGGCCAGGTATTGTATGAAAGCCCGGCATCAAGCCCGGCCACCAATGCGCCGAGATAGATCTGGATGAAGGCCGCGACGAGAAGCACGATCGCGAACCCATGCGAAGCACCGGTCGGCGGATCCTCATGGCGGCGGGGTTTAAGCCCCCTTGCGATGTAGACGCAGGCCGCAATGATCAGACAGGCCATGATCAGGTGGACGGCGAGGCGATACTGGCTGACATCGGTGCGTTCCGTCAGGCCCGATGACACCATCCACCAGCCGATGAAGCCCTGCAGCCCGCCAAGCGCAAGCACGCCGGTCAGCGGCCAGCCAAGCCCCTTCGGAAGGCGCTTCGACATCCAGAAGAACAGGAGCGGCAGGGCGAAGATCAACCCGACCGTGCGGGCCAGAAGGCGATGGCTCCATTCCCACCAGAAGATGTTCTGGAACTCGGCAAGCGACATGCCCTTGTTCAGCAACTGATATTCGGGAATTCTCTTGTAAAGGTCGAATTCCTCCTGCCACTCGGCAAGGCTCAAGGGGGGAATGATGCCGTGGATCGGCTTCCACTCGGTGATCGACAGGCCCGACTGAGTCAGCCGCGTCGCGCCGCCGACCAGCACCAGACAGAACAGCGTCAGAACAACGAAATAAAGCCAGCCCCGCACGAGCGCGGCATTGAACCGCTGTTCGCTCTCGCTAATGGCGGGGGAAGTTACATTTGCCATCGGCCTTTTTCTCCAGTCAAAACCAGCATTGTCGTCACCGCTCATGTGCATGACCTGGCGGATCGCGTCCGCCGGGCTTCACACATGCCGATCGACGGCATAGTCTCAAATCACTTCATAAGGGGGGAATTGCCGCCGTGCCAGTCAGATTGCGTAAATTTATCGGAACGATACTGATCGTCACGCTGGTGATTGTCTATGCCCTGACGGCCACGACGCTGGCAACCGTCGTGCTGGACGGTCGACCCGCCTGGGCCGCCCTGCTCTACTTCTTCCTGACCGGTCTTCTCTGGATCATACCGGCGATGTTCATCATCAAGTGGATGGCTGGTCCGCCGGCGAACCGGCGCTGATCCTGTCTCGACGATGATTTTTCGACCGGGCATGGAACCGCCGAAGATTTTCCACATTGGAAATGTTATAGATCGTCAACACAGACAACGCTCGCCGAAGGCATCACGACCATGATCACATCGCACCAGATCCGCGCGGCCCGCGCTCTGCTCGGACTTTCGCAAGATGAAGCCGCGGCCAAGACCGGCGTTGACCGCGACGCCATAGCCAAGGCGGAAACGGATGGCGGCGACCGCGATTTTGCCGTTGCCGATGCGCTGGAAAAGGCGTTCGAGAAAAATGGCGTTGCCTTTATCGAGGACGGTGAGCACGGCGGAGGACCCGGCGTGCGCCTCGCGCGCTCCCTCGATCCGTGCGACGGAATCCGCCCGGAGGACCTCAATTCGACGAATGACGGCTAGAGCGCCGTCGGTCCATTCGGACGCACAAAGGGCGCTCTAGCCTATTCGATCTACGCTTCGTGCTTTGGAACGTTTCGCAGTGCTGCGGAAATGTCCCGCCTGCCCGCGAGATGCGCCAAGACAGCAAGACGAACCGGGTTCGCGTTTGCGGGATGGGCTCGACGGCGGCAGCCCAAGCCCCGCGCTCACGCCCTCTTGCTCCCGGTCAGGCTTTTTTCTGCCATCGTCCACCCTCGCCCTGCTGCCAATAGGTAAGGCTGTGATCACCTTGCCGCAGTGCCTTCCATTGCGCGCGCGCTTTGGTGAGTTCATCGGTGTCGTGGCCGTCGAACATCACCACGACGCGACTGTAGCCATCGACATCGTCCACCTCGGCGCCTTCGACGAAGAAACGGATATCGGCGGCGTTGCCGTTCGTGCCGGCGGTCGTCAGCAGCACCGGCTGGGCATCGATATTGTCTTCACCGTCCGTTCCATGCGGAATGAAGCTGTCGGCGCGAAAAGTCCACAAAATGCCGTCGAGGCGGTCGCGCTCGGCCTCGCTTGCGGTCTGGATCGCGACCCGCCAGCCGCGCTCCAGACTTTTCTCGACAAGCGGCGGCAAGGCGGCCTCGCGCAGTGATTCCGTCAGATGATAGAACAGGATTTCGGTCACCGGGCCGCCCTCTCCGCTCAATCGCGCGCTTCGTACTGACTGCGGACCAGTTCATCGAGGAGGCGTACGCCGAAGCCCGAGGCCCAGCCGCGATTGATCTCGCTTTTCGGTGCGCCCATGGCGGTGCCCGCTATGTCGAGATGCGCCCAGGGCGTTTCGCCCACGAAGCGCTTCAGGAACTGCGCGGCCGTGATCGATCCGGCATGGCGCGAGCCGCCGGTATTGCGCATATCGGCAAACCGGCTGTCGACCATGCGGTCATATTCCTCGCCGAGCGGCAGGCGCCAGATCTTCTCGTCGGTCGTCTCCGATGCCTTGGCGAGTTCGGCGGAAAGGCCGTCATCATTGGAAAACAGGCCCGCGCGGTGGGCGCCCAGCGCCACCATCACCGCGCCTGTCAGGGTCGCAAGATCGATCATGAAACGCGGTTTGAAGCGCTGATTGCAGTAGAAAAGCGCATCGGCGAGCACCAGACGGCCTTCGGCGTCGGTGTTGATCACCTCGATTGTCTGCCCTGACATCGAGGTCACGATATCACCCGGACGCTGCGCGTTGCCATCGGGCATGTTTTCCACAAGACCCAGAATACCGACCGCATTGACCTTCGCCTTGCGCGCCGCAAGCGTGTGCATCAGGCCGATGACCGCCGCTGCGCCGCCCATGTCGCCTTTCATGTCCTCCATCGAAGCCGCCGGTTTGATTGAAATACCGCCGGTGTCGAAGACGACGCCCTTGCCGACGAAGGCGATCGGACGCTCGTCGGTGCTGCCGCCATTCCATTCGATGACGGCAAGGTAGGGCGGGCGAACCGACCCCTGCGCGACGCCGAGAAGAGCGCCCATGCCGAGCTCGCGCATCTTGGCCTCATCCAAGAGCTCCACCCTGGCGCCAAGCGATTCGAGTTCCCTGGCCTTGTCGGCGAATTCGCGGGGACCCAGAATATTGGCCGGTAGGTTGACCATTTCCCGGGCCAGAATCACGCCCTCGCCGATTGCCTGGCGCTCGGCAAAGGCGGCTTCTGCGGCAACGGGATCCGATGTTACGATCTCGACAGCGATCTCCTTCGCCTCGTCTTCATCGTCGCGCCCGGTCGTCTTGAAACGATCGAAATTGTAACCGCCAAGCATCATTCCGAGCGCGAATTCGGCTATATTGCCGGCAACGGCCGCAACGCCTGCTGCTTCAGGAAAAACCACCAGGGCCTTGGCCTTCGGCGCCAGCCCCGCCGCCTTGCCGCCGGCGCGCAGAAAACTGTTCGCCGAAAGCTGTTCGGCTTTCCCGAGGCCGAGCACGAACAAGCGCGCGGCGGAGCATTCTGCGGGCGAGATAAGATCGAGCGCGGAACCGGGTTCAGCCTTGAAGCCGGCCGTGGCTGCTGCTTTTTCATAAAGCGCGCCGACATCGCCCAGCGCGCCGAAGCCGGCCGGAGCGCCGTCTTCCGTGCCGAGCGTGATGACTGTCTTGTCGGCGATGTCGGCCGTTTTCACAAAGGAAATCGAGAATTTCATTTCGGTGCTCCGGGTTTCTGGAATGCGCGTCGTGTTTCTGCCGTCAGGTTGTGAAATGGGAAATCTACTCCTCGTTAACGCAACGCAGCAAGAACGGTTGACGCTGTCCTCATAACACTTAAAACCACCAAATTGGAAACGGTGTGCATCCATGCATGACGAACGAAACCGGAAAACCTGCATTGCCAAGTTCTAGACCGAAACGAAGGCTAACAGATATGTCCGGTCGCCTTGGCGAAATGCCTCCGCTCAAGGCGGCTTTTGTCGTTTTGTTTGTCCTGTGGTGGTTGGTGCTCGCGTTCTTCTACCTCTTTCCCGGCGTCGACGTCGCTGCCTCCCGCGCCTTCTTTGAAAAGACCGAATGTGAACCGACCTCTGCGCTGGCCGCTGTTTGCGGCATTTTCCCGATATCGCAGGACAAGGCGCTCGGCCTGCTGCGCGAGGCGATCTTCTACCTTCCGATCGGCCTGGGCATTTTCATTATCTACAGGCTGGTCGTCGTCCTTTCCCATCATGGCGCGACCTATGACGGGAAAGGCGCAAGGCGCTTGTTGGCGGGCCTCACGTCTCTCATTCTCGGCCCTGGCCTTCTCGTCAATGTCATCCTGAAGGAGCATTCGCACCGCCCGCGCCCGCGGAACACTGATTTCTTCGGCGGCGACCTGAGCTTCGTGCCGGCCGGTGATTTTTCCGGCGCATGCGGCTCAAACTGTTCGTTCATTTCAGGCGAGGCAGCAGGCGCGGGCTGGCTTTTCTGCTATGCTGTCTTTCTTGTGCCGGATAGGTATAAACTTTTGTTCTCACCGCCGCTGATCGCGGTCGCCCTTGCATCCCCCGTCATGAGGCTTGCCTATGGCGGCCATTACCTGTCCGATGTCATTCTCGCCTGGCTGGCATCGGTCATCGTCTTTATTGGAACACTTTATTTTTTCACGAGGAACGATACGGCAGGCTCGAAAAATGATTGAGTGCTGCCCACGCACTCGATTGGCCTGAAGACCGGCATTGCGCGCATGAAGATACTGGAACGCTACATTCTGGCCCGTGTGGTCCGCATGTTTCTGGCAACCCTCCTGCCGGTGCTGGCGATCCTTTGGCTAACGCAGGTTCTGGGGCGAATCAATCTGGTGACAGACAGCGGCCAGTCGATCCTCTCTTTCCTCACACTCGCGACACTCATCCTGCCCACAGTCATTCCGACCGTACTCCCCTTCGGCCTTGTGCTCGGCGCCGCCCAGACGCTGACGACGATGAACAATGATTCGGAGCTGGCCGTGATCGATGCGGCGGGAGCGCACCGTTCGATCATCTACCGCCCCATTCTGGCCTTCGCCGTCGTACTGTGCGCCTTCTCTTTCATTCTCGACAACTATATCGAGCCGAAATCCCGCGCCGAGGCCCGCACGCTGATCGCCTCTGTCTATGCCGACCTGCTATCCACCGTGATCGAGGAAAAGACTTTCCGCGAGATCGAGGACGGGCTTTACATCCAGATATCCGAGCGTCTTTCCGGCCGGGTGCTGAACGGGCTTTTCGTCGCGGATTACCGCGAGCCGGAGAACTCCTACATTTATTATGCCCGCGAAGGCGCGGTCGATGAGAGCGGCAGCCAGCTTATCATGCGCAACGGTCAGGTGCAGCGCGAGGATGAAACCGGAAACGTCTCCATCGTGCAGTTTGATTCCTACAGTTTCGACCTGTCGGAACTGACCAGCGACCGTAGCCAGGCGTCGCGCAAGGCAACCGATCGCGGGCTGCCGTTCCTCCTCAATCCGGATCCGGAAGACGCTGACTACCAGAGCAATCCGGGCGCCTACCGCGCCGAGTTGACGCGCCGATTGACCGACTGGTCGCTGCCGCTGATCTACGCGATCTTCACCATTGTGATCGTCGGCGATGCCCGTTCTCACAGGGAACGCCGCATACCGCCGATGGCGACGGCCTTCGTTCTGACCTTGATTTTGAGGCTGATGTCGCAGTTTTCGACCAACCGCGCGGAAAGCGATGCCTTGTTCGTTCCGATCTCGTACGCCATCGTCATCATTCTCTTCGCCATCGGCCTCTACCTGCTGCTGAAGCCACGCCGCGCGCGCAAAAGGGCGAGCACGCTGGAAAGCGCCTATTCCGCGACCGCCCGTCTTATCGGTCGCAAGACCCCGAGTGACGGAGGGGTTTCATGATCTTTTCCGTCCTCGGCCGTTATTTCTTCATGCGCTATGTCGTGACCGTCGGCTGGTTCTTTTTTGGCGTGATTTCGATTATCTATCTGATCGATTTCTCCGAGGTGATCGGGAATATCTCGTCAGACGCCGGTCAGGGCACGACCGATGCGATGTTCATCACCCTGCTCCGCCTACCATACATACTCCAGCAGACGATTCCCTTCATCGCGCTGTTTTCCGCAATGGTGGCGCTGATCGCGCTCAACCGGCGCAACGAGCTGGTCGTCACCCGTTCCGCCGGCATTTCCGTCTGGCAGTTCATTCTGCCCTTCGTCATCGGCGCGGCGCTTCTGGGCGCGGCCAGCGTCGTCATCCTCAATCCGCTTGCCTCCTTCACCCAGAAGAAGGCGCTCGGCCTCGAGGCGATCGGCCATGGCCAAGATCGCACCGTACCCTGGCTGAGGCAGATCTCCGATGGCCAGGACACCATTATCGGCGGGCGCGGAATTGCCGAGAACGGCACGGAGCTTCTGCAGGCCGTGGTGATCTATTTCGATGACCAGGGCGGTCTCGTCAAACGGCAGGATGCCGAAAGGGCAGCACTCGAGAATGGCTGGTGGACGCTTTACGACGTAACGGAAACCGAGGTTGGCGAATTATCCACACATCATGACGAGGTTCGGGTGAAAACCAATCTGGACGAACAATTCGTGCAGCAGAACCTCGTTCAGCCCGACCTTGTCAGCATTTTCGCACTGCCGAGACAAATTGACCTCGCGCGTCAGTTCGGGATTTCCACCAAAGCTTTGGAGACCCAATATAACTATTTGTTATCCTTACCATTCCTTTTAGTCGCTATGACCCTGATAGCGGCCACGGTCTGCCTCAAATTTTCACGCTTTGCGCAGTCGCCGGCTGTTATTTTGGGTGGAATCCTGTCCGGGTTTCTGCTTTATGTGACAAGTGTTCTTGTAAAGGCGTTTGGCAGCAGCGGAGTTTTGTCGCCGCTTCTTTCGGCCTGGATTCCGGTGGTCGTGGCGATGGCGTTGGGTCTGACGATATTACTGCATCAGGAGGACGGTTAGTGTCCCGGCGAGTTACGAGTAGATTGCGCCTTGCCGGGCTTCTGGTGCTTGCCAGCGCGTTGACGCCAGTCAGCCTGCTCGCGCAGACCGCGGCGCCGGCAAATATCCAGGACGACTACGGCATTTCCGTTCCCGACGATGATTCGGGACCGATGCTGCTGACAGCCAACGAACTCATCTACAATCACGATACGCAGAAGGTCTCCGCTGTCGGCGGCGTTCAGATTTACTATGCGGGCTATCGCATGGTCGCCGACAAGGTTGAATATGACCAGCAGGCCGGCCGGATGATGGCCTATGACGGAATCGAAGTGATCGACCCCGACGGCAACCGTCTGAGGGCAGAGAAGCTCGATGTTACCGATGACTTCGCCAATGGTTTCCTCGATGCCATCAGCGTGCGCACGCCGGACAATATCGCGATCGCCGGCGAAAGGGCCGAACGCATAGACGGCACCAAGATGGTTCTGGAAAACGGGGTTTATACCGCCTGTGTTCCCTGCGCCGAGAACCCGGAAAAGCCGCCCTTCTGGCAGATTCGCGCACAGCGCGTGATCCAGAACGGAGAGACTCGTACCGTCAGGCTCGAAAGCCCGCGCTTCCAGCTCCTTGGTCACACGATCGCGATCCTGCCTTCGATCACGGTTCCGGATCCGAGCGTCAAGCGCAAGCGCGGATTCCTCTTCCCGTCGATGAGCATCGCGGAAAATCTCGGCGTCGGCTTTTCCCTGCCCTATTACATTCCGATCTCACCGAGTTCGGATGTCACATTTACCGGAACCGGCTATTCAGAGCAGGGTTTTCTTCTGGAGGCAGAATACCGCAAGCGCTACCGCAACGGCCAGCACACGCTGCGCTTTGCCGGGATCGACCAGATGGGAAGCAACCGGTTTTCAGGCGGCACCAGTGACGCAGAAGTCGATGGCCGCGCCATGATCGCCTCCACTGGCGAATTCCAGATCAATCCGCGTTGGGTATTCGGCTGGGACGCGATGGTGCAGACCGACAATAATTTCGCCCGGACCTATTCAATCGACGGCCATGACGACAAGATCTTCAACAATCAGGTCTATCTGGAAGGCTTGGGCAAGCGCAGTTCGCTCTCGGTCAAGGCCAATTATTTCGACGTCCAGGACGCCGACAGCCAAAACGCCGCCGAAGGCAAGCAGGCGATTGTCGTGCCGGTTGTCGACTATGACTATATCGTGCCGGAACCCGTCTTCGGCGGTCAGCTTTCCGTCACCAACAATCTGACAAATATCGTCCGCGACAAGAATGACGTCGTGCCGACCAGCGTCAACGACCGCTTTCTCGGCCTCAAGGGAAACAGCACTCGTCTGACCAGCGAAGTCGAATGGAAACGGACCTTCACAACGGATGACGGCCTTCAGCTGACGCCGCTTCTCGCGGCCCGGGCCGATGGCTATCTGCTGAACGTCGACGACCCGAACCAGATCAATGGCGGCGCCTATTCCTATGTCGGCAATTTCGTCGATCAGGATGCGGCCGCCCGCGCCATGGTCACGGCGGGTCTGGAAATGAAATATCCGATCCTGATGACCAACAGCTTCAGCTCGCACATCTTCGAGCCGATCGGTCAGGTCTATGTGCGCCCCGACGAACAATATGCCGGCGGGCTGCCGAACGAGGACGCGCAAAGCTTCGTGTTCGACGCCCTGACGCTTTTCGATCGCGACAAATTTTCCGGCTATGACCGGGTCGAAGGCGGGACGCGCGCCAATCTCGGCTTTCGTTATCGCGGCGTCTATGATTCCGGTATTCTGGTCAACGGCCTGTTCGGACAGTCCTTCCAACTCGCGGGAAAGAATTCGTTCGCTTCGCCCGATCTTGCAGGCGTCGGCATTGATTCCGGCCTCGAAACGACGCGTTCCGACTATGTCGGCGCAGCATCCGTCTCCTTCCCTTTCGGCCTTTCGTTCACCGGCGGTGCTCGTTTCGACGAAGAAGACTTTACCTTGCAGCGCACCGACTTCGGCGTCGGTTACAATTCTCGCTGGTTCAACACGGCCCTCGACTACACCAACATCCTAGCCCAGCCCGGCTACGCCTACAATGTGCGCAACAGTGAGATCAAGTCGACCAGCACGATCCGCCTCAACGACAATTGGGGCGTGTCCGGCTCGCTGACCTACGACCTCGCCAACAATGTCCTGACCAACCGCTGGGTCGGCCTGACATATGAAGACATCTGCACGATCTTTTCGATTACCTATCAGCAAGACTGGGACAACGACAATCGTGAAGCGGTTGACTGGACGATCGGCGCCCGGCTCACCTTCCGCACACTTGGCGACATTGTGATCGGCAGCGACTCCTTCAATTGACCGGAACGGCATTCCCGATCCGATCAATGCCTTGCTTTTGCCCCTAAAATGGACAAAACATTGCCATCGAGAGATGGGCATGGAACCGTTGTATTACATGTCCGCGAACGAAACAGACACCTTATGGCTCCACGCCTTGGGAGGGGCGGCAGCCGGCGCAGGGCGTATCATCTGATACGCTCCCGCCCTGCCTGAGGGCCGTATCGGATGCCGAGCGCCAGCCTGCCGGTGCGCGAGGTTGTTGAAAGGAAAGAACATGACTGCCGCAAGATTCTCAGTGACCGCCTTTGCCGCCGCCATGATCGCCACGGCAAGCATAGTGGGCGTTGCGCCTGCGCCCGCCTTCGCCAAAACCGTCGATATCGCCGTCATCGTCAACAATGTTCCGATCACCAATGACGATATCCAGAAACGGCGAAACCTTCTCCGCCTGATGGGCACGAGCGGTAATCTCAACGAAAAGGCCCGCGAGGCGATGATCGATCAGGCGCTGAAGCAATCCGAGATCGCGCTGCGCAGCATGTCGGTCACGCAGCCGGAAGTCGACGAGGCATTCGCGAATTTCGCCAACAGCAACGGCATGTCCGTTTCCCAGATGAGCAATATTCTCAATCAGGCCGGCGTCGGCGTCGATCATTTCAAGTTCTACATCGCCGTCTCGATGAGTTGGGGGCAGCTTCTGCGCGCGCGCTATGGCGGCAACTCGCTCTTGCCGGAAGACCAGTTCATCGCGCAGCTTGAGGCAGCGGAGAAGGAAGGCAAGAAGCCGGAAACCACCGAATACCTCCTGAAGCGCATCGTCTTCGTCGTACCGGAAAAGGAGCGCGGCTCGCTTCTCGCCAAACGCAAGCGCGAGGCCGAATCCGCCCGTTCCAAATTCCCGGGATGCGATCAGGCAATCTCCTTTGCCGCGACGATGAACGATGTGACCGTCCTCGACTACGGTCGCTTTCTCGAGCCGCAATTGCCCGGTGAGTGGAAAGATGCGGTATCAAAGGCCAAGGGCGATACCACATCGGTCCAGACGACGCCCTATGGCGCGGAATTCCTCGCGATCTGCGAGCGCAAGACCACCTCTGACGACTATGCCGCGCGTCTTGTCCTCAGCGAGCAAGAGAACTCGGCCGAGGAAGATCGGGACAGCGAGAGTGAGCGATATATGGAGGAACTGAAGAGCAAGGCCCAGATCGTCACCCCGGGCAAGTCCTGATCGCCCGGCATGACCACTGACCTGCCGCTAGCTCTTTCCCAGGGAGACCCCGCCGGCATCGGGCCGGAGATCGCGCTCAAGGCCTGGTCACGCCGTCGCGAGGCTGGCCTTCCTCCCTTTGTCTATCTCGGCGACCCCCGCATATTAAAGGCGCGCGCCGCCATGCTCGGCCTGGAAGTGCCGGTCGCGGTTTCCGCGCCGGAGGCCGCTGTCGATGCATTCGGTGACGCGCTTCCGGTTTTCGCCATCGATGCGGCCACGCCCGTTGCGCCCGGAAAACCCGATACGGCCACCGCAACCGGTACGATCGCGGCGATCGAAACCGGCGTGAAACTCACCATGCGCGGCAAGACGGCTGCACTCGTCACCAACCCGATCGCGAAATCGGTGCTTTACAGTTCCGGCTTCCGGTTTCCCGGACATACGGAATTCCTGGCCGAACTCGCCCGTCGAGAAACCGGAACCGAGTATCGCCCGGTGATGATGCTGGCCTGCCCGGCCCTGCGCGTGGTTCCGGTTACCATTCACATCCCGCTGGCCAGCGTTCCAGGTGAACTCGATCAGGCGCTGATCATCGAGACGATCCGGGTCACGGCGCGCGACCTGTCGCAGCGCTTCGGCATCAAGGCGCCCCGGCTTGCCGTGGCGGGCCTCAATCCGCATGCGGGCGAACAAGGTACGATCGGCCGCGAGGACGAGGAGACGGTTCGGCCGGCTCTCGATCTCTTGCGCGCCGAAGGCATTGACGTTGCCGGCCCCCTGCCCGCCGACACCATGTTCCATGCGAGCGCCCGCGCGCGCTACGATGCGGCGATCTGCATGTATCACGACCAGGCGCTTATTCCGGTGAAGACACTCGGCTTTGAGGAAGGCGTCAATGTGACGCTCGGCCTGCCTTTCGTCAGGACCTCGCCCGACCACGGCACGGCTTTCGACATCGCCGAACGCGGCGTTGCGGATCCGACAAGCCTTGAAGAAGCGTTGAAACTTGCGGCACGGCTAGCCGACGGACCCGGGGGCCTGGCATGAGCCAGATCGACGATCTGCCGCCGCTACGGGAGGTTCTGGCCGCCCATGAGCTGAACGCCAGGAAGGCGCTTGGCCAGAACTTCCTGCTTGACCTGAACCTCACGCAGAAGATCGCGCGCACGGCCGGCGATCTTGCGGGCGCGCATGTTATCGAAGTGGGCCCGGGACCGGGCGGCCTGACCCGCGCCATCCTGTCGCTCGGCGCCGAAAAGCTGACCGTGATTGAACGCGACCAGCGTTGTCTGCCGGCCCTGGAGGAGATTACCGCGCATTATCCGGGCCGGCTCGAGATCATAGAGGGCGACGCGCTAAAGACGGATTTTGCGGCAATAGCCGGCGGCAAACCCGTCCGCATCATCGCCAATCTGCCCTACAATATCGGCACGCAACTACTGGTGAACTGGCTTCTGCCCGAAACCTGGCCGCCCTACTGGCAATCGCTGACACTGATGTTCCAGAAAGAGGTTGCGCAACGCATTGTCGCCGCTCCCGGCGACAGCCACTACGGCAGGTTGGGCGTCCTGGCCGGCTGGCGGACAGCGGCGCAGATCGCCTTCGACGTGCCGCCGCAGGCCTTCACGCCGCCGCCGAAAGTGACCTCCAGCGTGGTCCACCTGACGCCGCGCGATAAGCCGATCGCAGTCGAGGCCGCTTCCCTTGAAAGGCTCACTCAGGCTGCCTTCGGCCAGCGCCGCAAGATGCTGCGCCAGAGCCTCAAGCCCCTGGGCGGAGAAAGCCTGCTGCAAAAGGCGGGCATCGACCCGACGCGCCGGGCCGAAACGCTGAGCGTCGCGGAATTCTGCACGCTCGCGGACGCGCTTTAAGGTACTGAGCGGATCCGTCGAAGCCACCGGGTCGTCAGGAGCCTATTCCGACAGAAGCGCGTCGACATGGTGCGGGATGACGCTTTCATATTCGCGTTTTGCGCGCTCGGCCCTGAGGATGGAGCGCACCAGATCATATGCATCCTCAAGATCGTCATTGACGACGACATATTCGTAATCGCGCCAGCGCGAAATCTCGCCGGTCGCGTTTTTAAGACGCACCTCCATGGCCGCCTTGCTGTCTTCGGCGCGCGCCATCAGACGCTCCTTCAGCGCCTTCATTGACGGCGGCAACACGAAGATGCCGACGACGTCGCGCGGCAGAGCCTGCTTGAGCTGTTCGGCGCCCTGAACGTCGATGTCGAAAAGAACGTCACGGCCGGCCGCAAGCGAACGCTCGACCGCTGCGCGCGGCGTCGCATAGTAATTGCCATGCACCTCGGCCCATTCGAGAAAGGCGCCCTGATCGCGACGGGAGATGAATTCTTCCTTTTCGAGAAAGAAGTAGTGCACACCCTCTTCCTCGCTCTTCCGGCGCATGCGGGTCGTCGCACTGATCGACAGGTCGATCATCGGATCCTCGGCGAGCAGCCTCCGGGCAATCGTTGACTTTCCAGCGCCCGAAGGGGCGGCCAGCACCAGCATGATACCGCGTCGGGTGACGGTCTCGTTTCCTGTCATGGGGCTTACTCCAGATTCTGTATCTGCTCGCGAAACTGATCGATGACCGTCTTCAGTTCGAGGCCCGCCGCAGTGACCGCTACGGCGTTCGATTTAGAGCAGATCGTGTTGGTCTCGCGATTGAATTCCTGCGCCAGAAAATCAAGCCGTCGCCCGCATGGCCCGCCTTGCGCGATGAGCGCGCGCGCGGCCTCGACATGGGCATTCAACCGGTCGATTTCTTCCTGCAGGTCGGCCTTGGTGGCAAGGAGAACGGCTTCGGCGTAAAGCCGCGAATCGTCCAGCGCAGGCGAGGCCTCGACAAGCCTGGAGACCTGCTCGGCAAGCCTTGCGGCGATCGCTGCCGGCTCGCGAGTGGGGTCGGCCGCAATCGTCGCGGTCAGCGTTTCGATCCTGTCGATCTGGCGGCCGAGCACCGCAACGATCTTGTCGCCCTCGTCTGCGCGCATGGCGCACAACCGGTCGAGGGCGAGATCGAGATCCGCCAGAATCATCCGGTCGCGGGTCTCGATCGTTTCTTCGCTTTCCTCCGCCTCTCGGAAATCGGCGATGCCGCGCATGCCGAGCAATCCCTCGAAGGTCAGCTTCCCGTCATCGACACGATCGCCAAGCCTGGCTTTGAGGTCGAGTATGGCCTGAAGCGCGGCTTCGTTGACGACCAGCTCCAGCTTGCTTTCAGAAAGCGTTATCGAAAGCGCCACCTGGACATTGCCGCGCGAAAGCCGGCCGGAAAGCCGCTTGCGGACTTCGCTTTCCAGATGGTCGCTGCCCTGCGGCAATCTCAGCCTGAAGTCGAGGCCCTTTCCATTGACCGACCTGAGTTCCCACGACCAGCGATAGCGCTGCCAGTGTCCGTCACTCCGTGCAAAGCCCGTCATTGATTGCGGCTTCATGTTTTCCCCTCTTGGCCACTGTCAGACTGCGGCCGGTGCTGGCGGTTGCGGCGCAAACTACAGCATTTTGTCCCAAACGCTAAGAAACACCTGCCAGCCTCGCGGTCAGTTGCCCCCCAGCTCCGCCTCGAGCCGGCGCCAGCGGCGCACATTGGCATTGTGTTCGTCCAGCGTTTTCGCGAAGGCATGGCCGCCGCTGCCATCAGCGACGAAATAAAGGTCGTCGGTGCGTGCCGGGTTGGCGACAGCCTCCAGCGCGGCCCTTCCGGGATTGGCGATCGGCCCCGGCGGCAGGCCGCTGATCCTGTATGTGTTGTAGGGCGTTTCCTTGTCGAGGTCCGACCGGTAGATCGGTCGATCGGAAGGTTTGCCCTCGCCGCCGAAGATTCCATAGATCACCGTCGGATCCGACTGCAGCCGCATGCCGCGATCAAGCCTGTTCAGGAACACGGCGGCGACCTGCGGCCGCTCGGAGGCGATGCCGGTTTCCTTCTCGACGATCGAGGCCAATGTGACAAATTCGTCCTTGTTCTCGATCGGCAGTCCCTGATCACGCTTCAGCCAGATTTCATCGACAAGCCGCTGTTGCCCCTCGCGCATCTGGTCAATGATCTCGACGCGGTCCGTGCCGCGCGAGAACCGGTAGGTCTCGGGCATGAGACTGCCTTCCGGCGGCAACTCGTCCGGCAGATCCCCGCTCAGGTTCGGATCGGCGGCCAGACGGTCGAAGATCTCCTGCACCGTGAAGCCTTCAGGAAACGAGATGCTGTAGAGAATGGACTTTCCGGACTCCAGCAGCGCGGCGACGTCAGCCATCGAGGAGCCGGCCTTGATCTCGTAGTCGCCAGCCTTCAGCGTCTCGCCGTCACGCATATGGGCGGCGGTCACATAGCGGAAGATACGCGAATCACTGATGATGCCGTTGCGTTCAAGATCCCGCGCGATCGTCGCAAGCCCCGCGCCGGCACGCACGGTGAATTCCGAATTGACTGTCAGCGGCCCGGGCTCGTTATAGCTCGATTTCGCATAGTAATAGACGCCGCCAATGGCAACGGCGCCGAGAACCAGCAACGTCATCACGAAATTCAGAAAGATGACGAACTGACTCTTGGCCTTTTTCGAACGCTGGACCGGCTGAGGAACGCGTTCGGGCCGCAAGGCCTCCTTGGCCGACTTCGGGACGGTCGGCCTGCGCTCATCGCCGCCACCCTCACCGTTTTCGCGTCCGTTATCCTGATCAGAACCGCGCACCGGTACCTCTTTTCATAAAGTCTGGCCGCCATGCCCGGCAATGCACTTGATCCATGCGGCCAGCACCGTGGGTCGGTGTCTTGAGCCGTGGCGGCGAACAATCGAATCCAAAGCCGAAGCCATTGAACCTAGATAAAAAAACGGCCTCAAAATGTCAGCCGTTTCTTTTTCTCATCCACAAAGGTGGGACCGGCTCAGCCGTTATAGCGGCGCAGAACCAGAGAGGCATTGGTGCCGCCGAATCCGAACGAATTCGAGAGAGCAACATCGATATTGCGCTTACGCGCGACCTTGGGCACGAGGTCGATCGCCGTCTCGCGTTCCGGATTGTCGAGATTGAGCGTCGGCGGAGCGACATTGTCGCGAATCGCCAGCGTCGAGAAGATCGCCTCGATTGCGCCGGCGGCGCCCAGAAGATGCCCGGTCGCCGATTTGGTCGATGACATGGAGACCTTGCCGGCATCATCGCCGAGAAGCCGTTCGACCGCGCCGAGTTCGATCGTATCGGCCATGGTCGATGTGCCGTGGGCGTTAATATAGTCGATTTCGCCGGGCGTGATGCCGGCGCGTTTCAACGCCGAAGTCATGCAGCGGAAAGCGCCCTCGCCGTCTTCGCTTGGAGCGGTGATGTGGAACGCGTCGCCGCTGAGCCCGTAGCCGACAACTTCCGCGTAGATCGTAGCGCCGCGAGCCTTGGCGTGTTCGAGCTCTTCAAGAACCACGACCCCGGCGCCCTCGCCCATGACGAAACCGTCACGGTCGACATCATAGGGCCGCGAGGCGCGTTGCGGATCGTCGTTGAAATCGGTCGAAAGCGCCTTGCAGGCAGCGAAACCGGCCAGAGAAAGCCGGCAGATTGGCGATTCCGCGCCACCGGCGACCATCACATCGGCATCGCCGAAACCGATCAGCCGGCTGGCATCGCCGATGGCATGCGCCCCGGTCGAGCAGGCGGTGACGACGGAATGATTGGGGCCGCGCAGCTTATGGCGGATCGAAACCTGGCCGGAAGCCAGATTGATCAGGCGGCCGGGAATGAAGAAGGGAGAGACACGACGCGGACCGCGATCACGAAGAGTGTAACCGGCTTCTACGATGCCATCGAGGCCGCCAATGCCGGAACCGATCAGCACGCCGGTCGAAATCTGTTCCTCGTCGCTCTTGGGATGCCAGTCGGCATCGTTGAGCGCCATATCGGCCGCGGCCATGGCATAGACGATGAAGGGGTCTACCTTGCGCTGCTCCTTCGGTTCAAGCCATTCGTCGGCGTTGAAGGTGCCGTCGCTGCCGTCTCCGACGGGAATAGAGCAGGCAATCTTGGCTGCAAGATCTTCCGTCTCGAAAGCGGTAACCTTGGATGCTCCGTTCCTGCCTTCCAGCAGACGGGACCAGATGATTTCGGTTCCGCATCCAAGCGGCGTTACCATACCCAAACCGGTGATTACTACACGCCTCATTGGTGGATCGCCCCTTCTTGAATTTTGTATCGCGCCCTGCTTGATGTCGAAGCCCGGCTGCCGCCTGCCCAGTCAAGCGGCTCATTGTCCTGAAGACCGGTCGCCCGGCGCGACAAGATGCGCCGCCGAAAGGCAGACCCGGTTCCGGATAAAAAAATGGCCCGTTTGACCGGGCCGATCAAGGCGGTATTCGGGCAATGCCCAGAAAACCGCCTGCTATTTATCGTTCGATCAGGCCTGGGCCTTCTCGATAAACTTGATCGCGTCGCCCACCGTGAGGATGGAGTCGGCCGCATCGTCGGGGATCTCGACACCGAACTCTTCTTCGAAGGCCATGACAAGCTCGACGGTGTCGAGCGAATCTGCGCCCAGATCGTCGATGAAGCTGGCGCTTTCAACAACCTTGTCGGCATCAACGCCCAGGTGGTCAACTACAATTTTCTTAACGCGTTCTGCGATATCGCTCATGTCGGTATCCTCGACCTGTCTCAAGTTCGATGGAATGCGTATCGGCATTCCTTGAAGTTAACGCCGTCTGATCCCCGGCTGAACCGGAAGATGCGGCGGCAAACACGTGAACCAACGCCCACATTGGAAAAATACCGGCCCACTGGACCGGATATCATCCGCTGGACTGTTCTTGGCAGTCCCGGCCCGCTTACCATGCTTTGTTCACGGCGCAAAGCCTAAAAAGCGCCGCTTTGCGGCAAGCGCAGGCAATTCAACTTCCCGCGCCCGTCGAAAACGGCCCTCAGTCAGACCATCACCATACCGCCATTGACGTGCAAGGTCTGGCCGGTGACATAGCTCGCCTCGTTGGAGGCAAGATAGGTGACGGCAGAGGCAATGTCATCACCGCTGCCCATGCGCTTCATCGGCACAGCGGAAAGAATCCCTTCCTTCTGCTTGTCGTTCAGCTTGTCGGTCATCGCCGTCTCGATGAAGCCCGGTGCAACACAGTTGACCGTGACGTTGCGCGGCGCGACTTCCTGCGCCAGCGACTTCGAGAAACCGATCATGCCGGCCTTGGCGGCGCAGTAATTGGCCTGGCCCGGATTGCCGGTGACGCCGACGATCGAGGTGATGTTGATCACCCGGCCGAAGCGGCGGCGCATCATCGGATGCATGATCGCCCGCGTCAGGACGAAGGCGGCCGTCAGGTTGACCTCAAGCACGCTTTCCCAGTCGGCATCGCTCATGCGCACGAACAGCCCGTCCTTGGTGATGCCGGCATTGTTGACCAGAATGTCGATGCCGCCGAGATCGGCCTCGGCCTTTTCGCCGAGCGCCTTGACCGCGTCGCGGTCCGAAAGGTCGGCGGGGAACACATGCGCCCGCTCGCCAAGATCGGCGGCCAGAGCCTCGAGCTTTTCCGCCCGCGTGCCGTGAAGGGCGACAATTGCCCCCTGTCCGTGGAGCTGGCGGGCGATCGCCTCGCCGATGCCGCCGCTTGCTCCCGTCACGAGCGCCTTGCGCCCTGTCAGATCCAACATGTCAAAACCTCGTCCCGTAATAACGTGAGTGTCAGGGTCCGCGCGCGGCGACCCGGTGTCAATCCATTCAGCCCTTGATGGCCTTCAGCACGCCGTCAATATCCTCCGGTCCGCCGACGGCGATGCCGTTGACCGAGCGGTCGATGCGGCGTGCTAGCCCGGTGAGGACCTTGCCCGCGCCGATCTCGTAGAGCGTCTCGACCTCGTTGGCCGCAAACCAGCTCACCGTTTCGCGCCAGCGCACCCGGCCGGTCACCTGGGCAACCAGCAGGCTCGCGATCTCTTCCGGGTCGGTCACCGGCTCGGCACGCACATTGGCAACCACCGGCACGACCGGCACACCCTTGCGCACCTCGGAGAGCGCTTCTTCCATGGCATCGGCGGCAGGCGCCATCAGCGAGGAATGGAAGGGGGCCGAGACCGGCAGCAGCAGCGCGCGCTTGGCGCCCTTGTCGGTTGCCAGCGCAACGCCCTTTTCCACGCCGGCCTTCTCGCCGGAAATCACCACCTGGCCGCCGCCATTGTCATTGGCGATCTCGCAGACGCCAGCCGAGGAGGCGTCCTTGCATACCGCCTCGACATCTTCAAAGGAGAGCCCGATGATCGCCGCCATGGCGCCCTTGCCCACCGGAACGGCCTTCTGCATGGCGTTGCCGCGAATGCGGAGCAGCCGCGCCGTATCGGCGAGCGAGAATGTGCCGGCGGCGCAAAGCGCGGAATATTCGCCGAGCGAGTGACCGGCCACATAGGAAATGTCGCTCTTCAGGTCGAGGCCTTCGGCCTCCAGCACGCGGATCACCGCGAGCGACACGGCCATCAGCGCCGGCTGGGTGTTGGCCGTCAGCTGCAGCTGGTCTTCCGGGCCTTCCCAGATGGTGCGCGACAGCTTTTCGCCGAGCGCGTCATCGACTTCCTCGAAGACATGCCGTGCGGCTGTAAACTCATCGGCCAGCGTCTTGCCCATGCCGACGCTCTGGCTTCCCTGTCCGGGAAAGGTGAATGCGACTGTCATCTGCGGTCCCCTCAAGCCAATCTTTGAATGCTTTGAAGCGCGGTTCATGGAAAAACCGCGCGGGAAAGGCCCTCCATTTGACGTTTCGGCTGCCGGTGTCAATAGCTGCCATCCCGCATCCGCAGTTGAATTTGCGCGCGAAAATGGTGCTAAATGCTTGCGCTGCGGCGCCATCCGGCTAAGTTCCGTCAAATCCCGCCATTCCAGAATTTCAGGTAATTTCATGAAAACCAATAGTTTAGGCCGCACCGGCATAGAAGTTTCGCAAATCTGCCTCGGCACCATGACCTGGGGCACGCAGAACAGCGAGGCGGAAGCCCACGCCCAGATGGACTATGCCGTGGAAAACGGCGTGAACTTCTTCGATACCGCCGAAATGTATCCGGTCACGCCCTTGAGCGCGGAAACCTATGGCCGCACCGAGGAATATGTCGGCACCTGGTTTGGCGCCCGCAAGAAGCGCGACGACATCGTTCTGGCGACCAAGATCGCCGGCCCGGGGCGCCCCTGGGTGCGCGACGGCAAGCCGATCACACCGCAGGCGATCCGCACTGCGCTTGACGCCAGCCTGAAGCGGCTGAAGACCGACTATATCGACCTCTACCAGATCCACTGGCCCAATCGCGGCCATTTCCACTTCCGCAATTCCTGGACCTACACGCCCTACGGCCAGGACCGCTACCAGAGCCATGTCGACATCGCCGAGACGCTCGACACGCTGGACAGGCTGGTGAAGGCCGGCAAGATCCGCGCCATCGGCCTTTCCAACGAAACGGCCTGGGGCACGATGCGCTATCTCAACCGCGCCGAACAGAACGACCGGACGCGGATTTCCACCGTCCAGAACGAATATAGCCTGCTCTACCGTCACCACGATCTCGATATGGCCGAGCTCGCCTATTACGAGGATGTCGGCCTGCTCGCCTTCTCGCCGCTCGCCACCGGTCTCCTGACCGGCAAATATCTCGGCGGAAAGGTGCCGGCCGGCTCGCGCGCCTCGATCCAGCCGGAGCTTGGCGGCCGCCGCAAGCCGCAGCAGGAGCCGGCCGTGGAAGCCTATATGGCCGTTGCCGAAAAGCACGGCCTCGATCCGGCGCAGATGGCGCTTGCCTTCGTGCTGTCGCGGCCCTTCGTCACCGCAGCAATCATCGGCGCGACCTCGATGGAACAGCTGAAGATCAATATCGCCGCCCGCGAACTGACGCTGTCGGAAGCGGTTCTGGACGACATCGCAAGAGTTCACCGGCAATTCCCGATGCCGATCTGACGGCAAAAGCCGGCGGCATATTGTTTCCGCGCGGCCGCGCCCCATATGCGGTCGCTGGGACGCAATTTTCGCCGGTTTATCAGCCGGCTTGGCAGGGACAGGGACCGGAACTTGGACTATCTTTATATCGCACTCGGTCTCCTCGGACTTTATTTCGGCGCGGAATGGCTGGTCTCCGGCGCGGTGGCCACGGCCCGGCGGATCGGCATCTCGCCGCTCATCGCCTCGCTCGTCATCGTCGGCTTCGGCACATCGCTGCCGGAACTGCTGGTCTCGGTGCGCGCCGCGCTTACCGGCGTGCCCGGCATCGCGCTCGGCAATGTCGTCGGCTCCAACATCGCCAATATCCTGCTGATCGTCGGCATCTCCGCGATCATCTTCCCGATTGCCGGCTGGGACCGCTCGGTCCGGCGCGACGCGGCGACGATGGTGGCCTCGGCCGTCATCCTGCTCTTCCTTGTGCAGTATGAAGTAATCGACCGCATTGCCGGCGTCGTGCTGCTGGCGATCCTCGCCTTTTATCTTCTGCGCACATATATGTGGGCGCGCAGGACCGGCGCCAGGCTGAATGACGATGTCGAAGCCGATGTCGACGCCATGCCGGTGTGGAAAATGGCGCTGCTGATCATCGCCGGGCTCGTCATCCTTCTGTTCGGCGCGGAGTTCCTCATACGCGGCGCGACCGAGCTTGCCGCCCATTTCGGCGTGTCCGACGCGGTTGTCGGCCTCACCGTGGTTGCCATCGGCACCAGCCTGCCGGAACTGGCGACCGCCGTCGTCGCCGCCACGCAGCGCCACTCCGACGTCACCATCGGCAATGTCACCGGTTCCTGCATCTTCAACACGCTCTGCATCCTCGGCGCCACCGCGGCCATCGCGCCGCTTCCGGTTTCCGCCGGCTTCGCCACGCTTGACGTGCCGGTGATGCTGGCGGCAAGCGTGTTTTTCGCGGGGATGCTGTTCTTCGCCCCGAAGTTCCATCGGGCGACGGGTATCGCGATGCTGGTGGTCTATGCCGGCTATATCGCCTACCTCGTTTGACAAAGGCTTCAGCGGCCTTGGATTTCAGCCCCTGATTCGCTCACGTGCTCGCATGTCGTGCAGGCGGCAGTATGTTCGCGCGTTGGCCTGCGTGTGTTAACCCGGCTTTGCTTAAGAGGCGCCAGGTTCGGCACCCAATTTACGCCCTTCGGTTGACTCCCGCTTACTCACATGTTGGGACAGAAACAGGATGGATGTCGCGGGTCGCTTCCGCCTGCGACGGGCAAAACCGGGGGCTGCTCGATCGTGCAAATCAACAAGACCGTCATCATTTCACTGCTTCTCTGTCTGCCGATCGGCGCATGGGGGGTGCTTGCGCCTGAGCAGATGGCGGCAAGCGTTCTTGGTTTCACCAGCTATTTCATGATCGGCGCCAGCTGGTGGTGGCTTGGTCTTTGTTCGAGTTTCGTGATCCTCGCTGCGTTTCTGGCGCTTGGCCCCTATGGCAACATCCGGCTGGGCAAGGATGACGAAAAGCCGGAATTCTCCTATTCGTCCTGGATTGCGATGCTGTTTGCCGGTGGCATGGGCGCCGGCCTGCTGTTCTGGGGCGTTGCCGAACCGGTAACGCATTTCGAGAACCCTCCGGTCGGTGTCGGCGGTTCGGCGGAGGCCGCCCGGCAGGCTCTGGTGATCACCAACCTGCACTGGGGGCTTCATGCCTGGTCGATCTATGGCGTCTGTGCGCTCGTGATCGCCTATTTCACCTTCCGCCTCGACAAGCCTCCGCTGATCTCGACGCCGCTGCGTGGCCTCTTCACCGGCCGTTCCGCCGACGTCGCAGCCACGACGGCCGATGTCCTCGGCGTCGTCGCCGTGGTCTTCGGCCTTGCCGGCTCGCTTGCCATGGGCGCGCTTCAGGTCCGCTCGGGCCTGACGGCGATGTTCAATGTGCCGGAAGTCAACACGACCTCGCTACTGATCCTCGCCGTCCTTTTCGCCATGTACATGATCTCGACGCTGACCGGCGTCGAAAAGGGCATGAAGCTGCTTTCCGACATCAACATGGCGCTTGGCCTTGCGCTGATGGCGTTCATCCTGATCTTCGGCCCGACCGCCTTCATCATGGAAACCTTCGTCACCACGATCGGCGCCTATGTCTCGCAATTCGTGAGCATGTCCTTCCGCCTGTTCCCCTTCGAGGGCGTCACGGAATGGTCGGCAAACTGGACGCTGACCTATCTGATCTGGTGGCTGGCATGGGGGCCGTTTGTCGGCGTCTTCATCGCCCGCATCTCGCGCGGCCGCACGATCCGCGAATTCTGCATGGGCGTCATCCTGATCCCGACGGCGTTTTCGCTGTTCTGGTTCGCCGTCTTCGGCGGCGCCGGCATCTATGTCGAGATGTACGGTCCGGGCGGCCTTGCCTCCGTCATCACCCAGGATGTCGCGGCAGCGCTTTTCACCTTCCTCGATTACTTCCCCTTCGCGACGGTCTTGAGTATCGGCGCACTGGTTCTGATCGTCATCTTCCTCGTCACCTCGGCCGACAGCGGCACATTTGTGCTGTCGATGATGACGACGAATGGCAATCTGAACCCGCCGTCCGTCTCGAAGATCGTCTGGGGCTCGATCGTCGCCATCATCACCGCCGCCACGCTTCTGGCGGGCTCAGTGGATGTGGCGCGGGCCATGTCGACGCTTGGCGCGATCCCCTTTTCCGCGATCCTGATGCTGCAGATCGTGAGTTTCCTGAGGCGGCTCAGAAGCGATCCCTCGCGAACCAAACCTGTTGAAGACACGACCGGTGAGGTGGCATGATGAAAAAGCTTTTTGCCATTCTGACCGTGCTTGTTCTGACAAGCTGCTCTTCTGAGCCCGTCCGCATCGGTTCGAAGGATCTCGCGGAAAGCCGGATCCTTTCCGAAATGTTCGCTCTTCTGCTCGAAGAGGACGGAGTGAAGGTCAAGCGCGTTTCGGCGCTCGGCTCAACCGGCGTCGTCTTCCAGGCGCTGATCGACGACGACATCGACCTCTATCCGGAATATACCGGGACGGCGCTGGCCTTCATGGGGTCGCAGCGCATCGACAATGCCGACGATGCCTACGCCTTCGTCACCGAAGGTCTCGCACGCAACAATCTCGTCATGCTCGAAAGGCTTGGCTTTGAGACGGACTATGCCGTGCTGACGCGCCCTGCCGTTGCCGCCGCCAATGGTCTCGAAACCATCTCGGACCTTGCCGGCGCCGACCACCGTCTGACCCTCGGCGTCATGCAGTCCTTCGCCGAGCGCCCGCGTGATGGCCTGGAGCCCTTCCTGGATCGCTTCGGCCTCACCTTCGAGGACGTCGAGGTCTTCCCCGAAAACCAGCGCAACGATCTCTACGATGCTCTGGTCGAACGGCAGGTCGATATCGTCGTCGGGCTGACGACCGATCCCGAGATCGTCGATTACGATCTCGTGGCGCTTGATGATTCGACCGGCTTCTTCCCGGTCTACGAGGCCGCCCCCCTGACCTCCGAGGCGGCACTTGCCCGCTCACCCGAGATTGCCGAGGTGATGGCCAAGCTCGCCGGCAGGATCGATGACGAGACGATGCAGGCGCTCAATGCCGCTGTCCGCCTCGATGGCCGCCCTGTTGCCCGCGTGGCCCGCCGCGCACTCTATGACATGGGCCTTGTCGAAAAGCCGCCGCGTGAGCTGACGCCTGTGCTCGGCATCGCCATTGCGCCCGAAACCATGGGCACGGATCCCGCCATCGACACCCTGCGGGCCGTGCGCCAGGCCATGCGCGGCCGCGATGTGAACCTCGTTGCCACAGACACGCCGATCGATGCCATGGCGGCAGACGAAGCCCGCCTGGCGCTTGCCCCTGCCGTTTCCGGTTTCACCGTGCTTGATGGCAAGATCGTGCGCAATGACGCGCTCGAAGCGGTTGCAGCCATCGGCTCGACGTTCCTGCACGCGCTGTCGCTGTCGGATGCGCCGGTCTCCCCCGCTGATGCCGCCGTCATCGCCGCCGGACCGGAAGGGTCAGCCTCCCACATGCTCGCCACCGTCATGGCCATGAGCGGCGAAGGCGAAACCACGGTTCTGGCGCTGGACGATGAAAGCGTGGAGACGGCAGCCGCCGCGCTCGAAAACGGCGATGCCGAGGTGGCGCTCGTCTTCGCGACGCCGGGCCGCCAGGATCTCGCCGATCTCCTCGGCGAAAGCCAGGCCATAACGCTTGTCGATGCGGATGCCTGGTGGCAAGGCTCGGCGCAGCTTTATCTGCCGGTCATGCGCGAGGCCCAGATCAGCGCCGAGACCTATGACGGCATAAACCGGCCGGTCGCAACGCTTTCTACACAACTGATCCTGTTCGGACCGGCAGCACCGGACCGCTTCGTCGTCGGCCAGCAGGGCCCGGGCGCCTTCTTCGACGAACAGCGTCCGCTGCAGGACCGTAATGTCGAGGCGATCAACCGCAATCTCGGCCTCCACGCCGCCGTCGACCCTTATCTGAGAAAGGCCGCAGCGCTCACCCCACAGGTCAACATCCGCGACGACCGGATCAACCCCTATCCCGGCCGCGCCATCCTGATGATCGTGATTCTTTCCTATCTCGTCTGGGTGATCTGGCTGTTTATCCGGCCGGAACGACCGGGGGAGCGGGATTAGAAACAATCGGGCGCGCGAGAAGGCAGCCCCTTTCGCGTTCGGCTCGCCAAGAGAGGCACTCGTCGAGCTCCGTTTCGGCAGGTCTTGCTGATTGATCTGCGGCGCGACCGAGCTTGCCGCCCATTTCGGCGTGTCCGACGCGGTTGTCGGCCTCACCGTGGTTGCCATTGGCACCAGCCTGCCGGAACTGGCGACCGCCGTCGTCGCCGCCACGCAGCGCCACTCCGACGTCACCATCGGCAATGTCACCGGCTCCTGCATCTTCAACACGCTCTGGATCCTCAGCGCCACCGCGGCCATCGCGCCGCTGCCCGTCTCAGACGGCTTCGCCACGCTTGATGTGCCGGTGATGCTGGCAGCCAGCATGTTTTTCGCGGGGATGCTGTTTTTCGCGCCGAAGTTTCAACGGGCGACGGGCGTGGTGATGGTGGTGATTTATGCGGGGTATATCTGGGCGCTGGTGTAGGGCGAAACTTGTCCCACGCCGGAGGCCTGGCGCCGCACTGGCTCATCAACCCCGAACCCCGGCCATCACCCGCAAAAAATTCGAAACCTTCGTCCGCGCCCTTTTCTGGCGTAAGGGCCGCGTCCACGGCTGGTGCGTCGCCTAATTCGAAACCATGCACCGCATGCGCACCTATCTCAGACAGGAACGCGGGCTTAGGCCGGATCAGCTCTATATTTCCAGCTACTGGAAACAGGGGCTCGGGGAGGATCGGCATCGGGTGGTGAAACGGGCTTATGCTGAGACGATGGATGATCCTCGATTTTGCGGAAAGCCCAATGAATTACCATTCGGTTGCACAAGGAACTCAACGTCGGTAGCGGTATAGCTTAGTGCCTGTCCAAGAATTAGCCGATAGGTCCTTAGCCCACAAATTTGCAGGCGTTAGGTCCATGAAATACGATATCCCAAGCTGGTTTGGCCTGACCCGACGCCACAATCTGCCGACAATTATGCATTCTTGAACAGACTCTGAGTACGTCCTTCCTATCCAAACAATCCGAGCAAGTCCGGAATCCCGAACGCCAGAGGCGTCGAAATGACCGATCTTTTATTCTGATCGACATGCTTCACAATACCCAGTCCTGCCAGTTGGGCGGTGCCCTGACGGACACTACCCCTCGCCGTCATGGTAGTTAGCCAAATCGGATCATAAGGGAATACGTAACGGTAAGCATGGGCTTCTGCGTAAATAAGTGGAGATTTTTCAAACGAATAGTTTTCTACATAGCATTTATCGGTATTGGCACCATTCTTTGTCCTACATCTTCTGTAGAATGAAATCGTCAACCCCTCCGCAACTTGCTTCTCAGGTTGTAGAATTTGCTCAACATCGATGGCCTTGATAGAAATCAGACGAAGAACCGTGCTCACCTCATACAGCTGAGGCGCGATGAAACCATCTTCGGGAAATCCTCGATTGAACATGGCCCGCGTCTCAGGGGACAGCACACCCGCTTCGGAAAGATGAAGCACCCTCGGCACATTTACATAATGTGGGGACCGAAGTTTATCGAGCCATACTGGCCTGCTAGCCGCGGTGCGCAAGAGCGACGCGTTAGAAACCTCTTGCTCTGCACTCGCCTTCCAACTTCGTAGAAGTTCCGGTGAAAATCCATCCCCACTGTTTTTGTCGATCAAATCGGCACAATCTGCGCATAGCCATATACCGTTATCAGCAGATTTACGTTCGGAGGCTGTCAAATTAGCTTCGAATCGGGGGCCATTCTTTGATGCTGCGGTGATGTGCGCGGCTCTACCAAAAGACGAAACATAAGCGGGATAGTCTGGGCTTGGAACGATTGTCATTCTCCGACACTCTGGACGAGAGCAATAGCCCGCTACCCTCGTCATAAGAGTACGAACGGTCGCCGCGTTGAAATCATCTCTGTTATTTTTGCCCATCTCCAACTCCCTCCTTCAAGCCAACCATAGCGCAAACAATCCACAATTAATTAGTCACCTTCTAAGGCAACACATAAAGTTCTTTATTACATAAATTAAGTCGTGATAGAATTTTATCGAAAATGTATTTCTTGCCGTGTTCGACCCTGCTACTCTGGAGCTTGAGATATGTCTGTATTGGATATCCCTCTGCGAAAATTGCTACAGCTGTTCTACGCGGCACCTCCACTGCGGCGGTCAATTCTGAAAAGGGATATTCATTTAGATCGTAAGAAGGCAGACGGCGGTAATCGGACCCAAGGAGGAGACTTCCACGGCCCATTCTGGTCAGATGTGAAGAAGCATATTGCAGGTGAAGGTGAGCTATTGCAGCTGACCGATGCGCGCGTAAATTCCAACAAGAATTTCAGAAGACTTTACCCACTCCTAAAAGAAGGCGTCCTCGAACTACTGAACGAAAAGTTGCGCTGGTCGAATGAGAGAGTTGAGATTATTCCTCAAAGTGTTCACGGCAACCTTCAGATCGAAGATCTTGGAGCAACAATTCGCATTAGGGACGCCCTTAACGCGAGAGTCAGAGAAAAGTATACACGCGTGGTATACCCATACTTCAGCGAGGACCCCGCTCTCTCTGAGGAAGGGGCGCGCATAGGCCTTTGGGTGATGAAACGGGCGCTTATAAATCTCAACGAGGACGACATGCGCATCATTGACCCGCTTCGAAAAACTTTCTTCTCCCCACAAACCGCGCCATGGCAGGGTGACGAAGAGTCCGTGCTCCATAAAAGGTACCGGTCGTTGATCAGCGAATGGGAGCACTTGAAACGCGAGTGAGCCTGTAATGCCTCATGCTCGGCAAACGAAGCTATCGGTGAGGACATAGCGCGCTTGTATCAATAGCCAATCTCTCACTTCGCCCACCCCTTGCATTCCGTCCGAAAATCCGTATAAGCCGCTCATCCACAGGTCCGGTCTTCAGGCTGGTGGCTGAACGGAGGGCTGTTTTCGCCGTGGCGAAAGCGCTTGGTGCGTGAAAAGCGCCTGCCTCCCGTGTCGCCGCTCTCGACCGTCTCGATCAAACGCTTTTCTTGCCGGGCTTGGCCCTCCAGGAGCAGTCGTTGAGGCTTAGCCGCCGAGGTCCGGATCACGGGTAAATGCAAGAAAGGCAATTCAACATGGCACTTTACGAACACGTGTTCCTGGCCCGCCAGGACATCACGGCGCAGCAGGTTGACGGCATCGTCGAGCAGTACAAGGGACTGATCGAAGAGCATGGCGGCAAGGTTGGCCGTATCGAGAACTGGGGCCTGAAGTCCCTCACCTACCGTATCCGCAAGAACCGCAAGGCGCATTACGCGCTGATGGACATCGACGCGCCGGCTGCCGCGATCCACGAGATGGAACGCCAGATGCGCATCAACGAGGACATCCTGCGCTACATGACCATCAAGGTCGAAGCGCATGAGGAAGGCCCGTCGGCGATGATGCAGAAGCGCGACCGCGACGACCGTCCGCGCCGCGACGGCGGCAACCGCGACCGCGGTGATCGTGGCGACCGCGGCGATCGCGGCGATCGCCGTCCGCGCAGCTGATTGCGAGATTTAAGGAGTTTTTATCATGGTAGCTATCGCCTCCATCCCGACGCGTCGTCCGTTCAACCGTCGTCGCAAGACCTGCCCCTTCTCCGGCGCCAACGCTCCGAAGATCGACTACAAGGACGTTCGTCTCCTGCAGCGCTACATTTCCGAGCGCGGCAAGATCGTTCCGTCCCGCATCACGGCCGTCAGCCAGAAGAAGCAGCGTGAACTCGCCCGCGCCATCAAGCGCGCCCGCTTCCTCGGCCTCCTGCCCTACGTCGTTTCGTAAGGCGCTTCGGCCGCAAGGCATGATTTCGGAGAAGGCGCATCTGGCGGCTTCTCCGGCACAAGGCTCCGGCGCGGTGGGCGCGCAGCAGCCAGAAAATTGAACCCAGGTTGGGAAACTTGATTTCCCTAACTGCTCAAAAGGCAGGACAGCGGATGAAAACACTCAATGCAAAGACATTGCTGATTGGCGCGCTTGCCGGCGTTGCGGGCTTCATGCTTGCTTACGCGGCGAGTTTCAACGCGCTGTTTTCAACGCTGCTTTCCGCCGCCTCCGCGCTTCCCATCCTGATTGCCGGCCTTGGCTGGGGCAATTTTGCCGCGATCGTCGCGATCATCGTCGCCGGCGGTCTCGGCGCGACCATGGTCTCGCCCTTCTTCGCGCTTTATACGCTCGCCATCACGCTGGTGCCGGCAGGCTGGCTCAGCCATCTCGGCAATCTGGCGCGCCCGGCAAGCGAGATCGGCGGTCCGGAAGGCCTTACCGCTTGGTATCCGCTGTCCGATATCCTGATGCATCTGTGCGCCGTCATCACGCTGGCGCTGATCGTGCTGGGGGCTGTCGCCGGTTACGGCCCGAATGCGACCGGCGAACTGATCGATGCCTTCATAGAGGCGTTGACGGTCCAGAACCCGGACCTTGCAGCCGATGCGGCGCTGATTGCGCAGTTCAAGTCGATGTTCGTGGTGATGCTGCCGATCGTCCAGGGCGCGACCTCGGTCATCCTCCTGTTCGTCGCCTATCATTTTGCCGCGCGGATCGTGATTTCGTCCGGGCTGACGAGCCGGCCGCGCGAGGACGTGGCCAAGTCGCTGCGCATGCATCGCAATGCGATCTTCGTGTTTCTCGCGGCGCTGGTCGCGACCTTTTTCGGCGGAACGATCGGCCTCATCGGCGCGGCCTGTATCGGCGCCTTCGGCGGCGGCTTTCTGCTGGCCGGTCTTGCCCGCATGCATCTTGCCGCGCGCGGCCAGAGCTGGGGCGTGCCGGTCATCATCCTCTCCTATCTTTCGCTGATTTTCACCTTCCCGGCCCTGATCTTCGTGGTGATGGGCCTTCTCGACACGCGGCGGGCCATTGCGCTCTCACCGGGCGCAACCCCGCCGGACGATGACAATGACGACGACACTGAAAGGAAAAACCCATGGACGTAATCCTGCTTGAACGCATCGCCAAGCTTGGCCAGATGGGCGAAACCGTCAAGGTTCGCGATGGCTATGCCCGTAACTACCTTCTGCCGACCGGTCGCGCGCTGCGCGCCAACGCCGCCAACAAGGCCCGTTTCGAAGCCGAGCGCGCGGTGCTGGAAGCCCGCAACCTCGAGCGCCGCAACGAAGCCCAGAAGATTGCCGACACGCTTGACGGCAAGTCCTTCATCGTTGTCCGCTCCGCCGGCGAGACCGGCCAGCTCTACGGCTCGGTCGCGACCCGTGACATCGTCGAGATCCTCGGCGAGGAAGGCTACAAGATCTCCCGCAATCAGGTGGTTCTCAACCACCCGATCAAGACGGTCGGTCTGCACAAGGTCGAGATCCAGCTCCACGCCGAAGTCTATGTCACGGTCGAGCTGAACGTCGCCCGCACCGCCGAGGAAGCCGAACGTCAGCTCCATGGCGAAGACCTCACCTCCGCCGATGCCATCTACGGCGTTGACGAGGATGCGCTGCGTCCGGAAGACTTCTTCAACCCGGATGCCGACTACGACCTCGACGACGAGGACGAAGCCGAAGAAGCCTCCGCCGAAGAAGAAGGCGACGAGGAAGACAAGTAAGGCCTCTGGTCTTGCACAGGCTTCCGGCAACCTTTGCTTTCCTCTGACCTGTCATGCTCGGGCTCGACCCGAGCATCCAGGCGGCACGGAAAATGAGCGACGGTCCGCTATGCGCCCGGCCTTTCCAAGGCCGGGTTTTTCGTTTTCCGCCGCTCGGGTGTATCATGCACTCTCGCGTGACGGGGGCGAATCGTGTCAAGGCCGCTTGGCCCCGCCCTCGCGTTTAATTTTTCAGCCTGTGAATTAGTGTTGAGGACGGCTTCGGCCCTTCACCAGCATTCTCATTCGTCTATGCTTGGGCGAACCAGACGAGAGCCACCGGAAAAATCATGAATGACATCGCGCCTTCCCTTTCCTTCCAGACGCCCGGAGCGCCCCAGCAGCGCGAGGCGCCGAACAATCTGGAAGTCGAACAGGCCCTGCTCGGCGCAATCCTCGTCAACAACAGCGCGTTCTACCGCGTCTCCGATTTCCTGAAGCCGGAGCATTTCTACGAGCCGCTGCACCGCAAGATCTACGAGCTTGCCGGCGACACGATCCGCATGGACAAGATCGCCAACACGATCACGCTGAAGACGCATCTTCCCTCCGACATGAAGGTCGGCGACCTGACGGTCGCGCAGTATCTCGCCCGTCTCGCGGCCGAGGCCGTCACCATTATCAATGCCGAGGATTATGGCCGAACCATCTACGATCTGGCGATCCGCCGGCAGTTGATCGAGATCGGCGAAGGCATCGTCAATACCGCCTATGACGCGCCTATCGACCTGCCGCCGGCCGAGCAGATCGAGGACACCGAGCGCAAGCTTTTCGCGCTTGCCGAGACCGGCCGCTACGAGGGCGGTTTCCAGTCGTTCGAAAACGCCGTGACCATCGCCATCGACATGGCGAGCAAGGCGTTTGAAAGCGACGGTCACCTTTCGGGCATTTCCACCGGCATCAACACGCTCGACGGCAAGATGGGCGGCCTGCAGCGCTCCGACCTGATCATCCTCGCCGGGCGTCCGGGCATGGGCAAGACCTCGCTTGCGACCAATATCGCTTGGAACGTCGCCTCGGCCTATGAACCCGAGGTCCTGCCTGACGGCACGATCGAGGCCAAACAGGGCGGCGTGGTCGCGTTCTACTCGCTCGAAATGTCCGGCGAACAGCTCGCCACCCGTATCATTTCCGAGCAGACGGAAGTCTCGTCTTCGAAGATCCGCCGCGGCGACATCACCGAGGCCGACTTCGACAAGCTCGTCGCCTGCTCGCAGACCATGCAGAAAGTGCCGCTCTATATCGACCAGACCGGCGGCATTTCCATCGCCCAGTTGTCGGCCCGCGCCCGCCGCCTGAAACGGCAGCGCGGCCTCGACCTGCTCGTGGTCGACTATGTCCAGCTCATGACCGGTTCGAAGAAATCCGGCGACAACCGCGTGCAGGAGGTGACCGAGATCACCACCGGCCTGAAAGCGCTGGCCAAAGAACTGGAAGTGCCGATCATCGCGCTCTCCCAGCTCTCTCGTCAGGTGGAAAACCGCGACGACAAGCGGCCTCAACTCTCCGACCTTCGCGAATCGGGCTCGATCGAGCAGGACGCCGACGTGGTGCTGTTCGTCTACAGAGAAGAGTATTACGTCCAGAATCTTGAACCGCGCGATCCCGACGATCCGGCCTATGACGAGTGGAAGATGAAATACGAGAAGGTGCGCGGAACCGCCGACGTCATTATCGCCAAACAGCGTCACGGCCCGACCGGAACCGCCAACCTCGCCTTCCAGGCCGCCTATACGCGCTTTGCGGATCTTGCGGACCCGTCCTATTCAAGTTTCGACGAATAAATATGGGCGAAACGGCGTGAACACGCTATAATCGCCGCATATTTGCAACAAACGGCGATTTCATGTCTGAATATTCGAATGATCTCAACGAAGAACCGCTTCAGGAAGGGGAAATCCCCTTCTCGGCTGCCCCTGCCCGGCTGACAGTCGATCTCGGCGCCATCGTCGACAACTGGAAAACCATGCGCGCGCTTTCCGGCAGCGCCCGGACGGCGGCCGTGGTCAAGGCCGATGGCTATGGCCTCGGGATCGAGGATGTCGGCGAAGCGCTTTATGGCGCGGGCGCAGCGGATTTTTTCGTCGCCGTGCCCGAGGAAGGCGAAACGCTTCGGCGGTTTGCACCCAATGCTCGCATTTTCGTACTGTCCGGCATGTGGCCCGGCACGGAAGAGATTTTCTTCGAAAATGATCTCGTGCCGGTTCTTGCGAGCACGGAACAGCTTTCCTTCTTTTTCTCCGCCGTTGCGGAATACGGCGATTTTCCCTGTGCCCTTCAGGTTGATACCGGCTTCAACCGGCTCGGTCTGACGGTGGAGGAGGCTTTGGCGCTGGCCGGCGATGTCTCTCGGCCGGCAAGCTTCGAACCGGTCCTCATTCTCTCCCATCTTGCCTGTGGCGATGATCCGGCGTCTGCGATGAACAGGGCCCAGCTCGACTGGTTCCGCATCGTCACTGCAGCCTTTGAAGGCGTGGAGGCGAGCCTGTCTGCGTCGGCCGGAATTTTCCTCGGCGCCGATTATCATTTCGACCTCACCCGTCCGGGGATCGCGCTTTATGGCGGAGATTCGCAGCCCGGCACCTCAAAACAACTGAAACCGGCGGCAAAAGCTGAAGCACGGATCGTCCAGATTCGCCACGCCCGCGCCGGCGCGACGGTTTCCTATGGCGCCACCTGCCGGCTTGCGCGCGACAGCCGGCTTGCAATCGCCGCTGCCGGCTATGCCGATGGCTATCACCGCTCGCTTTCGGGTTCCGGCGCGCCGCTGCGCGAAGCCGTCAGGTCCGGCGGCCACGGCTTCATCGCCGGCCATAGGGTGCCGATTGCGGGCCGGATCACCATGGATATGACGATTTATGACGTGACCGATGTGCCCGAAGGCACCATCAGGGTCGGTGATTATATCGAGTTGATCGGCCCCGACCTTCCGCTCGATGAGGCGGCGACGGCGGCCGGCACGATCGGCTATGAACTGCTAACATCCCTTGGCTTGCGCTACCGCCGCCGCTATACCCAGCCCGACTGACGCTTTTTCCGACAAAGAAGAGACCTTGGCCAAACAGAAGACCCAGTTCATCTGCCAGAATTGCGGCAGCGTGCATCCCCGCTGGGCGGGACGGTGCGATGCCTGCGGCGCCTGGAACACGATCGTCGAGGAAAACCCGGCAGCCGGCATTGGCGGCGGCCCGGCCCGCGCGCCGAAGAAAGGCCGTCCGGTGGCCCTCGTCAAGCTCGACGGAGAAAGCGAGGAAGCGCCGCGCATCGCCAGCCTGATGGCCGAGCTGGACCGGGTCACGGGCGGTGGCTTCGTTCGCGGCTCCGCCGTTCTGGTGGGCGGCGATCCCGGCATCGGCAAGTCGACGATCCTGATGCAGGCCGCCGCCGCCCTTGCCCGTCAAAACCAGCGGGTAATCTATGTTTCCGGCGAGGAAGCCATAGCGCAGGTCAGGCTCCGGGCCCGGCGCCTTGGCGCGGCCGATACCGAGGTGCTTCTCGCTGCCGAGACCAATGTCGAGGATATTCTGGCGACACTCGCCGAAGGCCCCCGTCCCGATCTCGTCATCGTTGATTCGATCCAGACGCTCTGGTCCGATCAGGCGGAAGCCGCTCCAGGCACGGTCACGCAGGTGCGCACCGGCGTGCAGGCGATGATCCGTTTCGCCAAGCAGACGGGCACCGCCATGGTTCTGGTCGGCCACGTCACCAAGGAAGGCCAGATTGCCGGCCCCCGCGTGGTCGAGCACATGGTCGATGCCGTGCTCTATTTCGAGGGCGAGCGCGGCCATCACTACCGCATTTTGAGAACGGTAAAGAACCGCTTCGGCCCGACCGACGAGATCGGCGTGTTCGAAATGGGCGATACAGGCCTTCGCGAGGTCGCCAACCCCTCCGAGCTTTTCCTCGGCGAGCGCAACGACAAGGCGCCAGGCGCCGCGGTATTTGCAGGCATGGAAGGCACCCGACCTGTTCTCGTTGAGGTTCAGGCTCTGGTCGCGCCCACTTCGCTCGGTACGCCGCGCCGCGCCGTGGTCGGTTGGGATTCGGCAAGGTTGTCGATGATCCTCGCCGTGCTGGAAGCCCATTGCGGCGTGCGGCTCGGCAATCACGATGTCTATCTCAACATCGCCGGCGGCTACCGTGTCACCGAGCCCGCGGCCGACCTGGCCGTTGCCGCCGCGCTTATTTCCTCGCTCGCCGGACTTGCTCTCCCGGCCGATTGTGTCTATTTCGGCGAGGTCAGTCTTTCCGGAGCGATCCGTCCGGTGACCCATGCGGCGCAGCGTCTGAAAGAGGCTTCCAAGCTTGGTTTTGCGCGCGCGGTGCTCCCGTCCGGTTCCGCAGAAATTGCGCAAGTGAACGCAAACGGATTAAAAGGACTTGAAGCTCTACCGGAACTTGTGGCCGACATTGCGGGCATGAAGCCGGAGAATGGGGCGGATGACAGCGAGTGAGACGCCTCAGGGCGACCGGTCCGGAAAAAGTGCGGACCCACGACAAGCGGAGCAATGAATGCCAGTAACCCTGTTCGATCTGATTGTTGTCGGCGTTGTTCTGTTTTCGGCCCTACTCGCCATGGTTCGCGGGTTTTCTCGGGAGATCCTCTCACTTCTAGCCTGGGGCCTGTCCGCCGTCATCGCCTATCTGGCCTACCCCTTCCTGGCGCCGACATTCGAGGGTTTTCTCGGAGACGCGCGCATGGCCATGGCTGGCGCCTTCGCGGTTGTTTTTCTCATCGCCCTTGTCGTTCTTTCACTGGTGACCACGCGATTTGCGGACTATATTATCGACAGCCGCGCCGGCGTGCTGGATCGTTCGCTTGGTTTTGTCTTCGGCCTTGTGCGTGGCGTGCTGATTCTCGCGGTCGCGGTCGCATTCTGGAACTGGCTGGTCGGCGATGCCCAGAGCCCCGACTGGATCAGGAACGCCAAGTCGAAGCCCGCGCTCGACATGCTTGCCGCCAAGCTTGAGTCCTATCTGCCCGGCGGCAAGGAGATCGAGAGTTCGCTTGAGCGCGATGAGACGCGACTTCTGGCAATGATCGACGGTAACGTCATTTTGAATTTCCGGCCGGATGTCCGGCCTATCTGATATCTCTAGTACTGTCTGGATGAACCTGCTTTCGGACGAGCCCTGCCCCAGCCATTTCCGGATCACGCGATGACCAGTTTTGACCACCATGACGATTTCAGCCTGGACGATGATACGCTGCATGAGGAATGCGGCGTCTTCGGCATTCTGGGCCACCCAGACGCGGCGGCGCTGACCGCGCTCGGCCTGCACGCGCTGCAGCATCGCGGCCAGGAGGCGGCCGGCATCGTCTCCTATGACGGCCAGCAGTTCCGCTCGGAGCGCCATCTCGGCCTTGTCGGCGATCACTATACCGATCCGGCCATGCTGGAGAGCCTCAAGGGCTCCATGGCCATGGGCCATGTGCGCTATTCGACGACCGGCGGAACGGTGCTGCGCAATGTCCAGCCGCTTTTCGCCGAACTCGGCGTCGGCGGCATCGCCATTGCCCATAACGGCAATTTCACCAACGGCCTGTTCATGCGCCGCAAGCTGATCTCCGACGGCGCGATCTGTCAGTCGACCTCGGATACCGAGGTCGTTCTGCACCTGATCGCCCGTTCACGCGCCAAGACATCCTCCGACCGCTTCATCGACGCCATCGGCCAGATGGAAGGCGGCTACTCGATGATCGCGATGACCCGCACCAAGCTGATCGCCGCGCGCGACCCGACGGGCATCCGCCCGCTGGTGATGGGCGAGCTGAACGGCAAGCCGATCTTCTGTTCGGAAACCTGCGCGCTCGACATTATCGGCGCCAAGTTCATCCGCGACGTCGAAAACGGCGAAGTCGTCATCTGCGAGCTTCAGCCCGACGGAACGGTCTCCATCGACAGCCGCAAGCCCGCGCTCAAACAGCCCGAGCGCCTCTGCCTGTTCGAATATGTCTATTTCGCCCGCCCCGATTCCATCGTCGGCGGCCGCAATGTCTACCAGACGCGCAAGAACATGGGCGTCAATCTCGCGCAGGAGGCTCCGGTCGAAGCCGATGTCGTCGTGCCGGTGCCCGATGGCGGCACGCCGGCGGCGATCGGCTATGCGCAGGAAAGCGGCATTCCCTTCGAGCTCGGCATCATCCGCAACCATTATGTGGGCCGCACCTTCATCGAGCCGACGCAGCAGATCCGCGCCTTCGGCGTCAAGCTGAAGCATTCGGCGAACAAGGCGGTGATTGCCGGCGCGCGGGTGGTGCTGATCGACGATTCCATCGTGCGCGGCACGACTTCGGTGAAGATCGTGCAGATGCTGCGCGAGGCCGGCGCCAAAGAGGTGCATATCCGCGTTGCCAGCCCGATGATCTACCATTCGGACTTTTACGGCATCGACACGCCCGATCGCGACAAGCTGCTTGCCAACAATCACGAGACGCTTGCCGACATGTGCAAGTTCATCGGCGCGGACTCGCTGCAGTTCCTCTCGATCGACGGGCTCTACATGGCCGTCGGCGGCGAGAAGCGCAATAATGCCCTGCCGCAGTTCACCGATCACCAGTTCACCGGGGACTATCCGACCCGCCTGCTCGACAAGGAGCATGAGGGAGAGTTTTCCAAGATCGAGCTTCTGGCCGGCAACGGCTGAAGCCTGAACCCATCCGGAGACCACATCATGAGCAAGTCACTCGAAGGCCGGCTGGCGGTCGTCACCGGCGCCTCGCGCGGCATCGGCTATTTTACCGCGCTGGCGCTGGCAAAGCGCGGCGCGCATGTCATTGCCTGCGCGCGCACGGTCGGCGGGCTTGAGGAACTGGATGACGCAATCAAGGCTGACGGCAACGGCTCGGCAACGCTGGTGCCGATGGACCTTGCCGATATGGGCGCGATCGACCGTCTCGGCGGATCGATTTTCACGCGCTGGGAAAAACTTGACATCATGGTCGCCAATGCCGCCGTCCTCGGCGTCGTCTCGCCGCTCGCCCACCTGGAAGCCAAGGTGTTCGAACAGGTGATGACCGTGAACGTCACGGCGACCTGGCGGCTGATCCGTTCGCTCGAGCCGCTGCTGCTGCAGTCCGATGCCGGCCGCGCGGTGCTGATCTCCTCCGGCGTTGCCCATACCTGCCGGCCCTTCTGGGGCGCCTATGCCGCCTCCAAGGCCGCCGTCGAGGCCATGGGGCGCACATGGGCCGCGGAAACCGCGCACACCGCGATCAAGGTGACGAATTTCGATCCCGGCCGCACCCGCACCGCCATGCGCGCGCAGGCAGCCCCCGGCGAGGACCCGATGACGCTGCCGCATCCAAGCGAAGTGGCGGAAAAGATCGTGCCGCTGGTCAGCCCCGACTTTCAGGAGAGCGGCAAGCTCTTTGTTTCCCGCGAGGACCGACTGAAGGACTATCGCCTGCCGGAATAGGCACGGCACGGAGGAACATCATGGCGCAATGGCTGAACGAACCTGCTGAATGGTCGGAAGAGAACGGGACGCTGGAACTGGTGACCGACAAGGCTACCGATTTCTGGCGCAAGACTTTCTACGGCTTTACCCGCGACAGCGGCCATGCCCTGCTTGAGCCGGTCGCCGGCGATTTCTCGGCCAGCGCGACCGTCACCGCCGACTACGAGACGCTCTACGATCAGGCGGGCCTGATCCTGCGCATCGACGAGACCCACTGGATCAAGGCGGGCATCGAGTTCACCGACGGGCTGATGCATTTTTCCACCGTCGTCACCCGCGACATCTCGGACTGGTCGGTCATACCGCTGCATGATGCGAACCCTCAGACGCCTGTCTCGATCCGCATTACCCGCCATGATGATGCTGTGCGGGTGCAGTTCCATCTGGGCGACGGCCAGTGGCAGATGGCACGACTTTGCCCCTTCCCTTCATCTGACGCCCTGATCGGCATGACTGCCTGTACGCCCGAACGGGCGGGCCTGAAAGTGCGGTTTGCCGATTTTACTGTCGGCGACCCGATTTCGCGCCAGCTGCACTGATAGCTGTCAGGCCCTGCGCAGCCGCCACATGAGAATAACACAGACGGCCAGGAAAAGGCCGCCGCAAAGGCTGACCGCCCCATACCCGAACCCCGCATAGAGACCGCTCATCAGCAGCGGCCCGAAAAACACCGCGCTATAGGTCACGGTGGTGTTCAGGCCGATCAGCGTTCCGCGCGCTTCGAGCTTGCGTTCGGCGAGAAGCAGGACGGTCAGGTTCAGGCCGAAATGATTGAATATCCCGAGCAGGAAAGTCGCCAGCAGCGATGACCAATAGGCTTGCGTCGATGGATAGAGCAAGAGATAGACAAGTCCGGATCCGCCCAGCAGGAACGGAAACAGCCTTGCAGGACCGAGCCGGTCGACATGGCGCGCCAGAATACCGCCGATGCCGAAGCCGATACCGTAGGTCATGACGGCAAGGCTTGCCGCTGCCGCGCTGATGCCGAGCGCATCGCGCATCCTGAGGCCGAGAAGCGCGTAGGTCCCGTAGAAGACCGTCATGAACAGAAGTCCGGTCGCGAGCATGCTGACAACGCCGCGGACGCGGATCGCCTCGCGGCGCGTGTAAACCTTTCCGCGCGCGTTGTCAGGGTTGCCATCACCCGTGACGGCAAAGATCAGACAGGTCAACAGGGCGAGCGTCGCCAGCGCGCCATAAGCAAGGCGCCAATCGAGGGCATCGCTCAACATCGCGGAAAGCGGCACACCGACGATCAGCGAAAGCGACCAGCCCGAAAGGACGATGCCAAAGGTTCGCGCCCCCTTCCCCGGCGGCGCCGCGCGCACTGCCTGCGAGTAGACGGCAGGCAGAAGCACGCCGGTTGCCAGACCGGTTACCGCCTGAAAGAAGGCAAGAACCTGCCATGCCGGACTCAGGGCAGACCCGGCAAAGCCGGACGCGATCAGCAAGGCGGAGCCGGACAGAACCACGCGCATGGCGTAACGATCGATAACACCGGACAGAAAGAAGGCGGAAAAGGCTGCCGCCGCGCCAAAGGCAGAGATCGCGCGCGTCACGGCGACCGGCTCCGTGTCGAGCGTCCGCGCGACGTCGCCGAGGATCGGCCCGAGAACGAAGGAATTCGCGCCGATCAGAAACACGCCGACGACCAGCGCCGCCAGTCGCAGGCGTTGAAGCAGGGAAGATTGCACGGAAGAGCCTATGCGCGGTGATTCACTTCAGACCATTATCCGTGATCGCCGGGGACAATCAACCGCGGTCCTTACGCCTGCTGCTTTGCGATCCAGTCGTGATCCGGATGGTTCTTGAAGCGCCATTTGCGCATCGGCCCGGCCATGACATTCAGATAGTACATCTCATAGCCATGCGGCGCGCCGCAGGGATGATGGCCCTTCGGCACCAGAACGACTTCGCCGTCATGCACCGCCATGGTCTCGTCCAGTTCTCCGTCCTCGGTGAACACCCGCTGGAAACCGAAGCCCTGGGCGGGATTGAGGCGGTGGTAATAGGTCTCCTCCAGATAGGTCATATCCGGATAATTGTCCTCGTCATGCCTGTGCGGCGGATAGGACGACCAGTTGCCCGCCGGCGTGAACACTTCGGTTACCAGAAGACTGTCGGCAATGTCCTTGTCTTCCATCGCGATCGGATGGATGTAACGGGTGTTGGAGCCCTTGCCGCGCTCTTCCAGCCCGATGTCCTCAATGACCCTGGCACTGTGACCGCCCTTGCCGGGCGCCGAGCAGACGGCGAGCGTGCAGTCCGTTTCAGCCCTTGCCGACCACTCCGCGTGGTCGGGCACATAAACGGCGGCAGGCTTTTCCCGCTCGAACACGTTCATGCGTTTGCCGAGCGTGCCGAAATCCTGGCCGGCCCCTGAAATCGCGGCCTTGCCCTCGACAAGCACCAGAATGACCTCGCGGTCCTCCGTCTTTTCCGAGACGGTCTCGCCCGCGGCAAGGCGATAGAGCCCGAAGCCGACATAGCCCCAGCCGGCGCTTTCGGGCGTGATGTCGTGAACCTTGCCATCGGTTCCGTTCGGCTTGACCAGCAATCGGCTCATCTCGGTTCTCCTCGTCTTCTCTCTACTTCAGTCCGGCTTGCTCGGCCGCCGCCTTCAGCGCCTTCAGCCCCAAGCTCTGGTATTTGAACGGATTGCGAACGGCGGGGTCCTGCTCGGCCTCGATCACGATCCAGCCGGAATAGCCATGTTCCGCGGCGATCTTCAGCACGGGCGTGAAATCGACGATCCCCTCTTCGTCGCCCGGCACGGTAAAGACGCCCCGCCGCACGCCCTCCAGGAAGCTCAGCCCCTCGTCCCAGACCTGCTTCATGATTTCACCGCGTACATTCTTGGCGTGGATATGCCGGACGCGGCCCATATGGCGGCGCGCCAGCGCTTGCGGATCGCCGCCGCCGAAGGTCGCGTGGCCGGTGTCGAGCAGCAGATACACATCCGGCCCCGTCAGCGCCATCAGCCGGTCGATCTCGGATTCGCTCTGAATGATCGTACCCATATGATGGTGATAGACGAGCGCGATGCCATCCTCGGCGCAATAGGCCCCGATCGCATCGAGCTTTGCGGCAAATCCGTCCCAGGCGGCATCATCCAGCACGGGTCGGGTGTTCAGGGCAGCGCCGTCATTGCCGTGAATGGCGTTCGATGTCTCGCAGACGATGCAGACCTTTGAGCCCTGCGATTTCAGCAAGTCGAGGTGCGGGCGGATCGCGGCCTTCTCGTCTTCGACCGAATGCGTAAGCAGGTTGAGCGAGTGCCAACCCGAGACGAATTTGAGGCCATGGGCGGAGAGTACGGCCGAAAGCGCTTCCGGTTCGGTCGGGAACTTGTGGCCCTTCTCGATACCGTCAAAGCCGATCTCGGCGGTTTCGGACAGGCAGGTTTCAAGCGGGATGTCAGCACCGAGGCTCTGGTCGTCATCATTGGACCAGGCAATCGGATTGGTTCCGAAGAGGATCATGATTTCACCCTTTCAAAGGCAAAAGGAACTCAGTCAAAGGCGCGCTGGTTGGCGCGGTCTTTCAGATAGTTTTCACGCGCCGCATTCACTTGCGTGCGTTCGGAAACTTCCGGCACGGCCACATCCCACCAGTTGCCGCCGGCTTCCGTGGTGATCATCGGGTCGGTGTCGATGACGATCACATGGCTGCGGTCACTGGTCTTCGCGCGCTTCATCGCTTCCTCCAGCGCCTCGATGCCATCGACCTTCTCCGCGATCGCGCCGAGGGACGCGGCATGGGCGGCGAAGTCGATGTCGGAGGGCACGACGTGGCGGGCGGTATCGATCAGATTGTTGAAGCTCTCGCCGCCAGTCGCGCGTTGCAGCCGGTTGATGCAGCCGAAACCGCGATTGTCGAGCACGACGACGGTGATCTTCTGACCGAGCATGACGGAGGTCGCGAGTTCGGAATTCGCCATCAGGTAGGAGCCGTCGCCGAGCATGACGATGACGTCGCGCTCCGGCAGCGCCATCTTGACGCCGAGGCCGCCGGCGATCTCGTAGCCCATGCAGGAATAGCCGTAATCGAGGTGGTAGCCATTGGGGCGTTCGGCCTGCCACAGCTTGTGCAGCTCGCCCGGAAGTCCGCCGGATGCGCAGACAACAATGGCATCCTCCCCGCTCTGGCGCTGGACGGCGCCGATCACATGCCCGTCGCTTGGCAGCGCATTGCCGGAGGGCGCATCGGTGGCGGCGGCGACCGAGGCCATCCAGGTTCTCTTCAGTTCGGGATCGACGGCCGGAGCCTGATGCCCGCCGAGCTTCTCGCCCAGCATTTCCAGTGCAACCCGCGCATCGGCCACGAGCGGCAGGGCATCATGCTTGTAGCTGTCGAACGCCGTGACATTGATCGCCAGAATGCGCCGCGCGGGATTCCTGAACACCGACCAGGAACCGGTGGTGAAATCCTGGAACCTTGTACCGACACCGATCACCAGATCGGCATCGGCGGCGATCGCATTGGCGGCAGAGGCGCCGGTCACACCGATGGAGCCGAGGTTCAGCGGATGGCTGGCGGCAAGCGAAGACTTGCCTGCCTGCGTTTCGGCAACAGGAATCCGATGCTTTTCGGCAAAGGCTTTCAGGACCTCTGTCGCCCCCGAAAAAAGCACGCCGCCGCCGGCCACGATGAGCGGCCGTTTGGCAGACTTGATGGCGTCAACTGCCCGCATCAGCGCACCCGCATCCGGCGCGGGGCGGCGCTGATGCCAGGTCTTTTCGGCGAAGAAGCTTTCCGGCCAGTCGAAGGCTTCCGCCTGAACGTCCTGGCAGAAGGAGAGCGTCACGGGGCCGCAGCGCTCCGGATCGGTCAGCGTCGATAGCGCGCGCGGCAGCGCGGTCAAAAGCTGCTCCGGTCGCGTGATCCGGTCGAAATAGCGGCTGACCGGGCGGAAGCAGTCATTGGCGGAAACCGTCGCGTCGTCGAAATCCTCGACCTGCTGCAACACCGGATCGGGCGCGCGGCTGGCGAAGACATCGCCGGGAATCAGCAGCACCGGCAGGCGGTTCACATGGGCGAGCGCGCAGGCCGTCACCATATTGGTCGCGCCGGGGCCGATCGAGGTTGTCACCGCCATGGCCTGGCGCCGGTTCTTCGCCTTAGCATAGGCGATTGCCGCATGCGCCATGGTTTGTTCATTGTGGCCGCGCCATGTGGGAAAGCTGTCGCGCACGCCATAAAGCGCCTCGCCAAGCGCCGCGACATTGCCGTGGCCGAATATCGCCCAGCAGCCGGGAATGACGGGATCGCCGTCCTCGTTCTTCTGCGCGATCAGATAGCGCACCAGTGCCTGCGCGGCGGTCAAGCGGATCGTTTTCATCAAAACGCCTCATCTCTTTCATGCTGTCCTGCAGCCTGCCGTGCCTCGTCCCAATAGCGGCAGAAGCTGCGGTATTTGTTCGTCATCTCCGCGACGGCCTCATCATCGCCAATTGCGCCTGAAAGCCAGGCACGGGCCGCGTCAGCGAAGATCGAACGACCGACGGCGAACCCCTTGACCAGCGGAAAACGCGCGGCTTCGGCAAAGCTGGCCGCCAGTTCCTCTTCCGGCGCATCGAGGCCGAGCACGACGATGCCGCGCGTGTGGCGGTCATTGCGCTCGATCGCCGCGCACACATTGGCCCATGCGGCTTTCGATGTCAGTGGCTCCAGCTTCCACCAGTCGGGATAGATGCCGATCTCGTAAAGACGCTCGATCACCCGCGCGGCGCTCATATCATCCGTCTCGCCATGCTTTGATGACACGACCTCCATCAGGAATTCCAGCCGGTTTCGGCGCGCGGCGGCAAAGAGCCGCGTCAGCGTCGCCTCCTGCTCGACCTTCAGCGCCGCATCGTCATCGGGGTGATAGAAGCACAGAACCTTGACCACATGTTCGGCGGGCCATTCGGCAAGCCCGCCCATGTCCTCGCCAAGCTCCGGCTCGAGCGTGAGCGGACGCGAACCCGGCCATTCCGTCGGCCGCCCGATCCAGAGGCCGGTTCCGGCGGCCTTGTAAAGCGATGAACGGCCAATCCGGCTGTCGCAGAGAATACCGTAGCCCGGCCTGCCGTCGGCCACATCCAGAGCCGCCCTCAGGCAGAGCTCCTTGAACGCGCCCAGCCTTTGGGCCGGAACGCCGCATTCCGCGACCATGTCTTCAAGCTGGATCCGGTGGTCGAAGGCAAAGACCCGCATTTCCGGCCAGTCGCCGTGCCTGTTGGTCGACCAATGAAGCTGTTCCAGCGCCTTGTCCTTGCGCAGCGCCAGCATGGTTGAGCCATGCTCAAGGAAATATTCAAGTTCCGTCAGGCTCGGATAGGCTGGCGTGCAGCCATGACGGGAGACGGCGAAGGCTCCGCAAGCATTGGCGATCGTCAGGCTTTCGGCCCAGTTCCGATCCGTCAGCCATCCCTTCAGGAGCCCGGCCATGAAGCCATCGCCGGCGCCCAAAACATTGAAGACCTCGATGCGGAAGCTTCTGCCCGCAACGCCGCCATCGATATCATCCGGAATAGCCCCCTCGAAGGCCGAAGCGCCGGCCGCGCCGCGCTTCAGCACCAGCGTTGCGTCGCTCACCTTGCGCACCTTCTTCAGCGCCTCAAGCGTATCCGTCGTGCCGCCGGCAATGTGGAACTCCTCTTCCGTGCCGACGATGAGATCGAACAGATGCAGCGTCGACTGAAGCTTGGCGGTCACTTTCTCGGACGCAATGAAGCGGTTCTCACCGTCGCCGTGACCGGAAAGGCCCCAGAGGTTCGGTCGGTAGTCGATGTCGAGCGCGTTGCGGGCGCCGTGCTTGCGGGCAAGGTCAAGCGCCTTCAGCACAGCCGCCTCGGTCTGCGGGTTGGAAAGATGCGTGCCGGTGGCGACCAGCGAACGCGAGCGCGCGATCAGCGCCTCGTCGATATCGTCTTCGCAGAGCGCCATGTCGGCGCAGTTCTCACGATAGAAAATCAGCGGAAACTGCTCCTCATCCCGAATGCCCAGGATCACCAGTGCGGAAAGCCGTTCCGGATCGGTGATCACGCCGGTCACGTCGACGCCTTCCTTCGCCAGTTCCTCGCGGATGAAGCGGCCCATATGCTCGTCGCCGACACGGGTGATCAGCCCGGACTTCAGGCCGAGACGCGCCGCGCCCGTCGCCATATTGGTCGGCGAGCCGCCGAGATATTTCTCGAAGGACAGCATATCCTCCAGCCGACCGCCGACCTGCGCGCCGTAAAGGTCGACCGAGGAACGGCCGATCGTGAGACAATCGAGTTCATGCATGCTCTAGACAGTGCCTCCAAGCGAGGATTCGAGTTCAACCAGTTCGCGTCCGCCCGCCATCAGATCCTGCAACTGTTCGGCATTGATCTCGCCGCGTTTGGCAGTGCCCAGCGTCTTGCCATGATTGATGACGGTGAAGCGATCGCCGACGGCCAGCGCATGACGGACATTATGGGTAATGAAGACAACGCCGATACCCTTCTTGCGCACGGCATCGATGGTGGAAAGCACATTCGCCGTCTGGCGCACGCCGAGCGCCGAGGTCGGCTCGTCAAGGATCAGCACGCGCGCGCCGAAATAGACGGCGCGGGAAATGGCAACCGTCTGCCGCTCGCCGCCCGAAAGCGTGCCGACCGCCTGATCGGCGGAGCGCAGGTGAATGCCCATCTTGGCCATTTCCTCAACGGTGATGGCGCCCGCTTTCTTGTGGTCGAATACCTTGATCGGGCCGATGCGCCGCTCGGGCTCCCGGCCCATCCAGAAATTGCGGGTCACCGACATCAGCGGGATCATCGCCAGGTCCTGATAGACCGTGGCAACGCCTGCCGCCATCGCGTCGCGCGGATCGTTGAAGGTGACTTCCTTGCCGTCGACGAGGATGCGGCCATAGCTCGGCTTGTGCACGCCCGACATGGTCTTGATGAAGGTGGACTTGCCCGCGCCATTGTCGCCGAGCAGGCAATGGCATTCCCCGGCCATGACCGAGAGCGAGACGCCAGCCAGCGCGATCACCGGGCCGAAATGCTTTTCGATTTCCTGAAGTTCGATCAGAGGTGCGCTCATCTCTAGCGTTCTCCCGTGATGCGACGGCGGATATAGGTGTTGAGAATGACGGCGAGCAGCAGGATGACGCCGAGGAACACGCGGAACAGCGAGCTTTCGACGCCTGCGAAGAACAGGCCCTGCTGGACGACGCCGAAGATCAGCGCGCCAAGCGCCGCACCGATGACGGAACCGTACCCGCCGGTGAGCAGCGCCCCGCCGATGACCACGGAAATGATCGCCTCGAACTCCTTCAGCAGGCCGCGGTCGGCCGCCGCCGAGCCGAACTCCATCACCTGGCAGGTGGCGAAGATGGTGGCGCAGAAGGCCGTCAGCATGAACATCAGGATCTTCACCCGGTTGACCGGCACGCCGACATAACGCGCGGCCTGGGCATCGCCGCCGGCGGCGAAGATCCAGTTACCGAATTTGGTGCGCACCAGAAGAAAATGGCCGAGCGCGATCAGAATCAGCGCCCAGACCATCAGCATCGGAATGCCGTCGACGACGGGTTGCCCGGCGCGCGGGCCGGCAACGAAGGTCGCGATCATGTCATTGTCGGCAAGCCAGCGGAAGAAACCGCCGAACACCTTGCCGCCAAAGAGCGCGGCGACGACATCGCCTTCCGATGCCTCGCGCACGCCGCCGATGATCGTCTTGCCGGTGGTCGAGATGGCGATGAAGATCGTCAGCCCGCGCAGGATGAACAGGAAGGCGAGCGTAACGATGAAGGACGGCAGGCCGGTGCGGATCACCAGGAAGCCGTTCAGCGCGCCGATGGCGACCGCGACGGCAAAGGCGGTGATGATCGCAAGCCAGGCGGGCCAGCCCCATTGCACGGTCAAAAGCGCGATGATGATGCCGGAAAAGCCGATCATCGAACCGATCGACAGGTCGAATTCGCCCGCAATCATCAACAGGCAGGCGCCGACGGCGATGATGGCGAACTGGGCCGAGACCGTGCCCCAGTTGATGAAGCCTTCGGCTGAAAACATGCCGCTGTCGCCGGCGATCATGGCAAACAGCAGAAAAACGAGAATGGTGCCGCAGATGGAGCCGAGCTCCGGCCGGATCAGCGCCTTGCGCCAGCGCGGCACGGGGCGCATGCGCTCTTCGAGGATCAGCTCCTCGATCGGCCGGTGCGGCTTTTGTTCGTGGGATTTGGACATCAGATTGTCTCCGCCGCGTAGGCAATGGTTCCCCGCGCCGGCGGCGCGTTTTCGCTGCCTGCCGTACCGGGCGTCTCAGGAGACCGGCGGTTGCCGGTCAGGACGCCGCGCGGCAAGTCCGCGCGGCATCGCCATTGTCAAACGTCAGCGATACTGGCCGGCGTATTTCTCGACCAGTTCGATGTTGCCGTCGGTGATGAAGCCGGGACCCGAATTGATCGAGTTGCCCGGCATCACGCCATAGCGGGCGTAGTTGGTCAGGATGACCACCGGCAGATAGCCCTGCAGGTAGGGCTGCTGGTCGATGGCGAAGTTGATCGTGCCGGCCTTGATCGCATCGGCAATGCCGCTCGAAAGGTCGAACGTGCCGAAATAGACCTGACCGGCCTTACCGGTTTCATCAAGCGCGGCAATCGTCGGCTCGGCGGAGTTGGGGCCGAGTGTCAGGATCGCGCCGGTATCCGGATTGGCATTGAGATAGGCCATCACCTTCGACTTGACCTCGGACGGGTCCATGCCGCTGTCGATCATCTGCTGGCCGAGCTCGACGCCCAGACCATCGGCAAAGCCCTGGCAGCGCTCAACGGATGCCGGGTTGGTGATGTAGTGGTTGACGCACAGGAAGCTGTCGGCGTCCGACTCCTTCTTGGCGCGCTCGCCTGCAAGCTTGCCCGACATATATTCCGGCTGGCCCACATGCATCATCGCGCCGAGCTGTTTCGACTGCTCTTCCGTGCCCGAATTGATGGTGATCACCGGAATGCCCTTGGCCACGGCATCCGAGATCGGACCGGAAAGAACGTCATAATCGGCGATCGTGACGATGATGCCGTCCGGATTGGACGCGGCCGCCTGCTGGACGATACGGCCCATATCGGCAAGGTCGCCCGTCGGCGGGTTGCGGTATTCCACTTCGACGTCCATCTGGTCGCCCGCGACATTGATCGCGTTCTTGATCGTGTTCCACCAGCTGTCGCTGTCGGGCGCATGCGAGATCAGCACGAAGCGCTCGCCCTCGGCCCAGGCCGCAGCGGGCGCCAGGCTCGTCAGTGCAACGGCAGCAGCCGCCAGCGCAAGAAATCTGCTCTTCATCTTCAAGTCCTCCTCCAAGGGATGAATTCGCCCCGACCTCCTCCCGGCAAGGGCAATATCGGAACGCGAAACCGGTTCACGCTCCGGGAGGGAATTTAAATTCCATTCCGTGACGATTGCAATATTTATTTTCTATTTTTTCCATTCTCGCGTGCGGCGCCCACGGACACTGCAAGCGAGATCGCAAGCGACAACGATCCGGAAAGGGCCCGGAAGGCGCCGACATCGGGTTCGGCCACATTCAGCGTCGTGGCGCCGAGCCGGACCAGCGGACTGGTGACATAATCGGTGATGGCGACAAGCCCCGCGCCGCGCGCCCTGCCGGCTTCCGCGATCTCCAGCGTGCGCTCGGTATAGGGGGCGAAGGTGACGGCGAGCACGGCATCATTGGGCCGAATGGCATATTCCAGCCCGAGCCCCGCAATCCCCGTATGCAGCATTGCCGGGATATCCATCTTTTCAAATGCATAGGCGAGATAGGAGGTCACCGGAAAGGCGCGACGAAAGCCGACGAGGTGGATGGTCTCGGCCTTCGCCAGCATCGCCACGGCCTCGTTCAGCGCTTCCGTCTCGACCGAGGTCAGCAGGTTTTCCAGCGACAGCCGGCCAACCTCGACGAATTCGGCAAGAAGCGCCGCCGGACTGTCCGACCCGTGATCGCGGAGCGAATCGATGCGCGTCGCATAATCCGGCCATTTGCGCGAATAGTCGCTGCGGAACAGCCGCTGCATCTGGGAAAAACCCGAAAAGCCCAGTTCCTGGCAGAACCGCATGAAGGCCGAGGGCTGGACGCCCGCCTCTGCCGAAAGCTCGGCCACCGTCGAGACCGCCACCCGATCGGGATTGGCGGCAACGAAATCGGCGCATTGCTTCAGGCGCTTGGGGAAGCCCGGTGAGCGCTCCGCGAGGCGGGCGAAGAAGGCGTCGATCGTATCGGGCGCATCACTGGCGTGATTGGGCATGGGCGGCTCCGCTATTGCGCTTGACATATTCCACAATCAGTGTTTTTAGAATTTTTATTCCATTTACACAAGCGGCACAAGATCGATCGCCGATACGGAATAGCGGGAGGACATATGACTGTATCGATTGCACTTTTGGGCGCAGGACGGATAGGCCGCGTGCACGCGCGCGCCGTTACCTCGGTGGCAGGCGTCCGGCTCGCCGCCATCGCCGACGCCAATGCTGAAGCCGCCGGCGAGATTGCCGCGCTTTACGAGACCCTCGTCTCGACGATCGACGATATCGCCGCCGATGACAATATCGACGCGGTCATCATCGCCACGCCAACCGGAACCCATGCCGACCTGATCGAGAAATTCGCCCGCGCCGGAAAGGCGATTTTCTGCGAAAAGCCCGTCGACCTCGATTCGGCCCGCGCCCGCCAGTGCCTTGCCGTCGTCGAGGAGACCGGAGCGCGGCTGATGCTCGGCTTCAACCGCCGCTTCGATCCCAACTTCCAGGCGCTCAAGCAGACGATCGCCGACGGCAAGATCGGCAATCCCGAAATGCTGCACATCGTTTCCCGCGACCCCGCCCCGCCGCCGATCTCCTACCTCGCCTCCTCCGGCGGCTTCTTCAAGGACATGACGATCCACGATTTCGACATGAGCCGGTTCCTGCTCGGCGAGGAGATCGAGACCGTGCAGGCCAGCGGCTCGGCGCTGATCGACCCGGAGATCGGCAAGATCGGCGATTTCGACAGCGCCTCGACGATCCTGACCACGGTTTCCGGCCGCCAGTGCACGATCTCCAATTCGCGCCGCGCCACATTCGGCTACGACCAGCGGATCGAGGTTCTGGGCTCCAAGGGCGCGGTTTCGGCGGAAAACCTGCGGCCCGCCTCGATCGAGCTTGCGACCGCCGAAGGTTTCCTGCGTCCGCCGATCTACGACTTCTTCATGACCCGCTATGTCGACGCCTTTGCCGCCGAAATCCGCAGTTTCGCGGAAAACCTGAAATCGGGCGCGGCGATGTCGCCGAGCGGCAATGACGGGCTGAAGGCGCTGGAGATCGCGGAAGCCGCCGATCTTTCGGCGCGCGAGAAGCGTCTTGTCTATGTTTCGGAAATCCGGGGCTGAGCCTGAAACAAGCTGATTGACCGGCGTCCAGGTCAGACTGGAGCTCAATCCTGCCGGCGTTACCCTCGGGCTTGACCCGAGGGTCTCATCACGCCGCCTGATGAGCGGCGCTTCTGTTTCCGCAACGGGTTTGGATGCTCGTGTCAAGCCCGGGCATGAGGCATGAGAGTGCAGCAATCCTTGTGAATTTTTCAGGAGAGGCTCGCACCGGACGAGTGGATTTGCGATAAGGGTAGCCTGCCACGAAGGATATTCTCTTGCCGCACCTGCCTGCCCCCACCGCCGAACCGCTTGCCGTCCTCAAGGAAATCTACGGCTACTCGGAATTTCGCGGCAAACAGGCCGCCGTGATCGATCAGGTCGTCTCAGGCGGCGATGCCGTGGTTCTGTTTCCGACGGGGGCCGGCAAGTCGCTCTGCTATCAGGTTCCCGCCCTCTGCCGCCAGGGCGTCGGCGTGGTGATCTCGCCGCTGATCGCGTTGATGCGCGACCAGGTCGAGGCACTGAAACAGCTTGGTGTCCGGGCAGCCGCGATGAACTCCTCGCTGTCGCAGGAGGATTTCATCGCAACGCGGCGGGCCCTTGCGCGCGGTGAACTCGATCTTCTTTACGTCACGCCGGAACGCGTCGCCACGGCCGGCTTCATGGACATGATGCGCGATCTTGAGATTGCGCTCTTCGCCATTGACGAGGCCCATTGCGTCTCCCAGTGGGGCCATGATTTCCGCCCGGAATACCGCGCGCTCGACCGGCTGGCTGAGGCCTTTCCCGGCGTTCCGCGCATGGCGCTGACGGCGACGGCCGACCCGCATACCCGCGAAGACATCATCGAGCGGCTGGCGCTCACGAATGCGGCGGTGTTCACCACCTCCTTCGACCGGCCGAACATCACCTATGAGATCGTCGAGCGGGCCCAGCCGCGCCGCCAGCTTCTCGATTTCCTCTCCCGCCACAAGGGCGAGAGCGGTATCGTCTACTGCCTCTCGCGCGCCAAGGTGGAGGAGACCGCGGAATGGCTGAACGGCGAGGGCATAAGGGCGCTCGCCTATCATGCTGGCATGGAGCGCGAGGTCAGGGACGCCAATCAGGACGCGTTCCTCAAGGAGGACGAACTCTGCCTCGTCGCAACCGTCGCCTTCGGCATGGGGATCGACAAGCCGGATGTGCGCTATGTCGCCCATCTGGATCTGCCGGGCTCCGTCGAAGCCTATTATCAGGAGACCGGGCGCGCCGGACGCGACGGCCTGCCGGCCGATGCCTGGATGGTCTACGGCATGGCCGACGTCACCCAGCGCGGCCGCATGATCGATCGCTCCGCCGCCGCCGATGAGATCAAGCGCGTCGAGCGCGCCAAGCTCAATGCCCTGCTCGGCATCTGCGAGACCGCCGATTGCCGCCGCCAGGCGATCCTTGCCCATTTCGGCGAGAAGCATGACGGCGGCTGCGGCAATTGCGATACCTGCCTGTCGCCGGTTGAAACCTGGGATGGCACGGAAGCCGCAATCAAGGCCATGGCCGCGATCTACCGCACCGGCGAGCGCTTCGGCGCGGGCCATCTGATCGACGTGCTCACCGGCAACGAGACCGAACGCACGGAACGCTTCGGCCATACCGCCATGCCCGTCTTCGGCGCGGGCAAGGATATCGCGCCGAAGACCTGGCAATCGGTCTACCGGCAATTGCTCGCCAAGGGGCTGATCCGGGTCGACCATGAGGCCTATGGCGCGCTGAAGCTCGAGGAAGGCGCGCGTGCGGTCTTCCGGCACGAGCAGTCGCTGCGCTTCCGGGTCGACCGGGCGCCGAAGGGCAAGGCCTCGTCCGGCACGCGCAAGCGCAACGACGCCAAGGCCGCGCTTTCCGAACAGGATCAGTCGCTGTTCGAAGCGCTGCGCGCCACCCGCACGGCGCTTGCCAAGGAACTCGCCGTGCCGCCCTATGTGATCTTTCCCGATACGACGCTGATCGCGCTTGCCAGCCATCGGCCGGGTTCCGCCGAGGCCATGCTCGAGATCCAGGGCGTCGGCAAGACCAAGCTGCAGCGCTATGGCGCGGAGTTTCTCGACACGATCCGCGCGCACGGCTGAGGCGAATGCGCGCCTCATCGGCCGTATTTTCTCTCTGACCTTCGATGGAACAATTTCCCCTGCCCGCCTGTTTTCTGGACGAGTGTCCGAACCAGAGGAGAAATTGCGATGAGCAAGATCGACAAGGATAAGGAAACGGAACGCACGCTGCGACAGGTCGAGCACATGGGCGCCGGCGGCCATCTCGGCGGCACCTATTTCGGCCAGGAGCCTGACGCGACCACCTCTGCCAATCACGCGAGATCGCGCCCGAACGGCAATAGCCAGAAATAGGCTCGGACTCCGCTGACCGAAGCGAAATACAAAGAACCCGCCGTGCGATTGCCGGCGGGTTCTTTTTTGTTCGGGACCGGGCTGTCAGCGAAAGGCCGTGAGCCCCTGCCCGCCGCTCTTAACTTGCGGCCAGGCTCGCTTCCTCATCCGGCTCCTCCGCCTGTCCGGCGATGATGATCGGCACCAGAAGATCGCCCCAGCTCTTGGTTCCGCCGTGGTGACGGGCCGAGCGGATGATCTCGACGGAAACGCCGGCATCCACCGCCCGCATGACCGACTGGTTCAGCCGGTGCAGGTCATTGGCGACCATGCGGATCGCGGCCTGCTGCTCGCTGCTCATCCGCGTCGACTGTGCCTCGGCGCGTTCCTTGACATTGATCCTGCGCGTCATTTCTTCTCCTCCTCTTCGAGAAATAATCGCATCCGCCGGCCTATTCGGCCGCGTGGAACTGCGCGGTTTCGGTGGATTCTCCCATGGCGGTGGTCGAACCCGTGCCGCCAGTGATCGCCATCGAGACTGCGTCGAAATATCCGGTCCCGACCTCGCGCTGGTGGCGGGTCGCGGTGTAGCCGTTGGCTTCCGCCGCGAACTCGGCCTGCTGCAACTCGCTGTAGGCCGCCATCTGACGGTCGCGATAGCCGCGCGCCAATTCGAACATGCCGAAATTGAGCTGATGGAAGCCGGCAAGGGTGATGAACTGGAACTTGTAGCCCATGGCGCCGAGTTCCCTCTGGAAACGCGCAATATCCTCGTCGCTCAGGTTCTTCTTCCAGTTGAACGAGGGCGAGCAGTTATAGGCGAGAAGCTTGCCCGGATGATGCTTGTGCACGCCCTCGGCGAATTTGCGCGCCTGCTCCAGATCCGGCTTGGAGGTCTCGCACCAGATGAGATCGCAGTAAGGCGCATAGGCGACGGCACGGGCGATGCAGGCCTCGAGGCCGTTGCGGACGCGGTAGAAGCCTTCCGCCGTGCGGCCGGCATCATAATCGACAAAGGGCTGGTCGCGCTCGTCGATGTCGGAGGTCAGAAGCTTGGCCGCCTCGGCATCCGTACGCGCGATGACGAGCGTCGGAACGCCCATGACGTCGGCGGCAAGCCGGGCGGCGGTCAGATTGCGGATATGGGCGGCTGTCGGGATCAGAACCTTGCCGCCGAGATGGCCGCATTTCTTCTCCGAAGCCAGTTGATCCTCGAAATGAACGCCGGCAGCGCCCGCCTCGATATAGGCCTTCATGATCTCGAAAGCGTTGAGCGGACCGCCGAACCCGGCCTCCGCATCGGCGACGATCGGAGCGAACCAGGTTTCGACGGAAAGCCCGCTATCTTCAGATATTTCAATCTGATCAGCACGTTGAAGCGTTTTATTGATCCGCTTTACCAGCTCGGGGCCGGCATTGGCCGGATAGAGCGACTGGTCCGGATACATGGCGGACGCGGTGTTGGCGTCGGCTGCGACCTGCCAACCTGAGAGATAGATCGCCTTCAGCCCGGCGCGAACCATCTGCATGGCCTGGTTGCCCGACAGCGCGCCGAGCGCATTGACGAAATCATCCTCATGGATCAGCTTCCACAGCCGCTTGGCGCCCTCCTCTGCCAGCGTCGAACGGATGCGGACCGAGCCGCGCAGCCGCTTGACGTCGTCCGCGCTGTAGCTGCGCTCGATGCCGTCAAACCGGCCCTCTGCGGCGCCCTCGACAAGATTGTAAAATTCAGACATGCCCATTCCTCCTCTTCCAGGCAATTTGAAAGTCGACCGGTGCTAAACACCACTTGGCGACAGTTCATGTGACATTTTTTACTGAATTGATGATTGCAAATCTACAGAATTGGCTTAGATCAAGCGCGAATTCGGGTTATCTTGTATTCTGCTTGACAGAGACGACGAGTAAAACTGTAAAATTTGTAAATCATCAAATCGGCCTGGAGGAGACCGGATGACGGAGAAGAAGATTTTCGCGGGACCGCGGCTGCGGCGCATCCGCAAGGGCCTTGACCTGACGCAGACGGCGATGGCCGAGGCGCTTTCGATTTCGCCCTCCTACCTCAACCTCATCGAACGCAACCAGCGCCCCTTGACCGTGCAGCTGCTTCTCAAGCTCGCGTCCGTCTATGACATTGATGTCGGTGAATTGCAGGGAGAAAGCTCGGGCACGATCAGCCAGTTGAAGTCGGTCTTTTCCGACTCGCTGCTTTCCGGCGAACTGCCGGGCGACCAGGAACTCGTTGAAGTGGCGGAGGCCGCGCCGAACGCAGCGCTCGGCATAATCAAGCTTTACCGCGCCTATTGCGAGCAGGCCGCCCGGCTCTCCGACCTCACCGCGCTTCTCGCCCATGAGGGACGGGAGACCCACCTTCCCGGCAAGCGCCTGCCCCATGAGGAGGTGCGCGACGCGATTTCGCGCCGGCCCTACTTCTTCGACGACCTCGACCGCGCTGCGGAAATGCTCTTTGCCGAACTCGATGCAGGCGATGACCTCGCGCCCGCATTGAAGGCGTGGCTGATGAAACACCACGGCATCACCGTCAGAATCCTGCCGCCGCACGCGATGGTCAATCTCGGACGCCGTTTCGACCGACATACGATGCGCCTGTTCATCTCGGCCCGCTTCTCACCCTTTGACCGACAGCGCGAGATCGCCATCGAAACGGTCCTTCTGGCGCTCGCCGACCCGATCGCCGCAGCGGTGGAGGCGCTTGATCTATCAAGCGATGAGTCGCGCCGGATCGCGCGTTTCGAGCTGGCCCGTTATGCCGCGCTGGCGCTGATGATGCCCTATGCCCCCTTCATCGAGGCCGCCCGCCGCGACCGGTTCGACATCGGCCTCCTGTGCGGCCGTTTCGGTGTCTCATTCGAGCAGGCTGCAACCCGCCTTGTCAGCCTTCAGCGGCTGGACAATGCCGGCCTTGCCTTCTTTGCCATGGAGATCGACCAGGCCGGCAATATCCTGCGGCGCATCGGCGCGGAGGGTTTTCCGCATGCGGGCTTTCGCGGCGAATGTCCGCGGCTTGATCTCTATGACGCCTTCAGCCAGCCGGGCCGGATCGTGTCCCAGCACGTGGAAATGCCGGACGGCGTCGGCTATCTGACGCTTTCACGCACGCTGGAAGGTCCGGAACCCGCGCTCGGCGAACGGCCGCACCTGACGGCTATTCTGCTGGGCCTGCGCTGGGACAAGGCAGCGGCCACGGCCTATGCGGCCAATGGCGGCGCGGCGGGAGGCCCCGTTCCCGTCGGCCCGGTCTGTCGGCTCTGCGAACGGCCCGGCTGTCTTTCGCGCGCCGAGCCGCCGGTCACGCGGCCGCTCGGACTCGACGAGATGGTCGCCGGCCTGTCCGCCTTCGACTTCCGCTAAACCCGGTCGTTCACTGATGCGTCTCCAGGAAGAGTGGAAGGCTCTACAGCTTCGTCGCCCTCAGACGCAGCGCATTGCCGATGACCGAGACAGAGGAGAGACTCATCGCGGCGGCAGCCACGATCGGCGACAGCAGGATGCCGAAGAAGGGATAGAGGATCCCCGCCGCCAGAGGGACGCCGGCGGAATTGTAGACAAAGGCGAAGAACAGGTTCTGTCGGATATTCGCCATGGTTGCCTCTGCCAGGTGGCGGGCGCGGACAATGCCGGTCAGGTCTCCCTTCACCAGAGTGATCCCGGCGCTCTCCACGGCGACATCCGCGCCGGTACCCATGGCGATGCCGACATCGGCTGCGGCAAGCGCTGGCGCGTCATTGATGCCGTCGCCTGCCATGGCGACCGACAGCCCCTCTCCGCGCAGGCGCTCGATCAGATCATGCTTGTCCTCGGGACTGACGCCGGCGTGGACCTCGTCAATCCTAAGGCTAGAGGCCACCGCCTCGGCGGTCGCCTCGGCGTCACCCGTAGCCATCACGATGCGCATCCCTGCCTCGTGCAGCGCCCGGATCGCCTCCGGCGTGGTCTCCTTGATACGGTCCGCCACCGCGACGATGCCGGCGACGCTGCCGTCAAAGGCGATGTACATCGCGGTCTTGCCCTCGCCCTGCAGCGCGTTCACCCGTTGCTTCAGAGCGCCGATGTCAACTTTCTCTGCTTCCATCAGCGCCGCATTGCCGAGCGCGACGCGTTTGCCGTCGACGGTGCCCGTCACGCCCTGTCCGGTTACCGCATCGAAATCGCTGCTCTCCTTCTCGGGCGCACCCGCCTCGCGCGCACCCGTCACGATCGCTTCGGCCAGCGGATGCTCCGAACCGCGCTCCAGGGCTGCGGCGATGGAAAGCAGCTCGACGCGCGCGAAACCCTCGGCAGGCTCTGCTTCGGTGAGCGCGGGCTTGCCCTCGGTCAGCGTTCCAGTCTTGTCGACGACCAGTACATCAACCTTGGAAAAGCGCTCGAGCGCCTCCGCATCACGGATCAGCACGCCGGCATGGGCGCCGCGACCAGTTGCCACCATGATCGACATGGGCGTCGCCAGACCAAGCGCGCAGGGGCAGGCAATGATCAGAACCGAAACGGCCGCGACAAAGGCATAGGAGAGCGCCGGCGACGGGCCGAAAATGACCCAGGCCAGAAAAGCAATCACGGCCACGGAGACCACGGCGGGCACGAACCAGGCCGCCACCCGGTCCGCCATCGCCTGGATCGGCGCGCGCGAGCGCTGGGCCTTCGACACCATGTCGACGATGCGCGACAGCGTGGTTTCGGCCCCGACGCTTTCCGCCCGCATCAGGAAGCTGCCGGTCTTGTTGAGCGTGCCGCCGGTGACCGGTTCGCCCTCGGTCTTTTCGACCGGGACCGGCTCGCCGGTGATCATGCTTTCATCGACCGATGAGTGGCCCTCGGTGACCACGCCGTCGACCGGCACGCTTTCGCCGGGGCGCACGCGCAGCACGTCGCCGGCCTTCAGCGTATCGACGGGCACATCCTTCTCACCCTTATCCGTAACCTTGCGCGCGGTCTTCGGCGCAAGATCGAGAAGGGCCCGGATCGCATCGCCCGTGCGTTCGCGCGCGGCCAGCTCCATCACCTGGCCGATCAGCACAAGGACGAGGATCACGGCAGCCGCCTCGAAATAGACAGGCGCCATGCCGGCGCTGTCGCGCATGGAGGCCGGAAAAAGGCCGGGCGCGACCAGCGAAACGACCGAGAAGACGTAGGCCGCCCCCGTGCCGAGCGCGATCAGGGTCCACATGTTGGGGCTCCTGTTGACGATCGAGGACCAGCCGCGCTTGAAGAAAGGCCGGCAGACGAACACGACGGGCGTGGCCAGCGCGAATTGCAGCCAGCCGAACAATGCATGCCCGAACCAGTCCTCGAACGGCAGGCCGAGATGACTGCCCATCTCCAGAACGAAGACGGCGAACGCCAGCGGCGCGGTGATCATCAGGCGGCGTTTGAAATCGACATATTCGGGGTTCGGGCCCGTATCGGCCGACGGCGTCATCGGCTCGAGCGCCATGCCGCATTTCGGGCAGTCGCCGGGATGATCCTGCACGATTTCCGGATGCATCGGGCAGGTATAAAGCGTTCCTTCGGGCTGGGGCTCCGGTTCCGGTCGGCCATGGACGTATTGATCGGGGTCCGCCTCGAATTTCGACTGGCAGCCGGAAGAACAGAAATAGAAACGCTCGCCTTCGTGCTTGAGCATATGCTGGGCGCTGGCGCGATCGACCGACATGCCGCAGACCGGGTCCTCCGCCGTCAGATAGGCTTCCGGTTCCTGCAGGAAACGGTCACGGCAGCCTTCGGAGCAGAAGTGAAAAAGCCGGTGATCATGTTCGGTCGTCGGCTTTCCGGCCTCCGGATCAACGGTCATGCCGCAGACGGGATCGCGCAACGGCCTCTTGTCCGACACCGTTGCGTCATGGCTGCCGCCGCTTCCGGCATCGTGGGAATGCCCGTCATGGGAATGTTGCATCTGAGCTCTCCTGTCGGTTCCGTTTCCGCCAACATGGCCCTTCCAGTCACTGGAAGGTCAAGAGCGCCCGGATTACCCGGCTACAGATAGCGCGGGCAGGCGATCAGGAAACCGGGCAGCCCAGCCTTTTCGGCCCACAGAAAAAGGAGGATGATCCTGATCAATTCCCGACCGCCGTGAAATATGCCAGATTGGCCTTCCATCGTAGGTCCCACTCGATTCGAAGAGACCATGTTCAGCCGGCTTCGCACACTTGCCATTGCTTTCGTCTTCCTGCTCGGGCTCCTTGCCGGTGCGGGCACGGCCGTCAGCTTTGAGCCCGCCGACATGGCGTCCTGCAACGAACAGTCGGTCTCTATCTCCGCAGCAGATGCCTGCGGCAAGGCGATGATCCACACGTCATGTCTCTATCACGGGACCTGCGGCCTGTTCCTCTCGCCCGATCCCGCGCGCATCCATTCCCGGACGGCGCCTTCGGCACGGAATATCCCGCTGACCGCTCCTCTTGCCGGTCAGGCTTCGGCACCCGAAACGCCACCGCCCATCTCCGCACTCTAGAGCCTTCACGCCCGGCACATGCTTGCCGGCTTCGTGATGATCCCGGCAGCCCGCGGGCGCCGGGAAACGCTCCCGGATTCTGTAATTCATATAAGTATCAGAGTGTTGGGAGCCATATCTAAGATAGCGCTCTAAACGGAGATTTCCCATGAGCAAGATAATTTACGCCGCCGCGCTCACGCTTACCCTCGGCGCGAGCCTCGCCTACGCCAACCCGGCCCACCACACAGGAACCGATCAGGTCCCTGATGCCGGCAACATGATGCAGTCCGGCATGATGGACGGGTCGATGATGGGCGGCATGATGAATTCCGACATGATGGTGATCATGCTCGATGCCGATGGCGACGGCAGCCTTTCGCTCGCCGAATTCCAGGGCATGCATGAGCGCATGTTCGGCTATCTCGACGGCAATGGTGACGGGACGCTCGACGCCAGCGAAATGGAAGCCCACCACGCGGGCGCCATGCCCCATGGCGGCGACAGCGAGTAGGGAGGAAAACCAATGATGAAAATATCTCGCAACAGCGCAGCCTCGGCCATCGCCACGCTCGGCCTCGTCTCGGTTCTGCTGGCAGCGCCGGCGGCGATCAGCGCCGAACAGCCTGAAATTCCTGCAGGCGAAACGATCTCCACCTGGGTCGAGAATGGTCAGGACGGCCGTTACCTCCTCCAGCTTCTTGAAGGCGCCGTGCCGGAAGGCAAGGCCGCGATTGCAGGGACAATCCTGTCAGATACGGATTGCGCGCCAGACGCCGATGGGATCAATCATTGCAAGAACGAGATCCGCCTCGAGGACGGCAGCGCGCTCAAGGGCATCAACAACCACCGCATGAGCGTCAATCGTTGCCTGAAGCCGGGTGAAACCGTCACGGTCACGCCGCTGAATGACGAATGGGCGGTCGTGCTCATCGAGGAAGCCGCGGTCAACGAGTAGAGGTTGAGCCAGCAATGCGAGGCCGCGTTTCGACGCGGCTTCGCACCTTGGGCCTGACTTGCCGGGCCAGAATGCCCTTTCCCGGGCAGCGCTAGAACTGGTTCGTCCAGCGCGGATGCAGGTCATCGATCACCAGAGCGTGGCTGTGGGTCCTGTCACCCTTTAGATGCGGGTGATCCAGCGGCAGATTGTCATGGCTGTGCTCGATCGGCTCTTCCTCGTCCGCCGGCCACTGCCCGAGACAGACGAGCGCCCCGACGCCCGCGAGACCGGCGAGCGAAACAAGCGCCGTCACCGCGCCAAACTCGGTCATCAGCCAGCCGGAAAGCGGATAGGCGATCAGCCAGCAGGCATGGGAGAGCGCAAACTGCGCGGCAAACAGCGCCGGCCGGTCTTCCGGATGCGCCGAGCGCCGCAGCAGACGTCCTGACGGCGTAAGCACCGCCGAATAGCCGAAACCGACGAGAAGCCAGGCCGCCAGCAACGCCAGCCAGACAAGACCGCCGATGGCGATTTCGGCGGCAAGCCCGACAAGCGTCGCCGCCATCAGACAGGCTCCGGCCAGCATGACCGGCCTGTCGGAAACGCGATCGAGGACCTTCGGCAGAAGAAGCGCCGCAGTCATCGACCCGGCGCCGAAGGCGAACATGGCCCAGGCGAGATCGCTGTCGGATAGGCCTAGCTGGCCGCGCACCAGCACCACCGAATTGACCAGAACCATCGCCCCGGCGGCGGCGACCGACAGGCTGAGCGCCAGAAGCCCGCGCAAGCGCGGCGTGGCCAGATAGATGCGGATGCCCCGCGTGGTCCGGTCATAGATCCCGCGCGGCTTGGCCGCCTTCGGGCTCGGCAACAGCACCGAGACGACCAGAAGTGCGGAAGCGAGGAAGCCCGCCACGGTTCCAAGAAACAGAACATTGTAGCTCATCACCGCCAGAAGCAGGGCCGCCAGCGTCGGACTGACGATATTTTCAAGGTCATAGGCAAGCCGCGAGAGCGACAGCGCGCGCGTGTAGCGTTCCTCTTCCGTCAAAACGTCCGGAATCGTTGCCTGAAAGGTCGGCGTGAAGGCGGCCGAAGCCGATTGCAGAAGGAAGAGCAGCAGATAAACCTGCCAGACGGAGGAGACGAAGGGCAACGCAAGAGCCGAGGCGGCGCGAACGAGATCGAGCGTGACCAGCATGAAGCGACGATTGACCCGCTCGGCAAAGGCACCGGCTATCGGAGCGATGCCGACATATGCCACCATCTTGATGGTGAAGACCGTGCCGAGAACCATTGCGGCCCCCTCGCCCGCAAGATCATAGGCCAATAGCCCGAGCGCGACAGTCGTCAGGCCGGTTCCGAGCAACGCCACGATCTGCGCAAGGAATAAATGGCGGTAGGTGCGATCGGCGAGAATGTCCAGCATCGAAGCCTCAGAGATAGCGTGTGATGGTTTTCAACTCTTCAAGTTCCGACTCGCTATCGCGCGCGCCGAGACAATGGTCGACATGATCGTGGATGAGCGCCTGTTTGGCGTTGCGGATCGCGCTTTCGACGGCCTGAAGCTGCTGAGCGATCTCGAGACAAGGCCGCCCCGCCTCAATCATCGCGACGACGGAATTGAGATGTCCTTCGGCCCGCTTGAGACGCGCGACGATCCTGGGGTGACTTTGGTGACGATGTTCTGTTCCCATGCGCGGAGAATATCCTCCCCCGGGGGATATTGAAAGGGCCAAATCAACGCGCGCTCTGGAGCCGGCGATGACCAGCCAGAAAGGAACAAAGCGCCAAACGTCCGCATGAACCCACGAAACGACAATAAGGCGCGCCAGGAAGCAAGCGATGGAAAACAGGAAATCTAAAGAGAAGGAATGGTGGGTGATGTAGGTCTCGAACCTACGACCCGCTGATTAAGAGTCAGCTGCTCTACCAACTGAGCTAATCACCCACGAGACACGTCGCTTTCGCGTCGTGTGAGGGCCGTATAATGGGGATTCGGCGGATTGTCCAGCGCCCTGTTTCATTTTTTTGACGCTAATTTTCTTTTCCTTACAAAGCCTCGAGTCCGCCGGCGGTCACACTCTAAAGCAAGGTACCGCGCGCGACGCAGACAGCCTGTCCGCCGATGCGCGCAGCGCTGATCTCGCCGCTTGCGCCGGTTTCGAGATTGAGCCTGAGATAGGACGGACGACCCATCTCGACGCCCTGCTCGATGACGAAGGTGTGGGAGCCTTCGCCCGGTGCGTCAAAATACTGGATGGCGCCGGAAAAGGCTGCCGCCGCCGACCCGGTCGCGGGATCCTCGACAATCACCTCGGCTGCGAACATACGGGAATGGAAATGCGCGTCATGGCGCACGCCGCCGCGCGTATAGACATAGGCCCAGACGGGAAGCCCATCGATGAGCGGCGCGAAGGACAGCCATCGGCGCGGGTCGAATTCGATCTTCTCCGCCACGCCGAGATTGCGCAGCGGCACCAGAGCGAAGGGCACGCCGGCCGACCAGATCGTCGGCACGTGATTTTCAAAGCCGATCTCGTCAACGGCGATGCCGAGCGCCTCGGCGAGCTTTTCGCGGGCAATCACCTCGTCACAGCGGCGCGAAAGCTTGGGCAGGTCGAATTCGGCAAAGCCCGCCGCATCCTGCCTGAGCTTGACCGCGCAGCGGACGGGCCCGATCTTTTCGCCCAGCACCGAAACCATGTCGATCTCGGTGTCGCTGCCATGCTGGCGCTCGGCAAGGGCGATAGCAGCGCCCACAGTCGGGTGGCCGGCAAAGGGAAGCTCGCCGCCCGGCGTGAAGATACGCGCCGAGGCTGACTGAGACACATGTTGCGGGGCAAACAGAAAGATCGTCTCGGAGAGATTGAACTCGCAGGCTATGGTCTGCATCGCCTCATCATCCAGCCCATCGGCGTTAAAGACGACAGCCAGTGGATTGCCATGATAGCGTTCCGCCGTAAACACATCATAGATCGCATATTCACGCATCTCAGCAAAACCTCCTCTGCCATTTCGCCGGACAGTCTACCCTCATCCGCGCCTGCCGAAAACCAGATCAAGCGCCGGCGGCATAGAATGGGCGTAGTCGAAATCGTCCCTGTTGTCGCCGGTTATCGCCAGAACCGCATCAATTTCCTTCTCCGTGTCCCGTCGCATGTGGTCATGCACGCTTGCCAAAAGGGCATCTGCACCCAGCGGAGAGCGGAAAAAGCGATAGAACATCACGATCTGTCCCCACCATGCACAAAAGTAACCGGGCGCGGCCTCCATGTCGGCGAGTTTCAAGCCTGTTTCCTCCGCCACCTCTCTTTCCATGTTGGCGTCAAGATCGATCCGGCCGTCAACAATGTCGTCTTCCTCCAGGGAACCGGACGCGCAATAAACCTTGCCGGCATTGGCCGTGGTTCTGCTCATGCGGATGGCGATGATGGCGTCATCGGCGGACTGGATCACAGGCATGCCGAAACTGTGGAAAGTCGGCGGCTTTTCAGCCTGTCGGCGCCACCACAGATGATAGGCATAAGGCACGATCTGACCCGTTGCCCGCACCGCCCCGTCGCAAAGGTGAACCTGGTTGAGCGTCACCAGCCGGCCGTTGAAGAGATGGGGATTGGCTGCCTTCTCGCGTTCCCAATTGGCCGAAACAGCGGCTTCGTAGCGCTCCAGTCCTAGCGGATCTTCATCCCTCACGCGGATATCGATTTCACGGATCGGAAAGGCTTCATTTTCCGGTGGCCAGTCCTGCGGAGCGGCGAGAAGAGAAACGGGCATCGAATTTCCTGCTGAATTATGGGCGCCTGCAATCGAACGCCTGCACGCTACAGGACAGCCCTGCCAAACAAAAGGCCCGCCACAGGAATGACGGGCCTTTCGGCGATGGCGATGAAAATGGCCAAAAATCAGGCAACCGCAGCCAGTTCCTCGGTCAGAACCGCACCGAGGCGCCTGATGCCTTCATCAATGACTTCGGGCGCGCTGCAGGAAAATGACAGGCGCAGGTGATTGCGTCCACTGCCATCGGCATAAAAGGCGTTGCCGGGCACAAATGCGACCTTTGCCGTCTTCAGCGAGACCGGCAGCAGAGCTGCCGCATCCATGCTTTCGGGCAGCGTGAGCCACACGAACATGCCGCCCTCCGGACGCGTCCAGTCAACACCCGCGGGCATGTAGTCGGAAAGCGCTTTCAGCATTGCATCACGGCGCTCGCGGTAAACGGTATTGATCTTCTCCGCCTGATCCTCGAAATCTGCCTCGGCCACGCGCGCGATCGCCATCTGGTTGATGGTCGGCGAGTGAAGATCAGCCGCCTGCTTGGCCAGAACGAGGCGCTTGATGATCGGCGTCGCGGCGCAAACCCAACCGACACGAAGACCCGGCGACAGCGTCTTGGAAAAGCTGCCGCAATAAAGCGTGCGCGTGTTCTCGATTCCGCCGGAGCGCTCGCAGTCCATCGCCAGCAGCGTCTTCTGCCGTTCGCCCTCGTAGCGCAGCGCCCGGTAGGCCGCGTCCTCGATCACGGCGATGTCGAGCGCATCGGCGATGTCGAGCAGCTTCTCCCGCTCCATCGGCGTCAGCGATTCGCCCGTCGGATTGGCAAAATCGGCCGAAAGATAGGCGAACTTGACGCGGCTGCCGGCTCTCTCGGCCGCCGCCGCATAGGCTTGCGGCTCGACATTGCGCGACAGGTCGAGCCGGTCATAGCGCGGCTCATAGGCGTTGAAGGCCTGCAGTGCGCCGAGATAGGTCGGCCAGCTCACAAGCGCGGTATCGCCCGGCGAAAGCATCAGCTTGCCGAGATAATCGAGCGCCTGCTGCGAACCGGAGGTGATGAAGATATTGCCGAGATCGGCATCGATGCCGCGCGCGCGCATGCGCTTCACGATCCATTCGCGCAGGCGCGGATAGCCCTCGCTCACCGAATATTGCAGCGCCTGACCGGCCTCCGGACCGGACAGGATATCGTTGTAGGCCGCCTGAAACGCCTCATTCGGAAACAGTGCAGGATCCGGAATGCCGCCCGCAAAGGAAATGATGTCGGGCTGGTCGAGAAGCTTCAGAAGTTCGCGGATTTCGGACGCGCCCATGCGTTTGGCGCGCGTCGCATAGATTTTTTCCCAGTCAAGCATGGGGGTTTCCTCGAAGTCTTTTTTAGTAGCCGTACATGACCATAGCCAGCGATTTAAGTCAACAATACTGACCTATTTTTCGGCAATAAAACCGTCTTTTCAGATCGGATAGGGTAATATTCGGTCGGCAATTCGGCAAGCACGGTAATTTTCTGACAGCCCGCACTGCCGCCGACCAGTTTCGGCTCCCCGCACCGGCAGCCGAAACGAAGCGAGCCGGACGGTTGTTCCGCCCGGCTCGCCAAGTCATGAGAAAGAGGTCTTGCGCTTAGTTGCGCTCTTTGTCGACCAGCGCGCCCTTCTTGATCCAGGGCATCATGCCGCGCAGCTTTTCGCCGACTTCCTCGATCTGGTGACGGTCGTTCAAACGGCGGGTGGCCTTGAAGCGGGCAGCGCCCGAGTGCCATTCCTGCATCCATTCAGCGGTGAACTTGCCGGTCTGGATGTCCTTCAGGACGCGCTTCATCTCGGCCTTGGTCTCGTCGGTCACGATGCGCGGACCGGTGACATATTCGCCCCACTCGGCCGTGTTCGAAATCGAGTAGTTCATGTTGGCGATGCCGCCTTCATAGATCAGGTCGACGATCAGCTTCACTTCGTGCAGGCATTCGAAATAGGCCATCTCCGGCGCGTAACCGCCTTCGACCAGGGTTTCGAAACCGGCGCGGATGAGTTCTACCAGACCGCCGCAGAGAACGACCTGCTCGCCGAAAAGGTCAGTCTCGCATTCTTCCTGGAAAGTCGTCTCGATGATGCCCGCGCGACCGCCGCCAACGCCCGAAGCGTAGGAAAGAGCAACATCGAGCGCGTTGCCGGAGGCATCCTGCTCGACGGCTACGAGGCAAGGAACGCCGCCGCCGCGCTGATATTCTCCGCGCACCGTATGGCCGGGACCCTTCGGCGCGATCATGATGACGTCGACGGTCTTCTTCGGCTCGATCAGGCCAAAATGGACGTTGAGGCCGTGGGCGAAAGCGATCGCAGCGCCATCGCGGATATTGGGGGCGATCTCGCTATTGTAGATGCCGGCCTGCAGTTCGTCGGGCGTTGCCATCATCATCAGGTCGGCCCAGGCGGCGGCCTCGGCAACGGTCTTGACCTCGAAGCCATCAGCTTCCGCCTTCTTGGCGGTGGCCGAACCGGCGCGCAGCGCGATGGCGACGTTCTTCGCGCCGCTTTCCTTCAGGTTCAGAGCATGGGCGCGGCCCTGCGAGCCGTAGCCGATGATGGCGACCTTGCGGCCGTTGATGAGATTGATATCCGCATCCTGATCGTAATAAACACGCATTGTCTTTCCTTCCCTTGACAAAAACTTCGCCTGTCCACGCCTTGCGGCAGGCAATTCATGCGGCCGCAAAAAGCGTCCAGAATCTTTCAACCGCCCGTTCGGCCCGGCGCTGGAACAGGCCGCGATCGGCGGCCTCTCCAAGCAGAAAGCGAACATGGCTGTCGCCGACGATGAGCCCGTAGAATACGCGGTAGGCCTCGTCGCCATTATCAAACACCAAGAGCCCCGAGCGCCTTCCATCTTCCAGAAGCGCCCTCGCCCTCTGGTCAATCTGGGCCCGGCCGCGCTCCAGAAGCATGCGGCCGAGTTTCTGACCATCCTTCGTCACGCGCCCGATCGCCAGCCGGTTGAGCGCAAGCGAAACATCGCCGGCCAAGACCTCGAGCAGATCCTGGGCGAACGCGCTGAGATGGCGCCTCAACTCATCGGCATCAAGCCTGTGGCCGGCGCTTTCAAAAGTCCTGACCTTGCTTGCCTGATAGGCGATCATGGCCGAAAGCAGACCGTCGCGGTCACCAAACCATTTATAGAGGCTCTCCTTCGAACAACTGGCCGCCCGGGCGATGCCCGCCGTCGTGACGGACTTCTCGCCTCCTTCGACAAGCAGCCGAAGCGCCTGTTCAAGGACCGCCTGCTGGCGGGGCGTAAAGTGAAGTTCGGTGTCGACGTCGTCGATCAAGATACTGCTCTCGCGTTTGGTACGGTACGGTACGGTACCTATTGCAGCAGTTTTCCTTCGCCGTCAAGCGGGCCGTGCGCCAAATCAGAGCATTTCACGGGCATCTGAAGCAATCGACGTTCGCTGGACGGCCCTCCTTCGCAGACAGACGAAGTGAATGAGTCCTTTTCACGGCAGACAGACCCGCTGGTAGGCAATGCGAACGGCCCCATCCGGATTCCAGAAGGCGCATTCGCCGAACATTTCGGGCGCAACCCCGCGTTCCGCCATCCGCGCCTTTCACGGAAGGTAGGATTTGGGACCCATGGACGCATCCAAAGTGGTTGAAGGTCCCGATACGTGAAGAAAACAATGATAGCCCCGCCTCGCACACGTTCGTCTCACGAACCAATATTGCCTTAGGATGCGGGTAATCGGCCAACCTTCGCAAGGACCGAATGAAGCTCCCGACGGCAATGCGCAGGGTCGGACAACAAAATTTAATCAATCGATTGACTATCGAATATCGATCCACTATCTTCACTTTCAACAAGCGGGTGACCCCCTCATCCGTACGTCTTCATCGTGATGCGGCTCCTGAACGGCACGTCTCTGCCCTCAGCCTTGCACGTTTGCGATGACCTCCGGAAACGCCTCGGCAGAACCCTGCGCCGGGGCGTTTCTCGTTTCAGCGCTCCTGCCAGGCAACCGTGGCGATCTGCCGCAGAACTGTCTTTGTTTTGGCACCACACTGTCTCCGCCTTCGCGCATCGAAGCGGATTCAAAATGAGCGGAAATTAACCATATCAGGGAACAAGAAAGACATTGCCGACGTTATGGCGGTATATCTTCCGAACGACCTCCAACGAGCACCCCGGCATTCCCCTGCGCCGGGGTGTTTGCTTTCCCCTAGAGATCACCCGTTTCAGCATCGAAACGGCGGCGCGCCGCGTGGACGCGTTCACGGTTTTCCTTGGCCCAGACGACAACGCCCTGCCAGGCCTCAAGAAAAGACGACCCCTCATCCGTCAGCGCATATTCGACCTGCGGCGGCTGGGTCGGATAGACCTTGCGGCTGATGTAACCGTCCCGCCTGAGCTCGGTCAGGGATTTCGTCAGCATGCGCTGGGAGATATCCGGGGCAAAGCGCTTCAATTCCGAAAATCGCCGCGGCCCATTGCTGAGCGCGATAAGCAGGAGTGTGCTCCACTTCCCCGATACGCGGCTCAAGACGTCGCGCACCGGGCAGGAATCGATGTCCTTTGCTCCGAGCATCAGCTCCATTCGTCCGTCGATCCACTCGTCCATCTCTCGTCCTCTGCTGCTTTGCGGCATCGGTTGATTGGTCCCGGCCGCCCTTTTTTCTTCTTCCTGCTGCCTTCGCCCGGAGCCGAAGAAAACCGGATATTGCGTGCACGTTCGAAGCCTTGAGGCACATCCATGTAACCGCGCCACAAATTGGTGCCTCCTTTACAATCGCACCGCGATCCATACATCAGATGCAGTCTCGTTACGAGACCATATCTCTATCGGGCATGAGAAAGGACACATCATGACGAACACTACGGTTCTGGTGACGGGCGCCTCGGGAAAGCTGGGACGCGAAACGCTGGACATTCTGCTGGCCAACGGCAAACCCGCCGAGCAGATCATCGCGACGACGCGCGCGGTCGAGAAACTCAGTGATTATGCGGAAAAGGGCGTGACGGTGCGCAAGGCGGATTTCAACGATCCCGCTTCTCTGCCCGATGCCTTTGCCGGCGCTGCGCGCATCGCGATCATCTCGACCGATGCGATCGACCCCGGAACCGATCGCGTGGCGCAGCATGCTGCCGCCGTCGAAGCGGCAAGAAAGGCCGGCGCGCGCCATCTCGTCTACACTTCACTGCCGGATCCCGAAAATTCGAAAATCAGCTTTGCACCGGATCATCTGGGAAGCGAAAAGGCCGTGATCGCAAGCGGTCTCGGCTACACGATCCTGCGCAATAGCTGGTACCAGGAAAACCTGCTCATGGCATTGCCCCATGCCTTTTCGCAAGCCGTCTGGGCAAGCGCCGCCGGCAATGGAAAACAATCCTTCATCGGCCATGAGGACTGCGCCCGCGCGATCGCGGCCGCACTTCTCGCTAACGACGACCACAGCAGCATCCTGACGCTGAACGACGGCGAAAGCCGGACCGTGGAGGAAATCGCTGCTCTCGCAAGCGAGGTCACCGGCAAGCCGCTCAAGGTCGAGCACATCAGCGCCGAAGCCCTGCGCGAAGGCCTTGTCGGCGCTGGTTTGCCACCCTTTGTGGTCGATCTTTCCGTCAGTGCCGACGAGAATATCCGCGCCGGCGGCTTCGATATCGTCAATGACGACTTCGAAAAGCTCACGGGCAGGAAACCGCGACCGCTCCGCGCTTTCTTTGAGGAAAACAAGGCCGCCTTCTGAGAAATCTACCGGTTGAAGCGACAAATGAACATGCCCGGCGCAGGCCGGGCATGTTCACCCCCGCACTGGCAGGCTCAGACGTGTTCGCCGCACGCTCGACGGAAACGGCGGACCGTCTCGGCCATGCCATATTCCAGCGCGTCCGCCGTCAGCCCGTGACCGATCGAAACCTCGCAAAGATGTGGAATATGACTGGCCAGAAGCGGAAGATTTCCAACCGTCAGGTCGTGCCCGGCATTGACGCCGAGGCCGAGTTCCAGGGCGGTTGCCGCCGTTTCTCCGAGCTGCGCCGCGATTGCCTTTTGCTGCTCCGGCGAATCAAACGCTCCGCCGTATGGACCGGTGTAGAGCTCGATCCGATCCGCGCCGCTTGCCCGCGCGGCTTCGAGCTGCGGCCTGCTCGTATCGCCATCGGCAAACAGGGAAATGCGGATATTCTTCTTCTTCAGCCGTGCGACCATGCGTTTCAGGAGATCGCGATTGGCGATGAAGTCCCAGCCGTGATCAGACGTCGACTGGGCCGGGTCGTCGGGAACCAGGGTCACCTGCTCGGGCTCGCTTTCAAGGCAAAGACCGATGAAATGGTCGCTCGGAAAGCCTTCGATATTGAATTCGGCCTGCGGAAATTCATCGTCAATCAGAGCCCTGATGACCGGCAGGTCGGAAAAACGGATATGGCGCTGATCCGGGCGGGGATGAACCGTCAAGCCATAGGCGCCAGCCTCAAGCGCGATCCTGCCCAGATGGCGCACGCTCGGCCACGGCAGGTCCCGGCGGTTGCGCAACTGGGCGATTGCATTCAGATTGACGGACAGTCTCGCGGCCATGCTTTCCTCCGTTATTCAGAGGCGCCATTCATATACGCGAAGATGCGATTGCCGAAGCAAATTTTTGCATAGACCCCGGCTATCCTGAACCGGATTGGCGGCGAGCGGGTTATGAAGTCCACAATCTCTTTCTAGATTACTATTATTTTTCAAAATGATAACATAATATTTTGATGTTTCGGATAAAACATAACGGCGCATTTCTGGCACCGGCTGCACAACAATTCGAAGCCGTGCCTGCCGAATTATCGGCAGGCTTGCCGGTCAGATCACAACCCGGTCAGATCCTCAGGGATCGCGATTCCGCTGCTTGCGAAACCTGCTCCAGAAGCGCGGCGGACAAAGCCGGACCGCGCCGCTCCTCTCCGAAACAAGCGCCCTGAGGTCCATTCAAGACACAGAAATGCGCACGTTGCTGCGCGGTAAAAAGTGGCTCCAACGTGCAAGAAGACCGCGCGGAGCCCCCCCCGGATAGCATCCCCATCGGCAAAATCGGACGCCTGTCGGCCAATGCCGGCGATATCGGGCGTCATGCTGCGGCTTCGGATGCGTTTCCTGACGGTTGAGCACGGCAAGGTCTTCCGACAACTCCACCTTTCCCAAGCGGCATTGGCGCATATCGCTTTTTGCGCGCTGCCGCGTCGCCCGGCCGATGTTGTCTGCACGGTTATCTGAAGTGATCACATCAGAATTCATGATTTGATACCGTCAGGGCCGATGGAGTCGCCGCTTGCCATCGGGATAATCAGGGCCAGGAGCAAAACAGGCATGACCACGATCACACTCAAGGACGTCGCCGAAAGGGCCAATGTCAGCATAGCGACGGTGGACCGCGTGCTGCACGAACGCGCCGGCGTCAGCGCGCGGGCGCGCCAGCGGGTCAAGGAGGCGATCCACGATCTCGGCTTCGGTCAATTGCCCGTGAGGTTGACGCGCGCGGCGCGCGGCAAGCTCAGATTTCTGTTTCTGATGCCAGGCCTTGAGACCGAATTCGTGCGCAATCTCTATGACGGCCTGAAGAAGGCCCGCACGATCGTACCCGATGTCGAAATCCAGATAGAGGTGCAGCGCGTGAGCCTCGCCGATGGCAAAGGCATCATCGCCGCCCTCGAACATGTCGGGCCCGACCGCTTCAACGGCGTCGGCGTCTTCGCCGTCGACGCGCCCGGCGTGCGTCAGGCAATCGACGAAACCGTCGACCGCGGCGTGCCCGTAGTCACCCTCGTCTCCGATGTGCCTCTTTCGCGCCGCGCCCATTTCGTCGGTATCGACAACGTAGCCGCCGGACGCACGGCGGGAAGGCTGATGGGCAAGTTCCTGCGCGGCGTTTCCGGTTCGATCGGCCTGGTCACCGGCAATCAGCACATGCGCGACCATGTCGAAAGGCATATGGGCTTCCGACAGATCATAGGCATGGACTACCGCGGCCTGAAAATGCTGCCGCCGGTCGAAGGCGAGAGCATGGATGCGCGCAACAGATCCATCGTCATTGACCTGATGCGCGATCACGGCGATCTCGCCGGCATCTACTCCATCGGCGCGGGCAATGGCGGAATCATCACGGCTATCGAGGAAATGCAGCCCGCCCGAAGGCCGGTCGTGATCCTTCACGAACTGACCAGACAGACGCGCAAGGCGCTCGCCGCCGGCGCAGTCGACGCCATCATCGTTCAGGATACGGGACATATGACGCGCAGCATCGTCCGGCTCCTGAGCTCCCTCGCGTTCAGCGAGGAACACCACGACGATCAGGAGAAAATCCGGATCGAGATCTTTCTGGCGGAAAACGACCTATAGGCCGCTTAGCCGCACCGCAAACCGGACCCAAAGGGAGGTAACTATGGGAACATTGCACAAACTGGCTCTGACAACGGCGATTTCCACGCTCATGGCTTCAGCGGCCTATGCCGCAGAAACCGAGATCAACATGCTGTCGATCACGGTCAACCCCAATGTACGGGCCTATTTCGAGGAAATCGAAAAGGCGTTCGAGGCCAGTAATCCGGGCGTCGACGTCGTGATTTCCTATCAGGACGACGAAAGCTTCAAGACCCGTCTGCCAACGCTCCTGCAATCCAGTTCACGACCGGACATCTTCTATAGCTGGGGCGGCGGCGTCTTCCGCGAGCAGGCCCGCGCCGGCGTGCTGGAGGACATCGGAGCGATGGCTTCCGAGGAGTGCAAGGCGACTTTCTCGCAGGCCGGCCTCGGCGCCTTCAGCGCTGAAGGCGTCCTCCACGGGCTTCCCGAATATGCCTCGGAAGTGGTCGTCTGGTACAACAAGGATCTCGCTGCGGAAGCCGGCATTGACGCCGAAGGCATCGCCACCTGGCAACAGTTCCTGGACGCGGTCGAGACCGCCAAGAAAGCCGGCGTCACGCCGATCGTCGCGGGCGGCAAGGACAAATGGCCGCTGCAGATGTATTACGGCCTGCTCGCGCTCAGAATGGCCGGCGGCGAAGCGATTGCAGCCGCGGGCGAAGGCGAGGATGGCGGCTTTTCAAATCCCGTATTCGTCGATGTCGGCAACAAGTTCCTCGAGCTCGTGGCGCTCGAGCCGTTCCAGACCGGCTTCATGGATGCCAGCTATGATCAGGCGACCGGCCTCTTCGGCGACGGCAAGGGCCTCTTCCATGTCATGGGCAACTGGGATTACGGCTCGTCCAAGGCGGCTTCCACCAGCGGCGAAGGACTGAGCAATGAACAGCTCGGCGTCATCTCCTTCCCCATGGTCGAGGGCGGCGGGGGCGACCCCGCCGAAACGCTGGGCGGCATCAATGGCTGGCTGGTCACCAAGGGCGCGAGCCAGGAGGCGGTCGATTTTCTCTGCTTCGCCATGAACAAGGAAAACCAGACCAAGGCCGGCGCTGAAGGTTACTGGATCCCGGTCGCCAAGGGCGCGTCCGAGGCCATTTCCAACCCCTATTTCGCCAAGATCTCCGAGGATCTGTCGGCCTCTCCCTATCACCAGCTCTTCCTCGATCAGGCTTTCGGCGCTTCCGTCGGCGGCACGATCAACGATGCGGCTGCCGATCTCGCCTCGGGCGCGACCGACCCTGAAGAAGCGGCCGCGCGCATCGAAGAAGCCCGCATGTTCCAGTAACAAACCCACCCTGCCGCAGGAGCCCTACGGCTCCTGCGGTCAGCCAGGAATAACCAGATGAGCATCATCAATCCCGTCCTCCGGGGCTTTAATCCGGACCCATCGCTTTGCCGTGTCGGCGACGACTATTACATGGCCACCTCGACCTTCGAGTGGTTTCCCGGCGTCCAAATCCATCATTCGACGGACCTCGCCAACTGGACGCTCGTTTCGCGGCCGCTCGACAGCGCAAGGCTTCTGGACATGCGCGGCAACCCCGACAGCGGCGGCATCTGGGCGCCCGCGCTTTCCTGGTCCGACGGGCTTTTCTGGCTGATCTACACCAATGTCAGGCGGCTTGACGGCAACTATAAGGACGCTCCGAATTTCCTGACGACGGCGCCCGACCTGAAAGGCCCGTGGTCCGATCCGGTCTATCTCAATGCTTCCGGCTTCGACCCATCCCTGTTCCATGACGATGACGGCCGTAAATGGCTGGTCAACATGCTCTGGGATCACCGCTCGACCATGGAACACCGCCGCTTTGCCGGAAGCAACTTCAACGGCGTCGTGCTTCAGGAATATGACCCATCTGAAAGGAAGCTCGTCGGATCGATCCGCAAGATTTTCCAGCGTTCGGAGCTTGGCCGCACCGAGGCGCCGCATCTGATGAGGCGCAACGGCTACTACTATCTCGTAACCGCAGAAGGCGGAACCGGCTACAACCACGCTGTTACCCATGCCCGCAGCCGCGATCTCGGCGGGCCTTACGCGCTTCACCCCGACACGCATGTGCTCACGACCAAGGACGCTCCCTCCTCGCCGCTGCAGCGCGTCGGCCACGGCCAGGCCGTCGAGGGACCGGAGCCCGGCACCATGATCCATTCCTTTCTGTGTTCGCGCCCCCTGCCTGGAAGGCGTTCGCCGATGGGACGCGAATCGGGCCTTGCCGTACTTGAGTGGCAGAGCGACGGCTGGCTCTATCTGCGCGGCGGTGGAACCGTGCCCCCGGTCGAGATCGACGGCGCCGAAACGAGCCCCGCGCCTTTCGAGGAAGCCAGCGATTTTGCGCCAGGGTCGCTGCCGTCCGCTTTTCAGTGGCTGAGAACTCCTCAACCCGAACGGATCCTTTCGACGGATGCCCGTCCGGGATGGCTCAGGCTTTTTGGTCGCGAATCAATCGGATCCTGGTTCGAGCAGGCGCTCGTGGCACGCCGTCAGACGGAACATGTCTGCTCGGCCGAGGTTGAACTGGAATTTGCCCCGGAAACCTATCAGCAGCAGGCAGGCCTGACCGCCTATTACAACCGGCACCAGTTCTACTATGCCTATCTGACGCTTGACGACGAGGGAAAATACCGCGTCACGATCCAGCAATGCGCCGGCGGCTGGCCGGAGGGGCGGCTGGAATATCCGATCGGCGAAGGCATGGAAATCCCGGGTGGCCACGTCTTCCTGCGGCTCGAAATAGACCATGCTGCGCTACAGTTCAGCTTCCGTACCGAGGCTTCGCAACCGTGGCGCAAGCTTGGGCCGGAACTCGATGCCTCGGTCCTTTCCGACGAGGGCGGACGCGGCGAGCATGCCTCCTTCACCGGCAATTTCGTCGGTATGGCGGCCCAGGATCTCTCCGGCCGCGGGCATCCCGCGGATTTCCGCTCCTTCGTCTATCGTTCGCAATGCTGAGGCTCGGCCGGCCATCAAAGGCCCGCCGGTGCACGCCCGCGCCCAGAAAATCAAAAACAGGTGGCTGAATATGGCCGAAGTTCAACTCAGTGCCCTCAAGAAGAGATTTGGTTCGGTCGAGGTCATACCCTCGCTCGACCTCTCCATTCCCGACCGCTCCTTCACCGTTCTCGTCGGCCCTTCCGGTTGCGGCAAATCCACGCTGTTGCGGATGATCGCCGGCCTCGAAGATGCAACCGCCGGAGCGATCCGCATCGGCGGCGAGGACGTGACCGATATCGACCCGGCAAAGCGTGGCCTTGCCATGGTATTCCAAAGCTATGCGCTCTATCCGCACATGACGGTTGCCCAGAACATCGGGTTTGCCCTGAAGCTTGCCGGCAGGCCCAGACGCGAGATCAACGAACGCGTGCGCGAGGCAGCCTCCGTACTGCAGCTCGAGCCGCTTCTCGACCGCAAGCCGAAAGCACTTTCCGGCGGCCAGCGCCAGCGCGTCGCCATCGGCCGCGCCATCGTGCGCGAGCCGAAGGTCTTCCTGTTCGACGAACCCCTGTCGAACCTCGACGCGGCGCTGCGCGGTCAGATGCGCGTCGAACTGGCGGAACTGCACGACCGCCTGAAGGCAACCATGATCTATGTGACACACGATCAGGTCGAAGCCATGACCATGGCGGATCAGATCGTGGTGATGAAAGACGGCGAGATACAGCAGGTTGGCGCACCGTTGAAGCTCTACAACGATCCCAGCAATCTCTTCGTCGCCGCGTTCATCGGATCGCCGAAGATGAACCTGATTTCGGGGGAACTTGCAGAACGCGCCGGCGGCACGACCATCGGCGTGCGCCCCGAGCATCTGGAGATCGCCGAAAACGATCCGCTGTTCACCGGGACCGTCGTTCACGCCGAGCATCTCGGCGCAGACACGATAGCCTATATCAACGACGCCCGCGCCGGGCGCATCATCGTCCGCCTCGATGGCGCCACGCTCCTGGAGACGGGTCAGTCCATCAGCCTTTCGCCGAAACCCGGCATGCTCAAGGTCTTCGACGGCGAAGGCCGCAATACGGAGCATCTCTCCCATGTCTGAGACCGTCGTCAAAAAGACGCCATTCCAGAAGGCGTTGTCGGATGGACGGGTTGCGACCGTTTTCCTGTTCCTGCCGCCCGCCCTGCTTCTTTTCACTTTCTTCGTGGTTTTGCCGCTGTTTGATGCGGCCGGTTACGCCGGCTACAAATGGTCGGGCTATGGCGAACCGACCGACTGGGTCGGCCTGCGAAACTTTTCCATCCTGGCGCAGCACAGCGTCTTTCACCAATCGCTTCTCAACACGGCAAAGGTGATTGCGGCCTCCTGCCTGCTGCAGATGCCGCTTGCCCTTGGCCTTGCCCTGCTGATCTATCGCAAGAACTGGATCAACACCGCCTTCCGCCTGGTTTTCTTCGTGCCCTATATCCTGGCCGAAGTTGCGACCGGTCTGATCTGGAGCTTCGTCTTCGACGGGAATTACGGCATCGCGGCGAAGGTATCCGAAACGCTGGGCACCGAGCCGATCTTTCTCCTTTCGGATCGCCAATGGGCCTTCGTCGTCATCATGTTCGTCGTCGTCTGGAAGTTCTTCGGCTTCCACATGATGATCTTTCTGGCCGCCCTTCAAGGGATTCCGGAGGACCTGACGGAAGCCGCGCGCATGGACGGCGCAAGGCCCGGCCAGATCGCCTGGCACGTCAAGCTGCCGCTCCTAAAGCCGGCGATCGCCGTTTCCGGCTTCTTCGCCATCATCGGTTCGCTGCAACTCTTTGATCTGATCATACCGCTGACCAATGGTGGTCCGTCCAACACCACGCACACGATCGTCAGCTATCTCTACACCTTCGGCCTGACCCGCCTCCGCGTCGGCTTCGGCAGCGCCGTCGGCATCGTGCTCTTTGTGCTCTGCGTCGGCTTCGCCATCCTTTACCGCGGCACGGCTATGCGGGGAGAGAAATCATGAATCGCTTCGCCCGAAATCATTTCGACTGGCGCGACGCCCTGCGCATCTCGGTTCTTCTCCTGGTGGCCGCAACCATTCTGCTGCCATTGACGGCCACCGTGCTGGGCGGCTTCAAGACCACCGGCGAACTCAGGGTCCAGCCCTTCTCCATCCCTTCGACCTGGCACACCGAATTCTACGCAAATGTCCTGTCGGACCCGAATTTCTGGCACTATCTCTGGAATTCGTTCTTCATCGCCGTCATGACCGTGATCATCACGCTTCTCTTCGGCAGCATGGCGGCCTATGTGTTTTCACATATCCGCTTTTTCGGGGCCTCCTACATCCTGTCCTACCTGCTGCTCGGCATGATGTTTCCCTTTGCCGCCGCCATCGTGCCGCTGTTCATCAAGATCCGCGACATCGGGCTGCTGGACACGCCCTGGGGCGTGATCCTGCCGCAGACGGCCTTCGGCCTCGGCTTTTCCATCCTTCTGTTCAAGACCTTTTTTGACCAGTTGCCGGGAGAGTTGTTCGAGGCGGCGCGGATGGACGGATGCACCTATACCGGCTTCTTCTTCCGCTTCACCCTGCCGCTCTCCACCCCGATCCTCGGAACGGTCGCGGTCTTCGTTTTTGTCTCGAGCTGGAACAACTACCTTCTGCCGCTGATCGTGCTGAACTCGACGGATCAGTATCCATGGACGCTCGGCATGATGCAGTATCGCGGCGAGTATATCGTGGAGTGGAACCGGATCCTGGCCTTTGTCACGCTGACGTTGACGCCGGCCGTCATCTTCTTCCTGGCCGCACAACGCTATATCGTCGCCGGGCTGACAGGGGGTGCGGTAAAGGGATAGTTACCCCTGCCCGCAGACGCCAGACGAAAAAGGCTTCATCCGCACGGATGAAGCCTTTTCTTTCCTGCGTTGCCTACCACCGGCACCAAAGCCCCGAGCCACTGCCCGATCAGGAAACCCGGGCGTGCCGGGAGCTTGCGAACCGGGCCATGGCATCCACGAGCATCAGCATGGTCAGCGCCTGTCCGTAGGGCGCCGGGATATCGGGAATCTGGCGATAGAAGTCGAGCGAATGGCCCATGGGCGTGCCGTCGGAGACGTGAGCGACGATTCCATCGTCTCCGATACAACCGAGGACGGCATCGAAGGCCCTGTCGGCGACCGGGCGAAAGGACTTCGGCAGGACCCCGAGCGAAATCCCCCTGGAAATGCCATAGGCGATTCCCGCAGTAGCCGACGCCTCGATCGGTGCTTCCGGGTCGTCGAGGAGCGTGTGGAAGAAGCCTTCGTCATTCTGCAGCTTTTCCAGAGCCGTCACCTGGGCTGCCAGAACATTCGCCAGATAGCGATGGGTCGCAGGCGGCAGGGTTTCCACAATCGAGAACAGTTCGGGTATCGCGATGGTTATCCATGAATTTCCGCGCGCCCACAGCGCATTCGCGAAATTGTGGCGTCCGTTGAAGGTCCAGCCATGGTACCAGAGACCACTCTTCGCATCGCCGAGATAACGCGTGTGGATCAGGAACTGGTAGACTGCCTCCTCAACCCATTCCGGCCGTTCGAAACGCTTTCCGGCGCGCGCCAGGAACAGGCAGGTCATGAACAGCGTGTCGTCCCACAATTCGCCGTCATTCATCCGTTCCTTGACCACATGCTGGAAACCGCGATCCTCGGTGCGCGCCAGCCCTGTCATCAGCCACTCGGCCCAATCCTTGACCAGCGCCTCCCATTCCGGCCGCTCGACATCGTCGATCAGGAAGGAAAGCGCCAACATCGGCGCCGTGGAATTGACCTGACGCGGCGGCAGTCCGCGCGAAATCTGCCATTCATACCAGTCGGCCAGCGCATTGATCAGGTCGAGGTCGCCGGTCTGGCAGGCATGGCGATAGAGGCCGTAAAGGCCGACCCCGATCTCCCAGTCCCATTCGTCGAACTGGATAGAGAACGTGCCCTCGGTGATCGGCGCGGTCTCGTTGATGCCTCTGATACGGGAAAGGCCGGTGGCGACGCTTTCGAGATAGCCCAGAAGTTCCTGTCTGTCGTGGTGCATTGTTCTTGTCTTTTCAGTTCGAGGCCGGCACGGCAAAAGCTGTGAGCCAGGCGATTTCAGGCGTTTGCGACGTCGTCGGGAAAGGCGCGTGTCGGCCCTCGACGAAAAGGCCGTCGCGGTAGTCAAGGCGAAGCGCCGGCGTGAGCGGGCCCTCGCAGGAGAGGTTCAGCGGATCGTCCGAGAGGCTGAGGTTCGTTCCTTCGGCCAATGCGGCAAGCTCCGCCAGGCTGCGCCCGCCAAGAGCGCCGACCAGGATCGCCCAGCCGCTGCGCTTTCCCCGAACCCGGTGTTCGATGCCCGCGCCCGGCCCTTCGCCGACCGCTTCGATCGGTCCCGTCGCCTTCAGCGCGACGAAGCTTTCCGCCGAGCGCAGCACCAGGAAATCTTCTCCCGCGATATGGTCGTCGAAGACGGAGAGCGGCGCGTAGGCATGGGTGAAGGCAAGGCGCGGGTTTTCGCCGAGGTCACTCAGGAACAGGCAGCAGTTCTGATGCTGGGTGACGCGCGGCATGACGCCGTTGCCTGCCCAGTAGGATGGCCTGTCGGAGCCCCAGGGGTCGTCGGCGCCCGGGTGATTGATCCAGACCCGAGCCATCGGATGGCCGGCGGCCTGCACGTCGACGAGATGCTGCTGATGGCCCTTCGCGCCGGGCGTTGCATCGATGCTCGCGGAAAGCTGCACGCCTGCGGTCTTGTAAAGCGCAAGCTGTGCCGCGCGCCCATAGCCCTGCACGTAATGAGCGGAGACGGCCCGGCCCTCTGGCGGGGCGACGAACTGGTCAAGACCCTCCGGCGGAACGTAATCGCCGGCGCAGAACATCGGCAGCGCGGCCACGCCGCGATTGAGCCAGCCGGTCCCGAAGGCTATCGTGGCAAAGGGCGCCAGTTCCGACAGCGGCCCGGCGCGCAGTTCCTTGTCATAGGCCCTTCCCATCGACCCGGCGGAGACGCCGTTGATCGTGTGCAGCGCGATCATGGAGAACAGCCGGTCGAGCACCGTCTCGGCTCGCGTCTTCAGCGTCTCCCCGGCAAAGCGCTGCAGCGCCAGAAGGCCAATGAAGTCGATAGGGTAATAGGCCGCCGAGTTCCATTCGGCGAGACCGTGATCCTCGACCGCATCGAACCAGCGCGCCAGGCGCTTTTCGGCAAGGGCCGCATGCTCGCGCCCGCTCATGCCGGAATTGGCAAAGACGTCCTCCGCGAACAATCCGCCTGCGATCAGTTCCGCGACATGGAAGCAGAGGACGTGGTTCTCGCTCCAGAACCACATCGTGTCATTGCCCGGCTCGTCCATCCAGTAACGATAGCCGAGAATGGCCGCCTCGATGCGCTTACGAAGTGAAGGCGGCAGCGCCTCGCGATGATCGGCATAGATCCACAGCAGCGGAACGATGACAAAGTCCGAACAATCCCGCCGCGTGTCGATGGCATCGAGCGTATCCTCAAGCGCCGCGCGGTCGCCGTCATCAAGATCGAGGCCGAGCGCAAGGCGGGCCAGAACGCGCCCGGCCCGAAGCTCGCCATGTTCCGCAAGCCAGGAAAGCCCTTCCCTCTTGCGGGCGGCAAGGTCGCCGGCCAGTCGATGCGGGCCGTCGTCCCGCAGAAGCGCGAAGGCAATGGTGCGGTTAATGCGGCTTTCGCCGAGCGAGAACGCGATATCCAGCTCGTGATAGCCGTCGGGCAGTTCCCCAGGCAGCGCGAAGACCGCCTCCTTCTCGCCAACCGCAAGCGTCGACGCCGCCTCGAACAACGGCGGCAGATGGCGCATGTGGACGCTTTGGTGCACTTTCGCCTCGATTGTGACGGCCGCCGTCGCGGGCTGGTCGACGACAAGGCGGAGGTCCTCGCCTTCGCCAAAGACAATGCGGGCCGGACGGATGGCGCGGGCAAGCGCCATCAGCATTTCAAGCGTCTTGCCATCGGCGTTGCCGGGCACCTCCGCCGCAAGCGGCCCCTCGCCGAGCCAGGTCAGTTCGACGAAATAATTGGTGTCGCGCTCGGCAATCTCCTCCACCAGCATGACCAGATCGGAGCCGTCTGCGGCAAGCGGCAGGACGATTTCCGTCTCCTGGGCCTCGTTGCGGGTATAGGGCTCGAAGGCTGCGATTTTATTGCCGTCAACGAAAACATGGACGCCGCCGCAGGTGGCAAGGCGGAAGGAATAATCTCCTCCTTCCGGCGGGACGAACCGGGTGCGGACCCAGCGGGAAAGCCGCGTCGGGCGATGCCAGAAACCGGAGAATTCGAGCCTGCGATTGAAGCCCGGCAGATTGGTCGAGACGATCTCGAAATCATCCTTGAGCGCAACCGTGCGGTCGGCGATCTCCGCGCGAACCGCTGTCCGGCACGGCAATTCGCCGACATCGACAAAACCGTTGATGAATTTGTAGTCGACATTGTCGGCCCCGCGCGTCACCGCGCCGGGATAGTAGACGGCTTCCAGCCGCCCTAGGGCGAACGCGGTCACGGTCTCGCCCGTGTGCGTAACAAAGCGCGCGCGCTCAGGCATGGTCGTTCTCCCAGTCAGGCAGGCAGAGTTCGATGGCCTCGATCTTCGAGACCAGTTGATCGAGCCGGTCGATGCGGAAATGCGGCTCCTCCGACAAATCCGCCGGCACATGCGTCCGCCGATGCGACCAGCCGACGAAGAGGCTGATGAGGCCAAAATTATTCGCGCCGCGAATATCGCGGGCGAGATTGTTGCCGACCATGACGATGCGGGACCTGACGCGCTCTTCAAGGCCGAGCCCGGCGAGAGCCGCGGCGAACATCCTCGGCGACGGCTTATGCTCGCCGACATCGCCGGAAATCGCATGGCATTCCATCAGGTCCCAGATACCGCGCGGCTTCAGCATGTTCTCGAAGGTCTCGCGCGGTCCGTCGGCAACCAGCGCCAGCCTGTAGCCGAGCCCGTGGAGCGTGCGAACCGCGTCCATGGCGAAGGGAATTTCGTCGGCTTCGGTCACCACCTCGCTGCCGGGCTTCTTCACCTCGGTCGCCTCGTCGATCAGCGTGTCGCCGCAATCGAGAAATACGGCGGCGAGATGCGGCACGGCCTGCGGAAGCGCCGCAATCAGCGCCCTCATCCGCTCGGGGATCCAGGCCGAGAGCGTTTTCCACGGCATGAGGACGGGGTCTTCCGCCGCCGCGAGTACGAAGCGCGGAACAAAGGCCGCGCGTTTCATCGCAAGTCTTGCCAGGCGATGATCTCTTGGGGACGCCGACCAGGCGCCGGCGTCGGCGAATTCATTGCCGCCATGGATGCCGCCTGTGCCGGCCTCACGGCCGCACATCTCGGCTATCTTCGGGCCGCCCATGAACCGCATGATCCGGGCGACGCCCCAAAGCGCGTGTTTTCCCGGCTCTACATAAAGCACCGGCCGTCCGCCGCGCATTTCCGGCAAGCCGCTGCCATCATCGATCGAAACGCGCAGGCCATGCATCGATCCCTCGACCCGGATGACAACGCCTCGCCGGTCGACATGCAGCCAGACATGCTCGAGGTCATAGAGATGCTGGATATCCCAATCATGCCAGATCGCGTATTCGATCACGGCCCCGCCCTCCGGCGGCGCAAGCTGAAACTTCGATGACGGGGATTTTTCCGCAGAGCGGACCACGCTGTAACCCATCGCCAGCGGCGGCGCGGGTTCGGCATGATCCAGCATCAGCACCGGGCGATGCCGCTCGGCCAGCGCAAAATCCGCATCGCGAACGCCTTCGGGCGGCGCGGGATCGGAAACGGAGAACAGCGTCATGCCTCCGCCTCCTCTCCGACACCCTGCAGGCTCAGCGTTTCGGCGTGGTGGCAGCGCACCGCGCGACCGTCGACCTCACGCAGTTCCGGCTTCTCGGCTGCGCAGCGCTCGGTCGCGTAGGCGCAGCGCGGGTGAAAGGCGCAGCCCGAGGGCGGGTCGGAGGCGTCCGGCACCTCGCCCTTCAGCACGCCCCGCCTTTCCGAAGAACGCTTGCGCGGATCGGGCTGTGGCACAGCCCCCAGAAGCGCTTCCGTGTAGGGATGGCGCGGGCGGGAGAACAGCCGGTCGGTTTCGCCGAGCTCGACGATCTGCCCGAGATACATGACCGCGATCCGGTCGGAGATATGCTCGACCATGCCGAGGTCGTGGGTGATGAACAGATAGGTGAGATTGAACTGCTCCTGCAGGTCCTGCAGGAGGTTGATGTTCTGGGCTGCGACCGACACATCAAGTGCCGAGACCGCCTCGTCGGCGGCAATGAAGGCCGGCGAAAGCGCCAGCGCGCGGGCAATGCCGATCCTCTGGCGCTGGCCGCCGGAGAAGGCGTGGGGATAGCGCGACGCATATTCGGGCCTGAGGCCGACGAAGGAGAGAAGCTCGCCTACGCGTTTGGCGATCTGGTCCTTGGAATAGCCATGCACCACCATCGGCTCGCCGATCAGGTCGAGCAGCGTCATGCGCGGATTGAGCGAGGAATAGGGATCCTGGAAGATCATCTGCATCTCGCGCCGTACCGGCCGCAGCTCCTTGTCGCTCATCGCCGAGATGTCGATCACCTTGCCGTCATGCTCGCGGAACAGGATCTGACCGTCGGTCAGCGTGTAGGCCCTGAGGATCAGCCGGGCGACGGTGGATTTGCCCGAGCCGCTTTCGCCGACAAGACCAAAGGTCTCGCCCTTGCGGATGTCGAAGCTGACGTCGTCCACGGCGCGAAGCACCTTCAGCTCGCGGCCCTTCTTCCCGCCCTTGACGGTGAAGTGCTTTTTCAGGCCGCGCACGGAGATCAGCACGTCGTCGGGCATGGAAACGGTCTTGTTGGCGGCGTCGCTCATGCTCCGGCCTCCGGCAGGTTTCCGGCAAAGTGACAGAGCGCCTCCTGTCCGCGCTCGAAAGGCACGCGCGGCGGCGTCCTGACGGCACAGACCGAGGGATCGGCATAGTCGCACCGCGTGTGGAACACGCAGCCGGAGGGAATGTTGTAGGGATCGGGCACAGAGCCCTTGATAACGCTCAGCCGCCGCTGCTTCTTCTGTCCAAGGCGCGGAATGGAGCCGAGCAGCGCCCGGGTATAGGGGTGCTGCGGATTGTAGAAGATGTCGTCGACCAGCCCCGTCTCGACCACGCGGCCGAGATACATCACTGCCACCCGATCAGCTATATCGGCGACCACCCCGAAATTGTGGGTGATGAAGACGATCGCCATGCCGAGTTCCTGCTGCAGCGATTTCAGCAGTTCGAGGATCTGCGCCTCCGTGGTCACATCGAGCGCCGTGGTCGGCTCGTCGGCGATCAGCAGCGCCGGATCGCAGGCGAGCGCGAGCGCGATCATGGCGCGCTGGCGCATGCCGCCGGAAAGCTGGTGCGGGTAGCTGTCGACGAGGCGCTCGGGCTGGGGAAGCTGCACGCGCGCCAGAAGATCGATCGCGCGGGCGCGCGCCGCCTCCTTGCTGACGCGACGGTGCAGCATGACGGTGCGCATGATCTGGGTGCCGATCGAATGCACCGGCGAAAGCGCCGTCATCGGCTCCTGGAAGACCATGCCGATCCGCCCGCCCCTCAATTTGCGCATCAGGCGGCTATCGCGTTTCAGCCCGTCGAGCCGGTATTCCGTGTCGCCGTCCGGGTTGAAGCGGATTTCGCCCTTTCCTTCCTCCGCATTCCTGGCGAGCAGACGCATGATCGCCCTCACCGTCACCGACTTGCCGGAGCCGCTTTCGCCGACGATGCCCAGAACCTCGCCGCGATCGACATGGTAGTTGACGCCGTCGACGGCCTTCACCAGCCCGTCGCGGGTCTTGAAGGCAACCTCGACATCATCGAGCTGCAGCAGCCGCTCCGGCGGCATTTTGTTGTTTGTCTTGTCCAGCATGGCAAAAACCTATTGTCCGTAGGGATCGGCTGCGTCACGCAGGCCGTCACCGAGGAAATTGAAGGCCAGCACGACCGCGACCACGGCAAGGCCGGGCGCCAGCAGCCAGGGGGCGAGCGAGATGGAGCGGAGGTTCTGCGCATCCTGCAGGAGCACGCCCCAGGAGACGACCGGCGGGCGTAAACCGAGACCGAGGAAGGAGAGCGCCGTCTCGCCGAGGATCATCTCCGGCACGGCAAGCGTCATCGCCGCGATGATGTAGGAGGTCATGGCCGGCAGCATGTGCTTGGTGATCACGCGGTATTCCGAGGCGCCGGCAAGGCGCGCGGCCATCACATAGTCCTCCGATTTCAGCGACAGGAAGCGACCGCGCACGACCCGCGCCAGATGCGTCCAGCCGATCAGCGCCAGAATGAGGGTGATCAGCACATAGACGAAGAGCGGGTCCCAGGCGATCGGCAGTGCGGCGGCAAGCCCCATCCACAAGGGGATGGTCGGCACGGAGCGGATGAACTCCATCATCCTCTGGATCGCGGTGTCGACAAAGCCGCCGTAATAGCCGGAGATCGAGCCGAAGAAGAGGCCGAGCACGAAGGCGAAGAACACGCCGATCAGACCGGCCGACAGCGTGACGCGCGCGCCGTAGACGAGGCGCGAGAACAGGTCCCGTCCAAGCGAATCCGTGCCGAGAAGGTTGACCTTCTGGCGGCGGGCATCGATGCCGAAGAGATGGAAATCGGCCTTCCAGATGCCCCAGAACCTGTACTTCTCGCCATGGACGAAGAACTTGATCGGCAACGGCTTCGACTTGTCGAGCACATAGGTGACGCGCGCCGTCTCCGGATCGCGCGTGCGCTTCAGTTCGTAGACGAAGGGCCGCGTCAGCTCGCCCTCATGGACGAAGCGCACCATCTGAGGCGGCACGAAGGTTTCCAGCCGTTCGATGGAATCGGGCGCATAGGGCGCGACGATCTCGGCGAAGATCGCAACGATATAGGCGAGCACCAGGAAGATCAGCGAAACCAGCGCGAGCCGGTGCTGGCGGAAGCGCCACCACATCAGCTTCCAGGAATTGGCGGTGTAGATGCTCTGTTCGGCCGCCGCCAGTTCGTTTTCTTCCGCGTAGACGGATGTCTCGTAGGTCATGAAGGCCTCACGCGTAACGGATGCGCGGGTCGGACCACGCGAGAAGAATGTCGGAAAGCAGCGTGCCGATGACGGTGAAGACGCTGAGGATGAGGATGAACGCGCCGGCGAGATACATGTCCTGCATCTTCAGCGCCTGCAGCATCAGCGGTCCCGTGGTCGGCAGGTTGAGCACGACGGCGGTGATGACGTCGCCGGAAAAGAGCGCCGGCAAGGCCCAGCCGACCGTCGAGATGAAGGGGTTGAGGGCAACGCGCACGGGGTAGCCCCAGACCACCTGACGCTCGGAGAGTCCCTGCGCATAGGCCGTTTCCACATAGGGCTTGCCGAGCTCGTCGAGCATGTTGGCGCGCATCACGCGGATGAGGCCGGCGGCGCCCCCGGTCGCCAGCACGACAATCGGGATCCACACATGTTCGAGAATGTTGCCGATCTTTGCCAGGGAGAGCGGCGCGCCTTCAAAGCGCGGGGATATCAGGCCGCCGACATCGATATTGAGCCAGGCGAAGCCGACCCACATCAGGATCAGCGCCAGCAGGAAATCGGGAATGCCCTTGCCGAGAAAGCCGAAGACGGTGAACACGTAATCGAGGAGCGAATACTGCCGCTGGGCGGAATAGACGCCGATCGGAATAGCAATGATCCAGGTGAAGATCAGCGACAGCGACGACAGAAGCAGCGTCAGGGCAAGGCGGTTCCAGATGAGGTCGGAGACCGGCGCATTCCAGTGGAAGGACTGGCCGAAATCGCCGTGCAGGACGATATTGCCGATCCAGCGCACATACTGGACGAGGATCGGGTCGTTGAGGCCAAGCTGGGTGCGGATCGCGTCTTCCTGCGCGGCGGTGATGTACTCGCCGCTATTGCGCAGTTCCGCAGCATAGGCGGTGACATAGTCTCCCGGCGGAAGCTGAATGATGATGAAGGATATGAAGGAGACGACGATGAGGGTCGGGATCGCCCACAAAAGCCGTCGCCAGAGGAAATTAGCCATCGTCTGCTCTCCGCACTGCCACCCACCGGCCGCCCGTGGCCAAACGGGCGGCCGGCCGGCTCCGCATTCTCGCGGAACCCTTGCTCGGGAGGGAGCTCTGCCTTTCGGTTACTGCTGGCTCTGGTCGATCCAGAACTGCTGGGTCTGACCGAGGCCCACGCCGCGGGTCACATCGTCCTCGACAAGGCCGTTGCGGACATTCATGAAGTCGTTCTTCACGATGACCGGGATGGAAACCTCGCCGACCAGGCCGATGACATAGCCTTCATCGACAAAGGTGCCGATCAGGTTGTTGAGCGCGGCATCGGCCTCTTCCATGGAGCCGGCGACGGAGGCCTTTTCCCAGTCCGCCCAGATATCGCGAATGGCGGAATCGGCCGGCGGTTCGATGCCGGCTTCGCCGTCGGTCTCGTACCAGGCGTAATATTGCTGGGCATAGCTGTCATTGCCCATGAAATTGCGCGGGTCGGCGGAGACGACCGAAAGGCGGTCAACTGGCGTGTACTGGATCTGGAAGTTGTTGTTGTCGCGGTTGTCGTCCCACTGGGTGCGGTCGATGATGCGCGGCAGAAGCTCGATGCCGATATCGCTGTAGTAATCGGCGGCGATTTCCAGGATCGGCGCGGCAAAGTCCTGATAGGCCTCGACAACGATCTGCAGGCGCTTGCCATTCGGAAGCAGACGGAAATCGTCGTCGTCGCGCTCGGTGAGCCCGATCTGGTCCAGAAGCTCGTTTGCCAGATCCGGATCATACTCGGTCCAATGGGTTTCCCAATCGGCGTTGAAATAGGGAGAACCGGAGATCGGCGACACCGAACGCGCTTCGCCGAGGCCGGCGAAGCCGAGCTCATTGATCGTCTCGCGGTCGATGCCGACGGACAGCGCGTGGCGGAAATCCTTGTTGGAGAACAGCTTGTTCAGCTCCTCGTCCTGAACATTGAGGTTCGGCACGAAGGACCAGACATTGGCGGATTTCCAGGTGCCGACGTGGTAATTCCCCTTGTCCTCGTTCTCCTTGTAGAAGGTGAAATCGCTGGAATTCACGTAGCGCATCTGCATGTCGATCTGACCTTGAACGATCATCAGATTGAACGCGTCGATGGCCTCGAACAGGCGGTGCTCGATCCGGTCGATATAGGGAAGCTGATTGCCTTCCTGGTCGACGGCCCAGTAGTAGGGATTGCGCACCATCGAAACGACATTGCCCGGCGCGGGCGTCTCGATCTTCCAGGCGGTGATGACCGGAAGGTCCGGGTTCTGCCACCACGAGGTAACCGGTCCCTTGGAGCCCCAGAGATCGCTCCAGCGCTGGACGCCGAATTCCTCTGCGGCCTTCGCCAGTTCGTCAGCGCTGGCGTAATGGTCGTTGTACTGGCTCAGATAATGTTTCGGAAACAGGAAGGACGGACGGTCGAGGCTCGGCTCGCCGGTCGAATCCTTGGCCAGAATATTGAGGAAGTAGACATAAGGCTGGGCAAAGCTGACGGTGAAGGTGCGATCGTCCTTGACCGAGAGCTTCATCGGCTCGCCGCCCGGCGAGAAGGTCGGATCGATCGTCGGCGTCAGCGCCTCGTTCATAAAGACGTCATTGTACCAGAATTCGACGTCTTCCGTGGTTACCGGCTCGCCGTCGGACCATTTCAGCCCGTCAAGAAGGGTGAAGGTGAATTCGGTGGAATCCTCATTGACCGAATAGCTCTCGATGAAGGCAGGTACGAGCGTGATATTGCCCTCGGCATCGGGCACATATTTCAGCGCGCGCTCTTCAAGCAGCTTGGTCGGACCCCAGCGGTCGCCGGGGCCGCGATAGGCGCGGTGCCAGACACCGCCATACTGCCCAACTTCGACGGCATCGACCACGGTCGGGTTGGTCGGGAGACGCTCATCGACGGGCGGAAGCTCGCCGGCATCGACCTTGGCTTTCAGCATCGGCGATTCCTGGAAAGCATTGGCCGCCTGCGGAATTGCCACACTCGCCAGAAGAGCAAGCGTCAGCGTGCTGGATCGTAAAATTTTTTGCATGAATTTCCTCCCATAAAAAGATCGAGCGGCGCAGAAAACCCCCGATTTACTGGCCCGGTATCAATTTCATCCCTTTTGTAACAGGGAGGAATGCGGATTATCAATAAAAAAATTCCATGAAAGTGAAATGCGTTCCATTTCACTTTCATGAAAATATTTTTATTAAACAATCTGAGATGGTTGGGAAGCGGGCGCGGCGACACTTTCGCGTAGAATGACATCGCAGCCGAGCTCGAGACGGTGGGCCGCACGCGGCATCTGGCCGCTTTTGGCGCGGGCCTCCAGGAGATCGAGCGCGGCGCGGCCGAACTGTTCGAGCGGAATGGAGACTGTCGTCAAAGGGGGACTGTGGAGCTCGCCGAGCGCGACGCCGTCAAATCCCATGACGGAAAGGTCGTCCGGAACGCTCAGTCCGGCCCGCTTCAGCGCGCGCATGGCTCCGAAGGCGAGGTTGTCGGCAGCGCAGAACAACGCCGTCGCGCCATCACGGTCAGGATGCGCCTCGAGCCACGCCGTCAGCGCCTCCTCGCCATGCTGGGGCTCGAAGCCTTCGGCCCTCACCACGATGGCATCGGAAAGAGGCAGACCGCGATCGCGAAAGGCATCGAGAAAACCGTCCAGCCGTCGTTCGACTGTCTTTCGGCCGGCCCATGTCAGATGGACGATCCTGCGGTGTCCCCTGTCCATGATCACCCGGGTCGCCTTCAGCGCGGCAAAACGATTACCGGGCGTCACACTGTCGATATGCATGTTGGGATCCTCGCCGTTGATCAGCACGGCGGGCATGCCCGAACGGCCGATCGCGTCGAGAAGCGCGCTGCGATCGTCGTTGATCACGATGATCCCGTCGGCCTTGGCCGCGCGCGCCGCCGCGTCCACCCGGTCAACGGAATCAGCCCGGCGCAAGGTGTGCGGCACGAGACGCACGCCGCGCATCTCGCAATCACGCGTGAGAGCATTGAGGATCGTCCACGACACAAGGTTGACGTCGCTGTCGGGCAGAGCATCTTCGGGCACGGCCAGAAGCACCCTGTTGACGGCATTCACCGAGGCCCGGGCCGAGCGCCGCGCCAGATAGCCGATTTCCCGGGCGGCGGAAAGCACGCGCTCGCGCACCTCGTCCGAGATCGGCGCAGTGCCGTTCAGCACATGCGACACAGTCGAGATCGCCACTCCAGCGCGCTCGGACACCTCGCGCATGCCGACCTTTCCGCCCTTTGCCATGTCAGTTCCCTTCACGCCTCGCATCCGCCGCTTTCGCGGCAACGCTTTGCTATCCGTCGGCCTATCACCTTCGCTCCAGTTTCAGCGTCTTGATCTCGAATGGTGCGAAATCCAGTTCCAGAATACCCGCTTCGGGGTGAAGGTCGACAACTGCCTCCTCCAGAAGATCGACTTCCCCCACCTTTCCGACGGCGGCATCGAAGGAAAGCCGCGCCGTCCGCCGCGCGCCGTTCCGCTCCCAAAGCCGCACCACCAGCCCGCCGCCATCCTCGGCGCGCTTGATCGTCTCGATAGCGATCCCCTCGCTTTCGATCGACAATGGCGAGGAAAGAGAGCCGCCAGAGCTCTCACCGCAGCCCGCAGCCGGCATGAATTCATGATTGAACGCCTCAGCGGCAACCGAAACCTGTCCCAGCCCCTCGTGCGGCATGATGGCGTAGCGAAAGCGATGCTCTCCCTGATCCGCGTCGGGCCAGGGATAGGTCGGTGAGCGCAACAGGGTCAGGCGGATCGTCGTGTCGCGCGCGTCATAGCCATACTTGCAGTCATTCAGGAACGCGACGCCGAAGCCGTCCTCGCCAAGAGACACCCACCGATGCATGGGGCTTTCGAAGCGCGCCTGATCCCAGCTCGTATTGGCGTGCGTGGGACGGGTGACGTGGCCGAACTGGATCTCGGCGTCGCAGTTCGCTGTCCTCACGCCAAGCGGAAATGCGGCCTTCACCATGGTGTTGTGCTCATGCCAGTCGATGAAGCAGTCAAATTCCAGCATACGCTCTTCCGCGCCAAGCGAGACGATCTCGACGATGCGCGAAGTCTCATAGCGCCAGACAAAACGCAGCGCCGCCCGATAGGGACCGGTCTCGACGATTTCGGCATTCTCCAGCCGGTCGATCTCGAAGACCTGATCCTCGAATGTGCGATCGATATCCCAGGCATCGAACTGTTCCGGGAGGTCGCGAAAAGCCTGCAGGCGATTGGCCGCACCGGAAAGACATTCGCGACCGCTTTTCTTGTCGATGAGAGAGACAAGACGCCCGCTGGTATCGAATTCGGCGCGAAGATGCGCGTTTTCGAGCCGGTCGGGAGCCACAGCAAGGCCGCCGTCGCCAGCCGCCCCATGCCGAGCCGGGCCGCACGCAAGGGCAATAGCGCCGAGACCCGGAACGGGACCGACTGGAACTGCCTGAAGAAGGGTTCCATCCGCAGCCATCACGGTTTGCGAACGCAGACCGCCAAACTCAAGCGGCGTCTCACCGGCGATCCTTGCCAGTCCGTCCCTCTGGCCAGCGAAGGGATTGACGACAAGAACCTCACCCTCACCCGCGATATTCGCCGCAAGGCTCTGCCGCAGAGCATCGGCTCTGGCAAAGAAGGTCGCGTAGTCCTCATCGCTGTCATCGTAGACAAGCCCGATCGAGGATCCGGGGAGTATGTCGTGAAACTGGTTGAGAAGCGCGATATCCCAGAGCGCCTGAAGTTCGGCCTCGGGATAATCGATACCGGCGAAAAACCACGCCAGGCTCGCAAGCGCCTCCAACTCCCGTAGCATGGCTTCCGCCCGCCGGTTATTGCGCTTCACCTTGGCAACGGAGGTGAAGGTGCCCCTGTGGAACTCAAGATAGAGTTCCCCGACCCAAACGGGGTAATCCTTCGGGTTTTCATGCATGCGTCCGACGATCCGCTCGAGCGCCGGCCCCATGAAGCCCTGCGATACGCGCGGGCAACCGGGAATGCCGCGTTCCATGCGGCGGATATGCTCCAGCATCTCGCGCGTCGGTCCGCCGCCGCCGTCCCCGAAGCCATAGACGAGAAACAATTCGTCATTGGTCTCCTTCTGGGCATAGCGCCGCCAGGCGCCCATCACGTGGCTTGCCTTCAGGTCCGGACAATAGGTGGTGCCGATCGAAGTGCTGTCGGCCGGCTGGGTGGTGAGGAAATAGGTCGGCGCGCGTGTGCCGTCGATTCCCTGCCAGAAGAAAACTTCGCCCGGCATGCGGTTGGTGTCGTTCCATGAGAGTTTGTGGGTAACGAAGACCGTCAGCCCGGCGAGCTTCATGACCTGCGGGATGGCGGCGGAATAGCCGAACGTATCGGGCAGCCACAGGATACGCGGCCGCACGCCGAATTTTTCGACATGATAGCGGACCCCGCGCAGAACGTGCCGAACCAGCGATTCGCCGGAGGTGATATTGGCATCGGGCTCCAGCCAGAGCGCGCCCTCGATCTCGAACCGGCTCTCGCTGTGCCGCTCCCTGATGCCGGCGAAAAGCGTCGGATAGTCCTGTTCCAGATAGTCGAGCAGCAGGCCCTGATTGTACATGAACCGGTATTCTGGATACTCGTCCATCAAAGAGAGCACCGTCGCCATCGAGCGCGCCATCTTCTGCCGCGTCTCGCGAATGCGCCAGAGCCATGCCACGTCTATATGCGTATGACCGGTGACCGTGATGTGCGGGGCGATCTCGGTATCGGCCGCCGCGTAGATCCGCGCGGCAACCGCGCCCGCCGCCTCAAGACTGTCCGCATAGCGCCTCGCGTCTCCGGCCCTGAAATCCACCGCGTTGATTGCCTGATAGACGGTCTTCACGATGAAGTCCCGTCGATGATCATTGACGTCGAGATGCCTGGCGACATCGAGCGGCGCCCTCAAGTCATAGTAAAGCGTCTCGGCCTGCCGATCGTGCACCAGCAACCTTCCGGCAAAGCCAAGCTGGCGGCGGTCCTCGATCGTGCCGGCCTCGACCATGATCTCGAAGCGCTCGCCGCTACGCGCCGACGGCGTCAGCAGGATTTCGCGATGATTATAGTCCGCGCCCTGGACGATTTCGCCGTTGATGCGCACGAGGCATTGCGGATCGGAACGACCCATCACCCGGCCGAACATCGCCTCGATGCCGAGATATAACCGTTTTCCCGCAAGACTTGCGGGAATCTGCACGCTGCCGCCAAACCAGAAATAGCTCTGCGGCTCGCCCCAGACCGTATCGGCCGTCACGGGCTCCCAGTCGGGATGCGGGCCCTCCAGCATCCGTGCACGCCTGGAAGGCGATGCCTGCATGAAACGGAAATCGACAGTGATCTCGGTTGGCGTGAAGATCCGCTTCGAAAGCTGTTCCACGAGATGGAAGATCTTTGAAAAATCGGCCAGCTTGTCCTCCATCGCGAGCCGAACAGTGAAATTATTTACACTGTTCGTTTAAACAAATTGAGATTTCTGGTGGATATCGTGGAGGAAAATTGCAAATTAATGCGTATATGTCCAGTTACGGCAAAAAAAGATCGCCTTAAATCATGAAATTTTTTTTGGAGTTTGGAATTGCGCGAAATCCGAATAGCTGCAGCCCAAGGCGATGCCACGGCCCGCATCCAAAGCGCCATTGACGGTGCGGCCGAGACGCCCGTCACCGTCATTCTCGAAACCGGCGTCCATTCGAGCGGCGGGCTGAGGCTGGCTTCGGATGTGGAACTGAGGTTTGAGGAAGGCGCCGAACTTCATTTCCTGCCCGATTATGAGGCTTATGCCGCAACCCCTGTGCGGGTCATTGCCGAAGAGAGCGACCGGGCCATGATTTCTGCCGAAGGCGCTTGCAACATCGCGATCACCGGCAAGGGCCGCATCTTCGGCGGAGGCGCGCATTTCTCGCTCGGCGAGGACACGGAGATGGGCACGCGCATTCCTGCGGCAAGCCGTCCCCGCCTGCTTGTTCTGGACGGCTGCGCAAATGTCACGCTCTCAGGCTTTGCCGCGATCCATTCCCCGATGTGGACGCTCCACGTCGTCAATTGCGCAGGGGTATCGATAGAGGGCGTCGCGGTCGACAATGATCTCAGCATGCCGAATACGGATGGCATCGTTATCGACGGCTGCCGTGACGTCACCGTTTCGGGCTGCAATATCTCGACGGCGGATGATGGCGTGGTGCTGAAAACCTCGCAACGGCCGGACGGCTCGGTCGTCGGCACATGCGAGCGGGTTGAAGTTTCCGGATGCCGCGTGCGCTCGCGCTCCTGTGCGCTCAAGATCGGGACCGAGTCCTTCGGCGACTTCCGCGATATCACGTTTGTGAGTTGCGACGTCGTGGACTCAAATCGCGGCCTCGGCATATTTTCGCGCGACGGCGGCGTGGTCGAAAATGTCCTCTTTCGCGACATCCGGATCGATTGCCGCGAAACGCCGGCCGGCTTCTGGGGTTCCGGCGAAGCGATCACGATCAATCTTGTCGACCGGCGACCGGAAAAAAGACCCGCCGGCCGGATCAGCGGCGTCGTGATCGAAAACATCTCCGGAACGATGGAGGGCGCGATCAATCTTTACGCCGAACATGCCGGCGGCATCGAGAATGTCGTTCTCGGAGAGATCTCCCTCAGCCAGAGGCCGGGCGCCTATGGCACGGCGCTCGCCTATGACCTGCGTCCAACGCCTGCCGACCTTGTGACCGCTCCCGGACAGGACGGCCGTGCCAATGCCTGGCGCAAGGGCGCGGATGGCCGCGTCATCGGCCTCATTGACTATCCCGGGGGCATGCCCGCCATCTTCGCGCGCAATGTCGAAGGCCTGAAACTCGAGGTCGTCGCGATTGAGCGGCCAGAGCCCCTGCCCCAAGGCTTCAACGTCAAGCCGGTCACGATCGGCTGACGGCTTGTCGTCCGATCCGGATGTCAGAAAGCCGGATCATAGTTGAAGTAGAGCGGATTGGAGATCGCGACCTTGTCTGCGGAAAGCGCCATGGAGCCGGGAACCTCAGCATAGGCCGCCTGCGGTCCATCCAGTTCGGCGCGATAGTAGCTGCGTTCTCCGGCTGCCGGGATATCGACGAAACATGCCGAGCGGGTCTCGGGATCGACGGGAAGCGTCGCGAAGGCTTCGCGGTTCTTGATGATGCGCACCGAATAGGTCGCGTTTTCCGGCCCGCCGTCGGAAAGACGAACCTCGAAAGACACCGGTTTGCCTCCGGCAATCGCATTGTCGCCCATCATCATCTCCGCATGACCATCTCCATCGGCATCGGCGACGAATTCGATGCGCGGGTTGAAGGGATTGGCGCAGACGCAGGCGCGCCCGGCCACAAGCGCCTCAAGCAGCGCGCCCTTGCTGCGGTTGCGGGCAAAGATCCAGGTCGTCGGCGTGCCGACATAATTCATCGTCGCCTCCGGCGTGAAGCGGGTAGCAAGCTCCGCACGCTCCGGAACGCCGTGATGGGCATCCGACCCGCCGCGCGCGCCGAGCATGCGCCCCGAAAGCAGCATGTTGTCCCAGACGCGAACATTGGCGGCATTCCTGGGCCACATCGGCCCGTTCCAGATCTCGATGGAGTCGGCAAGATCGAAGGAAAAGCCGTAATGATTGCTGGTGACCGGATGATTGGCCGACCAGTGCGCTCCTACCCGCTTCTTCAGCAATTGCAGGTCCCAGTCGCGATCATTGCGACGATCGAAGATCAACTGATGATCATAGGGCTCCGGGCTCAAGAGATTGACATGGCCACGCGGTGCGGTGAGTTCGGCGCCGTACAAGAGCAGGAGGCTGTCGGAACGATAGGCCGGATCCGACCAGGTATGACCGGCGACATCGCCACCAACATGCACGTCGTGATCGGTGATCGTCAGATAGTCGAATCCCAGCCTTTCGGCAAAGGCAATGATCTTTTCAACCGGATTGTTGCTCGAATCAGTGCTGTGCCGGGAATGAAGATGCCAGTCGCCTTTCAGCCAGACGCCCGATCCGGATTTCTCCCCATCTGAAGCCTTGGGAGCCATGCTCCATCTCCTCTCGTTCACTAACGTTCACCCGCCCGCGTCGCGGCTGACAGGCCACCCGAAACGCTCCCGGAATGCAAGCCTGTTGGCAGGGCACAGGCGAGTTTTCGACCATTCAGTGCGCTAGAGTCCGATTTCCGCGTGGAGAATCCATGCGAAGGTCCAGAGCATATCCTGATTGCGTCAAGCAGCGCCGGTGATGCAGCCGGATCGCCTTCGCGTTGTTTCAGACATGCCGGAACCGTGCCGCATCGTCGCTGTGCCGGGGCCGATCAACGGTTCTTCGGAGCGCGAACTCATGCAGATGCCTGCCGCATCTCGCGTGCGTGGATGCCGAGCATCATCAATGCAGGCCACAGAAGATAGGCCTCGATCTCGATATTCTCACCAAACGTCAGGACGATCATAACGAAGACGATCGAGAGCGGCAGGCGGCCGCGCGGATGGCGCACGCAATCGACCAGCACGATGAAGGTCTGTGCGAGAAGCGGGACCAGCATGGCCAGAAAGCCTGTCAGGCCTTTCACGAACAGCAGGCCATACCAGGTGTGATGGGTACCTATAGGCATGTATTCCACGATATGCGGCCCGGGCTGCACGGTGCCATGCCCGAACCAGTAGGCTTCCGACCAGCGTTCATAGGCGATGCGCTGCAGGGCCTCGCGCACGCGCGTGCTGTCGGCGCGAGCGTTCTTGAAAGCATAGATGCCACCCTGGATCATAGTGAATGCAGCGCCGCCGAAAATCGCCATCAGCGTCGCGAAGGCTGCCGCCATCCGCCATGCATAGACCTTGGCGACCAACGGCAGCATGCGCGGCCCGACGGTGCAGACCACGACTCCGACGAGGCTCATGCGCGATTTGGTCAGCACGATCATGGCAAGGCCGGCGACGATACCGCAGGTCTTCCAGAAAGGCTGCTTTTCTTCGAGCGCGAAGGCGACCATGACAATGCCAAGCAGGCCGGCAAAGGGCGACCAGGGCGCGTAGAACTGCCAGCGCGGCGTCCAGCTCGATGGATCGAGCGTGTAGAAATAGACCGAGAAATATTCAGGACCCGGACCGCCGACCGCTTTCAGCGGTGAGACGAAAATCCGCTCCGGCAGGCCGATATAGGGAGCGGCAAACATCACCGGCAACAGGATCAGCGTCCACAGTCCGACAACGCACTGACCACGCACGATCACCTCGCGACGGACCTGAAGAACAGCACCGGCCAGCGGAAAAAGCGCCAGCAGCGCCCAGCCCTTGGCCCAGCCGATGCTCGATTTGATGGTCTGCTTGAGGCCGAGACCCCACTGCAAATGCCCTCCCCAGAGCGCCACCAGCATGACCAGCATGCCCGCGACCCACAGCCAGACGACGAAGGGCACCGGCCCCGCCGGTCTCAGCGACGGCCTGAGCGCCGGCCCGAAATAGAGCGCGATCACGGCAAGCGCGAACAACGACCAGCCCAGAACCGGCCCGACCACGTAGAGCGCGCCGAAGGCATAGAAGAGCCAGGTGAAGACCAGAGTCTTGTAGACAATGGTCTCCGGGATGTTACGGGGCCTGAACGACTGGTTCATCTTAACTGCCTTCGGTAAAGAGACGAACGGCCCGGCCGAGGATCGGCTGACGGATCCAGGCGAGAAGCAGGCTGAAGAGCGCGAATGCGCTTCCGGCAATGCCGCCAGCAATGGCGATCTTGATGTTCGGCGAGGTCGGCGCGTAATCGATAGACGGAGCGCTGACGACCTGAACCATCGGATAGGACGCAAAGATATCCGACTTTGCGGTATTGATGCGGGCAAGCGCGGAGGCAAAGACAGCTTCGGCCACTTTGTATTCGCGCTTGAGCGCATCAAGTCTGGCGGCTGCATCCGAAAGGTTGCGAACCCGTGCTTCACCGCGCGCAAGCGTAGCCTGTTTCGCAGCGATTTCGGCCGAAAGGCCGCGGGCCTCGGCGTCAAGGGTCACCAGACTGGACAACAGTCCCGCCCGCTGACCATCGGCAAGCGCATCCACCTCGCCTGCCAGTTCCAGCGTATCGAATCCGGCCAGGATGACCCCACGGCTCGAAAGCCGGTCACGCAGTCCGCTGACGCGGTTGTTTGCGCCGACGATCTTGGGATGTTTCGGACCGAAATTGACCGCAAGCCTGGCAAGCTCGGCATTGTCGCGCGCCAGATTGTCGGCAAGCGTCACATATTGCGGGTCGGCGCGCAGCTTGAGGATGATGGCCGCAATCTCGGGCGTTGTTTCCAGCGTCCGGCTGAGGCTCCCGATCCGCTCATGCAGTTCGTCCAGTCTTGCCTCACTTGATGCGATCTCGAGTTGCAGGTCCTCATTGTCGGCGATGATCGCGTCATATTGTTCGTTGGACTTCAAACCGCTGTCATGCTGCAGGTCGGCGATCGCCTTGCGGGCATCGTCGACCTTGGCCTGATAGGCGTCGATCGCGTTGACCACCGAGCTTTCGCGGCGGAGGATTTCGTCGTTGCGCAGCGTATCGAGTTCAACCAGAAAGGCGTCCAGCAGCGCCTTGTTGCGATCGCGCGCTTCTTCCGGCGACGGGCCCTTGAGGGCAATCTGGATGAAGCTCGTCTGGTCGAGGAGCTTGATGCGCGGCTTGCCGAAAGCGGAGGATTCCTGGCCAAGCGCCTCCGCGGCGCGCTCAAGCACCTGCGGAGAAGACAGCAGGCTCTGATAGGTTACGGTCGGGCTGAGCGTCGAGCTGGAATAGGCCGAATTCGCCGACGACGACGCCTGGCCGATGTCGGAGAGGTTGATCGAGGTCGAAGCGCCGGCGCCCGGCAGGATCAGCGCCATATCCGAGGAAAAGGTCAGCGGCGCATAACGGACGTAGGAGATCACCGGCGCCCAGATAGCGGCAAGCATGATTGCGCCGAGCAGGATGTAGCGCGGCAGACGGCCGGAATCGTCCGGCTTGCCGCCGCTGGCAACGCGCCACAGGCTGACCCGGCCGCCACGGCTCAAGTGAAGAAAACGCGGAAGGTAGAAAAGGGTGCGCAAGGCCGCCTTCGCGCCCCGTCCCAGCCAGAAAACCGGCTTCAACAGGCGCGATACGCGGCCCGACTTGTACGCATTGCTTTCGAATTCGCTGGTCTTCATCAAACGGTCCCCCGGTTCGAGTTCGCGTTTTTTATAAAGACTGGCTGTCCTTTCGATCCGACACGATGGCACAGCGGCGCGCCCTTTCGCGACAACCGCTAGCCTTTCGGATAGTTCTCAGAACAAACCGGCATTCTTGGCAATCATCGCCGCCATGGTGCGGTTGCGCGCGTCGAGCTTGCGGCACAGTGTCTTGACGTGAAGCTTGACGGTAACCTCCTGCAGGTCGAGCGTCCGCGCGATCTCCTTGTTGGAATGACCTTCAACCAACCCCTTCAGCACTTCCATCTCGCGCCTGGTGAGCTTTTCCTCGAGCGGATGCGTGGTCTTTTCTTCCTTCTCGGTCATGAATTGGACCGGCGCATACTGCTCTCCCGCCGCCATGAACCGCACGGCGTGGATCAGCGATTTCGCCGGGAGGCTCTTCGGCAGAAAACCGGCGGCCCCGGAAGCGAGCGCCTCCTCCGCCACATCACGCGAGGCCGTGCCGGAGAGGATCGCGACCGGACTGCCGAAATTGAGGTCCTTTGCCTTTGCCAGCCCGTCGAGGCCGTTCATACCCGGCATGGAGTAATCGAGCAGAACCAGGTCGAAAGGGCCTTCCCTGTTCATAAGGTCGGCGGCGCCTTCAAAGTCCGCGGCCGCGGAGATGCGCAGTCCCGGTTCGTTCGACAGGAAGGCGCATATGGTGTCGCGCACCAGTTCGTGATCGTCCGCAATCAGTATCTTCATGAGCTTCCTCTTCTCATGATCATCGCCGCAAATTTCACCAATAACTCAAAAAGCGGTGCCTCGCCACCATCGCCAGGCGTGATTGTAACCTGAGGGACAGGCAGAAGCGCCGGGTCCTGCCCTTCGGATAGGCGCGCTATCCGAAAGCGGAGCATGACGTTTCGGCGGTGCAGATGCCTATTCTTCCAGAAGCCCGCCCTCGCCTTCCTCGATAAGGCGCGCGGCAAGCCCATTCGACATCTTCCTCCCAACAGCAACACGCATGATGGAGAGGCAGATGGCCGCTTTCAAAACAGTTTCCCTTTTCGGACTTCCGATTGTCAGCGCTTCGCAGCACGCGGCCGTCACCGGCCTGCTCGAAGCGCCTCAGGAAAAGCGCACCGCCGCATTCCTGAACGCCCATTGCATGAACACCCACAAGGATGATGCGTCCTATCGCTGGGCCGTGAGCAAGGCGGATTACCTCCTGCCCGACGGCTCCGGCATGAAACTTGCCGCCAGGCTGCAGAAAAAGAGTTTCGAGGCCAATCTCAATGGCACCGATCTCTTTGTACCCCTCTGCCAAGAAGCAGCACGGCTTGGCCGCTCGATCTTTTTCTTCGGCAGCCAGGATGGCGTGGCGGACGCTGCGGCCAACCGCGCCTGCGAACTCGCGCCCGGCCTGAAGATCGCCGGCACCCGCCACGGCTTTTTCGCCAAGGACGACGAGGCCGACATCATTGACGCGATCAACCGATCCGGCGCCGATATCGTGCTCGTCGCGCTCGGCGTGCCGCTTCAGGATGTCTGGATCGCCCGTAACCGCCACAAGCTGAATGCCGGCCTTGTCATGGGCGTCGGCGCGCAATTCGATTTCTTTTCCGGTCGCGTCACCCGTGCCCCCGTCATCTTCCGCAAGGCCGGATGCGAATGGGTCTGGCGCCTGATGATGGAGCCACGCCGGATGGCCAAGCGCTACCTTGTCGGCAATTTCCGTTTCGTCTTCAATGCCTGGCGCGAGGCCCGTGCCGTGCGTGCCGGCGCGCCGGCGGCAACGCCGGTGCGCGGCAAGCGTCTGCTCGATATCGCGGTTGCCTCTTCGGCGCTCCTTATGCTCTCTCCGCTGATGGCGAGCACAGCGCTCGCGGTTGCAGCGACATCGCGCGGTCCCGTGTTCTTCCGCCAGACCCGCATCGGCGAGAACGGCAAACCCTTCACCATGCTGAAGTTCCGCTCCATGTACCGCGATGCGGAAGCGCGGCGTGCGGCTCTGCTTGAGACCAGCGACCGCGAGGGCATCTGCTTCAAGTCGCGCACGGACCCTCGCATTACGCCGGTCGGTCGGATCATGCGCAGGCTCTCGATCGACGAACTGCCACAGATCATCAATGTGCTGAAAGGCGACATGTCGATCGTCGGACCGCGTCCGGCGCTGCCGCAGGAAGTCGCTGCCTATGCGCCGGAGGCCATGTCACGGCTGGGCGCGAAACCCGGAATCACCGGCCTCTGGCAGGTTTCCGGTCGCGCGGAGATCGGCTTCGACCGCATGCTGGAAATGGACAACGCCTATATTCGCTCGCGCAGCATCGTGCTGGATCTAACCATCATCGCGCTCACGGCGCGGGCGGTCTTCTCCGGGCGCGGAGCCTATTGAGACGCATTGATTGAGGATCGGCACAGGCGAAAACACCGCCGACCTATCCTTTCGTATAGTCCGGCAACCCATGTTTGCTCATTTCGGGCAGGGCATATCGGATAATATCCTGTCAATCCGCACGCCTTTCGAGAAGGTAGATGACCATGAACCGACAATTACTTCTTCTTTCCGCAGCAATCTCGTTCCTGTTTGCGGCATCCGTCTCCGCCGAGGGTTTGCCAGTGCCAGAAGGCAACGTCATATTGACGGTCTCCGGCAAGATCGGCGTTGCCAACAGCGCTGACGCTACCGCCTCCTTCGACCTTGCCATGCTGGACGCCATGCCTCAAACCAGCTTTGAGACGGCGACGATCTGGACCGAAGGCGTTGCTCGGTATTCGGGCGTCGAACTGGCTGTACTGCTCGATGCCGTCGACGCCGACGGCAGCCAATTGCTGATGACGGCGCTCAACGACTATGCGATCGAACTCCCTGCACGCGATGCAGTGCCCGGCGGACCCATTCTCGCAACGCGGGTTGACGGCAAGCCGCTGTCCGTGCGCGACAAGGGCCCGATCTGGGTGATCTATCCGTTCGATGACAAGCCCGCCTACAAGACAGAAGTGGTCTATTCGCGTAGCATATGGCAGTTGAAGTCGATCGAAGTGGAAGAATGACGGGATGCAACGACAGGCCGGCATAGGCACCGACGCCCGAAAGCCACGTGACTGGAAGGCCGTCTATGTCGCTGCCGGCCTTTTCCTGCTGGCGGTGATGCTCGTACTGAGTCTTCTCGCCGCACAGCTCATACAGGAGCTGTCCCGGCTCAGATCCGCTTCGACAGACAACGTCCAGTGGTCGATGGCGCAGACCCAGGTCGAACTGCTGGTGCTCGAGACCGCCGTCGACGACGCCATTCACAACGAAACGCCCGAAATGCTGGACGAGGTGCGCCAGCGTTTCGACATCTTCTATAGCCGTATCGACACGCTGCGGAGCGGTTCGGTCTTCAGCAACGTCACCCAGGAAGCGGAGACCCGGCAGATCCTCAACCGGATCATGGATACGCTCAACCGGGCTATACCTCTGATCGACGGCCCCGACAGCGCGCTTGGCGACGCCCTACCCGCGTTCGAAAAGACGCTCGGCTCAATGCGCCAGGATGTCCGGGAAATCACGCTTGCGGGCGTTCGCCTCCTGGCCGAGCAGTCCGATCAGGACAGGCAGGCATTCTCGAGCCTGCTTCTGCGCACCGGCCTCGTGACCGCGGGCGTCATGGCCGCCATGTTTCTTGCGCTGTTTCTCGCCGTCTGGCAGTTCCGCATCGCGCGGCTTCGAACCGAGGACCTGCAGACACAGAACCTGCTATACAAAAGTGCGATCAACGCCTCCCTGGAGGCTATCATCGTTTCCGACGAAAACGGCCGCATCCTCGATTTCAATCCCGCGGCCGAGCAATTGTTCGGCTACAAGCGCGAGCATGCCATCGGCGTCAACGCGGAAAAGCTCATCATTCCGAAGGAGGATCTGCAGCTTCACCGCGAGAGGCGCGTCCAGTTCATCGAGCAGTTCCATGGCAATGAAAGCAATCTTTCCGGGCGGCTGGAGATCAACGCCATGCGCGCCAGTGGCGAGGTTTTTCCGGCGGAGGTCTCCGTCGGCCTCACCCGGCGCGGCGAAGGCCGTATCATCGTCACCTATATGCGCGATATTTCCGAACGAAAACGCGCCCAGCAAAATCTGACGCAGGCCCGCGATGACGCGGTGGCGACGGCCAAGGCGAAATCCGACTTTCTCGCCGTGATGAGCCACGAAATGCGCACGCCGCTTAACGGCGTCATGGGCTTGCTCGACATGCTGAGCGAGACCCGGCTGACCCGCAAGCAGCGCGACTATGTCGAGACCGCCATTTCCTCGGGCGAAATCCTGCAGAACCATATCGACGACGTTCTCAATGTCACCCGCATCGAAGCGGGCGTAACGCGGCTCAACCCCGTCCGTTTCGAGATTGCGCCGCTTCTGACCGAGCTGAAGAAGATGAACGATCCGGCGGCGCGAAGGCGCGGCAACACGATCGAAACGGAAACCGCTGCGGGCGCAACGTTCTGCGACCAGGATCGTCACGGCCTGCGCCAGGTGCTGATCAACCTCGTCGGCAATGCCGTGAAATTCACCGAAAACGGAACCATCGTCCTCAAGGCAGCGCCCCATGGCGAAGACGGGTGGATCGAGTTTACCGTCAGCGATACCGGCATCGGAATCAGTCAGGAAGACGCCAGGCGGATCTTCGATGATTTCGTCATGCTCGACCCGTCCTATAAACGCACCGCCCCCGGCTCCGGCCTGGGGCTCGGGATTTCGCGCCGTCTCGTCGATCTGATGGGCGGCGAGATCGGGGTTGAAAGCGAACCCGGCAAGGGCAGCCGCTTCTATCTTCGCCTGCCGCCGCTGGAGGTATCGGAGCACAAGCCGGCTGAAGCCGAGCGCTCCGAAGCGGTCACTCCGGTCGTCGCACAGGCGAACCTTTCCGTCCTGCTCGTGGAGGACAATGAGACAAACCGCTTCGTCGCCCGCGAGATGCTGAAGAAACACGGCTGCCGGATTACCGAGGCCCATGACGGCATTGAAGGCGTGGAGAAGGCAGCGGGCGAGCGCTTCGATGTGATCTTCATGGATGTCAGCATGCCGCGTCTCGACGGGATTGGCGCGACACGGGCAATCCGCGAGAGCGAGGGGCTTTCCCGCGACACACCGATTATCGGCCTGACGGCACATGCGCTGCCCGACGAGCGACGCAGGCTCGAAGAAGCCGGCATGGTGGATTGTATCGTCAAGCCGCTCAGAAGCGCAAAGGTGCGCGAAGTCATAGGCGGGCTGTTGCTCGAAAGATCAGTTTCGAATGACAGTTCATCCGACACAGACGCGGCCGAAGACGATCCCGGCCTCATCGACCACGAGACATTGGCCGACCTGACGGAGGCGCTGCCGCCGGAGCTTTTCGAACGCCAACTTGGACGGTTCAAGACCGAACTGGCCGAATCGAGGGCGCGGTTCTGCGGCGCGGCCGATCAACCCGTCGATCTTGATGAGCTTGCAGCCTGCGCCCACAAAATGGCCGGCTCTGCTGCCGTTTTCGGTGCCATCGCCCTGCGTGTTGCACTGCTTGATGTCGAATCGGCGGCAAAACACGGCGCGCGCGAGCAACTTTCTCCCCTGTGCGACACCGCAAGCCAAACCGCGCAGAAGACGCTTCAAGCGCTTTCGGACCTCACAGCCTGACTGCAAGGGATCAGATGATCACCCCGAGCGCGCCGATGATACCGAGCTTGGTGGCGAGATCGGTGATGTTGATCACCGAGGAATCATAGCAGGCCAGCGCATCGCCCGGCATCAGATAGGGATCGAAATCGTCCCGGTCGCCGCGCCTGAGAAGCTCTTCCAGATTGCGCTCGATCACGATCGACTGTCCGGTAATGGGATTGCGCGTGAACAACACCGCCGAGCGGTTGGAATTGGTCAGCCGCGCACCGCCCACACAGTTAAGGCTGAAAACGGCCTGCAGGAAGCGCGTACCGTAACGAAGCTCAACCGTATCCTTCGAAATGGCGGCCTGCGCATTGGATGAGGCCGGCACCGCCAGGTTCGACATGAACACCTTGACGCCGGGCGGCGCGACGGCGGACGGCGCCATCAGCTCTTCCTGAAAACAGTGCCGGCTCGGGATCTCGATCTGGTCGCCTTCCAGAAGAACCGGATCGGGATAGGCATGCCCGGTGACCACCGGCCGCATGTCATAGGTCTTCTTGTGTCCGCCGCGCCAGACCGTGACGCGCGAAAGATCGGCATCCGGACGCACGCCGCCGGCAGACTGCAAAGCCCGCGCCAGGCGCCGCTCGCTGGTACGCCCGCCAAGGGTCTCCTGCCGCAGCCGGTCGAGCGATGTCGCCCCGACCGAGCCGATGGTGACCGACCCCGGCTCGAAAACCGCGCCCGCGACAAACACCCGCGCCGGCGCGAAGTCCATCACACGAATGGAGACCAAAGGCACCGTGTTATAGAGTCCTTCATCGATCAGCGCCCTGCGCACGCTTTCTTCGATGGAATCGACCGAGCGGCCCTTGGCGCTCACCGGCGGCACATACATCAAACGCAGCATGCCGTCCTGCGATACCTCGTACTTTCCGGAAATCTCGTCATCGTCGGAGATCGAGACCTCGATCAGATCGCCCGGCGACAGGATATCGATATCGGCCGGCACCATGCGACTGCCGGGCGGGCCGAGCTTCTGGTCGGGCGCACAGCGCTGGGCGTTCATCAGCACGGAGGATCTGTTGCGGCGCTCGGCCTCGTCATCGGACGTGGCGCGATATTGAGCCTGATAGCTCTCGCCTTCTTTGACGTTTTCTCTGTTTCCGATCGGCTCCAGCGACGCACAACCCTGCGCAAGGGCGAGGAGCGAGACGAGCGCGACCCGGCCAGAGGCCGATTTCAGACGGTTTTTCAAACGCTTTTGACCCATACTGCACCGCGGCTCTGTCACCTGGCCGCTGTCACGCCCACTAATCACACGGCCTGGCAGCCTGTCGCCTATACCAAAGGATAGAAGACAGAACCGAATGGGCGTTCCGATGACCTTCGGGAACCCCAAAGACCAGCCTCCTCTCATCTATAAACCTAACACAACGAAACCCGACGTCCACCGCTTGCAACACAAGGCCGGAAATCAAGATGTTCATGCTCAGACAGAAAATTGCTGACGCTGCCTCTTCGCCGCTCATCCGCGGCGCTTCGGCCTATCTCGCGTCGGAGGCTGCCGCGAAGGCCTCCCGACTCGCGGTCGTCGTCGCGATGGCCCGCTTCCTCTCCCCCCTGGAAATCGGCATCGCGGCGGCGGCCATGGCGGGCTCGGACATCCTGAAGTCGCTCGCGGAGAATGGCGTCGGCCAGCGCATCATCATCGCAAACGACAACGAACTCGACGCTGTCACCAAGCGCGCCCACCGGATCTTCTGGGTCTGGTGCACGGGCCTGACGCTTCTGCAAATCGCGGTCGGCGCCGGTGTCTGGCTTGCCGGCGGCAGCATCATGACTTTTGCGCTGATGGCGCTTCTCGGCCTAGAATACCTGTTCATGCCCGGCGGTCTGGTGCAGTGCGCGCTCGCCATGCGAAAGGGCATGCTGGCCAGCACGGCCGCTGTTTCCGGCGCGCAGAATGTCAGCGCCAATCTGCTGACCTGCGTGCTCGTGGCGCTCTTTCCGAGCCCGTTTTCCGTGGTCGTGCCGAAGCTGATCTCAGCGCCGGTCTGGCTGATCGGCATGCGTCGGCTGGTATCCTGGAAGCCTGCGCCGGACGTTGCCCCGGCCCCGCTTTCCGCCTTCGCCCGCTTCGGCGCATCCGTGCTCGGCATCGAATTCGTCAAGGCGCTGCGCGCGCAGGCCGACAAGCTGATTGTTGCCGCCTTTCTCGGGACCGAGGCGCTTGGCATCTACTTCTTCGCCTTCAATGCCGGGGTCGGCATTTCCACCTCGCTGGCAACCGCATTGTCGACGGTCCTGTTTCCGTATCTTTCGACCAGCGGCGACCGGGTTCTGGCGCTCAAGCGCGGTCTGACGCTCGCCATGACGGCAATCACCGCGGTCGCGGTCGCCCAGAGCATGGCAGCCTCGACCTATGTTTCGATCGTCTTCGGCGAAAAATGGGCATCCGTCGCGCCGCTCGTCGCAATTCTCTGCCTGACGGCGATCCCGAACATGCTGTGGTCAGTCACCGCCCAGTGGCTGCGCTCCGGCGGACGCGCCGATCGTGAACTGGTTCTCTCGCTGATTGCGGGCGCAATCATCACGGCGACGGCTGTTGTCGCGGCGCCCCACGGCCTGACGGCCCTTGCCTGGGCAACGCTTGGAGCCGCAACAATCGTCCAGAGCGCGATTTCTCTGCCCGTTCTTCTGCAGGCCTTCGGCGCCCGAAGCCTACTCCGTTGCAAACCTCTTTTTCAGGGAGCCTGACCATGCCCAGATTTTCGGTCATCATTCCTTGCTACAATGCCGCTTCCACCATTGCGGAAACACTGAACTCGGTCCTTGACCAGACCTTCTTCGATTTCGAGATCATCATCATCGATGATGGCTCCCATGACGAAACCGTCGCCATGGTCGAATGGTTCGCCGAGCGCAGCCGCCGCATCCGGATCGTGCGGCAGGCCAATGAAGGCCCGAGCATTGCCCGCAATCGCGGCGTCTTCAACTATGCCGAAGGCGAGCTCATCGCCTTTCTCGACGCCGATGACATCTGGCCGGCCGATCGGCTGAACATTCTCGATCAGCGGTTCTCCGAGGCAGATGCTCCGACCGTCGCTTATGGTCGCGTCGCCTTTTTCTCGGGCAAGGTTGGTGACATCGAGACCCACTCCACGGTCTCCGACAAGCCCCTGAAGGTCGCGGATCTGATTGCGGAAAACGAGACCTGCACGATGTCGAATATCGTCGTAGCCCGGGAAGCCTTCGTGGCCTCGGGCGGCTTCAACACATCGATCGTGCACGGAGAAGATGTCGAATGGCTGGTGCGGATGGCAGCCGAAGGTGCCCGAATCGAAGGCATCGAAGCGGTCCTGACCTGCTACCGGACCAACCGGAACGGCCTTTCGTCCGACCTTTCGGCCATGCGCTTCTCCTGGGAGACCGCGATGATGACCGCCCGACGCCTAAACGTGGCGCTGTCCAAGGGTGAAATCAACGCGGCCGAAGCGACGCATCTGCGCTACCTCGCCCGCCGGGCGCTGCGTCTCGAAAGCACCCGCGGCACGGCGCTGAAGCTTGCCGTGCAGGCGTTGCAGCGTAGCCCGCGCGCCTTTTTCAAACAGCCGCGGCGCGGCGTTCTTACGCTGTGCGCTGCAGTCCTCGAAGCCATATGCCCCGACGTCTGCCGGCGTCACCTGCGAAACCACTGATCTTGCACTGAAGGAAGTTGCCATGACAAACCAGTCTCCCGCCGCCAGCATCGTCGTTCCGGCCTACAACGCGGCAACGACCATTCGCGAAACGCTCAACGCGCTCGTCGACCAGACCTTTGCCGATTTCGAGATCATCGTGGTCGATGACGGCTCGAGCGACAGCACGGTCGCCATTGTCGAAAGCTATTCCGATCCGCGCATCCGACTGATCTCGCAAGCCAATCGTGGCCTGGCCGGCGCCCACAACACCGGTATCGCCGCGGCCAAGGGCGCCTATATCGGCTTTTGCGATGCAGACGATCTGTGGCTTCCCGAAAAGCTCGAACTGCATATCCGTCACCTCCGGGAAAACCCGGATGTCGGCATCAGCTTCGCGGGTTCCAGCCTGATCGATCGCGATGGCAAGTCGGTCGGCATCAACCAGTCGCCAAAGCTCACGAATATCACTGCCGCCGATGTGCTCTGCCGCAACCCGATCGGCAATGGTTCGGCCGCCGTCGTCCGGGCGGAAGCGCTCGCGAATTTCGGCTACCGCCCCGCAGGCGAAACCGAACGCGACTGGTGGTTCGACGAAAACTTCCGCCAGTCCGACGATATCGAAGGCTGGCTGCGTTTCATCGTCACCCAGGATTGGAAGATCGAAGGCATTCCCGGTCACCTGACGCTCTACCGCATTCATATCGGCGGGCTTTCGGCCAATGTCGAAAAGCAGTTTTCAACCTGGCTTGCCATGCGCGACAAGATTGCCCGCATCGCCCCCGATCTGATCGAACGGCACGGCGACCGCGCTGCCGCCTATCAGTTGCGTTACCTGGCCCGGCGTTGCGTTTCCATGCGCCAGGGCCGCGCGGCACTCGGCTATGCGCTGCGCTCGCTCAAGGCTTCGCGCCGTCCCTTCATCGAAGAGCCGGTAAAATCCGTCGTCACTCTTGCCGCAGCCGTCTTCATCGCGCTGGCCGGTGACGGCATCTACGGCCAGATCGAAAACCGCCTTCTCGGCGCCAGCAACGCCTGACCTCAAGGAGTCCCGACCAATGACCATCTACCACCTCGTCGATGATGCCGGTTTCGGCGGCGTCAACCGCATGCTCGATCACCTCACCCGTGCGCTCGGGCGCGAAGGCGAAAAGCACGAACTCGTGCGCGTCAAGCGCGGCCAGCTTTCGCCGCCGCGCATGGAAGGCGCCAGCCACATCATCTCCCACCTTTCTGCATGCTGGAAGAACATGCCGCTGATGACGGCCCTGCGCGCCCGTTATGCCGAAACGCCGCTCATTCATGTCGAGCACAGCTATTCGGAGCGCTTCGTCATGGCGCGCGTCGACAATCGCGACCGGTTCGACACCCTGCTTTCGGCGGCCTATGCGCTGTTCGACAAGGTCATCGCCGTCAGCGCCCAGCAGGGCCAGTGGCTTGCCCGCAAATATGTCAGCCGGAGCCGCCTGGCAGTCATCGAGCCCTGCGTTGCGCTTGACGACTTCTTCGCCCTGCCCGACCGGATCTCCGGGCGCAAGACCGTGATCGGCGCGATGGGCCGTTTCGACGCGCAGAAGGGTTTCGACATCCTCATCGAAGGTCTCCGCAAATCGAGGCGACAGGATATCGAAGTGCATTTCTACGGTCAGGGCAGCGAGGAAAGGCGGCTCAGAAAGCTTGCCGGCAATGATCCGCGCATCGTCTTCCACGGCTATGCGGCTAGTCCAGCGGCGGCCATGGCATCGTGCGATGTCATCGCCATGCCGTCGCGTTTCGAGCCCTATGGCCTCGTCGCCCTGGAGGCGATGGCGGCCGGCCGGCCGGTGATCGCGTCAGGTGCGGACGGACTGGCCGGGCACATCGAAAACGGCGCGGCCGGCGTCGGCGACAACACGCCCGATGGCTGGACCCGCTTATTCGATGAATTCGACATCAACGACTTTCGACGGGGCGCCGTATCCCGGAGAAAGCGGGCGAAGGAGGCAGAGCAGAAATTCGCAGACCGCTGGCTGCGATTGCTCGGCGACCTGACGGAACAACCCCACCAGTTCCAGATGGCTGCATAGAACCATCCACGCCTGTCTTGGGAACCCGCCGGCTTCTGCCGGCGGGTTCTTTCTTCAATCAGCCTTTTCGGACATGGCGGCGCGCTTGCCGAAAAGGCTGCACTACGCGCTCACAGTCTCTTTCGCCGGCCCCGGATGATGGCACGCAAAGCCGTGCTGGGCTCCCTTGTCAGGGTCGGATCGGAGCGCCGGCACCTCCTCGGCGCATATCGCCGTCGCCCGGGGACAACGGGTGCGGAAAACGCAGCCCGACGGGGGATTGAGCGGGCTCGGCAAATCGCCTTCAAGAGGCAACGCCTCCTTGTTGCGCTCGATCTCCGGATCTGGAATCGGCACGGCGGAAAGCAGTGCCTGCGTATAGGGATGCTGCGGCGAAGCATAAAGCTCGTCACTCGGCGCCACTTCCATAACACGACCGAGATAAAGCACCATGACGCGCGTCGAGATATGCTTCACCACCGACAGGTCATGGGCGATGAACATCAGTGCAAGGCCGAGTTCGCGCTGCAGCTCCATCAGCAGGTTGATGACCTGGGCCTGGATCGAAACATCGAGCGCCGATACGGGCTCATCGCAGATGATCAGCCTGGGCCGGACAATCAGGGCGCGGGCAATGCCGATGCGCTGACACTGGCCGCCGGAGAATTCATGCGGGTACCGGTTGATCTGGTTGGGCAGAAGCCCGACCCGGCTCATCATCTCCTGAACCCGCTCGCGCACTTCTTCCTTCGACATTCCCTTCTGATGGGTGATCAGCGGCTCCGCGATGATATCGCCGACCTTCATGCGCGGATTGAGGCTTGCCAGCGGGTCCTGAAAGATCATCTGGATATCGCTGCGATATCGCTGCATCGCGCGCGGCGAAAGCTCCAGCAGGTTCGTCTCGCCGTTCCAGAGCGCCGATCCGTTCGCCGGCACCATGCGGATGATGGCGCGGGCCAATGTCGACTTGCCGCAACCGGATTCTCCGACAATGCCCAGGGTTTCCCCGGGACGCAGCTCGAAGCTGACGCCATTGACCGCGCGCAGGGACAGAGGTTTCTCCCAGGGCATGCCGCCCGAACGGTGGATATCGAAGGTGACGCGGATGTCATCCGCTTTCAGGAGAACATCATCGGTCATTGCGCATCTCCTCTGGGCACATCTCCTTTGGTTTCAGCATCGCTGCCCGTCACCTCGGCAATGGGACGGTTGCAGGCGCGCAGTCGCCCCGGCTGAAATTCGGTCAGCGGATCGAGATGTTCCAGACAGTCCTCGCCGGCAAATCCACAGCGCGGCGCAAACGGACAGCCTTGCTGCAGGCGCGCCATGTTCGGCGGATTTCCGGGAATTGAGCGAAGCGTGTCTTCATTGCGGTCAACGCGCGGAATGGAACCGATAAGCCCACGCGTGTAAGGATGGGTCGCATTCTTGAAAAGCGCATCGACCGGCCCCTTTTCCATGACCTGTCCGCCATACATCACCATCGCCCGTTCAGCAGCACCGGCGACCACGCCGAGATCATGGGTAATCAGGATCAGCGCCATGCCGAAGTCACTCTGAAGTTCGGAGAGCAGACGCATGATCTGGGCCTGGACGGTCACGTCCAGCGCCGTCGTCGGCTCGTCCGCGATCAGCACTTCGGGGCGACAGAGAAGCGCCATGGCGATCATCACGCGCTGGCGCATGCCGCCGGAGAATTCATGCGGAAAAAGATTGATGCGCGACTGCGCATCGGGAATGCGCACGGCATCGAGCATGCGCACGCTTTCGGCGATGGCGGAGCGTTTCGACATGCCCTTGTGGAGCTGCAGAACTTCCGCCATCTGTTCTGAAACCCGCATGTAGGGGTTCAGCGAGGTCATCGGATCCTGAAAGATGATCGCCATGCGGTTGGCGCGGATGGGGTTGATGACCTTCGGCGGAGCATTGAGGATCTCGGTTCCATCAAACCGCACCGAGCCCGCAGCCTCACCATTGGCGGCGAGCAGGCCCATCATCGCGAAAACCGTCTGGCTCTTGCCCGACCCGCTCTCGCCGACGATTGCGAGCGTTTCGCCGCGATCAAGCGTGAAGTCGACGCCGCGCACGGCGAAGACGGGACCGGAATTGGTCGTGAACCGGATATCCAGGTCTGTAACTTCAAGAAGCGCCATGTCAGCGATCCTTCGGGTCTAGCGCATCGCGCAGGCCGTCGCCCAGAAAGAAGAACGAGAACAGCGTGACGATGAAGAAGAAGAGCGGGAAAATGAGCTGCCAGAGCGTACCATAATTCATTGTCGCAGCGCCTTCCGAGATCAGCGCGCCGAGGCTGGTCAGCGGCTCTTGAACGCCCAGACCGAGGAAGGAAATAAAGCTTTCCGACAGGATCATGCCGGGAACCAGAAGCGTCGCGTAGACGATGACGACGCCGAGAAGATTGGGCACGATATGACGGCGAATGATGGTGCCGGACGCCACGCCCGTCGCCCGCGCCGCCTCGACATATTCCCGCCCCTTGAGCGAAAGGGTCTGGCCGCGCACAATCCGGCTCATGTCGAGCCAGGACAGAAGGCCGATACCGACGAACAGCAGGACGATCGAGCGCCCGAACATGACCAGCAGCAGGATGAGCACGAACATGTAGGGAATGGCGAGCAGGATATCGACGGTGCGCATCATCAGATTGTCGACCCGCCCGCCGAGAAATCCCGAGGCCGCGCCATAGATCGTTCCGACGATGACGGCGATAGAGGCGCCGATGAGACCGACGGCCAACGATATCTGCGTGCCGAGCACCGTCCGGGCGAAGAGATCGCGGCCGAGATCGTCTGTCCCGAAAAAGTGACCGTTGGCGAATGAGGGCGCCCCCTCGCGCACGATGTCGCCCATCACCATGAAATCGATCTCGTCGATCGGCCAGCGGGCAATCAGCGGGCCGAAGGCTGCAAAGGCCATGACAAAGACCAGCAGACAGAGGCCGATCACGGCCTGCCTGTTCTTGAAGAACCGCACCCGGGCATCAGCCCAGGGAGAACGCCCCTTCTCCGCTTCGTCGGCCATGGCCTCCGAGAGGCTTTCCATTTTCCGTCTTTCGATCAGCATGGCTCAATACCTGATTTTCGGGTCGATCCAGGCGTAAAGGATATCGACGAAAAGATTGAAGGCGATGGTGAGCGAGCCGAGCAGCACGGTGATGCCCATCATGACGGCGTAATCACGGTTGAGAGCCGACTCGACGAAGAACTTGCCGATACCGCCGGTCGAAAAATACATGTCGATCACCACCGAACCGGTAATCATGCCGACAAAGGCCGGACCGAGATAGGAGATCACCGGCAGAAGCGACGGCTTCAGCGCATGTTTCATCACCACCCGTCGCATCGGCAGGCCCTTGGCCTTCGCCGTGCGGATATGATTGGAGTTGAGCACTTCCAGCATGGATGAACGCGTGATGCGGGCAAGCGACGCCATGTAGGATGTCGAAAGGGCAATCACCGGCATCACCATATAGGCCGGATGTCCGAGGCCCTCCCAGCCGCCGCCGGGCAACCAGCGCAGCCACAGCGTGAACACCAAGACAAGGATCGGGGCCATCACGAAATTCGGCAAGACCTGCGCGCCGACGGAAATGCCGACGGCCATGCTGTCAAGCCAGGTGTTGTGCCGCACCGCGGCGACCACGCCGAGGGTGACACCGACTAGGACTGCCACGATGGCCGACAGCAAACCGTAGGTCAGCGTCACCGGAAAACCCTGCGCTATGATGGAGTTGACCGTCTGGTCCGGATAGACGAATGACGGTCCGAAATCGAACCGCGAAACAATGCCCCAGACATAATCGATGAGCTGCTTCCAGAGCGGCTGGTCGAGCCCGTATTTCGCGTTGATATTCGCGAGGACCTGGGGCGGCAGCGCGCGCTCGGAGGAGAACGGGCCGCCGGGAGCAGCATGCATCAGAAAGAAGGAAAAGACGATCAGCAGAAGTATCGTCGGGATCGCCACAAACAGGCGTTTGATGATGTAACCGGTCATGTTCGGCTTGGCTTGGCCTTGTGCTCCAGTCCCTCACCCGATGCCTCGGACATCGAAGGCTTGCGAAGTGCGGACTGACAGATGGTTCGGCCCCGCGGGACAGCGACTGAAGCCGCCGCACCCGCCAAGCCGGTTTCAGACCTTAATCGGCGACGCGATAGAGGTCCTTCGCGTACCAGTTCTGCAGCACGTTCTCGACCGGCAGACCCTTCACATCGGCCGGAACCATGACCGGAGTCGAATAGAAGTAGATCGGCGCCAACGGCATTTCCTCGGCAAGGATCTGTTCGGCCGCGTCGTAGTCGGAGGACGGATTGCCGGCCGTCAGCGATGCCTTCATCGCGGCATCATAGTCGGGGTCGGAGAACCCGCCATAGTTCATGCCGCCGGAGCGGAAATAGTCGAGATAGGTCGAGGCTTCGTCATAGTCGCCGCACCAGGCGTAGCGGCCGATATCGAATTCCTTGTTCTTCAGGTGATCGAGATAGACCTTCCACTCGGTATTGTTGAGGGTGACGTTGACCCCGATCGCCTTCCAGAACTGCTGTGCCGCAATAGCGATCTTCTTGTGGTCGTCGGACGTGTTGTAGGAGAGCGTCAGCTCGAGCGGGTTACCCTTGTCATAGCCCGCCTCCTTCAGAAGCTCGACCGCCTTTTCGTTGCGCTCGGCCTGCGACCATTGGGAATAATCCGTCACCGGCGGCTCAAAATCGGCCGTGGCGTAGTAGGTCCAGCTATAGGCTGGCTTCTGGCCGCCGCGCGTGATGTTGTCGACGATGATGTCGCGGTTCAGGGCATAGGACAATGCCTTGCGCACGCGCACGTCCTTCAGCGCTTCCGGCCCCTTGTCGGAGACGTTGAAAAGATAGGCGTAGGTGCACGAGCGCGGCACGGCATGCGTCTGGTCGGGATATTCTTCCTTGAGGCGTGGAAACTGACCGGCCGGCAATTCGATATAATCCAGCTCGCCTGCCAGGTAGCGCGTCAGCGCTGCATTCTTGTCGTTGATCGCCTGAAAGTGGATGCTATCGATGACCGTGTTGTCGTTGTCCCAGTAGTTCTCGTTGCGTTCCAGCGTCAGATCCTGGCCGAGCTTGTCGTCCACAAGCTTGTAGGCGCCATTGCCGACCATATTTCCCGGAAGTGTCCACTGGTCGCCATATTCCTCGACCACCGCTTCGTTGACCGGAAAGGTCGAAGTGTGGGTCAGCATCTTGATGAAATAGGGGATCGGACTTTCGAGCGTGACTTCAAGAGTGTTGTCATCAAGCGCCTTGACGCCCAGTTCCGATGGATCGGTCTCGCCAGCGATGATTGAGGCGGCGTTCTTCACATTCATCAGCTCTTCATACCAGGCATAGGTCGAGCCGGTGACGGGATCAGCAAGCCGCTGCCATGCGAAGACAAAGTCATTGGCCGTGACCGGATCGCCATTCGACCATTTCGCCTCTGGGCGAAGATGGAAGGTGTACACGGTCTGGTCATCCGATACCTCGTAATCGGTCGCCACGCCGGGCACCAGGTTTCCGGCGTTGTCCTGATTGTAGAGACCCTCGAAAAGCTGGCGCGCCACATGCGAACCCTCGACCGCGCTGTTGAGCTGCGGATCCTTGGTCTTGATCGCATCCAGCAGCCAGTAATCGAGGCTCTGATCATCAGCCAGCGTTTCGCCCGGCTGCGGGTTTGCGGCAAAGGCTGGCGCGGCCAGCAAAAGCGCGAGGCAGGAGGAAAGCAGAAGGGTCTTTTTCATCCGGAGTGGCTCCCTTTGTGTGGATATTGCGGCGCTATGAGAATGCTGAGGATTAGTATCTAGTATGGTCAAAATTAACCGGAAATCCTGGAAGACCATAGGCTGGCAGCACCGGACCATGCAAGGGAAACCGAATTTTTTTCAGTGATTTAATATTTCTTTCGCATTCGTCAGGAAATTTTTCCAAAAGTTACACCAAACGGCAACCTATCCGATAAAAACAACTGACAATACCTTCTGAAACAACCCATCCCGCACCAGTCCTGATCGACTGATCTGGAGAGAATCTCTCATACCACAAACATCCGGACTGTCTGGCTTTCGGTCGCGCGTGACCGGGCGAGAAAGGGCATGAACTTGAAAAATGTCGGCCTCTGCAGGGAGGCGATTTACAATGGAAAAGGGCTCGATATCAGCACCACGGAGAAGAAGTGCGAAGGCCGTTCATAACGTTGAGCTCATTTTCGGAGTTTCGATATCACCCGCTACAACGCCTGGCCTGACGACGTTGACGCGAATGCCCTGATCGGCGACTTCGCGCGCAAAGCCTTTGGTGAAGACATCGACCACCCCTTTCGACGCGGCATTGACGCTTGCCCCGGGCCGCCTCCGATTGTCGCGGCCATGGAGGAGACATTGACGATCGAGCCGCCCGCTCCGCCTCAGCGGTCGACAGATATCTTGCCGCCTCCCTGCAGCAGCAAATCAGACCAATGACATTGACCGCCATCACGCTGGCGATCCTCTCGTGATCGAGATCACGGTTCACGTCAGCCACAACGAGCCGCGTTCGGCGGCCACCTGCGCGGTCCTGGCGCCAATACCGCCTCCCGCGCCGGCAATTAGAATATGGCCGGTCATTTCGTTTTCCTCTCTTTGGAGCGAAGCGTTCAGGCGGCCGTGTAGCCGCCATCCACCGGGATCGTGACACCGGTAATCATCCGGGATGCCGAAGAGGCCAGAAACACGGCCGTGCCGCAAAGTTCATCCGGATCCGCCCAATCGCTGCCTTTGGGCAGCCGCGTCAGGACCTTCATTCGGATTTCAGGATCGGAGCGGCCGCGATCGGTCATGGGTGTGCGAATCCACCCCGGCGCGATCGCATTGACGCGAATACCCTCCTCGGCGAAGGAAAGAGCCAGTGATTTCGTCAGCGAGACGACGCCTGCCTTTGCTGCCGCATAGGCAGGAATATGCGGCGCGCCGTAATAGGAAAACATCGAAGCGATGTTGATGATCGAGCCGCCACGCGCCGCGAGACCGGAGCGGTAGGCATTGGCAAGGCGCAAGGCGCCGGTGAGATGGACATCGAGCACCGAGTTGAAGGCGTCCGGCAGCATCTCCCGCTCGCGCTCGATCTGCCCGGCGCAGTGGATCAGCGTGTCGATGCGCCCCGTTCGCCCCGCCAGCTTTTCGACGTCCTCGTCCTCTGCCAGGTTGACGGCTTCGTAACGGCAACCGACCGGTGGCGTGCGTTCCCGCGCACGGCCCGTGACGATGACCTCCGCGCCATGACGAACAAACCCTTCGGCCAATGCCGATCCGATGCCGCCGAGACCGCCCGTGATCAGGACACGCTTGCCCTTAACCGAGAAATTCCAGTCGCCCGCCATCAGCTTGCCACCCTTCCAAGCCAGCCCTGTGCCGCAAGCCCGCTTTCTATGCGCCACTCCAGCAGCCGTTCGATGAGTTTCTGGCGAAGACCTGCATGCCCCGCATCATCCCAGAGATTGGCAAGTTCATCCGGGTCCTCATCCAGATTGAAGAGCTGGCCTTCCGGACTTCCGGAGATATGCAGCAGTTTCCATGAACCGGTTCGGATCATGGTAAAGAACGCGGCATCGCTCTGGATCATGTCGCGCGCCAGTTCGGCGAAGACCTCGGTTCTGAGCGGCGCCCGAGCCGTCCCTTCCGCGTAAGGCACCAGCGAAACCCCCTCCATCCAGTCCGGCGGACTTAGGCCAGCGAGCTCCAGCACGGTCGGTCCGAGATCCATGAGCGAGACGAGATCGTCAACGCGGACCCCGCCCGTTTGTCGCGGATCGTGGATAATGGCGGGAACCCGCACCGAATGCTCGTACATCGTCCATTTCTGGCTGTGACCATGATCGTTGAGGCAATCACCATGGTCCGAAGTGAAGATGATGACGGTATTGTCAGCAACGCCGCGCGCTTCAAGCGCTGCCCGTATCTCTCCCATGATCCCGTCGATCATCGAGACATTGGCGTAGTAATGCGCCCGCTGGCGCCGCGTCTGCTCGTCTGTCGGATGGGCGAGATGGCGCACTGCATCGTGGTCGTCGCGGATGTGGTTGGCCTGCAATTCCCGCAATGCTCGCGGCTGCGCCTCGATGTCGGATGGGATCGGTGCGGGAAGGTCACGCGAAAGATAGGGTTCGACATCCTCAAGCGCCGGATCATAAGGCGGATGGGGACCTGGCAGGCCGACCTGAAGAAAGAACGGTTTCGATCCGTTCCACTCCTTCAACCATCGGCAGGCAAGACGCCCGGTAAAAACATCGGGATGCAGATCCCTGTCCAGTTCCCAGGAAAATGCGCCCAGCGCGGTGGAATAGTCCTGGCGGCGTCGATAGGTGCGTCGGTCCGGCTTCTCGACGCCACGCGCCATCAATGCCTTGTCCCAGTTGTCCAGGAAGAAGGGCAGTTGCGGGTGAGCGCGATCCTTGTTTTCCACGACGTGACGTTCATGGAATCCGAACGGCGCCTCGAAAGGGTGGGTATGCATCTTGCCGACATTGCAGCAATGATAGCCGGCGTCGGCCAGATCGCTGACCCAGGTCGAGGGCCAGACCTCGTCGTTTCGCAACACGCCCGAGTTATGTGGATAAACGCCGGTGAAAAGGCTCGCCCGCGAAGGCGCGCAGCACGGCGATGTCACATACATGTTCGAAAACGCCGTGCCTTCATTCACCAGCGCATCGAGATTGGGGGTATCCATATAAGGAAACCCCATCGCGCGGATCGTGTCGTGCCTCTGCTGATCGGTGATGACGAAGACGATATTGGGACGGGTATCGGTCATGAATAGGGCTCTTGTGTCGGAATGGAAGTCTTCTGAGCCGAACGCCGACGCAAGATTGCCTGCACGATCGGCGCGCAAAGAACGAGGATGAGAAGTGCCAGAATGATCTGGGAGGCCGGACGGTTCATGAAAAAGCCGATCCAGTCGCCGCCGGTGACAAGTGAGGTCATGCGCAGCTCTTCCTCGAAGGTGGAACCGAGCACATAGCCGATGATCAGCGGCGCTAGCGGGATGGCGGCAAGACGCAGCGCATAGCCGATCAGGCCGAAGGCGAAGAACACCCAGAGGTCGAACATGTAGCGCTGGACCATGAAGACGCCGAGAACGCTGAACATGCCGACAGCCGCCACGAGATATGGTTTGGGAACGGCGAGCGTGCGGACCAGCGCGCGCAGCATGACAAACGCGATCGGCAGAAGCATGACCGCACCCAGGAGGAAGGCCGCAAGAACGCCGTAGACGATTTCCGGCTGGCTCTGAAAGAGCTGCGGCCCCGGCGTCAGCCCCTGTATCAGGAAGCCGCCCATGAGCGCGGCGACGACCGGATCTCCCGGAATGCCGATTGCCAGCATCGGCAGCAGGGCTCCGCCCGTCGTGGCGCTGTTGGCCGCTTCCGAGGCAACCACCCCATCATCGGCCCCCTCCCCGAACTTCTCCGGTTCATCGGAAAAATCCCGCGAAACCCGATAGGCGATATAAGCAGAGGCATCGCCGCCAATGCCGGGTATGGCGCCGATGAAGATGCCGAGCGAGCTGGAGCGCAGCCAGTTTGTCCAGCGCCGGAAGAAATTGCCGATGATGCCGTTGCGCAAATTGAGAATGACGCGTTCGGCCTTGCGGTGATCGCCTTCGGCGACCTGGGCGAGCAGTTCGGAGACCGCAAAGAGCCCCATCAGCAGCGCGACCAGATTGAAGCCGCCGTCAAGTCCGGCGAGCCCGAGGGTCAGACGCGGAAGCCCCAGGATCGGATCGGTTCCGATCGCGGCGGCGGCCAGACCCAATACGGCGGCCAGAAGACCTCGCGGCAGCGAACGGCCTGTGAGCGAGGCAACGGTCGAAAGTCCGAGCGCGGCCAGCAGCATGGTTTCCATCGGCCCGAAATTGGCCGCTGCCGCAGCCAGATAGGGAGACAGCAGGATCAGAAGAACAGCGCTGATCACAGCACCGGCAACAGACGAGAGCGTCGCCAGCGTCAAGGCGTCGGAGACCCGACCGCCGCGCGCCATGGGATAGCCATCGAGCAGCGTCGCCGCTGCCATTGGCGTACCGGGCACGCCGATCATGATCGCGGTGACCGCGCCGCCGAAGTTTCCGCCCTGATAGATGCCCATCAGCAGGGCGATCGAGGGCACCGGCTCCATGTAGAAGGTGAAGGGAATTGCAAGCGCAATGCCGAGCAAGGGCCCCATGCCCGGCAACACGCCGAAGATGATACCGACCACCAGTCCGATGGCGATCGACAGAAGCAGCGAGATGACACCCGCGAAATCCAGGGCGGTAAGCAGCGTATCCATGGCGCTCATCCCCCGAACAGACCGGACCACAGCCGCCCGAAAGGCAGATGGATGTCAAAGATCAGCCGCACGATCCAATAGAGCGCCAGTGTCAGGGCCAGGGGAAATGCGATCATGGCGACAGGTCGGCGCATCCCGACGGCAGCCATCAGCGTAGCCCCGAACAGAGTGGTGGAGACGATGTAGCCAAGCTGGCGGAAGGTCAGAACATAGAGAAAAAGCGCCGCAATCACGCTGAATATGTGTTTCCACGGCAGGGCGTCATCGGGCCGGCCATGCAGGGTGAAAAGCCGAACCGCCGGCTTGACGATGACTGTGGCGGCGAGAACCATCAGTGCCGCGCCGAGCCATTTTGGATATTGCTTGGCGTCGATACCGCCCGAGAGCGAGGCGATCGGATTATCCTCCATCGCCGCGATATCTAGAACGATCCAGAGGCCGAGCGCGAAAGCCCCGATGGCGACAACGACCGCAGCGAGATCCTGGGAGCGCGTCGGCATGTCGGCCGAGGGCGTGTGAGACGTTTCATTTGTCGACATATCAAGAAGACCCTGAAGAATAAGAATGGTTCGCGCCGCCGCACAGAATGCCGCGGCGCAAGGAAACTCACTTCTTCTTCAGGTCATCCAGTGCCGGCGCAAGGCGTTCCAGCGAAACCTGCCAGAGGTCCTCGAACTCCGCCGGCTCCATGTACTGAACGGTAAAGCCGCCCTCGAACATACGGTCCTTGAAGGCATCCGAATTGATGACATCCCGGAACGTGTCCTGCAGGAACTTGAGTCTTTCGGGGTCAGTGCCTTCCGGCGCGACCAGGCCGGACCAGCCGGCGGTCGCAGCGCCCCAGGCGAGATCGTAGCCCTGTTCCTTCGCCGTCGGAATGTCGGGTTCGATCGGAGAACGCTCTTCGGTGAAGATCGCAAGCGACTTGATCTTGTCGCCATAGATTTTCTCCGCGCCGAGCGCGCCGGTCGTAAAGTCGAGCGAGCCGTCGAACAACCCCTGAATGTTTGAGGTCTCGCAACCGTCGGCCGGGATCGGCTGATAGCCGGTGATATCCGCTACCTCAAGGAAACGGCGCATCACCACATGCGGCAAGCTCACAGCCGGGCAGACGCCGACGCGCAGGACGCCATCCTGTGCCTTTGCCCATACGATGAACTCGTCGACATTGTTGGCGGGATGGTCGGCGGTAACCGTCAGCGTGAAGGGATTGACCCACATCAGCGCGATCGGGTCGAAGCCCATCGGGTCAAATCCGATGCGAGGCTCGAATGTCGGAACCATGATCTGGGTGGCAACCCAGGAATTGCCGATGGTGTAGCCGTCCGGATCGGACTCTGCCAGCGTGAGCATGGCCTTGGCGCCCCCGCCGCCGGCGATATTCTGGACGGCGATCGGCTGGCCAAGCTCTTCGGCCGCCAGTTCTGCCACGATCCGGGCGGTGATGTCACCAGATGTGCCAGCCTCCCACGGTTCGATCATGGTAATCGGGCGCGTCGGAAAATCCTGGGCGCCAGCAGCGGCGGTCATGGCCGCAAACGAGAAAGCAAGGCCCGCGAAACGGGTCAGCGAAGTGTATTTCATCAGAAATCCTCCCTTGGATTTGACAAACGCTAAATCCCGGTTTTCATTAATGCAAATAATTAACGAAGCATTCGCAATGCAATTTAGTTATGGACAGCCATGAACCTGCAGAATTTGCGCTATCTCTTGTCGATCGCCGAAACAGGGTCGGTGACCCGCTCGGCCGACCAGTTGAACATGACTCAACCGGCCCTCAGCCGCGGCCTCGCGGCCCTGGAAGAGGAAGTGGGAGCACAGCTTTTCATACGGCTTCCGAAATCCATGCGCCTCACCGTGTTCGGACGTGTGATGGTGCGTCGCGCGCAAAGTGTGTTCCGGCAACTTGAGGACGCCCAGCACGAGATCCGACACCTGCAGGAGCATGAGGAAACGGAACTTGCGGTGGGCTCCGGCCCGATCTGGCTGACCGGACTGCTGCCGCGCGCAATCAACCTGACCACACGGGACATGCCCGGAGTTTCAATCAGCGTCATCGGCGGCTTCGAACGACAGCTAGCCGAGCTGGTGCGGCGAGGCCAGGTCGCCTTCATTCTCACAGAATTGACAGAAGATCCTGAATTTTCAGACCTTTTGTCCGAACCACTGGCCTCAGCGCACTATGCGGTCGTTGCCCGTCAGGGACACCCGCTGGAACGGGCCGGCCCTCTTGATCTGACCGACCTGCTCAGATTTCCCTGGATCATGCCCGACAAGGCCGTCAACGCACAGAAACGCCTCGACGGACTGTTTCAGACCGAGGGACTGACGCCACCCGTCGCGCGCATACGCTCGACCTCCAACAGCTTCATCACGACCTATCTCGAACAGTCGAACGCTCTGACATTCGCCGTCACGCCGATCCTGCGCGGCCACCCCGGACTGACAAAAATCCCGCTCGCCCGCCCTCTTCCCAAGCGGACCACCGGCATTCAACGCCTGCGCGACGACTGGCTTAGCCCAGCCGCCGAGAGAATGCTGGGACATCTGCGGGACATAACGCGGGAGCAGGAGGAGTTCTGAGACAGGTTTCACCAATTCCGCTTTCGGAACCGAGGCGCAGCAACCTGAAAGCAAAGCGCCTGCGCACCAGGCCCCGACCACGGGATCGGCGAGTTTCGCGCATAGACGAGCGTTTCACCGGTCCTTGAAAACGACCCGGATTGATGCGCCGATGCCGCCCGGAGCAAGCGCAGCTACACCGTCGGCACGGTCCCTCCATCAATTATATATTCCGCGCCAGTGATCGTGGCGGCGAGATCGGACGCCAGAAACGCGATCAGATTGGCAACTTCCTCGGGCTTCGAGGGCCGCCCGACGGGAATGCCCCCCAGCGCCTCCATGATGATCTTCTTCCCGCCCTCTAGATCGGTACCGGCTTCCTGCGCGAGCCGATGCGCCAGTTTCAACGACGATTCCGTCTCGATCCATCCCGGAGATACCCGGACGACCCGCACGCCTCTGGATGACACCTCCTTGGACAGGCTTTTGCTGTAGGTCGAAAGCGCCGCCTTTGCGGCCGCATAGGCCGTTGTTGATTGCGGCAAGGGGAGCAGCCGCTGAATGGACGATACGTGGATCACAACGCCCCGGCCTTCGCGGAGCATTTTCGGCAATAGCGCGCGGTCGAGCCGGACGGCGGGAAAGAGGTTGAGATCCAGTTCCCTTCGCCATTCATCATCCGTGAGCGCGGCAAACCCGCCGGCAGGCGCCGAGGAACCGCCAAGCATGTGCACGATGATATCGATTGTCCCCAGACGTTGCCTTGCTGCCGCCGCAAGCGTCTCGCATCCTTCCTCAGTTGACAGATCCGCCGTCACGATCATCTCTTCCGGCAGCTCCGCTGGCCGCGTGCGCGCGCTGGTGAGCACATGCGCGCCCAGCTCCCGAAAGAGCTTGACGGTGGCCGCGCCTGCCCCGCGGGTGCCCGAGGTGATTAGAGCCGTTCTTCCTTCAAGCGTAAAAGGCGCGCTCATGCCCCGATCTCCAGAACAGTGATCTCCTTGCCGGAAAGCCGGAACGCGAATGTCAGCATCGCCGGGCTGCCCGGGAACAGGCCCGTTACCCGGGCACGAACCCAGGCCACCTCACCCTGTTCCTCAAGTTCAATTGGTTCAGCGATGGCCCGGTACTTCTCCTTCGAGGCGCGCCACCATGACGCAATGGCTTCGTGGCCAACATAGGTCCTCCCCTCGTCATAGACCCTGGCATCCGGTGCGAAGGCTTTGAGAAGGTCCTCGCTTTTTTCCGTATGGTCGGCATCGAAATAGACCTGGACCTGTAGAGGCAGTTTCATCGCATTGCTCCTATTGTTGTCGGAAGTGTTCGGTTTCCCAATAGGTAGGCCTGGACATTCATCCTGATAATACGGATAAACCTGTATATGCAATTGCGAGAATCAGGACAATGTATCGGCCAGGCCTAACCGAGCTCCAGGCAGTCATCGCCATCGCGCGCAAGGGCTCATTCCGCGCCGCCGCCCTCGATCTCGACATGTCGACAAGCGCTCTCAGCAATGCCATTGGCAAACTGGAGGCGAGCCTCGGCGTACGTCTCTTCAACCGGACGACACGCAGCGTCTCGCTGAGCGATGCGGGGCGTGCCTTCGTCTCTCAGATTACGCCGGCGATAGAGGATATCAACGGAGCGATAGACACAGCCCGCACGCACCAGAAAATCCCCTCCGGGACGCTTCGCATCAACACATTCGCGACCGCGGCACGGGACATCATGTCCCCGCTGGTGCTGGAGTTCCTGCGCCGCTATCCGCAGGTTCATGTGGACATCGTCACCGAGGGACGATTGGTCGACATCGTGGCCGCGGGATTCGACTTCGGCGTTCGCTCCGCCGCGCTTGTTCCCACCGATATGATCGCAGTTTCGCTCGGTCGACCCCAAAGATACGCGGTGGTCGGCTCATCATCCTATTTCGAGGGACGGGACAGGCCGCTGAATCCAGCCGACCTTGTCCGCCACAAGTGCATTCGCGTGCGCCTGCCAGATGGCTCGCTCTATAGATGGCTGTTCGAAAAGAATGGTGAGAAGGCACAGATTGATGTCACAGGTCCGATCACTGTCGATGAGGCGAGTATCGCCCGTGCCGCAGCACTTGAAGGCATCGGGCTCGGCTTCTTCATGGAACAGGATGTGCTTGCCGACATTCGGGCAGGTCACCTCATTCGCGTGCTCGAAGACTGGACGCCGCCATTCCCCGGCCTTTGCCTCTATTACCCCGGACGACGAAACTCGTCCGCCGCTCACAGGGCATTGATCGCGCTGGCTCGGGAAATGGCCGGGACCACCAGAGAGTGACGTTTCCTGCAACCTCCGGCCTGACTGATGGCGGCTTTGCGATCTCCCTTGCGGCGACTGATGAGCGAACCGAGACACAGGAGACGTTTTCTAACGGAGACCTGGGTAACACTTTTCGCTTTGCGGGAGGTATTGATGCCGTGGAGAGAACAGATGCCAATGAAGCATGAGAATGCACACCGAATCAATTTCCTGCATTTCAAGCGAAATTAACATATTATATCAATAACTTATATATCTACCCACACACCCCGGGCATGAGCATGCAAATATGAAGCATAAACGTGCACACCCTTGAAAACCCCACCAGATAGTCCCCATGAAAAAAGGCCCGCTAAGAGCGGACCTTCTCGCATTCAGTATTCGGAGATTGTCTGGGTCACTCTTCCTCGTTGAGGATCTCCAGTAGTCTGTCCGGCTCAAAAAGCTCTTGATAGTCCGGAGCAGTAAACGGCGAAAAACCTCTCGGCGTCCCATGCATTTCAGCGAACGCGTCAATAAAGTGATCCAGTGAAATCTGAGCCTCACCAGCCCGTTTGCATCGGATGAAGGCAGCGATGATCAACTCGATAACGAGTCCCCAGCGATTTCCGCAAGCGTGGGAAAGACGTTGAAAGAAATCGGCGTTGGACAGAGGGTCGAAATCGATTTCGGCCTTCTTCGCGTATGCGTAGGCAAGTCCATTCAGCTCCTCGAGGTCAGCCTTGGGGTCAATCGGGCGAAAACGGACTGGCCGCAACAGGTGTCTCAGTTGTCGGCGCTCTTCTGGGCCGACCCGTTCAACATGCTGGGATAGGCCGTCTACCCCGGACAGGATCAGGATCATTGGCCAGCGAGGTTCCTTCATCAATGCCTTGAAGTTATCGAGCATGGTACGGTTCTTGGCACCGCCGGTATCGGTGAAAGCATGCTGTGCCTCGTCGTAATGGATACCGATGACGCCGTTTCGTTTGGCCTGTTCGAAGACCATTTCCCAGATCTGACGAGCTTGCTTCTCCTTTCCAGCGGCAGGATAGTCCAGCGCTTCCAATGTCGAACTGCCCAGATCCGTCAACGAGTTCCGCGCCCACAGCCGGAGCTGGATAAACCGAGCCGGACGACGTCTGGCATCGTTGTGGCGCTGTCATTGAACGCCCTGATCAGGTGATCGATTTCATGCGACTTTCCCATTCGCGATTTTCCGGTGACGAGAAGACCGCGCGCTTCAAATGGTTTGCCGGACATTGCCTTCGCATAATAGTCCTCGAGACAACTGGTAAATTGCGTCCGCATTTCCTGCGCTCGTGGAAACGGATAATGTGCCTCTTTCAGCCGATTGGCGATACTGACCGTTTTCATATCGATGAATGCGTTCATGATCTCACTCCAGGTCTTTGATCTGATCAGGGCGGCCGAGCAGGCCGCCATTCCGCTTTTCCGACCTCTTCTTCCGCTGCGTCTCGGGCTCTGATGCCGGGACCTGTACTTCCTCCGGCGTATCGACGGTGTCAGATTTCGAAGCTTTAGATTTCGCCGTCGAAACATCTGGGATGGCCGTCTCGTCAACGACCTGGTCAGCACCCTCGATTTTGTAGGTATCGGCCGAGCTGCCAGTGCTGATGTCCGTGATGGCATCGGGCGCCACGCCGAGATCAAGCCTGTCACGCGATGTGCTCGGGATGATTTTCGCTCCGGCGATTACCGCGTTCGCCTTTGCCTCGGCTTCTTCCATCGTCACATAGCTTCGCGGAAGTGCCTTTTCGACAGCGATCGTTTGCTTGAGGTCATGACGTGCTCTGCGCACCTGCATGATCCGGTCTTCATGAACTTCAATTGCCTGTTCATTTTCTTTTCGCCATTCGGCCATCACATCAAGAATTTGAACCAGCGTCAGGTCAGCAAACGCTGTGATTTGAAGGTAAACTTCAACAACTGTTCCGATCTTTGGCAGTACAACTGTCGCGGTGTTTATATCGTCCGGATCGACGAACACAGACACCTTTCCACGGATTCGATGCTCATCCCTGAGACGCTGAAGCTCATCAGAACTGAACCAGACGCCGGAGAACGTCCTCACACCTTCATCCGTTGGCGTGACCTTTACTTCCCATCCCAGTTGGATACGCCGGCGGTTGGGATCGATCGGCGCGAAACAACCACGATCTCGATTGATCTGATGGAAGACATCAATCGGTCGCCTTCCCCACATGCCTGCGCCGTAATGCCGGGTAGACGGATATTCGTCGATGAAATATCGCGTCAAAATCCCGTAGAGCTGCTCCACGTTCAGCACGCCATAACTCGTCGCATCATATCCGGGTAGCTCTCCGGCCTTGCGGCCCGTGTACCCATGAAGTGTCTTCATCACAGTGGACTCCAGCGTCCCAAACATCCTCTCCACGTAAGCTTTATCTGTTGATGCGTAAGTGCGACCGATCGTACTTGTCGCGCCCACTCCGACAAGTGACGTGATAACTTCCTGATTCCTCAGTCCGGTACCGTTGTCGGATTTCAGATTTCCGAGACCAATGGCCGGCATCGGCTCACCGGTGCATCCGTAGCGCTGGGCCTCCTTCTTCTTGTCACGCGTGGCCATCCGCAGGAGTGCCATCGTCGCGTCGGCACCCTGGTTTTCCGCAATCCCCCACGCCAACGGCATGCGCGAAGCCACATCGATCGCATATAGAAGCTGCCATCGCTTCTTGATCTCTTCGTCTGTTTCTCTGAGAACAGCACGGTGATCCGACGACAGCGTCGCCCACAGACCGATCTTCTTCGCAGTGGTGACGAGCGAAATCTTGCATTCATCGATTTCCACATACTCGCCGATCATAAGTGCCCGGATATCGTCCGGCCAGAATGACACTTGGCTTTCCAGCCTAACTGTTTATGCCGTTTCGACCGTCTGTCTGCTGCTGGGAATGAAGCTTCGCTCTCTGTCAACATCTGAAGTCAATGATGACTGGCGTCGCCGGCACGCAGCGCTTTCCGCAGGTTTCGAAATCGTCAGCCGCGGAGAAGACGGTGTTCGCAATGCTCTCGATCGCCTGGCACTGGAAGCAAACAACGGACGCGACACGCCCAAAGCAGCGTTTGGGCAGCTATACGGAAAGCTCTCGATCGATTTTGTTAAAGATCCGGCTTTCACTGTTTTCCGGACAATTCTACGAGATTGCATATTGGATCACTGGGAGTACGCTGGCACCGAGGTCGTGTTAGGAGAACCCGTTGGTCGTCGCCACTTCCATTCGTTACTCAGCGCCTCGAAAGAAACAGGCTTCTCGCCGCGCGTACTCAACAATTATCTGGTTGAGGCTGGCGTGCTTGATGCCAATGATCCCCGCCCTGAACCCAGGCGGCTTTTCGACGCCATCAAGTACGCAGATTTGCTGAAAACACTGCCCGCACTGGTGGGGCCAATCGAGATGCAGTCTGCAATGGGCGCGACAAGAAGGGAAGGTGTGCCCGACGAAGGATGGGAGACGATCAACCTTGCAGCAAAGCGCAAGAAAGTTGGCGTCAATGCCGTCATTGATGCCATACGCGCCGGCGCGGTAACCGTTGGCGTGGAGGAGGATCAGAGGGGATATAACGCGATTCGAATTCTTATGACGTCAGTTGACCACTGGCATGCGCGCCACGGGAAAGAAGCCAAACCGGAAGGAGCAATGTCTGTAGCAGAATTTGCTCGATCCGTTGGGCAGCACAATAATCGGTATTTCCTGAAACTGTTTGAGACTGGGCATGCGTCCGCTATGAGCGCAATGCATCCCGTCACACGTCGAAAGCAGCGCCGAATGACCGATCAGCAAATTGCCGCGTTTCGCGAAAAATTCGCCACAACCGGAACGCAGCATTCAGAGTTGGGCCTCTCCAAGAAGATCATCCTAGACACGATAAGGGCGGCGGGTATCCAGGAGTTTTCATCTGATGGGCAGAATTTTGGGCAGGTTTGGCTACGAAAGGATGTGATACACCTGTTCGCTTCAGAAGATCGACGGCGCGCTGGATAGTTCATCTCTGCTGAAACCCTGGCAGCTTTGCGCCCTCAAGTCGGTCACTCACCCTATCTGGACCTTGTCCTGAAAGCAGTCGTTCGTTGCGCCGCGAGTGAAGGCGGGTAAAGGCGGCAAGCCGACTTCCGCGGCGGCGCAGACCAACTTCCACTGCGTGGACGAGACGAACATTTCTGTTGCGGGAAACCTACTCTGAGCTCGCATCTTTCAAAGCCCCGGTTAAGTCAATGGACGTAAACTGCGGTCCCTGATCGCAGTTAGATATTTCGGGTTTGCTAAATCAGGCGAGCGCTTCCTTGACGGCTTCAATCTTGTGGCCCGGCGCCGGTTTCAAGGTATTTGGACGGCGATAGATGGCTTCGATGTCCATCTTCTTCATCAGCGCCAGATCAGCCATCGATGTTGCCCGAGGCAGATAGCAGACACTGCCACGACTGATGCCGAGAGCCCCCGCCTGACGGGAAATGAAAAGGGGATGTTTCCGGTCGATCTTCGCGTGAAGGTTTTTGACATCGACGGCAGGCGCCGTATCTTCCTTGCGTCCACCATCGAAGACGTTCATCGCTCCCTCGAGTATTTGATCTTTTCATTCATTGATCTGGTTGGCGTGGACGTCGAACTGCTGCGAAAGCCCAACCATGGTTTTCTCGCCCATGAGCCCTGCCAGGGCGACCTTCGCTTCGAACGCGGGGTTGTGGGTGCGGCGGGCTCTTCTTGTCATCGGCTGCTGTTGACGGCATGATGCCGAATTCCTGAGCTGGCAATCACTCATCTCAACTGTTCAATTTTCCCGAGCCACTTCAGTCTGCGCTGCGGTAGCCGCATCCGAGCAGTCTTCGATCACCCAGCAAACGACGGGGCCCACAGCGCCGGGCTGAATGTTGTAAAGCGCATCTGTCTCGGTCTTTTCACCGGGTGATACAGCCGATGCCACGCGAGGATCGCTCTGCACAGCCTGGGATTCAGCCGAGTGCGGTGGTGAACCTGGCCGCCCCCAGTAAACGGTCATCACGCCTGAATCGAAACTGATGTTGTAGTTCGGGTTCGAAAGCGTACCGAGCGAAATGTCATATTGCCCGAGCAGGGCCGATGCAGGCGCACCGTTGGAAGCCAGAGTGCCTGTAAGCACATCACCGGAGAAAAGCGAACCCGAACTAAAATAATAGGGAATCTGTGAAAGCGGCAAATCAACGCCATATGGTTTCTGGTACAAGGGGCCATCAAGCTGGATCGGATACGGGTTGACCATAAAGCTTGCGCCGGAATCGATCTGATCCGTGATCACGAAATAGGTCTGGCCACCGATATCGACGCGACCGAAATTGCTGCTTCCAAGGACAGTCGTTTGTGCCGTGCTCAATGACAAGGTCGTGACCGAGCTCGTGACATTTGCGGCCGCGGCAAAGATCAGCGGCTGTGAGAGCGTTACGGTACTGTCGCCATAGGTGGTGACCACATCCTGACCGAATATCCATGCCGTCTGATAAGGGCGGTAGAGCGTGGCGGTCTCGCCGTTGATCGGCTGAGCCCAGACCGGCATTGTCTGGTCCGACTGACTCTGACTTGCGCTGCCGGTAAAGTCCCAGCCGGCATTGATTGCGGTCCCGGTGAAATAATAGGGATCGGCAAACTGTGCACTGGTCATGCCCGTAACACCGCTGACGCCGGCGCCTGCATGGGGCTGACCGCTTGTGTCCGTGTTGTAGAATGAGGCTGTTATGGTGCCGTCGTTGTAGCCGGCAAAGCCACCAAGATCAAGCCCGTCAGACGGCGTTGCGCTCCCGCTCCATGACACGTTTCCGGTTGAAAACGCCCTGCTGACGGAAACACTGTTCGAGCCGATCAGCCCACCGAGCGAAACGCTTGCAGTCCCGTTCGTTCCAGTCACATTGCCAGTTGCATAGACGTCCGCGACCGAACCGCCGTTCGTATATCCGATCAGACCGCCCGCCATTGTCTGCGCGCCGGGAACAACCACGACGTTACCTGTTGCATAGGATGACGAGAGCGTACCATCGAGCTGGGCGCCGACCAGCCCGCCCGCATAGATCAGGTCGGCCCGCCCCGTTATGTTTCCGCCGGCGGAGGACGTGCTGATAATTCCTGTGTGCAGCCCGACAAGGCCGCCAACGCGTGAAGAATTGTAATTGTTTTTCGCCTCCAGCGTAACATTGGCAATCGAATTGCTGATCGTGCCATTGTTCATGCCGGCCAGACCGCCGAGATTGGAGTAGATGGCGTCACCATAGATGGATGCCGTTCCGGAAACGGTGACGCCTGTTATATCGCCTCTATCTTCATTGGTGCCGACAAGCAGTCCGGCGTAAGATCCGGTACTGTTGTCTGATCGCGCCGACACGCTGGCATTGACTAGGGAAAGATAGGAGATTGTGCCGGAATTCTGCCCGACAAGGCCGAAATTGCTGTCCGCGCCGGACGGAACCGCCAGTGTAAAGTTGGAAATCGTATGACCGAAACCGTTCAGCTTGCCGGTCAACTGCGCGATCAGCGGCGCTGTATAGGTCGTTCCGGACAGGTCGATATCCTGGACCAGATAATAGTCCTCTGCGGGTTCGGCATTGATTGCCTGCAGATCTGCAGCCGTGCGGATCAGGTGGTTCGAAGTGCGCTCGTTGACGGTAGCGCCGGTCCCCGTCATGGTGATCACTGCACCAGGCGACATCGTCATATTATCCAGGAACAGCCCTGCATACTCCCCTGTTCCCGTGATCATGCCTGCGATATTCACAGCACTCTCGGAAGAGATTTGAAAGACAGTATGTGTATCCCAGCTCAGGTTTCCGGCAATGGTTAGCGCGTTGTTCTCGTTATTAATGATGACGAGGCTGCCGGGATTATCGAGCTGGTTCAGATATTTGTTGACGACTGCCGTCGTCAGCAGGTGGGAGGCGCCTGCGGGCACGGTGTCGAGCAGAACGGACTGCGCGGTTGTGAAACTCATCAGCGAAGGAGCTTGAGAAGCGCCAAGATCAACCTCGCTTGCAAAGACCGGGCCGCGCGCTCCGGCGGCATAAAAACGGCCGCCGTTTCCATCACCCGCACCGCGAGCAGAGACCGTGCCGGAAAGCCCGACATAATCGTCTGACCACAACACGACCGTGCCGCCATTGCCGCCGTCAAGCGCGTCTGCCGTTATCATTGTGCCATCGGAGATCGTCAGTGTGGTTGCGCGCTGCAGGGCATTCGCATCGCTTTCATGACCGCCAAGACGAATGGTTCCGCCATTGCCGAACCCGGAGGCATCAAGAACAGCATCCTCGGCGGCAACCGTCGCGCCGGTGATTTCAATCACACCGCCTTCCTGCGTGGAGGGTGACGAGGTCGCCTTTTTCGCGCGCGTCGATACCTTGCCGCTGACCTGGACGCTGCCGCCCCTTCCGCCACCAAGCGTGATCTTGCCGTTGCGGCCGGACACCGAACGCGCCTCGGCAACGCCGGACATGTTGATCGCCTTTCGCGCCGCGTTCCGCGCGGTCGCCGCCCGCATGACGATCGTGCCGCCTTCGGTCGAGACCGTGCCGGAATTTTCGATCAGGGCTTCACCGTCGTCAACGAGCGAGGATGGCACGGAGACCTGCATGAAGCCGTCTCCCGACAGATCAAGCGTGATCGCTTCGCCCGCGCCGAGGCCTGCCTTGCCGAAGGGAACGGCGATCAGTCCATCATTGCGGACCTTGCCGCCGAGAAGCGCGGCATAACCGCCGTGGCCGACCGTAATCACCCCGCTGTTGGAAACAGTCGATGATGCGCCACTGCCGGAAAAGTTCAGGCTACCGCTCATGAAATCGCTGTCAGCGATGCCGAGCGTGGAGGCAACGAACCCGCCGCCGGTGCTCACCACTCCAGTCGGCGTGATCGCTATGCCGTTGGGATTGACCAGAAAGACCTCTCCATTGGCCGAAAGGGTCCCGGCTATGCTCGACGGCGTGCTGCCCGTCACCCGGTTCAATATGGCTGAACCTGAACCGGGCTGATGAAATTTGACGCTGTTGCCCGCGCCGATATTGAAACTGCCCCAGTTAACGATCGCCCGGTCAGAGGTCTGCGTGATCGTCATGCTGTTGCCGCTTGAGGTGACGCCGACCTGGCCTGCAGCGACCCCGGCGCCGGAGGGCAAATCGTCTGCGGCAAGCGCCGGCACGGAAAAAAGGGCGGAGGAGACAAGCAACCAGGGCAATCGCGATCTGAGCGTATCCTTCGCTTCCAAAGATCGGTGGTTAGCCGGCGAATAGCCAAAAGATCGCATCATCGAAACTCCCCTCATGCCGTCCCGGCGCCCAACCGGTCGCAGACCGTGACAGTCGCGACATCATTTCGATTAGCTTCTGCCACCAGATTGATATTCGGCAATTTAAGCTGTGCAACGCGCCGTCGCCAGTTAAAAATCGTTAAGTAAAACTTACAATGTCCGAAATGACTGTCATGGCGCAGTATCGCCTTTTGGTTGTATTCGCGCAGGAGAACCTACGGCTTTCATTGGAGAACTTCGTGCGGCGGAACGAAGTCATACCGGCAAAAACGGCTATGAACGCAATATTCGCTCTTGTTGCATTGGTAAAATTTGGCTTAATTGGCAAAAAGCAAATGATGGCGCCCGCATGGCTGGATCGCCGCCAACGAGGGACGGCTTCCACCTATTTCACGCCGATCATGACAGTAATGATGCCCCAAAATCCTTTGAGGACGATTCTCGCACTTCCCCTGGCAATCTTCTGCGCCGGCGCCTTCGCCGCCCCCGGTCTGGCCCAGACTGCCGGCCAGCTTGTCGCCCCGACCTATGCACCGTCCGTCACGCCGGCGCCGGGCGGCGGACTGAACCTTCCGGCCTCCACCGGTATCGAGGCGCCTGCGGGGGCGGAGGATCTTTACGTTACCCCTTCCGGTCTCGACGTTGAGGGTGGACTGCCTGCTCTTGCCGGCGAAACGGCGAAAATCGAAGCACAATTCACAGACAAGAGAGTGAGCGCAGCCGACCTGTTTGCGGCGGCCAAGGCGCTCGAGGCAGCCTATGCGCGCGCCGGTTACATTCTCGTGCGCGTATCCCTTCCCCCACAGACCATTGAGGATGGCCAGGCGTTGCGGCTCGTCGTGACGGATGGCTATGTCGATCAGGTGACAAGTACGTCGCTTCCCTTGAATGTTCAAAAACGGGTGGGCCGGGTCACCGCGCCGCTTGTCGGCCGGAAGAGCCTCACGAAAGCAGAACTTGAACGCCGCCTTTTGCTGGCTGGCGACACGCCTGGCCTCGATATGAAATCCACGCTTTCGCCGGGCAAATTACCAGGCGCGACAACATTGACGCTTTCCGGGCGCTACAATCCGGTGACGGGTTATTTTGGCGTCAACAATGACATGACAGAGGCGCTCGGCGACTACAGCATCAGTGCCGGCGTCAACTTCAATAACCTCCTCGGTCTCGGCGAGGTCGGCTATCTGCGTTTGGGCGGCTGGCCCGGCTTTGCCGACGACCACATCCTCGACGACTACCCGAAAAACCGCCAGCTCGTCGCCGGCTTCACCTTGCCGATCGGCATCGAAGGCTACTGGCTGAACGTGGAGGGCGTGGACAGCAAGTCGCTTTCCGATAATGACCAGCCTTACGATACGCCCGACCATTTTCAGCGGCTTTCGATCAATCTCGGTTATGACTGGTTGCGCAGCCGTTCCGTCAACGCCACCACCATCGTCAGCTATGATCTCATCGACGAGGAACAGCGCTTTCAGTTGCCCGATTTCGATGTCGCGCTCAGCTCCGACCGTTTACGGGTACTGCGTCTGACCCAGACCCTTGATGCTCTGACCGAATACGGTGCACGTTTTTCCGGCAATGCGACCTTTTCCGCGGGGCTGAATGCCTTCGGCGCGCGCGAAAGCAGTGACAACCTGCCGATGACGCGCGATGGCGCGCGACCGGATTTTCGCAAACTGGTTGCCGAGGGCAGTTATGCGCAGACCTTCAATGATCAGTTCGCGTTCTCGCTTTCGCTGATCGGACAGACCTCTTTCGGGGATGCTTTGCCCTCCTCGGAACAACTGAGCCTTGGCGGCGCGCGTTGGGTGTCCGCATTTGCCGCGGGAGAGCTGGAAGCCGACACCGGCGCCGGTTTGCGTGCCGAGGTCGCATTGCCCACAACATTTCGGCCTTTTGCCAGCAATCGAGGCGTTGCTTTTGCGGCCTCGCCATATCTTTTTGCCGCTGGAAGCGTAAGCCAGCTGGAAAACGCGACCCTCCTGGAGGAACCGGTTATCCGCGCCGGCGCATTCGGGATCGGACTGAAACTTCTTGCCGCCGAAAATGACAGTCCCTATTCCGGCAATCTGACGATCGAGTATGCCCATGGCGGCAAGAGCAGCGGCGACGCCGCGAACCGGTTTAACGTCTCCTTCTTGTCCCGGTTTTAGGTTGGCGGCCCGTTCCTTCCCTGCACGAAGTGCGAATGACCGTCGAGGGCGGGAAATGGTTTCGGCGCGATCGGTGATCAGCTTTCAAAAGCGCCAGCCGACACGCCCAGTGACCGTCTGGGCGACGGTATCGCGATTGCCCTCAAGCTCATACTGGACGCGCATCTCAAAGCCGCCATCGGCAACATATTCGAAGCCGAGCGCGCCCTGGCCGACCCAGTCCTGGCCATCATAGATCGTGTTGAAGCTCGATCCACGGTTGGAAGACCCCCTGAACCGCGTATCCTGAGCGATGTCGCGGTCGTGCCACCAGCTCACACTGGCCTTGGCGAAGGGCCGAAGCGTGCCGCCGTCAAGATCGACGCGCGCACCCCACTCAAGCCCCGGACGGATGCCGATCGCCACATCGTCAACACTTCCCAGATCTGCAGCATAGGCGCTGCCGCCCTTCTCCGAATAGCCAGGCACATGGGTGTAGATCGTATCGAAGTCGAGATGCGGTTTCAGATAGGAGCTGCCGAGATCGGCATAGTAGGCCGCCCTCAGACGGCCGACGAAGACATGAGCCTCGGGTTGCGAGGGAATGATATCTCCATTGCCTCCGACGATTGTCGGGCTGAGATAGCGCGTCTGGTCGATATCGCTGAAGATATAGCTGCCCGATGCGGCAAGTTCGAACGCACCGTCAATGCGCTTCTTGACGACGAGGCCAAGGCCGTAGTCGTCCGTGCTGGAGGAAAAGCTGCCATTCGAAGCATGTGTGCTGCTCTGCCCGAACACCGCGGACCCGCCCACGAACCAGTCGTTCTCGAGCGCCTTTTGGCCGCCGAAGCGCAAGGCGGTGGTATCTGTCTCATAGCCCGGCGCACCATTTGACGAAAACGTCCTGATGCTTCCACCCGTCACCTTGCCCCAGACACAGCTTTCCTCCGTGAGGAAGGCTGTTTCGCCGGTAAAGACCGGGCAGGAATGAAGGGAATCGGCAAGCCTGACGACCTTGCCGGATTGCTCGGCTGCGACCCGGACCGCGCCCTGCGGCGAAAGCGAGGTCAGCATTTGCGCATAGCCTTCGGTATCGCCTGCCGCGACATTGGCGAGCGCCACCATGGAAGAGCCGAGATTGCCGATATCGCCGCTCTGCCATTCCTGCTGGTAGTAGGACGCAAGTGACTGCGCCGTGCCCGAAAGGCCAACCCCGGCGGGATCGAAATCGAGGCTTTCGGCAGCGAGCAGCGCGCTCGGCAGCCCCTGATAGGAGCCCGACGACAGCACGTAGTCGACGACGAAGCTGTCCGTGACGGAAAGTGCGGCAACAGACGGCGCAACCGGTGTGCCGCTGACGCTGAAGATCGCGGCGCCGGGAAGCGGCTGCGACGGATCGCGGGTTTGCGGCAGGGCAACGACCGTAGGCGCAACCGTACCGGCAAGAGAGACCGCAGCCCCTTCCGTCTGCATCCGGATCCAGTCCATCTGCCCATCGGCAAGGTCCACATCGACCGAAAGCGTGCCGGAGGCCTGCTGGGTGAAGTTCGAGACATAGAAATTCGAGAACCCGACCGTTCCAGGCCCCGCAACATTGATCGTCCCGCTATTTACGAACGTATCGGCAGTGCTGTTCACACCGCTTCCCGTCGGCACGGGATTGGCGATATCGCCTTCTGTCTGGTTCGCCGCAAAGATTGTCTTCCAGAACTGGGTGCGGCCGTTGACCGGCGGTCCGCTCACCGGATAGACGCTGTTGGCGTAGTCTGTGTCGTTGTCGATGACGATCCACTCGCCGGCATTCAGCGTTCCGGAATTCTCGAAGCGGTTCTGCCCGACACCGAGATCGACATTGCCGCTGACCGTGCCCGCATTGGAAAGCGTCGTCAGGTTCGCGCCGGAGGTCGAAACACTGCCATTCGCCTGCCATGCGAGCCCGGTATACGCAGCAGCGACGGCGAAACCGTTTTCGCCCGCTGAAACCGTACCGCCCTTGACATTGATCGTGTTCGCCATGCCGCCGGCAATGGCAATGCCCGCGCCTGCCGGGCCACTGCCGCCCGTCACATCGCCGTTGACCGTGACGGCAATCTTCGGAAGATCATCCGCAGAAACCGAAAGCGGACCGTTGCTGAGCGCCTCGGCATAAATGCCGACAGATCCCGTGCCGGTCGCCTTGACCGTTCCTTCAAGGTCGATCGTCACGTCGCCGGCAACAGCAGCCTCGCCATCGCCGGACGTTGCCAGAAGCGCATTGAATACGCTGAAGACGCCAGCATATGTCCCCGCGGAACCGCCGAGGCCGCCAGCAGACTGGGCGAAAATGCCATGGGCGCCGTAGCCGGTGGTGGTAATCGCTACCGGTCCGCCATTCGTCTTGATCACCACATCGCCGCCCGTGCCGCCTGCAGCGGGAGAACCATAGAGTTCGAGCGGCGAAACGACCGTCGCAACCCCAGTATCGATTCCGCCGATATGCCCGCCACCGCCGCCGACAGACTGGGCCAGAACGCCAACGGCGCCGGTTCCGCCAGTCGTAATGTCGCCGCCGAGCGTCACCTTGACGTCACCGCCCGTACCGCCGTTTCCACCGCTCGGTCCATAGGTCAGGTCGCCGCCCGAAAGCGTCGCTCCGTGGCCGATAGCACCGACACCGCCGCCGCCGCCAACGGACTGGGCGAAAATGCCGGAGGCTTCATCACCCTTCGTGATCAGCGTCCCCGTGTTCTCGATCGAGACCGATCCGCCGTTGCCGCCGGATCCGCCCGAGCCGCCAAGGGTGACAGATACACCCGAAAAGACCTCGCCGCCCGCGCTGGCTCCGTCATTTTCAGGCGTTCCTGGCTGGGCGTAGAGCGGCCCTCCGGCATTTTCCGGCAGATCGCTTTCCACAAAGGCCTGACCATCGAGATAGGAATAGCCGCCGCCGCCGCCGATGGACTGGGCTGCGAGCGCATGGCTTTGCGTGCCGGATGTGGTGATGCTGCCCTTGTTGGTGATGGCGGCTTCGCCGCCGCTCCCGCTGGCTCCGCCATCGCCGCCATTGCGGAACTCGAGCGCGTGGATCGGCAGCAGCGACTTTTCATCCGCAGCCACACCACCCAGGCCGCCGCCGCCGCCGATGGACTGGGCAAGAATACCGAAAGAGTGATTGCCCGCAGTGCCGATCGTGCCGGAGTTCGTTACCGAGGCTTTGCCGCCATCGCCGCCATCGCCGCCGCTTGCGCCGATGATCACAGTGCCCCCGGCCGATGAACCACCGCCGGATGCTGCGCCGCCCGCACCGCCGCCGCCGCCGACGGACTGGGCGAGAATACCTGCCGCAATCGCGCCCTTGGTTGTGATCGCGCCATGGTTCTTCACAATCGTCGTGCCGCCTGCCCCGCCTTTTCCGGCGGAACCGCCGAGTGCGATATCAAAGGTGATCGTGCTGGACGGCCCCTTGACGGAACTGCGGCCCTTCCACCAGTTTTCGAGCCTGGTCCAGTATTTGATGATGCTCTTGGGCGCCTTGGCAATGTTCGCCGAGCCAAGCGAATTCGCGGCCGTGGCGCTGCCGCCGGTTCCGCCCCCGCCGCCGACCGATTGGGCGAGAATGCCCGTACTGCCATGCCCCTTGGTGGTGATCGAGGCCCCTTCCTCGCTCGTGACGGCCACAGCGCCGCCAGCGCCGCCATCACCGCCGGAACCGCCGAGGCTGAAGCTCACCTGCATCTTGGCCGCAGTCGCATTTGATGTCGCGCCTCCGCCGAGCCCCCCGCCACCGCCAACCGACTGCGCGAGAATACCCCGCGAGTTCGATCCGTCCGTGGAAATCGCGCCTGTGCTGGTGACGGTTACCGCTCCGCCTGCGCCGCCACCGCCGCCCCTGCCGCCGAGTGTCACGGCAGACGATGCGCTGGCCCCGGCCACGATCGTAACCCATTGCGGCGCGTAGGCCGCGCCCGCGCCACCCGTGCCACCACCGCCGCCGACAGACTGGGCGATGACCGCATCGGAGGAATTGCCGTGGGTCGTGATGGAACCATCATTGGTGAGCTTGACCGCGCCACCTGCACCGCCGCCGCCCGCATTTCCGGCAAGGCTGACGCTGACTGCGCCGTTCTTGCCCTGAGCCGCATCGGTCGAGAGCGAACTGAGGATCGTCGTTGCCGAGGTCGCCTGGGAGTTGCCGCCAAGACCGCCGCCACCGCCGATCGACTGCAAAAGCGCACCGTAGGACTGATCGCCGTGGGTCGTGACCTTGCCCTTGTTGGTGACGGTCACCGCACCGCCATCGCCACCACCGTCGCCTGTGCCGGCAACGGCAACGCTGGCGGAAATGGAGACCTTGTCGCTGAGGCCCGCCACCGGTGTTTCGGAAAACGCCGTTGCCGCTCCGCCGGAGCCGCCGCCACCGCCGACCGAGGCAGCATAGATACCGAGCGCATCATCATCATTGGTGATGATGGAGGCGAGATTGGTGACGTTGGTCGTACTGCCCGCTCCACCCTTGCCGCCATTGCCGCCGATCGAGACCGAAACGGCAAGGCTTACGCCCTGGATCGGAATGCCGAAGGCTGCACCGGTTGCCCCGCCCCCATCACCACCGCCGCCGCCGACCGAAAGCGCGTTGATACCATAGGCACCCACCCCCCATGTCTCGATTGTTGAACTGGCGGCCTCGGCTGCGACAGCACTGTTCAGAACGGTCGGCGAGACCGTGACCGCCCCGCCATTACCGCCATCGCCGCCGCTGCCGCCGATCGTCACCGTCAAAAAGCCGTTTTCGGCGAAGGAGCCGCCGCCCGCACCGCCGCCGCCGCCAATCGACTGGGCGATGACGGCGTGCGCATTGCTGCCATTGGTGGTGATGCTGCCAATGGGTGCGATCCGGACGGCGCCGCCCGCACCACCGCCGCTGCCGGCACCGCCACCGGCATAGAACGCACCGCCCGCGGAACCGCCGCTGCCGGTAGTTCCGAGCTGGGAGCCGAGAACGAGCCCGCCGCCACCGCCGACGCTGAATCCTGCCAGCCCGATGGCGCCAGCACCATCGGTCGTCACCTTGCCCGTACTGGAGATCGTGACGGCGCCGCCATTGCCCGATCCGCCTGCATTGCCGCCGATCGAAACGAGCGCAGAGGACGATCCGCCATTGCCGCCGCCGCCGCCGACAGACTGCCCGAGGATTGCGAGCCCGCCTGCGCCGCTTGTCTTTATCGATGATCCTGACTTTGTCGTCACCGTGATGGCGCCGCCAGCGGCACCTGCGCCTCCGGTGCCCGCATCGGCATAAAAGGGATCGATCGAGCCTGCGCCGGCGCCGCCGGTACCGGCATAGGAATGCGCGACGATCCCGAGCGAGTCATCCCCTTCGGTAACGATCATGCCGGAAAGGGTGACCCCGATTGTTCCCCCCGCCCCGGACGCGCCGCCATCACCGCCATCGCCGAGGCTGCCGCCGGACCCGCCCGCGCCGCCCGCGCCGCCATTGGCAGAGGCGTAGAGGCCGGCGGCGCTTTTGCCGGTGGTCTTGAGGGAAATATTCTCGCCCAGATTGATCGTGACAGATTGCGCCGCGCCGCCATTGCCGCCGTTCTGTTCCGTGCCGCCACGGCCACCATCACCGCCGGTGGCATCGACCCAGAGCGCCGGCGCGTTTTCGCCGGAGGTTTCGATATGGGCGGACCGGCCCGTAAACGTGATCGTGCCACCCGCACCGCCATTGCCTCCAACTGCCTCGGTACCGAACGGCTCACCCTCGTTCTGGCCCGCGCCGGCGTTTCCACCCGCAGCGGAGATATGCACCGCGCCGGCGTTAGCGCCTGCCGACGAGATTACCGGCTGCATCCCGCCCGCGCCGGCATCAAGCGTCAGTGACAATTTTCCGCCTGCGCCGCCGGCGCCGGAGCCATTGGGATCGTCCCAGAAAGCCCCTGTCGCGCCGCCATTGCCTCCCTGCCCGCCATTGCCGTTCACCGAAATCGCGGATGTTCCGCCGCCCGTTGCCGCAAGCGTGGCGCCTGAGGTGATCGTCGCGCTGCCGCCAGCGCCGCCCGGCGCACCTGAAACATCGGGCGTGTCGTCAAAACCGCCGGACATGCCGGCACCGCCACCCTTGCCGCCTGAGACATCCACCTGAACGGGCGCCGTGCCGGAGGGTTGGCTGTTGATCGTACCCGTAACATCGACGGTCACCACCGCACCGTTTCCGCCGGGAGGAAGCGGATCGGGCGGACTGCCGGAATAATCGGGATAGTTTGTGCCGCCGCCCTGGTAATTGAGCGGTGCGTTCGCGCCGTCATTGCTCACAGTGTCGGAAGACCAGGCCGGAGCCACGAGAAGCGGACTGAGGAGGGTTGAGGCGAGAAGAAGTCGCGAAAGGCGTGCGCTACCCTTTCTGGCTGGGCTCTTGTCAAAGCCGCTTCTCACGGGAGTTTCTACAGCGCGCGTCTTGGTCTTCATAATGTCTTGTCCCCTCGTCATGCCCCCATGACCAGGCAGCAGGATAGTTTAGGCATTTCCAGAAGACAATTGAACAAAGTCAACAATTTCAACACCCTATACGTGCACTCCTGCCAAAAATCGCGTCAGGAAAGAGGATGAAAAGCCCTGACGGCCGCCATCGATCCTGTTGCCGCATCAGCCCGACGCAAGCGCATTCCTGAATGCCGCGTGCAATCGACCTTGCAGAACGTGAAGAAACTGCCGTGTCGCAGCAGAGCGAAACGGGGTTGGCGGGAAGACAGCATAGATGCCGCCGGATATCAGCGTGAAATCGGGCAGGAGGCGGACCAGACTGCCATCGCGCAACGCATCGTTGACGAGAAAATCCGGCAGGATCGCAAAGCCGCCGCCGGCCATCGCGCACGCTTTGATCCCCATCGCCGTGTTGGCCCGGATCGCTGGGGTCAGCGCCACATTCCGCGCCGGTTCGCCCGCGCCCTGAAACAGCCAGCGGTCCGCATCGGTCAGGGCACGGTTGGCAATGAAGGGGAGCGCGATCAGGTCATCCGGCACGGACGGCCGGTCGAGGCTCTCCATCAATGTCGGCGCAGCGACGGCGAATTGCTGAAAGTCCGCAAGCTTCCGCGCGATATTTGCCGAATCCTTGAGCCAGCCGACACGAAAGGCGATGTCGAACCGGTTCTCGACCGGGTCCAGACGGGCATCGGTGAAATTCAGATCAACACTGACCTGAGGATAGCGGCGGGCGAACGCGGCGGTCGCCTCGGATACAAAGGCAACGCCGAAATCCAGGGGCGCAGTCACGCGCAATTCACCGGTCGGAACCTCGTTGCCCTGCTGCGCGCCCCTGTATGCCTCCTCAATCTGCATCAGGGCGGCGCGGGCGCTCTCATAAAAGGCCGCTCCCCGCTCCGTCAGCTTCAGGTGCCGCGAATTGCGGATCACCAGCGCGGTGCCAAGCTCGGCCTCGAGAAGCTGCAACTGCTTGCTGACGACTGCCTTGGTGATGTTCAGCCGTTCGGCTGCGGCCGTGATCGTGCCAGCTTCCGCGATAGCGGTGAAATATTGCAGCCGGGTGAAATTCCGCATGATCGTATCCTTTCGACTGACACACAGTCAAAATATACGCCCTTTGGCAAACATTCGTCACCGCTTATCTGTACGCCACAAAGAAAACGCCGGAGACGACCGCATGCCGCATTTTACCTATATCTACGATACCTATTGTGGCTGGTGCTACGGTGGCGAGCCCGTGATCACCGCCCTGGTCAACAGCGGCGCCGAGGTGAAGGTCCTTCACCGGCACCTGTTCCAGGGCGCCAACGCCCACCGGATGGGCGACGGCTTCGGCCGGATGGCAATGCAGTATGATCGCCGCATCGCATCACTTTCCGGCCAGGAATTCAGCGATGCCTATGCGCGGAACATTCTGCAAGCTCCGGACGAAGTGCTGGAGTCCGGCCTGACCGCAAAGGCGGCGGCACTGGTTCACGGTCGCGGCGCGAAGGCCGAAATGGCGCTCGCCGCCCGGCTGCAGCGGGAACGCTTCGTCAACGGCCGCTCGGCAGCCGACAAAGCCGTTATCGAGGCGGCTCTCGCGGAGGTGGGGGTAACCTCCGACCTGGACGGGGCAGAAGATCAGGCCCGCGCGATCTGTGAGGAGGCCGCATCACTTCTGGCGCGTTACGGCTTGTCGGGCGTACCCGCCCTGCTCCGTCATGATGCCAGCGGCACGCAGATCATCAATATCGGCGATTTCTATCAATCTCCCGAACGCATCGCAGCGCTTGCTGCCTGAAATAAGGAAAAGACAATGAAACTTCTCGTCATCGGCGCCACCGGCATGGTCGGCTCGCGCATTGTGAATGAAGCGCTCTCCCGCGGCCATGACGTGGTGGCCGCAACCCGCAATCCCGACAGGATCGAGGCTCGTGCGGGCCTCACCGCCGAAGCACTGGACGTTACGGAGGTCAAAAGGCTGAGCGAACTTGCGGCCGGCGTCGACACGGTGATCTCGGCCACCAGCCCGCGCAGCAGCGGCAAGCCGGAGGAAGAAGCCGTGTCCTACGCCACGGCCCTGGTTGCGGCGCTTGGCGAGACCCGCCTGGTCATGGTCGGCGGCGCAGGTTCTCTGAACCTGCCCGACGGCACACCGGTCGCCGATGTCGTGCCGGATGCCTATGCCGCCGAGGCCCGCGCCATGCGCTCTGCCTATAAACGCATCAAGGCCTCGGATCTCGACTATACGGTTCAGGCACCGGCGGGCGAGATCGCGCCCGGAGAACGGACCGGAAGTTTCCGCCTGCAAACGGATGTCCTGCTCTCCGACGCCGAAGGCAATAGCCGTATCAGCGCCGAGGACTACGCCGTCGCGCTGCTCGATGAGGTCGAACACCCGCAGTTCCGCCGCCAGCTCTTCACCGCTGCCTATTGAAATCGGTCAGATCCTTGAGCGTGGCTTGCCTTTGACGTCCACGCTCTACATTTCACCAAGAAAGGGAGATGAAACATGATCACGCGCAGAGAGACTTTGAAATTATCACTGGCGGCATCGGCTCTCGCAATGGCCGGACGCCGTGCCTTTGCTGCCGGAGCGCCGCTCGACTGGCAGGTGTTTCAGGCCGGACAGGCAGGCTTTCGCCGCACACCGGTATTGGTGAGCGGCGCGACCGAAGCGATCCTGCTCGATGGCGGCTTCACCCTGTCGGATGGCCGCGCCCTCGCCCAGGCGATCAGAGATACCGGCAAGACGCTGACGACCATTTATGTCAGTTGCAGCGATCCCGATTATTACTTCGGCCTGGGCCCCGTCGTTGAGGCTTTTCCGGAGGCAAAGGTGATCGCCAGGACGGTGACCGTCGAAGCCATCAACGGCAATGTGGAGAGCAAACTCGCAACATGGGGACCGATGCTCAAGGACAATGGTCCGCAGAGCCTCGCCGAGGTGGTCATCCCCACGCCGTCGGACCAGCCATCGCTCGAGCTGGAGGGGCAGACGATCGAAATCGCCGAGATTTCGGCAATGCATGACCGCCGCTATCTCTGGGTGCCGTCGCTCGAAGCTGTCTTTGGCGGCGTGCTGGTATTTTCCGGCGTCCATGTCTGGGTGGCGGATTCGGCTGCGCCAGAACAGCGCGCGGCCTGGGTTGCTGCGCTCGACGAAATCATTGCGCGTCAGCCTAAGATCGTCGTTCCCGGCCACAAGACGGAAGAGGCGCCCGGTGGCGTCGAGGCCGCGATCTTTACCCGCGACTACCTTCTGGCCTTCGATGAAGAGCTGGAGAAGGCCGCCGATAGCGCCGCCCTGATTGCCGCCATGACAACGCGCTACCCGGATCTGGCAGATGCAAGCTCCCTCGAACTCGGCGCGAAGGTCGCGACCGGTGAAATGAAATGGGGCTGACCTGAGGCGACCCCGGCCAGCCGGGATTCGGGCCGGCCGTTTTCTTTCTGCCTTCGCTCGATACGCGCGCTTCCGTGAGAAACCCGGAATGAGAACAGCGGCCCCGCAGGAGGACAAGCGCCTGCGGGGCCGCTGCTGATTCCAGCCGCCGCGCCTAGCAGCACCGGTCAGGCTCGGCCCAACGCAGACCGACCTCCACCCCCGCTCGGGCGACACCCTCCTGCGGGTCTCAAGCCTGCGTTCAAAGTGACCGACTTTTGCTACGCCCCGTGGCGGGTTTTTACGCCGCCGTTGACACTTATAGAAAGAATGACAGAATCGCCGTCTTCTCAGAGCGTGACTGTCTGCAATGCGCGCCCATTTCGGTCGGTCAGCTGCTCTCGGCCCGATCCCTAAAGCAGCCGGCTTCGGTCTTCCAGGGCGTTTGGCGCGAACGTGCGCACAGAGTTAGCGGCCGAGGCTCCAAACGTCGGGTGGCTCACCTGGCCTTTTGATCAAGGGAAGCATCAGTCGTCGTTGCCCGATGACTTGGCACTATACATTTTGGGGGTCGGTTCATTTGCATCACCAGCTGTTAGTGGTTGACCTACTATAAAATGAGGATCTGAGCATGACCCAAAAGCCATTCTACGAAGATCCAGCCGGAAATCAGACGCCGGAAGAAATAGAAGCATTCCTTCGGTCAAGGGTCGTTGGTGATGAGGTTGCGATTCACAACCCCCAAGGCGGCCCAGGACTCTTGAGTATCGAGTTGGCTAGGGTTACAGAGGTTCGTCCGCGCGGGCGGCTTTGGACGGACAAATTCGCTTCTTTCGGAGACAATCGCTGGTTCATGAAATCCGGCAAGAATTGTGGCGCGCCAACTGGACAATCGCGGCTGGTTATGCCGACAAAAGAGGTAAGGCGGTATGCAACAGAGCACCGGTTCGCTCTTGATTTCCGGCCATTTTCATAAGAGCTCGCTCAAGAGATTCCTGAGGATTCGGAGGGCGTGTTCAAGAGATCATCCTGATCTGGCGATATCCCGATATTGAGATCAGCCTGCTCTCTGGAAGAATTGTTGCTCGCAGCGTAAGCGCCGCCCCAACAGAATTGCTGCGAGACCTTCCGAGCGATTATTCTGGGAGCGTGGCACGCAGCAAGGACGAAAATCGACCATCTGAAGGATTCTGAATTGGGCACCGCTCGCGCTAGGATCGAAAGCCTGAAAATCGCGCGCTGCGGACATTGGGTTGGAGGACGTTGCTCGCATGTTGCCGCGAAGGGCCGGTTTGAGGAAGCTGCGGCGTAGCGGTGGCCAGCATTGTGAATGTCCGGAAAGGGCCGACTGCGGACTGGCGGCTTTCTTCGTTGAAAGAGATACAGCTGACTAAATTTCCGCGCGCAGGCCGGTAGCTGCCAGCGCCCGGACAGCGGCCAAGCCGCAGGTTCACCGCAATGCCAACGTCGAATTAGTTCTTAGTACCGATGGTCGTTGAAACGTCTGATTCGCGGCGAAAGCAGTGCGGCAGCAATCTGAGCACTGCAGAAGTCCATTGGGGTACGGCCCCGCCGAAACGGAGCCGCGTATTTTTAGATCTCTGTGTGCTCTGCCAACTCGAGGGCATCCTCGATGTCCACACCAAGGTATCGAACCGTGTTTTCGATCTTGCTGTGACCGAGCAGAATCTGGACTGCACGAAGATTGCCGGTCGCCTTGTAGATCATCGCCGCTTTGGTTCGGCGGAGTGAATGAGTACCGTAGTCTTCCCGCCGTAAGCCGATTGCTGTCACCCATTCATCGACCAACCATGCATATTGCCGGGTGCTCAAGTGACCGGCAGGATCGACCCGACTGGGGAAAGCGTAGTCGTTAACAGTTCCACCTCTTCGCTCCAACCAGGCGAGCAAGCTCGCTCTCACGTCCGCTGTGATCTCAAACTGAACCGGGCGACCCGTTTTCTGCTGAACCACCATGGCGCGGGTCCGGATCGACGGCCCCGAAACCAGCGTACCGATCTTGATCTTGACGAGATCACAGCCTCGAAGCTTGCTGTCTATGGCGAGATCAAACAGGGCGCGATCACGCATTCGCCCTTCGCGATCGAGAAAGAAGCGGATTGCCCAGATCTGGCGCTGCTTCAGGGGTTTCTTAACACCGACCATTCGTCCGGCGTTCCATGCAGGCCTGCCGCAAGCGGCAGGATCGTACTTTGCGATACCCATGTCGATACTCCTTCGGCCACCATTGGCCGTCAGGAGGATAGGCGAACATGGCAAAGCCAAAGGACCCGAATGCGGAATGGCCGCGCATGATCGCCTTTTTGAAAGGCGGTATCTTGGGCGTGCTCAGCGCTACCCTGCTTCCGTAGCAAAGGCAAAGGAAGGCCTGCCCCAGGGAGCCATTGTGAAGTAGACTGGTCTTATGGTCTGCGTGCTTGGAGAGGGAGTGAGGCGGATATGGTATTTCGGATAAAGCGGATTGAGTGCTCTGCGCTGGCGGCGAGCATGATTGCCGTCCTGCTTTATGCTGGCGTGACGCTGGCACAGATGCCTGGCGACGGGCTCGTTGAGCATGACACTCCTGCCGTTACTGAGGATGCCGTACCGTCCGTAGGAGAAGAAGAGGCTGAAACGGAGGAGGCGAAAGAGGCGCGGCCGCTCAGTCTTCTTGATCGGACCGAACAGCAGATTGTTGGCGGTGTCCTGCCGGAGAGCACACTGAAAACGCTACGTGCCTCGCTGGCGCGCCAACGTGCCGCAGCCTTTGAGGTGATCGAGAGCGGCAGCGTGATTGTCCGTTCACTTGAGGCGGAGCTTTCAGCCCTGGGGCCTGTCCCAGACGACGGCTCAACCGAACCTGCCGCTATCGCAGAAGAGCGGGCACAATTGCGCGAAGCGCTGGCCGTTGCCAGAACGCCGATCATCGACGCTCGACAGAACTTCGAACGTAGCGAGGTGCTGATCCATGAAGTGGACCGGATATTGCGGGAACGGGGTTTCAACTCGCTGCTCCAGCGCCTGCCCACACCACTCAACCCCTTGAACTGGAACACGAGCGTCAACGAATTGACGACCTTGGTTATCGCACAGTCGATGGCACTCAGCGAAGCCCTTGGCGACCGCGAGGAGCGGGTCCCCTTGCCGATTTTGATCGGATTGTTCCTGCTCGGACTGATCGTCACCTATCTCGTTCACCCCTATGCGGTGAAAAAGGCAACGCAGTTTCTGGAACGTGGTCACACGGGCGTGCTGAAAGCCGGCACGTTGACGACAATTCATATTATCCGGTTCGTTCTACCAATTGTCGGCGGACTCATCATTGCAAGCCCATTTGCCATCGTCGGGATGGAAATTTCGTCACCGACCACGACCCAGATCGCCCTGGCGGTGCCTGTTGTCATCGCCTTTTCCTTCTGGATTGGCCATGTCGCCTTTTCGCCGAACTATCCGCAGGCCGCAATCGTCAGGCGGCGCGATGAACTTGCGCGCCGAGGCCTATGGGTGACGCATTCGCTTGGCTGGGCGATCGCTCTGGTTAGCGCCATCAACCTGCTGCAACTCACCGGCATATTATCGCCCACACTGGAGAGCCTTCTTCTGTCGCTCGCCGTTGTCTGGGCGGCAGCCTGCTTTTTCGGTCTTGCTCAGATCATCGGCACCACCAACGCCGAAGAGGCGACCACAGCAGAGATGCCGACCTATCAGCGAGCCGCACAGGCCGGCGCCTTTGCTATCCGTCTCATTGCCATCATCGCCGCAGTTTCGGTTGCCATCGGCTATGCAGGTATTGCTAGACATGCGGTGACATCACTGGCGCTGACGCTGGCATTGCTGGTGATACTGGTGGCCATTCACCGGTTGGGCATGGGCATTCCGGCCCGCGTGCTGAAGCATGATCTTTCTGCGTCAGAAAAGGGTATGACCGCTCTCATCCCCGTGGTGCTGGCTTGCATTCTTGGCATCGTCGCCATACCGCTTCTGGCGATGACCTGGGGGGTACGCCAGACCGATATAGGCGAGCTTTGGATGCTGATCCTGACCGGGTTCGATGTCGGTGGCATCCGGCTTTCGCTGATGTCGCTCATCATGCTGATCGGCGTGTTCGCCATCGGTGTCTTTGTCACGCACTGGGTGCAGATTGCGGTGCAGACAAGCGTGATGCCGCGCACGAATGCAGATGCCGGTGTGCGGGCGGCGGTTGTTACATTCGTCGGATATCTGGGAGTCTTTCTCTCGGCGCTGTTTGCCGCAGGCGCTGCCGGCTTCAACCTTTCCAATCTCGCCATTGTAGCCGGTGCGCTTTCGGTCGGCATCGGCTTCGGTTTGCAGGCGATTGTCGCCAATTTCCTGTCGGGAATCATTCTTCTGATCGAAAGGCCGATCAAGGAGGGAGACTGGGTGGAAGTCAGCGGCTATTCGGGGCTGGTCCAGAAGATTTCAGTCCGTTCGACGCGCCTGCAGACCTTTGACCGCCATGATGTCATCATTCCCAATTCCGACCTTATCGCCGGAACGGTGAAGAACATGACGCTCGGCACCAGGCTTGGCCGGGTCATCGTACCTGTCTCTGTGGCCTACGGAACGGACACGCAGAAGGTCAAGGCGCTGCTATTGGAGATGGCGGTCGACCATCCGCTTGTGCTGAGCTATCCCGAGCCGGTGGTTCTGTTCCGCTCCCTTGGAGAGAGCAGCCTCGATTTCGACATGCGCTTCTTCATCAATGATGTCTTTGACACGCTTGGCGTTCAGTCAGACATGCTTTTCACCATCACCGAGCGGTTCACGCAGGAAGGCATCAGCATTCCGTTCCCGCAGCGCGATGTCCACATCACAATGGATGAGGCGTTGCGCGACCAACTGCGCGGAGACAAGGAATAGATCAATCCGCCCCGCGCTTGATCGTCAGCTGAAAGTCGGCTGAGCCCGTCTCCTTGGCCTGACCCAGAAGGAATACGCGGATTTCATATCGACCGTCCTGATCGAGCGTCCCCTTGTAGCCCTGCTCGCCGCCCCACGTGCTGAAGATCGCTTCGGGATTGCCATAGTGAAGCAGGTTGAAATTGGCAGAAGGCGTCGAAGCCTCGATGGCGATGTCGATCATATCACCCTTTGCGGCTTCGAAGACATAAGAACGCGCATCGCTTTTGACGATCCGGTCCTCGATCACCGCCGTTCCATCGGCACTGAAAGCGACAGGCTGAGGATCAAGGCCCAGTTGCTCGGGCGTCACAATACTGGCCTGGTCGTTCATGCCGTCATCGCCGTATTCCTGCCGGGCGTCAGTGCCCGCACCGACCCAACTGGCAATGTGATAGTTTTTCGCCTTGGTTGCTTCGCTGCAGCTATTGTCGAAGCGGCGCGTCGGATCATTGAAAAAGGCAACGGCCATGTCGCCAACGCATTTCTGGAAGATGAGCGCGCCGTGGCCTGCTTCGTGAATCAGAAATGACTGGCCATTCGCCAACGGTTCCACCGCATCGGCGGCCCAGCTTTGCGCCGTCTGCACATCCCAGGTGCTGCCAAAGGAGAGTGTGGGCACCTCGCTTGTGACCGGCTCGTGAAATCCGCTCTGCGGCAGCTTCTCGAAGAGATCGCAATTTGCATAGAGGCCGGCAGCAGTCGAAACTGCAACCCAGGTCAGCTCGGGATAGGCAAGATTGTCGATGACCTCCTGATAGCCGGCCGGGGAGTTATAGGGCATGTCCTCCTGACAGGCGTAAATCAGAAGGTCGACGCCGGTGATGAACTCACCAGTATATTTGAAGCTATCGGTCGAGATTGCTGCAAAGGTCGCTTCGACCTCGCTCTCCGACATCGCTGAAATCAATGCCTCCAGCCGTTCCAGCGTGGCGCCCTCGAAATAGCGCTCAACGAACGTACGCAGCAATTGCTTGTCTGGTGCCTCGGTTTGCAGGCTTACATAATCCGTTGCCATGGTGGAGATCAGCGCTCTGTCGCCCTTCACCATCGGTATGGTTGCCTCGGTTAACTCCTGATCGAAAAGGGCGGCCAACGGACCGTTGATTGTTTCATCATGCACGGAATCCTTCAGATCATGAATGATGTCCCGGAGCGCTCGGAGCGCGCGTTGCTGAATCACGATGTCTGATACCGCGCTCTCGGCAAGCGCCTGCTGGCTGTCCGACAGCTTTTCTGCAGCAGCGGCGACATGGCCTTCACCTAGAACTGGCAGGACAAAGCCATTCTTGAACAGCAACTCGACGGTTGGCGTCGGGCCACCGTTATTCAGTTCATAAAAATAGGCCGGAAGATAGGGCGTGATGCTGGGCGTGCGATATGACTGATTTCGGGTGACGAGAGGCGCCATGATCTGGTCGACGTCGAGCTTGGTGTCATCGATGATGAGCTCGCCCGCCGCTGCTTTTCCAAGAACCTCGCCGATAACGCGATCAAGTTCAGGATAAGCCGCGTTGCAGGCCTCGTTCTCTGCACAGTCATTCGCCAGGCTGACCAAAGCCTCGTCGATTGGCGTCGCGATTGTATCGTAAAGCTTGACGACCGGCGAAGCGACACCATCGATCACGGCAGCACGCAGGCCCTCCGGTGCAGACCGCATCACTTCAAGCGTCAGCTTGGTGCCATAGGAGATGCCGTAAAGATTATAGCTGTCATAGCCCAAAGTATTCAAAATGGCCGGAACATCCCGGGCATTCTGGACCGTATTGTATTTTGCAATATCGATCTCAGCCGCTTCCAGCTCGGAAAGACAGGCGGCCAATTGTTCATCCACTTCGCCGTCGGCCGCAGACATGATGTCCGGATCCACTTCACCATCCGGAGCAAGGGCAATATCGAGGAAGTTCTCGTTGATGGCATTGAAGCAGGTGACCGACTGGCTCGACAAACCCGCCGCCCGTTGGTCCCACATGACGACGTCACGGGTCTGGCGGAAGGGGTCGAACACCTGCGCCACGCCCTCAAGCGATTCCAGAGTGCCAGCTCCAGGTCCGCCGTGAAGATAGACCACCGGATCCGGTTCCGGGACGCTTGAGTGCGATTTCAGGACCGTAAAGAACAGACCGATGTGCTTGCCGTCCGGCGTATCATGATCTTCGGGAACGGAAACCAGACCGCAAACAATCGTCTTTCCCTCTATTTCCTCCATGCCGATCGGTCGAGGGCAAGCCTTGATCTGCACCGGAACCAGGGGATCGACACCGCCGCTCGCGACTGCGGGAAAAGCATCATCTATCGCGCTCGGCGCAGAAAGAGCGGCGAGCAAAGCCGCCATTTGTGTGAAATCCAGCATTGACCCCTCCAGGCTGCAGTAAGTAGCTTTTATTCTTGGTCAATCGGCGAATCTGCAGCTTGCCTGATTGAAGCTTTTGTAACCTTATCATCGGTTCGGCGTTTTCCTCTCAAGCTGAGAGTTTCACCTGGTCTTGCCTCAGAATCGCACCGTTCCGCTGCCGATTTCCAAGCCACCATAGGTGGCGCTTTTCGGTGCGCCGTCACCATCGTAAAGCACGGTCGCATTGCCGCCCTGACCGCCTGTGCAGGACAGAGCACGAAGCTCGCTGCCGTTTGGTTCTGCATCGGTGTAGATCGCAGAGCAAAATGCGCCGTCCGCGGTTATGCCAAGGGCGTAGCTTCCATCCGCACGTTCCCTGATGAACCCGCTGGCCGTGCCCCCGCTGCTATTCGGGCCAATCCCGCTTGAACTATGCCCAGAGCAGGCGGTCGCGAACAGCAATAGCGGTATCGTAAGTGCAGATCTTTTCATACCGACACACCCCATCGGACTAGCTTTGATCTTCGGAAACCGAAAATGGATGCCATTAAAGCAGAACGAGAAGTAAGGTTCGCATGATATCCCGGTTACGCCAAGCAAAACATTGGTGAGTTCATTCTGGCCGATATGCCAGAAATGCTTCTCCCGATGCATATGTCGTATTCCAAGGCCCCGGGTACCGCCCCTCTCGCCGTACTATTGGATGCTATTTCTGTAGTTGGTGAGCGTAACACTCGCGGATCGACCAAAGGTTAGAAGCTGCCGACACTGTTGGAGAAATGCGACTAAACGCCAACGATGGCTTTCGACCAAAAGCTCAGAGACAGGAGCCGTTGCTTAGGTGGTAGAGGCTAAAATAAACATCCTGGCGCATGCTGATGCTCACCGGAAGCATTGAAGATTGCTCAGCCAATGACAGCTTTCAGGAGCCGGTGAGGTCGCGCACTACGTCCGACTTGGGGGCGCTAAGCTGTCGTTCCCAGATGCCGCGCCAGGAGAAATCCGGGCGCATATATGCGGTTGGGGGTGCGTTCAGGATGCTTTGCCCCCACGCTTTGGGCTTCCGCCTCTTCACGCAAGCCGGGGCAGGAGCCGAACTTTGATTCAAGTTCAAACATGACAGAATCCCCATCTTCATCGTGATCTGATCCGATAAAGCCACAAGTATCTGATTTAATTTGACTTTCAAAGAATATTTGCATTTTCCGAGAAATCGCTCGACTCGGGGGTGCACGAAAATGGCGATTTCGTGCATTCTTATGCTTCATTGTCATCAGATAATGAGATGGCGACCCCTGCAGGATTCGAACCTGCGACCGTCGGCTTAGAAGGCCACGACGAATCCCCTTAAGCACAGGGGCTCCGGACATTCTAGGTGTAAACCGCTCTCCGCAGAAACATTGGACTTTTTGTAGGTCCTGTAAACCAGATTGGCCAGAAATCCCCTAGCCTATTCGCGCGTCCGAACAGAGGGGAATTGCCGCAAAAGCGACCTGATGAAGGCGATCCGTTTCCACCCTGCCATGAAACGCGGAAGCTAGAAGGACGCGAAATCGCCTCTCGCCCCTCGCTTTGTCGGCCAGATGGCATTTTGGATTTGAAAACATCCGGTTCGGAGTGCTAACGGACTGCCAACCTTTTCCAAGCGGTTTCCTGCAGGTTTTCTCGCCGGTTTCCAGCACAGCAGAAGAGAATCCGATGGCAGAACATGTCTCCGGCCTGGCCGAGCGGTCGGTTGCTGAACCCGGCTCGCCGATGGTCAGCTTTGAAAATGTGACCAAGACCTTCAACAGCCGGGAAACCGGCAGGAAGGCTTTCAGGGCACTCGACAATATCAGCTACAGTGTCCCGCGCGGCGCAATCACCGGCATTATCGGGCGCTCTGGCGCGGGCAAGTCGACGCTTGTGCGCCTGGTCAACGGTCTCGAGCGCCCGAGTGAAGGCCGCGTCATCGTTGATGGCACGGATGTCGCTGCGCTTGACGAGGTGGCGCTTCGCTCCGTCCGGCGCTCGATCGGGATGATTTTCCAGCACTTCAACCTGCTGTCGTCGCGCACGGTCTACGACAATGTCGCCATGCCGCTCGAGATTGCGGGCATGGCAAAGCAGGATATCAAGAAGCGGATCGAGCCGCTGATCGATCTCGTCGGCTTGTCGGAGCGCACGCGCCATTACCCGGCCCAGCTTTCCGGCGGACAGAAGCAGCGGGTCGGCATCGCCCGCGCGCTGGCCTCCGAGCCGAAGCTGCTTCTGTCGGACGAGGCAACATCGGCGCTCGACCCGGAAACGACCCAGCAAATTCTCGGCCTCCTGAAGACGATCAACCGCGATCTCGGCCTGACCGTGCTGCTGATCACGCATGAAATGGAAGTGGTCAAGGCCGTCACCTCGCGGGTCGCGGTGATGGACAAGGGTCAGATCGTCGAGAGCGGCCGCACCTTCGATGTCTTCACCGCGCCTGAGAACGAGACCACCCGCTCGATGCTGGCGGCCCTGCCGGGCGGCAGCCTGCCGGACTGGATCGGCCGGCAGGTGATCGCCGACCCCAAGCCCGGCTGCAATGCGCTTCTCCGCCTGCGTTTCTTTGGCGAGACCGCTGACCAACCATTGGTCTCGCGGCTGATGACGGTGCTCGCAAGCCCGGTCAATATCATCGCCGGCACTGTCGACGAGATCGCGGGAGAACCCTATGGCACGCTCTATGTCGCCTATTCCGCAGATCCGGCGGTGATGCAGAAGGCGGATCAATTCTATGCCCAAACCGGTCTGAACGCGGAGGTCGTCGGCTATGTCGCCTGATATGCTCATCTCTCTTCTGACCAAAGGTACGCTGCAGACACTGCACATGGTCATCGTCTCCGGCCTGATCGGAACCGCGCTCGGCCTGCCGATCGGCATTTTCCTTGCGACCAGCGGCAAGGGCGAGCTTCTGCAGGCGCCGATGCTCAACCGCATCGTCGGCCTGATCGTCAACGCGGCACGGTCTACCCCCTTCATCATCCTCGTGGTCGCGATCATTCCGTTCACGCGGCTGGTCGCGGGCACGTCGATCGGCACCCAGGCCGCGATCGTGCCGCTGACGGTTGCCACCATCCCCTTCTTCGCGCGCCTTGTGGAAAGCGCGATCCGGGAGGTCGACAAGGGGCTGATCGAGGCCGCGCGCGCGATGGGCGCGACGCCGATGCAGATCGTCATCAAGGTGCTGCTGGCGGAATCAAAGCCCGCCATCACGCTCGCCTTCACGCTCACCATCGTCAGCCTGATCGGCTATTCCGCCATGGTCGGCGCCGTCGGCGGCGGTGGTCTTGGCGATCTCGGCATTCGCTATGGCTATCAGCGCTTCATGCCCGGCGTCATGCTGGCGGTTGTCGTCGTGCTGATCGTGCTGGTGCAGGCCATCCAGAGTGCCGGCGACCGTCTGGCGCGCAGCTTCGACAAGAAGAACCGCAGCCAGTAAGGCCATCGTCGGAGTGGCGTAGGATGTGAATTCCTCGGCCTTTGGATTGGCAAGAAATTGCGCCAAAGGCCCAACTTTGAAAACCGGATTTCTTCGAAACCATCCGGCTGTTCGATAAATCAACAAAACCATCAGGAAACACAGCGCACCGGCGAAACCGGTGCGCCGGCGTCAAGGACAATAGAAATGAAACTCGCAACCCCATTTGCCGTACTCGCCATTGCATCCAGCCTTGCCGCCGGGACGGCCCTTGCGAAAGACACGATCACCGTCGGCGTCACGCCCGGCGCGCATGAGGAAATTCTCGAAGAGGTTCAGAAGCTTGCCAAGGAACAGGGCCTTGATGTCGAGATCGCAACCTTTAGCGATTACGTCGTGCCCAACCAGGCGCTGAATGACGGCGACCTCGATCTCAACAGCTTCCAGCACGTGCCGTATCTCGACAACCAGGTTGCCGATCGTGGCTACGACCTGAAGGCCGTCGGCAAGACGATCATCACGCCGATGGGCATTTATTCGAACAAGGTCGAAAGTGTCGATGACATTCCGGAAAACAGCCGCGTCGCGATCCCGAACGATCCGACCAATGGCGGCCGTGCGCTGCTCCTGCTGCAGGCCAAGGGCGTCATCAAGCTGGCCGATGGCGCCGGGCTGAAGGCTACGCCGCTGGATATCGTTGACAATCCCAAGAACATCGACATTCTAGAGCTGGATGCGGCACAGCTGCCGCGTGTTCTCAATGATGTTTCGGTCGCCGCCATCAACACTAATTATGCGCTTGATGCCGGCTTTAACCCGATCGAGGACTCGATCGCTATCGAGAGCCCCGACAGCCCTTACGCCAACGTGATCGTCGCACGCACGGAGGATGCGGACGCCGACTGGGTCAAGCAGTTCGTCGAAATCTATCAATCCAATGAGATTCGCAGCTTCATCGAAAATACTTATGGTGGTGCGGTCGTCCCGGTCTTCTGATCAGGCCCTCATGAACGGGAAACGTCTCTGCCATACTGCGGCCGACTTGTCGCGGTGAAGGGGGTTCCCTGCAGCAACGACCTTGTTTCGCCGAGGCAGCAATCATGTCTGCCTCGGCAAAGCTTTCAGAGGTAGGTTCGTCTTTGACAAGGCCGCGTCCGTGGGGGCTCCGTCGACCCGCCGCAGTAGGGTCGTCGCGACACGCAGCTTGAGTTTTGGGTCTTCGATAGACCGGTGGCCTGACCATTGGTGAGGATTTAGAACAGAGGAAGGTTTCGGTCTCCGCAAATATCCTTACCATCCAGTATAACGACCTCGCCCACGGCCTTCTGCTCACCGCTGCCGATCGTGTAGTCGAGCTTCAGATCGGCAACCCGAAAGTCCGAGAAGATATCGCGCACCTCCGGCCGGTCATTGAGCGAGAGGATGAACCGACCCTTGATTCCGACAAGCCGTTCCGCCATTTCGGCAAAGTCGGCGCGTCTGAAGCTATCCTTGCTGTAATCCGTCTCGCAGCCGTAATAGGGCGGGTCGAGGTAGAACAAGGCCCCTTCCCTGTCATAGCGATCGATGAAAGCGCGCCAGTCGAGGTTTTCGATGACGACACCGGAGAGGCGTTCGTGGATCTCCTCGAGGATCGGCCCCAGCCGCGTCAGGTCGAAGCGGGCCGGCCCGTGGCGCTCGACGCCGAAACTGCGGCCCATGATCTTGCCGCCGAAGGCGAGGCGCTGGAGATAGAGAAAGCGGGCGGACCGCTCGAGGTCCGTGAGCGTTGCCGGATCCGTGGCGGCGAGCCGCTCGAACTCCCGCCTGGAGGTGAGTTGAAACTTCACCACTTCCATGAACTGCGGATAATGCCGCTGCAGGATCCGGAAGAGCGTGATCACGTCGCCGGAATAGTCATTGATGACCTCGCAGCGGGCAGCGAGCGAACGGCGGAAGAAGACGCCGCCCATGCCGACAAAAGGCTCGGCATAGAGATCGTGCGGTGTCTGTTCGATGATGGAGGAAACGCGCTTGGCGAGACGTTTCTTGCCGCCAAGATAGGCGGCCGGCGGCGACACGGGCCGCACCGAGATCATTCCTTGCATTGTGGGATATGTCCGAATCTGCCACACACCGCATCGCCTGCGCAGGCAACCGGGTGTGGTGAGGATTCGATGTGCTTACCGGACGGGACCAAGTTTGGCGACTGACCCGTCGTTTGCAGCCTTTGCGGGCTGCAGACCGCCCGGGATCCGGGCAGAGAAAAAGGCCGGTGAAGTGTTCGCTTCACCGGCCTCAATTATCCATAAATACGTTTGGCTTGGCTTTTCCACGACGGCCCTTCATCAAAGATAGACCGGCAGGAAGCTCCACCCGGATGTGAAGCTAATCAGCCAGATGGCAATCGGGAGAACGGTATTCGGAAGAGGTGTGTAAAGGCGCATTAATCACATATCTGCAGACGATCACACGCCCGTATCCGTCAATATAAGCAAACACGGCATATTCTCCGTCAGATCCCAGCGCGATGAGATTCTGGGCACTCGTCTGCGCAATGGCGGGTGAGCCAATTAGCAAGAGAGAAGACACCATTAATGCAAAGATCTTTTTCACCGAAGCAACCTCACCTTTAGACGAAACCTATTTAATATCACATCGTTAGGCATTCTTGACTGTTGAATCAAGAAACTTCAGCATCTACCCACCCTTCAGCGCCTTCAGCACCTGCATCAGCCCATCGGAAAGCCACACGCCGAACCCGGTCCCGGCCATGGCGGCGCCGAGGATGTAGCCCCGACCGATCTGCTTGATCTTCTGGTATTCGGCGACGAACTCCTCGGTTTCGCCGAGACGTTTTGACAGAGCCTTGTTCTGCTCGAGCAGGCGTTCGTTCTGGTGCTCGACCGTATTCAGCCGGTCGTGGATTTCGTCATTGCCGCTGCGGTTTTCATCCACCTTGCGGATCAGGGCATCGAGCTTGCCCTGAACCTCTCCCAGATGACGCGCGAGATCGACCGTCATGCCCTGCCCTCGTTACTTGATGATTGCGCGCAGCCCGGCAACGCCCGAACCGACATAGAAGACCCACTGGATCATGTTGCCCGCCCAGGCATCGAGCGGGGCGGGAAAGGCGGCGATCGTCCAGGGCTGCGCATAGATGCAGTCCGGGCACCAGAGCATGTTGTAAAGGCAGATCGCTGCCCACCAGACGGCAAGCGGCACGAGGAAGAAGCCGGCAAACAGCCAGAACCACGGCACGGCGAACTTGGCCTTGTTGAGCGCCGCCATCTCGCGGGTTTCGGCAACCAACTGCCGAAGATATTCCGCTGTCAGTTCGGCCTTGATCTTCTCCCGGTCGTTTGCCTGTTCCGCCCGCTGTTCGATCAGGTCGGCGGCGCGGTCGATAAGGCCGCCCGCCCCCACCTTGGCGAGCCATGTCAGAAGTGCGGCAATCATACCCACACCTCATGACCGGTGAGCGTGTTGATCCGACGCGCGATCACATCGCGGTAGCGCCATGCGAACCAGAGCGCTGCGGCAACGGCCACGCCGCCGACAATCCAGCCGACCGGCAGACCAGAAGCCCAGGCGAACGCGCCGGTTGCCGCAGCCGAGACCCCGGATTTTTGCGCGGCATCCCCAACGGCCTTCATGTCGCGGCGCAACTGGGCAATGGTCGCCGGGCCGATGATCCCGTCATTGACGAGATGCGGATGCGCCATCTGATAGGCAAGCACAGCCGCTTTCGTCTTCTCGCCGAACCAGCCATCGATCGCGCCCGGATCAAAGCCACGCTTGGAGAGCATCGTCTGGACATCGCGCACGACGGGATCACCTGTTTCAGGCACGGTGCCCGTGGCCTTGCGCGGAACACCTTCGGGCGCGGAAGCATCCACACCGGTGTAGACACCCTTTTCGAACAGCAGCGCCTCTTCCCTGCGGCGGCGCACCAGCCCGGGCAGGCGCTTTCCATTCGAGGTGTTGTAATGCGTGGCGAGGTAATCCGCCGCCGCCTTCAGCTTGCCGGCGCGCCAGAGCTTACCGAAGCGCCATGTGCTGACCACGCGGCCGCCGAGATTATAGGCAGCGCTGGTTGCGGCATCGAGCTGATACTGCGTGCGATCCGCCGGCGAGTTGGCGACGACCTCTTTCGCATAGCCCTGATTGAGGACGGCGCGGAAGATCCGGTCGCCATCTTCGACCAAGATTTTCGTCTTGCCGGGCACGATTTTGGTGATCCCGATCTTTGCCAGCTCCAGCCGGCAATAGGGCGAGTTCATCGTGAAGCCGGCAAAGAGTGTCGGCGTGCCGGTCGGATCGATATAGGCAACGGTGGGCGCGCCCTCGTGACCGCGCACGAAGGCTGCCCCCGGTTCGGAGACCGTGGTGATTTCCATATTCTAATTTCCCTTGAAGTTGGCGCCGGGCATTCCGGCAGTCGTTCAGGCCGGCAAGCGGTCAGGCAAACCTTTCGGCCGGCGTTGCCGGTTGCGGCGCGACCTCGAAGTCAACGAGCGCCGCCGGCAGCGCCGCGCCATCGGTCATGCGGAGATTGACGTGGAAGCCCTCGACGGCTTCCATCAACGGATAGTCAAAGCCCTCGCCATCGGTCGCGGTCTCGCCGGTCGGCGCATAGACCAGGCCGTCGCAAGCCGCCCCGACGGGTTTGAGCACCAGAAGAGCCTCCGGCAGGCCGGCGTCGAGATAGGCAAGTTTGCCGGCGGGAACTGTCACGCCCGCGGCCTCAAGCGCCAACAATGCCTCGGCGTGATCCGCGAATTTCAGGAAATGGTCACGCATAGGCCACCGCCTTTGCCGCAAGGTCTTCGTCCGTCATCCGGAACGGCCAGATCACGATCTGATCGTACCAGCCGGGGGCAAAATTGCCGCTGTTGTCGCGCCCGAGGAACACATTGCCGGCGAATGCCGGTTGATGCGCGTCTCCTGCCGAGATGCCCGCAGCCGAAATCCGACGCCCCGAATCATCCCAGGCCACGCCGAGCCCGAGATCGGCCTGATCATCAACCCCAGAGGGAATTGACAAGACAGGCCCCGCGCCATCCCACTGGGAGGGCTTCTTGCTCGTGTCCAGCCCCATTATCGTATGGCTCGTGCCCATCCATCGGCGGGTGAAGCTCGTTGCGAAGGGTTGGAAGGCCTGGGCCACGATCGTGACCGCATCGCGCCGGACCAGTTCGGCGACCGCATCGGTCAGCCGGGCGCTGTCGGCCGGACGCGTCACCGCGCTGCCGGCCGTCGGGATATAGGAGGAGGGATACGAACCGGCCTCGACCTGCGCATTGGCGACGCTGCCCGAAACCGTGGCGGTCAACGTCCCCGCAGTCGCGGCGAAGGTCAGCGACACCCGATCCGATGCCCCCGTGCCCACAAGCGCTCCAGAATAAGCCCCGGACAGCGTGACCGTCCCCGTGCCTTGGAAACTCAGCGTGTATGTTGCGGCCGAGACCGTGACGGATTGCGTCGACAGAGCCGGGGAATTGAGAATGAGGTTGGTCGCCGGCCCCTCAAGCAGCAATTGCCGCCGCCCGTTGGTGTAGTCGAAGCGCGGCAGGTTCGCCGCCGCCGTATGGATCAAGCCGTCGGCGCCGACATAGGTCGCAGCCCCCGGCCGGGTGAAGGTAATCATGTCGGCAAATGTCGCGTTGCGCATTGCTACCTCGCATATCGGTTAGAGGAAAAATCCAGAATGGCGGAAGGCGGCCGCGCGACGCCCTCGGCATCGCCTGCCGCATAGGCCGGCAGTTCCCACCACCCTTCGGGGATCGCATAGCGACTGCGGCCAAAATCCACGACGGCGGCGGGCCCGTGCATCAATCCCGTGCTGGCATCAATGGCCCGCCAGGCGGCGGATGCCCACCAGCGCCCGTGCCCCGGCGGTCGTATGGCCGCAAGGCTCAGTCCGGTTGTCAGTGAAGGCATGGGGCTACTCCGGCCAGTGTCTGTCGGCGGCAAAATCGGTCGGGATCGGTGATAGATCCTTCAGCGCCCGGGCAGCGAAGATATGCGCCTGTTTATGGGCAAGCGCCGCCTGGCCGAACGCATACATGGTCGCGGCATCCATTCTGTTTGTGCTGTTGTCGGCGGCAATCCAGACAAAGTCGCTGTCCCCGCCGTGCCAGCGATAGTCGTCGGCTTCAGCACCATTGATCATGGCGCCGAGAGCCGCTGTTGCCGCGCCGGCAATGTTCTCACGGTCTTCCGCTCGGGACTGGTAGAGAATGCCCCGGAACACGAAGCCCGCCGCGATCCGGCGGTCACGCTCGGCATCAATGGCAATCAGCATTGTCCGGATGTCGCGATCCCGGATGAACGCGTCCACCGCTACTCGATGCGTATCGAGCATAGCGTGAAGATCATCCGGAGAAGGGAACTCAACATCGACATGCCATTCGAGGATCACAGCCGAGCCAAGTCGTCCTCCGGATCGCCGTTCCAGATGCCCGGCCAGAAAGTCACGGCCCGGTTTCAGATCCGGAAATTCGAGCGAAAGCAGATATTCCAACGCGTCACGGTCAATATCCGGATTAAGCGCATTGGAACTGTCAGGAGAGATCGTTTCTACCATCAGGAATTCCTCAGATATCTTGCGCGAAGCCTTACCCACTGGTTACCGCCACTGAAGCATTGAAGCCCTGTCAGGGCCTGACTTCCGGCACAATCGACCGTGTAGTCGCCAAAACCGACATCGCAGCCGCCGATATCGTAAGTGCCGGAATCGTGCTGGATCCGCGCACCTTTCGGTGCCTTGTTGCCGGCATGCGCTGCAGCACGGTCTTCGATCCTGTTGCTGACGGCCTCAAAGGCATAAGGACTACCCCAGCTTTGCCAGCGACTACCGCTGACATTGCCATCCTGATGGACCGACCAGCCCGCCGCCGACGACAAGATGCCGTCACTGCGGAACGAATACTCCATGCCCCGCGACAAGATGAAGCCGTCGCCATTGTTGCGCTGGCCGATCTCGACATAACCATTGCCGCCATTATTCGACCGGAACTCGATCCGGGCATCGCTCTGGCCGCTCGCCTGGAACGACGCTAGCGTCGCGCCATCGAACAAGACCCTCACAAATCCCGTGATCGCTCCACCGCTTGTCGAAAATGCGCCCAGCTTGTCCCGGGCACTTTCATCCGTCTCGGCCGTCATCAGGTCATTGGTGAAGTCGGTTCCCCCGGCGCTCAGAAAGCCATGCCCGTCCGGATCCAGTTCCCCGATCGCGACATCGGCCGCCCCGTCGAAGACAAAGAGTTTCCATGGTTTCGAGGCCGTGCTGATCCACATCGTGCCGCTTGTCGCATAGGCTGGGCGCTCCACACCGCTATGCATGGACAGGCTCGCTGTCCGCCAGTTGCTGATATTGGCCGCAAGCTGCGCGCCATTGGTGACGGTCGGATCGATCGTCACGTTGTTATACTGCGTCATGCATGTACCTTTCCGTAGCCGGCAGCCACATAGTCGAAAGAGCGCCCGACCGGCGTGCCGGACCGGTCTTTGAACACGATGTCAAAGCCGCTCTCATCCTTGTTTGCGATCTCGTAAAAGTCGCCGAAGCGAAGCCCCTCAGCCGAGACAGAAAGCCCGGTCAGACCGAAGTAAGGCGGATCAAAGTCGATCCTCCTCCCGCCGGTGGGCACGGCGAGATTGTTGCCGCTCAGGATCCGGTCGGGCATATCGACCGTCAGTTCCGCCCGCGCGACGATCGGCGTGATGTTGTCGTCGACCGAAGACAGCATCAGCCGCATCTGATAGGCCCTGGCCGCCACATCGCCGGTCGCGGCTTCCCGCCAGTCCGACCAGACAATACCGACGCTTTCCGGATCATCATCGGTGGTGCGCATCTCCATGACCACATTCCACTTCGACGCATCCGCGCCGACAATGCCGTCCAGCGCACTCAGCACCGGCCATTTGGCCATCGTGTCATCGAGATCCTGCCCATAGACGGAAAGCACTGGCGTGACCCTGGACGTAAAGACCGAGCCGAGATCGATCGTGCGCGAAGAGACGTAAGTGCCGGACGGGGTGAGCCCGCCCTCTTCTGTTTCCGCAAGTCGCAGGCCCGGCTCCCCCACACGGCAGCCGTCAAAGGTGCCGGACCAGGCCGGCTGTTCGACAAAGCGTTCCACTGCATTCATCGGCGTGGCGCCGACCGTGGTCTGGATGATGGTCGCAAGCGGACTTTCAACGCCCTGCCGCGTCACCGCCTTGATCAGGTAGGTCCCCGGCCGCGTCGGGATCTGCACGCTGGTCGCATCCACATGATCGAGCTGGGCGCCGGATGAGCGCCAGGACACGCCCGTCAGTTCTGGCGAATAGCGGATCACGTAGTGCGACAGGTTCAGTGCCTTCACCGGCGCCCACGTGAGCGTGGCAACATCGCCGATCACCGCGATATTGAACCGCTCGACATTGGCAGGCGGCGACAGCAGGCTTGACAGATAAACACCATCGAGCGTTGCCCAGGGCGAGCGCTGATTGAGAGCGGCAAAGACCGAGCGGACTCGGAAACTGTAGATCCCCGGATCGAGATCCTGCAGGTCGATCGAAACGCTTTCCGTTGTTCCGACATTCAGCCAGATCCCGCCCGGCCCCTGATACTGAACCTCATAGAGCGTTCCCCTTGTATCATTCGGCGCGCTCCAGCCGATGGTGACGGCACCACGCGCGGAAACGCCACCGGCAAGATAGAGATATTCGGCGACCGTCATACCGGAGGGGGCCAGAAGCGGCCCGGTCGGATAGGTCGAGAAGGATGGCGGTTCGAGCTCCAGCCCTTTCTCGACGCGATCCCATTTGGTCGCGTCATAGATCAGCGCCGAGACATCGAACTGATGCTTGTCGTTTTCCGTGATCGACAGCACCCGGAACGGACGCGGCGCCGCATCCGATCCGGTCAGGATCCACATCGCGCCGGTAACCGGTCGATCCGGCAGGGCCGAGGACAGGACAAGCGTTTCTACTTCCCCTGCCCCGTTCACGACGACCCGATCGGCAAGCGTGCCATCGGGCATGGCCACGGTCAGCGTGTAGGCATCGCCGTCTGCCAATGTCACCGGCGCATCAAGCGTTACCGACGCCAGATCTTCGGACACCGCCTTCACCCGGCCGCCATAGCGCACGCCGGCATAGGAGGGATCGGCGACCAGCACCAAATCGCCCGGCGCGACATCGGCATGATCGAGCCCGGCCCGATAGGTCACGACCTCGGTCGAATTCTGTTCCGTATCGAGCAGCCATGCTCCATAGCGATGCGCCTGCCCACGCGAGCAGCAGCCGATCGCCTGGATCTCGGTCTGGCGCGATCCGTAGCGGGCCACCGCCTCAGCATCCTCGACCACTTCGATGGCGGGCATATAATTGTTGGCCGGATCGAACCAGCGGACCAGCACTTGCGTGTGGCGGGCCGAGAGCGCCGATCCCTGATAGCTGAACGTGCCGTCGACCACATTGGCCGGCGTCACCAGTTTGACGGGATCGGCAGGCTTGTCGCAAACCGCCGTGACTGCCCCCGTGCCCCAATAGACCATCCCCCGGAACACGCCGGCAAAGGCCGTCAGCACATTGATCGCCTCATCGCGCGAGGTGATGGCGCCGTTGAAGGTATAGCGCGGTTCCTTGCCCCCGAACCCATCATCAACCGCTTCATCGCAATAGCGCGCGATCTCGTAAAACGCCCATTTGGACACCTGCCCGACATCGACATATTGGCCGAGGCCATAGCGGTCATTGACCACAAGGTCGTAAAAGATCCAGGCCGGGTTATCGGTGACAGCGCGTTTGAACGTCCCATCCCAGACACCCGCATAGCTTCGCGTTTCCGGATCATAGTTCGACGGGACAGCGATCTCGATCCCGGCCCAGTCGACCGAAACCGTCGGAATGGCGCCGCCGCCGAACTCGGCCGCATCGAGCGTCACACCCATCACCGCACTGTCGGGATAGGTCAGCCGGTAGTCTTCGATCACCGTATAGGAGGACCAATAGGTCTGGTTGTTCGAGGTCGTGCCGTTTGCATCCTCGGAGAGCCGCCGCACGCGGATATACCATGGCCCGGTTCCCTCAAGCGGGATCCGGTAGGCCCGGACATAGGGCGAGGTGCATTTGCCCGAGATCGTATCGCTGCGGACTTCTTGCCATGTGCCATCCTCGGTGCGGCGATCGATGGCGATATCGACGGCATTCTCCTTGACATTGCCATTGTCGGGATCGGTGAAGATCAGCTGCGGCACCTGAATGGAGACGCGCACCGCCGTTGCCGCGAGATTGGTGATCGCCCGCGTTGCCGACAGATCCTTCTTGATCTCGACACCGACGCCCTGTTCGTTCTCGACGGCCGGAAAGCCGGACAGGGCCGCCTGATCGGGAAAGCCATTGCGGGTCTCGAACGAGCCGCCCTCGAAGTTGAACGTGCCGTCGCTATTCTGGACCGGCACATCATCGAAGAAGATCGACTTCGCCCCATCCTTAAGCCCGCCAGTGACGCCTTCGCTCACCAGGAACAGAAGACGCAGCGTCTGTTTCGAGCGCAGCGTGTTCGCCGCCTCGCTGTAGCCGCCCGAGCCGCCGCTCTTGCCGCCCTTGCCGCCGCCACGGCCGGAGATGCGCAAATCATGCATGAGATTGTATCCGGTAACTCAAATGGCCACGTCTTCGGTGGAAAGCCCGGCGGCGATCAGCACCGGCTTGACGCGGAAACCGCGCCCATAGACCAGCGGCACGGGACCGCCTTCGGTCGTGACATTGGCGCCACCGCTGAAGAGGTAGGAGGACTGGTCCTCGCCATTGTTGCTATTGATCTTCGGCGCAGGCGACAGCATCTGCCCGAGCCCGCCCATGGCAAGCGCCACGCCAAGACCCTTCATCGCCCCGCCGATCGTCGAGCCGCCAATACCGATGCCGGTGATCGCGCCCGGAAACATGAAGGCCGCCCCGATCAGGAAGACGCCGGCGATGATCTTGCCAAGCCCGCGATTGCCCGCGCCGGCGATGACCGGAACGATATGGAGATCCGCATCCCCGAGCTGAAAGTCGAGATCATCCGGCCCGAGCGCCATACCGGTTTCCGGATCCCCGCGCAGGACACGAAAGTTCCGGTCAGCCGCATATTGGCGGAAGCCCGGCACGACGGCGGCGAGCGCCTGGCCCGCCTCGCCGGCGCTGGCGACGTCGAGCTGGTAGACGGGCGCGAACTTCCGGGCGAGATCGCCGTGGAGGTGAATGGTTCTCTTCATCGGTCACGCTATACGTATTCTTATGCGTATAATTGCTTGAAAGCCGACAGCTTAAGGCGTATATATATGCGCATAGAGAGGGAATGAGTTGATGGACACCAACAGTCGAAAGATCATCAAACACTTGGAGAATGATGGCTTCGAACTGGTCAAGGTGACGGGGTCGCACCACAAGTTCAAAAAGGACGACAAGACCGTCACCGTCCCTCATCCCAAGAAAGACTTGCCGATTGGCACAGTGCGCAACATCTACAAGCAAGCCGGTTGGCTGTAAGGAAAGGAAAGCGCCATGCATTACTACATTGCAGTGGTTCATCAGGAAGGCGACAGCGCTTTTGGTGTGCACTTTCCGGATGTTCCCGGCTGCTTCTCGGCCGCCGACGACATGAATGATCTTCTGGCCAATGCAAGCGAAGCGCTTGCGCTCCACCTGGAAGGCGAGGATCTGCCCGAGGCGCGCTCACTCGACGCCGTTCGCGCTGATAGCGACGTGGCACGTGATCTGGCCGAGGGCGCCTTTCTGCTTGCCGTGCCCTTCATCCAATTGAGCGGCAGAACCACCAAGGCCAACATCACTATGGATGCAGGCCTCCTGAGCGCGGTCGATCAGTATGCAAAAGCGCACGGTCTGACACGATCCGCGTTCCTGGCCGATCTGGCACGCCGCGAAATCGCAAGCTGACTAATCCCGGTACCACACCCAACGAGAAACAGATCTGCCCCACTTCGACTTGGTCACTCGTGCTCTATCTGCTCGAACACCAGCATTTGGCATAGCAGAACTGGTACGATAGCGACCGTCGCCAGGTCGCTTGACTCCACCAATATTCAGATTAATCTTGCGTTAATATGAAAGCACTGACGAACTTAAATTATTGGTCCACTTTCGTAATGGTTGGGGGAGCAAGACTTTGGACAGTACGTTACCTGCGGTTCATCCCGGCGAAATCCTTCGCGAAGAATACCTCGTTCCGCTCGAGATTGATCCAAGCCAACTCGCCAGCGCCCTGAAAGTCTCATCCGAAGATATCGATCTGCTTGTGAAGGAGGTCTCTCCGATTTCTGCAGAGCTTGCGCTCAAGCTTGCAAAATACTTTCGCACGAGTCCTGAGTTCTGGATGCACGCACAAGCCAGCTACGATCTTCATATGACCGTAGGTAAGCTTCGCGATCAGCTTAAAACGATATCTGAATTCGAGAACTTAGCCGATGTAGCGAACGCAATGGGTAACTCGTCTCAACCACGGCCCGATGGGTTCGCGTCGTGACAGCCGTCCATCGAGGTGATGCAGGCAAAGGCCATCCGCGAGCAGAATGCCGGAATGGCACGGCACCTTCGACACCAGCCGCATGAAGAACACATCGCCCGGCCGGACTTCCGACCCATCGACCGCCCGGAAGCCTGCCTCTTCGAAGTGATCGGCAAGCAGGTTCTCGCCGTCTTCCCACCAGCTTTTCGAGCGAGCGAAGTCTGGAAGGCGGATGCCGCGTTCCTGCCAGCACCAGCTGCGCACTAGCCCGTAGCAATCGAACACACCCGGCACGAAGGACCGGCCCGTCAGCGGTGCATCCAGGCAGTGATCGCCCCACCAGAGAATGGGCGTCGTCACCTCGCCGTCGCAACTCACAATCCCGAACGGGATATGCGCCGCGATCTGACTGTCCATATCGGCTTTTGACGGCCAGTGTGGATGCGCTTTGGCATTGTGGCTGTGAATGACCGCTTCCGGCTGGAACTTCAGCCAGGTTTCCGCCGGCATCTCGAAGCCGTTCTCACGATCGGCCGCGATGTTTTCGACGCGGATATAGCGACCGCCAGACACCACGCCGCAGGCCTCTTCCGGCCATGCGGCAAGCGCATGCGCCCGGGCTTCCCGAGCGACATCATCACCAAACATGATTGCTTATCCTTCAGGTGTTTGCCCGACCGACGCCGGGAAAGGCCCGGGTCGGCAGATCGCCATGGCCGAAGCGCTTGACGCAGCCCGATTGCAGAAGCTTGCTGCAGCGATCCTCCGACGCCGAAACCGCATTGCCTTTCGCATCAAAACAGGCGGAGCCCGCATAGGGGCATGTGGCCCTGGAATAGTCGAACGAACCGGTTTCCGGATCGAAGCGCCGATAGGTATGCGTGCAGGCGCTCTGGATGACCTGCCGGCCGGGGAGCTTTCGACCCTGTTGATCAATCGCGGCGGCCAAGGTCCACTCGATATAGACCCGGTTTTGGTTGGTCTTCTGCTCGATCCGATAGACATCGACCGGAAAATGCGCGTCCGGATCCGCATCTTCCATACCGTCGAGAAAGCGTCGAAAGGTGCGGATGCGCCGGAAGGTCGCGCCCACCAGGTCGCCGAATTCGTTGACCACGGCCGACAACACGCCGGAGACATTCGCGACCTTCAGCGTCGGGCGCGGCATCGTGCCCTGCGAGGACATCTCCCAGCCATCGGTCTCGATCGGCGTCGGCGCATAGACATTGCCGCAGAAGGACACCGGCGCTTCCTCGAAGGCCGATGACGTGAAGCGATAGATGCCGCCGCCGATGACGGAGGCATCAAGTTCATAGAGGTGGATGATATCATCGCTCACCAGCCCCTGCGCTGTCTGCGACAGGCCGTTTCCCGCCTGCTCGACAACCAGCATCGTGCCATAATGCGATCCCGTCATTTGACCAGCGCCACGATCTCGGAAGCTGTCGTGCCCGTCGCCAGCACCTTGTGGGCGGCGACCGGCAGAAGCGTGCCGCTCTGGCAGTGATAGACGGCCACGCCACCGCCCGCCTCGATCGCGACCGCACCGCCAAAGCCGACAAAGAGCGTCAGGACATCCTCCAGCACCGCATCATCGGATGGCGTCACCGCCTTGTGTCGGCGGGCCGGGGTGACGATCTCCACCGCTTCGCGGACCGCTTCCACCAGCGCTGCCGCTTCGGCTGAGAAGCCATGGCGCGGACTGATTGACCCGTCCGGATTGGTCTCGGCGGCAATCGGACGCTGGACACCCGTGGCGTCATAGACTTTCAGCTCCGTCATAGGTCGAAGACCCTTTCAATGGTCGCGTTGATCGTGTCATGGGCGCCGCCTGCCCCGGTTCTTGTCCAGGATTTGCAGCGATAAAGCCTTGCCTCCTTGTCGCGCGGCAGCTTCCATTCAAAAGCATGGAAACCGCGAAGCGACAGGAAGAAGCTTTCGATCCGATCGGCCTCGTCCAGCGTCAGGCCGGGCCACGTCGCATTGAAACTCACACCCGTTGTGTTAAGCCCGTCACCGCTGCGTTGACTGTAACCGTCGCCGAAGCGGCTCTCCAGCGTGCGCAGCTCGACCGACTTGGTGCTGGTGATCGCCGGGCATGCCGGCGGCTCGAACTTCTCGGCCATCAGAACGGCCCTCCTGCAAGCATGCCCCGCGCCCGGGCGTTTTCCTGAAGACGCCTGTCGACGACGGCGTCGATCTGTTTGCGGAATTCCTTCCCCATCGCCACGGCATCCTTCGGATCCGTGCTCTCCGGAACCGACACATTGATATCGCCAATGCTGACCGAGCTGATCATCGATCCCGAAGACAACGTTGAGCTGACCGCTCCAAGCCGGTGATTGGGAATGATCTCGCCGCCGCGCGGCAGTTTCAAAATCTCCGGCCCGCGCTCGCCAACCAGCGCCATGCCGCCCTGGGTGAAGTTCGTGCCCGTGGCATGGGTCGGCAGGAAGCCACTAAGCAGCCCGCCACCCAACAAACCGCCAAGCGGTCCGTCGCCGAAGAGCGCCGCCTGCGCTGCCGCCTCGATCAGCTTGTTGATCATGCTGTCGAGGGCGGCATTGCCGGTCTCGATTGCCGGTATCAGCGCCAGGAAGCTGTCGCGGGCCGTATCGCGGAAGAATTCGGCCGTATCGGCGGCGGCTTCCTGCTTGTACCTCTGTTCCTCGATCGCAAATGTCAGCTCCCGGATCGAGGCTTTTTCAGCGTCGGTCGCGGCCGTGCCGGCACGGCGGAGATTTTCGAAGACCTTCTTCTGGTCCGCCGTCATCTCGGTCATCCGCAGTTCGTCCTGCAGCGCCTGAATGAGTTTTTCGACAGCCTCGCGTTCGCGATCGACCGCAGTGGAAGCCGAGCCACCGCCGCCGGATTTGCCGTTGCTTCGCCGCGATGTCTTGGCCGCAAGCCGGGCCTCGGCCTGGGCCCGCACCATTTCCTTTGTCGGCGCGCCGCCCGCGTCCTCATAGAGCTTGCGGACGGTGGCCATTTCCTTTTCCAGCGCGAGCTGGTCCGAGGTCAGGTCGTTCTGCCGCTCCAGTTCCGCCGTCACCTCGCGGTTGGCGGCCATTTTCTGCTCATAGATTTCGCGGCCGGCATTATAGTCCGCGTAGTCGGCAGCCATGTCATAGCCGGTTGTCACATCGACGGGAGGGAGCGCTATTGTCCCATCGGCCATGGCGCCCATTTTGGCGCCGGCCTCGGCGGCACGCAGCCCCACCCGCGCATTCTGGATGGCTGTGCTCAGGTCCTGCATCTTGCCGATCAGGCCGCTGATCAGCCCGCCGATATCGACCAGCGCCCCTTTGACATTGGTGCCGATGATCAGCGCCATGGTTTCCCATTCGGCGTTGATGTCTTCCGCCTGTTGCAGAAGCTCGTCATCCATCACCGCGCCCATGTCCCGGGCCTCTTCCCGGGCATCCGCAATGCTCTGGCCGGTATCGTCCATAAGCCCAGCAAAATCCTCCGCAGCCGTGCCGCCGAAGATCTCGTCCAGAACCCGGATCTGCGCTGCCCTGTCGAGCTCGCGGATCTTGCCGATCAGCGTTTCGAACATCGCCGCCGGGTCTTCCAGCATGCGGGTGAGCTGCCGGGCGGAAAGGCCGAGACGCAGAAAAGACTCGGCAGCAGACCCACCACCAGTCTTGACGAATTCATCGGCGCGAAGCTGCATCTCTTTCAGGCCATCGGTCAAAGCGTTGAGCTCGATACGATTCTTGACCGCCGCATAGCGCAGTTCCTGGAACGCCTCGAAATCGACGCCGGCGGTCTTTGCCGCCTTGCCGAGATCCGCCACGGCGTCGACGGCCTTCTGCGTTTCGCTGACGATCACGCCGAGACCGAGGGAGGCGGCAAGGCCCGCCGGGCCGCCGCGCAATGCCCCGAAGATGCCATCCAGTCCTCCAATCTTCTTTTTGATCGAAAGGAACGAGCTTGCCGTGTCGTTGGCAGCGGTGCGCGCCTGCATCCGGACCCGGGTCATCGCGGTTCTGAATTCGCGATCATCGGCGCCGATCGTGACAGGAATATCCGGTCTGCTCATCTTCGCTCAGCCTTCTGACGAATGGATTTTTGGGGACCGTGATCCGCGACAATCTCGCGGATGCGGGTGCGGCTGACGGGTGAAGTCTGCGGGGACCGGCCCGTTACGCCGGCGATGGTCATGACAAGCTCGGAGGGCGTCGCCGCCCAGAAGGTGGCCGGCGTCCAGTGGATCCGCTCGGCGGAAACGGCAAGCTCGAACAGCGTCCTGACGTGATCGGCAATCAGGACGTCGTCCGAGGCTTTTTTCCGGTGACAGCCGCCTCCACGTCTTCCAGAGGCGAGGAGGTTTCGCGCAGCGCATTGCCGGCCTCGATATGAGCGGTCAGCGCCTGTTCGATGCCGATGCGCCAGCTTGCCTGGTCGGCAGCCGAGATGTTCTTGCCCGACAACACCCGGGCGGCAAGCGCGGCCCTGCCCTCGTCATCATCAGCAACGGCAAGGCAGCGGATCGCGCAGGAGACCGCGAAGGGTTCGAAACCGAGCAGGCGCTGATAGATCTCGTCCATCGTGCGCGCGCCGATGGCCTGCGACAGGTGCATCAGCCCGGCAAAGGTGACGGCGACAACGAAGCTCTCGCTACCGATCGTCACCGCCGCCTCGCCGCGCAGCTCATTGGCGAAGGCCATCATCAGGCAGCCGCCGCAAAGGCGACATCGCCATCGAAGACGCCGGAGAGATCGCAGGTCAGCTCGCCAGTCTTGTCGCCCTGGAAGTTCGCTGCGAGCACCCTCATAGAACCTTCAAACGTTCCAACGCTTGGAACGCTCACCTGATATTCAGCGCGCGCCTGGGCAAGAACGTCCTGCAGCACAAGCGCCTGCGTTGCCGAACTCACATAGGCGCCCGATCCCGACCAGCGCACGGACTGGACGCCGCCGATCGAGGAATAGTGCAGCACCCCGCCCGGATTGTCGCAGTCCGGCTTCGTCGTATCCACTTCCTCATTGTTGATGTTAAGCGAACGCTGCTCGACAACGCAGACGATCTCAAATTCTTCCGTCGCGTCGTTCCGGCGCTTGATGATCAGTTCGCGGCCCAGTGCCATGGCAAATTCCTTTCAGGAAGAAAAGCGCTCACCAGAGCGCAACGATGTTTCCGGCCGTGGTGCCGGTCTCTTTGACGCGGACGTAAACGCCCAGCACATAACCGATGGGATGGTTCTTCAGCGTCACTTCCGTGCCGCCCAGGGTCACGCCGCAAATGTCGCCCTCCGCGCCCAGATAGAGCGTCGAGGCCTGCGGCAGATCGGCATGGTCATCCGGCACGACAGGCGCGCCGAACCAGAAGGGCTGGTCGAGACCGCCCTCTTTGGAGGTGGGAATCATAAGAAACACTCCTTCTTCGTTGGCTTTCAGAGCCCCGAAAAACTTGACGTACCGAGAAGCGATTGGACGCGGTCAGAGACCGGGAATGGAGAACGCAAGACAATTCGACGCACTCGCCGCGATCAAGCCGACTTGACTCGCGATCGGTTCGGGGACACACATGCCCCATGAACAACACGCGTCTCCATCTTTGCACTCAGCGGGTTCGCCTCATCGTAGGCAAATAACCCCCGACCCGGTCGCGTCGCGCCCCGGTCGTGGGGCATAGGCAGTTTGCCACTGGGCGTTCATTTCGACCCACATTCAGCGACACAAGATCACAAACCGCAGAGACAACACTCGCACTCGCGAGGTTCATTATTGCTGGCTCGCTCAGCACGGAGATGCACTATGCCCGCCAACCAGAAGAGAAACCGCAAGCCGGCGATCGTATTAACGAAAACCGATCACAAGCGCCTGTCGCTTCTTGCCGAACGATTCGCCGACCAAAATGCAGAACTTGCTGATTTCCTTCTCAGTGAACTCGAGCGCGCCCGCATTGTTGAAGATGGGCGCATCGCAGCAGACGTGGTGCGAATGGACTCGTCCATTCGCTTCACGACGGATCTCAATGAAGACAGGCACGTCACGCTTGTTTACCCCGGAAAGGCCAATATCGCCGAAGGCAAAATCTCTGTTCTTACTCCAATAGGCTCCGCGCTGATCGGGCTCAAAGTCGGACAATCAATCGACTGGACGACGCGAGACGGCCGGGTTTGCCGGCTGACCGTAGAATCAGTCAGCCATATGCAGGACCAGACCGCCCTCTGAGCAACTCAGTCTCAGGATGGGCTGCACCTTGCCGTCCCGCGAGGACGCGTCTCACCAGAGGCGAACGGTCTGCTCCCTTGATCCCCACTCATTGACGCTCTTTCGAGCAAGGACAGAAATCCAGTGACTACCAAGCTTCATCTCGATCAGCCACGCAGCCGTGCGGAATTTACACAAGGCCTGATATGGGTCGCACTGAGCATGGCCGCCTTTATCGGAATGTCTGTCGGATCCCGCGAACTCGCGACGTCGCTCTCCATACGGCAGGTCCTGTTCTTCCGGGCTCTCGTCGGCTTGGGGATCATCATCGTCCTGGCAAGACAATTCCTGCCCGAATTAAGACAGGCAAAAATGGTCCGGCTACATATTGTGCGGAACGTCGTCCATTTCACAGGACAGTATTTCTGGACAATCGGCGTTGTGCTCCTGCCGCTGGCATCGGTCTTTGCGCTGGAATTTACGATGCCCATATGGGTTGCTTTCTTTGCCTGGCTATTCCTCAAGGAGAGGCTGACACGGCCGCGCATACTGGCCACGTTGGGCGGTTTCATTGGCGTACTGGTGATTGCTCGGCCCGGCCTTGGAATGATCGATCCGGCAGCCGGTCTCGTGCTGCTGGCCGCAGCATTCTACGCTTTGGCTCTCATCTGCGTGAAAGAGCTGACGCGCGAGTGCTCTCCCGGTGTGATTGTCGTATGGATGATTCTTATCCAGCTGCCGCTGGGTTTTATTGCCGCTCTGACAGACTGGCATCCAGTCAGTGTAGCCGATGTGCCATGGATGCTGCTTGCTGGTGTCGGTGCGCTCAGCGCTCATTTCTGCCAGGCGCAAGCGCTCAAAAGGCTCGAAGCATCCGTTGTAATTCCGATCGACTTTCTTCGCGTGCCGCTCGCGGCAATCGTTGGTTACTACGCTTACGGCGAAGCCATCGACCTTTGGGTATTCCTGGGCGGGGCGATAATTCTTCTCTCCAACTATCAGGCCGTACTCAGGGAGCGCAGCAGATATAGCAAGCCGTAGTCCATGCGCATGATCGGCAATATGGCCGACTTCCGGGTTCTTGGCTCGACAAGCTTTCAGAGGCTATGCTTCGATTTGACGATCAGCAAAGGGCATTGAAAGACCGTGGACGCATATGGACATCTGAGAATCCTCGTCAGCCTCATTCTGGGGCTGGCAATCACGCGCGTCTTGTCAGGATTGGCCCGCCGGCTCCAGGAGCCCATTAAGACCGATCGCCGGCATGCGCAGATCATCTGGTCGTTCGTTCTCCTCTTGAGCGCTGTTCACTTCTGGTGGTGGGAGTTTGCGCTTCGCTTCATCGATCACTGGAACTTCTGGATCTATGTCTTCATTCTTTCGTATGCCTCGCTGTTCTTCCTGATGTCGACATTGCTTTACCCCGACCACATTCATGAACATGCGGACCGCGAAGATTTCTTCATTCGAAGGCGACACGCGTTTTTCGCTCTCTTCGCGATCTCGTTCGCGTTCGATCTGATCGATACGTTAATCAAAGGGCGAGATCACCTTGCAGCGCTTGGCATCTGGTACGGCGTTCGCCTCCTCGCCGGGGCTGCAATAGCGTTAATTGCGATGAAAACAGAAGATAGTCGCAAGCTCACGTGGCTAGGTCTGATTTGGCTTGCAGGCAGCATCGTCTGGATAACGACCCTTTACGGTGGCCTGGACTGAGAAACGCGCTTCAAAGCGCGCCAGCCCCCGGATCCCCCGCCACGATCTTGTACTCCGCCACAAAGGTCAGGGCCCCGACCCCAAGCGCGATCCCGGTTGCCCGATCAATGAAACTTCGGCTTTCCGAAAGCGTCAGTTCGATCACCAGCCCGTCGAGCTTGATCGCCTGCCCGAGCGCGGTCTCGACCAGAACGGCAATACGGTCAAATTCGATATCCGGCTCCTCGGCCTTGAAATGCGCGATCACGTCGATCGGCAGACGTCGGTCATAACCGACCTCCCCGTTCGGTCCAGCGCAGGGCCGGACTTCCGCCGTTTCCTGATGCTCGGCCCAGGTGATGGTCAGCGCCGGCAGCAGGCTTTCGCGAATGGCGCTGGTGCGCGCCCGTTTCACCTTGCCCTCGCCGGCAAACTCCGGAATGGCGGAAAGCCGGGCGAGGATCGCATCGAAGATTTGCGTTCGGAGATGCGGCATCAGATATCACCTCGCAGCCAGATTTTTAGCATGGCGCGGCCGTCATCGGTGACGTTGCGGATGCCGTAGGTCGTGCCGTCGATCGTGACGCTGTCGCGCTCGCCTTCGAGCTCATCAAGCCCGGCCGCTGGCACCGAAAGCACATGGGTGATCGCCTCGACATCCTGCCGGCCGAATTCATCGGCAAGCTCGAGCTCGCGCTTCTGCCGCAGAATGCCGCGCACCGGATCCGCTAGCACGGCGCCGGCAATGGTGAAGCGGCAATCGACATTGCCGAACGTGCCGGCGAAGGCCTCGCCCATGCCGGCAAAGATCGCCGGCCGCTCGATCTTCATGTCTTGTCCTTCGCCGTGTCGTCGTCGGCCGCCGCCTGAAGCTTCTTCAGTTCGTCGGCCAGCGTGGCATTGTCCTCGGAAAGCTGATCGCGTTCTTCGGTGACGGCCTCCAGCTTTTCGGTCAGTTCGGCGAGGTCCTCGCCGCCATCGGTCTTCGCAGCCAGCGCATCGCGTTCTTTGGTCAGGGCCGCAACACGATCGGCGAGAGCATCCCGCTCTTCCGTCAGCGCGGTGATGCGTTTGTCGACTGCCGTGTCGGCCTCTTTGCGCCATTTGCCAAACACGCTCTCAAGATTGTCGGCATCGGCCTCGCTCAGACCGTTCTTCGAGACCGGCACATCCTCGCCGGGCGCATAGGTCTTGCCGCCGATTTTCACCGTTGTATTGAACTTTCTCGTTGTAGCCATTGTTTTTGCTCCATAATTTTCTGACTGAGGTGGGCGGCTTTACGCCGCCCGGTCCTGATCAGCGCACGAGCGCAAACAGGCTGGCATTCGGTTCTGGTGCGATCGGCAGAGGTGCTGCCTGCGTCTGCAGGATGGTGCGCGAGGGGTTTTTCTCCCGCCACATGTCGGGGAAGCGCTCCATCGGCACCAGCGCCTGGTCATCGAGAATGGCGCCATAGCCAAAGTGGCCCATGAAGCCCTGCGGATCGAGAATGCCCACACCATAGCTCGGCCAGAAATTGCGCTTGACGCCGCCGGCGGTATAGCCCTGCGAATACTGCAGAAAGGTGATCTCGCCGATCTGGCCGAGCACCGCCGAATATTTGCCTTCGGCGCCCGTCGAGACCGGGCCGAACTCCATGGAGCCGGAGGCCTGCCGGCGATTGTCGAGAAGCTTCTGGAAGCGCTCGGACCGCTTCAGCAACGTTGCCGCCCCCGGGCCAAGCGTCACCTCGCGCGCGGTAAAGCCATCGGTGATCGCCAGAAGGTCGATCCAGTCCTCGATATCGTCATACGGGTCGACGCCGCTTTCGCCCCAGCGGGCAGCGCCCGAAAGCGCGATGGTCAGTTCTGCGGCGCGCTGATAGTTGACCGTCTGGGTCGGATAGTTCTCACCCTCGACAATCACCCGGCCCGTGCGCAGGACTTCCGAACACATCAATTCCTCGCGCCGTGTGATGCGCATGTCCTGATCATCGAGGATCTGGGCGATATTGTAGGCATAGCGCTGCTCAGGCGAGACCGCGCCGGAAAGCTGTTCGCCGGGCATGCGGATGAGATTGCCGGACGGGCGAAGCGTGTTCTGCGGCTTCACATAGGCCGGTTTCAGGCTGGTCGCCGTAAAGCCGCGATTGGCCGCATCCTTGCCCGGCACGTCCGGATGGACGAAGGGGGCAAGCTCGCGATCGGGCAGGATCCGATCGAAGACGATCTCCTCCTGTTCGGAGAGAACCGTGGTGGAGAAGTAGCGGTTGCGCAGAAAGGCTTCCGGCCGGTCGCGCGGCGGCAGAACCGTCACCAGTTCCGCCGTATTGAGAAGAAGGTCGCTCATGGCATTGATTTCCTGTTTGTTTCAGGGATGACGGGAAGGGCTCAGTCGAGCCTGCGCACGAAGAGGGCGGCCCCCTTGCGGCGGAAGGCCTGGTCGACGCTTGCCGCATCATGCCCGGCGCCAAGGCTGAGCTTTGCGGCATCGACAGCCGCGCCAAAATAGGCCTGCGCCTCGACATCGCCGCCCGACGCATCGACATCGAAAGCAAGAATGCAGGCGGGCTCTTCCGAGCCATCATTGGCGGCAGCGAGCGACAGCACATGCTTGCTGTTCGCCGTGATCTCGCCAAGCACCGCGCCGCGCTTCAGGTCCTGGCCGCCCGCGATGGTGACGGTGCGGGTGACGACCGGAACGTCGCCGACGATCAGGTCATTGGGGGCAAAGCTTGCCGTTTCCATGGTCTCACTCTCCGGTGTTACGGCGGCCATGCCGCGCATTGATGGCGCCGCCGACAGCTGCCAGCAGCGATTTGCGTTCAGACTGCGCAGAAGGTGCGCCGCCGGCGCCCAGCTTCGGGGTCTTGCCCGCCATGCGACCGGCAAGGCGATTGCCGTCCGTTGAAGCCGAGGGCGTCGAGGCATTGAGGATCGCGCTCGCCTCTTTCGCCGAATAGGCCGTCGAGAACGCGAGATGACCGGCAAGCTCGGCATTGGCCGAGGCCTTCGGATGCATCAGGATCGCCTGGATCCGGGAGCGTTCATCGGCGCGGGCCGAGGCGGTCGCCGAGACAGGTTTTTCGTCTTCTCCCTCGGGATCGTCGCTTTTGGGATTATCACCGGGCGCGCCCTTGCCTTCGGCGTCCGGATCGGGATCATCCGCCTCGGCCTCGGGGTCCTTTTTCCCGTTTTCGAGTTCGTCTTCCGGGTTTTCCTTTTCCGGATCGTCTTCCATCCGGTTTCCGGCCCTGCCGCCGCGCATGGCAGCGAGCACGCTTGCGGACAGGCCGCGCGTGACATTCGACATATCGATTTCCTTTTGGTTGATCGTTTCAGGCCGCTCGGCCCAGTTCAGCCCCGAAGGCAGCAAGCACCTGCGAGGGACGCGCCACGGCATCGGCAAGACCTGCCGACACTGCCTTTGCACCGCGATAGACGCCCGCCTCCGTGGCAAGCGCCTGCTCTTTCGAAAGCCGCTCGGCACGGAACCGGGCAACCGTCTCTGCGAATTCGACACGCAGCTCTTCCAGCTCGGAAAGCTCACGCGCCAGCACATCCTCGGGGATGGCCTCGTAGGGGTTGAGATCGGCCTTGTGCGCACCAGCCTTCAGGATGGTGACGTTCAGCCCCTCCTTCTTCAGCCAGCCGCTGACATCGACATGAACCGAGACGACGCCGATGGAGCCGCAAAGCCCGGTCGATGGCAGCACGATCTGCCGAGCCGCCGAGGCCAGAAGGTAACCGGCCGAACAGGCGTGATCCGTCAGCACCGCGATCGTCGGCTTGACCTGCGACAGCTCGAAGAGCTTCTCCGCGCAATCGAAGGCGCCGGTCACCTCGCCGCCGAAACTGTCGACCTCGATGACGACGGCCCGGATACTGTCATCCGCCCGGCAGTCATCGGCCAGGATACCGATGCCCTCATAGGAGGTCATGCCGCAGGATTTACCGATCCAGCGCCCCTTGTTGACCAGCGAGCCTTCGATCTCGATCAGACCGATGCCCTCCATCGGGCGATCGACACCGCGATAGGTCTTCTCGCCCCACATGTCGGTGTCATCGCGTAGCTTCTCGCCAATCAGGCCCATCTGCCCGCCATCTGCTTCCGGAAGACCGAGGACGCGCGGAGCAAAGGCCCGGGCGATCGTGTCGGCCTTGGCCGGCTGCAGCATCAGCGGCGTGTTGAACATGCGACTGGCGATTTCGGGATAGTTCATCGTGGCTGCCTTCCGATCTGTGGAATGCCGAGTGGATGGCGCCGGGCGGAGCGATTGCCGCCCCGCCCGTTGACGCCTTCCTCGATCTCCGTGTCCTGGTCGGCCTCATCCAATTGCGGACCGCCATCGGAGCCGGTCGTGCCGTTTTCCATTTCCGCCGGATGCTTCAGGCCAAGGCTGCGATAATAGCGGGCCTCGCGGGCCAGCTGGTCGGCATCCATCTTCCAGTCCCGGCCCTGTTCGGCCGACTCCTGCTGCAGCGTCGTCAGCTTCCGATCGAGCCGTTCGCCGGCGGCCTGCGCTTCCCTGAGCGGATCGATCCAGCCGCGTCCCGGTCCGATCCAGTCGGCATGACACCACGCGGCCGGGTTTTCCTCAAATGGGACCGCGCCTGCCGGCAGTTCGATAAGCCCCTTGTCGAAGATCTCCTCCAACCATGCCCGATAGATCGGCGCCATGAACTGGGCCGCAAAACTGCTCTTCTTGGCCGTAAAGCCGCGCCAGATTTCCAGAAGTGCCGCCCTTGCCGAGGAATAGTTCACCTGGCTCCAGTCCATGGTAAGCTGCTCGTAGGTCAGCCCCACGGCCGAGGCGATCTTGCGGAGCGCCGCATTGACGAACACCTCGAAGTTCGCGTTCGGATGCTCTGGTTTGGTCAGATTGGCCTTCTCGCCCGGCAACAACGTGTTGACACGAACACCCGGCAAGCTGATCGGGGCGGCACCATAATAAGCCTTCTGGGCTTCCGACATCTCGCCATAGATCCTGCCCAGCGCACCCTCGCCGCCATCGGCATCGAGTGCTGCCATCATCTCTTCCGGATCAAACGGGGTTTCGATGAAGGCGGCCATGATCGCATTCAGCATCGCCGCCTGACTTTCAAAATCCTCGTAATCCGTCGATTGCTTGATGGAGCGCATGATCGGCGCCCAGTCGGAAGCCCCCCGCGTCATGCCAGGCCGTTTCGGGTCAAAAGCATGAACCACGACCGGACGGCCCCATTCGGTCGACCGGCTGACATATTCCCAGGACCAGAGTTTGGTATTGCCGGCATAGACATCGCCGGGATGGCTCTTGCGGAAGTGATAGCCGACCGGTGCGCCATAACCGTCAATGGCCACGCCATCGCGCAGATACTCGCCGTCGAGCATGCCCTTCGGATTAGAGCACCGGGCCGGATCGATCATATGCACCGCCGTGGAAAACAGCGGCGCATCCTCTTGCCAGACGATGACGGCAAAGTTCTCGCCTTCCGGGCCGAAGCGATTGCGCGCGGCAAGGCCGAGGATCCCGGCCATGTTCTTCGTCCGCTCGGCGTCACACCACATGTCGACGTCCTGCGTATAGTCCCGCCAAAGCCCCTCGATCTGCGTGGCGATCGCCTCGGCCTGATCGAAGGTGAGGTTCAGCGTCGTGTGGTTCGGCCGGGCAGCAAGCTTCCAGCCCGCCCCGATGATGTTGTCGACAAGCCGCGACGTGCCGGCCGCACCCCAACCGTCATTTCGCGCCACATCGTTGAGCCGATCAACCAGCGTCGAGCGCGAGAAGGAAAGCGCCGACTGACCGGAATAGTTGCCGGCCTTCCATCCGGCAAAGCTCGGATGATCATAGGAGGCGCCCTGATAGGCTGCCCGCGTCACCGCCTCGCCCGACACGGTCGCGGCCATTTGCCGGTTGCGGGCGGCCTGCAGGCGAGCGGCATTGCGCACATCGGCGGCAAGCGGCCGGCTGTCCGGTCCAAGGATTTCCACTGTCATCCGAAGATCACTCCCCGCCCGCGCGGCCGCGATGACCGGCGAAAGCCCAGTCTTGTTTCGAGGTCGCGGATATAGGCGCGCAGCGATGACCGATCAGCTCCCGAGTAAGTGACGCTCTCGCCGTCATAGGACAGCGTCACCGCGCTCTGGCCGATCTCCAGCCTGTGAAGCGCAAGCTTCGCATCGCCGAGCCGGGTCTCCAGCGTCAGCCGTTCGTCTGTCGAAGGCATGATATCTGTCCTCTTGTTATCCCGGTCGAGTACGTTGCGCGGCCCGCTCGGCCCGGCGCATCGCTGCCGCAACGCGGTCGGAAACGGGCGCGTCCGGTGAAGGCGTTGGCTTTTCTTCCGGTGTCTTGCCCGGATCACTGACAGCCTTCACTGCAACAGCAAGGCTGCCGATCAGGTCTTCCAGATCGCCCTGTTCTTCCGGTTCCTGCCGGGCAAGCTCTTCTGCCCGCGCATCCCATTCCTCATCCGTCCAGTAAGGCACGTTGAGCCGGATGGCGGCTGCCCGGGACTGGTTGAGCATGTCGAGCACTTCGTTGCGCTGCCCATCGGGCAGTTTCCACACCCAGCGCGGATAGCCGTTGCGGTCCTTTTCCTTGATCCGGACCTCGGATGTGGCCTGCTGATAGAAATTGTCCCCGAGACCGATGGCAAAGCTGATGAAGCCCGGCTGTTCGGGATCATCCTTCCGGAAGTCACGGTAGAGCCCCATCTTCATCACCGAAGCATTGAAGTTGAAGAACCGCGTCGACCATTTCTGTTTCTTCGGCCGGCCGCGCTTGTCGTATTCGCGCACCTGACTGAGGAGCGGCGCGGCATCACGATTGTCGCCGCGCACCATGATCACTTTCGAGCGCGGATGACGCCGGGCCCAGAACCAGACATCTTCGGTATAGGCATTGCCGTCGATCGCGACCCGGTCGACATCGCGCATCCGCCCGTTCTCATCCGGCCAGCGTTTGGCAATCAGCCGGTCAAGCGCCTCCATGACCTGATGTTCCGAGATATGGCCAGAATGCTCGCGATAGCCCGGCAGGTGGCTACCCGCCCGGTTGTCGATCACGCCGTAATCGATGACCGCGCTCATCTTGTTGCGGCCCCAGCCGCGAAGCAGCCATTCGACGCGATCGCCCTGGACGTCGATGCCGATCGTCAGCGCCAGCATGTCGCCGGGCACAACGCCGCGCCGGAAGCCGGTTTCCTCGGCCCGGTCGCGCAGGTCCTCCCAGGCAATCGCCTTGTTGTCGGCCTCATAGGCAAGCCCAAGCGTATCGTTGAAGAACACCTGCTCGGCGCCAGCGCCCTTTTCCTTGTCGTCAGCGCCACCCGACTGGACCTTCAGCCAGGCCCGGGCAATCGCCTCCCAGCTTTCCAGCGGCGAATACGGCACCCAGACATGGAACGAACGGTGATAACGCGCACGCTCCGGATATTTGGCCACCCATTCCGCACCGTTCTCCGGATCGACCATCCACTGGCGATGATGCTCGTGGATCTCGCACCCGCAATGGACGCAGACGAAGTGCGCCAGTTCGGGATACTGCGGATCGATGTGATCGCGCATGTTCTCCCATTCGAGCGGCTGCAGCTCATGGCAATGCGGGCACGGCACATGATAGCGTTCCTGCGTGCCGGCGAGATAATTGGCGGTAATCCGGCAGCCCGGTGCAATCAGCGGCGTCGAGATCTTGAAGACCTTGCGGTTGAAGAAGGCCTTCGAGCGACTGTCGGCCTGGCTTTCCGGGTCCCCCGCCTCGTTATAGACCCATTTGGCCAGGTCATCCTGCACCTGGGCGCGCGGTGAGATCATCGAAAGACCGGCCGCCGAATTGGCGCCGGCCGCCTGCACCGCGCCGCGCCCGTCGACGCGCTCTTTGTAAAGGATCGAATTGCCGCCATCACGACCGGCTTCGGGAAACAGCACCCGCACAGAAACCGTTTCGCGCAGCAGCGGCATCAGCTTTGTCTTCGACCAGCGCGAGGCGTTTTCCTCGGTCGGATGGACATAGAGGAAATCGCAGGGGTCTAGGTCAAGCGTGCCCAGCAGGAAGATATTCGCCAGCACCGTACCGCCGACCTGCGCCGACTTCGAAAGCGTGACGATAGAACAGGGATCGTCCGGCGACAGCGCCCGCAGGATCTCGGAGAAGAACGGGAACATGTCTTCCCGGTACGGTCCCGGAAAGGCCGAGATGCGCTCGGAGAACACGATATTGCTCTTGGCCCAGCCAAGGTAGTCGACCGGTGGCGGTGGTTCGCAGGCGTTTGCCAAAGCCTCGAACATCAGCCGCTCCGGATTGAACAGCATAGTCATTCGGCGCCCGCCTCTTCCTCGATCATCTCCGGCGTCGCATCACGATCCTCGCGAAAGACCGCTGAGGCTTTCACCCGGATCTCGCGCCACTTGCGCGTCAGCGCCTTCTGGATATCGCGCTGGGGCACGTTGAAGGCTTCGGCAACGGCTGTTGCCAGATCAGGCAATCCCTGCTCCATCACCTTGAAGGCTTCCGACGAGGCCCGGCCGATCTCGCGGCGCACATCCTCGGTGCGGGTATAGATCCCGGCCTCGGCCTTTTCCTGCCGCTCCATCTGTGCGGTCTTGTATCGCTGCTGCTGCAGCCGCTCGCGGGCGAGCTGCTCGGCAAGGTCTTCCTCCTCAGGATCGTCTGCAGGCGAGCGCAGCGGCAATTCCGCCGCCGCGCTCGCCCGGCGCTCGGCACGCGGGAAATCAGCCTGTTTTTTGCATGTTGCTGTAGGGGCTTTTCCGTTGGCGCCGTACCCTTGGGAGGGATCGATGGTGAGGCCGAGCTGGCCGATGGCGACATCGGGGCGAATGCGGGCAAAACGCCCCTCGCCCGTAATCGCCTTGCCATGGATCTGACCGGCGCTCAGATATTGCGAGACGCGGCCCGCAGATACCGAGATCAGGGCCGCAAACTCGGCCTTGCTCATGCTGTCCGGCATGGTTTCCATGGTGGCTAAACTCACCTCTGACTTTAATTTAGGCTTGGACTTTAGGCTTGAGTTTCGGGCTCAGACTGACGAACCCGCGCGGTGCCAAATACCCGCGTGGCAAAGGGCCCCAGGAAGGACCCGTCGCGATATCGAATGGCGTTGAGGTCAGGTCTTCGGGAAGACCTTTTTGAAAGCCCGGCGGAATGTCCGGTCCTTCTTCTGCCGCACCAGGTCGGCGACGATCTCATTCAACTTCAGGCGTTCCGAATAGGACGTCATCCGAACGAACAGGATCACCGGATAGAATTCGCGTTCCGTGCGCCCGGAAAACCAGACGCCCGGGAACAGGTCCGACCGTCCTTGCGGCACGAAGAACTGGTTCGGCTTTGCCCGGCGCTTGCGCCGTTTCGAGCCGCTGGCAACCCGCGTTGCCCCTGCCCCGCGATAGTCGATCCGAAGATCCCGCATCACGCGGTTCAAAAAACCTTGCGTCATGTTGCCATAGCGGTCGAGTGGTGTTCGATCCGCCGGCACGGCCACCTGATTGCGCGCCATCAGCCCCCGGCCGATCAGCTGTTCCTCGAAGGATTTGTGCCGGCGCATGCCGCCATGGATCTCCGAGCCGAGATAGGCCGCAGCCGGCAGCCCGCCCTTGCGCCCCGATCCGCCGACCACAACAGCCGACACCGGATTGCGCTCGCTCGCCTTGTCATAGACGATCCCGCGAATAGCCCGTGCTGTCGGCCGGTCGAACACGATCTTCATCTTCGCCCGCACATCCCGCATACCGTCATAGGCCAGCCAGTTCAGCGCCAGCGCCTCCGCCTTCGGCAGGTCACGGCGTTGCGCGGACGTCAGCTTGGCCTCGAAGCGCGTCAGGTCGATGTCGATATGGGAGGAGAGCATGGGCGAATTTCCCTCTTGCCCTAAACGCAAAAAGGCGGACCGTTTTCGCGACCCGCCCCAATATCGGCTTCCGGGCACCACTCGATGGAGGGCAAGTAATTTCTAACTTTCCGCTTTAGCGCGCAAAATCGGGAACTTGCCGAACTACAAGTTTCTGTTCGATAAGCCAGCTCCCAGGTCCTCTTGCGCTTCTCGCGATCAAGATGGCCTCCAAGAACCAATATTCCGTGATTGTGGCAAATCGGGAGCGTCCTACTTGCAGTTCATTCGTTCGTTCGGGCCTGTCATAGCTCCAGCTTCCTGGAAAGAAGCCCTTCGCGCTGGAATCGGCGCTTTCATCGGTCTGGGTCTTGTCGGGCTATTTGTCTTGTCGCCAGTTATTGATTTGACGACTGGGCTCTACCTGGTCGCTCCCTTTGGCGCGACATCTGTCCTGCTATTCGCAGTCCCGAACAGCCCGTTGGCACAGCCATGGTCTGCAATCATGGGAAATACGATCGCGGCCGTTATCGGCGTAATCGTTGGTATGCTTGTCCCGAACCCGGCAGTGGGGGTCGCCCTTGCAGTTGGCCTTTCAATCATTGTGACCATGTTCTGCCGCGCAGTGCATCCGCCAGCAGGCGCTGTCGCAATGACGGCAGTACTAAACGCGGACGCCGTCGAACAACTGGGATTTTGGTTCGCCCTCACTCCAGTCGCCCTCGGAACGGCTGCGCTCGTCTGTGCAGCATCCGCCTATGCCCATTTCACCGGGCGACACTACCCTTTTCGTCAGTTCAACGATCAAAGCAAACACCGGACTGGTGATCATAACCCATCCGAACGGTTGGGACTCTCAGAAAGCGAACTGGCACAAATCTTGGAGCGATACCGCCAGTCTTTCAACCTCGGCGTTGAAGATCTTGCACGATTGATCGGGGCTGCCGAGCTTCAGGCCTCCACCCACACAACAGCGCCGTTTCAATCATCAGACGTGATGTCTCGTGACCTGATTACGGTCGGCCCTGACGCCAAGCTGGATGAGGTCGCCGACCTCTTCGAACACCACAAGTTTACGTCTTTGCCTGTCGTGAGCGAAAACAAGGAATTCCTCGGTGTGATTTTTCAGATACACTTGATCAAACGCGCGAGCAAAACGGCATTGAACGGTCAAAACAGTTTCATGAAGAGCTTCCGCCAGATGCTTGGACGAAACACCGAGGAGGACATGTTGGCTCGAGACGTCATGGCCACAGCAGGGCCACACGCCTCGTCCGATACACCGATTGCTGCGCTACTTCCGATGATGGCAGACGGTGAAGTCGATGCCGTACCCATTCTTGATGGAAACAGAATCGTTGGTATCGTCACCCGGACAGATTTGATTGCGGCCATGGCGAGAAACGCGGTACGGCATCAGAACTAAGGTATAGAGGCGTCATGCACATTTCGGCGTAAGCGACGTGCTTGGCGAAATTCCCTTTTGCCCTAAACGCAAAAAGGCGGACCGCCTATACGATCCGCCAGAAAGGAACAGCACCCGTCCCTAAAAATGATTTCAACTTCTGAAGAAGGCATAGCTTGCGCACTGGCCCTCAATCGCATCTGCCGATCGGCTGTCGTGAGGGCGGGGTTCGGGCGCGAGAGCGAAGGTCACTGAGAACCGAATCAACCAATGACTCTATAAAATTCATAACTTTTCGAGAATTGCAAGAGGCAAATTTACAGGCGTTTTCTGTCCGAACATATCCACCTCGACCACCACGTCGCCCTTGCCCCTGTTGTTGGGAGTGACCACGTCGGCTTCAAGTCCCGCAAACATACCCTCGCCGATGCGCACCCGCTCCCCGGCAACAACAACGATCTTCGGGACCCGCTCCCAATCGAACCGGCCATCGCCGGCTTTCTGCATGATCCGGACAACCCGGTCGTTTTCCAGCGCGAACGGGCTGAGCCATCCGCCGAGCATTCCACGCACATGCTCGAAGCCCAGCAGCGCGCTGACCGCCGTTTCCGACATAGCAAACCGCACCAGCACATAGCCGGCCATCAGGGGGATATCCTGCGGTGGCAGAACCTTGTGCCGGCGTCGCCGCTTCGGCCCTTTTCGCGTCGGAGACAACGCCTCGGCGCCGCACTCCGTCAGCGCATCGCAAACGGCTTGCTCCCGTCCGGTCATCACCTGCAGCACATACCAGGGCGCTTCCTTCGCCGCCTCGTCGGCCAGCGCCGACCGGCCGGAGAGACGGATCAACCGAAGCCGATCCTCGAGTTTCAGGCCGTAGGCCAGATCGACAGAGGTTCCGATCTTCCGATATTCCGTCATTGAGCCGCCTCCACCTGTTTCGCCCTGTCCAGTCTGCCGAAGAACCTCTCCAGCGCCTCGCCCGGTGTTCCGGCCCCAAGAGGCGGGAAATAGACCCATTCCACCCGCCCCATCTCCGGCAGAAACGGCCAGCCGCGCGCCGCATGCTCAGCCTCCCAAGCCGCCCACTGATCGCCGCCCACCCGCACCGCCTCGAAGTCAGCACCAAGCAGCGCGATCTCGCCGGAAACCCGCATGCCTTTGCCGGGGAAACGGACCGCCTGATCGTTCATGGCGTTGACGGACGTCCAGCCCATCTTGGCCATGCGTTCACGCCAAAGCGCCTTGCGGTCTGCCCGCCCTTCAGCGATCTCCATTTCCTGAAACCGCGTCAGCGCCGGCAGCCGTGCGCACGGTTCGCCAAGCCGGGCAAAGCGTTCCGCCATCCAAGCCTTGCCGAAGGTCGCAGCAATCACCGAACCGCCCGCGCCCTCCATGCCCTCCGGAACAGCCGTCCAGCGCTTTTCCCGCAGATAGGTGCTGGCCGCGAACTTCACCGTCCGACCGTTCATCGCCTCGAACGCCAGAAAGCCCGGAAGCATGGAATCGGCAGCCTGCCGCTCTTCCGGCTGCAGCGCCTGCCATTCGGTAAACGCCCGTTCGTCGCTGTCGTCACCAAAGGTCGGCCACTGCCGATAGAACTTCAGGAAGGCCCGACGCACGGCCTTGCGGTTCTCAGCCTCAGTCATCCTCGCTCTCCTCCACCTTCTGGGCCTTGGTCGCAGTGCCGATCATCTCTCGCACGGCTCTTGCCCTGCGTCGGCGGCGCTCGCGCTCTTCCGGGGTCAGGTCCCGCCGCGCCCGTTCCGCCTCCCGTTCTTTCGCCGCCTCCGCCTGTTCGTGTTCGATCCTGAGCAAATCCCGGTCATGCTTCGCCGCCGCATCGACAAGAGCCGAAAGCTCGGCAGGCTTGGGCAGAAACGACTGGAATTTCGGATAGCGGCCGAGCCGCAGGTTCTCGAACACCCGGCGAAGCGCGCCGATCGGCTTGCCCCTCATCGCCTCGGCATAGAACTGCCCGGCCTTGTCGGCGTTGACGCTGTCGGGGATGGCAAAGCCACGGTCCATCAGCGCATCGAGCATGATATCGGATTGCCGTTCGTTCGCCGGTTCAAGAGCCTTGCGCAACCTTCCAATCTCCCCGGCTGATGTCGATAATTTTACGATCTTCGCTGCCATCGTCCTGTCCCATCCGTTTGCGCAAACTGTCCCGAGCGCGCTGATTGTGATCCCTGATTTCGTCGCCACGTGATGGCTTTGCCGGCGATGCCCGAGGAGCGCCCTGCTGCCGCTCCTGCACCCAGCCGGGCTCGAAACCCTGCCAGCCGCGACCGATCATGGTTTCCGCCGCAGCGTCCGGATCCGGCATCAGCGCAAACCGCCGTGCGAGCAGTTCGGCAGCCCGGACGGTCAGCTTCTTGCGAAGCGCTTTGCGATGTTCGATGACGGCATCGGCAACCTCCGGCGACAGCACATCGCAGAGAACCGATTTGGGCGATTTCTTTGGTGTTCCTTTAGGAACACTTTCTTTCTTAACTCTGGCTTCTGGCTTTAGCATTGCAGCTGCATTGCAAGTGCTATGCACCTGCATGCTCGCCTCATTGTTTTCATTGCTTTTTTTCCAGCGTTTTTTCGCGGCCTGTTTTTTGTCTTCCGAACTTTTTTCGCGAAATTGAAATTCTTTTTCCACGCGACGGTTCCAGAGACCGCCTCCGGAGCGGATGATTTTGCCGTCATCCAGGAACACATCGAGGTATTGGGAAAACACCTTTTTCGTGCAGCCGCACTGCCGCGCCAGTCGCTCGTGGTTCTCGGTCAGCGGCTCTCCGCGCTCATACATCAGCGCCAGCAGCGTGAAGTACACGCCCATTTCCGCCGCCTTCATGCCGCGCGTGGCAGAAAGCCAGTCAGACATGTAAAAGCGGACATACGGCATCTCGCTCATGACGCCACCTCCAATACATCGTTGAGGGCAGCGGCAGCCGACAAGGCCGCCCCGCCCCATTGGTCGGCCATTGCGCTGGCAATGCCCGGATATGTTCGTGATCTCAGCCGCCAGCGGTCGGGCCCCGGCGAGGCCCGATGCACGATCGACCATTTCTTGTGTTCGTCCGTGCCCGGTTTCGGCGGCTCCAGCCGGTCGGTTTCGGTCAGGGGCGGCAGTCCACGCAGATAGAATGAGGTTGCCTTGAACGCCCGGTTGCCAAACCACCACGGCTGCACGGTCTGCGCCGGCTTCTGATAGTTGACGATCCGCTCTTTGGCGTGCCGGTGCATCACCGGGTTCTCGATTGCCACCCGATCGACCGGCGCATTCCAGCAGGCGGAAAACAGCGCCGCGCCTTCATCCAGCAGCCGCCACATGATGGTCCGGCGCTCGGCAACGGAAAGAACAGGCCAGGCCTGCTTCTCGGCAAGGGTCGCCTCGTTCGGCGCATTCTTCGGCGGGCCGGAAAGCCAGCGCACGCCGCTGTTGCAAAGCCGCGTGCACGGCGGATGCATCACGGCCAGCAAATCCCAACCGTCATCGAGAATATCGCGGATATCGCAGACGATATGCCGGTTGCTTCCATCTTCGGCCGGCAGAACATCGCATGACCAGACGTCATGCCCGCGTGCGGCAAAGGCGCGACGCACCACGCCGGAAGTCTCGCAGCCGACAAGAACGCGCAGCTCGGTCATCCCGTCGCCCTCCTGTGCGCCCGCCAGGGCGGCAGCTCCTGCAACAGCTCATAGATGCCCTCGGCAATCGCCGCGCATTTGCGCTTTTGCGGCCACGAAAGTTCGCCGGCGCCATTGGCGTCCGACATGCGCCGTTGCGCCATGGCATAGGCACGGGCATCGTCAGCCGAGATCCGCTCATTGCCGCAGCACACCGGGCAGCGGCGGCGGTCACCGGCCAGATAGCCATGCCCTGCACAATGCGGGCAAAGAATTCGGGTAATCCTCACCGCGCTCACAGCCTGCACTCCCGAACGATCCGGTTCTGCTGAACGCCGATTTCTTCGGCACGGCGCTGCAGATCGAGCGCGGTATTGTGCAGCCGCTTGCCCTCCGCCTTGTGAGCCGCCAACTCGGAGCGAAACTTTTCGTAGTCGGCCTTCCATTCCGAGTGGACGCGCCGGTATTCGGCAAGCTTCGGATTCTCGTTGGCCGGCCCGAACATGAAATCGCGCACCTCCGCCACCCATGCGCGCGGCACACCCAGATCCTGCGCCACGAGTTCATCCGTCCACGGTGCGATATAGCCCTCGTCGTCGTAGACATCGGCAATCTTGTCGGCGACGATGCGCCGGTCCTCGCGCTGCATTTGCGGCGGCGGTTCTGCCCGCTTGGCCGCCGTCGTTGCCGTTTTCGTCTTTCGTGTCGCCATCGCTTCAGTGCCTTCCTTCGTTTTCGGGTGGACGCAGGCAAACGGCCTGTCATCGTAGTCGTTGCCGCCGCAGCGGCTGCAAAAGGTAAAGCCCCACACAAAGGAGATATCGCAGGGGCTCGTGTCTTGCGGGCTTTGCGTTTCGCCGGTCATCTCAGCCCTCCCCTTCGCAGCCATGCGCCTTGCTCTCCACGGCGTGGGCAACCCGCATGAAGTTCGCGTATTTTTCGAGGATTTCGGCCGCTTCGCGCGGGTCGACCTTGCCGTCGGCAACGGCCTGGATCATGGATTGCGACAGCGCGTGGAAAGCGTCCTGAAATGCCCCAATATCGGCGATACCCAGCCCGCCGCCGGCGCTGTCGGCCCCGTCATCGCGCACGAGCCGATAGCCGAGGATCCGTGCCATCTCGCCGACGATCACCGGCGCGCCGGCCTCCATGTCGGCCTCGACGGCAATGTCGATCGCCATCACATGCTGGGTCTTCCGGCTGGGGTCATGGGTCCAGCATTTCGAAAGCTGTCCCTGCGTCACCCTGGTCACATATTGAAACCGCTCCGGTCCGCCGCCCTGCACGACCGAACGGCGGGAAGCCTCGCGCAGGCCATCGACAGCCTTCTGCGCCAGCAAACGCTCCATCACTGCACCTCGTTTTTAGAATGATTTCGGGGGAAGCATTCACGGCGGCCGACCGATCGCGGTGCTATGCCAGAGAAGTCGAGAACAGAGACCAGATCGGAAATAGCCGACGGTGAAACGAGTAAGAGAGAACCCGAGTGCTTCGCCTGAATTGATAGCTGTTTGCGGGGTGTTAGCATTCGTCCTCCTCCATAGGAGGAGCGCCGAAGATATCCGGCCGCAAATGGTGGCGCGATATTCCGACGATGCGTTCGAGTTCGAGAACACGGCCAACAGGCACGCGTTTCCACTGAGAAACCGCCTGAGGCGAAACGCCACCTATCGCCTTTGCCAAGGCTACCGGCCCGCCTGCCTTCTGCTTCGCGAGTTTACAAAAATGCTCCATACGGCATTTGTAAGCATTTCTTGCATTTATATGCAAGCATATCTTTCGATGAAAGATAAGCTTTCATCGGTCATAATTCTCCCATGATGACCAAACGGAAAATCGACAAAGCTCGCGGCGAGCGCATTCGGCACGTCCGATCTGAGATCCTGAAGATCGGTTCTCAGGAACAGTTCGCAAAGCTCTTGAGCCAACACGGGACACCAGTCACGCGTGGCGCTGTTGGCAATTGGGAAACCGGAAAAGAAGTCGGCATCGAGAACCTCAGCCGGATATGCAAAGTGGCTCAAGTGAACCTCGATTGGCTCGCATATAATCGGGGCCAGCCGAAGGGATTGGCGATTGCTTCATTCGATCCGGACAGCCCAGACGATGATCCTTTCGAAGCAGGTTATACCCGTGAGCACTGGCAAGGGTCGCAAGAGGGCGCCATCCCCGAGATCGATGGCAAACTTGGTGCCGGTCAAGGGCAAGTCGGCGAAGTAATAAACCTTCCGGTCGGAAAGAACGCTATTTCCGGTCACGCAGTGAAAGCTGAATGGATACTACCGATCGAATACCTGAGAAATGAAGCCAAGGCCTCACCCGCAAAGACGATCGTCATGGAAGTTGTCGGTGATTCAATGTCACCAACCTACCAGCCCGGGGATCGTGTTCTCGTGGACCTCTCGCAAGACACCATGACTTCCGACACTGTCTACGCCATATCCGACGGAGAATCGGAGCCGCAGATCAAGAGACTGCAGCGTGTGCCGTTTAGCTCACCTACAGAGGTGATCATTATCTCTGACAACGAAAACCTTCAGGATTTCACTGTCGAACTGAATCGCTTGAAGATACTTGGCCGCATTTGCGGCGTGATCGCTCGCCGATAAACTGACTTGCCTCAACAACCTGCACGAAAACAGCGCCGACTAGCGCCGGCGCGGAGCTGGCCGCGCGCTCGAATGACAGCATTGCTTTCATTAATGCGTGATGATATGAAAGCATATCTTTCATACATCGTGCTCTGAGGTAGCTTATGTCCATCGACCACATCATCGGGTTCTTTTGCGGAACCTGCATTGCGATCACAGCCTACTCTTTGATTGGAGGTATCGCGATGCGTCGCTCCCTCAAGCGAACAGAAGCAATCCTCTCCAACGAGAGGCCCAGAATCCGATGAGACAAGCTTCTGCCAAAGATCGCCTCAGCCGCATTCGCGAACTGGTCGCGAGCGCAGTCCCGATCGCCCATGTATCTTCTGATATCGAAGGTCTCCGCCTGGCGTCAGACAGCATGGAACCAGCCGAACCCGAAATCATCGGGACGATCCCGCAAGCGTGCCCGGTCTCAAACCGCGAACTATTGCTCAAGCATGTCGAGATACCGGCCGATCTGATCCGAATGATCGACGCAGCGGCCAAGCTCGACCGAAGACGTCGGACCGAAATCGAACGCCTGCAGATGGAACTGGAAGCGAGAGGCGGCAGGCCGGCGAAGAACTATGCCGCCGAATGCGCTATGAAATGCAGCGAGCCGGCCTTCAAGGCATTCATGGAAGCCCGGCACGCCCTCGCCCGACCGCTGACAGACGATCGCGTCGCCGCTCGCGTGCGATCGGTCCTCGCCATTTCAAGCCGAACCGAACTGAACACAAGCAACGAAGCCGCCGCGCGCTGGCGCGAAATGGTCAAAGACTTTGACGCATGGAGGAAAAGATAGCCATGGGACGCCGAACCATTCCATTCACACTGGACGCCGTTAAGCGCGCCATCATGGCCGTCAAAGCCGCCGGCATTGATGTCCGCACCGTCAGCGTTCGCCCCGATGGCACGGTTGTCATCAACGGAGATAACGGGAATAATTCGGAAGACGATCTTGTCGACCGGTCTCAACCGGAAAACCTGAATAGTCTGGATGACTATTTCGCGTGGAGGGAGAAGGATGCACGTCGTGACAGAGCTTAAGGGCGTGCACAAGGTCAGGAAGAAACTGGCCAGCGGAAAGATCGTTTACTACTTCTACGCATGGCGCGGCGGCCCGCGTATCCACGCGGATCCTAAAACAGAAAAGGACGCCTTCATCGCCGAATATCGGCAGCACATGCTGACCGCATCGACCGATGGCGTCCTGACACTTGAAGGCCTGATCGACCTGTTCACCGGCTCCGAGAAAAAGCCGAATCCTGACTTTCTTGCGCTGTCCGCTTCAACCCAGCGCGATTACCTCTATGCGTTCCGGCTCATCCGGCAGCGATGGCCCCGCCTGCCCGCGCGCCTCACCCAGCAGCGTGGCATGAAGCGCGATATCAGGGACTGGCATCGATCATTTGCGAAAAACCCTCGGAAGGCGGACAAGCTTCTGTTCGCGCTCTCCAAGGTTTTTTCCTATGCGATCAAGCACGAGTACATCGAAAAGAACCCCTGCGCCGGCATAGACCGACTCTATCGTGGATCAAGACGGGAATTCGTCTGGACCGACGCCATGATCGACAAGGTTCGCAGAGAGGGAAACCCGCACATCGTCGCGGCCATGGAAGTCGCCGTCTACACCGGCCAGCGCCAGGGCGACATCCTCGCGCTGAAATGGCCGCAATACGACGGCACCCACCTGTCGCTGAGGCAAGGCAAAACCGGCAAACGCGTCAAGGTCAGGCTCCACAAGGACCTGAAAGCCCTGATCGACCACCTCAAACAAGCCGCCGAAGACCGAAAGGTCCGCTCGGCCAGCATCCTGACAAACAGTCGCGGCCGCCCCTGGACGCAAGACGGCTTTCAAACTTCATGGCGAAAGGAAATGGCCCGCCTAGGCATCGAGGGCGTCACCTTCCACGACCTGCGCGGCACCTTCATCACCGCCCGCCGCCGCGAAGGCTCCACCGTCGAACAAATCGCCAGCATCTCCGGCCACACGATATCGGAAGTCCGCTCAGTTCTTGAAAAGCATTATCTGGCCGACGATCAGCTGGTTAGTGATGCGGTGATTCTGCGTATGGAACGAAACAACGGCTCGTAAGGTTAACGAGTGCCGTATTTAGCCCACCGTGAATTTAGTTTGCGACTAGAATTCTTCGCCGACCCCCTTCCAGCAAGACACACAACTCCCCGATTGCGTAAGTAGAACTACCCAAATCAATCAAAGCTGGACAAGCACATGCGGTTTGCATGTTGCGCGCACCTTTGGAATCGAGCACTCTTTTCCGAAGTGATTGGGAGACTTTTGCATTCGCAGTTCAATCGTTTTTTGTTGACAAGAGGCAGCCAGTATCATTTGATGCCGGAATGAAGAGGTATGATGGCAGAGGTTGAAGTCAGTGATGCCATTAGGCAGATGCTTGCGCGAAGGTGCAGATCCAGACGCACGAGGCATGCTACCTTTTCGTACGAACAGCCAACCGATTGGAAGCCTAACTCATTGCTTGATCCGAGGGATCCAACTCGGTACTTCACAGAGGATTCAGCATGGGAATTCATATCACAGCTAATTGCCGATGGCTGCGAAATCGAGATGGTAGCTCTGACAAAACCATGCGGTAAAACCGGCTACGTTATTATCGTTGAAGGATGCCCACCAGCTTCCCACATTTACATAAAGCTCCAGCTCGGGCCAAATAATGTCATCGGCCGTAGCTTTCATGAGAGCTACGTTACGGCGAGCTAAGCGAAAAAAAGGATCAAATGATGCAGCGTTGTGAAATTTGCGAAGCAAACGCCGTCACGGTTCGAGAACACGAAGAAAAATTCGTTTATGGCTCAGGCGATGACCAAGTACTGCTGTCCGCGATTGTCCCGGTTTATGAATGTAGTGAATGCGGTGAGATGTACACCGACCACGAAGCAGAGGAACTGCGCCACGAGGCCGTTTGCAAACACCTTGGACGCCTGACACCTCGCCAAGTTAAAGCGATCCGGGAAAGCTATAATTTGTCCCAGGAAAAGTTTGCAGACGTCAGCGGATTCGGTGTCGCTTCCATAAAGCGTTGGGAACTTGGAAATCAGATACAGGGCGAGTCAGCCAACAATCTTCTCTTGTTACTTCGCGCACCCCGCAACCTTCGTCTTGTTCAGGAAGCCAACAGGAAGGGTTCATTCCAGCCGAAATTTCGCACGAAGATTGCAGATACCACACGCCAGCAATCGCTTAAATTTAAACTCCGGCGCCCCGCCCCACTCGAAAATGCTGCCTGATGTTTGTCATCACTTTCTATTCATACAAGGGCGGCGTTGGCCGCACAATGAGCCTTGTAAATGTCGCGTCAGAGCTCGCTAAGCGTGGCCGGAAGGTTCTCGTAATAGATTTTGACCTCGAGGCGCCGGGTATTCCGAGTTTTGAGCAATTCTCTGCAAGTGAAAGCCGTAAGGGTATCGTCGACTATGTTTCGGAGTACATGGAGACATCCGTGGCTCCCGATGTAAGAGACTTCATTGTTGATGCGCAGCTAGATATGCAGGGTGCGAAAGCTCCTCTGTGGGTTTTGCCTGCCGGAAGGAATGATCAGCATTACGGCACGAAGCTTTCTTCTATCGACTGGCAGGACTTGTATCAAACGCGAAGCGGCTACCTTCTTTTCGAAGATTTGAAGCAGCAGATCGCAGACGATAAAAGAGGTTTTGACTACATCTTGATCGACAGTAGAACCGGCCATACCGACGTTGGAGGCATCTGTACGCGCCAGTTAGCGGACGCTATTGCGTTCATGTTTTTTCCAAACCGGCAAAACATCTCTGGCCTTAAGACAATAGTGGACGAAATCCGCTCGGATCCTCTTGTCGAAGCGAAGCGAACTAGGATGTTCTTCTGCCCCTCCAACGTCCCTGACCTCGACGACGAAGAAGGCATACTAAGATCTATGCTCGACGACGCGGCCAAAGAGCTGGGCTATGACGAGGCCGCTGCGACAATAAGGCATTACAATAGCATGTCACTGGTTGGTCAGAGAGTCTTCGTCATTGATCGCCCTAAGACAAAACTGGCCGCCGAATACAGACGCCTGACCGAAACGCTCATGAGCTCCAACATAGAGGATCGCGAGGGGGTACTCCTAAATCTCCAGAAGATGAGCGAGGACCTACGCAGCAAAGCGCGAAAGGACACCAAGGGGAGAATAGTCCGCTCATTCAACCTAGAGGAGATCACTGCAGACCTTGAGAAGATCAATGCAAAGCACGATCACGACGGCGAGATATGCTGGCTCATGGCGGCTGTCTATAGCAAACTGGGAGACTTCGCAAACGAAATGGAGGCGCTGGGAGGTGCCATCAAAGCAGGATTCAACGTACAGAAAGCACACCTCAGGCGGGCCTTAATGCTCCTAAGCCTTTCGCGCCATGAAGAAGCCAAAGAGGATCTTCTCGATGTCCTCAATTCTACCGAAACGGCCCCAACGGATCTACGCTCAGCAATTGAGGCCATAAAGTCGTTGGACCCTGACTGGATCACAATCGTCGAAGAAGCGCCAATGCTGGAGCTGCTTGCGCCGGAAGATGTCGGTATTATTTCTGCGGCCCTTCAATCCGATGAGCGAGCCGTAACACTAGCTGCCCGGTTGCTTGAGAGAGCATACTCTGAAGCAGAAGGTTCTAATGCACGGCTTCACTCGGACTTGATCATATCGTTGATATCGAGCGGTCAGTTCCAAAAAGCGATGGACTTGATTTGCGCCAATAGAGAACAACTTCTATCCCACTTAGATATCGCTGATACTTTCAACTACGCGATGGCGGATTGGGGACAGAATGGCATACCGTCCGTTGACTTGTTCGAGCGCGCATTGGCGCTAGCCGACACCCCGTCAGACTACCTCGGTGCAAACTATTTTCAGTGTTTAGCATTAGCTAGCGCGATTACAGATGCCCCAAACCGTGCTCTCAATTTTCTGAACACAGCGAGAGAGAAAACCCAGCAAGGTACAATTTTCAGCTGTTGGACGTATTTGACCAGACGACGCACCGCGATGTTATCCGATCTCGATGCTATGGAGGCCGCGATCAAATCAGGTGAGATCAATCCTCCGGTAATATACCGGAACAGGAAAATAAAAACAGCTCATTGACACGGCGATATATATTGGGGATCATGTAAAAAACATACAGTCATATATGATGGATATTTCCGTAAAAACCTAAAATCAGGCGGATCAAAAAATGGACGCGCCGAAATACTACTAAAAACAACTAATAACCTCAATGTCACTTAATCTCACCGCCACCAATGTGGCAAAAATCGCTCCGGTAAGCCCAACCGCTCCCACGAACACAAACATAAATCGATGCCAACGAACCCTTCTCGTTAGCTTTCTGAATGCACCATCGAAATCCGATTGAAGCTCGGTGAAATCTTTCATTAGGCGTTCTCGCTGTCGTCCGAACTCAAAAGACACAGCATTGAGCGTTAGCCACTGATTGACAATAGACGCAAGCAAAAACAAGACGAAGATCCAAGCGCCAGCCAAGATCGCAATGTTTGTCCAGAGGTCAGCTCCACATGCTTTGATGGGTTTGAGTTGGGAGGCGACAACGATTGTGGCGATGGGGATGCCGAGGATTTGCCCCTGCAAATCAACAAAGGTCTTGTGCACCCGAGCGATAAAATCAGCCTGTGCACTCTCTATCTCACGCCTGATCTTTGAATATGTGAAGCTGGATGCGAAGAGACGGTAACCCGCCGCTACCTTTTCCCGCAAGTCCTCTATTTCGCGAATTATCTGACGGAACCGGCTTCGAGCAGGAAGACCGACTACAAGGTCGACCACAGCTTCAGCCAAAATAGTGAGTTTCTGCTCCTGGTGGATTGGGTCATTAAAAAGCTCCGCCAACGCTTCAACATGAGCAGCGTTCAAAGCCTGAAGATCTCCCACGTCATAATCAATCGGTATCTCGATTCTGCCATCGCGAAAAAACACCAGCGTTTGCTGGACGGCATCGAGGAAAGCTGCAGATTTAGCGAGAAGATCTACCAACGAAAGCGCTGATCGATATTTCAACTGCAAACCTGATGGCGGCTGAGTCCACCGAGTGATACCGCCCTCCACAATGAAATACTCGTTGGGCTCTCGCACTCGAGCTTTTGCGCCGGCGATTAGGCTGTCGAATGTTCGGGAAAACCGACCAAGAGAAATTCTTGGCGGGCTAAATCGCACCCAAGCCTCGCCTCCCACCTGTATTTGATCTCGCTCGCTGATGACCGCCATCCCAGCATCTTCCATTGCGTCGGTATCAATATCGATATGCAGCAACGTATCTCGAATTTCGTCAGATATGATGGTAACGCGCCCGGTATCATCTGCACTGAAGGCGGTAGCAGCGTAAACAGCTTCGAGGTCTGACCATTTTAGCCTAGCCATCTCCGTATTCGCTATTCAGCCTAACGGTTAGTTCTTCCGGCAGATTTTTTAGGGTAAGGGTCTGTTTTTCATTGTCAAAAGTCACATCGCCTTCCTCAATTGCTCTTCGATCAAATTCCAATGTCCAATTGTCCGTATGACCTTTGAAACGCACTAAAGTATTCAGTATGGCTCTGTTCGGAATAAATAGGTCGTTTAACCTCAAATGAGGATCGGCGAGGTGGTCTCGAAGAGTGTCCGGATCCTCGGGAGCGAGTTCGTTTGTGAGCGTATCGAATGATATCTCTACCCTTGTCCGAGCTGCTCGATCGCATATCTCCTTGGCCTTCGCGAGAAACGTCGTCTTAGCTTTATGATCAAAGCCTTGTTGATCAGCGAAGGACTTTAGTGCGGCCACTAGCATACGAGTATCAGTCTTCTCCTGGACATGATCCGTGCAACCAAGGAATGCTCGGAAATACTCGGCCACATTTCCTTTACCTTTAAGAAAACCAATGTAGCGGTCTTCCTCAGAGGTCCATCCACTAATATTGATACGTCCTGCAAAGCGGAAGCCATTGATGTCCAAATGGGTAACATCCGTGACATCATGCTGCTTGGTCAAGGCAGCACTCAATGCGTCGCCCACGATGGCGACCATCAAGTAGTGCTTGCCGTCTCGCTGGAAATGAGCAAAAAAGACATGGCCTCCCGTGGCTGCCGCCTTGGTTTGCGCGTTCACCGCCAGCGTTCTCATCAGCGCCTCCGTTAAGGCACCGAAATCCTTAAATTCGGCCTCGAGATATTGGCGCAGATGTCGCTGTGTCGGATAGTTATCTTCGTCCTCATCAAATTTCCCATGGGACTTGGCGGTGCGCCTCCCATATAGCGTGTGCAATTGATCGACGACACGCTGAACTGGAGCAGTCACTCCGAGATCTGATTTGCCCAAAACGACTTGAAAATCATCGGGGCCTTTCCTCAAATCGTGAACAGCCACGCTAATGATAGAGTTTTCTGCCATCGTGATTCTCCCTCCCACAAAAATATAGCCACCTCTGGAGAACTATCATAGGACTCAGCTTGGAGCTCGCTAGAACTTTTAGTCTCAGCCAAAGGAAGTATTTGAGGCAAAAATCGTTGACAGTGCCTTACGTCAAGGGATCAACGGTACACCAGATGCAAATCAGTTTTCCCCAGCAGACACATACACGTTGCGCAATTCAGCGCCCCGCGGTCAGTAAAAATGCCGAGAAAAAAGAACCTAAATGAAGCAAAGGCGTAAACCGTTCCGTAAACCGAACAACTCTCAAGGAAGGCAGAAACACTAAACCATTGAAAAGATTGGCGACCCCTGCAGGATTCGAACCTGCGACCGTCGGCTTAGAAGGCCGGTGCTCTATCCAGCTGAGCTAAGGGGCCGTTTGGCGCTTGTGGTTGCCGCGCGGCATCAATGCCTCATCCTGTCGCAAATGACAAGCTGTCGCAGGGCGAACGCCGGGAGAGGAATGAGAAGCGCTACAGGTCGCGGGCGTCCCGAACCGGGCCGCCGTCGGAAACGGCAACAAGAATGCCTTCAGTGCGTCCAGGGCTGGATGCGACCCGGCTTGAAATTGTCGGAATAGGAGACGACCTTTTCCTTGGTTTCCTTCGGCTGGATCACCCGGTAGGCGATCCCGTGGCGGCGGGCGTAATCCTCCGCTTCCTGCTGGCTCTCGAAACGCAGCTTGACCTGCTGCAGCATGTCGGAAGACGAGGTATAGCCAAACAGCGGATCAATCGTGCGCGGCGCCTGCTGGTCGAATTCCAGCACCCATTGATGGGTCTTGGCCTGGCCCTGCTGCATTGCCGTTCTGGCGGGACGATAGATCTTCGCCGACATCGTAATTGCTCCGATTGGTTTTGCGCGCCGCCCGGCGCGCCGAAATTTGAAAACCTTCTGGCCCAATTTTCGCTGCCGGGCAATAAAAATCAAGTCTCGGCGGACGCGCGCCCTCAGAATTCGGCATTCCAGATGATCATTTCAAGCCGCCAACCGCCAAGTTCATCGCCGGGTGGAAGCGCGTCATCCGGCCCCGTCGCCTCACCCGCAAAGATCAAGGCGATCTGCTCGCTGCCGGGAGCAAGGCACACCGCGCGGCCGGAGAACACTTCCATCCCCGGCTCACAATACCGTTCTGTCGCGCCCGCATAGACCGTCCGAAAACTGTCTCCGATGCGCGCGCCGCCGTCGGTCGCGGCATCCGTTCCCGCCACATCCGCCCGCACCACCGTTTCAGCGCCGTAAAGCGTCACGATGTCCCTGCCGTTGTCCGTAGCGATGAAGACGGAATAGAAACCGCCCTCGCCCTCGCGCTCCTCTGCGCGCACATCGAAGCCCGGCAGCGCGCGGCGGACGGCCGGTTCGGAAAACGCGGTTCGGCCGTTGATGCCGCAAAGGCCCGATTCGGACACGACAAGAAGCGCGTCTCGCGCAGGCGCGGCTTCGCCAAAAGCCATAAGGGCCATGCCCGCGACAAGCCAGGCCTTGAGGGTTCGTCCGGTATTCAAATAAGTATTCGCCTCTGTTGAAAGATACCATACGCTTTTGTATTGAAGAGGGAAATTGTTTTCCTTCCGCTGGCCTTGCCCTCGCTCAAGGTGGTCAGTGGCGGCAGCAACGTGGAGCGATTTGGACCGCCTGCTTCTTTGCAGATCGGCGAAAGCACTATAGGATCGTCGTCTTTACGGATTGCGCCGGAGCCAATGCTGCGGTCCATGCCGTAGCGTCTAGGGCCGCCCGGGAGAGGCTGAATTGAGAGAATGAGCAGGACTTTGGAAAAAAGCTCTCTCGACCATGAGATGTTCGAGCTCGCCCCCATTGCCATGTGGGTCGAGGATTTCAGTGCGGTAAGGGCGATTTTCGATGGGTGGCGTGCCGAGGGCGTGACCGACATCGCTTCATTCCTGCGCGCCGACATGTCGCGCGTGGCCAGATGCGCCGGCGCGATCCGCGTATTGAAGGTAAACCGGAAGACGCTGGAGCTTTTCGAAGCGCGCGACACGGCCCACCTCGTCGACAACATCACCTCGGTTTTCCGGGACGACATGCTGGAGACCCATATCGACGAGCTGACGCAGCTTTTCGAGGGCCGGCTCAACTTCACCAGCTACACGGTCAACTACACGCTTTCCGGCAAGAGGCTTGATGTCCAGTTGCGCGGCCAGGTCATGCCCGGCCACGAGAAGACGCTGGACTATGTCCTTCTCGCAACGGAAGACGTGACCGAGCGCGAGGACGCCCACAGGCGCGAACGCCATCAATCGCTTTACGCAAAGGGCCTGTTCGAGCACTCGCCGGTCTCGCTCTGGGTCGAGGACTTCTCACGCATCCGCACGATGCTGGATGACTTGCGCGCCCGCCATATCGTCGACCTCAGGGTGTTCATGGACGTTCACCCGGAATTCGTTCGCCAGTGCCTGAGCGAGATCCGCGTTATCGACGTCAATCAGGCCACGCTCGACATGTTCCGTGCTCCCAACCGCCAGGTGCTGCTGCAAAACCAGCATGCGGTCTTCCGCGATGATGTCGAGGACCATTTCCGCGAACAGCTTATCGACCTCTGGGAGGGCCGGCTGCTGCACACCCACGAGGTGATGAACTACGCGCTCGACGGCTCGGAGCGATACGTCCTGCTGCAGTTTTCGGTCTTTCCGGGCCATGAGGACGACTGGTCCCTGGTTCTGGTCTCGCTGACCGACATCACCGCGCGCAAGAAGGCGGAAGCCTATCTCGAATATCTCGGCCGCCACGACGTCCTGACCAAGCTCTACAACCGGTCCTTCTATACCGAGGAAATCAACCGGCTGGAGCGCAAGAACTTCCGGCCGGTCGGCGTGCTGATCATCGACCTCAACGGCCTGAAAGAGACCAATGACGCTCTCGGCCACGATGCCGGAGACAGTCTGCTGCGCCGGCTCGGCGAGGTCCTCAACGAATCGGTCTTCCAGCCCAACTGCGCCGCCCGCATCGGCGGCGACGAATTCGCGGTGCTGATGCCTGGCGCAGACCATGAGGCAGCCGAGGTCGCGCTTGAGGAAATTCACAAAGTGCTGAAGGTCAACAACCAGTTCTACGCCGATGCGCCGATCAGCGTTTCCGCGGGCATCGCTATCTGCGAAAAGGGCGAGACAATCGAATCCGCCGTCCGCCGCGCAGACGCGGAAATGTACCGCCAGAAACGCGAATTCTACGCGCTCCATCAAAAGACCGGCTCTGACGGGTGATTTCCGTTTTCTTCAGGAAGTGGTCGGAGTGGAGAGATTCGAACTCCCGACCCTCTGGTCCCAAACCGGATAACAGGGGGCACATATCCGATGCAACAAGGCAATATTGACGAGATCGACCCAGAACAATACAGGAACTGATGTGCTTTGCACCCACAGTGCTCTCACAGGCTTTCTTCTGTGCCCGCTTTTGGGCGCCTTGAAAGGTCACCGGACACGCAATGGTTCAGTTGACCACGCAAGACGGTCTAGGTCGCAATTTCGGCGCAGCTAGCGAAGTCGCGGTTCGTGCGCACGCCAGCAAATGGCCAGGGGTTAGGCAAACCAAGCCCTCAGCGTCACGCATCAGCCTGATATCGGCACACCAATTTCGACCGTCGCGGAGCGGCTGACGGTGCGATTACCCTCGCTCGAGTTGGCCGCGTACCAACTGGTGAGACGGAAGTCATCGCCGATCCGAGGCATCCATCCATTCGCAAAGCCGGCGCTTTGCTTCGGCATGGGCGGTATCGTCGGCGAGACTGACGGTCTGGAACGGATCTGGTTTCACGGTCATAAAAGTGCTTGCTGCCGTCTAAACGTGCTCTGCCTGCCAGAAGATGTAAGGAAGCCTGCGTCAGGTAAATTTCAATAACTTGACACTAGCCGAGTAGCCAATTTGTGGTGCGTGGAGAACACACCGGCAGACCAACAAACATTGATTTTAAATATTAATTTCATCTATTCGGATGAAAAGTAGCTCGCTTTGCTACACAGTCCGTCACCCGCAAGGCTCGACAGTATCGGGATCCCCAGCATCGATTTAGAGCCTGCGATCTCGACCGCTTTGCGCCCCCATTGCGGACGTTCACCCAGCCATGGCCGATTACTGCAAGCAGACGTTCTACATGATCGTCCTTCTTCCCGTCCTCGGTCGCACTATATTTCGAGTTTACTAATCTCCTACCCACAGGCTGTTCTAGCGAAGAAAATCATCCAGCGTGGGTGCCGGTTGCTCGGTGCTGGTAATCAGTGTCTGCGACCAAAGGACAGAGGCTTCGTAGACAGAACTGCACATCCACTCGCCGTCCTGTTCGAACCAATGGGTCGCCTCTGGGAGGAGATCGAAGGAGACAGGGTGGCGAGCATAGGGGTTGTGGAAGACTTCCATCTCCGCCGTCCACGGCTCATAACCGTGAGGCCAGAGCCCCCGATACTCGTCACTCGTGATATCAAAGCAAAACGGAATGCCTTTCAGTGCCCCCGGCGTTCGGTCAAAGAAATTGCCGATACGGGTGTAACGGCAGCCAGCCGGTGCACCGCCACCCGAGATGGCGACGCGATTGAGTTTGGCTATAGAGCAGGCATTTGTGAAAATCACCGCTGAAAGCTCGGAATGCTGATCGTTGGCGAAAAGCCCGGCGGGAAATCGTGCAGACCCAAGCAAGTGCTTCGCTGGCATCGGCACAGCCTGCATCTGACCGCCGATTTCTTCCGCTGTCGCGCTCAATCCATGCAGGTAGCCGATCAGCCCCTCCCGGCTCCACAGCATCGAACCGGATGCCTGGAAGTCGGCGACTGCCAGGATGAACGGCTTACCGAAGACATGGGGAAGCTGATCGTAACGCCGGGCGAGCTTGTTGCCGATAGTCTTTGCGAACCGCAACGCGGCTGCGCCGAAGAAGATTTCCTCTCGATCGGTGGGCATGTCGGCGAAGGGCGCATTGACGTGATTGTACGGGACAGGCGGGTTAGCTGTGACAGCCTCTACCCAAGCTTCACCGCCAAGAGGGTTTTCAATTCGAAAATCCGGTGATTCAAAAGGCTGCTCGACGAGCAATCCCTGTTCGCGAAAAGACGCAAGAAGCTGCGCTTCCCATAGCCGAGTATGGAAATTGGTCGTTTGGCAATCGCTCACCCAATTGCGGTCGGGCTTCGGTAGTGCGAGATAGAGCTGGTTAAGTGCCCATGCTGCAGGATGATGGGTCTTGTTGAGCAGTATCCTAAAGGCGTCGCTGGGCTCACGACCGGCCAGGTCGCTGAGCGGAGCGCGCATGACAACACCGGGAGGTAGTGGCTCCAGCGCCAGTCCGACGGCAAGGTCGCGTTCGAGTGCTCTACGCGCCGCCTCAATCGTTTCGAAGCCGCCCGCTCGTTTCGTTACCGTCCAGACAAAATCCACCCTGCGCCGCATCAGTGTGAGGCCGAATGAGCCGTCCTGTATGTTTTCCGTGACGATGCCGCATCCATTTCCATCGCCTGCTGACCAAGCTGCGACTGGAGGTTTATCGCCAAATCCGTGCCCGCGCGGAAGAGAGAGCGCATAGAAATCAAATTCCCACCGCGGAATTTCACGCATCTTCTCACCTTCTCTGTTAATCTGCAGTGTCTAAACCGGTAAGGACGACACAACAGGAGGGCACATGGAGGTTTATTGTAGGGGCATAGCGCGGATTCGTCATGCGTCGACCGGCGAAATATTTGAAATCGTGAGCGATACGCTGGATTGGAATGCCGTTGGTGGCGATGAGCGCTCGATGGGCTCTGAGATCCACTATGAGGCCGCGATCAACCATCCCGAACTTGGCGATCTGACCTGGGGAGTTTGGGAATATCCGATCGGCATCGAAAGTTAACGTATAACCGATGTCGGCGAGCACAAGGTCATCGAGAATTTTGATTACGGGCTTGAGCATGGCGAGCTCGAGCTCGACGACTGGCTAGACTTTGCAGCGGTCGCTGACCCTTATCGGGTTTTCATGGACTCATATCATCACACCGGCGACTTACTTGCAGATCACGGCGGCGTGCGCGGGAACCACCTCGTCAATCGGATGGTTTTTTCTCAGCAGGTCACCGCGCTGGAAGCCTATCTCGGTGACACTTTGCTCAATGAGGTCATGAGCAACAAGGAGGCGATGCAGCGTTTGATCGACAAGGACGATGACCTAATAAAAGAGAAATTCACGCTGTCCGAAGTTTCGAAGGATCCAGGTCTGGTCGAGCGCAAAGTCCGCACGCACCTGCGCAAGATCATGTACCACAACCTCAAGAAAGTCGATGTTCTCTATAACATTGCTTTTGGGGTTCGAATTCTTGATCTTGCCGTAGACAAAAAGAGCCTCCTCAAGGCGGTGTTAGTACGCCACGATTGCGTTCACCGGAATGGTTTCGATCAGGAGGGCAATGAGATCGATGTATTCACCAAGACGTTTGTTCAGGGCGCGGCCGACCAGATTAAAGCTTTTGTTGAAGGCATCGAGCAGGCGGTAAAGCATCGACCTGTTTAGTGTGCGCTGCGTTTCACGAAGCGGTCTACCAGCGGGGGAAATGGTGTCCAATGTCGGCTAACGCTAGCTCGTCGGCCGAAACCCGTCATTCCGGTTCCGGCCCCATTTCTGCCGTTCACAGCGTGCCAAGATTTTCTCCTGTTTTTGTCGACTTGCAGAGTAAATGTCTTTTCCTTCGGAGGTGCGGATCACAGCAACCTCATCTGTTCATCCCCTGCCCTGTCAGAACTTTCGTTCAATGACGAAAGTGTTACCCCAAGCAGGCGAATTCCCTTCTGCACCGGAAAGACCTCGATCAGCAACGCGCTGGCGATCTCGCCAATTTCGTCTGCGCTTCTCATATTCTGCCCAACAGTCCGGCTCCGCGTGATCTGCTGGAAATCAGCGTATTTCACCTTCAGCGTCACGGTCCGCCCGCTCACCTGCTTGTTCTCCGCGTGGCGCCAAACCTTCTCGGCAAGCGGGATCAACTCCGCCTTCGCCGCCCCCAGATCGAATATATCGGCCGCAAACGTATCTTCCGCGCCGATCGATTTGCGCGGACGATTCGGCTGAACCGGACGCTCGTCGATGCCCCGTGAGATCCGATAATACCAACTCCCCGACTTGCCGAAGTTATCACGCAGGAAGGCAAGTGATTTGTCGCGGAGATCCGCTCCGGTCACGATCCGAAGCCGTTGCATCTTCTCGGCCGTCGCCGGCCCAATGCCGTGGAATTTCTTGACGGCGAGGTCAGCGACAAACGCTGGACCCATCTTCGGTGTGATCACGGCCTGGCCGTTCGGCTTATTGAGGTCGCTCGCCATCTTTGCGAGGAACTTGCAGTAGGATATCCCGGCCGACGCATTGAGACCGGTCACGTCCTTGATGCGGGCGCGGAGAATTGTCGCAATCTCGGTTGCGAACGCGATGCCCTGCTTGTTTTCGGTGACATCAAGATAGGCCTCGTCGAGCGATAGTGGTTCGATCAGATCGGTATGCTCGGCAAATATCTGGTGGATCTGCGCCGAGACCGACCGATAGACATCGAAACGCGGCTTCACGAACACCAGGTCGGGGCAGCGCCGTTTCGCGGTCACTGATGGCAGAGCAGATCGCACGCCAAACGCCCGCGCCTCATAGCTGGCCGCGGCGACGACGCCTCTGGCGGCCGATCCTCCGACTGCGACCGGCTTGCCTCTCAGGTCGGGATTGTCGCGCTGCTCGACTGAGGCATAGAAGGCATCCATGTCGACATGGATGATCTTGCGGATGGCCGGGGTGGAACCATCCGTTTCGACCTCATGGTCTCTTTCCAAAACCGTCAGTTCATCCAGCGCGGCCATGACCATCTCAGAAGCGTGATCCAGAACGACGTCAATCGTCTACAGGGTTTTCAGGAGGGTCGACGAGGACCAGCATGTTGCCGGGCAGCGGCCGCTGAAGGTGTTTCACGTCGGCCCACTCGCCGGTGAGCCAGAGATCGACCTCTTCCGGCGTCGTCAGGATCGACGGCATCGCCTTTTCATGAATGGGCTTGACGATCTCGTTGGGCGTCGTCGTCAGAAACCCGAACAGTTCATATTCCTGTTCGCCATCCCGGACTTTCCGCACGCCCTTCCACGGCGTCCAGAGGCCGGCAAAGAACATCAGCGGCCGGTCGGAGTTCTGCGCAAACCAGGCATTCGGCACGCGTCCACCTTCTATCTTGCTCGCAGGATCGGGTTCCGCGAATGACGTGAATGGCACGACGCAGCGGCTTGTCGGTCCAAGCCAGCGCCGCCAATGCGGGGATCCGACATTTCGGATATTGGTGACCCCGCGATCGGCCTTGCCTTTGACGAAGGCCGGCGGTGTCGGCATGCCCCAGGTGGCACTGACGATTTCCCGATTTCCATCGTCATCGACGCGAACGATCGGCGCCAGCGTGTTGGGATAGACGTTGAGCGACGGCTCATTCCATCCGGCCTTGTCGCTCATCGCCTTCGTAAACTGGACGACGGCATCCCGCGTTGTCGTCAAATTGTAGAGATTGCACAAGTCCGTGTCCTCCCTCAGCGCCACATTCCGCGCATCCGCGCACCGACATCAAGACGCACCTGGCGCGGGCCCGCATTGCTCTGTTGCCCGGGCTTCACCACCGGCCATGTCCTGTTCTCAAAATGCTGAAGCAACATAGCGGGAATGAACCGGGTTCGCGAGGCATAGACATGCCTGTCGCCGGTCGAGGACTGCCCATGGGTAAAGAAGCGCTGGGGAACGACAAGGTTCAGGCTGTCCCGCGCCCGTGTCATTGCAACATAGAGCAGGCGCCGCTCTTCCTCGATATCGTCGGTCGTGCCGACGCCAAGATCGGAGGGAATGCAGCCATCGACGGCATTGAGAACAAAGACCGAGCGCCACTCCTGCCCCTTGGCCGAATGGATGGTCGAGAGGATCAGATAGTCTTCGTCGAGCAGCGGCACACCGGCCTGGCCGGAGGTGGCGTCCGGTGGGTCGAGCGTCAGCTCGGTCAGGAACCGTTCCCGCGACGGATAGCCGGCGGCAATATCTTCAAGCTGGAGGAGATCGGCGCGGCGCATCTCAAAGTCTTCATGGATGCGCTCCAGATAGGGCTCATACCATGCCCGGATCCGGCCGAGCTCGGCGGGCCAGCCCATGTTTGATTGGCGGAGATCCGTCACCAACGACACGAGGCCCGGCCAGTCGGCTACTGCTCGTGACGGCGCTGGCAGAGCCGCCAGGGTCTCGATCGGGTCGGCGGTTTCCGCAATCGCATCCAGCGCAGTTTGCGCCGAGGCCGGCCCCACACCTGGCAAGAGTTGCATCAGCCGGAAGCCCGCTACGCGATCGCGCATGTTCTGGGCAAACCGGAGGGCTGCCAGCATGTCCTTCACATGGGCGGAATCGAGGAATTTCAGGCCACCGAACTTCACGAAGGGAATATTCCGGCGGGTGAGCTCGACCTCCAGCGGCCCGCTATGGTGGCTCGCCCGAAACAGCACGGCCTGATCCTTCAGCCGCATGCCACCCTCGCGGTTATCGAGCACCTCATCGGCAATGAACCGCGCCTGATCGCCCTCGTCGCGAACCGTCACCAGCCGCGGCTTTTCGGTTGAGACGCGGTCGGTCCAGAGATCCTTGGTGTAGCGTTCCTGGGCAAGACCGATGACGCCATTGGCGGCCGCGAGGATCGGCTGCGTCGACCGGTAATTGCGGTCGAGCGTGATCACGTCGGCCTTCGGCGAGAATTCATTCGGAAAGTCGAGGATGTTGCGAACCGTCGCAGCCCGGAACGAATAGATCGACTGCGCATCGTCACCGACGACCGTCAGCCCCCGTCCGCCAAGTTTGAGCGCCATCAGGATCGAGGACTGCAGGCGGTTGGTGTCCTGATATTCGTCGACGAGAACATGATCCCATCGTCCGCCGATCTCGGTGGCAAGCGCCGGATCGCCCATGGTCTGAGCCCAATAGAGCAGCAGATCGTCGTAATCGAGGACGTTCTGGATCTGCTTGGCCTCGACATAGGCCGCGAACAATTCCTTCAGCTCCTTTTCCCAGGCGGCACACCAAGGAAAGTTCGCCCTCAGGATTCCCGAGAGCGGCGCCTCGGCATTGACGGTGCGCGAATAGATCGAAAGGCAGGTGCCCTTGGCCGGAAACCGGTTCTCGGTCTTGGAGAAGCCAAGGTCATGGCGGGCGAGGTTCATCAGGTCGGCCGAATCCTCGCGGTCATGGATGGTGAACTGCGGATCGAGACCAAGCTCGATTGCATATTCGCGCAGCAGGCGGGCGCCGATACCGTGGAACGTGCCGGACCAGGCAAGCCCGTCCGCCATGATCCCGGCCCTCTCACCAAGCGCCTTTGCGCAGATCCGCTCGACCCGCTTTCCCATTTCGGCCGCGGCGCGCCGGGAAAAGGTCATCAGCAAGATCCGGCGCGGATCGGCTCCGGAGATGACCAGCTGGGCCACGCGATGGGCAAGCGTATTGGTCTTTCCGGATCCCGCACCCGCAATGATCAGCAGCGGACCGCCGATGGCGCCATCAGGCAAATCCGTGCCATGTAGAACCGCGGCCCGCTGGTTGTCGTTCAATTTTTCGAGATGCGCCGCGCTCATACCGCCCTACCCTAAACCCCTTGTGTTTCGACGATACGCGCCTCGCGCATCAGTGTTCTGTCCCGGTCGCCGTCCACAGGGCCCGCCAATGAGGCCGATTGACTCAAAACCTGAAAAAGAACAAATAAGGAACATATCGGAGAATTCCGCCGTTGCAAAGTCCTGAAGGAGACCGTCCGACATCATGCCGAACAATGCCGCCAGTCCCGCCATCGCAGAGCTTCGTGAGCGCATCGCGCATCTCGAAGGTTCTGGGGGACGCGCGCGATCGGTTCTGCCCTTCGGCCTGAAGGAGATCGATCGCAGGCTACCGGGCGGCGGACTTGCACTCGGCTGTCTGCATGAGGTGGCCGGCGGCGGCAATGGCGCGGTCGACGGAGCAGCGGCGGCACTGTTCGTGGCGGGTATTGCCGCGCGCACCCGAGGCAAGGTGCTATGGGTGGTCACGCGTCCCGATCTCTTTGCACCAGCCATCGCCCAGGCCGGGCTTCAGCCCGACCGCGTGATCCATGTCGAGGCCGGCGACGAGAAGGCATTGCTTGCCTGTTTCGAGGAAGGGCTTCGCCATGGCGGGCTCGGCGCAGTTGTCGCAGAGACCGCGCGTCTTTCCATGACAGCCTCGCGCCGTCTGCAGCTGGCGGCCGAGAACTCCAACACCATCGGGCTGGCGCTGCGCCGCTGGCGACGGCAGACCGAGGCCGGCGACTTCGGGCAGCCGACGGCGAGCGTCACCCGCTGGCGGGTCTCCGTTCTGCCCTCGCGGCCCCTGCCCGTTCCCGGCCTTGGGCGCGCGCGTTGGCTGGTCGAACTCATCCGATGTCGTGCCGGCGAAAGTGCCGATTTTGAACTGGAGGCGTGTGATGACACGGGTCGTCTCGCTCTTCCTTCCGAGGTGGCCGACGGATCGCCTCAGAAGGAAGTCGGGCGCCGCATCGCCTCCCGCTGATGCGCCGCTCGTCATGGCCGGCCGCACAGGCCGCCGCCGTCTGATCACGGCCCTCGATGTCAATGCCGAACGGCTTGGCATTCGGATCGGCATGGCCGTTACCAAGGCGCAAGCCCTTGTGCCTGGGCTTGTGATTGCCGATGCAGATCCTGCCGCTGAGGTCGAGGGGCTGAACAAGCTGGCGCTCTGGGCGCTTCAGCGAATTTCGCCGGTGGTGATGGCCGACCCTCCGGACGGCCTGGTCATCGATACGAACGGCGCTGATCATCTGCATGGCGGAGAGGACGCCATGCTTGCCGACATGATCCGCCGTTTTGCCGCGGCCGCCGTCGAGGCGCGTGCTGCGGTCGCTGATACATGGGGCGCAGCGCATGCTGCTGCCCGGTTTCTGGCGCGACCCGCGATCGTCATCCCACCGGGCGAAAGCGAGGTAGTGTTGCGAACAATGCCGCTTTCAGCGCTCCGGCTCGATCCCGCGACGGTGTCCGACCTGCACACACTCGGTTTCGAGACCATTGGAGAGCTGCTGGATCAGCCGCGCGCACCGCTGACCCTGCGCTTCGGCCCGGAAGTCGTCCGGCGGCTGGACCGGGCGCTTGGCCGGATTGCCGAACCGGTCGACCCAATCCGCTCGCCGGAGTTGGTCGAGGTGCGCAAGGCCTTTGCCGAACCGATCGGCGCGCCTGAGACTATCGCCCGCTATATCGCCAAACTCGCAGACGCGCTCTGTCTTGAACTCGAAAAACGCGGTCTTGGTGCCCGGCGGCTGGATCTTCTGTTCCACCGCGTCGACAACACCATGCAGTTCATCCGCGTCGGCACAGCGCAGCCGGTTCGCGACCCTCGACGCCTTGTGCGACTGTTCCGCGACAGGCTGGAGACCGTCGATCCGGGCTTCGGGATCGAGATCATGGAACTGGTCGCCATCCACGCCGAACCCTTGCGAGAGAAGCAGACGATCTCCTCCCTGGTCGAGGAGCCGGAAGCCGATGTCTCCGATCTGGTCGATGTCCTTGCCAACCGCGTCGGCGAACACCGGCTCTGTCGCTTCGTGCCCGTTCAAAGCGATGTACCCGAACGCTCGGTCGCCCGTATTGCCCCGCTGGCGCCGGAGACGGGCCTTACCTGGGATGGCGACTGGCCGCGGCCACCGCGGCTGCTGCCAAGACCGGAGCCGATCGAAACCATGGCGCTCCTCCCGGATCATCCGCCCGTCTGGTTCACCTGGCGCGGCGTGCGTCGCCGTATCCGTCGTGCCGATGGTCCAGAGCGGGTCCGTGGCGAATGGTGGAAGCGGGATGCCGAACTCACTGCTGTCCGGGACTATTTCCGGGTCGAGGACGATACCGGCGAGCGCTATTGGCTGTTTCGCTCCGGCGACGGCGAGCATGAGGATAGCGGCTCACACCGCTGGTTCATCCATGGGATCTTCGGATGACAGGGCCGCGCTACGCCGAACTGCAGGTCACCACCCATTTCTCGTTTCTGCGTGGGGCGAGCAGTTGCGACGAACTGTTCGCCCGCGCAGCAGAACTCGGCATCGAGGCCATCGGTGTCGTTGATCGCAATTCTCTGGCCGGGGTCGTGCGGGCATTCGAAGCCTCGCGGCAGACCGGCGTCCGACTGGTTGTCGGCTGCCGCCTTGACCTTGCCGACAGCCTGCCGGTCCTCGTCTATCCGACCGACCGGGTGGCCTATGCCCGGCTTTGCCGCCTGCTCTCGCTCGGCAAGATGCGTGCCGGCAAAGGCAAGTGTCGCCTCGAATGGACCGACCTCGTCGCTTATGGCGAGGGGCTGATTGCCATCCTGGTGCCCGATCGCGCCGATGATGACTGCGCCATGCATCTGCGACGGCTGCGGGAGGCTTTCGGGGATCGTGCCTATCTTGCGCTGACGCTGCGACGGCGGCCGAACGATCAGCTCCGTCTATGGCAGCTATCGAACCTCGCTCTCGCAGCCCGGGTTCCGACTGTTGTCACCAATGACGTTCTCTTCCACGCGGTCGGCCGGCAGATGATGCAGGATCTCGTTACCGCGATCCGGCACAATGTCACCATCGACGAACTCGGGCATCGCCGCGAGCGTTTCGCCGATCGCTACCTGAAGCCGCCAGAGGAGATGCACCGGCTGTTCGATCGCTTTCCGGAAGCGCTCGCCCGCACGATCGAGATCATGGAGCGGTGCAGGTTCTCGCTCACGGAACTCGCCTATCAGTATCCGGAGGAAAAGCTCTTTCCGGATCTCAGCCCACAGCAAGCACTGGAAAAACTCACCTGGGAAGGTGCCGCCGAGCGCTATCCCGAGGACCTGCCCGACAAGGTGCGCTCCAATCTCTGCCATGAGCTGGCGTTGATCGAGAAGCTGGACTACGCGCCCTATTTCCTGACGGTGAATGCGATCGTCCGCTTTGCCCGTTCGAGGGACATTCTCTGTCAGGGTCGCGGATCGGCCGCCAATTCCGCCGTCTGCTATGTCCTCGGCGTGACCTCAGTCGATCCGGATCGCAACGATCTCCTGTTCGAGCGCTTTGTCTCGGAAGAACGGCGCGAGCCGCCTGACATCGATGTCGATTTCGAGCACGAACGCCGAGAAGAAGTCATCCAGTGGGTCTATCAGACCTACGGTCGCGATCGATCCGCGCTCTGTTCCACCGTCATCCGCTACCGGGCCAAAGGGGCGCTTCGGGATGTCGGCAAGGCGCTCGGACTGACCGAGGATCTGACCAAGACCCTGTCGTCACAGGTCTGGGGCTGGTCGGAGGGTGTCGGGGAAAAGCATGCTCAAGAACTGAACCTCAATATGGGGGACAGGCGGCTTCGGCTTGCCCTGGAGCTTGCCCGGCAACTCGTCGGTACACCACGCCATCTCTCCCAGCATCCGGGCGGCTTTGTCCTGACCCGCGACCGGCTCGACGAGCTGGTACCGATCGAGCCGGCAGCCATGGAAGACCGGCAGGTCATCGAATGGGACAAGGACGATATCGACGTTCTCGAGTTCATGAAGGTCGATGTGTTGGCGCTTGGCATGCTTTCATGCATGCGCCGTGCCTTTGATCTTCTCGCAGAGCACAAGGATATCCGGCTGGATCTCGCCACCATACCGGCGGAGGATCCGCGCACCTATGCGATGATCCGCAAGGCCGACACGCTCGGCACTTTCCAGATCGAAAGCCGCGCGCAGATGGCCATGCTGCCGCGCATCAAGCCGCGCACCTTCTACGATCTCGTCATCGAGGTCGCGATCGTCCGGCCCGGGCCGATCCAGGGCGATATGGTTCATCCCTATCTGCGCCGGCGCGAGGGCAAGGAAGATGTGACCTATCCAAAGCCCGAGCTTGAAGCGGTGCTTGGCAAGACGCTGGGCGTGCCGCTGTTTCAGGAGCAGGCCATGCGGGTGGCCATCGAGTGCGCCGGGTTTACCGCCGGCGAGGCCGATGAGCTGCGTCGCGCCATGGCAACCTTCAAGCACACCGGCGGGGTATCGAAATTCGGCGCAAAGCTGATCGATGGCATGGTTGCCAGTGGCTATGAGCGCGAATTCGCCGAGCGTACCTTCAGACAGTTGGAAGGCTTCGGCTCCTATGGTTTTCCGGAAAGCCATGCAGCGAGCTTTGCGCTGATTGTCTATGCCTCATCCTGGATGAAGTGCTGGCACCCCGATGCCTTTTGCTGTGCGCTGCTCAATGCCCAGCCGATGGGATTCTATGCCCCGGCCCAGATCGTGCGCGATGCCCGCGACCACGGCGTCGAGGCCCGTCCGGTCTGCATCAATGCAAGCCGATGGGATTGCACGCTGGAACCGACCGACCGCGACGACGGGCGTTTTGCCGTCCGCCTTGGGCTCCGATTGGTGAAGGGCCTTGCCAATGCCGAGGCCGCCCGGCTGGTCTCCTGTCGCGAAGACACGCCCTTTGCTTCGGTCGACGATCTCTGGCGTCGCGCCGGTATTCCGGCCGCTGCCCTGGTAGAACTCGCAGAAGCCGATGCGTTCAGGCCCTCGCTCGGGCTTGCTCGCCGTGAGGCGCTCTGGGCGATCAAGGCCCTGCGGGACGAACCGCTGCCGCTCTTTGCTGCGGCGGCAAGACGCGAGGCCGGTATCGTACCCGAGCAGGCAGAGCCGGAGCCCCTTCTCAAACCCATGGAGGCCGGTCGGGAAGTGGTCGAGGATTACGGCCATGTGGGCTTAACCCTGAGGAAACACCCGGTTTCGTTCCTGCGTTCGGAACTCTCCCGACAGCGGTTCAGGTCCTGCGCCGAAGCCGTCTCTCTGCGCGACGGTCGCTGGGTCAACCTTGCCGGCCTCGTTCTTGTGCGCCAGCGACCGGGCTCGGCCAAGGGCGTGATGTTTATCACGCTTGAGGACGAAACCGCCGTGGCCAATCTCGTGGTCTGGGCCAAGGTGTTCGAGAAATACCGTCGCACCGTTCTTGGATCCGGCATGCTCGGCGTCAAAGGGCGGGTCCAGCGAGAGGGCGAGGTTGTCCATATCGTGGTGCGTGAGCTTGTCGATCTGTCGGCGGAACTGGCAAGCGTCGGGAGCCGGGATACAGCATTTCCGCTTCCGCACGGGCGGGGTGATGAGTTTCATCATGGATCGCCTGGACCGGATCCGCGTGGGATGCCGAAACCGCGCGACATGTTCGACCCGTATGGACATATCGATGAGATTAAGGTGAAGACGCGGGATTTTCGATAGGTTGTCTATAGCGGCTCCGGCTAGCACAATGCGCGAAGTTCATCCAATAGAAAAGACTTTGGCCACGGCATCGTTCACTTTTCTGCCCGAGAACTGTCCGAAAAGCGCCCCCATTTCGGCCGTTCGAGGGTTCTCCGCCCGCTCTACAGAGCAGCCGTTCGCTGCGCAGCGTGGGAAGGTATTCAATGGGCGGGAAACCGACCTTCGCCGCAGGTACTAGAACGCCGGATGTCAACTGCGGAAACGGAGATTTACTTGGTTGGTCAGTGCTACAGGTGAAGGACGGCACTAGAATATTGCTTTCGAGAGTTGGACGCGACACACTGTACCGAAGCAGATAGTCATGAAGGCCAAAAATGCAAGTTCCAGTGCCACCATATGTTGGGCAATTTCTAGCGGAGATTAAAAGAAACCATCGAACCAACGCCGTGATTCGTGAGCGCTTGACTCTGGGGAAATCTGGAGCTTTCGTGGCCATTGTGGACTGTACAGGCAGCCTGGACGGGATACACATCTTGAAGGTTGATATCCTTCCTACTGACTGGGATGGGGAGGAGGTGCGACATAGGAAGGCGATCTCCGATGGAGCGTTTTCGGGAAAAATCCCTCAAATCGCATTGAGCCTCGAAGCGGACGAGCACTATTGTATGCTGATCAAATTGGCCGGCCAATCGCGTATTAAGTGGCGGCCGCTGGTTGCCGATCACTGGCTGTTTCGTTCTGCCTACACAGAGTTTTCAAAGATATCCTGGACCCCTGACTTATTTACGCTGGGTGAGCAACAAACGATAGGTAAAGTGATCACAGCTCTTTTGGGGTACAAGCTATTGGCGGAACAGGGTGGTCGAATTCACACGCATGTTTCAGACTTTATTTCGTCGGATATCCTTGGGGCCTCGTTGTTCTTTCTTCATGGGCAAATTCTGCCCAACCCGGTTGTCTTTGCCACATCCGACACGAGCGAGTCGGTGATTCGACCGTTCTTTGGTCCGACACATGGTGACTGTCATAGTCAAAATTTGTTCGTGAAAGCCGGTGAGAATGGCAATGTTCACGACATTAATCTGATCGATTTCGCAACCTATCAATCAAACGGCCCCGTGTTTTTCGACCATGCTTATTTGGAGCTCGCAACTCTCCTGCGGACCTTCGACGGTCTTGGAATTGCACGCTGGCACAAGTTGGCCGAGGCGCTGGCCGAGGAGAATGAGGCGGCGCAAATTGATCCAGGCGAGCGCGGTTGGCTCCAAGACATTTTGACTGCTCGCAAGACTGCTACAGAGCTCGCTTTCCGACGTTACCCGGATCGGCAAGATGATCTGAAACTACAGATGGTATTGGCGCAGGTCGGGGCTGGTTTGGCCTTCCTACACAAGACTCCTCGTGCGGGCAGTGGGTCGGGTGGGCTCACGACTTCGCAGTACAGCCAGAGCTTTGTTTGGTCAGCCGTCTTCCTCAAACAGCTCCTCAATATGATCGGCAAAGAGGTGACTGACCTGTTTCCGAATGGCACAGCAATCCCATGGCCGAATAGCCCGGTTCAAATTCCTGGGCGCGACACCCTGCTTTCCGACTTCACTCTGCGCTTTGACAACTCCGGCTTCAACATCCTCATAGTGGGCAACGACCTCGATACGGTGCCTCCGGATATCGCGAGCGCGCCTTGGTCCTTTGTGATTGATTTCCGAACGTCGGCCCCGACCGAAAGTGAGCAGCAGGCAAATCCCAGAGCATCCCGTCAGTTCTGGCCCGGTCAACAACCACCGGACCTAAAAATTCTGCATCGCGGGTGCATCTGGTATTTTGCGAACGGCCGGCAGGACATTTCCGGCGTCGTTCCCACTGTTTCCACGACCGATTGGCGGCGAACATACAAGCGTGGTCTCGACCATTTGCTGGGCGAAATTGCCAGGTCACACGCGCCGACTGATGTTCGTTGCCTAGTTCTCGCGAATGGCCTTTCCCAGGACATCGCTCGGATGGTGATAGAGAGCATGGACATGGAGTTCGGCGAAACGCTCGCTCCGGTGAGCGTTGCTGACGGAAGTCCTGAATTGTCCACCATCGAAGGGGTCGAGATTTCGCAACTCCCCTTGGACACGATAATTTCTGAGCTGGTTGGCAATCGCGCCGCCTCTCCCCGTGCGGTGGACGACGCTCTGCTTCCGCAACGAACTGCGGGATCCGTGGGCCTGGTTCAAGCCCCTGCGGGTTTGCTTTCTCGTGTCGATCGGGATCTAACAGTACTCTACCGCGCAAGGGCGCAAAGCCTTCCACAAGGTCGATCGTTCGGGATCGATTTCCGCCGTGGCATGCCGATCGAATGGGCCGAGTTGGCGCAACAACTCGATGTGCCGCGCGAAAACGCGTTCGATACCTATAACAAGGAGATTCTGGAAGCTCTCGAAGCTTCAAGCAATCGCACCGTGAACCTGTTTCATGAACCCAGTTCAGGCGGAACTACACTCGCTCGACGACTCGCTTGGAGTTTCATGGAGCGTGTCCCAACTGTCATCTTGGACCAAATCAGCAGCGACACCTCTTCGTATCTGAGGGATGTGTTCCAATTTTGCTCGCTTCCAGTGTTAGTGGTCATGGAGGCGTCCGTTGTCACTGAGAGCGAGCGCGAGGGCCTCCTCCAGCAACTTCGAGAAGACAACACCAGGGCGGTATTCTTGACCGTCTCCCGATCCGTCAAGAAGAACGATTCCGACGGAGTTCTTTCCGGGAGGCTCAACGACGAGGAGACTCGCAAGTTTCTGAAAGCATATCTTGAGCAAGTAGAAGACCCCAATAGGCAGAGCCAGCTTCGCCGGCTTGCAAGCCCGCAGACGCCAGGCGAACAAAAAAATCCATTCTTTTTCGGCCTGACGGCATTCGGTGAGGGGTTTCTGGGCGTCCAGAAACTGATTGAAGATGTGGTTAAGGGAGCTAAAAGCGATGCTGCGAGGGAGCTCTTGGCCGATCTTTCTCTTGTCAGCTTCTACTACAGCGAAGGGTTTCCCGAAGTCGAATTCGATGAGCTATGCGATGTCCTGAACGATGGGAACGCGCCCGTTGACAATGAGTCGCTGTTCTTGCTGCGATCAGGCAGCCACATCCGCGTCTCCCATGCGCTCTTGGCACGGGAAGTTCTGGCTAACCTTGCTAGAAACGAAGAGCGGTGGCATGCGGATATTTCGCGTTTTTCGACCACTCTTTTGTCTCACCTCCGCAGGCTTCGGAACAACGCTTCGGACAGAGTCCAGAGAATGGTTCAGTCATTGTTCATCACACGCGACACTGAGAGTGCGATCCTTGCAGACGTTGACGTTTCGGTTGGTGGTATCGGAAGCCGGCGCTTCTCTCAGCTAATCAATGACATTGGAAATGCAGAGCTAGCGCGAAAGCTATTTGACCGAATTACACAAATCTGGCCGAGAGAGCCGCACTACGCCGCACACCTTGCGCGCCACTTGATGTACGAGGACCCTAAGGACATCGATGAAGCAGTGCGAAAGGCAAGTTTCGCCGAACAGCTACCCGATGCGGGAAGCGACGCGACATTGGTTCACGTCGCAGGAATGGCTCATCGAATCCGCATGGAACAGATCCTCAAAGAGGCGATCACACAATGCCATACCTTGGGCGCAGTCGAGACCGCAGTTCAATCCGATTTTGTTGAGGCAACCAGCCGCTTCGAGCGATCTACACAGATCAAACCATCGAATGAACATGGTTTAGTTGCGACTATCCAAACGGTCTCGATTTTGCTTAGGCAATCGATGCGCCTTTCCGGTGTGGACAATTTCTCGGCCTTCCTGACTGCGCGTTCTTCAGGGTTTTACATGGACGCTCTCTCTCTTGCCGAAGAGAATATAGATCTGTTGAAAAACCGACCGAGACTATCAATCCGAGCCGAAAAGACCATCGCCGAATGGAACAATGTCTACGGTAATACCGATAGGGTGGTGTCGGACCTTAGGGCGTTGGCGGCTCGTCGCGAAGACCTTGATGTGCGTCGGGCTTTGTGTGCCGCGATAATCGCGCGCGCAAAGCACAATTGGCGATCGATGAGCCAGGGCGATCTTCGTACCATTGTGTTGATGATGGAAAGGAATATTAATCAACAAGGGGTCCGCGACGCGGACATTCGGCGTTGGTTCTCAGCGTATCGCCACCTGAACACATTCGACGAGTCGATCGCGATTCAACGTCTGATCGATTGGCACGGCCTTAGCTCAAAATCGGTCGAGCCGGCATACTACCTGTTTGCTCTCAACTTCTTGCGTTTCCTCAGTTCTCAAGGCTCGCTCCAAGCACTAGCGACTGAAGTCAACAGCTGGAACCAAGTTTGCCAGAACAACCGGCCTTACGGGAGCCGGTCGTGGTCCTACGATTGGCTTGAAAGAACAGGCAAAGAACCCAGGCTGGCACATTTCAAGAACGACCTAGAAGATCTCGACCCACCTTCTATGATCAAAGGGGAAAAGCCAGCAGACCTCGCGAAGCTGGAAGCCCGACTAGCACGGGTGGAAGGAACCCTTAGAGGGTACCGGGGGCCACAGTTCGCCAACCTCGATCTTGGGTTCAACCTTTTCGCCAAGATCACTCCGCTTGACCGATTGTCGAAAGACGACGAAGGGAAGCGAATTTCCGCGTTCATTTCGTTTTCCTATGATGGGTTGATTGGGTGGGACCCGAAGCTTGTTCAGCGCTAAATGCTCGATCGGTCCAAGTAAACGACGCGATTGTCGAGCCGAAAGCGACTATGCCCCTGTTAAGTGCCAATGTCTGCTTCTCTCACTGCCGGGGCCAAAACCTGCCAGTCCGCAACCGGTCCCTTTTCTGCCGGTCCGGAAGGCGTCCCCATTTCGGACGTTGGCTCGGTGGCGCGTGGTTCCCGAAAGCAGACATTAAGGCGGCGCAGGGCAGAAGACGCCGATCAGGCTCAGCGATTCGATTTGCGGGCCTTATATTTTGGCGTTCTGCCGCGATCGGCCGAAGGAGCCTGGTGTTTGCGGGTCGGCTTGCCGTCCTGTTTGAATTTCGGTTTCGCTTGTCTCGGCTTTTCGAACATCTTACCGGCCGGCGCGATCCTGATGCCTTTCTCGAGGCTGCCGGGCTGCCTGATCTGTTCCGCGTAATCGGCCGCCTTGTCGGCGGAAATTTCGAAACGGGTTTCGGTGTCATCGATCCTGATTCTGCCGACATCGCGTTTGGTCACACCGCCAGCATTGCAGATCATCGGCAGCAGGAATTTCGGATCGGCGCGCTGCCTGCGGCCGAGCGAGATGGTGAACCATACGCCGTCCTGCATGTCCGTGTTGCGCGGCTCGCGTGCTGACGCGTTCCTGTCTTCCGACCGGCGGGCACGAGCGGGCGTCTTGGTCTTGAGCGCATCGGCGGGAAGTGGCGATAGTTCCTCGGGCAACGGGTGGGCCGCTCGTTGCAGGCGAAGGAACGCCGCTGCAATGCGTTCGGGCCCCGCACGCTCCAGCAATTCGGAGACGATTTCCGCCTCCGCTGCGTCGGGCAGCGCGGAAGAGGCGGCAGCATCGATGATCCGCCGGCGGTAGCGCGCCTCGATGTCAGCAATGCCGGGTGCAGCACGAACCGCCGCGGTCAGCTTCGCCAATGAAAGGACGCGCTGGGCAGCACCCCGCCTGTTTTCCGGGACGATGAGCACGCAGACGCCCTTTCGGCCGGCGCGACCGGTCCGGCCGGAGCGATGCAGCAGTGTTTCCGGGTTGCCCGGCACGTCGGCGTGGATCACGAGGTCGAGGTTCGGGAGGTCGATGCCGCGCGCTGCCACATCGGTTGCCACGCAGACATGCGAGCGCCCGTCGCGCATGGATTGCAGCGCATTCGATCGCTCAGACTGTGCCATTTCGCCCGAAAGCGAAACCACCGCGAAGCCGCGATTTGAAAGGCGCGCCGTCAGATGGCGAACGGCTTCGCGTGTGTGGCAGAACACCAGGGCGCTTGAACTGTCGGAATCGAGCAGCGTATTGATGATGGCGTGTTCGCGCTCGTCGCGCCGCACCAGCATCAACTGATATTCGATGTCGGCATGCTGTTCGGTGGACGCAGTCGTTTCGATGCGCACCGCATTCTTCTGCACGGTCCTCGCCAGTTCGGCGATGCCGCGCCGCACGGTCGCCGAAAACAGCAATGTGCGGCGCTCCTCGGGCGCGGCGCCGAGGATGAACTCCAGGTCATCGCGAAAACCGAGGTCCAGCATCTCGTCGGCCTCGTCGAGCACCACGGCGCGAATGGCGCCGAGGTCCAGCGCACCCCGCCTGATATGATCGCGCAGGCGCCCGGGGGTACCGACGACGATATGGGCGCCGCGGTCGAGTGCGCGGCGTTCGGTGCGCATATCCATGCCGCCCACGCAGGTCGCGATCTGGACCTCAGCGCCGGCATAGAGCCAATCGAGCTCCCTCTGGACCTGAATGGCAAGTTCGCGCGTTGGCGCAATGACCAGACCGAGTGGGGCAGCGGCGGTGGCGAAATGCGCGTCGTGTCCCAGCAACGTCCGCGCGACTGCAATGCCGAAGGCGACCGTCTTTCCCGAGCCCGTCTGCGCCGAGACCAGCAGATCGGCGTCAACGTGATCTTCATTCGTCATCGCCATTTGAACCGGCGTCAGCGTGCTGTAGCCTTTCGCCGTGAGGGCGGAGGCAAGGGCCGGATGTATATCGGCAATCGGGGATTTGAAAACGGTATTCGGGGTCATGGTCACCACCTTTGTGAGCCGCCGAATATCATCATGTGTGCGCTCTGGATAGCAATAGTTTGCGGGGTTCTGCGGCCCATGGGACGCAGTGCTAGTAACGACATCCAGCAGAATTGAACAGAGAATAGAGTCGATATCCTGCGCAGGCCCGGGTTGGACAACCAGCGGGCTGACCACGAGCGGAAAGCCTGCACAACGTTCGACGGCTGACTATCTCCGTTTGAAACGCGCTGCTCCATCCATGACGAAGAGTTCGATCTCCAGCGTTTCGGCCTTGTCCGGGCCGCCGGAAAACGTGGCGGCGGAGCGGGAGCCGGCGGGCGCATTTTCGGTGTCGATATCGAACACCATCATCGCGCCGTCCCACGGCATCAGGGGAAATGTTTCCGGTTCAGGCCCGACAGCCAAGACGAGGCCGCCCGTCGCGCCCTCGCGCACCTCGACGGTTCCGAAATAGGGGTGGCTGTAGCTGCCGGCGCAATAGCTTGCCGGCGGCGGGGCCGCAGCCGCCTGTGGGAACGGCTTTCCGGCGGTCTCGCCGAGCGGCGTGTAAAAGGCTGCAAACATCGGCTCATAGCCCGAGAACCAGTCGCGGGTCACGACGCCGGTCTGAACCATGTCGGTAAAACTCGCACCGATCGCTTCGACCGCGCCCACCGGGGCAGCGTTGGAGAGCACGACGATCCCGACATCAAGCGAGGGGATCAGCGCGAAATAGGTCGCCGCCCCCAGGATGAAAGCGCCCGAATGGCTGAGGATCACCCGACCGCTCTCACTGATGCTGACACCGAAGCCATAGCCATAAAAGCCCGCGCGCTCATCCGGGCTGTGCGGCCGGCTGGAGAAGCTCTGCGGGCTGATCGCCGGCTGCAGCGCTTCCGGCCGGATGAGATCACCGCCATCGGCGAGCACCATCTTCATCCATTTCGTCATGTCATTGGCCGAAGAACTGACGCCGCCAGCAGGCGACTGGGCATCGGGCTGGCGCTGATAGAGCGCGGCGAAGCCATCTACGGTTCTGGCATGGGGCATGGCCCGGTTTTCGCGCGCCATGAAATCGTCAAACCGCGCGCTGGTCTCGGTCATGCCAAGCGGCTCGAACAAAGCCTCTTGCATGAGATCGCTCCATGCCATGCCGGACGCATCGGCAACGGCCTCCGCGGCTGCCGTCAGGCCGAAATTCGTATAGGCATAACTGGTGCGGAAGGGTGAAAGCGGCTGGAGCCTCAGCCTTTCGAGAATGGTCTGGCGGCCGAAGCCGAGGTCTTCGAGATCATCGCCGGCATGATCCGGCAGGCCGGAGCGATGGCTGTAAAGGTCGCCGATCGTCAGACGCTCGCTCACCGCTGCGTCGGAAAGGGAGAACCACGGCAGAAGATCCTGCATGCGGCTGTCCCATGAGACCACGCCGCGGCTGACCTGGCGGGCGACAGCCGTCGCGCCAACGGATTTGGAGAGCGAGGCGAGCTGGAACACCGTATCGGGTGTCACGGGCATGTCGCCATCGCCGCCGCGTGTTCCGAACCCCTTGGCATAAACGGTCTCGCCGCCATGGACCACGGCGACGGCAATGCCCGGAACGCCGCTGCGGGCCTTGATGTCTTCGACGATACCATCAAGCGCTGCGACCGCCTCGTCGATCTGGCCGGGGGGAACAGGGACACCCGATGTGCGCGACGGCGGCAGCATGTCCGCAAGTGCCGGAGTCGAGAGCAGGACGAGAGAGGCCGAAGCCAGTGAGGCGGAAGCCAGAAAACGGCGCCGCGAAGCTCTGAACTGTGACATGAAAAACCTCTCCTAATTGCAATCACCGGCGCGGCCGGAATATCTCGTTGTCGAATGCTGACGCGATCAATCCCGCGTCAGAGCGGCAGGCCCAGCCGGAAGAAGAGCCTGAGCCCGTCATCCTCGCCATTGTCGGGACTGTACCACGGCACGGCCGCGATCAGCTGAAAACTCATCTTTTCCGCCAACATGCCGCTGATCCCGACGCCGACCGAGCCCAGCGCATCGCGCGCATAGTCAGCGCTGGCAGCCTCATTCCAGACCAAGCCATAATCCGCAAACGTCGTCCAGGTGAGCCCCGGAAGCGCCGCCCAGCCGGTTTCGAAATCATGGCTGAGTTCAAGGGCGGCCGCCGCGCCGCTGGCGCCGGAAAGCGTGCCGCCGTCAAAGGCCCAGCCATAGGGATCGCCGCCAAGCGAGAACTGCGCCGCCGCCGGCAGCGGCGTTGCGGAATACTGCCCGGCGCTGCGCAGCCGGATGGCGGTGTCGGCGCCGAGATCATGCGCGATGTCAAAGTTCAGTCGCGCGAAGCGGTAGTCCTCCGGCACCTCAGGCAGACCGGTTTCCCGTCCCAGCCCCTGGCCGAATTCCGCCGTCGTGAGGAAGGCGGTGTCGCCGTCCTGCCGGTCATAGGTCAGCGACATGGCCGCCCAGCGCGTCTGCTCGCGGGTCGCCCGCGCGCCCATCACATCAATGCGGTCATTGCGCAGATTGACCTCGATCCTGCCGAAAAGGCTCTGATCAATGGTACGGACGAAAGGATAGTCGAGCCGCGCCGTGCCGATCACGGAATGGATATCAATGTCGTCGGCCTTCAGATCGCCGCCCGGTTTCTGGGTGATGTAGGAGAGATCATATCCGGCGGACAGGCCGTTGAAGCCGATGGGAATATCCTGGGATGCCTGCAGGAAGATCATCTCCTGCGGCATGTTGGGAACGGTGACGCCGACGAGGCTCGCGCTGTCGAAAAGCCCGAGCATATCGTTGACGGTGACATTGCCGGATAGTTCCAGCGGACCGACCTCATCGGTCCCGAGATTGTCGAGCCCGATCCCGCCCGAGGCGCGGTCGAAGCCGATATCGAGGCGCAGGGTACCGCCGCCCTGCGGAGTCTCGGGCCGTATCAGAATGCCTTCGATATCAAGCCCGCCAAGATCGCTCATCAGCAACAGAATGCGCTCGGCCTCCTTGATCCGGATCGGCCGCATGGCGATGATCCGGTCGATATAGGGCGATAGCCGTTCACGGATGCCGGGAATGGAACTGTTGACTTCCAGCGTCTCGACATAGCTTTCATAGACGCGGAGCGTGATCTTTCCGGAGGAGAAATCCTGGACCGGCACGACGGTCATGGCGAGATAGCCGGCGCTCAGATACCGGGCGTCGATCTCCGCGGCGATGCGATAGAGATCGGCAAGCGTGATGACCCTGCCCGTCATCCCCTGCCAGAGATCGGAAAACGTTGTTCCGGGCAGTGTCGCAGCGCCCTCGACCGTCAGGGACTTCAGCGTGAAGCTGATCGCTGCCGCATCCTCTTCGGGCGTGCGCTTGCGCTGGTCCTGAACCTTGATATCGACCGTGCCGACACGTTGCGGGGGCGTGAAGCGCTCGAGAATGGTCGTCTGGCCGGCAACCGTCTGCTCGATCCGCTCTGCGGTTTGCGAGAGAGCCGTGTCGGTCTGCGCGAAAAGGCTCCCGATGGCGAGCGGACCACAGGCGAGGAAGCCCCACCAGGAGGAAACCGGGCGCGCGGGAGGACCGCTTTTACGCGATGGCGCCTGAACGCCGCCCTCCGCGCTTTCGTCATCAAGCCGTGCCATCAGCTTCAGCTGCGTTATCGCTGAGCAAGCCGGATTTTCTGACAGGGCCGTCTGACGCATGGTTCCCCCAACATGGATCGTTGCACAAGGGACCCTCTCTTGCATTCAGCCTGATGACGGCGGCGAGGCGCACCGGATTTGACGAGACCCTGTTTTCCGAGACTTATCGATCAGGCGTCCGGCGTTTGGAATCCCCTGATCAGGGGGGTAAGGGCTGACCCAGCCAAAGCGCCATCAACGACGCCCGGCTCGAAACGCCGTATTTGCGGTAAATCCGCTTGACGTGATCATGGACGGTGTGGGGACTCTGGCCGTTGTTTTCGGCAATCTGTCGTTCCGAGAGCCCCTGCAGCAGGTCGCACAGCACCTTGCTCTCCATCGGCGTCAACGGTTCGGATGCAACGCCGATCCCTTCCGACAGCATCTGCAGCCGATAGAACCACCGGATGCCACGCAGGGCGTGCGCCACGATCCGTCGTTCGCGTTCCGAGAATCGCGGCTGCGACAGCGCGCGGTGAAAGCCGATCTGGATTTCGGCATCGGCATTGATGGGAATCCCCACCCAGATCGAATCCAGTCGGTCCAGACTGCGATAGAAGGTCTTGTAGGAATAGCTCTCAAACCATTCGGGCGTCGCAAGCTCATCCAGCATGAACACCCGGAATTGGCCCGCAAGCTCGGCATTGCGGATCGTGGTGATGTCGGGTTCGCCCTTCTCCATTAAGGCGAAGGCTTCCTGGATGGTCCGTGCGGTTTCCGCGTCGGGATAAAGTGCGGAATGGCTGCGCGGTCGCCAGCCGAAAAGCGGGTCGCGATGCATGTTGCCCGCAAGTCTGACGGCGCCGATCCAGTTGGCCTGTCGCGCATCGATCATGTTGCAAACGGTCGAGAGCAGGTGGACGCGCGCCTCAGGCATACGCGACGCTTCGAAATCCGAAAGCTCGTCCCAGAGCGCATAAATGCGTTCAGTATCGATTGCTTCTTCCAGCATCAGATTATGTGACTGTAGAAATCGGTCATTTCGCCTTTTCCTATATCAGTACTCGACGACATAACGAGCAAGAAAAGTGAGCATCCCACGAATGTTCTTACACATCAAAGCGCAGGCCTATCTGAATAGGCTGGCCTGACAAGCATCGAGCGGCATCAAATGTCAGCTTTTCAACAGCATCATCTCTAGACCCGACAGTCAGGAATCGGCCCCATTTTTGCCGGTCCGGAAGGCGCTTCCAATTCGGTCATTCACCGTCTCTCCATTTCGCCCTTAAAGCAGCCGTTCGCCGCACCGCGAGCGAAGGCCGATAAGGGCGGAGAGCCGACTTGCGCTGGCCACAGCATGAAAGACTGCGACGCCGGGCGGCCCAGCCAGCCGTCGTTCCCCTAATTTTTTCTCGCTATTTGCGGAAATCCTCAAAGTAGAAAATAAACCGCACCGAGCTTACCGGGAACCGTTTTTCGGTACCGAACTTAGCTTGGTAGACCATTGAATTTCTGGATGTCTTCGAAACGCGCGTCCCACTCCGCTCGGCTTGCAAAGCAGATATGAGCACTCGGCCGGATCTCAATCGCGCTATCAAGGCTCCCGGCTGGGACGACGACCAAGGCCCCTTCCAACTGCACGCTTGGAAGTGCTGATCCGCATTTGTTGCAGAAGCTTTTTTCGTGCCGGGTCCCAGGCACCTTGTAGGTCTGGACGCTCTCAAGGCCGGAGATCCATGATAATCTCGCTGTCGACGAAAACAGATTGGCCGAATGGGCCGACCCTGTGTCCTTTCGACAGCGCTTGCAGTGACACAGAAAGAAATTCTCAAGCTCGCCCGAGATTTCAAACCTAACGTCACCACACAAACAGGAGCCGACTGTGGTTGAGGTCATAATGAAACACCCATGTTCATACGCGTTCGCTTGCAGCGCAGCAGCAGTAACCCGCCGGATTGATATAGCCCGAGCCTCTTGTCTCCGACGCCTGCGATATCTCGCGGTCTCAACGTAGAGATAAAGCTGTGGCGTCAAATGCCCGATACGAAACCGTCTACGGCCTCCGGACCTTCGCGTCAAAACCCCTGATCAGGGGATTCCAATCATTGGGTTGCTGAACAATAAGCGCCGACGGAGCTTTACTTCGTAAGCAAATCGGCATGGTTTCCCGATCGTCGAGGCCGCTTAGTGAGCATGGTTCCAGGAGATGATTTTTGGGGAGCGACCATGCGGCGAGGCCAAAAGACGACGACAGTTTGCACATCAGTGCGTACCCACAAGCGCCCGAATGGCGTAGCTGAACATGCGTTCCAATCTGCGCCAAAATTGGCAATGCTGGCTTCCACCGCCTTTCTCGCGCTTTCGGGACCGGCGCTCGCCGGCCTGTGGATCGATACTGACGTTACCGTCGATGGCATCGACGGCGGGCCATACGGGACTGCTATTTCAGAACCTGACTTTGTTTCGGTGGGAGTTAAAGACCCAGCCTCGCTCACGATTTCCAGAGGGGGCACCGTAACCGCTCCCATCGCCAATATCGGCACCAATGAATACGGCATGGCAACGATTACCGGCGCCGGCTCGCTTTGGCATGACTTCGTTATTTCACGCGTGGGCTGGAACGCCGAAGGCGTGGTAACCATCACGGACAGCGGCGCGATGAGCGGAAAGGACATGGTTCTTGGCGCAAACGATATTGCGCAGGGGACGGTAAATCTGTCCGGTACCGGCTCCAAACTGGCGCTCACCGGTGCATTGACCGTGGGTAGCGAAGGCGCTGGTATTCTGAACCTGTCAGGCGGCGGAACGGTTGAGTCCGTCAGCGGCATCATCGGTGCAGCGGCTGGCGGTTCGGGCAAGGCCTTTGTTTCCGGTGCGGGCACGACCTGGACAAGCACCGACGGCGTGCTGGTCGTCGGCGATCGCGGGGACGGCGTTCTGACATTGGCTGATAGCGCAACCGTCATCGCAAACGATCGCGTTGACATCGCCAGGGAAAGCGGTTCCACCGGCATCCTTAATATCGGGGCCGCGGTGGGAGAGGCAGCCACCACTGCAGGTACGCTTGAGGCCGGTGCGGTCGTCTTCGGCGCGGGTGATGGCAGGATCGTCTTCAACCAAACCGACAGCGCTTATGCCTTTGCGCCCGATATCAGCGGCGCGGGTGGCGTCGAAGTTTATTCCGGCACCACCATTTTGACCGGCACCAACACCTATACCGGCGGCACACGGATCGAAGGCGGCACCCTTCGGGCCGGCGCACCCCTCGGTTTTGCGGACAATACGGCCTACACGGTCAATGGCGGCATGCTCGATCTCAACGGCCATCATCTCACCATGTCCACGCTTTCGGGAACCGGCGGCACGATCGGTCTGGGGGCGGGCACGCTGACGATCAGCCAGGATACCGATACGACGTTCGCTGGCAGCTTCACCGGCTCCGGCACTTTGACGCTCGATAGGACCGGCGGACTTGAACTGACGGGAGCGACCAGCGCCTTTAGCGGCGATGTGCGCATTGTCTCCGGCACGCTCGCCATCAACAACGCATTTTCGAGCAGATCCGGCTTCATCGGAACCGTCGCAGGCGAGGATGGGCGCGTCGATGTCACTGGTTCGGCCGCCTTGTGGACACTGGACGGTGATCTGAACGTCGGACGCACCGGTTCCGGCGCGCTCGTGATCAGCGATGGCGGAGGCGTCGAAGCGTCGGGCAAGATTGCTGTCGGCAGCGCATCGCTTTCCTTGCCCAAGGGCAGCATCACGGTGACCGGAAAAGGATCGCGTCTTTCAACCGGGACCGGCAGATCACTGGTCATCGGGTCGATTGCCGGCAGCACGCTTGTGGTCGAAAATGGCGGCGCTGTTACCAGCGGAACAGCCACGCTCGGACAGTCCGCTTGGACGAGAGGTGCGGCGACGGTCAGCGGGACCGGTTCGCTCTGGACCACCGGTTCGATGAAAGTCGGAAGTGCTGGCGCCACCGGGGTTCTGAGGATTGCCGATGGCGGCACGGTTCGCGCCACGGACGCGTTCACCATCGGGTCACAGGGAACGTTGAACATCGGTGCGGCGGCGGGTGATACGGCTACCGCGGCTGGCAATCTCGAGACATTGCTGATCGATTTCGGCACGGGCAGCGGCAAGATCGTCTTCAACCACACCGATACGGATTACAGGTTTTCCCCCGATCTCAAGGGTACGGGTGGCATCGAAGCCCATTCCGGCACGACCACTCTGTTCGGCAACAACATCTATACCGGCGAAACCACGGTCGAGGGCGGCATTCTGCGGGCAGGCTCGCTGCTCGCCTTTGCACAAGGCGGGGCCTACACGGTCAATGGCGGCGTGCTCGATCTCAACGACAATGATCTCATGATGTCGAGGCTTTCGGGAACCGGCGGCACAGTCGACCTCGGAACAGCCAGGCTATCGGTCAGCCAGAATGCCGATACGGCGTTTGCCGGCAGCTTCACCGGCTCCGGCACGCTGGCGATCTATGGACCCGCACGCCTTCGGCTGACTGGGGCAACCAGCGCCTACAATGGCGAGGTGCGCGTTGGCTCAGGCACGCTCGAGATCAACAACGCGTTTGCAAGCGGTTCCGGCTTCATCGGAACCGTCGCCGGCGAGGATGGCCGCGTCGAAGTCACCGGCCCGACCGCTTTGTGGACGCTGAACGGCGATCTGAATGTCGGGCGCACCGGCTCCGGCTCGCTTGTGATCAGCGGCGGCGGCGGCGTAAACGCCTCGGGCAAGATTGCTGTCGGCAGCACATCGCTGTCATTGCCCACTGGCGAGGTCCTGGTGACCGGAAGCGGATCGCGACTCTCCACCGGAGCTGGCGGGTTGCTGGCCATCGGGTCGATTGCCGGCAGCACGCTTGCGGTTGAGGATGGCGGCTCTGTAACCAGTGGAACGGCCACGCTCGGACAGTCCGCATGGACGAGCGGCACTGCGACGGTCACCGGCGCCGGATCGCTCTGGACCACCGGTTCGATGAAAGTCGGCCGCGTTGGGGCCTCCGGTGTGCTGACGGTTGCCGATGGCGGCACGGTTCGTGCCAAGGACGCCTTCTCGATCGGGACACAGGGAAGGCTGAACATTGGTGCCGCGGCAGGCGAGACGGCTGTCTCCGCGGGCGTAGTCGATACGTCACTGATCGACTTCGGCTCGCGCAGCGGCAAAATCGTCTTCAACCATACCAACCCGGATTACGTCTTCGCGCCTGCTATTACCGGCGCGGGCAGTGTCGAGGTCTATTCCGGCACGACCATACTGACGGGCAAAAGCAGCTATACCGGCGACACGGATGTTTTCGGCGGCAAGCTGGTGATCAATGGCGTTACCGGCGCGGTCAATGTTTCCTCCGCCGCCATGCTTGCCGGCTCCGGTACGGTCGGAGATACGGTGGTTTCCGGCGTGATCGCGCCGGGCAATTCCATCGGGACAATGAATATCGCCGGCGATCTTGGCCTTGGCGCCGGCGCGGTCTATCAGGTCGAGGTCAATGACGCGGGCACGGAAGCAGGCGTTAACAGCGACCTGCTCAAGGTCGCGGGCGCGGCAACGATAGACAAGCGCGCAGATCTCGTCGTCTTGGCGGATCGGTCCGGCGATACCGGCTCCGGTTATGATCCAATCAACGTCTACACCGTGGTGACGGCCGAAGGCGGCGTCACGGGTGGTTTCGGCAACGTGACCGACAATTTTGCCTTTCTCGACTCCTATCTCGGCTATGATGCCACGAGCGTCTATCTGACGCTTCAGCGAAACGATGTCGATTTCGTCGACGAAGCCAGAACGTCCAACCAGAAGGCAACGGCAGCGGGGCTGGACAACCTCTCGCCCGACACCGCGCTCTATCGGACGATCCTCGGGCTCTACGAGAATGAGGCACCTCAAATATTCGATGCGCTGTCCGGCGAAATCCATGCCTCTGCCAATACCGTTTTGCGGGACGAGCCGAGACAGGTCGAAAGGGCAATTCTCTCCCGGATCGATGCCGCCTTTGCCACGAACGGCGCTGAGGGCGCTGCGCAAAACGACGAAGCGCTGGCAGTCGATCAGGTATCGATCTGGTTCGATGCTCTGGGCGGGCTCGGGCGATATCAGGGCGATGGCAATGCCCATACCGTCGATACGTCCGGCGGCGGAGCCCTGTTCGGCGGCGATGCCCGTGTCGGTCAGGACTGGCTGTTCGGCCTTGCCGCAGGCTACATGAATACCTCGATTGACGAGAAGGGGTTCACGGCCTCTGCTGATACCGACAGCTACTATTTCGGCGGATATGGAAGCACACAGACAGGTCCGTTCAGTTTCAGCTTCGGCGGCTCCTACGGCCACCATGCAATCTCCACCAAGCGGACCGTGTCCTTTGTCGGTCTGAGCGAACAACTGAACGCCGACTATGATGCTCGCACTCTGCAGGCCTTTGCCGAAACCGGCTGGCGGTTCGGAGACGAGGCCGGATATCTGCAGCCTTTCGCGGCGGCATCCTATGTCAACCTGAAGACCGATGGATTTTCCGAAACAGGCGGTATGGCGGCGCTCCACGCGGCGTCGCAAACCCAGGATCTGTGGACCACGACGCTCGGCCTTCGCGCCAGCCGCGACATCATGCTCGATGAAACGGCGGCGCGCCTTTCCGGACACGCCGGCTGGCAGCATGCCTATGGCGATCTCAACGGGACCTCGGTGATGGCGTTCGATGGTGGCAGCGATTTCGGGATCTCAGGTATTCCGACGGCCCGGGACGCGGCTTTGCTCGGGGTCGGCCTGTCTTTCGACCTCAGCAACGAAGCAAGCCTCTCCTTAGGCTATGACGGGCAGCTTGCTGAAGGGGTGCAGGATCACAATTTCAGCATGCGCTTCGACCTTCGCTTCTAGATCGGCAAAGCAGCATGGGCCGGGCATGCACAATCGCTCGCAACATCATCAAAGGGGTTCTTGAAATGCCAGCATCCGTCTCATGCGATCTTCTGAAACGAAGGAGCCTGCCGCTCTTGACACTGCTTCTGCTGACCTCAGGCGGTATCGAAACGGCCGTTGCTGCAGAAGCGTGCGTGCAGGATGTCGACCGCATCCTGTCGATGCCGGCTGAACAGGCGGCAAGTTCGAAGCGCCTCTCCGAAGCGCTTGCGTCAAGGCTCGACGCTGCCGTAACAAAGGCACTGCACCAGACTGCAGCGCCCGGCGCGATTGTCGGCGTGCGCACGCCTGAAGGCTCATGGGTAAAGGGGGTTGGCATCGCAGATCCCGGCACAGGCGCGCAGATGGCGCCGGGCATGCACACCCGCACCGGCTCGGTCACAAAGACCTTCACGGGAACCGTTATTCTGCAACTCGCTGAAGACGGCCTTCTTTCGCTGGACGACACGATTGGCGCTTATGTCACCGGCATTCCGAACGGCGATGAAATCACGCTGCGACAGCTGGCAAACATGACGAGCGGTGTTGCCAGCTACACCGCCTCGGAGCGGTTTGTGGACTTGTACCTTGAAGACCCGAACATGTTTTTCTCACCGGAGGATCTGGTAGCCTACGCCGTCGAGAACTCTCCGCTGTTCGCACCCGGGTCTGAATATGACTATTCCAACACCAACACGATCCTGCTTGGAATGGTGATAGAGAAGGTCACCGGTCAACCGGTCGAGACAGCTCTGAGAACAATGATCTTCGAACCGCTCGGTCTGGAAAACACGGTCTGGCCAGGCAGGCAGACCGCAATCCCCGCACCATACGCGCGCGGTATCTCGCTGCAAGGTTATGACGCGACCCCCGAAGCCCCGCTGGACGCCACCAACTGGAGCCCGGCATCGCTTTGGACCGCTGGCGAAATCATTTCAGATGTCGATGACCTGCTCACCTATGGCAGGGCCCTGGCAACCGGTCACGGCCTTCTTGACGCAAAATCGCAGGAACAGCGGCTGCGCTCTTTCCAGGGGCCCGCAGACTATGGCCTGGCGCTGCGTTGCACCGACAGCTGGGTCGGACATACCGGTGAACTGCCGGGATACACCACCGTCGTCTATTACAATACACAAACCGACACGACCGTGGCCATACAAACCAACAGCGACATTCCTTCGGGCGATTGCGGCGAGGCTGAGGTTCTGCCCTCCAATACGCACGGCATTGCGTGCTCCTTGCCTGCCATGCGCATTTTCAATGCCTTGGCGCCTCTTCTTGGAGGCACGGCAGCCCCGTGAGGCAATTGAAATGCCATCAGCGAGCACTTCACCGAACGTAATCTGATTGTCGTGCTGCGGGCTTGGCATTCAATATTCCGACGCTCGCCTTTGCCGTGCTTTGCATCAGCACTGGCATCGCGCTCTCGCGCCCGACCTTCATGGCGGGCCTCTCCGTCGAGGTTCCTCAGGCACGGCGAGGCGATGTCATGGGCGCGATCCAGTCCCGCGTCGCGGTGACGGACATTGCACGCCCGATCGTTGCCGGCTTTATCCTCGGATTGGGTCTTTACGGAGTATGGATCGAGGCGGTGGTGGCGATCGCGCTGACCGGAGCGTTCATCGCATACACGCGCCTGCGTCGCGACGATGATCCCGAGGCAATAGAAGCCCGAACTGACACCGAAACCTCGGCGCATGGCGACAGCGCGCCCTTAGATGGACCGGCATCGAGTTCGAACTAATATTCGCTGGGATCTACGGATTTGATCGCATTCTCACCGATGAAGGACGGCGGCGAACGCGTTGCTTCGGCCGCTTTCGTCTTATCGATTCGAAAAGCGGTCAGACTGGATACGGCCCCCTTTGCGCCAGCCAGAAAACCCTTAGCGTGCGGCCGGCAAGCACCGTCCACTGCTGCGATTTCCTTGGGTGGCCCGTACAGAACTTTACCCCTGCCCTAAACTTTAGCCCTGACTTTAGGCTTCGAATTTAGCCTCAGACTGGGCAACCCGCGCGGTGCCAAATACCCGCAGGGCAAGGGGTTGTAGGAAGGACCCAATGTTCGTTTCGGGGGGCAGCCCGCCCCCGTCGTGTTATGTCGGGGATTGCCCCGCATCGACGGAGCAGAGCCCCATACACGAGGAGACGGACCATGGGAGAGGATACATTATTTGTCGGGCTTGACGTCCACAAAGAGACAATCGCTGTCGCTGTTGCGGAAGGCATACGTGGCGGTGAAGTGCGTTATCTCGGAGAGATTAAGAACTCACACGAAGCCGTTCGACGTCTGGTCGCCAAGCTCGGAAAGCATGAAGCCATACCCCGCTTCTGCTACGAGGCCGGTCCTTGCGGCTATGTCCTTCACAGGCAACTGACAGATCTCGGTCAGGTTTGCATCGTCGTTGCTCCATCTCTAACACCGGCGCGCCCTGGTGACCGGGTTAAGACAGACCGCAGAGATGCCGTCCTGCTGGCACGCCTGCATCGCGCCGATGAGCTCACCGCAGTCTGGGTTCCCGATGAGGGACATGAAGCGATACGCGACCTGGTGCGGGCCCGCACGTCGGCGATGGAGAATCGGCGTCGGGCCCGACAACAGCTTGCCGGTTTCCTTTTGCGGCACGGCCGCATCTACAGATCGGGGCTAAACTGGACGAAGAAACATCGGCTATGGTTGTCAACGCTCCGATTTGGACATCCTGCACATCAGATCGTCCTGCAGGAATACGTCGACGCTGTCGATGATGCCGACAAGAGGCTTTCCCGGCTCGAAACACAGATAAAGATGTTAATCCCAGAGTGGTCACTGGGGCCAGTCGTGCAAGCGATCCAGGCCATGCGTGGCGTGAGGCTCATCTCAGCCGTCACCATCGTCGCAGAGACCGGCGATATAAACCGTTTCGATACGCCGCGGCAGTTCATGAGCTATCTCGGTCTCGTGCCATCAGAGTATTCCAGTGGAGGCAGCACCAGAAGGGGCGGAATCACCAAGGCAGGCCCAAAAGAGGCACGACGCGTCTTGATTGAAGGTGCATGGGCCTACCGATGCCATGCGGCTGTCGGATCAGAACACTCAGGCAGACTGGAGGCACTTCCCAAACCTGTCAGAGACATCGCTTGGAAAGCACAGATCAGACTGTGTGCCAGATACCGGCGCCTGAGTTCACGCGGAAAAGTGCAGACTGTTGTAACCACAGCAATAGCCAGAGAGATGGCTGCCTTTATCTGGGCCATCGCACGCCATGTTCATCCGGCGGCGCCCGCCGCCTGACGATGGGATTGAGAGCAGAGAAAGGGGAAAAAGTTCAGTTCATCATCAATGACGCGTATTACTGGGGGCAGAGCAATCCAGGGAACCCTCGAGGGTCCTTAGTGACCGGCCACTCTTGCAGAGTTGGCCGACGTCCGCAGGAAGACAGCAGGCGAGCCCAAGACGGATCATCGGTCCTGCGGTAACCAACCCGCGTATCAGAGTGTGATCTACCGTCGTCTTATCTGCTCTGCCCCCTGCAATACGCGTCGCATAAACTTCCAACACGGCGGGGCACCTGCCCCGTCAAACGGATCAGTGTGCAAGAAACTTGACAAACGAACATCAGAGGACCCGCGGATTGCCTGCCCCCTGCCCTGACGACAAAGAGCGGGTCACCGAAGCAACCCGCTCTCATCAGTCTCATGCGGAGCACCCGTCCCGCTGATACGCTGCGATCGTGCCGAGATCCCGACGGGATCATCTTCGACCGTCAGGCGTATTGGCTCACACCTTGCCGATCACGGCAAGCGGCACGACCATCGGCGTCAGCCGGCCGAACAGATCAACCTCGACCACGACATCACCCTTGCCCTTGCTGTTGGCCGTGACCACCGTGCCGACCTGTCCCTCGAAGATCCCGTCGCCGATTATCACCCGGTCGCCGGCTGCGACCATGACATCGCTGTGGCGCTCATAATCGAAGTCGCCATTGTCGGCCTTGCGCATGATCTGAGCCACCTTGTCATCTGAGACAGGGTAAGGCGTCTCCCAGCCACCGAGAATGGCGATGACATGATCAAGCCTCAGCAGGCCTCTGAGCGCCCTCGCCGTGCTGACAAAGCGGACAAGCACATAGCCGGTCATCAGCACTTCGTCCCTGACCGGCAGCATCCGCCCGCGCCTGCGCCTCTGCTTGCCCTTGCGCATCGGCACAAGCGCCTCGGCGCCAATGTCCTTCAGAACCGTCTCCACCTGCTGCTCATGGCCCGGATGAACCGCTGCCACATACCATGTCGCCTGGTCATGGGCTTCCGTCAGGGCATGCTGCTCATCAAGCCGCATGCGTCTGAGGGCTGCATCCCGTTCCAGACGCCGAAGGCTGTCCTTGCCGAGTTCGGCCTCAAGGCTCGTCATATCCCGTGTCATTGTGCTGCTGCCCCGCTTGTCCGTCCGATCCGTTCCAGCCTGTCGAAGAAGGCAGCAAGCGCCGCCTTCGGTCCGTCCTCATCAGGGATGGGCGGGAAGTAGACCCATTCCACCCGTCCCGTATCGGGTAGCCATGGATAGCCATGGGCATGATGCTCCGCCTCCCATGCCCGCCAGAGATTGCCATCCACCCTCACCTGCTCGAAGTCTGCACCAAGCAGCACGGTTTGCGGGGAAACCCTGACACCGCGTCCGGGATAGCGGATGGCCTGTTCATGCATGGCATTGACGGCAGGCCAGCCCATTTTCTGCATGCGCTCGCGCCAGAGTGCCTTGCGGTCTGCCCTGCCATCGGCAATCTGGCTTTCCTGGAAGCGGGTCAGCGGTGGAAGCCGGGCGCAGGGATCAGCAAGCCGGATGAAGCGTTCGGCCATCCATGCCTTGCCGAAGGTCGCGGCAGTCGACGGGCCTGTTGTTGCCTCCATCCCTTCCGGCACCTCCTGCCAGCGCCGTTCCTTCAGATAGGTGCTGGCAGCAAACTTCACCGTCTGTCCCTTCATCGCCGAGAAGCTGAGAAAGGCGGGCAGCAGGGAGGCAGCCGCTTCACGCTCTGAATGTTGAAGCGCCTGCCATTCGGCAAAGGCGCGTTCATCACTGTCATCGCCAAAGGTCGGCCATTGCCGGTAGAATTTGAGGAAGGCCTTTCTGACAGTCTTCCGGCTTGACGTATCGCTCTCAGTGTTCATCGGCTTCCTCCTTGACCATGCGGGCTGCTGCAGCATTGGCCAGCATCGCCCTGACGGAGGCTGCCTTCTTCCGGCGACGTTCGCGTTCCTCCTCGCTCATCTGTCTGGTGAGACGCCTGCGCTCTTCCATGGCCTTCAGCCGTTCCCGCTCCAGCACCAGCATCTCCCGGTCATGGCGGGCGGCCTCGTCGATCATGGCGGAAAGCTCTGCCGGTTTGGGCAGGAAGGAGCGATAGCGCTCATAGCGTCCAAGCCTGAGGTTCTCGAACACACGGCGCATGGCGGCGATCGGCTTGCCGCACAGCACTTCGGCATAAAGCTCAGGCGCCATATCCGGGTCGATACTGTCTGGCACCACGAAGCCGCGTTCGATCAGCTTTGTCAGCATCAGGTCTGACTGGTAGCTTTCAGCCGGTTCAAGCGCTGCCTTCAACCGTCCAGTCTGATCTGTCGATGTCGATGATGTCTGCAGTTGCGTTGCCATTGTCCTGCCTCATGCGCTTGTGGAGGGCTTCGCTGACCCGCCTGTTGTGGTCCCGGATCTGTTCGGAGCGTGATTGCCTGCCGGAGGAGGATGGCGGCGCTCTGGCTGGTGCGGCTGCCGGCCTGTCGGTCCAGCGGTCCTGATTGAGCCATGTCGAGAGATTGCACCACGGCCTGTCATCGCGTTTGGCGACGTAGCGCTTCAGTCCCTCCATGATCGTGTCGAAGTCGGCGCGCTGGCGTGCCGAGGCCCAGGCCTTTGCCGCTGTCTTGCGGGCGACCTTCTGCGGGTAGAGCGGCCAGACATGGGTGTCGAACTCGGCTGTCAGGCCGGTGATGTCACCGCCATGACGGCGGGAGCGGCGTTTGCGGTCTGTGCCTGTCGAGGCTGAGGATGACCCGGTTTGTTGGTTGGCATCAGTTGCCTCGTCTGCATCGAAGGCTTCGGAAGCTCCGACCCTCCCTGCCCTGTCCGGCTTGGCGCTGAGATCGGCCTCGGGTTCTGCCTCGAACAAACCCTTGTCCGCCGGTTCGGGGGGAACTTTCTTTTGGGCCCCTTTAGGGGCCTTTTCTTTAAGGGGGGAATTTTTCTCTTGGGGGGTATGGGGGGTGTTCTCTTTTGCCGGCTCGCCAGCAAAACCCGTCACCGTCTTAAATTCAGACGCAGGCGTCTTAAAACCGTCTGAAGCCGTCTTAACCTGCCCGTCTAGCGTCTTAATCCCGTCTGAAAGCTTCTTAGTAGCGTCTGAATCGGTGGTTTTAAGACGCTGTTCAGACGCCTTGCGCCGTTCATAGTAGCGACGGTTGCGCGCACGCCGTGATGCGCCGGCCTCTCCACAGGAGCTGCCAGCGTCATCGACACCCGTTCCGGTGCTGTCGTCGGGTCCGACAAACACAGGCTCGCGTTCGGCCAGTGCCTGAGCCGTGCGGCCGATCAGATCGGCATCGACCCCGGCACGCACCATATCGGCAATGAGTGCGGCAACCTGAGACATCAGCCGAGTTCCCGTTCGACCCGCTTGCCGAGACGATTGATCTCGTCGGCCTTCTTCGAGATGTCCATCGCCATCTTCACCAGCTGATCATGCGCCTCGCAATGGCGCTTGCGGGCGGCCATGAAGCCAGCATGAAGACGCTCGAATTCTTCCCTTTCCTGCCCATAGCGATCCAGCAGCGGGTTGCTGCCCTCAGGCCCGAAGAAGGCCTCTCGCACCTCGCTCACCCATGCCCGGGGAACGTTGAGGTCACGGGCCACCGTCGTATCCGTCCATGAGCCCCCATAGGCATTGTCACCATAGACGTCATCCAGCTTCTCCATTATGATCCGGCGATCATCCCGGCCCATCTGCGGCGGGAGGTCAGCCTGGATACCTGGAGCCTCGGTCGGGGTTGGCGAGGCGGTGATCGCTGTCGTCTTTGCTGCGGCCTTTGCCGTTGCCGCCTTTGCCGTTGTCTTGCGCGGTCCTGCCGCCATCGTGCCGGCTCCTTTCGTCGTCTGTTTCCTGTCTGAAGAAGATCTGCGGCTGCAGGCCGGGCAGCGGTCCTCGGCCGGTGTCGCACCGACCAGCCAGCCATGGGCCCCAAAGGCCGCAATCGCCGCCGCCGGCTCTCCCTGCCTCAGCGCTGCCGTGGCCGGCACATAGCCCGCCGCCTCACAGCAGCCACAGACAATGCGCAGTGCCGATACCCGGCTGCTGCCGCTGGCAATGCCAGTGCGTTCGAAGTGGCGGATATGTTGGGCGTCGGCTTGCGTTGGTTTTGTTTGTGCTGATAGGTGGCTCATGCGGAGGCCTCCTGCATGGCTTTGCCGGCATGACCGCCCCATTGCTCTGCCATGGCATCGGCGATGCCCGGATATGTTCTCGAGCGCAGACGCCAACGGTCCGTTCCGGGTGGCGCGCGGTGCACGATCGACCAGCGCCTGTGATCATCCGTTCCCGGCTTCGGCGGTGTCAGCCTGTCTGTCGGCATCAGCTTCGGCAGGCCGCGCAGATAGAGCGAGGTGGCCTTGAAGGCCCTGTCGCCGAACCACCAGGGCTGGACCGTCTGGGCCGGCGGTTCATAGCCGGCAATACGGGCTTTGGCATGCCGGTGCATGACCGGGTTCTCGACGGCAACCCTCTCGATCCTCGCATTCCAGCAGGCAGCAAACAGATCGGCCCCTTCATCCAGGAGCCGCCACATGATGGCGCGGCGCTCTTCCGTCGAAAGGACCGGCCATGCCTGCCGTTCTTCTGCCGTTGCCTCGTTTGGCGGATTGGTCGGCGGTCCGGAAAGCCAGCGCACCCCGCTGTTGCAAAGCCGCGTACAGGGCGGATGCATGACCGCCAGAAGGTCCCAGCCATCATCAAGGATATCCCGGATGTCGCAAACGATATGCCGGTTGCTGCCATCTTCGGCCGGAAGAAGGTCGCATGACCAGACATCATGGCCGCGTGCGGCAAAGGCACGGCGCACCATGCCGGATGTCTCGCAGCCGATCAGGATCCGCATCGGATGATCTGCCGCGATCACGGCAGTCGTTGCACTGGCGCTGTCAGTCCTAGCCATCCCGTTCATGCCGCCCTCCCCGGTGTCCGGTACATCAGCTTCAGATGCTGCGGGCAGTAGGCAGAGCCCTCTGCTACCGGTCTGCCGCAACATGGTGCATCGGGACCAAGGGCATCCTCGCCACCGGTGATGATCATACGGCACTGGAATTCGCCGCAGTCGATGAACGGAACCGTCTCCGATCCGGCAAGCTGCATATGCCGGGTGTCATAGGCACGGATGGCTGCACGCCGGCGTGCCTCGATCCGGCGCGCGGCTGCCAGCTCCTCTTCTTCTGCCGTCGGGTATGCAGGCTGTTGATGCGTTGGCGCTTTGATCCGCCCTCGCCCTGCTTTCCCGTTCTTTGTGGTCTTGCCGACCTGTGCTGCCTTTGCCGTCTCACTTGCCGGCTTCTTCGGCGGGCCCGGCTTGCGGGGAAATGCCCCCTTGGGAAAGCGTTCGGGATTGCGCGAGACAAGCCCGGCAATCACACCGCGCGAGACATCAAAGGCGGCAGCAATCACCGCAAGCGTCTCGCCTCCGCGATACATCTTCGCCATCCGATCAAGCGCTTCAGGGTTCCAGCGTGTCATCCAGCCTCTCCGTTCCGTTCGGGATGCCCGCCCCTTTGCCAAAACAAGCGGCGGGACACCCGAGCGGAACGATCAGCTGAACCGTGGCTTTCGCCGCCAGTCGACCGCCGCCTCGACAGCCTCCATGCACAGCGCATCCATATCGTCTTCGCTCAGTTGATCGGGATCGATGGTCTGGAGGATCCGGATGGTCTGAGAATCACGCACTGGCAGCCATGCATCCGGCCGCAGTCTGATCTCGCCTGGCATCACCCGGTGTGAGGGTGCTTCGGCAAAGGGAAAGGCGCCCTTCATCGTGCTGCCCTCCCCTTGAGGACATCCAGACCACCGCCGGCAATCGCATCGATCAGGCAGCGCTTCAGCCGGTCATGACTGATCTCCTTGTCGGAAAGCTTCTCAAGGCAAAGCCTGGCTTCCGTCGGCGTCACATGGCCATCCGACAGCGCCTCCAGAATGGTTCCGGTCAGATCGCTTTCACTCGCCTGATCACCGGCAAGGCACTGGATCAGCGACAGCGCGCGTTCACGCCGCTCTCCCGAACCGGAAAGCCTGCGCCCCGTCACAGACGCCATTGCCGCTGTCACCAGCGGCGCATCGGTATCCTCTTCCAGGATCCGCACCACCGGGATCGGCATGATGTCGGTCTCACGCTTGCCGTTCCAGCGGCCGACGGCACTGGTTGAACGGCTGGTGATCAGGGCCACGCGCTCAATCCCGCCGGCCCGGCGGATCAGGTCACGCTGGGCACAGCGGATAGCGAGGATGAACGGATCGATTGCAGGTTCTTCGGCCATGTCTTTCCCTTTCGAAGACACAAAAAGACATTCGCGCCGGGAAAGGCCCGGCGTCGTTTCCCATGGCGGGAGGGTGGATCGCGGTTTAGGGTCGGATCAGTCGAACAAAGCCGCTAGGGCGGGTGCAGTCGGGAAGGACAGGATGACAGGAGTGCTGCAGCCTGCGAGCGCAATTCACAGCAGCGCCGAAGCAGGCTCCCACAAGCCCTGCTCCGGCGCACCCGGCACAAGCAAGCCCGAAGACTGCCCGTGCATCGCGCGCTACAACAGGCCACGGGAGATGTGGCTCTGCGCGCGCGGAGTCGGATGTCAGGAAAAGAAAAAGGCCGTGCCTGACGCAAGGACATTGGCACGGCTTCACCGGAACGAAACCGGCAAGGTGTCCGCGCGGATCTTTGGACACACGCGGATTGGGGGGATATGGAGAGAGGTGTCAGGATCATTGGGGAGCCACCGTTTCCAAAAAAGCGAAACCCTTTTTGCTTGGCCCCTAATGATCGCAGGCCAAAATTGCCGCTCCGCAAAGCCGCAGCTAAACCAACATCGGAATAATCAATCAAAATGACTTGAGCCCGATTTCGTAGTCTCGGGATCTGATTTGCATTCCGCGCACTTTCCATAGCCCATGTTATGCATAACGCATCTACTCCAGTCAAGTCGAAACGCATCTATATATTATGCAAAATGCACATCATGGATCCAGACCTGCGACCCGATGCGGCCATTCGACTAGAAACGGCCCGTAAAAAACGAGGCTTTCGCTCCGCCAAAGCAGCGGTGGACTATTTTGGCTGGTCGTACCCAACCTATAAGCAGCACGAGCAAGGCATCAGGGGTATTGGCCGAGCAGCAGCAAAATACGCTAAAGCATTTCGCGTAAGCGAAGGGTGGCTCTTAACCGGAGAAGGCGATGGGCCCGGTCCGACGGTTCCAATTGTTTCATTCACCCAAGCTGGAAAACTCAGCCCACCAAATGGCTACGTCGAATCCGATGAGTTTGTGACAATTCCCGCTGGTGGCCTGCCGCACGGTGACTGGATTGCTATACGTGTGCAGGGAGACTCCATGGACCTATTCTCCCCTCCCGGCTCACTGATCTTTGTAAACCGAAGCGAGCGTGAAGCCGTTGACGGCGCATTCTACGTTGTCACCACGGACGATGGGGAAGCTACCTACAAGCGATACCGCAAAGATCCTGAGCGTCTTGAACCGGAATCCACGAACCGGGACCATAAGGCTATCTATCCGCGCTCTCCGCTGACAATCATTGGGCGCGTTCGGCGAACGCTATACGACTTCCCCGGCTAACCAGAACCACAGAATGCCTCATCAGAGGAAGGTGCCTTTGTCATTGTGAGGCCCTTGCTTTACCGCGCGTCCGACATCAGAGCGTTATCAATTATCAAAAAATATGCAATAAGCATATTTTAGTTGACAGCATATTTATGCATGTTGCATCCTTCTCTTATCGGACCCGCTGGCGTGTGCTTTACCTCTCGGCGAAGGGAAGGAACAACTATGAAGCTGCTCACCATCTGCATGACTGTTACAAATGATCCCTGCGATAGACGATGGTTGATTGACAAATCTTCATCTTCGAACATCAACCTACCCCGCCCTTTGAATGCCGAAGTCAAATCTCTCCAAGCGGCGGGACAGCGAACGGCATCGTGGCTCGGCTTCGTAGTCGGCCTCTGCTGCGGAATGAGCATCACCGCTGTCCTGGCGATTTCCATCCTTGGCAACTGAACACCACTGCCAGCATAGCGAATGGAGGCTACGATGAGCGTCTATCTGATCAGGGCATCAGAAACCAAGAAGCTACATGGCATCGTCTGGGGCAGTCTCGACCAAATCTGGGATGTCGTGGACGAGATCGAAGAACCCGAGTTCTTCGAATACGCGAAGCTAAAGCCCGGCGGCCTGATCTCACCAACCGGAATTGATCCTGCAAAATCATCCGAGACCCGCTTTAGCGAGATACCGCCCCTTCCAAATGGTGGTTTTCTGCCCGCTGACCTCGACCCTTCAGAACGGACTTTTGATGCACTATTCGATCCAGACGACCTTCGCTGGCGCCGCTTCGATGATACTCTAGGCAAGCACGGAATGGTTTCCCGGATCATGGCGAGTATAGATGCTCACAATGGTGATACACCATGAGCGCCCAGATTGCTTCACTTTCGCACAGCGCCTCGCCAAGGCATTCCATAACCGATCGACGCTCAGCGCGCGAACGTCTGGAAAGCTATCGTGCGCTAGTCACCAGCGCCGCCCCACTTGCTGACGTCATGGCCGACACGGAAGGCATGCACCTAGAGGTATCCGGACCGGACGAGCCGGAAATCATCTGCTCGCTTCCGCCGTCCTGCCCATCAGACAACCGCGAACTGATCCGTCGACACATCGATATCCCGGCTGATCTGATCGGCATGCTGGATGCAGCGGCGCGTCGCGATGCGGAGCGTCGCCGCGAGATAGAGCGGCTAAGGCAAGCACTGGAAACAAAGGGCGGCAAGCTCACGAAGGACTATGCCGCCGAGTGCGCCATGAAATGCGCCGACACTGCCTTTAGACAGTTTTTGATTGAAAGACACGATCTGCCGCACGCTGCCACAGAACAGACGGCTGCCACGCGCGTGAGATCCGTCCTCGCTATAGACAGCCGTGCGGCGCTCAACTCAGATCCCGACGCCGCGTCGCGATGGCGAGGGATTGTTCAGGACTTCGAAATGTGGAGTAGGGGCAAATGACAGATACGATCCAGCTTGAAGACATGATCGATCAGGACACGCTCTTAAACAAATATCCTTGGCTGTCGACCCACATCGTCAGCCGCTGGCGCACGAAAGGCCACATCCGGTTTTTCTGTGGCAAGGAAGGAAAGCTGGTTTATCCTCTTGGCGACATCGAAACGGCTCTGGGTAGGGAAATGGTATGGCAGCATCAAGAAAGCCAAGATTGTTCGAATACCGCGGACAGTGGATCGGTGAAGAGCCCGGCCGCGTCGGTTTCTATCGATACTGGTATGATCAGCGAACCCGCAAGGTTAAGCGAAGAGCGCTCGAGGCGCAGGATATTGAGGAAGCAAAAGAGGAGCTGATCGATATCCTCGGCAGTGCCGGCGCTTCGCGCGGCGCACCGGAAGCCGTCAGCATCGCTGATGTTATGGCCCACTATTTGGAGCATAAGGCCGAACCCAAAGGACCACGCGCTGCAAGCGCCGCAAGAAGGGCGGCAGAACTCGCTCTGGAAGCTGCCGAAACATTCAGCTCACACCCGACCGTGGCCCATCTCACCCGTCTCAATCAGCAGCGCATGTGGGCATACATGAGCAGCGAAAACGGTTTGAGCCCGAAATCGATCACCACCTACATGATTTCGGTTCGTGCCGCCGTCAACTTTGCCGCCATTCCGCAGATCGTCGCGGTCGGAGACGAGAAACAGGAGGTTCAACTTCTGACCTCAGCCACCCCGATTTTCTGCAATCAGTCGGAGATCGCCGATCACGTTGGCGGAGAGATGTCACGGCCACGAGACTACATTCCAACTTTCGAAGACCTTGGCCGCTGGATTGACCGCATCCAGCACGAGGATGATTTTCGCTATGTGATCATCGCGCTCAACACGGCAGCAAGAAACGAGGCGATCTTCGACCTCCGCGTCGATGGCCAGGTTGATTTCAATAGCGGAACGATCGATCTCAACCCGCCCGGCCGTCGCCAGACGAAAAAGCGGCGCCCGGTGATTCGGCTGACCACTGGCCTTGCGGCCTGGCTGGACCATTGGGGAGATGACCGACCAATCCGGCAATATCAGGATACGGTCGAAAAGCGGCTGAACGCCATGGGAAAAGATTTGCAGCCGAGAGACCAGGACGGTCGCTTGCTTGCCCCGCTCGGCATGCCTGGCATGACCTGCTACACGCTCCGGCACTTTATTGCGACCAACATGCGCCGCGCAGGCATCGAGGTCTCACGCGAGCAGCGCTCGAAATGGCTGGGTCACGTTGTTGCCGAAGGCTCCCGGACGACCGACTGGTACGAAAAATTCGACCCCGACTACCTGGAAGACCCAATGCGCGCCACGGAAATGATCATCCAGAAACTGCAGAATCACACGCACAAAAGCCTGCTTGCTCCCACCATGCACTCACAAGGAACACTTCGCGTAGTTTCAGGGCATGAAAAATAATAGCAATTTCATAATGATAAGTGGTCGGAGTGGAGAGATTCGAACTCCCGACCCTCTGGTCCCAAACCAGATGCGCTACCAGGCTGCGCTACACTCCGACTGCGGTCCGGATACACTGAAGGTCCTTGCGCCGCAACAGGAAAATGGCTTTTGCAAACAGGCGCCGCCTAATCAGAAAGCGCGGGGCCGGTGACGCGATCGCCGGACTTCAACCCGTAGGCCGCCGCCTCACCGCCGCCAAGCTCCAGCACATAGCGCACCGGCTCGGATGAACTGATGACCGCCTTCGAGCCCGGCACGGCATTTTCGTGGTAGCCGGAGACCGTGCCGTCGGCGCGGATGAACACCATGTCGAGCGGAATCAGCGTATTGGCCATCCACATCGAAGCCGGACGGTCCACGCCGAAATCGAAGATCATGCCGTGATCTCGGGCAAGCTCGGTTCTGAACATCAGCCCGCGCTGTCGCTGGGGTGAACTTGTGGCGACTTCGACGGCAATAGGATAATCACCGTTCTCGGTATGAAGCGTCAGCTCGGAGACCGGGAACCGCACCGTCTGGTCCTGCGCCAGGCCAGCGCCGGCAGGCAGAAGCGCGAACAGCGACAGCAGCAAAGCAAGTACTCTCCGGCGCATGGGCTTTTTCATCTCACATCCTTTCAGGCAAGGCCCGCCCCATACATAGGCTGGTCCAGACCGCGCTTCCTCACGTGAACGAAAGCTGAGACCAGATAGAGCCGGGCATCAAGCGAAATCTGCCTGTCTTGAGAAATGTCGCGGGCTTCGCACCTTCGCTGGAGGGACCTGCGTACAAGCGGCAGCCGAAAACCTAGTGCGTGCTGCGGTTCGGCGACGGCATGTCGGGATGAACTTCCGCAGCCATCAGCCCCTTCGGCCCCTCGCCGAAACGCACCAGCACGCTCTGGCCGGGCACGAGCTCGGTAATCCCGTAGCGCCTCAGCGTCTCCATATGCACGAAGATGTCCTCCGTGCCTTCCCCGCGCGTCAGGAAGCCGAAGCCCTTCTCGCGGTTGAACCATTTGACCAGAACCCGTTCCAGCCCGCTCGAAGGCTCGACCTGGACATGGGTCTTGACCGGCGGAAGCTGCGAAGGGTGAACCGCGGTCGACTGGTCCATGGAAAGGATACGGAAGGCCTGAAGGCCGCGCTCGCGTTTCTGCACAAGCGCCACCACGCGGGTGCCTTCCAGGATTGTCTGGTAACCGTCGCGTCTGAGGCAGGTGATGTGCAGCAGAATGTCCTCCATGCCGTTATCCGGCACGACGAAGCCGAAGCCCTTGCCGACATCGAACCACTTCACGAAACCGGTGACCTCCAGCAGTTCATCGGTTTCCGTGCCCGCCTCTTCACCGGCCGAGTATCGTTCTGCCTCAGACCTTTCGGCCATACCGCCCCGCTCCTTGAAAAAACCCGGCTGCGAATTAACTGATTCTTGTCATAAGAATAACATTCATACTGCGGGTTCCCGCAAGTTCTAAACGCAAAACGCGTCCATACGGGTCCCGTCCCCATCCTGATGCCCACCGGCGAACAAACAACAGGGAAGAGAACAATGCACTATCTCCACACAATGGTCCGCATTACGGACATCGACGCATCGCTGCGTTTTTACCGCGACCTGATGGGCCTGAAGGAGGTGCGCCGCATCGACAATGACAAGGGCCGGTTCACGCTGATCTTCCTCGCCGCGCCGAAGGACCTGGAAAACGGCGATGGCGAACATGTGCCGAAACTTGAACTCACCTATAACTGGGACCCGGAAGAGTATGCCGGCGGCCGCAATTTCGGCCACCTCGCCTATCGCGTCGAGAACATCTACGATTTCTGCCAGAAGCTTTCCGATGCCGGCGTGATCATCAACCGTCCGCCGCGCGACGGCAACATGGCGTTCGTTCGCTCGCCCGACGGTATCTCGATCGAGATATTGCAGGAAGGCGATCCGCTTGAGCCGAAAGAGCCCTGGGCATCGATGGCGAACACCGGCAGCTGGTAGCAGAAGCGATGCCGCGCGAGAACGCGCGGCATCTTCCCATTAAAATCAACCAGTTACATGCGGGCCTGAAGCAGGCATTTCAACATGTCGATTTTTTGAAGAAATCGCTGTTTTACGCTTGCAGCAATTCTATTGCCTGATTATAAGGGCGCCCAGCGAACGCACGCGCCCTTCGTCTATCGGTTAGGACGCCAGATTTTCATTCTGGAAAGAGGGGTTCGATTCCCCTAGGGCGTGCCATTCGCGCATGGTCGCAAGATCGTGTTGCAATGGGTCCGAGGCTCAGCTTCGGATGACGTGTTTTCGCCGACCGGCGGGATTGCCCAAAGCGATTTCGCCAAACATGAGATGCGCGCCCTTCGTCTATCGGTTAGGACGCCAGATTTTCATTCTGGAAAGAGGGGTTCGATTCCCCTAGGGCGTGCCACTCATATTCTTCTGCCTGACGGCAACCACCCCTGTGATACAGAGATGGCGACCGCCAACACATGCCGCATGTCCCGCGCATGCGCCCTTCGTCTATCGGTTAGGACGCCAGATTCTCATTCTGGAAAGAGGGGTTCGATTCCCCTAGGGCGTACCAGTTATCCACAGCTCTGTTGCCGCCTCCTGTCCGCCGCCCTCTTGTCGAGCAAGGGATCGGGCCACTCTTGCCCCTTGCGCCACCCGCCCTTTATTGGCATTGCATATTAGGTTACCGCGCACTTTCGAAAGCGGCGAAGGCGTCGGAAACCGCCAGGACATTGTCCCGGAACGAGGAGCGGGCATGCATCTGATTCACGAATCGATCGCGATGATCGAGCCCTACCTGCGCCATTACGGCGTGGCGGCGCTGTTCGTCATCGTCTATCTGGAATCGCTCGGCGCCCCCCTGCCCGGCGAAAGCGCCGTCATCGGCGCCTCGCTTCTGGCCTCCGGCGGGCAGTTGCCGATCGAGGGCGTGTTTCTGGCAGTGTTCATCGGCGCCGTGCTCGGCGACAATACGGGCTATGCGATCGGGCGCTATGGCGGTCGAACAATCGTCGAGCGCTATGGTCGCTATATCGGCTTCAACGATCAGAGACGGGAATGGATCGAAGGGCTCTACGACAAACACGGGACGGCCGTCGTGGTCGGGGCGCGCTTCGTGGTGATTCTGAGACAGTTGAACGGGATTGTTGCCGGCATGATGGCAATGGCATGGCGCCCTTTCCTGCTGGCAAACATCGTCGGCGCGCTTTTGTGGACCAGCGTGTGGACCGCAGCGCCCTTCGTCTTCGGCGATTTCTTCGCCGCGCATTTCCACGACCTGATGAAGTAGCCGCCTCAGCCGCGGATCATCCGATCGATCTTGACCGCATAACGGTCAGTCATCCCGGACACATAGTCGGCCAGCGTATGCAGTGCGGAATACGGATCGCGCGCATGCCGCAGGTCTATGCCAAGGGCGCGCTGCAACTGACGGGGATAGCCGTCGATCCGGTCCTCGACGAAATCCGCTTCGGCAAGCGCTTCCAGAACGGGTAGCACCCCGTCCAGAATGCGGTGTACCAGATTGCGGCCCATCACCTCCAGTTCCGTCTTGCGCGGAGACGTAAAGATACGCTCGCTGGCAAGAGCCTCAATCGTGGCGAAGGAATCTGCCTGCGCCGAGGCGCTGACGAGCGCACCGGCGAACTGACCGCCCATGATCGCATTGTAGTTCTCGGCAAAGGCAGTGCTGCATGCCTCGAAGGCCTTGTTGATCGCGACCGCCCTCAAAACAGCGATTTTTTCCTGGGGCGTGTCGCCGCGATCATCCTTCGGTGAAAATCCGGCGACGGCGGAAAGCAGTGGCGCAACGTCGCCATAACCGAGATCGCCCGTGGTAAAGGCATCCTCAAGATCGAGGATATTGTAGCAGATGTCGTCGGCCGCCTCGACCAGATAGACCAGCGGGTGGCGTCGCCACCAGCCTGCCGACGCATCGCCGGCAAGAAGGCCGGTTCTGGCGGCGACGGTCTCCAGCGCCGCGCGCTCGGTTTCGAACACGCCGAATTTCTTCAGCCCGCTGTCGCGCACTGCGATCGTCTGGCGGGTGCGCGCCGTCACCGGATATTTGAGGAAGGCGCCGAGCGTGCCATGCGTCAGCCGCATGCCGCCGCGCCGGTGCATTTCCAGCCCGGCGATGATGCGGAAGCCCTGGGCGTTGCCCTCGAAGGCCTCGAACTCCTCGGCGAAGCAGGTTTCCCGGTCAGCAAAAAGCCCACCGCCGCGGTCGAATTTTTCGGCAAACCAGGCGCCGATCGCCGCCTCGCCGGAATGGCCGAAGGGCGGATTGCCGATATCATGCGCCAGGCAGGCAGCATGGACGAGGCCGGCGACGATCGCCTGTCCGCCCTTCTCGACCTTGCCTTCCTGTTCCAGCCACCAGCCGACCTCGAGCCCGAGCGAGCGACCGACGCTCGCCGTCTCGACGGAATGGATCAGACGGTGATGGATATGGTCGTTATCGTAGAGCGGATGGACCTGGGTCTTGTTGGCGAGCCGCCGGAAGGGCGCCGAAAAGGTGATGCGGTCTGCATCCTGGTCATAGGCGGGGCGGCGCGGCTTGTCCGACGAGGAGGTCAGAAACAACCGTTCGAGATCGAGCAGTTTCGACCATTCCATCGTCGTCATGAGATTTCCCTTGCTATCACGGCTTCGTTGCAGCCGTCGCTATTCGGCAGCCTTGCCCTCGGTGTCCGCGTCGGGCGCGTCTTCTGCCTCTTCGTCACGTTCAAGCTCGTAAGCATAGCCCTCGAGCATGGTATAGGCCTGCTCGATCGCCTCGATCTGGTCCTCGGCATTGCGGATCGCCTCGGTGATCGACTCGCTTCTGGAGCGCAGCATGGAGCCGAGCACGTCGGTTGTCGAACTGTCGCGCTTGCGACGGCCGAGCCGGTCCATGTGCTTGCGCACGCGGGCGCGATGGCGCTCAAGCTCGAGGATGTGGAAGCGGCTTTTCAGAATGTCGTCGGAAAGCTTGCGACGCATTGCCGCAACCGGATCGAAACTGCCGGGCTCGCGATCGTCGAGGATCATCTCGTTGACGAGCGGCTCCAGCAACATCAGCCCCTTCAGGTCCTTCGGGTCGGCAAGCTCGGGATCATAGCCGGTATCGTCAAAGACCTTGCGCCGGACGGGGTCCTTCAACAGGTCGTAGGACGCCTGAAGACGGGCGAAGCGTTCCTCGTCGCCGCCGCTGTCGGGATGGGCTTCCTTGGCCAGACGACGATAGGCCGCCCGCACGGTCTTCTCGTCGCAATCATGGTCTACGCCAAGCACTTCATAGGGGTCGATCAAGATGTTACCCGTCTCGCCGTGTCGATCAAAGTCCCTCTGAACTACTCTGCCATCGCCGCCGGTTCAAGCCGAAAGCCGGCCTGCCCGGCGCCCCTTCCCCTTGAATTGGCGAAAATCACCCTATTTCCATGGCATGGTTGAATGCACGACACTTTGGCGCCGGAAATTTGACATTCCACCGCCATAATTCTACACAGCGGAGGCCGCTCGATCGTTGAATTGACAACAGACAAGGCGGCCTTGTCGGGCTCTCTTGAGCCCTGGGGTATCGCGGACATTCGCCGGGTCGGTTTGCCGATCCTGCGCTTTCGCTCGGATGCGAGAGACATGTCCGGATGGATGCGAACGTCGCTTCTGGAGCCCCTTTTGCGTGGCGCGCGCGGGCCGCGCGCAGGCACAACCGAAGATCGGACGCCTCAGGGACCCTCATTCCCCTGTTGCCGAGTAAGGAAGAGGTATGACTGTCAAACTGACCGCGAAAAACGTTTCCAAGCTTTTCAACGATGACAGCGGCGAAGGGGCACGTCGCCTCGCCGCCGGCGAGAGCAAGGAAGACATCTTCAAGGCCACGGGTGTCACCGTTGGCATCGACAATGTGAGCTTTGATGTCCAGGAAGGCGAGATCTTCGTCATCATGGGCCTTTCGGGCTCCGGTAAATCCACCATCGTGCGCACGCTGAACGGCCTGATCCCGCCGACATCCGGTTCGATCATGATCGACGATGTCGACGTCGCCAATTGCAGCAAGGAAGCGCTGAGGGAAGTCCGCAGGCAGAAAATCACCATGGTTTTCCAGCACTTCGCGCTGTTTCCTCACAAAACGATTATAGACAACGTCGCCTTCGGGCTGAAGCTCAAGGGCGTCGACAAGGAAGAGCGTCACAAGCAGGCGCTGGCCTCGCTCGCCAAGGTCGGGCTCGACGCCTATGCCAACAGCTATCCGAGCCAGCTTTCCGGCGGCATGCAGCAGCGCGTGGGCCTTGCCCGCGGCCTGGCCAACGACCCGGAAATCCTGCTGATGGACGAGCCCTTCGGCGCGCTTGACCCGCTGATCCGCCGCGAGATGCAGGACGAACTGATCGTTCTTCAAAAGGAATTAAAGAAGACCATCGTCTTCATCACCCACGACCTCAACGAAGCCATGATCCTCGGCGACCGCATCGCCATCATGAAGGACGGCGCATTCGTGCAGGTGGGCACGGCCCAGGAGATCGTCTCCGAACCGGCCGACGATTATGTCCGCGCCTTCGTGTCCGATATCGACCGCAGCCGCGTCTTCAAAGTGTCCGACATCTCCAGCGATGCGGCCTGGGTAAAGGTTGACGCCACGGCCCGCGACGCACTCGGCGTCATGGACAAGGCCAAGTCCGACCTCGCCTATGTGGTCGAGCGCGGCGTGCCCGTGGGCCTGCTGATGCGTTCGGATGCGCTTGAGTGTCCGCGCGACACGCCGGTGCGTGACGTCATGTTTGCCGAGCCGCCGACCGTGCCGGAAGAGGCCTACCTCAATGAAGTCTACGGCGCCGCACAGGCGGGCGTGCCGATGGCCGTGACCGATGACGACGGCAAGCTCGTCGGCGTGGTCTCGCAGGATCAGATCTTCGAACAGCTTGCCGCTGATCCGGAAGAGCCTGAAACGGAGACCGAAGAGACCGACGCTGAGAAAAACAAACCGGCTGCAAGCCAGCCGGCTTCGGAATAAGCCGACAGGAGACCAGAGATTTGCTAGATCCATCGCAGTATTTCACGATCCCGTTCGACACGTGGGTCAATGACTTCGTCCGCGGCTTCCTCGTCCCGAATTTCCGGCCGTTCTTCCGCGCGCTCCAGGTGCCGGTCAACCAGGTTCTGATGGCGCTCGACACCTTCCTCGCATGGGTGCCGATGCTGGCCATGACCGCCATCTTCGCGCTTCTTGCCTGGCGCATCGTCGGCCGGACCATGGCGCTGGTGACGATCTTCGGGTTCCTGTTCGTCGACCTGATCGGCCTGTGGCCGGAGACGATGACCACGCTCGCCATGATCCTGACATCGGTGTTCTTCTGTACCATCATCGGCGTGCCGGTCGGCATTCTCGTTGCCCGCAGCGACATGCTGTGGCGTATCGTCCGGCCGATCCTCGACGTGATGCAGACCGTGCCGAGCTTCGTCTATCTGGTGCCGATCGTGATGCTCTTCGGCGTCGGCATGGCGCCGGGCATCATCGCGACCATCATCTTTGCCCTGCCGCCGATCATCCGCATGACCAATCTCGGTATCCGCAATGTGCGCACGGACCTGATCGAGGCATCGGAGGCTTTCGGCGCGAATTACACGCAGACGCTGATCGAGGTTCAGCTGCCGCTTGCCATGCGCACCATCATGGCGGGGTTGAATCAGACCCTAATGCTCGCCATGTCGATGGTTGTCATCGCAGCGCTCATTGGCGCAGGCGGCCTCGGACAGGTCGTCAACACCGGTCTCGGCCGACTTGATGTCGGCGGCGCGACCGCCGGCGGCGTCGGCATTGTGGTCCTGGCCATCGTGCTCGACCGCATCACCCAGGGCCTCGTCGAGCCTTCCGATCCCAACCGGATGACCTTCCGTCAGGCGTTGGGAACACTCTTCAGCGGCCAGAAAAAGGCCGCCGAATAAGCACGAGGGCGGCCCGAGGGCCGCTTTCAAGGGATCTCCGATCCCGTAGCCAAGGCGACGCGCCTGCCTCCCCGTAGGCGAGACGCCGCAACACGTAGAAACGGAGAAACACTCATGAACAAGAACCTCAACAAGCTCACCGCTGCCCTGATGATCGGCGCGGCCAGCCTTGTGCCGGCCACTGCCGCATTCGCGCAGGAGCCCGGCGACGGCAAGACCATCCGTATGGCCCAGGCCGACTGGGATACCGGCTGGTTCCAGGCCGAAATCTACAAGCAGATGTTTGAAGATCTCGGCTACACCGTGACCGGCCCGATGACGCTTGGCGCCTCGGCCTTCTATCAGGCCGTGTCGCAGGGCGACGTCGACCTCTGGGTCAACGGCTGGTTCCCGCTGCACCGCACCTATGAGTCGACCTTCGAGGGCAAGGCCAAGGTTGACGGCGCGGTTGCCAAGGGCGGCGCGCTTCAGGGCTACCTCGTCGACAAGGCGGCCATCGAAGAGTTCGACATCAAGACGCTTGACGATTTCAAGCGCGACGAAGTCAAGGAAGCCTTCGACCGCAATGGCGACGGCAAGGCCGATCTGGTCGCCTGCCCTCCGGGCTGGGGCTGCGAGCTGACGATTTCGCAGCACATGGAAGACTTTGATCTCGGCGACTCGATCAACCCGATCAAGGCCGGCTACTCCGCCTCCATGGCTGACGCGATCGCCGCCTACCAGAACGGCGAGCACATCCTGTTCTACACCTGGACGCCGAACTGGACCGTTGACCAGCTCGCGCCCGGCAAGGACGTGATGTGGATTGAAGTGCCGCAGAAGGAAGGCGTCGACCTGCCGGAACCGGCCAAGGGTCTCGACACCTGCGTTGCCGATCCGTGCTACATGGGCTTTGTCGCCAACGACATCGTCCCGGTCGTCAATGACGAGTTCCTCGCCGACAACCCGGCCGTCGATGCGCTCCTCAAGGAAGTATCGATCCCGCTGCCGGATATCTTCGCGCAGAACTCGGCCATGAACAACGGCGACGACGATGTTCAGGCCCAGGCCACCAAGTGGATCGAGGACAATCAGGACCAGGTCAACACCTGGCTTGAAGCTGCCCGTTCTGCCGCCAACTGATAGCGGCTGATCTTGAGGCCGGAAGGACGGTTTGGCCGCCTTCCGGCCTTTTTTGTTGTCCGGCGACGGCAGCGACCGCTCAACAGGCGCGCGCCCGAGCCGATCAGGACAGTTCCAGACAAGAGATTTTCATGAAGAAGCTGATTCACACGCTCGCCGTGACCGCCCTGGTCGGCACGGCCGGCCTTGCACCCGCCCTTGCTCAGGAGCCGGGCGACGGCGTCACCATCGAGATGGCCCGCGCCAGCTGGGACAGCGGCTGGTTCCAGGCCGCAATCTACACCAAGCTTTTTGAGGAACTCGGCTATGAAGTCGAGGGCCCGACAACGCTCGACGTGCCGCCCTTCTACCAGGCGGTGATGCAGGGCGACGTCGACCTCTGGGTCAATGGCTGGTTTCCCGCCCAGGACACCTACAAGCCGATCTTCGAGGATCAGGCCGAGGTGATCGGCATGGTCGCCGATGCCGGCGCGCTGCAGGGCTACATGGTCGACAAGGCGGCGATCGAGGAATTCGGCATCGAATCGCTCGCCGATTTCTCGCGGCCGGAAGTGCGCGAAGCCTTCGACCGCAATGGCGACGGCAAGGCTGACCTCGTCTCCTGCCCGCCGGGCTGGCTGTGCGAGCGCGTCATCGTGGAGCAGCTCGAGGACTTCGGGCTGGATGACGACATCGCGACGACCACGGCCGGCTACAACGCCGCCATGGCCGACACGATTGCTGCCTACAATGCCGGCGAGCATGTGCTCTACTATGCCTGGACGCCGAACTGGACCGGCTACGAACTGAAGGCGGGCGAGGATGTGATGTGGATCCCGGTTCCCCAGGTCGAGGGCGTCGAGACCGTGCCGCCGGCCGAAGGGCTCGAGACCTGCGTCGCCGACCCCTGCCACATGGGCTTCCCACCGAACGACATCCAGCCGGTGGCGCGCAAGGACCTGCTTGAGGCCAATCCGGCGATCGGCTCGATCCTGACCGAGGTCTCGATCCCGCTCGAAGACATTTTCGAGCAGAACGCGGCGATGATCGAGGGCGACGACGATATCGAGGCGCAGGCCGACGCCTGGATTGCGGATAACCGCGATGCGGTCGACGGTTGGCTGGAGACGGCCCGCGCAGCGGCCAACTGAGCCTGAGACAGAGATCCGAAAAGAACAAACCCGGCCCTGGTGACAGGGCCGGGTTTTTCTGTCACGTCAGCGGCCGTCGAGGCTGATGCCGCGCGTTTCGATGCGGAAGAAGAAGGTCACCACCGCGCCGATCAGCGAGGTCACGACCAGACCGTAGAGCAGCGCCGTGGTGCCGATATCGGCAAGCAGAACCGGAAACAGGAAGGCCGTCATGCAGGCGCCGATCTTGGCGAAGGAAGCGGCAAAGCCCGCGCCCGTGCCGCGGATATGGGTCGGAAACACCTCGCCCGCGATCAGATAGGTCTGGGCGTTCGGCCCGAGATTGGTCATGAAGTTGAACAGCATGAAGCCGGTGAAGATCAGAGCTGTCTGCGTCGCGCCCGAATAGCTGCCTGCCTGCGCGGCGATGAACAGGCCGACGGCGCAGCCGATGAAGCCGAAGACCTGCAGGCGGATACGGCCGATGCGGTCGGCGAGCAGCACGGCGCCGATAATGCCGACCAGAAGCAGAAGATCGAGCAGCGCCGTCCCCTTGGCGGCGATCAGGTCGTTGTGAACCAGGTCCGCGACATTGCGGGCATGTTCGGTCTTGTGGCCGACGGTCGCGGCCAGGATGGTGGGCGTGAAGATGCCAATGCCATAGGTGCCGAGATCCTGCAGGAACCACGGCACGGACGACAGGATCAGCGGACGCATGTTGTGCTTCTGGAACAGCGCGCGATAACCGGTCAACTTCTTGCGCGCGAGTTCCGGAGGCTCCGAGACACTGACCTTGGTCGGATAGGCCGGCACGCGTTTCAGAAGCTTCTGTAGTTCCGATTCGGCCTCCTTGCCCCGGCCGTGCACGGCGAGCCAGTGCGGGCTTTCGGGAATGAAGAACCGGCCGATGAACACGGCGAGCGCCGGAATGATCGCCACGCCATACATCCACCGCCATGCGCCGATCGAGGGGTCAAGGGTCAGGATGATATAGCCGAGAAGCGTGCCGAAGATGGCCCCGACCGCCTGGAAGCCGAATGCCGAGAGCACTAGCCCGCCGCGCGTCTTCGACGGCGTGCTTTCCGAAATCACCAGATGCGCCGTCGGATAGTCACAGCCGAGTGCCAGCCCCATGCCGAACAGACAAACGATCAGCCAGGCGAAACTCTGGGTAAAGATGATGGCCGTGAGAAAGGCGATGAAAAGCCCGAGCTCCATGATGAAAACGCGCTTGCGGCCGAACCGGTCGGCAAGCCCGCCGAGCGCGCTCGCGCCGATGAGTATGCCGAACAATGACGCCGAGCCGACCATGCCATGCTGCGTGGCATTGAGACCGAATTCCGCGGCAATCAGCGGCATGGCAACACCGGTCATGAAAACGACCAGGCCCTCGAAGAACTTGCCCGCCACCGAAAGCCACCAGATCAGCCACTGCGTTCCTGTCATCTTCGGCGGGGGCGCTTCCGTCCCGTCGATCCAGTACGGACGTTCGTCGATGTAGAACTGAACGCTCCGTGCTCGGTCGAGCCGGCGCTGGTCGGTCGGCATCTCATTCATGAAGTTTTCCTCTCGGCTTGCTCATATACCTTATACGGGAATGATTTAGCCCCTGCACTCGTGAGTTTCGTGACATTTTCCCAACTTCACGCCGCCAACTTCGAGGCCGGGCGACGATACGGCAGACCGATGAGGGCCATTCTTGACCTAAGTCAATGAAAGCGGGGGCCGTTTGTCTGCAAATGGCTCACGAACGGTCGATTCAGCAGGGAGGAACGCATGACGGCCGAAACCCTCGCGACTGATTGCTTGGACACTCAATTGACCCAGCCGATACCGAAAACAAACGGCCCAGCAAGTGCGGCGCTGCGCTCCGCTCATGCCACGATAGGGCGTCTTTGCGACGCACTGGAGGCCGTTGCCGATTCGCTCCCCGCGAATGTCAATCGCGGCGAGTGTCGGACCTTGTCCGAAGAACTGGTGCCTGCGCTCAAGAAGGCACAGGAACTGGAAGAAATGCAGGTCTTTCCTGCAATCCGCCGGGCAACTGGAGGCCGGGCTGCGGCCGAGGCCCTTGACCGCCTGAGCTACGAGCATTTCGAGGATCTCTGCTTTGCGGAGGAGGTCACAGACGTCCTGCGTCGGCTTTCAAGCGGCGACGTGGTCAATACCGAAGCCGTTGGCTACATGCTGCGCGGCCTGTTCGGCGCGCTCAGGCGCCATTTGTCATTCGAACAGGAACTCGTCGCAAGCCGCCTGCGATAGCCGGGCGGCCTCGGCCGCTCACCGCTTCCGGCGGCTCCACCGATCATGATACCAGAGCCATTGCTCGGGATATTCGCGCACCCAGGTCTCCACCTTGTCGTTCAGCGCCTGGGCCGTCGCGGCCACGTCCACCGCGCCCTTTTCCGTCCGGGGAAGCGGCATTTCCTCTTCCAGTTCGAGACGGAAGCGATTGTCCGGCAGCCGTACGCAGCGGGCGGGAAAGATCTTGCAGTCGAATTGGCGCGCAAGCTTGGCCAGTAGCGGGTTGGTCCGCACCTCCTGGCCGAAATAGGTCGACGGCGATCCGCGCTTGAACTTCTGGTCGACAAGGACGCCTACTCCCCTTCCCGCATCGAGCGCGCTGGCGAGCGCGAAGGCGGAGCCAGCATGGGAGGGAACCAGCTCGCCCATGCGCTTGCGTCGGAAACGGAACACTTTTTCGGCAATATAGGGGTTGTTCGGCGGGCGGAAGAGAACCGAGACGTTGAGGCCAAAGGATGCGGCGGCCACCGGAAGCAGTTCGAAATTCGCCGTATGGGCCGTGAACACGATGAACGGCTTATCGAGCGCCAGCAGATCCATGAAACGTTCCACGCCCGCCACCTCGATGCGGCCCACGTCCGGCCTTTCCGGATCGAAATCGAAAAGCTCGTCGAGAAACACATATTCCGCCGCGAGCCGGCCGATATGGCCCCAGCTGGCAAGCGCGATCCGCTCGACTTCCGCCTCCTCCATGTCTGGAAAGGCGCAGCGCAGGTTTTCAAGCACCAGCTTGTGCCGGCCGGTATGGGGCCCGATCTTGCGCATCGCCCAGTCGGCAAACCGGATCGAACCGTCCGCCGGAAAAAGCTTCATCACGGAAAGCAGGCCGAACACCAGATAGGCAATCAGCCACTGCTGGAACTGCCGGGCTTTGAGAACGATGCGGGTGATGAAGGATTTCACGGGAACCAGATCCAGAATTGAGTGCGGGCAGCGCGAGTGATCCGCGCTGCCCGCCTTGTAACGAGGATTTTCTTTCAGGCCAAGCTTAACAACGCAGGACGCTTGGTGCGCTAGTCACCGATCTGAAGCACGATCTTGCCGAAGACCTGACGGCTTTCCATCCGCTCGAGCGCCTTGTCGATGCCGTCGAAATCAACCAGCGTATCGATGACCGGGTGCACGATCCCCTGCGCCATCTTCTGCATGGCGTCCGCCATGTTTTCCATGCGGCAGCCGAAGGAACCGAAGAATTTGAGCTGCTGCTGGAACAGCATCATCAGGTTGACATTGGTGGAAACGCCCGAGGTCGAACCGCAGGTCACAAGGCGGCCGCCGCGCTTCATCGAAAGCATGGAACCGGCCCAGGTATCCGCGCCGACATGTTCGAAGACGACGTCGACGCCCTTCTTCTTCGTCAGCTTGCGAACGACGCCTTCAAACCGGTCCTCGCGGTAGTTGATAACCTCATCGGCGCCAAGCGCGCGGGCCTTTTCCATCTTGTCTTGTGACCCGACAGTGGTGATCACCCTGCAGCCCGTTTTCTTGGCAAGCTGGATTGCCGCCGAACCGATGCCCGACCCACCGGCATGCACCAGAATGGTCTCTCCCGGCTGAAGCTTGGCGTTGTCGAACAGCATGTGCTCCACCGTGCCGAAGGTGACCGGCGCCAGCGCTGCGGCAACGGCGTCGACGCCGGGCGGCGCGACAACAAGCTGGCGGGCCGGAATGTTGATCCTGTCCTGGGCAAAGCCGTCGAGATGGAAACCATGGACGCCGCCCACATGTTCGCACAGATTGTCCCGGCCCTCGCGACAGGCCTTGCAGCGCCCGCAGACCCGCGCGCCATAGATCGAGACAAGATCGCCCGGCAGAACATTGGAAACGCCGGGACCGATCGCCTCGACAATGCCGGAGGCCTCCGCGCCGATGGTGAGCGGCAGCTTGCGCTTGGCAAAGGCCATGCCGCGCCAGCCCCAGACATCGATATGATTGAGCGCCACCGCCTTCGGCCGCAGCGTCACCTCGCCCGGGCCGGGCGCTTCCGGCTCGGCAACATCCATAAGCTCGATCTTGCGGTCATCTGTCAGCTGCAATGCGCGCATGGGTCATTCCTTCAACATTTCGAAAAGACGGCCCTCGGCCGCCTCGCAAACTCAAGGCGCGATCTTCCCTCAGGAGGGTTCGCGCGTCATCACCAGGCAGGCATTCTGCCCGCCAAAGCCGAACGAGTTGGAAAGCACCGAAGAGACGCTCGCCTCGCGCTTCGCATTCGGCACGACGTCGAGCTCGATCGTCGGGTCCGGCGTGTTGTAGTTGATCGTCGGCGGCAGCACACCCGTCAGCATGGTCTGCAGCGAGAACACCGCCTCGACGGCGCCGGCCGCCGTGAGCGTGTGGCCGATCATCGACTTGTTCGACGACAGCGGAATGGACGGCATCATCTCCTCGCCGAAGACGGCCTTGAGAGATGAATACTCCATCTTGTCGTTTTCCGGCGTCGAGGTGCCATGGGCGTTGATATAGTCGAGCCCGTCAATGCCGAGGCCGGCATCCTCAAGCGCCGCGCGAATTGTCGCGATCGCCGGGCCGCCATCGGGCGAGGACCGCGTGCGGTGGAAATGATCCGCCTTTTCGCCACAGCCGCGAATGATGCCGTAAACGGTCGCGCCGCGGGCATGGGCGGCTTCCAGAGATTCGAGAATGAGCGTTGCCGCCCCTTCCGCTATCACAAAGCCGTCGCGATCCTTACTGAAGGGCTTGGAGGCCTTTTCCGGCGGATCGTTCTGGGTCGAAAGCGCCGACAGCAGCGAGAAGCGCACCAGCGCCTCGGCCGTCACCGAACCGTCGGTCGCAACCGTCATCGCCCTGTCGGTGCGACCCTGACGGATCGCCTCGACCCCGAGCTGGATCGCGGTGGCGCCGGACGCGCAGGCTGTCGACAGCGTCACCGGCAGTCCGCGCGTGCCGAAGCGATCGGCGATCCGCTCAGAGATCGACCCGAACATCACGGCCTCGTGGAAGGCGGGATCTGCCTTTTCGCGCATGGCGGCGAGAAAGCGGATATAGGCGTCATTGTCTTCGCTGGGCGGCGGCGCGCGGTCGGCAAGGTCGAAGCGCATCGACCATTCCGGCTCAACCGGCGGGGCGGCAAGGAACAGCGGCGCGTCGAAGTCGCCGGAAAGCCCGGCCATCGCCAGCGCTTCCTCGATCGTCGCCGCGGCAAAGGCGTAGGACCGCGCGACGGGGTTCTGCTCGGAGGGGATGAAATCCACCGTTCCGGCAATGCGCGTGGAGAGATGATCGGTCGGAAAGCGCGAGATCGCGTGGATGCCGGAGACGCCGCTGGTCAGCTTCTCCCAGTTATCCTTCAGTCCGCGCCCGAGCGAGGTGACGACGCCCATGCCGGTGACGGCAACCAGCGGACGGCCAAGGTGATCGGTAAATTTGCTCATCTGCCCGTCCTTTCTCACTTCTCGCCGACAAGCACGGCAACGCCTTCGCCGCGCTGCAGACCGACTGTGGTCACGGCGATCTTCTCGGCCGGCGCCGACATCGATGCCTCTCCGTCATTGAAGACGGGCACCGGCGCCTTGGCATCGAGCGAAAGCGCGGCCAGCGCGATGCCGAGAGGGAAATTGGCTTCCATGGCGTGGCCGGTCATGCCCGTGTAGCCGCGCAGCGGCGTATCCGGGAAACCGGACTTCAGAACATCGGCTTCCTGCTTCGTCAGCGCGCTGAGGCCGGTGGCGCCGGAGAAGATGGCCTCGTTCTGGCCGCCGTCAAAGCCGGCATCGGCAAGGAGCCGGGCAAAGCGTTTCTCGAACTTTCCATCCTCGCGCTTGCCGCGATCGCCCTCGACGCCGGAGAGCGTGGCATAGATGTGCGCGCCGCGCGCTTGCGCATAGGCGCGGGATTCGAGCACCAGGAAAGCGCCTGCCGACCCCATGATCATGCCGCCGTCGTCCTCGGCGGCCCTGTCCCAGAGCGGCGCCCATTTGCCGCACGACAGCGCATGAACGGCCTCCAGCATCAGCAGGATGTCGCGCCGCTCGGCAACGAAGGATGCGCCGACGAGCGTATGCGTCGACTGGCCGGCCAGTATGCGGGCGTAAGCCGTGGCAACAGCCGAGATGCCCGCCGCCTCTTCGCCCATGAAGGTGCGCGACGATCCCGTGACCTTGTGGACGATCGAGATATTGCCGGCCACCAGATTGGCAAGCTGCGCGAGGAACAGCGTCGGGCGCAGTTCCGTCGTCAGCTTTTCATTCAGCAGGATTTCGCGGTCGGTGCGCTCGCGCGCCTCGTTGACGATCATCGTGTCGACGGCAATGTCGCGCTCGCCGCCGCCGGCGGCCACGATCATGTCCATGGTCGAGCAGATCTCTTCATTGTCCTTTACGCCGGCATCGTCGAGCGCCAGGCCTGCGGCATAGACGCCGAGACGCTGCCAGTTTTCCATCTGGCGCTGATCGCCGCGTTTGGGGATCTGGTCTTTCCAGTCGATTTCGGGCAGCGGATGCACCGGATAGGGCGCGCAGATCTCGTCATCGATGCGCATCCCGGGCGCCGCGCCGCCGGTCAGCATGGCGACATGCGGCGCCTGGCCGACGCCGAAACTGGTCACAAGCCCGATACCGGTGACAACGACATCATTGTCCGATTTCGTCATTTCAGGACCTTTCCACGGTCTGGCCGTTCTCGATCGCGGCGAAAAGGCCGACTTCCTCGGCCCGTCGCCGGACGATCGGCGCCAGATCATTGTCTTCAAAAGAAAGCGTGCGGAATTTCAGCTGGGCGCTGGCGATCGGCTTGCCGGCAGACGCGATCTTCGCCTTGGTCACGGCAAAGCCGGAACCCTCGTGCTCCAGCGCCGCCTCGATATCGAGCACGGCATGCGGCTCGACGAAGCTGCGCAGCTTGGCGCTGTCGACCATCATAAGGAAGGGCATGGCCGAACAGTTGTTCACGCCCAGAAGCAGCATGCCGGAGGCCTGCGCCATGGTCTCGATCAACAGCACGCCCGGCACAAGCGGCATGCCGGGAAAATGCCCTTCGAACACGGGGCTCTTTTCCGGCACTGTCGAGCGCGCAACGATCCTGCCGGCGGAAATGTCCACGGACACGATCTCGTCGATCATCTGGAAATATTCGAGCAGCATGAATGCCTTCAGCCTCTCCCGCCTGCATCGTTCACGGCCAGGAAACGGAAGCCACGGCAGGCCCCGAAGCTTGTCCGCAGAAGAGGGCTGCCTGACGAAATCAGGCGTTCTTGGCCGCTCTCAGCTCGTCGATCTTGGCGCAGAGATTCTTCAGGATGAAGTATTCATCTGCATCGACCTTGCCCTCGTTGACTTCCTGAGTCCATTTTTCGAGCGGAATCTTGATACCGAATTCCTTGTCGATGGCAAAGACGATATCGAGGAAATCAAGACTGTCGATGCCCAGATCGTCAATCGTGTTGCTTTCCGGCGTAATCTTGTCGCGGTCGATTTCGCTCGTTTCAGCGATGATATCGGCAACTTTGTCGAATGTAGCGCTCACGCCTGTACCTCTTCAAACTATCAATTCAGCCCTTCTCATAGGCAAAGATTGGCGAAAAGCCAATGGCCACGGGGCATCGGATGATCATTTTTCGACATTTGATCAGACCGCCGAGGAATGTCGTCCCCGGCCGCCTTCCAGATAGGTATCAAAAGTCGCCGCAACAGAGCGGGCGAAGGGAAGCGCAGCTTTTTCCAGACGAAAACCGAAGGCATCGAAGCGACAGATGTCCGGATTGAGGCGCGCATAGGCTTTCGCCTCGGCAATCACATGTTCGGCCGCCTGCCCGAAACGGGCGCGCAGTTCGCAACTGGAAAAGCCATAGGCGCACATCACCTTTTCAATGACGAAGCGGCGCAGCCGGTCCTCGTCATCAAGCGCGATCCCGCGCACCACCGGCAGTTCGCCAGATTCCGCCAGACGCCGGTATTCGCCGATCGCCGGCATGTTCTGCCAGTAGCCCTCCCTCACCTCGCTGATCGAGGAAGCGCCAAGCCCGATCAGCGAGTCGGCGCTCTCATCCGTGTAGCCCTGGAAATTACGGCGCAGGCGACCTTCTCTCGCTGCACGCGCCAGACTGTCGCCGGGAAGCGCGAAATGGTCGATGCCGATCGGCTGGTAGCCTGCTTCCGCCAGCATTTCCCCGGCAAGCGTCATCTGCTCGAATCGGGCTTCGGCATCCGGCAGCGCATCCTCGGGAATCAGCGTCTGATGCTTCTTCATCCACGGCACATGCGCATAACCGAAAAGCGCGATCCGGTCGGGGCGCAGCGAGATGATCTGCGCCACGGTGCGGGACAATGTCTCGAGGCTCTGGTGCGGCAGGCCGTAGAGCAGATCACAATTGACCGAGCGCACGCCGCGTTCGCGCATCGCGGCAATCACCGCGGCCGTCTGCTCGAAGCTCTGCAGGCGGTTGATGGTCTTCTGTACACGCTCGTCGAAATCCTGAACGCCGAGGCTCGCGCGGGTCACGCCGATATCGGCGAGCGCATCGTAGCGCGCCTCGTCGAGATCGTTCGGATCCATCTCGACGCTGATCTCCGTGTCCTCGGCAAAGTCGAAGGCCTCCCGCAACCAGCCCATCAGCCGGCGCATGTCGTCCGGCGTCAGCATCGTCGGCGATCCGCCGCCCCAGTGCAGGGCGGAAACCTTCACCCCCTGCGGCAGCATGGCACCGACGGACTTGATTTCCTGACTGAGACTTTCCAGATAAGATGTAATCGGATCGTAACGCAGCGTATGCTTCGTATGACAGGCACAGAACCAGCAAAGCCGGTCGCAATAGGGAATGTGCACATAGAGCGAGACTTTGTCCCCTGCAGGAATCGCCTTCAGCCAGCCGGCAACGTCCGTCGCGGAAATCCCGCCATGAAAATGCGGGGCCGTCGGATAGCTCGTGTAGCGCGGTACGGGGCGCGAGAACGTCTTCAGCAACTGCCTGCTTGATATCATGGCGAAAACCCTTCCTCTTGCGGGATCAGTTTGTCGTTATCGCCTTGCACTTCCCCCGGCTTTGACTTTAATCAAGGAATGAGAATGTCTTACGCCCGCGCCGATCTCTAAACTGTTGCGCGCCGAACAAAGGGCGTCTAGACGGGTCGGAAGATTGAAGGCAACCTCGTGAACGGGCTGCGATTTGGTGAAACCATGGATGAAAAGCCGCATTTTGCAACCGATGATGACGCCATACCGCAGGTGTGCCGGGCCTGCGAGGCGCGCCATGGCGGCATTTGCTCGGTGCTGAACGGTTCCCAGCTCGCTGTCTTGAACAAGCAGTCGTCAAAGCGGACGATCGATCCCGGCACGGAAGTCGTCGGCCAGGGCGAGAACGTCAACAGCTATTCCAATATCCTGCGCGGCGTGGTCAAGCTGTCGAAGATGATGGCCGACGGTCGCCAGCAGATTGTCGGACTGCAGTTCGCGCCCGACTTTCTCGGTCGTCCGTTCTCGCGCGAAAGCTCGCTGACGGCGGAAGCGGCGACGGCGACGGAAATCTGCGCCTTTCCCCGCGCCGCGATCGAGCGGATGATCTCCGACACGCCCGGTCTCGAGCACAAGCTCTACGACCAGTCGCTGAAAGAACTCGACGAGGCGCGCGACTGGATGCTGACGCTCGGCCGCAAGACCGCGCGCGAGAAGGTTGCCTCCTTCCTCCACCTGATCGCCACGCACATCGACCCGGAAGCCGATGACGGCTGCACGTTCGACCTGCCATTGTCGCGGGCGGATATCGCCGACTTTCTCGGCCTGACCATCGAGACGGTCAGCCGCCAGATGACGAAGCTGCGCAAGGAAAAGGTGATTCTCGTGGAGAACAACCGGCACGTCACCGTGCCGGATATCGACCGGCTGAACGAGGCCGCCGGCAACGACTGAGCGTCAAGCCGAACGAAAGATCACAGCGACCAGACGAATCAGAGACGGCTGATGATGTGGCTCTCGCCCTCGTCATCGGCGTCCTGTTCGGCCCAGAGCGCTTCGATCGTCGGCAGGATCTCGCCGACGTCATCGATCAGGCGCGGGCGCACCTGATGGCTCGTGTGCAGGAACCCCTCGCCGCTCATATGTTCAAGCAACTGGATCATCGGGTTCCAGAAACCGTCGACATTGCCGAAGATCATCGGCTTCGAATGACGGCCGAGCTGAGCCCAGGTCATGATCTCGACGATTTCCTCCAGCGTGCCGATACCGCCCGGAAGCGCGACAAAGGCATCGGCGCGCTCAAACATGGTGTGCTTGCGCACATGCATGTCCGGGGTAATCAGCAGTTCATCGAGCGCCTCGAGCTGGTGGCGGGTCGCCTCCATGTCCACCAGAAATTCCGGGATGATGCCGACCACATGACCGTCATTCTCGAGCACGCCCTCGGCAACGGCGCCCATGATGCCCTTGGTGCCGCCGCCATAGACGAGCCGGTAGCCTGCCTTGGCGATGGCCGTTCCGAGCGCCTTGCCGGCGGCCATGTAGCTTGCCGATGTACCGGGTCTTGATCCGCAGTAGACGCAGACGGATCGAATCGTGTCTTGTTCGCTGTTCATGGATTTACTGAACCTCATTTGGCCTTTGCCGGTCAAGCGCATTGCAAATCGACCACAATCAGACGTTTACCTTGTTCATGCTTTCTCGCAAGCGCGAATGAAGACTTGTGTATAAACCGCACTATCGCTAGCGTTTTCAGCGAATTGACGTCGTCCGCGTGGCGTCGTGTCTGGAGTGAAGAATGAACAAGAACAACACACGTGTCATCATTGCGGCCATCATCCTGCTGCTGATCGCGGCTGGCGCCTATTTCGCGCTGCGCGACAAGAACGGTGAAATCGCAGGCGAGCAACAGACCACGCAGGACACGCAGACCGAAACGCCGCAGACGGAGCCTCCCGGCCCCGACATGCAGGAGGAGGCTGCCGCACCGCAGCGGGAGCCCGAGAGCGGGACGGCCACGGCCGAACCAGAGAGCGAAGCCGGCGACGACGAGCCGGTTGAGCGACAGGCGGCGATGTTGCGCATCCCCACCTTCGACGTCCTGCGCGTAGAACCTGACGGCACCGCAGTGATTGCCGGCGGCGCCGAACCGCTCGGTTTGCTCGATGTGAAGGAAGAAGAGAGCATTCTCGCCTCCTCAGACGTTACCGAATCCGGCGACTTCGTCGCCATCGTCGAAACGCCGCTGTCGCCCGGCGACCACTTGATCTACCTCAGCGTCACCATGCCGGACGGCAGGACGGTGCGATCCGAACAAACGGCGACGGTTTCCATCCCGGACGGCAACAATGGCGAACTCCTCGCGCTGATCACCGAGCCTGGCAAGGCTTCCGAGATCATCTCCGCGCCGCAAATGCAGTCGACGACGTCACCCGGCAACACGGTCGTCGCAACGCGACAGGACGTCGACCAGCAAGCATCCAACGACGGAAACGCCGGGCGGGATGACGCCATGCTTTCCGGAGATACGTCTGGAGACGATGAAACAGATACCAATCTGCCTGCCGTCAACGTCGAAACGCGCGGAAGCCAGGACGAGGCGTCGGGTGCGGTCACCGCCGCGCAGGAGCCCGCCTCCGACCAGACGCCGATCGCCGTTACCGTCTCGATCAAGGCCGTCGAGATCGAGGACGACACGCTGTTTGTCGCCGGCGAGGGCGAGATCGGCGCAACCATACGCGGTTATGTCGATGACGCACTCGTGGCCGAAGGGTCCGTCAACATCGAGGGCAATTTCGTGCTTGAGGCCCGGACCGAGGTATCGGTCGGACTGCATACGATCCGCGTCGACATGCTGAACGAGAACAACCAGGTCGTGGCCAGGGCCGTCGTGCCCTTCGACCGGCCGCCGGGAAACCAGATCGCCGCGATATCGGCCGACCCAGACGGCACCAGCGCCGATCAGTCCGACGGAACCCAGACATTCCTCCAGCCGCAGCTTCAGGGCAGCGACAACGCGGTCATCATCAGGCGCGGCGACAATCTCTGGCGGATTTCACGGCGGGTCTATGGCCGGGGCGTTCGCTACACCACGATCTACCTTGCCAACGAAACGCAGATCGTCAATCCGGACCTGATCTTGCCCGGCCAGGTCTTCTCCCTTCCCGTCGAGCCCTTGCCCGACAGCGAGGCGGAGACCATCCACCGCCGCCTTCTGGAAGGCATGCCCGTGGGACCGGAATACCAGTTGCCGCCTGCCGACAGATAGGGCGAGATGTCCTGCCCCAGGCCTCGTGCCATTGCATTCGGCGACAAACGACCCTATCTCGCATGACGAAACGACGCCTAGTGCGTCGTTTTCCCGTCTTTGAACATATTTATCATGGCTCGGCCGACCCGCCTCGAGCCGGGGGATTATCATGGCAGATCGCCAGAGAACCGTTTCAGCGGATTCAGCCAATCCGCTTCAGACCATCATCAACCTGTGGCCCTATATCTGGCCATCCAGTCGCCCGGACCTGAAACGCCGCGTCGTCTACGCGACGATCGCGCTGGTGATTGCCAAGCTCATTCTCCTTCTGGTGCCCTATTCCTTCAAATGGGCGACCAATGCGCTAACGGGCGAGCTCGAAATCAACACCATTCTGCCAGCCTTCCTGTTCGGCGCGGTCACGCTGGTCCTGTTCTACAATCTGGCCCGCATCGGCCAGCTCGGCTTCAACCAGCTTCGCGACGCGCTGTTTGCCAGCGTCGGCCAGTATGCGGTGCGCCAGCTCGCCCACCGCGTGTTCGTGCACATGCACAGGCTGGCGCTGCGCTTCCACCTGTCGCGCAAGACCGGTGGACTTTCGCGCATCATCGAGCGCGGCACCAAGGGCATCGAAACCATCGTGCGCTTCACGATCCTCGCCACGCTGCCGACCGTGCTGGAATTCTTCCTGGTCGCAGTCATCTTCTGGTGGGGCTATGGCTTCGACTATCTGGCGATCACTGCGGTCACTGTCGTGCTCTATGTCTGGTTCACCATCAAGGCCAGCGACTGGCGCATCGCCATCCGCCGGCAGATGAACGACAGCGACACCGACGCCAACACCAAGGCGATCGACTCGCTCCTGAACTATGAAACCGTCAAATATTTCGGCAATGAGGACATGGAGGCCAGCCGCTACGACAGTTCCATGGCCAAGTACGAGGCAGCGGCAACACGAATCTGGACCTCGCTCGGCTGGCTCAACTTCGGTCAGGGTGTCATCTTCGGCGCCGGCATGACCGTGATGATGGTGCTTTCCGCGATCGCCGTGAAGAACGGCACGCAGACGATCGGCGATTTCGTCTTCGTCAACGCCATGCTGATCCAGCTTGCCATTCCGCTCAACTTCATCGGCTCGGTCTATCGCGAAATCCGCCAGGGACTGACCGATATCGAGGAGATGTTCAACATTCTCGAAGTCGATCCGGAAGTCACCGACAAGGACGACGCGCAAGACCTGCAAATCCGTCAGGGCGCAATCGCCTTCAAGGATGTGCATTTTTCCTATGATCCCTCCCGGCCGATCCTCAAGGGCGTTTCCTTCGAGGTGCCGGCCGGCAAGACGGTCGCGATCGTCGGCCCGACGGGCGCCGGCAAATCGACGATTTCGCGCCTCCTCTTCCGCTTCTACGACGTCAACGAGGGCGCGATCACCATTGACGGTCAGGACCTGCGCGAGGTGCGCCAGCACAGCCTTCGCGAGGCGATCGGCATGGTGCCGCAGGATACCGTGCTGTTCAACGACACGATCGCCTACAATATCCGCTATGGCCGAACCTCGGCGACCGACGAGGAAGTCAACGCAGCGGCCGAGCTTGCCCAGGTGGGCGATTTCATCCGGCAACTGCCCGAGGGCTTTGATACTCAAGTGGGAGAGCGCGGACTGAAGCTCTCCGGCGGCGAAAAGCAGCGCGTCGCCATCGCCCGCACGATCCTCAAGGCCCCGCCGATCCTCGTGCTCGACGAGGCGACCTCGGCGCTCGATACCCACACCGAGCGCGAGATCCAGGCCGCCCTCGATGTCGTCTCGAAGAACCGCACGACGCTCGTCATCGCCCACAGGCTTTCCACCGTCATCGGCGCCGACGAGATCATCGTGCTGAAGCGCGGCGAGATCGCCGAGCGCGGAACCCACGACAACCTCATCGCCATGAACGGTCTCTACGCCCAGATGTGGGAACGCCAGCGCGAGGCCACGCTTGCCGAAGAACATCTGCGCGAAGTACGCGAGAGCGATGACATGGGCGTGATCATGCGGCTCGATCCCGCAAACTGAACGAAGAAGCCCGCGCCTGTGGAGAACCATTTTCAAGTCGCGGGGGAACCTGTAAGCTTTCCACGCGTCAGTGTTACAAGCGGCCGAACCAAGAGCCCCCGGAGCCAAGGAAACCGATGACCGTTTTCGATTCGATCAGGAAGGCGATCGTGCCCATCCACAAGGAAGGCTATCCCTTCATCGCGATCTTTATCGTCGCCACGCTGATTCTCGGCTGGATCGCCGATCCGCTGTTCTGGATCGGCCTCTTCGCCACGCTCTGGTGCGCCTATTTCTTCCGCGATCCCGAACGCATCGTGCCCCAGGACGACGATATCGTCATCAGTCCGGCCGATGGCCGCGTCTCCTCCATCAGCGAGGAGATCCCGCCGCAGGAAATGGGGCTTGGCGACGAGCCGATGCTCCGGATCTGCGTGTTCATGAACGTGTTCAACTGCCATGTGAACCGGGCGCCCATGGCCGGCACTGTGCGCGGCATTCACTATCGCCCGGGCAAGTTCCTCAATGCCGAACTCGACAAGGCAAGCGAGGACAATGAGCGCAACGGCGTGGTGCTCGACACCGCCCATGGCGCCATCGGCGTCGTACAGATTGCAGGCCTGGTCGCCCGCCGCATCGTCTGCTTCGTTGAAAACGGCGATGTGGTCGATGCAGGCGAGCGGTTCGGCCTCATCCGCTTCGGCTCGAGGCTCGACGTCTACCTGCCGGCCGGCACGACCCCGCGCGTTGCCGTCGGTCAGACGGCGACGGCCGGCGAAACGGTGCTCGCCGTTTTCGGCGACTTTGAACTGCCCGTTGTCGGACGGCGGATCTGATGGATGTGAACGAGAACGAAGGCTCGCTGGCGACGCGAACGAAATCGGGCTCCGATATGTCCGGCAGGGGTCCGCGCCTGCGTGAAATTCCGCTGCGCCTGATCGTTCCCAACCTTGTGACGGTGCTTGCTATATGCGCCGGACTTTCCGGCATCCGCCAGGCGATCGACGGCAAGTTTACCGAAGCGGTGCTGATGCTGTTGATCGCCGCCTTTCTGGATGGCGTCGACGGCCGGCTGGCGCGGCTCCTGAAGGCGTCTTCGAAATTCGGCGAACAGATGGATTCGCTCGCCGATATCGTCAATTTCGGCATCGCGCCGGCGCTCGTCTCCTATATCTATCTGCTGAATGATGCCGGCACGCCCGGCTGGATCGCCGCCCTGCTTTACGCGATCGCCGCCGCGCTCCGTCTCGCGCGCTTCAACGTGATGGCGGAACGCAAGCGCAAGGCAAGCTGGCAAGGCGAATATTTCGTCGGCGTGCCAGCGCCTGCGGGCGCGATCATCGTACTCCTGCCGGTCTATCTAGGTTTTCTCGGCATGCAGCCGAGCCGCGGGATCGCACTTGCAGCTTCGATCTACACCGTGCTCATCGGCTTCCTTCTGATCAGCCGGCTACCGGTCTGGTCGGGAAAAAGCCTCGGGCTGAATGTCCGTCGCGAGTTCGCACTGCCAATGATGCTGCTTGCGGTCCTTTCAGTCGCGCTGCTCGTTGCCTACACCTGGCACGTGATGATCGCCGGCTCGGCTCTCTATATTGCCGCCCTCCCGCTCGGCGCACGCGCCTGGCATTCCAAATACGGCACGCTGGTGATGGAGGAGGATGACGAGGACGACGAAGACGATGATCCGGACCACCCGCGCAAGAACCGGCTCGATCTCGATATCTGACACAACCGTCCGGCTGCGGTCGCCTCAGAAGAGATCCATCTGATCGCCCGGTCCCGCCTCCGGCTCGTCCGGCAGCAGCGCAGGCCCGATCGGCTCGATCAGCTCCGCGCCGAGATTGCGGGCGTTGCTGACCGCCTTTGAGACCGGAAAGGCCTCGAAGAAATCGTCCGGAGCCGGCTTCATCAGGTCAGCCACATGGCGCGGTTCGAGCGTGCGGCAGTCAAGCCAGCGTTCGAAGTCCTCCGGCATGATGATCACCGGCGAGCGGTCGTGCAGTTTCGCCACCACGCCGCTTGCCTGCGTGGTCAGGATCGTGCCGGTATCAAGCTCCGTGCCATCCGCCCCCTGCCAGGGCGACATCAGCCCAGCGAAGGCGATCAGCCCGCCATGGCGCGGGCGGATCCAGTAGGGCTGGGCCGTGCCCTTGCCGCCCGCCTTGCGCCACTCGAAGAAGCCGCTTGCCGGCACCAGCGTGCGGAAATGTCGCAGGGCGCCGCGAAAGGCCGGTTTTTCCGCCGCGCTTTCCGAACGCGCATTGAAGAGCAGCGGAAAATCCCGGCCGTCCTTGACCCAGGCCGGAATAAGTCCCCAGCGCACGAGAAGCGCCGTGCGTCCTTCCCCGCCCCCGGTCAGTTCCGAGGCATTGACCACCATCAGGATCGGTTGCGAAGGCGCGATATTGTAGCGCGGCGGAAACGGATCGATCCCGGTCAGATCGAAGGCCGCCGCCGCCGTCTCAGGGCTTGTTATCAGTCCAAAACGTCCGCACATTGCGTATAGATTTCATCTTGCGCGATGAATGACAAGGGTGCGCGCGACCTCCCGCGAGCCCCGGAAGAAATGCCATAGGGATACCCGTCCATGACCATCTCACCCAGACCCGCCTCCTCCGTGATCGTCAGGCGCGAAGGCAAATTCCTGCTCGTGCGCCGGGCCAATCCTCCGGCACAGGCAATGTATGCCTTCCCCGGCGGCAAGGCAGAGGATGGCGAGACGGCCGAACAGGCCGCGATCCGCGAACTCGCCGAGGAAACCGGCCTGGTCGCGGCCGCCGCAAGCCTGTTTGCGGTCTACGATCTGATCGACCGCGATGATGGCGGCGAGATATCGAGCTTCTACCGGCTGAGCGTGTTTCAGGCGGATGTCGACCGACAAGCTGTTGCGGCAGCCGCGGACGATGCCGACGATCTCGGCTGGTACGCGCTGGAGGAAATCCGCGCCATGAATGTACCGACCAGCGTGCTCGAATGCGCCGAGAGGCTCGGTCGCCCGGGCTGAGACTGTGGCAGCCGCGACACATCGGCGGCACAAGAAACACGGACTGCCCCTGCCGTTAACCGGCTGTTCACTTTTTATGGCAGCAACGCTGACAGACCGGGTAAAATGTTGATACGATAGTTCCGGAACGACCAAGAACGAGAAGCCAGCAAGGAACCGAGATGAAGCCGGATGCCAACGAAATCGACGACATGATCGTGCGGGAAAAGATGCAGGCGGCTCTCGAATACCAGAACGAGGCATGGGCCGACGGTGTTGCCGACGGCATCGAGCCTGAGATCATCGCCGATGCGGCGCTCGCGCTCGCCATGCGCGAAACCGTCCGGATGATCGGCGAGGAAGGCGCGGAGGCAATGCTGGAATCGCTGCGCGAACGCATGCTCGCCGGCGAGTTCTCCCCCGAGCGCATCCTGCAGTAATCCCGACCTGCCGACCGAACGCTCCTCCCCGCATTGACGAATGCCGCTTCGCGCGTGACAAATCGGATCGCGATTCGATCCGCGCCGCGCCGCGCATGAAAGGGACGACCATGGCATTGATCCATCTTCCGGACAGAGCCTTCATCACGCTTGAGGGCGAAGACGCCGAAGCGTTTCTGCAGAACCTGATCACCACCAATGTCGAAGGGCTTGCCTCCGGCGAGGCCTGGCCCGGCGCGCTTTTGACGCCGCAGGGCAAGATCATGTTCGATTTCCTGGTTTCGCGCGGTCCGGCGGGCTTTCTGATCGAGACCCATGCCGAGGACCGGGAAGCGCTGGCAAAGCGGCTGATGCTCTACAAGCTGCGCGCCAAGGTGACGATCGGCACGCCCGACTTTGACGGCGTCACGGTTCTCGCAAATGCGGAGACTGTTCCCGAGGGCGCGATCGCCGACAAACGCTTTGCCGCGTCTGATATCGCGCTGTTCCGTCTGCCCGGACGCCTGGACGACGCGGCAGACGATGCCGACGCCTATACTGCCTTGCGGATCGAAGCCGGGGCTGCGGAAATGCACGCGGATTTCGCCGCCGAAGACGCCTTTCCCCATGACGTGCTGTTCGACAGGAATGGCGGTCTCAACTTCCGCAAGGGCTGCTATGTCGGACAGGAGGTTGTCTCGCGCATGCAGCATCGCGGCACGGCGCGGCGAAGGCTCGTCCGGCTGGAGGCGTCCGAACCCTTCAACACGGATCAGGGCACTGTCGAGGCCGGCGGCAAGAATGCCGGCAGCCTCGGCTCGGTCAGCGGACATAACGCCATGGCGATCGTGCGCATCGACCGGATCGCTTCGGCCGCCGGCGATGTCAGCGTCGGCGGCATACCGGTCAGCGTCACGCCCTATGCCTGGAGCGGCGTATCGCTTGAGCCGACCGGCGCGGAGCCCGAGTAGCCATGCCCAAGACCGATTCCCGAGCCTGGCAGCGCATGCTTTCCGGCCGCCGCCTGGACCTGCTTGATCCCTCCCCGCTTGATGTCGAGATCTCCGACATTGCCCACGGCCTTGCCCGCGTTGCCCGCTGGAATGGCCAGACGGTCGGGACCCACGCCTATTCCGTTGCCCAGCACAGCCTGGTGGTCGAGACCATCTTCCTGCATTGCCACAAGGCAAGCCCCGAAGACTGCCAGATGGCGCTTCTGCATGATGCGCCCGAATATGTGATCGGCGACATGATCTCGCCGTTCAAGGCGGTTGTCGGCGGCGGCTACAAGAGCGTGGAAAAACGGCTGGAGGCAGCCGTCCACCTGCGCTTCGGCCTGCCGCCGCATCCCCCGCGCACGCTGAAGGCACGAATCAAGGCCGCCGACCGCATCGCCGCCTATTTCGAGGCAATCACCCTTGCCGGTTTTTCGCGCACCGAGGCCAAGCGCTTTTTCGGCGAACCCAACGGCGTGTCGATCGAGATGCTCGCAATCGAGCCGATGGCGACGACCGATGCCCAGACGCGTTTTCTGGCGCGGTTTGCGGAAATCGAGGCCGAGCGCGCCAACCGGGAGGCGCCGGCGAAGGGGAATGGCGGATGAGCGCAGCCATCGTGGTCAGCCCGCTGGCGCGCATCGGAGAGATGGCCGCCCGCCACAAATGCCGGTCCATGCTGTCGCTGATGGCCAACGGCCATGACTTTTCGCGGCCGGGCGCGATCGATCCGGCCCGGCACCTGACGCTGCGAATGAACGATATAGCCTTTGCCGGCAGCGGCAAGCTGGTTGCGCCGGAGGCCTTTCACGTCGAAGAGATCATCCGCTTTGCCCGGGCCTGCGATGGCCCCATGCTTGTCCACTGCTGGATGGGCGTATCCCGCTCTCCTGCCGCCGCGCTGATCGCGGCGCTTGCGCGCGCGCCCGTGCTCGATGATCGTGCGCTGGCAGAGGCGCTGAGGGCAGCATCGCCCTTTGCCACGCCGAATGCGCGTCTGATTGCCCTTGGCGACGAGGCCCTCGATCGGAAAGGGCGCCTTGCAGAAGCGGTCAGGGGGATCGGGCGCGGGCGCGACTGCCAGTTGAACCTGCCCTTCGTGCTGGAACCGCAGCGACTTTTCGACGACGGTGGCAACGTTGCAGCGACGCGCGAGTTTTCGTAGCATGGACTTGCGCTGAAAACGCCCTAGCTAGGCAATCATCCTTCCAGTTTCCGAAGACAAGGCATTTTCAATGGACAATATAGAGCAACAGGTCGGCGACATGTTCAAGGCGTCTGGCGATTTCGCCAACGCCATGTGGGCGCTGGTCATCACCTACACATTTTCGGTTCTTGGCGCCGTCATCCTGCTGATTGTCGGCTGGATCGTGGCCGCGCTGGTGCAGCGATCGATCAAGAACGCATTCCTCAAATTCGAGAATGTCGACCGTACCCTGGCGGGCTTCTTCGGTAATATCGCCCGCTACGGCATTCTGACCATCGTCATCATCATGGTGCTCGGCCAGTTCGGCGTGCAGACGGCGTCCATCCTTGCCGCTCTCGGCGCTGCCGGCCTCGCCATCGGTCTCGCTCTGCAGGGCACGCTGCAGAATATCGCGGCCGGCATCATGCTTCTGGTGCTCCGCCCCTTCCGCGTCGGCGAATATATCAGCACCGGCTCGATCGACGGCACGGTGCAGGAAGTCGGCCTGTTCGCCACCGAACTGAAGACCTTTGACGGGCTCTTCCGTCTCGCCCCGAACTCGACGCTCTGGAATGTCTCGATCACCAATTACTCGCGCGTCACCCAGCGCATGCATGAGCTTGCCATCGGCATCGGCTATGACGACGACCTGAAGAAGGCGATCGAGATCCTGCTGGACCTGGCCAAGAACAATGAAAACGTTCTTGCTGATCCCGAACCCTACGCCTTCGTCAAGGAACTCGGCGACAGCGCCGTTGTCGTCGCGATGCGCTACTGGGCGCCGGGTTCCGTGTGGTGGAAGACGACGCATATCATGACCCGCGATGCCAAGCTCGCCTTCGACGAGGCCGGCATTTCCATTCCCTTCCCGCAGGTCACGCTGTCGACGCTGGACGGCGACGAACAGCTCCTCGAAAAAGGGGATGAAGGCGCAGACAAACCGGCGGAGAAGAGCTAGGATCAGGATCAAAGTTGCCGGCCTCGCGCCGGCTTCTTTTTGTCCTTTCGCGCCGGAGCCTGCCATGAAGATTGCCGCCCTCAACATCTACCCGCTGAAAAGCGCGCGCGGGATCGCGCTTGAGGAAAGCCAGTGCGGCCCTTCGGGACTTGCCGGCGACAGGATCGCGGTGATCACGGACGCCGCCGGCCAGTTCATCACCCAGCGCGACATGCCGGCGCTTGCCCGGCTTTCCGCTCTCCGTCGGGATGACGGGCTGGTGCTGGAGATGGATGGTTCGAAGCCGGTTTTTGCCGCTCCGCGCCATGCCGAAAGGCTTGATGTCACGGTGTGGAAGGACACGATCAATGCCGCGACCACATCGGGCGATGTCGATGCGACATTGTCGGACTGGTTCGGCCGGCCTGTTCGCCTGACCTTCTTTGACGGCTCCGCAAGCCGCATTGCCAGCCGCGACTGGGTGGAGCAGGATACGCCGGTTTCCTTCGCCGACGGCTTCCAGCTTCTGGTGACCAGCACCGGCTCGCTTGCCGCCCTCAATGCCGATCTTGAAGCCCATGGCGCGGAGCCGGTCGGCATGGAGCGCTTCCGACCGAATATCGTGCTCGACTGCGCGGAACCCTGGGCAGAGGACGGCTGGACCGGCATAGAGATTTCCGGAATCCGGTTCGACTTCGTCAAGCCCTGCGCCCGCTGCATCATGACCACGCAGGACCAGACCACCGGATCGCGCGACGGCGCCAATCCGCTGCCGGCGATGGGCCGCATCCGCATGTCGGCGGATCGCCGGGTGCCCGGACCGCTCTTCGGCTGGAACGCCGTGCCGCGCGGCGAAGGCCTTCTGCGGGTCGGCGATGCGGCGGAAATTACCGGAACGCGGGAAGAAAGCTGGCCGCTGAAGCGGCGGCGCTGAACGTCAGGCCGTTTCCTGCTTCTCCAGCGCCTTCAGGGTTGCGGCGATGAAACTGTCGCGGGCGCTGTCCGGCTTGATCCCGCGCGGCTCGTAGACGTGGCGATCGAGAAAGAAGCCGGTCAGGCGGAAACCCGCCGCAAGACCCGTTGGGTCCGCGGCCTCGTTGATATCCGCTCTCAAAAAATCCGGCAGCGCCAGCATCCGGTCCGCATAGGGCGCGCCGGCATGCCGCGAGACCGCCCTGCCCGACTTCGGCGACACATAGACAAGATCGACCATGGAGCCGTTCGCGGCGCAGCGCGCCAGGTCAAGCCCGAAACCGAGCTCGTTCAGGAGCGCCAGTTCGAAGCGGACATAGAGCTCGCCCGCCGAGACGGGGTCATCCAGGTTCGCGATGATCACTTCGACAGCTTCGCAGAGATGGCGATGCGGGTCGCGTTCCGGCAGGAGGCGCAGAAGCGCCGCCATGGCGCGCATGCCATGCAGCGCGGTTGCCGACTGCATCAGAAGGCCGGCCCGCTGGCTGAGCGGCTCGACCCGGAACTCGCCGAGATGTTCGGAAAGACGAGCCCGCCATGAAAGCGAGACCCGGTTGCCGGGCTGCAGCACCGGGCGCATCGTGCGCGAGCGGCCGCCACGCACCAGACCCAAATGGCGACCATGGGAAAGCGTCATGACCTCGGCGATCGCGCTGGTCTCGCCATGGCGGCGCATACCCAGAACAATGCCTTCGTCCTGCCATTCCATCGCTCACGCCACTCCGCTTAATTCGAGTAATCGAGCCCCATCTCGCGGTAACGCTCCGGGTCGTCGCCCCAGTTCTCACGCACCTTCACGAACAGGAACAGGTGAACCTTCTGCTCGAGGATCTCGGACAGTTCCTTGCGGGCCGCCATGGAGATCGACTTGATCGCCTCGCCGCCCTTGCCGAGCGCGATCTTCTTCTGGCTGTCGCGTTCCAGGTAGACCACCTGCTCGATGCGCACCGAACCGTCCTTGCGTTCCTCCCATTTCTCCGTCTCGACATGGGCAGAGTAAGGCAGTTCCTGATGAAGCCGCAGGAACAGTTTTTCGCGGGTGATTTCGGCGGCAAGCTGGCGCATCGGCAGATCGGAAATCTGGTCCTCGGGATAGTACCACGGGCCCTCCGGCAGGGCTTTCGCCAGATAATCCATCAGGTCGTCACAGCCCGACCCATTGGTGGCCGAGATCATGAAGGTCTGCTCGAAGCCGATCGCCTCATTGGCGGCGGCGGCGAGCTTCAGCAGGTCTTCATGGCGCACGCGGTCGATCTTGTTGAGCACAAGAATCTTCGGCTGCCGGACCTCTTTCAGGCCTTCGAGAATAGCCTCAGCATCGCCCTTCAGACCGCGCTCGGCATCGACCAGCAACATGATCAGATCGGCATCGCGCGCGCCGCTCCAGGCCGCCAGCACCATGGCGCGGTCAAGCCTGCGGCGCGGCTTGAAGATGCCGGGCGTATCCATGAACACGATCTGGGCATTGTCATGAATGGCGATGCCGCGCAGCGTGGCGCGCGTGGTCTGCACCTTGTGGCTGACGATCGAGACCTTGGCGCCGACGAGCCGGTTGACCAGCGTCGATTTGCCGGCATTGGTCGGACCGATCAACGCAACGAAGCCGGAACGGGTCGCGGCGGTCTCTGCGCCATTTTCTGCGTCAGTCATCTGCTTCTCCTGCGGCTCGCACCAAAACGCGGAAACCGGTAAAACACTTTAAATTCAGTCTATTGTTACGCCAAACTAAACGCATTCATGAATGCGAGAGCCATCAGCCCCCGGTCTTCCAGACGCCTTCGCGCTCCAGAAGCTTGGTCGCAGCCACCTGTTCTGCCGCACGTTTTGAACGGTCAACGCCGGTCTCGGGCTCAACGCCTTTGACGGTGACCTTCACGGTGAAACGCGGCTCGTGATCCGGGCCGGACCGGTCCTCGACATGATAGATCGGGGTTTCGCCATGATTGGCGTGCGCCCATTCCTGCAGTTCCGTCTTGGCGTCGCGTCTCAGTTTCACGCCATCGGCAAAGAGCGGCTTCCAGTGCGTCTCGATGAAGCGGCGCGCCGGTTCCAGGCCGCCCTCCATGTAGATCGCCGCGATCACGCTCTCGACCACGTCGGCGCGGATCGAAAGCACGCGCTTGCCCGTCAGCTTCTTCACGTCCTGACCGGTCTTGATGAAGCGGTGCAGGCCGAGATCGTCGGCGACCCTGGCGCAGGCCTCCGCGCTCACCAGCTGATTGAGGCGGACCGAAAGCTCGCCCTCGGTTGCCGTCGGGAAAAGCTTGAACAGGTTCTCCGCGATCACCAGCCCCAGCACGCGGTCGCCGAGGAACTCCATGCGTTCGTAGTTTCCGTCCTTGCCGCTGCGCGCGCTCGAATGGGTCAGAGCCCGCGCTATGCGTTCCCGGTCGGAAAATTCGAAACCGATCAGCCTTGCCAGTTCGCCGGCTTCATCCTCTCCTGCGCCCCGTGCCGCCATTCAGCCACCAATGACCTTGAACAGGCGGTCCCAACGCATGTTGAACGGCCACTTCCAGATTTCGGCGAAGGACGTGTCATTGCCGAGCGAGAAGAAGATCAGGCTGGCGCGACCGACGAGATTTTCCGCCGGCACGAAACCGACGTCAAAGCGGCTGTCGAGCGAATTGTCGCGGTTGTCGCCCATCATGAAATAATGGCCCTCAGGGACGATGAATTCGCGGGTGTTGTCGCCAGGCGAGTTGCGGATTTCATCGAGCGTGTCGTAGCTGACGCCGTCCGGCAGGGTTTCGCGGAAGACCGGAATGTCGCGGCCCGGGTCCCGGCGATAGTCGGAGGTGAAGGTGCCATCGGCCGTGCGCGGAACCGGCTCGCCATTGAGGTAGAGAATGCCGTTCTGCACCTGCACCCGGTCGCCCGGAAGGCCGATCACGCGCTTGATGTAGTCGACACTCGGGTTCGGCGGATAGCGGAACACCACGACGTCGCCGCGATCGGGATCGGAGCCGAAAATGCGCCCTTCGAACAGGTTGGGCGAAAACGGCAGAGAATAGCGCGAATAGCCGTAGGAGAACTTGTTCACGAACAGGTAGTCACCCACCAGAAGCGTCGGCATCATCGAACCCGAGGGAATGGTGAAGGGCTGGAACAGAAACGTCTTGATGACGAGAGCAAGAAGCAGCGCCTGAACAATGACTTTGACATTGCTCCAGAGCGAGCTTTCCTTTTTTTCTTCTTCTTCGGCCACGCGTTATTTCCTTCTTACACCCATGCGGTTCGTTGCCTGAGCTTTAGCCCCTTCACCCGAAGCGGGCAATGTTTTTAAACCAAAATGCAGGCTCTACACAGCTTCGATGATGACGAAGGCCTGGGCGAGCGGATAGTCGTCGGTGATCGTCAGATGAATGCGCGCCTCGAGACCTGCGGGGATCATGGCGGCGAGATGTTCGGCTGCCCGTCCGGTCAATTCCATGGTTGGCTTGCCGCCGGCCAGGTTGACCACGCCCATTTCCCGCCAGAAGACGCCGCGCGCGATACCCGTCCCGAGCGCCTTGGCGCATGCTTCCTTTGCGGCGAAACGTTTGGCGTATGATGCAGCGCGATTGCGGCGTTGGTCGGAACGCTGCTGCTCGATCTCTGTGAAACAGCGCGCGATGAAGCGGTCGCCGTGGCGTTCGATCGATTTCTCGATCCGCCTGATGTCGATGAGATCGCTCCCAAGCCCGACAATCATCTCCCGGTCCCCCGCATGGTGTCAGCTCTTTGAGCCTTCGGCGGCCTGACCTTCGCGCGGCTTGCCGCCGCGGGCCGCCAGCATTGCCTGGCGGCGTTGCTGGAAGGACTGGACGGCGAAATAGGTAAGCCCGTAGAAGATGGCGCCGCTCAACAGCGCCGGAAGCACCGCGCCGACGGCCATCGGCTCCAGAAGCGGTCGCCAGAGGTCTGAAAGCTCGAAACGGTGCACCAGATCCACGAGGTCGATATGGTCGCGCCCGCCGACATCGCGTCCGAGCAGAGTGCTGCCGAGCCGCCAGGTCGAAAGCCAGATGAACGGGAAGGTCAGCGGATTGCCGAAGGCCGTACCGAGCGCTGCGGCGGCATAATTGCCGCCAAACAGAAAGGCGAGAAGAAAGGCCGAAATAAAATGCCCGCCGATGAAAGGCGTCCACGAAACGGCAACGCCAGCCGCAATGCCCATGGCAATCGCGTGCGGCGTCGCCCTCAGCCGCACCGTGCGGTGATAAAGATAGACCGGCACGCGCCAGAAGCCCTTCTTGGGCCAGATCGCGGCGCGAAACCGCTGCCAATAATTTGCCTGGGAACGTCTCTTAAAAAGCATCGCCTACTTTTGACATCTGGCGGGGGGATTGCAAGGGCGTAGATCGTTTCAGCGTCCACTTCAACAAGGATCGCCGCCGGCAGCCAAGACAAAGCCGAACGCGTCACCCGGACAGATGACCTCACCTGCCGCACGCGTCCGTTCCAGATGTCGGCCATGCGGCCCTGGTCAATCCTTCCTGTGCTCTTGCGAATAGTGCTCCGGCGTCGGGCGGTTCGGGTCGAAACTGTGGTCGATATTGTCGATCACATGCTTGACGCCGTCGACCTCCTTCTCCGTGACCTTGGGGCTGGTAAAACGCTTGAAGAAGCGCGTCAGACGATCCAGCATCTTGTACCTTCCTTTCATCGTTCATTCTGTCCTTGAGGGACAAAAAACGCTAACAGGAAGACGCGGCGAAATCGTGGAAAGTTCCATGCTTTGCGCGCTTTTCGCGCTATTCGAAGAGCCGGTTGACCGTGGCCACGCAATCAAGGGCCTTGAGCTGGTTCAGCGTCTGCGTCAACTGCCGCAGATCCCAGACTTCCATGTCCATTGTCACCTCGGCAAAATCCTCTGCGACGACCTTCATCTGGATGGCGCGGATATTGACGCCAAGCGTGGCGATCGTCTCCGTGATCCGGGCAAGCGTTCCCGGCTCGTTGAGGACACTGATGCCGACGCGGGCGCGAAAGCGCTTGTCATTGGTGGAATCGATATCCCAGCGGATATCGATCCAGCGATCGGGCTCGTCGTCGAAATGCTGCAGGTCCGGCGACTGGATCGGATAGACGGTGATGCCGCCGTCATCGCCGGCAATGCCGACGATCCGGTCGCCTGGAACGGCGCCGGAAGGCGCGAAACGCACGGTCGCCCCGGCATTGAGCCCGCGCAGCGGAAAGCTTCCCGCCGCGTCTCCACCATCGGTGGTTTCCGGCAGTTTGAAGGCCATGCCCTCGCCCTTCGGCAGGTTGACCCAGCCTTCCTCGCTGCTCGGCTTGATCGTGACGCGCTCGTCCTTGTGATCGGGGAAGACGGCGCGCAACACGTCACTCGATGACATCTCGTTGCGGCCGACCGCGGCGATCACGTCCTCGACATCGCTCTGGCCAAGCCGATGCAGCACCGTCGACAGCACCTCCCGAGAAAAGGTCTTTCCCGAGCGCGCGAAGGTACGCTCCAGAATACGATAGCCGAGGCCGCTATACTGTTTGCGGATCGCGGCCCGAGTCGCCCGGCGGATCGCCGCGCGGGCCTTGCCGGTGACCACGATGCCTTCCCAGGCGGGCGGCGGAACCTGAACGCCGGAACGGATGATCTCCACCTCGTCGCCATTGTTAAGCCTGGTGACAAGCGGCATCATCCGCCCGTTCACCTTGGCGCCCACGCACGTATCGCCAACATTGGTGTGCACCGCATAGGCAAAGTCGATCGGCGTTGCGTCCTTCGGCAGCGCGATCAGCTTGCCCTTCGGCGTGAAGCAGAACACCTGATCCTGGAACAGTTCCAGCTTGGTGTGTTCCAGGAATTCCTCGGGACTGTCGCCCTCGGCCAGTGCTTCGATGGTCTTGCGAAACCAGGAGAAGACGCTCGTCTCCTCATCGCCTGCCTGCCCCTTGACGGTGCGACCGTCCTTGTAGAGCGAATGCGCGGCGATGCCGTATTCGGCGATCTCGTGCATGTGCTTCGTGCGGATCTGCAGTTCGATGCGCTGGCGCATCGGCCCGACGATCGTCGTATGCAGCGACTGGTAACCGTTCTGCTTGGGGTTCGAGATATAGTCCTTGAACCGCTCCGGCACCATGCGCCATGTGGTGTGAACGAGACCAAGTGCGCGATAGCAGGTCTCCACTTCGTCTACGATGATGCGGAAGCCGTAGAGATCCGACATCTGTTCGAAGGAGAGCGATTTCGACTGCATCTTGTTGAAGATCGAAAACGGCTTCTTCTGCCGGCCCTTGACCTTGACGTCCTGCAGGCCGTGCTCCTGCAGCAACGCCTTCAGCTCGTCTTCGATGCTCTTGACCAGGGCCTGATTCTGGCCGGAGAGATCTTCCAGCTTGCCCTTGATCGTCTGATAGGCATCGGGGTTGATGTATTGGAAGGAGAGGTCCTCCAGCTCCTCGCGCATGTCCTGCATGCCCATGCGGCCGGCGAGCGGCGCATAGATTTCCATCGTCTCCTCGGAGATCCGCCGGCGCTTGTCGGGACGCATGTAGTAGAGCGTGCGCATATTGTGCAGGCGATCGGCAAGCTTGACCAGAAGCACGCGCACATCATCGGCCACCGAGAGCAGAAGCTTGCGAAGGTTTTCCGCCTGCTGGGCCTTGCGGGAGACGAGGTCGAGACGCTTGATCTTGGTCAGCCCCTCGACAAGCGCACCGATCTCGTCGCCGAAGAAAGCGTCGATTTCGGCGCGGGTCGCCGACGTGTCCTCGATCGTATCGTGCAGCAGCGCGACGGCAATCGTGGATTCGTCCATATGCAGATCGGTCAGGATCGCCGCGACTTCCAGAGGATGCGAGATGTAGGGGTCGCCGCTGGCGCGCTTTTGCCGGCCATGTTTCTGCATGGCGTAGACATAGGCCTTGTTGAGGAGCGCGATATCGGCGTCGGGCTTATATTTCTGTACCCGCTCAACAAGTTCATATTGCCGCATCATGGCTGAAAGACCAGGCCCACTCGGGCGTAATACGGGTCGGGTACGGCCCGTTCTGACGGAGATGGAAAGGAAGGCAGTTCGCGGGGCTCAACGCCCCGCAATGCAAGCGATCAGTAGTCGTCGCCTTTTTCCGGCGGAACCAGTCCCTCGATACCGGCACGCAGCTCTTCTTCCGACATCTGGTCGAAAGGAATGGCTTCGGGCTGGTCGGGACGGTCTGCGGTTTCTTCGCTGACATCGTCTTCGGATGCCGCGTTCTGCGTCTGCTCCGCTTCCGGCTCGTCCACTTCGACGTGACGCTGCAGGGAATGGATAAGGTCTTCCTTGAGGTCGTCGGGCGAAAGGGTCTCGTCAGCGATTTCACGCAGTGCGACAACAGGGTTCTTGTCATTGTCGCGATCGACAGTTATCGGAGCGCCCTGGGAGATGAGACGCGCACGATGTCCGGCGAGCAGAACCAGTTCAAACCGGTTGTCAACTTTGTCGATACAGTCTTCAACTGTGACACGTGCCATTGACTGTCCTTTTAGGTGATTTCTGTGGAAATGCCTCTCATAGAGACTCACATATCGGAATTCAAGAGCGCATTTTCAATCCCGCGAAGCGGTTTTGGAACAAACGGCACCTTTGCCCGTTCACTGGTTATAACTATGGGTTGAATGTTTTCGCATACATGATTAAATCGCAATTGCGACCAACTGGCGTCTTCGGCGCACAGTCGTTATACTGAAGACTCTTTAATTTATCGCAATTCGGGCTCGTCCCAAGCAAAGCTGGTTTTAGTGAAGGGTATTTTGCATGTTTGATCCGCGCGAGAAAATTGCGCTCTTTATCGATGGAGCGAATCTGTATGCCGCTTCGAAAAGCCTCGGGTTCGACATAGATTATCGCAAGCTGTTGAAGACCTTCAACAACAAGGCCTACCTCCTGCGTGCCTACTATTATACGGCGCTCATCGAGGACCAGGAATATTCGTCGATCCGACCGCTGATCGACTGGCTGGACTATAACGGCTACAAGGTGGTCACCAAGCCGGCCAAGGAATTCACCGATTCCATGGGGCGCAGGAAGATCAAGGGCAATATGGATATCGAACTGGCCATCGACGCGATGGAACAGTCGTCCACGGTCGATCATCTGGTGATCTTTTCCGGCGACGGCGACTTCACCACCCTGGTCGAAGCGCTCCAGCGCAAGGGCCGCAAGGTTTCGGTGGTTTCCACGATGTCGACCCAGCCGCCGATGATTGCCGATGACCTACGCCGCCAGGCGGACCATTTCATCGATCTGGTGTCTCTGCGGTCCGAAGTCGGCCGCGAGCCCTCCGAGCGTGCGCAGCGGCCGGCCGAGGTTGTTTCGTCGGACTTCGACGACTGACCCGATAACAAATGTCCGGGGCGCCGCCTCGGCGCATTCCGTTCTGACAGCGTTATCAGCAACTCCAAGAATAAGAAAACAACCCTGAGGCGAGCTTCCGCCTCACCCAAGTTGCTTCAGAAGCCTGCTCTTCTCCCGATTCCAGTCCCGTTTCTTGACCGTCTCGCGCTTGTCGTGCGCCTTCTTGCCCTTGCCGAGCGCAAGCTGCAGCTTCGCCAGCCCCCGTTCGTTGAAATAGAGCTTCAGCGGGATCAGCGTCATACCCTCGCGGTTGACGGCCGAACGCAGCCGGTTGATCTCGCGGCGCCCCAGGAGAAGCTTGCGGCGGCGGCGCGGTTCGTGATTGAAGCGGTTGCCCTGAAGATATTCCGGCAGGTAGGAATTGATCAGCCACATCTCGCCGTCCTCGTCGGAGGCATAGGACTCGGCGATATTGGCCTTGCCCTCGCGCAGCGACTTCACCTCGGTTCCGGTCAGAACCAGGCCGGCCTCGAACGTGTCGAGGATTTCGTAATTGAACCGCGCCTTGCGGTTTTCGGCGACGGTCTTGAATGCGCCGCCCTTGCTGCCTTTCGGAGCCATGGTCTTTTCCGTATTCTTGAGCGGCGTCTTGCTGCGACTAGTCGATCAGCCCGGCGTGGCGCAACGCGGCGTCAATGGCGCCGGCCGTTCTTTCCTCCACACCGAGAAGCGGGAGCCGCACGGCATCGCTCATTCGTCCAATCCTCTTGAGCGCATATTTAGTGCCGCTGACACCCGGTTCAAGAAACAGCGCCTTGTGCAGCGGCATCAGCCTGTCCTGATAGGACAGCGCGGTCTTGAAATCCTCCTTCAACAGCGCCGACTGGAACTCGGAACAGAGTTTCGGCGCGACATTGGCGGTGACCGAAATGCAGCCGACGCCGCCCTGGGCGACAAAGCCGAGCGCGGTGGCGTCCTCGCCGGAAATCTGGATGAAGTCCGCGCCGCAGGAGATGCGCTGCTCCGACACGCGCTCGATCTTGCCGGTGGCATCCTTCACGCCGACGATATTGGCATGCGCCTTGGCAAGCTGCCCCATCGTCTCCGGCAGCATATCGATGACCGAACGCGGCGGAATATTGTAGATGATGATCGGCAGCGAGATGGCCTCGGCGATTGCGGCGAAATGGGCATAGAGCCCCTTCTGGGTTGGCTTGTTGTAATAGGGCGTCACCACCAAGACGGCATCCGCGCCGGCTTTTTCCGCGTGCTGGGCAAGATCGATCGCCTCACGGGTATTGTTGGAACCCGCTCCGGCGATCACAGGCACGCGCTTTGCGGCGGCCTCGACGCAGAGATCAACCACGCGGCGGTGTTCGTCATGGCTGAGCGTCGGCGATTCACCAGTGGTCCCGACCGGCACGACACCGTGGCTGCCCTCATCGATCATCCAGTTGACGTGATCGACAAAACCCGCCTCGTCCAACGCGCCGTCCGGCGTGAACGGGGTGACAAGCGCGGGAATGGACCCCTTGAACATGCGGCTTCTCCTGGCGGCGTTCTTTATAAGGCCGCATTCCTGTTTCAAAATCGAGCGCACCATAATGCCGGATATGAGGCACTGCAAGCATTGCCTTTACTCGCGAAGAGGTCTTCCGTCGGCCTTGAAATTCATCAGGGTTAAGCCGATTTTAACCGAGGAGACCGATAATTTCAGGCGCTGTTGAATTCGTTCCCGGGACGCTCGAATGAAGAAAACCCTGTTGATGCTTTCACTCGCCGCTTCGGTGGCCGTGACAGACGCTCAGCTTGCCGCCGCGCAGGAGTTCCCCTCCGTGGCCCCCATTCCCTATGCAAAGCCCGATCGCACTGCTAGCGCGCCGTCTATGGAGATCACCGGCGCGATAAGCCAGCCGGTGGCAAATCCCGCCTCGAGTTCGATCCTGAAACACGGCCTTGACGCGCTGAAGGAATCCGATGTCTCGACAGCGCTGCGCGACCGCAACCGCCTTCCGGAAGGTTCGCTCGATCACCAGATCATGAGCTGGGCGATCGCGCTCTCCGGCGACAAGGGCGTCCCCTCCTCCGAGATCGCCGAGGCACAGCAGGAATTGCGCGGCTGGCCGGGGCTTTCCGCCCTGAGGGCAAATTCCGAACGCGCCTTTGCTGACGAGAACCCATCTCCCAACGCCGTCATAGCCGCCTTCGGCAATTCCCTGCCGGAGACCTCGGAAGGCACACTTCTGCTCGGGAAGGCACTGCTGGCCACCGGCCAGCGCAAGCAGGCCCATGACATCGTCAACCGCGCCTGGAGCGGATGGGCGCTCGACACGGCGACGGAAAACCAGTTCATCAACGCCTTCGGTTCGATCCTCTCGCAGGAGGATCACAAGAATCGCATGGTCTACCTGCTCTATCGCGACCGGGCGACCCAGGCCAAGCGCTTCTCCGAATACGGCAATGCGCAATCCTTCTACAACGCCTGGGCGGCCGTCATCCGACGCCAGTCCAATTCCGACAGCCTGATCAACGCCGTTCATTCCTCCTGGCGCAGCGATCCGGGCTTTCTCTATATCCAGATCCGTAACGCCCGCCAGAACAACCGTTTCGACACGGCGGCGGCACTACTGAAGAAAGCTCCCCGCAATCAGGCAGCCATGGTCAGCCCGGACCAGTGGTGGGATGAAAGCCGCATTGTCGGCCGCCATTTCTACGAGGAAGGCAATCCGCGACAGGCCTACCAGATCGTTGCCGCTGCCATGCCCGAGGGAAGGCTCGACCAGCTTGACGAGGCCTTCCACGCCGGCTGGATCGCACTTCGCGGCCTCAATGACGGGCGCACCGCTGCTGCTCATTTCGCCAAGATCGTGGAGATTTCGCCGACGCCGATCTCGTCCTCGCGCTCCTATTACTGGCAGGGACGCGCCGCTGAAGCCGGCGGCCCCGGTAATGCACGCGATTTTTATCGTCGCGCCGGCCAGTACCCGACCACCTTCTACGGCCAGCTTGCCCTGCAGAAGCTCGGCCAGACCCAGTTTGATGTCGACTATCCGAGCCCGACGCCGGCCGACCGCGCCAATTTCCAGAAGAACCCCGCCGTTCAGGCCATCAACCGGCTGCAATCCGTCGGCCATGGCTGGCGCGCAAACCGGCTCTATCTGGCCCTGGCCGACGAGCTGACGAGCCCGGGTGAACTTGCCATCCTCGCCTATCAGGCCGAGCAGGACCGCAACCACACACTCTCGCTGCAGATCGGCAAGATTGCCTACGGACGCGGACTTGATGTTGCAGCGCTTGCCTTTCCCATCGGCGTGATCCCGACGGATGCCAATATCTCCGGATCCGGCATGGCGCTCGCCTATGCGATTGCGCGGCAGGAAAGCGCGTTCAATCCGGGCGCCGTTTCACCCGCCAATGCGCGCGGCCTGCTGCAGCTTCTGCCGACGACCGCCCAGCGTGTGGCAAGCCGCCACGGCCTCTCATACTCCGCCTCGCGCCTGACCAATGATCCCGCCTATAACGCCACGCTCGGCGCCCATTATCTCGGCGAGCAGATCGACCGGTTCGATGGTTCCTACATCCTCACCTTCGTCGCCTACAATGCCGGCCCCGCCCGCGTGCCGCAATGGATCGAACGCTTCGGCGACCCGCGCGGCAAGAACCTCGATTTCGTCATCGACTGGATCGAATCGATCCCCTACCCCGAGACGCGCAACTACGTTCAGCGCATCATGGAAAACTACGAAATCTACAAGGCCCGCCTCGGCCAGCCGACGGATATCGCAAGGGATTTGATTTACGGGCGGACGTGAGGACATGAAAAAGCCGGATGTGATGCCTCCGGCTCAGACCGCCAACAAAGCCTACTTGCGGAAGGGGCGTCCCCCTCTCTGCGTCACCCCGGCCTTGAGCCGGGGTCCAGGGCGACACGAACAAACCTTCGGTCTTGATGCATGCACAACCAGTTCGCGATGGCTCTGCCTGCTCGCCCTGGCAACTGTATTGTTTTGTACCTGTTCAGGCTGGTTTGTACATGGTCTGATCTCTTAGCATTGCGTTTGCAAGGGTTAGGATTTTTCGTGCGATTGCGATGATCATG
>NZ_JACIDZ010000002.1 GCF_014196625.1 Martelella radicis
GAGGAACTTGACCACAACCGCAGATCCGAAACATACCTAGCAGGCGGGTCAATTCTAGGTGGAAACGCCGGGTCAGTTCTCAGTGGCAATCAACAGCCAGAAGAATCGCTGAAGCGAGAGTTAGCATACGGCTGCCAAAATCGGCCGAGTGAAACGCAGTGTAACGAGTGAAACGCTTCCAGAATAACTATTTGAAATCATTGGAGCGGGTAACGGGAATCGAACCCGTGCGTTCAGCTTGGGAAGCTGACAGGCTACCATTACATCATACCCGCGGATGGCCCGATGGCGATGAATACCACCGCCGCCGGCTTTCCGGCAAGCCGAAAAACGCGGCGGCGGGACAGGGCGCATCGGTCAGGATCCGCCTTATCGCCTCTTGGCTGCCGCGCCGACCGGGCGCCCTGCATCGGCGCATCGGCATGCCGACAAACAGGAAACCGCTTTTCCGCGCGAAGCACTGGGGGTTGACGGTTGGCGCCGCGTGGCTAAATCTGTGCCTGCCGATCGCAACCGGGCCGACCTGCAGGGCTGGCCATTGGCGCGTTTTCAGGGTGAAAGCTCTCACAAGACAGCCTGCGCGACGGCAAACCCGGTGCCGGGCCCCTCTGGCGAGAGTTTGACGGCGCTCTCGTGATGTCGGCACCGCCCGCAAATTAGCCGGCGGACATGTTCATCATGCTTCACATTTCCTGCGTCGGATCGCATGTGCAAGGCCCATGCGTATCCACCCGTTACCGTATTTCCGCGATGGCGGAGAGACGGTCATGATCTCCACCCTTTCCTATTTCAAATGGGCCTTCATCGTCACCGTCTTCGGGCTCCTGGGCAGCGCGGCCTATGGTTATTTCAGCTTTGGCCCGCGCGGCGCCGTGACCTTCCTGTTCATCACGGCCGTGCTTGCCGTTCTCGAAATCTCGCTTTCCTTTGACAATGCGGTCGTCAATGCCAACAAGCTGAAGGCGATGAGCCATGCCTGGCAGCGACGTTTCTTGACCTGGGGCATTCTGATCGCCGTCTTCGGCATGCGGCTCATCTTCCCGCTGGTCATCGTGGCGCTTGCCGCGAAGATCGGCCCGATCGATGCGGTTCACCTCGCCTTTGCCGAGCCGCGCGCCTATGCCGACATCATGCACCACGCACACCTGTCGATCGCCGCCTTTGGCGGCACCTTCCTTCTGATGGTCGGCCTCACCTATTTCTTCGATCGCGACAAGGACGTGCATTGGCTGCCCTGGCTGGAGGAGCCGATGGCGCGCTCGGCCTCCATCAAGGGCATCGAGATCGGCGTCGCGCTCATTCTGGTGCTGATCTTCTCCGGGCTTGTGGCGGAAGAGCGCTCGGAAGATTTCCTCTATCCCGCGCTTTACGGCCTGATCACCTTTCTCGGCGTCGAGATCCTCAGCGGTTTCCTTGATGCCAGCCAAGCGAAGGCGGCAAAGACCGCGGCTCAGGGCGGGCTCGGCGCCTTCGTCTATCTTGAGGTGCTGGACGCGAGCTTTTCCTTCGACGGCGTGGTCGGCGCCTTTGCACTCACCAAGAACCTTCTGGTGATCGCCATCGGTCTCGGCATCGGTGCCATGTATGTGCGCTCGCTGACGATCCTTCTCGTCGACCGGAAGACGCTGTCGCATTTCCGGTTTCTCGAACATGGCGCCTTCTATGCCATCCTGGTGCTGGCGGTTATCATGTTCGCCCAGACCCTTGTTCATATCCCGGAAGCCGTGACCGGCATGATCGGCGCAGGGCTGATCGGGCTCTCACTCTGGTCGTCGCTGCGTTGGCGCAAATCGGAGCGGATGAGACAGGCACACTGATCCTAAAGGAAAGCGGCGCCCCTCACTCGGCAGCGGCCTTGTGGAAGATCGCGATCTGGTTGAGAAAGGCGCGCAGCAAGGCCGGTTTCAATGGCTTGTGCTGGACGACGATATCCTCCTCCTCCGCCAGATCGCGCACATCCTGCGTGCGGTCGGCGGTCATGAGCAGGGCCGGAATATGGCGCTGGTAGTGTTCGCGCAGATCAACGACGGCACGCACGCCGCTTCCGCCATTGTCGAGATGATAGTCGGCGATGATGACGTCGGGCATGATATCGAGCGCGCCGGCGGCCTCGGCGCTGCGGGCAACATGCACATCCGCGCCCCAGCCGCCGAGAAGAACCCGCATGCCTTCCAGAATGGCCTCCTCATTGTCGATGCACAGCACCTTGAGACCGGCAATCGCGTGGCCGGGCAGACGGCTTGCCGGCTTCGCCGCCTGCGGCGCGGTCTCGCTCGCGGCGTCTGCCAGCGGCACGGTCAGCCGGAACACGGTGCCCTCGCCCGGCGCGGAGGACAGCGCGACGGGATGTTCCAGCATGCGGGCAAGCCGGTCAACGATCGACAGGCCGAGACCGAGCCCCTGAGCGGCGCGCGCGCCCTCGTCCAGCCGGGTGAACTCCTTGAACACGCTTTCCGCCTTCGAGGCAGGAATGCCGATCCCGGTATCATGCACCTCGATGACCGCCTGGTTGCCATGGCGGCGCACGCCGACCAGCACCTTACCGGTGATCGTGTACTTGATCGCGTTCGACACCAGGTTCTGCACCAGACGCCTGAGGGCGTGGGCATCCGAGCGCACCTTGAGCGACGATTTGACCACGGTGAAATCCAGCCCGCGCTCATCGGCAAGCGGACGGAAGTCGGTTTCGACCCGCTTCAGCATTTCGCCAAGGTTCACCGCGGCAAAATGCGGCTTCATCGCCCCTGCATCGAGCCGGGAGATATCGAGCACCGCGCCCAGAATATCTTCGACCGATTGCAGCGCGGAATCGATCTTCTCGGCAAAGGCGCGCTCCTCGCCATCGGCCGGCATGCGCTCGCCGAGCGCCGTCGCGTAAAGCCGCGCGGCATTGAGTGGCTGCAGGATGTCGTGGCCTGCGGCGGCGAAGAAGCGCGTCTTGCCGATATTGGCCTCGTCGGCGGCCGCGCGCGCAACGCGCAGCGCTTTGTTGACCTCGGTCAGTTCAGCCGTGCGTGCGGCGACGCGCTGTTCCAGCGTCTCGTTGGCCTGCTTGAGCGCGAGATCGGCCTCCACCCGCCGGGTGATGTCGGTGAAGGTGACGACCATGCCGGCTTCGGGCATGGCGCGCGACTGCACCTCGATGATCCGCCGCCCCTTGTCGAGCACCATCGGGAAGGCGCTTTCATGCGCCCGCAGCCGCCTGAGGGCCTCGCGCGCCTCGTCGCCGGTGAGATCGCCGCGCGAGGAAAGCCGGCCCATGATGTTGATCAACGGATAGCCCACCTGGCCGACCTCTTCCGGCAGGTCGAGCAGCGCGCGGAACCGTTTGTTCCAGACGGTGAGCCGGTTGGAGGCATCAAACACCGCAATGCCCTGATCGATCTGGGCGAGAGCGGTCTGCAGCAGGCCCTGATTATATTGCAGCGCCTCGCTTGCCTGATCGAGCAGGAAGGCGGCATCGCCGGAGGCGGCTTCGGCGCGCTGCAGCACCAGCGACAGGACGAGCCGTGCCGAGGACGAGCCGATGGCGCTGCCGAGCAATTGTTCGGAAAAGTGAATGAGCGCCATGTCCGCCTGCTCGTCATCGCCCATGCGCCGGCCGGCATTGCGCTCGAATGTGGCGAAGGAGCGCGCCGTGCGTTCCGTGCCGAGATAGCCGTTCAGCGTCTCGCGCAGCATACCGACGGAAACGCCCGTGCCGATACCGCGCGCGGTTGACTGCCAGCGGGCCTGGCGCTTGACGAAGATGCCGGACTGGATGCGCTCCAGCGGACGCGCCTGGCGGCTGAGCGAGCCGAGAACGAGGCCGGCGACATTGATCAGCAGCGATAGGCAGGTGACGTTCAGGAGAATATCGGCACCCGGGCCGACGAAGAGTCCGGTTCCCGGAATGATGAAGTTCATCACTTCGCCGGCGATCGCCGAATGGTCCGGCCCGCCAAGGCTCGGCACGAACAGCAGATAGACCCAGGTGAGAAAGCCGAGCGACAGGCCGAGAATGGCGCCGCGCGCATTGGCATTGCGCCAGACAAGCCCGATGAACAGCGCCGGCGCCACCTGGGCGATCGCAGCGAAGGCCAGAAGGCCGATGGAGAACAGGCCCCGATCGCTGTCGATATGGCGGTAATAGGCATAGCCGAGCAGCATGACGCCGAGGATCGAGGCGCGGCGGATATTGAGCAGCAGTGAATAGAAATCCTGGCGGTGGGTGCCGCCGGCAATCATCCGCCGCCTGAGCAGGATGGGGTTGACGATGTCGTTCGACAGCATGATCGCCAGCGCCACCGAGGCGACGATGACCATCGCCGTAGCCGCCGAAAAGCCGCCGAGGAAGGTGACGAGCGAAATCAACGGCTGGCCATGGGTAAGCGGCAGTTGCAGGACGTAGAGGTCCGGATCGACGCCGGGTCCGAGCGTCATCGCGCCGCCGATCGCGACCGGCAGCACCAGAAGGTTGATCGCGATCAGATAGGCGGGAAACAGGAAACGGGCGAGGCTGAGTTCGCCCTCGGTGCGGTTTTCAACAACGGTGACGTGAAACTGGCGCGGCAGAAGCAGGATGGCGAAGGCCGACAGCACGGTGAGCAGCACCCAGCGGCTCATCGGCGTCTCGTAGGTGAGCGCCGCCGCGGCCGCCGCATTTTCCCGGGCGGCGGCGAGAAGATCGGCCGGACCGTTATAGAGCGCGAACAGCACGAACAGGCCGACGGAACCGAAGGCCACCAGCTTGACCACCGATTCCATGGCAATCGCCAGGATCAGCCCGTCCTGATGCTCTGTCGCGTCCGTGTGGCGGGTGCCGAAGACGATGGCGAAGCTTGCGAGCGCCAATGTGACGGCAAGCGGCAGGCCGACGCCGAAGGCCGCGCCGACGGAGGGCGGATCGATCGTGCCGCCGACCATGACGGCAACCGAATCCGAAACCGCCTTCAATTGCAGCGCGATATAGGGAATGGCGGCGGCCAGCGAGATCAACGCAACGAGACCCGCGACCATCGGGTTCTTGCCATAGCGGGCGGCAAGGAAATCGGCCGCCGAGGTCAGCTTTTCCGATTTCGCCAGCGACACGATGCGCCGGACCACCGGCATGCCGATGGTGAAAACCAGAATGGGCCCGATATAGATGCCGAGGAACTCGAGCCCACGCGTCGCGGCAAGACCGACGCCGCCGAAATAGGTCCAGGAGGTGCAATAGACGGCAAGCGAGAGCGCATAGACGAAGTTGCGGCCGGAACGCGGCGCGAGCTCGCGCTTTGCCCGCCGGTCGCCATAGCTCGCCACGGCAAACAGCAGCATGATGTAAAGCAGCGCCGCCAACAAGATCAGCCAGCCCGGCAGCATGAAACGCCTCCCTTCGCGAGCTTCTCCACCATAGGCTATCGGCGACCGGTTTCAAATGCGACTGTCGCAGCAGATGCCATCACAAAAAACAATGATTTCGTTCCTGAATTTGATGGAATGCAGGCCGTTCTCCGCATTAAAACGGATTGAGCACGGAGAACCGCATGACACTCACGAAAAGCCTCAGCCTCAGGGCACAGGACGCGCCGGAAAGCGGCATTGTCGAAATCATCAATTACGGCCGCGACCGCGACAGGCTTCTGCCGCTCTGGGCGGGTGAAGGCGACCTGCCGACGCCGCAGTTCATCCGTGATGCGGCCAAGGCGGCGCTCGACAATGGCGAGACCTTCTATACCCATCAGCGCGGCATCCCGCCGCTGCGCGCCGCGATAGCCGACTACTACGCCCGCCATTTCGGCGCGAAGCTTTCGCCGGAACATGTCTATGTCACCGGCTCCGGCATGCATGCGATCAAGATCATGGTCGAGGCGATGACGGAGCCCGGCGACGAGGCAATCTATTTCACCCCCGCCTGGCCGAATATTGCCGCCGCGCTTGGCGTTTCCGGCGCGCAGAAGGTCGGCGTGCCGCTGGAATTTTCCGATGGCCGCTGGAACCTCGATCCGGCCCGCGTGGAAGCGGCGATCACCGACAAGACGCGGATGATCTTCGTCAACACGCCGGCCAATCCCACCGGCTGGACGGCGAGCCTTGAGGACCTCTCAGCGCTGCTTGATATCGCGCGCCGCCACGGCATCTGGATCCTCGCCGACGAGATCTACGCGCTCTATCACTTCGCCGGCGGTCGCGCGCCCTCCTTCCTCGATATCAGGCAAGACGGCGACCGGATCGTGTTCATCAATTCCTTTTCCAAGAACTGGTCGATGACCGGCTGGCGCGTGGGCTGGCTGGTCGCTCCGCCGGAACTCGGCGACACGATCGAAAATCTGGTGCAGTACACGACCTCGGGCGTTGCCCAGTTCATGCAGCAGGGCGCGCTGGCCGCGATCCGTGACGGCGACCATGTGATTGCCGAGAACTACGAGCGGGCGCGGGTCGGGCGCGATATTTTCTGCGATCGGCTGCTTGCCACCAACCGGGTGGAGACGCTGAAGCCCGACGGCGCGCTCTACGCCTTCCTCAAGGTCGACGGGCTGACCGACAGCCGCAAGGCCGCGCTCGACATCGTCGACAAGACCGGCGTCGGCCTCGCGCCCGGCTCCGCCTTCGGGCCGGGCGGCGAACCGTTCCTCCGGGCCTGTTTCCTGCGCAATGCCGGCCAGCTGGAAGACGCGGCCGAGCGTCTGGCGGATTATATCGGCAGGCTTTAGGGGCATTCTGGGCCGGAGAGGCCATGATAGTCTTGCCATCCTCCCAGCATTCTCCCCCCTTGAGGGGGAGAGGGGGGTGAAGCCAGCACGATAAGGACGCTGTGCCAGAGGCGAGGGTTCATACCCCCCTCTGTCGCTTTCGCGACATCTCCCCCTCAAGGGGGGAGATAAATTGGGGCGGAAACACGGGATACAAACCCCATACCTTCGTCGCCAGTCACACCCTCATCGCTCACCCACGATACCCGACCAGCGGCAGGAAAATCTCGTCGACCACCTCTTCGATCGCCTGTTCGCTGGCGGGTTCCAGCGTCATCATCATCTCATTGCGCAAAAGATCGACCGGCAGCGAGATGACGCGCGGGCGAAAGGCCCGGTCCTCGATCTCTCCGCGCGCGATCGCCCGGCTGAGCAGCACTTCCATGACGTGTTGCTCGCGTGAGACGATCTGCGTCTTGAGCTTGGCCGGACTTGAATTGGTCTCGCGAAAGAAATCGTTGAGCTCCACCGAGATCAACGCGCCGAGTCGCGTGCGCCTTTCGACGATATGGCGCAGGAGGCCCATCACATCTTCGCGCAGATTGCCGGTGTCAGGGATTTCCAGCGGATGGGCGGCGAGGTGATGGCGCATGGCGGCGACCGTCAGCTCGGCCGCATTGGGCCAGCGCCGGTAGAGGACAGGACGGCTGGTGCCGGCGCGCTTGGCCACGGCCTCCATGGTCATGCCCCCATAGCCGACCTCCACCAGCGTGTCGAAGGCGGCCTCGAGGATCGCTGATTCCAGCGCCTCGCCACGCCTGCGTTCGGATTTCTGACCTGTCATTTCAACCTCAATAAGAAACACACGTGAACCCTGTTGACAGGATGCGCCTCAAATATTAGATACATCAATGTATCCTAATTGACAATGTCGCCCAAGAGACATTTCAGCGGGACCACAATTTTCAGCCGCCCAGACGGCTTTTATTATCAGGAAAAAATCATGAGTAGTTCAACCGATCAGGATGTTTCGGTCGAGCCGTCCCCGACGGCCGCCGAAAATGATGTCACCATTGTTCCGCCGAAGCGCCGCCGGCCGGGCCGGTTTGTCCTGATGGCTTCCGTGCCGGTGTTGCTTGCCGCCGTCGGCGGCTATGTCTATGTCACCGGCGGCCGGGTCGTTTCCACCGAGAACGCCTATATCAGCCAGGATCAGGTCCGGATCGTGCCGCAGGTCAGCGGCGAAATCACCACGGTCGGCGCAGACGAGAACGACCGGATTGCCAGGGGCAGCCTTCTCTTTGCCATCGATGACACGACCTATGTGAACGCCGTCGACCAGGCAACGGCAGCCGTCGCCTCGGCAAGACTTGGCGTCGAGAAGCTGAAATCCGACTATCTGAAGGCCGAGGCCCAGCTTGATACCGCAAGAGAAGCGCGCGAGATCGCACGCACGCGCGAGACCCGCCAGAAGACGCTTCTCGGCCAGGGCGCCGTCAGCCAGACCGCGCTTGATGAGGCCGACCTGACGCTGAAGACCGCCGAGGGCGCCGTTGTCAGCGCCCGGCAGGACGTCGCCAGCGCCAAGGCCGCCCTCGGCGGCGATCCCGACATCGAAACCGACAGGCACCCGGATGTGATGGCGGCTCTTGCCCGCCTTTCGGCAGCGGAAATCAACCTCAAGCGCACAAGGGTCACCGCGCCCGCCGATGGCATCGTCACCCAGACGACCTCGCTGAGGCCGGGCCAGTATGTCTCCACCGCATCCAGCGTGCTCACCCTCGTCGAAACCGGCTCGACGGTGATCGAGGCGAATTTCAAGGAGACCGACCTGGCCCATATGCGGGCCGGACAGCCCGTCGAAATCACGATCGACGCCTATCCCGACGCCCCCATCAAGGGCACGGTCGAAAGCATTGGCGCGGGCACCGGCTCGGCCTTTTCGCTGATCCCGGCGCAGAATGCCAGCGGCAACTGGGTCAAGGTTGTCCAGCGCGTACCCGTTCGCATCGCCCTCGATATCAACGACCGAACGCCGCCGCTGCGCATCGGCATGAGCGCGACCGTCGGCGTTGATACCGGGCATGCCCGCGGCCTGCCGCGCTTCGTTTCAAACGGGCTTGCCGCAATCGGTTTCGGAGAGACGGCGATCGCCGCAGATGGTGAGCAAAATGAGTGACGCCACCGCCGAACCGGTGGACATGCTCAACATTCCCTACAAGGGACTGTTGTCGATCTCCATCATGCTGGCGACCATCATGCAGGTGCTGGACACCACGATCGCCAATGTCGCGCTGCCCTCCATGCGCGGCTCGCTCGGCGCGAGCCAGGACCAGATCACCTGGGTCCTGACCTCCTATATCGTCGCCTCGGCAATCATCACCCCGGTCACCGGCTGGCTCTCCGATCGCTTCGGCCTGAGGCAGATCTTCATCGTCTCGGCGGCGGGTTTCGTCGTTGCCTCCATGGCCTGCGGCATGGCCTCCAGCCTCAATGAAATGGTCGCCTTCCGCGTGTTGCAGGGCCTGTTCGGCGCCTGCCTCGTGCCGCTTTCGCAAACCGTACTGCTCGACATCAATCCGCGCGAACGCCACGGCCAGGCCATGGCCATCTGGGGCATGGGCGTCATGCTCGGCCCGATCATCGGCCCGACACTCGGCGGCTGGCTGACGGAAAACTGGGGCTGGCGCTATGTCTTCTACGTCAACCTGCCGGTCGGCATTCTCGCGATCATCGGCATGATAGCGTTCCTGCCGAAAACCCCGCCGAAGGTCCGCCGCTTCGATTTCTTTGGCTTTGCCATGCTGGCAATCGCCATCGGGGCGCTGCAGATGGTGCTCGACCGCGGCCAGGCGGAGAACTGGTTCCAGTCGACGGAGATCTGGATCGAGACCGGCCTGTTCATCTCCGGTCTCTGGGTATTCGGCATCCATATCCGCAACGCCCGCGACCCGTTCATCTCGCTTCACGTGCTGAAGGACAAGAACCTGCTGACGGCGCTTGCGCTCAGCGCGCTCGTCGGCGCCATGGTGCTCGGCGGCTCGGCGCTCCTGCCGGCGATGCTGCAGGACGTGCTCGGCTATACCGCCAGCCGCTCCGGCCTGATCATGGCCCCGCGCGGCTTCGGAACGATGGTCGCGATGATGATCTATGGCCGGCTTTCAAACCGGATCGACAGCCGCATCGCCATCCTGCTCGGCCTGTCGCTGACAGCCTGGTCCATGCACATGATGACGGGCTTTTCCGTCGACATGGGCGAGCAGCCGATCATCATGACGGGCATCATCCAGGGCTTTGGCCTTGGTCTGGTCTTCGTGCCGCTGTCGACGCTTGCCTATGCGACGCTTGAATCGCGCTTCCGCGCGGAAGCCGCCGGCGTCTTCAACCTCGTGCGCAATATCGGCTCCAGCGTCGGCATCTCGCTGCTTTCCACTGTGCTTGCCTGGAACATCGCCACCAACCGCACGGAGATGACGGCGAAACTCGTCGAGGACGGGCCCCGCCTTGCCGATATCGCGGAGAAGACAGGCTTCGGTCATCAGATCCTGGTCTTCCTGGTCAATTCGGAGATCAGCCTGCAGGCCGCGATGATCTCCTACCTGGACGACTTCAAGCTGATGATGATCGTAACCATCGCGCTGATGCCGTTGGTGCTTGTCATGCGCAAGCCGGGCGCCATGAAGGTTTCACCGCCACCTGCCGACGCCGGACACTGATGTCCGGCACCATTGCCAAAATCTAGAGCTTGACGCGGCCCTTCACCAGCTGGTCTTCCCAGGCGAGCGCATGGCGGACGATGGTTGTCAGGTCGTCATACTTCGGCTCCCAGCCGAGGATTTCGCGCACGCGGGCGGAATCGGCGACCAGTGCGGGCGGATCACCGGGACGGCGCTCGGCCATGTCGACGCGGAAATCGACGCCGGAGACCCGCTTGATCGCGTCAACCACTTCCAGCACCGAAAAGCCGTGGCCATAGCCGCAATTGGCAACGAAATTCTCGCCGCCGTTCAGAAGATGCATCAGCGCCTTCACATGGGCGTCGATCAGGTCGGTGACGTGGATATAGTCCCTGAGGCAGGTGCCGTCCGGCGTCGGATAATCCGTGCCAAAGATCTGCATGCGGTTGCGTCGCCCGGTCGCGGCCTGGGCGGCAATCTCGATCAGATGGGTCGCATGTTCGCGGGTCTCGCCGGTGCGGCCTTCGGGATCGGCGCCGGCGACATTGAAATAGCGCAGCGCCGCATATTTCAGGCCATAGGCGGCGGCACTGTCGCGCAGCATCACCTCGGTCATCAGCTTTGACCAGCCATAGGGCGAAACCGGCTGCAGGTTTTGCTCCTCATCCAACAGATCGACGCCGGGCTCGCCGTAAACGGCGGCCGTCGAGGAAAACAGGAAGGCCTCGACCTTGGAGGCGACCGCCGCCTCGATCAGGGCCCGCGATTTGACCGTGTTGTTTTCGTAATAGGTCAGCGGGTCCGAGACCGAGTCGGAGACCACGATGGAGCCGGCGAAATGGGCGATGGCGTTGATCTTCTCATCCGCGATCAGTTTCGAGACCAGCTTCCTGTCGGCAATATCGCCCTCGACCAGCTTGGCCTTCTCCGGGATCAGTTCGCGGTGGCCGGTCGACAGATCATCGATCACCACGACGTCTTCGCCACGGTCGACCAGCGCATGTGCCATGTGGCTACCGACATAGCCGGCGCCGCCTGTTACGAGTATTGCCATATCTTCAATCTCCTGTTCAGCACGCAAAGTGCCCCGAAATCATTGTTTGCCTAAAATCCGACCGGCGCGACAGAGAATGCAAGAGAAAGCGGCTGATTGGAAGGCACATGGTAGGGCTCGTGCACCGGCGAACCCCAGCTGTCATCCCCGCCGACGCCCATTTGCCGCGCCGCAATCGTCACCACCGTCTTGGTCACCGGCGGCAGATGCTCCGGCCGCTCGGCTGTTTCAAGCTCCATCGTGCCATGCGGCAGCGCATTGAATTCAAACGGCGCGCCTTCGGCAAGAAAGCGCAAGCCCCTGCCGTTGTCGTCCGTCACCTCGGCAAAGCGCGTGCCCATCCGGTTGCCGCATTCCTGCGGCACGGAATAGGGCGACAGATTGCCAATGACGGAGCGCTCGAAAATGCCGAGGCGGGCGCCGCGGCACCGGTCGGCATAGTTTTCCTCCGGCCCGAGCCCGTAATAGCGGAAGCGATCGAAGGCCGGCGGAAGCGTGAACTGGAGGCCGAAGATCGGCAGATCCGGCAACCCCTCGCCGCCGGGGAAATCGGCTTTCACATGGATCAGTCCATCGCGCCCGACCCGGTATGAAACCTCCGGCATGACCGGGACGCCCGGAAGCGGAAAGCGATACCGCACCACCGGCTCGTCGCCGTTCATATCAAAGTCGACAGGACCGCGTTTCGCATGGAGGCTCGCCGTTTGCCAGATCGCATGGTCAAAGCCGTGATTACGGCCGCGATCATTGTCGGTCATCGCCCGCCAGAAGGTGAGGCGCGGCGGACGATGCATCAGCTCGATGCCGCCGGCCTTCAGCGACGTCATGCCGCCGAAGATTTCTGAAAACAGCGCAAAATATCCCGGCGTCTCGACGCCGAGATGAAGATCGCCGCGTACCAACCTCAGCGGCACCGGTGCAGGCATGGCGGGCTCGCCTTCGATCATGAAGACATGTTCACCGAAAGCCATTTCGTGGCCGGCATCGGCCCATGCCGTCCTCTGCTTCAGGCAAAGCGAGGCCTGCACCGCATATTCGCCGGCGGCCAGGTCGCCGGGCAGTTCGAGCGGCAGCGTCGCCGTATCGCCGGCCGCAATCTCCGGCTCCATGGCGGTTGAGAAAACCTCGACGCCATCCTTCAGCAGCCGGATTTTGAGCAGAAGAGTGGCGGAGGAAACGAACAGGTTCCTGTTGCGGATGGTGACCGCATCGCGCGCCGGCGTGATGTCGAATGGCTGGTAAAGCGCCCGCACCTCCTGCACTTTCGGCGTTTCCTGCCGCCAGGCCGTGACGATGCCATCGGTGCAGAACGTATAGTCGGAGGGGCGATCATCGAAATCGCCGCCAAGGCCGAGCCGGCGATCGCTCACGCCGTCGCCGAGCGCCAGCGCCTGGTCGATATAGTCCCAGATGAAGCCGCCCTGATATTGCGGATAGCGGTCGACGAGATCGGTATAGAGATGCATGCCGCCGCAGGAATTGCCCATGGCGTGGGTGTATTCGCACAGAATAAACGGCTTTTGCGGGTCGTCCTTCAGCCATGCCTCGACATCCTGCGGCAGCGCGTACATGCGGCTTTCCATATCCGATGTGCCGTCAAAGCGCCGGTCGTGGAAAACGCCTTCGTAATGGACGAGCCGCGAGGGATCGCGGTCGCGAAACCAGTTCGACATGTCGAAGATGACGCTGCCGCCAAAACTTTCATTGCCGCAGGACCAGATCAGGATCGAGGCATGATTCTTGTCGCGCTCAAGCATGGAGCGGGCGCGGTCGATGACGGCGGCGCGCCAATTGGCCCGGTCGCCGGGCACGACCCAGCTCGGCTCCACAGCGCCATCCTTCTGCCAGGAGCCGTGGCTTTCCAGATTGGCCTCGTCAATGACGTAAAGTCCGTATTCGTCGCACAGCCGGTAGAAGGCCGACTGGTTAGGATAGTGGCTGGTCCGCACGGCATTGATGTTGTTGCGCTTGAAGAAGCGCACGTCGAAGAGCATGTCCTCATAGGTCACGGCCCGGCCCCGCAGCGGGTTGAATTCGTGCCGGTTGACGCCGTTGAAGACGATGCGCTTTCCGTTCAGATGCATGACGCGGTCGATGATCTCGAAGCGGCGGAAGCCGACGCGCTCGGGAATGAATTCGACGGTCTGGCCGTCTTCATCGATCAGGGTGATGGAGAGGTCATAGAGGTTCGGCGCTTCCGCGGTCCAGAGAAGCGGGTTCGCGATGTCGAAGACAAGGTCCATTCCCGATGTGGCGTCAAAACGCTGTGGTGCGACAACCGCTTGGCCATTCCCTCCGGAAAGCGCCACCTCGACTGCAGCGCCTTCCCCCTGAACGGCAAGCTTCATCCGCAACCTCAGCTTCGCCGAGGCATAATCATCGGCGAGATCGGTGGTGACGAACAGGTCTTCCAGATGGAGGCCGGGCTGCTGTTCCAGCCAGACATCGCGGAAAATGCCGGTCAGGCGCCAGAAGTCCTGGTCCTCGATCCAGCTGGCCGAGGAGCGCTGGAACACCTGCACCGCCAGTCGGTTTGCCCCCTCCTCCACAAGGTCGGTCACGTCAAAACGGGCCGGCGTGAAACTGTCTTCGCTATAGCCGAGAAACTGACCGTTGAACCAGACAAAGAAGGCCGTCTCGACCCCGTCGAAGGTGAGGACCACCCGGCCGGTTCCGGCGCGCTTTTCGAAGGTGAAATCCCGCAGATAGGAGCCGACCAGATTGGCCTCCGGCACTTGCGGCGGGCGCAGCGCCTCGATCCCGTCCCAGGGATATTGCGTATTCACATATTGGTTCTCGCCAAAGCCCTGAAGCTGCATGTATCCGGGCACGTCGATCCTGTCCCAGTCCGCAAAGTCGAAATCGCGGACGTGAAAGCCGTCCGGGCGGTCGGCAACGCATCCTGCCAGACTGAACGCCCAGCGGCCGGAAAGGCTCTGGCGAAATGGGTTTTCCTCGCCCTTCGCCGCCGTCTCCAAGGACGGCCAGGCAATGTGATCGGAAACGGGATCAAGGCGGTTGACCGCGAAGATTTCAGGATCGGAAAGCCAATCGATACGCGGCTTTATGGGCATTTTCGGTCTTTCTCGGTCTTCGCGCGTCATGGCCGGCGGCAAAGGTCGCCGGTTTCATTATCCTGGCTCTCCGGCCAATCAGTCTGCGAGATAGTGGATGTCGGGTAGGTCGCGCAGCCGGTCTGCCGCCTGCTCCGGCGTCAGGTCGCGCTGCGGCGAGCCGAGCAGTTCGAAGCCGACCATGAATTTCTTCACCGTGGCCGAGCGCAAGAGCGGTGGCAGGAAATGGGCATGCATCACCCATTCATCATGATCATCGCCGTCGGTCGGGCGCTGGTGGAAACCCATGGAATAGGGAAACGACGTCTTGAACAGATTGTCGTAGCGCACCGTGACCTTCGACAGCGCCTCGGCCAGCTCGTCGCGTTCCTTCTCCGTCATCTCCTCCATGGAGCGGATATGCCGCTTCGGCAGCACCATGGTCTCGAACGGCCAGACCGCCCAATAGGGCACCAGCACCACAAAGCCCTCATTTTCGAAGAGGATGCGTTCGCCGAGCGCCAGTTCCTGCTCGAGATACGCCATCAGAAGCGGCTTTCCATGCTTCTCGTAGTAAGCGCGCTGGTTCTCCGTCTCCTTTGCCGCCTCGTTCGGCAGGCTGCGGCTTGCCCAGATCTGGCCATGGGGGTGGGGATTGGAACAGCCCATCATCGCGCCGCGGTTTTCGAAGATCTGGACATGGCTGATATCAGGATGGATTCCGAGTTCCTCATATTGCGCGACCCAGGTATCGACCACCTTGGCGATATCGGCGACCGCCATGCGGGCCAGCGTCAGGTCGTGACGCGGCGAGAAGCAGATGACGCGGCAGATGCCGCATTCGCCCTCGGCGAGCAGGAGCCCGTCTTCGAAACGCTCCTTCGGGGCGTGCTCCGTCAGCGCGGCGAAATCATTGTCGAAGACGAAAGTGCCCGTATAGTCCGGGTTGGTCTCTCCGTTGACCCGGGTATTGCCGGGGCACAGATAGCACTCGGGATCATGGGCCGGCATCACTTCGGTCACCGCATCCTCGACCTGGCCCTGCCAGGGGCGCTTGGAGCGATGCGGCGAGACCAGGACCCATTCGCCGGAAAGCGGATTGTAGCGGCGATGCGGGTGATCGGAAAACGCGTTCATCGGTTCAACTCCTCTCATTCATCCGGCCTCTCATTCATCCGACAAGGGGACCGGCGCCATCCTGCGGTGCGCAGGCAAAGATGTCGGAGGTGTGGCCCGTGGCTTCAAAATAGGCCGCACGCACAGTTTCAATAAAGTCATCAACCGCCTCGACGGCGACCAGGCTGACCACGCAGCCGCCGAAACCGCCACCGGTCATGCGGGCGCCGAATACGCCCGGCTGCGACTGGGCGATCGCGACCAGCGTGTCGACCTCGGCGCAGGAAATCTCGTAATCATCGCGCATGGAGGCGTGCGAGGCGTTCATCAGTTGGCCGAAGGCCTTGAGGTCGCCGCGCTCCAGCACATCGGCAGCGGCCAGGACGCGCTCGTTCTCGGTGACGATGTGGCGGCAGCGGCGATAGGTGAGATCGGGCAGGAAATCGCGGTTCTCCTCAAGCGCATCGAAGCTCACGTCGCGCAGCGCCGTGATGTCGCCGAGCGCGGGCTGGAGCAGGCGCACCCCTTCCTCGCAGGAGTTCCGGCGCTTGTTGTACTCGCCGTCGGCAAGCGCATGATGGACCATGGAATTGGCAACCACGATCCGCGCCTTCGGGTCGATCGGCACCGGCTTGCGCTCCAGCGAACGGCAGTCGATCATCAGCGCATGGTCATGCACGCCGTTGCAGGAGATGAACTGGTCCATGATGCCGCAGCGCATGCCGACATACTCGTTCTCCGCCTTCTGGCAGAGCTTGGCGAGTTCGACGGTATCCACCGCGTGGCCGGAAAGCGAAAGCAGCGCATAGCCGGTGACAACCTCAAGCGCGGCGGAAGAGGACAGGCCGGAGCCGACCGGCACGGTTGACGACACCAGAATATCGGCGCCCTTGAGCGTCGTGCCGGCCTGTTCGATCATGACGGCGACGCCGAAGGCATAGTCCGTCCAGTCGCCGCGCGGCGCGTTCGCCGCCGCATCGAGATCGATTTCGGCGCTCTTGCCGTTGTTGAGGGAATGAATGCGGATGATGCGGTCGTCGCGGGCGGCGGCTGCGGCCTCTGCCTCGAATTCGAGCGCGGCCGGCATGACGAAACCGTCATTGTAATCGGTATGCTCGCCGATCAGGTTGACGCGTCCGGGCGCGCGGAAAAGCTGAGGGGTTCCGCCGAAACGCTCGGCGAAGGCCTCACGCAGATGAACGGTGTCGGACATTTTCCCTCCCTGAAAATAAGACGGGCGCATGTGATGATGAATGAGGTTTGGCGTCAACCAGACTTGTCAAGAAGACTGGCTTTTTCCGGGCGGAAGAGCAAAAAAAACAAGGTCAGGAATGAAAGCGCGCCCCGGCGGCTTTGCCGGGACGCGCTCTCGGTGCTCGGGACTTAGTTGTTCAGGATCTGCTGAACGCCTTCATCCATGTTCTTCAGGCCATCCTCGACCGAGATGTTGTCGGTCATGATGTTGTCGTGAGCCCGGTTGAGGACAACCTCGATATCGGCGGCCTTCAGGTTGACCGGCATTTCGAGATAGCTCTGGACCGTCTTCAACGCGCCCTTGCTGGTCTCATCCGTCGGGAAGCCTTCCTTCGACGTGATCGTGGCGAGCACCTCATCCGTCATCAGCGCCGGGAACGTGCCGGTTTCGGCAATCACCTTGGCGCCCTCGGGGCCGGCGATGAAGTTCGCGAACTTCATGGCGGCGTCCTTGTTCTCGGAGTTGGCCGCAACGCCGATCGACGTGACGGTTGCTGCCGTGGTGCCGGCCTCGACGCCTTCCATATGCGGATAGCGCGCTACGCCCCAGTTGGTGGCAAGCGATTCACCCGACGCGACCTTCTGGATCTGGGTGCCGATGAACCAGCTGCCCATCGGCAGCATGCCGATCGTACCGTTGTAGAACGGACCGGAATAATGCGTGCCGGACGTCTTCAACTGGGCATAGGACGGCACGGCGCCGTCTTCCTGAAGGCTCAGGACCCGTTCATAGCAGGACTGCAGGAAGCCGTAGTCGCCGCCGTCGAGCGTGTGTTCACCATCCATGATGCAGGGCAGCTGCACCGTGGAACGCCAGGTGTGGAACAGGCCGCCATATTTCTTGTTGGCGCCGAAGCCGGACGTCAGGGCGCGGGCCTTGTCGGCGAACTCGTCCCAGGTCATGTCATTGGTCGGGTATTCGACGCCGGCCTCGTCGAAGATGTCCTTGTTGTAGTAGAGGATCCAGACATCGGAACGGAACGGCAGGGCATAGACATTGCCGTCGACCGTCAGCGCCTCGATCAGGCCGCCATAGGCTTCTGTGTCGATGCCGTTCTCAGTGATATCGTCATTGAGCGAGGCCAGGAGATTGGCCTTGACCAGATTGGCATAGCCCGGAATGTCCTTGACCTGGACGACGTCGAGGTCGGAACCGCCGCCGGAAAGCTGGGTCATCAGCATGGTCGAGTAGTCGGCCGAGCCGAGGTCGGTATGTTCGACGGTGATATCGGGAAATTTGGCCTCGAAGGCGTCGATGATCGGCTGGTAGTAGGCCGTCGCATCCCAGTCCCAGAGCGCCCAGTTGATGGTCGTCTTGTCCTGTGCCTGAGCGGCAAGCGGCATCAGGCCGACCGTCGCCAGAAGGGTCAGTTTGAGCAGGTTTTTCATATTCACTCCTCCGTTTAGGCGCGCTTTTGCGCCGTTGCCATGGTTTTCGCGTCCGGACTATCCGCCCCCAAAATGCGGGAAAACGCGAAACCGGTTGCCTTGTGCGCCCCAAATGCCAGTGCGAGCGCGCCAAGGGAAAAGTTGAAGACCACCGGGGTGAACACGGTGACCGGATAGAAGACGATATGGATGAGCCAGAGCGCTGCGACGAAGGCGAGCCCGGCAAGCACCGGCAGCGGTCGCGCGATCGCCGCGAGAAGCGCCGTCTGCAGCAGTCGCGGGCCGGAAAGCTCGAACTGCGTCATTGCCGAAAACAGGCAGACGGCCACGATCGAGACAAAGGCGATGACGCAGACGCCGATCGCCGTCGGCAGAACATAGATGAGCGCGTGGCGGGCAAGCTGCCCGTAGATATAGACCGCATAGCCGGCAAGGCCGAGGATCAGCGCAGCGGCGAGCCCCCATGCCGTTGCCTGCAGGAAATGGCGGGCAAAGGCGCGGCGGAAGTCCCGCCAGAGCCAGATGTTTTCGTCCTCGATCATTACATTCGTGATGCGCATGCCGGCAGCAAGCGCCGCTGGCGCCGTGATCACGGGAATGGAGCAGACCAGCATCAGGATGTTGAGCTTGAACAGGTCCCAGGCCTCGCGGACGAGAATGAAGGCGAAGAGGGCAAGCCCCTTCTTCTTCGGCGCATTCTTGGGAATGCCCGGTCCTTCACGCATCATCCAGTTGGTCAGCCAGTTCATGTCAGAACGCCTCCCGCGCCCCTCAAATCCGAATTGCTAGAAGAGGATGGATTGCTCCGTTTCCTTGTCGAAAAGATGCGGATTGACGAGATCGGCAATCAGATCGATGGTCTCGCCGTCCTTTGCCGTGCAGCGCGGGGAAACGCGCGCGATCATGTCGTGTCCATGGGCCGTCATGTTGAGGTGGATCTCGGCGCCCATCGGCTCGGCCAGATCAACCAGCGCGGTAAACGGGCAGGTCAGTTCCGGCGCGATGTCATAAGGCTGGGATTCATGAAAATTCTCTGGCCGAAGCCCGAGAATGATTTCCTTGCCCTCATAGGCGGCAAGCCGCTCCGCCTTGTCGCCGACGATCAGCGGGAAGGCCGTTTCGTGGAACCGGCCGACCCAGTTCTCGCCGTCGCGCTCGACGGTCACAGTCATCATGTTCATCTGCGGCGCGCCGATGAAGCCGGCGACGAACATGTTGACCGGATTGTCGTAAAGCATCTGCGGCGTGTCGACCTGCTGGATATGGCCGTCCTTCATGACCACGATGCGGTCCGCCATGGTCATGGCTTCCACCTGGTCGTGGGTGACATAGATGAAGGTGCTGTCGAGCTGGCGGTGCAGCTTGGTGATCGCCGTGCGCATCGAGCCGCGCAGCTTGGCATCAAGGTTCGACAGCGGCTCATCGAGCAGGAACACTTCCGGATTGCGCACCATGGCGCGGCCGAGCGCCACGCGCTGGCGCTGACCGCCGGAAAGCGCTTTCGGCTTGCGGTTCAGCAGGTGTTCGATATCGAGAATCTTCGCCGTTTCGCGAACCTTCTGTTCGATCTCGGCTTCCGGCGCCTTTCTGAGTTGCAGACCGAAGGCCATGTTCTTGTAGACCGTCATATGCGGATAAAGTGCATAGTTCTGGAACACCATGGCGATATCGCGTTCCTTTGACGGTACGTCGTTGACGAGTTCGTCGCCGATATAGAGCTCGCCTGCCGACACCTCTTCCAGCCCCGCGATCATCCTCAGCGTCGTCGACTTGCCGCAGCCGGATGGCCCCACCAGAATGATGAATTCCTTGTCGGCGATTTCCAGATCGATGTCGTGAACGACCGTCAGCGCGCCGTATGTTTTTCTCAGTTTTCTCAGCGAGATACCGGACATAATCCCATCCTCTCAAAGCCGCCGCGGGCGTTACCAGTAGGAGGACCAGTTGCGCGAAAGCCGCGTCAACGCCTCGAGATAATAATAGTCGCCCCAGGACACGCACTCGTCGACGCCTTCCGGCGTGCAGGTGTTGTAGGGGGTTTTCTTCGAATAGGTGCCGTGCAGCACGAGCCCGTTGGAAACCGCCGGATCCTTCACCGCGTAGTTATCGGCCAGGCTTTTCACGAAACGCTTCGCGATATCGCGATACTCGCCGGCCTCCTCGCCACCGACGATCTCGGCCATTTCGAGCAGGCCGCAGGCGACGATCGCGGCAGACGAGCTATCGCGCGGTTCGTTATCGCCGTCTGAAAAGATCATGTCCCAATAGGGCACCATGTCGGCGGGAAGCCGCGTCATAAAGAAATCGAGCGCCTTCTTGAACATGGCCGCATATTCCGGCTTCGGGTCGTAGCGATAGGAAAGCGCGAGACCGTAGACCGACCAGGCCTGGCCGCGTGCCCAGTCGCTGTCGTCACGATAGCCCTGCACTGTGACGCCCTTCACCGGACCGCCGGTTTCCGGATCCATGAAGAAGGTGTGGTAGGTCGAACCATCCGCGCGGAAGGAATTGGAGAGCGTCGTTGCCGCATGAATGCGGGCGATGTCGCGGTATTTATCATCACCCGTCTCGCGGCTTGCCCAGTAGAGCAGCGGCAGGTTCAGCAGGCAGTCGATGATGTAGCGGTAGTTTTCCCGCGCCCCCATTGCGCCCCAGGCCTGAATGAAGCCGCCGACTTTGTGAAAACGCGCGATCAGCTGATCGGCGGCCAGGATCGCGGCCTTCCGCCCGTCTTCATCGCCCACCAGCTTCCAAGCGGCGACGCAGGTCGGCGAATAGAGGAAGCCCATATCGTGATGATCGACCTCGATCTTGTTTTCGATCCGGTTCAGAAAACTCTGCACCTGGATCTGGGCGGCGTGCTGAAACACCTTGTCGCCGGAAAGCTCATAGGCGAGCCAGATCTCGCCCGGCCAGAAACCGCAGGTCCACTGGTTGTTGTCGATCGCCGGATAGAAATTGTCGACGCTCGAATGGTTCTGCTGTCGATAGGTGAAGTCCGGCAGATTGCGGCGCACCTGGGCGACGGCGACGGCGATCGCGTCGGCGACCTCGGCGTCGGAAATCGGCTGAACCGCAAAGCCTTTTTCATGCTTGGTCATGCTTTACCCCTTGATCCCGGCATTGGCGACGCCTTCGACGAAGAAGCGCTGCAGCGCCAGGAAGACGGCGAGGACGGGAATGATGGCAACCACCGAGGCGGCCATGATCAGGCCGTATTCGGCCGAATATTGCGAGATGAACATGCGAAGGCCGATCTGGATGGTCTTCAGGTCGGTCTTGGTCAGGTAGATCATCGGACCGAGGAAGTCGTTCCAGGCGAAGACGAAGGTGAAGATCGTCAGCGTCGACAGCGCCGGCTTCGACAGCGGCAGCATGATCTTCCACCAGATCTGGTATTCATTCATGCCGTCAACGCGGGCCGCCTCGCAGAGTTCGTCCGGGATCGACATGTAGAACTGTTTCATCAGGAACACGCCGAAGGCGGTGAAGGCCTGCAGCGCGATCAGCGCCCAGTGGGTGTTATAAAGCCCGAACTCCCGCATCAGGATGAACTGCGGCACCATGTAGACCTGCCAGGGCATGGCGATGGTGGCGATGTAGCCGAGGAACAGCACGTCGCGATAGGGAAATTTCAGCTTGGCGAAGGCATAGGCCGCAAAGGACGAGGTGAAAAGCTGCAGCAGCGTCACCATGATCGTGATCTTGGCCGTATTGAAGACGAAGAGACCGAGCGGAATCTTGGTCCAAATCTGCACATAGTTCGACCAGCGCGGATTTTCCGGGATCCAGTGGATCGGGAATTCGAACACCTCGCGGTTGAACTTCAGCGACGCCGAGAGCATCCACGCGAATGGCAGCAGCATGATGATCGTGATGACGATGATCAGCGCGTAGAGGGCGATCGTGGAGAGTTTGATCTTGCGACCGAAAATTTGCATCTGACCCTTCCCCTTAATCGAGACTGCGCGAATAGCGGAACTGGATCAGCGTGACGGCCAGAACCAGGACGAAGAGGACAAGGGCGACCATGCTCGAATAGCCGAGATCCCAGGAGATGAAGGCCTCGTTGTAGATGTGGTAGACCAGCACCAGCGTCGAGGTTCCGGGTCCGCCCTGCGTGATCATGTAGACCTGGTCGAACACCTTGAAGGAGTTGATGGTCAGCATGACCGAGACAAAGAAGGTGGTCGGCGCCAACTGCGGCAGCGTCACGTTCCAGAATTTCTGCCAGGCGTTCGCCCCGTCGAGATCGGCCGCCTCGTAGAGTTCGCGGTTCACGCCCTGAAGGCCGGCCAGATAGATCACCATGAAATAGCCGGCCTGCTTCCAGATGCCGAACAGGATGATGGTGACCATCGCCCAGTCCTTGTCGGCGGCCCAGCCGGGTAGGTTCTTGGGATCAATGCCCATCGTGTAGAGGATCATGTTAACCGGACCCATTTCCGGGTTGAACAGCATGTTCCAGACGACGGCGGCGGCCACCAGCGAGGCGACATAGGGAAAGAACATCGCGGCGCGGAAGAAATCGCGCCCGAAGATCTTCTTGTTCAAGAGCATGGCAAGGCCGAGCGAGCAGGCCATGGTCAGCGGCACGGAAAACACCGTGTAGATGATCGTGTTCCAGAAGGCAGCCTGGAAGGCCCTGTCGCGGAAAAGCTCGAAGAAATTGGCAAGACCGGCAAACTCGATCGGGTTCGATCCATCCCAGTGCATGAAGGCAAGGGCGAAGGCGAAGATGATCGGACCGAGTGTAAAGACGGCAAAACCGAGGAAGTTCGGCGCGATGAAGGAGAAGGCGACGAGGTTTGCCCGCCGCTTCTGCTGACGCTTTGTCAGCACACGGCGCTTCGTCCTCTTCTCCCCGGTCGCTAGTCCTAAGCCGGTGGCAGCCACGTGATCCTCCCATCCTGCGGACCGCCGCAGGGCGACAGACCGGGAAAGCCTTTTACGGACGCCATGGCGGACGTCCGTGATTTTGGCTCATCCTATCGTCGGAAAACATATAATACAAGTAGCCAAAAATGTATTTTTCTGACTAAAACTTATCCGACATATGTGCTAGAGCATAGCGAAATCCATGCCTCCCTCCGTAGACAGAGGGCCTCGCGGCCCGAGGGCAGGCACGGAAAAAGAACAAGTTCATGCCGCGCCGTCACCCGTCCGCACACGGGACCGGCCGGATACGGGAGGACGGAATGTTTCGCGAGCGCCTTCAGGCCCTGCCAGATGCCTTCGAGCCTTTTTCGCCGGGCTGGCCTGCCGCCGACCGTGACAAATGGTCATCCCTGCCAGAGGAATACGCCGCCCGGCTGACCAAGGCCGCCGAAAACTGCCCCGCCGCATGGCCGGCGCTTTCCGCGAACGCCTATCTCGCCTTTTCCCGCAATGGCGACCGCATCGGCTACGAGACTCCCTACATGCAGCGCCGGCGCATGCTGAACGCGCTGGCGCTCGGCGAGTGCATTGCCGGCGACGGGCGTTATCTCGACCGGATCATCGACGGCGCGATGCTGATTGCCGAGGAGAGCGGCTGGCAGCTGCCGGCCCACAATGTCTATATCCGCGACGCGAAGGTTCTGCCGCTGCCCGATCCGCGTCGCCCGGTCGTCGACCTTTTCGCGGCGGAAACCGGCGCCGAGCTTGCCGTGCTTACGAGCCTGTTCGAAGCGGAATTGAACGCAGTGACGCCCATGATCGTGGCCCGGCTTGACTGCGAGGTCAGCCGCCGCGTCATCCGCCCCTACCTGGAAGAGCATTTCTGGTGGATGGGCCGGGGCGAAGAACCGATGAACAACTGGACGGCTTGGTGCACGCAGAATGTGTTGCTGGCCGCCTTCTCCCGCCCCTTCGATCATCAGACGCGCCTGAGCGTGGTCCAGAAAGCCGCCGCCAGTCTCGATTTCTTCCTCAAGGACTACGGCGATGACGGGGCCTGCGAGGAGGGCGTGCTCTACTATCGCCATGCCGGGCTCTGCCTGTTCAACGCCCTCAATATCCTCGCCACGGTCGCGCCCGACGCCTTTGCCCCGCTCTTTCGCGAACAGAAGATCCGCAACATGGCGGAATTCATCGCATCCATGCATGTCGGCGACGACCGCTATTTCAATTTCGCCGATTCCTCTGCGCGGGCGGGCTTTTGCGGCGCGCGCGAATATCTCTTCGGCAAGGCCGTCGGCTCGACCCTGCTTGCCGATTTCGCCGCCGCCGACTGGAAGGCTTCGCCCGAGCCCGACGCCCCGGAAGAGATCAACCTGTTCTACCGCCTCCAGGGCGCGATGACCGCCTCGGAACTGGCCGCGCATCAGGCGCCGCGTCCGACGCCCGAAGACTGTTTCTTCCCGAGCATCGGGCTGATGGTGGCGCGCAACGAACGCTATGCGCTTGCGGTGAAGGCCGGCGACAACGGTGACAGTCACAATCACAACGATACCGGCAGTTTCACGCTCTACAAGGACGGAAAACCCTTCCTTATCGATGTCGGCGTGGAGACTTATACCGCTAGGACCTTCTCCCCCCGCCGCTATGAAATCTGGACCATGCAGTCCGCCTATCACAACCTGCCAAGCTTCGGCGGGGTGATGCAGCAGGACGGAGAAACCTTTGCGGCACGCGACGTCAGGGTTTCGCTTTCAAACGAAGCCGCACGCATCTCCATGGACCTGGCCGGGGCCTACCCTAGGGAGGCGGGTGTGAAAACCTACTGTCGCACGGTGACCTTCACCAAGGACCGGGGCATCGACATCACGGACATATGCGACGCGGAAAAGCCCGCCACGCTCTCGCTGATGGTCGCGATAAAACCCGAGCTCGTCGAAGGACGGATCACCCTCGCCGGTCTCGGAGAGATCGCCGTCGAAGGCGGCGGCATGCCTGAAGTCGAGGCCATCGCCATCACCGATCAGCGCCTGAGAGCCGCCTGGCCCGACACGCTCTATCGCATACAAATACCCCTGGGCGCAAAGACGCTCAGGCTTCTCATCAACTGACGGGAGACACCCATGGAGATCACGCTTTCCGTTCTGGACAAGGCCGGCGAGGTGCGCGCCCGCAAGACCGGAACCGAGGCCGTTTCACTGTTTTTCAGGGAGCGCTATGAAGCCGGCGACCGCATCACCATCGAGACAGACAGCCCCGGACGCTTCGTGACGCTTGCAATCGACAGCGCGCTCGCGCCGGCGATCATACTGCTGAGGGAAGGGAGCTTCAGCTTTCCCGTCCCCTTCGGCGACGCGAAAACCATCTACGCGCCGACGGCTTTCGCGGGCGACGGCCACAGAATTTCGGCGCATGCCACGGGCGCGGACGCGCTTTCCGGCATCCGCAACCTGGCGCTCAACCCCGCCGATCACGGGAAAAGCCGCGCGACCTACCCGCATGCCTTCGCCAGCGTCGAGACCCGCGGCGAGGCGGCCTTTGCCGCGCGCAATGCCATCGACGGCGAGATCGCCAGCGACGACCACGGCTTCTGGCCCTATACAAGCTGGGGCATCAATTGCGATCCGGAAGCAACAATGACCGTTGATTTCGGCCGCAAGGTCATCGCCCAATCGGTGGTGCTCTATACCAGAGCCGATTTCCCGCATGACGCCTGGTGGACCTCGGCGCGACTCGCCTTCAGCGACGGACATTCAATCGACGTGCCGCTTGAAAAGACCGGAGCGGCGCAGCGCCTCGCCTTTGACGAACGCGAGACGGAATGGGTGCGGCTTGAAAAGCTGGTGAAGGCCGACGACCCCTCCCCCTTTCCGGCGCTGACCCAGATCGAGGTCTGGGGCCGGGAGGCGAAAGCCTGACCGCCCCTTCCACTCGTCTTTCCCCAAGGCAGTGTTGTATTGCATTTTGCCTTAACTTATCATACAATTTCTGACGAAAGGGCCGATTCCGTCCTCGACGAGCTTGGCCTCACAACCGAGAGACCGCCGGTCCGGTCCAGAGGGCGCGATTTTGAACGGCCCTGTCTCAAAGGGGATGAACTTTGGCAACGCAAACCGCCGCCCGGAACGGAACTCTGGTCCACAAGGTCAGCGAAGCCTTGCGGAAATCCATTCTTGACGGCGCGTTCCAGCCCGGAGACAAGTTGCCGAGCGAGGCCCGGCTAACACAGGAGCACGGCGTTTCGCGCACTGTCGTGCGCGAGGCGGTGGCCGCGCTCAGATCCGACGGGCTTGTCGAGCCGCGCCAGGGCGCGGGCGTGTTCGTGCTCGATCCGATCTCCTTTGCCTTCAAGCGCACCAATCCGATGGTCGATTCGGAGCGGATCTATACTTCTCTGGAAATCCTCGAGGCCCGCACTCCGCTGGAGATCGAGGCCGCAGGCCTTGCCGCGCTCAGGCGCTCTCCTGCGCAGGAGGAGGAAATCTTCGAGCAGCATGCCGCTGGCATTGCCGGGCGCAACGACGGCAAGGCCTGGAGCGAGGCCGATATCGGCCTGCATCTCGCCATCGCCAAGGCCACCAACAATCCGCTTTTCGCGACGTTCCTGGAAATGCAGGGCAAGGCGATCATTCCCCAGACGGGCCAGGTGATCGAAACCGACGAGGGCGGCGAAGTCGCCTACCGAAACCTGCTGATCAAGGAACATGAACGGATCATCTTCGCCATTTCCAGCGGCGACGAGCAGGGCGCGCGCGATGCGATGCGCGAACACCTGAAAGGCAGCCTCGGGCGCTACCGCAATCTTCTGCGGGAAGAGCGGGTGCGCCACATGGCAAGGCTCCAGCAGGACAGCGAAGCCTGAAGAGCTTCAGCCGGGCAAGAGCGCCGGCGGCCGAAGGATGCCGATCGCCCCCTCAAAGCCCGGATAGAAACCTCAGACCGTCACGCCGTTTTCCGCGCAGAATGCCCTGACCATCTCCGGCACATCGACCGGCGGCAGGGTCTTCAGATGGCGGGTAGCGCCGAAGGCTGCGGTAGCGATGAAATGCTCGCCAGCCGGCAACTCGCCGAACAGCCGCGGGTAAAGCGTTCTCGGAAAGCGAATGTTGGTATTGGGCGCCGCGCGGATGATCTCGCCTTCTCGCGCGCCGGAAAGATCGGCTAGCGCGCTGGTGTGCGTCGGCGTCGCGATTGATGCCTGGCCGGCGGAAGCGGAAAGCCCCCCGGCAAAGGCCGGATCACGCTCGCCGGTGCGGTCAACGGCAAATCCGCTTTCGCTGACGAACAGCCGGTCCTCGGTTCTGATGCGATGCAGGCGAATATGCCAGCCTTCGCCAGCGAAATCCAGCCAGCTATCGATCCGCAACCGGTCGTCCGGCTGCCATGCGCCCCAGACCATGCCGCGGTCGACGCCCTCTTCGGTGATCACCGCGCGCGGGATATAGTTCAGCCCGTCGCGCGAGATGGAAAGACCGCAATCGACCGCGCTGCGGTCGGGATGATCCGGCAGGGTCACATCGCACTTCACCGAAAACCCGAAGGCGGAGGAATAGGCAAAACGGGCGTATTTGGCGTCATGGGCGCGATGTTCCCGCCCGTCCTGCCCGCCCGTCAGCATCACGGCGTCGCCCGGCCCGCGCCTCAGAATAAAACCGGCCGCCGGCGAAAATACGCGCCCGCCGGGCAGCGCTTCCGGCGGCTCTTCCTCCGCCGCCCAGAACGGATGGTCCTCATCGAGCGCCAGAACAAGGAATGTCTTGAGCGCCCAGTAGGGCGAGCCCGGCGCGTTGTAGGATTCAGACATCAGGAGGTTGGGATAGGCATAGCCGATGGTCATCACGCCGTCCCGATCGGCAATCGGCATTTCCGACCACCAGCGAAGATGCCGCAGGAGCAGACCCTTTATTCGGCTCCAAGGCAGCACCTCCTCATCGGCAAAGGCGCAGGCCGCCCAGAAGGCGCCTTCGGCGAAACGGTAGGTCAGCGAGCGGCCATAGGGCACGGCCGAGCCATCATCGGCAAACCAGTGCTGGAAGTCCCCTGCGAACGCCCGCGCGCGCTCCCGGTAGCGCCCGGCATGGTCGGGAAAGATATCGCCGGCATATTTGGCGACCATCAAACCGTAGAAATGTAGCGCCATCGGCAGGTAGTAATCGCGGTGCCCCCATTTGCCGTCCCGGTAATAGCCATCTCCGAGATAATAGGTCTCGATGCGGTCGAGCGCGGCGCGCACCGCATCCTCAGACCACTGGCGGCCGACATTCCTCAGACCGAGATTGACGAGAACGCGGAAAAACAACCAGTTATTGTCCGGCACGTCGCGTTCATTGATCTTCAGCAGCCACCGTTCGGCCTTGTCCTTGGCAGGCTCGGACATCGGACGCCAGAAATCCTCGGGTGCGACGAGCAGCGCAAGAGCGATGCCTGCGGTTTCGACCAGGCGCTGGTCAAAATCGGCGGGCTCACCCCAGAACTCCTCGTGGTTGACGTCCATCCCATGGGAAAACCCTTCGACGAAGCGCCAGCCATCCTCGAAATCAAACCCGCCGGCCACCAGCGGCACAATGCCCCAGAGCGGACGGATGAACGCCTCCATCTCAGCCGCGTCGTCGTCATAATGGGCCGAACCGGCAGAAAGGCGCAGACGCGCGTTGCCGGGCGAATACCACGGCACGAGCGGCGCATAAAAACTGGTCATGGCGGCCTGGAGATCTGCCTTGGTCTTCAGCGGGTTGCCGGCCATGGGATTACAGCCCGCCATCCGCCGCACGAGCGGCTGGCGATCCCATCTGGAAAACGACTGTCCGGAAACCATGCCTCTGAACTCCTCGTATATTTCCTGCCTCATCCCTCTGGGGCACATCTACCGCGATGCAGCGACAATTAAAAGGTCGCCCCCCGAAATCCGGCCACCGCGAGCGCGCCCACCGGCTCGGATTCCCCTGCGTGACAGGCCGCACGGCAAAGCTGGCCCTGCACGATAGACAATATTCTCAACGTAAGAAATAGCTAACTCAAACGATTTGAAACTTTCGCTCCCCGGCCTCCGCCCGAACGCGCTGCCGCGTTCCAGGTCCTGAAGCCACGCAAAAGGCCTCCTTGCACGCGTCCACGCTCCCGAACCGTCGCCCTGGTCTCTTGCTGATCGAATGGCCTGCCTCGTACGCACGCTTGGCCGTGTCCTGCGCGTGCCATCCATATTCGGTTCCGGAGCGCCAAGCGGCTGGGAGACAGGCATTCTGGTTACCAGAGGGTTACCCCGCCCTTAGGCAAATTTTAAAAGTACCGCGCTAGCTTGACGCCATAGGTTGTGAGTTTGTGTAGAGAGTACGATGACCGAATTAGCCCGCGTTCGCGCAAAATACGTCATAGGCCCGGACGGCAGTCCGTTGACCGTGGCAGACCTGCCGCCCTCCAACACAAGACGCTGGGTGATCCGGCGCAAGGCCGAAGTGGTCGCTGCCGTGCGCGGCGGGCTTTTGAGCCTGGAAGAGGCCTGCGAGCGCTATTGCCTGACGGTCGAGGAATTCCTCTCCTGGCAGTCGTCGATCGATGATCACGGCCTTGCCGGTCTCCGGACGACCCGTATCCAGCAATACCGCAACTGAGGCGACGCGGAGGACTCGCCCCCCGGGCGTGGTTCAACCGACAAGAAGACGGCGCTCTCGTCCGCAAGGACGGCAGCGCCTTTTTTGTTTCTGCCCCCCAAAGCGAAAAGCCGCACCCTTTTGGGATGCGGCCTTGATGCGTTCCTCGCGGCTGCGAAGGGTCAGGCGCGTTTGCGGTTCGGCCCCTCGCGCATTTCCAGCGCCGCGGCGCGCTCGTAATCGACTTCCATCTGGACCAGTTCGGCTTCTGCGACCGCCTGCTGCTGGCGCAGGTCTGCCACGGAAACGGCCAGATTGTCGGCTCGCTGGCGAGCGGACTTCGCGAATGTGGAATAGGCGAAATGGGCGGGATCGGAAATCCCGGAACGCTTTTCTTCCGCCGCGATCTGCTGCATGAGTTCGTCCGACATGCGCGCGAACTCATCCATCATCAGTTGCAGTTGCTGTAACTGCCGCTTCTTTTCCTTCACCTGAAACGCCTTCAGACGCAACAGACTGTTTCGTGCCTTCATACGCAAAACTCCCCGGCTGACGAACGCATTGCCGAAAGGCGCCCCCCTTCATGATTTCTGATTCGTTCTCTAGTCCCTGGGAATTGATTAACGAATTCGAAATCCCGGTAACCTTTCATTTACAGTCATCAATGATCATAGGACGCATCACTTAAGGGTCGGTAAACCGAAAGCGGCAAAAAAACCAAAACTTGCGAGTCGAATGAGTCACTTAGGAAGTTTGGTTAATCTTTTTTATCGGACCTGATGACCGAAAAAACATAATGATTTCAATGATATTGAAATGTTCATTAATGAATTATGTCCGTATTGCCAAAATGAATCAGAATTTGTTAACCATTCAATGGCAGCTTCTAAATCAGGTCATCACTGAGTCCGTATCGCGTCGGGGCGACACCAGACCTTTCAATTGCGGCGGTTCAAGGGGAAAGACATGCGGGTTCTTTTAATCGAAGACGACAGCGCCACGGCTCAGAGCATCGAGCTGATGCTGAAGAGCGAGAATTTCAACGTCTATACGACGGATCTCGGGGAAGAAGGCGTCGACCTCGGCAAGATCTACGACTACGACATCATCCTTCTCGATCTCAACCTTCCCGATATGTCGGGCTATGAAGTGCTGAAGGCGCTCAGGGTTTCGAAGATCGCCACGCCCATCCTCATTCTCTCCGGCATGTCCGGCACCGACGACAAGGTGCGCGGCTTCGGCTCCGGCGCGGATGATTATCTGACCAAGCCGTTCCACAAGGAAGAGCTGGTCGCGCGCATCCACGCCATTGTCCGCCGTTCCAAGGGCCACGCCCAGTCGATCATCACCACCGGCGATCTTTCGGTGAACGTCGATGCCAAGACCGTCGAGGTCGACGGCCAGCGCGTTCATCTGACGGGCAAGGAATACCAGATGCTCGAGCTTCTTTCGCTCCGGAAAGGCACGACGCTGACCAAGGAAATGTTCCTGAACCACCTTTACGGCGGCATGGACGAACCGGAGCTGAAGATCATCGACGTGTTCATCTGCAAGCTCCGGAAGAAGCTCGCCAATGCCGCCGGCGGCACCAATTTCATCGAGACCGTCTGGGGACGCGGCTATGTGTTGCGCGATCCCGACCAGCAGGAAATGCAGAAGCGGGCCTGAGCCGCCTGCCATTCACCTCTTTGAAAAACGCGGCGCCCGGCGCCGCTTTTTTTTGTGCCCTGGTCGAGGCCTATTCGCTCGCGGCCTCCGCCACATCGTCCCGCCTTTCGTCCGGCGGCGCGCAGAGCAGCCTGAGATCGGCCTTCAGCCGCTCGATCTTGTAGCGGGCCGCGCTGACGGCGGCACGGGCCTTTTCCACGTCATTTGCCGCCGTGCAGCGCTCCAGCGGATCGGCGCTTTCCAGCAGCGTTTCGGCGCGGGCCAGCACGGAACTGGCCGCAGCCAGCTCGCTTTCGGCCCCCGCAATCCCCAGCTTCAGCGAATCGAAATCGCTCATGAAGGCGCGCCGGTTGTCACGCGCCGTCAGGATCGTGTCGAGCAACGTCAGACGCGCGCCCTGGGCCATACGCAGCGCATCGCCCTCGTCGATGATCGGCAAGACGTAGGAGATCAGGAACTGAAGATTGAAGCCGCCGGTCTGGGTCATGAAGCTCGGGATCGACGTCGTCAGCCTTGTGAAGCGCGACTGGCGCGCAATCTCGAGCTGGGCGGCGGCGGCCTCGACAAGCAGGTCTTCCAGCCGCTTCTTGCCGGAACGGGCAAAACAGGCCTCGGCGTTCTCGCTGGTCGCCGGCGGGTAATCGGCAAGCGCCGCCGTCAGGGAACGGCCGGGGGCAACCTCGTAGCCCCCCTCGGCAAGTCCGGAAAGGCCGAGCAACTCGTCCCGCTTCGAGGCCAGCGAGCGGGAGACCGCCATCGCCTCCCGACGGGCGGCGTCGATCTCGTCCTTCAGGGTTTCGAACTCCATGGCGCTCGAATTCCCGAGCGCGACCTCCACCTCCAGATCATCCACCCGGCATTGCAGTCCCTCTCGCTTCAGCGCAACATTCTCGCGCTGAAAATCGAGCGCTGTGTAGTCGTTATAGGTGTCGAGCAGTTCGCGCGTGGCATTACGCTGGGCCACTTGGTACTGCACCGGAATGAGGCGGCCGGCGACCTTCACGGTCTTGCGGTCCAGCCTCAGAAGGGCGCGCGAGATATCCCAGTTCACCCCGAGCACGATGTTGGAAACGCTGTCGATCGCCTCGAAATCACCGTTGAACGTGGATATCTGGCGGGCCTCTGCGCTGACGCGCGGATAGCGGGCGGATTTGACCTTGTCGAGATCGAGCACGGCGCGGGCGCGGGCAATGCGCGCGCGCATGAAATCCTTGCCCCTGGCATTGGCGCTCGTCAGAAGTTCGGAGGGCCCGAGCGCCTTGCCGTCATCGGGCGGGTCGGGCGGCGGGGCGTCGAGCTCCGCCTCCATCACATCGATCCGCTGCACCGTTTCCTTCAGCTGGCTCGAGGCGCAGCCGGAAAGGGCAGCGACCCCCAGCAGGGCGACGCCGGCAAGAGCGGTTCGGCGACGGAAAGGCGTGCTCGCACACTTCCGTCTCGAAAGGGTCTTTGCGCGCTCAATCAAGGACGAAATCACCCGGATTGAGCCCCGAAAGCACGCGGATATAGTCATCGGAGATATCGCCAAGCTCGACCCTGATCAGTTCCGGTTCCTCCCCTTCATCCTTGCGCACGAAGGTCTGGTCGTCCTTGATCACCACTGCGGAGACCGGCACTGCGGGCTCCTCACGCACGCTCGGTTTGGTAAAGCGGCAGGTTGCCGACTGGTTCAAAAGCGCGGGCCCGGCCGGATCGCGAAAGGCGACCTCCACCTCGGTCGAAAGCGCGCCCCGGGCCCGCTCCGCCGGATTTTCCAGCGGACGAAAGGCGGATATTTCGGCGGAACGCGGCTTGCCGTCGACCTCCGGGGTGACGGTGACATCGGCATTGCGCACCAGACGCATCTCGGCATCGTTGAACTGAAGCCGCGCGCCGAGCTGCCCGGGATCGACCAGGAGCGCGAGCCGGTCGCCTTCATCGACCGTCAGCTTGCCGTCCGCGGCCGTCGTGGTTTCGACGTCGACCAACCGGCCTGCGCCCTGCGCCCGAACGACGGCCTTGTCGAGCTTGGCCTCCACCTCGGCGAGCGCATTCTCGCGTTTCCTGACATCATGAGTCAGGCGAATGACCTCAAGGCCAGATTCCTGGCGCGCAAGCGCGTTCTCTCGCCGCTCCCGCTCAAGCGCGGCATCGGCCTCGTCCAGCTTGCGCTGGGCTTCCTGGTAGCGGCCGAGCGCGAGCCGGCCCTGGCCGTAAAGCCGCTTCATCTCGGCAAACTGGGCAGCAAGATAGTCGCGCGTCGCCGCCTTTTCTGCTTCGTCGAGACTCTGGATGGCGCGGGTGTTTTCCTGATAGGCGCCCGTCCGGTAATCGAGCCGCGCCTTCACATAATCCAGATCGAGCCGGGTTTCCTCGGCCCGTCGCTCCAGCGCGTCCGTATCGTAACGCGCGATCACATCGCCCGCCTTCACGGATCGCCCGTCGGCGACATCAAGCGTCAGACGCCCGGAAACCGGCGCGACCACCGCCATCGGTCGGCCGTAACCGATTTTGCAGCTGCGAAGGATTTCCTCCGGAAAGGGCCGCAACTCCACCGGCACGCGTCGGGCCTTTCGGGCCGGATCGGCAACGGCGATCTCAAAGGTCTGGTCTGCAAGGGCAAGGCCCGGCAGGACGACGAAAAGCGCGCCCGCTGACATTTTCAGCGAAGCTTTGGCAAAAGACACGGCAGGACTCCCTCAGAAACTGACGGGAATTGGATGATCTCGATTTTCTGCTGAAACGCCGAAGCGACGATTTTGTTTCGGCGTTTCCTCGTCCTCACCACAATGAAGGCAAAGCGTGACGAAAATTGGATCACCTGCTGCGATGCGGAAGATTGGCAGGTTCGCGGAGATCAAACCGCCGGCTTGGCTTCGAATACGACCTCGCCGTCATTGACGACGAACTCGACCGCCATGCCGGATTCCTCAGCAAGAAGCGCCGTGTAATAGGGCTGCACGTTGTGCGAGGTGATTGGGTCTTCCATCACCCCGCCATAGATGCGGGCGAAGTCGGTCGGCATCTGCACGTAAGGGCCGCGAGCGCGGATGATGAAGGCGAAGATGTCGCCGGCAGAATCAAGCCCGACATCGATCGTGCCGCCGCGCGGAATGGTCGACTGCGCGACGAGAAAGAGGTTCAGCAGCAGTTTCACCCGGTCCTTGGGCGCATTGAGGCGCGGGCCGGTCCAGTTCAGCGTCACCCGCTTTCCGAGCCCGATCAGGTCGCGCGCCGCCGTTTCGGCCTCGCCGGTATCGAGCGGGGATTGCAGCGTGCCCGATGCGCCGAAGGCGATCCGGGCGAATTTCAGGTGCACGGTGGCGCTCAGCGTGCTCTGTCGGATGAGGTGCAGCGCTTCCTCGTCCATGCCGCCCTCATCGAGAAGTTCCAGGCCATTTCCGGCAGCACCGATCGGATTGACCACGTCATGGCAGATGCGGCTTGCCAGAAGCGCCGCCAGATCGGCACCGCTCAGCGTCAGATTGGGATTTTTCATCGGTTCAGACTTCCTTCCGATTGGACCGCGCCAGGCCATCTGCCCCTGAATGAGGCATTCAGGGAAAATCGCCACATTTGGTAAATCCATTGTTAAGAGGTCTCCCCCTAAAATGGCGGCGGGCTCCACGCTTGCCATATTCACAGAAAAAGGCAATGGCAGAGCGCCCAGGTCATGCCAGAAAGCAACAGGAATGGAACCGCCATGCTTGCCAGAACAGTTCTGAGGCCCGTCTTGGTCCTCTTGCCCGCCCTGCTCTTGCTGACGGGAATTTGGACCCTGCAGGCGCATGCCCAGACCCAGCCGCAGCAGCCTCCGGCCGTCGTCCAGCCGCAGCAGAATGGCGGCTTCACCGCCGACGAGGTGCTTGATGCCGGCAATAATTTCTTCGGTTCGGCCAGTTCCGGCCTTGCCACGGCGCTGCAGAATGCTTTTTCCAAATACGGCCTGCCGAACGGCTATATTCTCGGCTCGGAAGGCTCCGGCGCCTTCATTGCCGGCCTCACCTATGGCGAGGGCCAGCTCAACACCAAGAATGCAGGCATGCACAAGGTCTTCTGGCAGGGCCCCTCGCTCGGCATCGATTATGGCGGCGACGGCTCGCGGGTGATGATGCTGGTCTATAACCTGCCTTCGATCCCCGATCTTTACCGCCGCTATGGCGGCGTCTCGGGCTCGGCCTATGTGATTGCCGGCTTCTCCATGCAGGTCTATACCAACCGCAACATCGTGATCGTGCCCGTGCGCTCCGGCGTCGGCGCCCGTCTCGGCGTCAATGTCGGCTATCTGAAACTGACCCAGAAGCCCACCTGGAACCCTTTCTGAGCGGAGATGCGGCTTGGCGGTCGAGCCCGAAACACGAAAGCGCGAAATCGAGGCGCGCTACGCCGCGCTTTGCGCGCGGGTGGAAGCGGCCGCCGGCGCGCCGCATGAGGACGCGGCGCTGAGGGAAGCCTTTGCCGAACTCGCGGCGATGATGATTGCCTATGCCCATGATACCGGCGCCCAGAAGGCCATCCTGGAAGCCCTTTCGCGCGACGACCAGGGCACCGGCAACGACCGGCTGAGCCTTGCCGCCCGGGCGCTGCAACTGATTGAAAAGGACGGCTGACGCCGATCAGCCGATGCGGCCGGTCGAAAGCGCGAGCTGATAGAGCGCGATACCGGCGGCGGTCGCGACATTGAGACTGTCGAGGCCCGGCGATTGCGGGATGCGCACCGGCCGGAACGCTTCAAGGATCGGCGCCGGCAGCCCCTCACCCTCCGTACCCAGCACGAGCGCCGTGCGCTTTGCCGGCGGCAGCGCGTTAAGCGCCGTGCCGCCGGATGGTGAAAGCGTAACCACCTGGAAACCGGCCGCACCCAGCGCAGTCAGAAGTTCTTCGGCGCTGCCGCCGCGGCTCCAGGGCATTTTCAGAACCGAACCGACCGAGACCCTAAGCGCCTTTCTGTAGAGCGGATCGCAGGAGGTCGCGTCAAGCAACACGGCATCGGCGGCGAAGGCCGTGGCGTTGCGGAAGAGCGCGCCGGCATTGTCATGATTGGAAAGGCCGATGGCGACGGCGACAAGCGCGGTTTCGCCAAGCCCCGCGATCAGCTGCGAAGCGGCCGGACTTTCCGCCACGCGCCCGAGCGCCAGCACGCCGCGATGCATGTCGAAACCGGCGATCGCGTTCATCACAGCCGCCTCGCAGACATAGACCGGAACATCCTCGGGAAAGGCCGACAACACATCGGCAATGCCTGCGAGCCGGTTTTCCAGCACCAGAATGCGATCGGCAACGAAACGATCCTTGGCATGCGCTTCGGCCAGCACCCGCAGAACCACCGTGCCCTCGGCGATGAATAACCCGCGGCGGCCGACCAGATCCTTCTCCCTTATGGCGCGGAAGGGCGCGATGCGCGCATCTTCGGCATCCCGGATCGTGATCGGGCTTGCCGCCATCAGTCGAAACGGATCTCGACATCGGCGGCCATGCGGCCGGAATTGAGATCGAAAAGATAGAAGGTCTGCTCGCCGTTTTCCTTCTGGCCGTAGATCAGCGCCTGGCCGTTGCCATAGCTGATGTCGGCGATCGTAAAGCCGCGCGGCAGCGTCGCGGTCAGCGCCCGCGGCGCATCCGCCGGCACGATCGCGCCCGACGATGCCGATGCGGTCTGCTCCTCCGGGGCCTCTCCGAAGACCTTGTAAAGCACGGCGCCGAAAACGGCCATCAACGAGACGATCATGATCAGCGCGGAGATGATCTGCAGCCGCAGCATGCGCCGGCGCACCAGTTCAACGGCCGGATCAAGCGGCTGTTCTTCTTCCTGGTCTTCGTTACGATGTTGCGACATTGTCCATTGCTCCGCGGGATTGTTTGGCATAAAAGCGCCACTCTCGCACCTGTGCTTTCAAAAAACATCCAGATGACAGACGACCCCTTTAAACAAACCGAGGCCAATAGAAAAGTCCTTCTCGTTCCCGACGGCACGAAAGAACGCCTCGATGCCTTTGTCGCCCGGCAGATGGGCGACGGCGTGTCGCGCACGCGCATCAAGGCGCTGATCGGCAAGGGGGCCGTCACCATCGACGGAGAACCGGCAACCGAGCCAAGCCGCAAGGTGACGCCCGGAACGAAGATCACCGTCATCGTGCCGGAAGCCGAAGAGGCCGAGCCGGAAGGCGAGGACATTCCGCTCGACATCCTCTTCGAGGACGACGACATCATCGTCATCAACAAGCAGGCCGGCCTCGTCGTCCATCCGGGCGCCGGCAACTGGACTGGAACCTTGGTCAACGCGCTGATCTTTCATTGCGGCGACACGCTGTCCGGCATTGGCGGGGTCAAGCGGCCGGGCATCGTCCACCGGCTCGACAAGGATACGACCGGCGTGATGATCGTGGCCAAGAACGACGCCGCCCACCAGGCGCTCGCCGCGCAATTTGCCGATCACGGCCGCACCGGGCCGCTCCAGCGCGCCTATAAGGCCTTGATTTGGGGGCGGCCGCGCAGCCTGCACGGTACGATCGACGCGCCGCTCGGCCGGGCCTCCGACCGCATCCGCCGCGCGGTCAAATCGGCAGACAGCGCGGATGCCGATTTCGCCATTACCCATTACAATGTCGAGCGGCGCTTTGGCGAAAAGCCGGACGGCACGGCGCTTGCCAGCCTCGTTGAATGCCGGCTTGAAACAGGGCGAACGCACCAGATCCGCGTCCATATGGCCCATATCGGCCATCCGCTGATCGGCGATAATCTTTACGGTTCCGGCTTCAAGACCAAGGCCAATCTTCTCGAGGAACCAGCACAGTCGCTGGTGCGCGGCTTCTCCCGTCAGGCGCTGCACGCAGCACTTCTGGTGATCGAGCACCCGAAAACGGGAGAGGCGATGCGCTTCGAGGCTCCCATCCCCGAAGACATGGAAACGCTCTGCGAGGCTTTCGGCTGAATTCGATCGGGAACATTCCAGTGAATGGAGTGTTTACCATTCGAATACCTTGAAACACGAGATTGCCATAATTAAATCCCGGTTTCCCTTCATGACATCATTGTCCGGTTTGCGGGGTGAAAGCCCCGGACAAACCGGCATGTCTCTTCCAGGAAGGGGTCAGTTACCTAAGGGGGTAGAGCAGTGGCCAATACATTACCCAGCATTCGAGCCGGAGAAAACGGTCTCAACCGGTATCTTGAGGAAATCCGCAAGTTCCCGATGCTGGAGCCGCAGGAAGAATACATGCTCGCCAAGCGCTTTCAGGAGCATGACGACCGGAACGCCGCCCACAAGCTTGTGACGAGCCATTTGCGCCTCGTCGCCAAGATCGCCATGGGCTATCGCGGCTACGGTCTGCCGATCGGCGAAGTTGTCTCGGAAGGCAATGTCGGCCTGATGCAGGCAGTGAAGAAATTCGATCCCGAACGCGGGTTCCGGCTTGCCACCTATGCCATGTGGTGGATCAAGGCTTCGATCCAGGAGTATATCCTTCGCTCGTGGTCACTCGTCAAAATGGGCACGACCGCCAACCAGAAGCGCCTGTTCTTCAACCTGCGCCGGTTGAAGGGCAAGATCCAGGCGATCGAGGATGGGGATCTCAATCCCGATCAGGTCAGCGAAATCGCCACCAAGCTGAAAGTCAGCGAGGAAGAGGTCGTTTCGATGAACCGGCGCCTGTCCGGCGATGCTTCGCTCAACGCGCCGATCCGCGCAACCGAAGGCGAGAGCGGGCAGTGGCAGGACTGGCTGGTCGACGAGAACGACAGCCAGGAAGACATCCTGATGAATCAGGATGAGCTGGAAAACCGTCGCGATATGCTGTCTTCGGCGATGAACGTGCTGAACGACCGCGAGAAGCGGATCTTCGTCGCCCGCAGGCTTTCCGAAGACCCGGAAACGCTGGAATCGCTTTCCGGCGAGTTCAATATCTCGCGCGAGCGCGTGCGCCAGATCGAGGTGCGCGCCTTCGAGAAGGTGCAAGACGCCGTGCAGAAACAGGTAGCCGCCAATGCCCGTGCCGTGCGTGCCGTGCGCGACGGCGACGATGCTTCGGAATAGAACGGCTCCGTCGCGGCAGGCAAGAGAAGGCCGTGATCGCGTCCTGTCGGTTTTAGACAACCCCGCCCGGAACACACATATCCGGGCGGGTCCGCTTTTCTCCAGAGAGGCCGGCAGGGCGCGCAAAAACGCCAACGGCCTTTTGTCGTGACGGCTTTTGCCTCATAAGAGGCGAACTGATTTGAACAGAAGCCGCCATGCTGCCCTTGATCTTCCTCACAGCGCTGAAACTCACCGATTTCCGCAACTATGCGCACGCCTCGCTGGCGCTCGACGGCCGACACGTGGTGCTGGCGGGAAACAACGGCTCGGGCAAGACCAATCTACTGGAAGCCGTTTCATTCCTTTCGCCCGGGCGCGGCATGCGGCGCGCATCCTATGCGCAGGTCGTTCGAAAGGGAGCCATCGCCGGTTTCTCTGTGTTTTCAGAGCTTGAAGGCATGGCGGGAAGCGTCGGCATCGGCACGGGCACGGATGGCGCCGAAGGAACAGGCCGGAAGGTGCGCATCAACGGCACGCAGGCGGCCTCCGGCGACGAGCTCCTCGATCATGCCCGCGTGATCTGGCTGACGCCGGCCATGGACGGGCTTTTCACCGGGCCGGCGGGCGATCGCCGCCGGTTTCTCGACCGGATGGTGCTGTCGATCGATCCGGCGCATGGCCGCCGCGTCGCCGATTTCGAGCGGGCCATGCGCTCGCGCAATCGTCTTCTGTCCGAACGTCGGATGGAGCCTGCCTGGCTTTCCGGGCTCGAGGAGCAGATGGCGGGGCTCGGCGTCGCCATGGTGCTCGCCAGGCGTGAACTGCTTTCGCTCCTGACCGGGTTGATCGCCGAAAACGAGGCCGGCTCGCCCTTTCCCGCACCCGATATCGCGATTGCCGGTTTCTTCGCTGACGAGGCCGAGGCGCCTGCGATCGATCTTGAGGACCGTTACAGGGCGATGCTGGAGGAGGAGCGCTACCGCGATGCCGCAGCCGGCCGCACATTGGAGGGGCCGCACCGCAGCGAAATGGCGGTGCGTCATGCCCAGAAGGACATGGATGCCGCGCTCTGTTCAACCGGCGAACAGAAGGCACTGCTGCTCGGCCTCGTTCTGGCGCATGCGCGGCTTACCCGGCGCATCAGCGGCCATCCGCCGATCATGCTGTTTGATGAGGTCGCCGCCCATCTGGACGAGGGACGGCGCGCCGCCCTTTTCGATCGAATCGCCGAAATCGGCGGCCAGTCATTCATGACCGGAACCGACCGGTCGTTGTTTGAGGCGCTCGGCGATGACGGCCAGTTCTTCAATGTGTCGGACGGCACGATCCGCGCGGATTGAGCCGTTTGTCAGTAATGCGGCGGCTTGGTGATGGCCGGGCGTTCGCCGGCTGTTTCCTCAAGCTCAAGAAAGCGGTCGGTCAGAAGCTCGAACTTCTTTTCCAGGCTTTCGATCTTCTTCCATTGCTGCGCCACCTGATCGGACAGTTCGTCAATGGTCTTGGTCTGGTAGGCGACGGTTTCTTCAAGACGGACAATACGCTCTTCAGTCATATCAGCCTCCATGTTTTTCAGGTGAGCGCCGCTTGTCTCCGGCGCCTGCCTTGCGAGGTAGGAATGTTTGCCGCCCCTGTCAACAAAGCAAAGGCGGCTCCATGCGGAACCGCCTCTGGTCATGCGGATGGTCTGCAAGCGATCAGAAATCCCAGTCGTCATCCTCTGTGGCGACCGCCTTGCCGATGACGTAGGACGAGCCGGAGCCGGAGAAGAAGTCGTGGTTTTCGTCGGCATTCGGCGAAAGGGCCGACAGGATCGCCGGGTTGACCTTGCAGGCTTCCGCCGGGAACAGCGCCTCATAGCCGAGATTCATCAGCGCCTTGTTGGCGTTGTAGTGCAGGAAGGCCTTCACGTCCTCGGTCAGGCCGACGCTGTCATAAAGCGCTTCGGTATATTTCGATTCGATCTCGTAAAGCTCGAACAGAAGGCCGAAGGCGAAATCCTTGATCGCCTGCCGCTCGTCCTCGGAGACCTTCTTCAGTCCCTGCTGGAACTTGTAGCCGATATAATAGCCGTGGACCGCCTCGTCGCGAATGATCAACCGGATCAGATCGGCGGTGTTGGTCAGCTTGGCGCGGCTCGACCAGTACATCGGCAGATAGAAGCCCGAATAGAACTGGAAGCTCTCGAGGAAAACGCTGGCAACCTTTTTTCGCAGCGGGTCGGTCGCGCGGTATTCGTGCAGGATCAGGCGTGATTTTTCCTGGAGAAACGCATTTTCCTCCGACCAGCGGTAGGCGTCGTCAACCTCGGCCATCGAGCACAGCGTCGAGAAGATCGACGAATAGGAGCGGGCGTGGACGGCCTCCATGAAGGAGATGTTCGACAGCACCGCCTCTTCATGCGGCGTTACCGCATCCGGCATCAGGCTGATGGAGCCGATCGTGTTCTGGATCGTGTCGAGCAGCGTCAGGCCGGTGAAGACGCGGATCGTCAGCTGCTGCTCGTTTTCCTTCAGCGTCGACCAGGACGGAATGTCGTTCGACAGCGGCACTTTTTCCGGCAGCCAGAAATTGCCGGTCAAACGGTTCCAGACTTCGAGATCCTTCTCATCGACAATACGGTTCCAGTTGACGGCGCGCGGCACGGCGATGGCGGGTTTGGTCTGTATGTTCATGGTTTTCTTGCCCTTCATCACAGGCTGCAGGAGACGCAGCCTTCGACTTCGGTGCCCGAAAGCGCCATCTGCCGAAGACGGATGTAGTAGATGGTCTTGATGCCCTTGCGCCAAGCGTAGATCTGCGCCTTGTTGACATCGCGGGTGGTCGCCGTGTCACGGAAAAACAGCGTCAGCGACAGGCCCTGGTCGACATGCTGGGTGGCAGCCGCATAGGTGTCGATGATCTTTTCCGGCCCGATTTCGTAGGCATCCTGGTAATATTCGAGATTGTCGTTCGACATGAACGGCGCCGGATAATAGACGCGGCCGATCTTGCCTTCCTTGCGGATCTCGATCTTGGAGACGATCGGATGGATCGAGGCCGTGGCATTGTTGATGTAGGAGATCGAACCGGTCGGCGGCACGGCTTGCAGGTTACGGTTATAGAGACCGCCCTTCATCACCGCTTCCTTCAGTTCAAGCCAGTCTTCCTTGGTCGGCAGGTCGATCCCGGCCTTTTCGAACAGTTCGCGCACGCGCTCGGTCGCAGGCGCCCATTCCTGCTCGGTATATTTGTCGAAATATTCGCCGCTGGCATATTTCGAGTTCTCGAAATCCGCGAAGGAGACGCCGCGTTCGACGGCGATCCGGTTCGAGGCCTTCAGCGCGTGATAGGTCACGGCGTAGAAATACATATTGGTGAAATCAACGCCTTCCTCCGAGCCGTAGAAGATGCGTTCGCGGGCGAGATAGCCGTGCAGGTTCATCTGGCCAAGGCCGATGGCGTGGCTCTCGTCATTGCCCTTCTCGACGGAGGGAACGGAGGAGATGTGGCTCATGTCGGAAACGGCCGTCAGCGCGCGGATCGCGGTATCGACGGTGCGGCCGAAATCGGCCGAATCCATCGCCATGGCAATGTTCATCGAGCCGAGATTGCAGGAGATGTCCTTGCCCATGTGCTTGTAGGACAGGTCCTCGTCGAACTCGCTCGCTTCCGAGACCTGCAGGATTTCCGAGCAGAGATTGCTCATCGAGATGCGGCCGGCGACCGGGTTGGCGCGGTTTGCCGTATCCTCGAACAGGATATAGGGATAGCCGCTTTCGAACTGCAGCTCGGCCAGCGTCTGGAAGAAGGCGCGGGCGTTGATCTTCTTTTTGCGGATTTCCGGGTTGTCGACCATTTCCCGGTAATGCTTGGAAATCTCCACCTCGGTCATCGCCTTGCCGTAGACGCGCTCGACGTCATAGGGCGAGAACAGGTACATGTCCTCATTGTTGCGGGCGAGTTCGAAGGTGATGTCCGGGATCACCACGCCGAGCGACAGCGTCTTGATACGGATTTTTTCGTCGGCATTCTCGCGCTTGGTGTCGAGGAAGCGCATGATGTCGGGGTGATGGGCGTTGAGATAGACCGCGCCCGCGCCCTGGCGCGCGCCGAGCTGGTTGGCGTAGGAGAAGCTATCTTCCAGAAGCTTCATCACTGGGATGACGCCGGAGGACTGGTTCTCGATCTTCTTGATCGGCGCGCCGTGCTCGCGGATATTGGTGAGCGAAAGCGCCACGCCGCCGCCGCGCTTGGAAAGCTGCAGCGCCGAATTGATCGAGCGGCCGATGGACTCCATGTTGTCTTCGACACGCAGCAGAAAGCAGGAGACGAGCTCGCCGCGGCTCTTCTTGCCGGCGTTGAGGAAGGTCGGCGTCGCCGGCTGGAAACGCCCGGCGATGATTTCATCGACCAGCGCGGTCGCAAGCTGCTCGTCGCCCTTGGCCAGCGCCAGCGCGACCATGCAGACGCGGTCCTCATAGCGCTCGAGGTAGCGCTTGCCGTCAAACGTCTTCAGCGTATAGGCGGTGTAATATTTGAAGGCGCCGAGGAAGGTCTGGAAGCGGAACTTCTTGTCGAAGGCGTGGTCCCAGAGATCGCGCACGAAATTGAAGGAATACTGGTCGAGCACTTCCTGCTCGTAATAGCCTTCGTCGACCAGATAATCGAGCTTTTCCCTGAGGTTATGGAAAAACACGGTGTTCTGGTTCACATGCTGCAGGAAATACTGCTTCGCCGCCATCCGGTCGGCATCGAACTGGATGTGCCCGTTCTCATCATAGAGATTAAGCATCGCGTTCAGCGCGTGATAGTCGAGCGCCGCCGCCTTGGTCTTGACGGAGGTTTTCTCAGCGCCCTTTTCGGCGCTCTTTTCGCTGACCGTTTCCTGAACGGTTTCGTCCTCGGCGCTTGCGGCCATCCTCAGTTCTGCCGTTTCCAAAACTCTTCCAGTCCCTGTCTGACGTTGATGACATCCTCTTCCGTCCCGAGCAGTTCGAAGCGGTAGAGGTACGGTACCTTGCATTTGGCCGAGATGATGTCGCCGGCAATGCCGTAGGTATCTCCGAAATTCGTGTTTCCGGAAGCAATGACGCCGCGGATCAGCGCCCTGTTTTCCGGATTGTTGAGGAAGCGGATAACCGGTTTCGGCACAGCGCCGCGCCCGTCGCCGCCGGCATAGGTCGGCACGACGAGAACATAAGGCTCATCAACCGTTTCCGTGTCCCCCTGGGGCCCGAGACGCCGGGCCGCAAGCCCGGTCTTGGATACGAAACGATGGGTATTGCCCGTGGCGCTGGAATAATAGACGAGCATGCCCGTCATCTGCTTCCCTCTTCACCATTACGGCGCGCCCGAATGACGCGCCGTCTTGTCTTTGCCGCGCCCGCCGCGTCAAACCGCGCGGACGCCCAGTCAATGAGGTCCGGCCGGCGGCCGGAACAGAAAGATCAGGCGAGGGTGCCGATCATGTCCGGGCGGAAGCCGGACCAGTGCTGTTCGCCGGCAACGACGACGGGCACCTGGCGATAGCCCATGCCGACGACATGGTCATAGGCTTCGTTGTCCACCGACACGTCGACGATTTCGTAGTCGAGGCCCTTGCGCTCGAGCGCGCGGGTCGTCGCATTGCACTGCACGCAAGCCGGTTTGGAATAGACAGTGATCTTCATCGTTATCCTCGCATAATCATTGTTTTTCAAAAGCGCCGATCATATCGCCGGCGCTTTCCCGCGCATCTTGCGGAGCCGGCCATGTTGATCATCAACAGGATCCGCTCCGGACCGCTGCCGGCTGAAAGCCGGGGAAGGCGCGGCGGTTGCAAGACGTCACCGCCATCCTTTCTCAACAGTCCCCTCGAACGCATTGACCGGACTGGCATTTTTCATCCTCCAGAAGTCGGCATGGCGCGCGCTGTCCACGGGGAACATCACTTCGACACATGCTTATGAGGACTCAAAACCTTGAAGACCGGACGCCGCTGACGCATCAGCTTGATTCGATAGAATCATCATAACACAATATCTGCGAACTGAAATGCCCGAACTCACCATATATAGTGTTTCATACAGGTGAATTCCATATTCACAGTTAACGCAATATGACAGGGGAAAGAAAAAGGGCTGATCCGCCGTGCCCCGTTGGCGGGGAAAGCGGGCCGGGCGAATCGATTTCGCCAAAATGCCGATGTCGCAGAGGATGACTGCTCGCCACGGGTATCGGCTACCAATCAGAGGTTGAACCCGCATGCGCGCGCGATTTCTTCGGCCCTATCCACAGGCCACAAAAAAACTGGTGATAGTCAAGAAGGACCGCGCCGGCCGTGCCGCAGAGAGGCAAGGTCGAGCGGCAAACGCCTATTCGTCGTCGTCTTCCGGCGGGCGGCGCGTGCCCCATACGCCCTCATAGCGCAGCACCAGCGCATAGAGCGCCAGAGTGCCGAGCGCCATGGCGAACCATGTCAGGGCATAGCTCAGATGTGCGTTGCGGAATTTAACCACCGTCAGCCCGCCGATCGGATAGCTGCCGGGATTGACCGTGCTGTCTGCGTCAATGAAATAGGGCGCAAATGGTCGGAGCCCCTTGGTCGCCATGATCGAGGCTACGTCGCGGCGATACCAATTGCCGTCTTCCGGGTCATTGGCGCGCGAGAACAGCCAGCCCTTGTCTTCCGACATGCGCAAAAGCCCGGTGATCGTCACCTCGCCCTCCGGCGCCTCGCGGGTCGAAGGGGCCCGCTTTTGCTCCGGCACAAAGCCGCGATTGATCAGGACGTAGCTGCCGTCGGGCCGCAAAAGCGGCGTCATCACGAAATAGCCTGGGCCGAGTTCGGTCGGGTAATAGATCTGCACTTCCTGGCTGTTGAGCAGTTTGCCGGTGACCGTAACATGGCGGTAGGCATCGTTCTCACGGGTGACCTCCTGCCATTCGGATGGACCCGGCGCGGGCACGGCCGGCGCCTCGACCCTGGCTTCGACGGCTGCGATCAGATCGAGCTTCCATTGCAGCCGGTAGACCTGCCAGATGCCGAGCGCGACGAAGCCGGCGAAGATCACGGCGGCGATGGCGGTGATGGCGATCAGACGATTTCGGGAAGAAGCGGCCATGGGGAAATAACCTTCGTCGTGGACGGGAGCAGCTAGCTGGCTCTAAACGCCCGAATGGACGTCTCGTCAATGAATATCGAAACAAAAACGCCTCCCCGCGGGACCCGTGGGGAGGCGAAAAAGTCGGCAGGGCGAGGGCTTACTGCTGGCCCTGGACGATGATGTTGCCGGTCACGCCGGCATCGCGCAGCTGCTGGGCTATCTCGGGCGTGGCGCAGACGATCGTGCCGTCGTCGAGATAGGTGTAGCCGCTTTCCGGCAGAGGCATCATGTACTTGTTCATGTTGTGCATGACCCAGAGCGAGCCGGCGAGCACGATCAGAAGCAGGATGAGGGCCAGAAGCGAGGACGCCATGGTCCAGCCTTCTTCCTGCTGGCTGCTGAGCAACAGGAAATACTTCAAATGCACCAGGATCTGGGCCGCGGCGCAGATCATGATCACGGCCAGAAGGAAACCCTTGCTCGAAATCGCGTCGGCCATCACCAGTCCGAAGGGGATGATGGTGAGAACGGCCGCCAGGACGAAACCGGTCATCAGCGACTTGAAGCTGCCGTGACCATGGTTTTCGTGGGATGCATGTTCGTTGGCTGAGCTCATAGAACCACTCCCGTAAGATAGACAAGCGAGAACACGCCGATCCAGACCAGATCGAGGAAGTGCCAGAACATCGACAGGGTCGCCGTGCGCCGGCGGGTCGATTCTGTCAGGCCCTTGCGCGAGAGCTGGACCAGCAGCACGATCAGCCAGATCGTGCCGAAGGTGACGTGCAGGCCGTGCGTTCCGACCAGGGTGAAATAGGCCGACAGGAAGGCCGAACGGTCCGGTGTGGCGCCCAGTTCGATGAAGTGATGGAATTCATAGATTTCCATCGCCAGGAAGCCGATGGCGAAAAGGCCGGCAACGATGAGCCACTTCATCAGGCCCGCCTTGTCGCCCTTGTCCATCCGCAGCATGCCCATGCCGAAAGTGACCGAAGAGAACAACAGCAGCGCCGTCTCGATCAGCGCGAAATTGAGCTCGAACAGGTCCGCCGGCGAGGGGCCACCCGCATAGGAGCGGCCGAGCACGGCGTAGGTCGCAAAGAGCGTGCCGAAGATCAGGCAGTCGCTCATGAGGTAGATCCAGAAGCCGAGCTGTGTCGGACTGCTGTGATGGGCGTGGTCGTCGTGATGCGTATCGCCCGTCTGATCAGCGATCGTCATGCATAAGCCTCCTTGGCCTTTTCCTCGTCGCGGGCGACCTCTTCGGCCGGAATGTAGTAATCGCGATCAAAGTCGAAGGTGTGATAGATGATCGTGCCGATGGCGGCGAGGAAGCTGACGATGGCCAGCCACCAGATGTGCCAGACAAGCGCGAAGCCGAGCGCCAGCGCGAAGAAGGCGGGCACGATGCCGGCCCAGGTGTTCTTCGGCATATGGATCGGCTGATAGTCCGTCGACCACTTGAAGCCCTGCTTTTTCATGTGCCACCAGGCGTCGCGGCTCGTGACCGTGATATCCTGCGGGAAGTTGTAGGGCGGGATCGGCGAAGCCGTTGCCCATTCCAGCGTACGGCCGTTCCACGGATCAGGACCGCAGCGCAGCTTGTCGCGGTTCTTGATCGAGACGACGAGCTGGATGACGGTGCAGGCGATGCCGGCGCCGATCATCAGCATGCCGATGCAGGCGATGACGAAATAGATCTGCCAGCCCACATCAGTGTAGCTCTGCAGGCGACGCGTCACACCCATCAGGCCGAGAATATAGAGCGGCATGAAGGCAACGTAGAAGCCGATGCACCAGCCCCAAAACGAACGGCGGCCCCATTTGTCGTCGAGCTTGAAGCCGAAGACCTTCGGCCACCAGTAGGTGTAGCCGGCCATCAGCCCGAAGACCACGCCGCCGATAATGACGTTGTGGAAATGGGCAATCAGGAACAGCGAATTGTGGAGCTGGAAATCGGCCGGAGGAACGGCGAGCATGACGCCCGACATACCGCCGATGGTGAAGGTGATCAGGAAACCGACCGTCCAGTACATCGGCGTCTCGAACCGAATCCGCCCGCGATACATGGTGAAAAGCCAGTTGAAGATCTTGGCCCCCGTCGGCACCGCGATGATCATCGTGGCAATGCCGAAGAAGGTGTTGACGCTGGCGCCCGAGCCCATGGTGAAAAAGTGGTGCAGCCAGACGACGAAGGACAGGACCAGAATGCAGGCCGTCGCATAGACCATCGAGCGATAGCCGAACAGCGGCTTGCCCGAGAAGGTGGCGACCACTTCAGAGAAGATGCCGAAACAGGGCAGGATCAGGATATAGACTTCCGGGTGACCCCAGATCCAGATCAGGTTCACGTAGAGCATGGGGTTGCCGCCCATGTCATTGGTGAAGAAGTGCATGCCGAGATAACGGTCGAGCGCCAGCATGGCGAGCGTTGCCGTCAGCACCGGGAAGGCGGCGACGATCAGCACGTTGGCGGCAAGCGTGGTCCAGGTGAAGACCGGCATGCGCATCATCGTCATGCCCGGCGCGCGCATCTTCAGGATGGTGGCGATCATGTTGACGCCCGATAGCGTCGTGCCTATCCCCGCGATCTGCAGTGACCATATATAGTAATCCACCCCCACATCGGGCGAGTATGCAATCCCCGAAAGCGGCGGCATGGCGAGCCAGCCGGTGCGGCCGAGAAGGCCGATGAACAGCGATACGTTGAGCAGGATCGCGCCCGACACCGTCATCCAGAACGAGAAGTTGTTCAGCCACGGAAAGGCAACGTCGCGCGCGCCGATCTGCAGCGGCATGGCGACATTCATCACCCCGACCAGGAAGGCCATGGCGAAGAAGAAGATCATGACCGTGCCGTGGGCGGTGAATATCTGGTCAAAATGGTGCGGCGGCAGGTAGCCCTGGGCCCCTCCGGCGGCGATCGCCTGCTGGGTGCGCATCATGAAGGCGTCGGTGAAGCCGCGGAACAGCATCACAAGCGCCAGCACGATATACATGATGCCGATCTTCTTGTGGTCGACCGAGGTGAACCACTCGCTCCACAGATAGCCCCATTTGCGGTGATAGGTGATCAGCCCGAAAACGGCCAGCGCCGCGATGACGACGGCAGCGAAGGTGACATCGAGAATGAGAACGTCATAGGGGATGTCATCCCACGACAGCTTGCCGAAAATAATGTTCCAGATTTCAGATCTCATTACTGCCTCACGGGTTCAGAAGCGTTCGACGCGCTGTCGCCGCCGGGAATATGGGTCACGGTCTGATCGGGGTTCTTGACGTTGACCGGGCCGCTTCTCGGCTCGTCGGGATTGGCATGAAGCACTTCGTCGAATTGATGCTGGTCGAAGCCTTCTCCCGGCGGGAATTCATCATAGACATAGCTGTCCTTGGTCTTGACGCCCTGAAGGCCGCCGCCGCCCATCATGTCCTGCATCATCATCTCGCCGATGCAGACCTTGCCCTGCTCGACGCAGAGCCCGACGATCCTGTCGAAGAGGTTGTCCGAGACGCCATTGTAATAGGAGACGCTGTCAGCGACCGTCGGCTTGGAAAGCTGGAGATAGGTTTCGTCGCTCATCGTGTTGGAGGAGGACTTGACGGTGTTGACCCAGTTGGAAAACTCGTCCTCGGAAACGGCGAAGGTCTCGAAGTCCATATGGGCGTAGCCGGGACCGGAATAATTCGCCGAGCGACCGTAATACTGCCCGGCCTCTTCGGCCACCAGGTGCAGCTTGGTCTCCATGCCTGCCATGGTGTAGATCATGCCGGCGAGGGCGGGAACGGAGAACGTGTTCATCACCGAGCTCGAGGTGAGCTTCATGTTGATGGGGCGGTCCGTCGGGATGACCAATTGGTTGACCACGGCCATGTCCTGTTCGGGATAGATGAACAGCCATTTCCAGTCGAGCGAGACGACATCGATCTCCAGCGGCTCGCCAGCAATGTGGTCGAGCGGCTTGTAGGGGTCGAGCCTGTGGGTATAGATCCAGGTCAGCGCGCCGAGCGCGATGATGATCAGAACCGGAACGCCCCAGATGAACGCCTCGAACAGCGAGGAATGCTCGAATTCCGGGTCGTAGTCATTGGTGGTCTTGCGGCTGTCGCGGTAGCGCCAGGGAATATAGACCGCCAGAACCAGCACCGGAACGATGATGACGAGCATCAGAACCGTCGATGCGATCAGGAGGTCGCGTTCCTGATTGGCGACCCAGCCCGCCGGGTCGAGAAGAATGAGCTGACAGCCCGACAAGAGAAGCGCAAGCGGCAAAAGCAGCGCCAGTTTCAATAGCTTGTAAAGGTTCACAATCGCCTTCATTCTCTACAATGACGCCGGATTGCGCGGATAATCCGGACTTGATTGTCGATGACATGCCTGCCGGCCCTGGTCCAACGTCCCCGCGGCGACCGAACGCGTATTGCAGGCATTTCCTAAAGACAGCCCCCTGCCTGACCAGACGGCGGCGTCATCCTGGCGGTCTCATAATCATATTTAGACCAGAAATGAAGCATCAGCGTCCTGTGGCATTTTGGCACAAGGCCGCATTGCCGTCACCTTGCCGCCACGATTTTTGCGCGCGCTGCGTGAAAAATGCCACGAAAATTGGCAATTGATAACTTTATCGACGGCTGCGCGAGCCTGAGACCGGCTTTCATTGATCTCGCTCAACCTTCGTGCGGCTCTTTCTCGACGCGGTTTTTCACCGCGATGCAACACGACACCTTCCCCCGCGTGTCCATCCGCTTTTGCGTCCTTCGGAAAAACTGGAACAAGCCAGCGTTTTCTTGAGTTGCATGAAGACGACAATCTATGCGACAATACGCCACATGTGACAAACTGCGCACAACCGTTTCGAGGAGGAGACGAGATGTCAGGCCTGTTTTTCTTTCCCTATGTGACGAGCGCCATCGGCGTATTGCTTGGGGTTTACCTTACCAATGAACTGCGGGAATATGACCGCCGGGACTATTTCCTGCGCGCCTGCTTCATCTTCGTGATCAATCTGGTGATTTCCTATCTTCTGGAATACGCCTTCCCGCGCGAGGCGATCGGCGCCAATGGCATGGCGCTCTCGACCGCCTATTACATGGGCCTGTCGATCTATGCCGTGGTTCCGGGGCTTGCCTTCGGTCGGTTCACCGCGTTTCGCGCCCGCAATATGGGCCACGACAAGTCGGTCGCCTATTGGAGCGCGATCCCCTTCGTGTTCATCTATTTCATGGTGGTCGCCCACAAGCGCGAGCATCATGCCACGCCGCGCACCGCCGGCTGAACACGCCAGAATACCTTGATCTGCCAACCGCGCGCCAACCGGCGCGCGGTTTTGTTTTACGCCAAGGCGGGCGGGCTCCCTGCCCACAATGCAGTTCGGCGCTTGATTTTCGCGCCGCAGATGCCTTCAATGTCAAAAAAGCGTTCGACTTCGCCGGCATGATTGAACAGAATCATATTCAATCGTTTTAAAAGGCGCTATAAGCGCGAAACCCAAGCATTTTCAGGGAGCCATCGACATGAATGCCCTCATCACGTCCCTCAAGGAAACCGCGACGCGCACCGACGCCACGGATTTGCGCGCGGCCTTTGCCGCCGATGCGGCCCGGTTTGACAGGTTCAGCCTGCGGTTCGAAGACCTGCTCATGGATTTCTCCAAGATCGCCGTCAATGACGAGGTCCTGTCCGGGCTCGTCAAGCTTGCCGGGGAGAAGGGCGTAGCCGAAAAACGCGCGGCAATGTTTGCCGGTGAGAAGATCAACATCACCGAAGACCGCGCCGTCCTGCACACGGCATTGCGCAACCGCGCCAACACGCCGGTGATGGTGGACGGCGAGGATGTGATGCCCGCCGTCAACCAGGTGCTGGAAGCGATGGGCGAGTTCTCCGAGGGCATACGCTCGGGAAGCATCAAGGGCGCCACCGGCAAGGCCTTCACCGATGTGGTCAATATCGGCATCGGCGGATCGGACCTCGGTCCGGCCATGACCACGCTCGCGCTTGCGCCCTATCATGACGGCCCGCGGCTTCACTACGTCTCCAACATCGACGGCGCCCATATCGCCGATACGATTGCCGGGCTCGATCCGGAAACGACGCTGTTCATCGTCGCCTCCAAGACGTTTACCACGATCGAGACCATGACCAACGCCAAGACGGCGCGCAAGTTCATTGCCGGCGCGCTCGGCGAAGAGGCTGTCGGCCACCATTTCTGCGCGGTCTCCACCGCCCTCGACAAGGTTGACGATTTCGGTATCGATCAGTCTCGCGTCTTCGGCTTCTGGGACTGGGTCGGCGGGCGCTACTCGATCTGGTCGGCAATCGGCCTGCCGCTGATGATCGCGATCGGGCAGAAGAATTTCGGGGCGTTTCTCGACGGCGCCCATGCGATGGACAATCATTTCCGGGAAGCGCCGGTCACCGAGAACCTGCCCTTCATGCTCGGCCTCATCGGCTATTACCAGCGCGTCGTCCTCGGCTACCCGTCGCGCGCCGTCATCCCCTACGACCAGCGCATGTCGCGCTTTGCAGCCTATCTGCAGCAGCTTGACATGGAGAGCAACGGCAAGTCGGTCACCATTGAATCCGAGGATGTCACCGCGCCGACCGGACCGATCGTCTGGGGCGAGCCCGGCACCAATGGCCAGCATGCCTTCTTCCAGCTTCTCCATCAGGGCACCAATGTGATCCCGATCGAATTCATGATCGCCGCGAATGGTCATGAGAAGGATTTGCGCCACCAGCACCAGCTTCTGATGGCGAATTGCCTCGCCCAGTCGGAAGCCCTGATGAAGGGCCGCACGCTCGAGGAGGCAAAGGCCCAGCTTCTCGACAAGGGCATGGAAGCAGAAAAGGCGGAGCAGATCGCGCCGCACCGGGTCTTTACCGGAAACCGGCCGTCGATCACCTTCGTCTATGATGTGCTGACGCCCTACGCTCTTGGCCGGATGATCGCACTTTACGAGCATCGCGTCTTCGTCGAGGGCGTTCTGTTCGGCATCAACTCCTTCGACCAATGGGGCGTGGAGCTTGGCAAGGAGCTTGCGACAGGTCTACTGCCCGTCGTCTCGGGCGACGAGAGCGCCGAGGGCCACGACTCCTCGACCAGGGGGCTCGTTGCAGCCCTTCTTGCTGCCGCCAACTGAGTTGGCGCGCGTCCGGCGATCGGGACTGGCCGCCTGACCACAAGCCGGCCTTGTTCAATGGCGATGCGGGTGAGCCGCAATGTCTATCGATAGAAAAAGCCGCGGCGGATAAACCGGCCGCGGCTTTTCGTTTGTTTGCTTCTGCGCCAGGATTGATCGAGAAAAGCCGACACGACTGCCGGCCCCTGCTTTTCGCCCGACACTCCGGAGCGCTTCCGGGAAAAGCGGAGACGCTTTAATTCCCGCTGTTAATGTCGCCAAGCGCCCGCCATTCCTGAATGGCGCGGTCGAAGATCGCCATGCCGGTCGTGCCCTTTTCAAGCGTCAGCAGCGCCCGGCGACCATTGCGGTAGGTGACCGGAATATCGATCCAGTTTCGATCGCCAAGTAGCGCAAGGTTCTGCGCGCGCGCCTGGTCGAAATCGTTGAGCGCCAGCATGTAGAGGTCATCGGTGATCTTCGCGGAGACGGCGATCAACGGGTCGCCTCGCGCGGCCTCGGTGCCTTTCATCGAAATCCGCTGGACATTGTCGATCGCGCCGCCTTCGAAATTATCATCGAGTGTGAAGGCGATATCGATCAGATGGCTTGCCGGCAGCGATGGATCGTCGTTGCGCCGGAAGGTCAGCACCCCCGAAAGGCCGGCATCGGGCACGCTGATGACGCCCTCGACCACCGGTTCGGAGACGGCCGTGCCGGTGTTTTCCTGCTTGAGCTCCCATTCGACAGTGCCCTGGAAGGCCGATGGCACGGATTGGCCGAGCTGCTCCTCGTAGAGATACATTTTCTGTGCAGCACCCACCGGCGGCGCCGGATCGGCGGTCTGAGCGGTGGACGCCGTTTCCGGCGCGGTCGAGGCAGAAGTCTGATTGGCGACAGAGCGCGCCGGGCCGGAGGCGGCGCCTTCGGCAGGAAGCCCCTCATCGACCTCGGTTCCATCAGGCAGGAGCCTTTGCGTATAGGGCTTGGCGTTGTCCGCCACTTCCGCCTCTTCCGGCTCAGCCGTCTGCTCAACGGTTGTTGCGGGCGGCTGCTCGGTTTCGGCCGTGGTCGGCTGCTGATCGGCGGGCGAAATCGCCGCGACAATGCTGTCCCGGTTGATCCAGGCGAAAATGCCGCCGACAACCAGAACAAGCGCGACAACAACCGCTCCGGCTATCAGAACGATCCGGCGACGCCCGTCAGTCTCTGCGTCTTCGAAGCCTCCCTGGGCCGGGTTTCCGCTCAATTCGTCGTAGTCGTCAAAGCCCTCGCCGGGCTCCTCCGGCTCAAGCCCGAGCAGGCTGTCGACATGCGCCCAGTCCTTTTCCGGCACCGAACGGCGCGGCGGCGGCGGCGCTGCCTCGAAACCGCCGGCCTTCGCCGTGGTGGCCTCGAACTGCCAATCGTCTTCGGGCTCGCGTCTTGCATCGTCCCAGGTCCCGGCGTCCTCGTCAGGCTCGACGACAACGGTCCCGGCCTCGGTTTCGAGCGGCTCGTCGGTTACATCATAGCTGTAGGCCTCTTCATCTTCGCCCTCTTCCTCATATTCGACACGGTCAGGCGTGTGGACGAGTTCGAAGGTCGCGCCATGCAGCATGTTGCGCGGTCCGGCTTCCGCTGCCTCTGGGCGCGTATCGTCTTCCACCCAACCGTCGGCAACGGTTTCATGGGCGTAATCCGGCCTTTCCGGCTCGCCATGGACGTGGTCTTCGTCGACCGGCTCTTCGGCGTAGGACTGACCATGAACACCGGCGGCGTCCGGCTCTTCTTCGGGATAGGAGGCATCGGAGGCGCCTCGATCGTCAGCGGGCTCGCCATCATGCGAGGCCGCGTCGTCCTGCCATGCAGATCGAGTTTCATCGGGCCCAGGCGCCGGCTGATCTTCGTGTTCTGGGGCAGGCTCTTCAGCCGGAACACCCTCAGGCGGGGCTTCCGTGCGTTCCTCAGCAACAGGCTCTTCGGCGGGCGTCTCGTCGCCCGGCGGCAGGGCTTCGGCGAATTCGCTCTCGACCTCGGCGATTGCCGCGTCGATCTTGTCGATCTGCCGTTTTATCAGCGCTTCCGGCGGGGGCGGAGACATGTTCTCCATCTGCCGGATGACGGCGGAGCGCGCCTTCTCGTAAACGCGCGCGCGCAACTCCGGAGATTGTTCCGGAAGGCCCTCGACGGCACGTCGAATGACTGCTGTGAAATCCGCCATTTATTACCCCTATTGTGCGGGTTATTCCCGCAACAATACTATGATTTTTGCTTAATCCTCAAACGGATCGGTCACAAGAATGGTGTCCTCGCGCTCAGGACTTGTGGATAGAAGCGCGATTGGTGCGCCAATCAGCTCCTCAACCTGGCGTACATATTTGACGGCCTGCGCGGGAAGGTCGGCCCATTTGCGCGCGCCGACGGTTGATTCCTTCCAGCCCTCGAGCGTGATGTAGACCGGCTTGACGCGCGCCTGCGCGCCCTGGCTGGCCGGCAGCGCCTCGATCCGCTCGCCGTCAAGCTCATAGGCTACGCAGATCTTCAGCTCATCGAGACCATCCAGAACATCGAGCTTGGTCAGCGCGATGCCGGTGATGCCGTTGGTGGCGACGGCCTGGCGCACCAGCACGGCGTCGAACCAGCCGCAGCGGCGCTGACGCCCTGTGACCGTGCCGAATTCATGGCCGCGCTCGCCGAGAAACTGACCGACCTCGTCGAAAAGCTCGGTCGGGAAAGGGCCCTCGCCGACGCGCGTGGTGTAGGCCTTGGTGATGCCGAGCACATATTCGAGCGCGCCCGGCCCCATGCCGGACCCGGCAGCCGCCTGGCCGGCGACCGTGTTGGAGGAGGTGACGAAAGGATAGGTGCCGTGGTCGATGTCGAGCAGCGTACCCTGCGCGCCTTCGAACAGGATGCGCGCGCCGGCGCGGCGCTTCTTGTCCAGAAGCAGCCAGACGGTCTCGCGGAAGGGCAGAACCTTGTCGGCGATCGAGGTCAGTTCGTCCATGATCGCGGCATGTTCGATTTCGGCCACGCCGAAACCGCGCCTCAGAGCATTGTGATGGGTGAGAAGACGGTCGACCTTCGCCGGCAGGGTCTCAAGGTTTGCCAGATCCATCAGGCGGATCGCCCGGCGGCCGACCTTGTCCTCATAGGCCGGGCCGATGCCGCGCCGCGTGGTGCCGATCTTGGTGCCGGAATTGGAGGCAGCGTCCTCGCGCATGCCGTCAAGCTCGCGATGCAGCGACAGGATCAGGGTCGCATTGTCGGCGATGCGAAGATTTTCGGTGGTGATCGAGACGCCCTGCGCTTCCAGACGGCCGATCTCGGCGATCAGCGCATGCGGGTCAACGACGACGCCATTGCCGATGACGGCGAGCTTGCCTTCGCGCACCACGCCGGAGGGCAGAAGCGACAGCTTGTAGCTGACGCCGTCAATCACCAGGGTGTGGCCGGCATTGTGGCCGCCCTGATAGCGCACCACGATATCCGCGCGCTCGGACAGCCAGTCGACGATCTTGCCCTTCCCTTCATCGCCCCATTGCGAGCCGACCACTACAACATTTGTCATTTTACCTACCTAGAAACGAAGCCTTGCCTGCGGCTGAACCGCAGCATCTATAACCACCCACGACCTATATTGCGATCCCCTCGGCCCGCAAGCCCGCAAAATTTTCGCGTGACAGCGGCAGCGGCGCCGGATTAAGGCGGGAGCGCCTAAAAAAACGCCATCCCCTTTTCCTTCGTGAAACATGAACCAGGGATGAGCCAATAACAGGGACTGTGGCCATGCAATGGCGAGCCTACATGCTTTTGACGATTACCACGCTTTTTTGGGGCGGCAACGTGACGGTGGGCAAGCTTGCGGTCGGCCATGTCTCGCCAATGGTGATGAATTCGATGCGCTGGGGCATTGCCTTTGTGGTGATCTCGGCCTTTGCCATGCCGCAGTTCCGCCGTGACTGGCCGGTGATCCGCAAGAACTGGCCGCTGCTCTTCGCCTATGGCGCCGTCGGTTTTGCCGCCTTCAACGCCTTCCTCTATTCCGGGCTCCGCTTCACCTCCGCCATTAACGGCGCGATCGACCAGGCGGCCATTCCGTTCCTGATCTTCGTGCTCAACTTCCTGTTCTTCCGCGTGCGCGCCTCCGCAGCCCAGCTCGTCGGCTTTGCTCTGACGCTTGCGGGCGTAGCCGTGACGGTGTCCCATGGCGAACTCTCCCGCCTGCTCGGTCTCGAGATCAATTTCGGTGATTTTCTGGTTTTGATGGCGGTGCTTTGCTATTCGCTCTACACGGTCAACCTGCGTTACAAGCCACAGCTTGACTGGCGGGCCATGGCCATGGCCTGCTTCTTCGGTGCGTTCCTCGCCTCACTGCCGATGCTGGCGGGTGAGTTTGCACTTGGCGAGGCCATGTTGCCGCATGATCTCATCGGCTTCGGCGTGATCGTCTTCATCTCCCTGTTTCCCTCGCTCGCCTCCCAGATCATGTTCATCCGCGGCGTGGAGCTGATCGGCCCGAACAGGGCCGGATTGTTCATCAACCTCATTCCGGTATTCGGCACGGTCCTTGCCGTCGTCATCCTCGGCGAAAGTCCGGAAGGCTTCCATGCCGTCGCCTTTGCGCTTGCCATCGGCGGCATTGCGCTTGCGGAATGGGGAAAACCGAAAGAGGCCTGAAGCGCGCGCAAAAAGGCAGCGGACGGAACACAAAACGATGCTTTTGCCCGCATGACGTTTTTCCTACACCTGTGTTGAAGCCGCCCGAAGGGATGCGGCGGGGAACAACAAGACAGGTTGATCGACATGGCCAAGCGCTTCTACTGGAATGAACTGACAAGCCCGGAATTCAGCGCTCTGGACCCGGCGACAACCGTCGCCATCCTGCCGCTCGCCTCCACCGAGCAGCACGGCCCGCATTTGCCGGTCGCAACCGATGTGGCCATCGCCCAGGGCATGCTCGGCACGCTTCAGGAGAACCTTCCCGAACACCTCAACGTCCTGGTTCTGCCCGTCCAGGAAATCGGCAAGGCCAACGAGCATATCCACGGCCCCGGCACGCTCTCCTTCGGCGCGGACCTCCTGATTCCCGCCTGGACGACGATCGGCGAAAAGGTTGCCGCCGCCGGCCTGCGCAAGATCATCATGGTCAACAGCCATGGCGGCAATCTCGACATCATGAGCATCGTCTCGCGCGAGATGCGCGTGCGCTTCAACATGGTTGCCGTTGCCACCCAATGGGCCCGTTTCGGTTCGCCGGAAGGCATGATCAGCGAGGAGGAGCGCACCTATGGCATTCACGGCGGCGAGGTCGAGACCTCGCTGATGCTTCACTTCCGACCGGAACTCGTGAAGATGGAGAATGCCGAGAATTTCGTGTCGCTGGCCAAGTGGCAGAAGGAAAACACCCGCCGCCTGCAGCCGACGCCGCCCAATGCGCTGGCCTGGATCGCCCATGACCTCAACCCCAAGGGCGCGCTCGGCAACGCCGCGATTGCTACGGCGGAAAAGGGCGCGGCCATCGCGCAACACCAGATCGCCGGTTTCATCGAACTGATCGAGGATGTGGTCGCCTATCCGCTCGACAAGCTTTACACGCCGAGTTGAGCATGGCTTTTTTTGAGACGAAAATTCTCCCTCGAAAACAAAATTATTTTTTCTTTATAAAAATCAAATTTAACACATAAAAATAATATATATTTTCATATATTAAATTATACTCCTTCCTAAACGGAGGGGATAATATGTATCACGTTGTTTTCGTACATGGCGTATCTGTGAGGAAAATTCCAGGCAGTGATTCATATGATAAAGCAAAGGCGCTGCGACATAAGCTATTCTCGAAACACTGCTTCCGAGGGAGCGCAACGGCATATTACGATCCATATTGGGGCGGCGACGCAGCAGACCTGGATTTAGACGGCATATTCCTGGATATGCCTTATGGGAATACCCTCGGGGGAGCCGACGCTGGTGAAGCCGTGAGAAGCATGACAGAAATCTGGGCCGAAAGACTAACCAACTCACTCACGCCTGCGATCGCCATTTTCCTCGGAGACGCCTTTGTCTATTTCCACGATAGTCCACGCAGGGAAAGAATACTCGAAGTCGTCAGATATGACTTAATAAGAGCGGCCAAGGGCGCACACGAAGATGGCGGCCCGCTGGTTTTGGTCGGACACTCTCAAGGCGCCAACATCCTTTATGATATCCTCAGCGTCCCTCAGGAAATCGACTCTCTTAGTGAGGAATTGGGGTTCAGGTTTCAGCCTGACCTCTTTCTTTCTGTTGGCACTCAACTCGGGCTTTTCGAGGAACTCAATCTGTTCAAAAGCAGCAGGTCTGGAGTGGCACCTCGTCTGACTTCAGTCAAGAAATGGTGGCATGTCTACAATCGCGCAGACGTGCTTTCATTCGCTGCGGAAGGAATATTCGAGGGTGTCGAGCAATTCAGTATTGACACAGGGGCAGATCTTTCCGAGGCGCATGGCTCATACTTCGACAGGCCGATTTTCTTTCAACAACTCAGAAAACAACTAGAAATTTCCGGCCTGGTACAGTGAAGCGGATATTCGATATCAATGTGGCGCGGGCGGCAGGTGGTGCTTTTCCTGCAGCGTGTCGATGATGGCTGAGAGTTCCTTCAGCAGGTAGTCGACGAACAGGCTGCTTGCCGCATCCATCGGCGCGCGAGCGCGCGAGAACAGTTTCATCGGCTGATGGCGCACATGCGGATCGGCGAGCGGGCGGAAGGCCAGTTCGCCTTTCTGGCATTCGACATAGACGTCGAGCGGATTGAGGAAGGTCAGCCCCGTACCCCGCTTGACCAGAGCTTTCAGCATCTCCGACGAGTTCGTCTCGACCACGGGCTCGATCGGCAGCGACAGCGGTGACAGCGCAAGGTTGATGACGTGGCGCAGGCTGGTGCCGGGCTGGGCAAGCACCAGCGGCTCCTGCACCATGTCGGACACGTTGACGCGCTCTTCCTGCGCCAGTCTGTGATCGGGCGGCATCACTGCCCCGATCGGCACGTCGAAGGAGGCGAGGGTGCGGATGCCCGGCGTCGGCGGAATGTTGAAGCCGAGGCCGAGATCGACATCGCCGGTCAGTACATTGGCGATCGTGGTGGTGCCGCCATCGGATCTGAGATGGATGCGGATTCTTGGATTTTCGTCAACAAAACGGGCGATGATATCCGGCAGCGGCCCTGCGGCGAGGCCCACGGTTGCCACCAGCGTCACTTTTCCCGCCTGCGGCATTTTCAGCGCGCGGATGCGGGTTTCCAGCTTCTCGTAGCTCTTCAGAACCTCGCGAATATGCTCCACGCACATCTCGCCGGCCGCCGTCAGCCGTAAGCCGCGCGGCAGGCGCTCGAACAGAGGCGCGCCGAATTCCTCTTCCAGAGCAAGGATTTGCCGGTTGACGGCGGATGAGGCGACATTCAGCCGCTGGGCCGCCTTGCGGATCGAGCCGCAACGGGCGATCTCATCGATATATTGCAGTTTCCTCGAATGAAGCATGGGCGTAAACTCGTGGCGACAGGAGCCCGCGCTGACCAAATTTTGCGCAGTTCGATTACATTTATAACAATCGTGCCGGTTGTGCAAAAAAAGCATCAATGCGGACGAAAATTGATGCTTCTCAAACAGCGGTGAAGCCGCTCAAATGCAAAAATCGGAAAGCTACACGACGAAAAGCGAAGGGGAATAGCTTATGTCGACTACCTCAAAGACCGCCGCGCTCGCCGGTGCTGCCCTCATGGCAGCGGCCGCAACGCCTGCCTTTGCGCTGGACGAGGTCTCCTATGGCACCAACTGGCTGGCGCAGGCCGAGCATGGCGGCTTCTACCAGGCCGTTGCCGATGGCACCTATGAAAAATACGGGCTGGACGTCACCATCGTCCAGGGCGGTCCGCAGGCCGCCAACCGCGCGCTCCTGATCGCCGGCAAGGTCGATTTCTACATGGGTTCGCCGCAGGGCGAGCTTGACGCCGTGGTTGAGGACATTCCGCTGATCGACGTCGCCGCCATGTTCCAGAAGGACCCGCAGATCCTGATGGCGCACCCCGACCAGGGCATCGAGGAATTCGCCGATCTGGCCAAGCTGCCGACCATCTTCATGGGCAAGGACGGCTTCCTCTCCTACTTCCAGTGGATGAAGGCCAATTTCGAAGGCTTCGATGATGCCCAGTACAAGCCCTACACCTTCAACCCGGCGCCCTTCATCGCCGATCCGGAATCGGCCCAGCAGGGTTACCTGACCTCCGAGCCCTACTCGGTTGAAAAGGAAGCCGGCTGGACGCCGAAGGTCTTCCTTCTCGCCGACAGCGGCTATTCGCCCTATTCGACGATGATTACCGCCCAGAAGAAGCTGGTCGATGAAAACCCGGATCTGGTCCAGCGCTTCGTCGATGCCTCGATTACGGGCTGGTACAACTATCTCTACGGCGACAATGCTGCCGCCAACGAACTGATCAAGGCCGACAATCCGGAAATGACGGACGAGCAGATCAGCTATTCCATCGAGAAGATGAAGGAATACGGCATCGTCGTCTCCGGCGACGCGGATGAAGGCGGCATCGGCTGCATCACCGACGCCCACTACAAGACCTTCTTCGACGACATGGTCGACATCGGCCTGTTCACGTCTGACGTCGATTACACCAAGGCCTTCACGACCGAGTTCGTCTGCAAGGGCGTTGGCATGGACCTGATGAAGTAAGGCGAAGCCACACCGACACTCCGTTTCGCGTCACCCGGCGCGAAACGGCACCTTGAATTGAATGCAGGATAGCCGCATGCCGAACGCTCATGCCGAAACCCCGGCATCGCTACAAAAGCCGCTGGTGAAGATGGAGCATGTCACCAAGATCTTCTCCAACGGGACCATCGCGCTCAACGACATGTCCCTGACGGTGCGTCAGGGCGAGTTCGTCAGCCTGCTCGGCCCCTCCGGCTGCGGCAAATCCACCGCGCTCAGGATCATCGCCGCGCTCGGCGATGTCAGCCGCGGCACGATCGACTGGCCAAGCTCGCGCATTTCCGCCAAGGGCCGTCCGGAAGGCGATATCAGCTTCGTCTTCCAGGAACCGACGCTGATGCCCTGGGCAACGGTCTTCGGCAATGTCTACCTTCCGCTGAAACTGCGCGGCCAATCAAAAGCAGGCACGCGCGACCAGATCATGGACGTCTTGAAGACCGTCGGCCTGCAGGATTTCGCCAATGCCTATCCGCGCGAACTCTCCGGCGGCATGAAGATGCGCGTCTCGATCGCCCGCGCTCTGGTGACCAAGCCGAAGCTTCTCTTGATGGACGAGCCCTTCGCAGCCCTTGACGAGATCACCCGCCAGCGGCTGAACGACGATGTCCTGCGGCTCTGGCACGAGACGGGGATCACCGTCATCTTCGTCACCCATTCCGTTTTCGAATCCGCCTATCTCTCCAACCGCATCGTGGTCATGCGCGCGCGCCCCGGCCAGGTCTTCGACGATTTTCCGCTGGATACCAGCCAGGTCCGCGACGAGGACTACCGCTCCTCCGACGAATATCACCAGGCCTGCGCGAAAGTGTCCCACGCGCTGCAGGGCGCGATCCACGCCGCAGGAGGAGAACACTGATGAGCGACAAGGTGAGCGCCATGCAGCACGACGATGCGGCTTACGCCAAGCCCGGTTTCTGGTCCCGCCATGGCGAGACCATCCTGAAGATCGCGATCCCGATTGCCGTGCTGGCCTTTCTGGTGTTTGTCTGGCAGGCGATCGTCGTCATCTACCAGACCCCGCATTACATCCTTCCCGGCCCCGCGCTGGTGGTCGAGGCCTTTTTCGAGGACTGGGGCACGCTTGCCCCGGCGCTGTGGGTGACGACCAAGATCACCTTCATCTCGCTCGGCCTGGCCCTTGTCGGCGGGGTCGGCCTTGCCGTCATCATGGTCCAGTCGCGCTGGATCGAGACCGCGCTTTACCCGATCACGGTCATCCTTCAGGTGACGCCGATCGTCGCCATCGCGCCGCTGATCCTGATCTATACGCCGACAACGCAGGTCGCGCTCCTGATCTGCGCCTTCCTCGTCGCCTTCTTCCCGATCCTCTCCAACATGGCGCAGGGCCTGAAGAGCGTCGACCATAACCTGTTGAACCTGTTCGAGCTTTACGGCGCCTCGCGCTGGCAGACGCTTGTCCACCTGAAGCTTCCCGCTTCGCTCCCCTATTTCATGACCGGGCTTCGGATCGGCGGCGGCCTGGCGCTGATCGCGGCCGTTGTCGCCGAATTCGCCGCGGGCTCGGCCGGCGCCGGCTCCGGCCTTGCCTTCCGCCTGCTGGAGTCGCAGTACCGGCTCAACATTCCGCGTCTGTTTGCCGCGCTGTTCATGCTCGCCTGTCTCGGCGTGGCGATCTTCGCGCTCACCTCCTTCATTGCCTGGCTGTTCCTGCACCGCTGGCACGAAAGCAGCCTCAAGAGGGAAAACTGATGCCGGGATTCATGACACTGCCGGAAGCGCCGACCTTCGCGCTTCTGAGGGCAACTGTTCCGGCCGTCTGCCTTGCCAATGCGAGCGGCTTCGAGGCCAAGGAAGGTCTCGTCTCGGCCGATATCGTGATCGCCGACGGCAAGATCGACGCCATTCTGCCCGCCGGCACGGCGCCCGCCGCCCTTCCCGCAGCCGACATGCGCGACGGCATGGTCTGGCCGACCTTTACCGATATGCACACCCATATCGACAAGGGCCATATCTGGGAGCGCCGCCGCAACCCCGACGGCACCTTCATGGGCGCGCTTGAAAACGTGATGGCCGACCGGCAGGCCAATTGGACGGCCGATGACGTCGCCGCCCGCATGGAATTCTCGCTGAAATCGGCCTATGCCCACGGCACCGGCCTTCTGCGCACCCATCTCGACAGCCTGCCGCCACAGCACGAAATCTCCTTCGAGGTGTTTTCTCACATGCGCGAGGCATGGGCGGACCGGATCGAGCTTCAGGCCGTCGCGCTCTTTTCCATCGACATGATCTTCGAACCCTTCTTCGACGATCTGACGAAGCTTCTGAAACGCCACAACGGGTTGATCGGCGGCGTGACGCAAATGCTGCCGGATCTTGATGCCCGCCTTGACCGCATGTTCCGCGCGGCTGCCGACAACGGTCTGGACATCGACCTTCATGTGGACGAGACCGAGGATCGCGAGGTCCTGACCCTTGGCCGGATCGCGCAAGCCAAGCTTCGCAACGGCTTCGAGGGATCCGTCACCGTCGGCCATTGCTGTTCGCTGGCCCGTCAGGACGAAGACACGGCAAGGCGCACGATCGATGTCGTTGCTCAGGCCGGCCTTTCCGTCGTCTCGCTGCCAATGTGCAACATGTATCTGCAGGACCGCCATGAGGGTCGCACGCCGCGCTGGCGCGGCGTGACGCTGTTCAAGGAGCTTGCGGCCGCAGGGGTGAAGACGGCGGTCTCCTCCGACAACACCCGCGATCCGTTTTATGCATATGGCGATCTCGATCCCGTCGAGGTTATCCGCGAGGCCGTGCGCATTCTCCAGCTCGACCATCCGCTGGACGAGACCGCCCGCATCATCACCCGTACGCCAGCCGACATTCTCGGCCGGGGCGAGCGCGGGGTGATTGCCGAAGGCGGCTCCGCCGATCTCGTCCTCTTCAGCGCCCGGCGCTGGAGCGAATTTCTTTCCCGTCCGCAGGCTGACCGCATCGTGATGCGGAATGGCATGGGCATCGACCGCAGCCTGCCGGATTACCGCGAACTTGACCCGCTGATGGATAAGTGAACATGCCGGACTATCAACAGATCAAGGCCGAACTCGAGGGCATCACCATCGAGGACAATCCCAACATGGTTCTGCGCAAGAGCCGGGACTTCTACTGGTATTCGCCCATTCTGAAGGAACAGCTTGAGAACGTGACCGGCGATCTGGTCGTCTCGCCGAAGAACGAGGACGAACTGATCCGGATCCTGAAGGTCGCGTTCAGGAATGATGTTCCCGTCACCGCGCGTGGCGGCGGCACCGGCAATTACGGCCAGTGCATGCCGCTTTCCGGCGGCATCGTGCTCGACATGACCAAGATGAACGCGATCAAGGAGATCCATCCCGGCCGCGTCGTCGTCGAGGCCGGCATCATCTGCGCCCAGCTCGACAGGGAGCTGAAGGAGAAATCCGGTCAGGAACTGCGCTTCCACCCGTCGACCACCGGCCAAGCCACGCTTGGCGGCTTCATCGCCGGCGGCTCCGGCGGCGTCGGCTCGGTCCACTGGGGCGGGCTTCGCGATCTCGGCAATGTTCTGCGACTGAGGATCGTGACGCTCGAGGAAGAGCCGCGGGTGATGGAACTGACGGCGCGCGATCTCCTCAAGGTCAGCCACGCCTACGGCACCAATGGCATCATCACCGAGGTCGAAATGCCGCTGGCCCCCGCCTATGACTGGGTGGACGTGATAGTCGGCCACGAGACCTTCATGGACGCGGTGCGCTTCTCCGACCGGCTGGCGAAATCCTCCGGCATTCTGGTCAAGGAAATCGCCCCGATCGCCGCGCCCGTGCCCTATTCCTATTTCAACCGCCACAAGCCTTACCTCAAGGAAGGCGAGAGCGTCTCCGTGGTCATGGTCGCGCCGCACTCGATGGAACCCTTCGAGGCGCTGGTCAACCTCTACAAGGGCGAGATCCGCTTCCGCTCCGACAAGGCGGAAAGCCTGCGCGGCCTGCCGCGCGCCTATGAGCTTGGCTGGAACCACACGACGCTGCGCGCGCTGAAGACAGAACCGGATGCCTTCACCTACCTGCAGGTGCAATATCCCGGCCCCGACCATGTGGCCAAGGTCCAGGAGATGTCCGAACTCTTCGGCGACGAGGTGATCGGCCATCTGGAATTCCTGCGCTTTGACGGTGCGATCCAGTGTTCCGGCCTGCCGCTGGTGCGCTATACCACGGCCGAGCGGCTGGAAGAGATCATCCGTATCCACGAGGAGCACGGCTGCCCTATCTTCAACCCGCACCGCTATACGCTGGAAGAAGGCGGCATGAAGCAGACCGACGAACTGCAGCTTGCCTTCAAGAAGGAAACCGACCCCAAGGGCCTTTTGAACCCCGGCAAGATGATCGCCTGGGAAAACCCGGATTTCGATTTCAAGGCCGGTAAGAACTTCCTGTTCAAGGGCCTTTCCGAGACGGGAGCCGAATAGAATGCGCGTTCTCGTTCTCTTCAGCCATCCGGTGGAAACGAGCTTCGGCGCGGCGCTGCATGCCCAGGTCGTCGAAAGCCTGAAGAAGGCCGGACATGAAGTCGATGATTGCGATCTTTACGCCGAGGGCTTCCAGCCGGTGCTGACCCGCGAGGAGCGGATCGGCTATCACGACTATCCCGAAAACACCGCGCCGGTCGCCGGCTATGTCGAGCGGCTGCGCAAGGCCGAAGCCCTCGTCATCGTCACGCCGGTGTGGAATTTCGGTTTTCCGGCCATGCTCAAGGGCTATTTCGACCGGGTCTGGCTGCCCGGCGTTTCCTTCGCGCTCGAGGACGGGAAACTGACGCCGACGCTGCGCCATATCAAGAAGCTCGCCGCCGTCTTCACCTATGGCGCGACGCCGATGCGGGCGTTCCTGGCTGGCAACCCGCCGAAAAAGATCGTCAAGCGCGTGCTGCGCGCCCAGATCAAGCTCGGCGCTCCGGTGTCCTTCATGGCGCATTACGACATGAACAACTGCACCGACAAGACAAGGGCCGATTTCCTGGCAAAGGTGAAGGCCGAGATGGAAGCTTTCTGACGCTTCCGGCGCCCACCCCCTTTACATCACCGCTCAGACCACTAGGTCTAGGACTATCCCGCAAGCGCTCCCCTTAGGCGCTTGCGGGCTCTTTTGAGCGAGGCCGCAAGCCCCGTCGCACTCTGTTTGCGCGGGATTGGCTGTGGCTTTCAGGAAATACCGCATGGGTCAGGGGGCATTGCCCCGCCATGCGCCAGCAGCGGGGAATAGGGCCGAATGTCCATGCCAGAGCAGAAAACCGCCGATGAGACCCGCCTGCGCAAATTGCGCGGCACCGTACCGGTCAATGCCGTGCTTCATGTCTGGATGAAGGCCATCCACCCACACGCGCCCGCCGAGATTCAGCTCTCGCTCAACGGCAGCTTGTTCGGCAATATCTTTGCCCAGAACGCCGAGGAATATGAATTCCGCATGTTCTTCGTGCCCCATGGCGGCGAGCTGGAATGTTCCTACGATCCCGAGACGACGACGATTTCGGTCGCCTACTGGTTCACCGATGCCAAGGTGCTGGAGGAAGGCATTACCGTGCTGCGCACCCATGCGGCCAATGCGCCGGCCCCTGCCCCCGGCAGCTATCACTTCCGGCCGCCCTTCGGCTGGATGAACGATCCGAACGGCTTCGGCCGCTTCAACGGCTCGGCCCATCTCTTCTACCAGCATTATTCGCACGGGCTGACGTGGAACACGATGCACTGGGGCCATGCGATCTCGGAGGATTACCTGCACTGGCGGCATCTGCCGATCTTCCTGTTCCCCTCCGAGGACCTGACCCACCGCCCGGACAAACGCGGCGGCGCCTTTTCCGGCTCGGCGATCCCGATGGAAAATTCCGCCGGCATCCGCGTGTTCTTTACCGAGCATGTGATCGAGCGCGCACCGGAACGCGAAATCCAGATGGTCGCCACCTCGCAGTCGCTGATCTTCGCCGGCGCCGCGAAACCGCTGATCGACGAACGACCCGAGCTTGAAGGCCTGACGCTTGATTTCCGCGACCCTTACGTCTTCCGAGGGCCAGACGGTTACTGGAAAATGCTGCTCGGCAGCCGTCAGGGCGAGGAAGGCGTGGTCCTCCTCTACCAGACGGCCGACCTGACGGCGGCAGGCGGATGGGAATTCGTAGAAATCCTGCATCGTGAGGGCCGGTTCAACACGCAGGTGGTCGAATGTCCCTGCCTGTTGCCGCTCGACGGCCCGGCCGGTGACCCGCAGACGCATTGGGCGCTGGTCTGCGGCCTGATGCACAGCCACCACGAGGAGACCGGCCGCAAGAACCTGACCATGGCGACCGTCGGCCATTTCGACGGTAAGCATTTCACGCCGGAATTCGAGCAGGAACTCGATTTCGCCACGGACAACTACGCCTTCCAGGCCTTTCTCGACCAGGGCCGCCCGGTCGGCATCGGCTGGCTCGCCAACTGGGCCGATGCCGCGCCGGAAATCGACTTTCCGACGGCCATGACCCTGCCGCGCAATCTCGTCTATGACGCCGCCGACAACACGCTGCTGACGCCGCCGATCGAGGGCGTGGAGGTGCTGCGCGACGAACTGATCGATGACACCGCCCTAGCGGCCGGCGAGCCGGTGATGCTGGAAAAGGGCCAGGCCGAGATCGTCATCGAGCTTGACCGCAATGACGGGCCGTTCGAAATCGATCTCTATCACAACAATATCGAGATCACGGTGAAGATCGATGCGGAGGGGATGAGGCTTCTCTACATGGACGACAGCAAGACGCCGACGCCCGATTATTTCGCCCCTGGCGCCAACCCGAGCCATTTGCGGCTGTTCCTCGATATCGGTTCAGTCGAAGTCTTCGCCGATAACGGCCGCTGGGCCGGCACCAAGCGCATCGCCGGCTTCGACCCGATCCATTCGCTGAGAATCCGCGAAGGCGCGATCAAGTCGGCCAAGGTCTGGTCGCTGGCGCTTTGAGACAGATGGGGCCTGGAGCTTTTGTTTTGACGCATACCCGAGGTCAACAGATGTTTCCATCTGACTGCAAAATGCTCCGGGGCAGCGTGCTGGCAAACGCCCTCACCACCGTCATGCCGGCCTTGAGACGGCATCCAGGACCGAACACCGAGGACCATCGTTCTTAAGTTCTTGGCAAAAAAAGGATTTTTTAGCCCTGGACCCCGGATCAAGTCAGGGGTGACGGACAGTGGGTAGGCAGGCTTCGTTTGTCTGCAACAGGGGATTTCCAGCAGGCTTACGGCAGCTTGGCCGCCGTAACCTCGACCTCGACCAGAAACTCCGCGCGGGTGAAGCCCGAGACGATCAGCAGGGTCGAGACCGGCATGGGGTCGGCGATAAAACGGTCGCGGACATCCATATAGGCCGGAAAATCCTCGCGCGTCGTGACGTAGCCGGTGATGCGGATCACATCCTCGAACCCCATGTCCGCTTCAGCGAGGATCTTGCCGATGGCCGAAAAACAGAGTTCGGCCTGGGCGCTGACGGAACGCGGAATGACCTCGTCCGGACCGATGCCGAGCTGACCGGAGGTGACCAGAAGGCCGGCGCCCGGCGGCACGTACAGACCATGGCTGTAATTGCCGAAGGGCTTGCGAACGCCGGCTGGGTTGATGCTCTTCTTCATGTGAAACCGCCTCGTGAAAAACTGTCAAACCGCATGGCCGCATCGGAGCCCGGCTGTCAAGCGGCCATCCACCCGGACCGAACGATAATGTAGAGGCCGCGACGGAAATTATAAGGCGTCGCGGCGCATAATCCCCGACATTCCGCCCCCGCCCCTTATTCTTCGGCCGGATCTTCCGGCAATTGCCAGTCCACCGGCTCCATGCCCTGTTCCAGAAGAAACTGATTGGCCCTGGAAAAATGCCGACAGCCGAAGAAACCGTTATGGGCGGACAGCGGCGAGGGATGCGGGGCTTTCAGCACCAGATGCCGTGATTTATCCACGAAGGATGCCTTTTTCTGCGCATAGGCGCCCCACAGCATGAACACGACGTGCGGGCATTCGTCATTGACCACGCGAATGACGGCATCGGTGAAGTTTTCCCAGCCCTTGCCGCGATGGGAGGCGGCGGCCGCCTGGCGCACGGTGAGCACCGAGTTCAGCAACAACACGCCCTGGCGGGCCCAATGCTCCAGAAAACCGTGATTGACCTTCTGGAACCCGACATCGGTGGCCAGTTCCTTGTAGATATTGACGAGCGACGGTGGCACGCGCACGCCGGGCTGCACGGAAAAGCAGAGCCCGTGGGCCTGTCCTGGCCCGTGATAGGGGTCCTGGCCAAGGATGACGACGCGCACGCTCTCAAGCGGCGTCAGATCGAGCGCGCGGAAATATTCGCTGCCCTTGGGAAAGACCGTCTGGCCGGCGCGTTTCTCCTCCACCAGGAACGAGCGGAGCTCCGCCATATAGGTGCTCCCGAATTCCGGCTTGAGCTTTTCCCGCCAGCCGTCCTCAAGCCTGATTTCGCTGTCTGCCATTGCACCCTATCCCTTCTCAGCTGCTCTCCTTGTTATCCCCGCCGTCGCGGCGATGCAATTCTCTGCGAAAATGTCACACTTGCGCGCACAGTGCCGCGTACTAGATGTGGAACGACAAAGGAGGACCTCAAAAATGCAGCCAACAGCTTTCGTTTCAACGCTCTTCGACGGCAAATCCAATCCGAACAAGGTCACGGTCGCCTTCACCATGGCGGTCAATGCGCTTGCCAAGGGGCACAGCGCCACCATGATCCTGATGGCCGAAGCCGTGGAACTCGGCCGCCCCGGCGCTAGCGATGGCATGGCGATCGGCGCGCCCTTCGACCCCGTTCCCGACCTTCTGGCGCGCTTCCGCGAGGCCGGCGGCAGGATCGCCATCTGCGGCGCCTGCATGAAGCATAACGGCTTCACGGCGGAAGACATGGACCCCGAATTCGAGATCATCACCGCCCCCGACGTGATCGACCTGCTGATGAATGCGGAAGGCTCGCTCCAGATCACCTGATGCCTCACCCCGGATGGCGTGATCCCCCTTCACCGCAGCCTCTCCGGCGAGTGGACCAATCGTCATGGCTGCGTCAAATAAAGTCGCCGACGGCATGGTTCCGGCGTTGACCGGCGCTTTGCGCCGGGCCAAACTGCCGCGCGTGATCACGCCGCGCAAAAGGCGCGAAAGAACAATCCTGACAGGGGGTTTCGAAATGCTCAATTTCAACAAGGCGGTGCTTGCCACCGCCGCGGTGGCCGCGATTGCGGGGTTTTCCGCGCCGGTTCTGGCGCAGGATGCGACCGAGAAGACGGTCGCCATCACCTATATCGTCGAACATCCCGCCCTCGACGCCGTGCGCGAGGGCATCATCGAAAGCCTCGCCGAAAAGGGTTATACCGAAGGCGACAACCTCACCGTGGTTGCCCGCTCCGCCCAGGGCAACATGACGACGCAGACCCAGATCGCGTCAGAATTTGCTGGCCTGAAGCCCGACGTCGCCGTCGGCATTTCCACGCCGTCGGCACAGGCGCTGAAGAATTCGATGGGCGATGCCCCGGTCGTCTTCGCCGCCGTCACCGATCCGGTTGCAGCCGGCCTCGTTGAAAATCCGGAACATCCGGAAGCCAACATCACCGGCACCTCCGACAAGCAGCCGCCGAAGCCGGCGCTCGAACTGATCCAGTCTCTGGTGCCCGGCGTCAAGACCATCGGCGTCATCTACAATCCGGGTGAAGCCAACTCGGTCGTCCAGGTCGACGAGATCAAGGCAGCCGCCGGCGAACTCGGCCTCGAAGTCGTTGACAGCCCGGCCGCCCAGTCGACCATGGTGCCGGATGCGGCCCGCAATCTCGTCGGCAAGGCCGATGCGATCCTGCTGCCGACCGACAATTCGGTGATCTCGGTGCTCGAGGCCATCATCACCGTCGGCGAACGCGCCAAACTGCCGGTCTTCACCACCGATACGGATTCCGTCGAGCGTGGCGCGGTTGCGGCCCTTGGCTTCAACTATGCCGAAATGGGCAAGGTCACCGGCGACATGGTTGCCGAAATCCTCGCCGGCAAGGCACCGTCGGAAATCGCCGTCCTCGTACCCGGCAACCAGGATCTGTTCCTCAACATGAAGGCTGCCGAAGCCATGGGCATCACGGTTTCCGACAGCGTCAAGAACAGCGCCAAGAAGGTCATCGAATAATATGACGCTTTTTGCTCTCGCCGGGGCCTTTGAGACCGGCTTGCTCTTCGCCCTCGTGGCGTTGAGCATCTTTATGTCCTTTCGGGTTCTCGACTTTCCCGATCTGACGGTGGACGGGAGTTTTCCCCTCGGCGCGGCGGTTTCGGCCGCCGCCATCGTCGGCGGTTTCGATCCTTTCATCGCAACATTCTTCGGCATGCTCGCAGGCGCCGCCGCCGGTTTCGTCACCGGCCTCCTGAATGTGCGCTTCGGTATCATGAACCTGCTCGCCGGCATCCTGTCGATGGTGGCTCTATTCTCCGTCAATCTGCGCATCATGGGGCGGCCGAACCTGCCGGTCTACGGCCAGGATACCGTGTTTTCGCGCTTCGAAAGCGTGGTCGACGCGGGACTCTGGAGCAACACGATCCTGCTTCTGATCATCGCCATCGGCGCCAAGCTGATCGTCGACTGGTTCCTCAAGACCGAGATGGGCCTCGGGCTCAGGGCATCGGGCGAAAACCCCGCAATGGCCGAAGCCCAGGGCATCCGCAACGGCGCAATGACGCTGCTCGGCATGTCGATCGCCAATGCGCTCTGCGCGCTCGGCGGTTCCCTCTTTGCCCAGATGCAGGGCGTGGCGGACGTGACCATGGGCGTAGGCACCATCGTCACCGGGCTTGCCGCGCTGATCATCGGCGAGGCGATACTCGGCCGACGCACGGTGTTCCTGGCAACGCTCGGCTGCGTCATCGGCGCGGTCGTCTATCGCCTGTTCATTGCGCTTGCGCTTTCCGCCGGCTTCATCGGCATCCGCCCGCAGGACCTCAACCTGATCACCGCCGTGGTGGTCGCCGTTGCCGTGGTTCTCTCCCAGAGGCGGGGCAAGCGCGGTCGTAAGCAGCTCTTCAACTTCAAACTGGTGCGCGGCGCCCAACAAAACGACGAGGGACAGAACTGATGCTTTCCCTTTCCGATATCCGCCTTACCTTCAATCCGGGCACGGCGACCGAGGTCAAGGCGCTGCGCGACGTCTCGATGCAGATCGACGAGGGCGAATTCGTCACCGTGATCGGCTCCAACGGCGCGGGCAAGTCGACGCTTCTGTCCACCGTCGTCGGCACGGTCAAGCCGGATGAGGGCTCCGTCAAGCTCGACGGGCTTGATGTGACCGACTGGCCGGCAGCCAAGCGCGCGCGCTATGTCGGCCGCGTCTTCCAGGAGCCGCGCCTCGGCACCTGCTCCTCACTGTCGATCGAGGAAAACCTGGCACTGGCCGCGGCCCGCGGCAAGAAGCGCGGCCTGGGGCTCGCGCTCGGCAGGAAGGGTCAGAAGGCGATGTTTGCCGAACATCTGGAAAAGCTCGGCCTTGGGCTCGAACACCGGATGGGGACGCCGATCGGCGCGCTATCCGGTGGCCAGCGGCAGGCTGTGAGCCTGTTGATGGCGACGCTTCTGCCGATGAAGATCCTCGTGCTCGACGAGCATACGGCAGCGCTCGATCCGTCCGCCGCCCACAAGGTGCTGACGCTTTCGGCCGAAATTGCCCAGGAGCGCAAGCTGACGACGCTGATGGTGACCCATTCAATGCGCGACGCGCTCGCCTATGGCAGCCGCACGCTGATGATGAATGCGGGCCAGATCGTTCTCGACATCAAGGGCGAGGAACGCTCGCGGCTCAAGGTCTCCGACCTGCTGGAACGCTTCGGCCGCGCCGCGGGCACCGAGATCGACGACGACCAGCTGGTGCTGGCGTGAGATCATAAAAAAGGCGGCTGACCTTTCGGCCAGCCGCCAGCCCTGGGAGGAAGGTTTTTCGCGTTACTGCCGGGCCAGAAGCTCGGCAAACCCCATCATGAACGGCCCGACGCCCTTGATATCGTCGGGATTGATCGTCTCGGTCAGGTAGTAACCCGGCGTGCCGTCGCGGTACTGGCCGTTGAAGCCGCCAAGACCGGCCACGCAGACGATGGTGCCCAGCACGCGCCGCCCTTCGGCGTCGACCTCAAAGGCATGTCTGTAGAGCGCTTCGAATGCCGTGCGACCGATAGCGGCGCTGTCGCTCACATCGAGACGGCTGGCCTTCAGATAGGCATAGGCGAACATCGCCGTTGCCGAGCTTTCGGCATAATTGCCGCCGAGATCCGGGCGATCCGGCACCTGCAGCCAGCGTCCGTCGGCTGTTCTCAGCGCGGAAAGCCGTTCGGCAAGCGCGGCCCAGCGGGCTATGATCGCATCGCGGGCGTCACCTTCCGGCAGATATTCGATGAGATCGACCATCGCCATCGCCGCCCAGCCGATGGCGCGCGACCAGTGGGCGGGCGACTGTCCGGTGTCCTTGTCCGCCCAGGGCTGCGCCTTGGCGGAATCATAGGCGTGGCGGTAGAGCCGGCTGTCGGCATCATAGGTGAGTTCGAGCCCGGCCAGCAGTTCATCCGCGGCTTCGGAAACCAGGTCCGGCCTGTCGAAGGCCAGACCGTATTCCGCCTTGAACGGCAGGCCCATATAGAGGCCGTCGAGCCAGACCTGCTCGGGATAGCGATGCTTGTGCCAGTGCGGGCCTTCCTTGACGCGCGGATGATCAGCAAGCTGCGCGACAAGCTGATCGGCGGCCTTGCGATAGCGCGGATCGTTGGAATGCCGTGCCAGCCACACCAGCGCCCGGCCGGAGAGGATGTTGTCGATGTTGAAATCCTCGGCGACATAGCCGTTCATCACGCCATCTTCGTTGACCTGCGCATTGACGTGGCGGACGAGGTGATCGAACCAGCGCGCTTCGCCGGTCGCCTCGTAAAGCGCGATCAGACCGCGATAGAGGCAGCCATCCTCATAGCAGAGCGCCCCGCCCTTGTAGGCACGGTAGTCGGCGGCATATTCGTCGCAGTAGCGCAACAGTGCCTGGCGGTACCAGGGCTCTTCGGCGCCCTCTCGGACGAAAACGACATTGCTGGCCGTAACGGCCGCGTTTTCGGCAATGATGCCGCCGTGGCGAACGGGGTCGATATTACAGGCCATCACAGGCGGCTGGGCCTCGGCGTCCGGCGCATAGGAAACGGTATAGTCCTCGATCGTCACATTCTCGATCGGCATTTCCGGCAGACCGTAAAAGGCTGCGGCGGCGGTGTGGACATTGCGCGCGACGATGCGGCGGAAGGTGATATCCGACATGCGCGGCGTCACCTCGCTGACGGGGTGCGGATCGCGCGACTGGACATAGTCCGACTTGCCGTCGGCGTCGCAGAAATAGAAGGCGTTCATGACGAAGGGGCTGACGACATTGTCCATGTCGCAATCCTCGACGAGGATGCGGGAGACGAAGCCGCCGCGTCCGCGCCGGGTCTTCACGCGCAGGCCGCGATCCGTATCGCGCATCTCGCAGCGCGCCACCGTGACGCCGGACACCGTGCCGCTCATTTCCGAGCCGATGACGACGCCGCCATGACCGCGTTCCATGAAGCAGTTCTCGATGCGGATGTTGCGCGTCGGACCATCAAGCCCGCCCTTGGGATCGCGCTTGCCCGCCTTGATGGCGATGCAGTCGTCTCCGACAGAAAAGTGAATGCCGCGCATGCGGACATTCTCGCAGCATTCCGGATCGAAACCGTCGGTGTTGGGTGATTCCGGATCGCTCTCGATTTTCACGTCGGCCACCAGCATGTCGCGGGTAAAGACGGGATGAACCATCCAGGCCGGAGAGTTGCGCACGGTGACGCCGGTGACGGTGACGTTCTCACAGCGGTTGAAGAACAGGCTGCGCGGACGGCGCGCGCCATTGCGAGTTTCCTTGTGCCAGCTCCACCAGTCGCCGCGATCTCCGCCGGCATCGATGACGCCGCCGCCGACAATGGCGATGTTGGAGGCGTTGATGGCTGTCAGCAGGCTGGCATAGCAGGCTTCCGCCACGCCCTCCCAGGTGCCGAGCACCCGGCCTTTCTCGTCGCGGGCCGCCAGGATCGGGTACTGGTCGCGATCGGCAATGCCGTAAAGCACGGCTTCGGGATCAAGCATCAGCGTCAGGCCGGACTTCAGGAAAAGCGGTCCGCTTTTCCAGACGCCGGGACCGAAATAGAGCGTTGCGCCCTCGGGCAGGTCATCGATCGTCTTCTGGATCGCCGCGGCGTTGTTTTCTGACTGGAGGCTTGCGCCATGAGCGGAAACATCGGCGAAGGCGCTCTCGGTTCTTGTGACGAAATCGAAAACCTCGCCGCCAATGGCAAGCCGGTATGCGGTGTGCGGCTCGAGGCCATTGATCGAGAAGACGGTGCGCTCGCTCACGCCTTCGGCCACCGTTTCATCGGTGCTCTCCGTCGCAAGTCGCCAGGAAACGGGCGCCTTCAGGAAATATTTGTTCTCGCCGGAAAAGACAGCAAAGGTCACCGTCCTCGCCGAAACGGCGAGCAGCTCAATGGCAGTCATCACAATCGTCCAAAAAGGATTTGGGAAGTGGGGGCGGCGGCAAGAAGCGCCGCCCCCGGCAAGGCTTGGTTAGTTGCGGACGCGGTCCAGCACGTCGTTGACATTGTAGATGATGTCATCGGCGGCCGTTTCGGCGTCGATCTGGCCATAGGCGAACTCTTCGAGCGTGTCGCCGATGGCCGAAGCGATCTGCGGATGCTCGAAATAGGGCGAGATCGTCGGGCCGGTGGCATCCAGGATGATCTGGTGGGCGTCGATCTGTTCCTGCTCGATGGCGCCTTCAGCCGTCAGCTGGTCGAACGCCTTCTTCGAGGCCGGAATGCCGCGGGTCGTGCCGAGGATGTCGATTGCGCCTTCGTCGTTCAGTAGGCAATTGACCACTTCGGCGGCCGCATCCCCATTGTCGGAATTGCGCGAGATCGAGAACAGCATGGACGGCTTGCGGTAGACACCATCATTGGTGGCGCCTTCGGCAAGCAGGATCTTCGAGGGAACCAGAACCTGGCCTTCCTGCAGCGGGTCGGAGATCTTGAAATAGACCGTATCCCACTGATAGGTGCCGGCGATGTGGCCATCGGCCCAGGCCGGGTTTTCATGCAGAACCAGATTGCCGCCTGCGGCGACCTTCGGCCAGGGGATGATCACGCCTTCGTCGGTGTAGCGCTTGTACATTTCCAGCGCATCGACCATCTCGTCCATCGTGTAGTTGAACTCCAGCGTCTCCGGATCGATCATCGTCTTTCCGGTCTTCTGGGTGAGATAGGCCGTCATCAGAAGGCGGGCATCGAGGCCGTCGGAACCGGTTGCCTCATAAGGATAGTAGTCGTCGCCGAGCTTTTCCTTGAACACCTTGCCGGCTTCTTCCAGTTCGTCCCAGGTGGTCGGGATCGAAAGGCCTGCCTTTTCGAAGGTCGTCTGGTTGAACCAGGGCAGACGGCCGGTGATCGACAGCGGCAGGCCCTGCAGGTGACCGTTCACGGTCGAAGTGGCAAGTTCCGCATCGGTCCACTGCGAAAGGTCGATGATGTCGGAATACTCGTTGAGATCGGCAAAGCCTTCGCCGTTCGGCGTAAAAAGCGGCAGCCAGGGCCAGTTGATCTGCATGATGTCGGCTTCGGTTCCGCCGGCAAGCTGCGTGGTGATCTTCTCCTGGTGACCGGACCAGCCGGTGAATTCCGGAGAAATGGTGTGGCCGAGTTTCTCGCCGCAATATTTCAGCGCTTCCTGGGTTGCAAGGTGACGGCTGTCGCCGCCCCACCAGGACATGCGAAGATCGGCGGCATTGGCGACCGAAAGCGATGTTGCGGCCATCAGGCCGGCGAGGATTGTCAATTTCATGGTCATATTTTCCTCCCTTTGAAAAAGACGGTTTCGAAGACTTATGCCGACAGCGAGATGTTCTCGCCGGTGCGACGGTGGAAGATGTGCAGGGCGTCTTCATGCGGCATGATGCGGATCGCCTCATCGCGCAGATACTGACGCTCCAGCCCCGTTGCCGGGACGACGACGATGAAGGACTGATCCTCGACAGTGATGTAGAGGTAGACCTCGTGGCCCATGAACTCGACATGGGAGATGCGTCCCAGAAGGCCCTCATCGGCATCCTGATCGACAATGTGGAAATGCTGCGGACGCACGCCGAAGGTGACTTCCGTCGGCGCGTCCTTGTCGATGCGGGCTAGCGCCTTGTCGTCAATGGTAAAGGTCTGCGTGCCGATCCGAAGCTTGTTGCCGCCGACCAGGGTCGCATCGCCGATATTCATCTCCGGCGACCCGATGAAGCCCGCAACAAAGGCATTGGCCGGCTTGCGGTAAAGCGTGAAGGGATCGGCGACCTGCATGATCCGGCCTTCCTTCATCACGCAGATGCGGTTGCCCATGGTCATGGCTTCCGTCTGGTCATGGGTGACGTAGACAACGGTCGAGTGCATGCCTTCGGCAAGCAGCTGCTTGTGCAGGTCGGTGATGCGGACGCGCATCGAGGCGCGCAGCTTGGCGTCGAGGTTCGAGAGCGGTTCGTCGAACAGGAAGACCTGCGGCTTCTTGATCAGCGCGCGGCCGACGGCGACGCGCTGGGCCTGGCCGCCCGAAAGCTGCTTGGGCAGGCGCTCCAGATAGTCCTCGATCTCGAGGATGTGCGAGACTTCCTCGGTCGAGGCGGCGATCTCCGCCTTCGGCGCATGCTTGAGGCGCAGACCGAAGGAGAGGTTGTTCTTCACCTTCATATGCGGGTAGAGCGCATAGTTCTGGAACACCATCGCGATGCCGCGCTGGCCCGGGGGCTTGTCGTTGACGAGATCGTCGCCGATGCGGATCTCGCCGCCGGAGATGCGCTCCAGACCGGCAATCATGCGGAGCGTCGTCGACTTGGCGCAGCCGGACGGGCCGACCAGCACCATGAACTCACCATCCTCGATTTCCAGGTCGATGCCGTGGACGGCCTTGAACTTGCCGTAGACCTTTTCGAGACTCTTAAGCTGAACTCTGGCCATGGTTTTTATCCTTTGACTCCGCCAGCGGAGATACCTTCGATGAAATATTTCTGTGCCATGAAGAACACGACGAGGGCGGGTGTGATCGCGAGCACCGACATGGAGAGGATCTTGTTCCAGGCAAATGCTTCGGTGGTATCGATCGACAGTTTGAGGGCCAGGGAGACCGGGTATTTGTCGACCGAGGACAGGTAGATCAACGGCCCGAGGAAGTCGTTCATCGTCCACATGAACTGGAACAGGCAGACCGAAATCAGGGCCGGCGTGAGCAGCGGGACGACGATGAAGAGAAGGGCCTGCCAGCTCGATGCGCCGTCGACGCGCGCGGCCTCTTCCATGTCGCGTGGGATGGCGCGCAGGAACTGGACCAGCATGAAGACGAAGAACGCATCACCGGCGAGCGCCGAGGGCACCCACAGCGGCAGGAAACTATCGAGCCAGCCGAATTCCCGGAACAGCAGGTACTGCGGGATACGGGTGACGACGTTGGGCAGAAGCAGGATCGCGATCAGCGATGAGAACAGCACCTTCTTGCCGGGGAACTCGAACCGGGCGAAGCCATAGGCGACGGCCGTTGCCGAGATCGCGGTCCCGATCATCTTCGGGATCAGGATCAGGAAGGTGTTGAGGAAGAACCGTCCGAACGTGTAGGGCGTCGAGGTCTTCCAGCCTTCGATATAGCCGCTGACGGTCGGGTGGGTCGGCCAGAAGCCGGCGCTTGTGAACATCTCGGCATTGGTCTTGAACGATGCGCCGATCAGCCAGATCAGCGGATAGAGCATGATCAGACCGACCACGAACAGGATCACATAGCGGAAGATCGACGAAATGAAGATCTTGCGCTGTTCGCGCTTGCGGGCGCGGATGGCTTCGAGATCGCGGGCGGACAGCATGCTCGACAAGGTTTGCTCTGTCATGATCAGCTCCTCTTGTCGCCGGCGTAGTAGACCCAGTGGCGCGATGACCAGAAGGCGATCAGCGTCAGGACCATGATGATGGCGAACATGACCCAGGCAATGGCCGAGGCATATCCCATGCGGAAGTTCTTGAAGGCCTCGTCATAGATGTAGAGCGGCAGCAGGTAGGTCGATTTCAGCGGGCCGCCATCGGTGATGATGTAGGGACCGTTGAATTCCTGGAAGGCCTGGACCGTTTGCATGATGAGGTTGAAGAAGATCACCGGCGTGATCAGCGGCAGGGTGATGAAGAAGAAGGTCTTCCACTTGCCGGCGCCGTCAATGGCGGCAGCCTCGTAGAGCGAGTTGTCGACGCTCTGAAGGGCGGCGAGGAAGATCACCATCGCCGAACCGAACTGCCACAGACGCAGCAGCGTGATCGTGAACAGCGCGTTGTTGGGATCGCCGAACCAGTTGACGCCCTGAAGGCCGATGCTTTCCAGCATCATGTTGATCAGGCCGACATCGGCAAAGAGATAGCGCCACAGCACCGCGATCGCGACCGAACCGCCAAGGATCGACGGCACGTAGAAGGCCGTGCGGAAGAAGTTGATGAACTTCAGCTTGTAGTTCAGGATCACCGCGATGAACAGCGCGAAGGCGAGCTTCAGCGGCACCGTCGAGAACACGTAGATCAGCGTCACCGACAGCGACTTGTTGAAGGTGCGGTCATGGGTGAACAGACGGATATAGTTCTTCAGGCCGACGAAATGCGGCGAGCTCATCAGCGAGTAGTCGGTGAAGGACAACACGAATGACGCAAGAAATGGCACTGCAGTGAAAAGCAGCAGGCCGATGATATATGGGGACAGATAAGCGAGCCCCATGAAACGATTTTCACCGCTCATGACCGCATTCCCGTTTGTTGGTTCCGGCAGGCGCGACTGACCCGTGGGAGCGCATCGCTACGGCTTGTCCGCCTTCAAGGCGGTGAGCTGAGGGCATGCGTAAAGGCAGCCGACCCCGAAGGGCAGCACGGATGTTGTTGTGTTCTGATTTGTGCATGGCGCTAAGGCGCAGGCGAGGGATAAACCCTAGAGGGTCTTGATTTTTCCCATACGAGCGACATCCTCCCAGATGTTTCTTGATGCGATACGCCTTTATTTCGGCGTTCCCACTGTTCATAATCATGTTTGGCCACAAATTTGGAATAGAGGGTTTCGGACAAAAGGATGGATAAAATCGAAGGTGGGGTTCTTGACGGTCTTGCGGTTAACGCCCTCAATCTGACGCTGACCCGTTCGACCATCAGAATGCTGCACACCTCGACCTGGACGGCCGACAAGGTCAACAAGGTGCATGACCTCGTCATCTGCCTGACGGGCAGGGCCGAATACGAGGTCGCCGGCGAGACCTTCGAGATGAAACCGGGCCGGGCCATGCTGATTCCGGCCGGAGAACGCTTCATCGGGCGCTCGACATCCGACGAGCTCTATACCGGCGTGGCCCAGCATTTCCGGGCCGAGGTCTTCGGCCGCATGGACCTGTTCGAACAGATGGACTGCCGGCTCTGGGTCGACTTCCCGCGATGGGAGATGATCGCACCGCTTGCCCGCCACTATCGCGAGACCGCGCCGCTGTCGTCCACCACCTTTGCCCAGCACCACATCTTCATGGTGCTGCTGATCGAGTTCGTCGAAGCCGCCTTCATTCGCTGGCGGCCGCAGCAGGATGTCGCCGTCAACAACCCGGACAGCCTGTCGCTTTCGGTCATGGTCGCCGCATCGCAGATCGCCGCCGACCCCTTGAGCCCGGACACGGTGGACCGCGTGCTTGGCTCGATCCCCTATAACCAGGATTATTTCCGCCGCGAGTTCAAGAAACAGGTCGGGCTCACGCCGCCGAAATATCAGGAGTTCAAGAGGATGGAGCGAGCGATGGCGCTGCTGGCCAGCGGCCAGACCGTGAAACAGGCCTCCGCCTTTGTCGGCTATGACGACAGCTATTATTTTTCGCGGATGTTCAAGCGCTATATCGGCGTCAGTCCGGCCGGCTACAAGATGCTGAACAAGCGCCACCAGGAAGGCGCCTTTCCCCGGCGCGAGGAAGACGGCATGGCCGTCTTCCCCCTGTTGCGCCAGGCGGAGTGAGCGTCAGACGGCCACCAGCGCGCCGCGCGCGCCGATCACCCGGGCCGAAAGCGCCGACCCCTGTTCCAGCGCCTCGACCAGCGGAGCGCCGGTCATCAGCGCGGCGATCAGTCCGGCATTGAAACTGTCGCCGGCCGCCGTCGTGTCCACGACGTTTTCCGAGGGCGTCGGCTTGAAGGTCACCGGACCGTCCGTCTCGTCCTCGGCATGGATCGTGTCGGGTCCGTTCTTGACGATCACGGTCTTCACGCCCGCGGCCCGGTACCTGGCGATCGTCGCCTCAGGGTTTTCATCGCCGAACACCGCGCCGTCCTCGTCGAAGGAGGGCAGGACGATGTCGCTGACGGCGGCCGCCTTCATGATCGTCTCCGCCATGACCTCGCGCGAGGGCCAGAGCCGGGCGCGCATGTTCGGATCGAAGGCGATGACCGTTCCCGCCGCGCGCGCTTCCGCCAGGAGGTCGAACAGGGTCTGGCGATGTTCTTCATTGACCACGGCCATGGTGATGCCGGAGAACAGCACGAGCCCCCTGCCCTTCAGCGCGGCGGATAGGACGTCCGGATCCTCGGCCAGAAGCTTTGCCGCCGACTGGCCGCGCCAGTAGGAAAAGCTGCGCTCGCCATTCTTCAGCGCGATCATGTAAAGCCCGACGGTGCGCTCGTCGATGCGACGGACAGATGAGGTGCCGACGCCGGCCTTCTCCATGAAGGTCAGCATCTCGTCTGAGACCGTGTCGGTTCCCGCGCCGGTGAAATAATCGACGGTGAAGTCATCGGGCAAGGTGCGGGCGAGGTACCAGGCGGAATTGAAGGTGTCGCCGGCAAAGCCGCGCGTATAGGCGCCGTCTTCGCGCGGGGCCATTTCGACCATGCATTCGCCGACACACAAAATGTTCTTGGGCAGGTTTTTCATTCGTCTTCCGTTTCGAAAAAGGCGGGATGCGAGACATTGATACGCTCGACGATCTTGGCAATTTGCGACAGGTGGCTCTTCATGGCGGCAACAGCCGCCCCAACGTCATGCACCTCTATCGCGTCAAGTATCCCGGCATGTTCGTGAAGCGCGCTTTCGGCGCCGAAGGACAGGCTGAGATACCGCACGCGATCCATATGCGCCTTGTGGTCGCGGATCAATGTCCAGGCATCGCCATGACCGGAAAGTTCGCAGATCTGCTTGTGGAACTCATCGTCAAGGGCGTGAAAGCCGGTCTTGTTCCCGGCCCGGACAGCGGCTTCCTGCGCGGCAATGTTATTCCGCAGGATATCGGCATCCTCCTTCGTGCAGCACCGCGCGGCGGCTTCCGCCGTCGCCAGTTCAAGTGCGCTGCGAATGAAATGGGCCTGCATCACCGCCTGCCTGGAAATGTGGGTCACAAGCGTCGCACGCTGCGGGCGGATGAGCAGGAAGCCCTGCTGCGACAGCCGGTAAAAGGCATCGCGCACGGGCTGGCGCGAGACGCCGAGAACGCGCGCGACTTCCACTTCCGAGAGCTTGGAGCCCGGCGGCAGTTCATTCTCGATGACCTGACGATAAAGGTGATCATAGACCAGATCGGTCACGGTCGGCTGGCGGGCCTGTTCAAGCGCCCCGATTTTTAATTTCCCGACCATTCATTCCTCCCATTGACAGGTTTCGCATACTAACATATTAGTTTTCGTAAGAAATGCAATCGCGCATTTCGACCATACAAAAAAACCCGATGCGGGAGGCTATGACATGCTCAACAAGGACCGGCTTTTTCCGACCGAACCGAAGACGCGGGACCTGGCGCGCGCGCTTTACAACGAAATCAGCACGCTCCCGATTGTCAGCCCGCACGGCCACACCGACCCCCGCTGGTACGCCGAGAACGAGCCCTTCCCGGATCCGGCAAAACTGTTCGTGGTTCCCGACCACTATGTCTTCCGCATGCTCTGCTCGCAAGGCGTGAAGCTGACCGATCTCGGCGTGCCGCGCGTCGACGGCGGCGAGACGGAAACCGACAGCCGCAAGATCTGGCGCCTCTTCGCCGAAAACTTCTACCTGCTGCGCGGCACGCCAAGCCGGGGCTGGCTGGAGCACTCCTTCGAGCATGTCTTCGGTCTTACAAAGCGCTTCGGTCCCGAGACGGCGGATGAGTTCTACGACCATATCGACGAATGCCTGCAGAAGCCGGAATTCCGCCCGCGCGCCCTGTTCGAACGCTTCAACATCGAAGTGATCGCGACCACGGAAAGCCCGCTTGATGATCTCAAATGGCACGCGATGATCAAGGATTCCGGCTGGACCGGCGGCAAGGTCGTCACCGCCTATCGTCCGGACCCGGTTGTCGACCCCGACTTCGAAGGCTTTGCCGAGAATATCGAGAAGTTCGGCGAACTGACCGGCCTCGACACCACCAATTACGACAACTATCTCGAAGCCCATCGCGTCCGCCGCGCCTTCTTCAAGAAGTTCGGCGCCACTTCGACCGACCACGGCCACCCCACGGCCCGCACCGAGGACCTGCCGAAGGCTGAAGCCGCCGCCCTATTCGCCAAGGCGCTGAAGGGCGAATGCACGGCCGAGGAAGCCGATGCCTTCCGCGGCCACATGCTGACCGAAATGGCCCGCATGAGTGTTGATGACGGCCTGGTGCTTCAGATCCACCCGGGCTCGACCCGCAACCATTCGGCTGAAGTCATGGCCCGCCACGGTCGCGACAAGGGCTTCGATATCCCCTCGCAGACCAATTACGTCGAGGCGCTGCGTCCGCTTCTGAATGCTGTAGGCATGGAGCCGGACCTGACCATCGTCCTGTTCACGCTCGACGAGACCGCCTATTCGCGCGAACTGGCTCCGCTTGCCGGCGTCTATCCCGCGCTCCGTCTCGGCCCGGCATGGTGGTTCCACGACAGCCCCGAGGGCATGCGCCGCTACCGTGAAATGGTCACGGAAACGGCAGGCTTCTACAATACAGTCGGCTTCAACGACGACACGCGTGCATTCTGCTCGATCCCCGCACGCCATGATGTCGCCCGCCGCGTCGACTGCGCCTTCCTGGCGACCCTCGTCGCCACCGGACGTCTCGATGAAGATGAGGCCCCGGAAGTCGCGCGCGACTTGACCTACAATCTGGTCAAGCGCGCATACCGGCTGTAGCCACAGCCATTTTCAAGCAGGGAGAGGACCTTATGAAAAGCTTGAAAGAACTGGGAATGGGAATTGCAACTGTCGCGATCGTCGCGGCAGGCGCCGTGTCGGCCAATGCGGCTGAAATGACACTGCGCTCGTCGGACACGCATCCGGCGGGCTATCCGACGGTGGTTGCCGTCGAATATATGGGAGAGCAGCTCGAAGCGTGCACAAACGGCAAGATCGGCATCGACGTGTACGATTCAGCCCAGCTCGGCGAGGAAAAAGACACGATCGAACAGGCCCGTTTCGGCGTCATCGACCTTCTGCGCGTGAGCCTCGGACCGTTCAACGGCCTGATCGAGGAAACCCAGATTCCGTCGCTGCCTTACATCTTCCGCTCCACCGACCATATGCACAATGTCATGGACGGCGAGATCGGCGATGAAATCCTGGCCGCCTTCGAACCCTATGGCCTTGTCGGCCTCGCCTTCTACGATGGCGGTTCGCGCTCCTTCTACAACCGCGAAAAGCCGATCACCTCGATGGAAGACCTGCAGGGCATGAAGTTCCGCGTCATGCAGTCCGATATCTTCGTCGACATGGTCAACGCGCTTGGCGCCAACGCCACGCCGATGCCCTATGGCGAGGTCTATTCCTCGATCCAGACCGGCGTTATCGACGGCGCTGAAAACAACTGGCCATCCTATGAAAGCTCCAGCCACTACGATGTTGCCCCCTACTACACGCTCGACCAGCACCTCATCGTGCCGGAAGTGCTGGTGATGTCGAAGGCGACCTGGGACAAGCTTTCGGCGGAAGACCAGAAGTGCGTGCGCGACACCGCCAAGGCTTCGGTCGCCTATCAGCGCGAGAAATGGGCTGAACGCGAGGCTGAATCCGAAGCGCTGGTGCGCGAATCGGGCGTCGAGGTCATCACCGACATCGACAAGACGCCGTTCATTGAAGCCATGGTCCCCGTCTACGAAAAGCATGTCACCAGCGAAAAGCTGAAGGACATGGTCAAGCGGGTTCAGGCCGTCCAGTAAGCACAATCAAGAACGCGGCGGCATGCCCCGCCGCGTTCTCTCCTTGGGGGAGTTGAAAAAGTGCAAGAGACAATGAAATCTGTAGCGCAGGTGCTTGGCGTCGTCGCCAGGATCGCGCTTTGGGGGGCGGCGATCGGACTGACCTTGATGACAGTCTTCATCGCCTGGCAGGTCTTCGGCCGTTACGTATTGAATTCCACACCGATCTGGACCGAACAGACATCCGTGCTGCTCATGGGCTGGTTCATCTTCCTCGGCGCCGCAGTCGGCATCCGCGAAGGCTACCACCTGAGCTTCGACATTCTCATCCACGTCATTCCGAAGAAGCTGAAGCTCACCTTCTTCACCATCTCGGATGCCTTCGTCATCGCCTTTTCCGTCGGCATGGTGGTCTACGGCTCGCAGCTCGTCATCGGCACCTGGAGTGCCACGACGCCTTCACTCGGCATCCCCGGCGGTATCGACTACCTGTCGCTCGTCTGCGGCGGTGTGTTGATGGCCATCTTCTCGCTCGAACGCATCGCGCGGCGCGCGGCCGGCCTTCCGACGGCCCGGTTCGGCGAAACCGACCTTTTCGACGAGGAGTAGGATCATGGAACTTATCGTCCTTTTCGGAACCTTCGTCGTCCTGCTTTTCATCGGAACGCCGGTCGCCTTCTGCCTCGGCATTTCGTCCTTCGCGACCATCCTTTACCTCGGCCTGCCGCCGCTCGTCGTCTTCCAGCGCCTGAATTCCGGCGTCTCGGTCTTCGCGTTGATGGCGATCCCGTTCTTCATCTATGCGGGCGAGATCATGGTGCGCGGCGGCATTGCCCGTCGGCTCGTGGCGCTTGCCGGTGCTGCCGTCGGCCATTTCCGCGGCGGCCTCGGCCAGGTCAACATCGCGGCCTCCGTTCTCTTCGGCGGTATTTCCGGCTCGGCCGCGGCCGACGCGTCTGCCATTGGCGGCCTGATGGTGCCGCAGATGAAGGAACGCGGCTATGACGCCGACTATGCGGTGAACATCACCGTCACCGCCGCCATGATCGCGCTGATGCTGCCGCCGTCCCACAACCTGATCATCTATTCGATCGCCGGCGGCGGACGCATCTCGATCGCCGACCTGTTCACGGCCGGCATCATTCCGGGCATCGTTCTGGCGCTGTCGCTGATGGTCGCCGCCTATCTGGTCGCCAAGAAACGCGGCTATCCGACCGAGGAATTCCCCGGTGCGAAGATGGCGTTCGCGCTGTTTCTTGACGCCATTCCCGGCCTGATCCTGATCGCGATCATCTTCGGCGGCGTCCGCTCGGGCATCTTCACTGCCTCGGAAAGCTCCAACATCGCCGTTGTCTATGCGCTGCTCTGCACGCTGTTCCTCTACAAGACGATGGACTTCAAGACCTTTGTCGACGTCACCGTCGGCGCGGTCAAGACGACGGCCATGGTGCTTCTGGTGATCGGTTCGGCCGCCTGCTTCGGCTGGCTGTTGGCTTATCTTCGGGTCCCCGCCAACATCGTTGCCTTCATGCAGACGATTTCGGAAAACCCGATCGTGATCATGCTGCTGATCAATGTGGCGCTCCTGATCCTCGGAACCTTCATGGACATGTCGCCGTTGATCGTCATCACCACGCCGATCTTCCTGCCGGTCGCCACCGCCTTTGGCGTCGATCCGGTGCAGTTCGGCGTGATCATGATCCTGAACCTCGGCATCGGGCTCTGCACGCCGCCCGTGGGTTCGGTTCTCTTCGTCGGCTGCGCCGTCGGCAAGATCCCGGTCACGCAGGCCATCAGAACCATCTGGCCGTTCTATTTCGCGGCCGTCTTCACCCTTCTCCTGGTAACCTACATCCCGGCACTCACGCTCTTCCTGCCGTCGCTGTTCCACTAGGAGTGAAGTTTGACCGGCAAGCCGGTCCGGAAAATGCCTCTCGCCGAAACCGGCGGGGGGCTCCAAACCTGGTCAAGGCCTTGAACCCAAAGCTGTTGGAGGCACTCGCGGTTCATGGCGACCAAGGCTTCACGTCCCAAGCGTGAGGCATTTTCAATCAAGTGAAGGAGACAACTATGCTGAATATCGAAATTCGCCACGCGATCGATCCGGTCACGGCGAGCACATTCGACACGAGCGAACTGCGCGAGCATTTCCAGACAAGCAATCTGTTCGTCCCCGGAGAAATCAACCTCATCTACACCCATTACGATCGCATGATCGTCGGCGGCGCGTGCCCGGCTGATGGCCCGCTGGAGCTCGATCACGTTGCGCCCTGCGGCACGGATTCGATCCTCGACCGTCGCGAAATGACGATCGTGAAGCTCGGCGGCCCGGGCAAGGTCACCTGCGATGCCGAATATGACATGGTCCATGGCGACATGCTCTATCTCGGCATGGGCGCCGGCAAGATCACCTTTTCGGGCGAAGGCCGTTTCTACATTCTCTCGGCCCCCGCGCACCAGACCTACCCCTCGCGCCTGATCAAGATTGCCGAAGCTGCGAATGTGACGCTGGGCGCTGCAGAGAACTGCAACGAGCGCACGATCTACCAGTTCGTCCATCCGGACGTGATGAAGTCCTGCCAGCTCGTCGTCGGCATGACCAAGCTGCAGAAGGGCTCGATCTGGAACACCATGCCGGCCCACGTTCACGACCGCCGTATGGAAGCCTATCTCTATATCGACCTCGATGAAGAAGCCCGCGTGTTCCACATGATGGGCGAGCCGGATGAAACCCGCCACCTGGTCCTGAAGAACGAGGAAGGCGCGATCTCGCCGCCCTGGTCGATCCATTGCGGCGCAGGCACGTCCAACTACACCTTCATCTGGGCAATGGCCGGCGACAACGTCAACTACAAGGACGTCGAAATGGTATCCATGGAGACGCTCAAGTAATGGCTATTTCTTTCTCTCTTGAAGGCAAGCGCGCGCTGGTGACAGGCGCCAACACCGGTATCGGCCAGGGCATCGCGATTGCCCTCGGCGCCGCTGGTGCGGAGGTTTTATGCACCAGCCATCAGGACAGCGATGAGACGGTCAAGATCATCAAGGACGCTGGCGGCAAGGCCGTCAGCGAGATCCTTGATCTTTCCGATCCGATGAATGGCAAGACGTTCATCGAGGCCTATGACAAGCCGATCGATATCCTGGTCAACAATGCGGGCCTGATCCGCCGCGATGACGCCGTCGACTTCACCGAGAAGGATTGGGACGACGTCATGGACATGAACGTCAAGGCGGTGTTCTTCACCTGCCAGGGCTTCGCCAGGAAGGTTCTTGAGCGCGGCGGCACCGGCAAGATCATCAACATCGCCTCGATGCTGTCCTTCCAGGGCGGCATTCGCATCCCCTCCTACACCGCATCGAAAAGCGGCGTGGCCGGCATCACCAAGCTGATGTGCAACGAGTGGGCGGCCAAGGGCATCAATGCGAACGCGATTGCGCCCGGCTATATCGCCACAAACAACACTGCCGCATTGCGCGCCGATGAAAAGCGCTCTGCGGAAATTCTTGGCCGGATTCCGGCCAATCGCTGGGGTGACCCGGCTGACCTGGGCGGCACTGCCGTCTTTCTTGCTTCGCCCGCGTCCGATTACATCAACGGGGCGATCCTTAATGTCGATGGAGGGTGGCTTGCCCGCTAATGCCGAAAGCCTTCCCCGGTTGAAACGTCCGGACGCGCCGCGTCCGGGCTCGGGGATTGTGCATCTGGGCCTGGGAGCGTTTTATCGCTCCCACGGCGCAATTTACTTTTATGAAGCAATGCAGAAGTCCGGTGGTGACTGGGGCATTGTCGGCGTCAATCTGATGACGCCGCCGAAACAGCGCGAGATCTTCGAGCCGCAGGGCTTTGCCTATACGGCCGTCTCGCTCGCGCCGGAAGGCATCGAGCCGCAGGTTATCCCTGTGCTGAACGATGTGCTTGATGCGCCGGACGATCCGGAAGCCGTCCTCTCCCTGATGGCCGATCCGAAGATCAAGATCGTCACCTCCACGGTGACCGAAAAGGGCTATTGCCACTTCCCCTCGACCGGCAAGCTCAACCGCGAACATCCCTTCATCATTGAAGACCTGAAGGACCCGAACAAGCCGAAATCGGCACTCGGTTACATCGTCCGCGCGCTGGACCGCCGCCGCAAGGCCGGCATTCGCCCGTTCACCATGATGAGCTCCGACAACCTGCCGAACAACGGCCATGTCGTCCACGCCGTCGTCGTCGAACTGGCCGGCATGATCGATCCCGAGTTGCAGGCCTGGATCGAGAAGGAAGTCACCTTCCCCTGCACCATGATCGACCGCATCGTGCCGGCGACCAAGCCGGAAGACATCGAGCGCGTCGCGCAGCTCACCGGCGTCTACGATCCGGTTCCGGTGATGCACGAGCCCTTCCGCCAGTGGGTTGTCGAAGACAAGTTCGTCGATAGCGAGCGTCCGGATATCGGCGCGGTCGGCGCCCAGGTCGTCGAGGACGTGACCCCGTTCGAGCACATGAAGCTTCGCTGCCTCAACGGCACGCATTCCTCGATTTCCTATCTCGGCTATCTGGCCGGCAAGGAAACGATCTATGACACGGTTTCCGACACGGTATTTGCGGCCTACTGCAAGTTCCTGTGGGAGAAGGAAATCATTCCCGCCGTTGATGCGCCTCCCGGCGTCAGCCTCGAGGAATACACCGCTGCCCTGTTCGAGCGCTATTCCAACCCGTCGATCCGCCACCTGACATGGCAGATCGCCATGGACGGTTCGCAGAAACTGCCGCAGCGCATTCTCGAGACGGTTCAGGAAGACCTCGACGCCGGTCGCCCGGTCAAGGGCCTTTCGCTCGCGATCGCGGCCTGGATGCGTTACGTCGGCGGCGTCGACGAACGCGGCAATCCGATCGACGTGCGCGATCCGCTCGCCGAGAAGTTCAAGGCGCTTTCCGATGCCGGCGCAACGCCGCGCGACAAGGTCGAGGCGCTGGTCGGCGTTTCTGACGTGTTCCCCAAGGCGCTGCAGGACAACAAGGACTTCGTGGAAGGCCTCGTTGCCGCCTATGAGGGCCTCGTCGAAAAAGGCGCCCGCGCCATGGCCGAGGCCGTGGTAAAGTAATCCGGGATCAAGGCGCCGGTCCGCCGGCGCCTTTTCCACGCATATGCATTTTTCCAAAGGAGCTACCGTGGCTGAACTCTGTCTCAAACTTCACCCCAAGGACACGGTGTCCATCCTCGCCGGGCGCGCCGACAAGGGTGATACGCCGCTCGGCTTCGGCGTGCCGCTCGAAGCGCCCGTGACCCGTGGCCACAAGATTGCCAATACCGACATTCCCGAAGGCGGCGGCATCTTCAAGTTCGGCCAGTTGATCGGCTATGCCGCACGCGACATCAAGGCCGGCGAGCACGTGCATGTGCACAACTGCACCTTCGGCGACCATGGCCGCGATTACGAGATCGGCGCCGATCTGGAAGCCGCCAGGGCCGCCATCCCCGAAGTCGCGCCCCGCACCTTCATGGGCTATCGCCGCGCCGACGGCTCCGCCGGCACGCGCAACTACATTGCCATCTGCGGAACGGTGAACTGTTCGGCGACGGTGATCCGTCGCGCCGCCGACATCATCAACCATTCCGGCATTCTCGACAAATACCCGCATGTCGACGGCGTTGCCGCCTTTGCCCATGGCACCGGCTGCGGCATGGCCAATTCCGGCCCCGGCTTCGACAATCTGCAGCGCGTTCTCTGGGGCTATGCGACGCATCCGAATGTGGGCGCGGCGCTTTTCGTCGGCCTTGGCTGCGAGCAGATGCAGCTTGCCCGCATGCGCGAGATCCATGGCGAGATGGACGAAAGCCGTTTCTTCATGATGACCATCCAGGAGAACGGCGGCACGCAGAAATCGATCGACAAGATCGTCGACCACATCAAGGCACTCCTGCCGAAGGTCGATGAGGCGCGCCGGGTGGAGATACCGGTTTCCGAGCTGAAACTTGCCCTGCAATGCGGCGGTTCCGACGGCTTTTCCGGCATCACCGCCAATCCCGCGCTCGGCATCGCTTCCGACCTTCTCGTCGGCATGGGCGGCACGGTCGTGCTATCGGAAACGCCGGAAATCTACGGCGCCGAGCAGCTTCTACTGCGCCGCGCGGCCAGCAAAGAGGTGGCCGAGAAGCTTCTCGCCCGCATCAAGTGGTGGGAGGAGTATACCGAAGTCAATCACGGCTCGATGGACAACAACCCCTCGCCCGGCAACAAGCAGGGCGGACTGACCACCATTCTGGAAAAATCCCTCGGCGCGGTCGCCAAGGCCGGCAGCACGCCGCTGATGGATGTTCTCGAATATGGCGAGCAGATCCGCGAAAAGGGCCTCCTGTTCATGGATACGCCCGGATATGACCCGGTTTCCGCCACCGGCCAGATCGCCGGCGGGGCGCAGATCCTCTGCTTCACCACGGGACGCGGCTCGGCCTTCGGTTCCAAGCCGACGCCGACGGTCAAGGTCGCGACCAACTCCGCGCTCTATGCCTCCATGCCCGACGACATGGACCTCAACTGCGGCGACATCCTCTCCGACGGCGCGGACCTTCACAAGAAAGGCGAGGAACTGCTCGACTATCTGATCGCCACCGCCTCGGGCCAGAAGACCAAGTCGGAAGCGCTCGGCCTCGGCGACAACGAGTTCGTGCCGTGGCAGGTCGGCGCGACGATGTAGTCCGACGCCACACCCAAACGTTTTTCAGAGAGGCCGGATGCCGCGAGGCATCCGGCCTTTTTTCGTCCTTGTTTGAGGAAGATAGCGGATCTCAACGCCCGCTGAAGCTCGTATTCTGCCCGCGCCGAAGAACTGTATGCGTTATATTCAGCTAACATTCAGAAATGAACATCTATCAAGAATCATCCGTTTTCGAGCGTGAATACAGTAACTTAAGAAATCTTGCCTATTTTAGTAAAGTATCTTGCGCGCAATCATTCCGCGTGTCATAGAGAGAATAGACGGACAGGAAAGGGCATCACATGACCGTAACCAATGCTGGCGCCATGGCGCCGCAGCTCAATGAACTCCTGAATGGCGAGATGGAAGCCGCCCGCTTCTATTTCCAGGCCGCTGCATGGTGCAACCAGCGCAACATGGCCGGTTGCCAGAGTTTCCTTCTCGGCCATGCCAATGAGGAACTCGACCATATGCGCCGCTTCCTCGCCTACCTGTTCGACCTCGATTTCGCGGTGAAGATCGCCGAGATGGAGGCCCCCGAGATCAAGGCCGAAACGCCGCGCGAAATGTTCGCCGCCATTCTGGAAACCGAAAAGCAGGTGACCCGCAACATCTATGCGGCAACCACCCGCGCGGAAGAGGAAGGCGATCACGCCACCTTCGAATTCCTGCAGTGGTTCGTGCGCGAGCAGCGCGAAGAAGAAACGCTTTTCAGCGATATCCTCGACAAGATCGACCTGATCGGCGATGGGCCGCACGCCAAGTACTTCATTGATCGCGAGATCGCGGCCATGGGGCAGAAATGAGCAACGATCCAACCATGGAGACGCTCCGCGAGGGCCGGATCGTCTCGCTTGAAAGCCTCCAGCCCGGCGAAAGCGGCATTGTCGAAATCGTCGAGGCCGGAAGTTTCGAGAACGGGCTTTCGGTGCGCCTCAGGGCCCTCGGCCTTTCAAGCCCGCACCAGGTCTCCATGGTCAGACGCGCCTGGTTCGGCGGGCCGCTTGTCGTGCGCGCCGGCAAGGCGACGGAAATCGCGATCCGCCGCACGGAGGCCGAACTGGTCAAGGTGCGCAAGATCGAAGACTGATTGAAGACAGAAGCGGCGCGACGAACGCGCCGGCTATCCAGAATACAAAGAATGCCGGAAACGGCGCGCGGGTCAAAACCGAGCACACTGCAAACACCGGCGGGCGGAGCCTTTCCGCCGGCCCAAGCTCCGGAAGACGCCATGTCTCATTGTTCGCCGGCAGAAGCCAATCTCGACCTGAACGACGTTCCCCGCATCGCCATGATCGGCCAGCCGAATACCGGCAAGTCGATGCTCTATAACCGCATCACCGGCGCCAGCGCCTATGTCGGCAACTGGCCGGGCATCACGGTCTCGCTCTCCAATGCGCGCGTCAAACTCGGCGGCAAGACGCTGGAATTCGTCGATCTTCCCGGCATTTACGACCTCGAGGGCTTTTCCGAGGACGAGACCGTCGTCGCCGATTTCCTCAAGACCTATCCCGTCGATCTCGTCATCATCGTCATCAATGCCAGCCAGATCGACCGCCAGATCCTGATGCCGCTGCAGGTCAAGCAGCTCGGACTTCCCGCCGTCGTCATGCTGAACATGGCCGACGAGGCGCGCAAGAACGGCATCGAGATCGATACGGAAGCGCTGTCCGCCCGCCTCGGCCTGCCGGTGCACCTGATCAGCGCCAAATATGGCGAGGGCTATCCCAAGGCGATCGACAGCGTCAGCACAATGCTCGACGGACGAAAGGAAGAGCCGCCGGTTCTGGCCGATTACGAAGCGCTGCGCACCACGCTGATGACCGACGAGACGCTTGCCGAAACGCTTTCCGGCGCCGTCGTCTATCCCGAAGCGCCGCCGCAGACGACCACCCAGAAGCTCGACCGTGTCCTGCTTCACCCGGTTTTCGGCCTGCCGCTGTTCTTCGCGGTCATGCTGTTCGTCTTCTATATCGTCTGGTCCATCGGCCTGCCCTCGCAGGACTGGGTCGGCTTCATCACCGACTGGATCCAGAACCGCATCCTCGAACCGGTGCTGAGCCTCGGACCGGGCTGGCTGCGAAACTTCGTCATCAACGGCATCTGGCTGGGCGTTGCCACCGTCGCCTCCTTCGTGCCGCTGATCATGCTGTTCTTCTTCTGCATGGCGGCGGTGGAAGACAGTGGCTACCTCTCGCGCGCGGCCTATCTGATGGACACATGGATGCGCCGCATCGGCCTCGACGGGCGGTCCTTCGTCATGCAGATGATGGGTTTCGGCTGCAACGTGCCGGCGCTGATGGGCACGCGGGTGATGCGCTCGCAGCCGCTCCGGCTGCTCTCCATGCTGATCATCCCGTTCTCGCTCTGCTCGGCGCGCCTGGCGGTGTTCGTCTTCATCATCGCCGCCGTCTTCCCGCCCGCCCAAGGCCCATTCGTCCTGTTTTCCTTCTACGTCATCTCGTTTGCCGCGGCCTTCCTCGCCGCCGCGATCTTTTCGCGCTCGAAGCAGTTCAGGAATACCGAGCCCTTCGTGCTGGAACTGCCGCCCTACCGGGTGCCGACGCTTCGCCAGGTCTGGCTGCGCGGCTATGGCGAGCTCAGGGAATTCCTGCACCGGGCGACGAATTTCATCATTATCGGCACGATTGCCGTCTGGTTCCTGACCAATTTTCCGACCGATGCCACCGGGCTCGAGACCTGGGGCGGCAAGCTCGGCGAGCTTCTCCAGCCGGTCATGGCCCCGATCGGGATCAACCCCTATCTGACGCTGGCGCTGATCTTCGGCTTCATCGCCAAGGAAGTGGTGATCGGGTCGCTGTCGACGATCTACGCCATGTCTTCCGGCCTCGTCGCCCACCAGATCGCCGTCTCGGTCTCGCCTGCGGCCGCCTATTCCTTCTGCCTGTTCTGCCTGCTCTACACGCCCTGCCTGACGACGGTGGCAACGGTAAAGGCGGAAAGCCGGTCCTGGGGCTTCATGATCTTCTCGCTGATCTTTTCGCTCCTCTATGCCTGGGTGATCGCCTTCCTGTTCTACCAGGGCGCCCTGCTGCTGGGCTTCAAATAGGAGAGAACGGATGCGCCATTTCAGGGAAAACAAGACACTCATCGCGGCCGGCGGCATTTTCTTGATCATCGTCATCTCGGCGCTGACCTTCCTCAAGCCAAAGGGCATGCACGACCCGGCCGCGCGTTACGACCAGTTGCGCGCCTATCTGCAAAGCGGCGATTTTCGCGCCGCCAATACGGAAGCCTCCGAAATCACGCTGGTGCTTGCCGGGCGCACCAATGAGGGCTGGCTCGGTGTCGAGGATGTCGAACGCCTGCCCTGCGCCGACATCGCCTATATGGACATGCTGTTCTCCGAGGCCTCCGGCGGCCGGTTCGGCCTGACGGCCCAGCGCCAAGTGCTGGACGACCTTCCGGAAACGACACCCGACGGCGTGCTGCTCTCCTCCGCGCCGGAAGCGCTGGTAGCCTTCGGCGATGCCGTCGGCTGGCGCGAGAACGGTGCCTGGATCAGCTATGATGACATGCGCTTTTCGCCGGCGGACGCACCGAAGGGCCACCTGCCGGTGTTCAAGCCGAGGGACGGCATCCGCATTCCCTTCAAGTCCCGCGATGGCCGGCCGCAAAGGGGCGGCGCGCTTTACGACCTTCTGACTTCGCGGCTTGAAACCTGCCGGCCCGAGATCGCTGGATAAGGGCGAAGCCGGCCTGACTTATCGTTGGCCGCTCCCAGTCCTTCAGCCCCTGCCACAAAACATTCTCTTTCGTTTTCGTCAAAAAATGTGTATGAGCGCGGCAAGTGTAACAGGCGCCTCCCAATTGGCAGCGGTCCTCCCACCGTTGCGACATGCCCGCGCCCAGCCCCAGAGATCGATAAAAATGGCACTTCGCAATATCGCGATCATCGCGCACGTTGACCATGGCAAGACGACGCTCGTTGACGAGCTCCTGAAGCAGTCCGGCGCCTTCCGCGAAAACCAGCGCGTCGATGAGCGCGTGATGGACAGCAACGACCTCGAGAAGGAACGCGGCATCACCATTCTCGCCAAGGCGACCTCGGTCGTCTGGAAGGATACCCGCATCAACATCGTCGACACCCCCGGCCACGCCGATTTCGGCGGCGAGGTTGAGCGCATCCTCTCCATGGTGGATGGCGCGATCGTTCTGGTGGACGCAGCCGAGGGCCCGATGCCGCAGACCAAGTTCGTGGTCGGCAAGGCGCTGAAGGTCGGCCTCAAGCCGATCGTCGCCATCAACAAGATCGACCGCCCTGATGCCCGCGCCGATGAAGTCGTCAACGAGGTCTTCGACCTGTTTGCCGCGCTCGACGCCACCGACGAACAGCTCGATTTCCACATTCTTTACGGCTCCGGCCGCGCCGGCTGGATGAACACCGCGCCGGAAGGTCCGCAGGACCAGGGCCTCGGCCCGTTGCTCGACCTCGTCGTCGAGCATGTTCCCGCGCCGAAGGTTGCCGAAGGCCCGTTCAAGATGATCGGCACGCTGCTGGAGGCCAACCCCTATCTCGGCCGCATCATTACCGGCCGCGTCTTCTCAGGGTCGATCAAGCCGAACCAGCCGGTCAAGGTCCTCTCGCAAGACGGCAAGACGGTTGAAACCGGCCGTGTCTCGAAGATCCTCGCCTTCCGCGGCATCGAGCGCCAGCCGATCGACGAAGCGCAGGCGGGCGACATCATCGCCATTGCCGGCCTTTCCAAGGGCACGGTTGCAGACACGTTCTGCGATCCCTCCGTGACCGAGCCGCTTCAGGCCCAGCCGATCGATCCGCCGACAGTGACCATGTCCTTCATCGTCAATGACAGTCCGCTTGCCGGCACCGAAGGCGACAAGGTGACGAGCCGCGTCATCCGCGACCGGCTGATGAAGGAAGCGGAAGGCAATGTCGCGCTGAAGATCGAGGAAGCCGAGGGCAAGGATAGTTTTTATGTGTCCGGTCGCGGCGAACTCCAGCTTGCCGTGCTGATCGAAACCATGCGCCGCGAAGGCTTCGAGATTGCCGTTTCGCGTCCGCGCGTGGTCATGCACAAGGACGAGGAAACCGGCCAGTTGATGGAACCGGTCGAGGAAGTCGTCATCGACGTCGATGAGGAACATTCCGGCGTCGTCGTGCAGAAGATGGCCGAGCGCAAGGGCGAGATGGTCGAGCTGCGTCCCTCGGGCGGCGACCGTGTTCGTCTGGTGTTCTTTGCCCCGACGCGCGGCCTGATCGGCTACCAGTCGGAGCTTTTGACCGACACGCGCGGCACGGCGATCATGAACCGCCTGTTCCACAACTACCAGCCCTTCAAGGGCGAGATCGGCGGCCGCAACCAGGGCGTTCTCCTGTCCAACCAGGCCGGCGAGGCCGTGGCCTACGCGATGTTCAACCTTGAGGATCGCGGTCCCATGATCATCGAGCCCGGCGACAAGGTCTATGCCGGCATGATCGTCGGCATCCATACCCGCGACAACGACCTCGAGGTCAACGTGCTGAAGGGCAAGCAGCTGACCAATATCCGCTCGGCCGGCAAGGACGAAGCGGTGAAATTGACCCCGCCGATCCGCATGACGCTCGACCGCGCCCTGTCGTGGATCCAAGACGACGAACTGATGGAAGTGACGCCGAAGTCGATCCGCCTCAGGAAGCTCTATCTCGACTCCAACGAGCGCAAGCGGTTTGAGAAGACCCGCGCTGCGGGCTGAGCAATCATCAATTCCCGAACGAACGAACCCGGCCATCGCAGCCGGGTTCTTTTTTTCTGCAATGAGTCAGACCTGCGCCAAACCGCCGTCGACGAAGACTTCGCTTCCGGTCATGAAACTGCTGTCGTCGGATGCCAGCAACATCGCCGCTGCGGCAATCTCGGACGCATCGGCGACCCTGCCAAGCGGCGTCTGTTCGGCAAAGGCGGCGAACATGGCCTCTTTTTCGACCCCGGCCGAAGACGCCACACCCTCGAGCCCCGGTGTTTGTGTCGATCCGGGAGAGAGAACGTTGACGCGGATGCCCGTTCCCTTGAGATCAAGTGCCCATGAACGCGCGAAATTGCGGATCGCCGCTTTTGTTGCGCTGTAGACGCTGAAGGCCGGCGTGCCCATTATCCCGGTGGTCGAGCCGGTCAGGATAATGGTTCCGCCGGCATTCATCAGCGGCAATCCCTTTTGTACCGTGAAGACCATGCCTCGGACATTGATCCCAAAAGCGTGGTCGAACTGTTCCGGCGTGATGCTGCCGAGCGGCGCCACATCGCCAACACCGGCATTGGCGAAGAGAATGTCGATGCGCCCGACTTCGTCATCGATGGTGGCATAGATCCGGTCCAACTCGTCGAGCTTTGCGACATCCCCCTGGATGGCGCGCGCTCCGTGCCCGATTTCAGCCACGGCTGCATCGAGTGCCGCCTGTCGACGTCCCGTGATATAGACGGTGGCCCCTTCTGCGGCAAAACGCTTTGCGCTGGCAAGTCCAATACCGGTCGAGCCGCCGGTGATCACAGCGATCTTGTTTTTCAATCTCATCTCAGTGTCTCCAGTTTTAGATGGGAGACATCTGGTCTTCCACTTGCCTTTTCTCTAGTATGAACCATTTGGTAAGTAGCAAGATTTTGTCTGGAGAGAGATATTGCGCGACACCACTCAAACCTTCACCTGCGGCCTGCATGCGGCGCTGGCTCTGATCGGTTCCAAATGGAAACCGCTCATTCTCAACTTTCTCGGTCAGAAGACATGCCGCTATGGCGAGCTCAGGCGCAGCGTACGCGACGCGAGTGACAAGGTCCTGATACAGCATCTAAAAGAGCTGGAGGCCGATGGGCTGATCCTGCGCACTGATTTCGGCGAGGTGCCGCCGCGGGTCGAATACTCGCTGACGCCGTTCGGCGCGAGCCTCGTTCAGACGCTCGAGCCCTTATGCGCTTGGGGTGAAGAAAACCGGGCTTCGATAGAGGCCTCCATGTCAAACCGCAAAACCACCCGCATTCCTCTCAACCACACAACGCCTTGACAGTCAGTGCCGGCGCGGTTTCCTCAGTTGTGCAATTCCCATGCGCACCAAGGGCCAGCACAGCGTCATCGCGGTAATCGCAAACAGGATGGCGGCGATCGGGCGCTCGAAGAAGCCCCAGAAATTGCCGTGGGTGAGGATCAGTCCCTGTCGCAGTGACATTTCGATGGTTGGCTCCAGCACCATGCCGATGACGATGGGAGCGACGGGAAAGCGGAAATAGCGCAGCACAACGCCCGCAACGCCTGCAGCAAGCGCCACCCAGACATCGAAGACATTGCCGTTGACGCCATAGGCGCCGACAGTCGCGATGATCAGGATCAGACCGATCAGGATCGGCTCGGGAATGCGCAGCACCCGGGTGAAGAGCGAGGCTCCAAGCGCGCCGGTCAGGAACATCACGATGTTGACGACGATGAGGCAGAGAAAGATCGCGTAGATCAGGTCGAGATGGTTGGCGAAGAGCTGCGGCCCCGGCGCGATCCCCTGGATCACCAACGCGCCGAGCATGACGGCGGTGACCGGATCTCCGGGAATACCGAGCGCGAGCGTCGGCACCAGCGCCGAGCCCGTCACGGCATTGTTGGCGCTTTCGCAGGCGACCAGACCGTCGGGCTCGCCATAGCCGAAATTATCTTTCCGTTTGGAGGCGCGCCTGGCTTCCGAATAGGCGATGAAGGCCGAAGTTGCCGCCCCCGTTCCCGGGAGCGCGCCGACGAAGGAGCCGATCAGCGAACCGCGCAAAAGCATGCCGAGCCGTGCCCGCCAGGCGCTCCAGGGCGGCATGCGAAAACCAACGCGCATCTCGCTCGCCTCCGGGCCTGGGCGGTCCAGCTGCAGCACGCGCAGGAACATCTCGGAAAAGGCGAACAGGCCGACAATGACTGGAATGAGGCCGATGCCGGCGGAAAGCTGGAAGCTGTCGAAGGTGAAGCGCAGATCGCCCGTCACCGGATCATTGCCGACCGTAGCCAGGAGCAGGCCAAGCGCGCCCGCGACAAGCCCCTTGACCAGATTGCCCGACGAAACGCCAGCGATACAGGTCATGGCAAACAGACCGAGCGCGAAATACTCGATCGGCGTGAACTGCAGCGAAAAGGCGGCAAGCGAGGGACCGGCGATGACGAAGACCAGAACCGAGAACAGGCCGCCGAAGGTCGATGCCGTCGTCACCCAGCCGATCGCGAGATCCGCCTCCCCGCGCCGGGCCATCGGAAAGCCCTCGAGAGCCGTTGCCGCTGATTGCGGCGTGCCCGGCGTGTTGAGAACGATTGCGGTGATCGAGCCGCCATAGACCGAGCCGCAGTAGACGCCGAGCATCAGCGCGATCGCAGGGATTTGCGACATTGAAAAGGTGAACGGCAGAACCATGGTCAGCCCGATCACCGAGCCGAGACCCGGCAAAACGCCGACGATAACGCCGACAATGGTTCCGGCGACGATCGCCAGGAGCGTGAGGGGCGTTGAGATCTGGGCCGCGGCCGAGATGATGAGGTCCATGAATAATCCCCAGGGCATGATCCGCTCGAAGCGAGGGATGGCGGAACATGCGGCTAATGCAAGATGTTGGAGCCGGCGCAGGCCGAGCCGGTTCAGAGCGGCCAGGCAAACCCCGGCAACAGGATCAGGAAAACCCGCTCGAACAGCAACCAGACGGCCAGCGAATAGCTGATGGCGACGGCAACCAGCAGGCCGATGTCACGCCGGCCAAGCACGAGCGGAACGGCAACGGCGAAGAGCACGCTTGCCGCCAGAAATCCGATCACGGGCATCAGCGCGCAATAGACGGCGGTCGCAGCCATCAACGCCACCATCTTCAGCGCGGGCGCCAGCGGCGGCAACTCGCGGCTGCCATGCTTGAGCCCGGGCAAGAGCAGCAAGAGAAGAAACGCCATCACCGCCAGCACGAAGCGGGGAAAGAAGAACGGGCCCTTTCCCTGGCTTGCGCGGGCAAAGGCGCTGATTTCCTCGAATGTCTGGATCGTAAAGACGATGACGAGCAGAAAGAGAGCGGCGATGACCGCGGTTTCCGCTGCCCTCGATGCGCGGGATACCGCGCCGCGCCTGTTTGTTTCGGCCATGCTTCCTCCAAGCTCGCCGCAGCATGTTACGTCGAAGAAGACGCCTCCAGCGCCCGCTCCGCCGCGCAAATCGCAAGGCGGGAGCGGTCCGAGCCGCTCCCGTCCGGCCATTAGTTCGCCAGAAGGCCGGCCTTTTCAAGCAGTTTGCGGTTAGTTTCGTACTTCTCGTGTACGAAGGCGGCAAAATCGGCCGCGCCCATATAGGCGGAAGGCTGTTTCAGCGCCTCCATCCGCTCCTGGAAGGGGGCGGAATCGATCGCGGTCTTGCAGGCGGTCTCGAACCTGGAGATATCCGCATCGTCAAGACCGGCAGGCGCGACCAGGCCGCCCCAGATCGGAAAGTCGAGCGGAAAGCCCTGCTCCTCGGCTGTAACCAGATCAGGCTGCTCCTCAAGCCGGCCCTTTTTCAGGAGCGCCAGCGATTTAAGCTGCTCGGCATTGCTGGTGTAGAAGGACACATGCGGAATGAAGAGGTCCGCCGTGCCGTCCAGCAACGCCTTCAGCGCGGGCCCGTCGCCGTCAACCGGCAGGAAGGTCATCTTGATCCCGGCGGCGTCTTCAAGGGCGAGACCGGCAATGTGCGGGATCGAGCCGATCGCCTGCACAGCGAAGGTCAGTTCGCCCGGATTTTCCTTGGCATAGGCGACAAGGTCATCAAGATTGGAAAACGGCGAGTCCTCGCGGACGGCAATCACCGTCGGAGCCGAATAGGCAAGGCAGATATAGTCGAAACTGTCGACGTCATAGGGCAGCTTGCGCAGATGCGGCTGAGTGGTGAGCGGCCCGACCGGGGCCATGCCGAGCGTCGTGCCATTGGGACGCGCGCGGGCAACTTCGCCAACGCCGATCGTGCCGCCGGCCCCGGCTGTATTCTTGACGGCCACGCTGACGTCCAGCGTATCGGCCATGCTCTCCTGCATGGCGCGCGTGGTTATGTCCGTTCCGCCGCCGGCGGCGAAAGGCACGACCACGGTGATCGGCCGGTTCGACTGCGCGGCAGCAGCGCCTGCAATGACGAACACCGAAGCCGACAATACCATACCGAGGCGGCTCACGGCCTCCTTGCGAAATTTCATTGAGAATCTCCTCCATATTCATGGCTCGCTGTGGAGCCTGGCACAAAAACCACTGGCCTGCCGGCCACAAGTTTTGCATAGTGGTATTATGTACCATTTTTATTAATGATCAATCCCTATTCAATCCACCGGGAGGAATGTCTTGAATAGAATGAAGGGAAGAACCGCGCTCGTCACTGGCGCGGCCGACGGGCTGGGAGCGGCGATTGCGGCAAGGCTGGCAAGCGAGGGAGCGCGGATCGGCATTATCGATCGTAGCGAAGAGGCTATCGGAAGGGCGCGGGAGAATGCGGCGCTGGCAGAGGCCTTCTTCGTCGCCGGCGACCTGACCGATGGCGCCGACATCGCCCGCATGATGGCGGAATTTGCCGCGAACGACATGGTTTTCGACATTCTCGTCAACAATGCCGGCGGTTCGCTTCACACCCCACGCGCCTTTCTGGAGGAGACCGACGAAGACTGGGACCGGGTAATGGCGCTGAACGTCACGGCGGCCGTAAGGGTCAGCCGGCATGTTCTGCCGGGCATGATCGAAGGTGGTTTCGGCCGGGTAATCAATCTCGGCTCCAAAGCAGGGCGCTATGGCAGCCTGTTTACCGGCGCCAATTATGTCGCCGCCAAGGGTGCGATCCAGTCGATGACGCTGCAGATGGCGCAGGAATTCGGCCCCAGGGGTATCACCTGCAACGCGGTCTGCCCCGGCGCGATCTCCACGCCGCGCGTGGAACGGCTGCTTAACGAACGCATGTCGCCGGAAGAACGCCAGCGCGCGCTTGAAGGCGTGCCTGTGCGTCGCCACGGCCGTGTGGAGGATGTGGCCGCCGCCGTCGCCTTCTTCGCCTCAGAGGAAGCGGGTTTCATCACCGGGCAGTTGCTCGACGTCAACGGCGGACAGGGAATGGCATCATGAACACCATGGAAAGCAACTCACAGGCGCCGCTCAACGTGCTGGTCACCGGCGGCTCCGGCTTTCTCGGCCAGGCGTTGACGCAGGCCCTTGCCGCGCGCGGCGACCGGGTTACCGTTTTCGATCTCAAGCTGCCGCCCGAGGCGACGCGCATTGCCGGCGTCACTTACGTCGAAGGCGACATCACGCGCCAAAGCGCCATCGATCCGGTGATCGCCCGTTTCGGCATTGATGCCATTCTGCATCTGGCCGCCCTCGTCATTCCCGCCTGCCGGTCGAACCCGGTGCTCGGCGCCGAGGTGAATGTAGTCGGTCACATCAACATCATGGAAGCAGCCCTGAAGGCCGGCATTTCGCGCGTTGTCTATGCAAGTTCGCTGGCGGCGCGGCCGCGCGGGCCATATGCTTCGCCGGTCAATCTCTATGGCGCGTTCAAGCATTGCTGCGAGGAAATTTCCAAGGTCTATTTTCTCGACCATGGTCTGGGATCGGTGGGACTGAGGCCACATGTTGTCTACGGGCCGGGCCGCACGAGCGGGGAGACGGCTGCAATCACGCTTGCCATGCGCGCTGCAGCCCAGGGGGAGCCCTACGAGATCCCTTTTTCCGGGCAGATGTGTTTTCAGCATATCGACGAGGTGGCCGAGATATTCATACGCTCGCTCGAGCACCCTGCCCCTGCGCCGATCGTCAGCGACCTCACCACGGCAATCGGTTCAAGCGAGGATGTAGCGGACGCAATTCGCGCCGTGGTGCCGGAGGCACAGATCACCATTGCCGACCGTCCCCGGCCGATGCCGGACGCGCTCGACAATGCTCCGCTGCGCGATCTTCTCGGCAGTTGGAACGCCGTTTCCCTTGAGGAAGGCACCCGCAGGACGATTGAGGCCTTTCGCGCGACCGCCAATAGCTGATAGAGATGAACCGCGCGGCGCGAAAAGGCGACGCCGCGCGGTGATATCGAGCCAGGGACAGGCTTTTGGTGAGGATCAAACCGGCCGGCGATCAGGCCGTGACGATTGAATTTGGCGATACTATCGACGAAGCCGTCAGCGCGCGCGTGATCGCGCTTGAACGCTCCTTGAAGGATGACCCGGTAGCCGGCATTGCCGAGACCGTGCCCACCTATCGTTCGCTTCTGGTCTTCTACGACCCCGCAATCCTCAATGGCCGCGACCTGAAGGCCATCCTCGGCGAGCGCGCGGAAACCGCCCCTGCAACGGACGATGCACGCGCACGCCATTTCGCCGTGCCGGTCTGCTATCAGGGCGCGGACGCGCTTGACCTCGCAGATGTCGCAGCGGAAAGGAATATAGACCCAGAAGAGGTGATCGCCTTGCACACAAGCGCCACCTATCGGGTCTACATGATCGGGTTTGCCCCCGGCTTTGCCTATCTCGGCGGCCTGCCCTCCGCCCTCCACACGCCACGCCTTGCCGAGCCGCGCCAGAAAGTGCCGGCCGGCGCGGTCGGCATTGGCGGCGCGCAAGCAGCGATCAACTCTCTCGCGGGCCCGAGCGGCTGGCGCTATATCGGTCGCACGCCTCTCAGGCTGTTCGATCCGGCGCGCGCCGACCCGGCCTTCTTCCAAGCCGGCGACATCCTGCGTTTTTTTGCCGTTTCGCCGGACGAGATGACGGCCCTTGAACGGCGGGCGGCTGCGGGCGACGTCATCGTGGAGGCGCAAGCGCCATGGTGATGCTGGAGGTCGCAAAGGCAGGACTGATGGTCACCGTGCAGGCAAAACCGCGCACGGGCTACCTGGCAGCCGGCGTCTCGCCGTCCGGACCGATGGACGAGGATGCCTTCCGGATCGCCCAGGCGCTGGCCGGCAACGGGCCTGACGCGGCCGCCCTCGAATTTGCGCAGTTCGGCGGAAGCTACCGCGTCAGCGAACCGACCCTTGTCGCTGTCACCGGCGGAGCGGCGGAGGTGCAGATCGACGGTCGCCCCGTGCCGTGTTGGGAAAGCCACCGCCTCGAACCGGGCGCGCGGCTCGATGTCGGCGTGCTTCGCGGTGCGATCTGGGGCTATATCGCCTTTTCCGGCGGCATAGACGTTCCCCTCCTGCTCGGCTCGCGCACCACCCACGTGCGAAACGCCATGGGCGGCTTTGAAGGGCGTTCGCTGGTCGCGGGCGACAGGCTTGCGCTTGCGCCTTCCGCGATGCTGACGCCCCGCCGGATGCGTTCGATCTTCCGAAAGCCCTCGGGGCCCATCCGGGTGATTGCAGGCCCGCAGGACGACTATTTCGATGCCCGCGCCTGGTCGCTTTTTCTCGATGAGCCCTTCGCCGTTTCGACCCGCCGCGACAGGATGGCTAGCCTTCTCTTCGGCCCGGCTCTCCACGCCGCGCGTGGCCACGACATCATCTCCGACGGCACGCCGCCCGGCTCCATCCAGGTCCCGGGCTCGGGCACGGCCACCGTTCTGACGGCCGAGCGGCAGACGACGGGCGGCTACCCGAAGATCGCGACCGTGATTTCGGCCGACCTGCCGCGCCTGGCGCAAATGCCGGGCGGTCTGCCCTTCCGCTTTGCGGTTGTGGAACAGGAACAGGCCGAAGACAGCCTTCTTTCCGCGCGGAAGCAGGCCGACACGGTCATCGCCGAGATCGAAAACGGCTGACGCGGTTTACTTCAGCAGCACGTCATTGCGCAACTGGAAGCGCGCCGGGTCATAGATGGCCTGGGAGATTTCGACGAGCTCGCCATTATGGCTGTAGAGCTCGGCCTCGATGGACAGTACCGGCGTGCCTTCCGAAAGGCCGATGGCATCGGCTGCCGGCTGCGGGCAGGCAATCGCATTGGCGCTCTGGCTGACGCGCACGATCGGCCGGTCGAACATTTCTTCGATCAAATTGTAGACCGAACCGACCCGGTGGCGCGACAGCGACGGCTCGATGCCGGCATAGGGCCCGGCGACGAACATGCGCGACCAGTTGAACGGCCTCAATCTTCCGGGAATGCGCCTGACGCCGATCACTTCCAGCCAGAACCCGGTGGCGCTTTCGTGACCGCCAAGCGCCGGATCGGAATGGTTCTCCACATGACGTGAAGTCCAGACTTCCAGAACCGTCTCGCGTGTGACGCGCATCAATTCGGGCATGCTGTTGGTCGCCATGCGAAAATGCTGCTGCGGCGTCTGCGAGGCGATCACCGTGCCAACGCGCTTGCGCCGCGCCACCAGGCCCTCGGCTTCCAGTTCGCTCAACGCGCGCCGCAGCGTCGTGCGGCTGACACCGCGTTCAACGGCAAACTCCACTTCCGGCGGAAGACGGTCTCCGACCTTCCAGCGGCCCGACGTTATTTCCTCGCGTAAAGAACGGGTTAGCAATTTATGTCGTGGTGCGCTCATTCCATCTTTCCGGGCAGCCAGAGGACGATCTCCGGGAAGATCGCCAGTAGCAGCGCAAAGGCGACCAGAATAAGGAAAAAAGGTGCGACTGCGCGGACCAGTTTTCCAATCGTTTCGCCAGTTTGCGCCTGTATGACAAACAGGTTGAAACCCACCGGGGGCGTTATCTGGGATATCTCTACAGCAACAACGACAAAAATACCAAACCAAATCGGGTCAAAACCTGCGGACGTAACCAAAGGTAGTGTAATCGGCAAGGTCATGACGATGATCGACGTGCCGTCTAGGAACATGCCGATCAGCACGTAGAACAGCAGAAGAATGGTAATCAGGGCGAAGGGCGCGAGATCGAGGGCCGCGATCCAGCCGGCAATGGCGCGCGGCAGACCGAGAAAACCGAGAGCCGAATTGAGCAGCGCCGCGCCGATCAGGATCAGGCCCATCATCGCGCTCGTGCGCACCGCGCTGTTGCCTGCAGCAACGAGATTGGAAAAGGTCAGCTCGCGCCTGAGCGCGGAAAGAATGATGGCGCCGAGAACGCCCACCGAAGCCAGTTCCGTCGGGCTGGCCAGGCCGAAATAGAGCGCGCCCATGATGCCCGCGATCAGCGCGACCATCGGCGTGATCTCGAAAAGCCCGCGCCAGCGTTCGGCCCAGGAATAGCGCTCGGCCGTCGCCCGTCCGCCCGAAACCGTGTGAGCAGCGGCGATATAGAGGCTGTAGAGGCAGGCAAGCAGCAGGCCGGGCACGATGCCGGCGATGAACAGGCGCAGGATGCTCTGCTCGGAGACGACGCCGTAGATGATCATGATGATCGAGGGCGGGATCAGGAAGCCAAGCGTGCCCGCGCCCGCAAGCGAGCCGATCGACAGACGCCGATCATAGCCATGGGCCTGAAGCTCGGGCAGCGTCACGCGTCCGACGATCGCCGTTGTCGCGGCCGAGGAGCCGGAAACGGCGGCAAACAGCGTGGACCCCGCGACATTGACATGGACCAGGCCGCCGGGAAGCCGGCTCACCCAGGGCGCAAGACCCGAAAACAGCGAACGGCCGAGACGGGCCGAAACGAGAATATCGCTCATTAGGATAAACAGCGGCAAGGCAAGCAGTTCCTGCGCCGTGCCCGCCTGCCACATCAGCTTGCCGGCGAAGGCCTCGAGCGGAATATTGGGCTTGTAGACGGAAAGCAGGATATAGCCGACGCCGAAAAGCGACAGGCCGACCCAGACGGACCCCAGAAGCAGCACGGCAAATAAAAGGAGCGTGACGAGGCCGATCTCAACCATCCTCCGTCTCCCGTTCAAGCTCCGGTGCCATGCCGAGCGAAAGCCTGAGCAGCCTTGCCGCCATGGCCAGCACGAATTCCACCGCCCCGGCAACCGCAACGGCCTGAGGGATGGCTAGCGGCGTATTCATGTAGCTCGACTGACGCAGCCCGCGCGTGAAAGAGGCTTGAAACACGCTCCAGAACGCCTCCAGCAGCAGGCAGGCGAGCACGAGGCCGATCAGGGTGGCGACGATATCAACGATCCGGGCAAAGCGGGGGCCACGGGAGAGAAGCAGGGAGACCCGCACCTGCGTCCCGTGCTGCAGCGCCGGACCGAGGCCCAGAAGAAACACGCCGCACATGGCAAAGGCGGAATACTCCCAGGAGAAGGCAAGGCTGCGGGCGAGGAAGCCGCGGCTGAAGACCTCAGCCAGCATCATCGCGCAGAAGCAATAAAGCAGGACCATTGCGACGGCTTGCGCAATCCGGGCGGTGAAGTCTGTGAATGTCAGAAAGGCACGAACCATCGCATATCCAGCGCAAGCCGTTTCCGGGACCGCGATCCCGAAAACCCCGTTCATGAAAGAGCAACGCTCGGATGCGGCAGAAGCCGGGCGTTGCCGAAAGACCCGCCAAGAGGCGGACGGAGGCGACTACTTGCCGGCCGCTTCGGTATAGGCTTCGATGACTGGCCCGGCGGCCGGAACCCGCTCGATGAAGCTTCCCCACATTTCGTGACCGGCTTCAGACATGACCGCCTTCATCGAATCCTCGGCTTCGGTAACGGTGATTCCGTTTTCGACGAGAATTTCGGTCTTGCCCTCATCTTCCGCAGCGCTCTGCGCCCAGAATTCGGCCTCCAGCTTCTCGACCACGCCTTCGATCGCGGCCTGGTCGTCTTCGGAAAGAGCATTCCACGCGTCGAGATTGATGGTCACCGCATCGGTCGATGTCGACCACTGCAGCGGGTTGAAATAGGAAGTCGTGTCCCACAGCTTGCCGTCCACGCCGGACGAGGTCGAAGTCGCCACGCCATCGATCGTTCCTGCGGCAAGCGCCGGCACCACATCGCCCCACGGCATTTCCAACGGCGCGGCGCCGAGCTTGGTCAGGAACTCAAAGCTCGCCGGATTGAAGGCGCGGATCCTCTGGCCTTCCAGATCTTCGGCGGTGGTGATCTCGGAGCGCGAGTAGAGCCCCGGCGACGGCCAGGGAACGTAGTAGAGGATCTTCTGGTTGTGGGCTTCGGCAATCTCGTCAAAAACCGGCGAGGCCACTTCCAGGAATGTCGCCATTTCTTCCTGACCCTGGATCAGATAGGGCAGCGTATCCATCGCAAGGATCGGCTCCTCGCCGGCCTGCAGGAACAGCAGGAAATCGGCCATCTGCACGATACCCGTCTCTACCGCCGCCATACTTTCGGAGCCGGACACGCCGATTTCGCCGGCATTGAAGACATTGATCTGCACATTGCCGTCAGTTGCCGTGGCGACGGCTTCCGCGAACTGGCGCGCGGCCTTGGCCTGGAAATTGGTGTCCGGCCACGGCGTGGAAAAATCCAGTGTCGTCTGAGCCGATGCAGCACCGGCGCTCAGGCTGGCGGCCGCAACGACCATCATGGGTATCATACGCATTGCACTATTCTCCTCTGTTGGTTGGTTGCACCCTACCATCGTGTTCACTCTTGTTGTAGCCGTATTCCCGCTCGGCCGAGGCCTGGCTGACGAGCCCGCGCTTGAGGTCGACCGCGAGTTTTTCCCGGTCCCGGCGCTCCGGCGGACCGAAACCGCCGCCACCCGGCGTGCTGAGGATCAGCGCCTCTCCCGGGGGAATGGTATAAAGCCCCTTGGAGGTGATCACGGTTCCGTCGGTGATCTCGGCATGACCCGGCGCGCCGGGCCTTCCGCCTTCCCGGCCGTCCGCGCCCTTCTTCAGGCGTTCGAAGGCTGCCGCCGAAAGCGTCAGGCTCTGGCCGCGCGACGAACGAATCCGGATTTCCTGGCCGAGACCGCCGCGAAATCGGCCCGCGCCGCCGCTGTCTGGAGCAAATTCCTTTTTCTCGTAGATCAGTGGCGCAACGGTCTCCGCAACCTCGACCGGCACCGTGCCGACGCCGGAAGGAAAGGCTGTCGTCGAAAGACCGTCGGAAGCCGGCCTTGCCCCCATGCCGCCAAGCGCGACATTGAGAGAGGCGAAACCGTCCTCGCCTTCGGCCGTGATCGCCAGAACCCAGAGAGCGCCTGCGCTTTCCGCCAGGATTTCGCCACGTCTGGCCTCGGCCAGGCAGCCAAGCATCAGGTCGGGCAGAGCCTGTCCCACGACGTGGCGCGCCGTTACCGGCCAGGGCCGTTCGGCGCTGACGATCAGGCCCGGCGGCGCATCAATCCGGATCGGCGACAGAGAGGCGTGATTGTTGGGAACCTCCGGCGCGATCGCGACCTTGATGCCGAAGGAGGCATAGGCCTGGCTGTAGTTCAGCGGACAATTGATGCCCTTGGCTACGGCCGGCGACGACCCCTTGAGGTCAACGGAGATCTCCCCGTCCCGGACCGTCATTTCCGCCTTCAGCCGGATCGGCGCGTCATAGCCGTCGAGTTCGATCTCGGAACGATAGACGCCTTCCGGCACCTTCTCGATTGCGGCCCGCGTCGCCTCGGCGGAACGCGCGAAGATGAAGCCGGCAAGGGGCGCAAGCGTGTCTGCGCCATATTCGTCCATCAGGGCGAGAAGTCGTCTCAAACCCTCGTCATTACAGCTCATCAGCGAGATCACGTCGCCGCGGGCCTCGCGCGGGACGCGCGAATTGATGGCAATCAGCGAAAGAAGTTCCTCGTTGATCTCGCCCCTGCGCCTCAACCGCGTCACCGGAATGACCACGCCCTCCTCGAACACCGAGCGCGCCTCGGCCGACCAGCCGAGCCCGCCGATGTCGACCACATGGCAGGTCGAGGCGATATAGGCGACAATCCTGCCTTTCTTGAAGACCGGGGTGACCAGCACGAAATCGAAGACATGTCCGGCTCCGAGCCAGGGGTCGTTCGTCACCAGCACGTCGCCCTCTGCCAGGGTATCGGCCGGCACATGTTCCAGCATGGCATTGACCGATTTCGCCATCGTGTTGACATGGCCGGGAGTGCCGGTCACGGCCTGAGCCATCATCCGGCCCTCGGCATCGAAAATGCCCGCCGAAAGATCGCCCGCCTCGCGCACGATGGCGCCGAAGGCGACCCTCAGCAACGCGTTCGCCTGCTCCTCGCAGACCGAGACCAGGCGGTTCCACATCACGTTCATGGCGATGATGTCCGCGTCTGAAAGATGTGTTGCGCTCATGATGCTGCTCCTTCCCGCTCCAGCACGACATGGCCGAGCGCATGGATGTAGCCGCGCCAGCCTGCGGGCGCATAGATCGTGGTCTGGTCCTCGACCATCAGCATGGGGCCCTCGAAAACCGCGCCCGGCGTCGCCTCATCGCGACGGTAGCGCTGGAAGGTGACCCTTTCGCCGGAGGCGGGCGAGAATACGTCAGCCGTGCCGACCGGGGCAGCGGGGCGAGGAACGAAGGACCCGTCCGTCACGGTCGCGACCACGGGGTCCGGCCCCTTGGCGACCAGGCTGAGCGCCACCAGTTCGATCGCATTTCCGGTATGCTCGGCGCCATACACCGAACGATAGGTTTCAACAAAGGCTAAGCGCATCTGTTCCAGGGCATCGGCTGTTTCAACAGGCCCGGCAAGGCTGATCCTGAGCGCATGGCCCTGCCCCTCGTAGCGCAGTTCGGCGGCGATCGCGATATCCGGCTTGACGCCTGCGGGAAGCGCCGGCCTGACCACCGCATTGGCTTCATCGGCCATTTCGGCTTGCAGCAGGCCAAGGCGCGCGAGGTCGATCTTGCCGAGCGGCGCCAGCACGCTGCGCGCCACTTCATAGGCAATCGGCGCGCTCAGGAAGCCGACAGCCGAGCCGACTCCGGCGAAGGCCGGGATGACGACGCGGGCAATGCCGAGCTTTTCGGCGAGGCGAACGGCATGAAGGGGGCCGGCGCCGCCGGAAGCCATCAGCGTGTAGGCGGAGACATTCTTGCCCTGCTCGACGGCGTGGACGCGCGCCGCGTTGGCCATCGCCTCCTCGCCGATCTCGGTGATCCCGGCCGCGGCCCATTCGCACGAACTCATGCCGAGGGGCCCAACAACCTTGTCGTCAATCGCGGCAACGGCCAGGTCCGGCCTTAGCGCAAGCCTGCCGCCGGCAAAGCCTTCCGGGGAAAGCTTGCCGAGGACGACGTTGGCGTCGGTGATCGTCGGCTCGCTGCCGCCGAGGCCATAGGCAGCCGGTCCGGGCGCCGCACCGGCGCTCTTCGGGCCGACGGCAAGGCGGCCAAGCGTGTCACGCCGTGCGATCGAGCCGCCGCCGGCGCCGATCTCGACCAGCTCTGTCGTCGGGATGCGCACGGGAAGGCCAGAACCCTTGATGTCGCGCCAGGCGCGCGCCACTTCGAAACGACGCGCCGTAGCAGGCTGCGCATTCTCCAGAAAGCAGATCTTCGCGGTGGTGCCGCCCATGTCGAAGGCGAGCATTCTGGCTATCCCGATCTCGCGCGAGACCCGCGCACCGAGAGCGACACCGCCGGCGGGACCCGATTCGACCAGCCGGATCGGCATGCGTGCGGCCTGCTCGACCGTGGTCAGGCCGCCGCCCGACAGCATCAGCAGAAACTCGCCGGCAAAGCCGCGCGCGCGCATCGCCGCGTCGAAACGGCTGAGATAGCGCGACATGAGCGGGCGCACATACGCATTGGCGGCGACGGTCGAAAACCGTTCATACTCCCGGATCTCGGGTGAGACCTCGCTCGAGAGACAGATGGTGACATTATCGGGCAGGCGCGCGCGCAGCCAACTGGCCACCTGCCGCTCATGCGCATCATTGGCGGTCGCATGCAGGAAACCGATGGCGACGGCTTCGACCCCTTCAGCGCGAAGCCTGTCTGCGATCGCGCCGATTTCCGCCTCGTCCGGTATGCGCAAGGCTTGACCATAGGCATCCATGCGCTCGTCGATGGTCAAGCGCAATTCGCGCGGCACCAGCGGCGTCGGCAGTTCCAGGTTCACGTCATATTGCTCGAAACGGCGCTCATAGCCCATCTCGAGGATATCCCGGAAACCTCTGGTAGTGACCAGGGCCGTCTTGGCGCCGCGCCGCTCGATGAGCGCGTTGGTCGCAAGCGTCGTACCGTGAATGACGGCAGACACCTCGGAAAACTCCACCTTGTTTTCGGAAAGAAGCGCCAGACTACCTTCAAGCGCGGCCTTTTCGGGGGCCTCCGGGGTCGTCAGCACCTTCAGCGAGGAGAGCCCCTCGCCCTCCAGCACCACATCCGAAAAAGTCCCGCCAATATCGATCGCTAGTCTAAACATAAGATATTATGTTCGTACTTTTTAGCAGGCGTCAAGTCGATTGTCGCCCTCGGGACGTGCGGATATCATTTCGACCTATATCAAAGAATACCCGGCTCCGCCACGGCCGCAAGCAGATCGAAAGGTCGAAAGGAAACGAAAAAAGCGGCGACCCGGACAGGGCCGCCGCCTTTGAGGTTCAACAGTGCCGTCTCGCTTAGCGCGGCTCGCTTCTCAGCCCCTTGATGATGGCGAAGCAGGCGAGCAGCAGCACGATGGTGAACGGAAAGCCGGTTGAAACCGCCATGGCCTGAAGTGCCGTCAGTCCGCCGCCAAGCAGAAGCGCGATTGCGACCAGCCCCTCGAAGCTCGCCCAGAAGACGCGCTGCGGAACGGGCGCGTCGACCTTGCCGCCGGCTGTGATCGTGTCGATCACGATCGAGCCGGAGTCCGACGAGGTCACGAAGAAGACGATGACCAGGATGATGCCGATGATCGAGGTGATCGTGGCCAGCGGCAGCGCCTCCAGCATGACGAACAGCTTCAGGTCGAGCGGCGCGTTGCCGAGCGCCTCGTAATTGTTGACGATGATCTCGCGGATCGCGGTATCGCCAAACACCGTCATCCAGACGATCGAAACGACCGAGGGAATGATCAGCACGCAGGTGATGAACTCGCGGACCGTGCGGCCGCGCGAAACGCGGGCGATGAACATGCCGACGAAGGGCGACCAGGAGATCCACCAGGCCCAGTAGAACGACGTCCAGCCGTCAAGGAAGTTCTTGTCGGTTCGCCCGAACGGGTTGGCAAGCTCCGGCAGGTAGCGTGCATAGTCGACGAAGTTCGAGAACAGCCCGCCGAGAATGGCAAGCGTCGGGCCGACGATAATGACGAAGAACAGCAGGATGCCCGCAAGCGCCATGTTGATCATCGACAGGCGCTGCACGCCGGCGTCCATGCCGGCAACGACCGAACCCAGCGCAATGCCGGTGATCGCGATGATCAGAACCACCTTGGAAAGATCGTCCACGGGCAGGCCGAAGATGTGGTTCAGCCCGGCATTGGCCTGTTCCGCGCCGATGCCGAGCGAAGTGGCAAGGCCGAAGAGCGTCGCAAGAACCGCAAGCACGTCGATGATATGCCCCGTCCAGCCCCAGACGCGGTCGCCGAAGATCGGGTAGAACACCGAGCGCATGGCGAGCGGCAGACCCTTGTTATAGGAGAACAGCGCCAGCGCCAGCGCAACGATCGCATAGATCGCCCAGGGATGAAGCGCCCAATGGAAGATGGTCGCGGCCATCGCCAGGCTTTTTGCTTCCGCGGGGTTTCCGGGCGCGCCGCCGAGCGGCGCCCAGCTTTCGGCCGTTCCGGCGTTTTCGGCGACGGAGGATGTGAAGTGCGATATCGGCTCGGACACGCCGTAGAACATCAGGCCGATGCCCATGCCCGCAGCAAACAGCATCGCGAACCAGCCGGTATAGGAATAATCCGGCGTCGCCTCCGCGCCGCCGAGACGGATCTTGCCGTAGGGTGAGAAGATCAGGAAAATGCCAAGCAGGACGAAGACGTTGCCGGCGATCAGGAAGAACCAGTCGAAGGTCGACGTCAGCCAGTCCCGCATCCCGTTAAAGATGGTCGCGGCCTCCTCCTGAAAGGCCAGCGTCGCCAGCACGAAGGCGACAACGGCGAGACCTGAGATCAGAAAGACCGGGTTATGGATGTCCAGCCCGAAGGGACCGATGTTCGTCGTGATATTATCCTGACCGATCTCGTAATCGGTATCGATAATCTCCGTTTCGCCCTCGGGCTCGGGAATCCCCGTGTCGGTCATAAAAAATCTCCTTGTTTTGCAATCGTTTCGCGCCGGACCGGATTGGCCGGCAACCGCCGCTTCAGCCGCGGACCAGGAATACCGATGCGTCGGTATGGGTAGCGAGCTGGCCGCCATGCGAATGCATGAAGTGGTCCGCAAGATTGGGCACATGAGTGGCCATGATCACCAGATCGCAGCCAAGCTCGCCGACGGTGCGGGCGAGAGACTGATTGAGATCAACGGCGGGATCATGCGCGATAACGGAATGGCTGTCTGCACTAATGCCGTTGCGGGCGGATTGTTCCTCGGCAAAGGTCTTGAGCTTTGCCTCGAATTCCTTGGGATTGTGGCCGAGCGAGCCGGGCGCCGAAGAGGTCACACCGACAAAGGTGACGGGCGCGTCGTAAAGCTTCGCGATTTCGGCTGCCGTCTGAAGAGACCGTGACAGCTTGTCGGCATGCGCAAGGTCGACGGGCACCATGATTTTCTTGAACATCTTGAATTACGGTCCTTCACCGTTTGCGGGCTTGCCGACCCGCATATTTCCTTCCTCTTCTGCCTCGCCTTCAAGGGCGAGCCGGTACGGCTCGACAAAGCCGGACACGAAAATGCCATATTTCAACTAACATCGCCAAAAGCATCACGCAAATCAATCCCTGTCGAGCCTGCTTGTGAGGTACTGCGGCGCGACACTCGCCGGCAGACCACCCACAGCGCCTGCAGTGCAAGGTTTGAGGGCGCGAGGAGCCGGCTCACACAGGCGTCGCGCACTGAGAATGCGGAACAGCTAACGTAAAAAGGCCTCAGCGCTTTGTGCGCCGAGGCCTTTCTGTTTCGACAGGACTGGACGAGGAGTGCGCCTTACGCCTCTTCGAGCTGGGGTAGGATCTGAAGTTCGTAAAGCCTGCGATAGGGTCCGTCGTGACCAAGCAGATCGCGCTGCGGACCCTGCTCGAGGATCTCGCCGTTTTCGAGAACGACGATATTGTCGGCCGAGGTGATGGTCGCCAGACGGTGCGCGATCACGATCGTCGTGCGATCCTTCGTCAGTCGCGCAAGGGCGTCCTGGACCAGCGATTCGGCATAGGAATCGAGCGCGCTGGTGGCTTCATCGAGGATCAGGATATCGGCATCGCGCAGCATGGCACGCGCGATCGCCAGTCGCTGTTTCTGGCCGCCGGAAAGGTTGCCGCCATTTTCTCCGACGAAGGAACTATAGCCATTGCTCATATTCATGATGAAGTCGTGCGCATGGGCCGCCTTGGCTGCCTCGATGATTTCTTCGTCCGAGGCGCCCTGCCGTCCGAGCGCCAGATTTTCCCGGACCGTGCCGTTGAACAGGAATGTATCCTGGCCGACATAGGACATGTGCGCGCGCAGGGACTCGAAGGAAATCTGCCTGAGGTCCAGGCCATTGACCGTGATCACCCCTTCATCCGGATCGAACATGCGCATGATGAGGTTGATGATCGTCGACTTGCCGCCGCCGGAAGCACCCACCAGAGCCGTGGTCTTGCCTGCCGGAAAGACCAGATTGAGGTTCTTGAACAGCGGCTTGTTCTCGTCATAGGAGAAGCCGACATTGTCGAAATGGATCTCGCCGCCGCCGGGGGGGACCGGCTGTGCGTCTTCAGCTTCCGTCAGCAGGATCGGATGATCCTTGAGTTCATACATCATCCTGACGCCGACCATTGCTGACTCGAGGTTGACGCGCATGCGGGCCAGCCGCTTGGCCGGTTCATAGGCCAAAAGCAGAGCGGTGATGAAGGACATCAGCTCACCGGGAGTCTGGCTGCCGCCGACGACCCACAGACCGCTGAGCGCAATCACACCGGCGATCGCGAGGCCGGAAAGTGTCTCCATGATCGGGCTTGTGGCAGCCGAAAGCCTGGCAATGCTGTTGGCGCGATGTTCGACCTGGGTGACCTGCTTGTCCATGCGCGTGCGCATGTGCTCTTCCAGGCCGAATGCCTTGATGATGCGCACGCCGGTGGACGCTTCCTGAACGCTTTCGATGATTTTCGCGAAAGCGGTCAGTTCCTGCTGCATGATATCGCGAACCTTGTTGGTCAGATAGCGAACCCCGACAAAAGCCGCCGGCCCGAGGATGAAGGAGACCAGGGAAAGAATCGGCTGCTGAATGAACATCACGATCACCAACCCGACCAGCGAGAACAAGTCTCGGATCGCTGAGGTCAGAATCAGATCCATCGCCGTCCGCGCCGCCTGCGCATTGTTCGTCAGACGCATGACAAGGTCGGAGGACGGGAACTTGATAAAGAAATTCAGGTCCTGTTGCAGTATCCGGCTGAAAATGCTGCTTTGCGTCTTGGCGATGATATTGTTGCCGGCCTTGCTCAGGATCACGATCTGGAAATAGGTCGCGATACCCTTGACGATGAAGATCAACGCGACGCCGCCGGCAAGCATGAACATCCGGTTCATGTTCTGCGAGACCACGGTCTCGTTGACGATGTCCTTCATGATCCAGGCACTGAGCGAAGTCATGCCCGCAACGATTAGCATTGCTACGGTTGCAAGGGCGTACCAAGGCGCCTGGTCTCGGAGGTTCTCCGAAAGAAGACGATAAAGCAGGCTGCGGTTCGCTCTCGGAAGGAACCGCGCCGCCAGCGCGTTGAGCAAACCGGCGAAAGGCTTGGATAGCTGCATGGGAATCCGCATTTCCATATGGGTTCGTGGCCTCCATTCTTCGAAGGGACGGCGTTTTCGTCGCGTCCTGATCCCTCATCGGCCTCGGCGCGAGAGGAATAGGGCAAACGGCATGCAAGAGCAAGTCCTCGTTTGTCCCGCCTTTAGCGGCATTTCACCGATCTTCGCAGGCCAGGGAGCCCTACATTTCCTCTCAGCCCTTCAGACAACTCACGGTAGGCGCGCCTTGTCTGGATAGATGCGACCGGCGCTCGCGCAGAACAGTGATCGTCTTCGGCACGCCGGGCAGCAGCGTGAAGCAGTTGTCGGTATAGATATCATCGCCGCCATGGTCGTAGGTCACGTAAAGGGCGGGACGATCGCTCGTCAGCGTGATGCGGCGGTTGCCGTCGGTTCCGGTTTCGACTTCCGACCCGATCCGCGGCGCCCCGAAACGGTAGGCCTTCGGCCGTTGCGGCAGATACTCGTTTTCGCCAAGAGGGTTGCCGGCGGCATCCTGCCAGTCGAAGACGAGAAAGGCACCGTCGGCCAGGGTCTCTGGGCGGATTCGCGCGACTTCGACGACACCGGCCGCCCTGGCAGTCATCGGATAGGAGCCGATTTCCGCCACCTTGCCGGACGCCGCCTCGACGCTCCGCAGCCGCACTGTGATCTGGGTGTCCTCGCGCCTGTCGGAAACAGCGAGCAGCGTGATCGCGCCGGTCTCGGGGTCCGGCTGCGCCGTGACCATCAGGTCGGAAAAGAAACGGCGGGCGAGATACTGCGTTGCCTTCCAGCCGCCGCCATATTCAAGACTCGACCAACTCGCCACCGGCCACGTGTCGTTGAGTTGCCAGAAGAGCGTGCCCATGGTGCGCGGCATGCTGGAACGCCAGAACTCGATCGCCGTCTTCATCGCCAGCCCCTGCCCGAGCTGGCTCAGATAGACCATGTCCTCGAAACCGTCGGGGAAGCGGAAGTAGCGGGCTATGGTTTCCACGATCCGGCTGTTGCCGCCTTCATTGCGCTGGTGAACATCCATGACGGCGGAGGAGACGTTGCGGTCCTCCTCGGTCGTGAAGCTCTCGATCACCCGCATGGACGGGAAGGACTGGAAGCCAAATTCCGAACAAAAGCGCGGCCGGACGCTGCGGTAGTGCTCGAAATCCCTGGCCGAGTGCCAGACATCCCAGAAATGCATGTCTCCAGACGTGTCCACATGCCAGCCGTCGCCGAAATCGAGACGCCCGACCGAGGGCGAGGACGGGCGGAAGGGCAGGCCGAGATCCTCGTCCTCCACCGCCTCTTCCAGCGCATGGTTCAGCCGATCGTAGATCGCCAGATAGCGGTCGCGGTTGTCCAGGCTCTCCTTGTACCAGGTCAAGGCGCCGACAAGCTCGTTGTCGCCGCACCACAGCGCGATCGACGCAAAGCGCGAAAGCCGGCGCAATTGCTGGCGCGCTTCCTTTCGCACGAGATCGAGAAAGCGGCGATCATGGGCGGGGTAGAGATTACAGGCGAACATGAAGTCGTGCCAGATCATCAGGCCGAGCTCGTCGCACAGTTCATAGAACCAGTCGGCCTCATACTGGCCACCGCCCCAGATCCGGATCATGTTCATGTTCGCATCGACTGCAGACTGCAACAGGTCGCGGACCTGTTCGGGCGAGGCACGCTCGGGAAGAGCGTCGCCCGGTATCCAGTTCGCGCCCTTCATGAAGATTTCGCGACCGTTGATCCTGAAGGCAAAGCGGTTGCCGATCTCGTCCGCGTCGGTCAGCAATTCGACATCGCGCAGGCCGATGCGGTAATCGCGTGTCTGTCCGCCGAGCGAGACGGCGAGATCATAGAAAGCCTGCTCACCCTGCCCTGCCGGCCACCAAAGGCGCGGATTTTCGACCCTGACGGTGACGCAGACGCGATTTTCGCCGGGAAAGGCCCGCAGCGTGGCCGTGGCCTCATGACCGTCGATGGCGACGACCGCCTCCTCGACCGTCGGAGAAAATGCGAATGCATGCAAGGTCACATCCAGCTCGACCGCGCCATCCTCGTGGCGCTGGCGGATGGCGACGTCGTCCAGGCGCAGGGGGCCGGTGCGTACCAACGTGATATCATCGTAAAATCCGAGCGGGCAGAGCGCGATACCCCAGTCCCAGCCACCGTGGCACTGTGTCTTGCGCAGAAAGTTCAGATGGCCGATCCGGCTGTTGGTCGTGTGAGGCATCGGAAATTCGGAGTTTTCCGCCCGCCTTTCAGCTTCGAGCGAATTGGAGTGAAACACGACCTCGATCACGTTCTCCCCTTCTCTGAGAAGCCCGGTCACATCGAAGTCATGTCTGAGAAACTGGCTTTCACAGAACCCGGCGCGCTCGCCGTTGACAAAGACATCGGCCAGGCAATCCACGCTTTCGAAACGCAGCGAGAAGTGACCTTGCTCAAGTCGATCGAGGTTGAAAGACCGTCTCGCGGTCCAGCCGGAGCGGTGAACCCAGTCGGTTTTGGTCTCGTTGTCGCGCCAGTAGGGGTTTTCGATCCTGCCGGCTGCAAGCAGGGCTGAGTGGACGTCGCCCGGCACAGACAGGCCGACTGAAACGTCCGCTACCTCGCATGTCGCCGTCCAGCCATCATTGAGATTCAGTATTTCTGCAGCGTCTGTCATGATGATCCCGTCCATTCCTTCGTCACAGATGATCCTGCGCGGCAATCCGTCGTTCATCGCCTTTTAATCCATTTAGGTCAGCGCGCGAACCGGCCTGCCACCCGAATCGTCGAAATTTCGACCGGCGCCGGCAAAGGGCGAAGAAAATAGCCGTTTGACGCTTGTGCCATGGGGATGCACTCTTGCGAGAATCATTTACATCCAAGCATCGCCATGAAAAAAACATCTGCACTCTTCGCCATTCTCGTGATCGCCGCCGCCTTCGGCGCCACGCGGCCTTCTGCCGCGGAGACGGTCAATATCGCCGTCGCCGCCAACTTCACTGCGGCAGCCGAGGAGATTGCCACCCTCTTTGCCGAGGAAACCGGCCATGAGGCCGTGCTCAGCTTCGGGTCCACCGGCCGTCTTTACGCCCAGATCCTGCATGGCGCGCCGTTTTCCGTGTTCCTGGCGGCCGATCAGGAACGGCCGCGCCTCGCAGTCGAGGCGGGTCTGGCGCTGGCGGATAGCCGGTTCACCTATGCTCTTGGCGCGCTGGTTCTGTTCAGCGCCGAGGAGGGCTTGGTCGATGATGACGGCAGCATTCTTGAGCGACCGGACGACTTCAACCGGATCGCCATAGCCAATCCCGCTTCCGCTCCCTATGGCGCGGCCGCCGTCGAGACGCTGGAGGCGCTCAAGCTCTACGACAGCCTGAAGGAGAGGATCGTCCAGGGCGAAAACATCACCCAGGCCTTCCAGTTCGTGGCGACAGGCAACGCCGATATCGGCTTCGTCGCTCTCTCCCAGGTGGCCGGACGCGAAGGCGGATCGCGCTGGCGCGTGCCGCAGGATCTCTACCAGCCCATCGCCCAGGACGCCGTGCTTTTGAAATCCGGCGCAGACAATCCGGCCGCCATATCGTTCATGGCATTTCTGAAAAGCGACGTCGCCCACAAAATAGTCCAGAACCACGGATACCAGATCGCCCCGTGATTCCCGCAAATTCTGGCAAGGGCAAGGAGAAGAGATGGGGGAAGCCGTATTTCTGACGCTGAAACTGGCGGCGGTCACCACTTTCTTCCTGATGCTTCTCGGCGTGCCGCTTGCCTGGTGGCTGGCGCGCTCGGAGCGCTGGTGGAAGGAAGTCATCGGCACGCTTGTCGCCCTGCCGCTGGTGCTGCCGCCGACGGTCCTCGGCTTCTATCTCCTGATCGCGCTTGCCCCCCAGAGCCCGCTCGGCGAGGCGATCAAGGCGATCACCGGCTTCTCCCTGCCCTTCACCTTCGCCGGGCTGGTGGTCGGCTCGGTGATCTATTCCCTGCCCTTTGCCGTGCAGCCCGTGCGCAATGCGTTCGAGGCGATCGGCAATGATCCGCTGGAGGCGGCGGCGACGCTGAGGGCCGGGCCGTTCGACCGCTTCTTCAATGTCGCGCTGCCCCTGGCGCGCCCCGGCCTTCTGACCGGCGCGATCCTCGGCTTTGCCCACACCGTCGGCGAATTCGGCGTTGTGCTGATGATCGGCGGCAATATTCCCGGCGAGACCAAGGTCCTCTCCGTTGCCATCTATGACTATGTCGAGACGCTGCAGTGGCAGAAGGCCCATATCCTCGCCTTCGGCATGGTCACCTTCTCCTTTGCCGTGATCCTGTCCACCATGCTGATCGAGCGTCATGTCCGGAGGCGGTTTCCATGAGTGAAGCCATGCTCAAGGCCCGGTTCGAAGGCGCTCTCGGCGCTTTCGCGCTCAATGCCGAATTCGAATTTCCGCAAAACGGGGTGACCGGGATCTTCGGGCCCTCCGGCTGCGGCAAGACTACTCTGTTGCGCTGTTTCGCCGGCCTGGAGCACCTCAGAAACGGCGCATTTTCGATCGATGGCCAAACCTGGCAGGACGCACGACGCTTCCGGCCCGCGCATCGGCGCGAGGTCGGCTATGTCTTCCAGCATGCCAATCTCTTCCAGCACCTGACGGTGAGGGACAATCTGCGTTTTGCTATCAAGCGCGCGCGCGCCGAAAACACCGGCCGCTTCGACGAACTGACATCCCTGCTCGGCCTTGGCGATCTTCTCGAGCGCATGCCGGGCCGGCTTTCCGGCGGCGAGCGCCAGCGCGTCGGAATTGCCAGAGCGCTGCTTTCAGCGCCGCGATTGCTGCTGATGGACGAGCCCATGTCCGCTCTCGACCTCCAGGCCCGTCAGGACATTTTCCCCTACCTGGAAAACCTCCGCAACACGCTGTCCATTCCCGTGCTCTACGTTACCCATGCGCCGGAGGAGGTGGCCCGCTTCACCGATCATCTCGTGGTCATGCGCGAGGGCAAGGTCATCGGCGCCGGTCCGACGCCGGATACGCTGGCCAGGCTCGACCTGCCGCTCGCCCATGAACGCCGCGCCGGCATCGCCGTCGACGCCCGGATTGCCGACATCGACCTCAAATGGCATCTGGCGCTTGCCAAGTTCGACGGCGGCGCGCTCTGGATCAGCGACGCCGGAAAGGCCGTGGGCGAGCGCGTGCGGCTGATGATCCAGGCCCGCGATGTCTCGATCGCGCTTATCGAAAATCCCAAGGTTTCGATCGTCAACCGCATTCCGGCGACGATCCGTCAGATCAGCCGCAGCGAAGACCCGTCGGTTCAGGTCGTCACGCTCGAAATGGGCTCCACCGTGATCATGGCACGGGTGACGGCACGCTCGTCCTATTTGCTCGACCTGAAACCGGGAATGACCGTCTTTGCCCAGATCAAGTCCGTGGCAATGGTCGATTAAAGACTTAACCATATAAATATATCTTTATATGATATTGACAATCATGTCCGACCCAACGACACTGTGCCTGCTTTGGTTCGCGGCGCGGGATCTTCTCCCGTGGCTGCGCTAAGAGGGAATCCGGTGCGCTGTCCGTCCTTATCGTCGGCGGCAATTCCGGAGCTGCCCCCGCAACTGTAAGCGGTGAGTGCCTTTCCAAACCGTCACTGGAAACCCGGGAAGACGGAAGGGCGCATTGACCCGCGAGCCAGGAGACCTGCCAGGGCGTCTTTCTGTCCACGGGCGGGGTGTCCCGGTGGTGCTGCGAATCCGGTGCGGACAGCCCTGTCCGCGCGTGTTTTCCCATGCTTTCCGCCAGCCCATGCCCCCAGCATTTTGGGGTATGAAATGTCTGTTACCAAACCTGCCGTCGCAAGCCTCGGCTTTCCGCGCATCGGCGCCAGGCGCGAACTGAAATTCGCGCTCGAATCCTTCTGGGCCGGCAAGTCCGGCGCCGGCGAACTTCTTGATACGGCCGAGCATCTCCGGCGCAGGAACTGGATTCTTCAACGCGACAAGGGGATCGACGTGATCCCCTCGAATGATTTTTCGCTCTATGACCACGTGCTCGATACCGCCGTGATGGTCGGCGCGATCCCTTCGGAATACGGCTGGGCCGGCGACGATGTTGCACTCGATGTCTATTTCGCCATGGCGCGCGGCGCACAGACCGACGGCGAGGAAGCCGGCTGCGATCATCCGGACCATGGCCGCGACGTCCGCGCGCTGGAAATGACCAAATGGTTCGACACCAACTACCATTACCTCGTTCCGGAACTCACGCAGCAGCAGACCTTCGCTCTCTCCTCGACCAAACCGGTCGATCACTTTCTCGAAGCAAAAGCGCTCGGAATCGAGACGCGGCCGGTCATCCTCGGCCCCGTCACCTTCCTGAAACTTGCCAAGGCCAGGGGCGGCGATTTCGAGCCCCTGACGCTGCTTTCAAGTCTGCTGCCGGTCTATGGCGAACTGCTTTCCCGGCTTCAGCAAGCCGGCGCGATCTGGGTGCAGGTCGACGAGCCGGCGCTGGCTCTCGACCTGACGGAAGGCGAGCGCGCCGCCTATGTTGAAGCCTACGATGCCATCGCCACGGCCGTGCCGGACGTCAAGCTGATGCTCGCCAGCTATTTCGGAAGCCTCGGCGACAATCTCGAAACGGCGCTCAGCCTCCCGGTCGCAGGGCTGCATCTCGATCTCGTGCGTGCGCCCGATGCCCTTGCCGACATCCTGGCGAAGGCCCCGGCGGACCTGGTGCTTTCGCTCGGCGTGATCGACGGCCGCAATATCTGGCGGGCAGACCTTGCCGCAATTCTTGAACGGCTGCGCCCAGTCATCGATGCGAGAGGCGCGGACAAGGTTCAGATTGCCCCGTCCTGCTCGCTGATCCATGTGCCGATCGATGTTGATCTTGAAACCGAGCTCGATGCCGAGTTGAAGGGCTGGCTTTCCTTTGCTGTCCAGAAGCTTGGTGAACTCTCGACGATTTCCGGCGGCCTTGCCGGGGCGAATGTCTCCGATGCGCTGTCATCGGCGAGCGAAGCCCTTGCCGCTCGCGCCGAGACCTCCCGCGTCCACGACAGGGCGGTGTCGGCCCGGCTTGCATCTCTCAAGGAGACCGACCGCAACCGCAGGAGCGGCTTTGCCGACCGCATCGCCCTGCAGCGGAAGAAGCTCGGCCTCCCGTTGTTTCCGACCACCACGATCGGCTCTTTCCCGCAGACGGGCGATGTGCGCAAGGCCCGCGCCGCCTTCAATCGCGGCGATCTCGACCGCGCGGCCTATGACGGTTTCCTTCAGGCCGAGACGGAGAAGACGATCCGGCTCCAGGAGGAAATCGGGCTTGATGTCCTTGTTCACGGCGAATTCGAGCGCAATGACATGGTGCAGTATTTCGGCGAGAAGCTCTCAGGCTTCGCCTTCACCAGACATGGCTGGGTGCAAAGCTATGGCTCGCGCTATGTGCGCCCGCCGATCATCTTCGGCGATGTTTCCCGGCCCGAGCCGATGACGATCGACTGGTGGCGCTTTGCCCAGGCGAAAACGCAAAGGCCGATCAAGGGCATGCTGACCGGGCCGGTCACCATCCTCAACTGGTCCTTCGTGCGCGACGACATTCCCCGCGCCGAGACATGCCGGCAGATCGCGCTGGCGATCCGCGATGAGGTTCAAGACCTCGAACGGGCGGGCGCGGCGATCATCCAGATCGACGAGGCGGCGCTGCGCGAGGGTCTGCCGCTTCGGGTATCCGAGTGGAAGTCTTATCTCGACTGGGCGATCGACGCCTTCCGGCTTTCGGCCTCCGGCGTTTCGGACGAGACCCAGATCCACACCCATATGTGCTACTCGGAGTTCAACGACATCATCGCGGCGATCGCGGCGATGGATGCCGATGTGATCTCGATCGAGACTTCGCGCTCGAAGATGGAACTGCTCGATGCCTTCACCGCCTTCGACTATCCAAGCGAGATCGGGCCGGGCGTCTACGATATCCACGCGCCCCGCATTCCCGCGACCTCCGAGATGACCGAGCTTCTGGATCTTGCCCGAAAACGGCTCGACGACCGCCAGATCTGGATCAATCCCGATTGCGGGCTGAAGACCCGCAGATGGGAAGAGGTTAAACCGGCGCTGAAGAACATGGTGGCGGCGGCCAAAGCCCTTCGGGGATAGGCCTGCCTGAAAAGCCCTCGGCGCTTCATGGCGCCGGCGGCACCCAGGCGCTTTCGGATGCCGCACTATCGCAGAAACTCGCGGCGCTCTTGCGCGCCTCCTCCGCCACGGCACGCAGAATATTCTGGCCGACGGCGGTCTGGTAGCTCGCCACGATCGGCATGGGCGGAAACGGCTTTGCAACGCTGACGCGGCAAAGCAGGCGGTTTTCGAGTTCGCGCGCAATGGCAACCGAGGGGATGGCGGCGACCCCGAAACCGCCGATCAGAAGGTTGATCATGGCGAACAGCGAGTTGGAACTGGTGAGCTTGGAAGCCAGAACCCGCTCATCCTGAAAATAGGGCGCGACATAGGCGTAAGGCGGCGTGCCCTTGGGAAAGGTAATGATCGGCATGTTCGACAATTCATCGACGCTGTAGGTGGTCTTCTCATCGATCACGGCGGGCGCCGCCGCCCAGACCATCTCGTAATAGCAGACGATGAAGGAGCGGAAAGTGTCGCCGATCGCCGGTTCGATGCCGAAGATCAGGTCGAACTCGCCGCGCGACAGGCCGGCGACCAGATCACGCGTGCCTTCTATGGTCAGTTCCACCCTGAGATTGGGCATGGCATGGCTGAGCGCCTCGATGAAGTCCGGCATCCAGGTGGCGACGACGGAATCGATGGCGCCGATACGGACAGTATAGGCTGCATCGCTGCCGCCTTCCTTGAGGTCGGATTTCAGCGTGTTGAGCCTCTCCAGCACCTCCTGAAACACCATCAGCGCCTCTTCGCCGGCGGGCGTCAGGCGGAATTCGCGGTCACCGCGCTCCACCAGCCGGCAGGCATATTCGCGCTCCAGAATGGCAAGACGCGAGGAAATGGCCGGCTGCGTGGTGTTGAGCTCCTGCGCCGTCCGGCCGAAATGCCGGTTGCGTGCCAGGGCAACAAAGGTGGCCATGTCGATGATGCGCATGGGCATCTTTTACCAGCCTCCCTTGCAGCAGACAATCTGGCTCAGTCGAGCGCCGTCATCACATGGCGGACCTGGGTATAGTCGAGAAGCGACTGCATGGAGAGGTCCGAGCCATAGCCGGAATTCTTCATGCCGCCATGGGGCATCTCGGTGGCGAAGACGCCGTGGGTATTGATCCAGGTGACGCCGTATTCGAGCGCGCCGGCAATGCGCGCCGCGCGTGCGCTGTCCTTCGACCAGACGGAGGAGGCGAGCCCGTATTCGGACGCATTGGCGATGGCGAGCGCTTCCCTCTCGTCGGCGATGCTTGTGAGCGAGATCACCGGGCCAAAGACTTCCTTCTGCACGATCTCGGCTTCGGCGCGCGCTTCCACCAGCGTCGGCTCAAAGAAATAGCCTTCGCCTTCCGGCGCCTTGCCGCCGGCAAGCACCGTGCCGCCATCGGCTTGCGCGCGCTCGACGAAACCGGCGATGCGGTCGCGATGGCGGGCGGTGATGACGGGGCCGAATTCGACATCGTCGCGTTCCGGCGCGCCATAGGTGAGATCGCCGATCATGGCGACGAGACGCTCTTTCAACTCATCGGAGCGCGACCGCTCGACGAGAATGCGGCAGGCGGCGGTGCAGTCCTGCCCGGCATTGTAGAAACTCGCCTCGCGCAGCGTGGCGACAAGCTTTTCCAGATCGGCATCATCAGCCACGATGACCGGCGCCTTGCCGCCAAGCTCCAGATGGGTGCGTTTGATCATCGGACCGGCGGCAGCCTGCAGCACCGCGCGGCCGGTGCGCACATCGCCGGTGAGCGAAATCATCCGCACCAGATCGTGCGAGATCAGCTTCTGGCCGACGGCAAGCCCGTTGCCGAGCACGACATTGACGACGCCCGGCGGCAGAAGATCGCCGATGATCTCGGCAAGCTTCAGCAGGCTGAGGGGCGTGTGCTCGGATGGCTTGATCACCACCGTATTGCCGGCCGCCACGGCCGGCGCGATCTTCCACGCCGCCATCAGCAGCGGATAGTTCCACGGTGCGATCTGGGCAATCACGCCAACCGGATCGCGCCGCATCACGCTCATCATCGAAGGGGAACGATAGTGACCGCCGGCCGTTGCCGGCATGTTGCGAATGGCGGAGGCGAAGAAGCGGAAGACATCGGCCACATTGGCAAGCTCGCCGGCAACGACAAAACGCAGCGGCTTGCCGGCATTGACGGATTCGATTGCCGCGAGATCCGCATTGCCCTCGACCTTGTCGGCAATCGCATTGAGGGCGGCGGCCCGCTCCTTCGGCGTAGTCAGCGCAAAACCGGTTCGCGCGGCGTCGGCGGCTTCGACGGCGCGGTTCACCTGCGCTTCGCTGGCCGAAGCGACATCAGCGAGCTTCCTGCCGGTTGCGGGCTCGAACGCGGTTTCAGGGCTGCCCTCGCCCGCCTCGAACCGGCCATTGATGAAAAGTCGCGTCTCGAAATCCGACATGGGGATCTTCCTTCGGTTGAATTCAGGCGTTCTAGTGGTCCGATTCCAACATTTGGTTCCCGTTTCAGCGACCTCGGTGCCAAATGTTGGAATCAACAGGACCACTAGCAAGTTTATGTTTCTAGTGGAATTTTCGAATTTGACATTTGATGTATGCGCTCGCTGAGACGGGAATCAAATGTCAAATTCATTCCACTAGCGATCAAGAATGCGGATGCGGTCTGCGGCGATGGCAAGCGCCACCTCTTCGCCCGGCTTGAGCACGACCTCGTTTGCCGTCAGCATGCGGATGGTCTGGCCGGCAAGCGACAGGACGTACCGGTTGCGTCCGCCGAGATAGACGCGGGTCTTGACCTCTGCCTTCAGGCCGGCGCCATCGGCGGCGACGCCGAGGTCTTCCTGCCGGAGCGCAACGGAGACGGGGCCATCCGGCCTGTCGGACATCGGCAGGTCGAGGCGCTGTCCGTCCTCCAGCACAGCCGCGCCCGCCTCGATCTTCGCCGGCAGGATATTAGCCGAGCCGATGAAGCCGGAGACGAATTCGGTAGCCGGTTCGGCATAGATTGCCTCCGGCGCGCCTTCCTGCTCCACCTTGCCGGCGTTCAGCAGCACCACGCGGTCGGAAAGACTGAGCGCCTCCTCCTGGTCGTGGGTGACGAACAGCGTCGTCAGGCCGAGACGGCGGTGGATCTCGATCAGTTCCACCTGCATGTCCTCGCGAAGGCGCGCATCGAGATTGGAGAGCGGCTCGTCGAGCAGCAGTACTTTCGGGTTTGACACGATGGCGCGGGCAAGGGCGACGCGCTGCTGCTGGCCGCCGGAAAGCTGGCGCGGGTAACGGTCGGACAGATGCGGCAATTGCACGGTCTCCAGCGCGTCCTTCACCCGCTGGTCCTGTTCGGCCCGCGTGCCGATGCGGCGCATGCGCAGGGGAAAGCGGACATTCTCATAGACGGAGAGATGCGGCAGCAGCGCATAGGACTGGAACATCATCGCGATGTCGCGCCGTTCCGGCGGCAGGTTGGTGACATCCTGATTGTCGATGACCACCCGCCCGGCGGTCGCGGCCTCAAGGCCCGCCACGGTGCGCAACAGCGTGGTCTTGCCGCAACCCGAAGCGCCCAGAAGGCTGACGAATTCCCCGGAGGCAAGCTGAAGGTCGATGCCGTGCAGCACTTCCACGGGGCCATAGGATTTTCTGATCTGGTCGAGATGAATGTCTGACATGATTTTATTCCTATGCGCTCGCGAATTTGCCGATCCCGAGAACGCGGTCGATCACGAGAATGAGCAGAACGGTGAGCGCGATCATGATCGTGGAGACTGCGGCGACGGAAGGGTCGGGGCTGAATTCGAGCTGGCCGTAGATCTGCACCGGCAGCGTGGTGAGATCGGGTGTTCTCAAGAACAGCGACAGCACCGCCTCGTCAAAGGAGATGTTGAAGGCGAAGAAGGCGCCGGCGGCAAGGCCCGGCCGGCATTGCGGCAGCACCACGAAGAACAGCCGCTGCAGGCGTCCCGCGCCCATGGTGCGGGCCGCCTCCTCGATGAAGGGGTCGGATTCCGTCAGCACGGCAAGCGTGGTGCGCACCACATAGGGCAACGTGATCGCCGTATGCCCGATCCACAGCGTGACGAAGGAGACGCGGCCGAAGGTGGCGCTCCAGAACATCAGGAGGCCGATGGCATAAATGATTGTCGGCAGGATCAGCGGCGACAGGAACAGCGCGCCGAGAAGCTCCGATTTCGGCAATTGCCGCCGGTGGATCGCAATCGCCGCCGCACCGCCGACGATAACGGAGGAAAGCGTGACCAGAAGCGCGATCGCCAGGCTGAGGCCCGCCGATCCGAGATAGGCATCCGACGACAATACCTTCTGATACCATTCCAGCGAAAATCCCTTCGGCGGGAAGGCAATGAACTGATTGGCCGAAAAGGACGTACCGACCACCACGACAAGCGGCGCGAGCATCAGCACGACGATCAGTGCGATGAAGACATAGGTCGCAATCTTCAGCCAGAGCGGAACCGCCTTAACCATGCCGACCTCCCGTGAGCCTGAAATAGGGAATGAGGGTGAGCGCGATGCCGAGGAACAGGATGACCGCCTGGGCGGCGGCGAAATGCCAGTCGAGCGTCTGCGTCACCGATGAATAGATCGAGGAGGCAAGAACCTGAAGCCTCGGACCACCAAGCAGGCTGGGGGTTACAAAGGAGCTTGCCGACAGCGTGAAGGCAAGCAGCGATCCGGCGGCGATCCCCGGCATGGAAAGCGGCAGCACGACATGGCGGAAGGACTGGAGGAAATTGCAGCCCATGGTGCGCGCGGCTTCTTCCAGCCGCTGGTCGATGCGGGTGATGACGCCGAGGATCGACAGCGTCATGAAGGGCAGCAGCACCTGGACCATGCCGATGACGATCGCGGTTTCGGTGCGCATCAAGGTGAAATTGCGCTTTACCAGCCCGAGATCATAAAGCGTGCTGGAGATGATGCCGCCGCGCTCGAAGATCACCATCCAGCCGAAGGTGCGGATGACGACGCTGGTCATCAGCGGCAGCAGGATGACGATGATCAGCCACAGACGCGCACGCGGGCCGGAGCGCGCCATGATGTAGGCGAGCGGAAAGCCGATCAGGGCGGAAATGACGGTGATGATGAAAGAAAGCCGGATCGTGCGCCACAAGACGCCGAGATAATAGGGTTCGCTCAGGAACTGGACGAAGTGGTCAAGCGTGAAGCCCCCCTCTTTCGCCATCACCGAAAGCCCCAGCATGCGGGCAATGGGCAGGAAGAAGGCAAGCGCCAGCAGCAAGAGCCCCGGCGAAACCAGAAGCGCGTTTTCTGCACGGTCGGTCTTCATCCAACTTCCTCTCGACTTTGATGCTGCGGCAATCAGTTTGTTGACGAGGGTCCACAGGCACGTCCGTCATGCCGGGCCTGACCCGGCATAAAGGGCCAGATATCGAGGACTATCAAAAATAAACTCGTTGCATGCAAGGCGTTCCACAGCCCTTAACCCCGGATCAAGTCCGGGGTGACGGACAGAGGATGAGCGCATTGCGCGTGATTGCAAACCGGTTTGTCGTCACTCCGAAACTCCCTTCTTAAACATGGGAGATCGGCTCTTCGCGGGATCCGGCTGTGATTTGCCATCGCGCGATTTGATCGCCCCGCATTCCGGTGGGGTCCGGAATGCGGGGCGCGGGCGCACCCCGTATTATTGGGCGATTGCCTTGTTCCACTCGACGACCCAGTCGGCGCGGTTTGCCTCGATCACGGCCGGATCGAAACGCAGAAGGCTCTTCACACCTTCCTCGCCGTAAGCGACGTCGGCGGCGACCTCTTCCGGCAGTTCGGTCTTGGAATTGGTCGGCGTGTAGCGCAGCGCCTCGGCAAAGCAGGCCTGGGCCTCTGGCGAGAGCTCGATATCGATGAACTTCAGCGCCAGATCCTCATTGTCGCGGCCCGCCACCAGATTGGTGGTGATGTAGCTTGCCGGCGTGCCTTCCGCGCCCTGCTGGAACTTGACCGGCAGACCGGCCTTTCTCAGCGTATAGGCATAATCCGAGGCGTAGGGAGCAATGAACGCGCCGCCCTGCGCGAAGGACTGCTGGATTTCCGGCGACTTGGAGACGACATAGGCGCCGTTTTCAAGCATCGATTTTACCGCCTCGAGACCCGGCTCGATATTGTCGAGATCGCCGCCGGCAACCTGGTTCAGCATCAGGAAGCCGAACAGGCCATAGGTGTTGGAGATGTCGGTCAGCACCAGGCCCTCGGCCATTTCCGGCTTGGTCAGGTCTGCCCAGTTCGCCGGTGCCTCGGAAAGCTCGTCGCTATTGTAAAGCAGGCCGATGGCCGCGATCTGGTAGGCCGGGCCTTCGCCCTTTTCCATGTTGGCGCCGGCGAAGGGGTAGAGGTCGGCGGCGTTCGAAAGCTTCGACGGATCGATCGGAGCAAGAAGCCCTTCCGCAGCGCCGACGATCTCCTGACCGCCGGAGAAATGGATGACGTCGAACTGCGGCGCGTCCTTCTGGGCGCGAAGCTGGGCGAAGGCGTCGGCCGAATAGGCGGTGACGATCTTCACATCCGCGCCGGTTTCTGTCGTGAACGGCTCGATGACGCATTTGCGGTGAGCCTCCTCATAGGCGCCGCCGAAGGAGTTGATGGCGATCTCCGCCGCGAAGGCGGGAGCCTGCGAGGCGGCGAGAACTGACACAGTCGCCAGCAATGTGGTTACGCGTTTCATGCTATTCCCTTCCTCTTTTTATGGTTTCGGGTGGCTCAGGCCAGACGGCCAACCTCCACCCGCTTTGCGCCCTCGACGCGGATGAGTTTGCACTGCTCGGCAACCGCATCAAGGTTTTCAGTCATTTTTCCGATATAGGTGCAGGATATCCAGCCGGTCGGACCGAAGGTGCGGCCGCCTTTTCCATAGAACATGCCAAGTTCCCAGAATTCCGAAGGATCGTCCTTGAAGAAATTCTTGGGCTGATAGAACCACAGCATTTCGCCGGGCTCCGGCAGAATCGTCTGGTTTTCCGGCGGGAGTTTCGTCGGGTCGAAGTTGCGCGCTTCTTCCGGCAGGCCCATCATGATCTCGGGACCTGCGAACATGGCATGCGTCGCCGGCCACTGGATCGGCTTTTCGAGCGCCCCCCAGATTGCCGCGCAGGTCTCGGGCGCATTTTCCCAATAAAGAGAAATTATGCCCTGCACGTTGGCGTCGATGAATTTGAGATAGAGTTTCTTGTCGGTCACCTGATCGCTCCCTTCATTTTCTTATGGTGAATGAAGCGGAACAACGCTGTCCATGTCCAATTTCAATTTCTCATGTTTCGATAGATTTTTTTTATCGTTTTTCAATTTTCGAAAATTTAGCGCCCGAACCCGATCCGCCGTCTTGCTGACATCGTTATTGAAGCGCCATCCCAAAAAAGTGGATCCAACACACCGCGCGGTATTTCGCCGGGCGCATTATCACAAGCGAAAACAGAACATCATGCATAACAGACGCAGCCTTCTCAAGGCGATGCTGGCGCTCGGCGCGGCGCCGCTGTTCGGCGCCGACCGCGCGAATGCCGCAGCAACCATCCCGACCGCCGCCTTCGATTACGATCTCGTGCCCGCCTTCGGCAATCCGCACGGGGATGTCACCATCGTCGAGTTTTTCGATTATCAATGCGGCTATTGTCGCGAGATGTACAAGATGCTTCATCGCGTTGTTGCCGAAGACGGCAATATCCGGCTGGTGATGAAGGACTGGACCGTTTTCGGGCCCGATTCCGTCTATGCCGCGACGGCGGTCGCCGCCGCCGCCAAACTCGGTCGCTATCGGGCCGCCCACGACGCATTGATGCGCAGTTCCGGGCGGCTTTCGCAACGCAAGACGGATGCCCTTCTATCTCGCCGCGCCGGTATCGACGAGGCGACCCTGGCGGAGACGATCAACGCATATCGAACGGAGATCGGCAGTGCGCTGCAACGCAATGACAACCAGGCGCGCGGCCTGCGGCTGAAGGGCACGCCGACCTTCCTCATGGGCGACCAGATCTATTCGGGCGCCCTCTACAAACGCGAAGTTCTGCGGGCGATCGAAAAGGTGCGAACAGCCGGAGTCTGAGCAGGCCCGTGTCAGGGCCGGCCGAAACCCGCTCTGTTCCATGACGCCGATCACGCGCTTGTTGGTTGCAGATCGCGCATCGCTGGCCGAACATGATCGTTCGCAATTGACGAAAGGACTGCGCCATGACGAAGAGACGCACGGTTTTGAAAGCCATGCTTGCGACGGGCGGGCTCGCCGTGATGCCCTTTGCGGCGCGGGCTCATGAACCCACGCCACAGCAGGTGTTTGCCGACCCCAACGCGCCTGTGCTCGGCAATCCTGACGGCGACGTGACCGTGGTCGAGTATTTCGATTTCCAGTGCACCTACTGCAAGCGCGACTACCCGATGGTGCGCGATGTTGTTGCCAAGGACGGCAATGTGAAGCTGGTGATGAAGGACTGGCCAATCTTCGGCGAAGCCTCCGTCTATGCGGCGCAGGCGGTTCAGGGCGCGGCGGCGCTCGGCCGATATGACACCGCCCTCAATGCGCTTATGACCGCCGAGGGCCGGCTGACCCATGCGCGGATCGAGGCGCTTCTGACCGGCGCGGGCCTTGATTTCGACGCGATCGCAGAGGCGGTGAAGGCAAATGAGCAAAAGATCTCCGCCCTGCTCGACAGCAATTACCATCAGGCCGAGGCCTTCCAGTTCAACGGCACGCCGTCTTACGTGATCGGCCGGATGGTCTATCCGGGCATCCTCGACAGGATCATGCTGGAATCGGCGATCGCCGAGGCAAGGTCGGCGGGTTGAGCCTTCGCCCGCAATTCGCCGGAAACATGGTTTTAAAGAATTATCTGGACCGCATCCCGCCCTGCCGTTAGCCTCCGGCATCACAACGCCTTGAGGCGGAAACCGTCCGCTCCGCGCGCCACCTTGACCAGCACGAAGGCCCATCATGAGCAAGCTGACCCGTTTTTCCGTCGCCCCACTCTCGGACATGACGCGGCGGCTAGCCGACGTCGCCTTCGAACGCGAGGAACCCGATCTCGTCATCACCGGCGCGCGCGTTCTATCGACCTATTCGGAACGGATGCTGGATGACCGCGAGATCTGGATTTCCGGTGGACGCATCGCCGCGATGAAGCCGGCCGGCGCCTATCTTGGCAAGGCGGCAGATGTCTACGACGTCAAGGGCGGCATCATCGCGCCCGGCCTGGTGGATCCGCATCTGCATATCGAATCCAGCATGGTGACGGCCTGCGCCTATGCCGAGGCAGCCCTCCTGAACGGCACCACGACGATTTTCTGCGACAGCCACGAGATCGGCAACGTCATGGATGTCGAGGGTGTGGAAGCCATGCTGGAGGACGCCCGCGAGGCGCCGCTTTCGATCTTTCTCACCGTTCCGAGCACGGTTCCCGCCACCAGCCCCGACATGGAAACCGCCGGCGGCGACCTGACGCCGGAAAAGATCGCGAAGATCTTCGACCGCTGGCCGGAAGCCGTGGCGCTTGGCGAGAAGATGGACTTCGTGCCCGTCGCCATGAGCGACGAGCGCTCGCATGCCATCATTGCCGAATCACTGAAGCGCGGCCGTCCCGTTTCCGGTCATGTCTATGGCCGCGATTTCGTTGCGGCCTACGCTGCTGCAGGCGTCACCGACACCCATGAGGCGATCGATCGCGAGATCGCCAATGACCTGATCGAAGCCGGTGTGTGGATCTTCCTGCGCGGCGGCCCGCCGACGACGCCCTGGCATTCTCTGCCCGAGGCGATCAAGGCGATCACCGAACTTGGCGCATCGCACAAGCGCGTTGCCGTCTGCACCGACGACCGCGACGCCGACGATCTCCTGATGTTCGGCCAGGACTGGGTGACGCGCCAGGCGGTCAAGGCCGGCATGAAGCCGGAACAGGCCTGGTCGATGGGCTCGCTCCACGGCGCCACCCGCTTCGGCATGGGCGACGAGATCGGCGGGCTTGGCGGCGGAAGGCGCGCCGACATCGTGCTGCTCGACGACACGCTGAAGCCGGTCAACACCTGGTATGGCGGCGAGCTTGTCGTGGAAGACGAGAAGGTGACATCGCTGCTCGACGAGGCCCTTTCCGAGCGCTACCGCTATCCCGACGCCGCCTATCACACGGTGAAGCTGCCGAAAGAGGTCAAGCTGACGCCAGATCTTCCGACCGAGCGGGTCGTCGCCCATTGCATTCGCACCGAACTGCCCGGCATCACGCTGATCCACGACAAGATCGAGCTCGAACTGGCCAATGACTGGCAGGACCATTTCGACCGGCACGACCTCTGCTTTGTCTCGGTGATCGAGCGCCACGGCAAATCCGACGGCAATGTCGCCAACGGCCTGCTGTCCGATTTCTCGCTGAAGCGCGGCGCGGTCGCATCATCCGTCGGCCATGACAGCCACAACATCATTGTTGCCGGCACCAACGAGGCCGACATGCAGGTGGCTGTTCGCGCGATCGAGGAGAGCCAGGGCGGCGTCTGTGTGGTCAATGAGGGCAAGGTCCGCGCCATGGTCGAACTGCCGGTCGCGGGCCTTCTCTCCGACAAGCGCGTCCACGATGTCGCCGACGCCGTGCGCGTGCTGAAGCTCGAATGGGAGGAGGCAGGCTGTGCCATCCCCTATATGGGCTTCAACCTCATCCCGCTCTCCGTCATTCCCGAAATCCGCCTGACCGACAAGGGACTGGTCCTGGTGCCGGAGATGGAAGTGATTGATCTGTTCGAGACGGTTTGAGCGGGAGCCCTGACCGAGTCAGCGGGACAAAAGCGTCAAGGTCAAACGGTCATGATGGATTCGGGCATTCACCTTTCCTGAAATAGTTGGTGCTAATGCCCAGTCGACCATCCGTGCTACTCAACTGCACGTTCACACTCAGTCCATCCAAATCCGCAAACCGCACATCCACATTCGAAATCCGAGTCGCGCCGGCAAAGAATGTCGCGACCTGCATATCCGGTTCAGTTTTTCGGTGTGTTCTCTGAAGCTCCATCACAATTCTAGCGAATTCATCGAGATCCCCGGATGCATACTTGTGCACACCGGAAATGACGTGGCCGCAAACAAATAGACCTATCTTGCCGTGGGCGTTTCCTTCCACGATCCACTGACCAGGCAATTCAGGAGAAAGCCGGACGAGTCGCCAGCCTTGCATGCTTGCATGGTGCTTTGCTTCATCAAGCGAACGGCCGATTTCGAAGCCGCCCGGAAGTTCAACCGGCTCCGATCGAGCTTCTGCGCTGATACAAATCATGGCAGCAACGAAAGTCAGCGACACTCTTAACAGACCTTCTTTGCGATTGGCTGCGTTTTTCGACATCTGATTTTCTCACTGACAACAGGCGACCGAACCAAACCACGTCAGATATTATCCGGCGAAGCATTCGACGCAACTCGCGCCGCTCCCATTCTACCCCCTTTGATAATACCTCGAAGCTCGTAGAAACGCTTCTCTATCAACACCATCATTTTCCTTCTCGCCGTCCTTGACCGCCTTATTACTAACTGGTAGGTAATAAACAGATTGATGGGAGGAAATCTATGTCTGATACCAATCGTATCGGGATTATCATGCACGGTGTTACCGGCCGCATGGGCATGAACCAGCACCTCATTCGTTCGGTGCTGGCCATTCGTGATCAGGGTGGGCTTCGGCTGAAGGATGGCTCGAAGGTGATGCCGGACCCGATCATTGTCGGGCGCAACGCCGGAAAGATCGAGGAACTGGCACGCCGCCATAACGTCGAGCGCTACACCACCGATCTCGATGCCGCCCTTGCCGACCCCTACAACATCATCTTCTTTGATGCCGCCTCCACCAAGCTGCGCCCGACGCTGCTGAAAAAGGCGATCGATGCGGGCAAGCATGTCTATTCCGAAAAGCCGGTTTCCGAAGGCCTGGAAGAAGCGGTCGCAATCGCGCGCTACGCAAAGGAAAAGGGCGTCAAGAACGGCATCGTCCACGACAAGCTGGACCTGCCGGGCCTCATCAAGCTGAAGCGCCTGCGCGACAACGGCTTCTTCGGCAAGATCCTCTCGGTCAAGGGCGAGTTCGGCTACTGGGTCTTCACCGGCGAGGACCAGCCGGCCCAGCGGCCGAGCTGGAACTATCGCGCAGCTGACGGCGGCGGCATGGTCTCCGACATGCTCTGCCACTGGCGCTATGTGCTCGACAATGTGGTGGCGCCGGTGAAATCCGTGTCTTGCACCACCGCGACCCACATCCCGACGCGCTATGACGAAGAGGGCAAGGAATATCAGGCAACGGCCGATGACGCCGCCTATGCCACCTTCCATCTCGAGGGCGATATCGTCGCCCATATCAATTCCAGCTGGTGCACCCGCGTGCGCCGCGACGATCTCGTGACCTTCCAGATCGACGGCACCCATGGTTCCGCCGTGGCCGGCTTGCACAAGTGCTACAGCCAGCACCGCGCCAACACGCCGAAACCGGTCTGGAACCCCGATGAGCCGCAGAAGATGAACTTCTTCGACGACTGGCAGGAAGTGCCGGACAACACGGTCTTCGACAACGGCTTCAAGGTGCAATGGGAGCAGTTCCTGCGCCATGTGCTGGAAGATGCCCCCTTTGCCTACACGCTGAGTGAAGGCGCCAAGGGCGTGCAGCTTGCCGAGGCCGGCTACAGGAGCGCGCGCGAGCGCCGCTGGGTAGACATTGAAGATCTGGGAATCTGACCATGAGCACGATCACGCTACCGACCGCCTCCGGCGCTCTTGAAAACTTCACGTTCTCCGGCGCTTCCATTACCGCCGACAAGGGCGAATGGAACCGCTCCGTCTTCGCCGCCGCCCATGTCGTCGTCGATCCGCTCGCCGACAACAACCCCTGGTCGGACTGCAATGTCGACTGGGACAGGACGCTCGCCTTCCGCCATCATCTCTGGTCGCTCGGTTTTGGCGTGGCGGAGGCCATGGACACCGCCCAGCGCGGCATGGGCATGGACTGGCCAACCTCGCTGGAACTGATCCGGCGTTCGGTGAAAGAGGCAATGGCTGGCGGTCACTCGATCGCCTGCGGCGCGGGTACCGACCACCTCGACCCGGCAGATGCCAAGACTATTGATGACGTGATCGCGGCCTATGAAATGCAGTGCGAGGCCGTCGAGGCCACCGGCGGCCAGGTCATCCTCATGGCCTCGCGCGCGCTGTGCAAGGTGGCGAAAAGCGCCGACGACTATGCCCATGTCTATGGCCATATCCTGCAAGGCCTGAAACAGCCGGCCATCCTGCACTGGCTCGGCGAGATGTTCGATCCGGCGCTTGAAGGCTACTGGGCCAGCACGGACCACATGGTGGCGATGGATACCTGCCTGAAGGTGATCGCCGAAAATGCCGACAAGGTCGACGGCATCAAGATCTCGTTGCTTTCGGCGGAAAAGGAAATAGCCATGCGCCGCCGTCTGCCGGAAGGCGTGAAGATGTATACCGGCGACGATTTCAACTATCCCGAACTGATTGCCGGCGACGACCAGGGCTACAGCCACGCGCTTCTCGGCATTTTCGATCCGATCGCGCCTGTCGCCGCTACCGGTCTAGCGGCCCTTGCCAAGGGCGACATGCAGCGCTGGGGCGCCGTGATGGAGCCGACCGTTCCGCTTTCGCGCCATATCTTCAAGGCGCCGACGCGCTACTACAAGACCGGCGTCGTGTTCCTGGCCTATCTGATGGGCCATCAGGATCATTTCACCATGCTCGGCGGCCAGCAGAGTGCCCGTTCCGCACAGCATCTGGCTGATGTGGTCCGGCTTGCAGACAAGGCCGGGCTTATCGCCGATGCCGACATGGCGGGGACCCGCGCGGCCCGCGTGATGGCGACGCATGGCATCGGGGTCTGAGCGCATGGAAACGATCACCCCCGAACGGCTTTCGCTGAACACCGCCACCACGCGCCCGCAATGGACGCTCGACAAGGCGATTGACGGGGCGGCCCGTCACGGCTTCGGCGGGGTTTCGCCCTGGCGGGACCAGTTGCAGGCGCTTGGAGCGGAAAAGGCCGCGCGCCAGTTGCGTGAGGCAGGGCTCGGCGTCTCCGGGCTTTGCCGCGGCGGCTGGTACACCGCAGAAGGCGCGCTCACGGATGCCGTTATCGACGACAACCGTCGCGCCGTTGATGAAGCGGCGACAATAGGTGCCGCCTGCCTCGTCATGGTGGTCGGCGGACTTGCCCCCCGAAGCCGCGATCTTGCAAGCGCGCGCGCCATGATCGAGGAAGGTCTCGGCAAGACGCTGGAATACGCCCGCGCCGTCGGCGTCAAGATCGCCATAGAACCGCTCCACCCGATGTATGCCGCCGACCGCGCCGCCGTGAACACGATGGCCCAGGCGCTCGATATCTGTGACCGCCTCGGCGACGGCATCGGCGTTGCCGCCGACGTCTACCACATCTGGTGGGATCCGGCAGTCAAGGAACAGATCAAACGCGCCGGCCGCGATCGGCTGATGGCCTTTCATCTCTGCGACTGGCTGGTGCCGACCACCGACATGCTCAACGACCGCGGCATGATGGGCGACGGCGTGATCGACATTCCCGACCTCAGGCAGGCTGTGGAGGCCGAAGGCTTTGCGGGCCTCAACGAGGTCGAGATCTTCTCGGCGGACAACTGGTGGAAACGCGACCCGGACGAGGTGCTGGAGGTAATCATCACGCGCGCTGCCAGCAGCTGCTGAGCATGATCCATGCCTGCCCGCGCAGGCAGGAGGCCGCACGCCGCAACTCGGGAAAGAGGAGTTTCCCCGGCGGCAGACCCGGCCAGAAAACTGCGCATTCGCCGCGCCCGGCGACATACCGGGCGCGCTCAACCGACCATCCGGTCGTCAAGGGAGGAGACTATGAATACCAACTTCTTGAAGCTGGCCGCGTCCGCGGCCGCATTCGCCGTCATTGCCGCAGGCAGCGCCACCGCTCAGACCTGGCAACCCGACCGCCCGATCAACATCATCGTGCCATGGTCGGCCGGCGGCTCGACCGACCAGGTGACCCGCGTCGTCGCGCCGATCCTCGAGGAAGCGCTCGGCACAGAAGTCGTTGTCGTCAACCAGCCCGGCGCCTCCGGCTCGATCGGCACCAAGGCGGCGCTGGACGCCCCGCGCGACGGCTACACCTGGACGGCAAATGCGATCGCCAACAACGCGACCTATCAGGTCTCGGGCCTTCTGGAGGAATCCGGCATCGATGACTATCGGGTCTATCTCCATGTTGCCAACGCGCCGGTGATCTCCGTCAATGCCAACGCCCCCTACAAGGATTTCGGCGAACTTCTGGAAGCGATGAAGACGGGGAATGTCACGGTCGGCACGGCCGGCGTAACATCTTCCGGCGGCATGGCGCTGGCAGCGCTTAACGATGCTTCCGGCGGCGACATGACCGCGCGCATGGTGACCTATGACGGCGGCAACCCGGCCGTGATCGCGGCGGCCTCCGGCGAGGTCGACATGACCACCCAGCTTGCCGTGGAACAGACGGAAATGATCAAGGCCGGCCGCCTGCGCCCGCTCGCCGTCATCTCCGATACGCCGCTTGAAATCGAGGGACTCGACCCGGTTCCGCCGGTCACCGACTGGCTCGACATGCATGTCGCCCCCGACTATTTCGGCGTCTTCATCCCGACCGGCGCTCCCCAGGAGGTCTACGATACCGTCGACCAGGTCTGGGAGGAGCATGTGATGAACGCCCCGGCGCTGAAGAAATATGCCAATGAACGCGGTGCCATGTTCAACCCGAGCTTTGGCGATCAGGCCCGCGAGCGCGCCATGCCGGTGGTCATCTCGGAAGCCTGCGCCCTGAAGTCGCGTGGCGAGGCCGTCAAGGACCCGTCCGAGCTCGGCATTTCCTGCGAATAAGAAAAGAACCGGCCGGCTCCAGCCGGCTGCAATTTGGCGGGGCCACAAGGCCCCGCCCTCTTCCTCCGTCGCCTGCGGTACGCGGAAGAAGCGTTGGCGGTGACGCACGATCCGCCTCGTTAATGCTCGAACACCGGAGAGTTTCATGCTGAAGCTACGTTCCGTCGACCTCACAGTGACCGCTATCCTGCTGGCGATCGGGATTGCCCAGTTTGTCGGCGGGTTTACCATGGACCGGCTGGAGGTGCGCCGCATCCACCCTGCCAGCATTCCCGGCCTTCTGCCCATGATCCTCGGTATCGCCATCACGATCGTAGCCGGACTGCAGCTCTGGGGCCTGATGCGCAGCAAGGGAAACGATGACGGCGCCCATGTTTCAGGCCTGATCGATCGCGCCGAACTGCTGAAGCTTCTCGGCCTCATCGCGATCTGCGCAGCCTATGCCCTCGTTCTCGTTGGCCGCATTCACTTCTGGGCGGCGAGCAGCCTGTTCGTCGCAAGCTTTGTCATCATCTTCGAGTTTTCATCCGGCATGTCGCGCAGGGCGCTGTTCTTGATGGTTGCCCGCGCGGTGATCATCGCGGTCGTCTTCGGCGGCGCTCTCTCATACCTCTTTGAAGATCTCTTTCTGGTGCGGTTGCCATGAACACGGTTTTCGACGCTCTATTCTCCGCCTTCGCCAACCTCTCGACGCCGATGATGCTGTTCAACGTCGTCTGGGCGACACTGCTCGGCATCTTCGTCGGCGCGCTGCCCGGCCTGACGGCGACCATGGGCGTGGCGCTTCTGACGACGCTCACCTACTCGCTCGACCGCGATGCGGCGATCCTGGTCCTGATCTGCATGTATGTCGGCGCGATCTATGGCGGCTCGCGCAGCGCCATCCTGCTCAACATTCCCGGAACGCCGGCCAGTGCCGCGACCGCGCTCGACGGTTTCCCGCTGGTGCGTCAGGGCAAGGGCGCGCTTGCCATGGCGATCGCCACGCTCGGATCCATGTTCGGCACGCTGGTCGGCATCGTCATGCTGATTGCCATCGCTCCGCCTCTGGCGGAAGCCGCCTTCGGCTTCGGCTCCTACGAATTCTTCTGGCTGGCGCTGTTCGGCATCATCATTTCCGGCCAGTTGACCCATTCCGGCGAGCCACTGAAAGGCTATATGGCCGGGTTGATCGGACTTTCAGTCGCCATGATCGGCTCGGAAGGCATTCATTCCTATGTCCGCTTCAATTTCGATATTCAGCAGATGAATGGCGGGATAGATCTGATCCCCGCCATGGTCGGCGCCTTCGGCTTCGCCGAGGTGCTGTTTGCCATGACACTGCCGGCCGCCCAGATGGTGGAAAAGAAATCGGTGCGCGCGCCGATCCGCGAGCTCCTGACCAGCGTGTGGGGTTACAAGCGCACTGTTCTGGAGTCAGGCGTCATTGGCACGCTGGTCGGCATCATTCCAGGCGTCGGCGAGGATATCGGCGCCTGGGGCTCCTATGCCGCCGCCAAGCGCCACTCAAAGGAACGCGACCAGTTCGGCAAGGGTAGCCAGGAGGGCCTGATCGCAGCCGAAACCGGCAATTCCGCCGTGGTGCCCGGATCGCTGATCCCGACGCTGACGCTTGGCGTTCCCGGTTCCGCCTCGGCGGCGGTGCTGATCGCGGCACTCTTCCTTCACGGCGTGCGGCCCGGCCCGATGATCATGTTCGATCAGCCGGAGATGATCTACACCATCGCCGTGATGCTGATCTTTGCGACGATCGCCATGGGCGTGTTCGGCATGGCGCTGACGCCGGTTTTCGTTCGCGTGCTGAAAGTGCCGCGCACCATCTTGATGCCGCTGGTCTTCTGCCTCTGCGTCATCGGCCCCTATGCGCTGACACAGCGGATCTTCGATATCTGGGTCATGTTCTTCTTCGGCGTCGTCGGCTATGTGCTGCGCCGGCTGAACTATCCGATGGCCCCGCTCGTGCTCGGCATCATCCTCGGCAGCCTGCTCGACAAGAGCCTGCGGCGCGGCCTCATCCTTTCGAACGGCGATATCACCGCCTTCTTCACCCGGCCGGTGTCGGCGGGCTTCGCAATCCTGATCGCGCTGATCATCCTGTTCTCCATCCCGCCGGTCCGTCGTCTTCTGCAGTTCAAACGCAGGGGCGGCAATGCTAACAGTCAGGAAACGTCTGACGGCAAGGAATGAGGAGAAACCCAAGTGGCGAGAAGCGGCAAGGCAACGGCAACACGGACAAGGCGCGGCGTGCGCGACGCGGAAGCCTCGCGCGCCGCTATCCTCCAGGCCGCGCTCGACGAATTCTCCTCGGTCGGCTATGACGGCGCCCGCGTCGACCGGATCGCCGCCGAGGCAGGCCTTTCGAAACCGCTGCTCTACGATTATTTCGGCGACAAGGACGAACTCTACAAGGCTGCGTTGCGCGAGGCCTATGTGCAGATCCGCGCAGGCGAGGAAAACCTGGCCCTGGACGCGCTGTCCCCGGAAGAGGCCGTCGCCGCTCTGGTGATGTTCACCATGACCCATTTCCGCACGCGGCCCTGGTTCATCACCATGCTCAACACCGAAAACCTTCGCCACGGCTCGTCCGTCAGCGCCATCGGTGACCGGCGTGAGATCCAGTCAAAACTGCTGGTCAAGCTTTCGGACGTGCTCGAGCGCGGCTGGGAGGACGGTGTTTTCCTGCGCCGGGCAAAGCCGGTGGAAGTCTATATCATGATCGCCTCGCTCTGCTATTTTCCGGTTTCCAACCGATTTACGCTCGCCGAAGTGTTCGGCTTCGATACCAGTGAGGAAGGATTGAACGCCCATGCCCGACGCGCCACCGAGGCTGTAGTCGGCTGGCTGAAGCAGAAGGGGGAGGAGACATGATACGCCTTGTCTGCTGCAATGAACTCCTGAGCCGCCAGGGTCTCGATTTTGCCGACCAGTGCCGCTTTGCCCGCGCCGTCGGCTATGAAGCGCTTGAGCTCGCCGTCGAGAGCTTTCCTGACGATCCGCGCGACATTTCCATGGCGGAGATCCGCAAGATGCGCGCCATCGCGAAGTCAGAGGGCCTCGACATAGCCGGGCTGCACTGGCTGCTCTCGTCCGCGCCGGAACTCTCGATCACCGATCCGGAAGCATCACGCCCGACGGCCGACTATCTGTTGCGCCTTTTCGACATCACGGCCGAGCTTGGCGGCAGAGTGCTGGTGCACGGCTCGCCCCGCCAGCGCCGGCCGCCCGAAGGCGAGCCCCGCGATAAGACACTGGAGCGCGTGGCGGCGTTTTTCGCGCCTGTGGCGAAGGCTGCGGCCGATCGCGACCTCTGCTACTGCATCGAGCCGCTTTCACGCGACCAGACGCCCTTCATCAACACGCTCAAAGAGGCCGCCCGTCTGGTCGGGATGGTCGGCTCCGATCACTTCAAGACCATGCTCGACTGTTCCTCTGCCGCGCTTGCCGAAGATGAGGACGTGCCATCGCTCATCGAGATGTGGATGCCGACGGGGAACATCGCCCATATCCATCTCAATGATCGCAATCGCGGCGCGCCCGGCACCGGCTCGGACGATTTTTCCGCGATCATCGCCGCCATTCTCAAAAGCGGCTATTCGGGCGATCTTTCCGTCGAGCCATTCAAGACCTGCTACAGCGCAGAAGTGACGCTCGCGATCGCCGCTGCGACCGTGGAGGCCCACCTTCAGACGCACGGGAGAAAATGATGACCGGCGCGCCGCGACTTGAAGTCGGTTCCATCTCCTTTGACATGCGGCCTGTCGTCTTTCGCCTGCCGTTCCATTTCGGAAATACCGTGGTTACCGAAACCGACCAGGCCTTCGTTTCGGTGTCGATTGCCGTCGGCGGCCAGCGGGCCGAAGGGCGCTCGGCCCAGTTGCTGGTGCCGCGCTGGTTCGACAAGCGCCCGACCCGCAGCAATGACGAGACAGTCGAGGATCTCCGGCTGTCGCTGTCGCATGCCTGCCGGCATGCCGAAACCATTGCCGGCGACACCGTAGCCGAAGCGACCACGCGGCTTCGCGCCGCCGTTGAAGCGGATATGCCCGCGACGCCGCGCCTTGCCGCTCATTTCGGCCCTGCCCTGGTCGAAATGGCGCTGATCGATGCGCTGTCGATCGCCTTCGGCCTCAACTTCGCCCAGGCCGCCCGGGCCGATCTCTTTGGCGTTGCCGCCATGGAGGCGCCGGATATCGCGCCGCAGGCCATCACCGCGGCCCTTGCGGCGATCCGGCCCCTCCCCGCGATCATGCCGCGACAGACCGTCGGCTTCGACGCGCCGCTGAGAGAGACCGAGGTGGCCGGCGATCACCCGGATGATGGCCTGCCCGTGAGCCTCGAGGCGATCATCCGCGCCACCGGCATCCGCGCCTTCAAGATCAAGCTTGCGGGCGACCCGGAGGCCGATATCGACAGACTTACCGCGATTGCAGGCCTTGTCGGGAACATGGACGGGTTGCGCGTGACGCTCGACGCCAATGAACAATATGCGCCCGACCGCTTTGCCGGTTTTCTCGATATGCTGTTTGCCGACGATGCGCTTTCGCCCTTTCGCCAGGCTATCGGCTTCATCGAACAGCCCTTCCCCCGCGAGACGGCCCTCGCCCAGGGTATCGCGCCGGACCTTTGCCGTTTTCCACTGATCATCGATGAAAGCGATGATCATGACGGAGCCTTTGCGAGCGCGCTGGAGCGCGGGTGGTCGGGAACCTCGATCAAGAGCTGCAAGGGCGTCCTGCGCGCGCTTCTCAACTTCTGCCGCGTGAAGGCGGGAAGGGCTGAGGGCCGGAACCTGTTCATTTCCGCGGAGGACCTGACCTGCCAGCCCGGCCTTTGCTGGCAACAGGACACGATGGTGGCAGCGACGCTCGGCCTTCGCGACGTCGAGCGCAACGGCCATCATTTCGCCGGCGGAATGCAGGGCTGTGACGACCTGCAGAAGGCACGGCTCCTGTCCACCCATCCGGACATCTACCTGAAGCAAGACGGCCATATCGGGCTCAGAATCGAGGACGGGACGATCGCTGTCGGCTCGTTGTTCGTGCCCGGCTTCGGCCGGTAGCCGCCCCTTGTGCCCAATATTGAGGCGTCCGAAGCGAGCCTTGCGTTTTTTGCATAGGGGCATTGCTTTTGCCCCACTGCCTCACCCCGAAGCGTCGGCGTATATAAGTATCAACAACAGCGAAGACGAAGCCAACAAAGGAGACCGGAAATGAGCATGACCCGTTCGTTCAACAACTGGCTCAAATACCGCGAGACCGTTACCGAGCTTGGCCGCATGAGCACCCGTGAACTGCACGACCTCGGCATCAATCGCGAAGATATCCGTCGCGTCGCCCGCAAGGCCGCGTTCTAAGCAATTCCTTCGGCTCGCAAAAAGCCGAAACACATGTTTTCGGAGCCGCGCCCTCCTCCTCCCAGCGCGCTTCGATTTGGACCGGCGATCCTCCTCCTCCCAATCGCTGGTCATCATGATGACGCCCACCGGATCCTCCTCCCCCGGTGGGCGTTTTCTTTTGTCTTCTCCAGCGCACCACAAACAATCAGGCCTTCCAAATCCGCGAAGTTGCGTTCGTTGAAGGCAAGCACGGCTCCTTGCCTGCGATCAGACGATCGCAAGCCTTCAGATTGTGTCATGACATTATCGCCGGTCGCTCAACGCGGAGGCTGACCGGAGGTTGCCTGGATGAACTCGACCTCGCGCTCCGGCCGGATGATGGCGGCCGTCAGGCGGTCGGTGGCATAGGCGCCGGTATCGATCGAGATCACACCGTTTGCCATTTGCGGAACCTGCACGATCGTGTGGCCATGGACGATCCATAACCCGTCTCGCCGCGGCAAATGACCGAAGTCCTGATGGCCCCAGGTGAGATTGCGCTCGGGCTGTTCATCGAGCGGCATGCGCGGATCGGCGCCGGCGTGAACCACGGACATGTTTCCGCTCGACCAGACGAGCGGCAAGCCTCTCAGCCAATCGAGCTGCTCCTGTCCGAGGCTTTCGATGACTGCATCGCGCAGGCTGAAAATGTCTTTCCGGCCATAGGCATCGCCCGCAGGACCGAAACTGGCGACGGTCTGCAGGCCGCCGTAACGCAGCCAGCGCTCGCCGCTCTTTTCGGGCTTGTCGAGAAACTCGAGAAACATCTCCTCGTGATTGCCCATCAGGCAGGCGATATCGCCGCGCTCGCGCTGACGGTCGAATAACATTTTGAGCACCTGGGCCGAATGTTCTCCCCGATCGACATAGTCACCGACATGCACCACGGGCATACCCGGGACCATAGCATCGATCTTCTCCCACAACCGGTCGAGATTGTCGGCGCAGCCGTGAATGTCACCGATCGCGACGAAAGCCTCTTCGGGCTTGGGCATGCCGCCGCGAAAACCCGGCGTCGGCCCCGGGCGCGGCGCGGATCTCGGCTTCGGCGAGGTGAACAGGCGGCGTAGAGATTTCATCGACGGAGCTAACCTCTGTTGGATGACGTCCGGGCCGGCCTGCCGCCGATCCGGCTCTCCTAACATTAGGCCCCGGAACACGGCAGTTCAACACGTCATCCGGCCCGGCCGTTCCGGTTTCCCTTTTTTGCCCGCGCTTGCGTGGGCCGCTTTTGGCCCGTAAAACCGTCGATGAATCGGATGGAAACGGGAGCCCGGCATGGTGGAGGCGACGAGAGCCGGATTGTGGACGATACCGCCAGGCGTGCCGTTTCTGCAAAGCCTTGCCCATAACATGCTCTCGGGAAGGTTGGCGCCTTCCTTCCGCTACGACCCGAAAGATCCGCTCGCCCTTGCCGATGTGAGGATATTCCTGCCAACGCGGCGAGCAGTGCGCGTGCTGCGCGGCGAGTTTTCCACCCTTCTCGGTGGCGCCGCCGCGATCCTGCCGGAAATCCGCGCGCTCGGCGAAACCGACGAGGACGAGCACTATTTCGAGGAAAGCCTGCCCGAGAGTGCGGAAAGCCTGCCGCCGATCGAACCCGTTCCGCGACTGCTGGAGCTTGCCGGCCTGATCCTGCCCTGGCGCAACCGGCTGTCGGACGAACTTGCCGGACTGCATGGCGGCTCGCCGCTCGTCGCGCCCGCAAGCCCCGCCGATGCCGTCTGGCTTGCCCGGGATCTCGCCGAACTCATCGATGCCATGGAGACGGAACGGATCGGCTGGGACAGTCTGACATCGCTTGAGCAGGAAAACTACGCCGTCTGGTGGCAACTCACCGCCGAGTTCCTGAAGATCGCGGCGCATTACTGGCCCGGCCGGCTGGACGAGCTCGGCCGCTCCTCGGCGATTGCGCGCCGCAATGCACTGCTCGCCGGCGAGGCCGAACGGATCGCCGCGTTGACGGGGGACGCGCCGGTCATCATTGCCGGCTCCACCGGCTCCGTTCCCGCCATCGCCGACCTGATCGCGGCCGTTGCCGGCCTGCCGCAGGGCGTGGTTGTCCTGCCAGGGCTCGATCGCGAGATGACAGGAGAGGACTGGCAGGCGCTGACAGCGGCAGACCCGGAACCCTCCCTGCCCGATCCCTCGATCCGCAGCCATCCGCAATACGAGATGGCGCGCCTGCTCGAGCGCCTTGCCCTGAGCCGCGATCATTTTGCCACGCTTGAGGAAGCTGACCCGTCGCGCGGCATTCGTGGTCGCGTGCTCGCGGCAGCCTTTGCGCCGGCCGAGACGACCGACCGGTGGGAGATCTGGCGGGCGACTTTCGAGGCCGGTGAGATCGACCGGGGCTTTTCCGATGTCGCGCTGCTGGAGGCGGCCAACGAACGGCAGGAGGCGCTTGCCATCTCCACGGCCTTGCGGCTGGCGCTGGAAAGGCCGGGCGAAGATGGCAGACCGGCCCGCGCGGCCCTGATCACACCCGACCGCAACCTTGCCCGCCGCGTCGCCGCCGAACTTCATCGTTTCGCAATCGATGCGGATGATTCAGCCGGTACGCCGCTTTCGGCGACCGGCCAGGGAACGCTTTTGACGCTGCTTCTGGAAGCGGCGCTGAAGCCGGGCGAGCCCGCCACGCTTGCAGCGCTTTTGAAACACCCGCTCTCGCGTTTCGGCCTCTCCGCCCGGAAAATGCGGTCCGCCGGCGCCGCCTTCGAGCTGATCGCGCTGCGCGGCGGCACCAGAGCAGCCGACCTCGGCAATCTCCAGGCCTTTGTCGCGGAGGCACTGGAGGTTCAGAAGGATGAACGCCATCCGCCGCGCTGGCGCACCGCATTGCCGAAGAGCGCAGCGGCAGATGCCCTCGACCTTGCAGAGAGGATCGATCTGGCACTCGCCTTGCTGATCGAAACCCACGTCGCGCGCGGACCCGACCAGCCTCCGCTGACGGAAGCAATTCCGCTTTCCGACTGGGCGGCGCGCACCGGCCGGGCTCTGGAAGCGGTCGCCGCGGACGAGGCGGGCGACCTTTCCGCCCTCTGGTCCGGCGAGGCTGGCGAGCGGCTTTCGACCGTGTTGTCGGAGACAATGGGATCTGAAAGCACGATCGAGGCCGACGGCCCGCAATGGATCGACATCGTCGCGGCGCTTTCCGCATCCGAAGCGGTGAAGCCGCGTTCCATGGGCAATCCGCGGGTCTTCATCTTCGGCGCGGTGGAGGCGCGCCTGCAGGATGTCGAGACCATCGTCATCGGCGGGCTGAATGAAGGCATATGGCCAACACAGGCGAAGAACAATCCTTTCCTGTCGCGTGGAATGAAGGCGGAGATTGGACTGGAGCCGCCGGAAAAGCGCGTCGGGCAACTGGCCCATGACCTGATCATGGCTGCCGGCGCGCCGCATCTGCTTTTCTCGCGCGCGCTGCGTCAAGGCTCGGCCCCGACGGTAGCCAGCCGCTGGCTGCAACGGCTCCTGGCCTTTGCCGGACCCGGCCTCGAGGCCGCGATGAGGAAACGCGGCGATGTTCTCCTGGGCTGGGCGAGCGCACTTGACGATCAGCCGCGCACGCCGATCCCGCCGCGCCCCGAACCATACCCGCCGGCAGACAGCCAGCCTAAGCGTTATTCCTTCTCCGAAATCGGCAGGTTGCGGCGCGATCCTTACGCGATCTACGCCCAGAAGGTGCTGAAGCTCGACCCACTCGCCCCCTTCAACGCGGACCCCTCGGTGAAGGAACGCGGCATTCTCTATCACGCGCTCGCCGAACGCTTCATCAAGACCGGCGCTGATCCTTCGGGCGAGGCCGGGCGGGCGGCGATGGGGGATGTTCTGGCCGGACTTCTGCTGGAGGCCGAGCTGCCGCCGCATCTGGCCCTGAGCTGGGTGCCGCGGCTTGAATCCGTGGCGGAGGAACTGCTGAAATTCGAGGCGGCCAGGCGCTTGTCGACGCCGATCGACGCAACGCTGACGGAGGCCGGCGCGGGCTTCGACATTCCTCTTGCCGAAATCAGGCTGACAGGCATTGCTGACCGGATCGACATTCTGGATGACGGAACGGCTGAGATCATAGACTACAAGACCGGCATCTCACCTTCGCTCAATCAAGCGCGCTCGCTTCTCGAACCGCAATTGCCGCTTGAAGCCGCGGCCCTTTCTGCCGGCGCCTTCAAGAACGTGCCACCGCTTGAAACGAAAAGTCTCAAATATGTTCGGCTGAGGCCCGGCCATCGTTTCGGCGTCGACTCCCTCGAAAAGGCGGAAACCAAAAAGGACCCGGCAATCACGGCGGAGGAGCTTGCAACCGACGCGCTCCGCGAGTTCACACGCTTCGTCACGGCGCTGAAGACCGGACAGCGGCCGTTTGCCTCGCGTCTCATTCCGGCAAGCGCGCGTGATTTTGGCGGCGAATACGACCATCTCGCGCGCGTCGCGGAATGGTCGACGGTCGATGACGATGGGGAGGGCGGCAATGACTGACGATCCGGACGCGAATGCCAGCCCCGAGGACTGGCTTTCCTGGACGACCGGGCGACAGAGGCTCGCCTCGGATCCGGCCCGCACGGTATGGGTCTCGGCCAATGCCGGCTCCGGCAAGACCCATGTGCTGACACAGCGCGTGGTCCGGTTGCTGCTCGCGGGCGCCAGACCGTCCGCCATTCTCTGCCTCACCTATACCAAGGCGGCGGCTTCCGAAATGTCGAATCGGGTCTTCGCCCGGCTTGCCGAATGGGCGGTGCTGCCGGAGGAAGACCTAGCCGCCGAGATCGCTGAAATCGAGGGCGCGCGACCGGACGGGCTGAAGATCGCGGTGGCGCGCCGGCTCTTCGCTCATGCGCTGGAGACGCCCGGCGGGTTGAAGATACAGACCATCCACGCCTTTTGCGAGAGCCTGCTGCATCGTTTTCCGCTGGAGGCAAATGTCGCCGGACACTTCTCCGTGCTGGACGATATCGCCGCCGCCACGCTGCTCGCCGATGCGCGCCGGCAGCTTCTGACCGCGACGGCAAGCCGGGAGGATCCGGCGTTGTCGGTCGCCTTCCAGACGGTTCTGGACATTGCCGACGACAGCGGGCTTGAGAAACTGCTTGGCGAGATCGTCGGCGCGCGCCATGCGATCCGCCCGTTTCTGGAAGAAGCGCGGCGCAAGGACGGGCTCGCGGCCAGACTGCGGGTGGTCTACGGTTTTGACGCAGACACCGACGAGGAAAGCATTGCCGGCGAAGCCTGGCCGCTTTCAGGGCTCGAAAATCTTGCGGCGCTGGTAATAATCGCGCGCGATGACGGCGGTTCGCGCGCCGCCGGCTTTGCCGATGACCTGCAAAAAGCCGTCGAGGCAGGTGATGCGGCCTCCCGCTTTGCCGCTCTCGAAAGCGCCTTCCTGACATCTGCGGGAACACCGAAGGCGGAATCCACGCTCGTCTTCAAGTCACTCAGGGTCAAGGCGCCGGAGCTTGGCGAGGCGGTTCTGGCCGCCGCTCAACAGGTCTTCGCACTTCGCGACCGGCTGAACCGGTTCCGCATCTTCGAAAAGACGCTTGCGGCGCTCATCCTCGCCGACCGGCTCGACACGCGCTACGAGGCGCTGAAACAGCGGCGCGGCAAGCTCGATTTCGAGGACCTGATCGCCCGCACCGCAGCGCTTCTGTCGCGCTCGGACGCCGGTCCATGGGTGCATTACAAGCTCGACCAGGGCATCGACCATATTCTGGTCGACGAGGCGCAGGATACCGCGCCCCTGCAATGGGACGTGGTGCGGGCGTTGAGCGAGGATTTCTTCACCGGCGAGGGCGCGCGGTCCGGGCTTCGCACAATGTTCGCCGTCGGCGACGAGAAACAGTCGATCTATTCCTTTCAGGGGGCGCGGCCCGAACGCTTTGCCGCTGAAGGAAGACTGACTGAAAAGCGGGTCGCTTCGATCGCGGCGGATTTTTCAAGGATCGGCCTGCCGCTTTCCTTCCGCTCCACCGCCTCGGTTCTTTCGGCGGTCGATTGCGTGTTCTCGATCCCTGAGAACCGCAAGGGCCTTTCGGCCGAGGGGGAGGATACGGTGCATGTCTCCAACCGCCTCGGCCATCCGGGCAATGTCGAAGCCTGGGAGATGATCGCGCCTTCGGAGGCGGAAGACGAGGAGGACTGGACCGCCCCGTTCGACGCAACGCCGGAACAGGCTCCGGCGGCCATTCTGGCGCGACGCATCGCCCACCGCATCTCGCAGACGGTCGGCCGCGAGACGATCGTGGAGAAGGATCGCGAACGTCCGGTGCGCGCCGGCGATATTCTGGTTCTGGTCAGGAAGCGCGACGCCTTTGTCAACGCGCTGACGCGCGCGCTGAAATCGCCCTACGACATTCCGGTCGCCGGCGCCGACCGGCTGAAACTCGCCGATCACATCGCGGTCAAGGACCTGATGGCGCTCGGGCGCTTCGCGGTCATACCGGAAGACGATCTCTCGCTCGCCGCCATTTTCAAGAGCCCGCTTCTGAACCTTTCCGAAGACGATCTCTTTGCTGTCGCGGCGCGGCGAAGGCCAGACGAGCATGTCTGGTCGGCGCTTCGGCGTCTCGCTGCCGCCGGTGACGAGACCTTCGCTGAAGCCGTCGCAACGCTGGAACGGATCATTAATGCGGCTCGCCGCCGCACCGCCTTCGACTTCTACGCCGACATTCTTGCGCGCGAGGGTGGCAGGCGCGCCTTCCTCGCCCGGCTCGGCAGCGAGGCAGGGGATATTCTGGACGAGTTTCTGAACGCGGCGAAGGATCACGAGGATACAGGCCTGCCGGGCCTGCAAAGCTTCCTCGACGTGATGGAAACGGGCGGCCTCGAGATCAAGCGCGAACAGGACAAGGGCCGCGACGAGGTGCGGATCATGACGGTCCATGCCTCCAAGGGGCTTGAGGCGCCGATTGTGTTCCTGGTCGACAGCGGCGGCCGGCCCTTCATCGCAAGCCATCTGTCCGGCTTCCGGATGATGGAGGCGGGGCTGCCCGTCTGGCATTCGTCAAAGAAGGAAGCTGACAGCGGCGTTCTCGCCGATATCGCGCGGCGCGAAGACGAGGCGAAGGAGGAATATCGACGCCTCCTTTATGTGGCGATGACCCGGGCCGCCGACCGGCTCTTCATCACCGGTTACCGGGGCAAGACGGAAGTGCCGGATTGCTGGCACAGGATCGTATGGTCGGCGCTTTCCGCCGATGAACAGGGCCGCTCGGAAACGATCGAGGTGTCCGGGCCCTTCGCAGAGAGCTGGCCGGGACTTCTGTGGAAAGAGAATATTCCGCCGCGCGCATTCGCAAGCAAGGCCGGGAGCGCGGAACAGGAAGAAGCGCTTCCGCCATTGCCCCAGGCGCTTTTTGAGCCGTTCCGGGAGGCCGCCCGCCCGGCACCGCCTCTCAGCCCATCCCAAGCGGGCCTTGAGGTGGAGGACCCGCCGCCGGTTACCGCCTCGCCGCTTTTCGGCAAACCCGCCGCCAATATTGCGCTGGAGAGAGGGCGGCTGGTCCACCGCCTCATGCAATTGCTGCCGGGCTTCGATGTTTCAGACCGCGAGGACGCCTGCCGCCGCTATCTTTCACGCGCCGCGCTCCAACTGCCGGAGGAAGCAGGCGACGCCATCCTGAAGAACGTGATGTCGGTGATGTCGGATCCCGAACTGGCGCCCGTATTCTCATCCGCCGCCCGGGCCGAGGTTTCGGTGACGGGAACCGTCCGGCTCAAGGCCGCCGATTTTACCGTTTCCGGCCGGCTTGACCGGCTGGCGGTCCTGGAAGAGGCGGTGCTGCTGGTTGATTTCAAGACAAACCGAAATCCGCCCGGCGCGGATGATCCGGTGCCTTTCTCCCATGCCGCGCAGATGGCGGTCTACCGGGAAATTCTCTCGCCGCTCTACCCTGAGAAAACGGTGGAATGCCTGCTGGTCTATACCGAAACGTCATCAGTGCGTCGCCTGACCTCGAGGGAACTTGAAGAGGCGCTTGCGGCACTTTCGACAAAGTGAGAGTTGCAGCCATTGATTTTTCCTCTGCCTGTGCTCACATGGAGGACAAATCTACGATAATGCGAAAGTATCCAGGAGTGTATTTCGCCTTTGCCAAGGAGTTCAATATGACGACAGTCAAGGTCAATACCGCCAATTTCAAGCAGGAAGTGCTCGACTCCGAACAGCCCGTCGTGGTTGATTTCTGGGCCGAATGGTGCGGCCCGTGCCGGATGATCGGCCCGAGCCTCGAAGAGATCGCCGATGAAATGGACGGCAAGGTCAAGATCGCCAAGGTCAATGTCGACGACAATCCCGATCTCGCGGTCAAGTACGGCGTCCGTTCCATTCCGATGCTGGCGATGTTCAAGGGCGGCGAGCTTGCCGACGTCAAGGTCGGCGCCGCGCCGAAGACGGCCCTTTCGAGCTGGATTTCCGGCGTCGTCGGCTAAGCTGACAGCAGGACCTTTCGCTATTCGAAGCCCGCGTTCGCGCGGGCTTTGCCATATTGGAAGGAAAGCGGGAACCTGGCGGCCTCCAGAACGTTCACGCATTCAGAGTGTTTTCGGCCCTTTCGGAGTTTGCCCTGATGACGAACCGTATGCCTGCCCGTCTTTCGCCTCTGTTTCTGCCCGTGTTTGCGTTGTTCTCAATGCCCGTCGCAGCCGCCGCTCAGGATTTCGAGCCCGCCCTCGGCCCGGCCGAACCCTTTTCCTTCGAAAGGCTCGCCGACGAGGCGAAGGCGATTTCGGAGAAACCGTTCGAGCCCTATCCGGTCGAGCATCCGGAACTCTTCGACGCGATCGATTACGATGCCCACTGGAAGATCATGTTCCGCAAGGACCATACGGTCGATGTCGGCGACGCCCCGGTACAGTTCTTCCATGAAGGCCGCTATTTCAAGGAACCTGTAACCATCAGCCTGGTCGAGGACGGCGAGGCGCGCGAGGTGCTCTACAGCGCCGATTATTTCACCATGCCGGAAGACAGCCCCGCCAAGGCGGTCGAGGATTTCGCCGGCTGGGCAGGTTTCCGGGTGATGCGGCCGGACATGAAGACCGACTGGATCTCCTTTCTCGGCGCGAGCTATTTCCGCACCGACGGACCGGACAGGCAGTACGGTCTCTCCGCCCGCGCGCTTGCCGTCGATACCGGTCTTGCGCGGCCGGAAGAGTTTCCGCGCTTCACGTCCTTCTATCTAGAAAAGGACGACAAGCCCGGCGACAGCATCGTCATCTACGCCCTGCTCGACAGCAAGAGCGTTTCCGGCGCCTATCGCATCGAGGCGGAAAACGAGGATGGCGAAGGTCAGGTTCTGCACATCACCAGCCGGCTTTTCTTCCGCGAGGCTGTGGAGCGGCTCGGCGTCGCGCCGTTGACCTCGATGTACTGGTATTCCGAAACCCACCGCAACATGGCCTTCGACTGGCGCCCGGAAGTTCATGACAGCGACGGGCTGGAAGTGGTCACCGGTTCGGGCGAGCAGATCTGGCGGCCGCTCAACAACCCGCCGCGCGTCGTCACATCGAGCTTCTTTGACGAGAACCCCGAAGGTTTCGGCCTGATCCAGCGCGACCGGAATTTCGACCACTATCAGGATGACGGCGTGTTCTATAATCGCCGGGCGTCGGCCTGGGTCGAACCCGAGGGCGACTGGGGCCGAGGGGCGGTGCAGCTTGTCGAACTGCCGTCGGATGATGAGATCTACGACAACATCGTCGCCTACTGGCTGCCGGAAGACCTGCCCGAGGCCGGCGACGAACGCGATTTTTCCTATACGCTGACCTGGGCGAAGACCGCGCCGCCGAATGAGCGCCTGGCCGAGACGACAGCAAGCCGGATCGGTCGCGGCGGCGTGCCTGGCCAGCCGCGCCCGGGCGATCAGGTCAAGGTCGTCGTCGATTTCTCCGGCCCGGCCGTTGAGGGCCTGACGGCCGAAGACGGCGTGGAAGCCGAAATCTCGGTCGGCGGCGCCGCCGAGGTCATCAACGCCTATGCGATGCCGATCGTCGGCACGGACGACTGGCGAATGACCTATGACCTCAAATTCGACGGAACCGCCGATACGATCGATGTACGCGCCTATCTTTCCGAGGATGGCGAGCCGCTGACGGAGACCTGGCTCGGCCAGTTCCATCCCGGCCAGTTCGCGCCGCACTAGAGCGCCGTGCATCCATTCGGATGCACAAAGGACGCTCTAGCTTATTGAATCTACGCATCGTGCTTTCCGAAAATCGATTCCGATTTTCGGGCCGATGCTATTAAGCAACTCCAGATGAAGTGGACACCGGTTCACCGCCCGGAATTGCGAAAAAACAAAGAGGTAGAGCGGTACGGCGTTTCCGTGAAAAGCTGAACCGCTCTAAGCGGCCGGGCGGCGACGGTGCAAGAAACGCCATCGCTCTGCCGCAAGAACGGCGTTATCCTCCGCCGGAAAAAAACCTGCGGGAGGCGTGAACATGGGTGAATTTCAGGGGCGGCGGATTCTCTACACGGGTGCAGCGGGCGGGCTCGGGCTTCCGGCAAGCCTTGCCCTGATGCAAGCCGGCGCCGAGGTGATCGTGCTCGACAATGATCCGGCCAAGATCGCGGCACTGAAGGCCGCGGCGGCGGCCAGGGATCTCTCGGAGAGGCTTACAGTCAGCAAGGTTGATCTCACCGACAAGACGGCGCTTGAAGAAACGCTTTCCGGACTGCTCGCCCGAGGCCCGGTCGACACGGCGATCAACAATGCCGCGATCTATCCGTCAAAGCCGTTCGAGGATTTCACCATGGATGAGCACGCGAAGATCCATGCCGTCAATGTCGAGGCGGCGCTTATGATCGTCAAGGCTCTGCTCCCGGGCATGCGCGAGGCCGGTTTCGGGCGGATCATCAATATCAGTTCGATCACGGTCTCAGGCGGCTGGGAAAACCTCACCCCCTATATCCAGTCGAAGGGCGCGCTGATCATGCTGGCGCGCGGCTGGGCGCGCGAATTCGGCAAATGGGGCATTACGGTCAACACGCTGTCGCCCGGCGCTTTCCCCACGGACGCGGAGAAGATCCATCCGGATCAGGAGGCCTATCAGCGCCGTATCATCGATAGCCAGGCGATCAAGCGCCGGGGCGCGCCGGAAGACCTTGCCGAGGCGCTGATGTTCCTGATCTCGACGCGCGCCGGCTTCATCACCGGGCAGAACCTTAATGTCGATGGCGGCTGGGTGATGCATTGACGCTGCGGCTCGCCTTTGCCGGCCCGATCGGTCTATAGAGGATCACGACAGACTTAAGGAAAGGGAACCGCATGATACCCGTCAATGACATTCAAGGACTGAAGGTTCTCATCACCGGCGCGAGTTCCGGCATCGGGGCGGCCGCCGCGCGCGCCTTTTCGCGCTCCGGTGCGGAGGTGACCATTCACTACAATAAGCGACGGGAAGAGGCCGAGAGCCTTGCCGCGGCCCTGCGCGAGGAGGGCGGCACGGCGCATGTCGTCTCCGGCGACGTGACCCGGGCGGAGGATGCTGAGGACATCGTCGCGCGGTCAGTGGCGATGATGGGCGGGCTTGACTGCCTGGTGAACAATGCCGGCGCCATCCTGCGCTCGCCGTCGGCCGATTTCGACGAGGCGATCTATGATCAGGTCTTTGACCTCAACACCCGTTCGATCCTGCGCATGGTGCGCTATTCGGGGCCTGCCCTGAAAGCGAGTGACCGCGCCTCGGTCATCAATCTCGGATCGATCGCAGGCCGCAATGGCGGCGCGCCGGGCTCCGGCCTCTATGCCGCCGCCAAGGCCGCCGTGCATTCGCTGACACGGGCTTTGGCGCGGGAAATGGCGGCGGACGGCGTGCGCGTCAACGCGATCGCGCCCGGCGTCATCGAAACGCCCTTCCATGACGAGACGCCGGAATCCGCGCTTAACGCGGCGCTGGCCGCGATCCCGCTCGCAAGGCTCGGCACGGCGGAAGACTGCGCCTGGAGCTTCGTCTTCCTCGCCTCGCCGACCATGGCCGGCTATATCACCGGCCAGATTCTCGATATCAATGGCGGCCAGTTAATGCCGTAGGCGCGCGTCCTTGTCGCCGGCGGAGACCAGCCGGTTGCGCTCCATCATCAGCCCCCAGTTCTGGGCGGAGGCAAGGTGCAGAGCGATTGCGTCCGTCCAGCCCTTCTCCGTCCACTGCTTGAGCGTGCGGGCGGGGAGGTTGCGGTAGCGCTCGTGGTCGATGACGCTGAAGCCGTCGAGCCGGTAGCGGCTCTTGTCGGGGAACTCCATGTCCACATGGCGGGCGAGCAGGATATCGGCCTCGGCAATTGCCTTGAGGAAGGCCGCGTCCTGGGCGCGGTGCTGGTGGTAGGCCTCGCAAAGTTCCAGCATCGGCGCAACCGTCTTGCTCGCCGCGCCGTCGTCGTTGAAGATCGGCGCGGCGTCGGGGTTCTCGGCAAGCGGCTTCACCCGCCCGCTCTCGCTGTCATAGGCGAGATAGCGGGTATCCTCGTCGGGCGATTGCACCAGAATGAAGGGATAGCGGCGGATATAGGCGGGCACATAGGCATGCGGCGCCCAACTGCCGTCCTTCTCCAGCATCAGGTTCTGGCCTTCCCTGAGACCGACAATGGCAACCGGGGCCGGCTGGCCGGCAGCCTCGATGAAGACGATCGGATAGTGGCGCACGGCCGGCATGAACTCGCTCACCGAAAGCGGGATCGCCGTCGCCTCGGCGGAGAATGCGTAGTCGTTCCTCGCCACCAGACCGAGGCCCTTGTGTTCTTCGAAGCGTAGCACCTGCGGTTTCTTGTAAAAAAGCGGCATGGCGTTCTGAGTGGTCATCGATCAGGTCTCCTTCATCCGACGGCCGGAACACGTCTTCTACTATTGATGCCCGCAGGCGACAATCGTCAGGTTAGGTCTCTTTCATGTTGCAGCGCTGCATGTCATAGATTCCCGTATAGATTGAGCTTTCGGTTGAAACACGACTGCGCCTCTCGCTTTCAGCGCCTGATGCGGTTGACAGCGTCGCGCGCCATTGCGAAGGTTTACAAGTTCTTAACAACGCAAGAGAGCAGGACAGGAGCGGGGACATGAAAGCATCGATGACGGCGCTGATGGGGACAGTGGCGCTTGTGGCCCTCACCGGCTGCAGCAGCGGCGGTGGTGGAGGCGGATCGGTTGCGCCGAACGCGCTCGGCTATTATGGGGATGTCGACACATGGAACGCTGCCGTGACGGGTTCCGGATCGGCATCGGCCAATATCCAGATGAATGGCGACGACACCGTTAGCGTCGAGATCACCGGCGGTCCCGACGCTGGCGAAACGGCGCTGTTCTACCCCGACGGCGAGGGTTACACCGCCGATCTTGGCGACGGCGCCGAAGCCTATATGCGGCTCGGTTATTTTGGCGTCGACGGCATCAAGGACGGGCCTGTGGTCGCCCTGATCGACGCCGACACCTGGGATGACAACGTCGTGGCGATGGCGTTTCGCTCGACCGACGGCGTGACCGCGCCCGGCGACATGCCGCTTAGCGGACGTGCGACCTATTCCGGCCAGCATCTCGGCGCGGCAGCGCTTCCGGGCGAATATCTCGACTATATCGACGGCTCGTTCAACGCCGATGTGGACTTCGGCAGCGGACAACTGGACGGCGCGATGGTCACACAGGTGGGTGACGTCACTTTCCAGGCAACGATCGCCGGCTCGGAGTTCAACTCCAATGCCAATTCGATTGCCGTCGGCAATGATTACGTGAACGTCGATCAGGCAAACTCGAACGTGAACGGAGCCTTTTACGGCAACCGCGCCGCCGGCATTGCCGGAACCTACAGGGTGAACGGCGCGCGGGCCGATGCCGGGGCGGGTATGATCGGCACCTTTGTTGGCGAACGGAACTGAGTTTTCACGCCCTTGAGAATTGCGCCGGGCCGGTTGTCGGCCGGCCTGGCGTTTTCTGTATCGCGTTTTGAGTTCCGGGGTTTTCATGCGGCATTTTCTGCCATGGATGCGTTTGAGGCTGGCAAGATCCTTTGGGGGCCTCGTCTGTCTGCTGATGGTTTTTATCGCCGGCACGGCCGTCGCGGTCGTCAATCCGTTTCCGCAGATCAAGGTGCTGATCGAGAGCGGCCAGTATGAACAGGCCATGGCGCTTTCGGCCGAGCTTTCCGATGATCCGGAACTCTCCGCGCTTTCCCAGCAATTTACCTACGCGCTGATCCTCAAGCATGAGGGGCACTTCAAGGAAGCGGCGATCCTGATGCGCGGCGTTCTCGACAAGAAGCCGGATTTTACCCGTGTGCGGCAGGAGCTTGCCCATACGCTGGCGCTGATGGGCGAGAAGAAGGCGGCGATCTATCACTTTTCGCTTCTCGCCGACAATGCGCCGAGCGAATCGCTGCGCTCCTTCTACGAGGACTTCATCGACCGGGTGAATATCGACCGACCCTGGACGCTCGGCGGCTATCTGGCGATCGCGCCGAGCACGAATATCTCCAATTCCACCGACGAGACCCTCGTTCATGTCGGCGGCATTCCGCTCGCGCCCGGCACCCGGGCGGAAAGCGGCGTCGGCCTCAATTACGGCGTCAACGGCACCTATTCCTTCGATCTCGAAGACGACCTGTCGCTCACCTTCGGCGGTTCCGTCACCGGCCTTGCCTACAAGGAAAAGGTCTACAACCAGACCCAGTTCGGCGGATTCTCGCAACTGTCCTGGCGCAATGATCCGTGGATCTTCAGCGGCGGCATGGCGGCGGAATATGTGCTGATGGGCAATGAGCCCTACCGTGTCGGCTACGGACCGGTGTTTTCGGTGCGCCGCTCCTTCGGTCCGTTCGGCGTCACGTCGGCCAATTTCTCGTTCCAGTGGCTCGATTACCACGACATGGATGCCTATGACGGCTATGAGGCCGGCATGAGCATCAATCACCGCTATGCGTTGACGCCGTCGAGCAGCATCCGCATGGGCGGCGGGTTCAATTATGTCTCCGCCGAGAAGGACTTCAATTCCTATTACGGCTACAACATCAACACCAAATATGCCCGCGAATGGTCGGGCGGAATCCTGACCGATATCGAGGTCGCCGGCACGCTGCGCGACTATGAGGGCGAGTTTCCGCTGATGACCAAATCGCGGCTTGACCGAAGGCTCGATATTGCCGTCGGCGCGACCTTCCGCACCCTTGCGATGAAGGGCTTCGCGCCGCGCCTCGAATATGCCTATTCGAAGAATTTCTCCAATGTCGAGCTCTACGAATACGACAAGAGCACGGTCTCGCTGTTCGTCACCAAGCAGTTCTGACCTCAGCAGAAGAACGGCTCCGTCGTCTTCTGCTCGGCTGTTGCGAACGCCTCTCCGACATGGCCGAGCGGCGTCGCGTCGACGTCGCTTTCGCCGCTGCCGATCAGTGCGGCGAAACGGCTGTAGACGGCCTCATATTCCCGCTGCGGCCTGTCGAGAAGCAGGGCGCCGTTGAAGGCGAGCCGTTCGCCGCTGCGGTCCAGCAGGAGCATGCCGCGATCGGTCTCCACCTCGAGCGCCTTGTCGTCGGCGCCGTTATGGTTCCAGTCGAAGGCGGCCAAAAAGTTGTCGCAGCCGTCCATGGCGATGTCGAGCATGGCCGTCACCGGAACCTTTCGGTTCTCAGGATAAGCGAGCGTCGCGCCCTGCACGGCAAAGGGGGCCGGCAGCACGGCCGAGGCGAGTGACAATCCGTTGATGCCCATGTCGAAGACGCCGAGGCTTTCCGGCTCGAAGATCCAGCTCTGATCCGGGTGCCAGCGACGCACGTCTTCCTTCCAGGTCAGCCTGACCGAACGGATATGGGCATCGGACAGCAGGTCACGCGCCGTGGCGACGCCCGGGGCAAAGCGCGAATGCCAGGCGGCAAACAGCGACAGCCCCTTTGCCGCTGCTTTTTGTCGCAGCGTCTCGATCTCCTCCAGCGTCACGGCCGGCGGCTTCTCCAGCAGCACGTGCTTGCCCGCCTCAAGCGCCTCGGCGGCAAGCGCAAAACGGGCAGCCGTCGGCACGCAGAGCGCCACGCAATCGACCGCCGGTCCCGCGTCGAAGAGGCTGGAAAGATCGGAGAAAACCGGCGTGCCGGAAGGCGCGGCGCCCTTGGTGACGATCGCGGCGAGTTCGAAATCGCCGCTTCGATCGATCGCCGGACGATGCTCGTCGCCGGCGATCTTGCCGTAACCGACGATCGCGATCCTGAATGCGCTCATGCTGTCCTCGATGCCTCGGCAGGCAGAAGGAATGACAAGCCTGCGCTTCATCGTTAACGCGCTTGCGGCCGGTTGGAAAGAGCCGGCACGACTTTCACCGGCCGATCAGGTCTTCGGGAAACTGCTCGGGCCTCAACTTGATCTCGCGATCGATCAGCGCCAGCACCCGCTCCACCGGCGGCGGCTGGACGGAGGTGACCCGCTGGATGATCGAATAGGGGCTGACATCGATGCTCTCGCGAACCGGAAGCTGGCAGATGGCCGCGCCCAGCGTGCCGTCGACATGCAGGAAATCCGCCACAGGCCGGGCAACCGGCGTCACCGCATCCGTATCGGCAATGATTGCAAGCGACAGGAGCGGCGAGGTGGTGACGAAAACATGGCGCGGCAGGGTGAAGCCGTTGGCCAGGAGATGCGCCTCGATCGACCGGCGCATCGGGGCGCCGACGGGCTGCAGCACCCAGTCATATTCGAGGCATTCGCCGATCGAGACTGTCTGTCTCCCGGCAAGCGGGTGGCCTGTCCGGGCGATCATGTTGACGGGCTCGACGCCGAGCGGGCGCATGGTCACCGACTTGGCGTCCACTTCCTCCGGCAGACGGCCGATATAGAAATCGAGATTGTGGGAGAAGAGCGCTTCGGCCAGCTTGTCGGAGGTGTCGACCAGCACCGAAAGCTCGATTTCGGGATAGTTCTCCCTGAGTTCGCGGATCACCGGCAGCACAAGCTGCATCGAAGGCCCGGTCACCGCGCCAATGCGCACCTGGCCGCGCGCGCCGTCAACGATCTGCGATATCTCCTGGTGAGCGCTGTCAAGCTGGTTCAGGATGATCAGCGCCTGGCGCGCCATCGCCTGTCCGGCCTCGCTCAACACGACGCCGCGTCCGTGGCGCTCGTAGAGCTTCGCGCCGACGGTGTGTTCGAGCTCCGACAGCAGACGCGACGCCGCCGACTGGGTCATCCCCAGCTGCGCCGCAGCCGAAGAGATCTGTCCCTTGCGGTCGAGAAGCGCGATCAGCCGCATCTGCGAGAACCGCAGGCCGCGGCGGATGAATTCGTCCTGACTTTTCTGGCGTAGGTCATGCGCCATGGGATCCATACCAATTCTGCTATATCAGAAACACGATTATTCATTTGTCCGTATCAAGGGAAATTGCAAGAATTCCCTCGTCGCAAGGCCCTTTTAACGCAGAAAAAGCGGGGTGATCACCCCTTTGACGCTGCGACAGGGCGACACGGTTTCGCCGGGAGGAAAAGGCCGAACACCGTATCACCCTCGGCAATGCGATCGATCGGCCGCAAGGGCCGAAAGGCAGGGTCTCCCCGTCCGGCGGAGGCCGGTGCCGGAACGGCAATCCAGATTGCCATCTGTTCCTAACGGGAGGACAAAACTGATGAAATCGATACTTCTTGCAGGCGTCGCCGCATTCACCCTCGCCGCGACTGCCGCTTCGGCGCAGACGGTCGGCTTTTCGCAGATCGGCTCGGAATCGGGCTGGCGCGCGGCCGAAACCACGCTGACCAAGCAGCAGGCGGAAGAACGCGGCATCGACCTGAAATTCTCCGATGCCCAGCAGAAACAGGAAAACCAGATCGCCGCCATCCGCGCCTTCGTCGCCCAGGGCGTCGACGCCATCCTGCTCGCCCCGGTCGTCGCCACCGGCTGGGATTCGGCGCTGGAAGAGGCCAAGGATGCCGACATTCCGGTGGTCCTGCTCGACCGCCAGGTCGACAGTTCCGATGACCTCTACCTGACGGCCGTCGGCTCAAACCTCGTGCATGAGGGCGAAGTGGCCGGCCAGTGGCTGGTGGATACGGTCGGCGACCAGCCTTGCCGCGTTGTCGAACTGCAGGGCACGACCGGTTCGTCGCCGGCCATCGACCGCGCCACCGGTTTCCGCAATTCGCTGGAAGGTCACGACAATCTCGAGATCGTCCGCAGTCAGACCGGCGACTTCACCCGCTCGCAGGGCAAGGAAGTCATGGAAAGCTTCCTGCAGGCCGAAAACGGCGGCGCCGATATCTGCGCGCTCTATGCCCATAATGACGACATGGCCGTCGGCGCCATTCAGGCGATCAAGGAAGCCGGCCTGAAGCCCGGCACCGACATTCTGGTCGTCGCCATCGACGCCGTGCCGGACTACTTCCAGGCCATGGCCGCGGGCGAGGTCAACGCCACGGTAGAACTGACCCCGAACATGGCCGGTCCCGCCTTCGACGCGCTGGAAGCCTACTGGGCCGATGGCACCATGCCGCCGAAATTCATCCAGACGGAATCCAAGCTCTATACCCAGGCTGACGATCCGCAGGGCGAATACGAGCGCCGCAAGGGCCTCGGCTACTAAGTCCGCTTCCTCCCGGGTGCGGTCGGGACTCCAGGGTCCCGGCCGCCTCGGTTCATGATCATGGCGCCGCGCGATCGATCCAAGGTGCTGGGAAATGCTTCTGACAATCAAAAACCTGACCAAGACCTTTGTCGGCATGAAGGCGCTCGATGACGTTTCGTTCGAGCTTGAAGCCGGCGAGATTCACGCCCTTCTCGGCGAAAATGGCGCCGGCAAATCGACCCTCATCAAATGCCTGACCGGGGCCTATAGCCGCGATTCGGGCGTCATCACGCTGAATGGCGAGACCATCTCGCCGCGCTCCACGCTGGAAGCGCAGGATCTCGGCATCGGCACGGTCTACCAGGAAGTGAACCTCCTGCCGAACCTCACCGTTGCCCAGAACCTTGTCTTCGGGCGCGAAAAACGCCGCTTCGGCATTATCGACGGGCGCGCCATGCTCCGCGATGCCGAGGCGATGCTGGAAGGCTACGGCCTCGATATCGACGTCAACCGCGACCTTGGCAGCTATTCCGTCGCCGTCCAGCAGATTGTCGCCATTGCCCGCGCGGTGGCGCTGTCCGGCAAGGTGCTGATCCTCGACGAGCCGACGGCAAGCCTTGATACGCGCGAGGTCGAGATGCTGTTCGATGTCGTCCGGCAATTGCGCGACAAGGGTCTCGGCATCATTTTCGTTTCGCACTTCCTCGACCAGGTGTTCGAACTGACGGACAGGCTGACGGTGCTTCGAAACGGCTGCAAGATCACCACGGAAAAGACCGCCGAACTCGACCGGATGCGGCTGATTTCCCACATGCTCGGCCGCGAACTGGACGAGGCCGAGGAGATCGGCGGCCAGCGCGATACGGCGGGACGCGTCGGCGAAAAGCCGCTCCTCAGCTTCAAGGGCGTCGGACGGAAGAACTATGTCGAGCCCTTCGATCTCGATGTGCACAAGGGTGAGGTCATCGGCCTTGCCGGGCTGCTCGGCTCTGGCCGCACGGAGACGGCGGAACTTGTCTTCGGCGTGCGCACAGCCCAATCGGGGACGGTCTCGGATGAGAACGGCAAAATCTCGATCGGCAGTCCGCGCGACGCGATCGCCGCGGGCTTCGGCTTTGCCCCGGAAGACCGCAAGACCGACGGCATCATCGCCGATCTCTCGGTGCGCGAAAACATCGCGCTGGCGCTGCAGGCGCGGCGCGGCTGGGCGCGGCCGATCAGCCGGGGCGAACAGGCGCGGCTTGCCGCCGATTACATCGAAAAGCTCGACATCCGCACCTCGAGCGCTGAAAAACCGGTCGGCGAACTGTCGGGCGGCAACCAGCAAAAGGTGGTGCTTGCCCGCTGGCTGGCGATGAACCCGCGCTTCCTCATCCTTGATGAGCCGACGCGCGGCATCGATGTCGGGGCGCATGCCGAAATCCTGCATCTCATTCACCAGATCACGGCCGAGGGCATGTCGATCCTGATCATCTCCTCCGAACTCGACGAACTGATCGCGGTCTCCGACCGGGTCATCGTCGTGCGCGACCGCCGCCATGTCGCCGAACTGACGGGGGCTGAAATCGCCACGGAAAACATCGTCAAGGCGATCGCCACATCGGCCGCCGAGAAAAGGGAGGCGGTCTGATGCCCGGCGGTCTGAAGCGGGTCATCCCGCAGCTTGTCACGCTCGTCTTCCTGGTGGGGCTGGTGAGCCTATTCTTCCCGACCTTCCTGCAGGTCGAATATTCCGGCGGACGCTTTGTCGGGCCGGTGATCGATGTTCTGAAACGGGGTGCGCCCGTAGCCCTGCTGGCGATCGGCATGACGCTCGTGGTCGCGACGCGCGGGATCGACCTTTCGGTCGGCACCGTGATCGCGATCTCCGGCGCGGTCGGCGCGGCGACGATCGCAAGCGGTTACGGCCTTGTGCCGGCGCTTGTCACGGCGATCGCCGCAGGGCTTGCTGCTGGCCTTTTCAACGGCATTCTGGTCGCCTTCATCGGCATCCAGCCGATTGTCGCGACGCTGATCCTGATGATCTCCGGGCGGGGCATCGCGCAGTTGATCACCGAGGGGCGGATCCTGACCTTCAATCTGCCGAGTTTCGCCTTTCTCGGCTCCGGCGATGTTCTCGGCATTCCGGTGCCGGTCTGGATCTGGGTGCTGACGGCGGCGCTGGTCATCTTCCTCGTCCGTCGCACCGCGCTTGGCCTTCTGATCGAATCGATCGGCGTCAACCGGCGGGCAAGCGCCCTTGCCGGCGTCAATGCGCGGGTTCTGCTGATCGCCGTCTACATGGCGTCGGGCTTCTGCGCGGCCCTTGCCGGCATCATCATCACGGCGGATATCCGCGGCGCGGACGCCAACAATGCCGGGCTCTGGCTCGAGCTTGATGCCGTGCTTGCCACCGTCATCGGCGGCAATTCCCTGATGGGCGGCCGCTTCTCGATCTCGGCCGCCGTCATCGGCGCGATGATCATCCAGACCATCGACACCGGCATCCTTCTGGCGGGCTTCCCGTCGGAATACAATCTGGTGATCAAGGCGGTGCTGGTCGTCATCATCCTGGTGCTGCAGTCGCCCAACATCACCGGCGACCTGAAATTCCTGAAGCAGAACCTGTTTGCGGGGCGGGCCAAACCCGAAGCCCGGCAGGAGGCAGGCAAATGAAAAATCCGCGTCTCTATCCCCTGTTTGCCACCATCGCCATCTTCATCGTGGCCTATGCGATCTGCTACATCCAGTTTCCGTTCATGCTGTCGACCCGGGTGGCGGGCAATCTTCTGACCGACAACGCCTATCTCGGCATCGTCGCCGTCGGCATGACGGTGGTGATCCTGTCGGGCGGGATCGATCTTTCCGTCGGCTCGGTGATCGCCTTTTCCGGCGTGTTCATCGCCGTGCTTCTGCGGGATACGGGCCTTCATCCGCTTGTCGTCTTCGCCCTGCTCCTGGCGGTCACGACCGCCTTCGGCGCGGCCATGGGCTGGTTGATCTACACGCTCGGCATGCCGGCCTTCATTGTCACGCTGGCCGGCATGTTCCTGGCGCGCGGCGTCGCCTACATGCTGACAATCGATTCCGTGCCGATCGACAATCCCTTCTTCGACATGCTGCAGGGCGCTTACTGGCTGATGCCCGGCAAGGGGCGGCTGACGCTGATCGGCGTGATCATGCTGCTCGCTTTCGTCATCGGTCACTTCGTTGCCCACAAGACCCGTTTCGGCGCCAATGTGTTCGCGATTGGCGGCGGTCAGCAGACGGCGACGCTGATGGGCTCGAAGATAGGCCAGACCACGGTGATGATCTATGCCTTCTCCGGCTTCATGGCGGGTCTGTCCGGCATCGTCTTCGCCATCTACACCGGTTCGGGCTATCCGCTGGCAACTGTCGGGACCGAACTGACGGCGATTGCGACCGTCGTCATCGGCGGCACGCTTCTGACGGGTGGCGCCGGTTACGTCTTCGGCACGCTTTTCGGCGTGTTGACCATGGGCCTGATCCAGACCTACATCGTCTTCGACGGGACGCTCTCCAGCTGGTGGACCAAGATCGCGATCGGCATTCTGCTTCTGCTCTTCATCGTGCTGCAGAAGGGCCTGCTGAAACTGACGGTCGAACGCACAGCGGCTCCCTGATCAACAAAAAAACACGTTACCGGCACAGGCAAGGCGGCGCCGGTAACACAACGAGACAATAAGAACGAGGCACACCATGTTCTCCATCGGAATCGATTACGGAACCAATTCGGTCCGCGCGCTCGTTGTGGGCTGCGACGATGGTTTTGAGTACGGAACCCATGTCTACAACTACCCAAGCGGCGACCAGGGCGTGCTGCTTGACCCCTCCGACCCGCTGCTTGCCCGCCAGAGCCCGGCGGATTATCTGAAGGGTCTTGAGGAGAGCGTGCGCGGCGCGCTCGCCGAGGCGGCAAAGCATGAGGCCTTCGACGCGGCGAAGGTGATCGGGATCGGCGTGGATTCGACCGGCTCCAGTCCGCTTCCGGTCGATGAGAACAACGGCGCGCTGTCGATGGACCCACGCTTCACCGACAATCTCAACGCCTATTGCTGGCTGTGGAAGGACCACACGAGCTGGCGCGAGGCGGAGAAGATCACCGCCCTCGGCAAGGACGAGCGGCCGGAATACCTCGCCATGGTCGGCGATACCTATTCGTCGGAGTGGTGGTGGTCGAAGATCTGGCATTGCCTCAATGTCGATCGTTCCGTTTTCGATGCGGCGGCATCCTGGGTGGAGCTTGCCGACTGGATTCCCTCCGTGCTTGCCGGCGTCAAGGCGCCGGCCGACGTCAAGCGCGGCGTCTGCGCTGCCGGCCACAAGGGGCTTTATAACCCCAAATGGGGCGGCCTGCCGGACAAGGAGTTCCTCGGCAAGCTCGATCCCGCCATCGCCGACCTGCGCGACCGTCTCTATGACACGGCGCAGGACATCTCCGTGCCCGCCGGCGCGCTCTGCGCCGAATGGGCGGAGAAGCTTGGCCTGCCGGAAGGCATCGCCATTGCCACCGGCGCATTCGACAACCATCTGGGCTCGATCGGCTGCGGCATCGAGGAAGGCATGCTGGTCAAGGTCATCGGCACGTCGACCTGCGACTGCGCCATTGTCGACCTGTCGAAGTCCGACACCATTCCCGGCGTCTGCGGCATTGTAGAAGGCTCGATCCTGCCGGGTTTCTTCGGCATCGAGGCAGGCCAGTCGGCCGTTGGCGACATCTTCAAATGGTGGGTGGAACGCGTGTGCCAGGGCGGGCCGGACCTGCACCGCGAACTGACGGAGGAAGCAACGGCGATGAAGCCCGGCCAGAGCGGCCTTCTGGCGCTCGACTGGAACAATGGCAACCGCACCATCCTCGTCGACCAGCGGCTGACGGGGCTGATGATCGGCCAGACGCTCTATTCGACCCGTGCGGAAATCTACCGCGCCCTCGTTGAGGCGACAGCCTTCGGCGCGCGCGCCATCGTCGAGCGCATGACGGATTTCGGCGTGCCGATCGACAAGGTGGTCTGCGCCGGCGGCATTGCCGAAAAGAACCCGATGCTGATGCAGATCTATGCCGATGTGATGAACCGCACCATGCTGGTCACCCGTTCGGCCCAGACCTGCGCGCTGGGGGCTGCCGTGGCGGCCGCCGCCGTTGGCGGATCGCACGAGAATATAGGCGAAACGACGCGCGCGATGACCGGTCTGAAGGACATCCGCTATGACCCCATTCCCGAAAACGTCGCGATCTACGAGGAGCTCTACGGGCTCTACCTGACGCTCCACGACGGGTTCGGCGGCATCACCCGCGACAGCGACATGTCCCAGGTGATGAAGGATTTGATCGAAATTCGGGACAAGGTGCGCGGCTGAGGCTGGCGCTTTCAACCCGGTTTATTTGAGAAGGATTAAGTAACATGATCGGCCTGAAGCCCCTCAAGATCTGGTTCGTGTGCGGCTCGCAGCACCTTTACGGGCCTGAAGCGCTGGCGGAAGTCGACGCGCAGTTCAACGCCATTGCCGCCGCCCTTTCCAAGGACGGCAATCTGCCGCTCGAAATCGTGCCGCAGCCCGTCGTCAAAAGCCCGGCGGAAGCCGCTGAGCTTGCCGTGCGCGCCAATTCCGATCCCGAATGCGGCGGGCTTATTCTCTGGATGCACACATTCTCGCCGTCGAAAATGTGGATCCGCGGGCTTTCCATGCTCAACAAGCCCTTCCTGCATTTCCATACGCAATATGCCCGCGAACTGCCGTGGGACACGATCGACATGGACTACATGAACCTCAACCAGTCGGCCCATGGCGACCGCGAGGCGGGCTTCATCCACACCCGCATGCGGCTTGGCCGCAAGGTGGTTTCCGGCCACTGGTCGGATCCGGAAGTCCATGCGAGGATCGATGCCTGGATGCGCGCCGCGCGCGCCTGGGACGACTGGCAGGGCGGCCGCTTCTGCCGCTTCGGCGACAATATGCGCGAGGTCGCGGTCACCGAGGGCGACAAGGTGGCAGCCGAAATGAAGCTCGGCTTTTCCGTCAACGGCTACGGCATCATGGACCTCGTGGACGTGATGAACACGCTTTCCGACGACGATGTCGCAGCGCTCGCCGCCGAATACGAGAACCAGTATGACGTTGTCGATGTGCTGAAGAAGGGCGGCGAACGCCATGATGCGCTGCTCAACACCGCGCGCCAGGAGCTTGGCCTCAAGGCCTTCATGGAAGCCGGCGGCTTCAAGGGCTTCACCGATACGTTCGAGGACCTGCACGGCATGGAGACCCTGCCGGGCATGGCCGCACAGCGGATGATGGCGGCAGGCTACGGTTTTGCCGGCGAGGGCGACTGGAAGACGGTGGCGCTGGTGCGCGCGCTGAAGGTGATGGGCCACGGCATGAGCGGGGCAACCTCGTTCATGGAGGACTATACCTACCACATGGCACCGGGTCACGAGCAGGTGCTCGGCTCGCACATGCTGGAAGTCTGCCCGTCTATTGCCGACGGCACGCCGAAGGTGGAGATCCATCCGCTCGGCATCGGCGGCAAGGCGGATCCGGTCCGCATGGTCTTCAACGCGAAGCTCGGCCCGGCGCTGAATGCCTCGCTGATGGACATGGGCAACCGCTTCCGTCTGCTGGTCAACGAGGTGACGTCGGTGCCGCATCCCGATCTGCCGAACTTGCCGGTTGCGCGCGCGGTCTGGGAATGCAAGCCTGACTTCAAGACCGCGCTCTCGGCGTGGATCCTTGCCGGCGGCGCACACCACACTGCCTACAGCAATGACGTGACGACGGAGATGCTGGACGATTTCGCCACCATGGCGGGGATCGAACTTGCGGTCATCGACGGCGAAACCAAGCTCGATCGCTTCAAGCAGGATCTCCGCAACAACGAGATCTACTGGCATCTCGGCCTTGGCATCAAGGCCTGAGAAGGGGGTACGCAATGTATACGGAAATCCGGCGCGAGGCTTACGAGGCCAACCTCGCGCTTCCACGCCACGGGCTGATCAACCTGACCTTCGGCAATGCAAGTGCGGCCGATCGCGACAAGGGCGTCTTCGCCATCAAGCCCTCCGGCGTCGATTATGACGATCTGTCGCCGGAGAACATGGTGATCGTCGATTTCGACGGAAAGATCGTGGAGGGCAATATGCGGCCCTCCTCTGATACGCCGACGCATCGCTGCCTGCTGCTCGCCTTCGAGGGCATCGGCGGCGTCGTCCACACCCATTCGACCAAGGCAACCGCCTTCGCCCAGGCCGGCAAGCCAATCCCGAATTTCGGCACCACCCATGCCGACTATTTCTACGGCGAAATCCCGGTGACGCGGAAGATGACGCCGGAGGAAATCGCGTCCGCTTACGAATGGGAGACCGGCAATGTCATCCTTGAACGGTTCAAGGGGCTGAACCCGCTCGATTTTCCGGGCGTTCTCGTCAACCGCCATGCGCCGTTCACCTGGGGCAAGTCGGTGGCGAAGGCCGTCGAGGTCGCCGTTGCGGTGGAATGCATCGCAGAGATGGCGCTGATGTCGATGCAACTCAATCCGGGCCTGCAGGCGATCGAACAGGAGCTGCTCGACAAGCATTTCCTGCGCAAGCACGGCGCTACGGCCTATTACGGGCAACCGGAATAGGGACGTCTGGCCCTGAACCGGGACGCGCCCTTGCGGGCCGTTCCGCGCTGAAGAGAGTGCGGGGATGGTGTTGCACGCACGTTTCCGTTCTTCTCGCCCTGCCGTCTACAGGCCGGCAAAATGAATCTTGCGGCAAAGCCATCAGCCGAACGCGCCAGCCAACTCCGCACACCGCGCATCCGGCCCGGAAAGCCGAACCCGGCGGCCATTGCCTTCCTCGTCAAACGAAAGCGTCAGCGTTTCTTCAGGCAGCATACCCTCCCCGCGCTCCGGCCATTCGATCAGGCTAATGCCTTCTTCAAGCGCTTCGTCGAAACCGAGCTCGATCAGCTCGTCGGGATCGGAAAGGCGATAAAGATCGAAGTGGTAGAGCGCCGGCGTACCGTCATAGAGCTGGAGGAGCGTGAATGTGGGGCTCGGCACGTCGAGCGCTGGTTCCCCGAGGCGAGCGCGGATCAGCGCGCGGGCGAAGGTGGACTTTCCCATGCCGAGATCGCCGGAGAGCGCCAGACAGTCGCCTGTCTTCAGAAGCGGCGCCAGTTCTTCCGCAAGCGCGATCGTCGCCGCCTCATCAGGGAGGAAGCGCTCCATCATTCCGCGGCGATGATTTCCGCCCCGCCCTTTTCGGCGGTGGCGTCGGGAATGCGGCAGGAAACGGTGGTGCCGGCGCCTGGCTCACTGTCGATGAAGACGCGGCCATTGTGCAGGCCGACAAAGCTTTCGACAATGGCGAGGCCAAGACCAGCGCCGGCATATTGCGCCTGGCGGCCGCCGGATTCAAAGCGGGTGAACACGCTTTCGAGCGCATCATCGGCAATGCCCGGCCCGTTATCGGTGACGGTGAAGACGAAATCTCCCTGTTCACGCCAGCAGGACAGCGCGATGATCGAGCCGCGCGGAGCGTATTTGACGGCATTGCCCAGGATTTTCAGAAGCACCTGTTTCAACCTCTGGAAATCGGCGGTGATGTCACCAAGCTTTGGCGGCGCGGTGATTTCCAGCGTCACGCCGCCTTCCTGCAACCGGCTCGAAATGTCGTCCGCAACGGAATCGATCAGATCGTCGAGCGACATCCGGTCCAGTTCCAGTTGAAGAATGCCGGCATCGGCCGATTTCAGATCAATCATGTCGTTGACGATGGTCATCAGCACTGAGGAGGAATTGGCGATGTGATCGACATAATTGCCCTGGCGCGGCGTCAGCGCGCCCGTCTCGGGCGCCTTCAAAAGCTCGGCAAAGCCCATGATCGATGTCAGCGGCGTGCGAAGCTCGTGGGAAACATGTTCGAGGAAGGCGTTCTTCAGTTCCTCCGCCTTGCGCAACGCATCGTTCTTTTCCGTCAGCGCCCGCTCCACCTTCACCGAATCCGTCTTGTTGACGAAGGTGAGCATGGTCTGGGCGTTCGGCAGCGGCGTCACGGCATAGTCAAGCACCAGGCCAGAGGCGAGATCGAGCCGGCCCTGCCGCGAAACGCGCTCGTCGTCAAAAGAGGTGATCATCCGCGCAAAGAGCTTCCAGCCGTCGCTGGCGCCGGGATCATCCTCGCAGGTCTCGATCAGCGCGCGGATATGGGTGCCGGGTGCCGCGTCCTTGTCGGCAATGCGCCAGAGCGCCAGGAAGGCGGGGTTGGAGAGCTTCAGCCGGCCATCCGGTCCGAACACGGCAACGCCTTCGGAGAGATGGTCAATGGTCTCGCCCTGGACCTTTACCAGCGTGTTGTAACGCGTCTTAAGAGCCACTTGCTCGGTATGGTTCTCGAACACCCAGGTGGTGCCGCCGCGCGGATGGGCGGAGGCAAACACGCTCAGCGTCTCGCCGCTCGGCAGGTACCAGAGATCGTTGTACGGTTCGACGGCGCGATAGACGGAGAGCGCCTTCTCCTTCCATTCGCGCCATTGGTGCGGTTCAGGCAGTTTGCCGTCGGCGCGCAGGCGCTCAAACAGTTCGCCATTGTCGGGATGGGATTCGAGAAAGCCCATATCGAGCTTCCAAAGCTTTTCGAAAGCCTGGTTGTAGAAGGTGAGCCGCCGTGAAGCGTCGAAGATCGCGACCGCCGTGTTTAGGTGATTGAGCGTGTCGGCATGACTTTCAAGCGTCTGTTCCAACGCGTTTTCAGCGCTCTGCAGCTCGGAAACGTCCCGCGCGATGCCGGCCGATCCGTCACCATTCGGCACCTCGCTCAGTTCATAGAAGGTGCGGCTGCCGCCGGTCACCACCGGTTGACGGCCATCGAAGCGCGTGCCCGCACGAACGGCTTCATCAAGCTTTTCCTGAACGGCGGCGCCAACCAGCATGCGATTTTCCGCGATCGCCTGTTCCGGCTCACCGCCCTCGACCGCTTCGACATAGGCGCGGTTCGCCCAGATGAGAGCGCCATCCGCATCGCGCTGCCAGCAGGGCATGTCGACGGCATCGAACAGGGTTTCGAACCGGGCGAGCACTGCCTTCTGGCGCTTGTGTTCGACCTTCAGTTCGGCAAGCTCGGCGCGAATGCTTTCCAGCGCGCCGAAACGCACATGAGCGCGCCCGCCCGTGGTGCCGCCGACGACTTCCAGCACATAGCCGTTTCTGGCCTCGGCCAGCATCTCAAAGGCCTTTGCTTTCTTGCGCAGCGCGGAAATGGCTGCCTCAAGCTGCTTCGAGCTTCCCGGCGAAAGCCAATCGGCAAAAGCGAGAAAGGCCGTCTCATCCTCGGGTGCGCCGGCTTCTGCCGGAAGGGCGCCCAGAAATTCCGGCTGTGCCTTCGGGCCTTCCCAGAAGACAATCCGGCGGTTGCGCTCGGCATTCAGCGCCTTCAGATTGGCTATCCGCTCGCGGTGATTTTCGAGTTCAAGGGCAAGACGCTGGTTTTCCGCCTCGGTGCGTCCGCGCAGGCGCATGAACCAGAGGGTCGAAAGCACGGTTGCCGCCAGAATGCCGCAAAAGGCCGAAAGCGCCATGACCTCGCGTGAGGAAAGCACAGGCGCTGTATCCGTAGCCTGGGCAAAGGCGTTCGCTGCGGAGAGGGAAAGCGCCGTGCCTGCGGCGAGCCACCGCGCCGTCGCGCGTTTTGCGCGCCTGTCGCGAATCTTCCGGCCCTCGTTGCTTTTGCCGCCCCGCTCCATTCGTCTCTTCCGCATCTGTCTTTCGGCGGGTCGCGCAGCCGCAAAGCGCCAAAGCCGCCTTCAAGAGGCCATTCACATCTCAAGAAGATCCGGAACGTCCGGATCGAATCGCCCTCGACAAAACATAGACGCTTGGCGAATCCGCGAAAAGAGTCCGACGGAAATATTCGCCCGGCGCCCGGCTTTCAGGGCGGGACGAGATTAATGCGATCATGCTTACGGAAGTGTTAAGGCCAGCCCTGCGGATCAGGCAGCGGCGGCCATGGGTGAGGCGGCGCGCTCGCGCACCGTCAGGTGGATCGCCGCCGAGAGAATGCCGAGCGCGATTGCCGCATACCAGATCACGTCGTAATTGCCGTAACGGTCGAACCAGGCACCGCCGAGCCAGACACCTGCAAAGCCGCCAAGCTGGTGGCTTAAGAACACGAAGCCGAACAGCGTGCCCATGGCGCGCGGGCCGAACATGACCACAATCAGCGCACTCGTCAGCGGCACGGTCGAAAGCCAGAGCACGCCCATGACAAGGCCGAAGATGAGCACCGAAACTGGTGTCAACGGCAGCCAGATGAACACCAGGATGACGAGCGCGCGCAGCGCATAAATGCAGGCCAGCACATGTGGCTTGGCGAAGAAATTGCCGAGCCGGGCGGCGATCAGCGTGCCGAAGATATTGGCAAAACCCGCAAGCGCCAGCGCTTTCAGGCCAAGCGCGCGCAGTTCCGGCGCGGAAAGCGCCGTGCCGGTGCAGAAATTCTGCACATAGTTCGGCAGATGGGCAGTGATGAAGGCGAGATGGAAACCGCAGACGAAAAAGCCCGCCGCCAGCATCACGAAGCTTCCATGGCCGAAGGCATGGCGGATGGTTTGCGGCAAGTCGATATCGTTCTCGGCGACGGAGCCCTTGTTCTTGACGTGCAGGAAGGGGATCGCAAGCGCCATCGGCGCCAAGAGCGCTGTGATGATCAGGAGCGTGGTCTGCCAGTCGAAACGGCTGATCAGGAACGCGGTCAGCAGCGGCAGCACCGCCTGACCGGCCGAGCCCATGGCCGAGGCAACGCCCAGATAGAAGCCGCGCTTTTCGGCAGGCGCGGCGCGTCCGACAACGGCCAGAACCGTTCCGAACGCCGTGCCCGAAACGCCCATGCCAACGAGAACGCCGGCGCCCATGTGCTGGGCGAAGGGCGAGACGCCGACGACGCAGATGAGCATGCCGAGGACATAACAGCCGAAACCGAGCCAAAGCGCGCGCCGGTCGCCGAACTTGTCGGCCAGCATGCCGAAAAACGGCTGCGCCAGCCCCCAGACGAGATTCTGGATGGCGATCGACAGCGAGAATATCTCGATCCGGCCGGCAAACAAATCATCCGACAAGGGCAGCACAACGCCGCCAAAGACCGATCGCACGCCGAAAGAAAGCGCCAGCACCAGCCCGCCGGCCAGCATGATGATCAGCATGTCGCGGTCGGATCCGCTGCGTTCGGCCTGTTTCATGAAAACCTGTCCCGGAAAATTGCCTCGGGCCAGAACTAGCAGGGATCAAGAGAGATGAATATCCAATATCGCTGATTTCAGACGTCAGCGTTTTTGATGAAGCGGCGGGCTTCAGCCCTCCAGCACGATCTGGACCTTCACGTCTTCCGGCCGCTGTTCGACGGCGCGGTCGAAGGCCTCGACAGACTTCTCGAACGGAACCGTGTCGGAAATGAGCGGTTTCAGATCGACCTTGCCACTGGCGATCAGCGCGATCGCCCGATCGTAGACATTGGCGTAACGGAAGACCGTCTCGATCCGCGCCTCGCGCGCCTGCAGGCCGACGATATCGACCGGAACCGGGTCGATCGGCATGCCGACGAAAACCACCGTGCCGCCTGGCGCAACGAGTTCGGACACCCCGAGGATCGCGGGCGGCGCGCCCGAACATTCGAACACGATATCCGCGCCCCAGCCGCCGGTCTTCTCTTGAACCGCTTCGGCCATCGACGTCTCGCCGAGGTTGACGGTTTCGATGCCATCATAACGCCCAATGATATCAAGCTTCGGCTGACTGAAATCGGAAACGATCACCCGCGAGCAGCCACCGGCATGGGCGGCAAGCGCCACCATCATCCCGATCGGACCGGCGCCGGCAACGGCGGCAACGTCGCCCGGCTTGATGCGCGCCCGCAGGGCCGCCTGCATGCCGATGGCAAACGGTTCGACCATAGCACCTTCGCCGAAGCTGACATGATCCGGCAGCTTGAATGTGTAGGCGGCCGGATGAATGACCTCGGGCACGAGGCAGCCATGGACCGGCGGCGTCGCCCAGAAGCGGACGGCCGGATCGACATTGTAGATGCCGAGCTTGGCCGCCTTCGAATTGGGATCGGGAATGCCGGGTTCCATGCACACCCGGTCGCCCACTTTCAGATCCCGCACATTGGCGCCGACTTCCGCCACCGTACCGGAGGCCTCATGGCCGAGCACCATCGGCTCGTTGACGACGAAGGGACCGATTTTGCCATAGGTGTAGTAGTGAACATCCGAGCCGCAGATGCCGACTGTGTGGATGCGGATGCGCACATCGTCGGGGCCGAGGATCTGACCGAGGTCGATCTCCCGCAGCGCCAGCCTTCCCTTCTCCTCAAGCACCAGCGCCTTCATGCCATCCTCCCCGGTTCCAGAACGACCTTCAGCGATTGCGAGCCGTCGGCGGCGATGTCGATGCCCTTGCGGAAATCCTCCAGCGGCAGGAAATGGGTGAGGATCTCGTCAATCGGCAGCAGCCCCTGTTCGAGCATGCGGATCGCGGTGGGATAGGTGCGCGGGCTCAGATGCGCGCCGTGAATGTCGAGCTCCTTGCTGTCGCCGATGATCGTCCAGTCGACGGTAACAAGGTCCCGGAACACGGAAAACTCCACGAAAGTGCCGAGCTTGCGAATGGCGAGCAGGCCCTGTTCGACCGATTTCCCCGCCCCCGTCGCCTCGATATAGACATCGCAGCCATAGCCTTCCGTCATGTCGCGGATCGCGCCGACCACATCGGTTTCCGCCGGGTTGAGCACGATGTCCGCACCGCACTTCTTCGCCAGTTCGAGGCGATGCGGGTTGAGATCGAGCGCGACGAGCTTCGCCGGGTTCTTCAGCCTGGCGGCGGCGACCATGCCAAGCCCAAGCGCGCCACAGCCGGAAATGACGACGACATCGTTGAGCCCGATATTGCCGCGATTGACCGCATGGATCGAGCAGGCCAGCGGCTCGACGAAGACGCCGTGGCGCGGCGACAGCGTTTCCGGCAGCTTGTAGTTCAGCGCCTTTGCCGGATAGACCATATATTCCGCCCAGGCGCCCTGGGTCTCGCGGTGAAAGCCGTAAATGTCGTGCGGCTGGCACATCCAGTAGTCGCCCGACTGGCAGAAGCGGCATTTGCCGCAGGGCACGATCTGCTCCGATACGGCATGATCGCCGACCGAAAGCTCGTATTTCTCGCCCGCCCCTTCGCCGAGTTCCACGACCTCGCCGACAAATTCATGGCCGGGAATGACGTCGCTCTCGCAATAGGCCGGACGGCTTTCATCGCCCCAGAACATCGGGGCTCCGGCAAAGCATTTCACATCTCCGGCGCACACGCCTGTCGCCAGAACCTTGACCAGCACCTCGCCGGGTTTCGGGCGCGGCACCGGCCGGGTTTCCATCCTGTAGTCGCCCGGCCCGTAGCAGATCACGGCGCGCATGGTTTCGGGGATCGTCATTGTCATTCTCCTACCAGCAAGTGTATCCGCCATCGGCGACGACGACGGATCCGGTCATGTAGCTTGCAGCCGGCGAGGCCAGAAACACGATGATGGACGCAATCTCGTCTGGCTGACCGACACGGCCCATCGGCGTGAGCTCGAGCCATTTTTCGGCGGTTTCGGGATCTTCCTCCATCCCGTATTTTGTCATCGGCGTTTCGATATAGCCGGGCGCCACGGCATTGATCCTGACACCGCGCGCCGCCCATTCGCCCGCCATGCTCTTGACCATCTGGTGCACGGCGGCCTTTGAAGCGTTGTAGTAGCTCTGCTTTTGCGGCCTGTTCGAGATCAGCGCCGAGATCGAACCGGTGACGACGATCGAGCCGCCGCCCGCCGCAAGCATTTTTCTTCCAAAGGCGCGGCAGCAATGTACCACGCCATTGAAATTGACGTTCATCACGTCGGCAATGACGTCATCGGCCATTTCCTCGGCCGCCTCGCCGGAGCGGGCAATCCCGGCATTGGCGAAGAGAATGTCGACGGCGCCCAGGTCTTCGGCGAGCGCCGTTACGGCGACGCTGTCGGTGACGTCGAGAAAACGGTGCTCGACCGAATAGCCTTCCGACGCCAGTTCGTCGGCCGCCTTTTCCAGCGCCTGCTCATCGCGCGAGGTGAGCAGCACATGGGCGCCGGCCTCGGCGAGAGCCCGGGCGGAGGCCAGCCCGATGCCTTGGGAAGCGCCGGTCACGACGGCGCGTTTGCCCTTCAGGTCAAATCGACTCATGATCGTCATGACGTGCGCACCCTCTTTCCCGTGTCCGTATCGAAGAACAGCATCTGTCCATCCGGCACCTCGAAGCGGAGCGTGGCCTCGATCTCCGGCCGGAACTTCTTGTCGCAGCGAATGATCACCTGACCGCCGGCAATATTGAGAACAACATAGGTCGCCTCGCCGGTCGGCTCGACCTCATAGACCGTGCCGGTGAACCGGCCGTTCTCGGCAAGCACCACGTCCTCGGCGCGAAAACCGAGGGTGAGCGCCTTGTGCGCCCCGGGCGCCGAGACATCAGAAACCCCGTCGGCGGAAAATGCGCCGCCCTTCGCGCGGCCTGCGATGAAGTTCATCGGCGGCGAGCCGATGAAGCCTGCAACGAACAGGTTTTCCGGATCGTCATAGATATCGTCGGGCGTGCCGACCTGCTGGATCTCGCCGCCCGACAAGAGCACGACCCGGTCGGCAAGCGTCATCGCCTCGATCTGGTCGTGGGTCACATAGATCATGGTGACGCCGAGCGTGCGGTGAAGGTGCTTGATCTCCGCGCGCATGGCAACGCGCAGCTTGGCGTCCAGATTGGACAGCGGCTCATCGAGCAGGAACACTTCCGGATCGCGCACCAGCGCGCGGGCCAGCGCCACACGCTGACGCTGGCCGCCGGAAAGATCGCGGGGATAGCGCTTCAGATAGGGCTCCAGATCAACGCGGGCGGCGGCCGCCTCCACCTGGCGGCGACGCTCGGCCTTCTCCACCTTGGCCACCCGCAAGGGATAGCCGATGTTGTCGGCAACCGTCATATGCGGATAAAGCGCGTAGTTCTGGAACACCATGGCGACATTGCGCTCGCGCGGATGGGTGTTGGTGACATCGCGCCCGCCCATCAGCATGGTCCCGCGCGAGATCGTCTCAAGCCCCGCGATCATGCGCATCGTGGTCGACTTGCCGCAGCCCGACGGGCCGAGCAGCACCAGGAATTCGCCGTCGGCGATCTCGAGATCGATCGCCTTCAAAACAGTCACGGCGCCGAAACTCTTCTCAACGCCCTCAAGGGTCACTGAACTCATGTCTTATCCTTTCCTGACGATCCACTGGCCGAGGATCACCGACAGAACGGTTGAGACCCAGAGCGGCAGGAGAGGTTCGAGGAACCGCATCCACAACAGCGAGATCGCGATGAACAGCACGACCGATATGAAGATGCGGTCGAAGAGATTGGTCCTGATCGGCAGAAAGCCATCCTTGTGCTTGGCCATGGTCTATCCTTTCACCGCGCCGAAGGTGAGGCCGGCGACGATGTGGCGCTGGGCAACGGCAAGCACGATGGCCGCCGGCAGGAGCGTCAGCATGGCAACGGCTGCAAGCTGGCCCCAGTTGGTGCCGGTCACGGTCACGAATTCGGCAAGCCCTGTGGTGATGGTTCGGGCGTCAACGGAGGTTAGCGTCGATGCGAACAGATATTCGTTCCAGGCAAACACCCAGGCGAGAATGCCTGTGACCGCGAGGCCTGGCCGCGACAGCGGAAAGATGATGGTGACGAGCACCGTGAAGGTGGAAGCGCCGTCGACATAGGCCGCCTCGTCAAGTTCTTTGGGGATGCCGTCGACCATGCCCTGCAACAGCCAGAAGGCAAAGGGCAGATTGAACACGCAATAGAGCAGGACAAGGCCGATGCGCGTGTCGAACAGCGTCCAGTCGCCGACACGGAACCAGGTCGTGTACATCAGGAACAAGGGCAGCAGGAACACGGCCGGCGGCGCCATGCGGTTGGTCAGCACCCAGAAGAAGATGTTCTCCTTGCCCGCCAGCCGAAATCGCGACATCGCATAGGCCGCGAGCAGACCGAGCACGGAAACGAGTACGGCGTTGCTGGTGGCGATGATCAGCGAATTGGTCATGTATTTCTGGAAGGTCGGGTTGGAGAGCACCGCCAGATAATTCCCCCAGGTCATGCGGGAGGTATCGAGCAGGAAGCTCGGCGCGCCGAAGAGATCGACGCGTCGGCGCACCGAAACGAGGAACATCCACCAGACCGGAAAGAGCGTCATCAGGGACAGCAATATCCACAAGAGTCCGAGCGTGATCGGGGATTTGAAGAAGCCGCGATTCATTCCCTGTTCTCCTTCATGCCGGTCATGGCGACATAGAGCAGCCAGCACATGACGATGGTGAGGTAGAGCGTGACCAGCGAGATTGCCGAGCCATAGCCGTAGTCGGTCTTCGGGAAGACCACGCGCCAGATGTAGAGCCCGACGAAACGGGTCTCCGCCCCCGGCCCGCCGCCCGTGAGCATCCACACCTCCTCGACGGTCCTCAACGCATCCATCAGACGGATGAAGATCGTCGTCAAAAGCACGGGTTTCAGGAATGGCAGGGTGATGTCCCAGAAGAGCCGCCATTCGCCTGCGCCGTCGATACGGGCCTGTTCCAGCGGCTCCTCCGGCAGGTTGGAAAGCCCGGCCAGAAGCGTGAGCGTGATTAGCGGCGTCCAGTGCCAGATATCCATGATGACGACCGTGGCGAAGGCCTGATCGGGAAAACGCGACAGCACATAGGACGTGTCGAACCATTTCTGCATGTAATAGGGGATCGGCCCGAGGCCCGGCACCGTCAGCAGGCGCCAGGTGGCGCCGACCGCAATCGGGGCGATCATCAGCGGCAGCGTGTGGATCGTGCGGAAGAGCCCTTTGAGCGGCACGTTGCGCATCAGGAGCTTCGCCAGCGCGAAGCCGATCAGAAGCTCGCTGACCAGCACGAAGAAGGTGAATTTCAGCGTCAGCCAGACCGACTTCAGATAGCCGGGGTCGAAGACCAGCCGGCGGAAATTCTCTACGCCCGCAAATTGCGGTTCCGGGTTCTGCGCAAAAGTGTTCCAGTCGAAGAAGGAAACGACCAGCACGTACAGAAACGGCAGCAGCCCGGTAATGAACAGGATAAACAGGGTCGGCGCGATCAGCAGCCAGCCCGTGGTAGAGTTTCGCATGCCCTTGATCTCCGGAAAGAAAGAGGACCGGCGACGCAGAATGCGCCGCCGGCGTCAGGCCCTGGGGATCAATTGGAGAGATAACCGAGACGTTCCAGTTCGGCATCGGTCGCCGCCGCTGCCTTGTCGAGCGCCTCTTCCGCCGTCAACTGGCCGATGATCGCCTCGTAGATGAACGGAGCGACCGTCTCGCGGATCTGGGCGTGGAACGGATATTCCGGCGCGCCCTTGAACAGATAGCCCTTGTCGCGCATCAGCGAGTAATAGCCGTCCGCCTTTTCGTCCTGCGCCTTGACCTTCGGATCGTCATAGGTCGCCGTTTGAACGACGCGCGAGCCGGCCACGGCCCAGTCGGCCTGAATCGACGGCTGGCCGATATATTCGAGCCAGAGCAGGGCGGCTTCCTTGTTCCTGGAGGAATGCGGAATGCCGAAGGCGCCGCCGTCATAATAGCCGATATAGCCCTCGCCGGCCTCGGCATCCTCCATCACGCCGTCTGCGACCGGCGGCAGGGTGACGCCGACCTTGCCGACCACATTCGACTTTTCCGGATCGGTCGCGATCCAGGCGGCGTTCTCGCCATAGACCCAGCCCTGAGCGGCACGGCCTGCGGCGAATGTCGAGGCAACTTCGTCCCAGGTGGAAGCCGTTGCTTCGGGCGGAGCGTCGTCCAGAAGGCCGATCCAGAAGGCGAGCGCCTCCTTGGCGGTATCGGAATTCATCGTGCCGCCGTTTGAAACGGATGCACCGCCGGCATCGAGATCGATACCCCAGTCATAGACGCCGAAGGTCGGCGCGATCGATTCGAAGAATTCGTAGAAGGAGGCGACATGGCCGGTCGAGGCCTGCACCGTGGTGCCCCAGAGCTGTTCGCCGGGACGGGTGAAGAAATCGGCAATGTCCTTCCACTGCTCGAACGTCGTCGCCGGCTGAAGTTCGTAGCCGTATTGCTCCTTGAACGCGGCCATTTCTTCCGGATCCTCGAACAGATCCTTGCGATAGAGATAGACCTTGATGAAGGCTTCCATCGGTATGCCGAAGACATCGCCGTTTTCGCCGCGGAAATTGTCGATGAAGGTGGTGAACGCGCCCATATCGAAATCGGGCGCATTCAGTTCCGGATGCTCTTTGAGCATGGCGGTGATGTCGACCAGGAAGTCGCGCGCCAGATAGGAATAGATAATATCCTGCTCGATATAGACGAAGTCATAGATGCCTGAACCGGCTTCCATGTCCTTGATCGCCTTGTCGAACATCTGGTCCCAGGACGTGGTCTCCAGTTCGACCTTGATGCCGGTGGCGTCCTCGAACTGGGGCGCCAGAACATCGCGGACATAATTGGACGGCGGCGTGCTCTCGGTGATGCCGCGGATCGTGGCGCCCTTCAGGTCGGCAGCCGCGTCAGACCAGTAATCGGCCAGTGCCGGCTGCGCAACGATGAGCGCCAGTGCGGAAGTCGTCAGTAAACGCTTGATCATATTCATCCTCCCATGAAGGCCGTGAACGGCCAAGATCAATCCGGGCCACTCCATCTCCTCGGCCCGGACATCCATATCGATACACATGTTTTAAAAAAAAGACAAGTGTAAAATTACAAATGTCAAATTTGCATTTCAGATGAAAAACGGTCATATGACGATCAGGATGGAACTGCGTGACGGGATGTGCCTGGTGGCAAGTGAAGTAAATGCGGAAACCGAGGCGTTTCTGGTTGAGGTCTGCTGGCATTATTTCATCAATGAGATGACCCAGTCCGAGGTCGCGGCGCTGATGGGCATCACCCGGCTGCGCGTGAACCAGGCGATCAAGACCGCACGCGCCGGCGGGCTCGTGCGCGTTGAAATTCAGTCCCCGCATGTCACCCGCTTCCGCCTCCAGGAGGAGCTGGGGCAGCGTTTCGGTCTGGAGGACGCGATCGTCGCGCCAGCCAACAGGGAGAATTACGACTTCCAGCTCCCTGCGGGCGCCGCGCTCGCCAACTACCTGGCAGCAGGATTACGCGAGGCGCGCTGGCGTCTGATCGGCGTTTCCTGGGGCATGACGCTGAAGAACGCGATGACCCACCTTCCGCGCATGCAGTTTCCGCACGTCGAGATCGTCTCGATGATTGGCGGCACCTCGCAGGGCGCCTCTTTCAATGCCTTCGGCGTCGCCTCGGGTTTTGCCGACAGGCTGGGGGCCAGCTATTCGCTCTTCGCCGCGCCGGTTTATCTCTCGCCGGGTACGGACAGGGAGGAGTTCCTCTCCGACGCGGTCTTCAGCGCGCATCTGCAGAAGCTCGAAAACCTCGACCTGGCGGTGCTGGTGGCGGGCGATCTTTCCGAGAAATCCGTTTTGATGACGACGGGCGTGCCGACGAATGTTTCGGCTGCGGAGCTGACCGCAAAAGGCGCCGTCGGCGATGTCGTCGGCCACTTCATCGACCGCGACGGCAGGGAAATCGACCACTTCATCAACGACTGTGCGGTCGGCATCAGGCTCGGCGCTCTGGAAAAGGTTCCCGAACGGGTCCTTGCCGCCGCCGGCGCCCACAAGGTCGATGTCATCATCGCCGCCATTCGCCGCGGGCTCGTCACCACGCTGATCACAGACGATGTGACCGCCGAACTCCTTCTCGCCAGGACCGCACCATGAACACTGTCATCTTCGATTTCGACGGCGTGCTCGCCGACAGCGAAATCATCGCGCTTTCCGAACTTCGGACCTCGCTTGAGGAATACGGAATCATCATGGACTGGGACGCGCTGGTCGAACAGTTCCTTGGCGCGTCGGTCCGACAAATCATCGCCTTTGTCGAACAAAGGGCAGGCCGTCCCGTCGACGCCGGTTTTCAGAAAGACTGGTACAAGCGGCTTTTCGCCAGCTACCGCGCCAGGCTGAAACCGATGCCGGGCGCTGCGGAAATGCTCGACCGGCTGGACGCGGCCGGCATCGACTATTGCATCGCTTCCGGCGGTTCCTACAAGCGGCTTGGGGTCGCGCTGGAATGCATCGGTTTTTCCGAGCGCTTCGCGGACCGCGCCTTCAGCGCCGATTCGGTCGAACACGGCAAGCCGGCTCCGGACGTCTTCCTCTATGCAGCCGAAAAGCGCGGCGCCTCCTTTGCCGACTGCGTGGTTCTGGAAGATTCCATTGCCGGCGTCACCGCTGCCGGACGCGCCGGAATGCGTGCCATCGGCTTCGTCGGCGGCGGTCATCTCGAAGGCATCAGGCCGCTTCATGCCGACAGGCTGCGGGCAGTCGGCGCAAAACCTGTGCTCACTGGTCTCCGCGACTTTGAGGAAGCCGCCTTCGGCGGCGCCTGAGCCGGTTGACACGGGGACCAAAGCCCGACAGAATCAAGATTATTCCGAGGGGAGCATCCTGCGATGCTGAGATGGCAATGAGCCGGACCCTTGAACCTGATCCGGGTCATACCGGCGTAGGAACGGAAAGACGGTCAATCCCCTTGTTTTCGCTTCCGCGCCGGTCTCCGCAATGCCATGGAGGTCGTCATATGTCGTTGGAATTTCGCCGAATTTGCCCTGTCTGGGCACCCGGGGTGCAGCCATGAGAACGGTCGATTACCGTCTGAATGCGCTGGTCGATGCCGGGCTGGTGGAGACCGCCCCGCTTGCCGAACTGGCGCGACACGCCGCCGAAAACGGCGCGACCCTGATCCAGTACCGGGACAAATACGCCAAGACGCGCCTGATGATCGAACGCGCCGTCGAGATCCGCAAGGCGCTGGAGCCGACCGGCGTTCCGCTGGTGATCAATGATCGGGTGGATGTGGCTCTTGCCGCCGAAGCCGCAGGCGTCCACCTCGGCGCCGACGACATGCCGTCCGAAACCGCGCGTCGCCTGCTCGGACCGGACGCCATCATCGGGCTGACCGTCAAGAGCGCGTCCGACGGCGCGAGGGCCTCGACGGCGCCGGTCAACTACGCCTGTATCGGCGGCGTCTTCCATACGCTTTCCAAGATCAGCTCCGACCCGCCCGTCGGCGTGGAGGGTTTTCGCGCGCTGCGTCGCGGCCTCAGAAGCGCCCGGCCCGACCTGCCGGTCGGCGCGATTGCCGGGATCAAGCTCGAAAACGTGCCCGAACTGATCGCGGAAGGAGCCGACGGTATCGCGGTGATCTCGGCGATCTTTCACGCGCCCGACGTCGCCGGCGCAACCCGCGACTTCCGCAGCGCCATCGATGCGGCGATCGCGAACCGGGCGCGATGACATCGACAGCGACCGAATACGGGGCCGCCCGGCTCGCCCGATGGCTGCGGACGGCGCTTTCGGCGACGGCCGCCGCCGTGCTGGCGGCGACGCTCGGGCTCGTTCTCCTCAGCGTCATCCTGCGCTACCTCTTTCAGAGCGGGCTGATCGGTACGGAAGAACTTGGCATGTGGCTGAATGTCGCGCTGATCGCTCTCGGCGCGCCGCTTGCCATGTCCGGCCCTCTTGCCATGCGGCTTGACCTGCCCCTCGGGCCAAAGGCCGAAGCCGCCGCAAGGGTGATTGCCGATGCCATAAGCCTGATCGCCGCCTTCGTTCTGGTCTTCGGCAGCGCCCGCGTCATCGCCCTGATCGGGGGCACATCGCCCACGCTCGGCCTGCCTGAATGGGTGCCCTTTGCCATGACCGCCACAGGCGGAGCGCTGATTGCCGCCATTCTGGCTCTCGGTCGGATCGGCGAGCGCCGCATCGCCTCGCTCGTGGCCTCCGCAATCCTTGCGGCCCTGGCCACCCTCGCCTGTCTTCGTATCACCTTCGAAACAACCCTGCCGCCGAGCGCGGTGATCGCGATTTGCGCGGGTATCGGCCTTCTTGCGGCCGCGCCGCTTGCCCACGCCTTTCTGGCAGCCGCCATGGCCGCCATGCCGTTCGGCGGCAATCTGGCGGCGGAAACGATGGTGACCACCGCCGTCTCCGGCATGTCGCGCTTCCTGCTGCTCGCCATCCCGTTCTTCCTGTTGACGGGGGCGGCGCTTTCGGCCTCGGGCGCAGCGAAACATCTCGTGACCTTCGCGGCCTCGCTCGTTGGCCACAGGCGCGGCGGACTGGCGCAAACGGTACTTGCCACCGGCACGCTGTTTTCCGGCGCTTCGGGTTCTTCGGTCGCCAATGCCGTCTTTTCCGCCACAACCTTCCACCCCGAACTGGTGCGCCATGGCTACCGGGAAGCCCGCGCCGGCGCGATCATCGCCGCCTCTTCGGTGCTCGACAATGTTATCCCGCCCTCGATCGCCTTCCTGATCCTGGCGACAGCGACCGATCTTTCGGTCGGCAAGTTGCTTGTCGGCGGGCTTCTTGCTGGCCTATTGATGGCTGCGAGCCTTGCCATAGCCATCCATATGACAAGCCGCGAGCAGGGCGGTGGCCCGCGGGCGACGGGCAGTCAGCGGCGAGGCGCCTTCCTTGCCGCCCTTCCGGCCTTCGGATTGGGCATTATCGTGGTGTTCGGCATCCGCATCGGCATCGTCACCACGACGGAGGCGGCCGCTCTCGCCGCCGCCTATACGCTGGCCCTTGCCGTCTTCGCAAGGAACCGCAACACCTCGCTTTTTTCCGTATTCCGGCAGACGGCGGCCGAAGCCGCCGCCATCGGCCTTCTCATCGGCTCGGCAGGTCCCTTTGCCTTCCAGCTTGCCGTCGACGGCGTTGCCGGCATGCTGACGGCAGCCGCCGGCGCTTTCGGCAGCTCTCCCGCCGCCATCCTTGCCTTCGCGGTCCTCGTCCTGCTGCTGGCGGGTCTGCTGCTCGATATCGGCGCCGCCATCCTGCTGTTCGGGCCGCTGTTGCTGCCGCTTGCCACCACGGCCGGGATCGACCCGATCGCCTTTGGCGTCATCATCGTCACCACGCTGATGATCGGCGGGCTGACGCCGCCGGTCGGCATGCTGGTCCTGGTGGTGGGCGGCGTCGCGGATATTCCGGCCGGCGCACTCTTTCGCGCCGTGCTGCCGTATCTTGCCGCGCTTCTTGCCGCCGTCGCCCTTATCTGCGCCTACACCCTGTTGATCTGAGAGGAGACCTCATGAAGACCCTCAATCGCCGTACGCTTCTGAAAGCCGGAACGCTCGCCGCGCTGGCGGCCCCCTATCTCGCCCACCCGGCCCATGCCCAGACCACCGTGACGGTCGCCTCGCTTCTGGGCGAGGACAAGCCTGAAACGAAAATCTGGCGCTTCTTCGCCGAAAGGGCCGAGGAGCGGATGCCCGGCCGTTTCCGCTTCAACATTGTCACCAATGGCGCGCTCGGGGGCGAAAAACAGGTGGCCGGCAGCGTTCGCCTCGGTTCGGTACAGGCGAGCCTTTCGACCGTCTCGGCACTCTCGTCCTGGGTGCCGCAATTGCAACTCCTCGATCTGCCCTTCCTGTTCCGCGGTCCGGAGCATCTGCGGCGCGTCGTCACCGGCCCTGTCGGTGACGGTCTCAGGGAGCAGCTTGCAAGCGAGCGCTTCATCGTCGGCGGCTTCATCGATTACGGCGCGCGCCACCTTCTGACGAAGACGCCGGTCACCCGACCGGAAGAACTCGAAGGCGTCACGCTCCGGGTCATCAACAGCCCGCTTCATACCGGGCTCTGGAGCGCGTTTGGAGCCGTTCCCGTCGGCATTCCGATTACCGAGACCTATAACGCGCTCTCAACCGGCGTCGCCGATGCCATGGACCTGACCAAATCCGCCTATGCCGGCTTCAAGCTCTATGAGGTCGTACCCTGCCTGACGGAGACCGGCCATATCCGCGCTTCGGGCGTGATTTACTTCTCACAAGGCTTCTGGAACGGTCTCGATGCCGAAACGCAAGGCCTGCTGATGGAAATCTCCGCGGAAGCGGCGCTCTATTTCAACGCGCTGATCGTGGAGGACGAAACGGCGGCAATGGAAACAGCGCGCGAAAACGGCGGCGAAGTGTTCCAGCCGGAAGACATGGACGCATGGCGGGCGGGCGCCAAAGGCGTGTGGACGGAGTTTGCCCCGGTCGTCGGCGGTATGGAGCGGATCGAAATGGTGGAAAACACCTGAGTTCGGGGATGCGTACCGAACAAGTGCTGAAATTCGCCACTTAAGGCTTGCGGGCGTTGCGGAATTGGTAAAAATTTACCCGACTCTCGATTGCAAGGCGTGAAGACATGGTGACATTGCGGGAAATTGCCAAGGCGGTCGGCGTTTCGGCCGGCACGGTTTCGCGCGTCCTGAACTATGACCCGACATTGTCCGTCTCCGAGGTCAAGCGCAAGGCGATCATCGAGACGGCCGAGGCGCTGAACTACGCCACGCCGCGCAACCGCCTGCGGGCGAAGAATGGCCCGCTGCGCGCGCCGCGACGCAAGCAGGCGCCGCCGCGCATCGCAACGGTTCATTTTCTCGAACGCGACGAGGAGCTGATCGATCCCTATTACATTGGCGTCCGGCTCGGCATCGAACGCCGCTGCCAGAACTATGGCACCGAGATCGTCAAGGTTTTCCACGGCGACCTTGAGGCCGAGGCGGCATTTTTGCACACCATGACCGGGGTGATCGCGATCGGCAAACACCGGCCGCATGAGATAGCCCTTCTCGAGGAGAGCAGCAGGCACCTCGTCTTTGCCGATTTCGTGCCGGAAGAAGAGCGCTTCGACTGTGCGTCGAGCGACCTCGCCCTCGCCACGCGCACCATACTTGACGGGCTCCACGCCGCCGGATACCGCCGGATTGCATTCATCGGCGCCGAAGACCGGATCAGTCGCAAAGGCAGCCCATACAGCGAGGCGCGCTGCAACGCCTATGTCGAATGGCAGAAGGAGCACGGCTGTTTCGATCCGGCGCTGATCGCGCTCAATGACGACTGCAACAACGGCCAGAACCTGCGCCTTGAGGTCGGCTATGAAAACGCCCGGGGCCTGCTTGAGCATGCGGACCGGCCGGATGTGATCCTGACCGCCAATGACAATATCGCCATCGGCACGTCCCGTGCGCTGCAGGAGGCGGGGCTTTCCGTGCCCGGCGACATCGCCATTGCTTCCTTCAACGACATCCCGGTCGCCCAGTTCCTGACGCCGCCGCTTTCGACCATGAAAATTCCCGGCGAGGCCATCGGCGAATGCGCCGTCGACCTGCTTGTCGAACGCATCAACGGGCGCGAATACACCAAACGGGTAACCATTCCGGCGGAGATGATCTGGCGCGAAAGCTGTCGCCAGCCGCCCGATGCGTAAAAATTTTACTTCTTATTTTACTAAATTTTTTATTGCGCAGTTTCCGTTTTTGACGTTAGCTTTTTGTCAGGCGGCAGGGAGAGTGCCGCCAGCGATCGTCCAAATGGGAGGAAACCAATGGATACCGTGCTGAAGCGGATTACGGGTGCGGCCGTCGCCGGCGCCTCGATCATGAGTGCGTCGGCCGCCTTTGCCGGCGAAATAACGATCTGGTGCTGGGACCCGAATTTCAACGTCGCCATCATGAAGGAAGCGGGTGAGATCTATTCGAAGACCCATCCCGACACGACCTTCAACGTCGTTGACTTCGCCAAGCTCGACGTCGAGCAGAAGCTGCAGACCGGGCTTGCCTCCGGCACCACCAACGCGCTGCCGGATATCGTGCTGATCGAGGATTACGGCGCGCAGAAATACCTCCAGTCCTTCCCCGGCTCCTTCGCGCCGATGGATGATGTCGTCGACTATTCCGGCTTTGCCCCCTACAAGGTCGAGCTGATGACGCTTGACGGCAAGGTCTATGGCATGCCGTTCGATTCAGGCGTCACCGGGCTTTACTACCGCAGCGACTATCTCGAGGAAGCGGGCTTTACCGCCGCCGACATGGAAGGCATCACCTGGGACCGTTTCATCGAGATCGGCAAGCAGGTGGAGGAAAAGACCGGTCACAAGATGACCTCGATCGACCTCAATGACGGCGGCATGACCCGCATCATGATGCAGTCGGCCGGCGAATGGTATTTCGATGAGAACGGCGACCTCGACGTCGTCGACAATCAGGCGCTGAAGGCCGCGCTCGAGACCCAGGCCAAGATGGCCAAGGCCGACATTCTCTACCCCGCGACCGGCTGGTCCAATTACGTCAACGCCTTTACCTCCGGCAACACCGCCTCGGTCATCACCGGCGTGTGGATTACCGGCACGATCAAGGCCCAGGAAGCGCAGTCCGGCAAATGGCGCGTGGCGCCGATCCCCTCGCTCGATGGTGTGGAAGGCGCTTCGCACGCCTCCAATCTCGGCGGATCGAGCTGGTATGTGCTCTCCTCCTCCGACGTGAAGGACGAGGCGATCGACTTCCTCAACGAGATCTATGCCAAGGATGTCGACTTCTACCAGAAGATCCTGACCGAACGCGGCGCCGTCGGTTCGCTTCTGGCCGCCCGCGAAGGCCCTGCCTATCAGGAAGCAGACCCGTTCTTCGGCGGCGAGGAAGTCTGGCAGAAGTTCTCCGACTGGCTGAACGAAATCCCGCCGGTCGACTACGGCATCTTCACCAACGAACTCGACACGGCGGTGACTGCGAACCTGCGTTCGCTCGTCGACGGCAAGCCGATCGACGAGGTGCTGAAGGCCATCGAACAGCAGGCGAAGTACCAGATCCAGTAAAAGGCTCAATGCCAGGGACGGACGATGTCTCGTCCGCCCCAGACTGTTCACGAGCCTGCTGACAAGCCTGTTGCAGACAAGCGCAACTCGCCAGCCATTCTCCGTCACCCCGGACCTGATCCGGGGTCCAGGGCTATAAATCGCCTTTTGCGCCAGGGTCATCAACCTGATGGTCCTCGGGTTTTGGCCCTGGATGCCGGCTCAAGGCCGGCATGACGGAAATGAGAGGTGAGGACCTTTGCCAACAGGCTGAGGCGGATGATTTGGCATTTCTCAAAAAAGGTCGCATGCGGCGCGAGGTCGAAAAATGGTGACTGCCAGACCCGGCAATCTGAGACGGTTTTATGATGTGAACGGCTGGGCCTTCGTCGTCCCGGCCCTTCTCCTGATCGGCACGTTCATGTTCTACCCGATCATCCGCTCGCTGGTGCTCTCGTTCTATTCCGGACGGGGCATGATGATGAAGTTCGTCGGCTTCGGGAACATCGAGCGGCTCTTCAATGATCCGGTCTTCCTGCAGGCGCTGACCAATACGCTGACCTTCCTCGTCATCCAGGTGCCGGTGATGATCATGCTGGCGCTGATCCTCGCCAGCGCGCTCAACAGCCCGAAACTGAAGTTCCGCGGGCTTTTCCGCACCGCGATCTTCCTGCCCTGCGTTTCCTCGCTTGTGGCCTATTCGATCCTGTTCAAGAGCATGTTTGCCACCGACGGGATCATCAATTCGACGCTACAGTCCCTCGGGCTGATCGACATTCCGATCCCGTGGTTCACCGATCCCTTCTGGGCCAAGCTGCTGATCATCCTTGCGATCACCTGGCGCTGGACCGGCTACAACATGATCTTCTACCTGGCCGCGCTGCAGAATATCGACAAGTCGATCTACGAGGCCGCCCGCGTCGACGGCGTGCCGAAATGGCGGCAGTTCCTGCACCTGACGATCCCGATGCTCAAGCCGGTGATCCTGTTTACCACCATCACCTCGACCATCGGCACGCTGCAGCTCTTCGACGAGGTATACAACCTGACCGAGGGCACCGGCGGGCCGGCCAATGCGACGCTGACGCTGTCGCTCTACATCTACAACCTGACCTTCCGCTTCACGCCCAATTTCGGCTATGCGGCAACGGTCTCCTACGTCATCGTCGTCATCGTCGCCATCCTGTCCTTCCTGCAATTCTACGCCGCAAGGGAGCGCAAATGATGCCGCGCTACACCACACGATACCTGTCTGCCGCCCTGCTCTACGGCGCGCTCGGCCTTGCGGCCTTCATCTCGGTCTTTCCCTTCATCTGGATGGTGATTTCCGCAACCAACACGACCGCCGACATCGTTACCGGCAAGGCCACCTTCGGCGCGGCGTTCCTCGCCAATCTGGGCACCTTCTTCACCCAGGTCGATGTGCCGCTGATCATGTGGAACTCGGTGAAGATCGCGGTCGCCGGCACGGTCCTGACGCTGCTGGTCTCGTCGCTCGCCGGCTACGGTTTCGAGATCTTCCGCTCGCGCTTTCGCGACCGGGTCTACACCCTCGTGCTCCTGACATTGATGGTCCCCTTTGCCGCGATCATGATCCCGCTGTTCATGCTGATGGCGAAAGCCGGGCTGATCGACACCCATATCGCCGTGATCCTGCCGACCATCGCATGGGCCTTCGTGATCTTCTATTTCCGGCAGGCCTCGAAGGCCTTCCCGTCGGAACTGCGCGATGCCGCCAAGGTCGACGGGCTGAAGGAGTGGCAGATCTTCTTCTACATCTATTTTCCGGTGATGCGTTCGACCTATGCGGCAGCCTTCGTCATCGTCTTCATGCTCAACTGGAACAATTATCTGTGGCCGCTGATCGTGCTGCAGTCGAACGAGACCAAGACGATCACGCTCGTCGTCTCGTCGCTGGCATCGGCCTATTATCCCGATTACGGCACGGTGATGATCGGCACGATCCTTGCCACGCTTCCCACCCTCTTCATCTTCTTCGCCATGCAGCGCCAGTTCGTCCAGGGCATGCTTGGCTCGGTCAAATAGGTCATGACGATGCGCACATTCGAGAAATTCAACACTGGCTGGGTCTTTGCCGAAGGCTTTGACGAAAGCTGGACCGGCGCCCTACAGGAGGGCGCGGCCGTCACGCTGCCGCACACCGCCGTGGAACTGCCGTTCAACTATTTCGACGAGAACAGCTACCAGAAACCGTTCACCTATCAGAAGATCATCGCCAATGACCCCGCCTTCGAGGGTAAGGCCGTCTCGCTCGTCTTCGATGCGGCAATGGCCGACAGCGTGGTCTTTCTGAACGGCGAGAAACTATGCGCGCATAGGGATGGCTACACGCCCTTTACGGTCGACCTCACCGGACGCCTGAAGGACGGCGACAACCTGCTGACGGTGAAGATTGATGGTTCGGAAAATCCGGAGATCCCGCCCTTCGGCTTCATGATCGACTACCTGACCTTTGCCGGCATCTACCGCGATGTCTGGCTGAAAGTGACGACGCCGACGGCGATCGGCAACGTCAAGGTCGAGACGCCCGATCCGCTCGCCCCGCAGAAATGCGTTCAGGCGGATGTCTTCCTGACCGGACCGGTTCCGGAAGCCGCGACGCTGAAGGCCACGCTCTATGACGCCGACGGCCACAGCCTCGCCACGACCGAAATCGCGGTCAGCGGCGACAAGGCCTCGTTCGAGATCGACGGGCTGGAAGATATCCGGCTTTGGGACATTCATGACCCGGCGCTCTACACGCTCTCCGTCACCCTTGAGACGAAAGCGGGCAGCGACACGGTTACCACCCGTTTCGGCTTCCGCACCGTCGCCTTCGCCACCGATGGCTTCCATCTCAACGGCCGGCCGCTGAAGCTCAGGGGCCTCAACCGCCACCAGAGTTACCCGCATCTCGGCTATGCCATGGGCAAACGCGGGCAGGAGAAAGACGCCGACATCCTGAAATACGAGCTTGCCTGCAATGTCGTGCGTACCTCGCATTATCCGCAGTCGAAATATTTCCTCGATCGCTGCGACGAGATCGGCCTCCTGGTGTTCGAGGAGATCCCCGGCTGGCAGCATATCGGCGGCGAGGGCTGGAAGCGGGAATCGATCGCCAATGTCGAGCGCATGATCCGGCGCGACTGGAACCATCCGTCGATCATCATCTGGGGCGTGCGCATCAACGAATCGGCCGACGACCACGATTTCTACGCCGAGACCAACCGTCTTGCGCATGAACTGGACAGCACGAGACCGACCGGCGGCGTGCGTTGCATCGAGGACAGCGAGATGCTGGAAGACGTCTACACGATGAACGACTTCGTTCTCGGCTCGGAGGAGATGCCGGGCAGCAACCATCTGCGCATGCACCGCCGCGAGCAGAAAAAGGTCACCGGTCTTTCCCGCGATGTGCCCTACATGATCACCGAATATTGCGGCCACATGTATCCGACCAAGCGCTTCGACCAGGAGCAGCGGCAAGCCGAACATGTGACCCGCCACTTGCAGATGCTGAACGCGATTGCCGGCGACCCGACAATTGCCGGCGGCACGGGATGGTGCATGTTCGACTACAACACCCATCAGGATTTCGGCTCGGGCGACCGGATCTGCTATCACGGCGTGCTCGACATGTATCGCGAGCCGAAATTCGCGGCCTATGCCTATGCATCGCAGGGCGAACCGCAAGACAATGTGGTGCTGCAGCCCGTCACCTTCTGGGCCCGCGGAGAGCGCAATATCGGCGGCGTTCTGCCGCTGATCATCCTGACGAACTGCGATTACGTCGAATTCAGTTTCGGCGACATGGAGCCGCGCCGGATCGACCCCGACCGCGCCACCTATCCGCATCTGCCCCATCCCCCCGTTGTCATCGATCTGCGCTCGGTCACGCCGGAGGAGTTCGGCGAGTGGGGCCGCGTCTGGAAGGACGGCAAGATCACCGGCTATGTCGACGGCAAGGCCGAGAAGACTATGAACCTCACCGCCGATCCGGTGCCAACGACGCTGGAGATCGCGCCGGACGACACGGCACTGAAGGCCGGAGAGAAGGACTGCGTGCGGGTGATCCTGCGCGCGCTCGACCAGACCGGCAATATCCTGCCCTTCTTCGATGACCCGGCTTCCCTGTCACTTGAAGGTCCGGGCCGGATCGTCGGGCCGGATCTCGTTAGTTTCAAGGGCGGCACTGCCGGACTCTATATCGAAGCCGGCGATCAACCCGGCACGCTGACGCTTGCCGTCCGCTGCCGGCCCTTTGCCAACCAGACCGCCACCTTCACGCTTTCCTGAGGTTTTCCATGGCTGACGTATCGCTGAATGCCATCCGCAAGTCGTTCGGATCGATCGAGGTGATCAAGGGCGTCGATCTCGACATCAAGTCCGGCGAGTTCGTCGTCTTCGTCGGCCCGTCCGGCTGCGGGAAATCGACGCTTCTGCGCATGATCGCCGGACTTGAGGACATCACCTCCGGCTCGCTTTCCATCGGCGGCAGGGACATGACCGACGAGGATCCGGCCAAGCGCGGGATTGCCATGGTGTTCCAGACCTATGCGCTCTACCCGCACATGACCGTACGGGAGAACATGGGCTTTGCCCTGCGTTTTGCCGGCATGGACAAAAAGGAGATCGAGGCCCGCGTCATGGATGCGGCGAAGATGCTGGAACTCGAGACCTATCTCGAGCGCAAACCGAAGGCGCTTTCCGGCGGCCAGCGCCAGCGCGTCGCCATCGGCCGCGCCATCGTCCGCCATCCGGATGTCTTCCTGTTCGACGAGCCGCTGTCGAACCTTGACGCGGAACTGCGCGTGCATATGCGCGGCGAGCTTTCCGCCCTGCATAACCGGCTGAAGACGACGATGATCTATGTGACCCACGACCAGGTGGAGGCGATGACGCTTGCCAACCGCATCGTGGTGCTGCGCCAGGGCATTGTCGAACAGATCGGCACGCCGCTGGAACTGTTCAACACGCCGGCAAACCTCTTCGTCGCGGGCTTCATCGGCTCTCCGGCGATGAACTTCCTGCCGGCGACCGTGGAGGAGGCCGAGGCCGGCGGCATCGCCCTCAACCTGCTGGGCGAGGAGACGATCGACGTGCCGCTTGCAGGAGACCTGCCGCAGGAAGGGTCGAAGGTGACGGTCGGCGTGCGCCCGCAGAATATCCGGCTTGCGGAGACCGGCGAGAAAAGCTTCGCCGTCGACATCACCCTTGTCGAGGCGCTCGGCACCGAGACCGTCGTCTATGCCACCGCGAAGAGCGGCGAGCGGGTGATGGCCGTGCTTTCCGGTCAGCATCTGCTGAAGACCGGAACCGCGATCGAGCTCGCCTTCGCTATCGACGATGTTCACCTCTTCGATGAAGCCGGGCAGCGCATGGCCTGCTGACGGCTTTCTCAGTAAAGTGAGGTCTTGTAGCGATCTTCGAGATCGGCATCGATCCGCTTCATCTCGTCCTCATCGTCCGGGGCGCCGGTTGTCTGGTCGAGGATGATCTTTGACAGAGACGGAAAGCCCGCACGGTCCTGGAAATGCGCCGGGTCCCATAGATGTGACCGCCGGAAGGCCTTGGCGCAATGCATGAACACCTCGTCAATGCTGACGACGATGGCAAGCTTCGGCGCGCGGCCTTTCACGCTCATGCTTTCCAGCAGTTCCGGATCACGCACGAGCTGTGCGGTGCCGTTGATACGCAACGTGTCGTCAAAGCCCGGAATGATGAACAGCAGGCCGACGCTCGGATTGGCGATGATGTTGGAGAGGCTGTCGAGACGATTATTGCCGGGTCGGTCGGGAATGGCGAGCGTGTTTGCATCGAGCACCTTGACGAAGCCCGCCGGATCGCCGCGCGGACTGACATCGGCGCGGCCATCGCTGCCCTGGGTTCCCAGGCAGAGAAAGGGTGCGCGTTCGATGAAGGCGGTCGCATGGTCATCAAGCGCGGAAAGGCATTTCTTCGCGGCCAAGCCTCCAACCGGCGCGTAAAGCGCCCTGAGCACTTCGTCGTCATCAATCAGGTATTTCGGGTCAATCTGATAGGTGGCCATTCTGATCTCCTCCCGATGGGCATGTGTGGTCTACGGCCAGCGCTGAAGGTCTGGACGGCAAAGGGCACGCCTGACCGGTATACAGGTTCGGCGGGATTTCGAAAGGGCGCGACCTTGCACATGTGTAAGCCCGGCAATACTCTGCCGCCAATCAAACATTTTCAGCGAGGTCAACCATGTGCACGTCTCTCCTCTACACCGACCTGTCCGGCTCCGTCTTTGCCGGCAGAACGCTGGAACTGCCGGTGGAGCTGCCTTATTTTGCAGCCTTCCTGCCCAAGGGCACACCGCTTGCTTCCAGGGCCGGAGAGCACGCACCGCTGACCTATGAGAGCCGCTACGACGTTTTCGGCATCGTCGTTCCGAACGGCAATGCGCAAGACCTCAAGGTCGTCGAGGGACTGAACGAGGCGGGGCTCAATTTCTCGCTGCTCGCCTTCGCCGATACGCACGGCCCGGACGATACGGAAGCAAAGGACACGCCGGTGCTGTCGGCGATCGATCTCGGCGCATGGATGCTGGCGCAGTTTTCGACCGTGGCGGAGGTGAAGGAGGCGCTGGAGAAACAGACCGTGCTTGTCGACCCGCTGGAGGCCCTCGGCGGCACCATTCCGCCCTTTCACTATACGGTCCATGACAAGAGCGGCGCATCGATCGTCATCGAGTTTTTCGACGGAAAACGCCACATCTTCGACAACCCGCTCGGCGTAATGACCAACAGCCCGCGCTTCGACTGGCACCTGACCAATCTCAACAACTACACCCATCTCAACAATGTCGACCAGTCCAGCGCGACATTCCTGGGCAAGGACTTCATCCAGCCCGATTCCGGCATCGCCACGGTGACGCTGCCCGGCTCCGACACCGCCGTCGACCGTTTCGTGCGCGCCGTCTACTACGCCCAGTTCTCCGAAAAGGTGGACGGTTCCGAGGCGGCGCTGCGCCAGCTTGGCCATGTGATGAACAAGTTCGACCGGCCGAAGGGCGCGTCCGTCTATTCCAGCGCCAAGGCGAGCGCGCTGACGGAATCGGCAACGAAACTGACCGGCGGCGCGGCGGCCGAGAAGCCGGACTTCATCACCGAATATACGTCATGGATCACGCTGATCGACCTTGCGGGCGGCAAGCTGATGCTGCGCACCTATGGAAGCCTCGGCTATGTTTCCTTCGATCTCGCCGCATTGAAGCAAGGCGCCAAGGGCCCGAAGCTCGTGCCGCTCGAGGCTTTCAACCAGGGCAGCGTCGATGCGGACACGGTGATGCTTTCACACTGAAGGCCGGTCGGCGTTCCGGGTTCGCGTCGAAGCGCGGGCCCGCCTCCGCTTAAAAATCCGAAAGCCGCGTCTTCACGGCGGAAAGCGCGCTGACCATTTCGGCGAAGTTGCGGCGGAGCCGACGGTCCATTTCGCTGGCAATATCCGGATATTCCTCGATCAGGCGCAGGAACTGGTCGCGACGGATGAGGAGGATGTCAGCGGGTTCGGCGGCAATGGCGCGGACGCGATGCGGCACCGGGCTGATCAGGGCGGCTTCCGCAAGCAGGCTGCCGGCGCCGGCAATGCCGGCCGAACGGCCGCCGGCCTCAAGCTGAAGCGTGCCGTCTGCGACGAGATAGGCGCCGAGGCTTTCGGCGTCTTCCTCGAAGAGCACCTGCCCCGTCTCGCGGGCAAATCGGGTGACGGTAAAGGCGATCAGCCGGAGCTGGTCGACGGAAAAACCCGAAAAAAGCTCGGTCCGGCGGATCGTCTCGATATCGCGCGACAGTGCCATAACTTGATCTCCCCGGGCCGCTCTCCCCTGCGGCCCACCCAATGCGCCGGTCAGGGCACCAGCTTGTAGCCGCCGTTTTCTGTCACGAGGATCCGCGCATTTGACGGGTCTTCCTCGATCTTCTGGCGCAGTCTGTAGACATGGGTTTCCAGCGTGTGGGTGGTGACGCCGGAATTGTAACCCCAGACCTCTTCCAGAAGCATGTCGCGGGTTACCACTTTCTGGCCGGCGCGGTAAAGATAGCGGATGATTGCCGCTTCCTTTTCCGTCAGCCTGATCTTCTTGTTGCCGGCCCCGGTGAAGAGCTTCTGTCCCGGCTTGAACACGTAGGGCCCGACATTGAAGGTCGCGTCCTCGCTCTGTTCGTGCTGGCGCAATTGCGCGCGGATGCGGGCAAGGAGCACGGCGAAGCGGAACGGCTTGGTGACGTAATCATTGGCGCCCGCCTCAAGCCCCAGGATGGTGTCGCTGTCGGTGTCGTGGCCGGTCAGCATGATGATCGGCGCCTTGAACCCGTTCTTGCGCGCCATTTTCACGGCTTCGCGCCCGTCCATGTCCGGAAGGCCGACATCCATGATCAGGAGGTCGACCTGTTCTTCCTTCAGCATCTTCAGCGAACGGGCGGCGCAATCGGCCGAAAGGATGGCGAATTCGTCGTAGAGCTCAAGCTGCTCGACCAGCGTTTCGCGCAAATCCTGGTCGTCATCGACCAGAAGGATCGTCCTCTCCGTCATGCACTCGGCCCTCTCGTGTCATTATGCGCCATTCGCTCTCCCGCATGGCGTGGTCCGTCAATATCGATATTGCGGCAGGCTATCGCCGGGCGTAGTCCTATGAAACTATATGATTTCACGTACAAAGCAAAAAAAAGTGAAGAAACCCATCAAAACGCGCCGCAGCAACAGGACCGTGATCGCCGTGCGCCCTGCGCCGGGCGGATCCCACCGCGCGATCCTCGCCTTCGGGCCGCTTCGCTTTCCCGCAGCCATCGGCCACGGCGGCATCTCGGCGCGCAAACGGGAGGGCGACGGCGCGACCCCGCTTGCCGTGATGACGCTTGCCGGCGGCCTTGTCCGCAACCGCCTGCCGATCCTGCCGCAAAGCCCGCTCGGCCTGCGCGGCATCCGCGCGGATGACGGCTGGTGCGACGCGCCTTGCGACCCGAACTACAACCGTCCCGTCCGCCTGCCCTTTTCCGCAAGCCATGAGCGGCTGAGGCGCGACGACGGGATCTACGATATCGTCATTATTCTCGACTGGAACATGAACCGCCGCGTCAAGGGGCGGGGTTCTGCCGTGTTCTTTCACCTTGCGCGGCCAGGCTTCCAGCCGACGGCCGGCTGCGTCGCGATCTCGGCTTCGGCGATGCGGGTGATGTTGCCGCACCTGAAACGCGGCACGCGGCTCGTCGTTCTTCGCTGAGGATCATCTGCCCGTGAGGTTTTCCGGCGGGACGTCCGCTTCCGCTGAACCGGCATAGGCACCGGGGGGCGGTACGTGCTCGGTTTCGCGCGCCGGCGGATCGCCGGCGGGCGGAGCGACCTCGGCATTGGGATTGGCGGCTTCCGGCGCCGTGCCGGAGGCTTCCAGCACCCATTCGCGCCAGATCGCCACGATCAGCGCCATCAGCACCGGACCGACGAACAGGCCGATCAGCCCCATCGTCTTCACCCCACCGACAAGGCCGAAGAAGGTCGGCAGGAAAGGCAGCTTGATCGGCCCGCCGACAAGGCGCGGGCGCAAGGTCTTGTCGACGATGAAGAGCTCGATCGTGCCCCAGGCCATCAGCGCGATGCCGTGCACCGGCGTGCCGCGTGCGATCAGATAGGCCGAGATCAGGGTGAAGGTCAGCGGCGCGCCGCCCGGGACCATGGCCATCACCGCCGTCAGCAGGCCAAAGGAGACGAAATTCGGCACGCCCGCGAAATAGTAGGCGGTTCCCAGCACGATACCCTCGCCCATGGCGATCAGCGTCATGCCGGTCACGGTCGACGAGATCGTCGCCGGCACGACGCGGGAGATGCGGTACCAGCGGTCGGGAAACAGCCGCTCGCCGATCATGTCGAGCTGCGCCGCGAACTTGTCGCCATCCTTGTAGAGGAAGAACAGCGCGATCAGCATGAACAGGGCGGCCAGCAGCAGGCCGAACACGCGGCCGCCGACAAACAGTGCCGTGCGGTAGATGCTGCCGATGTTCTCGCCGCTGACGGCCTGGATCAGCTGACCGATATCGCCGGGCTGACCGAGATATTCGCGCCATTTGTCCGCAATCCAAGCGCCAATCACCGGCAGGTTGAAGATCCAGTCCGGCACCGGCGCGCCGACCCGGTTCGCCTCTGCAGCCCAGGCGATCCAGGCTTCAAGCTCGCGCGACATGTAGATCACCGCGAAGATGATCGGCAGGATCAGGAACAGGAGAATGAGGCAGATGGCGATGGCGGCAGAAAGCGCGCGCCGATTGCCGACCCGTCGGTTCAGTTTCTGGTACACCGGCTGCGAGGCAAAGGCGATGATGAGAGCCGCCAGAACGGGCACGAGAAAGCCGTGGAAGAAATAGACGGCGGCGATCGCCACGCCCAGAAGCAGCCAGCGGGCGGCGGTGACCGACGGGATCAGCGGCGCGCGGCCAACGGAGGCCTGGCCGATCCAGCGTTGCATTCTATGGTCCTTATGCGGTGCTTCCGGCATTCTTGCTTTCGCTTTCACACTGGGCGGCAGCCGTCTGTCAGACGGCGCGGCGTCCTATTTACGGGGTTCGCGGCCTTGCTTGCAAGCACGCTTCGGTTGCCAGGGATGAGAGGATGTCGAGGGCCTCGCGACGCGTGGCGCGGCCTCTCTGCGGGTCCGTGATGGCGGCAATCCCCTCAAGCCAGGCGATATGATCCTCCGGCAGGCCATGCTGACGGGCGCCGGCGATGATGAGATCATGATACCAGTCGAAGGGCGAAAGCCCGGAAACGCGGAAGGCAGGCGGCGCCATGTAGGTGAAGGCCGAAACAGGCTTCCTTTCGGAAAGCATGCGGACCGCGCAACCCTCGATCCGGTCATACCCCTTGCCGCGCCCTTCAAAGCCGTCGAGCAGGTCGCAATCGCCGGGTTCGAGCGAAAACAGCACGCCAAAAACGCGCGCGCCGGGCGTCGCCCGGATCGTTGCCTTGCCGGAACCGTCGCGCCCCGGCTTGGCGAAGTCGAGCGCATGATCTTCAAGAACGGCCGGTCCAAGGGCGCGCGCTGAAGGACAGCGGCGCAAAAGCCGTTCGCTGAGCATGTTGGAGCCATAGGCGAAATAGATGCGCCCGTCCGGCATCAGCCCTCCAGCTCCTCCCTGAGCACTTCCAGTTCCAGCCATTCCTCTTCCTTGGCGGCAAGGTCTGCCCTCAGGCCTTCAAGCTTGCCTGCCGCCTTGTTGAAGCCTTCGGGATCGCGCTGGAAGAAGGCGGGATCGGCCATCTTCTCCTCCAGCGTCGCGATCTGGGCCTCGAGCTTCTCCATCTCCTTCGGCAGGTTTTCGAGCGCGAATTTCTGCTTGAAGGAAAGTTTTCCCTTGTTCTTCGCCGGCCGATCGGCCGATCCCTTCTCATCCTGCGCGGCCTGCTTCTCCCGCTTTTCCTGGGCCTTCGCCTCCGCCGCCGCGCCTTTCCGCTGGGCCAGCATGTCGGAATAGCCGCCGGCATATTCGAGCCAGGCGCCGTCGGGCGCGAGCGGATTGGCCGGCGCGATGGTCGAGGTCACGGTTCGGTCGAGAAAATCACGGTCATGCGAAACCAGAATGACACTGCCCTTGAAGCCGGCGACGATCTCCTGCAACAGGTCGAGCGTCTCGATATCGAGATCATTGGTCGGTTCGTCGAGGATCAGGAGGTTCGACGGTTTGGCCAGAATCCGCGCCAGCATCAGCCGGGCGCGCTCGCCGCCGGAAAGATTGCGGATCGGAGTGCGTGCCTGTTCGGGCTGGAACAGGAAATCCTTCATGTAGCCGGTCACATGACGCTGTTCACCGTTGACCAGCAGCGTGTCGCCGCGTCCGTCGGTCAGGTAGTGGGAAAGCGTATCGTCGGGATCGAGGTCCTCGCGCTTCTGGTCGATGACGGCGATCTCGAGATTGACGCCGAGGCGGACAAAGCCGCTGTCGGGCGCCAGTTGGCCGGTCAAAAGCTTCAGCAGCGTCGTCTTGCCCGCCCCGTTCGGGCCGACAAGACCGATCCGGTCTCCGCGCGCGACCCTCAGTGAAAACGGCTTGACGATCTGGCGATCGCCGAAGGATTTGGTGATGTCCTCGGCCTCGATCACCAGCTTGCCGCTGTCCCTGGCCTCCGTAACCGTGGCATTCACCGTGCCCTGCGGGCCGCGATGGCCGCGATGGCGGGCGCGCATGTCGTGAAGCTCGCCGAGCCGGCGCATATTGCGCTTGCGCCTGGCGGTGACGCCGTAGCGCAGCCAGTGCTCCTCGCGCACGATGGCGCGGGCAAGCTTGTGCTGCTCGGCTTCCTCTTCCTCCAGCACCTTGTCGCGCCACTCCTCGAAGGCGGCAAAGCCCTGGTCCATGCGTCGCGCCGTGCCGCGGTCAAGCCAGACGGTGGCCGTCGAGATGTTTTCCAGAAACCGCCGGTCATGCGAGATCAGCACCAACGCCGAACGGGAGGCGGCAAGCTCACCTTCCAGCCATTCGATGGTGTTGAGGTCGAGGTGGTTGGTCGGCTCGTCGAGAAGCAGGATATCGGGCTCTGGAGCGAGAACGCGCGCGAGCGCGGCGCGGCGCGCCTCCCCGCCCGACAGCGTTTTCGGATCGACCTTCGGATCGACGCCCAGATGCTCCATCATGTAGTCGGCGCGGTAATGCGCGTCTCCGGGCGCAAGCCCCTCGGCCACATAGTCTTCCACCGTGGCATAGCCGGCGAAATCCGGCGCCTGTTCGAGATAACGGATGGTCACGGACGGATGACGGAAGATTTCGCCCGATTGCGGCTCGACCATGCCGGCGGCGATCTTCAGCATTGTCGACTTGCCCGATCCGTTGCGCCCAACAAGGCAGATGCGGTCTGCGGGCTCGACCTGCAGGCCGGCGCCCGACAGAAGCGGCGTGCCGCCGAAGCTCAGGTGAATGTCGTCCAGTTTCAATATCGGAGGCGCCATGCCTCAAACTCCCGAAAAATCATGAGGACGGAAGATGACGATGCCGCGGCCGCTTTTCAACCCGAAGCGGACGGGACCGTCGCCATCGCCCGCCTTGTTGGACACCGTGCGCGGCAGTCCGAAGGGGGCCTCGAATTCATCCAGCGGATAGACCGCGTTTTCAATCGAAAGCCCGAAGAGGTCGGAAAAGCCGAGCACGGAAAACAGCGCCCCGGCAGGCATGTCGATTTCGCTTGCGCCCGGAAGGAGCGGCCGCGCCTCTTCCTCGCCCGAGGTCAGCACCATGTCGTAGCCGGCTTCGGCCAGGCGAACGGCGAGCAGCATGTTCATCATGCCGTGGTCGGTGCGCTCCCCCTGCAGCGCGCCGGCCATGATGATCCGTGTCGCGCCGCGGGCAATCGCCTCTTCGGTCGCGATCGCCCCGTCCGTCGCGTTCTTTGCCGGCGGGAAGCTTTTGCGCTCGATATCCGGAAACCGTTCGATGAGCGCCGCATCGGTGGAATCGAAGTCGCCAACCCAGACTTCCGGGCTAATGCCGAGCGCTTCGGCATGCACCATGCCGCCATCGGCTGCGATGACGCGACTGCCGTCGACGAGGCGCCTGACGCGATCGTCCACGGCGAGCGCGCCGCCCAGGAGAAGGGTGAAGGTTTCTGCTGCTTTCATGGGCTAAGGCCATATCGAATGTCACGGCCAAACAAAAGCGGATTCAGGCTAAGGCCGCCGGTTTCAGCCGGTCGAACGGACCCTCGGCGCGTCAACGGCATGACGCTCATCCTCGCCGGCATGTTCGCTGATGAAGTCTTCGATGCCGCAGACAAAGCGTTCGTACAGCCGGGAGAAGGCATCGAGATCCTCCGCCGACCAGCTTTCCGTGACGCTTTCGATGAGGCCGCGCTTGACCGCATGGATCTCGTCCAGCAGCTTGCGTCCCTTGGCGGTGATGACGAGGATCGAGCGGCGGGCGTCGCTCTGGCAGACCCGCCGTTCCAGCACGTTCTGGGCGACGAGTTCGGCGACGATGCGGCTTGCGCGCGAGGGATCGATGCGCATGCCCTCGGCAACCGCGCCGATTGTGGCCTTGGCCGGCGGCTCGACGCGGGAGACGACATCGAGCACGTCGAGATGGGTGATCTCCAGCGCCGGAGCGACCCTGGCGATGGCGAGCCGGCCGAGAATGCGCCGCCGCGTCATCAGCCGGTTGCGCGTCATCGCGCCCGAAATGCGGTCCATGGCACCATTTTCGGCATCGTCACGTTCTTGGGTGCTGCTGTTCATCATGTCTTTTTCTATACCCGATTTCCTGCCAACCTGAAACATGCCAAAGGCAATTTCGTGTCATTGACATATATTTGCTTTTATCACATATTTGCGCAATGACAAACAATTCATCCCACGCCCATCAGCCATTCATTTCGCTGGTCGAGCATCCCCGGCTGCGCATCGTCGCCTTTCTGTTCCTTCTGATGGCGATGTTCCTGGCAACGCTCGACAACCAGATCGTCTCCACCGCCCTGCCGACGATCGTCGGCGAATTCGGCGCAGTCGAGCGCTTCGGCTGGGTGGCCTCGGCCTATCTGCTCGCCTCATGCGCCGTGATGCCGCTTTATGGCAAGCTTGGCGACCTTATCGGGCGAAAATATGTGCTGATGGCCGCGATCGTGATCTTTCTCATCGGCTCGCTGACCTGCGGACTGGCCGTTTCGATGAACACGCTGATTGCCGCGCGCGCCCTGCAGGGCCTTGGCGGCGGGGGACTGATGGTCTCGATCTTCGCGCTCAACGCCGACCTCTTCTCTCCGCGCGAACGGCCGAAATACCAGAGCTATGCAAGCCTGGTGATCATGACGTCCGGGGCGCTGGGGCCGCTTCTCGGCGGCACGATGACGGCGGCCTTTGGCTGGCGTTCGATCTTCCTCATCAACCTGCCGCTTGCCCTCATCGTCCTTTGCGGCCTTTTCTTCCTGCTCCCCAACCGCAAGCCGGATCGTCAGCCGAAGATCGACTTTGCCGGAGCGTTCCTTCTGGCCATCACGGTCACGGCCATCGTGCTGTGGAGCGATTCGAGCGAGATCTTCGGTTCGCTCGTCGCTCCCGCAAGCCTCGGCGTTGTCGCGGTCGCACTTGTCTGCGGCTTTGCCTTCGTGCTGGCGGAACGCCGCGCCCCGGAGCCGATCATTCCGCTGTCGCTGCTTGCCAACCCCACCGTTGCCCTGCTCATCGTGGTGTCGATTACCAGCGGCGCGGTTGCCATCGGCATGGTCAACTATCTCGCGCTTTTCCTGCAGACGGTCTATGGCCTTTCTCCGACCGCAGCCGGCCTGTTCTTCATCCCGATCACCTCGGGCATCGTCATCGGCTCGATCAGCAGCGGCCGCCTGATGTCCATGAGCGGGCGCTACAAGCCCTATGCGATCATGGGCCTTGCGCTCTCGACCCTTTGCTTCACCCTGCTTGCGCTCTTCAGCGGGGATGCGCCGCTTATCGCCATCGCCGTGATCATGGGTCTTCAGGGCATCGGCGTCGGCCTTGGCCAGCAGGTGCCGGTGCTCGGCGTACAGAACGCGGCGCGCGGCGGCGATGTCGGCGCGGCGACCGGTACGGTCACGCTGTCGCGCATGATCGGCGCCGCGACCGCGATTTCGATCTATGGCGCGCTGCTCGCGCGCGGCCTCAACCAGTCATCGCCGATACCCGGCGCGGGGCCGCTGGCGGACCTTACGCCGGTGGCGATCTCCGACCTTGCGGGAGCGGCCCACCAGGCTGCGATTGCCGGCTATGCAGACACGTTCACGATAATCTTCGCCTTCGCCGCCTGCCTCGCCTTTACCGGTCTTCTTGCTGCGGTGAGCTTGAAGCCGATCGCGCTCGGCGCGCATCACCATGGGCCAGGCGCGGTCAAATCGCCAGCCTGAGAGACCTTATCGATCGGCCTTCGGTGGCGGCGCGATGACGAAATCTTTCGGTTGGCGCGCAGGCTTCGGCCCAGGCCGAGTAACGGGCGCGGCAAGCCTGCCGGCCCGCTGCAGGGCATAGCGGGCGGCGCAGTACTGCGTTACAAGGCCGGCGGCCAGCAGCAGCGTATCGGCAAGAAGCCCGGTCGGGTGGACCGTCCGGAAGATCTGCAGGGCGAAAGCGATCAGGGATCCCGTGACGAAGGTGACGAGGCTTGCCCGTCCCATGATGTTGAGCGGATGAAACACGGGCGTTTCCAGGAAACGGCGGAAGCCGGGCAGGTAGATGATGATATAGGCCAGCGCCAGAATATGGGCGATGCGCGGCAGTCCGAGCGTTTCCTTGCTGGTATCGGCAATAACGGACGGCGTCAGGCCTTCAGGCCAGGGGAATTCGTAATGGCCGGTCAGCCGCCACCAGGCGGAATAGATGACGAAGGCGACGGCAGCGGCGTAAAGAACGGGCGAAAACGGCACCAGCGCCCTGCCCCGGCGCGCCGTCATCCCCACCGCGAGACCGATCGCGAACAGGAAAAGCCAGCAGAAGGGATTGAAATACCACGCCCAGTCGCCCGGATGGGCCGGCATCTTGATTTCGCTCCAGCGCCCGGCAAGCCAGATGGCGGCCGCAACGAACAGCATCGGCACAACGCTCCTTCGGCCTAGCCACAGCAATCCGGGCACGGCGGCAAACAGCACCACGTAAAGCGGCAGGATGTTGAAATAGCTGACCTGATAGGTCAGCGTGAAAACGCCGAGCGCGGTTGCGAGGGGTTGACGCCAGGCCCAGTCAACGCCGTTGACCGCGCCGAACTCGAAGAGGGAAAAGGCAAAGACGGCCGGGACCGTCATGGCGAGGGCCAGCAGCGTAGAGAGCACATGCGCGCCATAGATCGTCAGCGCCCGCTTCCAGATGACCCGGGCCGTGTTCATCATCGCGCCCGCAAAACGGTGGCTGTAGGCAAGCCCGGCGGAAATACCGGAAATCAGCACGAAGGCTTCGGCCGCATCGGAAAAGCCAATCATCCGGATCGTATAGAACGAATAGAGATTGTCCGGAACATGATCGATGAAGATCATGATCAGGGCCAGGCCTCTCAGGACGTCGAGGCGCGGATCGCGACGGCTCCTCTCCGGCGGTATCCGCACAAAGGCGTGCGCTCCTCCCTCTTTCAAATCCGTTATCCCTGAGCAGCCGAAAAGGCGGGTTCGGCCTTGCCCGTCTGCGGATCCTCCGCGAAATCCTCGCTCGACGCCTCTTCCTCGGCTTGCGCCAGGCGCCAGCGCGCCAGCACCGCGTCGCGTGTGCGCATGATTGCCGGGCGCGAAAGCTCTTCAGGCGTCAGGAGCAGGCCGCAGCGCGCGGCGATGCGCCCGCTCCAAGCCGTCGAGCTTGCCGATATCAACAGCGGCGACAGCATCTGCGGCACGGCGATCGGCGTCAGCCACCAGAACAGCGCCGGAGCGAGCACGAAGGCGCCCGTCAGCATCACGATCCCGGTCAGCACGATCCACCAGCTCGCCTTGAAGGCCTCGGGAAGGCTGATCGTGTGCCCCTCCCGGTCGGAGGACGGCCAGCCGCCATCCATACCGAACAGGATCTGCATGACCGAACGCGACTGGTACATCAGCGTGATCGGCGCCAGAATCGACGACCAGATGATTTCCGAAAGCGTCGAGGCGAAGACGGCGATGAAGCCGCCAAAACGACGCGCCTCGCCGGCAAGACCCGAGCGCAACGCGATCAGGAGTTTTGGCCCGATCAGAAGACCACCGACGCCAACGAGCAACGTGACGGCGAGCGCGGTTTCGGCGCGCGGGAAGATCGCCGGCAGATAGGGACTCGGGAAATATTCAGGTGGCGGAGCAAAAAGCGGCGCGACGATCGAGGCTGCGATGAAGGCCATCCAGAGGGGCGAACTGACATAGGCCATCACGCCCTGAAGAAAGGTGAAGCGGTTCCAGCCCTTCAGCCCGGGCGCGTGGACGAGCCTGATATGCTGGAGATTGCCCTGGCACCAGCGGCGGTCGCGCTTGGCATAGTCTATGACGTTTTGCGGCCCCTCTTCGAAGGAACCATCGAGATCGGCATCAACGCGGACGATCCAGCCCTTGCGCGACAGAAGCGCCGCCTCGACATAATCATGGCTGAGGATATGGCCGCCGAAGGGTGGCGTTCCGGTGAGCGCAGGCAGCCCGCAACTTTCGGCAAAGGCGTTCGTGCGCACCATCGCGTTATGGCCCCAGAACGGGCCCTCCTGGCCCTGCATGCGCGCCAGACCGCGTGTGAAGATCGGCGAGAACAGGCTGGCCGAAAACTGCAGCGCGCGGGCAAACCACGAGCGGGCGGCGACGATCTTCGGCAGCGTCTGCAACAGGCCGAGTTTCGGCTCCGCCTCCATGCGGCGCAACATTTCCACGATCGTCTCGCCTTCCATCAGGCTATCGGCGTCGAGGATCAACATGTAGGTATAGCGGGCGCCGTGACGGCGAACGAAATCGCCGATATTGCCGGCCTTCTTGCCGGAATTATCAGTGCGGCGGCGGTAGAAGACCTTGACCGGCGGCGCGACCTCGGCATGCAGCCTGCGAAACCATTCCTCCTCTTCCGCCGCAATCTCCGGATCGCGGGTATCCGACAGGATGGCGATGTCGAAGAGATCGGCATGGCCGGTGGCCTGCAGGCTTTCGGCCATTGCCGCGGCGGATGAGAAGGTTGCGCGCGGATCCTCGTTGTAGACCGGAATCAGGATCGCGGTGCGGGCCGACTGGCCGCTCTGAGACAATGAAGCGCGCGGCGGGGTCCTGTCCCGCGCGCCGAACAGGCCGCCAAGAGCAAGCGACGCGCCCCAGGCAATCCAGGCGGCGGTCGCCGCACACAAGGCGATCCGGACGAAATCGACCCAGTCGGTGCCGTCCGCGAAAAACACGTCCATCGCCAGCCGCGAGGCGACCGCCGCCACGAAAGCCGCAAATAGAATGGAAATGGTTCGCCTCAGAGCCAGCATCGCTCGTCCTCACTTGGCGCCGGCGCCGGAAACCGGTGCTGGCTTTTCGGTTTGGTTCTCAGCCCTTGGAAAGCGATCTTGTCGAGCGCGGACGCTGCGAGCCGAAGACCGGCGAAAGCAGGGCCGCGAACAGGCTCTGCCGCGCGGACCGCTCGATCATCTGTTCGGGCATCGGCAGGGGCGCCGTTTCCGGGAGAAACCGGGTGATTTCCTCATTTCCATCAGTTTGGTTGGTCATCGCCTTTTCTCCATTGATAAAGCCATACTTCACTCAGGTCGCGATTGCCGTCGGTCAGCGCGCCGACCAGTTCGACCGGCGCGTCGCCGGCCGGGCGGACATCGACGGCGAGACGCCAGACGCCCTCGCCCCTGATCGCAGAGACCGTTGAATGAACGATCTCCCCATTTGTAATGTGCAACCGTTCCTGAAGTTCCGAACCGCTGCCAAGATCATCAAGCGCGCCGCCGGCGAAATCGACGACGAGCTTGCGGATATCCTCGTCACTCTCCGTTCCTGATACGCCGCCTTCGCCGCTTCGGATGTCGACCACGCGCGCCAGACGCGCCTGATCCTCCTCGATGGCGCCCCATGTCAGCCGATAGGAATATTCCGCCGAACCACCGGCCCTGGCGGGCGCCTCCGGCTGCCAGAAACACACGATATTGTCGTTGACCTCCTTGTCGGTCGGGATTTCGACAAGCGATATGGAACCCTTGCCCCAATTGCCGAGCGGCTCGACCAGCAACGATGGCCGGCGTTCGTAGTGAGCCTCGGCATCCTGGTAGTCCTCGAAATCGCGATGGCGCTGATAAAGCCCGAAGGCGCGCGGATCGGTCTCGGTGAAGAAGGAGTTCGCCAGCTTCTTCGCGTTTTGCAGGTTGCGCCACAATTCGGTTCCGTCCGCACGCACGATCTTCAGGCCTTCGCTGTCGTGAACCCGTTCGCGATAATCATCGAAGGCATGGTGGTTGGCCGGCCCGAACAGGAACATGGAAGTCATAGGGGCAACGCCGAGACGGTCGATATCGTTCCTGAAAAACAGCCGCGCCGTCACATCCATGCGCGTATTCTTGCCGGGCGTGATCACGAAACGATAGGCGCCGGTCACGCTCGGGCCGTCAAGCTCGGCAAAAACGGTGATCTTCTCGCTCTCGGTGGCGGGACGGACGATGTAGAAGGCGGAGAAGCGTGGAAACTCCTCGCCCCCGCTCGTGGCCGTGTTCACAGCAAGCCCCCGCGCCGAAAGCCCGTAGAGATTGCCTTGTCCAAGCGCGCGGAAATAGGACGAGCCGAGAAACGAGATAAGCTCGTCGGAAATATCAGACCGGTTCAGCGGAAAATTGATGCGGAAGCCGGCAACGCCGGGCAGTTCGATATCCTTGAACTTCTCGACATCCAGCGGCGCGCGGTAGATGAAATCATTGGCGGAGAAAACAAGTTCCTCGGCCTTGCCATTGGCCACCTCATAGATTTCGACCGGCATCTTGAACAGCCACCCGAGCGGAAAGGCCTGGAGCTGGAAGTCCGACTGGTCGCGCCAGATCGCCTTGTTGGGATCGTAGCGAACCGCGCGATAGTCATCATAATGAAGCGCGTCGAACGGCTCAGGAACATTCTGGGCCGGCTCCTGATAGGCCTTGGCGGCCTTCTCCTTCATGCGGGCCGTCAGCGTATCGAAGGTGAAGGCGTCGGCGGGCGGGTTTTCCGCTCTGACGCCTTCGTTCTGATCCGGCACCTTGGCGGGCTCAACTGCCGCGTCCTGCCCGAACGCCCTGCTCGCAAACCCGGAAAAAGCCAGCGCGCCAACCGCCGTGTGCGCCAGAAAACGTCGTCTCTTCATTCAAATTCCCGTCGGTTGAAAAAGGAGTTCCCGGAATATTGCACGGCAGCAGAACCTGCTCCGAGCCGTCCTCATTGAAAATTCATGCCCTTGATCTGATATCGCGCGGAAGTTGCCTTTCTGGAAGGCGCGGACGTTACCGTAACGGTGCAACTCCGCTTCGGTTCCACGTCCAGGCAAAAAACAAATCCGAGCTTCCATGCGATAACAGACAGGACCTATACTCTTTTGCGGGCATCAAAAAGGGGCTGGAATGCCGCGTTGCATTCCAGCCCCATTTTTAAGGCAGCCATTCAACCAAAGAATGGCAAGATCATGGCAATTCGCCTTCTTCGCGCCGCAATATTTTCGAACTTCGCGGGGAAGCCGTCAAGATGGCGGCGCTGGTGAAAAACGCCTTTTTTATCAGGCGGCTTTCACGATTTCGACGAGCTCGATCGCGAAATTCAAATCCTGTCCGGCAAGCGGGTGATTGGCGTCGACGGTGACCTGTTCTTCCTCGACCTTGGTAACGATCAGCGGCACGGTCTGGCCATCGGGCGTGCGCGCCTGAAGCTGCATGCCGGGCGCCACATCGACCTCAGCCGGCATGGCCGAACGCGGAACGACCTGAACCTTCTGCGGATCATGGGGCCCATAGGCCTCGTCGGAGGGAACCTGAACCTGACGGCTGTCGCCGACATTCATGCCTGCGATCTCGCGGTCGAGGCCGGGAATGATCTGACCGGCACCGACGGTGAATTCCAGCGGATCACGTCCGTCAGAGGAATCGAAGGTCGAACCGTCGTTGAGCGTTCCGGTATAGTGAATACGAACGGTGTCCCCGCTCTTTGCTTCTGCCATTTCGTGTGCTCCTTCCTTGAACACCGAGCACAACAGCGCAGCACCGGTCAAAGCCCGGCCCGCGCCGAAGCGCCGTTTCTCTTTCCTGCAGCGCGGGCGAGGCCTTCGCTTTCGCGCTTGCAGAGGATTGAGCCGACACACTTTCCTGCATGACGACTGGCGGGCACATCCGGAAAATCCGAATGTGCCACATACCTAGTCACTTTTGCCTGTCTTTTCAAATGCGCGAGCTCTTGAAATCAGGGCAGGCCCGCGATAGGTGTCAAGAAGCTCTAACGGGGTGCGGAACGCGAGATCCTTGCGTCAACCGCTGAGAGGTCAATCACCAACCCGAGGAACCTGATCCGGCTAACACCGGCGGAGGGATTAGACGCGTGAAACAGAAGACGCCCTTTTCCCTTTTTGATTGCGACAGCACGAAGGAGGCGTCATGTCAGCTCACCATCTGAAAATAGCGGTTGCGTCACTGGCAATCGGATTGGCCGGCAGCGCCCACGCCCAGGATGGCAAGGTACTGACCGTCTACACCTATGAAAGCTTCAACACCGAATGGGGACCGGGACCGCTGGTGAAAAAGGCCTTTGAGGCCGAATGCGGCTGCACGCTCAAATTCGTCGGCGCGGAAGATGGCGTCGCGCTCTTGAACCGGCTGAAGCTCGAAGGGCGCTCCAGCCCTGCCGATATCGTGCTCGGGCTGGACAACAACCTGATCCACGAGGCGAAGGAGACGGGACTTTTTGCCGCATCCGGCGTCACCACGGAGAACCTCGACATTCCCGGCGGCTTCAACGACGACATCTTCGTGCCCTTCGACTACGGCTATTTCGACATCGTCTACGACAGCGAGAGCATCGATACGCCGCCGACCACTCTCGATGAACTCGTCAACGGACCGGAAGACGAAAAGATCGTGATCGAGGATCCGCGCACATCGACGCCGGGCCTTGGCATGCTGTTGTGGATGAAGGCGGTCTATGGCGATGCGGCGGCGGAGAAATGGGAGACGCTTTCCGGCCGCATCCTGACGGTCGCGCCCGGCTGGTCGGAGGCCTACGGGCTTTTCACCAGCGGCGAGGCGCCGATGGTGCTGTCCTACACGACCTCGCCGGCCTATCACCAGATCGCCGAGGAAACCGACCGCTACAAGGCGGCCGACTTTAAGGACGGTCTCTATATCCAGATCGAGGTCGCCGGCATGACGGCAATGGCGGATGATCCGGAGCTTGCTCGTTCCTTCCTGGAATTCATGCTCACGCCCGGCTTTCAGGACGCGATCCCGACCCATAACTGGATGATGCCTGTCGCGCCGACGTCAGAGCCGCTGCCGGAAGCATTCCAAACAGCCGTGACCCCGGAAAAGACCCTGCAGTTCGCACCCGATGTGGTGGCTGAAAACCGGCAGGCCTGGATCGACGAATGGCTGAACGCCATGAGCGCGCGGTGATGGCGCCGGAACAACGCCCGTGTATCTGACGACGGCAGAATTCCGCCGCAACCTTTTCGCCGGGCTCATTTCGCTCACCGGCGTCGCCTGCTTCATCGCAGCGGCGGTGGCGGCCCTGACCGGCTTCGGGCGGCTTGCCGATGCCGTCGCGGTCCTCGATGAGCCCTATGTCTGGCGCATTCTCCGGTTCACGCTCTACCAGGCATTTCTGTCGACGCTGATCTCTGTCGCGCTTGCCATCCCCGTCGCCCGCGCCATGGCCCGCCGGCCGCATTTTCCCGGCCGCATCTGGATTGTCCGGCTGATGGCCGTCCCGCTCGGACTTCCAGTTCTGATCGGCGCGCTCGGCATCATCGGCATATGGGGACGCCAGGGCCTCTTTAACGATGCGCTTGACCTGGCGGCGCTCGGCCGCCCGCTGCAGATCTACGGCCTTCAGGGCATTCTCATCGCCCATGTCTATTTCAATCTCCCCCTTGCCGCACGTCTGCTGCTGGCAGGTCTCGAACGCGTGCCTCAGGAATATTTCAAGACAGCGGCGATGCTGTCGATGCCGCAGCGCACCGTGTTCCGCTTCGTCGAATGGCCGGTGATCGCACCGCTCATTCCGGGCGTGGCCGGCCTCATCTTCATGCTGTGTGCCACATCCTTCACGCTGGTGCTGATCCTCGGCGGCGGACCGGCGGCGACCACGATCGAAGTCGCGATCTACCAGGCGCTGCGGTTTGATTTCAATCCCGCCCGCGCGGTCGCCCTTTCCGGGCTGCAGATCGCGGTGACGGCACTGGTGCTGGCGGCACTTGCCTTTCTGCCGCGCGCCGGCGATCCCGGTACAAGCGCCAGCAGCGAGCCAGGCCGGCGGCCGGACGCCGACCATCGCGCATCACGCGGTATGGATTTTGCGCTGATCGCGCTGTTCACGCTCTGGCTGCTCCTGCCGCTTGCCGTCATCGTGGTGAAGGGCGCGGGCGCGGACCTTCTCGGGCTTCTCGTCGAACCGGTCTTCCTCAGAGCGACCGGAACGAGCCTTGTCATCGCCCTGTCGGCGGCATTGGCCTCGCTTGCCGTGGCGCTTTCCTTCATCACAGCCATCGGGGCAATCCGGGCGGTGAGGGAGCCCGGTCCCTTCTATCGCGGCAGCGCCGGCGCCATGTCGGCCATGGGGTCGCTGGTCTTGCTGGTGCCGCCCATCGTGCTCGGCACCGGCTGGTTTCTGCTTCTGCGCCCCTTCGGGCTGACAGATGCCGCAGCGCCTGCCATCGTCGCCGCGATCAATGCGCTGATGGCGCTGCCCTTCGTGTTGCGCGTGCTGCAGCCGGCCTTTGCCGTCCATCGGTCCCGCACGGCCCGTCTGGCCGCAAGCCTCGGGCTTTCCGGCTTTGCCCGCCTGAAGATCGTCGACTGGCCGGGCCTCAAGAGGCCGGTCCTGACGGCGCTCGCCTTTGCCATGGCGCTGTCGCTCGGCGATCTCGGCGCGGTCGCCCTTTTCGGCGGCGACCAGCTCACCACCCTGCCCTGGCTGCTATACAGCCGGCTCGGCAGCTACCGGACGGAAGACGCCAACGGGCTGGCGCTGATCCTAGGCGCCCTCTGCCTTGTCCTGATGATCGCCGGCACCCGCGCTCCGGCAGCAAAGACCTGAGAAAGGACGAACCGTGACGCAATCTCCTTCGATCGTTCTGGACGCGGCCGCTCTCGCCCTCGGCGACAAGAACTTCGTCTTCGGCGGCGAAATCGCCGGCGGCAGCGTGACCGCGGTGACCGGACGTTCCGGGTCCGGCAAGACCACCCTCTTGAACCTGATCGCCGGCTTCGAAAAACCCGATAGCGGCCAGGTGCTGATCGGCGGAGCGGTGATGAACGATCTTCATGTAGCGCAGCGCCCGGTCACCGTCGTGTTTCAGGAAAACAATCTCTTCGCTCATCTCGACATCTTCACCAATACCGGCCTCGGCGTGGATGCGAGCCTCAGGCTGGACCGGGACGGCAGGCGGCGCATCGGCGAAGCGCTCACCCGCGTTGGCCTCAAGGGCTTTGAAAACCGCATGCCTGCCTCGCTTTCCGGCGGAGAGCGCCAGCGCGCCGCCTTTGCCCGGGCTCTGGTGCGCAACCGTCCTGTTCTGCTGCTTGATGAACCCTTTGCCGCACTCGACCCTGAGATGCGCGGGGAAATGGGCACACTCCTGCTTGAACTCCACGCGGAAACCGGCAATACCGTGATGATCGTTTCGCACGAGCCCGATGAAGTCGCGCAGATCGCCGATCATCGCCTTGTCATCGAAAACCAGGCGATTTCGGCACGCTATTGACCCTTGCGGCCGCGAACGCCAAATATGACTGAAGAAAACGGCTTGACGGCCGTCATGAATCTACCGGACAAGGGTCGCGTTTTGACAGGCGCAACAAGCATGAACAATAGTCCTGGCCGCCTGAAGACGGGCCAACGCCGGATGGGCGGGCGCCGCGCGGCACTTGCCCTTGCCGCCATGCTTGCGCTTTCGGCCTGCACGACAACCGACACCTACTTCATCGTGCCGGATGCGGGCGGCAGCGAGCAGACCGTCGAGGCGCTCACGCGTAACGACCCCAATGCCGCCATGGGCGCGCGCGAACATCCACGCATCCTTGAGACCTATGGCGGGCAGTATCGCGACCCGCAGGTGGAAAGGCTCGTTGCCCGCATCGCAGGCGCGCTGACGGCGGTGTCGGAAAACCCGCAGCAGACCTACCGCATCACCATCCTGAATTCGCCGAGCATCAACGCGTTTGCACTCCCCGGCGGCTATCTCTACGTCACCCGCGGCCTGCTGGCGCTTGCCAATGACGCCTCGGAAATCGCCGCCGTGCTCTCGCACGAAATGGCGCATGTCACCGCCAATCACGGCATCGAGCGCCAACGCCGCGAAGAAGCCGAGGCCATTTCCAACGAGGTAATCGCCGAGGTTCTGCCCGACACGCCCGAGGTCGAGCAGATTGCCGCGCGCGGCAAGATGCGGCTTGCCGCTTTCTCGCGCCAGCAGGAGCTTGAGGCCGACGCAATTGGCATCCGCATGCTCGCCGAAGCCGGCTACGACCCGACGGCGGCGGCGCGGTTCCTGCGCTCCATGGCCGCCTTTGCCCAGTATGAGTCTGCCGGATCGGAAGATGCGAGCCTCGATTTCCTGTCGAGCCATCCGAACACGCCGCGTCGCGTCCAGCTCGCAGACGAGCAGGCGTCCCTTTACGCCAATGTCGGCGCGAAAGAGGTTGGCCGCGATTATTTCGTAAACGGGATCAACGGCCTGCTCTACGGCAGTAATGCCGACGAGGGCTATATCCGCGACCGCAATTTCTATCACCCGAAGCTCGAGATCGCCTTCACCGTACCACCCGGCTTTTCCATGACGGACAAGGCCAACGCGGTGGTCGCGACCGGTCCCAATGATGTCGCGATCCGTTTCGACGGCGTGAAGGCGAAGGGACGGCGCGACCTGGAAAACTATATCCAGAGCGGATGGGTGACCGGCCTTGTCCCCGGCTCGGTCGAGACCACGAGCGTCAACGGCATGCCGGCGGCAACGGCGCGTGCGGTTGCGGGTGACTGGTCTTTCGACGTGACGGTAATCCGCGATGGCAACGAGATCTACAGGCTGCTGACGGCCGCGCCGCGCGGCAGCGGCTACCTGGAGGACATGGCAAGTTCGGTCCGCTCCTCCTTCCACAAGATGTCTGCGCAGGAGCTTGCAGGCCTCAAACCGCTCAGGGTCAGGATCGTCAAGGTCCAGCCCGGCGATACGATGGCGAGCCTTTCAGCAAAGATGATGGGAACGAGCCGCAAGCTTTCGCTGTTTCGGGTGCTTAACGCGCTTGGACCCGGCGCGACGCTTTCGGCCGGCCAGGACGTCAAGATCGTTTCACAATAGGCGAAGAAGAGGCTCAGGCCGGAACGGCGATCATGCCGGCATCGGTCGTCATCGCCGATTTCAGCTTCTCGAGCGCGCGGGTCTCGATCTGGCGCACCCGTTCTTTTGAAATGCCGAGCTCCGCGCCAAGTTCGGCAAGCGTCGCGCCGTCTTCGGCAAGCTTGCGGGCGCGGATCACGCGGTTTTCGCGGGGAGAGAGTTTCGAAAGGGCGCGCTTCAGCCTGGCGCTCAAACGTTCGCCGTCGATCATTCCGGAGACCTGCTCCTCCGGCAGAGGCTGGTCGCAGACCAGAAGGTCAATCCTCTCAGTGCCTTCCTCGCCCTCGCCGCCGACCGGTGCCTGCAGCGAGGTATCGTTGCCCGACAGCCGGGCATCCATGACCTGAACATCGGAAACGGGCACGCCAAGGCTCTTGGCGATCTCCTCATAGATCGACTGGGAAGTCATTTCGCGATCGCGCGCGGCTATCTTGGCGCGAAGGCGGCGGAGCTTGAAGAACAGCGCCTTCTGGCTGGAGCTGGTGCCGCCACGCACGATCGACCAGTTGCGCAGCACATAGTCCTGCATCGAGGCCCGCACCCACCAGCTGGCATAGGTCGAGAAGCGGACGCCGCGCTCGTGGTCGAAACGGGCTGCCGCTTCCAGAAGGCCGACATAGCCCTCCTGGACGAGATCGGATTTGGGAAGGCCGAAGCCGCGGAACTTGCCGGCCATTGCGACCACCAGTCTCAAATGGGCCATGGCGATATCATTGCGGGCGTCACTGTCGTCGCTGCCGCGCCATCGGGCCGCCAGTTCGATTTCCTGTTCCCGCGTCAGGTAGGGCGCGGCCATGGCTGCGCTGGCTATGCGGTGATCCTGTGCGTCGACATTCATGGCATCACTCCCGGAAAGGCAAGACGATCAAGGCCATCGAGCGCCGGGAGGGTCCGCTCAAACCGCGACCGCCCCAGCACTCCTCAACCTTTCAAACGCACCGGGTGGCGATTTGGTTCAATGTCGACGCAGGCATTTCGAGCACAAAAACGTGAACTGCTGACAAAACGCAGAAAATCCGGCCGTAAGGGCCGGATTTTCCGTGTTCGATCTTCGGCCACGCAAGGCAGCCGTGGAACAGGCCTCAGGCGGCCTCTTCGCGGGTGTCGTCCTCTTCGTCCGCACCCTTGCCGCGCTTGGGACCCTTGGCGAGGTGGGTTTCGATAAGACGGACGGCCTCGGTTTCCGACATCTTGTTAACGGCGGCGATCTCGCGCGCCATGCGGTCAAGCGCTGCTTCGTAAAGCTGGCGTTCGGAATAGGACTGCTCGGGCTGGGTGTCGGCGCGGAAAAGATCGCGTACGACCTCGGCGATCGAGATCAGATCGCCGGAATTGATCTTGGCATCATATTCCTGGGCGCGGCGCGACCACATGGTGCGCTTCACGCGGGCCTTGCCCTGCACAACTTTCAAAGCGCGCTCGACGAAATCGGTTTCCGACAGCTTGCGCATGCCGATGCTCATGGCTTTGGCAACCGGCACCTTCAGGCGCATCTTGTCCTTGTCGAAATCGATGACAAAAAGCTCGAGCTTCATGCCGGCCACTTCCTGCTCCTCGATCGCGTTGATCGTGCCAACGCCGTGAGCGGGGTAGACGATGGACTCACCGGTCTTGAAACCATGGCGGCCGGCAGACTTTTTCTGTTGTACTGTCATAGGCTTTTAAAAACTCCCTGTTACGCATCCGGCGGGCGCCGGTCCCGGACATGCATGATCCGGCGGGTGGGACGGATTGGAGGGTCGCACCCACTGTAACCATCAAACGGACAACGAAAAGCGCGACGAATTCCTTGTTCCGAAAGGCATCCGCACTTCGAATGATTTTGTCGACGCTAGGGTTGATTGCTTTCTTGGGCTATAAGGCAATAATGCCGTTTTCTGGGTCAGTGCCCAGTATATAGCACGTTAAGCAGTAGAAATCAATGAGCCATGCACCCGCGACAAGACGTCGCCGGCGAGCGGGGAGATTGGCCGAGACCTAACCGAATTGTGCGGCTTCGCCAAGCCCCAAATTGCGAGAGCGCCGAAAAATATTGGCAGGTCGTGACAGAAACACATGAAGAGCGCGGCGCGCTCAGTCGCCGGTGCCCGGCTTGTCGGAGAAGAACTGCTCGAACTTGTTTTCGACGCCATCCATGGCATCGGCGTCGGGCAGCGGGTCCTTCTTGATTGTGATGTTCGGCCAGGTTTCGGCATATTCCGCATTGATCTTCAGCCAGTTGTCGAGACCCGGCTCTGTATCGGGCTTGATCGCCTCGGCCGGGCATTCCGGCTCGCAGACACCGCAGTCGATGCATTCATCGGGATGAATGACCAGAAAATTCTCGCCCTCATAAAAACAGTCCACCGGACAGACTTCAACGCAGTCGGTATATTTGCACTTGATGCAGTTGTCGGTCACGACATAGGTCATGAAAGGCTCCAGAGATCAGTTTCAGGCCGGTGGGCCACCGGCAGCGCCGGTCAGCAATCGAACCGTGAGGTAACGGCTTTCCGCGCCTGCCGCAAGATGATTTCATTCCAGAAACCGGACGGCTTCGAGTAGAAGTTTCCAAAGCGCGCAGGAATTCCTATTCCTCGCCGCGCATGCGCATCAGCGAGCGGCGCTCCTTCTTGGTCGGACGCCCTGCGCCCGGTACGCGCTGCGCCTGCTCGAACGCCGTGAGCTTCTCGCGCGCCTCCGGCGGCGGGCTCACATCCTCGTAAAGCTCCTGCGCTTCCGAATAAGGCCCGCGGCGATGACCGGGAGCGCGCACGACAAGGTGCACGTCGCGGCGCTCAAGGGCCACGACCAGCCTGTCGCCGGGCGACACATCGACGCTCGGGCGGACGATGCGTGCGCCGTTGAGCTTCACCTGGCCGTCGCGCACCAACTTCTGCGCCAGTGAACGCGACTTGACGATGCGCGCGAAGAACAGCCATTTGTCGACGCGCTGGCGCTCTGCTGCCTCGCCCTCAGCCATGGACTAGCGCTTCATCTGCGCCTTCAGCGCGGCGAGCTTGGCGAAGGGCGAATCCGGATCGATCGGCTTGTCGCGCTCGCGGCGCTGCTCGCGCTGCTTGTTGTCGCCATCATTGCGCTCGCGACGCGGACCCTTGCCGCCGCCCTTGCCACCTTTGCCGCCGGGCTTGCCGGAACGTTCATGGTGCTCGCCGTCGCCGCCCTTGCGATTCTGCTGGCCGCGGCCACGGCCTTCATTGCGCTGGCCGCGCCCATGATGTTGCTGACGGTTGCGGTCATTGTGACCGCGGCCACCTGGACGCCACAGAAGAACCGGCTTGGGCTCTTCTTCTTCCTTCTCTTCCCTCGGCGCTGCCGCCTCGCCCTCGGGCAAGGAAGCTTCAGCCGGCGCGGCCGGCTGGGCCGCTGCCTCCTCGGCCGCAGCCTCCTCCGCCTTCTCGACTGCAACATCTTCTTCGGCGGAGGGCTTTTCGGAAGTCTCCGCCTCGGGCGGTGAGGCAACGGGCGGTTTTTCCGCGCGCTTCGCCACGGTTTCGACGGCTATCCCGGCATGCTGCCTGGAAGCCTTTTCGGCGTCGCGCTCGATCTGGGCGGCCTCGATTTTTGCGACCTCTTCCGGCGTTGCGACATCGGCGCGATAGCCGAGCCCCTTCAGGATTTCTTCCATGTCATCCGGCGTCGCGCCAAGGATCGACATCATCGCCGGTGTCGTCACGAAACGCTGGCCGTCAAATGCGCCTTCCGGCTGCGCGCCGCCCGCTTCCGGCTTCCACTGCGTGAGCGGACGGATGATGTCGGCGAGGCGTTCGAGAATGTCGATGCGCACGGCGCGCTTTCCGAGATAACGGAAGCCGGCGAGCTTGTAGAAGGCCCGTTCATAGCTCGGATCGGTGACGACCGACGTCCGGCCGGCGGCGAGCACCGGAATGAGCTCACCATAGCCAGGCTTGTCGAGGCCGTCATTGGCAAGGCCCCACAAAAGGGTGATCATCTCGGCCGGCGCCGGCTTCAACAGCGCGGGCATGAAGACGTGATAGGCGCCGAAGCGCACGCCGTAGCGGCGAAGCGAGGCGCGTGCGTCCTGATCGAGGGCCTTGACCTCGGCAGAAACGTCGCGCCGGAACAACACGCCGTAATTCTCGACGATCTGGAAGGCGAGGCCGCGCGCCAGCCCTTCAATGTCATCGGCATTGGCAAGATCATCGAGCGGTTTCAGCACCGTCTGGATCTGGTGGGCCACATAACGCTCGATGCGGGCCGCGACATGGTCGCGGGCCGCTCCGGTCAGTTGTTCGTCGGCCAGCAGGACGATACGCGGCCTCAGGATATTGTCGGAGGCGACGAGCCGGGCCACCGGATCGCCAAGCCACCGCACCGTGCCGGAGGAATCCAGCACCAGGTCGGAATTGCCGGAGGCGTGCAGGCGCGCGGCGCGCGCCTCGAATTCGAGTGCCAGCGCCTTCAGCGCGGCCGCCTCGATCGCCTTGGCATCCGGCCCCTCGGCACCGGTCACGGCTTTGAAACGAAAGCCCGCCAGTTCCCCCACATGATGTCCTTCCACAAAGACATCCCCGTTCACGCTCACTTCAGCTTCAAGCATCGCATTCTCTCTCAGGCGCTTCATCAGCACGGAAGTCCTGCGGTCAACGAAGCGTTTCGTCAACCTCTCATGCAGGGCATCCGACAACCGATCCTCTATTTTCCGTGTCTTTTCCTGCCAGTGTGTCGGATCGGCAAGCCATCCGGGCCGGTTCGACACATAGGTCCATGTTCTGATCTGGGCGATACGCGCGGATAGCGTATCGATTTCACCATCGGTCCGGTCGGCATGGCGGACCTGTTTGGCGAGGAAATCCTCGTCCACCGTGCCATGCTCGACAAGATCGAGATAAAGCGAGGCGATCAGGTCGGCGTGCTGCGCCGACGTGATCCGCCGATAATCCGGAAGCGCGCAGGCGTCCCACAAGGTCTCGATCCGGTCACGCCGGTCCGCCTTGCCGGCCACCGCCGGGTTGCGGGCAAGAAACTCCAGCGCGCGTTGGTCGACGGCCGGCAGCGCCCGCGTCAGCCCCTGCACGCGCGGCACTTCGTCAAGGCTCGCCTTCAGCGCATGGAGCGAGGAGAAGTCGAGCGCCTTGGAGCGCCACTGCAGCACCTTGACCGGATCGAACTGGTGGGTCTCCAGACGCTCGACCAGTTCCTCGTCAAAGGGCGGGACGCGGCTCGTCACGCCGAACGTGCCGTCGCGCATATGCCGGCCTGCGCGGCCGGCGATCTGGCCGAGCTCGCCAGCATTGAGATTACGGTATTGATGACCGTCGAACTTGCGGTCCTGGGCAAAGGCGACATGGTCGACATCGAGATTGAGCCCCATGCCGATGGCGTCGGTCGCCACCAGATATTCGACATCGCCGTTCTGGTAGAGCTCGACCTGGGCGTTGCGGGTGCGCGGGCTGAGCGCCCCAAGCACGACGGCAGCCCCGCCCCGCTGGCGGCGGATCAGCTCGGCGATCGCATAGACCTCGTCGGAGGAGAAGGCGACAATGGCCGAGCGGCGCGGCAGGCGCGTGATCTTCTTCTGGCCGCCGTAGAACAGACTTGAGAGGCGCGGCCGCTCGACGATCGAAACGCCGGGCAGCAATTGCCGGAGGATCGGTTTCATCGTCGCCGAGCCGAGAAGAAGGGTTTCTTCCCGCCCGCGCAAATGCAGGATCCGGTCGGTGAAGATGTGGCCGCGCTCAAGATCGCCGGCAAGCTGGACCTCGTCGATCGCCACAAAGGCGACATCGGTCTCGCGCGGCATCGCTTCGACGGTGCAGACGCTGTAGCGGGCGGTTTTCGGCGCGATCTTTTCCTCGCCGGTGATCAGCGCCACGCGATTGACGCCGACGCGCTCGACAAGGCGGGTATAGACTTCGCGGGCAAGAAGGCGCAGCGGCAGCCCGATGATGCCCGAGGAATGGGCCACCATGCGCTCGATCGCAAAATGGGTCTTGCCGGTATTGGTCGGACCGAGCATGGCGGTAACACCGCGTCCGCTCAAGATCATTGCTTCAGAATTCAATGTCCCGGTCCCGATTCCCTGGCCGGGGCCAAAATCTCCGCCCCCGTCCACTGCAAAAATCGCCGGCTCGTCAAAACCACCGGCGTGTGCCTTTCTCTATAGATGGAACGCCGCTCCCCCGCAAGCAAGAGCACACGGCTTTTTGCCCTGAAACATGGCCTTTTCTTAAGATTTGGAACAGATGCGAACGAATCACAGACGAATCGCTGACTCTGCCGTTTTCCCGGTTTGTTCACGGCTAGATATTGGGATTTTACAGCATAAACACCCTAGATGTGGAAGCGCGATGTTCTTCTTCCTGGCGCACGGGAGAGACGCGTTAACCTTCGTAAACAAAAGATGAACGCCGACAGTCAGCCTGGGACAAGGCCGGCGGCCCTGAGCGTTGAACCTGGGGAAAGGCGCTGAAAGTGGGATCGTGTTCAGGCCAGGATCGCGGCTAGTGTTGAGAGGCTGTCGGTCCATCCCGTTTGATGTCCGGCATAAATATCGGCGCTGGTGATGCCTTCATGGTGGATCGTGAGACAGGTGCCGCCGGCATTGGGTTCAAAGGAAATGGCGACTGTTTCTTCCGGACCTTCATCGACAGACCAACTGTAGGTGAGGCGGGATGGGCGGGAGATCTCCTTGTAATACCCGGTGATCCAGATGATACGGCCGCCTGGAAGCTCATTGGCTATGCGGTAGGCCCCACCGATGCGAAGATCGATTTCCACGGTTGGGCACTTTGCGTCTTTCAGACCCCACCAGGCCCGCATCTTATTGGGATCCGTCCACGCATCAAAAACGGTTTCCGGCGAAGCCGAGAATTGTCTTGTGATCACAAGTGTCTGGTCACTTTGAGGCATCCTTGTCCTCCGCACCAGCAGAGCCAAGGAAGGCTTCCAGATTGTCCAGCTTTGCCTCCCAGAAAGGGCGGTAGAAGCTAAGCCATTCGTCGACGAGGCTGAGCGTCTGCGGGTTAAGCTTGCAGATGTGCGCGCGCCCGACTTTTTCGCAGGTCACGATCTTGGCGCGCTCAAGGATTTTCAGGTGTTTGGATGCGGCCGGGAGTGTCATGTCAAAAGGGGCGGCGAGATCGCTGATCGTGGCCGGGCCCCTGGTTAGGTGCTTCACCTGCTGGCGCCGGGTCGGGTCGGAGAGCGCCTTGAATATCTGATCGAGTTGTTCCATGGCTTTTTCTAAAACTAAACCTAACGGTTTACTAATGGGCTGGACTGTGCGAAGATATACCATATGGTTTAGTTTAGGGGAATGGACATGATCCAACAGGTTTTGAAATTTGATGCCAGAGCCAGAGAGCTGTTTTCAATCTTTACGGATAGTGAGCGGTTTGCGGCGATGACGGGCATGCCTGCGGCGTTGAGTTCGGAGCCCGGGGCAGCCAGCTCCATGTTTGGCGGCATGATTGCTGCGCGGATGATCGAGGTTGTTGATGGCCAGCGGATTGTGCAGGCATGGCGGCCCGGAAACTGGGAGGAAGGCGTCTACTCGATTGTGCGATTTGACTTTGCCGATGATGGCGAAGGCGCCACGATATCGCTGGATCATCGCGGATATCCAGAAGGCACCGGTGAACATTTGGACGCGGGCTGGCATCAGCGTTATTGGGAGCCATTGAAGGCTTACTTGGCCTCACACTAGCCTGAGGCTGAAGCCTTGAGATGCAGCAGCGATATGGCCGAAGCGGCGGCGGATCGTTTTGTGGGTGATGGCATGAACACCCCAGATGTGGAAGCGCGATGCTCGCCTTCCCGGCGAACGGGAGAGACGTGTTGACCTTCGCAAACAAAGGATGAACGCCGGCGATCAGCCCGGGAGGAGGCCGGCGGCCCTGACATCGGCCAGATAGCTGCGGCTGACCGGCAGCGCCTCGCCGGCACTGGTGATGATTGAAAGCCGTCCGTCGGCCCGCTCCACCTTCTCGACGCCCGCAAGCGCCACCCAGTGCGAGCGGTGGATCTGGATTCCCGGCTCCGGATCGGCCTCCCCGATCGCGTCCTTCAGCCGGATCAGCAGCATGGCCCGTCCGCGCGTCGTCACCACGTCGACATAGTGATCGCTGACCGAAAGCGAGACCAGCCTGCCGCGTTTTTCGAGCGGCAGACGCGCAAGCAGGCGGGGCGCCGCCGCGACCGGCACGGCGGTTGAGCCGTGACGGCGAATGGAGCGTCCAAGCCCCATGATTTCGGCGGCGGCGACGACGGCTGCGGCTATCAAGATGCCGTGCCACGCCGCAAACCAGAGGGAATCCGCTGTCAGCGCCTCGCGCCCCTCCACCACGAGCGCCACCGGCACCACCGCGATCGTCGCTGATGATCCGGCGACAAGGACAATAGCCGCCAGCGCCGGCAGACGCGGCAGTTTGCGGGCACGCAAATGAAATCCTGTGAAAAGGGCAGCGGTGTGAGCCGCACTATAGGCAGGAAGGATTGTCGCCGCCCAGTAGCAAATCCTGGGAACGATGGCAAAGTCCCGCGACGTTCCGAACGGCCCCGACCATCCGAGCACAAGAACGGCGATCGCCAGCACTGCGTAGGTGCGCCAGTTGGCGAAATCCCTGCGCAATTCACGAAGCGTGTAATGCGCGGCAGTGTCTTCCGCGAAGTTTTCCCGCTCTTCATTCATATCCGCTTTGACGATGGCCCGACCGCGATAGAAGCCAATCAGGTTAACTCGCCTAAAGGTTGAAAGGAAGATCGATCATGGAAATACTGCACAGCGCGCTCGCAGCAACGCCGTTTTATGTCTGGGTTCTGTTCGTAATTCTGGTCCTCGCCGCGTCCACCCGACTTGACCGCCGGGAGAGACACATTCGCGCCCTTCTCATCGTTCCGCTGGCCTTCCTGGCCATCGCCATCCAGCGCGCGGTCACGCTTGATACTTCTGCTGGCGCGGCGGCAATGGCGGCGGGCGCGGCTGCGGGATTTACGCTTGTCCTCGCTCTCAGGCCGGAACGTAAGGTCGTGGCGATCGACAATAACCGCGTGACCATCGATGGAGAGTGGTACAGCCTCTTAGTCGTCGTCTTCCTGTTTGCCGCACTTTATGCAGGAAATGTCATCGCTGCCGTCGATCCCGCATTTGCACGAACCGCCATGGTGCAAATCCCGGTCAACTTCGTCATCGGCATGGCCGTCGGGTTTTCCGTCTGCCGGTCGGCTGCCTATGTTGTCAGGGCATTGTCGCTGCGCTGCCACGAAGGCGGAATTACACTCGGAGAAGACTGATTTCACTGCCTTGTTAACTTTCGGGCCAAAGCCGGAACGAATCGGCGACGAATCGCTGACAGCCACGTCTTCCTGTTTTGTTCACCGCTAGATATGGTGTATTCATGAATACTTAACCATATTTTTCAAGGATTTGCAGGCCGAAAGACCAGGCCGCGTTAACCAGTTCCGCGCCGATCCCTATGTGCTCCCTCTCAGTGCGGGGGAACAAACCTCGTCGTGCCGGCGTTCTTGCTCCAACCGATTATCCCGGAGAGAGACCATGCTCGGCACAATCCTGCTTATCATCATCATTCTGCTTCTGATCGGCGCGCTTCCGCGCTGGGGCTATTCACGGACATGGGGCTACGGACCGTCTGGCGGTCTCGGTCTCGTCCTGTTAATCGTCATCATCCTGCTCCTTGCAGGCTATGTATAACCTGGAGACCAAGACCATGAAGAAAGCCGTTCTCGCCCTTGCATTCATTCTTCCGCTCGCCGCCTGCACCACGCAGGAGCGCAATGCCACAATCGGCGCCGGCGTTGGCACTGCCGCTGGCGCAGCGATTACCGGAGACGCAACCGGCGCGATTGCCGGCGGCCTGATCGGCGGCGGCGTCGGCGCGGCAACCGCCAACCGGTAAAGAAAGCGGCGTGCGCCGAAAGGCTGTCGCGTCAAGACCGGCTTGTAGCTTTGCTCGCCGGTCCGGGCGTCGCCATAACGGGCGACGCCTTTTTTCATGCCGCACGTCGACCGACCGGCGGTTTGCAGGTGCGATAACGGAAACGGCCCGGCCATATCAAAAAACCGGCCGAAAGCGTCTATCACGCAAAAGTGTGCGCCGGATCGGCCAGTGTCACGGGGCTCGCGATACGACAATTCGGCCGCGATCGGGCGACCGCGACCCGGTTTCGTGTCGCTGCGCTGCGATAAAACGATTGTAACCCGGTGTTTTTTGAGGTTACATCCAAGACGGGAAGAGGAAACGACAACGCGGGGAGGAGACACAACATGCCCGTAAAAGACGGACCGACGGCTATCAAGAAATATGCCAATCGCCGGCTCTACAATACCGGCACCAGCAGCTATGTGACGCTCGAGGATCTGGCGGATATGGTGAAGCAGGGAGAGGAATTCACCGTCCAGGACGCCAAGTCCGGCGAGGATATCACCCACACCGTGCTGACGCAGATCATCTTCGAACAGGAAGCAAAATCCGGCCAGGGCATTCTGCCGGTCTCGTTCCTGCGCGAAATCATCGGCTATTACGGCGACCAGATGCAGGCGATGCTGCCCGGCTTTCTCGACAACGCCATGAAGGCGTTTTCCGAACAGCAGGCCCATATGCGCGAGCAGATGGACAAGGCGCTCTACGAAAATCCGCTCAAGCGCGAGTATTACCGCAAGGAAGAAGCGGCCCGCCGCGTGCCCGTCGGCGCCAGCGGCAGCTACCGCGCTCAAAACGATGACAGTGAGGAACCGGCAACGGCCGTCCACGCCGTGAGCGGCGATCTCGACGACCTGCGCCGCCAGCTGCGCGTTCTCCAGGACCGGATCGACAACCTTTAGGTCTCAGACCGATCCTTGTCGCCTTGCACCGCCCGGCGAAAGATCCGGGCGGCTTCTGGCGGCCGGTGGCGGCTGCGGCCTGAAATCTCAGCGCTCTTCGCCCCTTTCGAGAAACTCCTCGGCGAGCGCCTTGTACCATTTGCCGGAATTCTTCAGCGTGCGTTCCTGCGTCTCGTAATCGACATGGATCAGGCCGAAGCGCATTTCATAGCCTTCCGCCCACTCGAAATTGTCCATCAGGCTCCAGGCGTAATAGCCCTTCAGCGGAATGCCGGCCTCCACCAGGTCGGCGGCAATGGCGATATGGTCGGAGAGATATTCCGTGCGCGGCGCGTCATCGACGATGCCGTTGACGGGGGCCATATTGTAGCAGGCGCCGTTCTCGGTGATGTACATGTCCGGCAGGTCGTAGCGCTGGTAGACCTGCTCGGTCAGCATCTTCATTGCCGGCGCGTGGGTTTCCCAGCCGATATCGGTGATGACGTTATGGACCGGCGCGCCGACACTGATGGCCGGAAACTCGGCGCCCGAGGCGCTGTCATCGGCCACGCGCTCGGGCTTGTAGTAGTTGAGACCCCACCAGTCGAGCTTGCCGCTGATCAGATCGAGATCGCCGTCCTCGATCGCCGGCATCCGCGCGCCGAGCGCGGCCATGAAACCGTCCGGATAGGCGCCCTTGAACAGCGGATCGAGGAAGACGCCATTGTTGAACTGGAAACTGCGCTCCGCCGCGTCCCGGTCGGCATCGGTGTCGTTGACCGGGTAGATCGCCTGCAGATTGAGGACGATGCCCGCCTTGACCTCCGGCGCTTCCTGGCGGATCGCCTCGAGACCGAGCCCATGCGCGAGGTTGACCGTGTGCAGCGCCGCAAGGGCGGCATCCATGGACGTCTCGCCCGGCGCGTGAATGCCGTAGAGATGGCTAAGCCAGACGACGCACCAGGGCTCGTTAAAGGTGGAAACCAGATCCAGCCGGTCGCCGAACCGCTTCATCACGGTCTGCACATAGCGCTGATAGGCATAGGCCGTGGAGCGCGCCGTCCAGCCGCCCTCGCCCGAAAGCGTCAGCGGCAGATCCCAGTGGTAGAGCGTCGCATTGGTCTTCAGCCCGCGCGCCTTGCAGCCGTCGATCAGCCGGTCGTAGAAATCGAGCCCCGCCTCGTTCACCGGTCCGCGTCCGTCCGGAATGATGCGCGGCCAGGCGATCGAGAACCGGTAGGTCTCGACGCCAAGGTCCTTCATCATGTCGAGGTCCGCTTCCAGCCGATGATAGTGGTCGCAGGCGACATCGCCGGTGTCTCGGTTATGCACGCGGCCGGGCATATGGGAAAAGGCATCCCAGATGGAGGGCTTGCGCCCGTCCTCGCGCGCCGCGCCCTCGATCTGGTAGGAGGCAGTGGCAACGCCGAAAATGAAATCGTCCGGAAAGCGGCGGGCGAGCTGTTTCGGATCAATCATGGTCGGTCATCCTTCACGTATCATCCCGGCGAAAAGCGGTCTGCCGCCGGGCCACGTCATTGTCGTCTCGGCGGCGCTTCGGCGGATTTCATCCTACGTCCCGATGGCGTGCCGGTTATTCGAAGCGTGATCTAGAGGAGTTCGGCGGCTTTGTACATCAACGCAAAGGCGAATCTGAAACGTTGCAGAAGTTCGATGTCCGGCGTTGCCGATTTGCGTCATCGCCTGACCACGATCAAGAAAACGCCCCGCCCGGAAGGTCGTCCGGCGGGGCGCGGGAATGTCTTGCCGGATCAGACGTCGAGCCTGACCCATTTGCCGTCGGCCTTCGAGGAGGCGACGCAGGCCTCGATGAAGGCAAGGCCGATGACGCCGTCCTCGATGGTCGGATAGATCACATCATCCGCCGTCTTGCCGTCGCGGAACGCCTTGATGGCCCGGGCGGCCTCGGTATAGATATTGGCAAAGCCTTCCAGATAGCCTTCCGGATGGCCGGCGGGAATGCGGGATACGCGGGTGGACGCGTCAAGCGCGCCCGGGCCGTTGCGCGACAGCAGGCGCTTTGGCTCGCCGAAGGGCGTGTACCACAGATAGTTCGGGTTTTCCTGCGCCCACTGGATGCCGCCCTTGGTGCCGCAGATCTTGATCTGCAGCCCGTTTTCGAAGCCTGGCGCCACCTGGCTTGCCCACAGCATGCCCTTCGGCGTCACCCCGTTCTTTTCCTTGAAGCGCAGCATGATATGGGCGTTGTCATCAAGCTGGCGACCCTCGACGAAGCTGTCGAGATCGGCCGCAAGGCTTTCCAGTTCCGCGCCGGAAACGAAGAGCGCCAGATTGAGCGCATGGGTGCCGATATCGCCGATCGCGCCGCCTGCGCCGGAGCGCTTCGGATCGGTGCGCCACTCGGCCTGTTTGGAGCCGGAGCGTTCGGCCGGCTCCGTCAGCCAGTCCTGCGGATATTCGGCGTGGATCAGGCGGATATCGCCGAGATCGCCGTTTTCGATCATGGCGCGGGCCTGCCGGATCATCGGATAGCCGGTGTAATTGTGGGTGAGGATGAACAGCGCATCGGCCTTGTCGGCGATCGCCTTCAGCGCCTTGGCTTCCTCAAGGCTGGACGTCACCGGCTTGTCGCAGATGACATGGATGCCTTTTTCGAGGAAGGCCTTGGCCGGGCCGAAATGCATGTGGTTGGGCGTGACGATCGCCACCGCCTCGATGCCGTCCTCGCGCGCGGCTTCCTTCTCGGCCATTTCCTCGTAGGAGCCATAGGTGCGCTCGGGATCGAGACCGAGCTCCTTGCCCGAAGCGAGCGCCTTTTCCGGCGTCGACGACAGCGCGCCGGCGACGAATGTGTAGTGATCGTCAAGACGCGACACCATGCGGTGCACGCCGCCGATAAAGGCGCCGGACCCGCCGCCGACCATGCCGAGCCGGATGCGGCCAGAATAGATGTCGTCTTTGCCTTCGATTGCCATTGGAATATCTCCTGAATTGTCTTTGGTTTGGGGTATACCCCTCATCCGGCTGCCGCCACCTTTTCCCTGGCGGGGAGAAGGGACCGTGTCGCTTTTGCGGTGCCTATCACCCCGACCAGCATGCCCCCTCGCCCCTCAGGGGAGAGGGGTGAGGGGTGAACTTAAAGCCCCAGCATGCGCTTGTTGGCCGCCTCGTCCGTTCCGCCGCCGGCGAAGTCGTCGAAGGCTTTCTCGGTCACGCGGATGATATGGTCCTTGACGAACTCAGCGCCTTCGCGCGCGCCGTCTTCCGGGTGTTTCAGGCAGCATTCCCATTCGACCACGGCCCAGCCGTCGAAGTCGTTGGCCGCCATCTTCGAAAAGATCGCCTTGAAGTCCACCTGGCCGTCGCCCAATGAACGGAAACGTCCGGCGCGGTCGACCCAGCCCTGATAGCCGGAATAGACGCCCTGACGACCGGTCGGGTTGAACTCCGCATCCTTGACGTGGAACATCTTGATGCGGTCCTTGTAGATGTCGATATTGTCGAGATAGTCGAGGCACTGCAGCACGTAATGCGACGGATCGTAGAGCATGTTGGCGCGCGGATGCTGGTCAAGCCGGTCGAGGAACATCTCGAAGGTCACGCCGTCATGCAGGTCCTCGCCGGGGTGGATTTCGTAGCAGATATCGACGCCGTTCTCGTCGGCATGGTCGAGAATCGGCTTCCAGCGACGGGCAAGCTCCTCGAAGGCGGTCTCGATCAGGCCCGCCGGGCGCTGCGGCCAGGGATAAAGGAAGGGCCAGGCCAGCGCGCCGGAAAAGGTCGCATGCGCGCCGATGCCCATGTTCCTCGAGGCGGAGATCGCCATCATCACCTGATTGACGGCCCATTCCTGCCGCGCCTTCGGATTGCCGCGCACTTCCGGCGCCGCAAAACCGTCAAAGGCCTCGTCATAAGCCGGATGCACGGCGACAAGCTGGCCCTGGAGGTGGGTTGAAAGCTCGGTGACCTCGACGCCGTTTTCGCGGGCCTGGCCCTTGAAGTCATCGCAGTAATCTTTCGATTCCGCCGCCTTCTTCAGGTCGAAAAGCTGACCGGCCCATGTCGGCACCTGCACGCCCTTGTAGCCGCAATCGGCCGCCCATTTCGTGATCGCGTCCCAGCTGTTGAACGGCGCCTCGTCGCCTGCGAACTGGCCGAGGAAAAGGCCCGGCCCCTTAATCGTTTTCATGGTGCTTTCTCCCGGAAAGACTGGATAGCTGATTGTGCCGCAAACCCGGGCGACGTCCGCCCGGAACGGCCTTACGAAATGGCCGGCGAAACGGCCCCACGCGCTTCGCGGGGGCCGAGACGGTCCGCCGGTCGAAAACCGCCCCGCCTCAGATGAATGTGCGGCCGGCTTTCACATTTTCAAGCGATCCCGGAAAAGACCTCTCCGGGATCGCCGATCCCTGCAGGCCCGGCGGGAAGCCGGGCCGGCTGCTTTCCCGGCCTCAGTAGGGCGAATCCGGGAAGTAGTAGTTCTCTGCGTTTTCCGGCGTCACCAGCGTGGCGTCGAGGATATAGCTGCCGGCAACCGGCACCTGGTCCATCATGCCCGCAACGGTCAGTTCCATCGCCGTGCCGATCATCGCCGGCGGATAGAGAACGTCGACCGGGATCATCGGATCGCCGTCCATGACCTTCTTGATCATGTCCTTCGAGCCGGCCCCGCCGATGACATACTGGATGTCGTCGCGGCCGGCCTGCTGGATCGCCTGCAGCACGCCCACGACCATGTCGTCATCCTGCGCCCAGATCACGTCGATATCCGGATATTTGGTCAGGTAGTCCTGCGTCACCCGGAAGGCGTCGTCGCGGTTCCAATTGCCGAACTGCTTTTCCATGACATCGACATTGGTGCCTTCAAGGGCGGCATCGAAGCCGTCCTGGCGCTGCTGGTCGATCGGGATCGGCAGGCCGCGAATGACGACGACCTTGGCATCCGGCGTGGTCTCGGCGATGTATTCGCCCGCCACCGCGCCGAGCGCCGGGTTGTTGCCGGCGACATAAAGGTCACGCACGGAATTGTCGTTGTTGGACGGCGCGCGGTCGACCAGCGTGACGAACGTGCCCTCCATCTTGACCTGCATGATGGCGTTGACCAGCGGATCCGGGTCGGTCGGCAGGATGACGAGCGCATCAATGCCCTGCACGGCCAGATCCTGCACGGCATTCGCCTGGCTTGCCGGATCGGGCGAGGTTTTGACGATCACGTTGAGGTCGTCATATTCCTCCATCAGTTTCTCCGCCACGCGTTCGGCATGGTAGACGATGCCGGCCGTCCAGCCGTGGTCGGCTGCCGGAATGGATACGCCGACCGTCAGCGCCTGAGCCTGGGTGACGCCGGCAAGCGAGGTCGCCGCCAGCAGTGTTGCGCCCATAACCAGATTTTTCATACTCATTCCTCCCAAAATGGCGAACCGTTCAAGCCGTAAAGCGAGACGCGCGGGCGGTCCGCAATGCCCGCGATCGCTTTTCTATTGCCGGCGGAGCAGCGAACGCTGCACCAGCATGGCAATGATGATGATCGCGCCCTGGATGGCGGCGATCAGATATTCGCTGATGAAGTTCGACAAGAGCATGATGTTGCCGACGATCTCCAGAATGAAGGCGCCGCAGATCGTACCCCAGATGCGCCCGACGCCGCCGCGAAGCGCCGTGCCGCCGACGACGACGGCCGTGATCGCCTGCAGTTCCCACAACATGCCGGTGGTCGCCGAGGTGGAGCCGAGGCGCGGCACGTAGAACAAGACGGCAACAGCGACGCAGAGCCCCTGGATCAGATAGGTGATGATGCGCACATTGCGCACCGAGATGCCGGAATAGCGCGCCACTTCCTCGTTGGATCCGACGGCGATCACATGCCGGCCATAGCGCGTGCGGTAAAGCACGAAGGCGCCGATCAGCGCGGTCGCGATGATGGCGATCACCGGCACCGGCACGCCGAGCACATTGCCGAAATAGGCCGGGCGGTAGATCTGCTGCACCTCGAAATCGCGCACGGTGATCGCGCCGCCCTGCGACAGCCAGGTCGTCAGCCCGCGATAGATGCCCATCGTGCCAAGGGTGACGATGAAGGGCTCGATCCGCCCGACCGTGGTGATCACGCCGTTCAAAAGCCCGCAGGCCATGCCGATCAGGATCGCCAGAATCATTGCCGCGACCAGCAAGAGGTAAGGGTTGGCGATCGCCGCCGAGTTGATGAACATGATCATCAGGCTGGCGACAAAGGCGACCATGGCGCCCACCGATAGGTCAAGCCCGCCCGCCGAGATGACAAAGGTGGCGCCGACCGCGATGATGGCGATGAAGGCCGAACGGGTGGCGACATTCATCAGATTGTTGACGGTCAGGAAGTTCGGGTTGGAAAAAGTGCCGAGCACCAGAAGCAGCGCCAGCGCCAGAAACGGCGCCATCACGCGCAGATCGATCTTGTTCATGAAGCCGGAGCCGGCCTCTGCTTTCACGCTGTCATTCATGTTGCTTCTGCCATTTCATGCCTGTCACCGGAGACCCCGGTCGCCAGAACCACGATTTCATTCTCGTTCATGCGCTCGCCAGTCACCTCGCCGGCGATCTCGCCGGAACGCATCACCACGATCCGGTCGCAAAGACCAATCAGTTCCGGCATTTCCGAGGAGATGACGATGATCGAGTGGCCGGCCTTGGAAAGCTCGGCGATGAACTTGTAGATCTGCTCCTTGTTGCCGATGTCGATGCCGCGCGTCGGCTCGTCGATGATGACGATCTCCGGGTCGAGCAGCATCATCTTGGCGAGAAGCAGTTTTTGCTGATTGCCCCCGGAAAGCTCACCGGCGGCCAGTTCCTTTGAGCCGGTCCTGATGTCGAAATCGCGGATCGCATCATCGAGCGCCTGGTCCTCGGCGGCGCGATCGACCGTCAGCGCCCGCGTGAAGCGGTCAAGCGCTGCGAGCGTCAAGTTCGTCCTCAGGTCCTTCGTCAGGAGCAGGCCCTTGCCCTTGCGATCCTCGCTCAGATAAACGATGCCGGCCCTAAGCGCCGCAATCGGCGCGTTGAAATTGACCTTCTCCCCCTTGAGCCGGACAATGCCGCGTCCCGGCTTCAGGCCCAGAATGCCTTCCATCAACTCCGTGCGCCCGGCGCCCACAAGGCCGGCAAAGCCCAGGATTTCGCCCTTGCGCAGCCTGAAGGACGCGTTCTTCGCAAAGCCGGGGACGGAAAAGCCCTCGATTTCCAGCACAGCCTCGCCGGTCTCATCCTGGCTGCGGTCGGGATAAAGCTTGGAGACATCGCGGCCAACCATCAGGCGGGCCATGTCGGAGGGTTGAAGCTCGGCCGCATCATGGGTCGCCACCTTGTGGCCGTCGCGCAGCACCGTCACGGTATCGGCGATCTCCTTGACCTCGTTCAGCCGGTGGGAGATGAACAGAACGGCCACGCCCCGGTCCCGGATAGCGCGCATGACCTTCAACAGCGCGTCAGTCTCCACCGGCGTCAGCGAGGCGGTCGGCTCGTCGAAGATCACCACCCTGTGAGGCGAGAGCAGCACCCGGGCGATCTGCACGAGCTGGCGCTTGGCGATCGACAGCCTTGAGACCGGGGTATCGGGGTCGATATCGGCGCCGAGTTCACCGACGGCCTTAGCCGCCTCGGCATTCATCACCTTGTCATTGACGGCAAGGCCGCGGCTCAACTCCCGCCCGAGGAAGATATTCTGGGCGACGGTAAGATCGGGGGCCAGCAGGATTTCCTGGTGCACCAGCACGATGCCCTTTTCCTCGGCCTCCGTCGGATTGGAAAAGGCGACAGGTTTGCCGTCGATCCTGATATCGCCGCCCGACGGCTTGAGATTGCCGGCCAGAAGCCGCATCAGCGTGGACTTGCCGGCGCCGTTCTCGCCGATGACCGCGTGGATTTCGCCGGTGCGCACGGCGAGATCGATGCCGTGCAGCACCTCGATCGGCCCGAAGGATTTCGTCAGCCCGGCGGTTTCGAGAATAATGTCGTTCCCGCCGCTTGCATTCTCGTCGCGCATGGCCTCCCCCGCTCCGCCGGAAATGCGCTTCACCCGGCGTCGTCTTTCCTCCCGGACGCGCTCCACCACGTCCACCGGGTCTCACACTGCGGCATCTTACCCGCCGCGACAAGCGCCTACCCGTTGGTAACGACGTTAGCCGTGATCCTGATGTACGTAAACCATATTCTTGCGCGCGACGCCGCCTTGCGACATTTTTTCCGCCGGCGCTGCCGCAAGGCTGACGGGCTCAGAGATTGCCGTTGACGCGGTTTCGTCCGCTTCGCTTGGCCGCGTAGAGATAGGAATCCGCCCTGTCGATGAATTGTTCGAGCGTATCAGTGGAGCCGGGGACGGCAGAATAAAAACCGATGCTGACCGTCAGGCTCAGGATCACCTCGTTGACCTCGGCAGGGCTTGCCGCCACGCGCTCGCGCAGCCTTTCCAGAAAGGCCCGGACCTGGTCGGCCTCGCCGGACAGCGTATAGGCCACGAATTCCTCGCCGCCATAACGGGCGACAAGATCGCCCGCACGCTGGAAATGGGCGTTGAGAATGTCGGCGAGGTGCTTGAGGCAGGCATCGCCGAAGACATGGCCCATCCGATCGTTGATAGGCTTGAAATGGTCGACGTCGAGCATGGCGACGGTAAAGCGCAGCCCGCGCTGACGCGACAGTTCGAACTCGGCCTCGCCACGTTCAACGAAATAGCTGCGATTATAGAGCCCGGTCATGCCGTCGGTGATGCTGACCTCATGGAGCTTGCTATTGGCCTTGTTGAGGGCGACGTTCAGCGATCTGAGCTTGCGCACCCAGTAAAGCGAAAGCACCAGCACGACGAGGCCGACGGCGGCAATGCCGAGCAGAAGACGGTAATCGATCGTGCGCTTGAAGGGCGCGAGTTTCTGCCGGCTGATGATCCGTTCGACGGAGTCGGGATCGAGATTGACGACCAGCTTGCCGAAGATGCGGCCGAGATGGGGTTCGTCCGGCACCGTGGCGACGACCGCCTGCAGCCCCTCTGGGATGCGGCCGGAAATCTTCACATCATTGCTGTCCATGCCGGCGATCAGATAGACGAGGCTGTCGAGCGGGCCGACGACGGCATCGAGATCTCCGTCCTCTACGGCCTCAAGCCCTTCGCTCTCGCTGTCGATCTCGACCAGTTCGACATCCGGATAGCGGCTCTTGAGCAGATCCGCCGGCACATGGGTGGGAACGATGCCGACGCGCTGGCCGGAAAGCTCCCGCAGACTGCTGACAAAGGGGGCCTGAAGCGGCGCCGCGACCGCGAGCGCGATATCGAGATAAGGGGGCGCAAGGTCGAAACTGCTGTCGCGCATGTTCTCCCTCGCAACGAAGGGCAGCACGTCGCAATCGGCCGAGAGCGCGCTGTCGCTGTCGGCCGAAGGCAGCGAGACCGGCTTTATCTGGCGGTCGAACCTGCCGCGCTCGCTCATCAGGCCGAGGATCTCGGCGATCGCCCCGCCCAGCGACCCATCATCCTCGATCGTCGTATAGGGCGGCGAACGCGGTTCGACGCAGACCCTGATCGCGCCCTTTTCGGCCAGATACTGCCGTTCGTCGCCGGTCAGAAGATCATGGCCGGTCTCCATCCCGGCGATCGGCGCGCCAAGCCAGCGCCTCTCCATCTCCTCCCAGCGCGACAAAGGGATCGATTCCAGCGCATGATCGATGATGCTCTTGAGATAGGGATAGCGCGGCGAGACGCCGAAACGCAGATCCTCGCGCTCGACGCCTTCCATCAGGAATTCGCCGCCGATCTGGATGTTGATCAGCCCGAGCTGACGGATGATCGCATTGCCATTGCTCAGCGCGGTGATGGCCACGTCGATGTCCCCGGCCGAAAGCGCCTGCATCAGTTCCGCCTGGCTGTCGAAGCCGCGCACGTCGGAGAAGCGGGCATTGAGATCCTCGGCATAGTAGATGTCGCGGGGGATGCCGATCGTCTTTCCCTCAAGGCCTTGCAGACCGAGATAGGGACCCGCGCCCGAGCGCATGAAGACCGCGTTCGGAACCCGATGATAGAGATCGGAAAACAGCGTGTATTCGGCGCGATCGTCGGTGTAGGAGATGTTGGTGATGAGATCGAGCTCGCCACTGCGGAAACGCTCAAGCAATTCCGGCCAATTGTCGTAGACCCGGTCGAAGGCGAGCCCCGTGGATGAGGCGACATACTGGGCAATGTCTTCCGCCAACCCCTTGCCGCGCCCGTTGTCGAGATAGCTGAAGGGCTCGTAGTCGACCATGAAGCCGATCTTCAGCGTCGGCGCGTCCTTGACGAAGGCTTGTTCCTCCGGCAGCAGGCGCAATGGCCCCGTGCTCATCGACCGCTCGGTGCGATAGGAAAGCCAGCGGGTGGTGATGGCGTCCAGCGTTTCGGCAGGAATGGCCGCCACCGCCTTGTCGAGGATGCCGGCGAGCATCGCCGCGTCCTCATCGCCGTCCCGGGTCAGGACGCCAAGGCGGAAATCCTCAAGCGCCACCGCCGTCAAAGGCGGGGTTCCGGCATTGGCGACATTGGTGAAGCCGTTTTCGCGTACGAAATAGTTTCCGGTCATCTCCGCCGCCAGCGCGCCATCCACCCAACCGAAGGCAACCGCAGCCATCAGGTCGCGATAGGTGGCGTAGGTGACCGGCGTGACCCCGATCTCGCGCAGCGCGTCGGCATAGTAGATGTCCTCGATGACGCCGATGCGCTTCCGCTTGAGCTGTTCGAGTCCGAGGGGCCTGTCGAAGGGGTGATCGACATTCTCGTAAAGCACTGTCCGCCGCAAATGATAGGGGACGGTGAAGGTGATGAAACGGCTGCGTTCCTCGGTCTCGGAAATGTCGGCGATGACATCGAGCCCGCCTTCGAGGAACTGACCGTAGACATCCGACCAGGCACCCATGCGCAGATTTAGGTCGAGCCCGGTCATGGTGCTGATCACGCCGATTAAATCGACCGTCCAGCCCATGATGTTGCCGTTGCGGTAGAAGGAATAGGGATCATTGTCGGCGACCACCCCGACGCTGAGCGGACCGCGCGCGGCGATGAAGGCGCGCTCGGCCGCGCTCAGTTCCAGGTCGGCCGCACGCGCCGACGCCACGGCTGAGCAAAGCATGGCGAGCAAAACCGCCAACGCTGCCAGGCGAGACGATATCCGGGCAATGGCGGCGCGGAACGGCCGCGCCGTTTCAACCTCTTCCATCATGCGCGTCTCATGCACACATCCGAACCGTCATTGGCAACAGCGGCACAGAGGGTAAGCGGCACGCGGGCATTCTCACAGAACTGGATATCTGCCGGCTTCCTCCGCATCAAACCTCCAGGCGTCTTGGCAAACCAATAGCAAGGCATAGCACAATTTCCCTCAAGTCAAACGCCTCTTGCGCGAAATTGAAACGCCAAATGGCAGCGCTACCCTGCGCGTATGTTTCTCGGCAACACTCTTCAAACCGGCGGCAACAAGCGCCTATATTGTTTCCCGGAGGACAGACGGCGCATTTGCGCGCGGTTCTGACTGTCCTCTCCTGCGGAAGGCGACTACCGAAAACGGAGTTTTTCATGCATTGCACATTGCTCGGCGTTCCCGTCCAGTCCGGCTCGGGCCGGAAAGGCTGCAACATGGGGCCGAACGGGTTGAGAGCCGCCGGCCTTGGCGAAGCACTTGCCGGACTGGGTCACGACGTGGTCGATCTCGGCGACCTCGCGCCGGCGCCCCGGCGCGCGGTTTCCCACCCCAACGCCAAGCTCAAGGCGCTTGGCGAGACCGTTTCCTGGCTCGATGCGCTATATGACAAGGCGTTCGAGATTTCCGGGAACGGCCTGCCGATCTTCATGGGCGGCGACCATGTGATGGCGGCGGCGAGCGTTGCCGGCGTTTCCCGGCGGGCAAAACAGCAGGGCCGGCCGCTCTTTGTCCTCTGGCTGGACGCCCATACCGATTTTCACACGCTGGAGAGCACAGAAAGCGGCAATCTCCACGGCACGCCGGCGGCCTATTTCACCGGCAGGCCGGGATTTGACGGCATTTTTCCGCCGCTTGATGCGCCGGTTGACCCGAAAAATGTCTGCATGCTCGGTATCCGCAGCGTCGATCCGCCCGAGCGCGCGGCGCTGAAGGAAAGCGGCGTCACCGTTCACGACATGCGCGCCATCGACGAAAGCGGCATCGCCGCCCTCCTGTCATCGTTTCTTGAGACGGTCGCCGCCGAGGACGGCATGCTGCATGTCAGCTTCGACGTCGATTTTCTCGATCCCGCCGTCGCGCCGGGCGTCGGCACCACGGTTCCGGGCGGCGCGACCTTCCGCGAGGCGCATCTGGTGATGGAGATGCTGCATGACAGCGAACTCGTCACCTCGCTCGACCTTGTGGAACTCAATCCGTTTCTCGATGAGCGCGGCAAGGCGGCCATCCTTCTGACGGACCTGACGGCCAGCCTGTTCGGAAGGCGGGTGATGGACCGGCCGACGCGCAGTTACGGCTGATCAGCCGCTGCCGATCAGCATGCCGTCGGCCAGCACCAGACCGCCGCCGAGCACGACCTGGAAGGCGGCCCGCATGAACGGCGTCTCCATATATTTGTTCTGGATGAAGGCGATCGCCCAGAGTTCGAAGAACACGACGATGATGGCAACGATCGTCGCCGTCCAGAATTCCGGGATCAGATAGGGCAGCGCATGGCCGAGACCGCCGACCATGGTCATGACGCCGGAGGCAATGCCGCGCTTGATCGGCGAACCCCGCCCGGAAAGCTTGCCGTCATCATGAGCGGCCTCGGTGAAGCCCATGGAAATGCCGGCGCCGACGGCCGCCGAAAGGCCGATCAGGAAGGTCTGCTTGGTATCCTGCGTGGCAAAGGCGGCGGCAAAGATCGGCGCAAGCGTGGACACCGAACCGTCCATCAGCCCGGCCAGCCCCGGCTGCACCCAGGTCAGCACGAACTGGCGGCGCTCCTTCAGGCTTTCCTCGTCCCGGACATCCTCCGGCGCATGTTTCTCGCCGAGCGCGACGGCGGTTTCCTCATGCGCCTCCTCCGCCATGGCAAGATCGCCGAGCAGCTTGCGGGTGTCGGCATCGCTGACCTGGGCGGCGGCGGCGCGGTAGAACCGGCATGCCTGTTCTTCCATCGTCACCGTCTGGTCGCGGATCTTGTCGAGCGGCAGGCTCTTCATCAGCCAGTCCGGACGCCGTTCGTAGAAACCGCGCACATGTTCGCGCCGGATGAGCGGGATGACATCGCCGAAGCGGCGCTTGTGCATGTCGATCAGCATGCGCCGGTGGCTGTCCTCGACCATCGCCATGTCATCGAAGATCTTCGCGGAATCCGGATAGTCGGGACGCAGATGCTCCGCATAGGATTTGTAGATGCGCGCATCATCCTCTTCCGAGGAGATGGCGAGCGCCAGGACTTCCTGCTCGGAAAGCGAGGAGAAGGCGCGGCGCGGCCTTGAGAACAGATTGAATGCCATGATCATCATCCCGATATGAATTTAGAATTTTTCTAAACTAACATTGGGAGAAGGTCAAATCCCGCTTGTCCGTCGCGATGATCGCAGGCTTTTGCTGCAATCATGCGACAGGCGACACACTACATGTTCTTTTCGCTGGTGCCCGCCTGATTGGCGACCCAGTAACCGGAGGCGTTCATCCAGGTCAGCGGATGGCCGCGCTCTTCTACCAGAAAAGTGCGGACCGCGCGCGCCACGCGGGCCTCGGCGCCGATCCAGGCAAAGGTCTGCTGCGGCAGCGCGACGGCCTTGAGCGCCTCGAGGAACGGCGCGGGATCGGTCGCATCGGCCCCGGCCCGGTCGATCCAGCCAAGGTCCACATCGGCCTCTGCCTTGAATGTCTGGCGGTCATCGGACGCCGGCACGGCGATGATGGCAGTGATCCGCGTTCCGGCTTCCGCTTCCTCGATCCGCCGGCCGATTGCCGGAAGCGCGGTCTCGTCGCCGATCAGGAGCCAGTGGGCGACCGGGCCTTTTACCACCGCGGAACCGCGCGGCCCGCCGATCTCAAGCGTATCGCCGGGCTTTGCCGCAACCGCCCAGACCGTTGCCGGGCCGGCATCGTGGATGGCGAAATCGATGGTGAGCGACCGCCCGGCATTGTCGTAGCGGCGCGGCGTATAGTCGCGCATCGCCGGCTTCTCTTCGCCCGTGTCGAAGAACAGCTTGATATGATCGTCGGGCGCCGCGCTGATGAAATCGGCAAGTTCGGGGCATTCGAAGGTGATGCGCCGCATGGCGGGGGTGATATAGTCCGCCGCCGCCACCGTCAGCGTCCGGCGCTTCAGTTCGTGGCGGACGCGTTCGATTTCCGGCGGGGCGATATCATTGACCTGTTCAGACATGAGAAAACTCCGATAGGCCGCGCGGCGACCAGTCAGCCGGCGGCGTCAAAAAATATGATTTCTTTTGTCATGAATAAGTGACGATGGTCAAATGACCGTTCGTCGCAGGGTCGCGTAAGCGCGTTACCGGCCCGCCAGCAGAGCCTCCACGAAGGCTGGAACCGTGGTCGCGGCCGGCCCCTCGTAACAGTCTTCGAACAGGGGATTGCCGGTCGCCTGAAGATTGACCTCGACGGTCCGGGCGCCGTTGCCGGCTGCCTCCATGACGAAGCCTGCGGCCGGATAGACCGTGCCGGACGTGCCGATGGACACGAAAAGCTCGGCCCCGCCGAGCGCCTCCTCGATCCGCTCCATGTCATAGGGCATCTCGCCGAACCAGACGATATCGGGCCGGAGGGCGGCCCGCGCGCAGCTTGTGCAGACCTCGCCGTCATCAAGATCGCCGTCCCATTGCTGGTGGCTGCCGCACTCGTAGCAGAGCGCTGAATTCAGCTTGCCGTGCATGTGGAGCACATTCTTCGAGCCGGCCTTTTCGTGCAGACTGTCGACATTCTGGGTAATCAGCAGGAACGGGCCGTCCCAGGCGTTTTCCAGCCTCGCCAGCGCGTTGTGGGCCGCGTTCGGGCTGGCCTTTGCCGCCTCGCGACGACGCATGTTGTAGAAATCGAAGACGAGGTCCGGATTGCGGTGAAAACCCTCGGGCGTGGCAACATCGCGGATATCGTGATCGGCCCACAGACCGCCATTGTCGCGAAAGGTGGCGAGGCCGCTCTCGGCGGAAATGCCCGCCCCGGTCAGAACGACGATCGATGCCTTCGGTGGAATATGCATGAAAACCGTCCGAGCCTCCCTTTCAGGCTCTTCCGGCCTGCTCCGGTTCCTTGGTACAGCATTTGCGGGAAGAAAGGACCACCCGAAGTGCCGCACCTTGCTTTTATCTTTCAGCCGGGCTTTGCGCCCGCCTCAAGCCGTTTACCGCAGTGAGGCGACGGGCAGGTCCGTGCCGGTTTCGACCTTGACCCAGCGGCCGGCGTCGAAGGAGGCCTGGCGCTTCAGGAAGGTGTAGGGCGTCTCGGCCCAGGGCAGGATCTCGTCGCTCAGATTGTCGAGGACGAAATCGCCCTTGCTGGAGCGCAGCGTCAGAACCGCATGGCCCTCGCCATTGGGCTTGCGCACGACGGTGATCAACAGGTCGGAAGCGGAGAAGCCGGCCTTCATCAGGCGCCGACGCTTCTCAAGCACAAAGTCCTCGCAATCGCCCGCGCCGCTTTTCGGATAGGCCCAGACTTCCTCGCGGCCGTAAAGCTCCTCGTCCGTCATCGGCTCGATCCCGGCATTGACGGCAAGGTTGATCGCCTCGACGGACTGCCAGCCGAAAGACGTCAGCCGGGCCGGGCCCGTGGGGCCGGAATGGGGCTCGCAATCGCGACGGTGCTGCTGGCAGAACTCGAAATGGCCGATGGGCTGGGATGTGATGCCGCCAATTGGCATGGCGGGCATTCCGGCGGAAAGCGCCGGCGCAAGCAGACCGGCCGAGAACATGGCCGCGATCGCACCGAAAACCATATAAGCCAGTTGATTGAAACGAGGCACGCTATACCCATCCGCCTGTTGAATTCTTAACAAAGAGTTAAGGAGATAAGGCGGACGGAGTCAATCAGTCACGGCTGTGCCGGCAGCAGGATCTTAAGGAATGGTTAACTTCCGCTGGCTCCGGAAACGAGATCGCCGACGGCCTTCAGCATGCGCTCGATATCCTCGGGCCGTGACAGGCGGTGGTCGCCGTCCTGCACCAGGGTGAGAACCACGTCGTCGGCCGGCAGATGCGACATCAGCTTCAGCGCGTGTGCATAGGGAACGTCCGCATCCTGCTTGCCCTGGATGATATGCACCGGGCATTCGGTCTCGATGATGCCGTTCAGCACGCGGTTGCGCCGGCCGTCATCAAGCAGCTTCGCGGTATAGATGGTGGGCTCGGGGCCATAGGGCGAGACTTCCTCGAAATAGCCCTGCTCGGCCAGCGCCTTGCATTCGGCATCCTTCAGGTCCGGCTCGATCAGCTCGCTGGTGAAATCCGGCGCGGGGGCGAGCAGAAGAAGCCCGTCGATCTTCGGTCCTTCTGCGCGCTTCTTCAGTTCCTGCACGGCGCGAAGCGCCAGCCAGCCGCCCATGGACGAGCCGATGATGATGATCCGCTCGGGGGACGCCTGCTCGATGGCCTTGAGCGCGTCTGCAAGCCAGCGCGAGATCGTGCCGTCCTTGAACGCGCCCTCGCTCTCGCCGTGACCGGTATAGTCGAAGCGAACCATGGCGAGCCTTTCTTCACCCGCATAGGCATCGAGCGCCTCGGCCTTGGTGCCGAGCATGTCGGAGCCGTAACCGGAAAACCAGACCAGCGCCGGCTTCTCGCCCGATCCGGGACGAAGGCGCATGGCGATCTTCAGCGGTCCCTCGCCGTGATCGATTTCCGTGTAGCTCAGGGCAACGTCCTGCTGCATGATAGTCTCCGCCGGTTTCGCTCCAAAAGCCCGCATTCGCGCCGATTTCGCGATGAAGAGGTGATTTTCTTTTTGGGCTGTGTTATTGACATTGGACGGGCTTAACAACCATTTGTGTCCGATAAGTGCTTCAGGTCACATGACTTGGCACTTCAAAACCCGATTTTCAATCATTGAGGAGATCACGACCATTCGCAGACCCCATAGAGCCGCTCCCCCGACCAAGGAAGGTCCCCGCGCCAATCGCGACATTCGCATCCGCGAAGTGCAGTTGATTGATGCCGAAGGGGAGAACCAGGGCGTCGTTCTGACTGAAGAAGCGTTGAGAATGGCTGAGGAAGCCGGGCTTGATCTTGTTGAGATCGCCCCCAACTCGACGCCGCCCGTTTGCAAGATTCTTGACCTCGGCAAGCTGAAATACGCGAACCAGAAGCGCGCCGCCGAGGCCCGCAAGAAGCAGAAAGTCGTCGAAGTCAAAGAAATCAAGATGCGTCCCAACATCGACACCCATGACTATCAGGTGAAGATGAAGGCGATGAACAAGTTCTTCGAGGAAGGCGACAAGGTCAAGGTGACGCTTCGTTTCCGCGGCCGCGAGATGGCCCACCAGGAACTGGGCATGAAGCTTCTGTCCCAGGTCAAGGAAGACACCGCCGAAATCGCGAAGGTGGAGGCCGAGCCGAAGCTCGAAGGCCGCCAGATGCTGATGGTGCTTGCGCCGAGATAAGCCTTCGGGCTCACGCTTTTGACGCGCCGTCCGGTCAGGAAAACTGGCTGTGGCGGCGAATTGCGTGTGTGGCAAGACAAGCGGTTGCGCTTTTCAGACAAACCGCGTATAAGCGCGCCGTTCTGACGGATCGCCTTCGGGCGGACCGCCCTGGAGCAGGCCGGCAGGGCATGCCGTGTCTGCTCGAAAATGCAAATGAGGCCCGGGTTCGTCGCCCTGCGCCCCAATCAACAACAACGGAGTAGCAAAATGCCCAAGATGAAGACGAAATCGTCGGTCAAGAAGCGTTTCAAGCTGACCGCGAGCGGCAAGGTCAAGGTCGCGGCTGCAGGCAAGCAGCACGGCATGATCAAGCGTTCCAACAAGTTTATCCGTGATGCACGCGGCACGATGGTCCTGTCCGATCAGGACGCCAAGATCGTCAAGCAGTTCATGCCCTACGGCAAGTAACGCCCGCACTTTATCCCAACGCATTCCGATAGATTTCAAGGAGAACCGATATGGCTCGCGTAAAACGTGGCGTGACTGCACACGCAAAGCACAAGAAAGTCATCAAGCAGGCCAAGGGCTTCTACGGCCGCCGCAAGAACACCATCCGCACGGCCAAGGCTGCTGTCGACAAGTCGAAGCAGTACGCCTACCGCGACCGCAAGGTCAACAAGCGCAATTTCCGCGCTCTGTGGGTCCAGCGCATCAACGCTGCCGTGCGTGAACACGGCTTGACCTATGGCCGCTTCATCGACGGCCTGAACAAGGCCGGCATCGAAGTTGACCGCAAGGTCCTGTCCGACATGGCCATCCATGAGCCGGAAGCATTCGCAAGCCTGGTTGCCGCTGCGAAGAAGGGCCTTGAGTACCTCAAGAAAGAGGGCACGGCCAACGAGTTTGAAAGCGCGGTTGCATAAGCCAGCGCTTCCCAAGCTCTTTAGAAATTTTACCTTTTGGGAAACCCGCGCTGGCAGGACCAGTGCGGGTTTTTCATTTTGAAATCATATAATGCCTGTATCTGACCGGTGGGGGAGCGGCGAAACGCTCCGGCAAGGAAGAGATGAAGATGTCTGATCTTGAGGATCTGAAGTCCAAATTGATGGCCGAAATCGAAGCGGCAGGCGATGAGGCGGCGATCGAGGCCGTTCGCGTTGCAGCCATCGGCAAGAAGGGCTCGGTCTCCGAGCTCCTGAAAACGCTCGGCAAGATGGATCCGGAAGAGCGCAAGACGCGCGGCGCGGCCATCAACGCGTTGCGCAACGACGTCGGCGAGGCGATTGCCGCCCGCAAGGCCGAGCTGAAGGATGCCGCGATCGCAGCCCGGCTTGCCGCCGAGACGGTCGATGTGACGCTGCCAGTGCGCCCCTCGCCCTCGCTTTCCGGCCGCATTCACCCTGTCAGCCAGGTGATCGACGAGATCTCCGCCATTTTCGGCGATATGGGCTTCGCGATTGCCGAAGGCCCGGAAATCGAGACGGACTATTACAATTTCACGGCGCTGAACTTCCCCGAAGGCCATCCCGCGCGCGAAATGCACGACACCTTCTTCTTCAATCCGGATGAGAACGGCGAGCGCAAGGTTCTCAGAACCCACACCTCGCCGGTGCAGATCCGCACGATGGAAACGCAGGCGCCGCCGATCCGCGTCGTCATTCCCGGCAAGACCTATCGCCAGGACAGCGACGCGACCCATTCGCCGATGTTCCATCAGCTCGAAGGCCTTGTCATCGACAAGACCACCCATGTCGGTCATCTGCGCTGGACGCTGGAGGAATTCTGCAAGGCGTTCTTCGAGGTCGACAGCGTGACCATGCGCTTCCGCCCATCCTTCTTCCCCTTCACTGAGCCCTCCTTCGAGGTCGACATCCAGTGCGACCGCTCCGGCGAGCAGGTGAAGTTCGGCACAGGCTCGGACTGGATGGAAATCCTCGGCTGCGGCATGGTGCACCCGAATGTGCTGCGCCATTGCGGCCTCGACCCGGACGTCTACCAGGGCTTTGCCTGGGGCATGGGCCTCGACCGCATTGCCATGCTGAAATACGGCATGCCGGACCTGCGCGACTTCTTCGCCGCAGACGAACGCTGGACAAGCCATTACGGGTTCAGGCCGCTGGATATTCCGACGTTGTTCGGGGGGTTGAGCTCGTGAGGGGCTGATGCCGACGGTTCTTCGCAAATACGGCTTCCGTTTTCACTTCTATTCCGGCGACAGATTTGAGCCGCCGCATATTCATGTCGAGGGAAATGGCGGAGAAGCCAAAGTATGGCTGACCGAAGTGATGCTGGCAGAGGCGGGGGGCTTTAGCCAAAGGGACTTGGCTCGTATATTGGAAGTGGTCCAGGAGCACAGACAGCAGATGCTGGAGGCATGGCATGACTATTTCGCATGAATCCTACCCGGAAGCAGAACGCCCGATCGAGGCGTGGTGCGATCTGCACGATGTCCATGTTCGCCTTTCCGATGGACGGCGTGTTTCGACACCCCTGTGGTGGTATCCGAGGCTTTTGAAAGCCACCCCTGCAGAGCGCAACAATGTGCATCTCATGCTGGCCGGCGTTCACTGGCCGGACATCGATGAGGACTTGTCCATTCGCGGCATGCTGGCCGGTTGGAAGGCGCCGGGAGCCAAAGAGCCAGAGAAGGCTGCCTAGAGCATAGAGCCTGGTGATGGTCCGGGCGCAATAACAGGAAAAGACGACAATGAAATTCACACTGTCTTGGTTGAAGGACCATCTGGAAACCGATGCTTCTCTGGAAGAGATCTGCGAGCGGCTGACGACGATCGGGCTTGAGGTCGAGGACGTCGACGACAAGGCGGCCTACAAGCCCTTCACCATCGCTAAAGTGATCGATGCCAAACAGCATCCGGATGCCGACCGGCTGAAGGTGCTGACGGTGGATGCAGGCGACGGCAAGCCGCTGCAGATTGTTTGCGGCGCGCCGAACGCCCGCGCCGGCCTCGTCGGGGCCTTGGCGCGGCCGGGCACCTATGTGCCGGGCATCGACGTGACGCTGGCCGTCGGCAAGATCCGCGGCGTCGAAAGCCACGGCATGATGTGCTCGGAAAAAGAGCTCGACATGTCCGACAATCACGACGGCATCATCGATCTGCCGGAGGATGCGCCGGTCGGCACGAGCTTTGCCGAATATGCGGGGCTTGACGATCCGGTCATCGAGATCAACCTGACGCCGAACCGGCCGGACTGCACCAGCATTTTCGGCATCGCCCGCGATCTGGCGGCGTCGGGCCTCGGCACGCTGAAGACGAAGCAAGCGCCCTCTTTCAAGGTCGAGGGCGATCTGCCGGTTTCGCTGACGCTCGATTTCGCCGATGAGGACAGGCATCTCTGCCCCGGTTTCGCCCTGCGGCTGGTGCGCGGCGTGAAGAACGGGCCGAGCCCGAAATGGATGCAGCAGCGGCTTCTCGCGATCGGCCTGCGCCCCATCAACGCGCTGGTCGACATCACCAATTACATGACCTTCGATCAGGGCCGGCCGATGCATGTCTTCGACGCCGCAAAGGTCGCGGGCGGACTGACGGTGCGTCGCGCAAAGGCCGGCGAGAAGATCCTGGCGCTTGATGAGCGCGAATATGAATTGAATCATGACAATGTCGTCATCGCTGATGACAATGGCGTCGAGTCCATCGGCGGCATCATGGGCGGCGAGCATTCCGGCTGTGACGAGACCACCACCGACGTGCTGATCGAATCGGCGCTGTGGGACCCGATGAACATTGCCCGCACGGGCCGCACGCTCGGCATCATCACCGATGCGCGCTATCGCTTCGAGCGCGGTGTTGACCCGGAATACATGGTGCCCGGACTTGAGCGGACGACCGAACTGGTGCTGGAACTCTGCGGTGGCGTGGCCAGCGAAAAAACGGTCACCGGCTATGAGGGCCACACGCCGAAGACAATCGAATACCCGTTCTCGGAAGTGAAGCGGCTGACCGGGCTTGCGGTTTCGCCCGAGGAAAGCCGCGATATCCTCACCCGGCTCGGCTTTACGGTCGAAGGCAGCGGCGAGGCGGTATCCGTCTCCGTCCCTTCCTGGCGGCCAGATGTGGAAGGCAAGGCCGATCTCGTCGAAGAGGTCATGCGCATATTCGGCGTCGACAAGATCAGCCCGGAAGCGCTTCCGTCCGCCGGTGCGGTCAATGAGAAGATCCTCACCACGCTGCAGATCCGCTCGCGCTCGGCGCGGCGTGAACTGGCGGCCCGTGGCATGATGGAGGCCGTTACCTGGTCGTTCATTCCGGAAGAAGCGGCAAAGCTCTTCGGCGGCGGCGATCCCGCGCTGAAGCTCTCGAACCCGATTGCCGCCGATATGTCGGACATGCGTCCCTCGCTTCTGCCGGGCCTTCTGGCGGCGGCAAAGCGCAATGCCGCGATCGGCCACGGCGACGTCGCCCTGTTCGAAGTTGCCGCGACCTATGAGAACGACAGGCCGGAAGGCCAGCGCCGCGTTGCCGGCGGCGTTCGGCGCGGCACCGCCACGCTTTCGGGCGCCGGCCGCATGTGGTCGAACGGCGAGACCGGAGCCGGCCGTGGCGTCGGCGTCTTCGATGCCAAGGCCGATGCGCTGGCCGTGATCGAGGCCTGCGGCGTGCCGATGAGCAATGTCCAAATCGTGGCCGGCGGGCCGGACTGGTACCACCCCGGCCGTTCCGGCACCATAAAGATGGGCCCGAAGATCGTGCTCGGTCATTTCGGCGAGTTTCATCCCAAGGTTCTGGAAGCGCTCGACGTTTCCGGCAAGCTGGCGGGCTTCGAGATCTTCGTTGATGCCATGCCGGAGCCGAAGAAGAAGGCGACCCGCACCAAGCCGGCGCTCACGCTGTCGCCGTTCCAGGCGGTCACCCGCGACTTCGCCTTCGTCGTCGACCGCGATGTCGAGGCTGCGGCCATCGAGCGCGCGGCGGCCACCGCCGACCGCAAGCTGATCACCGGCGTCACCGTCTTTGATGTGTTCGCCGGCGCCTCGCTGGGCGAGGGCAAGAAGTCGATCGCCGTCGAAGTGTCGATCCAGCCGAGCGATCGCACGCTGACGGATGAGGATTTCGAGGCGCTGACGAAGAAGATCGTCGCCAATGTCGAAAAGACGACCGGCGGCGTCATCCGCGCCTGATCGCGCTCGCCATCCGAACCAGAACCCTGTCAACGGCCCGGCCTCGCCCGGGCCGTTTTCGCATTCGGGCGCGGCCTCGGCGCGGTCTTGGAAATCCGGCTATCCGCCTTACATCTCAAGAATACGGGTCGTGCGCCCGGAGGAAGCGTGCAGAAAGCGCCGGACTTGCTTGCCGCTCGCCCCGCCCGCTTCTATAAGCGGATGGCAGCGACAGGCGATTTGAGATCGGACATCCATCCGGGCTTGCATGCGCAGCAACACATGAATGAGCGGCCCTGTATGCCGCTCGCCACGCCGGAGATGAGGCCAATGAGCAACGCCGAAAAGACGACGATCGACGACAGCCAGGTCGAGTGGTTCACGAAGATGGCGGCCGAATGGTGGGATCCGACCGGCAATTTCAAACCGCTGCACAAGTTCAATCCGGTGCGCATCTCCTATATCCGCGAAAAGGCTTGCGGCCATTTCGCCCGCGACGAGAAATCGGCGCGCCCGCTCACCGGCCTTCGCATCCTCGATGTCGGCTGCGGCGGCGGGCTTCTGGCAGAACCGCTGACGCGCATGGGCGCAAGCGTGACCGGCATCGACCCGGCGGAAAAGAATATCGGCATCGCCTCCACCCATGCCGCCGAATCCGGGCTGGAGATCGACTACCGGGCGACGACGGCGGAAGCCCTGGCGGAAGCTGGCGAGACCTTCGACATCGTCCTCAACATGGAAGTGGTGGAGCATGTCTCCGACGTCGATTTCTTCCTGACCACCTGCGCCTCGCTCGTTCGCCCCGGCGGCATGATGTTCGTCGCCACGATCAACCGCACGCTGAAGGCGCGGGCTCTGGCGATCTTTGCCGCCGAACAGGTGTTGCGCTGGCTGCCGCCCGGCACGCATCAATATGAGAAGCTGGTGCGACCCGAAGAAATCGAGAAACCGCTGAAGGCCGCAGGCATGGAGATCGTCGAGCGCCAGGGCGTGTTCTACAACGTCTTGACCGACAGCTGGAACCGCTCGAGGGACACCGACGTCAACTACATGGTGCTGACCACCAAACCCGAGGCCTGAGACGGTCTATCTGAAGACCTCGTTGGGGTAGACGCCCCAGAGATCGTTCTGGTGCATGTAGCCGGAAACGCCCTTGACCTCGAGCTCGCACCAGGAGCCGTCGCATTCCGACAGGTGAACGATCACGCCGGGCTCGAGCTTGGCGACATCGCGGGCGGAATCATTGTCGCTGGCCTTCACGTCGAGATAGGTGTCCTCGGCGCTGTTGCCGCGCAGCCAGGGCGCGACCATGGCATTGCGCACGGACGACAGCACCGAGACATGCATCCAGCCTTCCGTGCCGTCCGCGTCGCGCACCTGACGCCATACGGCATATTCCTCGATGATCTCCACCGGCAGGCCGGGTCGCTTGTAGATCCATTTGGTGGCGTAGTTGAAGCCGGGGCCGACGCGCATGCGGGCGCGATCCGGCTTGATGATGGCAAAGCGTGGCAAAGGCGCGCCGGAGGCTCCGCGCCGTTCGCTTTGCGCCTGAACCGGAGAAACCGGCATGACGACGGCGAGGACGAAAAGCACACTGAGGACCAGACTGACGATGCGACGCATGGCATTCCCTTGAAATTCCGCCCTTTCTCAGGGCTTTGCACGGCCTTGATCGGCCACCCGGACGGCGGTCTTTGGGCCGCAACGCCGATTTCGGCCCCCTGCCCTCCGCTTCAGGTGGAAAAAAGCCTGCAATATGTGCATTATCGCCGGACATGTTTAATGAGCTGTAAACGATGACCCACCCGAAGAAACCCGATGTCTTTGTCACGCGGAAACTGCCCGCGCCCGTCGAGGCGCGCATGCAGGAACTGTTCTCGGTCACGCTGAACCGCGACGACCGGCCGCTTTCGCGCGATGAACTGGCGGACGCCATGGCGCGGGCCGATGTTCTGGTGCCGACGCTGACGGACCGGATCGACAAGGACCTGATCGAGAAGGCAGGCCCCCGGCTGAAGCTGATCGCGAGCTTTTCCAACGGCGTCGACAATGTCGACGTCAATGCCGCCGCCAGGAAGGGCATCACCGTCACCAACACGCCGAACGTGCTGACCGAGGACACCGCCGACATGACCATGGCGCTGGTGCTCGCCGTGCCGCGCCGACTGGCGGAAGGCGCGCGTTTTCTCTCGCGCGCCGAACCCGGCGAGTGGCAGGGCTGGAGCCCCACCTGGATGCTGGGGCGGCGCATCTGGGGCAAGCGCATCGGCATTGTCGGCATGGGCCGCATCGGCACGGCGGTCGGCCGGCGCGCCAAGGCCTTCGGCCTATCGGTGAACTATCACAATCGCGGCCGCATCAGCCCGGAAACGGAGGCCGAACTCGAGGCGACCTATTGGGACAGTCTCGACCAGATGCTCGCCCGCGTCGATATCGTGTCCGTCAACTGCCCCTCGACGCCCGCCACCTACCACCTGATCTCGGCCCGCCGCCTGCAGCTCATGCGGCCGGAGGCCTATATCGTCAACACGTCGCGCGGCGACGTGATCGATGAAGAGGCGTTGATCAAGTGCCTTGAGGAAGACCGGATCGCCGGCGCCGGACTGGACGTGTTCGAGAACGAGCCGGACGTCAATCCGCGCCTTCTGGAACTGGCGAAGAAGGGCAAGGCCGTGCTTCTGCCGCACATGGGCTCGGCCACGCTCGAAAGCCGGATCGACATGGGCGACAAGGTGATCATCAACATCCGCACCTTCTTCGACGGCCACCGCCCGCCGAACCGGGTGCTGCCGGGGCGGGATTGAGGCTCAGATCCATGAAAGGCCTGCACAACCTTCTCCTGTTCGGTGTTTTGGCCTTTGCCGTCACGCCGGTCAGCGTGGCTTCAAGCACGCCAGTGCCGATGACGCCTGCGGCTCTGCCGACGATCTCCCAGGCGGCCGGATGGACCTGCAGTCAGGCATCAAGCTGCGCCGAGGCTGTCAGGCAATGGTGCAACGGCTATCGCCGCGCTGACGGCGATAGCGACGTCATTCCGTGTGAGAATGTTTGCCGGTCACTCGCCGAAGTCAGGCGCATCCGCAGCCAGATCGGCTGCTGAGCGCTTCACAACGCCGCAAAAAGCCCGTCGGCATCGTCGGTGGTGATCTGGTCGGCCTTCAGCGCCAGAAGCCGTTCGGCCAGGGCGAGGCTTTCCGAGTCGCTGCCCGTGATGGTCCAGGCGTCGACCGTCTTTCCGGCCGCATGGAAGGCGGCGATCATGTCGAAACCGGCGTCCGCCGCCGCGAGAACTAGTTCGTAGTGCAGGTAGAGCATCCGCGCTTCAGGCGCGGTCTGAAGCGCTTCGGCGACGAACTCGGCATAACGCCCGTTTGCCATCACCCGCTCCATCGCCCCGTCAAGGCAGGGATCATAGCCGGTGGCAAGCCCGGGCACGGCATCGGAAAGGCGCTTCACCGCAGCCGCATCGCCGCCCGACAGGATCATGTGGCGCGCGACCGGGCGGGCGGTTTCGGCAAAGCGGGCAATGCTGTCCGGTGAAAAGGCGGAAAGACTTTCCTTGAGATCGAGCTGCAGGACCGCCGCCTCATCCGCCCCGGCCTCGCGCACCAGCCGCGCCAGGTCCTCGAACAGCATCACGCTTTCACCGGTATCGCGCCCGTCCGGGTCAAGAAGGCAGGCGGCGCGGACCTGATCGGCGGTCGCCCTTGCGACCGGGCCGACCCCGGTCGTCGACTGTTCCAGCAATTCGTCATGCAGAACCGCAAGCGCGCCGTCGGCGGTCAGTAGCAGGTCGATCTCGCTGCTGGCGCCGGCCTTCAGGCCCTCGGCGATGCGCGCGCGCGAAAATGCGGTGTCCTGAGGAAAGCGCCGGCCGCGATGCCACTTCAGGGCCGTGCGGTGACCGTTGCGGATGATGGCGACGGGTGCGGTCATGCTCAGTTCTTCCGTCTGGCGACAAAATGAGCCGCCTCCACCAGCGTCTCGGCCTTTGCGCCGAAAGGAGACAGCAAGCTCTCGGCCTCTGCCACCAGTTCGCCGAGCCGCCTTTCCGCCCATTCCGGCCCGTGAAGCGCCACCAGCGTACCTTTGCCGCGCCCGGCATCCTTGCCGGTCGCCTTGCCCATCGTCTCGGCGTCCGCCGTCAGGTCCAGAAGGTCATCGGCAAGCTGGAAGGCAAGGCCGATCACCGCGCCATAGTGGTGAAGCCTCCTGCGCTCGTCCTCGCCCGCGCCGGCGATCACCGCGCCCGCTTCCGCGCCGAAGCGGATCAGCGCGCCGGTCTTCATCGCCTGCAGCGTGATGATGCCGTCCTCGTCGGGCGGTGATTTCTCCGCCGCCAGATCCAGCGCCTGACCGCCCGCCATGCCGCCGATGCCGGCCGCACGCGAAAGCGCGGCAACGAGCCTCAGCCGGGCCTCGGGGGAAAGCGCGGTCTCATCGTCGGCAATGATATCGAAGGCGAGCGTCAGCAGGCTGTCGCCGGCGAGGATCGCGCTTGCCTCGTCATAGGCCTTGTGCACGGTCGGTCGACCGCGCCTCAGATCATCATCGTCCATGGCCGGCAGGTCGTCATGGATCAGCGAATAGCAATGGATGCATTCCAACGCCGCGCCGACCCTGAGCGCGGCCTCTTCCGGACCATCGAAGAGCCGCGTGCTTTCGATCACCAGAAACGGGCGGAAGCGCTTGCCGCCGTTCAGCACGCCGTGGCGGATCGCCGCCATCAGCGTCGGCGGTCGCGCGGTTTCCCCTGCACGCGGATCGGGGCCGAGAAGCGCTTCGAGGCAGGCTTCGACGCGGGCGCGCGCATCATCAAGACGGTCGGTGAAAAACGGTGCGGTCATGCGCTTGTCTTGGCATGCCGCCCGGCGCCATTCAAGCCGCAATGATCAAGCCGCTGCCTTCTTTTCAAGCCAGCCGTTTTCGCGCTATGGAGAGAGGAGCATTCATGAGGACTGGTTGATATATGGGCGAGAGGCCGGAGTTTGACGACGAAGAGGAGGCACCGCGAAAGGGCCTTTTCCGCCGGTGGCTCCGTATCGCGCTCCTTGCGCTCGCGGTTTTCGTGCTGCTGCCCTATCTGTTCCTGCCGCTTTACCGCCCGGCCTTCGTCCACCCGGTGTCGACGCTGATGATGACGCGGACACTGACCGGCTATGACCGGCAATGGGTCGCCTTCGACGACATCGCGCCGGTTCTGGTGCAATCGGTGCTGATGTCGGAGGACGGGCAGTTCTGCAATCACTACGGCATCGACTGGCGCGAGTACAAGGCCGTGATCGAGGATGCGCTTTCCGGCGAGAAGACGCGCGGTGCCAGCACCATTCCCATGCAGACGGTGAAGAACCTGTTCCTCTGGAACGGCCGCTCCTATGTGCGCAAGGTCCTGGAACTGCCGCTCGCCGTTGCCGCCGATGCCTTCTGGTCGAAGGAGCGGATGATGGAGATCTATCTCAACATCGCCCAGTGGGGCCCGGAAACCTTCGGCATCGAGGCGGCCGCGCGCGAGCAGTTCGGCGTCCCCGCCTCCGACCTTTCGCGCCGTCAGGCGGCGCTCCTTGCCGTATCCCTGCCGAACCCCACGGGCAGGCAGGCGGCAGCCCCGAGCGCCCACATGAACCGGCTCGCCGACCGGGTGGAGCGTCTGGCCGCCCGCTCCGGCGCCTATATAAACTGCCTTTATGACTGATATCCGAGAAATCCATTGGCGTATTGCGCACGTTTAGGGTTAACTCCCGCAGCGGTTTAGTATCGAGAAGGATACCCTTGATGAGCGATCTGACGCTTTATATCGGAAACAAGCGCTATTCGTCCTGGTCGCTGAGGCCATGGCTCGCCATGGAGGCCTCGGGCATTCCCTTCAAGGAAGTGCTGATCCCGTTCGATTTTCCCGCCGGCAATCCGCGCTTCCGGGAGCTTTCGCCCGTCGGCATGGTGCCGGTTTTGCATCACGGCAAGGTGAGGATCTGGGAATCGCTCGCCATCATCGAATATGTCGCCGAGCTATATCCGGAGGCGCAACTGTGGCCGGAAGACCGGATCGAACGCGCCGCCGCCCGCGCGCTGTCCGCCGAAATGCATGCCGGCTTCCGCGCGCTCCGCGGCGCCTGCCCGATGAATTTCGGCCGCAAACCGGCTCCGCTTGCCGTCGATGACGCCGTAAAGGCCGACGTTGCGCGGATCGAGACCATGTGGCGCGACGCGCTGGAGACGTCAGGCGGGCCCTTCCTGTTCGGCCATTTCACCGCCGCCGACGCCATGTATGCGCCGGTCGTCAACCGCTTCGAGATCTATGAACTGGCCGATTCGACGCCGACGCTTGCCTATATGAACGCGGTGAAAAGCCTGCCCGCCTTCCAGCGCTGGCGCGACGGGGCGCTGGCCGAAAGCTGGGTTGTTCCCGAAGACGAGGTGTGAGAAGAAGGCTTCCTGCCGCATGAGTCAAAAAAATGCCGCAGGGACTGGTCAAACGGGCGCAAGACCTGTATAAGCGCGCCAAATTTCATGAATTTCGAGGCTGAAATCGCGGTGGTTAACCCCGCCGGTGACCGAGCCTTGCCGAAACTGGAGTAGTCCAATGGCTGTACCGAAAAGAAAAACGACCCCGTCCAAGCGCGGTATGCGCCGTGCTGCAGACGCTCTGAAGAACCCGACCTATGTCGAGGACAAGAATTCCGGCGAACTGCGCCGCCCGCACCATATCGATCTGAAGACCGGCATGTATCGCGGCCGCCAGGTTCTGACGCCGAAGGAAGCCTGATCGGTTTCTTGCAGACCTTATGAAAAAGCCGCCCCTCGGGGCGGCTTTTTTTGTTTTTCCTGGAAAGGAGGCGTCTATCTACTAAAATCAATTGGTGTTTGCCGTAATATCGGCCTCGCCCGATGAAGATTCACGAGCGCGACGACATCAGGGTCATTTCTTTGTCTGTCAGCATATCGCTCCAAATCCAAGATGGGTAAAGACTTTTCGTCAACATCTGTCTCGAAACTAGTTTCGGATTTATTGTCGAATGTTAGAAACTCCAGATCAGGCACCTTGTGCGCCTCTTTTACCCAAAGCGCCGAAGCAAGGTGAATGGCGTCCCCAAGGGTGAGACGACGGTTTTTCTCGTTGGGCATGGCGTTAGATCGACGCCATGCAATGTCGCGCATACGCGCCACGCGCAACATTACGTTGGGGTCTGGCGTTACTACGGTTCCTATGCCACGCACATAGCGAACAAATTCATCAAAATCTCCGAATCTTACCGGACGAAAACAACTCGGCCGTAGCTCGCCAAAAAGAACATGACTAATCCAAATCTTTCTCCGGGGAGTGGCTCCGGTCGCGTCCTCAAGAATCTGAGCTATATCCGCAGAGGACTCGCCAGAGTCATCATTCGCGAATCTGAGCAAAACATTGGTATCAATAAAATGATTGGTGCTATTGGAGATTCTTGTAGCCAATGTCCCAGCCGCTCATATATTTTTTGCCCGAAAGCGAACCACGTAGATCGACAGATTTCTCTATAATAGGGATCTCCTCGATATGCGTTACCTCAATTCGCTCTGGCAGTTGGCTGTCGCCAGTGTAGATAGCTGTGCCGGTTACCGATACGCGCTTATTGCCGAACGGGTTGAATGCATTTTCACCTTTTGTGTGATCGAATACACACTCTATCTGGACTCCACCGCCGGGAAGAACAAGGAAGCCTTTCCAAGCAGCGCCTCGATAGTCGATGCTACCCAGCCGACCATCGAATGAGCCAATTGCGCTTCCGGCAAAAAAAGGAGTCTGGAGACCACCATCTTCTATCACAGGTCGAAGACGCTCTGCCTGCTTAGCAAAAAAAGCGTCTAGAGGAATGGTATCACTTTCGGATCCAAAGTATGCGATGGCTGGATACTTGGGATTGATCGCTTTACCTACGGCCATGATGGCTTTCGCCAGCCTCTTTCGTTCTACCGCCCGAACCCAGTCACTATGATAAACAGAACTCATGACGCCCTTAACTTCAGCTATCGTTGGGGCAGAACTGTCTGCAAGCGTTCTTCTTTGCTCAACCACTCCAACTTCATTTGAGCCCATCGCTAGATGCGAAATGAAGAATTCACTTCTCTGCTTCTTGCTGTGCAGCTCCCTATTAGTCACATCAAGCGTATTGAATATAGCATTGAAAGTCTTCTGAAAAATGCGAGCAGGGATTGGTCGTGCAGAATTTGCCGACTCATCTTCGGGCCGAATTACTATCCTGAGTTCGTCCACTCGCATCGACTTGTCCATCATTGCCTCCGTTCTTGAGACTATCATTTGCCCCAAGACAGTAAATAAACAATTTGTCGGAATCAGGAAAAAATACCTATGATTCATACAAACAAAAAAGCCCGCACACCGGACGAACCAGAATGCGGGCCAAATGAATGCGACGCACAAGGCGCGCGCATCGTAACGCGGGGCCGTGCGCCGATGCCGGCCCCTCGTATTCCTGTCAGCCGATCACGGCCTCGACCTTAACGGCGGTGACGCCCGCAGCCGGCGGGGCGATCAGATTGCCCTCGACCGGCGCACCGTCGATGGTCAGAGCCACGTCGTTGCCGGGACCCTTGCGGGTAACGGTGATGTCGTAGGTGACGCCGCGCCAGGTGCGCTTCACTGAAAAGCCGGTCCAGCGTTCCGGGATCACGGGCGCGACGCGCAGGCCCTCATATTCCGGGCGAACGCCGAGGATGAACTGGGTGGCCGCATAGTAGTTCCAGGCCGCCGTCCCCGTCAGCCAGGAGTTCTTGGCCTCGCCGTGGCGGGTCGCATCACGGCCAGCGATCATCTGGGCGTAGACATAGGGCTCCAGCCGGTGCGTATCGGAAATGCCCTCGCGCGCTGAAGGATTGATGCGGGTGTAATAGTCAAACGCCGCATCGCCATTGCCAAGCACGGTCTCGCCGATCACCACCCAGGGATTGTTGTGGCAGAAGATGCCGGCATTTTCCTTGTAGCCCGGCGGATAGGTCGAGATCTCGCCGTATTCGATATAGTATTTGGTATAGGCAGGCTGCAGCACGACGATGCCATGCGGCGTCGCCAGATGTTTCGCCACCGAATCGAGCGCCTTGCGCGCCTTGCCGTCTTCCACGCCGACGCCTGCGAGCGTGCAGAAACCCTGGCTCTCGATATAGATCTTGCCTTCCGCGTTCTCCTTCGAGCCGATCGGCCGGCCGAAATCGTCATAGGCGCGGATGAACCACTCGCCGTCCCAGCCATGTTCGCGGATCGTCGCATCCATGTCCTTCGACACCTTGGCGTAGAAGTCGGCGTCCTCGGCCTTGCCGGTCTCCTTCGCGATATCGGAAAGTTCCTTCGCCGAAAGCACCATCAGGCCGGCAATGAACACGCTTTCGGCAACCTTGCCATCCTTGCTGGTGGTCGTTTGAAAACTTTCGCCGGGCGTGTCGGAGAAGCAGTTGAGGTTGAGGCAGTCGTTCCAGTCGGCGCGCCCGATCAACGGCAGGCCGTGCGGGCCGATCCGATCCAGCGCATATTGCATGGAGCGCTGCAGATGAACATAAAGCGGCTCTTCCGTGTCGGGCTTGTTGTCGAACACGACCGGCTCCTCAAGGATCGAGAAATCGCCGGTTTCCTTGAGATAGGCGGCAACGCCAATAATCAGCCAGTGCGGATCATCGTTGAAGTCGCCGCCAATGTCGTTGTTGCCCTTTTTCGTCAGCGGCTGGTACTGGTGATAGGCGCCGCCGGAGGACAACTGCGTTGCGGCGATATCGAGAATGCGTTCGCGGGCGCGCGCCGGCACCATATGGACGAAGCCAAGCAGGTCCTGGTTGGAATCGCGGAAGCCGAGGCCCCGGCCGATGCCGCTTTCAAACGAGGACGCCGAGCGCGACATGTTGAACGTCGCCATGCACTGATAGGCGTTCCAGATATTGACCATGCGGTCGGTATGGATATCGGGCGTTTCGGCCTGATAGACCCCGAGCAGGTCGTCCCAGTGCTTGGCAAGCGCCGCAAAGGCCGCCTCCACGTTTTCGACGTCGAGATATTTGTCGATGACGGGTTTTACGGTCTTCTTGTTGATCGTCTGCGAACCGGGCGGATCGAATTTATCGTCCTTGTCGTTCTCGTGATAGCCGAGGACGAAGATCACCTGCCGGGTCTCGCCGGGCTGCAGCGTCATCTTGACGTGATGCGAACCCATCGGCGACCAGCCATGGGCAACCGAATTGCGCGACTTGCCTTCGGCAACGGCAATTGGCTTGTCCCAGCCGCGCCACGGGCCGAGGAAGTCCTCGCGGGCGGTATCAAAGCCGGCGAGTTCCTCCGAGCAGGCGAAATAGGCAAAGTGATTGCGGCGCTCGCGATATTCGGTCTTGTGGTAGATGACCTCGTCTTCCACCTCGACCTGACCGGTCGACAGGTTGCGCTGGAAATTGCTCTGGTCGTCCAGCGCATCCCACAGGCAGAACTCAACCGAGGAAAACAGCGAGATATCGGCGGGCACGAGGCGCTCATTGGTGACGGTGAGCTGCCAGATTTCCAGCGTCTCGCCCAACGGCACGAAATAGCGGTTGGAGACGCGTATGCCGTTGCGCTTGGATCCGATCGTCGAATAGCCCATGCCGTGGCGGCAGGCAAAATCCTCGACCTCCGACTGGGTCGGCATCCAGGTCGGCGACCAGAAATCGCCATCCTCATTGTCGCGGACATAGACGTAACGGCCGCCATTGTCATAAGGCACATTGTTGTAGCGGCCGCGGGTAAGGCGGCGCAGGCGCGCATCGCGATAATAGGAATAGCCGCCGGCGGTGCCCGACAGGATGCCGAAATAGCCCTCGCAGCCGATATAGTTGATCCACGGATAGGGCGTATCGGGGCGTGTGATCACATATTCGCGCGCGGCGTCGTCGAAAAAACCGTACTTCATTTTTGAAATCCCATCCTTGGTAAAGGCGCCCCGTATCGTTTCAGGTCAGGCTACCCTCATTCCTCCAGCGCAGATGTCCTAGCACAGAAAATCGAACTCCAAAAGCCGGATACTGCGATTCATGGCATTTTTTGGCACTCCAAAGCGCTTTAAACGAGCGATATCTGTTTATTTGGCTATATCTTGCCGTCGCATGTAGGGGCGAATTTCCTGCCCAAAGCGGCACCAATCGGGATAAGATCGAGCGAATTTCCGCAACAATCTGTAACGTTACAGCCTTGATGTTGACAGCAATCTCTCGTGATTTCCGGGAACCCGCCGCATGGGACGAGCCATGATCGCTCCCGCCGCCGCCCTTATCGGCAGCGCACCCTGTTGCAAAACCTCTCCTGACCTTTGCCAAAGCGCAGGTCCGGAGGCGTCTCGGGGCGCTTTCCTGATTGACAATCGAAGCCGGCTTGGTCCAGCTTCTTCGCAACCGCAAAGTCCTGAAAAACCATGAGTGGGGAAACATGAAGACCATGCTGAAATCGGCGACCGTGCTCGCGGGCGCGCTGTTCATGAGCCAGGCGGCAAGCGCCGAAACGCTGACGGTGGCCAACTGGCTGCCGCCGTCGCACCCGCTGGTTGCCGATGTGATCGCGCCGTTCGCCGCTTCGATTTCCGAGGCAACCGACGGCCGGGTGACTGCCAATATCCTGCCGGCGCCGCTCGGCCCACCGCCGGCCCAGTATGACCTCGCCGTCAACAGCGTCGCCGACATCACCTTCGGCGTGCAGGGCTACAATCCGGGTCGTTTCCGCACCACGAACATCGCCGAAATCCCGTTCTGGGGCGACACGGCGGAGGAAACCTCGGTCGCCTACTGGCGCACCTGGGACAGCCTGCTGAAGGAAGCCGGCGAATATGACGACGTGCATGTGCTCGCCGTCTTCACCCACGGCCCCGGCCAGGTCTTCATGAAGGGCGGAGATCTTTCCGAACTTTCGACGATCGACGGCGCCAAGATCCGCGTCGGCGGCGGCATTGTCCACGAACTGGTGAGCGCGCTCGGCGGCGTGCCGGTCGAAGGCCCCTCCTCGCAGACCTACGAACTGCTGTCGCAGGGCGTCGCCGACGGCATCACCTTTCCCTACGAATCCGTCAACTTCTTCGGGCTGACGGATCTGGTCGACCAGGCGATGGTGATCCCCGGCGGGCTCTACAACACCTCCTTCTTCGTGGTGATGAACAAGGACACCTGGGAAGGGCTCTCGGCCGAAGACCAGGCCGCGATCGACAGCGTCTCCGGCGAGGCGCTGGCGCGGCTTGCGGGCAAGGCCTGGGACGCGGCTGACGCGGCTGGTTTCGAGGCCATGCAGGGCAAGGTGACCTTCCACGACGCAACGCCCGAACAGGTTGACGAGATCAGCCAGAAGGTCGCGCCCGTGGTCGAAGCCAAGCTCGCCGAGGTCGATGCCGCCGGCATTCCCTCCGACAAGGCCGTTGCGATGATGAAGGAAAACATCGAAGCATTGCAGACTGAATGAGCGACGCAGACTTAATTGCCGAACACACAAGCGCCGCGAGCCCCCTGGCTCGCGGCCTTCGCATTGTTCTGAGCATAACCGCCGGCGCGCTGCTGATGGCATTGATGGGGCTCACCGTCATCGATGTGATCGGCCGCTATGTCCTTAATGCCCCGGTCAGGGGCGCCGCGGAGCTCTCCGAACTGCTGCTGGTTTCCCTCGTCTATCTCGGCCTGCCGGCCGTCTGCGTTGACGGCGGCCATGTCACGGTCGACCTGGTCACCAAATCGCTGCCGCGCTGGAGCGAGCGGGCACGCCTGTTCGTCACCGGCCTCGTCTCTTCCGGCGTCCTCGGCATCATCGCCTGGCGGCTTTATGCCTATGGCGCGCAGGTCGGCGGCTACAATCTCGTCACCAATTCGCTGCGCCTGCCGGTCGCCCCCGTCGTCTGGTTCTGCGCCGTCCTTGCCGGCATCTCGGCGCTCGTGACGTTTGCCATCGCGCTTGCCGCGCTATTCAAGAGAATGAAATGATCGAATGGCCCATCGGAATTGCGGTGCTGATCGCGCTGCTCCTCGTCGGCATGCCGATCGCCTTTTCGCTGACGCTGATCGGCGTCGTCGGCACGGCCTCGATCATCGGGATGAAGCCGTCCTTCGCGCTGCTCGGCGCCACCTTCTTCGACAATGGCCGTTCCTACACGCTGACGGTGATGCCGCTCTTCCTGCTGATGGGCAATTTCGTCGTCCAGTCCGGCATTGCCCGCGAGCTTTATGACAGCGCCCATGCATGGCTGAGGCACCGCAAGGGCGGGCTGGCGCTGGCAACGGTTGCCGCCTGCGGCGGATTTTCCTCCGTGTGCGGTTCGTCGCTGGCAACGGCTGCCACCATGTCGAAGATCGCCCTGCCCTCCATGCGCCGCTTCGGCTATCCAGACAGCCTCGCCACCGCCTCGATTGCCGCCGGCGGCACGCTCGGCATCCTGATCCCGCCCTCCGTCATTCTGGTGTTCTACGGCATCATGACGCAGCAGAATATCGGCAAATTGTTCATGGCCGGCATCCTGCCGGGCGTGATCGGCATTCTCGGCTATTCGATCGCGGTGATGATTTCCGTGCGGCTCCTGAAGCAGGACCTGCCGGCCGAGCCGAAGCTTTCCTTGAGGGCGCGGTTCCTCGCGCTGAAGGGTACGGCCGGCGCACTGCTTCTCTTCATCTTCGTCATGGGCGGCATCTATCTCGGCATCTTCACCCCGACGGAAAGCGCGGGCATGGGCGCCTTCGGGGCCTTTCTGCTGGCGCTTTTCTCCGGCCGGCTGAAACTTGCCGACCTTGGAGACATTCTCTATTCGACCGCCAAGACCACGGCGATGATGTTCTTCATCCTGTTCGGGGCGCTGACCTTCACCAACTACGTCAATCTTTCGGGCATGACGGCCGATATCCAGTCGGCCCTGTCGATGTTCGGCGACGGGCCTTACGCCACCATCATCGCCATCCTGATCGTCTATCTCCTGCTCGGTTGCGTGCTGGAAGGGCTTTCGATGATCACGCTCACCGTGCCGATCTTCTACCCGATCGTCGCCGCCCAAGGCTTCGATCTGATCTGGTTCGGCATCTTCGTCGTCGTCATCACCGAAGTGAGCTACATCACCCCGCCCGTGGGCATGAACGCCTTCGTGCTCAACACGGTGGTGCGCGATGTCAGCCTTCGAACCATCTTTTCCGGCCTCCTGCCCTTCGTCGCCATGGACATCCTCCGCGTTGCCCTGCTGATCGCCTTTCCGGCAATCGCGCTGTTTATCCCGTCGATGATGTGAGTGTGGGTCGATCGGATCGCCGATCCCACAGAGGCTGCTCTGCAGCGACAGCAAGACGCGTGGTATCGAAGCGACGGTGCGGCGCAGACATATTGGCGGCGCGTGCGGAAGGCCATCAAACGGCGACTGGTAAGGCAGTGAAGGGCGGCATCAGTCGAACAGCGGGCCGTGACCGCCACCAGCAGCTTTGCGTCGGACGTCTGCCTCGCGTTCCTCGCTAACCTCGCGCCAGATGGCATATGTTTCGCTCACCATCTGATCGAGTTGCTCGAACCCATAAAGATCGATTCCCTGATCGGTCCACATCTTCACCGGGCGCTGGTCTTCGACCGCATTGCCAAACTGAATGATGCCGAGACGTGAGGTGCCAAAGTCCGGGTCTGAGACACGAATATGCTCATGCATCATGGAAAATACGAAACGTCGGGCCTCCTGCGTCAATTGCTTTGACCGCCGAGGATCGACGAAAAGAACCAGAGGGGAACCCTCGAATGCCGTCACCATCGGCAGCCAGTATTCAACTTTCTCGCCAACACTAAGTGCCAACGGAAAGAAGACTTGGGTTCGACTGCGCAACGCATTGTCCTGTGCGAACAGATGCAAACCTTTGGCCACAAATAGGTTCGCAATGCGCTCATCGTCGGAGGTCGCCTTCGATCTTATCAGGCGTTCCAGCACTGTCCATTCGATGGCATCAGCTGCGGAGAACATATCCGGCTGAACATTGAATATATCGGCAAACCGCATACGGACAGGCTTGTAGGTGATCGTAGGATGCCCAAGCTTGAAGTGCTCAAGGGCACGACGCTTTTGATCGGTCGGCAGATGCGCGATCCGTGCCAAGTCTATTTCAGGTAAGCGGCGTATCTTCATCCGGTTCTCCCGCGACGGTGCTCTCGCCAACCGAAATCTTATGAAATTTGAATCGGTTAACGATCACATCATCGGGGATTCGAAGCCCCAGCGCAACAGATGTTCTACCTTTGTCCGCAATAAAGTGCCACGGGGCACCCTTGGCGTGGGAGATATCAACAAGGCGACCGGGGGAAAGCTGCCCATAGGATGACATTATTCGCGCGATATGGCGACGAACTGGTAGCGCGTCCGGTACTTCGAGAGCCGAACGCTCGCCGGTCAAGATATCTTGACTGGTGGCCCTGAAGTCGATCGGTGAACTCCCTGCCATCTTGAATGCCGAATAGGCAGCGGGATGAACTGGACCGTAACGCCAAGCCTCGAAATAACCGCTGACGAGTGGTCGCTTAGTTTCGACAAGAAAAATCGCGTGGGCAAAATAAAGGAGTTTTTGAAGCGCAAGATTGGTAACCGATATTCCCGAGCGATCTGCCTCCTCAAGCATGAGGTTCGCGATTGCTCTTGGATCATATGGGCCATCGGTCATAGCTGCACTTCTGGCACTTCCTCTATCGATGTCTTGGAAGTGGTGCCGCTTACGTGACTCGAACACGTGACCCCATCATTACGAATGATGTGCTCTACCAACTGAGCTAAAGCGGCATTCCAAGCGCAGGGCCGGCCTACTATGGCCCTACTATTTTATTCTGTCACCCACCAACCCACTGGCTTCGAACGTCATTCTCGGGCGGACCCGGTAATTACGAATGACGTGCTCTACCAACTGAGCTACAGCGGCCCGAACGCGGCGGGCGCGTTGCGATGCATGGGGCTGTTACAGGCTCTTGGCGGGTTTTTCAAGCGTCTTTGCTCCGGCCGGGGCAAAAAATGATGTCGCCCCGGCATCCGCCCTAGTCGGCGCCGCGCAGAAGGGCGAGCGTTTCGGCGCGCTTTGCCGCATCCGTGTCGAAGACACCGCGCGAAACCAGCGTGACCGTCTTGGCGCCATGGGCCTTGATGCCGCGCATTTCCATGCACATGTGGCGGGCTTCCGCCAGAACCATCACGCCTCTGGGTCTGAGCACGGTTTCGATCGCATCGGCGATCTGGCCGGTCAGCCGTTCCTGAAGCTGCGGGCGGCGGGCGAGCGTCTCGACCACGCGGGCAAGCTTGGAAAGGCCCGTCAGCCGTCCGCCATCGGGCAGATAGGCGATATGCGCCTTGCCGAAGAACGGCAGGAGGTGATGTTCGCACATGGTATGGAAGGCGATGTCCCTGACGATGACGATCTCGTCATGCCCGTCTTCGGTGAACACGGTCTTCAGATGCTCCGAAGCATCCTCCTGAAGGCCGGAAAACACGTCCGTATACATTTTCGCCACCCGCGACGGCGTATCCCTGAGGCCCTCGCGCTCCGGATCCTCGCCGAGCGCGACCAGAATGTCGGTCACGGCCTTCATGATCGTCTCGCGCCGCTCATCCGTGGTGCTGACGTGAAGTCTGTCGTTCGGGATATCGTCCAAAAGGTCACCTGCCCTTTCCGCAGCGGAAGATTTGAGCTCCGCCTCATTCGGCAATTGCCTACTTGTTAAAGTCTTGGCGGGAGGTCAAGCCCTGTTGGCCCACAACCCGAAATATGTTTAGGTGTCAGCCATTTACATGCCTTTATTTCGGATCCTGCCCGATATCATGGGGCACGATCTTTTCCGGCAGAAGAAAGAGATACCATGTCAGAAATATCGCCCGTGCACCGAATGAAGCTCTTCATGCTTGCCTCGATCCTGCTTTTGGTTTCGGTCGCCACGGTTTCGGCCGCCTGCCCCGTTGCAGCCGACCTTGAACGCGGCATCGCGCTGACCCGAACCGAGGACGGGTTCACCACGGTCTACCGGAAGCGGGCGGGCGTCCTCTCCAGTCGGTATGAATATACCCGCGGAACCGGACCGGCCGACAATGTCACGGCAACCTACGTCCATGGCCTCCTCTCCAAGAAGCGCAGCGGTGGCAGCGGGGGTGTCGAGTTATCGTACGACAGCGCAGCCGACGCGCTGGACGCAAGTCTGAAACGCGGCAGAGACTGGCAAAGCGGAGTAACCTTGCTGAGAGGCAGCAAGGCAGTGTCGAGAGGCACATTCACCGTGGATTTCATTCGGAAGGGGCGGCTTTCACTTGGCCGATGCAGTTATCCCGTATGGATTGTGAAAACATCGCTCGCGCTCCCTCAGTCAGACCCGATCCGCTTCCGCTACGCCTACGCCCCGTCACTTGGCATTCCTATGGAGTCTATTCGCATCGACGCCCGGGGCAAGCCGATCCATGGCGTGCAGTATGACTCTATCCGTCTGGCCGAATGAGATCGCCCGCGCCGCGTGAGGTGCCCGCCGAGATCACACAGGCCGCCACGATCAGCGCGCCGCCGACAAGCGTCGGCCAGGTGGGGATTTCGTCAAAGAAGACAAAGCCGTAGAAGCCCGCCCATACCAGCGAGGAATAGTCGACAACGGCATAGAGCGAGGCCGGCATGCGGCGAAGCCCTTCCACCAGGAAGACAAAACCGAGCGCACCGCAAAGCCCGATCAGCCCGATCTGCCAGGAAAGCGCGGGCTCCGGCGCTTCCCACAGCACAAACGCAAGCGGTGCGGAAAACAGAGCGGCGAATGCCGTCTGCATCAGGCTCAGCGTGATCGGGTGGTCATTGGCCGACGAGCGCTTCATCGCGATCGCCGTGAAGGCATAGGCGAGCGGCGCGGCAAGGCCGGCGGCGATGGCGGCAAGCGAAACCGGCGGACCGGCAAGCCCCGTTCCCCGCGCGGCGACGATGAGCGCAGAGCCCGACACCGCGAGGACAAGCGCAAGATAGGTTCCCCTGCCGGGCCTTTCGCCGAAGACAAGCGCGCCGAGCAGGGCCATGTAGATCGGCGCCGTCATCGCCAGCGCCAGCGCCATGACCAGCGGCATGCCGGCAATGCCGTAGAAGAACAGGCTTGCCGTTGCCGCCGCCAGAAAGCCCTTCAGCGCATGATCCTTCATGAAGCCGGGCTTTGGCCTCCGGCGCACGAAGACGGCGACGAACAGGGTGAGAAACAAGGCCGAGACCGTGTAGCGCAGAAAGGCGACCTGGAAGCTCGACATCTCCGCGCCGAGACTTTTCGCCAGCGCATCCACGCCCGAAAGCGTGGCCACGGCCGCCACGGCGAAGCCGACGCCCGATGTTCGGTTCAGTGATTCCATGCCTGGATCCTCCCGTCCCGGAAAAAACCCGGCACCGCTCCAAGACTGTCGGCGATAGACCCGACCCCTGAGGCGGTCAAGCCGTCGAGGGGGCCGAACGGTTCGCTCGCGCAAGACCGTTCAAGGCTTTCCCGGGGGCGGCAAATGGCCTAGAGGCATTCGGGAAAGACAGAACAAAGGGAGCCGCCGCCATGGCCAAGATGATCCACTCGATGATCCGCGTGCTGGATGAAGCCCGCTCGATCGATTTCTACAACCTTCTCTTCGGCCTTGAGGTGGTGGACCGCTACCCCTTTGACGGCTTCACGCTCATCTATCTCGCCGATGCCGAAACCGGCTTCGAACTGGAGCTGACCGTGAATGCTGGCCAGAGCGAAGCCTATGATCTTGGTAACGGTTATGGCCATCTCGCCGTCAGCGTCGAAGATATCGCCGCCGAGCATCAGCGCCTGAGCGAACTTGGCATTCCCGTCGGCAAGCTGGTGTCCATGGAGCGCGAGGGCGCGCCCTTCGCCCGCTTCTTCTTCGTCACCGACCCCGACGGTTACAAGATCGAGGTGCTTCAGCGCGGCGGCCGTTTTCAGTAGGCGCCGACCCGCTGCAGGATGAAGCGAATGCGGGTCTCGATATCGGCCTTCGGCAGCACGACCGGCCGATAGCCGAGCTTCGGGTAGAACGCCATCAGTCGCTCATATTCGGCCATTCCCTCGTCCAACCCGTGGCGACGTTCGTCGTCATTGACATAGATTTCCGGCCATGGCGGGGTCATGAAAACGGTTTGACCATAGCGGACACGCCGGGAGATATCGGGAATTGCAGTCGCACCGGTTAGATGGTCGAGGCCCGCCAGAGCATCGACTAGGCCGCGGTCAAAGAAGATCGGGCCTTTGACTTGAAGCATCGCTTCGTGATCGGCTGTCGCCATTTCGATTGCGCGGCGGGCAAAGGCCTCCAAGTCGACCCATGGCAGCGCCCTGCCGTCGCCCGCAAGCTCCTCCGCCACAATCCGGCGGCCGGGCTCGCGAACCACGGCGAAGCCGCGCACGGCAAGCGCTTCGATCAGGCTCGACTTGCCGCCGCCGGAGCAGCCGGAGATGACGAAGAACCGCTCCATCCGTCCGTCAGGACGCGGTTTCGCAGGCAATGCCCGGATCGTTCTCGCCGTCCATCACATTGTAAAGCGTCGCGCCGTTGCCCTTCGTCCACCAGACCCAGGGGCCGGCGGCATAGCGCGCGCCGGAAGCCGAGATCACCTGCGCGGCGACGGTCAGATGCTCCGGCCATTCGAGCCGCGCCAGCGAAATCTCGCCGCTGGTCACGTAGCGCGCCTTCAGCGTAAAGTCGCCGCAATCATAAACGGCTTCGTTATCGATCGCGTCCGGTCCGCCCGGCACCTTGATCGAAAGCGCGGTCTCCGCATAGGCGGATCCGATAGCAGCCGCGGTGAAAATGACGGATATCAGGACTGTGCTTTTCCTCAACATCAACCTTCCCTATCATTGCCTGTGTTCGAAGCGCACCATCCGGTGGGGATGCAGTTTTGGATGGGATGTGGCAGACTAATATGCCAGATTGATCTTGCTCAAGGCCGGCGCCGAAACTTAGCCTTAAGTCGTAGGCGTCTTGCGGCGGCACGCGGGCGAAACGCCTATTAACCGGCGGCTTCGCCGAAGTCCACAGCGCCGACATGCGCATGACGGGAAATGGATAAGACCGATATGGCAGAAGAACCGGACCAAAGCCTCGCCCTCCCGAAGGCCTCGCTCTCCGCCGTGCCCCGCGCCAGCGCGGAAGCGCGAAAGCAAGACAGGTCCGCCCCATTGGCCCAGTCACCGACAGCCTCCCAAGCATAACCCGATCACCCAAGGAGTATTCCACGATGGCCGACAAATTCGATGTCGCAGGCTTCAACAAGAATTTCATCGAGCGCGCAGCGCAGAAGCCCGCAATCGCCACCGCCGTTGTGCATCCCTGCAGCCGTGATGCGCTTCTGGGCGCCGTCGAGGCCGCCCATGAAAACCTGATCGAGCCGATTCTCGTCGGCCCGGAAAGCAAGATCAAGGCTGTTGCCGACGAGAACGAGATCGACATTTCCGGCTACAGGATCATCGACACGCCGCACAGCCATGCCTCCGCGGCACAGGCTGTTGCCCTTGCCAGCAAGGGCGAGGCCGAGGCGCTGATGAAGGGCAGCCTGCACACGGACGAATATATGGGCGCCGTGATCAAGAAGGATGCCGGCCTTCGCACCGGCCGCCGCATCTCCCACGTCTTCGCCATGGTCGACCCGGAATATCCCAAGCCCTTCTTCATCACTGACGCGGCGATGAACATCAAGCCGGATCTCGCCGCCAAGGTCGACATCGCCCAGAACGCCATCGACCTGATGATCGCGATCTCCGATGTCGAGATCACGCCGAAGGTCGCCGTGCTTTCGGCCGTTGAAACCGTCAATCCCGCGATCCAGTCGACCATCGACGCAGCCTGCCTGTCGAAGATGGCCGACCGCGGACAGATCACCAATGCCATCGTCGACGGACCTCTGGCCTTCGACAACGCGATCAGCCTCGAGGCCGCCAAGATCAAGGGCATCTCCTCGGCCGTCTCCGGCGATGCCGATATCCTGCTGACGCCCGACCTGGAATCCGGCAACATGCTGGCCAAGCAGCTGGTGCTTCTCGGCGGCGCCACCTCCTCGGGCATCATCCTCGGCGCCCGCATTCCGATCATCCTGACGAGCCGCGCCGATGGCGCGCAGGCCCGTATCGGCTCCTGCGCGATTGCGGCCCTGATGGCGGATGCCCGCCGCAACGGCCGGTTCCCGGCGCTCTGAGCAGCGACGAACCGAGCCCCAAGCCGTCGCGGCGAAAGCCGCGGCGGCTTTTTCATGTCCGCGTCTTGCCATGACGCCCCAAAGGCGTATAACCGCCGCCCTTCGCAAGACATTCCCTCAGATCAAAGGACGGCGTCATGACCGCGCTCGGCTTGGACTTCGGCACGACCAATACCGTGATCGCGCTTCCCGCGGATGGTGAGAACGAAACCCGCTCGCTGACATTCGAGAGCCTGGCGGGAACGACCGACACGATGCGCACCTGCCTTTCCTTCATGAAGGACCGGCAGGCGGCCGTCGGCGCGCCGCTTGTCACGGAAGCGGGCGCAGCGGCGATCCGCACGCTGATCGACCATCCCGGCGAATGCCGTTTTCTCCAGTCAATCAAGACCTATGCGGCAAGCCCGCTGTTTTCGGAGACGGCCGTGCTCGGTCGCCGCCACTCATTTGCCGACCTGATGGCGGTATTCCTGGAAAAGCTGATGGCCTATGCGGGCGATGGCTGGCCGAGCGATGTTGCCCGTGTCGTTGCCGGCCGCCCTGTACGCTTTGCCGGCATCGGCGCCGACGAGACGCTGGCGCTGGAGCGCTACAATGACGCGCTCTCACGCTTCGGTTTCCCGGAAATCCGCTTCGTGCTGGAGCCGGTGGCGGCCGCCTGGTATTTCGCCAGCCGGCTTGAGAGCGACGCCAATGTCCTGGTCGCCGATTTCGGCGGCGGCACCACCGACTATTCGATCATCCGCTTTTCGAAAAGCGCTGGGCGGCTTTCCGCCGAACCGCTGTCGCATTCCGGCGTCGGCGTGGCCGGCGACATGTTCGACTATCGCATCATCGACAATGTGGTGAGCCCGATGCTCGGCAAGGGCACGACCTACAGGAGCTTCGGCAAGAAACTCGACGTGCCCTCGAACTATTACGCCAGTTTCGGCCGCTGGAGCCAGCTGTCGATCTTCAAGACCACGCGCGACTTTGCCGACCTGAAGAGCCTGGTGCGGGACGCAAGCGACCCGGAGGCGTTGGAGCTCTTCATCGAGCTTATCGAAAACGACGAAGGCTATCCGCTTTATGAAGCGGTCTCGGCCACCAAGAGGGCGCTTTCGGCCAAGGACGAGGCGGAATTCTTCTTCGCGCCGCTCGGCCGCGACAGCCGCCGCACCGTGCGCCGCACAGATTTCGAAGGCTGGATATCCGCCGAACTTCGGCAGATGGAAGAGGCGCTCGATGAGGCAATCGCGGGGGCAGGCATCTCCGCAACCGAGATCGACAAGGTGTTCCTGACCGGCGGTTCGTCCTTCGTGCCGGCCGTTCGCAACATCTTCGAAAACCGCTTCGACGCCTCCCGCATCGAAACCGGCGGCGAGCTTCTCTCGATCGCGCACGGCCTGGCGCTGATCGGTGCGGAAGAGAATTTTCCGCACGAAGCCTGAGCGCTTCGCGCCACAGACGAAACGAACCTTACAAAAAAACCCGGCGCGAAGGCCGGGTCTTTCCTGAAGCTCTTGTCAGTCCGCTCAGTTGGCGGGCTGCTGGACCTTGGCGCGGGCCTGTTCCTCGGCCATGCGCTTCTGGAACATCTGCGCGAAGTCGATCGGGTCGACCAGAAGCGGCGGGTAGCCGCCATTGCGCGTGGCGTCCGCCACGATCTGGCGGGCAAACGGGAAGAGCAGGCGCGGGCATTCGATGAACAGCATCGGCAGCACGTGCTCCTTGGGGAAGTTCGCCACCCGGAAGACGCCGCCATAGACCAGCTCGCACAGGAACAGCGTCTTGTCGTTGGACTTGGCCTCGGCCTTCAGCGAAAGCAGAATGTCGTAATTGTCCTCGCCAAGCGGATTGGCGTTGACATTGACACTGATGTTGATGTTCGGCTGGCCGTCACGCTTCTGCAGCGAAGCCGGGGCGCCGGGATTTTCGAAGGAAAGATCCTTGATGTACTGCGTCAGAATGCTGAGCGACGGGCTCTGCTTCTTTTCAGCGCCGTTTTCCTCTGCCATTTCGCGTCCTTTCGAGTGGTCAATTTGGATTGCCAGTTAGCATTTGGGGGACGAGCGCACAACCCTTGGAGCCCTGAAAGGCCCGCAGCGCAAGGCGCGTGACCGATCGCCCCGGCTTTTCGCCCTCTAGCGGTCCCTGTCGTTTTTACTGTCGTCGTCGGAGCGATCGTCATCGAGCCTGTCGCGTTCGGCCCAGGGGGAGTTCGGATCGGATGAGCCGGAGGAAAAATCCTCGGCATCGAGATCGACCACGGTCGGCCCCTTGCCGCCCGGCTTGCGCGGCCCGCCTGGACCGCCCGGTCCCGGCCCGGCGCGAAAGAAGCCGGAGCCTTGCGAGACCACGACCATGTTCCTGCTGATCCGTCGCCAGACGAAATCCCTGAATGGCGGAACGAACAGAAGAAAACCGATAATATCCGTGACGAAGCCGGGAATGAGCAGCAGAATACCGGCAAGCACGATCATCGCCCCGTGCACCATTTCGCGGCCCGGATCGCCGCCGTCGCGCACATCCGTCTGCAGCCGCTGCAGCACGCCGAAGCCCTGCACGCGCAGAAGAATGGCACCGATCACGGCGGTCAGGACGATCAGGCCCAGCGTCGGAAACAGGCCGATGGCCCGCCCGACAATGATGAACCCGGCGATTTCCACGAAGGGGAAGAGAATGATGACAATCAGAAGCGGCAAATCGGTTTCCTGTTCGGTCCGTCTTCGTTTATGATCATGACGAAATGAACGCCTTTCTACGAAGTGTTACATTTGAATCATGGCCCTGTGAAGTCTATATGGGGAGTGGAAACAACAGGGAAAACGGCGGTTAACACCAAAATGGGCACAAGCGATCTCGTAACACTCTTCTTCCTGATTGCTGCGGTGGTGATTTTTTTCCAGCTCCGCAATGTTCTGGGCCGCCGCACCGGCAATGAGAAACCGCGCTACGAGCAGAACCCCGTGCGTTCGCGGGCCGATGCGCGCGAAGCCGCGCAACAGGAAGGCAATGTGATCACGCTGCCCGGCGCCGAGAAGGACGACAAGGCCGCCCGCATGGCCGCCGTCGACAAGATCGCGCCGACGGGCACCGAGATCAACAAGGGCCTGAAGGCAATTGTCGAGGCCGATCCGCAATTCGAGCCTGATTCCTTCATGAAGGGCGCGAGCGCCGCCTACGAGATGATCGTCATGGCCTTTGCGGACGGTGACCGGCGCACGCTGAAGAACCTCTTGTCCAAGGAAGTCTACGAGGGCTTCAACGCCGCCATCAGCGAGCGCGAGGCGAGCGGTGAATCCGTCAAGGCGAGCTTCGTCGGCATAGAGAAGGCCGAGATCACCGAGGCGGAGGTCGACAAGACCGAGGCCCGGATCACGCTCAGGATTGTCAGCCAGATGATTTCCGCCACCTATGGCAAGGACGGCGAGATCGTTGACGGCGATGCCGAACAGATTGCCGAAATTCGCGATCTGTGGACCTTCGCGCGCGACACGCGGGCGCGCGACCCGAACTGGAAGCTGATCGCCACCGCCTCCGAATAGGCCTTGCCACCGTTTGCTGAGAGCGGCGTTTCGACGCCGCTTCTTTTTGCCGGGAGTTTCTTTCAAGATGAGCCGCCGGAAGCTCTCGTCAGAAGAGCGGGAATTGTGGAACAAGGTTGCACGCACCGCGCGGCCCATGCCCGGCAGAAAGCTGGAAAAGCCGGCATCCGGCCCGGAAAGTTTTCCCGACCTGATGAATGGCATTGCCGCAGACGGCAAAAAGGCCGACACAGGAAAGACCAGCGTTTCGCCGCTCGCGCTTCCGAAAAAAACCGCAGAGGACAAGGCCCGCAGGCACCATCCGCTGGAACGGCCGGTCAAGCGCAAGCTGGCAAGCGGACGAATTTCGATCGACGCCAGGATCGATTTGCACGGCCTGTTTCAGGACGAGGCGCATGCGTTGCTTCTGGCCTTTCTGCATCGCTCGCACGACAGGGGCCACCGGCATATTCTGGTGATTACCGGCAAGGGCGGATCGATCGGCAGCGACGGCGCGTTGAAACGGGCGGTTCCGATCTGGTTCTCGCTTCCGGATTTTCGGCCGCTGATCTCCTCCTACGAGACGGCGGCCCGCCAGCATGGCGGCGAAGGCGCGCTCTATGTGCGCCTTGCCCGAAGAAGGGGACGTGAACATGACACCGTTCGGAGAGGCGGTTCGTGAATTGAGAGCCGAGCGCGGTGTGTCGCAGAAACAGATGGCGGAGGCCATCGGCGTTTCGGCGGCCTATCTCTCCGCGCTCGAGCACGGACGGCGCGGAAAGCCGAGCTTCGAGTTCCTCCAGCGCGTCGCCGGTTATTTCAATATCATCTGGGACGATGCCGAGGCGCTGTTTGCCATTGCAGACCAGTCCGATCCGCGCGTTGTGGTCGACACCGCCGGCCTTTCGGCCGCACATACAGCCTTCGCCAACCGCCTTTCGCGGATGATCGGCCAGCTCGATGAGGAGGCAATCGACGAATTCGACCTTCTGCTCGATCGGAAACTGGCAAGGTAACGCCAGAAAAGTGACGATCTTCACGAAATTTGAGGGAGATCAAAGAAGAGCCGGCCCGGTTTTACTACGGTGAAACTGCATTCGGGGCCTCGATACAGTTTCTGGCCAAGAGGTTCTCTGCATCCGGCCCTGCAAGTCTTGTATGGGGCCTCGAATGCGAAGACGTTTCCCGCCGGTAAGCGCCTCCCGAACATTGCAAGCATCCCATGGAGAAGGTCATGGCCCCGACGGCCGCCCAGTCCAATCGTGTAAGCAGTACTGCTGCCAAAATTCCCTCGACCAACCAGATCATTCGCGACAGCTATCTCTACCTTCACTGGAACGGCATCCTGACCCATGACAGGGCCGAGCACGAGATGGCGACCTTCGCCGATGCGGCGTTGATCGAGCCCAATGAACGCTGGACCCGCCGCAAGGCAGGCTGAAAGCCTCCGATCGCGCGACAAGGTCGATCCTGAATTTCAAGGCGGCGCCCCGGCCGGGGCGCCGCCTCTTTTGTCGAACGTCGACAGGACGCCTTTTCGCCCGGCCCGGCCCTGCCATTGAAACGGTCTAGGTTTATCCCCAATTTGACTGTAAAAGGGGCCGCGGCGATTTGAGCGGAAACGGCTTTTCCCCTAAGCTTGGCGCTTGAAAAAGCAGTGATTCGGCGGCGTTTTGCGGGACCCGCCCGACCCCTGACACATTCGGAAAGACCTGTTGATGAGCGAAACTCCAGAAACAGCCGTCGGCCTTCCGGCCGAATACGGCGCCGATTCGATCAAGGTTCTCAAGGGCCTCGACGCCGTGCGCAAGCGCCCGGGCATGTATATCGGCGATACCGACGACGGTTCGGGTCTGCATCACATGGTCTATGAGGTGGTGGACAACGCCATCGACGAGGCGCTCGGCGGCTATGCCGACCTCGTCACCGTGACGCTGAACGCCGACGGCTCCGTTTCCGTGACCGACAACGGACGCGGCATTCCGACGGACATCCATACCGGCGAGGGCATTTCGGCGGCTGAAGTGATCATGACCCAGCTGCATGCCGGCGGCAAGTTCGACCAGAATTCCTACAAGGTCTCCGGCGGCCTGCACGGCGTCGGCGTTTCGGTGGTGAATGCGCTCTCGGTCTGGCTGAAGCTGAAGATCAAGCGCAATGGCAAGCTGCACGAGATTTCCTTCACGCATGGCGTCGCCGACAAACCGCTGGAAGTGATCGGCGATGCAGGCGGCGAGACCGGCACCGAACTGACCTTCATGCCCAGTTCCGAAACCTTCACCATGGTCGATTTCGACTATGACACGCTGGAAAAGCGCCTGCACGAACTGGCCTTCCTGAATTCCGGCGTGCGCATTCTCTTAACCGACAATCGCCATGCCGAGCCGGTTTCCAAGGAAATGCATTATGACGGCGGACTTGCCGCCTTCGTCGCCTATCTCGACCGTTCGAAGAAGCCGCTGGTCTCCGAACCGATCGCCATTTCCACCGAGAAGGACGGTATCACCGTCGAGGTGGCGATGTGGTGGAACGACAGCTACCACGAGAACGTGCTTTGCTTCACCAACAACATTCCCCAGCGCGACGGCGGCACGCATATGGCGGGCTTCCGCGGCGCGCTGACCCGGCAGATGGTGAACTACGCCGACACGTCCGGCATCCTGAAGCGCGAAAAGGTGACGCTGACCGGCGATGACTGCCGCGAAGGCCTCACGGCCGTGCTTTCGGTCAAGGTTCCGGACCCGAAATTCTCCTCGCAGACCAAGGACAAGCTGGTCTCCTCCGAGGTGCGCCCCGTTGTCGAAAGCTGCGTCAACGACGCGCTCGGCCAGTGGCTGGAAGAGCACCCCAATGAAGCCCGCATTCTCGTTACCAAGATCGCCGAGGCCGCATCCGCCCGCGAAGCCGCGCGGCGCGCGCGCGAGCTGACGCGGCGCAAGGGCGCGCTCGATATCGCCTCGCTCCCCGGCAAGCTTGCCGACTGCTCCAACCGCGATCCGGCAAAATCGGAACTCGTCCTCGTGGAGGGCGATTCCGCCGGTGGCTCCGCAAAGCAGGGCCGTTCACGCGAGACGCAGGCAATCCTGCCGCTCCGGGGCAAGATCCTGAACGTCGAGCGCGCGCGCTTCGACAAGATGCTGTCGAGCCAGGAAATCGGCACGATGATCACCGCGCTCGGCACGGGCATCGGCAAGGACGAGTACAATCCGGACAAGCTGCGGTACCACAAGATCATCATCATGACGGATGCTGACGTGGACGGCGCGCATATCCGCACCCTGCTTCTGACCTTCTTCTTCCGGCAGATGCCGGAACTGATCGAGCGCGGCCATCTCTATATCGCCCAGCCGCCGCTCTACAAGGTGACGCGCGGGAAATCGACGCAGTATCTGAAGAACGAGCAGGCGCTCGAGGATTACCTGATCGACCAGGGCCTTGAGGATGCATCCCTGCATCTGGCTTCCGGCGAAGTGCGCGCCGGCGCGGACCTGCGCCAGGTGATCGTCGATGCGATCCGCATGCGCAACCTGATGGAAGGCATTCATTCGCGCTACGACCGCGCCGTGGTCGAGCAGGCCGCGATTGCCGGCGCGCTGAACGCCGAACGGGTGACGGATCAGGCGGAGGCCGAGCGCCTCGCCGCCGATATCGCCGCCCGTCTCGACGTGATCGCCGAGGAAACCGAACGCGGCTGGGAAGGCTACGTGCGCGACGATGGCGGGCTTCGTTTCGAGCGCACCGTTCGCGGCGTCAAGGAAGTCGCCTCGCTCGACATGGGCCTGATTGGTTCGACCGATGCGCGCTATATGGACCAGTTGCAGAAGCGTCTGTTCGAGATCTACGAGAAACCGCCTCTTTTAAGCCGCAAGAATGGCGACCTCACCATTTACGGCCCGCGCGCCATGCTGGAAGCCGTGTTCGAGGCCGGTCGCCGGGGTCTGACCACACAGCGCTACAAAGGCCTTGGCGAGATGAATGCCGAGCAGCTCTGGGAAACGACGATGGATCCCAATGTCCGCTCGCTGCTGCAGGTCAAGGTCTCCGACGCCACCAGCGCCGACGGCCTGTTCTCGCGCCTGATGGGCGACGAGGTGGAACCCCGCCGCGACTTCATCCAGGACAACGCGCTTTCGGTTGCCAATCTGGATATTTGATGGGGATGGCGCGAAGCGCTTCAATTTGTTGAACACCTATCCCCCTACTCTGCGTCATCCTCGGGCTTGACCCGAGGATCCAGGGGTCTTGTCCGCGCACGTATTGGCACCGGGCGCAAGAATCGCCTGCGCTTCTCGCGACAGCCGGGTTTGGACCCTCGGGTCAAGCCCGAGGGTGACGCGTGTGGAGAGTAGGCTCGCAAGTCGAGAGCCCGCGCTTGCCGCTATCGCGACAGAGGGGGGTAGCAGACCTCCCTTCTTGCGCTGTGCTTCGTTGTCGCTGCTTCACCCCCCCCTCTACCCCTGTCGGGGCATCTCCCCCTCAAGGGGGGAGATCGGTTTTCGGCAGAGCCTTCTCACAAGTCGAGCAGGGTCTTCTCACACGGCGGAGCGGCGGCGGCGTCACCCCTCCAGCGGCAGATAGCCGACACTCCCGCGCTGGGCTGCTTCTTCGGCAATCTCGTAGCCCGCATCCGCATAGCGGATGATGCCAAGCGACGTATCGTTGGTCAGCGCATGCTCCAGCCGTTCGGCCCCTTCCGGCGTGCCATCAGCGATGATGGTGACGCCCGCGCTGGTCATGTAGCCGGCATAGCCGCCGCCACCGGAATGGATGACGACGAGGTCGGCCATCGAGGCGCACATGGTCATCGCATTGATCAGCGGCCAGTCGGCAATCGCGTCGGACCCGTCCTTCATGTTTTCCGTCATGATGTTCGGATGCGCCATGGCACCGGCATCGAGATGATCGCGCGAGAACGCCACCGGTCCCTTCAACTCACCCTTCGCCACCAGATCATTGACCGCGACGGCAAGCCGCGTGCGCTCGCCATGGCCGAGCCAGGCGATGCGGGCGGGAAGGCCCTCGAAGGGCACGTTTTCGCGCGCCAACCGGATCCAGTTGGTGACGATGAAATTGTCGGGAAACATTTCGAGCACAAGATCATCGATGCGGGCGATATCGCTCGCCTCGCCCGAAAGCGCCATCCAGCGGAACGGGCCGATGGCTTCGGAGAAGAGCGGCCTGAGATAGGCCTCGGTGAAGATCGGAATGTCGAAGGCGTTGGCGACACCACCTTCGCGCGCCTGGGTGCGGATCAGATTGCCGTTGTCGAACACCTCCGCGCCATCGCCCTGAAACTTCAGCATGGCGCGAACATGATCGACGATCGAGGCGCGGCTTGCCGCCATCAACTGCGCCGGGCCTTCCTCGCGCAGGCGCTTCACTTCGGCCAGGCTCATGCCCTTCGGCACATAGCCATAGACGAGATCGTGGGCCGAGGTCTGATCGGTGACGATGTCGGGTGTGATGCCGCGACGCGCGATCTCCGGATAGATATCGGCGGCATTGCCGACGAGGCCGATGGATGTCGCCTTTTTTGCCGCCACCGCCTCGTCGATCATCGCCAGCGCGGCATCAAGGTTCGGCGCGATTTCGTCGAGGAAGCCGATTTCGTGGCGCTTTCGCGCCCGCTCGGCATCGATATCGACCACCAGAATGGCAGCCCCCGCCATGCGCCCCGCCAGCGGCTGAGCCCCGCCCATGCCGCCGAGCCCCGCCGTCAGGATGAAGCGGCCGGCCAGCGAACCGTCGAACCGCTTTTCGGCGATCCGCATGAAGATTTCGTAGGTGCCCTGAATGACGCCCTGCGAGCCGATATACTGCCAGGCGCCGGCCGTCAGCCCACCCCAGCAGATCAGGCCCTTGCGCTCAAGCTCGTAGAAAACTTCCGCCTTCGCCCACTGGCCAACGATATTGCAGTTCGCCATGATGACGAGCGGCGCTTTCGCATGGGTCTTCAGCAGACCGACGGGCTTGCCGGACTGGATGACAAGCGTCTGGTTCTCGTCCATTTCAAGAAGCGTCTTGACGATACGGGCGTGCGACGGCCAGTTGCGGGCGGCCTTGCCAAGTGCGGCATAGACCACGAGATTGTCCGGGTCCTCGCCGACGGAAAGCACGTTTTCCATCAACCTGAGCAGCGCTTCCTGTCGCCAGCCTTTTGCACGGACTTCAGGGCCGCCGGGGATCGGGAAATTCGGATGGCGCGGATTGTCTTTCGGCATTGTCCTGTCTCCTCAGGCGAGCGCGTAATCGGCGATCGAGATGCCGAGCGCCTTTTCCACCACCGGATAAACGGCCGGATCCTTGACGCTGGAAGACAGCGGAATGACCGACTTCGGCACGTGCAACACGAAGATCGTCATGCCCTCTTCGAGCTGGCCGACGCTCAAGGGTTCGCCGTCGGGGGACAACGTGGTGATGACATCGGGGAAGGTCGCGATCCGGTTTCCGCCGGCATCCTCGACCGCCATGTATTCGTTCATCACATGCAAAACCGTGGCCTTGTCGCCAGACCCCACCGTGACCGTACCGACATCGAAAGCCTCGTTGGTGTAGACGACGGCCTTCTTCGTTACCTTGCCCTCGGTCAGGATCGCGCCGTTGGTTGTCTTCACGATGGCGTCGATGATGGCAGAACCGCCCTTGCCTTCCGCCGCGATGATCGCTTCGCCAAGCGTCAGCGCCATCGAGATACCGCCAAGTGCAGCATGGGTCTTCACATAGGACGCCCTGAGCGGATTGCGGCAGGAGGCGATGAAGCCGCCGGACTGGTCGGCGGCTGTTCTGAGTACCGGCGAGATCTTCGCCGTCGCGCCCTTCACCACCAGTTCGATATAGCGGTTTTCGGCGCGGTTGCCGCCAACGGCCGTCTGGATCATCTGTTCGGGCGAACTCGCCATGCCGATCGCGCCCATGTCGCCGGTCGGATGCGCACGGATATCGCCGACGGCATCGACCACCTTGGTGCCGAGCACGGCCGATGGCAGCCAGCCGTTCAGCGTCGAGGATTTTCCGTTCTGGCCGACGATCAGACCGGCGAGTTTCTCACCGAGCGCGTCCTGCAGCAGCTGCGCCGCCTTGATATAGTCGATGCCCTGCATCTCCCACGGCGTGGTCGAGGCTGGCGCGCCGATCGCGGCAGCCGTTGCCACCCAATCATCATCGGAAAGCTCTTCCACCGAGACCAGCTCCGGCTTGCCGACATTGACGGCGGCATAGCCGAGCATGCGGCCGTGATCGGCCCAGCCGCCGCCGCCGGCGGCATAAACCGAGCCGCCCTTGACGGCGGGTTCCACATCTTTGGTCGTCAGGATACGGCCCATCTCATTGCTCCATCAGTTGTTTGTCGAGCCGCTTCACCGCTTCGAGCAGCACTTCCGCTCCGAGCGCGATATCGGCGTTTTCCGCCCATTCCTCGGGCGCGTGACTGCGACCGGAAAGGCAGGGAATGAAAACCATGCCGGCCTTGGCGATGCGCGCCATGAAGGCGGCATCGTGGCCGGCGCCAGAGGCCATGCGACGATGCGCGGCATCTGTCGCCGCGCAGGCGTCGTCGAGCGCATCCATCACCAGCGGGTCCATCGGCATGGCGGGATTGTCGGAAACGAGCCGCGGCGGGGCGATGGTGACGCCGTTGTCGCCGGCAATGCCTTCGAGGCAGGATTCCAGATTGGTCAGGAACTGGCCAAGGTCGTCGCGCTTTTCCGAGCGGATATCGAGCAGCATCCGCACCTTCGAGGGCACGACATTGGCGGCGTTCGGCCACATCTCGAATTCGCCGGTGGTCGCGGCAAAATGGCCGGGCGTCGCGGCAAGCTCGCCGGCAAGCGTCTCGACAGCGAGCACCACATGGGCGGCCGCGCCAAGCGCATCGGCCCGGCGGTCCATCGGCGTGGTGCCGGCATGGTCGGCCCGGCCCTCGACGATGATCTCGATGCGGGTGATACCGGCTATGGCGGTGACGACGCCGATGTCCAGCTTCTCGCCCTCCAGCACCGGCCCCTGCTCGATGTGCAGTTCGAGAAAGGCACGAATATCATCGCGGGCTTTCTGTTCGGCGCCGGGATTGCCGCCGACCTTCTCGATACCCTCGGCCAACGTCATGCCATTCGCTTCCCGCCCCAGCCATTCGGCCGGGCGAACGCCCGCCATGCCGCGCGAGCCGATGCAGGAAACGCCGAAGATCGAGACTTCCTCGGCGAGAAAGTCGGTGACCTCCAGATCATGGTCGAGTTCGATGCCGGCCTCGGCCAGCGCCCGGGCAACCTCCAGCGCCACGACGACGCCGGCAATGCCGTCAAAGCGGCCGCCATCGGGCACCGTATCGGAGTGCGAACCGAGCATGATCGTGCCGGCGCCGGGCTTCTTGCCCTTGCGTCCGCCGATCAGATTGCCCGCCGCGTCAATGCGGGTTTCCAGCCCTGCGGTGCGAAAAGCGTTTTCGAGATAGGCGCGACCTTCGAGAAAGAGCGGCGAGAAGGCGCGCCGCGTCCACGGCCGGTCCGGATCGGTGATCACGGCAAGCGCATCGATATCGGCGGCAATCCGTTCCGCGCTGACTGTGAGGTTGCGGCTCATCGGATCATCTCCCGAAGCGGCAGGCTTGCCTCGGGACGGACGAAGGCGCCGGTGCCGGGTTCGGCGACGGACTTGCCATCAAAGACCTGTTTTCCACGCAGGAAGGTCGCCGCCACCCTGTAGGGCAGGCGTATGCCATTATAGGGCGACCAGCCAACGACATTGTTGCCGCTTTCCGCCGCGTCATAGACGAAGTCACCCGGTTCCAGCACCGCGATATCGGCGTGCTTGCCGATTTCGAGCGCGCCTTTTACGTGGTCGATACGAAAATGCCTGGCCGGGTTTGCCGCCATCAGCCTTGCCGCCCAGAAAAGCGGCACGCCATGCTCGGTCGCGCCCTTGATGAAGAGCGGCATCATCACCTCGAGCCCCGGCACGCCCGACGCATTCGCCAGCATGTCGGGATTGGTCTTGCGGTCTTCCGACCAGCTCACGTGATCGGTGGAAACCAGCGTGACATTGCCGCAAGCCACATGCCGCCAGAGTTTTTCAACCTCGGCGCGCGGGCGCACCGGCGGGTTGATCTTGGCCTTGCCGCCGAGGCGTTTCACATCGTTTTCCTCGTCGAGGATCAGATAGTGGATGCAGCATTCGACCGTGGCGTTGAAACCCTGAGCCCGATAGCCGGCAGCGATCTCGTAGCCGCGGCCGAGCGAGCAGTGCACCACATGGGCCGGGCAGCCAGTTTGCGCGCCCGTCTCGTAGATCTGGTGCATGGCGAGCAGTTCGGTCAGCGGCGGGCGCGACAGGCCATGGGCGCGGTAATCGGTGATGCCCGAGGCCTTCACCTTCGCAATTGCCGCATTGACGAACTCGTCATCCTCGTTGTGAACGCCGGCGGCAAGGCCGGTCGGCGCGATCGCGGCAAAGCACTCTTCCAGAAGAGCGGCGGGGATACGGGGGAAGCGGGTCGGATGCGTGCCAAACGTGGAGAACTTGAAGGCCGCGACGCCCGCTTCCACCTGCTCGGCGATGCGTGCTGCCCCTTCCGTCGGGTCGACCGTGCCGTAAAGCGCGAAATCGACGCGAGCCTGAGGCGATGCGTGGGCGATTTTCCTGCGGACGGCTTCGGCCGAATTGACCACATTGCCTTCGTCATAGGGCATGTCGACAATCGTGGTGACGCCGCCGGCAGCGGCAGAGCGCGTCGACCAGATGAAATCCTCCTGGTCCTTCTGGCTCAAGGAATGAACCTGGGCATCAATCGCTCCCGGCAGGATCAGGGCCTTGCCCAGGTCGTGGCGCTCGCGTGCCTCGGGCATCGCGCCCTGGCCGATGGCTGCGATCAGCCCGTCGCGGACCGCCACATGGCCGCGCTTGACCACCCGATCGGAAAGCACCAGCGTGCCCTTCAGAACGAGATCGAAATCCGACATTTGATGTCTCCTAGTAGAAGCGGCCCGTGCGCCGCGCAGTTGCCCGCTCGAACATCACGAAGGCATCGTGAATGAGAAGCGCCAGAACGCCGACCACGAGGCCGCCTTGCAGAACGAAAGCGGTATTGTTCGACAACAGCCCGGCGATGATCACCTCGCCAAGCGTCTTGGCGGCGACCGTCGAGCCGATCGTTGCCGTTGCCAGCGAGATGACCACCGAAAGCCGGATACCGGCAAGAATGACGGGAAAGGCCAGCGGAAACTCGACCTGCATCAGGCGTTGCGTGCCGGTCATGCCGACGCCGCGCGCGGCCTCCGAGACATTGCCCGGCAAATTGGTCAGCCCAGTCAGCGCGTTCTCGAAGATCGGCAGAAGGCCGTAGAGAAACAGCGCAATCAGCGTCGGGATCGGGCCGAAGCCGAACATCGGCACGGCAAGCGCCAGCACCGCGACCGGCGGAAAGGTCTGGCCGATATTGGCGATCGAGCGCGACAACGGCAGGAATTCAACGCCGAAGGGACGGGTGACGATGATGGCAAGGCCGACAGAGAAGAGGGTCGCCGCAACTGTCGCCACGCCGACAATGGCGAGGTGGCTCAGCGTCAGCGACAGCAGGCTGGTCTGGGTGTAGATCGCCGGCGCGCCGTTCTGGGTGAACGGACGGAACACCGGCGCGAAGGCTTCCGGAAAGCTGATGAAGGCGATCAGCAGGACGAGAAGCGCCAGACGGATGAGGACCGACGCTCTCATGATGACGGCCCCGCGGCGCGGCGGATCAGGGCATCGCGGGTAACCCGGCCGATGACCTTGTCGTCCCGCTCGACCGGCAGCGCATCGCGACCCGACCAGAGTGCTGCGGCGAGCGCATCCTTGAGGCTTGCCGAAGCCGGGATCGCCTCGCCTTCTGCCGGGCCCTGCTCGACCAGGTTTTCGCAGGCCTCGAGCGAGAGCATGCGGAAGGCCTTGTCGCCGGTGCCGAGCAGTTCGTTGACGAAGGCGCTTGCCGGATCGGCGATGATTTCTGCGGCCGGCGCATATTGTTCAAGCCGTCCCTCATGCATGACCGCGATCTTGTGACCGAGGAGGATTGCCTCGTCCATGTCATGGGTGACGAGCACGACCGTGGTTGAGAATTTGCGCTGGATATCGATCAGGTCTTCCTGCGCCTTGGCGCGGATGATCGGGTCGAGCGCGCCGAAGGGCTCGTCCATCAACAGCAATGCGGGTTCGGCGGCAAGCGCGCGGGCCACGCCGATGCGCTGCTGCTGGCCGCCGGAAAGTTCGTGCGGCATGCGGTCGCGAAAGGCTTCGGGCTCCAGGTGGAACAGTTCCAGCAGTTCATCGACGCGGGCATCGCGCCGCTTCCTGTCCCAGCCGAGCAGTTTCGGCACCGTGGCGATGTTTTCCGCCACCGAGCGATGGGGAAACAGGCCGTGGCCCTGAATGGCATAGCCGATGCCGCGGCGCAGCTCATAGTCCGGCAGCTCGCGGTTGTCGCGTCCGTCGATGCGGATTACGCCGGAGGTCGGCTCCACCAGGCGGTTGATCATCCGCATCAGCGTGGTCTTGCCGGAACCGGACGTGCCGACAATCGCCGCCAACTCTCCGCGCTCGACCGTGAGCGAGACATTGTCGACGGCATTATAGTCGCCATAGACCTTGGTAATTCCCTCAATCTCGATCATGCCCGGCTCCCCTTTTTGGCCCTGGTCTGGCTGATTTCAACAAGCGCATCGAGAATGATGGCTGCGGCAAAGGCCATGCCGACGACCGGCAGCGCGCCGAGCAGCACGAGGTCGGTGGCCGTCTGGGCGATGCCCTGGAAAACGAATGTGCCGTATCCGCCGCCGCCGATCAGGCCGGCGATCACGGCAAGTCCGATATTCTGCACCAGTACGATGCGGATGCCGGTTAGGATGACGGGAAAGGCAAGCGGCAGCTCCACCTGGAAAAGCCGCTGCCGGCCGGTCATGCCCATGCCGCGGGCGGCTTCGCGCGCATCGCGCGGCACGCTGTCGAGGCCGGCGACCGTGTTGGAGACGACCGGCAGAAGCGAATAGGCAAACAGCGCGACGATGGCCGGGGCAAAGCCGATGCCGGCGATGCCGAGTTCGGCAGCGCCCGGCACATTGCGGCCGACCCAGGCAAGCGGCGCGATCAGCAGACCGAAGAGCGCGATCGACGGAATGGTCTGCAACACATTGAGGCTGTTCAGGATGGTGGCGCGCACCTTCGGCACGCGAAAGCAGAGAATGCCGATCGGAATGCCGGCAAGACATGCGGCCGCCAGCGAACCGAAGGCGAGTTCCACATGGGTGCGGCCCTCGCGCCAGAAGGCGTCGGCGCGGTTGTTGTATTCCTTCAGGATCGACAGGTCGTTCCACGCGCCCGACCAAAGCAGAAGCCCGATCGCCAAGGCCGCGACGATCAGGAACGCGATCCGCATCATCGGCGGCAGCGCCTTGCGCACAATGGCATCGGCCATGGCGATGGAAAAGGCGAACAGCAGGATCCAGAAGCTCGCGCCGGGCGAAACGCGAGCGTAGGGGTTGTCGTCCGGCATCAGGTAATAGCCGGCGCGGCCCACCATCAGCGCCAGAACGGCAATGGCGGCGATCGAAACAGTGAGCCTCAGGTTCACCGGCGTCCTGAACAGGATGACGGCGATGGCGGCGAGCATGACGACGACAAGGGCAATGGCCTGCCACAGCGGCATGGCCGACCAGACCATGACATTGTCGGCCGCGACGATGCGGTTCGCGCGGAAAAGCGCGAAGGGCTGGAGGAAGAGCGCGAAGAGCGCAATCGCCGCGACGATGACGCCGAGCTTGTCGAGCCTTGCGGCGGCCCGGCCTTCCTTTCGGTATTCGCTGATGGCTGACATGGCATGCCCTTCGGCTTGTCGGTCGGTTATCCCGCTTGCGGCGGGGGTGCGCGCCTTCGATCTCCCCCCTTGAGGGGGAGATTTCGCGAAAGCGACAGAGGGGGTATGGGCAAGAGCCGCATACGCCGCGCTCTTTGGTGAGGATTCACCCCTCTTAGCCCCTGTCGGGGCATCTCCCCCTCAAGGGGGAAGATTGTTTTTGCTGCATTGCCGCCGATTTCGGCCTTACTTCACGAACCCGTTCTTCGTCAGATAGTCCTTGGCAACGGCATCGGCCGGTTCACCGCCGACCTGGACGCGGCCGTTGAGGTCCTGCAGGGTTTCAAGCGTCAGACCCTCGAAGATCGGCTTCAGGATATCGGCAATCTGCGGGTATTCCTCGAGGCGGACCTCGCGGATGATCGGGGTCGGCAGGTAGACCGGCTGGACGCCCTTGTCGTCCGTCATCACCTTCAGGCCGGACGGCGCGATGCCGCCGTCGGTACCGTAGACCATGGCGGCATTGGCGCCCGAGGTCTGTTTGGCCGCAGCCGCGATCGTTGCCGCCGTGTCGCCGCCGGAAAGCTGGATCAGCTGGCCGGAGGTGAGATCGAAGCCATAGGCCTTTTCGAAGGCCGGAAGCGCTGCCGGCGAGGTGACGAATTCGGAGGATGCCGCAAGCTTCACCGTGCCGCCATCGGCGACGAAGGCGCCGAACTCGCTCATGGTCGAGAGATTGTTCGGGTCGGCAACATCCATGCGCAGGGCGATTGCCCAGGTGTTGTTGGCGTCCGCCGGCGTCAGCCATACGATCTTGTTGGCGTCGTAATCGAGCTTCTTGGCCTCTTCATAGCCGGCCTCCGGCTTGTTCCAGACCGGCAGGTCGGTCTTGTTGAAGAAGAAGGCGGCATTGCCGGTATATTCCGGGTAGATGTCGATCTGGCCTTGCGTGATCGCCTGACGGACAATCGGTGTGCCGCCGAGCTGGATCTTGTTTTCCGTCGGAATGTCATTGGCCTGCAGCGCCTGAATGATGATATTGCCGAGCACGCCGCCTTCCGTGTCGATCTTGGAGGAGACGACGACCGGATCGGCCGAAGCGGTTCCTGCGAAGGCGAAGGCCGAGATGGCAAGCGCGCCTGTCAAAGTCAAAAGTCGTTTCATGATCTGTCCCTCTCTTGGTCGGTCCCTTGGTCTGTCCCTGGGGAACCGTGCTTGATCGCCTGCGGCCTCAGGCCGTCTCAGGCGGTGCGAGTGCGAAAAAGTCATCGAGCAGGGCCAGCGGCGCCTGGTCGATCAGTCGGGTCATTGTCGCGTCCGAGCCGAGCTCCTCTTCAATCTGCTCGACCTCGCTCGAAAGCGGCCTGTCTTTCAGATAGAGCGCGGAATGCGATCTGACGATAGCATAGACCAGATTTGCGACGCCGCATGGCTCATCGCCGGAAATATCCATGGCCTGCGCCGCCAGAAGCGCCTCGAGGCCTGCCATGCGCCTCAGCGCCCGAACTTGTCGCTCGAAGCGTTCAACCACGAGCGGCAGGAAGGCGGCCTCGTCCTCGATCCCGCCGGCGACCACCAGCGACTGGGCCGAAATCGGCGCGGACAGCGACTGGGTGCGGATGAAGAGATCGCCCGCGAGCTTCAGGATCGGCCCGAAACCGGTGGCCACGGTACCGTGCGGCACGAGGTTGACCGGCAGGCCGCGCCGTCCCCCGTTTGCAAGGATGACGCAGCGGTTGAAGATGTTGCGCGCCACATGGGCCATGGCGATCTGGGCGGCCTGCATGTAGATCGTCACATCGAGCGGTAGCGAGCCGCCGGAGGTCAGCACTTCATTGCCGATGACCACCGGATTGTCGTCGGTACGTCCGGTCGCTGCCAATATGGTGTTGCCGGCAATCGTCAGGCTCTCGATCGTGGTACCGAAGACCTGCGGCATCATGCGGATCGACAATGGATCCTGGACATGGCTGGCGGACGTCCAGCACCAGTCATCAAAGGCGCGGCAAAGCCAGGTGCCGATATCGGCATGCGCATGGGTGCCGACCTCGACCACCGAACGCCAGGGCGCGATCGCGGCCCCCATAGCGCCGGCCGTCGCAAGCCCCGTTGCCAGAAGCACGCGCACGGCAAGGGCGGCCTTGTGCAGGGCGGATGCGGCGGAGGCATAGCCGATGGCATTGAGCGAGAAGGAAGCGAGCGCATCGCGCGGCTCCATCCGCAAGGGCTGAAGACCGGCAGCCGAAAAGGCCTCGGTCACCGGCATGCGGCGGCCCTGATAGACGGCATCGCCAACGCCGGTGAGCGCTGCCGAGACCTGACCCATCAGGCCGATATCGGCGCAACCGATCGAACCGGTACGGCGCACGACCGGGATGACATCCTGTTCGAGAAGCGCCTGAAACGCCTCCACCAGCGCCATGGAGCAGCCGACCCGGCCGGTCAGCGCGGTATTGATGCGGATCGCGATCGCGTTGCGGACGATCTCGACCGGAAAAGGCTCGCCGGTTCCGAAATGATGGGCGCGCACGAGGCCGAGGTTGAAATCTTCCAGCGCCTCGGCGGTCCACTCGGTGTCCTTCATCGCGCCGACGCCGGTATTGGCGCCGTAGATCGAGAGCCCGTCGGCAAGCCGATCCTTCACCACCTGATGCGCGCGCTCGACACGCTCGACCCCGGCCTGCGTGACGGCGGGAAGCGCGAGGCCGGCGCCGATCCGCGACAGGATGTCGAAATCCAGCGGCTGTCCTGAAAACATGATGTTCTTGTTCTTCGGGCTCATCGCGTTCCCCATTGATTGAGGGCAAGCCTATTGGATTATCGCGAAAGGCGGGATATCCCATATGATGAACGGGAGATGCTCCCGATTTATGCAATCTTTCTTTTGCATAAAATATAAGCACCACAGAATGGGGCGATGTCCGTGGATACGCTGACGATCACAAGCGTGCATGAGGTGCTGAAATGCGGCGGCCTGCGCCCCGCAGCGCGCGCATTGCATCGTCCGCCGGCCAGCATGGCAGCCGCCGTCGGTCGGATGGAGGACGAACTCGCCACGCCGCTGGTGCAGAAGGCCGGATCGCGCCTGTCGCTGACGCTTGAGGGACGGCGGCTGATGCCGGATATCGCGCTTGCGGCAGGCACGGCCCGTGCCCTTGGGGAGCTTGCGGCTGTCGACGCCGCGCGAAGGGCGAAGCTGTCGGTGAGCTTCCTCACGCTCTCCCGCTTCTCGCAGGTGGCGCGCTCGGGCAGCATCCGACGCGCCGCGCGCGAGATCGGCATCGGCCAGCCGCAGCTTTCCCGCCAGATTTCCGCCTTCGAGACGGACATGAACCGGACGCTCTTTGCCCGAAGCGCCGAGGGCATTGACCTGACGCCCGCCGGCCAGCAGGTGCTCGCGCTTGCCGAGACGCTCGAGGAAGTGTGGAAACGCCTGACCAAGAGCGCGGCCCGCCAATTCCGGCGCACGGTCTCCACCTGCCACCTGGGCTCGGTGATCCCGCTCGGCTACGAGAGCAACACGGCGCGCTCCCTCGCCCGGCTTTCCGCCCGCTGGCTCGAGCAGCGGCCCGGCGCGCCGCTGTTCATCTCGTCCACCACGGCGGATGAACTGATGCGCGGCCTGCAGGGCGGCACCTATGACGTGGCGCTGCTGGACACCGAGGCGATCCCGGACAATTTCGAGCGCCGAGCGATCTCGCGCTCGCGCCTTACCATCGTCGGCCCGCGCCGGCTGATCGAAACTAGCGGCGGGGACGTCGCCAATCTGGTTCTGACCCGCCCGGTCGCGGTGCCGAGCCTCAAGAGCGGGCTCAGGCAAAAGGCCGACGCGCTTTTCGCCGAGAAGCTGAGCGAGGCCGAACGAGCAGCCATGCGCATCGTTGAGGTCGATTCCCTGCCGATCATCGTCAACCTCGTCATCGAGCACGACTTTGTCGCCGTGCTGCCGGAGGCCGCCTTTCTTTCCATGGCCGCCCCGATCGGCAGCATTCCGCTTGCGGATCGTTTCAGCCTCACCCTCTCCCTGGTCTGGCCGCCGACAACGGCCGCCGCCCGCCAGGCAAGCCGCATCCTGGAGGTTTTGCCGGCGATCGACTGACGGGGGCGCGGCTTCGGATACCTTTTTGAGGAACATCAGGCCTGCCCGGAGGGTTTCTGCTTAAGGCAAATCTTCCCCGTCAACCAAGAGGAGGTCCATGATGAGCCTGTTCAAAGTTCCCCACAAATCCTGGGTCGTCGTCTGCGACGGTTCGCGGGCGCTGTTTCTGGAAAATGGCGGCAATGCCGAGATCCTGAATCTCAGGGTGGAAGAGCGCTTCGCCCACGACGACGCGCCCTCGCGCGATATAGGCACCGACAAGCCCGGCCGCTCCCATTCCTCGGTCGGCAGCGGTCGCAGCGCCATGGAGGAAACCGACTGGCATGAACAGGCGGAGCAGGAATTTGTCAAACGGGTGGCCGAGCGCCTCAACGCCCTCGTCTATGACAAGACGATCGAGGACTACGTCCTGATCGCCCCGCCGGCGGCAATCGGTGCAATCCGCCCCCATCTCAAGTCCGAGACAAGCGGGGCAATGCGCGAAGAAATCCAGAAGGAACTCGCCAACCAGTCGGTCGCCGATATCGAGAAGCACCTGACCAAATTGCGGGCCGCCTGAGCCCGGATCGGTAGTTGACGCGGGGCGGCGTTCGTCGCGCCCGGCCCGCGCAACTGCCGTCAGCGACCGAAGCTTCCGCGAAGATGCCAAAACGCCAGCTCTGGGTCGAAATGATTGATATCGATCATCTTTTGATCGCATGAAAACATTTTCTGGCAAAAAGTACGCACAAAATCTTGCATTTCTGAATCCAATGGTTCATTTTTTCTGAAACGAGATTCCGTACGGGAGGACGGAATGGCGGAGTTGCACCGGCACCAGAAAATCCTGGCCCTGCTTGCTGAGCACCCCTTTCTCTCGGTCACCGAACTGACCGATGCGACAGGCGTGTCCGCGGCAACTGTCCGGCGCGATATCGACAAGCTCGAAAAGGCCGGCTTCGGCCAGCGCGTGCATGGCGGCATCGCGGCTGAAAAAGGCCACCACGCCCGCCGTGCCGTCCCTCTTCCCTTCATGGAAAACCGCGACATCGCCGTGGCGCAGAAGCGCGCGATCGCCGCCGCCGCCTCGACGCTCGTGCGCGACGGGACCTCGATCATCATCCATGGCGGCTCGACCTGTTTTCACTTCGGCATGGCGATTGCCCGGCGCAATCTCAGGGTCTTCACCCATTCCATGCCGCTTGCCGCCTATCTCGCCGAATTCGGCGAATGCCAGCTAACCATTGGCGGCGGCGACCTGCATCGCGAGCCCGGCATCGTCTACGACCGGTTTTCCGATGAGCGCGCCTTCTATGCCTCGCAATTCTTCGTCGGCGCGCTCGGCATCGAGAGGCAGGGGCTGATGGAGACAAACCCGCTGCTGGTTCAGCTAACCCGCGACATGGCCGCCTTCGCTAACGAGATCATCGTGCTCGTCGACAGCCGAAAATTTGCCGAACGGACATCGACGCTGTCCCTGCCCTTTGCGCAGATCCGCAAGCTGGTGACCGATGACGGGCTTGCCGATGCCGATGCCCGCATGCTCGAGGAGGAAGGCGTCGACTATATCGTCGCCGCGCGAAAGGGAGAGACCGACGCATGACAGAGACCTCACGCCCGGTTCTGGAAATGGAAGGGATTTCAAAGACCTTCGGGTCAGTGAAGGCCCTTGAGGATGTTGCGATCACCGCCCATGGCGGCGAGGTGCACGCGCTGATGGGCGAAAACGGCGCCGGCAAATCGACCCTGATGAAGATCCTCTCCGGCGCCTATACGCCGGACAAGGGCGGCACCATCCTGGTCGGCGGCAAGTCTGTACCGGAAGGCAACCCGAAGGCGGCCAAGGCCATGGGCGTTGCCGTGATCTACCAGGAGCTGTCGCTCGCGCCCAATCTGACGGTCGCCGAAAACGTGTTCCTCGGCAATGAGCGCGCGCGCTCCGGCATCGTCAACCGCGCGGAGATGCGTTCGCGCACCGCGCCGCTGCTGAAGCGTCTCGGCGTCGACTTCTCGCCCTCGACAGTGGTCGGCAGCCTTTCGCTCGGGGAGCGCCAGCTTGTCGAGATCGCCCGCGCCATGTCCACCAATGCCCGGATCATCGTCATGGACGAGCCGACGACGTCGCTGTCGAGCCGCGAGACCGAACGCCTGTTCGAGGTGATCGCCGCGCTCAAGGCCGACGGCATTGCCATCATCTACATCTCGCACCGCATGGAGGAGGTCTATCGCCTTGCCGACCGCTGCTCGGTGCTGCGCGACGGCAAGTATATCGGCACGCTTGACCGTGACGAGCTGAGCGCCGAACGGCTGATCTCGATGATGGTCGGTCGCGAGCTCTCGACCTTCTACAAGAAGGAGCATGTCGAGCGCGACGAAAGCGCCGAAACCGTCCTCGAGGTGCGCAATATGAGCGCCGGCCGCAAGGTGCGCGATTGCTCCTTTTCCGTCCGGCGCGGCGAGGTGCTTGGCGTCTCCGGCCTTGTCGGCTCCGGCCGCACCGAACTTGCCCGGCTGATCTACGGCGCAGACAAGGCGACATCCGGCACGGTGATGCTCGAAGGCCGGGAAGTAACCCCGCAAAGCCCGAGCGCCGCGCTTGACGCCGGCATCGTCTATCTGACGGAAGACCGAAAGCAGCTCGGCCTGTTCCTCGACATGACGATTGCCGACAACATCAACATCTGCGTCATGGGCGAGGATTCGGGACCCGCCGGCACGCGCAATTTCAAGGCGGCGCGCAAGCGGGCGCGCACCGAGTTCGAGAAACTGTCGATCCGCGCGCCATCACCCTTCGTCAATGTCGGCTCGCTGTCGGGCGGCAACCAGCAGAAGGTGCTGCTCGGCCGCCTTCTGGAAGTGAAGCCCAAGGTGATCATTCTCGACGAGCCGACCCGCGGCGTCGATGTCGGCGCGAAATCCGAAATCTACCGGCTGATCGATGAACTGGCCCGCCAGGGCCTCGCTGTGGTGATGATCTCCAGCGAACTGCCGGAAATCATCAATGTCGCCGACCGCGTCATCGTGATGCGCGAGGGCGAGATCGCCGGCGAAGTGAAATCGTCGGACGGCGCGGCGATCGAACAGGAAGCAATCATGCGGCTTTCCACGGGAACCAAAGCCGCGGCATGACAACCGGCGCTTGAGAGCCGAGGGAGGAAATTCATGAGTGAAGCGCAGAAGGGGGCGGCAAACGGCCGGTCCTATCAGGTTGGTACACTGATCAAGACGCTCGGCATGTTGCCTGTGCTGATCCTGCTGGCGATCGGATTCCAGCTTCTGACCGGCAAGTTTCTGGGCGTCAACAATCTGTCGATCGTGATGCAGCAGGCCTCGATCAACATCGTGCTGGCCGCGGGCATGACCTTCGTCATCCTGACCGGCGGCATCGACCTGTCGGTCGGCTCCATCCTTGCGGCATCCGCCATGGCGGCGGTGATGTTCTCGCTCAATCCGGCGCTCGGCTGGATCGGCGTACCGGCGGGGCTGGCGCTCGGTCTCGTCTTCGGCCTTGCCAATGGCGCGCTGGTCGCCTTCCTGCGATTACCGCCCTTCATCGTCACGCTCGGGTCGCTGACGGCGGTGCGCGGCGTGGCCCGGCTGATGGGCAATGACACGACCGTGTTCAACGCGGACCTGCCATTCGCGGTGATCGGCAACGGCGCGATCCTCGGCGTGCCGATCCTCGCCATCATCGCCCTTCTGGTCATCCTGATTTCCTGGTTCGTGCTGCGCCGCACGGTGCTCGGCACCTGGATCTATGCCGTCGGCGGCAACCAGGAGGCTGCCCGGCTGACCGGCATCAAGGTGCCGCTCGTCCTCTTGTTCGTCTACGGCGTCTCCGGCCTGATGGCCGGGCTTGGCGGCGTCATGTCGGCGGCCAGGCTTTATGCGGCCAACGGCCTGCAACTCGGACAATCCTATGAGCTCGACGCAATCGCCGCCGTCATTCTGGGCGGTACCAGTTTCGTTGGCGGCGTCGGCTCGATCTGGGGCACGCTGATCGGTGCGCTGATCATCGCAGTCCTGTCGAACGGCCTGATCCTGACGGGGACGTCGGACATCTGGCAGTTCATCATCAAGGGCCTTGTCATTATCGCTGCCGTAACCCTCGACCGCTTCCGCGGCAAGGGTTCCGACAGGACGTAAAGCCCTTCATTCACGCATGAAACGCAAAAACGCGGAGGAGCAACCATGCATATTTCGAAGAAACTTCTTCTTGGCGCGGCAGCCGCTATCGCCATGACGGCGACCGGCGCGCAGGCGCAGGACAAGGAACTGAACAGTATCGGCATTTCCGTCGGCCTGCTCGGCAACCCGTTCTTCGTCGCCACGATCAAGGGTATCGAAGACCGCGCCCGCGACATCAATCCCGATGTCGAGATCACATCGGTCTCTGCCGATTACGACCTCAACAAACAGGTCAGCCAGATCGACAACTTCATCGCCAAGGGCGTCGACATCATCATGCTGAACGCCGTTGACGACACGGCGATCGCGCCTGCCGTCAACCGCGCCAAGAATGCCGGCATCACCATTGCCGCCTTCGACGTTTCCGCGCCGGGCGCCGACGTGACGGTGATGACCGACAATATCGCCGCCGGCCAGAAGGCCTGCCAGTACATCGTCGACGCCCTGAACGGCGAAGGCAATGTCGCCATCATCAAGGGCCCGTCCTCCTCCTCGCTCAACGACCGTTTCGACGGCTGCATGGAAGTGTTCGAGGCCAATGACGGCATCAATGTCGTTTCCAACGACCAGAACGGCCTGGCCGCGCGCGAGGGCGGCATGAACGTGATGCAGGGTCTGCTGACCCGCTTCTCCGATCTCGACGCGGTCTTCGGCGCCAACGACCCGATGGCGCTCGGCGCCCAGCTTGCCGCCAAACAGCTCGGCCGCACCGACATCATCATCACCGGTGTCGACGGCGCTCCGGATACGGAAAAGTCGCTGAAGGATCCGAACTCGCTGCTGAAGGCATCCGCGTCCCAGGACCCTTACGTCATGGCCGGCGAGGCGCTTGAGCTTGGCTACAAGTTCTATCAGGGCGAGGAAATCGAGGAGACCACCGTGCTGCTCGAGCCGGAACTGATCACGGCGGACAATATCGATGAGTATCAGGGCTGGACGGCTGTTCGCGACTGATCGGAAGCGATCTTGAACAATGAGCAAGGCGCGGCGGTTTCCCGTCGCGCCTTTTCGGTGCCCGCCCATCCCTTGATGCGCGTCAAGGTGGAGATTTCGCCCTGCCCTACACTGGACTTCGGCCGGTTTGCCGGTAAAGTCGCCGCGTGCAAAAAGCCGGCGGGGGCCGCACTGCGGGAGAGACCATGCAGGGCCAGGAAGCAGTCAGGAACGACGACAGAGAACGTGCGCCGATCTTTTCCGCGCGCGGCATATCGAAGGTCTATACAAGCGGCGAAGTCGAGGTCAAAGCGCTCGCCGGCGTCGACCTCGATCTCTTCGCCGGCGAGATGGTGGTGCTGCTCGGGCCGTCCGGCAGCGGCAAATCGACGCTTCTCAACATTGTCGGCGGGCTCGACCGGGCATCGTCCGGTACGGTCCGGTTCCGCGATGAAATGATTTCCGACTATCCGGAATGGAAGCTGACGCGCTATCGCCGCGCCCATGTCGGCTTCGTCTTCCAGTTCTACAATCTGATCCCGAGCCTGACGGCGCGCGAGAACGTGGCGCTGGTCGGGGCGATCTCGAAAAACCCGATGCCGCCGGAAGAGGCGCTGGAAATGGTCGGGCTGAAACAGCGGATGGACCATTTTCCGGCCCAGATGTCGGGCGGCGAGCAGCAGCGCGTCGCCATTGCCCGCGCGATCGCCAAGCGGCCGGAGGTGCTCTTCTGCGACGAGCCGACCGGCGCGCTCGATTCGAAGACCGGCATTCTCGTGCTCGAGGTGCTCTGCCGCATCAATGAGGAGCTCGGCGCCACCGTCGCCATCATCACCCACAATGCCGATATCCGCAGGATCGCCCACCGTGTCATCACCTTCCGCGACGGCAAGATCGAGGGCACGGAGATCAACCAGGAGCGCCTGAACCCGGCGGAGATCCAATGGTAGCGATCCTCGACCGCAAGCTTCTGCGCGACGTGCGGCGTCTCTGGGCGCAGCTTCTGGCGGTGGCGCTGGTGCTGGCCTGCGGCGTGGCGGTGCTGATCATGGCGGTCGGCGTCTACCGCTCGCTGATCGAGACCCGCGACACCTTCTACGACCGCTACGGCTTTGCCGACGTGTTCGCCAGCGTCACCCGCGCGCCCGACCGGCTGGCCGACGAGATCCGCACGATCGACGGGGTTCTGCGCGCCGATTTCCGGGTGGTCAAACCGGCCATTCTCGACATTGTCGGCATGGAGGCGCCCGCCGCCGCCACGGTGATTTCGACGCCCGACAGCGGCGAGCCGCTGTTGAACCGCGCCTATATCCGCGCCGGCCGGCTGCCCGACCCGAACCGTGTGGGCGAAGTCGCTGTGTCGGAGAACTTTGCCAAGGCGCATGGCTTTCAGTCGGGCGACCATTTCGAGGCGCTGATGGACGGCAAGAAGCGCCGGCTGACGATCACTGCAATCGTGCTCTCGCCCGAATATGTCTATGCCATCGGCCCCGGCGACATGGTGCCGGACAATTCGCGCTACGGCATTCTCTACATGCCGGAAAGCGTGCTCGACGGCATTTTCGACATGGACGGCGCGTTCAACGACGTGGCGCTGAAGCTTGGACGCAATGCCAATGAGGACGCGGTGATCGAACGCCTCGACCACCTGCTTTCCCCCTATGGCGGCGTCGGCGCCTATGGCCGCGACAGGCAGATTTCGAACGCCTTCGTCGATAGCGAACTGACACAGCTGAAGGCCATGGCGGGGGTCTTGCCGCCGATCTTCCTCGGCGTTGCCGCCTTCCTCGTCAACATGGTCCTGTCGCGTATGATCGCGCTGGAGCGCGAGCAGATCGGCCTGTTGAAGGCACTCGGTTTTTCAAGCGGCGCAATCGCCGCGCACTATATCAAGCTCACTCTGGTGATCGTCGTCATCGGCACGGCCATCGGCTTCGCGCTCGGCAGTTGGTGGGGCGTGGCGATGACCAGGCTCTACGTGCGCTTCTACACCTTTCCCTTCCTGGTGTTCGCCTGGAGCCCGGATGTCTATCTGCTCGCGGGAAGCGTTGCCGCGGCCGCCGCGCTGATCGGCGCGGCACGCGTGATCTACAGCGCCGCGAGCCTGCCGGCCGCCGTTGCCATGCGCCCGCCCGAACCGGTGCGCTATCGCCAGCTTTCCCTCGGCTTTCGCCTGCCGCGCCTTCTCTCCGAACTGACGGTGATGGCGCTGCGCAACATTACCCGCTTTCCCCTGCGCGCCACCATGACCGTGATCGGCATCGCCATGCCGGTGGCGCTTCTGACGGTCGGCTGGTCCACCTCCAATTCGATGGATGCAATGATCCGGGCGATCTTCTTTGATACCCAACGCCAGGATGCAACAGTCAGCTTCACCGATGCGCTGGCGCCGGAGGCGCTTGTCTCGCTCACCCGCCTGCCCGGGGTAATGCGCGCGGAAGGATTTCGCGCCGAACCGGTGATCCTGCGTAACGGCTATCGGGAGAAACATCTGTCGATCAGCAGCGCCTCGGATCTGGACGATCTTTCGCGCGTTGTCGATGCCGACGCCGTGCAGCTCTCGATCCCGCCCGAGGGGCTGATGATCAGCGAGCGGGTGGCCGAAACGCTCGGTCTTGCCACGGGCGACATGGCGGAGGTCGAGCTCGTGACCCGCAACCATCGTCTGGTGCGCGTGCCGGTCACTTCGGTGGTCCAGAGTTTCCTTGGCCTTGCCGTCTACATGGACGGCAAGGCCCTCGACCACATGATCGGAGACGGTGACCGCGTTTCGGGCGCCAACATCGCCGTCGATGAAACCCGGCTTGCATCGTTCTACGGCGCGGTGAAGGACACGCCGCGGATTGCCGGCGTGGCGCTCAACCGGCTGTCGCTGGAGAATTTCCGCAAGACCATGCGGGAGAACATCGACATCATGTCGACCATCTATATCTCGCTCGCCGCCGTCATCACCTTCGGCGTCGTCTACAATTCAGCGCGCATCCTTCTGTCCGAACGCGGCCGTGAACTGGCAAGCCTCAGGGTGCTTGGGTTCTCCCGCGCGGAGGTCTCGCAGGTGCTGCTGGTGGAAATCGCGGCGCTGATCACGCTCGCCCAGCCGATCGGCTGGTATCTCGGCTATTTCTTCGCCAAGCTGGTGATTTCGGGGTTCTCGAGCGACCTTTTCACCATTCCGTTCGTCGTCGATCTCGACAGCTATGCGCGCGCGTCGCTGGTGGTCGTCATCGCCGGCCTTTTGTCCGCGCTGGTCGTGCGCCGGCGGATCGACCGGTTCGATCTCGTCGAAGTGCTGAAAACGAGGGAGTAACCCAATGGGAAAGTGGATCAGGAGAGGCCTTCTCGCCATCGTGGTGCTCGCCGTGATCGGCGGATTCTATCTCGCCATGCGCGAAAAGCCGGTGGCCGTCGACGTGACGACGATCGCGTCCGGGCCGATGGAAGTCTCCATCCTGCAGGAGGGCAAGACGCGGGTGAAGGACATCTACACCATCCACACGCCGATTGCCGGGCAGATGCTGCGCACCCGCTTTGACGAGGGCGATGCGGTGAAGGCGGGGACAAGCGTCGTTGCCCGCATCCTGCCATCCCAGTCAGCCCTTCTCGATCCGCGCACGCGCGACGAATTGCGCGCCGCACAGGACGCGGCAAAGGTGGCGGTCGCGATCGCGGAAGCCGAGCGGCTGAAAGCCTCTGCCAGTCTCGAACAGGCCGAAGACCAGCTCAGGCGCTACCGCAATCTCAGCCAGCGCGACACGATCTCAGAGATGGAGTTGCAGCAGGCCGTCACCGCTGTCGAAGTCGCAAAGGCACAGCTCAATGCGGCGGAGGCCACCGTTTCGCTGCGCAAGGCCGAGCTCAAGGCCGCGGAGGCGCGCCTCTCGGAACCGCGCGCGGCGCTTCTGGCGGAAGAAGAGGATTGCTGCATCGACCTCACCGCGCCCGCCGACGGCGTCATCCTCGACATCTACGCCCGCAGCGCCCAGCCGGTCGCCATCGGCGCCAAGATTGCCGATATCGGCGATCCTCATAATCTGGAGGCGGTCGTCGATCTGCTCTCGACCGACGCGGTCCACATCCATGCGGGAACAACGGCCGAAATCGTCGATTGGGGCGGGGATCCGGTCGCAGCGACGGTGCGCCGGGTTGAGCCGGCGGCCTATGAAAAGGTCTCCGCGCTCGGCATTTCCGAACAGCGGGTCGATGCGATCCTGGATTTCGAAAGCATCCCGGAAGGGCTCGGCAACGCTTTTCGCGTCTATGCCCGTCTGGTGATCTGGCAGGCGGACGATGTCAAGCAGGTGCCGATTGCCGCGCTGTTCCGCTCAGGAAACGACTGGCAGGCCTTCGTGATCGACGGCGACAGGGCCGTGATCAACACCGTGGAGATCGGGCGGATGAATGATGAGGTCGCCGAGGTGACGAGCGGGCTTGAAGTCGGCGACCAGGTGGTGCTGCACCCAAGCGACACGATCTCGGACGGCTCCCCGATCACGCTCAGGCGCGTCGAGGCTCCGTAAGAAGCGCTTACTCGTACTGCATCAGTTTCTCGTTGACGTCATCGACCCGCCGCAGCCGTTCGCGGCCCGCGCGGCCGGCCTTCAGCGTGGCACGCACCACGATCTGGTGACAGAGCGCCAGAACGGCCGCATGATTGAATTGCGGCCCCTCGGAATGGGTGCGGCAGTGAAAGTGCCAATGCGCGGCGGGATGGCGGGCCATGCCCTCGTCGGAGATCAGCGCCAGTCTGGCGCCGGATTCGACAATGGAATCGAGCAATTGCCTTGTGCCGGCAATCCGGCGCCTGAGCGTAATGGCGATCACGAGATCGCCTTCCGCGATCCGGGCCACATGCTCTCCAAGCGTTTCGCCGCCTTGCGGAAACACCACCACGTCACTGACGATCTTGGTGAGCTGCCAGTACAGATAGTGGGCGAATGACTGGCTGATGCGCTGGCCGGCGATCCACACCTTGCGGCTTTCGACCACGGCGGCAGCAAGCCGGTCGAGGTCGTTCGCGTCGAGATTGGCGAAGGTCCAGTCGAGATTGTCCTTCTCCTCGCGCATGTCGAGGGCAAGGGCCGCGGCATTGGCCTCCGGCTCCGCATGGGCGAAGAAGGCGCGCGAGCCGGTCTGGCGCTCGTCGCGCACCGCCTTCTTCGCCTGGTCATAGCTCGAAAACCCAAGCCGGCGGATGAAACGCGAAACGGTTGCCTTGGAGACATCGCAGAGCCGCGCCAGTTCCTGCGCGTCATAGCTGCCAAGCTCGCCGGGAAAATCCAGCAGAAATTCGCCAAGCTTGCGCTCCGCCGGGCTCAATTGCGGCAAAACCCGCTGCACGCGGGTCAGGAAGGGGGCATCGTCGGCCGGGCTTTGAAATTCTGATTTCATATTTTCCCATTAAGGGCGGCCGACCCGAAAAGACAAGTCGCATATTTTCGAAATTCTGATTTCAGCCTGGACTTTGTGAATGGCAGGAAAAAAATGGCGCGCCAGCGGGCTTCTTTCAGTTTCGCTTGCCCAAAGAGAATTCAATTTGCCTAAATTATAACCAATATTGTCATATGCCTATTTTTTGCTTGCACGCTATATGAAACTGTAGTTTCTTTTTCTGGAACTTGAATTTCGTCAATGCATTCGCCCCGACCCAAGACAGCAGAAACTGGAGTTCTGACATGCCGGTCCGACCGCTGAAGTCCCTGATCCTCGCCGCTACTGCCCTCGCGACCCTCGCGCCCGCCGCCCTGGCCGCCGACTATCCCGAGCGTCCCGTGCGCATTCTTGTCTCGTTTCCGCCCGGCGGCTCCAGCGATCTCGTCGCCCGCCTCCTCGCCGAACATCTCGGCAAGGAACTCGGCCAGCAATTCGTCGTCGAAAACAAGCCGGGCGCTGCCGGCACCGTGGCCGCGACAGAATTGAAAAACGCCGACAATGACGGCTACACGGTGATGCTGTCCAATCTGACGCCGTTCAATGTCGCCCCAACGAGCTTCCCCGACACGCCTTATGATCCGATCGAGGACTTCACCCATATCGGCTATATCGGCGCCGTCCATCTCGGCATGTTCGTCTCGCCCGAGCTTGGGACGCCCGACATGGCCGCCTTTGTCGCAAAGGCCAAGGCCGAACCCGGCATGCTGGACTACGGCTCTTCCGGCGTCGGCTCCTGGGGCCATGTCGTGGCTGTTGCCTATGAAAACGAAGCAGGCGTCGAACTCTCGCACATTCCCTATAAGGGCTCCGGTCCCATGCGGCTTGATTTCCGCGCCGGCGTCATTCCGGTGATCTTCGACGCCGTGCCGCAGAACCTGCCTTCGGTTGCCGAGGGGACGGCTCTTCCGCTCGCCGTTTCCGCGCCCGAACGGCTCGAAACCCTGCCCGACACCCCGACCTTCATCGAGCTTGGCTATGACATCGTTGCGGAAAACTGGCTCGGCATCTCCGGTCCTGCCGGGGTCGATCCGGAGATCGTCGCAACGCTTCAGGAGGCTCTCGACACGGCGCTTGCCTCCGATGAGGTCGTCGCACAGTTTGACACATGGGGCATTGTCGGCGGCAAGATGACGAGCGATGAATTCACCGACTATGTCGCTGAAGGCGCTGCCGAATGGGCGCCGCTCGTGAACCAGGCCAACAAATGATGCGCGTCAGCCCGCTCGCCTCGGAGGCATCCAATCTGCCGCAGATTGCCGTCGTCGTCATCGGCGAGGCGGAAGACGCGGGCTTCAACGCCAGTGGTCTTGCCGGTGCGCGCCAGGCCACGCGCGCCGGAACAGCGCGGGTCAGCATTGTCGACGGGCTGACCTATGACACGCCGGAAATCCTCGAAAACCTTGACCGCATCCTGCCGGATTTCGACGGACTGGTTTTCGTCGGCGGGCAGGGAGACCGGGTCATGCCGGTTCTCGCGCTCGACTGGCCGGAAAAGTCCTTCGCCATCGTCCAGGGCCACGCCCACGGGCCAAACCTCGCAAGCTATGATGTTGCGCAGGAACATTCGGCCTATCTTGCCGGCTGCCTCGCTGCCCTAATGACGAGGACCGGCACGGTCGGCCATCTTTCCGGCCATCGCGTCCGCCCGGGGCTGAAGGGCCGCGCGGCCTTCGTCCATGGCGTGCGCGACACCGACCCCGCCGTCAAGGTTCTGACGTCGTTCTGCGGCTCGCAGGACAACAATGTCGTCACCCGCCGCTGGGCCGATGCCCAGATCGCTGCCGGAGCGGATGTCACCTTCACCATGCTGAACGGTGCCCGGCAGGGCGCAATCGATGCCTGCCGTGCCGCCGGCACGCTGCAGATCGGCAATGCGCTCGACTGGACCGCGCTCGCGCCCGATGTGTTCATTGCCTCGGCGCTGGCGCGGATCGATCTTGGCGTCGAGCGCGCCATCGCCGATGTGGCCTCCGGCAGGCTTCCCGAAAGCCCGGTTGCGCTTGGCCTTGGCGAAGGCGACTATGCCGCGCTGACGCTGAGGCCCGATGTTCCGGACGCGGTCGCCGCGCGCATCGCCGCTTCGGCAGGAGCCATTCGCTCCGGAGAAATCATCGTCGCCGAGAAGTTCGATGACGCCGAGTTCGAGCTGGAGAGGGAGAACGGGCAATGCTGAAACGGCTTACGGCCCAGGCGGGCACGCTTCTCGTCGGCGCGATCGCCCTTATCTTCATCGCCGGCTCGTTGACGGCGCTCGATCTCGGCACGCCCCGGCGCATGGGCCCCGGCGCCTTCCCGCTGATCGCCGGCGGCATCCTTCTCATCCTGTCCGCCGTCGCCCTTGTCGGCGACATGAAGGCAGGCGCCGAACATCTGAAGATCGACTGGCGCACGGTCATCCCGATTGCGCTCGCCGTCGCAGGCTTCGCGCTGGTGACGCCGCGTTTCGGCGTTCTGCCGGGCGCGGGCGTCTGCGTGCTGATTGCAAGCTATGCCGTAGGCGCGCTCTCGCCGCTGCGGCGCGCCGGTCTCGTCATCGGCGCCGTGCTCGGCGTCTGGCTGGTCTTCATCGTCGGCCTCCGCCTGCCGCTCGAAGCCTTCCGGGGGTTCTGATCCATGCTCGACAATCTCGCCCTCGGCTTTGCCACCGCCACCACGGTTTCCAACCTTCTTTACTGTTTCCTCGGCACGTTTCTCGGCACATTCATCGGCGTGCTGCCGGGTCTCGGGCCGCTGGCGGCCGTTGCCATGCTTCTGCCGGTCTCCTTCTACCTGCCGCCGGAAACCGCGCTGGTGATGCTGGCAGGCGTCTATTACGGCGCGGAATATGGCGGCTCGATCGCCTCGATCCTGCTCAATATTCCGGGAACGCCCTCCTCCTCGATCACCTGCCTCGACGGCTATCCGATGGCCCGCGAGGGCCGCGCCGGCGTGGCGCTGCTGATGACCGCGCTCGCCTCCTTCTTCGGCGGCATTTTCGGCATTCTGGTGATCGCCGCGCTTGCGCCGGTGCTCGCGGATTTCGCGCTGCTGCTGGAACCGGCCGATTATTTTGCGGTGATGCTGCTCGGCCTTGTCGCGGCCTCCGTGGTCTCGAGCTCCGGCACGTTGCGCGGCGTGATGATGGTGACGCTCGGCGTGCTGCTCGGCACGATCGGCGTTGACGTCAACAGCGGTGCCACCCGCTTTACCGGCGGCGTCCAGGACCTGCGCGACGGCATCAATCTCGTCGTCGTCGCCATGGGCCTTTTCGGCGTGTCGGAGGCGATGTATTCGGCGCGCGGGGCATCCGCCTCCTATGCCACGGAGAAAGTCTCCTGGCAGCGCTTCCTGCCCAAGCGCGGCGAATGGCTGCGCTCGCTCGGACCCGCCATTCGCGGCAGCGTCATCGGCAGCTTCTTCGGCACCTTGCCGGGGACGGGTCAAACGGTCGCCTCCTCGATCGGCTATGCGATCGAAAAGCGCGTCTCGCCCAATCGCGCCAATTTCGGCAAGGGCGCGATCGAGGGCGTGGTGGTGCCGGAATCGGCCAATAATGCCGCCGCGCAGACCGCCTTCATCCCGACACTGACGCTCGGCATTCCCGGCTCCACCACCATGGCGCTGATGATCGGCGCGCTGATGATCCACGGCGTCACCCCCGGCCCGCGCCTGATTTCCGAACACCCCCAGCTGTTCTGGGGCTTGATCGTCTCCTTCCTCTTCGGCAATCTCTTCCTGCTGGTGCTCAACATCCCGCTGATCGGCATCTGGGTGAGGCTGCTGCGTATCCCGCATTACTTCCTCTATCCCACCATCGTCGTGCTGATCTCGATCGGCGTCTACAGCCTCGATCATTCCCTCTTCGATGTCTGGGCCATGCTCGGCTTCGGCGTGCTCGGCTATGTGCTGAGGCTCTACCGCTACGAACCCGCGCCGCTCCTGATCGGCTTCATCCTCGGGCCGATGATGGAGGAATATCTGCGCCGGGCCATGCTGCTCTCGCGCGGCGACCCGATGACCTTTGTCGAGCATCCGGGCGCGGCGGCGATGATCGCGATCTCTCTTCTGCTTCTGGTGCTGACGGCCATGCCGGGGCTGAAACGGCTGGCCGCGAAATGGTCCTGACTCAGGTCTCCTCGACCCTCTCAATCGCGTAATGGCCATCGACGATCAGGCGGATGATGCCGCGCGCTGGCCGTTCGATGCGCACCGGGCCGCCGCGCTCTTCAAGCCTGCGGCGCAGCAGGATCAACCGGGCCTCGAGATTGTCCTTGTATTCCGGCAGCAGGATCGTCCGGTCCCGGCGGATCTCGCGATTTGAGAATTCGCTGCGCCCGGTCTCGGCGCGGGTCTTCAGAAAGCAATGCAGCAGCCGGCCCGGCACGCCGCGAATGACATAGTCATTGTCGATGAAAACGCTGCCGTCGCGCTGCACATAGGTCACCCGGAAATCCGGGCCCTCGCCGCTCGTCGCATCGGCCGGCGCGGCCGTGCCCGCCTCGTTCTCCGGGCTCGTGAGTTCGGCGAGCACCAGGCCCGCCGCGATATGGCCGGCGATGATTTCCAGCGCGGTCTCGTCGGCGTGAGAGAACGAAAAGCTCGTTTCCGACTCGGAGAACAACACGCCGATCAGGCGCGAGCGGAAGAGAAGCGGCACCGCCATCTGCGTCTGCGGCTCCTCAAGCAGCGGCAGGGGAATGTCCTCGTGTTCGCGCCCGATCGCGGCGGCGACGGCGGAAACATAGCGCTGGCCGCGCCGCATGTCGCTGATGCGGATGGTGCGGCGACGCTCCGCGGCGATGCCGATAATGCCGTCGCCGAACGCGATTTCGGCGCCGATGCCGTAATGCGGATAGCCCCGGCTGGCAAGCGTCGTCAGCCGGTCGCCGTCGGCGATCATCAGCATGGTGTGGCGGAAGCCGAAGCGCCTGTCGAGCATCTCAAGGGCGCGGTCGAGCATGGTTTCGGTATCCTCGGCCGCATCGATCGCGCTGACCACGGCGGCGAGATGCGGCAGGTGGTCCTCGGGCGGGGGAATGTCCGGATCGGGCGTGTCGAGCGGAGCGACCGGATCGATGCGCACGCAGTCGAGAACGCGATAGATATCGACGGCCTTCAGCTTCAGCATGCCGGACTTTCCCTGCAGCGCCGCCATCACATCGAGATGGGCGGAGACCCGCTCGAACACGGTGCCTGCCGCCTCCGATCGATCGAAAAAGAGATCGAGCCGGTGTTGAAGCCCGGTTCGCCCGTCAATGACGATGAGGTTCGCGCGGCCGTTGGCGCGCACATTGGCGGCTGTCTTGGAAAAGAACTGGTTCGACAGGGCCACGTGACCGGCGTCGACATAGTAGACATGGGAGAGATAGGAGAGGTTCGGCGTGCCGCTGGCATCGGTCGTTGCGATCACCGACGGCATGATACCTTCAAATGCATCGCGAATGGTCTCCAGCGCGATCATCGTCCGGCGCCCGCTTCGATGGGTTGCCCCGCGCCGGGCCCCGGCGTCTGCAGAAACAGATCGGCGGGCCAGAAGCGGATGGTGATCAGGCTGTCATCGGCAAAGACGCTGGAAAGCTGCAACCGGCTGACGCCGAGTTCGGCCATGATCACCAGCATTTCCTCGATATAGCGGCGGGCCTTTGCGCATTCGGACGGGTCGGAAGGCCGGACCGCATTGATGCGGCCCTTGATCTGGTAGGCCCGATAGGTCTCCGGATCGACGAAGGTCGCGGCGATCGGCGCGCCCTTGACGGCGCAACGGGCAAAATCCGGCCACTGGGTCGAGGATGCGTAAAACACGACATCACCCGCCGCCTTGTCGAAGCGCGCGCCGCAGCCGCGCCCGACATGCGGCCGCAGCCGTTCGTCGCGCGTTGCCGCGATCATCATCACATAGCCGCCGATGAAACTGCCGACATCCCCGTCCAGCATGACGCCTGCCCCGAATGCCCCGAAAAATGCGCCAGGCTAAACCGATAGTGAAATTTTAGGATTTCAGCAAGCCGCTTAGCAAGCATTTAGGAAGCACCGCGCCACGCATGGGTCTATCCGCATCTCCCGAGCCCGGGACGCCTTTGTCCCGGTCCAGCTTTCCAGAAGGAGATGACCATGACCCATATCGAAGACATGACCCGCGTGCCCGCCCTTGCCGGCCGCTACGATCTTTACGGCCCCGTTCACAAGGGGCTTCGCCGCTCCCAGTGCAATCTGCTCGCCGCGCTCGGATCCGCCGACTTTGGAAATCCCGAAACCTGCGAGCGGATGCTTGCCGAGTTCCGCCACCTGCTGTCGATGGCGGCCTCCCACGTGGTGCACGAGGACAGCGTGATCCACGCCGCCCTCAACGCGCTTTCGCTCTCGACCGGCCTGGTCGACGAACAGCATGACGAACACCGCGCCGCCTTTGACGCGCTGGAAGCGATGGCGTCCACCGTCGAGGCGGCCGAAGGTCCGGCGCGGATTGCGGCCGGCCGCGCCCTCTACCTCGCCTTCGCCGCCTATATCGCCGACGACTTCGCCCATATGCACGAGGAGGAGACGGTGGTGATGCCGCTTCTGTGGCAGCATTTTTCCGATGACGAACTCCACGCCATGGAGATGAAGATCGTCGGATCCATGCCGCCTGAAAAGAACATGGCCTTCACCCGCGTCATGGTGCCGGCCATGTCGCCTGCCGAACGCAGCGGCATGGTCGGCGGCATGTTCCAGGCGATGCCGCGTCCGGTCTTCGACGCGGTGATCGAATTCGCCATCCGCCCGGTCCTGAGCGAGGCCGAGTTTGAAGCACTCGCCGGCGACATCGGCCTCGCCGCATGAGCGCCGGAGCCAATCCATCAAAGGCGCCGTGCTGCGCGCAATGTCCCCGCCGGCTTTCCGGCGCCTGCAATTCCATCCCGCAAACAAAGGTCTACACCCATGAAAAATCTGCTTCTCGCCCTTCTCTTCGCCCTGCCGGCTAATGCCGCCGAGGAACAGGCAGCGCCTGCCGGGCATTACCTGTCCGACCCGGCCCACACCAGCGTCACCTGGCGCGTCAGCCATTTCGGCCTGTCGAACTATACCGCACGGTTCACCGGCATTTCGGCCGACCTCGAATGGGTCCCGGACGCGCCGGAGCAATCGGCCCTTGCCGTGGCGATCGACCCGGCTTCTGTCCGGACCGATTTCCCTTTCCCCGAAGAGGAGGATTTCGACGGCAAGATCGGCACGGATCCGGCATTCCTCGCCGGCACGCCGATCAGCTTTGTCTCGGAACGCATCGAGGTCGACGGTGACAGGACTGGCAAGGTCTACGGCGTGCTGACGATGCGCGGCGAGACCCATCCGGCGGTCATCGACGTCACCTTCAACGGCTCCATGGCCGAGCATCCGATGACGAAACATGCCGCCCTCGGTTTTTCCGGCGTCATGGCGGTCAAGCGTTCCGACTGGGGCTTCGACTTCGCCGTGCCCGTCGTCAGCGATACGGTCGAGGTGCTGATCCAGTCGGAGTTCAAGCCGGCAGAATGACCCGTGCGCCGGCAGCCCTCCGCTACCGGCCACATCCCTTGTGGCGCGATCGATCGTCAAGGCTTTAAACCGGCAGCCCGTTGGCCTAAGTGTAGGTGGTCTGCACTTCACGGCGGGCGAGGCGCGCACGGCGTCTGTCCCAGGCAAGGTGTCGTGCGGGCACGGGAGGCGGCGTAGAACGCGCTGCGCATGAGGACATTTCGCCATGACAATCATTGATGACTTCAACGGCACCTGGCTCGGACGCGTTTTCCTGCCGGAGGCGAATGGCCCGGCTGTCGTGACGCTGCGCGGCGGCGCGGTCTACGACATCACCTCGGAAGTTGCCCCACTCTCCCGCGACATCTGCGAAATGGACGATCCGGCCTTTTACGTCACCGAAGCTCCCGGCTTCCGGCTTGGCACGCTGGAGGAGATTGCGGCCGCGACGCCCGGCGATGAAAGCCGCATCCATTTTCTCTGCCCCTCGGACCTTCAGCCCATCAAGGCCTGCGGCGTCACCTTCGCCCGCTCCATGGTCGAACGGGTGATCGAGGAAAAGGCGGCGGGCGATCCGAAGAAGGCGGAAGCGATCAGGAGCCGCATCGGCGCGGCGATCGGAGCGAGCCTGAAGAATATCGAGGCGGGATCGGAAGCGGCGGCCGCCGCCAAGGAGGCGCTGATCCGCGAAGGCCTGTGGAGCCAGTATCTCGAGGTTGGCATCGGCCCGGACGCTGAAGTCTTTTCCAAGGCGCAGGCGCTTTCGGCCGTCGGTCCGGGCGCCGAAGTCGGCCTTCACCCGATCTCGAAATGGAACAATCCGGAGCCCGAAGTGGTTCTCGCCGTATCCTCCGCCGGCAGGATCGTCGGCGCCACGCTCGGCAATGACGTGAACCTGCGCGACGTGGAGGGCCGCTCGGCGCTTCTGCTGGGCAAGGCGAAGGACAACAACGCCTCCGCCGCGATCGGCCCGATGATCAGGCTGTTCGACGGCAGCTTCACGCTGGACGACGTGCGCCGCGCCGAGGTTTCGCTCACGGTGAGAGGCGAGGACGGATTTGAAATGACGGGACATTCCTCGATGTCGGAAATCAGCCGCGACCCGGAAGCGCTTGTCGCCCAGACCATCGGCCGCCATCACCAGTATCCCGACGGCTTCATGCTCTATCTCGGCACGCTTTTCGCGCCGAGCGAGGATCGCGATGTTGCCGGCGAGGGCTTCACCCACAAGCCGGGCGACCGCGTTACGATTTCGGCAAACGGCCTCGGCCGCCTTGAAAACACCGTGCGCCTGTCGACAGAATGCGCGCCATGGACATTCGGCGTGCGCGCGCTGATGAGCAATCTCGCCGCGCGCGACCTTATCTGAACCAGACGAACAATCGCAAAGCCCGAGGAGAATAATGATGAGTTTCAAACCGCATGGCAGGCATCTGATCGGCGGCGAGTGGGTCGGAACCGATATCACCTTCCTCTCGAAACCCGTCAGCGGCGCGCCCCACGCCTTCTGCGAGGCGAATGAGAAGCTGATCGACCGGGCTGCGAAATCGGCCGAAGCCGCATTCTGGAACTATGGCTATTCGACGCGCAGGGATCGCGCCGCGTTCCTCAACAAGATCGCCGACGAGATCGAGAAGCGCGGCAGCGACATCACCGAGATCGCCTCGGCCGAATCGGGCCTTCCGGCCGCGCGGCTTGAGGGCGAGCGCGGGCGCACCACCGGTCAGTTGCGCCTGTTCGCGCGCCATATTCTCGACGGCGACTATCTCGACCGCCGCCATGATGCGGCCAATCCGGACGCGATCCCGCCGAGCCCCGACCTGAAGATGGCGCAAAGGCCGATCGGCCCCGTCGCCGTCTTTGGCGCCTCGAATTTCCCGCTCGCCTTCTCGACTGCCGGCGGCGATACGGCGTCGGCGCTTGCCGCCGGCTGCCCGGTCGTGGTCAAGGGCCATCCCGCCCATCCCGGCACAGGCGAGATCGTTGCCGAGGCGATCGCGGCGGCGGCGGAAAAATGCGGCATTCATCCGGGCGTCTTCTCGCTGCTGCAGGGCGCCTCGCACGAGGCCGGCGGCACGCTCGTCACCCATCCGCTAATCCGGGCCGTCGGCTTTGCCGGCTCGCTCGCCGGCGGAAAGGCGCTGTTTGACCTTTGCGCGCGGCGCGACGAGCCCATTCCCTTCTTCGGCGAATTGGGTTCGGTCAACCCGAACTTCCTCATGCCCGATGCGCTTGCCAATCGCGGCGAGGAGATCGCGAAGGGCTGGGCCGGTTCGCTGACCATGGGCGTCGGCCAGTTCTGCACCAATCCCGGCATCATGATCACGCTCGCCGGCCCGGAATCCGATCGCTTCGCCGATGCCGCGGCCAGGGCGCTCGGCGATGTCGGCCCGGCGGTGATGCTGACGGAAGGAATTGCCGAGGCCTTCCGCCGCGGTCGCACGGAGATTGCGGGCACGGACGGCGTCGAAACGCTGGTGAAGGGTGATTGCGACGGACGCGAGGGCGCGCCGGCGCTCTTTGCCGTTGCCGGCAAGGACTTTCTCGCCAATCCGAAGCTTGCCCATGAGGTGTTCGGCCCGCTCGGCATCGTGGTGATGGCGGCCAATGCGCAGGAGATGCGGGCGATCGCCGAGAGGCTTGAGGGCCAGCTCACCTGCACGCTGCACATGGACAATGACGATGTCGAATTCGCCCAGAGCTTCGTTCCGGTTCTCGAACGCAAGGCCGGACGGCTGCTTGCCAACGGCTTTGCCACCGGCGTCGCCGTTGCCGACGCCATGGTCCATGGCGGGCCGTACCCGGCTTCGACCAATTTCGGCGCCACCTCCGTCGGCACGCTGGCGATCCGCCGCTTCCTGCGCCCGGTCTGCTACCAGAGCATGCCGTCCGCGCTTCTGCCGGAGGATCTGCGCCACATCGGCTAGCGCGCTTGCCTTGACCGGGATTACTTGTCGGGGGCCGCTGCCGGCCTTGCGGCAAGGCCCGGCGGGATCACGCCCGGAGGGTGGGGCTCTCTGTCCTCCCCGACACCGAGCTTGGCCCGCCATTCACCGGCAACCGCCGTCATCCGCAGGGCCGGAGAAGCGTCGACCATCGGCGGCGCGAGGCGCCACATATCGATACGCTCGCCGAGCGCCTTGAGGTCATCGGTATCGAAGACCTGTCCGAAGGTGCCGACGATCTCGTCATTGGCGCCGAGGCCGCGCTGGGCGATGACCGGCGTGCCGACGGCATTGGCTTCGGCCAGAAGCAGGCTGGCCGTATCGTCCGTGCGGGTCTGCGGATAGAAGACGCAGAGCGAGCGGCGCATGTGGGCAATCAGCGCGCTGTGGGAGAGCCGCCCGAGAAAATTGACGCCGAGAGGCACGCTGCCGTCTGGCCAGGCCAGACTGCCCGGCTCGGCGATATCAAGGCTCAGCTCCGGCCTGTCCTTTCTGATCTCGGCAAATTTCGCCAGGACTTCGGTGATGCCCTTCATCGGCATGCCGGGAAAGAACAGCCGGTTGCTATCGCGCGGCGTGCCGTCGGCAACCAGATCGTCGTCAACAGGAGAATGGATCCAGCAGATCTTCGGCAGACGCCGGTTTTCCGGCGCGAGAAACTGCGTGACGTGGGCGGCGTGGGCCTGCGAAGTGCAGACGATCTCGATCTGCGCCTCGGCCATCGCCTCGCCCATGCGGCGGTTGTGCCGGCCCGGATGCGAGTGGGACCAAAGAAAGATCGGGCAGCCGGGATTGAGGCGTCGCGCCTTCAGCGCCGCCTTCCAGGAGTTGATGACGATGATGCCGGTGACGCCCAGGAGATTTGCGGCGCTGACGGCGTCGAGCGGGCGGTAGAGCCCGCATCTGTCGCGGTCCATGTCGAGCCGCCCATTCTGGTAGAAATGGAAACGGTATTCGTCACACAGAGCACGCGCCACCTTCAGGACAACGGCTTCCGTGCCGCCGACCTGATCGGAGTCGGAGGCAGTAATCGTTGAGGGCGTCAGGCAGAACGGATCGATGATTGCTATGGCGGAGGACACTTAGCGCGCCCCCTTCCGCCGCTTGAGGCGGGCTTCGGGCATGGATGATCTCCTCGTGTTGCCCCCTTCCTCTACTCTTTCGAACTGCCCTGCATTAAACTGGTTTGAAATCGGAAGATTTTGCAAAATAAAAACGCGACAGGCGCGAAACCGGTCACTTTGGCGTTGCGCAGTCTGGCGGGGCGGGCCATTTTCGCCGATATATTGCTCTGTTCAAGAGTTCTCATCGCAGTCGCGGAGGTTGGGGAAGATGAGCCATGATAGCTGTCTGGTGCAGAAACTGTCGCATTATGTACCGCTCAGCCAGTGTTCGCTGGATAGCATAGCCTGCCTCGAACGCGAGGAACGCGACTATGACAGGGGCACCGAGATCCATGCGGAAGGCGACAGCAACACAAATCTCTACGTGGTCAGACAGGGCTGGCTCTACAGTTATGCCGACCTGAAGGATGGACGGCGACAGATTGTCGAGATCCATCATCCAGGCGATATCATTGGCTTCCCAGACATCGCCTTCAACGAACGGACCACAGTGCTCAAGGCCGCCGAGGATGTGCGTTTGTGCCCCTTTCCGAAGAAGGATCTCGACCAGGTCTTTTCAAACGCGCCGCAGCTTGCCGCGCTCCTGTTTGCGCTTGCCGTGCGCAATCAGGTGATCCTGACCGACTTCCTGCAGGCCGTTGGCCGCATGAGCGCGCGCGAGCGGATTGCCTATTTCCTCCTCGACCTGATGGCGCGCCTCAGGATCGCCAACAAGCCCATGTCGACGACCTTCCGATTGCCCCTCAATCAGACGGAAATCTCCGACGTGTTGGGATTGACCAATGTCTATGTCAGCCGCTCCTTCACCGCCTTGCAGAAAGACGGCCTGATCCGGCGCGACAACGGCACCGTCGAGGTTCTGGAAGAGGACAAGCTGATCAGTCTTTGCGACTTCGTCGACCGGCATGCCCGCATCGATACGAGCTGGTTTCCGAAACCGTGAGGCGCTACGTCCCTTGCGGGAAGGCCGATCGCCGCGGTCATCCGCCAAGTTGACGGGAAGGGGCTGCCGGACTTTGGCTGGAAGGGCGGCGCTTCGGGTGTCAACTCTCCTCGCCGAAGCGATCGGCGACCAGCGCCTCGATGGCATCGAGCGCAGCTTCGGCTTCCGGCCCCGCAGCCGAGACAATGATCGTGCTGTTGATGCCGGCCGCCAGCATCATCAGACCCATGATCGAGGTGCCGCCCACGGTCATGCCGTCCTTGGCGACGCTGACGGAGGCGTTGAGCTTCTCGACCGTCTGGACGAATTTGGCGGAAGCGCGGGCGTGGAGCCCCCTGCGATTGACGATGGTGAGTGCGCGCGAGACCGGTTCTTCCATCAGGCCTGTTATTTCCCGCTCAGGACGCGGCTTGCGACATTGATGTAGCGCCGCCCGGCATCCTCGGCCTCGGCAAGCGCCTTGGCCATGTCATTGTCCACCCGCACCGCGACAAGCTTGATCAGCATCGGCAGGTTGACGCCGGCGATCACCTCGACCGTTCCGTTGTTCATCACCGAAATGGCGAGGTTCGAGGGCGTCCCGCCGAACATGTCGGTCAGGATGATCACGCCATTGCCGCTGTCGACCTTGCCGACGGCGGCGAGGATGTCGTCGCGCCGACGATCCATGTCGTCCTCGGGACCGATCGAAACGGTTTCGATGGCGTCCTGCGGCCCGACGACATGCTCGACCGCCAGTCGGAACTCCTCCGCAAGGCCGCCATGGGTCACAAGCACCAGTCCGATCATCTTCGCGCTACTCCTCGAAACAGCAATCGCCTTCGTCCGCGCAAAGGCCCGTTGCCGCATCTTGTCGAAGCCGGCGCGAAGTGCAAGCCAAAAGGGCGAAAATATCACATGAAATCAGGCGGGCCGCAGCCGCTGATGCATGGCGAACACAAGCCGCATGCCGGCTTCAGCCCTGATAACCAGCATGGCAGGGCCGCGCGGGAAGTCCGGTCCCAAGTCCGGGGCACAGCGCCGCAAGCTTGGAAAACGGGTCCGGCGCGGGCCAGCGCAGAAAGAGCTGCGGCAGGTCAAGCCCCTCGGCTAGTGCAAGCTTGCTGTCTTCCGGCGGCAGGCGGCTGGCCTCCTCGGAGCAAACAGGCATGAGCGCGAAATCCATGACCGCGCTTCCAAGATATGGGATCTCGGCCAGCCCCGAGCCGCGAATTTCAATAAGACCGGCAATGGCCGGGGGCGTTTCGGCAATCACCCGGCCGGCGGAAACGGAGATCAGCACCTGGTCGTCCGCAACAAGTGCGGAATAGAGCCCGTTGAGACGGCCGGCGTGGATAAGGGCAAGGGCAAGCTCGCTTTTGCCCGCGCCCGAGGCCCCGCAAATCAGGATGCCGGTCGAACCGAGCACGATCGCGGTCGCATGGCGGTTGGTTCCGGCCCGATCCGTCATTGCGCCTTGCCGGCGGCGGCCGGCAGTTTGAGCGTGAAGCGGGCGCCTGTGACATCGCCGGTTTCGGGATTGGCGACATTTTCCGCCGTCAGCGTGCCGCCATGGGCCTCGGCGATCTGGCGGGATATGGAGAGGCCAAGCCCGGAATTCTGCCCGAAGGCCTCGCCGTCCGGGCGATCGGTGTAGAAGCGCTCGAAGATACGCTCCAGCGCGTCCGGCCGGATCCCCGGACCATTATCCGCCACGCTGATGATGATCTGCCCGCGCGTGCGGGTCAGCGCGACGTCGATGCGGCCGTCCTTTTCCGGAACGAAGGATCGGGCATTCTCGATCAGATTGGTGACGATCTGGCCGATCCGCAGATCATGGCCGAACGCCTCGAAAGCGCCCTTGCCGTGATTGCCGGGATTGACGGTAAAGCCGATCTCGACATGGCGGTTGCGCTTGCGGGTCTCGCGAGAGATCGAGACCAGGTCCTTCAGAAGCGCCTCTGCGTCGAAGCGCTTCGCATCCTCGCGGGCAAGCTCCGCATCCAGACGGGAAGCATCGGAGATGTCGCTGATCAGCCGGTCGAGACGGCGGACATCATGCTGGATGATCTCGGTCAGTCGCGCTTTCGATTCTTCGGTCTTGGCAAGCGGCAGCGTCTCGACCGCGCTTCGAAGCGAGGTGAGCGGGTTCTTAAGCTCGTGGGCGACATCGGCGGCGAAACTGTCGATGGCATCGATCCGGTCGTATAGCGCCGTCGTCATCTCCCGAAGCGTCGTGGAAAGATGGCCGATCTCGTCCTGACGGGCGGAGAAGTCCGGGATTTCCTCACGTTCGCGCGGGCCGCCGCGGCGCACCCTGACGGCGGCCTCGGAGAGCCGGCGCAACGGACTTGCGATCGTCGAGGACAACATGAAGGAGAGGATCATGGTCACGAGCGCAGTGACGCCGAAGACCCGGATGATGGCGATACGCTCGGCATGGACGATCTTGTCGATGTCGCCAGCCTGAGTGGACAGCAGAAGCACGCCGAGCACGGCGCGAAAGCGCTGGATCGGCACGGCGACGGAGACGATCAGCCCGCCCCGGTCGGTGACCCGCACTACGGCCGAGCGCTGGGCGTCGAGCGCCTTCATCACTTCCGGATAGATCGAGCCATCGCCGCCGGGCGCCTCCTCATAGCGCGGCAGATTGCCCGGCTGCAGGAAGCGGTTCATCAGGCTTCCGAGCTTGTCCGATACGCTTTCCGCCGTCGATTTCTCGGTGTCCGGCAAGTCGTAGCGCAACACCTGACCGCGCGAATAGAGATAACGCGAATCGAGAATCAGATTGGCGTCGGGATCATAGATGCGCGCGCGGGTGCGGGTCGGCGAGATCAGCCGTCTCAGGATCGGCGCGACCTTCTCAGGATTGAGGGGAAAACGCAGATCCTCGTCGCTTGAGGTCGGGCGGGCGCTCTCGCCAGCCTGCAACTCCAGCAGTTCCTGCGGATCGATTGTCATCGTGTCGGTTTCGACCGAGGCGGAGGAGGCGATCGCGCCGGCGATGATCTCGCCCTGGGTCAGAAGGCTTTCCACGCGCGCGTCGATCAACCCCTCGCGGAACTGGTTGAGATAGAGGATGCCTCCGACAAGGAAGAACAGGGCCAGAAGGTTGAAGAACAGGATTCGCCAGTTGAGGCTGGAGAAAACGGTCGAAGCCAGCACCCAGCGCATCGCCGCAAAGGGTTTGCGCCAGCGCCGTCCCGGCTTCCTGCCAGGGGCCTCGTTCGAGGTCCCGCCTGAGGCTTTGTCGCTGCTGTTCGTCAATCTTCGCCCTGTTTGCGGTGGCTGTGCCCGAGCCCTCAGGAAATGCCGCGATTGCGTCTATTCCATGGTTGGGTCCGACACGCCTTCTGCCTCAGGCGGCTTCGCGGAAGCGATAGCCGACGCCGTAAAGGGTTTCGATCATATCGAAATCGGTGTCAACCAGCTTGAATTTCTTGCGCAGGCGCTTGATGTGGCTGTCGATCGTGCGGTCGTCGACATAGACCTGGTCGTCATAGGCGGCATCCATCAGCGCATCGCGGCTCTTGACCACGCCTGGACGCTGGGCAAGCGAATGCAGGATGAGAAACTCGGTGACCGTCAGGGTCACGGGGTCCCCCTTCCAGGTACAGGTATGGCGTTCGCGGTCCATGACCAGCGGGCCGCGCTCCAGCGGACGGTTCGCCTCGCCCTCGCCGGGCTTGGCGCCGCCGCCGGCAATGGCGGCCTCGCGGGCGGCAACCCGGCGCAGGACGGCGCGCACGCGCTCCACCAGCAGCCGCTGGGAGAAGGGCTTGGTGATGAAATCGTCGGCGCCCATCTTCAGCCCGAAAAGCTCGTCGATCTCCTCATCCTTCGATGTCAGGAAGATTACCGGAATGTCCGACTTCTGCCGCAGCCGCCGCAAAAGCTCCATCCCGTCCATGCGCGGCATCTTGATGTCGAAAATGGCAAGCTGCGGCGGGTTGGCCTGAAGCCCGGTCAGCGCCGTGGCGCCATCGGTATAGGTGTCAACGCGATAGCCTTCGGATTCCAGAGCAATCGACACCGAGGTCAGAATGTTCCGGTCGTCGTCCACGAGCGCGATCGTCTGCATTTGGGGCTCCCTGACTGCAGTTCTTATGGTCTTTGGACGGCATTTGGTCCGCCGTCTCGCGATTTCTAGCATTTGTTGGAAAAAAACTGGAACAAATTGTGGCAAGACCAACCAAAGCGGGCGATCAAACCCTTCAAATCACATTTTCTAAGCGCGACGTCACGCCGGTTAACAGCCTGAGAATCCTTCATAATCTGAAAATTGTTCAATCTGGCGTTTTTCTTTAATCGATTAAATGCATGATATTATTATATTTTGTCAGATTCCCTGTTGTCTGATGCGAACGAATTTAATATGTTTTTAAAAAATTAGATTTCGTTTAGAGAGGCATTTCGCATGGTGGAGCATGGAATCTACAATCGCCGTTTTCCGGTCGAAGCAGCAGGTCTGAAGGACCTTGCCGGCGTTTACTACAATCTGATGCCATCGGAACTCTGCGAGCTGGCGCTTCGCCGCAGCGAAGCGGTGCTGACGGCAGACGGCGCGCTGAGGGCGCTCACGGGCCAGCACACCGGCCGCTCCGCCAAGGACAAGTTCGTTGTCTGCGACGACAAGACCAAAGACCAGATCTGGTGGGACAACAACAAGGCGATGTCGCCGGAGCATTTCGCCCTCCTCAAGGAAGACATGCTCGCCCATGCGGCCGGCAAGGAACTGTTCGTGCAGGACCTGATCGGCGGCGCGGATGAGGAAAACCGTCTGCCGACGCGGGTCATCACCGAATATGCCTGGCACGCCCAGTTCATCCGCAACCTTCTGATCCGCCCGGAGCGCGACGCGCTGGAGGATTTCGAGGCGAAACTGACCATCATCAACCTGCCCTCCTTCGTTGCCGATCCGAAGCGCTATAATTGCCGCACGGAAACGGTGATCGCCTGCGATCTCGAGAACGGTCTTGTGCTGATCGGCGGCACATCCTATGCGGGTGAAATGAAGAAGTCGGTGTTCACCGCCCTCAACTATCTTCTGCCCTCGCGCGGCGTGATGCCGATGCACTGCTCGGCCAATGTCGGAGATGCGGGCGATGCCGCCGTGTTCTTCGGACTTTCGGGTACCGGCAAGACCACACTTTCGGCGGATCCCTCGCGCACGCTGATCGGCGATGACGAGCATGGCTGGGGCGAAAACGGCCTGTTCAATTTCGAGGGCGGCTGCTACGCCAAGACCATCCGCCTTTCGGCCGAGGCCGAGCCGGAAATCTACGCCACGACCAAACGTTTCGGCACGGTTCTGGAAAATGTCGTGCTCGACGCCAACCGCAAGCCCGATTTCGATGACGGGTCGCTGACGGAAAACACGCGCTGCGCCTATCCGCTGGACTATATTCCCAATGCCTCGCGCACCGGACTTGCGCCGCATCCGAAGACGATCATCATGCTGACGGCCGATGCCTTCGGCGTGTTGCCGCCGATCGCGAAACTGACGCCCGACCAGGCCATGTATCACTTCCTCTCCGGCTACACCGCCAAGGTGGCGGGTACGGAAAAGGGCGTGACCGAACCCGAAGCGACGTTCTCGACCTGCTTCGGCGCGCCCTTCATGCCGCGCCACCCGACCGAATACGGCAATCTGCTGAAGTCCCTGATCGCCAGGCACGGCGTGCAGTGCTGGCTGGTCAATACCGGCTGGACCGGCGGCGCCTATGGCGCGGGTTCGCGCATGCCGATCCGCCAGACCCGGGCCATGCTGGCCGAGGCGCTGGCCGGCCGGCTTGCCGGCGCGGAGTTCCGTGTGGATCCGAATTTCGGCTTCGAGGTTCCGGTCGCCGTGCCCGGCGTCGACGCGGCAATTCTCAACCCGCGCGGCACCTGGGCCGACGCAAGCGCCTACGACGCGCAGGCGGCGAAACTTGTCGACATGTTCGTCGCCAATTTCGCCAAATTCGAGGATCATGTGGATGCCGGCGTGAAGGCCGCTGCGCCGGGAATTCTGGCCGCCGCCTGAGTTATACGCAGGAGGAGCGTGGAAATGCCCGGTCGCCGTTCGGCGCCGGGCATTTCTTTTTTCAGGCGACCGGCGAGATTACCAGGCCAGTTCCACATGCGGCCTGCCGTCCGACGTCTTTGCCGGCGACCGCCCCGTCTCATCGACCGTACAGTTGACCCGTTGTCGGAAGGCCGAGAAACTCTCGAATGTGACGACATCGACCGGCTCATCGAATTTCAATGTCAGGCGATAATGCCCCGGCTTTCCGGCAAAGGCACTGGCGGACAGGATCTCGGCAGTAAACGCATGGCCGAGATAGGTTCCCGAAACGCGCGCGCCGAGCATCCACGGGTTCAGCGGCGGTCGGTTGCCGATTTTCGCATGAAGCGTGTTCCAGTCGCGAAAGCCATATTGGGCGGCAATCAGCTCCAGCGCCCGGGAATGGGTGATCGGCTCGCCGGTGCGATTCAGATGGGCACGCAGGCGTTTGGCCTGATCCTTGAGGGCCTCAAGCGATGGCAGCGGTGTATTGGTGGACATGGCGAAGTCTTTCCTTCGCATTCGCCTGTCTGGTGGTTCGGTGCCCGCATTGCCGGAACCGCGAATGCGCAAGGTTTTCAAAACATCGCTCATCGGTTCAAGGGGAACTTCACCATGGTTTTGAGAACCGCGGGCGGCCGGCGTCTCTTGCCGTTGCCGCTCATTAGGCCGCATTGCCGTCCGCGTCAAGCAAAAGCCCGGTCTCGCAGGCGATTGCGGCCTTGAAGGCCGGGCGGCGGCATGGGATAACGCGGCCATGGCCTCACGCGATCTCATCATCAATGACCGGATCACCATTTTCGGCTGGGAACTGACCGAGCAGTTCGTGCTTGCCGGCGGACCCGGCGGACAGAACGTCAACAAGGTGGCGACCGCCGTGCAGCTGTTCTTCCCTCTCGCCGCCTCCCCTTCCCTGCCTGAGCGCGTAAAACGCAATGCGATGCGCCTCGGCGGCCGCAAGGTTTCCAAGGAGGGGGTGCTGCTGATCGAGGCCAATGGCCATCGCAGCCAGGAGCGCAACCGCGAGGAGGCGCGCGAGAAGCTGAAGGAGCTGATCCTCGCCGCCGCCGCGCCGCCACCGCCGCGCCGCCGCAAAACCAGACCGACGCGCGGTTCGATCGAACGTCGGCTGAAGGCCAAGGCCGGCCGCTCGGAAATCAAGAAGAAGCGCGGCAAGCCCGCGCCCGACGAGTAAGCCATGAGCGCCGACAAACCCGTTCTCCCCGAGGGCTTTCGCTATCTGCCGGACTATCTCGACCGCGCCGCCCAGGAGGCGCTGGTCGAGGATATCCGCGCTGTGGTGGCAGAAGCCCCGCTTTACGTGCCGACCATGCCGCGCACCGGAAAACCGATGTCCGTGCGCATGACCAATTGCGGCCCGCTCGGCTGGGTCACCGACAAGGAACGCGGCTATCGCTATCAGGCAACCCATCCCGCAACGGGAAAACCCTGGCCGCAAATGCCCGAACGGCTCGCAGCGCTCTGGCGCGACCTTGCGGATTACCCCGAACCGCCGGAAGCCTGCCTGATCAATTTCTACGATGACACGGCGAAGATGGGCATGCATCAGGACAGCGACGAGGCGGATTTCTCAGCCCCCGTGCTTTCCATCTCGCTCGGCGATAGCTGCCTTTTTCGCGTGGGCGGCACGGACCGAAAGGACAAGGCCGTCTCGCTGAAACTGGCAAGCGGCGATATCGTGCTGCTTTCCGGCAAAAGCCGTCTCGCCTATCATGGCGTGACGCGGACCTATCCCGGCACCTCGACGCTTTTGAAGAACGGCGGACGGATCAATCTGACGCTTCGACGGGTAAGATCTCCACCTCAATAGCGTCACCCTCGGGCTCGGCCGACGGGCACAGCCCTCAAAGAGGCTCTGTCCCACATTCCGGTGCAGGCGCGTTCACAACTTCCTGAGCGCCACGGTCTCCACCAGATGATCCTGGCCCTTGCGCAGGATCAGGTCGGCGCGGGGGCGGGTGGGGAGGATGTTGTCCTCGAGATTTCTCAGGTTGATATTGTTCCACAGGTCCTCCGCCGTCGACAGCGCGTCCTTTTCCGAGAGCTGGGCATAGCGGTGGAAATAGGAGGCGGGGTCCTGGAAGGCGGTGTTGCGCAGCTTCTTGAAACGCTCGATATACCAGTGGTGGATGAGCGAAACATCAGCGTCGATATAGATCGAGAAGTCGAAGAAATCCGAGACCATCGGCACCATGCGCCCGCCGGCGGGCAGGCTGCGGGCCTGCAGCACATTGATGCCCTCGAAGATCAGGATATCTGGCCGGTCGACCGTGGTGAAGTGATCGGGCAGCACGTCATAGGTCAGGTGTGAATAAAGCGGCGCCTTCACATTCGGCATGCCGGCCTTGATGGCGGAGAGGAATCTCAGGATCGCCGCCGTATCGAAGCTTTCGGGAAAGCCCTTGCGGCGCATCAACCCTTCCATTTCCAGAACCGCATTGGGAAACAGGAAACCGTCGGAGGTGACGAGATCGACCTTGGGGCTCGATGGCCAGCGGGCGAGCAGTTGTTTCAGAAGACGCGCGGTGGTGGACTTGCCGACCGCGACCGGACCGGCGACGCCGATGATGAAGGGCGTCTTGCTGTCCTGCTTGCCGAAGCTCAGGAAACGGCTGCGCTGGCGAAACAGCATCTGCGAGCTTTCCACATGGGTGGAGAGGAGCCGCGACAGCGACAGATAGATGCGCCGCACTTCCTCAAGCTCGATCGGGTCGTTGAGCGAACGCAGTTTGCGGACTTCGTCGGCCGTCAATGTCAGCGGCGTGTCGGCGCGAAAGCGCGACCACTCCTCGGCGGAAAAGAAGCGATAGGGCGAGACCGGATCGGCCAGCGTCTCGCCCGCATTTTCCTGCAGAAACGTGTCCTCGAACTCCTGGATCATGAAGGCGCGCGCCCCGCCTTTTCGGCAAGGCCGGACTGGCCCGTGCGCCTTGCCAGTTCATCCAGAACGTCGGCCAGCGGAATGTCGGCGATCTTCAGCACCACGAGGAGGTGATAGAGCAGGTCGGCGCTCTCGCTCGTCAGGTTTTCCCGGTCTTCGGCAATCGCCGCAATAACGGTCTCGACCGCTTCTTCGCCAAGCTTCTTGGCCGCCTTGCGCTGGCCCTTGGAAACGAGCTTCGCCGTCCAGCTTTCTTCCGGCGAGGCCTTGGCGCGCTCGGCGACGATCGCCTCGAGATCGGCGAGTGTGAATTCCGACATATCCTTCCTCCCCGCCTCAGTCGAGACGCATGGCGATGCCGTGATCAGCCATATACTGTTTTGCTTCCCCGATGGAATAGGTACCAAAGTGGAAGATCGAGGCGGCGAGCACGGCCGTCGCGTGGCCCTCGCGAATGCCCTCGACCATGTGATCGAGATTGCCGACGCCGCCCGAGGCGATGACGGGAACCGAAACCGCATCGGCGATTGCCCGCGTCAGTTCGAGATCGAAGCCGGCCTTGGTGCCGTCACGGTCCATCGAGGTCAGCAGGATTTCGCCCGCGCCAAGCGCAACGACCTTTTTCGCAAACGCCACGGCGTCGATGCCGGTCGGCTGGCGTCCGCCATGGGTGTAGATTTCCCAGGCGCTTTCGCCCTCTTTCGGGGCTTCGGTCCGGCGCTTGGCGTCGATCGCCACCACGATGCACTGATTGCCGAACTTGTCGGCCGCTTCGGCGACGAAGTCCGGGTTCTTCACAGCGGCCGAATTGATCGACACCTTGTCGGCGCCGCAGAGCAGAAGCTTGCGGATATCGGCAACGGTCCGCACCCCGCCGCCGACGGTCAGCGGCATGAAGCAATGCTCGGCCGTCCGCGTCACCACGTCGAAGATCGTTTCGCGATTGTCGGAGGTGGCGGTGATGTCGAGAAAGCAGAGCTCGTCGGCGCCCGCCGCGTCATAGGCGCGCGCCGCCTCGACCGGATCGCCGGCATCGATCAGGTCGACAAAGTTCACTCCCTTGACGACACGGCCGTCCTTGACGTCGAGACAGGGGATGACACGGGCTTTGAGTGTCATGATTGCAGACCTTTCAGCATCTCGAGCGCCTCGGCGGGGTCGATCCGGCCATCATAAAGCGCGCGGCCGGAGATTGCACCTTCCAGGATCTGGGCGTCGGGCCTGGTCATGCGGGCGATATCGTCCATCGAGGCGAGGCCGCCTGAGGCGATGACCGGTATGTTGACGGCGGCGGCCAGCGAAAGCGTTGAGTCCCAGTTGATGCCGGTCAGCACGCCGTCGCGGTCAATATCGGTATAGATGATCGCGGCAACGCCGGCGCCCTCGAACCGTTTTGCCAGTTCGACCACCTCAAGCTCGGACGCTTCCGCCCAGCCCTCGACCGCCACCTTGCCGCCGCGCGCATCGATGCCGACGGCGATCTTGCCGGGAAAGGCCTTGCAGGCCGCCTTAACCAGTTCCGGGTCGCGCACGGCAACGGTGCCGAGAATGACGCGGGCCAAACCCTTTGTGAGCCAGTTTTCGATATGGTCGAGCGAGCGGATGCCGCCGCCGAGTTGCACCGGATTTTTCGTCGCCTTCAGGATGGCGTCAACCGCCTCGCCGTTGACGCTTTCACCGGCAAAGGCGCCATTCAGATCCACCACATGCAGATGGGTAAAGCCCTGGTCTTCAAAGGCTTTCGCCTGGGCGGCGGGATCGGGATTGTAGATCGTCGCCTGCTCCATATCGCCGAGCTTGAGGCGCACGCACTGGCCGTCTTTCAGGTCGATGGCGGGAAATAGGATCATTTAGGGTCTTTCAACGCGATTTACTGTGCAGGAAACAAGGCGTCGAGGACGGGCGAACCCGAAACCTTGGCTGCAAGAAGAACAAGGGCAATAATGCCGGCAGAAATAAAGCTTGCGACGATCCCGGTCCAGACCTGAGACCAAAAACTGCTCTTTCGCGTGATCGCGGCTTCGATTGCCTGGGCCTGGCGCAGGGTCTCGCCGCTCAGGGCGATTTCCCGGATCTGCTGTTCGCTTGCGTCGACATAAACCTGCGCATAATTGCTCAGCAGGTCCTCTGCCCTGTCCCGCAGCGTTCTGCGCATATCGGAGGTGAGATAATTTTCAGTTATGGTCGCAAGCGCTTTGTCGTCGGGGCGTTCATTGTTGTGGCGGGCACGATAGCCGATAATCCATTCTCGTTTCTGGCGCTTGTAGAGTGCGTAGGCCAAGAGGCCGACCAGATCGACATCGGCCTCATCCAGTTCGATGACATAGCTTTCAAAAACTTCGTTGTAATCTTTCGCGGAGACGCCGGAAGCGGAAGTCATCCCGTCAGCGTCTTGCGCGCCAGGCGGCATTAGCCCTGCTTTCTGAAAGCGCGCGCGGCGTTTTCCAGAGCGCGCTGGTGGACGGATTCATCGACGCGCCGGATAATCGTGCCATCCGGCAGCCGGACGTCCGAAAAAGTAGCCTGTCCCGGTTTGGAGGGACGCAGCGAGTAAACGACCTTGTCTTTCTTGCCCTGCTTCTGCAGTGTCGCCATTGTAGGAACTCCCGTTCAGGTCTCAATATAGGTGCAATTTTCACCTATGGGAATCCCTACGGCGCCCATGTCAGAAAATTGGCGATCAGCTTCAGGCCGAGCGTCTGGCTCTTTTCCGGGTGGAATTGCGAGCCGGCCTTGTTGCCGTCGGCGACGAAGGCGGTGACGGGGCCGCCGTAATCGGTGGTGGCGATCACCTGTTCCGGCCTTTTGGCGGCCAGGTAATAGGAATGGACGAAATAGGCGTGCAGCCCGTCCTCTCCGGTCGCAATGCCGTTAAACAGCGGATGCGGCGTGTTCAGCGTCAGTGTGTTCCAGCCGATCTGCGGGATCTTGAGGTCAGGATCGGCGGGCGTGATTTCGGTCACGTCGCCGGCAATCCAGCCGAAACCTTCCGAGACGGTCTTTTCCAGGCCGCGCTCGGACATGAGCTGCATGCCGACGCAAATGCCGAGGAAGGGTCGGGCCTTGTCCTCGGCCACCTCGCGGATCGCCTCGACCATGCCGGGCACGGCATCCAGCCCGGCGCGGCAATCGGCATAGGCGCCGACGCCCGGCAGCACGATGCGGTCGGCCCCTGCCACGATCTCGGCCTTGTCGGTGAGGATGATCTCGGCATCGAGGCCTTCCTCGCGCGCGGCCCGCTCGAAGGCCTTGGTAGCCGAGCGCAGATTGCCCGAGCCGTAATCGATTATCGCTACTTTCATCATCGTCATCTTGCAGAATAGGTGTCCATCAGGCCAATACCGGAGGGCATGGACCCGTGTTTGACGGCCGGGCCCGGAGCAAAGCCGGTGAAAATCGGGTGCTCGTCCCGACCGGAGAAATAGATTGCTTCCGCCGTCTCGAGATCGGGTGCCACGATCACGCCGTCGGGCGTGAAGCCGCGACGTTCCATGGCAAGCGCCTTCCATTCGCGCCCCTCGAAGCCGATCAACAGGTTGAGCGCGAGCGAGGCCGCGCTTGCGCCAAGCGAAAGGCTTTCGAAATACCCCGCCACGCCGAGCGCGATCGAAACCCCAAGCGTGATGAAACCGGCAAGCCACGCCCGGTTCGCCAGAAGCCAGAAAGGGCCGAACAGAAAGGCGAGCCAGGCGAAACGATCGCGAACGAAGCGGATCTTTTCCGGGTCGTTGTCGCCGGGCGCGATCAGGACGAGATAACTTCCCATCTGGCCTCCTCTCAGGCGAGCATGCCTTTTGTGGAGGGCACGCGGCCTTCCTGGCGCGGGTCGATCTCGGCGGCGGCGCGCAGCGCGCGGGCTACGGCCTTGAAACAGGTCTCGGCGATATGGTGGCTATTGGCGCCGTAATGGTTCATCACATGCAGCGTGATGCCGGCATTCTGGGCAAGCGCATGGAAGAACTCGCGCACCAGCTCGGTATCGAACGTGCCGATCTTCTCCGACGGGAAAGTGACGTTCCACACCAGGAACGGCCGGCCCGAAAGGTCGAGCGCGGCCTTGGTCATGGTCTCGTCCATGGCGAGATCGATCGAGGCATAGCGCGTCACCCCGGCGCGGTCTCCAAGCGCCTTCGCCAGCGCCTGGCCGATTGCAATGCCGACGTCTTCCACCGTGTGGTGATCGTCGATATGGAGATCGCCCTTCGCCTCGATCGTCATGTCGATCAGCGAATGACGGGAAAGCTGGTCGAGCATATGGTCGAAAAAGCCGATCCCGGTCGAAATCCGCGCCTCGCCGGTACCGTCGACATTGACGGCCACGGAAATGGCGGTTTCCTTGGTCTTGCGCGCGAGTTCTGCGCGGCGGGCTTCGCTTTCGGCTGCCATTTTCTGCGTCTCTCTCCATGACATGCGGTATCGCCGTTACTTAACAGGCAGTCCCGGCAAGCGCAAAAGAAAAGCGGGAGCGCCACGCCGCCTGGCTCCGGTGATTGACATTTGAAAGCCCGATTGGCGAATTCTTGTTGCGGTGCAACATTCAGTGGCGCTTCCGTCTTTCAATGCAGTGCTTTCTCGGCTACAGGCTGGAAGCCTGAATGCCTCCCGGAAAGTCCCTCCCATGCCTTCCTCCCCTCGCCCCTCATTCATCTATTTCCTCGCCGCCTTTGCCGCCGGCTGCATCATGGCCGTCATGACCCATCTGAATGCGGTCGTCGCGCTTTACGGCTCGCCCATGTATGCCTCCTGGGCCGGCCATGGCTGCGGCACGCTTGCCGCGATCGCCATTCTGGCCTTCCTCCACTTCCGGAAATCTGGAGCAGAGGGGAACGCTCCGAAGGCCGAAAAAATCCGCGTGCCCTGGTGGGGTTATCTCGGCGGGGTCTCTGGTGCTGCCACCGTGGTCGCCGCATCGCTCGCGGTCAATTCGCCGCTGGCGCTGTCGGGCGCGATCGCGCTCGGCCTTGGCGGCCAGGTTCTGTTTTCGCTCGCCGCCGACCAGTGGGGCCTGTTCGGCCTTCCCGCACGCCGCCTCGACCTCAGGGATCTGTCGGCGGTCGTCTTCATTCTGGCGGGCAGCGTTCTCGTCATCATGTCAGGGGGGGCGCAGGCATGATCCTTCCGATCCTTTTTGCCGTTGCCGCCGGCGTTCTCGTCGGCATCAGCCGTCAGGTCAACGGGCGCCTCAGCGTCTCCACCTCGCCGATGGTGTCCTCGTTCTACAATCATATTGTCGGCTTCATCACCGTCAGCGTGGTTGCCGTCATCATCGGCGGGCTGATCCCGCCAAGCGTATCCGAGGTTCCGCTCTACGGTTATCTCGCAGGCCCCATCGGCGTCATCTTCGTGGCGGCGGGCTCATGGGTCATCCCGAAGATCGGCGCCGTCAACACGGCCGTGCTGATCATCGGCGGCCAGATGTTCATGAGCGCGGTCATGGATGTGGTCGAAGGCGTCGAGGGCCAGCCGCTTCTGAGGCTTGCAGGACTGGCGCTCATTCTCGTCGGCATGATCATCGCCCAGAGCCGCAAGAAACCGCAAGTGATCGGCTGAGCAAACCTTCACGGATTGCAAATGTGGCACGGCTGCCTACATAGGAAGCCGGACAGGGCTTTGTGCGCTTTGGCGAAGCCCGCAAATGAGGTGACTATCATGAGCGAACACAATCCCTTCGGCACCATGCACGCCACCACGATCATCACCGTACGCAAGGACGGCAAGGTGGTGATGGCCGGCGACGGTCAGGTCTCGCTCGGCCAGACGGTGATGAAGGGCAATGCCCGCAAGGTGCGCCGCATCGGCAAGGGCAATGTCATTGCCGGTTTTGCCGGCGCCACGGCCGACGCCTTCACCCTGCTGGAACGGCTGGAGCGCAAGCTGGAGCAATATCCCGACCAGCTGATGCGCGCCTGCGTCGAACTCGCCAAGGACTGGCGGACGGATAAATATCTGCGCAATCTCGAAGCGATGATGCTGGTCGCCGACAAGGATATTACCCTTGCTGTCACCGGCAATGGCGATGTGCTGGAACCCGAGCACGGCGTCATGGCCATCGGCTCGGGCGGCAATTACGCCTATGCGGCGGCCTGGGCGCTGATGGACAGCGACAAGCCCGCCGATGTCGTCGCCCGCCGCGCCATGGAGATCGCCTCGGAAATCTGCGTCTACACCAACGGCAATATCATCGTGGAAACGCTGGATGCCGCATGACGGGACCATAGGTTTCAGGCCGCTTCGCGAAGGCGACCTTGAACTGATGGCCCGCTGGCTGCGGATGCCGCATGTCGCGATGTGGTGGCAAAGGGCGGAGAGACAGGTCGAGCAGATGCGTTCGCATATCGATGATCCGACCGTTTCGCCTTTCGTTGTTTTGCTGGACGATGTGCCGTTTGGCTATATCCAGCTCTGTGATCTCGAAGGGGAGCGTGAAAACGAACCCGCCCTTGCCGACCAGCCCGCCGGCACATTCGGGATCGACCAGTTTATCGGCCCGGCCGGAATGATCGGCAAGGGGCTCGGCACGAGGCTCGTTTCCGCCATGGCGGAGCGGGCACTGAACAAAGACGCCAAGCGCGTCCTCGTCGATCCGCACCCCGACAATGCGGCGGCGATCCGCGCCTATGAGAAGGCCGGCTTTGTCCGGCTCGGTACCTTCAGCATGACAAGCGGTCCGGCGCTGCTGATGGCCCGCGACCCTTGAGGAGCAATAACAGATGACCAATTTTTCCCCCCGCGAGATCGTCTCCGAGCTCGACCGTCACATCATCGGCCAGCACGACGCCAAGCGCGCCGTCGCCATCGCGCTCAGGAACCGCTGGCGCCGCCAGCAGCTTCCCGACGATCTGCGCGACGAGGTGATGCCGAAGAACATCCTGATGATCGGCCCGACCGGCGTCGGCAAGACCGAGATTTCCCGTCGCCTCGCCAAGCTCGCGGGGGCGCCCTTCATCAAGGTCGAGGCCACGAAGTTCACCGAGGTCGGCTATGTCGGCCGCGATGTCGAGCAGATCATCCGCGACCTCGTCGAGCTCGGCCTCGTTCTGGTGCGCGAGAAGAAGCGCCAGGAAGTGCAGGCCAAGGCCCACGCCAATGCCGAGGAGCGCGTGCTGGATGCGCTGGTCGGCAAGACCGCCTCGCCCGCGACCCGCGACAGCTTTCGAAAGAAACTGCGCGCCGGCGAGCTGGACGACAAGGAAATCGACATCGAGATCGCCGATACCGCTTCGGGCATGCCGGGGCTGGAAATTCCGGGCATGCCGGGCGCCAATATCGGCGTTTTGAACCTGTCGGAAATGTTCGGCAAGGGCATGGGTGGCAAGACCAAGAAGGTCCGCACCACGGTCAAGGCCTCCTATGAGGACCTGATCCGCGACGAGAGCGACAAGCTGCTCGATGACGAGGTGATCCAGCGCGAGGCGCTGCGGCTGGTTCAGGAGGACGGCATCGTCTTCCTCGACGAGATCGACAAGATCGCCGCCGGTGACGGGCGCATGGGCGCGGGCGTCTCCCGCGAGGGCGTGCAGCGCGACCTGTTGCCGCTGGTCGAAGGCACGACGGTTGCCACCAAGTATGGCCCGATCAAGACCGACCATATCCTGTTCATCGCGTCCGGCGCCTTCCATGTCTCCAAGCCGTCCGATCTTCTTCCGGAGCTTCAGGGTCGCCTGCCGATCCGCGTCGAACTGCAGGCGCTGACCAAGGAAGACTTCCGCCGTATCCTGACGGAAACCGAGGCAAGCCTCATCCGCCAGTATCGCGCGCTGATGGAAACGGAGGAACTGAAGCTCGATTTCACCGAGGACGCGATCGACGCGCTTGCCGATGTCGCGGTTCATCTCAACGCCACGGTGGAAAATATCGGCGCACGACGCCTGCAAACGGTGATGGAGAGGGTTCTGGACGAGATATCGTTCACCGCGCCCGACCAGTCCGGCCAGGAAATCATGATCGATTCCGATTATGTGCGCGAGCATGTCGGCGATCTCGCCCACGACACGGACCTGTCGCGCTATATTCTCTAGTAGCGCTTACAATCAGGCGGAAACGTCCGACATCAGCGAGAAACGCGCCGTCACGTCTTCCCGTCTGACGGCGCGGAAACCCGGCAAGGTAAGAGAAACCGCGCGACGATTTACTGCGTCCGCGTCGACCGGCATCCGTGACCCCCTTTCAGGAGGGCACACCGGCGGGCGCCGGGCGGCGGCGCAAGGTCAAAGAGCGGCCTTGACGGCGACACGGTCGATATTCCTGCGCTCGATGCCGAGATCGGCGAGTTGGCGATTGCTCAGGCCTTCCAGTTCGTTGGCGATCTGGCGGTACTTGATCCAGCTATTGAATGAACGTGCGATACCCATCTTGTTCTCACCTTTGCGAAACGGTTTTGCCCTGACCGGCGGTTCGGCCAATGCATTTCTTAAGAGAAGTATAGACAGGTTGAAGACCCCAGCTAGCTGAGTATCGCCAAGGCCGCCATGCGAAAGGCGCATGGCTGTTCGAAACGCCGGCCTGGCTTGTGCTCAGCAGACCAGGCGCGCAAAAAACCGGCCCGGGAAACCCGGACCGGCGCCTGGGGAGGCGGATGGTTCTGGCGCTTGCCGTCAGCTCAGGCTTTTCAGATCGACCGGCTTTCGCTTTCTGAACAGGATCGCGTAGGTGAACACCGCGGTCAGAGCCAGGAAAAAGAGGCTATCCGGACTGGTCAGGAAGATCATCGGATTCCCGTCGCTGAGTGACAACGACCGGCGGAAATACTGTTCCAAGTCCGGCCCCAGAATGAAGCCCAGCAGCAACGACACCGTGGAATATCCTTCCTTGCGCATGACATAGGCAAGCACGCCGAAGCCGACGGCCAGGCCCATCTGAAAGGCTGAATAGGTCGCCACATAGCTGCCGACCAGCGCCACCACGGCAATCGAGCTGTAGAGAAGCCCCTTCGGGATCGAGACGATCCTGACGAAATACGGCCCGAGCAGGAAGAGCGACAGCGGAATGAGGATGAGCGCCGAGATGAACAGCGACGCGATCATCGGCGCGATCAGATCGGCCTGCTGCTCCAGAAGGCGGGGGCCCGGCTGAAGCCCGTTGATCACCAGCACGCCAAGCACGACCGCCGTGGTCGGATCGCCGGGAATGCCGAACATCAGCATCGGCACGAAGGCCCCGCCGCACATGGCGTTGTTGCCGGTCTCCGCAGCGGCGATGCCCTGACGGGACCCATGACCGTATTCCTCCGGCTTTTTCGAGGTTCCGCGCGCCGTGGCATAGGAGACGAAGGCCGCCATCGAGCCGCCCGCGCCCGGCAGCATGCCGATCGCATAGCCGATGACCGAGCTTTTCAGATAGGTGAGGAAGCCGATCTCGCGCACTTCCGAAAGCGGGGGGATGAAATCGCGACGCCGCACCCTGAGCGACTTGGCCCTTTCCAGCGTCTTCTCCAGGGAGAGATCCCAGGTCTGCGCCTGCACCAGCACTTCGGAAACGGCGAAGGCGCCGATCACGATGGGCATTATGTCGATCCCCTCGACGAGAACTTCCGTTCCGAAGTTGAATCGCGGAATCGGCTGGATGACATCGATGCCGATGGTTGCCAGCATGATGCCGAGCACGGCAGCGACAACGCCCTTGGCAATCGCCCCCTTGTCGACAGCGATGATGACGACGAGCGCAAACAGGACGAGGGAAAACTTGCCGGGCGTGCGGATCAGAAGCGTGATCTGGGCCGCGACCGGCATGAACGCCATCAGCGCGAGCGCGCCGAGGCTGCCGCCGATCATCGAGCCGAGAGCCGCATGGCCCAGCGCATTGGCGCCCTTGCCCTGTTGCATGAGCTTGTTGCCCTCGATCGCCGTCATCATCGAGGACGGCGCGCCGGGTATGTTGATCGTGGTCGCGGTGATGCTGCCGGAATACATCCCCGCCATGAAGATCGAGGCACTCATGACCAGCGCCGGGACGATATCGATGGAATAGGTGATCGGCAGCAGGAGCGCGATCGCCAGCACCGATGTCAGGCCGGGCATCGCGCCGAAGAACGTGCCGATCAGGAAGCCCGCGACCATGAAGCCGAGGATATAGGGGTCGAGCAGCGGCAGGAAGCCGCCGGCGAAGGTCTGCAACGTGTCCATCAGATGAAGCTCCCCGTCAGGGTCGGCAGGCGGACACTGAAGACCCCGGCATAAAGGGCGTAGAAAACCGCGGTGACCAGGATGTCATAGAAAAGGAACAGGAGAGGTCTTTTCAGCTCGAACCTGAAGATGATGAACAGGGCGCCCACATAGAGGAGCGTCGAGACCGCGTATCCGAGATTCTGAAACATGAAGATATAGGCCGCCGTGGCGATCACGACGCCGGCCGGACGGATATGCGACTTGAGGCTGGCCTCGCCGCGCGGCTCCCTTTTCCTGAACTCCTGGAAGAGGACAATGAACAGCGCCACATACATCAGCACGCAGGCAACATAGGGCAGGCCGCGCGGGCCGACGGCGCCTTCGCTGCCGAACATCATCCGGATATTGAGGGTTGCCGAAAGATAGATCGTGTTCGCACACAACAACAACACCGGGAAGACAAAACCGGCGCCGGTGTAGCGCCTGAGATCAGCCATGGAAATCTCCCGTGAATGGCGCCGGGCGACAAGCGCCCGGCGCATCAGGTCGGTTGCGGATGAAGCTTACTTCGTGATCACGCCGCTTTCGACGAGGCTGTTCATCTCATCGAACAGGGCCTTCTGGGTTTCATCCACCCACTGCGTTACCGCCGCGGCGCCGAGCCAATCGGGCGTAACGCCGGTCTTGGCGACCCAGCTCTGGAACTCGTCGCTGTCATAGGCCGCCTTGTAGTCGGTCTCGAGCGTCGAGATGATGTCATCGGGCGTGCCGGCCGGAGCCGCCAGAAGGATGAAGCTACCGTTTACGAGGTCAATGCCGGCTTCTTCTGAGGTCGGGACGTCATAGGTCGGGTTCGGCGCCTTGGTGAATTCCAAAAGCCCGCGCACGGTGCCGTCGTCGATCAGGGTCGAGAAATCACCGAGACTGGTGATCACCACATCCAGTTCATCGGAAAGGATCGCCTCTTTCTGGCCGGCCGTTCCGCCCGAATAGGACACGATCTTGAAATCCGTGCCGGTCAGGGACTGGAACTGCAGAAGCGTCAGATGGATACGTCCGCCAAGGTTCTGCACCCCGACGCGGATCTCGCCCGGATTGGCCTTGGCAGCCGCGATCAGATCCTCGATCGTCTTGTAGTCCGACGTGGCATCGACGATGACCGCATCGGGCTCGCTGGTGATGCGGGCAAACAGTTTCAGCTTGTCGAGATTGTAGCTCGGCAGCAGGCCCTGCCACGGCACCGTGATGACACTGTCATAGGTGAGCGCGCCGATCGTGTAGCCATCGGGCTTCGCCTTCATGAGCTGCGAGATACCGGTAGCGCTGATGCCGCCCTCGATGTTCTCGACGTAAAACGAGCCTCCATCGACCTGTTCGTCGACGATGTTCGTGATCTTGCGCACGATGCCGTCCGTGCCCCCGCCCGCGCCCCACGGCACGATCACCCGGACGTCCCGGTCCGGATACTCCGCCAAGGCGCCAACCGGCGAAAGCAATGCCGCAAGGACAGCGACCGATCCCAGAAGTTGAAGTCTTGTCATTCGATTTCCTCCACTTGAAGCAACAGAGAAACCCTCTGTCAGGCAATCCCAGATAACCCTTTGAAGCAGCACCACAATTCCCGCCCTCCGGAACCGCGGAAGAGATGCTACAACGTAAAGGCGAACTGAAATATTACTATATGGAGCAAAGGATTTCTGACAACCTGGATAAGCGGCATAATGGCAGTGAATCCCACTTCATGGGGCGTCCTCAGTGCGCGAAATTTGCCATTTATTGTTACATAAACTATTGTTTTATTGTTATTATTTCCGATTTAGGCAACCTTGCATGGATCGCACCAGCGCCCGCTTTTCAGCCGTATTTCGTCTTACAATGCGGGAATCTTCGGTATGGCAAACGCAAAACCCGGCCGTATTGCCGGATCTGCCGGCGCCGAACGGGTCAGCGTTCCAGTTCGAGCACCAGAAGCTGGCCGGACAGCGGGGCATTGTCGAGGATGTCGCGTCCGACGCCGAGCCGTTCGGACGTTATGAACAGACGAGCGCCGTCCGGCCCGCCAAAGGCGAGGCCGCTGGGGCGCGGCACCGGCAGGGCGATCACCTGTTCGATGTCGCCTCCCTCGTCGAGCCGGATAACGCTCCAGCCATCGCGCAATCCGACCCAGATGCGACCGCGACGATCGATGCCAAGGGCCGAAGGCATCCCCGAACCGCGCGGCACCCGGCTGAGCACGAGCGGTGTCTCGCGGCCGCGCTTGAGCGCGTAAACGATGCCTTCCTCGGGGTTGAGCGCATAAAGCGTCTTGCCATCCTTGGCCCAGGCCATGGCGGCAACGGGATGGCCGACGGTCCATTCCGCGGCGAAAGCGCCGCGAGAGGACAGGCGGCCGATCCGCGAACGGCCGCCTTCGCGGCGGCAAGTCCACAAAGCGCCCGAGGCCCCGCGCACGAAAGCGGTTTCCAGCCCGGAAAGCGGCTTGTCGGTGCGCCGGCACTCCTCCTGCAGACCAATGTGGCACCAGTTTCCGTCGCAAACGAGGTCGATGCCGCCGCTGCGGGCCGGAACGACATGGTCGACGGGAGCCGGCGGCCGGCCGACAAGAACGGGCGAGCCGCCTTCCGGCAGTGCGTAGACCGCCGGCGCCAGACGGTCGACCCAGTAGAGGCAGTTCTCGCGTGACGCCCAGACCGGCCAGCCGCCATGGAAGCAGGCCTCCCCGACCGCCATGATGTCACCGCGGATCGGCGCATCCGCCTTGGCCTTGTGGGCCTGTATCAACAGGCTCAGGCGCTGGCCCGCCGCGATCAGATCCGGCGCGAGCTGTTCGACCCGTTCCGGGGTCATGCGGTAGGTCGGCCCGGAAACGCTGATGGCGGCAAGCGGCTGACCGCTGGCATCCAGAAGCGGGACGCCGATGCATCTTGTGCCGGCGATATTCTCCTGATCATCCACCGCGAAACCGCGTTGGCGGATGATGTTGAGCCTCAACTTGAGGGTTTTCGAATCAGTGATCGTGTAGGGCGTTATGGCCTCGAAACGCAGCGTGGACAGGATATGGTCCACCTGCCGGTCGGGCAGAAACGCCAGAAACGCCTTGCCCTGGCTGGTCGCATAGACCGGCTTCGCCTTGCCCATCGCCGCCGTCGAGCTGTTCTCATGCGCGCCGACGGATTTTGCGAGCGACAGCATCTGGTTGCCGGATAGAACCGCGAGATAGGCCGTTTCCCCGGTCATTTCGCGCAGCCGCCGCAGCTCGTCGGCAGCAATCGCCGCAAGATCCTGCTCCGCCCAGACATTCTGGGCGAGGTCAAGATAGTGAAAACCGAGCAGCAGTTTCTGGCCGTCGCGCGCATTGCGCAGGAAGCCGCGCGCGATCAGAGCCGACACGATGCGATAAAGAGTCGATTTGGAAAGCCCTGTCTCGTCCACGAGCTCGCTCACGGACCAGCGGCCCGGCGATGCGCCCACCAGATCGAGAATGTCGCAGGCCTTCATCAGCAAGCCTGCGCCCTGAACCGTTCTTCTCTCGTCGCCGCCCTGTTTCGTCATCCTCACCCCCAAGCATGGCCGATCCGATGATCGCCAACCCATCAATCTCACAATGTGAAACATATACACCGAAATTTAACAATCCCCTCGGCTTGTCCCAGATCGTGATTGACCGGCTGCCGAATTGGGAGAATCTTCCCGGCACGCTGGCGGCCGAAACATCTCCGCCGACGACGTCTCAGGAGGAGAAAGGATCAGCCATGTCGGATGACGCACCCTATAGGGGTATTCCGAACCAGTTCCGCCGCAATATCCTGGACCGCAAGGTGCAGATCGGCTGCTGGTCGGCGCTTGCGAGCCCGATCACCACCGAAGTTCTCGGCTGAGCGGGGTTCGACTGGCTGCTGCTGGACAGCGAGCATGCGCCCAATGACGTGCTGACCCTGATCCCGCAATTGATGGCCCTGAAGGACAGCGTGTCGGCGCCGGTCGTGCGTCCGCAATGGAACGACACGGTGATCATCAAGCGCCTGCTCGACAACGGTTTCTTCAATTTTCTGATCCCGTTCGTGCAGTCGGCGGAAGAGGCGCGAACAGCCGTTGCCGCAACCCGATACCCCCCGAAGGGCGTGCGCGGCGTTTCCGTTTCGCAACGCTCCAACCGCTACGGCCTGGTGCGCGACTACATGGAACTGGTCAACGACAATATCGCCGTTCTGGTACAGATCGAAAGCCCGCAGGCAGTTGAGGCTGCAGCCGAGATCGCCGCCGTTGACGGCGTGGACTGCCTGTTCGTGGGCCCTTCGGACCTGGCGGCCGGCTTCGGTCATCTCGGCGCTCCCTCGCATCCGGAAGTCCAGAACGCCATTGCCCATGTGTTCTCGGTTGCCGCGCAGCATGGCAAGGCATCCGGCATTCTGGCGCCGGCGGAGGCCGATGCCCGGAGATATCTGGAAATGGGCGCGAGCCTCGTCGCCGTCGGCTCCGATCTCGGCGCCTTCCGCTCGGCAACCCAGGCTCTCTTCGACCGGTTCAAGCCAGCGCGAAGCTAAGGCTCCGGTCTATTACGAAAATGACAATCTGAAGGGAAATCAGCGATGACAAAGATCGGTTTCGTCGGGCTCGGCATCATGGGCACCCAGATGGCCGGGCGGCTAGCGGATGCCGGGCACGAAGTTTTCGCCTATGACCGCAAGCCGCTTTCCGAAAGCCTTGCGGCCAAGGGCGTCACGGCTTGCGCCTCTTCAAGGGAGGCGGCAGAGAAATGCGAGGTCTTCATCTGCATCGTGCCGGATACGCCAGATGTCGGCGCGGTTCTGTTCGGCGAAAACGGCGCGGCCGAGGGCCTGAGCGCAGGCAAGACCGTTATCGACATGAGCTCGATCTCTCCGGTGGAGACGAAGGAATACGCGGCCGGGATCGCGGCCCTCGGCTGCGACTATGTCGATGCTCCCGTCTCAGGCGGCGAAGTCGGCGCACGCGAGGGCACGCTGTCGATCATGGTCGGCGCGAAAGACGAGGTGTTCGAACGGGTCCGGCCGCTTTTCGAGATCATGGGCAAGAATGTCACGCTGGTCGGCTCGATCGGCGCCGGCCAGACGGCCAAGGTCGCCAACCAGATGATCGTCGCCATGAATATCGAGGCCGTCGCCGAGGCGCTTCTATTTGCCGCGCGCGCCGGCGTTGATCCCGAACGGGTACGCCAAGCGATCTCCGGCGGCTTCGCATCGTCGAAGATCCTGGAGCTCCATGGCGCGCGCATGATCAACCGAACCTTCGACCCCGGCTTTCGCATCAATCTGCACCAGAAGGATCTCAACCTGGCGCTCAGCGCCGGTCGCCAGATGGGACTTTCGCTTCCGAACACGGCAACCTGCCAGGAACTCTTCAACGCCTGCGCCGCCCGCGGCGGCAGCGGCTGGGATCATTCCGCCATGGTCAGGGCGCTCGAACTTCTGGCGGATTTCGAAATCGGCCAGAACTGACAGGCCTTCGCAACCGAGCTGGCCGCGCAAGAACACCTGCCGAGAACCATCGGGAACCCGCCATGCGCGGTTCCCGTTTTTTTTCGCTCCGCGGCCGGGTGACCTCCCAACCGGCGACTTCGCGCCATCTCGACACGGGCCCCGTGCTGTACATCCGGGATCTTGAAGCCTGACGGGACCTACAGCATCGGCCCGAAAATCGGAATCGGTTTTCGGAAAGCACCATGCGTAGATTCAATAGGTTAGAGTGTCCTTTGTACATCCGAACGGATGCACGGCGCTCTAGCTCGCGCGGCTGGCAAGCTGGGTGCTGAGACCCTTTCTGAGACTCGGCACGGCGACGATGTAGTCGACCTCGTTCTCGCGATAGGCCTTCAGAAACTTGTAATAGTCCTTGAAGACGAGGCAGCCATGGGAATCGCCAGGCGTGCGCAGCATGTAGGTATGAGCCAGAATGCCCGTGCGCCCCAGCGGATTGGTGCCGTCGACCGAGGTCATGCGCAAAGCCGGAACGCCGTGAAACAGCGATTCCCGCATCGACAGCCTGTAGGTGGCCGCCGGCACTGCGCCGGCCATCTTCACATGGGTATGGTTCGGGTCGTCGCGGTACTTGCCGCGGCCCGAATGAGCCTCCATCACCTCACCGTCTGGCATGTAGACCTTGCCGGCGGCAATATCATAGACCGCCACCTTCGATGTGCGTTCCGGCACTTCGCCGAAAATGCCATCAAGACCGTCATGGCCGAAATCGGCATAGGCAAGTGTCAGGCCTGCCGGACGTTTCTCCGGCGTGGGAACCTCGCCGGGCGCAAGGCGCGAGTCATCGGCACCCTGCAGCACGAGCTTGAAAGCCCCGCCCGCACTGTCGTCCGCGCCGCCGCCCGGGGAAACGGCGGCAAACGCCGTGCTTGGCGCGATCGTGGCCGGGCCCGGCGTTCTTGAAAGCGCCTTCGGCATCAGTTCCGGCGGTACGCCGGCAAGAGCGATCTCGCTTCCGGCATTATCGGCAATCTGTTCGGCAACCATCTTGCGCTGCAGGACAGTGAGCGCCGTCTGGCCGCTCCGTTCAAGCTTCGGCTTGAGATAGGACAGGCGCACATCCTCGGCCTTCAGCCCCTTGGCACGGGCCTGGCCTTCGCGGGCGGCAAGAAGCCGCGATACCTTGGCGCTCTGGGCACGTTCGGGTGTCTTGAAGGCCGGGTTGAGCGTCAGGCCAAGCCCGGCTGTTGAGGAAAGCTGCGGCTTGGCGACCGTTGCCGAAATGATCGGCGAAGCTGCGATCATCGCGATCGCGCCGCCTGTCACGAGCAGGAAGGCGGCCGCCGTTGCAAGCCGGGTCATGCGGCTTTTGCCGCCGCCGCGAATGGACGAATTTCGATACTTTCTCGACGTCACGAGGCACACTTCCTACGCATTACTCAAAGACGGTGTGTCTGTTCTCAGCCGGTAAATTACTGCACTCAGGGTAAATTTTTCATTACCCGGCCCTGAACCCGTCCGCTTCGCGATCATCGCTCGGCGCCCCGCGCCTGGAACCTTTCCGCTCCCGGGCGCGTTCAGACATTGAGCTTTATTGTGTGGCAAGGAAGCCGCGAGAAAATCCGCTTTCATGCAGATGCCTTTCGTTATCCGAATGATCCCGTAAGGACGCTAACGTTCGCGTCAGTTTTCGTCCAACCTGCCGGTATTTGCAAAAAAGGGACAAAATACGGCCGCGACGGGAAAACGGCCTCCAAGCCTCATGGCCGAGGAATGGGCAGCGCGGAAAACACCGGGAATTCAATCCGCCCTAGGCATGCCGAGACTTGCGGCGGGTCCTGTTTGCGTTCAATATCCGCCCGACCGGCCTGAAGCCGGCTATTTTCAGACCGCTGATTGCATAACAAAACGCGGACCGATTTGACAAGTCTGGCCTGCCTGGAGCCGGTTGGCCGCGCATTGATCCATTTTCGGCCATGAGGCTTCGATTTGGTTGAGAACTTCCATCTCTACGCCACGCTGGCAATTATCGCCGGAACGATTCTCCTCTATGCGCTCGACCGATTTCCGATCGAGAATATATCGCTTGCGGCGATTGCGCTGCTTCTCGTCCTCTTCGGCACCTTTCCCTATCGGCCGGAAGGCGGGCAGGCGATCACGCCCGAGGCGCTCCTGTCCGGTTTTGCCTCGCCGGCTCTGATCACCGTTCTGGCACTTTTGATCGTCGGCAAGGGATTGTTCGCGACGGACGCGCTGGAAGGGGTCACCAACCGGATCGGCCGGATGTATGGCGGCAATCCGCGCCTCTCGATCGCCATCATTCTCGTTGTCGCCGGCATCACCTCCGCCTTCCTTAACAACACGCCGGTCGTGGTCATCTTCATCCCGGTGCTGACATCGCTTGCCGCCCGCTTCCGCCTGCCGGCCTACCAGATCTTCATGCCGCTTTCCTTCATCACCATTCTCGGCGGCATGACGACGATGATCGGATCGTCCACCAACCTGATCGCCGCCGGCATGGCTGCCAAGGAAGGCCTGGAGATCGGCTTTTTCGAAATCACCGGCATGGGTATGATCCTCGCCGGGATCGGCTATCTTTACGTGCTTTTCGTCCTGCCCCGCATTCTTGGCAGCGAGCGTTCGGAGCAGAAATCCGGGCTTGAAAGCTCGGGGACACAGTTTCTGGGCGAAATCGTGTTGCAGTCTTCCAGCCGTTTCGTCGGCGACAGCGCGCGCTCGGGTTTCTTTCCAAACCTGACGCCGATGGCGCTGCATGCGCTGATCCGTGAAGGCACGGTCTTGCTGCCGCCCTATGATGACGGGCTGACGCTTCGTGCCGGCGACCGGCTGCAGATGACAGGGACGCGCAAGGCCTTCATGGACATGTTGGCCAAGGGCGAGATCAGCCTGTCGGCGCCGCCGGACGGAACCATTCCGGCAACGGAAAGAAAGGTGGGGCCGCATTACCATCTGGCCGAGGCCGTCATTGCGCCGGGATCGCTTTTCGAGGGACGTTCAGTCCGTTTCAGCGGCGTCCAGCAGCGCTTCAACGTCACCGTCTTCGGCGTCCGGCGCAAGAGTCGCATGGCGCGCGCGCCGCTGGCGCAGCTGAGGTTCGAGGCCGGCGACACGCTTCTGATCGGCGGCCATGAAGACGACATCATGTCGATGCGCGGCAATCACGACCTGCTGCTCCTTGAACATTCGGCCGAAAGCGTGCCGCCGAGAGACAAGGCGCTGATCGCGAGTTCTCTGTTTGCGGCCATCGTCATCTTCTCGGCCACCGGGCTTTCGCCCATGGTGGTCAACGCCGTGGCGGGCGCGCTGCTGATGATCGTGTTCGGCTGCCTCACCTTCCAGCAGGCGGCGCGCGCCTTCGACCGCCAGATTTTCCTGCTCGTGGGGGCATCGATCGCCATGGCCACAGCGCTCGAGGCAACCGGCGGTGCGCGGCTGATCGCCGAAAGCATCGTCGGGCTGGGCGGCGGAACGTCCGCGCCAATCATTCTGGCCTGTCTGTTCGTCGGCGTCGCATTGTTGACGAATGTGCTGTCGAACAATGCCGCGTCCGCGCTGTTCATTCCAATCGCCCTCGACATGGCGCGGCGCATCGGGGCGCCGCCGGAAGTCTTCGCGGCCGCCGTCATCTATGCGGCAAACTGTTCGTTCGCCACGCCGATCGCCTATCAGACCAACCTCATGGTCATGGGTCCGGGCCACTACGGTTTCGGCGACTTCCTGCGCGCCGGCCTGCCGCTGATCGCCATCATCACCATCGCCTTCTCGCTTCTGGCCCCATGGTATTACGGGCTCTGAGGCGGCTTCGACTTGCCTTCGGCACTGTTTGACAGCCTCAGTTCATGCTCGTCCAGTCGGCGGATTTGCAGATCAGCTTGCCGAGCACGCAGCCGCGCGTGCGCATTGCCGCGCCGTCAAGCGAGATTTCCATGGAATAGGTCAGTCCGCGCCGGACATCGCGGGCCTTGCCCTCATAGCGCGATTGCGAAACCGGCTCGACATCCATGACAAGCTTGTCTCCGACCTTCTCGTGGCGCGTTCCGGGCTTGACCCAGATATTGGTGGCGCAGAGATCATCGCCGCAGCGGTCAACGCGCACCTGCGCTTTGCCGTCGCCGCGCGCCCACACGCCCGTGAGCTCGGACGCTTCGGCAAGACAGGGCAAAGCCGCCAATGGCAGGGCAAACAATAGTCCGGTTCTGCTGGTCACTTTCGTTCTCCTCACATAACGCTACGAAGAGATACGCAAGAGCGGACGGACTGGTTCAGTCGCCCGCGTTTTTATAGTCGAGGCCGATATCGAGAACCGGCGCTGAATGGGTGAGCCAGCCGATGGAAATGAGGTCGACGCCGGCTTCGGCGACAGCGCCCGCCGTTTCCGGCGTAATGCCGCCGGAGGCTTCGGTCACCGCCCGGTCGCCGACGATTGCGACTGCCCGCCTGAGCGTTTCAGGCGTCATGTTGTCGAGCAGCACGGCATCGGCGCCCACCGCCATCGCCTGTTCCAGCTGGTCGAGCGTATCGACCTCCACCTCGATCTTCACCATATGCCCGGCGTTCTCCTTGGCGCGGAGAATGGCGGTCTTGATATCGCCGGCAATGGCGATGTGATTGTCCTTGATCAGCACGGCATCGGCCAGCGAGAAACGGTGATTGCCGCCGCCGCCTGCCTTGACCGCGTATTTCTCCAGCGCCCTCAGCCCCGGCGTCGTCTTGCGGGTGCAGACAATGCTGGCGCCGGTGCCGGCGACGGCATCGACAATGGTGCGCGTGACGGTGGCGATGCCGGAAAGATGGCCGAGAAAATTGAGCGCCGTGCGTTCGCCGGTCAAAAGCGCGCGCGACGGCCCGGTGACGGTGGCGATCGTGGCGCCCGCCGCAACCGTCTCTCCGTCTTCCACGTGGCGCGCCATGCGGATGTCCGGGTCGACAAGGGCGAAGGCGAGCGCTGCGGCATCGAGCCCGGCAATCACGCCCTCCTTGCGCGCGGCCATCACCACCGTTGAGCGATGGCCGGCAGGAATGACGGCATTCGCGGTGACATCGCCGGCAAGACCGAGGTCTTCCTCAAGCGCACGGCGCACGGCGGGTTCGATGATCAGGCGGGGAAGCGGTGCCGGCATGTCAGGCGCTCCTTCGGTATGGGGTATGGCAAAGCGCGTGCGCCGCGCCGAGGATTTCCTGCAGCGTCATGACCTGCCGTTCGGGCTGCGGCCGCTTCAGCGGGAAATCGCTGCGGGCATGGCCGCCGCGCGACTCCTCCCGCCGATGGGCGAAGACGGCGACCGAAAGCGCGACCAGCGCCGGATCGGCTGCAGCCTCTTCCCCCTCGACCAGCGGCAGCAGGGCTTCGATGGCCCGGGCGAGCCCCTCTCCCGAGCGCAGCACGCCGAGCGTTTGCGAAACGACATCCCGCACGACGCCGATTTCGGCCGGCACGGGAAGGCGGGCCGAAGGCAACGGCCGGCCCGATGCCTCCGGCAGACGCGAGATATCGCGGGCGGCGGCAAGGCCGCACACGGCAGCTTCCAACAGCGAGTTGCTGGCAAGCCGGTTGGCCCCGTGAAGCCCGGTGGCAGCGCATTCGCCGACGGCCCAGAGGCCGGCCACGCTCGAGCGTGCGCGGTGATCGACGGCGATGCCGCCCATGGCATAGTGCTCGGCCGGACGCACGGGGATGGGCTCTTCGGCCGGATTGATGCCGGCTTTGGCACAGATTGCCGAAATCGCCGGAAAACGGGCGGCAAAGCCGCGCCCGAGCGCCTGCCTGGCGTCAAGATACACCCCGCCGCCGCGCCCGATCTCCGCGGCGATCGCGCGGGCGACCACGTCGCGCGGCGCAAGCTCGGCGCCAGGCGTCGCCGCGAGAAAGCGTTCGCCCTTCTCGTTGACGAGTATGGCGCCCTCGCCGCGCACCGCCTCGCTGATCAGCGGCAGCGGGCGCAGGTCGGTGGCAAGCGCAGTCGGGTGGAACTGGACGAATTCCATATCGGCAAGGAGAGCGCCGACGCGGGCGGCCAGCATCACGCCCTGGCCGAAATTGCCGGGCGGATTGGTGGAGATGTCGTAGAGCCCGCCAATGCCGCCGGTCGCGATCACCACGCGGCTGGTCGGGATGGTCAGCGGTTCGCCGTTGCGGGTCGCGACAATGCCGCAGACCGCGCCGTCGGCAACCAGCAGCCGCCTCACCTCGGTATCGGCCATGACGGTGATGGAAGGCGTTTCCGCAACAGCCTTGGTCAGCGCGGCGATGACCGCAGCGCCCGTCGCATCGCCGCCGGCATGCAGGATGCGCCGACGCGCATGGGCCGCTTCCAGGCCGAAGGCGAGCCGGCCATCGGCATCACGGTCGAAGACAACGCCATGGCGCTCGAGAAAACCGATCGCTTCCGGCGCAGAGGCGAGGATCGCCTCGGCTGCCTGCCGGTCGCAAAGCCCGTCGCCTGCGGCAAGCGTGTCCTCAAGATGAAGCGCGGCGCTGTCATCATCGCCAAGGGCTGCGGCAATGCCGCCCTGGGCCCTGCCGGTGGAGGTTTCGCCGCCGGCCGCCGCCTTCGTCACCAGCATCACCAGACGCGGTGCCAGGGCCAGCGCCGTCACCAGCCCGCCAATGCCCGAACCGATGACGACGACGGGCGCGCTCATACCGCGAGCATCCGTTCGACCGCGCGCCGCGCATCGGCGGCGATCTCCGGGTCGACGGTGACTTCGTGGCGGTTTTCTTCCAGGGCAGCGCGGATATTGGCAAGCGAGATGCGCTTCATGTGCGGACAGAGATTGCAGGGCCGGACGAAATCGACATCGGGGTGCTGAACCGAGACATTGTCACTCATCGAGCATTCCGTCAGAAGCACGACGCGGCCGGGCTTTGCCGAGCCGACATAATCGGACATGCCGGCGGTCGAACCGGAGAAATCGGCCTCGGCAACGACATCCGGCGGGCATTCGGGATGGGCGATGATGGTGACCCCCGGCCACGCGGCCCGCATCTCGCGCACATCCTCGGCGGTGAAAAGCTCATGTACCTCGCAGTGGCCATGCCAGGCGATCAGCTCGATATCGGTCTCGCGGGCGATGTTTTTTGCGAGATACTCATCCGGCAGCATCAGCACCTTGGGCACGCCGAGGGATTCAACGACGCGTTTCGCATTGCCCGAGGTGCAGCAGATGTCGGACGCGGCTTTGACGGCGGCGGACGTGTTGACATAGGTGACCACCGGCACGCCGGGATGGGCCTGACGCAGAAGCGCGATGTCCTCCGGTGTGATGGAGTCGGCCAGCGAGCAGCCGGCGCCCATGTCGGGGATCAGCACCGTCTTTTCCGGGTTCAGGAGTTTCGCGGTCTCGGCCATGAAATGAACGCCGGCCAGCACGATCACATCCGCCTCGACCTTGGTTGCCTCGCGCGCCAGCGCCAGGCTGTCGCCGACGATATCGGCGACGCCATGGAAGATCTCCGGCGTCTGGTAGTTATGCGCCAGGATCACGGCGTTCCTTTCCCGCTTCAGGCGCAGGATGGCGTCGATATCATCCTCGAAGGAAAGCCATTCGGCCTTGGGCACCACATGGGCAACGCGGTCATAGAGCGCGGCGGCAGAGAGGGGGGCATTCATCGGCACGTCCTCCTTAAGGCGGCGCGGTTCCCCACGCCAGTTAATACTCAATTAGAGTATATCTTGGGCGCGAGTCATAAACCCATGTCTGTGCGGTGTCAATTGTGGGCTTTGATCGGGGTCAGAGCGGCGGCTTGCACCCCTGTCACATCCGCGCGACGGGCAGCCTCGAGCCGGAAAGGGCGCGTTCCTCGCGCACCGCATGGCGGTAGCGGAAGAGCTTGGCCGGGCGGCCGCCGGTCCCGCTCGTCGTCTCGCCGGTTTCCTCGATCAGCTGCTGCTGGTCGATCTGGCGGCGGAAGTTCGGCTTGTGCAGCGTCAGCCCCGCAAGCGCCTCGACGCCCTTTTGCAACTGAAGCAGCGTGAAGCATTCGGGCATGAGCTCGAAGATCACCGGCCGGTATTTGATCTTGGCGCGCAGCCGGGCAATGCCGGTGGCAAGGATGCGGCGATGATCAGCGGCCATCGGCCTTCCGAACCAGAAGGCCGGGGCAAGGCCTGCCTCGGCGATCAGTCCGGCCTCATACATCAGCTCGTAACGCTGCAGCACCAGTTCCTCGTTCCAGGCCATGCCGTTGAGGCCGAAGGCGAATTCGAGGCGATGGCGGCGCGCGGCGCGGCCGGGCCGTTCGCTCGCGGCCCACTGGCTGAGCATGTCCGTGACCTGTTCCAGGATTTCGGGCCGGCCGGCGCGCAGGTCCTCCCAGGGGAAATAGCTGTACCAGTCCTTCCACAACGGCCCGCCGCTTCCCGGCGGCGGCTGCTCGCGCACAAGCCCCAGATAGCTGATCGAGATCGTCCTGTGGTCGCCGGGATCAAAGCCTCGATCGCGATCGGCAAAGGTGTAGAGCTGCTCGAGATAACCGACCGGATGGCCCGTCTGGCTTTCCACCCAGGCCCGAAGCCCGGCCTGCAGGCTGCTATGCGCGCTCTCGAACGGGCCCGATGGCAACGCCTTTCCCATCGCAACGGTCATCACCCGCGGCGCGTCATCCGTCAGCGCTGTCAGGACGGCAATCAGTTCGGGATGGGCAAGGGCCTCGGTCACGGGCACTCCGTCGGTTGGGCTTGATCATTGGCCGTAACACCAAATGAAGGTGCCGCCAAGCCAGGCCTCAGGCGAGCACCGCGACAAGGCGTGGGCGCACCCGTTCGTCGACGGCGTCGAGTTCTTCGATCGCAAACCATTTCGCGTCATGCACTTCCAGGAGGTCCGGGTTCAGCGCGCCCGAGACCCTTGAGGCAAAGCGGATATCGAGATGGTAATGCTCGGGCTCGCCTTTCCTGGGGTTTTCCGGAATGCGATGCAGGTCGATGCTGACGGGTCTCGCGTCACCGGCCAGTGCGGCGATAAGTCCCGTTTCCTCCAGGCATTCGCGCGTCGCCGCCTGCTGTGCGGTTTCACCCGCATCCACGTGTCCACCCGGCTGGAACCATTTTCCTGACGCGCGGTGATGGATGAATGCGGTCCGGGCAAGATCATGCGAAAGCGCAAACAGCGACGCTGTCACATGCACTGGATAGGTATTGCGGCTGGTAAAATCATTCTCGCCTTCAATGAAATGGCAGTATTGCGTCGCATGACGGGTATCGTAGGCGGCGATCAACTGATAAAATCGTTGCTGCAATGTCACGTAAAACGCTCCGTCCGGTTGACCCTTGGCAGTTCGGCGCCTGGCACGGCGGCTTCGCGCAGGACTGTGGAAAGCAATCATCTTAAAGAGCGGGCCGCAACTTCAGAAACAGAATTGCGCCGAAGCGGCCTTATTTTTACGAAAACGTGAATTAAGCGGATTCGAGAGCTATTTCAGCAGCTTGCCGTTTGATCAAATCGTCGGCGCATGAGCTTTTTGATTGCATGGTCAAAAAAAAACGATAGTCTCGCCATTAGTGTGGCAGCCGTGGTTGGGAACGGCGCCATGCGCATGACTTTCGTGTGCGCCAGGTACCTGTAACGATGCCGGCTGGCGCCGATGCGGCATTGATCCGTTGCGGCTGACATATTCTTTATGGTCGTGCGGGTTTCATGGAGGATCGGTCTCGTTGAAAAGCCGGTCCGATGACCAACAAGGGGAAAATGATGAAAAAACTGAAGGCTTTGGCGCTCGCCACGAGCTTCTTCGTAGCGCTTGGCGGTGCGGCCAGCGCGAAGACTCTTGTCTATTGCTCGGAAGGCTCGCCGGAAGGTTTCGATCCGGCGCCCTATACGTCCGGCACGACCTTCGACGCTGCGTCGCGCACCGTCTATAACCGTCTTGCGGAATTCAAGCACGGCTCCACCGAAGTCGAGCCCGGTCTTGCCGAAAGCTGGGACGTGTCCGATGACGGTCTGGAATACACCTTCCACCTGCGTCCGGGCGTCAAATTCCAGACGACCGACTATTTCACGCCCTCGCGCGAGATGAATGCCGACGACGTCATCTTCTCCTTCATGCGCCAGATGGATGAGACCAGCCCCTGGTACCAGTATGCGCCGGGCATCTCCTGGGAATATTTCAACGGCATGTCGATGCCGGACCTGATCAAGAGCATCGACAAGGTCGACGACATGACGGTCAAGTTCGTGCTCAACCGTCCTGAAGCGCCTATGATCGCGAACCTTGCCATGGACTTCGCCTCGATCGTTTCCAAGGAATATGCCGATCAGCTCGCAGAAGCCGGCACGATGGAGCAGTTCAACCAGAAGCCGGTCGGCACGGGTCCGTTCACCTTCGTCAACTACCAGCAGGATGCCGTCATCCGCTACAAGGCCAATCCGGACTACTTCAAGGGTCAGCAGGCAATCGACAACCTGATCTTCGCGATCACCACCGATGCCGCCGTGCGTCGCCAGAAGCTTGAAGCCGGCGAATGCCACATCATGCCCTATCCGTCGCCCGCCGATCTGGAAGCGCTGGAAGCCAATGACGACCTGACGGTGATGGAGAAGGAAGGCCTGAACGTCGGCTACCTCGCCTACAACACCAAGGTTGCGCCCTTCGACAATCCGAAGGTCCGCAAGGCGCTGAACATGGCGATCGACAAGGAAGCCATTCTGGAATCGGTCTTCCAGGGCGCCGGCGAAGTGGCCAAGAACCCGATCCCGCCGACCATGTGGTCCTATAACGATGCTGTCGAAGACGACCCCTACGATCCGGAAGGCGCAAAGGCCATGCTGGAAGAGGAAGGCGTCACCGATCTTTCGATGAAGATCTGGGCAATGCCGGTGCAGCGTCCCTATAACCCGAACGCCCGCCGCATGGCCGAGCTGATGCAGGCCGACCTGGCGGAAGTCGGCGTCGACGCCGAAGTCGTCTCCTATGAATGGGGCGAATATCTGGCCCGTTCCTCGGCTGAAGACCGTGACGGCGCCGTGCTTCTCGGCTGGACCGGCGACAATGGCGACCCGGACAACTTCCTCGCCGTTCTGCTCGGCTGCGACGCTGTCGGCGGTTCCAACCGCGCGCAGTGGTGCTACCAGCCCTTCGAGGACCTGATCCAGAAGGCCAAGATCACCTCCGACACCGAAGAGCGCACCGCGCTTTACGAAGAGGCACAGGTCGTCTTCAAGGAACAGGCGCCGTGGAACACGATCGCCCATTCCAAGGTGTTCATGCCGATGTCGACCGCGGTTGAAGGCTTCGTCATGGATCCGCTCGGTTACCACCGCTTCGACGATGTGACCATCAACGAATAAGAATAAACGTTCACGCTTTGGGGCCGGGAAAACCGGCCCCTTCGCAATCAAGGCGTAAGACGCATTATGCTCAGATTTCTCTTCAGCAAGCTGCTGCTGATCGTCCCGACCTTTATCGGGATCACCATTGTTGCCTTCGGTTTTGTGCGTGTCCTGCCCGGCGATCCCGTCCTGCTTCTGGCCGGCGAACGCGGCATGGACCCCGACCGTTACCAGGCGCTTCTCCATCAGTTCGGCTATGATCGCCCGATCGTCGTCCAGTATCTGGACTATGTCTGGGGCCTGCTGCACGGCGATTTCGGCATCTCGATCTCCACCAAGCAACCGGTGTTCCAGGAATTCCTGAACCTGTTTCCGGCGACCGCGGAACTCGCCATCTGCGCCATGCTGCTGGCAATCATCATCGGCATTCCCGCCGGCATCCTCTCTGCCGTCAAGCGCGGTTCGGTGTTCGATCAGGCGACCATGGGCATTGCGCTCACCGGCTATTCCATGCCGATCTTCTGGTGGGGCCTGCTGCTGATCATCCTGTTCTCCGGCATTCTGGGCTGGACGCCGGTCTCGGGCCGGATCTCGCTGCTCTACTATTTCCCCTCGGTCACCGGCTTCATGACGATCGACTCGCTGCTGTCGGGTGAAAAGGGCGCCTTCACCTCGGCGGTCTCGCACCTGATCCTGCCGTCCATCGTGCTGGCCACCATTCCGCTCGCCGTGATCGCGCGACAGACGCGTTCGGCCATGCTGGAAGTGCTCGGCGAGGATTATGTGCGCACGGCCCGCGCCAAGGGGCTTTCGGCAAAGCGCGTCATCGGCGTTCACGCGCTCAGAAACGCGATGATCCCGGTCATCACCACGATCGGTCTGCAGATCGGCATGCTGATGGCCGGCGCGATCCTGACGGAGACGATCTTCTCCTGGCCCGGCATCGGCAAGTGGATGATCGATTCCATTTCCAGACGCGACTATCCGGTCGTCCAGGGCGGGTTGGTTCTGATTGCCGCCCTCGTCATGTTCGTCAATCTGGTGGTCGACCTGCTTTACGGTCTGATCAACCCCCGTATCCGTCACCAGTAGGAGCTCAGCCATGTCAGACAGCACGCTGGGCCAGCCGGTCCAAAAACGAAATGTCCGCCTGCAGATGCTTTCCGAATTCTGGCACTATTTCAGCCAGAACAAGGGCGCTGTCGTCGGCCTTGTCATCATCATCCTTCTGGTGCTGGTGGCGATCTTCGCCCCGCTGCTCGCGCCGCATAACCCGATCGAGCAGTATCGCGACATGTTCCTGACGCCGCCCTTCTGGCAGGAGGGCGGCACGCTCACCTTCCCGCTTGGCACCGATGCGGTCGGCCGCGATATCCTCTCTCGCCTCATCTACGGTTCGCGCTATTCGCTGGCGATCGGCATGATCGTCGTCTCGATCGCGCTTCTGCTCGGCATCACGCTCGGCCTTGTCGCCGGTTTCTTTAGGGGCTGGGTCGACGTCGCGATCATGCGCGTCATGGACGTCATCCTTGCCTTCCCGCCGCTGCTTCTGGCGCTGGTGCTGGTGGCCGTTCTTGGTCCCGGCCTGTTCAACGCCATGATCGCGATCGCGCTCGTGCTGCAGCCGCATTTTGCCCGCCTTACCCGTGCAGCGGTGATGGCGGAAGCGAAACGCGAATATGTGGTTTCCGCCCGCGTTGCCGGCGCCCGCAATCTCCGGCTGATGTTCAAGACCATCCTGCCGAACTGCCTGGCGCCGCTGATCGTGCAGGCGACGCTCTCCTTCTCCAACGCCATTCTTGAAGCCGCAGCCCTTGGCTTTCTCGGCATGGGCGCCCAGCCGCCAACACCGGAATGGGGCACGATGCTGGCCGAAGCGCGCGAATTCATCCTGCGCGCCTGGTGGGTCGTCACCTTCCCCGGCCTTGCCATCCTGATCACCGTGCTGGCGATCAACCTCGTCGGCGACGGGTTGCGCGATGCGCTCGATCCCAAGCTGAAGCGGAGCTAGAGACATGGAACCGCTACTCGACGTCCAGAACCTTTCCGTCAGCTTCCCGACCGCAAACGGCGAGACCACGGTGCTGCACAATGCCTCCTACCGCATCGATCGCGGCGAGGTGCTCGCCATTGTCGGCGAGAGCGGCTCCGGCAAGTCGGTGGCCATGCTTGCCGTCATGGGGCTTTTGCCGATCACGGCGCGGGTGACGGCCGATCGCATTGCCTTTGAAGGCCGCGACATCGTCAACATGCCGGCCAAGGAACGGCGCAAGATCATCGGGCGGGACATCTCGATGATCTTCCAGGAGCCGATCGCCAGCCTCAATCCGTGCTTCACCGCCGGTTTCCAGATCGAGGAAGTGCTGAAACAGCACACCGATCTCGACAAGAGGGCCCGCCACAGGCGCGCCGTGGAACTGCTGGAGGCCGTCGGCCTGCCGAACCCGGAAGACCGGCTGAAAGCCTATCCGCACCAGATGTCCGGCGGCCAGTGCCAGCGCATCATGATCGCGATTGCCATGGCCTGCTCGCCGAAACTGCTGATCGCCGACGAGCCGACCACGGCGCTCGATGTCACCATCCAGAAGCAGATCCTCGAGCTGCTTGCCCGCCTGCAGGCGGAAACCGGTATGGCGATGATCATGATCACCCACGACATGGGCGTCGTCGCCGAGACCGCAGACCGGGTGGTGGTACAGTACAAGGGCCGCAAGATGGAAGAGGCCGACGTGCTGTCGCTGTTTGAAAACCCGAAGCATGCCTATACCCGGGCGCTGCTGTCCGCCCTGCCGGAAAACGCCACCGGCGACCGGTTGCCGACCATCGACTATTCGGCCGACTTTACGGGAGAAACGCTGTGAGCGAGATCGTCGCAGAGGGAAAGAACATCGTCCGCGACTACATCGTGCCGGGCGGCATGTTCCACAAGGCGCGCACGGTTCGGGCGCTGAAGGGCGTCGATTTCTCCGTCGAGCGCGGCAAGACGCTGGCGCTTGTCGGTGAATCAGGCTGCGGCAAGTCCACCCTTGCCCGCATCATCACCATGATCGACGCGCAGACGGATGGCGATCTCACCATCGAGGGCCAGAAGGTCGACATTTCCGGCACCCGCCCGACGCCCGAGCAGCGCCGCAAGGTGCAGATCGTGTTCCAAAACCCCTATGGCTCGCTCAATCCGCGCCAGAAGGTGGGCGACGTGCTGATGGAGCCGCTTCTGCTCAACACCGATTATTCGGCAACGGACCGGCGCGACAGGGCGCAGGACCTCTTGAAGAAGGTTGGCCTCGGCCCCGAGCATTTCGACCGCTATCCGCACATGTTTTCCGGCGGTCAGCGCCAGCGCATCGCCATTGCCCGCGCGCTGATCCTGAACCCGTCCCTGCTGGTGCTGGACGAACCGGTTTCCGCGCTCGACCTGTCGGTGCAGGCCCAGATCCTGAACTTGCTTGCTGACCTGCAGGACGAGTTCAACCTCACCTATATCTTCGTCAGCCACGACCTTTCCGTGGTGCGCTATATCTGCGACGAGATCATGGTGATGTATTTCGGCGAAGTCGTGGAACGCGGCTCGCGCGATCAGGTGTTCACCGATCCCCAGCATGCCTATACCCAGACGCTGTTCAAGGCGACGCCGCGCGCCGATGTCGAAAGCATCCGCGCGCGCCTTGCCGCCAAACAGGCGAAAATGGCTGCCGGCAACTGAACTTGCCGGCCGGCTTCAACGGTCTGACGTCTCCCAGCGCGGATTGAGCCAGGGACCGGCATTTTTTTCAGGCGCGAGCGGCTGGCGGCCCAGGATATGGTCGCTCGCCTTTTCGCCGACCATGATCGACGGCGCGTTGAGATTGCCGTTGGTGATGCGCGGGAAGACCGAACTGTCGGCGACGCGCAAGCCGTCGACGCCGATCACCCGGCATTCGGGATCGACCACCGCCATCTTGTCATCGGCGCGGCCCATCTTCGCCGTGCCGCAGGGGTGGTAGGCGCTTTCGGCGTGTTCGCGGATGAAGCCGTCGATCTCGTCATCGCTTTGAACATCGCTGCCCGGCTGGATTTCCTTGCCGCGATAGGGATCGAAAGCGGCTTGCGCGAAGATTTCGCGGGTGAGGCGCACGCAGCGGCGGAAATCGGCCCAATCCTGTTCGTGGCTCATGTAGTTGAACACGATCTTCGGCGCCTCTTTCGGATCGTCGCTCTTCAGCGTGATCGCCCCGCGCGAGGGCGAGCGCATCGGCCCGACATGGGCCTGAAAGCCGTGGCCTTCGGCAGGTGCGGTGCCATCATAGCGCACCGCCATCGGCAGGAAATGATACTGGATATCGGGATAGTCGACGCCGGGACGCGAGCGGACGAAGGCGGCGCTTTCGAACTGGTTGGAGGCGCCGATGCCGTTCTTGAAGAACAGCCATTGCGCGCCGGCAAGCCCTTTGCCGAAGATGTTCCAGTGCTTGTAGAGCGTGATCGGCTGGGTGCTGGCCTGCTGGATATAGACCTCCAGATGGTCCTGCAGGTTCTTGCCGACGCCGGGTCGGTCGGCGACGAGCGGAATGCCGTGCTCGGCAAGCTCGCCTGCCGGGCCGATGCCGGAAAGAAGCAGCATTTTCGGCGTGTTGATCGAGGACGCCGCCAGAATGACCTCGCGGCGCGCGCGGATTGTCTCGATCCGGCCGCCGCGCTCCACCTCGACGCCGACGGCGCGGCCATCCTCGATGATCACCTTGCGGGCGAAGCAGCGGATGAGGTCGAGGTTCTGTCGCTTGAGCGCCGGCTTCAGATAGGCATTGGCCGCCGACCAACGCCTGCCCTTCCACACCGTCTGCTCCATCGGCCCGAAGCCTTCCTGTTTCTCGCCGTTGTAATCCCCGGTCGCCTCGAAGCCCGCCTGTCTGCCCGCCTCGACAAAGGCATGAAACAGCGGGTTCTTGCGCGGGCCGCGCGTCACATGCAGCGGACCGTCCTTGCCCCGCCAGGACGGATCGCCGCCATGGCCGCCCTCATGCCAGTGCTCCATGCGCTTGAAATAGGGCAGCACATCCGCGTAAGCCCAACCACTCGCCCCCGATTCCGCCCAGTGGTCATAGTCGCGCGCGTGGCCGCGCACATAGACCATGCCGTTGATCGAGGACGAGCCGCCGATCACCTTGCCGCGCGGGGTCACCAGACGGCGATTGCCGAGATGCGGCTCCGGCTCGGAGACAAAACCCCAGTCATAGCGCTTCATGTTCATCGGGTAGGAGAGCGCCGCCGGCATCTGGATGAAGGGACCGATATCGGTCCCGCCGAACTCCAGCACCAGAACGGAGTGCTTGCCGTCTTCCGACAGCCGTGCGGCCATGGCCGAACCTGCCGAACCGGAACCAACGATGACAAAATCTGCTTCAGTCAATTTCGAACCTTTCATTGCCACGGTGGGCAAATGTTTCACGAGGCGTTGCTTGTCGCGTTTGACCGCCCCGCGCTACCCGACACCCTTTCCCCCCTCTCTGCGTCATCCTCGGGCTTGACCCGAGGATCTAATCACCTTTCCACACGACACGCGTACCGGCTGTCCCGCCAGGGTATTTCACTGCAAGACCCGCCTACTCCGCTCGCGACCGACGTGGTTGGAACCTCGGGTCAAGCCCGAGGATGACGCCGAAGGAGAAGGAAGGCCTATCGTGAAAAAGCAGCCTCTCCCCCTCAAGGGGGGAGATCAGTATCGTGCAGATGCCCCCTCAATACGGACTGTCGACCTTGCCGAGCGCCACCTGCACCGTCTTCAGCTGCGAATAGAATTCCATCGCCGCGCGCCCGTTTTCGCGGCCGAAACCCGATTGCTTGACGCCGCCGAAGGGAATTTCGACCGGCGTCAGATTATAAGTGTTGATCCAGCAGATGCCGGCCTCAAGCGCGTCCGCCACGCGGTGGCCACGGGCGAGATCGCGGGTGAAGACGCCGGCGGCGAGGCCGAAGGGCGTGTCATTGGCGCGGGCGATCACTTCCTCCTCGGTGTCAAACGCCAGCACGCTCATCACCGGCCCGAAAATCTCCTCGCGCGCGATCGTCATGTCGTCGGTGACGTCGGCAAAGACGGTGGGCTCGATATAGGCGCCCTTGGCAAAGGCCTCGCCCTCGGGAACGCCGCCGCCGGTCACAAGCCGTGCGCCCTCGCTCTTTCCCGCCTCGACATAGAACAGCACCTTGCGCCGCTGCTCTTCAGAGATCAGCGGGCCGAGATGGGTTTCCGGATCCAGCGGATCGCCGAGGCGGATCGTCTTCGTTCGTTCTGCAAGGCGGGTCAGAAAGGCCTCCAGAATGGATTTCTGCACGAAGACGCGGGTGCCGTTGGAGCAGATTTGGCCGGTCGAATAGAAATTGCCGAGCATGGCGCCGCCGATGGCGTCTTCCAGATCAGCATCCTCGAACACGACCATCGGCGATTTGCCGCCAAGCTCCATCGTCGCGTGACGCATGCCGGAGGCCGCGGCCGCATAGACCTTGCCGCCGGTCGGAACCGAACCGGTGAGCGATACCTTTGCGGTCTTTGCGTGGGTGGAAAGGGCCGCTCCCACATCGCCGAAGCCCTGCACGACATTGAAAAGCCCCTTCGGCGCACCGGCCTCCATCAGGATTTCGGCAAGCTTCAGGGCTGAAAGCGGCGTCATTTCCGAGGGCTTGAACACCATGGCATTGCCGCAGGCAAGCGCGGGCGCGGCCTTCCACGAGGCGATCTGGATGGGATAATTCCATGCGCCGATGCCGACGCAGACGCCAAGCGGCTCGCGCTTTGTATAGGCAAAGCCTTCCGCAAGCGGCACGCTTTCACCGGAAAGGCCGGCGGCCTGGGCGGAAAACCATTCGAGCGCATCCGCGCCGGAGGCCGGATCGGCGACCAGCGTTTCCTGAATGGCCTTGCCGGTGTCGAGCGTCTCGAGCTTCGCCAGTGCGTCATTGCGCTCGCGCATCAGGTCGGACGCCCTTCGCAGCACGCGGGCGCGTTCGACCGGCAGCCATGAAGCCCATTCGCGCTGGGCGCGTTCGGCCGCCGCCATGGCGCGCTCGATGATCGCCGGCGTTGCCGCATGCAGCGTCGCGATCACCTCGCCGGTTGCCGGGTTGATGCTGTCAAAGGCCCGGCCGTCGGTATCCTCGGCATAGTCGCCGTCGATGAAATGGCTGGCTTGTACATGCATTGTTGGTCTCCGCTTTTCGCGTTCGCTGGTTTTGAGGACGACGACGTCCTATTCGCCGCGCGGCCAGCGTTGGCTGGCCTCCAGAATGTTGAGGTCCATGTGGTTGCGCATGAAACGCTCGGAGGCGTCCTTCATCGGCTGATGGTCCCAGGGGTGATAATCGCCCTGCCGCAGCGCCTCATAGACGATGTGTCGGCGCGCCTGGCTCTCGCGGATCTCGGCGTCATAGGCCGCCATGTCCCAGTATTCGCGCACCTTCGCCGCGAAGGCGGCCGCCGTTTCGGCATGGGCGGGATCATCGGCCAGGTTGGTCAGTTCGTGCGGATCGGCCTCAAGATCGAAGAGTTGCGGCGCGTCGAGCTCGCAATGATTATACTTGAACCGGCCCTCACGGATCGAAACCAGCGGCGCTTCCGAGGCTTCGGCCGCATATTCCATGCGCACCGGCATTTTTCGTTTCTGCCCGGCTGCAACAGGAACAAGGCTTTCTCCGTCGGTCCACGGCGCAACGCTTGCCATGTCGACCCCCGCGAGATCGGCGAGTGTTGCGGCGATATCGACGGTCGAGGCCGGCGTCCTGACAAGGCCCGGTTCCATGCCCGGCGCGGCAATCATCAGCGGCACGCGCGACGAGCCCTCGTAAAAGCTCATCTTGAACCACAGGCCGCGCTCGCCCAGCATGTCGCCATGGTCGGAGAGGAAGACGATGACGGTGTCTTCGGAAAGCCCGACGCCGTCCAGCGCCTCGAGGATCTCGCCGATCTTGTCGTCGATATAGGAGACATTGGCGAAATAGGCGCGCCGCGCCCTGCGGATGTCCTCATTGGTGATATCGAAACTGCGAAAATCATTGGCATCGAAGATCCGCTTCGAATGGCCGTCCTGCGCCTCGTAGTCGATCGGGCCGACGTCCGGCTCCAGATGGTCGCAATCCTCGTAGAGGTCCCAGTACTTCCTCCGCGCCACGTAAGGATCGTGCGGATGGGTGAAGGAGACGGTCAGCATGAAGGGCCGGTCATCCTTGCGGCGGCCGAGATCATAGACCTTGCGCACCGCCTCATAGGCGACCTCGTCGTCATATTCGAGCTGGTTGGTGATCTCGCCAACCCCTGCGCCGGTGACCGAGCCCATATTGTGATACCACCAGTCGATGCGCTCGCCCGGCTTGCCGTAATCCGGCGTCCAGCCGTAATCGGCCGGGTACACATCGGTGGTCAGCCGCTCCTCGAAACCGTGAAGCTGGTCGGGGCCGACAAAGTGCATCTTGCCGGCAAGCGACGTCTGGTAGCCGGCGCGGCGCAGATGATGGGCATAGGTGACGATATCGGGCGAGAACTCCGCCGCGTTGTCATAGACGCGGGTGCGGCGCGGCAACTGCCCGCTCATGAAGGAGGCGCGCGCCGGCGCGCAGAGAGGCGAGCCGGTATAGGCGTTCTGAAACCGCGTCGAGCGTTCCGCCAGTTTCCTCAGGTTCGGCGTGTGCAGGAAATCGGCCGGGCCATCGGGAAACAGGGTCCCGGCAAGCTGATCGACCATGAGAACGAGAATGTTCGGCCGCGCGGTCATGAAGACATCTCCTTGGCAAGGGTGAGTTCGAGATATTCCCTGGTCATTTCAATGGCGCCCTGGCGGGTGCTGCCGAAGTCCTTCAGTGCCGCGCGCAGGTAGAAGCCGTCGATCATCGAGCCGAGACCGGTGGCAATCCGGTTTGCCGCATCACGGCTGACGCGCATTCTGAGCGCGAAGACCAGATTGGAGCGCAGCCGCGCCTCGTAGATCGACAGAAGCCGGCTGGCATCGCCCTTGCGCTGGGCCTGGACATAGAAGGCGAGCCAGGCGGCAACGACGGCGGGATCGAACTGGTCGGGGCCAAAACTTGCCTCGATGATGGCGGCAAGCCGCTCCTCCGGCGTGCGCGCGCTTTTGTAGCGGGCCTTGACCGAGGCCCCGAACTCATCAAGGATGCGCCGCATGGCCGCGAACAATATCTTGTCCTTGGAGCCGAAATAATGATGCGCGAGCGCAGGCGAGACGCCCGCCCGCTTCGCGATCTTCGCGACCGTGACTTCCACCATGCCGACCTTGCCGACTTCCTCGATCGCGGCCCGGACAAGGGCATCGCGACGGATCGTTTCCATTCCGGTTTTCGGCATCGGCTCAACCCGCTGAAAAAATGCTCAGAGACGTTTAGTGGCGAAGAAATATGCAACTTTGCCTGCTTCGCCGTTTACAGGAATTAACATATGTTATATTGATTGACTGATCAATCAAAGAAGCCAACAGTTTTTCGCCGCGCCGGTCAAGGCGCAACGGCAATCTTGCAACGGACCCGAAAGGAACGCTGACATGTCTGACAACTTCCGAATGATCCTCGCAGCTCTTACCGCCGCGACAACCCTTTCCGCCGGCGCTGCGGCAGCCCAGGAAACGGCCTGTGACAGCGTAAGCTTCTCCGACGTCGGCTGGACGGACATCACCACCACCACCGCAACGGCGAAGCACCTGCTGGAAGGCCTCGGCTACAAGGTTGACGTCAAGGTTCTCTCCGTTCCGGTCACCTTCGCATCGCTGAAGAGCGATGATGTCGATATCTTCCTCGGCAACTGGATGCCGGCGCAGACCGGCGCGATCACCCCTTATGTCGACGAGGGTGAGATCGACGTTGTCGCCACCAATCTCGAAGGCACCAAATATACGCTGGCCGTGCCGACCTACACCTATGAAAAGGGCCTGAAGACCTATGCCGACATCGCCAAGTTCGGCGATGAGCTCGACGACAAGATCTACGGCATCGAGCCGGGCAATGAGGGCAATGCCTATCTCGTCTCGCTGATCGACGAGAACAAGTTCGGCCTGAAGGATTTCGAGGTTGTCGAAAGCTCCGAACAGGGCATGCTGGCCATGGTTGGCCGCAAATACCGCCAGGAACAGCCGATTGTCTTCCTCGGCTGGGAACCGCATCCGATGAACGCCACCTATTCGCTGAAATACCTCACCGGCGGCGAGGATTTCTTCGGCGGCGAAGGCATTGTCCGCACGGTGACCCGCAAGGGCTATGCGGAAGAATGCCCGAATGTCGGCAAGCTTCTTGAAAACCTGAAGTTCTCGCTCGCCATGGAAAACGAGATCATGGGCAAGATCCTGAACGACGGTGAGAATGAGGGCGATGCCACGGCCGAATGGATCAAGGCCAATCCGGATGCGCTTGATGCCTGGCTGGACGGCGTGACCACCACGTCCGGCGAGCCGGGCCTGCCGGCGGTCAAGGCCTCGCTCGGCCTTTGAGGATATGATGGCCCGGAACGGCGAGAGGCTTTTCCGGGCCTTTCCTTATCGCCATCATCACGGGATGCAAATCCGCCGCCTGGCATACCGGCGGCGGCTCGGTGACGGTGAAAACCGTGACCGCGGGGGACAATGAAGGAGCAAAATCTTGCACTGGCTGACAGACTACAAGATCCCGCTCGGGCAGTGGGCCCAGGATATTTTCGACTGGCTGCAGATCCATGGCGGCTGGTTTTTCGACGGTCTCGCCGACATCATGGGCTGGCTCATCGACAAGCTTCTGTGGCTCCTGCAGGCGCCGGGACCGATTGTCGTTGCCCTCGTCGTCACCGCCTTTGCCTACTGGATGCAGCGCAACTGGAAGGTTTCGCTCTTCGTCTTTCTCGGCTTTTTGTTCATCATCAACCAAGGCTATTGGGAAGAAACCACCGAAAGCCTGGCGTTGGTGATCTCGGCCTGCATCATCTGCATGGCCATCGGCGTTCCGATCGGCATCTTTACCGCCCACCGGCCGCGTTTTTATCAGGTGCTGCAACCGGTTCTCGACCTGATGCAGACACTGCCGCCCTTCGTCTATCTCATTCCGGCAATCATCTTCTTCGGCATCGGCATGGTGCCGGGTCTGCTGGCAACCGTCATCTTCGTCATCCCCGCTTCCATCCGGCTGACTCATCTGGGCGTTTCCTCTGTGCCGAAGCCCCTGCTGGAAGCCGCTGACGCCTTCGGCGGCACGCCCTGGCAGAAGCTCACCAAGGTCGAGCTCTACCATGCGATGCCGCAGATCATGGCCGGTCTCAACCAGACCATCATGCTGTCGCTGTCCATGGTCGTGGTTGCCGCCCTTGTCGGCGCCGACGGTCTCGGCGTGCCGGTGGTGCGGGCGCTCAACCAGGTCAATCCCGCGCTCGGTTTCGAAAGCGGCTTCGTCATCGTCGTCGTCGCCATCATTCTGGATCGGGTTTTGAAGATCGGAGGACGCAACAATGGCTGATGCGGTCGTCTTTGAAGATGTGAATATCGTGTTCGGCGACAAGCCGGAAAGCGCCCTACCCCTGATGGATGCCGGCAAGGACCGTGCTGAAGTGCAGGATGAAACCGGCCAGGTGCTCGGCGTGCACAATTGCTCGCTGACAGTTGGCGAGGGCGAGCTTCTGGTGCTGATGGGCCTCTCAGGCTCGGGAAAATCGACCCTGCTCAGGGCCGTCAACCGGCTCAACCCGGTCTGCCGCGGCCGCGTTCTCGTCAATGACGGCACGCAGATGACCGACGTGACCTCGGCCGACAACAAGACCCTGCGCCATATCCGGCTGCAACGGGTCTCCATGGTGTTCCAGCAGTTCGGCCTCCTGCCCTGGCGCAATGTCCGCGACAATGTCGCTCTCGGCCTCGAATTTGCCGGCCTGAGCAAGAAGGAGCGGCTGGAAAAGGCGGAAGCCCAGCTCGAGCTCGTCGGGCTGAAGGACTGGGGCGACCAGCTTGTCGGCGAACTCTCCGGCGGCATGCAGCAGCGCGTCGGCCTTGCCCGCGCCTTTGCCACCGAAGCGCCGATCCTGCTGATGGACGAGCCGTTTTCCGCGCTTGACCCGTTGATCCGCACCCGGCTTCAGGACGAGTTGATCGAGCTTCAGCGCAATCTGAAGCGCACGATCATCTTCGTCAGCCATGATCTGGATGAGGCCTTCAAGATCGGCGACCGGATCGCGATCATGGAAGGCGGCCGGATCGTCCAATGCGGCACGCCGTCGGAGATCGTGCGCCAGCCGGCCGATGCCTATGTCGCCGACTTCGTTGCCAATGTGAACCCGCTCGGCGTCCTGCGCGCCGCCGATGTGATGAGCGATGACGATGCGCCCGACGGCGCGCATCCGATCGACATCAACACCAAGCTGGCCGACATGATGGACGCGCTCGGCAAGGGCGCGACATTGAGCGTCGTCGATGGCAGCGGCAAGACTGTAGGCAGCGTCCGCCCGTCCAATGTGGTCACAGCCCTCAACCCGGCGATTCCGCTCGGATAGGGCTTGAGGCGCGGCCCCGTTTGAACGCGGCAGCGGCTGTATCAAGACAATAAAAAGGCGCTCCATCGGGGCGCCTTTTCAATGCTCGAAGAAGAAATTCCTCAACGCGGCATCAGGAAGAATTCCAGAACGCCGGTGCGGATCGCCCGCCGCTTCGCCTTGCTCTTGAAAGGCAGCGAAATCATGTTGCCAATCAGCCTGCAGACTTTGTAGGGGCGATAATATCGGTCGATCATCTCCCGCTCGCCATCATGGGCCGGCACGACCGCCCGGGGGTCGACATGGTCGCGATAGAGCTCGATCCATTCATTGTGCGTATAGCAGGTCATGAATGAATTGGGATGGACCTTCATGAAGAAGGTCGGTTTCGACGGCTTGATGTTGAACTGGTCGAAGGACAGGAACACGAAGTTGGAAGCGAAGTATCGCTCCGTCGCACTCGCCGCCGCCTCATTTCCGTCATTGTAGCAGGTGCACGGCACCACATGTCCGCTCCGCCGAAGGGCGTTGACGAAGATGTGCTGTTCGGGCGTGTAGCGATTGTAGCGACGGCTGCCCGTGTCCCAGAGCGCCTCCTCTTCCGTCATCAGCGGCACGTCGTAAAGCCTGCGGATATCGTCGGTCAGGCCGAAAAAGGCGAGATCGGAGGGATGGAACGGAAAATGCAGGCGCGAGCGCGGATTGCGCGAGAAATAGCTGCAGGCCAGCAGCTTGTGCGAAAACAGCGCATAGGCCTCGTCGCGCTTGGGAAAGGCATCGAAAAACGAGAGGAAGTCATTGCCGGTCAGCATGAAGTCCGTGCGCATGCGGAAGCAGAAGGGGGTTTCGACCCGCTCCAGCCCGGCGCGGTTGCCGACAATCTGGCGATTGACATTATTGGCTTTTTCGCCCGGCTGGTCGGAATAATAGAAGAACCCGGGATCCTCGCAAAGCACGAGCTCGTCATAGTCGAGGCCTTCTACGTCGGCGGTGGTCCAGGTGGACAGGATGATCCTCGAAGCCGGGAAATAACGCCTTACGGCGGCAAAGCTGTCGCGAACAAGCGGCTTGTCCACGACACCCTGAAACAGAAATGTGATTTCTTTCGTATCCATCACCGAATGACCTATCTGCCCCTTTAAACGCGAGCGCCCCCGCACTCGTTCCGCAGCTTACATTGCATGAGGTCAAACTGCCCTGTCAGCATGTAATATGCGCCCCCCAAATGGGGAATGTCGAGCCGATTTTTTGCCCGTCAAGCGTTCAACCTGTAAAACGCTCAACGCATGCTTCCGGGATATTTGTCATCACTGGCGCCGGGAAGCTTCACCACCACATTGACGGTTCCGTCCTCCAGGCATTCGAAGTCGGTCGCCTCGCCGGGTTCCATCACGACAATATCGCCTGCGCCATATTCGACGCCGTTCATGCTGACGCGTCCGGCGATGATGACGGTATATTCCGTTGCGACCCTGTGATGGTGCAGCCCCTCGGCATCACCGCGCCGATAGCGCTTGACGGCAACCTCGACGTCTTCGGTGCGACACAGGCTCGGCTCGAAATTGCCGATGAACCAGCCCTTGACCATGTCTTCCAGTTTCGCCGTCCTCAATGCAGAAAGGCCTCCCTGTGCTCGTGAAGCTGGGAGATGTACTGCGCCAGCTGCATTTCCGTCTTGACCGGATGAAACTGGTCATTCTCGATGAATTCGATCGCGACCCGCTTGTGGCGCAGGATCATTTCGTTAATGGTCTGGCTGATGAAGAACGCGTCCTTGATCTTCCGATCCTTGCGTACAACACTCTGCGCACAAAGCACGAAATCGCTTCCCTTGCGGAAATAGTAGAAGCTAGCGAGCGCATGCTTGCTGATCGGCCGTTTTTCAGCGACCTCGCAGACGAGGCCATCCTCATCGAGGAGCGCGAAGGAATACCGCGGGTGGACGGAGCGGAACGAAAGCACGCCGGCATCGGCCTCCCCGTCGCGGAACGCCTTCACGATCGCACCAAGATCCGCATCGATCAGTTCGTCGACGGCGACCAGAATGATCTCCTCATCCTTGTCGATCTGTTCGGCGGCCAGAAGCGCGGTGCAGACCGAGCCGGCCGTCGGCCCGGACACCTCGACGCATGCTGCGTTGTCCGCGCTCTGCGCGATCACGTCATCGACGTTGAAGTCGTGAATGTCGGAACTCCTCACGCAGAAGATGATCGCGCTCGGCTCCAGCGTCTGCAGCGCGGCGATCTGGCGTTCGAGAATGAGTTCCTCGTTGAATTCCGTCATGTAGAGCGGGTAGCGCTCGCCCTTGATATCCAGGTTTTCGCCGCCCATCAGAACCAGTATCTTCATGCCGCCGACCCCACGGAACTTCCCGCCGCCTCGATTTCCGCGATACGCCGCTTCAGCCCCTTGTAATTGACCTCGTCGACATCCTTGACCGCGAGGATGTGGGCACCGGAGGCTTCCGCGGCCTTCAACCCGTTGGGATTGTCCTCGACGATCAGGCACTCCTTCGGATGGAGCTTCAGCATTTCTATTGCCTTCAGATAGATCTCCGGATCGGGCTTCGCCCGTTTCACGTCCTGGTTGGACAGCATGAAATCGAGATAGGGCGTCAGGCTCGCCTTCATCATCATCTGCTGAACCGTGTCGCGCGTCGAATTGGAGGCGACGGCCAGCCGGTAGCCCTCCATCTTCAGCCGCGACAGCGCATATTCATGGTCGAAACGCGGCCGGCAGCGCTCGACGATGATCTCGAGCGTGTAGCGCTGCTTCATCTCGTTGATGAAGCCGTGAAGATAGGTGGGCAGGTTCTTGTCGATGGAAAGGCGCTGCAACTTCACCTTGGTCGGCAGCCCGTCATAGACGGTGGCGTGCTCATGCCGCTCGATCGTGTAGCCGAACAGGCCGAGCGCCCGGTTGAGCGCGTCGTAATGCCATTCCTTGGCTTCGATCAGCACCCCGTCCATGTCGAAAATGACGGCCTTTATTGCCATTATCGTGCCTCCTCGAACGCGTCTTTCGCCTTTTCCGGCATGTCGGTGCACAAAAGGAGCGCGTCACTACCGAGTGATTGGGCCGATTTTATGATCGGCCACTGAATGCCGACGTCACGCCGGTGAAGGTCGGCGGATACCACGCAGACGCGCTTTTCCTGCCCGATCAGTCCGTCGATCAGCCCCGGACCGTACCAGTCCGAGCGGAAACAGTCGAGCCAGACCCCGTTTGCGGCCTCCAGAAGCGGCGGATGCGGCTGAAGGTCTGAGAGGCCGGTAAAGGCCGTCAGCCCATCCTCAAGCTGGCGCACCAGATCCGGCAGCGACATGTCGAAGACGAAGTAGTTGCTGTGGCCGAAATCCTCGAGAATCGCCTTGATCTCTCGGCTCAGCCCGTCGGCCTTGATGTTGAGCGCCAGCGTCAGATTGCGCCCGTCCATGATCTCGAGAAAGGCGGAAAACGGCATCTCGCCGCCCTTGGCCATGTCATGGGCGATGACGATTTCGCCGTTGTGGTCCCTAAGGTCGGTTTCCGTGCCGAAGCCGCGATCAAAGGAGCGGCGAAAGGCCGCCTCGGTGTTCTTTTCCGCGGCCGTCTCCCAAAGACCGCGATGTGAAAGGATCTCCACTATTTCACCCTTTCGGAAACCGGATGTTCCAGGAAGAAATCCAGATCGCCCGGTATGCCCAGCCCGTACATGCCGTCATACTCCTTCCCGATGGAATAGTGCCCGATCTTCAGGCCGTCGCGAATCAAGTAATTGTAGACCGGACAGACATAAAACTCTCCGTTGATCCGCACATTGTCCTTTATCATTTCCTCCGACGCGCGGACCAGATCACGGCCTTTTCGGAAATTGAAGATGCCAACGGCGGCATTGTCCGAAATCACCTTCTTCTCGGCCGTCTCGACGACTTCACCGTCCTCCTCGCGCACGAAGGACCATTTGGGATCATCGGCTTTCATTGTCATGATCAGACCGTCATAGCCACCCTTTTCCATGAAGCCGAGATAAGCATCGATATCGGCATCGATATACTGGTCGGAATTCACCGTCATCACCGGCTCGTCATTGTCGATCAGCGCTTTTGCCAGAAGCACGGTCGAAGCCTGCCCCTCGGTAACGTGATCGATGCCGATGATCTCGACATTTTCCGCCATCCCCTTCAACCTGTCCTCAAGCCCATAGTCGCGGATATGGCCGTTCTGACAGATGAAGATGAAGCGATGCGGCACGGAGGGCGTGAGATTTTCGACCACGACCTGGATCATCGGCTTGCCATGCACCGGTATCAACGGCTTGGGATCCGTGTAACCGGCATCGGCAAACCGGCTTCCCCTGCCGGCCATCGGAACAACAATATTCAGCACGTCAACTCACTTCCCGTCACATTGCCTCGGTTCATCCGCTTCAGGCCGTGCCATCATAGCAGACTAATCCGCCCTGCATTTTCAACATTGTTTACAAGACATATCATGCGCCAAGCCCCCTCTGGCCCGCCATATCCCGCCACATCTTGCACTTTCTCGTGGTAGCCGAAGCGCTCGTCGCCGACAACATGACACCGCGGCAGGAGCGGACTTTTTCCGCTATGATCGGAAATTATCTGCATGCCGATTGACGAATGGGAGATCATCCCCTAAACATCATCTCAGAATTTGGAACGTACCAAATCGGGAGGAGACGGTATGAAGTGGGGTCTTGTCGGGGCCAGCACGATCGCGTCCGAGCACATGATCGGGGCAATCAGGGCGCAGGCCGGCCACACGGTCGAGGCGGTTCTGTCATCGAGCGCGGAGCGCGGCCAGGCCTTTGCGACTCGCAACGGCATTCCGCACGCCTTCACCGATCTCGAGACGCTTCTGGCGCGCCCCGAGATCGGCGCCGTCTACATCTCCACCACCAACGAGAAGCATTTCTCTCAAGCCATGGCCGCCTTTGCCGCCGGCAAGCATGTTCTGTGCGAAAAACCGCTGGCGCTCAGCGTCGACGACGCGGCGCAAATGGTCGAAGCGGCCAGAAACGCCGGCCTCGTCTTCGCCACCAACCATCACCTGCGTTGCGCCGGCGCGCATCTTGCCATTCGCCAGATCATCGCCGAGGGCCGGCTCGGCCACGTCCTGTCGGTGCGGGTATTCCATGCCGTCAGCCTGCCGGAGCATCTGCGCGGCTGGCGCATCGACAACCGCGACGCCGGCGGCGGCGTGATCGCCGACATCACCGTCCATGACGCCGACACGGTGCGTTTTCATCTTGGCGAGGATCCGAAGACGGTTGTCGCGCAGGCCGTCTCCTCCGGGCTCGGCGAAGGCGTGGAAGACAGCGTCATGTCTGTCTGGACCATGCCGTCCGGCATCATGGTGCAGAGCCATGAGAGCTTCACCCATCCCTATGCCGGTTCCGGCATCGAGGTTCACGGCACGGAGGGTTCGCTTTTTGCCCAGGGCGTCATGACCCAGAGACCGACCGGCACGATCACAATGACGGACAAGGATGGCACCGTACAACTCAACTATGACCGCCACGACCTCTACGGCTACGGGCTGAAGGCCTTCAACCGGGCGGTTGCCGGCCACGGCCGCCCCGCTGCGGACGGCGTCGACGGACTGAAATCGCTGGCGGTTGCGATGGCCGTTGCCCGGTCGGCGCGCGAAGGCCGGGCCGTCGATGTGGACTACAAAGGATATTGAGAAATGAAGAGCAAGGTCGTCAGCGCGGAAGCCGCCGTCAGCCGGATTGCAGACAATGCCGTGGTTTCGGTGTCGTCCTCTTCCGGTCTCGGCTGCCCGGACAAGGTGCTGGAAGCGCTCGGCGCGCGGTTTGAGGCCACCGGCCATCCCCGGCGGCTGACCACGCTGCATCCCATTGCCGCCGGCGATATGTACGGCATCAAGGGCATTGACCATATCGCTCGCGACGGGCTCCTCGACCGGGTGATCGCCGGTTCCTATCCGAGCGGCGCCTCGTCGCTGCCCATGCCGGAAATCTGGAAGATGATCGTCGAAAATCGGATCGCGGCCTACAACGTGCCCTCCGGTATCATGTTCGACATGCACCGCGACGTGGCGGCCAAGCGCCCGGGCGTCCTCACCCAGGTCGGCATTGATACATTCGTCGACCCTGAACTTCAGGGCTGCGCCATGAACGACAAGGCCGCGGACGCGCCGATCGTCAAACGCGTCGACTTTGCCGGCGACACCTGGCTGCATTTCGACAATTTCGCCCCCGATGTGACGATCCTGCGCGCAACGACGGCCGATGAACACGGCAATCTCACCTATGAGCACGAGGGCGCCTATCTCGGCGGCCTCGACCAGGCGATTGCCGCGCGCAACAATCGCGGCCTCGTGATTGCCCAGGTCAAGCGGGTGACGGCGGCCGGTTCGCTGCGTCCGCACGATGTGCGCGTTCCCGGCCATCTGGTGGACTGCATCGTGGTCGATCCCGACCAGTACCAGACCACCGAAACGCTTTACGATCCGGCGATTTCCGGGGAGATCATCCACCCGCTGGCGGATTTCGAGCTCGCCGAATACGGCGTGGAAAAAGTGATCGCGCGGCGCGCGGCGATGGAGCTCGCATCCGGCCAGGCCGCCAATCTCGGCTTCGGCATCTGCGCGCTGGTGCCGCGCATCCTGCTGGAAGAGGGCCATGCCGGCGACGTCACATGGGCGATCGAGCAGGGCGCCGTCGGCGGCATGCCGCTGACCGGCTTTGCCTTCGGCTGCGCGTCGAACGCCGATGCCTTCATGCCCTCGCCCAACCAGTTCACCTATTTTCAGGGCGGCGGCTTCGATGTCACCTTCCTCTCCTTCCTCGAGGTGGACCGCAAGGGCAATGTCAACGTCTCCAAGCTCGACAAGAAGCCTTATCTGACGGCCGGCTGCGGCGGTTTCGTCGACATTACGGCCAATGCCCGCAAGATCGTGTTTGCAGGGCTTTTCGAGGCGGCGGCCGGCCTCAACCTGACGAGCGAGGGCCTGTTCGTCGAAAAGCCGGGCAAGTTCTCAAAGATGGTCGAGGCCGTCGAGCACGTCACCTTTTCAGGGAGCCGCGCCAGGGAGAATGGCCAGGACGTGCTCTATGTCACCGAACGCTGCGTTATGCGCATCGGCGACAACGGGCTTGTCGCCACCGAGATCATGCCGGGCATCGATCCCGAGCGCGACATCATCGCCGCGTCCGGCGGACGGGTCTCCGTCGCAGAAAACGCGACCAGCATGCCGCTGTCGCTGCTGTCCGAACGGAAGATGGGGCTCAAGATATGATTGCCGGCCACGCCGCATATTCTGCCGTCACGGCGAACCCAACAATCTCCCCCCTTGAGGGGGAGATGCCCCGACAGGGGCAGAGGGGGGTGAACTCCCTCCGTCCTTTCGGAGCAAGCGGTTCTGCCCCATACCCCTCTCTGTCGCTTTCGCGACATCTCCCCCTCAAGGGAGGAGATCGGCGGAAGGACTTCGCAAGGCTCGTAGCCAAGACTCTGTCTTCAAGGACAATGGAGCCCGTGCAATGAGCGCCATTCATCTGATCCCGCACGGCCCCATCGCCGAGCTGCACCTCGACAATCCGGCCAAGCTCAATGCCTTCACGCCGGAGATGCTCGACAGCCTGGAGGCTCATCTTGCCGCAATCGAGGCCGATCCCGCCATCCGTTTCGTCATTCTGACGGCCGAGGGCGACCGGGCCTTTTGCGCCGGCGCTGACATCAATGCCTGGGGCGATCTGTCGCCCGGCGATTTCGCCCGTTTCTGGGTGCGCGACGGTCATCGCCGCTTCGACCGGCTGGCGCGGCTTTCCAAGCCGACGATCGCGGCCCTTTCTGCGCATACGTTCGGCGGCGGGCTCGAGCTTGCGATTGCCTGCGATATCCGGGTGATGGCGCCGAAGGCGACGATCGCGCTTCCCGAGCCCAAGGTGGGCATCGTGCCCGGCTGGTCCGGCACGCAGCGCATGACGCGGCTTCTGCCGGAGCCCGTGGTCAAGGAAATGGCGCTCTTCGGCAGGCGCATCGGGGCGGAACGGGCAACCGCGCTCGGCTTTGCCGCGGAGATTGCGGAAGACTGCCGCGCCCGCGCCTTCGAGATCGCCGAAGCCGGACTGGAGACCTCCGCCTATTCCACCGAAATCGTCAAATACATGATCCACGCGGGCGTGGGCGAAGACCGCTCCGCCATGGTCGAAACGCTGGGCAGCGGCATGATCGCCGCCTCCTTCGACAAGGCCGAGGGCGTTTCGGCCTTTCGCGAAAAACGCAAACCGTCATTCAAGGGCTGTTAGACATGACCGACCTCACCATCATCCCCGCTGTCAATCACACGCCGGAACCGGTTTTCGTCGCCCGCCACCTGATCAACGGCGTGTGGCAGGCGTCCGTGAACGGCGAAACCTTTGAGCGCGCATCGCCCGCTCACGGTCAGACGGTGACGGAGGCCGCCCTTGGCGGCGTCGCAGAGACGGAAGCGGCAATCGCTGCCGCCCGGACCGCCTTTGATGACGGGCGCTGGTCGCGCATCTCCGGCAAGGAGCGCGCCGAGATCCTGCTGAAGGTTGCCGCTTTCATCGAACGCGACCTTGATCGCATCGCCATGCGCGACACGCTGGAGAGCGGCAAGCCGATTGCGCAGGCCCGTGACGAGATCGCGGGGGCGGTCGACATCTGGCGCTTTGCCGCCTCGCTTGCCCGCACGGTTTCCGGCGACAGCCACAATTCGCTCGGCGACGACATGCTCGGCCTGGTGCTGAAGGAGCCGGTCGGTGTCGCGGCCCTGATCGCGCCATGGAATTTCCCTTTCCTGATCGTCTCGCAGAAACTGCCCTTTGCCCTCGCCGCCGGCTGCACCGCCGTCGTCAAGCCATCGGAACTGACCCCGTCCTCGGCCGTCATCCTCGGCGAATTGCTGATGGAGGCGGGCATTCCCGACGGCGTCGTCAACATCGTGCTCGGCTATGGCGATCCGGTGGGCACGACCATGTGCCAGAGCGAAAGCGTCGACATGGTGTCGTTCACGGGCTCGACCGCCGTCGGCAAGGCGATCGTGCGAGCGAGCGCCGGAACGCTGAAGAAGGTTTCGCTGGAACTCGGCGGCAAGAACCCGCAGGTGGTCTTCCCCGATTGCGATCTCGACGAGGCGGCCGATGCCATCGTCTTCGGCGTCTATTTCAACGCCGGCGAGTGCTGCAATTCCGGCTCGCGCATCATCGTGCATGAAGACATCGCCGAGGCGCTGACCGAAAAGGTGGTGGCGCTGTCGAAAAAGGTACCCTTCGGCGATCCGCTCGATCCGCGCACCAAGGTCGGGGCGATCATTTCGGATGCGCATTTCGACAAGATCGATGGCTATGTTTCCGGCGCCAGAAGCGACGGCGCGGCCATACCCCTTGGCGGCGGAGCGCTTGCCGTGCCGGGGTTGTCAGGCCGGTTCTACACGCCTACAGTCGTGACAAATGTCAATTCCACCATGGCTGTCGCACGGGAGGAGGTCTTCGGACCGGTGCTATCGGTCTTGACGTTTAAAACGATTGAGGAGGCAATCGAGCTCGCCAACGGCGCCGCCTACGGGCTGTCTGCAGGGGTCTGGAGCAACGATGTCAGCACCTGCCTTGCCTTTGCCCGCCGCGTTCAGGCCGGCACCGTGTGGACCAATACCTGGATGGATGGATTTTCCGAACTGCCTTTCGGCGGCGTCAAGCAATCGGGCCTCGGCCGCGAGCTTGGCCGCTACGGGCTGGAAGAATACCTGGAGGTGAAGACCGTGACGATGCGCATCGGGCGCACGCGCGCATCCTGGGTCGACTGAGATCGCCGGCCGCGCCGATTGCGGCCTGCGGGAGAGGAAATGACCATCATGGCCGAAACCGGCCATGGGGTTTCAAAACGCAAAGAGGAGGAGACTATGCGTTTGAATTTTGCAAGAAGTGCAGCAATGCTCGCCATCGTGGCGGCTTCCGCGTCCGCGACATCGGTCAAGGCCGAGGATGTCGAGGTCCTGCACTGGTGGACGGCGGGCGGTGAAGCCGCGGCGCTGAACGTCCTGAAGGAGAACCTGCAGGATCAGGGCATCGGCTGGCAGGACATGCCGGTTGCAGGCGGCGGCGGCGAACAGGCCATGACCGTGCTGCGCGCCCGCGTCACCGGCGGCAACCCTCCGGCGGCCGTGCAGATGCTCGGCTTCGACATCACCGACTGGGCCAAGGAAGGCGCGCTCGCCAATCTGAACGACATCGCCGCCGAGGAAGGCTGGGACGAGGTTGTTCCGTCGGCACTGCAGAAATTCTCTAAATATGACGGAGAATGGGTCGCGGCCCCGGTGAACGTGCATTCCACCAACTGGGTCTGGGCCAACAAGTCGATCCTCGACGAACTCGGCATCGAGCAGCCCGAGACCTGGGACGAACTCGTTGCCGCGATGGACAAGGTCAAGGCCTCCGGCAAGACCGCCGTCGCCCATGGCGGCCAGGCCTGGCAGGACGCCACGATCTTTGACGCCGTGGTGATGGCAACCGGCGGCCCGGAATTCTACCAGGCCTCGATGGTCGACCTTGATCCGGAAGCGCTCGGCTCCGACACGATGAAGGAAGTCTTCGACCGCATGACCGTGATCCGCGGCTATGTGGACGACAACTTCTCCGGCCGCGACTGGAACCTGGCTTCCGCCATGGTCATCAATGACGAGGCCGCCTTCCAGTTCATGGGCGACTGGGCCAAGGGCGAATTCCTCAAGGCCGGCCTGACGCCGGGCGAGGACTTCCTGTGCTTCCGCTTCCCCGGCACGCAGGACCAGGTGACCTTCAACTCCGACCAGTTCGCCTTCTTCCAGCAGGGCGACGAGCCGACGCCGGAACAGGCGGCGCTGGCCAAGGCGATCATGTCGCCGGAATTCCAGTCGGCCTTCAACGTCGTCAAGGGGTCCGTGCCGGCGCGCACCGACGTCTCGGACGAGGCGTTTGACGCCTGCGGCAAGAAGGGCATGGCCGATCTGGCCGCAGCCTCGGAAAGCGGCAACCTGTTCGGATCCATGGCGCACGGTCACGCCAACCCGGCCTCCGTCAAGAACGCCATGTATGACGTGATCACCGCTCAGTTCAACGGTGAGTACGACAGCGAAACCGCGACCGAGGAACTGGTCACGGCGGTACAGATCGCGCAGTAAACACGCCGCACTTCGGAGAGGGTCAAGGCCCTCTCCGCTCGCAGACCATGAGGCGGGTTTGAAGGGCACTTCGCTCCAATACCGGCTTGGCTTGCCAGCTGAACTTGCCGCTTGTCGATCTCCCCCCTTGAGGGGGAGATGCCCGGCAGGGCAGAGGGGGGTGAACCGCCCGCAGCACGTTCGGTGCTTGAGGCAAGCCCCATACCCCCCTCTGTCGCTTTCGCGACATCTCCCCCTCAAGGGGGGAGATTGATTGGCGGTAATCCGCTTCAGAATAACACCGGCGGCAGGGCCGCCAACCCGGAGGATAGGAATGGCTTCGTCTGCAGCAAGACGAGGGAGCGCGGGAGATTTCCTGCGTGACGCCCTGCCGAAAATCGTGCTCAGTCCATCGCTGGCGATGGTTCTGATCTTCGTCTACGGCTTCATCGCCTTTACCGTCTATCTGTCGTTTACCGACAGCCGCATCCTGCCGAGCTATGATCTCGTCGGCTGGAAGAACTACATGAACCTCTTCCGGCTGAGAGCCTGGACGATCGCGGTCAAGAACGTCGTCATCTTCGGCGGGCTCTATATCACCTTCTGCTGCGCGATCGGGCTGATGCTGGCGATCTTTCTCGACCAGAAGATCCGCGCCGAGGGCTTCATCCGGTCCATCTACCTCTATCCGATGGCGCTGTCCTTCATCGTCACCGGCACGGCTTGGAAATGGTTTCTCGATCCCGGCATCGGCCTTGAGGCGGTGATGCATTCCTGGGGCTGGACGAGCTTCCAGTTCAACTGGATCAAGTCGAACCAGATGGCGATCTACACCATCGTGATCGCCGCCGTCTGGCAGACCTCCGGCTTCGTCATGGCGATGTTCCTCGCAGGCCTTCGCGGCATCGACAATGAGGTGCTGAAGGCCGCCCAGATCGACGGCGCCTCCAATTTCGCGCTCTACCGGCGCATCGTCATTCCGCAGCTTCGCCCCGCCTTCATGTCGGCGATCGTGGTGCTCGCCCATATGGCGATCAAATCCTATGACCTCGTCATCGCCCTGACCGGCGGCGGGCCGGGCCGTTCCACCGAGTTGCCCGCGACCTTCATGTATTCCTACACATTCACCCGCAACCAGATGGGCATCGGCGCCGCATCCGCCGTGATCATGCTGATGTCGATCGCCGCGATCATGGTGCCATATCTCTGGTCGGAACTGAGGGAGAAGCACCAATGAGTTCGAATGCTTCCACCCAGGTCGTCTCGACGGGCCGCGGCGCGCGCTTCGTCATCTACACGATCCTCCTGATCTTCTGCCTCTATTACCTTCTGCCGCTTTACGTGATGGTGGTGAACTCGCTCAAGCCGCTTCGCGAGATTCAGGCGGGCGGGATGATGAACCTGCCGGATGCCTGGACGCTCGAACCGTGGAAAAGCGCCTGGTCGACGGCGCAGATCGGCGTGCAGGCGACCGGCCTCAAGCCCTATTTCATGAACTCGATCCAGATGGTGGTGCCGGCTGTCGCGATCTCCACCGTGCTCGGCGCCCTCAACGGCTATGTGCTGACCAAATGGCAGTTCCGCGGCCACAAGATCATCTTCGGCCTTTTGCTGTTTGCCTGCTTCATCCCCTTCCAGATCGTGCTGATCCCGATGGCGCGCATTCTGGGCATCATGGGCATTGCCGGTTCCGTGCCGGGGCTGATCTTCGTGCATCTGGTCTACGGCATCGGTTTCTCGACGCTTTATTTCCGCAATTACTACGCCCAGTTCCCCGATGAACTGGTGCGCGCGGCGCAGATCGACGGGGCGGGATTCTTTACGATCTTCCGCCGCATCATGCTGCCCTCATCCGGGCCGATCGCGGTGGTCTGCATCATCTGGCAGTTCACCAATATCTGGAACGACTTCCTGTTCGGTGCGTCGTTTTCCGATTTCAACAGCCAGCCGATGACGGTGGCGCTCAACAATCTCGTCCAGTCCTCCACCGGCGTGAAGGAATACAATGTCCACTTCGCCGGCGCGATCATGGCGGCACTGCCGACGCTGCTCGTCTACATCGTCGCCGGACGCTACTTCGTGCGCGGCCTGATGGCCGGCAGCGTGAAAGGGTAAAAGCATGGGTTTTCTCAAGATCGATCATGTCACCAAGAGCTTCGGCGCGCTGACGGTGCTGCATGAGACGGATATCGCCGTCGAAGAAGGCGAGTTCCTGGTGCTTGTCGGCCCGTCCGGCTGCGGCAAGTCGACCCTTCTCAACATGATTGCCGGCCTCGAGCCGACCTCCAGCGGCGACATTTCCATCAATGGCCGGTCGATGAACGGCGTCAGGCCTGCGGACCGCAACATCGCCATGGTGTTCCAGTCCTATGCGCTCTATCCGAACATGAATGTCGGCGAGAACATCTCCTTCGGTCTGGAAATGCACGGCGTGCCGAAGGCCGAACGCGACAAGGCGATCGACCAGGTGGCCGATCTGCTGCAGATCAGGCATCTTTTGAAGCGCAAGCCCGGCCAGCTTTCCGGCGGCCAGCGCCAGCGCGTCGCCATGGGCCGGGCGCTGGTGCGCGACCCGGATGTGTTTCTGTTCGACGAGCCGCTTTCCAACCTTGATGCCAAGCTCCGCGTCGACATGCGCACGGAGATCAAGAAGCTGCATCAGAAGCTCGGCACCACAATCGTCTATGTTACCCATGACCAGATCGAGGCGCTGACGCTCTCGACCCGCATCGCGGTGATGTTCGGCGGCCATGTGCAACAGCTCGGCACGCCGAAGGAGATCTACGACAATCCGGCCAACATGTTCGTCGCCGGCTTCATGGGCTCGCCCTCGATGAACCTGTTTCCGGCGAAGATCGTCGACAGGGACGGCAAGGCGGCGGCGGAATTCGCGCTCGCCGATGGCGGCACGGCGCATCTGCCCTTCCCCGGCGACGCCATGGCCGCGCATGAGGGCCGCGACATCATTCTGGGCGTGCGTCCGGAAGCGGTCACCGATGAGCTCGGCGCCGACCGTTCGTCCAATGCCGTCCACACGATCAACGCCAAGGTCGAAGTGATCGAGCCCGCCGGGTCCGACCTTTTCGTCGTTACCCAGCTTGGCGGCAAGGAGGTGACGGCTCGTTTCCGCGCCGATGTCGAGGTGAAGCCCGGTGACAGCTTCCCCTTCGCCGTCAACATGGAAAAGGCGGTCGCCTTCGATCCCGAAACAGAACAGCGCATCGGGTAAGCCATGAACCGGTCACCCGACGTGGTCATCATCGGCTCCGGTATGGGGGGCGCGACGCTTGCCGCCGCGCTTGCCCCGACCGGGGCCGAGATCGTCATCCTGGAACGCGGCGAACAGATCCCTGACGATGCGCCGGTGCGCGATCCCGACCGCATCTATAAGAACAGCGCTTTCCGCTCCGACGAGACCTGGCTGGATGCGGAGGGAAAGCGGTTTTCGCCCGGCAATTACTACAATGTCGGCGGCAACTCGAAATTCTACGGCGCGGTGCTGCTGCGCTATCGCAGCGAAGATTTCCAGGCGATGGAGCATGAGGGCGGCATCTCGCCCGCATGGCCGTTTCCCTACGAGACGCTGGCGCCTTACTACGAAGCAGCGGAAAAGCTCTACCGTGTGCGCGGCGATGTGACGAGCGACGCCACCGAGCCCGCCCATGACGGCCCCTACCCCTTTCCCCCGGTTCCCGATGAACCGGCGGTCGCCGCCGTGCGAAAAAGGCTGGAGAAAACGGGTGTCCATCCCTTCACCCTGCCCCTCGGCGTCGATATCGACACCTGGCTTTCCCATGGGGCCGATGGCTGGGATGGCTATCCCGATATCCGCTCGGGCAAGATGGACGCGGAGACCTGCGGGCTTGCGGCGGCATTGTCTCATGACAATGTGACGCTCGTCACCGGCGCGCGCGCCACCGGGCTCGAAGCCGAACCCGGCGGGCGTCGCATTGTCCGCGTCAGCTACGACAAGGGCGGCGAAACCGTGACGCTCACCCCGCGCTTCGTTGCCCTTGCCGCCGGCGCGGTGCAGAGCGCGGCCCTGCTGCTGAAGAACGGGCTCGCCAGTTCCTCCGATCAGGTCGGCCGCAACTTCATGAACCACAATGCCTCGGCGCTGATCGCCTATGATCCGCGCTTTGTGAATGACAGCACCTACCAGAAGACCTTCGGCATCAATGACTGGTACTTGAGCGACGGGCATAACGGGCCGCCGCTCGGCAATGTCCAGCTCCTGGGCCGGGTGGTGCCAAAGATCCTGAAGGCCAGCGTGCCGTCCCTGCCGATGGCGGCCTGCCGCCATATCTCGCGCCATGCCGTCGATCTCTATGCCATATCGGAGGATCTGCCGGACCCGGAAAGCCGGATTGTCGTCAAGGGCGATGACATCCAGCTTATCTGGCGTCGTTCCAATATGGCCGCGCACCACAAGCTTGTCGAAAAGACGAAGAAGACGCTGAAGGCCGCCGGCTTCCCGATTGTGCTGTCGCGGCTTTTCGATGGCCGCGTGCCCTCGCATCAATGCGGCACGGCGCGCATCGGCAGCGATGCGAAAACGGCGGTGCTCGACCCCGATTGCCGCAGCTTCGACCATGATAATCTGTTCGTCACCGATGCCTCGGCCCTGCCGACCTCTGCCGCCGTCAATCCGGCGCTGACGGTCGCGGCGCTTTCGATGAAGGCGGCGGACGCGATGAAGAAGGAGTTCGGCGCATGAGCGGCAGTCTGGCACTGATCACCGGCGGCCAGCAGGGAATCGGGCTTGGCATCGCATCGGCTCTGGCTGAAGCGGGGTTCGATATCGCGATCGCCGCCGAGGCGGCGCCGGATGCGCCGGCCGTGACGGCGGCGCTGGAAAAGCTCGGCGGCAAGGCCCGCTATTTTTGCCATGACATGCGTGATCTCGATCGCATCCCGGCGCTTCTTGATGACGTCGAGGCGAGGATGGGGCCGGTGACGACGCTTGTCTCCAACGCCGGCGTCGGCGCGCCGGTCAGGGGCGACATGCTCGACCTCAAGCCGGAAAACTTCGATTTCGTCATGTCGGTCAATCTGCGCGGCGCCTTCTTTCTGGCGCAGGAGGCGGCCCGTCGCATGGTGGCGCGGGAGGCGGAAACGCCCCGGTCGATCATCTTCATCACCTCCGTGAGCGCCGACATGGTGTCGGTGGAACGCGCCGAATATTGCATCTCCAAGGCGGGTGCGGCGATGATGGCGCAGCTTTTCGCCGCGCGTCTGGCGGCAGACGGCATTTCCGTCTTCGACGTCCGCCCCGGCATCATCGAGACCGGCATGACGGCAGGCGTGAAGGACAAATACACCGCCCGCATCAAGGACGGCCTTGTGCCCGCCGCCCGCTGGGGCACGCCGGAGGATATCGGCAGGGCCGTGCTGCCGCTCGCCGAAGGCCGCTTCACCTTCGCCACCGGCACGGTGATTGCCGCCGACGGTGGATTGTCGATTGCGCGGCTTTGAGGGAGGCTCAGCGACCACCGATCTCCCCCCTTGAGGGGGAGATGCCCCGACAGGGGCAGAGGGGGGTGAACCTTTTCCCGGAGCACGGCGCCCGCGGCTCATGCCCATTACCCCTCTCTGTCGCTTTCGCGACATCTCCCCCTCAAGGGGGGAGATTGTTTGGGGGCTTCGGTGGCCTACCGTTCAGCCGGGGAGACAATACGGGTTGCGCGACAAAATTCTATTTGGAACGTTCCTAATCTCATGCTAGAAGGCCCTCGGGAGGAAAGTGCATGGCCTATGATTTCATCATTGTCGGCGGCGGTTCGGCCGGTTGCGTTCTGGCAGCAAGGCTGTCGGAAAACCCTGAGGTCAACGTTCTGCTGCTGGAAGCCGGCTCGCGCGACAGCCACCCGTTCTATACGCTGCCCGCTGGCTTTGCGAAGATGACCAAGGGTATCGGTAGCTGGGGCTGGCACACCGTGCCGCAAAAACACATGGACGGCATGTCGATCCGCTTCACCCAGGCCAAGGTGATCGGCGGCGGTTCCTCGATCAATGCGCAGATCTACACGCGCGGCAACCGCCTCGATTACGACGAATGGCGGCAGATGGGCTGCACCGGCTGGGGTTATGACGATGTCCTGCCCTTCTTTAAAAAAGCCGAGGACAACGACACCTACGACAATGAATACCATGGCAAGGGCGGCCCGCTCGGCGTTTCCAAACCGGCGGCCCCGCTGCCGATCTGCGAGGCCTATTTCAAGGCGGCCGGCGATCTTGGCATTCCCTTCAACGCGGACATGACCGGCGAGAAACAGGAGGGCGTCGGTTATTACCAGTTGACCCAGAAGCACGCCCGCCGCTCCTCCACGTCCAAGGCCTATCTGGCGGAGGCTCGCACCCGCAAGAACCTCACCATTCGCACCGGCGTCGAAACGCGGCGCCTGCGTGTTGAGAACGGAAGGGTCACCGGCGTGGAAACGGCGAGTGGCGACGTGATCACGGCCGCGCGCGAGGTGCTGCTGTCCTCCGGCGCCATCGGCTCTCCGCGCCTGCTGATGCTCTCCGGCATCGGCCCGAAGGCGCATCTCGGCGATGTCGGCATCGAGGCGGTGTTCGATCATCCGGGCGTCGGCGCCAACCTGCAGGATCATCTCGACCTCTTCACCATTCTCGAATGCGCCGGCGACTTCACCTATGACAAATATGCCGAGCCCTTGTGGTCGGCGGTCGCAGGCCTGCAATATCTCCTGACGCGCAAGGGACCGGTGGCCTCCAGCCTGTTTGAGACCGGCGGCTTCTGGTATGCTGAAGAGGGCGCCCGCTCGCCCGATATCCAGTTTCATCTCGGCCTCGGCTCCGGCATCGAGGCGGGCGTGGACAAGATGAAGAACCCCGGCGTGACGCTGAATTCGGCCTATCTCCGACCGCGCTCGCGCGGCAGCGTCCGGCTGAAATCGGCCAATCCTTCCGATGCGCCGCTGATCGACCCCAATTACTGGGCCGACCCGCATGACCGCGAAATGTCGATCCGCGGGCTGAAGCTTGCGCAGGAGATCATGCATCAGAAGGCGCTTGCCCCCTTCATCAAGCGCGAGATGATCCCCGGCCCTAAGGTGAAAACGGACCAGGACTATTTCAACTATGCCTGCCGCCATGCCAAGACCGACCATCACCCCGCCGGCACCTGCCGCATGGGCAATGACGATCGCGCTGTTGTCGACCCGGAGCTGAAATTCAACGGTCTTGACGGCCTGCGCGTGGTCGATGCCTCGATCATGCCGACGCTGATTTCGTCGAACACCAATGCGGCGGCGATCATGATCGGGGAAAAGGCCGCCGACATGATTGCCCGCGAATACGGGTTTTGAGGACTTGCGGAGCATGAGCGGAGGAGGCAAGAACGATCCAGCAGGAAATTATATGGGCTTGCCGTTTGGCATGGAAGCGTTTCTGTTCCGGGAGGCTTGCCACCCACAATCTCCCCCCTTGAGGGGGAGATGTCGCGAACGCGACAGAGGGGGGTATCGGGCATGAGCCGCAGACGCCGCGCTCTCGGAAACGGTTCACCCCTCTCTGCCCCTTTCGGGGCATCTCTCCCTCAAGGGGAGAGATCGTCGGGTGCCTGGGGCGGAAGCCGAACACAACAAAGGGAATAGTAAGTGGCGAAACGACCGACGATCATTGATGTGGCCCGCCATGCGGGGCTTTCCAAGTCGACGGTTTCGCTCGTCCTGCAGAATTCGCCGCTGGTCAAGCAGGAGACCCGCAAGCGCGTCGAGCAATCGATGCAGGCGCTGAACTATGTCTACAATCGCGCGGCGGCAAACCTGCGCGGGGCCGAGGCCGGGCTGATCGGACTTGTGATCAACGATCTCAGAAACCCCTTCTTCGCCGAATTCGCGGCGAGCGCCCAGATGACCTTCGCCGAACACGGCTTCGCCACCGTGATTGCCAATACCGACGAGGACATCGCCATCCAGGATCAGGTGATCGCCTCGATGGTCGAGCATGGCGTTTCGGCGCTGATCATGTCGCCCGCCTATGGCGATGACGGCGCGGTGTTCGAGCGGATCGCGCGCGCCGGCATTCCCGCGCTGCAGGTGCTGCGCATGGCCAATGCCGATACGGCCCGTTTTCCCTTCGCCTCGCTTGACTACGAGGCCGGCAGCATCGCCGCCGCCCGTCACCTGGTTGAGATCGGCGCGAAGGATATCGCCTTCGTCGGCGGCCTGCCGGACAGGGCGGTCACCCATGAGCGCATGGCCGGCTACCGGGCCGTGATCGCCGAGACCGGCGCCGAGCCCTTTACCCTGCTCGGCCGGCCGACGCGAGCCTTCGGACGCGATGCCGCGCTGAAGCTTTCCCGAGATCATCGAAAGCTTGATGCGGTGCTCTGTTTCAACGATCTGGTGGCTCTCGGCATGCTTTCGGGCTTTGCCGAAACGGGCGTCGCCGTCGGCCGCGATATCGCGCTGATCGGCTTCGATGATATCGAGGAATGCGCGCTGGCCTTTCCCAAGCTTTCCTCCGTCCATTGCGATATCGGCGCCTTCGGCCGCAATGCGGCGGCCACCATGCTGGCATGGCTCGAGACGGGCGCGCGGCCGCCGGAAAAGGCCTATTCCCCCGTCACGCTCACCGTCCGCGACACCAGTGGCGCAGGCTAGAGCGCCGTGCGTCCATCCGGACGCACTAACTAACCTATTGAAACTATGCATCGTGCGACTGACCGGTATCGCCGGACGCGTCGGGCTCTTCCTTCGTGCGCATCGAAGGACCAAAACCGGCCTGCGCAACGTCGCAAAAGGCGGAGCCGCCCCAGGTCTTCCCCTCTCGACAGCTCCCTCACATTCGCCCGGCCTGTGCCACAGATCGCGATGTCGCGATTTCGGCGACATCGTTATGAGCGCCGGCACGCGGTCCTGCGGCACGGAAGAGGCCCTCAGAATTTGCTCTTTTAGAACAATGGATTGCATCATTCGCCCAAAGTATGAGCATTCGCCCACTTGACACTTTGCAGCAAATAATGGGTAATTGCCCACATCGTAAGCTATTGCTCAATTCTGAGGGAGGAACGAGTATGAGACTGCACACGATACTTCTGGGCGCATGCTCGCTTGCGGCGCTCACCGGCGTCGCTTCGGCCGAAACGCTGACCATTGCCACCGTCAATAACGGCGACATGATCCGCATGCAGAAGCTCACCGACGATTTCACCGCGCAGCATCCCGATATCGACCTTGAGTGGGTCACGCTCGAGGAAAACGTGCTGCGTCAGCGGGTGACCACCGACATCGCCACCAACAGCGGCCAGTACGACGTTCTGACCATCGGCAATTACGAGGTGCCGATCTGGGCCAAGCAGGATTGGCTGCTGGCGCTCAATGACCTGCCGGCCGATTATGACGCGGGCGATCTTCTCCCGGCGATCGCCGGCGGCCTCTCCGTCAACGACACGCTTTATGCAGCGCCTTTCTATGGCGAAAGCGCCATGGTCATGTACCGCACGGATCTGGCCGAAAAGGCCGGCGTGACCATTCCGGCCGAGCCCAAATGGGACGACATCAAGAAGGCGGCCGCCGCCATGACCGACAAGGATGCCGGCATCTACGGCATCTGCCTGCGCGGCAAGGCCGGCTGGGGCGAGAACATGGCCTTCCTCGGCGCAATGTCCAATTCCTACGGCGCACGCTGGTTCGACATGGACTGGAAGCCGCAGTTCGACACGCCGGAATGGAAGGCGACGCTGACGGATTATCTGGACCTGATGAACAATTACGGTCCGCCCGGCGCCTCCTCCAACGGCTTCAACGAGAACCTGGCGCTGTTCCAGCAGGGCAAGTGCGGCATGTGGATCGATGCAACGGTCGCCGCCTCCTTTGTCACCGATCCGGATGAATCCAAGGTCGCGGATTCGGTCGGCTTTGCGCTTTTCCCGGAAAAGGGCGATCTCGGCAATCGCGGCAACTGGCTGTGGTCGTGGAACCTCGCCATCCCGGCATCCACGCAGAAGGCGGATGCGGCCAAGGCCTTCGTCGCCTGGGCAACCTCCAAGCACTACACCGATCTCGTTGCTGAACAGGACGGCTGGCGCGCGGCCCCTCCCGGCACCCGCACCTCGCTTTACGAGAATGCCGACTACAAGAAGGCTGCTCCCTTTGCAGAGATGACGCTGGAATCGATCAACGCCGTCGACACCAAAAAGCCGTCGGTTCAGGACATTCCCTATACCGGCGCGCAGTTTGTCTCGATCCCGGAATTCCAGGGCATCGGCACGGCGGTCGGCCAGCAGTTCTCGGCAGCTCTTGCCGGCAACACCACGGCCGAGCAGGCGCTCTCGAACGCTCAGCAGCTGACATCGCGCGAGATGATGAAGGCCGGTTACCCGAAATAAGACTTCCTCCTGAGGGCGGTCGGAACCCGTTGTCCGACCGCCCGCCTTTTTTCTTCTTGCTGAACTGATTTTGAAGAGCCGCCGCGCGATTTGCCGACGGCGGCTCTTTTGATTTCCTGTGCCGGCCAAAGACCGGCACGGAACCTTGAAGATGTGACGCGGCCGCCAATCCGGCCTGCCTCACCGAGCGGGGAACACCGAAATGGCGACGACCCATACCCAAAACGCGGCGCGGCTGATGATGGCGCCCTCGGTCATTCTGCTTCTGTTATGGATGATCGTTCCGCTGTCGATGACAGTCTACTTCTCCTTCCTCAGGTACAATCTCCTGATGCCGGGAACGGAGAGTTTCGCCGGCTTCATGAACTACCGCTTCTTCCTGACAGATCCCGCCTTCTTTCAGGCGATCGGCAATACGCTGATCCTGGTCGGCGGCGTGCTGTTTGCCACCGTTGTCGGCGGCATCGCGCTGGCGCTTTTGCTTGACCAGCCGATCTTCGGCCAGGGCATTGTCCGCATTCTGGTGATCGCCCCCTTCTTCGTCATGCCGACGGTTTCGGCGCTTGTCTGGAAGAACATGCTGATGAACCCGGTCAACGGGTTGTTTGCCTCTCTCGCGCGCTTCATCGGCATACAGCCGATCGACTTTCTGTCGTCGATCCCGCTTACCTCGATCAGCCTGATCGTCGCCTGGCAATGGCTGCCTTTCGCCACGCTCATTCTGCTGACCGCGCTTCAGTCTCTGTCGGAAGAGCAGAAGGAAGCCGCCGAAATGGACGGCGCGAACGCCTGGAACCGGCTGGTCTACATCATCCTGCCGCATATGGCCCGCGCCATCACCGTCGTGGTGCTGATCGAGACGATCTTCCTGCTTTCGGTTTTTGCCGAAATCCTGGTCACCACCAATGGCGGCCCCGGAACGGAAAGCACCAACCTGACCTATCTCGTCTACATGCAGGCGCTTCTGCAGTTCGCCGTGGGCGGCGCTTCGGCCGGCGGCATCATCGCCGTCATTCTCGCCAATATCGTTGCGATCTTCCTGGTGCGGATGATCGGCAAGAACCTGGAGGACTGACAATGGCACGCCAGGTCACGACACAGAAAAAGCTGGCCTTCACGCTTCTCGCGTGGGTCGTCGCGCTGCTCATCTTCTTCCCGATCCTGTGGACGGTGCTGACGAGCTTCAAGACGGAAAGCGAGGCCGTTTCCTCGCCGCCCTCCTTCCTGTTCTTCCAGTGGACGCTGGAAAACTATGTGGAGGTTCAAGCGCGCTCAAATTACTTCCATCACTTCTGGAATTCGGTGGCGATCTCGCTCGGCTCCACGGTGATCGGCCTGTTGATCTCCGTGCCGGCCGCCTGGGCGATGGCGTTCTCGCCGACGAAACGCACCAAGGATGTGCTCCTGTGGATGCTCTCCACCAAGATGCTGCCCGCCGTCGGCGTGCTGGTGCCGATCTACATCATCTTCCGCGATCTCGGCCTCCTCGACACCCGCATCGGCCTGATCGTGGTGATGATGCTGATCAACCTGCCGATCATGGTGTGGATGCTCTACACCTACTTCAAGGAAATCCCCGGCGAGATCCTCGAGGCCGCCCGCATGGACGGCGCGACGCTCGGCAAGGAGCTGATCTACGTGCTCACCCCGATGGCTGTGCCGGGCATCGCTTCGACCCTTCTTCTCAACATCATCCTTGCCTGGAACGAAGCCTTCTGGACGCTCAATCTGACGGCCTCCAAGGCAGCACCCCTGACAGCCTTCATCGCCTCCTATTCGAGCCCGGAAGGTCTGTTCTACGCGAAACTCTCCGCCGCCTCGACCATGGCCATCGCGCCGATCGTCATCCTCGGCTGGTTTTCGCAGAAGCAGCTCGTACGCGGGCTCACCTTCGGCGCGGTTAAATAAGGACAAGACCAATGGGCAGCATCAGACTCGAAAACGTCTCCAAGCATTTTGGCGAACATGCGGTCATCCCGTCGATCGACCTTGAAATCAATGACGGCGAGTTCGTCGTCTTTGTCGGTCCCTCGGGTTGCGGAAAATCCACGCTTCTGCGCCTGATCGCAGGATTGGAGGATGTCTCCGGCGGCCGCATCCTGATCGATGGCGACGACGCCACCGCCAAACCGCCGGCAAAGCGGGGACTGGCCATGGTGTTCCAGTCATACGCGCTTTATCCGCATATGAGCGTTCGCTCCAATATCGGATTCCCGCTGAAGATGGCGAATATGGACAAGGCCGAGATCGACCGCAAGGTCAACGAGGCGGCGAAGATCCTCAACCTCACCGACTATCTGGAGCGCAAGCCCCGCGCGCTTTCCGGCGGCCAGCGCCAGCGCGTCGCCATCGGCCGGGCGATCGTCCGCTCGCCGGAATGCTTCCTCTTCGACGAGCCGCTCTCGAACCTCGATGCGGCGCTTCGCGTCAATATGCGGTTGGAAATTTCCGAACTGCATCAGCAGCTTGGCGCAACCTCCATCTATGTGACCCACGATCAGGTGGAAGCAATGACCATGGCCGACAAGATCGTGGTCCTGCGCGCCGGCAACATCGAACAGGTCGGCTCGCCGCTTGAACTCTACCGCAGCCCCGCCAACCTGTTTGTTGCAGGCTTCATCGGCTCGCCAAAGATGAATTTCATCGACGGCAAGACGGCCGAGGAATTCGGCGCCCACACGATCGGCATCCGCCCGGAACATGTCGCCCTTTCCACCGAAAGCGGCAGGTGGAAGGGCAAGGTCGCGGTCTCCGAACATCTGGGCTCCGACACCTTCCTGCATGTCGATGTGCCGGAACTCGGCCATATCACCACCCGTACCGATGGCGAGTTTCCGGTCCGTCACGGCGATACGGTCTTCATCTCGCCGGATCCGGAGCGGCTTTACCGTTTCGACGCAAACGGCCTGGCGGCCCAGTAGATCCTCGTGTCGCCTTCAACGGAATACCGACAATGCCAAAAGCGGAACACAGAAAATGACCAAGCCTCTTAACCTCGCAAGCCTTGAGCAGCACGCGGACAAGGCAGCTATTCCGGCCTATGACCGCGACAGCCTTTCCGCCGGCATCCTCCATTTCGGCGTCGGCAATTTCCACCGGGCGCATCAGGCGGTCTATCTGCATCAGCTCTTCAACAAGGGCCGCGATCTCGACTGGGCGATCGTCGGCGCCGGCGTCATGCCCTCTGATGCGAAAATGCGCGAGGTGCTCGCAGCGCAGGATTTCCTGACGACGGTGGTGGACCAGGAGGCGGACGCCAGCGAGGCAACGATCACCGGGGCAATGATCGACATGATCGCGCCGCCCGACTATGCGGCGATGATCGAAAAGCTCGCCGACCCGGCAATCCGCATTGTTTCGCTGACGGTGACCGAAGGCGGCTATTTCATCGATCCGGCGACCGGCAAATTTGACCCGACCCACCCGGCAATCGTTGCCGACGGCGAAAATCCGGACACGCCGAAGACGGCCTTCGGCCTGATCATCGCCGGCCTTCGAAAGCGCCGGGCGGACGGCGTTCCGCCCTTTACCGTGATGTGCTGCGACAACATCCCCCATAACGGCGCGGTGACGAAAGCCACGGTCTCGGGCCTTGCCGAACTCTCCGACCCCGATTTCGCTAGCTGGATTCGCGAGAACGTCGCCTTCCCCAATGCCATGGTTGACCGGATCACGCCGGCCACCGGCAAGCGCGAACGCGACATCACGCGCGAGGAATACGGCATCGAGGACAACTGGCCTGTCTTCTGCGAAGGCTTCAAGCAATGGGTGCTGGAGGATGACTTTCCGCTCGGCCGCCCAGCGCTGGAAGAGGTCGGCGTCACCTTTGTCGAAGATGTCAGCCCCTATGAGCTGATGAAGCTCCGGATCCTGAACGGCGGCCATGCTGCGATCGCCTATCCGGGCGAACTGCTCGACATTCATTTCGTCCATGAGGCGATGGAAAACGAACTGATCGCCGCCTTCCTCGAAAAGCTTGAGAACGACGAAATCATTCCGATCGTTCCGCCCGTGCCCAATACAGATCTCACCGGTTATTACGAGCTGATCGCCCGCCGTTTCGCCAATCCGAAGATCGGCGACACGATCGAGCGGCTGGCGCTGGACGGCTCAAACCGTCAACCGAAATTCATCCTGCCCTCCACCGCCGCCCGCCTTGAGAAGGGCCTCGATGTCGTCGGCCTCGCCCTGGTTTCGGCGCTCTGGTGCCGTTACTTCGAAGGCACCTCCGACAGTGGCCGCGAAATCCGCTTCAACGACGAAAGCGCGGACCGCCTGCACAAGGCGGCGCTTGAAAGCAGGCAGGACCCGATGATCTTCCTTCAGGAACGCGCCATCTTTGGTTCGATCGCCGACAATGAGGTCTTCCGCGGGCGCTTTTCGGCGGCGCTTGAAAGCCTGAGGACCGCCGGAACCGCTGAAACGCTGAAACGCTATATCGCCGGCGACCTGGCATAGGCCATCCGGCTGAAACAGATACGCGCCTGAAGCGCCCGGCACCTCTCCTTCTCCTCACGCGCGCGGCTTCGCGGGGCGCGGCCCTGCGCTGCCGGAAGGTTTGACGAAACGAATAATCTCGTCCACTTTGTGCGAAAATACTGACAGGTGGGGGAGCGTGCAGGATGCGCGATCATGTGATTGCGGTCGATGTCGGCACGGCAAGCGTCAGGGCAGGCGTTTTCGATAAATCCGGGATCATGCTCGCCCGCAAAGTGGAGCCGCTCAGGCTGCGCCGCCCGGGCGCGCGGCGCGGAGAGTATGTTTCCGAAGACATCTGGCAGACGACGGCAACAGCCGTGCGGGCCGCGCGACTTGCGGCCGGTCTCGGGCCCGAGCAGGTCGCGGGACTGGCCTTCGGCGCGACCTGTTCGCTGGTGCTGCTTGACGAATCCGGTCGGCCGCTGCCGCTCTTTGAGGACGAGGCCGGAACCTACGACACGCTCGCCTGGTTCGATCACCGCGCCGAGGCCGAAGCGGAAGAGCTGAGCGCCACCGATGATCCGGCGGTGCGGCATTCGGGCGGATCGATCTCGCCGGAAATGCAGGTCCCGAAGCTCTTGTGGCTGAAGCGCAATCGCCCCGATCTCTGGCAGAGGGCGGGCGGCTTCTTCGACCTCGCCGACTATCTGGGCTATCGCGCCACCGGCAATCCGGCGCGCTCGGTCTCCACGCTTGTGACAAAATGGTTCTACAGGGCCGGCAGTGACGCGCCGTGGCCGCGCGCGCTTCTCGGAACTTTCGGCCTTGATGACCTTCCCGAAAAGGCGGGCGCCGCCCATGCGCCCTGCCCGCCTGGCGCCTCCGTCGGCAGACTGACGAGCCAGGCGGCCGAGGCTCTGGGGCTTGATCGCGATGTCGCGGTTGCGGCCGGCATGGTCGATGCCTATGCCGGAGCCCTTGGCGCGCTCCCTGTGCATGGGGCCAAGGCCGCCGGCGAATTCGCGCTGATTGGCGGGACCTCGAGCTGTCTTATCGGCGAGAGCTGCGACCCGGTCTTCGCGAAAAGCCTCTGGGGGCCTTATTTCTCGGCAATTCATGAGGACCAATGGGCGTTCGAGGCCGGCCAGTCTGCAACCGGCGGTCTGCTGAACCATCTGCTCGAGATCCATGCAGAGGGAGGGCCGGCAACGGAAAGCCGCCATCAACAGGTGATCGCCCGGATCACCGACATGCTTGCCGAGAACGGACCCGGCTTTGCCGACGGACTGGACATCCTGCCGGATTTTCACGGCAGCCGCTCACCCTTTGCCGATCCGACCATGACCGGGATGATCGCCGGCCTGACCCTCGACAAATCCTTCGACGGGCTCTGTAAGCTCTACTGGCGCGCCTCGATCGCCATTGCCCTTTCGCTGAGACAGATCCTCGAACATCTGGACGAAAACGGCATTCCCGCCACCCGGCTTCATCTGGCCGGCGGGCATCGGAGAAACCCACTTCTTTCAAGGCTATACGCCGACGTGACCGGTCTTCCCGTACATATCTCGCCAACCGAGGATGTCGTGCTCCTGGGCTCCGCCATCAACGCCGCCGCCGCTTCGGGTCTTTATCCGGGCCTTGGCCAGACGGCGGCACAGATGCAGGCCGCCGCCAGTATCCTCGAACCCGATCCGGCCTTTGGTGATTACTACCAACACCAATATGCCCGCCTCAAAATCCTGCAGGCCTGCCGGGATCAACTCGCTCGGCATAACGTGTTCCCGTGAGCAACCCTATCCGTCGCTGCCCGCCCTTGCCTTTCGTCAGGCTCAAGTCACATTCTTGCCACTTTTCGCTTGACCGCACGCGCTGTGGTTGCGACACATGGTTTACGGGTAGTTAACAGTTACCGTGGGGGCCGGAGACATGACGAAAACCTATCTCAAGCTGGTGAGTGCGGTGGCGCTGACAGCGCTTGTAGGCTGCAGCGGAGGCGGCAGCAGTGGCGGGGGCATCGACATGGGGCCGGTTGGCGGCGGTGATATCCCGACCGGGCCCAGCGGCCCTGCACACAATGCGATTGGGTACTCTGCAGTCGTCGATGAAAGTGGCGAGACTATCGGCTGGCAGTCGGGTGACGCCAGTGCCATGGTCACGCCTAACGACGACGGGACGGTGACGGTACGAATTACCGAAGGAGCCTATGCCGGCGAAGAGCGAACTTTTACACCCAGCAGCGATAGTGGCGGGGCAGGCGGTCAGGCAACCGCCTATATGACCACCTACGATTTTGACGGTGATCCGATCTCCGCATTCATTGCCGCTCGCACTGACGCTGATGACAAGTTCGCATTCTATGCTTTCCGTTCGACAGAGGGTCTTACCCGCAACATGCCGACGAGCGGCAAGGCACAATACCAAGGGGAGCACACCGGTCTCGCTACTAACTCCGACGGCACTTCCGCTGCAATTAATGACCTCTTTGTCGCCAGTGTCGATTTCTCCGATGCGACACTTACGGGCGACATCTATCCAGCGTATCCGTCTGGACCGAATCGTGAACATGTATATAAAGTGGTATCTTTCGATGGCACAATCAACGGCGCCGAATTCCAGTCTGACAGAGGTACGATTGCGTTCAGCGAATTCGTCACGACACCAGGGAGTCCCACAAAGAACATTTACGGTCGGGACACAAGTGTGATCGATCAAAATACGTCTGCTGTGGAAGGCGCCTTTTATGGTGATGCGGCAGCGGCCATGGGGGGAACCTTCGTCATCGATGGTCAGGGTGCGCTGGAAGGAAACCACCTTATCGGCGCCTTCAAAGCCGAGCGTGGTGAGATTAGTCAACCATACTCCCCACCTTCACTGCCGCCACTACCGGAAATTCCGCCGACCTTTCCTACGGGAGGTTAATAGACATGCAGATACAGAAAGACATAAAGATTTCTTTATGTCTTTCTTGTCAGTTTCCTCCCAGGCTGATACTAACGGTGCAAACCGTGCGTTGCCCGCATGACCGGGCGTGACGCCGCACCGTCCTTTTGCCTCGGGAGTTATCAATGAGCGCCACAGAAGATTTCATCGTTGCCGATATCGCGCTGGCCGATTACGGCCGCAAGGAACTGGATATCGCGGAAACCGAAATGCCGGGCCTGATGGCCGCGCGCGAGGAGTTTGGCGAAAGCCAGCCGCTGAAAGGCGCGCGCATTTCCGGTTCGCTGCACATGACAATCCAGACCGGCGTGCTGATCGAGACGCTGAAGGCGCTCGGCGCCGATGTGCGCTGGGCGTCGTGCAACATCTTCTCCACCCAGGACCATGCCGCCGCCGCGATCGCCGCCACCGGCACGCCGGTCTTCGCCGTCAAGGGCGAGAGCCTTGAGGAATACTGGTCCTACACTGACAGGATTTTCCAATGGACAGACGGCGGCCAGTCGAACCTGATCCTCGATGATGGCGGCGATGCCACCATGTATATCCTGATCGGCGCGCGCGCCGAAGCCGGCGAGGACGTGCTCTCCAAGCCGGGTTCGGAAGAAGAAGAAGTGCTGTTCGCCCAGATCAAGAAGCGCATGGCAGAAACGCCCGGCTTCTTCACCAAACAGCGCACCGCACTTCTGGGCGTAACCGAGGAAACGACGACGGGCGTCAACCGACTTTACCAGCTTGCGCGCGCCGGCCAGCTCCCCTTCCCGGCGATCAATGTCAACGACTCGGTCACCAAGTCGAAATTCGACAACAAATATGGCTGCAAGGAATCCCTCGTCGATGGTATCCGCCGCGCCACCGACGTGATGATGGCGGGCAAGGTCGCCGTCGTCTGCGGCTATGGCGATGTCGGCAAGGGCTCTGCCGCCTCGCTCTCGGGCGCGGGCGCTCGGGTCAAGGTGACGGAAGCCGATCCGATCTGTGCCCTTCAGGCCGCGATGGACGGTTTCGAGGTCGTGCTTCTGGAAGATGTCCTTTCCACGGCCGACATCTTTGTTACCACCACCGGCAACAAGGATATCATCCGCCTCGAGCATATGCGCGAGATGAAGGACATGGCGATCGTCGGCAATATCGGCCATTTCGATAACGAAATTCAGGTTAACTCGCTGCGCAATTACAAGTGGACCAACATCAAGCCGCAGGTCGACATGATTGCCTTCCCTGACGGCAAGCGGCTGATCCTTCTCTCCGAAGGACGCCTCCTGAACCTTGGCAATGCCACCGGGCACCCCTCCTTCGTTATGTCGGCATCGTTTACCAACCAGGTTCTGGCGCAGATGGAAATCTTCCAGAACCGCGACAAGTACGAGAATACCGTCCACGTCCTGCCGAAACATCTCGATGAAAAGGTCGCGCGCCTTCATCTCGACAAGCTCGGCGCGAAGCTCACCGTGCTCTCCGAGGAACAGGCCGCCTATATCGGCGTGACGCCGGAAGGCCCGTTCAAGCCGGACCATTACCGCTACTGATCAGCGATACGATGAAAGAAGGCCGCGGCGGACCAGAACGGTCGCCGCGGCCTCTTTAATGCGCGAAATCCAGTGGACTGTCGCGTTAAAGCGGCGGCGTGCCGTTTTCGAAAAGGGCATTGCCGGCGAAATAGAGCGAGCCGCCGATCAGGATCCGGGGCGGCGGCTGATCGGAGCGCGCGCGCAGGCAGATCGCGGCCAGCGCCTCGCCGATCGAGGAAACCGGCTCAGCCGACAGTCCGGCATCGGCCGCGGAAGACGCCAGCGCAACCGGATCAATGAAGGCTTCAGTTCCTCTGATCGGAGCGCAATAGACGTAGTTGGCAAGCCCGGCAAAATGCTCGAAAAAGCCAAACGGATCCTTTGTGTTGATCATGCCGATAATCAGGAAAAGCGGACGCGGGTCGCGTTCCTCGAACCCGGCAAGCGCCTCGGCGATTACCTCGCCGGCGCCGGGATTATGCCCGCCGTCCAGCCAGATCTCGCTGCCTTCGGGCGCTGCCGTCACCAGGTCGCCTTCGTGGAGGCGCTGCAGGCGCGCGGGCCAGAAGACGTTGCGCATGGCCTTTTCGGCGGCCTGTTCGTCAATGGAAAAGCCGGCCGCCTTCACCGCCGAGATCGCGGCCGCCGCATTGGCATATTGGTGGCGGCCGGGCAGAGCCGGCAAGGGCAGGTCCATCAGCCCGTCGCCATCCTGGTAGACGAGGCGACCGTGCTCCTCATGCGCATTGTAGTCCTGGCCATAGAGATGCAGCGGACAACCGAGCCTGTCGGCCGTGGCGATCAACACTTCCTCGGCAGCTTCGTATTCCTGCTGGCCGATCACGACGGGCACGCCCGGCTTCATGATCCCGGCCTTTTCGGCGGCAATCAGTTCGACACGGTCGCCGAGATAGGCCTGATGGTCTAGCGAGATCGGCATGATCACGCTGACGGCCGGCTTGTCGATGATGTTGGTGGCGTCGAACCGGCCGCCAAGGCCGACCTCAAGAATAACGACATCGGCGGGAATTTCGGCAAACAGCACGAAAGTCGTCGCCGTCAGCAGTTCAAACACCGTGGCCGTCGCGCCGGCATTGGCCGCTTCCACGCGTTTCAGCGTTTCGGCGAGCAACTGGTCGTCAACATAACCGCTGGCCCCGCCTGGTCCCCCGATGCGGAAGCGCTCGTGCCAGCGCACCAGATGCGGCGAGGAATGGACGTGGACGGAAAGGCCGCTAGCCTCCAGCAGCGCGCGACAGAACGCGCTCGCAGAGCCCTTGCCGTTGGTACCGGCAATGTGGATCACCGGCGGTAGCGCAAGATGCGGATTGCCGAGTTTTTCAAGAAGGATCCGGATCCTGTCGAGCGACAGATCGAAACCCTTGGGATGCAATTGCATCAGGTGATCGATCACACGCTCGGCCGCGCCGAAGGAATGGTTGTCCATGATTGGTCCGATTTCCGCAATGGGGGCCGCTCGCCGACGGCCGCTCCCTGCTATAGTTCTGTTTCGGCGGAGCGGACCGTTCCCCGGCATTGGGCCGGGACGGATCTGCCGCCGCGCTGCCATGCCCGCCAGGCCGGCATGGCCACCTCCTCCGTCTGCGCCGCCTCAGTTTTGCGGCGTCGGCGCCTGATCTCTTTCGAGCTTTTCATGCGGCGTCTCATCCGCAATCGCTTCCTGATGTTTCGGCGCTTCCAGCATGGCCGTCGACGTCGGCGGCGCGCCTGTCATGATCTTCAGCACGCGCGCCAGCGTCTCGGGAATATCGTGGCGCTTGACCACCATATCCACCATGCCGTGGTCCAGCAGATATTCCGCCGTCTGGAAACCGTCGGGCAACTGCTCGCGGATGGTCTGTTCGATCACGCGGCGGCCGGCAAAGCCGATTTCCGCGCCCGGTTCCGCAATGTGCAGGTCGCCCAGCATGGCGTAGGAGGCGGAAACGCCGCCGGTCGTCGGGTTGGTGAGCACGACGACATAGGGAAGCCCCGCCTCGCGCATCAGTTCCACCATCACGGTGACGCGCGGCATCTGCATCAGCGAAAGCACGCCTTCCTGCATGCGCGCGCCGCCGGAAGCCGGGAAGATCACCAGCGGGCAATGTTCCTTCAGCGCCCGGTCGAAGGCCTGGATGATCGCCTCGCCTGCGGCCATGCCGAGCGAGCCGCCAAGGAACTTGAACTCGTGCACGACGGCGACGAGCTTCAGGCCCTCAAGCGTGCCGACGCCGGCGATGATCGTGTCTTCCTGGCCGGTCTTGGTGCGGTTTTCCTTCAGCCGGTCGGCATATTTCTTGGAATCGCGAAACTTCAGCGGGTCCTGCGCCACCTTCGGCTGCGGCAGGTCCTCGTACTGGCCGTTGTCGAACAGGTCGGCAAGCCGTGCGCGGGCCGGCATCTTCATGTGAAAACCGGAAGACGGGATCACCCACTTGTTTTCTTCAAGATCGGTGTGAAACACCATGGCCCCGGTTTCAGGACACTTGATCCACAAATTCTCGGGAACCTCGCGCCTGCCGAACATGGAGTTGATCCGCGGCCGCACATAATTGGTTATCCAGTTCACCAAATGAACCTCCTGAATAGAATTGCCTGCGGTTTGCCAGATTTACTCCGCCGCCGCAAGCCGGGCGTCGCGCACGCCGCTTGAAAGCCCGCGCACGAAGGTGGCAACGGCGTCCACCGTGTCCTTGCCGCCCTTGCCATTGGCATCGAGCGTGCCGGCGATCTGGTTGACGACCGCCGTGCCGACCACCACGCCGTCGGCGGCCGCGCCGATCAGACGGGCATGTTCGGCCGTCTTCACGCCGAAGCCGACGCAGACGGGAAGATCGGTATGCGCCTTGATGCGCGAAACGGCAGCGCCAACCTTTGACGGGTCCGGCAGCGCCGAACCGGTAATGCCATTCATCGAGACGTAATAGACGAAGCCGGAGGTGTTGTTCAAAACCGTCGGCAGGCGCTTCTCGTCGGTCGTCGGCGTGGCGAGGCGAATGAAGTTGAGCCCCTTTGCAAGCGCCGGGAGGCAGAGCTCCTTGTCCATTTCCGGCGGCAGGTCAACGATGATCAGCCCGTCGATCCCGGCCTCAAGGGCAGTGTCCACGAAGCGCTCGACGCCGTAGACATAGATCGGGTTGTAATAACCCATCATCACGATCGGCGTGTCGGCGTCACCCTTGCGGAATTGCCGGGCAAGCTCCAGCGTCTTTTCCAGCGTCTGTCCGCCCTGCAGCGCGCGCAAGCCCGCCATCTGGATCGCGGGGCCATCGGCCATCGGGTCGGAAAAGGGCATGCCAAGCTCGATCACGTCGGCACCGGCCTTCGGCAACGCCTTCATGATCTCAAGCGAGGTATCGAAATCGGGATCGCCACCCATGAAATAGGTGATCAGCGCCGGCCGGCCCTCGGCCTTCAGGGCTGCAAAGCGTTTTTCCATGCGTTCGGTCATAGTCTAGCTCCGTGGCATCCTCGATGCGATAGTGTCGGCAGGCGTCAGTCGGCGTCGTTCCAGGCCGAGATCGCCTTGATCAGCGATTTGTGCACCGCCTTCATGTTCAAGACGAGACTGTCCAGTTCGGCTTCGGGCCTGCGGCCTTCAGAAAGCGCCGAAAGCGCCGCCGCCATCTCGATATTATAGAGGTTCTGGTGCGCAAGCGCTTCCACCACCGCCCGGCGCAGATCCGGCACGTCCGCATTCTCCTCCTCGATGATGTCGAACAGAGCTTCCGCCAGTTCCGACATCTCCTCAATGGTTTCGATGCGTGAACCCGTCGTCATGGACCCTACATCTCCATGCCGAGGATCTTGCCGACCGTGTGGACGTCCTTGTCGCCGCGACCGGAAAGATTGGCGAGGATGATCTCGTCCTTGCCCATCTTCGGCGCGCGCTTGACGATTTCGGCAATCGCGTGGCTGGCCTCAAGTGCGGGGATGATGCCCTCGAGCCGGGTCATCAGTTGGAAGGCTTCCAGCGCCTCGTTATCGAGGATCGGAACATAATCGACGCGACCGATGTCATTGAGCCAGGAATGCTCCGGCCCGATGCCCGGATAATCGAGCCCGGCGGAGACCGAATGGCCTTCCTTGATCTGACCGTCCGCATCCTGCAGCAGATAGGTGCGGTTGCCGTGGAGCACGCCCGGCGCGCCGGCCGTCAGGGAGGCGCAATGTTCCTCGCCGTCAAGACCGCGCCCGCCGGCTTCCACGCCGACAATCTTCACTTCCGGATCATCGAGGAAGGGATGGAAGATGCCGATCGCGTTAGAACCGCCGCCGACGGCCGCGATCACCAGATCGGGCAACCGCCCTTCGGCTTCCATGATCTGCTCGCGCGCTTCCTGGCCGATCACCGCCTGGAAGTCGCGCACCATTTCCGGATAGGGATGCGGGCCTGCGGCCGTACCGATCAGGTAATAGGTGTCGTCGACATTGGTGACCCAGTCGCGCAATGCCTCGTTCATCGCATCCTTCAGCGTGCCGTGACCCGCCGTCACCGGCTTCACCTCGGCGCCGAGGAGTTTCATGCGGAAGACGTTGGGCGCCTGACGCTCGACATCGGTCGCGCCCATATAGACCACGCAGGGCAGGCCGAAGCGGGCGGCCACGGTGGCCGATGCCACGCCGTGCTGGCCGGCGCCGGTCTCGGCGATGATCCGGGTCTTGCCCATGCGCTTGGCCAGCAGGATCTGGCCGAGGCAATTGTTGATCTTGTGCGAGCCGGTGTGGTTCAGCTCCTCGCGCTTGAAATAGATCTTCGCGCCGCCGAGATGCTCGCTCAGGCGCTCGGCGTAATAAAGCGGGCTCGGCCGGCCGGTATAGTGCTTGCCCAGCGATGTCAGTTCCGCCTTGAAGGCCGGATCGGTCTTGGCCTTTTCCCATTCCGCCTGCAGGTCGAGGATCAGCGGCATCAGCGTTTCGGCCACGAAACGCCCGCCGAAAATGCCGAACAGGCCGCTCTCGTCAGGGCCGGATTTGAAGGAGTTTGGTTTTGGCGTCTCGTTCACGTCAGTCTCCATCAGGCCGTTTGGCGCATCCGCGCCTCGTCAACGGCATCAAAAAAGGCATCGATCCGGGCCGGATCCTTTATGCCCGGCGCGCTTTCCACGCCGGATGATACGTCAAGGCCCGGCGCATGGATATCGGTGAGCGCCGTGCCCACATTCTCCGCGTTCAGTCCCCCGGACAGAAACCAAGGGATAGTCGCCCGATAGCCCTCAAGCAAGCGCCAATCAAAGGCAACGCCGTTTCCCCCGGGAAGGGCAGCATTTTCAGGCGGCTTGGCGTCGAAGAGGATACGGTCGGCGACATCTTCGTAGTCGCGCGCAAAGGTAAGGTCTTGCGGCGTGCGGACCGAGAAGGCCTTGATCACCGGCAGCCCGTAAAGCGCCTTGACGGTCACCACCCGGTCGACGCTCTCCTTGCCGTGCAGCTGGAGCATGTCGGGTCGCGCGCCGAAGACGATCTCCTCGAGCAGTTCGTTGTCGGCATTCACGCTCACAGCAACCGTCTTCGCCCGGCCGCGCACATGCTCGATCAGGCCGGCGGCCACGTCGATTTCCACGTGGCGCGGGCTCTTCTCGAAGAAGATGAAGCCCACATGGCTGGCGCCGCGGGCAATCACGTGGTCGAGCGTTTCCCTGGTCCTGATGCCACAGATCTTGATATCCGGTCTTTTCATGAGGCTTTTCTATCACAAGAACAGGCGCGCTGCGAAGGCTTGATCAGGCAAAGGGCGCATCGAAACGCACGGCGTGCAGGAAGGAGCCTTCGTGCTTCAGCCATTGGCGGGCTTCCGGCGTGCGCGGGCAGAGCCTTTCGCACAGCGCCCAGAAGCGCGGCCCGTGGTTCATTTCCGACAGGTGCGCCACTTCATGGGCGGCGAGATAGTCGACCACGAACATGGGCGCCATGGCGATGCGCCAGGAGAAGTTGAGATTGCCGACGGACGAGCAGGAGCCCCAGCGCGAGCGGGTGTCCTTGAAGGAAATCGCCGCATAGGACTTTCCGCTGGCAGCCGCATGCACCTTCACGCACTCGGTGATCTCGCGCCGCGCTTCCTTCTTCAGATAATCGGCGACGCGGCGGCCGATGCTCTCGGCCGGGCCTGAAACGAGCAGCACCTTGCCGCCACTCCCGTTGCCGATCGTGGTCAGCCCGCGCAGATTGCCGCTGTGGCGAATGATATGGGGAACGCCGAAGATTTTCACCGTTCCGCCATCGGCAATATGGCTCTCATGGCCTTCAAACCGCGCCATCCGTTCGAGCAGCCAGTCATGGTGGCGGCGCAAAAAGCCGTCGACTTCGTGACGGGCAAGGCCGGGTGGAACGGTAAGGCTAATGGCATGGCCGCCGGGCTCGATCTTCAGCGTCATCCGCCGCGCGCGCGCATTAGTCTTCACGTTGAGCGGAATGAGGCTCCCGCCGAGATCGATCGTCGTGGTTTTCGCGCGCTTGTCCACGTCAGGACCCATTATTGAAGACTACCGGCCGTGAGGTAGCGTGTTTCCCCGCCACGCACCAGAAGCCGGCCACAAAAAAACGGCACCGCCCTGGGGGAAAGGGCAATGCCGCAAAGTTTCGGAGGTCATTTTCTCTTATGCTTCGGGCGCAGGGTTCGACCCGGAAGCATTGAAGTTTCCACCGCGCTCGCGCATGAACCGGTCGAATTCCTCCCGGTCGCGCGCCCTGCGCAGTTCATCGGTATAGCGGTCGAATTCGGCGCGCATCTCATCAAGCTTGCGGCGCTCGGCCTCGATCCGCTCCATCTCGCTGCGGCGCCACTCATCGAAGGCAGCGTTGCCGGTCGAATGCATGGTGTAGTCCGCATTGCGCATATTGCGCTTGCAGGAGCCGAAAGCCCGCTCGGCAGAGCGTTTCCAATCGCCCTTGCGCATGTTCAGCCGGTCGCCCCAGATGATGTAGGCAAGCATGACCAGGCCCAGCGGCCAGAAGACGACAAAGCCGATTACCATCAGGGCAATCGTAAGTGGCGTCCACGCCGGACGCAGCAATGCGGTCTCGTTCATCTCAAGTTTTCCTCGCTTTGTTACGGCATAAAATCTGCCGACAGAAGCTATATGGAAATGCTCTTTATAGCGTTCAAGACTTGTTCTTCCGATTCTCAGTATTGTTGGCAATCAAGGCCAAAATGAGCCGATGAAGGTTTCCGCGCCAGGGAAGGAGGTTCTGGTCCGCTCAGGCGCGACGCTTTTCAAGCGCGCCGGCGAGCCTGTCCGGGTCGACGCCCTCCATGCGGAAGGTCTGGATCTTGTGTTCGTCAATGCCATTATGGGAGAGATCGGCCTCAAGCTCCGCGATCTCGGCCGCGTTCAGAAGTTCGGGATGCACGGTGGTGCGGACTTCGTAATCGATACCGCTCGCCATCACATGCTTGAGGCTTGCGAATGCGCGCTCGCCGCTTTTCGGCGTATCGGTCATGCGATCGTAGTCGCGGCGCGAAGCCTTGATATCAAGGCCGATCCAATCGACGTGGCAAAGCGCATCCTTCAGCCTTTCAGGGTATGCGCCGCCGGAGTGAAGGCCGATGGCGAAGCCCATTGCGCGCACGGTCTTCATCGCAGGCACGAGCGCCTTTTGCAGCGTCGGCTCGCCGCCGGAAAAGACGACGCCATCCAGTAGTCCGCGCCGGCTTTCGAGAAAATCGAGAATGCCGGCAAATGTGTAGCCCGTCTCGGCCGAGGCATCGATCAGTCCGGGATTGTGGCAATAGGGGCAGCGCCATGGGCACCCCTGCAGAAACAGCGTTGCCACGATCTTGCCCGGCCAATCGCAAAGGGAAAACGGCTCGAAGCCGCCGATGCGCAGGTCATGTGCCGTGGCGCCGCCGCCCGCCTCTTTTTGATCTCCCCCCTTGAGGGGGAGATGCCCCGAACGGGGCAGAGGGGGGTGAGCCATTTCGGCACATTCAGCGTCAGCGGATGGGCTGGGTACCCCCCTCTGTCGCTGCCGCGACATCTCCCCCTCAAGGGCGGAGGTTGAACGGTGCCTCTCCGCTTGCGCCTCGTTACGCCCGCTCACCGCGCTGTTCCCTGAAATAGCGGCGCTCGGCGAATTCGCCTTTCTTGCCGCGGTTGAAGGAGGAAACCGGGCGGTGATAGCCCATCACCCGCGTCCAGATTTCGCAGGGCTGGCGCTCTTCGTCTGAAAGCGTGATCTCGGTTTCGGCGACAATGTCTTTTTCAATCACAGACATGGTTCTTCCTTTCATTCGGCAGCCACCAGCATGGCGCGCTTTTTCGATAGACGTTCGGCATCGCATTTCGGGCAGAACTGGTGCTCGCCCTCCAGATAGCCATGGGTCGGGCAGATGGAGAAGGTCGGCGTGACGGTGATGTAGGGCAGGCGGAAATTGCTGAGCGCGCGCTTCACCAGCGCCTTGCAGGCCTCGCCGGAGGAGATGCGGCTGCCCATGTAGAGGTGCAGCACCGTGCCGCCGGTATATTTCTTCTGCAGCACTTCCTGGCGCGTCAGCGCCTCGAAGGGATCTTCGGTGAAGCCGACCGGCAACTGGCTGGAATTGGTGTAATAGGCGTTTTCCGGCGTGCCGGCCTGGATGATGCCGGCAAAGCGCTTGGCATCCTCGCGGGCAAAGCGGTGGGCCGTGCCTTCCGCCGGGGTTGCCTCCAGATTGTAGAGATGGCCGGTCTCCTCCTGGAAGGAGACGATCTTCTCGCGCACATGATCGAGGAATCTCTGCGCGAAATCATAGCCCCATTCGGTGGTGATATCCTCGCGATCGTCGGTGAAATTGCGGATCATCTCGTTGACGCCGTTGACGCCGAGCGTGGAGAAATGATTGCGCAGCGTGCCGAGATAGCGCTTGGTATAAGGGAACAGCCCCTCGTCGATCAGCCGCTGGATCACCTTGCGCTTGATTTCAAGGCTGTCGCGGCCAAGCTCGAGCAACTCGTCGAGGCGGGCCAGCAGACCGGCCTCGTCGCCCTTGTGGGTGAAGCCGAGGCGGGCGCAGTTGATGGTGACGACGCCGAGCGAGCCGGTCTGTTCGGCCGAGCCGAAAAGCCCATTGCCGCGCTTCAGAAGCTCCGTCAGGTCGAGCTGCAGCCGGCAGCACATGGAGCGCACCATGTTTGGCGACAGGTCGGAATTTAAAAAATTCTGGAAATAGGGCAGGCCGTATTTGGCGGTCATCTCGAAAAGCCGCGTGGCGTTCTCGCTTTCCCAGGGAAAATCGGGGGTGATGTTGTAGGTCGGGATCGGGAAGGTGAACACCCGACCCTTGGCATCGCCCTTGGTCATGATCTCCATATAGGCGCGGTTGATCATGTCCATCTCGACCTGCAGCTCGCCATAGGCGAACGGCATTTCCTCACCGCCGATGATCGGGTGCTGTTCCTTCAGATCGTCCGGGCAGACCCAGTCGAAGGTGAGGTTGGTAAAGGGCGTCTGCGTGCCCCAGCGCGAGGGGACGTTCAGATTGTAGATCAGTTCCTGGATCGACTGCAGGACATCCTGATAGGAAAGACCGTCCTTGCGGATGAAGGGCGCCATATAGGTGTCGAAGGAGGAAAACGCCTGGGCGCCGGCCCATTCATTCTGCAGTGTGCCGAGGAAATTGACGATCTGGCCGACGGCGGACGACATGTGCTTCGGCGGATCGGCCTCGACCTTGCCGGGCACGCCGTTCAGCCCCTCGGTGATCAGCGTGCGAAGCGACCAGCCGGCGCAATAGCCCGACAGCATGTCGAGATCGTGGATATGCAGATCGCCGGCGCGGTGGGCCTCGCCAATCTGCGGATCATAGACATGGGAGAGCCAGTAATTGGCAACGACCTTGCCGGAGACATTGAGGATCAGCCCGCCCAGCGAATAGCCCTGATTGGCATTGGCATTGACGCGCCAGTCGGAGCGGTCGAGATATTCATCGATCGACGAAATGACGTCGACGGCGACCTTGCCGCTTTCGCGCAGCTTGGCATGTTTTTCGCGGTAGACGATATAGGCGCGGGCGGTCTCGAAGAAATTTGCCGAAATCAGCACCTGTTCGACGATATCCTGGATGCGCTCGATCTCGATGGCATCGTCAAGCGCGCTGTGGCTGATCACCTTGACCACCTGATCGCAAAGCCTGTGCGCCTCACCGGGGCCGAATGCTCCAGTCGCCTCGCCCGCCTTCAAGATAGCGCGATCGATCTTCTCCGCGGAAAACGGTTTGCGCGTTCCGTTTCGTTTGACAACGAAGGACGGCAGTCTTTCGTCCGTTGCGGCAGACAGTTTTTCCATCGCGGCAGGCGCTTCCGGCATGATCGGTTCCCCTCGGTTTGAGATCACGGCCGCACCGCATTTGGTATGTCTTTTCGACACCACATCAATATATGGTGGTTTCGGCCACAAACATCGATGAACCGATTCGCGCCTTCATGCCTTGCACATCGTCAGGTGAGGGTGTTTTTTGATGGGGAAATTCCCTGGATCCATTTCCTGTGCCGAAGGCAGAAAGAACGCGCCGTGAAGGGCGCCGAGCCGAGCCTCTACTCGTCCAAGAGAAACCGCGCTGCGTCCTCGTCCGTGATCAGCGCATTGATCAGGCCGCCCTTCAAAGCCGCACGGATGGCGCGGTGCTTGGGTTTGCCGCGGGCCATGCCGAAGATGATCGTGTCTTCGGCGGACGGCAGGGGGATGCTGGCGACGCGCTGGTTAATCGGGTGATCGAGAAGCTTTCCGTCATCATTGAAAAGCCAGCCGCAAATCTCGCCGGCCGCGCCGGCGGCCACCAGTTCCTCCATCTCGTCCGCTGTGAGAAAACCGTCCAGCAGCAGCGGACCCCTCTGGCCAAGCTCGCCGATGCCGACAAAGGTGACGTCGGCCTTGCCGCCGAGCTCCAGCGTCGGCTTCACCAGCGGCTGGGCGTGGAAGAGGGCGCGCTCCTCCGGCGTCGACACCAGAACCGGCAGCGGCATGGGAAAGTGCCGCGCCTGGATGGCATCGGCCATCAGGAAGATGACGTTGTAATAGGCCGCCGAACCGTCGGGACTGATATTGCCGGTGAGCGAGACGATGCGGTGTTGCGGACAGGCCATCGGCGGCAATTGCTCCACCGCCGATCGCAGCGTGCGACCCGTGCCCATGGCAAGCACGGTCGGCTCGCTCCGCTTCAGCCAGCGTTCGATCTCGGCCGCGCCCTCCTCGGCAATGCCGGTCGGCGCCGTATCGGTATTCGGATCGCTCGGCACGACCTGCACCTGCTTCAACCGATAGCGCTCCTCAAGTGCCGCCGACAGCGCCATGCATTCGGCGATCGGGTGATCGAGACGCACCTTGATCAGCCGTTCGGACATGGCAAGCGAAACAAGGCGCTGCGCGCTTTGGCGGGAAATACCCATGGCGGCGGCAATCTCGTCCTGGGTGCGGCCGGCGACATAATAGAGCCAGCCGGCCCTCGCCGCCTCGTCAAGCCGTGACGTGCTGCCGGATTTTCTCGCCATGGTCTCGTTCACCCCGCTTGATTGACCCCTCGTCAATATCGTGGGCCAGAATAGCCATGTCATTGCGGCCCTGCCAAGCCGGTCCTGCAAAAGCCGGTAAAATCGATTTGACGCCCCCGCCCGATCGTTGCACGATCCCGCCCGTTCGAGGAGCATGCCAATAGCGAGGAAGAAATGACAAAACGCATCGTTTTCACCGGCGGCAGCGGCAAGGCCGGCCGCGACGTGATCCCCTATCTTTTCGACAGGGGCCACGACGTTCTCAATCTCGATCTGGTCGCGCTCGATCATCCGGAGGTCAACACGCTGATCACCGACCTGACCGACAGCGGCCAGGTGTTCAACGCCATGTCCATGCATTTCGGCATGGACCGCTATGACGCCGGCAAGCTGCCCGAAGCGCCCGATGCCGTCGTGCATTTTGCCGCCATTCCGCGCGTGATGATCACGCCTGACAACGTCACCTACCAGACCAATGTGATCTCGACCTACAACGTCATCGAGGCGGCGATGAAGCTCGGCGTCCGCAAGGTCATCATTGCCTCGAGCGAGACCACCTATGGCGTCTGTTTCGCCGAGGGCGACCGGGATTTCCACGCCTTTCCGCTCGAAGAGGATTATGACGTCGATCCGCTCGACAGCTACGGGCTTTCCAAGGTCTGCAACGAGAAGACGGCGCGCGCCTTCGCGCTGCGCTTCGGCGCCGATATCTACGCGCTTCGGATCGGCAATGTCATCTCGCCGGACGACTATGCCAAGTTCCCGGCCTTCCTCGCCGATCCGCCCTCGCGCAAGCGCAATGCCTGGAGCTATATCGATGCGCGCGACCTCGGCCAGATCGTCGATCTGTGTCTAAAGAAGGACGGGCTCGGCTTCGAGGTGTTCAACGCCACCAACGACACGATCACGGCCAACGAGAAGACGGTCGATTTCCTGAAGAAGTACGCGCCCAACACGCCGATCACCCGGGAGATGGGCGATTACGAAGCGCCGCTTTCCAACCGCAAGATCCGCGAGGTTCTGGGGTTTGAGGAACAGCACGACTGGCGGAAATATGTGAAGTGAGGGCAGGGCGCTTGCCCCAAAAATCTCTCCCCTTGAGGGAGAGATGCCCCGAAAGGGGCAGAGAGGGGTGAACCCTCTCGGGAAATTCGGAGTATGCGGCTCATGCCCTTTACCCCCCTCTGTCGCTTTCGCGACATCTCCCCCTCAAAGGGGGAGATCGGTGGGCGGAAGATCGGCCAGCACCTGATTTTGGCAATTACCCCTTCATTAAGAAGAAGTCGAAGCCGAACCGGTGCATATGGGCCGTTTCGTCTTGTTCACGCGTAACAAGACCGATGCGATTTTCGCGAAGGCGGCCAGAGCTGCGCTTCTTCACACCCAAAGATCAATCAGGACAAAACAATGGATACACACTTAGAGAAACTAGAATTTTCCACGGCCGGCATGAAGCTGCAGGCAAACGGGAAGTTTGCAATAATAGCAGGGGTAGCCTTGGTACTAATTCTGGCTCTCGGCACGATAGGCTAGCACGGTCCGGAAAACGCCTCACGTCCCCGAGACGCTGTGCCACAACGCCTTGTCGCCGATCTCGGCGAGCATTTTCGCGTGCGCCTCGGCCTCTTCCGCGTGAACGCGCGAGGGGAGCGGGCGGGGGCGGACGAGGGGCGGCAGCTTGCGCAGATTGCCGTCGCTGTCATATTCATCCGCCGAGCCGGCATTGACGAGGCGGAAGGCCGCCTGACGCCCGCCGGACATCTCGATATAGACCTCCGCCAGCAATTCCGCGTCGAGCAGCGCGCCGTGCTTGGTGCGGTGGGCATTGTCGATCGAATAGCGCTTGCAGAGCGCGTCGAGGCTGTTGGGGCCCATCGGGTGCTTGCGCCGCGCCAGCGCCAACGTGTCGACCACCATCTCCTGGTCGATCGGCGGCTTGCCGAGCCGGCCGAGTTCGGCATTGATGAAGCCCATGTCGAAGGCGGCGTTGTGGGCGATCCAGCGGGCACCGTCGAAAAAGGCCAGGAGATCGTCGACCACATCGGCAAAGACCGGCTTATCCTTGAGGAACTCGTCTGAAATGCCATGCACCTGAAGGGCTTCCGGATGCACGGTCTTGCCGTCCGGATTGACATAGACATGGAAGGTCTTTCCGGTCGGGAAATGGTCGATCAACTCGACGCCGCCGATCTCGATCAGCCGGTCGTCATTCTTGTCCATGCCCGTTGTTTCGGTATCGAAAATGATATCGCGCGTGACCTTCATCACCGCTCCTTAATCTTTTTGCGCCGCGCCGTCCGCCGCCTTGTCCTTCAGTTCGGCAATGATCTGACCAACCGCCGTCCGCGCCTCGTCAATGCCGTGTCCCGTGTCGACAATATAGTCGGCTCGCGCGCGTTTTTCGCCATCGGCAAGCTGACGTTTGAGCACGGTTTCGAACTTTTCCACTGTCATATCCGGTCGCGCCAGCACGCGTTCGCGCTGGATCTCGGGAACGCAGGTGACGACCAGCACATAATCGACGGCGCGATCGGCGCCGGTCTCGAACAGGAGGGGGATGTCGAGCACGGCGATCGGCGCTTCGTCGGCGCGCGCCTTCTCCAGGAAGCGGTCGCGTTCCTCACGCACCAGCGGATGGACAATCGCCTCCAGTTTCTCGAAGTTCTCGGGCTTGCCGGCAAGCGCCTTGCTGAGGCGCGCGCGATTGATCACGCCATCTTCGGCAACGCCCGGAAAGGCAGCCTCGACCGGGGCCACGGCCCTGCCGCGATAAAGCGCGTGCACCACCTCATCGGCATTTTGCACCGGTATGCCGGCTTCGGTAAAAAAGCCCGCCGTGGTGGACTTTCCCATGCCGATCGAGCCGGTGAGGCCGAGAATGATCATCCGTTCGCCTCCAGATCGGCGATGATCTCGTCCCTCAGCGCGGCATCGACCTCGGGCTTCCTACCGAACCATTTCTCAAAACCCGGCACGGCCTGGTGCAGCAGCATGCCGAGCCCGTCCGCCGTCTTCAGCCCGTGCGCCTTCGCCTGTTTCAGGATCGGCGTTTCGAGCGGCACATAGACGATATCGGCAACAATGGCGTTTTCGGACAGCAGGCCGAAGTCAAAGTCCGGTACGGCGCCGCCCTTCATGCCAAGCGAGGTCGTGTTGACGAAAAGGCCTGCGCCCTTCATCACCTCGGCAAGCCGGTCCATGTCATGCGCGTCGACCCGGTCGCCAAGCCGCGCGGCTAGTTCGGAGGCCCGCGCCAGCGTGCGGTTGACGATGTGGATGTGGGAAATGCCGCGCTGTTTGAGCGCCATGACGATCGAGCGCGCGCCGCCGCCGGCCCCCAGCACTACGGCCTTCTCCGCATAATCCCAGCCGGGATGGGTCGCATCAAGATTGCCGGTGAAGCCGAGGCCGTCAGTATTGGTCGCATGAACGCGTCCGTTTTCGACCCAGAGCGTGTTTGCAGCGCCCAGAAGCGTGGCATTTTCATCGGCTTCATCGGCAAGCTCGAACGCGGCCATCTTGTGAGGGATGGTGACATTGCAGCCAACGAGACCGGCTTCGCCGGAGCGCAGACGATCGATGAAGCCCGCGATTTCGCCCGGGGCCACGTCCTCGCGCACATAGTCCCCGGAAATTCCGTATTTCTTCAGCCAGTAGCCATGAACCAGCGGCGAGCGGGACTGGGAAACGGGATGGCCGATGACGCAGGCCCGCCGCAGATTGGTTTCACGTGAATCAGTCATGCAGTGCTCCGAGTTTGCGCAGGGCCGCCAGCAGCTCAAGCATCGGCATGCCCAATATCGTGAAGAAATCGCCGTCGATCCGCTCGAACAGTCGCACGCCCAGGCCTTCCAGCTGGTAAACGCCCGAGGAAAACAGCGCCTCGTCGGAAAGGCGCTCCAGATAGCGATCGATCTCAGCCTCGTCGAGCCGGCGCATGTGCAAGGCGGCCGTCTCGCAGGCCTCGAACAGGATCTCGCCATCGCGGGCAATCGCGAAGGCGCTCATCAGGTAATGCGTCTTGCCGGAAAGGCGCATCAGATGCTCGCGCGCTTCCTTGCGGTTTTCCGGCTTCGAATAGGAGCCCCCCTCGAAAGCCATCACCTGATCACCGCCGATGACGAAGGCCCCCGGCGCGCGGCCCGCGACATCGAGCGCCTTTGCCCGCGACAAAAGACCGGCAAGAAAATCAGGCGTCGCGCCGGTCTTCAGGAAAGGCGCTTCCGTCGCCCGTTCATCCACATGCGGGCGCATGCTGGAAAAGGCGATCCCCGCATTGGCGAGCAGCGCCCGCCTCGACGGACTGGTGGAGGCCAGGATGATCGCTTCGTTGTTCGGCATCGGCGCTTTCCTCTCGCAGCTCCAGCGTTGCTATTTCAGCTCGTATTTCAGGGCAAGAATGGCCGCCGCCGTCTCCTCGATCGACCGGCGGGAGACATCGATGATCGGCCAGTTGTTCTGGGCGGCAAGGCTGCGGGCATATTTCAGCTCTTCGGCAATCACCGCGCGATCGGTATATTCGCTCTTGCCCTCATCCGCGCCGCTGCCGAATTCGCGGAATTCGCGGACCTGCGAAATCCGTCCCGGCGAGGCGATCAGGCAGACGATCAGCGGCCGCTTCGCCCGATACAGGCTTTCGGGCAGTTTCATTCCCGGCACGATCGGAATATTGGCGGCCTTCACGCCACGATTGGCGAGATAGACGCTTGTCGGCGTCTTCGATGTGCGGGAAATGCCGAGGATGACGACATCCGCCTCGTCATAGGTTTCCGGCATCTGCCCGTCATCGTGATCCATGGCGTAGTTCAGTGCCTCGATGCGGGCAAAATAGTCCTCGTCCAGGCTGTGCTGTGCGCCCGAGCGCCGGCGCGAGGCCGTGCCCAGATAGGACTGGAACACCCTGGCGACCGGATCGAGAACATTGACGCAGGGCACATTCATGTCCCGGCACATTTCTTCCAGAAGCGCGCCCAGTTCCTCATTGACCACCGTATAGAGAACAATGCCCGGCGCCTCGTCGATCGCCCTGAGCACGGCGAGCACCTGCTTGCGGCTGCGCACCAGCGGATAAACATGTTCGATCGGCTCATAACCGCCGAACTGGGCGGAAACCGCGCGGCCGGTGGAGATCAGCGTTTCGCCCGTCGAATCGGAGATCAGATGGAGGTGAAAGAAGTTTTTGCGGTTTTCCACGATGTCCTTCGCCTCCTGTTCATAACGCTGGACAAAACGGGACGAATGCGAAGCGCCGATTTTGGCCTGTGGGTTGTCTTGCGATTTATCCACATATCCCCTTTTGTCGAGAAGGTTCAAACGCCTCTGTTGAAAACGGGGAAAAGAATGGTTTTTGCGGCAAAATTCCAACGGTTTTGCACAGGCCGACGAGAGCCTGCGCGACACGCCAAGGATTTGAATCCATGAATTATTCCATCCTCTTCCCCACAATTGCCATGAAGGCGGATTTTTGGGCCCACCCAAGACGGCCAAATGCGTGGAAAAGACTCATAGTCGCGGAAAACCCTTTAATCCTTGATCCTCACAGACTCTAAGAAATAAAAGGAATCCAAACATAAACAGATTCATTATTTGCAAGGGCTGGGGATATGGCAGAACGGACGCTGGAACGCGTGCTTGAGGGTGAGACCGTCAACCCGCCGCCGATCTGGCTGATGCGGCAGGCAGGCCGTTATTTGCCCGAATACCGGGCCTTGAGGGAAAAGGCGGGCGGCTTCCTCAACCTTTGCTACAATCCCGATTTTGCAACGGAAGTGACCCTGCAGCCAATCAGGCGTTACGGCTTTGACGCCGCCATCCTGTTTTCCGACATTCTCGTGATCCCGGATGCATTGAAATGCGGGGTTCGCTTTGAAAAGGGTGAGGGACCGCGTCTTGATCCGATCGAGGCCGACGACATTGGACGTTTGGAAGCCCGCTATGCGGCTGACACGCTTGATCCGGTAATCGAGGCAGTAGGGCGCATCCGCGAGAGCCTGCCAAGCCAGACGAGCCTTCTCGGCTTTTGCGGCGCACCCTGGACCGTGGCAACCTACATGATTGCAGGGAAGGGGACGAGCGACCAGGCGCCCGCACGGCTCTTCGCCTATCGTCACAGGACGGAGTTCCTGAAGCTTCTTGATCTGATCGCCGATCTCTCCGCCGACTATCTGATCCGGCAATTGAAGGCCGGCGCCGATGCGGTGCAAATTTTCGACAGTTGGGCAGGCGTGCTCGGCGAAGAGGGTTTTGTCGATTTTGCCGCTGCCCCCGTTGCCCGTATCGTCAAGACGGTGCGTCAGGCCGTGCCGGGCGCGAAGATCATTGCCTTTGCCAAGGGCGCAGGCCCCAATCTTTCGACCTACCGGCAGAAAACCGATGCCAATGCGATCGGCCTCGACTGGACCGTGCCGCTCGCCATTGCCAAGGAGCTGCAGAAGGACGGGCCCGTGCAGGGCAATCTCGATCCGCTGTCACTGGTTGCGGGCGGTGATCTGATGAAAGCGCGTGCGAGGGCTATTGTTGAAGCCTTGTCGGACGGTCCGATGATCTTCAATCTCGGTCACGGGATCACGCCGGAAGTGGATCCCGAAACCGTCTTAACCCTCGTCAAGCTGGTGCGCGGCGAAGAATAATATATATAAATCAAATAGATGTGGAGGAAATGATGACGGACCAGGGCGAAACCGGAAAGGTTGCGGGCAAGAAATCGGCAAGCCGGGCGATGACGGCGCTGCTTCTGTTCCTGTTCGTCTGTCTGGGACTATTCATCTTCCAGCGCGACAGTTTCTATCTCTGGGCGACGGCCATTCACGTGATCGCGGTGATTTCCTGGATGGCCGGCATGTTCTACATGCCGCGGCTCTTCGTCTATCACGCCGACAGCGCGCCGGGTTCGGAGAAATCGGAGACCTTCAAGGTGATGGAATACCGTCTGATGAAGGTGATCATGAACCCGGCCATGATCCTGACCTGGATCTTCGGCCTCTATCTCGCCTGGGACGGCGGCTGGCTGACCGATGGCTGGCTGCATGTGAAGCTTCTCGCCGTTTTCCTGATGTCCGGCGTCCATGGCTATTACAGCAAGGCGATCAAGGATTTTGCCGCCGATAAGCGCTCGACCAGCGCACGGCACTGGCGGATTGTCAACGAAGCGCCGACCGTGCTGATGATCATTGCCGTGATAATGGTGATCGTTAAACCCTTTTAATCGTTTGATAAATGGTTTGGCGCGTTTTCCGGGACAAAAACGCGTATTTGCTCTTGTAACGACACGGGCAAATCAGTATCTTCCAGCCAACCCATCCAAAAAGGCTGTGCAAGACTACCCCTGCGCCAATCCAAATTGGCACTGCTCCACCAGTGCAACCGGCCTTTCGATCATCACAACAATTCACGGTTTACTTCATGTCTCAAATGAAGCTTCAGGAACTGAAGAGCAAGACACCAACCGACCTCCTGGCCTTTGCCGAATCACTTGAGGTCGAAGGCGCCAGCACGATGCGCAAGCAGGAGCTGATGTTCGCCATTCTGAAGGTGCTGGCCACGCAGGATGTCGAGATCATCGGCGAAGGCGTTGTCGAGGTTCTTCAGGACGGTTTCGGCTTCCTGCGTTCGGCCAACGCCAATTATCTGCCGGGCCCGGACGACATCTATATTTCGCCCTCCCAGATCCGCCGCTTCGCGCTGAAGACCGGCGATACGGTCGAGGGACCGATCCGCGGGCCGAAGGAAGGCGAGCGGTATTTCGCCCTTTTGAAGGTCAACACGATCAATTCCGATGATCCGGAGAAGATCCGCCACAAGGTCCATTTCGACAATCTGACACCGCTTTATCCCGATGAGCGGTTCAACATGGAACTTGAAAACCCGACGTCGAAGGACCTTTCGCCGCGCGTCATCGATCTGGTGGCGCCGCTCGGCAAGGGCCAGCGCGGCCTGATTGTCGCGCCGCCGCGCACGGGTAAGACGGTTCTTTTGCAGAACATCGCCCATTCCATCACGGCCAATCATCCCGAATGCTTCCTGATCGTGCTTCTGATCGACGAGCGTCCGGAAGAAGTGACCGACATGCAGCGCTCGGTGAAGGGCGAGGTCGTGTCTTCGACTTTCGATGAACCGGCGGTGCGCCACGTTCAGGTTGCTGAAATGGTGATCGAGAAGGCGAAGCGCCTGGTCGAGCATGGCCGCGACGTCGTCATCCTGCTCGATTCCATCACCCGTCTCGGCCGCGCCTACAACACCGTCGTGCCGTCTTCCGGCAAGGTGCTGACCGGCGGCGTTGACGCCAATGCGCTGCAGCGGCCGAAGCGTTTCTTTGGCGCGGCGCGCAATATCGAAGAGGGCGGCTCGCTGACGATCATTGCGACCGCGCTGATCGATACCGGCAGCCGCATGGACGAAGTGATCTTCGAAGAGTTCAAAGGCACCGGCAACTCGGAAATCGTGCTGGATCGTAAGGTCGCCGACAAGCGAATCTTCCCGGCGATCGATATTCTCAAGTCTGGCACCCGCAAGGAGGACCTGCTAGTTCCGCGTCAGGATCTGCAGAAGGTCTTCGTCCTGCGCCGTATCCTTGCCCCGATGGGCACGACCGACGGCATCGAGTTCCTCATCGACAAGCTGAAGCAGACGAAGAGCAATGCCGAGTTCTTCGAATCGATGAACACCTGACGCCGCTGACAGGAAAGAAGCCCCTGTCCGAGAGGGCCTTTTCTTCTTGCGGAGGAACGACCGTTTCGATCTGAGTGGTTGAACCATCCCAGAATTTGGTTTTTGTCGTCCGGTGTTACGGAAACGGGAAAGCAGGGCTGGTAGCCATATAAGATATTGAAATACATATCGAATTTTCATTGGCCCAGGCGCGAATGATGCGATCGACCGACACCATATTTGCACTTTCGAGTGGCGCGCTTCCCTCTGGCGTCGCAGTGATACGATTGTCGGGAGGAGCGGCATTCAATATCTGCGCGTCGGTCGCAGGCCGCGTCCCCGCCCTCCGCAAGGCGCAGTTGATGACATTGCGGGATGCCGGCGGAAGCCCGATCGATCAGGCTCTGGTCCTTGCCTTTCAGGCTCCTTCTTCCTTTACCGGCGAAGATTGCGTCGAGTTTCATCTTCATGGCGGCCGTGCGGTGGTGCGAGCCATGCTGGATTGCTTGTCCGGCTTCGGTGAAGCGCGTCATGCCGAAGCGGGCGAGTTTACCCGGCGGGCGTTCGAGAATGGCAAGCTGGATCTGGTCGAGGCAGAGGGTCTTTCCGATATCATCGTTGCCGAGACGGAAATGCAGCGCCGGCTTGCGATGGAACAGGCAAGCGGTAATCTTTCCGGTCTCTATCAGGGCTGGGCCGATGCGCTGACCCATTCCCGCGCGATGATCGAGGCTGAGCTCGACTTCTCCGACGAGGATGATATTCCCGGTTCGGTTTCCGAAACGATCTGGCATAGCGTGGAAGAAGTGGCCGAAGCGATCCGTATTCACCTTGCTGGCAGCCGCACCGGAGAAATCATTCGCGACGGCTATCAGGTGGTGATCGCCGGTCCGCCAAATGCCGGAAAATCCAGCCTGCTGAATGTGCTGGCGAAACGGGATATCGCCATCGTCACCGATGTTGCCGGAACCACGCGGGACATTCTCGAGGTTCATCTCGATATCGGCGGTTATGCGGTTCGGCTTTATGACACGGCCGGGCTGCGCGAGACGGAAGACATGGTAGAGGCCGAGGGTGTGCGTCGCGCCCGGGCTGTGCTTGAAACAGCGGATCTGGTTCTCTCACTTGCCGACATTACTTCCGGTACAGCGCCCGAAACGTTCTCCGATCGTGATTGCCTTCTTGTGGGTACCAAGGCCGATCTCGGCGGGGAGGTCGACGGTTTCGATCTGCTTCTGTCGTCTCGCACTGGGGTGGGAATTGACCGGCTCATAGAAGCGATCTCCGGTTGCCTTGCGGATCGCGTGGCGGGGTCCTCCTTTAGTCTGCCGGTTCGGTCGCGACAGACTGATCAATTGCGACAGGCACTAGTCTCTCTGGATGAAGCCCAGGCGGCACGGACGCTTTCGCCGGAGCTTCCCTCTGAATCGCTTCGTCTGGCGGCGGAAGCGCTGGGACGGATTACTGGGAGGGTTGACGTTGAAGACCTGCTTGACGTGATCTTTTCATCCTTTTGCGTCGGCAAATAGGCCAATGTTTCACGTGAAACAATCTTGACTCGTTCGTAGCGAGACGGCACAACCAACGCCAACAAATGAAAGGTTCCGGCGCGATGCCGTTGAGCCTCGAATGGAGCAATTCTCATGACCGATCATTACGATGTCATCGTCATCGGCGGTGGTCACGCTGGATGCGAGGCTGCATCAGCGGCTGCACGTGCGGGTGCGAAAACGGCTCTTATCACCCATAAGCGCGAGACCATCGGCATCATGTCGTGCAATCCGGCTATTGGCGGGCTGGGGAAGGGCCATTTGGTTCGCGAGATTGACGCGTTGGATGGTCTTATGGGCCGCGTGGCCGATGCAGCGGCGATCCAGTATCGCATGTTGAACCGGCGCAAGGGGCCCGCTGTTCGCGGCCCGCGCAGCCAGGCCGACCGCAAGCTCTATCGTCGCGCGATGCAGGATGCTCTTTCCGACATTAATTATCTGGATATCGTCGAAGGCGACGTGTTTGATGTCGAAACGTTGAACGGACGGGTCGAGGCGGTGACGACCGACGATGGCCGGCGTTTTGCCTGCGGCGCTGCGGTATTGACGACCGGCACGTTTTTGCGCGGCTTGATCCATATCGGCATGCGCAAGATTCCGGCCGGTCGCGTTGGGGAGGCGCCTTCACTCGGGCTTTCCCAGACGCTCGGCCGGCTTGGGCTTTCGCTTGGCCGTTTGAAAACCGGCACGCCAGCGCGGCTTGACGGACGGACGATCGACTGGACATCGCTTGACCGGCAGAAGGCCGATAGCGATGCAGTGCCATTTTCCTTCATGAGCGATGGTGTTAAGAACCCGCAGATCGATTGTGGCATTACCCGCACAACGCCGGACGTGCATGCGATTATCCGCGATAATATCGGCCTGTCCGCGATGTATTCGGGTCAGATCGAAGGCGTGGGCCCGCGCTATTGCCCATCGATTGAAGACAAGATCATGCGCTTTGGTGATCGTGATGGCCATCAGATCTTCCTGGAACCGGAAGGCCTGGATGATGATACGATCTATCCAAATGGCATTTCCACCTCATTGCCGGAGGAGGTGCAGCACGCCTTTATTCGCGCCATACCTGGTTTGGAGCGGGTCGATATTCTGCAGCCCGGCTATGCGATCGAGTACGATCATGTCGATCCCCGGGAGCTCAAGCCTTCACTGGAATTGAAGAAGATGCCAGGCCTGTTTCTGGCGGGGCAGATCAACGGTACGACAGGCTATGAAGAGGCGGGTGCGCAGGGACTTGTAGCCGGCCTGAACGCGGCCCGGCTTGCGGGTGGTGGCGAGGCGGTGGTTTTCTCGCGGACTGATTCCTATATCGGCGTGATGGTTGATGATCTGACCACACGTGGGGTGACCGAACCCTACCGCATGTTTACCTCACGCGCAGAGTATCGGCTGACATTGCGAGCCGATAATGCCGATGAGAGACTAACGCCGCTGGCGATGGCGCTTGGCATTGTCTCTTCCTCGCGACGGGCGCGGTTTGAAAATTATGCCGCGGCATTGCAGCGTGCGCGTGATGCGTTGAAAACAAGAACGTTGACACCGAACGAGGCCGCCCTTCATGGTCTGAAGCTTAACCAGGATGGGCAGCGTCGCACTGGCTATGATCTGCTGGCCTATCCGGAACAGGATTTTGCCAGTGTCGTGGCTATCTGGCCCGAACTTGGCGAGATTCCGATATCGGTCCGCAATGCGATAGAGATCGAGGCGGCCTATGCGGTTTATCTCGACCGTCAGGCTTCTGATATTGCTCAGGTGCGGAAGGACGAGGGCAGGGCGATACCAGACGATTTCGATTATTCGGCCTTGCCAGGACTGTCGAATGAGTTGAAAGGCAAGCTTTCGAAGGCGCGACCGTCGACGATTGCACAAGCGAGCCGGATTGATGGAATGACGCCAGCGGCGCTTTCGCTGCTGTTGGTTAGGCTGAAGAGCTTGCGGCCGGTTGCAGCATGAGAGGGTCCATGAAGCTCAATGGACAGAGTGTTTCACGTGAAACACAGGAAAGGCTTGAGCGCTTCGCAGGCCACTTCGAAAAATGGGCGAAGTCGATCAATCTCGTGGCGCCTTCGACGCGACAGCAATTCTGGGACCGGCATGTTGCAGACAGCGCACAAATACATCAGCTGTCACCTACTCCGAAAGCGTGGATCGACATCGGCAGCGGCGGCGGCTTTCCCGGGTTGATCACTGCAATTCTCCTGGCCGAGCGGGGCGACGGCTGGGTCCACCTAGTTGAAAGCAACAACAAGAAAGCGTCTTTCCTGCGCACTGCAATCCGGGAGACAGGCGCTCGGGCGAGCGTTCATGCCATCCGTGCTGAAACGGCGCCGGCGGATATCGAGAGCGCTGTGGCGATGTCTGCGCGGGCGCTTGCGGATCTTTCTCTGCTGTTCGAATATGCCGCGCCCTGGTTTCGGAGAGAGCCGCAATTCCGGGCGTTTTTCCACAAAGGACGGGATTATCAGCGCGAGATCGACAAAGCGCGTGACCATTGGGACTTCGATCTGGTAAAACATGACAGCAAGGTTGAGCCCGGCTCCGTGATCCTGGAAATTTCCCGCCTTGCGTCGTCCTCGGCTTCTTGAAAACTGGCGGAATGGTTAATGAATCGTAAAACGCGTGTCATCACGGTCGCCAACCAGAAGGGTGGCGTCGGAAAAACCACCACGGCCATCAATCTGGCTACAGCACTTGCGGCCATCGGCGAAAAGGTTCTGGTGCTGGACCTTGATCCTCAGGGCAATGCCAGCACGGGTCTCGGCATCGAGCGCGATCAGCGCGAGTTCTCTGCTTATGACGTATTGATCGGCGACAAGACCATCGTCGAGGCAGCGATTCCGACTGCGGTTCCTAACCTCGATCTTGTACCATCCACGTTGGATCTTCTGGGTTTCGAGCTCGAAATCGCCTCCGATCCCCGTCGGGTGTTCAAGCTTCGCGATGCGCTGGCGCAGTCGGATGTCAGCCAGTATCGCTACGTGTTTTGCGACTGCCCTCCCTCTTTCAATCTCCTGACGATGAATGCCATGGGCGCCGCTCAGGCCATCCTCGTGCCGCTGCAGTGCGAGTTTTTCGCGCTTGAGGGGCTAAGCCAGCTTCTGGATACCGTTTCGGAAGTGCGCAATACGATCAATCCTGGTCTGGAAATTCAGGGCGTTGTCCTGACCATGTTTGACTCGCGCAACAATCTCGCCCAGCAGGTTGTCTCCGATGTGCGCGAATATATGGGCGACAAGGTCTACAAGACGCTGATACCGCGCAATGTCAGGGTTTCGGAGGCGCCGTCCTTCGGCAAGCCGGTCATACTGTATGACCTGAAATGCCAGGGGAGCCAGGCCTATATCCAGCTTGCCTCGGAGATCATTCAGCGTGAGCGGGCCTTGGCGGCCGCCTGACTTCTAGCATTGTAAGGTGATGAGCATGAGCGAAGACAATTCCAAAAGGCGGCTTGGACGCGGGCTTGCGGCGTTGATCGGGGATATCGAAAAGGCCGAGCCGAGCGAGCCGACGACTGCCGCGGTGACTGCGGACCGGCGGATTCCCATCGAATTCATATCCAGAAATCCGCGCAACCCCCGTCGTCATTTCGAGGAAGAAGACCTGCGTGATCTCGCTGCCTCGGTTCGCCAGCACGGGATTGTGCAGCCTGTCGTCGTGCGGACTATCGGCGAGCAACGCTTCGAGATTATTGCTGGCGAGCGTCGCTGGCGCGCGGCTCAGCTTGCCGGCCTCTCGGAAGTCCCGGCGCTCATACGCGACGTGGATGACCGTACCGCTCTCGAAATCGCCATTGTCGAGAACGTGCAGCGCGCCGATCTCAACCCGCTGGAAGAAGCCAATGGTTACGAGTTGTTGATGGCCGAGCACGGCTACACGCAGAACGATCTCGGTGAAATCATCGGCAAGAGCCGCAGCCATGTGGCCAACAGCCTGCGTCTTCTCAAACTGCCGGAAGGCGTGAGAACAATGCTCGCGGAGGGATCACTTTCTGCTGGTCACGCCCGCGCGCTGATTTCGACTCCGGATCCGGACGCCCTGGCGCGGATGGTCGTGGACAAGGGCCTTTCGGTTCGTGAGGCGGAAAAGCTCGCGCAGAAAGCGATTGAAGGTGGCGGACTCCGCGCTTCTCGGCCGCAGAAGCAAAAGGATGCCGATACTCTGGCCCTTGAGCGTTCCCTTTCGGATCGGTTGGGGTTGGCGATCACGATCGACCACAAGAGTGACGGCGGCCAGATCAAGATCGCCTACGCTTCGCTCGATCAACTCGATGATATTTGCCGCCGGCTTGAACGGAATCCTTGATAATTGTATCATCTCAAATTGACATGATACAATTTAATCTTTGTCCAACAAGTACTTGATCTTTTTTGCGCAGAGGCGAGACGACCGTAGAAAAACCGGAACTATTGGTTTGCCGAAACATTTCATCGAGCAAGCGGTGGTGTCCTTGAACCTCGAGCCATGTAAGGCTCGTGACAGGGGGCAAGCTCCAGAAATAGGAGGTTGTCCGGATCCGGTCCGCGCGAAAAAGTCTTGAGATAGGGACGCAAACGTCACGAACGCGAACCGGGCTTGTCGGCCCGTGGCAAGCTCACCCTCATGAGTTTCCGGCTTTCCTCAAGACGTTGCGGCGGCTATCCGGCGCGACGGTTCGAACGAAGGGTGAGCGCCAGAAGGGTCTGCATGGCGATGCTTTCCTCAAGAGCGGGATAGCGTCGTGTGTTCAAAACGGCATCCGACAGCATTTTAAGCGCGCGCCGGGTGGAATTGCCGTTCCAGGCCGAAAGCGCCTTTTCGAAGATTGGCTTACGGCGGAAGAATATCTGTCGGCCGTGGCTCTGCATCACCTGGCTCGCAGGCGTTCTTTTGCTCTCCATCTCGGCGCGCATCTGGTCCAGCAGATGGAATTGGCGGATACAGCCGTTGAGGATCAGGAAAATCGGCGTCTTGGACTGTGAAATCTTGGTCATGGCGTGGCGCAAAGCTGAAACGTCGCCCGAAAGAACGGCATCCACGGCATCATCGGCTGAGATCGCGCTGGCGTCGCCGATCACGGCCGCCACGTCTTCTTCGTTGATCATGTCGAGGCCGCGGCCGTAAAGCGCAAGCTTTTCGATTTCGTTGCGTGTCGCAAGCCGGTCGCCGCCGATCATCGAGACGAGGAGTTGCCGGGCCTGCGGGGTGATCCGCAGTTCGGCCTCGCCAAGCGTCTGGTCGATGAGCGCATTGAGGGCCCGTGCGTCGTCCGCATAGCAGGGAATGGCCGCAATCCGGCGCGAGGTCTCGGCGGCCTTGCGCATGGCCGTGCCCTTGCGCAGTTCTCCGGCCTCGATGATCAGATAGGCGCTTTCGGGCGGGTTTTCGGAAAGCGTATTGAGCGCACTGGTCAGCGCCTTGTCATTGCCGCCGGCCCGGACCCACACAAGCCGTGAGCCGCCGAAGAGCCCGATCGCGTTCACCTCGTCGACGATGCGCCCGGCATCGCCTTCAACATCGCCGATATCGAGCTTCATGACGGAGAAAGGGTCGTCAAGAGGCACGCCCGACGCCTTGGCGATCAGGCCGGCGCGTTCGCTGACAAGGCCGCGATCGGGGCCGTAGACCAGGAAAAGACGGTAGTGCGAAGCATCCTGTCGAAGGAATTCATCAAATTTGTAAGACTTGATTTCCGTCATCGTTCAGGCTGTTCCGATCGAATCTGCAAATGTTTTCAAGCTATTGCAACACAAAAGTCAAACTCTGCCGATTCGCCGCCCGCCAGATCGGCCTTTGATCCTATTCGGTCGGCGCTTCGGGCAGGTCGAGCGGCGGCTCCTTGTTGAGGGCGATCGCGAGATCGGCATTGATGATCTCTGCAACTTCCTTGGAGGCGCGCTGCTCGGCGTCGCGAATGGCCCTCAGCTTGGCAAATTCCTGCGAGGGAAAATCGAGCAGCGCGGTTGCCTGCCGGCGACCGCTCGCAATAAGCTTGCTGTCTTCGCGCCTCCGCAGGGCAAAATCTGCTGTCACGATCGTGCGTCCGGCGCTAGCGGTATCGGAACTGTCGTCCTGCAGGAGTTCGGAGGTCACGGCGAAGGCTGAGAGGTCGACGTCATATTTCGCATTGATGCTCTCGCCCGCGCCGCCGCTCGTCAGGAAGATCAGCTCGTTGCGGACGTATTGGGCCACAGGCGTCGTCGGCACGGAAAAGGCAAGCTCGTGCATTTTCGCGTTCAGGGCGGTGCCCTCCGCGCCGCCATAAAGCGGGCGCACCTGGCACGAGGCAAGCGTGGCGACAGCGGTGAGCGAAAGGGCAAGCGCTCTCAAGCGTGATTTAGACAACAACATTCACGATCCTCTGCGGCACGACGATGATCTTGCGCGGCTCCTTGCCGTCCAGCGCACGGACAATGGCTTCAAGCTCGAGCACCGCTGCCTTAATGCTCTCCTGATCGGCATCGCGCGCAACCGTCAATTCGGCGCGCTTCTTGCCATTGACCTGGACCGGCAGCATCACCTCATTATCGGCGGTCAGGGCCTCGTCATGCTTCGGCCAGGCCGCCATGGCGATCATACCCTTGGCGCCGAGCGCCTGCCAGCATTCTTCGGCCAGATGCGGCATCATCGGTGCAAAACAATGGGTGAGGAACAGGCTTGCCTGTTTCAGCGCGCCCTTCAATTCACCATCGGCCTTGTCGACCTCCGAGAGCGGCTGCGCCAGAACGTTCACAAGCTCGTAGATGCGGGCAATCGCCTTGTTGAAGGCGAGACCGTCGAGGTCGGCGGCAACGGCCTTCAGCGTCTTGTGCGCGGCGCGCGAGATTTCCAGCGCCTTGCCGTCGCTGCCGGCCTTTGCCTCAATCCCGGCAAGGGCAGGGGCCGCCTCGGAAATGAGCCGCCAGATACGCTGCACGAAGCGGAACGTGCCTTGGACCCCCGCCTCGGTCCAGACCACGTCGCGGTCGGGCGGACTATCGGACAACACGAAAAAGCGAGCCGTATCAGCGCCATAGGTCGCCAGAATATCATCGGGGTCGATGACGTTCTTCTTCGACTTCGACATCTTCTCGATCGCGCCGATCGCAACCTCTTCGCCGGTCTCGGTCAGGACCGCCTTGCGGGCGCCGTCCGTTTCCTCGATCGTCACGTCGCTCGGCGAAACCCAGCGGCCGGATGTGCCGCTGCCGCCGAGGCGGTAGGTCTCGTGCACCACCATGCCCTGGGTGAACAGGCCCTTGAACGGCTCGTCATGGTTCACATGGCCGGTGGCCTTCATGGCGCGCGTGAAGAAGCGCGAATAGAGCAGGTGCAGGATCGCGTGCTCGATACCGCCGATATACTGGTCGACCGGCAGCCAGCGGTCGGCAATCGCCGGGTCCGTCGGCGCGTCTTCGTGAGGTGCGGTAAAGCGGGTGTAATACCAGCTCGAATCGACGAATGTGTCCATCGTGTCCGTCTCGCGCCGCGCATCCTTGCCGCATTGCGGACAGGCGACATGGCGCCAGGTGGCGTGACGGTCGAGCGGATTGCCGGGCTTTTCGAAATCGATGTCGTCGGGCAGTTTCACAGGCAGGTCGGATTTCGGAACCGGCACAACGCCGCAATCATCGCAATGGATGACCGGGATCGGGCAGCCCCAGTAGCGCTGACGGGAAATGCCCCAGTCGCGCAGGCGGAAATTGACCTTGCGTTCGCCGCGCGGGGTTCCGCGCACGACATCGGCTTCAAGCTTCAGCGCGATCGCCTCGAAGGCCTCGTCCGTGCTCATGCCGTCGAGGAAGCGCGAATTGATCATCACGCCGTCATCGGTGTAAGCCTCGTCGCCGATCTCGAAAGTGGCGGCATCGCCATCCTTCGGCATCACCACGGCGGTCACCGGCAGTCCGTATTTGCGGGCAAAGTCCAGGTCGCGCTGGTCGCCGGAGGGGCAGCCGAAGATCGCGCCCGTGCCGTAATCCATCAGCACGAAATTGGCGACGTAGACGGGCAGTTCCCAATTCTCGTCAAAGGGATGGCGCACGCGGATGCCGGTGTCGACGCCCTTCTTTTCCGCCGTCTCCAGCGCTGCCAGAGAGGTGCCGGCCCGGCGCGTTTCCTCGCAGAAGGCGGCGACCTTGTCATCGTGCTTGGCGGCTTCCTTCGCCAGCGGATGGTCGGCGGAAATCGCCATGAAGGACGCGCCGAAGATCGTGTCCGGGCGGGTGGTGTAGACCGTCAGTTCCTCGTGGTTGCCGGCCTTCTCCGCGCCGTCGGAGATGTCCCAGCGCACCATCATGCCTTCGGAACGGCCGATCCAGTTCTTCTGCATCAGCCGCACTTTTTCGGGCCAGCCGTCCAGCGTGTCGAGCGCGTCGAGCAGGTCCTGGGCAAAATCGGTGATCTTGAAGAACCACTGGGTGAGCTCGCGCTGTTCCACAAGCGCGCCGGAACGCCAGCCGCGCCCCTCGATCACCTGTTCATTGGCCAGAACGGTCATGTCGACCGGGTCCCAGTTCACCTTCGATTGCTTGCGGTAGACAAGGCCCTTTTCCAGCATGTCGATGAAGAGATGCTGCTGGCGCTGGTAGTATTCGACATCGCAGGTGGCGAATTCACGGGTCCAGTCGAGCGACAGGCCCATGGATTTCAGCTGGTTGCGCATCGTGGCAATGTTCTCATAGGTCCAGTCCTTGGGGTGGACCTTGTTCTGCATTGCCGCATTTTCCGCCGGCATGCCGAAAGCGTCCCAGCCCATGGGATGGAGAACATTGTAGCCGCGCGCGCGCTTGTAGCGGGCCACCACGTCGCCCATTGCGTAGTTGCGGACATGGCCGATGTGAATGCGTCCCGAGGGATAGGGAAACATTTCAAGCACGTAGTAGGTCTCGCGCGGGTCGGCATTGTCGGTGACGAAGACATTGTCCTCGTTCCACTTCTTCTGCCAGTTCGGTTCGACTTTGCGCGGGTTGTAACGTTCAGAGGCCATATCGGTGCTACTCGGTCATTTTCTTGGTGATTTTGGCGGTGAGCTTCATCATGAAAGCGCCCCAGCGTCAAGTTAAACGGGCCGATTTGGCGGTATGGGAAAGCGGCATGGACCCGTTGCGGCGGCCCTTGCATTTGCCATAAGGTGCGGCGGCGGAAAAAGGAGTTGAAACCGATGGGTGTTGCCGAAAATCTCAAGGACGTGCGCGCAAGGATCCTCGCCGCCGAGCACGAGGCCGAACGGCCCGAAAACGCGGTGACGCTGGTGGCCGTTTCCAAGACCCACGAGGCCGATATGATCCGCGAGGCGATTGCGGCGGGGCAGCGTGTTTTCGGCGAAAACCGCGTTCAGGAAGCGCAGAAAAAGTTTCCGGCGCTGAAGGAAGAGACGCCGGATCTCGAACTGCGCCTCATCGGGCCGCTGCAGTCCAACAAGGCGGAAGACGCCGTGACGCTCTTCGATGTGATCGAAAGCGTCGATCGCGAGAAGATCGCACGCGCGCTTGCCAAGGAAATCAGGAAGCAGGGCAGGGCGCCAAGACTTTACGTGCAGGTCAATACCGGTAACGAACCGCAGAAGACTGGCATCGATCCGCGTGAGACGGAAAGCTTTCTCGATCTTTGCCGCGACGAGCTTGGGCTTGAGATCGAAGGGCTGATGTGCATCCCGCCGGCGGGCGAGAATCCGGGCCCGCATTTCGCTCTGCTTGCCGATCTCGCCAAGGAGAACAACGTGCCGAAGCTCTCCATGGGCATGTCCGGCGATTACGAGATCGCGGTCGCCTTCGGCGCCACCAGCGTACGCGTCGGCTCCGCGATCTTCGGCGAACGGGATTATCCGGCCTGAGGCAAAGCGAAAACACCGGTCGCCAACAGGTGATGACGACCGGGCTAAGTTCAGCTTTCGAAGTAATAGCGTTCCGAAAGGTCCTCGAGCAGGGTCTTGTGAGCCGGTTCCCAGCCAAGCTTCCTTCTTGTCCACTCGCTCGAGGCGCGACTCTCCAACCTGGCGAAGTGGGAAAACCAGCCGTAATAGGCTTGCGCCTCATCGGGCGCGATCGCCCTCACCGGAAGGCCAAGACCCCTGCCGATCGCCGCGGCAATGTCCTGCATGGCGATCCCTTCCTCGGCGGCGGCATGGAAACGGTCGCCGGCTGCGCCTTTCTCAAGCGCCAGGCGAAAGACGCGGGCCGCGTCGAAGCGATGCACTGCCGGCCAGATGGCGGCAACGCCTTCCACATAGGCCGCAAACCCCTGTTCACGGGCGATGTTGATCAGGATCGGCATGAAGCCCTTGTCGCCCTTGCCGTGGGTGGTCGGCGGCAGGCGCACGATCATGGCGCGCACGTCCATGTCGAGCGTCGAGAATGCTGCCTGTTCCGATGCGCGGGGATAGCGCTCGGAAACGGCGGGGGCGGCGAACTGCTCTGTCAGCAATCCGTCCGTGGTCGGGATGGCCGCACCGGCGGTGACGACAAGCGGCTTGCCGCTGCCGGCAAGCGCCTTGCCCATGGCCTCGATGGCGCGGGCATCCTGGGCGCAGTTCTCCGCAAACCGGCTGAAGTCATGGTTGAAAGCGGTGTGAATAGTGCCGTCTGCCGACGCCGCCTCCGCTTTGAGAAGATCGAGATCGTCGAGGCTGCCGAGGACTGCCCTTGCGCCGGCAGCCTCCACGGCGGCGGCGGACTCTTCGGAACGGGCAAGGCCCGCGACCGTGTGGCCGGCGTCCACCAGTTCCTTTACCGTCACGCTGCCCACCCAGCCGGATGCGCCGGTTACGAAAACACGCATGATGCAAACTCCCATTGTCTGTTGATCTCGGGGGAAGCTAGACGCGACTTTCCGGACAATCTATGTTGGAAAATCTGAAAATCCTGTCCAATCGTCCGGAAGATGCCATGGATCCGCTCACAGATGTGCTTTCCTTGATGCGCCCGCAGAACCACATGTCCGCAGGCTTCAGGGCCGGTGGGCCCTGGGCGATCGCCTTTCCGGCCGTTTCCGGCACGATCAAATGCGGCGCGGTGGTGTGTGGCGGATGCTGGCTTTCAGTGGAGGACGGCGGGCGTCCGGTTTGCCTGGGGGCAGGCGAGGGCTTCGTCCTGCCGCAGGGGCGGCCCTTCCGGCTGGCAAGCGATCTCGATCTCGATCCGGTTCCAGCCGCTGCGGTGTTTCCGACGGCGCGGCGCGGCGGGATTGCTGAGCATGGACAAGGCGAGGACTGTTTTCTGGTTTCCAGTCGTTTCGTTCTGGAAGGGCCGAACGCCGATTTCCTGCTCTCCCTGCTGCCTCCGCTCATTCATATCGGCAATGGAGCGGAATGGCAGTCCCTGCGCTGGTCGGTGGAGCGCATGATGGCGGAACTCGGCGACGAACGTCCGGGCAGCGAACTGATCATCCGGCAGCTCGCGCACATGATATTGGTTCAGGCCTTAAGGGCATATCTCGAGACGGAAAAAGGAAACGCCGGCGGCTGGCTGGCCGCGCTTTCCGACCGGCAGATCGGCGCGGCGATCCGCGCCATCCATGCCGATCCCGGTCGCCGTTTCACGATCGCCGATCTGGCCTCGGTCGCCGGCATGTCGCGTTCGACCTTCGCCCTGCGGTTCAAGGAGAAGGTCGGTCAGGCACCGATGGAATATCTGACTGCCTGGCGGATGATCCTTGCCGCGGAACGCATGCAGTCATCGAACGCCCCGCTTTCGGCCATTGCCGCCGATCTCGGCTACGAGTCGGAGAGCGCTTTTTCGAAGGCCTTCCGCCGGGTCATGGCCGTCCCGCCGCGCCAGTTTGTTCGCATGGCGGCAACGGTATAGGGGCAGGCCGGCCTCTCCGGCCCGCTCCTGGTCAAACGGGGCAGTGTTTCACGTGAAAACAGGTCGTCTTGCCCTCACTTCGGCGTCAGCCGGTTTGCACCGTCGAGGCGGATCACCTCGCCGTTGAGATAGTCATTTTCGACCGCGAATATCGCCGCATGGGCGAACTCCGCCGGATCGCCGAGGCGGGCGGGGAAGGGGATCGTCGCGGCGATCGATGTCTGCGCTTCCTCCGGCAGGTTATAGAGCAGCGGGGTCAGGAACACGCCGGGCGCCAGCGTGTTGACCCGAACGCCGAAACGGGCGAATTCGCGCGCCAGCGGCAGGGTCATCGAGACGATGCCGCCCTTGGAGGCTGCATAGGCCGCCTGGCCGATCTGCCCTTCGAAAGCGGCGATCGAGGCGGTGTTGACGATCACGCCGCGGCTCTCGCCAAGCTTTTCTGCAAGCGACATGCGGTGGGCCGAAAGCCTGACCACATTGAACGTGCCCATCAGGTTGACCCTGATCGTGCGCTCGAAATCGGCGAGCGGCAGCGGCCCGTCGCGGCCGACCGCGCGTCCCGCCGTGCCGATGCCGGCGCAGCTCACCGCGATCCTGACCGTGCCATGGGCCGCCTCGGCCGCATCAAGCGCCGCCGTGACGTCATCTTCACTGGACACATCGCCGACGGCCGCAAGCCCACCGATCTCGGCGGCGACCTTCTCGGCCGCATCGCCGTTCATGTCCAGCACCGTTACCCTGGCGCCTTTTTCCGCAAGCGCGCGCGCGGTTGCCGCGCCGAGCCCCGAACCCGCACCGGTCACCAGTGCGGCCATGCCTTCTATCTTCATTGTCAGCCCGCCTTTCTGCCGTGCGGCTTGCCCGCGATGATCACCTCGGGTCCGCCCGCATAAAGGGCCTCGACCAGGTCCACCCGGTTGGTGAGCACCGCCCGCTGGTTGACCGAGCCCTTGTCGGTCACCTCGCCCTTGTCCATGCGAAGCGGCGCGGTCAGAAGCATGGCGCGGGCGATCCGGTTAGAGGAACCGGTGGCGTGTCCGGCAAACTCCGTCAGAAGATCGCCCAGCCGGGCAAGCACGGCTGGATGCGCATAGAGCGTTGCATCATCCATCTCGCTTCCGCCCTCGACCAACCGCTCGATTGCCGGGCGGAAGGGCACCAGAAGGGCGCCGAGTTCGAACTGGTCCTCTCCGGCGATCACGGCGTCGCGCACGAGGCCACCCATGGCGTCGATGAGCTTTGCCCGCATGGCTCCGACAGCGACCCAGGTGCCGGTCTGGAGCTTGAAGTTTTCCGCCGTACGCCCGTCGAACAGATAGCCGCGCGCCGGATCGCCGGGAACGGCGGGGCGCAGCGCGTCACCCATATTGTAGAAGCCTTCCTCATCGAAGGCCTTTGCCGTCAGGTCCGGTCGGCGCCAGTAGCCGGGGGTGACGTTCGGACCCTTGAAGCGCACCTCCATCTTGCCGCCGACAGGCACCAGTTTCATGGTCACCTCGCGCGCCGGAACGCCGCAATTGCCGGGCTCCTCCTGCGGTTCGGTGCAGAACATGGCAAACGGGCCGGTTTCGGTGGAGCCGAGGCCCGAGCCCATCAGCGTCTGCGCGCCGGTGGAGCGTTCGGAAAGCGCATTGAGGTGATGCCAGGTGTGGCTCGCCATGCCCGCGCCGGCATACATGATCATCTTCAGATTGCGGAAGAAGCTGTCGCGCAGGACCTCGTCCGTTTCCATCGCCTCGCACAGCACCTCGTAGCCTGCCGGCACGTTGAAATACCAGGTCGGTGAAATCTCGCGCAGATTGCGGATCGTCTCGGCCATGCCCTTCGGCGTCGGCTTGCCGGCATCGATGTAATAGGTGCCGCCATTATAGAGCGCGATGTTGAAGACCTTGTTGCCGCTGGCGACATGGTTCCACGGCGCCCAGTCGACCAGGACGGGCGGCTCGTCGCCGAGGAAACGGTAGCAATCGAGCACCTGCGCCATGTTGGCGCACATCATCCGCTGCGTCTGGATCACGGCTTTCGGCGTGCCGGTGGTGCCGGAGGTAAACAGGAATTTCGCGATCGTATCCGGCCCTGTTGCGGCAAAGGCCTCGTCAGCCGCCGATGAAGGCTCGGTCGCGATCACGTCATCCCAGGCGAAATGATCACGGTCGGGAACACCGCCGCCCGCCAGAATGAGCGGCACGGCGGGATCGATGACTTCGGTGATCGCGGCGGCGAAGCGGTCCGCTTCTTTCGCGAAGATCGCGCCGGGCGTCACCTCGCCGGCAATATCCTTCAGTTTTGCGCGTCCCTCGGGGATCAACGAATAGGCCGGCGCCACGGCGGCCGAGGGCACGCCGACATATTGGGCGGAAAGCGCGATGACGGCATGTTCGAGCGAATTTTCCGACAGGATCATCAACGGGCGCTCGGGCGAGAGGTCATGGGCAAGCAGGAAGGTGCCGACGCTCCGCATCAACGCGCGCAGCCGGCCAAAGGTGATCGTCCGCCATGCGCCGTTGTCGTCCCGCTCGGCCATCCACACGCGCTCCGGCGCGGTTTCGGCCCAGTGCAGGATGCGGTCGCCGAGGCGGGCGGGATAGGGATCCAGCTTGTCCTCCTGCCAGATGATCTGGCTGCCGTCCGCGCGCTCCTCCACCCGGATGCGCGGCTCCCATACCCGCACCGGACGTATCTTCTCCATGCCTGTCATGGAACCTCCTCCAATTCTCCGCTTTCCCGGCACGGCCGGGCGTGCGAAATCCCTCTGTCTTCGTCGGCGTTCGTCCTCGGTCGTCCTCCGCGACGATTTCACCATATACTGTTTGTGTGTATATTGTTTACAAGGAAATTATTTTCTCGTATAGAGAAAACTGGAATGTTCGAAAGGAAGCATGCTGTGAACGAGGCAGAAGAGGCGGCGCTGATAACCTACGAGATGCGGGGCGATGTCGCGCTTGTCGGGCTTAATCGTCCGGAAAAACGCAATGCGATCAGCGACCGTTTCGTCGAAGCCCTGGCCGACGCGGTAGAGCGGGCGCGCCGCGAGGCAAAAGCCGGCGTGATCTTCGGCAATGGCAAACACTTCTGCGCCGGGCTGGATCTTTCCGAACATGTCAAGAAATCGGCCTTTGAGGGCGTCGAGGGGTCGCGGCGCTGGCATGAAGTCTTCGGCCGGATCGAATTCGGCCCCATTCCCTGGTTCTGCGCGCTGCACGGCGCCGTCGTCGGCGGCGGCCTGGAGCTTGCCTCCGCCGCTCAGGTGCGGGTTGCCGACGAGACCACCTTCTTCGCCCTGCCGGAGGGCCAGCGCGGCATCTTCGTCGGCGGCGGCGGCTCGGTGCGCACCGCGCGGCTGATGGGCGTGGCGCGGATGACGGACATGATGCTGACGGGCCGCTCGATCGATGCCGATACCGGCGAGCGCTGGAACCTCGCGCAATATGTGGTTCCCGCCGGAAAATCGGTCGAGAAGGCGCTGGAGCTTGCCGCCCGGGCGGCGACCAATGCCGACCTTTCCAACTACGCCGTCATCAACGTCCTGCCGCGCATGCCCGAGATGAGCCGCGACGATGGTCTTCTGATGGAAAGCTTCATCTCGTCCTTCACCGCCACCTCGCCCGAGGCCGAGGAACGGCTGATCGCCTTCCTCGAAAAGCGCGCCGCCAAGGTGGCAGCGCCCGGTGGGCGCTGATATGGGTCAGGAACCGCGTCTTTCCCCGCAATTGACCGAGGATGTCGATCTTGGCGAGCTCAACAATTCGCTCGGCTTTCTGCTGCGCGTGGCGCAGGTGCGCGTCTACGACCAGTTCTATGAGCGTTTCGGCGCCGACGACCTGCGCCCGGGCGAGTTTTCCATGCTCTGGCTCATGCATCTCAACCCCGGCATCAAGCAGGGCATCCTGGCGCAGACGCTGAGGATCAAGCCGGCACACATGACCAAGACGGTTCGCCGTTTCGAGGACCAGGGCCTGATCGAGCGGGAAATCCCCGATCACGACCGCCGCTCCGTGCTGTTGAAGCTGACCGCAAAGGGCGAAGACTTTGTCGCCGCCAACAAGCGCAATTTCTTCGGAGAGAACGCCTATAACAGCCACGGGCTGAGCGCGGAGGAGGAGGCGATGCTTGCGCATCTGCTCAAGCGCTATGCCGGGCTGGAGGCGAAGGAGATCCCATGAATTTCGACGATCTGATCGCCTTTGACGTCCACGTCCATGCCGAGGAGCCCTGCTGCACCCATCGCGATGACGGCTATATGGAATTCCAGGCCGGCATGGTGAAGTATTTCAGGAATCCGGCTGGGCGCGACGGCATGCTGCCGACGGTGGAGGAGACCGCCGCCTATTTTCGCGAGCGCAAGATCGGCTGCATCATCTTTCCCGTCGATGCCGAGCGCGAGACCGGCTTTCGCCGCTATTCCAACCATGAAGTGGCCGAGATCGCGGCGAGGAACAGCGACATCATGGTGCCGTTTGCCTCCATCGATCCGGCCAAGGGCAAGCTCGGCATCCGCGAGGCGCGAAACCTGATGCGCGACCACGGCGTGCGCGGCTTCAAGTTCCACCCGACCTATCAGGGCTTTTATCCCAATGACCGGTCGGCCTACGGGCTTTACGAGGTGATCGAGGAAGAAGGCGGCATCGCGCTGTTTCACACCGGCCAGACCGGCGTCGGCTCCGGCATGCATGGCGGCATGGGCATGCGGCTGAAATATTCCAATCCCATGTATCTCGACGACGTGGCGGTGGATTTTCCCGACCTGAAGATCATCGCCGCGCATCCTTCCTTCCCCTGGCAGGAAGAGGCGCTCGCCGTCGCCCAGCACAAACCCAATGTCTATATCGACCTTTCCGGCTGGAGCCCGAAATATTTCCCGCCGATCCTGGTGAAATACGCCAATTCGCTGCTGAAGCACAAACTGCTGTTCGGCTCCGACTGGCCCGCCATCACGCCGGATCGCTGGCTCGCCGATTTCGAGCATATAGACATCAAGGACGAGGTTCGCCCGCTGCTTCTGAAGGAGAATGCGAGGAAGCTTCTGGCGATGTGACTACCTGACGAAACACAGCATTCGGATTTTTTGGGAGGAGAATTCATGAATCGCATTGAGAAACTCGCTGCATTGGCGGCCGTCGCGATGATGGCTGTCGGAACCGCTGCTTCGGCGCGCGAGCTGCGCCTGGCCCCTGCCGGCCCGCCGGCGCACCCGGCCTATTACATGTATGAGCATTTCGCCGACAATGTCGCCGAAAACTCCGGCGGCGCCATCACCGGCCTGATCCTCGGGCCGGAAGTCGTGTCCCTGCCGCAGATGAAGGATGCGCTGCAGACCGGGCTGGTGGATGTCGGCAACGTTCTGCCGCTCTATTTCCCGGCGGACATGGAAGTCACCGGCATTGCCGGCGATCTGGCTTTGATCGGCCGCAATCCGCATGCCATGGCCATGGCGATGACCGAATACGGCATGACCTGTGAGCCCTGCCAGGAAGAGTTCAAGAAGCTCGGCATGGTCTTCCTCGGCGCCGGCTCGTCCAACGTCTACAATTTGATCACGACCAAGCCCGTGCGCAATGCCGATGACCTGAAGGGCATGCGGCTTCGCACCGGCGGCGCGCCCTATTCGCGCTGGGCCGAGCATTTCGGCGCAACACCGGTCAATATCGGCGTCGGCGACACCTTCGAGGCGATGAGCCAGGGCACGATCGACGGCACCATGGCATCGACCGTCGACCTGTTGTCGTTCCGGCTGATCGATATCGCCAAGGACGTCACCATCGTCCCGATCGGCACCTATCACGTGACCTCGAACTTCACCGCCGGGCTCAACACCTGGCGCGCGCTCTCCACAAAGGAACGCGAGGAGATTGGCATGGCCGCCGCCCGCGCCAATTTCGACCTTACCGACCGCTGGGCTTTCCAGCTGCCGTCGGCGGCGAAAGAGGCCCTGGCAAAGACCGATATCGAGGTGATCGAGCCGGACCCGGCCTTCCTGGCGGAATCGGAAGCCTTCGCCGCCCAGGACGTGAAGGACCGCACCGCGCTTTCGGGCGAGGAAGCCGCCTACTTCACCGAGCTGGTGGAAAAATGGACTGCGGTCGTCGATGAAGTCGGCAATGATCCCGACGCTCTCGCCAAGCGGATGATCGACGATGTCTGGAGCAAGATCGATTTCTCGACCTACGGCATGTGATGCCTGAACTGGAGCGCGGCGGTCGCAATGGCCGTCGCGCTTCGTGGACGATGATGTTCTTCGTCGACCTTCTTACCCGCTCTGGAGCCTTCTGATGACCGCACTCGTTCGGCTCGCCGCCGTGGTCGCGCGTATCCTGGCATTCATCGGCGCCGCAGGCGTCGTCTTGATGATGGTCCATATCAGCCTGGATGTCGCGCTGCGCAACCTGTTCCGTATCTCGATCCCCGTCACCACGGAAATGGTCGCGCGCTATTACATGGTCGCCACCGCCTTCCTGCCGCTGTCCTGGCTCGAACTGCGCCGCGAGATGGTGTCTGTCGAACTCTTCGATTTCGCGCTGACCCGCCCCGTCCGCCGCGTCTCCGATGCGCTGGTCTGCCTTCTGTCGGCGATCGTCTATGCAAGCCTTGCCTGGACCACCTGGAATTCGGCGCTCTCCAATTTCCGTTCCGGCACCTATGTGGAGCTTGCCACGATGAAGATGCCTGTCTGGCACAGCTACTTCCTGCCGTCGCTCGGCTTTGGCATCGCGGCGCTGACCTGCCTGCTTCTGACCTTCCAGGATCTCCATCCCGCCGCATCGGAGGAAACCGCATGAACCCCGAGGTCGGATTTGTCGGCATTGGCGTCCTGATCGTCCTGCTTCTCCTGCGCGTGCCGGTGGCCATGGCGCTGATCGCCGTCTCCTTCGGCGGCATCACCGCGCTTCTCGGGGTCACGCCGGCCTTCGGCATCCTGTCGAACACGCCCTATTCCTTTGTCGCCAGCTGGACCATGTCGGCGGTGCCGATGTTCCTGCTGATGGGCTTCGTCGCCTTTCATTCCGGGCTGACGGGCGGGCTTTTCGCCGCCGCCAAGGTGGTGCTGCGGCGTCTGCCGGGCGGTCTCGCCGTCTCGTCCATCTTCGCCTGTTCCGGCTTTGCCGCCGTTTCCGGCTCGTCGCTTGCCTGCGCTGCGGCCATGGGCCGGATCGCCATTCCGGAAATGGTCGCTGCCGGCTATCGTCCCTCGATCGCGGCCGGATCGATCGCCGCCGGCGGCACGATCGGCGCGCTGATCCCGCCCTCGATCCTGATGATCATCTACGGCGTCTTCGCCGAGACCTCGGTCACCCAGGTCTTCATCGGCGGCATCGGCATCGGCGTCGTTACCGCCATCGGCTACTGCCTCGTCATCATCGGCATCAGCCTCGTCCGTCCCGATCTCGTGCCGGCCCGCGACACATCGCCGGTCAGTGAGGAGGGCCGCGCCGCAATTTTGCAGGTGATCCCGATCACGGTGCTTGTGCTCCTGATCTTCGGCGGCATGTTCTCCGGGCTCTTCACGGCAACGGAGGCCGGCGCGGTCGGCGCGCTTGGCACCATATTGCTTGCGGCCGTCACCGGTCGACTGACGAGGTGGAACATCACCCATTCGCTGATCGATACCGTGACGTCCACCGGCGCGCTGTTCATCATCGGCGTCGGGGCAGCGATGTTCACCCGCTTTCTTGGCATATCCGGCCTGTCGCATTTCCTCTCGTCCTTCGTCGCCGGCGCAGATCTCGGCTATTTCAAACTGATGCTGATCATCGTGCTGATCTATCTGGCGCTCGGCACCTTCATGGAGCCCTTCGGCGCCATGCTGACGACGCTGCCGATCTTCCTGCCGATCCTGCGCGCGGAAGGCATCAGCCTCGTCTGGTTCGGCGTCGTCGTGGTGAAGATGCTGGAAATCGGCATGATCACGCCGCCGGTCGGCATGAATGTCTTCGTCATCAAGAATGTGGCGGGCAAATATGTCACGATCGCGCAGGTCTTCGCCGGCGTTCTGCCCTTCATCATCATGGACCTGTTCGTGATCGCGCTGGTGATCGCCGTGCCCTCGGTGGTGATGTTCCTGCCGGATCTTCTGAGGTGAGTGTCCTGTTATGCCGGGCCGGCCGGGCGGAAAAGGCCGTTTCCGGCGGCCTGTTCCAGCGCTGCGACGAACAGGCGCTGCTCGGCCGTCGGCGTGACGTTCGTACGCATCGAAACGCCGACGGGGCCGCCGAGCAGGTCGTCATCGATGGCCAGCGTCGCCAGCGTGCCGTTTTCAAGTTCGTCGCGCACCACGCCCTCGGAGATGAACCAGACCGTATCGGAATCGAGCACGACACGCCGCCCGAAGGCGAGCGCCACGCTCTCGAAGGCGGGTTCCGGCTGGGCGAGGCCAAGCGCGTGGAGATAGGCCGTGACCAGCGGCGCGATCACCGCGCCCGGCGGCGGCAGCATCAGCGGGTGGCTGCGGAGGGCTTCGGCATCCGGGGCAAGGCCGTCGAGCGGATGGCCGCGACGCACGACGGCAACGATCCGCTCCGAATAGAGCTGGCGGAAGGAAAGCCCCTCCATCAGCGTGGCCGAGGCCATGCGGCCGACGACCATGTCGAGCGCGCCTTCTCTCAACTGGGAAAGCAGCAGCCAGTTGGGCCCGGTGGTCACCCGCAGCATGCATTGCGGCGCGTTCTGGCGAAGATGAAGCGCTGCGCGCGGGACAAGCGCGGTCGAGGCCGTTGGCAGAGCGCCGACGATCAGGCGGGTGCGCGGCGGCCGGCCCTCGCGCACAAGGTCCTGGGCACGGATGAGGTCCACCAGCGCCTGGCCGCCATATTGCTGGAAGGTCTTGCCCGCCTGCGTCAGCGTCAGCCGGCGGCCGGAGCGGTCGAACAGTTCGACCTGCAGGATCTCCTCCAGTTCGCGGATGGTTTTCGAGACGGCGGGCTGGCTGACATGAAGCGCGCTCGCGGCCCCGCTCAGCGAGCCGCGTCGGGCGGTTTCGAGAAAAGAGCGCAGGTGGCGCATGCGCAGGCGAGGATCAAGCAAGGTTAACCTATAGGTTATGATACTTTCCCTTAAATATAATTTTTTGTGCGTTCTGGCTATGGCAAAACAGGCTGGGAGGAACGCATGATCATTCAAGCAGATGGCAGCGCGCTGCATGTGCGCCAGGACGGGCCGGAAAACGGCCGCGCGATCCTGTTTATCAACTCGCTGGGCACCGATCTTAGGGTCTGGGACCGGCTCCTGCCGCACCTGCCGAAGGGGCTTCGGCTCGTGCGCTATGACAAGCGTGGTCACGGGCTCTCCGGCCTCGGACCCGCCGGTGCCGGCCTTTCCATCGAAACCCTGGCCGACGACGCGATTGCCATTTGCGAGGCTCTGAAGCTTGAGGATGTGACGCTGGTCGGGCTTTCGATCGGCGGTCTGATTGCGCAGGCTGTGGCGCTGAAGCGGCCCGACCTTGCGCGCGCGATGGTGCTGATGGATACGGCGATGCGCATCGGCACCGCCGAAATGTGGGGCGAGCGCATCGCAGCGCTTGAGGCGGGCGGCATTGCCGCGATCTCCGATGCCGTTCTCGCCCGCTGGTTCGCGCCGGAGTTTCTGGCCTCATCCGAGGCGGCGATGTGGCGGGCCATGCTCGAACGCACCCCGCTCGAAGGCTACATCGCCTGCTGCAGGGCGCTGGCCGGCGCGGACTATACGGGCCGCGCGGCGGAGGTGAAATGCCCGGTGCTGGCGCTTTGTGGCGCGCTTGATGGTTCGACGCCGCCCGATCTGGTGCGCGCGACAGCCGAAGCCTATGGCGCGCCGTTTCACCTGATCGACAACGCCGGACATCTGCCGCCCGTCGAACAGCCGGAAGCCGTTGCGGACCTTCTCTCGGCGTTTCTGAAAGATACGGACGAGGGCGGCGGGCGCTACGCGGCCGGCATGCGGGTTCGCCGCTCGGTCCTGGGCGATGCCCATGTCGATCGCGCCGAGGCCGCCAAGACGAAGCTCGACGACGCCTTCCAGACGCTGATCACCGAAAGCGCCTGGGGCACGGTCTGGGCCTCGGACGCGATCAGCCGGCGGGAGCGCTCGATGCTGACGCTGGCGCTTCTCGCCGCGACCGGCAATTTCGATGAAATCCCGATGCATATCCGCGCGACGGCCCGCACCGGCGCCAGCCGGCAGGACGTGGTGGAAGCCTTCCAGCATGTCGCCATCTATGCCGGCGTTCCGCGCGCCAACCATGCCTTGAAACTCGCAAAGGCAGCCTTTGCCGAAATGGAGGAAAATGACGATGACTGATCTGGGACCACTGATCCCGCGAAACCGGATGGTTCATCCCCCGGCCTATACGCCGGGCTACAAGACCTCGGTTGCCCGCTCGCCGAGCCTGCCGCTTCTGTCACTGGAAAGCGGCCCATCGGAAGAGACCGGGCCGATGTTCGGCCACAACCAGCTCGGCGCGCTGGACAACAACCTGATCCTCAACTGGACGAAGGGCGAGGCGCCGGCCGTCGGCGAGCGCATCCTGGTCTATGGCCGCATCATGGACGAGCGCGGCAAGCCGGTGCCGGAAACGCTGATCGAGATCTGGCAGGCGAACGCCGGCGGGCGCTACCGCCACAAGAAGGATACGTATTTTGCCCCGCTCGACCCGAATTTCGGCGGCTGCGGACGCACGATCACCGATGCTGATGGCAATTACCAGTTCCTCACCATCCGGCCCGGCGCCTATCCCTGGCCCAATGGCGGCAATGACTGGCGGCCGATGCATATCCACGTCTCGGTCTACGGCCACAGTTTCGGCCAGCGGCTGATCACCCAGATGTATTTCGAGGGCGATCCTCTGATCCCGCTCTGTCCGATTGCCAACACCGTGCGAAAGCGCGGCGATCTCGACGGCCTCGTCGCGCCACTCGACATGAACATGTCGCGCCCGCATGACTTCCTGGCCTACAAGTTCGACATCGTGCTGCGCGGCCGCCGCCAGACCATGTTCGAGAACAAGATGGAGGGGATGTGATATGGTCCAGAAACTTCAAAACCTGCAGGAAACCGCATCCCAGACCGCCGGTCCCTACGTCCATATCGGCCTGATGCCGACCTATGCCGGCAATCCGGGCTCCTACGAGCAGGAGATCGGCGTCAGCCCCATTTCGGAAGGGGCAAAGGGCGAGATCATCGAGATCCGCGGCCAGGTGATCGACGGTACGGGCAATGCGATCCGCGACGCCATGCTGGAAAGCTGGCAGCCGGACGCCGCCGGCATCTTCCCCGGCCAGCCGGGCGCCGATCCGGCCGTTTCGGGGCTTTGCCGCTTCGCTGCCGACGCCGACAGCGGCGAGTTCGTGCTGAAAACGGTCAAGCCCGGCGCCTTCAAGGGCAGGGGCGGCTCGCACAACGCGCCGCATATCTCGCTGTGGATCGTCGCGCGCGGCATCAATATCGGGCTCAACACCCGCATCTATTTCGAGGATGAGGACAATGCCGATGACCGCATCCTCAAGGCCGTCGAACTGAAGCACCGGGTGCCGACGCTGATCGCGAAGAAAACCGGAGACGGGCAATACCGCTTCGACGTTCGCCTGCAGGGCGACGCTGAAACGGTGTTTCTGGATATCTGACGGGTAGCAAACCTCGCTGCCACCAATCTCACCCTTGAGGGCAGGGCTCTCGCATATAGCTTTGACCCATAGCCCTCAAGGCTTCTCTCCCCGGCGGGGAGAGATGTCGCGACAGCGACAGTGAGGAGGAACGTATCCACGCGGGACACTCTCACGAACGGAAATGCTGCTTCACCCTCACTGCCCCTTTCGGGGCATCTCTCCCGCAGGCGGGAGAGAGAGTAGATGGAGCAAGACCCAAGGCCATCTGCGAAAGCCCTTCCTCAAAGGTTTAGATCGGACAAGCGCGGTTGGCTTTCGACGGGCTAGCGCATCGGCCCGAAATTCGGGATCGATTTTCGGAAAGCACGATGCGTAGATTCAATAGGTTAGAGCGTCCTTTGTGCGTCCGAATGGACGCACGGCGCTCTAGCAGGCATTCTTTCCGAGTCAATCAGATAGAAGTGGCCCGGTTTTTCAAGGAGCACCACGCGTGAGCATATCGGCATTCGATCATCCTTGGCTCGGCGGCTATTTCGGCGATCCGGAAACCGTCGCGATCTGGTCGCCGGAACGGCAGTTGCGCCACATGCTGGCCTTCGAGGCGGCCTGGAGCCGGGCGCTGGGCGCATGCGGGCTCTGTGATGCGGCAGAGGCAGAGAAGGCGGCTAAGGCAATCGAAAGCGCCGAAATCGCGCCCGAGGCATTGCGGGCAGGCATGGCCGCAGACGGCGTGCCGGTGCCGGCGCTTCTTGCTCTTCTGCGCAAGAGCGTGCCCGATGCCGCCCTGCACAAGGGCGCAACGTCGCAGGATGTGGTCGACACCGCGCTTGCCATGACCTTGCGGGAGACGACGGCGCTGTTTCTCGACCGTCTGGCAGAGCTCGACGCAGCCTTGCAGGCGCTTGAGCGCACCTTTGGCGATGAGAAGCTCATGGGCCGCACGCGCATGCAGGCGGCGGCCGAAATCAGGGCGCGCGAGCGGATTTCCACATGGCGGCTGCCGCTCCCAGACCATGCCGATCGGCTGAGAGCCCTTGGGCCGCGCGTCGAAAAGGTTCAGATCGGGGGGGCTGCCGGCGACCGTGCGGCGCTTGGCGAAAAGGCGGACGCCATGGTCGCCTCCGTCGCCGCGCAACTTGGCCTTCGCCCCACCGGCAAAGCCTGGCACGCCATGCGCGAGGGCATTGCCGATTATGCCTCGATACTGTCGCTGATTTCCGGAACGGCCGGCAAGATGGGCCAGGACGCGGCGTTGATGGCCCAGCAGGGCATTGACGAGATCGGCCTTTCCGGCGGCGGCGGGTCTTCCGCCATGCCGCACAAGAACAATCCGGTCCTGGCCGAACTCCTGGTGACGCTTGCCCGGTTCAACGCGGTGCAGGTGTCCGGCCTGCATCACGCGCTCATCCATGAACAGGAGCGCTCGGGCGCTGCCTGGAGCCTCGAATGGATGATCCTGCCGCAGATGGCGCTTGCAACCGGCCGCTCGCTTGCGGCAGCGCTTGAACTTTGCGGCAAGGTGGAGCGGATCGGGAAGGGGTGAGGGCCGCTGCGTCGTGCCGCCTCAAAAGGAAACGCCCTCCGCCTCCAGCCGTTCCAGAACCAGTTCGGCAGAGGTCAGCCGCTCGGCGGCATTGCGGGCAAAGGCGAGGGTCAGAAGCTTGCGTCGCGCCGGGGCGAGCTTGTGTTCGGGCGCGGGACGGATGATTTCCGCACCGTAGCGGTCGGCGAGCAGCAGGCCGCAATCCTCCGGGAAGATGTCCAGCGGGACCCCCGAATGGGTGGCGAAGAACAGCCGGTCGCAATAGACCCGATAGTCCGGCCATTTGTTGTCGACGCGAAAATCCTCGACCGAGGACTTGATCTCGATGATCCAGATCTCGCCTTTCTCGGTCAGGCAGATGAGGTCGGCGCGACGGCCGTTCCTGAGCGTCATCTCGCTGATTGCGGCGTTGCGCATGTGCTTCATCAGATGCTGGACGCCGCGGCGAACCATGAGCGCCCGCTCGGACTGTCGGCCGTCGGCCGTCGGGTTCTTGGCGTGAAGATCGACGATCGCCATGGAACTTCCTTTCAATCGGTGCATTTTCACAACAGCGCGGAGCCGGCATGCGGTCATTTACATGGCTTCCCACCACTTGCGCTTGTCATGCAATAAAATGTTAACCATAAGCTTTTATCAGCTAACTATTATCACTTTTCGCTCCAATCGTCGCCACGAGTCAGCCCATGCACATCAGAACGCTTCTTCTTGCACTCTCATTTACCGGTCTGCTTGCCGTTACCGGCTGCACCACGACCGACGGCATGTCCTCGGGCAAAATGGCGCCGATTTCGGCCTATGCCGCCATCAATGACGAGGGTATCGACCTGCCGCGCGTGCCGATCGCGGAAGTCGATGACAAGTATCGCCGCCAGGTCGTTGACTACGAGACCGATGAAGCGCCGGGCACGATCGTCGTCGATACCAAGGAGCGCCTGCTTTATTACGTCGAAGAAGACGGCAAGGCCGTGCGCTACGGCATCGGCGTCGGCCGTGATGGTTTCCGCTGGTCCGGGAACGCCTATATCGGCCGCCGCGCCGAATGGCCGACATGGTATCCGCCGTCAGCCATGGTCAAGCGTCAGCCCGAGCTGAAGGAATTTGCCGGAGGCATGGAGCCCGGCATCATGAACCCGCTCGGCGCCCGCGCGCTCTATCTTTACCGCAACGGCAACGACACCATGTTCCGCATCCACGGCAACCCCAACTGGACCTCGATCGGCCAGGCGGTTTCCTCCGGCTGCATCCGCATGATCAACCAGGATATCATCGACCTCTATGCCCGCGTCGATCCCGACAAGCGCACCAAGGTTGTCGTGCTTCCGGGCTGAGTATAGTCACGAGACTTGAAGACAAAGGCGGTCCCGAGGGCCGCCTTTTTCGTTTCCCGCCCGCGAATTCAGCCTCCCGCGCTTGATTTTGGCGAATGCTTCGATAGATAGAGCCGAAACACTTCAAGCGGCATGACCTTTCGCCGCAACCCGAAAGGCCCGGCTATGCAGACCCCCTATTACCTCATCGACAGGTCGAGGCTTCAGCGGAACCTCGACAAGATCGCCTGGCTCCGCGAGGCCTCCGGCGCGAAGGCGTTGCTGGCGCTCAAATGCTTTGCCACATGGTCGGTCTTTGACCAGATGAGCCGGTATATGGACGGCACGACATCCTCCTCGCTTTTCGAGGTCAAGCTTGGCCACGAGAAATTCGGCGGCGAGACCCATGCCTATTCGGTCGCCTACGGCGAAGACGAGATCGACGAGGTTCTGGAAAACTGTGACAAGATCATTTTCAACTCGATCGGCCAGCTTTCGCGTTTCAGGGCGCAATCCGAGGGCAAGATCCGGGGCCTGCGCGTCAATCCGCAGGTCTCGACCTCGGATTTCGACCTTGCCGACCCGGCCCGTCCCTTCTCGCGGCTCGGCGAGCATGATCCGGCGGTGATCGAAGCCGTGCTGGACCAGGTTTCCGGCTTCATGTTTCACAACAATTGCGAGAACGAGGATTTCGACCGGTTCGACGCGATGCTGACCGTCATCGAGGAGCGCTTCGGTCCTCTGATCGAACGCCTCGACTGGGTCAGCCTCGGCGGCGGCATTCATTTCACCGGCGAGAACTATCCGCTGGCAAAGCTCGCCGCACGGCTCAAGGCCTTTGCCGAGAAATACGGTGTTCAGGTCTATCTGGAGCCGGGCGAAGCGGCCATCACGGGCGCCGCGACGCTGGAAGTCACCGTGCTCGACACGCTGAACAACGGCAAGGACCTCGCCATCGTCGATTCATCGATCGAGGCGCATATGCTCGACCTGCTGATCTATCGCGAAAGCGCGAAGATCCTGCCCGATACCGGGCCGCACAAGGTGATGGTCTGCGGAAAGTCCTGCCTTGCCGGCGATATTTTCGGCGAGTTTTCCTTTGAAGAGCCGGTCAAGGTCGGCGACCGGCTGTCGATCGAAAATGCCGCCGGTTACACTATGGTCAAGAAGAACTGGTTCAATGGTGTGAAAATGCCGGCGATCGCGATCCGCGAGGAGAACGGCGAGATCCGTACCGTTCGCGAATTCGGCTATGAAGATTTCAGATCCGCCCTGTCGTAAGGCCGGGCTGACCCGCGGAGCGGTTTGCCGCTCCAACCCTTGATTTCGGGCAGGCGAAGCTGCCCAAAACCGGAGGCGTTGTTCCGATGAAGAAAAACGTGCTGATTATCGGCGCGGGCGGCGTGGCCCAGGTGGTCGCCCATAAATGTGCCCAGAACAATGATGTGCTCGGCGATATCCATATCGCCTCGCGCACCAAGTCCAAATGCGATGCGATCATCGAGAGCGTTCTGGAAAAGAAGGCGATGAAACAGGACGGCGTCCTGCTCGCCCATCAGCTTGATGCGCTCGACATTCCCTCGACCGTCGCGCTGATCAACCAGACCGGCGTCGAGATCGTCATCAATGTCGGCACCGCCTTTCTCAACATGTCGGTGCTGGAAGCTTGCCTGGAAACGGGCGCGGCCTATATCGACACCGCCATCCACGAAGAGCCCGACAAGATCTGCGAAACCCCGCCGTGGTATGCGAACTACGAGTGGAAGCGCAAGGATCGTTGCGCGGAAAAGGGCGTCACCGCCATTCTCGGCGCCGGCTTCGATCCGGGGGTCGTCAACGCCTATGCCCGCCTTGCCAAGGATGATTATGTCGACGACATCACCGACATCGACATTGTCGACATCAATGCCGGCAGCCACGGCAAGTATTTCGCCACGAACTTCGACCCGGAAATCAATTTCCGCGAGTTCACCGGCACGGTCTACGCCTGGCAGAACAATGAATGGACGACCAACAAAATGTTCGAGGTCGGCCATGAGTTCGACCTGCCGGTGGTCGGCAAGCAGAAGGCCTACATGTCCGGCCATGACGAGATCCACTCGCTGTCGAAGAACATGGGTTCGCCCAATGTCCGTTTCTGGATGGGTTTCGGCGACCACTACATCAATGTCTTCACCGTGTTGAAAAGCCTCGGCCTTTTGTCCGAACAGCCGGTGATGACGGCGGAAGGCCAGGAAGTGGTGCCGCTGAAGGTGGTCAAGGCCGTGCTGCCTGACCCGTCATCGCTGGCGCCGAATTATACCGGCAAGACCTGCATCGGTGATTTCGTCAAGGGCACCAAGGACGGCAAGCCGGCGGAAGTCTTCATCTACAACGTCTCCGACCACAAGGAGGCGTATAACGAAGTCGGCTCACAGGGCATTTCCTTTACCGCCGGCGTTCCCCCGGTCGCAGCCGCCATTCTGGTGGCCTCCGGCGAATGGGACGTGAAGACCATGGCCAATGTCGAGGAACTGCCGCCCAAGCCCTTCCTGCATGTCCTCAACCACATCGGCCTGCCGACCCGGATCAAGGACGAAAACGGCGACCGCGCGCTCGATTTTTCGAAGTAGGTCAGGTGGCAGATCATTTATTGACCCCGTAGCGGAAACGCTGCGGGGTTTTTCTCGTTCGGTCGTCATCTTGACTCTATTTTTGGGAGGGTACTATTTTTCCCAAAATGGGAAATTTGCATGCGGATAATCAAGACACTTCATCTGCATGAATATGCCGGAAAACATCCCGACGCTGCTGCGGCGATCGAGAACTGGATCATGACAGTGCGTTAGGCTGAGTGGCGTAAGCTGCAGGATGTTCGCGGTGTTTTCAGCAAGGCAATGCCGCTTGGGACAGATCGGGTTCGCTTCGAGATTGCCGGAGGCGACTATCGTCTGATCGCAGCCTTCGATTTCCATCGGCAGGCCGTTTTTATAAAGTTCATTGGCACGCATGCCGAATATGACCGGATCGATGCCCACACGGTCGCGCAATTTCGACGAGGATGACATGGAACCGAAGATCATCAAGACAGAAGACCAGTATGCGGCCGCAGTTGCGGAGATCGAACGCCTCTGGGGGGCCGATGATGACACGCCTGACGGAGACAGGCTCGATCTGCTGATCCTGCTGGTCGAAGACTATGAAGCCCGCAACATCGTGCCGCTCGATGTCGACCCGATCGACCTCCTGAAGGCGAACATGGAAGCGAGGGGAAGGACGCAAGGCGATCTGGCAGCGCTGATCGGATCGAAATCGCGTGCTTCGGAAATTCTCAACCGGAAACGCTCGCTGACAAAAGAACAGATTCATTTGATCAGTTCGAACTGGGGCATTCCGGCCGATTTGCTCGTCAAGCCCTACGCGCTTGCTGCGGCCTGAATGCCGAGGCTAAGCATGGTGGTTTTCTGCCGTTGAATTCATGCTAAAACCGCCCTGAACAACGGGCGGGCTTCTCATGGCGCTGAAAGACAAACGCATTCTTCTGATCATTGCCGGCGGGATCGCGGCCTATAAGAGCCTCGATCTGATCCGCAGGCTGAAGGAACGCGGCGCGCGGGTGACGCCGGTGATGACGGCGGCGGCGACCGAATTCATCACGCCGCTCGCCGTCGGCGCGCTGTCCGGCGGGCATGTGTTTACCGATCTCTTTTCCCGCACCGAGGAACAGGATGTCGGCCATATCCGCCTTGCGCGCGAGAATGACCTGATCGTGGTCGCGCCTGCGACGGCCAATCTGATGGCGAAGATGGCGAACGGGTTGGCCGATGATCTGGCCAGTGCCGTGCTTCTGGCGCGCGATTGCCCGGTGCTTCTGGCGCCGGCGATGAACCCGAAAATGTGGACGGCAGCCCCGACGCAGCGCAATCTGGCGACGCTTCTTGCGGATGGCGCAAAGACGATCGGGCCGATGGCCGGCGAAATGGCCGAAAGCGGCGAGGCAGGGACCGGCCGCATGGCCGAGCCGATGGAGATCATTGGCGCGATCGAGGCCTTGTTCGATGACGCGCCGAAGCCGCTTCAGGGAAAGCGCGCCATCGTCACCTCCGGCCCCACCCATGAGCCGATCGATCCGGTGCGCTATATCGCAAATCGCTCCTCCGGCCGCCAGGGCCATGCGATCGCGGCGGCGCTGGCAAAACTCGGCGCGGATGTGACCCTCGTCTCCGGTCCGGTAACGATTGCCGACCCCGACGGCGTGGCGACCGTTCATGTGGAGAGCGCACGCGAAATGCTGGCCGCCGTGGAGAAGGCGTTGCCCGCCGATATCGCGGTCATGGTCGCCGCCGTCGCCGACTGGCGGGCAGCCGATTCAGCTATGCAGAAGATGAAGAAGAAGCCGGGGGAAGCTCCGCCGCCCTTGCTGCTTGCGGAAAACCCAGACATCCTGAAGTCCATCGGCCATCATCAAAGCCGTCCGGCGCTCGTCGTCGGCTTTGCCGCGGAGACCAGCAATGTCGAGGCCTATGCCCGCGACAAGCTTTCCCGCAAGGGCGCCGACCTGATCGTCGCCAATGACGTATCAAAGGCGGGCGTCATGGGCGGCGCGCGCAACGCGGTGACGCTGGTGACGAAGGACGGCGCCGAGACCTGGCCGGACCTCGACAAGACCGAGGTCGCGGCAAGGCTTGCGGCGTGGATCGCGGGCAGTCTCAGCGGCGCTCCTGCAGCCGTTTGATCACCGCGGCGCGAACATCCTCGCCCTCGGCGTTCAACGCCCGGTCCAGGGCCTTCATCCGTCGGCGCAGCGAGTTGAGTTCGTCCATCAGGCCGAGGACCACAGGAACCGCCTCGTCATTGACCTCGAGATCCTCCGTCAGCTCGACAATGAGCTGCAGACGGGCAAGGTCGGTCTCGTCGAAGGCCGGGCCGCGCTCGCCCTGGCGGGGTTTCACCCATGAGCGGGTGACACAGATTTCCAGACGTTCGGCGCTCAGCCGGCCGAACCGCTCCAGCACCTCTGTTTTCGTCATGATGATCATCGCCGGCCTCCCTTCCAGCCCGCGCGCGGATCGTGCGGATGGTTCTCGCGCCAGGCCTTGAGCGCTTCCTCAAGGGCGGGATCCGCCTTTTGCGGCAGCACGATCTTCAGCGTCACCAGCATGTCTCCGGCGCCGCCGCCTGCTTTCGGCGCGCCCTTGCCCTTGAGCCGCATGACCCGTCCCGAGCTCGAATTTGCCGGAACCTTCAGGTTGACCCGTCCGTCGATCGTCGGAACGGAAACCGTCGCGCCGAGCACCGCCTCGTCGATGCCGACGGGCAGGTCGATCTTGATGTCGTCGCCATCGCGGGTGAAGACGGGGTCGGGCAGGACCTCGACGCGCACATAGGCATCGCCCGGCGGCCCGCCATTGAGGCCCGGCTCACCCTTTCCGGCAAGCCTCATCGTCTTGCCGTCCTCGATGCCGGCCGGAATGGTGAGCGCGATCTTGCCGCCCTCGGGCAGGCCGACCGTCTTCTTCGCGCCGGTGAGCGCTTCAATGAGGCTGACCTGGAGGTGAAAGTGGCGATCCTGCCCGCGCATGCGCATTGAACCGCGCTCCCCGAATGAACCGCCGGACGCCCTGCCGCCGAAGGCGCGGGCGAAGAACTCGCCGAGATCGTCGAACCCGCCCTCGAATTCGTAGCGCGCGCTCGGGTCGGCCTCGGCATGGGCGCGGTAATATTGCCGCTCCGGCCGTTCCTGCTGGTTGATGTCGATCTCGCCGGCATCGAACCGGCGGCGTTTCTCCGGATCGCTCAAAAGGTCATAGGCCGCCGTCACCTGGCCGAACTGTTCGGCCTTGGCGGCGTCACCGGGGTTGAGGTCCGGGTGAAGCTTCTTGGCAAGCTGCCGGTAGGCCTTCTTGATCTCGTCCTGAGATGCCGTCTTGGCAACGCCGAGCAATTGATAGGGGTCGTGTTGTTGTTGCGCCATGGTTGTGACCTTGATCAATCGGCGGTTGGGCCGCCTTGCCTTATGATATGGGAATGGCCGTTTCGGCTTTCCAGACTTCGCCTTGCCTGGATGGAGAGCAGAACGGCACTTGCAAAACCGTTATAATAACGTATATACGAAAGTACGTATCTTTTAGCGAGGAGTTTGCAATGTCTCTCGATCGTGCCGTTCTGGCCTTTGCCGGTGTCATGGTTCTTCTGTCGGTGGTTCTGACGGTGTTCGTCAGCATCTACTGGCTGTGGTTCACCGCCTTCATCGGCTTCAACATGCTGCAATCGGCCTTCACCGGCTTTTGCCCGGCGGCCATGATTTTCAAGAAGCTCGGCATCAAGCCCGGCACCGCATTCTGAAAGGCGAGATGATGATGCCCAGAGCGCTTGCATGGCGCGGCACGGCCGCGCTTCTTGCCGCCTTCCTCACGGCCGTTTCAGCCTCCGCCGCGACGCTGAAGGTCGAGCCGATAACCGTGCCGGAATGGAAGGCCGTCTATGGCGAGGTCAAGGCCCGCGACACCGTGCCGGCGCGCGCCCGCATCGGCGGCACGCTCGAATCGCTGACGCTGACGGAAGGCGACACGGTGAGCGAGGGCGATGTGATCGGCACCGTCCGGGACGACAAGCTCGACTACCAGATTGCCGCCTATGAGGCGCAGCTGAAGGGGCTCAACGCCTCGCTGGAAAATGCCCGTTCGGAACTGGAGCGCGGCGAAAACCTCAACCAGCGCGGCGTGATGAGCAATCAGCAGCTCGACACGCTGAGGACCCAGGTCGATGTCGTCGTCAACAACATCGCCTCGGTCAACGCCAATATGGAAGTGGTGCGCCAGCAGCTGCGCGAGGGCGATATCCTGGCGCCGGCTTCCGGCCGCGTCCTGCAGGTGCCGGTCGTCGAGGGCTCGGTCATTCTGCCCGGCGAGACTGTCGCCACGATCGGTTCCGGCGGCTTTTTTCTGAGGCTTGCGATCCCCGCCCGCCACGCGAACCTTCTGGAGGAGGGGGCATCCATCGAGATCAGCCGTCCCGGCGCCGAGGGCGAGGCCACCGGAAAACTGGTCAAGCTCTATCCGGAACTCGAAAACAACCGTGTGATCGCCGATGTGGAGGTCGACGGGCTGAAGACCGGCTATGTCAATCAGCGCTTCCTGGTGCGCGTGCCGATCGGCGAGCGCGAGGCTTTCTTCGTGCCCGAAAATGCCGTGACGACCCGCCACGGGCTCGATTTCGTCACCGTTGCCCTTGGCGGCGGGGAAACGCGCGAGAAGACCGTGATGACCGGCGGAAATGCCAATGTCAACGGACAGACCATGACCGAGATACTGACCGGGCTTTCCCCCGGCGATGAGGTAATCGTCCCATGAAACCGCACAAGCTTGGTCTTGCCGGCGGGCTGACCAAATCCTTCATCGCATCGCCGCTGACGCCGCTTTTCCTGCTGGCGGCGCTGGCGCTCGGCATCGTGGCCCTTCTCACTTTGCCGCGCGAGGAAGAACCGCAGATCTCCGTTCCCATGGTCGACATCATCGTCCAGGCTCCCGGGCTGAAGGCGGAGGATGCGGTCAAGCTCGTCTCCGAACCGCTGGAGACGATCATCAAGGGCATCAATGATGTCGAGCATGTCTATTCGCAGACATCCGACAACCAGGTCATGGTCACCGCCCGCTTCATGGTCGGCACGCCGGCCGACAGCGCGGTGCTGCGCGTCCACGACAAGGTCATGGCCAATATGTCCGACATTCCCGTCGGCATTCCCGAGCCGCTGATCATCGGCCGCACCATTGACGATGTTGCCATTGTCGCGCTGACGCTGACGCCGGCCGATGGCCAGGATGCGGGCATCACCGCCAACGACCTCACCCGTGTTGCCCGCGAATTGCAGACCGAACTCACCAAGATCGACGAGGTGGGGCTTACCTATCTGGTCGGCGAGACCGGCGAGGCGATCCGCATTGCGCCGGATCCGGAACGGCTGGCCCTTTACGGGGTGACGCTGAAGGCGCTGACCGGAAAGGTGACGGCGGCAAACCGCGCCTTCTCCACCGGCACGGTGCGCGACAACGGCATGCAGATCGACGTGATGGCCGGCCAGACCCTGTCTTCGCCCGGCGAGATCGGCAATCTCCTGCTGACGAGCGCCGACGGCCGTCCGGTCTATGTCCGTGATGTCGCCGATATTTTCTATATCACCAATGATTCCGACGCGATTGCCTCCTCGGTCACGCTTGCCGACGACGGCACGATGGATCGCGTTCCGGCCGTCACCCTGGCAATCGCCAAGCGCGCAGGCGCCAACGCGGTCAATGTCGCCCACGACATTCTCCACCGCGTCGACGAGCTGAAGGGTACGCTGATCCCCGACACGATGGCCGTTTCGGTCACCCGTGACTATGGCGAGACGGCCAACGAAAAGGCCAACGAACTGCTGTTCCACCTGGCGCTTGCAACCGTGTCGATCATCATCCTCGTCTGGGTTGCGATCGGGCTCAGGGAAGCGCTGGTGGTGGCCATCGTCATTCCGGTGACAATCCTGCTGACGCTGTTTGCCGCCAATATCATGGGCTATACGCTGAACCGCGTGTCGCTGTTCGCGCTGATCTTCTCCATCGGCATCCTCGTGGATGACGCCATCGTCGTGATCGAGAATATTGCCCGCCACTGGGCGATGCCCGATGAGCGCACCCGCGTTCAGGCGGCGATCGAGGCCGTGGCGGAAGTCGGCAATCCGACCATCGTCGCGACGCTGACGGTTGTTGCGGCGCTGCTGCCGATGATGTTCGTCTCCGGCATGATGGGCCCCTATATGAGCCCGATCCCGGCGGTGGCCTCGGCGGCGATGATCTTCTCCTTCTTCGTCGCCGTGATGATCACGCCCTGGCTGATGGTGAAGATTGCCGGCAATGCCAAGCTCCATGCCGAGGACGGCCATGGCGGCGGGGCGCTCGGCCGCGCCTATGCGGCGGTTGCCCGCCCGATCCTGAAGACGAAATTCCGCTCCTGGACCTTCATCGGCCTTGTTCTGGTCGCCACGTTCGGCTCGCTCAGCCTGTTCTACACCAAGCATGTCACCGTCAAGCTTCTGCCCTTCGACAACAAGTCGGAACTGCAGGTGACGATCGACCTGCCCGAGGGCGCCTCGGTCGAGGAGACCGACGCCATTGCCCAAGCCGTTGCCGATGTGGTGCTGCAGACGCCGGAAGTCATGTCGGTCCAGACCCATGCCGGCACCGCCTCGCCCTTCAACTTCAACGGGCTGGTCCGCCATTACTACATGCGCAACCGGCCGGAGATGGGCGACGTCCAGATCAACCTGACGCCGAAGGGCGAACGCGACCGTTCCAGCCACGAGATCGCGCTCGATCTGAGGCAGAAGATCCTGGCGGAGGTTCCCGTGCCTGCGGGCAGTTCGCTCAAGGTCGTCGAGCCGCCGCCCGGCCCGCCGGTCATGGCGACGCTGCTTGCCGAGATCTACGGCCCGGATGCCGAAACCCGTCGCGCCGTTGCTGAAAAGGTCAAGGAAGCATTCCGCTCCGTGCCGTTCATCGTCGATGTCGATGACAGCTACGGCCAGCAGACGCGACGCCTAAGGGTGGCGATTTCCGGCGATGACCTGGAAAGCTACGGCGTTGCCGAACAGGATGTCTTCGACGCGCTGTCGGCGCTTAACGGCACCACCACGGTCGGCTACTCCCATCGCGGCGGCGGCCGTCCCCCGATCCCGATCGAGATCGGCCGCACAAAGGACCAGAAGGTGCTCGACGAGACCTTCCTGTCGACGCCCGTTGCCTCGGCGACCGGCGGAACTGTCTCTGTGGTCGAACTCGGCGATGTCGTGACCGTCACCGAAGAGCCGACCTCCTACGCCATCTTCCGTCATAACGGCCACTATGCCGACATGGTGACCGGCGAGCTGGCGGGCGATTTCGAGGCGCCGCTTTACGGCATGCTCGCCGTTCAGGATGCCATCGATGCGATGGACTGGGGCGACTTGCCGAAGCCGGTGATCAAGCTGCACGGCCAGCCGGAGGATGAATCCGAGCCGGTTCTCTTGTGGGACGGCGAATGGGAGGTCACCTGGGTGACGTTCCGCGACATGGGCGCCGCCTTCATGGTTGCGCTTCTCGGGATCTATATCCTTGTGGTCGCCCAGTTCGGCTCGTTCAAGGTGCCGCTGGTGATCCTGACGCCGGTGCCGCTGACCTTCATCGGCATCATGCTCGGCCACTGGATGTTCAACGCGCCGTTCACGGCCACCTCGATGATCGGCTTCATCGCGCTTGCGGGCATCATCGTGCGCAACTCGATCCTGCTGGTCGACTTCATCCGGCATACCAAATCGGATGACGTGCCCATGGTCGACACGCTGATCGCCGCCGGTGCGATCCGCTTCAAGCCGATCCTCTTGACCGCGCTTGCGGCGATCATCGGCGCGGCGGTCATCCTGGCAGATCCGATCTTCCAGGGCCTGGCGATCTCGCTCCTGTTCGGTCTTATATCGTCGACCCTGCTGACGGTGCTGATCATCCCGGCGATCTACCGGACGCTGAGAAGCTGATTTTCCGGCGGCCGCGACGCGCATTGCCTCGCGGCCGCCGCACAACCGCGGCAGGCATCGATGGCCAATTCAGGGCCGGAAAACTTCGCCACTTCCGCGTTTAGTGGAAAAGCTGCCGTTTACTAATCCCATGGTTGATATTGCCCTTGATACGTGTAAAAATTTTGCCTTGTAATCAAGGGTCACGGTATCTCGATGAGCCCGTTACGCAAACAGAACTCGCCCGCCCGGTGCGAAGGAGCCTCGTCAGCAAGCCCGAAAGAACACATCCCCTTGCAGAAATACCAAGACTTGCTGGAATACCTCGTCCTGATCCATGAGGTGGACAGCCTGACAAGCCTTTACAGGTCCCTCGACAAGGTCGCCCATTGCTATGGTCTTGCCCCGCTCGGGCTGTTTCGGCGGACCGTGACGCCCGCGCGCGACGCCATCGAATGGCAAAGCCTGCTCGAAAGCGGGCGCGAGGCTCAACTGCTTTTCGATGGCGAGGCCGATGGCCTGCTGCTCTCGACGGGCGTTTTCGGTAGCCATTACTTCTGGGATACGGCGATGGCGGCCGGCCAGCGGCTGAACCCCGCGCTCTACCGAAGGCTGCGCACGCGTTGCGCGAAGGCGGCCGAGGCCGGGCTCAGTCACGGCGTGACCTTTCCTGTCTTCGCGCGCGAGGGCCTTGCCGGCGCGCTTGTTCTGGCGCGCGAAGACAGGATCGAGCTTTCGCCCCTCGAGATCAGTCTTTTCGGAGCGGTTGCCCGTGAAACGTCAAGGCGCTGTCTCGCCATTCTGCAACGCGGCGAAACGCAGCCCGGCGTCCTTGTCTCAACGCCAGAGCTTTCCTCGCGCGAGTTGACTATCCTCAAGAATCTTGCCGACGGCATGACCTCGGTCGAGACCGGCAGGGCGATCGGTCTCACCAATCACACCGTCAACTGGTATGTCAGCGGGCTGCAGCAGAAGCTCGGCGCCCGCAACCGGCAAAACCTTGTCGCCCTTGCATTTCGGCTCGGTCTCGTCTCCTGATTGCCGCAAATCGATTAAGGCCGAAAGCCGGATTTGCGCTTGCCTCAGAGTTTGGCTATGACTTTAAAATTGCGATTGTCACGCTTTTTTCCTGAGGAGGCTTTCCTTGCCGATTTCAAAGATTCTCGTCGCCAACCGTTCCGAGATTGCCATCCGTGTTTTTCGCGCTGCAAACGAACTCGACATAAAAACGGTCGCGATCTGGGCGGAAGAGGACAAGCTGGCGCTGCACCGGTTCAAGGCGGATGAGAGCTACCAGGTCGGACGCGGCCCGCATCTTGATCACGACATGGGCCCGATCGAAAGCTACCTCTCCATCGAGGAAGTGATCCGTGTCGCCAAGCTTTCCGGCGCCGATGCCATTCACCCGGGTTACGGCCTTCTGTCCGAAAGTCCCGAATTCGTCGATGCCTGCGCGGAAGCCGGCATCACCTTCATCGGCCCGAAGGCCGAGACCATGCGCCGGCTTGGCAACAAGGTTGCCGCCCGCAACCTCGCCATCGAGGTCGGGGTCCCGGTCGTGCCGGCAACCGATCCGCTGCCCGATGACATGGCGGAAGTCGAGCGGATGGCCGAGGAAATCGGCTTTCCGGTGATGCTGAAGGCATCCTGGGGCGGCGGCGGTCGCGGCATGCGCGTCATCCGCTCCAAGGCCGATCTCGCCCGCGAGGTGACGGAGGCCAAGCGCGAGGCCAAGGCCGCCTTCGGCAAGGACGAGGTCTATCTCGAAAAGCTGGTTGAGCGCGCCCGTCACGTGGAAAGTCAGATCCTTGGCGATACCCACGGCAATGTGGTGCATCTGTTTGAGCGCGACTGTTCGATCCAGCGCCGCAACCAGAAGGTCGTCGAGCGCGCGCCGGCGCCTTATCTGACCGAGGCGCAGCGCGCCGAACTCGCCGAATATTCGCTGAAGATCGGCCGGGCCACCGACTACATCGGGGCGGGCACGGTCGAGTATCTGATGGATGCCGATACCGGCAAGTTCTACTTCATCGAGGTCAATCCGCGTATCCAGGTCGAGCACACGGTGACGGAAACCGTGACCGGCATCGACATCGTCAAGGCGCAGATTCACATTCTCGATGGCGCCGTGATCGGCACCGAGGAATCCGGCGTTCCGCCGCAGGAGGAGATCTACCTGCGCGGCCACGCGCTCCAGTGCCGCATCACCACGGAAGACCCGGAACACAATTTCATTCCCGATTACGGCCGCATCACCGCCTATCGCGGCGCGACCGGCTTCGGCATCCGTCTTGACGGCGGCACCGCCTATTCGGGCGCGGTGATCACCCGCTTCTACGATCCGCTTCTGGAAAAGGTCACCGCCTGGGCGCCGTCGCCGCAGGAGGCCGCGCGCCGCATGGACCGGGCATTGCGCGAGTTCCGCATCCGCGGGGTGGCGACCAACCTCACCTTCCTCGAAGCGATCATCACCCATCCGCAGTTCATGGACTACAGCTACACCACGCGTTTCATCGATGAGACGCCGGAGCTGTTCGACCAGGTCAGGCGTCAGGACCGCGCGACAAAGCTTCTGACCTATCTGGCCGATGTCACCGTCAACGGCCATCCGGAAGTCAAGGGTCGCCCGCGCCCGTCCGACGAGATTGCCGCACCCGTCGTGCCCTTCATCGAGGGCGATCCGAAGCCGGGCACCAAGCAGCTTCTCGACAAGATGGGACCGGAAAAGTTCGCCAAGTGGATGCGCAACGAAAAGCGCGTGCTGATGACGGACACCACCATGCGCGACGGCCACCAGTCGCTGCTGGCGACCCGCATGCGCACCCATGACATCGCCACGATTGCCGGAACCTATGCCAAGGCGCTGCCGGAACTGCTTTCGCTCGAATGCTGGGGCGGGGCGACCTTCGACGTGTCGATGCGCTTCCTGACTGAAGACCCTTGGGAACGCTTGGCAAAGGTTCGCCAGAACGCGCCGAACCTTCTCTTGCAGATGCTGCTTAGAGGCGCAAACGGCGTCGGCTACAAGAACTACCCCGACAATGTGGTCAAATACTTCGTCCGCCAGGCCGCCGCGGGCGGTATCGATCTTTTCCGCGTCTTCGACTGCCTGAACTGGGTGGAGAACATGCGCGTCTCGATGGATGCCGTGGCCGAGGAAGGCAAGCTCTGCGAGGCGGCGATCTGCTATACGGGCGACATCCTGAACGCGCGCCGTCCGCAATATGACCTGAAATACTACACCGACCTTGCCAAGGAACTGGAAGCCGCCGGCGCCCATATCATCGCGGTCAAGGACATGGCCGGCCTGCTGAAGCCGGCAGCGGCAAAATTGCTGTTCACCGCGCTGCGCGATGCCACCGATCTTCCGATCCACTTCCACACGCATGACACGTCCGGCATTTCAGCCGCCACGGTGCTGTCGGCGATCGACGCCGGCGTCGATGCCGTCGATGCCGCGATGGACGCGTTTTCCGGCAACACCTCGCAGCCCTGCCTTGGCTCGATCGTCGAGGCGCTGAAGGGCCACGAGCGCGATCCGGGGCTGAACACCGGCTATATCCGCCGCATCTCCTTCTACTGGGAGGCCGTGCGCCACCAGTATTCGGCCTTTGAGAGCGACCTGAAGGGGCCCGCATCGGAAGTCTACCTGCACGAAATGCCGGGCGGCCAGTTCACCAATCTGAAGGAACAGGCCCGCTCGCTCGGTCTCGAGACCCGCTGGCACGAAGTGGCGCAGGCCTATGCCGACGCCAACCAGATGTTCGGCGATATCGTCAAGGTGACGCCGTCCTCCAAGGTTGTCGGCGACATGGCGCTGATGATGGTGAGCCAGGATCTTTCCGTCGCCGATGTCGAAAGCCCGGCCAAGGACATGTCTTTCCCCGATTCGGTCATCTCCATGCTGAAGGGCGATCTCGGCCAGCCGCCGGCCGGTTGGCCGGAAGCCCTGCAGAAGAAGGCGCTGAAGGGCGACAAGCCCTATACGGTGCGCCCCGGCTCGCTACTGGAAGACGCGGACCTCGAGGCCGAACGCAAGCAGGCCGAGGAAAAGGTCGGCCGCGAGATCAATGATTTCGAACTCGCCTCCTACCTGATGTATCCGAAGGTCTTCGTCGACTATGCGCTGGCGAGCGAGACCTACGGTCCCGTCTCGGTCCTGCCGACGCCTGCCTATTTCTACGGTCTCGACGAGGGCGACGAGCTTTTCGCCGATCTCGAAGTGGGCAAGACCATCGTGGTGCAGAACCAGGCGATCACCAGCCCGGACGAGAAGGGCATGGTCACCGTGTTCTTCGAACTGAACGGCGCGCCGCGCTCGATCAAAGTGCCGGACCGTGCCCATGGCGCAACCGGCGGCGCCAACCAGAAGGTGGATCCGGCGAACCAGAACCAGATCGGCGCGCCGATGCCGGGCGTGATTTCCACCGTTGCCGTCTCCGCCGGCCAGCAGGTCTCCTCCGGCGATGTGCTCGTCTCGATCGAAGCGATGAAGATGGAAACCGCGCTCCACGCCGACCGCGACGGCGTCATCAAGGAAGTCCACGTCAAGGCAGGCGACCAGATCGACGCCAAGGACCTTCTGGTGGTGTTCGAGGACTGAGACCAGCCCTTCAGCCTGAGATGTTCGAAAACCCCGGTCATTCGGCCGGGGGTCAGTGTGTTGAAAATGAACCTGTTACAGAAGCTGAGCGCCTGCCCCCATTCTCCGTCACCCCGGCCCTGAGCCGGGGTCCAGGGCCACAAAAATGCCTTGTGCCACAGCGTTTTAGGCGCGATGGTCTGCGCAATTTAGCCCTGGCAACTGTATTGTTTTGTACCTGTTCAGGCTGGTTTGTACATGGTCTGATCTCTTAGCATTGCGTTTGCAAGGGTTAGGATTTTTCGTG
>NZ_JACIDZ010000003.1 GCF_014196625.1 Martelella radicis
ATCAGGTGCCAGGGAACGGTCTCTAACGACCAGGATGCCGGACGACCTTCCGCCCGCACACATCATACCACAAGCCGCTATACACAGGATGCCGGCTCAAGGCCGGCATGACGGAGGAGGGTAAAACGTCGTTGGCAACAAACTGAAGGCGCCCCGGAAGGCGCCTCCACTTGTTTCGGCCTAACGTCTGCCAGTATCAGCTCTCCGGCAGCTTGTAGGCGAGGATATAGTCGCCTGTCTGCGTGCCGACCGAGCCGTGACCGCCGGCCACGATCAGCACATATTGCGTGCCGTCGGAGGTCTCGTAGGTCATGGGCGTGGCCTGGCCGCCGGCGGGAAGGCGGGCTTCCCAAAGCTGCTCGCCGGACGTCAGATCATAGCCGCGGATATAGTTGTCCATGGCCGCCCCGAGGAAGGCGACGCCGCCGTTGGTGATGATCGGACCGCCAATGCCGGGCACGCCCATCTTGATCTTCAGGCCAAGCGGATTCATGTCCTGGATCGTGCCGTTCTTGTGCTTCCACACGATCTCGCCGGTCGTCAGGTCAGCGCCTGCGACATAGCCCCATGGCGGGGCCTGGCAGGGCACGCCAAGCGGGCCGAGCAGCGTGGAGAAGGAAACAGCATAGGGCGAACCATTGTTGGAGTTGATCCCTTGCGTCGGTGCGCCCGGTTCGGTCTTCGGCACCAGCGTGGAGGTATAGGCCATGTAAACCGGCATGGCGAACATCACCTGGCGTTCCGGATCGACCGCGACCGAACCCCAGTTCAGCGTGCCGAAATTGCCGGGATAGACGATCGTGCCGTTGGTTGACGGCGGCGTGTAGCGACCCTCGTAATTATACTGCTTCAGCTTGATCCGGCAGGCGAGCTGGTCGAGCAGCGAGGCGCCCCACATGTCCTTGCCCGTCAGTTTCGGCGGATTGAAGGACAGTGCGGAGACCGGCTGGGTCGGCGACAGGTTCTCGCCTTCAAGACCGCCCTCCTGCGGCGCGGCGACTTCCGTTACCGGCAGGATCGGTTCGCCGGTCTCGCGGTTCAGCACGAAAACCTCGCCCTGCTTTGTTGCCTGTACCAGAGCCGGGAGGCTTTCGCCATCGACGGTCAGGTCGAGAAGCGCCGGCTGGGCGGGCACATCCATATCCCAGAGGTCGTGATGCACGCCCTGGAAGACCCATACCGGTTCGCCGGTTTCCGCGTCGAGCGCCGTAACGGAGGAGGAGTATTTTTCTTCCGACGGCGTGCGGTTCAGACCAATCTGGTCGGGAACGCGGTTGCCGAAGGGCACGTAAATGAGACCTAGATCACTGTCGCCGGACATCACCGACCAGCTGTTCGGCGAGTTCTTGGTATAGGTCTCGTTCGGGCCGATCGGCTCGGTCCGGTCCGGATTGCCGGTGTCGAAATTCCAGACCAGCTCACCGGTGTCGATGTCATAGGCGCGGATCACGCCGGACGGGCTCTGGGTGGAGTAATTATCGTTGACCGCGCCGCCGACGATGATCTTGCCGGCAATGGCAAGGGGCGCGGAGGTTGAGTAGTAATACCCTTGCGTCTTGTAGGGCATGTTGGTTTCAAGATGCAGCGTGCCGTTGTCGGCGAAATCCTCGCAGACCGTGCCGTCTTCGGCGTTGAGCGCGATCAGGCGGGCATCCGAGGTCGGCAGGTAGACGCGCGTCTTGCAGCGCTCGCCCTCGGCGATATCCGGGTCGGCATAATAGGTCACGCCACGGCAGGTCTGGTGCTGGCGGTTGCCGTCCACCGGTACTTCCGGGTCGAACTTCCATTTCTGTTCGCCGGTCTTTGCGTCAAAGGCCATCGCCCAGCTGTGCGGGGTGCAGACATAGAGCGTGTCGCCGATCATCAGCGGCGTGTTCTCGTATGTCGTCTCTACCACGTCGTTCGGGCCCTTCATGTCGCCGGTCTGGATCTGCCAGGCAAGCTCCAGGTTTCCGACATTCTCCGGCGTGATCTGGTCTAGCGGCGAATAGCGCTGGCCTTTCTCGGTGCGGCCATAGGCATGCCATTCATCAGCGGGAACGCCGTCGGTTGCCGATGCTTCGGCGTTGCGCACGCCGGGCAGTTCGCCCCGGATCGCATGCGGATCGGTGAAGAGCGAAACCGCCGCCACAATGATCGAGAGCGCCACGGCGCCGGCAAGCGGCCAGGCGCCCGCGCGGGCTGCGGGTTTCTGTTCGGGAAAGCCGTAGTCATCGCGCAGGATCGGTCGGCGTACCCATGGCAGGAACATCCACAGGCCGAGCAGCACGACAAGACCGCCGCGCGCGCCAAGCTGCCACCAGTCGAAACCGACTTCCAGCAGGGCCCAGGCAAGCGTCACCAGTATGGTCGCGCCATAGACCCAGTAGGCGAGGGGATTGCGGGTGAAAATGAGAAAAGCCGTCGCCAGAAAAGCGACGCCTGCAATGAGATAAAACCAGCTGCCGCCAAGGACGATCAGCCAGATGCCGCCGCCGCCCAGAAACAGGCCGATGGCTGCAAAGATCAGTGTTGTCAGCACTATCATGATGAAATTTCTCCCGAAATTGGAGCTCTTTCCGGGGGATCTGGTCGAAATGAATGAATTAAGGTTCGCAAAGATACGGGCCCCCGCCGACCTCCCGGCAATTCAGTCGCAGGCACCGGTGATCAGCCGGCGCCGCTCTTGGGGCAAACGGATTGGGCCGCCTATTGTTCCGGGTTGTTTTTGCGGAAGCTGACCGGCGAAGCTGCGTTGTTGCGACCGGCCGCACGCTCGATGCGTTCTATATCCGATTGAAAACGCAGAGTTTCCTTGGCGCGCGCCGCAGTCAATGTCGAGAATTTCTCCGACATTTCGGAAAAGCCGGCAATGTCCGTGTGGCCGAGTGCCCGGCAGGCGTGCAAGAGGTGGATGACCACTTCGGCCATGCTCGCGCCGTCGCGCGCCATGGCGGTGAAGGCGGCGTCGAAGAATTCTTCCGCCGAGATCGACGGCATGTGAATGCGCGGATAGCGCGGTTCGCGGTCCGCATCCGGCTTTTCGCCCGCCTCCATGATGCGAACCAGATGCGTCACCACGTCAATGGCCGTGCCCGGATCGTTGACGGCCGGCGACAGGGCGCGCAGCGCGATCTGTGACATCACGGTGACGCCGTAGAGCGGATCCTGCGTGTAGGAGCGTTCATGGCCGATGGTGAAGGCTCCGGCGGCCTCCGCGATCACGTCCTCGCCCGCAACTTTGGCGTCTTGCGGCATCCGGATGCCGGCAATATGCCGTCCGGGAGCCACGAATGCACCGGGGCGTTCCAGCACATAGATATCGGCATCAAGCTTGCGCGAGACCGCGTCGAGGGCCGCCATGTCGACAAAGCGCAGATAGCCCGTCTTCGGCGGGTCGATCATCTGCATTCCGCCCGGCATGTGCCCGTCAAACTCCCTGCCGCCCAGAAAGGGTTCGGCGCGATAGTTGCGCATCGCGGTGACCGCCTGGTCCTCGACCTGCTCGATGGTGCGGCTGACCTTGCCGAGGCGGCCGAGATAGTTGATCCAGCGCAGCAATATGCCGATGATCAGCACGATCACAGCAAGGGTTGCGACAAAGAGCACCAGCCGTCCACCGGTGCCGTAGAGACTGGTGTTGAGCGCGATCAGGCCGACAAGGCTGAAGATGAAGGAGCCGAGAAAGGTCGAGAGCGCGGCCTGGGCCGTGCGGTCTTCCAGAAGCGTGCCGACGGCGCGCGGCGTGGCGCTGCTGGCAGCCGCCGATGATGCCTGGACCACGGTGTTGAGCGAAAAGATCAGCACCGTCAGCATGCTGGAGGCGATGATCGACAGCAGCGATCCGACGGAATCAGCCCCGATCGTCTCGCCGAGACCTTCCGGAATGAAAGGGTCCAGGAGTATGCCGATCAGCGCCGTGGCGATGCCGGCGACGCAGTAGATCGCGGCAACGAACCACAATTGCCGCATCACCTGGGAGATGACCCATAACCGCCGGGACAGCTGAAGTTTCATGGCTCTCTTTCTGTCGGGACGGCTTTGGCCAACTCACCTGGAAGGGATTAGCGGTGCAATCATGCCTGCCGGTATTGGTCAACGACGTCGGCTTCCTTGCGCAGCGTTTCGGCTCTTTCGTCCTGTCCGTGTGCGGCAAGTTCGTCGGCTGCCTTCCGGCGGTCGGTGGCTTCCCTTTCCAGGAGGATGCGCAATCCTTCTGCCGTCAACTCGTTACGTGCCGTTTCGGTTCCGCCAGCGCCGAAAGCGCGCTCGACATAGGGCCCTCCGTCATTCTCCAACCTGACGGCTTGTGCATTGTCGACCGCGGCGATCAGGGATCGCGTCACGCCGACGGTCATTCTGTCACGCGTCCGCATGGCGGTCTTGAGATCGTCGCGCAGCCTTGCGCGAAAGCTCTCCGCAATGTCTGTGCTGTGATCCGTCATCCTGTCGTCCGCCATCGCCCGAGGCCCTTTGTCTCAGGTCCCTACAGTAACGGCGGCTAACCGGCAAGCAAAGCGCCTGCCATCGCCTCAAGCTTGCGCAAGGTGTTGAGGTTGCGGGCCGTGCCCTTCGAAAGCCCGGCAAGCTTCAGCTTCGACCGGCCCATGCCTTCGGGGTAGTGGACATGGACCTCGCGCCCGATGACGGCGGCTTCCTCGCCGGCCGGCGCGGTCATCGTTGCAAGCGCGGTAGGATCGAACGGTTTTTCGAAGAAGAAGACGCTGACCTTGTTGCCCGGTTTGTCGGCAAACGGGCAGGCTGAAAGCAGAGCCGCGAGCTCCACATGCGTGCGCAGAAAAACGCCCGGTGCCTTGCCCATATGCGCCGCGAGCGTTTCGTCCAGCAGGTTTGCTGCCTCATTCTCCCCAAGCGTCGTCGAGAACACGACATTGCCGCTCTGGATATAGGTCGAAACATCTGAGAAGCCGGCCTCAAGACACAGCGCCTTGAGATCGGCCATGGCGAGCTTGCCGGTCCCGCCGACATTGACCGCCCTCAACAGTCCGATGAAGACGGTCATCGACAGCGTTCTCCCCTTCAGCTTTCCGCCTTGCCCGAAACCTTCAGCGCGAAGGCATATTCAAGCGCGATTTCCTCCAGCCGCTGGAACCGCCCGGACGCGCCGCCATGGCCGGCATCCATATTGGTTCTGAGCAGGATGGGGGCCTCGCCCGTGGTCTTGTCGCGCAGCCGCGCCACCCATTTCGCCGGCTCCCAATAGGTTACCCGTGGGTCGGTGAGGCCTGCAAGCGCCAGGATCGCCGGATAGGGCTTTTCGGCGACATTGTCATAGGGGCTGTAGCTGGCGATGTAGTCGTAGGAGGCTTCGGAGGCGATCGGGTTGCCCCATTCCGGCCATTCGGGCGGGGTCAGCGGCAGGGTGTCGTCCAGCATGGTAGTCAGCACGTCGACAAAGGGGACCGCGGCGATGATGCCGGAAAATTTCTCCGGCGCCATGTTTGCGACCGCGCCCATCAGCATGCCGCCGGCCGAGCCGCCCTCGGCGACGATCTTGCCGTATGACGTGAAGTTTTCCGCCACCAGCGCATCGGCGGCCGCGACGAAATCGGAGAAGGTGTTTTTCTTGGAAAACATCTTGCCGTTTTCATACCAGGCAAAGCCCTTGTCCTTGCCGCCGCGAATATGGGCGATGGCATAGACAAAACCGCGATCGACCAGCGACAGGCAATTGGTGGAGAAGGACGCCGGGATGGAAATGCCGTAGGCGCCATAGCCGTAAAGCAGGCAGGGCGCGGAACCGTCGAGCGGCGTATCCTTGCGGTAGACGAGGCTGACGGGCACCAGTTCGCCGTCTTCCGCCTTCGCCTGGATGCGGCGGGTCACATAGTCGTCCGGGTTGTGGCCGGAGGGCACTTCCTGGGTCTTCAAGAGCGTGCGTTCGCGCGTCGCCATATTGTAGTCGAAGAGCTGGCTCGGTGTCGTCATCGAGGAATAGGAGAAGCGGATCGTGTCCGTGTCATATTCCTGCGCGCCCTGAAGGCCGAGCGCATAGGCTTCCTCGTCAAAGGCGATTGCGTGTTCCTCGCCGCTCTTGCGATCGCGGATGACGATGCGCGGCAGTCCGCCGAGGCGTTCCAGCCGCACCAGATGGTCCTTGAAGGCCATATGCGAGAGGATCAGTCGGCCTTCCTGATGCGGCACGACTTCCTTCCAGTTTGCCTTGCCGGGTGCTGCAACCGGAGCCTCGACAATCTTGAAATCCTTGGCCCCGCCATCATTGGTCAGGATGAAGAACACGTCGCCGCCTTCGGTGACATCATATTCCACCATGGTCTCGCGCTTGGCGACCATCTGCGGTGCTGCGTCCAGCGTGTCCGTCGGGATGATGTGGACTTCGGAGGTCTGGTGGTCGTGCACGTCGATGAAGATGAAATCATCGAGCAGCGAGCCGCCAATGCCGACGAAGAAGCCCGGGTCAGCTTCCTCATAGACCAGCCGGTCCTCGCGCTGGGGCGTGCCGAGAATATGATGGTAGACCTTGGACGGGCGATGGTTTTCATCCACTTCAGTGTAGAAGAAGCTCCTGCCATCCAGCGCCCAGACGCCGCCGCCGCCGGAATTCTCGATCACGTCGTCAAGGTCGTTGCCGCTTGCAAGATCGCGCACCTTGATGGTGTAGAATTCCGAACCCTTGTCGTCATAGCTCCACAGCGCGCGGGAATGATCCGTGGTGTGGAAGAAGCCGCCGAGATCAAAATAGGCCTTGCCCTCGCCCTCCTTGTCGCCGTCCAGCAGAACGGCGCGCAGGTCGGGGTCATTGAGGTCGCCGTCACGCGGGATGCGGAAGAAATAGGGCTGCTCGCCGCCTGTGCGGTAGGCGGTGCCATAGGCGTAGGCGCCGTCCTTCATCGGCACGGAACTGTCGTCTTCCTTGATCCGTCCGCGCATTTCGGCAAACAGCGCCTTCTGAAACGCCTCGGTGTCGGCCATCGCCGCCTTCATATAGGCGTTTTCGGCCTCCAGATGGGCGCGGATATCGGCCTCGAGAATGGACGGATCCTTGAACATCGCCTGCCAGTTCGCAGCGCGCAGCCAGGCATAGTCGTCGGTGCGGGTCTTGCCGTGGCGGGTGTCGGTCACGGGCTTGGCTTTGGCTTTCGGGGGCGCGGGGAGGTTCTTGAACACAGTCACAATGGCGGGCCTTGTTGTTTTCAGGTCGCCGGAAGATAAGGCCGCCGCCATGCGACATCAAGCAGCGGGCCGAAGACTTGCATCCGGAGGCGGGATTGTGCATATGAAGGGTAATAGTGTTACATCTCAGTCGGGAGAGTAAATGTGTTCAGGACTGTCCTCGTGGCCGCATGCGTTGTTCTGGCCGGCTCGCAGGCCTTTGCGCTCAACAAGCGCATCGCAGCCGAGCTCGAGCGGCTCGATCCGGAGGAGGAACTGGAGCAGCGCTGCGATGTCGAGGCGCTTTCGCGCATCGATGCCGCCCGCAGGGACATGACCCCGGACAAGGTGATTGCCTACACATTCGCGCCGCCGGAGGTGAAGGGAAACACGATCGATGCCGACGGCGCCGTCTTCCGCTCCCGCGGGCACTGGTATCACTTGCGCTACCACTGCGTGACCGATGCGAGCGAACTTGCCGTCACCGATTTCAGCTTCAGGATCGGCAAGGAAATTCCGCGCTCCGAATGGGATCGGAACTACCTCTATCCGTGAGCGAACCGGCCGGCGGGCGCACCCCGCGCGGCCGCATTCAAGGCTCAGTCGAAGGTGACGGCCTTCAGCTTGTCGATCTTCAGCGCCTGCAGCGCAAGCTTTTCGTAGAAGGGCTCGCTGACGCCGGTTCTCACCTTGCGCAGGAAGTACTTCTCGAAGCCGACCTTGGCCGCGTGCACCCAGCGGCCTTCCGAGGCCCAGTTGACATTGCGCGGCGGAATTTGCGGCTGTGCCACGAAGGCGACGCCTCCATCGCCGAAATCGGCAAGGCAGACGGCGTTCCATGTGGCCTGGACATTGGGTTTCTCGCCGGCCAGCAGCCGGGCGATGTTGCCGACCGTCGCGGTCGCCATCGATTCGATCATGAAGCCGGTCTTCGGCACGCCGACGGGAACGGCGGTCTTGCCGGTCGGCGCGATCGCGACGCAGACGCCGATGGCGAAGATATTCTCGAATGTCGGGTTCTGCTGGTGCTTGTCGATGATGACGAAGCCGCGCGGATTGGTCAGCCCCTCGATGCCGCGGATCGCCGACACGCCGCGGAAGGCCGGCAGCATCATCTTGAACTTGGCCGGCAGTTCGTGGCGTTCCTTGACCGCGCCGTCCTCGCCGATCTCCTCGGCCACGACGCTTTCCTCGGTCATGTGGTCGACGCGGGCGTTGGTGATCCACTTGATGTGACGGTCGCGCAGTTCGCTTTCCATCAGCCCCTTGGTGTCGCCGACGCCGTCGAGGCCGAGATGGCCGATATAGGGTTCGGGCGTGACGAATGTCATCGGCACCCGGTCGCGCACCTTGGCGTCGCGCAGCGCCTTGTCGAGGATGAAGGCGAATTCATAGGCCGGGCCGAAGCATGAGGCGCCCTGTACCGCGCCGATGACCACCGGTCCCGGATTTTCGACAAGCGCGTCGAAGGCCGATTTCGCCTGTCCCGCATGGCCGGTCTCGCAGACAGATTGCGAGAAGCCGGGGCCGGGGCCGAAACCCTCGATTTCGTCAAAGGCAAGTTCCGGGCCTGTGGCGATGACCAGATAGTCATAATCGACCATGCTGCCGTCGGTCAGCTCGACCCGGTTTTCGGTTGCATGAAGTTTTGCAGCGCCCTCGGGTCTCAGCGTGATGTTGCGTTTGGCGAAAACCGGCGCCAGGTCCACCTGGACATCTGCCTCGCTGCGCCAGCCGACTGCAACCCAGGGGTTTGAGGGGACGAATGAATAGACGGACCCCTTGTTGATGACTGTGACCGTGTGCTCGCGGCCGAGTTTCTCGCGCAATTCATAAGCGACGATGGTGCCGCCAAGGCCTGCGCCCAATACTACGATATTTGCCATGTCTTCCTCCCTTTAGGATCAGGCCCGGCGAAGCGACAGGAGCGCAATGCCAGACCCCCCAGGCGCTGCCGCTCCAAGGCCGCGCCAATTAATCTATAGATATGTATTTCTTTGAAGATACGCAATAGCGTATATTAAGCGCGCCGTCCGACTATCGGCTCATTCCGTTTGTCGCGACGAAATTAACAATCATCAAATCTGAAATTGACCTTGATCAATGCGCAAGGGTGGCAGCGGCGCGACTGTCGGGTCAACAAGCCAGTAGACCCGGGTCGCCAGACATGCTCTTAAAAGGCGAGTGCCCCTTCAATCATGAGGCGGCAACCGGGAAAGGAGGAAGCAATGTTCAAGAAAATTATCGTACCGGTCGACATTTCCGTGCTCGACAAGGGGCTCGACATTCTGACCAAGGCCAGCGAATTGCTGGATCCGGCAGGCGAGATCGTGCTGTTGCACGTTGTCGAGGAAATTCCGTCCTATCTGGCGATCGATGTGCCGGTGGACCTGATGGACAGCGCAGTCAACGACGCGCGCGACAAGCTGCAGGAGTTGCGGTCCCGCGCCAAGGTGGACGCCGAGATCGAACTGCGCACCGGCCCGCCGGCGCGTGAAATCCTCGCCTCCGCCAAGGCCCACAAGGCCGATCTCATCCTCGTGGCCTCGCACCGGCCGGATCTTTCGAACTATCTGATCGGCTCGACCGCCGATCGCGTGGTTCGCCACGCCGCCTGCTCCGTGCTCGTTCGCCGCTGACGAACAAGCACGCCTGAAGGCAACAAGGGAGGAAAACATGGACACGATGCGCTACAAGGCCCTTTTGGAGGGGCGCAAGGCCGAGATACTGACCCGGCTTCAGAAGATCGATACCGACCTCGGACGCACCCGCAACCCGGACAGTCAGGACCGGGCGATGGAGGCTGAAAACGACGAGGTGCTTGAGGAGTTCGGCCATGTCGGCTCGGACGAGATCAAGGCGATCGATGCTGCATTGCAGCGCGTCGCGGACGGCACATTCGGCGTCTGCGTGAAATGCGGCGACGACATTGCCGAGGAAAGGCTCGAGGCCGTGCCTTACACGCCTTTCTGCAAGACCTGCGCGGCAGACCTGCACTGACGTCTGTCGCCGCACCGGATGATGACCGGCGGAAGGTTGCATTGCAATGCGGCCTTTCGCCGGTCGCATTTTGGCGTTAGGCTTGACGTGTGTCGGGTTCGTCCGGACCTGACGATCGCCCTTGTCTTTCCACGTCGGAATGCCGGAGCCTTGCCCCCGAATGAAGCAGTTCGCGCGCCGCGGCAGCCCTTATGACCTCTCCGAATTGATCGCCGACGGCATCGTCCACGGTGTCGGCGTCGTGATGGCGCTTGTCGGCGCGACGGTGCTGGTCTTCTACGCCGCGGTATGGACGAGCGCCGCACAGATCGCCGCCGCCGCCATCTATTCCGCCGGATTGGTGCTGACGCTTTCGATCTCGTTTTCCTACAATCTCTGGCCGCCCAGGGCCGGGCGCAGCAAGGCAATCTGGAAACGGCTCGACCACAGCTCGATCTTCATTCTGATCGCCGCGACCTATACGCCCTTTCTTCAGCGCGGCATGGGCGATCCGCTGATCATGGCGCTGTTCGTCGGCGTCTGGGTCATTGCCGCGCTCGGCATCGCGCTGAAGGTGTTCTTCCCGGGCCGCTATGACCGGCTGTCGATCCTGCTCTACCTTGCCATGGGCTGGAGCGGGGTCCTCGTCGCGCGGCCGCTTTTCCCGCTGCTGCCGCTTGCCACCAGCATCCTGATCGTCATCGGCGGCGTGATCTATTCCGCCGGCGTGCTGTTTCATGTGTGGGAAAAGCTGAGGTTCCAGAACGCGATCTGGCATGGGTTTGTCGTGGCCGCCGCTGCCGTGCATTATGCGGCGGTGCTGACCTGTTTCAGCCTTGCGGGCTGAGGCCGGCCGCCAGCGGAACACAAGCCGCCACTCGCGGCTTTGGCTATGAGACAAGAAAAAAGCATCAGGGAGAGAGACATGCATATGGTGAAGACTTTGGCGGCGGCGGCCCTTCTGGTCGCGTCACCCGCATTGGCGGATGAGGAACCGGTCTATTCGGACGATCTGGTGGCCGAATGCGTGAACCTTGCCGAGACCGAGGCGGACATGCGGGCCTGCGCGGGCGTTTCCGCCGAGGCCTGCCAGAACGCCTCGGACTATGGATCAACCACAATCGGCCTGCAGGAATGCGCGGCGCTTGAAACCAAGTTCTGGGATCAGTGGCTGAACCGGACCTATCGCGAATTGCTGGCCCGAGCCAAGGCGGCCGATGCGGAGGCCGAGAGCGATCCGCGCGCCAATGGCGAACTGGCCGAGAGCCTGCGCGACATGCAGCGGATCTGGATCAACTTCCGCGATGCGACCTGCGAATACGAGGCCAACCAGTATCAGGGCGGCACCATCGCCGGGCCGGTCTATGCCGGCTGCCTGCTGCGGATGACGGCCGATCAGGCGATCTATCTGGACAATTCCTGGCCGACCTATTGAGCAGGGCTGCAATCTTCGTCGCCCACGCGCGGGAGCGCCGGCAATGGCGCTTTCCCGCCCATGGGTCCGCAGGTTTTGCCGATCAACGTATAATTGTCGTATGATCCTGATGAAATCGGAAAAGACGGATCAGGAGGATTTCATGCGCTTGCCGACCTTGCTTGCCTTTTCTGTGCTGCTTATTGCGCCCGGCGCCCATGCGGACGACATCGTCTATTCCGATGCGGCGACCGCACAATGCCTCGCCAAGGCCAGTCCGGTTGATGCGGGAGAAAAATGCATCGGTCTTTCGACGGGAAAATGCATCAACGCCAATGATTTCGGCCAGACCTCCGCCGGCATGGTGAGCTGCACGGCGAGCGAAACGGCCTTCTGGGACAAGCAGTTGAACGCGATCTACGAGAACGTCATGAAACAGGCGAAAAAGCTCGACGAAGGGGGTTCCGGTTCGCCGATCGCCGATGCGCTGCTCGCCATGGAACGCGACTGGATAAAATACCGCGATGCGCGATGCGCCTTCGTCGAGAGCCAGACCCAGGGCGGGACGATGGGCAAGACGCTTGCCGCCGGCTGCAAACAGCAGACCACCGCCGATCAGGCGCTCTTCCTCAAATATGCGATGATCGCCGAATAGCGCTTCCGGGCCGCAGGGGTCTCTGATATCGGTGTTTCAATCGGAAAACGCCTCGTCCCGGGACCCTCTGAACCATGCTGATACGCGACGCGCGGGAGGCCGATCTGCCGGCCATCCTCGAAATCTACAATGACGCCGTCCTCAATTCCACGGCGATCTGGAACGAGATCCTCGTCGATCTTGAAAACCGGAAGGGCTGGCTTGCCGCCCGGCGCGCGCGCGGCTTTCCGGTGCTGGTCGCAGAACGGGACGGCGCGGTCATCGGCTATGCAAGTTATGGCGACTGGCGACCATTTGACGGCTATCGTCATACGGTCGAGCATTCGGTCTATGTGCACAGGGATCGCCGCGGCGGCGGGGCAGGGCGCAAGCTCATGGAAGCGCTGCTCGACCATGCGCGCGAAAATGGCGTACATGCCATGATCGCCGCGATCGAGGGCGAGAACATCACCTCGATCGCGCTGCATGAACGCCTCGGCTTTTTCCACGTCGGACGCTATCCGGAAGTCGGCACGAAATTCGGTCGCTGGCTCGATCTGGTGACGATGCAGTACAGTTTCGACACCTGATCAGATCGGTCCAAGGGTCCGCTGCACCGCGTTCTTCCAGCCCTTGTAGAGTTTTTCGCGGGTTTCCTCTTCCATGGCCGGCTTGAACTGGCGGTCGACGGCCCAGGCTGAAGCGAATTCCTCGAGGCCGGGATAGAGCCCGGCGCGGCTACCCGCAAGCCAGGCGGCGCCCAGCGCCGTGGTTTCGACGACCTGCGGCCGGTCGACCGGCACGCCCAGAATGTCGGCGAGGAACTGCATCGTCCAGTCATTGGCACTCATGCCGCCATCGACCCTGAGGATATTCGCCGAATCATGACTGCCCCAGTCGCCATGCATGGCCTCCAGCAGGTCACGGGTCTGGTAGCCGACGCTTTGCAGCGCGGCGCGGGCAAATTCGGCCGGGCCGGAATTGCGGGTGAGGCCGTAGATCGCGCCGCGGCATTCGGCATCCCAGTAGGGCGCGCCGAGGCCGGTAAAGGCTGGCACCATGTAAAGCGTCTGTTCGCGGTCGGCGCTGTTTGCCAGCGCGTCGGTCTCGCGGGCGTGGCGGATCACCTTCAGCCCGTCGCGCAGCCATTGCACCACGGCGCCGGCAATGAAGATCGAGCCCTCAAGAGCATAGGTCGGCTTGCCGTCCATCTGGTAGGCGATGGTGGAGAGCATCCGGCTTTCGCTTTTTACGAACTTGTCGCCGGTGTTGAGAAGCGCGAAACAGCCCGTGCCATAGGTCGACTTGATCATGCCCGGCTCGAAACAGGCCTGGCCGACGGTTGCCGCCTGCTGGTCGCCGGCAACGCCGAAAATCGGGATCTCGCGGCCGAACAGATCGTGGCGGGTCATGCCGAAATCGGCGGCGCAATCCTTTACTTCCGGCAGGAGCGACATTGGGATATCGAGCAGCGCGCAGATATCCTCGTCCCATTTGCCCTCGCGGATGTTGTAGAGCATGGTGCGCGCCGCATTGGTGGCGTCGGTGACATGGGATTTGCCGTCGGTCAGCCGCCAGATGAGATAGGTGTCGACCGTGCCGAATGCGAGCCGGCCTTTTTCCGCCAGCGCCCGCGCGCCTTCCACATTGTCGAGCATCCAGGCGATCTTCGTCGCCGAGAAATAGGGGTCGAGGATGAGCCCGGTTGCGGAGGTGATGAAGCCCTCGTGGCCCTCGTCGCGCAATCTGGCGCAGGTGTCTGCCGTGCGTCGGTCCTGCCAGACGATGGCCTTGTGGATCGCCCGGCCGGTCTTGCGGTCCCAGATCAGCGTCGTCTCGCGCTGGTTGGCGATGCCGATGGCGGCGATGTCGGCGGCATGGATATCCGCGCGCTCGATCGCCTCGCGGCAGGTCGCGGCAACCGTCGACCAGATGTCGGCGGGCGCGTGTTCGACAAGGCCCGAGGCCGGATAATACTGGCGGAATTCCTCCTGCGCGGAGGCCACCAGTTTCATGTTGCCGTCGAAAATGATCGCGCGGCTCGACGTGGTGCCCTGGTCGATGGCCAGAATGTGGTTCATGCGTTTCTCCTCCCCGGTGAAGACTATACCGCCAGATGCGCGACCAGCCAGTCATCAAGCGCGGCGATTTCCCCGCCGCTCATGCGCAAACCGAATTTCGTGCGCCTGAAGACAATATCCTCGGCGCTGCGTGCAAATTCCTTTTCCACAAGCCAGCGCACCTCGGCTTCGTAAAGCCCTGCGCCGAAAGCCTGTCCCAGGTCTTCCGAACCTGTCGCATTGCCGAGGATCTTCCAGCAATCGGTGCCATAGGTGCGGATCAGGCGCAATGCCTGCGCCTCGCTCAGGAACGGATAGTCCTCTCGAAGGCGCGCGGGAAGGTCGGCGGCGTCTGCCACCGGAAAGTCCCCGCCGGGAAGCGTTGCGCCTGCGGTCCAGTCGCCACCGGCTTGTGGAAAGAATGGGGACAACTTGTGGAGTGCGGCCTCGGCGAGCTTGCGATGCGTGGTGATCTTGCCGCCGAAGACGCTGAGAAGCGGCGCGCCTTCCTTGCGCAGGGAAAGTACGTAGTCGCGGGTGGCGGCCGTCGCCGAGGAAGCGCCGTCGTCATAGAGCGGGCGCACACCGGAATAGGTCCAGACGATGTCTTCGCGGGTGACCGGCTTATCGAAATAGTCGGAGGCGAAGCGGCAGAGATAATCGGCTTCCTCATCAGTGCATTTTGCCGATGATGCCGGGCCCTGATGGTCCTTGTCGGTGGTGCCGATCAGGGTGAAATCCTGCTCGTAGGGGATGGCGAAGATGATGCGGCCGTCGCTGCCCTGGAAGAAATAGCAGCGGTCGTGGTCATAGAGCTTCTTCGTCACGATATGGCTGCCGCGCACCAGACGGACCTTTTCCGACGTGTTGTTGCCGAGCGCGCCGGTGATGATGTCGGCAACCCAGGGTCCGCCGGCATTGACCAGCGCACGGGCATGAACCGGCGGCAGCGGGCCGTTCTCGTCCTCAAGCTCGATTTTCCACAGCCGACCTTCACCGGAGGGGGCATCCACCTGCTCGGCGCGGGTGACTTTGGTGCGGACCATGACATTGACGCCGCGTTCCGCCGCATCGCGCGCCATCAGGCTGACGAGGCGTGCGTCCTGCACCCAGCAATCCGAATATTCGAATGCGCGTCGATATTCGCTTTTGAGCGCTTTGCCGGCGGGATCGCGCGCAAGATCGACGCCCTTCGTCGCCGGCAGGATCTTGCGTCCGCCGAGATGGTCATAGAGGAACAGGCCGAGCCGGATCAGCCACCAGGGGCGCAGGCCCTTGTGATGCGGCAGCACGAAACGCATCGGCCAGGAGATGTGCGGCATCGCCTTCAGCAGCACCTCGCGCTCGATCAGCGCCTCGCGCACAAGCCGGAATTCGTAATATTCGAGATAACGCAGCCCGCCGTGAAACAGCTTGGTCGAGGCGGAAGAGGTAGCCGAGGCGAGATCGTGCATCTCCGCCAGCGCCACGGAAAGGCCGCGCCCCGCCGCATCGCGGGCTATGCCGACGCCGTTGACGCCGCCGCCGATGACGAAGATGTCGACCGGCTCGGCTGTATTCTCGGCGCGTGACATCGCGATTGCTCCCGTGATTTCTTGATGATCGGCAATCGGAAGATGCGTGAAAATCTTCGAAATGTCAAATTTTATGATCGTTAATGTTCGTTTCGGCGCGATGTCACTCGGCCGCCTGCGGGGCCTTGTGGCCGGAGACCGCCGCGCCCGCATCGCGTCTCAGGCGCAGGAGCGGGAAGACGGATACCAGCGAGAGAAGGGCGACGACGGCGAAGGCGATGTGGAAGTGGGCGACCGTCAGCTCGCCGCCGGTGAAATGTCCGGCAAGTTCCAGAATGACGGCGGCGAAAGCGACGCCGAGCGCGAAACTCGCCTGTTGGAACATCGAGCTCATCGCTGTCGCCTGGCTTGCCTGGCTGTTTTCGATATCGGCATAGGCGAGCGCGTTGACGCCGGTGAAGAAGAAGGAGCGGAACAGGCCCGAGGTAAACAGGATCGCCAGAATGACGATATGCGGCGTGGTCGCCTCGAAGAAGGCGAAAGTGACGGTGAGGATCGCTGCGCCCAGCGACGCCGTGATCAGCACGGTGCGGAAGCCGAAAGCGGAAAACACCTTCGGTGCAACGAATTTGGTCAGAAGTGCGCCGGCCGCGCCGACAAAGGTGATCATGCCGGATTCGAACGGGTTGAGACCGAAACCGAGCTGCAGCATCAGCGGCATCAGGAAGGGGAAGGCGCCGGTCGCCATGCGGAAGAACGTCGCCGCAGACGTGGCAACGGCGAAGCTCGCATTGGAAAACAGCGACAGGTTGAGAAGCGGCCGCTCGACCCGGCGCGCATGGCGGATATACCAGATGCCCGACAGAAAGCCGATCGCGGTGGTGATGAAGCCGGTCGCCGGCGGCAGTGCCGGCAGGCTAATCACCGACAGGCCGAAGACGATGCCGGAGGCGGCGAGCGCCACCAGGAAGAAGCCCTTCCAGTCGAGGTTCGACGGCGGTTCATCCTCGATCAGCGGCAGGAAGATGCCGGCCATGATCAGGCCGACGATCCCGATCGGCACATTGATCAGAAATATCCAGTGCCATGAGAAATAGGTCGTCAGAAACCCGCCAAGCGGCGGTCCCGCCATCGGGCCGATCAGCGCCGGAATGGTCAGCAGCGCCATGGCGCGCACCAGTTCGGAGCGGTTTGTGGTCCTCAAGATCACCAGCCGTCCGACCGGCGTCATCATTGCCCCGCCCATGCCCTGCAGGAAGCGCGAGGCGACGAATTCGATGAGGTTGCTTGAAACCGCGCAGAACACCGAGCCGATGAGAAACACGACGATCGCGGCGCGAAACACGCGCTTGGCCCCGAAACGGTCGGCCGTCCAGCCGGAGACTGGAATGAAGATCGCCAGCGCCACCATATAGGTGGTCAGCGCCAGTTTCAGCGTGATCGGCCCGACATTGAGATCGGCGGCGATGGCCGGAAGCGCGGTCGAGATGACGGTCGAATCCATCTGCTCCATGAAGAGCGCAACGGCCATGATCAGCGGAACGATCGGGTTCATCTCTCGGCAACTCGGAAAATGTGACAAGAGCAGATGTCTTAGCGGGCGTTTTGGCAAAAGCCAATGGCGGGCGACGTTTTCCCACTCACGCAAATGTGACGCTTCAGCCAGGGCAAATACACGCGTCCGACTTGAAACCGGCGCATCCTCCCCAAGGTCAGAGGTGTTGAATTTTTATTCCAGGAGGACGATTGATGACTGACAATACTGGTATCAACCGCCGTCGTCTCATGGCCGGCGCGGGACTGGCCGCCATCGCCACGCCCTTCGTGACCGGTGCGGCAAGCGCCCAGGCGCAGAGCACGGAAGGCGACAGCATGAAGATGGCCGATGCGCCGGCAAGCGACAGTTTTGATCTCGGCGAGTTCAAGCTGCTCGTCGTCGAGGACGGCACAAGGCTGATGGAAAATCCCGGCGAGACCTTCGGCACGGGGCAGGATCCGGAAACGGTCGCCGCGCTGCTTGAAGAAAACTTCCTGCCGCCGGACAAGCTGATCAATGGTTTTGCGCCCGTACTTGTCGATACCGGCAACGAGACCGTGCTGTTCGATACCGGCATGGGCCCGGCAGGCCGTTCCTGGGGCGCCGGTCGTCTGCGTGAAGGGCTGATCGCCAATGGCTACCAGCCGGAGGATATCGACATCGTCGTCATCACCCACATGCATGGCGACCACATCAACGGTCTGATGGAAGAGGACGGTCCGGCCTTTCCGAATGCGCGCTATGTCTTCGGCGAGAAGGAATACGCCTTCTGGAGTGATGATGCCCGCATGGGGACGCCCGCCGAAGGCGGCCATCAGAGCGTGAAGAAGCTTGTCACGCCGCTTGTCGATCAGGCGACCTTCATCGGCGGCGGCGACGAGGTGGTGCCCGGCATCACCGCCATGGAAGCCTTCGGCCACACGCCCGGCCATCTGATCTTCATGCTCAATTCGGGCGACGAGAGGCTGCTGCTGACGGCGGACACCGCGAATCAGTACGTGCTCTCGTTGCAGCGCCCCGACTGGCACGTCCGTTTCGACATGGACAAGGAGATGGCTGCCGCGACGCGCAGGCAGGTCTTCGACATGGTGGCCGCCGAGCGGATTCCCTTCCTCGGCTACCACATGCCGTTTCCCGCTGTCGGCTATGTGGAAAAGGTCGGAGACGGCTACAAATTCATGCCGAAAACCTACCAGTTCAAGGTCTGAGAAGCGGTGGCGCCGGCGCGCCGCCTTCACAATCCACCCAATCCGAAACGTCATTTCGGATTGGGTATTTCCAACACGTCATCTTCGTGTTACGAGCACTCGCCAACTTCCAGACTTATCTGCAAGGGACCGGACGGAACGCACCGCCCGGCCATTTCGTATTTGAAAAAGGAAATTGGCCATGGCTCAGATTATTCAGGCCGCTACCGGAATGCAGGCGCTCACCTTCGATGATGTGCTGCTGCAGCCGGGTCATTCAGAGGTGATGCCGGGACAGGTCGACGTCTCGACCACGATCGCCCGCGACATCAACCTCAACCTGCCCATCCTCTCCTCCGCGATGGATACGGTCACCGAGGCCCGGCTTGCGATCGCCATGGCACAGGCCGGCGGCATCGGCGTCATCCACCGCAACCTCACCCCCCACGAGCAGGCCGAACAGGTTCGCCAGGTGAAGAAGTTCGAGAGCGGCATGGTGGTCAACCCGGTCACCATCGGCCCGGACGCAACCCTTGCAGAAGCGCTGGCGCTGATGAAGGCGCATCATATTTCCGGTATTCCGGTGGTCGAGCAGGGCACCAGCGACGGCCACACCTCCGGCCGCCTCGTCGGCATTCTGACGAACCGCGACGTCCGCTTCGCCTCCAATCCCGAGCAGCGCATCTACGAACTGATGACGCGGGAGAACCTGATCACGGTTCGTGAAACGGTCGACCAGCAGGAAGCCAAGCGGCTTCTCCACCACCACCGCATCGAGAAGCTGCTCGTCGTTGACGATCGCGGCCATTGCGTCGGCCTCATCACCGTCAAGGACATCGAGAAATCGCAGTTGAACCCCAACGCCTCGAAGGATGCGCAGGGACGGCTTCGCGCCGCCGCCGCCATTTCCGTTGGCGATGACGGTTTCCAGCGCGCCGAAATGCTGGTCGATGCCGGCGTCGACCTGATCGTCATCGACACCGCCCATGGCCACTCGCAGAAGGTTCTGGATGCCGTTGGCCGAGTGAAGACGTTGTCGAACTCGGTGCGCATCATGGCTGGCAATGTCGCCACCACCGACGGCACCAAGGCGCTGATCGATGCGGGCGCGGACGCCGTGAAGGTCGGCATCGGCCCGGGCTCGATCTGCACCACGCGCATTGTCGCGGGCGTCGGCGTGCCGCAGCTTGCTGCCGTCATGGCAGCGTCCGAAGCCGCGCGTGATGCCGGCATTCCGGTGATCGCCGATGGCGGCATCAAGTTTTCCGGCGACATGGCCAAGGCGATCGCCGCGGGCGCTTCCGCCGTCATGGTCGGCTCGCTTCTGGCAGGCACGGATGAAAGCCCAGGAGAGGTGTTCCTCTATCAGGGCCGTTCCTTCAAGGCCTATCGCGGCATGGGCTCGGTTGGCGCCATGGCGCGCGGCTCGGCGGATCGCTACTTCCAGGCGGAAGTGCGCGACACGCTGAAGCTGGTTCCCGAGGGCATTGAAGGCCAAGTGCCCTACAAGGGCCCGACCGGCGGCGTCCTGCATCAGCTTGCCGGCGGTCTCCGCGCCGCCATGGGCTATGTCGGCGGCAAGGACATCGTCGACTTCCAGGAAAAGGCGACCTTCGTGCAGATCTCCAATGCGGGACTGCGCGAAAGCCACGCCCATGACGTGACCATCACCCGCGAAAGCCCGAACTATCCGGGCGGCGGCGTGTGAGCGTGACCGAAAGACAGGTTGCCTGGGGCATTCTCGGCCCCGGCACCATTGCCAACAACTTCGCCGTGGGGCTTGCCCAGACACCTGCGGCGAAGCTTCTGGCCGCCGGCGGACGCACGCCGGACCGGTTGGCGGCGTTCGGCGAACGCAATGGGGTGGAACGGCTCTACGGCTCCTATGAAGCACTTGTCGCCGATCCCGATCTTGATGTGATCTATGTCGCGACCCCGCATTCCTTCCACCTGGCGCACGGCCTTCTGGCGATCGAGGCCGGCAAGGGGCTGATGGTGGAGAAACCGGCGGGCCTTGGCGCGCGCGATGTCGAGATGCTGGTCGAAGCCGCCCGCAAGGCCGATGTCTTCTTCATGGAGGCCTACAAGTGCCGCAGCCATCCGCAAACCGTCCGGCTGGTCGAACTGGTGCGCGAAGGCGTGATCGGAAAACTCACCCGTATCGAAGCGAAGAATGGCGGCTTCAAGGAGCGCGATCCGTCCTCGCGGCTGTTCGATCCGGCCCTTGGCGGCGGCGGCATTCTCGATATCGGCTGCTATCCGGTGACGACCGTGCGTCTGATCGCCGGCGCGGCGCAAGGTCTGCCCTATGCCGAGCCGGTGGCGCTTGAGGCGAGTGGCGAGATCGGCCCGACCGGCGTCGATGAAATTGCCGAGGCCGAGCTCGATTTCGGCGACGGGCTGACGGCGAGCATCGCCTGCGCCCTGCGCCGGCAGATGGAAGACACGCTGGTGCTGACCGGCACGAAGGGCACCATCAGGCTCCCCGTTCCGTGGCGTCCCGGCCGCAATGCCGGCCCCTCCGACGCGAGCATCGTGATCGAAACGGAAGAGGGCACGCGCGAGGAATGGCTGCGCGACCCGCGTCAGCTCTTCGCCTTCGAGGCCGAAGCAGCAACGAACGCCATTCTCGCCGGGCTGAAGACGGCGCCCTGGCCGGCGCTGAGCGGCGAGGAGAGTATCCTGAATGCACGGGTGATCGACCGCTGGCGTGAAGGCATGGGGCTGCCGGTTTTGGCAAGCGCTCTGACGGCATAGCAAAACCGCCGCGTGGCTGAGCCATCGCGGCGGTTCTTTTTTCTCTGGCTGCTCAGCTCTGGCTTTGCGACTGGCTCTGGCTGGCAACGGAGAGCTTGACGGCAAGGCTTTCCTTGCCGCCGCCGATGGTCATGCCGGAAACGGGCGCGGCATCCTTGTAGTCGAGACCGCATGCCACGCGCACATAGCGCTCGTCCGGGCAGACCTTGTTGGCGGCGTCGAAGCCGACCCAGCCGAGGCCTTCCAGATAGCATTCCGCCCAGGCATGGCTTGCCGTCTGGTTCTCCAGATCGGGCATATAGAGATAGCCGGAGACATAACGCGCCGGCACCTTCATCTTGCGGGCGCAGGCAATCACGATATGGGCATAGTCCTGGCAGACGCCGGATTTCGCCTCCAGAGCCTCGCCGGCCGTGGTTGCGACGCTGGTCGTGCCCGGCTTGAAGGTCATGGTCTTGTGCAGCCGCTCCATCAGGTTGTGGAGCTTGGCCAGGTTCGAATCGCCCTCGAGCTTTTCGACCAGTTTTTCGATTGCCTTGTCGGCGACCGTCAGCGGAGTCTGGCGCAGGAACAGCCAGAGCGGGATGTCTGGCGAGGCCGGGCCGAAAATGCCGTCCGTGTCGCGGGTTTCCACCGTGCCCGAGGCGATCAGGCGAACGCTCGGATGTTCCCCTTCGACGGAGACGAGCCGCACGTGGTTCTCGTACTGGTCGGTATAGGCGACCTCGCTCTTGGCGCCCTCGATGGTCACGGCCCAGTCCCGCACCGTCTGGCCGGCCGAATCGAGCGGCGTCAGCCTCAGCCGTTGCAGCGAGAACTGAACCGGCGTCTCGTAACTGTATTCAGTCACATGGTTGATGTTCAAAAGCATCGCGTTTGTCCCTTCACGCCTCACACGCGCGTCACGCGTAGAAGCGATACCCCTCGCTGATTTGCTGACTGAGCTTGTTGTTCCGGCTGACGAAGTCCTCGAGGAACTGGTGCAGGCCGTTATCCATGATCGTTTTGATCTTCTGGCTGCGAAGCGTGCTGCGAATGGCATGCGCCGTCTCGTGCGCCTCCAGCCGCTCGCCGTAATCGGCGGCCAGATAATCGAGATTGAGCACGATCTTCTCGTAGGAATAGGCGAGCGAGCGCGGCAACTGCACATCGAGGATCAGGAAATCGGCGATCTGGCTCGGCCGGTACTCGCCATTATGCACCCAGCCATAGGCCCGGTGGGCGGAGACCGAACGCAGGATCGATTCCCACTGAAGATTGTCGAGCGAGGTGCCGACATGGTGCACGGAGGGCAGCAGCACGTAATATTTCACGTCGAGAATGCGGCTGGTGTTGTCCGCGCGCTCGATGAACGTGCCGATATGGGCGAAATTGTAGATCTCGTTGCGGAGCATCGATCCGTGGAACGTGCCACGGATCAGCGCCGTCTTGTGCTTGATCAGGTCGATCGCCTTGGGCAGGTCGGCCGGCCTCAGCTTTGCCGAAAGCAGGCTGCGGCTCTCGATCCAGCATTCATTGGTTGCCTCCCACGTCTCGCGTGTCAGCGCGGTGCGCACAAGGCGGGCATTGTTGCGGCCCGCGTCGATGCAGGAGACGACGCTGGAAGGATTGCGGCGGTCGCGCAGCAGGAAGTCGATGGCGTTGTCGGCCGTCAGCTTGCTGTGCACTTCGAAGTAGGCTTCCTGCACGCCTGCGCTCTGCAGGATGCCATCCCAGTCGTCAGCGCCGTTGGAACGCGTCAGGGCCACGCGCTGGCCGGCATCAATCAGGCGGGCGATGTTCTCGGCGCGCTCGAAATAGCGGAACATCCAGAACAGGCCGTTTGCGGTTTTTCCAAGCATCATCAGTCCTCCAGCACCCATGTATCCTTGGTTCCGCCGCCCTGGCTGGAATTGACCACCAGGGAGCCTTCCTTCAATGCAACACGTGTCAGCCCGCCGGGCATGATCCGCACGCGGTCCGACACCAGCACATAGGGCCTCAAGTCGACATGGCGCGGGGCGATGCCCTTCTTGACGAGGATCGGGACGGTGGAGAGCGAAAGCGTTGGCTGGGCGATGTAGTTCGCCGGGCGGGCGCGAAGCTTGGCGGTGAAGTCCTCGAGCTCCTTCTTGCTGGCCGTCGGGCCGACGAGCATGCCGTAGCCGCCGGAGCCGTGCACTTCCTTGACCACGAGATCGGCAATGTTGTCGAGCACATAGGCGAGGCTCTCCGGCTCGGAACAGCGCCAGGTCGGCACGTTTTCGAGAAGCGGCTTCTGGCCCGTATAGAACTCGACGATTTCCGGCATGTAGGAATAGATCGCCTTGTCATCGGCAATGCCGGTGCCCGGCGCGTTGGCGATGGTCACGTGACCGGCGCGGTAGACATCCATGATGCCGGGCACGCCCAGCGCTGAATCCGGACGGAAGGTCAGCGGATCGAGGAAGTCGTCGTCCACGCGGCGATAGATGACGTCGATCGCCTCGTAGCCGCGCGTGGTGCGCATCTTCACCTTGCCGTCGATGACGCGCAGGTCCTGGCCCTCGACCAGTTCCACGCCCATCATGTCGGCGAGGAAGGAATGCTCGTAATAGGCGGAATTGTAGATGCCGGGCGTCAGAACGCCGACGCGCGGACGGGTGCCGGAGAAACCGGGAGGCGCAAGCGTCGCAAGGCTCTGGCGCAGAAGCTGGGGATAGTCCTCAACGCGGCGCACCCGGTTCTTGTAGAACAGTTCGGGAAACATCTGCATCATCGTTTCCCGGTTTTCCAGCATGTAGGAAACGCCAGACGGCGTGCGGGCATTGTCCTCCAGCACGTAGAACTGGTCCTCGCCCGTGCGCACGATGTCGGTGCCGACAATGTGGGTATAGACGCCGCCGGGCGGCTCGAAGCCGATCATCTGCGGCAGGAAGGCGTCATTCTCCTCGATCAGCCGGCGCGGCAGGCGGCCCGCCTTGATGATCTCCTGCTTGTGGTAGATGTCCTTGAGGAAGGCGTTCAGCGCAATGACGCGCTGTTCGATGCCGGCCGCAAGCTTGCGCCATTCCCGACCGGAAATGATGCGCGGCACGATGTCGAAGGGGATCAGCTTCTCCGAGCTGTCTGCATGACCGTATACGGCGAAGGTGATGCCGGTCTTGCGGAAGATGTTCTCCGCGTCGCGCGATTTCGCGATCAGGGATGCAGGGTTCTGCTGACTGTACCAGTCATAGTAGTCCTTGTAAGGGTCGCGCGGCTGGTTGTCCGCGATCATCATTTCATCGAATGCCAAAGCGTTCATCCCCCGATTGTTATTATCGCATATCAATACAACATCAGCAGTAATGCAAGGACCATGCCTTCCTGCAGATGGCGGCAAATGCATGGCCCAATACAACCAACGCGCTGAAATTCGCGCAGTTCCCCTTAAAATTAGCTGAATAAATGGGCAAACGGCTCGTTGCGGTTGCGTATTTTTGACGCTGTCGGGATGACGCCCGTTGACGCGTGAACTGATCTAATTAAAGATTCTATATCTTATCCAATAAGTGATTGCATCAATTCGCGAGAATGTTAACCTTCGCTTCCATTCTGGATATGGGAGGAAATAATGAAATCACGACTTAGCGTCACTCTGGGCCTTGTTGCCGCCATGCTGGCGTCCGTTTCGGCGCCGGCGCTTGCCGCCGACAAGCCTTTCACCGTCGAACCCGGCCTTGTCGACACGGCTAACGAGGATACGCTCGGACTGGAAACGCCGGAGGGCGTGGAAACCGTAACGATCTTCGCGCCGGGCGCCGATGACTGGCAGTTCGTCAACGGCATCGTGCTGATCGAATTCAAGGGCAAGCTCTATGCCCAGTGGCAGAGTTCGAAACAGGATGAAGACGCGACCGAAACCGTGGTGGTCTACGCTGTCAGCGAGGACGGCAAGAACTGGAGCAAGCCGGTGGCGCTGACGGCGCCCTGGAACGAGGGCTATCACAGCAATGGCGGTTGGCTGACGGATGGCGAGACGCTGGTCGCCTTTCTCAATACCTGGCCAGACAGCGTGAGCCCGCGCGGCGGCCATGTGGAATACAAGACCAGCAAGGATGGCGAGACCTGGAGCAAGGCCCGGCCGGTGCTGATGGCGGATGGTTCGGAACTTATGGGCATTTTCGAGCAGGACCCGCACGCCCATTCCTCGGGCCGGATCATCAATTCGGCCCATATGCAGCCCGGTCTCACAGGGAAGCCGATCTATACGGATGATCCGCTCGGGATTTCCGGCTGGCATGTCGGCGAGATGGAGAACCTGCCGCATGAGGGCGACATCACCCGCGAACTGGAGCCGAGCTGGTATGAACGCGCCGATGGCGCGGCCGTCATGGTATTCCGCGATCAGGGCGGTTCGTTCCTGAAGCTTGCCTCCGAAAGCACGGATGGCGGCGAGACCTGGTCCAAGCCCGTCGAAACCGAGATGCCGGATGCCCGCACCAAACAGGCCGCCGGCAATCTGCCGGATGGAACGGCCTATATGGCCGGCAGTCCGACGGGCCACAAGGGCCGTTTCCCGCTCGCCGTGGTCACGTCAAAGGACGGCGCTCATTTCGATGAGGCGTTTCTGCTGCGCTCCACCGGCGACATGCAGGAACAGCGAGGCGAGGGGCGGGCGAAGCGTCCGGGCTATCACTACACCAAGAGCCTTGTGTGGAATGACCAGCTTTGCGTCAGCTACGCCACCAACAAGGAAGATGTCGACGTCACGTGCGTTCCGCTTTCAGCGATCACCCGCAACGGCGAGTAAGCCGGTTTGCTTCACCAGTCGAAGCCCCGCCGAACCTTGGCGGGGCTTTTTTCATGCCGTCAGATAACCGCCGTCGACCGGCAGCGAGACGCCGGTGACGTAGCGGGCGGCATCACTTGCCAGAAACACGATTGCATCGGCGACCTCTTCGGCCTCGCCCCAGCGGCCGGCGGGAATGCGGGCCTTGATCGGATCGGAAGCCGCATGGTCGGCAAAGAGGCCGCGGCTGAGCGGCGTGACGATCCAGCCGGGCGCCACTGCGTTCACGCGGATGCCGGCTGCGGCGTATTCCTGCGCCAGCGACTTGGTCAGCTGCACGATCGCCCCCTTGCTCGCCGCATAGCCCGGCCGGTCGGCGGCGCCGAATGTGGCGTACATGGAGGCGATATTGACGATGGAGCTTCCGGCCCCAAGCTTAGGGCGGGCCAGCCGGCAGGCGTCCATCACCGAGGTGAGGTTGATCGCCATCACCTCGTCGAAGCGCGCCTTTTGCCATTCGTCGCGGTCCCGGCTGACGCCGACGCTGTTGACCAGAATGTCGATCGTCTCGAAACCGGCGAGGAACTGCGCGAGTGCGCCCGGCTCCAGCACATTGAGTTCAACCGCGCTTACGCCTTCCGGCGCTTCCGAGGCATTGAGGCCGCACACCGTGACATTGGCGCCGAGCGCTGCAAACCGGCGCGCGGTCGCAGCGCCAATGCCGGTGGTGCCGCCGGTGACGATGACGGTGCGGCCTGCAAAAAGTCCGGACTGGTAGGTCATGTATGCCTCATGCTTCAGCTTGAGAGATAGGCGCCGTGAAGGATTTCCGGCGTCGCCCTGAGTTCGGCGGAGGTGCCGGCAAAGACCAGCTTGCCGCGTTCCAGCACCAGTGCGTGGCCTGCCAGATCGAGCGCCAGATTGGCGAACTGTTCGATCAGCAGCACGCCGATGCCCGACTGCGCGGCGATCTTCAGCGCCTCGGCAAGCCGCTTGACGACAGTCGGGGCGAGGCCGAGCGACAATTCGTCGACGATCATGAAGCGCGGCTTGGCGATGAAGGCCTGGCCCATGGCGACCATCTGCTTCTGCCCGCCCGAAAGGTTGGAAGCCAACTGGCTGCGCCGCTCGGAAAGCTCGGGGAAGATCTCGTAGACGTCCTGCAGGCTCTTGCGGCGACCGGCGGCGGAAGGATCGAGGGCGGCGACCATCAGGTTGTCCTCGACGCTCAGCTGGCCGAGAACGCGATGGCCTTCGGGCACCAGCGCGACGCCCTCGCCGCGGATGCGGTCGGGCGCGTGGCCGTTGATCGGCTTGCCGTCGAGCTTCACCGTGCCGGAGGCGATGGGAATGGCGCCCGAGAGCGCCATGACGGTCGAGGATTTCCCCGCGCCGTTGGCGCCCAGAAGCGTGGTGATCTCGCCCGATGTGACGGCAAAGGATATCCCGTGAATGACCGGCTTGCCGCCGCGTTCGACCGTCAGCTTGTCGACTTCGATGGATGACATGTCACAATTCTCCGAGATAGGCACGGCGCACGTCGGGGTCTTCCAGGACCTCTTCCGTGGGCCCCAGCGCCAGCTTCTTGCCGTAGTCGAGCACCAGGGTTTCGCTGCACATGGCGCGAATGAGATCGACATCGTGGTCGATGACGAGAACCTGTGCGCCGTAGGCATCGGGGATATTCAGCACGCATTCGCGCAGCCTGGCGCTTTCCTCGTCTGTCAGTCCGGCGGCCGGCTCGTCCAGCAGGATCAGCTTCGGCTTGCCGACGACGCATTTGCCGAGCTCGACCATGCGCCGCTGGAAGAGGTTGAGCGCGCTGCCGGAACTCTCCGCCACGCTTGCCAGGCCGGTGAATTCGAGCGCCTTGTCGACGCTTTCATAACGGTGGCCGACATGCATCACATTGTCGGCGATGGCGATCAGGTTGTCGCGCACCGTCAGGTCTTCCACCACCTGTTCCGTCTGGAACGAGCGGCGCAGCCCCGCGCGCACCCGCTGCAGCGGTTTCAGCCGTAGAAGATCGGCGCCGTTCAGCCGCACCTTGCCGTGGGACGGCGTAACAAAGCCCGACAGGACGTTGAGCAGGGTGGTCTTGCCGGCGCCATTGGGACCGATCAGGCCCGAAATCGGCGCGGTCAATTTTGCCGAAAGGTCGCTGATCGGGCGCACGCCGCCGAATTCAACGAGAAGGTCGGAAATCTCGATCATCGCGCCGCTCCCTTCGACATGAGGCCCTGGACGCGGCCGATCAGGGCGGAGATCTGCCCTGCGATGCCGCTCGGTGCTGTTGCCAGCGCATGGAAAAGCGCGATGCCAAAAATGCCGATGGTGACATAGCCGTCAATGCCGAGATCGGTCAGCAGCGCCGGAAGCGCCCGCAGCAGCAGGCCGGCAATCAGAGCGCCGTACCAGTTGAACACGCCGCCGACGATGGCAAGAGCAAAGAGATTGAGACTTTCGAAAGCGGAGAAGGCGCGTCCGTCCAACTGGCCGACATTGCCCGCCAGAAGCCCGCCGGCAATGCCCGCCAGAAAGCCGGAGAGCGCAAAGGCCCAGGCCTTGTAGAGCAGCACGTTGACGCCGGAGGAAACGGCGACCGTCTGGCCCTTGCGGATCAGCGCCCAGGCGCGGCCCGGCCTGGTGAAGCGGTGGACGCGCGCGATCGCCAGGCAGATGGCGGCAATCACGCAGACATAGATGAAATAGGCAAGCTGGCCGTCGGCCATGCCGGGACGCGGCAGCATGGCTCGCTCGGAACCGTTGGCGCGACCGAGGAAGCCTGCGCCGCCATCGGGAAAGCCCCATGCGCTGATCACGGTCTGGAACCCTCCGGCAAGCATCAGCGTGACCAGCGCCAGGTAAAGCCCGCGCAGTCTTAAGGCGGGAATGCCGAAGACGAGGCCGGCAAGGGCCGCGCCGACGCCGCCCGAAAGCAGGCTGATTTCGAACGGCACATGGAAGGCGTGGCCGACGCGCAGCGTCACCCAGCCGCCGACGCCGACGAGGGAAAACTGGCAGAGCGTCACCAGACCAAGCTGGCCGTAAAGCACGGAAATCCCGGTGATGGAAAGCGACAGCGCAACGGCCGAGGTGATCGCCGAGAGCCAGAAGGCATTGGCGGTGACGGCGACGACGGCGGCGAAGACCGCCATCACCACGGGAATGACGATGATCTGGCCGTGCGCGTGGGAAACGGCGGTCAGCGAGCGGGGAGATGAATAGGTCTGTTCCATGGCCATTAGCGGTCTTTCAGCGCGGATTTGGCCGTGCTGCCCAGAATGATGACGGCGATGAGGGCGATGACGAAGGGCGCCGCCGCGCGGTAGGGCGAAATCCAGCCCATCGGCGTCAGCACCGCCTCGACGATGCCGATGGCGATGCCGGCAAAGGCGGTGACCCAGAGCGAACTCAACTGACCGAGAATGGCGGCCGCGATCGCCGGAATGACGAGGAAGGTCAGGAAGGTCCCCTGAAGCCGGACGAGATCGGCGAGAAGCAGGCCGGCAAAGCCAGCGAACACACCGGTGATCAGCCAGGCCGCCGTCTCCGTCCTGAGGATCCTAACGCCCAGGATAGCGGAAAGGTCGCGGTCATTGGCCAGCGCCCGCATGTCGAGGCCAAGGCGGGTGCGGGTCAGTAGCAGGGTGATGGCGGCAACCGTCGCAAGCGCGGTGACGATGGCGATGATGCGGGTATAGGTCAGTCTGACGCCCGAGATCAGCACATACATGCGGTCCGTCGGAAACTGCACGCGGCGCGGCAGTTCGCCCCAGATGATGCCCATCAGCGAAATCAGCACAAGGGCAAGCGCCAGCGTGCCGACGGCGCGGACCACGGTATCGCGGTGCGAGAGCTTCGGGGCGAGGAGGCGGCCATAGGCAAAGCTTGTCAGAGTCGAGACGGCGACGGCGGCAAGGATCGCCACGGCCAGCGGCCAGTCCCATTCCAGTACCTGCCAGGCGACATGCGCGCCCACCGCGCCGATGGCGCCGAAGGCGAAGTTCAGCACGCCGGTCGCGCGGTAAAGGACGACGAGCCCGACGCCCGACAGCGCGTAGACCGCGCCGATGCCGAGACCGGAGATGATGAAAGGGGTGTAGTTCATGGCGTTGGGTCCATGGGTTCGCTGTGCTGCGGAGGCCAGCGCGTTGTCGCGCTGGCCGTCACTCGAAGTCGGATGAGATGCGGGTTCCCCGCCGCCCTGAAGGCGATGGGGCAAGCCGACCGGCTTGATCAGAGACCGTTCGCCTCTTCATAGGCGCGAATGTCCTTCAGCTCCGGATCGGGGGAAGCGGCGCAGTCGGAAACGACTTCCCACTTGCCGTCCTTGCTGACGGCCATGCGGGTCGTCGAGTTGGCATTGTGGCGGGGCTGATCCTTGCCGAAATACCAGGGCGCGCAGAAGATATCGCTCTGAAAGTTCTGCACGTTCTCGACCGCGGCGGTTACCGTTTCGCGGTTGATGTCGGAGGGGTCGAGCGACATCAGCGCCTTCTCGGCGATGCGGGCCGCCAGATAGCCGGACTGGGCGAAGGTGTCGCGCGGGTCGGAGGGCGAACCATATTCGTCCATCACCGCCAGCCAGTTGGCATTGTCTGGGGTGTCGGCTTCCAGGTCGTTGAATTCCATGTTGACGTAGAAGCGGTCATCCCAGCCGGGGCCGATGGTCTCGGGGACCGAAAGGTCGTAAGCCGAGGCGGCGCTGAGGAACACGATCTGTTCGTTGAGGCCCTGTTCTTCCGCCGCAGTCAGCAGCGGCACGGCGATGCCCTTCGACATGCCGAGCACGATCGCGTCGGGCCCATAGGCGGCAGCCTGCAGCATGATCGAGGTTGCGTCGGCCGAGGCCGGGTCCATCAGAATGGTGCGGGCTTCGAAGCCGCGTTCCTTGGCCAGTTCCTCGACGCCGTCGCAGGACCAGGTGCCGACATTCGGAATATTCGGGCCGATGCAGACGACCGACTCAGTGCCGAGCTCATCGATCGCATAGCCGACGGCGCCGAGCATGGAAACGCGCGGTCCGGCATTGGCAGGGGCGTAGTTTTCGGCAAAGAAGCATTCGCGCGGAACGCCGGTGCCGGCCAGCACGAGAACGCCGTTTTCCTTGTAGTAGTCGGCATTGGCGCCGCAATCGACATAGCTGGAATTGCCGACGAGAACCACGGCCTGCTGGTCGTCAACCAGCTTCGCGGCGAGCTGCCGGGCGGTTTCGGGGTTCCACTGGTCGTCCTCGATCAGGTATTCGACAGGACGCCCATGAATGCCACCATTGGCATTGAGGCAATCGAAATAGGCCTTGGCGGCCCGCGTCGAGTTGGAAAAGTCGTCCGGACCGGTCTTGCCGGTGATGGCGCCGATGACGATCGGCTCGCCGGTCGCCTTTTCGCCGGTGTTGTCGCCGCAGGACGGCGCGGCGTGGGCGCTGAGCGCGGAAATCAGCGTCAGGACCGAACCTGCCGCCATGCCTTTCAGAATGGTCTTCACGTGTGTCTCCTCCATTTAGCTATATCCCGGGCCTTGGTTGCAAGGCCTGCCGGATCGTATGCGGGTCCTCTGGCGCCCCATCCGGAATTTCTTCTCCCGTTGAAAATTCCGGAGCCCGTGCCGGGTTGCGCTGCGCGGTGTCGCTTTGCGGCGCATCGGGCGTGACCCATCGAGGATGAGTATGAAGGCCCTGTGCATCAGCGTCTTGGGCAGAAGCGCGCGCTTGCTTGGACTGATACGCAGGGCCTTTTCGTCTCTCAGGCAGCCTCGTCCTTGCCGAGAATGAAGCGGCTTGCCCGCTCGCCGATCATGATCGTCGGCGCATTGGTATTGCCGGAAACAAGCGTCGGCATGACCGAGGCATCGGCGACCCTGAGGCCTTCAACGCCGCGCACCTTGAGGTCTTCGCCGACAACCGCCATCCGGTCGTCCTCAGCCCCCATCTTGGCGGTGCCGGAGGGGTGGAACACGGTCTTGGAGATGGAACGGATATAGTCGCGCAGCTTCTCAGGATCCTTTTCGACGCCGGGGGCGGGCAGGACGCGACGCTTGATCAGCCTGGCAAGCGAGGGCTGCTCGGTAATGCTGATCGCCAGTTCCACGCCGCGCACCAGGGTTTCGAGGTCCGCCGGATTGGAGAAGGAATTGGCGTTGAAGAGCGCCGGATCCTTCGGGTCCGCCGAGCGCAGCTTCACCGTGCCGCGCGATTGCGGGCGTAAGAAGCAGGGGCCGATCGCGATCCCGTGCCCCGGCGTCGCCTCGCGATCGGCGAAGCCGACGAAAGACGGCAGGACATGGAACTGGATATCGGGCTGGCCAGTGCCTGCGGTATCGGCGAAGCCACCCGATTCGACCACCGTGCTGGTCAGGACGCCGGTCTTGGTCAGCATGTATTGCAGCATGTGACGGGCGGCTTTCAGGCCCTTGTCTTCGCCGAACAGCGAGATCGGATCCTTGACCTCGGCCTGAACGGTCGCCTCCAGATGGTCCTGGTAATTCTCGCCGACGCCGGGAAGGTCGGAGATGACCTCGATGCCGTGCTGCTTCAGATGGGCGGCGTCGCCGATGCCGGAGAGCTGCAGCAGCTTCGGCGTGGCGATGGCGCCGGCCGACAGCACGATCTCGCGGGCAGCCTTCAGCGTTTCGCCTTTCTCGGTCAGGACGCCGACCGCGCGCTTGCCTTCGAATATCACCCTGGCCACGCGCGTCTCGGTCATGATGGTCAGGTTGGAGCGGTTTTCCGCGTCCCGAAGGAAGGCTTGCGCGGAGCTCCAGCGCCGGCCGGTGGAGGTGGTGGTCTGGTAGAAGCCGACGCCATCCTGGAGGTTGCCGTTGAAATCCTCGTTATAGGGGAGGCCGGCTTCCTGTGCGGCTCGAATGAAGGCCCAGGACAAGGGGTGGCCGAAACGACGATCGGTAACCTTCAGCGCTCCTTCCGTGCCGTGGAACTCGCCGGAAAGGCGCTGGTTGTTCTCGATATCGCGGAACACCGGCAGCACCCTGTCATAGGACCAATTGCGCAGGCCCATCTGGGCCCAGCTGTCATAGTCATTGCGGTTGCCGCGGATGTAGATCATCGCGTTGATCGAGGAGCCGCCGCCGATGACATTGCCCTGGGGCACGATATTGGGCTTGCCCTTGAGGCCCGGATCGGGCTCGGACGTGTAGAAATGGACGTCGGTGCCTTTTTCGATCACCTTGAAGAAGGTGGCCGGAATGTGGATGTAGGGATCCTTGTCGCGCCGGCCGCTTTCAATCAGCAGGACCTTGTTGGCGCTGTCCTCCGAAAGGCGGGCGGCCAGAACGCAGCCCGCCGAACCGCCGCCGATGACGATGAAATCGAATTCACGCATTTTGGCTTTCCTCCCTTGAGCCTATTTGATTAACACGTTAAATAGTTTTGCAGAGACCTGTCAATAGGCTTGCGGCGTTCGGCATCCGGACGGCTGCGGACACGTTGGTTAACATGCGAAATTTATTGACATCGGTCAGAATGCTCACCTAACCTGCTGTGATCGTTACCCGCCGGGTCACGATTGCAAAATATTTTGCAGGTTGCCGACGCTGTTTTGGGAGGGCGGAGTTGGAACTTTTGCAGAGCAATGCACTGGTGCGCCGGGCGTGGCGCGCAACACCCTACGATGAATGGGCCGAAGGGCTGCGCGGTTTGTGCGGCAACTTCAATCCGCACACCTGCGACAAGGGTCAGGACGTGCTCGGCGCGGTCAAGCATATCGAGGTCTGCGGCATGGATTTCGCCCATGTCTGCAACGATCTCGACTATGTGCGCCGCGACGAGAGCGACATCAGGCGCGATACGCGCGAAAACCTGTTTCTCATCCTTCAGCTCGAAGGCCATTGCGGCGTCGACCATCTCGGACAGCAGAACAGGCTGGATGTCGGCGAATGCATGCTGCTCGACTCGACGCGGCCGACAACCTTCTTCTTCGGCGGCAATTTCAGCAATCATCTGTCCCTGCACCTGCCGCGCCAGACCATGTATGCCGGCAGCAAGGTCGATTTCGATATCGCCCGCAAGCTCGGCGCGCATGATCCGATGGCGGTGATGCTGCGGGCGCTGGTTGCCAAGCTGATGGAGACGCCGGACACGGATGCCGGCGCTGCCAATCTGCGCGATCTGGTGCTCGACGCCACGCGCCAGGCCTTCATCTCCAGCGGCGGGCGTCAGGAAGCGAATCCGCCGCTCAATGATACAGCGGCGCGGCGCATGCATATGGTCGACATGCTGATCGACCGGCATCTGACCGAGAGCCATCTCAGCGCGAAGTGGCTGGCGACCCGGCTCGGCATCTCGATCCGCACGCTGCAGCAGGATTTCCAAGGCATGGGCGTCACCTGCACCACGGTCATCCGCGACAAACGCCTGCGCTTCGCACGGGAGAAGATCGAGCAGATCAAGGCGCAGAAAAGCGGGGAGACGATTGCCGACGTCGCCTATTCCGCCGGCTTCAACGACATTTCCTATTTCAACCGCAGTTTCAAGGAACTGTTCGATTGCGCTCCAAGCGAGGTGCGCGGCCGGCCCGGTTCCCGCGAAATACTGCCCGCGCTGAGCGCAAACGAACCGGTCGCGCTCGACAGCTGAAGTATCGGTTCGCGACAACGCCGCTCCGGCGCCTCCCATCACAATCATCCCGCCTGTGCGTTACCGCGCGAAAATGCGGCGCGCGTTGATGTCAACTTTGACCGAAAGAGATCGCGCGCTCCGCTTGACAGCCGCGTGAGTCTGTGAAAACTTAATTGCGCAAACGATAAACCAAAGAAGAGCAAACGATTGCTCATGAAATTTGGAGCGTTTGTGCCGGGAGGATGAATTTGGCGGACCGTAACGCAAAGCTGCAGTCGGCGAGCGCTTATCAGCGCAGCACGATCCGTGATGTCGCGACGAAGGCCGGCGTCAGCGTGACGACCGCTTCGCGGGCGCTGAACGGCACGGGGCGGATGTCGGAGGAGACCCGGGAGCGCGTGCGCGCCGTTGCAGCCGAACTCGATTACCGGCCGAACTCGATCGCGCGCGGGCTGGTCCAGCAGCGCTCCTTCACGCTTGGCCTTCTGACAAACGACACCTATGGCCGGTTCACCCTGCCGGTGGCCGCCGGTCTTTCCGCGGCCATGGCCGATCGCGGCGTATCGGTGTTCCTGAGCGCCGGCAAATACGAGCCGGAGAGCCTGAAGCTCAATCTCGGCGCGATGGAAGAAAAGCGGGTCGACGGTTTGATCATCACCGGCAAGCGGACCGATCGCGGCCTGCCGATCGACCTGCCGCCACTCGGCATGCCCGTTGTCTATGTCTATGCCGCCGCGCCCGAAGGGGCTGTGAGTTTCGTGCCGGATGACATCAACGCGGCGAAGGACGCCGTTCGGCATCTGATTGGCCTCGGACGCCGGAAGATCGCTCACATTACCGGTCCGCTGGATTTCAAGGCCGCGCACATGCGCGAGGCCGGTTGGCGTGCCGCCCTCGCCGAAGCCGGTCTGGAGCCTTTCGGCGAGGCAATCTTCTCGGCCTGGACGGAGGCCCATGGTTACGACACGGCCCATGCGCTGATCGAAGCCGGCGAACGCCCGGACGCCATTTTCTGCGGCAACGACCAGATTGCGCGCGGCGTCATCGATGCCTTTGCGCTGATGGGGATCCGCGTGCCGGACGACATTGCCATTGTCGGTTTCGACAATTGGGAGGTGTTCGCAAAGGCCACGCGTCCGCCCCTGACCACGATTGACATGGGGCTACCAGAGCTTGGCAGAAGTGCAGGCCTTGCGCTTCTCGACATGATTGATGGCAAGGAAGTCGAGCCGGGCATTCGGGAGACGCCCTGTACCCTCGTCGTCAGACAATCCTGCGGCGCAAGACCCGACTGAGGTTTGCGCCGGGACCCCGCCCCGCCAGTGTGAGAAGCCGGTTTGAAGGGGAGGAGATCGCGCAGTTTGCGCAAACGTTAGCTCAACTTTGAGTGGGCTTCAGCATGACACCAAAACGGGAGGTAATTGACATGAAACTCAAGACTTTTCTCAGCGGCGCTGCGATTGCCGCGCTTGCATTGCCCGGCCTTGCCCAGGCCGAAACATTCTCGCTCTGGGTCCGTTCCGACGGCTCGGAATTTATGCCGAAACTGGTCGACGCGTTCAACGCCAAGGGCGGGGACAAGGCCGAACTGCAGATCGTGCCGGTCAATGAACTGGTGCAGAAATACGCAATCGCCGCTGCCGGCGGTTCGGAGCCGGACGCGCTCTCGCTCGACCTGATCTACACGCCGTCCTTTGCCCAGGCCGGCCAGCTCAAGGATCTGACCGAGTTCGCCAAGTCGCTGCCCTATTACGACAATCTCTCCAAGGCGCATCTGACCGTCGGCACCTATGACGGCAAGATCTATGGCATGCCGTTCTCGGCCGATGCCTCCGTCCTGGTCTGGAACAAGAACCTGTTTGAGGAAGCAGGGCTCGATCCCGACAAGGCCCCGACGAACTGGGCGGAAATCCGCGACGATGCGGAAGCCGTCGCCGCCCTTGGCGATGACACTTACGGTTTCTACTTCTCCGGCAATTGCGGCGGCTGCAACATCTTCACCTTCATGCCGCTTGTCTGGGCATCCGGCGGCGCGCTGTTCGAGGATGAGGGCGCAAAGGCGACCGTCACCACGCCGCAGATGAAGGATGCGATCGAGTTCTATCGCGGCATGGTCGAGGACGGGCTGGTGCCGGCCGGCTCCCAGACCGATGCCGGATCGAACTTCTTCGCAGCCTTTGCCGGCGGCAATATCGGCATCACGCCGTCAGGCTCCTTCGCCATCGGCGCGTTGAACAATCAGTATCCGGACCTCGAATATGGCGTGACCTATCTGCCGGGCAAGGACGGCGACTGGTCGTCATTCGCCGGCGGCGACAACATCGTCGTCTCTGCCAAGACCGAAGATGCCAAGATGCCGGCCATCGAGGCTTTCATCGCGTTCGCCTATTCGCCGGAAGGGCAGAAGATCCTCGCCCAGAACGGTTCGTTGCCGGTGCGTGACGATGTGGCCGAACAGGCGCTGGAAGGGCTCGATGCCCGCTACATGATCGCGGCTGAAGCCATGGCCAAGGGCAAGACGCCCTACAGCCCGGTCTTCAACGATCTGATCAACTCGCTGAACGGCCCCTGGGTCACCATGCTCAACCGCGCCTTCTACGCCGACAGCGGCGAAGAGGTGGATGAGGCCATGGAAGAGGCCCAGGACGAAATGCAGTCGATCATCGACTCGTCCCGCTAAGCAGCGCCCAGGAAAGCAGAACCGCCGGCCCCTTGTGGGCCGGTGGCCATCTCTTTGATGCGAAAGGACTTTCGCTATGTCTGACGGGTTAGTGGCAGGCGCGGACGCGCCCCCGCCGAAAAAGCGCCGAAGGCGACGGCATTCACAGTGGACAGGCCTGATCTATGTTCTGCCGGCGCTGGCGCTCGTCACTGTGTTCTTCATCGTTCCGCTCTGCATGACGGTGTGGATGTCGCTGCACAAATGGCCGCTGATGGGCCTGCCGCGCTTCATCGGCCTCGACAATTACGAACGGCTGCTGTTCGACAAGAGTTTCTGGTCGTCGCTCTGGTTCACCGTCCAGTATACGATCGTCGTCACCATTGCGCTTCTAGGCTTCGCCATGGCGCTGGCGCTGATCGTGCAGGGGCAGGGACGTGCGGTTTCCGCCTACCGGACGATCTATTTTCTCCCCGTGGTGACCGGCTTTGCCTCGGCCGCATTGCTGTGGGTCTGGCTTTCCAATGTCGATACCGGGCTTTTCTCGCCGCTGGCGCAGGACCTCGGCCTGACGGAGGGGCGGGTCAATATCCTCGCCAATTTCACGCCGGCCTTCTGGTCGGTGATCGTCATGGTCGTCTGGAAAATGGCCGGTTTCTTCATGGTGATCCTGATGAGCGGCCTGCAGTCGATCCCGGCGGATTACCAGGAGGCCGCGCGCATTGACGGCGCCAAATGGCTGCAGCGCTTCCGCTACATCACCATGCCGCTGATCCGCAAACCCTTCGCGCTGGCGCTGATCCTCTGCGTTTCGGGCTCGATGCTGGCCTTCGACCAGTTCTACATCATCCTGAGCGGCGGGCCGCAGAACAAGACGGTCACCGCCGTCTACAAGATCTTCAACGAGAGCTTCGTCTCCTTCCGCCTGGGCTATGGCGCGGCCTTGTCCATGGTGCTGCTCGTCATCCTGCTCGTCCTCAGCGTGCTGCAGTTGACGCTGCTCAGCGATCGAAAGGACAAATGATGTCGACCGCCGTTTCATCGTTTCAGCAAACCGCAGCCGCGCCTGCGACCCGTCGCGGTCGGTTCCGCTATCACCGTCTCCTGTTTCATGTGACGGCGACGCTGGTTGCCGCTCTTTTCCTGGCTCCGCTGGTCTGGGTGGTGCTGGCGAGCTTCCGCACGCCGGCGGAATCGACCCAACCTCCGATACCGCCGTGGCCGATGGAAGGCTTCAGCATTTCAAGCTATGAGCGGCTTGAGAATTTCGGCCAGTCGGTGCTGCATTATTCGGGCAATTCCCTGTTCGTTGCCGTCGGCACGTCCGCGCTCACCATCGTCGTGGCGATCCTCGCCGGCTACGGTTTCTCGAGATACCGCTTTCCGCTGAAGGGCTTTGCCTTCGTGCTGATCCTGTCGACGATGATGGTTCCGTTCCAGTCGATCCTGACGCCGCTGTTTCTGCTTCTCGCCAAGATGGGGCTTCAGAACACGCTGATCGGCCTCGTCCTCATCTATTCGACGCTGCAGCTTCCCTTCTCCGTCTTCATGATGCGCAACGCCTTTGATGCCGTGCCGAAGGAGATCGAGGAGGCGGCCCGCATGGATGGTGTGAAGGGCGTGCGCATGCTCGTCCAGGTGATGGGCCCGCTGGTGCTCCCCGGCGTGGTGACTGTCGGCCTCTTTGCCTTCCTCAATGCCTGGAACGAGTTCCTCGCCGCCCTCGTGCTTCTGACAGACCAGTCGAAATTCACGCTCCCCGTCTTGATGACCGCCGTGCGCTATGGCCGCTACGGCTCGGTCGACTGGGGCGCGGTGCAGGCGGGCGTCACGCTGATGATGATCCCCTGCATGATCCTCTTTCTCATTCTCCAGCGCTCCTACATTCGCGGCCTGACGGCCGGCGCTGTGAAATAGCATTTCCGAAAGGACCACATGATGAACAAGCCCTTCAACGCCGGCGATGCCCTGCAGCCAAAGTCGAAATTCCGTCCGCTCTCCGTCAATCAGGTCGAGGTCGGCGGTTTTTTCGGCCCGCGCGTCGATGTCGTCGCGACGACGACGGCCAAGCTTCTGTTCGACCGATGCATCGAAGCGCGCATGCTGGAACAGGTCGACCCGGACCTGCCCAATCCCGGCATCGTCATCCCCTTCGACCACGGCAACACCGTCACCACGCAGATGTTCTGGGATTCCGATTTCGGCAAGAGCATCGAGACGGCGGCCTATGCGCTGAACCGCAAGCGTGACGAAGAGCTGGAAGCCCGCGTCGACGCGGTGATCGATGCCTACGGCCGGCTGCAGGCCGAAGACGGTTATCTCAATTCCTGGTACCAGCGCATCCAGCCGGGTCAGCGCTGGACCAATCTGCGCGACCGACATGAGCTTTACAATGCCGGTCACCTGATCGAGGGCGCGGTCGCCTATTACCACGCCACGGGCAAGCGCAAGTTCCTCGACATCATGTGCCGCTATGCCGACTGCATCGATGCCACCTTCGGTCCCGATGCCGACAGGAAACGCGGCTATCCGGGCCACCCCGAACTTGAGCTGGCGCTGGTCAAGCTCGGCCGCGTTACCGGTGAGCAGCGCTATCTCGATCTGGCGAAATTCTTTGTCGACGAACGCGGCAAGGATCCGAAATATTTCGATCAGGAAGCCATTGCGCGCGGCGAAAAGCCGGAAGACTTTCACTTCACCACGCTCGAATATTGCCAGGCCCACAAGCCGGTGCGCGAGCAGCGGGAAGTCGTCGGTCATGCGGTGAGGGCGGCCTATCTCTATGCCGGCATGGCTGACGTCGCCACCGAGTTTTCCGATGACAGCCTCGACCCGGCACTGGAAGCGCTGTGGTCGCACCTGATCGACCGCAACCTCTATGTCACCGGCGGCTTCGGGCCATCGAAGGACAATGAGGGACTGACATTCGACTATGATCTGCCCAATGATACCGCCTATGCCGAGACCTGTGCGGCTGTCGCACTGGTGTTCTGGGCCAGCCGCATGCTGGGCCGCGAGCCCGATGCGCGCTTTGCCGATGTCATGGAGCGGGCGCTCTATAACGGCGCGCTTTCAGGGCTTTCGCAGGACGGCACCCATTTCTTCTACGACAATCCGCTGGAAAGCCATGGCGGCCACCATCGCTGGCGCTGGCACCGCTGCCCCTGCTGCCCGCCGAACATCTCCCGCCTCGTCGCCTCGATCGGCACGTACTTCTACGGCGTTGCCGAGGATGAGCTGGCGCTGCATCTTTATTGCGAGAATGCAGCCGAAATCGAGATTGCCGGCACAAGGATCGATGTGAAACAGCAAACCGCCTATCCGAAGGATGGCAGGGTTACCCTTACGCTGACGCCGCTGACGCCCGTCGAATTCACCCTGTCGCTGCGCGTACCGGGCTGGGCCAGAGGCTTTTCGCTCGCGATCAACGGTGAAGCCTCCGATGCAACGCCGGAGAAGGGCTATCTTCGGATCCGCCGCCAATGGGAGGCTGGCGACACGATCGAACTTGACCTCGGGATGGAGCCGGAAATGCTCTATGCTCACCCGAAGGTCGCGCCCGACCAGGGCCGTGCTGCCCTCTTGCGCGGGCCGTTCGTCTACTGTGTGGAGGAAACCGACAATAAGGCGCCGCTCAATGCCTATGTGGTGAAAGACGGCGCTTCCGTGAGCCTTGCGACGGTCGATGGTCTTAGCGATACGGTTGCGCTCAGCATCGAAGCTCTCGTCGAAAGCCAGCCGACCGAGGCGCTTTACGCCACCACACCGCCGCACCGGACATCCGCCAGTTTGAAAGCCATACCCTATTATCTCTGGGACAATCGCGCGCCGGGCGAAATGCTGGTCTGGCTGCGCAGGGAGGCATGACGATGGGCCAGGCAGAGTTGCTCACCCCGGATCGCAACCCGTCGGGCCTGTCGCTCAGGCGGGTCTCCAAGGCCTTCGGCGCGGTGCAGGTCATTCATGATGTCGACCTGGAGATCGAGGGCGGCGAATTCGTCGTCTTCGTCGGACCGTCGGGCTGCGGAAAATCCACCCTTTTGAGGCTGATCGCGGGTCTCGAAGAGGTGACGAGCGGCGACGTGATGATTGCCGGCACGGATGTGACCGACGAGGACCCGTCCGATCGCGGCATCGCCATGGTGTTCCAGACCTATGCGCTCTATCCGCATATGAGCGTGGAGCAGAACATGGGCTTCGGCCTCAAGGTTGCCGGACGGCCGAAGGCGGAGGTCGAGGCCAAGGTGCGCCAGGCGGCCGATATCCTGAAGCTGACGGACTATCTCGACCGCCGTCCCGGCCAGCTTTCCGGCGGCCAGCGCCAGCGCGTTGCCATCGGCCGGGCGATCGTCCGGGATCCGGAAATCTTCCTGTTCGACGAGCCGCTTTCCAACCTGGACGCCGAACTGAGGGTCGGCATGCGCATCGAGATCGCCCGGCTGCACCGCGAGCTTGGCAACACGATGATCTACGTCACCCATGACCAGACGGAAGCGATGACGCTTGCCGACAAGATCGTCGTCCTGCGCGGCGGCTATATCGAGCAGGTGGGCTCTCCGGCAGCACTTTACGATGATCCCGACAACATGTTCGTCGGCGGCTTCATCGGTTCGCCCAAGATGAATTTTCTCTCGGGCGTGATACGGGGTGGCGAGGTCGAGATCGCGGGAGCCAGGCTGCCGTTGGCCGAACTTGAGACGAAGCCGAAGGATGGCACGCCCGTCACGGTCGGCATTCGCCCTGAGCACTGGCGCCCTGCCGGCGAAGGCGAGCCGGGCGTGCCGTTTACGGTCGATTTCTCCGAGTTCCTCGGCGGGTCGAGTTATCTCTACGGCACGATCGGCGAAACGGTTGCTACCGTGGAAGTCGAACGCAGCGCCATTGCCAGGCCCGGCACGACGCTTCTTCTCACTGTCGACGCCGACAGGATTTACGTTTTCGGAGAGGATGAGCGGCGTATTCGCTGATGTCCGGTCTCCGGGGAGACTGCCGTCCATCTTGCCGCCGCTATTTTCTGCGCTAGAATCCATACCTGAACATGCTTCGGATTGGATCAGCGGAATGCATGCGACACGACGCGCATTTTCTCTTCTGGCGGTTGCGGCCGTGTTGTCGGCCTGCTCGAGCAATCTGCTGGGCGGAAGGCCCTCGGTATCAAGGCCGCCCGGCACGGTGGCCAATGCCGGCTATGATGCCTGGGTTGAAGGCTTCAGGAAGCGGGCCGAGGCCAAGGGCATTTCAAGGCAGACGCTCGACGCGGCCTTTGCAAATGCGGGTTATACGCCCGAGGTCATCGTGCAGGACCGCAACCAGACCGAATTCAACCGCACGCTCGAGGAATATCTCGCCATTGCCGCGTCCGACGAGCGGGTGGCCAAGGGCCGGGCCAATTATGCCCGCTACCGCACGGCGCTCGAACAGATCGAGGCGACCTATGGCGTCGACGGCCATGTCGTCGTCGCCGTGTGGGGACTGGAGAGCATGTATGGCGAGCGGGGCGGCGATGTGCCGGTGGTCTCGGCGCTGTCGACGCTCGCCTATGAGGGACGGCGCGGCAGTTTCTTCGAAAGCCAGTTGGTGGCCGCCCTCAAGATCCTTCAGAACGGCGATATCAGTCCGCAGCAGATGACCGGAAGCTGGGCCGGCGCCATGGGTCACACCCAGTTCATCCCCACCTCCTATCTCGGCTATGCCGTCGATTTCACCGGCGACGGGCGGCGCGATATCTGGAGCGATGATCCGACCGATGCGCTGGCGAGCACGGCCTCATACCTGAAGCGCGCGGGCTGGCGCACGGGCCAAGCCTGGGGCGGGGAGGCGGGATCGCCGGGCGCTTCCGTCGCGGGCGGCCGCCGCATTCAGCCGCATGCCGGCGGGCCGGTCTTCGTCGTCGGCCCCAATTTCGATGTCATCAGGCGATACAACAATTCCACGAACTACGCGATCGGCGTCGGGCATCTGGCCGACCGGATCGCGGGGGCGGGACCCATCAGCGGCACGTTCCCGCCGGATCGCTACGGCTTTACCGCCGACCAGCGCAAGGCGCTGCAGGCGGGGCTGAAGGAAAGAGGCTTCGATGCGGGCACTGTGGACGGCGTTTTCGGCACGCAGACGCGCGCGGCCATATCCGCCTATCAGCGGCAGAACGGGCTTGCCGTTACCGGTGAACCGTCGATGGAGCTGCTGATGCGGCTCGGCTGAGGACAAAATTCCCTATGTTCGGCCCTGCAGGATCTCCTTCAGCCTTTCTGCAACCTGAGGGGCCGCGGCAAGGCAGGGACGCCGCATCGCGGTCAGATCGCCGGCGAAGGGGTCGATGGCGATGCCGCCAGCCTCGCGCACCAGTAGCAGGCCGGCCACGCAGTCCCAGGCGCTGAGTTCCGGCTCGTAAAAGCCGAGATAACTGCCCTGCGCCACATGGGCGAGGCTGAGGGCCGCTGATCCGTTGCGCATGAAGCTGCCGCCGTCTTCCAGGATGTTGGCGATGATCCGGCCGACCGCGCGGGCATGGACCGCGCCGCCCGGACCGATCGCGATGACGCCACCGGAAAATGGCGTCGCGGCATCGATGGAGAGTTGCTTGTTATCGCACCAGGCGCCGTGCCCTTCCTCCGCCCAGTAGAGCGCGCCGGTTGCCGGATGCGCGATGAGGCTCAGCACCGTACGGTCGCCTTCCGCAATGGCAATCACCACCGACCAGCTCTCAAGGCCGTGCAGAAAGGGGCTGGTGCCGTCGATCGGGTCGATGATCCAGCAAAATCCGCTCTTGCCGTCGGCCTTGCCGTGCTCCTCGCCCAGTAGCCCGTCCTCGGGAAAGCGTGCGGCGATCTCGGCGCGGATGAAGCCCTCCACCGAGCGATCGGCGACGGAGACGAGATCCTGGCCGGATGTCTTGGTTTCCACGATCAGGCTCTCACGGCGCCTGAAAAAATCGAGCGCCAGCGCCCCGGCTTCGCGGATGATGATCTTGGCGGCGGCAAGCCGCGCCGCGCGGGCGGGAGAAGAAGAGGTAGTCATGGGAAATGCGATGTCTTTTCGGTTATGAGGGAGGCTGATCAGCCTTCAAGCCCTGGGGTGGAGGGGCTGGCGGGCCGGGCGGCACAAGGGTGGTCGAGCCGCGTTCGACCAGGTGCACGTCGACGACGACCGGCGGAGCGACGGTGTCCGGTTCGCTGATGCGCGCAAGCAGGCCGTTGACGGCGGCATCGGCCGTGCGCACCGGGTCCTGGCGCACTGTCGTCAGGTCGTAAGCCAGCCAGCCGGCCTCGGGAATGTCGTCGCAGGCGACGAGCTTCAGATCGCCCGGGATCGAAAGCGGGCTCAAATGGCGGATGGTATCGATGAAGCCGAGCGCCAGATAGTCGTTGGCGCAATAGATGCCATCGACGTCGGCGGGGTCGGAAAGGAAAGCGTCGGCGGCTGCGCGCCCGCCCTGATAGTTCGGCAGGTCGCCGAAATATTCGCCGGCGATCTCGATGCCGAGCCGCTCGCATGCGCGCCAGAAGGCGGAGCGGCGAAGGCTGATCGAATGCGAGCTGCGCCGCTGGCTCGCCAGCGCCACGCGCCGGCATCCGGCATCGAAAAGCGCGCGCGCCGCCAGTTCGCCGGCGGCTTCCGTGTCCATCGAAACGTTCAGCACCGTATCGGAAACGGGCCGCTTGTTGATCAGAACCAGTGGCACGCCGTGATCGGCGCATTGACGGGCGATCTCGGCGGGGGAGGCGTCATCGGTAACGATGGCGCCGGCGACATTGTAGTGCAGCATCATGTCGATATGGCGGGCGACCTTGCCGCCGCGCTCTGTCGGCAGCAGAAGCGGACGATAGCCGGAAGCGACAAGGCTCGTGCCGAGTTCGGCCAGCAATTGCGCCCGAAACGGGTTGTCGATGTCGGAGACGACAAGTCCGACGAGGTTGGAGCGTTGGTGCGACAGGCTGCGCGCCAGAAAGTTGACGCGATAGCCAAGCGTGGCCGCGGCCTCAAGCACCTTTTCGCGGGTCTGCGGCGCGACGCTTGCGCCGGGCGTGAAAGTGCGCGAGACGGCGGAGCGGTGGACGCCGGCAAGCCGAGCGACATCCTCGGCGGTCGGCGCCCGTCCGGGGCGGGTTTCATCGGCCATCGGCAATCCGCCGTCGAAGCGCCGCAGCCAGAAGATCGGCCCGATCGAGATTGATCATCGGCGGGGCGATCTCGGCGATCCGGTCGAAGATTGCGGGATCGTCGCCGAAATACTGCATCATCGGGGTGATCCCTTTCGCAAGGCATTGGGGGGCAAGGCGCGCATAATCCGGATAATGGATCTCGGCAAGCTGCGGCGCCAGATGGCCTTGCATCTCCTCCACATCTTGATAGCGTCCGGCGCTGGCCTTGATATTGGCATCGGGCGCGGCCTGGCGCATCGCTTCCTGCAGAGACGGGTTCTCCGACCAGAAGAAGCAATCGCCAAGAAAATTCCGCGAGCGCACGAAATCGACCAGAACCTTCGCGTCGACGGTCTTGTTCTCGATATAGAGCCGCGCCCCGTATGATCTGGCAAGCGTGATCATCTCATCAAGCGTCGGTATGATTTCCGCCGCATAAAAGGGCGAAAACCACGCGCCGGCGCTCAGCGTCTTCAGTTCGGCCAGTGTCCGTGCTCTGACCGCGCCGGTCCCCGTGGTGGTGCGTTCCAGCGTTTCGTCATGAATGACCACGATCTCGCCGTCGGCGCTCATATGCACGTCGATCTCGACGAAATGCGCGCCCTGGCCGAAGCTGAGGCGCGCGGCGGCAAGCGTGTTTTCGGGCGCGAAATGATTGGCGCCGCGATGGCAGACAATCTGCGTCGCAACACCGTCTAAGCGGTCGAAACCGCGCATCAGTTCGGGCTGGTTGGTGCAGATGCCGAGCACCGGCAATGCCATCAACGCTTCGAGCACGGGCTTGCGCTCCTCATGCCAGAGCACGACGCCGAGGTTTTCGTCCTTCGCCCGCTCAAGAAGCGCCGCGTCGACTTGGCGCTCAGGGCTTTCACCGCCGCCTTTCTCCCAGCAGAGATGAATGATGTCGGCCCGGGTCTCGGCTGCGCGCGCGAACGGATCCGCGCCAAGCGGCACCAGGGCGGCCAGCGTAAATGGACAGCCGGCATCGGCAAGCGCGCGGATTTCATCGACGTTGAAGCTGCCGAGCGCGACGCGGGTAAAGCCTCGCGCAAGCAGATGGCGCCAGACAATGCGACCCGCGCCGGCAGCCTTGATCTCGATGTAGAGCGCCTGATCGAGCCTTGCGGCAAGGTCAAGCGTCTCGTCGAGACTCGGGATTTCCGGTGCAAGGTCGCGCAGGGTTGCAAAGTCGAGGTCGGCGATGGCGCGGTCGATGCCGGCGATGCGCATCAGGCCGGCGTCATGCGTGATCACGGGCACACAGTCGGCCGTCAGATGTACGTCGATTTCCCACATCTGCGCGCCCAGTTCGGCAGCGACCCGGAAGGCGGAAAGCGTGTTTTCCGGGGCATGCGCCGATGCGCCGCGATGGGCGATGCATACCGGCTCCCCGGCCGCAAAGGGCCATGGAATGGTATTTTCCGCGCGTCTTGTCATATCGCCGCTCCAGAGGAGTCGAAGGCGAGCAGCTTCTCGGTCTCAAGCCCCCAGGCAACACTATCGCCGATCTGCACATCGCCGCGCACCGGCTGGATCGAGCGCAGCACTGTCTTGTCGCCCAGCTTGATGTCGAACAGCATCTCGCGGCCCTGCGGTTCGATGAAGCTGACGGTGCCGGTCACGGTGTCGGGGTGGTTGCCGCCGAAATGCTCCGGCCTGATGCCGAGAGCAATCCGCTCGCCTTGCGTGCGGCCCGCCAGCCTTTTCGGCAGCGGCAGGCGGATCGCGTCGTCTGTCGTCAGAGCGCCATTGTCAATGCGACCCTCGGCGAAGACGATTGGCGGATTGCCGAGAAAGCCGGCGACGAAACGGTTGGCTGGCGCCTCGTAGAGCGCGGTCGGGCGGTCAAGCTGCAGGATCCTGCCCTTGTCCATGATCGCGACCCGGTCGCACATCGACATCGCCTCGACCTGGTCATGGGTGACCAGAATGGCGGTAATTCCGGTCTCGAGCTGGATGCGGCGGATTTCCGAGCGCATTTCAAGGCGCAGCTTGGCGTCAAGATTGGCGAGCGGCTCATCGAGCAGCAGCACGTTCGGACGGCGGACGATGGCGCGGGCAAGGGCGACGCGTTGCTGCTGGCCGCCGGAGAGCTGGCCCGGTTTGCGCTCCAGCAGGTTGTCGATATGGGCAAGGCCGGCGATCGCCTCGACCTCGCGCTTGATATCGGCCTTGTTCATGCGCCGCACGCTCAGGGGAAAGGCGATATTGTCGAATACCGACATATGCGGATAGAGCGCGTAGTTCTGGAAGACGACGCCGACATTGCGCTTCTGGCTCGGAAGCGTCGAGACATCCTTGTCGCCGAACAGGATCTTGCCCTTGTTGATGCGGTGAATGCCGCAGACGGCGAAAAGCGTGGTCGACTTGCCGCAACCGGAGGGGCCGAGCAGGGCCATCATCTCGCCGGAGCGGACGGTCAGGTTCAGGTTCTCGATCACCGGCGTGCCGTCGAAGGATTTGGTGAAATTGGAAAGTGAGACTTGCATCAGCCTTTGGTGCCTCCACTGAAGATGTTCATCAGCGGCTTCTGGAAGAGCACGAAGAGAACGATGACCGGCAGGGTGTAGAAAAGCCCGACCGACTTGAAGAGATTGAAATTGTAGGTGATCGAATCCGGGTCGGAGACCGCCTCTAGATAGACCGAGAGCACTTCGATCTGGGCTGCCGGTGCGAGAATGCGCGGCAGCAGATATTCGCTCCAGCCGTCGATGAAGACGAAGATGGAAAGCGCCATCAGCCCCGGCTTGACCTGCGGCAGGATCAGCCGCCACCAGACCGTGAACCGGCTGGCGCCGTCCTGCACGCCGGCCATCTCGATCTCCCAGGGCACGGAATCGTAAAACCCCTTCATGATCCAGATGCCGAGCGGCAGCATCAGGCTGGCCTTCACCAGAATGACGCCGATGAGCGTGTTGTAGAGGCCGGCATATTGTAGCACCAGGAACACGCCGATGAGCAGTGTCACGGTCGGAAAGGCGTGCATCACCATCAGCGAGGACAGGAAGAAGCGGCGGAACGGCAGGTTGAGCCGCGAAACCGCATAGCCGGCCGTCGTCGAGACGCCGAGCACGATCGCGACCATGCTGACGGTGAACAGGAAGGTATTGAGCGTCGGCTCCCAGACATTGCCGGTGACATCCGGGTTCCACAGAAACCGCCAGTGCTGCAGAGTGAACTCATTGGGCAGGAACGAACCCGGCGCCGAATTGGAAAAGGTATCGACCACGAGAAAAAGATACATGATCGCCAGCGGCGCGCTGAACAGCGCGAGGATGAAGATGACGGGCCAGAGGGAATGGTTCTTGGTCATTCTAGAACTCGATCTTCGGTTTGCTGACCAGTTCGTTGAACCTGAACAGGCGCAGATAGAGGATGGAGAGGACAAGACCGACAATGACGAGAATGAGCGCCATGGCCGCGCCCAGGCCGTACTGCAGGTTGCCGGTATAGTTGTTGAGCGCGGTGTGGAAGGCCTCCAGCGACCAGACGGTGGTCGTGCTACCCGGTCCGCCATTCGTGGTCAGCCAGATCAGTTCATAGGAAGAAAGCAGCGACAGCGTCTGGTAGGAGGTGACGAACAGGATCGGCCAGCGCATCTGCGGCAGGATGATCCTTGTCACCTGTTGCCAGCGGTTTGCGCCGTCGACCTCGCTCGACCAGAGCTGCTGTATGGGGATAGCCCTCAGCGCGCCGGAAAACAGGATCATGCCGAAGGATGCGCCGACAAAACCGTTGACGAGGATCACCGTCGCCCAGGCGGTCGGGACAGAGCCTTTCATGTAGTTGAAGGCGGGAAGGCCTAGGTCCTTCGCGGCGACATAGAGGAAACCGTTCTCCCAGGTGAACCACTTCCACATGATGGCATAGAGCACGACCGGCGTGATGCGCGGCAAAAGCCAGAGCACATTGAAGACGCCACCCGTACGGCTTGGAAGATAGAACACCGCGATGGCGAGAAACAGGCCGACGAAGACGTTGAAGGCCAGCGTGGCGCAGACGTAGAACACGGTATTGGCGACAAGCTTCAACGTGTCGGCGCGGGTGAGAAGGTCGATGAAATTGTCGGTCGTCCAGGTCCAGCCGGTGTAGGACGCGGTGGCGATCATGCCAAGATCGGCCTGGGTTGCGTTCGGCAGGAAGGATTGCAGGGCGGCTTCGAACTGGCCGCGATCGGGATAGCGCGTGTTGATGACCGAGCCTTCGAAGGGCTCGGTCGCAAGCTTCAAGTCGCGGATGCGCCGCGGTCGCGAGGGCAGGGATTTCAAGTCGTCCTCGAAAGCGGAGGAGGCCGAATAGATATTACCGGAAAGGCGGTCCTCGATTTCCGCGAGAAAGCCGGGCTCGATATCGGTCGTCTTCGCGGCGGCAAGCGTCTCGGCGTTGACCGCATAGCTCTTCTCGCCGAGGGCTTCGCGCAGGCGTGGGTCGAGGTCGGAGGCTTCAAGCTTGCGCAGCACGGTTTCGGTGACGACATAGGCCCCGCCCGAAATACCTGTCGAGGTGCTCATATTGGTAAAGGCGAAGATGCCGGTCAGCGTTGCCGGCAGCAGGAAGAAGGCTGCCAGCAGCAACGCTGCCGGGGTCATCAGCAAAAGGCCCAAACCATTGGCTCTGTTGGTCATGTTCATGGATCCGTCACGGGAGAAGTTCCCGGAGCCGGCGGGCGGCTCCGGGGCGTGTCAATCAGCGTATGATGATCGCGTCGCCGAGCTGGCCGGTGACCTCGCTTTCGACATTGTTGACCGCATCCTCGACCGAGGTCGTGCCGGTCCAGGAGGCTTCCAGCCCTGAATACATGGCCTTCCAGACGACGCCGAAATCGATGTCGTTCGGAACCGCCGTGGCATGGGGCAGGAGTTCGGTCGTGGCGATGCTGCTCCACCGGTCATTGGCAAAGACCGGGACTTCCGCTTCGGCCGAGCCGATGGCGACCTTGCCGGACTTGACGGCATGGAGCGCGGCAATGCGCGGTTCGGTGGCGATCGTGATCAGTTCGGAAGAAATGACGGCATCGTCGTCGGTGCCGGTGGTGGACATGAGATAGACCAGCGGATGGCTGATCGTGTTGGCGCGGCCGCGCTCATTGCCGGCGGGGATCAGGCTGTACTGGATCTGGCCGAAGAAGTCCTCGAGGCCCCACTTTGCTTCCCATTCGGCCTTGTGCCAGGTGCCGCCGTGCCAGATGCCGGCCTGATCGCTGGAAACGGCCTGGTGCCAGTCGTCCCATGTCGAACCCAGATGGGTCGAGGAAACGACGCCCATGTCCGCGGCGTCGACGAAGAACTGGTACATGTCGGTGAGCGCCTGGCGGTCGAGCACGATCTTGCCGGTTTCCGGATCGACCATTTCACCGCCGAAGCTGACGTAGAACTGCCAGTAGTCGGTGCCATTGTTGACGCGCGGCATGAAACCGCGGCGCTCGGCGACGACGCCCTTGTCCTGCATCGCCTTGGCATCGTCCAGCATGTCGTAGAGCGTGTATTCGCCGTCCTGAACGCGCTGCGGCAGGGCGTCGATGTCCTCTTGTGAATAGCCGATTTCGGCAAGATGGGCGCGGGAGAAGAAGAACGGGCGGGCTTCCGCATCCTGCGGCAGGCCCCAGACAACGCCGTCATAGCTGGCGATGTCGATCAGGTTCGGATAGATCTGGCTGAGCGGCCAGGCGTCGAAATCGACATAGTCTTCGACCGGGCGCAGCAGGCCCGAACGCGACCAGGGGCCGATGTCCTCATGGCCGGAGACGATGATGTTCGGCGCATTGCCGGCCTCGGCGGCGAGCGTAACGGCCTGCTTGAAGTCGTCCCAGCCGGTCCATTCCTGGTGTTCAATCGTGATGTTCACATCCTGGCCCGTTACCGCGTATTCGCGCTCCAGAATGTCCGCAGCCATCTGGATTGCCTCCCAGCGGTAGCTGCCGGTTTCGCCGGTGCCGCCGGACCAGACGGTGATGGTATAGTCTTCGGCCAGGGCGCCGGAAGCGAAGCCCAGTGCCACGACGGAGCCCATAAGGGCGGTTTTGGTTGTCTTGAGTATGCTCACGGGAAGCCCCTTCATCTCGTTGCCGCATGCGACATTGCACGCGCGTGCAATCTCTACCGGAGCCATATGTCCGGCGCTTGAAGCTTATGTTACCGTTTTGTGTAGAAGCGGGTTCAGGTCACTGTTCGGTGAAAGCATCTCATTGATTTAATTTTCATTTCTTCAGCGCAGATGAATTTCTCTGGCACTTGGGACCGTAGCCGGATACGATTTCGTCACAGCTTCATTCAAACGTCATCATAGGTTCAACAGCCTGTCACCTATGGAGCAGATGTCCGTTCGAGCATAGAAATCGCAATTCAGTGGCGCTAATGAACATCAGTGATCGTCAAACGAAAATTCTGGCCCTGGTCGAGGCGCATGGCGCGATGACCATCGAGACACTGGCGGAGGAGTTTGGCGTTTCGCCGCAGACGATCCGACGCGACGTGAATATGCTCTGCAGCGCTGACCAGTTGCGCCGCAGGCATGGCGGCGTGGAGCGGATGAGCGCTGGCGTCAATCTCTCCTATGACAGCCGGCGGCTATCGCATCCCGAGGCCAAGCGACGGATCGGTCAGCTTGTCGCAGCGATGATCCCGAGCCGCGCCTCGCTGATGTTTTCGATCGGCACCACGCCGGAGATGGTTGCGGCCGCGATGGTCGATCATGACGACCTGACCGTTGTGACCAACAATCTGAACGTTGCCATGGCGCTCAGCCCCAACAACTCAAACCGCATCTTCATTCCGGGCGGCATGATCCGCCTGCCGGACCGTGACCTGATCGGCCAGGAAGTGGAGGCTATGTTCAACGGCTACCGCGCCGATTTCGGCATTTATGGCGTGGCCGGCGTCGAGCCCGACGGCGCGCTCGTCGATTTCGACCAGCAGGAGGCTGCTGCCCGCGAAGCAATCCGCATGAGCTGCCGTACCTCGATCCTGGTTGCCGACCGGTCGAAATTCTCAAGGCCCGCTCCGGCCAAGCGCGGCCGGTTGGGCGATGCCGACATCCTCGTGCTCGACGGGCCGCCGACGCTCGAAATGGCCGCCCTGATCGAGTCCGAGGGCGTTTCGCTGCGCTATCCTGAGGAAGAACTAGCCTGAGCGGCGATGGTGATGGTCTTTGGCGGCGAGGCGCCGCGCCGCAGCCGATCCGCAGATGACTGTTCGGCGCGACGCCGGTTCGTTCCGGACCGGGGGCCTATCCCCGCTCGACGCAGAGCGCCACGCCCATGCCGCCGCCGATGCAGAGCGTGGCCAGGCCCTTGCGCGCATCACGTCGCTTCATTTCGTGCAGCAGGGTTACCAGGATACGCGCGCCGGAGGCGCCGATCGGGTGGCCGATGGCAATCGCTCCGCCATTGACGTTGACCTTCGCCGGATCGAAGCCGAGCCCGTCATTGACGGCGCAGGCCTGAGCTGCGAACGCTTCATTGGCTTCGACAAGATCGAGGTCGCCGACAGACCAGCCGGCCTTCTCCAGAGCCTTGCGCGAGGCCGGGATCGGCCCTGTGCCCATGATCGTCGGGTCAACGCCGGCCGTCGCCCAGGAGGCGATGCGGGCAAGCGGCGTCAGGCCGCGGCGGGCGGCTTCATCCGCATGCATCAGGACGAGGGCGGCCGCGCCGTCATTGAGGCCCGAGGCATTGCCCGCCGTCACCGTGCCGTCCTTGTCGAAGGCCGGGCGGAGAGCGGCCAGCGTCTCGGCGCTGGCATCGGGGCGGATCTGCTCGTCGGTGTCGACGATGGTTTCGCTTCGGCGCGATTTCACGGCAAAGGGCACGATCTCCTCGGCAAACCGTCCGGCATCGCGCGCGGCGGTCGCCTTGCGATGGCTGGAAAGCGCGAATTCGTCCTGGCGGGCGCGGTCGATGCCGCATTGCCGGGCAATGTTCTCGGCGGTGATGCCCATATGCATGCCGCCGAAGGCATCGGTCAGGCCGTCGCCGACCATGGTGTCGACAAAGCTCGCCGTGCCCATCTTGTGGCCGCTGCGCAGATGCGCGCAATGGGGTGAGAGCGACATGGATTCCTGTCCGCCGGCCACCACGATGCGGGCATCGCCCATGGCGATCTGCTGCATCCCGAGCGCCACGGTGCGCAGGCCCGAACCGCAGACCTGATTGATCAGAAAGGCCGTGGCGCTATCGGGAATGCCGGCGGCAATGGCTGCCTGGCGCGCCGGGTTCTGCCCGGCGCCGGCCGTCAGTACCTGGCCGAGGATGACTTCGTCCACCTCGTCAGGGCTCACGGTCGCGCGTTCAAGCGCTGCGGCGATGGCCGTGCTGCCGAGCTGATGGGCGGGCACGGTGGCGAAGGACTTCATGAAGGCGCCGACGGCCGTGCGTGCAGCGGAAACAATGACGACGTCGCTCATTTGCCGCCCTCCCGATCCAGTTCGACATCGAAGCGCGCTTCAGTCTTGGCGGTGATCTCGTCGAGCGAGACGCCATCGGCCAGTTCTGTGAGAACCATCTTCACCGGTCCCTGCCTTGCGATGGTGAAGACGCCGAGATCGGTGATCACCATGTCTGCGACGCGGGTGCCGGTCAGCGGCAGGGTACATTCGCGCAGGAGCTTCGGTGAACCCTTCGCCTCGTGCTCCATCACCACGACGACGCGCTTGACGCCGGCGACGAGGTCCATCGCCCCGCCCATGCCCTTGACCATCTTGCCCGGGATCATCCAGTTGGCGAGATCGCCGTTTTCGGCAACCTGCATGGCGCCAAGGATCGACAGGTCGATATGGCCGCCGCGGATCATGGCGAAGCTTTCCGATGAGGAGAAGAAGCTTGTCTGGGGCAGGGCCGTCACCGTCTGCTTGCCGGCATTGATCAGGTCGGCATCCTCTTCGCCCTCATAGGGAAAAGGACCCATGCCCATCATGCCGTTTTCGCTCTGCAGGCGAACGTCCATGTCGTCGGGAATGTAATTGGCGACAAGCGTCGGAATGCCGATGCCGAGATTGACGTAGAAGCCGTCCTCAAGTTCGCGGGCGGCACGGGCCGCCATCTGGTCACGTGTCCAGGCCATGTTACGCCTCCTCCGACTTGCGTTCGCGCACGGTCCGCTTCTCGATGTGCTTCACCGGGTTCGGCACATGCACGATGCGGGAGACGAAGATGCCGGGCGTGTGGATATGATCGGGGTCGATCTCGCCGGGGGCAACCAGATGCTCGACTTCGGCCACCGTCATCCGGGCGGCCGTCGCCATGTCCGGATTGAAGTTGCGCGCGGTCTTGCGGTAGACGAGATTACCCTCATGATCGCCCGTGTGGGCATGGACGAGGGCGATGTCGGCGAAAAGGCCGGTCTCCATCACATAGTCCTCGCCGCCGAAGCTGCGGATTTCCTTGCCCTCGGCAATCATCGTGCCGACGCCGGTCTTGGTGAAGAAGGCCGGAATGCCGGCGCCGCCGGCGCGGATGCGTTCGGCGAGCGTGCCCTGCGGGTTGAATTCGAGTTCCAACTCGCCGCCGAGATATTGTTCGGCGAACAGCTTGTTCTCGCCCACATAGGACGAGATCATCTTTTTGATCTGCCGCGTTTCCAGAAGCCGGCCGAGGCCGATCCCGTCGACGCCGGCATTGTTGGAGATGACCGTCAGGTCGCGGGCGCCCGATTCCAGCACCGCCTCGATCAGCGCCTCGGGAATGCCGCACAGGCCGAAACCGCCCGACATGATCACCATGCCGTCACGCAACTGACCGGCGAGCGCCTCGGCCGCCGATTGATAGACTTTCCGCATTGCCTCCTCCCAGAGAAATTGCAATTTGTCAGATGCAGAATAAGGCTTGCGGCGGCGACAGGCCGAGTCGTATTTATACGACATGAACACTGCCCAAGCCGCTTTCACCCTGTCCGAGCTACCGGTGCCGCTGGTCTTTGCCACGCATCGGGTGATCCGCGACTGCAATGGCGAATTCGCGGCGTTGTTCGGCTATGAGCGCGATGCCCTGATCAACAAGAGCTTTGCGCGGCTTTACCCGGCGATCGATGACTTCGTGCGCACCGGCGAGATGTGGCGGGACAACCTGCCGGGCGGCGCGGTCTATTATGACGAACGGATCATGGCCGCGACCGACGGACGCCGCTTCTGGTGCCGGGTGCGGGGTCGTTCGCACAATACGGGCGATCCCTTCGCCGCTGCCGTTTATTGTTTTGAACCGATCGCGCGGCCGGTTTCGGCGGCCAATACGGGGCTGACCGGAAGGCAGCGGCAGATCCTCACGCTTGTGGCCCAGGGCAAGACCAATGCCGCGATCGCCGAGGAGCTTGGACTTTCGCGCCGGACCATCGAGATGCACCGGCTGCGTATGACGCGGGCGCTTGGTCTTGCCAACACCGCCGAGTTGATCGCCTGGTTCCTCAACACCCCGCCTGAAGAGGGGCAGCACCGAATCGACAATTGACGAAAGTCGAATTACCTTGCCGATTGTTGCGGATTTCGCAATTTTTTGGGGGGGTATTTGATGAACCTGCGCGGTCTAAGGCTTTTGCACCTGATCGTTCTCACCGGCTCGCTCTCGGAAGCCGCGGCGCGGCTCAATCTGTCCCCATCGGCCGCCAGCAGGCTGTTGTCGCAGCTCGAGGACCAGCTTTCGCTGACGCTGTTTTCGCGCTCGCGCCGCAATCTCGAACTGACGGAGGATGGCGCCGAGTTCTACCAGCAGATCGCCAACACGCTGACGGGCATTGACGAGATCGCCACCGTTGCCCGCGACATCAAGACCCGCAAGCGCAACTGGCTGTCGGTGGTCACCGCGCCGCCGCTTGCCAATGCGCTGGTGGTGCCGGCCATTGCCGCCATGCGCGAGGCGGGCCATGAGTTTCAGTGCACGGTTCATGTCGAAAGCCGCTTTGCCATCGAGAGCAAGGTCGCCGCGCGCGGCTACAATCTCGGCGTCATTTCTCTGCCGGTCGAAAACGCAATCATCCCGCTCGACATCATGCCGATCCTGAAGGCGAGGCTCTGCGTTCTCATGCCGGAGAACCACGCGCTCGCCCGCCATCGGGAAATCACGCCGACCATGCTGGAGAACGCACCCTTCGTCACGCTGGCGCCCGGCCAGCGCTGGCGCAGCCGGCTCGACGAGGTGATGGGCGGCTCTGGTCTTCGGGTCGACACGGCGGTCGAGACCGGCTCGACCATCGTGACGGTGGAAATGGTGCGGATGGGTCTCGGCGTGACGCTGATCGACCCCGTCTGCGCCCCGGCGCTGACCACGAAGGGCCTGGTTCTGCGCCCGCTTGCCGGCGATCACTGGATCACCTATGCGAGCCTGCACGCCAAGGGGCCGCGCTCGCAATTGTCGGAGGTCTTTCTCGATGCGCTGAGCCAGCATGTCGAGGTGCAGCGCGCCGAACGTCCGGAGATCGCCGATCTGTTCTACCTGATCTGACGGCCGCCGCTCAATTCGTCTCCCCGTCCAGTTTTCCCGCCAGATCGCGGGCCATGACGGCGGCCTTCAGCGCGATGTCGCGGCTGTCGCCGCAATAGGCCGCCGGCATCAGCGCTGCGCGGATTTCCTCGGCGGGGAGGTATTTCGAGATCGTGTCGTTCTTCAGCAGTTCCTCCGCCCGCGTAGCGCCGCCTGCCGAGGCTTCGGCGAGAACATGATGGACGAGATCATGGGCGGATGCCCGTCCGGTCTTCGGCGCCAGCCGCATCATCAGGTTCTCCGTCGCGATCACGCCGCCGGAGAGTTCGGCATTGCGCATCATCGCGTCCGGGTCGACGCGGATGCGGTGGAGCGTATCGGCAAAGCCGCGCGTCATCCGCCAGGAGAGCGGCACGGCGCGGTCGAGCACGGATGAGAGCAACTGGTTGGTCGCGGCATCCCCCTCATGGCTGGAACGCCCGGTTTCCATCGCGCTTGCCGCAAGGCCGCGCAGCTCCGCAGCCTCCGCCAGAACCCTGACGACGAATTTCGGATTGACCTTGTGCGGCATGGTGGATGAGCCGACCGTGCCGGCGTCGAGCGTTTCGGAAAGCTCGCCGATCTCCTCGGTCATCAGCAGATAGGCCTCCGCCATGATGCGCTCCACCGTCATCGCCATCAGGCAGTGCTGCACGATATAGTCGGCGAAGATGTCGTTGATGGTTCGCCCCGGCACCAGCAGTTCGCGAAGGTCGAGCTTCGCGGCAAGCCGCCGGTTCAGTTCCCGCCCGTCCGGACCGAAGGCGTGCATGGCGCCGACAGCGCCGCCGAAGGGCAGGGAGAACAGCCGCTTGCCGCCGTCATCCAGCCGTTCCACCGCCCGGCCCATCTCTTCGATCCATCCGGCGACCTTGAAGCCGAAGGTGATCGGCAGGGCGTGCTGGCGGTTGGTGCGCCCCGCCATGACCGTGCCGGCATGATCTTCGGCAAGCGATGCAAGCCTTCTCATCGCGCGTGCGATCTCCCCGCGAATGGCCCGATCCGCCTCGCGGATCAGGAGGATGCGGCCGGTCTGCATCACGTTCTGGGTCGTCGCCCCCCAATGCACATAATCGCCCGCCTTGCCCGCGGCCTTGCCGAGAAGCCGCGTCAGCGACATGACCGGCGCCAGCGTTTTGCGTATATCCGCCTCCAACGCCGCGGCTCCGATTGTCTCGAGCTTCGCCGCAGCCCGGATATCGCGCGCCGCCCATTGCGGAATGGTGCCCATGTCGGCCTGCACTTCCGCGAGCGCCGCCTCGACATCAAGCCAGGATTGCCAGAGCGTTTCGCGGGCAAACAGCGTTTCCGGCGTCAGTGCCGTCCCGGTCTTGGTCATCGGGCCATCTCCGCTTCGGGGTCTGCGTCATGAAATTGCGGCGCGGCGGAAAGAAGCCGCGCCGTATAGTCGTTCTTCGGCGCGTGCAGCACGTCGGCGGCCCGGCCTTCCTCGACGATTTTACCGTCGAGCATCACCGCGACCCGATCGGCCACCTGATGCACGACCGCCATGTCGTGGGTGATCAGAAGCGTCGTCAGGTTCATCTCGGCGCGCAGGTCGTCGAGCAGATTGAGAATCTGCGCCTGGACCGAAACATCGAGCGCCGAGGTCGGCTCGTCGCAGATCAGCGCCTCGGGTCGTGTCACCAGCGCGCGGGCAATGGCGACCCGCTGTCGCTGGCCGCCGGAAAGCTGCGAGGGATAGGCGTGCAGGAGACGCTTCGGCAGGCGCACGAGATCCATCACCGCGCGCACGGCGGCAAGGCGGGAGGCCGCATGGCCGTTGCCGGAAAGCTCCAGAGGCCGGGCGATGATCTCCGACAGGCGGCGGCGGGGATTGAGCGAGGAATAGGGGTCCTGAAAGATCGGCTGGACGAAGGAGGCCCGTTCGATATGGGACAGTTCGGAGATGGCGCGGCCGAGCATGGTCACGCTGCCGGCTGTCGGCTCGTTGAGGCCGAGCAGAATGCGTGCCAGCGTCGACTTGCCCGACCCGCTTTCGCCGATCAGCGCCAGCGTTTCGCCGCGCCGGACCGTCAGCGACACATTGTCGAGCGCTTTCAGCTCGCGTTTGGGACCGAACAGCCCCCGGCGCGAAGTGTAGATCTGGGTGATGTCGCGCGCCTCGATGACAATATCGGTCTCGGCCTGTGGCACTTTGGCGAGATGGGCGGGAAGCGCCTCGATGCGCGGCGCCGGCGGCGTTTCCAGAATGCAGCGATAGCGGTGATCCGCCATCGTGCTCTTTTCCGGCGGTCTCTTCTCGACGCAGGCCTCGCGCCGGTGGGCGCAGCGCGGCGCGAAGATGCAGGCCTCCGGCCGTTCCATGATCGAGGGGACAATGCCGGGGATGGCGCCGAGCCGGCGCGGCGGCTGGTCAAGCCGCGGGATCGCCAGCAGCAGCGACTGCGTATAGGGGTGGGCGGGCGTTCTCAGCACATCCGCCGCCTTGCCCTGTTCGATCACCTCGCCGCCATACATGACGGCGACCTTGTCAGTGCGCTCGGCGACCACGGCGAGATCGTGAGAAATCAGGATCAGGCCCATGTTGAATTCGCGCCTGAGATCGTCGAGCAGGTCGAGGATCTGCGCCTGGACCGTGACGTCGAGCGCCGTTGTCGGCTCATCGGCGATCAAGAGTTCCGGCTCCAGCATCAGCGCCATGGCGATCATCACCCGCTGACGCTGGCCGCCGGAAAGCTGGTGCGGGAACTGGCTCATGCGGCTCACGGGATCGGGAATGCCGACGCGCTCGAGAAGCGCGATGGCGCGTTCGCGGGCCTTGCGTGCGGACAGCGCGCCACGCATGACGGCTGCCTCGGTCATCTGCCGGCCGATCGTGTAGACCGGGTTCAGCGAGGTCATCGGCTCCTGGAAGATCATCGCGATGCGGGTGCCGAGAATATCGGCGGCGAAGGCCGCATCGCTCAGCTCGCGAAGCTCCCGCCCGTCGAAACCCATGCGGTCCGCCGTGGCATTGGCGACGCGCGGCAGAAGCCGCATGAGGGCAAGCGCGGTCATCGATTTGCCGGAGCCGCTTTCGCCGACAATGCCGAGCGACTGGCCGCGCTCGAGCGTGAGTGACACGTCGCGCACGGCAAAGAGAGTGCCGCCGGGAACGCCGAGGGTGATTTCGAGATTCTGGATATCGAGAAGCGCGGTCATCAGTTGCGGCCCTCCGGCGATGTGATGTCGCGCATGCCGTCGCCCATCAGATTGGCGCCGATCACCAGCAGGAACAGGCATATACCCGGAAGCACCACCAGCCAGGGCCGGTAGAAGATCGCCTGCTTGCCCTCGGCGATCATCAGCCCCCAGGAGGGCGTGGGCGGCTGGATGCCGACGCCGAGGAAGGAGAGGCTTGATTCCGCCAGGATGGCAATGCCGAGTTCGAAGGTGAAGATGACGATGATCTGCGAGACGAGATTGGGCAGGATTTCGTGCCAGATGATCTGCCGGGGACTGGCGCCGGCGGATGCGGCTGCGGCGACGAAGTCGAGGTTCTTGATCCGCTGTGTCGCCGCGCGCGTGACCACCAGATAATAGGTCCAGTGCAGCACGCCGATAATGCCGATCACCACCCAGATCGACGGGCCGATGATGAAAACCAGCGCCATGGCGAGAAGCAGCGACGGCAGCGCGAGCTGGGCGGTCAGCACGAAGCTGATGGCGTGATCGACCCATCCGCCGAAATAGCCGGCGAGCACGCCAAGCGTGACGCCGATGAGGAGGCCGATGCTGGCCGCGCCGATGCCGATCGTGATCGAGATCCGCGTGCCGTAGATGAGGCGGCTCAGATAGTCGCGGCCGTTCTGGTCTGTGCCGAAGATGTGGTCCCAGGTCCCGCCTTCGTTCCAGACCGGCGGCAGCATGCGCTGGCTGAGCGATTGGACGTAAGGATCGTGCGGGGCGATCAGCGGCGCGGTGATGGCGATCAGCGCGAGCACCACGATCAGGCCTGCGCCGATCAGGAAGCCGGTGTGGCCGAAGGCGCGCTGGCGCATGATCTGGCCGGGCGTCAGGCCTTCCGTTTCGGGGCCGGTTTCCGCGGCCGAATAGGCGATATCCGTGTCACTCATCCGATTCTGATCCTCGGGTCGAGCGCCGCATTGAGAATGTCGGCGAGAAGGTTCATGGCAACGAAGACGATGGCGAAGATGAAGATCAGCATCTGCACCGTCGGAATGTCGGCTCCGAGGATTGATTCCAGCGCGAGGCGGCCGAGGCCGTTGATGGCAAAGATGCTTTCGGTGATCACCGAGCCGCCGAACTTCTGGCCGAGCTGGACGGCGAGAACCGAGATCACCGGCAGAAGCGCGTTGCGCAGCGCATGGCGGTAGAGCAGGCTCCAGCCGCGATAGCCCTTGGAGCGGGCGGTGCGGATATAGTCCGCGCTCATGACGTCGAGAAGTCCGGTGCGCGTCAGCCGCATGACCGCCGGTACGGACGATGCGCCGAGGACGATGGCGGGCAGGACGAAATGCCGCCAGCTGTCATCACCGGAGACCGGGAAGAGCGGGATCGTCACCGCGAAGATGATGATCATGATCAGCCCCAGCCAAAAATTCGGCACGGCCTGCGCGGAAACGGCGACGCCGAGCGCGAACCGGTCGATCCAGCTGTTGGGATTGAGCGCTGCCAGCGCGCCGAGCGGGATGGCGATGGCGATTGTGACGGCAAGGGCCGAGAAGGCGAGCGTCAGCGTCACGCCGGCGCGGCTTGCGACCAGTTCGGCAACCGGCTTGTGCCAGTAATAGCTCTCGCCGAAATCACCGCGCAGCACGCCGCCGAGCCATTCGAAATAGCGGACCGGCAAGGGCTGGTCGAGGCCGTAGCGGGCGCGGATCGCCTCGACGACCTCCTGCGTGGCGTCCTCGCCGGCAATCGCATGCGCTGGATCGGTGGCGATGTTGAGCAGGAAAAAGGCGGCGAGCGATACGGCAAAGGCGACTGCCAGGGCCATGACGGCCCTCAGCCCGATATAACGCAGCATGTTGAAGATCCTCCATCCCCAGCGGCCGCTTTCTGCGCCCGCCGGGAGAAATTATCACTTCCAGCTTGAATTCTGGAGGCGCGGCAGGCCGTCCGGATCGAGCGGGAATTCAAGATCCGGCGAAACGAGGTAGTTGGCCGAATAGGTGAAAAGCGGCGCCCAGTAGGCCTCGTCGGCGATCTTGCCCAGCGCCTCGCTGTAGAGTTCCTTGCGCTTTTCCTGGTCCACCGTCTGCTCGGCGGCCAGAACCGTCTCGGCCAGCGCTTCGTCGCCGGAGAGGTTGCGGTCGGTGTCCATGGAGAAATGGATGCGGGCGATGGCGGCCGTATCTGCCGTGCCGCCGGAGCCCCATGTGCCGAAATAGGCGGGGATATCCTGGTCGGCGCGCGCCTGGTTGAGGCTTGCAAGCTTCACATAGCGCAGGTCGACGTCGATGCCGATGGCTTCAAGGTCGGCTGCGATCGCTTCGGCCGCGGGCTTGTCGCGATAGGCCCAGATCTCGAGCGGAAAACCGTCCGGATAGCCGGCCTCGGCCAGAAGCGCCTTGGCCTGTTCCGGGTCGTAGGGATAGTCCGTCACGGTCTGGTCGCAGCCGAATTGCGCCGGATGGCAGGCGGTGTGGATCGCCTCAGCCGAGCCGCCGATCAGATATTCGGCCATGTCGCCCTTGTTCAGCGCATGGTTGATGGCCTGGCGCACCTTCAGCTTGGTCAGCGGTCCGTCGGGATCGGTGAGGCCGCCGGCGTCAAGCACCAGGAAGCCGATCCGCAGATCCGGCCCGCTCAGATGCTCCGCCATCGGCGTGGAGCCGAGGTTTTCGGCGAGCTCGAGCGGCACCTTGAACATCCAGTCGACGCCGCCGGACATCAGTTCGGCCTGCTGCGTGCCCATGTCCGGCAGACTGCGCACCACGATCTTCTCGATTGCGGGCTTCTCGCCGAAATAGTCCTCGAAGCGTTCCAGCACGAGTTCCTGGCCCGGCTCGAAGGAAACGACCTTGTAGGGGCCGGTGCCGATCAGGTCGCTTGCCATGGCATCGCGGTCGATAACGCCGCCCTCGTCATAGGTGCCGGCCTTGCGCAGCATGATCCGCTGTGCCATGTCGCGCAGGACGAGCGGATAGACCGATTTCAGGTGAAAGCGCACCGTATTCGGCCCCGTCACCTCGGCATTGTCGAGCCAGCGCCCGATCGTGCCGCTGGCATTGGATTCGCTCTCGGGATTGATGATCCAGTTATAGGTGTAGGCAACGTCTTCCGCCGTCAGGGTCGAACCGTCGTGGAATTTGACGTCATCGCGCAGGGTGATGTCCACAGTCTTGTCATCGAGAAATTCATAGCCGGTCGCGACCGCCGGCTTGAACTCCTGGGTCGCCGGATCGAGATCGAACAGCGTCGTGTCGGTCAATTGCGCGAGGATGATGTATTCGCGCTTGGTCGTGTAGTTATAGTCGAGATTGAGAATTTCCTCGGCCATGGCGACGTTCAGCGTATCGTCGGCCTTGCCGGCAAAAGCGGGCGCGGTGAAGGCGACGCTGGCCATCAGCCCCGCCGCAAGAAACGCGCTTTTCTTGAAATATGTCATCTGTTCCTCCCTTTCGGCACCTCTCCTCAGTACCGCGGGGATGATAGAACAGGATAACGGGTGAGGATAATGCAAATAATGGTATTACTGTTGCGTCTTGTGCAAGCGTTTGGACGAGTAGGCAGGCGTGCGACGGAGGCCATTCGCGCACACAATCCCCTTGTTCGTCTGGCCCACGGCATTCACGACATTTTCGAAACCTACCAGGACATTCAGCGTGAAGCTCGCCGCCGCTACCGCGACAGCTTCCGCTGAGGAAGAGTGAGATGCGGCATTCCCAGCAACCAGGGCGCGCAGGCCGTCCGCAAAAATGATTTCGATCAAGGAAAGGTCTTCGGCGACATTCTATTCGGGTCCATGAGCGGCGCATCTTCCCGGTTCCTGGCCGCGCCGGCGGTTTGAGGGAGAGGAAAGCGGATGACCGAACATTTGCCGTTTCAGGTCATGGGCAAGCCGATCGGTCCGCGCTGCAATCTGGACTGCACCTATTGCTATTATCTGGAGAAGGAAAATCTCTATCCGGATACCAAGCGCTTCAATATGTCCGATGCGGTGCTTGAGACCTATATCCGCGACTACCTCGCCTCGCAGGCCGGCTTTCCCGCCCGGGAAATCCGCTTCAACTGGCAGGGCGGCGAGCCGACCATGCTCGGCCTCGACTATTTCCGCCGCATCGTTGAATTGCAGCGAAAATATCTGCCGCGCGGCAAGACGGTCGCCAACACCATCCAGACCAACGGCACGCTGATTGACGACGCATGGTGCGCCTTCCTGAAGGACAATGATTTTCTCGTTGGCGTCAGCATTGACGGCCCTCCGCGACTCCACGACCGTTTCCGCACCTATCGCAATGGTCGGCCGAGCCATGATGCCGTGATGGCGGGGATTAAGCGGATGAAGGCGCATGGCGTCGAGTTCAACACGCTTTCCGTCGTCAACCGCGAGAATGCGGCCCACCCGAAAGAAGTCTATCGCTTCCTCAAGGACATCGGCTCCACCTATCTGCAATTCATCCCGATCGTCGAGCGCACCGCCGACGGCCATTCGCTGGCGCCTGCGCCGCAGATCGACGAGGACGGCGTTTCCTATGACGTGACGCCCTGGAGCGTGCTGCCGCGCGGCTATGGGGATTTCCTCTGCGGCGTTTTCGATGAGTGGATCAGAGAGGATGTCGGCCGCGTCTTCGTCCAGTTCTTCGACCTTCAGCTTGGCCTGTGGATGGGCGCTCCGGCGACCATGTGCTGGTTCGCGGAAACCTGCGGCCAGGGACCGGCGCTGGAGCACAATGGCGACCTTTATGCCTGCGACCACTATGTTTATCCCGAATACCGGCTCGGCAATATCATGGAAACGCCGATTGCTGAGATGATGGGGTCCGATGCGCAATGGCAGTTCGGGCTGGACAAGCGCGATGCGCTGCCCGGCCAGTGCAGGAACTGCGATATCCGTTTCGCCTGCAATGGCGGCTGTCCGAAACACCGCTTCGCCAGGACGAAGGACGGGGAACCGGGGCTGAACTATTACTGCCGCTCAACCTCTCGTTTTGTGAAACATGCAGGTCCTGCCATGAAGGTGATGGCCGATCTTGTCCGTTCAGGACGGCCGGCATCGGACATCATGGAGTTGCGGCGTACGGGCAGGCTTGCCGGCCCGTCGGCGGCATCGGCCAGACCCGGTCGCAACGACCGCTGTCCCTGCGGCAGTGGCCTGAAATACAAGCACTGTTGCGGCCGGCTTTGACCGTGGATGCCTATCCTTCGCGCGGCGTGACCCTGACGGTCGCCGCGCGCGTTCGCGACGATATCATCGGCGCGAGGTAGCTGCTTCTGGCGTATTTGGCGCGATAGGCATCATCGACGGCATCGTTTGTGGCATCGTCGGACACGGGCTCGAAGCGGACCTCGTGCGTCTTGCCGGCGACGCTGATGCGCCCCGCCTTCTGCTCAAGTGCGGCCTGATACCAGCGCGATCGTGTTCCATTGTATGCGCGCACGTAAAGCGCGTCATCGGCGACCACCGACCAGATGAAGGTCGGCGTGCCATAGGTCTTGCCGTCTTCCCTGAAAGGGGCGATGCGGAAATCATCCGCGGCGGCGATTTCGCTCAGCTCTTCCGGTGTCCAGTTCATCATGTTCTCCTTGGCTCGTTGACCCTCTCCATGATTTGGGAACGGGCGCCGTCCGGCGAAAGGCGGTTTTGAAACTGGCGTTGATGAGCCCTGCTCATCAATCGTTCCGCAGGGCGGCAAGGTCGTCGCGGCTGTCAATGTCGGCAAGGCTTTCCGCCGGGAAGGCATGACGGTTTTCACCGGGGATGCGTTTCAGCAGCGCGCCCGCGCCGCGATCGCCGGAAATCCTCATGATCTCGGCAAACCACTCCGCCGGCAACAGCGCCGGCGGCATGGTCTGCCCGTTAAGGCTTGCCGCCGAGGGGCAGGGGCCTTGCGCAAGCTCTGCCAGACGGCGCGGGTCAAGATGCGGCATGTCGCCGAGCATCACCAGCGCCGCGCGGCAGGCCGGCGACAGCGCGACAATGCCGGCTTTCAGGCTCTCGGATTGCGTGCCGCCTGCCTCGATCGTGACCGACCTCAGTCCGACTGCCTCGGCAAGCTCCGCCACCTTGGGATCCGAGACGACCGCAAGCCGGTCTGCAAGGCAAAGTCCCGCGGCAAGGCGAAAGGCGCGGGCGACGAGCGGTTCGCCGCCAAGGTCCGCCAAAAGCTTGTTGTTGTCGCCGAAACGCCGTGACGCGCCGGCGGCAAGGACGATGACGGCACGCTTCTCACGCAAGGCGGGCATCATCGAGGATCTGGGCGAGCACGCCCGAGGCCAGCGAATGCGGGTCGCGCGCACGGGTCACGAGACCGAAGGGGCGGGCCATGCGATCGATAGCGCCGCGACGCACACCGATCGCTTCAAGCGCCGCGATGCGCTTTTCATGCGCGCCCGCGCTGCCCTGCGCGCCGATATAGAAGGCCGGGCTTGCAAGCGCATGGCTGATCAGCGGCGGTTCCCAGTCATGATCGTGGAAGAACAGGACGACCGCCGTGCGGTGGTCGAGCGCAACGTCTTCGGGCCATTCGGGCGCCGTCATCGGCCGGGCATTGTCGATGCCTTCGCGCGTTTCGGCATCGGGGGAGTGAAGCTCTACGGATTGTCCGGCTGCCCTTGCAAGCCTCGCGAAGGTTTTCGGTTCCGGCCCCTTGCCGAAGACGAGGAAGCGCAGGCGCGGCACCACCTGGATCATGAGATCGCCGTCCTTCAGCATGTCGGTCAACCGGCCGTCCTCGCCGATCGCGATCCCGGCATTGCGGCGATCCCGAAGGGCCGCGTCCGCGCGTTTCAGCACGGTCTGCGAGGGATTGGGGATCAGCGTGACTTCGAGGCCGCCGCCGCAGGGCAGTTGCAGGTCCATGAAGGGCGAGCCCTTGCCGTAGCGCAGCTTCTTCGGGCGGTCGGTCCGTGCCGCTTTGCGGGCGTGGGTCACCACGTCGCGCTCGATGCAGCCGGAGGAAAGGCTTCCTGTCGTTTCGCCATCGGGACCGATGACCATCGCCGCGCCGAGCGGGCGATAGGAGGCGCCCTCCACCGCCGTGATCACGGCGATGGAGCAGCCTTCCCGGTCAAGGGCGGCGTCAAGCGGGAAATCCGTTTCCGACACCTGCACCGATGTCAGTGTTGAGGCCAATCTGGTCGCGCTCCGGTGGTTGCTCAGCATGTCATTCATACGCTGTCTCCGAAGCTTCAGATCGCCGGCAGGCGGTCGATCATGCGGTCAAGGGTGACCGGATAGTCCCGTACGCGGATGCCGGTGGCGTTATAGGCCGCATTGGCAATCGCCGCCGCCACGCCGCAAAGCCCGAGCTCGCCGACGCCCTTGGCTTTCAGCGGCGTCGCCACGGCATCGGTGGTGTCGAGGAAGATCACGGTCTGCTCCGGGATATCGGCATGGACGGCGACCTCGTAGCCCGCCATGTCGTGGTTGGCGAAGAAACCGCGCGCCCTGTCGAGCGCCATGTCCTCGGACAAGGCGGCGCCAATGCCCATCGCCATGCCGCCGATCACCTGGCTGCGCGCGGTGATCGGGTTGATGATCCTGCCCGCGTCACAGACGGCGACCATGCGGCGCACGCGGGTCTCGCCAGTATAGGCATGAACCCCGACCTCGACGAAATGGGCGCCGAATGTGCCCATGGCATAGCCCTTCTGGAAATCGCCCCACTGGATCGCGTCTTCGGCGGAGACTTCCTCATTGACGTCGGCAATGGCGATATCGGTGTCGCCTGCGGTAATGCGGCCTCCTGCAAATGACGGATTTTCGACGCCAAGATTGCCGGCGATCTTTTCCCGCAGCGCCATGCAGGCCGCATAGACGCCGGAGGTCGAGCTCGGCGCGCCGAACTGGCCGCCGGAACCGGAGGAAACCGGATAGGCGCTGTTGGCAAGCCGCATTTCCACATCATCGACATCCATGCCCATGGTCTCTGCCGCCGTCTGCGCCAGAATGGTGTAGGAGCCAGTGCCGATATCGGTCATGTCGGTCTCGATGATCAGCTTGCCGCCGGACAGGATGGCGCGTGCGCCCGAGGGCAGCACCAGCGCGCCGCGATAGGCGCCGGCAACGCCATGGCCGATCAGCCAGTCGCCGTCACGCATGCCGCCCGGGGTTCTGTTGCGGTCCTCCCAGCCGAACGCTTCCGCGCCGCGTTCCAGACATTCGACGAAGTGGCGGTCGCTGAAGGGAATATCCGGGTTCGACGGGTTCACTTGCGTGTCGTTGACGATGCGGAATTGGACGGGGTCCATGTCGAGCGCCTCGGCCATCTCATCCATGGCGATTTCCAGCGCCATCAGCCCGGAGGCCTCGCCCGGCGCGCGCATGTCGGCGGTTTCCGGCAGCGGCATGTCGATGACATGGTTTTTCACCCGCCGGGTTTCGCCGGCATAGAAGATCGGGGTCTGGGCGGTTGCGTTCTCGCCGCGTCCGCCCGGCAGGCAGTAGGATGCCGCCTCGTGCCAGATACCTTTCAGCCGGCCGTCGCTGTCGGCTGCAAGCCGGATGCGCTGGACGGTCGCCGAGCGATGCGTGGTGTTGTTCATCACCATCGGGCGGGGCAGGGCCAGCTTGACCGGCGCGCCAGCCGCGCGCGAGCCGAGCGCTGCCAGCACGGCATCCGCCCGAAGCCAGAGCTTGGCGCCGAAACCGCCGCCGACATAGGGGCTTTCCACCCGGATGCGTTCGGCATCGATGCCGAAGGTGGTGGCGATCGAGCCGTGGTTCCAGTTGATCATCTGGTTCGAGGTCCACACCGTCATGTCCTCGCCATCCGACCAGTCGACGGTCGAGGTGTGCGGCTCCATCATCGTATGGCTTTCGCCGGGCGTGTGGTACATGTTGTCGATCACGGCGGCCGCATCGCGGAAGGCGGCTTCGATGTCGCCGACCAGTGTATCCGGCTCGCCGGTTCCCTCGACATTGCGGAAGGCTTCGTCGAGGTCGAGATTGACCTCCGCGCCGTCCTCGTACTCGACCGTAATCATTGCTGCGGCGGCCCGGGCCTGTTCGAACGTATCGGCGACAACCACAGCAATCGCCTGATGATAATGCTGGATATCGGCGCCGCCGAACAGGCGGGCGACATTGTTCATGCCCTTTTCCAGCGGATCGATCTCGAGCGTGGTCACGATGGCGCGCACGCCGGGCGCTTCGCGGGCAGCCTCCGCATCCATGGAGATGATGCGGCCGTGGCCGATGCCGGCGGCCAACGGATAGCCGTAAAGGGCATCCGGTGCCGCGTCATTGCGTTCATAGGCGTAAGGGGCGGTGCCGGTGACCTTCAGCGGACCGTCGATCCGCTTCATCGGCTTGCCGACGATCTTGCCGTTGTCGAAGACGTTCTCGCCTGCTGGCTTGTTGAACTCCATCGGTCATTCCTCCTTCAGCATGGACGCAAGCGTGCGTTCGGCAAGCGCGATCTTGAAGACGTTTTCTTCCGTGGGCGTTGCGCCATCGAGCAGTTTGGCGATGACGGCGCGCGCTCCGTTCGGCAGTTCGGCATCGGCTTCGGCCGAGCGCCAGGGTTTCGGCGCGACGCCGCCGAGCGCGACGCTGCCCGTGCCGTCGGGCTGGCGGATGAGGGCGACGGAGACGAGGGCGAAGGCATAGGATGCGCGGTCGCGGGCCTTGTAATAGGCCTGGCGTCCGCCGACGGGAGCGGGAAGTTTCACTGCCGTGATGATCTCGCCTGGTTCAAGCACGGTCTCGATATGCGGCGTTTCGCCCGGAAGACGGTGGAAATCTTCAAGCGCGATCGTACGCGTCTCGCCCGAAGGCATCACCGTTTCCACCTCCGCGTCGAGCGCGCGCATGGCAACGGCCATGTCGGACGGGTGGGTGGCGATACAGCTCTCCGAGGTGCCGATAATGCCGAGCTGACGCGAGAACGCCCCCTCCGACAAGGCGGAACAGCCCGAACCCGGAACCCGCTTGTTGCAGGCCTGAGCCGTGTCGTAAAAATAGGGACAGCGGGTGCGCTGCAGGAGATTGCCGCCCGTTGTCGCCTTGTTGCGCAACTGGCCGGAGGCGCCGGCAACGAGCGCGCGCGTCAGAACGCCATAGTCGCGGCGAATGCGCGCGTCGGCGGCCAGATCGGTATTGCTGACCAGCGCGCCGATCCTGAGGCCGCCGTCATCCGTCTCGGTGATTTCATCAAGACCGAGGCCGTTGACATCGATGATGTGCACCGGCGTTTCGATCTCAAGCTTCATCAGGTCGAGCAGATTGGTGCCGCCGGCGAGGAATTTCGCGCCCTCTATTTCGGCGGCGCGGCTTGCGGCTTCTGCGGGATTGTTTGCCCGTTCATAGGAAAACTGTCTCATGCCCGTTCCTCCGCGACCTGGTGAATGGCTGCCAGGATGTTGGAATAGGCCCCGCAGCGACAGATATTGCCGCTCATGCGTTCGCGGATTTCCGCGTCGGAAAGCGCGATCGGTCCCGTCAGGTCGCCGGTCACATGAGAGGGGATGCCGGCCGCAATTTCCTCCAGAACCGACTTGGCGGAACAGATCTGGCCCGGCGTGCAATAGCCGCACTGGAAGCCGTCGTGATCGAGAAAGGCCTGCTGCATCGGATCGAGTTCGTCGGGCGTGCCCACGCCTTCGATCGTCGTGATCTCGTCGCCCTCATGCATGACGGCGAGGGAGAGACAGGAATTGATGCGTTCGCCATTGACCATCACCGTGCAGGCACCGCACTGGCCGTGGTCGCAGCCCTTCTTGGTGCCGGTGAGCTTCAGGTGCTCGCGCATGGCGTCAAGCAGGGTGACGCGGTTGTCGAGTTCCAGATCCGTCTGGTTGCCGTTGACGGTGAAGCTGACGTTTGACGTCATTGCTCCCCGTGGCGTGGGAATGGGCGCCTCTTGCGGGGTGGTTTGGGCGGCCGCTCCCGGTGGCAAAGCAGCGCTGAGGGCGGATGCAGCCGTGCCCACCATCAGGGTGCGTCTGCGGATTTCAAAGTCAATGGGTGGGGTCATTCTCTCGTCTCTCCTGCCGGCTGTGGAGCGACCGTCATTGGGGCCGTGCCTGATTGCTTTGATAAAACACAACATTTTAGGTAGGGCCGTTGTTCCCGCCGACTATGCCGGCAGACGGGATGCACTTATCGCTGAGGTTCATGAATGGGCTGGTTCGTTCAGGCTGTCCCCTGGCCCAAAAGAAAAAAGCCCCGCCGGTTTTGCCGGCGGGGCTTTCGCATCAGTTCCTTGCCGTGTGATCAGGCGCTCTGGCGACGATCATTCTGGCGGTTGCGCTGGCGGCGCGGACGCGATTTCGCCTGACCGTCGCGGCCGGGGCCGTTGCGGTTGGCGCTGTCGCGATGACCGCCGTCGCGGGCATCACCTGCGTGGCGCTGGCCGCCATTGCCGCCGGAGGGGCGTGCGCGACGTGCCGGCTTGCCGGAGGCATTGCCGCCGCGACCGCGGCCGCCGCGACCCTTTGCCGGACGGTCGGCATGGGCATGCGGCTCGCCGGAGGCAATCGCGATCTCGATGCCGGTGAGGCGCTGGATATCGCGCAGGAGACCCGATTCCTCGGGCGTGCAGAAGGCGATTGCCTTGCCGTCATTGCCGGCGCGCGCGGTGCGGCCGATACGGTGGACATAGGCGTCCGCTACTTCCGGCAGGTCGTAATTGTAGACATGGGTGACGCCGGGCACGTCGATGCCGCGCGCGGCGACGTCCGTTGCCACCAGAACGTTGATCTCGCCGGTCTTGAAGGCCTTCAGCGCGCGCTCGCGCTGGCCCTGGCTCTTGTTGCCGTGGATCGAAGCGGTGGCAAAGCCGCGGCTGTCGAGATGCTTCATCAGCTTTTCCGCGCCGTGCTTGGTGCGCAGGAAGACGATGGCCCGGCCTTCCGGATGGCTGGTCAGTTCCTGACGCAGGAGCTCGACCTTGTCGGCCTTGCCGGCGACGAAATGAACCGCCTGGTCCACCTTGTCGGCGGTCTTGCCGGGGGGCGAAACCTCGACGCGCTGCGGATTGGTGAGGAAGCGCTGCGACAGATCGGCGATCGATTTCGGCATGGTGGCCGAAAACAGCATGGTCTGGCGCTCGTCGGGAACCAGCGAGGCGATCTTCTTCAGATCGTGGATGAAGCCGAGGTCCAGCATCTGGTCGGCCTCGTCGAGGACCAGGAAGCGCACGGCGTCAAGCCGGAGCGCGCGGCGGTCCAGAAGGTCGAGCAGGCGGCCGGGGGTGGCGACGAGAATGTCGGTGCCGGCGGCAAGCTGGTGCTGCTGGCGGTTGATGGAGGCACCGCCGACGACGATGTTGACCTTCAGCGGCGTCTTGCGCGCGAAGATGCGCAGGTTCTCGGCGATCTGGTTCACCAGTTCGCGCGTCGGGGCGAGGATCAGCGTCTTGACCGTCTTCGGATCGGGCTTCTTGCCGTTCTGCAGCAGCATGTCGATCAGCGGCAGGCCGAAGGCGGCCGTCTTGCCGGTGCCGGTCTGGGCAAGGCCCATGACATCACGGCCCTCAAGCACCAGCGGGATCGCCTTCTCCTGGATCGGGGTCGGCTTTTCATAGCCTTCCCTGGCGATGCGGGAAACGATCTGGGCGGAGAGGCCGAGTGCGGAAAAATCTGTCAAATCAAGTGCGCCTTTCAAGGCATGCCGAAACGCCACCTGAGCCTGGCCCTCATGGCCACAGCCGGTGATTTCGGTTTCAAGAACCCCGCGTGAAGTGGGATCTTATGGGTGGAAAATGCCTTCCGCGCGCCGGGTGGGAGCCCGGTCTTTCATCAAGCGCTTGACCTGACCTTGCCCGAACCGTTCAGGTTCATTGTGGCGGGCATGCTCACGCGGCATGCGAACAGGTGGAAAGCCTAGGCAGTACATGAGGCCTGGTCTGGCAAAAGTCAAGCTGCAAGTTGGTTTGGCCGGAAATCAGGGCGCGTCCGGCCGTCTGCCGCAAAGCATCTCCCGTTTGTCCGCGAAACCGGGCGCGCGGGTGACCGAAAAACCCGCAGCCTGAAGGTTGCGGCGCACGAAACCGGCTGCCGTGTAGGTGCCGAACGTGCCGCTAGGTCGCGTATGGTCGAAGACAGCCTGCAGCAGCGCGGCAGACCACATGTCGGGATTGCGCGATGGCGCGAAGCCGTCCAGATACCAGGCATCGATACGCCCGGCAGATGCGGTGAGCGAGGTGAGCGCGTCGCCGCAATGGACGGCAAGCCGCGTCTGCGGGTCAAAGTCGATCACGATTGTATCCGAAGGCTCGTCCGGCCAGCGCGAGACGAGCGCGCGCCGCTCTTCCCCGATTTCCGGCCAGTGCGAAAGGGCGCGGTCAATCTCGGAGGGCTTCATCGGGTAGAGCTCGAACGAGGTGAAGGAGAGCCGCGCGTCAGCCGGGCGGAGGCGCTTCCACTGGCGCAGGGTTTCGCAGAAATTGAGCCCCGTGCCGAAGCCGAGTTCGCCGATGGCAAAGGTTCCGCCCGCCTGCCACCGCTCCGCAAGGCGGTTCGCGGCGATGAAGACATGATCGCACTCGGCCCGTCCGTCGGCCTTCGAATAGAAATGGTCCTGGAAGGCATTCGAAAACGGCATGTCGCTTTCGTGCCAGACAAGCGTCTCCGCGCCGGTTTTGCTTGCATCAGCGTCGTGTTTGTGGTCCGCATCGCCCATGATGAATGGCGATAATACGAATATGACCGCGCGTCAAAAGACATCCGCAGATCTTGTGATCATCGGCGGCGGAATCATGGGGCTCTGGGCGGCCTATCACGCAGAGAAGGCGGGAATCGAGACGCTACTGATCGATCGCGACGCCCCCGGTCGCGGCGCCAGCAACGGGCTTCTCGGCGCGCTGATGGCCTATATGCCGGACCAGTGGGACGAGAAGAAGCAGTTCCAGTTCGAGGCGCTGGCGGCGCTTGAGGATCAACTCCGGCTGCTGGAAGAGGAGACGGGGCTGGAAACGGGGTATCGCCGTTCGGGCCGGGTCATGCCGCTCTATCAGGAGCGGCAGTTGAAGACGGCGCAGCTTCGCGCCGACGAGGCGGCGATTAACTGGCGGCTCGGCGATCATCGCTTCGAATGGAAAGTGATCGAGGAACCGCCGGATCCGGACTGGCCGTCATGGAGCGAGGGAGCGCTCGCCTATGTCCATGAAACGCTTGCCGCCCATGTCGCCCCGCGCGGCGTCGTTGCCGCTCTCAAGGCCTTTCTCGCGACCGCCCGCCATATCCGGATCATCCGCGCAGAGGTCGCCGCAATCGATGCCGGAGCGAATGGCATCGTGCTTTCGGACGGGGAGCGCATTGGTTTCGGCAAGGCCATCGTCTCGGCCGGCGTGGAAGCGTTTTCGCTATTACAGCCTTTGTGGGCGCCTGAAGGCCAGCCGCTCGGTCGTCCGGTCAAGGGGCAGGCGGCGCTGCTTGCCGCCGATTGCGATCCGGCACTGCCGATTTTCTTCGACAACGGCCTTTATGTCATCGCCCATCCAGGTGGCCGGGTCGCGATCGGCTCCACCTCGGAAGATGAATTCGACGCGGCTTACGCGACGGATGACAAGCTTGAAGCCCTGATCGCCGCTGCCCGCGCCGCCATCCCCGCACTCCGCGATGCTCCGGTCATCGAGCGCTGGGCGGGGCTTCGCCCGCGCGGCGTCCATCGCGAACCGATGATCGGGGCGCTGCAATCCGTGCCCGACGTGATTGCGCTTGGCGGCGGCTTCAAGACGAGTTTCGGCGTGGCAAACCGGCTTGCCGGCCATGCGATCGGTCTTGCCAGCGGTAACACCCCTTGCGCGCAGGACTTGCCGGACATTTATAACCTTGAAATCTACTTGCAGCGCGCCAATAAAAACCTCGGTTAATTCAGTAAAGGCCGGGTTTTCGTCGTATCAGTGTCATCGGAATCACGTATCGCAGGTCATGTTCATCTGTATTCTCGCGTGATCCCGATGCCCTCCGACCAGCCACGTTATGCCATCAGCTTCACCCCGGCGCCGCATGAGGCGCTCGGCATTGTCGGGGCCAACTGGATCGGCCGCAATGCCTATTCCGGCCAGTCGATCGAGCCGCCGATGATTGGCGGCATGTCGCTGTCGGAAATTGCCTTTCACACCGCGCTTCCGCGACGCTACGGCTTCCAGGGCATGCTGAAATCGCCGTTTCATCTTGCCGAAGGTACGAGCGAGGCGCAGCTGCTGAATGCGTTGATGCGGTTCGCCACGGGCTGGAAGCCGTTCTTTCTGCCGCCTCTGAAGGTCGTGCGGCGGCGCGACAGCCTGGCCTTTGCCCCCGCCATTGCCGTGCCCGCGCTCGATGAGCTCGCCGCCGCCGTGGTTTGCGAGTTCGATCCGTTCCGCGCGCCTTTGAGCGAGGCGGAGTTGGAGCGGCGCGACGCCGGCAGCTTGTCGCCGGTGCAGTTTGCCAATCTCCACCGCTGGGGAGAGCCGGACGTGATGTCGGCCTTCGCCTTCCATATGCCGCTCACCGGCCCGCTTCAGCCGCGCGACATGGAGCGGATGGAACGCGCGGCGCTGGAGTTCTTCGGCCCGATCCTCGCCGAACCCGTGGAGTTCGAGAACATCGCGCTCTTCGTCGAGGAGGAGCCGGGCGCGCCGTTCTGTGTCCATTCGCTTCACCCCATGGGCGCGCTTCCGGCCCGGCGGATCGCCTGAGAGACTTGATTTCTGTGACTTTTATACCTTTCCTCTTTCTGTATCCCGGCCGGTGGAGTACCGTCGGGCGATACTGGAAATGAGGCTTGCATGAGTGCTGTAACGAGCGGGTATCCGCGCGAACTGGTTGGCTATGGGCGCAATGCGCCAGACCCGAAATGGCCCGGAGATGCCCGCATCGCGGTGCAATTCGTCATCAATTACGAGGAAGGCGGCGAGAGCTGCATTCTTGATGGCGATCCCGCATCGGAGAACCTGCTGTCGGAGATCGTCGGCGCCGAACGCTGGCCCGGCCAACGCAATCTCAACATGGAATCGCTCTACGAATACGGGTCGCGCGCCGGCTTCTGGCGGCTTTACCGGCTGTTTACGGGGTTGAAGATCCCGGTCACGGTCTATGGCGTCACGCGCGCCATGGAGCGCAATCCGGAAGCCGTCGCCGCGATGAAGGAAGCGGGCTGGGAGATCGCCAGCCACGGCTTGCGCTGGCTCGAATACAAGGATTTCGATATCGAGACCGAGCGCGCCCACATCCGCGAGGCAGTGCGGCTGCATACGGAACTGACGGGCGAACGGCCCTACGGGCTTTACCAGGGCAAGCCCTCGGTCAACACGCTCGATCTGGTGATGGAGGAGGGGGGCTTTCTCTACTCCTCCGACACCTATGCCGATGACTTGCCCTATTGGATGCGGACGCCGGACGGCAAGCCCTTCCTGCGCATTCCCTATACGCTCGACAATAACGACATGCGCTTTGCCACGCCGCAGGGCTTCAATTCCGGCGAGCAGTTCTTCGCCTATCTGAAGGACGCCTTCGATACGCTTTATGCCGAAGGGCGGGAGGGGGCAGCAAAGATGATGTCGGTCGGCCTGCATTGCCGTCTCGTCGGCAAGCCGGGCCGGGCTGCGGCGCTGAAACGCTTCCTCGAATATATCGAGACCCATGACAAGGTGTGGATACCCCGTCGCATCGACATCGCCCGCCACTGGTACGACCATCATTTGCCGAAGGAAGACGCCCCATGATCGCCCGCGAAGAATTTGTCAGCCGGTTCGGCGGCGTTTTCGAATATTCCCCCTTCATCGCCGAACGCGCCTATGATCAGGGCCTTGTCTCAGAGCCGTTGACGGCCGATGGCGTGCATCAGGCGCTATGCACGGTGTTTCGCGCGGCAAGCGATGAGGAGCGCCTCGGCGTCTTGCGCGAGCATCCGGATCTTGCAGGGAAACTCGCCGTTTCCGGCGAACTGACGGAGGAAAGCAGGCGCGAGCAGGCCGGCGCCGGGCTGGACCGGTTGAGCCCGGACGAGCATGCGGAGTTTACGAGACTCAATTCCGCCTATATAGGGAAATTCCAATTTCCTTTCATTATTGCAGTCAGCGGGCTCAATAAGGACGATATTCTCGCCGCCTTCAGAAGCCGGATCGACAATTCCGCCGAGGAGGAGCTGGCTACCGCCTGTTTACAGGTGGAGAAGATCGCCGGGTTCCGCCTGCAATCCCTTCTCGCGGAGTAATTGATGTCCGAACAAGAAACGAGTGTGGCCCTGCCCGATTTTGCCGTGGGCGCCATCAACCTTGCCTCGGCGCGCCTTGGCGCGCGCGCGATCTACGCAACAGACCAGTTCTTCGCGCCGCTGGCGCGCATGCTGAAGGATGATTCGCCCGTCTTCCTGCCCGGCGAATATGACGAGCACGGCAAATGGATGGACGGCTGGGAAAGCCGCAGAAAACGCGTGCCGGGCCATGACTGGGCGATTATCCGCCTTGCCATGCCGGGCCGTATTCGCGGCTTCGATGTCGATACCTCGCACTTCACCGGCAACTACCCGCCGCAGTGTTCGATCGAGGGCTGCTACATGGAGAGCGGCGATCCGGACGAGAATGCCGATTGGCAGGAAGTGCTGGCAAAGTGCGACCTCGGGCCGAACAGCCATCATTATTTCGAGATGGATCAGGATACCCGTCAGAGGGTCTTCACGCATCTCAGGGTTCATATCTATCCCGATGGCGGCATTGCCCGGCTGCGCGCCTACGGCTCGGCCTATTTCAACTGGGACAAGGTCGGCGACGGCGAGGAGGTTGATCTCGCCTATATCTTCGGCGGCACCCACGCGCTGCACTGGTCGGATGCCCATTACGGCCATCCCGATCGCACCCTTGCGCCCGGACGCGGCGTCAACATGGGCGACGGCTGGGAGACCGCCCGCCGGCGCGGTCCCGGCCATGACTGGATGATCCTGAAGCTCGGCCATCCGGGCATCATCCGCCGGATCGTCGTCGATACCGCGCATTTCAAGGGCAATTTCCCCGATACCTGCATGCTGCTCGGCGCCAACCTGCCGGAGCAGAATGACGTGTTCAGCGCGGAAGACCTTGCCGCTTCGGAGAACTGGGAACCGATCCTGGAACAGACCAAGCTCCAGGCCGACAATATCCATGAGTTCTCCGGCGCTTCGGTGAACAATATCGGTCCGGTAACGCATGTCCGGCTGGCGATCTTCCCCGATGGCGGGATCAGCCGCCTGCGGCTTTACGGAGTGAAGGCATAAGATGAGCATCAGGCTGCCCGTCGAGAAACTGACCCCGGAAGCCTTCGCGCCCTTCGGCACGGTGATCGCGCCCGATCCGGCGACGGCGAAGTCGATCAACGGCGGTACGACCACGCGCTTCCATGCGCTGGCGACCTGCGAGGCGCTTGGCACGGATGCCGAGGTGATCATCAATATCTTCCGCGGGAGCCCGCGCCGTTTCCCCTATCAGGTCGACATGATGGAGCGGCACCCGCTCGGCAGCCAGAGCTTTTCGCCGCTTTCGCCGCGGCCCTTCCTCGTCATCGTTGCCGAGGATCATGGCGGCACGCCGGCCAAGCCGCGCGTTTTTCTCGCTGAGAACGGGCAGGGGGCCAATTACCGCGCCAATGTCTGGCATCATCCGCTGATGGCGCTTGGCGAAACGAGCGATTTTCTGGTTGTCGACCGGGGCGGTCCCGGCGACAATCTGGAGGAATATATCTATCCCGCTTTGTTCACCATCGAGGAGACTGCGTTTTGACCGGCCTGACAACACATGTTCTCGACACCGCACTTGGGCAGCCTGCTTCGGATATGAAGATCGATCTTTACCGTCTGCACGGCGAGAAACGAGACTTCATCAAGACGGTCTATACCAATGATGACGGCCGCGTCGACGGCGGACCGATCATTGCCGGGAATGACCTGGAGGTCGGGCAGTATGAACTGGTCTTCCACGCCGGCGAATATCTCAGGCGCAGCGGCGCGACGCTGACGGAGCCGGCCTTCCTGGAAGATATTCCGCTGCGTTTCGCCATCGCCGATGTAACGGCGCATTATCACGTGCCGCTGCTGCTGTCCGCCCACGCCTTTTCGACCTATCGCGGAAGCTGATCCGATGAAGATCGCAGCACTCGCCGATATCCATGGCAATATCGATGCGCTGGAGGCGGTGCTGGCCGATCTTGAGCGCCACAAGCCGGACACGATCGTCAATCTCGGCGACAGCCTGTCATCGCCGCTCGCCGCCGGCGAGACGGCCGAGCGGCTTCTGCCGATGTCGCTGCCCACGGTGCGCGGCAATCATGACCGTTGTCTCGTCGACCGTCCGGAAAGCGAGATGGGCGACTGGGAGGCTCCGGCCTTTCGTCAGCTTTCGCCCGCACACCTGCAGTGGATCCGCGATATGCCCAGCGCTCTGGTGGTCGAGGGCGAAGTTTATCTCTGCCACGCCACGCCGCAGCAGGACGACGTGATGTGGACCGAGGAACTGCTGCCGTCCGGACATTTCGCGCTGAAGGAACAGGCGGAGGTTGAGGCGCTCGGGGAAGGCATTTCCTATCCGCTGATCCTGTGCGGCCACTCCCACATTGCCCGCTCGGTGTTGCTTTCCGGCAACCGGATCCTCGTCAATCCAGGCTCCGTCGGCTGTCCCGGCTTTACCTACCACGTTCCTGTCGACCACAAGCTGGAAACGGCACACCCGTTCGCCTGCTACGCCATCATCGAGAAAACCAGCGACGGCTGGCAGCCGACCTTCCATCAGGTGCGCTACGACACGACCCGCATGGCCGCGCTGGCGCGCGAGGCGGGTTATGAGGACTGGGCGCGCGTGATCGGGACGGGGCGGGTGGAATAACAGATTGGCTGCCACGCTGGTTGGGGCATCGTAAAATGAAAGATGCGGACAATGAAGGTTATAGAAGCTTCGCGCGTGGGGGGCTCACGGCCGTAGTTACCGTAAATTCCGGGGCCTTGGTTGCTCTTGTCTCGCAACTCTCAAGCCTCAAAGACCCATCGAATGGGCCTTGCTTAAAAGCCTCTTTCATTTGCTGGGTAGCAGGTATTGTGTTGGGGCTATTGGCTTGGGCTACCGCCGCCGCAGCAGCTCAATCGTTCGCGAATGAAAAATACCGGCGTGAAGCCTTTTTTGCTGCGGCGGGCTTTCTTCTCTTTTTTCTATCGATCCTAAGCTTTATCGCCGGCGTCGGGTTTGTTTTTCAAGCGGTTTTTCCGTCCTAGAACCCCACCTTCGCGATAATCTCCCGATCGATCTCCTCGATGTCGCGCTTGCCGCAAAGGGCCATGGTCACGTCGAGCTCCTTGCGGATGATGTCGAGGGCGCGGGTGACGCCTTTCTTGCCCATGGCGCCGAGGCCGTAAAGATAAGGGCGGCCGATATAGGTGCCCTTGGCGCCGAGCGCGCGGGCCTTCAGCACATCCTGGCCGGAGCGGATGCCGCCATCCATGTGGATTTCGATATCGCCCTGAACCGCATCGACGATTTCCGGCAGAACCGAGATCGAGGACCGTGCGCCGTCGAGCTGGCGACCGCCGTGGTTGGAGACGATGATCGCATCCGCGCCGGTCTTTGCCGCCATCTTCGCGTCCTCGGCATCGAGCACGCCCTTCAGGATCAGCGGGCCGCCCCAGCGTTCCTTGATCCAGTCGACATCGGCCCAGGAAAGCTTCGGATCGAACTGTTCGGCCGTCCAGACGGCAAGCGAGGAAAGGTCGGACGAGGCCGGCGCATGGCCGACGATGTTGCGGAAGGTGCGGCGCTTGGTCTGAAGCATCTCCAGCGCCCAGAAGGGCCGCGTGCCGACCTGCCAGACATGTTTGGGCGTGAATTTCGGCGGAGTCGACAGGCCGTTGACGAGGTCCTTGTGACGCTGGCCGAGGATCTGCAGGTCAAGCGTCAGCACCAGCGCGCCGCAATTGGCAGCCTTTGCCCGGTCGATCAGATCGCCGACGAAGCCGCGATCCTTCATTACGTAAAGCTGGAACCAGAAGGGCTCCTTGGTGTGCTCTGCCACATCCTCGATCGAGCAGACGCTCATGGTCGAGAGCGTGAAGGGAACGCCGGCCTCTTCCGCCGCCTGTGCCGCCAGAATCTCGCCGTCGGCATGCTGCATGCCGCAAAGGCCGGTCGGCGCCAGCGCAACCGGCATCGACACCTTGCGGCCGATCATCGTCGTTTCCAGCGAGCGGTCGGTCATGTCGACCAGCACGCGCTGGCGAAGGTTGATCCTGGCAAAATCCGTCTCGTTGGCGCGGTAGGTGCTTTCCGTCCAGGCACCGCTGTCGGCATAGTCGTAAAACATCTTCGGCACGCGCCATTTCGCGCGCTTCTTCAGGTCGGCAATGGTCAACGGCTCTGAAAACATGAGCTCCTCCCACATCAAATATGAATGCTCTTATTACATATGAATATATATCTGCCAACCGGCTTTTGCGCGATGCACCTACAAACCGGATTTGACCGGGTTGCCGGCCACATAGGTCTCCGCGATCGCCCTGTCGTCGCCCATTGTCTGCAACAGGAACAGCTCCTCCGCAAGGGTGGAGACGGCGTCCATTTTGAGCGCCATGGCGGGCGTCGCGCGCGCATCGAGCACCACCAGGTCGGCATCGCTGTCAGGATCCAGCGTCCCGATCCGGTCTGCAAGCGAAAGCGCCTCGGCATTGCCCAGCGTCATCGCGAAAAAGCTCTCCAGCGGGTTGAGGCGTTCGCCGCGCAATTGCTGGATCTTGTAGGCCTCGTCCATGGTCTTCAGCATGGAATAGCTGGTGCCGCCGCCAATATCGGTCGCAACGGCGATGCGCACCGGCTTTTCGCGGGTCTCGTAATCCTTGAACGGGAACAGGCCCGAGCCGAGGAAGAGGTTGGAGGTCGGGCAGTGGACGGCGACCGCGCCGGTCTCGTTGAGCACGTCGCGTTCACGTTCGGAAAGGTGGATCGCGTGGCCGAGAAGGGTCTTTGCGCCCAGAAGGTCATAGCGGGCGTAGATATCGGTATAGTCCTGCGCTTCCGGATAAAGCTCCAGCGCGCGTTCGATTTCCGCCGTGTTTTCGGAAAGATGCGTCTGGATATGCAGGTCGGGAAATTCCCGCGCCAGCGCTCCGGTCACTTCCATCTGTTCGTGCGAGGAGGTCAGCGCGAAACGCGGCGAGATGACCACGTGGTTGCGCGCCTTGCCGTGCCAGTCGGCAATCACCGCCTTGGTGTCGTCATAGGCTGATTGCGGCGTGTCAGTCAGCACTTCCGGCGCATTGCAATCCATCAGCACCTTGCCGCCGAGCATCAGCATGTTGCGCTTCGAAGCTTCGGCGAAATAGGCATCTGCCGAGGCCTTGTGCACCGAGCAATAGGCAACCGCCGTAGTGGTACCCTGGCGGATCATCTCGTCAAAAAAGGAAACGGCAATGCGGGCGCCATGGGCGGGATCGGCGAAGCGCTGCTCCTCGACGAAGGTGTAGGTGTTGAGCCATTCCAGAAGATTGGCGGCATAGGAGCCGACCACCTGCATCTGCGGAAAGTGAAGATGCGTGTCGATCAGGCCCGGCAGGATCAGGTTTGGGCGATGGTCGACGATTTCCGCGCCCTCCGGCGCATCGAGCAGGATGGTTTCGAACGGGCCGAACGCCAAAATGCGGCCCCCTGAAATCAGCAGGCCGCCATCGTCCTCATACACATAGCTTTCGGTGTCCGAAATCGACAGAGGCCGGCGGTTGAAGCTCAGGAGCCGGCCCCTCAGGATGCGTGGTGGGGTCATTCAGCCTTCTTTCCGCTGGTGCTGGATCTGTACCAGGCCACCAGTTTTTCCCGCTCGTCATCCGTCATGCTGGTAACGTTGCCGGGCGGCATGGCATGGCTGCGGGCAGCCTGCAGGTAAATCTGTCCGGCGCGCGAGGCAATTTCCGCATCGGTCTCGAAGCGGACGTTGAGCGGCGGACGGTGAATGCCTTCCCATACGGGTTCCGCCGCATGGCACATGGAACAGCGCGAGGAGACGATCTCCTTCGCCGAGGCGAAGTGCGGGTCCTGCGCGAACTTCTCGAAGGCGGGTGCGACGGCCATGTTCGGATCCTCTGCCGTAAACAGTTTCGGCGATGTCGAAAGCCACATCATCAGGATGAAGATGATCGCCGTCAGCAGCCATGTCCAGTTCGGCTGGCCTTTGCGGGCATGCATGGTGTTGAAATAGTGCCGGATCGTGACGCCCATGAGGAAGACGAGGGCCGCGATCACCCAGTTGAAGGTGGTGGCAAAGGCCAGCGGGTAGTGGTTCGACAGCATGAAGAAGATGACCGGCAGGGTCAGGTAGTTGTTATGCGTCGAACGCTGCTTGGCCTCCTTGCCGAGCTTGGGATCAGGGATCTTGCCCGCCTTCAGATCGGCGACCACGATCTTCTGGTTCGGGATGATGACGAAGAACACGTTCGCCGTCATGATCGTCGCGGTGAACGCGCCCATATGCAGGAAGGCGGCGCGGCCGGTGAAGACATGGGTATAGCCCCAGGCCATCAGGATCAGCAGCACGTAAAGCAGCAGCATCAGCCCGACCGTGTGCTTGCCGAGCGGCGATTTGCACAGATAGTGATAGAACAGCCAGCCGATCGACAGCGAGGCGAGCGAGATCAGGATGGCGACCGGGGCGGAGACATCGAGGACGCTGCGATTGACCAGGAACAGATCCGCGCCGCCGTAATAGACCAGAACCAGCATCAGGAAGCCGGAAACCCACGTCATGTAGGATTCCCATTTGAACCACACCAGATGCTCCGGCATGTTCGAAGGCGCGACCATGTATTTCTGCAGGTGGTAGAAGCCGCCGCCGTGGACCTGCCACTCCTCGCCGCTCACCCCTTCCGGCATGCCGGGACGCGCGATCAGTCCCAGGTCCAGCGCGATGAAATAGAAGGATGAGCCGATCCAGGCAATTGCCGTGACGACATGCAGCCAGCGCACGGCAAATTGCGCCCATTCCCAGAAAATGGCCAGTTCAAACATAAATTGTGCCCCCAAACGTCAGATGCGGGAATGATGCGAAATTTTGCCGCGAAAAAAAAGTGCCGGAGCGCAAAGAAGACAAATTAGTTGAGCCTTTTCAGTTCTTTGCTCGTTCTGCGGGCAGCCTGCCTGCTTTTGCGGCAGAAATGACGTGGATAAGTTCACTTGCAACCAGGGCGGCAATCACGGCCGGACGCTTGTCGGCAACGCCGGCGCCGATCGGCATGGTCAGCCGCGAGAGCTCTGTTTCACTCAAGCCCTCCTTCCGCGCAAAATTCAGGAACGTCGCCCGCTTGGTCTTCGAGCCGATCATGCCGCAATAGGAAAGATCGTCGCGTTTCAGCGCTTCCGTCGCGATCAGAAAATCAAGCGCATGGTCATGGGTAAGGATGACGGCGGCACTGCCGGACGGCAGGCGTGCGACTTCGGCCTCCGGCATCGGCGAGAGGCGAAGCGCGACGGTCTCCGGCAGCGGCCCATCCATTTCCGGGCGGGTCTCGATCACAGTCGTGTTGAAGGGTAGAGGAGCAAGCGCCTGCGCGAGCGCCACGCCGACATGCCCGCCGCCGAAAATATAGACCGAAGGGTTGGATGCCGCCTTCTCCGCAAGCAAGTTCAGCAGGCGATCGACTGTGCCGGTTTCCGCGACCTCAAAGCCGAGAACCGTCCGCCCGCCGCAGCATTGGCCGATCTCGGGGCCGAGGGGAATGTCGAGCCGCAGCGGTGCGTCATGTCCTTTCAGCAGACGCCGGGCATGATCGATCGCGATATATTCGAGCTGGCCGCCGCCGATCGTCCCGCAGGTGGCGTCACTTGAAACGACCATCACCGCGCCTGCCTCGCGCGGCGTCGAGCCCTTGATCTCGGTCACCGTGACAATGACGGCGGCCGGATGGGCCTCGAAAAAACGCCGGAATGTCGCGACCTCGCTCATGCCTCACGCCTTCTTCATCCGCTCCACCGCCATCAGCACGCGCTCGGGCGTTGCCGGGGCATCAAGCCTCGGGCAGACGCGGTAGTCGGCGACGCTGGCAACGGCCATGGAGATCGCCTCCAGCGCCGAGATTGCCAGCATGAAGGGCGGTTCGCCGACGGCCTTGGAACGGCCGATAGTCGGTTCCAGATTTTCGGAAAAATCGGTGAGCTTGACGTTGAAGATCTTCGGCCGATCGGAAGCAAGCGGGATCTTGTAGGTGGACGGCGCATGGGTGCGAAGCCGCCCCTTGTCGTCCCACCACAATTCCTCCGTCGTCAGCCAGCCGAGACCCTGCACGAAGCCGCCCTCGATCTGGCCGATATCGATGGTCGGGTTCAGCGACCGCCCGGCATCGTGGAGGATGTCGGTCCGGTCGAACAGGTATTCGCCGGTCAGCGTATCGATCGAGACCTCGGTGCAGGCCGCGCCATAGGCGAAATAGTAGAACGGTCGGCCCTTGCCTGCCGCGCGGTCCCAGTGGATCTTTGGCGTCTTGTAGAAGCCTGCGGCCGAAAGCTGGATACGGGCAAAATAGGCGGCCTTGATCAGATCGGGGAAAGGAATTTCTTCCTTTCCGATGCGCACCCGGTTCGGCAGGAACTCGATTTCCTCCGGCGCGACATTCCAGTGTTCGGCGGCAAAGGCGACCAGCCGGTCGCGGATCTGCATCGCGCCGTTCCAGGCTGCCATGCCGTTGAGGTCGGAGCCGGACGAGGCGGCGGTAGCCGAGGTGTTCGGCACCTTGCCGGTCGTCGTCGCGGTGATCTTCACCCGTTCGAGGTCGATCTGGAAGACGTCGGCGACCACCTGGGCAACCTTGATGTAGAGCCCCTGACCCATCTCCGTGCCGCCGTGATTGAGTTGCACCGAGCCGTCCTGATAGACATGGACGAGGGCGCCGGCCTGGTTGAAGGCGGTCATGGTGAAGGAAATGCCGAATTTCACCGGCGTCAGCGCGATGCCCTTCTTGATGATCGGACTGGTCTTGTTGAAGTCGATGATTGCCTGCCTGCGGGCGCGATAGTCCGAGGTCTGTTCCAGTTCCTCGACCACGCGCAGGATGATGTTGTCCTCCACCGTCTGGTGGTAGGGCGTCACATCGCGGCCGGAGCCGTTGGGTCCGTAGAAATTCGCCTTGCGGATATCGAGCGGGTCTTTCTGCAGCGCGTAGGCGATCTCCTCGATGAAGCGCTCGCCCGCCAGCATGCCCTGCGGCCCGCCGAAACCGCGATAGGCGGTATTCGAGCAGGTATGCGTCTTCAACGGTCGGGAGACCATGTGCACGTTCGGATAATAATAGGAACTGTCGGCGTGAAACAGCGTGCGGTCGGTCACCGGACCGGAAAGGTCGGAGGAAAAGCCGCAGCGCCCGGCAAAGGTCGCGTCCACGCCTTCGATCACGCCGTCGTCGTCGAAGCCGATATCGTAGAAGGCGACGAAATCGTGACGCTTGCCGGTGATCACCATGTCCTCGTCGCGGTCGGGACGGACCTTGATGGCGCGGTTCAGCTTCTTGGCCGCAAGGGCCGCGATCGCGGCAAAGCCGTTGCCCTGGGTCTCCTTGCCGCCAAAACCGCCGCCCATGCGCCGCTGATAGACGGTGACGGCGTTTGACGGAATATCGAGCACATGGCCGACGATGTGCTGGATCTCGCTTGGATGCTGGGTTGATGACCAGACGGCCACCTCGTCATCCTCACCGGGAATGGCGAGCGCGATCTGGCTTTCGAGGTAGAAATGTTCCTGTCCGCCGATTTCCATCTCGCCGGTGATCCTGCGCGGCGCCTTGTCGAGCGCGGCTTTGGCATCGCCGCGCTGAAGCGTCATTGGCGTGATGACATTGGGGGCGTCATGGGCAATCGCGTCACGCACATTGGTCCAGAAGGGCAGGTCATCATAGGTGATCTTCGCCAGCCGGGCTGCCGCGCGGGCCTGATGCCGGGTTTCGGCGATCACCGCGAACATGATCTGGCCGTGATACTCGACCTCTTCATTGGCAAAGAGCGGCTCGTCGTGATTGCCGCCCGAGGAAATATCATTGGTGCCTGGGACATCCTTCGCCGACAGCACGGCGACCACGCCGGGGGCTTCCGCCACCGCCGACAGGTCCATTCCGGCAATGCGCGCGTGCGGACGTTCGGAAAGGCCGAGGCCGACATGCAGAAGGCCTGCGGGTTCCGGAATGTCATCGATGTATTCAGCGGTGCCGGCCACATGCTTGTGGGCGGAATCGTGAACGCGGGGCTTGTGCATGCCGCCGGAAATCTCGGTCTTCAGGGAAAGCGCGTCATTGGTCTGCTTGTCCATCTTACGCCTCCTCGCGTTCGAAGCGTGAGAGTTCCTGCGGGCTGCCCCCGGTTTCCATGAGCAGGCGGGAGAGAAGGTTCTTGGCCGCGAGCATGCGATATTCGGCTGTCGCGCGCATATCGGTCATCGGCTGGTAGTCGCTCTCAAAGGCGGGCCGGGCCGCTTCCACGGTCTCGGTCGTCCACGGCTTGCCGGAAAGGGCGGCCTCCACATGGGCCGCGCGTTTCGGAATGCCGGCCATGCCGCCATAGGCGATGCGGATCTTGTCGACCGTGCCGTCGGCTGAAAGCTCAAGATAGAAGGCTCCGCAAAGGGCGGAAATATCCTCTTCGCGGCGTTTGGAAACCTTGTAGACCGCGTAATGCGCGCCCTCGGCCGGCTTCGGAACGGTGAGCGAGAGGACGAATTCGCCCGGTCGCCGGTCCTGCTTGCCGTAGTCGCGAAAATAATCCTCAAGCGCGATGGAGCGCGTGCAGTCCTTCGATTGCAGCGTCAGCGTCGCCCCGAGCGCGATCAGGGCGGGCGGCGTATCGCCGATCGGCGAGCCATTGGCGACATTGCCGCCGATCGTGCCCATATTGCGCACCTGCTCGCCGCCAATGCGGTCGATCAGCCGGGAGAGCGCCGGGATCTTGCCGGAAAGCGCCGGGAACGCTTCAGTATAGGTGACGCCCGCGCCGATGATGAAGCTCTTCTCCGTCTCGGTGATCGTCTGCAGCTCTTCCAGATGGTTGATGAACACCATCGGGTTCAGTTCGCGCATCTGCTTGGTGACCCAAAGACCGACATCGGTCGAGCCTGCTACGATCGTCGCGTCGCGATATTCGGCGAGCACCTCGGCAAGGGCCTCGGCGGAGCCCGGAATGATACCGCGCTTGCTTTCGGTGCCGATGGTGATGGTCTCGCCGGTCTTCATTGCCGCAAGCCTTGCCATCACGCTTTCGCGTTCCCGCGCCAGCGCATCGAAAGCGGCATCCGGGCGTATGGCAGAGGCCTTTTCCGCCGCCTTGATGATGGGCTCGTAGCCGGTGCAGCGACAGAGATTGCCCTGCAATGCCTTCTCGATTGCCTGTCGGGACGGCTTTTCGTTTTCCATCCACAACGCATAAAGCGACATGACGAAGCCCGGCGTGCAGAAGCCGCATTGCGAGCCGTTCATGTCGACCATGGCCTGCTGGACGGGATGGAGCGCACCGTCCTTGGCGGCCAGATGCTCGACGGTGACGACATGGGTGGCATTCAGCGATGCGGTGAAGCGGATGCAGGAATTGACCGTCTCGTAGACAAGCCTTCCGCGCGTCAGCCTGCCGACCAGCACGGTGCAGGCGCCGCAATCGCCCTCGGCGCAGCCTTCCTTTGAGCCCGTCAGGCGGCGCTTGATGCGCAGATAGTCGAGCAGGGTTTCCGACGGCGAAAACCTGTCGCGCGTTACGTCCCTGTCGTTCAGGATGAACCGTATCGTCATCAAAATTCCTTCAGCATACCCCGGAGGCGGGGGTTATTGGGCGGTCCAACCGCCGTCAATCGAAATATGCGTACCGGTGACCTGGCTGGCGGCGTCGCTTGCAAGATAAAGCGCCGCGGCGGCGATCTGCTCGACGGTCACGAACTGTTTGGTCGGCTGGGCGGCGAGAAGAACGTCGGTCTTCACCTGTTCTTCCGTCAGGCCGCGCGCTTTGGCCGTATCCGGGATCTGTTTCTGCACGAGCGGGGTCAGCACATAACCGGGGCAGATGGCGTTGACCGTGATGTTGTGGCGGGCAAGCTCCAGCGCGACCGTCTTGGTCAGCCCCATCATGCCGTGCTTCGCCGCGACATAGGCGGACTTGAACGGCGAGGCGACCAGCCCGTGGGCGGAAACCAGATTGATGATCCGGCCATGGCCCGCCTTCTTCATCAGCGGAACCGCATTATGGATCGTATGGAAGGAACTCGTCAGATTGATGGCGATGATCTGATCCCATTTTTCCGGCGGAAAATCCTCGATTGCGCTGACATGCTGCACGCCGGCATTGTTGACCAATACGTCGAGCCCGCCGAAGGTCTGGTCGGCAGTCGCAATCAGATCCGCGATCTCGTCTGGCTTGGTCATGTCGGCGGGGTGGTAGATTACCGATCCCTCGCCGAGGCTGCCGACGCTTTCGACTGCCTGATTGATCGCCTCTTCCGATCCGAAACCGTTGATGACGAGATTGTCTCCGGCCTTCGCGAAGCCTTCGGCAATGCCGAGGCCGATCCCGCTGGTGGAACCGGTCACCACTACTGTGCGCGCCATGATATGTATGCCATTCCCGTTCTTGTTGTTGTTTGCGATTTGCCAGAAAGGTTATGCGCAAACCGGAAGCCATGCAATTGCTTGCACGCGGGGAGATGGCAAGAAATGCACCCGGCCTGTGGTGATCTGGAGGAAGGTGTGAACACAGCGTTTCGCAAGCGGTGACGGCCGATCCCGTGACTTGCGGCAGGCGATGCTCCATATCAGGGTCCGACGCAATTCAGCTTCTGGCTTGAAAGGACGAACTGATGGAACTGGGTGTCTTCACATTTGCCGATGTCGATCCGTCCGACGGCATCGATCGCGGGCGCGAGGCCGAACGTCGCATGAAGGACCTGATGGAGGAGATCAGGCTGGCGGATGATGTCGGGCTCGACGTCTTCGGCGTCGGCGAGCATCACCGCGTCGACTATCTGGTCTCTTCGCCGGCAACCGTGCTGGCCGGCGCCGCCACGACGACGAAGAATATCCGGCTGACGAGCGCGGTTTCGATTCTGTCCTCCGATGATCCCGTGCGCGTGTTCCAACAGTTCTCCTCCGTCGACTTGCTGTCTTCGGGTCGGGCGGAAATCATGGCCGGGCGCGGCTCCTTCATCGAGAGCTTTCCGCTGTTCGGCTACCCGCTGGAGGCCTATGACGAGCTGTTTTCGGAAAAACTCGATCTCCTGTTGAAGATCCGCGAGAACGAAAGGGTCACGTGGGAAGGCAATACGCGCGCGCCGCTCAAGGATCAGCCGGTCTATCCGCGTCCGGTGCAGAACCCGCTGCCGGTCTGGATCGCCGCCGGCGGCACGCCGCAGTCGATGGCGCGCGCCGGCTTTCTCGGCCTGCCGCTGATCATCGCCATCCTTGGCGGCCAGCCGCGCCGGTTTGCGCCGCTCTTCGACATCCACCGCCAGGCGGGGCTTCAGGCCGGTCATGATCCGGCAAAGCTGAAGCGCGGCATTTCCGTCCACGGTTTTCTCGCCGATACGGCGGAAGAGGCTGCCGACATCTTCTTCGAGCCACAAAAGGCCGTCATGGACCGGCTCGGACGCGAGCGCGGCTGGGGCCCGCAAAGCCGGGCGCAATTCGATGCCTCGATGGGGCCGGAAGGCGCGTTGTTCGTTGGCGGACCGGAGGATCTGGCGAAGAAGATCGTCGCCCACCAGCGCATTTTCGGCCTCGACCGGTTCATGATTCAGTTCGCCGTCGGGCTTGTGCCGCAAGACCGGGTCTTGCATGCCATCGAGCTGTTCGGCAAAAGGGTCGCGCCGATGGTGCGCGAAATGCTCGCCGACGGCGAACCGGTTTAGAATTCGAAAGTTGAAAAGAGGGCCTGGATGATCGTTACCACGGAAGAAGAGCTTCAGGCCCTGAAGGACATCGGCCGCATCTGCGCGGGCGCGGTCGAGATCATGTCGAAGGCGCTGGAGCCCGGCATCACCACGCTTGAACTCGACCAGATCGGCCGCAAGTTCCTCGACGACAATGGCGCGCAGTCGGCGCCGGAAGTGACCTATCGGTTTCCCGGCGCGACCTGCATCTCCGTCAACGAGGAGGTCGCCCACGGCATTCCGGGCGACCGGGTGATTGCCGCCGGAGACCTCGTCAATATCGATGTTTCGGCCGAGAAGAACGGCTTCTTCTCCGATACCGGCGCGTCCTTCGCCGTCCCGCCGGTGACGTCGAAGATCAAACGCCTCTGCCGGGACGGCAAGCGGGCGATGTGGACGGGGATCAACCAGGTGAAGCCCGGCGGCGATTTCGCCGATATCGGCAACGCCATCGGCGATTTTGCCAAGAAGAACCGCTATTCGCTGATCCGCAACCTCGCCAGCCACGGCATCGGCCGTTCGCTGCATGAGGAACCGTCTGAGATCTCCACATGGCCGGACAGGAGCGAGCGGCGGCGCATCGCCGAAGGGCATGTCTTCACGGTCGAGCCGTTCCTCTCGCTCGGCGGCGAATTCGCCGAGGAAGAAGAGGATCAGGACTGGGTGCTCTATTCGATCCCGAAGGCGCTGACGGTACAGTTCGAGCACACGCTGGTGGCAACCCGCAACGGGCCGCTGATCCTGACGCTTCCCGAGGGCGAATAGGCCACGATCCGGTTTGCGTGCGCGCAACCGATTTGCCGACCTGAACAATGTTTAATTTCTCTTTCGACCGTTTTTTGCCATAGATGGGCGAAGAACCCTTTCATTCGTGACTTTTCCGGAAGGCCAACCCATTGTTTCAGTCGTTTTTTCCGAAACCGAAACTGTTTTTCGCCTCCGCCGTCATCTGGTCTCTCATCGGCATTCTGCTTTGGTACACGGTCATGCGCGAGGTCGGGGTCGGCATAGGCTTTGCCCCATATCCGCAGGGCGAGCAGCCCATCGGGCTTGCGCACTTCATCACCCCCGATTTCCTCTGGTTCTACATCTATTACGCCGCTTTCACCGTCGCTTTCGGCGTCTTCTGGTGGTTTTTCGGCGACAATCGAAAATGGCAGGCCTGGTCGGTATGGGGCTCGTCGCTGATCATCTTCATCACCTATTTCTCGGTGCAGGTCTCCGTCGCGATCAACAACTGGCGGCGGCCTTTCGGCGATACGCTGCAGGCGGCGCTCGAGGGCAATCAGGGCATTACTGAAGGTGATTTCTATTCGCTGATGCTGATCTTCTTCCAGATCACCTCGCTCAGTGTCATCATCTTCATCCTGTCGCGTTTCTTCATCAGCCACTACATTTTCCGCTGGCGCACGGCGATGAACGACTACTACACCGGTATGTGGGAGCGGGTGCGCCATATCGAGGGCGCTTCCCAGCGTGTCCAGGAAGACACGATGCGCTTTGCCTCGATCATGGAGGGGCTCGGCGTCTCCATCATCGATTCGGTGATGACGCTGATCGCCTTCCTGCCCGTGCTGTTCTCGCTTTCAAGCTATGTGACGCATCTGCCGATCATCGGCGAAATCCCGGCGCCGCTGTTCAATGCCGCGATCTTCTGGTCGCTGTTCGGGACGGTGCTGCTCGCCGTCGTCGGCATCAAGTTGCCGGGGCTGGAATTCCGCAACCAGCGCGTGGAGGCTGCCTATCGTAAGGAACTGGTCTATGGCGAGGACCACGAAGACCGCGCCGACCCGATCACGCTGCGTGAACTCTTCACCAATGTGCGCCGCAACTATTTCCGGCTTTACCTGCACTACACCTATTTCAACCTGTTCCGCAGCCTCTATCTGCAGGCTGACAACATCTTCGCCTATTTCATTCTGGTGCCGACCATGGTCGCCGGCAAGATCACCTACGGTATCGTCCAGCAGATCCTGACAGCCTTTGGTCAGGTGTCGAGTTCGTTCCAGTATCTGGTTCTTTCCTGGACGACGATCATCGAGCTGATCTCGATCTACAAACGTCTGAAGGCCTTCGAAGCCGCGATCTTTGGCATGGACCTGCCGGAAATCGACCGCGAGGACTATCAGGAGCCGGGTGGAGCCGTGGCCGATACGCATCCGGACTGAGCGGCTTCAAAACGCTGCGGTTCGGGATTATTGTGCGCATGTCTTCGCGCCTTCAAGGGGAATAGCGCCATGGTCATGCTCATCATTGCCGTTCTGATCTTCACCGGCATTCATCTCATTCACACCTTCGCTCCGGGCTTTCGCCAGGCGATGATCGATCGGCTGGGGGAGAATGCCTGGAGGGGCGTGTTCTCGATCGCGGCCCTTGCCGCGCTCATCTTCATGATCTGGGCCTTCGGCCATGCCCGCCAGCAGGGCATCGTCCTCTACGCGCCGCCCTTCTGGATGGCGCATATCACCATTCTCTTGATGCTGATCGCGATGATCTGTCTTGCCGCGAGCTTCTTTCCGCCGGGGCGGATCACGACCATGGCCAAGCATCCGCTGGTGCTGTCGGTGAAGATCTGGGCCCTGGCCCACCTTCTGGCCAATGGCGAGGCGGCCTCCGTCATCCTGTTTGCCGGCCTGCTCGTCTGGGCGGTCATTCTCAGGATTTCGCTGGCGAAGCGCGAGCGGGCCGGCAATTACAGCCGCAAGCCTTTCGTTTCCGCGCGCTATGATGCCTATGCCTTCGTCGTCGGGATCGCGCTCTGGGGGCTGTTCATCTGGAAGCTTCACGTCTGGCTGATCGGAGTTCCGGTTTCATTCGCCGCGTGAAAAGTGAAAAACGGTGCAATATCGCCCGGCGCATGCGGCTTTTTCCCTTACAACGGGAAGAAAAAACGGCTAGAAGGCGCGGCACTGGACTTTAAGAAATTCATGCCGGAGTGACGGAATGGCTAATCAGGACGACAGTTTTATCCGCGAGGTCAATGAGGAGCTGCGTTCCGACAGAATGAAGGACGCATGGCGGCGCTTCGGGCGTTATCTCATCGCGGCTGCCGTGCTGCTCGTTATCGGAACCGCCGGTTGGCGCGGTTATGAATACTGGCAGGCCCGCAAGGCGGCCGAATCCGGCGATATCTTCCTGACGGCTCTGAACGAGATCGAGGCCGGCAATCTGGATGCTGCCGGAGAGACGCTTTCCAAGCTCGAAGCCGAGGGGCACGGCTCCTATCCCGTTCTCGCCGAACTGCGCTCGGCGACGCTTCTGTCGGAAGCCGGTGATACGGCCGCCGCCGTCTCCGCCTTTTCCTCGATCGGCAAGGACCGCAGCGTGCCGGCAGCCATCCGCGACGCCGCTAAGCTGCGCGCCGGCTGGCTTCTGGTCGATACCGGGACCTATGAGCAGGTTTCGGCGGAAGTGGAGGAACTTGCCAATGACGGCAACCCGTTCCGCTTCTCCGCCCGCGAAATCCTCGGTCTTTCCGCCTATGGTCACCAGGATTATCCTCGTGCCCAGGAATGGTTCGAGGAAATCGCCAACGATCCGGAAGCGCCGCGCAATGTGCTGAACCGCGCGCAGATCCTGCTCGAGGTGATGACCGCCAACGGTGAAATCCAGGATGCCGGCTAAGCCGGCCCGAGAGGAATAGATGAGTTTCAAGGTCGCAATCGTCGGAAGGCCGAATGTCGGCAAGTCCACGCTGTTCAACCGTCTGGTCGGGCAGAAGCTGGCGCTTGTCGACGACACGCCGGGGGTGACCCGCGACCGCCGGCCGGGCGATGCGCGGCTGTTTGATCTCCGCTTCACCATCATCGACACGGCCGGCCTCGAAGAGGCCGCCGCCGACACGCTGCCGGGGCGCATGCGCGCGCAGACGGAAGCGGCGATCGACGAAGCGGACCTGTCTCTGTTTCTCATCGACGCAAAGGCTGGACTGACGCCCGCCGATACGACCCTTGCCGAACTGCTGCGTCGCCGCGGCAAGCCCGTTGTGCTGGTTGCCAACAAGGCGGAAGCCCGCGGTTCGGATGCCGGCTTTTACGACGCCTTCACGCTTGGGCTCGGCGAACCCTGCCCGATCTCGGCCGAACATGGCCAGGGCATGAACGACCTGCGCGAAGCGATCATCGAGGCGATCGGCGAAGACCGTGCCTTCGGCAAGGACGATGACGGCGCGGAAGCCGAAACCGATGTGATGCTGACGCGCGAGGAAGCCGAGAACCCGGAAGAGGTCGCACCTTACGACGACAGCAAGCCCTTGCGGGTGGCAATCGTCGGCCGCCCGAATGCCGGCAAATCGACGCTGATCAACCGCTATCTTGGCGAGGAGCGGCTTCTGACCGGTCCCGAAGCCGGTATTACGCGTGATTCCATCTCTGTTGAATGGGAATGGCGCGGCCGCGCCATCAAGCTGTTCGACACTGCCGGCATGCGCCGCAAGGCAAGGGTTGTGGAGAAGCTGGAAAAGCTTTCCGTTTCCGACGCCTTGCGCGCCATCCGCTTCGCCGAATGCGTGGTGATCGTCTTTGATGCGACGATCCCGTTCGAAAAGCAGGACCTGCAGATTGTCGATCTCGTGCTGCGCGAGGGCAGGGCGGCTGTCATCGCCTTCAACAAGTGGGACATGATCGAGGACCGCCAGCAGGTGCTTGCGGACCTGCGGGAAAAGACCGACCGGTTGCTGCCGCAGGCCCGCGGCATTCGCGCCGTGCCGATCTCCGGCGAGCGGGGCACCGGCCTCGACAAGCTGATGCAGGCGGTCGCCGATACCGACAAGGTGTGGAACCGCAGGATTTCCACGGCCCGGCTCAACCGCTGGCTCGATGGTCAGACCGTCAGCCATCCGCCGCCCGCCGTTTCCGGCCGGCGCCTCAGGATGAAATACATGACGCAGGTGAAGACCCGCCCGCCTGGTTTCATGATTTCCTGCACAAGGCCGGATGCCGTTCCGGAGAGCTATATCCGCTACCTGACCAACGGCCTTCGCAATGATTTCGACATGCCGGGCGTGCCGATCCGCATTCATTTCCGCGCCGGCGACAACCCGTTCGAGCACAAGCGCAAGAAGAAGCGCTGATTAGTCGCCGTGGGCGGCGACCATATTGTCGTGGAACTGCCTGGCCGCCGCCTCCCAGGTATAGGACAACGCCAGTTCGCGGGCTTTTTCCGGTTCGCATTCGAGAGCTTTCAGACAGGCCGCCTCGAGATCGTCGTCAAGCACGCCGGCCTGATCATGCCCGCCAAGAATATCGCTCGGGCCGGTCACCGGAAAGGCTGCCACGGGAACGCCGCTTGAGAGCGCCTCTATGATGGTGTTGCCGAAGGTGTCGGTTTTCGAGGTGAAGACGAAAACATCCGCCTCCGCATAGGCCTTTGCAAGGGCCTCGTCCCGCAGCATGCCGGCGAAATAAGCCTCGGGAAACTTTTCCTCGAGCGCCTTGCGGGCCGGACCGTCACCGACAACCACGATACTGCCCGGAAGCTTGAGCTCCAGCAAAGCGGGAAGGTTCTTCTCCACTGCGACGCGGGCAACGGTGAGGAAAACCGGGCGTTTGAGTCCGCCGAACGGGGCCTCCGATTTCGGGCGGGGTTGAAACAGTCTGTTGTCGATGCCCCTGCTCCAGCGCATCAGATTTTTGATGCCGCGCTCTTCCAGCTCGCGCGCCAGGCTGTCGGTCGCCACCATGCAGCCATTGCCGGAGTTGTGGAACCGGCGGACGATGCCATAGAGCATGTCTTTCGGGATCGGCAGGCGGGCCGCGACATATTCGGGAAAGCGGGTGTGGTAGCTGGTCGTAAAGCGCATGCCGCGCTTCAGGCAATAGCGGCGCGCCTTGAAGCCGAGCGGCCCTTCGGTCGCGATATGGACATAGTCCGGCGCGCTTTTGGCAATCTTGCGGGCAACCTGCCCATAGGTGGCAAGCGCCAGGCGGATTTCGGGATAGGTCGGCATCGGCATGCTGCGGAAGAGGTCGGGCGTGATCATTGTCACCGCGACCCCCATCTTTTCCAGTTCGCGGTTGGTGCTCTCGATCGAGCGAACAACGCCGTTGACCTGCGGATGCCAGGCATCGGATACGAGGGTCAGTCTCTTGAGCGCCTTGTCGTTCACTTCCGTCTTCCGATTCTCCCGCAGGCTCGTGCCGCCAGTCCGGACCTGTTATCCAAGCGATGTTACAGCCGTATTACACCGCTCTGACGGCGCAAAAGCCAGATGCGGATAAAGAGCGATCTCCATTTACCTGCCGCGGGCGCGACGATAGGCTGGCGGCCAGTGAATTCAGACGATTTCAGGCAAGGATTTTCCAATGACCGGCGAGAAAAGCGAAAACGGCGCATGGTGGCGCGGCGGCGTCATCTACCAGATCTATCCGCGCTCGTTCCAGGACACGACCGGTGACGGGATCGGCGACCTGCCGGGCATCACCCGCCGGCTTGCCTATGTCGCCGAGCTCGGCGTCGACGCGATCTGGCTGTCGCCCTTCTTCAAGTCGCCGATGGCCGACATGGGCTATGATGTCTCCGACTATCTCGATGTCGATCCGATGTTCGGCACGCTCGATGATTTCCGGGCGCTCGTGGCCGAGGCCCATCGGCTGGGCCTCAAGGTCATCATCGACCAGGTGCTTTCCCACACCTCCGACCAGCATGCCTGGTTCAGGGAGAGCCGCAAGAGCAAGGTGAATGACAAGGCCGACTGGTTCGTCTGGGCCGATGCCAAGCCGGACGGGACCGCACCCAACAACTGGCTGTCGATCTTCGGCGGACCGGCCTGGGAATGGGACGGTACGCGCAAGCAGTACTACATGCACAATTTCCTGGCGAGCCAGCCGGACCTCAATTTCCACTGCAAGGCCGTCCAGGACGCGCTTCTTGAGACCGTGCGCTTCTGGCTGGACCTCGGCGTTGACGGTTTCCGTCTCGACACGGTGAACTATTATTTTTGCGACGCGAAACTGCGCGACAATCCGGCGGTCGACGGCGAGCTTGGACCGGCCGGCCTCGATGCGCCCGATGTGAACCCCTATGGATTCCAGCAGCATATCTACGACAAGACGCGGCCGGAGAATATCGCCTTTCTGCAGCGCTTCCGGGCACTGCTCGATGAGTATGACGATCGCTCATCGGTGGGAGAAGTAGGCGACGGCGCGCGATCCCTGAAGACTGTCGCTGCCTATACCTCCGGCAATGACAAGCTGCATATGTGCTACACGTTCGACTTTCTCGGACCAAATTTCTCGCCCGCGCACATCCGCGATTGCGTGGAGAATTTCTTCGCCACGGTGAAGGATGGCTGGGTGTGCTGGGCATTTTCCAATCACGATGTCGACCGCCATGTCTCGCGCTTTGCCAAAACGGAAGCGGAGCGGGAGCCGGTGGCGCGACTCGCCATTTCGCTGCTCGCGAGTTTGCGCGGCTCCATCTGCCTCTATCAGGGCGAGGAACTGGGGCTGCCCCAGGCCGACATTGCCTTCGAGGATCTGCAGGACCCCTATGGCATCCGATTCTGGCCCTCCTTCAAGGGGCGAGACGGCTGCCGCACGCCGATGCCGTGGAGCAATGTCGCCCCGCATGCCGGCTTCACCACGGCCGACAAGCCCTGGCTGCCGGTGCCGGCGGAGCATCTGCCGCTTTCGGTGTTCGAGCAGGCGCCTGAGCCGGACACGGTCTACAACCACTACCGCGCCGTGCTGTCCTTCCGCGCCGAACACGACGTGCTCTTCGATGGCGACATCGCCTTCATGGACAGCGATGATGACGACGTGCTGATCTTTACCCGTCAGAAGAACGGAAAGACGCTGCTGTTCGTCTATAATTTCGCCGACACGCCGAAATCCGTGCCGTTGCAAGTCGCGCTCGAGCATGTCGACAGTCTTGACCTGCCGGGCATGACCGGCGTCCTGAATGGCGCCCATGTCGACCTCGGCGCCTTTGACGGATTTTGCGCCCGCCTCTGAGAGGGCCGGCCGGACGCAGCACGTGGCGGCGTCCGGCCTTTCAATCAGTCTTCAAGCAGCTTGAAGCGGAAGAAGAGGGCGCCGAGCAGGCCGCCGGCCAGCGGGGCGACGATGAACAGCCAGAGCTGGGAAAGGGCCTGGCCTCCGGCGAGCAGGGCAGGGCCGAAGCTTCGCGCAGGATTGACAGAGACGCCAGTGACCTGAATGCCGACGAGGTGGATCGCCGTCAGGGTCAGGCCGATGGCGAGCCCGGCAAAGCCGGCGGCTGCGGCCTTGCCCGTCGAGCCGAGAATGACGACGACGAATATCGCGGTGAAGACCACTTCGAAGATGAGGGCGGCAGGCAGGGCATATTCTCCGAGATAGCCCGGACCCCAGCCATTCTGACCCAGATTTGCGGTCGAGCCGGCGATGACGGCGAGGATGGCTGCGCCTGCGAGCGCGCCTGCAAACTGGGCGATCCAGTACCGGATCATTTCGCCAGCCGACATGCGACCGCTGATGAATACGCCGAGACTGACGGCCGGATTGACATGACAGCCGGAGACCGGGCCGATGCCGTAGGCCATGGCGACGATCGCGAGGCCAAAGGCAAACGCAATTCCCGTCTGGCCGATAGAATCGCCCCCGAGCACTGCTGCGCCGCAGCCGAAAAGAACCAGAACTGCCGTTCCGACAAATTCCGCTACCAATTTTTTCATCTGGAGATCCCTGAAAACGGCGGCGCGCTCAGGTGTCCGGCGGGCCGACCGAAGTTTGCTACGATTGGTTGAGCGACCCGATTTTTCTCGACCTATGCAGCATTGTCAGGATTTCGGCAATGGGAATCTTTCGACGTCGATATTTCCTGGAGTGGGCTGTGGATAATGCACGGTATCCGTGCCCGTTTTCCCTACGCCTCTATTTCAACCGACCACGAGAAGCGCGCGCTTTCTCCCGCCTGGAGAACCTTGGTAAAGGGTCGCGCCTCAAGGGCTGCGCCCTTGCCGTTGGCCGCGGCCATGCCGTGCCAGGGCTCGACGCAGATATAGGGCGCGCCGGGCTTGGTCCAGAGTGCCAGGTTGGGAAGGCCCTCAAAGGCAAAATGGAGCGTGGGTCCGTCTTCGGCGCTGTAGGTCAGACGGTCGCCCGCGCCTTCCGGGAAGATCATCGCGTCGTCCTCGAAATAATCATGGTCGAGCGCCAGGATGCCCTCGGAGAAGGGCGAGGGCAGAGGGGCCAGGTCCAGAAGTCCGCCGCGCAGCCGGATCATCGCCGGTTCGTTGCGGTTCGCCAACGAGATGTGGTGGACGTGGCCCTTGACCATGCCGGGCATGGGCCAGCAGAAGGCGGGGTGGAAGCCGAAGCCGAAGGGCATCGGTCGGTCATTCCTGTTCTCGACCGTCGCCGAAACGGTGAGCGTCTTTCCTTCCAGCGCATGCTCGATCGCAAGGCGGAAGGCGAAAGGGTAGGACTTTCGTGTTTCATGCGTGTCGGTCAGAACGAAACGGCAGAGCGCCGCCCTCTGCTCTTCGAGCGTGAACAGGCTCTTCCGGGCGAAGCCGTGCTGTTTCATGGCGAAGGTCTTGCCATCGATTTCCACTCGATCGTCAGGCGCCTTGCCGACGATCGGAAACAGGATCGGCGCGCGTCCGGTCCAGAATTCCGGGTCGCCGTTCCACAGCCAGTCCTTTCCGTCGGAAGTCTTCAGCGATTGCGTCTCGGCACCGAGCGGCGAGACGGTGACGGCAAGGGCTTCGTTGGCGATGCGGATGGCGTCGGTCATGATCGGGCTCCCATGGATCTGCGTCTCGGGTCAGTTGCGCTCAGATATTGCTCATCAACACCTTGCGCAGCTTGTCGAACAATTCGTCGATCTCGGCCTTGGAGATGATCAGCGGCGGCGACAGGGCGATGATGTCGCCGGTGGTGCGGATCAGAAGACCGTCCTCATAGGCCTTCAGGAAGGCGGAGAAGGCGCGCTTGGTCGGCTCGCCGGCGATCGGCTCCAGCTCGATTGCGCCGATCAGACCGAGATTGCGGATATCGATGACGTGCGGGCAGTCCTTCAGGCTGTGAAGCTGCTCTTCCCAATAGGGCGAAAGCTCCTTTGCCCGGGTCAGCAGCCCTTCGTCCTGATAGGTTTCAAGCGTGGCGAGGCCGGCGGCGGACGCGATCGGGTTGCCCGAATAGGTATAGCCGTGCATGAACTCGATCATGTGCTCCGGGCCATTCATGAAGGCGTCGTGGATCTCGTCCTTGACGAAAACCGCGCCCATCGGGATGACGCCGTTGGTCAGGCCCTTGGCCGTGGTCATGATGTCCGGCGTCACGCCGAAATACTCGGCGGCAAACGGCGCGCCGATGCGCCCGAAACCGGTGATCACCTCATCGAAGATCAGCAGGATGCCGTGCTTGTCGCAGATTTCGCGCAGCCGCTGCAGATAGCCCTTCGGCGGAATGAGGACGCCGGTGGAGCCGGCCACGGGCTCGACGATCACGGCGGCGACGGTGGAAGGATCATGCAGCGCGACGATCCGCTCCAGTGTGTCGGCGAGATCGGCGCCGTGATCGGGCTGGCCCTTGGTGAAGGCGTTCTTTTCCGGCAGGTGCGTATGGGGAATGTGGTCGACGCCGGTCAGAAGCGTGCCGAACATCTTGCGGTTCGAGACGATGCCGCCAACGGAGGTGCCGCCGAAATTGATGCCGTGATAGGCGCGCTCGCGGCCGATCAGGCGGAAGCGCTCGCCCTGTCCGTTCGCGCGGTGATAGGCAAGCGCGATCTTCAGCGCGGTATCAACGGATTCGGAGCCGGAATTGGTGTAGAAGACATGGCCCATGCCTTCAGGCGCCAGATCGACCAGACGGTTGGCCAGTTCGAAGGCCTTTGGATGGCCGAGCTGGAAGGCCGGCGCATAGTCGAGCTCGCCCGCCTGGGCGCGGATCGCCTCGGTGATCTTCGGGCGGCAATGGCCGGCATTGACGCACCACAGCCCGGCCGTGCCGTCTAGCACCGTGCGGCCGTCGACGGTCTTGTAATACATGTCCTTGGCCGAGGCGAACATGCGTGGCGCCTTCTTGAACTGCCGGTTCGCGGTAAACGGCATCCAGAAGGCTTCGAGATTGTTGGGGGCGACGCGGTCGGACATAAGCTGCTCCACAGAAGAAAGCGACCCGTTTGCCGGGTCATGCTTTTTTGGAATTATACGGAGGAGCACGTTATCAGCGGATGGAGCGCCGTCAAGCTGGAAGGCGGGAGGGTATCAGGCATGCACCAGAACTGCCTCGCAGATGCCGAGACATTCTGCCCCAGACGCGGAAACCCGCCAGAGGTTCCCGCTGCGATCCTGATGCATCGGATCGTTAAAGGACCCGACGGGCGCCCATCTGGCCGCGCCGTCTTGGTTGTGGTCGGTCCGGCGAATGGGTCGGAGCCGGAGCTTACCCGGCAAGCGTGTCGCGCCAGCCCGAGCGGTCGTAGATGTCATCAAGCGTGTCGAGGAGCTTTTTCACCGGTTCCGCGTGGGTGCTGTAGAAAATCGTCTGCGCTTCACGGCGCGTCTCGACCAGATTCTGTGCACGCAACTTTGAGAGGTGCTGAGATAGTGCCGATTGACTCAATCCTACCCTGTTGGCGAGTGCGCCGACCGGCATCTCGCTTTCGATCAGAACGCAGAGAATCTGGAGGCGTTTGGGATTGGCCATGGCCGAGAGAAGGCCTGCTGCTACAGCGGTTTTGTCCGATTGTGTGTTTGTTGTCACGGTGGTGTTTCCTTTGCTGGACAGCGACGCTACATACGTTTCTTATCGAGAAATAACTTACACAAGTTATAATTAAAAAGTAATCTTAAATTTTGGGTATTTTCCGACCAGTTCGTGGAAAAAAGAAAGCAATTCATCGTTATTAGTTGCTACTTTTTCAAAGTCGTGGCGGAAGATTTCTTGACCGTTCCGGACATATATACCTTCAGGATCGATGTCTATTAAAGCAAGTCCTTGTATTTGAACTTGAGACAATATGCTTTCGGCATGTTTTTTTACGAAAGGAAGGTCGAGCCACTGATAGCCCGACAGAGCGTCGGGGCGGACGATGTCGTCCTTATCGAGTGCATAGGCCCTGCCGAAACCACCATTGAGATTGGCCGAGACCGGTTCCAGCCGGAAGAGGTTGAAATCCGGAAAATCAATGTAGGTCTTGGCTTTTTTGTGGCGGCTGAGGAAACGTTCACGCAACCGTGAATGGTGTTCGCCTTCGCGCGAAAGCAAATGCGCATGGCAGCGCGTGGTCAGGCGCGGATGGGCCAGCGGATCTCCCTTGGCCGGCTCTCCCGTCAGGATCGAGACGCGGCTATCGGCCTCGATGGCGCGTGTGTGGACGGAAAGCCTCGAGATCAGGATTGCCGGGGCGCCGTCGATATCGGTCGCAAGCAGCACGCGGCTGGCCAGTGGAAAGCCGGTCTCCGGTTCGTTAACGGCAAGCGCGGCAAAGGGCGCTTCGCGAATGAGTTTTCGCGCCAGCGCTCTTGCCGCCTCATCGGTTTCGCGCAGGACATTTTCTTTCATCGATTGCTCTCCTGAGGTTCGGGCGAGCGGGAAGTGGCCAGACGGGCCATCAGGTCCTGCTCGGTGATCGTTCCGGCGATCCGCCCGCGGTCGATGACGCCGATCGTGCCCGGGCGTTCGGCGAGGGCGCGCAGCAGCGCCGCTGCGTTGGTTTCCGGCTTTACCGTCGCCGAAATGGGTGCTGAGAGCTGGGCGCGGTCGGTTACAGGCCGCATGATGTCGGCGGCAGTCAGAAAGGCAAAGCGGTTTGCGTGCGCGACGAAGTCGGCGACATAGTCTGTGGCCGGGTGGTTGACGATCTCGCGCGCCGTGCCGGTCTGGATAAGCTTTCCCGCCTGCATGATGGCGATACGGTTTCCGAGCTTGATAGCCTCGTCCAGATCATGGCTGACGAACACTATGGTTTTCCTGAGCCGTCGCTGCAGCGACAGCAACTCATCCTGAAGGTGGGCCCGGATGAGAGGGTCGAGCGCCGAGAACGGCTCGTCCATGAGCAGAACCGGCGCGCCCGTGGCGAAGGCGCGCGCGAGGCCGACCCGCTGCTGCATGCCGCCGGAAAGGGTATGGACGGGCTGACCGGCCCAGTCGGAAAGGCCGACAAGCTCCAGTTGCTCTTCGATCCGATCGCGCCTTTCCCTCTTCGTCACGCCCGCAAGTTCGAGCCCGAAGCCGACATTTTCCGCCACGCTGCGCCATGGCAGCAAGGCGAATTGCTGAAAGACCATCGACACCGAACGGTTCCTGAGCGTGCGAAGGGCGCGGCTGCCATCGGTGTAAGGGTTGATCGCGCCCCTTTCGGTATGAACAACCACATTGCCGCGCGTGACCGGCGCCAGGCCGTTGACCGCACGCAGCAGGGTAGATTTTCCGGAACCCGAAAGCCCCATCAACACGACGATTTCACCTTCGTTGACTGAAAGTGACGCATCGCTGACGCCGACCAGGTTGCCGGTCTTCTTCAATATGTCGTCGCGGGAAAGGCCGGCGTCAATCAATGGCAGCGTGCGTTCGGGGCGCTTGCCGAAAACGATGTCGATATTGCGGAGCTCGAGGGCCTTGTTCATGGATAAAGACTTTCGAAGCGGATGACGAAGAAGCGGGCAATGCGGCGCCCGGCCGCGATCTCTTCCACAAACCGGCCTTTGCGACAAGGGTACGCTGCTGGTGGGAAGCGGATCGCCGCTCCCTGCGGTCGTCTGATCTATCTTTCCTGTGATTTGGTTTTTTTTGCACTTTATTATCGCCCGTCCTTTTCGGCAAAAGGAAGCCGGAAGGATCGGGAACATGGCCAAGCTTCACTTTTATTACGCCACGATGAATGCGGGGAAATCCACCCTGCTTCTGCAGGCCGCCTATAATTACCGCGAGCGCGGCATGCATGCGGTTATCCTGCTTGCCGAACTCGATGACAGGGCCGGCAGGGGCATTGTCTCGTCGCGCATTGGCCTGACTGCCGACGCGGTGACATTCGGCCCCGAAACCGATCTCTTCGAACTCGCGGGGCGGCTGAACAACGAACAGAAGATCGACTGCCTGTTTGTCGATGAGACGAATTTCGCCACGTCCGACCACGTCTGGCAACTGGCCCGTATCGTCGATGAGCTCGGCCTGCCGGTCATGGCTTACGGCTTGCGCTCTGATTTTCGCGGTGAACTGTTCCCGGCCTCCAGAGAGCTTTTCGTGCTGGCCGACGAGATTCGGGAGGTGCGCACGATCTGTCATTGCGGCCGCAAGGCGACCATGGTCGTGCGCCTGGATGGCGAGGGCAATGTGCTGCTGGACGGCCCTCAGATCGAGGTGGGCGGCAATGAGCGCTATGTCTCGTTCTGCCGCAAGCACTGGAAAGACAAGACCGGGCGAAAGTGACGCGCCTTTGCTCCCGCTGCCAATCCGGGGCGTCGTTGCGGCGCGGCCACCGATTGGAGATCAGCAGGCCTGTGACCGCCATCCGCGTTCGCGTTGCTTCAGTCAATGATGTTGAAGCGGATCGCCTTGGCCACGAGCTGGGCCCGGTTAACGCAATCCATCTTGCGGATGGCGTTGGCGAGATAGGCATTCACCGTATGGTCCGACAGGCCCAGTATGCCCCCGATCTCGTGCGAGGTCTTGCCTTCCGCCGTCCAGCGGATCACTTCGGTTTCACGCGCTGAAAGATTGCCGATCGGCCGCCCTGGATGATTGTGCAGCTCCGCGTGCCGCCTGAGGGCGCGCCGGGCGATGCGGGTGAGGGCGAATTCTTCCTTGCTGCCGAGCGGTTTGCGATCGCCAAAGAAAAGAAGTCCCGTCTGGCGGTTGGCGTCGAAGGCGAAGGTGAACACGATGCCCATGGTGATCTGCAAGGCGCGCATTCGCTGGGCGAAATCGCTCCGGCCCGGATCATCCGGATTTTCGATATCGGCGAGCGACCATTGCAGCGGAGCGCCCGGACGGCGATGGGTCTCGGTCAGGGGCACGAAGCGCAGCAAGCCCACGTGATCATGGATCTCGACGAAGGAACGCGGCAGTGTTGTGCAGTGAACGAGCGCAGGGACGATGGCTGCCTTGGGTCTTGGGATCTCCATGACGGTGAAGTGAACCAGACCGAAATACGGTGCAATCGGTGCGAGTATGCGGTAAACCGCACCGGCGTCCATAGCGGAGTCGATTTCGCGCTTAAATTGAATTGGCTTGTCTTCGCCAGAAGATGTCATGCCTTCGTCCTGGTGATTTTTATCGATGTTTTACATACACTTAAAGATTTTCTCCGGTCATGGCATTGCTTGTCAGTGCGCCAGAAGATGCTGTAAGGCAAAGAATCCTTTTTACAACTCTCTCTGGCAATATACATACGCGTAAGATGTTGTCGAGTTGCAATGATGAAAAAATTCTCTTTTTACGAGTAGCAATCTGCGTGTCGGAAATGCCTGCCCGCGGCAAGACAAAAGGGGGCGACGGTGAGAAGTTCAACCGTAGGGAAAGCCCTTGCGAGGGATATGAAAAAGCCGTCCGCGACGGGGCCGGGACGGCTCATGCAGCAGTTCTGAATCTACCTTCGGTTCCGGCTGCGAGTCGACCAGCGATGCGGCGGGATGAAGCGGTTGGGCCGCGATTGGAAGCGCCGCTCTATTCCCTTGTTTTCATTGAACAGAGACCCGAGGCGCCGGTTCACGCCTCCTGAGTTTTCCTACACCGCATTGCGCCGCTCCTCCTGAGCCAGATCGGCCTCGACAACGGCAAGCGTCGCCATGTTGACGATGCCGCGCGAAGTGACCGATGGCGAGAGAATATGGGCGGGAAGGGCGCTGCCGAGCAGGATCGGCCCCACATGCAACGCATCCAGCATGCTCTGAACCACTGTCATGGTGATGTGGGCCGCATCGAGCGAGGGAAAGATCAGAAGATTCGCCTCGCCTGAGAGCGTGCTGTTGGGCATGACGCGCTTGCGCAGGATATCGGAAATCGCCGTGTCGCCGTGCATCTCGCCGTCGACCTCCAGATCCGGCATCCGTTCGCGGATGATGGCGAGCGCTTCGCGCATGCGCGTGGCACTTTCCGAATCCCGCGACCCGAAATTCGAATGCGACACGAGCGCCGCCTTGGCGGCCATGCCGAAGCGCGAGACCGCGCGGGCCGACTGGATCGTCGTCTCCGCGATCTCCTCGGGCGTCGGGCAATAGGTCACATGGGTGTCGGCGAAGAAGGTGGCGCCGCGGTTGGAGATCAGCAGGCCCAGGCTGGAGAAATCGCGCACGTCCTCGTGCTTGCCGATGATGTTGCCGATGTCGCGCAGATGCCGGTCGAACCGGCCTTCCACGCCGCACAGCAATGCATCGGCATCGCCGCGCTTGACGGCCAGCGCGCCGATCACCGTGGTGTTGGTGCGCACGATGGTGCGTGCCCGGTCCGGGGTCACGCCCTTGCGCGCAACAAAACTCAGATATTCATCGACATATTCCCGGAACCGCGAATCGCTTTCCGGGTTGATGATGTCATAATCCTCCTGAGGCCGCATTCTGAGCCCGTAGCGCTTCATGCGGGTTTCGAGCACGTTGGGGCGTCCGATCAGGATGGGGCGGGAAATGCCTTCCTCGATCAGCACCTGCGCTGCCCGCATCACCCGCTCATCCTCGCCGTCGGAGAAGATCACGCGCTTCGGTTCGGCGGCCTTGGCGGCGGCGAAGACCGGTTTCATCACGAGGCCCGAGCGGAAGGCGAAACGGTTCAGATGGTCGTAATAGGCCTCATGGTCCTCGATCGGCCGCTCGGCGACGCCGCTTTCGGCCGCCGCCTTCGCCACGGCCGGCGCGATGCGCAGGATGAGGCGCGGATCGAAGGGGGAGGGGATCAGATAGTCCGGGCCGAAGATCAGCGGCTCGCCGGTGGAGGAGTGCGGCACCTCCCAGACCTCTTCCTTGGCAAGCCCGGCGATCGCGCGGACGGCGGCCATCTTCATCTCTTCATTGATGGTACGCGCGCCGCAATCGAGCGCGCCGCGGAAGATGTAGGGGAAGCAGAGAACGTTGTTGACCTGATTGGGGAAATCCGACCGTCCGGTGCAGATCATCGCGTCCTCGCGCTCGGCGCGCGCGAGGTCCGGCATGATTTCCGGCACGGGATTGGCCAGCGCCATGATCATCGGCTTTTCGGCCATCTGTTTCAATAGCGCCGGCTTCAGCGCGCCCGCCACCGAAAGGCCGAGGAAGACGTCGGCGCCCTCGATATGGTCGGCAAGCGCATGGGCATCGCTTTCCTGGGCGTAGACCGCCTTCCACTGGTCCATGTTGGTCTCGCGACCGGGATAGACGAGGCCGTCGATATCGAAGACCCAGATGTTCTCGCGCTTTGCCCCGAGCGAGACCAGAAGGTTGAGGCAGGCGAGCGCTGCGGCGCCCGCGCCGGAAGCGACGATCTTGACGTTCTCGATCGACTTTCCGGCAAGCTCCAGCCCGTTCAGAATGGCGGCGGCGACGATGATGGCGGTGCCGTGCTGGTCGTCGTGGAAGACCGGGATCTGCATCTTCTCGCGCAGGATGCGCTCGACCTCGAAACATTCCGGCGCCTTGATATCCTCAAGGTTGACGCCGCCGAAGGTGGGCTCCAGCGCGGAAATCGTCGAGACCATCTCGTCGATGGTCGGCGCGTCGATCTCGATGTCGAAGACGTCGACGCCGGCAAACTTCTTGAACAGGACGGCCTTGCCTTCCATGACCGGCTTGGAGGCGAGCGGTCCGATATTGCCGAGGCCGAGCACGGCGGTGCCATTGGAAATGACGGCAACGAGATTGCTGCGCGATGTGTATTTGGCCGCATCGGACGGATTGTCATGGATGGCGATGCAGGGCGCGCCGACGCCGGGCGAATAGGCAAGCGCCAGGTCGCGCTGGTTGCCGAGCGGCTTGATCGCCTGGATTTCGAGTTTCCCGGCCCGCGGATAGCGGTGGTAGAAAAGCGCCTGTTGCTGCAAGTCTTCTCCGGCGCCCTTGGTTTCTTTGGGTTCGCTCATCTTGTTCTCTCCTTGTCCGGCGCCGGTGCCCGGCCTCCTCAACGCCGGGCGACTATATTTGCGCGCATCACGAACTTCAATCCATCGTTGTCGCACCGTGGACGGATTTGATCCGGACTTGAGAAAATGCCGCGTCGCCTGCCATGACTTGCTGTGCGGCGACTGACTGTTCACAGCAACAGATGTTCCACTCCCCGTATTTTCAGGTATTCTGGTGTCAAGACCAGGCGGTCTCGCGTAGACGCCGATCGTTTTCAAAGACCGTATGGAGTCACAAATGAATAAAATGCTGCAGCCGATGGCGCCCTATTTCCTGGCCCTGCTCAGGGTCGTGTCGGGCTTGCTCTTCCTCGAACACGGCACCCAGAAAATCCTGCATTTTCCGGTGTCCGACATGCACCCGCCGATGTTTTCGCTGCTCTGGTTCGGCGGCATTCTCGAAATCGTGGGCGGGGCACTGATCATTGTCGGGCTATACACTCGTATCTCGGCCTTTGTTTTGTCGGGCATGATGGCGGTCGCCTATTTCATGTTCCACGCCCCCAACAGTTTCTTCCCGGCGTTGAATGGCGGTGACGCGGCCATCCTGTTCTGCTTCGTGTTCCTCTACATGGTCTTCGCCGGCCCCGGGGCCTTCAGCCTCGACGGCAAGAGGAAGCGCTGACAGCGTTTTGAGGCTGAAGCCGGCCCGTCCTGCCGGGGGCGGCCGGCGCTTTCATGAGAGCTGCCGTTACAGGCCCGAGCGTTTGAGGATCGCATCGGGGTAGCGGGCGCCCTTCGGCGTGAAGCCTGCCGCGTCGATCTCGGCGAGGTCGACAGCCGTCAGTTTGACGTCAAGCGCGCCGATATTTTCCTCAAAACGCTCGAGCCGGCGTGTGCCAAAAAGTGGCACGATCCAGGGTCTTTGCGCCAGCAGCCAGCCGAGCGCCACTTGGGCGGGCGTTGCGCCGTGGCGGTTGCCGATCCGCCGCAAATGCGCGACAAGCTCCAGATTGGCCTTTCTGGCCTCCGGCTCGAAACGGGGGATCTTGCCCCTCAGGTCGTTTTCGCTGAACTCAGTATCGGCGCCGATCTTGCCGGTAAGAAAGCCCTTGCCGAGCGGCGAATAGGGCACAAGGCCAATGCCAAGCTCTTCAAGGGTTGGGATGATTTCGTCTTCAGGCTCGCGGGTCCAGAGGGAATACTCGCTCTGGAGGGCTGCGACCGGCTGGACTGCATGGGCGCGGTGGATTGAGCCGGCTCCAGCCTCGGAAAGGCCGAACCAGCGGACCTTGCCTTCGGTAATCAGGTCCTTCACCGTTCCGGCGACGTCTTCCATCGGCACGTCCGGATCAACGCGGTGCTGATAGAAAAGATCGATGTAATCGGTCTTGAGCCGTTTCAGGCTCTTTTCCGCCACCGAACGGATCTGCTCGGGACGGCTGTTGACGCCGCCGCGATGCTCGCCGGTCTGCTGGTCGATATCCCAGCCGAACTTGGTGGCGATCTTGACCTTTTCGCGGATCCCTTCAAGGGCGTCGCCGACCATTTCCTCGTTGCTCCAGGGACCGTAGACCTCCGCCGTATCGAAAAAGTCCATACCGCGTTCGACTGCGGCCCTGAGGAGGGCAATCATCTCTTCCCTGTCGTCGATCTCGCGGCCCTTGCCATAGCCCATGGCGCCAAGCGCCAGGGCGGAGACTTCCAGTCCGGTGCCAAGCCTGCGTTTCTGCATGATGCTTGCCCCCCTTGTTCTTTGGTTTTCGTCACGCGCCAGTCTTCGTGCGAAACTGATCTTCATCCAACCTAGCGTGACGGCGGTCTTTGGACCACGTCACACGCTTCATTGCTGGAATGAAGGAAGATCATCGATCTCACGCAACAGCCGCTCGTCTGTGCGTATTCGGCTTCGGCATTCATTCTTCTCCGCACATAAATGTGAGTTTTCATGAGCGGTGTGCATATATAGGTTCCGGATAAGTCATCGAACGAGCCGGAGTTTTGCGATGCTGCGCGAAAACATCAATGATCTGATCGCCCTTTCTGTCGTTGCCGAGGAACGCAGCTTCACCCGCGCTGCGGCGCGCCTCAACGTCTCGCAATCGGCGCTCAGCCACACGATCAAGGCGCTGGAGACACGGCTCGGGCTGAGGCTTTTGACCCGCACGACCCGTTCCGTGGCGCCCACCATCGAGGGAGAGGACTTGCTGTCGACGCTTGGCCCCTGTTTCGACACGATCGAAGCACGGCTTCAGGCGCTGACCGACAGCCGGGGCGAACCCTCCGGCACGGTCCGCATCGTCTCGACGGATTATGCCATCGACACGCTGATGTGGCCGAAGCTTGCGCCGGTGCTTGAAGAACATCCCAAGGTCAATGTCGAGTTCGTGGTTGATTATGGCTATACGGATCTGGCGTCTGCCCAGTGCGACGCCGGCGTGCGATATGGCGAGCAAGTGAGCGAAGGCATGATCTCGATCCGGATCGGTCCGGACGAGCGCATGATCTGCGTTGGCGCGCCGTCCTATTTCGCCGCTTGCGGCCGGCCGGAAACGCCGCAGCAACTCAGTGAGCATCGCTGCATCAATCTGCGTCTTTCCACCCACGGCGCGCTCTATGCCTGGGAGTTCGAGGATAAGGACGGCAAGGATATCAGGGTGAAGGTCGACGGTCAGGTCTGCTTCAACACGATCAACCCTGTCGCCCGGGCCGCTCTGGATGGCTACGGCCTCGCGCTTGTGCCGGAAGGGCTTGTCAGCAGGGAAATCGCCGAGGGGCAGCTCGAGCTCTGCCTTGAGGCATATTGTCCCTCTTTCCCGGGCTTTCATTTCTATTACCCGAGCCGCGAGCGGCCGTCTTCGGCCTTTCAGGTCGTGCTGGACGCGTTGCGATACCGGAGCTGACCTCATTCATGAACCCGGCACATGAGTGCTTTCATGGAACCGGGTATTATTACCGGCCGTTCCTGCCCCAGATCATGAAGTGCGACAACGGTCGCATCGACCGACACTGGATCTTGAAGGAGACCGGACATGAAGAAACTGATCACAGCCTCCGCCTTTGCCCTCATGACGACCGGCGCTGCCGCACAGGATGTCTCAACCACAATTCCCGATGCCGTCGGCAAGGTGGCGCCTGCCTTGCAGGCCTATTCGAGCAATGACCTGATCGGCACGGTCTGGGAGGGCGAGGAGCTTTCGAAGCGCGATCGGGCGCTCGTCACCTTCGCCGCGCTGATGACCATGCATCAGACCGAAGAGCTTGAGCAATTCACCGCGCTGGCGCTCGATGCCGGCGTCGAGCCGTCCGAACTTGCGGAAACCATCACTCATCTCGCCTTCTACACCGGCTGGGGCAACGCCACGGCCGCAGCGACCGCGATGGAGCCCGTCTTCTCCGAACGCGGCGTGGCCGAAGAGGACCTGCCTGCGTTGGATCCCGAGCTTCTGCCGCTGAACGAAGAGGCCGAGGCTGCCCGCCAGGAAATGGTCTCCAGCACCTATGGCAATGTCAGCCAGGGCGTGGTTGACAACACCGAGCAGCTCCTCTTCCTCGACCTGTGGCTGCGCCCTGCGCTTGAGCCGCGTGACCGCAGCCTGGTGACGGTCGCCGCGCTGATTGCCGCCGGTCAGCCCGACCAGATGAGCTTCCATCTCAACAAGGCCATGGATAACGGCCTCACGCAGGAAGAGGCGGGTGCCGTTCTGTCTCACCTTGCCTTCTACACCGGCTGGCCGAAGGTCTTCTCCGCTATGCCGGTAGCCAAGGAAGTGTTTGAGACGCGGGCCGGCTGAAGGTCCTCGCATTCGCCGGGATGGGAAGGGGGCGCATGTCGCCCTCTTCTTCATTCATGAATAAGGTTCATGGCCGCAAGGAATTTACCGGCCTTTTTCCGCCCTGTTCCCCGCTCTATATCGGCTTTCAAGGAGATCGACATGAAAATCGCCATTCTCGGATCCGGCTTGATGGGGGCGAAGCTCGGCACGCTTTGGGCCGAATGCGGTCATGACGTGACCTTTGCCTATTCGCGAAGCCCCGCCAGGCTGCGACGCCTGGCCGGCAGGGCGAATGCGGCGTCGGGGACGGTCGCCGAAGCCGTTTCGGGCGCGGATGCCGTTCTGCTCGCCGTCCACTGGTCGCGGGTGGAAGATGTACTCGATCAGGCAGGTGACCTTTCAGGGATCGTCGTGCTCAATTGCTGTGTTCCGCTGGACGAGAGCGACAGAGAGATCGTGGTCGGAATGAGTACGTCCGGCGCCGAGGAACTGGCCCGAAAACGCCCGCGGGCTCGTTGGGTCTCCTGCTTCAACACGTCGCCCTCGGAAAGCCTTTCCGGCGTCTTCGCGCGCCGCGAACAGAAGCCGCGACCGCATCTTCTGGTCTATGGCGATGACCGGGAAGCCAAGGAGATCGCGGGCTCGCTGATCAGCGATATCGGCTTTGAGCCTCTGGAGGCGGGCGGGCTGAAGACCGGGCGTTTTGTTGAACCCTTCGCCATGGTCACCGCCGAACTTGCCTATGGCCAGCCCGGCGGCGCCGCGCTGACCTATCGATTTGAAAAACTGCACGATTGAACGTGTTCGAAAGGAGACTTCTGATGAAAATTATCCGTTCAGGTTCCGCCCCTTCCGCAAAGGGCCCCGAAGACTGGTTCACCGGCACGGTGCGCCTTGACCCGCTGTTTGCCGCCGAGGAGCCCGGCCGGACCAGCGGTGCTCATGTCACCTTCGAGCCGGGCGCCCGAACCGCATGGCATACCCATCCCGCCGGCCAGACGCTGATCGTCACTTTCGGCAAGGGGCGCGTACAACGCGAAGGCGGCCCGATCGAGGAGATCTCGCAGGGCGATGTCGTCTGGTTCCCCGCTGGCGAAAAGCACTGGCACGGCGCTTCGCCGGAGACCGCCATGAGCCATATCGCCATTCAGGAAAGCATTGACGGCTCGCCGGTTACCTGGATGGAGAAGGTTTCCGACGAAGACTATAACGGCTGATCGGCTGCGCCCGGGCGGGTTTCGCCCGGGCGTTTCGCTCAGTCGGAAAGCATGCGCGCGCGGGTAAAGACATAGTCGTCATTGGCGCGAGATGCATGACAGGCCTGACAGCGCGCGCCATCTTCATTCATGTCGGGCGAGCCGTCCGGCGAAAAGACCCGGAACTGCCAGCTTCCCGCATCCGACAGATCGGCCCATTCGGCGCGCTTTTCCATCACCAATATGCGATGAAGCTCGCCATCGCGGCTATCGTCCATTGTGATCACCGCGCCTTCGGGAAAAGCCGAACCTGCCCTCGCGGCGGCGATTGTCTCGGCAGCGGCGTATAGCTCCTCTGAGATGTTGCCGCGCTCCACCGTCGTATACTGCACGCCCTCGCGGTAATCAGGGTCCAGCGCAATGTCCTGGTTCGCAGGCTGCGCGCCGGCCGGGCAGACAGCCAGAAGAAAGGCCGGAACGGCCAGCGTGTTTTTGAACTTCATGGATTGGTCCCTTCATCTCGCAGCCTGAAGCCTAGATGAAGGTCCTTTTTCGATTAAGGCCGTGGAGCCGATGATAGAAATGAGAGCGGTTCATCAGTGGGTGCTTCCGCAAAACGAACGGGTATGATCTTGGAAACAGAGAAAACAACGGACGGCGCCGGCGCAACGCTGATCATCGTCGCGGCTGCGACCTGTTTGGCGCTGGTGGTTTTCACGGCCCCGTTGACAACGCTGAACGCGATGACCGAAAGCCTCGGTCTTTCACCCGGCGCGCAGGCCTGGGCGATGAGCGGCATGCCGCTTGGTGCCGCTGTTGGCCTTCTCACGGCGGGCGCGCTTGGCGACAGTCGCGGTCGTCGGGAGACCTTTCTCGGCGGGCTATGGCTGACGGCCTTATCCTCCGTTGTGACGGCTCTTGCGCCGAACGCAACCGTGCTGATCATCGGCCGCGTCGTGCAGGGGCTCGGTAGCGCCGGCATCATGGCTTGCGGCCTCGGGCTGATCGGGCAGGTTTTTGTCGGCGAGCGACGCAAGGCTGCTGCCGCCGTCTGGGCGGCGGCCCTTGGAACCGGCGTCGCGGCCGGCCCGATCATCGCCTCGCTCATGCTGTTCATCGGCGGCTGGCGGGCCGACCATGTCCTGATCGCGGTGGTGTCGGCCGTCCTCGGCGCTCTCGCGATGAAGCCGCTGCCCAAAACGGCCGGCGATAATGCGCGCATCGATATTCTCGGTTCGCTTCTTCTGATGGCGGGTCTCGGCGCGCTGCTTTCTGCTATGACCGAAATCCGCTTCGGCTTGACCGTCATGGTCTCTGCGCTTCTCGTTGCCAGCGTTGCTTTCCTGTCTGCCTTCGTTGTCCTGGAGAGACGGGTCGACAATCCGATCATCCAGCTTGAACTCTTCCGCCGTACCGATTTCGTCGGAGCGACGATTGCCGCCTTCGCGTCCGGAGCGGGGGTGCTGGCGTTGATGACGATGGTGCCGACGATGCTGGAGCGTGCCTATGGCATGAGCCCGCTGACGGCGGCCGTCGTCTTGCTCGCCTGGTCCGGGATCACCGCGATCTCCCCCTTCACCGCACGCTTTCTGCCCGCTGCATGGTCCTCTCGCAGCAGGGTCCTGATGGCCATGGCCGGTTGCCTCGCCGGCCAGCTTCTGATGCTTTTGCTGGCGGCCGACGCTTTCTGGGGGCTGGTTCTTCCCGGCCTCTTTGTCGCCGGCATATCCAACGGCATTCTCAACGGCGCGCTTGGACACGCGTCGGTAGAGAGCGTTCCGGCCGAACGCGCGGCCATGGGCTCGGCCGCCAACAACACCGCGCGCTATCTCGGATCATCGATCGGTATTGCGATCAGCTCGGTGCTGATTTCCGCGGCAGGCAGCGAGGGTCTTTTTTTCGGCTGGTATGGCTCGGTTCTGGCGACCTCCTTTTTCAGTGCTGCCGGCATTCTGCTGATGTTCCGGTTCACCCGCCGTGCGGCGAGGGCGTGATTTATGCCACCCGCTCATGAGTGGCAGTCGTCGTCAGACCATGATCGCCTTTCCGCCCTGGCCTAATATTCCCCTAGCGAAGATGAACTTCCTTCAAGCAAAGGGGATTGGACCATGTGCGAGAATTGCAGGAGCGATGTTGAACATCTGAGCATCCATGGAACCTCGAGGCGCAAGCTGATGAAGGTCGGCATGGGTCTTGCCGCCGGCGCGGTCGCCGTAACCGGCATGGCAGGCGCTGCGAGCGCGCAGGAGACATCGGTGGCCAACCGGACCGGTGCCCGCACCGTTGACGGCTTCGGCGTGTTCGAGGCGGCCGGCCCTGTCCAGCGTTTCGACATTCCGCGCCGCGCGGCAGGTCCGAAGGATGTGGTAATCGAGACGATGTATTGCGGTCTCTGCCACTCCGATATCCATACCATTCGCGGTGAATGGGGCCCGATCCGCGCGCCGCTCGCCCCCGGTCACGAGATCGTCGGCCGGGTTATCGGTGTTGGTTCCGATGTCACCCGTTTCCGGGTCGGCGACATGGCGGGCGTCGGCTGCATGGTCAACAGTTGCGGCACCTGCGAGAACTGCCTTCAGGGCCTCGAACAATATTGCCTGAACGGCGCGACCTGGACCTATGGCTCCCCGGCGGACGTGCCCGGCGGTTATACCCAGGGCGGCTGGTCACGCGGTATCGTCGTCACCGAGGATTTCGTCATCCGCATGCCGCAATCGGGCGACCATGCCGCCCGCGCGCCGCTGCTGTGCGCCGGCATCACCACCTTCTCGCCTCTGCAGCACTGGAAGATCGAGCCGGGCATGAGGATCGGCGTCAACGGTATCGGCGGACTGGGGCACATGGCGGTGAAGCTCGCTTCCGCCAAACGCGCGGACGTGACCATGTTCACCTCCACCGCCGAAAAGGTTTCCGATGCGGGAGCGCTCGGCGCGCGCGAAGCGGTGTTGACCTCGGATGAAGCGGCGATGCGGGCGCATGCCAGGCAGTATGACCTGCTGATCTCGACCATACCGCAAAGCTACCCGGTCGCGCCCTACCTTTCGCTTCTGGGGCTGGATGGCACGCTTGTCAGCGTTGGAACGCCGCTTGAACTGCAACAGACCATGGGCGGCAGCCTGTGGGGGCAGCGCCGGTCGATTGCCTCTTCGCTGATCGGCGGGATCCCCGAAACCCAGGAAGTCGTCGACTATTGCGCCAGCCACAATATCAGCGCCGATATCGAACTGATCCGCCCTGACCAGATTGACGAGGCGATGAACCGCGTCGTCGGCAAGCAGGTCCGCTACCGCTTCGTGATCGACCTGCAGGCGGCCTGACGCAGGTCCGGCCTTACCGGATCGGCCCGACGTTTCAGCGTGTTTGACCACGTTTCTGGGAGGCGTCGGCCACCCCGTCCCGGTGCTCCGCCTCACCTGGACGGGGTCGTTCCATCGTTCGTCTCCTCGGCGTTTCGATACTGCTTGCGTTTTCAATGTCAGTCCGGGGTATCGCTCACGCCTGACGCACGCTATGGAATCAGGAATGCTGCGCTGGCTATGGATACCTCCGGGTCTGGCCTGCCGCATTGATGATGACCTTCGGAGCGACGGGAATGGGTGAGGATCCTCAAGACGACAATGACGCACGCCGGCACGAGGCGCGCCTGCAGTTCCTGACCTGGGAGCGCAGACCCGAGGATATCGTTTCGCCCGCCCACCGGGCGCGCTGCGCCGCTCTTGCAAGAGACGCGGGCGCCGAGATCGATGAAACGGCCTATGTCGCCGAGAAGGCGGCCGTCTTCACGGACAGGCTCTATCTTGGTCCGACATCCTACATTGCCGGTTATGCCGTCGTGCGCGGCGATATCAAGATCGGTGCGGACTGCACGGTCAATGCCTATGCCTGCCTTGCCGGGAAGGTGTCCTGCGGCAATCATGTGCGCATCGCCTCGCATGCGCAGATCATGGGATTCAATCATGGCTATGAGGACCCTGATGTCCCAATCTCCCGGCAACCGCATGAAAGCCGGGGCATCATCATAGAGGACGATGTCTGGATCGGGGCCAATGTGGTGGTTCTCGACGGCGTGCGCATCGGACGCGGCGCGGTGATTGCCGCCGGCGCCACCGTCACCCGCGATATCCCGCCCTATATGATCGCCGGCGGCGTGCCGGCAAAGCCGATCCGTCGGCGCGGCGAGAAACGCGCGAAGCCGGGTGCAGATATCGATGCCGCGCTCCAGACCGTCGGCGACAGGATCGGGGCGGAGTGGCGCGCGATTCTGGCCCGGAGCATGCGCGACGGCGTCTATGTTTCCCGCGAGGCCGACGGCAAGGAACGGCCGAGCATGCGCCACCTGTGTGACGCGATCGAAATTGCGGCCGGTCTCGACGAAAGGCCGGAGGGGCTCGACGTCGATGCCGCGATCGCCGCGCTGAAGGCCGTTCAGGACCCTGAGACAGGCCTTTTTCCCGATCCCGGCCAGCCGCCGAAACCGGGCTCGCCACTGCGCGATGACGGGCTGGCGCTCTATAACGTGCTTTCGGTCGGCTATGCGCTGGAGCTGCTCGGCAGCCGGCCGGATCACAGGGTTTCGGCCGTCGAGCTTGACTCGCCCGAACTCTGCCTCTGGCTGGAGAGCCTGCCCTGGCGGACCAATGCCTGGGGCGCGGGCGCTGCCGTCGATGCGATCGGCACGGCGCTTTATTTCAACGCCCGCTATTTTTCGACCGGCCGGGCGCGCGAGACGCTGTTCGGCTGGCTTGCGCTTCATGTCGACCGGGCAACCGGTCTCTGGGGTGCGCCCACAGCGGCGGAAGGCCTGCTTCAGCCGGTCAACGGCTTCTACCGGCTGACGCGGGGCACGTATGCGCAGTTCGGCCTGCCGGTGCCATATCCTGAAGCGGCGATCAATTCCGTACTCGCCAACTACCGCAATCATGACGGCTTTGCCGGACCGGCCTATACGGCCTGCAACCTGCTCGATACGATCCATCCGCTTCTGACCTGTCTTGCCCAGACGGATCACCGCCGTTCCGAGGCCGAGGCGGTGGCCCGTGCGATCATCGCCCGCGCGCCGGAACGATGGCAAGCTGATGCAGGCTTTGCCTTTGCCGACGGGCAGGAAGCGGGCCTGCAGGGAACTGAAATGTGGCTCTCGGTCATCCATCTGGCGGCGAAACTGCTGAAGAGCGAGGACGCGCTGGCCTATGTGCCGAAGGGCGTCCATCGCACGGCCGCCGTCGGCCTCGGTCTTTAGCGCGCCGATTGAAGGGAAGGAGACAGCCATGACAAGGCGAAAGGCGCTTGTGGTTTATGGCGGCATGGCGCTGCACACGCCGAAGGAGGGCGCGGAGACGGTCCGCGATATTCTGGAGGCCCATGACTTCGCGGTCGATGTCACCGACGACTATGACGCGCTCGGCGCCGATGATGTCGGGACGAACGCCCTTGTGGTGCCGGTGATCACCGATGGCGAGCTTTCAAAGGAGAAAATGGCGAAGCTGATTGGCGCCGTTCAGGCAGGCACGGGGCTTGCCGGCTACCATATGGGGCTTGCGACAAGCTTTCGCGCCAGCGTGCCGTTCCGCTATGCCGCAAGCTGCTACTGGGTCTCCCATCCCGGCGACATCATCACCTATCGGGTCGATGTGACCCGCCCCGATCATCCGATCATGGACGGCATCGGGAGTTTCGAGCACACTTCCGAGCAATATTACCTGAACTACGACCCGGCGGTGGAGGTGCTGGCGACCACCACCTTCTCCGGCGCGTTCCATCCCTGGCGCAAGAATGTGGTCATGCCGGTGGTCTTCACCACGACGCATGGCAAGGGCCGCGTTTTCTACTCCTCGCTTGGTCACACGGCCGCTGAGCTCGAAATCCCCGATGTGCGCGCCATATTGACTCGTGGACTGCTGTGGGCCGCCCGGGCGCTCTGATCGGCAGCGTGTTTTCGGGGGCGCACTCTCAAACAGAAAGGAAATACTGATGAAGCTTTATGTTTATGACCATTGCCCATTCTGCGTGAGAGCCCGGATGCCCTTCGGGCTGAAGAACATCCCCTTCGAGCTTGCCTTCATGGCGAATGATGACGAGGAAACGCCGATCCGGATGATCGGCAAGAAGATGGCGCCGATCCTCGAGGATGATGACGGGCATATGGCTGAAAGCCTCGATATCGTTCACAAGGTTGACAGCCTCTCGGGCGAGCGCCTGTTTGCCGGCACGCCGCGCAAGGAGATCACCGACTGGCTGAAGACCTGGGGCAGCACCGTCAACGCGCTGGTGATCCCGCGCACGCCGGATCCGGTCTTTCCCGAGTTCAGGACCGCTTCGGCCCGCGCCTATTTCACCGAAAAGAAGGAGGCCACCTTCGGCGCCTTCGACGGGCTTCTGGCCGAAACCGAAACCCACAAGGCCGAGATCCTGAAAGGTCTTGGCGCGCTGTCGTCCTTCCTGCCCGACGCCGAAGCCTCGACCATCGACGACATCATGCTGTTTCCGACGCTGCGCTCGCTTTCGATCGTGCCGGATCTTGCCGTGCCCGAGCCGGTGGAAGCCTACCGCACCCGCATGGCGGAGCGCTGCGGCGTGCCGCTGGTGAGCGAACTGCGCAAGGCGGCCTGAGGTCGTTCAGGCCATATCCTTGCCGGTGACCTTGACAGTGGGGTCGAAGCGGTTGCGTTTCGGTCGCATCAGCGGCTCCGGGCTGACGGGGTGGGTATGGAGCATGTCCGAACCGGCCATGATGCCCTCCACCGCCTGAATCTCGAGCCGCTTGGCGTCGCGGCGGCGAATGTCGTCGGTGATCGCGGTCGCCTCGTCCTCGCCGGTGCCGAGCGCGATCAGCGTCTCCTTGCCGAAGGCGAGGCCCGATTCGAGCGTCTCGCGCAACTCATATTCGACGCCGCGCTGACGCAGCGCCAGCGTGTGGCCCCGGTCATAGGAGCGTGCATAGATGTGGGCGCGCGGGAAATTCTCCTGCACCACGTCGATCACGCGGTCCGTGATCTCGCGCTTCTGGGTGCACACGGCGACGATCTTCGCCTTTTCGATGCCGGCGGCGACGAGAACTTCCTTGCGGGTGCCGTCGCCGAAATAGATGTGGAAGCCGAAGGCAGACGCCTGCCGGATGCGCTCCGCCGAATAATCGATGATGGTGACGTCGCGTCCGCTCGCCAGAAGGATCTGCGCGGCGATCTGGCCGAAGCGGGAGAAGCCGACCATCAGCACGTCGGCATCGGCCCCGTCGAAATCCTCCTCCATTTCTTCATGACCCTCCTGACGGCTGGTCAGCCGTTCGGCAAGCCGCACGCAAAGTGGTGTGGCGACCATCGACAGCGTCACAACCGCGATCAGCACCGAGGCGATGGCATTCGAAAGAACCCCTGCCGCCGCCGCCGTCGAGAACATCACGAAGCCGAATTCGCCGCCTTGCGGCAGAAGAGCGGCAATGCGGACCGCCTCGTCATGAGCCGAGCCGGAAATGCGACATAGCCCGTAGATGACGGCAGCCTTGACGGCAATCAGCACGGGCACGGCGATGACGATGAGCAGGAGATTCTCGTAGACGACGTCAAGTTCGAGCGAGAGGCCGACGGCGATGAAGAAGATCGAGAGGAATACGCCCCTGAAGGGCTCGATATCGGCCTCGAGCTCATGGCGGTAGGATGATTCGGCAAGCATGACCCCGGCAAGGAACGCGCCCATCGCCATCGAGAGCCCGACCATCTGCATGGCCATGGCCGACCCGATGACAAGGAAGAGCGCGGCGACGATCATCACCTCGCGCGCGCCTGTGGCGGCGATGATCTGGAAAACCGGCGTCAGCACATAGCGGCCGGCGGCGATCATCAGCGCGACCACCAGAAGCGCAAGCGCGGCACTCGTCAGCATGTCGGAGGTCGTCGCCTCCTCGACGCCGCCGCCGAGGATGCTGACAAGCGCCAGAAGCGGGACGATGGCGATATCCTGAAACAGCAGCATGGAGAAGGACCGCTGGCCGTAGCGCGTGTTGACGTCGCCGCTATCGTCGAGGATCTGCATGGCGAAGGCCGTCGACGACAGGGCGAGGCCGGAGCCGGCGATCACCGCGGCGCTCCAGTTGCCGACGCCGCCGAGATAGGCAAGCGGGACGAGGATCGCGCCGGTGACCGCGACCTGGGCGAGGCCAAGGCCGAAAATATCCTTGCGCATGGTCCACAGCCGCGCCGGTTTCAGTTCGAGTCCGATCATGAACAGCAGGAAAACGATGCCAAGCTCGGCGACGTGAAGAACCTCTTCGCCATTCGTGATGCGCTGCAGAACGGGGCCGATGATCACGCCGCCGGCGAGATAGCCTAGAACCGTGCCGAGCCCCAGCCGCTTGAAGATCGGCGCGGCAATCGCGGCCGCTCCCAGCATCCATACGGTTTCGGTGAAGAGGCTCTGCGACGTCGCCATTTACTGGTCCCTGAATGTGAAGAAATCGAACGACCGGAGTGAACGATACTTGATGCGATGGAAAGTGAACAATAAATGGAAGCCCAAGGAAAGGCCAATGCCCATGTCATCGAAACTATCGCACAAAGATTCCGGTCAACTGATCGAGAGCGCGGCGCGGATCCTCGCGGTTGCGAAACGAAAAGGCGCCGACGCTGCCGATGTGGTCGTCTCCGAAGGGGCGTCCAACAGCGTCTCGGTGCGCGAGGGAAAGCGCGAAAACGCGCAGGCCTCCGAAAACCGGGGTTTTTCGCTGCGCGTGTTCTCCGGCGCGAAGGTCGCCAGCGTCTCGACCAATACGGATGACGATGTCGAAACGCTGGTGGACAGGGCTTTGGCCATGGCGAGGGTCTCGCCGGAAGATCCTTTCGCAAGCCTTGCCGAGCCCGACCGGCTGGCGCGCGATGTGCCGGATCTCGATCTTTATGATCCGACCGAGGTTTCGACCGAGACGCTCGTCGCCCGCGCGCTCGCCGCCGAGGAAGCGGCGCTTTCGGTAAAAGGCGTGACGAGGAGTTCCGGCGCCGGGGCGGCGCACGGCGAAGTCGCCTTCGCGCTGGTGACCTCGGACGGGTTTTCCGGCGGCTATCGCCGATCCTACTCATCCACCTCGGTCTCCGTCGTCGCGGGAGAGGGCACAGGCATGCAGCGCGACCATGACAGCGACGCGCGTTCCCATGACGGCGATCTGCGCCCAGCCGCGGAGATCGGCCTGGAAGCCGGCGAACGCGCGGTCGCGCGGCTTTCCCCGCGCCAGCTCGAGACCCGCAAGGGCGCGGCCGTGTTGTTCGAGGCCAAGCAGGCGCGCAGCCTTCTCGGCCATCTGGCCGGCGCGATCTCGGGCTCTGCCGTTGCCCGCAAGACCAGTTTCCTGCGCGACAGGCTCGGCAAAGAGGTCTTGAAGGCCGGCGTGAATGTGATCGACGACCCGTCGATCCTGCGTGGCGCGGGCTCCCAGCCATTTGATGGCGAGGGCGTGGAAAGCCGCAGGCTGGCAATGGTCGAGGACGGCGTGCTGCAGCAGTGGTTCCTGTCCACCGCGCTTGGGTGCGAACTGGGTTTTGAGACAAACGGGCGCGGCTCGCGCGCGGGCAATTCGCTTTCCGCGTCTCCGACCAATCTTTCCCTGGAGCCGGGCGAAAAAAGTCCGGAGGAGCTGATGCGGGAGATCGGGACCGGTCTCTACGTGACCGAACTGATCGGCCAGGGCGTCAACATGGTGACCGGCGAATATTCGCGCGGAGCCAGCGGTTTCTGGATCGAGAACGGCGAGATCGCCTATCCGGTCTCACAGGTCACGATCGCGGGCAATCTCAAGGACATGTTCATGGCAATGACGCCGGCAAACGATATCGACCGGCTTTATTCGATCGCGGCTCCGAGCGTTTTGGTCGAGGGGCTGACGCTGGCCGGTCGCTAGGTGTGATCTCGCAAAATTTTCGAAACGCTCTATATCTCCATCTCGTTCGAATGCGGCCTGAAGGGCCGATTGACCGGGGCGGTCCCGGAAAGGCAGATGCGATTGACCGACTATGAAACCACCGGCGACGACTGGTCTTCCGATCTCGCGCTCATCGAAAGCGCCGCTCGCGAGGCCGGCGCTGTTGCGCTTTCCCATTTCGGACAAGACCCGGAGGTCTGGTGGAAGAATGGCGGCCAGTCGCCCGTAAGCGCGGCGGATTATGCCGCGAATGAATGTCTAGAGTCGATCCTGACGAAGGCGCGCCCGGATTATGGCTGGCTTTCGGAGGAGAGTCAGGATGACCTGAAGCGGCTGGACAAGGAGCGGGCCTTCGTCGTTGATCCCATCGATGGCACGCGCGGTTTTCTCGGCGGGCAGACCAATTGGGTTGTCAGCGTCGCCGTTGTCAGCGGCAAGCGGCCTGTTGCCGGCGTTCTTGTGGCGCCCGCCCTCGGCGATATTTACACCGCGATGGAAGGCGGGCCCGCCATGCTGAACGGCGTGGCGATCCACGCGGCTGACGGCGATGTCGGGGCCGGCGATGAGCAGCTTGAGCTTTGCCTCCCGGCGAGCCTTGCCGACCGCTTCCACCCGCGTTTTCGAAAACGGCTGAAACGTGCCGCCTATATCCCATCGCTTGCCTATCGTCTTGCGCTCGTTGCCGAAGGCCGGCTCGACGGTACGCTGGTCAGGCCGAATTCCCATGACTGGGACCTTGCCGCTGCCGATATCATCCTCGCGCGGGCCGGCGCGGCGCTTCTCGATGACAAGGGCAGGGCGCTTACCTATAATCGTTCCGGCGTGCGTCACGGCACGCTTTTTGCCGGCAACCGGCGACTGGTCGGCACGCTGTTGCGGCAATTCGGCCCGCCCGGGCAATCTTGACAAGAGCAAGCAAACCTTCGACACACTGCGCGAAGGATTTGAGGCAAACGAAACAGTGAGGCTTATCATGGCTGATACGGTTGAAAACAAGCAGCTTCTGCATCTCGTCTTCGGCGGCGAGCTTGAAAGCCTGCAAAGCATGAAGTTCACGGATCTCGATGCGCTCGATATCGTGGGTATCTATCCCAATTATGCCAGCGCGCACGCGGCCTGGAAGTCCAAGGCACAGCAGACCGTCGACAATGCCCATATGCGCTACTTCATCGTCCATCTGCATCGCCTGCTCGACCCCGAAAGCTGATTTTTGAGGCGGTGACTCCATTTTTTCGCCGCAACGGTATGCTCTAGAAAATTCTGCGAATAAGCGAAGTCTGTATGAGTACAGGCAGGCGTTACTTTGCGTTTGCTGTTGAATGCATCGGTAAAACCGCATTTTTTGAAATTGTTGGCGTGGTCCGGATTCCCGCTTGATGGTATTTCTATATGCAGGTGATTCGCGTTTTGGTAGCGGTGCGGCTGCCTGTCCTTAGGTTTTGAACGGGGATGCGGACGAAAGTATGAAGACCGGCTTTTCAGTTTGGCTCGCCAAAAACGGGTATTGGCTCGGAGGTATTCTCGGCTATCCGTTATTGTGGGCGATACTTCACTACCGGGTAAGAATCGGCAAGGAAGAGCGCGCGCGTCTCAAAGAGCGTTTCGGTCGTACGAAACTTGCCCGGCCGGATGGCCCGCTGGTCTGGATCCATGCAGCAAGCGTCGGCGAGACGCTCGCCGTCACGCAGTTGATCGAGAGCATCAAGAATTGCGGCCTCTCCATTCTTCTGACCAGCGGAACGGTCACCTCTGCAAGGCTTGCCGCCGAGCGCTTCGGTGATGACGTGATTCACCAATACGTGCCGATCGATGCCATGCCGGCGGTGTCCCGCTTTCTTGACCACTGGCGGCCCGATCTGGCCGTGAACGTGGAAACAGAGGTTTGGCCGGTCACGATCAGCGAGCTTGCCCGGCGCAAGATCGCGCAGATCATCGTCAACGGCCGCATCTCGGACCGTTCCTTCGAACGCTGGATGAACCGCCGTGACCTGGCGCGCAGCCTGTTCTCGCGCTTCTCACTGGTCATGGCACAGACCGATCTGGACGCGGAGCGGTTTTCCGATCTCGGTGCGCTTCACGTCTCGGTCACAGGCAATCTGAAAGTCGATCGGGAAGCGCCGCCGGCCGACGACCAGCTTGTCGAGACGCTGAAGGGCGAGATCGGCGAGCGACCCGTCTGGGCAGCGATTTCGACCTTTGACGGCGAGGAAAAGATTGCGGCCGATGTCCATGTGGCGCTGCGTGGCAAGCATCGAGGCCTTCTGACAATCATCGTGCCGCGTCATCCGGATCGCGGGGACGTGCTCGCCGGGCTGTTTGCCGCAAAGGGGCTCAATGTCAGCCGACGCTCGCTCGGCGAGATCCCGGTGGAGGAGACCGATATTCTGCTCGGCGACACGATGGGGGACATGGGCCTTTATCTGCGCCTGACCGAAATCGCCTTCGTCGGCCGTTCGCTGATCGCCAAGGGCGGGCAGAACCCGCTCGAACCGGCCATGCTCGGTGCGGCGGTGATCACCGGGCCCCACGTCGACAACTTCCGCGACACCTACAGACAACTTCGCCAGCGCGGCGCGGTGCGCACCGTCGAAGGCGCCGAGGCGCTGATGCAATCGGTCGATTTTCTCCTGAGTGACCGGGACGCGCGAGGCCACATGATCTCGGCCGGCTATGCCGGCGTCAGGGAGATGCGCGGCGCTCTGATCAAGACGATGAAGGGCATGGAGCGCTTTTTGGCGCCGCTGCGGCTTGAAGCGCGGTTCTTTGCCCGGCCGCGGCCGGTTCCGGAGAAGAAACGCAGCGTCAACATTCAGGACAAGATCGCGAGCCAGGACCTGCGCAAGGCTCTTCGCTGAACGGGCGGTCCTGCCGTCCTGTCGTCGAAACGGGGGCGGCTCAAACCATGTTTTCCTCAATCCACGCCTTCTGGTGGCAAAAGGGCCATATTCTCAGTCTGGTTCTCTGGCCGTTTTCGCGTCTCTATGGCGCCATCGCCGGAAGACGGATGCGACGCGCGCGCGGGGCGTGCGTTCAGGTACCGGTTCTGTGCGTGGGTAATTTTACCGTGGGCGGAACCGGCAAGACTCCGGTTGCCGAAGCCCTGGCGCGCGCCGCAATCGGCGCGGGCAGAAAGCCGGGCTTTGTGTTGCGCGGATATGGCGCGAAAGTCACCACCCCGCGACTGGTGGACCCGAAGCGCCATACCCATGCCGACGTGGGCGACGAGGCGCTGATGCTGGCGCGCACCGCGCCCGTGGCGGTCTCTCCCGCAAGGGTGGACGCGGCGCGGCTTCTGGAAAGCGAGGGCGTCGACTTCATTATCATGGATGACGGTTTGCAAAGCGGCAGGCTGAGGCCGGATTTCGCTTTAGCCGTGGTCGATGCCAAGCGCGGTTTCGGCAACGGCCTCTGCCTGCCCGCCGGGCCGCTGAGAGCGCCGCTTGCCGCCCAGTTCCCGAAAACGGACGTTATTCTCGTCAATGGCGAAGGCGCGCGCGCGGGCGAGGTCGAAAGTCTTGCCCGGCACGCACGGGTTCCCGTCGAGCGGCTCAGCCAGAAACCGGCGGACGAGGATGTCGAAAGACTGTCCGGCCGCCGGGTTCTCGCCTATGCCGGGATCGGCGATCCGGACAAGTTCTTCGATACGCTTGAGGGGCTCGGCGCCGTTGTCGTGGAGCGGGTGCGCCTTGCCGACCATGCTCCGATTACCCCGGCGCTGGCGTGCAACCTCATGGCGCAGGCAGCCGCCGGCGAGCTCCTTCCCGTCACCACGGCCAAGGACATGGCGCGGCTTTCGGGCGCGCGGGACGGCAATCTTGCCGCCTTGCGCGCCATGAGCGCGGTCCTGGAAATCACCGCCGTGTTCGAGGACGAGGCAATGGCCGATTGCCTGGTTTCTGCCGCCGCCGACGCTTTCAGGAAGCGCTCCGGCGCGCCTTCGTGACATCCCCTTCGCGGTCGCTTCACGGCTCCCTTTCGATTTGGTGTGGGCAAATGCGGTCGATTGTCGTATTCTCAACCTGTGCCGAAAGAGCAAGAATATCGGTAGGGTGCCATGAGGATATTGTCTGGCGATGTGCGCCCCGCGAAAGCGGACGATGCGGAAAAGATCGCGAACGTGCACTGGCACGCCTGGCAGCATACCTATGCGGGCATCATTCCCCATGTCGTTCTGCAGACGATGATCACCGAGCGCAATCTGGCCTGGTGGCGTCGGGCGATCGCCAGCGAGGAAACGCTTCTGGTGCTCGAAGTCGAGGGCGAGCCGGTCGGCTATGCCAGCGTCGGCCTCAACCGGGTAAAGACATTGCCGCAGGAAGGCGAGATCTACGAAATCTACCTTTTGCCCGAATATCAGGGCCTTGGTTTTGGCCGCGAACTGTTCGAGGCCGCGCGCCGGCTGCTGAATTCGCTCGGCTGCAAGGGCACGATCTGCTGGGCGATCGACACGCTCGACCAGGCCGCCTTCTTCTTCAGCGGGCTTGGCGGCAAGCCTCTCGCCTTCGCCGAGGAGCACTATGGCGACCGGCTGATCGGCAGAATTTCCTACGTCTGGGACTGACAGCCGCCCGCCGCTATCCGGCGCGGACCGGGAAATTAACGGAAGTCATTTCGCGTTATTGCTTTGTCGGGCCAATTTGATTATCCAAGTCGCGATATTTTCCCTGTTTGGAGGCACCTATGCGTATTGAAGCGATTTCCATCGGCAAGAACCCGCCGGACGACATCAACGTCATTGTCGAAGTGCCGATGGGCGGCCAGCCGATCAAGTACGAGATGGACAAGGACGCCGGCGTGCTGGTCGTGGACCGCTTTCTCTATACGCCGATGATGTATCCCGGCAATTACGGCTTCGTGCCCCATACGCTTTCCGATGACGGCGACCCGATCGACGTGCTCATCTGCAATTTCCGTCCGCTGATGCCCGGCTGCGTTATCAATGTCCGCCCGATCGGCGTGATGATGATGGAAGACAATTCCGGCAAGGATGAAAAGATCATAGCCGTTCCTTCGCAGGACGTCAGCGCCCGCTTCGACAAGGTGCAGAACTTCACCGATATCCCGGAAATCCAGCTGAAGCAGGTCGAGCACTTCTTCGAGCACTACAAGGATCTGGAGCCCGGCAAATGGGTCAAGATCTTCGGCTGGCACGATGTCAACGAAGCCAAGAAGCTGATCGTGGAGGCCATCGAGCGCGCCAAGGACAAGGGCTGAGGCTTCTGAAACGCCGGCATCGCGGCTTTCGCCAATATGAAAGGCGCCGGGTCCCGAGGGTCCGGCGTTTTTACTGTTCGGTTGCGCGCTCTTGCCCCAGCTTTCGAGGCGCGCGTCATGCCATTGCTGCGGTCTTGCAGCAGAGCGGCCTTTTCTGAATCCCGTCCGGTCAGTAAAGCCGCGGGATCACGCCGGTCAGGATCAGACGCTGCAGGAAGAATACGATCAGCAGTACGATCACCGGCGAAATATCGATGCCGCCGAGATTGGGCAGGAAATTGCGGATCGGGCGGTAGACGGGCTCGGTGATCGCATAGAGCGCGCGGCCGATCGAATTGATGAATTCGCTGCGCGCGTTGATGATATTGAACGCGTAGAGCCAGGAGAATATGGCGCTGGCGATGATCACCCACTTATAGATTTCAAGCGCGTAGAAAATCGTCTCGAATAGCGCGATCATTGATAACTCCCGTTTTTTCCTTGCAAACATTTAGACATTCAAATCTAAACGGGCAAGGGGCCTCGGGTTTTCATCGGTTCGGATCGTTCGAAAACCGGATACGTTCCTGTCATTCGTAATCCGGAAAGCCAGATCCAGATGATAAACTCTGAGACCGGCGCGCGCTTCGACGCTTTTCGACACCGAAGCTACGCCCTCTATTTCTTCTCGCGTTTTCTTGGCACCTTTGCCGTCCAGATCGTATCCGTTGCCGTCGGATGGCAGATGTATGACGAGACAGGCAATGCCTTTTATCTGGGCCTGATCGGGCTATTCCAGTTTCTGCCCGCTCTGCTCCTGACGCTGGTGACCGGCACGGTCGCCGACCGCTACAACCGCCGCATGATCGCAGCCATTTGCTTCGGCGTCGCCACCGCCTGCGCCGCCATCTTGCTGATGATCACGGTCCTTGGCGTCTTTTCCCCCTGGCCGGTTTTTGCGCTTCTGGCCGTCTTCGGTACGGAAAGGGCCTTTTCCGGACCCGCGCTGCAGTCTCTGGCGCCGAACCTTGTGCCGGAAAAGGACCTCGCCAATGCCATCGCCTGGAATTCATCTTCCTGGCAGATCGCTTCGATTGTCGGGCCTGTCGCCGGCGGTTTGCTCTACGGCGGCGGCGCGGTCCTTGCTTATGCCACTGCCCTTGCACTCTTTGCCGGGGCCACTGTGCTGATGCTGATGGTGCCGAAGCCTGCCAGCAGACGACCGCACAGCGCTGTCTCCTTTGAAAGCATTCTTGCCGGCTTCCGCTTCATCACCTCGGAAAAAGTGGTGCTTGGAGCGATCTCGCTCGACCTTTTCGTCGTGCTCCTCGGAGGCGCGGTGGCGCTGATGCCCGTCTTTGCGCGCGATATCCTTGATCTTGGGCCCTGGGGGCTCGGCCTGCTGCGCGCGGCGCCCGGCGTCGGCGGCGTGCTGGTGGCCCTTGTTCTGGCCAGCGTGCCGATCCGCCATCATGCCGGCTATTACATGTTCGCGGGCGTTGCCGTGTTCGGCATCTCAACGATCGTCTTCGGCCTTTCCGCCAGCCCGTGGATCTCGATCGCGGCGCTTGCGGTGATGGGCGGGGCGGACATGATCTCGGTCTATGTGCGCGAGACCCTGATCGCGCTGTGGACGCCGGATGAATTGCGCGGCCGGGTGAACGCCGTCAACATGGTCTTTGTCGGCGCCTCCAACGAACTCGGCGAGTTCCGGGCGGGCACCATGGCCCATGTGATCGGCGCCGTTCCCGCCGTCATCTTCGGCGGTATCGGCTCGCTGGCTGTCGCCGGCATCTGGGCAGCGAAATTCACCAAGCTGCGCAATGTCGACAGTCTGGAAACGCCCGATCACCTCGTCGGGCGGTAGGCGATCCGGTCAGCCGGCCTCGTCGAAGACGATGTCGAGGAAGTTGTCGAGCCAGGCTTTCAGCGCGCGGTCATGCAGCATCCGGCCTTCCAGATGCGCGCTGCCCGGCTGGGCTTTCGGCAGGGTGAACCGGCTTGCGCCGCGCACCACCCAGCTCTGCATCATCATCCGCGTCAGCTCGGCGTGGAACTGCACGCCGTAGGCCCTCTTGCCGTAGCGATAGGCCTGATTGGGGTAGAGGTCGCCGCGCGCCAGAAGCTCGGCCCCGTGCGGCAGTTCGAAACCCTCGCGGTGGAACTGGTAGACCATGGACGGCCACTTCATCAGCATGCGGCCATTATTCGTGGCCTCGATCGGATACCAGCCGATCTCCACCGAGCCGTCATGATTGCCGTAGACCTTCGCGCCGAGCTGACGGGCCAGCATCTGCGCGCCGAGGCAGATGCCGAGAAAGGGCCGGTTCTCCTTCAGCGGCACGTCGAGCCAGTTGATCTCGCGGCGGACATAGTCCTCGTTGTCATTGGCGCTCATGGGGCCGCCGAAGACGACGGCGCCGGAATGGTTTTCAAGCGTTTCCGGCAGTCCATCGCCCAGGGCAGGGCGGCGAATGTCGAGGGGAAAGTGCTTCTGCATGAGAAGCTGGCCGACCCGGCCGGGCGTCGAACGTTCCTGATGCAGGATGATCAGGACCGGTTTCTTTCTGTCACTCATCGTTTTCGGTGTCTTTCTCGTCCGCGATCTCGGCCCGCTTCAGGGCCGCCTGCCGCTCCAGCACGCGGTCACGGCCGGAAACGCCGATCAGTTCGGCGATCCGCCAGACCACATTGTCTTCCATTTCGCTGCGGCTGCCGTCGGCATAGGCGATGTCCCAGAGCAGGCCGATCAGGCGGATGCGCTGGTCCTCGTCAAGATGCCGCTTCACATCGGAGGTAAAGCGGTAGAAATCCACGGCCTCGCTGCCAGCTTCTTCACCGGCCGAAATGAGGTCGTCAAGCCCTGCGCCATGGAGCCCGTACTGGCTTTCCATGAGTTCCCTGAGGCGTTTCTGCTCGCTCTCGCTGATTACGCCATCGGCTTCCATCACCTGGTAGCACAGCGCGACCACGGCGACGCGCGCATCGTTCGGCCGCGCACTGGCGTCCTCGGCGTCATTGGTGATGTCCTGCAGAAACCTGCTGATTTTTTCGAACATGCGGAAGAATGCCTTGCTGGAGGGAATGATGTTAACATGGCGTCGGGACGCTCATCCGCCAATAGGCCAATTGCGTCCGCTGGGTCAAATTACGGTTATGACAATTGCCAGGAAGGCCTGTCAGAAAAATCTGCGTTTTTTCGGCGGCGGCGGTGCGTCGTCGTCATCGCTGTCGTCAATGCCCGGATCATCCGGCGTGCGTCCTCCGAAGGGCGAGTAACCGGATTTCGTGTCAGTGTCGTCTTCCTCATCCGCACCGCCTTCGGCCGGGCGGGGCGGCTCTCCGGCCGTCTCCGGCGGTGTCTGGTCGCCGGCCTCTGTCTCCGGCTTCTCCGGCGGTTCATCGACCTGCGTTTCGGTCGTCTCGGGTTCGGTTTCCGGGGCGTCCGGCTCTTGCTGCGACGTCTCTTTCTCGGGTTCTTCGGGTTTCTCGTCCCTTGCTTCGGCGTCGGCAATGTGGGCGGCCTCGGCGACGGCCGCGGGCGCTGCGGCCGCGGCGTCGATCACCGTCGGGGCTTCCGGCTTGTCGCCGGTCGGGCCTTTGGGCAGGTCGCTTGCCATCGCCTCGGCCTCAGCCTCGGCGGCATCATCGAAGATCGGGGCATCATCTGCGTTTTTTTCTTCTTCCGCCTTAACGCCCCCGACGGGAGGAAGGCTCTTCAGAGCTTCATCGAGCCGGGTTGCCGAGCCTTCCTCGACAGGACCTTCTATCGCGCCATAGGGCACTTTCCATTCGAACGCGTCGATCTTGCCGGTTGCCGGCGAGAAGGGGCGCCAGTATTCCGAAACCAGGCCGTCGGCCACCCATGTCGGGTCGCGTTCGGCGCGTAGCGCCTGCGCCATCCAGTGGCGCACGCGGCCCTGATCGCCGGTTTCCGCTTCCTCGATATCGGCCAGCAACAGGAAGGCGCTTTCGCGCGATTGCATGCGGGCGGCGGCCTCGGCCTTGGTGCGGGCCTTTTCAAACTCGCGCGCATCGAGTGCGGCGCGGGCGACCACCATTAGCGAGACCGGGTTGTTCGGCTTCAGTCCCTCAAGCTTTTCAGCCCGCTTCAGCCGGTCAACGGCGGTATCGCCGCCGCGCGCGCGAACGTAGAGCGCGCCGGTCTGCGGATGCGGTTCCTTCTTCCACACCATCTCCAGAACGCCGGCCGATTTCCGCACATTGCCCTGCGCCAGATAGGCCTTGGCGGCGATGATCGCGGCGGGGTGGAAGTCATCGCGCAGCTTCAGCGCCTGAAGCGCATCGGCGGCAGCGCCCTTGGCGTCGGTGTCGAGCTTGCTTTCGGCCCGCGCCGTCAGCAGCACTGCCTTCAGGCGGGCGGAATCCTGCTTGTCGGTCACCTTGGCGGAACGCTGCTGGTCAAGCAGGCGAATGGCATCATCCCAGCGGCCCTGGCGGGTGCGGGCCTCGAGCGTCGCCTTCGCGGCCCAGGCCAGATAGGGCGCCTTGTCGGCCGCACGCTCTGCATATTGCTGCGCGGCTTCTTCCGCGCCGACCCGCTTGGCCTCAAGGTAAAGCCCGCGCAGGCCGAGTTCCTGCGTTTCCGGGTCCTCGGCCATGGTCTCGAACAGCCGGCGGGCCTTGTCATGATTTCCCTCGATCAGCGCCACCTGCGCATCCAGAACATGGATGAGCGGCTCCTGATCGACGCTGAGCAGCGCATGGGCGCGGGTGCTCATCTTGCGCGCCATAACCAGGTTGCCGGAACCGGCCGCAATCAGCCCGGTGGAGATCGCCTGATAGCCGCGGTCCCGCTTGCGGGCGCGGAAATAGCGGCGAACGCTGTTGGGCGAAGTCCAGAGCGCGCTTACCAGCCACCAGACGACCATGACCACGAAGATCAGCGCGATCAGCAGCGCAAGCGCCGTGGTCAGCGGCGTCTGGAACAATTGTCCCTGCCAGGTCAGTGTCAGTTCGCCGGGGCGATCGGCGAACCAGGAAAAGCCGAGGGCAAAGGCGAGGACGACGAGCGCGAAAATAAGCAGCCTGATCATATCGTTCCTCCCTTAATTGGCCGGCGCTGTCGCGGTGCCAGTGGCCGGTGCGCCGGCGGTGCTGGAAAGCGCGCCGGAGAGCGTTTCCGAGACCAGTTCGTCGGCCTTGATGCGGGCGGAAAGCGCGTTCTGGAACTGCGTCGAGACCGTCTTCGCCGCTTCGGGAAGCGACTGCCACTCCTTCTCGGCCTGTTTGAGCTTGCCGTCCTTCAGGTTGTTCTCGATGCGCGCGACGATCGCCGGCACGCTGTCGCCTTCGACATCGCCGACGGGCCGCACATTGACGAGGCCCTTGGCGCTGTCGACAAGGCGGTTGAAGATGCCGGTGTCGGGCGGCGGCTGGTCGGCTGCCTCGATGATGTCATTGGCGAGCGCGGAGAACTGTTCGCTCAGGGCTTCGCGCGTCGGTACGCCCTCTTGCGCCAGCGATTGCAGCGCCGACAGATCGGTGCCCTGCGGCGCGACCTCGGCATAGGTCGAAAGCTCGTTCGCGAAATCATCGCCCCTGTCGATGGCCGATTTCAGTCCGGCCGCAGCGATGGCGCGGGCGACGGCAAGGTCCTTGCCGGGCGTGTTCACCTTCTGCTCGAGTGCGGCAAGCTTCTGCTGCATGGCCTGCTGGTCGGAACTGATCGCGCTCTTCAGGCTGTCGTTTTCCTGGGCCAGCGACTGCAGTTGGCTTGCGTCCGACTGAACCGTCTTCTGCAGCTCGGCCACCTGGCTATGCAGCGCGGAGAGGCTGTCGCCGCCGCTTCCGGAAAGGCTTTCGACCTGGTTCTTCAGCGCTGACAGGTCTGACTGGAGCGTGCTGACAGCGCCCGACTGGTCGCCGGATTTCAGCGCCGCAACCTCCTGTTTGAGCGTCGCAATTTCGTCCTGCAGCTTTGCCGAAGGGCCGGTCTGGGCCAGAATGCCGGAATAGAAAAGCGCGGCGGCTCCGGCAAGGGCGATCACGCCCCCGGCAAACCCGGCGGCAAGAAGAGGCCCTGCGCCGGGGCCGCGCCGGCTGTCTTCCGGCGGTTCGTCGTTTTTCGGCGGCGGCGGGGTGCTGCCGCCATCCGAAGCGATTTCGCCATTCTCTGCGCCGGTTGCCGTCTCGTCCGTCTCGTGTTCCGTTTCGGCGGGCGGCTCCTCGTCGCCGTGTTCTTCATGACGCTTTATCGCGGCTGCGACGTCGGCCATCGCCGTTTTCACAGCGGCGTCGTTTTCTTCCGGCGCAACCGGCGGGTTTGCGGATTCGCGGCCGGCTTCCTCTGCCGGCGTCACGGCGTTCTCGTCGCGTTTGTCGTTCTTCGGGGGCTGTGACGGCGTGTCCGAAACCATGGGTACCTCTTTTGCGCTTCCTGCCGCTAAGTTAGATGGCGCGCGCTGTTTAGAAAAGGTCTTTGTGGGTTTGTTGTTCCCGGCAAAAGGTCGAACGCGGCAAAACGCCGTCAATTGAGGAGTGAAAGCAGGTTGTCCTCGTCGGGCGCGGCGGCAATTCTGGCGGAAGCGGAAAGGGAGGGCGGAACAACCGCCGCCACCTTGGCGCTAAGGCAAAGGAAGAGTGGGGTCAGTCCATGGTCTGTCAGCAATTGCGGAGGCGCCAGCGTGAAAAACCGCGCAGCCGCCGCAGCCGAGTAAAACAGCACCGCTTCAGGCTTTGCCTCGTCCAGAACGGTTTCCACCGGCAGGTCGGTGACGGGCTGCATCGCATAGGCCGTCACGGTCTCGAAAGTCAGACCGAGCCGGCGCAGCGTTTCCTCGAAGACAGGCGCGCGCGGGTCTCCGGCAAGGTAAAGCAGCGGGCCATCGCCTGCGGACGGGAAGGCCGCGATGGTCTCGGCCAGACGTTCCCCGTCGCCGCCGCCATCGATGACCTGGGCAAAGCCCGCGGCGCGGGCGGCTTCGGCGGTTTTTCTGCCGACGGCGAAAACCGGCAGGTCCCTGAAGCCGGGCGCATCGCGGCTCGCTTCAACGTTTTCAAGCGCCTCGGCGCTGGTGACGGCAAGCGCCCGCCAGTGTCTCGCCGCAAGGGCTGCTTTCACAACATCGTCAAAATGCACCGGTCGGAAGAGCGGCAGGGAAAAAGCCTGGTGCCCCATGGCGACGAGGCGTGCGCAGGTGCCTTCCGCCTTCTCTACCGGTCGGGTCACCAGAACGCGCATGGCTCAGGTCCAGTCTTCGAAAAAGCCCGGCCCCGCGCGTCTCTTCAGCTGCTCGCCGGCCCAATGTCCGATCTTCTGCGCTTCCCCGCGCATGCCGTCGGTGACGATGTCGTGGGCTGTCGCGCCGTCCGGAGTCAGGATCATGCCGGAAAAGGAGATGCGTTCGTTGAAACAGCGGGCATAGGCCGCGATCGGCGTGCGGCAGGAGCCGTCGAGGGCGGCGAGAAAGGCGCGCTCGCAGGACACCGCGATTTCCGTATCCTCGTCATTGACCGGCGCGAGCAGGTCGCCGATACGTCGGTCGCCCGAGCGCTGTTCGATGCAGATCGCGCCCTGGGCGGGGGCGGGTAGGAAGTCGCGCACGCTCAGCACCTCGGTCGCCACATCGTCCATGCCGAGGCGCTTGAGGCCGGCATTGGCCAGAAACGTGCCGTCGACCACGCCGTCGGCGAGCTTCTGCAGTCGCGTCTGCACGGAGCCGCGAAACAGCACCACCTCGATATCCGGCCTCAGGCGGCGAATCAGCGCCTGGCGACGCAGCGAGGAGGAGCCAACGACCGCGCCCTGCGGCAAATCCGCCAGTTTTTTCACGTCCCGGCCGATGAAGGCGTCGCGCGGGTCGGCGCGCGGCAGGAAGGTGGAAAGTTCGAGACCCTCCGGCAGGGCGGTGGGCATGTCCTTCGATGAATGGACGGCGAAATCGAGTTCGCCCGAGAGAAGCTGAGCCTCAAGCTCTTCGGTGAAAAGCCCCTTGCCGCCGATCGCCGAGAGCGGCCGGTCGGTGATCCGGTCGCCCTTGGTCGAGAGCACCACGATCTCGAACATGTCTTCGGAAAGGCCATGGGCGGCCATTAGCCGGTCGCGCGCTTCATGGGCCTGGGCGAGCGCCAGCGGGCTGCCGCGCGTGCCGATCCTCAAAGGTTTCGTTTGCATCCTGCGTCCACCGTTGTTACCGGGTGTTTCGTAAACCGGATTGCGCGCCGCCGCAAATGTTCGTCTGAGCCCATGAACAAGAAGTCTGTCTTTCTCGGTATTGAATCGAGCTGTGATGAAACCGCCGCCGCCATCGTCGCGCGCGACGCGGACGGGCGCGGGGAAATCCTCGCCGATGTGGTGCTGAGCCAGATGGAAGAGCATGCCGCCTTTGGCGGCGTGGTGCCGGAAATTGCCGCACGCGCCCATGTGGAGGCGACGGACCGGCTGATTGCCGAGGCTCTTGAGCAGTCCGGGATCTCGCTTTCCGAACTGGACGGCATTGCCGCGACCATAGGGCCGGGGCTGATCGGCGGTCTTATCGTCGGCGCCATGAGCGGCAAGGCGATGGCCTATGCGGCGAACAAGCCCTTTTACGGCGTCAATCACCTCGAAGGCCATGCGCTGACGGCGCGGCTGACAAACGGCGTGCAATTTCCTTTCCTGATGTTGCTGGTTTCCGGCGGTCACACGCAGATCGTTCTGGTGAAGGGCGTTGGCGAATACGAGCGCTGGGGAACGACCATCGACGATGCGCTGGGCGAGGCCTTCGACAAGACGGCAAAGCTTCTGGGCCTCGGTTACCCCGGCGGCCCGCAGGTTGAAGCGGCGGCGAAGGCGGGGGATCCGAAACGCATTGCCCTGCCGCGCCCGATGAAGGGCGAGGCGCGGCTCGATTTCTCCTTTTCCGGCCTGAAGACCGCTGTCCGGCAGGCGGCGCAGAACCTTGCGCCGCTCAGCGAGCAGGATGTTGCCGATCTCTGCGCGGCCTTCCAGTTGGCCGTTGCCGAAACGCTGCGCGATCGCGTCGGCCGGTCGCTTGCCCGCTTCAGGGCGGAAGGACTTGCGGCAGAAGATCGCCCGGCGCTGGTTGTCGCCGGCGGCGTTGCCGCCAACAGCGCCATAAGGGCGGTGCTGACATCCCTGTGCGAGAACCAGGGCTTCGCCTTCGTGGCGCCGCCTTTCAGGCTATGCACGGATAATGCGGTGATGATCGCCTGGGCCGGGCTCGAACGGGAAGCCGCCGGCTTTCCCGCCGATGGGTTCGAAGTGCCCGTGCGCTCGCGCTGGCCGCTTGATGCCAAGGCCACCGCCCTGATCGGCAGCGGAAGGAAAGGTGCGAAAGCATGAGTGAGAAGAAAAAGACTGTCGTTATCGGTTCGGGCGCCTTCGGTACGGCGCTTGCGGCCGTCTTTGCCCATGAGGGCGAGGACGAAGTGACGCTGCTCGGCCGCAATGCCGGGCTGATCGAGGCGATGCGCGAAAGCCGCCGCCACGAGGCTGTGCTGCCGGGCATTACCCTGCCGGAGGCGCTGAACTACACGATCGACCCGTCGATCCTCGGCGTTGCCGATACCGTGGTGCTTGCCGTTCCCGCGCAGGCGCAGCGGGCTGCCGCGCTTTATTATGCGCCCTATCTGAACAAGGATGCCGTCATCGTCTCCGCCGCCAAGGGCATCGAGCGCTCGAGCGGACGGCTGATCACGGATGTCCTCAACGAGGCCTTGCCGCATCACCATGCCGGTGCGCTGTCCGGTCCGGGCTTTGCCATCGAGCTGGCTGGCGGCAAGCCGATCGCCATGGCGCTGGCCTTCCGCGATCGCACCCTTGCGCGCGAGACGGCGACGATCCTTTCCGGCCGGACCTTCCGCATCTATGCCTCCGGCGATCCCGTCGGCGTGCAGATCGGCGGGGCGCTGAAAAACGTTCTGGCGATTGCCTGCGGCATTGTCGAGGGCGCGGAATTGGGCGAATCGGCCCGTGCGGCGCTGATTGCGCGCGGTCTTGCCGAAATGTCGCGGCTGGCCGTCGCCATGGGCGGCGAGGCGGAGACCGTGCGCGGCCTTTCCGGCCTCGGCGACCTGGTGCTGACCGGCTCTTCGCGTCAGTCCCGCAATTTCCGCTATGGCGTGGCGCTTGCCGAGGGCAATTTCGACAACATCAATGCGGCGCTTGTGGAAGGGGTCTATTCTGCCTCTGTCGCCAGCGAACTTGCCGGCAGCTATGGCGTGCAGATGCCGATCTCGAATGCGGTCGCCCGCGTGCTGGACGGCAAGCTCGGCATCCCGCAGGCGCTTGAAGAACTGATGACCCGGCCGATCACGACCGAATGAGAAACGAGAGGAGATAGGAAGATGCTTTTCGCCGTTTTGTGCAAGGACAAGCCCGATCACATCCATATCCGCATGGAAAACCGGCCCCGCCATCTGGAATGGCTCGACGGGCTGAATGAACAGGGCACGCTGAAGATCGCCGGTCCGTTTCTCGACGAGCAGGAAAAGCCCTGCGGCTCGATGCTGCTGATCGAGGCGAAGGACCAGGCCTCGGCGGAGGCGATTGCCGCCGAAGACCCTTATGGCAAGGCCGGCCTGTTCGAGAAGGTCGATGTCAAGCCCTACAAGTGGCTCTACAACAATCCGGGGGTCTGAGCTTCATGGCCTACTGGCTTTTCAAATCCGAACCGTTCAAGTTTTCCTGGGAGATGCTGAAGGCGAAGGGCGAGGCCGGGGAAGAATGGGACGGGGTGCGCAACTACCAGGCCCGCAACAACATGCGGGCCATGGAAATCGGCGACAAGGGCTTCTTCTACCACTCCAATGAGGGGCTGGAAGTCGTCGGCATCTGCGAAGTCTGCGCACTTGCCCATCACGATAGCACCACCGACGACCCGCGCTGGGAATGCGTCGACATCCGCGCGGTGGCCGACATGCCGAAGCCGGTGACGTTGAAGGATGTGAAAGCCAATCCGAAGCTTGCCGACATGGCGCTGGTGACATCGATGCGGCTTTCGGTGCAGCCGGTGAAGGAAGATGAATGGCTGGAAGTCTGCCGTATGGGCGGGCTGGAGGAGCCGCCGCGGTGATCGCCGGCGTCTCCGTTGACCCTCTCGCGCCACCTGCGTCATCCTCGGACTTGACCCGGTGCGGGGGCGAGAAGAAAAGCAACCCGCCGACAGGTGCGGTCTGAACCCTCGCCAACCGACGTGACATGCCAGCCGCAACCCACCATGACCGACCGCGAAAACTTCATCTTCCAAAACACTGACATCCTGACGCCGCCGCATGTGCCGGAGATCCGGCTGAGGCTGGCAAGCGAGGTGCATGACCTCTGGATGAAGACAGAGGCGGAGCTTGAGGAAATCGGCCTGCCGCCGCCGTTCTGGGCCTTCGCCTGGGCCGGCGGGCAGGGGCTTGCGCGCTATGTGCTGGATCATCCCGGATGCGTTGCCGGCAAACGGGTCGTGGACTTCGCCACGGGGTCCGGCCTTGTTGCGATTGCTGCGGCAAAGGCCGGCGCGACCTCTGTTCTGGCGGCCGATATCGATCACTGGTCCGCCTCTGCCGTCGCGTTGAATGCGGCACTGAATGGGGTGGAGGTTGCCTATGATGGCGACAACCTGATGGGCGAAGCGCTTGATTGCGATGTGCTTCTGGCCGGCGATGTCTTCTATGACGCTGATTGGGCGGCGGAACTGGTCCCGTGGTTCGAGGCGCTTGCCAAAGCAGGCGTCACCGTTCTGGTGGGCGATCCCGGACGGGCCTATTGCCCGGTCCCCCGTCTCACGAAGCTGGTGGAATATCAGGTCCCGGTCACACGGGTTCTGGAAGACGGCGAAGTGAAGAGGACGACGGTCTGGGCCTTCGCTCCGAGGCGCTGAGGATCAGGCCTTGAGGTCGCGGAACAGGAGACCCTTGGACTGATGCGTAAAGAGGGAGATATCACGCTGGGTATCTTCAGGCACAGCCTCGGTCTCCGCGAGCCAGTCGTCAATCTTCTGGACGGAAACCTCCAGGCTCTGGGCCAGCGCTTCTTTGTTCTTTTCGAACTCGCCAGGCAAGGCTTCGAGTGCCGTCTTCAATCCGTAGGCCCATCGATCCACTTTCTGGTCGTCCGCATTGGAGAACACCCGGTGACCGGCAGTTTGAATCATGAGCAGAGCGCGGTCGGCCAGAAGGCCGGAAATGATGCCGAGGAATGCAACGAAGAAGGGGCTTACCGCTGCGCCCTGACCGTCTCCTGCCGCGATAACCAGAACGCCGGCCTTGGTCAGGATGAAGACAGCGATGGCTGTAATCGCCCCAAGGAAGGGGCGAAGCAGGAAATAGCGGGCGCCATAGGCTTCGATCGCTGACGGCCCGTCGTTCAACTGCTTGAGGTAGAGCTGCGAGAGATGGATTGCGCCGCCAAGCCCGCCCATCGCCATCACGAGGAACAGCGTGAGCATATCCGGTGGCATGAGAGAAAAATCGGGGACGAACCAAGTGGATTCGATACCCTGAAGAAAGCGCTTGGCATCGAGGAAATCGCCCATCGTAAATGAAATCGCGTTGTTGTCAGAAGATAAAATATATTTCATTTTATCGGACGATTCTGAAATATTTTTGTTGATGTTGTAGATATCATCACTGATTCTTTCAACGGCATTATATTTTTCATTGAAAGCTACCTCTAAAGAAGTAATTTTATCGCTAAGATCTTTGTATTCCTCTACGTTTTTAACTGAATTATTATCGCTGGAATTTCCAAGAATTGAATCTAGACTGTATTTTGTGATAATTCTATGGCACGAATTTTCTTCTGTGACGGAGCTGTATTTTTCACAGTTTATTTCGGATTGCTCAAATTCGGCAAATTCAGCTGCAATTTGAACGATGTCATGTGCTTTTTTGTCGAACAACAGGGAGGACGAACTTAACTTATTACTGGCTTCTCCCAGTTCAGTTCGAAGTATGGTCTGTTTCTCCAATGCGCTCTGGAGGCGTTGCTGATCGGATTCGAGCGTCCGCTTTAGCGCGGTCCAGTTCTCGTAGATCCGCGAGACTTCCCAGATGGTGAGCGCTCTATTCTCTACCGTTGTCGATCGAATCTGATGCTGAAGTTGGAAGGCTGTCATCGAAATAACAGCAATGAAGCCCAGGGAAACGAACAAAAATAAAATCCAGAATGAAGTGATCGCCGATCGCGCTATTCGCGTTGACCTCAACATAGGTTTCTCAGATTTGCCTTCTGGCATCGGCTGAATTCCCCCTGATACTCTCTGATATTTAATTGTAACTATTATATATTATAAAATAAAGTAAAAATTGAAATTTAAAATAATGTAATAAATTATATTTATTATCCCTTTATTTTTATTGATATATTGTCGGTGTTAATCTCTTCCGGCCGATCGATTTTGAATTATCGTATGAAGGGATCGGCGCACATTAGCTTGTTCGTCGCCCGATCCGGTAACGCCTGTTGTCCCCGTCTCGCGATGGCCGAAGCTGGCAAAATATCAGGTTCCGGTCACACGGGTCCTGGAAGACGGCGGAGTGAAGAGGACGACGGTCTGGCAATTCCGATAGGGTTGCCGGAAAGGAAAACATGACTTTTATTGTCATGTTAAGCCATTGAATTTCAAGGAATCAAGTGGACTTGACCGGAAAGCCGTGCGACTTTCCGCCCACACGGTCGGATAAGGGCCTCAACTTTGTCGATTCCCTGTTTCGTCAAACCGATTAAATCGGTCAGGCGGATGCAAATCGGCTTGTCGCCGACCCTTGTCATGGTTAAACCACCGTGGAACAACGGCATAATCCGGCGCCTCGGCGGCGGGCTGCCCGCATCATGCTATGCGCCTTTTGAACACCCGCGAGGTTTTGATGGCCACACCGACCAGCAACCGGCCCCTGTCGCCGCATCTTCAAGTCTACAAGTTAATTCCGACCATGATCATGTCCGTTGTCCACCGTGGCACCGGCATTGCCTTGTATTTCGGGACCGTGCTTCTGGCCGCATGGCTGGTTTCCGCCGCCATGAGCAAGGAAGCCTTTGACTGTGTGAGCTGGTTCCTGGGCTCCTGGTTCGGCCTTCTGGTCATGTTCGGCTACACGTGGTCTCTGGTGCATCACCTGCTCGGCGGCCTGCGCCATTTCGTCTGGGACTTCGGTCACGGCCTTGGCAAGGAATTCACCACCAAGATGGCGATCGCGCTTCCGGTCTTCTCCGTCGGCATCACCGTGGTGCTGTGGATCATCGGTCTGATTGCCTGGTAGGAGGATAAGCACATGGATATGCGTACACCGCTCAAAAAGGTTCGCGGCCTCGGCTCCTCCAAGGAGGGCACCGAACATTTCTGGATGCAGCGCATGACGGCTGTCGCCCTCGTGCCGCTCTTCATCTTCTTCATCCTGTTCGTCATCGCCCATCTGGGCGCGTCCTACGAGACCGTCGTCGGCTCGCTCGCCAACCCGTTCATCTCCGTGCTGATGGGCATGATGGTGATCGCCGGGCTGATCCACATGCGCATCGGCATGCAGGAGGTCATTGACGACTATGTTCACAATGAGCTCATGAAGCTCTCTGCCTTGATGGCGAACAATTTTTTCACAGTCCTGGTGGGCGGCTTCTGTCTCTTCGCCCTCCTGAAGATCGCATTTGTGGGGTAACGAGCAGATGGCAACTTCCTCTCCCGAAAAGAACGGCAAGGCCTACGAGTATGTCGACCACGCCTATGACGTGGTCGTCGTCGGCGCCGGCGGCGCGGGTCTGCGCGCCACGCTCGGCATGGCCGAACAGGGCTTCAAGACCGCCTGCATCACCAAGGTCTTCCCCACACGCTCGCACACGGTTGCCGCCCAGGGCGGCATTGCCGCCTCGCTGCAGAACATGACGCCGGATAGTTGGCAATGGCACCTCTATGACACGGTCAAGGGTTCCGACTGGCTCGGCGACGTCGACGCCATGCAGTATATGGTCATGGAAGCGCCGAAGGCCGTCTATGAGCTTGAGCATTACGGCGTGCCGTTTTCCCGTAACGAAGAGGGCAAGATCTACCAGCGCCCCTTCGGCGGCCACATGCAGAATTTCGGCGACGGGCCGCCGGTGCAGCGCACCTGCGCGGCGGCTGACCGGACCGGTCATGCCATCCTGCACACGCTTTACGGCCAGTCGCTCCGCAACAATGCCGAATTCTTCATCGAGTTCTTCGCGCTCGACCTGATCATGAGCGATGATGGCGTCTGCACCGGCGTCGTTGCCTGGAACCTTGATGACGGCACGATCCATCGCTTCTCCGCCAAGATGGTGGTGCTGGCGACTGGCGGTTACGGCCGCACCTACTTCTCCGCCACCTCGGCACATACCTGCACCGGTGACGGCGCGGGCATGATCGCACGCGCCGGCCTGCCGCTGCAGGACATGGAGTTCGTGCAGTTCCACCCGACCGGCATTTACGGCGCAGGCTGCCTGATTACCGAGGGCGCGCGCGGCGAGGGCGGCTATCTCACCAACTCGGAAGGTGAGCGCTTCATGGAGCGCTACGCGCCGTCCGCCAAGGATCTCGCCTCGCGCGACGTGGTCTCGCGCTGCATGACCATGGAAATCCGCGAAGGCCGCGGCGTTGGCAAGAACAGGGACCATATCTTCCTGCATCTTGACCATCTTGATCCGGCCATCCTGGCGGAGCGTCTGCCGGGCATTTCCGAAAGCGCCAAGATCTTTGCCGGCGTCGACGTGACCCGCGAGCCGATCCCGGTTCTGCCGACGGTTCACTACAACATGGGCGGCATCCCGACCAACTACTGGGGCGAGGTGCTGAACGCCGACAGCGAGAACCCGGAACGCGTGGCGCCCGGCCTCATGGCCGTCGGCGAGGCCGGCTGCGCCTCGGTGCACGGCGCCAACCGTCTCGGCTCCAACTCGCTGATCGACCTCGTGGTCTTCGGCCGTGCCGCCGCGATCCGCGCCGGTCAGGTGATCGACCGCGAAAGCCCGATCCCGGCGCTGAACACGGCTGCCTGCGACAAGATCATGGAACGCTTCGACCGCATCCGCCATGCCGACGGCTCCAAGCCGACGGCGGTGCTGCGCGACAAGATGCAGCGCGCCATGCAGGAAGATGCCGCCGTGTTCCGCACGCAGGAAACGCTGGAACAGGGTTGCCAGCGCATTTCGGCAATCTGGGGCGAACTGCCGGACGTCAAGGTCACCGACCGTTCGATGATCTGGAACTCGGACCTTGTCGAAACGCTGGAACTCCACAACCTCATGGCCTGCGCCATCACCACGGTCTACGGCGCGGAAGCGCGCAAGGAAAGCCGTGGCGCCCATGCCCGCGAGGACTATGCCGAGGGCCCGTTCGCCGGCCGTGATGACGAGAACTGGCGCAAGCACACGCTATCCTGGGTCAGCGAGGCCGGCGAGGTGAAACTCGACTATCGCCCGGTTCATCAGGACCTGATCGCAGACGGCATCGACATCAAGAAGATCGCGCCCAAGGCACGTGTCTACTGATCGTGTCAGCCTGAAGATATGGTATCATGGCGGTGAAAGGATATTGCCATGAACGTGATCGGACATAACAGACGAGTGCCGCACTCTTCGAAAGGCAGTTCCATGTACGCGATCGTTTTCGACCTGGATACCAACAGCCTGAAGGAGGTGTATTCGGGTGCGTCGTGGAACAATGCCTATTACGAGATACGGAGTTTTCTTGCTGAACGTGGCTTCGGCTGGCAGCAGGGAAGCACCTATTTCGGCGATGATACCGTCGACGCCGTAAGTTGTGTTCTGACGATACAAGAGTTGACGGACGGATTTGAGTGGTTTGCGGCTTCGGTTCGGGACATTCGCATGCTTCGTATCGAAGAAAACAATGATCTGATGCCAGCCGTCGAAAGAGCGTCGGCGAAGAAAACAGGAAAAGGCAAAGCCTGATGGTTGAATTCACGCTTCCCAAGAACTCGAAGATCAAGAAGGGCAAGACCTGGCCGAAGCCGGAGGGCGGCTCCAATCTTCGCGAGTTCAAGATCTATCGCTGGAACCCGGATACCGGCGAGAACCCGTCGATCGATACCTATTTCATCGATCTCGACGACTGCGGGCCGATGGTTCTTGATGCGCTTTTGTACATCAAGAACAATATCGACCCGACGCTGACGTTGCGCCGCTCCTGTCGCGAGGGCATTTGCGGGTCCTGCGCGATGAACATCGACGGCACCAACACGCTCGCCTGCACCAAGGGCATGGACGAGATCAACGGCGCGGTGAAGATCTATCCGCTGCCGCATATGCCGGTGGTCAAGGACCTCGTGCCGGACCTCAACAATTTCTACGCCCAGCATCGGTCGATCGAGCCCTGGCTGCAGACGGTCTCCCCGCCGCCGGCGAAGGAATGGAAACAGAGCCATGAAGACCGGGTGAAGCTCGACGGGCTTTACGAGTGCATTCTCTGCGCCTGCTGCTCGACCTCCTGCCCGTCCTACTGGTGGAACGGCGACCGCTATCTCGGCCCGGCGGTTCTGCTGCAGGCCTATCGCTGGCTGATCGACAGCCGCGATGAGGCAACCGGCGAACGTCTCGACAATCTGGAAGATCCCTTCCGGCTTTATCGCTGCCACACCATCATGAACTGCACGCAGGCCTGTCCGAAGGGCCTGAACCCGGCCAAGGCCATTGCCGGCATCAAGAAGATGCTGGTCGAACGCGCGGTTTGAGCGTGGTGAACGCGGCGAGAGGCCGGTCTTTTCGGGCTGGCCTCTTGCAGGGTTGCGAAAACGCACGATATGATTGCTGTCAATCATGAGTGACCGAGGACGAGTGGGAGTTTTTAATAGATGGTTCAAAAGGTTCTGATCGCGACAGCGATTGCCTCGGTCCTGGCGCTGAGCGCCTGTCAGCGGACCAGCTATAATTATTCCCAGCCGGTGGCGCCCCAGCCGCAGCCTTTGACGCCTGCGCCCGCGGGCCAGGTCCAGAGCAGCAATCTGCCGCCGCCGGGTGGCGCGCAGCAGGGCACCTATAATTCCGGCACGTATCAGACCGGTCAGGCCCAGGTCGATACCGCCACCGCCGGCAACACAGGCCAGTTCCCGGCTGCACCCGGCGCGCCCACAGGAAATGGCGGCATGGGCAATGTCGCAGCGCCTGCAGGCGCCATGCAGCTTTCCAATGCCGGACTTGTAGGTAGCTGGAAGGCCAATGAGGGCGGCGTCCAGTGCGACATGTTCCTGACGCTGACCAATCTCGGCGAGGGCTTGCGCGGCGGCACGCGCGGCTGCACCGGCGGTCTTTCAACGATGAAGTCCTGGGGCATCAACGGCGATCAGCTTGTTCTGAATGATGCCAATGGCTACGCGATCGCCAGGCTCTACAAGACAGCCGAAAATCGCATCGAAGGCACAAGCAGCTCCGGCCAGCAGGTCGTCCTGAGCCGCTAGGTCCGGCAATATGACAAGGGCTCGCCAAGGCGGGCCCTTTTTTGTTGGGCATTTGTCAGATAGAGCCGTATCAGGCTTCTTCGCCGCGCTGCCAGCGGCATGTTCATCTCTGTTCCGGAATTTTTCATGGCCGCAATGACGACCGTCACCCGACGACTTGAGACAATGACCGAAAAGGGCCAGCTCAAGGCCGATCCCGCGCAGTTGGCCGTCGCCGGTGAGCTTGACCGTGTTCTGGAAGGGCTCTCGTCCGTCAAACCGGCGGAAAAGGGCGGGCGGCTGATTTCGCGTCTTTTCGGCCTTTCGCGACAGAAGGGCGGGCCGCTGGTGGAGGGGCTCTACATTTACGGCAGCGTCGGGCGGGGCAAGACCATGCTGATGGACATGTTCTTCGAGGCCGCGCCGATTGCCGACAAGCGGCGCGCCCATTTTCATGCCTTCATGGCCGATGTGCAGGAGCGCATCAACGCGCACCGGCGCAAGCTGAAGGCGGGCGAGGTGAAGGAGGCCGATCCGATCGGTCCGGTCGCCGATCAGATCATCGGCGAAAACCGGCTTCTCTGCTTTGATGAGTTCACCGTCACCGATATTGCCGATGCGATGATCCTGTCGCGGCTCTTCTCCGCCCTGTTCGAGCGTGGCTGCATTCTCGTCGCCACCTCCAATGTCGCGCCTGATGATCTCTACAAGGACGGTCTCAATCGCGGCCTGTTCCTGCCTTTCATCAAGATCCTGAAGCAGAATGTCACGGTAACGACACTCGATTCGGATACCGATTACCGCATGGAGAAGTTCGAGGGGCGGCCGGTCTATCTGACGCCGCTTGACGACGAGACGCGGCGGAAGATGGACGAAACCTGGAATGTGGCGACGCGCGGGGCCGACACGGGGCCGGACGAGATTGCGTTGCGCGGGCGCGTGCTGCATGTGCCAAACGCAGGCGGCACCTTTGCCCGCTTCACCTTTGACGACCTGTGCAGGAAACCGCTGGGGGCTGCGGACTATATGGCGATCACCGACCGTTTTTCGACCGTCTTCATCGATGACGTGCCGAAGCTCACCGCCGATCAGCGTAATGAAATCAAACGCTTCATCATTCTTGTCGATACGCTTTACGACCGTGTGATCCGCACGGTGATCTCGGCGGAAGCCATGCCGGAAGAACTTCTGGTTGATCGCAAGGGCCGGGAAGGGTTTGAATTCGAGCGCACCGCCTCGCGCCTTTTCGAGATGCGCAGCACGGATTATCTTGCAGCGCACAAGGAAAAATGGGCGAAATAAGGGCGACGCCCTCTATTTAATTGACGTAAACGTCAATTAAAACATATATAACCGATTGAAAATATTGGCTTCATAAAAACCGGTTGAAAAATGCCCCGTTTGCCGATATCCCAACCTCGTCATGGGCACGGTTTTGACCATCGTCCAGAAATGAGTTTTCAGAGGATACATTCATGGCGCGCAATAAAATCGCATTGATCGGTTCGGGCATGATCGGGGGAACGCTCGCACATCTGGCGGGGCTGAAGGAGCTGGGCGATGTCGTTCTGTTCGATATCGCTGACGGGCTGCCGCAGGGCAAGGCGCTCGATATCGCGGAATCCTCGCCGGTTGATGGATTTGACGCGAAGCTTTCCGGCGCTTCCGACTATTCGGCCATCGAAGGCGCAGACGTCTGCATCGTCACCGCCGGCGTGCCGCGCAAGCCGGGCATGAGCCGCGACGACCTTCTCGGCATCAATCTGAAGGTGATGGAAGCCGTTGGCGCGGGCATCAAGCAGTATGCGCCGAACGCCTTCGTCATCTGCATCACCAACCCGCTGGACGCCATGGTCTGGGCGCTGCAGAAATTCTCCGGTCTTCCGGCCGAAAAGGTCGTCGGTATGGCCGGCGTGCTGGACTCGGCCCGTTTCCGCTACTTCCTCGCCGAAGAATTCAACGTCTCCGTTGAAGATGTCACCGCCTTCGTTCTCGGCGGTCACGGCGACACCATGGTTCCGGTCGCCCAGTATTCGACCGTTGCCGGCATTCCGCTTCCCGATCTGGTCAAGATGGGCTGGACCACCCAGGAAAAGCTGGACGCGATCATCACCCGCACGCGCGGCGGCGGCGGCGAGATTGTTGCGCTCTTGAAGAACGGCTCGGCCTATTACGCGCCTGCAGCTTCCGCCATCGCCATGGCCGAGAGCTACCTGAAGGACAAGAAGCGCGTCATGCCCGCTGCTGCCCATCTCACCGGCCAGTACGGCGTTGACGGCATGTATGTCGGCGTGCCGATCGTCATCGGTGAAGGCGGCGTCGAGCGCATCGTCGAAATCGAGCTCAAGGGCGAAGACAAGACGGGCTTCGACAAGTCGGTGGACGCCGTCAAGGGTCTCTGCGACGCCTGCAAGGAAATCGCACCCGCTCTGAAATAAGCCGCTTTCTTCAAAAAGGACGGATATCCGCATGAATATTCATGAATACCAGGCCAAGGCTCTGCTGAAGGGCTATGGCGCGCCGGTCGCCGATGGCGTCGCGATCCTGAGCGCCGATGAGGTCGAGGCCGCTGTCGGCAAGCTTCCCGGTCCGCTTTACGTGGTCAAGAGCCAGATCCATGCCGGCGGGCGCGGCAAGGGCAAGTTCAAGGAACTGCCGGCTGACGCCAAGGGCGGCGTGCGCCTTGCCAAGTCGGCTGACGAGGTCAAGACCTTCGTCAACGAGATGCTCGGCAATACGCTGGTGACCAAGCAGACCGGCCCTGCCGGCAAGCAGGTCAACCGCCTCTATATCGAGGACGGCGCCGATATCGACCGCGAACTCTACTGCTCGCTGCTCGTCGACCGGACCGTCGGCCAGGTGGCCTTCGTCGTTTCGACCGAAGGCGGCATGGACATCGAGACGGTGGCCGAGGAAACCCCGGACAAGATCGTCACCGTTGCGATCGATCCCGACACCGGCGTGACCGCCTCCAATGTCAAGACGCTCAGCGAGGCGCTGAAGCTTGAGGGCGAGGCCGCCAAGGACGCCGAGCGTCTGTTCCCGATTCTCTACAAGGCCTTTGTCGAAAAGGACATGAGCCTGCTGGAGATCAACCCGCTGATCGTCATGGAAAACGGCCATCTGCGCGTTCTCGACGCCAAGGTCTCCTTCGACGGCAATGCCCTGTTCCGCCACGACGACGTTCGCGCGCTGCGCGACACGACGGAAGAGGACGCCAAGGAAATCGAGGCTTCGAAGTATGACCTCGCCTATGTGGCGCTCGACGGCAATATCGGCTGCATGGTCAATGGCGCGGGCCTTGCCATGGCGACCATGGACATCATCAAGCTCTATGGCGCAGAACCGGCCAACTTCCTCGACGTCGGCGGCGGCGCTTCGAAGGAAAAGGTCACGGCGGCCTTCAAGATCATCACCGCCGATCCGGCCGTGAAAGGCATTCTCGTCAACATCTTCGGCGGCATCATGCGCTGCGACGTCATCGCCGAAGGCGTGATCGCGGCTGTCAAGGAAGTCGGCCTCAAGGTTCCGCTGGTCGTCCGTCTCGAAGGCACCAATGTCGAACTCGGCAAGAAGTTCATCGATGAGAGCGGTCTGAACGTCATCTCCGCCGACGATCTCGATGACGCGGCGCAGAAAATCGTTTCGGCCGTGAAGGAGGCCTGAGTACCCATGTCAATTCTGGTCAATAAAGACACCAAGGTTCTGGTTCAGGGCCTCACCGGCAAGACCGGCACCTTCCACACCGAGCAGGCGCTTGCCTATTACGGCACCCGGATGGTTGGCGGTATTCATCCGAAGAAGGGTGGTTCCGAGTGGTCATCGGGCGTTGACGGCACGCATCTGCCGATCTTTGCCTCGGTCGCCGAAGGCAAGGAAAAGACTGGCGCCGATGCATCCGTGATCTACGTTCCGCCGGCAGGCGCGGGCGCTGCGATCCTGGAAGCGATCGAAGCCGAGATCCCGCTGATCGTCTGCATCACCGAAGGCATTCCGGTGGCCGATATGGTCAAGGTCAAGGCAAAGCTCGACAAGTCGAAGTCGCGCCTGATCGGGCCGAACTGCCCGGGCGTTCTGACGCCGGAAGAATGCAAGATCGGCATCATGCCGGGTTCGATTTTCAAGAAGGGTTCCGTCGGCGTTCTGTCGCGTTCCGGCACGCTTACCTATGAAGCCGTGTTCCAGACCACCAATGAAGGCCTCGGCCAGACTACGGCTGTCGGCATTGGCGGCGACCCGGTCAAGGGCACCGAGTTCATCGACATGCTGGAAATGTTCCTGGCGGACGATGCCACCGAATCCATCATCATGATCGGCGAAATCGGCGGTTCGGCCGAGGAAGAAGCCGCTCAGTTCCTGAAGGACGAGGCCAAGAAGGGCCGCAAGAAGCCGATGGTCGGCTTCATTGCCGGTCGTACCGCTCCTCCCGGACGCACCATGGGCCACGCCGGCGCCGTGATCTCCGGCGGCAAGGGCGGCGCTGAAGACAAGATCGAGGCGATGGAATCGGCCGGCATCAAGGTGTCGCCGTCCCCGGCGCGTCTCGGCAAGACGCTGGTTGAAGTCCTGAAGGGCTGATCCACCTAAGAACAGATGCGTGACGGCCTTTTTTCGGATGGGCCGTCACGATTTTACCGTTTTTGTGGCCATTTGACGGTCGTCATAATCGGTGTTTCATCGGATGGTCCGGCCAAGAGCCGGTTTCGTCGTTTCAAGCGGGAGGCGGATTTCGATCCGCGCGGTGCATATGTCAAGGCAAGAAGCCAACGAACAATTTCTTCTGACCTCGTTCCTCGATGGCGCCAACGCGACCTATATCGAGCATCTGTACGCGGCCTATGAAGAAGACCCGAACTCGGTTTCGGAAGAGTGGCGAGACTTCTTCAAGGCGCTCGGCGATGACCCGGATGCCGTGCGCAAGGCCGCCGAAGGCGCGTCCTGGAAAAAGGACAACTGGCCGGTCAAGCCCAATGACGACCTGACGGCAGCGCTTGACGGTAACTGGGCCGATGTCGAGCAGGTGGTCGAGAAGAAGCTGCGCGGCAAGGCCGCGGCAGAAGGCACCACCGTCTCCAACGAGGACGTGCTGCGCTCCACCCGCGATTCCGTCCGCGCGCTGATGATGATCCGCGCCTTCCGCATGCGCGGCCACCTTCATGCCCATCTCGATCCGCTCGGCCTCGCCGGCATGGCGGATGACGATTACAACGAGCTGTCGCCCAAGGCCTATGGCTTCACCGAGGCCGATTACGACCGCCGCATCTTCCTCGACAATGTTCTGGGCCTGGAATACGCCACCATCCCGGAAATGCTCGACATCCTGACGCGCACCTATTGCACCACGCTCGGCGTCGAGTTCATGCACATCTCCAATCCGGAAGAAAAGTCCTGGATCCAGGAGCGCATCGAGGGACCGGAAAAGAGCATCACCTTCACCGAAAACGGCAAGAAGGCGATCCTGCAGAAGCTGATCGAGGCCGAAGGCTTCGAGAAGTTCCTCGACACCAAGTACAAAGGCACCAAGCGTTTCGGCCTGGATGGCGCGGAGTCGCTGATCCCGGCGCTGGAACAGATCATCAAGCGCGGCGGCTCGCTGGGCCTGAAGGAAATCGTGCTCGGTATGCCGCACCGCGGCCGCCTCAACGTCCTTTCCCAGGTGATGGCCAAGACCCACCGCGCCATCTTCCACGAATTCAAGGGTGGCTCGTTCAAGCCTGACGATGTCGAAGGCTCGGGCGACGTGAAGTATCACCTGGGCGCGTCCTCCGACCGCGAGTTCGACGGCAACAATGTTCACCTGTCTCTGACGGCGAACCCGTCGCATCTGGAAATCGTCGACCCTGTCGTCATGGGCAAGGCGCGCGCCAAGCAGGACATCATCGCCACGCGTCGCGAGGGCGAGATCGTGCCGCTTTCCGAGCGCTCCAAGGTCATGCCGCTCTTGCTGCACGGCGATGCCGCCTTTGCCGGCCAGGGCGTGGTTGCCGAAATTCTCGGCCTTTCCGGCCTGCGCGGCCACCGCGTTGCCGGCACGGTGCACTTCATCGTCAACAACCAGATCGGCTTCACCACCAATCCGGCCTTCTCGCGCTCGTCGCCCTATCCCTCAGATGTGGCGAAGATGATCGAGGCGCCGATCTTCCACGTGAACGGCGATGATCCGGAAGCCGTGGTCTATGCGGCCAAGGTTGCGACCGAATTCCGGATGAAGTTCCACAAGCCCGTCGTCATCGACATGTTCTGCTACCGTCGCTTCGGCCATAATGAGGGCGATGAGCCCGCATTCACCCAGCCGAAGATGTACAAGGTCATCCGCGGTCACGAGACGGTCACCAAGCTCTATGCCGACCGTCTGATCAAGGAAGGCCTGATCACCAAGGACGAGTTCGAGGGCATGCTCGCCGACTGGAAGAGCTTCCTCGAGCAGGAATTCGAGGCCGGCTCCTCCTACAAGCCGAACAAGGCCGACTGGCTGGACGGCGAATGGTCGGGACTTCGCGCCGCCGACAATGCCGACGAGCTGCGCCGCGGCAAGACCTCGATGCCGATGAAGACCTTGAAGGAGATCGGCAAGAAGCTGACGGACGTGCCGGAAGGCTTCAACGTCCACCGCACTGTTCAGCGCTTCCTCGATAACCGCGCCAAGATGATCGAGACCGGCGAGGGCATCGACTGGGCCATGGCCGAGGCGCTGGCCTTCGGTTCGCTCTGCTACGAGGGCTTCAAGGTCCGCCTGTCCGGTCAGGATGTCGAGCGCGGCACCTTCTCGCAGCGCCATTCGGTTCTCTATGATCAGGAGACCGAGGAACGCTACCTGCCGCTGCAGAATATCCGTTCCGGCCAGGGCCGCTACGAGGTCATCAACTCGATGCTCTCCGAAGAAGCGGTGCTCGGCTTCGAATACGGCTATTCGCTGGCGCGCCCGAATGCGTTGACGCTGTGGGAAGCCCAGTTCGGCGACTTCGCCAACGGCGCGCAGGTGATCTTTGACCAGTTCATCTCGTCCGGCGAACGCAAGTGGCTGCGCATGTCCGGTCTCGTCTGCCTTCTGCCGCATGGCTATGAGGGGCAGGGGCCGGAACACTCGTCTGCCCGCCTCGAGCGCTGGCTGCAGATGTGCGCGGAAGACAACATGCAGGTCGCCAACTGCACCACGCCGGCGAACTATTTCCACATTTTGCGCCGCCAGTTGAAGCGTGATTTCCGCAAGCCTCTGATCCTGATGACGCCGAAGTCGCTGCTGCGCCACAAGCGCGCAACCTCGACGCTTTCGGAAATGGCCGGCGAAACCGCCTTCCATCGTCTGTTGTGGGATGATGCGGTCGAGCAGGACACGCCGATCAAGCTGGTCAAGGATTCCAAGATCCGTCGCGTCGTGCTGTGCTCGGGCAAGGTCTATTACGACCTGTTCGAGGAGCGCGAGAAGCGCGGTATCGACGATGTCTACCTGCTGCGCGTCGAGCAGCTTTATCCGTTCCCGGCCAAGGCGCTGATCAACATGCTTTCGCGCTTCAAGAACGCGGAAATGGTCTGGTGCCAGGAAGAGCCGAAGAACATGGGCGCCTGGTCGTTCATCGAGCCCTATCTGGAATGGGTCTTGACCCATATCGACGCCAAGCACAGCCGCGTCCGCTATGCCGGACGCGCGGCTGCCGCCTCGACGGCAACGGGCCTGATGTCGCGCCACCAGGCGCAGCTTGCGGCCTTCCTCGACGACGCGCTCGGCGAGTAACTCGAATGACAGCGTGCCGGACCTTCAAAGCCCGGCGCGCAATGACCGCTTCAAGGCGATCCGGACACCACATTTATCAATATCGGGACTTTTGACATGGCCACTGAAATCCGCGTTCCCACTTTGGGTGAATCCGTTACCGAAGCAACGGTCGGCACCTGGTACAAGAAGGTCGGCGACGCCATCGCCGCCGATGAGCCGATTGTCGAACTGGAAACCGACAAGGTGACCATCGAGGTTCCGGCGCCCGCGTCCGGCACGCTTTCCGAGATCGTTGCCGGCGAAGGCGAGACCGTCGAACTCGACGCCCTTCTCGGCCAGATCGCCGAGGGCGATGCGCCGGCCGCGGGCGGCGCAAAGGAAGAGCCGAAGGCCGAGGCGCCGAAGGAAGAGCCCAAGAAGGAAGAGGCCAAGGCCGAAGACAAGCCGAAGTCCGGCGGTTCCGACATGCCGGCAGCGCCGTCCGCTGCCAAGATGATGGAAGAAAAGAACATCTCCGCCGACCAGGTGGAAGGCTCGGGCAAGCGCGGCCAGGTGCTGAAGGGCGATGTGATCGCCGCAGCAGCCAAGGGCACCTCCGCCCCGGCCGCAGAGCCGGCCAAGGCCCCGCAGCGCGCGCCCTCCAAGGTTGAGGATGCCGACCGCGAGGAACGCGTGAAGATGACGCGCCTGCGCCAGACCATCGCCAAGCGCCTGAAGGATGCGCAGAACACCGCAGCCATGCTGACTACCTATAACGAGGTGGACATGACGGCCGTGATGGAAATGCGTTCCAAGTACAAGGACCTGTTCCTGAAGAAGCACGACGTGAAGCTCGGCTTCATGGGCTTCTTCACCAAGGCTGTCTGTCACGCTCTGAAGGAAATCCCGGCCGTCAACGCAGAGATCGACGGCACGGACATCATCTACAAGAACTTCTGCCACATCGGCATGGCCGTCGGCACGGACAAGGGCCTCGTGGTTCCGGTCGTGCGCGATGCCGACCAGATGTCGATCGCCGAAATCGAGGCCGAGATCGCGCGTCTTGCCAAGGCGGCGCGCAGCGGCCAGCTTTCCATGGCCGACATGCAGGGCGGCACCTTCACCATCACCAATGGCGGTGTCTACGGTTCGCTGATGTCCTCGCCGATCCTGAACGCGCCGCAGTCGGGCATTCTCGGCATGCACAAGATCCAGGAACGCCCGATGGCCATCGGCGGCCAGGTCGTCATCCGTCCGATGATGTATCTGGCGCTCTCCTACGACCACCGCATGGTCGACGGTCAGGAAGCGGTGACCTTCCTCGTCCGCGTCAAGGAAACGCTGGAAGATCCCGAGCGCCTTGTTCTCGATCTCTGATTATCCGTTGAAGGGGGCGTGGCCATGAGCATCGCGTTTTTGATAACTGCACTGGTTGTGGTCCTCGTTCCCGGCACGGGTGTTGTCTATACAATCGCGACCGGCCTTTCTTCAGGCCGGCGCGCCTCGGTCGCGGCGGCATTCGGCTGCACGCTCGGCATCGTTCCGGCCATTCTGGCTTCGGTCTTCGGGCTGGCCGCCCTGTTTCACACCAGCGCGCTGCTGTTTCAGACGGTCAAGTTCGCGGGCGTTGCTTATCTGCTTTATCTCGCCTGGCAGGCGCTGCGGGAGCACGGCTCCTTGTCGATTTCGTCCGATGAGCGCCAGAAGCGATCCGTGGTCGCGATCGCACGCGATGGCTTCCTGCTGAATATTCTCAATCCGAAGCTTTCGGTTTTCTTCCTGGCTTTCCTGCCGCAGTTCATTGATCCCGCCGCGGGCAATGCTGTCCTGCAGATGTTGATGCTTTCAGGCGTGTTCATGCTGATGACCCTGGCGGTCTTCATCGTTTACGGGCAGTTTGCGGCGCTGATGCGCGACAGGGTCTTTTCCAGTGAAAGAGCAATGCGCTGGATGCGTCGCTCGGTGGCGATGGCTTTTGCCGGTTTTGGCGTAAAACTTGCGCTCAGTAGGCAATAGGAACTGGGACAGGCGGAGCATATCGTGACCCATCAATATCTGGTCGAACTGGCATCCCTGATGGCGATCTTCTCCTTCGTCATCATTGCGCCGGGCGCGGACACGGCCATGGTGATAAGGCAGGCGCTGGTGCATGGTCGCCGCTCCGCCGTTTTGACCAGTTTTGGCATCGGCACGTCGCTGCTCTTTCATGTCGGTTACACGATCCTTGGTCTTGGCCTGATCATTTCCCAGTCGATCATGATGTTCAACATCATCAAATGGCTTGGCGCTGCCTATCTCGTCTATCTTGGCATTCAGTCGCTGCGATCGGGCAAGGTCGAGCTGTCATCGGGCTCGGTTTCCGGTACGCGCGCGGAGCAGGGCGCGGCAAAGGCTTTTTCGCTGGGCTTTCTCGCTAATGCGTTGAACCCCAAGCCGGTTCTGTTCTTCCTGTCGGTATTTTCGACGGTGGTGAGCCACGAGACGCCTGCGGCGATCAAGTTCGGTTATGGTTCTGTGATGGCCAGCTTTCTGATCGCCTGGTTCGTCGGCGTATCCCTGTTTCTGACCATGCCGCGCATGAGAAGCGCTTTCGAACGGGCAAGCGTGTGGATCAATCGCGCCAGCGGCGCCGTCTTCATTGCCTTCGGGTTGAAACTGGCGACGGAAAAGGCAGGCTGATCGGGAGCGCGCGCACTCAAATCCGGCCTTCGGGCCAAGACAATCACGGTCACTTGCGCCCATCCTTCGCAAACGGCCATGACCGCAAGAAGAGAAGGAAATCTGATGTCCTATGATCTTATCGTAATCGGTTCCGGCCCCGGCGGCTATGTCTGTGCGGTCAAGGCCTCGCAGCTCGGCTTGAAGGTCGCCGTGGTTGAAAAACGCGCCACCTATGGCGGCACCTGCCTAAATGTCGGCTGCATCCCGTCCAAGGCGCTGCTGCATGCCTCCGAGCACTATGCCCATGCCGCCCATGGCATGGAGAGCCTCGGCATCAAACTGTCCGGCGTCGAACTCGATCACGACAAGCTGATGGGGCACAAGGATGCCGTGGTGAAGTCGAATGTCGAAGGCGTCGCCTTCCTGTTCAAGAAGAACAAGATCGACGGCTTCCAGGGCACCGGCAAGATCCTTTCTGCGGGCAAGGTTCAGGTCACCAAGGAAGACGGCTCCACCGAGGAGCTCGAAGCCAAGAACATCGTGATCGCCACCGGTTCGGACGTTGCCGGCATTCCGGGCGTGGATGTCGAAATCGATGAGGAAACCATTGTTTCTTCCACCGGCGCGATCGCGCTGAAGAAGGTTCCCGAACACATGGTCGTTGTCGGCGGCGGCGTCATCGGGCTGGAGCTCGGCTCGGTCTGGTCGCGTCTCGGCGCCAAGGTCACGGTCGTCGAATTCCTTGACAAGATCCTTGGCCCCATGGACGGCGAGGTTTCCAAGCAGTTCCAGAAGATGCTGGCCAAGCAGGGCCTCGATTTCAAGCTGTCGGCCAAGGTCACGGCTGTCGAAAAGTCCGACAAGGGCGCGAAGGTCACCTTCGAGCCGGTCAAGGGCGGCGATGCCGAGACCATCGAGGCCGACATCGTTCTGATCTCCACGGGCCGCAAGCCCTATACCGAGGGCCTCGGCCTGGAAGAGGCCGGCGTCAAGCTCGACGATCGCGGCCGGGTCGAGATCGACGGTCATTTCAAGACCAATGTCGACGGCATCTATGCCCTCGGCGACGTGGTCAAGGGTCCGATGCTGGCGCACAAGGCGGAAGACGAGGGCGTGGCGCTTGCCGAAATCCTCGCCGGTCAGGCAGGTCATGTGAATTATGACGTGATCCCGAGCGTCGTCTATACGCAGCCGGAAGTCGCCTCCGTCGGCAAGACCGAGGAAGAGCTGAAGAAGGCCGGCGTCGCCTACACTGTCGGCAAGTTCCCGTTCATGGCCAATGGTCGCGCCCGCGCGATGGAAACCACCGACGGCTTCGTCAAGGTGCTCGCCGACAAGGAAACCGATCGCGTGCTCGGCGTTCATATCGTCGGCTTCGGCGCCGGCGAGATGATCCACGAGGCAGCCGTCTTGATGGAATTCGGTGGCTCGGCCGAGGATCTCGGCCGCACCTGCCACGCGCATCCGACCATGTCGGAAGCGGTGAAGGAAGCAGCGCTCGCCGCCTTCTTCAAGCCGATCCATATGTGATCCGGCGGAACGGTCCTGATTGCACACCTGATGACGGTCCCGCACAGCGGGGCCGTTTTTCAATTTTCCGGCGGCTTCATTCGCGTCGTTGATCCGAGACTTCAGCAGAATTCATTGTTCATGGCGCGCGCTATGCTGTTTGCATAGGCCATGGCTTACAAAATACCCGGTTCTATCCTCTCTGGCGGCCCGGCAAGGGGAATCGCGCTGATCACCGCTTCGGTCTTCTTGCTGTCGCTTTCCGATGCGCTGGTCAAACTTTCAGGCGTTCGCTTCGCGCTTGTGCAACTGATCTTCCTGCGCTCCTTCTTCGCGGCTCTGCTCCTGGCGCTCGGGCTGACACTGTTTGCCCGCGGCTCGCGGCTTGTTCCGCAGCGTCTCGGCTGGGTAACGGCTCGCAGTCTCTGCCTCGTTTCCATGTGGTTCTGCTATTACGCATCCTTGCCGGAACTGCCGTTTTCGCTGGCGGCTGCCTGCTATTACACCGCGCCCTTGTGGATGGCGCTGCTCGCGCGTTTCATTCTCAAAGAACCCGTGGGCCTTGTCCGTTGGTGCGCCATCGTGATCGCCCTTGTCGGGGTTGTCGTCAGCGTCAATCCTGCCGCCGGGTCCGCTTCGCCCTTCGTTCTCCTGCCGCTGCTCGCCGCCTTTTTCTACGCGCTCGCGGCGATCATCACCTGGAGCAAATGCCGGGACGAAGCGCCCTTTGCCATGGCGCTCAATCTCAATGTCGCGCTTGCTGCTGCGGGGGCGGCGGGCATTGCGACCCTTCAGCTGTTTCCGACTGGCGATGGTTTCGTGTTTGCCGCCTGGCGGCCGCTCGATGCGTCCTACTGGGCCGTGATCGGTCTGCTCGCCGTCTTTCTTGTTGCCATCACAACGGGTGTGGCTGCCGCCTACCGCGCCGCGCCGGCGCCGGTCGTCGGCCTGTTCGATAACGCCTATCTCGTCTTTGCCGCATTGTGGAGCGTCGTCATATTCGCTGACCACCCTTCAGCGCTCGAGATCGTTGGCCTCGTGATGATCGGCTTTGGAGCAGTCATGGCGGCGCGTCCGCCTCGAACCAGGTGATCTGTTTCATCTTGGCATTAAGAATCAGAAAAATATAATATTTACAGTTATTTAATGGGTTTTTGGCGGAGAACTTCCAATGGCGAACACAATCTTCGGCTGTAGTGGGGCAGGAAAAGGATGGTCCTTTCCGGATTACGAGAACACTGAAAACGCCCAAGGACAGACCCAATGCAGAAGATCATCGCACTTTCGTTTGCAACGCTGATCGTCGGCGCAGGCGCGGCCTTTGCCGCACAGCCGCTCAACCCCTCCTTCTACGGCCCGAAGGTTACCGCCGCCGACAGGGATATCGCCCGCATCGCCGCGCCCGGCGATATCTTTTCGACCTCGGTGACGGACGAGGGGAACTGGCACGCGGTCAAGACCTACAAGGTCCAGCCTGATGGCACGCCGAAGCTGATCGATTTCAGCTACAGCAATCTGAATGACTGATCACGGCGACGCGGCCCCGCTTTGACTGCGGGGCCTTTTCCATGTCTCAGGCGCGCGGATGCGCCTTGTCGTAAATTTCCAAAAGCCGCCCCGTATCGACGCCGGTATAGACCTGCGTCGTCGAAAGCGAGGCGTGGCCGAGCAGTTCCTGAATGGTCCTGAGATCGCCACCGGCGGCCAGAAGATGGGTGGCGAAAGAGTGCCGCAGCGCATGCGGTGTGGCCTTGTCGGACAGGCCAAGTGCGCCGCGCAGGGCCTGCATCTCCCGCTGGATGATCGCCGGCTGCAATGTCTTGCCGCGCAGTCCCCGGAAAAGCGGCTTCTCCCCGGCCAGATGATGCGGGCAGAGCGCGCCATAATGCCGCACCGCCGCGAGCGCTGCCGGCAGGAGCGGCACGATGCGGGTCTTGTTGCCCTTGCCGGTGATCCTGAGGCTTGTCGGATTGCCGGAAAAGTCATCAGGCGTCAGCGCCAACGCTTCGGAGATACGCAGCCCGCAGCCGTAAAGCAGGCAGAAGACGGCAGCGTTGCGCGCGGCAATCCACGGCTCTTCCGCCAATTGACCCTGCTCCGTTGAAACCGCAAGCGCTTCCTCGGCGCTCAAGGGTTTGGGCAGGGATTTCGGCTGTTTCGGCGACCGCATGGCGCGCACGCCCGCGGCATTGGCGAGGCCGCGTTTTTCCAGCCAGCGCAGAAATGAACGGATACCCGCCAGATCGCGGCCGAGCGTGCGCGCGCCGGCGCCCTCGCGACGGCGGAAAGCGAGATAGGCGCGCACATCCGCCGGCCTCAGCGAATCAATGTCGGCAAGCCGCACGGGGCGTGCGATATGGCGGCACAGGAAGGCAAGGAACTGCCGCGTGTCGCGCTCGTACGCCTCGGTCGTCTTTGCCGAGAGCCGTCGCTCGCCGGCAAGCGTTTGCAGCCACTCTTGACGCAAGCCAAGCAATGCATCATCAGCAGGCACCAGTATTTCGCCCATGGGTCACCGTCTCAGGAACTTCTTGCCGCGGCGCGATTTTACAGTAAATTGGGTTACAAAAACGCTAAGGGTTCCGGGAGGTGTCATTGTCTTTTCACACGGAATTGCGATATAGGCTCCTCAGCAAAAGCAGGAAGTTTTATGGCGCGTCGTGATTCATCATCCGCCCTGGCGCAGTTCGCTGAGGCTGTGGCGCTTGTCTCCCAGGGGCAACCGGGACATATCGTCGACACGCTGATCGCCGAACGCGGACAGAAGATCGTCCACAATCCGTTCTGGCCTGTCATGCGGCCGTTCCTCCACCTGCTGCTGGGCTACGGCAAGGCGATCGATTTCGCCAATGATATCGAGTCCATGGACGGATATCAGGTCTTCGACTACATCTCCAATCGGCTGACCCTCGACATCAATTGCGTCGGCAGAGAGCGCATCCCGGAAAAGGGCGGTTTCGTGATGGTTTCCAACCATCCGACCGGCATCGCCGATGGGGTGGCCGTTTTCGATCTCCTGAAAGAGCGCCGCCCGGACATGACGTTCTTCGCCAACCGGGACGCCGTGCGCGTCAATCCGCGTCTGGTCGAGATGATCATCCCGGTCGAATGGCGCGAGGAGTTCAAGAGCAAGCTGAAGGCGCGCGAGACGCTGCAGGTCACCAACAACGCCATCAAGCAGGAAAAGGCGATGGTGCTGTTTCCCTCCGGCCGCATTGCCTACTGGGCCGATGGCAAGCTCAACGAACGCCCGTGGAAGACCTCGGCGATCGGCTTTGCCCGCAAATACGACCTGCCGATCCTGCCCGTGCATCTGAAGGCGCGCAATTCCGGCCTGTTCTATTGGTTCGCCAAATGGTCGACGGAACTGCGCGACATGACGGTTTTCCACGAGCTTCTGAACAAGAAGGGCGACCGGTTCGACTTCACCGTCGGCAACATGATCATGCCGCATGAGCTGCAGGGCGAGCCCGCCGATGTGACGGCGGCCCTGGAGCATCACACCGTGCATGCGCTGGCCGCCGACCCGGATGCGACCTTCGTCCTGGAAAAATCCAAGCCCGCTCCGGTCGTCTCGGACGCCTCTTGAATTCTCCGCTTCACTTTGAAGGGTGCGGCGGGCAAGCTTGCCAGCCATGACCTCAGATTCGCTCGACCTCTTTGGAAAACGCATCGACCCCGCCGTCGTGCGCAGCGTGCCCGTGATGGTGCCGCTGCCCGTCGCCGGGCCATATTCCTATGCCGTGCCGGAAGGCATGGCGGTGATGCCCGGTTCCGTCGTGCAGGTTCCGGTCGGCCCGCGCAAGGTGATCGGCATCGTCTGGGACGAGGCGGGCGATGCGGTGGACCCGAAGAAGCTGAGGCCGATCGAGCATGTGTTCGATTGCCCGCCCGTGGCGGAAGAGATGCGTCGTTTCATCGCCTGGGTATCCGCCTATACGCTGACCCCGCCGGGGCTTGTGGCGCGCATGGCCGTTCGCGCGCCTGCGGCTCTTGAGCCGGAACCGATGATCGAGGGGCTGACTCTGACGGGCACCGTTCCCGAGCGGATGACGCCGGCGCGCAAACGCGTTCTGGAACTGGCGCAAGACGGCGCCGGCTGGACGCGGCTCGGGCTTGCGCGCGCGGCGGGTGTGAGCGCCAGCGTCGTTGAGACGATGATGAAGCAGGGGGTGTTCGACACGGTTTTTTTACCGCCGCCGCCCGCTTTCGGCACGCCTGATCCCGATTATGCGCGGCCCGCGCTTTCGCCCGACCAGGACGCGGCCGCCGAAGATTTGCGCGTCGCCGTCGCGGCGGACAGTTTCAACGTGACGCTGATCGACGGCGTCACCGGTTCCGGCAAGACGGAGGTCTATTTCGAGGCCGTGGCCGAGACGCTGGCCCGAGGCAAACAGGTGCTGATCCTGCTGCCGGAAATCGCCTTGACGGCGAGCTTCCTCGATCGGTTCGAAAGCCGCTTCGGTACGCGGCCCGGCGAATGGCATTCGGATCTCGCGCCGCGCATGCGCGAAAAGGTCTGGCGGCAGACGGCGGAAGGGTCGATCCGCGTCGTCGCCGGCGCGCGCTCGGCGCTGTTCCTGCCGTTCGAGGAACTCGGCCTGATTGTCGTCGACGAGGAGCATGATACAGCCTACAAGCAGGAAGACCGCGTCTTCTACAACGCCCGCGACATGGCGGTGGTGCGGGCGCGCATCGGCGGTTTTCCGGCGGTGCTGGCCTCGGCCACGCCCTCCGTCGAAAGCCAGGTCAATGCGCTTGCCGGGCGTTACCGGCGCATCCATCTGCCGGGCCGTTTCGCCGAGGCGGCGTTGCCGAGCCTGAAGACCGTCGACCTCCGGCGCGATCCGCCGAAGCGGGGCGGCTTCCTGTCGCCCACGCTGCTGTCGGAGATCGACAGGACGGTCGGGCGCGGCGAGCAGGCGTTGCTGTTTCTCAATCGCCGCGGCTATGCGCCGCTCACGCTCTGCCGGGTCTGCGGCCATCGGTTCCAATGCCCCAACTGCTCGAGCTGGCTGGTCGAGCACCGGTTTCGCGGCCGGCTGATGTGCCATCACTGCGGTCATGGCGAGCCGGTGCCCGAAGCCTGCCCGGAATGCGGCACGCTCGATCATCTGGTCGCTTGCGGGCCGGGGGTGGAGCGCATTGCCGAGGAAGTCGAGCAGCATTTTCCGGAAAAGCGCACGATCATTCTCTCTTCCGACATGGCCGGTGGCGTCAAGCGTCTGCGGCTGGAACTCGAAGCCGTTGCCAATGGCGAGGCCGACATCATCATAGGCACGCAGCTTGTGGCGAAGGGCCACAATTTTCCGCTGATGACGCTTGTCGGCGTCGTTGATGCCGATATCGGCCTTGCCAATGGCGATCCGCGCGCGGCCGAGCGCACCTTTCAGCTTCTCGCCCAGGTGACGGGGCGGGCAGGTCGTACGGGGCTTGCGAGCAAGGGGCTGATCCAGACCTACCAGCCGGCGCATCCGGTGATGCAGGCTATCGTCTCCGGCGATGCCGAGGCGTTTTACGATCGGGAGATCACGGAGCGGGAAAAGAGCGGGCTCCCGCCGTTCGGCCGGCTCGCCGCGGTCATCATCTCTGCCGACAATCGTTCTGATGCCGAGGCGCATGCGCGCGGCTTGCGGGCGGCTTCCCCCGCCGGGCGCTCGATCTCGGTGCTTGGCCCGGCCGAGGCGCCGCTGGCGCTGGTGCGCGGGCGCTACCGCTTCCGCCTGCTGGTCCACGGCAGTCGTGCGGATGATCTCCAGACCTTTTTGAGGGAAATGCTCGAAAACGGTCCGCGACAACGTGGCAGCGTCCGTGTGCAGCTTGACATTGACCCGCAGAGCTTTCTCTAGATAGATTGATTTTCAATAAGCGCGGGGAACTCGCGCCGAAAATGGCAAGGGAGCGTTCAGATGAGTTTTTACTGGCCGGAGAGTTTTGTCGGGCAGATAGCCCTGTTCATGGCCATCGTCATTCTGATCTGGGGGCTCGTCGTGGCGCTGGCTCCGCTGAAGCTGATGGGGCTTGCCGGGTTTTCGGGGCTGAAGGAGGAGAGCGGCGCGAGCATCCATATCCGTTCGATGATCGGCGGGACCTATGCCGCGATGTCGCTGATGGCGCTGCTGTTTGACCAGCCGATGATCTATCGCACGTTCGGCCTGGCGCTGATCTTCGGCTTCCTGACCAGGCTGTTGTGGATGGGCACGACCGGAAGCCGATCGATCAAGGGAGGCATCTTTCTTGTCTGCCAGGCAGTGGCAGGCGTGTTCATGCTGCTTTACGGCCTTGGGTGGGCGTGAGGCGCAAGCAGTCAAAAGCGCCGCGTTTCAGGGTTTTACGACTTTGTGACGAGAAACGCATGCCAATGCTCCAAACGGGCTTTGAGCGTGTTGCGAGTCGCTTTTACCTGTGCTAGACGAACCCCGACTATTGGGAGGGCCAGCATGTTTTTCCTGCTGTTTCCCGGGGATATTGTGAGGTTTTAAGGGCTTCGGGCAGTGCCGGTTTCGACACGGCCCGCGCCGATTTTTAAGGGGAATTTGTGCCTGTGGCAGACCTATCCCAATCTGTGTCGAACGTGGCGCAGCGCTATGCTGTTTCTCTGTTCGAACTTGCCAAGGAAGACGACAGCATCGACGCCGTGGGCGCCGATATCGACCGTGTCGAGACGCTGTTGAATGAAAGCGACGATTTCCGGCGTCTGGTGATGAGCCCGGTCTTCAGCTCCGACGAGCAGCTGAAGGCGGTGACCGCCATTCTCGCCAAGGCGGAAATCGGCGGCTATGTCGCCAATTTCGTCAAGCTGGTTGCGAAAAACCGCCGTCTGTTTGTCCTGCCCGGCATGATCTCCGCCTATCGTGGCGAGGTTGCGGCCTATCGCGGTCAGGCGACGGCTGAAGTGACAGTGGCCCATGCCCTGTCTGATGAACAACAACAGGAATTGAAGACTGCGCTGAAGGATGTGACGGGCAAGGATGTGACCCTTCAGATCACCGAAGACGCGTCGCTTCTCGGCGGAATGATCGTCAAGGTCGGTTCGCGTCAGATCGATACGTCGCTGCGCACGAAACTCTCCAAACTTAAGCTTTCACTGAAAGAGGTTGGCTGATGGATATCCGGGCCGCGGAAATTTCCGCAATTCTGAAAGAACAGATCAAAAATTTCGGCGACGAGGCTGAAGTCTCTGAAGTCGGTCAGGTGCTTTCGGTCGGCGACGGCATCGCCCGCGTCTATGGTCTCGACAATGTCCAGGCCGGCGAAATGGTCGAATTCAACGGCGGCGTGCGCGGCATGGCGCTCAACCTGGAAAGCGACAATGTCGGCGTCGTTATCTTCGGCTCCGACCGCGAGATCAAGGAAGGCGACGTCGTCAAGCGCACCGGCGCCATCGTTGACGTGCCGGTCGGTCCCGGCCTTCTCGGCCGCGTTGTCGACGCGCTCGGCAATCCGATCGACGGCAAGGGCCCGATTGCTTCGGATCACCGCGCCGTTGTCGACGTCAAGGCGCCCGGCATCATCCCGCGCAAGTCGGTTCACGAGCCGATGTCGACCGGCCTGAAGGCCATCGACGCCTTGATCCCGATCGGCCGTGGCCAGCGCGAGCTCGTCATCGGCGACCGCCAGACCGGCAAGACCGCGATCATTCTGGACACCTTCCTGAACCAGAAGCCGATCCACGACAACGGTCCGGACAACGACAAGCTCTACTGCGTCTACGTTGCCGTCGGCCAGAAGCGTTCGACCGTTGCCCAGTTCGTGAAGACGCTGGAAGAGCGCGGCGCGCTTGAATATTCCGTCGTCATCGCCGCCACCGCCTCCGACCCGGCTCCGATGCAGTACATCGCGCCGTTCGCCGGCTGCGCCATCGGCGAATATTTCCGCGACAACGGCATGCACGCGCTCATCGCTTATGATGACCTTTCCAAGCAGGCCGTCGCCTATCGCCAGATGTCGCTGCTGCTGCGCCGCCCGCCGGGCCGCGAAGCATATCCGGGCGACGTTTTCTACCTGCATTCGCGCCTTCTCGAGCGCGCCGCCAAGCTTTCCGAGGATCGCGGTTCCGGTTCGCTGACCGCTCTGCCGGTCATCGAGACCCAGGGTAACGACGTTTCGGCGTTCATTCCGACCAACGTGATTTCGATCACCGATGGCCAGATCTTCCTTGAAACCGACCTCTTCTACCAGGGCGTCCGCCCGGCCGTTAACGTCGGTCTGTCGGTGTCGCGCGTTGGTTCGTCGGCGCAGATCAAGGCGATGAAGCAGGTTGCCGGTTCGATCAAGGGCGAGCTTGCCCAGTATCGTGAAATGGCCGCCTTCGCCCAGTTCGGCTCCGACCTTGACGCCGCAACCCAGCGCCTGCTGAACCGCGGCGCGCGCCTGACCGAGCTTCTGAAGCAGCCGCAATTCTCGCCGCTGAAGACCGAAGAGCAGGTCGTCGTTATCTTTGCCGGCGTGAACGGCTATCTCGACAAGCTGCCGGTTGGCGATGTGAGCAAGTTCGAACAGGGGCTTCTCTCCTATATGCGCGGCGAAGCAAGCGACGTTCTCGACGGTATCCGTACCGAAAAGGCGCTGAGTGACGATCTGAAGGGCAAGCTGAAGGCAGCGATCGACGCCTTTGCGAAGAACTTCTCCAAGTAACCAGGTAATCTTAGCGGGGATTTATAACCCATGGCTTCATTGAAGGATCTGAAGCTTCGCATTGCCTCGGTGAAGGCGACGCAGAAGATCACCAAGGCGATGCAAATGGTCGCCGCGGCGAAGCTGCGTCGCGCGCAGGAGGCCGCCGAAAACGCGCGGCCTTACTCCGAACGCATGGCCACCGTCATGGCTGACCTGACGGCGGCTGTCGGTGAGGGCGAGGAAGTGCCGAAGCTGATGAGCGGCACGGGCAAGGACGACGTCCACCTGCTGGTGGTCTGCACTGCCGAACGCGGCCTTTGCGGCGGCTTCAACGCCCAGATCGCGCGCCACGCGCGCCTTGCGGCACGCGAGCTGATTTCTCAGGGCAAGACCGTCAAGATCTTCTGCGTTGGCCGCAAGGGCTATGACGCGCTGCGTCGTGAATTCGCCGATCTGATCGTCGAGCGCACCGAACTGCGCGACGTTCGCAAGATCGGCTTCGACAATGCCGAAGAGATCGCCAATCGCGTGATGGAGATGTTCGAGGAAGGCGCATTTGACGTCTGCACCCTGTTCTATTCCGAATTCAAATCGGTGATCTCGCAGGTTCCGACAGGTCTTCAGCTTATTCCGGCAAAGGCGCCGGAAGGTGCGGAGGAACGGTCCGAGTCGGCGCTTTACGATTACGAGCCGAATGCGGAAACCATTCTGTCGGAGATCGTTCCGCTCAACATCCGCGTTCAGGTTTTCCGGGCACTGCTCGAAAATGCCGCCGGTGAGATGGGCGCGAAGATGACCGCGATGGACAATGCGACGCGCAACGCCGGTGAGATGATCGACAAGCTGACGCTGTCCTACAACCGTCAGCGTCAGGAAAAGATCACCACGGAACTGATTGAAATTATTTCCGGCGCGGAAGCGCTGTAAGAGCTTGAAAAGAGGGTTTTATCATGGCTGAGGCCTCTATCGGTAAAGTGACGCAGATTATTGGCGCCGTTGTGGACGTCGCCTTTGACGGCGAACTGCCCCCCATCATGAACGCGCTTGAGACCGACAACCACGGCAACCGGCTCGTTCTCGAGGTCGCTCAGCACCTCGGCGAAAACGAAGTCCGCACCATTGCCATGGACGCGACCGAAGGTCTTGTCCGTGGTCAGGAGGTCAAGAACACCGGTTCGCCGATCGAGGTGCCGGTCGGTATCGAGACGCTTGGCCGCATCATGAACGTCATCGGCGAGCCGGTTGACGAAGTCGGGCCGATCAAGACAAAGGAAAAGCGCGCCATCCACCAGGAAGCGCCGCCCTATGTCGACCAGTCGACCGAAGCGGAAATCCTCGTCACAGGCATCAAGGTCGTTGACCTCCTGGCACCCTACGCAAAGGGCGGCAAGATCGGTCTGTTCGGCGGCGCCGGTGTTGGCAAGACCGTTCTCATCCAGGAACTGATCAACAACATCGCCAAGGCGCACGGTGGCTATTCCGTGTTCGCTGGTGTTGGCGAGCGTACGCGTGAAGGTAACGACCTCTACCATGAAATGATCGAATCCAACGTGAACGTCGATCCGTCGGAGAACAACGGTTCTGCCGAAGGGTCTAAGTGCGCACTGGTCTACGGCCAGATGAACGAGCCGCCCGGCGCCCGTGCCCGTGTTGCCCTTTCCGGCCTGACGATTGCGGAATCCTTCCGCGACGAAGGCCAGGACGTTCTGTTCTTCGTGGACAACATCTTCCGCTTTACCCAGGCCGGTTCGGAAATTTCGGCTCTGCTTGGCCGTATCCCGTCCGCTGTGGGCTATCAGCCGACGCTGGCGACCGACATGGGCGCCCTGCAGGAGCGCATTACCACGACGACCAAGGGCTCGATTACCTCGGTTCAGGCCATTTACGTTCCGGCCGATGACCTTACCGACCCGGCGCCGGCAACCTCGTTCGCCCATCTGGACGCAACGACCACGCTGTCGCGCTCGATCGCTGAAAAGGGTATTTATCCGGCCGTTGACCCGCTCGATTCCACTTCGCGCATGCTTGACCCGATGATCGTCGGCGAAGAACACTATGCGGTTGCCCGTGCGGTTCAGTCGACGCTGCAGCGCTACAAGTCGCTTCAGGACATCATCGCCATCCTCGGCATGGACGAGCTTTCCGAAGAAGACAAGCTCACGGTTGCCCGCGCCCGCAAGATCGAGCGCTTCCTGTCGCAGCCCTTCCACGTTGCCGAAGTCTTCACCGGTTCGCCGGGCATTCTGGTTTCGCTGGAAGACACGATCCGTTCGTTCAAGGGCCTGGTCGAGGGCGAATACGACCACCTGCCGGAAGCAGCCTTCTACATGGTCGGCACGATCGATGATGCTGTTGCCAAGGCCAAGAAGCTCGCCGAAGCGGCCTGATCATTCAGGCGGGCGGCGAAAACGCCGCCCACCGGTTCTCGGTGATTTTGCAAGACAAGAGATTGGAACGTCATGGCTGACACGATGATTTTCGAGCTGGTGACCCCTGAAAAGCTTCTGGCGTCTGCCGAAACGGATGCCGTCGTCATCCCGGCAGCGGAAGGCGAAATGACGGTGATGCCGGATCATGCGCCGACCATGACGACGGTTCGTCCCGGCATGGTGAAGTTCAAGAACCATGACGGCAAGGAATTCCAGTTTCTGGTGTTTCATGGCTTTGCCGATATCCAGGGTAATTCCTGCACGCTTCTTGCCGAGACCGCCGTTCCGATCGGCGAGGCGTCGGATGCGATCGAGCATCGCATCAAGTCACTGCGCAAGGAACTCGACGATGCAAGCCATCGTGAGCACAAGAGCGCCATCGAGCAAATGATGAATGAGCTGACCCATCTGAACGAGACGGTCTTCCCTGGTTGACCGTCGCTGAATTATCCGTGAGTTTAATTAAGCCGCAGCTTTTTTTGCTGCGGCTTTTCACGTTTCCGGCTATGCTTTTGGTCCGGTTTTGCGGCCGGGTCGTTATGTCGGCCATAGGCATAGACGTGCGACCGAGCACAACAACGATAAAGAACGCCGATCGGATCGGCGTCAGGGTGCGCGATTGAAAAAACTGAAGGAAGCGTTGCGGGGCGATATCGTGATCGTGCTGGTGCTCGGCTTGGTTGCGACGGTCTTTCTGGTGTATTTCGAGTCGTTCGAGCGTCTGCACACGTTTTCACGCGCCCATGAAGACTGGGAACTCGACGAGTTCTTCACGGTGTTGATGGTGGCAAGTTTCGCGCTTCTGTTCCTGCTTGTCCAGCGCACCCGCTCATTGCGCAGAGAGGTGACAAGTCGGCATGAGGCTGAGCGGCTGGCGCAGGCGCTTGCCCGTCAGGATACGCTGACTGGTATTTCCAACAGGCGTTATTTCGAGGAGGAATGCGAGCGGAGGCTGACGCGGGCACGCCGCAAGTCGGATCGTTTCTCGCTTCTGTTCATTGATTTCGACCGGTTCAAGCAGATCAATGACAGCCTTGGCCACGAGGCCGGCGACAGGTTGCTCCAGGTGGTATCCGACCGTCTGAAAAAAGCGGTTCGGCCCGACGACTTTCTTGGCCGGCTGGGTGGCGACGAGTTCGCGGTGCTGATGCAGGACACTGGCGGCGAAGATACGGCGGAACGTCTCGCTTCACGGCTGCTGACTGATGTTTCCCGACCTGTAATGCTGCTCGGCCGCGAAATTTCCCCTTCCGTGAGTATCGGCGTCGCTTCCTATCCGAAGGATGGGACAAGCCGCGACACGCTGCTGAAAAAGGCGGACGCCGCGATGTATCGGGCGAAGGAGGAAGGACGCCGGCGGATCGTTTCCTTCTCTGATGAAATGGATGGCGGCTCGGAAGCTGAACAGATGCTCGAACTCGATCTGGCCGAAGCGCTCTCATCGGGCCAGATCATTCCATATTACCAGTTGATTAGCAGTTGTTCGGTTGGCGAGGTTGTTCTGGTCGAGGTTCTGGCCCGCTGGAAACATCCCAAACTGGGGGTTCTGAGCGCGGGAGACTTCATCTCGCATGCGGAAGCGGCGGGCCTCATTCCTGCCTTGTTCAAGGCGGTTCTGGTACAGGCCTGCAAGGATGCGCGTCAGTGGCCGTCCGCCACCGCGATCGCCGTGAACGTGACACCCCATCAATTGTGCGATCCCGGTTTTGCCGGCTGCGTTCTTAAGATATTGCGAGAGAACGACTTTCCGCCGGGCCGGCTCGAACTGGAAGTGACCAAGGACGCACTAGTGGTCGATCTCGATGCCACGCGGCAGAACATCATGCGGCTTAAATCAGAAGGGATCCGCGTGTCGCTCGATGATTTCGGTACGGGATATTCCAGCCTGCGCCAGCTTCGCGAACTGCCCTTCGACCGGATCAAGATCGATCGCAGCTTCATCTCCGGGGTTGGCACAGATCCGCAGAGCGACGAGATCGTCGCCTCGACCATCAAACTGTGCCGGGCTCTGGGCCTCAAGACGGTCGCCGAGGGGATCGAGGACAAGGCTCAGCTCGACTGGATCTGCGCGCATGGCGCGGATGCCGTGCAGGGCTATTTCAATGCAATGCCCGTTCCCGCTGACGAATTGGCGGCGGTGCTGAAGGCTTATCCCGACGGCCGTGTGAGGCGATAAGTCCAGGAGAACAACGCCGTGCCCGGACACGGTTCCGCTTCTCCATGCGGTGATCTTTCGCAAAGGCCGGCTCGCTCGGCCCGGCTGTCAGTCACCCTCGAGTAGATCAGCCTTGCACGGAAAAGCGGATCCACTCTCTTTTGTCTTCACGTCTTTTCTCAAGCGCCAGGTGGTCGTCGCCTGACTGCGTTGTGCTTCAGGGGCCGTCGTTGAAGCCGGTCTTGTCGACGAGTTCGGAGGCCTCTCGGCGGTGGTCTGCGATCTCAGTCAGCGACAGGTCGTCAGGATGAATCTCGCCGAAAGACTGGACGATTTCCGAAGCTTCGGCACCCGGCATGACCGGATATTCGAAAACCTGCTCGGCATAGATTTCCTGGGCCTCGGGCGAAGCCAGGAATTCCATCAGCTTCAGCGCGTTTTCCGGATGCGGCGCGTGCTTTGCCATCGCCATGCCCGAGACGTTGACATGGGTGCCCCGGTCCTCGGCATTGGGAAACAGGATGTCGATCGCGGCTGCCCATTCCTTCTGCTCGGGTTCCTTGTCATTGGTCATCATCAGGCCGACATAGTAGGTGTTGCCGAGCGCGATGTCGCATTCGCCCGACATGATCGCCTTGGCCTGGCTGCGATCGTTGCCGTTCGGGCGGCGAGCGAGGTTGGCCTTGAGGCCCTCGAGCCATTCCTCGGTGTATGCGGCGCCGTGATGGGCGATCATGGAGGCGATCAGTGCAATATTGTAGGGATGCTGGCCGTCGCGGATGCAGATCGCGCCCTTCCATTTGGGATCCGACAGTTCTTCATAGGTGATCGGTACCTGGCCGATACGGTCCTTCGAAGCATAGACCACGCGGCCGCGCTTGGTCAGCGCGAACCAGTTGCCGTCAGGGTCGCGAAATTGTTCTGGAATATCGGCATTGATGATCTCGCTCTCGACCGGCTGCGTCACCTCGGCTTCCTTTGCCTCGGTCAGGCGGCCGATATCGACGGTGAGGATCACGTCCACGGGAGAATTGGCACCCTCGGCTTTCACCCGCTCGACAAGGCCGGTATCCAGAAACAGCACGTTCGTGTTGATGCCGGTTTCGGCCTCGAAGGCCTCGAGAAGGGGAGCGATCAGTTCGGGCTGGCGGTAGGAATAGATGTTGACGTCCTCGGCCAGGGCCGGAGCGGCCGTGCCGATGATCGCTGCAGCCAGGAAAGAACCGGCAAGCGCCTTGAGCCTTGTCATTGAATCCTCCATGTGATCTTTTAAGTCGATTTATGTAATCAGGTATCCAGGACGAGGTGTCAACCGATCGGGCCTTTAGACTTGAGTGAAAATTTCTTCTTTTGGAATTGTTCCAAAGTGAGAAACGCGTTATAAAGATGGAAAGATTCTAAAGAGGAAATCGGTATGCGCCTGACCAAGCAGACGAATTACGCGGTACGTATGCTCATGTATTGCGCCGCCAACGACGGCAAGCTGAGCCGTGTGCCCGAGATCGCCAAGGCTTATGGCGTGTCTGAGCTATTCCTGTTCAAGATCATCCAGCCCCTGCACAAGGCGGGCATCATGGAAACGGTACGCGGCCGCAATGGTGGCGTCCGCCTCGGCCGCCCGGCCTCCGAGATCACGCTTTTCGATGTGGTTAGCGTCACGGAGGAGAATTTCTCCATGGCCGAATGCTTCGAGGACGGCAATGAAACGGATTGCCCGCTGGTAGATAGCTGCGGCTTCAACGGGGCGCTCAGGGAGGCGCTGAATGCCTTCTTCTCTGTCCTTGCCGGCTACACGATCGATGATCTGGTGCGCCGCCGCACTGATATTTTCAAGCTGCTCAGCATTGATGAGGACAAGAAGGTCGCATCTTCCGCAGCGTGAGGCTGGCCTGTCACTCGTTTTGGTTCAAGGCGTCGGGGCAACCGGCGCCTTTTTCCTTTTCTGAACTCCTCCAATTTGCCGCGACGGCCATTGTTGCGGCTTGAGCTTGCGGTGAGAAAGATGTAGCAAGGGAAAGCTAACTCGTAACAGCATGCGTCGCCAGGGAGAACAAGCTGGCTTGGTCGGTGCTGGGCGGAGGCGGCCGTTGCGGCCGGACAAGAAAACGGAGATGCTCCGCTTGCGTGACGGGGCAGGGAGAGAAGCATGAGCAATCATTTCATCGGTATCGACGTCGGAACCGGCAGCGCCCGTGCGGGCGTCTTCGACGAGAACGGTCGTCTTCTCGGCGTCGGCAAGAAAGACCTCGCCTTGTGGCGGGAGGCGGGCGATATCGTCGAACAATCGTCGGACGATATCTGGAATGCCATCTGCTTTTCGACGAAGACGGCACTTGCCGAAGCCGGCATCGCGCCCGACAGCGTCAAGGGAATCGGATTCGACGCGACCTGTTCGCTCGTCGTCCTGGACGGCGAGGGCAGGCCGCTCCCCGTCGGTCCGTCGGAAGATCCCGAGCGCAACATCATCGTCTGGATGGATCACCGCGCCATCGAGCAGGCGGATCGCATCAATGCCGGCGGCCATGATGTGCTGCGCTATGTCGGCGGCCGTATCTCACCGGAAATGGAAACGCCGAAACTGCTCTGGCTGAAGGAAAACCGGCCCGAGACCTTTGCCGCCGCCGGCCATTTCTTCGATCTTGCCGACTTTCTCTCCTGGCGCGCGACTGGCGCGACGGAGCGTTCGGTCTGCACGGTTACCTGCAAATGGACCTACCTCGCCCATGAAAGCCGGTGGGATGCCGGTTATTTCAAGGCGATCGGCCTTGAGGAGCTCGCCGACGATGATTTCGCCCGGATCGGCTCGAATGTGGTCGATATCGCCACGCCCCTGGGCAAGGGACTGTCGGAGGAAGCGGCGAGCGAACTTGGCCTTGCTGCGGGCACCCCGGTCGGCGCGTCGCTGATCGATGCCCATTGTGGCGGCGTCGGCACCTTTGCCTGCGAAGGGCCTGACGGCGAGAACCTGCCGCCGGAAACCCAGATGGCGCTGATCATGGGCACCTCGGCTTGCGCCATGACGCTGGCGAAGGATGCAAATTTCGTCGACGGCGTCTGGGGTCCCTATTTCGGTGCCATGGTGCCGGGCTTCTGGCTTCTGGAAGGCGGTCAGTCTGCCTATGGCGCCGCACTTGACCATCTGGTCACGCTCCACCCCGCCTATCCCGCCATGCGCGAGAAGGCGGCTGCGGCGGGCCTTCCGCTTCCCGTCTATCTGGAAAAGCGCGCGGTCGAAAAAGCGGGTTCAGCGGAACAGGCAGCCTTTCTCGGGCGCGATATCCAGGTGGTAGCGGAGTTCCTCGGCAATCGCGCGCCCTATGCCGATCCGCAGGCAACCGGCGTCATCAGCGGTCTGAAACTTGAGACGGGAGAAGACGGTCTGGTGGCGCTCTACGTCGCGGGCCTTTGCGGGCTTTGCTACGGTACGCTGCAGATCATCGAGGCGGAAAAGGCCAAGGGACTGCCGCTCGAGACCATCGTGGTCAGCGGCGGCGCGGCCCAGAGCGGACTGTTGCGCCGTATCCTGGCGGACGCGACGGGCTTGAAGGTCGCGCTGCCCGATACGGCCGAACCGGTTCTGCTCGGCGGCGCCATCATCGGCGCGGTCGCTTCCGGCCACCATGCCGATCTGGAGCAGGGCGCGCGGCAGATGTCCTCCATCAAGGAGATCATCGCACCGGCGGGCGGCCCGGTCGCAGCATTGCACGAGGCCAAATTCGCGGCCTTCGCGCTGCTGCAGGAGGCTGATCGCAAGATCCGGGCCGCGATGCGCGCATAGCGTCTCCGTCGTTTGGCTTCAGGGCTTGCCGGCGTAAGTCCGCGTTTTCCCGTGCGCTAGCGCAGCGGCGACGTTATGGTGCCCGCAGACGGCGCGGGCACACAGGACGAAAGAGAGGCAATGGCGAAAACCATATCCGAGATCGCGGAGGAGACGGGCTACTCGAGGACCACGATCACCATGGTCCTGAGCGGCCGCGCCTCCGAATACCGGATCAGTGCGCGCACCCAGAAGATCATCCAGGATTATGTCGCCGAGCACGGCTATACGATCAACCAGACCGCGCGCAACCTGAAGACAAGGCGCAGCCACACGGTCGGATTTGTCGCGCCGGAGATTGCCAACCCCTTCTTTGCCCGGTTCATGGCGAGCCTTGAAGCCTGCTGCCGGGCTGAAGGCCTGGTGCTGATCACGACATCGAGCGGCGAGGATCCGGCGCTCGAAGTCCGCGCCTTGCAGAGCCTCATGGAGCGCGGGGTCGATGCACTGGTGCTCGCGCCCTGCGCGCCGCGTCCGCCGGCAAGCGCCCGCAAACGCGGCCGGCGCACGCCGATGGTCCTGGTCGACCGGCACTATCCGGGCGATAGCGTCGAAGCGATCACCAGCGACCACAGGGAGAATGCGAGACTGCTCACTGCGGCGGTGATGGCGTCCGGCGCGGAGCGTGTGGTTTTCTTCTGCGGCCATCCGGATAATCCGGCCATCGCAGAGCGTATCGCGGGTTTCCGCGAGGCGGCGGGTGATGGCGAGAAGGCGCGTGTGCTGACGGCGGATGACGACAGCGCGGCAGCCGGCGAGGCCATGATGCAGGCGCTTCTGGCGGATGGCGGAGAACTGCCCTCGGCGCTTGTCTGTTCGTCGCTGCTGGTGCTCGAGGGCGCGCTGCAATGCCTGAAACAGGCCCGCTCGGCCGTGCCGCCCGAGATGATCATCGCCACATTCGACTATGACGGCTTCCTCGAGCTTCTGCCCAATACCGTCATCGTCATCCGTCAGGACGAGGCGGCGCTGGCGCGCGCCGCCTTCAGTTCCATTGCCGCCCAGATCGGCGGCAAGCCTGCTGCCGAGGGGACGCGCACGATCGTGGATGCCGAACTGGTCCGCCTCAACGCCACGGCGTGAAGATTGCCGGCGTCACCCGATCTCGGCGAAGACGGCGGCGAAGGTCTCTTCCAGAAGGTCGAACATGGTGTCGAGTTCGTCGCGTGTGATGATGAAGGGCGGGGCGAGCACGACGGAGGCGCCGAGCGGACGGCAGATGAGGCCCTTTTCCAGCGCCTTGTTGGCAATGCGCTCGGAAATGCGCAGCTTGCCGTCAAAGGGCGTCTTCCTCTTCTTGTCGGCGACGATTTCGATCGCGCCCATGAAGCCAACGCCGCGCACTTCGCCGGCATGGGGATGGTCGCCAAACCGGGACAGCCGCTTGAGGAAATAGGGCGTCAGCGCCCGGACATTGTCGATCAGCCCGTCATTCTCGATCACGTCCAGCGCCTTCAGCGCAACGGCCGAGCCGAGCGGGCTGCCGGCCGCGGTGAAGCCGTGGGGGAATTCCTCCGCCGCCTCCGAGGCCGCCTGCATCTCTGCCGCAAGCCGTTCGCCCAGAATGACCGCGCCCATCGGATAATAGCCGGCGGTGATGCATTTCGAGGTGATGATCGCGTCCGGCTGCATGTCGTAATAGTCGCTGCCCCACATCTCTCCCAGCCGGCCGAATCCGCAGATCACTTCATCGGCGATCAATGGAATGTCATACTCACGGAGCACCGGGCGGATCGCCGCGAAATAGCCCTTTGACGGGGGAATGACGCCGCCGGCGCCCTGGACGGGTTCGGCAAACATGCCGGCGATCGTCTCCGGCCCCTCGCGCTCGATCAGGTCCTTCAGATTGCGCGCCATGCGCTCGGTGAACGCCTCCTCGGTCTCGCCTTCCAGCCCGAAACGCCAGTAATGCGGGCAATCGGCATGGAGAAAGCCCGGCAGCGGCAGGCCGAATTCGCCATTGTAGGGCTTGGCCGTCATGGATGAGGTGGCAATCGTCACGCCGTGATAGGCGTTGACGCGGGTGATGATCTTGCGCCGTTCCGGCTGGCCCTTGCGGCGGTTGATCATCCACAGCATCTTGACCATGGTGTCGTTCGCTTCCGAACCGGAATTCGTGTAGTAGACCTTGCCGCTGTCAAAGGGCGAGAGCGCGATCAGCCGCTCGGAAAGCGCGACCGTGACATCGGCGATACGGCCGAAGAACGAATGATAGCCTGGAAAGCGCTCGGCCTGGGCCGTAAGCGCTTCAATGATGCCCTTGTGATTGAAACCGGCGACGTTGTTCCACAGCCCGGAATTGGCATCGAGATAGCGTTTGCCGTGGACATCGAAGACGTGGATGCCCTCGCCATGGGTGAGGATAACGGGCCCGTTTTCCTTCAGCGAGGGAAAATCGGTAAAGCCGTGAAGGACATTGGCCCTGTCCTTTTCTTCCCACGAATTGCCGTTTGCGTCCGCCATGTCCGGTCTCCCTGTTCGACGGACGGAGGTTTCCCGCGATTGGCGGCCGCCGTCAAGGTGCGGCTCAAAGCGAAAGGCCGGCCTCGTTGAAGACATGGATGTGCCGGTCGCGGAAGGAAAGGCCGATGTCTTGGCCGCGAATATTGTCCTCGACCTCGTCCGCGCGCACGATCAGCCGTCCGGCATCGCCGCAATCGACATAGAGGAAGGTGTCGGAGCCGAGATATTCGACGATCTCCACCGTGCCGGAAATCTGTCCCTCGCCGGGTTTGACGATATCGATATGTTCCGGCCGGATGCCAAGCGTCGCCGGCACGCCCTCGGTGCCTTCCGGCAACGGGCCTCTGCCGTGTCCGGTAATCTCGTATTTGCCGTCGGCGCCGGTGCAGGGCAGGATGTTCATTTTCGGCGAGCCGATGAACTGGGCAACAAAGAGATTGTCCGGCTTCTCGTAGAGCTCGCGTGGGGAGCCGATCTGCATGATCCGGCCGTCCTTCAGCACCACGATCCGGTCTGCCAGCGTCATCGCCTCCACCTGGTCGTGGGTCACATAGATCATCGTCGTGCCGAGGGTTTCGTGCAGGCGGGCGATCTCGAAGCGCATCTCGACGCGCAACGCCGCATCGAGATTGGATAGCGGCTCGTCAAAGAGAAAGCCCTTCGGCTCGCGCACGATGGCACGGCCGATGGCGACGCGCTGACGCTGGCCGCCGGAAAGCGCCTTGGGGCGGCGATCGAGATAGTCCTCGAGCTTCAGGATTTCGGCGGCGCGCCCGACCTTTTCCTCGATTTCCTTCTTCGGGCTGCCGGCGGTCTTCAGCGAAAAGCCCATATTGTCGCGGACATCCATATGCGGATAGAGCGCATAGGACTGGAAGACCATGGAAAGCCCGCGCTCCGACGGCAGACGGTCGGTCACGTCATCGCCATCAAGCAGGATGCGTCCCCGGCTTGTCTCCTCAAGGCCGGAAATCATCCTGAGCAGCGTCGACTTTCCGCAGCCGGACGGGCCGACGAAGATGACGAATTCACCGTCCGCGATCTCGAGGTCGATCCCCTTGATGACCTGCAGGTCGCCGAACCATTTTTCCACGTTCTCGAGCTTGATCGCGCCCATGTGTCTCTCCCTCAGCCTGCCTGCAACATGTCGTCGCCCATTGCCCAGGCGAGATGGATGGCGGCTGTCCAGGTAAACAGCTTGCCGCCCAGACCCTCGCCGGTCAGTGGATCGAAATATTCAAAGAAGCCGGATGTCTCGACGGCGCGGCGCGTATCATTGCGCAGCCGTTCGGCAAGGGCGGTTTCGCCTTTTTCCGAAAGCCCGATGCCGATCATGTAGTTGACAACGGACCAGATCGGGCCGCGCCAGTATCGACGGCTTTCAAATTGCGCGTCGCGCGGATCCCAGCTCGGGAAGCCGAAAGAACAGCTGTCGAGAATGGCGGAGATCTCCGTCGTCAGCCGCTTTTGCTGGTCGGGCGAGCCGGCATCGGCATAAAGCGCCATGGCGGACGCGTTGGTGAAGGCGGTCGAGAGCCCGCCGGTGCGCAGGTCTTTTGCGACGTGGCCGCCGACGTCGTCGCTCCAGAAACTGTCGCATCCAGCCTTGGAATGCTTCAGCCAGGCCTCTGCCTCGTCGCGGATGCCGGGTTCGCCGAATTCCGTTGCCAGTTCGGCGAGATCCCGGTCGCCGCGCATCAGGGCGAACTGAACGCAGGGGTCGACCATGAAGAACGGTCCGTTGCGGGCGATCTCCAGATGGTCCCACTTGCACTCATGGCCGAATTTCACGATGGCGAGATAGCGGTTGTACTGTTCCGCCGTCGGCCGTTCGGACGGGTCGACATGGGTGATGTCGCGGCGCGGCAGGTCGCCGAGGTCATCGGGGACGACGATCTGGTCCATGCCGATATCCCAGTCCGGGCAATTGTCGCGGCCGGATTCCCACGGGTGAACAATGCCGACGACACCGGTATTGTCGGGATCGCGATAGGTGTGGAACCAGCGGTGCCAGGCGTGGAGCTTGTGGAACAGCGCCTTTGCCCGCTCCTTGTCCATCTCCGTGCCGGTCTGCATCATCGTCAGCATGGCGCTGGCGGCCACCGGCGGCTGGGAATGGCCGGAAGAGGGGGGCACGGTGTTGGACTTCCACATTTCAGGCCCGGGGAAATAGTCCGGGTCGGTCTTGTGGAAGATGATATGCGGCACCATGCCGTCATCCCACTGGCCGGAAAACAGCGTTTCGATCTCTTCCCAGGCGCGGTTGCGGTCGAACGTGGCAAAGCCGAGGGCGGCAAAGACGGAATCCCATTCCCACTGATAGGGGTAGAGCCTTGCCGTCGGTACGGTATAGCCGCCGCGATCGTTCATACGCAGAATGTCGATGGCCTGCTGTTTCAGCGATTGATGCATGGTCAGCCTTTCACACTGCCGGCGGTCAGCCCCGCCACCAGGAAGCGTTCGAACCAGAGGAAGATGAACAGCACCGGCACGGTCGCGATCACCGCGCCGGCCATCAGATGCTGTCGCGGCACTTCCGAAGAATTGAGCGAGACGACCCCGCGCGAGAGCGTGAACATGTTGACGTCATCGAGGAACATGAAGGCGAACAGAAACTCGTTCCAGGCGATCATGAAGACATAGAGCGCGACCGATGCCAGCGCAGGAAGCGCCAGCGGAAGCGTGATCTTGAGGATCACGCCGGGCCGCTTCAGCCCGTCCATCAGGCCGGCTTCCTCCAGTTCGGACGGCAGGCCGCGGAAATAACCCTGCAGCATGTAGAGCGCGACGGGAATGGTGGTGGCCGGATAGACGATCATCAGCCCGACCAGCGAGTTTCTCAAACCCACCTGCGAGAACACCGAATAGAGCGGGATCACCAGCACGATCGCCGGCACCATGTAGATCAAGAGGATCGAACGCGACAGAAAGGCCTGTCCCGGAAATTTCAGCCGCGCCACCGCATAGGCGCCGGGCACGGCGAAGGCGAGCGTGATGATGACGGTGGCCACAGACACAATCGCCGAATTCATCAGGAAGGTGCCGAAGGAATAGACGGTGAAGAGCTCGATATAGGAACTGAACAGGCCTGACAGGCCCTGGCTGAGATCGATCGAGAGGTCGAGCGGATTGGAAATCAGCGATTGCTGGCTTTTGAAGCTTGTCATCACCATGACATAGAAGGGGAGCGCAACGACGATGGTGAAGATCGTGAGCCCCAGCCCCTTCATGAAGCGCAGGAAGATCACCTCCAGATGATAGCGCGCCAGATTGCCGGAGGACTGGTCATGAAGCGCGGCCACGATCGACCACCATAAGGCGACAAGAAAAGCAGCAAGGGCGATCAGTTGCGGTCCGGTCGTATAGGCCAGCGAAAGGCCGAAGGGCTCGCCAAAGGTCAGAAGCATCAGGATGGCGAAGATGGCGATCACCATGGTCGCCTGCACGCGAGGCCCCCGGCTCTTCGGCCGGTCGCGCGTCTTGACCGGCGAAAGCGCATAGATCGCAGCGCCCACGGCCCCGGCAAGGGCGGCAATGGTCAGCGGCGGCGCCGTCGATTGACCGGAAAACAGGGTGAAGACGAGGCCGACCACGATCATCCAGACGATGCCCCAGAAAGCGCCCAGAAGAATGGCGGCGATGAAACCGGTTCCGATACGCATCATCCATCATCCTGCGGTGAGAATTTGAAGAAGATCAGCGAGAAGACCAGGAGCACGACGAAGACGACGACGGCGACCGCCGCGCCCGCGCCGAGATTGGAAACGGCAAAGGCCTGCTCGTAGACATCGACGGTCAGCGTGCGCGTGCCGGCCGCACCGCCGGTCAGAAGGAAGATGTCGTCGAACTTGTTGAAGGTCCAGATGAAGCGCAGCAGGAACAGCACGGCCAGAATGCCGACGAGCTGCGGCAGCGAGATGTACCAGAACTGCTGCAGCGGCGTTGCGCCATCGATCTCGGCTGCCTCGTAGACATCGGTCGAGAGCGCCTGCATGCGCGCCAGGATGAACAGGAAGGACAGCGGAAAATAGCGCCATGCCTCGAACGCGATCACCGTCGTCAGCGCCACCGGGAACTGGAAGGTCAGCCCGAAGATCGAGATGTCGACATCGCGCTGGCCAAAAAAGTCAATTGGCGCGCCGATCATGCCGGAGCGCACCAGAAGCGCGTTCAGCGTGCCGGAGTATGGGTCGAGCAGGATGATCCAGGTAAAGGCGACCGCAATCACCGGAGCCACATAGGGAAACAGGAAGAGTCCGCGCAGCACCGAGCGGCCCTTGAAGCTCTGGTTCAGGAGCTGGGCGGCGAAAAGCCCCAGCACAAGCGCGCTCGCCGTGCCGAACACCGTGTAATAGAAGGTGACGCGCAGCACTTTCCAGAAATCGGGCGAGGAGAAGATGCGCGAGAAGTTATCCAACGTGAACGAGAAATTGGTGAGGATATTGTCCGATGTTCCGAAGGCCTCGGCCGGGCTGTCACGGGGTTCGACCGGCGAGGTCAGATAGGCGGTATCGGCAATCACCTGCAGGCGGATGCGATCGCGGAATTTTTCCGGCAGGTCACCGAGCGTGCAGGTCAGTTCGCGGCCCGAAAGCGTGCAGCGCTCGTCCAGCCCGGTGACTTCGAGGCCGTCGGGGATGATATCGACAAAGCCGGCCTCGTAGATCGAGGCTTTTTGCGAGGTGTTGCGCAACCGGTATTCAAGCTCTGCCGTGTCGCCAACCTGTTCAAGATCGCCGCGCAGGCGCTCGTTGATGTTGAGTTCCGGCGGCCGCAGGTCTGAAAGCGTGACCGGCTTGAACGAGATCCAGAAATTGGCGACCAGCGGCAGGAGCACGATCGCCAGCACGATCAGGAAGGTTGGCGCCAGCATCGAATAGGCAAAGCGCATCTCGCGCTTGGCCATGCGGCCATAGGTTCTCGGTGGCGTCGGCGTGGTTTCAGCCTTGTCGGTCATGTCGGACATCGGGAAAGCCTTCGGAAAAGAACGGGCCGGGCGCTTTCAAAACGCCCGGCGGTTTGTCCGGCCTTCGGGATCAGTTGATCCCGGAAAGCTCCGAATTCAGCTTTTCGACGGCTTCCTCGCCGGAGATTTCGCCATCGATATACTCACGAACGACCTGATTGATGATCTGGCTGTTGATCATCTTCGAGGCGAGCGCGAGCTGGCCTTCCTTCACGCCCCAGCGGTTGGCGGTCTCAAGTCCGGTGACGATCTTCTGCACGGTTTCTTCCGGATAGAGATCGGCAAGCGGGGCCTTGCGGTCGACGCCGACCGGAAGCGTTGCCCATTCGTCGACGAACTTGCTTGGCTCGTCCGCCGTGCCGCGACGGACCGGGAACTTACCTTCCGGCGCCATGGACAGCGTGTTCATATAGCCCTCGTCCATGGAGAACTTGATGAAGTCGGCGGCGACATCGAGATTGGTCGCATCCGCCGTCACGCCGAGATAGCGGATATCCGCCCAGGCGGCGCCATCCGGATTGGACGGGCCGGAGAAGGTGGTGACCACATCGGTCATCTGCGCCAGTTTGGTGGAGGTCGGGTCGTCGTTGATCGTCGGCGGAGCGCTGTCGCGCAGGCCGGCAAGCTCGTCAAGAATGAAGGGCGACCAGATGATCATCGCGGCCTTGCCGTCGAAATAGAGCGCACGCGACTGCTGCCAGTAGAGCTCGCCCTCGGGTGATGCATCGGCCAGCGTCTTGTAGAAGTCGAGAACCTCGATCGTCTTGGCCTCATCCAGCGGCTTGAACCCGTCTTCGTCGACCGGCGTCACGCCATTGGCTAGGAACACGTGCTCCAGAACCTGGCTCATGAAGTTCTCGTCGATTTTGGTCGCGGCGACGAAACCGTACATCTCCGGCGGATTGTGCAGCGCCTCGATGGCGGCGGCGATGTTTTCGTAGGAATCCGGCGGGGCAAGGCCTGCCTCGTCGAACAGATCCTTGCGGTAGATGATCATCTGCGTCCAGCCATCGACCGGAACGGCAGCCGTCATGCCCTCGAACTGCGCCATCTCGATCGCGCCGGGTGCAAAGGTGTCGATGCCGAGATCGTTGACGATCTCATCGTTGATTTCAGCGTCCAGAATGCCGGCTTCGGCCCAGGGCAGAACATACTGAACAGTGAGGTAGATGACGTCGGGCAGGTCGCCGGCGGCAAAGGCGGCGGTGGCGCGCGTGCCAAGTTCGGACTCGGTCACCGGAATGACCTGCACCTCGTTGCCGGTTTCTTCCTTGAAGGCGTCGGCGATTTCCTGCTGCTTGGCGAGCCGCTCCGGCTGTTCTTCCGTCGTCCAGAAGCGGATCGTGTCGGCCTGCGCCATGGATGCCGCGCTTGCCGAAAGCAGGAGCGCCGCCGTCAGTGTCTTCAGTGTTTTCATCATGTCCTCCAAAAGCTTCCCATGGAAAACCGTCAATCGGTTTTCCTCCAAAGCCCTGCAGCAGGGCCAGTCCCCGTGAGTTCTCGTCCGCCAGATGGGCGAGACAAGCAGGTCGACAGTGCGGCCCGCCGCGCGTTCCCGGCGCATGGCGCCGAAAGAATCTGAAACCGATGGATCTCCTCCCATCGGCCTCCCGTAGCGGTTTGAAAAGGCACAAAGGCTGCACCACCGCTTAGAAGAACTTTAGCGCTTTGAGGGGATCGGTCAAGGCAAGCGACCGCCTTTGATCCGTCGTCCCGTTCCACTTTGGTCGTATGTGGCTTACGAAAATGCTGCCGCGCGCCCCTGTTCCGGCAGGAACAATGGCCTAAACCGGACGTTGCCTTGTTGAAGCGAAGCAAAGGGGACGCTCAATGGCAAAAGGCTCACGATGGATCAAGCACCTGGCCCGAACGGGCTATTTCGCCCGCGGTCTGGTCTATACGATCATCGGTCTGTTCGCGGTGCTTGCGGCGATCGGCGCGGCCGAAAGCAAGGACACCAAGGGGGCGTTGCAGACCCTTCTGGAGCAGCCTTTCGGTTCCGTCCTGATCGCGGTTCTGATCATCGGCCTTGTCAGTTACGGCGTCTGGCGCGTGTTTCAGTCGGTCATGGATCCGGATGATCACGGCACGGACGCGAAGGGGCTTACCGTTCGCGCCGGCCTGTTTTCCAGCGCGGTCACCTATGGCCTGCTCGCCCTTTATGCCCTCTCGCTGGTCGGCATTTCCAATGGCGGCGGGGGCGGCGGGGGCTCGTCGCCCGCCGAGATGCTGGCCGCCTTCGTCGGTTCGCGCCCGGTTTCGCTTGGTCTTGCCGCCATCTTCCTGGGCGTGGCGATCGCCCACTGGGTCAAGGCCTACAAGCGCAAATATGCCGATCACCTGAAGGCGTCGGACGCGGTCATGGAGTGGTTGCACCCTATTTCGATCACGGGCCTTACAGCGCGCGGCTGCGTCTTTGCCACCCTTGCGGTGATGCTGGTCCTGCGCGGACTTTCGAGCGGCGAGGGAGGGGAAACGCCGGGGCTCAAGGACGCGCTCGAATATATCCAGGGCCTGCCCTTCGGCGCGTTCCTGCTGGCGGCGCTCGGCATCGGCGTCGTGCTCTTCGCCGTCTATTCCTTTGCCGAGGCCATCTGGCGCGAGATCAACATTGAGGATGCCTAGAGTATAGCGGTTCAGAATAAGCGGGCGGCGATCCGGTGTTCAGGTCTTGCCGAATTCGTTCGGCGCGTTTTCATCCAGCAGGTCGCCGCGTCCCTTCTGATGGCGCTCCTCAGCCACCCGTCTCTGCAGATCGCTATCAACCGTCGTGTCCTGTGCCGTTTCGGGTTCGCTTGAGACGGGCGCCGCTTTGCGTTTCTCGCCGGTTGAAAGGCTCGCTGCGGGGAGCGAAAGCGCGGTCTGGATGTCGTCGTCAAGGCGCAGGCGATAGGTCGGTTCGGGCAGCGAGAAACCGTTGGTCTCCAGCGCCCGCTTCACGAGGCGCATGGCTTCGGACCGTGCCTTCAGAAGATCGGTCGCCGCCTGGTCGACCCAGCCGACGAAGACGAGCACCACATTGGAATCGCCAAGCTCCCGGATCCAGGCGTCGGCCGCCGGCTCGTCGAGGATGAAGTCCTGGCGCGATACGGTCTCACGCCCGATCCTCAGTGCCCGGTCGAGATCGCTGTTGGCGTCGACGCCGACCTCGAAGGTGAAGCGGCGCTGCGGATTGATGGTGTAGTTGATGATCACGCTCTTGAACACGGTGGCGTTCGGAATGCGGATATGGTTGCCGTCGATCTCCATCAGGATGGTGGCGCGCGCCGTCAGGCTGATGACGAAACCCTCGTAATTGTCGATCCTGACGAAATCCTGCGGGCGGAAGGGCTGGCGGACGGAGAGAAGGATGCTGGCAATATAGTTTTCGACCGTGTCCCGCACGGCAAAACCCACGGCGAGGCCGACAATGCCGGCGGCGCCGAGAAGCGTGCCGAGCAGCGCCGTCGCGCCGAGAATATCGAGCGCCAGCACCCCGCCGATGATCATGAAGGCGATCCTGACCACCTGCCGCAGGAGGTCGGCGATGAAGGTGTTCGGCGCGACCTGGCGAAAGGGCCACCGACGCTTCGCCAGGAATGCGCCGAAAAACGCAACGACCGCCCAGCACAAAAGCGCTACCAGGATCAGCGGGACATAGCTCAAGGCCTGCAGGGCACGCGCCTCGAGGCGTTCGAAGACCGGAACCAGTCGCTCGCCGACCGAGGTTTCCTCGGCAATCTCGTTGTTGACGGCAACGACGCCGTTGACCCTTTCGGCAAGCTCGCCCGCACGCGCGGCAAAACGGGCTTCCTGCACCTTGCCGCGCAACGTCACCACGCCCGAACGGACCGTCGCATCGACATTCTCCAGTCCCTCGATCTGGTCGAAAATGCCTGAGAGACGCGCCTCGATCGCGGCATCGGAGGAGGCCGCGATATCCGTCTCGATGCCGGCATTCGCTGTCTGGGCAAAGGCAAAATTCGCCAGCCCCGCCGGAAGGGCGAGAAGGCAGAAGATCAGGGCGAGTATCGTTTTCATGTCCGGCTGTCCCCTCCATCCATCCCTCTTATAGCGCAAAGCGCGCGTCTGGTGACACGCGCATTGTTCCGGCTGTCGGAATGGCAAAAGCGGGCCGCGTCAGGAGGCCCGCTTGAAATTTCGCGTTGCCGCGATTTCGTCACGCCTTGCGACGAAGCGCCGTCGGCACGAAACTGTGGATCGAAAGTCCCTCATCGCGGTGCTTGCCGCCGGCAACGCCGGCAAACCAGGAGCCTGCGGCCGCCAGTACGGCGCCGGCTGCCGAACCAAATGCGGTTACGACAGATGCATTCTGCGCCATGCGCATCATTTCGTCCGTCATCTCGCCGCTTGCCGATGTCGCGCCAAGGCTGGAAATGGCGGAAATGAGGGCAGCGCCCGCGCCGAGCGCAAGCGTCGACAGCGCCCAGACGACGATGCCGTGGATGCCGTCGCGGAACTCGCTCTCGTCTGCGGTCCCGTCACCGAAATGCGAGCGCATGCGCCCGGCGACATAGCCGCCGGCGGATGCGCTGGCGAAGGCGACGAGAATGAGCCAGAGGCCGATCAGAAAGAGCGCCCAGTTGAGGCCGTCCTGCGTGGGTTGCGCGTGGCTTGCGGCAAGGCCGATGCCAGCGCCGAACTGGGAGAGAACCGTGGCCAGCGCGCCGGCAACGGCTGCGCCGCCGAAGATCGCGCCCCATTCGAGATAGGAGACGCCCGGCCCGGGCGCGGCGGTTTTGGGAATATGTTCCTGTTCTGCCATGGTGGAACCCTTATGCCAGGCCCAGGACGGACAGGATAAACATGACGACGACGACAAGGCCTACGAGATAGATGATACCGTTCATAATGTCTGCTCCGTTTGAATTCGATGCCTGTTAAACGGGTGCTGGCGGGGATCGTTCCGCGCGATCGCCTTTTTTCCGCTGGGATGATGTCTTCTAAAGACCGTGCATCGTGCGCCGATTTCTGATCATATGCCGCCGGGCTTCCGGCGGTTGGCCGGTTTGCGGGCCCTGTAGGAATGGGAGAAGACACATGTCGCAACGTCGCCTCAGGTCGCAGGACTGGTTCGACAACAAGGAACATGCCGACATGACGGCGCTCTATCTGGAGCGCTTCATGAATTACGGCACCACGCCGGAGGAGTTGCGCTCAGGCAAGCCGATCATCGGCATTGCCCAGAGCGGCAGCGACATCAATCCCTGCAACCGGCACCATCTTGACCTTGCCCGGCGCGTTCGCGACGGCATCCGCGATGCCGGCGGCATCCCGATTGAATTCCCCTCACATCCGCTTTTTGAAAACTGCAAGCGCCCGACGGCGGCGCTCGATCGCAATCTCGCCTATCTCGGCCTGGTTGAGTTGTTCTATGGATATCCCTTCGACGGCGTGGTGCTGACGACGGGCTGCGACAAGACCACGCCATCCGCGTTGATGGCGGCCGCCACCGTCAACATTCCCGCGATCGTCTATTCCGGCGGGCCGATGCTCGACGGCTGGCACGAGGGCGAGCTGGTCGGTTCCGGCACGGTGATCTGGCGCTCGCGGCGCAAACTGGCCGCAGGCGAGATCACGCGCGATGAATTTCTCGAGGCGGCGCTCGATTCAGCGCCGTCGGTCGGTCATTGCAACACCATGGGCACGGCTTCGACCATGAACGCGATGGCCGAGGCGCTGGGCATGTCGCTAACGGGCTGCGCGGCTATTCCCGCCGCCTATCGCGAGCGCGGACAGATGGGCTATCGCACCGGGCGTCGCGCCGTCGAACTGGTCAACGAGAACATCCGTCCGCTCGATATCCTGACCCGCGAGGCCTTCCTCAACGCCATCCGGGTGAACTCGGCAATCGGCGGCTCGACCAATGCCCAGCCGCATCTTTCCGCCATTGCCCGCCATGCCGGGGTCGCGTTGAAGCCGTCCGACTGGCAGGAGCATGGCTTCGACATTCCGCTGCTGGCCAATGTCCAGCCGGCAGGCGAATTTTTGGGCGAACGCTTCCACCGCGCCGGCGGCGTGCCGGCCATCATGTGGGAACTCTTGCAGGCGGGACGGCTTGACGGCGGCTGTCCGACAGTCACCGGCAGGACGATGGCCGAAAACCTTCAAGGCAGGCAGGCAAGCGACCGGGCCGTGATCAGGCCGTTTGCCGAACCGCTGCAAGAGCGCGCCGGCTTCCTGGTGCTGAAGGGAAACCTGTTCGATTTCGCCATCATGAAGATGAGCGTCGTGTCCGAGGATTTCCGCAAGCGCTATCTGTCGGTTCCCGGGCGGGAAGGCGTTTTCGAGGGCAAGGTGCAGGTTTTCGACGGGTCGGAGGATTATCATGCCCGGATCAACGACCCGGCGCTCGATATCGATGAGAATACCATCCTCGCCATTCGCGGAGCGGGGCCGCTGGGCTGGCCGGGTTCGGCGGAAGTGGTCAACATGCAGCCGCCGGACCGCCTCATCCAGAAGGGGATCACCAGCCTGCCGACGATCGGCGACGGTCGCCAGTCCGGCACGGCCGACAGCCCCTCGATCCTCCACGCCTCGCCGGAAAGTGCCGCGGGCGGCGGGCTTGCCTATCTTCGCAGCGGGGATATCATCCGCATCGATTTCAATGCCGGCCGCTGCGACATGCTGGTTGACGATGCCGAGATTGAGCGCCGAAGGGCGGAAGGCATTCCCGAAGTGCCGGCGGATGCGACACCATGGCAGCGCATCTATCGCAATTCTGTCACGCAGATCGACGAAGGTGCGACGCTTTCGGGGGCCGATACGTTTCGCGACATCGCGTCGCGACCGCCCCGGCATAACCATTAGGCACGCGGGGCTGTTGTTCCCGCACGCTCCTGGTCGTGTTGCCCCGAAAGACCCGCTGAATACGATATGTTTAGGATTTCAGGCGATGTTCATGATGTTTGGCGGCAAATGGACCGCCAGCCTATGCCGCGACCGGCAGTTGCGCCCGCACCTTTCAAGCGGAGAACTGTTTCCGGCTCCGCGGCCGGCGAGATTTGATAGCGCTCTCTTCGGAGAGGTTTTGAAGGTCCGGTGCGCGCGCCCGGGCGCAAGGGGGTAGACGTGGCAAGAGTAAGTGTGTTCGGCATTGGCTATACGGGAACCGTGTCTGCCGCCTGTCTGGCCGAACAGGGCCATGAGGTGATTGCCGTCGATATCGACCCGGCTAAGGTTGAAGCGATCAATCAGGGCAGGAGCCCGATCGTGGAAGAGGGGCTTGCCGAGTTGGTCTCCTCCAATCAGAAGGAGGGCCGTCTTTCGGCGACGACGAACATTGCAGCGGCCGTCGCGGCCAGCGAAGTCTCGATTGTCTGCGTGGGGACGCCGAGCGAGCCGAACGGTGCGATCGGCCTTTCCCAGGTCAGAGCGCTCTGCGTCGCGATCGGTCAGGCCATCGCCGACAAGCCCGGCTTTCACAGCATCGTCATGCGCTCGACTCTGGTGCCGGGCACCATGGAGACGGTCTGCGTGCCTGAAATCGAACGCGCCTCCGGCCTTGCCGCCGGCAAGACCTTCGGCGTCGGCTATTTTCCGGAGTTTCTCAGGGAAGGTTCGGCGATCAAGGACTATTTCGAGCCCTGCCTGGTGGTCTACGGTTCGATGGACGAGGCAACGCAAGGCATGCTCGCCGACTTCAACGCTTCCTTTGCGGTGGAGCATCACGCCGTCGACATGAGGACGGCGGAAATGATCAAATATACCAGCAATAGCTGGCGCGCGGCCAAGATCACCTTCGCCAACGAGATCGGCAATATCGCCAAGAGCGTTGGGGTCGACGGCCAGAAGGTGATGAAGATCCTGTGCTCGGATGACAAGATCAGCATGTCGCCCTATTTCCTGCGTCCGGGATTTTCCTTCGGCGGCTCCTGCCTGCCCAAGGATGTGCGGGCCCTGCGTTTCCTTGCCGATGAGAGAGGCGTCGGCGCGCCGCTTCTCGACGGCATCATGGCGGCGAACGAGAACCAGGTCGCCCGCGCCGAGGCTCTGGTCAGAAAGTTCGATGGCAAGACAGTCGGCATGGTCGGGGTCAGCTTCAAGCCGGCGACCGACGACCTGAGGGAGAGCCCGCTCGCCGACCTGGCAAAACGGCTGGTTGATGCCGGATACGCGGTTAAAATCTATGATCCCTTTGTAAAAGCGGCCTTTGATGACAGAATGGCCGGCGCCGGCCGCGGCAATGACAAGGTCGAAAATCTCGAGGAAAAGCTCGTCGGCGATCTGTCTGAACTGATAGCGCTGTCAGATATCATCGTCGTTGGCCATCGCTATGAAGAAGCCGTCGGGCCGCTTTCCGCCATTTTGGGTGAAAAGCCGATGGTGGATTTGACGCGCGTGGAACCGGGCAAGGTCTCGGGCGACGCCTATGAGGGAATCTGCTGGTAGGAAAGACAGTGTATCATCTTCTGTACCTGCTTGTTTGTTTGAATATCGGGCTGTTCGCGGCACCCGAAGTCGTGGGCCAGTCCACCGGTCTGGCGCTGACCATCGGCACGCTCGGCGTCTGGCGTTACTCGTGGGCGCTCATCAACTTCACCAGGGCAAAGATCTACCTTCACCTCGTCTTCCCGCGTCGCCGCAGGGCCGCCGAGGCGCGGTACAATGAGCAGAAATGGCGGGCGCATGCGTTTTTCCTGGTAACCACCTACAAGATCGATCCGTCGATCACGGGGCCGGTCTACCGTTCGATCTTCGATGCGGCAGCACGTTCGGAAGGGGGCGCGACAATCGTCTCCTCTGTCGTCGATGCCAGCGACGTCCGGCTGATCAAGGCGATCTTCGCCTTGTCCGATGCAAGCAGGTCCGGCCTCGTCAGCCTGAAGTTCGACCGGATCCCCGGCACCGGCAAGCGGGATGCGCTGGCCACGTCGATGCGCACCATCGCGCGGCTCAATCCCGGCTGGCAGGACGTCATCTTCCTCGTGGACGGCGACACCCGCGTGCCGCCGGACGTGGTCGCGCAGGCGGCCCCCTTCTTTACCGATCCCACCATGGGCGCCGTCACGACGGACGAGGTATCCGAGGCCTCGGGCGGAAGGCTGTTCAAGGACTGGTTCGCGCTCCGATTTTCCCAGCGGCAGATGATGATGTCCTCCATGGGGCTGAGCGAGCGCGTCCTGACGCTGACCGGGCGCATGTCCGCCTTTCGCGGCGATCTCGCCAGCAATCCGACCTTCATCGAAAGCGTCCAGCATGATTTCATCGATCACTGGCGGTTCGGCCGCATCAACTTTCTGACCGGCGACGACAAGTCGACCTGGCACTGGTTGCTGCAGCGCGGCTACAAGATGGGCTATCTGCCGGACGTCAAGACGGTGTCCGTCGAGACCCAGCCGCGCGACGGCTTCGTCGATTCCGCCATCGTCTTGATGCGCCGCTGGTTCGGCAATACGCTGCGCACCAGCAACCGCGCGCTGTCATTGCCGCCGAGACGGATCGGCTATTTCACCTGGTGGTCGATCCTCGATCAGCGCATGTCGATGTGGACATCGCTCGCCGGACCCTGCGGCATGCTGATTGCGACTGTGGTGTACAATCCCTTCGTTCTGCTGTTCTATCTTTCCTGGGTGATGCTGTCGCGCTATGTGACCTGCGCGCTGATCTCGACCTTCCGGGCGAGCCGCTTTCCCATCACCTACCCGTTTCTGCTTTATTTCGGCCAGCTTGTGGGCGCCATGGTCAAGACCTATGTGCTTTTCCGGCTCGACCGGCAGAAATGGACCCGCCAGACCGCGGCCACCAAGACAGAGGCCAAAAGAGGTATTCTGGCGTCCGATCGCTTTTCTTTTTATATGCATGCCCTTGCTGTAGGATGGCTGGTGCTGGGCATGGTTTGGCTCGTTGATATTTCGGGCGCTTAGGAGCTTGGCAATGCTTGAGGAAAACCACACCGAAGATGCCGGCAACGCGCAGGAAATCCGTTTGCCGCCCGATCTTCCCGACAATGGTCATGAAAGCGACCATCCTTCGATATGGATGCCATTTTCGGTTTTCATCGATGGGCAGGAGCTTGAAGGCGTCGGGATTTCGCTCGTCGCCGCCTATGTCGGCGGCTGGGGCGGAGCGGATATCGCCGGTCGCGACGTGATCGCCCGCTTCAGCTTCCAGTTCGACGGCTATTCGATCGTGCTGCCGATCGAGGTCCGGGCCGATCTCGAATACCGCCGCAGCGGCGCCTACAAGCTCGTGTTCCTTGATCCGACGGGTCCGCACCTTCCGCATCTGCGCTACATGATGAACGCGTTTCTGGCCGGAGATCTCGTTCAGATCAACGAGGTGCTGCGCATCCCGCCGGAATACAAGAAAAAGGCCAAGCAGCTTGAGCCCCCGAAACCGCCCTCCGCCGGGCAGAGACTTCGCAAGGTTTTCGGCCTGCTCTGGGTCACCGTGCTTACCCTCGCGCTGATCGCGCTGACGGGCTGGACGATCCACTATCACATCTTCGTCCACAAGGTGCCGGGTCTTGCGACCGTGACGCCCGCCGGCCTGCCGCTGACGGCGCCCGAAGCAGGACAGATCGCCTATGTCGACGGCCAGGCGCCGGAGGGCGGGGTGGTGTTCTCGCTGCAATCGGCGCGCGGCGGCGTGCTGAATTTCTCCAATCCCTGCAATTGCGACATCATGCTGACGGCCAACGGAACAGTGGGCGCGACCGTGCTTCCGGGGACGCCGATCGCCTATGTGAAGACCGGAGACGCCGGGCCGACGGTCAAGGCGGTGATGCCGGACGACCTTTCGAAGATGCTGCTTTTCGGGGCTGAAGCCGAGGCAATCCTGCCGGATGGTCAGAAACTTCCGCTTACGGTCGTGGACGTGAAGGCGGAGGAAGGCGGGTCCGGCTCGCGCAGCATCGTCAGCCTTTCAGCGGAAAGCGGCGCGTTAGGCGCGAGCGACATTGGCAAGACCGTCGCGCTTACCGTCACCAGCAAGCCCTATGCCAATCTGATGACCAGGATCCGCTCCATGCTGCCGTTTTCCGGCAGGGCGCAATCGCTCTCGCAACGGGCGAATGAGTGGCCGCTGATCGGAAATGCCTTTGCCGACACAGGTTCGGAGCGCAGACAATGAGGGAGATCTATCCGCTCGTCATGTGCGGGGGGGCGGGCATGCGGCTCTGGCCGCTCTCGCGTCTCAACACGCCCAAGCAGTTTCACCGCATCGGACCGGACAGTCCGCGGACCTTCTTTCAGGCCACGGTGGAACGTCACGGCGGCGAGGGCTTTCATGTACCCTATGTCAGCGTTGGCATGCGCTATGAGAGCGTGGTGCGGGCCCAGCTCGCCGAGATCGGCCGCGCCGGCGAACTCATGATCGAAGAGACCGCGCGCAGGACCGGCCCGGCCGTGCTTGCCAGCGCAATCGCGATCAATGAGCGTGATCCCGGTGCGCTGATGGCCGTGCTGCCCTCCGACCATCTGATCGAGGGTGATTTCAGCAGCGTGCTCCTGAGCATGCGCAAGCCCGCGCTCGACGGACGGATCGTGCTCTTCGGCATCACGCCAGCCTATCCGGAAGTCGGTTATGGCTATATCGTCGACAGCGGCCCCAGCGCGCTTTATCCCGGCGGGCGGGATGTGTCTCACTTCATCGAAAAACCCGCTCGCCCAATTGCCGAACGGCTGATCGCCGAGGGGCATGCCTACTGGGCTTCGGGCGTCAGCCTGTTTCGTGCCGATGTGCTGATCGCCGAATATCAAAGGCTCGATCCCGAGACCGTCGCGGTGGTGCGCGAGGCCGTTCGCGATGCCGAGCGCGAGGCCGGCCGCATCGTGCTTTCCGATGTTGCCTTCCGGCGCGCGCACGGTGCCGCGACGGAAAGCGTTGTGTTTGAAAACAGCGACAAGGTTCTTCTGGCTCCGACCGCCATTTCCTGGAGCGATGTCGGGAGCTGGCGCTCGCTCTATGAGATCGGCGCCAAGGATGGCGAAGGCAACGTGCTTTCGGGTGATATCGTGCCCGTCGACACGAAGAACTCCTATGTCCGCGCCGCGTCCGGGCGCGTTGTCGCGACCGTCGGCGTCGACAATCTCGCGATCGTCGATACCGAGGATGCTCTGCTGGTGACTTCGCTCGACCGCACGCAGGATGTGCGCCATGTGCTCGAAGCGCTGGAGATGAGGGGCGAAAGCAACGGCGTTCGCGACGGCGATGCGCCGGATGCGCGCGAACTGCCGGTTGCGTCCGGCGATGGCTATGGCGTCTATTCGCTCGAGATCGAACCTGGCGCGTCTGTCACACTCGTTCCGCTTGAGGACGAACATCGTGTGCTGACGGTTTGTGCCGGCGCGGTTCAGTGCGAGCGCGGCGGCGAGACCGGTCGCAAATGGCCCGGGGAAACCGTCAGGGTCGCCGCCGGCAACGTCTGCGTGCTGGGCAATCTCGGCGAGGAGGCGGCTCGTCTGGTCGAGGTGCGTCATGCCGTGACCTCGGTCGTGCCAATCAAGGCCGCAGTCGCGGACCGTCCGCGCATGGCCTCGGGCGGGGAGGCGAAATGAGAAACTTGGAGGGTCTGCGAGGGCGCGCTGTCGCAGCGGCGCTTTTCCTGGTGGCGGCTTTTGCCGTTGCCGCGCAGGCTTTCGACCGTGACGGTCTCGAGGTAATCAACCGCAATTACGCGGCGCTGATGTCCGCGCTTGAGGCCGATCCATCGGGCGGCGTCGACGCGCCCCTTAATGCGGCCTATCAGCTTCTGAACCACGGCGAGCATCGTCCGGCCACATCCGATAGCGCCGCCTCTGTGCGGGGCACGCCAGATATGGAGACTGAGGATCCCGCAAGGCAGGGCGCTGTCGGCAAGGCGCTGCTCGCGCCGCTCCTGCAGAAAGTGGCGCTTGAGACCGGCAGTATGGGGCACCGCGAACTGATGGAGGCCTCGGCACCCTCTGGCGGCGAGGTGCTGATTGTCAAATCCGGCGCGCTGACGCTGGGCTCACTGCCAGCCGCGCTTCAATCAAGGGGCTGGTCGGATCTGCTGACCGGCGCCGACGGAAAATATCTCCTGAAAATGCCGCTGGTGATCCTTGAGGACGGCGTCTTCGTGATCGAACCGGGTGATGAGCTCGAAATGGCGACCGACCGTGGCGCGTTCATCCTCAATTTCGGTTCGCTGGCGATCACCGATGCGCTCGTTAAGGGGTCTGCAGCGCAGCCCAGGCTCCCTGATTTTCATCCGTTCATCCAGACTGCCCGCGGCGGCCGCGCCGCGATCACCGGCAGCAGGTTCACGGGTCTGGGCTTTGACGCACGTCCGTTGATGAGCGGCCTCAGCTTCGCCTCGAGCCCGTTTGCGACGCAAAAGAGCAGGGGCGTGGTGCATGACAATGTGTTCGATGATGTCCGTTCTGTGGAGGTCACTGGCATTGACGACTTCGAGTTCGTTCGCAACCGCATTCAGCATGCGCGCGGCATTGGCCTCCGGCTGGAGCAACTAAAGGGGGGGACCATCCGCGACAACGTGATTGTCGCAAGCGGAATGCACGGCATTCTGGCGATCGGAAGCACCGGACTTGATATTGACGGCAATATAGCTGCCGAAAACGGCGGACGCGGTTTTTTCGGGCGCGACGGGATCGGCCACCTGACGGTCAGCGACAATGTTCTTGTGGCAAATCGGGAAGAGGGCATCTCGATTGCCGGCGGGTCGTGCGTCGACATCCGCGGAAATGCCGTGTTGCGCAACCGCCAGGACGGCATCACCATCGCGCAGAGCCTCGGGATCAGGCTTGCCGGCAATCTTCTGGTGCGCAATCAGGGATCCGGAATTTCGATCAATGACAGTATCTCTCCCGCAGACAGCGTCGAGGTTTCGCAAAACCGTTTCGTTGCCAATAATGTCGGTCTTTCGGCAGAGCGTTTCGCCACTATCCGGCTCAGCGGCAACAATTTCTCCGACCAACTTCCGGTTCTTTTCGGCGATGCGCTTCAATACGAGACCCCGCGCTATCTCGGTTGGGCTCGCTCCAATGGCGAAAAGCCGGACGCCGTTTTCGAGATTTCCTCGGCGCGCGGCGGATCACCGCTGATTTTCCAGGGCGACAGCACTGGCATGTTCCGCCTTTCCGACATGACCGGCTGCCATTTCAAGGAGCTTGATTGAGATGGCGTGGCGCCTGTCGGATACCGGTCGTCAGCTTGCCCCGCGTTCAGGCGGCGTCCTGTCATGCCTGCTTCTGCTTGCCTGCCTCTCGATCGCGCCCGAGGCCGCAAGGGCCGGTATGATCCGCCCGTCGCCTGGGGCCGGCAATGCCATGGAACAGGAACGTCCCATCGTCCCGGTTGACAGTCGTTACGCCACGCAGCCAGGCCTGAAGGCGATCCGAGACAAGCTCGTCGCCGACCAGCCGGTGACCACGGCCGAACTCAGAGTGCTCGCCAATGCCGGAGACGGGCTTGCCGCCTATGCGCTCGCCGAACGCTACACCGAAAGCGGCCGGGCGGAACTCAGGGCGGACGCCGCGTTCTACTACGCGGTTGCCGTCGCCAGGGGACGGACCTACGCTATCAGCCCGCTTGTGAACATCCTGACGGACGGCAAGACCGACATTCCGCAGGCGAGCCTCGACAATATTGAAAGAGCGCTGCTGTTGCAGGCAAGCGAGGGCGACAAGGACGCGATCGACGTCCTGTCGAAATTCTACCTGCAGGGCCAGCCATTCGGCTTTCGCCCGGCCATGGCCGAGCAACTCATGAAAGCAGGAGCCTCCGGGGCGGATGACAGCGAGCTGGCCTTGCGCGCCGCCCTCTGGCTTGCTTCGAAGGAACCGCGCGATCCGGCGGAAATTCTCGAGATCCGCCGTTTTCTCGCAATCGCGCTCGAAAGCTCCGATCTCAGCGTGCGCACGGCCGCGGAAAACCTGATGCGCTCCTATCCGGCGCCCGAGATGGTCAAAGAGGAGGACGGTGATGGATAAGGCCGGTTTGACGACGACGGCTCTGCTTGTGGTCATGGCTGCGACCGGCGGTGCTCTGGCCCAGCAGGACACTTCGCAGACGCCGGTAAAGCCGTTTCAGATGACGCAGGACCAGCCGGCGCCGCAGCCGCAACAGCCTGTGCAGACGCCAGCCGAGCAGGATACGCAGGCGGCGCAGGAGCCCGCCGCTCAGACGGTGGAGGAGACGGTCACGCCGAGGCCGCAGACCACTCAGCCTCCCCAGCCGTCACCGCAGGAGGAAGCGGCGGTGTCATCACCGGAGGCCGGACAAGCGCCTCCCGCCGACAATCCGCCGCAGACCGCCATGGCCGATCAGGCTGCGCAGACGTCGCAATATGGCTGTGCCAATCTCGAGGATCTCGATCCCCCGGCGCTTGAAGGTCCGAACGGATTCTTCTTCACCGTCATGGACGATATCGCCATGCAGCAGGTTGCCGATCCCGCGCTCGTGGAGAGCATCAGCGATCTTGCCAAACGCCTGCGCGCGCGCGGCACGGTGCTGGTCTATGTCCCGGTTCCGAGCAAGAGCCAGGCGATGCCGGACGAAGTTCCGGAGGCGGCCTGGGTCTATGGTTATAACGAAAGCGTCAATGCGGAGATTTACGATCACGCGCTGTCGCGGCTGAACGCGGCGGATGTCGTCGCTGTCGATCTGAAGTCGGCCCTTCAGAAAGCCGATCCGGCTACGCCGCCTTTCCAGAAGGTTGATCCGCTGTGGACACCCGAGGGCGCGCGCCTTGCCGCCGAGGCGGTCGCGCAGACGCTCAAATCCCTGCCGGCCTATCGCAAGGCGAACCTGATGACCTTCAAGACGACCGAAGAGGGGCAGGTCACGCGGCCTTCCGAGCTACGGACCGCACTTCAGACATATTGCAGCGATCCGCTTCCTCCGGTTTTCGAGAAACGGTACGAGACGGCAGGCGAGGAGGCTTATGCCGCCGATCGGCCTTTCAATGTTCTGGGGGCAGACGCGCCGGCCCCGGCCGTCCTTGTCGGATCGCGCTTTTCCGCTGGCGGCCAGAGCCATTTCGACGGCTTTCTGAAACAGGCCTCTGGTCTTGACGTGAGCAATCGCGCAAGCGCCGATTCCTACCCCTTCCAGTCGATTGATGGCTATCTTCAGTCGCAGGACTTCCAGGACCATCCGCCGCTGTTCCTGATATGGGAGGTGCCGGCGGGCAGCAATCTGGCCCGTTTCGGGCCGCTGCCCTGGCTGACGCTATCGGCGAACGCGGCCGGAGATTGCTCCAATGAGAACGCGACCTGCGGCGAAAGCGGAGCAGAAAAATGATGGCTCGCTCCCGAAAAGTCCGGCCCGGTTTCTTCCGCGCGATGACGGCTGGACTGCTCAGCCTTGTCCTGTTTGGCGGAAGCGCGACGGTGGCCCGGGCGGAAAAGCCCGTGGTCGATTTCCGCCCGCCGGATATCCAGCCGGCCAAGGTCTGCGCGCAGCGCAAGTCCGATGACATGCTGAAGCTTCAATGGTCGTCCTGGGACGGCGAGCGCCTGCCGCCGGGCATTGAGTATCGCGATCTGGACACTGAACTGGCGCGGCTGCGCAATATCGATGCTGTGAAATATTTCGATACCATCAAGAACGCCTATAATCTGCGCGCCAAGGTCGATCCCTACTACAACCGGACGGCCTATCTTCTGGACATGATCGCGCTTTATGTGGAAGCCGAGCGGTTTGCCGATCTGCGCGCAACGGGCTTCGTGGCGGAACTGGAAGCGATCGGGCCAGCGGCCTCGGCATCAACCGTCAATTTTCTCGGGGACCTTTACCTTGAGGGCCGCGCCGTGCCGCAAAACGAACAGCGCGGTCTGCAGCGCAAGCTCCAGGCTGCCTATAACGGCAATCCAAACGCGGTGCTCGATCTTGCCGAGCGAACGGCCAAGGGACAGAGCGTACCCGGCTGGGACATGCCGCCCAAGCTCGCCTTCACCCTCGGTTTCTCCTCGCTTCTCGGAAATCTCGACAACGGGATCTGCGATCGCGTCCGCCGTATCGCCAGGGCTTTCGAGACGGGTGAGGCCATTGCTCAGGACCATGCGCTGGCGGAGGAATGGTATCGCTTCGCCGCCGAGCTCGGCGATCCGGAGGCAGCATGGAAGGCTGCACGCTACCAGCTTTCCGGCGACGGGCTCGAACAGGACGATACGCTGCTGATGCGCTATCTCACACAGGCCTATGAAGCCGGCATCGTTCCGGCGCGTCTTGCAATGGGTTCGCTCTATGAACAGGGCCGGCTTCTGACCCCGGACCCGGTGGCGGCGATGCGCATCTACGACGAACTCGCTCAGGATGGAAGTCAGGAAGGGCTGATTGCAGCGATCAGGCTGCAGGAGAAGCAGGGCCTCGAAACCGAGGAAGACAAGCAGAAATATCGCGACCGGCTGGTCAAGCTCGCACGTTTTCCCGACGCGCCGGGCTGGCCATTCTCCCGGCTCGGGACAATGCTGCAGGAGGAAAACGGGATATTCGCGCAGGAAGGTGCGCGCGAGAGCCTGTTTCAGGAGGCCGCCAGGCGCGACGACCCGGAGGGCAAGCTTCAACTCGGCCGCCTTTACCTCCAAAGGGGCAACGAAGCCGACCGGCAGAAGGCCATTGCGCTGTTTGAGGATCTTGTGGCCAAGGACGGCAAGTCGCTCGCCATCGATGACCTGAGGAACGCGCTTTTATGCCGTGCGCCAGACGGCCCCGAGGCCCGCCGCTGGGAGGCGTGGCAGGCGCTCGATCCCGACAACCTGGCCGAACTGCCCGATCACATCGATGCCGAAGATCTCTCAAAGCCCGAGATCGCCGATGCCCTGGCACGCCTGCAGGCCGCAGCGCTCGGCGGCAGCGGCCAGGCGGCGGGGCGGCTGACGACCATCCTTTCCGATCTGAAGCCGGCGCTGTTTCGGGACATCGTCGCCCATTGGCGGACGATGATGACCGGCAGGGCCGGCGGTGAGGCATCTGTGCTGCAGGCGGCCTATTCGGCGGCGCCCGACGATGACAGCCGCACCGAAATCTTTAACGCCCTGAAGACCCTTGCCGACAGTGGCGATCCCTATGCCAAGACCGCGCTTGCCGAAATCTATCTGGCCGATGTGCCTGCCGACGCGGTGGTCGATGATGAGACGCTTGAAAAGGCGACTGCGTTGATCGAGGCGGTCGGCGGAAGCGTCAAGGGCTCGAGCCTATGGCGGCTCGACGATGCCTATCGCGATGCGGGCAAGAAGAAATACCAGCCATCCGATGCGATGTTGGCCGAGATCGCGACGGTCGGCGATTTCGAGGCGATGCTGTTTGCCGCCGCGCGTTCGCCGGACGAAGACACCGCTACATTCTACTACAATCGCGCCCTGACGGTCATGCCGTGTGATCTCAACGCGCTTGCGCGCAAGGCGCGTTACGCTCTTGATGCCGGGCGGCCGGACGAGGCTCTGGATGCGCTTGACGCAGCGCTTGCGCTGTCGCCGGAACAGGCCTGGCAACAGGTCAAGCTTGCCGATATCTATCTGGCGCTCGGCTCGATTGAGGATCGCAAGGAAGCTTATGATCTCTACGTGGCGGCTTTCCGCCAGGGATACGAGCCGGCTGTATGGCGGCTGCTCGACTGGTTCTCAAGCAGCGATGGTCCTTTCTATGATGAGGCGCTGCATGAGGAATTGCTGCTTCACCAATTGAGAAATGCGGGCCCTGCCGAACTTTACAGTGCAGTTGCCAAGCTCAGGAACGCACCGAAGAGCGTCTTCGATAATATTATTGCCCAGTTTGATCTCAAGGAAGCCTATCGCGGAGCGGCCACATCCGGCGAACCGGTCGCCATGCGCGAGCTTTCCAAGCTGCTGCTGAAGGAAGGATCGCCGCCCGATGAGGTCCAGGAGGCGGCTAAATGGCTCAACAGTGCCGCGCAGGCCGGCGACCCCGAGGCCATGCTGATGCTGGCGCAATCCTATGCCTTCGGTCTCGGCATGGATCCGTCGGCGGAAAAGGCCAGGCAGTGGCTGCAGGCGGCCGCGAGCGCCGGCGACGAGACGGCCGGGAACTTGCTCTCCATCATGCGCGTACAGTAGAGGTAACCGGATCATGGCGAGGACCGAGGGGACCGATTTGACCGAATTCGCAAATGACCAGAAGCAGGCCGAATTCCGGAGGCGGGCCTCGCGCCGACAGAGGTGGCGCACTGGCAGAGTCAGCCGTGCTTTGCTTCTCGCCGGTGCTGCGGTCATCCTCGGCGCTGCTGCCGAACCGCCTGCGCCGGATGCCGATGGCGAGGCCTGTCCGGCCTTTCCGCCTCCGACTGTCACCCTCGATTATGGCAGCCGCTACGAGGAAAGCAGCAGCGACAGATCCGAACTCGATGCGGCAGGCAATGCCGAGGTGGATCAGGCGTTGAAGGATGCCGACGAGTTCATCAGACTTCTGGATGGGCTTGCCAATGATGTGCTTGTCAATCCAGTGCTTGCCAGGACGCGAGCGGACTGCGTCATCTCCGGCATCGCGGACTGGGCCAATGCCGGCGCATTCAGCGCGCTTGAGACCGAAAACGCCAGGATGACCTATGCCTCGCGCGTTGGCGGCATCGCCAGCGCCTATCGGCAGGTGCGCGACAAGACCGAAAATCTTTCGGAAGAAAAGACAGCGATCGAGGCATGGCTCCGGAAAAACGCCGACTTCCTGACCGATTACTGGAGCAATGACGCGCCGCCCAAGGCGAAGATGGGCAATCTCAGGTTATGGGCGGCCTATGCCGTGACGGAAGTTGCCCTGATCGTGCGGGAGCCCGAATATATCAACTGGGCGCTCGACAGCCACAGGACCATTCTGGCGACCGAGGATGAGAACGGCAGCCTTCCTTATGAGATGCGTCGCGGCGCCTATGCGCTGCACTACCAGCTCCATGCGCTTGCGCCGCTGGTCGCCTCCGCCGCGCTGATCTGTCACAATGACTACGCCTATTCGAAAGAGGAGCAGGCGGCGATCGAAAATGCCGTCACCTTCGCGCTCGACGGTATTGCCGATCCGAACGAGGTCGCGCTGATCGCCGGCAAGCCGCAGACCGTCAAGCAGGGACTGAACGATCAGGAACCTTTCTCCATCGCGTTTCTGGAAGCCTATCTCAGCCTGGTGACCGACGCCACGCTCGATCGCAAGCTGGCGCCGCTCAGGCCCCTGTCCAATTCCAAGCTGGGCGGAGATCTGACCCTCATCTTCCGAAACAATCCGGCCATGCAGCCTGGTTGTTTCACGCCGAAGGTTCCGAAAGACGGTTGACCGAACGACCGGGGATTATCGGCAGCGCTGCAGCTGCGCCTCATAGATCTGCGTCATCTTCTGCGCGCGCGCGGCCGCGCTTTTGGCCACTGGCCGGCTCTTCCACACGCCGCGATCATACCCGGCATGGCCGGAGTGATAGGCGAGGTAGAGGTTGTAGGGATCGTTGAGCGCGATGCCGTTCCGGATGTGGCTCTGGCTGTGATACCAGGCGATGAAATAGATCGCGTCGCCGAAATCGGTGCGGGAGACGCCGCGCTGGCCGGTGCGGGTCTTGTATTCGGCCCAGGTGCCGTCAAGCGCCTGCGAGTAGCCGAGCGCGCTGGAGGCGCGCGGGCCGGGAATGAAGCCGAGGATCTTCTTGCGCGGCGGACGGGCATGGCTGTCGAAGGAAGACTCGACATAGATCGTCGCCATCAGAACGGAAACGGGAACGCCGTAATCGCGCGATGCCCTTTCGGCATCCCGGCGCCAGTTCTCGAAAATCCCGTTCTTCTGGGCGAAAATCGCGCAGCTGTTGCCGACATTGCTGACGGTCGTTGAGCAACCCGTCAGAACGGCCAGGCAGAACACTGCAAAGACAATCTTCAAGCGCGAAATAGACATGGGGCATGATCTACGCCGAGGACCTTAAGGAAAGGTTTTTAAGAATGGTTAATGCCCGCGTTGTTTTTCGCTGCTGCGGCCTGAAGGACCGGCAGGCCGGCCTTTCTCGGCAATGGCGATTTCCTTCAACTTAATCTTTGACAGACGGGCGGCATGACGATAAGGGGACCGCCTGAAGAAGAAGCGCAATGATGAGCGCTTTTGGATCGGCGAAAGCCAGCCTTCAACCGCAACATGAGAGGGTTTGAACGTGGCGAAAGCGGAACTTGGCACAAAAAGAACATGCCCGGACACGGGCAAGAAATTCTACGACCTCAACAAGGATCCGGTGGTTTCGCCCTATTCGGGCAATTCCTGGCCGCTGAGCTATTTTGAGGATGAGGCTTCCATCGCTGTCGTCGAGAGCGAGGAAGAGGAAAACGAGGTTGCGGAAGTCGACGCCGAAAACGGCGACGGCGAAATGGGCACGATCGCGGCATCCGACGATGACAGCCCGTCTGACAACATTCCCAATGTCGACGGCGACGATGACAATGACGATGATGTGGATGTCGATGACGACGACGACACCTTCCTCGAAACCGATGATGACGACGATGACGATGTGTCGGACATTATCGGCGTTTCCGACGACGACGACGAGAACTGATCCTTCCGGTTGAGGGCTGAGGAACGAACCGACATTGCGAGCCGCCGGATCCATGATCCGGCGGCTTTTTCATGTTTGCCAACGGAGGCTCGCATTGCGTTCGAGGCGTGGCGCCTGTTGAAAAATCTTCTGTTTTCGCTCCTCCTGCGCCATGCGGACGGCGCCTGAAGGGCTTTCCGGTCGTTTGCGGGAGACGGCGCAGACTTTTTTGCAGGCAATGTTTTTTTATGGCTTGCATCCAGCGAAAATCGACAGTAAGAAGCCGCCACCCGACGCGAAAAGCGTCGCTTCGAACCGCCCCGGCGGTCTGGAGATTGGGGCTATAGCTCAGCTGGGAGAGCGCCTGCATGGCATGCAGGAGGTCAGCGGTTCGATCCCGCTTAGCTCCACCAAATCTTCTTTTGTTGTAACATTTCTTATGGATTGACCTTTTTTGCGCAGGCTTTGACCTTTTCGGTCACTTGGCTTGAACTCTTGCTCGTCCAGAATCGCGATGCAGGTTTGTGGCCCGGCAGCCGGCAAAAGCATCCCTCCCGGCGCGGTGTTTGAGCGGTTCTTCGTGGCGGTGGGACGCAAGAACAGCGGTGGATCCTATTTGAGGAAAAGCGCGCTGGCGGTCGGTGTCTCGAAAAAACGGCGACAGGCGGCGGCAAAGGCTTCGGCCCTGCGGCTGATGCGCCCGCCCCGGCGCGTGACGAGCACGATGGCCGGACTTTTCGAGGCACAGTCGAGCGGCCGGCAGGCAACGCGCATACCGCTATAGGTATTGTCGTCGGGCGGGCGGACATTGAGGATGGCCGCGCCGAGACCCGCGGCGGCGGCACTGCGAACCATCTCGAACGATTCCAGCCGTTGAATTCGGCCGGGCGTCACGCCCTCTCTGTCGAACAGCGACATCACGTAGCGGCGCGAATGGGGAAGGTTCAGTAGCAGCAATGGGTGCCCGGCGAGATCCTTAAGGCTGATCCGTGGCTTATCCGCGAGCGGGTGGCTCTGCGACAGAACGACATGAGGCGGAGCTTGCGCAAGCATTTCCTGATCGAGTTCGTCCGACAGACCTGCATCGTAGGTCAGCAGGATGTCGACTGCCCCGTCGCGCAGGCTGCGCTGGATCGACAGGATATCGCCTTCGGTCAGATGGACAATCATGTCGGGATGACGGATCGAAAGATCACGGATGACGCCGGGGGCGATGTTGGGTGAGATCGAGGTAAAGGCGCCAACGCGAAGATCACCCGTCAGGGCGGTGTCGCGGCCTTGCAGGTCTTCGGCGAAACTGCGGGTTTCATCCAGGAGCCGGATGGTGCGGGCGATAGCGCGCGCTCCCATTGCCGTGGTGACCAATCCCTTGGATCGCTGCCGAACGAAAAGCTGTACCGCAAATTCCTGCTCGAACTTCTCGATTGCTGCGAGAATCGAGGACGTCGAAATCCCCATGTCCTCCGCGGCGCCGGCAATCGATCCCAATTGCGAGGCAGCGACCACATATTCGAGCTGGCGGAGTGAAATCTTCATTTTTTAAAGTTTACTCTCTCATAAAATATGTTTTTCATATTTTTTAGCGGCTGCTAGCGTTCCGATCAATAGGGAGAGAGGGACCATGTCAGCGGAAATTCCAACCGGGGCGAGGGATGGCGCGCGCATTGCGCAGCCAGCCGAGCCGCAGGTTTCAGTGATTGATTCAAATTCTGCGCGCCTTGGCGAGTGTCCGCTCTGGGATCCCGAGGGCGAGCGTCTCTACTACATCGACAGCCTTGAGCGTAAGATCGTGGAACTGCGCCAGGACGGTTCGGACCGTCTGGTCTGGACCCTTCCTGTTGTCGTCGGTTCCATTGGTCTTGCCGGCCAGCATCGGTTCATCGCCGGCCTGGAGAATGGTTTTGCCTTCGTTGACATTTCCGGTGATGAGGCGAAGATCGAACCGATCGGAGACCCTGAAGCCGACATGGCCGGAACGAGGCTGAACGATGGCAAGGTCGACCGGTCCGGGCGCTATTGGTGCGGCAGTATGAGCGGTGATCGCTCCATGCCTGTTGGCTCGCTTTATCGTCTTGATCACGACCTTACCTGGTCGCGCGTCGATACCGGCATAACGGTTTCCAACGGCATCGCCTTCAGTCCCGATTCGAGCCGGCTGTATTTTTCCGACAGTCGGATGGACCGTTCCTTTCAGTATGATCTGGATGTAGCGAGCGGCGCCTTGTCGAAGCGCCGATCGTTTGTCGAGACGTCGGCATATGAAGGGCGCATTGACGGGGCCACGGTTGATACCCAGGGCAATTACTGGGGCGCGTTGTTCGAAGGCGGCGCCGTCGGCTGCTTCAGCCCGGAGGGCAGGTTGCTGCGCAAGGTGCCGCTGCCGACCCGATATCCGACCATGTGTTCTTTTGGCGGCAGCGACCTCGATATCCTTTTCGTGACCTCGGCAACTTTCCTGATGTCCAAGGAGGAAATCATTGGGGAAAGCGCGCCCGGCGCGCTATTCGCCATTTCCGGGCTCGGGGCACGTGGCTTCGCCGAACCGTATTTCAAGGTCGGGAAGAAGGAATGACGGCCGCTTGGGAGGGCGGCTGAAATCAACATATGATGAGGAGGAGGAAACAATGATACACAAACTGCGAATTGCGATTTACTCGCTGGCTGCGCTCGCCCTAACGGCGGTCGCCGCCGAAGCGGCGCCGCGCGTTACCATCACCTATGCCCACTGCTGTGCGCCGGAACACACATACGGCGTCTATGCGCATGAACTGGCAGACCGCGTTGCGGAGTTGTCGGGCGGCGAGATCAAGATCGAAGTGCTCGACGGCGGCGTCATGGGCCCGGAACAGGCGATCGCCCAGAAGGTTGCCCTCGGCACGGTGCAGATGGCGGGCATCACGTCCAACAATGTCGCCCAGCTCGCCCCGTCGCTCAATGTTCTCAATCTGCCCTATCTCAACGCCAGCCAGGACGATCTGACCGGCGAACACGGCTTGCTGCGGGCAGGGCCCTATCGTGACGAGCTCAATCGCCGGGTCCTTGCGGAAAGCGGCAGTCTCCGGGTGATTGGCGGATTTACCAATGCGTTTCGCTCGCTTTTGGCCAAGGATGCCTGCATCTCCAACATCGAAGATCTGCAGGGTCTGAAGATTCGCGCGCCGAAAAACCCCGTCATGACCGCAATGTGGGAAAGCTGGGGCGTGTCGACCTACCCCATCGATTGGGGCGAGACCTTCGGCGCGGTGGCCACGGGCGTGATCGACGCTTTCGATAGCCCGACCGACGTTGTGCTCGATCTCGGTTTTCATGAGCATATCAAATTTATCACCGAGGCGACCTATCTGCCCCTGTCGGCCGTTGTCGTTATCAACGAGCCCTTCTTCGAGAGCCTTTCGGAGGAAGATCGAGCGATTATTCTGCAGGCGGCTGACGAGACTGACATCGCCCATGCAGAATATGTGCAGAGCAACAAAGAGCGCGTCCACAAGGCCCTGGTCGAGGATTATGGCGTAACCTTCTGCGAGCTGGAGGACCCGGAAGTGTGGGCTGAGCGTGCGCAGGGCGCCTGGCCGCAGCTTTTCGCTCTGGTTGGCGGCGGCGAGGACTGGGTCGACACGACCGTGAACTATCGCGACACCGGTAAAATCGACTAGCAGGGAAGGTTCTGCGGGCGGCGCCTCACGCTGCTCGCAGATCCGAGGTAAGCTTGATGATCAGGAAGATAACGGCCGCCTTCGGCAGGCTTGAACTCGTGATCTGCAACGTCTCGCTCGTGGCGCTGGTCGCCATTCTCGCGCTGCAGGTTTTCTTTCGCTATGCCTTGCACATGGGCCTGACCTGGAGTGAGGAGGTCTCGCGCTTTGTTTTCATATGGTTCGTCTATATCTCGGCAAGCCTGGCGGCCCAGCGGGGAACGCATATTCGCATCACCCTTTTCATCCGCTGGTTTCCGGGCGGCCCCCGCTACGCGCTTCTCATCGCCGATCTGATCTGGATCGTCTTCAATGCCTTCGTCATCGCTGCAGGCGTGATGCTGATCAGCCGGATGTTGAAATATCCGAGCTATTCGACGGCGCTGTTTCTGCCCATGGCGTGGATCTATGCCGTCATTCCTGTTTCCCACGCACTGATGATCCTTCGCATCATCGAGCGCCAATGGAAGGCCTTCCGCGCCGGGACCTCCGTGATTGCCGGCGAGCAGGAACTCGCCATTGAAACCAAATCCCGGAGCTCCGAACCATGATCTTCGCCCTTCTGTTCCTCGGCGGTCTGATCGTCGGCGTTCCGGTTTTTGTCACTCTGGGCATCCCATCGCTCTACGAATTGCTGACTTCGCCGATCCCGCTTTCCTCAATGGCGCACAGCCTGTTTGACGGTGTCGACAAGTTTGCATTGCTCGCCATCCCGAATTTCGTGCTTGCCGGCGCGATCATGGCCAGAGCCGGTATCACGCGCGACATCATCGACGTGATGCGCGCGGTGGTGGGGCAGGCCTATGGCGGGCTGGCAATGGTCACCATCTTGTCCTGCATGTTCTTCGCGGCGATTTCGGGTTCGGGGCCGGGCACGGTCGCGGCGATCGGCACGCTGCTCATTCCGGCGATGCGCGACGACGGATATCCCAAGGATTTCGCCGCTGCGGTGACATCTTCCGGCGGGACGCTGGGCATTCTGCTGCCGCCGTCAAATCCGATGATCGTTTACGGCGTGCTTGCCTCGGTTTCCATCGGCGATCTTTTCCTGGCGGGCCTTCTTCCCGGCATACTGATGGGGTCGCTGCTGATCTTCACCACCTACATTCTCGCGCGCCGAAACGGCTATCGCGGCACGCCGACCCCTTTTGATCGCCGCCAGTTCTTGGCCTCTCTCTGGCGAGCCAAGTTCTCTCTCGCGACACCATTCGTTGTTCTGGGCGGCATTTATGGCGGCATTTTCACCCCTGTGGAGGCTTCGGTGATTGCCGTTGTCTACGCCCTTGGCGTCGGTATCCTGTCCAAGCGTTCGCTTGGTTTTAAAAACCTGTGGGATGCGCTCAGCGAAGCGAGCATCGTTTGCGGCGGCCTCATCGTCATCATGGGCACGGCGGTGTTTTTCGGCGAGTTCCTGACCCTCAACCTCATTCCGCAGAAGATCGCGGCATCGCTGCTTGATATCACGGACAGCCCCGTTGTGATGCTTCTGTTGATCGCCGCGATCCTGATCGTGCTCGGCACTTTCATGGAGACGCTTTCAACCGTCATCATCCTGACGCCCATCCTTTTGCCCTTGATCAAGCAGCTCGGCATCGATCCGATACATTTTGGCATTCTGCTCGTGGTGACCAGCGAAATCGGTTTTCTGACGCCGCCGCTTGGCGTCAACCTTTTCGTAGCCTGCGGCATTTCCGGGCAATCCATCGAGCAGGTATCGCGCCGGATCATGCCGTTCATCGCCACGATCATAGCCGGCCTTCTGGTGCTGCTGCTCGTTCCGCAGATCAGCCTGTGGCTTCCGTCGCTGAAATAGAGGGCGACTACCGGGAACTGATCCGGTCTTCACAGGATCAGGGCCTGGCTCGAAGGATGCAGCGATATCGGCGCGCAGCCGTCATCCGCTGGCTTGTTCTTCCTCGTCGCGATTATGCATCATCCGCTTCAGGAACGGGGCCAGGATGAGAAGCAGGATGCCGGCGGCGATTGCCAGCAGGCCATAGACGAAGAAGCCGTGCTCATAGATCGACGCTTCCGCCGAGGGTGACGCGCCCTTGGGTACGGCGGCGTAGTCTCCAATGATGCCGGCGACGAAATTGGCGGCTGCGGTCGCGTAGAACCACACGCCCATGGCATAGCCGCCGAGCCTGCGCGGGGCGAGCTTGGTCGTCAGAGCCAGGCCGAGCGGTGACAGGCAAATCTCGCCGATCTCGAAGACGATATAGAACAGCACGATCCACATCAGGCTCGCCTTGACCGTATCCCCGGTCTCCACGATGCCCGCGGACAAGACCCAGAAGGACAGGCCGAGAAAGATCGGACCGAGCGCATATTTCACGAGGTCACTGACGGCATAGCCCTTGCGCGCGAGAAGGATCCAGAGCCGCGCCACGAAGGGCGAGAGGATGATCAGAACAAGCGCCGAAAACGCCGTGCCCTCGCTTGCCGGCACGATCCAGCCAAACACATTGCGGTTGACGTCGCGATCGGTAAACAGCGTGACCGAAATACCCTGCTGCTGGTAGATCGCCCAGAACGGGATCGAAAACAGGATCAGGATCAGCAGGATCAGCATGCGCCGGCGGCTTTCGGGATCCTCCTTGGCCATGATGGCGAAATAGGAGATCACCAGTACAACGCCGACGCCGAACACGAACCAGCCGGCCCATTCAGGCCGCGACAGAAGGATGGTCGAAAGTCCGATCGCCAACAGGATCGCGAGCCCGACAATGGCATTCCAGCGGGCGCTGCCTTCGATCTCCGGCGGCCGATCGCGCTGTTCAAGGACGCGCCGTCCGATGACATAGGTGGCAAGCGACAGCATCTTGCCCAAGCCCGCCAGCGCGAAGGCGAGCGTGTAGCCGAACTGGGTTGCGATAATGCCGGCAAGAAGCGCGCCGGCGAAGGCGCCGATATTGATGCCCATGTAGAAAATGGTGAATCCCGGCGCGCGGCGCGGATCGTCATCGGCATAGAAATGGCCGAGCAGAGCGGAGATGTTCGGCTTGAACAGCCCGTTGCCGACGGCCATCAGGGCGAGCGCCAGGAACATCAGCTTCTCGCCGCCGAAACCGAGTGTCAGATAACCGAAGCCGACAATGATCGCCCCGGTGATGATGGCCCGCCCGAAGCCGAGCACCCGGTCGGCCGCAACGCCGCCGGCGACCGTGGTCAGATAGGCGAAGGAGGTATAGGCGCCGAAGATGAGGAAGGCCCGCGCGTCGTCCATCTTCAGCACGTTCACGAGGTAGAGCGTGAAGATCGAGACCATGGAGTAATAGCCGAACCGTTCCCAGAATTCGGTCATGAACAACACATAGAGGGCGCGGGGTTGCTTGGTATCGGGGGCAGGGGGCATGGCGGTCTCGCTTCACATTGCCTGCGGCCGGGCAAGGCGGGCCGCGCTTCGCGTCAATCCGGCAGGCCGAACGACATTCATTGGCGGCACTCGGCACGAGGCGCTCACCGCGGTGGGCCCTGCCGGAAGCGATCGTTCCACGCCGGAAGCTTTCACGCAGGCGGCAGGCTGGCGCATCGGCCCGCAAATCGGAATCGATTTTCGGAAAGCACGATGCGCAGATTCAAAACATTAGAGCGTCCTTTGTGCCTCCATTCGGACGCAGGGCGCTCTAAAAAAGCATTCCCGGCAGAATGCCGGGAATGACGAAATCAGCAAGGGTAAAATGCGTTTTCCGCGACGAAGGGATCAGAAATCGCGCTCGAGACGAACCCAGCCGAACCAGTTCTGCTGGTTCCAGCTGTCGTCGAGGAAGGCGTAGTTGATATTCGTCCGCAGATGGAAATCGTCGACGATCTCCCAGTCGGCGGTGGCGCCCGCCTCCCAGAACACCTTGTCGTTGCTGGCGACGTTATACTGCGTCTGCGGCGACAGGATGAAGTTCTCGGTGACGTTGAAATAGTAGTTGGCGGCCACCGCATATTTCAGATAGGTGCCGGCGATCGGGCTGTCGTTCCAGTTGGCCGCGGTAAAGTCGGGACCATAGGCGATGAAGCCGCTTTCATAGAGGCCGGCGATTTCGAACGTGCCGGGACCGATGCCGAAGCCGGCCCAGGGGCGCAGCGCATAGGTCTCGTTATAGGTGTCCCAGGCGGCGTCGAACTTGAAATAATTGCTGTCGGAGACGATGTAGCCGAGGCGGGCGGAAAGGCCGAGCTTGGGAACGTTGGTGTTGCCGAGACCGACATTGCCCGGTGTCATCGCGTCAAGCTCGAGGGCGGCCTGAAAATGGTCGGCGCCGTTATAGGCAATGCGGATCGCGTTGTAGCGGCTCACATTGTCGATATTGTCGAGTTCGCCCCAGAGGTCTTCGTTCCAGTAGCCCTTGATATAACCGGCGCGCAGCGCAAGCGCATCGCCGATGTCGATATAGGCCTCGTCGATGGCGAAGTCGTCCCCCGTGCCGTTGGAATAGAAATAGAGCTCGGGCACGAATTTCGACGTCAGCGTGCCGAGTTCGGTATCGGACTTGGCGGTGATCTCCAGATTGGTCTTGACGTAGGGATACCAGTCGCCGTCAGCCGCCGAACCGGTCTGGATGCCGCCGAATTTCGTCTCGAACCGGACATAGCCGCTGATATCAAGGCAGGTCTCTGTGCCCGGAATATAGAAATAGCCGCTGCCGAAGGCGTCACAGACTTCGACGTAATTGGCCGTGACCGGCTCGATCATCACGACCGGGTCGGCTGCCTTGGCGCCTGATGCAGCCGCAAGCAGCGAGGCGGAGCCGATGAGAAAAAATTTGGTCTTCATGGTCAGTACTCTCCAGAGCCCTTGATAATCATCACACGAACGCAGGGACGCCATGACGCACTCGGTTGTTATTGTGTTCAATCGATTATTGGCGATTGCATCGACGACTATACGTTTACCTGTTTGAAACACAATTGCCGCCGTCAGATTCTTGTCATGTTCTGGCCCGATTCCGTTTCGATAGCGCTGAAGTGTTGTCGAACGGCAACTTTTTCGCGCAATCAAGAGGGGCGGAACCGCCTGCGGGCAGTCTTCCGACTTCAAAAGAAGAGACCAGAAAATAAAATGAAAACATATTGTTATGCTAATATCCGGGAGGCGCGACGGTGATTTACTCACGGCGGTTGAATTGGGCAGAGGAGGGTCGGGGAAAGCGCAGGGCGCAACCATGCCGCAACTGCGGTCTGGCGGAAACCAGCTTGTCTTCTCTCTGACGGTCGGGCAGCCGGCCGTGATGCCTGCGGCAATCGGTCGTCGGCCCCGGGACCAATCCGGCAGTGTTTTTCGGTCGCTTGCCGCTTGCCCGCAAGACCGGATTGGAGTATCAGCGATTTCGGTGAAAGGGGCCGTAGCTCAGCTGGGAGAGCGCTGCAATCGCACTGCAGAGGTCGGCGGTTCGATCCCGCTCGGCTCCACCAACCACCTTCGACATTCGCTCCGGTCGTCCCTCAGTTCTTGTCTTCGGGCAGGTCCGGCAGCGGCATGATCTCGATGCCCTCTTCCAGAAGATCGCGCACCTCGTCGGGCTTTGCCGCGCCGATGATGCCGCGTTCCTTCGCCTCGCCGTAGTGGATCTTGCGTGCTTCCTCGGGAAAGCGCTCGCCGACATCCTCGGAACTGGCGCGGATCTCGGCCACGGCCTGCCGCAGTTTCTCGACAGCCTCGCGCTGCGCCTTGTCGACAAGGGCGGCCTTGCGCTCATCCTTGCTGCGCGCGGTCGAGACCTGCGGTGCCATCAACCCCTTGGTGATCTTGGCCGAATTGCACACCGGGCAGGTGAGAAAACCGCTTTCAACCTGACGGTCGAAATCATCGCTGCCGGAAAACCAGCCTTCAAAGGCGTGGCCGTTGTCGCAGGAGAGGGAATAATGGATCACGGGGGTCGGTCTTTCACTCAGGCCTTTTCGGCGCCGGCTTGCGTCGCCTGTCGCTCTTCAAGCGAAAAGGGACGGATATTCTTCAGGTTCGGCACCTTGCCGCGCGCTTCAGCCACCTGGTCGGTGTCGATCTCGGCGGTGATCACCGCCTCGCCGACATCGCCGGCCTCGGCCAGAACACGGCCCCAGGGGTCGATGATGATCGAGTGGCCGAAAGTCTCGCGACCGTCCTCGTGAACGCCCGCCTGGGCGGCGGAGATCATGAAGGCGCCGTTCTCGATCGCGCGGGCGCGCTGCAGCACATGCCAGTGGGCCTCGCCGGTCTGCTTGGTGAAGGCGGCAGGCGCCGTCAGCACCTCGGCGCCGGCAAGCGCATAGGTGCGAAAGAGGTCGGGAAAGCGGACATCGTAGCAGATCGCCATGCCGAGGCGCGCAAAGGGCAGGTTCGCCAGAAGAGCGGTCTCTCCGGGCCGGTAGATCGCGCTTTCGCGCCAGCTTTCGCCATTGTCGAGATCGACGTCGAACATGTGGATCTTGTCGTAGCGCGCGGCGACAGTGCCGTCGGGCGCAAATAGCAGGGCGCGGTTTGCAACCATGTCGTCGCCAACGGCAATCGCCGTCGAGCCGATATGCAGGTGGACACCGTGCCTTTCGGCAAGCGATGACGCCGTGCGGACGATGATATCGTCCTCCTCGCCCTTCAGCACCGCCATCAGCGCCTTGCGGTTCTTCTGCACCGCGCCGGTCATTTCCGGGGTCTGGATATAATCAGCACCCTTTGCGACAGCCTCTGCGACCAGACGCGACAGGGTCTCGGCGTTCTTCTCGGGGTTGATGCCCGAACGCATCTGCAGGGCGGCGGCGGTAAAGCGGGTCATGTGAGGTTCCTCAGCGGGCAAGAAGCGGATCGAGCTGGCCCGCGCGGTCCAGGGCGAGAAGATCGTCGCAGCCGCCGATATGGCGGTCATCGATGAAGATCTGCGGGAAGGTCGAACCGCCATTGGAGCGCTCGATCATCTTCGCCCTGACATCCGGGGTCTCGGTGGCGTTGTATTCGGTGAAGTCGACGCCCTTGTCGGCGAGGAGCTTTTTCGCGCGAGCGCAGAAACCGCAGAATTCCCGTGTGTAGATCTCGACATTCGCCATGATGAACTGAGGTCCTTTCGTTGCAGGTGTCTCGCCCTCATATAGTTTCATCAAGGACCCGTGCAAAGGTCAAAACATTGATCTCGGCTGCGCCCTTGCGCCTCAGCACCCGCGCGACGGCCGAAACGGTGGCGCCCGTCGTATAGACATCATCGATGACGAGGATCGACTTTCCGAAGACCATATCCTCGCTGTCGGGCGCAAGCGCGAAGGCGCCGCGCACATTGTCCTCACGCGCCGTGCGGGTAAGCCCCACCTGCCGGCTGGTGCGTCGCGTGCGCCGCAAAAGGCCTGGCAAAAATGGCTTTCCGGAAAGCCGCGCCAGGTTGCGGGCCAGTTCCGCCGACTGGTTGAAACGGCGCGACATCAGCCGGGTCGCATGCAGCGGCACGGCGATGATGCCGTCGGCGCGCGCGATCATGCCGTCATCGGCGCGCCGCATCCATTCGGCCATCATCACCGCAAGATGCGTGTTGTCGCGATATTTGAGCGCGTGGACGAGATTGCGCACGGTGCCTGTGTAATAGGCGGCGGAGCGCAGCCGGTCGAAATCCGGCGGATTGGCGATTGCCGCCGCGCTCAGGATATCCGGCCCGAGGTCGTGGGAAAACGGCGTTCCGAGAACCGCGCAATAGGGCCGTTCGATGAAGCGGATATCGCTCCAGCATTCGACGCAGAGCGCGCGATGGGTGCCGGTGGTCCTGCCGCAGCCCGCACAGACCGGCGGAAAGAGGAGATTGCCGAACGCCGACAACGCGCCGCGGGCCAAAGTCGCGGAACGTTGCCCTGTCGTCTCGCCTCGCAAGGGTTCGATCTCGTCCATGGCCATGAAGGTAGCGCGTTGACGGATGCTTTGCGACTCCCTAATTGGCGGGCAGGCGTCAGTAGGAAAGGCCGCATGTCATGGAACAGGTTTTCGAAACGGAACGGGTGGAGAAAAACCGGCTGAAGGCCTGGCGCGCGGCCAAACCCGGCGCGGATTTCCTGCTCAATATCGTTGCCGAAGAGATCGCCGACCGGCTGGCCGTCGTGGAGCGAACCTTCGATGTCGCCGCCGAGCTTCACGGAGTGACGGGCGTCGTGGCGAAGGCGGCGCTTGAAACGGGCAAGATCGGCACGATGCGACGGGTGGAGAGCGATGCGGCCTTTGCCGCAGCGGGCGAGGCGGTCGCCGTCGCGCCGCTCGAATGGCCGGGGCTCGAGGAGCAGTCGCTCAATCTGGTGCTTTCCCCGCTTGCCGCCCATCTGACCAATGACACGCCCGGCTATTTCATCCAGGCGCGAAGGGCGCTGAAACCCGACGGGCTGTTCCTGGCGGCCATTGCGGGATCGGGAACGCTTGCCGAACTGCGCGACTGCCTGCTTGCGGCGGAGGCCGAAATCTACGGCGGGGTCAGCCCGCGCGTCATTCCCTTTGCCGATGTGCGCGATGTCGGCGGTCTTCTGCAGCGCGCCGGCTTCGCGCTGCCCGTCGTGGATCAGGAAAACTACACGGTCCGCTACGATACGCTGTTCGACCTGATGGCGGATCTCAGGGCCATGGGCATGGCCAACCCGCTGTCCGACCGGTCGAGAAAACCTGTCAGCCGGGCCTTCTTCCTGCGTGCGGCAGAACTCTACGCCGAGCGCTACAGCGATCCGGATGGGCGCATCCGCGCTACCTTCTCGATCATCTATGTTTCCGGCTGGGCGCCGCATGAAAGCCAGCAGAAACCGCTGAAGCCCGGCTCGGCGAAGGCGCGCCTTGCCGACGCGCTCAACACCGAGGAGTTCAAGCTCAAGCGCTAGCGCATCGGTCCGAAAATCGGAATCGATTTTCGGAAAGCACGATGCGTAGATTCAATAGGTTAGAGCGTCCTTTGTGCGTCCGAATGGACGCACGGCGCTCTAACCGACAGAAGGGGACGGATTACAGCAGATCCTGCAGGATCGGGATCAGTGGTTCGTCGGCGGGCGGCATCGGGTAATCACGAAGGTCGCGGGCGCGCACCCATTTGATCGCCTGGCCTTCCTGGCCCGCAGGAATGCCCTGGTAGCGCCGGCAGATGAAGAGCGGCATCAGCAGATGGAAATGCTCGTAGGTGTGGCTGGCAAAGGTCAGCGGCGCGAGGCAGTCGGGCTTGGTGGTGATGCCCAATTCCTCTTCCATCTCGCGGATCAGGCAGGCTTCCGGCGTCTCGCCGCTCTCCACCTTTCCGCCGGGAAACTCCCAGAGCCCGGCAAGCGCCTTGCCCTCCGGCCGTTGCGCCAGAAGGATGCGTCCGTCCGCGTCGATCAGCGCGCAGGCTGCCACCAGCAGCAGTTTCATCTCGCTCATTCTTCCGCCTTTTCGCGCCAGTAGCGATATCTGTAGGCCTCATGAAAGCCGAGGCCCCGGTAGAGGGAGAGGGCCGGCGTGTTGGTCTCGGTCACCTGCAGCCAGGCGGTGCGCGCGCCGCGGCCCTTGAGCCAGCGCAGCATGCCGGTTGCCAGCTCGCGGCCATGTCCCTTGCGTCGCGCTTCGTGCGCCACGGCGAAGGCCTCGATGCCGGCCATGTCGAAATCATGGACGCAGAGGCCGGCCGCAAAGGGTTCGCCGCCTTCATCTTCCCGGATGAAGAAACCGTGGGCGGGCTTGATCGCGGTGACGACTTCGGCAAGGCCGGCCCGCGTCAGTTCCGCGACCGGATTGACCTTCAGCGCCGCGCCGACGAAGCGGCCGACATCCTGGCTGGGCAGATGCTCGACGCCATCCTCCGGTTCGAAGCGGGAGAGATCGAGCGTCATCACGATGCTCGTGTCAAAAGACTGTGCCGCCTCGGCTGTCAGGAATTCGACGAGCGCCGGCGGCGTCAGCGGCGTTTCGCGCACCAGAAGCGGCCGTCCGAAGGCCTCGTAATGGCGACGCGCCTTCTCGAACCTGATCTCGATATCGGAAATATCCGACTGGTCGAGCACCGACAGGCTGTTGAGACGTTTGGACGGGTGACCCGCTGTCAGCCGAAGCTGCCAGGCGCCGTCATAATGCACGTTCTTTGCCGGCCACGCTCGCAGACCCATGGCTTCCAGCCGACGCACAAGAGGAAGATCCGCACTCACCTTTGTTCCGATCCTGTCGCGACGTTATTGTTTTTGCTCATCTAGTGCGCTTCAGACCGGACTGTAAACACAGCACGCGCGCTTGAGGCGGCCGGTGTTGCGCGAAGGCAACGCGGCCCGCCGCAAGCGGCTGAGCGGTTTTAGCTGCGATAATCGCCGTTGATGGCGACATATTCCTTGGTCAGGTCGCAGGTGTAGATCGTCGCCTGACCCTCGCCGAGGCCGATATCGGCGCGAATGGTGATCTCGTCCTCGCGCATGACGGCGGAGGCGAATTCCTCGGAATAGTCCGGATCGCGCTCGCCGTTGACGGCAACGCGGATATCGCCGAACCAGATGGCAAGGCGGTCGCGGTCGGCCTTCTCGCCGGCCTTGCCGACGGCCATGACCACGCGGCCCCAATTGGCGTCCTCGCCGGCAACGGCGGTCTTGACCAGCGGCGAATTGGCGATCGAGCGGGCGATGACATCGGCGGCGCGATTGCTTTCCGCGCCCGTCACCCGCACCGTCACCATCTTGCGCGCGCCTTCACCGTCGCGGACGATCTGCAGCGCCAGGTCCTGCATCAGCGCATGAAGCGCGGCGCGGAAATCGTCAAGGCGCGGGTCGGAGCCGTCGGTGACCATATCCTGGCCGGGCGCCCTGCCGGTTGCGAAGGCGAGAACGGTATCGGAGGTGGAGGTGTCGCTGTCGACGGTGACGGCATTGAAGCTCGCGCCCACGCCCTCGGAAAGGAGTTGCTGGAGGGCTTCGGCCGAGATCGCCGCATCGGTGGCGATGAAGGAAAGCATGGTGGCCATGTCGGGCGCGATCATGCCGGCGCCCTTGGCTATGCCGTTCAGCGTCACCGAAACGCCGTCGATCTCTGCGCCCCTGGTCGCGACCTTCGGATAGGTATCCGTGGTCATGATCGCCTTTGCCGCCTCAAGCCACAGGTCGGGCTTTGCCTCGCCGGCCATGGTTGAGAGAACGCCTGCGAATTTGGAGGCATCGAGCGGTTCGCCGATGACGCCGGTCGAGGCCAGGAACACGTCGCTTTCGGCGCAATCGGCGGCTTCGGCGGCGGTGCGCGCGGTCAGCGCCGTGGCTTCCGCGCCCTTCTTGCCGGTAAAGGCGTTGGCATTGCCGGAATTGACGACCAGCACGCGGGCCTTGCCGCCGGCAAGATTGGCGCGGCAGAAATCAACGGGAGCGGAAGGGCATTTCGATTTGGTGAAGAGGCCGGCGACGCTTGCCTGATCGTCAAAGATCATCATCATGACGTCCGTCCGCCCCTTGTACTTGATGCCGGCGGCTGCGGTCGCGATGCGCAGGCCGTCGATCGGCGGCATCGGCGGATAGGATTTCGGCGCGAGCGGAGATATGGCGGTCGTCATGGCAGGCCTCTCGAAAGTCCGGCCCGCGGGAAAATCGCGGGCCGGTGGTTTGGATCACTGCATTTTATTGACGGCCTCGTAGGCCTGTTGCAAGTCCTTATCTTCAATGACGATCTTGTCTTCGGTCTTCAGCTTGGAGACCACTTCGTTGTATTTCTCGCTGGCAACGAGCTGGCGAAGCTGCGGCTCGACCTGTTCAAACGGGATCGGCGCCTTTTCGCGCATGTCCTCGACCTCGATCACATGGTAGCCGAACTGGGTCTGGACCGGGGTCTCGGTATATTCGCCGGGCTCGAGCGAGAAGGCGACCTCTTCGAATTCCGGAACCATCTGGCCCTTGGAGAAGTAGCCGAGATCGCCGCCGTTTTCAGCCGACGGGCCGGTTGAATGTTCCTTGGCGAGTTCGGCGAAATCGGCGCCGTTGTCGAGTTCCTTGATGATTTCCTTGGCCTCATCCTCGGTGTCGACCAGGATGTGGCGGGCGTGAACCTCTTCCTGCTTCGGCGCATTGGCGATTTCCTCGTCATAGCGCGCCTTCAGCATTTCCGGCGTGATCTGGGCGTTGATCTTCTCGTCGAAGAAGGTGTTGTAGAGCTCTTCCTGGCGCATCTGGTCCATACGCGTCTTGAAGGCCTCGGTCTTGTCGAGACCTTCCTTCTCCGCGGCATCGGTGATGACCTTCATGTCGATCAGGCTCGAAAGGGCGACCGCGCGAAGCTGCTCCTCGGGCATCTGGCCGAACTGGCCCTTGAACTGGTCGAGCGTGGTCTGCAGTTCCGACTGGGTGATCGGGGCGCCGTCAACGGTGGCGACAACCGTGTCATCCGCTGTCGAAGCGCTGTCCTGGGCGAAGGACGGGACCGCGAAGCTGACAGTTGTTGCCAGGAGTGCAGCGGCTGCCAAATGTCTTTTCTGCATGAGTTCACCTTTTTCTGTTGTGCGGCGAAACCTCCTGTTTCGCCCTTTTGAGCCGGTCGGGCCCGTCGCATGTGGTAGAAACCTTGCCACGCGTCAACGTGCGCGGCCGGAATGCGTTGCATCCTTACCGCGATTTAATGTGCAGCGGTCCGCGAGAAGACCGGCAACACAGGAATGTGGCGATTGTGGCGCGGCCTTTGACGTTGACATCCCCCGACCCCCCTCTTATCTGTCTGCCAAGCCCGCGTCCAGTGAAGCTCCGGACGGTGATATGGACCCCGCTTGTCAGGAATGCGTTTGTACGGCGCCACGTACAGGATAGATATGACAACTTTCAGAAAGAGCTATTGAAATGGTCTCACTCGGTGGCGTAGCCCGCAAATTGTTCGGTTCGGCCAATGAACGCCGTATTCGCTCCTACAGACCCCGCGTGGCTGCAATCAATGCGCTCGAAGAGCAGATGGCGGCGCTTTCGGATGACGACCTGAAGGCAAAGACCGAGGAATTCAAAAAGCAGCTCGCCGAAGGCAAGAGCCTGGACGATCTTCTTGTTGAAGCTTTCGCCGTTGCCCGGGAAGCCTCCAAGCGGGTGCTCGGTCTCAGACCTTTCGATGTCCAGCTGATTGGCGGCATGATCCTGCATGAAAACGCGATCGCCGAGATGAAGACCGGCGAAGGCAAGACGCTGGTCGCCACGCTTCCCGTCTATCTCAACGCGCTTGCCGGCAAGGGCGTCCACGTCGTCACCGTCAACGACTATCTCGCCCGCCGCGACAGCGAGAACATGGGCCGGCTTTATGGCTACCTCGGGCTCACCACCGGCGTCATCCATCACGGTCTCGATGACCAGCAGCGCCGCGCGGCCTACAGCGCCGATATCACCTATGCGACGAACAACGAGCTGGGCTTCGACTATCTGCGCGACAACATGAAGATGCAGCGCGCCGAGATGGTCCAGCGCGGCCACAATTACGCGATTGTGGACGAGGTCGACTCGATCCTGGTTGACGAGGCGCGCACGCCGCTGATCATTTCCGGCCCGCTCGACGACCGTTCCGATCTTTACGTCACCATCGACAAGATCATTCCGATGCTGGAAGAGGGCGATTACGAGATCGACGAAAAGCAGCGCTCGGCCAACTTCTCCGAAGACGGCATGGAGAAGCTGGAAAAGATGCTGACCGAATCGGGTCTGATGAAGGGCGAGTCGCTTTACGACGTCGAGAATGTCGCGATCGTCCATCATCTCAACAACGCGCTGAAGGCGCACAAGATGTTCTCCCGCGACAAGGACTACATCGTGCGCGACGGCGAGGTCGTGATCATCGACGAGTTCACCGGCCGCATGATGCCGGGCCGTCGCTATTCGGAAGGCCAGCATCAGGCGCTCGAAGCCAAGGAAGGCGTCAAGATCCAGCCGGAAAACCAGACGCTCGCCTCGATCACCTTCCAGAACTATTTCCGCATGTACGACAAGCTCGCCGGCATGACCGGCACGGCGGCAACCGAAGCGGAAGAATTCGGCAATATCTACGGTCTCGACGTCGTCGAAGTGCCGACCAACCTGCCGATCGTGCGTCTGGATGAGGACGACGAGGTCTATCTCACCGTCCAGGAAAAATACCAGGCGATCGTCGAGGAGATCAAGGCGGCCAAGGAAAAGGGCCAGCCCGTTCTCGTCGGCACGACCTCGATTGAAAAGTCCGAGATGCTGGCCGCGGCGCTGAAGCGCGACGGCATTACCGAGTTCGAGATCCTGAACGCCCGCTACCACGAAAACGAAGCCTTCATCATCGCCCAGGCCGGCGTGCCCGGCGCTCTGACGATCGCCACCAACATGGCCGGTCGCGGTACCGATATCCAGCTTGGCGGCAATCTGGAAATGCGCATCCAGGCCGAACTCGGCTATCTGGAGCCGGGCACGGATATCGTGACCAACGAGCAGGGCGAGCGCGTCGAGGTCGAACGCAAGTTCACCCCGCCGGGACCCGAGCGCGAGGCCAAGGAACAGGCGATCCGCGAGGATGTCGCCCGCCTCAAGCAGGAGGCGCTGGCCGCCGGCGGTCTTTACGTGATCGCCACCGAGCGCCATGAGAGCCGGCGCATCGACAACCAGTTGCGCGGCCGTTCCGGCCGTCAGGGCGACCCGGGACGCTCGAAGTTCTACCTCTCGCTTCAGGACGACCTGATGCGCATCTTCGGCTCCGACCGCATGGAAAGCATGCTGCAGAAGCTCGGCCTGAAGGAAGGCGAGGCGATCGTCCATCCCTGGATCAACAAGGCGCTCGAGCGCGCGCAGAAGAAGGTCGAAGCCCGCAACTTCGACATCCGCAAGAACTTGCTGAAATATGACGACGTGCTCAACGACCAGCGCAAGGTCGTCTTCGACCAGCGCAAGGAACTGATGGATTCCGAAGACATTTCGGAGATCGTCGAGGACATGCGTCACGAAGTGATCGAGAACGCCGTTCACCGCCGCATTCCCGAGCGCGCCTATGCCGAACAGTGGGATGTCGCGGGCCTGAAGGAAGACTGCCTGCGCATTCTGAGCCTCGACCTTCCGATCGAGGAATGGGCCGCCGAAGACGGGATTGCCGAGCCGGAAATTCTCGAGCGCATCAATGCCGCTGCCGATCAGGCCGAGGAAGTGCGCGCCAAGCAGGCCGAGCAGTTTGGTCCGGACGTGATGAAATATGTCCAGCGTCAGGTGACGATGCAGTCGCTCGACCATCTCTGGCGCGAGCATATCGTCAATCTCGATCATCTGCGCTCGGTCATTGGCTTCCGTGGCTACGCCCAGCGCGATCCGCTGCAGGAATACAAGGCCGAAGCCTTTGAACTGTTCCAGGCCCTGCTCGGCAATATGCGCGAGCTTGCGGTCTCGCAGCTTTCGCGCGTCCAGCTGGTGCGTGAACAGCAGCCGCCCCAGCCGCAGCCCGAAGTCGACCCCGCACAGCTGCGCGCCAGCCACCTTGACCCGGATACGGGAGAAGACGAAATGGCTGGCGAACAGGTTGGGGCCGGTGAAGCGGCAATGCCTGCCGGCGAACTGCCGGAAGAATACCGCAATGTCGGTCGCAACGATCCGTGCCCCTGCGGTTCGGGCCGCAAGTTCAAGCACTGCCACGGCCGGCTTGCCTGACCGACGGTTCAGACTTCGAGCGAAAACGGCGCCTTGCGGGCGCCGTTTTTGCTTTGACCTGCCGCCACCTACGCCGGCACTTTGAGAACCAGCGCCTCCCATGGAAGAAGCGTCAGTTCTTCGCTTGGCAGTGTTTCTTCGCGCCGGTCATCATTGCTGATCAGCACGTTCGAGCCTTCCAACCCGTCATGTTTCCACATCACAGGAACGCGGGAAAAGTTTATCGTAACGATCAGCCGTTCGTCATCAAGCTTCCGCTCGAAGGCGAACACCATCTCGTGGTCGGGCGCCAGATCCTCGTACGTGCCGTAGATGAGGGCAGGGGTGTCGTGGCGCAGCGCGATCAACTTGCGATAGTGATGATAGACCGAGCCCTGGTCCGCCTGCGCCGCCGCAGCGTTGATCTCCGGATAATTCGGATTGACCGCAAGCCAGGGTTTTTCCGCCGTTGTAAAGCCGGCGTTCTTTGACGCATCCCACTGCATCGGCGTGCGGGCGTGGTCGCGGCTCACCTTGTTGAGGTTCTCCAGAAGCTCCGCGGCGCTGACCTTCCCGGTCTCCACATGGTCCTGTCTCAGACCACGCACCTCGATATCGTCGAACTGGTCGAGATCTGTGAAGGGGTAGTTCACCATGCCGATCTCCTCGCCCTGATAGATGAAGGGCGTGCCGCGCATGGTCAGCATCATCGTCGCCAGCGCCTTGGCCGAGATCGCGCGATATTCCGGCGAAGGATCGCCAAAATGGCTGACGGTGCGCGGCTGGTCGTGATTGCCGAGGAAGACGGTGTTCCAGCCGGTCATGCCGACAGCCTTGTCGAGCCGGTCGAAGGTGGCCTTCATGTCGGTGAGCTTGCGCGGCTTCCAGCGCCAGCCGTCGCGATCGAGCATGACCACGGCGAAGTTGAAGATCATGTTGAGCTCGTTGCGGGCCTCATCGACGAAGAGCGGTGTTTGCGCGTCGGAAACGCCGGCAGCCTCGCCCACCGTCATGCAGTCATAATGGGACAGCACTTCGCGGTTCATCTCCTGCAGATATTCATGCAGGCGCGGCCCCGAGGCGTAGACGCGGCCGGGATCCTTCATCTCTTCCTCGGTCAGGTCCGGGAAGGCGAAATTCTTCGAGATGAACGGGATCACGTCCATGCGGAAACCCGAGACGCCCTTGTCGAGCCAGAAGCGCATCAGGTCGTAGACTTCCGCGCGGACCTTCTCGTTGTCCCAGTTGAGGTCCGGCTGTTTCTTCGCAAAATAATGCAGATAATAGTCGCCGGTGGCATCGTCCTTCTCCCAGGCCGAGCCGCCGAAATAGGAGACAAAATTGTTGGGAACGCCCTTCGAACCGTCGCGCCAGATGTAATAGTCGCGCTTGGCGCTGTCGCGCGAGGACCGGCTTTCGACAAACCATTCATGCTCATCGCTCGAATGGTTGACCACGAGGTCGATGACCAGCCGCATGCCGCGCTTCTTGATTTCGGCAAGCAGGCGGTCGAAATCGGCCATGGTGCCGAACTCGGCCATCACCTTGCGGTAGTCGCGGATGTCATAGCCATTGTCGGCGTTCGGGCTGTCGAAATGCGGCGACAGCCAGATGACGTCGATGCCAAGTGCGGCCACATGATCGAGCTTTTCGATGATACCGGGAATGTCGCCGATGCCGTCGCCATTGGAATCGGCGAAGGAACGCGGATAGATCTGGTAGGCGACGGCCTCTTTCCACCAGTGCTTGCTTTGCGCGGGCTGCGGCATGTCTGCCTCCCTTGATGCTTGTTTTTCTATGCGTTTCTTGTCCCGAATTATGTCCGCGCGCGGGCGAGGGCAAGCGTCTCCCGGTGAAAAGCGCTTTTCATCCATGGACGTATGAAAGCGTTTGGCGGAAGGCTTTGAGCGCCGTTTTTCTTGCCGCTTGCCAGTCCGGCCAAGCTGGGGTAGAAAAAGCTCATGATGATCACGACGATGAACATTGCAAACTGGTGGTGGGCTCGCTAAAGGCGGCCACGATCACGCATGTCCGGATGATCTGACAAAGCCGCCCTCAAACCGAGGCGGCTTTTTTCGTATTGTCGCCGCCTTTGCGGGGTTCAACGAATGAAATTGCGAAACGCGCGGGACGCCGTTTCGCGACACAAAAGGTGGAGCAGGGACAATGAGCCTTCATGAACGGCCGGATGGCGGGGAAAGCTACGAGACGAAGGGCGGCGTGACGATCACGCGCACCCGCCGTTTCGTGCCCTATGGCGATTCCGTATCGAGCTATATCGACCGGCTGGACGAGCGCCGCGGCGCGGTCTTTTCGTCCAACTACGAATATCCGGGCCGCTACACGCGCTGGGACACGGCCGTCATCGATCCGCCGGCCGCCATTTCCTGCAATGGCCGCACCATGTGGATCGAGGCCTTCAACGGACGCGGCGAAGCGCTGCTTGCGCTCATCCTCCCGGTCGTGGAGGCTCTGGAACCGGTGATGATCACCGGCCGCGCCTCCCGCCGGATCGATCTTCAGGTCGCGGAACCCGACCGTCAGTTCACCGAGGAAGAGCGCTCCAAGGCGCCGACCGTCTTCACCGTGCTGCGCGCCATCGTCGATCTCTTCCATTCCGATGAGGATGCGAGCCTCGGGCTCTACGGCGCCTTCGGCTACGATCTCGCGTTCCAGTTTGACGCCGTGAAGCTGAAGCTGGAGCGCCCGGCCGACCAGCGCGACATGGTGCTGTTCCTGCCCGACGAGGTGCTGATGGTCGACAACCATGCCGCCAAGGCCTGGATCGATCGTTACGACTTTGAGAAGGACGGGATTACGACGGAGGGCAAGGGCGAGGACATCGCGTCCGATCCGTTCCGCCCCTCCAACAGCCTGCCGCCCCGCAGCGACCACCACAAGGGCGAATATGCCGAACTCGTCACCAAGGCGAAGGAAAGCTTCGTGCGCGGCGACCTGTTCGAGGTCGTGCCCGGCCAGCAATTCATGGAGCGCTGCGCCAGCAAGCCCTCGGCAATCTCCAAGCGGCTGAAGGCGACCAACCCGTCGCCCTATTCCTTCTTCATCAATCTCGGCAACCAGGAATATCTGATCGGCGCATCGCCGGAAATGTTCGTGCGCGTCACCGGCCGTCGGATCGAGACGTGCCCGATTTCCGGCACGATCAAGCGCGGCGAGGACCCGATTGCGGACAGCCAGCAGATCCTGAAACTGCTGAACTCGCAGAAGGACGAGTCCGAACTGACCATGTGTTCCGATGTCGACCGCAACGACAAGAGCCGGGTTTGCGAGCCGGGCTCGGTCAAGGTCATCGGCCGCCGCCAGATCGAGATGTATTCGCGCCTCATTCATACGGTGGACCATATCGAGGGCCGTCTGCGCCCCGACATGGACGCCTTCGACGCCTTCCTCAGCCATGCCTGGGCGGTGACGGTGACCGGCGCGCCGAAACTCTGGGCCATGCGCTTCATCGAAAACCACGAGAAGAGCCCGCGCGCCTGGTATGGCGGCGCCATCGGCATGGTCGGTTTCAACGGCGACATGAATACCGGTCTGACGCTGCGCACGATCCGGGTCAAGAACGGCACGGCGGAAGTGCGCGCCGGCGCCACCCTGCTTTACGATTCCGATCCCCATGAGGAAGAAGCGGAGACCGAATTGAAGGCTTCAGCCATGCTTGCCGCGATCCGCGAGGCGGATGCGGAGAAACTTGCGCCCGCCACGCGGCCGGTGTCGAAGATCGGCGCGGGACTGAAGATCCTGCTCGTCGACCACGAGGACAGCTTCGTTCACACACTCGCCAATTACTTCCGCCAGACGGGCGCGGAAGTGGCGACCGTGCGCTCGCCGGTGGCGGACGAGACCTTCGACCGGATCGCGCCGGACCTCGTCGTCCTGTCTCCAGGACCGGGCATGCCGAAGGACTTCGACTGCAAGGGGACGATCAAGAAGGCGCGCAGTCGCAACCTGCCGATCTTCGGCGTCTGCCTCGGCCTGCAGGCGCTGGCGGAAGCCTATGGCGGCACGCTCAGGCAACTTGCCGTGCCCATGCATGGCAAGCCGTCACGTATCCGTATCCTCGAACCGGGACGTCTGTTTGACGGGTTGCCGAAGGAGATCACCGTCGGCCGCTATCACTCGATCTTCGCCGATGCGGTGCAATTGCCGAGCGAATTCGCCATCTCGGCGGAGACCGATGACGGCATCGTCATGGGCATCGAGCATGCGCATGAACCGGTTGCCGCCGTGCAGTTCCATCCCGAATCGATCATGACGCTCGGGGGCGATGCCGGCATGCGGATCATCGAGAATGTGGTGGGCAAGCTGGTCGACCGCTCCGGCGAGGCTTTGGGAGACAAAAAGGCGGCAGGCTGAAGTCTGTCTTGCCATTGTCGCGTTGAGGGGGTAGCAGATCGACAGCGCCGGACGGCTGATCCGGCCTGTCGTTGAGCAAGACGGGAATTTCCGATGACTGGTGGGCAGGTAAAAGGCGGCGGCGCAAGCCGGACGCGGACGCTGGCATTCTGGACGATACCGCTCTCTCTTCTCGTGCTCGGGATCAAGCTTCTCGCCTGGCATCTGACCGGTTCCGTGGCGCTGCTGTCCGACGCGCTCGAATCGATCGTCAATGTGGTGGCCGCAATCGCTGCCTTCGTCGCGATCGTCTACGCCGCCAAGCCCGCTGACCACGATCATCAATTCGGCCATCACAAGGCGGAATATATCTCCGCCGTCATCGAGGGCGTGGCGATTGTCGTTGCCTCGCTCCTGATCTTCAAGGAAGCCATCGGCGAACTCTTCGACCCGTCCATGCCGACCGATGTCGGCCTTGGCCTTGGCGTCAACATTTTCGCAAGCCTGATCAACGGTGTCTGGGCCTATGTGCTGATTTCGGCCGGGCGGTCGATGCGCTCGCCGGCGCTTGTGGCCGACGGCAAGCATATCCGCACCGACGTCGTCACCTCGGTCGGCGTCGTCATTGGTCTCGGCATTGCGCTGGCGACCGGCTATCCGATCTTCGATCCGCTGATCGCGCTCGCCGTTGCCGCGCACATCCTCTATGCCGGGTGGCAGCTGATCGCCGAATCCGTCGGCGGCCTGATGGATGCGGCGCTGACGGGCGACGAGGAGGACGCGATCCGCAAGGCGATCTACGACAATGCCGACGGGTCATCCGACGTCCACGACCTGAAGACCCGCCGCGCGGGCTCTGCAGCCTTCATCGATTTTCACCTCGTGGTCAGCGAAGACATGACTGTCGGCGAGGCCCACGATATCTGCGACCGGCTGGAAGGCGCGATCAAGAAGGCGATTCCCGGCTCATCGCTCGCCATCCATGTCGAGCCCGAAGGGGTGAAACCGCATGGGGTGCGGGTCCGGATCGACTAAGTGCCCTCAATGGATGCTTGTTCTGGATTTTACTTTTTTGGGTTGCGATCTTTCGCCGGTCTGGCTACCCCTGTTTGAAGGGCATCCATGTTCTGGATTCCTGTCTTGAATGCATAGTTTCATTTTTTTGGGGGCAATGATGAAACGTTTGGTGATTTTGATGGCCGGCCTGGCGCTGGTTGCAGGCTGCACGACAGGACCTTCCAAGCAGGAGTATGAGGTGATTTCCACGGCCTTGCAGGGGAGCAAGGCGCTGCGCAATGAACTGACCACCGATTGTGCAAGGAAGCTGGCGAACAAGCCGATTCCGGCCTCGATCCGGAAAGAGGTTGTGGCATTTTTCAATACAACGGAAGCGAATCTGCCGGGCGTTGTCTGCCGTCGGATGGTCAATGGGCTGGCCAATGGAACCCTGTCATATCAAGACTATAAAGATATGGAGCGCGGCAGGATGACGCCCGAGATCGTCCAGTTGCTGCAGGGGACCCGTTAGAGCATTTCGCAGTCAGATGGGAACATCTGACGTCCACGAAAATGCGTCAAAACAAACAGATAGAGCGGTTGCGCGTATCCAAGAAAGGCGGAACCGCTCTTGTCGCAGGCTGCCTGTCTCACTCTCGCATGGAAATGTCGTCTGCTTTTCTCGCGAAGGAAGCTGACCGGTTGAGGCCGGCCAGCTTTCCTGTTTTTATTCGGCTAAGCTTATTTCGGTACGCGCGGCGGTGACACCGTTTCGCCGCCGGACTGGCGTTCCAGCATCCAGCCGGGATATTCGCGCGGCAGCGCCGAAACGGCGTCAAGCCGTTCCATCTCTTCCGCGGTCAGTTCCACGTCGGTTGCCTCGATATTGTCCTTCAGCTGGTCCGTCCGCTTGGCACCGACGATGACGCTGGTGACGGCGGGCTGGTAGAGCAGCCAGGAGAGCGCGATCTGCGCGACCGAAACGCCCTTGGCCTTTGCAATCTCGCGCATCACGTCGATTGTCGCGAAGCCGCGTTCCTTGTCGACCGGCGGAAAATCGAAATTGACGCGGCGGCCTTCGCCGTCAGACTGGTTGTTGCGGTCATATTTGCCCGAGAGGAACCCGCCGGCGAGCGGCGACCAGACCATCAACCCGACCCCCTCTGATTTCAGCATCGGCACGATCTCGCGTTCGAGATCCCGGCCGGCAATGGTGTAATAGGCCTGCAGCGACTGGAAGGAGGCGAGGCCTTTACGTTCCGAAATGCCAAGCGCCTTGGCGATCTGCCAGGCCGCCCAGTTGGAGACGCCGACATAGCGCACATGGCCGTGGCGCACGAGCGTGTCGAGCGCCTCCAGCGTTTCCTCGATCGGCGTCGTATTGTCGAAGCCGTGAAGCTGGTAGAGGTCGATATGATCGGTCTGAAGCCGGGAAAGGCTGCCCTTCACCTGTTCCATGATGTGGTAGCGCGACGAGCCGCGGCTGTTCGGCCCTTCGCCCATGCCGCCGAACACCTTGGTGGCGATCACCACCTCGTCGCGCGGTATGCCGAGATTCTTGAGCGCCTGTCCGGTGATCTCCTCCGACAGGCCTTCCGAATAGACATTGGCGGTGTCGATGAAATTGATGCCCGAATCGATCGCGACCTTGACCAGTTCCTCTGAAGCGCCCTGATCGAGCTCGCCGATCGCGGTCCAGAAGCCCTTGCCGCCGAAGGTCATGGTTCCGAGACAGAGCTCGGACACTTTCAGGCCTGAATTCCCAAGTCGGTTGTAACGCATGGTCCTGCCTTTTCATTTGAAATGATTGATGATCTTCCGGCTGCCGAGGTCAGGCTGCCCTAGAGAAAACCAAAGAGAAATGCGCCGGGCACAGGGCCCGGATATCGAATTGACCGATCTGACGTGGTGACAGCCCGGCGGTCTTTCAAGGCGGTCGAAGGATTTGCGGGGCGACCGCAAGGGAGGAGACATTGTATTGCCGCGACATTCGCATTAAGTCGGGTAGCAGAACATTTACTCCTGGAGATGCCGAATGAGCGACGAAGAAGACGACAAGAAGACCGAACTGCCCCTGGGCAAGGAAGCCGAAGCCAATCTGTTCAAGTCGCGGTCGATCTTCATCTACGGCCCGATCACGCAGGAACTCGCCCAACGCGTCTGCTCGCAGCTCGTTGCCATGGCCGCTGTCTCCGACGAGGACATCCGCGTCTTCGTGAACTCGCCGGGCGGGCATGTGGAATCGGGCGATTCGATCCACGACATGATCAAGTTCATCAAGCCGAAGGTCATCATGATCGGTTCGGGCTGGGTTGCCTCCGCCGGCGCCCTGATCTATGCGGCAGCGCCTGCCGAGCAGCGCATCTGCCTGCCCAACACGCGCTTCCTGCTGCATCAGCCCTCCGGCGGCACCCGCGGTCCGGCATCCGATATCGAGATCCAGGCGCGTGAAATCATCAAGATGAACGAGCGCCTGATCAAGATCTTCTCCGACGCCACCGGCCAGCCCTCGGAAAAGATCGCCAAGGATATCGACCGCGACTACTGGCTCTCCGCTCAGGAGGCGATCGAATACGGCCTCGTATCGCGGATCGTGACCTCGCAGGACGAGATCTGATCTCCGGCACTTGATTGCGAACCGCTAGGCCGGGCGAAGGGCTTGCTTCGCCCGGCTTTTTCGTGCTTGCAGTTTTTCAATTGAATGCCGCAGGTCGGAGGGGACATGCTCAAGGATTTTTCGGCGCAGAGCCTGTTCATGGGGCTGCTGGTCGCCTTTGTCGGCTTCGCCAGTTCGTTTTCCGTCGTGCTGCAGGGGCTCGAGGGCATCGGCGCAAGCCCGGCGCAATCGGCCTCCGGGCTCATGGCGCTGTCGATCGTCATGGGCATTGCCGGCATCGTCATCTCGGCCGTCACGCGCATGCCGGTTTCCATCGCCTGGTCGACGCCGGGGGCGGCGCTTCTTGCCACAGCCGGAACGCTTCCGGGCGGTTTTGCCGAGGCGGTCGGCGCCTTCATCGTCGCCAACCTCCTGATCATCGCCGCTGGTCTGCTGAAGCCGGTTGGCCGGGCGATTTCCGCCATTCCCGCGCCGCTCGCCAATGCCATGCTGGCCGGCGTCCTGCTGGCGCTCTGCTTTGCGCCGGTCGAGGCGGTGAAGTTCGATCCGCTGCTGGGCCTGCCGATCATCATCGCTTTCGTCGTCGCCGGCGCCTTCAACCGGCTTCTTGCCGTGCCGGCCGCCCTTGGCGCCTTCGTGCTGGTCCTGGTTTTCGGCGTCGATCTTCCTGCCGGCAGCTGGGCCAAAGTCTGGCGCGAGGCGGCGCCGTGGCCGGTCTGGGTCACGCCCGCCTTCAGCCTGCAGGCGACAATCTCCGTGGCGCTTCCGCTGTTCATCGTCACCATGGCCTCGCAGAACATTCCCGGCGTCGCCATCCTCGCCATCAATGAATACCGCCCCTCGGCCGGACGGATGTTCTCGCTGACCGGCCTGTTTTCGCTTTTTGCTGCACCCTTCGGCGGGCACGGCGTCAATCTCGCCGCGATCACGGCGGCCATGTGCGCGGGGCCGGATGCCCATGCCAATCCGAAACGACGCTACTGGGCCGCGATCGTCGCCGGCATCGGCTATGTGGTCTTCGGACTGATGAGCGGGCTGGTCGTTGCGCTGGTTTCGCTTGCCCCGCCGATCCTGATCGAGGCGGTTGCGGGCCTTGCCCTGATCGGCGCCTTCGCCGCCGCCGCGCTTGCCGCCTTCAAGGAGCCGGACGCGCGCGAGGCAGCCGCGATCACCTTCCTGGTTGCTGCCTCCGGCGTCGGCTTTTTCGGCATTTCCGGCGCTTTCTGGGGGCTGGCGGCGGGGCTCGCCATCACCGGCATCAAACGTCTGGCGCAGAAAAGGCATGCCGGGGGCTGACGCGTTTTTTTGAATTGCAATCGGCGGCTGTTGCCGCTATGGAAATCGGCATGATTACGTTGGACGCATATCGGCAGGGCAGGTTTTCGGGTGGCGCAAGCGCCGCCGCCGCCGTCATGCGCGCGCCAAACTCGCTCCTTCTTCTCGGCCTTAACAGCGGTTGCCGGGTCCTTTGAGGAGCGCCCGGCGGCCGGAAAGCCGCTTGGCACCAAGCGCTCCTTCATTCCCGAACAGTTTATGACAGCGAGAATGGCCAAAGCCTGACTGCGCCTCAAAGGCGGCAGAAGGCGGGCCGGATATGAGGACCACAATGGACGCGAAACACTCCACCAATGCCAAGGGCATGCCGCTGGCCGCCACCAAGTACCAGCCCTATCCGCAGATCGATCTTTCCGACCGCACTTGGCCGGGCAAGCGCATCGAAAAGGCTCCGATCTGGTGCTCCGTCGATCTGCGCGACGGCAACCAGGCACTGGTCGATCCCATGGGACACGACCGCAAGGCGCGCATGTTCCAACTGTTGCTGGACATGGGCTTCAAGGAAATCGAGATCGGCTTCCCCTCAGCCTCGCAGACGGACTTCGACTTCGCCCGCTGGTGCGTGGAAAACGGCAATGTCGGCGAGGACGTCTCGCTGCAGGTGCTGGTGCAGTGCCGCCCGGAACTGATCACCCGCACCTTCGAGGCACTGGAAGGCGCACACCGGCCGATCGTGCATTTCTACAATTCGACAAGTGAATTGCAGCGGCGCGTGGTGTTCGGCAAGGATGTCGCCGGCATCAAGCAGATCGCCGTCGACGCCGCCAAGATGATCACCGACATGGCGGCAAAGGCCGGCGGCGGCTATCGCTTCGAATATTCGCCGGAAAGCTTTACCGGCACGGAGCTGGAAGTGGCGTTGGAGGTCTGCAATGCGGTGATCGCCGAGGTGAAGCCGACGCCGGACAACAAGCTGATCATCAACCTGCCGTCGACCGTCGAAATGTCGATGCCCAACATCTATGCCGACCAGATCGAATGGATGTGCCGCAATCTCGACAATCGCGAAAACCTGCTGATCTCGGTCCATCCGCATAATGACCGCGGCACGGGCATTGCCTCCGCCGAAATGGGCCTGCTCGCCGGCGCGGACCGCGTCGAGGGCACGCTGTTCGGCAATGGCGAGCGCACCGGCAATGTCGATATCGTCACCATGGCGCTGAACATGTTCACGCAAGGCGTCGACCCGGAACTCGATTGTTCCGAGATCGAACGGATCAAGGACGTCTACGAATACTCGAACCAGATGACGATCCCGGAACGCCACCCCTATGTCGGCGAACTGGTCTATACGGCTTTTTCCGGCTCGCATCAGGATGCGATCAACAAGGGCATGAAGGCGATCCGCGTGGCAAACAAGCCGGTCTGGGAAGTGCCCTATCTGCCGATCGACCCGCAGGACGTGGGCCGGACCTATGAGGCGATCATTCGCATCAATTCCCAGTCGGGCAAGGGCGGCATCGCCTATATCATGCAGAGCGACTACGGCATCAACCTGCCGCGCGGCCTGCAGGTGGCCTTCCGTGAACTGATCCAGAAGATCACCGACGAAGAAGGCCGCGAACTGCCGTCGAAGCGCATCTATGACGTGTTCATGGAGCACTATGTCGACCAGCCGGAAGGCCGCATCAAGTTCGTCGATCACCACACCTATCCGCAGGGCGCGGAAAAGGGCGTGCGCGTGGTGACGGCCGAGATCACCGACAATGGCGAGAAAAAGCGGATCGACGCAAAGGGCAATGGCCCGGTTGATGGCTTCATCAATGCGCTGTCGGCCTATCTCGGCATCAACCTGTCGGTTGAGGACTATTCCGAGCATTCGCTCCACCATGGTTCGGACGCGAAGGCGATCGCCTATGTCGAGGTGAAATATGACGGCGGCCGTATGTTCGGCGCCGGCATCAACACCAATATCGTCGCGGCCTCGCTGGAGGCGATTGTTTCTGCCGCAAACCAGATCCTCGCCGAGCGCGCGTGAACGCATCATGGCGTCGCCTGCTGGCGTCGCCGGTAGGCTGCTGGAGAGGCTTGTTGCAGATGTAAGTAGCTGCTCCACATTTTCCGTCACCCCGGCCTTGAGCCGGGGTCCAGGGCCGCAAAAGCACCTTTTGACACAGTCTCTTAGGCGCGATGGTCTTCACTGCTTGGCCCTGGGTGCCGGCTCAAGGCCGGCATGACGGCTGGGGTGAAGAATACTTTGTCGACAAACTGGCGGCGATGCCGGCAGGCATCGCCGTTCCAAGAAGAAATGCCGAGTGCTTTTCAGAGTTTGAGATAGGCCGATTGGGCCAGAGCCGGCATGTCGGTGTCCGAGGACGGGCCGACGATGGCGATCAGCGCACGTTCGCCCTGCCACCAGGCGACGGTGAGATTGTCGCGGATCGTTTCCTGGACATCGGTGATCTGGTTCTCGAGCGTCGCCGGGCGCGCAAGGATGAAGACCGATAGCAGGTCGCCGGCATTGTTGCGATAGAAGAGCTCGACGCCCGGCGTGCGCTCGATGGCAACGATGCGGGCGCCCTCGAAGATGCGCGCGCCCTCATCAAAGGTCGGGACGCCTATATCGAGACCGGTCGTTCGCTGCACCAGATCGGAAACGGCAACCGGATCCTCGGGGCCGATATCCGTTATCGGCTGATATTTCCGGCCGAAGATGCGAAAATTGGCGCAGACATCATCAATCCAGTCGGTCGACTGTTCCAGGCTCAGATCGACAGTATCGGTCGCGCTCGATGTATCGCGCGACAGGATTGCCCCGACCGCGACGCCGATCCCGAGAAACCCGCAGCAGGCCAGAGCCGGCAGCCAGCGTCTCTTGCGCCTTTGGCCGCTGACATTAGCGGATTTGTTCGTTCTGACGGCGATGTCCATCGTTTCCTTGAAAATAAGAATGCGGCGGCCGGATTCGGCCCTTTGCGTCGCAGAACGCGAAGTCCGCGCGGGATATTGCCCCTTGTAAGGTTTGGAAACAAGGGGTTGTGTTCACTTTGTCGAACCAACGTGTAAGCGACTTGCTTCCCGTTTATGATCGTCAGACTTCATTCGGGTTTCGCTGGGGAAAAACTGTGGCAGAAATGTGGCCGCCGATGTGATATGGGTCCTTGCGGTTTGGATCAATCAAGTGAACAATAGCGTTACAATCAAGAATGATAACCGGGCGGAGCGCCGCCCAACCGAGGGCAAATTCAACAAGTCATGGCTGATACTCTCCAGGGAGCGGCGGCTACCCGCCAGTCAATCATCTCTACGGCTTTGCGGCTTTTCGCCGAATATGGCTACAACGCCGTTTCCACGCGCAAGATCGCCGAACGGTCCGGCGCCAATATCGGCAGCATCGCTTATCACTTCGGCGGCAAGCCGGGCCTCCTGATCGCATGCGCGCATCATGCGGTCGAGGCGATCGAGGAAACGCTCGGGTCCGCAGTTCTCGAACCGGTGTCGGATGACGTGACCGCGGAGGATGCGCGGACGGAGCTGGTGGGGATTGCGCGCCTCCTGGTGATGCCGATCACCGGCAGAACCGACGCCGAGGATATCTCGGCATTCGTGATGCGCTATATCACGCAGCGCAGCGAGGCTTTTGATCTCCTCTACGCCCAGATCACCGAACCGCTTCATCGCCACATGCGGCAGCTTCTGGGACGAGCCGCCGGCCGTGATCCGGATGCCGAGGAAACCAAGGTGCTGACCTTCACCATCATGGGGCAGTCGATGTATTTTCGAATCTGTCCGGATGCGGTGAAGAATGCCATGGGCTGGAAAGGCTTCGGCGGCGGTGAATGCGCGAAGGTCGGGACAGCGCTGTCGCTCAGCATTAACGGGCTGATCGATGCCTATTCCGCCGAATCCGCCGCGTAGGAGTAGGCGAAGTCGCTTTCGGGTTCGATCAACCCGCTTGCGGCATCCAGCGCATGCCGCTGGCAATGCATTTCCCACTTGCCCTGCTTGCCCCTGACCGTGATCAGATTGAAGGCTGACGGCGGCTTCTTGCCGCCGGTTCCCTGTCCGGCTGCCGCAATGCCGATGACGGGCGTCTTGCCATGCGGCGTCTCGATGAAATTGACGGTGTTGAGATGGGTATGGCCGTGCAGCACGAGTTCGCACCCGCCTGTCGAGAGCGCAGCGCGGAAGCGCCTTATTCCGAGCAGCCGCTTGTGGCTGGCGGCGGCGTCGCGCACCGGCGGATGATGGATCATCACGATGCGGAACAACCCATCCTCGCCGGCCTGGCGCAATAGCTCGGCCGTGGCTCTCGCCTGCTTCTTTCCGAATGTACCGATCGCCATGAAGGGCGGCGAGGCGATGGCCGACGAGCAGCCGATGATCGCCACAGGGCCACGCCGGCGCAGATAGGGAAATGTCAGCGCATCCGAGGTCTCGGAGAGCGGACGCTCCGCATCGCCCTGCATGTAGTCGTGCCAGGCCTTGGAAACCTTGGCGTAGGCCCCGCCGACATAGGCATCATGATTGCCGGGTACCAGCGAGACGTCCTTTGCCGGGCCGACGCTCTTCAGCCACTCGGCGGCGTTCTCGATCTCCTTGGTCGTCGCCAGATTGACGAGGTCGCCGGTGATCGCAAGGTGGTTCGGCGCTTCGTCGGCAATCGCCAGAAGCAGGTTTTCCAGCGTGTTCTTGCCCAGATGTTTGCGGCGGTTGCGGTGCCAGTTCAAGAAACCGGTGATGCGCTTGGAAACCAGCTCGCGCGGCGAAAGCTGCGGCAGAGGCCCGAGGTGGATGTCTGAAATATGAGCGAGCTTGAACATTGGAAACTCATAAACGGGCAGGGCGCGTGCCGCAAGCAACCTCCGCCACAAACAGCCTCCATAGAGGACGATCTTGACTCCTTTCCAATTAAGGATATTGAATATCCTCAAGGATAAAATATATCCTTAATTGGAAAGAGGACACATCATGACAACAGCGCCCTATGCAAAATTCACGCCCGCTCTGGCCGAGGCCTATTTCGCTTTCTCGGCAAAGCTTGGGGCAAACAACCTTGACGCCCGGCTGAGGCATCTCGTCGATATCCGCGTGTCGCAGATCAATGGCTGCGCCTTCTGCCTGGATATGCACCACAAGGAAGCCAAGATCGACGGAGAAAGGGAACTGCGCCTCTATCATGTCGCCGTGTTCGCCGAATCGCCGCTGTTTACCGACAGGGAAAAGGCCGCGCTCTCCTATGCGGAGGCCCTCACCGGCGCAATCGACAACCACAAGGCCGTTGCCGCGCGCGAGGCGCTTGCACCGCATTTCAGTGCCCAGGAGGTCGCCGAATTGACCTATGTGATCGTCTCGATTAATGGGTGGAACAGACTGGCGATTGCCTACCAGAGCCGTCCCGGCTCGCTGGACAGGATTTACGGCCTCGACAGGGCCGGCTTGGAAGCGGATGCAGCTTAGAAATCAGGTCGAATGGGTCCTTCACGCGGCGGCCGTGCTGGCCGGACTTCCGCCAGGACGCTATTTGCCCACCAAGGTGCTTGCGACGTTCCACGGCATTCCGAAGGAATATCTGTCGAAAGCGTTGCAAGCGCTCTCTCAGGCCGGGCTTGTGGAAAGCACGCTTGGCCCCGGCGGCGGGTACAGGCTCGCCGCCGCCCCCGAGGACATCTCATTTCTTGATATCGTCGAAGCCGTCGAAGGCAAGGCGCCTTTGTTTCGCTGCCGCGATATCCGCGCCAGCAATCCGTGCCTGCCGCAAGGCTATTGCCCCAAGGACATGTGCCCTGTGGCGAAGGTCATGCTGCGCGCCGACCGGGCGTGGCGGGCCTCGCTCGCCGAAACCAGCCTCGCCGACCTCGCGCCCGAGGTCGTCGAAGGCCTCGGTCCGGACCTTTACGAGGAGACCCGCCGCTGGCTGGCGGAGCGCAGCGGCTCAGGGTAGCCGAAGAGACGGAAGCCTAGCCCCTGTCGCGTCCGTGCGGCGCGTCGAGGTCGAGGATCGGGCCTTCCGGCACGATGCCCGTCGGGTTGATGTTCTTGTGCGAGCCGTAATAGTGGCGCTTGATGTGGTCGAAATTGACCGTCTCGGCGATGCCCTCCATCTGGTAGAGTTCCCGTAGATAGCCCGACAGGTTCGGATAGTCGGCGATGCGCTTCAGGTTGCACTTGAAGTGGCCGACATAGACCGGGTCGAAACGCACCAGCGTGGTGAATAGCCGCCAGTCGGCTTCCGTCAGCGCATCGCCGACGAGATAGCGGTTCTCGCCGAGCCGTCTTTCCAGCATTTCCAGCGTCTCGAAAAGCTTGTGCACATGCTCCGAATAGGCCTCCTGCGTGGTGGCGAAGCCTGATTTGTAGACGCCGTTATTGACCGTGTCGTAGACGATCGCGTTGATGTCATCAATCTCGCCGCGCAGTTTTTCCGGGTAGAAATCGAGGTCGTTACCGGTCAGGTGGTCGAAGGCCGAATTGAACATCCGGATGATTTCGGCGGACTCGTTGGAAACGATGGTCTCGCGCTTCTTGTCCCAGACAACCGGGACCGTCACGCGGCCGGTATAGTTCGGATCAGCCTTTGTGTAGACCTGCCAGAGGTAGTCCGCGCCGTTAATCGGATCATCGGTGCCGCCGTCCCGGTTCCTGAATTCCCAGCCGTTTTCCAGCATCAGCGGATCGACGACCGAAACATCGATGAAATCCTCAAGACCCTTGAGCTTGCGGAAGATCAGGGTGCGGTGCGCCCAGGGGCAGGCATAGGCGATGTAAAGGTGGTATCGGCCTTTTTCGGCTTCAAACCCACCTTCGCCATTCGGGCCGGCAGAGCCGTCGGCGGTGATCCAGTTCCTGAATTGCGAGCTTTCGCGCTTGAAATGGCCCTTGGATTTCTTCGTGTCGTACCAGACGTCCTTCCAGACGCCGTCTTCCAGCATGCCCATGGGATGCTCCTTTCATTCCTCTCTTGGCCCCTTACATACGGTCGGGCCGAAACTTTGCCAGTGCCGAAACGTTTGACACTGTGTTACGGGTCAACGGAAATTTCGCTTTTGCGGTCCACACGCTGGACGGGGCCTCGTTTTCCTGCTAGTGGCGAACGACCCAGAAACTGGAATTTGTCATGCGGATCCTGCGACGACGCTGATTGAAGATCGAAAACCGGAGAACCTCTCCGGCGGCTTTCATTTGCGTATTCCGGACAGGCTCATAAAATCATGACAATCGAACTGTGCTACCTCCCCGAAGAGGTTTCCCACGACAACGCCATCGAAGAGATCAACGACGAGGCTTTCGGCCCCGGGCGTTTCGCGCGCACGGCAAGCCGTATCCGCGAGCAGGGCCCGCATGATCGCGCGCTGTCCTTCGTCTGCCTGGATGGGAGCGCAGTGATTGCCTCGGTGCGGTTGACGCCGGTCTGGGCCGGCAAGGCTGCCGGCCACATGCTCGGCCCGCTTGCCGTCCGCCCCTCCCACAAGAACCGGGGCATCGGCCGCAATCTGGTGCGCATCGCCGTTGAGGCTGCGGCAAAGGCGGGCTCCGAAGTGGTGATCCTGATCGGTGACGCGCCCTATTACGGACCGCTCGGCTTTCGCCCCATCGTGCCGCCGACCCTGCTTTTGCCGGGCCCGGTCGATCCGAAGCGCATCCTTGCCGATCCACTGGTGGACGGCGTCGAGGAACGGCTTGTGGGCATGATGCGGTTTAGAGCCTAGAGCATTTCGCAGTCAGATGGAAACATCTGAGGTCCGCGAAAATGCGTCAAAACAAATAGATAGAGCGGTTGCGCGTTTCCAGGAAAGGCGGAACCGCTCTAATCGTCATCAAGGTTTGGTTCGCCCCTCGCGCCACCAGGTGGCCGAAATCAGCGCCAGCAACGCGGCAAGACCGAGAAGTCCGTTGAACAGCGGCAGCGAGCGGATGCTTTCAAGCCGCGTGTCCGAGGTGGCTACGATCGGCATGAAACTGTCATTGCCGGCCCTGAGCGGCCCGGACGTCACCCTGACCGGCGGCGTGCCGTCGGCGATCCGCTGCACCAGCCCGTGGCTTTCGTTTGCGAGCGGCGCAAGGCTCTCCGTGGTCGAGATCATCGCCTTGAACTCCGGCGCATCGGGATCGCCGATATTGACGAGCCGGGTGAGGTCGCCGTTCTCGATCGAAAACAGGCCCATTTCGTTCACCGGCGCCGAGCCGCGGAAAAGGCCGGGCTCAACCTCTTCCAGCGGAACAGTCAACGAACGCCCGGATGGCGTGCTGACGGTCGCTTCCCGCGGGGCGTCGCCCATGGTCTGGCGGGTGATCTCCAGCCGTTCGCCGTCGGTCGTCGCCGTCAGCGCCTCTTCTTCAAGCGCCGGTTCCTGCATCAGCCAGTGGGCGATGCGCCGGTAAAGCGGCACGTAAGGTCCGCCGCCTTCGAAGCCGCGCGCCCACAGCCAGCCCTGGTCGGAGAGGAATTCGGCAACCCGGCCCTGGCCTTCGCGCGAGAGCACCAGAAGCGGCGCGCCGTCTGCCGTCATCACTGTCTCGCCGCGCGCATCGCCGACCGGTATGGAGCGGAACCAGCGGCCCCAGGCCGGCGGATCCTCGGCCCCGCCCGGCAGATCGCGGGTCACGGGGTGCATCTCCCCCGTCGGCGAGATATCCGGATAGAACCCGCCCTCTGACAATTCGCCGGTCGGGATTGCCGGCAGCACGGCGGACAGCGGCGTCACGGCGATCGATTCCGGACCGGCGATCTCAGGGCCTGCGGCCACCAGCAGCGCGCCGCCATTCAGAACATATTGCGCGATATTGTCATAATAGAGCAGCGGCAGGACGCCGCGGTTCTGGTAGCGGTCGAAGATGATCAGGTCGAAATCGTCGATCTTGTCGATGAACAATTCCCGCGTCGGGAAAGCGATCAGCGATAGTTCGTTGATCGGCGTGCCGTCCTGCTTTTCCGGCGGACGCAGGATGGTGAAGTGGACGAGATCGACGGACGGATCGGATTTCAACAGGTTCCGCCATGTCCGCTCACCCGAATGCGGCGATCCGGAAACGAGCAGCACGCGCAGGTTCTCGCGAATGCCCTCGACGATCTGGACCGCGCGGTTGTTCACTTGCGTCAGTTCGCCGGGTATCGGATCGACGGAGAGTTCGAGAATGTTCTCGCCGCCATTGTCGAGGTCGAAGACATAGCGGGTTGAAATGTCGGGCGCGACAAGCATCTGCGCGGCGATGGCGCCGTTGAGCCGCGCCGTCACCATCGCCGGACCCGCGCCGCCCTCGGCCTCGCTCACCGGACCGTCATTGACCACTGTGAATTCCACCGGCAGGCTTTCGCCGACAAGGCCGAAACGCGGTGCCTCGTTGATCTCGATCCGCCGGTCATATTCTTCCGCCGTGCCGGTCACCAGCGCATTGACGGGAATGTCGGCGGGAAGGGCGGATGCATCCTCCGGAATGTCGTGGATCTGGCCGTCGGTGATGAAGAAGGCGGCGCCCATCCGGCTCGGGGGCACGTCGCGCACGGCATCGGCAAGGGCCTGGAACGCCAGCGTCTCGGCGCGGCCGTTTTCATTCGCGGTCGCGACCTCGACGATGCGGGGCTCGAGCGTCGGGTCCTCGGCAAGCCGGGCCTGAAGCCGTTCGAGCGCGGCATCGGTCTGGCCGGCGCGGTCTTCCGAAAGCTGGCTCTGGGAGCGGTCGACGACGATCGGCACGATGGTCGAAAGCGGTGAGCGCTCCTCGCGGCTAATGGTCGGGTTGGCGATCGCTGCAAGCAGAAGAAGCCCGGCCGCCGCGCGCAGCGTCGTGCCGCGCATGCGGGTCAGGTAGCCGAGCGCCATCAGCACGAGGATGGCGGCAAGGGCGGCATAGAGCGCCGTCAGCGGCAGGAGAGGGGTGAAAGTCAGGTCCATTACTGTCCCAGCCTTTCCAGAAGCGCCGGAACATGGACCTGGTCGGCCTTGTAATTGCCGGTCAGCATGTACATCACGATGTTGACGCCGGTGCGATAGGCGAACTGGCGCTGAAGCGGGCTTTCCGGCACGGTCGGCAGCATTGGCGTCATGTCGGGATTGGTGGCCCAGGCGCCGGCGAAATCATTGCCGGTGATGATGATCGGCGAGACGCCGTCGCCGCCGCTCGTAACCATGTCGGCGCTCGCCCCCGAACGCGCCTCGACCCAGAGCGGCGAACCGTCATAGCGGCCGGGAAAATCTGAAAGCAGATAGAAGGAGCGGGTCAGCACATGGCCCTCGGGCACGGGCTCCAGGGGCGGCACGTCGATATTGTCGAGGATCGCCCTGAGCCGCGCCGTATTGGCGCTGACGGCTTCCTGGCCGAGCGGCGAATACTGATCGCGCGTATCAAACAGCACCGTGCCGCCATTGCGCATATAGGCCTCGATGCCGGCGATCGCCTCCTGTGACGGCATCGGCGCGGAGGCCGAGATCGGCCAGTAGATCAGGGGATAGAAGGCCAGTTCGTCTTCCGCCGGATCGACGCCGACCGGATCGCCCGGCTCCAGCGCGGTGCGGTATGAAATATAGTCGGAAAGCCCCTTCAGCCCGCGCCCCGAGATGCGGTCGACATCGGCCTCACCGGTGACCACATAGGCAAGATGGGTCTCGTAGAGCAGATCGGTGATTTCCGCATCGCTCATCTGCGCGCGCGCCGTGCCGGCAAGGCCGGGCGCAAAGGGCAGGGCTGCGGCAAGACATGCCGCGAGGATAACGGGCAGGGCAGCGCGACGCGCCTTGAGGTTCGAGAATGCGCCGTTCATCGCCAGCATGATGAAGCCGTCGGCGATCAGGAGCAACATGGCCGCCGCCAGCAGCCAAGGCTTGAGGGAGAACGCGCGCGTCTCGCCGATCGGCTGCAGACGGCTCCCCTCGAGCGCCGAGACGTCGAGCGGAGACAGCGTACCCTGCGGTCCGAAGAGGTTGACGGCGGTGAAGCCATCGGACGATCCATAAAGACCGGGCGGGTTTTCCCGCGTGGCGATCAGCGGTCCGCCGGCATCGGCAAGCGGGTTTGCGCCGCTCACATCGGTGGAAAGCGTGCCGTTAGCGACGAGCAGGCGGTAGGGGGCGAGCAGGGGCGCCGCTCCGCCGTCAGCGTCAACGGCCTGGCTTGCCCGTGAGATATTGACGATCCGCCGCAGCATTTCGACGAAATAGCCGGAGATCGGCAGGTTCGACCAGTTGGGATCGGCCGACGTATGGAACAGCACCAGTCGCCCTTCGCCGGAGACGCTTTCGGTCACCAGCGGCGTGCCGTCCTGGAGGCTTGCCCAGGTGTGGTCGGACAGGTCCGGCGCCGGTTCGGCCAGAACTTGGCGGGACACGTTAATGTCGTCCGGCACGGGCAGGCCGTAGAACGGACTTTCCTGCGGGAAGGGTGCGAGATTTTGCGGCTCGCTCCAGCTCATCGCCCCGCCAAAGGCGCGCGCGCCCGAGCGCAGCCGCACCGGCAGAAGCGTGTCTTCACCCTCGGATGAGGCAAGGCGCGGTCCGGCAAAGCGAACCAGCGTGCCGCCGCCCTCCACCCATTGCTGAAGCAGCGCGTGGACGTCCTCGCCAAGCGTTCCGACATCGCTCAGGATCACCACGGAAGGGTTCTGCTCGATCAGCGCGTCGAGCTGTTCGGGCAGCGTGGCGGCGTCGCTCGAAATCAGGTCGGCATAGGGGGAAAGCGCCTGGCGCAGGTAATAGGCGGCCGACAGCAGCGGCTGTGCTTCATTTGCCGGGCTTCCCGAGACAAGTGCCACGCGGCGGCGCTTGAACCCGTCGTCGAGAAGCTGGACCGCGCCGGCATTGGCCGCGCCGTCGATTGCGATGCGGGCAAAATCATTGCGCACCTCGAAGGGTGCGCGGATCTCGGCGGTCGCCGCCTTCGTCCCGGCTTCGAAGACCAGCGGACTGGTCGCGATCACGCGTCCCTGAAGGTCATAGGCATTCACAGTGAGTTCGGCGCGCGACCCGGCTTGCGCGCGCGCGGCGGTGATCCTGCTTGCCGCAGCGCCGTTGTCGACTGCGGTGAGAGCGGCGGGAAGGGCGCGGTTTGTGCGCATCACCAGAAGGTCGTCCGCGCCGGCGCCGTTCAGCATGTCGAAAGCGGCCTGGTCCTCCGGTCCCGACAATCCGTCCGCAAGGAAGGCAACGGTGCCGGGCGTCGTTCCGTCCAGAGCTTCGACAAGCGCCGTGGCTGCAGGCAGCCGGTCGGGGCGGGCGGCCTGCGGTTCGGCGGCGGCAAGCCTCTGGCGCGCTTCATTTGCCGAGACCGGTCGCGGATCGCCGGTCTTGTCGGCGGTGAAGGCGAGGGTTACGGGCAGGTCTGCACGGCCCGCAGCCTCGATCAGTGCGTCGGCAGCGGCCGTGCGCGCCTCCCAGTCCTCGGCGCTTGCCCAGCCATTGTCGATCAGGAGCGCCAGCGGACCGCCGGTCGAAAGCGTGGTGCGGTCCGGATTGATCACCGGGTTGGCGATGGCGAGGATGACGAATGTGGCCAGAGCCATCCTCAGCAGCGTCAGCCACCACGGGCTCTTGGCCGGCGTCTCGTCGCGCTTTGCCAGCTTAAGGAGGATGGCGAGCGGCGGAAATACCTCGCGGCGCGGGCGCGGCGGCGTCAGCTTGAGGAGCCACCAGATCGCCGGCAGAACGACGAGGGCCGCAAGCACGAACGGGCTCAGGAATTCAAAGCCGCCCATCAGCGCTGTCCCCCACTGATGCCGGAAAGGCGCATATGCAGCGCCGTCAACGCTTCGGAGGCAGGCCGGTCCGTATGGTGGGTGAAGAAGCTCCAGCCGGAATGCCGCGCCGTCTGCGAGATGAGATCACGGCGGGCGAGATACTGCTCCAGATAGGCCTCCCGCAGGCTCTCGGCCCGGCCGAGCGTCAGTTCCCGTCCGGTTTCCGGATCGGCGAAGGCGGTGCGGCCGTTATAGGGAAAATTTTCCTCCGCCGGGTCTGCCACTTCCACAAGGTGGGCCTTCAGGCCTCGTTCGGAAAGCGGCGCGATCCTTGAAAACAACGCTTCCGGATCATCGAGGAAATCGCCGATGACGATCAGTTCGGACGGGCCGCGCATCATCTGCGTATCCGGCAGGACCGCCGGGATTTCGGTGGCCGCGGCCAGGTGATGGGCGAGTTTCTCGGCGCCGTTGCGGCTGGCGACCGGCTCCATCAGTCCGGGATAGCCGACACGCTCGCCCGAGCGCAGCAGGGTTTCGGCGATTGCCAGCAGCAGCACGAGCGCGCGGTGTTCCTTGGAAACCGGGGCCGCTTCGGAGCGAAACTGCATTGACGGCGAGAGGTCGGCGAAGAGCCAGACGGTATGCGCCGCCTCCCATTCCATGTCCCGCACATAGGTGTGGTCGTCGCGCGCGGAACGCCGCCAGTCGATCCGCATCAGCGATTCGCCCGGCGCATAGGGACGGAACTGCCAGAAATTCTCGCCCGGTCCCCGCCGCCTGCGGCCATGCCAGCCGGCAATCACGGTATTGGCGATCCGGCGCGCCTCGATCAGGCAGTCGGGCAGCAGGCTTGCGCGCCGCTTGCCTTCGGCAAGAGCCGAATTGCGGGCGGTCGGCGGTGTCGTTTGTCCGATCGGGGCCAAGGGCGGCTGCCTGTCAGTTGAAGTCGCGCTTTGCGATGGTGGCAATGACGTCGGTGACGGTGATGCCTTCGGCACGGGCGGCAAATGTCAGCGCCATGCGGTGCTGGAGCACCGGCGCGGCCAGTGCCTTCACATCGTCCACCGAGGGCGCGAGCCGGCCCTGATAGAGCGCGCGGGCGCGCGCCGTCAGCATCAGCGCCTGTCCGGCGCGGGGGCCCGGCCCCCAAGCCACATTGCGGTCGGTCTCCTCAAAGCCTTCGCCGGGGCGGGCGGCGCGGACCAGTTCAAGGATGGCTTCGAGCACGCTTTCGCTGACCGGCATCTTGCGGATCAGCGACTGGATTTCCATCAGCCGCGCGCCGGTAATGACGGGGCTTGCGGTTTCCTCCACGGCACCCGTGGTCTCGAGCAGAATGCGCCGTTCCGAGGCGATGTCGGGATAGCCGACATTGACCTGCAGCAGGAAACGGTCGAGCTGGGCTTCTGGCAGGGGATAGGTGCCTTCCTGCTCCAGCGGGTTCTGCGTGGCGAGCACATGGAAGGGGCGCGGCAAGTCGTAATGCTGGCCGGCAATGGTGACGGAATATTCCTGCATGGACTGCAAAAGCGCCGACTGGGTGCGCGGCGAGGCGCGGTTGATCTCGTCGGCCATCAGCAATTGCGCAAAGACGGGGCCCTTGATGAAGCGGAAGGAGCGGCGTCCGGTTTCGCTTTCCTCCAGCACTTCGGAGCCGAGAATATCCGACGGCATCAGGTCCGGCGTGAACTGGATGCGGTTGCCGGCAAGGCCGAGAACGGTGCCGAGCGTGGTGACCAGCTTGGTCTTGGCAAGCCCCGGCACGCCGACCAGCAGCGCATGCCCGCCGGAAAGAACGGCCAGGAGCACGCTTTCCACGACATTTTCCTGACCATAGATGACCTTGGAGACTTCGGCCTTCACCTTCTGGATGTCGTCAAGCGCCCTTTCGGCCTCTGCCACGATTGCTTCAGCCGTGTTCGTGTCAGTCGCATCCATGCACATGTCTCCGCGGCCTTGGGCCAGTTCGGGGTTTCCGGGCGGTTGCCGGTTCGTCATTCGAAAAGGATAATCACCTGTTGGCGGCTGACAAGCCGGTTTGGAATGACTATTTCGAGAGCGAACAATATTCGACCCGAAACTGGGACGGAAAGATGACGGACGGGACAGGACCATCGACAGGAGACGCCTCGGGGCTGGCGTCGGCGATCGCGCGTCAGCTTGAGGGCTCCGGCAAGCGCGCGCCCGCGCCGGTGGAAAAATGGGATCCGCCGTTTTGCGGCGACCTCGACATGGAAATCCGCCGCGATGGCACCTGGTTCTATCAGGGGACGCCGATCGGCCGGGCGGCGCTCGTGCATCTGTTCTCGACGGTCTTGCGCAAGGACGATAATGGCGAGACCTATCTGGTGACGCCCGTCGAGAAGGTTCGCATCCGCGTCGAGGATGCCCCTTTCGTCGCCGTCGCGATGACGGTCTCGGGCAAGGGAGAAGAGCAGCTCCTCTCGGTGCGCACCAATATGGGCGATGTCGTGGAGATCGGCGCCGGGCACCGGTTGCGCTTCGAAGTGTCCGGCGAAAATGCGGAACTGAAGCCCTATGTCCGGGTCAGAGGGCGGCTTGAGGCTCTGTTTTCGCGCGCGCTCACCTATGACCTTGTGGCGCTTGGCGAGGAGGTCGAGATCGACGGCACGGCGATGTTTGCGGTTCGCTCCGCGGGAGAGGTTTTTCCGGTGATGGATATGGCGAAGCTGGAGAAGGCCCTGTGAACGCATCCGCCCACAATTTCGCCGCGGCGAGCTTCCGACAGCGCGCCCTCAGACAGCGCGGCAAGCCGCTGGAACATGCCTGGCGCGATCATGGCGACCACGCGCTCAACCCGGATCTCTCCGCCTATTACGAAGATCTCGACATGCGCTCGGCTGCCGTTCTGGTTCCGGTTGTCGATTATGGCGACGAGGCGCGGGTGATCTTCACCCGCCGGACCACGAAGCTCAGAAAACATTCCGGCCAGATCGCCTTCCCCGGAGGCTCGATCGATCCGGAAGACCGCTCGCCGGAAGATGCGGCGCTGCGCGAATGCGAGGAGGAGATCGGCCTTGACCGCCATTTCGTCCAGCCGGTCGCGCGTCTGCCGGACTATCTCGCCGGAACCGGTTTCAGGATCACGCCGATCCTGTCGGTCGTGCGGCCGGGCTTTTCGCTCACGGCCAACCCGGACGAGGTGGACCATATCTTCGAGGTGCCGCTCGGTTTCATCATGGATCCCGCCCATCACGAGCATCGCAGCGGCCTGCTCGGCGGCATGACGCGGCGTTACTACGAAATCAATTACGGCGAATACCGGATCTGGGGCATTACCGCCGGCATCGTCAGGACAATTTATGAAAGGCTCTATGCGTGAAGACGGTCAGCGACGATCCATGGTTTCAGGAACACCGGCTTCAGAAGGTTCTTGACGCGCTCAACGGCGATGGCGGCGAAACGCGGATCGTCGGCGGGGCGGTGCGCAACGCGCTGATGGGCATTCCGGTCGGCGATATCGACATGGCAACAACGCTTGTGCCGCAGGACGTGACCGCGCGGGCGAAAAAGGCCGGGATGAAGCCGGTGCCGACCGGTATTGAACATGGCACGGTGACAGTGGTGTGCGCGGGCAAGCCGTTCGAGGTGACGACGCTGCGCGCTGATGTCGAAACCTTCGGACGGCACGCCACGGTGCGCTTCGGAACCGACTGGGCCGAGGATGCTGAACGCCGCGACCTGACGATCAACGCGCTTTATGCCGACAGGGACGGTCGCGTGATCGACCTCGTGGGCGGCCTTGCCGATATCGAAACCCGCACCGTCCGTTTCATCGGAGAGGCGGAGACCCGAATCACCGAGGACTATCTCCGGATCCTGCGTTTCTTCCGTTTCTTTGCCTTCTATGGCGGAGGCAGGCCCGATGCGGCCGGGCTGAAGGCAAGCGTGCGCCATCGCGACGGGCTGAAGACGCTTTCGGCCGAACGGGTGTGGACGGAAACGAAGAAGCTGCTCGCCGCCGATGATCCCTCGCGCGCGCTGCTGTGGATGCGCCAGACGGGCGTTCTGACAATCACCTTGCCGGAAACCGAGAAGTGGGGGATCGACGCCATCCCGGGGCTGATCGACGCGGAGACGCATTTCGGCTGGACGCCGGATCCGCTTCTGAGGCTTGCCGCGATCGTTCCGCCTTATGACGTGCGGCTGAAGGAGATGGCGGGGCGGCTGAAATTTTCCAATGCAGAACGTGACCTGATGCTCTCCTTTGCCGCAGCGCCCGTCATCACGGCCTCGACTTTGGCGGCGCAACTCCGCCGGCTACTCTATACGCACGGAAAGCAGGGCCTGCTGATGCGGCTGAAGCTCTCGCTTTCGGGTGCGCGGGCCAGAGCGGCAGGCGGCGATGCCGAAGCAATTGCCGAGGCGGCGGGTTACGTGCGCCTGGTCGAACTTGCCGAGAGCTGGGAAAAACCGGAGATGCCGGTTTCCGGCGGCGATATCGTCAAGGCCGGCGTTCCGGCGGGCCCCGAGGTGGGGCAAATTCTGGCTAGCCTGGAAAGGCAATGGGTGGAAAGCGATTTCGAACTGGACCGGGCAGCGCTGGCCGCCCGGCTTGATGCGTTGATGAAAGGTCAGGGCTGAGCCCTCAGGCCTTTTCCTCGTCCTTGATCCGCGCCTTGATGTTGTCGATCATGCTTTCGCGGATCGTGGTCTCGCCATGTGTCGTGCGCAGATGCTCGACGGAGCGGCGGACAACTTCGGCTTCGTCTTCTGCGCTGGTGTGCCAGGGGCAACCGGGCACGAGCGTTCCGCAATCAAAACGTTTCATGTTTTCCTCCTTTGTTTTCCGTCTTCAGGTCAAACGCCGGCAGCGGTGAATTGTTCGCATTGAACCGGCGCGGGAGACGGCTTTTTTCAACTGGCTCGATCGCCAGAGACCGATTGCCGGCCCGGCGGCAGGACGCGCCGGGCGGTCGTGATCGGAGAAACCGGACCGACCGACGCGGAAATGCTGTCCGCAGCCGGTCGACAGAGCCTCGCCATGAGGACGGGCCCGGTCTTGAACCTCAGTGCCGGGCCCAGGTTTCGAACACCGCGGAGGATTCGCACGGACGACCGTGCTGGTATGCCATCTCGGCGGCGTATTTGCTGTCATCGGTGCCTGCGACCTTTTCGGGTCCGGGCTTGTAATCTTTCCGTGCAGCCTTGGATTCGGTGGTCTTGACTTTGTCTGCCATTTGCCCGCTCCTCTCGGACTGGTTTCAGGGGTAAGTCTACTTCCGACCTGGTTAGTAGAACCCCTTTCTGCCATGCAAACAAGGCCGTTATTTGAATAAAAATTAACTATAACGATTTAGATTAAGGCCATCTTGTGACAGGCGGCAAAGAGGACAGGATCGCCTCGATGTTGCCGCCGGTTTTCAGCCCGAAAACCGTGCCTCTGTCATAGAGCAGATTGAACTCCACATAGCGTCCGCGGCGGATCAACTGCTCATCGCGGTCCGCGGACGACCACTCATGATTGAAATTGGAGCGCACCAGCCGCGGATAGATGAGGTTGAAGGCGCGGCCGACATCCTGAACAAACCTGAAATCGGCATCCATGCCGCCCTTGTCGTCGGGTGAATGCTGCCAGTCGAAGAAGATGCCGCCCACCCCGCGCGGTTCCTTGCGGTGGGGCAGATAGAAATAGTCATCGCACCATTTCTTCATCCTGTTGTAGTCGACGATGGCCTGGTGCCGGTTGCAGGCAATCTCCATGGCGCGGTGAAAGAGGATCGTGTCCGGGTCTTCCTGGCGGCGTCTTCGGCCAAGCACCGGGGTGAGGTCGGCGCCGCCGCCGAACCACCAGCTTCCGGTGACGATCATCCGCGTGTTCATGTGCACGGCCGGAACGTTCGGGTTGACGGGATGCGCGATCAGCGAAATGCCGCTTGCCCAGTAGCGCCCGCTCTCCTCCGCGCCCGGCATGTTCTTTGCCATTTCCTCGGAAAATTCGCCCTCGACGGTCGAGGTATGAACGCCGACCTTCTCGAACACGCGGCCGTGCATGACCGACATGCGGCCGCCGCCCTCGCCGTTTTCGCGGGTCCAGTCCTTGGCCTCGAACTGGCCGGGCTCAAGGTCGCTCAACGGCCCTGTCAGCTCCTTTTCCAGCGTCTCGAAGCCGGAACAGATCGTGTCGCGCAGGCTCTCGAACCAGGCCCGTGCCGTGCTTTTCCTGGCCTCGATATCCTCCGGCAGACCAACAGGCAGTTTCGGCCGTTCCATGTGATGCGCTCCGCTTGAAATGCATGCGCCCGGTTTGCCGGGCTTTTGATTTGACTCGCAAATGCGATGTGAAAACCTTATCTTCTTTGAAAGATGAAGGATAGCGGGATGGCCAATCTTCCAAAGCCGCCGTCCATGGACGGGCTCAAGAAGCGGATCAGACAGCACCGCCAGCAGCAGGGCGACGGCGGTTTCGTACGCGAGCGCTATTGCCTGTCGCGCGAGGACGCGCGCGCCAAGGCGCGGGAGTGGTTCGAAAGCTATCCGAAAGCCGCCTACTGGACCGAGGTCGAAAGCTGGCGCGTGCTGAGCGGCGACCGGATCGAGTTCACCATGCGCAGGCTTTCCTCCGCAGACTGAGTTTCGTCACGATAACCTGTCGAAGCCGCCCGTCTGCCTGAGCGCTTCGCCTGCCATCATGCCAACGGAAACTGCCAGATTGATTGAGCGCTCGCCTTCAACCATCGGAATGCGGACGCGGTGGTCGACGCTTTCGTGGACGAGATCGGGAACGCCCGCGCTTTCTCGGCCAAAAAGCAGGATATCGCCGGCTTCGAACGGGAATTCGGTATAGGCGAGGCTTGCCTTGGTGGAGGCAAGAACCAAGCGCTTTCCGGTTTCCAGGCGCCAGGCCTCGAAAGCCTCCCAGTCGATATGGCGGGTCATGACCGCCTTGGCGAGATAGTCCATTCCCGCCCGTTTCAGGTTCCTGTCGGAGAGCGGGAAGCCTGTCGGTTCGATGATGTCGACGGCAAGTCCGAGGCAGGCGGCGAGCCGCAGGATCGTGCCTGTATTGCCGGCAATATCCGGCTGGTAAAGGGCGATGCGCATGGTCATGGGCGCTCTTTACGCTCTGGCGGGCCGTCGCTCAAGTTTTACCGGCTTCAGATGAAGCCAAGCAGTTTCCACCAGAAGAAATCGAGCGGCAGGAGTATGAAGGCGGTGATCAGCGTCAGCGGGAACAGGATTTTCATCATGTTGCCCACCGGCTGTTCGGTCACCTGCATGCCGACCATCAGCGGCGCGGACTGATAGGGAAACAGAATGGTTGAAAACCCGATCACCTGCGTCATCAGCACGGCCGTCAGAGAAAGGCCGGTCAATGCCGAAAGCTCGGATGCCATCGGCGTCAGCACGGCTGGCACTCCCGGCAAAATCGAGATGATGCCGACGACGAAACCCATCAGCGACAGCGAGAGGAAGTTGATGAAATCCCGCCCGGGGCTGAGCGGCAGGACATATTCCATGCCCTGGGCGATGACGATGCCGAGCCCGGTCGCGTTGACCACGGCGCCGACAGCAAGAAAACCGGCGATGAACAGGAAGACGCCGAAATTGACGTGTTTGTCGAAATCCTCCGGCGCTACGGGCCCGATGCCGGGCATCAGCAGGCCGATCGAGGCGCAGATGCCGATCCAGGCCGGATTGATGCCGTGGAAGGTGTCAGTCACCCAGAAGGCGAGCGTGATGGCAAGCACGGCGATCACATACCATTGCCGCCAGCCGAGCGGCTGGGCGCGTCCGACTTCGCCGTCATCGGCTGCCGCCGGCTGCGGCGTGTCGGGAAAGAGGCGTACAATCAGGGTGAAGATGATCACGCTCTTGATCAGGCCCAGGATCGGGAAATGCAGCGCCATGTACTGGGCATAGGTCAGGTCCACGCCGTAGATCGTCTGCGCCGCGCCGGCGAGAATGAGGTTCGGAACATTCGAGGGCAGAAGCGTAAAGCCCGGCAGATGGCAGGCAAACACCGTAGCGAGCGCCACTGCCGCTCTCCCGTTGGTGCCCTTGGCGAAACCGAGCTTGTCTGAAAGTGCGAGCACGATCGGCCAGAGCAGAAAGAACCGGCCGAGCGAGGAGGGCATGACGAAGGCGAGAACGATGGCGACGGCGAAGATGCCGAAAATCAGCAGCGGGAAACTGTGCGAGAGCCTTGCGGTGAGGGCAGAGCCGATGCGTTCGCTGAGCCCTGCCTTGCGCACGCCGGCGGCGATCAGAAAGCCGGAGAACACCAGCCACATTGCCGAGGAATGGAAGCCGGAAAATACCACGTCGGGCGGCGCCAGCTTGAAAAGCAAAGCCAGGGCGATGAAGATCAGGCTGGCGAGATAGGCCGGCACCAGTGCCGTCGCCCACAGGCTGAGCGTCACCAGAACGAGCCCGAGCGTGCGGGCCTGGTCGGTTGTCATCAGCGATTGCGGATAGAAGGCGAGCACGAGCGCGAATGCGGCAAGGCCGGCGACGATGATCTTCTTGTATTTCAGCATGGAGTTCAATCAGCGGTGTTGGAAACTGGCAGACGTCATATTAAGCGTAGGAAGACCATTACGGAACAGCTATATGATGCCAAACGATATCGAACTTACGCCATCCGTCATGCCGGAAGACGGGCCGGGCTGGATCATTGATGCCGCCCGGCCGGTGACGGTGCGGGCGCAGCGCTGGCGGGCCGGCGAGGTTGGTCGCACCGCCCATGCCCACCCGCGCGGCCAGCTCGTATGGGCGGAAGAGGGCATTCTCAGGGTGCATTCATGCGGCGCTCACTGGCTGGCGCCAACCAGCCATGCGGTCTGGATCCCCGGCGAAGTCTTCCATGCCGTGGTCATGGAAACCGATGTTTCGACCTGTTTCATCTATATCGACCCTTCGGTGACGGACCTTCGCGGCAGGCATTGCGAGGTGCTCTACATGACGCCGCTGATGCGCCAGCTTCTCCTCAGGTTTCGCGCACTCGGCCTCTCGGGAAACAGGGACCGGCTTTCGCGGCTGTCCGGCGTCATCATCGATGAACTCGCTTTTCTGCCGACGGCGCCGCTCAGTCTGCCTGCCGGCAGCGATCCGCGCCTTGTGCGGGTGACCGGTCGCCTGCTGGAGCGGCCTGATGATCACGCCAATCTGGAGGAGCTTGCGCGCTTTGCCGGCGCCGGAACCCGCACGCTTGAACGCCTGTTCAGGCGGGAGACGGGCCTCAGCTTTTCCGAATGGCGCAATCGCCTGCGTCTGATGGAGGCCGTCAATCACCTCAGTCACGGCAAGAGCAGCGTCGAGATCGCCAGCCTGCTCGGCTATCGCAGCGCCAGCGCCTTCGTTGCCGCCTTCAGGCGCAATTTCGGTGTGCCTCCGCAGTCCTATCTGAAGGACGGTTCGAGCGAACCGGCTTGAACCGGCTTGCGGCCCGGCCGACGTCTGAGATACGTCCGAAGCCAGGCGATCTCGGCCTCGACGTCGCCGAACCGGTCGTCCTTTTCTCGCCCGCCGAATTCCTTCTCCGCCCGTGTGCCGTCCGCCATCGACGCGAGCGCTGTCGCTGCACGGCTGGCGCGTTCCGCGTCTGGCGGGGCATCGCCGAGCCTGCGTCCTTCAGCATAAACGGTAATGGCGTCGGACAGTCGTTCCGCGCCGGCGACCGCTGGAAACCAGGCGGCGGCCTCGCGGCCGGCGGGCGGCGGTTCGGCAACCAGACGGCCGAGCACGGTGCGAAGGTCGGAAAGCGCCCGCGAGGCCGAAAACTCGCAATTGGTCAGCGTCTGCCGCATCTTCGCAAGCGATGCGTCGTCATCGGGTCTCGGCGCGGTTGCGGCGGCAAGATAGGCCCCGACCTTGTTCATGGCGGCGGCAAAGGCCTTGCCGAGGCTCTCCTCCTGAGAACGCGGCCAGATCAGATAGCCGAACACAAGCGCAATCGCCGAACCGGCCAGCGTGTCGGCCAGCCTCTGGATGTCGTAGCTTGCCGCAGGTCCCGGCGCCACCATGTCGATCATCAGCAGGATCACGGGCGTGAGGAAGGTCACCATCACCGCGTAACTGCGCAGGCCGGCGAAGGGAATGATGGCGCAAAGAACCATGATGACCGGAACGAAGGCGACCCCGCGCGGGACCAGCGCCGATACGGCAAGGGCGATGCCCACGCCGACAAGCGTGCCGAGGCTGCGATGGATGGCGCGCAGAAAAACCGAGCCGAAATCGGGCTTGAGCACGATCGCGACCGTCATCGGAAGCCAGTAGGAGTGGTCGCCGGGGATCAGGCGGCCGACGCCGACCGCCAGCCCCATGCAGAGCGAGAGCCGGAAGGCGGAGACCACGACCTCGCGGCCAAGAACAAGCCGGCGGGCGAGGCGCGTTCCAGGACCTGCTGAAAACACCGCATCGCTCGCGCCGCTCGCCTGTGGGTCTTCCATCTGCTCCGGTCCTGCAGAGGAAGGCCACATGGCGGCGGCGAGGCGGTCTGCGATCCGCATCGCTTCGCCGGTTTCCTCGTCGGTTGCGACTGCTTGCGGCGATTGCTTGGCGCGGGTCATGTAGGCCTGCGCCATGGCCTCAAGCTTTCGCGCCGTCTTGAGAAGCCGGTCATCGCCACGGGCTGTGATGATTGCCATGGAAAGCTGGTTGACCAGCGAGAGAACTGCGGCCGTTCTCAGCACGTAGCGGGTGCGGGCGCGCCCGTGGCTGCGCTTTTCGATCAGTGTCGCATAGGCGGTCTTGGTGGCGTCAGCTAGCGCCCGCCGCGCGGCAATCATGCGCATGCGGTTTTCCGGCGTCGAAGCCTTGCCGACGGCTTGCGAGGCGCGGGCAAGCTCTGCAAGCATGCCGACAATATCGGCCAGCATGCGCCGCTCGGGCCGGTCGCGCTCGAACCACGCCCCGATGCCCAGCATCAGGGCAACGAATGCGGCGCCGGAGAGAAAGCAGACAAACACCAGCCATGACGGCACTGCCGATGGCGCATGGGCATTGACCACCGCCAGCACAAGCATGTTGAGCGCGCCGGTGGAAAAGGCCGCGCCATAGCCGCTGATGAGGCCCGAGATGAGGCCGATCAACATCAGGAGAGCGATCGTGACGAGACCGTGGCCGCCGACCTCAGGGCCGATCAGGCACCCCGTCGCGCCGATCAGTGCGGAAATGCCCAATTGCCGGAACCGCTCGCGGTAAGGGTCGAGCCGCACCGTGACGGCCGCGAGAAACCCGCCGAGTGCCACATAGAGCATCGGTCCCTGATGGCCGGTCATCGCCCCGGCAAGAAGAGGCAGGCCCGTGCCCAGCGAAAGGCGGATCGAATGCCGCCACGGCCGGTAGGGCGTGGGTTTTAACAGCGCGAGATTGTGGAGCCACTGGGCTTTGGCGAACACCGCGATCCTTCCATACGATTCCCGTCCGGTCCATCTATCACGACACATTGGGCCGCGCACAAGGCCGGCCGCGCCACGAAAGCGCGCCAAAAGCGTTGCCGAGCGGCAACAATCCTCTCGCAAATGCCGTTTTCAACGGTGCCGTCTGTAGCCAGCTTCAGGGGAAGGCGCTATAAGGGCGGCGTTTCTCTAACCGGCGAAAGGAGCATGGCATGATGAACATCACTGGCTTTGTAGTGCTCCGCGTTCCACCGCGCCGCACCGTGTGACCTTTCACACGACCTTCCTCTTTCCTATTTAATCATTCGAATTAACGCGTCCGTGTGAAAACGGCCGCTGTTCCATTCCCGGGTCCGTTCGCGCGGACATATCGTGCTCTTTTCTGCAGGAGCGTCCGGGAGGCATTGGAGTCCGATCATGTTTCGCTGGTTTGAAACCCGTCTCAATCCCTATCCCGAGGCAGAGCCCACCGCGCCGCCCTCTGGCCTGATCCCGTTTCTGTGGCACTATTCGAAGCCTGCCGCCCCCTATCTGGCACTGATGGCTTTCATTGCCGCGCTGGTTGCCTTCGGAGAGGTTTACCTGTTCCGCTTCCTCGGCGATATCGTCGACTGGCTGTCGACGGCCGACCGCGAGACCTTCCTTGCGGATGAAGGCTGGCGGCTCGCCTTCATGGGCGCGCTGGTCCTGGTGTTGCTGCCTGGGCTGACGATCTTCTCCTCGCTGCTGATCCATCAGGTGCTCCTGGGCAATCTGCCGATGATCAGCCGCTGGCAGATGCATCGTTATGTGCTGCGCCATTCGATGAACTTTTTTGCCAACGAGTTTGCGGGTCGGGTCTCGCAGAAGGTCATGCAGACCTCGCTGGCGATCCGCGAAACGGTGATGAAGGCGCTCGACATGTTCGTCTACGTCATCACCTATTTCGTTTCGATGATCTTCATCGTGGCTGCTGCCGACAGGCGTCTCGTCATTCCACTCTTGGTCTGGATCGTCGTCTATGCCGTCCTGCTCTGGTACTTCATTCCGCGTCTGCGCAAGATCTCGGCCGATCAAGCCGATGCGCGCTCGCTGATGACGGGCCGGGTGGTCGACAGCTACACCAATATCGCCACCGTCAAGCTGTTCTCGCATGCCGGCCGGGAGGAGCTTTTCGCGCGAGAAGGCATGGATGGCTTCCTGGACACCGTCTATCGCCAGATGCGGCGCGTGACGCAGTTCCAGGCGCTGGTCTACATAAACAATGCGGTGGCGCTCTTTGCAGTCAGCGCTCTGGCGATCCGTTTCTGGCTCGAGAGCAGCATCACCGTCGGCGCCATCGCGCTGACGCTCGGCCTTGTCATGCGTATCGGCGGCATGTCGCAGTGGATCATGTGGGAGGTCACAGGCCTCTTCGAAAACATCGGCACGGTCTATGACGGCATGTCGATGATGGCGAAGAAGCACGAACTGGTTGATGCCGACGGTGCAAAGCCGCTCGCCGTCAACAAGGGCGAGATCGTCTATGACGACATCTCCTTCCACTACGGCAAGGAAGGCGGCGTGATCTCCGGCCTGTCGCTCACCATCAAGCCGGGCGAGAAGGTCGGCCTTGTCGGACGCTCCGGCGCCGGCAAGACGACGATGATGAACCTCCTGCTGCGCTTCTTCGATCTGGAGGGCGGGAAGATCACCATCGATGGCCAGGATGTCTCGAAGGTATCGCAGGACAGCCTGCGTTCCATGATCGGCGTGGTGACGCAGGATACCTCCCTGCTGCACCGCTCCATCCGGGACAATATCGCCTACAGCCGCCCGGGCGCCAGCGACGAGGAGGTGATTGCCGCCGCCAAGCGCGCGAACGCCTGGGACTTTGTCGAAGGGCTTTCCGACATGCAGGGCCGCACCGGCCTTGACGCCCATGTCGGCGAGCGCGGGGTGAAGCTTTCCGGCGGCCAGCGCCAGCGTATTGCGATCGCCCGCGTTTTCCTGAAGGACGCGCCGATCCTGGTGCTGGACGAGGCGACCTCGGCGCTTGATTCCGAGGTCGAGGCGGCCATCCAGGAAAGCCTGTTCGGGCTGATGGAGGGCAAGACCGTGATCGCGATCGCCCACCGGCTGTCGACGCTGACGGAAATGGACCGGCTCGTCGTTCTCGACAAGGGCGAGATCATAGAGACCGGCACGCATCAGGCACTCGTCGAGGCCGGCGGCATCTATGCCGACCTCTGGAAACGCCAGTCCGGCGGCTTCCTCGCCGAAGACGACACGGTGGCCGGAGAGGCTGCGGAGTGACAAAGGACGGGCCTGCCAGAGATGGTGGGCCCGTTTCGGTTATGGGGCAGGTTTTGTGACGCTTTCACTTGCCCGAGACCGCAGGGCGATGCTGGATGACGCCAGCGCTTTCCATGTGGCCCTGGACCCCGGCTCAAGGCCGGGGTGACGGAGGATCGGGAGAGAAAGCAACCAGACAGGCACGCTCTCTTTTATCTCAGCCTCTCCTCTCCCGTCATCCCGGCCTTGAGCCGGGATCCAGGGCCACGCGGGGAAACCTCGCCGTGATCACAACAGGTGGTGGGAAATGTCACGCCATTGGGGATTGCTCGTTTCGATCAGATGCAGCTTCCATGCCCGTGGCCACTTCTTGATTGTTTTCTCGCGGTTGATTGCATCGGTCACGAGGTCATGCTCCTCGAACCAGACCAACGTTTTGACACCGTAGCGCTGGGTGTAGCCGGGCGTCAGGCCATGCTGATGCTCATAGAGGCGGCGCGCGAGATCGCTGGTTACGCCGGTGTAAAGCGTACCGTTCGGTTTCGAGGCGAGGATGTAGACATAGCCTTTCATGCGATGAGGTTCTGATGAAGAGCCCAAATAGGCAAGCGCTTTCCATTTGGCCCTGGATCCCGGCTCAAGGCCGGGATGACGGATACGGTTGGTCGGTGAGTAAACGGATAACGCCCCTGTTCCTCTAACACCCTCTCCCGTCACCCCGGCCTTGAGCCGGGGTCCAGGGCCATGCGGGAAGCCTTTGTTGCTGTTGAAACAGTCCCTGCGGGGTGGAAAGGCGACCCGGCTGTCCACTCTCTTTTGATCAAACGATAATTGGCGCGCCTGCCGAATCCCTGTATCTCTTTTCGCCATGATATTTCAGCGCATTGCAGACCTGTTCGAGCGGTGGATCGATCCGCTGGCCGACCATACGCCTGAGCGGCCGCCGGAGAAGCTTGTCCCGTTTCTCTGGTATTTCCTGCGTCAGGCGAAGTGGCCCTTCTTCGCCATGCTTGTCGTCGGCGGGGGCGTGGCGATCATGGAATCGGCCTCCTTCTGGTTCATGGGCGTGCTGATCGACATTCTCGATGGAACGCCGCGTGAGGCGGGCTGGTCGGGGCTGATGGCCGAATACGGCTGGGTGCTGATCGGCATGGCCTTTGCCATGGTGGTCGTCCGCGTCGGGCTGACCACGCTGCAGATGCTGATCGAGGAACAAACGATCGTTCCCGGCTTCAACAATCTGGTGCGCTGGCAGTCCTACCGCTATGTGGCGCGGCAATCGCTCGATTTCTTCCAGAACGATTTCGCCGGACGGATCGTCACCAAGGTGACGGCGGCTGGCCAATCGATCGGCGACCTGATGTCGTCGCTGCTGCAGGTCGTCTGGTTCATGGCGATCTACGCGATCTCGACCATGGCGCTGGTGGCTGCCCTCGACTGGCGGCTGGCGGCGCTGATCGCGCTCTGGATCGCGATCTTCGCCATTCTGGCGCGCTTCTTCGTGCCGCGCATCCGCGAAAACGCCCGCGAGCTGGCTGAAGCCAATTCGATGATGTCCGGGCGGATGGTCGATTCTTTCTCGAACATCCTGACCCTCAAGCTCTTCGGCAGCGACGAGGGCAATGACGGCTATATGCGCGGCGGCTTCGAGCGGCTGATCGCTCGCGTTCAGGCCTTTACCCGGCTGATCACCGGGGTCAGGGCCTCGCTCAGCCTGTTGTCGGGCGTGATGATCACGGCGATTGCGGCGCTCTCGGTGCATCTCTGGTTTTCCAGCGATATCACCTCGGGCGATGTCGCCTTCACGCTCGGCCTGTCGCTTCGCCTTTCCATGCTGCTCGGCCGGCTGATGATGCAGCTGAACGGCATCATGCGTGCGATCGGCACTATCCAGAATTCCGCCGAACTGATCTCGCAGCCAATCGGGCTGGTCGACAAGCCGGACGCCGTGCCGCTCGTTCTGCGCAATCCGGCAATCCGCTTCGACAATGTCAGCTTCGGCTATGACGGCGGCAAGGGCGTGATCCGCGACTTTTCGCTTGACGTGCGCGCCGGCGAGAAGGTCGGTATTGTCGGGCGCTCCGGGGCTGGAAAGTCGACGCTCGTCAACCTGCTGCTGCGTTTCTATGATGTCGACAGCGGCCGTATCCTGATCGACGGCCAGAATGTTGCCGATGTGACGCAGGAAAGCCTGCGGGCGGGGATCGGCATGGTGACCCAGGATACCGGCCTGCTGCATCGCCCGATCCGCGACAATATCCGTTTCGGCAATGAAAATGCCGGCGACGACATGTTGTGGGAGGCGGTCGAGCGGGCGGAGGCTGACGGTTTCATCGGCGATCTGGCCGATCTGCGCGGGCGCAAGGGGCTTGATGCCTATGTCGGCGAGCGCGGGGTGAAGCTTTCCGGCGGCCAGCGCCAGCGTATTGCCATTTCGCGGGTGATGCTGAAGGACGCGCCGATCCTCGTTCTCGACGAGGCGACCTCGGCGCTCGATTCGGAGGTCGAGGCCGCGATCCAGGCCAATCTGATGAAACTGATGGAGGGCAAGACCGTGCTCGCCATCGCCCACCGCCTGTCGACGATCGCGGCGCTTGACCGGCTGATCGTCATGGACAAGGGCCGGATCGTCGAGGAAGGCACCCATGATGCACTGATCGAGAAGGGCGGGCTTTACGCTTCTCTCTGGGCCCGGCAGTCCGGCGGTTTCCTGCCCGAACTCGACGACGGGGAATAGGCGTTTGCCGGTTTTCCGGTTGCAGCGCGGCATGGCGGCGGGTCGGCCGTTTCCGCTCGGTTCACAGACGATAACCATTGCCTGTGATTGAAATTGGTCAAACACTGGACATCCTAAATAATCATGCATAAAACTTGGCGATCATATGAACGTTGCCATGGCGCTTTCGCTTTTTGTGCGAAGGAGGGACGTCACCGCAGGCAACGGCATCAGCTGATGGAGGGATAGCGGTGCAAGACGAGACTGTTTCGACGGATCATTCCGGCGAACCGACCCGGCGCGATTTTCTGTATCTGACAACCGGCGTGGCCGCTGCGGTGGGGGCGGCAGCCGTCGCCTGGCCGTTCATCGACCAGATGCGGCCGGATGCGTCGACGCTGGCCCTTTCGACCGTCGAAGTGGACGTTTCCAGCCTCGAGCCCGGAATGTCGCTGACGGTGAAGTGGCGCGGCAAGCCGGTTTTCATCCGCAATCGCACGGAGCGCGAGATCGAAGAGGCAAAGGAGGTGCCGCTTTCCGATCTCAAGGACCCGGAAGCGCGCAACGAGAACCTGCCTGCGGGTTCTCCGGCGACCGATGTCGACCGTTCCGCCGGCGAAGCCAAGGAAAACTGGATCGTGATGATCGGGTCATGCACCCATCTCGGCTGCATTCCGCTCGGCCAGGCCGGCGATTTCGGCGGATGGTTCTGTCCCTGTCATGGCTCGCACTACGACACGGCTGGCCGCATCCGCAAGGGCCCCGCGCCGCAGAACCTTGCCATTCCGCTATACGCATTTACGTCCGACACTGTGATCAGGATCGGTTGAGGGGGAGAGACTGAATCATGAGTGGACACTCGAGCTATGTGCCGAAGAATGGCGTGTCGAAATGGGTGGATGCGCGACTGCCGCTGCCCCGCATGCTGTATGACAGCTTCGTTTCCTATCCCGTTCCGCGCAATCTGAATTACGCCTACACGTTCGGCGCCATGCTTTCGGTCATGCTGCTGGTGCAGATCGTGACCGGCATCGTGCTGGCGATGCACTACACATCGTCGACTTCCGCCGCCTTCCTGTCGGTCGAGAAGATCATGCGCGATGTGAATTACGGTTGGATGCTGCGCTACATGCATGCAAACGGTGCGTCGTTCTTCTTCATCGCCGTTTATCTGCATATCGCCCGCGGGCTTTATTATGGCTCCTACAAGGCGCCGCGCGAAATTCTCTGGATGCTCGGCGTGGTGATCTATCTGCTCATGATGGCGACCGGCTTCATGGGCTATGTCCTGCCCTGGGGCCAGATGTCGTTCTGGGGCGCGACCGTGATCACCGGCTTCTTCACCGCCTTTCCACTGATCGGCGACTGGGTCCAGCAGCTTCTGCTTGGCGGATTTGCCGTCGGCGAGCCGACGCTGCAGCGCTTCTTCGCACTGCATTATCTGCTGCCCTTCATGATTGCCGGCGTCGTGGTTCTGCATATCTGGGCGCTGCATGTGACCGGCCAGACCAACCCGACGGGCGTCGAGGTCAAGCAGAAGAGCGATACGGTGCCGTTCACGCCCTATGCTACGCTGAAGGACGCCTTCGGCGTGACGATCTTCCTGATCGCCTATGTCTGGTTCATCTTCTACATGCCGAACTATCTCGGCCATCCGGACAACTACATCCCGGCCGACTCGATGAAGACGCCGTCCCACATCGTGCCGGAGTGGTATTACCTGCCCTTCTACGCGATGCTGAGGGCGATCACCTTCGATATCGGCCCGATCGATTCCAAACTCGGTGGCGTTCTGGTAATGTTCGGTTCGATCATCATCCTGTTCTTCCTGCCCTGGCTCGATACGTCAAAGGTCCGCTCGGCTGCCTATCGTCCGTGGTTCAAGCTGTTCTTCTGGCTGTTCGTTGCCAATGCGATCATGCTCGGCTGGCTCGGCTCGCAACCCGCCGAGGGCGTGTTCGTGGTCATGTCTCAGCTTGGAACGCTCTTCTATTTCGGGTTTTTCCTGGTGCTGATGCCGGTGCTCGGCCTGATCGAGAACCCGACCCGGGTACCGAACTCGATTACCGAGGCGGTGCTCGAGAAGGAGGCCGCGCGCAAGAAGCCGGCCGAGAGCAATACGTGATGCGTGGCGAGAGGGGAAAAACCATGAAAAAGCTTATCGCCACCGTTCTGTTTTCGGCACTCCTTTCACCCTTCTGTCTTTCGTCCGCCTTGGCTGCGGAAGAGGGGGAAGAGGGCGGCACGCCGCATTATCCGCTGGAGCATCCCGAACAGATGGACTGGAGTTTCGCCGGCCCGCTTGGCACCTATGACCGCGGCCAGCTCCAGCGCGGCCTGAAGGTCTACAAGGATGTCTGTTCCGCCTGCCATTCGCTCGATCTGGTTGCCTTCCGCACGCTTTCAGGGCTGGGCTATTCCGAGGAACAGGTGAAGGCCTTTGCCGCCGAATACGAGATCGAGGCCGGGCCTGACAATGACGGCAACATGTATATGCGGCCGGGCATTCCGTCGGACTATTTCCCGGCGCCATTCGAGAATGCAGAACAGGCCGCGGCGTCCAACAATGGCGCAGCCCCGCCGGATCTGTCATTGATGGCCAAGGCGCGCGGCATCACGCGCGGCTTCCCGACCTTCATCTTCGACATATTCACCCAGTATCAGGAAGGCGGGCCGGATTATATCCATGCTCTGCTGACCGGCTATGAAGAGCCGCCGGAAGGCGTCGAGATCCCGGCGGGGACCCATTACAACCCCTATTTCGCCAATGCCGCCTCTCTCGCCATGGCGCCGCCGCTTTCCGAGGGAATCGTCTCCTACGACGATGGCGCGCCGGAGACGGTGGACCAGTATGCGCGCGACGTTGCCGCCTTCCTGATGTGGACGGCGGAACCGAAGCTGGAGGATCGCAAGCAGACCGGTCTCGTGGTCATGGTTTTCCTGGTGATCATGGCTGTTCTCGTGTTCCTCACGAAAAAATCGGTCTATGCACGCAAGCACGATTGATTTTTCGTGCTCAAGCGTGAAGAAAGGAAAGGCGGTGCGGACCGCCTTTTTTCATGGACTGCCCGACCGTATTGCCTGGACCAAAGCCCGACAAAAGGACGTCAGTAGATGAATCCCAATCCTGAATTGCTCAATGCCATTCGCTCGATTCCGGATTACCCGAAGCCCGGTATCATCTTTCGTGACATCACCACCCTTCTGGGCGATGCGCGGGCCTTTCGCCGGGCCGTTGATGAACTGGTTCAGCCTTATGTCGGCATGAAAATCGACAAGATCGCGGGCATCGAGGCGCGGGGTTTCATTCTGGGCGGCGCACTTGCGCACCAGCTTTCAGCAGGCTTCGTGCCGATCCGCAAGAAGGGCAAGCTGCCCGACAAGACCGTCTCCATGACTTATTCGCTTGAGTATGGCGAAGATGAGATGGAAATGCATGTCGATGCCGTCAAACCGGGTGAGAAGGTCATTCTCGTCGATGATCTCATTGCCACCGGCGGTACGGCCGAAGGCGCGGTCAAGCTCCTCCGCCAGATCGGCGCGGAGATCGTCTCGGCCTGCTTCATCATCGATCTGAAGGATCTTCCCGGTCGCAAGAAGCTCGAAGCCATGGATGTCGAGGTTCGCTCGCTGGTGCAGTACGAAGGCCACTGAGGCCTTCGCAGGAGGCATTCAGTCCCTGGCGGCGGCCAGCGCGTCGTTGATGTCATCCTGAAGGTCCTCAGGGTTGATGGTCGGGGCAAAGCGTTTGATCGGCTCGCCATTTCGGCCGATCAGGAATTTGGTGAAATTCCACTTGATGATCCCGGAGCCGAGAAAGCCCGGCCGCTCCTTCTTCAGATATTTGAACAGCGGATGGGCATCGTCGCCGTTGACGTCGACCTTGGCGAACATCGGGAAATCGATGCCGTACTGGGTCTTGCAGAAATAGTCGATCTCGTCCTCGTCCCCCGGCTCCTGGCCGCCGAACTGGTTGCAGGGAAAGCCAAGCACGGAAAAGGCCTGCTCGCTGTATTTCTTCTGCAGCATTTCCAGCCCTTCATATTGCGGCGTGAAGCCGCATTCGCTTGCCGTGTTGACGATCAGGAGCACATGGCCCTTGTATTCGGAAAGCGCGACGGTCCGGCCGTCAATGCTCTTGGCTGAGAAGTCGTAGATGCTCATCTGTTCGCCCGGTTGTTGTTGCAGGTAAGGAATTTCGTTGCTGAGAAGGTGGGGCAGGAAGGGATCACCTTCAAGCCAAAAGGAAAGGCCGGTCGTATCCGGACCGGCCTTTAATATGCATTTCATGTCGCTCTGGCTTACGTATTGAACCGGAAGTGGATGACGTCGCCGTCCTGAACCACATACTCCTTGCCTTCGTCGCGGGCCTTGCCGGCTTCCTTGGCGCCGGTCTCGCCCTTGAAGGCGATGAAGTCGTCATAGGCGATCGTGAAGGCGCGGATGAAGCCGCGTTCGAAATCGGTGTGGATCACGCCGGCGGCGGCCGGCGCCTTGGTGCCGCGACGGATGGTCCAGGCGCGGGTTTCCTTGGGACCGACGGTGAAATAGGTAATCAGGTCCAGAAGCTCGTAGCCGGCGCGGATCAGGCGGTCGAGGCCAGCTTCCTCCAGGCCCATCTCGGAGAGGAACATCTCCGCTTCCTCGGCGTCGAGCTGGGCAACTTCGGCCTCGATGGCAGCCGAAATGATAACGGTCCCGGCAGACTGTTCAGCGGCCATGGCGGCTACTTTTACCGTCTGCGCATTGCCTTTCGCCGCATCGCCTTCGGCGACATTGCAGACGTACAGCACCGGCTTCGACGTCAGGAGGTTCAGGCCTTTCAGGATTTTGACGTCCTCGGCGTCCAGCTCGTTCAAGAGCGAGCGTACCGGCTTGCCATCCTGCAGAAGCTTCAGCGATGCTTCCATCACCGGAAGCACGGCGAGCGCTTCCTTGTCCTTGCCGGTCGCGCGCTTGCGGATCTGGTCGACCCGGCGTTCCAGGCTTTCAAGGTCGGCAAGCATCAGTTCGGTTTCGATCGTATCGGCGTCGGCAACCGGATCGATCCGGCCTTCGACATGGGTGATGTCGTCATCCTCGAAACAGCGCAGAACATGAACAACGGCATCGACCTCGCGGATATTGGCGAGGAACTGGTTGCCGAGACCTTCGCCCTTGGAGGCGCCGCGTACCAGGCCTGCAATATCCACGAAGGAGATGCGGGTCGGAATGATTTCCTTCGAGCCGGCGATCTTTGCAAGGGCTGCCATTCGCGGATCGGGGACGGCAACCTCGCCGGTATTGGGCTCGATCGTGCAGAAGGGATAGTTGGCGGCCTGAGCTGCGGCGGTCTTGGTCAGCGCGTTGAAAAGGGTCGACTTGCCTACATTGGGCAGGCCGACAATTCCGCATTTGAAGCCCATGGGGATATCCTGCTTTTAAATTCGTTTCCTGGCCCGAGGCTATGGGCGATGTAGGCGCCCAAGGTCAAGGCCTCATCACCAATGAGCGGCTTTTCTGCGGGGCGGCCCTTGCGAAATCGGGCCTTAAAGCGCAAAATAGGGCAATTGCGGTTTGTCAGTTTCTGACATGAACAGTGCGCGCGCGCCGGCCGCTTATTCCTCATTTCGAACGATGACAAGGAATGGACGGGTCAGCCATGAGCGACACGGGCTCCGATACCAAACGCAAGACGACGACCAGGCTGAAGGTCGCCAAGCCGCGTCTTTACAAGGTCATTCTCGTCAATGACGACTTTACCCCGCGCGAATTCGTGCTGGTGATCCTGAAGGCTGTTTTCCGCATGAGTGAGGAACAGGGCTACAACGTCATGATGACCGCCCATCAGAAGGGCAAGTGCGTGGTCGCGGTCTACAGTCGCGATATTGCCGAGACCAAGGCCAAGGAAGCCATCGATCTCGCCAAGCAGGCAGGCTTCCCTCTGATGTTCGTCACCGAGCCGGAGGACTGAGAAGCCGGCTCTCAGTCCTTTTTTCCGCCGAACATCTTCTTCAGCATATCGGCCATCGGGCCGCTCTCGGGCATTTTTTGCTGGCCGCGCTGACGCGCCTTGTGGATATGGGATTGAGCTTTGGGCTTGGCTGCGGGCTTCGGAGCGGGTTTTGCCGAGGTTGTATTGCCGACAAGCGCTATTCTGTTCATGAATTGCGAGTCTTCACCGCGCACGAGAAGGTCGGTGTTTTTGGCAATGCCCTCCAGTAGCGGCTCCAGCCATTCGCTATCGGACCTTGCGAAATTGCCGAGAACGTGGCCGTGGACGCGGGCCTTGTCGCCGGGATGGCCTATGCCGAGGCGCAGGCGCCGGTAGTCCTTGCCGCAATGAGCGTCGATCGATTTGATGCCGTTATGCCCGCCGGAGCCGCCGCCTGTCTTCATCCGTGCCTTGCCGGGGATCAGGTCGAGCTCGTCATAGATGACCAGGAGATCCTCAAGCGAAAGCTTGTAGAAGCGCAGCGCCTCGCCGACGCTTTCGCCGGACAGGTTCATGAAGGTCTGCGGCTTGATCAGGAGTATTTTTTCGCCGGCAATGCTGCCCTCGGAAATCAGGCCCTTGAATTTGGCCGACCATGGCGAAAACCCGTTCTCCTCGGCGATCGCTTCCACGGCCATGAAGCCGATATTGTGCCGGTTGCCGGCATATTGGCCGCCGGGATTGCCGAGACCCGCGATGATGAACATGAATTGCCGTCCCTTGTGAATAGCGGCTCTGTTCCACCGCGTTTGCGCGCGCATGTCAATATCCGCATGAGACGCGGCAGAGCGTCGGAAAGTGCCGTTGTGCCGTATCGTCGGTCGTCTAGACGCGCTTCAGAGCCTCGTGAAGGGGAAGCGGCGGCGCAAACAGGTAGCCCTGACCGTACTGGACCCCGATGGTGAGCACCTGAAGAGACTGCTCCTCATCTTCCACCCCTTCTGCGACCATCGTGCAGTCCATTTTCCGGGCGATCGCAACAATGCCTTCGATCAACCGCCTGCTGCGGGCGGCGAGGGCGGGGTCGCTGTGCGTCAGCCCCTTGGTGAAGGTCTGGTCGATCTTGATCGTGTCGACGTGAAAACGGGTTAGATAGGCAAGAGAGGAGTAACCCGTGCCGAAATCATCGAGCGCGATCCTGCATCCCATCTCCTTCAGCCTGCGCAGGCTTTCGGAGATGCGGTCATTATCCTCCATGAAAACCGCCTCGGTGATCTCGACCGTGAGCCGGCTGGCATCGATGCCGTAGGCCGCAAGCTCCCGCTCCATGAAAGCGACCTTGTCAGGCGTAAGCTGAACCGGAGATAGATTGACGGTGATATGAAGGCGGTCGTCTCCGCGTTTCCTGCTGAGCGCGCAAAGACCCGACAGCGCCTTGGAAAACAACTGCCGGCCGGCATGATCGATCCACTTGGTTTCTTCCGCTACGGCGATGAATTCGCCGGGGGGGATCAGGCCCTTTTCCGGATGATTAAGGCGCATCAGGGCCTCGAAACCGATGATCTGGCCGCTCGCGAGACAGGTTATTGGCTGGAAGCTGGGTTCGAAGAGATTTTCCTCAACCCCGCGCAGAATGTCGGCCTCCGTCTCCGTCCGCTTCTTGCGGCTTGCAAGCATCTGCGGCTCGAAGACCCGGATGCCGTTGCCGCCTTCTGCCTTGCGCGATGTCGCGGCAATGGCTGCGAACCGGATGAGGTCGTCGGCATCGGCTGCGTCCTCGGGAAAATGCGCGATCCCGATGCTGGCGGTGACGGTAATGGCGGCCGGACCAACCAGGAACGGTTCGGCGGTCGTTGCGTGAACCGCGTCCGCGATCGACCGGGCCGTTATTGCCGCATCCGGTCCGACAACGGCGATGGCGAATTCATCGCCTCCGAGCCGGGCCGAAAGCGCCGCCTTCTGCAAGGCTTGGTTGGAGCGTTTGACAAACGCGCGCAGCAGTTCCTCTCCTGCGCTATAGCCGTGGTGATCATTGATGGATTTGAAGCGGTCGAGGTCGATGACCAGACAGGCGAGGCTGCTTTCCGGCGCAGCATCTGAAACAAGGCTGGCAAGCATCTTCTCGAAGCCGACCCGGTTGGCAAGGCCCGTGAGATAATCGGAAAATTCGGCCGTCACCGGCTTGCCCGACAAACCCGTCAACTCCGAGATGTCCTGGGTCACGGCGAGCGTGAAGGTCTCGCCCTCCGGCGTCGACACGGCGGTAGCCGCAAACCAGACGTCCGAAGCCGTTCCATCGGCGTGCCGGAACCTCAACGTCCCCTTCTGCGGCCGGCGTTCGGTGCGCATGTCAGCGAGGCGTTTTGTAATCATGTCGCGGTCCGGGTCGACGATGAAGTCAGCGATGTCAGCGCCGCTGACCGCCTCGCGCCGATAACCGCCTCGCGCGAGCCATGCCGCACTGGCCGCCACCAGCCGACCCTCGTCGGAGATCAGGCTGGCCATGTGGGTTTCGCTCTCGAACAGGTGTCCGAACGGTGGGGCGGTTTCCTTTTGCGAAATGGAGAAAATACCTTTCGGCAGCAGTCCGCTGTCGTCGCCCGGCATTCCGGCCGTCTCTCTCGGCTGAACGGATTTTGGCGCAGGGCGTGGCCCGAACGTGCGGGCAAGGCGCCAGGTCACCCAGAAAAGAAAGATCGTGGCCACCAGCGCGGCAATGCTCATCAGCCAGAAACCGACGCCTGCCGCCGTCCGGTTGGAAAAATAAAGCCGGATGAGCCCGATCTGTTCGTCGCCGCTTGCCGGATCGGCAAGAAGCGGACGTGTCAGGGAGGCGAGGCTGCCGTCAATGTTCTCGTCTGCCAGTGCCAGTTCGAGCGCACCCGTCCGGTCGCGGATTTCCAGCTTTTCTATTTCCGGCGAGCTCTTGATCGCGGCGGCGATCGTCTCGATTGCCGTGTAATCGGCGGCGGTCAGCGAGATCGCCAGCGCCGGCGCGCTGATCTCGGCGAGTTGGGCTATGTTGCGGGAGAGCTGAAGACGGTCAGTTTCGATGTTCCAGAGCGAATAAAGGGAGACGATCAGCAGAGCCAGGCTTGTGACGCAGGCGCCTGCCAGGGCGATCAGAACGTCTTTGTGGGATCGCAGACTGATCATGTGCTCGTACGTGGTCCCTTCTCCACGCTCAATACCGATATTGTGGATGATCCGGCGAAGGCCGGCAAAACGTAAGTTTTGGCTTCCGAATAACATGCATGCTTTTTATCCGGCCTGCAATAAGAAACCCCTAACGGAGCGGCTTGAACGGAGGGAGATGCGAACGGCCGGCGGCGCCGTGGGAGTGGAAATGCAATCACAGATCGCGCCGGAAAGAAAACGAAAAAGCCGCGGGCTCTCCCGCGGCTTGATGCATGCTGCCTTTACGCCGCAGCGTCTTATTCTTCCGAAGCTTCGCCTTCGTCCTCTGCGACTTCCGCTTCCTCGGCCTCGTCCTGCTCGGACTTCAGGCCCGCCGGAGCGGCGATCGTGGCGATGGTGAAGTCGCGGTCGGTGATGACCGGAGTCACGTTCGCCGGAAGGTTCACTGCCGATATGTGGATCGATTCGCCGACATTGACGGGTGCAAGGTCAACCGTGATGCTGTCGGGAATGGCGTTTGCCGGGCAGTGGAACTCGACTTCGTGGCGGACGATGTTGAGCACGCCACCCTTCTTGATGCCGGGGCAGGTTTCTTCATTGATGAAGTGGACCGGAACGGCAACCGTGACGATGCTCTTCTCGGAGACCCGCAGGAAGTCGACATGCATGACGAAGTCGCGGACCGGATCGAGCTGGTAGTCCTTCGGCAGGACCATGTACTTATCCTTGCCAACCTCGATCGTGAAGGTCGTGGTCATGAAGCCGCCGTCGAAGATGCGCTTGGTCACTTCCTTGCGGGAGACCGCGATCGAAACCGGGGCTTTCTTGTCGCCGTAGATGACGGCAGGCACCAGACCGTTGCGGCGCAGTTCGCGGGAGGACCCCTTACCGACCCGTTCGCGCGCTTCGGCCGTGAGCAGAGAGCTTTTGTCGCTCATGGCATTTCCTTTCAGGTTATATGGAGCGTTATGTCGGCAGCCATTCTGCCGCCAAAACGGAGGGACAAGCCCTCATTCGCGCTGCCTCCAAGGGTGTCTGCGCGAACGGGGTGGCTATATAGGAGGCGCCTGCAAAAGGCAAGAGCGGAGCGCGCAGTGGTCCGCTTTGACGTCACAGGCGTGTTACGACCGGCGTTTTTTACTGTTCCGGCCTGATCCAACGCGCTACTAATATTCGCAATAGAGCTTTTTTATCAGGGCTTCGTGGCCCGGAGGGACTGTTTGGACGCGCTCATTTCATGCCTTACGGTGGACCACACGCACCGGTCGATTGCGGCAGCGCTGTTCGTCGCCTTCGTGGGATGTTATCTGGCAGTCAGCCTTGTCGGGCGCGTCCGGCTCCTGCCACTGGTACATTCCTGGCTGTGGCTGATACTGGCCGGCATTGTCGGCGGCATGACCATCTGGTGCACGCATTTCATCGCGATGCTGGGCTACAACCTCAGTCTGCCGCATTCCTTCGACCCGTTCATGACCTTCCTCTCGCTCGGCGCGGCGATCGCCGCCACCACGTTTGGCATGCTCATTGTCTGCAGCGGCGGCAAGACGCTCCTTGTGGAAGCCGGCGGTCTGGTCTTCGGTCTCGGCATCGGGCTGATGCATTTCATCGGCATGGCCGGTTACAATGTGCCGGCTCAGTTCGTCTGGTCTTCGGACTATGTTGCTGCGTCGCTCATTCTCGGCGCAGTTGTCGGTCTGGCCTCCAGTTCGGCTGCCAACCGGATACACCGACGTTTCAACAAGGCGCTTGCATCGGCTCTGGTCGTGCTCGCCATCTTTGCCGTTCACATGGTCAGCCTTGCTGGTCTCACGGTGGTTCCCGACGGCACGATCCAGATGCCGGGAACGGGCCTGCAGCCACAGACGATGACTTTCTTTGCCGCCCAGGCTGCGGGCATGGTGATGGTGCTTGGCCTCGGACTTTTGATGCTGGACGCGAAGAACAGGGAAATCGTCTCTTCCCAGCTTCACCGCGCCAGCGCGCATGACGCGCTTACCGGGCTGCCGAACCGGCGGGCGCTGATCGAGGAACTGCAGAGGACCCTCGACGAGACACGGGGCGAGTTACCCTTCGCCGTTGGTTTTCTCGACATCAAGGGTTTCAAGGAAATCAACGTCGTGCACGGGAACGCCGCAGGAGATCATATTCTGGGAACGATCGCCCAGAGCCTGATCGGCGTCTTGCCCGGCGATGCCTTCATCGCGCGCGCCGGCAATGACGAGTTCGCCGTGCTCCTGCGTGGCTACAGGTATCGTCAGGACGTCCTGAAGGTCTGTCGTCGGGTGATGCATGAAATTTCCCGTCCGATCGACTGGAACGGGAACGGAATAGAAATCGTCGTGCATGCCGGTTGTGCGCTTTCGCCGGCGGATGGGCGCATAGCTGATGAACTGGTGGCCCGGGTCGATGCCGCCCTGCTGCGCGCCAAGCGCGGCAAGGCCGGTGAACTTGCCTTCTATGACAACGAGCTGGACCACGGCGAGCGGCAGATGAATGCGCTGGCGCTGGACATGCGGCGCGCGCTGGAAGATGGGGAGTTCCGCCTTTTCTATCAGCAGCAGCATCTGACCGAAGACCGGACGATCTTCGGCTTTGAAGTCCTGCTGCGGTGGTTCCACAGGGATCACGGGCTCATCCCACCGGATGATTTCATCCCGCTTGCCGAAAAGACCGGTTTCATTTCAACGCTCGGCGAATGGGTGCTGCGCGAGGCCTGCGCGGATGCGGTCGGCTGGAAGCAGCCCTATCAGGTCGGCGTCAACGTTGCCGCCCAGCAGCTCGCCGATCTGCATTTTCCCGAAAAGGTGGCGGATATTCTCAGGCAGACCGGGCTCCCCGCCGATCGTCTGGAACTTGAGTTTACCGAAAGCGGTATTGTCGAAAACGTCCACAGGGCACACGAAACCTTCACGCGGCTGAAGGCGCTCGGCGTCAAGATCGCCATGGATGATTTCGGAACAGGCTATTCGTCGCTTGCAACCTTGCAGCAGTTTCCCTTCAACAAGATCAAGATCGACCGGTCCTTCGTCTCCGGACTGCCGCAGGATACGCTGTCGGCGGCGATTGTCCGTTCGACCGTGATCATCGGCAAGAGCCTTGGATTGCGTGTGCTGGCCGAAGGCGTGGAAACCGAGGAGCAACTCGAATTCCTGAGACGGGAAGGCTGTCCGCGGGCCCAGGGCTATTATTTCGGCAAGCCCAAACCGCGCGACGAGATCGAGGATATTGTCAATGACGATGGCGTCTTCGGCGAACCGGACAGCGAAATGGCTGCGCATTAGCCGAAGGCGGCGGTGCGGGCTCATCGGGCGGCGCAACGCGTCCCGGTTCATGCTTCTCGGCGAAAACGCCGTCTGGAGGAAGGGGCGAGGGAAGTTTCATGACACTCAGTGTCAAAGATGCGCTGGATGCCTTTCAGGCGCAGAACAATGCCGCCGACAAGCTGTGGGCGTATTTCTCGGCCGTGAGCCTGGCCGTGGCGGGCTATGTGATTTCCTACAGCAGCGGCGACGGTTTTAGCACGGCGCGCGTGGCGGCGGTTGCCGGCGCCTATGCGATTTTCTGCATCAACAACAATATGGCTCTCGGCGCGGCGCAAACCTTGCTCGCGAGCCTTGCGCAGGCGGCTCGCGACAGCGGAGCGGCCAATGACGTGGCCCTGGATATTAAAGTGTTGAGCTGCAGGGCCGTGCGTTGGGGCCAGGGCTTCATGTCCTTGGCAGTCTTCATCGGCATTTTGGTCTTCGGGCACGTCTTCATCTAGCGCTCTTCGCTGGCTGGCGCAAACGCAGTGGACAGCCCACCGGGGAGGCGGAACCCGGCTTCGCGATCGACCGAAATCTCAGTCAAACAGGCTCGAGACGGAGGATTCGTGGCTCGTTCTGTTGATTGCCTCGCCGATCAGCGCCGCCGTGGAGATCACGCGGATATTGCTGGCGGCTACCATTTCCCCGCGCGGCTGGATCGAGTCGGTAATCACCAGTTCCTCAAGCTTCGAAGAGCTGATGCGCTGGGCAGCGGAGCCGGAGAGAACGCCGTGGGTGATGTAGGCGGTCACCGAGAGCGCGCCGTTGTTCAACAGCGCTTCGGCGGCGTTACAGAGGGTGCCGCCGGAATCGACGATATCGTCGATCAGGATGCATTCCTTGCCCTCGACCTCGCCGATGATGTTCATCACCTCGGATTCGCCCGGACGCTCGCGCCGCTTGTCGACGATGGCGAGAAGACAGTCGAGCCGCTTGGCGAGCGCGCGGGCGCGCACCACGCCGCCGACATCGGGCGAAACCACCATGACGTTTTCGAGGTTGCGCCGCGCCTTGATGTCGCGGGCAAGGATCGGCAGAGCGTAGAGATTGTCTGTCGGGATATCGAAGAAGCCCTGGATCTGGCCGGCATGAAGATCAAGCGTCATCACGCGGTTGGCGCCGGCCTGGGTGATCAGGTTGGCGACGAGCTTGGCCGAGATCGGGGTGCGCGGGCCGGGCTTGCGGTCTTGCCTGGCATAGCCGAAATAGGGAAGGACCGCCGTGATGCGCCGCGCCGAGGAGCGCCGGAACGCATCGATCATGATCAGCAGTTCCATCAGGTGGTCATTGGTCGGAAAAGACGTCGACTGGACGACGAAAACGTCCTCGCCGCGCACATTTTCCTGGATTTCCACGAAGATTTCCTGATCGGCGAACCGTCTGACGCTCGCTTTGCCCATCGGAACATTGAGATAGTTGCAGATCGCTTCGGCAAGCTGTCGATTGGAATTGCCCGCGAAAACCTTCATGTCATACCGCCCGTTGCGTCTTCCTGCCCGCTTTTTAACCGGCTTGCCGGTGATTGCAAGGCGGTTGTTACGCTCTTGTGACGGTTTCAACCGACTTTCCCGTTTTGTCCTCCGCCGGGAACCGGGAAGGGGAGCGTCTCAACCCTGGCTGTCGAGCCAGGCAAGCAGCGAGCCGACCGTCTTCTGGCCGACGCTCGCCATCATCTCGGGCGACACGCCATCCCACGGGTCGCTGCCGGAAAAATCGCTGTCGGGGGAGGGTTCGCTGCCCTGGATGCGGTGGAGGCGCAGGCCATCCTCCCCGATCACGTCCCAGACATAGACGACGGAGACGCGCCCATCATCGTCCACGACGGAAAAATAGCCCTTGAGGGCGAGATCGGCTGTCGTCTGCCCCATCGGCACGATGGTGAGACCGGCCGCGCGTACGCTGTCGCCGAGCCGTGCTGAGAGCGGCTCGAGCTTGTCGGACGGCGCGCCGATGATCGGCAGGAAGCGCACCGACTGGTAGGCGGCGGCTGCCTGCGGCTGGTTTGCAGGCGGTGCTGCGGCGATCTGCTGAGTGGTTGCGGCCTGTTGCGCCGGGAGCTGTTGCGCGGCTGACGGCTGCGCGGCGGCTGTCTTTGCCGGCGGTGCTGCGGCCTGTCGGGGAGTTGCCGTGGTTGGGGGTTGAGCGGCGGCCGTCGGCGTCTGGCCAAGCTGTTCTGCCTGCTGGCCGAAGGTGGAGGGCGCGCGGCCTCGTCCGGGCGTGGCGTCAAGCGTGGTGGCGGCGGCGGACGCTGTCGTCTGGCCGCCGTAGGATGGCGCTGCCGGGGCGGCGAGGTTCTGGCGGGCGACGTTTCCCTGCGGCGCGGCGGCGACCGGCGGCGGGGCCTGCGTGGTCTGATAGGCTGGCGCGTTGACAGGAGCGGGCGGCGTTGACGAAACCGTCATCACGTCGCTGGCGGAACAGGCGGCAAGCAAGCCCGCAGCAATGAAAATGCTTGCCATCCGCATCATCTGACCACGCCCTTTCCGTTGAAAATGCTTGTGATTTTCGGGAGAGGGCGCGGTCTTGTCAAACGCTCGCGGCGATCATGCTTTATTTTGTGTAAAGGTCGAGGCTGAGTCTGGAAAGCGGCCTGGGGTCGCCCTCGCCGGTCAGGTAGGTCCGGCCGAGCGTCATTGCCGTTCCGCTGTCTGAATCCATGATGATGATGTGCACGAACAGCGACATGGACGGCAGGATCGGGTTGGGGTTTCCGGCATGGAACATCTGGTGCTCCATCCAGGACGGCGCGAACCGCGCGCCCAGCGAATAACCGCAGGCATTCAGCCGATGGCGCGACAGGCCGCGGGCATCCATGATCTCCGCGTGCTTGTCGAAGACATCGCCGAAACTGTGGCCCGGCCTCAGCAATTGCTCGATTGCCTCGAGCGTCGCTTTTGCCGCGCCGAACAGCGCGTGGTGGCGGTCGCTTGGCTCGCCGATCACCAGCGTGCGCATTGCCGCGACGTGATACTGTCCCGATACGCCCGCCCATTCGAGCGTCAGCTGGTCGTTCTCCGAGAGCTTGCGCCGGCCCGATTTGGCGCGGCAGAGGAGGGCGCTCTCGCCCGAGCCGATGACGAAATTGTTGGCCGGATAGTCGCCGCCGCCGGCAAGCACCGCGCCCTGCATGGCGGCAAGGATTTCGGCTTCGTCGGCGCCGGGCTTGACCAGCGGCAGGGCCGCGTCAAAGGCATCGTCGCACAGCGTTGCGGCCTTCTCGATGAAGGTGATCTCGGCCGGGCTCTTGATCAGCCGCAGATTGGAGACGAGGTAGGAGGCATCTTCAAGCTGGCAGAAGCTTGACAGTTGCTGGTCAAGCAAATGGGCGGAGCGCCCGGTCATGCCGTGGGTATCGTATTCGACGCCGATGCGGCAGCCGAGCAGATCGAGATCGGCCAGCATCTCCTTCAGGTCGCGGCTCGGATCCGTCTGGCCGCGATCGACCCAGATGCGGATGTCGGAGATATTGGATGTCTGGCGCGCCTGGCGAACATCGGCCGAGCGGGTCAGTAGCGTCATCTTGCCGTCGGCCGTCACCGCCAGGCACTGGAAGAAGACGAAACCGAACGTGTCGTACCCCGTCAGCCAGTACATGCTCTCCTGCGCGAACAGAAGAACGGCATCGAGCTTCTTGGCGGCCATCGCGCTCTTCAGCCGTGTCAGCCTGTCGGCATATTCCTCGTTGTCAAAGATCAGCGCCATATCTGTCTCCCCGGGCGTGCTGGGCACGCGATTGACGTTTCGGGCTCATGAAGCCGCTATCGAGATCGCCGAGATCTGGCGGCCGTAATCCGGCTCGCCGCGATGCGTTGATCGGCGATAGGAAAAGAAGTCCTGCTCTTTCTCATAGGTGCATTGGCCCATGATGTCGTGCGCGATACCGGCACGGTCAAGCCGGAGGCCAATGAAGCCGGCGAGATCGAACAGGGCGTGGCCTTCCTTTCCGGAAGGCGAAAAGAAGCGGGAAAAAGCTTTGTCTTCCTCGGTGAAGCGGGCGACGAATTCCGGTCCGACTTCATAGGCGCGCCTTCCGATGCACGGACCAAGGCATGCGCTGATCGTCTCGCGGCGTGCGCCAAGCTTCATCATCACCGCAAGGGTTGCCTCGAGAACGCCGCCGAGCGCGCCGCGCCAGCCCGCATGGGCGGCAGCGATGACGCCGGTCGCGGGGTCTGCAAACAGAACCGGGCCGCAATCGGCGGTCAGCACGCCGAGGACGAGGCCCGGCGTTCTCGTCACCAGCGCGTCGGCGCGCGGCCGTTCGCCGGAAAACGGAGCCTCCACGGCAATCGCCTCGGCCGAATGGCACTGATGGAGATTGACGAGACGGGTGGCGTCTTGGCCGAACCAGCCGGAGACGCGCGCGCGGTTTTCCGCAACGTCTTCGGCCCGGTCGTCGGAGCCTGCACCGCAATTGAGGCTCTCGTAAATGCCGGAGGATACGCCGCCCCGGCGCGCGAAGAAACCGTGACGCAATCCCGTTCCGGCAAGCCGCGCGGAAAGCAGCGGGCTTTGGACCGGGGCAAGGGCGGCGTCGATCTCGGCTCTCTGGCCGGGCTGGGGCATGGGGTTATCCTGTCTCGCGTTTTGGCGGATGGTGGTGCGCGCGAAGCGTATTTGTCAATCCTCGCCGTCAAAGGGAATGAGCGGCAAGGCCTGGTGAGAAACGCACAATACCTTGAAAAGGTTGCCCATTTCGCTCTCCCCTTCGCCAGCGAGCCGGCGGGCGGCTGCGACGATCTGCTGCTGGGTGGCGAGATCCTTGCCACGGCCGAGGGCGGAGGCGCGCGGCCCGAGCCCGAGCCCGGCCAGAAACGCGCCCTGCATCATCATCTTGTGGACATGAAGCCCTTCCTGAAGGGCGACTGCGGCAAGGGCGGCGAAATCCACATGGCTCGTCAGGTCCGCCTCGCCCGGATGGGCAAGCGGCGGGTCGAAGGCGTGGTTGCGGATTGCCTGCAGCGTGTCGCCGAAACCGCTTTCGAGGTGGCCGTAATCGATGATCAGCGCGCTGCCGCCGGTTACCTTCAACCGATCGGCGAGCCGCGCCATCAGCGCTTCGCGCGCCGGCGCGGTCTCGAAGATAGCACCATCGGGTTGGGCCTGCCAGCCTGCGGGAAGCGAGCCCGGATCGAGCTTCGCCGGGGAGATGCCGAAGCAAAGCGCGCCGTCATCGTCGAGCGTGGCCACGCGCTCGAACAGACCTGATTTCGCCTTGACGAACTGGCGCGTGGCGATGGCATCGAAAAGCTCATTGGCGACGAACAGGGTGAAGCCTTCCGGCGCCTCGGCAAGGTCGTCGACCCAGCCGGTCTTGTCGCGGTGCCGCTCGAGCGTCTCGGCCTGATGGGCGCGCAGGGCAGGGCTCGTCTCCATGAGGACGACGGAAAGCCCCGAATAGAAGTCCGGCGCAACCTTGGAGACGACATTCAGGATGTCCGCCATCATTGTTCCGCGCCCCGGTCCGCCCTCGATCAGCACCGTTTTCTCCGGCGCGCCGTGGCGTTGCCAGGCCTGCACCAGGAAGATGCCGATGAGCTCGCCGAAAAGCTGGGAAATTTCCGGCGCCGTGGTGAAGTCGCCGGCGCGGCCCAGCGGGTCGCGGGTGATGTAGTAACCATGTTCGGGATCGGCCAGGCACAGGTTGAAATAGGTGCTGACCGGCATTGGTCCGCCGGTCTCGATCATCGCCCGGATCTTTTCGCCAAGCGGGGTGGTCACGACGGCCTTTCCGTGCCGTTGCGCCTTGCCATGCGGCCGGAATACCAGATGCCCCAGAGCCCGATGAGCAGCATCGGCGTCGACAGCACCATGCCCATGGTCAGCCAGCCGCCGAAGAGATAGCCGAGCTGCGGATCCGGCTCGCGGAAGAATTCGACAAAGATGCGCGACAAGGCGTAAAAGCAGATGAAAAGGCTGGCCGTCAGGCCCGGGCGTTTCAGCGTGCGGAAGACCTGGGTCGCGACAAGCAGGATGACAAGCGTCACAAGGCCTTCCAGCCCGGCCTCATAGAGCTGGCTCGGATGGCGCGGAAGCGGGCCGGCGCCGGGAAAGACCACGGCCCAGGGCACGTCGCTTGCCCTTCCCCAGAGTTCGGCATTGATGAAATTGGCGATCCGCCCGAAGAACAGGCCCACCGGCGTGACCGTGGCGATCAGGTCGAGCAGCGACCAGGTCCTGATGCCGTGCTTGCGGGAGAAGAGGATCATCACCGTGATCATCCCGATCAGTCCGCCATGGAACGACATGCCGCCGTCCCAGACCTTGACGATCGTCAGCGGATGGGAAAGGAAAAATCCGGGAGCATAGAACAGGGCATAGCCGAGCCTGCCGCCGATGATGATGCCGAGCACCGACCAGGTGATGAAGTCGTCGAGCCGCGTCAGCGTCATCGGCTGCTTGCCGCCCGGCCAGAGCGCTTCCCTCCTCAACAGCCAACGGGCATAGAGCCAGCCGAGTAGAATACCCGCGACATAGGCGAGCCCGTACCAGTGGACTTGCAAGGGACCCAGTTTGACCGCGACCGGATCGATGGCGGGAAAGGGTATGGCGGCAAGCTTGATATTGTCTGGAAGCAAGGCGTGAATTCCTCTATGGTCGGCGGGAAGATGGCGGCATAATGCGGTCCGGTCAAGCTGCCGCGGGTTCGGGTGCATGCACATTCGTTACGAGCGGGCTTGCGCCTTCAAGGCGGGCCCATTACCTGAAGGGCAGGCACCCAGAAAAGTGCGTCCCGGCATTTCCAAGGAGAAACCGACATGACATCCGGCACCACGCGTATCCTCGATGATCTCGCCAAGCTGATGACCGATGCCGCGGGCTCGGTTCAAAGCGCCGGCAAGGACCTCGAAACGGCCGTGAAAGCGCAGGTCGAGCGCTGGCTGAACAGCATGGACGTCGTTCAGCGCGAGGAATTCGATGCCGTGCGCGACATGGCGATCAAGGCTCGCGATGAAAACGACGAGTTGCGCGCCCGCATCGACGCGCTTGAGGCGAAGCTGGGCGAGAAGGCCGGGGAATAACCCACCCGTCCGCATCGCCGGCCCCCCAGAGAAACATCAAGAGCAGGTCTCATCGAGGCCTGCTTTTTTGTTGATCGAGGCCGCGCTGTCACCCGGGCCCGGCGCAAAAGGGTCCGGAACCGTTGTGCCGGCAGTCTTTCCAAGACTTCCCCCAAAAAAAATCCTGCCTGTGGACATGGTTAAAAAAGGCAATTCACTGAATCATTTAGGTCTTGGCCCTGAATCATTTTGCTAACGCGAAAATGACAGATGACGGGAAAGCAGCTTGCGGGGGGCTGGTGTTGGAGAATGCGCGTTATACACTGATTTTAATAGATGATTCGAAATGGAGCCCGGCACGTGCGTCGCGGGGAGGCTGGTCAGGCGATTGGCCGGAGCCGGCGACGGGTGAACGGAAAAGGTGGTTTATGGGTCTTGGTCTTTTGGAAATTGAACGTCTGAACAATCCGGTCGACATGATCGAGTTCGTGGCTTCCACGAATGACTGGAGTTTCGAGCGTTCCGGCGAGGACGAGATCGCGATGACGGTCGGCGGCCGTTGGGCTGACTATCACGTCTCCTTCTCGTGGATGAGCCAGCACGAGGCGCTGCACCTTGCCTGTGCCTTCGACCTGCGCGTGCCTGACCACCGGACGACCGAGCTTGTGCGCCTGCTGTCGCGCGTCAATTCCCAGGTCCTGATGGGGCATTTCGACTTTTGGCCTCACGAGAATGTAGTGGTTTTCCGTCACTCGCTGCTTCTGGCAGGCGGCGCAGAGCCGACTAATCAGCAGGTCGAGGGCACGCTTTCCAACGGGCTCGATGCGTGCGAGAACTATTTTCAGGCCTTTCAGTTCGTCGTCTGGTCCGGCATGTCGGCGGAAGACGCGATGAAGGCAGTGTTGTTCGAAACGGTTGGAGAGGCCTGATATGGCAGACCTCAGCGAAATCGAGGGGCTGGTTCTCGTGGGAGCCGGCAATATGGGCGGCGCGATGCTTTCGGGCTGGGTCGCAGGCGGGGTTCGCCGCGAGGCGATCACCGTGATCGATCCAAACCCTTCCAACAGCATCAAGAGCCTTCTGGACCGCAGCGGTATCCGCCATCATGTGGCGCCCCCGGACAATATCAAGGCCAAAATACTGGTTCTCGCCGTCAAGCCGCAGGTCATGTATGCCGTGCTCGACACGCTGGCGCCGGTGATTGACGAGGACACGCTGGTCATCTCCGTCGCCGCCGGAAAGACGCTTTCCTATTTCGAGGAGCGGCTCGGCAAGCTGGCGATGATCCGCACGATTCCCAACACGCCTTCCATGGTTGGCCGCGGCGTCATCGGCGCCTTCGCCAACGGCCTTGTCAGCGAACCGGCGCGCGAAGAGGCGGATATGCTTCTTTCGGCTGTCGGCCAGGTCGAATGGGTCGAGAAGGAAGCCGACATCGACGCCGTCACCGCGATCTCCGGCAGCGGGCCGGCCTATGCCTTCTATCTGGTGGAATGCATGGCGGAAGCCGGTCGCAAGCTCGGGCTTGACGAGGATCTTGCCATGCGGCTTGCGCGCGGCACGGTGATCGGCGCGGGCGCGCTGATGGACGGCTCGAAGGATGATGCCGGAACGCTGCGCAAGAATGTCACGTCGCCCGGCGGCACGACGGCGGCAGCGCTTGAGCACCTGATGGCCGAGGACGGTCTTCAGCCGGTCTTCGACCGGGCGCTTGAGGCCGCCTGCAAACGATCGCGCGAACTGGCGGGCTGAATGACGGACGAGATCACCTTTGACGATTTCCTGAAGGTCGACATCCGCGCCGGCACCATCATCGAGGCGGAGACCTTTCCGCAGGCCCGCAAGCCGGCCTACAAGCTGAAGATCGATTTCGGCCCTGATATCGGCGTGAAAAAGTCCTCTGCTCAGATCACCGTGCATTATACCCCCGAAACCCTTGTCGGTCGGCAGGTGATGGCGGTTGTCAACTTCCCGCCGCGCCAGATCGGCCCCTTCCGCTCGGAAGTGCTGACGCTCGGCATGGCCGACGAAAATGGCGATGTCATTCTTGCGTCAATCGACAAGCCGGTCGAAAACGGCGCGAAGCTTCACTGAACAAGTCAGCATGGAATGTGGATGGTTGCCCTGAGCCCGCCAAGCGGGCTTTCCGACAACACCACATTGCCGCCATGTCCGCGCGCGATGTCGCGGGCAATGGCAAGGCCAAGACCTGTACCGGAAGAATCGAGGTTGCGGGCATTGTCGAGCCTCAGGAACGGCTTGAACACTTCCTCGCGCATGTCCGGAGCAATGCCCGGCCCGTCATCGTCAAAGGAGATCGTCAGCCATTTATCGCCGTGCTCGGCGGTGATTTCGAGCCGGTTTGCGTGGCGCTTGGCGTTTGAAGCCAGGTTGGCGACGAGCCGTGCGAAGGCATTGGGCCGCACCGTCACCGCATCATCGCCGACGATGACATAATGCAGTGATTTGCCGGAAAGCTCGAAATCCTCCTGCTGGCGCCTGAACAGTGCCGAAAGGCTTGCCGTTCCGGTGATCTCCTCGGCGTCGCCGCGGGCAAAATCGATATAGCCCTCCAGCATCTTCTGCATCTCTTCGATATCCTGATTGAGCGCTTCGACCTCGGGACTGTCGCCGATCAGGGCGAGTTGCAGCTTGAACCGCGTCAGAATGGTGCGCAGATCGTGGCTGACGCCATTCAGCATGGTGGTGCGCTGCTCGATCTGGCGCTCGATGCGTTCGCGCATCAGGATGAAGGCGAGACCGGCGCGGCGGATTTCGATCGCCCCGCGCGGGGTGAAGGGGCGCGACGAGCGGTTGCCCTTGCCGAAATCCTCGGCTGCCTGTGTCAGTCTGAGGATCGGGCGGATCTGCCCGCGCAGGAAAAGCGTGGCAATGCCGATCAGCACCAGCGAAGTGCCGACCATCCACAGGATGAAGATATGCGTGTTCGACGCATAGGTCATCGAGCGGCGGGCGAAGATCCGCAAAATGCCATCATCGAGCTTGATGCGGATCTCGACGAAGCGCGAGTCGCCAAGCGTATCGATCCAGAAGGGGCGGCCGATCTTGGCCGAAATCAGCTCGGCCAAGACCTGGTCCAGAAGCCCGAAGAAAGGCTTGGGCAGGGGCGGGGGCAGCTTGCCGCCAGGCTCGATCGCAACCCGGAGGCCCATATCGCGGGCTGCAATCGAGATGATCTCGTCCTGATAATCGGTATCGGTCGTTTCGATAAGGTCGATGATGGCGGCGATATCGCCGGTCACCGCATCGGCGAGGCGATGGGTGACCATCTGCCAGTGACGCTCCATGAAGACCGTGGCGACGACGGCCTGCAGCAGCAGCATCGGAATGATGATGATCAACAGCGAGCGGGCGAACAGGCCGCGCGGCAGCCGGTGATGCGTCCATCGGGCCACCGTCTTGTAGGCGTAGTAAAGGTGACGCAGACCGGGAAGCCTGACAACGGTGCGAAAGGCCCTGCGCAGACCGTCGGCGACAGTCTCGCAAATATCCGTCAGACTTTGTCCGAGGTGTCTCAAGGCCAGCTAGTCCCGGTTCAGCCGATAGCCGATGCCGCGCACCGTCTGCAGGTAGCGCGGATTGGCCGGATCGCTCTCGATCTTGCGCCTCAGCCGGTTGATCTGCACGTCGATCGTTCGTTCGTTGATCTCGGCATCGGAACTGACGAGGTCGTAGCGCGCAACGGTCTCGCCCGCCTTTTCCGCCAGCATCGACATGATGTCCTGTTCCCGCTCGGTGAGGCGGATCGGCGTTGCGCCCATCTTCAACTCGCGGCGGGCAAGCGAAAACGTGTAGGGACCGAACATGATCTGCTCGATCGCCGGCGTCTTCGGCCCCTGGGACCGGCGCAGGATGTTGCTGATTCTGAGCAGAAGTTCGCGCGGCTCGAACGGCTTGGCGAGATAGTCGTCCGCGCCGGCCTCCAACCCTTCGATCCGGGCGTCGGCCTCGGCCTTGGCGGTCAGAAGCAGGACCGGGATCGGCCGAAGCTGGCTCAGATCTCGGGTCAGCGACACGCCGTCTTCGCCGGGCATCATCACGTCCAGAACAAGAAGGTCGAAATCGAGGCCCTCGAGCTTGCGGCGCGCTTCGCCAGCGTCGCCGGCGGTCGAGACCCGGTAGCCCTGTTCGCCGAGATAGCGCTTCAGAAGCGTACGGATGCGGGTGTCGTCGTCGACGATCAGAAGGTGAGGCGCGTCGTCTGCGATTTCCCTGGTCATGGCTCTTTTCCGTCATTGGCTGAGAGCAGGGCGCCGCAAAACGCGGTCGGGTCGTCATTGCACATCCGCGACAGGAAGTCTTTCACGGCCGCCCGCTCGCTCTCCCCGAGGCCGCTGAAAGCCTTCGCAATGCGTTCCAACTGTGGGGCAAGAAGCTGCTGGCGCAGGTCCTCTCCCTTTTGCGAAAGAAACAGGCGACGCTGGCGGCGATCTTCGGGTCCGGTGGTCTGGCGCACATAGCCCGCGTCGATCAGTTGCTTGAGCACCCGAGCGAGGCTCTGCTTGGTAATGCCCAGCGTATCGAGCAAGTCGGCGACGCTCATGCCGGGGCGGCTGCCGACGAAATGGACCACGCGGTGGTGGGCGCGGCCAAAGCCGATGTCTTGCAGGATTGCATCCGGATCGGAAATGAAATCGCGGTAGGCAAAAAACAGCAGCTCGACGATCTCGAATTCCGCCTGACCGTCATCGCGGACCGGATCGGCCAGATTGTCGCTTCTCATCGCTTCACTCTTGGGCACGAAAGCCTTGCATCCTTTCGCCGTTTCGCATGTCCCGTCAGGCTTGGGGGTTTTGCAATCAAATCAAGTCTGACATAGGTGTTGCATTAGGTTTAGTGCGGTTCACCACGAAATGGAAGCCGCAGCGGCGGATCGGAAAAACGGGAGACATTTTCACACCATGGCACAGCTTCAGGCCGGGATCATTCCCGTCACACCCTTGCAGCAGAACTGCACCGTGATGTTCGACCTGGAAAGTCGGGAAGGTGTCCTGGTCGATCCGGGCGGGGACGCCGAAGTCATCATCCAGACGATCGAGGAAAACGGCATCAAGCTGCAGGCGATCTGGCTGACGCACGGCCATCTCGACCACGCTGGCGGCGCGATGGAGATGAAGGAGCAGCTCGGGCTCGAAATCATCGGCCCGCACGAAGACGACAAGCCGATCCTAGAGACGATCGAACAGAGCGCGGAGCGCTTCGGCATGACCGGCATGGTCCGCAACGCCTATCCCGACCGGTTCCTTACGGAGGGCGAGACGCTAAGCTTCGGCGAGCATGAATTCGAGGTGTTCCATACGCCCGGCCATTCGCCGGGCCATGTGATCTTCTTCAACCGCCGCCAGAAATTCGCCCATGTCGGCGATGTGCTGTTTCACGGTTCGATCGGCCGCACCGACCTGCCGGGCGGCGATCACCAGACATTGCTGAATTCGATCCGCACCAAGCTTCTGCCGCTCGGTGACGATGTCGGCTTCATCTGCGGCCACGGGCCGGGCGGGCGCATCGGCGAGGAGCGGCGCACCAATCCGTTCATTCAGGGGCTATGAGAGGGCCTGCTAGCCCGCAACGATCGTCTGGTCTCGGCCAAAACCGGCATCACCGGAAAACACGGCTTCGCCGGCTTCCATCAGCACATCTCCTGCCGCCAATCGGCTGAGCGCGGTCGGATAGAGCCGGTGCTCGACAGTCAGGATGCGCGCGGCGAGGCTTTCCGCATCATCGCCGGGCAGAATCGGCACGGCGGCCTGTCCGATGATCGGACCCTCATCCATGCCTTCGGTGACGAAATGAACCGTGCAGCCTGCAAGCCGCATGCCGGCGTCGATGGCGCGCTGGTGGGTATTGAGGCCCGGAAAAAGCGGCAGCAGCGAGGGGTGGATATTGATGATCCGCCCTTCATAGGCGCGAATGAAATCGGCGGAGAGCAACCGCATGAAACCGGCAAGGCAGATGAAATCCGGCTCTATGTCTGCGAGCAGATCCAGCATGGCCCGCTCATGCGCGGCCTTGCCGTCATAATCCTTGCGGGCAAGCGCATAGGCCGGAATGCCGAGCGCGCGGGCCTTGTCCAGCCCTTTCGCATCGGGCTTGTCGGAGATCACGGCGACGATTTCGGCCGGATAGTCATCCGCTTGCGCCGCCTCGGCGAGCCGCACCATGTTCGAGCCGCTTCCGGAGATGAAAACGGCGACGCGCTTCTTCGTCATAGGTTGATCATGCCCTTGTAGACCGTGCCGGCCATGTCTTCGCCGCGGGCAATGATGCGGCCGAGCGCGAAGGCCGTCTCGCCCTCGCGCGCCAGAACTTCGAGCACTGCGTCAAGGTCTTCCGGCTTGCACACGCCGATCATGCCGACGCCGCAGTTGAAGGTGCGCATCATTTCCGCAGGCGCGACGCCGCCGGCGCGCGCCAGCCAGGAGAAGACGGACGGCACGGTAATCGCCTCGAGGTCGATCTCGGCCGACAAGGTCTTCGGCAGGACGCGCGGTATATTTTCCGGGAAGCCGCCGCCGGTGATATGGGCCAGCGCCTTCACCGCACCAGTCTCGCGGATGGCGGCAAGAAGCGGCTTCACATAGATGCGGGTCGGCTCAAGCAGAGCCTCGCCGAGCGTCTTGCCCGGGGCGAAGGGGGCGGGAGCCTGCCAGCCGAGCCCGTTCATCTCGGCAACGCGGCGAACCAGCGAAAAACCGTTGGAATGCACGCCGGAGGAGGCAAGGCCGAAGATCACATCGCCCTCCTCCAGATTTGCCGCCGGCAGAAGCGCGCCGCGTTCGGCCGCGCCCACGGCGAAACCCGCGAGGTCATAGTCGCCCTTGGCATACATGCCCGGCATTTCCGCCGTCTCGCCGCCGATCAGCGCGCAGCCGGCCTGGCGGCAGCCCTCGGCGATCCCCTCGACGATGGTCGCGCCCTCTTCCGGGTCGAGCGCGCCGGTGGCAAAGTAATCGAGGAAGAACAGTGGCTCCGCGCCCTGGACCACCAGATCGTTGACGCACATGGCGACCAGATCGATGCCGACCGTATCATGCTTGCCCGCCTCGATGGCGATCTTCAGCTTGGTGCCGACGCCGTCATTGGCGGCAACCAGGACCGGATCGGAAAAACCGGCGGCCTTCAGGTCGAACAACCCGCCGAAGCCGCCGATCTCGCTGTCGGCTCCGGGCCGGCGCGTCGATTTAACGGCAGGTTTGATCTTCTCGACCAGAAGATTGCCTGCATCGATATCGACGCCGGCATCGGAATAGGTCAGTCCGTTCTTGCGGGTTTCGCTCGTCTTACGGGGGTCGCTCATGGGGCCAGTCCTCATGCCAATTCGAAACGAGGGCATTGCACGGGTCGTTGCCCGATGCAAGCGGCAAGGCCGGGCGCCCTTTGGGATATCGACAATAAAGCCAGTTGTTGAAGCCCGAAAGCAAGCTTCTCCGGGCGATTTGCGTCAGTGGATATCGGGGAGGGGATTGTTTCCCCCTATTCTTCGGCCTTGACGCTGCGGGCGCAATGCCCAACAAACAAAGCGCGCCGGTTATCCCCGAATTGTCCGAGACAGGGGGCGGCCGGACGAGGTTTGATCAACAGGACCGGCGTTCGCTTTCTCAGGAAGCGAGCATTGCCTGCGACGGAGTGTGGTGAATGACGAGACGCATCAGCGGCGCAGGCCTCAGAAGACAAGTGATTTTCTGGCTGTTGTTCGCAGCCTTCGTGGCGCTCTTTCTTTATGTGTTCCGCAGCATTCTGCTGCCGTTCGTGGCCGGCATGGCGCTTGCCTATTTCCTCGATCCGATCGCCGACCGACTTGAAAAGCTTGGTTTCAACCGGCTGTGGGCGACAACCACGATTATGCTGACCTTCCTGATCGTCGTGATCGCCGTTCTTCTGCTCATCATCCCGCTACTCGTCGTGCAGGCCTCCGATGTGGTCCAGCAGTTCCCGAAATATATTGCGGCGCTGGAGCACTATGTGCAGACGACGCAGTTGAGCAAGCTGGTGGACTGGGCGAATGGCCAGCTGACCGATCTCAGCGAGAATGTCGGGAAGATGCTCTCAAGCGGCGCCTCCATCGCCGGCACGCTGTTCGGCAGCATCTGGAGCTCGTCGATGGCGGTGGTCAACGTCGTCTCCTTCGTGGTGCTGGCGCCGGTGATCGCCTTCTACCTGCTGCTCGACTGGGACCGGATGATCGCCAAGGTCGACCAGTGGATCCCGCGCGGCCAGGTTGACGACGTGCGCTATCTGGCGCGCGAGATCAACGCTGTGATCTCCGGTTTCGTGCGCGGGCAGGGCTCGCTCTGCCTGATCCTCGGCGTCTATTACGCCGTGGCGCTCAGCCTGGCGGGACTGAATTTCGGCGCGTTGATCGGGCTGTTTGCCGGTTTCGTCAGCTTCATCCCTTATCTTGGTTCCACCTCCGGCCTCGTCCTGTCCATGGGCGTGGCGATGTTTCAGTTCTGGCCCGATTTCTGGATGATCGCGCTGGTCTTCGGTATCTATCTGTTCGGCCAGTTTCTCGAAGGCAATGTCCTGCAGCCGAAGCTTGTCGGCGGCAGCGTGCGGCTTCATCCGGTCTGGCTGATGTTTGCCCTGTTTGCCTTCAGCGTGCTGTTCGGCTTCGTCGGCCTGCTCGTCGCCGTGCCGGTTGCCGCCGCCGTCGGCGTTCTGGTGCGCTTTGCCATCGACCGCTATCTCACGAGCGATCTCTACTGGGACGGGATCGAGCACCATAGCGACGAACCGACGCCGGTGAAGGAAGAAGAAAGCTGAGCCGTGGCCAGGAAGACCGAAACCGTGCAGCTGCCGCTTGCCCTTGGCCATGACCCCGTCGCGGACCGGGAGCACCTTCTCGTCTCCGCCTCGATCGCGCCCGCCGTCGATCTCGTCGATCGCTGGCCGGACTGGCGCGCGCCGGTGGTCGTGCTGGTCGGCCCGCCGGGCTCCGGAAAGAGCCACCTCGCGGCCATCTGGAAAGGCGTGAGCCAGGCGCGGGACGTGACCGACAATCTGCGCAACGGCCGGCCCGTGCCCTATCGTCAGGGCGCCTTCCTGTTCGAGGACGCCGACCGCGCGGGACTCGATGAGACCGCGCTCTTCCACCTGATCAACACGGTGCGCCAGAACGGCGGCAGCCTGCTGATCACCGCGCGTGACCTGCCCGGCCTCTGGCCCGTTACGCTTGCCGATCTGCGCTCGCGGCTGCAGGCGGCGACGGTGGTCGAAATCGGCGCGCCGGACGATCAGCTTCTCGAGCAGGTCATCTTCAAGCTGTTCGCCGACCGGCAACTAGAGGTGGATCATCGCGTCGTGTCCTACCTTGTCTCGCGCATGGAGCGCTCGCTGGACAGCGCCTGCCAGATCGTCGATGAGATCGACCGGCTCGCGCTTTCGCGCGGGCGGCGGATTACGCGCGCACTGGCCGCCGAGGTTCTTGCTCGGCGCGAAAATGCAACAGTGTAAACGGCTCGTCATTGCACCCGCGAAAAACACGAGCGCGTGCTTGCAAGCGCCTGTAAACTGCGCAACTCTGGCCGCCTGTCACAGTTTCGTTGCCAAATTCGGATAGTCCGGCAGGAAGAGCGGGCTCGCCGATGCGGTGCGCCGCAAATCGTGTCCAGGCCTATGAGAGGGAAGAGCTGAAATCATGGAAAATCTGTCGTCGCATATGGATGGTGCAAGCGATCTCAACGGTGCCGAGGACCTGAGCCGGAGCCCGGAGCGGTTCATCAACCGTGAGTTTTCCTGGCTTCAGTTCAACCGAAGGGTTCTGGAGGAAACGCTCAATCCGGCCCATCCGCTGCTGGAGCGCGTACGCTTCCTGTCGATTTCGGCGGCCAATCTCGACGAATTCTTCATGGTGCGTGTCGCGGGCCTCGAGGGTCAGGTGCGGCAGGGCGTGACCATGCTCTCTGCCGACGGCAAGACGCCGGCCGAGCAGCTTTCCGATATCCTGCGCGAAATCGACAACCTGCAGATGGAGCAGCAGGCGGCCCTTGCCGTGCTGCAGCAATATATGGTCAATGAAGGCGTCATGATCATCAGGCCGACCGTGCTGACGGACGAGGATCGCGCCTGGCTGACCAATGAATTCGAGCAGGGCATCTTCCCGGTCCTGACGCCCTTGTCCATCGATCCGGCCCATCCCTTCCCCTTCATCCCCAATCTCGGCTTTTCCATGGGTCTGCAGCTTGTCAGCCGCCACGGGCGCGAGCCGATGAACGCGCTTTTGCGCCTGCCGCCGTCGATGAACCGTTTCGTGCGCATGCCGGATATTGACGGCGCGATCCGCTACATCACGCTGGAAGATGTGATCGGCATGTTCATTCACCGGCTTTATCCCGGTTACGAAGTGCAGGGTCACGGCACCTTCCGCGTCATCCGCGACAGCGATATCGAGCTCGAGGAAGAGGCGGAAGACCTCGTGCGCTATTTCGAGACGGCGCTGAAGCAACGCCGTCGCGGTTCGGTGATCCGCATCGAGACCGACTCGGAAATGCCCGCATCGCTGCGCCATTTCGTCATCCATGAGCTCGGCGTTCCGGAAGATCGCGTTGCCGTTCTGCCGGGTCTTCTGGCGCTCAACACGCTGTCGGAGATAACCAAGGCGCCGCGTCCCGACCTTCTGTTCAAGTCCTTCAACCCGCGCTTCCCCGAGCGCGTGCGCGAACATGTCGGCGACAGTTTCGCCGCCATCCGCGAGAAGGATTTCGTCGTTCACCACCCTTACGAATCCTTCGATGTCGTCGTCCAGTTCCTGATCCAGGCGGCGCGCGACCCGAACGTTCTCGCCATCAAGCAGACGCTTTACCGCACCTCGAACGACAGCCCGATCGTGCGCGCGCTGATCGATGCGGCCGAGGCCGGCAAGTCGGTGACCGCACTTGTGGAGCTGAAGGCGCGCTTCGACGAGGAGGCCAATATCCGCTGGGCGCGCGACCTTGAGCGCGCCGGCGTCCAGGTCGTCTTCGGCTTCATCGAGCTGAAGACCCACGCGAAGCTTTCCATGGTGGTGCGCCGCGAGGATGGCAATCTCAGAACCTATTGCCATATGGGCACCGGCAACTACCACCCGATCACCGCCAAGATCTATACCGACCTGTCCTACTTCACCTGTAATCCGAAGATTGCCCATGACGTGGCGGAGGTCTTCAACTTCATCACCGGCTATGGCGAGCTCGAGCAGAACATGAAGCTCGCCGTTTCACCGAAGACCATGCGCCCGCGCATCCTCCAGCATATCGAGGAGGAGATCGAGCACGTCAGGAACGGTCTGCCGGGCGCAATCTGGATGAAGATGAACTCGCTGGTCGACCCGAAGATCATCGATGCACTCTACCGCGCCAGCGGCGAGGGTGTGCAGATCGATCTCGTGGTGCGCGGCATCTGCTGCCTGCGTCCGCAGGTGCCGGGATTGTCGGAGAATATCCGGGTCAAGTCGATCGTCGGCCGCTTCCTCGAGCATTCCCGCATCTACTGCTTCGGCAATGGCCACGGCCTGCCGTCGGAGAACGCCCATGTCTATGTCGGTTCGGCCGATCTGATGCCGCGCAATCTCGACCGCCGCGTGGAAACCATCGTGCCGCTGACCAATCCGACTGTGCATGAGCAGGTGCTTTCGCAGATCATGCTGGGCAATATCATTGACAACCAGCAGAGCTACGAGATACTGCCCGACGGAACCTCGCGCCGTGTGGAACCGCGCGAGGGCGAGGAACCGTTCAACGCGCAGGAGTACTTCATGACCAATCCGAGCCTTTCCGGCCGTGGTGAAGCCCTGAAGTCGAGTGCGCCGAAGCTCATCGCCGGGCTGTTGTCCGGCCACAATAAATAAGCCGGTAATTTATGGTCGAATCAGAAGCACAGGGGCGCCTTCCGGGCATCAACCCTGTCTCCGTGGTCGATATCGGGTCAAACTCGGTTCGCATCGTCATCTATGAGGGCCTGTCGCGTGCGCCGACGGTGCTCTTCAACGAGAAGGTTCTCTGCGGCCTCGGGCGCGGCATCGCCGCAACCGGCAAGATGAACGAGGAAGGGGTCGAGCGCGCGCTCCGCGCGCTCAAGCGTTTCAAGGCCCTTGCCGTTCAGGCCCGCTCCGTCACCATGCATGTGCTGGCGACGGCGGCGGCCCGCGAGGCCGAGAACGGCCCGGCCTTCATCGCCGCCGCGGAAGAAATCCTCGGCCAGGAAATCCGCGTGCTGACGGGGCGCGAAGAGGCGCTTTATTCTGCCTACGGCATCATCAGCGGCTTCTATCAGCCCGATGGCATTGCCGGCGACCTTGGCGGCGGTTCGCTCGAACTCATCGACATCAAGGACAAGACCTATGGCGACGGCATCACCCTGCCGCTCGGCGGCATCCGTCTGTCCGAACTCTCCGAAGGTTCGCTGACCAAGGCGCGCAATTTTGCCAAGAAGCAGGTGAAGAAGGTGGGCTTCCTCGAAAAGGGACGCGGCCGCACCTTTTACGCCGTTGGCGGCACCTGGCGTAACATCGCCCGCCTGCACATGGAGATGACCGGCTATCCGCTGACCATGATGCAGGGCTACGAGATCGGCTATGAGGAAATGATGAGCTTCCTCGACCGGATCGGCGAGGACGAGGAACAGAAGGACCCGGCCTGGCAGGCCGTCTCCAAGAACCGCCGCATGCTCTTGCCCTTCGGCGCCATCGCCATGCGCGAGGTGCTGAGCATCATGGAGCCGAAATCGATCTGTTTTTCCGCGCAAGGGGTACGCGAGGGCCTGCTCTATTCACAGCTGAGCGTTGACGACCAGCAGCAGGACCCGCTTCTGGTCGCGGCCCGGCAGTTGGCGCTGTTGCGCGCCCGTTCGCCCAAGCACGCAACCGAGATTGCCGCCTGGACCGGTCTGATGCTGCGCCGCTTCGGCGTGGAGGAAACGCCTGAGGAGGCGCGCTACCGGCAGGCCGCCTGTCTTCTGGCCGATATCAGCTGGCGCGCCCATCCCGATTTTCGCGGACCGCAATCGCTGAACGTGATCGCGCATTCCTCGCTGACGGGCATCACCCATCCCGGCCGCGCCTTCATCGCGCTTGCGAACTACTACCGCTTCGAGGGCCTGCGCGACGACGACCATACCAATGGTCTTGGTTCCATCGCCACGCCGGAACTGATCGAACGCGCCAAGCTGCTCGGCGGCCTGTTGCGCGTCGCCTACCTGTTCTCGGCCTCGATGCCGGGGATTGTCGGCGCGCTCGACTTCCTGCCCGGCAAGGACAGTGACGTCGACCTCGAACTGGTGGTGCCGGTCCAATATGCCGATTTCATCGGCGAACGCGTCGAGGGCCGCATGCAGCAGCTTTCCAAGCTCACCGGCAAGAATTTAGGCATCGCGACGGTCTAGCGCTGGCCGTCAGGCCGGCGCAGGTTCTGACAAGCCTATCCTCTTTAGCGGACGTCATCCTCGGGCTTGACGCGAGGATCTAACCACGGTTCCGCCAGCGCGGTGTTGGCGTTTCGCATTGGATTGTATTTGAAACGTTTTTTCGGAGACGCTTGTCGAGTAGAGGCGTGCTTGGATGCTCGGGACAGGCCCGAGCATGACGGCGGAGAGTGGGGAAGACCTTGTTAAACTGAGCCACCTATCGAGTTTCGCGGTGCGCGTTCCATGCGGGCAGTTCAGCTTTGCCTTGTCTTCGGCGTCTGTCTCAGCGCCGCCACCTCCTGTCGCAATGCCTTCAGCTCCGACAGGATCATCTGCATTTCCGGCTCCCGCGCCTGGCGGTTTTCCTCGAGCAGTTCCTGCTCGTGCTCCTTCTGCATGGCCGAGACGATGATGCCGATGAAGAGGTTGAGCACGGTGAATGCGGTCGAAAGGATGAAGGGCACGAAGAACAGCCAGGCATTGGGATAGACGTCCATGACCGGGCGGACGATGCCCATCGACCAGCTTTCCAGCGTCATGATCTGGAACAGCGAATAGATCGTGGCGCCGAGCGATCCGAACCATTCGGGGAAGGCCTCGCCGTAAAGCTTGGTGGCGATCACGGCGAAGATGTAGAAGACCAGCGCCATCAGCACGATGATCGAGCCCATGCCGGGAAGGGCGGCCACGAGCCCGCCGATCACGCGCCTCAGTGACGGGATCATCGACAGTAGCCGCAGCGCACGCAGGATCCTGAGCGCGCGCAGCACCTGGAGGGGACCGCTTGCGGGCAGGAGGCTGATGACCACGATGGTGAAATCGAACAGGCTCCACGGATCGCGGAAGAAACGCAGGCGCTGGGCATAAAGGCGCAGAGCGATTTCAACGACGAAGATAATCAGCACGAGGCGGTCGAAAAAGCGCAGCACCGGCCCGGCGAAGCTCTGCATCACCGTATCGGAGGTCTCGAAACCCAGCGTGATCGCGTTGATGATGATGACCGTCAGAATAAAGGCTTCCCAGTTACGGGACGTCGTCAAAGCCAGCACCTTGTCACGCATGTTTTCTCGATCTCCGATTGTCTTGCCCTCGGCAATCGAGATGGGGGAGGGCTTGCGATAAAGCAAGACGCGCCGGCCCTTTGTGCCGACCGCCCTGCCGCAGAGGCTTTCACGAATGTGTGAACACCATTGCGCGGGGCTTACGTGGACCTTTCTCTGGTTCTCCCGCACACTGTCGCCATCCTCAAAACAAGGGGGAATGGCAATGCTTCGTCAACTTGCGATGCTCGTTCCTGCAGTCCTGATGCTCGCGGCAGCGAGCGCGGCCGCGCAATCGCGCCCGCCGGTCAGCCAGTGCCAGGCGATTGCCGAACGCCTGCCGGATGTGAAATTCGCAAGCTTCATGCCTGTTGCCTATGAGGCGCCGGAGGTGACGATCACCTTCATCGGCCATTCCACATATCTGATCGAGACGCCGCAAGGTGTGCGGATCGCGACCGACTATTCAGGTTTTCTGTTGCCAGGCGGGCCGCCGGACGTGGCGACGATGAACAAGGCGCATGAGAGCCATTTCACGCTGAGCCCCGATCCCGGCATCGGCATGGTGCTCCACGGCTGGGGCGACGTGCCTGGCGAGGCGGCCGACCACGACCTTGTCGTCGGCGATACCTATATTCGCAATGTCACCACCGATATCCGCGCCTGGGGCAGTTTCGAGGAAGACGGCAATTCCATCTTCATCTTCGAGGTGGCGGGCCTGTGCATCGGGCACCTTGGCCATTTGCATCATGAACTGACCGACAGCCATATCATGGAAATCGGCCGGCTTGATGTGGTCATGGTGCCCGTGGACGGCGGGTTGACGCTGGGGGCCGAGAGCATGCGCAACGTCATCGAGCGGCTTTATTCCTCGATCGTTCTGCCCATGCACCGCACCGGCCCGCGCGTCAGGAGTTTCGCCGAGATGATGGGCGATGGCTTCGAGGTGGTCTACTCCGACAGCCGTTCGCTGACGGTCTCGCTCAGGACGTTGTCGAGCCCGCCGAAGATCATCCTTCTGGACGGCGTGTGGTAGGTTCTGCCCAACCGCGCCTCTCTTTGTCCCGCAAGCGCGCCTGGGCTTGAACCAGAAGCCCTGCGCCCTTATAAGGCGCCCATTCTATCGTTTAAAAGATAAAGACAGGGCGGAGCTCATGGCGGGCCATTCACAGTTCAAAAACATCATGCATCGCAAGGGCCGGCAGGATGCGGTGCGTTCGAAAATGTTCTCCAAGCTGGCGCGCGAGATTACCGTCGCCGCCAAGATGGGCACGCCGGACCCGGACATGAACCCGCGTTTGCGTCTGGCGATCCAGAACGCCAAGGCGCAGTCCATGCCCAAGGACAATATCGAACGCGCGGTCAAGAAGGCTGCCGGCGGCGACGCGGAAAATTATGACGAAGTGCGCTATGAGGGCTATGGTCCGGGCGGCGTCGCTGTCATCGTCGAGGCGCTTTCGGATAACCGCAACCGCACGGCCTCCAATGTCCGCTCGATCTTCACCAAGGCCGGCGGCGCGCTCGGCGAAACCGGCTCGGTCGCCTTCTCCTTCGATCACGTCGGCGAGATCGTCTACAAGAGCGAAGCCGGCGACGCGGACGCCATCATGGAAGCCGCGATCGAGGCCGGCGCGGAGGACGTCGTGTCCGACGAGGACGGTCACACGATCTACTGCGCCTTCGAGGACATCAACGAGGTCTCTTCCGCGCTTCAGGAAACGCTTGGCGAAGCCGACAGCGTTAAGGCCATCTGGAAGCCGCAGAACACCATCCCGGTGGACGAGGAGCGCGCAACATCGCTGATGCGCCTGATCGAGAACCTGGAAGACGATGATGACGTGCAGAACGTCTATTCGAATTTCGAGGTCGATGATGAGGTCATGGCCAAGCTTTCGGCCTGAGTTTTCGAAAAAGAGATCGAAGAAAGGCCGCCGGGAGAAGCTTGGCGGCTTTTACGCGTCTGGAGACCCCGCCATCAACTGGCCTCACCCCGGGTGGGTTTCGAGTATTATCCCTGCATATCCCGTCATGAAGGGTTCCTCGGCAAGGGGCATTCATCAGGTCAACGGAAAAACAAAACCCGGCACAAGGGCCGGGTTTTCGAAAGGTTCGCACTGACCAAAAGATCAGATGCCGAGGCCGCCGAAGCGCTTGTTGAACTTGGAGACGCGGCCGCCGCGATCGAGCAGCTGCTGCGAACCACCGGTCCATGCCGGGTGCGAGGTCGGGTCGATGTCGAGGTTCAGGACATCGCCTTCCTTGCCCCAGGTGGAGCGGGTCTCGTATTCCGTGCCGTCCGTCATGACGACCTTGATCATGTGATAGTCGGGATGAATATCAGCCTTCATAACTCTCGTTCCTGCAAGTTCGTTACCAGGCCGGCTGCCATTGCGCCCGCCGGGCCTATTGAATAAACAAAGCCGTGCGACCTTAATAAAGCCCACGGCTGTCGATGAGGTTGCGGTCGCTATACAGGAACGTGGGCCGAATAACAAGAGCCGCCTGACGCAATATCGGGTCGTGCCAAGAGTGAAGGAAATTCCCGTGAGCAGTAATGCCAAGACGAGCGGCGGCAGGGCCAAGGAGCTTCGCCCGCTGGCAGCGATCCTGCCCTATATTGCCGCCTATCGCGGCCTCGTTGCCGGCGCGCTGGTGTTCCTCTTCACGGCATCGCTCGTTACCCTTGCCCTGCCCGTTGCCGTGCGCCGGGTGATCGACCATGGCTTTTCGGCCGATGACGCACAGCTCATCAACAATTATTTCCTGGTGCTCGGCCTGATGGCGCTGGCGCTCGGCGTTTCCAGCGCGCTTCGCTATTTCTTCGTGATGATCCTCGGCGAGCGCGTCGTCACCGATCTGAGACGCGATGTCTTCGCCCATGTCATCCGGCTGTCTCCCGCCTTCTTCGACATCAACCAGTCGGGCGAGATCGTCTCCCGGCTGACGGCCGACACGGTGCAGATCAAGTCCGCCTTCGGCGCGAGCGCCTCGATCGCGCTGCGCAACCTGATCATGGGGCTCGGCGCGCTGGCGATGATGATCTACACCTCGCCGCGCCTCTCCGTGCTGGTGATCGTGGCGATCCCGCTGGTGGTCCTGCCGCTGATCGCCGCAGGACGCAATGTGCGCACCCGCTCGCGCGCCGCCCAGGACCAGCTTGCCGATGCCACCGCCTATTCCAGCGAGGCGATCGGCGCGACCCGCACGCTTCAGGCCTTCACTGCGGAAGCCATGGCCGCCGAACGCTATGGCCGCGGCGTGGAGAATGCCTTCTCCGCCGTGCGCGCGGCGTTGAAGGCGCGCGCCGGACTGACGGCTGTGGCGATCTCCATGGTGTTCTGCTCGATCACGGCGATTCTCTGGTTCGGCGCGCAGTCCGTGCTGTCGGGTTCGATGAGCGGCGGAACGCTAGGCCAGTTCCTGCTTTACTCCGTGCTCGCCGCCGGCGCGCTCGGCCAGCTTTCGGAAGTCTGGGGCGAACTGTCGCTGGCCGCCGGCGCGGCCGAGCGCCTGAGCGAGCTTCTCATGGAACCTTCCGCCATCAAGGCGCCGGCCAATCCCGTTGCCTTGCCCCTGCCCTCGCGCGGGGCGCTTGACGTGGACGACGTCTCGTTCCGTTACCCGACCGGTGGCGCCAAGGCCGGCGCGCTGAACGGGCTTTCGCTGACCGTTGCCGCCGGCGAGACGGTTGCGGTGGTTGGCCCATCGGGCGCGGGCAAAAGCACGCTCTTTTCGCTTCTGCTCCGGTTTTACGACCCCGACAAGGGTGCAATCAGGCTTGATGGCGTTGATCTGCGCCAAGCCGATCCTGAGGCCGTTCGCGTGCGTTATGCGCTCGTGCCGCAGGATGTCGCGATCTTCGCCGCCAGCATTCACGACAATATCGCGCTCGGCAAACCGGAAGCGACGCGCGAAGAGGTCCGTGCCGCCGCCATTGCTGCCCAGGCCGACGGTTTCATCGAAAGGCTTGAGGACGGCTACGACACCATGGCAGGCGAACGCGGCATCACCCTGTCCGGCGGCCAGCGCCAGCGCATCGCCATTGCCCGCGCCGTGCTGCGCGACGCGCCGGTGCTATTGCTGGACGAGGCGACCTCCGCGCTTGACGCGGAAAGCGAGACGCTGGTGCAGCAGGCGCTCGGCGGGCTGATGAAGGGCCGCACCACACTGGTGATCGCCCATCGGCTCGCGACCGTGCTTTCCGCCGACCGCATTCTGGTGATGGATGAGGGCCGGATCGTCGAGGAGGGCACGCATGAGGAACTGGTCGCCAGAAACGGGCTTTATGCCCGTCTGGCGCGGCTGCAGTTCAACACGGATGAGGGTGCCTGAGCTGCCTCATCCCTGGGGCTTGCGCCCGGTTGGCATGAAGGTGGCGGCGAAGATCAGCGCGATGCCGGCCCAGACGATCGGCTGCGGCCATTCGCCGAAGACGACCAGCCCCATCATCACCGCGAGCGGCAACGCCATGTGCAGGGCGGGCGTCAGCACCACCGCATCAGCCATGGAAAAGGCCCTCAGCATGCAATAATTGCTGGCATTGACCAGCGTTGCCGACAGGAGCAGCAGACCCAGATCGCCGAGCCCGATCGGCGACCAGAAAAACAGCGCCGGGATGGCCGCGATCGCCGCCATCAGCGCATACATCCAGAAAAGCGCCGGCAGGAAGGCCTCGTTCATCGCCAGCATCTTGAGGACGATGTTCTTCGCCGCAAGCGCAATCGCCGCTCCGATCGCCACAAGGCCGGCAAGCTGAAACGCTTCGCTTCCGGGCCGCAGGATCAGGAAGGCGCCGGAAAGGCCGAGCGCTACAGCGAGCCAGCGACGCCAGTCCGCCTTTTCCTTCAACAGCACGATCGCCAGCGGGATGACGAAAAAGGTCTCGAGCTGGAACAGCGACGAGGCGACGGTAAAAGGCAGCAGCGAAAGCGAGGTGAAGATCAGGAAGCTGACCAGAACGCCGAGAGCCGAGCGGATCAGCAGCAGGCGCGGCGATTTGATGGTGAAGCCCGCCCTGCCTTTCGATGCCGCGATCGGCAGCACCATCGCCGCCGCCAGGCCCGATTGCACGAACACCAGCATGACCGGCTCGTGCCGGCTCGTCAGTATCTTTGTCAACGTGTCGACAAAGGTGAAGGCGGCAACGCCGCCGATCATCAGAAAGATCGCGACAAGGCGACTGTCGGGCCGCCAGCGCGCAGCCCGTGCGGGCAGGACGAAGGTCATTTCTCACTCCTGAACAAGCATCTGTTCGTCTTGGGATGCTTCCTGGAGGAACCCTCGTCCGCTTGTCAGGAAGAACAGCGCTCACAAGGAGCGCGGCGGTTGGGCGACTTGCGCCGTACCACCCTTGCGGAGCGCACAGAATAGGAAAGAGCGCGCCGGAAGGCAAGCCCGGCGCGGCTGAGGCCGAAGGGCGAGCGCCCTCAGCGCTCGGTCAGCTTGAACTCGATGCGGCGGTTCTGGGCGCGTGCTTCCGGCGTTTCGCCCGGCGCGATGGGCTGGTATTCGGCAAAGCCCGCCGCCACGAGGCGCGTCGCCGGCACGCCCTGCGATATCAGGTAGCGAACCACCGAATTCGCGCGCGCGGTCGAAAGCTCCCAGTTATCGGCAAACTGACCGCCGGGCCGGATCGGTACGTCATCCGTATGGCCATCGACGCGCAGCACCCAATTGATGTCCTCCGGAATTTCTGGCGCAATCTCGAGAAGCGCCGTCGCCAGCTTGGACAGCTCGGCACGGCCGTCATCATTCAGCTCATCGGAGCCGGAGGGAAACAAAACCTCCGACTGGAACACGAAACGGTCGCCGACGACGCGGATATTTTCGCGGTCCGACAGGATCTGTCTCAGTCTGCCGAAGAAGTCCGAGCGATAGCGGTTGAGCTCCTGCACCTTCTGGGCAAGCGCCGTGTTCAGGCGTCGGCCAAGGTCGGCAATGCGCGCCTGCGAGGCCTCGTCCTTGGCCTCGGAAATCTCCAGCGCCTCCTCGACGGCGGCAAGCTGGGCGCGAAGGGCAGAAATCTGCTGGTTGAGAAGCGCCAACTGGCTTTGCGCCTTCGCCGTCAACTGACGTTCGGCCTCGAGATCCTGCGAAAGCGAGGAGATGCGGGCATCGGCGGCATCGCTGACGCCGGCGCCTTCATCGAGAAGCGACTGCAAGCGCGACCGCTCGGCCTGGGCCGAGGCGAGCGAAGCCTGCAGTGAGGCGATCGCATCGCTAGCATCCTGATTGTTGCTTTTCTCCAGCGCCAGAAGCTGCGTCAGTTCGGCGATCTGGCTGTTCAGCCGGTTCAGCACCTCGTCCTTGCCGGAGATTTCGCGCGTCAGGATAAACTGGCCGATCACGAACACGGTCAAAAGGAACATGATCGCCAGAAGCAGAGTCGACAGCGCGTCGACGAAACCGGGCCAGTAGTCGACGTTGCGGTTGGATCGACGGTTGCGGGCGAGCGCCATGGCTACCGTTCCCCAAGCTTGTCGGTAAGGCGCTGCAGCGTACGCCGCATCTCCTGGGATTCCTCATGCTGCGCCTCGATCCAGTCGCGCAGCATCTGCTGTTCATTGCGCATGTTCTTCACGACGCCCTGAATGCCTTCGGCAAGCTGGGCCATGGCGGGAACGGAGCTCGCGCCCGCGCCGTTCGCTTCCGCGATCCGGCGCAACTCCTCGGCCAGGATCTCGAACTGTTCGGAGGAGCCGCTGGCAACGCCCTCGAGCGCAGGCGCAAGGTCCGACGTGACGTCGGTCATCGTCGACAGCCAGTTCTCAAGCTCCATGTAGAAACGGTTTTGCGCGCGGCCCGCCTGCAGGTCGAGGAAGCCGAGAACCAGCGATCCGGAAAGACCGAGCAGCGAGGAGGAGAAAGCCGTGCCCATGCCCGAGAGCGGTCCGGACAGCCCTTCCTTCAAAGCGTCGAGTACATCGGCGCTGTCGCCCGAATTGGGGTCGAGGCTGCGGATGATGTCGCCGATCGAGCCGATCGTGTTCAAGAGACCCCAGAAGGTCCCGAGCAGGCCGAGGAAAACCAGCAGGCCGACGAGGTAGCGAGACGTATCGCGCTGTTCGTCAAGCCGGGTGGCGATGGAATCGAGGATGGAGCGCAGCGACGAAGTCGAAAGCGCCATGGTCTGGCGGCTGCCGATCAGCGCGCGCATCGGCGCCAGAAGCTTCGGATCGCGCCCGACTCGGTCGGCGCTTCCCGCAGCGCGGAATGAATTGAGCCAGGTCACCTCCCGGCGCAGCGCCAGCACCTGCGAGAACACCATCAGCACGCCGATCAGGAGAACGCCCAGGATCAGGCCGTTCAGTCCCGGATTGGTCATGAAGTAGGTATGCGCCTGACGGTAGAGGATCGCGACAAGAAAGCCGACCAGAATCAGGAAGATGAGCATGGTCCAGACGAAGGTCATCGGACTCGACATCTTTTGGGCATAGCCGCGAGGCTGGGGCTGGCGCCGATCGTCCTGTTCGAGTTCGAAATCCGACATTTCGTGCTGTCCTCCGCTCATCGCTGGCACCGGCCGAATTTTGCTGCACGGCCGAACGGACCCGAAGCGTGCCTTCGGGCCGGTATCAAAGCTCTATTCGAAAATGCGGGCGATTTGAAGAGCGATACACGCAAAACCGGTGGTCGGTCCACCGGAAGCGGCAGGCGCTATTTCTCCAGGCGGCGCTGGAGCTGGTCGAAGAGCGCGATCCGGATCATCTCGTTGCCCGCAACGACGCTGCCGGTCTCGAGGCATTGCTGCCCGCCCTTGGTATCCGAAACGAAGCCGCCCGCTTCACGTACGAGGATGAGGCCCGCGGCCATATCCCAGGCCGAAAGGCTTTCTTCCCAGTAGCCGTCCAGCCGGCCGGCCGCCACATAGGCAAGGTCAAGCGAGGCGGCGCCCAGACGGCGGATGCCGGCAACTTCGCCCATGACATGGCGAAGCTCGACAAGGAACTTGCCATGCTGGCCGCGTCCGAGATGGGGAACGCCGCAACCGATCACCGCATCGGCAAGGTTGCGCCGCGCCGAAACACGGATGCGCCGGTCGTTGCAGAATGCGCCGCCGCCCTTTTCGGCGACATAAAGCTCGTCGAGGATCGGGTTGAAGATCACCCCGGCGACCACTTCGCCGGAGCGCTCGAGCGCGATCGAAACGGCGAATTGGGGAATGCCGTGCAGAAAATTGGTGGTACCGTCGAGCGGATCCACGATCCAGCGGTGCTGGCCGTCGGTTCCGGCTTCCTCTCCGCCTTCCTCGCCCAGGAAACCATAGGTGGGGCGCGCGCGCATCAGTTCAGTCCGGACGATCTTTTCCGCTTTCACATCGGCCTGGGACACGAAATCGGCAGGCCCCTTGATGGAGACCTGCAGGTTCTGCACCTCGCCGAAATCGCGGGTCAGCGACCGTCCCGCCTTGAGCGCGGCCTGAACCATGACATTGAGAAGGGCTGAACGGGCCATGACGAGAAATCCTCGGTTATTGCGCCGGCGCGGGACCGCCTGTTGCCGGCAAACAGGCTGTTGGCGGGTTCATGATCACAGAACGGTGTGGAATTCAAGGCCTGTCAGGCATTTGCACGCACCGGAACCTCATGGGTGACAGGCACGTTGAGAATTTCCGTGCGGTTTCGGCCGGCATTTTTGGCCTGGTAGAGGGCCCGGTCTGCATAATCGAACGCCTCCTCAAGCTGCGTTTCCCCAACGGTGAAGGCGGCAATGCCAGCGCTGATGGTAACCGAGAAGCTCTCTCGCTGGTGGGAAAAGACCAGTTTCTCGACGAGCGAGCGAATATGCTCGGCAATGCGGAAGGCGTCATCGACCGATGTCGACAGCAGCACTACGGCAATCTCTTCTCCGCCATAGCGCACGACGAGATCCGAGCGCCGCATCCGGCTGGTGACCGTATTGGCGATCCTTTGCAGAACCTCATCGCCGCGCGCGTGTCCATAACGGTCATTGACCGACTTGAACCGGTCGATGTCAAACAGCACCACGCAGCCGAACCGTTTGTCGGGCGCGACCGACTGGCCGAGACTGTGTTCGAACTGCTCGAGCGCGCGCCGGTTATAGAGCCCCGTCAGAGGGTCGCGTTCGGCATTGAACTCCACGTCGCGCAGATAATCCGCGCTGCGTTTGGTCGCCTCAAGCGCCGACCCGAGGAGAACGATGCCGAGGATGTTCACAAGGGTAAGGGTGAAGCCGATGCTTTCCATGAGCGCAAGCGCGGTGTGGAATTCCAGCAAGAACAGCGAGAGCACCATCAGCGCCGCGAGGCAGCCGAGCAGCAGAAAGCTTCCCGGCGTGCGCTTTTGCGGGACGATCCAGGTGAATATGATCCCGGCGGCAGCCGCGATGATGATCCCCGCAACACCGGCCATCATGCCGTCACCGCCGATCATGATCCGCGGCAAGGCCGTGCAGGCGGCCACAAGAACTGCGCCGCCGGGGCCCGCAAATGGACCGGCGAGCGCGATGAACACGGCGCGTGCGTCAAATATATAACCGGTTTCGAGGACGATCGGGTTGGTCATGGCGGCCAACGCGCCGCAGGCGAGAACGACAGCGCTAGCATAATCTTCATACCATTTCCCCCGGAAATGGCGCAGAACCATGCCGTAGCCCATTACGATCAAGGCACCCAATCCAAGGCTGCCAATCATCTGTCCGACAAAACTAAGCTGCAGCAAGCAGTCATTCCCCCAATGAACCCGCTATCGGAACGGGACACGCGATATTTGTTTCAACAATTGGCCATAACGTACACGTTAACGACCGAAAATAACATAAAAAACAAAATGCATTGCCAGATGGTCGAATAGTCAGTAACGCCGTGCGATCGCACGCGATCTGAGCGTCGCCCAGGCAAGGCTTTCCGGCGAGAGCGACTGCAACAGCTTTTCCATCTCCTCGCTTTCAAGACCGACTCGGCGCGCGCTCAGGTAGAAAACGGCGGCAGATTGCCGATCTTCGATTGTGCCGATCCCGTGGAGAAAAAGATAGGCAAGCCTGCTGGCCGCAGCGGGGTTGCCGTTGAGAGCCGCGCGATGCATCCATTCCACACCCTCGGGAATGTCGCGCGGCATATCGGTCCCGTTGATCAGGTCCAGAGCAAGCTCGAGCTGCGCGGTGTCATGTTCTCCATTGGCCGCGCGGCGCAGCCAGTAGCGCCAGAGATCGCGTTTTTCCTCCGGCAGATCTTCGAGCGCCCGGTAGATCTGCGACAGCGCGTATTGCGCGTCGGCGACATCCGCCTGGGCGGCCTGCTCAAACCACGGCAAGGCAAGTTCCAGTCCTTCTGCTCCCGGGTTTTCCTGCACGAGGAGCGTGGCATGATTGAAGGCGGCGAGGGGATCCCCGGCCTCGGCCGCCTGGCTGACAAGCTCCCGCCCGCTCTCGCGCTCGGCCTCGTCATCCGAGCTGAGCAGATACATCCCGTAGCGGTTGACGGCGAAGGGCGCTTCGCTGTCGGCCGCCATCCGGTACCAGGCGCCGGGTTCGCCGGCCCGCCCTTGGGCGATCAGCTTGCGCTCGACGAGTTCGGCGATCAGGGTTTCGGCCCTCGGATCGCCGCGCCCGGCGCGTGCCATCGCGGCCTCGTAGGCCGCGTCGAACATTCCGCGCTGATAGGCCCCATAGGCCTCGTCCACCGGACCGTCATAGGGCTGCTGCTGCGGTGCGGGTGTCTCATCTTCCATTGCCGGCGTCAACTGGGCGAATTGGAACGTGTAGGCGTCCGCCGGGCCCTCTGTCTCCAGGCCGGGCGGCAGAAGCGTTCCGCCGAGCCGGGGATTGCCGGCTGCCCCGGCGACCAGCCCTGCATCGGTCGCAAACTCACGCGCTGAGATCGCAAGCGAAGTTCCCGGGAGCGCGAGAGCAAGAAGAATGGCGGCGAGAGCGGTACGGACGGTCATGACCTCTTCAATAATCAAACCGTGGCGCTTTTTCGTCGAGCGCGGCATTGATCTGGGCAACCATGCCGGCAGGGCCTCCCGGCGCTGCGAAGACGGCCTTGCCCACTGCAACAAATTCCGCCCAGGTGAGCGCGGCCTCGATCACGCTTGCCGGCTCGCTTCCGGCCATGACGATGCAGGGGATCTCGACCATGGAGGCCCACCATTCGCCGAGTTCGAGGTTCTTCGGATGGGTCTGGGCATGAGTGTCGCCGTCCAGCTTGCCGAAGAAGACGTAGTCCGGGTTAAGCTCGCCGAGTTCGAGTGCCTGATGCCTGTCTTTTGGCCCGCCGCCGCCGACGATCATGCGCGGGGAAAAACGGTCCATGGCGTCGGCAAGGACCCCGGTTCCGCCCTCGACATGAATGCCGTCCGCTTTCGCCCTACCGGCCACGCGCGTGTCGCCGGCGATGATGGCGGCGGCCTCGTAATTCTGGATCATCGGCACGATCAGCTCGGCGCGCTTCTGGAAGGCTTCCACCGCCTCGCCATATTGCGGGAGAATGACCGAGGCGACATCGCCGCCGCGCAGCGCATCGGCGATGGCTTTCTCCTGCTTCTTCATGTCGGCGATTTCCGGTGCGATCAGCACCAGCCGGCAACGATCCTGTTCCGTATCCATGTTCCTTAATCCCTTCCCGCGCGGCGGAGGCGGTTCGCCCCTCTCGCTATTTCCGGATAAATCCGTTAGAGCGGAGTTTCAACAGGTGCTTTGATTTCATGCTCCCCGATCCGATTTTTTACGCGGCTGCGATCCCCGCCGTTCTTCTTGTCGGCCTTACGAAAGGCGGAATGGGCGGCGCGCTTGCGCTTCTCGGCGTTCCGATTCTGACATTCGTCGTCGAACCGGCGACGGCGGCGGCCATCATGCTGCCGATCCTGATCGTCATGGACGCGGTCGCGCTGTGGACATGGCGGCAATATGGCCACTGGCCCACCCTGAAAGCCCTGCTGCCCGGCGCGCTCATCGGGACGGCGCTTGGCTGGTACACTTTCTCGGCCGTTCCTTTCGAGTTGACCCGAATGCTCGTTGGTATCGCCACGGTCGTTTTCGCTGGCAAATATTTCTACGACCGCTGGAAGCCGGGCGAGAAGATCGAAAAGCCGGCGAAAGGCCAGAGACCGGTCGCCGCCACATTCTGGGGCGCCATTGCCGGCTATACCAGCTTCATCTCGCATTCGGGCGGGCCGCCTTACCAGATCTACACGCTTCCGCTGAAGCTTGATCCGAAATCCTATACCGGCGCCAGCGTCCGCTTTTTCGCCATCGTCAACGTGATCAAGCTCGGCCCCTATTATGCGCTCGGCGAGCTTGGCGCGCCGAACCTTGCGGCATCGGCGAGCCTTCTGCCCTTCGCCGTCATCGCCACCATCGCCGGGGCCATGGTGGTCAAGCGCATGCGCATGGAGGTGTTCTACCCCTTCATGTACGCCATGGCCTTTCTCGCGGGCCTCAAGCTCGTGCTCGACGGGTTCTGAGACGCAAAGGCGGCCGTCAGCAGTACGGCCGCCGTTTCATCAGCGGACTATTCGTCCTCAGGGGCGCGAATCATGCCGAGCGCGATCATGTAGGTGTCGAGCACGGCCTCTTCTTCCATGCGTTCCTGCTCGTCCTTCTTGCGCAGTGCGATGATCTTGCGCAGCGCCTTGGTGTCGAAGCCCGTGCCCTTGGCCTCGGCGTAAACATCCTTGATATCGTCGGCGATCGTCTTCTTTTCTTCTTCGAGACGTTCGATGCGTTCGATGATCGAGCGCAGCTGATCGCGCGCAATGCCGTGTGCGTCGTCGGCCATGGTCAACTCCTTGTACCGCTGAAAAATGCGTGGGCTCCTGCCTGCCGAAAACGGCGGGTCAGGTCAAGTTCGTTCTTCGCACCGGCCGCTCATTCCCGCGGTCTGTTGTTTTCGAACGCCGCCTTCTGTTCCGCGCTCGCCTCTCGCTGGTGAAGCGCCTTCCACTCTTCATAGGGCATGCCGTAAATGATTTCGCGCGCCTCTTCCTTCGAAAGCGCGATATCCTTGTTCTCCGCTGCCTCCTGGTACCAGTTGGACAGGCAATTGCGGCAGAAGCCGGCCAGGTTCATCAGGTCGATGTTCTGCACGTCGGAACGTTCTTTGAGGTGGGAAACGAGCCGGCGAAAGGTCGCCGCCTCGAGATCGCGTTGCTGTTCTTCGTTCAGCCGGGTCATTGAGGCCTCCCTTTGCTGGTTATCGCGTGCGCGAGGGAAAATGGCGCCGTGCATGCAGCGTCTCGTCTTTCGCGAGGGCGTCGAGGATGGGAACGAGGCGGTCGGTCCACAATTGAATTCCTTGATTGTCGGCGATCAGGTCCTGACGGATTTCGACCAGCGCGTGGGCGATGCCCTTCGCCATGCAGTGCCGGTTCATCGTATCGCCCTTCAGGGCGCCGTCATAGGGCTCGTTGTCGCCGACGACGATACCGTCAATTGCGCCGAGCGCGGCCAGAAGAGGCCGGACGGCGCGCGGATCGCCATCCCACAGGATGCCGGCATGCCAGGGGCGCGCGGTCGCCTTCCAGAACGGGGTGAAGGAGTGGAGGGAAATGACCAGCGGCGGTCGGCCGCAAGCCTTTTCGGCATTACCGATTTCCCGGTCGACGGCTTCATGATAGGGGCGGTGGTAGAGGGCAAGCCGCTTTTCCCGCTCTTGCCGGCTCAGCGGGTGATTGGCGGGAATGATTGCCCCGTCGGAAATCTTCATGATCAGCGTCGGATCGTCCTCGCCGCGATTGGGATCGATCAGAAGTCGCGAAAAGGTCGACAGGACCGCCGGGGCCGAAAGCCGCGCCGAAAGCGCTCGCGTCAGCGCCTCCACGCCGATGTCATAGGCCACGTGGCGGCTGAAAACGCTGGGCTCGAGGCCGAGATCGCCATAATCGCAGGGCACGGATGCCATGGCATGATCAGCCAGAAGCACTAAACCCGTGTCATATTTTCCCTCTATTCTCTCATAAGCGTTGATCTTCGGCATGGATATCCGCTGCAGAATTAACAATAATGCGGGTGATGGCATAGAGTCGGCATATTCGGCAAGCCGCAACCGCGCCATTTGCCTCGCCTGCGGCGGGGCTTTATGATAAGGGCTGCAAATCGATTGAATGCGCCTTCCGCACGGTGACGCAAAACGAGATCTGGCACATGCGACTGAAACCGAATCATTTCAACTTCGGCGCCGCGCTCCATGCACCCAAGAGCATGAAGCGGCACCTGCCCCTCCTTGGCCTCTTTTTCGGCGGACTTTTCCTGGCGACGCTCTGGCCGAGCGACCAGGCCCATGCCGAATTCAGGGTCTGCAACGATACTGCCAATCTTGTGGGCGTTGCAGTGGGCTATCGCGGGGAAGAAGGATGGGTTTCCGAAGGTTGGTGGCAACTCCCGGCCACTACCTGCGCAACCGTCGTGCCCGGCCCCTTGCAATCGCGCTATTACTATCTCTACGCCGAGGACGCGTCCGGAAGCGGACGGTGGACCGGCTATACCAATATGTGTGTTGCCGAAGAGGAATTCGAGATTACCGGAGTCCAGGACTGTTTCACGCGCGGTTATCAGCAGATGGGATTTAGCGAATATGACACAGGGCGGGAGGAGAGCTGGACCGTTCAGCTTTCCGCCAAGCCCAGCACCCAAGAAAGTCAAAACTGATGAGACGTAACAGAAAAGTCAAAATCCTCGCCACGCTTGGCCCCGCCTCGTCTGAAGAAGAGCAGATCCAGAAACTCCACGAAGCCGGAGCAGACCTCTTCCGCATCAATATGAGCCATGCCAGCCATGACCTGATGCGCACGCTGATCAAGCGCATTCGCAATGTCGAGGCCCGCATCGGCCGTCCTATCGGCATTCTCTGCGACCTCCAGGGTCCCAAACTTCGCGTCGGCAAGTTTCTTGACGGCAAGGTCGAACTCGAGATCGGCCAGACTTTCACGCTCGACGATAAGGATGAGCCCGGCAACGAAAAGCGCGTTTTCCTGCCGCATCCGGAAATCCTGCAATCGGTTCAGCCCGGTCATCGCCTGCTGATCGATGACGGCAAGCTGCAGCTTCGCGCCGAAAAATGTGACGGCAAGAGCATCGAGTGCACGGTCATCGCCGGCACAACGATCTCCGACCGCAAGGGCGTATCCCTTCCCGATACGCTTCTGGGCGTCGGCGCCCTGACCGACAAGGACCGCGCCGACCTCGACGCCGTTCTGGAAACCGGCGACGCCGACTGGGTTGCGCTTTCCTTCGTCCAGCGCCCCGACGACCTTGCCGAGGTGCGCAAGATCGCCCGTGGCCAGGTCGGCCTGATGTCGAAGATCGAAAAGCCGCAGGCTATCGAGCGGATCGAGGAAATCATCGAGATGAGCGACGCGCTGATGGTGGCGCGTGGCGACCTCGGCGTGGAAATGCCGCTTGAAACCGTCCCCGGCCTGCAGAAGAAGCTCATCCGTCTTTGCCGCTCCGCCGGCAAGCCGGTTGTCGTTGCAACGCAGATGCTGGAATCGATGATCGAGTCACCGGTCCCGACCCGTGCCGAAGTTTCCGACGTCGCAACCGCCGTCTTCGAAGGCGCTGATGCCGTCATGCTGTCGGCTGAGTCGGCTGCCGGCCAGTATCCGGTCGAAGCCGTGTCCACCATGGCCTCCGTCGCCCGCACCATCGAGCGCGAGCAGCTTTACCCGCAGATCCTCTACGCCCAGCGTCCGCAGCCGGAAGCGACCGGCGCCGATGCCATTTCGCTCGCCTCGCGCGAGATTGCCGAGACGCTGAAGCTGACGGCCATGGTCTGCTACACGGCGTCGGGCACGACCGGCCTGCGCGCCGCGCGCGAGCGGCCGAACGTGCCGATCATCGCGCTGTCGCCGGTGGTCAAGACCGCGCGCCGCCTGTCGGTTGTCTGGGGCCTGCACTGCGTCGTCGCCGACGAGCCGACCGATCTCGACACCATGGTCGACGGCGCCTGCCGCATCGTGGTTGACGAAGGCATCGGCAAGCCCGGCGACCGGATCATCATCTCCGCCGGCGTGCCGCTCGGCACCCCCGGCGCCACCAACATGCTGCGCATCGCCTATATCGGCATGGACGGCCGCTCCGGCGTCTGAAGACGCGCACAAAAGGCAAGCAGACAAGGAAGGCCGGGTGCAAATGCGCCCGGCCTTTTTTTTCTTGGCAAAGGCTACCATTCCCTCATTCGTCATGCTCGGGCCTGTCCCGAGCATCTAAACACGCGTCGCTGCGACAAGCGTTTCGAATGAAAACAGGGGTGAAGTGAGCCAGTTGCCAAGCAGATGCTCCGCTCATGCGGTGAAGTGGTTAGATCCTCGGCACAAGGCCGAGGATGACGTCGGTAGGATGGATAGGTTTGTCAACAAACCGAAGGCCGCGTGCCAGAATGCCTGACCTTTCTGCAAACGCCCTTCCCGTTTTTTCCATTGCAGAACCGTTCCGTCAGCCGCCCTTTGCAAATCAGATGATTAATTCCTAAGTGTGGAACAACGCTCATTCTCCGGAACAGGATTGTCCGATGACTGCATTTTCCATACTCGACCTCTGCCCCGTCGTTGAAGGCGGCACGGTTTCGGAAGCGCTCGATGCCACGCGGCAAATGGCCCGGCAGGCCGAGGCTTCCGGCTTCACCCGTTTCTGGCTCGCCGAGCACCACGGCATGACCGGCATTGCAAGTGCTGCGACCTCTCTGGTCATTTCGGAAGCTGCGCGGGCAACCGAAACGCTGCGCGTCGGCTCCGGCGGCATCATGCTGCCCAATCATTCGCCGCTGGTCATCGCCGAACAGTTCGGCACGCTGGAAGCGCTCTATCCCGGCCGAATCGATCTCGGGCTTGGCCGCGCGCCGGGCACGGACATGAACACCGCCCGCGCGCTGCGACGCAATCTGGAGGCCGGCGCCCAGACATTTCCCAATGACATTGTCGAGCTGCAACAGCTGATGGACGACCCGCAAGAAGGCCAGCGGCTGATCGCCAATCCGGGGGCTGGCGCCAAGGTGCCACTCTATATTCTTGGCTCCTCGACCTACAGTGCGCATCTGGCGGCGGCCCTTGGCCTGCCTTACGCCTTCGCCTCGCATTTCGCGCCCGACATGCTGTTCGACGCGCTCCATATCTACCGCTCCAACTTCAAGCCCTCGGCCCAGCTCGACAAACCATACGTGATCGTCGGCGTGATGGGGGCGATGGCCGACACGGATGAAGAGGCCGACTACCACTTCACCTCCGCGCTCCAGAGCTTCGTGGCGCTGCGCCGCAACGCCCGCGGCAAGACCCCGCGTCCGGTGAAAAGCATGGATGGTCTCTGGACCGAAATGGAGAAATTCTCGATCGAGCACACCTTCCAGTTCGCCGTCGTCGGCGGGCCGGAAAAGGCGAAGGCGAAGATGCAAGGCTTCATCGCCGACACCAAGGCCGACGAGGTCATCATCTCCGTGCCGGTTCATTCGGTGGAGGCGCGGCTGAAATCTGTGGCGATGTTCGGCAAGCTGCGCGAGAGCCTCGCAAAAGCTGCCGCCTGAGCGAAACAAGCCTGCCGGGTCTCGGCGTTTCGGCCACATTCTTGCAACGGCCCGAGGCTGTTCTCGGAAAACGGCGGGGGAAGCCGTCGACATAAAAAAGGCCCGCCGAACGGATCGGCGGGCCTTTTTGTTGTCCGGGCCGGCTTGAGGCGCCGAGGCTAACTTTCCCTCGGCGCGTATTGTCGGTCTCCGGAGCATTTCGCGAACGGGCGGAAACGCTCTAGAGAAGCTTGCCCATGACGACGGCGTTGTCGGCCATGCGGTTGGAGAAGCCCCATTCATTGTCGTACCAGGAGAGCACGCGCACGAGCTTGCCTTCCAGAACCTTGGTCTGCTGGGCAGCGAAGATCGAGGAGGCCGGGTCGTGGTTGAAGTCGCGCGAGACGAGCGGCTCGTCGTTGTATTCGAGGATGCCCTTCAGTTCGCCTTCGGCGGCTTCCTTGATCGCGGCATTGACCTCTTCGGCGGTAACGTCCTTGGCCGGCACGAACTTCAGGTCGACGACCGAGACATTCGGGGTCGGCACGCGGATGGCCGAACCGTCGAGCTTGCCGGCGAGTTCCGGCAGGACGAGGCCGACAGCCTTGGCGGCGCCGGTGGAGGTCGGGATCATGGAGAGCGCTGCCGCGCGGGCGCGGTAGAGGTCCTTGTGCATGGTGTCGAGCGTCGGCTGGTCACCCGTGTAGGAGTGGATCGTGGTCATGTAGCCGCGCTCGATGCCGAAGGCCTTGTTAAGCACATAGGCGACCGGCGCCAGGCAGTTGGTGGTGCACGAGCCGTTGGAGACGATCAGGTCGTCCTTGGTCAGCGTGTTGTGGTTCACGCCGTAGACGATGGTCTTGTCGGCGCCCTTGGAGGGAGCGGAAACCAGGACGCGTTTGGCGCCGGATGCCAGCAGCATCTCGGCCTTTTCCTTGGCGGTGAAAATGCCGGTGCATTCGAGCGCGATGTCGACGTCGCTCCAGGGCAGTTCCTTCGGGTCGCGGATCGCGGTGACGCGCATCGGGCCGAGACCGGCGTCGATCGTGTCGCCGTCGACGGTAACGTCATGCGGGAAGCGGCCGTGAACCGAATCGTATTTCAGCAGGTGGGCGTTGGTTTCAACCGGGCCCAGATCGTTGATGGCGACGACTTCGATGTCCTTGCGGCCCGATTCGACGATGGCGCGCAGAACGTTGCGGCCGATGCGGCCGAAGCCGTTGATGGCAACTTTAACTGTCATGGTAGGGACTCCCTATTCGCGAGTAGATATATTTTACAAAGCTCAAAGCCGCCGGATGGCGCGCCCCGAGGGGCGGGCGTTCTCTCATGAGACCGCCGGAACGAAAACGGCCATCGCGCGCCGGCAAGCCGGCTGCCCCGATATAAGCGTTTTTTGCCGGAAAATCAGCCTTAAACAGGCAGGATGACGTCATTTTCGGCAAGGCACAGCCCGGTTTGGGCCGGGCTGTGCAATTCAATCCTTTGAAGTCGCTTATGCGCGCTTCTTTTCGACCGCCTCGACAATCGCCTCGGCGGTGATGCCGAAGTGCTTGAACAGGTCGGAGCCCTTGCCGGATGCGCCGTAGCCGTCCATGCCGATGAAGATGCCGTCGGTGCCGATGAAGGCGTCCCAGCCCATGCGGATCGCGGCTTCGACTCCGACCTTGATCGGCGAATTGCCGATGATGGCCTTCTGGTAGTCTTCCGGCTGTTCGAAGAACAGTTCCATGCAGGGCACGGAAACGACGCGGGTGGCAATGCCCTTGCCGTCAAGAACCTTCTGGGCTTCGACGGCGAGACCGACTTCCGAACCGGAGGCGAAGATCGTCACTTCGGCCTCATTGGCCGGGATCAGATCATAGGCGCCCGTGGCGCAGAGGTTCTTTTCCGAATAGTCGAGGCGAACGGCCGGCAGGTTCTGGCGGGTGAGCGCGATGCCGGACGGCGCGTGCTGGCTTTCCAGCGCGAGTTGCCAGCATTCGGCCGTTTCCATGGCGTCCGCCGGGCGGAACATCAGGAGGTTCGGGATTGCCCTGAGCGACGCCATCTGTTCGACCGGCTCATGCGTCGGGCCGTCTTCGCCGACGCCGATCGAATCATGCGTCCAGACATGGATGACGCGGATGCCCATCAGCGCGGCGAGGCGCACCGAGGTACGGCAATAGTCCGAGAAGATCAGGAAACCGCCGGAGTAGGGGATCAGACCGCCATGCAGCGCGATGCCGTTCATGGCTGCTGCCATGGCGTGTTCGCGGATGCCCCAGTGGATGAAGCGACCGGAGAAGTCGTCAGGCGTGATCGACGGCGTCTGGCTGGTGTTGGTGTTGTTCGAGCCGGTCAGGTCGGCAGAGCCGCCGAGCGTTTCCGGGATCGCGCCGTTGATGACTTCAAGCGCATTCTGCGAAGACTTGCGCGAGGCAAGCGTCGGCTTCTCGTCGGCTAGCTTCTGCTTGTACTTCTGCACCGTGCGGTCGAAGGAACCAGGCAGTTCACCGGCAAAGCGGCGGTTGAACTCGGCCTTGATCTCGGCCTTGGTGCCGTCGAGACGCTGTTCCCATTCCACGCGCGACTTGGTCGAGCGCAGGCCGGCGACGCGCCATGCATCGAGAATGTCTTCCGGCAGTTCGAAGGGAGCGTATTCCCAGCCGAGCGCCTTGCGCGTTTCGGCGATTTCCTCGTCGCCGAGCGGGGAGCCGTGGGCCTTGTTGGTGCCGGCCTTTTTCGGCGCGCCGTAACCGATGGTCGTCTTGCAGGCGATCATGGTCGGCTTGTCGGACTTCTGCGCTTCCTCGATTGCCGCGGCAACCTCGTCCGGATTGTGGCCGTCAATGTCGATCGTGTGCCAGTTGGCCGCGCGGAAGCGGGCATGCTGGTCGGTCGAATCGGCGAGCGACACGGCGCCGTCGATGGTGATCGAGTTGTTGTCCCAGAAGAGGATCAGCTTGGAAAGCTTCAGGTGGCCGGCAAGCGTGATCGCTTCCTGGCTGATGCCTTCCATCAGGCAGCCGTCACCACACAGCGCATAGGTGTAGTGGTCCATCAGCCCTTCGCCGAACTCGTCGGCAAGCTTGCGTTCCGCGATTGCCATGCCGACGGCATTGGCAATGCCCTGGCCGAGCGGACCGGTGGTCGTCTCGATGCCGGAAGCATGGCCGTATTCCGGGTGGCCGGCGGTCTTGGAACCGAGCTGGCGGAAGTTCTTCAGGTCTTCGAGCGTCATGTCCTCGTAGCCGAGGAGATAGAGCAGCGAATAGAGCAGCATGGAGCCATGGCCCGCAGACAGCACGAAGCGGTCGCGGTTCGGCCAGTTCGGGTTCTTGGGATCGAACCGCATGAACTTGGTGAACAGCACCGTCGCGACATCGGCCGCGCCCATCGGCAAGCCGGGATGTCCCGAATTGGCCTTCTGCACGGCGTCCATGGAGAGGAAACGGATCGCGTTGGCCATCCGGTTATGTTTTTCAAGAGAAGTCATGTGTTCTTCGCTTTTCTTGATTCTGAAGGATTACGTTGGGAGTCCGGCCATCCGGCCGGTCGGCAGTGCTGCCGGTTAAATTACAGTGTTACCCGAACCAATCAAGGCGGCAAATCCGAAAGCGCCCCGCTGGACTTCGGGTCCGAAAACGCGAGGACACTACACCATTTCAAATTGGCCTGCCACAGCTTAACCAGCCTCGCTGCAATATGGTGCATGACCTGCCTCATTTAAGCGGTTATCGTGCTTCTAAATCGATTGATACGCGAAGTTTCTCCGCTTTTCATTGCTTTATGACAATTCGTCGGCGTGTCACGCGCTCACAAATCCGTCATCTTTGCCCTCAAGCGTGCCGGGTCGCGCGGGTGGTCGGCGTTGCATCAAGTTTCCACTTGACAATCATGGGCCTCAGTTGACCTCGGCTGTTAACTCTCCCTAAGATCACGATGAAATTTCGGGCATCTTGGCGATTCGAAAGGCCGGATTTTCACCCTAGGGTGGCGGTCGTCAGAGTGGTTCATGCTATGCGCGTCTCTCTTTTTTAGAGGAAAGGCAATGGTGGCGGAAACGGGTCGGCTGCAAAACGCGCTTGAAGCGCTGGAAAAGGCGCTTTCCGGCCTGGAAGACGCCGTCGATGCCCGCACGGACAAGCTTCAGAACCGGGAAGACCTCGAAAACGAGGTGCGGATCGTGCACGAGGACCGCGCGGGCCTTGCGCGCGAGCTGGACCAGGCGCAGTTTCGGGCGAACCGGCTGGAAGAAGTCAACCGCGAGGTTTCCCGCAGGCTGGTCACGGCCATGGAGACGATCCGCTCGGTTCTCGACCACGAGAGATAGGCCAGACAAGAGGAAGAGATGGCGCAAGTCACCGTCAATATTGATGGCAAGGCCTATAGGATGGCCTGCGAGGCTGGGCAGGAGGACCACCTGGTCGACCTTGCCGCCCGTTTCGATTCCTATATCGGCAATCTGCGCGGCCAGTTCGGCGAGATCGGCGACCTGCGGCTGACGGTGATGGCGGGCATCATGATCATGGACGAACTGCACGACCTGCAGACGCTCGTCGATGCCAATGCCGCCGAGCTCAACGATCTTCGCGCCAAGGCGGGTGATGCCGACAGCGCTCGGGCCGCCCATGACGATGAGGTGGCGGCCGTCCTGGAAAACCTCGCCGGGCGGCTTTCGACGCTTTCCAGGAAGGTTTCGGGCGCCGACAAATAGCTGGTTTTCCGCAGATCCGAAGGCGCTTCGGGCGACCAGGGAAAAATCATATCCGCGACTTGTTTTCCCTCTGGCAGGCGGAAGGCCAGAGCCTTATATAGGAATTACGGTCTGCGCTTCTCGACAGGAATCAACGAATCCCCGGGGCCTTACTCGATCCTAAGGGAGCTGTCCCTGACCTCGCTCGTGGGCTTGGTTATATGGCGCCCACCTACTTCTGTAGGCGCCCAGGATCCAACCGATTCCATCGGTCGCCGTGGACCGGCCACTTCTTTATGACGCGGGCAGGACATGCGTGTGAACGACGTGCCAGACAGCAAGCCGGACATGCGCAACCGCAGCCTCAGACGCCGGGATGCGCTGACGGGCGATGAGCGCCGTGCGAAAAGCCTGGCGATCGCCACGCACGGCGCCGAGGCGCTTGCCGCCGAAATTCCCGGAAAATGTGTCGCCGGCTATCACCCCATCCGCTCGGAGGCCGATGTCGGCCTGCTGATGGCCCTGCTGGAAAAGGCGGGGGCTGAGCTCGCGCTGCCCGCCGTGATCGACCGCGAGACCATCGTCTTCCGCGCCTTCCGGTCGGGCGAGGAGCTCGTCGCCGGCGGCTTCGGCACGCGCGCGCCAGGCGAGGACGCTGGCGAAGTCGATCCCGATATCCTGCTCATGCCGCTTTCGGTCTTTGACGAGGCCGGCAACCGCATCGGCTATGGCGCGGGCCATTACGACCGGGCGATCGCGCGCCTTGCCGCGCGCGGCAGAAAGCCGTTTCTCGTCGGCATCGCCTTCGACCTGCAGGAAGTGCCGTCCGTTCCAGCCGAACCTCACGACGTCCCGCTCGACGCGATCATCACCGAAAGCGGTTTCGGGCGGACCGAAAACGGGGACTGAAGCAGGCTTTCCAACCTGTTTTCGACAAAAACCATTTGCATGACGGCGGCAGGGCGTTAGAGCCTGTGTTCACGAAGGCCGGCGCCTGGAGGGTTCCGGCATGCGCCGTCAGGGACAGATTGGATTTTTCATGCGTTTGCTTTTTCTCGGGGACATGGTCGGCAAGACGGGCCGCAAGGCGGTATGGGATCGCCTGCCGGGCCTGATCAGCGATCTGAAGCTCGATTTCGTCATCGTCAACGGCGAGAATGCCGCCGGCGGTTTCGGCATCACCGAGACCATCTTTCAGGAAACCATCAATGCCGGCGCCGATGTGGTGACCACCGGCAATCATGTGTGGGACCAGAAGGACGCGATCATCTTCGCCGACCGGCATGAGCAGTTCCTGCGGCCTGCCAACTATCCGGCCGGCACGCCGGGCAGGGGATCGAGCATTCACTATGCCCGAAACGGCGCACGCGTGCTGGTCGCCAACATCATGGGTCGCGTGTTCATGCATCCCGAACTCGACGATCCCTTCAAGGCGGGCGAGGACATTCTGGAAGCCTGCCAGTTGAAGGACCAGGTGGATGCCATCGTCTTCGATTTCCACGCGGAAGCCACCAGCGAGAAGCAGGCCTTCGGCCATTTCGTCGACGGCCGCGCCAGCCTTGTCGTCGGCACTCACACCCATGTGCCGACCGCCGACTGCCAGATCCTGAACGGCGGAACGGCCTATATGTCGGATGCTGGCATGTGCGGCGACTATGATTCCTCGCTCGGCATGGACAAGGAAGAACCGCTCTCCCGCTTCGTCTCCAAGATGAACAAGTCCCGCTTCGAGGCAGCAACCGGCCCGGCAACCATCTGCGGCGTCGGCGTCGAGATTTCCGATACAACAGGGCTTGCGGAGAAGGTCGCTCCGCTGCGCCTCGGGCCAAGGCTCTCCGAGACAGTTCCGGATTTCTGGAGCTAGGCGGCTATTGATAGGAGCCCGCCAACTCCGGTTTTCCGCGCATATAGCGACCGGGCGGCAGGCCCACATGACGGCTGAAGGCGGTGCTGAATGTGCTGGCGGAGCTATAGCCGACCCTGCCGGCGACCTCGTCAAGCGACAGGTCTTCGCCGCGCAGCAGATCCTTGGCCACGGCCATGCGCCAGGACAGAAGATATTCCATCGGCCGCATGCCGACCAATCTTGCAAAGCGGTCGAAAAAGGCGGAGCGCGACAGCCCGGCCGCGCGGGCAAGCGCCGGCACGGTCCAGTTCCGCTCGAAATCGGCATGCATGGCGCGAAGCGCGGCCGCGATCCGCTGGTCGGCAAGGCCGCGCAACAGGCCAGGCCGGTCCCTGGTCACAGGCGCCGCCCGCAGCGCCTCGATCAGCAGTATTTCGACATAGCGCTCAAGAATGAGATCGCGGCCGATATCCTCGCGGGCCGCCTCTTCGCCGACAAGCCGCACGATCGCGCTTAGCCGCCCGACGCCGCGGATATGGATCATGCCGGGCAGGAGCGAGACGAGAAGTTCGGCGTCGGGAGAGCCGAAGGTGAACCAGCCGCCGAACTGCCTGACATCGACCGGCCCGTCCTGCCGGCCGAAACGGACCTCCCGATCGGGCGTCGGCGCGGCTTTCGGATCAATGCGGACCGGCGTGGCCGGCTCGAAGCCCGACATGGAAAAGGCGGGCGTGGCCGGCAGCAGAACGAAATCGCCTTCCTCAAGGGTAACCGGCTCTTCGCCGTCAACCGCCAGCCGACAGCGACCTTCCGTCACCGCGCAGAAGCCCGGCTGCCCGAAGGCCGAATAGCGGACAGCCCAGGCGCCCGCACCGCTGATGCCCTTGGAGAACACTGCGCGGGGACGGAGAAGTCGGATGATCTGAACAAGCGGGTCTGCCATTTTGGACTATAACAAATTAAAATAGGACTATTGATTGAAGATAGTCCTGATTTTGAACGGTACAACGCTCCTGTCAACACAAAACACAGGAGACAGAAATGAAAACCGTTCTGATTACCGGCACGTCGTCGGGCTACGGTCTCGAGACCGCCCGTTTCTTTCACGCCCAGGGCTGGAACGTTGTCGCCACGATGCGCAAGCCCGATCATGACCTCTTTCCCCGCTCGGATCGTCTGCGCGTCCTGCCGCTCGACGTGACCGATCCGGCAAGCATTGCAGCCGCTGTCGAGGCTGCCGGCCCGCTTGACGTCCTGGTCAATAACGCCGGTGTCGGGTCCGCCGGTGCCTTCGAGGCGACGCCGATGGCCCATGTCCGCAGGATATTCGAGACCAATACGTTTGGCGTCATGGCCATGACCCAGGCGGTCATTCCGCAGATGCGCGAGCGCGGAGCGGGCGTGATCGTCAATGTGACCTCATCGGCAACGCTTGCGCCGATGCCGCTCGTCGCGCCCTATACGGCGAGCAAGCAGGCGATCGAGGGCTTTTCGGGCTCGCTTGCCCATGAGCTTGCGGCTGTCGGCCTGAGGGTCAGACTGGTGGAGCCGGGTCTCGGGCCGACCACGCGCTTTGCCGCGAACACCGATATCTCTGTCATGGACCTGGTCCCCGAAGCCTATGCCGGCTTTGCCGGACAGGTTTTCGCGGCCTACGGACAGCAAACGCTGACGACGAAGGAAAGCGATGTGGCCGAAACCGTCTGGCAGGCAGTCAACGATACCTCGGACCGGCTGCGCTATGCGGCGGGCGCAGATGCTGTAGCGCTTGCCGGGGTAGCCTGACCCGGAGCCGGTCTGCTGTGGAGGACGCCTCACGGACTGTTTGCGACCGGCCCGGAGGCGATTCCACCACTGGCGTCACGCCGTTTACCGGCTCGTCAATTCAAAGTAAGATAACGTTTACGGGAGCCGGATCGGCTGGCGCGGATGCGGTCGCGCCTGCCCGTTTTGAAATCAAGCGGGGAGGGGCCTATGGCTGCGCTGATCGGGTTTGTGCTTTCCAATTTCACTCTGACCTTCTTTGTCATCGGGCTGATCGCGGCCGCGATCGGTTACGGGCGAAAGAGAAGACCGCGCGGTCGGGACGACCTTGTCGAGGCGGTCTTCGCCTGGTTCCTGTTTTTCTCGATCGGCGTTTCCTTCTTCTACAATTTCGTCATGCATGTCTTTTTCGGGAAGATGGCCGCGTCCTTCATCGGTTGGGCGGACAGTCCGTTCCAGGCGGAAGTGGGCTATGCGAGCCTTGGTTTCGCGGTTATCGGCTTCCTCGCCTTTGGCGGCAATCGCGGTCTGCGGATTGCCGGCGTCATCGGACCGGCCTGCTTCCTGCTGGGGGCAGCGGTCGGCCATGTGATCGGGATCGTCAAGGAACACAATTTCGCGCCGGGTAATGCCGGTGTCATGTTGTGGAGCGATATTCTGCTGCCGGTCCTGGGCCTTGTGCTGCTCTGGCTGAGCCGGGAGAGTGCGAAAGGCCGGTAATCCGCGCGTGCAGCGGGCAGAAGACAGCAGCAAGAATGGCATGGCATGAATTTTCTCAATACGTTCCAGCTCTTTCCAATCCTCGACAGCGCGCTCAGCCTGATCGTCGGCTTCATCTGCGGCACGGCGATCGGCGCGGAACGGCAGTATCGCCAGCGCAGCGCCGGCGTGCGCACCAATGCGCTGGTCGCCATCGGAGCGGCCGCCTTTGTCGATCTCGGCCAGCGGGTGGCTGGCGACGTGGAGGCGGTTCGCGTCATTTCCTATGTGGTTTCCGGCATCGGCTTTCTCGGTGCCGGCGTGATCATGAAGGAAGGTCATAATGTGCGCGGCCTCAACACGGCCGCCACGCTCTGGTGTTCGGCCGCCGCCGGCGCCTGCGCGGGCTCCGACATGCTGGCCGAGGCGGTGCTCGTCACCATCGTGGTGCTTGCCGCCAACACCCTGCTTCACCCGGTCGCCGACCGCATCAACCGCCTGCCGCTCAACCCGAACGCCGGCGAGGCCATGTTCGTCGTGCGGGTCGTCACCAGCGAGGACAGGATCTCCGCCGTGCGCCGCCGGCTCTTCGAGGAACTCGACCGTGCCCATTATCCGGTGCGCGATATCGAGATCGAGGAGCGCGAGGATGGACTGGTCGAGATCGGCGCCACCCTTGTGCGCACCGCCGTCATTCACGCCGAAATCGACACGCTCGTCGCCGGCATGGTCAAATGGCCGGGCGTTGCCAATGCCTATTGGGAGAACGAGGCGGCCGATTGAAGTGCCCGCGCGCGACACTTTGCCCGGCTCTCCTTGTTGCATCTCTGACGTGCGGCATTTAGCCTGATCGCGTGATTGTGTAGGCTACCGGGGCGGCCTTGCGGCCGAGGGGATGTGTTGAAGAGAGCTTTGTTGCCGGTTCTGGCTTTGATGCTGGCCATGATGGTCGCCGCCTGTGACGGCGGGTCTCGCGCGAGCGAAGACGGCGATGCCGCGATCAGCGATACCGGCTTCGCCGTCGACCTGGACAAAAAGGCGCGCCGTGCCATTTCGCGCGGCTGGTACAGCGATTTCAAGCTGATGTTCTCAGCCTTCATGGGCAATAGCGCGGCGCAGAACAATCTCGGCGTCCAGTATCTGACCGGCGTCGGACGAGAACGCAATCCGGCGGAGGCTGCCGTCTGGTTCAGAAAATCAGCCGACAACAATTTCCTGGAAGCCCAGGCAAACCTCGGCTCGCTCTACATGCGCGGAGATGGCGTTCCGATCGACTATGAGATGGCGGCCCGCTATCTCCAGCGCGCTGCCGCGCGCGGGCAAAAGGATGCCCAGTACAATCTCGGCGTCCTCTACCAGCAGGGCTGGGGCGTCGAGCAGGATGACGGGGAGGCCTTCAGCCAGTTTCACCTTGCCGCGCAACAGGGCATGGCGCCGGCGGAATTCAATGTCGGCATCTATTTCATGAACGGCATCCATGTCGAGCAGAACGACGACAAGGCTTTCCAATGGCTCGAGCGCGCCGCCTACAAGGACCTGGCGATCGCCCAGCTCAACTTCGGCTATCTCTACGAAAAGGGGATGGGTACGGACAGGGACCTCAGAAAGGCATTTCGCTGGTACGAGAGAGCAGCGAAAGCGGGCCTCGGGGAAGCCCAATTCATGACAGGCATGTTCTATCGAAGCGGCAGGGGCGTGACGAAGGATTGCGACGAGGCCGTGCGCTGGCTGAAGGCCGCCGCCGATCAGAACGACCGGAACGCGCTTGGCGAACTCGCTTTCATGTATGAACACGGGCTCTGCGTGCCCTACGACCCGGGCGAGGCAGAGGAGTGGTATGCCCGCGCCGGCGCGTTCAGCCGGGGCTGAAGATCTCCGCCAAGTTCGCTTTGTCAGTCTTCCTCAACGCTTTGGTAACCAAAACAGGCGAGAATCCTGTCAGTCACCAGTAGTTGAGTACCTGTTAAAGCGAGTAACACATGGTTCCGGTCTCTGCCCTTAAGACGAAGGCGGCGTCGCCTCAGCGCGCCGAATGGATTGACACCATCATCAAGGGCGATTGCGTTGCGGCACTCGAAGCGCTTCCGGACCATTCGGTCGACGCGATCTTCGCCGATCCGCCCTATAATCTCCAGCTTGGCGGCGTTCTCCACCGGCCGGATCAGTCGAAGGTCGATGCCGTCGATGATGAATGGGACCGGTTCGCCTCCTTCGAGGCCTATGACGCCTTCACCACGGCCTGGTTGCTCGCCTGCCGCCGCGTGCTGAAACCAAGCGGCACGATCTGGGTCATCGGCTCCTATCACAATATTTTCCGCGTCGGCGCGAAGATGCAGGATCTCGGATTCTGGATCCTCAACGACATCGTCTGGCGCAAGACCAATCCGATGCCGAACTTCAAGGGCAGGCGGTTCCAGAACGCGCACGAGACGATGATCTGGGCGAGTCCGGATGCCGATGCGCGCGGCTACACCTTCAACTACGACGCCATGAAGGCGGCCAATGACGATGTGCAGATGCGCTCCGACTGGCTGTTTCCGATCTGCTCCGGCGGCGAGCGGCTGAAGGGCGAGGACGGCAAGAAGGTGCATCCGACGCAAAAGCCCGAGGCGCTTCTGTCGCGCATCATCCTGTCTTCGACCAAACCCGGCGATGTCGTGCTCGATCCCTTCCTCGGCTCCGGCACCACGGCGGCGGTTGCCAAGCGCCTTGGCCGCCATTTCGTCGGCGTCGAACGCGAGCAGGATTATATCGACGCGGCGAGCGCGCGCATCGCGGAAGTCGAACCGCTCCCGGATGATATGCTGGCGCCGACGCCGAGCAAGAAATCACTGCCGCGCGTGGCTTTTCTCTCGCTGATCGAAAGCGGGCTACTGTCGGCCGGAGACAGGCTGACCTCGCCCAAGGGCGACCTTGCCGCCCATGTGCGGGCCGACGGCACGCTGGCAAGCGGTGCCGACAGCGGCTCGATCCATAGGCTCGGCGCGCGGATCCAGGGGGCCGAAGCCTGCAATGGCTGGACGTTCTGGCATTATGAGGAAGGCGGAGAGCGCTACCCGATCGACCGGCTGCGCGGGCGTATCCGCGCCGCCATGGCCAGCACCTGAATTCGCGAAATCCTACATTAGGACTTTGTCAACCATATATAGAGATTGTTTACCAATTTCGTTTATGGGTTGAAGTGTTCCCTGCAGCGGCGTAGCGGTTGGCGACCTCCGAACGACACGCGGCAAATTTCCGGGCCTGGCATCCGCCGGGCCCGGTTGCGTTTTCGGCGGCTTCAGACGGTAATGCCGAAACTGGCGAGATCGGCCTTCAGGGCGTCCGCGCCGGTAAAGCGCACCGCCTGCCAGCCGGCGGCCTTCGCCCCTTCCACATTGACGGCCTTGTCATCGATGAACAGCGTGGCTTCCGGCGCAAGGCCGAACGTCTCGACATGGCGGTCGAAGATGTCGCGGTCGGGCTTGACCATGCCGACTTCGCCGGAAACCGTGATGCCACGTCCTTCTTCCAGAAAGGGATAGCGCGTGCGGCAGATGCGGAACGTATCGGGCGCGAAATTGGTCAGAAGCGTCACGTCATGGCCTGCCGCGATCAGCGCCTGGTAGAGCGCGACGGAATCCTCGTAAGCGTAAGGAATCATTTCGTCCCAATGGGCGCGGAAGGCGCGGATATTCTCGGCTTCTTCCGGGTGGCGTGAAATTGCCTCGGCCTCGGCTTCGGGCCAGGGGCGGCCGCGATCCTGCTCGTGGTTCCACGCATCGGTGCAGACCTCGGCAAAGAAGCGGGCGCGCTTTTCGGCGTCCGGGATGATGCGCGAAAACGGCACGAGCGGGTCGTAATGCACCAGCACATGGCCGATGTCGTAAACGATATGGCGGATTTCAGTGGTCATGGTCTCTCCCTGCTGGCCTTGAATGCATCGGGTATAGCCTGCGTGATTGCCTTTTTCATTACACTGGGCAGTGCTTCTTCACCAAGGGCTGCGATTTTCGTCCAGCGTCCTCCCGATACCGGGCCTTCTGCACGTTCGGCGTGAAAGACGGCAAGCCTGAGTTCGAAATGGGTAAAGACGTGGACGACCTCGCCCTTTGCCGTCCAGTCGGCGGCAAAGGGGGCGGCATCCGTTCCGGTCTCGCCGTCGGCCCTGGCGGTCCAGCCGGTTGTCGGCACTTCCGCCATGCCGCCAAGGAGGCCCTTCTCCGTGCGGGTTCTAAGCAGGATCTTGCGATCGGCCGTCTCGGCGACGAAGGCCGCGCCGCGGCGTACGGGCCGCGCCGCCTTCGGCATCTTCAAGGGAAAACGCTGCGGGTCGTCATCGGCAAGCGCAGTGCAGTCGGCGTTCAGCGGACAGAGCACGCAGGCCGGCCGCTTCGGCGTGCAGAGCGTCGCGCCGAGATCCATCATCGCCTGGGCGAAATCGCCGGGACGTTCTTGCGGCGTCATCTCCTTCGTGCGGACGCGGATTTCCGGTTTGGCCGAGGGCAGGGGCGTCTCGATGGCGAAAAGCCGCGTCACCACACGTTCCACATTGCCGTCGACCACGGCTTCCGGCCGGTCAAAGGCGATGGCCGCGATGGCCGCCGCCGTATAATCGCCAATGCCGGGCAACGCCTTCAGGCCGTCGAACGTATCGGGGAAGCGCCCGCCATGATCGCCTGCCAGCACTTCGGCGCATTTCTTCAGATTGCGGGCGCGGGCGTAATAGCCAAGTCCCGCCCATGCGGCCATGACGGCGTCCGTATCGGCTGCGGCAAGGTCGTCCACGCGCGGCCAGCGGGCAAGGAACTTGTCAAAATAGGGCTTCACCGCCTGCACCGTTGTCTGCTGCAGCATGATCTCGGAAAGCCAGACATGGTAGGGATCCGGGACGACGCCTGCAGCCTTGTCGGCGGGGCCGACGCGCCAGGGAAGATCCCGGTGGTGGCGGTCGTACCAGGCAAGAAGCTTGCGGGCGAAATGATCCATGGGTCCTGACATCAACATGCATGCGGTCTTCTCACGGCTTATCGCGGAAGGTCGATGCCGGGCAAGTTCCGGGGCAAAAATAGCCCGCGGCTTTTTGATGCTCCCTGTTCATGGCCGGACAAATTCTCTATGGTCGGTGCACCTTCCGCCGCATGAAGCGGCCGGTCTTGCGAAGGTCTGGAAACCATGCGCCCGTCCCGTCCGAGAAACGCCAGCCAGATTGCCGATGTGGCCAACAGCCTCATCGATCCGATCCTTGCGCGCCGCGCCGGGATTTCCACCGCTCTCTTAAGCGCCTGGGAGGAGATTGCCGGCGAGGCCTATGCCGAATTCTCGCGGCCGGAAAAGATCACCTGGCCGCAGCGCGCCTCCGAGAGCGAGGATGGCGGTTTCAGGCCCGGTTGCCTGACGGTTGCCTGCGAGGGCGCGCGCGTTCTGTTTCTGACCCATGCCCAGGGCGAGCTCATTCACCGGGTCAACGGCTTTTTCGGCTTTTCGGCGATCGACCGCATCAAGGTGGTGCAAAAGCCGGTGCAGCCGCCGGGCGGGCGGCGCCGAAGGCCGCCGGAGCTCTCTCCCGCCGAGGAAAAAGACCTCGAGGCGCGCCTTCAGGGCATCGAGTCGGAAAAGCTTAAGGCCGCAATCATGCGGCTTGGCGCGGGCGTGATGAGCGAGAAACGCAGAAAGGAACGGACAAGAGATCGCGGGCGGGCTTGATGCTACACGCGACGGTCACATCTGTTTGAAGGAGGCGCTGCCGGCTTGTACAACCTGTCGCCGGTCGCTAGTGAAGATGAAACGGGAAACCAGACGAGAGTAACCAAAATGGCTGAATTCGAGATCACCAAGCGCACCCTGTTGCGCGGCGTTGCTGCCGGCAGCGCGGCGGCGGGGCTGTCCTTTGCTCCTTCCGCATTCGCGCAGAGCGCCAAACTGCCTGAATCCCAGGGCAATGTCGACATGGAGAAGGCGCTGGAACCCGGACCGCTTCCGGAAATCGCTCTGGGCGAGGAGGACGCGCCGGTCAAGATCATCGAATATCTGTCGATGACCTGCCCGCACTGCGCCAACTACCAGGAAAACACCTTCCCGGCGATCAAGGAAAACTACATCGACACCGGCAAGGTCTATTACATCTTCCGCGAATTTCCCTTCGATCCGCGCGCCATGGCCGCCTTCATGCTGGCCCGATGCGCCCCCAACGACAAATACGTGCCCTTCATGGACATGATGTTCTCTCAGCTGAGAACCTGGGCCACCGCCGAGGATGGCAGCGCTGCGATGCTGCAAATGGCGAAACTGGCCGGTTTTACACAGGAAAGCTTCCAGGCCTGCTTGACGGACCAGAAGCTGCTCGATGAGATAAATTCTGTAAGAGAGCGCGGGGCGGAAGAATTCGGCATCAACGCGACGCCGACCTTCCTGATCAACGGCAAGAAATATTCGGGGGACATGTCGGTTGACACTATGTCGGCCCTTATCGACAGCATGCTCTGAAATACCGTTCGCTGAGTTATTGGCGCGCGCCTGCGAAGGCGCGCGCTTTTTTGTGTCTGGACGGTTGCGTTCAGAGCCCCGGGCTTGCTGCAGAACGCAATCAATCTCCCCCCTTGAGGGGGAGATGTCGCGAAAGCGACAGAGGGGGGTGCACTCTCCCCAGGCGATCGGCGACTGCGGCTCTTGCTTTACCCCCCTCTGCCCTGCCGGGCATCTCCCCCTCAAGGGGGGAGATCGGCAAGTGGTTGGCGGGTCGGCTATGCCGATGCGCGGCGCTCCGCGTGTTCATGGCCGGCGGACCGTCCGCAATGGTTGGTCCGCATGAAATTCGAGCGCCTGCGTCTTGTCGGTTTCAAGTCCTTTGTCGAGGCGAGCGATTTCGTCATTGCGCCGGGGCTGACGGGCGTGGTCGGGCCGAATGGCTGCGGCAAGTCCAACCTTGTCGAGGCCCTGCGCTGGGTAATGGGCGAAAATTCCTACAAGAACATGCGCGCCTCGGGCATGGACGACGTGATCTTTTCCGGCTCTGGCAGCCGTCCGGCCCGCAACTCGGCGGAAGTCGGCCTGCATATCGACAATGCCGACCGGACCGCGCCCGCAGCCTTCAATGACAGCGACGAGATCCAGGTCTCACGGCGCATCACTCGCGAGCAGGGGTCGCTCTACCGCATCAACGGCAAGGAGGCGCGCGCCAAGGACGTGCAACTCCTCTTCGCCGATGCTTCCACCGGCGCGCGTTCGCCCTCCATGGTCGGGCAGGGGCGGATCGGCGAGTTGATCCAGGCAAAGCCCCAGGCCCGCCGGCAATTGCTGGAAGAGGCAGCCGGGATTTCCGGGCTCTATTCGCGCCGCCACGAGGCTGAACTCAGGCTGCGCGCCGCCGAGACCAATCTGGAACGGCTGGAGGATGTCACCGCGCAGCTTTCAAGCCAGATCGAGAGCCTGAAACGGCAGACGCGGCAGGCGACGCGCTACAAGTCGCTCTCCGCCGATATCCGCGCTCACGACGCCATTCTTCTGCATCTGCGCTGGGTGGAGGCGAAAAATACTGAGGCCGAGGCGACGAGCGCGCTCAACCAGTTGACCTCCGTCGTCGCCGAGCGCGCCAACCAGCAGATGGAAGCGGCCAAGACCCAGGCCGTGGCGGGCCTGAAGACGCCGGAATTGCGCGATGCCGAGGTCAAGGCGGCGGCGACGTTGCAGCGCCTGCAGATCGCCCGTCGCCAGCTTGATGACGATGCCGCGCGGATGATGCGTCGCCGCGACGAGCTTTCCCGCCGCCTGCTGCAGCTCGCCGAAGATATCCGCCGCGAAGAGGCGATGATCGAAGACAACAGCGCGATCCTGGAACGTCTCGCCGCCGAAGAAGCCGAGTTGACCGAACTGCTCGACTTTTCCGGCGAGGACGTTGCGGCGGCGCGCGAGACCATGGACGAGGCGGCGGCAAGCCTTGCTGACAGCGAAAGCGTCTTTGCCGCGCTGACGGCCGAGCGGGCCGAGGCTGCGGCGACGCGCGCCCAACTCGAGCGCGCGATCGCCGACCTTGCCGGCAGGCGGGCGCGGCTGGAAAAACAGGTGAGCGAGGCCGACAGCGAGCTCGACGGCATCTCTGCCCGGATTGCGGCCCTGCCGGACCCATCGGAAAAGCGCGAGGCGCTGGAGGCTGCGGAGATTGCCGAAGAGGAGGCCTATGGCGGCGAGGAAGCGGCGGAGGAAGCCCTTGCCGAAGCGCGCCGCAACGAGGCGCTGACCCGCCAGCCCGTGGAGGCGGCAAAGGCGAAACTCTCCGAAATCGAGACCGAGGCCCGCACGATTGCGCAAATGCTCTCCGCAAGCGCTGCCGCCGGCGACTTCACCCCGCTTGCCGACCTTTTGAGCATCGAGCAAGGCTATGAGACGGCGCTTGGCGCGGTGCTCGGCGATGACCTGGAAACGCCTCTGGAGGCCGAGGCTCCGGCTCATTGGCATGGCAATGGCGATGGCGCCGGCGATCCGCCGCTCCCTTCCGGCTGCCGGCCGATCAGCGAACTGGTCCAGGCGCCGGCTGAAATCATGCGGCGTCTCCGGCAGGTCGGCCTGGTGGAAGAGGGCGAGGGCGAGGCGATGATGGCAGCGCTCTCGCCGGGACAGGAACTGGTCACCCGCGCCGGCGCCGTGTTCCGCTGGGACGGGCATGTGAAGGGTGCGGACGCGCCGAGCGCTGCGGCGCTCCGCCTTTCCCAGAAGAACCGGCTCGCAGCGCTTGAGGACGAGCGCCGTGAGGCGGAGGTCCGGCTTGAAGACGCCGAGCAGCGCCAGCAGCAGGCCGGTGAGACCGTGCGCTCAGCCGAGGCCCATCTTGCCGGCGCGCGCGAGAAGCTCCGTCTTGCCGGACGCATGGTGGCAGATGCGCGGTCCGCGCTCGCCGAAGCCGAGCGGGCATCGGGCGAACTGGTGCGCCGCCGCGATGTGGTGGCCGAGACCCGCAGCCAGCTTGCCGCCCAGCTTGAGGATGTTGCAGCGCGCGCGGAAGAGGCGGAGGCGCAGCTTGCCGAAGCGCCTGATTTTTCAGCTCTGGAGCAACGTCTTGCCGCACAGGGGGCGGAAGTCGCCCGGCTGCGCGGCGAGCTTGCCGAAGCGCGCGCCCGCCATGACGGCCTGATGCGCGAGAACGACGCCCGCAAGCGCCGTATCGTTGCCATTGGTCAGGAGCGGGCAAGCTGGCAAAACCGGGCAAAGGGCGCGGAGGCCCAGATCGCGACGCTGAGGGCACGCGAGGACGAGGCCCGCGACGAACTGGAGGAACTGGAAGAAGCGCCGGAAGAACTCGAAGACAAGCGCCGTCAGTTGATCCGCGAGCTCGAGGCGGCCGAAGAGGCGCGAAAATCAGCCGCAGATCGCCTCGCCGAAGCCGAGGAAGCCCAGCGCGAGGCTGACCGCCATGCCGCCAAGGCGATCGCCGATCTAGCCGAGGCCCGCGAAAAGCGCGGCCGCGCCGAAGAGCGTCTGGTCTCGGCGCGTGAACGACGCGAGGCATCGGAAGCGCGCATCCGGGAGGTGCTTGAAGTCGCCCCCCACGAAGCCTTTCGCCTGACGGGCCTGGCGCCCGATGCCGACCTGCCGGACCCGATCGCCGTGGAACGCGCCCTGGAGCGGCTCAAGGTCGAGCGCGAACGGCTTGGCGCGGTCAATCTGCGCGCCGAGGAGGAGCAGGCGGAGCTTTCCGGCAAGCTGGAAGAACTGGTGCGCGAGCGCGACGATATTCTCGATGCCATCCGCAAGCTGCGCGGCGCCATCCAGAACCTCAATCGCGAGGGTCGCGAGCGCCTGCTTGCCGCCTTTGACGAGGTCAATGACCAGTTCCAGCGCCTCTTCGTCCACCTCTTCGGCGGCGGAATGGCGGAACTGCAGCTGATCGAATCGGATGATCCGCTGGAGGCAGGGCTTGAAATCCTCGCCCGTCCGCCGGGCAAGAAGCCGCAGACGATGACCCTTCTCTCGGGTGGCGAGCAGGCGCTGACGGCGATGGCGCTGATCTTTGCCGTGTTCCTCACCAATCCCGCGCCGATCTGCGTGCTAGACGAGGTCGATGCGCCGCTCGACGACCACAATGTCGAGCGCTACTGCAATCTGCTCGACGAAATGGCCGCGACCACCGAGACCCGCTTCGTCGTGATCACCCACAACCCGATCACCATGGCCCGCATGGACCGGTTGTTCGGGGTGACAATGGCCGAACAGGGGGTCTCGCAACTGGTTTCCGTCGACCTGAGGACGGCCGAGAGACTGGTCGAGGAAGCCTGACGGCCGGCAGGCCGGCGTCCGCCTTCGGGATTTTTCTCTTTTGTCCAATTCTCATTTCGGTTGCGATGCTCTAACGTCCGGCGAAAGAACAGTGAAGACGGGCATCGCGCCCGGCAACCGGGCGGACGAATGGCGAACTGGGTTTACGGTTTCGGTTTCAACGAGGCGGAAGAACACGAGATTGACCGGGATCGACTGGGCGGCAAGGGCGCAAGCCTTGCCGAGATGGCGCGCATGGGGCTCCCCGTGCCGCCCGGCCTGACAGTCGTCTCCGATGTCTGTCTCTATTTTTACGAACATGGCAAGACCTTTCCGGACGGCCTGAAGGACGAGGTGGCCGAGGGCCTGAAGAAGGTCGAACAGGCAACCGGCAAGCTCTTCGGTCGCAGCAAGCATCCGCTGCTGTTGTCCGTGCGCTCGGGTTCGCGGGTTTCCATGCCCGGCATGATGGATACGGTTCTCAATCTCGGGCTCAATGACGAGACGGTGCAGCTTCTGGCCGAAGACACGGGCGATGCGCGCTTTGCCTGGGACAGCTATCGTCGCTTCATCCAGATGTATTCCGATGTCGCGCTCGGGCTCGATCAGGAATTCTTCGAGGAACTGCTGGAGGAGCGGCTTTCGGAATTGGGTCACGCCTATGAAACCCAGCTGACGGCCGGCCAGCTTGAGGACATTGTCGCAAGCTACAAGGAACTGCTGGAAGAGGAACTTGGCGAGGCCTTTCCGCAGGATCCCTATGAGCAGCTCTGGGGCGCGATCTCGGCGGTTTTTTCCAGCTGGACCAGCGCCAGGGCAACGACCTATCGCGCGCTGCACAACATCCCGTTCGAATGGGGCACGGCGGTCAATATCCAGGCCATGGTGTTCGGCAATCTCGGCAATGATTCGGCAACGGGCGTCGCTTTCACCCGCAATCCCTCGACCGGCGAAAAGGCGCTTTACGGCGAGTTCCTGGTCAATGCTCAAGGCGAGGATGTCGTCGCCGGCATTCGCACGCCTCAAAGCGTGACGGAACCGGGACGGATTGCCTCCGGCGGCGAGAAACCCTCTCTGGAAAAGCTGATGCCCGATGCTTTCAGGGAACTCGATACCGTTTCCGCCCGCCTCGAGCGGCACTATGGCGACATGCAGGACATGGAATTCACCATCGAACGTGGCAGGCTCTACATGCTGCAGACGCGTTCCGGCAAGCGGGCCGCCGGTGCTGCGATGAAGATCGCCATGGACATGGCCGACGAGGGGCTGATCACCCGGGAGGAGGCGATCATTCGCGTCGACCCGGCAACGCTCGACCAGATGCTGCATCCGACCATCAAGCCGGGCTACAAGGGCACCCAGATCGGTTCCGGCCTGCCGGCCTCGCCCGGCGCCGTCACCGGCGAGATCGTTTTTACCGCAGAGGAGGCGATCTCCGCCCATGCGGAGGGGCGCAAGGTCATTCTCGTGCGCACCGAGACGAGCCCGGAGGATATCCACGGCATGACGGCGGCGATCGGCGTTCTGACGACGCGCGGCGGCATGACCAGCCATGCGGCGGTGGTGGCGCGCGGCATGGGCGTGCCCTGCGTGACGGGCGCGGGCAATATGCGTGTCGACCGCTTCGCCAACATCCTCCACGGCCTGAACGGGACGATGCTGCATCCGGGCGACACGGTGACGATCGACGGCGCCACGGGTCGGGTGATGAAGGGCGCCGCGCCGACGCAGAAACCGGCCCTGTCCGGCGATTTCCAGCGGTTGATGGAATGGGCCGATGATGTGCGGCGCATGAAGGTGAGGACCAATGCCGATACGCCAGGCGATGCCCGTGCCGCGCGCGAATTCGGCGCGGAGGGCATCGGGCTTTGCCGCACGGAGCACATGTTCTTCGAGGGCGGCCGCATCCGCATGATGCGGCGGATGATCCTGGCTGAGACGGAAGAGGGCAGGCGGCAGGCGCTCGACCAGCTTCTGCCCATGCAGCGGGCCGATTTCGAGGAGCTTTTCGCCATCATGCACGGCCTGCCGGTGACGATCCGCCTGCTCGACCCGCCATTGCACGAGTTCCTGCCCAAGACGGCCGGCGAGGTGGAGGATGTCGCCGAGGCGCTGGGCATGGAAACCGATGCGCTCCGCCACCGGCTCGATGCGCTTTATGAGTTCAACCCCATGCTCGGCCATCGCGGCTGCCGGTTGGCGATTTCCTATCCGGAGATTGCCGAGATGCAGGCCCGCGCGATCTTCGAGGCCGCGATTGCCGCCGCTCGCGCGACCGGGGAGCCTGTGGTGCCGGAGATCATGGTGCCGCTTGTTTCCCTGCGCGCCGAGCTCGAATATGTGAAGGGGCGGATCGATGCGGTTGCCCATGCCGTCATGGAAGAAAGCGGCATGGAGATCTCCTATCTGGTCGGCACCATGGTGGAGTTGCCGCGCGCAGCCTTGAGAGCGCACGAGATCGCGGAGACGGCCGCCTTCTTCTCGCTCGGCACCAATGACCTGACGCAGACGACCTTCGGCCTTTCGCGCGACGATGCGCCGGGCTTTCTCGGCACCTACCAGAAGAAGGGCATCATCGAGCGCGATCCGTTCATTTCGCTCGATTTCGACGGCGTGGGCGAATTGATGCGGCTTGCCACCGAGCGCGGCCGGCAGACCAAGCCAAACCTTCAGGTCGGCATTTGCGGCGAGCATGGGGGCGACCCGGTGTCGATCCGCTTCTGCGAGGGGCTGGCGCTCGACTATGTATCCTGTTCGCCCTTCCGCGTGCCGACGGCGCGGCTTGCCGCCGCCCAGGCAACCATCCGGCAGGCGGAGGAAACGGGCAAGGCTTAACGCATCGGCCCGAAAATCGGATTCGATTTTCGGAAAGCACGATGCGCTAGGAAGCAAGCCGGTAGCGGCCGGCAAGCAGCGGCGGTCCTTCCGTCGAAACGCTGCCGCGCTCGACCAGCGCCTCGAGATGCGCGAGCACGGAGAGTGCGGCTGCACCATGCAGGGCGGGATTTGTGGTGCGGTAGATCACCCTCACCATTTCGGCAATCGTCTCGTCGCCGGCCGCAAGACGCTCCAGGATCGCCCTTTCGCGCATCAGCCGGTGCGAGCGGATGCCGCGGATAAAGCCGTGTGCCGCGTTGACCGGGCCGCCATGCCCCGGCAGATAGATACTCTCCGGCCTGGCAAGCAGCTTTTCGAGCGAGGCCATATAGTCGCCCATCGCGCCGTCCGGCGGCGCGACGATGGTGGTCGACCAGCCCATCACATGGTCTCCGGAAAAAAGGTACGGCGTGCCTTCCAGCGCGAAGGAGAGATGATTGGCGGTATGGCCCGGCGTGTGGACGGCCTGAAGCACGAAGCCGTCGGCTTCAAAGCGTTCGCCATCGGCAACGGTAATATCCGGCACCAACGCCGTGTCGGAGCTTTCCGAAAAAGCGTTCTCCTCGCCTTCGTGAAGCGGTCGTGCGGCGCGGTGGGGTGAGAAAGCGAGGATGGGCGCACCGGTTGCTGCCCTCAGCCGATGGGCCATCGGCGTATGGTCGAGATGTGTGTGGGTGAGTGCGATGCGGTCGATCTTGCGTCCCGCAATTGCCTTTATCCAGATATCGAAATGGCCTTCGATATCGGGACCGGGGTCGATGATGGTCAGCGAGGTTTGGCCGATCAGATAGCCGTTCGTGCCATGGAAGGTGAAGGGCGAGGGGTTTTTCGCCGTCAGCCGGAAAACGCCGTCCGCAATTCGGACCGTGCGGCCATAGGCGGGATCTGTCCCATCTTCAAATTCGGGCTCGCGCATGTTCACCTCTCTTGAGCGGGACCGCATTTTTTCGAAACGCGGAAAAGCCTGCCAATTTGCCTTTTGGCATTTCCTCGTGGCTGGAGAATGCCTCCTGGCCGCGAAATCCGCGGGCAGCGAAGACGGCGCCTTCAGCCGTTCCTATCTGACATCGATCAGGAAAATTGCAAGGTCGCGGCCAGCCGAACCCGCCTGAGCGGCTCGAAAAGAATATCGAAGGCCAGTCCGATTTAGGCGTTGTCGCCCGGTCGGAGCTTTGCTAAGAGGCTTGTCGTTCCGCCGGTCTTCGACAGTGCGGACATGCTGGGGTGTAGCCAAGCGGTAAGGCACCGGTTTTTGGTATCGGCATGCGCTGGTTCGAATCCAGCCACCCCAGCCAACTTGATCTTCTGCCAATGAAGCATAAGAATGCACGAAATCGCCATTTCTCGTGCACCCCCGAGTCAAGCGATTTCTCGGAAAATTCAAATTTTATTTGAAAGTCAAATTAAATCAGATACTTGTGGCTTTGTCGGATCAGATCACGATGAAGATGGGGATTCTGTCATGTTTGAACTTGAATCAAAGTTCGGCTCCTGCCCCCGGCTTGCGTGAAGAGGCGGAAGCCTAAAGCGTGCGGGGCAAAGCATCCTGAACGCACCCCCAACCGCATATATGCGCCCGGAATTTTCCAGGCGCGGCATCTGGGAACGACAGCTTAGCGCGCCCATTTCGGTCGGTCAGTGGCTCTTGGCCCGATCCTTAAAGCTTCCGTTCGTTGCGCAGCGTGCGGAGGTTCATGCAGGGCAAGAAGCGATCGTTGGCTGCGGTCAGAGTGAATGGCGGGAGTGGGCAGATATTAATGAGGAAATTTGGGTGTAATTCCTTCTGCTAGAGCATAATTGGCGCCAGAGAGATCAGACCAATTTTGCGTTTCTAGCAGGGTCTTCACTAGCTTTGCGGTGTATTGAAATCCTTGCTGCTGCACAATGGAAGAATGATCTTGCTCAAGATGGTCTTCGTGGAAAACATGCATTCTCGCCGGACATCCATTTGAGGCGTTCGGAGCAAGCTGAAGCTCTGAAATTGAGTCAGCATCCTCGCGGGTTACATCACAAGAGTCCTCAGTCACAATACCATCGTGAGGCTTGTTCATATTGTCCATCGCTTTTCCGACCAGATTCGCCAGCCTGAACGTCTGCTGTAAGATAGTAAGAACTGCTGATGGACCAAGTTGACCGGGATCTCTGTTTCGATGATAAAACAGTGCAGGCACGCTGGCGTAACGGATATTTTCAACCGGATTGTCGGCCATGCTGTTCTGCTGAAGTTGACTTCTGATGTATTTCCGACGGTTGTACATGATCTCTGAGGCAATCGTCAGGTCCCGAATGCCTGCAGATCTTGGTGACAGCGGTGATATCACGTGGAATGTTTTGAGAATTGCGTATCCTTGCGCTCCTACGTGCGCGAAGCCCAAAGCTCCTTTGTTGGGAGTGGCTATGGTAATCACGGTCCTAAGCTTTGCATTGAAGCGGTCGGAGGCCGCAAGCCGCGCTATCAAGCCACCCATGCTGTAACCAACGAGGTTGATTTCATCAAAAGCACTGGGGTCAAAGTTGGCCGAGCCCTGATTCAAGACGTTTGCCAAGTCCAGCCCATTATTGTGCAAGTGCTGAGTGTGATCATACCCAAACACAAAGACGTTCGTATCTGGAGAAAGGCGAGCGATCTCTAGCGCAAAAGGGTCGCGAATGTCATCGCGTGTTTGTCGAATGCCATGCAAAACGACTACAGCTTGACGTGAGTGAGGGTGCCTTTGAACCTCTTCCATTCCATAGGCCATTGCTACACTGCCGCTTTCAAGGATTGGAGAATTACGATATCGATGAAGAGTTCTCCGGAGCTCTTAAATCTTTGGAGAAGATGGTCCGTATCGAACCGGATCCATCTGCGCCCGTTTGTAAAACTCCCTCCCACCGCCGCAGTTTGCCCGACCGTTTCTGATAGTTCCTGATCATACGGAAAAATCGCTGCAGTGAGGCTTCTTGGATCTAGGTCATCTTGAAATTGCGGCCCTGGGTCCCAAGAGATTTGAATAAACTCATCGAGGCTCCAACTGGCATACGCAGGGTCCAATTCCAGGCCCGTGTTTTCGTTGGTCGACTTAACCGTATCGATTCTTAGTCGCTCAACAGCGCCAACCACTCGAAATGCTGGGTCAAACTTCGACTCTCGGAACACAGGAAACTTTTTGAGGATTCTGTTAGCCACAATCTGTGCGTCTTGCCCAACCCTGACTGCTGGCGATAGCTCCGGCACCCGAAACTTCCAGTAATCTATAGGCTTAGATGAGAGGCACGTAGAGTGACGTGATCCGACATCATTCTGAATCAAAAATGGGTGATCCGGGTCGACCGCACGAACTTGACTTAGAATTAAGTCAACGAACTCCTCAGTTTCAGGAGCACCTTTAGCTAGCAGACTTGATAGCATTGACCAAAAGCGCAGCTTCAGGATTGGGTGCTGCGCGGCCAAGCGAATATCTGCTCGGGTTCGTTCTTCCTTGAGCCAACTCAATGCTTCTGACTTATTTCGCAACTCGGAGGTCCCAAGTATCTCCTTCATGTCCACGAGCACGTTTAGGGCAAGTAGTAGGCCAAAAAACTCAACATCTTTAATGCTCTTTGCAAGTGCGCCCTTCCGAAATTCGGGATTGCGCTCAAACGTGACCTTTCTGTCCGAAATATCACGATACGCCTCGTCCGAAATTGTAGTTCTTTGGCTAGTTGAAAGATACAACATTCGAAGTGGGACTTGAGTTGAAGTCGCGCGGTTTTGTTGCGTTGTCAAACCCTCTTCTTTTGATTGCAGAGCCCAGCGACACCAAGGCGCAAATGGCACAGACTCGAGAATGTTTTTCTTAATCTCGAAGGATCTATCCTTGTCAGCAAGATGCCAAATATCTACATCGCTGTTAAACGGAGTGATATCAAACAGATCATAAGAAAAACCTGACAGTTGGCGCTCAGTTCGACATGTTTCCAACATCCAAATCCGGGCTACGGCTCCTCCGAACACCCTCAGTTCTGTTGAGTGCTTTTGTGCTACGTTCGGTAAGTTCTTGAGAACAGAAAGTGAGCGGAGATCAAGGATTCTGGGTGGTAATGCCATGCCATTTCCTCAAAAAGTGACGCCTCGGTGTTGATTGCCACTGAGAACTGACCCGGTGTGGCCTGATATTTCCATTGAGAATTGACCCATGTTCCAACCTTCCCTCGCATGTTTTGAGCGGGG
>NZ_JACIDZ010000004.1 GCF_014196625.1 Martelella radicis
GATGGAAGAAAAGCTGCGCTTCGCCATCCGCGAAGGCGGCCGCACCGTCGGCGCCGGCATCGTGGCATCGATCGTCGAGTAATCGACGCGCGACACAGACATTCAAAAGCCCCGTCGGAGCGATCCGGCGGGGCTTTTTTGTGTTTGCCGGGTCGAAATCACATCGGCTCGCCGACCTCGACGATATGCCCGTCGGGATCATGGCAGCGAAACACCTTCTGGCCCCAGGCTTGGGTTTCGATCGGGTGGATCAAGTCCGTCTTCAGCGGCATCCGCGCAAAAATCGCCTCAAGTTCGTCCGTTTCGAAATAGAGCACCAGATTGCCGCGACCGTAGCGGCTGCGTTCGCCGGAGGGGGCGCCGAACATGGTCGCCTCCAGGGCTGGACCCATATGAAGAGCGAGACCGTTTTCCAGCTGGACGAAATCGCCGTGATCCTGCGCGATCGTCTGGCCGAGGAGGTCGCAGTAAAAGTCGACCGAGCGGTTCATGTCGGAGACGAAGACGAGCGTATTGATGAAAACGGGCTTTGCCATGGTCTCAGCCGCCACCAACCAGCATCAGCGCCAGCGGCAGGGTGAAGAACGACAGCACGGTCTGCACCGTCACCACCGCCGAGTAGAGCCGCGTGTCGCCGCCGAGCTGGCGGGCGAGGATGTAGCCGTTCATCGCCGTCGGCACGCCGGCGCCGAGCACCATGATCGACAGCGTCATGCCGGAAATGCCGAAAAGCGAGGCGAACAGGTAGGTGATCAGCGGGAAGAGGGCGAGTTTCAGGAAGGAGGGCAGCAGGACCATCGGTTTCGGCTTCAGCGCATCCGCGAGCACGAGCCCGGCGCCGACCAGAACCAGGCCCATGCCGAGGGCGGCGCGGGCCATCAGGTTCATCGCGTCATAGACCGGCTGGTAGACCGGGATGGCGAGAAGGTTGAAGGCGATGCCGATGAAGGCGGAGATGATCAGCGGGTTGGTGGCGATCTTGCGCGCCATCATCCCGACATTGCGGTTCTCGCCGGAAAACCAGACCAGCACCAGCACATTGATGAGATTGAGCGGAATGATGGTCATGGTCATCATCAACGAGATGACCGCCATGCCTTCAAGCCCCGCAAGCTTGTCGGCGATGGCGAGCGCCACGAACCCGTTCCAGCGCGTCGTCGTCTGGAACACGGAGGTGAAGGCGGGGCTGGCAAGCCCAAAGGCCCTGAGCAATGGCCAGAGAGCAATCGTCAGCGCGGAGATGGCGGCGACGCAAAGAAGGGTCACCCAGGCAATGTCGGCGGCGGCGATGGTCGAAAAATCCGCCCGCGCCAGCGTGGTGAACAGAAGAGCCGGAAACAGGACGTAGTAGCCAAGCTGGTTGAGCCCGTTCCAGAAATCGGGACTGAAGATCGGCAGGCGCTTGAGGCCGACGCCGAGCGCCACGGTCAGAAAGATCGGTAGAACGCTTTCGAAGATGATCAGCATGCACGCATTCCGTGATTTCCTTACCGTCCGGTTAACTTTGCCAGGCTTTGGCGCTTGCCACAGCGAATGAATTGCTGTCAGACAAGACAGGAGGAAAGGCGGAAAAGCAATGCAGGACCGTGTGACGCAGCGATTTCAGATCGGGTTGATGGGCGCAGTGCTTGCCGCCCTGCCGATCGAGCTTGCCGTCAGCGGCGCGATCCTGCTCGCCTTCGTCTTCGTCGACTATCTTTTCGACCCTAAGCGCATGCTGCGCGATCCGGCGGCCGACTGCCGTCCGGCCGGCGAATAACAGGCTCATCCGCGCGCAAGCGCCGCAAGCCTGTCGAGCGCGCCCTGCAGGATGAAGGAGGCCGCGGCCGAATCGATCCGCCCGGCGCGCTTTTGCCGCGATACATCCATTTCCAGAAGCGCCCGCTCGGCGGCCACCGTCGACAGCCGCTCGTCCCAGAATGTGAAGGGGAGGGGGGTCAGCGCCTCCATGTTGCGCACAAAGGCGCGGGTCGCCTGCACGCGCGGGCCGGAGGAGCCGTCCATGTTCACCGGCAGGCCGATGACGAAGCCCGCGATCCTCTCCTTCTCGGCAAAGGCGAGCAGGGTTTCCGCGTCGCGCGTGAACTTGACGCGCTTGATCACCGGGCGCGGCGTGGCAAAGCGGCGCGAGAGATCGGAGACCGCGAGGCCGATGGTCTTGGTGCCGAGATCAAGGCCCGCGATGGCGGCATGTGACGGCAGGTTCTCGGCCAGTTCCTCGATTGAAAGCACTGTCATCGGTCTTTTCCCATGGTTTTGCCGCTTCCCGATGGAAAATGGCGCGTGATCGCATTACGTTTTAGCCAATCGCGTTCAACTACCGTCTCGAAGGGAGAAATGCAAAATGAAGATCACCTGGCTCGGACATTCCGCCTTTCGCATCGAGATTGCCGATGCAACGATCCTGATCGACCCCTTCCTGTCCGGCAACCCCTCCTTCGAGGGGCTCGACAAGGCTGCCGTGACCAAGGGCGTCACCCATATTCTCCTGACCCATGGCCATGGCGATCATCTGGGCGACACGATCCCGATCGCCAGGGAGACCGGGGCGGTCGTGCTCGCCAATGCGGATCTCGCGGCCTGGCTCGGCTCCAAGGGGCTTGAGAACCTGCAGCCGGGCAACACCGGCGGCACGGTCGATTTCGGCTCCTTCACCGTCACCTTCACCAATGCGCTGCATTCTTCCGCCTTCATCACCGAGGACGGCGTTTCCCATGCGCTCGGCAATCCCAACGGGCTGATGCTGCACATCGATGACGAGCCGACGCTCTATCACATGGGCGACACGGATATCTTCGCCGACATGGCGCTGATCAACGAGCTGCATGCGCCGGCGATCGGCCTTGTGCCGGTCGGCGATCGCTTCACCATGGGCGGCGCGGTGGCGGCGCTTGCCTGCAAGCGTTATTTCAGCTTCGATACCGTGATCCCGTGCCACTACGGCACTTTCCCGATCATCGACCAGACGCCGGAGGCTTTTGTCAGCGGCATGGCCGGCGGACCGACGGAAGTGGCGACGCCCAAACCGGGCGAAACGATCGAGTTCTGATGAAATGCCCCGTTGCGAAGGGCGGCGACGCCCTTTATAGCGTGTGGTGAAATCGTGAAACCCGGAGAGCATTCATGTCCGTAGACACCGCGACCGTCAAACGCGTTGCCAAGCTGGCCCGTATCGCCGTCGATGACGCATCGGCGGAACGGATGACCGGCGAACTCAACGCCATTCTCGGCTTTGTCGAACAGCTCGACGAAGTTGACGTTTCCGGTGTCGAGCCCATGACCTCGGTCATGCCGATGGAGATGAAGAAGCGTCATGATGTTGTGACGGACGGCGACAAGGCCGACGATATTGTTGCCAACGCGCCGGAATCCGAACGGAATTTCTTTCTGGTGCCAAAAGTTGTGGAGTGAGGGATGGTACAGCCAAAAATCGATATTGAGAGCCCCCAGCAGGACGACCTGAAGGCGCTCTTCACCGAACTGAAGACATCGCTGTCGCGCATGTCGTCATCCGATGTGATCGACTACCAGTTGACCGTCGATGTCAGCACGCCGGGCGCCACGAGCTTCGTTGCCCGCGTCGACGGCAAGCCGGTGGCCACCGGCGCTCTGGTGCGCCACGGCAACGGCATCGCCGAGGCCAAGCGCCTGTTCACCGAGCCGGCCTATCGCAAGCACGGGATCGGCCGCGCCATCCTGCGCCACATCGCCTCTCTGGCGAAGAGCGAGGGACTGCGCGAACTGGTCATCGTCACCGATGCCAACCTCAAAGAGTCCATCGCCTTTTGCGAACAGAACGGTTTCGAGCGCACGGAAAAGGTTCTGAACCACGCGCCGACCAAGCAGTCCGTCTTCTTTCGCAAGGCGCTATAACAACACGACAAAGTGAAGCAGATGACCGAACTGACCGTCCTGACCATCGCCGAGGCCCGTGACAAGCTTCAGGCGAAGGAAATCACCGCGACCGAATTGACGGCGTCCTATCTGAAGGCGATCGACGACTTCAACGGCACTTTCAATGCCTATGTCGCCGTCACGCCGGAAAAGGCGCTGGCGATGGCCAAGGCCTCCGACCTGAAGCTGTCGCAGGGCAATGGCGGTGCGCTGGAGGGCATTCCGCTCGGCATCAAGGACCTGTTCGGCACGCGCGATGTCCACACCCAGGCGGCCTCGCACATCCTCGACGGGTTCAAGCCGAAATACGAATCGACCGTCACCCAGAACCTCTGGGATGACGGCGCGGTGATGCTCGGCAAGCTCAACATGGACGAGTTCGCCATGGGCTCGTCCAACGAGACCTCCTATTACGGTCCGGTGATCAACCCGTGGAAGGCGAAGGGCTCCAACCAGGAGCGCGTTCCGGGCGGTTCGTCCGGCGGTTCGGCGGCGGCCGTTGCCGCGCATCTGTGCGCCGGCGCCACGGCGACCGATACCGGCGGCTCGATCCGCCAGCCGGCGGCGTTTACCGGCACGGTCGGCATCAAGCCGACCTATGGCCGCTGCTCGCGCTGGGGCGTGGTTGCCTTTGCCTCCTCGCTCGACCAGGCAGGCCCGATTGCGCGCGACGTGCGCGACGCGGCGATCCTGCTGAAATCCATGGCGAGCGTCGACGACAAGGACACGACATCGGTCGACCTTCCCGTGCCGGACTACGAGGCCGCCATCGGCCAGTCGGTCAAGGGCATGAAGATCGGCATTCCCAAGGAATACCGCGTCGAGGGCATGCCGGAGGATATCGAAAAGCTCTGGCAACAGGGCATTGCCTGGCTGAAGGACGCGGGCGCGGAAATCGTCGACATCTCCCTGCCGCATACCAAATACGCGCTGCCCGCCTATTACATCGTCGCGCCGGCGGAGGCTTCCTCCAACCTTGCCCGCTATGACGGCGTAAAATACGGCCTGCGCGTGCCCGGCAAGGATATTGCCGACATGTACGAGAAGACCCGTGCGGAAGGCTTCGGCAAGGAAGTCCAGCGCCGCATCATGATCGGCACCTATGTGCTCTCGGCCGGCTATTACGATGCCTATTACCTGAAGGCCCAGAAGGTGCGCACGCTGATCAAGCGCGATTTCGAAAACGTCTTTGCCCAGGGCGTCGACACCATCCTGACGCCGGCAACGCCGTCGGCGGCCTTCGGTATCGCCGACCAGGACCTCGCCAATGATCCGGTGAAGATGTATCTGAACGACATCTTCACGGTGACGGTGAACATGGCCGGCCTTCCGGGCCTCTCCGTGCCCGCAGGCCTCGACGCCAACGGTCTGCCGCTCGGCCTGCAGCTCATTGGCAAGCCGTTCGACGAGGAAACCCTGTTCCGCACCGCCGCGGTGATGGAAAAGGCCGCCGGCCGGTTCACGCCTGAAAAGTGGTGGTAAGCCATCGGTCTCGGCCCTGAAATCCGAAATTTCAGGGCTGATGTCAGCGAGCGATTACGGCGGAGTCCGGATTAAGGCCTCCGCTGCCAAATCGCCTCCTTCCCGTTCAAATTCGGTCACACTCTTTGCGTTCAAGCACGCCGTTCATTTGATTTGAAAGGCTGAACGTGAAGACGCTTATCGTAATTTGCCTGGCGGCCAGTGTCGCTCTTACGGGCTGCACTTCCATGCTTGCGGCAAACAGCGAAGATGCCGCTATCGACCATTTCGTCAGCCCGCCTGAAGGCGAGACCGTGGCATCCTCCGGGCCGGACGACAGGATGAAGCTTTCCTATGCGGCGGAAGAGACGCCGAGCCTTGCCGCGGGCGCCTTCGACATGGTGGTGAAGCTCGGCAACAGCAAGGTCGATGTCTATCGCTACCGCGATCCCGACACGGGCAAGACCGGCTATTTCGACGCCGAAGGCTATCGTCTCGGGCAGTATCTGCTGCGCAATCCCGTGCCCGACGGGCGGCGCACGTCCGGGTTCGGCAACAGGCGCCATCCGGTGCTCGGCTATTCGCGCATGCATGCCGCCGTCGACTGGGCCGCGCCCGTCGGCACGCCGATCTATGCGGCGGCAGACGGCGTCGTGACCTTTTCCGGCAAGCGCGGCGGCGAGGGGCGGATGACGGTGATCGACCATGGCCACGGCTATGAGACTTCCTACAGCCACCAGAGCCGCTTTGCCGACGGCATCAAGGCGGGCGTAAAAGTTCGCCAGGGCGAGGTGATCGGCTATGTCGGCCAGAGCGGCCTTGCGACCGGGCCGCACCTGCATTACGCGGTCTCCGTCAACGGTCGCAAGGTTGACCCGATGAAGGTGCATTTCGTCCGCGAGGGCAGGCTTTCCGGCACGGCACTGACGAAGTTCGAGAAGGCCGTGGCGGCTGACGGCGAAAAGCATGAGGCTGCCGCCGGCGTCTGAGCGGAGCTAGAGCGGTTCCGCCTTTCATGGAAACGCGCAACCGCCCTATCTATTTGTTTTGACGCATTTTCGCGGGCGTTAGATGTTTCCATCTGACTGCGAAATGCTTTAGTCCTCGTCCTTCTTCTTCTTCCCGTCGGGGCGGAAGGTATAGCCGGTTTCCACGGCCGACAGGCCGAACTTGTCGCGCAGCGCATCCATCGCGCTCTCCGCCGCCTTGCGGCGGGCGGCCTTCGGGTCGACGAGGTCTGGCGGGTCGGCGATCGCGGGGTCGCAGAGTTCGCTGATGCCAATGCCGATCAGGCGGAATTTCGTGCCGTCGGCCTCGTTCTTCATCAGCGACAGACCAGTGGCGAAGATCCGGTCGGCAAGCTGCGTCGGCGCTTCCAGATGTCGGCTGCGGGTGCGGGTCTTGAAATCGGCGGTCTTCAGCTTCAGCGTCACGGCGTGTCCGGCAAAGCCCGCCGCCTTGGCCCGCCGCGCGGTCTTTTCGCTCAACCGGCGCAGATGTCCGGCAAGCGTCTCGAAGTCGCTGATATCCGTGAAGAAGGTGGTCTCGTTGGAAATGCTCTTGGTGGCGCGCTCGGGCTTGACGCTGCGCGTATCCTCGCCGCGGGCCAGATGATAGAGCCGCTGGCCGATCGTGCCGTAGCGGCGCAGAAGCTCATTCTTCTCCATTCGCTGGAACTGGCCGATCGTCGTCAGCCCGTCGCGCTTCAGCGTTTCCGTGAAGGCCTTGCCCACGCCCCAGATCATGCCGACCGGCTTGTCGGCCAGGAAGCGCATGGCCTCCTCTTCTCCGATCACCGAAAAACCGCGAGGCTTCTGAAAATCCGAAGCGATCTTGGCGAGGAACTTGCAATAGGAAAGACCGATGGAGATCGTGATCCCCAGCTCCTCCTCCACGCGAAGGGCAAAGCGGGCCAGCGTTTCGGCCGGGCTTGCCTTGTGCAGGCGGGCGGTTCCGGAAAGATCGAGAAAGGCTTCATCGATCGAAATCGGTTCGACCAGCGGCGTCAGGTCGAACATCATCTGTCGCAATTGCCGTCCGACGGCGGAGTATTTCTCCATGTTTGGGCGGATGACGACGGCCTCCGGGCAAGCCTCCAGCGCCTTGAACATCGGCATCGCCGACTTCACCCCGCGAATGCGTGCGATATAGCAGGCGGTGGAGACGACGCCGCGCTTGCCGCCGCCGATGATGAGCGGCTTGTCGGCAAGCGACGGGTCGTCACGCTTTTCGATGGATGCGTAAAAGGCGTCGCAGTCGATATGGGCGATCGAAAGCGTGAAGAGCTCGTCATGACGCAGCAGGCGCGGGCTGCCGCAATGCGCGCAGCGGCGCAGGCCGCCCGCCGCCGGAGCGAGGCAGTCTCGGCAAAAGCCGTTTGCCTTGGAAGTGATCTCAGCCATCGCGATCGGAACAAAGGTTGAACATGGCGAAAATAGTGCCGGCGGACGGCCGAGGCAAGCGCGGATTGTCGCCAGTCAACCGTTCTCGGCGATATGGCGGCGGATGATCGTATCGGCGTGATCCCAGCCGGTAGCGACAAGCGAGGGCGGCGTCGTCTTTGGCGCCAGCGCGCGGTAATCGTCATTGATCAGAAGGTTGATCGTCAGCGCTTCCGGCAGGCATTGCGAAACCGAGCGACAGTTGTAGAGCATGTCATCGACGAAGATCAGATCCGGCGGCGCGGTCTCGCACAGGTCCCGCAGCACTTCGCCCTTCGGCGCTTCGGAGGCGATCAGCGGGAAATCGAAACCGTGGCGGGCAAGAAGCCGGCGCCGCTTTTCCCGGTGGCGCGGCGGCATGGCGGTCAGGAGCAGGACGTCGGCGATCTCCGTCAGCCCCTCAAGCGTCGGCCTGGCGGCGGAAAATGGCTCCTGCCAGTCTTCCTGACTGTCGTAAAAGGCGGAAATCAGTGCCTTGACCTCGGCATTTTCCACGCGCCGGCCGTCTTCGAGCGATTTTACATTGCCGTTGAGGCTGAAGGTCTCGAGGTTCAGCTCATGGCCATTGGCCAGAAGGAAGGCCTTGAACGGTGCGACGAATTGCAGCACGACTTCGTCGACATCGACGACGAGGAGCGGCCGCGCGCCGATCGCCAGATCGCTCGCTGATGGCTCTGCAAGCCGGATCATCGGCCGGAGCCCTCGCCATATTCGAGTTTTTGCCAGGCGCGCGAAATCGTTTCGGGCGCAATACCATTGTCGTTGCAGAACGCCATCAGCGTGGGCTCGTGACCGGCGATGAAGCCGATCATGGCGCGCTCGAAGCCCGGATCCTCGGTGAGCGCGCGCAACTGGCCGGCCTCGACGCCCGAAAGGGCGCAAAAGCGGTTCAGCATATCGGGCTCGTTGGACAGCCACACCAGGATGGCGATGGCGAGGTCTTCGTCAGGGGCCGTCTTTTCCGTTTCTTTTTGAAAATGTTGCAAGCGGATTTCCGTTTCTTAACCAAATCGCCCTAAACTCGGCTGTTGATGCGCTGATAGCGGCACCGGGCCGATTCTAGCGCCTTGCCGGCGCGTTGCAAGCCGGTACAGGGGACGGTGCAAGGGGATAGCACGAATGGCAAAACAGGTTCTGATCGTCGAAGACAATGATTTGAATATGAAGCTGTTTCGTGATCTCGTCGAGGCGCAGGGTTATGAGGTGGTGGAAAGCCGCACCGGAGCGGATGCGGTGGAGCTTGCCCGCCTGTTCAGACCCGGACTGATACTAATGGATATTCAATTGCCGGAAAATTCCGGCCTCGACATTGCCCGTGAGATGAAAGCCGACCGTGACCTCGCAAAGATTCCGATCGTCGCCGTCACGGCCTTTGCCATGCGCGGCGATGAAGAACGGATCCGGGCCTCGGGCTGCGATGCCTATCTTTCCAAGCCGGTTTCCGTGCCGAATTTCATCAAGACCGTGAAGGCCTATCTGGGCGATGCCTGAGGGGGCGACGTTGAAGAGCGCAACGCATGAAAGCATTGTCCTGATCGGCGGCGAGGGCGCCGTGGCGCAGACGCTGTCTGCGATGCTGAGCGGCTGGCCGGTCGGCTTCTTCCAGGCCGATTTTTCCGACAGTGATACGACGATGGCGGCTGTCAACGCCGCAAGCCTCATCCTGGTCGCCGTCGATGATGATGCGCCGGGGCCGGCGCTTGCCTGCTGCGGCATCCTCAAGGAACATGATTCGGGCGTGAGCGCGCCGGTTGCCATCGTAACCCCGGAACGGGCCGATGCGACGCTTCGGCTGGCCGCTTTGCGCGCCGGCGCCGACGATGTGATCGGGCTGGAGCACAATCTCGCGACGGCCGCGGCCCGGATTTCTGCGCTTCTGCGTTTTCGTACGCTGCAAAGCGAGGCGGGAACCTCCGCCGAAGCCTGGCCGACCGCTCCGCGCGCGGCGGCCGTGCCGGACGAAACGGTGCGGGTCCTGATCGTGGCCGAGGACGCGGCCATGCGCCAGGACCTCTTGAAGAGCATGCTGTCGCTGACGACCACTGTCGCGACCGGAAACCTGCGCGAGGCGCTTTACCTCGCCTCCAGCCAGAGCTTCGACCTCGTGCTGGTTCATGGCGGGCCGGTGCTGGGCGATGGCCTGCGCATTTGCGGCCAGCTCCGCTGCGTTCCCGGCATGCGTTTCGTGCCCCTTTTCGCTCTGTGCGAGCCGGGCGGGCTGCACGAGAATGCGGGCGATGCCGCCCGCAGCGTCGACGATTGCATGGAATGGCCCGGTGAAACCGGCGAGCTTATCCTGAGGGCTTTGCTGCACCTGCGTCGCAAGCGCTTCGTCGAGGCGCTGGGGGCGGCTGTCGAGGATTTCGCCGACGCGCCGGAGATGGTCGAAAGCGATACCGGCCTTCTCGCCCCCGAACGTTTCGCCGCGACGCTTAATACCCTCAAGCGCGAAGCAACGACCGCAGGGTCGCCGCTCTACATGGGCGTGGTCCGCGTGCCGGAAGATCCCAGCGGCGCGCGCGTCGAGGCGGTCGCCGCGCTGATACGCTATCATCTGAGCGGTCGGGACGCGGCAAGCCGCGTGGAGGACGGGCTTTTTGCCATTCTTTACCCCGACCGACGCCGCGACGATGCCGAACAGGCGATCGCCGTGCTGCGCCAGCGCCTCGACGCAAATCTCTCACGGCTTCTGGGAGAGGGGGTGCAGGACGCCTATCAACCCGCCGTCGATCCGGCTCTTGCCATCCGCACGGCGCTGACGGAAGTAAACTGAGGTTCCGCAGGTCCGATCTGTATAAATTCCGCTGCCTCTCCTTGTCTTTGTCGCGAGGCTCCTGCGCCGAGCGGCCGGAATTCATGGCCCAGGGGGGCCATAAGAACATCGGACGGGCGTTTCGACCAGATGGTAAAACCGCGACAAATGCTTGGCGGTTAACCATAAAAAGGTCAGAATTGTGCTTAATCAACGAAATTCAGTTGATTATTATTTCAGAGCGTACAAAATTGCTCCAACTGCCTTTGGTGGTTGCCCCATGATGCTCAGGTCCGCCGCATCTCCTGGAATCGTGGGGTCGGTCGGCTGATCGCTGGCGGGATTCCTCGTGCCCACAGCCATCAGCCGGCCGCTCTTCATGTTAGCGCTTTCTTTTCAGCTCAAATCACTGATTCTGGCGCCTTTTCGGGGGGCAGAAAACGGCTCATCCCGCGACAGTCCGGCTTAAGCCGCTTCTCAGCTTCTTTCCAATCAGGTTTTGTCTTCAACGAAATGCATGGCGTGGCCGTTCATGCAATAACGCAACCCGGTCGGGGCAGGGCCGTCGGGAAAGACATGGCCCAGATGACCGCCGCAATTGGCGCAACGGATTTCAGTGCGCACCATGCCGTGGGATTCGTCGCGCAATTCCGTCACAACGCCGGGTTCGACAGGCTCGAAGAAGCTCGGCCAGCCGCAGCCCGCATCGAACTTTGTATCCGAGCGGAACAGCGCCGTTTCGCAGCCGGCGCAATAGTAGGTACCTGATTCGAAACTGTCCCAGTAAGGCCCGGTGAACGGGCGTTCCGTACCCTGCTGGCGCAAGATATGATACTGTTCCGGGGTCAATTCCTCACGCCATTGTGAATCGGACAGCGTTTTTTTCTGTTTATTGCTCTGGGTCAATGTCGCGCTCCGGTATGTTTTGCCGTTTAATAGGCGTGTCTGCAGCCATATTTGGGTTCCAACACGAGGAAAAGCAATGGCTTGCTTCCTTCGGTGGCGTCCAAGTGATGAATTTTGCGCTGCGTCATTTCATGGATGTGAAAAAGCTCCGGCCGCTCTTGAGCCGGTGCTTTTCTTGCCGTAACACGTTTGTTGTCTGAACTATTTGCCGGTTCGGCTTGTATATTGTCAGTTTTTGGAGACGCCATGACCGCCAGTGAAACGGCTCTTGTACTTTTGGCCTTGTGCTTGCCTTTTCTGGGCGCGGTCTTCTCTCCGATACTCTACCGTATCTTCAAGTCGAATGCGCCGTGGCTTCTTGCCCTTATTCCGCTGTTTTCGCTCATCCAGTTCATCCGCCTCGTCCCCAAGGTGGCCGAAGGCGCGGTGCTGACGGGCGGCTATGACTGGGTGCCGAGCCTCGGACTCCGGTTCTCCTTCCTGCTTGACGGTCTGTCGCTCACATTCGCGATCCTGATCACTGGCATCGGCACGATGATCATTCTTTATGCGGGCGGCTACATGAAGGGCCATCCGCAGCAGGCGCGATTCCTGTCCTTCATGTTCATGTTCATGGGCGCGATGCTGGGCGTGGTGATCTCCGACGGCCTGCTGATGCTGTTCGTCTTCTGGGAGCTGACCTCGATCACCTCCTTCCTTCTGATCGGCTTCGACAACGAGAAGGAAGCCTCGCGCCGCGCGGCGATCCAGGCGCTGGTGGTGACGGGCGGCGGCGGCCTCTTTTTGCTGGCGGGCGTGCTGCTGATCCAGAACATCACCGGCGCTGCCTCGCTTTCGGCTCTGTTGGAGAGCGGCAATGTGCTGCGCGACAGTCCGCTCTATCTGGCTGCCTTCATTCTCGTGCTCGGCGGCGCCTTTACCAAATCGGCGCAGTTCCCGTTCCACTTCTGGCTTCCCAACGCCATGGAAGCGCCGACGCCTGTTTCCGCCTACCTGCATTCGGCCACCATGGTGAAGGCAGGCGTCTATCTTCTGATGCGGCTCAACCCGGTGATGGGCGATACAGCATTGTGGACGACCGTGCTGCCGGTGTTTGGCGCGGCGACGCTGATCGTCGGTACGCTGCTTGCAATCCGTCAGACCGACCTGAAACTGATGCTCGCCTATACCACTGTCTCCTCGCTCGGCCTGATGGTGATGATGACGGGCATGGACATTCCCCATGCGGCGGAAGGCGCGGTGCTCTATCTGATTGCCCACTCGCTGTTCAAGGGCGGGTTGTTCATGGTCGCCGGCCTGATCGATCACGAGACCGGGACCCGCGACCTGACCAAGCTTGGCGGGCTCGCCCGGGCGATGCCGATCACCTTTGCCGCCGGGCTTGCCGGCGCGATTTCCATGGGCGGGCTGCCGCCCTTCGTCGGCTTTCTTGCCAAGGAAGGCATCTACGAGGCGCTGGCCGCCGGAAGCTTCTATGCCACGATCTTCCTGCTGATCGCGATCCTCGGCAATGCGCTGATGTTCGCCGTCGGCTTCGGCGTCGGGCTGAAGCCCTTCATCGGCGAGAAGACCGAGACGCCGAAACATGCGCATGAAGGGCCGATGCTGATGTGGCTCGGGCCGATCGTTCTCGGCGCCACGGCCTTTCTCGCGGCCGCCTTCGCCCATTTCTTCAATAGTCATTTTTCCGGCCCGATGGCCTCCGCCGTTGCCGGAGAAGAGGTGGAGATCCACCTGTCGCTAATCCCGCATATCGGCGTTCCGCTCGCGCTTTCGGTGCTGACGGTGATCATCGCGCTTGTCGTCTACTGGCGCCTTTCCGAGGCGCGGGCGGCAATGGCCGGCATGTTTGCCCGCCTCGGTCCCGGACCGGATGCCTGGTTCGACAGTTTTATGCGTGGCATCGTGCGTCTGTCGTTCAAGGTCACGCAGACAGTGCAACCCGGGCGGCTCGAATTCTATATCACCGCGACCTTCTGCATTATCGCGGCGGTACTTCTCGTCTCGCTCGTCTCCTTCGGCGAATTGCCGCAATGGCCGGGCCTGCCGGATGGCTTCCTGCTTGGCCACTGGGTGATTGTCGGCCTTGCCGTGGCTGGCCTGCTTGCGGTGATCAATGCGCATAACCGCCTGACGGCGATCGTGACGCTCGGCATCCAGGGCTTTTCCGTCGCGGTCCTGTTCCTGCTGCTCGGCGCGCCGGATCTCTCCTTCACCCAGTTCATGGTCGAAACGCTTTCGGTCGTGATCCTGACCCTGGTGATGACGCGGCTCAATCTGGCGCCGTCGGACCATCGCGCCCTTGGCCAGAAACTCTTCGACGGCGCGGTCGCCGCCCTTTGCGGCCTGGGCTTCGCCCTGCTGCTGATGCGCGCGACGCAGGTGCCCTTCAACGACGCGCTGACCGAGTTCTTCAACACCTATTCGAAGGTGATCGCTCACGGGCACAATGTCGTCAATGTCATCATCGTCGACTTCCGTGGAACGGATACGCTGGGTGAGATCGCCGTGGTGATGATCACCGGGCTTGCCATTCTGGCGCTCATCCGGGTGCGGTCCGGCCGGACCAAGGCCACGCCCGTCGCCAAAGAGGAGAAGGCACAATGAATACGCTGATCTTTCGCACGGCCGCGCCGTTCCTCTCCGCGCTGATGATGCTGTTTTCGATCTTCGTCCTCCTGCGCGGACACAACGCGCCGGGCGGCGGCTTCATCGGCGGGTTGATCGCCGCTTCCGCGATCGCGATCTTCGGAATAGCCTCCGGCGTCTCTGCGGTCAGGCGGGCGATCCACTTCCACCCGATGTCGATCGCCGGTGCGGGACTGCTGCTCTCGGCGCTGTCGGGCTTCATCTCGATCTTCGCCCATGTCCCCTTCATGACCGCGCACTGGATCTATCCGGTGATCTTCGGCGTCGAGGTTCCGATCTCCACGGTCACGACCTTCGATATCGGGGTCTATCTTGTGGTCTTCGGCTCGATTTCCTCGATCTTCCTTGCGCTTGAAGAAAAGGACCATGCCTGATGGAATTCGTGCTTTCCTGCCTGGTCGGCCTGTTCTTCGCCGCGGCGATCTATCTGATGCTGTCGCGCCACAGCGTCAGGATCATGCTCGGCATTGCCATCCTCGGCAACGCGGTCAACCTGCTGATCTTCACCGCCGGCAGGATCACCGGATTCGTGCCGCCGATCATTCCCGAGACCATGGATACGCTGCCCGCCGGCACGGCCAATCCGCTGCCGCAGGCGCTGATCCTGACAGCGATCGTGATCTCCTTTTCGTTCTTCGCCTTCCTTCTGGTTTTGACCTATCGCGCCTATCAGGACCTCAACACTGATGACACCGACGACATGCGGGCTGCGGAACCCAAGGATCAGCCCATGCCGCCGCTCGGCTATTAAACAAGGATAATAAGACCGCACCCATGGCCGCTTCGTCCTCCGCCCATTCTGTCGACCTGTCTCTCGCGCTGACGATGGAACCGTCAACGCTGACGGATTGGCTCGTCATCCTGCCCGTCGCGATCTGCATCACCGTCGGCGCGGTGCTGATGCTGATCCGCAAACATACGGTCTGGCATCCGGTGATCGCCATTCCGGCGCTTGCCCTTCTTGTCGTCGTCGAGGCGCTGCTTGTCTATGCCGTCTCGACCGGCGGTCCGATCACCATGGTGGCCGGGCGCTGGCTCCCGCCTTTCGGCATCGCCTTCTCGGCCGACCTTCTCGGCGCGCTGTTCGCCCTCGCTTCGGGCATTGCCGGCCTCGCCGGCGCGATCTTCGCGGTCGGCGACATCCGTTCCGGCGGTCGCCGCTACGGTTTCTATCCATTCCTGATGCTGTTGATGGCCGGCGTCTCGGGCGCGTTCCTGACCGGCGACATCTTCAACCTCTATGTCTGGTTCGAGGTTCTGCTGATCTCCTCCTTCGGTCTGCTTATCCTCGGCTCCAGCCATGAGCAGCTTGACGGCGCGATGAAATACGCCGTCTTGAACCTGATCGGAACGACGTTGTTCCTGATTGCGGTTGCCTATCTCTATGCCGTGTTCGGAACGCTCAATATGGCCGATATCGCGCTCAGGTCGCGTGCGGCGCCGATGCTGCCGACTGCGACGATCGGCGCGCTGTTCGTGCTCGCCTTCGGCATGAAGGCGGCGGCCTTTCCGGTCAATTTCTGGCTGCCTGCCTCCTACCACACGCCGCGCACTGTGGTCTCGGGTCTGTTCGGCGGGCTCTTGACCAAGGTGGGCGTCTACGCGCTTCTGCGCGTCATGGTGATGATCCTGCCGGCGGATCTTGCAAGTCTTGGCGCGCTTGTCTCGATCAGCGCTTTCCTGACCATGGTGATTGCCGGCCTTGGCGCGATCGCGCAGCACGATATCCGCCGCACGGTCGGTTACGTCGTGATCATCGGCATCGGCAATGTGTTTGCCGGCGTGGCCGTCGGCGGCGTGTCGGGCCTTGAGGGCGCGCTTGTCTATGCGCTTCATTCTATGATCCTGATGACGGCGCTTTATTTCATCGTCGGCCTGGCCGGAAAGCTTGCGGGCGGGTTCTCGCTGACTGCGATTGGCGGGCTTTACCGCAGCAATCCGGCCTTTGCCGGCCTGAGCCTCGCAGCCTTTTTTGCCGCTGCCGGCCTGCCGCCGTTCTCCGGTTTCTGGCCAAAGGCGCTTCTGGTCCGCGCAACGCTCGACGGCGGCCAGTGGTGGCTTGCGCTTGCCATCCTGTTTGCCGGCTTCTGCACCACGGTCGCGCTCGGGCGTATTTTCCTTCTGGCCTATTGGCGGCCGGCTCTGTCCGCGCCTGCGGCAAAGGCGACCGTGCCTCTGTCCGAGAGCCTGCCGGTGGTGGGGCTGATGGCGCTCGTCGTCGTGTTCGGCATCTATCCCGAACCGCTGCTTGCGATCGCCACGCGCGCAGTCGAGGGGCTTCTTGCGCCCGAGGCCTATTTCATGTCGGTCTTTCCCGGGGGAGCGTCCTAGATGTCCATGCTGCTCTTGAACCTTGTTCTCGCCATTGTCTGGGTCGCCGTGACAGGCAGCGCCTCGCTGCACAATCTGGTGTTCGGATTTGTGATCGGTGCGATCGCCGTCGGGCTGGTGCGTCATCAGGTCGGCGGGACCGGCTATTTCTCCCGGGCGAGGCGCGTTACGGCGCTGTTTCTGGTGTTTCTCTATGATCTGATGAAATCGGCCTGGTCGGTTGCCAAGCTGGTTTGCTCGCCGCGCATGGACCTGAAGCCCGGTATTCTGCGCTTCGAACTGTCGCTCGAAAGGGATTTCGAAATCGTCCTCCTTGCCAACATGATCACGCTGACGCCCGGAACCTTGACCGTCGATGTGTCGGACGACAAGAAATATCTCTTCATCCATGCCATTGACTGTTCCGATCCCGATGGCATTCGCCGCGACATCGCCAATGGATTCGAGAAGAAGATCAGGGAGGCTTTCGCCTGATGACGCCTGACGTGATTGTATCAACCGCTGCCGATATCTCGATCGCGATCCTTTCGCTGGCGCTTCTTCTGACCGCCGTGAGGGTGGTGAAGGGGCCGACGCTGCCGGACCGGGTGCTCTCGCTCGACATGCTGGTGGCCGTGGCGATGGGCTTCATCGTCGTCATCGCCATTCGCTCCGGCTTCACGCTCTACATCGATATCGCCATCGCGCTCGGCCTGGTCGGCTTTCTGGCCACTGTCGCCTTTGCCCGTTTCATCCGTTCAAGCGCGATGCGCGATGAGACCGAGACCGGATTCCAGGTCCGCCCGCATCCGATGGCCTATGATTCGGGCAGCAATGGCGAAGATGTGCCGGTCGTCTCCGCCGATGAAGCGAAGAAGGATTAAGCCAGATGGAATATGCTATCGCCATTCTCGTATCGCTCCTGATGCTCGGCGGCGCGCTTTTCACGCTGACGGCTGCCATCGGCATTCTGCGTCTACCCGATCTTTACACCCGTATGCACGCCGCCTCGAAGGCCGGCACTGTCGGCTCCGGCCTGATCTTTCTGGCCATCGGGTTTCACTCCGGCGAGATCGCCACGTTCGTGCGCGCCTTTGCAGGCATCGCCTTTTTCGTGCTGACCGCACCGATCTCTGCCCATCTTCTGGCGCGGGCCGCCCATCAGGTGGGGTATCCCCTGCACGAAAAAACAGTACAGGATGAACTTCAAGGTGGCGAAGATGTTTAGTTGCACGGTAATCTTGCCACGGCAGGTTTAAATACAAGAAACAGAGTTTAAGGCCACATCGGCGTTTCTATAACTTTTGATAGTCCGACATTGTTTTTTATTCATTGTAACTTTACTTTTCTGCATGGAGTGGTATTTGCTTGCGTCAGCATGAACAACAAGCTCTTGCTAGAATAGAAAACAATATCTGTCTCTGCGTTGATACGGGACCGACCCTTGCCAGTTCAGCGGCCGTGTTCCCCAAGGCTAAACGTGCTTCAAGCTTCGTGAAGTCCAATGATGATCCGGATCAGTCGACCGGGCGTAATGGTCTTTTGAAGCCTGCCGGAAGCAATCGTCGCAGAGCCGATGAAAAAAGAGAATAGGAGTGAATAATGACGGAAGCTGCGGTCGAACAAGAGACCCAGAACCTCGTTGAGCTGACGGCTGATATTGTCGCGGCCTATGTCAGCAATCATGTCGTTCAGACCACGGACCTGCCCGGTTTGATCCGGGAAGTACACTCAGCGCTCAGCAACACCGCGCGCCCGCAAGAGGCCGCTCCGGCTGCCGAAAAGCAGAAGCCGGCCGTCTCCGTGCGCAAGTCGATCAGCGGTGATCATCTTGTTTGCCTGGAATGTGGCGGCACCTTCAAGTCGCTGAAGCGTCATCTGATGACGCATCACGACCTGACCCCCGACGCCTATCGCGAAAAATGGGACCTGCCGGTCGACTATCCAATGGTCGCCCCCTCCTATGCCGAGGCCCGTTCGCGCCTTGCCAAGGAAATGGGACTGGGCCAGCGCCGCAAGCGCTGACTGCATGCCAGCGCCCGCAAGCGGGCGAGGCGCTGAGGAAAGTCAGTTTTTTTTGATGCCAGCCGCACAAGCGCGCTGGCATTTTTTATTGATGCGAGCGCTGTCAGTGCGCGCGCATGGCGAGCGCCGCCGGAGCGTGTTCGGCATCTCGATTTCACGCATTAAGCGTATGTTCATTTGAATACCCGTAAATGGACGTGGTTGAAAAAAAGTAGGAAAAAAGTCCTAAATTTGAACAAATTAATGTAATAAAATCAATTCAAGGACACTGAGGCATACTGCCTTCCGTCCCCGTCTTGCCCTCGGATGCAAGAATATAATCCTATTTTCAGCCGGGAGTTGACATGAGCGAGTATAAAGCAGAGCCCACAGTGCCTTTCCACCAATCCTTCGTCCATCAGGTTGCCGGGACGTGGTCGTTCGACCGCGCCGGCCAGATGGCCGATATCCGCACGGCGTGCCGCATCGTTCTGCTGATCACCAAGGAGATGGCCCAGGTCGCTGGCGATCGCGTCACGCTCAAGGCCGAGCGGCGGCGGTCGGTTTCTCATTTCCGGCAGATCGCGATGTATGTCTGTCACGTCACGCTGCAATTGTCTTTGAGCGAGATCGGGGCGGCCTTCGGGCGTGACCGGACGACGGTCGCCTATTCCTGTCGCGTGATCGAGGACCGCCGCGACGATCGGGGCTTCGACGAGTTCGTGGCCTCGGTCGAACGGCTCGCCTATTCCGTGGTCGTGGCGGCGGGAGTGCGGGAAAATGCCTGAGGTGAACAAGGTTGTGAGCGTACCGGCGCGTGCGGGCGAGAAGACGCCGCTTCAGATGCTGGCCCGCCTGAAGGGCCGTGACGGAGGGATCTTCCTGCCCGAATACGCCTTTGATGCCGGCGAACGGCTTTCTTCGGACTTCGTGCGGGCGCAGATGCAGCCGCGGGTCACTTCGGCGCTACAGCCGCGGCTTGAGAGCCGGGGACGGGGCACGAGAGCGGATGATCACGGGCTTTCCGACAGCGCTCTTGACGCCCGCCGCCGCGTCACCCGGGCGCTCTCGGCCGTGGGGCCGGAGCTTGCCGATGTGCTGCTCGACTTTGTCTGCTTCGAAAAGGGGCTGGAACAACTGGAGCGCGAACGGCAATGGCCGGTGCGGTCGGCCAAGCTCATGGTGCGCACGGCGCTTCTGGCGCTCGCCCGCCACTATGCGCCGCCGCCGTCTCGGCCGAGCACCCGCCACTGGGGCGCCGAGGGCTACCGTCCCGATATCGCTGCGATGTTTGCAGAGGATTGAGCGTCAGCGGGACCGGTCGGTCGCGCAAGGGCATCAGGAGGAGAGGGCTCTCGCCGCCGTTTCGCGGATTTTCGTGACCATGGCATTGAGCCCGTTGGCACGTTGGGCCGAAAGGTGGTCGACAAGCCCGATCCGCCGGAAGGTCTCCAGCGCGTCGGTCGCGGCAATCTTCGATGCCTTTTCGCCGGAATAGACGGTAAGCACGATCGAGACCAGGCCGCGCACGATGAAGGCGTCGGAATCGCCGCGAAACCGCATCACGGGATCCTCGCCCGCGTCCCGTTCGCTGACAAGCCAGACCTGGCTGGCGCAGCCGTGGACGCGATTTTCCTCGGTCTTTTCGCTCTCCGGCATGTCGGGTAGTTCCTTGCCGAGTTCGATCACATAGCGGTAACGGTCTTCCCAGTCGTCGAGGAAGGAAAAATCGTCAATGATCTGGTCGAGTTTCTCGTTCATGAGGCGCCTCTCGTCTTTCGTTGCGCCCCCTATACGCCGTTCAACACACGAATGAAACGGGCGGGGGCCGTTTCATGCGGCCTCCGGCCATCAACGCGGGCGCGGCGTGGGGAGAGGCACGTTTTCGGGCAGGCCGGCGATGCGCGCCGGCTGCTTGACGGGCTGCGGCGCTGACGGCTCTGGCTGCGGCGTGACCTGCGGGGGCTCGCCGACCTGGGTTTCAGGCATGATAGCGCCCGTGCGGATCAGGTCGGTCGCCGCATCGGACGTTCCGGCCATGCGCTCGGCGACCGTGACCTCGGCGGCCGGCGTCTGATCGGCCCGCATGGTTTTCTGCGCCGGGTCCGCCTTCTCCTCTGAAAAATGCTCGCCGAGATAGAGATAGACGATCTCTGCGCCCTGACGGGCCCTCTTGCCGAGGAAGCCCAGCAGACCGGCGCCGTCGTCGCATACATCCGGCCGCTCGTCGCACATGCCGCTCATATAGTCGATCGTGCCGCGGGCAGCAGACACGGCGCCGCCGATATCGCGGCCGCTTGGCAGGGCTGCCTCGTTGGGGCCGGCCTTGTCGCCCAGCAGCAGCGGCGCGAAGAACGGCACGATCAACAGAGCCACGAAAATCATGAATGCCGATTTCAGCAGAAATCTCATTATGTCCTTGCCCGCTTCAGGGTTTCGATAAGGCGTGTCCGAGCGGTCACGCCCTCAGCACTATCATAAGACGGTAAATGAGCCGCTAAAAGGGCCGCTGGTTGCCGGAGCATCTACGATCTGCAGAGGCCTGCAATTAGCCGGCTCCGAAAAAATATCATTAAATCAATGGTATGGGTGAGGAATCCTGGAGCAGGGCGGATAAAGGCCGTCATGCTGCGTTAACCATAGCGGCCGTTTTTGGCGTTCCCGCGCGACATTGTCATCTGGCCGGGAGCCACGCGATCCATTACCCTTCGTTAAGCCGTGCGGGGTAATTTGGCGCCAATCCAAGGGCGACCCATGGTTGCGGAAGACTGACAGAGTGATGATGAATGGCGAAAGCTAAGAAGACCAGACGCAACAAGAAGAAGACGCCGTCCCTTCTGGGGCGCGGCATGTCGGCCGTTGGAGGGATGATTGCCCGCCACCCATCCTGGTTGGGGGGACCGCTGGCTTTCGCCGTGGTTTTGAGCTTCGTGTCCGCCAACGCGCTCTGGTACCAGCCGGGCCCGCATCCGGAACCGCTGATGAAGACGCGGCAGTCCTCCGATCCCTATGCCGTTCCCGGACGGCGCATGGCGAGCGAGGAAGATTTCGAGACATTCCGTATCGAGCTCGAAGAGGATCGGGGCGGCCGGTCGGTCGAGGTGGCTTCCCTTGATCGCGACGGCGGCGGCGACGATCTGATGGCGATCCTCGAAACGGTTCAGTCCGAACCGCCGGCGGTCGCGCCGCGGCCTTCGCCGGAGCCGCAGGCTGAAGAAGCGGTCGTCAGCGAACGCGATATCATTCGCCAGGCGCAGGAACAGCTCGCCGCGGCCGGCTATTACAAGGGAAAGCCGGACGGCGTGACAGGACCGCTGACGGAGGCCGCTATCCGTGCCTTTCAGGCCGATCAGGGACTTGCTGATACCGGGACCGCAGATGCGGGGCTTCTGGCGATGCTAAAGGGCGGGCAGGGCGGATTGCCGCCTGTGCCGACCCCGCGCGCCGACGCGGCCGTGCCTGCGGCCTCCGTCGATCCGGTCGCCGATCTTCTCGCTTCGGCGGACAAGCCTCAGGCGGCAGATGCGCTGGTGGTCGAAATCCAGCGCGGCCTGGTCAATATCGCCTATGACGACGTGACGGTCGACGGTGTGGCGGGCGCGAATACCCGTGCGGCGATCCTTGAATTCCAGAAGCATTACCGCCTGCCGGAAACCGGCGAGCCGAGCGCGGCCGTCCGTGACAAGCTCAAGGAAATCGGAGCGCTCTGAGCGCTCCGGCGGGAGGCCGGGCCATGCGCCTCAAATCGGATATCTTCGTTTCCGCGCTGGTGCGCCGGGTTTTTTCCAACGGCGATTTCGCCGTGGTGGAACGCAAGGGCGCGGCCGAGGCCGGCGCGATTGCCATTCGCCAGGTAAGGCGGGATGGCCGCGAATGCCTGTTCATGCCGGCCCCGCAGTTCTTCGCGGCGGAAAGCGACGAGGACAGGCTGTTCGAGAAGCGGCTGGACAAGGCGCTGGCCGAGGAGATCGCTGCGAGGCTCGAAAAGGAGATCCGGTTTGACGGCGACCTGTGGGTCGTCGTGCTGGAGACCGAGAGCGTCGACGGGCTTTTTGCGGTGGCCGGAGAAGATGGCGGGCCCTGAAGGCTCAGGCAGAGCGGCGGCTGTGACGTCGCGTCGCGTCCTTGGCGGAGGCTTGCTCTTCGTCGGCGCGCAAAGACTGCCATGCCAGCAATTCCTCGATGCAGGCGGCTGGCCGCAGAGCGTCGACGAGTTCTTCTGCCGCTTCGTCGGCGCTCAGCGTCTGCGTCGAAAGCGCAGGCACGATGCGCGGCAGGACGTAAACCAGGTCATCCTTTGCCATGCCGAGCGCGACAAGCGCGACCGCCAGACGCCGCCCGCTGGCCTCCGAAAGGATATCGGCGGCCAGCACCCGGTCGCCGCCAAGGGCGCGGGCGAAGGTCTCCAGAAACAGCGTGCCCTCGCCACGGCGGGAAAAGCGCACAAGAAGGGCAGTCTGCAACTCGGAGAGCGTCGACAGGCCGAGCCGGTCCTCAGCCTCGCTGCCGGCCTTTGCCGCCATGGCCTTCAGCGTCTGGCGCAGTGCTTCGCTTTCATCGCGATAGCCTGCGCGAACGTCGAAATTGCCTTCCGGCGTCTCGTCTTCCTCGGGGCGGTGACAGCCGATGAGCGCCTGGATGACCTTTTGGGAAAGATCGGCGCGGTGAATGATCGCGCGGATATGTTCCTCGCCCATGGTTTCGATCAGTGTCGTCAGTGTCTCGTCGGAAATCGCGGGCGAGCGGGCGAGGAAGGGCGCCGAGATGGCGATTTCGCGGGTGCCGATATAGTGGCAGATTTCCTGCGGAACATGGGGATGGCTGGAAAGAGCGGCGACGGCCTGGCGGCGCGCCTCGGGCGTGGAAGCTTCATAGACCGGGGGAAACAACTCGACGAAACGGCGGCGTTCGGCGGCGCTCGGTTTTTCCAGAGCGCCGAAGCTCGAGACCGTTGCCATCAGCACGACGTCGAGCTTGCGTGTATTCTTCAGCCCTTCAAGTTCCCGGTAACGATCGACCAAGGCCGTACTCCCCGACGAGCACTCCGGCCGCCGGTGCCGGATGATGCCGTTCTTCTTTGCCACGCCGGAATGTCGAAAAAGCGGCAGTCGCTCTCTCACCCGACGCATGGATGTCTTCAATCTGACAAGAGGTTAGGGGGAAATCGTTAGAAAGATGTTAACCATAGAATAAAGCGGGAATTGGCCGGCGGCAGAGGCGATTCCCGCCGCCGGCCCGATAGACGATCAGATCGCCAGATATTCCTCGCGCAGCTCTGCATTGTCGAGCACGTCCTGGGCGCTGCCGGAAAAGACCACCTGTCCGGTATCCATGATGACGGCGCGATCGGACAGCCTCAAGGCCGCAACCGCGTTCTGCTCGACGATGATGGTGGTGATGCCGAGATCGCGGATCTGGCCGACGATCTTCTCGATTTCCTGCACGATGACCGGGGCAAGCCCTTCATAGGGCTCGTCAAGGAACAGGACCTTGATCTCGCGGGCAAGAGCGCGGGCGACCGCCAGCATCTGCTGCTCGCCGCCGGAAAGCGTGACGGCTTCCTGGTTGCGGCGTTCGGCAAGCCGCGGAAAGCGATCATAGACTTCCTCGATCGACCAGCCCTTATTGCCGGCAACCTGCGCCAGGATCAGGTTTTCCTCCACCGTCAGACCGCCGATGATGCGCCGGTCCTCCGGCACGAGCTGGACGCCGGACCGCGCCGCCTGGAAGGCCTTTTTCGTGTGCAGGGGTTCGCCGTCGAGCCAGATCTCTCCCTGGCTGAGGGCAGGGCTGTCGAGGCGGGCCAGCGTTCGAAGCGTCGTGGTCTTGCCCGCGCCGTTGCGGCCGAGAAGGGAAAGCACCTCGCCTTTCTTGATGTCGAAGGACACGCCTTGCACGATATAGCTTTCGCCGTACCAGGCATGGATGTCGCGAACCGACAGGAATGCATCATTGACTGTTTCCGACACTGCGATCTGCTCCCCGGCGAAATTGCGTTTCTCCATGACCATATTCATTCGTGGGCCTCCCCGAGATAGGCTTCCCTGACCTTCGGATTGCCGCGCACCTGATCGGGAGAACCTTCGGCGATGATGCGTCCCTGGGCAAGCACGGAAATCTTGTCGGCGAGCGAAAAGACGACATGCATGTCATGTTCGATGATGACCTTGGTCATGCCGCGGGCCTTGATCCGCTGCAGGAGTTCGATGGTCATGTTTGTGTCGTGGCGGGCCATGCCGGCCGTCGGCTCGTCGAGCAGAAGGAGTTTCGGCTTCTGGATCAGGCACATGGCGAGTTCCAGCCGGCGCTTGTCGCCGCGCGACAGCGAGCCTGCCTCATGGTGGCGACGGGCGGAAAGGCCGATATCCTCCAGCATGAACTCGGCCTCCTCGCGGATTTCCTTTTCACCGGAAAGAGCCTTCACCGCGTTCAGCCTGAAGGCGCCGTCGCGGCGCGCAAAGGCCGGGATCATGACGTTTTCGATCAGCGTCAGGTCCGGAAAGATTTCCGGCGTCTGGAACACGCGGGAGACGCCCATCTGGTTGATCTCGTGCGGTTCGTGCTCGTTGAGCGTCTGGCCGTCGAAGACGACCTTGCCGTGGCTTGGCTTCAGGCGGCCGATACAGACATTGAGCAGGGTCGACTTCCCCGCGCCGTTCGGACCGATGATGGCGTGAACCTTGCCGCTTTCGACCTCGAGATTGACATCGGAAAGGGCGCGCAGCCCGCCGAAGCTCTTGTGGACGTCATCAACGTGCAGGACGATGTTCTTGTCTGCCATGGGTCTACTCCGCTGGCTGGATTTTGGCGGCGGATTGCGCCTTGCGGCCGCCGCCACCGCCGCCGAAGCGGGCGCGCAGGCGTTTCACGCCCTCCATGATGCCGCCGGGCAGGAAGATGACGATAGCCATGAAGATGAGGCCGAGCGTCAGATGCCAGCCATCGCCGACGAAGAGCGACAGGAGGCCGACGAGCGGCGTTTCGATCGCATCCGGCAGGGCCGACAGCGCGCTGTGCAGCGCGGCGTCGTTGAACGAGGAGAAGATGTTTTCGAAATACTTGATAATCACCGCGCCGATGACAGGGCCGAGCAGCGTGCCCACGCCGCCGAGAATGGTCATCAGAACGACTTCGCCCGATGCCGTCCACTGCATGCGTTCAGCCCCTGCCAGCGGGTCGGTGACGGCCATCAGCGCGCCGGCAAGACCGGCGAACATGCCGGAGATGATGAAGGCCGAGCGCAGATAGGGACGCGTGTTGAAGCCGGTATACATCATCCGGTTCTGGTTGGATTTCACAGCCTTCAGCATCATGCCGAAGGGCGAGCGGAAGATCCTCAGCGTGATGAAGAAGCAGACCAGAAGGGCGATGGCGCAGAAATAGAAGCCGGCATAACCCTGAAGCTCTATCCCGAAGAAATCGGGCGACGGAAGGCCTTCGGTCGGAGCGAGGAACATGCGGTCGATGATGCGCGGATCGTTCTGGGAAAGCTGCAGGCCGGTCTCGCCGTTGGTGATCGGGGTGAGAACCGAATAGGCGAGATTATAGCTCATCTGCGCGAAGGCGAGCGTCAGGATCGAGAAATAGATGCCCGAGCGGCGCAGGCTGACATAGCCGATGAGGGCCGCGAACAGGCCTGAACAGATGACGGCGAAGATGATCGCCGGAATGGCGTTCATGGTGAAAAGCTTGAACGACCATACGGCGGCATAGGAGCCGACGCCGAGAAAGGCGGCATGGCCGAAGGAGAGATAGCCGGTCAGCCCGAACAGGATGTTGAAGCCGATGGCGAAGATCCCGAAAATCGCGAATTTCTGCAAGAGCGCCGGGTAGGCGGCGCCGAGCGGCAGGAACAGGATGGGCGCCAGAAGCACGATCGCCGAGAAGACGATGTAGAGCAGCCAGTCGTTGCGCGAGAGATTGGCAAACATGTGGATTAGTCCTCCATCACGCCGCGGCGGCCCATGAGCCCGCGCGGCATGGTCAAGAGAATGATGACGGCAACGAGGTAGATGATCACCTGGTCGATACCGGGAATGATGGATTTCACCTCGTTCATCGAGGCGAAGGATTGCAGGATGCCGAGGGTGAAGCCGGCAACGATCGCGCCCGGCAGCGAGCCCATGCCGCCGACGACCACCACGACGAAGCTCAGCACCAGGAAATCCATGCCGAGATGATAGTTCGGCGGCAGGATCGGCGTGTACATGACGCCGGCAAGCCCCGCGACCACGGCGGCGATGCCGAAGACGACGGTGAAACGTTTCTCGATGTCGATGCCGAGCAGGCCGACGGTCTCCCGGTCACGCATGCCGGCGCGCACCACCATGCCGTAGGTTGTGAACTGCAGGAAGGCGAAGACGGCGCCGATGACGAGAGCTGCAAACAGGAAGTAGATCAGCCGCCACCAGGGATAGACGATGAAGGCATCAGCCATGCCGAACCAGGCGGCGATATTGGCGGTGCCGGCAAACGCGTCGGGTGCGGCCTGCGGCACGGGATTGGCGCCGTAGATCTTCTTGATGATTTCCTGCAGCACGATGGCAAGCCCGAAGGTCACCAGGATCTGGTCTGCATGGGGGCGCTTGTAGAAGAAGCGGATCAGCCCGCGCTCCATGGTCAGGCCGATGACGAGCATGACGGGAATTGCGAGCAGGATTGAAAGCGGCACGGACCAGTTGATCAAGGCCGCGCCGAAATCGCCGAAGGCATATTCCATGTAGGGAACCGGACGCGGCGCAAACAGCGCGCCTTCAGCCTTGGGCGGCTGGATCGGCCAGGTCAGCAGGGCGTTGAAGGTGACGGCGCAGAAAGCGCCGAGCATGAAAAGGGCGCCATGGGCGAAGTTGACCACGCCGAGCGTGCCGAAAACCAGAGTAAGGCCAAGGGCGATCAGCGAATAGGCTGCGCCCTTGTCGAGGCCGTTCAGAAACTGAATGATGATGGCGTCCATTGACCGCGTTTCCACTGTTGCCGGAAAGGGCCGGGCGCTTTTAAAACGCCCGGCCGGAATTGCAGCGATTGTCTGTTCTCAGCAGGTCTTGGCCGTGTCCGGGCCGAGTTCGCCGCCGAAGATCGCCGGGTCGTAGTCGACATCGGCGCGCGGCACGACCTTGACGACTTCGAGAAGGTCGAACTCGCTCTGCGGATCGGGGTTGCCGCGCACGACAAGCACGTCCTTCATGCACTGGTGGTCGGCGGCGCGGTAGAGCGTCGGACCATTGCCCATGCCGTCGAACTCGAAGCCTTCGAGCGCCTTGATGACGGCGGGCGCGAAGAAGGTGCCGGCGCGTTCCACGGCATCGGCATAAAGCAGCGCCTGGACGTAGCAGGTATGGGCGGCCTGCGACGGCGGGAAGCCGTATTCCGCGCCGAAGGACTGAACAAAGGCCTGGCTGCCCGCATCATCCAGCGACCAGTTCCAGTTGGCCGAACCGAGAATGTTTTCGGCTGCAGCGCCTGCGCCCTGCGCCATCAGGCGCGAGAACAGCGGCACGACGATCTCGAAATTCTTGCCGTTGACCTGCTTGTCCTTCAGTCCGAACTGGACGGCCTGGGTCAGCGAATTGACCATGTCGCCGCCGTAGTGGTTGAGGATCAGCACATCGGCGCCGGAGTTGAGAACCGGGGTGATGTACTGCGAGAAGTCGCCGGCGCCGACCGGCGTCTTGACGGTCTGGACCGTTTCCCAGCCAAGGCCCTCGGTCGCGTTCTTGATCGATTCTTCCTGCGTCCAGCCCCAGGTATAGTCAGCTGTCAGGTGGTAGGCGCGGCGATCGGAGCCGTATTCCTGCTGCAGAACGGGGGCAAGCGCCTCGCCCGACTGGTAGGCGTTGAAGAAGTGGCGGAAGCCGTAGCGGCGCTTGTCCTTGCCGGTCGTGTCGTTGGAGTGGGTGAGGCCGGCCATGAAGATGACGCCCATGTCCTGGCACAGGCTCTGCACGGCAACGGCAACGCCCGAGGACGAGCCGCCGGTGATCATCACAGCGCCTTCCTTCTCGATCATGCGCTTGGCGCTGTCGCGGGCGGCATCGGACTTGGTCTGGGTGTCGCCGGTGACGTAATTAACCTTCTTGCCGAGAATGCCGTTGCCCTTCAGCGCCTTGGACGAGAAGGTGGCGAGCATGCCGCCGTCGCCTTCGCCGTTCAGGTGCTTGGCGGCGAGCATCAGCGCCTTCATTTCATCGGCACCCTCATCGGCGTAGGGGCCGGTCTGCGGCACGTTGAAGCCGAGCGTGACGGTGCTGCCGGTCGGCATGTTGCACGACATGTCGGCCGCATAGGCCCCACGCACGAAATGCATGGGGGCGGCCAGCGTGACGCCGGCGGCCGCACCCGCCCTGAGCAGGCTGCGGCGGTTCATGATAAACTTTGACATCGGACTCCTCCCAAGTCGTCTGAATTGGCTGCGCGCTCATCAGGGCGCAGAGGCGCTTTCCTCCAAAGCGCATGGGAGACAGTAACAAGCAGCCAAATTGTCGCAATTGAGCGAAAGTGATAAGACCTTGGTTGAAGGCAGCGAAGGCTTACCTTTGGCAGATGTGCTCCCTTCGCGGGTTGAACAGCGGCAGCCGCTGACGCATATAGCCACCTTCAAGACGAAGGTGATCCGGACATGGCCGACAGGGCAGAAGAACAGCAACCGTTCTGGAAGACGAAACGGCTCGACGAGATGGACGCCCGCGAATGGGAAAGCCTCTGCGACGGCTGCGGACTTTGCTGTCTGAACAAGCTGGAGGACTGGGAAACGGGCGAGGTGGCCTTTACGTCCGTTGCCTGTCGCCTGCTCGACGGGCATTCCTGCCAGTGTTCCGACTACGAGGACCGCTGGAAGACGGTGCCGGAATGCATTCAGCTCGATGTCGAGGGCGTGAAGGAAATACCCTGGCTGCCGCCGACCTGTGCCTACAGGCTCGTTCATGAGGGACATGATCTTTACTGGTGGCATTACCTCGTCTCCGGCGACCGCGAGACGGTGCACCAGGCCGGCATTTCCGCCCGCGACCGGACCGTGAGCGAGATGGAGGTGCCGGTCGAGGACTACGAGGACTACATCATCGAATGGCCGGTGCTGACCGGAGAGAAGACCGGCTGATTCGCGGCGAGCGTTCGATATCCGCGGCGGAGGCAGGCTTGCCCCAGCGCAATGCGTCTGCGTTAAGGATCATTATGTGTTCATCATCGTAACTATGAATATATAAGGATCCTCCCCATGGCGACCGACTATCTTCAGATGACTGCCGACGTCTCGCGGCAGACCGCCGTTCTGCGCAAGGACATTCCCGAAACCATGAGCGGTTTTTCGGCAATGGCGGGGGCCGCCTGCAAGGCGGGCGCGCTGGATGCCAAGACCAAGGAATATATCGCGCTCGGCATTGCCGTGGCGCTGCGCTGCGAACCCTGCATCGCCTTTCACGCCAAGGCTCTGGTCAAGCTCGGCGTCACCAGGGCCGAATATGAGGAAGTGCTCGGCGTTGCCGTCTACATGGATGGCGGACCGGGACTGATGTATGCTGCCCATGCGCTGGAAGCCTTCGACCAGTTCTCGGCAAAATAAGAAAAAGATCACAAAATAGGAAAATAATCCTTGACGGCGTTACGGTCGTCTGCTAGGTTTTCCCTACAGTCGGAAATCTGTGGCGGTCGGTGACCTCGCTGGTTTCAGGCTTCCGTCATATTTTTTTCAAAGCCCGGTTTTCGCCGGGCTTTTTTGTTGCCGGATGGCTGCCGCGAGCGGCCAAAGGGAGGGTTTCGTGGTCGACCATGAAACATTCGATATTTCGCTGTTCGGACTCTGGCCGCGCACGCCGCGCTATGAGGGTGATCCCGCGACGCACCGCGCCCATGCGGGCTTTCATGCCATCGAACCGAAGGCGCGGCGCGCGAATGCCGATGACGATCTCAGGCTGTTGCTCAACGACCTGACCGTCGAAATGCGCGCGCAGTTCGCCTTTTTCCGCAAGCTCAGGATGGCGGCCGTCAAAAAAGGGCGGGAGGGCGACGATGCGGATGTGCGCGGCGAGGTGAAGGCGGCGGCCGATGCAGTGGCGCTGATCATCCGCACGCTGGAAAAGGCCGACGAATTGCAGCGCAGGCTCGCCGAGAGCCGCCGCGACGCCGAGGAACGCGCACTCGATCTGAGGACATATGAAGATGCCAAAGCCCATTTCCTCGACCTCATCGAAAAGCGGGCCGAGGAACTGGCAGAACGGCGCCTCGCCGAGCGCGCCGGCGACCGATGATCGCTATGCCCTTGTCCGCGAACTTGCCCGCGACTGGGCCTTTCTGGGACGGCCCGAACAAATGCCCCCCGCTGCCGCCTGGCGCACATGGCTCCTGATGGGCGGGCGCGGTTCGGGCAAGACACGGGCCGGCGCGGAATGGGTGCACGGGCTTGCGCTTTCAGGCGGCGCAAAATGCGATCTGCGCATTGCCCTGGTGGCCGAGACGCTCGGGGATGCGCGCGAGGTGATGATCGACGGCGTGTCCGGCATCTGCCGGATCGCGCGGCGGATGGCGCCGGTGCTGGAGATCACCCGCCGGCGGCTGGTCTGGCCGAATGGCGCGGTGGCCTATCTTTTTTCGTCGGAAGACCCGGAGGCGTTGCGCGGGCCGCAGTTCCACTTCGCCTGGTGCGACGAACTGGCGAAATGGCGCTATGGCCAGGAATGCTGGGACATGCTGCAGTTCGGTCTGAGGCTGGGCGAGCGGCCGCGCCAGATGGTGACGACGACGCCGCGCGCCGTGCCGCTGTTGAAAAAGCTGATGGCTGAAGGTGACACGGCGCTGACGCGGATTTCGACGGCGGACAATCATGCCAATCTGGCGCCGGGTTTCTTGAAGGCGCTTGCAAGCCGTTACGGCGGCACGCGGCTTGGCCGTCAGGAACTTGACGGGGAAATGATCGAGGACCGCGAGGACGGTCTGTGGCGACGCTTCGAACTCGAGGCGGTCGTCTCCCGCAACGCGATGGCCAGCGGGCGCGTTGTCGTCGCCGTCGATCCGCCGTCGGGTTCGGGGCGCAGATCCGTCTGTGGCATTGTGGTCGCCGGCAGCATGGAAAATGGCGGGGCGCTGGTGCTGGCAGATTGCTCCGTTGAAGGCGGCACGCCGGGCGAATGGGCGCGCGCCGTTGTCGAGGCCTATCGCCGGTTTGATGCCGACCGTGTCGTTGCAGAGATCAACCAGGGCGGCGACATGGTGACGGCGATGCTGAAGAGCGTGGACGAGCGCCTGCCGGTTGCAACGGTGAGGGCGAGGCGCGGCAAGTTCCTGCGCGCCGAACCGGTAGCGGCACTTTATGAGCAGGGCAGGGTGCGCCATGCGGGCCATTTTGCCCGGCTTGTCGACCAGATGTGCGATTTCGGGCCGGACGGGCTTTCGGGCGGGCGCTCGCCGGACCGGCTCGATGCGCTGGTATGGGCGCTGACGGCGCTGCTGCTGGAAGGCGACGGGGTGCCGCGCGTTCGCGGTGTGTGAGAGGTCATTGGCGCTTGCACCGCACAATGGCCCATGCTAGCCGAATGCCGCAATCGGCCTTTGAGGGCGCTACGAGGTTTTCGCATGATTAGACATATCGTTTTCTTTTCGGTGCCGGAGGGCGGCGACGCCGATCAAATCGAGGCCGGCCTTTCGATCCTGACGGAAAACCCGCATGCTTCGGTTCTAGAGATCGGTCGCAACACGCGCAGCGACCTCTATGACGAGAAGGTCGATTTCGTCGTCTATGGCGAGTTCGAGGACGAGGCGGCGCTGGCTGCCTATCGCGAACACCCGCTCTACAAGAAGTCGACCGCGCTTGTCCGTCCGCTGCGCGAGATGCGGATTGCCGCAGACTATGACACGGCGAAAGCCGTGCGGCATGCGCGGCTGAAGGACTGACGCCGAACAAAATGAATGACTGACTGACGTGGCCCCGGTTTTCCGGGGCTTTTCTGTTTCTAGCGAAGGAAAAGGGGGGCGGCATGAAAATGCCCTTTCATCTGCCGGGAAGGCGCCCGGCCGAGCCCGTCGGCGTGCCCGACAAAAAGGCGGCGACAATGCTTTCCGCAATCGCCTTCAGCGGCGAGGCGCGCTGGTCTGGCCGGTCCTATGCCGCCCTTGCCCGCGAGGGGTTCATGAAGAACCCGGTGGCCCACCGCGCCGTCCGCCTGATCGCGGAAGCCGCGGGCGCCATGCCCTGGCAATTGTTCGACAACGGCACGCTCGTTTCAGACCACCCGCTGCTTTCGCTTCTGAAGCGGCCGAACCGGCGCATGTGCGGTGCGGATTTCCTCGAGGCGCTGTTCGGCGCGCTTCTGCTTTCCGGCAATGCCTATGTCGAGCCGATCGTTCTCAGCGGGGACCTGCGCGAACTGCATCTGCTGAGGCCTGACCGCATCCGCGTGATCGAGGGGCGTGACGGCTGGCCGGAGGCCTATGAATACCGCACCGGCAACCATGTGACCCGATTTGCCGCCGAAGGCGAGGGGCTGACGCTTCTGCATATGCGGCTCTTCCATCCGCTCGACGACCAGACCGGGTTTTCGCCGCTTGCCGCCGCGCAGATGGCGCTGGACCTGCACAATGCTGCTTCCGTCTGGAACAAGGCGCTGCTCGACAATTCCGCAAGGCCGTCCGGCGCGCTGGTCTATCAGCCGAAGGACGGCGGAAACCTGACCGAGGAACAGTATGAGCGGCTGAAGCAGGAGCTGGAGGAGGGCTATTCCGGGCCGGTGAGGGCAGGGCGTCCGCTGCTTCTGGAGGGCGGGCTCGACTGGAAGGCGATGGGGCTGACGCCGCGCGACATGGATTTCACCGAGGCGCGCAACGGGGCGGCACGCGACATCGCGCTTGCCATCGGCGTGCCGCCGATGATGCTCGGCATACCGGGCGACAATACCTATTCCAATTACCAGGAGGCAAACCGCGCCTTCTACCGGCTGACCGTTCTGCCGCTGATTGCCCGCACGGCCGCCTCGCTGACGGCCTGGCTGGAGCCGGCCTATGGGGCGGGGCTGAAGCTCGAGCCGGATCTCGACCAGGTGCCGGCCCTTGCCGCCGAGCGCGAAGCGCTTTGGGCGCGGGTCGGGTCTGCCGGCTTCCTGAGCGACGACGAGAAGCGCGAGGCCGTGGGGTACTGAAACATGCAAGAGCTTTCAGGAGGAGCCGCTATGGGCGAAGGAACGATGCTGGCCGATGAACTGAAATATGCCGATCTGTCGCTGACAGACCTTGCCGGGGACGGCTCCTTTTCCGGCTATGCCAGCCTCTTTGGCGAAGTTGATCTAGGCAAGGACATGATCGAGCGCGGCGCGTTTTCACGCTCGCTGCAAAAGCGTGGGGCCGAGGGCGTGCGTATGCTGTTCCAGCACGATCCGTCCGAACCGATCGGCGCCTGGCGCAAGCTCCGAGAAGACGGGCGCGGCCTTTATGTCGAGGGCGTGCTGTCACCGGATGTGGCGCGGGCGCGCGAGGTGCATGCGCTGATGAAATCCGGAGGGCTCGACGGACTTTCGATCGGTTTCCAGACCGTGCGCGCCAAGACGGACGCGAAGACCGGCGTGCGCCGGGTGCTGGAGGCCGATCTCTGGGAAATTTCGATCGTCACCTTTCCGATGTTGCCCTCGGCACGCATCGCCAGCGTCAAGCAGGCGGGTGACGCATTTCCCACCATCAGGGAATTCGAGCGATGGCTGACGCGGGATGCCGGCCTGAGCCGAAAGGCGGCGCGCCGGTTTCTCACCGGCGGCTATGACGCGCTTGTCGGCGGGCGGGATGCGGCCGACGGCGATGACTACATGGACGACGAACGTCTGCTCGGCCTTCTGCGACGGGCGCGGGCGATGATGTCGTCCTGATTGCACTTTTTCATCGAAAGGAATTCATCGTGACCGATGCGAAGATGACAGCGGCGCCCGAGACCAAGAGCGCGCCCGCGAGCATTACCGAGGCCTTCGAGGCCTTCATGTCGAGCTTCGAGGCGTTCAAGGACGCCAATGACCGAAGGCTCGGCGAGCTCGAGAGCAAGATGGGCGAGGATGTGCTGACCCGCGAAAAGGTCGACCGCATCAATCGCGCCATGGACGCCCAGGCCCGCCAGCTCGACGAGATGCAACTGAAGCGGGCGCGGCCCGCGCTCGGGCGCGCAACGAGCCTTGCGGCGAGCGAGCACAAGGCCGCGTTCGAGAACTATATCCGCCGCGGCGACGAGCACGGACTTCGTGCGCTGGAGGCCAAGGCGATCTCGACGACCGAAAGCGACGGCGGCTATCTGGTGCCGGAGGAGACGGATAGCGAGATCGGCCGCAGGCTTTCCGCCGTTTCGCCGATCCGCCGGCTGGCAACCGTGCGCCAGGTTTCCGGCGCGGTGCTGAAGAAGCCGTTCATCGCGTCGGGCTTCACCGCCGGTTGGGTCGGCGAGATTGCCGACCGCGACCAGACGGCGACGCCCGATATCTCCGAGCTGTCCTTCCCGACCATGGAGCTTTACGCCATGCCGGCGGCGAGCGCCTCGCTGCTCGATGACGCGGCCGTCGATGTCGAGAACTGGATTGCCTCGGAAATCGACATTGCCTTCGCCGAGCAGGAAGGGGCCGCCTTCGTCGGCGGCAATACGGCGAATACGCCGAAGGGCTTCCTGAGTTATACGACGGTGGCCGACAATGCCTGGGAATGGGAGAAGATCGGCTATATCGCCACCGGCGTCGATGGTGGCTTCAAAGCGGCCGATCCCTCCGACACGCTGATCGAGACGATCTATGCGCTGAAGGCGGCCCATCGCCAGAACGCCCATTTCGTCATGAACCGCAAGACGCAAGGGGCGATCCGCAAGTTCAAGGATGATGACGGCAATTATCTCTGGCAGCCGCCGGCAAGTCTCGGCCAGCCGGCCTCTTTGATGGGCTTTCCTGTCACCGAGGCGGAAGACATGCCGGATATCGGCATCGACACCATGTCAATCGCCTTCGGCGATTTCGCCGCCGGCTATCTGGTCGTCGACCGGGCCGGGGTCAGGATCCTGCGCGATCCCTATTCGGCCAAGCCCTATGTGCTGTTCTACACCACCAAGCGCGTTGGCGGCGGGGTTCAGAACTTCGAGGCGATCAAGCTGGTGAAGTTCGGCGACGCGTAAGGCGCCCCGAGGAACGAAGTGACCGACCCCGGCAACGTCTGCCGGGGTTTTTTCATGGCAGAAGGACGATTTCGCGATGAGCTATGCGCTGATTACGCCGGCAGCCGAGGAACCGGTGACGCTTGACGAGGCCAAGGCGTTTCTGCGCCTCGACAGCAGCGACGAGGATGCGCTTGTCGGCGATCTGATCACCACGGCGCGGGACTATCTGGAGATGGTGACCGGGCTTTCGCTTGTGACTCAGGAATGGCGGCTTTACCGCGATGACTGGCCGACAAGCGGCATGGTGTCTCTGGCCCATGGCCCGGTCACCGCAGTCGGAGCCGTGACGCTTTATGACGGCGAGGGCGCTGCTTCGGCGGTGTCTCTCGATCGCGCACGCCTTGATGGCCGGGCGCGGCCGGCGCGCTTCTATCTGCCAGATCTCGCGGGCCGGAAGACGGGGCTCAACGGCATCGAGGTCGATTTCACGGCCGGTTTTGGTCCTGCGGCCGATGTGCCGGATGTCGCCAGGCAGGCGATCCTTCGCCACGTCGCCCATATGTTTGCCTTTCGCGGCGTCGTTGCCGCCGATCAGCAGCCCGCCGGCGCGCCGGATGGCTATGATCGGCTGATCGCGCCGCTGAAGGCCTGGAGGCTGTGATGCTGACGCTCGATCCCGGCGCCTTTTCCGCCCGCCTCGACCTGATGACGCCGGTGGCGGCGCCGGACGGGCAGGGCGGCGCAACCATGACATACACGCTGCTTGCCAGGGCCTGGGCCCGGATAGAGCCGGTTTCCATCGGTGCCAGCGAGGAGGCCAATGGCGAAACCTTCCACGTGACGCACGAAATCTGGTTGCGGGCACGGGATGATCTGGAATCCGGCATGCGGCTTCAGCGCGGCGCGCGGGTCTTCAGGCTTGCCGGGTTTCGTGATCCCGACGAGACGGGCCGCTACACGGTCTGCCGCTGCGAGGAGGTGCTGACATGATCTCGGCGGAGAACGCGCTTCTGACAGCGATCCACGCAAGGCTTTCCGGCGATGCGGAGTTGACGGCGCTGGTAGGACCCGATGCGATATTCGATCGCCTGCTGAGCCGGCCGCGCCTGCCGGCGATCGTGTTCGGCGAATGCGAGACCCGTGACAATTCGACGGCGACGGAGAGCGGAGCGGAACATTTCCTGTCCCTGGAGGTCTGGTCGGAGGCCCATGGTCGCAAGGCGGTTCAGACGATCGAGGCGCGGGTAAAATCGCTCCTCGATGACGCCGATCTTGCCGTCTCAGGCTTTGTCCTCGTCAACCTGCGGCATCGCTCCTCCAGGATCCGGCGGGTGACGCGGACAGGCTATTTCCTCGCCGAAATGCGGTTCCGCGCCGTAACCGAGCCTGCCTGAGCGCGGCTCTTTCCAACAAACCGAACGGAGTGTGTGATGACAGCCCAGAAGGCCAAGGACCTGCTGCTGAAACTGCATAATGGAAGTGGTTTTGAAACGGTCGCCGGTCTGAGGACCAAGACGCTGAGCTTCAATGCCGAGACGGTGGACATCACCGATTCCGAAAGCGCGGGACGCTGGCGCGAGCTTCTCGGCGGAGCCGGCATTCAGCGCGCCTCGATGACGGCAAGCGGCATTTTCAAGGATGCAGCCTCTGATGAGACGGTGCGCGCGGCGTTTTTCGCCGGCGCGCTGGTGAGCGCTGAAATCATCATTCCCGGCTTTGGGACGATTGCCGGCCCCTTCCAGTTCACCTCCCTCGAATATTCCGGCCAGCACAATGGCGAACTTCAGTTCCAGATAGCAATGGAATCGGGCGGTGCGCTCAGCTTCGGGGGCAGCGCATGAGGCGGGGACAAACGGGCGGCCGCGCCAACCGCTATCGCGGCGAGGTGGAGGCGACAATCGACGGCGAGCGCCGCATCCTTTGCCTGACGCTCGGCGCGCTGGCGGAACTGGAGACGGCCTTTTCGGCCGATGGCCTCGGGGACCTTGGCAAACGGCTCGGAGCCGGCCGGCTGAGTGCGGCCGACCTGATCGCCATCATCGGCGCGGGGCTGCGCGGCGGCGGCAACGCCATCGACGACGACGAGGTGGCCGCGATGAGTATCGAAGGGGGCGTTGCCGCCTATGCGAGACTGGTCGGCGAGTTGCTGACCGTGACCTTTTCGGGAGGGCAGGCCGAGCATCCGGCAACGGATGCGGTGCGGCCGGACCCTTCCTAGCCGCAGCGGCAGGCCCTGAGCCTCCCGGCGCCGAGCCTTTCCCCTGGCGTTCGGCGCTGCATACGGGGCTTTGCCTGCTGCGGCTCAAACCTGAGGACTTCTGGTCGCTCTCGCCGGTCGAGTTCGCGGCGATGACCGGCGCCTTTGCGCCGTTCGCGCTCTTTCCGTCCCGGGCGAGCCTGGAAGAGTTGATGAAGCGATATCCCGACGAAGCGAGGAAGGACGATGGAAACTGACACGGGCGACAACTACGCCGAAGCGGTGAACGGGGCAAGCGCGCTCCACGATGTGCTCGTCGATCTCGAGACCCAGTCCGACCGGTTCTCGCAGGCGATCACCGGCGCGCTGAAGGATGCGACGCTTTCCGGAAAGGGGCTGCAAACCGTGCTGGGCGATCTTGGCCGACGACTTTCCGAACTAGCACTCAACTCTGCCCTGAAACCGCTCGAGAACGCGATCTCCGGGCAGATCGGCAGTCTCTCCGACGGGCTCGTCCAGGTCTTCGCCCATGCCAAGGGCGGCGTGCCCGGCCGGATCACGCCGTTTGCCGATGGCGGGGTCGTTTCGCGTCCCACCTATTTTCCGATGGCCGGCGGCCTCGGGCTGATGGGCGAGGCGGGGGCCGAGGCGATCCTGCCGCTGAAGCGCGGGCCGGATGGCTCCCTCGGCGTTTCGGCATCGGGCCGCGGCGGCGGGGCGCAGATCGTGTTCAATGTTACGGCACAGGACGCGACAAGCTTTCAGAAGAGCCAGGGACAGATCTCGGCGATGCTGGCAAGGGCGGTGCGTTCCGGCCAGCGCAATATTTGAGGAAGATCGATGAGCGCGAGCTTTCACGAGGTGCGCTTTCCGTTGCGGCTGTCGCTTTCCGTCAGCGGCGGCCCGGTTCGGCGCACGGATATCGTCAGCCTGTCCAACGGACGGGAGAACCGCAATCAGCGTTGGCGCAATTCCAGGCGGTCTTATGACGCTGGCTCGGCGCTGCGCTCGGTGGCCGACCTTTATGAACTGATGGCCTTTTTCGAGGCGCGCGGCGGTCAGCTCCATGGGTTCCGGTTCCGGGATCCCGTTGATTTCAAGTCGTGCGGGCCCTTGGCGGATCCCGGCCCAACGGACCAGCGGATCGGTGGTGGCGACGGGGCAACGGCCGCTTTCCAGTTGATCAAGTCCTATGGCGATGTCGCGGCCTCTTTCGTGAGAACGATTGAGAAGCCCGTCGCCGGAAGCGTGCGGGTTTCGGTTGACGGGATCGAAGTACCGGAAACCGACTTCTCGGTTGATACGACGACCGGAATCCTTGTCTTTGCACCCGGTGCGGAGCCTGTCCCCGGAGCCGAGATTTTCGCCGGCTTTCTGTTCGACGTACCGGTCCGCTTTGATATCGACCGGATCGACATCAACATGAAAGCCTTCAATGCAGGAAGCGTGCCGTCGGTGCCGCTTACGGAGATCATGCCATGAGAACGTTGGATGCCGGGTTGGAGGCGCATCTGAGAGAAGACGCGACGACCATCTGTCATTGCTGGAGGTTGACGTTGAAAAACGGGACCGTTCTCGGCTTTACCGAACATGATCAGGATCTGTTCTTCGCCGCGACCTTGTTTCTGGCCGCAAGCGGCTTCTTCTCCTCCGGTTTCGAGGCGGAGGAGGGCTTGGCCGCAAGCACGAACGAGGTTGTCGGCGGCTTTTCGCATGATGCCATTTCCGAAGACGCGCTGGCGGCGGGCGAGTATGATCGAGCCCGCGTTGAGGTGTTTCTCGTCAACTGGCGCTCGCCCGAGCAACACCAGCTTCTGCAGGTCTACGAGGTTGGCGAGGTCTCGCGCGAGGGCGGGGGATTCGCCGCCGAGTTGCGCTCGGTCACGCATCGGCTATCGCGTCCGCAGGGCCGGAGCTTCACGCGACGCTGCGATGCCATTTTCGGCGATGCCGCCTGCGGTTTCGACCCGCACACCTCCGGTTTCTTTGCCACCGGAACGATAATTTCCGTCGAAAGCGATACCCGGCTTCTGGTTGCCGGCGTGGACGGTTTCGGCGACGGTTTTCTTTCTCAGGGCGTGTTGCGGTTCGAAAGCGGCAATCTTGCCGGCCTCAGCTTCGACATCGAGGCAAATGCGGTGGCCGAAGGCGGCGTGCGCATCGACCTTTGGCTGCCGCTGGAGCGCCTGCCCGAAGCCGGCGACCAGTTTCTGCTGACGGCCGGTTGTGACAAGGCCTTCTCCACTTGCCGGACAAAGTTCAGCAACCACCTCAACTTTCGCGGCTTCCCGCATGTGCCCGGCGCCGACTTCGCCTATTCCTATGTCGATGGCGAGAGCGTGCATGACGGCACTCCGCTCTTCAAATGAACACGATGGGAGCGCGGGCGGTCGCCGTGGCCGAGACGTGGATCGGCACGCCCTATCGACATCAGGCCGCCAGGCGCGGCGTTGGCTGTGACTGCCTCGGGCTCATCCGCGGCGTTTGGGATGCGCTCTACGGCGAGCTGCCGGGAGCGGATATCGACTATGCCCCTGACTGGGCCGAACGCAGCGGCCAGGAGCGTCTGCTCGATGCGGCGATGCTTTTTTGCGGCGAGCCGCTCGCACAGAACGAGATGGCGCCCGGCGACATTCTGCTGTTCCGCTGGCGGCCGCAGTTTGCGGCCAAGCACGCCGGAATCCTTAGCGGACCTGACCAGTTCATCCATGCCTACGAGCAGGCGGGCGTTACCCGTTCCTCGCTGGTTCCCGGATGGCGCCGCCGGATAGCCGGCGTCTTCCGCTTTCCCGACGACAAGCCTGTGCTTCTCCAGGCGGGATGAACCGCCTTCCTTTACGTCTTCAACAACGAAGCGGCCAACCGCAACGCTGCGGGGCGGCTCGATTGCATATTTCTTGAGGTCTCGCGATGGCGACAATCGTTTTTCAGGCGGCGGGCGCTGCTATCGGCAGCGTTCTCGGACCGTTCGGCGCCGTTGCCGGACGGGCGCTTGGCGCACTTGCCGGTGCAGCCGTCGATGGATCGGTCTTTTCCGGAGGACGCAGGACGAGCGGCAGCCATTTGCCGACAGCGCGGGTGGGCGGTGTCGAGGAAGGCGCTGCAATACCGCGCGTCTACGGTGCCTCACGCGTGGGCGGCACGCTCATCTGGGCCACGCGTTTCGAGGAAGAGGTGCTCGAGGAGCGCACGGGCGGCAAGGCGTCCGGCTCGGCGGTCGAAAGTTTTGCCTATTACGGCAATTTCGCCTTCGGGATCTGCGAGGGACCCGTCGCCGGGATCCGGCGAGTATGGGCGGACGGGCGCGAACTGGACCTCACCAATCTCGAAATGCGTTTTTATCCAGGTGATGACAGCCAGTTGCCTGATCCGCTTATCGAGGCAAAGCAGGGAACCGGCAATGCTCCCGCCTATCGCGGACTGAGCTATGTCGTGTTTGAACGCCTGCCGCTCGACATGTTTGGCAACCGCATACCGGTGCTCCAGTTCGAGGTGCTGAAGCCGACCGGAGCGCTCGAAAGCCAGATCAGGGCGATCGCGATCATTCCCGGAGCGACCGAGCACGGGCTTTGCCCGTTTCCGGTGACAGAATCGCTCGGCAGCGGGAGGCAGCGGGTGATGAACCGCAATACGCTGACCCACGCGACGGACTGGGAGGCGTCCATCGATGAGTTGATGGCGCTCTGCCCCAATCTGGAGCGCGTGGCGCTCGTTGTTGCCTGGTTCGGTTCCGATCTGAGGGCCGGGGCGTGCAGCATTCTTCCCGGCGTGGAGACCGCGTTTCGTGCGGAGGAAAGCGTGCCCTGGCGCGTTTCCGGGCTGGCGCGTGATGAGGCCCATGTGGTGAGTGTGCATGAAGGCGGCCCGGCCTATGGCGGCACGCCCAATGACGCCGGTCTGATGGCTGCGATCGCCGACCTGAAGGGGCGCGGCCTTAAGGTCTTTCTCTATCCCTTCATCATGATGGACGTGCCGGCCGCCAACGGTCTGCCCGACCCCTATGGCGGTGCCGAACAGGCGGTCTATCCCTGGCGCGGGCGTATCACCTGTTTTCCGGCCAGCGGAGAGCCGGGGACGAGCGACAGAACCGCAGCCGCTCGGGCGCAGATCGAGGCGTTCCTGGGTACCGCCGAGCCGCACCACTTCAGCGCGAGCGATGCAGGCGTCGACTTTGCGGGAACCGATTCCGGTTACCGCCGTCTCATCCTGCATTATGCGCATCTGGCCGCTGCTGCGGGAGGCGTCGACGGCTTTATCGTCGGTTCGGAACTGAGGGGACTTACCTCGATCCGCGACCACAACGACGCCTTTCCCTTTGTCGAAGGGCTGATCGAGCTCGCCGGCGATGTTCGCGGCATTCTCGGACCGGAGACGGCGCTTACCTATGGCGCGGACTGGAGCGAGTATTTCGGTTACCATCCGCAAGACGGAAGCGGTGATGTCTATTTCAACCTCGATGCGCTTTGGGCGAGCCCGGACATCACGGCCGTCGGCATCGACAACTACATGCCGCTATCGGATTGGCGCGACGAAGATCTGGCCATGGAGAGCCCGGATAACTTCAGGAGCGCGACCGATCCGGCAGGTCTTGAGGGGCAATTGGCGGCTGGCGAGGGCTTTGACTGGTATTACGCCAATCCGACCGCGCGCGCCGCGCGAGAGCGTACGCAGATCACGGACGGGCTTTCCGGCAAGAACTGGGTCTATCGCTTCAAGGATATCGAGGGTTGGTGGTCGAACGCGCATCATGACCGGATCGGCGGCAGCGAAGTTCCAACGCCCTCCGCCTGGGTTCCGATGGCCAAGCCGATCTGGTTCACCGAACTTGGCTGTCCCGCCGTGGACAAGGGAAGCTGCCAGCCGAATGTCTTTGCCGATCCGAAATCGGCGGAATCGACATTTCCTTATTTCTCCAACCGCAGCCGATCCGACGATGAACAGCGCCGTTTCCTGGAAACGCATCTTTCCTTCTGGGCGGGGGAACAGGCTCCTCCCGGCATGGTCGATCCCGACCACATTTTCCTGTGGTGCTGGGATATCCGGCCCTATCCGGCCTTTCCGCAGAACGGTGCATTGTGGAGCGATGGCGCCAACTGGGCGACAGGGCACTGGCTGAACGGCCGATTGGGAGCGGCGACGCTTGCCGGCACGGTGCGAGCGCTTCTCGCCGATCACGGTTTTCATGCCTGTGACGTGAGCCTCCTGAGCGGTGATCTGACAGGCTACCAGCAAGCCGAGACCGATGCCGCGCGTGATCTGATCGAGCCGCTGCTCTCGCTTTATTCCGCCGACTGTCTCGAAACAGCGGGTGGACTGATTTTCCGGTCTCGTCAGCGCGCCAGCCTGCCGTCGCGGTTGATCGACAGCGTTGCCGAGCGCGGCGAGAACACCGGCTTGTGGCGGGAAACGCGGCTTCACGACAGCGATTTCGCCGGGCAAACGGTCATAACCTATCTTGATCCGACCACTGATTACGAGCAGGCAAGCGCCCGGTCGAGCCGGGCGATCGCTGCGAATGACAGGGTGCTTCGCTTCGGATTGCCAACGGTGCTTTCCGAGACGACGGCTCTGGAGAGAGCATCCGCTTTGCTGCGCGAAAGCCGGGTTGGTTTGCGGAATCTGCAGCTTGAACTCTCTCCGCAGGAGCGCGGCCTGGAGATCGGCGATATCTTCGAACTGCGGGATGGCCCGGCCGGTCGCTTCATGGTGACGCGGCTTGAGGTCGCTGAAACGATAAGGGTTGAGGCGCGCTCTTTTTCGTCATCGGCCGGCAATCCGGCTTTGCCGGCAGAAAGGACGCGCCTGGTGCGCGACGCAGCCTCGGACGGTTTTGCGCCGCGTGTCGTCTTTCTGGACCTTGCTCGCGACCGTTCCGGTCCGGCCGAGAGCTTTGCTCGCGTTGGCGTGTTCGCGCGGCCGTGGCGGCGTTCGTTCCTTGCCTCATCTTCAACGCAAGAGGGGTACCTGCCAGGTGTGGTCATCGATCGCCCGGCCTCAACGGCAAGGCTTGCCGCACCGCTTCTTCCGGGCAAGAGCGGGCGGGTCGACTTTACCCGCGAGCTTGTTGTCGATCTCGACTTTGGCGGGCTTTCCTCGGCAACGAGAACGGCAGTTCTGAACGGAGAAAACCGGATTGCCGTTGAAGCCGACAATGGCGTGTTCGAGGTCATCGGCTTTCTGGAGGCCTCCGAGATATCGCCAGGGCGCTGGCGGCTTGGAGGTCTGTTGCGCGGCCTCCATGGCACCGAGGACGCGATGCTGGCGGGAGCGGGTTCTGGAAATGATGCCGTCATAGTGAATGCATCCGTGGTGCCGATCGGCCTCAGCGAGCGGCATACGGGCCTGATGCGCAATTACCTGGTCGAAACCGCGCATGGACAGGTCGATCCGCACGCGCCCTACCAGTTTGCAGGCGGCTTGCGCGCCGAGACGCCACTGTCGCCGGTTCATCTGCGTGCGCGTCGCCTCGCGTCCGGCGACATTCTTCTCAATTGGGTGCGGCGTTCCCGGCTTGATGCCGACGACTGGAGCGCGGCTGACATACCGCTTGACGAGGAAATCGAGGCCTATCGGGTCGAGATCCTTTCAGGCGAAGTGCTGGTGCGCAGCAGCGAGACGACGGCTCCAGAATGGCTCTATGCGCATGCGGACCAGATTGCAGATTTCGGCAGTCTTGTTGAACACCTTTCGGTTCGACTTCGTCAGATGGGCCGAAAGGTGCCTCTGGGCACGCCTCTTGAGCAGCAGATTACACTCACTGTCTGAACAGAAAGGAACAGGCATGGACAACACGAAGAAATGGTATCTCTCCAGGACGGTGTGGGGGGCGCTGATTGCCATCGCCGCGCCACTTTTCCAGATGGGGGGCATCTATCTGGATCATGGAACACAGAGCGAGCTTGCGGCATCGATTGCCACGATGGCAGGGGCCTCTGGGGGACTGGTTGCTCTCCTCGGGCGGATTGCCGCGAAAGGGACGCTGACGCGCTGAAAAGGGGCGCGTCGACGGCAGCCGGAGCGTTTTCGCGCTGGCTGCCAGTTGTTCCGGTTCGTCCGGGAAGGACTATTCATTTGCAGTTCAGCCAACTATTCTTATCAGTAAGGACTGAATGAATTTCATTGGGAAACTGTGTGATGTTGAAACCGATGCATGGATTGCAGTTGGCGCTTGCGGGAGGCCTGCTTCTGGCGTTTCAGACCGGCAGCACGTCTGCGGCCGATTGTAACGCCGCAGCCCAGACTGTGGTGAGGAGTACCGGCGGGCAGCTTCTGTCCGCGGTGCTTACGCCGGACGGCAATAGTTGTCTGGTGACCGTCATCATACCTGCAAGCGATGGCAACATGCCGCGCAAGATCACTCAGACCCTGCCTGCGAACTGAATAGTCCGTGGCCATTGCGCCATGCCGAAGCCCCGTCCGTAAACAGCGAACCGACCGACATGCGTATCCTGCTCATCGAAGATGACGAAAACCTGAACCGGCAGCTTGCGCAGATGCTGAAGGAATCGGATTACGTGGTCGATTGTGCCTATGATGGTGTCGAAGGCCATTTCCTCGGCGAGACGGAGCCCTATGACGCTGTGATCCTCGATATTGGGCTGCCGCAGATGGATGGGGTGACGATCCTGGAAAAATGGCGCGCCGCCGGACGGAAGATGCCGGTACTGATCCTGACGGCCCGCGATCGATGGAGCGACAAGGTTGCCGGGATCGATGCAGGCGCTGACGACTACGTGACGAAGCCCTTCCATATCGAGGAAGTGATGGCGCGAATCCGCGCCCTGATCCGTCGCGCTGCCGGACATGCGGCCAGCACGATCCACTGTGGGCCGATCGCTCTGGATGTGAAGGCCTCGAAGGCGACCCTGAACGGCGAGCTGCTGCGGTTGACCTCTCATGAGTACCGGCTGTTGTCCTATCTGATGCATCATCAGGGCGAGGTCGTTTCGCGCACGGAGCTGACAGAACATCTCTACGATCAGGATTTCGACCGCGATTCCAATACGATCGAGGTCTTCGTCGGACGGTTGCGCAAGAAGGTCGGTCCGGAATGGATAGAGACTGTCCGAGGTCTTGGCTACAGGATGCAGGTGCCCGAATGAAATGGGCCAATTCTCTGACACTGCGTTCCCTGGCGCTGACGACCGTGTGGTTCGTCATCGCGCTTTTGGTGATCGCAGTGGTGATTTCGGCGCTCTACAGAAATGCCGCCGAGCGTGGCTTTCGCCAACTCCTTCAGGCTGAGATGTTCAATGTCGTCAATTCCGTTTCGATAGATGAGGACGGCGAGCTTCAAGGTGCGCCGCAGCTCGGGAACCTGAGTTACAAGCAGCCGCAAACGGGCTGGTACTGGGTTGTCGATCCGCTCTACGATGGCTCGCAAGAGGCGCTGCGTTCTCCTTCGCTTGGGGGCGAGGACCTGCCGGTCACGCCGGTCAGCGAAGTGCCCTATGATGGCGACTTTCGCAGAACCTATGTCGTTCGCGACGATTACGACAATGAGCTGGCCGTGATCGAGACCGTGGTCGTTATGGACGATAACGATCGCGCGACGCGCGTGCGCGTCTCTGGCAATCGCGATGCCGTGGACAATGACGTGCGCTGGTTTTCGCGCAGGCTCTATGTCGCGCTGGCGCTTTTCGGCGTCGCCAGCGTCTTGCTCAACGGACTGATCATTCTCTGGGCGTTGCGTCCGCTTGACAGGGCCCGGGCCGCGCTCAGCACGATCTCCGAACAGGGCGAGGGCGAGATGAAGGGCGAATTTCCGGTCGAGATTCAGCCGCTTGCCGACGAGATCAACGCGCTCCTTGGCAATAATCGAGCGATTGTCGAACGCGCGCGCATGCAGGTCGGCAACCTTGCCCATTCGCTGAAGACCCCTATCGCCGTCCTGTTGAACGAGGCGCAGAGCATGGGCGGGCAGGGCGGCAAGCTGATCACGTCTCAGGTCGTGATCATGCAGGCACAGGTTCAGGCCTATCTCAACAGGGCCAGGATTGCCGCGCAGACCGAATCGGTTCTGACGCGCTGCGAGGTGGAACCGGTTCTCGAACGCCTTGTCCGCGTGATGCGACGACTGAATCCCGATACGGACTTCGATCTTTCGTGTGAAGCTGGCCTCGTTCTGGCGGCGGAGCAGCAGGATATCGAAGAAGTGGTCGGAAACCTCCTTGAGAATGCTGGGCGATTTGCCGAGAGCCGGGTCAAGGTGGATGCGCGACGGATTGAAGGGCGCGCGGAGACAGGCGAATGGGCCGAAATTCTCGTGGTCGATGACGGTCCCGGTCTGACGCCAACCGAAATTCGCACGGCGATGAAGCGTGGTCAGCGGCTTGATGAGAGCGGCTCGGGTTCGGGGCTTGGCCTTTCCATTGTCGACGATATCGTGCAGGCTTATGGTGGCCGCTTCGAATTGACGGGGTTGGACGGTTCCGGCCTTCACGCACGGATCGTGCTGCCCGCGAAGCCAAAGAAATAGGATGCCAGGGACCGTGCGTGGTCGGTTCAGGGCGAATTCTGGCCATAATCTGTTCCTAGGTGCTTATCTGCATGAGAGTGCATTTGGCGCTCTGCGCGATCCAGGGGCCGGTCGGCTTCGCGCGATGGAACCGAATATGAAAACACTGACGTTGGGGGCGCAGACATCGTGAAACGGATAATTCTGCTTGCTGCCGTTACCCTGTCGGTTACGGGGTGTACAACCACTGACACCGGTGTGTCCGCCAGCGTGTCAAGCAATGTCGCGCCCGCGCAAGCCGTGCCCGTAGAAACGCTGGACGGTGGCCTTGTCGAGCGCGCGGGCGTTTCGCTCTTGCCGGCTGATCGTGCCAGCGCGCTTCGGGCGGAACAATATGCGCTCGCTTCCGTACCCGCCGGCGAATCCGTGTCCTGGCAGGGTCGCGATGCGGAGGGACGGGTGACCGCTGCCAGCCCCTATCAGGTGGGTGACCAGAACTGCCGACAATATACGCAACGAGTGATCGTGAAAGGTCAGGAATATGTCGGCAGGGGCGCCGCGTGTCGCGGCCAAGACGGTCTTTGGACGTTGCTGAACTAAACCGGTCTTCAAACTCGAGCGGGTCTGCGACGATCTGCAGCAGATTAAGTCAATAAAGCTTTAGTGTGTTGGCTATCTTGCAGCGGTAGCGTACGAAGATGTCGTTATGATTTTCGCCATCACTGCCCTTTTAATTCTTGTTGTCGTGGCCCTCGCGGTCACTTTGCCGCTGTTGCGCAAGCCGCCGGAGCATGAAACCGGACTGGGAACGGGCCAGGCCTCCGTCTATCGCGACCAGTTGCGCGAGATCGAACGTGAGAAGAGTGACGGGCTGCTTAGCGAAAAGGAATATGAGGCCGCTCGGGCCGAGATCGGCAGGCGTCTGCTTGCTGTGGCAGATGGCGCTAGCCATGCCCCCTCGGCACAGGCTGATCGTCGCAAGGTGCGTTGGGTCGCCGTCGCGGCAATCATGGCGGTGGTTGCGGGAGCGGGCCTGCTTTACCCTCTGCTCGGCACACCGGGCGCTCCTGACCAGCCGCTTGCAGCGCGAATGAACGCGGATGAGCCGGACCTCGCCGTGCTGGTGGCCCGCGTCGAACAGCACCTGGCCGAAAACCCCGATGACGGGCGCGGATGGGATGTGATTGCGCCGATCTACCTGCGTGAAAACCGGTTCGATGCTGCCGAGAATGCCTATTCGAACGCAATCCGGGTTTCCGGCGTCACCGCTGAACGCCTGGCAGGACAGGGCGAGGCCATCGTCGCCATGAACTCTGGCATCGTAACGGACGAAGCGCTCGATATCTTCAGAAGGGTGGAAACGATCGACCCCCAGGAACTGCGCGCGCTCTACTTCATTGCCCTTGCCGCAGAGCAATCGGGCGACCATGCGGTGGCGGTCGAACGTTTCAGACGACTGGAGAACGCGCTTCCGGAGGCATCGCCCTGGCGCGAGATGGTGGCGCGACGGATCGTGCTCAACAGTGAACGCCTCGCCGATGGCGGCGTTGTTGAGAACGGCCCCGATGAAGAAGCGGTAGCCGCCGCCGCACAGCTTTCGCCCGAGGCGCGCGTCGAGATGATTGACGGCATGGTATCCGGGCTTGAGCAAAGGCTCAAAGGAAACCCTGATGATATTGATGGCTGGATGCGACTGATCCGATCCTATACCGTTCTGGGAGACGATGAGAAGGCGACTTTGGCTCTTCGGCAGGCGATCGGTTATTATGGGAAGGAAAGCGAGCAGGGCATGCGCCTGGCGGCCTTTGGGGACTCGTTGCAGATTTCGGGAGCAGAGCCTTGAATCGAAAGCAGAAACGGCTGACAGTCATTGCCGGTGGCATGGGTTTCATCGCTATCGCCGTATTGCTGGTGCTGTTCGCGCTCAGCCGCAGTGTTTCCTACTTCTACATGCCTTCCGATTTTGCCGAAAAACCGGTGGGCGAGGGCACCCGCATCCGGCTCGGCGGGCTCGTTGAAGAAGGCTCGATCAAGCGGGTCGAAAACTCCAATGTGCTCTTTACCGTGACCGATGGCTCCGGCGCCGTGCAGGTCCGCTATGCCGGCATCCTGCCGGATCTGTTTCGCGAGGGGCAGGGCGTGGTGACGGAAGGCCGGTTCGGAAACGATGGCGCGTTTCATGCCGACACGGTGCTTGCCAAGCATGATGAGAACTATATGCCGAAGGAGGTCGCCGACCGTCTGAAGGAAGACGGCGTATGGGAGGGGGAGGCAAGTCAGTGACGGTCGAGCTTGGTTTGTTTTCTCTTGTTCTGGCTCTTGCTGTCGCTCTGGTGACCTTCGTGGTACCTGCCGTCGGGGTCAGGCGGAACAATCCGCAACTCATGTCTGTCGCTGTCAGCGGCACCCTGACACTATTTGCGCTGGTGGCGACATCGTTCGGCGTGTTGATCCGAAGCCATCTGGTCTCAGATTTCTCCGTGCGCAATGTCTGGGAGAATTCCCATTCGCTGATGCCGTTGGTTTACAAGTTCTCCGGCGTCTGGGGCAATCACGAGGGGTCAATGATGCTCTGGCTCTTGATCCTGACGCTCTTCAGCGCGCTCGTTGCCGCCTTCAGCCGGAACTTGCCGGACGATCTCAGGGCGAATGTCCTTTCTATCCAGGCGCTGATCGCCACGGCATTTCTCCTTTTCATCCTCCTCACGTCGAACCCCTTCATGCGGATTTTCCCGGTACCCGGCGAAGGCCAGGATCTCAATCCGATCCTCCAGGATTTCGGCCTCGCCATCCATCCGCCACTGCTCTATCTCGGCTATGTCGGCTTTTCCGTCTGCTTTTCCTTCGCGGTCGCGGCGCTCATCAGCGGACGGATCGATGCGGCATGGGCGCTTTGGGTCAGGCCTTGGGCGCTTCTGGCCTGGCTGTTTCTAACCGCCGGAATCGCGATGGGGTCCTACTGGGCCTATTACGAGCTTGGCTGGGGCGGCTGGTGGTTCTGGGATCCGGTCGAGAACGCGTCCTTCATGCCCTGGCTTGCCGGCACCGCGCTTCTTCACTCCGCCCTCGTCATGGAAAAGCGCGAAGCGCTGAAGATCTGGACCGTGCTGCTGTCGATCCTGACCTTTTCTCTGTCGCTTCTCGGAACCTTCCTTGTCCGCTCCGGCGTGCTTACTTCGGTTCATGCCTTTGCGACCGACCCGACGCGCGGCATCTTTATTCTCGCGATCCTTGCCTTCTTCGTTGGCGGTTCGCTGGCGCTGTTTGCCTTTCGGGCTCCGCTCCTGCGCGCCGGCGGCCTGTTTTCGCCGATCTCGCGCGAAGGGGCTCTGGTCTTCAACAACCTCATTCTGACGGTGGCGACCGGGACGGTGCTGACAGGGACGCTCTATCCGCTTGTTCTCGAAACACTCACCGGCGACAAGATCTCGGTTGGTCCACCTTTCTTCAACATGACCTTCGGCGTCCTCATGATACCGCTCTTGCTTGCGGTTCCTTTCGGACCTATGCTGTCGTGGAAGCGGGGTGATCTGAAGGCCGCCAGCGAGCGCCTGTTAGCGGCGGCGATCCTGGCACTGGTGCTGGCGGCCGGCTTTATCTATTACCACTCAGGCGGTCCGGTTCTGGCAGCTGTTGCAGTGGCCATTGCGTTTTTCCTGATGTTCGGCGCGGCAAGCGATCTATGGTTTCGATCAGGCTTCGGTCGGATGTCGATGTCGCGGGCCTGGCCGCGTTTCGTAGGGCTGCCGCGCTCCGCCTTCGGCGCCGCGCTTGCTCATTTCGGGCTGGGCGTTTCGGTTCTCGGCATTGTCGCTGTCTCTCTCTACGAGACGGAGGCGGTTCTGGAGATGGCGCCCGGGATGAGTGTCGATGCCGGCGGCTACACGGTGACTTTCGGCGGCATCACGCCCGTCAGGGGCCCCAACTATGTCGATGAGCAAGGGGCTTTCACGATCACCCGGGACGGTCGGGCAATCACGGAAAGCTTTTCGGCAAAGCGGGTTTACCTCTCAAACAACATGCCGACGACGGAAGCCGGTATCTCTACCTTCGGACTCAGCCAGCTTTATGTTTCGCTCGGCGACGAGCGCTCGGATGGCGCCTGGGTGGTTCGCGTGTGGTGGAAGCCGTTTATTCTGTGCATCTGGCTCGGCGGCGTGGCCATGGCCCTTGGCGGCGTCGTATCGCTGACAGATCGGCGCCTGCGCGTCGGCGCGCCGGAACGAAGCCGCAAGCGCCGGATGGACGCGGCGGCAGCACATGCGGGGACTGCAGAATGAGGATTGGTGCCTTCCTGGCTGTCTTTCTTGTGTTTTTGCCCCTGGCAACGGCCAGCGCCGTGACGCCCGACGAGGTGCTCGATGATCCGGCGCTCGAAGCGCGCGCGCGTGAAATCTCTGCGGAGCTGCGTTGCATGGTCTGCCAGAATCAATCGATCGATGATTCCAACGCCGATCTCGCCCGGGATCTGCGACTTCTGGTTCGGACCCGTCTCGTGGACGGCGACAGCAATGAGGAAGTCATTGATTACGTGGTTTCGCGCTATGGCGAATTTGTCCTGCTCAAGCCGCGTCTTTCGTCCAAGACATGGCTTCTATGGGGCGCGCCGGCGGTGCTGCTCGTTCTCGGCGGGTTGGCCCTCTGGCGCTTTTCGTCAGCGCGCCGGTCGCCGGACCGCCCACTCTCCATGGACGAGGAATCCAGGCTCGATCGGCTTCTTGCCGAAGGCGACGACAATTAACAATCCGTCATTTTGTGGACAGATTTCTGTAAGGTCGCAGCATTTATAGTGCCTTTATCCGATTTGAAGACAGCTTCAAAAACGTCAATCAAGGAAAAGGTAGACCAGATGCTCGACCAGACTTCCGGATACAACAAGTTCAAGCCGATTTTGAAGGCCTCGGCGCTTGCCGGCGGCGTTGCCGCTGTCCTGTTTTCGGCAGGTGCGCCGCTGACCGTTCCCGAAGCCCTAGCCGACCCGGTTTATGTCGAAGCCCCCAAGGTGCCGGGCTTTGCCGATGTGGTCGAAGCGGTCTCTCCGGCCGTTGTTTCGGTCGTTGTCGAAAGCAATGTCCAGCCGGTTGCCCAGAATGATGGCTTCGGTTTCGGCTTCGGCGGACGCGGCTTCGACAATCTTCCCGATGATCATCCCCTGAAGCGTTTCTTCAAGGATTTCGGCGCGCCGGTCGAGCCGCAGCAGCCGCCGAAGCCGCGCAATGGCGGCCCGCGTCCGGTTGCTCAGGGGTCCGGTTTCTTCGTCTCTGAAGACGGCTACCTTGTAACCAACAACCACGTCGTGCGCGAGGGCGATACATTTTCCGTGCTGATGGATGATGGCACCGAGTATGACGCCAGACTTGTGGGCACCGATCCGCGCACCGATCTGGCGGTGCTGAAGGTCGATGCCGATCGCGACTTCACCTATGTGAATTTCGCCGATGATGCGAAGCTTCGCGTTGGCGACTGGGTGGTTGCCGTCGGCAATCCGTTCGGCCTTGGTGGCACGGTGACCTCGGGCATCGTTTCCGCGCTCGGTCGTGATATCGCCTCCGGTCCCTACGACGACTACATCCAGGTCGATGCTGCGGTCAATCACGGCAATTCTGGCGGTCCGACCTTCGATCTCAATGGCGAAGTCGTCGGCATCAACACTGCGATCTTTTCGCCGTCCGGCGGTAATGTCGGTATCGCTTTCGCCATCCCGTCTCATCTGGCTCAGGATGTGGTCAATGACCTGATCGACGACGGCACAGTCGAGCGCGGCTGGCTTGGCGTGCGCATCCAACCCGTGACCGAAGATATCGCCGACGCGATCGGTCTCGCAAAGCCCGAAGGTGCCATGATTTCGGAGCCGACTGAGGACAGTCCCGGTGCGGAGGCAGGTCTCCAGCAGGGAGACGTGATCACTGCGGTCAATGGCGAGGTTATCGAGGATGCTCGTTCGCTGTCACGGATGATCGGCATGATGGAGCCCGGCGACAATGTCGAGCTTTCTGTCTGGCGCGACGGCAAGTCGCAGACGATTGACGTCACGCTTGGCGAATTCCCGAGCGAAGACCAACTCGCCGCTGCCGAGGGCATGAGTGCGCCAGCCGAAAGTACGCTGATGACGCAGATGGGCATTGAAGTGCGTCCGTCCGATGACGGCAAGGGCGTGACGGTAACCGCCGTCAACCCTGATTCGGATGCGGCCCAGAAGGGGCTTGCCGAAGGGCAGAAGATCCTGAGCGTCAACAACAAGGAAGTCGGCTCGGCCCAGGACATTCTCGAGCAGGTCAAGCAAGCCGCGAGCAATGGACGTAAGCAGGCGCTCTTCCAGGTCGAGACAGAGAATGGCAGCATGTTCACCGCCCTGCCGACCGGCAGCGAGAACAAGGATGCCGGCTGATCGGCTCTGACAGGATGACGAGGGGCGCATGGGCAGCAGGCCTGTGCGCCCCTTTTGTTTCGCAGCTCTTTTCGGAGTTCTCACCATGTCTGTCGATGAAACCCGCGAGACCGCTTGTAACCCGGATCGCAATGGCGATATTGTCGCCGCCATGCGCGTTCTGGTAATTGAAGATGACCTCGAGGCAGCCGCCTATTTGACCAAGGCCTTTCGTGAGGCCGGCATCACCTGCGAACATGCGGGCGATGGTGAAAGCGGCTTGTTCATGGCGAGCGAAAACGAGTACGACGTGCTGGTCGTGGACCGCATGCTGCCGCGTCGCGACGGGCTGTCGGTGATCTCCGCCTTGCGCTTGCGCGGCGTGCATACGCCGGTATTGATCCTGTCCGCGTTGGGACAGGTGGACGACAGGGTCACCGGGCTGAGGGCGGGCGGCGACGACTACCTGCCCAAGCCATATGCCTTCAGCGAGCTTCTGGCGCGTGTCGAGGTTCTCGGCCGGCGCAAGGGCGCGCCGGACCAGGACGTCGTCTACCGCGTCGGCGATCTGGAACTCGATCGCCTGTCGCATGAGGTGCGCAGGGCCGGTCGCGAAATCACGCTCCAGCCGCGCGAATACCGCCTTCTCGAATACCTGATGAAGAATGCCGGGCAGGTGGTCACCCGCACCATGCTTCTTGAGAATGTGTGGGACTATCACTTTGATCCGCAGACCAATGTGATCGACGTGCATGTCTCGCGTCTGCGATCCAAGATCGAGAAGGATTTCGACAAGCCGCTTTTGAAGACGATTCGCGGCTCCGGCTACATGATCAAATATGATCCCTGAAGTTGATCCCGACAGATGAGAGAACGCCTGCGGCTCCTGTTCAAATCCACCGCTGTCCGGTTGTCGGCCGTCTATATTCTGCTGTTCGGTCTGTGCGCGGCCGTGATGGTCTTCTATGTCACTGCCGTTTCCGAGGATCTCGTCCTGCGCCAGACCAGAACTTCGCTCGAACGCGAGATCACCCAGCTCGACCTTTCTTTCGAAAGCGGCGGCATCAGGCGTGTCTTCAACATCATCGAAAGACGCGCGCGCCAGCCCGGTGCCAATCTCTATGTCATCGCCAGCCCTCAGGGCGAAATCCTCGCAAGCAATGTCGCTTCGCTGCAACCGGGCGTTCTGAACCGGCTCGGCTGGATCGATCCGCCCTTTCGCTATGAAGGCTTCGCTGAAAACAACAGCGGAACCCATCAAAATCTTGCCGCGGGTTACGTCATCGAACTCGACAATGGCATCCGGCTTCTGATTGGACGTGATCTCGGTGACCCGGAGCGTCTGCATATCGTCGTCAGGCAGGCGCTGCTGCTCGCGCTCATCATAATGGGCGTCGGCGCGCTTGTGATCTGGTTCGCAATCGGACGAAACGCCTTGAAACGCATGGATCGGATGTCGAGCGCAAGCGGCAAGATCATGGCCGGCGATCTCTCCCAGCGTCTGCCCGTCACCGGTTCCGGCGATGAATTCGACCGGCTTTCCAATTCGCTCAACCTGATGCTCGATCGGATCGTGCGGCTGAACGAGGGTTTGCGCCAGGTCTCCGACAATATCGCCCATGACCTGAAGACCCCTCTGACCCGCTTGCGCAACAAGGCGTCCGATGCAGCCGCCGCCGAAGAGCCAGATGAGCGTCGAGCGGCCCTTGAGGGGATCATCGCCGAATCGGATCAGCTAATCCGCACCTTCAACGCGTTGCTGATGATCTCCCGCGTCGAGGCGGGGGCGGTTGCGGCAGAAATGTCAGCGGTCAACCTGTCGGCGATCGTTGAAGACAGCGCCGAGCTTTATGGACCGGTTGCCGAAGAAGCGGGCCTTGTCCTCGATTGCGCGATCGAACCGGAGATCGCGGTCAACGGCAATCGAGAACTGATCGGTCAGGCGATATTCAATCTTCTCGACAATGCCATCAAGTATTCCGAGGGCTGCGGCCGGTCGATCCATCTCTCGCTGAAACGCGACGGCGACCGCGCGGTGTTCGTGGTGGCCGATAATGGTCCCGGCATTCCTCCCTCGCGCATGGATGACGTCAAGCAGCGCTTCTTCCGGCTGGATGAAAGTCGCTCCAAACCAGGCACAGGCCTCGGTCTCTCCCTTGTCGATGCCGTCGCGTCCATGCATGGCGGCGTGTTTTCGCTCGTCGAGGCAAAGAGCCTGGACGAGAATTATTCCGGCCTGGGCGCGGTGTTGAGCTTTCCCACCGTCAACGAGAAACGCAACGCCGGCTGAGGCGTCTCTCTCCCTTCTTCAGCCCTCTTTTGCTTTAAGCCTGCCGTCCGCAATGTTAAGGCAGTGAAAAAGGCATTCGGAGGAAATGATGAGCGACCAGAAAGCAGGCACACTGCGCGACCTTGCGGGAGAGCCTGTCCTCCCGCTGAACGAGGAGATGTGCGCCTCCGCCTTTGGGGAACTCTCGGCTGCCGTCGGGAAACATGGGCTTCCGCCGGTCCTCGCAGACCGTGATGACCGGCTGACGGCCTTCCTGGCCGCAGCCTTTTCCCTCTCTCCGTTTCTGTTCGACAGCTTTCGGGCCCATCCGGAACTGCTTGCCGATATCGAAGAACCGTTTCTGCCGCAGATTGAAGACGACATCGCTCAGGCGCGCGCCGCATGGCGGGGTGATGGCGGCAAGGTCAGCGACAGTGACATCATGCTGCGTCTGCGGGACGCCAAACGCAGGATCGCGTTCATGACTGCGCTTGCCGATCTCGCGGGCATGATCGCGCCGGGAAGGACGACGGCGCTGCTCAGTGATTTCGCGAGCGCCGCTGTTGCTGCGACGATCGATCATCTGCTGTCGTCGGCAGCCGACGAGGGCAAGGTGGCCCTTCAAGACCCGGAAGAACCCTCGCGCCATTCGGGAATGGTTGTCCTCGGCATGGGCAAGCTCGGTGCCTGCGAGCTGAACTATTCCTCCGACATCGACATCGTTGTCTTCTTCGAGCCGGATGCAGACATATTCACCGGCAAGGATGATCCGCGCTCGCTCGTACCCCGGCTTATGCGCCGCCTGATCCGCATCCTGCAGGAACGAACCGGCGACGGGTATGTGTTCCGAACGGATCTGCGGCTCAGGCCGGATCCCGGCTCTACCGCGCTGGCGATTCCGGTTGAGGCGGCGCTTCTCTACTATGAAAGCCGGGGTCAGAACTGGGAACGCGCCGCCTTCATCAAGGCGCGACCGATCGCCGGCGATCTTGCCGCGGGCGATGCCTTCCTCACTGAAATGATCCCCTTCATTTTTCGCAAGTATCTCGATTACGCCGCCATAGCGGATATCCATTCGATCAAGCGTCAGATCCATGCTCACAAGGGCTTCGGCCTCGTTGCCGTCAACGGCCACAACGTCAAGCTCGGGCGCGGCGGAATCCGCGAGATCGAGTTCTTCGTGCAGACCCAGCAACTGATCGCCGGCGGCCGCATGCCTGAGCTGCGATGCCGCAGGACGGTCGATGCGCTCGAGGCGCTGCGGGAGGCCCGCTGGATCGACAAGGCGACCGCAGAGGAACTGACCGGCGCCTACTGGTTCCTGCGCGATGTCGAGCATCGAATCCAGATGGTGCGCGACGAACAGAGCCATGTCCTGCCGGAAGACGATGCAGAACTCCTCAGGATTGCCCGGATGAGCGGCTTTGAAACCAACGAGGCGTTTTCCGGCGCGATGCTGAAGGCGCTGAAGACGGTCGAGCGGCGCTATGCCCGCCTGTTCGAGCGGGAGGCGGCGCTTTCAGGCGAGGCTGGCAACCTCGTTTTCACCGGCGAGGATGATGATCCGGGCACGCTCGAAACCCTGCGCAAGCTCGGTTTCGAGCGGCCCGAAGACATCGCCCGCGTTGTTCGGACCTGGCATTACGGGCGCTACCGGGCCACCCAGACGGCCAAGGCGCGCCAGCGTCTGACGGAAATCATGCCGGAACTTCTGAAGGCCTTCGGCGCAAGCCGAAGGGGTGACGAGGCACTTCTGCGGTTCGACCGATTTCTTTCCGGCCTGCCGGCCGGCGTCCAGCTCTTCTCGCTTTTGAAGAACAATCCGAACCTGATGCTCTTGCTGGTCGAAGTGATGTCTGCCGCGCCGAGGCTTGCCGAAATCATCGCCGCGCGCGCCCACATCGTCGACGGCATGCTCGATCCCGCGCTGATGACGGAAATCCCGACCCGGGACTATCTTGCAGGCCGCCTCGAGGACTTCATGGAGGGCGTCGACATCTATGAGGAGCGTTTGGACCGGCTCAGGATATTCGCCGCGGAACAACGCTTTCTGATCGGCATTCGTCTGGTGACCGGGTCGATCAGCGGATTTGCCGCCGGGCGCGCGCTGACAACTTTGGCTACGCTGGTCATCGACGAGGCGCTTCAGGGCGTGCTGGCACAGATGGAAGAGGCGCATGGCACGGTTGACGGCCAGCGCGCCTGCGTTCTCGCCATGGGTAAGCTTGGCAGTTCGGAACTGACGGCGGGCTCCGATGTCGACGTGATCGTGCTCTATGACTGCGACGATCCGCTCGCCATGTCGTCCGGTCCCAAACAGCTTGACGTGCCGCGCTACTTCGCCCGGGTCACCCAGCGCCTTGTCGCCGCCCTGAGCGCGCCGACGGCCGAAGGCGTGCTCTACGAGGTGGACATGCGGCTTCGCCCCTCCGGCAATGCCGGGCCGCTCGCGACACGGCTTGCGGCCTTCGAAAAATACCAGATGAACGAGGCCTGGACCTGGGAGCATATGGCGCTGTCGCGCGCGCATCCGCTTTGCGGTGACGCATCGCTGATGACTGATACCGGGTCTGTGATCGATGCCATTCTCGGCCAGAAGCGCGACCATGAAAAACTCGCCCACGACATCGCCGATATGCGCGCGCGCATCGAGCGTGACAAGCCGCCGAAGAGCCCGTGGGATCTGAAGCTCATTCCCGGGGGACTGATAGATATCGAGTTCATCGCTCAATACTGCCACCTTGCCTGCCATGTGCCGCGTGGTGAGATCGGGGGCGGGGAGGCCATGACCACGGACGATGTTCTGGCGCGCTTCGGCCCGGAGGTGATGGAGACGGGAGAACTGGAAACTTGCCGCAAGGCGCTTTCGCTCTACACAGACATTGCCCAGTTGACCCGCGCCTGCCTCAATGAAGGGTTTGAGCCCGAGACTGCGCCTTCCGGCCTTCTGGAGCGCCTGTGCAAGCTTGCAGACTGCCCTGATGTGAGCGCGCTCGAGGCCATGATCGCCGATCAGGCAAGCGGTGTGCGAGCAATCTTCAAAAGGTTGCTTCCTCTTTCCGATGAGGCGACCGGATAGGCCTTTTCAGCCGTCCCGGCGCCGGACGACCGGCCCCCGGTAGTCGGGCTCGCTCTCGGGAGCGGGCGCCGTGTTCTCAAGACGTTCGACCATTGCGTGGAGTGCCACGCCGCCGGCATGGACGTGCCGCGCATATTCATTGAGCTTGTTGCCTGCCATCCGTTCCGTTTCGGCAATCATCAGTTCCGAGAAGCCGAGGACGGCCGTGAGCGCGGTCCGGATTTCAGCTGGCATTGCAGGATCCGTGGGCTCGCCTTCGCGCGGCGCGACGGCTCCGGTCTCCAGCGAGCGTTCCAGCGAGGCGCATTTCAGTTCCAGCTTGCGGCGCGTGAGCGCCATGGTGTTGACCTTCTCACGAAGCCGTTCCTGCTCGGCCTGCAGCCGGCTCTGCTCTTCCTTGAAACGTGTAATATCGGTGCCGAGGGTAAGCTGCGCGCCATTGTCGAAACAATGTTCGGCAAGCTGCATCCACTCCCCCTTCGCTGTCTTGACTTCCGCCGTGCCTCGGTCGTCGTGATGGGCGCGGCGCACCAGCACGGCCTGCTCGCGGTTTTCCGCCGACACATCGTCGCGGCGGATGGTGCCGCGCTGACCGTCGAGATCATAGGCCGCCCGGAAAGACGCGTTGGCGAGATCGAGACAGCCATCCTTGCCCCATAGGGCAAGCGGCTGGGGAAGGGCGTCGAAGGCTGCCTCCAGCATGGCGGCGCGCCTGGCGGCAGTCTCGAGTGCCCGGTGTCGGCACGATGCCTGTCGGATCGCGGCACCGGAAATGGTCAGGCGCCCGGCCTTGACCGCGGCGTGGGCGCGAATGGCAAACAGCCCGTAGCGCCCGTCATGGCGGCACAGGCGAAGGTCGGTCTCGATCAATCCGTCATCGGTGGGGTGCAGGTTCTTCGACAATCCGCGCCGGTCGTCGGGATGCACGAGAGCGAGAAGGTCGCGGTAGGTCAGTTCGCGGGCCCGCTCGCCGAGACCGAGCGCCGCGCTCGCGGAACCGTCCAGAAGGGCACGTCGGTTTGCGGAGTCAAAGGACCAGAGCCCGGCCTCGCCATTCGCCAGCATGACATCGCGCGCGCCGCGTTCGGCGGACATGATGCCGGTTGTCGCGTCGGCGCGGTTGATCTGGGTGTAGTAGGCGTAGACCACCACAAGCAGCAGAAGCGCCATCGCGGCAAACAGGGTGACGTTGAGATTGACCTCGGCGCGCCAGACGGCATTCATCCGTTTCATTGCGTGCAGCGCGATCACCATGCCGCCGTCAGCGCCGACGAGATGCATGGAGACCTGGTAGGGCGCGCCGTCGATCCGCGTTTCGACCACCTGTCCGCTGGTGCGCGGGTGGCGGGCCGAGATCAGCTCGGGAAAGACGGAGGCGAGCGAGCGGCCGACAAGATCGGCGCGCGCGGGAGTTGCGGCAAGCACGGCGCCGCTGGTGTCGATCATCACGAGATCGGTGTCCGGATCGGCGATGGAGCGTGCGGCAAGCGCCTGCAACCTGTCGTCGGCCGCCGCCGCATTTTCCGGCAAGAACAAGGTTGTCTCGTCTTCCAGCGCCGCGACCGCCACCGCCGAGGTCAGTTCGGTCGTATGGCGCACGGCGTCTTCCATGCGGTTATGGCTGGAGATCAAAGAGAGACCGCGCGCCAGGGCGACGCAGATGAGAAAGGCAATGATCAGATAGGGGATGGACTTCTTGAGAACCCTTTCGACCGCCGGCCGGTTGGCGGCGGCAAAAGCGCCAAGCCCCTGAAAACCGGCCTGTTCACGGCCTGAAAGTGTCTGACTTGCAGTGAATCCGGAGCGCAGGTCCCCGTTCACTGCGGGCTCGTCCCACAGATCTGATCGTTTCATGTGCTTAAGTTCCCTCGTGTGATCCGCGAAACCGCCTTGCGAATCTACCCTAGTGAATCAAAGGTGATTCGGCTTGTCCAGCACCCTGAGGGAAGCTTTTGTTAACCATATATCAAATAAGGATTTTTTGTGAATTGACGGCCGCCGCTGCGCATGCCGTGGCAGGCTGCGGCGGCCGAGATGTTCGAGCGGAGGACTCGGATTGCGTTTCTTGGCAAGCGCTAATTCAGCTTTTCAACATTCGATCGACGATATCCCGCAGGTTGCGGGAGAGATCGTCATGGGCAGCAATGCGCTCGATCTGTCTGCGCGCAAGCGCCTGCCGTGTCGGTTCCAGCGCCTCGAAGGAGCGCATCGCCGTCATCAACCGCGCGGTCAGCGTGGCATTGCGCTTGTCCGAGGTCAGAATGAAGTCGGCGAAGAAGTTATAGCCCGCGCCGTCGTCTCGGTTGAACCCGGTCGGATTTGACGAGGCGAAGGCACCGATGAGGGCACGGACCCGGTTGGGGTTGGTCTCGTCGAAGGCGTCATCCCCCATCAGCGCGGCAACGCGTTCAAGCGTCTGCGCGCCGGGCACCGTCGCAAGCGTCGAGAACCACTTGTCGAGCACCAACGGCTCGCCGGCGAAGCGACGCCTGAAATCGGAAAGCGCGTCTTCCGCCTCGGCCGAGCCCGCGAACTGGTGCGCCAGTATCCGCATCGCGGCCAGCATGTCCGTCATGTTGTCGGCGTGCCCATAGGCCCGGTTTGCGCGGGCAGGGTCTCCTTCGCCGGCGACCGCCAGCGCCAGGGCCGCATTGGTCAGCGCGCGACGGCCAGCACTTTCGGCATCGGGGCTGAAGGTGCGGGGGTTCTCCATTGCCGTCGTCAGCCGGGCAAAGCTGTCGCCCCCGGCCTGTGCGATGGCTGCAAACACCGCACTGCGCGCTGTGTGGATGGCGTCCGGGTCGACATTGTCGACGATCGCGCGGCCAATGTCGAGTTCGCTTGGCAATGTGAGCGCCAGAGCCCGGAAGGCGGGTTCGAGCGCGTCGTCCTCCGCAGTTGCGATGAGCACGTCACCCAGTTCCCCGTCGATTGTGACGGACCGGCCTGCCTTGACATCACCGGCGGCCTTGACCAGCGTTTCGAGCGCCAGCGCATTGATCGTGTCCCAGCGGGCGACCAGATCCGTCTCGGCGCCGGCGATCCTGAGCCTGTCCTCGCGCGATTGGTCGAAGCGGATCTTGACCGGCGCGGAAAAGTCGCGGTTGACCGAGATGGCAGGTCTGGCGCCGATGCCTTCGAAGACGAAGGTTTGTTCATCCTCCGTCAGCTCCAGAACGTCCTTGCGGTGCTCACCGCCGGTGATGGCCGATGGCTCCATATTGTCGCCATTTGGACCGATGAGCCCGACGCGCAGCGGAATATGGAGCGGTTTCTTGACCTTCTCTCCGGGCGTCGGCGTCGTCGTCTGGCCGAGCGTCAGAGTGAGCTCGCGCTTGTCCTCGTCATAGGCACTTGCGACAGAAATCACCGGCGTGCCGGCCTGGTGATACCAGAGGGCGAAATGGGTGAGGTCATGGCCGGTCGCCTCCTCGAAGCATTTCAGGTAGTCCTCGATCGTCACGGCTCCGCCGTCATGACGCTCGAAGAACAGGTCGAGTCCCTGGCGGAAGCCGTCGGGGCCAAGAAGCGTCGCGATCATGCGCGAGACCTCGGAACCCTTCTCGTAGACCGTGGTCGTGTAGAAATTGTCGATCTCGACATACTCGGTCGGACGCACCGGATGGGCGAGCGGACCGCCGTCCTCGGGAAACTGATGTGCCCTGAGGAATTTCACCTCGTCGACGCGCACGACCGGGCGCGAACGCTGGTCGGCGGAAAACTCGTGTTCGCGATAGACCGTCAGCCCTTCCTTGAGGCTCAACTGGAACCAGTCGCGGCAGGTGATGCGGTTTCCGGTCCAGTTATGGAAATATTCGTGCGCCACCACGGCCTCGATCCGGGCATAGTCGTCATCGGTTGCCGTTTCCGGGTCGGCCAGGATCAGCCGGTCATTGAAGATATTGAGGCCCTTGTTCTCCATCGCGCCCATGTTGAAGTCGGAGACGGCCACGATCATGAAGATATCGAGGTCGTATTCGCGTCCGAAGCGTTCCTCGTCCCACTTCATCGCGCGCTTGAGTGCGTCCATCGCATAGCCTGCGCGTTCCGCCTTCCCGTGCTCGACATAGACCCTGAGCGTCACATCGCGGCCGGACATGGTCGTGAACCTGTCCTCGATCATCGCGAGATCTCCCGCGACAAGGGCGAAGAGGTAGGACGGCTTGGGGAAGGGGTCGTGCCATCTGGCCATATGCCGGCCGTCATCGAGCGTCTGTTCTTCGACCATGTTGCCGTTTGACAGCAGGAGCGGGCAGGTCTTCTCGTCGGCGATGATGGTCACCGTGTAGACCGCCAGCACGTCGGGCCGGTCGTAGAAATAGGTGATGCGGCGGAAGCCCTCGGCCTCGCATTGGGTAGAGTAGATGCCGTTGGTCCGGTAGAGGCCCAGAAGCTGGCTGTTTGCGGTCGGGTTGATTCGCGTCTTGACCGTCAGCGTGAAGGCGCCGTCCTCGGGCAGGTCGCGGACCGTCAGCGTGTCGGCATCGCTGTCATAGCGTTCGGGAAGCAAAGGCTTGCCGTCGAGGGCAAGGCCGGAAAGCGCGAGCCCGTCGCCGTCGAAAACGAGCGGCGCCGACGGATCAGCGCCAGGCCTGCGACGCATGCGGATCTCGCTTCCCACCGTTGTCATCGTCTCGCCGAGGTCGAATACCAGGTCGACGGTCTCGATGATAAAATCGGTCGGCTGGTAGTCCTTCAGATAGACGGTCCGGTTCTTGTCCGTTGGCATGGGCATCCTCTTAGATATTTTTTCTTTCGGCGCGGCCGATCGATGCACAACAAAGCGCCGAAGCCCGAAAAATGCAAATGCTTCGCGGGAATTTCATGAAATCTGTACATGGATGCGGAAACTGGCGTAAGGAGGGCGGCATATCTGCGGGTCCGCCCGCCGCCCAACCGAACACCAGATCGCGTCATCCATGCCCTTTGAAACCAATGCCAACCCGTTGCGCGGCATCACCCTCAAACTGTCCTCGATCCTTGCCTTTCTCGGGATGCAGACCTGCATCAAGCTTGCGGGCGAGGGGATCGCGCCGGGGCAGGTCACCTTCTACCGCTCTCTGTTCGGCATCGTGCCCATCATCGTCTATCTTGCCTGGCGGCACGAGTTGAAGGGCGCCTACAGGACGGAACGCCCGGTCGGGCATTTCCTGCGCTCGCTGATCGGCATAACCTCCATGGGCATGGGGTTTTACGGGCTGATGCACCTGCCATTGCCGGAGGTGATCGCCCTCGGCTATGCGCTGCCACTGCTCTCGGTCGTCTTTGCTGCCCTGCTTCTGGGAGAGGTGGTGCGCATCTATCGCTGGTCGGCCGTCGGCGTCGGGCTCTTTGGGGTTTTGGTCATCTCCTGGCCCAAGCTGACGCTTTTTCGCGAAGGCGGCATCGGCTCGGAGGAGGCGCTCGCCGTCGTGCTCGTTCTTGCGGGCGCGGCGCTTGGCGCGCTGGCCATGATCCAGGTCCGGCGCCTGCTGGTCACCGAAAAGGGGCCGACGATCGTGCTCTATTTCTCGACCTTCGCCGCATTGCTCTCGCTTGCGACGCTGCCCTTCGGCTGGGCCTCGCTCGGCTTCTGGCCGCTCGTCCTGCTTATTCTCTCGGGTCTCTTCGGCGGCGTCGGCCAGATCATGATGACCGAGAGCTATCGCTTCGCCGACGCCTCGACGATCGCGCCCTTCGACTACAGCTCGATCATTTTCGGCATTCTGATCTCGTTGTTCGTCTTCGGCGAGATCCCGACGCTGAACACGATCGCCGGCTCCGTCTTCGTCGTCGGCGCCGGCATCTTCATCATCTTCCGCGAGCACAGGCTGGGGCTGGAACGGCGGAAGATCCGCCGCGTCTCCTCCTCGCAAAACCCGAACTGAAAAGCCTATTCGCTCTGGGCGGGTTCGTATTCGGTGTCGTAGTCGACCGCGATGCTGCCGGCCGGGTCCGTGCCGCGCATCGGCACGGCGATCGCGTGGAAGTCGCTGCGCTCGTCCGGGGCGACCGTCGGATTGCCCTTCATCACCCGCCAGGCGGCATAGGCCGCGTAGATGGCGAAACCGATCGACAGATAGAGCATCAGTCCGCGCGGACCGGCAAGCTCCATCGCGCCGCCGCCGATCAGGGGGCCGGCAACGGTGCCGAGGCCGTAAAGCACCATCAGCGAGCTTGAAATCGTCACATATTCGCTCGGATCGGCACGGTCATTGGCGTGGGCGACGTTGAGCGCGTAGATCGGATAGAGCATCGAGCCGACGATGAAGGCCGTGCCATAGAGCAGGCGCGGCGTGTCCGGCGACATGAAGAACATGGCGCAGGCGGCAACGACGCCGATCACGCCGCAGGCGATCATCACATAGCGCCGGTCGGTGCGGTCGGAGATGCGGCCGATCGGGATCTGTCCGAGCGCGCCGCCGGCAAGCACGAAGGCAAGCAACGTCGCGCCCTGGCCGGTGGTGAAGCCGCTCTGCGTGGTGTAGACGCCGCCGAGGCTGGCCCAGGTGCCGGACAGGATCCCTGCGAGGACCGCGCCGACGGCGGCGACCGGCGAGCGCCGGTAAAGCTTGCCAAGCCCGAACTGCACCTGCGCGATCGGGGCGGGGGATTGCGCGGTGGAAAGCGCGGTCGGCAGAATGGCGACGGCAAAGACGATGCCGCAGACGATGAACAGCGTCGTGTTGAGCGGATCGCCAAGGGGAACGAGATACTGGCCGCCGATCGAGCCGGCAAGCGTCACCATCATGTAGATCGAGAAGACCGAACCCCGGGTTTCGTTGGTCACCCTTTCATTCAGCCAGCTTTCGATCACCAGGTAGCAGCCGGCAACGGCGAAGCCGGAAATAGCCCTGAAAACGACCCAGACATGCCAGTCGACAAGCAGCGAGCTTGCCAGGATCGAGGCCGTCAGCAGCGTGATCAGGGCTCCGAAGACGCGGACATGACCGACGCGCAGCACCAGTTTCGGGGTCACGATGCAAGACACCGTAAAGCCCACCGTATAGCCGGTCGCAATCACCGAGATCAGGAAGGACGACCAGCCTTCCGCGACCGAGCGCACCGGTACAAGATAGTTCATCAACCCGTATCCGACCATCATCAGCATGGTCGAGAGCATCAGAGAGGTGATGGAGACGAGACTGGCAAACATGGTTTTCGCTCGCTGCGGCGTTTTCTGGGTGTCTCTCTTCCGCCGCAAGCGCGGCCAACGCGGCGACTTCCGGCCCTATAGGGTTTTCACGCGCCCCCCGCAACCGCCCGAGGGTGTTTTTTGCGTCTGTATTTTCCCGCCCGGATCAAGTAGGCTTGCCTGCAACGACAAGGCTGGAAGCGGCGCAGTTTCCGGCACAACAGCGCCGATGACCTTATAAGAACAATGCCGCTTTCCGCAGAACAGATCGCGACGCACCCTTCCTTCCTCCCTTCACTTTCGGTTTACGGAGAAAGGCTGGCCGGTGTTTACCAGGAAAATCAGCGCCTCGGCGCAAATTTCGGTTCCCAGCGTCGCTGGTTGATATCCCAGTCGGCGCTTGCCCTTTACTGGGGCGGAAATGACGGCCTGACCGTCAACAGTCTGATCGATGTCCTGAAGCCTTTCAAGATCGCCAGTCCGAACACGATCCGTGATTATATCGATGAGTCGCTGGCCTACGGTTTTCTGTGTCCCGACCCCGGCCGCGATAGCCTCAGGCCGCGCTATTATCAGCCGACCAGGCCCGTCTATGCTGCCATCGGCCAGTGGCTTGCGGCGAATCTTCTGATGCTCGACGCCCTCGATGGGACGGATCGTGTCTCGGCGTTTGCGGCGTGCCCGGAAATGATCCCGAAGATACAGCCGCGGCTTGCCTTGGGGTGTCTGCATGACGCAGCCTGGCGCGAGCCGCCGCCGCGCGTCGCCCTCTTGCAGAAGTCGATCTCGGGCGGGTTGGTGATGGACAATATCATCATCATGATAGGGCGCGAGCAGCCCGACCAGGGCCGCTATCTGATCCCGGCGCTTAATGCGCGCGATATGGCGAGCCGGATCCTGATCTCGCGAACCCATCTGCAGCGCATCCTTCGCAGGGTCGTCAATGTCGGCGCGATCGGCTGGGTCGGGCGGCCGTTCGAGAGCGCGATGTGGATCGATTCCGCCTTCATTGACGAATATTGCCGTTGGCAGGCGGTCAAGTCTTTTCATCTCAATGAGGCCTTCGCTGTGGCCGCCGGCAACCCGGCGAATTAGTCGCTACCTTTCCATTTCAGATCATTTTTGGTAAAAAGCGCTCTGAACGCGACCTGCGCCCAATATTCGCTGGGTTTGGCGCTTAATATGCGATTTACCTCACGCGCTTATCATGCTTGTCTTGATGCCCGCACGTGACGTGCCCGGCCATCGCCGTGACAAGATGTTTTGATTGGACCTGTCCCGGCGCTGAAACGCTCGACTGGACAAACGGATGCGATTGATGAATTCCGACTTGCCTCAGACGGCTGACAACAGACCGGTGGTTCAGACGCTCAACCGGGCGCCCGAATGCATCCTTCTGGTTGACCCTTACGGGACGATCGAGATCGCCAATGATGCGGTGCTTTCGCTTCTGCGCGCTGATGAGGCTGATGTGTGCGGGACGGCTCTGATATCTTGGTTTGCCGATGCGGACGGTAAGGAAATCGATCGGGCAATGACGCGCGTGCTCTCCGACGAACCGGGAAGCCGGCTTGAGGAAGTTTCCGCCGAATTCGCCTTCGGCCCAAGCGGTCGTTCCCATCTCTCGCTGGCCCGCATGCGTCATCGCGATGCCGTTTGCGTTGTGATCAACCGTCCGGCCTCAGGGCGCGAGCGGCCGCGCAGGGCCGCCGCGATGCCGAGGGTGAGCGACGGTGAATTCAACACCGGATCACAGAAAACGGCGGCCGCACCTGTAGCAGCGATGAAGGCCGCGCAGACGCCTGGCACCGATATCGGCGCGGTCGGCAGCCATATGCCCTGGAATACGCAACGCACCCGTCCGGCCGTCGAGCCGGCGCGGCCGCAGCGGACCTTCGCAAACGGCTTCTTTCATGTCGCCGGCACAGAGGAGTCTCCTGCCGAGGAGAACCCTGTCGAGCAGATCAGGGAGGCGCGGTCCTCCGCGGCGGCGAAAGCCGAACGGGAGCCCGACCCTGTCCAGAAGCAGCAAACCAGGCCTTCTGACAGCGCTAACACGTCTGCGGCCGAAGAAGTCCTTCAGTCGGCGCCCGTTTCGGCGGCGTCGCCCTTGCGCCGGGATATCTATGCCGAATTCGAATCCGAACGGGACCGTCGGGAGCGAGAGCAGGACATCCCGCTGATCTCTCCCGCCAAATGTCTTATCGCAGCGCTCGAGCGTCATCGTGGCGAGGCGGTGGCGGAAAGCGTGATGCTGGCCACCGCGATCGACGATGGCGGTTATGGATTCCCGCTTGACGAGGATCGTCTGACCGAGCTGTTCTCGCATCTCGTCGAGCGCCTGATCGCCGTGTCCCCGCCCTATTGCGATGCGCAGGTTGCGCTCGAGCCGACCGCGTCCAATGGCTTTCGGGCCAGGTTCTCCGATATCGGCAGGGGGCTCAGCGAGAGCGAGCTTGACGCGGTCTTCAATCAGCCGGAACTGACGATCGGCATATCCCACACCTGTCTCGTCGAGGCCCAGGAAGCCGCCGCCAGGCTCGGCCTCAAATTCTCGATCAGGACGGCCGTGGAAAGCGGCACGGCTGTCGAGATCACCTTCATAGATTGAGATAATGACTTGGAAGGGTGGGGTGACTGCGGGCATCGGCTCGCCGCCCGCCACGCTGGCCGGGGCTTCCTCGCGCCGGATCACCCCTCGTCGTTCCCCGATGAATTCGGCCAAGCGGACAGGCCTTTGAAAAAGACAAAGCCGGGACGTATCCCGGCTTTCGAAACAATCTCGCAATTTCCGCTTTCGGCGCCGCTGCTTAAATGCGGCGCAACGGCTTCACCCGTCGCCTGATCAGGCGCCAAGCGCCCGCATGGTCGGACGGCGCGTGCTGGCGTCGTGGTGGCCGAGCGCCTTGGCAAAGCCCTTGGCAATCGCGCGGTCGATGCCCCGCTGGCCGTGATAGCCGTTGGTCGAGCGTCCGAGTTCGAGAGAAAAGCGCGTGTTCTGCATAAGGGTTGCGTCCATGTCCTGTACGTGTCTCATTGCCTTGGTTCCTGTAGTCCTCCCAAGACATGATCCCTTATCCATGAAATGACCCGGACCAGCAATGGTCCCCGCCGTAGGGCAGCCATGCGCCTGATGCATGACGGCGTCAATGGGCCTGAAACTGTTCAATTTCTGGGCAGGAGAGCGGATGTTCGCCAGGGCCGTTCAACCGAGACGGGCCTTGAAGGACAGGAGGTCTTGCCAGGCAGGCTTCTTGTTGGCGGGGGCGGCCAGCAACTCGTTCGGAGAGAAAGTCACCAGCGCCTCCACGGCATGGCCGTCGAAGCGCAGTTGATGCCAGCCGCCGCGCAGGTTGAACACCGTCTTGTCGGCGTCGATCAGCATGCGGCTGGCGAAATTGCCGAGAACCAGAAGATGACGCGGTTCGGCAAGCGCGATCTGGCGGAACAGGAAGGGCCGGCAGATATCCATTTCCGCGGGGGTCGGGCTGCGGTCTCCGGGCGTTCGCCAGGGAATGGCGGTGGCGACGGCAACGGCCTCGCGCGAAAGGCCGATTGCGCCGAGCATGCGTTCGAACAATCCGCCGGCGCGGCCAGCCAGCGGGGCGCCCTCCCGGTCGTCATCGCCGGAGGGGAAGCCGCAGATCGCCAGTATCCCGCTCTCCGGCATGGCTTCGAGCGTAATGGTGGAACGGGCATTGTGTTTCAGGTTGCAGCCCGAGAATCCGTCCAGAACCGTCTTGAGTTCACCAAGCGAGCGGGCGCTCTCGGCTGAAAACTGCGCATCGGAGATCGCCTTGTCGTCCGGGATCGTCGTTGTGCCCATCGCGGGGCGGGCGGCGACGGGACGGGCCGCCGGGGCGCTTGTCTCGGTCTGGGCCTTCTGTTGCGCCGCAGGTGCGCCCTTCTCGGGAGCGCCACGCGGCTCGGCGCGGACCGTCAGATCGACGGCCTCGTCCTCGAGCAGCACATCCAGCCCGGCATCGGCATAAAAATGCAGAAGGGCGGCCGCCTCGTACGCTGTCAAATCCCTTGCGGAAATCATGCTTGGCTTCCATGGGGCGGCGAAAGCGCCGCCCGGCAACGGGTTGTCATCAGATTGCGTGTATTGCGCCGCCGTCGCAGCGGATCAGGCTGCCGGTCAGGTAGCTTGCCTGCCGTGAGCACAGGAAGGCGGCGATGCTGGCGAACTCCTCGACGCGCCCGAGCCTTCCCGCCGGGATCGTCGAGAGCGTGGCCTTGCGCACTTCGGCGAGACTCTTGCCGGAGCGTTCGGCGTTGGCATGGTCGAGCTCGTCGATTCGGTCGGTGTGAATGCGGCCCGGCAGCAGCATGTTTGCCGTTATTCCCGAGGAGGCGATCTCGCTCGAAAGTGTCTTGTTCCAGCCAACAAGCGCGGAACGCAGCGTGTTGGAGAGCGCCAGATTCGGGATCGGTTCGATGACGCCGCTGGAGGCGACGGTGACGATGCGGCCCCAGCCCTTTTCCTTCATCTTCGGTACGACCGCGTTGGTAAGCGTGATGATCGGCGAAACCATGGACTGGAAGAAGCTTTCGAGCCTTTGCGGGCTCATCTCGGAGACGGTGCCGGGCGTCGGGCCGCCGGAATTGTTGACGAGGATGTCCGCGCCGCCGAGCTTTTCCTCAATGGCAGCGAGCAGATCTTCGATGAAATTCTCCGCCGCAATGTCGGCTACCACGAAATCGGCCTTGCCCGGGGTTGTCTCGTTGATGACCTTGCAATTCGTTGCAAGCCGGTCTTCGGTGCGTCCGCAAAGCAGCACATGCGCGCCTTCCTTGGCCAGTGCCTCGGCGATGCCGGCGCCGAGCCCGCGCGAGGACGCAAGCACAACGGCCTTCTTGTCGGCAATACCAAAATCCATGAAAAACTCCCCTGGCCGGAACCGGCCGACGCTTTGAACAAAATGAACGGCGGAAATTGGCTTTCACCATAGACGCCCGCCATGTCGTCAATCAATCATTATCGGACGTTCATGCAGGCGCGCCGCGCGCGCTTGCTGTGGAAACTGCGTTTCGGCTCGCGCATTGCGCGTCGGCGGCCGATGCGCTTTCAATTTATCCGCAACCTCTTTAGGAATAGCGCGTGGGTTTGTGAGGACGCATGGCGCGCCGATAGCGGGTCATTGCGGCAATGGAAGGAATGACATGGCTGAAGAAATGCCGGAACGCGAAAGCATGGAATTCGATGTGGTGATTGTCGGAGCCGGTCCTTCCGGTCTGGCCGCCGCCATTCGGCTGAAACAGCTCAACGAGGAGCTGAGCGTCGTTGTGCTGGAAAAGGGAGCCGAGGTCGGCGCGCACATCCTTTCCGGCGCGGTTGTGGATCCGTCCGGCATCAATGCCCTCTTTCCCGGGTGGCAGGAGGAGGAGGGCCATCCCTTCAAGACGAAGGTCAAGCGCGATCGTTTCCTGCTGCTCGGCCCGGCCGGTTCGATCACGCTGCCGAATTTCGTGATGCCGCCGCTGATGAACAATCACGGCAATTATATCGTCTCGCTCGGCAATGTCTGTCGCTGGCTGGCCGAAAAGGCCGAGGCGCTGGGCGTCGAGATCTATCCCGGTTTTGCCGCGGCGGAAGTGCTTTATGACGAGAGCGGCGCGGTCATCGGTGTCGCCACCGGCGACATGGGCGTCGAGCGTGACGGCACGCCCGGTCCGAACTTCACCCGCGGCATGGCGCTTCTCGGAAAATATGTGCTGATCGGCGAGGGCGTGCGCGGCTCGCTCGCCAAGCAACTGATCGCCAGGTTCGGCCTAGATGAAGGCCGCGAGCCGCAGAAATTCGGCATCGGCTTGAAGGAATTGTGGGAAGTCGCGCCGGAAAAAAGCCAGCCCGGCCTCGTCCAGCATTCCTTCGGCTGGCCGCTCGATGGGAAAACCGGCGGCGGCTCCTTCCTTTACCATCTGGAGGATAATCAGGTCGCCGTCGGCTTCGTGCTGCACTTGAACTACAAGAACCCCTATCTCTCGCCCTTCGAGGAGTTTCAGCGCTTCAAGACCCATCCGGCGATCGCATCGACCTTTGACGGAGCAAAACGCATCTCCTACGGCGCGCGGGCGATCTCGGAAGGCGGCTACCAGTCCGTTCCGAAGCTTTCATTCCCCGGCGGCGCGCTGATCGGCTGTTCGGCCGGCTTGGTCAACGTGCCGCGAATCAAGGGGTCGCACAATGCGGTGCTCTCCGGCATGCTCGCCGCCGAACGCGTCGCAGACGCGCTTTCGGCGGGCCGCGAACACGACGAGATCGCCGAGATCGAGGCGGACTGGCGCGCGGGCGCGATCGGCCGCGACCTGAAGAGGGTGCGCAACGTCAAGCCGCTGTGGTCGAAGCTCGGAACCTTCGCCGGCATCGCGCTCGGCGGTCTCGACATGTGGACCAACACGCTGTTCGGATTTTCCTTTTTCGGCACGATGAAACACGGCAAGAGCGACGCCGCGTCGCTGGAGCCGGCGGCCAAACACAAGCCGATCGATTATCCGAAACCCGATGGCGTCCTGACCTTCGACCGCCTGTCCTCGGTGTTCCTGTCGAACACCAATCACGAGGAGGACCAGCCGGTCCATCTGAAGGTCAAGGACATGGCGCTGCAGAAAACCTCGGAATACGAGATCTATGCGGGCCCTTCGGGTCGCTACTGTCCCGCCGGGGTCTATGAATGGGTCGAGGAGGACGGCACGGAGAAGTTCGTGATCAACGCCCAGAACTGCGTGCACTGCAAGACCTGCGACATCAAGGACCCGAACCAGAACATCAATTGGGTGCCGCCGCAGGGCGGCGAAGGGCCGGTTTACCCGAATATGTGACGGGGTCACGCGTCAAGGCGGAACCAGCGGCCGCCTTGATCCGTTTCAGGCCAGTCAACAGTCTCAAGGACAAGCAATGCGTCTGAAAGGTATTTTCAACCGCGACGGCGGTACGTTCAAGACCACCGACATGGACGCATTTTCCGACCTTGCCGCCAATATCTTCCGCGATGCCGGGCATGACTTCGAATGCGCGGTCGTCAGCGGCGGCGAGATCGCCGATGTGATCACCAGAACGGTGAAAGCCGAGGGTTTCGACGGCATGATCGTTGGCGGCGGCGACGGCTCGATTTCGCTTGCGGCAGGCTCGATGTATGGCACCGACAAGCTCCTCGGCGTCATTCCGGCGGGAACCATGAACCTTTTTGCCCGCAGCCTTGGCCTGCCGCTGGATATCGAGGAGGCGCTGAAGACGCTGGCTGGCGGCAAGCCTGCCCATGTGGACGTGCCGACGATGAATGGCAGGCCGTTCATTCATCAGTTCTCCGCCGGTCTTCACGCGACGATGATCCGCAATCGCGAACAGCTCGACTATGATTCGCGGTTCGGCAAGATTTCCGCCAGCACGCGCGCCTGGATCGACACGCTGCGCGCGATACCGGAAATCAGTCTCGGCTATGAATGCGCCGAGGCGAGCGGTGAGGGGAAATTCGCCCTTGTCGGCGTCGCCAACAACCGTATTCACGGCAATGCCAGCCTGTTTACCGACCGGCCCCAGGGCGGAAAGCTCGCCTTTTATCTGCTGAAGGCCGAGGAGTTCGATTCGGTCCTCGGCTTCGCCCTCGACTATTTCTCCGGGCGGATCGAGGACAGCGAGAACACCACCGTGATCGAGACAGAAAAGCTGACGCTCGATTTCCATTCAAAGGGCATCGACCAGTCGCTGGACGGCGACCCGATCGAGGAAGTGCGCCATGCCGTGCTCGAGCAGCACCCCCGCTCGCTGCCGGTAATCGTCCCCGCCGACAGCCGGCTGGAATGACGGCCTACTGGAAGGCAGTCAGTTTTCTGACAAAGCCAGTTTGCGGAATCAGAGAGCCTGCCCCATCCTCCGTCACCCCGGCCCTGAGCCGGGGTCCAGGGCTACAAAAATACCTTTTGCAACAATGCCTTAATCACGAAGGTCCTCGCTGTTTGGCCCTAGATGCCGGCTCAAGGCCGGCATGACGGAAATGAGGGCCAGGACCCGTGCGGGCAAACAGAAGGCCTTACTGGAAGGCCGTCTCGTAGAAGCTTCTCAACTTGCGTGAATGCAGCCGTTCCGGCGGCATGGCGGCGAGTTTCTGCACGGCCTTGATGCCGATGTGGAGATGCTGGCGCACCTGGGTGGTGTAGAAGGCCGTGGCCATGCCGGGCAGTTTCAGTTCGCCGTGAAGCGGCCGGTCGGAGACGCAGAGAAGCGTGCCGTAGGGCACCCGGAAGCGGAAGCCGTTGGCGGCGATCGTCGCCGATTCCATGTCGAGCGCGATCGCGCGTGATTGCGACAGGCGTTTCACAGGCCCGCTTTGGGGCGAAAGCTCCCAGTTGCGGTTGTCGATCGTGGCGACCGTGCCGGTGCGCATCACCCGCTTCAGCTCGTAGCCCTCAAGCCCAGTTACCTCGCCGACGGCCTCCTCGAGCGCCTGCTGCACTTCGGCGAGCGCCGGGATCGGCACCCAGACCGGCAGGTCGTCGTCCAGCACATGGTCCTCGCGCACATAGGCATGGGCGAGCACGTAGTCGCCGAGCTTCTGGCTGTTTCTGAGCCCCGCGCAATGGCCGAGCATCAGCCAGGCATGCGGCCGCAGCACCGCGATGTGATCGGTGATCGTCTTGGCGTTTGAAGGACCGACGCCGATATTGACCATGGAGATGCCGGAATTGTCGGAACGTTTCAGGTGATAGGCCGGCATTTGCGGCATGCGCACGCCGGTGTGTCCGCCTTCCGGCTCCACTTCACCCGGAAGGGTGATGTTGTTGCCGGGCTCGACAAAGGCGCTGTAGCCTTCCCCGCCCTTGGCCATCACCTCCCGGGCATAGGCGCAGAACTCGTCGATATAGAACTGGTAGTTGGTAAAGAGCACGAAGTTCTGGAAATGCGCAGAACTCGTCGCCGTATAGTGGCTGAGGCGCGCCAGCGAATAATCGATCCGCTGGGCGGTAAACGGCGCGAGCGGCTGCGGTGCGCCGGGCTCCGGCTCGAAGTCGCCATTGGCGATCTGGTCGTCCGTAGTGTTGAGGTCGGGCGTGTCGAAGATGTCACGCAGCGGCACGTCGGCAAGCGCGGCGAGATCCGCCTCCACATGGGTGTTCTCGCCGAAGGCGAAATGCAGCGGAATGGGCGTGTCGGACTCTTCGACCGTTACGGGAACGCCGTGGTTCTTGATCAGCAGGCCGAGCTGCTCGATCAGATAGTCCGCAAACAGGATCGGGTGACTGATCGTCGTCGCATATTCGCCGGGCGTCGCCACATGGCCGAAGGAGAGGCGCGAATCGGTGAGCCCGTAGCTCCCGGTCTCGATGCTGACCTTCGGATAGCAGGCGCGGTAGCGCCCCTCGATCGGCGCGCCGCCTGCAAGCGCGATGAAGGCGTCGATAATGAAGCGGGTATTGCGCTTGTAGAGCGCCTGCAACGCCTTTACCGCTTCGCTTGGGTCGATGAAGCTCTGGGGCTCGACCGGATCGGGCGAAATGATGTTTGCTGTCAAAGGTTCGTTCTCGTGCATGGCGACCCTCTTCATGGCCGGTAACGGCGAAGTGTTGAGCAAAGCCGGTTCTTGCCGGTCTTTTATGTGCTTAAAATCGATCTATATCGAAGGGATCAGTGTTTTGCGACACGCGAGAGGATGATTTTTCATGACCGCACCGATCGAGCTTTTCTACTGGCCGACGCCCAACGGCTACAAGATCACGATTTACCTGGAAGAGGCAGGCGTTCCCTACAACGTCAATTACGTGAATATCGGCAAGGGCGATCAGTTCAAGCCGGAATTCCTCAAGATTTCGCCCAATAATCGCATGCCGGCGATCGTCGATCCGGAAGGGCCGGGCGGCGAGCCCGTCTCTGTGTTCGAATCTGGCGCGATCCTTCAATATCTCGGCCGCAAGTTCAAAAAGTTCTATCCCGAGACCGAACGCGAACGCATCGCGGTCGAGGAATGGCTGTTCTGGCAGGTCGGCGGGCTGGGGCCGATGGCGGGACAGGCGCATCACTTCCGCAATTACGCGCCGGAAAAGATCGCCTATGGCATTGACCGCTACACCAACGAGGTCAACCGCCTCTATGGCGTCATGAACACGCGTCTCGGCGAGGCGGAATATCTCGGCGGCGACTACTCGATCGCCGACATGGCCTCGATCGGCTGGGTTCGATCGCACGAGGCGCAGGGCCAGAACCTCGATGATTTTCCGAACCTGAAGCGGTGGTATGAGGCCGTGATGGCGCGCCCGGCGGTCCAGGCCGGCCTCGCCGTGGGGCAGGATGAGCGCGAGAAGTGGAACCTTACCGCGGACAAGAACGCCCAGTCCGTGCTCTTTGGCCAGAAGGCGCGCTGAGCGGATGCCGCGTCGCTTCGGGCGCCCGGCTCAGCCGAGCGCCTGAAGTACGGACGGAAGTTCCTGGGCGAACAGGTCCATGTCTTCGCTCGGCCCGGTCGAGACGCGGATGCACCGGTCAAGCGGCGCGACGCCGGGCATGCGGATGAAGACGCCGCGTGCGCCGAGCGCATCGACGATGGCGCGCGAATAGGCGCCGTCCCTGCCGCAATCGATGGCGACGAAGTTCGTCGCCGAGGGCAGCGGCTCGAGGCCATTGTCACGGGCGATCCGGGCGATCTCGTCGCGCGATTCGCGAATGCGCCCGATGACGCTCTGCAGATAGGCCTGGTCGGCAAGGGCCGCCTCGGCGGCAACCAGCGTCAGGCGCGGCATGCCGAAATGGTTGCGGATCTTGTTGAAGGCGGCGATCGTTTCGGTCTCGCCGATGATGTAGCCGGCACGCGCGCCCGCAAGGCCGTAGGCCTTTGAGAAGGTGCGGAAGCGCAGGACGTTCGGCCGGTCGAGAAAGCGGTCGATCGCCGGAAAGGCTTCCGCCGGGCCGCATTCGCAATAGGCCTCGTCCAGAACCATCATGCAGGTTTCCGGCAGTTCCTCGACGAAGCGGATAACATCGTCTTCATGCCAGAAACTACCCATCGGATTATCGGGATTGGCGAAATAGACCATGGTCGCGTCATGTTCCTTCACCGCCGCCATCAGCGCATCAAGGTCTTCCCTGTCGCCCGCATAGGGCACGCTCACCCGTTTTCCGCCGAAGCCGTCGACATGATAGTTGAAGGTGGGATAGGCGCCGAGCGAGGTGACGACGGTCGTGCCCGGCGAGACGACCAGCCTGACGGCCATGCCGAGGAGCCCGTCGACGCCTTCGCCGATCATCAGGTTTTCCGGCTTGCAGTCGTGATGTTCGGCAAGGGCCAGGCGCAGCGACAGGTGTTCGGAATCGGAATATTTCCAGATATCGCCGGCGGCCTCGCGGATCGCCGCAAGCACGGATGGCGCAGGGCCGAAGCCGCTCTCATTCGCGCCGATACGGGCGATGATCGGGTAGTTGCGGGTGCGCTCCAGTGCTTCGGGTCCGACAAAGGGGACCGTGGATGGCAGTTCCTTGATCAGAGAGGTAAAGCGCGGGAATGCGGCCATGCTGTGCGTCGTCCGATTGCTGTGAGAAGGGGCTCCAACATAATCGCTGCGTTTGGGAAGGCAAGCGCCGCGAGACCGCCCGAAACGCAAAACGGCGCCATTCGGCGCCGTTGGCAGTTCAGTGCGAAGTGCGGTCTCAGCGGAAAGCGCGGGCCGCAACGCGATCGATATCGCCCGGCAGCAGGCCGATATCCTTGAGTTCGGCGGCGGTAAGATTGCGCAGCTGGGAGCGCGTGCGACGGTAGCTGAACCATTTCATGGTGAAGTCGAAGGGATGCATGGGTGTTTCCTCGAATTTTTCCGGCAGCTTTGTGCTGTGTTGATTTTGACCGGGAAGATACAAGGAAAACGGCAATGCGTCGTGTGCAGTTATTATGCAACTGCCATGCATTTGTGCATTGGGTTGCACAATATCGGTGCAGGCCTGTGGCGCCGCGTAGTTTTGAGGCATTCCGCGCGTGACAAGCGTCAAGTTCGCTTTTTACAGTCGGTATCTGCTCAAAAAAAAGCCCCGCGCCGGGTTGGCGTGGGGCTTTTGCAAGGTGGGCAAGGCAGCGCTTAGAATGCGGCCTTGCGGGCAACGCGACGGATGTCTTCGCGGTTGATGCCGAGGTCGGACAGTTCGCGCGCATTCATGCGGCCGAGTTCCGAAACGGTCAGACGATACTTGATCCAGTTGTTGAACGAACGAGCCATGCTCATGTTTCTCTCTCCTGTTTGCTGCGGCGCTTCGATTTCCTGCGCCTCAATCTCTGATGACCTGGATATAGTCCCTGCCTTCGGTCTTGGTCAGTGGGTTTGCGGTAAAGCCGCTATGCGTTTTGCGCATGGCGCTGGCGGAGAGGGTCTGCAAACGCCGCAACAAGGGGCAGAATGGCCTTTAAAAAGTAGAGACGTGTCGTGAATGCCGGTGCCCTGTCGAAGGAATGACGGAACCGGTTTTGCACGGCTGGGAAGGGAGGAGGGGGAGCGCGGAAGTTTGCATCGCACAAAAAAATAACGCTCACCGGGGGAGGAGGATCCGGTGAGCGTCATTTGCGTTGGTCGACGACTGGGAGGAGGAGCGTCGTCAACCCATCGAAGCGCGCTGGGAGGAGGAGGAGTGCGCAGCTTCGAATTTCGAACCCGGGGACCGGGCCAAGTGATTGAGCTTCTGTCAAACCGTTTTGATGTCTGCTCGATCACTCTGTTGATCTCTATATACGCGTCCGGGCCGGAAATTTGCAGTGCCATCTCGGCATAGAAGGTATGCATGAGGCGCATGCCGGGTTGGATGATTGGCCAAAATCGCCTGAAAACGGCCGTTTGCCGGGCATTGGGCTCATCAATCGTTACCTTTGCGCGCCCGCAGAAAGGCGATGAACTGCTTCTCGTCCATCGGGCGGGAGAAGTAGTAGCCCTGCTGGAGATAGCAACCGAGCGCCTCCAGCTTCTCGAAATGGTCCGTCGAGGTCACGCCCTCGCAGATAACCCCGATGTTGAAGGTCTTGGCGATCCGCACGATTGTCTCGACAATCTGCAGGCTTTCCTCCGATCCGGTGATCGGGGCGATGAGCTGCCCGGCGATCTTCAGCCGGTCGGGCCGTACCTGGGTGAGGCCGACGAGCGAGGCGTAGCCGGACCCGAAATCATCGAGGTCAATGCCGATGCCGAGCTTCCTGATGGCGCTTACGGTCTTGATCAGGGCGCTGTCAGGCCGGTCGAAGGGAATGGATTCCAGCAATTCGAAATGCACGGTGTCGGGCGGCAGGTTGAACGAGGAGAGCCGGTCGAGCAATAGCGGGTCACGCAGGCGCTGGGAGGAGATATTGACCGAGACGCCCGGAAGCGGCATGCCCGCCTCGCGGCTGGTCTCAAGGATGGACAGGGCTTTCTGGAAGACGATGTCGTCGATCGAATGCAGCAGGCCAAGCTGTTCGGCGACATCGAGAAAGGCCTTCGGCTCCAGCACGCCGCGACGCGGATGCTGCCAGCGGGCGAGGGCTTCAACGCCGACGATCGTCGAAGTTCTGACATCGAAAATCGGCTGGTAATGCGCGGTGATCTCGCCGTTTTCGACCGCTTCCTGCAACTCGTCGGCCAGGCGCTTCAGAGAGAAGGTCTTGGCCATCAGATTGCTGGTATAATTGACCGTGCGCCCGCGCCCGCGGTTCTTGGCCTCATAGAGCGCGAGGTCGGCCTTGATCAGGAGATCGGAGGCGGTGTCGCTGGAATCTTCCGCCGTGGCGATGCCGAGACTGACCCCGAGGCGGCAGGAGCGGCCATCGATCCGCAATGGTTTCGCGAAGGCGGCCGTCACCGCTGCGGCGAAGGCCTCGACATCGCTTTCGGCCGGCATCAACGCAACGAATTCGTCGCCGCCGGTGCGCGCCAGGAAGTCCTGAGGGCCGACATGCTGCGTGAAGGTGTCGGCGGCATAGCGCAACACGTCATCGCCAAAGAAGTGCCCCATCGTGTCGTTGATGGTTTTGAAGCCGTCGAGGTCGATCAGCACGATATTCATGCCTTCGGGCAGGGCGCCGCCGGCCTGCGCAGCATCCAGCCGCTTTTCGAAATGGCGCCGGTTGGGAATGCCGGTCAGCGTATCCTGAAGGGCGATCTCCTCCATGCGGGCGCGGGCATCTTCCAGCGCCACATTCTGTTCTTCCGCCCGGGCCTTGGCCTCTGCAAGCGCCTCCTGAAGAGCCTTGTCGGCCGAAACATCCCAGTTGACGCCGACGAACTTGCGCTTGCCGTCGGCGTCGCGATAGGCGTTGCCGGCAGAGCGAATGGTCTTTTCCTGGCCGACGGGGGTGATGATGCGGTATTCGGTGAGAAAGCCGTTGTCGTTTTCCGCATCTTCCCAGTTGAACTGCCTGAAGCGTTCCTGGTCTTCCGGATGGAGCCGCGAGCGCCAGCTCTGGAAGCTCTGCACATGGCTCTGGCCCTCAAGGCCGTAGATTCTCAGGATCTGGTCGTCCCATATCTGCACGCCCGTCTCCAGATCGTGCTCCCAAAGGCCGATATTGGAAGCGTTGAGGGCCACGTCGAGGTGACGGGAAAGATTGTCGACCGCCATCATGCTGCGGCGGATATTGATGTTGTCCCGAAGGCGCGCCCGAAACAGCAGGAGCAGGGCGATGAACGGCGCGACAAATGCCAGTGCCAAGAGCCCTATGGCGAGACGGAAGGCCCGGGCCCAGTCGAAATTTCCCTCCGTGAGGTGATGCGGAGAAACGCTGATGGTCCAGGTCGCATTCTCGACGCGGATATCCTCGTGAATGGCGTCCTCGGGCGTCAGGTCGCTTTCTCCGGCGGTGGCAAGCTGGTCCGGGCCGGGTTCCGGCACGGTCTGCACGCTGAGCCGCGTCGTTCCCTCAAGCTCGAGAAGGCCGACGGCCTCTAGGATTGCCTCGAAGCCGACGACGAGTTCCAGGTTTCCGGCATCGAAGGTGTAGCGATAGACGAGAATCCGCTCACCGTTCGGCAGCGTGAAAGGACCGAAGATCTTTCGCGCGTCGGCGCCGTCTTCGGGAAGCGGAAGAGAGCGCATGGCTGCGGAAAGGTCTTGCGGCAAAACGAGGGAAACGTCGCCGCGGTTGAGGACGACGGCTTTCGTCCAAGGCGCGGAGGCAAGAAAGGTTTCTACCGAGGTGTCATAGCCTTCAAGGCCTCCATCGTCGAAACTCTCGGCGAGGGCCTTGCCGACATTGTCGGTCATGTTGAGGACGGATTTCAGAGCCTTGGCAAAGCCGGCGGCGCGCGCCTCGGCCTGCTCTATGCGCTCCTGCCGGATGGCGTCGCGGATAAAGACACCGCCGACGACGGTTCCGGTCGCCAGCGTGGCAAAGAACAGAACCGTCAGGATCGCGTAGAGCCTGAGTGTCGAACGTCGATCGCGCGGTATGCTGGCGGTCTTCAGCAGGGCCATCGCGCGACCCGCAGAAACGTACCGGCCTTCGATTGCATCGCAAGCTCCCCTGTTGCCTGTCTTGCCCCCACGCCTCCTCCGTCTGTCAAGGTTTGGGATCCTCCGCCAGCGTCGCACCCTACCGGCGGTCGCCTGCCATATCTTGTTATATCTGCGCGCGGCAGACTGCGCGAGAGATTCGGGTCGGTTTCCCGCCTGCTAATTAACTGTGATAGGAGCCGCGTGCTCGATAGTCAAACGGCTTGCTGCATTCGCGCATCGCGTTTCGTTCGTGCCTTTTCATGGGCCTCAGCGCCTGATCGCGCGGGTGATTGCGATCGAAAGCCGGCCCTGCGCCATGCTAAAGCCGGCCCTGCGCCATGCTTATGGCTCAGATACGGATCGCATGCCCCGTGTCCAGATGGTTTGAGGCCGGTCGAAGATCCGGCTGCTCGCGCGCGTGATGAAAAGGTTATCGCGAAGCGATTTCATTTCCGCGTGAAACGAATTAAGAGATGGGCGCGGCCACAAACCGCGCGTGAAGGGTTGCGTTGCTGACAGAAAGGTTTCCCAAATGAGCCATCTGGACGAAGAAGTGCTGAAAGAGGCCGAAACGCGCGAACAGACCCACGACATCTACAATGAGGAAGGTGCGGTCAGCGCCGAGTTCCTGGCCGGGGTCCAGCAGGCGATCGCCGAAAAGGACACCGCATATCTGCGCGAGGAGGTTGCCAATCTCCACGAATCCGAGCTCGGCGATGTCATCGAGGCGCTTGATTACGACAGCCGGCCTGAACTCGTTCGTCTCCTCGGCGACGAATTCGACCTGACGGCGCTGACCGAGGTGGACGAGGCGATCCGCCTCGACATCATCGAATCGCTGCCATCCGAACAGCTTGTCAGCGCCTTGAGCGCGCTTGATTCGGACGACGCGGTCTACATTCTCGAAGATCTCGGCGACGAGGAGCGCGAGGATATCCTCGCCAAGCTGCCCTTTACCGAACGCATCAGGCTGACGCGCTCGCTCGACTATCCCGAAAGCTCCGCCGGCCGGCGCATGCAGACGGAATTCGTGGCGGTGCCGCCGTTCTGGACCGTCGGCCAGACCATCGACTACATGCGCGAGGATGACGACCTTCCCGATTCCTTCTCGCAGATATTCGTCGTCGATCCGACCTTTCGCCTGCTCGGCGCCGTTGATCTCGACAGCATCCTGCGCACCAAGCGCCAGGTGAAGATCGAGGCGATCATGCGCGAGACCAACCACCCGATCGATGCCGAACTCGATCAGGAGGAGGCCGCCCAGGTTTTCGAACAATACGACCTTCTCTCCGCCGCCGTGGTCGACAATAACGGCCGGCTGGTCGGCGTGCTGACCATCGACGATGTGGTGGATGTGATCCACGAGGAGGCCGAAGAGGACATCAAGCGCCTCGGCGGCGTCGGCGACGAGGAACTGTCGGACAATGTCGTGCGGGCAGTCCGCTCGCGCTTCGGCTGGCTCCTGATCAACATGGGCACAGCCTTCATGTCCGCGAGCGTCATCGGTCTTTTCGACGAGTCGATCGGCAAGATGATCGCCCTTGCGGTCTTGATGCCGGTGGTCGCTTCCATGGGCGGCAATGCCGGGACACAGACCATGACGGTGACCGTGCGGGCGCTCGCGACCCGTGACCTCGACATCTACAACGCCGCGCGAATCATTCGCAGGGAAGCAGGCGTCGGCTTGTTCAACGGGGTCGTCTTTGCCCTTCTGATCGCGTTAGTTGCCGGTTACTGGTTTGACAATCCGCAACTCGGAGGAGTTGTGGCCGCCGCCATGATCATCAACATGTTCGCCGCCGCCATGGCGGGCATTCTGATTCCTCTCCTTCTCGACCGGGCCGGCGCCGATCCTGCCATCTCTTCGTCGGTTTTTGTGACCACGACCACTGATGTCATCGGCTTTTTCTCATTCTTGGGAATTGCGACCTGGTGGTTTAACATCTAGTTTCGTAAACGTTTTCCAGACCAAACAATAAATAATCGGCGGGGCGCATTGTGCAGAAGAGATTTTATTCGATAACAGAACTCACGCGCGAGTTCGGGGTGTCCACCCGGACACTCAGATTCTACGAGGACGAGGGACTGCTTCAACCGGAGCGACGTGGTCGTACGCGTCTCTACAGCGAAAAAGAGCGCCTGTTGATCAAGGAAATCCTGCGAAGCCGTCGCATTGGACTGACGCTTGCCGAGATTCGCGACATGCTGAACCTGTTCCATCGCCCCCCGACCGAAATGGATCAGCTCAAGCACACCATGGACGAGATCAAGTCGCGGCGCGAAGACCTGCGCCAGAAACGCCGCGATATCGACGAGATGATGAGCGAACTCGACAATGCCGAGGAGACCTGCCTTGCACGTCTCGCCGAGATCGGCGTCGGCACCTGAACTTCCCCGGCCGCCTTCCAGGCCAATCCTACCGAATGCTGCACGACATCGCGATTCGACCGAGCGCAACGGCATCCTCGTCGCGCGTATCGTTGCGCATCAGCGGGCCGAGCAGGCGTTCCTCTTCCAGAGCGTCGAGCGTGCAGGCGCAATAGGAACGGCAGAAGCCGGCCGCATCCGTCTGTTCGCACGTCGTCTGACAGCCGGAGAGATAGGCCGGCGCCGGATTTGGCGGGACAATGAGCGTTGCGACATAGACGAGGCCGTAGAGCACAGGCTGGTGAACGAGATAGACGATCAGGCTGTGACGGCCGAGAAAGGTCAGCGGGTTTTCCGTTGCCGGCAGCTGTTTCTGCCGCCTCAGCCATGACAGCGTGAGTTTCGAGACGGCAAATCCTGCGAGGAAGGGCGCGATCCACGGCAGCAGCGGCACATAATCGCTCGAAGGATAGGGATGGGCCGCCATGCCGATCCAGGCGAGATAGCGCGGGTCAAGCGCGTCGAACGTGACAAGATGCGGGGCAAATAAGGCGATCGCGGCGATGACGAGGGTGATGCCGGCCGGTACTTTGCGGAACAGAAGGCCGATCACCGAGGCGACGGCGATGATGTGGAGAATGCCGAAATAGATGATGGCGTCCGGCGTGGCGAAGAACGAGACCGCCGTGATCGCAAGGCTGGCGGCCGCGAGAATGGCGAGTCTCCTCAGAAAGGATCGCGGCCTCAGCGAGGCGCCATGGGCCATCCACAGGCTGTAGCCGGCCAGAAACAGGAAGCTTGCCGCGTCCAGATGGGCGAAGATCGCCCAGCCGCCGCGCGTCGACAGGCCGGGGGAGACATAACCGAAAAAGTCGAGGTCCCAGACGAAATGGTAGATCGCCATGGCGATCAGCGCGATCCCGCGTGCGGCATCAATCGCATGGATGCGCCGGCCTTTGGTCGCAGGCGTCGTCTTCTCGTTCATGCGGTCTCTCCGCTTTCGCTTTGGGTGGCTTCGAGGATGGTCCGGCGCGCCTCGGAGAAATACTGGCGACGCGTCAGGATCATGAACACGAAGGCTGTCGTCGCCATGAACACATAAGGCCCGAGAAACCAGCCGAGATAGCCGATCGACAGGAAGATCGCCCTGAGCCCGGTGTTGAAATGGCGCGCGGCGATGATGTTGACGTCGGCGATCTGCTCGGCCATCCGCTCCATGTCCTTGTCCGCTTCAGGCGTGTCGTTGCGCATCGGCAGGGCGCCGAACAGGATGGTGTTGTAATTGAACAGGCGGTAGGACCAGCCGAATTTGAAGAAGGAATAGCCGAAGATCGCCGCAAGGCCGCCGGCCTTCATCTCGAAGGCCGCCCGGGTCGAGGGAATGAGGCCGGGCAGGTCCTCGAACAGCATCTGCGCCCGGTCGGCCTCGCCCATCAGCGCGAAACAGCCGCCGATGGCGAAGATCGAGGTCGAAGCGAAGAAGGCTGTTCCGTTCTGCAGGCCGGAGAGGATTTGCGTGTCGATCATCCGCAGGTCGCGCGAAAGCGCCGTCTTCATCCAGCGCCTGCGGTGGATCATCATGGCGGAGGTGAGGCTCGTGCGGCGGATCAGGTTGAAACGCCCACTGACAGAACTGTCGAAGACGAACCAGCAGAGGAGAAAAAAACTGAGAGCGATAAAATCGGTGCCCGTCATGAAACCCGGCCTTCGGTCGATGCGTTTTTCCGGCGCGTACAAGGGGTTGGCGAAAGGCCCTCAGCCGCGACATCCCTGTTGTGTCGGCAGCGCGGAGGCTTTGCAAGCGGCGATCTGCAAAAATTCTCCGCATCCCCCATTGCAGTTTCTGTGACAGTTTAATAAAGCGATAACCATCGGTGCGCATCCTCCCAATAAGCGCACTGGGGTCAAGACAATCGGAGCTATTATGGAAGACACCGCGCACAAGTCCTGCTGGGGTGTAACCCTGCGGGCTGTTATCGGTTTTGGTGCTGTTGTCGGAATTGCGTATCTCGTCATCGCTGTCTGAGCAGCCTATCGAATTTTCCTAAAAAACGACGGCGTTCCTCGAAGAGGGCGCCGTTGTTTTCGTTTGACGCCCGGTTTTTCTCCTCCACATTGATTTCTGCCGCGATCAGATGCGACCATGTCGGTGAGGCGCGCGCCTTCCTGCCGCTCGCGCTGCCAGATGGCAGTATGAATGCAGCATTTTTGGCAATGGAGAGACCGGAATGTTCCTATCGGTTTTCGAGGTCTTCAAGATCGGCATCGGGCCGTCGAGTTCGCACACCATGGGGCCGATGTCGGCTGCCAACCGCTTTCTGGCGCTGCTGGCCTCCAGCGAATGGCCGCGCCCGGCAGGCGCCGTCGTCTCGCATCTTCGCGTCAGCCTGCACGGGTCGCTCGCCTTCACCGGCGTTGGCCATGCCAGTGACCGCGCCGTCATCCTGGGGCTTGCCGGCGAGCGTCCGGAGACGGTCGATCCGGACCGGATGGACGCGATCATCGCCGATATCCGGCAGAAGGGCGCCGTCGAGCCGCCCGGCCACCCGTCTTATGCGTTCGACTGCGACGCGGATGTGATCTTCAACAGAAAGGAGCCGTTGCCGGGCCACGCCAACGGCATGACCTTCTACGCGCTCAATGCCGACGGCGCGATCCTGCTGCGGCAGATCTATTACTCCGTCGGCGGCGGATTCGTGCTGACCGACACGGAGCTGACGGCCTGGAAGGACGAGAAGGATTTTCCCGCGGGCGAGAGCGATGAGGACAGGATTCCCTTTCCCTTCCGCTCTGCCGCCGAAATGCTGGATATGGCAAAGCGCTCCGGCCTGACGATTGCCGCGATGAAGCGCGCCAACGAGGAGGCGCGGATGACGCGCGGCGAGCTTGATGCCGGTCTGGACGCGCTCTGGGACGCCATGGATGGCTGCATCGACCGGGGCCTCAAGGGCGAGGGCGTGCTGCCGGGCGGGCTGAAAGTACGCCGCCGCGCCGGCCAGCTCTATGATAAGCTTTCGCAGGCCAAGCTTTCCAACCAGTTCGACCCGCTGATGGCCAATGACTGGCTTTCCATGTTCGCCATGGCTGTCAACGAGGAGAATGCAGCAGGGGGCCGCGTCGTCACCGCGCCGACCAATGGGGCTGCCGGCGTCGTGCCGGCGACGCTGCGCTATTTCCGCGAGTTCCAGAACGCTGGAGGAAAGGAAGCGACCCGTGACTTCCTGCTGACGGCCGCAGCCATCGGCGGCATCATCAAGACCAATGCCTCGATATCGGGCGCGGAGGTCGGCTGTCAGGGCGAGGTGGGCTCTGCTTCGGCGATGGCGGCGGCGGGGCTCGCCGCTGCCATGGGTGGCACACCGGAGCAGGTGGAAAATGCTGCCGAGATCGCGCTCGAGCATCATCTTGGCATGACATGTGATCCCATTGCCGGCCTCGTGCAGGTGCCCTGTATCGAGCGCAATGCGCTGGGCGCGGTGAAGGCCGTGACGGCCGCGTCGCTGGCGCTGAAGGGCGACGGCACCCATTTCGTGCCGCTCGACAATTGCATCGAGACCATGCGCCAGACCGGCAACGACATGCATGAGAAATACAAGGAGACCTCCACCGGCGGCCTTGCCGTCAATGTGGTGGATTGCTGATTTTTTCATGCCGTCAAAACCTTGACGATACACCTCCGGCGCGCTTCATAAGTTCCATGAGCCTTCATATTCTGAAATTATGCGTCGGCGCGACCGGGATTGACGATTTGCGCGGCTGGGTCTCGCAAAGGTCCATGGCCGCGATCGCCGCCGGCCTGGAACCGCACACCGTCCACACCACGCGGATGACGCCGAAGCGGCGCGACGAAATTCTCGACGGCGGTTCGCTCTACTGGGTCATCAACGGCCAGATTCGCGCCCGCCAGGCCCTCCTTGACATCACCAACCATACGGACGGGCAGGGCATCCAGCGCTGCGATCTCGTGCTTGCTCCGCAGGTGGTCGACACCGTGCCCGTGCCGCGCAAGCCGTTCCAGGGCTGGCGCTACCTGAAGCCGGAAGACGCGCCGCGCGACCTCGATTTCGGCGAGGGAGGCGAAGACATGCCGGAGGAGCTTCGCGCCGAACTGGCGGAACTGGGGCTGCTTTAAAAAGGTGGGCCGCGGAGCCCGCCTCCAGTTTGTTGGCAAAATATGTTGCAGACCGATGGTGCCTGCCAACAATTCTCCGTCACCCCGGCCTTGAGCCGAGATCCAGGGCCTCAAAAACACCTTTTCTGCCAAGGCCTTGAATTTGACGGACTTTGATACTTGGCCCTGGGTGCCGGCTCAAGGCCGGCATGACGGCATAAGAGGTGAGGGCTTTGTCGCCACCAAAAAAAGCGGGCCGCTAAGCCCGCCTTTTCCATCTCGCTCTGCTGTCGTCCCGCCTCAGTGCAAAATCTGGCTGAGGAACAGCTTGGTGCGCTCGTGCTGCGGGTTGTCGAAGAATTCGTGCGGCGAATTCTGTTCGACGATCTGGCCCTGGTCCATGAAGATCACGCGGTTGGCGACCTGCCGGGCGAAGCCCATTTCGTGGGTCACGCACAGCATGGTCATGCCTTCCTCGGCAAGTCCCACCATGGTGTCGAGCACTTCCTTGATCATTTCCGGGTCGAGGGCCGAAGTCGGCTCGTCGAACAGCATGATCTTCGGGTTCATGCACAGCGAACGGGCAATCGCCACGCGCTGCTGCTGGCCGCCGGAAAGCTGGCCGGGATATTTGTCCGCCTGCTCGGGGATCTTCACCCGTTCCAGGTAGTGCATCGCGATTTCTTCGGCTTCCTTCTTCGGCATCTTGCGCACCCAGATCGGCGCAAGCGTGCAGTTTTCCAGGATCGTCAGATGCGGAAACAGGTTGAAGTGCTGGAACACCATGCCGACCTCGCGACGAATTTCGTCGATCTTCTTCAGATCGTCCGTCAGCTCGATATTGTCGACGATGATATTGCCCTTCTGGTGTTCCTCCAGACGGTTGATGCAGCGGATCATCGTCGACTTGCCGGAGCCGGAGGGCCCGGCAATGACGATGCGTTCGCCCTTCATCACTTTCAGGTTGATATCGCGCAGGACGTGGAAGTCGCCATACCATTTGTTGACGTGGATCATCTCGACCGCGACCTCGGTATCCGAGACGGTCATGTGAGAAGTGTCGACGGTTTCTACCATGAATTTATCCTCAAATACGCGAAGCTAGCTTCGGTGGCCGGTGTCGAGATGGCGTTCCATGAAGCTGGAATAGCGCGACATCGCGAAGCAGAAGATGAAGAAGACGAAGCCGGCGAAGATCAGGCCGGTGATCGGCGTGACCGGGGAGGCCCAGCTTGAGTCGGTGAAGTTGAACTTGATGATGCCGAGCAGATCGAACATGCCGATGATCGAGACCAGCGAAGTGTCCTTGAAGATCGAGATGAACTGATTGACGATCGCCGGGATGACCAGCTTGATCGCCTGCGGCAGGATGACGAGACGCATGGTCTGCCAATAGCCGAGGCCAAGCGATGCGGCGCCCTCGAACTGTCCCTTGGGCATGGCCTGCAGGCCGCCGCGAATGGTCTCGGCCATATAGGCGGAGATGAACAGCGACACGCCGACAATGGCACGCAGGAACTTGTTGATCGTCATGCCTTCGGGCAGGAACAGCGGCAGCATCACGCTCGCCATGAACAGGATTGTGATCAGCGGCACGCCGCGCACCACCTCGATGAACATGATCGACAGCGTCCGCATCACCGGCATTTTCGACCGTCGCCCAAGCGCCAGAATGATGCCGAGCGGCAGCGACACGGTGATGGCGAAATAGGACAGGATCAGCGTGACCATCAGCCCGCCCCAGTCCGAAGTGTCGACGACCGGAAGACCGAACACGCCGCCATACAGGATGAAGAAGGCGAAGATGGGCAGGATGATGAACAGCGCCAGCGCGTTCCAGCCCTTGTGCGGCGCCTTCGGCATCAGCAGCGGGATCAGCAGCGCGGTGAACAGGATGGCGATCAGGATCGGCCGCCACATCTCGGCGTCGGGGTAGCGCCCGAACATGATCTGGTCGAACTTGGCGCCGATGAAGGCCCAGCAGGCTCCGCTCCAGCCATCCGGCTGGACGCCGCCCTGGGCGATCGTCGCGCAGGCGGTGCGGTCCGTGCCGGTCCAGGCGGCGTTGATGAACAGCCATTCCACCATGGGTGGGACCGCCCAGACCAGAAAGATGATGGCGAGGATCGAAAGAAACGCATCCTTCGGGTTGGCGAAGAGGTTTGTGCGCAGCCACAGCGCAATGCTGCCGCTCTTCTGCGGGGCCGGCTCCTGGGCCTGCATTTCCTTGCGGACATAAGCGATTTCGTGCGCCATCTTATCTCTCCACCAGGGCCATCTTGGCGTTGAACCAGTTCATGAAGATCGACGTCAGAATGGAAAGCGTGAGGTAGATGATCATCCAGATGGTGACCACTTCCACCGCCTGTCCGGTCTGGTTCAGGACCGTCTTGCCGACGGCCACGATATCGGCATAGCCGATGGCGACCGCGAGCGAGGAGTTCTTGGTCAGGCTCAGATATTCGCTGGTCATCGGCGGGATGATGATGCGCATGGCCTGCGGAACGACCACAAGACGGGTAACCTTGCGCGGATGAAGGCCGAGCGCATTGGCGGCTTCCGTCTGGCCCTTGGCGACGCCGAGAATGCCGCCGCGGATGATCTCCGCCATGAAGGCCGCGGTATAGAGCGACAGCGCCAGATAGAGCGACATGAATTCCGGCCCGAGCACCGCGCCGCCCTGCAGGTTGAAGCGTCCCTTGACCGGGATGTCGAAGGTGACGGGCGAACCGGCGATGAAATAGCCGATCACCGGAAGGATGATCAGGATCGCGACGCTTGTCGTGAAGGTCGGAAACTGCTGCCCGGTCGCCATCTGTCGGCGGCCCGCCCAGATTGAAAGGGCTACCACAAGGCCGATGGCGAGGATCAGGGCAGCGCCGATCAGCCAGGAGCCGGGTCCGAAAACGGGGCTGGGGAAGGCAAGCCCGCGATTGTTGAGATACATGTCCATCGGCAGCGCAAGGCTGTCGCGAGCAGATGGAAGCAGAGCCAAAACCCCCGTATAGAAGAAGAAGATGACAAGCAGCGGCGGGATGTTGCGGAACACCTCCACATAGACCTGGCTCAGCTTGGCGATCAGCCAGTTGGAGGAGAGCCGCCCGATGCCGACGATGAAGCCGACGATGGTCGCCGTGATGATCCCCGCCACCGAAACGATGATCGTGTTGACGATGCCGACCATGAGCGCACGGCCGTAGGACATGTCATTATTGTAGGGGATCGGAATTTGCGCGATATCGAAACCGGCGCGGTTGTCGAGGAAGCCGAAGCCCGAGGCGATGCCGGCGGCCTGAAGGTTTCGAATTGTGTTGTCTGTGACCCACCAGACGAAGGCTACGACCGCCACGACGGTGACGAATTGGTATACGAAGCCCCGGACAGCGGGATTATAGAGTAGCGCGGCAGCCCGCGATTCCTGAAAAGGAGCGTTGCTTGACGTTTCAGCCATGTTTTCCCCGGTTGCCCGTGTTGGGCTATTTTTATGAAGGCACAGGGCGGGCGACCGCCCCGTGCCGGATCCGAGATAAAATCAGATGGAACCGCGTTTAGCGGATCGGCGGGCCGTACTGCAGGCCGCCATTGGTCCACAGAGCGTTGAGGCCGCGTTCGATCTTCAGTTCGCTGCCCTGGCCGACATCAGCCTCGAAGATTTCGCCGTAATTGCCGACGGTCTTGATGATGTTGTAGGCCCAGTCTTCTTCCAGACCGAGGTCCGCGCCCATCTTGCCGTCTTCCTCGGTGCCGAGAAGGCGCTTGATGCCCGGGTTGTCCGAGGATTCGGCGATTTCGTCGACATTTTCCGAGGTGATGCCGAATTCTTCGGCGTTGACCATGGCGTAGTGCGTCCAGGAGACGACGTCGCCCCACTGGTCATCGCCCTGGCGCCATGCCGGGCCAAGCGGCTCCTTGGAGATGATTTCCGGCAGAATGACGTAATTGTCCGGGTCCGACAGAGTCAGACGGATGCCATAAAGGCCGGACTGGTCGGTCGTGTAAACGTCGCAACGGCCCTGGTTGAAGGCGTTGTTGACGTCTTCGAGCGCCTCGAAGACAACCGGGTTGTATTCCATGTCATTCGACGCGAAGTAGTCGGCGAGGTTCAGCTCGGTCGTGGTGCCGGACTGGACGCAGACAGCGGCGCCGGAAAGCTCCTTGGCGGACGTGACGCCGAGATCCTTCGGAACCATGAAGCCCTGGCCGTCATAATAGTTGACGGTGCGGAAATCGAGGCCCAGCGAAGTGTCGCGGGAAAGCGTCCAGGTGGTGTTGCGCGTCAGAACGTCGACTTCACCCGACTGAAGAGCCGGAAAGCGGTCGGTCGCGGTCAGAGCAACGAACTTGGCCTTGGACGGATCGCCGAAAATGGCCGCCGCAATGGCGCGGCAATAGTCAACGTCGAGACCGGACCAGTTCCCCTCGCTGTCAGGAGCGGAAAAGCCCTGAAGGCCCGTGCTGACGCCGCAGGTGACAAATCCCTTTTCCTTGACGTCATCGAGCGTCGCGGCCGAAGCACCCTGGACCCCAAGACCGAAGACTGCTGCGCCGAGAGCGGCAGACAGAAGCGTCTTTTTCATTTTCCCAACCTTTGTTTATCGTTAAAACTTGTAGTTGTCCCCATGGCTGTAGCCTACAGTCAAGCAGCGACAACTGCCCGCAAACCCCTCGGTGCGAGCCCGTGCATCTCAGTCGTAATTTTCCAGATGGTCAATACTCGCCTCAGAAAAATGGTCTGATTTTGTGAAAAACGTCCATTTTCGTTCAAAAATTGGGCAGAGATACAAAATATGGGCAAAATGCTGCTGGTAATTCGGGCAGGAATTCCTTTCATTAGTCTAATCCTTTAGTCGTAATTTGGTTTTTCTCTTTGCGACTTGACCGCCCGAAAGCGACGATTCAAAACAGTGCGCGACTGCACTGCCTCTCAACTCAGCGGAACATCATCATGGCCTCACAAAAGACCGCCGGCAAAAAAGCCGGAGACAACACCATTCTCGCCCATGCGGGCCATGATCCGGGCGCGTTCCACGGCTTCGTCAATCCGCCTGTCGTGCATGCCTCGACGGTGTTGTTTCCCGATTCCAAGACGGCTGTCAGCGGGGGGCAGAAATACACCTACGGCACTCATGGCACGCCGACGACGGATGCCCTGTGCGCGGCGCTGAACGAGATCGAGAATGCCGCAGGCACGCTGCTCTATCCATCCGGCCTTGCCTCCATCACCATGCCCTGGCTTGCGTTCCTGTCGCCCGGCGATCACATCCTCATCGTCGATTCGGTCTATGATCCGGCCCGGCGCTTCGCCAACAATGTGCTGACGCGCATGGGGGTCGAGGTCGAATATTATCATCCCGCTCTCGGCCTTGAGGTCGAGAAGCTGTTCAAGCCCAACACCCGCATCTTTCACACCGAAGCGCCGGGCTCGAACACGTTCGAGATGCAGGATATTCGTGCGCTCTCGGACCTTGCCCATGCCAGGGGGGCTCTTGTCTCGATGGACAATACCTGGGCGACGCCGCTTTTCTTCAAGCCCCTCGATTTCGGTGTCGATCTCTCACTTAATGCCGCCACCAAATACCCCTCCGGCCATTCGGACGTCTTGATGGGCACCGCTTCGGCCAATGAACGCTGTTTCGAACAACTTGAGGAGCACTACACCTGGACCGGCATGTGCGCCGCGCCCGATGACAGCTACCAGATCCTGCGCGGGCTGCGCACCATGGGCGTGCGGCTTGCGCACCACCAGAAGAGCGCGCTTGCCGTGGCGCTGTGGCTGGAGGAACGGCCGGAAGTCTCCCGCGTGCTGCATCCCGCACTGCCGTCCTTCCCCGGCCACGACATCTGGAAGCGCGATTTCACCGGCGCCAGCGGTCTTTTCTCCTTCGTGCTGAAGGCGGAGGAGGGGGCGTTCAGGGCCCGCCAGCACGCTTTCCTCGACGCGCTCGACATTTTCGGGATCGGCTATTCCTGGGGTGGCTACGAATCGCTTGCCGTGCCGGTGAATCTGTCGAACCGCACGGTCTGCACCGCGCCGGAAGACGGCCCGGTCATTCGCCTGCATATCGGGCTGGAAGATGTCGAGGACCTGAAGGCGGATCTGGAAAAGGGTCTGGCCGCCGCTTCGGCCGTTTGAGACTGAGCGAAGCAATGCACCAGAGAAGCCGGCGGCCCGGGGAGGGCGGCCGGCTTCAGTTTATTGGCAAACCTCACTTCGCCCTCATCCGTCACCCCGGCCTTGCGCCGGCATCCAGGGCCAGATAGCAAGGGCTGACGCACTTAAAACACAGTGGCAAAGGGGTTTTTCATGGCCCTGGACCCCGGCTCAAGGCCGGGGTGACGGAGAATGGGAAGCAGGCTTCTCGCAACTCCAACAGGCTTTGTCAGCAATCTGAAGCCGACGGCCCGGGGAGGGCGGCCGGCTTGCCTGTTTCAGCGGCGGTCGAAGCGTCTTTCGCCAAAGTGGCGTTCGCCGGGTCGCATTGAGGGGCCGGGGCGAACGGGTCCCGGGCCATAATAGGGCGGGCGCACACCGGGTGGCGGTCGGTGCGGCGGCGGCGGTGCTGCATGCGGTGGCGGCCGGCGCGGCGGTGGTGCACCCCAGCCGGGACGATAGCCGGGCGGCGCACGCCATCCCGGCGGCGGTCCGCCCCATCCCGGCGGCGCGCGCCAGCCGGGCGGCGGCAGGTAGGGTCTCGGCGGCGGCGGCGGCGCATAGCGGTTCCAGGTCCCGTACCACGGATAGCCGCGATAATAATTGTTCCAGTAGGACTGCGAAAAGGCGGTGATCGCGATCCCTGTCGCGAAGGCGATGCCGGGCGTGAGCACCTGGCGCTGGCCCTGATAGACCACCTTCATGTAGCGCGCGGCAAGCCAGCCGCGATAGTTCGCATAGGACACATCGCACCAGCTATAGTCGGCAAGGCAGCCATTATTGGCGATCGATGCGCCTGCCGGCACGACGGTGATGGCGGGATAGGACGTCGACGGGCCGGCGCGCAGATTGACGTTGGTCGTCGCATAGGCGTTGACCGACTGGGCCTCGGCCTGGGCGGCAAAAAGCGTCGCTGCGAGTGCGATGCCGGTTGAGGCGATGATAGCGCGGAGTTTCATGTCTGCTGCTCTCCCTTGGCGATGAAGGCAAGTCTAGCCCCGCAAGCTGAAACGGGGATGAACGAACCCCCGCATCCTTTCGGCGCAGGCCTTTGTCAGATCCGGTCGAGCCCGTAGGCGTGATAGCCGTAGAGCCAGTCGAGTTCGCCGGCGAGCGTCTCGGGAGAACGCAGTTTCAGCACGATATCGCGCCCGATTCTGATCGGACCTGACGCGTGATAGGCGAACTTGTTGAAGCTGGTGCGCTTGCGCAGCGCCGCAAGGCGCGGCTTGCGGTGGGCGACGAAGGCGTCGAAGGCCTGCGGCGCTTCCATGGTGGCAAGGAAGGCCGCCAGTTCGAACCCGTCCTCGATCGCCATTGCCGCCCCTTGCGCGGAAAACGGCATCAGCGCGTGAACGGCATCGCCGATCGCGATCGTGTCGCTGCCATTGTGCCAATTGCCTTCGCCCACCTCATAGAGCGGCCAGAAGGTGGGTTGGTCGGCGGAAAACAGCCGGGTGAGTTCCGGGCTCCAGCCCTTGAAATGGCGCTCCAGCGCCGTCTTCCAGCTACTGTCGACCTCGGTGTGCCAGGCTTCCCCGGCGCTTGCGCCGGCGGCGATCGCAACCAGGTTGAAACCGCCGACATCGCGCAGCGGATAGGCGACGAGATGGGCCATCGGTCCCATGAAGGCGGTGACGCTGTCACGTTTCAGAAATCCCGGTGCATCTTCCGAGGAGAGCACGAAGCGCCAGGCGATGTTGCCGGAAAAGCGCGCTTCCGGCGCGCCCTTGATCTGCCGTCGGCTGTGCGACCACACGCCATCTGCGCAGATGATGACATCGGCGGGTTTTTCCGTCCTGTTGGCAAGCGTTGCCCTGTTTGCCTTGTCGATGCGCGTGCCGAGGTTGAGCGTCGTGAGCGGTTCATCCGCCACGGCGTGTTTGAGCGCCGATTGCAGCGTGGCGCGGTGCAGTGTGCCATAAGGCGCGCCCCAGCGCTTGCGCGCCTCGCCGACGGGGACATGCGCGAGTTCCTTCAGGGTCAGGCCCGAGGCCAGGGCCACTTTCTTCGGCTCCCGCCACTGGCCCTCGAGCCGGCCGAGCACACCGATCTTCGCCAGGCAGCGCGAGGCGTTGGGCGAGATCTGAAGGCCAGCGCCCACTTCGGCAAGCGCATCGGCCTGCTCGAAGATCTCGCTGGAAATCCCGTGCCGGGCGAGCGCCAGCGCGGCCGTCAGGCCGGAAATGCCGGCGCCGACAATGGCTGCATGTGCAATCGTCATCTTCTCCTCCCGACCCTTCGCCGCGCCATGACGAGACCGACGCCGACCAAGGGCTAGGTCAGGCGGCGTCGACGTGGTAGGCGCAGCCGGGCGGGTTGGTCTCCTCGCCGTGAAGCGCGGGCGAGTACTTGTAGAGCGTCGAGCAATAGGAACAGACCGCCTCATCCTCGTCGCCCATGTCGATGAAGATATGCGGATGGTCGAAGGGGGCGGATGCGCCGACGCACATGAATTCCTTGACGCCAATCTCGATGCTTCTGTGTCCGTCGTCGTTCTTGAAATGGGCGATCCCGTGGCCAGCCATAATTGTCTCCGGTTCCTTGAGCTTTCGGCCCGGACACTATAACTCTTCGCTGCAAATGTGTAGTACCCGAATTGCGATGGCGGGCGGTTTTGAACCGCCGATTTGCCGGGGGCTTTCGGGCAGATGTCGACAATGGAGACGGCCGCGATGAACCTCAACCTTCCGCACTTCGCCACATTCGAACATGACGGGCTCGAGCTCGCCTTTTTCGACGAGGGCGAGGGCGCGCCGGTGCTGCTAATTCATGGCTTTGCCTCGACGGCGGCGGTCAACTGGGTGCATCCGGGCTGGCTGAAGACGCTTGGCGATGCCGGCTACCGGGTGATTGCCATCGACAATCGCGGCCACGGGCAAAGCGACAAGCCGCATGACCCCGAGGTCTATTATCCGGCGCTGATGGCCGGCGACGCCGCCGCGCTGCTCGAACATCTCGGGATCGAGAGCGCCCATGTGATGGGCTATTCCATGGGCGCGCGGATCTCGGCCTATCTGGCGCTCGCTCATCCGGAAAAGGTGCGCTCGCTGGTCTTCGGCGGTCTCGGCATCGGCCTTTGCGACGGGGTGGGCGACTGGGACGCGATCGCGGCGGCCTTGAGAGCGCCGTCGCTCGATGACGTCACCGACGAGAAGGGCCGCATGTTCCGCGCCTTTGCCGACCAGACGAAGAGCGACCGCCTGGCCCTTGCCGCCTGCATCGAGACATCGCGACAGAACATTGCGCGCGAGGACATCGGCAAGATCGCGGCGCCGACCCTCATCGGCGTTGGCACCAAGGACGATCTGGCGGGCTCGCCGCAGACGCTCGCCGCCCAGATGCAGAACGCCATCGCGCTCGATATTCCCAACCGCGACCACATGCTGGCCGTCGGCGACAAGGTGTTCAAGAAAGCGGTTCTGGAGTTTCTTGCGCGCGAGAACGATGACTGACACGAAAATCTGACTGCGCGTGCATTTGTAATCGGCCCGCAGTGATCTATATTCGCGCTCAGAAAGAGAAGCGACTTCGTTGGAAGGACAGGCGCCAAGCGCCCGAACCACAGGAGGCCACGATGGCCGCACATCCCGACAAGACCGGTCACGAGACCAGCCTGAAGGCCGTCGATCCGATCTGGGCGAGCCTGAGAGCCGAGGCGGAATACGCGCTTGAGAAGGACCCGATCCTCGCGGCCTTTCTCTATTCGACGATCCTGAACCACACCTCGCTTGAGGACAGCGTCGTTTACCGCATCTGCGAGCGGCTCGATCATCCGGACGTGCAGGCGATCCTGCTGCGCCAGACCTTTGACGAGATGCGGCGCGACTGGCCGGAATGGGGCGATATCCTCCGGGTCGACATTCAGGCCGTCTATGACCGCGACCCGGCCTGCACCCGTTTTCTGGAGCCGGTGCTCTATTTCAAGGGCTTTCATGCCATCCAGACCCACAGGCTGGCGCACTGGCTGTGGCAGAAGGGGCGCCAGGATTTCGCGCTCTACCTGCAGAGCCGGTCTTCCAGCGTGTTCCAGACCGACATCAATCCGGCCGCGAAAATGGGCAAGGGCATCTTCCTCGACCACGCCACCGGCCTTGTCGTTGGTATGACGGCGACGATCGGCGACGATGTCTCGATCCTGCAGGGCGTCACGCTCGGCGGCACGGGCAAGGAAAGCGGCGACCGGCATCCCAAGATTGGCGACAGCGTGCTGATCGGCGCCGGCGCCAAGGTGCTCGGCAACATCACCGTCGGTCATTGCTCGCGGATTGCTGCCGGCTCCGTGGTGCTGAAGCCGGTTCCGGCCAATTCGACGGTTGCGGGCGTTCCGGCGAAGGTGATCGGCACGGCCGGTTGCTCCGATCCCGCCCGTTCAATGGACCAGCTGATCGGTTCGGAAGACTGACAGCCCGACCTTGAAAAACCATCCGCCCTCGCATTTGCATTCTCGGCTCTTGCGTGTCACAAGCGCGCCAACACTTGAAGACCAGACGGAGTTCATCCCTTGAAGCCAGACGAAATCAAAAAGCTCGACTCCTATTTCAAGCGCATGTTCGGCCCGCTCTTTGCCGTGCGCGCGCGTCCGCGCAAGGACGATTCCTGCGAGGTTTACCGCGAAGACGAATTCATCGGCGTCATCTATCTCGACGACGAGGACGGCGACCGTTCCTTCAATTTCTCCATGGCGATCCTCGACGTCGATCTCGACCCCTGATCGTCAAAGAGCCTTTCCAAATATCGACCGGCCGTCATCCGCGGCCGGTTTTTTTTGTGCGTTCCGAAAGGATTGGCGCAGACGAAAAAAAACCGGCCCAGGGGAGAGCCGGCGTAAGGAAAGAAGCGAAAAAACTTTGGTAATCGGAAACTGCTTCGAACAGGTATTTTGAACACAAGCGGGCGCAATATGACGAGCTGTTGAAAACCAGTTCCGGCGATGCCGTCGCGAAAACCCTGCGGCGTGCATCTCCGTTTGCCCTGGCCACGAGATAGTGTAAGAAGATCACGTTTTAATGACACATCGCAAACCATCATCCGACATTTGAAAACCTTCTGATTGCGCTTGGAAGGTGCGTGAGGGGAAGACGCATGCCTCCGATTTCCGAAATCCTGCAACTTGTCTTTCTGCTCGCCGCGGCCGGCTGTGTCGCCGGCTTCCTGGCCGGCCTCTTCGGCATTGGCGGCGGCGCCGTGCTGGTGCCGGTTTTCTATCAGGCCTTTGCGCTTGCCGGCGTGGACGAGGGCGTACGCATGAAACTGTGCGTCGGCACATCGCTCGCGATCATCATCCCGACATCTCTGCGCTCATTCCAGTCGCACTACAAACGCGGAACGGCGGACATGAAGCTGCTCAGGCAGTGGATCATCGCGGTGCCCTTCGGCGCGATCGTGTCGGCCATGGTGATTGCCTATGCGCCGGGCGACGTGCTGCGCGCGGCCTTCGCCGTGATCACCCTCCTGATCGGGCTGAAGATGCTCTATCCGAAGGCATCGAAATGGCGGCTCGGCGAGGATCTGCCGAAGAACCCCGCGCTGTTCGGCTGCGGCTGGCTGATCGGTCTGTTGTCCGGGCTGATCGGCATCGGCGGCGGGACGCTCAACAATACCTTCATGACGCTCTACAACCGGCCGATGCTTCAGGCCGTTGCGACGTCTGCCGGCGTCGGCGTGCTGATCTCGATCCCGAGCTTCATCGGCAACGTCATCGGCGGCTGGGGGCATCCCGGGCTTCCGGTTCTGTCGACCGGTTATGTGAACTGGATCGCCGTGGCGCTGATCATTCCGATCACGCTTCTGATCGCGCCGCTGGGCGCGCGCGCGGCCCATGCGGTTTCCGACCGGGTGCTGACGGTCGGTTTCGGCATATTCCTGCTGACGATCTCCGCCCGCTTCTTCATCTCGTTCTTCTGAGCGTCGGTCAGTCCGTCAAGCGAAGTTCTTCGGCGCGCAGGTCGACAGAACTCAGCGTGCCGAGAAAGCTCATGCCGAGCAGGCTCTGAGACAGAAGTCCTTCACCGGCCACCATGGCCCGGACATTGCGGCGCGTGATCGGGCCGATCGCGACCTCATCGAGCGTGACGGGCGCGGCCATCGCCGTACCGTTCGCGGTGGAGACCATCGCCGTGAAGCTCAGCGCGTCCGCATCGAAGCCGATCCGTTCCGCATCCCCGGTTGTCAGTGTCACCCGGCTTGCGCCGGTATCGACCAGCATCGGCAGGCTTACGCCGTCGACTTCGACATTGGCGGTGAAGTGCCCGTCGCGGCGCTTGCCGATGACCACCTGTTCCCGGCCATCGACCGTGGTTGTCGTCATCGACATGCCGGGAACGAGGCCGCCGAAGAGGCGGGCGCCGACCTCGCGGAAATCATGGCGGAAGATATAGGCGGCGGAGATGACCAGCAGGATCGCCGCCCAGATCAGCAGCGACTGGAAAACATGGCCGAAATTGCGCTGGCCCTGCAGCACGCCGGCGGCGACCAGCACAAGCAGTGGCGCGAGCCACAGCGCGGAGGCAAACTCGTCATTGGCAAGGCCGAGCGTCGTGCCGTCGCTGCCGGTCACCATCAGCATGATCATGCCGACTGAGACGATTGCGATCAGGATCCAGAACAGGCGCAAGGCGGTCACTCCCCGTGTTGAAGGCGCGGTGGGGTCCACGCCTTGTCATCGTGACCGGATATCGGGTTTCAGACGCAAATGGCAAGGGTAACGAGGAAAGCGGTCTCGCTGATTTGTGCCGTCGCGCCCAGCGTGTCGCCCGTATAGCCGCCAAGACGGCGGGAGACGAAGATGGTAAAGCCGGCTGCGGCCAGTGCGGCCGCGCCGATCGCCAGCAACGCCGGCAAGAGCGCACCGGAAAGGCCCGCCAGAAGGGCGACGGCCCCAAGACCCGAAAGAAGGGCGCAGACCGCGACAGATCTTTCGGGGCGGCCGAGCGTGGCAGCTACTCCGTCAGTGCGCGCCGACTGAAGCACAGACCACTGACACACCATGGCAGCGCGCCCGCCGGCGGCAGCGGCAATGAAGAGAAGCGCAGCGTTGAGTGAACCTTCTGCAACCAGGATTGCTAGCGCTACCGCTCTGAGCAAAATGGAGAAGACGAGCGCCAACGTGCCGTAGACGCCGGTCCGGCTGTCCTTCATGATCGACAGCGCGCTTTCGCGTGTCTTGCCGGCCAGAAGTCCGTCTGCGGAATCGGCAAGGGCGTCTTCATGAAGCGCGCCGGTGACCAGAAGGCTTGCCCCGATGGCGATGAGAGCGGAAATAAGCGCACCGGCGCCAAGCTCCAGCAATACCAGAAAGACGAAGGCCGGCAGCAGCATGGCAAGAACGGCTGCAAAGGGGAAGGCCCATGCCGCGCGGGCGCCGTCGGGCGGATCGGTTTGCATTTCCGCCGGAATGGGATATCTCGTCAGGAAACCGGTCGCCACGGCAAGATCCGTAGCCAGGCGAGTCAATCTCGTCATGGTAGCGCTTCCGTCCAGGTACTTCGTATTACGGACTATGGCAGATAAGGACAACCGTGGATAGCCCATTTATACACGCATCAGTTAAAAAGGACTTACTTTAGATGGAAACCTCCGGACAGCCCTTTGATGATTTCCGCGCCCTTCTGGAGGCCCTTCCCGGCGCCGATACGCCGGCGCTTGCAACGGCGCGGAAGCGTAATTCATTGCTCACAAAGCCAGAAGGCGCTCTCGGCCGGCTGGAGGAAATCGCCATGTGGCTTGCCGCCTGGAGCGGACGCATGCCGGCAGTGAACCGGCCGATGGTCGCGGTCTTCGCCGGCAATCACGGCATCGCCGCGAAAGGGCTCTCGCCCTATCCGTCGAATGTCACCCAGCAGATGGTCGGCAATTTCGAGAAGGGCGGGGCGGCGATCAACCAGATCTGCGCATCGGTCGACCTCAGCCTGAAGATCTTCGATCTGGCGCTCGACTATCCGACCGGTGATATTACGGTCGAGCCGGCGCTTTCGGAGCGCGATTGCGCCGCGACCATGGCTTATGGCATGGAAGCCGTTGCCGGCGGGGTCGACCTCCTCTGCCTCGGCGAGATGGGGATCGGCAACACCGCGATCGCGGCCGCGATCTGTCACGGCCTTTACGGCGGTTCGGCCGCCGAATGGGTGGGGCCGGGCACGGGCGCGGAAGGCGCTATGCTGGAGCGCAAGATTGCCGCTGTCGAACAGGCCGTTTCATTCCACAAGGAGCACCTTTCCGATCCGCTGGAACTGCTCCGTCGGCTTGGTGGGCGCGAATTCGCGGCCATCGCCGGTGCGATCATTGCCGCGCGTATGCAGAAGGTGCCGGTGCTGCTCGATGGCTACGCCGTTACCGCCGCCGCCGCGGTGCTCAAGGCCGTCAATCCGTCTGCCCTTGATCACTGCATGATCGCGCATGTCTCAGCCGAGCCGGGCCATCTGAAACTGATTCAGAAGCTCGGCAAGACGCCGCTTCTGGCGCTCGGCATGCGTCTCGGCGAGGGAACGGGGGCAGCCCTTGCCGCAAGCCTGGTAAAATCGGCGGCGGCCTGTCACACCGGCATGGCTACTTTTCAGGAGGCGGGCGTATCCGGCCGCGCATGATCGCGCTTGCGATGACGGCAAGCTGCTTCTGGAGGGAACGCACCGAGGCCGTTTGACGCGATAAAACGTGATCACAGGCGTTTTTCTTGCGGTATCAAGGACTTGTCGCGAGTTTGTTACACGCAGATGGCAGATTGCGCCGAATTGCGCGCCGAGAGGAGATGGAATGGCCGAACCGCCGATCGAGAAGGAAAAGGGCTTTCGCCATCTTTTGGCGGCAGGCGGCTATTCCTGGCAGGGGTTCCTGCGGCTGCTTCGGGAAGAGGCTTTTCGCCACGAGCTGATCGGTCTTGTCGTCGGCCTTGCGGTATTTGCGCTTGTCGGGGCGAGCGGCGTCGAGTTCATGATCTTCGTGATCCTGATGCTTGGTCTGTTTGCCGTGGAGGCGCTGAACACAGCGGTCGAGGAGATCATTGACCGGGTGTCGCCCGAGCGATCAGTTGAGGGCAAGCATGCCAAGGACCTCGGCTCGTTTGCGACCTTCTGCCTGATCTCGTGCAACGTCATCCATGCCGTCTATGTGGTCTTCTTCTGATCTCGTTCGTCATGGTCGCGGGTGACGGTAGACGAGTGTCGTGGGGCTTGGCCGGCGGGCTTTTTCGTCAAGGGTCGCGCCAAGCCTGACGGCGAGAGTTGCGGATCGCAGATTGGCCGGATCGATGTAGCTGACGAAGCTTTTCTCGGGGCGCGTCTGAAAGCCCCAGGCAAGCATGGTCGCCGCCGCTTCAAAGGCATATCCCCGACCTTCTGCGCCGTCATAGACAAACCATCCAAGCTCCAGTTCGGGAAACAGCGGTCCCTTGCACAGGGCGACCTGTCCGAGAACGGCGCCTTTTTTCCTGTCTTCGAGCATCAACGCGCCATGGCCGAAGAGCTGCCACTGCGCGACATCATTGCAGAAATAGGACCAGGCTGTGTCGGGCGTATGCGGCCCGTTCATGAACGCCGCCCTTGGCGAGGCGAGAAAGGCCAGGTAGTCCGGCCAGTCGGCAAAGGCCGGCGCGCGAAGCCGCAGGCGGTCGGTCTCAAGCGTGGGAATAACGGCCACGGTTTCCCGCCGGCGCTCAGGCCGCGTTGGCGGCTTCGTGCCGCTCGCGATCCAGCGCCTCGATGATCTCCGCCTCGAGCTGGGCCTCGATCAGAAGATCGGCGTCGACCTGGCTGCCGACGTCATCATTGGCAATCTTGCGGGCGCGGCGCTTGAGCGCTGCCGCCAGTCGGTCGCGGCCGCTGCGGTTGGAAACCCCGCGGCGGTCTTCCTGCTCTTCGATCCGGATGCTTTCGGGGATGAAGGGCATGGCATGCTCGGGCGACAACGGGACGGAAAGCGCCCCTGTCGTGACGCTCGCCGCCGGCAGATCTGCGACGCGCGCCATTGGAAATTCGATGGCGGCAAGCGTGCCCTGATCCGGCGCCGAGCGAAGTGCCAGGGCGCCCTGATGCGCCTCGATGAGCTGGCGCACGATCGAAAGGCCGAGGCCGAAGCCTTCGACATTGGCGGCCGCCTTGCCACGCGAGAAGGCTTCCGTTGCTGCCGTCAGTGCCTCCTCATCCATGCCGCAGCCGTGGTCGCGCACGCTCAGATACTGGCCGCCCTCGGATGTGTTGCCTGCGGAGACGAGAATGTCGGCGCCCCGGGGGGAGAACTTGATGGCGTTCGACAGCAGGTTGACCAGCATCTGCTTGACGGCGCGGCCATCCGCCATGATGGGAGCGAGCCTTTCTCCGGCATCGCAGTGGATGGAGATTGCCCGAGCGGCGGCCTCTGTGCCGACCATCGCCATGGAGGCGTCGATGACGTCGACGAGGTAGACCGGCTGTTCGGTGAGCCGGTAGCCGCCGGCCTCAAGCCGCGACAGGTCGAGCACGCTGTCGATCATGTCGAGCAGATGCGTACCGGAACTGTGGATGTCCGAGGCATATTCCTTGTAATAGGGGTTCTTCAGCGGTCCCATCATCTCTTCCTTCATGATCTCGGAAAAGCCGATGATGGCGTTGAGGGGGGTGCGCAGGTCATGCGACATGGCCGCAAGAAAGGCGGCCTTGGCCTGGTTGGCCTCCTCTGCGGTCTGGGCCGCCGCCTCCGCCTTTTCAAGGCTTTCGGCAAGCCTGAGGTTCAGCGCATCCTTTTCGCTCTCCTTGGTCTGCAGCGCCCGGTCTCCGGCTCCGAGCTGATGGCTGAAATAGGCGATGAACACCATGACCACGGCAAGCGTCGCCGCAAGGCCGATGTCGAAGGGTTCGCGGCTGAAATAGGCTGACGCCGAGAACACCATGACGGCCGGCATGAATACGTGCCACGTCGTCTTCGGCAGCGAAACCGCGCCGAGCGCCAGCAAGGAGAGCGCAATGATCACCATCGCGCCCTTGAAGAAGGGAAATGCCGCACCCGTGCAGGCACCGCAGTCGAGAAGGGCGGTCAGCGCCCAGGCACCGCCTGCCAGCCAGTAGGCGCCGATGACGCGATTGTTCCATTTGGCAAGCGAGGAAGCATCCTTGCCCTCGCGCGCGGCGTTGCGGATGATGGTGAAGGCGACGCCATGCAGCGCGAGCGCGGCCAGCGCCCAGGCGGCGAAAATCAGGTCCCTGCCGATATAAAGAAAACCGATCGCGGTGACGACCAGAAGGATCGCAACGGCGGGAATGCCCTTTTCGATGATCGAGAGCGCATGCCGGAATGCCTCGACCGGCTGGTTTTCGAACGCAGCTTCGGTCGCGGTCAACGGTTCGTCCGCTGCCTGAGGATCATGACGCTGGAACGTATCGCGTTTCATGCGGGCCTCGCTAAGGTTCGCCATCGAAAATCTCGGTTGTCGCTGATAAGGAGCTTACGAACGAATTGTTAAGAAATACCTTCCGTAAAGGATTTGTTAGCCTTGTTTCTTAATCGGCCCGTAATCTTTGCCGCCTTCCCGAAGGCTCTGCCGGGCACTTGGGGTTGTCAATGAGCGCGGCAGCGAGATTGTCGCTCGAGATCGCGGCCTGCCGGCTCTGTCGCGATTGCCCGGCCGGAGGGCCGGAGCGCCGCCTGCCGCATGAGCCACGCCCGGTGGCCATCCTGTCGAAGAGCGCGCGAGTCCTGATTGCGGGTCAGGCGCCGGGGCTTCGCGTGCACGAGACCGGAATTCCCTTCAACGACCGTTCGGGCGACCGGCTGCGCGACTGGATGGGGATCGGGCGCGCGGAGTTTTATGATGCTTCCCGGTTTGCGATCCTGCCGATGGGCTTCTGTTTTCCTGGATATGATGCAAAGGGCAGCGATCTGCCGCCGCGTAGGGAATGCGCGCCCGAATGGCGGGGGCAGGCGATCGCCGCCATGCCGCAGATCGAATTGGTTCTGGCCATCGGCATGTATGCGCAGAAATGGCACATGGGGCCAGCCTGCCGGAAGACGCTCACGGAGACCGTGCGCAATTGGCGCGAGAGCTTCCTGGCCAACCGGTCTCCGCGCATCCTGCCGCTGCCGCATCCAAGCTGGCGCAATACCGGTTGGCTGAGAAAGAACCCGTGGTTCGAGGACGACGTGCTGCCGGAACTGAAGAGAGCGGTCCGGCTTTACGGCGGCACCTGAAAATCATTCTTTTACTTAGGCGAAATTTTGCTATAACAGCAAAAATTTTTTACGGAGAGCGGAAATGGACCGTTTGGATAGAAAGATTTTGCGCCTTCTTCAGGAGGATTCGACGCTTGCGGTTGCCGATATTGGCAAAAAGGTCGGTCTTTCCACCACGCCGTGCTGGCGTCGCATTCAGAAGATGGAAGAGGAAGGCGTCATCAAGCGCCGAGTCGCGCTGCTTGATCCCGAGAAGGTCAATGCCAATGTCACGGTCTTCGTTGCCATCCGCACCAATTCGCATTCGGTGGAATGGCTGAAGCGGTTCTCCGAATTGATCGGCGACTTTCCCGAAGTGCTCGAATTCTACCGCATGAGCGGCGACGTCGACTATCTCCTGCGCGTGGTCGTGCCGGATATTGCCGCCTACGACGCCTTCTACAAGCGGCTGATCGCCAAGATCGAGATCCGCGACGTCTCGTCATCCTTCGCCATGGAGCAGATCAAGTTCTCGACCGAGTTGCCGCTCGATTACATGAAGCTGGAAGCTTCGAAGTCGGGTGATTGATGTCGGTTGACTTCCACCTCTCAAGTAGATTCGACGCAATTCTTTCGGATGTGACGCTTTATTAAGTTTTCGCTGTTAATCGGTCATAAAGCATAAATCGTGAGGATTGCGGTATGACGAGAACAGTTGCAGCAGCGTTCATGGCTGCCCTGGCCGGGGGGCCGTCACTGGCGGCGGATCTGGCGGTCACGGCGCCGGCGCCGGTTTATCAGGAAGTCTATGTCGAAGAGAATGAATTGCCCTGGGACGGTCCCTATCTTGGACTGAGGGGCGGATATGACTGGACCCACACCCGCGGCACGATTTCCGGAGCCGGGGGCAGTTCTTCCTGGAGCGACAGTCTCGCCGGGGCACAGCTTGGCGCCTTTGGCGGATACAATTTCCAGTTCGAAAACAATCTCGTTGTCGGCGCCGAGGCTGACGCGAACTACACGTTCAACGAGAGCCAGTATGTCGCCGGCGGCGTCTCGCGTAATCACGGAATCGACTGGAGTGGTTCGTTGCGGGGCCGGATCGGCTATGCGGTGGGTAACGCATTGATCTACGGCACGGCGGGTGCTGCGGTCGCGAATTTCTATCTGGGGACCGGCTCGAAGCGTCCGCATGAGGTCATCTACGGCTATACGGTCGGCGCCGGCGTCGACTATGCCTTCACCGAGAATATCTTCGCCCGGCTCGAATATCGCTACACAGGCTATCCGAGCGCCGATTTCACGGGCTATTTCGGGGCCGGCAACAAGGCCGATCAGAAAGCATCTTCGAACACCGTCACAGTTGGTCTCGGCGCGAAGTTCTAGGTTTCCCTGAACGACGGCAATCTTCAATCGGCCTTGCGGCTTTACGCAGGGCCGTTTTTTTATTATTGAGCGGCCTCGTTGAACTGGCCGTGCAAGACGGCCTTTCGTCCACCCGCATTCGTTGGCGGGACTGGTTTAAGGAGAAGATATGTCTGATCAGATTTCCCTCGTTTTCCCCGATGGCTCCAAGCGCGATTACGCCGCCGGCACGACCGGCCGGGATGTTGCCGAGTCGATTTCCAAATCGCTCGCCAAGAAGGCCGTCGCCATCGCGCTTGACGGCGAATTGCGCGACCTCGCCGATCCGGTCGAGGACGGCCGCATCGAGATTGTCACCCGCACCGATGACCGCGCGCTGGAGCTGATCCGCCATGACTGCGCCCATGTGATGGCCGAAGCCGTGCAGGAACTGTGGCCGGGAACGCAGGTAACCATCGGTCCGGTGATCGAGAACGGCTTTTATTACGACTTCGCCCGCGAGACGCCCTTCACGCCTGACGATCTGCCGAAGATCGAGAAGAAGATGAAGGAGATCATCAAGCGCAATGCCGCCTTCACCAAGGACGTCTGGCCGCGCGAAAAGGCCAAGAAGGTGTTTGCCGAAAAGGGCGAGGTCTACAAGGTCGAGCTTGTCGATGCGATCCCGGAAGACCAGGACGTGAAGATCTATGCGCAGGGCGACTGGTTCGACCTCTGCCGCGGCCCGCACATGACCTCCACCGGCCAGATCGGCGACGCCTTCAAGCTGATGAAGGTGGCCGGCGCCTATTGGCGCGGCGACAGCAACAACCCGATGCTGACCCGCATCTACGGCACGGCCTGGGCGGAGAAGAAGCAGCTCGATGCCTATCTCAACTTCCTCGAGGAGGCCGAAAAGCGCGACCACCGCCGGCTCGGCCGCGAGATGGATCTGTTCCACTTCCAGGAAGAGGGGCCAGGCGTTGTCTTCTGGCATTCCAAAGGCTGGCGCATGTTCCAGTCGCTGACCTCCTATATGCGCCGCCGTCTCGAGGGCGAGTATGAGGAAGTCAACGCGCCGCAGGTGCTGGATACGGCCCTTTGGCGGACTTCCGGCCACTGGGAATGGTACCGCGAGAACATGTTCGCGGTCGCCTGCGCCGATGAGGAGGCAGAGGACAAGCGCGTCTTCGCGCTGAAGCCGATGAACTGCCCCGGGCACGTCCAGCTCTTCAAGCACGGCCTGAAATCCTACCGCGAACTGCCGATCCGTTATGCGGAATTCGGCGTGGTGCACCGCTATGAGCCCTCGGGCGCCATGCACGGGCTGATGCGCGTGCGCGGCTTTACCCAGGACGATGCGCATGTGTTCTGCACCGAGGAACAGCTTGCCGAGGAATGCCTGAAGATCAACGACCTGATCCTGTCGGTCTATGAGGATTTCGGCTTCGACGAGATCGTCGTCAAGCTTTCCACGCGTCCGGAAAAGCGCGTCGGCTCGGACGAGAACTGGGATCACGCCGAGGCGATCATGACCGAGGTGCTGAAGACCATCGAGGCGCAGTCCGGCGGACGGATCAAGACCGGCATTCTGCCGGGCGAGGGCGCTTTCTACGGACCGAAGTTCGAATATACGCTGAAGGACGCGATCGGGCGTGAATGGCAGTGCGGCACCACCCAGGTGGACTTCAACCTGCCGGAACGCTTCGGCGCCTTCTACATCGACTCGACGTCGGAGAAGAAGAAGCCGGTGATGGTGCACCGCGCGATCTGCGGTTCGCTGGAACGCTTCCTCGGCATCCTGATCGAGAACCACGCCGGCCACATGCCGCTGTGGTTCGCGCCGCAGCAGGTCGTGGTCGCGACCATCACCTCGGAAGCCGATGACTACGGCCGCAAGGTTGCCGACAAGCTGCGTGCTGCCGGGCTTTCGGTCGGGACCGACTTCCGCAACGAGAAGATCAACTACAAGGTCCGCGAGCATTCGCTGGCCAAGGTTCCGGTCATTCTCGTCTGCGGCATGCGCGAGGCGGAAGAGGAAGCGGTCAATATCCGCCGCCTCGGCTCGCGCGACCAGCAGTCGATGTCGCTTGCCGACGCGATCGCCATGCTGGCCGACGAGGCGACGCCGCCGGACCTGAAGCGCAAGCGCGCTCTGGCGTAAGGGAAAACAGGACGGCGCGGTTTGACGACCGCGCCGTTTTTGCTCTCACGGACGATAATCGACGACAGCCGAGCGGCGGCGGGCGATCACGGCAGCGACCTTGCGGGTGATGACGTCGACCCGGTCATTGATCCTGTTGAGCACGATTTCCCGCGCCGAGCGGCCATAGGATTTGCGTTTGCCGCGCTTTTCGATGGAGGTCGTGATGTCTTCTGCGCCGGCTCCGCCCTGGACATAACGGCTCTGTACGCACAGCGCCGGCACGAGCTGCAGAACCGAGAGGTCATTGCGGATCCTAGCTCTCGGATCGAACAGGGCGGCGTCGACGGGCACGAGCAGCCTTTCGCTGCGGGCCAGCATTTTTTCGGCGCCCCGCCTGGTGATCACATAGCCGGCGCCGCCGATATGGCAACTGATCAGTTTCCTTAGCGCATGATCGCCAATCACGGCTTCGGTCTGTCGGGACAGTTCCACGGGTTTCATGCTGGTCTCAAGCTTCACGATGTCGACATCGGCGGGCAGCCAGCCTGCAAGCTCGTCGAGCACGGCGCGGGCGGAAGCGCTGATCTCTATATCATCCTCGAAAACGGCGGCGAAAGGCGCGTCGCTTTCAAGAAGCGCCTTCCATGCGCGGATATGACTGAGATAGCAGCCGGTTTCTGCAGCGGTTACCTCCCGGCTGAAGGGCGCGGGAAAGGCCGAAAGCGCCGCGATCCGTTCCTCGCTCAGCGATCGTCCGTCAGTCGCGGCAAGACGGGTAAAGACGATCTGCCGCGCGCTCATAAGCCGTTCGATCCTGGCAAGGCGGTCGGCGTACCGGTCTAGATTGATGACGAATGTGAGCAAGGCCTGGCTTTCAAGGATGAACGTGACGCGGGTCGTCGGCTATATAGCCGAACTCCGGCGGTTGGGAACAGGGAAAAGGCCGACCCGTTTGTGGTTGCGGCCCTTGTCGTGTCTGGGAAGCTGGCTTCCCACGATCCCGCGTCCCGTTCCGCCGAGCGTCGTGCAATCCTGGCGTCAATCGACGCTCTCGCCGGGATAATCGGCCTCGTCCGTGCCGAGCAGAAGCTCCACCTGGGTGGACTGGCCGGGGGCAACGGTGAAGCTCTTCTCGAAAACCGTATCCTTGTTGCGGGCAACGGCGGTGTATTCTCCTTCGGCAAGGATCATCGAGGGGTAGGCGCTGCGGCTTTCGGTCAAGACATCGCCAGAGGCGCCAAGCACGGTCCAGGACGTGTCGGCCAGCGCCTCGCCCCCTTTTTCAGCCGCAAGCGTAAGGGTCACGACGGCCGCATGCTGCTTTAGCGTCGCTTCGGTGATCTCTCCGGCCCTGACCTTGAGGCGGGCATGGGCTTCGGCGTTGAGATCGCCGTAATAGGAAACGATCTCGTAGGTCCCGGCCCGCAATCTCAAAATGGTCTCGGGTTTGAGGTTTTCGATCACGAGTTCGCGTCTTTCGCCTCGGTCCTCATAAACGGTAAATCTGAGAAGGTCGGGGTTGGCGGGGCTGTCATCGCCGAGCGTGGCATTGAGGATGAGGCCACCCGCCTCGAGCACCAGGGCGACATTCACCGCTTCTTCACCGGCGCGCGGAACCGAGATCTTGCGCGTGGTCGAAGCCCGGCCAAAGGCGCAATTGACGAAATATTCGCCGGCGGGGAGTTCGATCGACTTGCTCCCGCCTTCGGCCGAGGCGACGAGTTCCAGCCGGCCGTTACTGTCTGGAACCGATTTGAACACGCGCCATGTCAACCCCTCGCGCATCACCGCGCCGTCCTTCGTCAGCCGCGCCTCGAAGGCAACGGCCCGTTTGGCGCCGGGTTCCTGGGTTCCGCGCATCAGCGAAAAGGGATCTTCGCCAGCGGTCTGGGCGGCGGCCGGGAGAAAGGACATCAGCAGGGCGCAAAAGAGCGTCGCAGCCAGCCGGAGAAGGGGAGGTCGGTGCTGAGCAAAGAGAGACATGTTTCTCGCCGGTTGACTTGCGGTTCGCAAGCGTTCACTCCAAATTCGTAGAAAGCGTTTTGGCCTGAATATCGTGGCCTTTTCAAGGGCAAGGGTCGCTGTTTTTGAACTTATGAGGTTTGCATTGACCGTGAAGAATGAAGCCGTCGTCGATTTTCTCAAAACCCGTCGCTCCACGCCGGTGCTGCAGCTCGGGGAACCCGGGCCCGGCCGCGCCGAACTCGAGGAAATGCTGACAATCGCCTCGCGCGTGCCCGATCATGGCAAGCTCGCGCCCTGGCGTTTCATCGTCTACGCCGGAGCGGCCCGCGCCGAAGTGGGCGAGGCGCTTGCCGAGATCACGCTTGAAGGGGATGCCGAGGCCTCGCCCGAGCGCCTCAAGCTCGAGCGCGAGCGGCTGACCCGCGCCCCCCTGGTCATTGGCGTCGTCAGCCGCGCCGCCATCCATCCGAAAATCCCCGAATGGGAGCAGATCATGTCGGCAGGCGCCGCCTGCTACAATCTCGTGGCCGCGGCCAATGCCCTCGGCTACGGCGCTACCTGGCTCAGCGAATGGTATGCCTTTGACGAGCGCGCCTTTGCCGCACTCGGCGTCGAGCCCGGCGAACGGGTTGTCGGCTTCGTTCATATCGGCACCAGGAAAGAAGCGCCGTTCGAACGCGTCCGCCCGGAACTCGGCGACGTGGTCACCTGGCGCGGAGACATCTGAGATGTTTTATTCCACTGACACAAACGCGCATGGCCTGCCGCATGATCCCTTCAAGGCGATCGTTTCACCGCGACCGATCGGCTGGATCGGTTCGCGCAGCGCCAGGGGCCGTGACAATCTTGCGCCCTATTCCTTCTTCAATGCCGTTTCCAGCGTGCCGCCGGTGGTGATGTTTTCATCCGATCACGTCAAGGACAGCCTGCGCAATATCGAAGAAACCGGCGTCTTCACCGTGAATCTGGCAAGCAGGGACCTTGCCGAACAGATGAACGCCACATCGGCATCGCTTGAACATGGAGAAAGCGAGTTCGAGGCTGCCGGTCTTGCGTCCGTGACCGGGAAACTGGTCGATGCACCCTATGTCGGCGAGGCCTATGCGGTGCTTGAGTGCCGGCTGACGGGCATCATGGCGCCGCCGACGCTCGAAGGCGCCGTCACGCACAGTCGCATGGTCTTCGGACAGGTCGTCGCGATCCACATCAAGGACGAGGCGCTCACCGGCGATGGCCGCCTCGACATGGGCAAGGTTCGCCCGCTCGCGCGCCTCGGCTACCGCGACTATTGCGATGGCGGTGACGTTTTCGAGATGGTCCGGCCACGATAGGCGCGCTGGAACGCCCTGATTTTTCTTCAGGCAGCGCCGAATGCGCTCTTGATGATGTCGATATGGGCCGGGTTTTCGGTCAGTTTGCCGGCAAAGCCGGTGCGAGCGGCCTGATGACATGAAGTCGCGAAGGCTTCCGCCGGTGATCGGGCGGCCGAGAAGTCGATCGCCGGGACGCCGAGATTGCGGGCGGCGAGCATGGTTGCCACCGCGCCCTGGCGTGCGATCACGCCGTCGCCGGGTTCCAGCGCATCGCCGTCATAGCCGAGCGCGATCAGACGGCCGTGCTTGTGAACAAAATGGCGGGCATTGAGAAGCCCGCCGCCATTGTCACCGATCATCGCGATGAGGGCGATCGATCCCTCTTCCAGGTCCTCGCGCGCCTCCACAACCCTCAGCAGCGTCTCGGCCATTTGGATACGGGCGGCACTTTCAACGCCGCGCAGGATGATGCCGTCGGGCGCGGCGCGCGCGGCGCGGCAAAAATCCTCGACATTATAGGCCTTGGATATTGATTCGCAGATCAGGAAGACCGGCAGCGAAGGCAGAACGCTCCTGAGCGACGCGATGCGTTCGCCGAGCTTTTCCTCGTCTTTGGCGTGAAGACAAAGACAGTCGGGACGGTTTGCCTGGGGATCGAAGGGAAGGGGGTCGTCTGTTGCCATGCCGAGCAACCAGACTTTCATGCGGCGAATGTCCATCGTCATTCCTCCAACCGTGTCTCCCACATTTGTCAGGATGAACGAATGTTAGCCGGTTGGAAACGGCCTTCGCCGCCTTTCCACCTGTAATATGACAGTTTTACGTCTATCGCCGGTCAAAAACAGGCCGGGCGGGGCGTTCCCGCCCGGCTTTGTCGGTCAGGAGGCCTTGCGCATTTCGGCCAGCGGGCCCGCCCATTTGTAAAGCTCGTCGAGAAGGCCGGTCGCGCCCGCCTTCATCTCGTCGTTCGGCGTCAGCTTGCCGTCTTCGCCGAGGAATTTGGGGAAGAAGGGAATCGGCACGACCTGGGGCAGGGGGTGGGCGTTGAGGTTGACGATCAGCGTGCGCAACTCCTGGGCGGCGCGCAGGCCGCCGGAAACGCCGCCATAGCTGACAACGCCGGCCGGCTTGTAGCCCCATTCCTTGGAGACCACCTGCAGCGCGTTCACGAGCGTTGCCGGGGCGAAGAAATCATATTCCGGGGTCACAAAGATGAAGGCGTCGGCAGAGGCGACGCTTTCGCTCCACTTGCGGGTATGCTCGTGCTCATATTCCTGCAGCCGCGGATGCTTCGGCTCATCAAGAAAGGGCAGCTTGAAATCATCGAGATCGACGACCTCAACCTCGAACTTGCCATGCTCGCGGGCGAAATCGCCGACCCATTTGGCAATGGACGGTCCGACCCGGCCGGGGCGGGTGCTGCCGATGATGATGTTGAGCTTCATGGAAATCTCCTTGCCGCAGCGCGAGGGGCATGCCGTCGTCGCCGAATTTCGAATGAAAGAACCGGCCGGAAGGCTGCCCGCCGGTCCTGGATGAACACGACAGGGAAAATAGGCGGCCAAATGGGGGGAGGCAAGGGAGGACGGGGATGTGACCAGGTCACCTGCGGGTAACCACTCGCGCCCGAGGCGTTCTTGCCCCGCCCGGAGGCGGGGCGCAAGGCTTGTCTATTGCTGCAGACCTTCCGTGCCGGCCGCTTCCGCCTACTGGTAGACGACGATCGGGGTCGGGAGGTTGTTGACCCGGTTGTACAGGTCGATCACATCCTGGTTCAGCATGCGGATGCAGCCGGAGGAAACGGCCTTGCCGATCGAGGTCCAGTCCGGATTGCCGTGGACGCGGTAGAGCGTGTCCTTGCCGTTTTCGAAGATGTAGAGCGCGCGCGCGCCGAGCGGGTTCATCAGGCCCGCTTCCATGCCGCCATTTTCGTTGGAATATTTCTCAAGCTTCGGATCGCGCTCGATCATTTCCTTCGGCGGGAACCATTTCGGCCATTCCTGCTTCCATTTGATCACGCCATTGCCGCCCCAGGAGAAGCCGGCGCGGCCGATGCCGACGCCATAACGCATCGCCATGCCGTTCTCGCCGACCAGGTAGAGGAAGCGGTTCGGCGTATCGACCACGACCGTTCCGGGGGCCTCGCCGGTCGGGTCGCGGACTTCCTGGCGGTAGTAGAGCGGGTCAATCTGGCGCCACGGCACGGCCGGGATCATGTAGCCATTGTCCTCGAGCGGGCCGTACATGGCGTCGAGCTGCGCGGCGGTGTAGGGCGTGCCGCCGATGCGCGGCTCTGCCGGAGCCACGGGCTGGGCCGGGTACTGGCTCACGCAGCCGGTGAGGACTGCGGTGGTCGAAACGGCGCCGAGAAGGAAGGTGCGGCGCGACATCGTCTTGTCAACGAGCATTCAAGCCTCTTGATAATTGAAATAGTCTGGTCCTAAACGGCTTTTAGCCGAGCGCGTTCCACCTTGATAGCGTCACCCGGTCACAATCGCGGTATCGCGTCGCTTGGTCGGGCAGGTGTGGCCGAAAACACGCAGTTTTGCCGCGCCCGCCCTTCATGAGGCCTTATTCCACCGCGCAGCCGGTATCCCTGCCCAGATTGCAGATGTTCTTCAGCGCCTGGGTGCGGACCGGGCTCCAGTCGTCGGGATTGGAAACGGCGACCCAGGCGTCGATATAATCGCGGGCGAGGTAATTGTGCCCGAAGCCGGCCGGAAGCGCCTTCGACAAAGCCATGTCGAGGGCCAGCTGGAACTGGGTCACCACCGGCACGAAGCGCAGATAGGGCGAAACGTCCGGCGCCGGCTTCTCCTTCATCCATTCCGGCTCGCGAAAACCGGAATTGGGTTCGAAAAACACAATCGGATCAGAGGCATACTGGAGGAAATTGATCCTGATCCTGCCCCAGGAGCCGCCGCTTTGCGCCGGCTTGCGGAACTGCGAGGAAAAACGCACGACCTCGCCCTTGTCGACAACCGGCAGCACATAGGGCGTGCCTTCATTGCGCGCGGAAACCGTCTGACGCCAGAGATAGGAAGGGAAGGGCGGGCCGGCCCAGACGGCGCCGGCCACCGGCTGGTCCATCATCTGGAACACGTTGAAGGAATGCATGGACGACCATGCGCCGAGGCTGATGCCGTGCATGTAGAGTTCCGGGCGGCTGTCTTCCGGCAGGGTGAGCCAGTAGCGGTAGACCGCTTCCATCGTCGCGCTTGCCTGCGCGAGACCGGTATCGGTCTCGAAGATCAGCGCCAGCGGCGATTGCAGGAAGGAGTATTGAACGGCGACCGTCGCGACATCGCCGTTCTGCATGAATTCCAGCGTGTCATGCGCGCCGGGATCGAGCCAGCCGGTGCCGGTGGGGCTTGCGATCAGCAGGATCTTGCGGTCGAAGGCGTCCAGCCGGATCAGTTCCTGCAGCGCGATCTCCGCCCGCTCCTTCGGGTCGTCATCCTCCGACCGGCCGACATAGACGCGGATCGGGCGTTCGGCGGGAACGCCGCTGAAGGTCGCGATATCTTCCGCCGAGGGCGCGCTGGTGACGAAATCCCGGCCGGGCTGGCCCATCGCCTCCCAGCTCACGAGCGATTCGCGACTGCCGGGAATGAAGGCATCCGTCGGCGCGGGCGGCGCGGTCTCGAACAGGTCCTGCGCCGTCTCATAGGTCTCGTCGAGGAACTCGATGGCAGAGGGCAGGACCCAGTCGCGCGAGGCGACGAAGACGATAAGCAGCACGATGACCAGGCCGAGCAGATTGGCCGCGCGCGGCGGAATGACCCGGTAAAGCCGCCGCCGAAGCCCGTCGAAGGCGGACTGGAACAGCGCGCCGATCAGGAACAGGACGGCAAAGGTCACAAGCCCGATGACGAGGATCGCCAGAACCGCGCCGCTTTCGAGAAGCTCCATATTGACCCGCGAGCGCACCGAATTCTGCCATTCGGTCCACATCGACAGGCAGAAGGCAAGAAGGCCAAGCGATGCGACAAGGACGATGGCGCGGCCGACTGTTTGCCAGGTGCCGCGCGGCTCGGGGATCTGCAGCGCGCGCCAGAGGGACAGCAGAAACCGGCCGATCATGTAGCCGAGCGCCATCACCAGGCCCGCCAGCACGCCCTGCAGCGGCCAGCCGCGCGGGATCAGCGACGGCGTCAGCGAAGCGGCGAAGAACACCAGCCCCAGCGAAAGGGCGAAAATGCTGATGCTGTACCAGCTTCGGCTTTGGCGATCATCCTGTTCCATCTGCTTTGACCCGTCTCTCTGTTTATTGTTCTAATTGTCTGTTAATTAAGAATTTTCTCGATCCGGCGCCGGAAAGAATCCTGATCTGCGTCGGCAGCGGCGAGGATGTCCTCGACCTCGAAGAAATCCATCGGATTGAAACCGCCGACAGCCGGTTCGATGAAGAGATCGGGCCGGGCACACTTGACCTTCTCGGCGACGATCGAGCTCTGGGTGATGCTGAAGGAGCCGGCCCAGGTCTCGAAGGAGCCCGGGATCTCGCCGGTGTCCTCGACATCGGTTCCGGTCACGTCGATTGCGACGGTGAAATAGCGGGTCTTGTCTAGGAGGTCGAAGGGCGTCGGATTGACGAAGCCGCCGTCGATCAGCACGCGCCCATCGCGGCGGACCGGGGTCAGCAGCACGGGCAGGCAGGAGGAGGCGGAGATCGCCGACAGAAGCGGACCGTCGCGCATCACATATTCGTTCTGGCGATAGAAGTCGGTGGCGACGATCGTGAGCGGGATTTTCAGCTCGGAAAAAACACGGGCCATGCCCTCGGGAAACAGCGCCGCGAACAGGATTTCGGGCTCCACGACGGCGGGCCGGAAGATGTTGATCAGCGATCCCCAGGTGTCGCCGGTGTCGATCAGCAGCTTTTTGAGGAGCGACTGGCGGCGGGTGAAGAGGTCGACGATATAGTCGCGGATCTCGCGGCCGCTCATGCCGTCGCAGTAAAGCGTGCCGAGGATCGAGCCCATCGAGGTTCCGGCCACTTCCCTGGGCCGCACGCCGAGCGCATCCAGACTTTCGAGATAGGGGATATGGGCGAAGGCCTTGGCAGCGCCGCCGCCGAGCGCCAGTGCCAGCCCCTCTTTCTTGCGTGAAGCAACCTCGGCGGTGTCGGCCATGGCGGGGTCCTTTGGCAGCGGTGCTTGCGCGCGCGCGGATCCGGCAATCAGGCCGGCGCCTGCGGCAAGCAGGAAGTTTCGACGTTGGACCATGGCTCTTTCCGTTTGAAGGCGCTTGTGCGGACTATAATTTGCCCGGGTTTGGCAGGCAAGCAAAGGTGCCAATGGCGGGTGTTCACCGTTAATCCTCTGCATGAACTTCAGCGCTATTTATATGAAGTTAACCATATAAGTTGATGAAATTTATGTGAAAAAATATTCTATCGCAGATTTTGACGTTGGCTCGTCGTCTTCAAGCTCATGAGGCAAGAGCATGAAATGAACGCAGCGCTGACAAACCGGCTCGGCGCGGAGTGGCGGGCAATCTCGTCTTGAATGCAGGCATGGCCTGATTGCCAACGGCCGCCCGTCAAAGTCGAACGCCTGCTAGATATCCAGATTCTCCGCAAAGGCGGCGTTTTCCTGGATGAAGCGGAAACGGGCATCGGCCTTGGTGCCCATCAGGTCGTCGACGGCGGTCTTGGTGCCCTCGAAGTCAACCGCATCGATATCGACCCTCAGCAGCATGCGCTTCTTCGGGTCCATCGTGGTTTCCTTCAACTGGGCGGGCAGCATTTCGCCAAGACCCTTGAACCGGCTGATCTCGACCTTACCGCGCCCGGTGAAGTAGGTTTCCATCAGTTCGGCGCGGTGGGCATCATCACGGGCATAGGCCGTCTTGCCGCCCTGGGTGATCTTGTAGAGCGGCGGCACGGCCAGGAAGAGATGGCCCTGGCGGATCAGCTCCGGCATCTCCTTGTAGAAGAACGTGATCAGCAGCGAGGCGATATGGGCGCCGTCGACGTCCGCATCGGTCATGATGATGATGCGCTCATAGCGAAGGTCCTCTTCGCGGTATTTCGTCCGCGTGCCGCAGCCGAGCGCCTGGATCATGTCGGCGAGCAACTGGTTGGACGTGAACTTGTCGCGTCCGGCGCTCGCCACGTTCAGGATCTTGCCCCTGAGCGGCAGGATCGCCTGGTTGGTTCGGTTGCGCGCCTGCTTGGCCGAACCGCCGGCCGAATCGCCCTCGACGAGAAAGAGTTCCGCCCCTGCCGCCGTGTTCTGCGAACAGTCGGCAAGCTTGCCGGGAAGCCGCAGTTTCTTGACGGCGGACTTGCGGTTGACCTCGCGCTCCTTGCGCCGGCGCAGCCTTTCCTCGGAGCGCTCGATCACCCAGTCGAGAAGCTTTTCGGCTTCCATCGGATTGGCGGAGAGATAGAGGTCGAAGGGGTCGCGCAGCGCGTTCTCGACGATGCGCTGGGCTTCCACGGTCGCCAGTCTGTCCTTGGTCTGGCCGACGAATTCCGGCTCGCGGATGAAGACCGAGAGCATGCCGATCGCGGAGATCATCACGTCGTCGGTGGTGATCTGCGCGCCGCGCTTGTTGCCGATCATCTCGGCGTAATTCTTCAGCCCGCGCATCAGCGCCTGGCGCAGGCCCGCCTCATGCGTTCCACCCTCGGGCGTCGGCACGGTATTGCAGTAGGAGTGGACGTCGGGATCGCCGCCATACCAGGAGACGGCCCATTCGACGGCGCCGTGGCCGCCGGTCTTCTCCGTCTTGCCGGCGAAAATTTCGCGGGTGACGGTGAAATCCTTGCCGATGGTTGCCGCCAGATAATCCTTCAGCCCGCCGGGGAAGTGGAACACCGCCTTGTCCGGAACGTCCTCATTGCCCTCGACGAGCGAGGGATCGCAGGACCAGCGGATCTCCACGCCGCCGAAGAGATAGGCCTTGGAACGGGCCATGCGCATGACGCGGGCCGGATCGAATTTCGCCCGCGGTCCGAAGATTTCGGCGTCGGGGTGAAAGCGCACGCGCGTGCCGCGACGGTTCTGGATCGGTCCAAGGTCCTGCAGCTCGCCCTGCGGCACGCCGCGCGAGAAGGCCAGCCGGTAGAGACGCCGCTCGCGGGCGACTTCCACCTCCAGCATGTCGGACAGCGCGTTGACCACGGACACGCCGACGCCGTGCAGGCCGCCAGAGGTCTCGTAGGCCTTGCCGTCGAACTTGCCGCCGGCATGCAGCTTGGTCATGATCACTTCGAGCGTCGACTTGCCCGGCACCTGCGGATGGTTTTCCACCGGAATGCCCCGGCCGTTATCCGTCACCGTCAGCATGCCTTCGGCGTCGAGATGCACCTCGATGAAGTCCGCATGGCCGGCCACGGCCTCGTCCATGGAATTGTCGATGACTTCCGCGAAGAGATGGTGCAGCGCCTTGTCGTCGGTTCCGCCGATATACATGCCCGGCCGCATGCGCACCGGCTCCAGCCCCTCCAGCACGCGGATGGAGGACGCGCCGTAGTCGTCGTCCGCAGCCTTGATCTCGGCAGGGGGCTTTTCGGCTGACTTGCGCGCAGGGCGCGGAGCCGCATCCTCGGCTGGCTTCTTGCTGTTGCCCGAAATGTCGGCGAAGAGGTCTTTGCTGTTATCCATAAGGTCCGGCAGAGTGTTCTGGTTGGTGTGCATGCGCCTTATAGGCGAATCAGTGCTCTATTCTGGCAAAGATTGGGCCGTTAGGCGATGCTGTGCCAAATTGTCGCAGTCTGGCTGTGGATGAAGGCGCGGCGACGTGTCAAAAGGGCCGCAAGAAAGGCACTGCTGCCTGCGACGCGATTCGATTGAACTGCGCGTCAAACCGATTAGGAGGAGCGCAGAACCGGAAATTTCACCATCGTGTTCCTGCCGTTTGTTCTGGGACAAGACGGAAGATTTGCGGCCGGCGCATGAGGAGAGCCGGCATCGCGGCATTTGCGCCTCGACCCTGAATAGGGGAAGAAGGGGACAAGGACCCTCGGTGCCTGACGAAAGACATTTTGGGAGTAAAAGATAGATGACATCCGACATCCGACCGCTGGTCGCCGGGAACTGGAAAATGAACGGAACCCGGGCATCGCTTGATCAGATCAGAGCGATTGCACACGGCGTCAGCGGCCCTCTTTCGCGGAAACTGGATGCGCTGATCTGCCCGCCCTCGACGCTGCTTTACGTCGCGACCACGCTGACGGTGGACACCAAGCTTCTGATCGGCGCGCAGGATTGCCACCAGAAGGCCCGCACCGGCGCCCATACGGGCGACATCTCGGCGGAGATGATCCGCGACTGCTTTGCCACCCACGTCATCGTCGGACATTCCGAGCGGCGCAAGGAGCACAAGGAAAACAACAAGGTGGTCTCCACCAAGGCGCGCGCGGCCTATGATCAGGGTCTGACGGCGATCGTCTGCATCGGCGAAACACGGTCGGAGCATGCGAGCGGTCGCACCATGGAGGTTCTGCACCGCCAGCTTTTCGAGAGCATGCCGGACGATGCCACCGGCGACAATACGGTCATCGCCTATGAGCCCGTCTGGGCGATCGGCACGGGCCAGACGCCCGGTCCAGAACAGGTGGCGGACGTGCATGCGGCCATGCGGCGCGACCTGATCGAGCGCTTCGGCGAGGCCGGCGAGCGCTTCCGTCTGCTCTATGGCGGCTCTGTAAAGCCGGGCAATGCCAAGGAACTGATGAGCGTGCCGCATGTCAACGGCGCGCTGATCGGCGGGGCAAGCCTCAAGGCGGCCGATTTCCTCTCAATCTATCATGCCTATGAGGATATCGTTTAGGCAATGCGTTCGATCGGATCCTTCAAACAGGCCGATAGGTCATTGAAGTAAAAAGAAAAATAGAGGTATTATCGGATCTGCCCGGCTGGGCGGCTTCTCTTTCGGCGCCAGTGTCTTCCGCCTGACTGCCGAAGTCCTCCCGGAACAAGCGGGCCGTCTGCCGTCTCACCCGCGGCAAACCGGCGGCTGCGCGTTTGGCGGGCAGGTATGAAAAAGGGGTTGGATTGACAGCGCGCCTCATGTAGAGAAGCGCCAGATATTCTTGGATTGCCCCGTTTGCACCTCGCGGGCGGGGCCGGATTGGACATTCATGCAGACGGTACTGATCGTAATTCACCTGATAATCGTCGTTGCGCTTGCCGGTGTGATCCTCATTCAGAGGTCTGAAGGCGGCGGGCTCGGCATCGGCGGCGGATCCGGCTTCATGACGGCGCGCGGAACGGCCAATGCGCTGACCCGCACGACCGCCATCCTCGCCACGCTGTTTTTCGTCACCTCGCTCGGTCTCGGCATCCTTTCCCGTTACCAGGGCAATCCGTCGGATATTCTCGACCGGATCGAACAGAACGCCGAGACGGATGGCCAGGGCATCCTGAACCAGCTTGGCGGCTCGATCACCACCGAGGCCCCGGCGACCAATGACGCGGGCGTGCCGACGGGCGCAGACAGCGCGGCTCCGGCCGACGGCCAGCAGCCCGCGGTTTCGACGCCGGCGGCGGACTCGAACGCGACGGGCGTTCCCACCGGCGATTGATCGCCGAAAATCGGAAAAACATATCCGGCGGGAGGCAACAGCCCGCCGGATTTTCTTTGGGCCCAACCGTGCGAAGCAGCAGACGCTGAGCGCGCGGAAGGGCGTTCTTGTGACAATGCACCGGTTGCCTGTGGTTTTTTTACGGAAAGCCTCTGGCAGAATCGGCTGAGAAACGGTATCGGAATAAGCCCATGGCGCGATATATCTTCATCACCGGCGGCGTGGTTTCCTCACTCGGAAAAGGGATCGCCGCAGCAGCACTGGGTGCTTTGTTGCAGTCACGGGGTTACCGGGTCCGTCTGCGCAAGCTCGACCCCTATCTTAACGTCGATCCCGGAACGATGAGCCCGACCCAGCATGGCGAGGTGTTCGTCACCGATGACGGGGCGGAGACCGACCTCGATCTCGGTCACTACGAGCGCTTTACCGGCCGCTCGGCGACGAAGACCGACAACATCACCACCGGCCGCATCTACAAGAACATTCTCGACAAGGAACGGCGCGGCGACTATCTCGGCGCCACCGTCCAGGTCATTCCGCATGTGACCAACGAGATCAAGGAATTCGTTCTCGAGGGCAATGACGACTTCGATTTCGTGCTCTGCGAGATCGGCGGCACGGTGGGCGACATCGAGGCGATGCCGTTCATGGAGGCGATCCGCCAGCTCGGCAACGACCTGCCGCGCGGCAATGCCGTCTATGTCCACCTGACGCTGATGCCCTATATCCCGGCCGCCGGCGAGTTGAAAACCAAGCCGACGCAGCATTCGGTGAAGGAACTCCAGGCGCTCGGTATCCATCCCGACATCCTTCTGGTGCGCGCCGACCGCGAGATCCCGGAAGCCGAGCGGCGCAAGCTGTCGCTGTTCTGCAATGTCCGCTCCTCCGCCGTCATCCAGGCGCTCGATGTCTCCAACATCTACGACGTGCCGCTCGCCTATCACCGCGAGGGACTGGACGACGAAGTGCTGCACGCCTTCGGCATCGATCCCGCGCCCGTGCCGCGCATGGATGCATGGAAGAATGTCTGCGAGCGCATCCGCACGCCGGAAGGCGAGGTGACGATCGCCGTCGTCGGCAAATATACCGGCCTCAAGGATGCCTATAAATCGCTGATCGAAGCGCTCACCCATGGCGGCATCGCCAACCGGGTTAAGGTCAATCTGGAATGGATCGAGTCGGAGATCTTCGAGAAGGAAGACCCGTCGCCCTATCTGGAAAAGGTCCACGGCATTCTCGTGCCGGGCGGTTTCGGCGAGCGCGGCTCGGAAGGCAAGATCCGCGCTGCCCGCTTCGCCCGCACCCACAAGGTGCCGTATTTCGGCATTTGTTTCGGCATGCAGATGGCCGTTATCGAGGCGGCGCGCGATCTCGCTGGCATCAAGGACGCGTCATCGACCGAGTTCGACCGCAATGCGAGCGAACCCGTCGTCGGCCTGATGACCGAATGGGTAAAGGGCAATCAACTGGAAAAGCGCAGCGACCGGGACGATCTCGGCGGCACGATGCGGCTCGGCGCCTACAAGGCGCATCTGGGCGCAGACACCAAGATTGCCGAGATCTACGGCACGACGGAGATTTCCGAGCGTCACCGCCACCGCTACGAGGTCAATTTCGGCTATCGCGAGAAGCTCGAGGCCTGCGGCCTGGTCTTTTCTGGCACCTCGCCGGACGGCGTCCTGCCGGAGACGATCGAATATGCCGATCATCCGTGGTTCATCGGCGTACAGTATCACCCCGAGCTGAAGAGCCGCCCGCTGCAGCCGCACCCGCTGTTCTCGAGCTTCATTGCCGCCGCGCTGGAACAGAGCCGGCTCGTATAGCTCATTCGCGGTCGGGCGGAAACGCCTGGCCTCCGCGATGATGCGTCAGAGCGTATAGTTGGATCGGTCGGGCACCACTTACTCTCCGCCCGATCCGTCATGCCGGCGCGAGACCGGTGTGACAGTGTTTCACGCTGCAGGCGGAAAACCCTATCCACTCTTCCTGAAAACGTTCTGTCCGTGTCGGCAGGCTTCAGACCGAGGCTTCGGCCATCTTGCGGCGCAGAAGCGTTTCCATCGCATCCGCCGGCATTGGCCGGGCGAGCCAGTAGCCCTGAAGCGCGTCGCAGCCAAGATCGGTTAGGATGCGAGCGTGTTGCCGGGATTCGACGCCTTCGGCGATCACCCTGATATTCAACGTCTTTCCGATGTCGACGATCGATTTGACGATGGCGCGCTGATCATGCGAGCGGGTCAGCGGCAAAACCAGTTCCCGGGCGATTTTCAAGCCGTTCGGCGCCACCTTCAAGAGGCCGGTGATCGATGTGTAGCCGGTTCCGAAATCATCGACATCGATATTGATGCCGAGCCTGCGGATCTGTTTCAGATTGTAGGCGCTCACGTCGTCCTGCTGGTCGAGGAAGATCGACTCGAGAAGTTCGAAGGTCAGCGTGCCGGCGGGCAGTTCCGTGCGCTGCAGGGCGGGCACAAGCGCGGGATCGCTGAGGCGGTGAGGCGAGAGGTTGAGCGACAGTCGGGGCGGCGACAGCCCGTTGTCCCGCCAGTGGCGATGGTCTTCAAGCGCCTGGGCTAGAATGCTGGCATCGATGATGTTCATGATGTTGAGCGACTGCGCGAGCGGGATGAAGCTCGACGGCTCGCTGAAGCTGCCATCGGATTGGCGCCAGCGGGCCAGCGTCTCTATGCCCTGGATCTCGAATGTCTCGGCGTCATATTGCGGTTGATAGAAGGGGATAAAGTCGTTCTGCTCGATCGCCTGCATCAGCCGGTCCGAAGGCTTGCGGTCGACGACATCGGCAATGCGGATTCCGGGGGTGAAGAAGGCGGTCTGGCCGTGACCCCTCGATTTGGCATGCTTCAGCGCGTGGTCGCTGTCGCGCAGCATCGCGGCGGCGTCAGCCTTCTTGTTTCCCATCGTCGCGATGCCGATGCTCGCGGAAATCCGGACGCGCGCATCGTTGAGTGAGATCGGCTTTGCAAGTTCGAGCAGAACCCGTTTCGCCGTCTGCTCCAGCTTGTCCCTGCCGCCTTCATAGCTGATGATCATGGCGAATTCGTCTCCGCCCATGCGGGCGACGAAATCATTGTGCTTTGACATATCCAGAAGGGTCTGGGCCGCATGACAGAGCACGCGGTCGCCGGCGCCATGGCCATAGGTGCTGTTGATGCCCTTGAAGTCGTCGACGTCGATCTGCAGCAGCCCGACCTTAAGATCGGAGGCGGCGGCGATCGAGACCCGGCGTTCCAGCTCGTCTTCGAGAAAGCGGCGGTTGGGCAGGGCTGTGAGGTAGTCATGGAGCGCTGCATATTCGATGTCGGATTTCGCCCGGTCGAGTTCGAAATTGCGAGCCTCCGCCAGTTGCTTGGCGGTCACGAGGTCCTGACGGAGGCGCACTTCCTCCGTCACGTCCCAGTTAATGCCCACGATGGTTTCCTCGCCGTTTTCACCAAGATGGAGACGCACCAGATGGCGGACATGGCGCAGAGAGCCGTCATTTTCGCGGTAGATGCGGAATTCGGCTGAGACCGGGCCGCCGCCGGGGACGAGCTCCGACGAACGAGCAAGCGTGCGTTTCAGGTCTTCCGGGTGAACGAGGTCGAAGACCCTTTGAATGTCGAAGCTTTCCGGTTGGTCGTCGAAGCCGTAGATCTCGCAGATACGGGCATCGCCATAGACGGTGCCGGTGTTGCGGTCATGTTCGAACACGCCGATGCGCGAGGTTGTGAGCGCCATCTCCAGGCGTTGGCGCGTATGGGCGAGAAGGGCTTCGGCATTCTTGCGATCGGTGACGTCCTGATCCGTGCCGATGATGCGAGCAGGCCGGTTGTCGGGGAAATATTCCACCGCATCGCCGCGGCACTCGATCCAGATCCAGTGACCGTCGCAATGGCGCTCCCGGTATTCGAAGTTCATGTATCTGAGATCTCCGGCCTTCTGGCGCTCGATGGCATGAGCAACGAAATCCCGGTCCTCGGGGTGCACGAGCTGGAGCCATTGTTCCGTGCTGGAAAAAGGGGTGGCCCCGGTGGAGGCATAGCCGCGCATGGCTCGCCAGGTTTGGGAATAGAAGAATTCCTGCTTGCGGTAATTATGATCCCAGACACCCAGACCGGAGCTCACAAGCGCGTAATTCCAACGCCGCGCGCGTTCGCTTTCCAGGAGTTCGTGGCTTTTCTGGGCATGAATGTCGATGAAGTAGAAGAGCGCGCGTCGCGTTGCCTGCGGGTCCTCGTCCTTCAGAATGGTCGCAGCCACCAGCATCCAGCGCCAGGGGCCGTCCGGGCGCCTGCCGATGCGCATCTCGCGTTTCTGCTCGCGCCCGGAAATGCCCGATGTCGGGCCGATGAGACCGCGAAGCAGCGGGTGATCGTCCTTGTGAATCCATTCCAGAATGCTGTGACCGTCAGCCTTGATGCCGGGCATGATCGCTTCGAAATTCTGGTTGGTCGCGGTTATCGTATGGCCGTCGAGCTCCACGACCGCGACCGCCAGCGGCGACCGCTCGATCATCGCATTGGCCAGATCGGCCTCGCCCAACAAATCTGAGTTCCTCGTTTCCCTCGCCAAACGGTCATCCTTTCGGGGAGAACGGGCATTCGAAACGCTTTGTTCCCGCTGTCTCGAATGGATCGGGCCGCCACAACCCGGGTCCGCGCTCCATGGTACCAACATGCTTCCAGGCACGCATGAGCGTGCTCCAGACGAGTCAGTGTGATGGATGAAGGCAGAATGTCAATTCTATCCATAAGCACGGCGTGAAATTGCAGCCGTCCGGAACCGTCGGGCGCATGCCTCAGACCGAGCCGTCAGCGCAGTCCGGAGACGAAACGGCCGAACATCAGCGTGCCTTCGGGCCAGGGACCGAACCCCGCCTTGTCGTTGATATGGCCCGCTTCGCCCATGTCGTAGAAGTCCGCGCCCCAGGCGCCGGCAATGTCGCGGGCCGGCTCGAAACGGCCGAAGGGGTCGTTGCGGCTGGCGATCACAATTGTGGGAAAGGGCAGGGGCTCGCGCGGGTAAGGACCGAAGGTCATCATGTGTTTCGGCCTGACTTTCGGATTGTCGACCTCGGGCGGCGCGACGAAGAAGGCGCCGGCGACGCGATTCTGGAAATCCGGGATCGCCAGAACCGAGGTTGGAATGCCGAGCGAGTGGGCGACGAGCACCACCGGGCGTTCGGCGCGGTTCACTTCCTCGGCAAGCCTTGCCGTCCATTCCTCGCACACCGGCTTCGACCAGGCTTCCTGCTCGACGCGCCGGGCGGTGGACAATTTGCGCTCCCAGCGGCTTTGCCAGTGGTCCGGCCCGGCATTCTTGTAGCCGGGAACAATCAGGATTTCTGTTTCGGAAATCTTCATGGCGCTTCACATGATATTTCTTGGAGCGACGCCCGGCAGAAGCCGGACGCTGCGGATCGGGTTGCTGACTTTGGCCGCGATCAGCTTTCGCCGAAAACGCGGTTGAAGATCGTGTCGGCATGTTTGGTGTGATAGCCGAGGTCGAACTTCTCGCGGATCTGATCTTCCGTAAGTGCGGCTGTCACTTCGTCGTCGGCGAGCAGTTCCTCGAGGAAGTCCTTGCCTTCCTCCCAAACCTTCATGGCGTTGCGCTGGACCAGACGATAGGCATCCTCGCGCGAGACGCCGGCCTGGGTGAGCGCCAGGAGCACGCGCTGGGAATGCACCAGGCCGCGGAACTTGTTGAGATTGTCCATCATGTGGTCGGGATAGACCAGAAGCTTGTCGATCACGCCGGTGAGACGCGCCAGCGCGAAATCAAGCGTCACGGTGGCGTCGGGGCCGATCATGCGTTCGACGGAAGAATGCGAAATGTCGCGCTCGTGCCAGAGGGCGACGTTTTCCATTGCCGGCAGCGCATAGCCGCGCACCATGCGGGCGAGGCCGGTCAGGTTTTCCGTCAGCACCGGGTTGCGCTTGTGCGGCATGGCCGACGAGCCCTTCTGGCCGGGAGAGAAATATTCCTCCGCTTCCAGAACTTCCGTGCGCTGCAGGTGGCGGATTTCGATGGCGAGCCGTTCGACGGAGGAGGCGATCACGCCGAGCGTGGCAAAGAACATCGCGTGCCGGTCGCGCGGAATGACCTGGGTCGAGACCGCCTCCGGCTGCAGGCCCATGGCCTCGGCGACATGTTCCTCGACGCGCGGATCGATATTGGCGAAGGTTCCGACCGCGCCGGAAATGGCGCAGGTCGCGATTTCCTCGCGCGCGGCGACGAGGCGTGCCCGGCAGCGGTCGAACTCCGCATAGGCCTGGGCAAGCTTGATGCCGAACGTGGTCGGCTCGGCATGAATGCCGTGCGAGCGACCGATGGTGATCGTGTCCTTGTGCTCGAAGGCGCGGCGCTTCAGCGCGGCAAGCAGCCCGTCAAGATCGGCGAGCAGCAGGTCGCTTGCCCGCGTCAGCTGAACGTTGAAACAGGTATCGAGCACGTCCGAGGAGGTCATGCCCTGATGGACGAAGCGGGCATCCGGGCCGACGATTTCAGCAAGATGCGTAAGGAAGGCGATGACGTCATGCTTGGTCACGGCCTCGATCTCGTCGATGCGCGCGACGTCGAAAGTGGCGGCGTTGCCCTTTTCCCAGATCGTCTCGGCGGCGCTCTTCGGGATCACGCCGATCTCGGCCAGCGCGGTGCAGGCATGGGCCTCGATCTCGAACCAGATGCGGAACTTGGTTTCCGGCGACCAGATGTCTGTCATTTGCGGGCGGGAGTAGCGCGGTATCATCGGGTAAGGGATCCTTCTTAACGTCGTGCCGGCCAGTGTCTCAAGGCCTGACACGCTCTAGAGCATTTTTCCGGCAAAGGAAACGGCGCGGCCGCCCAAAATCGGGCGCTAAATGCGGACTATGGCCGGAATGGGACGGCGATCCAGCGGCCATCCGGCCCTTCGAAGCCATGCGAGAGCACGGTGATCAGCGCGACATGGACGGCATTGTCCGCGCCGCCGCCATAGGTCATCACCCCGCCAAGCCGGTAATCCGTCGGACAGTTGCGGCTTGTCGGAATGCGACTGTCCTCATGGATTGTCCGGCTTTCGCCGTCGGGACCGGTATAGGCGAGCCGGAACCCTTGCGCATCCTGGGTGATGGCGGCGCAGGCCGAGATCGGATCGAGCGCGAAGGTTTCCAGCGAAAGCGTTCCGACCGGCGAGAGGTTGGGGTGCGAACGATAGCGGATCGTCTGGCCGTCGCCTTCGACTTCTTCCGTGACCGGGTTGAAGGCGGCGAGCCAGCCGGGATGGGCCAGCAGGTTGTAGTCCTGGATCAGCGGCAGTGCTTCGCCGACGGCAAGGCCGCGCACGGAACTGATGGTCGCGTTCTCGTCTTCCTCGCGCACGCGGAACGGCGTCTCGTCGAGAAAGGCGTCGCGTTCGGTATCGATGAAGAAGATGTTCGAATAGGGAAAGCCGGAGCCGTCTTCCACGCCGAACTCCTCGAAGGCGAAGACGCTGCCGTCCTCGGAAAAGCCGAGCGGCGTGAAAGTGGCGAAATCGCCGGCTGCTGCACCAACGGCCGAAAGGCCGAACAGCGACGCAAGGGTTATGCGTGGCAGGAACTGAGGCATTGCTGTTTCCTCCCTTTCTTTCCGGGCCGGCCTATTGTTCGCCGGCGCGCAGGGCCTCCATCGGCGGGCGGTAGCTGCCCTCGACCGCCTTTCCGAAGATCGCGGATCCGGCGACCAGCACATTCGCGCCCGCTTTCGTGACGGTGCCGACCGTATCGGGCGCGATCCCGCCATCGACCTCGAGATCGATCGGCCGGTCGCCGATCAGGGCATTGGCCTGCTCGATCTTGTCGAGTGTGGCGGGAATGAATTTCTGGCCGCCAAAGCCCGGATTGACGGTCATGATCAGAATCAGGTCGAGATCGTCAATCACGTGTTCGATCATCGATACGGGGGTCGCCGGATTGAGCGCGACGCCCGCCTTCTTGCCGAGATTGCGGATCGTCTGCAGCGAGCGGTGCAGATGCGGGCCGGCTTCCTGATGCACGGTGATGATGTCGCAGCCTGCGTCGGCGAAGGCCTCGATATAGGGATCGGCGGGCGCTATCATCAGGTGACAGTCGAAAACCGCGTCGGTGTGACGGCGCAGCGCCTTCACCACCGGCGGTCCGAAGGTGATGTTCGGCACGAAATGGCCGTCCATGATGTCGAGATGGACCCAGTCGGCGCCATCGGCGACAACGGCCCTGACATCCTGGCCGAGATCGGAGAAATCGGCCGAAAGGATGGACGGTGCGATACGCAGGGGACGTTTCACTTCTTCATTCCTCAATGCTGGCCCATCGGGCCCATTTCCTCACATATTGCCGTTTTTCAGACCTGGCCGGTCTTTTCTGTTCCTTACTGTCGTTCGCTGTCGAAGACGGGAACGAACGCGCCATTCTGCCAGCGCAGCAGAAAGAACGGGTTGTCGGAAAGCTCGTGCGCGGCCGTGAAGCTGACGGGCCCGATCGCTGTCATGAAGCTGTTGTTCAAAAGCGCCGCGTCAATTCCGTTGCCGGCATCTTCGGCCGCCAGAAGCGCCTGGCTGGCAAGTTCGACGGCGGCCGCGCCGGGAATGACGTAGCCCTCGGGCACAACCGCCTCCGCGCGGGCCGCCTCGGCCAGGTCGGCTGCGGGAGGAAGCTCTCCATATTCCGGCAGCGCCATCGCCAGAACGCCGTCTGCGAGCGGAGGATTGGTGCGCGCGGCGCGCAACCCGTCATCGCCAAGGAGCGTCAGGGGTGCGCCTTGCTCGCGCGCGTCGCGGGCGATGATCGCCACATCGCCGCGCGTGCCGCCGACGAGTACATGCGTCGCGCCAGCCTGGGAAAGGCGTCGGACGAGCGACAATTGCTGCTGCTGGGCGGGGCGGAAGGTATCGATGAAGACCGGCTCGAGCCCGCGCGCCTCGATGGCGTTGCGCACCGCATTGATAAGCTCGCGATAGTAGATCGTGCCGTCATCGACCAGCGCTACCGGCCGATCGACCCACTCGCTCATGATCAGATCCACGATCGCATCCACCTGGTCCTGGCGGTTCGGCGCCATGCGGTAGAGCGGCCAGCCATTGTCGCGCGCGTCCGCCATCAGCGGCAGGGAACGGACGGAAACCGTGACGGCCGGAATGCCGGCAGCGGCAAGGCCGGGCAGGGCGCCGCGCAGGGTTTCGCTGCAGAAGAAGCCGACGGCGATCGCGACCCCGGCATCTTCGAGCGCCTCGGCAACGCCGTCGCCGCTTCCATCTTCGCAGCTTTCATCAACGACGGTCAGTTCCACGCCGAGACCGCGCGCGGCAAGTCCCGCGCCATCGAGCATCTGGGCGCCGAGCACTGCGTAATCACCGCTCACGGGGGCCACAACGCCGATACTGCCCTGCTGGGCATTGGCAGGCGTGGCGGCACTGAAGGACAGCGCGGCAAGGGCAAGGAAAGCCTTAAATAATCTCATGATGGCGGGTCTGGTTCTCACTCTGGCGCGTTAACAAGAGTCATACCCCTTGCCAGAGACAGGGGCAACGCCGTAAGTACCCCGACCAAGAGATGAAGGGACGCTTTTTGTCTATTTCACCAGATCACCGGTATCGCGATCACCATGCATGATGAACACCCATTTTCCCGCGCCTATCGCGATGCGATGGCCCGTTTCGCCGGCCATGTCCAGATTGTGACCACGGCCTCCGGCGGGGCGATGCGCGGCGTCACGGCGACTGCCTGCTGCTCGGTGTCGGACGATCCGCCGACCGTTCTTGCCTGTGTGAACCGCTTCAACCCGAAAAACGAGATCTTCCTTGAAAGCGGCAATTTCGCGCTCAATACGCTCGGCGCCCGCCACAAGCCGCTTTCGGACGCCTTTTCCGGCCTTGGCGGCCTGTCCACTGAAGAACGCTTCGCCATGGGCGACTGGTCCTTTGACGGTTCCGGGGCGCCTGTGTTGAACGACGCGCTCGCCAGTTTTGATTGCCGCCTGGTCGAGGCGAAGGAAATGTCGACCCACTGGATCCTGATCGGAGAGGTCGTCAAAACCCGTTGCGGCGACGAGGATGAGGCGCTGATGTATTACCGGCGTGCATACCGGACCCTGTAGGCGTCACATAAATGTCCAAAAAATAGGCTTGACTAAAAAAGCGGCTTGCGGTAGGTCTGAATACATACTGAATTCCTATTATAAGACTTCTCCGTATTGCTTTTGGATGAAGGTGAATTCACTGTAATCCTATTCAATTCTTATCAAACGAACCGTTTGCCAGCACAATTAGGGCCGCGCTTCACTCCCAGGAAGTGCGGCTCTTTCTCGTTTGCCTGTATCTGTTTGAGGGTGACCGCGTCATCCCGTGCGTGCGATGCAGCGGCTGTCAGGGGATGGCAGTCAGCTGTATGTCTCGGTCAGGCTTGAGAGGTTGGTGCCTGCCGGACCTTGCAGGGACAAACGAAAAGAGCGGTTTCGTCCTTTCGTGAAGGCGAAACCGCTCTGGAGATCAGACGCCCGAGCGATGTCAGCTTTTCGCGCCGATCAGCATGAAGGCTGGAATATCGTCGCCGAAGCCGACGGGGGTCGGATCGTCGTCACGGTCGCGGCGGCGCGAGCGCTTGCGGTCATCATTGGCGGGCTTGCCGCCGGCGGCCTTGCCGTTCGGGGCATTTGCAGGCTTTGCAGCGCGGTTGTCCTGCTGAGGCGCGGCCTTCGGCTCGCTTTTGCTCTCGGAGGAGGTGTCCTGCTTCCTGGCGCCACGGCGCGCGCGCGGCGCCGGCTTCTCGCTGGCTTCTTCCGCTGCGTGAGAGGAGGGCGGACCGTCAACCCAGTCGATCTTGCGGTCGATCAGCTTTTCGATCGCGTCGACGAACTTGGAATCCTTCGCCGTGGCGATAGTGAACGCCTTGCCCTTGCGTCCTGCGCGGCCGGTCCGGCCGATACGGTGCACATAGTCTTCCGCATGGATCGGCACATCGTAATTGAAGACATGGCTGACATCGGGAATGTCGAGACCGCGGGCGGCGACATCGGAAGCCACCAGCAGCGGCAGCTTTCCGTCGCGGAAATTCTGCAGGATCGTCGTGCGTGAATGCTGGTCCATGTCGCCATGCAACGCGCCGCAGGCATATTCATGGCGCTGCAGCGATCGCAGCAGATCGGCCACCGACTTCTTCCTGTTGCAGAAGATGATCGCGTTTTTCAGGTCATCCTGCTGGTCGATGATCGAGCGCAGCGTCTCGCGCTTTTCGTAGTCCTTCGCCTTCGAGGCGACGAGCTTCTGCTCGACAGTCGCGGCGGTGGAAGACGGCGGAGCGACTTCGACGCGGGCCGGATTCTGCAGGAACCGGTCGGCCAGCTTCTGGATTTCCGGCGGCATGGTGGCGGAGAAGAACAGGGTCTGGCGCGTGAACGGAATGAGCTTGGCGATCCGCTCGATATCGGGGATGAAGCCCATGTCGAGCATGCGATCGGCCTCGTCGATGACGAAGATCTCGACGCCGGTCATCAGGAGCTTGCCGCGTTCGGTATGGTCGAGCAGGCGTCCGGGGGTGGCGATCAGCACGTCGGCGCCGCGCTCGATCTTGCGGTCCTGCTCATCGAAGGAAACGCCGCCGATCAGAAGGGCGACGTTGAGCTTGTGATTCTTGCCGTATTTTTCGAAATTCTCGGCCACCTGGGCCGCCAGTTCCCGGGTCGGCTCGAGAATGAGCGTGCGCGGCATGCGGGCGCGGGCGCGTCCGCGCTCCAGAAGCGTAAGCATCGGCAGCACGAAAGAGGCGGTCTTGCCTGTGCCGGTCTGTGCAATGCCGCAGACATCGCGGCGGGTCAGGGCGTGCGGAATGGCGCCTGCCTGAATGGGCGTCGGTTCGCTATAGCCAGCTTCGGTCACAGCGGAAAGTACTTTGGGGCTGAGCCCAAGATCTGAGAATGAGGTCAAAGGGAAACGTGTTCCGTGTTGTCGTTGACAAATAGACGGATCCTGGCCGCCTTCGCTTTTACGAGGGCGGGATAGTATCAAACGGCGCGAGAGTCAAGAAAAGCCCGGAAGTGTCGGGGCTTCCGGGCTCTTTTCACATCGATTTTCTGGCAATCGCGGGAGCGGACTCGTCAGTCCTGGCCCTTGACGGCGTCAAGAACCGTCTCCGCGTGGCCGTCGACCTTGACCTTGCGCCAGGCCTTCTTGATGATGCCGTCCGGTCCGATCAGGAAGGTCGAACGTTCTATCCCCATGAATTTGCGGCCATACATGCTCTTTTCCTTCCAGACCCCATAGGCTTCCGCGACCGCGTGGTCCTCGTCGGAGCCGAGCAGGACCGAAAGCTCGTGCTTCTTCTCGAAACGGGCATGGCTTTGAAGCGTATCGGGCGAGACGCCGATGACGATCGCACCGGCTTTCTCGAATTCGCCGGCAAGGGCGGAAAAGGCGATCGCCTCAACCGTGCAGCCCTTGGTGTCGTCCTTGGGGTAGAAATAAAGCACGATCGATCTGCCTTCGGCATCGGCCTGCGAGAATGTCTCTCCCTCGGCAACGGAGATGGAAAAATCCGGGGTCTTCTCGCCTTCTGTCACTTCGCTCATCGGAAACACTCCTCGTTCATATCATGTTCAAGTCGAATTCTTGATATATGGCTTTGGGCAAAGTCTGTCTGCGCCGATTGTCTGCTTGCCAGCCGCGTGCGTCATCGTGATTATCATAGCCGTGCTTGAAGGGATTCGCGCCGAATATCCTTTTGATCACGAATATATTATTCGTCGGGGCGAATTTGAACGACAAGAACGACAAAGACTTTTTTGTTCGCGGGCAGCGCACGCGGTTCAGCCGGCGCGAGCGCGTCGCGCTTCACCGTCTGCCGTCGGCGCAGACCAGCGATCCGCATATCGTCCACACGCGTCCCCATCACAAGTTTTCTCATGCCTGCGCCCGGTTGTTCCTGCTCTTCGTGCTCGGCTTCGCCATCATCCTTGCGGCGGTCTTCTATGTCATCGAAAGCGGATCTCTGGACCGCTTTCTCGCCTCCAAGGCCAATGAGCAGATCCGCGCGGCCATGCCGGACGGCTATCATGCCAGCATCGAGGCGGCGGCGCTCAGGGTCGGCGGCGGCCTGTCACTGCGGCTCAATGTCAGCGGTGTGAACCTCTTCGGCCCGTCCGAAAAGGAGATTGCCTCCATCGGCGTCCTGAGCTTCGCCATCGATCCGGTCAGCCTCGCGCGCGGCCAGATCTCCGTGAACGCGGTCCTTGCCGACGATATCGACGTCGATGCTTCCGCATTGCCCTCGACCGGCACGTTTCGCCTTACCGACCATCGCGTCGACAGCCTGCCGATACTGGTGGAGCAGATCTTCACCCAGACCGATTTCGCGCGCGGCATCCTCAGCGCAGCCGAAACGCAGACGATCCAGCTCAGCGACATTCAGTTTCCCGTCGGCAGCGCCTCGCCCGGCAGAACCGTCTCCGTCGATATCCGCGAGGTCAATCTGAACCTCCTGCCCGATGGCGTGCTAAGGGTCGATGGCGCAGTCTCGCTGGACGGCACGGCCACGGGATTCACGCTCGAGGCGATTGCGGATCGCGGCCGAACGAAAAACCTTCAGGCCGAGATCAGCAATGTCAAGCTGACGCCGTTCCTGCTGCAGGAAAACAACGAGGGCGAGGCGATGATGGGGGTCGAGGGAACCGCCGACATGGCAATCGCCCTGGCGCGCGCCGCCCCGGGCGGCCTGCCGGAGGTGGTGGCCGAGTTCGATGTGGCAAAGGGCCGCTTCGTGGCCGATTCGATTGCGCGCGCCTTTTCCGACGCACGCCTCAATCTTACCTACGATACGGATAAGCAGTCGCTGGAGCTGACGGATTCGTCGATCGATTTTGACGGGAGCCGCTTCCCCTTCACAGCCGGCATCATGGATCTCGACCGCTTCCGGCCTGGCGCCGAGGAAGCCGGCTATGCGCTCGACGTCCTGGTGCGCGGCGGGCGGTTCAAATCGCGCGAGCCGGGCCTTCCGCCGCTGATCTTCGACGCCAAGTTCACCGGCGAATACCAGACCGACAATCCGCGCCTGCTTCTGGACAACATTGCCGTCAGCTCTCCGCAGGGCATCATGGCTGCTTCCTTCAAGGCCGTCTTCGGCAATGCGACGAGCCCGGAACTTTCCTTCGGCGCGCGGGTCGAACGGATGGATACGGAAGCGGTCAAACAGCTCTGGCCATTCTGGATCGCGCGAAAGCCGCGAGAATGGGTCAGCCGCAATCTGCATGGCGGCGTCGTCACCAATGGCGACATCGCCGTCTATCTTCCCGCCGGACGGATCGAGGGGCAGGGCGTTCCCGTCAATCTCGACGAGACCGAGCTCAACATCGCCTTCGACATCGATGATACCCGCATCACCCTCAACGACAAGTTTCCCGACGTGAACCGCAGCGATGCGCGGGTGGAGATTATGGGCGAAAGCGTCGATGTCGAGATCGAGGAGGGCACGCTTTCGATCGCCAAGGGCCGGACGATCACGCTTCGCGAGGGAACCTTCGCCATTGCCGACAGCTTTGCCAAACCGCTGACGGGCGAAGTGGACGTGATGCTCGCCGGCAAGGTTCGCGACCTCGTGGAACTGGCCGCCGCGCCTCCGATCAACGCGCTGAAGGGTCTGGATTTCACGCCCGATGATTTCGCCGGCATGGCGGAGGTCAACGTCAAGGCGCGCTTCCCGCTGGATGAGCCAGGCCCGCTGCCGCCGACCTGGAGCGTGGCGGCCGATATCAGCGAGGGCAAGCTGGCGAAGCCGGTGAGCGGCTACACGGTGGCCGATCTTTCGGGCCTCCTGGAAATCGTACCCGACCGGCTTGCCTTCGAGGGGACGGGCACCGCCAATGGCGTGCCGCTCGATATCGAATGGGCCGAACCGCTTGGCGCCAATTCGAAATCGGAATCGGTGCTCTGGCTTGCGGCCGATCTCGACGACTCCGAGCGCGAGAAACTGGCGCCAGGGCTTGGCAGCTACGTCAACGGCCCGATTTCGATGTCCGTCGAAAACGAACCCGAGGGAAGCCGCGTGACGCTCGACCTGCGCAGGACGGTCCTCTCCCTGCCATGGATGGGTTGGAAGAAGCCGAGTGGCACACCGGCGACGCTCAGCTTCCGGCTGGACGATGAAAACAAGGACGGACTAACGATCCTTGAAGACCTGCAGCTTTCGGGAAGCGGGCTTTCGGCGCACGGCAGCGTCACGCTCGACAAGGACGGACTGCTTTCGACGACGCTCACCCATGTCGCCCTGACCAAGGGTGACGATGTCAACATCGCCATTCAGCGCGAGCAACAGGGCCTGGATGTCGTTGTGACGGGACGGAGCTTCATGGCCAGTCCGCTTCTCGATCACCTGAGCGCGAGCGATGACGAAAGCGGTGAAAAGGGTGGCAACGACAATGCGCGCGTTCACTTCGATATAGCGCGCGTGACCGGCGAGGGCGGCCGGCAGCTTTCCTCCGCCGCCGGCGACCTTCTGGTCAGGAGCGGTGATGTTGTTTCCGGCTCATTATCGGCGACGACGGCGACGGGACAGCCCCTGACGCTCAAGCTCGGCATCGACGGCGGTAAAAAGACGGTCTCGCTTGCGACGTCCGGGACCGGCGCGCTGCTGCGCTTCCTCGGCGTATATCAGAAGATGACAGGTGGCACGCTCGACCTCAACCTTGTCGAAACCGCTTCGGGCTGGCGCGGATTGCTCAACCTCACCGAGTTTCGCCTGATCAACGATCAGCAGCTCAAGCGCCTTCTGTCCTCGCCGACGGGCTCAAACGGCAAGAGCCTGAACGCGACCTATCGCAACCAGATCAACGAATCCGAACAGCGTTTCCAGCGCGGCCAGGCCGTGATCGACATCTCGGACGGAGTTCTGCAGGTCTCCGACGCCTTCGTGCGCGGTGACCAGGTGGGCGCGACCTTCAAGGGCGTGGTGCGCGACGCGGCCGGCAATATCGACATGACCGGCACGTTCATGCCCGCTTACGGGCTGAACCGGATCTTCGCGGAAATCCCGATCTTCGGTCCGCTTCTGGGCAATGGCAACGACAAGGGTCTTTTCGGCATCACCTTCAAGCTGACCGGCAAGACGGCGGATCCCGACCTGGTGGTCAATCCGCTTTCGGCGATCGCGCCCGGCGTCTTCCGCAAGATCTTCGAGTTTCAGTAGAGGCGGAAACTATCTGGCCAGGAAAAGGGGGGTGGGGCCATCCCGGCGACCCGTCCTGTCGTGCAATCAACGCTCTGCTGCGAACATGAAGTCGGCTTGCAACAATTCCGCCGAGCCGGGATCGTCCCAACCATCCCCGACAAGGACTACCCGGTAGCCGAGGCCCGCCATCACTGACAGGACATCATGGGCGGGCGGTTCGCTGGAATAGACGGAACGAAATGACACCTCCAACTGAATAAGCGGGATACGGCGCAAACACCCAAGTGCACCCCGTATTACCGGCAATTCAAAGCCCTGTGTGTCGACTTTCAGAAACGTACGATCGTTTGGGCGGATCAGTTCCTCGAAAATGCTATCCAGCCTTCGAACCTGTACCTCCTCCTGCGCGACACATCGGATAGAGGATTCGATATCGATTGACCATTGTTTGGCCTCGAGCAGTGAACTGCTGAATGAGTTCTCCGATACATTGATCACCGCAGTGTCGTTGAACTCGCCCAACGCAAGCTGCATTGTCGTCCATTCGGCATCAGATTCTGCTGCCTCGCTCAAGGTCGCGAAGGCGTTATTTGTCGGTTCAAAGGAAATGATACGTCCTGCATAGCCGTTCGCTCGCAACTCCTGAGCAAACTGGCCCGCATTTGCGCCAACGTCCAGTACAACATTGACGTCTCGTTTCTCTAGAATCTGCATTCGACGCTGAATAGGGTTCATTCGTGTCCTCCTGAAACACGTCTCTGTCACTTGTCGCGTGTAGCCAAACGTTCGGCGGCGCGCTCGCTGGCGGAGCGACGGCTCGACTGGAACATGTGGAGGCGCGCGCGCACGCTGTCGAGGATTTCCGGCGGCGCGGTCTTCGGCGTGCCGCAGCGATAGGGCGGTTCCGGATCATATTCCATCTGCAACTGGATCTGCTGGGCGGTCGTCTTGTCCATCAGGTTCTCGACCACGCGCAGCGCGAAATCTATGCCCGAGGTGACCCCCGCGCCGGTGATCCGGTTGCGGTCCATGACGACGCGCTCTTCCACCGGGATCGCGCCGAACAGAGACAATTGGTCGACCGAGGACCAGTGCGAGGTGGCGCGGTAACCCTTCAAGAGGCCGGCCGCGCCCAGCACCAGCGAACCGGTGCATACCGCGGTGACCAGCTTGCAGCCGGGCGCGATGCGGCGCAGGAAGTTCAGCGTCTCGTCGTCATCCATCAGGGCGATCTGGCCGGGGCCGCCGGGAACGCAGATGATGTCGAGCTTTTGGCACTGTCCGAACGTGGTATTAGGCAGGATGCGCATACCGCGGTCGACGATGACGGGGTCGAGATTCTTCCACAGGAACTTGATCTCGGTGCCGGGCATCCGGTTCAGGACATCGGCAGGCCCGAACAGATCAAGCTGCGTCAGGCCGGGATACATGATGAAGCCGACGGTAAGCGAATCGGAACTTGAAGGCATATTGTCCTCGTTCAGGGTGAAGCCGCAAAGCCAAATCGATTAGAATCTGGAACAAGAATAGGCTGTCTGGGGCGTTCGACAAGCGCTATCTTAAGGGCGGCTCATGTCTGTTTTATTGCCACTTGCTCCGGGCGGAAAGATCGGTCTCGCGCGCTTCGACCCAGCCGGTCTCGCCGCCGTCCTTCAGGTGTTCCTTCTTCCAGAAGGGAGCGTCCGTTTTCAGGAAGTCCATGACGAAGGCCGCACCGTCAAATGCCGCCTGTCTGTGTTTTGCTGCCGCGACGACCAGAACGATGTTTTCGCCGGGCCTGATCCGGCCGTAGCGGTGGATTGCGGTGAGGCCAAGAAGGCCAAAGCGATCGATGGCGGTCTTGGCGATGCGGGTGATCTCGCTTTCGGCCATGCCGGGATAGTGCTCAAGTTCGAGGGCTTCCAGCTGGCCGTTCTCGTCGCGACAAAGCCCGGTGAAGCTGACGAGCGCGCCGATATTGGCTCGGTTCGCGCCGAGCCTGTCCTGTTCGGTCGCGATGTCGAAATCCTCCGCCTGGATGCGGATATCGGGGGCTAGGGGCACTGTTTCAGCCCCCCGTCATCGGCGGGAAAAGGGCGATTTCGCGCGCGCCGTCAAGCGGGGCGTCATGTTCGGCATGAACCCGGTCGAGCGCCACGCGGATAATCTCCGGCTCCTGAAGCGCCGCTTCATAGCCCTCGCCGCGCTCCGTCAGAAAACGCAGCAGTCCGGCGATATCGGTCACGTTCTCGGGCAGGATGATGTCTTCTTCGGCAACGCCGATCCGCTCGCGCACCCAGGCGAAATAGACAAGCTTGGTCACTTTTCAGCCTCCACCACGTGTTTCAGCCCGGCCCTGAAATAGTCGTAGCCGGTATACATCGTCAAAATCGCGGCCACCCACAACAGCACGATGCCGAGATTGGTGGTGTAGGGCATGATCTTGTCACCGGCAGGGCCGGCCAGCAGCAGGCCGATCGCGATCATCTGGAAGGTTGTCTTCCATTTGGCGATCCGCGTGACCGGAACGGACACCTTCAGACCGGCGAGATATTCCCTGAGGCCGGAGACCAGAACTTCGCGGCACAGGATGATGATCGCGGCCCAGAGCGACCATCCGGCAATCGTCCGTTCGACATCGGCGGCAAGCAGAAGGAGGCAGGTGGAGACCAGAAGCTTGTCAGCGATCGGATCCAGCATGCGCCCGATATTGGATTGCTGGTTCCAGGCGCGCGCCAGATAGCCATCGAAGAAATCGGTGATCGAGGCGATCAGAAAGATCGTCAGCGCCGCCCAGCGGGCCGTATCCGAACTGGAAAGCTTGCCCTCCAGAAAGAAGCACAGAACGATCAGGGGCACTGCAAGAATGCGGCCATAGGTCAGGAGGTTGGGGATATTATACGCTTTTGATGCCATGGCTTCATTCCGTGTGCTCGCACTGCCTGCTGGGCAGTGCGCTTTATGTAGGGGCAAATTGCTTCCATTGCATGGCCAAGGTCAATGCCGGCCCGGATTAATAGTGTGTCATATCGCCCCTGGCTGCAGGAAGGACTTCCTATTAGCCGCCGCCGTCATGGAAGTGATCATAGATCTGCTGCGCCATCGCTTCCGAGATGCCCTCGACGGCGCTGAGATCGGTCAGCCCGGCGCGCGAGACGGCCTTGGCCGAGCCGAAATGCTGCAGCAGCGCCCGCTTGCGCGACGGGCCGATGCCGGCGATCTCGTCGAGCGGGTTCTTCACCATCTCCTTCTTGCGCCGGGCGCGGTGCGAGCCGATGGCAAAGCGATGCGCCTCGTCGCGCAGGCGCTGGATGAAATAGAGCACCGGATCGCGCGGCGGCAACGAGAAATCGGGCTTGCCCTCCATGAAGAAGCGCTCGCGCCCGGCCTCGCGGTCCGCGCCCTTGGCGATGCCGATGGCGGTCACCGCATCCTTGATGCCGAGTTCTTCGAGAATGGCGCGCACCGCTGACATCTGCCCCTGGCCGCCATCGATGAGGATGACATCCGGCCAGGCGGGGAAGGGGGCGTCGTCATCGGCCTCGACCGGCTGGCTGCGGTCGGGAATGCCGTGTTCCTTGACGAGACGTGAGAAACGGCGGGTCATCACCTCGCGCATCATGCCGAAATCGTCGCCCGGCGTGATCTCCGTCGATTTGATGTTGAACTTGCGATACTGCGCCTTCACGAAGCCTTCCGGCCCGGCGACGATCATGCCGCCGACGGCATTGGTGCCCATGATATGGGAGTTGTCGTAGACCTCGATGCGCCGGGGGGCCGAAGAGAGCCCGAAGGTCTCGGCAAAGCCCTGCAGCAGGCGCGATTGCGTTGCCGTTTCGGAAAGCTTGCGGCCATGGGCCTCGCGCGCATTGGCGAGAACATGGTCGACCGCCTCGCGCTTTTCGCCCCGCTTGGGCACGGCGATGTTCACCTTGCGCCCGGCGCGTTCGGAAAGCGCCAGTTCAAGCAAAGCCCGCTCCTCGATCTCCTCCGACAGGAAGACGTCGCGCGGGATCGGCTTGTCATCGTAGAACTGCGCCAGGAACGCGTTGAGGATTTCGGCGGCGGACAGCGAGGGATCGGTTTTCGGGAAATAGGCGCGGTTGCCCCAGTTCTGGCCGGTCCGGTAGAAGAACACCTGGATGCAGCAGAGCCCGCCTTCGTTATGAATGGCGAAGACATCGGCCTCCTCGATCCCCGCCGGATTGACGCCCTGGTGGCCGAGCACATGGGAAAGCGCCGACAGGCGGTCGCGATAGATCGCCGCGCGCTCGAAGTCGAGCTCTTCGGAGGCCTGGTTCATGGCGTCCGCGAGTTCGGCGTGAACCTGCTTGCTCTTGCCCGAAAGAAAGGCCTTCGCCTCGTTCACCAGCTCGCCATAGTCCTCGGTGGAGATCTCGCCGGTGCAGGGGCCGGCGCAGCGCTTGATCTGGTAGAGCAGGCAGGGCCGCGTGCGACTTTCATAGACGCTGTCGGTGCAGGAGCGGATCAGGAAGGCCCGCTGCATGGCGTTGATCGTGCGTCCGACCGCGCCGGCTGAGGCAAAGGGGCCGAAATAGTCGCCCTTGCGGGCGCGCGCGCCGCGATGCTTGAACAGCGCCGGGGCCTCGTGATCGCCGGTGATCAGGATATAGGGAAAGGACTTGTCGTCGCGCAGCAGAACGTTGAAGCGCGGCCGCAAGCGCTTGATCAGGTTTGCCTCCAGCAGCAGCGCCTCGGTCTCCGTCCGCGTGGTGACGAATTCCATATGCGCCGTCTGGGTGATCATGCGGGTGATGCGGTTGGAATGTCCGCGCCCCTGGGCGTAATTGGTGACGCGCTTCTTCAGCGAGCGCGCCTTGCCAACGTAAAGCACGTCGCCATTGGCGTTGAACATGCGGTAGACGCCGGGGCTGTTGGGCAGGTGCTTGACGAATTCGCCGATCAGCGCCGCGCCCTTCAGCGCGTGTTTTTGGCTGGCGGCGTCATTCCAGACAATCTCGCCCGCCTCGATCGCGGCGCTTGTCTCCGCCACCTCCGGCAGGTCGCCGTCGTCTTCGTCATAAAGGATGCCGCCATCGGGCGGCGTCTGTCGTGTCATTCGTTGATCCCTGCCACATCGGGCGTTTCCCAGGCCAGGTGCTGCCCGCCATCGAGCGCAATCATCTGTCCCGTGATCGAAGGCGTTTCGAAGAGATAGCGAATCGTTGACCCGAATTCGCCAAGCTCCGGTGCTCTCCTTAAGATAAGAGCCGCGACCTGGCTTTCAAAATCCTCATCGCTCTGCCGGCTGTTTTTAAGCGTCGGTCCCGGACCGATGGCGTTGACGCGGATGCGGGGCGCGAGCGCCTGCGCCAGCGTTTGCGTTGCCGCCCACATGGCGCTCTTGGAAAGCCCGTAGGTGAAGAAGTTCGGAACCGGCGCCCAGACCCGCTGGTCGATCATGTTGACGATCAGCCCGTTTGCGCCGTCGGGCAATTGCCGGGCAAAATGCTCGGCCAGAATGAGCGGCGCCTTCACGTGGATGGCGAAATGCTGGTCGAACTGCGCCTCATCGAAATGGTCGGCGCTGTCGGCGCGAAACAGGGAGGCATTGTTGACGAGCAAATCAACCGGCCCCATCGCAGCATTGACCGCGCCGAAAAGCCCGCCGGTCGCTTCGGCATCCAGGAGATCGGCGCCGAAGGCTTCGGCCTCAACGCCCGTCCGGCGCAATGATTTAGCCAGTTCACGGGCCTCGGAAAGGGAGGTATGGGCATGGATTGCCACATTGAAGCCGCAATTGGCCAGGTCCTCGACGATCGCGCGGCCAAGTCTTTTCGCGCCTCCCGTGACGAGCACGGTCCTGGCGGATGTGTTCTGCTGCATCGTGATGTTCCCTCTCTTCGGCCGAAAGCTTATATCGCCTCTCGCGTCAAAGCGCCAAATGGAAATTGATGCGGTTGCTCGATGGTGATGGCGCTACTGAAAGAACTTCTTTAGTTTAAATAACGTTAAATTTTGTATAAATCTTTTATTAAACATAAACTTCTTTCTGATTTTGACTGTAAATAGATCGTTAACCAAGGATATTACAAGGACTTTTTGAGTATTGAAAAGGTGTGTTCCCGGTTCTATTTCATCTTTTAAGCGCATACGGCGCGGTGATCGCCTTTTCCCGGGCGTCCGGCAGCCGGTATCGACTGAAGGAGAGACAAGATGCGGAACATGAACAAGACACTTGCTGCCGCAACCGCGGTACTGATGGGCGCCGGCGCGGCTCAGGCCGCCGATGCGATCGTTGCCCAGCCCTATGAACCGAGCCCGGCGACCTATGCGGCTCCGGCGCCGATCTCCAACTGGAGCGGCTTCTATCTCGGCGGCGCCGCCAACTGGGACTGGGGCACGTTCGATGAGGGCGACTTCAAGGCAGACGGCTGGGGCGGCACGCTGTTCGGCGGCTACAACATGCAGTCCGGCTCGATCGTCTACGGTGTGGAAGGCGACCTCGCCACCTCCAACCAGAGCGAGACCATCAATCCCGGCCTGAAGATGGAGCAGGGCTTCAACGGCTCGCTGCGCGGTCGCGTCGGCTATGCCATGGATCCTGTCCTGCTGTACGGCACGGCCGGTCTCGCCGGTTCCAAGCTGGTTGCCAAGCAGGCCGGCGACAAGGACACGCAGATGGGCTGGGGCTGGACTGTCGGCGCCGGTGTCGAAGCCATGGTCACCGAGAACATTTCGGCCCGCGTCGAATATCGCTATACCGACTACGGCAAGCAGGACTTCAAGCTCAACGGCAACACCTATGAGCGCGGCTTCCAGGAAAACACCGTCAAGGTTGGTCTCGGCGTCCACTTCTGATTGCCGTTCCGCTGCAGGACATTAAGAAAACCCGCCATCACGGCGGGTTTTCGCGTTTTATGCCCAACCGGCGGCTCAAACGTGTGACTTCAGCGTTCTGAAGGCCGGAAAGGCCTCCTCGAAGGCAGACGGCCAGCGGGCGAGGCGAACGCGATGTTCCTCCCATTCGCCCGGGAAACGCAGCATCAGATAGCCGATGAGCCCGCCGAGGGCGAAATGGCCTGCATTCAGCTTCTTCTTCAGTTGCGGCGGGTTCTCATCGAGATAATCGAGGCCGCGACGGATCTTGTCCCATTGCCGGTCGACCCATGGCTGGTGCCAGGTCTCGGGCGTGCGGTAGCGCTTCTCATAGACAACCAGCACTACCGCGTCGCAAATGCCGTCGCAAAGCGCTTCCATGCGTTCGACCGCTGCGCGCTTTTCAAGCTTGTGCGGGTAGAGGCGCTTGTCATCTGCAAGGCGGTCGAGATAGTGCATGATCGTGCGGCTGTCGTAGAGCGTCAGGCCGTCATCGGTTACAAGCGTCGGGATCTTGCCAAGCGGGTTGGCGGCAAGCAGAGCCTCCGGCGGCTTTACCGTGTCAACCGGCTCGAGATCGATGTCGAGGCCGAGATGGTGTGCGGCCATGACCACCTTGGCGGAAAACGGCGAGGCAGTCGCATAAAGCAGTTTCACTGGTCACTCCCTCCGGTCATTGCTGTCAGGCATGCTGCCTGAGATTCGCGAGATCGCGTCACCAGAACCGATAGACCGGAACCGCGCTCGCGTGAAGGGCGATCCGCGTCAGTTCTGGTCGTGCTGTTCTCCGGCAATCCAGAATGAGCGCTGGCTTGCGAAACGGTCCTGCGCCAGGCTCTCCTTCAGAAAGGGCAGCAGGATGTTGAGCTCCGCCTTCAGCGTGTAGGGCGGGTTGACGATGACGAGGCCGGAGCCGATGAGACCGTCGCTTTCGCGGTCACTCCTGACCGAAAGCTCTGCGCAGAGGGTTTTGGGTATGCCCAGCCCCTCAAGCGCGCCATGGAAGGCTGAGACCGGCGCGCCTTTCTTCAACGGGTACCAGAGGCAGTAGGTGCCCGTGGCAAAACGCCGGTAGGCCTTGGCCAGGCCATCCACAAGCCGCTCGAACTCGCCCTCTTTCTCGAAGGGCGGATCGACGAGAACAAGGCCGCGCCGTTCCTTCGGCGGCAGGTGGCCCGCAAGCGACAGCCAGCCGTCGAGCTTCGTCGCCCGCACATGATGGTCGCCGGCAAAGCGTGCCTGAAGCGTCGCGAAATCCGCCTCGTGCAGTTCCATCAGGGAAAGCCGGTCCTGCTTGCGCATCAGCATGCGGGCGAGTTTCGGCGAGCCCGGATAGGTCGCGATCTCCGGCGTCGCGTTCATCGCCCTGACGGCGTCGAGATAGGGGGCTAGGAGGGCGGCGACATCGTCCGGGAGGTCGGTTGCGAGAAGCCGGCCGATGCCGGTCTGCCACTCGCCGGTCTTCTGCGCCTCGGCGCTGGACAGGTCGTATTGCCCGGTGCCGGCATGGGTGTCGAGAATGCGGAAGGCGGCCTCCTTCTTCTGGAGATAGGTGATCAGCCGCGCGAAAACCGCATGCTTGAGCACATCCGCGAAGTTTCCGGCGTGGTAGATGTGTCGATAGTTCATTGCGGCTCCGCATTGTGTTTGCAGGAGAAGTTATTATGAGTCTCGAACATGTTTTACAAGCAGCGTCCGGCAACGGGCGGCGGCGTTTTCAAAAGGACATTTTCATGACCAGGGACCAGAGCGCGCCCATTTCCAACCTGTCCAGGACCACGCTGAGCGACGGCTGGTGCCGGCTGGTCGAGTATGCATTCGACTATCACTTTGCCGATGGAAGGGTCGTCGAACGCTCCTGGGAGGTCTGCGAACGGCCAGAGGCCACGTCGGTTCTCGTATTCGATCGCTCCAGCCGGAAATTCGTGCTCGTCCGCCAGTTCCGCGTTCCCGTCTATGCGATGGGCGAGGGGGATGGCTTTTTTCTGGAAACAGCGGCCGGTCTGATCGACGACGGCGAAAGCCCGGAGGAAACCGCCATCCGGGAAGTATGCGAGGAAACGGGATATCATGTCGAGGAACTGCTGCCGATCCGCGCCATCATCGCAGCGCCCGGCCTGATGACGGAGAAGATCCATTGTTATGCCGCCATCGTCGATGAGGGCATGCGGATCGGTGCCGGCGGCGGGCTCGACGAAGAACACGAAGAAATCCAAGTCGTGCATCTTGCCTTCGACGAAGCCATGGCGATGGTCGATAGCGGCGAGATATCCGACGCGAAGACAATCGTTATGCTGCAATGGGCGGCCTTGAACAGGGACGTATTCGGTCTTTGAGCGCTGGCGGCATCAAGGTGTCGCGTAGTCCATGCGGTAGCGCGGGACCTGAAGCGTATCGAAGCCGATCGCGATCAAGTCGCCGTTTTCCTGGAGGAGCGTCGCAAGAGCGGCGGTATCGCGGGCCGAGAGGACCGGCGCATCGGTGCTGATCGGCGTTGCCGAAAGACGTTCCTGGATTGCCTCGCGCCGGCCCCAATTACCCATCGCCTGCGTGGTGACGTCAAGCCACAGGCGCAAGTGCCGCACGAGGTCGACCGTGTCGCGCACGAGAGGCTCGCGCGGATAATAAATGGCGAGCGGCGTTGCGGTGAAATTGCCGGCGGGCTCGGTCTCGTAGAAGCGGATGGAAACGAGATCGGTTTTCTCCGTTATGGTCTGGAGCGCGGTCTCGTCCAGCGTCCCCGTAGTGATCGTGCCAAGGGCTTCTATCGTTTCCTCCGGACGGCCCCAGAGCGCTGCCTGGCGCTCTTCCGACAATTCGCCCGCATAATCGAGCATTCCGGCGGCTTCGCTGGTGCCGTCCAGATCGGCATGGGCGGCATCGGGATAGAGCGAGAAGGCACCCTCTCGAGGCAGGTAGTAGAGCGCGAAGCGTGTCGTGATGAAGCGCTCGAGCAGGTCCTGCACCGTGTCCCTTTCCGCGGGCGTCGCGTTCTTCCAGACATATTTCGTCAGGAAGCGAAAGCCGCGATCCTGATCGATGATCCAGCGATGCAGCCGGTCCGGCGCCTCCGGCATCGGCTTTGAAAGGCCGGCGATCACCGATGCGAAGATGCGGTCGGTGTAGCGAAGCGGCATGTCGGGGCGAATATTGTCGCCGTTTGAATCGACGAACATCTTGATGATCTTGCCGCTGTCGCCGATATCGCCGCCCTCCAGCATTTCGCCGGTATTGCGGTCGCGCGGCCCCCACAGGCCCGTCTCGGGATTCTGGTTATCGTAGAACCATCGATAGTAGGACTGCTTCCAGTCTTCCGGGAAGCCGTAGAATCCGAGCCGCTCATCCTGCTCGATCAGGTCCTGCAACTCGACTGCGCTGACAAAGGCCGGCTTGATCATGGTGCCGATCCAGCCGACCTGCGAGGCATCGTCCAGCATGGTCGTCAGTTCTTCCGGCGTGTCGATCCTGTCGAGGAAGGAGAGCGGATATTCGAGTGCGAAGGGCTCGCCTGCCTTGGCGCTCAAGGCCTCGATCAGATTGATCATGTTGGCCGTCACCCCGATATTGGTGACCACCGGATCGTCACCGTTGGGGTAGAAGGCGCCGGTGTCCGGGTTCTGCAGGCCCTTGAAGAAGGCGAGTTCTTCCTGTGCGTCAGTGAATTGGGGAATTCTGACCAGTCCCTGGCGCGTCGTCATCTGCTCGTGGATCTGGTTGAGGCGGGAAATGCCCTTCAGATAGTGCCCGTGGTCGAGATAATAGGACACGCTCAGCATCTCGAACTCGAAGGGCGAAAGATAGTAGCCTTCCTCCTTCAACGCTGCGTTCGCCGCAAAAATCTGTTTTACCCGGTTGGCCTCGAAGGCAATGAGCGCCGTAGCGGCCAGAACGGCGGCAACGGCGACCAGGCCCAGCGTGAAGATCAGCTTCCTGCCTTTCGACATCCATTCCTCCCGCAATTCGATTGCCAGAATGCCGGAGGCGAATGATGCCTGTATTTTTGGTTGTGTCCTTGATGTCCCGCAAATCTGGCGGGCATTCATACCTCAGTCGGAAAACTGTTCGGCGAGGATACGTTCCGACCAGGACCGGTTCGGATCCGACAGGACCTTGGCCCGGGCCTCCGGATCCTGCTCGATGCGCACATGCAGCACATGCTTGACTTCGGTGTGGTCGGCAAAGGCGTTTACGAGGCGTTTTTCCGGTTCCAGCACTTCAATGTCGACCACCGAATTGTTCGGCAAAAGCGCGCCGCGCCAGCGTCGCGGACGGAAGGCGCTGACCGGGGTGATGGCGAGAAGCGGGGCCTCGAGCGGAATGATCGGCCCGTGAACCGAGAGATTATAGGCGGTGGAGCCGGCCGGCGTTGCCACGAGAATGCCGTCACAGGCAAGTTCCGGCAGGCGGACGCGATCATCGACACGCACCTGAAGCTTGGCTGCCTGGTGCGACTGGCGCAGCATCGAAACCTCGTTGATCGCCAGCGCGATCGAGGATGTGCCGTCGGCGTTCCGCGTCGTCATCCTGAGCGGCCTGAGTTCGTTCACGTCGGCGGCCTTGAGCCGTTCGTGCAGGTTGTCGGTCGAATACTCGTTCATCAGGAAGCCGACCGAGCCGCGGTTCATGCCGTATACCGGAGTGTCGGAATTCATGGTCTCGTGCAGCGTCTGCAGCATGAAGCCATCGCCGCCAAGTGCCACGATGAAGTCGGCTTCCTCGGCCGACGCGTTGCCATAGCGTCCGATCAGCTCCGCCTTTGCTTTCTTGGCATCGTCTGCTTCCGAAGACAGGAAGCACAGTAAAGGCGTTTTCTCTGGCATTGCGCATTTCCGTTCGCGGGAAGAGGTCTTTCGCCGCGCCAGATCACCCGAGAGGGCAGTGTTTTGCAAGCCCCGAGCTGCAATGAACTTGATCGTAGCCGCGAAAATACCGGCCAAATTGTTGATTTTTTCGTTTTACAGAGAAGGCAAATCTGCTAGTGGGCATGCCCAATGCCCTTGTAGCTCAGTTGGTAGAGCATCTGATTTGTAATCAGAGGGTCGCGGGTTCGAATCCTGCCGGGGGCACCAAGTCGCTTTCAGGGTAATCGCTGCCGGGCGTTTCGAGAACGTCTTTTCCGCACGCTTACCCTGGCGCCATTTTGTCCGAGCCCTGAAAAGCTTGTCAAAATGCCGAGGATATTGCATGAAGTCGCGCCCGGTCATGCCGGCCTGTTGTGCGCATGAAACCCAACGGCTTTTGAAGCCGAGATGAAATGAAGGTATGGATATGCAGGTAACCGAAACGCTCGCCGAAGGGCTGAAGCGCGAAATCAAGATCACTGTTCCTGCGGACGATCTGAAGGCGCGGATGAACGAGCGCCTGGCTGAGGCCAAGGACAAGGTTCGCATCAATGGCTTTCGTCCGGGCAAGGTGCCGATCGCGCATCTGAAGAAGATGTACGGCAAGTCGATCATGGCCGAGCTGATCAACGAGACCCTGCAGGAAAAGCCGCAGGAAGTCATCAACGAGCGTGGCGAACGCGCTGCCGGCCAGCCGAAGATCGACATGACCGAGGATGAAGGCGAGGCCAATCGGGTTCTGAATGGCGAAGCCGATTTCGAATTCACCGTCGCCTACGAAATCCTGCCGAAGTTCGAGTTGCAGCCAACCGACGGCCTGAAGGTCGAGCGTCCGGTTGTCGAGATCGCCGACGAGGAAGTCGAGGAGCAGGTCAAGGCGGTTGCCGAAAACGCCCGCGAATATGAGACCAAGGACGGCGCTGCCGAAAACGGCGATCGCGTCACCATTGATTATGTCGGCAAGATCGACGGCGAAGCCTTTGATGGCGGTACCGACACCGATTCGCAGCTCGTGCTCGGCTCCGACCGCTTCATCCCCGGCTTCGAGGACCAGCTTGTCGGCGTCAAGGCCGGCGATGAGAAGCAGGTGAAGGTTACCTTCCCGGAAGAGTATCCGGCCGAGCAGCTTGCCGGCAAGGAAGCCGTCTTTGAAGTTACCGTCAAGGAAGTCGCTTCCGCCGGCGAACTGGAAATCAACGACGAACTGGCTGAAAAGCTGGGTCTGGAATCGGCCGAGCGCCTGCGCGGTCTCGTTCGCGAACAGATCGAGGGTCAGTACAACCAGTTCACCCGTCAGAAGGTCAAGCGTCAGATCCTCGACCAGCTCGACGAGCAGTATTCCTTCGAAGCGCCGGAATCGCTTGTCGATGCCGAGTTCGAGAACATCTGGCGTCAGGTGAATGCCGATCTGGAACGCAGCGGCAAGACCTTCGAAGACGAAGAAACCACCGAGGAAGACGCGCGCGCGGAATACCGCAAGCTTGCCGAGCGTCGCGTCCGTCTGGGCCTGGTTCTCTCCGAGATCGGCGAGAAGGCCGGCGTCGAGGTTGGCGAAGACGAGATGCAGCGCGCCCTTTATGACCAGATGCGCCAGTATCCGGGTCAGGAGCAGGAAATCCTCAAATTCTTCCGCGAAACCCCCGGCGCCGCCGCTTCGCTGCGCGCTCCGATCTTCGAGGAAAAGGTTGTCGACCACCTCCTGGAGCAGATCGACGTCAAGGACGTCACCGTCTCCAAGGAAGAGCTGATGGCTGACGACGAGGACGAAGTCGCCGAAGCCACCAAGAAGGCCGAGGAAAAGTCGGCTCCGAAGAAGAAGGCCGCGCCGAAGAAAAAGGCTGCTGCCAAGACCGAGGAGAAGGCTGAGGCCGCCGAGGAAGCGCCTGCCGCCGAGGAAAAGCCTGCTGCAAAGAAGGCTGCTCCGAAGAAGAAGGCCGCACCGAAGAAGAAGGCGCCTGCCAAGGCCGCCGCTGAAAAGGCTGACGACAAGTCCGAGGAATAATTTCCTCATCCTTATCGAAATGAAGGCCGCCCGGTTCATCGCCGGGCGGTTTTTCGTTTCAGGGTGCCGGCGGATCTTCGATGCGCGCAAGCGCAAGCCCCGCGATCTCCAGCGGTATGTCCGCGCGCGGGTCTTCATCCTTGATGAACCATGTGGCTGAAAGCCCGCCCCATGCGGCGATCCAGCGCAACAGGCGCTCGGGATCGATCCTGGCCCGTCGCGCGATCTGGCCGAGACGATGCTCGAACGTCACGGGGTTGCGGGCAATCCGAAGTGCCGGATCGGCGAGATCGGGATTGCAGAAGATATTGGCAAGGTCGAAGGCGCGCTCGCCGAGCAGCCCCTTGGGATCGATGGCGAGGAAGCCGCGGCTGCCGAAATCCAGTACATTGGCATGGTGGAGATCGCCGTGCAGGGGGCGGATGTCCGTCTGGCTTTGAAGCAGGCTGCGGGCATGGCCGGCACAGGCGGGCAGCATGCCGCCGAAATCGGACGCCCGGGCGAACAGCGCCCTGAAACGCGTTTCAAGCGGAATGAGATTGTCAGGCGGCTGGTGAGGGCGCTCCCGGTGAAGGGCGGCGGCAACGGTGCAGAGAATGTCCGTGGCCTCGCCATCTCTGTTGGCGGTGCTCATTTCTGTGAGAGAGCGGCGGCCTGCGGCCCGCTCCATCAGGATCGCGCCGTCATCGGCCTCGATGACGCGGGCGGCGCCGTCGCCTGCCCACCAGCCAAGAAGCGTTGCGCCCGTTTTCTCCTCCTCGTCCAGGAAGAGCTTCAGCATGGCAGTCTTGGTTCCCCGGAGTACGGGAAGCAGCGCGCCGGTTGCCGTCACAATGGGCGCGCCGTCGGGTTCAAGCCGCCAGCGGGCGATCCAGGGCGCAAACTTTGCGGCTGCCGAAGCGTTCCGTCCGGCAGGCGCATCGCCCATCGCCTATTCGCCCTCGTCGGCGCTTTCCAGCATCGCCATCCGGTTCGAGGCGTCGAGACCGGCGATCTTGTAGGCCTCGGCCAGCGTCGGATAGTTGAAGGTGTTCTCGACGAAATATTCGACGGTGCCCTTCAGGTTCAGCACCGCCTGGCCGATGTGAATGAGCTCGGTCGCGCCTTCGCCGACGATGTGGACGCCGAGCAGACGGTGGGTCTTGAGCGAGAAGATCATCTTCAGCAACCCGTTCTGCAGGCCCATGATGTGGCCGCGCGAGGTCTCGCGGAAGAAGGCGACGCCGCATTCGTAAGGAATGCCGCGCTCCTGGATCTCCTCTTCCGTCATGCCGCAGGTCGACATTTCCGGCACGGCATAGATGCCGTAGGGGAAGAATTGCGGCGGTTCCTGGGCTTCCGCGCCGACGGCATGGCGGGCGGCGATGCGGCCCTGTTCCATCGAGGTCGAGGCAAGGGCCGGGAAACCGATCACGTCACCGGCGGCATAGATATGCGGCACGTCGGTCTGGAAGGTGATCGGGTCGACCTTCAGCCGGCCGCGATGGTCGGCCGAAAGCCCGACGGCCTCGAGGTTTAGCGTGTCGGTGGCGCCCTGGCGGCCAGCGGCGAAAAGCACCGATTCGGCCATCAGAATGCGTCCGTTCGACAGCGTCACCCGGGCCTTGCCATTGGAGGCCTTCTCAACCTTGTCGGCGCCTGCGCCGAAGAGCAGCTTCACATTGCGGTCGCGAAGCTGGGCGGCAAAGTTGTCGCGGATCTCGCGGTCAATGAAGTCGAGCATGCTGTCGCGCGGCTCGACGACGATCACCTGGGTGTCGAGCGCGGAGAAGATCGTCGCGTATTCGATGCCGATGACGCCGGCGCCGACGACGATCATCGAGCGCGGGATTGATTTGATGTTCAACAGCTCATCGCTGTCCATCACCGTCTGGCCGTCGAAGGGCACTTCCGGCGGGCGATAGGGGCGGGTGCCGACGGAGACGAGCACGGCCTTGGCGTGGACGCGCTGGATCTCGCCCGTATCCTTCTCGATCTCGATGGTGTGCGGGTCGACGAAATGGGCGAAGCCGCGCACCTGGTCGACACGATTGCGCTCGAACTGCCATTCGAGAACGTCGATCTCGTAGTCGAGCGTCTTGATCAGGCGGGCGCGCAGGTCGTCGGCGGTGATCTTGTGCTTCACCCGGTAGGAGCGGCCGTAAAAGCCGCGCTCGCGCCAGCCGGTGAGGTTCAGCACGGTTTCGCGCAGGGTTTTCGAGGGGATGGTGCCCGTATGGACGGAGACGCCGCCCACCTGCGAGCCCTTGTCGATGACCAGTGCGGTCTTGCCGAGCTTGGCGGCCTGAACCGCGGCGCGACGGCCAGCGGGACCGCTGCCAATCACGACCAGATCGTAAGAATCCATAAAACTACCCCGATTTGGTTATTGAAATTCCGGATGTGAAAAGTCCCAAGATGATCATGACACACTTAGAGGTTTTGTGTTCGCGTGAAAACAGTCCCCTTGATGTCCCGTGGCGCTCCCGCGCGCGCCGCAGCGCATTTCCTGTCTAGACGCCCTGTGTGATGGTTTTATTGAATACAGCCACAAGCTGTGCGTCATGTCCATCCCGGTATCAGATGAGTTTCAGCCCCTTGAAGCTGACATAGCCGTCCTTGCCGATGATGATGTGGTCATGCACGGTGATGCCGAGCGGCTTGGCGCTGGAGATGATCATATGGGTCATGTCGATATCCGCGCGTGACGGAGTCGGATCGCCGGAAGGATGGTTGTGGACGAGAATGATCGCGGTCGCCGAAAGCTCGAGCGCGCGCTTGACCACCTCTCGCGGATAAACCGGCGTATGATCGACCGTGCCGATACCCTGGATCTCGTCGGCGATCAGCTTGTTGCGCTTGTCGAGGAACAGAAGGCGAAACTGCTCGCGCGTTTCGTGCGCCATGGCGGCGTTGCAGTAGTCGATGACCGATGACCATGAGCCGAGCACCGGGCGTTCCTTGAGCGTGGCCTTGAGACTGCGCTGGGCGAGCGCCGAGATCAGCTTCAGGTCGAATGCGACGCTTTCGCCGATGCCGGAGACCTCCTGCAAAAGCTCGGGCGGCGCACCGAACACGCCGCCAAGCGAACCGAAGCGGTCTATCAGCGCCTTGGCGATCGGCTTGGTGTCGCGGCGCGGAATAAGACGAAACAGGAGGAGCTCCAGGATCTCGTAGTCCGCGAGCGCGTTTGCGCCGTTCTCGCGGAACCGGGCGCGCAGGCGATCCCGGTGTCCGTGCACCTGGCGCGCGTCCTTATCGACGGCAACGTCCTGCCGTTTCCCGCGCAATGGCCGTTCCGGGGGCTGGTCGGCGAAGAAGGAACGTTCGTTCGCCTCGTTGTCCTGCATGCCGGCGTTCCTCGGCCCGTCGCTCTTGTCCTTGCTGGGCGGCTTCGTCATGGTCGTTCCGTCAGGTGGCGTTTTCCGGCAGGCCCGGCCGGTCTCGCCCGCCCGGGGAAAGCGTGAAGACCTCGCAGCCATCCTTGGTTACGCCGACACAATGCTCGTACTGCGCCGAAAGCGACCGGTCGCGCGTGACAGCCGTCCAGCCGTCGTTCAGCACCTTCACATGCGGTTTGCCGATGTTGAGCATGGGTTCGATGGTAAAGATCATGCCTTCCTTCAGAACGGGCCCCTCATTGGCATGGCCGTAATGAAGGATGTTCGGCGTGTCGTGGAAGAGCTGGCCGACGCCATGGCCGCAGAAATCGCGCACCACCGAGCAGCGCTCGCTTTCCGCATAGGTCTGGATCGCCTCGCCGATCGCGCCCGTGCGCGCGCCGGGCTTCACCGCGGCAATGCCGCGAAGCAGCGATTCATAGGTGACTTCCAGGAGCCTTTCGGCCGCGCGCTTGATCTCGCCGACCGGGTACATGCGGCTCGAATCGCCATGCCAGCCGTCGCGCACAAAGGTGACGTCGACATTGATGATATCGCCTTCCTTGAGCGGTTTGGCGTTGGGCATCCCATGGCAGACGACATGGTTGATTGATGTGCAGCTTGAATATTTGTAGCCGCGATAGTTGAGCGTTGCCGGCACGACGCCATGGTCGAGGCCGAATTCCAGGACGTAACGGTCGATCGCCTCGGTCGTGACGCCAGGCTTGATGATGTCGGCAAGCCCGTCCAGACAGGCCGCCGTGATCTGGCAGATCTCGCGCATCTTCTCGAACGCTTCCGCGTCGTAAAGGCGTATCGATCCGTCATTCTTCAGCGGCGCGCTGGCCGCATCAACATAAGTTACCATGATTTCTTCACCATCTGCGCGTCGTCCCCGCGCCGCGCTCACTTGTCCTCAAGCGGCACTGTAGCATCTGGCGTGATGCTGTCACAGGCCACCTCACATTTTATCGCATAGGCCTCCACGCCGGCGACCCGCGCCGCCTTGAAGGCCTTGTGATAGGCGGGATCCAGGTCGCCCGCTATCCTCAGCCGGTCGCAGTCATTGCGCTGAATGACATAGACCATGGCTGCACGCCTTCCGGCTTTCACCATATCGGCCAGTTCCGCGAGATGGCGTGCTCCGCGGGTGGTGACCGAATCGGGAAATTCGGCAAGTCCCGGCTGGCGGATGAAATGGACATTCTTGACCTCGATATAAAGGTCCGGCCGGCCATCATCGCGCAGGAGAAGGTCGATACGGCTCTGCCGCCCGTATCTCTGCTCGCGACGGGTCTCCCGGTAATCGGCGAAATCGGCGATCATGCCGGCGCGGATTGCCTCCTCCGCGATCCTGTTGGGCAGCCCGGTATTGATCCCGACCATCGTCGCCTCCGCCTCGATCATCTCGAAACGGTACGGGTACTTGCGCTTTCCGTCATCGTTGCGGGAGAGCCAGATGCGCGATCCGGGGGTGGTCAGTCCGCGCATCGAGCCGGTGTTGGGGCACGAACCGGTAATGGGGGACCCGTCTTCCAAAATGGCATCGAACAGGAAGCGCTTGTAGCGCCTGACGAGCCGTGCGGGCCGAAGGGGAGGGTCAAATTTCATGGCAACGGTTTTAGGCGTTCCAAGCGACTGCGCAACCGCCTTATTGCGGTACGCGCGAAAGCTGGCGAACCTTACCAACAATTAACTAGTATTCGTAAATACGAATATTAGAATTAACAACCAGCGGCGGGCCACGACGGCAGGCCGGAAAAAGCAGCAAACGGGAGGATGAAATCATGGGAATTCCCACGACAGTGCTGGCAGGCATCGCGCTTGCAGCGGGCATCGGCTCTGCGGCGATGGCCGCGCCGGCTTTGCCCGAAGCCGCCCAGGAGGCGCTGACGCGCGCGCTGGAGGACGAGTATCACGCCGAGGCATTCTATGCGGCGGTGATCGATGCCTATGGCCCGGTCCGCCCCTTCGTCAACATCGTGGCCGCTGAAAGGCAGCATGCCGGTGCCGTGACGGCCCTGATGGACGCCTATGGCATTGTCGTTCCGGAAAACGCCATGCTCGGCTCGTCGGAAATCGCGGCGGCCGTGCCCGCCAGCCTGGCCGAGGCCTGTCAGGTCGGCGTCGAGGCTGAGATCGAGAACCGCACGCTCTACGACGCGCAACTGATTCCCGCTGTCAGCGCCTATCCGGATATCGTCAATGTCATGGAGGCGCTGCGTGATGCCTCCGAGAACAATCACCTTCCGGCGTTCACCCGTTGCGCAGGCCGTTGAGGACGCGATCGCCAAACTGCTTGCGCAATCGGGTCAAACCGGGCAGATTTCGGGCCGCATCCAGGGTTCCGGCGTCACGATGACGGCGCCGGACCGAAACCGGGGGTCTGAGATCTTGAGAAAGTACCGCGTTGCTCTTGCCGTTGTGTTGTCCGTGGTCGCATCGCTCGGCCTGTCATCCTGCTCCACGACCTGCGGCGATCCCGATGTCTGCACCGAGATCGCCCCGGCCTATCAGCAGATGAGCGACGAGGATATCTCCACGATGACCGAGAAGATGGACGGGCTTGCCGGCGTTTCGGCTCGGCAGTAAGTCCGCCGCGGCAGCGAGGGTGTTGCCCGCTGTGGCAATGATGAAACAGAGTGTTAGCTTTTCTGCCCCAAAATTGACGCAAGTGCAGATGATTCTTGCGTTGGAGCGCGTTATGCTGCTCTCGTTTCGATGATCCTGCGAAAAGCGCGGATCATAACTTTTGCAATTCCAAGAGGAAGAAAATGGAAGAGTTCCACAAGGTCAGGCGACTGCCGCCATACGTTTTCGAACAGGTCAACCGTTTGAAGGCGAGCGCGCGAGCGGCGGGCGCCGATATCATCGACCTTGGCATGGGCAATCCCGATCTTCCGACACCGCAATCCATCGTCGATAAACTGTGCGAGGTCGTGCGCGACCCGCGCACCCATCGTTACTCGTCCTCCAAGGGCATTCCAGGCCTACGGCGCGCCCAGGCCGGCTATTACGCCCGCCGCTTCGGCGTCAAGCTCAACCCCGAGACCGAGGTCGTGGCGACGCTCGGCTCCAAGGAAGGCTTCGCCAACATGGCCCAGGCGATCACTGCGCCGGGCGACGTGATCCTCTGCCCAAACCCGACCTATCCGATCCATGCCTTCGGCTTCCTGATGGCCGGCGGCGTGATCCGCTCGCTTTCGGTCGAGCCGGATGACAGTTTCTTTCCGCCGCTGGAACGCGCGGTGAAGCATTCGATCCCGAAGCCGCTGGCGCTGGTGATCAACTATCCGTCCAACCCGACGGCGCATGTGGCAACGCTTGATTTCTACAAGGAGGTCATCGCCTTTGCCCGCAAGCACGAGATCATCGTGCTGTCGGACCTTGCCTATTCGGAGATCTATTTCGACGGCGCGCCGCCGCCGTCCGTGCTGCAGGTGCCGGGCGCCAAGGATGTCGCCGTCGAGTTCACCTCCATGTCGAAGACCTTCTCCATGCCCGGCTGGCGCATGGGCTTTGCCGTTGGCAACGAGCGGCTGATCTCGGCGCTGGCGCGGGTGAAGTCCTATCTCGACTACGGCGCCTTCACGCCGATCCAGGTGGCCGCCACGCATGCGCTCAACGGCGACGGCAAGGATATCGAGGAAGTCCGTTCGATCTATCACAAGCGCCGTGACGTGATGGTGGAAAGCTTCGGCAAGGCCGGCTGGGACGTAACCCCGCCTGCGGCGACCATGTTTGCCTGGGCGAAGATCCCCGAACCCTTCCAGGCGCTCGGTTCGCTCGAATTTTCCAAGCTGCTGGTGGAAAAGGCTGATGTCGCCGTCGCACCGGGGATCGGCTTCGGCGAGCATGGCGACCAGCATGTGCGCATCGCGCTGGTGGAGAACGAGCATCGCATCCGCCAGGCCGCGCGCAACCTGAAGCGCTTCTTCGCTTCCGCCGATGTCGCGACGGACAATATCGTGGCGCTCAACGCCCATCGTTGAGTCTTTCTGCTGGGCAGGGCCGTCGCGTCTTGTCCCGTATGGCCAAAATTCCGCTGCCCGATGTTTCATTTCGCCGTGAAACGATCTAAATGAAGCGCGGGCGCCGGAAATGGCGCCCGAAATTGAAATCCGGGCCAGTAGGAATACCCCCATGGCAGAAGCCTTGAAAATCGGCGTCGCCGGTCTCGGGACCGTCGGCGCTTCGCTTGTGCGTATCATCCACGAACGGCAGGAAAGCCTCGCCGTCTCCTGCGGACGCGCCATCGAGATCACAGCCGTATCGGCCCGCAACCGCGACAAGGATCGCGGCATCGACCTTTCCGGCGTCACCTGGTTCGATGATCCCGTCGACATGGCGAAGAATGGCGAAATCGAGGTTCTGGTCGAACTGATCGGCGGGGCGGACGGCGCGGCGCGCGAGGCGGTCGAGGCCGCGCTTGCCCGCGGCGTCCATGTGGTTACCGCAAACAAGGCGCTTCTGGCCGAAAGCGGCGTGGCGCTGGCCGCCGCGGCCGAGGAGAAGGGACTGCTGCTCAATTTCGAGGCGGCGGTCGCGGGTGGCATTCCGGTGATCAAGGCGATGCGCGAATCGCTGACCGGCAACACGATCTCGCGCGTCTACGGCATCATGAACGGCACCTGCAACTACATCCTGACCCGGATGGAGAAGGAGGGGCTTTCCTTCGAGGATTGCCTGAAGGAGGCGCAGCGCCTCGGCTATGCCGAAGCCGATCCGACCTTCGACATCGAGGGCAACGACACGGCCCACAAGCTCGCCATCATGACGGCGCTTGCCTTCGGCTGCGAGATTTCCTGCGACGATATCTATCTGGAGGGTATCTCCAACATCAGCCAGGAGGATATCCGTGCCGCCGCCGAGCTCGGCTACCGGATCAAGCTTCTGGGCGTGGCCCAGCGCACCGAGGGCGGCATCGAGCAGCGGGTCCATCCGACCATGGTGCCGCATGACACGGTAATCGCCCAGGTCGACGGCGTGACCAATGCGGTTGCGATCGAAAGCGACATTCTCGGCGATCTGCTGATGGTCGGCCCCGGCGCGGGCGGCGATGCGACGGCGTCCGCCGTGCTCGGCGACGTCGCCGATATCGCCAAGTCGCGTCCTGGCATTCAGACGGTGGCCGCCCTCGGTCGTCCGGCGAAATCGCTGACCCCCTACAAGAAGGCCCGCATGCGCAGCCATGAAGGCGGCTATTTCATCCGTCTGCGCGTGGTCGACCGCATCGGCGTCATCGCCGCCATTGCCCGGCGCATGGCCGACAACCAGATCTCGCTCGAATCGATCGTCCAGCATTCCGCCAATGGCGGCGGGGAGGCCCCGACCAAGACGATCATCATGGTCACCCATGCGACCACCGAGCTGTCCGTGCGCAACGCCGTCTCGGCGATGGAAAGCGACGGCTACATCGTCGGCAAGCCGCAGGTGATCCGCATCGAGAAGCCCTGACGGGTATCGGCGGACGGGCAGGGCCCCGTTCGCCGTCAATTTTTCCGATTTTTATTCTCACTCTTCCCTCTCCGGTTGAAACGTGCAATCATGCGCGGCGCTTGAGCCCGTTCATGACGGGTTCATGCTGTGTGCCGTACACGTCAGGACGGTTTCCCAGATAGTCTTGGGCACCAAAGAGCAACCGAGGGAGGAAAGTTTGCGATTTGATAGCGCTATCAGGGCTTACGGGGAACCAGGCAGGCGTGATGACGGCAGAAAACCAAAGCGTAGGGCAGGTTTCCGACGGCGGCGCAGTCCGGGGCTTGCCATGATCGTGACGGCGGGGGCCGTTTTCTGGGGCGGGCTGGTTGTCCTTCTGTTGAGGGTGGTGTGAAGGCAGCCGGCCCGCCCAAGAGGCGGTTTGCGACCAGGCCGGCGAGCGGCGCCCGGCTGCTCGCTTGCGAGGGCTTCCGCCGGGAGGCTTCCGCTTTCGCTCGCATCTGAAGTTAACTCATGACATTGCGGCCTGAATGACGCTAAACAGGGGCGAGACGACGTCCTTGGAGAGCGAGGCCTATGACGGAGAATCCCGCCAGCAGGAAAGCAAGACAGCGCGCCTTTCTCGGCGTCGAGCGTTCCGCGCGCGATTTGCGCTGGGTGCCGCGCCTGGGGGCTGCCGGTGAAAACCGGGCGCTTGCCATGGCGCAGAGCCATGGCATGTCGGAACTGGTTGCGCGGGTGCTGGCGGGCCGCGACGTGCCCGTTGCGGAAGCGGCCGAGTTCCTTGATCCGACGCTTAGGCAATTGATGCCAGATCCCTTCACGCTGACGGATTGCGAGGCTGCCGCGGCGCGGCTGGTCAAGGCGATCCAGGCGGGCGAGAAAATAGCGATCTTCGGCGATTACGATGTCGACGGCGCCTGTTCCTCGGCGCTGCTCTACCGCTTTCTCGGCGCCTTCGGCATCGACGCCGAAATCTATATTCCCGACCGCATTTTTGAGGGCTATGGACCCAATCCGCAGGCCATCGGCGCGTTGATCGATGGCGGGGCAGGGCTCATCGTCACCGTGGATTGCGGCTCGACCAGTCACGAGTCGCTTGCCGTTGCCCGTACGCGCGGCATCGATGTGGTCGTCATAGACCATCACCAGATCGGCGTCGATCTTCCCGAATGCGCGGCGCTGGTCAATCCGAACCGCGAGGACGACCTTTCGGGCCAAGGGCATCTGTGCGCCGCCGGCGTCGTGTTCCTGGTGCTGGTTGCGACATTGCGGGCGCTGCGGCAGGCGGGGGACATGCGCGCGGGCCGCGTCGATCTTCTGTCCTGGCTCGATATCGTCGCGCTTGCGACCGTGTGCGATGTAGTGCCGCTCAAAGGGCTTAATCGGGCCTATGTCGTCAAGGGCCTGGTCGTGGCGCGCGCGCTTTCCAATCCGGGACTTGCGGCCCTTTTCAAACGTGCAGGCCTTGCCGGACCGGTGACGCCCTATCATTTCGGCTTCCTGATCGGGCCGAGGATCAATGCCGGCGGGCGCATCGGCGATGCCGCGCTCGGCAGCCGGCTCTTGACCGTGGACGAGCCCGAAGAGGCCGACGCGATCGCCGAAAGGCTGGACCAGCTCAACCGTGAGCGCCAGGCGATCGAGGCGGCGATGCTGGAGGAGGCCGAGGCCGACGCGATCGCCGAATTCGGAACAGGCGCGGGCGTTGGCGTGATCATGACGGCGCGCGAGGGCTGGCATCCGGGCATTGTCGGGCTTCTCGCCTCACGGCTGAAGGACCGGTTCGCGCGGCCAGCCTTTGCCATCGCCTTCGATGCCAATGGCAAGGGCACGGGCTCCGGGCGCTCGATTGCGGGTTTCGATCTGGGTCGCATGGTGCGCGCTGCGGTGGAGGAGGGGCTTCTGGTCAAGGGCGGGGGGCATGCCATGGCCGCTGGCCTGACGGTGCGCCGCGAACGGCTCTCGGCGCTCAGGGCCTTTTTCGAGGAGCGCGCGCGCGATGCCGTCGAAGCGCTTGCCGCCGATGCGGAGCTCAAGATCGACGGGGCGCTCAACGCCTCCGGCGCCACGCTGGAACTGATCGACCGCCTGGAGGCTGCAGGCCCTTACGGCTCCGGCCATCCCCAGCCGATTTTCGCCGTACCCGACCATAAGCTGCGCGACGCCCGCGTGATCGGCGTTGGCGGGCATGTGAAGGTGACGCTTGAAAGCGCTGAAGGCGCGCATCTGGACGGAATTGCGTTTCGCGCCGCCGACAAGCCCCTGGGCGAGGCGCTGCTTGCTGCCCGCGGGCGCAGGCTGAGCATCGCCGGGGCGCTCTCCGGCGACTACTTCCAGGGACGTCGGCGGGTGCAGATCAGGATCATCGACGCCTCGCTTCCTGCGTGAGGTTACCGGCGGCTGCGGATCAGGCTGACCATGAACCGCCAGCTAACCTCGACCGCGCCGGCTTCGACCGCGATCACGCGGCGGGCCATCGGGACGTCGTAATGTTCCTTCGCGGTGCCGGGATACTGAACCCATTGGCGCTCCATGCCGATGACTTCCGCCATGGCATGCAGTTCCTCGCTGGTGTCGGCCAGCATGTGGCACATCATCATGCCCCTGAAGGGCCATTTCATATCATCGACATAGACGGCCATGATCTCGCAACTGAGTTTGCCCTGATCCGCACTGCGTTCGAGCCTCCGACAGATGTTCCATGCGGACGCCGACCGAGGAGCCTGGCGTTGCCGCGCGTCAGCACCATCTAGGGTTCCGAATGAACATGCGCAAGAATGCCCGCCTGACGTCGCCGCGTCGAGAGGGCATGTCAAACGCTTTCATCAGGCTGCCGGCCGGAGGCCTTTGGCAATGCGGGGGCCGACAATTCGTTGCGGGTATTCGAGCAGGTAGGGCGCAATGCAGCAAGCCTCCGGTTCGGCTCTCCATTGCTTTGCTGAAATCCTCGTCGATGAATGCTGAGGGCGGCAGAGCTTCCGGCGGCAGGGGCGGGCCGCCGTCCCGCTTGTCAACGCATCGCTCGCATCTGTCCCGGAACCGGCGGAAGGGAGAGCCCATGTCTGCTCCGGTCAGCGCGGCGCGAGCGTTGCGATCAGTTCGTTGACGACCTGGGCCATTTCCATGCTGGCGGAAAAGTTGAACTGGTTGATGGAGATGAATACGCCGACGCCGCGCGTCGGCGCGAAGGCCAGATAGCTGAAAACGCCGTTCGTTCCGCCGGCCTTCTGAATGATAAGCGGCCTGTCGTTTTCGGGCATCATGATGACCCATCCAAGCCCCATCGCGTTCATGTGGCCCGATTCATCCATTCCGTAAACCGGATCGAGACCGTCGCGGATCAACCAGGCTGCGTGGCTGAGCGCGCGGGCCTCCGCATCGTTCTCACCGAAGCGGTCGAGGTTCCACCGCAGATACTGCAGCATGTCATTTGCCGTCGTGTAGAGACCCGACGCGCCCTGACGGTTCGCGATCGGATCACCCGGATCCATTTCATTGCCGTTCCAGTCATAGCCGACCATGGCGTTTTCGCCCTGGGGGCGCGCGTAACCGGTCGAGGTCAGGCCGATAGGGTCGAGAACTTCGGATTTCAGCAGGTCGGCGTAGGGCGCTCCAGCCATATCCGAGAGCGACATCGCGAGGACATCGAAACCGACATTTGAATAGAGAATGCCGGTTCCGGGCGCAAAGAGCAGCGGATCATCGGAAAGGTTGGCTGCAAAGGAGGCATCGCTGTATTTCTCGGCGCCGTCAACGGGCGCGAGTTCGCGCGGCAGGCCGCTTGAATGGGTGGCAAGGTCGATGAGCCGAATTGCGCGGCCGTCCTTTTCGGGCAGGGCATCGACGACGCCGGCATGAGGGCCGGCGGAATCTGTCAGCGAGACGGTCCCGTTCGCGGCAAGAGACGCAAGGGAAAGGCCCGTGAAGGTCTTCGTAACGGACCCGACCCCGATCACCGTGTCGGCATCCGGCTCTCGCCCGCTGCCCTTGGCGACTTCCCCAAAGCCGAAGACTGCGCTTTCGTCACCGCGGACAGCCGCGATCACGAGACCAGGGACGCCGGTGTCGAGGTGAAATATCTGGCCTGTGAACTCGACCGCATCATCAAGAAGCGGGTCGTTGGCAGAGGCTGAGGTTGCGGTGAAAATGGCGAGTGCTGCAAGGGCGTATCTCATCGAAGCTCCAATCTTCTGTTCGGAAGTCTTTGAATTTCGGGCCGCCGTTGAACGCTCTCCTCCAGCTCCCCTGTCTCCTGCCATAAATTGTAGACGATCAGTTTCGGCAAAGAAATAGATCGGGAAACGAGCATGTCGGGCGGCATACACCTTCGCCCCGCCGGCGTGCGGGAAACGTATTCGTCATCAGCGCTGCGCTTCCGCGACCGGCAATCCCGCAGACGTTGGCAGCCACTTCTGCCTGCGTCGGGCACGGCGCGGCGAGACAAGGCGTCTGGGCATTGCGAGGCGAAGGGGAGAATGTCCCGGTCAGTCATATCGGCAGGCAGCATGTTTCCGTTTTTGCGCAAAAGAGACCGAGCGGTTAAGCTCGTCTTCGCGCTCCTTATGTTCTCGCGATCAAAAGACCTGGCGCTTGCTGTGGACTGTCTCGCCGTTTCGTTTTATGCGGACCGGAGCCGTCCAGCCTGCGGCGCCGTTTGTGCTTTGTGTCGGCCGGTCGTGGTTTGCGTGATCGCCAAAGGTTTTCCCGCGTGCCGAAATCCGGCTGCAGCGCCAGGACGGGAAACCAGGAAGTCAAGAAGGATAGGACGTCAATCCTATGTCTGATGAGCGGATCTGTGGATAGAGTGTTTCAGCATAGAGACCTGTGTGACAAGCGCTTCGCTATTGCACCGATGATCGATTGGACGGATCGGCATTGCCGGTTTTTCCATCGGCAGCTGATGGCCGAGGGGCAGGTCTATAGCGAGATGATTGTTGCCGATGCGATCCTGCGCGGCGACCGGGAGCGGCTTCTGGGGTTTGATGCCGTCGAGCATCCGGTGGTGCTGCAGCTTGGCGGGTCCGATCCGCAGAAGCTCGCGGAGGCGGCGAGGGTCGGCGCGGATTTCGGCTATGACGAGATCGGGCTGAATGTCGGATGCCCTTCCGATCGCGTTCAGTCCGGCACGTTTGGCGCCTGCCTGATGCAGACGCCGGAGATCGTCGAGAAGGCGGTCTCGGCGATGAAGGCGGCGGTCGACGTGCCGATCTCGGTCAAATGCCGGATCGGCGTCGATGATCAGGATCCGGAGACTGTCCTGCCGGATTTCGTTGCGCGCATGCAAGGTGCCGGCGCGGACGCACTGTGGATCCACGCCCGCAAGGCGTGGCTCAAGGGGCTCAGCCCCAAGGAGAACCGGACGGTTCCGCCGCTCGATTATCCGCTTGTGCATCGCATGAAGACCGCGTTTCCCGATTTCTTTATTGGAATCAACGGCGGGCTCGCCACGCTCGAGGAAGCGGAAGCGCATTTGGCGCATGTCGATGGCGTGATGCTTGGCCGCGCCGCCTACCAGACACCGCGCCTCCTGGCCGATGTCGACCATCGCCTGTTCGCCAGGCCGGCAAAGCCCTTCGATCCGCAAAGGCTGTGCAGGACGATGATGGACTATGCTGCAAGGCAGATGGAGGACGGTGTTCGCCTGTCGCAGATCACGCGTCACATGATCGGCCTCTTCAGCGGTTATCCAGGCGCAAGGCGTTACCGCCAGATCCTTTCCGCCGAGGCTGTGAAACCCGGCGCAAGCCCTGAGGTCATCGCAGAGGCTTTTGCGGCGGTGGATATGGATGCCGAAACGGCGTGACGCCCCGGCATCCTCTTGCTGAAGACGCCGTCAGCCCCTGAGGGCCTCGCGGATCGCGGCAATCGCGGCCTCGGCCTTGTCGCCGTCGGGGCCGCCGGCCTGGGCCATGTCCGGCCTGCCGCCGCCGCCCTTGCCGCCCAGCGCGGCCGAGGCCTCGCGTACGAGGTCGACCGCCGAAACCGTATCCGTCAGATCGGGCGTGACCGACACGACCACGCTGGCCTTTTTGTCTTCGGCAACGCTGATGAACACCACGACGGTGCTGTCCCTGTCCTTCTTGGCGCTGTCGGCAAGACCCTTGAGCTCCTTGGCGGCCACGCCGGCAAGAACCTTTGCCGAAAGGGCGATGTCGCCGATCTTCTCCGTCTCGTCGGAAGATCTGGAGCCGCCAAGCGCGATCTGCTTGCGCGCTTCGGCAAGTTCACGCTCCAGACGACGTCGTTCCTCTGCAAGGGCAGTCACCCGGTTTGCCACCTCGTCCGGCTGGACCTTGAGCGAGGCGGCCAGCGCCTTCACCTTGTCGTCCTGCTGGGTGAGGTAACGCCGCGCTGCGATGCCCGTCAGCGCCTCGATGCGACGCACGCCCGCGCCGACCGCGCTCTCGCCGACGATGCGGATCAGGCCGATCTCGCCGGTGGCGCGCACATGGGTGCCGCCGCAAAGCTCCAGCGAATAGGTCTTGCCGGCCTTTTCACCGGAAACCGCCTTGCCCATGGACACGACGCGCACCTCATCGCCGTATTTTTCGCCGAACAGCGCCATCGCGCCCTCGGCGATGGCGTCGTCCACGCCCATCAGGCGGGTGGAGACCGGCGCGTTCTGCAGCACGATCTCATTGGCCATGTCCTCGACCTCGGCCAGTTCCTCGCCCGTCATCGGCTTGGGGTGCGAAATATCGAAGCGCAGCCGTTCGGGCGCGACAAGCGAGCCCTTCTGCGCCACGTGAGGCCCGAGCTTCTGGCGGAGCGCCTCATGGATCAGATGGGTGGCGGAGTGGTTGGCGCGCAGGCGCGAGCGACGCTGGTGATCAACCTCGAGACTGACCGGCTCGTCAAGCGCGACCTCGCCTTTCTCGACTTCGCAATGGTGAATGAAAAGGCCGTTGCCCTTCTTCTGGGTATCGATCACCCGGAGCATCGCCTCATCGGTGGAAATCGTGCCCGTATCACCCATCTGGCCGCCCGATTCGCCGTAAAACGGCGTCTGGTTGACGACGACGGCAACGGTGTCCCCCGCCTCGGCCTTCTCGACCGTGGCGCCATCCTTGACCAGCGCCAGCACCACACCCTCGGCCTTCTCGGTCTCGTATCCGAGAAATTCGGTCGCCTCGTGTTTTTCGCCGAGCTCGAACCAGATGGTCTCGGTTGCTGTATCGCCTGAGCCTGCCCAATGGGCGCGGGCCTCGGCGCGCTGGCGGTGCATGGCGTCCTGGAAACCGGTCAGGTCGACATGAATATCGCGCGCGCGCAGCGCATCCTGGGTCAGATCAAGCGGGAAGCCGTAGGTGTCGTAGAGCTTGAAAGCGGTCTCGCCGTCGAGGCTGTCGCCCTTGGACAGGTCGCGGGTTGCCTCTTCCAGAAGCGTCAGGCCGCGGTCGAGCGTCTTGCGGAAGCGGGTTTCCTCGAGCTTCAGCGTTTCGGAGATCAGTGACTCGGCGCGCGGCAGTTCCGGATAGGCGCGTCCCATCTCGCCGACCAGCGTCGGCAGAAGGCGATAGATGATCGGTTCCTTGGCGCCGAGCAGTTCGGCGTGACGCATGGCCCGGCGCATGATGCGGCGCAGAACGTAGCCGCGGCCCTCATTCGAGGGCAGAACGCCGTCGGCGATCAGGAAGGCGGAAGCGCGCAGATGGTCGGCAATAACGCGGTGGCTTGCTCGTCGCTCGCCTTCCGCTTTTACGCCGGTCAGCTCCACCGACGCCCCGATCAGCCTCTGGAACAGGTCGATATCGTAATTGTCGTGCTTGCCCTGCAGAACGGCGGCGACGCGCTCGAGGCCCATGCCGGTATCAATCGAGGGGCGCGGCAGGTCTTCGCGGCGTTCCGGGGTGATCTGCTCGTACTGCATGAAGACGAGGTTCCAGATCTCGATGAAGCGGTCGCCGTCCTCTTCCGGCGACCCGGGCGGGCCGCCCCAGATATGCTCGCCGTGGTCGTAGAAGATTTCCGAGCAGGGGCCGCAGGGGCCGGTATCGCCCATCGACCAGAAATTGTCGGAGGTCGGAATGCGTATGATCCGGTCCTCGGGAAGGCCGGCAATCTTGCGCCAGAGCTCGAACGCTTCGTCATCCTCGTGGTAGACGGTCGCCAGCAGCTTGTCCTTCGGCAGGCCGAACTCCTTCGTGATCAATTCCCAGGCAAGCGAAATCGCCTGTTCCTTGAAGTAGTCGCCAAAGGAGAAGTTGCCCATCATCTCGAAGAAGGTGTGATGGCGCGCGGTATAGCCGACATTGTCGAGGTCGTTGTGCTTGCCGCCGGCGCGCACGCATTTCTGCGCCGTCGTCGCGGTCGAATAGGGACGGTTCTCAAGCCCGGTGAAGACGTTCTTGAACGGCACCATGCCCGCATTGGTGAACATCAGGGTCGGGTCGTTATGCGGCACAAGCGGGCTGGAGGCGACGACCTCGTGACCGTTCCGCTTGAAGAAGTCGAGAAATGTCGACCGGATTTCATTCACGCCACTCATAAATGCCACGCCCCTTCATATGTCGGTGTTGTCTGCCGAGACTTTCTGGGCTTTTAGCGACAGGCGTCGCCAGTGTCCAGACAAGACAAAGGCAGCGGCTTCGTAAAGCCGCTGCCGGATCAGTTCTGACGGGAATCCCCGGCCGCAGAGCGGCAGGGCCGGCCGATCAATCGTCGTCCGTTCCGGTCGCCTGGTTTTCCTCGTCGGTATCCAGGAGCCCCTCGGACAGGAGCCCGGCATTCTGCCTGAGCGCCAGTTCGATCTCCTCGGCGATCGCCCCGTTCTCCCGCAGGAAGGTCTTGGCGTTCTCGCGGCCCTGGCCAAGACGCTGGCTGTTATAGGAGAACCACGAGCCGGATTTCTCAACGATGCCGGCCTTCACGCCGAGATCGATCAACTCGCCCATCTTGGAAACGCCTTCGCCATACATGATGTCGAATTCGACCTGCTTGAAGGGCGGGGCCATCTTGTTCTTCACGACCTTGACGCGGGTCTGGTTGCCGACCACCTCGTCGCGATCCTTGACCGAGCCGATGCGGCGGATGTCGAGGCGGACGGATGCATAGAATTTCAGCGCGTTGCCGCCGGTCGTCGTTTCCGGCGATCCGAACATGACGCCGATCTTCATGCGGATCTGGTTGATGAAGATGACCATGCAATTGGAGCGCGAGATCGACGCCGTCAGCTTGCGCAACGCCTGGCTCATCAGTCGTGCCTGGGAGCCGGGCAGGCTGTCGCCCATCTCGCCCTCGATTTCCGCGCGCGGCGTCAGGGCGGCGACCGAGTCGATGACGATCACGTCCAGCGCGCCGGAGCGCACCAGCGTGTCGGCAATCTCAAGCGCCTGCTCGCCGGTGTCGGGCTGGGAGATCAGGAGGTCGTGCAGGTCGACGCCAAGCTTGCGGGCATAGATCGGGTCGAGCGCGTGCTCGGCGTCGATGAAGCCGCAGGTGCCGCCGCCCTTCTGTGCCTCGGCAATGGTCTGCAGCGCCAGCGTGGTCTTGCCGGAGCTTTCCGGGCCGTAGATTTCGATGATGCGGCCGCGCGGCAGGCCGCCGATGCCAAGCGCGATGTCGAGGCCCAGCGAGCCGGTCGAAACGGTCTCGATCTCGACGACGCTGTCCTGGGCGCCGAGCTTCATGATCGAGCCCTTGCCGAACGAGCGTTCGATCTGGGAAAGTGCTGCTTCCAGCGCTTTGCTCTTGTTCACGGATTTTTCCTCAACGAGTTTGAGTGAATTCTGTGCCATCGACTTTATCCCTTGTTGCGCCCGCCGCCTAGGTGAGGCCCTGATTTACCTATTCGTACTCCATTTGTTCTCAATTTTCAATCCCCCTCTTTCCATTGAAATATAATGGTTTTTTGTTTCGTGTTCTTTTTATGTTTCGGGCGCAAGAGAGATGTGGATCAATGGTTTTCGCCCGGTTTGTCCGCGTCGGCCGCGATCAGTGCTTCGGCGGCATCGAGATCGGCGCTGTAGGTAACGCGAGATTCGTCGATGTGGTGGGCGGTGAGGATTGCCTTTACCGGCGGCGCAACGCCCGTGAGGATGACGCGGACGTGCCGCGCCCGCGCACGCCTGACCGTGCTTTCGAGCACGTTGGCGGCGGAAGAATCGATATAGGAGACGTCCGACAGGTCGAGCACGAAGTTCTTCGCCCGGTCGGCAATCCGGTCCAGAACCGAGCCGACCGTGGAGGCCGCGCCGAAGAAAAACGCGCCGGAGATACGGTAGACGATCGTGTCGGGATCGGTGTTGACGATCGGGTGCTCGCGCTTGGCATTGTAGTCGTCATAGGGGCTGACGGCGACATTGCGGCCCATGCGGTCGATAAAGAGGACGGCGCCCAGCGCAAAACCGGCGACAATGCCCTCGGTCAGGTCGCGGAAGACGACGAGCAGCAGCGTGACGGTGAGGATCACGGCATCGCCGCGCGAGCTTCTGAACAGCGCGCGGATCGCCGGTTTCTCGACCATGCTCCAGGCGACGACGGCCAGAACGCCGGCGAGGGCGGCGAGCGGAATGAACCGGGCAAGGGGCGCAGCAACCAGCATGAAGATCAGGAGGAAGGCGGAATGCAGCATGCCGGAAAACGGGCTGGTGGCGCCGGCGCGCACGTTTGTGGCCGTGCGGGCGATGGTGCCGGTGACGCAGATGCCGCCGAAAAAACCGGAGGCGATATTGGCGACGCCCTGGCCGATCAGTTCCATGTTGGAGCGGTGACGGCGGCCGGTCATGCCATCGGCGACGACGGCCGACAGCAGCGATTCGATCGAACCCAGCAGCGCGAAGGCGAAGGCGTCCGGCAGAACGGAAAACACCTTTTCAAGCGAGAGCGTCGGAACAGCCGGCGTCTGCAGGCCGCGCGGCAGCCCGCCGAACTGGCTGCCGATCGTCTCGACCGGAAGGTTCAGCAAGGTCGCCGCAAGGGTAGCGACCGCGACGGCAATCAGCATGCCGGGCCATCCGGGCTTTGCTTTCCTGAGCGCGACAATGAGAGCGATGGTGCCGATGGCGATCGCGAGTGCGGCCAAATTCGTGGTGCCGGCAAACTGCGCCAGATAGGCCACCTTTTCTGCGAAAGGTCCCGGTTCCTTGTCCGGAAGGTCAAGTCCGAAGATGGCGGAAAGCTGGCTGGCGAAAATGATGATGGCGATGCCCGCGGTAAAGCCGACGGTTACCGGATAGGGGATGAAGCGGATATAGGCGCCGAGCCGCAGATAGCCGGCGGCGATCATGATCAGGCCGGAAATGATGACCGCCAGCATCAACCCGTCAACGCCGTGGCGTTCCACCGAGGCCGCCACCAGCACGATGAAGGCGCCGGCCGGTCCGCCGATCTGGTGCCGGCTGCCGCCGAAGAGCGAGACGAAGAAGCCGCCGATGATTGCGGCATAGAGCCCGCGATCGGGCGAAACGCCGGATGCGATCGCAATCGCCATGGAAAGCGGCAAGGCGACGATGGCGACCGTAAGACCGGAAATGGTGTCGGCTTTCAGCCTTGAAAGATCATAGCCTTCTTTCAGAACGCTGACGGTTTTGGGAACGAGACGTGTGGGCATGGCTTGGCGACCTTGCGCGGGGAGGGGATAATCAGATGATGTCTATCAAACCTGTTGTCGCTGACAAGGTCAGCGTAACGATTTCCGGTACGCTGGGCAATTCCGCAAGATTTGTCAAACAGGTCCGTGCTTCAACCATAACGCCAAGTGGAAACGGAAAGAAGAGATGACCAACGAACCGGATTTTCAGACCTACCAGCAACGCCTGATGCGGGTCAGCGCCTATATCCATGATCATCTGGACGAGGAGCTCGATTTCGCGACGCTTGCCGAGATCGCCTGCCTGTCGCCCTGGCACTGGCACCGCATCTATCGCGGCGTCCATGGCGAGACGATCGCCGCGACCGTCAGGCGGCTGCGGCTGCATCGGGCGGCGGGCGAGCTGGTCAATTCGGATGCGCCGGTGGAGGCGATCGCGAGACGGGCCGGATCATCCGGCGTTCCGGCCTTCACGCGTCTTTTCAAGACTACTTACGGTATCACCCCGGCCAGCTACCGAAAGAATGGCCGCCACAAGATGTTCGATCAACCGGTCAGGCAGGAGGAAAGTGCCATGTATGACGTCAAACTGCGGGACATGAACGAGCGCAGGCTTGCGGGCTTGCCGCATCGCGGGTCCTATATGGCAATCGACAAGGCCTTCGGCTCCGCAGCGGGGCTGATGGCCGCTGCAGGGGCCTTCGGACCTGAAACTGAGATGGTCGGCGTCTATTATGACGATCCCGGCCTTACCGACGAAAAGGAGCTCAATTCCTTTGCCGGGTTTTCCATTGCGGCGGACGCCGCGACGCCCGAGGCGCTTGAAACGCGCACGCTTGTCGGCGGTCGCTATGCTGTCCTCACTCACAAGGGCCCTTATGCCGAGCTGCACAAGGCCTATAACTGGTTCTACGGAAGCTGGCTGCCGGCAGCCGGTCACGAACCCGCTGACGGTCCGCCCTGCGAAATCTATCGCAATGATCCGCGCGACACGCCGCCCGCCGAATTGATCACGGAGATCTGCGTGCCCCTGAAGGGCTGAGTGTATCCGTGGTCGCGCCTATTTATCTGTCCCGAGCTTCAGTGCCGAGACGGCGTCACCGCTGTTGTCGATGTAGTCCGTCGCGTCCTTTTGGCGTTGCAGCAGGAGGATGAACAGGAAATCCGTCAGCATGAGCTGCGCATCGCGGGCCGTGATGGCCGAGGAACGCACCCGTTCCTCATCGGCAATCGTGTAAAGCGCAATGTCGGCGCCGCGTGCGATCGGGTTCTGCTGCGGTCCGGTGATCGAGACGACGGCGGAGCCGCGCCTGCGGGCTAGTTCGGCGATCCGCACCGTCTCGATACTGGTGCCGGAATGGGACAACGCCACCAGCACGTCGCCTTTCCTTGAGGCGGAGACGCTCGCCATCTGCACATGGCTGTCCGCATCGTGCATGGCATAGCGGCCGAGCTTCTGCAGTTTGAGGCAAAGATCACGTGCGACCAGCGAAGAGGCCCCGACGCCGGCCACATGCACGCGCCCTGGCGTGTCGATCAGTTCCAGAACGCGGGCGATCTCGCGCTCGTCATTGGCGGCAATGGTCTGCTGCATGGCGTGCATCTTGCTCGATAGCATCTTCTGTGCCACCGTCGCCGGGCTGTCGCCAAGCTCGATCGTACTGTGCAGCGCGCCAGGCGCGCGCCATTCGCGCGCCTGCGCCTTGCTGACGGCGAGTTTCAGATCCTGATAGCCGGTAAAGCCGAACTTCTGGGCGAATTTCACCACACTCGACTGACTGCGGCCGGTCTCCTCGGCGAGGCGCGCGGAGGAGAGGCGGAGCACCCGTTCGGGGTTGTCCAGAATGAACCGGCCGATCTGGCGGTCGGCTGGCGCCAAGCTGCCGAGCTGCGCTTCTATCACATTGAGAACGGACACGGTTTTCCTCTCGTTCAGCCGGAATGCTCGGTTTGGAATAATAAATTCCTCGATGCGGAATACAATGAATTGATTGCGAAAGCGTAACGGTTCTTGGCCAGTTCAAGGGGAGGGGCCGTCGCCGATGTCGGGAGAAACCCGCTATCAATGTTGGAATAATTTATTCTGAAACGAATTTGACAAATGGAATTTATGATTATAGCGTTCCTGTCAGGGCGCGGTGACGAACAACAACAATACGCACCGCCTGCCGAACAGGGGAATGCATTCATGAATTTGCTGGCCGGCGAGCTGGAGAAACTGGTGTCCGAGGGGCGCAATCCGCGCACGCTTGACCTCGACCTGCTGTCTACGCGCGAAATCATCGAAAAGATCAATGCCGAGGACGGCGAGGTCGCAATCGCGGTCGGCCGCGAGGCGGATGCCATTGCGTACGCCGTCGATCGCATCGTCGAGGCGTTCAATGCAGGTGGGCGGCTCGTCTATATCGGCGCGGGTACGAGCGGTCGTCTCGGCGTTCTCGATGCGTCGGAGTGCCCGCCAACCTTTTCCGTGCCCCCCGGCATGGTCGTCGGTCTGATCGCCGGCGGCGAGAAGGCGCTGACCACGGCTGTCGAAGGCGCAGAGGATAATCCCGCGCTTGGCGCCGCCGACCTGCAAGCCATTGATCTCACAGCGCAGGATGTCGTCGTCGGCATCGCCGTCAGCGGCCGTACCCCCTATGTCATCGGCGCCTTGAACTACGCGCGGGAGAGGGGGGCGACGACGGTGGCGCTCTCCTGCAATCCCGCTTCGGCAATCGCGGAAATCGCGGATATCTCGATTGCGCCGGTCGTCGGCCCGGAAGTGCTGGCGGGTTCCACCCGGCTGAAATCCGGCACGGCGCAGAAGCTCGTTCTCAATATGCTGAGCACCGCCAGCATGGTCCGCATCGGCAAGGTCTATCAGAACCTGATGGTCGATGTGACCGTCTCCAATGCCAAGCTTTACGCGCGTGCCGTGCGGATCGTCATGGAGGCATCGGACGTTGCGGCCGAAACCGCCGAAGCATTGCTCGAAAAGACGAACAACGACGTCAAGCTCGCCATCCTCCTGGCGCTGACGGACATGGAACTGCAGGAAGGCCGCGATCTCCTGGACGAGACAGGCGGTTTCCTGCGCAAGGCGATCAATCAGAAGACGGCGAAAAGCCGCGATAGCTGAAGTCTCTCCGGTGTCGGCAGGAGGCCGCATCGGCAACGCTCAATAATCTCGAGGGAAATGATCATGGGCAGACCCCGTTTCAATAATCTGGTTTCCGCCGTTGCCGTTGCCGCAGCGCTCGGCATGGCAGGCGCGGCCGTTCCGGCAGCCGCCGCAACACTGAACATGGCCTGGTCGCAGGACGCGACCGGTCTCGATCCGCACAAGCAGACGGCCTTTTCGTCGCTGCGCCTGCTGGAACTCGTTTACGAGCCGCTGGTGCGCACCGATACGGAACTCAACATCGCGCCGGCCATCGCCACGTCCTGGGAATTTTCCGAGGACGGTCAGACGTTGACCTTCAAGCTCAATCCTGATGCGAAATTCTCCAATGGCGACAAGGTGATGCCGGCGGATGTGAAAGCATCCTTCGAACGGATCCTGAATGAGGAAACCGGTGCCTCGGCCCGCGCGAACTTCCTTTCCATCGAAAGCATCGACACGCCGGACGATGAAACTGTCGTCTTCAATCTGTCACAGCCGGATGTGCCGCTTCTGACCGCGATGTCGTCGATCAATGCCGCGATCATCCCGGCAAGCGCCATCGAGGCCGGTACGATCGGCACGGAAACGCTCGGCTCCGGGCCTTTCGTTCTCGACAGCTGGGAGCCCAATTCCCGCGAAGTGCTGAGCGTCAATGAAAACTGGGCCGGCGGCGATGTCGGCGTCGACGGCATTAATATTTCGGTCCTTCCCGACGAAACCGCGATCCTCGCGGCGCTGCGTACCAATCAGGTCGATTTCGCGCTGATCAACGATCCGCTGGTCGCAACCCTGGTACCGAACAATGCGGGCCTGACGCTGACACGCGAGCCGGTGCTGAACTACCACGTTCTGCAGTTGAACGCCGAAGAAGGCGCGATGAAGGAAGAAAAGGTCCGCCAGGCCATCTCCTGCGCCATCGACCGTCAGGACGTGCTCGACGCCGCGCTCCTGGGCGAGGGCAAGGTGACCGGGCCGCTGACCATGCCGGCCTATGCCACCGATCCATCCGACCTCTTCTGCTACACGCCCGATCTCGACAAGGCCAAGGCGCTGATGGCCGATGCCGGTTATGAAGACGGCTTTTCCGCCAAGGTGATGGCAGCGACCGGCGAACCGCCGACAGCGGCAGCCGAAGCGCAGGTGATCCAGTCGCAGCTTGCCGAAATCGGCATCGACCTCGAAATCGAGATGATGGAGCTGAACGTCTATATCGACCGCTGGCTGAAGGGCGATTTCGACATGGCCGTGGCGCTGAACGGCGGCCGCACCGACCCCTACACCATGTATAACCGCTACTGGACCAAGGAGGGCAATCTCGCCCATGTCGCCCATTACGGTGACGAGACCCTCGACAGCCTGATGCAGGAAGGCCGCGTCGAGACTGATCCGGCGAAGCGCAAGGAAATCTTTGCCGAGTTCTCCAAGCACATCACCGAGGTCTCGCCCTGGATCTGGCTTTACACCGGCTACAGCTACACGGCGGCAAACGACAAGGTAAGCGGCTTCGAGGCCAACCCGACGGGCTCGCTCTTCGGACTTTCCGCTGTCACCGTCAGCGAATAAGCCGAAACAGAGAAGACGAGAGGCGCATACAACATGAACTACCTGACCCGGCGACTGGTGACCTTTCCTGTGGTCATGCTCGGGGTATCCGTCCTCGTCTTCGTCTCCATCAGACTGGTTCCCGGCGATGCCATCACGGCGATGCTGGGAACCGAAGCCGGTCTGCTGACACCGGCGCAGCGGGCAGCGCTTGAGGCCTATTTCGGCATGGACCAGAGCTGGTTCGGCCAATACTGGCACTGGCTGGGCGGCGTGCTGCACGGAGATCTCGGCATTTCGGTCACCTATGGCCGCCCGGTGATGGAGGTCATCCTGCGCGTCTTTCCGCTGACGCTGGAACTGGCGCTCCTTTCCATGGTCGTCGCGCTTGCCGTCGGCCTTCCCGCCGGCATCTACGCCGCCACCCATGCGGAAAAGCCGTCCGATCTCATCGTCCGCATCGTCGCGATGGTTGGCCAATCGACGCCGAGTTTCGTCGTCGCGCTGCTGGCGATCTATGCGCTGTCCGTCTGGTTCGGCGTTCTGCCCGCCATGGGCACGTTCACGCCGCTCTGGCAAGACCCGCTGAAAAACCTCGCGCAGATGATCCTTCCGGCGCTGACGCTTGGCTTTGCCTTCGCCGCCGCCGTCACCCGCATTTCACGCTCGGCGATGCTCGATATTCTCTCCGATGATTACATCCGCACGGCCCGCGCCAAGGGCGTGCCGGCCCGTTCGGTGATCTGGCACCATGCCCTGCCGAACGCGCTGATCCCGGTTGTCACCGTCTCGGGCGTCGAGTTCGGTTATCTTCTGGGCGGCGCGGTCATCGTCGAGCAGGTCTTTGCGTTGCCGGGCCTCGGCCGCACCGTGCTGGAGGCGATCCTGCAGCGCGACTATGCTCTGGTGCAGGGCAGCGTGCTGTTCATCGCCTTCAATTTCATGATCGTGAACCTGCTGGTCGATCTCGCCTATGCCGCGCTCGACCCGCGTATCCGGCTGGGAGGCAAGTAATGCAGCTCCTGCGCTCCATCTTCGCCCATCCGAGCGGCCGCATCGGCGGCACCATTGTCGCGCTCTACATCATCATCGCGATCCTCGGTCTCGTCGGGCTGACACCGCATGATCCGCTGATGCAGTTCCGCATCGACCGGCTGCACGCCCCGAACGCGACCTACTGGATGGGGACCGATCTTCTCGGTCGCGATGTCGCAAGCCGACTGATGATCGGCATCGCCCAATCCTTCATCGTCTCCTTCGCCTCCGTGGCGCTGGCGACCGTCGCCGGCATCGTGCTGGGTCTGACTGCTGCCTGGTTCGGCACCTATTGGGACGGCACGATCATGCGGCTGATGGATGTGCTGCTGGCCTTTCCGGCGATCCTGCTGGCACTGCTGATCATCACCATCCTCGGTCCCGGCACATGGACGAGCGTGATGGCGATCGCCTTTGTCTACACGCCGATCTTCACCCGCGTGGTGCGCGGCCCGGCGTTGTCGCTGAAGACCCGCGAATTCGTCGATGCCGCGCGCACCTTCGGCTCCTCGCGCCGCTATATCCTCTCGCGTCACATGCTGCTCAATCTGGTCGCGCCGCTGACGGTACAGGTGACGCTGGCGCTCGCCTGGGCGCTTTTGACGGAGGCCGGGCTCTCCTTCCTCGGTCTCGGCACCCAGCCGCCGAAAGCCTCCCTCGGGCTGATGCTGAGCGAAGCGCGCAACCTGATGGAAATGGCGCCCTGGCTGCTGGTGTTTCCTGCCTTTGCCATCATGATCGGCATTCTGGGCTTCAATCTTCTGGGTGATGCCCTGCGCGATATTCTTGACCCGCGTTCAAGGAGGGCCGAGGCATGAGCCATCTTCTTTCCGTCACGGATCTGCATGTGGGCTTTGGCAAGGACCCGGTGAAAAACGAGGTCGTTCACGGCATCGATTTCACGCTCGATGCGGGCGAGACGCTGGCGATCGTCGGCGAAAGCGGCTCGGGCAAATCCGTCACCGCGCTTTCCGTCAACCGGCTTGTCGATTTCGGCGGCGGCAAGATCACCGGCGGGAGAATCGAATTCGCGCTCGGCTCCGGCGATGTCGCCGATCTTGCCGCGACGCCCGAAAGGCAGCTGGCGAAAATCCGCGGCCGCGAGATCGGCATGATCTTCCAGGAGCCGATGACCTCGCTCAATCCGGTGCACACCATCGGCGAGCAGATCGCCGAGAGCTTTCGCCTGCATCACGGCCTGACCGGCAAACAGGCAATGAAGGCCGCTGTCGACGCCCTGAAACGCGTGCGCATTCCCGATGCGGAACGGCGGCTGAAATACCATCCGCACCAGCTTTCCGGCGGCATGCTGCAGCGCGTGATGATCGCCACCGCGCTCTCCTGCAATCCGCGCCTGCTGATCGCCGACGAGCCGACCACCGCGCTGGATGTGACCGTGCAGGCGCAGATCCTGGCACTGCTGTCCGAACTGAAGCGCGAAAGCGAGATGGGGCTGATCTTCATCACCCATGATATCGGTCTCGTTGCCGGCATCGCCGACAAGGTGATGGTGATGCAGCAGGGCGAGGCCGTGGAGCAGGGGCCGACCGATGACGTGCTCGACAATCCGCGGCATCCCTATACGCAGCATCTGCTGAAGGCCGTTCCGCATTTTGATGACGGTCGGTCCGCTCGCACCGATTACTCCCGGATGGCAGCGGAAAACGCCAGGCCAGCGCTCACCGTCGAGGACCTGACCGTGCGGTTTCCCGTCACCTCCGGCTTTTTCCGCCGCCAGAGCGGTGCCGTGCATGCGGTTGACGGCATCGATTTCGACCTGATGCCCGGCGAGACGCTCGGCATTGTCGGCGAGAGCGGTTCGGGCAAATCGACCACGGCGCGCGCCATCATGGGGCTGACGCAGCCGACGCGCGGCACGTTTCATCTGGGCGAGGGGGCAAGCATTGCCGCCCATGGCGACCCGATCCAGATGGTGTTCCAGAACCCCTACGCCTCGCTCAATCCGCGCCTGCGTATCGACAGCATTCTGGCCGAACCGGTGATTGCCACGGGCGGGCGGCTGAACGCTCAGACCCGCGCCCGCATGGCCGAACTGCTGGAACGCGTCGGTCTGCCCGAAAACGCGCTCACCCGCTACCCGCATGAATTTTCCGGCGGCCAGCGCCAGCGCCTCTGCATCGCCCGCGCGCTGATGCTGAAGCCTTCCGTCGTGGTGCTGGACGAGGCGGTTTCCGCGCTCGATGTCTCGGTGCAGGCCATGGTTCTGGACCTCCTGACCGAGCTGCAGCGCGAGATGAACCTTTCCTATCTGTTCGTCACCCACGACATGGCCGTGGTCGAGCGCATCGCTCATCGCATCGCCGTGGTCTATGCCGGGCAGATTGTCGAGATCGGCGATGCCGCCTCTGTGCTCTCCGCGCCGAAACATGCCTATACCAAACGGCTGATTTCCGCCGTGCCGAGCATCGACCGGCGGCGACAGGAGTATCGGCTTGATACCACCGAAGTGCCCTCGCTGGTGCGCCCGGCAGGCTTTGAGCCGCCGAAGCCCGAGTGGCAGAGTTTTGGCGCCGACCATATGGCGCGGAGGGAAGAGGCGTGATGGCGACGGATTTTTCAGAGCGCTTCGACAAGGCCTTTGCCGCGCTGAAGGCGTCGGTTGACGAAGGGCGCATTCCCGGCGGCGTACTCGGATGCGTGGATGGCGAGGGCAGGCGGCTGACGCAGGCCTGCGGCGCGGCGGCGCTGGACCCGGAAACGCGGCCGATGACGACTGAAACATGGTTCGACCTGGCCTCGCTGACCAAGGTGATTTTCACCACGGAGCGCATTCTGGCGCTGGCTCTGGAGGGGGCAATCGACCTTGATGACCCGCTGACCGCCGTCATTCCCGATTTCCGGCAATATGATCCGAACTGCTGGGAACGGCAGGTGACGTTCCGCCAATGCCTTGGCCACCAGACGCCGTTTCCGGCGGTCGAGCCGATCTATACCTATGGCGGCGATCCCGGCCGGTTGCGCGCCTTCGTGCTGCAGCGCGAATGGAAACGGGTCGAAACGCCCGTCTATTCCGACATCAATTTCATTCTCCTCGGCATCGCGCTCGAGCGTATCTCCGGCAAGACCATCCGCGAACTTGATCCGGGCGCGGGCTTTGCCTTCTCCGCCGATCCGGACAAAACGGCGGCCACCGAGCGCTGCACCTGGCGCGGCCGGGTGATCTGCGGCGAGGTGCATGACGAGAATTGCTATGCGCTTCAGGGCTCCGGTCATGCCGGTCTGTTCGGCACGGTGGATGCCGTGCTTGATCACGCGGCCGGCCTGCTGAAGCGCGATGCCGCCGGTGATCCAGCCGTAAAGCTGATGCGTGAACCGCTTTCGGAGCGCCGCACCCATGGCTGGGAGCGACCCTATGAAAACTGGCATGGCGGCGCGCTGTGCTCGGATGCCACGGTTGGCCATACCGGCTTCACCGGCACGTCGCTCTGCGTCGATTTCGAGCGCGGCCATGCGTGGACGCTCCTGACCAACCGGGTGCATCCGAGCCGCCATACGGATAGCGGCATCATGGCGCTCAGGCGTCGTGTCAGCGATCTCATCAACGGAGCGGAATGATGGTGCAGGATTTCAAACCCGTCTGGGCCGTCGGTCTGATGACCGGAACCGTGCTTGACGGCAATATCGATGTAGCGCTCTTGAAAACCGACGGCGTGACTGTCGAGGACTTCGGGGCCTACACTTTGGCGCCCTATCCGCGGGCAACGCGCGACCTTCTGGAAGAGACGCTCGCCGAAGCGCGCAAATGGAATTTCGAGGGGCCCGAGCCGAAGATATTCGCCGAGGCCGAGAAGGTGCTGACGCGGGCGCAATCCGATGCGGTGCGGACGCTGGCCGAGGCCGAGGGCATGAGCATGGCCGATATCGGCATTGTCGGCTTTCACGGCCAGTCCGTTCTGCACCGCGCGCCCACCGCGACCCGCTTCGGCGATACCCGCCAGCTGGGCGACGGCGCGCTGATGAGCCGGATCCTCGATTGCAAGGTGGCCTATGATTTCCGCACGGCCGATGTGCGGGCCGGCGGGCAGGGCGCGCCGCTTTCGGCCGGCTATCATCAGGCGCTGCTGAGAAGCCTCGATACATCGGGCAAGACGGCGGTGCTCAATCTCGGCGGCGTTGCCAATGTCACCTGGTGGGATGGGGCCGAGAGGCTGATCGCCTTCGATACGGGACCCGCCAACGCGCCGCTCAATGATTTCATGAAGGAAAACGGCCTTGGCGAAATGGACCGTGACGGTGCGCTTGCGCTTTCGGGCACGGTGGACGAGGCGCGGCTGTCGAAACTGCTCGAACATCCCTATCTTTCTGCGCCCTATCCTAAGTCGCTGGACCGTTTCGACTTCTCCTCAGCCATGGCCGAGGGGCTGGACCCCGCAACCGGCGCTGCGACGCTGACGGCCTTTACCGCCGCCGCCGTCGGCAAGGCGCTCGATCTTCTGCCCGTTCGCCCGGAACGTCTCGTCGTCTGCGGCGGCGGCAGGCGCAACCCGGCGATCATGGCAATGCTTGAGACCCGCGCCGGCGTCGAGGCCGTGCCGGCCGAAGCCGTCGGCTGGCGCGGCGACGCGATCGAAGCCGAATGCTTCGCGTTCCTGGCCGTCAGGGCGCTGCGCGGTCTGCCCTTCTCCTTCCCGGCAACCACCGGCGTGCCCGAACCGATGACCGGCGGGCGAATTGCCGGGTGAGGGCTTCAGCGAGGCAGATTGCCGTTTCCGCCTGTCGCGGAACGCGCGCTACAATGTCTTTTGCAGAAACACCCGGTCGCGGCCGGCAACAAAATTCTCCATCCGGCCGAATTCCTTGTAGCCGCACCTTTGATAGGTCCTGAGCGCGACCGGATTGAAGGTGTCGATAAAGGCGCTGTGGCAGCCCCGCTTCAGCGCTTCTTCTTCCGCCGCGCCCAGCATCGCGCCTGCCAGGCCCTTTCCACGCGCATCCTCGCCCACCCACAGCCGCTGGACATAAAGCCAGCCCCAGGCGGTCAGCGCATTGATGCCGGCAATCACTTGCCCGTCCTCGTCCCGTTCGAAAACGGAAAGCGGCGTCCGCCCCGCCGGCCCCACATCTTCATCGTTGAAATCGGACAGGTTTTCGTCAACCCGGGCGATGTCGGCCGGGTCGGGCGCGCTGGAGATTTCCATCATGATCTGTCTGTTCCGTCTCGTTCGATTCTACCCGCCCGACATATCGTATCTCGGGCACTGATACTTAATATTTATCGCTATGATTGTGAAAAGGCCGTTTGCCCAGTGCAACGGCGTGACAACAATACTCTTCCTGTCGTCATCCGCGACCTTGGTCTGGCTGAAGGCGGTGATTCGTCTTTGCGTCTTACTTATAGAATAAAATCGAATTGTTCGTTTGAATAAATATGGCGACCGGAGGTTGATAAGGTTCTGAATAAATTAGTCTATATGAACTTATCCACATATCGTGATTTTATTGGCTTCATGTGTTCTGTATTAGATCGAGTCATGCAAGAATAAATTAAGAACAAATTGATCAGGTGCGGCTGTGAAGATTATTTCTACCGTTTTATGCTGTTCTTCCGTTCTGGCGCTGTGCACCGGCTGTATTGCGGGCGGTGATTTTTCAGCAGCACGCGGCCCGTCGCCGGTGTTGCAGGCTGGCGCAGTCAAGAATTCCACTGAAAATTACCAGAGAGTTCTGGCCCAGTTGATAGCCCGGGCCGGCTATAGTGAAACCGCAAACGCCGTTGATTGGTATGAAGTCGCGCGTGCAGGCTTTGGTTATGTGGACGAGCAATGCAACGAGTATCTAGCCGCGTTGTATCGAATCCGGAAGAACCGCGATGCCACCAGCAGTCAGATTACCGCTTTCGGACTTTCCGCCGGAAATATCCTGGCCCTGGTCGACGCGGGTGCCAAGGCGATTGCGATAACGGCGGATGCTTTCGGCCTGGCGCAATCGGTCAACAACAACGCGACATCGGCGCTTCTTTTTGCCATGGACCCTTCTGATATCCAGTCTCTGGTGCGCGGTCAGGCTGGGGCCTATCGCATTGGCGTTGCCAGGCAGCGCGCCAACTATCAATCGTCCAACGCGGCCATGGAAGCCGTGAAAGGCTATCTCAACATTTGCCTGCCCGTCTCCATCGAGGCGCAGGTCAAGGCGACGCTTCAGGGAACTCAGTTCCAGGCAGTCACGACTGGCACGGGCGAACCTTTTGTGGGGCGCACCCAGTCTGCCCAACCCGTTCCCGAGGCGATTGGGGTTGCGCCCAAGCCGGATGCCCCCGTTATCCGGCCTTCGCCGTCGCCGGAAAGTGCTCTGGCGCCGGGGCTTGAGGATGGACGGGATATCAAGATCAGTCGGGGTCGCTTGAAAGATCTCCAGAAAAAGCTTTGCGTAAAAGTAGACGGAGAAATGGGAGGTGAGACGCGGCATGCACTTGGATCCATCCAGCCTCTCCTTGGAATAGAGCCCACTGAAGATCTTGATAAGGGCACTCTCGCTTACGTTGGCAGCCAGGGCAGTTACTGCAGCGAGAATGGCGCAAAGAGCGCCTACGAAAATTTTTCTGTTTATTCTTCTTCAAGTCAAATTTTACAATCAAAGATGATAATATGGAATTTTATTAATCAAAAACCAGAGACATACACGATCCCTATTAAGGAAGAATTTATTTCCGGGATCGGATTAAATGATTTAAACAGGAAGTCGATTATTGAAATAAAGAAAATAGGTATGAATATATCTTCACCAACTGATATTTACGAAAAAAATATAGAAGATTTTCTAGTTGAGAACGTAGAATATGAGGAGGGTGCTGGTGAATAATTGGCGAACAAATTTGATAACTAGGTTATATAGTAGGCCAAAGTTGGGGTCCGATCCAGTACGACTCTTTAATAGTGTAGTTGTGTTGGGGCCAAAAGATAATCTGATCGATGTCACTGAAAGCGGTGTTACCGGCTGGATGAACGTGAAAGTTGTGTTTCGCAGCGGCAAAACAGTGAAAGGTTACCTTCCTGCAGCAGCGATCGAGTTGGTGAAGCTTCATTGGGAAGATATCAAATACGACAAGTTTGTGAATGTTTGCGCACATGCCTGTGCGGATAGACTGATTGACCTTCAATATCTCCTGGCTTTGGCGCGCGTTGAGTCCGGAACGCACTGGAATGACACTTCAAGCACAATAACTGGCGGCGCGTATGAAGGCACAGGCGCCATCGGTCCCTTTCAGTTCATGCCGAAGACCTGGAAGGCCTATGTCGACCAGCATTCACATGAAGTATTCGTCACCTACACCGGAATTGGCGATCCCGGGCAGCAGGCGATACTCGCAGCCTATACCGTCGACGAGGCGATCAACGCGCATGAGAAAAAGTTCGGCGTGCTGCCGACGATCAGCGAACTCTATCTCTACCACTTTCTCGGCATGCCGGCCGCGCAGGATGTTCTCGGCGCGGGTCGGACGCGGAGCATCGCGGATGTTCTGACGGAAAGAGGGCACGATGCCCAGGCTATGATCAGCGGAAACGAGAGTGTCTTCTTGTCTGGCGGCGCGCCGCGCAGTGTGGATCAGGTCCTCGATGAAGTCTATCGAAGGCTATCGGTCGCTTACGGGCAGAATCGCTCGCTTCTGCAGAATGCCCCCGATTGGTACCCCATCGTCGCCGACGGCCGCGACGCGCCCTGGCTGGCGACAGCGGAGGCAGAGATGGCTAAGGGAGTAAGCGAGGCGCCGAGCCGGGACTCCGATACGAATCCGAACCTCAATGACAGCATTGCTGCATATCTGGAAAGCGTCGGGTTTGGAGCGAATGAGCCATATACCACCCCGTGGTGCGCGGCATTTGTCCATTGGTGTCTGAAGAATTGCGGTGACGATAAGGCCGCCGAGGCGGCCGATACTCCGAAGCCGGCCAGCCAGGCGAAGGCTTGGTTGATGCTGCCCGAGGCGGTCGGCCCGCAAAAAGGTGCGATCGCGGTCAAGAAGTCCCATGATCCGCGATATACCGGGCATGTCGGTTTCGTGGACGCAGTTTCCGATGACGGGAGCGAGATCACTCTGCTGGGCGGAAACCAGTCGCCTTCAGAAGGAGGTGGCGTGGACAGAGTTTGCCTGAAGGTCTATCCCGCAGCGGACATGCTGGGCTATCGTTGGCCCAAACCAAAAGATCGTTGAGCGAAAATAATCCGATGATACAGGCCACAAGAGGAAAAAGAAGAAGTGGCTCCCCGGGTCGGATTCGAACCGACGACCTATCGATTAACAGTCGAGTGCTCTACCGCTGAGCTACCAGGGAATATCCGCGCCGCTTGGGCGCTGCGGTGTGAGCGGGTTAATACAAATGCGCAGGCGATTTGCCAAGCCCTTTTTGCAAAAAAATCTCATTGTCTTCCGGTTTTGCGCGAAAGCCCGAAAAGAGGCTATTTCGGCTCCGGTCCAGCCGGCCGTTGCGGACCGCAGCGGCGACCCCGGGCAGCCTTCCGCGCCGGCTCACTTGCGGCGCTGGACGCCATCGCTGGTTTCGTTGTCATCGCCGCGCTCGGAATTGTGCAACCGGCGCATCTCGCTTTCGATGCGCTTTCTGGCGCTGCGGGAGCGGATCTGGTTGGCCGAATAGGAGCGCGGCGAAAGCAGCAGGTCGCCATCCGTGCGGATGATGTCGAAGCTGCGTTCTGCGGCCACCGGCTGATCCTCCGAGGTGTAGGTCGCGACCACAGTCAGCTTGACGTCCGCGATGTTCTCGAAATCATCAAATCCTTTCGGCGACATCTTGCCGATCAGCGTCTTGAACGAGCCGAGGTCGAGATGTTCGCCGGAATCGAGCGGTCCCTGAAACCAGCGTTTGCGCGGGTCGGGCGTGCTGTCCTCATCGAAGTTGAGGTTGGAGAGCGAATAGCGGAGATCCCTGTCCCCATTCTCATCCTTCAAGGTGAAGTCGAGCAGGACCGCGTCGATATAGATCGGCTTCGCGCTCATATTGGCGACGAGGCAGTGACCGTCGAGGGTCGGCCCCGCGCCGCGATTGATCAGGATCTTGGCACGCCGGCCTTCGCGAAAGCCGCTGAAGATAAGCTGCAGATAGATCGCCCAGATGACGAGCGTAAACAAGCTCGCGATGGCGCTGAGCGCCCCCGAATTCGCATTGATCCAACCCCAGACCATGACCGCTCCGAAAAGGACCCGCCGGGCCCCTGCGGCAGGTCAGTGCTTATGTTTCATCGACGGGGTAGGCCTTTTCCTCGGGGGCGCCGTTCGGCCGTTCCTCGTCACTTTTGTTCTCAACGATGTCGACCGTCTTCTGTTCCGGCAGTTGATCGCGGGAGAGATAGACGGTGGAGGAGGGGAAGGCGAAGCTGGCGCCATTGCCCTCAATGACTTCGCGGATCGCGATCAGGAGCTCTTCCTGCACCTCGAGGAAGGCATTGATGTCGGTCGCCGAGATGTTGGCGTAGATGTCGAAGAGAATGGCGAAATCGCCATATTCCACCAGCCGCACGCGCAGCGGGCTTTCCAGGACGCTCTCATGCGCTTCCAGGGCCGCGTGAATGCCGTCGCGCACCTTGTGCAGGGTTTCGCTGTCCGTCTCATATCGGACGCCCACCTTGTGGCGGAACAGGAAGACGTCGCGCTGGCTGTAATTGGTAATCTTGTGCTTCACCAGCTCTGCATTGGCGACAATGATCAGCGTGCGGTCGAGCGCGCGGATGCGGGTCGAGCGGATGCCGATCTCCTCAACGGTGCCGGCGGTGTCGGAGAACTGGAAGAAATCGCCGACGCGCACGATCCTGTCGGCATAGAGGATGAGGCCGCTGATGAAGTTTTCAAGCGTCGGCTGGGCGGCAAGGGCAATGGCCAGACCGCCAACGCCGAGACCGGCGACGACGCCATAGATCGGGATGCCGATCCGGGTTGCACCATAACCGAGGACGACGATCGCCACCATGAAAGAGGCGACCCTGAAGCCGGTGCGCACCAGGCTTGCATCAAGGCTCGCATTGTTGACGGCCGGGTTGCGGATCGTCCAGAGATAGATGGTCTGAAGAACCTGATAGGTGAGCCAGGCAGCGGTCGTCCAGACGATCGCGCTTATGACCGTCGTCAGCATCTGCAGGAGTTCGCCGGTGATGTTGATCTGCTCCTCGCACAGATAGTGGAAGAGGTTTGCCGCCAGGATGATCAGGATCGGCGGCGCAAGCCGGCGCGACTGGCGGGCCGCCGGATCAAGCGGCACGGCGCGGCGATTGTTCCAGCGCGTGTAGAAGGCGAGCGCGAGCATGAGGACGATGACGGTGAGCGCGAGCGCGATCCACTGCCAGTAGGCCTGTCCGCCGAATGTGCTTTGCAGCCAGTCCGGGCCGTTCAGCACGTACTGGTACCATTGCGGCGCCACCAGGTTTCCGGGCGTGTAGATGTAATACTGGTAAAGATCCTCGCCCTTGTCGGCAATGATGGGCAGCGATTGCAGCGCTTCGTAATCGTCGGGGATCTCGTCAACCGTCGCAGCCGTGAACAGGTACTGGCCGGACTGCGGACCCTCCTTCATGAGCGCGATGGTCAGGCTGGTGCCGGGAATGATCCAACGGTCGGGCAAGGGTGCGTCGAGATCGTTGGTCCGGGCGTTCGAGCCGGCCGGAAAGCCCGGAACGTCATCGAGCGGCGGCAGGTAGATGCGATCGAAGACTTCCTGAAGCTGAAGCACGGTCTCGATGGAAAAGCGCTCGCGCGAGGCGGCGGGAACGCCTGAGAGGTCCATGGTCTGCGCCGCCTTGCCAAGCAGCGACTGGACGAGGACAAGCTGTTCCTTGTCATCGGGCGATATGAAGAAATCATCATTGGCGAAGAATTCGTCGCGCACGCCGAGCCATAACTTGTTGGCCGCCTGCATGATCACCAGGAAACTCTCGAGCGTGGCACGCGGGCTGCGCGTGTCGGGCGGCGAGATCGGATTGGTCACCAGGCGCTGGTAGCGCGACTTCAGGCCCTCATTGTCTCCGGCATCATCGATGATTTCCTGGACCAGCTCCGCGGCGGTGGCTTGCTGCTCTTCTTGGGGCTGCGTCCTAATCTCCTGGGCATGGGCCGGCGCGACAGAACCCGGCTGCAAGGCGGAAAGAGAGGCAAAAAGCAGAGCGAGGACGAGCATTGCGCATCGCCCGAAGGAAGATTTCGAGCTGTTGTGCCATGTCGGGTAAGAATTGTCTGAATGCATCACCTTCTCCGCGGCCTCCTGTGCGCAACTGACCTCTGCCGGACCTCGACAACGCCGATCCGGGACCAAGCCTACCCGATTTTTAATGTGATTCGAGCCGAACCTTTGTGAATTTATCGATTTTCCGGCGCCCCTTCTTGTCAGACCAGGCTGAGAAGCGCCGCCGTGAGCACCAGATAACGCCCGACCTTGGCAAGAGTGACCAGGGCCAGGAAGACGGGAAAGGGTTCGCGCAGGATCCCGGCAACGACAGTCAGCGGATCGCCGACGATCGGCGCCCAACTCATCAGAAGCGACCACTTGCCGTAGCGCCTGTACCAGGCTTCCGCCCTTTCCAGCGCCCGAGGGCCGACCGGGAACCAGCGGCGGTCGCGAAACCGCGCGATGCCGCGCCCCAGAAGCCAGTTGATGACCGAGCCGAGCACATTGCCGAGCGAGGCGGCGAGCACCAGCGCCCAGACCGGATAGTCGCTCGCCAGAATGAGGCCGGAGAGCGCCGCCTCCGATTGCATCGGCAGGATGGTTGCGGCAATGAGCGCGCTTGAAAACAGGCCACCATAGGCAAGAAACGCGCTCATGACGGGTCGCCACGCCCGGTAAATGGGCGCCATTTCCGTCTTTGTTCAGCCGGGGGCATGGTCACATCAGCTCCTGCAGAAGGCCGTCCTTGCAGGTCTTACTATGGCCGGCGGGGGAAAGCCGCAAGCCGGAAGCAGCCGATCGATCGAAGCAATAATCGGGCAATTGATGAACAGCATTCATAAGTCCAATCGTTTCCGCCGGTCTTATCACCGCGCCGATGCCGCCCTAAATGGTGTCCATCGAACAATGAGCGCGCTCTGTCGGGACCAAAGCCGGCAGGCGTGGCCAACGCATGATGCGGGCAGGGAGCGCTTGCGCGCCGGTCCTGCCGAAACATTGAGGCGGCTCTCATGAGCCGGAGAAAGGGAATTGAACCAATGATCCTGCAAGAAACCTATACGCTTCCGAACGGCGTCAAAATTCCGAAGCTCGGTCTCGGCACCTGGATGATCGATGATGACAAGGTTGCCGACGCGGTCAAGGCTGCGATCAAGCTCGGCTACCGTCATATCGACACGGCTCAGGCCTATGCCAATGAGCGCGGCACGGGCGAGGGCATCCGCGAGAGCGGCGTTGCCCGTGAAGAGCTGTTCGTCACGACGAAGCTCGATGCGTCCCACAAGAACTATGCCGACGCCAAGGCCGCCATCGACGGCTCGCTGAAGGAGCTCGGCCTGGATTACATCGATCTGATGATCATCCACAGCCCCCAGCCCTGGGGCGATTTCGCCGGCGAGGAACGCTATTTCGAAGGCAATCTCGAAGCCTGGCGGGCGCTGGAAGAGGCCTATGAGGCCGGCAAGCTGCGCGCGATCGGCGTTTCCAACTTCGAAAAGGCCGATCTCGACAACCTGCTCGAAAACGCCAAGGTCAAGCCGATGCTCGACCAGATCCTGGCCCATATCAGCAACACGCCCTTCGAGCTGATCGACTACATCAAGAGCAAGGGCCTGCTGGTCGAGGCCTATTCGCCGGTCGCCCACGGCAAGATCCTCGACAATGAGAAGATTGCCGAGATCGCGGCGAAATACGACGTCTCGGTACCACAGCTGTCGATCCGCTACTGCCTGCAGCTTGGCCTTCTGCCGCTACCGAAGACGGCGAACCCGGACCATATGAGCACCAATGCCGATGTCGATTTCGAGATTTCGGACGCCGACATGGATGCGCTGAAGAACATCGAGCGCATCAAGGATTACGGCGATGCCAGCATGTTCCCGGTCTATGGCGGCAAGATGTAAGCCGCCCGCCCGAACGCACTGCAAGCCGAGGCCTGTCCCTGCAAAGGGGCGGGCCTCTTTGCGTGCGGGTATCCCTCAAACCGGCCTCTTGCTCTTCGACAGCGCAGGGGAAGCTCTGGCGAAGGCCAATTTAGCGGCTGTTTTTCGGAGATTCCCCTTGCGCCGAATTGCAAATCATTCTAAACGCCCGCCAACGCTTGCTTTTCGCGAGCCTGGGGCCTCGTGGCGGAGTGGTTACGCAGAGGACTGCAAATCCTTGCACGCCGGTTCGATTCCGGCCGAGGCCTCCATTTCCGCTTCTGGCGTGACTTGATCTTCCTGAAATCATCGTCTCCTGGTTTTCGGCTTGGCCGCACGATCCCGATCGCTCTCGGCGGGGTCTTGTCACATGCTGTGCGAACTGATTCCGGTTCGGCCTTGCGGTGATGCGCGGTCAGGCCTGTCGGATCCAGCCGGAGCCAGATCGCGCAACCATTGGAAGAATAAGCGGAATTTCGGCAGCCATAGGGAGGCAAAAGGCCAGAAAAGGTCCGCCTCGACGCATTTTACCGCTGTCTAATTGTTTAGAAATCATCAAAAGTGATCGTCCATTGCGGGGAAAACCGCAGGCAAGAAAATGCGCCGGGGAGACGATTCATGCTGAAACCAGACCAACGCGAACGCGCCGGTGCTCATCAGTTCGACAAGACAGAACGCAAGAGCGCGCGCAAACGCTGGATCGCCTCGTCGCTGCTGTTTCACTCGACCGCGCTTGCCGGCGCGCTCGCGGGCGTTCCCGTGCCGTTTTATTCGCGCGGCTACACGCGGGTTTACGCACAGGCGGTCTGCGATCCGAGCTCGACCGACAGCTATGTGAACAATGCCGGCGCGATCAATTCGACGACCTTCGCCTGCACGATCTCGTCTTCCTCGACCGTGACCTCGCCGCAATATGCCTATGGCGGCGCGATGACCTGGTACCAGTCGAGCAATGTCTACTATGGCGATCCCTACTCGATGCCGCCGGTCAATCCGCAGCAGGGCCTGAACATCACGATCACCAACACGGCGACGATCGATGTTTCGGCGGAGGCTGACGTCTCCTCGATGATCTCCTTCAGCGCCCCGAACGGGACGCATTTCTACACCAAGAAGCATTCGGATGCGATCGGCGTCGTCTCCGCGGGCAGCAACGCCTTTCGCGGCGAGGTCAAGGACGCCGACAAATATTCCGGCGGCGCGGGCGGCACTGTCGGCGTCTCCAACAATGCGACCATTCAGAACGCGGCGCGCCACGGCATCTATGCCGTCAGCAGCGGCGGCACGGCCTATGCGACCTATGGCGGCGATGCCGGCGCGGTCACGGTCGGGACCACCGCCGATATCTCGGCGCAAGGGTTCGGCATTGTCGCCATCAGCCGCGGCGGCGCCACCTGGGCTTTGACGGGCGGAGCAGGCAACGATTCGACCATCACGGTTTCCGGCGACGTGAATTCCATTGCCTCGACCAAGACAGGCGGCGGTCTCTTTGCAGCCTCCTATGGCGGCAACAGCCCGAACAATATCTCATGGAACCAGATGGAGGGCGGAACCGGCGGCAACGCCGGCAAGGCGACCGTGACGCTTGGCTCCAGCGACAGCGCCTTTTCCGGAACGATCTCGACCGTTGCCGCCGGAAGCATCGGCAAGGACTGGACCTTTACCGACCGCACGAGCGGCGCCGCGGTCTCGGCCGTCAGCTATGGCGGGCAGGGTCCGGTCAACACGAATGGCTCGGGCGGCGGTTATGACGGCGGCAATGGCGGCACGGCCTCCGTGACGGTCTACGGCGCATCCGGCACCACGATCAAGACGTCCGGAGATGATTCGGGGGGCATCGTTGCGGCCAGCTATGGCGGCTCCAGCCTGAACTATTATGACGCTTCGAAAAAAGGCGGTGCGGCGGGCGCTGTCTATGCCAAGGTCACTGGCGGCGGATCGATTGCCACGACGGGTGCGCATTCCAGCGGCATTCAGGCCACCTCGCTTGGCGGTCTGGGCCAGGTCGCCTCGACGGCATCGACGACGCAGAACGGCAAGGGCGGAACCGGCGGCAGCGTTTACGCCAAGAGCGACTTTGCGATCACGACCAAGGGCGATCACTCCCACGGGATTGCGGCGATCTCGTCCGGGGCGGGCGGCGGCATCTATGTCTGGGATGGCAATGGCGGGTTCCAGTGGGGCGATGCCAACATCGCCTCCAATACGAGCGGTAAGGTCACCGTCAAGAACTATGGCGCGATCGAGGTCTACGGCGTCGATTCCCACGGCATTGTCGCAATGTCGATCGGCGGCGGCGGCGGGCTTCTGACGTCGAGCGGCAAGATCGCCACGCAATCCTACAGCTATTATTCGGCTGTCACCAATTCCGCTTCGCAACGGGTCGGCGGCGCGTCGAGCGGCGCGTATGCGGCAGGCGTCACGGTGACCAACAAGGCGGCTGTCACCACCCATGGCGGATATGCAGCGGGCAAGACCGGAACGCAGAGTTCGGGCGATGTTCCCCTCGGCGGCGGCATCGCCATCCTGGCGCAATCGATCGGCGGCGGCGGCGGCGACAATACCGGCTCGGGCGCGATCGGCGGCATTGGCGGCAGCGGAAAGTCCGGTGGTGATGGCTCAGACGGCGGAACGGCTTCGGTCCAGAACTACGGCGTGCTGACAACCTACGGCGCGGATGCGCACGGCATCGTCGCCCAGTCGATCGGCGGCGGCGGCGGCACGGGCCGCAACAAGAGCGGGCTTTTTGTTGCCGTCGGCGGCGATGGCGGCAATGGCGGGAATGGCAATGAGGTTACGATCACCTCCAACGGCAATATCACTACGAACGGAAGTTACGCGGCCGGCATTATCGCGCAGTCGATCGGCGGCGGCGGCGGCGCCGGGGGCAAGGCGACGGCCTGGGGTATCGGCTTTTCGGATGCCGTCGGCGGCAGCGGCGGGAGCGGAGGCAATGGCGATACGGCAAGTGTCACCACGTCGTCCGGAACCACGGTTTCAACGGCGGGCGTCAATGCTCTCGGCATCGTGATCCAGTCCATCGGCGGCGGCGGCGGCTCGGGCGGCGCGGCCAAGTCGGTTTCCGCCGGCAAAACCTTCGACATCGCGATTGCGACCGGCGGCACCGGCGGTGACGGCGGCAATGGCGGAGAAGCGGAGTTGACCCATTCCGGCGCGGTTTCGACCTCCGGCTATGATGCGACCGCGCTTCTCGTGCAGTCGATCGGCGGTGGCGGCGGCAGCGGCGGCGCGTCGAGTGCAAGTGCGCTCGCTTTCGGCCTGCCCTTCGACGAGAAGGGTGACAGTTTCGCGCTTTCCATGTCCGTCTCGCATGGCGGAGATGGTGGCGTCGCCGGCGATGGCGGAGAAGCCAAGGCGATCATGGAGAAGGGCAGCACGGTTACAACCGCCGAGAAGGGATCGCTCGGCCTGCATGTGCAGTCGATCGGTGGCGGCGGCGGCCAGGGCGGCGATTCGACGGCGGCGGCCGGAACCGCGACACTGCAAAGCGCTTTCGCCAAGCTGACGGACGGCGAGGCCGAACTTCAGAAGAAACTCGAGGGCGAATCCGTCACCGCATCGCTGACCTTTTCGCTCGGCGGCGCCGGCGGCGCGGCGGGGACCGGCGGCAAGGCCTACGCGCATAATTACGGGACCATCAAGACCAGCGGCGACTTCGCCGACGGCATGCTGGTCCAGTCGATCGGCGGCGGGGGCGGCCAGGGCGGAACCGGCGAGACCGACGGCATCGATTACTTCGGCAGCTCCACCTTCAATCTTTCGCTCTCCATCGGCGGCAATGCCGGCAGCGGCAGCGACGGCGGCTCGGCCTATGGCGGCGTTGCCGATACCGGCGCGGTCAAGACCTATGGTTCAAACTCGGTCGGCCTCCTCGTTCACTCCATCGGCGGAGGGGGCGGCAAGGGCGGCGGCGGCACGGGCAATGTCGATGCCGACAACAAGCTGGAGGTCGGCATTGGCGCCACCGGCGGCGAGGGTGGCTATGGTGGAAGTGTTTATGCCTGGAACAATGGAACCATTCTCACCAAGGGTGATTCCTCTGCCGGCCTGATTGCCCAGTCGATCGGCGGCGGCGGCGGGCAGGGCGGTTCCGGCACCAGTTCCATCGGCCACGCCTTCGAGTTCGAGAAGGAGACCAAGGTCAAGTTCTCCGAATGGGTCAAGGCGCACCCCTCCTTCGATGTCGGCGTCACGCTCTCCGCCAATACCGGCGCCTCGGGCGGCACGGGCGGTTACGGCGGCAGTGTCTATGTCGGCGTTGAGAAGGTTGGTTCGACACAGTCGAAGGGCACCACGACGACCTATGGCTCGTTCTCCCATGGCGTTCTGGCGCAATCGATCGGCGGCGGCGGCGGTGCGGTTTCGACGTCGTCCAGCGCCAACAGCGTCACGGTTTCCGGACCGGAAGCCGACCTCGATATTTCGACGATCTCCTTCGGCGCAACCGGCGGAGCGGCCGGTGATGGCGGGAATGTCACGGTCTATGCGGCGAATATCTACACCCAGGGCTTTGCCGCCAACGGCGTGATTGCCCAGTCGCTCGGTGGCGGCGGCGGACATGCGATCCAGACCGGCTATGCGATGGACAAGGTCTCGATCAAGTTCGGGGCGCAGGGCCAGTCCGATGGCACGCGCAACGGCGGCGATGTGCTGGTCGAGACGATCGTCGGCACAAAGATCACCACCTCAGGCGACAATGCCAACGGCATTCTCGGCCAGTCGATCGGCGGCGGCGGCGGTTTTGCCGGCGTCGCGCTCGGCACCTACAACGCGGTCAATGACGAGAGCATTTCCGGCGTCATCAGCTCCACCTTCGGCGGCGGCAGCGACAACGGTCACGCCGACGGGCAGAATGTCATCGTCAACCACTCCGGCTCGATCAATACATCAGGCAAACGCTCCGTCGGCATTGCCGGCCAGTCGATCAGCGGCGGCGGCGGTTTCCTCACGGCGGCGGCCAACAATTTCGACCAGTCCGGCTTCGTGCAGAAGCAGGCGCCATCCAGTGCCCACACCGTCAATATCAGCGTCAAGGAAAACGCCTCGATCGTCACCTCCGGCGATGGCGCCTTCGGCATTCTTGCGCAAACTGTTTCCGGCGGCGGCGGCGTTTCGGCCGATCTCGCCCAGAAGCTGAACGCTTTCTACCGCTCCTACGGCGGCACTTTCACCAACAGCCAGTATTACTATTCCAACAATTCCGGCATTGCCGACCAGACGGGCTATGTCGCGGTGACGGTCGACGGCAGCGTCAGCACCAGCGGGAAATATGCCCACGGCGTTGTCGCACAGGCGGTCGGCGGCTCCGGCGGTATCTTCCTGCAGAACGGCAAGACCTATGCCGGCACGCTCGCCAATTTCAACAATCAGCAGGACTCGAAGGTTGCCGGCAATGCGCAGAACGGCAATCTCGAAGTCACGATCAACGGCAGCGTCAAGGTTTCCGACCCGACCGCCTGGGGGCTCTGGTCGCAGGCAACCGGTCCGGCGATGACGTTGACGGTCGGCAGCGGCGGCGTTCTCTCCGGCTCGACAGCTGCGGCCAGCAATGGTGAATATGGCGGCGGCGCGATCTATTCCTCCGGCGCCGACCGAACCGTGCTGATGCAATACAATCACGGCACGGTGACCGGGAATATTGTCCACCACAAGTTTGCAACCGCCTCCTCGGCTGCCGATGGCGTGGTGCAGACGGCGGCGCGCGCCGGTTCCAGCCTGTTCGTCAATCAGGGCACGGGCACGTTCGTGACCGGCCATATCGCCGATGCCGGCGGCATCCTGAACGCCGGCAGCATTAATCCGGGCGGACAATGGAACACGGTCCGGACGCGCGTGACCGGCGACCTTGTCGGCGTCGGCACGAAAGATGCGGGCAGCGCCTATGACGTTGCCGATCTCGGCCTTTCGACGACCTTCTCGCCCTTCAGCTATTTCGACCGCAGCAGACGGATCGACTGGCGCACCGAAAATTCGAGCAAGGGCGGTCTTCTGACCGGGCTCGACGTCGACATGGAAAACGGCACGGCCGACACGCTTCTGATCGAAGGCGACTTCGCCGGCACCTGGGGCGTCGACATCAACGCCAATGCTCTTCTGCCAAACACGCGCACCGAGTTCCTGAAGGCCGAGGGAATGGATACGGCCGAGCTCACGGCGCTCTCCTCCCTGGTCTTTGAATTTACCGATGTGACGAAATCGGCCGAGGGCTGGCACGGTTTCTCCGTGGCCGATGCGCATTTTGCCGATAACGGCGTATCGCTTGGCCGAAATGCGGGCGGCGTCTCGCGGGCGATGCAGCAGGCCTGGGACAGGATCGCTGACGGCAGCGCCACGGAAGTCAAATTCGCCGAAGACGAGATTTCGCTCGGCGCGGCCTTTGGCGCGTTCCACCAGGCCGATCCTGACACGTTCGACGACATGCTGCTGGAACTGGCCTCGCAGACGGCGGCGGCGCCGCTGGCCGATTCGCCCTCCGCCGCGATCGCGGCCGCCAACAGCGTGCTGTCCTGCCCGGCCTTTGCGGCGACGGGCGTGATGATGGACGAGGGGTCGTGCGTGTGGAGCCGCGCGCTCGGCGGTGAGACCACGCAGGGCCAGCACGGCGATTCCTCCGGCTATACCCAATCGGTCGGCGGATTGCAGTTCGGCGGGCAGGCGGCGCTGGCTGATGGCTGGTTCCTCGGCTCGGGCCTGACCTACGAGAATAGCTGGTTCCGCAACAAGAGCGGTTCTGAAAAGATGGAACAGCAATCCTTCACCGGCGCGGTGGCGCTGAAGAAGGAGGCCGGCCCCTGGCTCTTCGGCTTTGTCGGCGGCGCAGGCTACAACTGGGGCGATTCGAAGCGCTACATCAATCTCGACACGCTTTCGGCCACCGCGCGCGGCGAGCCGGATTCGGCGATGGTCTTCGCCCGTGCCCGCGCTTCCTATGAATTTGCTTTCGGCGACGACTATTACATGCGTCCGAAGGTCGATTTCGACGTCATCAACATGCACCAGTTCAGCTATACCGAGACCGGTGCGGGGGCGATGAACCTGATGGTCGACGGCAATTCGGATACGGCTTTCGGGGTTACCCCGGGGATCGAGTTCGGCGCGCGGATCCCGTTCCTCGAGGACTGGCCGGCGCGGCTTTACGGCGATCTCGGGGTTTCGTTCCTGACGGCCGATAGCTGGGAGACGACATCGCGCTTTGCCGGCCTGTCGTCGATGGACAGTTTCTCGACCTTCACCCCGATCGCCGACACGGTCGGCCATGTCACTCTGGGTCTCGATCTCGCCAAGCGCCAGGGCATGGAGCTGAAATTCCAGTATGACGGCGCCTTTGCCGATGACTACCAGTCGCATACCGGCTCGATCAGGTTCGGATACCGGTTCTGATCGGCTTCCGCCGCAGCGCAGCTTGCCATAATTTCAGGCATCGCTAACCTCGGGCGGCGCGGGAATCGCGGCGGAGGCATCGCATGTCGGAAAATCGGGCGCTCATCTTTCTGGTTATGGCCTTTGCCATGCTGTGGCTGCCGCTCGGCCAGCATGAATTTCTGCTCACCGGCTGGATGAAGCTCGGCACCTTCATGGCGCCTTTCCTGCTGTTCTTGGCCTTTGCCTTTTCCGACAGGCCCTTGCGGCTCTCCGACAACGATATCGGCCTTTATGCGCTGATCCTGTGGATCGCCTATATCATCCACCAGTTCGAGGAGCACTGGGTCGATCTCTTCGGCCAGGTCTATGCCTTCAAGCCCTATGTCAACATGGTGCTGCTCGATCTGGTGCGCGCGCCGGCCGGTACGCCGCCGCCCCTGACCGACGCCGGGGTTTTCGTCATCAATACGTCGCTGGTCTGGCTTGTGGCGGCGCTGGCGATCCTCAGGGCGCGCCATCATCTGTTTCCGGCGTTGTGCATGGTGTCGATCGTTCTGGTGAACGCCGTCAGCCATGTCGGCATGGCGATCATCCGGGGCGGCTACAATCCGGGCCTGTTGACGGCGATCGTCCTGTTCTTTCCGCTTTCGCTCGCCATCTATCACCGTCTCTTTAAGGCGGGCATCGCCGGCCGACGGGAGGTTGTTGCCAGCATCGGCTGGGGCGTGATCGCCCATGTCATCATGTTCGCCGGTCTGCTGGCGGCAGGCTATTTCCATGTCATTCCGGAAATGGGCTATTTTGCCCTTCTCGTGATCTGGTCGGTCGTGCCCTGCCTTGTTCTGCGCAACGCTCCGCCCGGGGCGGTCACAAAACCGGTGGAGGACTGAAATCTTGGCGCTTGTGGAAAAGGAACTGGCGAAGACGAGCGCTGACCGGCCCGTCCCGGTGCGTGCCTGTGTTGCCGTCGTCCTCTCGATCCTGATCCTTCTTTTCGCCGGGCTCACCGCGCTGGCGACGGCAGCGCCCGCCTCATGGACCGGCGCATGGGATTCGCGCTGGTTCGACGGCGGCGCGCGGGTCTACTTGCAACAGGACGGCACGCATGTGATCGGGCGCTACCCGGCCTATAACGGTCGGCTGGAGGGCGAGGCCGAGGGTAGGCGGCTTGTCGGGACATGGATGACGCCGAAGGGCAGCGGCTCGTTCGAGTTCATCCTGTCGGAGGATGGCCGGAGCTTTGTCGGGCGGCTCGGCAACAAGCAATGGTGGACGGGCGCGCGGATCAGCAGTGGGCACGACCAGGCTCTGCGCGCCTTCCAGTCCTCGCCGTCGGAAACGCTGCGCACCTTCCTGATTGCCGCCGAGGCGGTGGAAAGCGGACGGCTGGAATATCAGGACGACCTTCTGTCCATGCTGATCTTTCCGGAGGGCGGGCGCGAGAACCATGCCCGCGAACTGGCGCCGCTCGTGCTTCTGCTCGACCAGTTCACCGTCGATCCCGACGTTTTCGAGACAAAGGCCCCGGAAGGCGATGAAGCCGAACTGGTGCTGACGCGCTATGACGGACGGACGCTGCCGTTGCAATTCCGCCGCGTCGGCGAGGACTGGTTCATGGTCGCGCCGCAGGCCGATTTCGTCAAAGAGCTGTTTTCCGAGATCGCGGCCGGCCTTCAGGGCGGCGGCTACAAGGCGGGCGGCCGGTTTGACGGCTCCACGCCGCGCGCCGCCATGGAAAGCTTCATCGATGCCATGCGCGCCGCGCCTGCCATGCAGGACACCGCGATTGCCGCGCTCGACCTTTCCGAAATGCCGACGGTGGTCCGCGACCGCCAATCCGTGCTTGTCGCCGAATACCTGAACGAGGTGATCGCCAGGATCGGCGAGGTCGTGTTCCAGGAAATTCCCAATGATCCGGGATCGCTGGAGCCCTTCGTCTATTTCACCCATCCCGCCGGCGATATCGTGCTCGCCCCGACCGAGACTGAAGACGGCGTGCAGTGGCAGTTCACGCCCGAGACGGTGCGCACGGTCCGCGCGCTCTACGCGGCCACGGAGAACCTGCCGCAGGCCGTCAGGGTTCTTCCCTATGACACCCATTCGAAAGCGCCCTATTTCAAGATCCGCGCAATCGTTGCCGGGGCGGTGCCGGCGGCACTGCAGCCGGTCGGGCCGCTGGAGGCCTGGCAATGGGTGGGCCTCGTTGCCATTTTCGTCGTCGCGGTCGCCGCCGCGCTTCTTGTCGGCCTCTTCCTCACGCTCGCCGGACGGCTTGGCCAGTCGAGCGGAAAGGCGGCAAGCAGCCGCGCCTTCGCGATCTGGGGCTTCCGTCTGCTCGCCTTCGGCGTCATCAACTATCTCGGTTTCGCAATTCTCGGCCTGCCGTCCGAGTTCGGCAGCGCGATCAAGTCGCTGGCGGTCCTGATGATGATCGCGGGGGCGATCCCGATCGAATTCTGGCTGGTCGACCGGCTTCATCACGCCATCGATCGCGCCGGTCTGATCAACCAGCGCGGGGCGATCCTGGCGTCGCTTCTGGTCGGCGTTGCCAAGGTTCTGGTGGTCTGCGCCAACATCCTTTTGTTTGCCGACGCGCTCTCCATTCCTTATGGCGCGGCGATTGCCGGCCTCGGCATTTCCGGTATCGCCATCGCCTTTGCGGCGCGTTCGACGCTCGAAAACGTGATCTCGGCCTTCATCCTGTTCGTCGACCGGCCCGTCGACGTCAACGATCTTGGCCGCTTCGATGGCCGGATCGGAACGATCGAGCATATCGGGCTGAGGGCAACCGTCATCCGCACGCTGGATCGCACGTTGCTGACCATTCCGAATTCCGATTTCATCGCCGACAGCATCGAGAATTTCACCCGTCGCGACAGCGTATTGATGCGCCGCAGCTTTGCCCTGCGGCCGGAGACGAGCCTGGACCAGTTGCGCTATCTGCTGACGGAAATCCGCCGCATGCTGATCGCTCATCCAAAAGTGTCGGCAGATCCGGCGCGCGTTCGGCTCCTCGGGATCGTGGAAAACCGCATCGAATACGAGATCTTCGCCTATATTCGCACCGTGGATTATTCGGAATTTTTGGCCATTCAGGAAGATGTGGTTCTCAGGATGATGGCCCTGGTCGAGCAGTCCGGCACGGACTTCGCCTATCCGGCCAGCACGCTCTACCTTACCCGCGACCGCGGCATCGATCCCGAGCGGGGTGAAACGGCTGCGCAGTGGGTGACGGACTGGCGCGACAAGGGAAAACTCCCCTTTCCGAACCTGACCGCCGAGGAAGTATCCGCGTTGCAGGATACGCTTGACTATCCGCCGGAGGGCGCGCCGCCGGAATCCGAACAGTTCAGGCCCGTCGGCCCGGAGCGGCGGCAGCGGGCGGGCCGCCGTTTCTGGTTGTTCCGCTTCGGAAAAAGATAGGGCAGCGCGGCATCGCGACCGGTTTCCGTTCGCGAGCGTTTAAGTGCAGCATCGTTCCATGAGTAATAACGCCAAGAATTGATTGCGCTGTCATGGTCGTACCGAAGTTTTCTGAAACGATATGAAGTCGTTTTTTCTCAAGAAAAGTATTTTTAAAATCAGATATCTGTCTGGAATGCCGATGGGGCCTGGAAACTTTTTCAAACTTCTCCCGTTCATCAGTTACGTGCTCCGAAAGAGCCGAAAAGTCTTTAAACACTTTGGGTCAGGAGGCCGTCCTGTTCCGGGTTCAGCCCGGATGATGCGCGGTCCTCAAGGAGGAAAACATGTTTGCATTCACCAACAGACAGAAACTGCTTGCCGGTGTCGTATTTGCGAGCGCACTAGCCCTATCTGGCGCCAGAACGGCGAACGCACTTGATGTAAGCATCGGCGGTGAAAACGGAATCAACGCCAGCGTCAATGCCGATACGAACCCCGAAGGCGGCGTCGGCGCCAGTGTCGGCGCAAGCGTGGGCGGTGACGACGGCGTCAACGCCGATGTCGGCGCCAATGTTGGCGGCGGCCAGGCTGTTGACGCGGATGTCGACGCCAGCGTCGGCGGCGACAGTGGCGTGAATGCGAGCGCGGATGCGGATGTCGGCGGCGGTTCCGGTATCGGAGCGGATGTCGATGCCAGCGTTGGCGGTTCTTCCGGCGTTAATGCCTCCGCCGACGCCAATGTTGGCGGCGGTTCGGGCATCGGCGCGGATGTGGATGCCAGTGTCGGCGGTTCGTCGGGCGTCAACGCCTCGGCCGATGCCAATGTCGGTGGCGGTTCGGGCATCGGCGCGGATGTGGATGTCGGGATCGGCGGTTCTGATGACGGCGGCGCGCCGGGCGGCCCGATCGGCGGAGGCGGCGACAATGGCGGCGGAAATAATGGCGGCAGCGGCGGCGGTTCCGGCGGCATGGGCGGCTCCGGCGGCAACGGTACGGCCGGTGGCGGCTCCGGCAGCGGTGACATGCCGTCCAACCGGGATGACCAGCGCCTGGTAACGGCCTTCGATCAGCTCTCGGGCCAAGAACAGCAGGTGGTGCGCCGCCAGTGCGAGAGCGTCATGCGGACGCCGGACAATTTTGAAGCGGGGCTGCAGCGACTGTGCCGCCTGATGCACGAATATCGTCGCTGAAGCCGATCTGAAATGAAACGCACAGGGAAAGGGCGCGGACAACGCGCCCTTTTTCGCGTCTGCGGCGATTGCCGCAAATTGGACAAGCATTGCACTCACGCCTTGCCACGGGGCGATGGCCGTTTTAAGAAAAATGCTCGGGCGGCGTGACAATCTCACGTGGCTTCCAATGGCTCGCGAAAATGCACTGTGAGGTTGATGGCGATGATGAATTACGAAACGGCCCGTGAGAGAATGGTGGAATGTCAGATCCGCACCACCGATGTCACGGCACATCCGGTGATCTCTGCGTTCCTATCGGTCCCGCGCGAGGCGTTCCTGCCGGCCAAGCTCAAGCCGCTCGCCTATATCGACGAGGATATTCTGGTAAAACCCGCCACAGCGGAGAGCCCTGCGCGCTACATGATGGAGCCGTCGCCGCTTGCCAAGCTGATCCAGCTTGTCGAAGTGTCCAGGAAGGATGTCGTCCTTGTCGTCGGCGCGGGCGAGGGCTACGCTGCGGCCGTTCTCTCGCTTCTCGCGCAGTCCGTCGTGGGCATCGACAGCGACGAGGAACTGGTGCAGGCGGCAAGCGACAATTTTCTCGAGCTAGGCTACGACAATGCCGCGGTGGTCGTCGGCGAACTGACGGCCGGCTATCCCTCCGAGGCGCCCTATGACGTGATCTTCGTCAACGGCGCGGTCGAATATATCCCGGACGCTCTGCTCGAGCAGCTGCGTGACGGCGGACGGCTTGTCTGTGTCGAAGGCGCCGGCAATGCGGCGCGCGCCAAGATCTATCGTCGCGACGGCGACGTCTTCTCCGAATTCCTGTCCTTCAATGCTGCCGTGAAGCCTCTTCCGGGCTTCACCCGCGAAAAGGCCTTCGAATTCTAGGATGGTCGCCAAGGCAAGTCCTCTTTTCAAAAACCTGTGTACAGCCCTGAAAACATGATGCTTTCAGGGTGAGGGGTGTTGGATATGGACTATCCTTGTCTATGATTCGGATTGACGGGAAAATCGCATAAGCGCGCAGAAAGGTTTGTCATGGCGCAGCCGAAGTTGCAGCAGGAACCGACAATGGAGGAAATTCTGGCCTCCATCCGGCGGATCATCGACAGCGGCGAGGATGCCGGGCGTTCGCCGGGCTACCGTTCCTCGCAGCCGCGCGCGAGCGAACAGGTTCGCGATGACGATGCTCGCCAGCCGACCGGAGAGCGCGACGAGGACTGGTACCAGCGCGATGACGAACGCTCGAGCGAGCCCGTGATCGTTTCGCGCCATCATTCGACTGAAGAGCCCGTGGCAGCTCCCCATCAGCCGGAGAGGGCCGAACCGGCGCGCCATGAGCAGCCGATGGTTGAACAGCCGATGGTCGAACAGCAGGTCTATCGCGGCGAACACGCCGAGCCTGCAGCCGAGCCGGAACTACCGCCCCACGGGGAAGAGCTCTCCCATGAGGAGGAGTCCGGCGACCGGCAGTCTTTTCAGGCCGTCTATCCGGGCACGATGGGCGAAGTCGCCCGCCAGGTGCGCGAGGCGACCGGCCAGTTTCATGCGCATGAAGATCAGGACGCCGTAACGCCCGAGGGCGACGATGCGTCGCTCCTTTCCGCGGAATCGGAAATGCGCATTTCCGAGGCGCTTCGGGAACTTTCCTTCGCGCTCGAACGCGAGGGCGCGCGCAGCATCGAGGAGATCGTCGCCGAAGAGCTTCGGCCGCTCCTGAGCACCTGGCTTGAGACCCACATGCCCTCGATCGTCGAGAACGTGGTTGCGCGCGAACTCGAGCGCATGCGTCGGCGCTGATTGCGCGGAGCAGCGCGGCTGTTTTACCGACCTTTCGGTCCTTCAAGCCGTCCCTTTCGGGGCGGCTTTGTTGTTGACAGGCTTCGCGCCAAACGCTTAACAACATCTGGCTCTCGACCGGCCCTTGAGCCGGTGAAACCGGGGGCGGTCAAAAACCGGAAATGACGGTCGGCCGCGCGCGCCGATCATCCTTTCAAACCAGGAATTGGCACGGAAATGCTTGACAAGACCTATGACGCGAACAGCGTCGAACCCAAGATCGCCGACCGCTGGCAGGAAGCCGATGCGTTCAAGGCAGGCGCCAATGCAAGGCCGGGTGCGGAGTCTTTCAGCATTGTGATACCGCCGCCCAACGTGACCGGCTCTCTGCATATGGGCCATGCGCTCAACAACACGCTGCAGGATATTCTGGTGCGCTTCGAGCGCATGCGCGGCAAGGACACGCTGTGGCAGCCGGGCATGGACCATGCCGGCATCGCCACGCAGATGGTTGTCGAGCGCCAGCTCATGGAAAAGCAGCTTCCCGGACGCCGCGAAATGGGGCGCGAGGCCTTCATCGACAAGGTCTGGGAATGGAAGGATGAATCCGGCGGCCAGATTCTTAACCAGCTGAAGCGCCTCGGCGCCTCCTGCGACTGGTCGCGCGAGCGCTTCACCATGGATGAGGGGCTTTCTGAAGCCGTTCTCGAAGTCTTCGTCACGCTCTACAAGCAAGGCCTGATCTATCGTGGCAAGCGCCTCGTCAACTGGGACCCGGAATTCGAGACCGCGATCTCGGACCTCGAGGTCGAGAACCGCGAGACCGACGGCCATATGTGGCATTTCAAATACCCGCTGGCCGGCGGCGAGACCTATACCTATGTGGAGAAAGACGAAGACGGCAACGTCATCCTCCAGGAGGAACGCGACTACATCTCGATTGCCACGACGCGCCCGGAAACCATGCTGGGCGATGGCGCGGTTGCCGTTCATCCGTCCGACGAGCGCTATGCGCCAATCGTCGGAAAGTTCTGTGAAATCCCGGTCGGGCCGAAAGAACATCGTCGCCTCATCCCGATCATCACCGATGAATATCCGGATCCGGATTTCGGCTCCGGCGCGGTCAAGATCACCGGCGCGCATGACTTCAACGACTACCAGGTCGCCCGCCGCAACCACATTCCGCTCTACCGCCTGATGGACGAGAAGGCGGCGATGCGTGAGGACGGCGAGCCTTACGCGACCTGCGCCGGCCAGGCCATGCAGATCGCGAAATCCGGCGAACTGCCGAGCGAGGCCGATGTCGACGACATCAACCTCGTGCCCGACGAGTATCGCGGGCTCGACCGCTATGCGGCGCGCAAGCGTATCGTCGAGGCGATCAATGCCGAGGGCCTTGCCGTCACCGTCAAGGACGAGGAGGGCTATGACGTCCCCTTCGTCGAGCACAAGAAGATCATGCAGCCCTTCGGCGACCGCTCCGGCGTCGTCATCGAGCCGATGCTGACCGACCAGTGGTTCGCCGATGCCAAGACGCTGGCCGAGCCGGCGATCGCGTCCGTGCGCGAGGGCCGCACCAAATTCGTGCCGAAGAACTGGGAAAAGACCTATTTTGAGTGGATGGAAAACATCGAGCCGTGGTGCATTTCGCGCCAGCTCTGGTGGGGCCATCAGATCCCGGCATGGTACGGCCCGGATGGCTCGGTCTTCGTCGAAAAGACCGAGGAAGAGGCGCTCGAGGCCGCGATCCAGCACTACATCTCGCATGAAGGCCCGTGGAAGGCCTGGGTCGAGGAACAACTCGAGAACTACGAGCCCGGCAATATCCTGACCCGCGACGAGGACGTGCTCGACACCTGGTTCTCCTCCGGTCTCTGGCCATTCTCGACGCTCGGCTGGCCGGAACAGACGGATGCGTTGGCGCGCTACTATCCGACCAGCGTTCTCATCACCGGTTTCGACATCATCTTCTTCTGGGTCGCGCGCATGATGATGGACGCGCTGCATTTCATGAAGGATGAGCACGGCAACCCGATCGAACCGTTCCACACCGTCTATGTCCACGCCCTGGTGCGCGACAAGAACGGGCAGAAGATGTCGAAGTCGAAGGGCAACGTCATCAACCCGCTCGACCTGATCGACGAGTATGGCGCGGATGCGCTGCGCTTCACGCTGGCGATCATGGCGGCTCAGGGCCGCGACGTGAAGCTCGATACGAGCCGCATCGCAGGCTACCGCAATTTCGGCACAAAGCTGTGGAACGCCACGCGCTTCGCCGAGATGAACGGCATGAAGCTCGATGCCGCCTTCCGACCGGAAAAGGCGACGCAGACGATCAACCGCTGGATCCTGACCGAGCTTTCGAAGACGGCCGAGGAGGTCACGCGGGCAATCGAATCCTATCGCTTCAACGAGGCGGCGGGCGCGCTCTATCACTTCGTCTGGCACGAGCTCTGCGACTGGTATCTGGAGCTGCTGAAGCCCGTCTTCATGGGCGAGGACGAGGCCGCCAAGGCCGAGGCGCAGGCCTGCGTCGCCTATGTTCTGGCCGAGACCTACAAGCTTCTGCATCCGTTCATGCCGTTCATGACCGAGGAGCTCTGGGCCCATATCGGCGGCGAGGGCCTGCTTTGCCACGCCGACTGGCATGTGCCGCTCCATCGCGATGACACGGCTGCCGACGAGATCAACTGGCTGGTCGATCTCGTTTCCGGGATCCGGTCCGCGCGGGCGGAAATGAACGTTCCGCCATCGGCCAAGGCGCCGCTGATCTTCGTCGGGGCCAACGCGACGACGCGCGAGCGCAGCGCCCGGCATTTCCCGGCAATCGAGCGTCTGGCGCGCGTCGATTCGCTCGACTTCGAAAAGACGACGCCGAAGGGCGCGGCCCAGGTGATCATCGGCGAGGCCACGGCCTGCATTCCGCTCGGCAGCCTGATCGATGTCGCCGCCGAAACCGCGCGTCTGGAAAAGGCAATCGGCAAGGTGGACAAGGATATCGAGCGTTCGGGCAAGAAACTCGACAACGAGAAGTTCGTCGCCAATGCCGATCCGGAAGTCGTCGAGACCGAACGCGAGCGCTTCGCCGAACTGAAGGCCCAGCGCGAACAGCTCGCCGTGGCACTGACGCGGGTAAGCGAAGCCGGGTGATTGGCAGGCATCAGGTTTTCTGCTGACAGTTTCTGTCACTCGGTGCTGATATCCGCTTCGTGTGTTTCACAGGCGGAGGACAGACATGCATATCGTGCTCGGAGGAACAGGGCAGGTCGGCTCTGCGGTCGCCCGTACGCTCCTGCGGTGCGGCGAAGCCGTCACCGTGGTTGTCCGTGACGCGGTCAAGGCTGCGGAGTTGCGCCGCGCAGACGCCGAGATCGCGGTCGTGGATATCGCCGACGCGGCTGGGCTGCACAGGGTGTTCCGGCGCGGGCGTCGTGCGTTCCTGCTGGTTCCGAACGGCGACCCGGCCGGCGATGCGGACGAGGAACAGCGGTTTCTCGCCAACGCGATCATTGAGGCGCTTGCCGGCTCGAGGCTTGAGAAGGTCGTCGCGGCATCGACCTATGGCGCCAGGCCGGGTGAGCGGTGCGGCGACCTCGCGGTCCTCTATGACTTCGAGGAGAAGCTGAGGGCCCTGCCGCTACCGGCCGCGATCAATCGCGCGGCCTACTACATGAGCAATTGGTGCGGCATGGCCGGCGCTGCTCTTGCAGACGGTATATTGCCGAGCTTTTTTCCGGAAGATTTCGCAATGCCCATGGTCGCGCCTGACGATGTCGGCGAAGCGGCCGCGCGCCGGCTCATGGGAGAGGTTGGCGATGCTGCCACGCGTTATGTCGAGGGACCCTGCGCCTATACGCCGAAAGATGTTGCGGATGTCCTCGCCGACATTGCAGGAAAGCCGGTCGTTGTCGGTGTCATTCCGCGCGCAGCCTGGGAGGAGACCTTCGCCCGGTTCGGTTTCTCTCAAACGACTGCACGATCCTATGCCGGCATGACTTCCGCCGTTCTTGACGGATCGATGGAGGTGCCCGCCGCGCCGGAGCGCGGGAGAACGACCTTGCGCGATTTCCTGCGCCGCGCCCTCGGGCAGCCCCGGGTCGGGGCCGGTGAAACGGCGTAACCTGCAGGCACTGGCCCATTGTGGTCGCGCTCGGGCGCAGACCTGAGAGTTGGAACCCGGGCATGGCTTTTGCGGCGGCAGATCGCTCCGGGCATGGAGGAACTGCGTTTCAACTTCTGCCGTTGCCTCACCCCTCCCGCAGCATCAGCACCCAGTTGTCGCCGTCGCCGGACCAGCTTTCCGTTCTGGCGCTCGGTCGCGCGGTTTTCGGCGTGAAGCCGTGGGCCTCGTAGAGCCGCATCGCATTCTCGTTCGCATCCGAAACGATGAGGCTCATCCTGCGTCCCTTCGCCAGTTCCTTGGCTTTCTCCAGAAGCTCGGAGCCATAGCCGCGCTTGCGGTAGGCCTCCTCCGTTGCGAGCACGTTGACGTAGAGAGTACCGAGCGCTTCGTTCTCCAGTTCCTGAAGCGGAATGAAGACGGCCGGCATTTCGGCCGGGTCGATGGGGTCGGGTTCATCGCCGATCGGATAGGTGATCAAAAGCGCGCGTGCGGCGCCGTCCGCCTCGATCACATGACCGTTTTTCCAGGAAAAGCCGCCGGTCTCGCGCCGGGCCCGTGCTTCGCCGATGGTGAAGGGGTCTTCGTTGTTTTCGGCAAGCGTGCTCCAGAACCATTCCGGCAGGCCTTCGCCGGCAATGTTGATCAGAGCCGCCATGGCGGGCGCATCGTCAGGGGTCGCCGCGCGCAGCGTAATTTTCGGATTCATCGTCTTTTCCGTTCGAAAAATGGCAATCTCATCGGTTGAAGCGACCTTTTGACGCATTTGCCGGTTGCCTGGAAGTGGACTCGCGGTACAGTTGATCATTCACAAACACAAGGGAGGGCGGGGTGGCCAGGGCACCGGACACGCGTCTGCGGCTGATGGACATTGCCGAGGCGGCAATTCTCGAAAAGGGCTTTGGCGCAACCTCGATCGACGAGGTGATCGCGGCGGCGGGCATCACCAAGGGCGGGTTCTTCTATCATTTTCCGGACAAGAATGCGCTCGCCCGCGCACTGCTCCTGCGCTACATCGAGCGGGAAGAGACCCTGCTTGACGCGGTGTTCGGGCGCGCGCAGGCAGAGCACGAGGATCCGCTCGAGGCGTTCCTCGCGGGGCTGAAATCCCTGGCGGAGCTGATGGACGACCTGCCGAACGGTCACCCCGGCTGCCTGATCGCCACCTATTGCTACAATGAACGGCTGTTCGATCAGGAGGTGAGGGCGCTCTACACGGAGGCGATGCTGTCGTGGCGGGTGCGGTTCCGCGCCCATCTCGACGCGATCGTCGCCCGCCATCCGCCGCGCGACGATATCGATCTCGATGCGCTGGCCGATATGGTGAACGCGATCATAGACGGCGGGATCGTGATGCAGCGGGCTCTGAACGACCCGACCATGCTCGGCAAGCAGATCATGCTGCTGAGGGGCTATATCCGGCTGCTCTTCGCGGAGCCGGCAGCGGCCTGAAGGCGGGCGGGACTGCTGACAGCCCCGCCCTTGTCGGTCTTACCAGCGCTGGTGGACGTGGGGAGCGATGCGGTTGCGGTAAATCTCCTCCATCGCCGCCATCACATCGGCGCCGATTACCGGCAGGTCCGAGGCCCGTGCATTGCCCCTGGCCTGTTCGGCATTGCGCGCACCCGGAATGGCGACGGTGACCGCCTCGTTCATCAGGATCCAGCGCAGCGCGAAGGCTGCCATGCTTTCCCCGCCCGGAACATGCTCGCGCACTTCCTCCACCGCATCGAGCGCGATGTCGAAGGGCACGCCGGCAAAGGTCTCGCCGACATCGAAGGCCTCGCCGGAACGGTTGAAGTTGCGGTGGTCCTCCTTGTCGAACTCAGTTTCGCGGGTGATCTTGCCCGAGAGAAGCCCGGAGGCGAGCGGCACGCGCACGATCACAGCGACATTTTTCCGTTTCGCCTCGGGCAGGAACAGCGAAGCCGGGCGCTGGCGGAAGATGTTGTAGATGATCTGCACGCTGGCAACGCCCGGATATTCGATCGCCTTCAGCGCTTCCTCGACCTTTTCCACGCTGACGCCGTAATTGGCGATCTTGCCCTTGGCCTTGATCGCGTCCAGCGCCTCGAACACCTCCGGGCGGTAGAAGGCCTCGGTCGGCGGGCAGTGAAGCTGAACCAGGTCGAGTTGTTCCAGCTTCAGGTTCTTCAGGCTGCGATCGATGAAGCCCTCGAGGTTTTCGCGGTTGTAGCCTTCCGCCGTATGCGGGTTGAGGCGCCGCCCGGCCTTGGTGGCGACGAAGGGCTTTTCGCCGCGGCTTGCCAGAACGTCGGCGATGATCTTTTCCGAGCGGCCATCGCCATAGACATCGGCCGTATCGATGAAATTGATGCCGGCATCGAGCGCCGCGTTCAGCGCCGCACGGCCGTCCTCCTCGCTGACGGAACCCCATGAGCCGCCGATCTGCCAGGCGCCGAAGCCGATATTGGAGACGGGGCGTCCGGTGCGTCCGAAATTGTGATAATGCATGCGTTCCTCCGGTGAATGTCTGATTCCCGCCCTCAAAGAGGCGGACGGGACAAGGCGCCGGTCCGGCGCTTGTTTGGGCTTGCGGTGCGAACCTAAGGTCTTTTACGCCGCGAAGGCCGAATAAAAAACAGGGAAACGAAATTTGTGACGTCCTTCCGCTTCATCCACGCCGCCGATCTGCATCTGGGCAGCCCGTTGTCCGGGCTGATGCTGAAGGACCGGCAGATGGCGGAACGTTTCGCCGCCGCCGGCCGCGATGCCTTTTCCGCGCTGGTTGAATATGCGCTTGCCGCGCGGGTGGATTTTCTCGTGATCGCCGGCGACGTCTATGACGGCGCCTGGAAGGACAATCATATCGGTCTGTTCTTCAACCGCGAGATCGCGCGCCTGTCACGCGCGGACATCCCGGTCTATTTCCTGCGCGGCAATCACGACGCCGAAAGCATCGTAACCCGCACGATTGCAATGCCCGAAGGAGTGCACGAATTCTCCACCCGCAAGCCCCAGAGCTTCGTGATCGAGCATCTGAAGGTGGCGCTGCACGGCCAGGGCTTTGCCGAGCGCGTGGCGGCCGACAATCTGGCGCTCTCCTATCCGCCGGCCGTGCCCGGCCATTTCAACATCGGCGTGCTGCATACGTCGCTTTCCGGCAGGCCGCCTCACGCTGTCTATGCGCCATGTTCGGTCGCCGATCTTGCCTCGCGCGGCTATGATTACTGGGCGCTCGGCCATGTCCATGCCTTTGAGGCGGTCTCGGCCGATCCGCTGACGCTCTATCCGGGCAATCTGCAAGGCCGCAACATCCGCGAAACCGGGTCGAAGGGCGCGGTGCTGGTGAGCGTCGAGGATGGCCGGCCGCGCTATGAGCGCATCATGCTGGATTGCGCCCGGTTCGAGACGGTGGAGGTGATGCTGGAAGAAAGCCTGCCCGAAAGCGCCATTCCCGGCGCAATCGAGGTGGCGCTCTCGCCCTTTGCCGAGGCGGCGGATGAGCGGCCCCATGCGCTCAGGGTCACGCTTTCCGGCCGTCATGCGTCAGCCGAGCGGATCAAGGCGGAACGGTCCCAGTGGCGCGATGACGTTCAGGCCGCATGCCACCGCATTCACGCCGATCTCTGGCTTGAAAAGCTTGTGATCGCGCTTGAGGCAACGGGCACGGAAAGGGCTGCGGCAACAGGTGATCTGGCGGTCGATATCGATGCGCTGGTCGGATCGATCGCAGCCGGCGAAGACGCCGGCATCGATGAACTCGTCAGTGAGATTTCCCGAAAGCTGCCAGGCGGCGTGGCGGCGGACGAGGAGCCGCTTGGCGCAAACGCGGCCGAACTTCTGGCGGAAGCGCGCGACATCCTGCGCGCGCGGCTTGCGGGCGAGGGCTGAACGATGCGGTTTCTCTCCCTCGATCTCCTGCGCTACGGCCATTTTTCCGGTCATTCCATCGCCTTCAGGCCCGATGCCGCGCTGCATATCGTCTACGGGCCGAATGAGGCGGGAAAGTCTTCCGCGCTCTCGGCCTTTTCCGATCTCCTCTTCGGCTTTCCCGATCGCGATGTCGGCTATGATTTCCTGCATGCTGCGCGTGATCTGAGGATCGGCGCGGAAATTCGCGCGCGCTCCGGCGAGACGCTTGCCTTCCGCCGTCGCAAGGGCCGCAAGGATACGCTGCTGGCCGCCGGCGGCGACAACGAGACTGCGCTTAATGATGATGCGCTCTCCGCCTATCTCGGCAGTCTTGACCGCACCGTGTTCGAACGGGCCTTCGGGCTTAACAGCGAAAGGCTGCGGGCAGGGGCTGATGAAATGCTGGCCGATGGCGGCGAGATCGGGCAGATCCTGTTTTCCGCTGCCTCCGGATTGACGGGGCTCAGGGCAATCGCGCAGAGGCTTGAGGCGGATGCCGATGGCATCTATGCGCCGCGCCGTTCGCAGAACCGCAGTTTCTACCAGGCGCTCGACCGACATGACGCGGCGCGCAAGGCCGAACGGGCGCTGGAACTGAACGCCAGCGAGTGGAAGGCGCTGTTGCGTTCGGAAAGCGAGATCGAGGACGAGCTCGCAGCCCTTGCCGACAGGCAGCACGCGCGGCGCACCCGCATGGAAACGCTCGACCGCCTGCAGCGGCTGCGCGGTCTCGTTGCCGAAATCGACGGCCATGAACGCGCCCTGCAGGCCTTTGCCGATCTGGAATCGGTCGTGGACGAAACCGGCGCGGAACTCGAGAGGCTCCATGCGCGCCAAGGCCAGCGCAAGGTCGAGATCGAAGGCAAGGCCGAGCGGCTCGCAGCGCTGCGGCGCGATCTCGAAGCGCTGAAGATCGACGACCGGCTGCTTGCCCGTCGCGAGGAAATCCGCCGTCTCCACGGCGAAAGCGGGCTTTACGCCGAGGCTGTCAGCGGCCTGCCGGAGCGCGAAGCCGGACTGGAAGAGACGCTTTCCGCGCTTTCCATCCTGGCCGCGGAGCTTGGCATTTCCGACATCGAACGTCTGGAACAGAACCGGCCGGACAATATCGTGCTTGCCGAACTGGACGCGGTGATCGAAGAGGCAAGGCGGCTGGAACGCGAGGCATCCGCGCTTGAAAAGGGTCTTGCCGACAGCCGCGCCTCACTCGAAAACCTCGAGGGCGAAGGCGGCGGCGGTCAATTGACCGATCCGGCGCCGCTGCGCCGTCGCTTCGATGCGCTGCGGCCCGACATTGCTAAATTCGATGATGCCGAGGCGCTGGAGGCCGATATTGCCGGTCGTCGCCGCGCCCTGGCGGAAAACGCGGCGCTGCTGCGCCCGGCCGTATCCGATATCTTCGGCCTTTCCCGCGCGACGCTGCCGGATCAGGCGGCGGTGCGGGCAGCGGGCGAGACGATTTCGGCGATCCGCAGCTCTCTGGAAACGCTGGAACGCCGGAAGGCAGAGGGCGATCAGGAGCGGCAGCAAATCGAGGAGCTGATCGCCGAGGAAGCCGGCGACGCGCCCGTGCCGACGCGCGAGGACATTGCGGCCGGCCGGCTTGAGCGCGACAGGCTTTTCGATGCGTTTGTCGCAGGAAACGGCGATCATGCGCGCTATGTCGCGGCGGTAAAGGCGGCCGATGGGCTTGCCGACAGCGCCCTCGACAATGCCGACACGGTGGCACGCCATGGCGAATACCGCAAACGCCTCGCGACGCTGGCGCGGGATCGCGAAGCCGCAGAGCGTGAGGCTGAACGGCTGACCGCGGAGCTTGCAGCGGAGCGCGAAGCCCACCGGGCGCTTTTCCGCGCCGCAGGCGTCGAGGCCGGCGCGCCGGATGACATGCTCGAATGGCTGCGTCAGATTGCCGTGCTGCTTGATCAGCGCGCGCAATTGTTGAGCCTCATCGATCGGCAGGCCGGACTGGACAAGCTGAAGGACGAACTGCGCGCAAGCCTTCTGCCGCTTGCGGACGAGACGGATGCCGAGATGCCGGTTCCGGCGCTGGCGCGCCTCGCCGAAGGCCGGATCGAGCGTCTTGCCGAGCGCTGGGAGGATGCGCGCCGGCAGCAGGCGGAGATTGCCGCCGCCCGTCAGGCCATCGCGCGGCGGGAGCAGGAGCTTGAGGCATTGAAGGCCGTGCGCCGCGATTTTGCCGGGCGCTATGAGGCCTGCCTCGCCGATGTCGGGCTGAAGCCGGGAACCGGGCTTGCGGCGGCCGAAACGGCGCTTGGGCTCTGGGGCAGGGTGCCGCAGCTTCTGGAGAGAAAGAACAGGCTCGAGCGCGAGATCGCGGCAGGCCGGGCGCGCGTCGCGCGGTTCCGTTCGGCTGTCGATGCGCTCGCCGAGGCGCTGGCGCCGGACCTTGCCGGCCGCGAGGCCGAAGAGAGTGTCCGCATCCTTGGCGAGCGAATCGACCGCGATACGTCGGGCGCCGCCCGCCGCAAGGCGCTCGAAGAGGCTGGCGCGACCTTGAACGCGGAGATCGAGGCGCTCGAGGAGGACCTTGCTTCCTGCAGGGCGAAAATCGCGAAGATCGCCGAGGCTCTGCCGGCGGGTGTCGTCATGGAAGGACTTCCTGCGCGCCTTGAGGAGCGGGCCGCCCTGAAAAGCGCGCTTGCCGAGGCGAAGCGGCGCTTCGATGACGGCAGCGGGGGCGCGGATGCGGAGGAAACGCGCCGGCTGGCCGAGGGGCTGGATGTGATCGCCTGCCGGCAGGAGCGTGAGGCGCTTGCCGCCGAAGAGGCCGAGGACGAGGGCGTGCGCGAGGAACTGTTGCAGCGCCGTGCCGAATGCCGCCACCGCAAGCAGGAGCTCGGGCGCGGCGAAAGCGCCGAACAGGCGGCCTTCGACCGGGTCTCCGCCGAGGAGGAAGCGCGCGGGCTTGCGCGCGAATGGGTGGTGCTGAAGCTTGCCGGCAATCTGCTCGATCAGGCGATGGAGCGCTATCGCCAGGGCCGCGCCGATCCCATTCTTGAGAACGCCGGGCGGCACTTTTCCGCGCTGACGATGGGCGGCTTCGACAGGCTGCTGCAGAATTACGGCGCCAATGACGCGTTGCTGCTCTCCGCCCGCCGGACCGATGGCAGCGAGGTGCCGGTGGATGGTTTGAGCGACGGCACGCGCGATCAGCTCTGGCTGGCGCTGCGCCTTGCCTTCATCGAAGACTACGCCAGCCGCAACGAACCGGCGCCGCTGATCGTCGATGATATCTTCCAGACCTTCGACGATGTCCGAAGCGCCGCCGGCCTGAAGGCGCTCACGGGCCTTGGCGGCGATATCCAGACGATCCTGTTCACCCATGAAAAAAGCCTTGTCGACATAGCCCGGAGCGAGCTTGGCGGCAGGGCCGATATCGTGATGCTGGAGCGTTGATCACGCCTCGCCGGAGCGATTGTCCTTCGTCTTGCGGCGGCTGAGCCTGGTGCGCACCTCGATTCTGTGCAGCACGAGCAGGACGATGACGCCGAGGACAGAGGAAAAGATTCCCAGTGTCCAGAGTCCGAGACCGATGGTGAGACCGATTGCGCCGGAGAGCCAGAGACCGGCCCCGGTTGTCAGCCCCTTGACCGTACCCTTCTGGAAAAACACGATGCCGGCTGCGAGAAAGGCAACGCCCTCGGTGATCGACTGGATCACGCGGGTCGGGTCGATCCTGAGCACATCGGAATCTTCCGGCATCAGGTCCGGCACTTCCGTGGAGACGATGACGAAGAGGGCGGCGGCGAGGCTGACGAGAATGTGGGTGCGCAGCCCCGCGGCATGGTTCTGCATTTCCCGTTCAAGGCCGATCAACCCGCCGAACAGCGCCGCGCCCACCAGACGGACGAAGAAGACCAGATTTTCGCTACCGCCTGTGGTGGTGATATCGTCAATCAGGGCTTCCATCGTTCTCCTTGTTTGATGTCAGAGATGCTCCCTGATCTTTTCGGCATTGGCCGAAAGGACCGCGCTCTCTTCCATAACGCCCGAGTGGCGCTTCAGGTCCACGCCCTCATGACGCGGAATGACGTGGAAGTGGAGGTGGAAGACGGTCTGGCCGGCGGCGGGTTCGTTGAACTGGGCGATGAAGACGCCGTCAGCCTTGAACGCGGCTTTCACCGCCTGCGCCATTTTCTGCACCACGGCCATGGCCTTGCCGACAACCACGGGATCGGCATCGAGCAGGTTGCGCGAGGGCTTGCGCGGGATGACCAGAACATGGCCCGGCGCCTGCGGCATCACATCCATGATGGCGATGACGTCGTCATCCTCGTAAAGCTTCGTGGCCGGGATCTCGCCGCGCAGGATCTTGGCGAAGATGTTGTCGTCTTCATATTCGGCGATATGGGTTTCGTCTGCCATGGTGTTCACTCCGTTGTTGCCGTCGCTTCATTCGCCCTTCTTGTAGGGCGCGTGCGCGCTCAGGATATCATTGAAATGCGCAACGTCCTCCCGTTCGTGAACGAGAAACTCGGCGACCGCGTTCCGTAACCCCTCATGGGTGATGTAGTGGGCGGAGTGGGTGGTGACGGGCACATAGCCGCGCGCCAGCTTGTGCTCGCCCTGGGCGCCGGCCTCGACGCGGGCCAGATTATTGGCGATGGCGAAATCGATGGCCTGATGATAGCAGACCTCGAAATGCAGGTAGCGATGGTCCTCGATGCATCCCCAGTGCCGGCCGTAGAGGGCATCGGAGCCGATGAAGTTGATCGCGCCGGCGATATAGCGTCCGTCGCGCTTCGCCATGACCAGCAGAATGTCACGCGGCATGCGTTCGCCGATCAGCGAATAGAATTCGCGCGTCAGATAGGGCCGGCCCCATTTGCGGCTGCCGGTATCCATGTAGAATTCGAAGAACTGGTCCCAGATGTCCTCGGTCAGGTCGTCGCCGGTCAGCCAGTCGATGGCGATGTCTGCCTCCAGCGCAACCCGGCGCTCCTTCTTCAGCGCCTTGCGCTTGCGCGAGGCGAGCGTGTCGAGAAAATCCTCGTAGCGGGCATAGCCCTTGTTGAGGAAATGGAACTGCTGGTCGGTGCGGTGAAGATAGCCTGCCGCCTCGAAAACAGGCGTTTCCTCCTCCGGCACGAAGGTGACGTGGGCGGACGAGACATTGAGCCGGTCGCTGACCGTCATGAGCGCGTCCGCTAGGACCTTCTGCACCGTCGCCCTGTCATAGCCCTCGCGCACCAGAAGATGCGGTGCGGTTGCGGGCGTAAACGGCAGTGAAGACTGCAGCTTCGGGTAATAGCGCCCGCCGGCGCGCTCGAAGGCATCGGCCCAGCCGTGATCGAAGACATATTCGCCCTGGCTGTGGTTCTTCAGATAGCAGGGCACGGCGCCGATCAGCTTGCCATCCTCCGTCTCCAGCAGGAGGTGATGGCCGAGCCAGCCGGTTTCAGCACATGCCGAGCCCGATTCTTCCAGTGACGACAGAAAGGCATGGGACAGAAACGGGTTGTAGCCCGCGCCGTCAAAGCCCGGATGCGTCCCCGAAAGCGTCTCCCATTCGGTTCGCGGAATGGCGGGAAAGCTGTTTTCGATGCGGATTTGCAGGTTTTCGCTCAACAGAACTCTCAAGGCCCGGACCTTACGCGGGGTCGAAACCCTCGAACGTCATCTGGTCGGCATATTGGAATGTGATCTGGCGGGCGCGCTCGTTGCGGACGGTCCAGGTGATGACCGGTACGCCGCTGTCGCGCAGGCCCGCGACGAAGTCGTTGGGCAGATCATCATAATAATAGGAGACAAAATCAAGGCCGATCCGCATCGTCTCGCGATGGGCATCAAAGGATTTCACGTCATGTCCGTCGGCCGTGAGGCCAAGCGGGCAGGCCGCGCCGGCGCGTTTGAGCGCGGCGAGAAGAGCCGGCTCGAAACTCATCAGCGCGAGCGGGCCCTGATAGTGGGCGGTCTCGGCGACGACGGTGCGGGCAAAGACGTCGGGATCGCTCGGGCCGGCTTTCAGTTCGATCACCAGCGGTACGCGCCCCGCGGTCGCCTCAAGCAGCGCCGCAAGACGCGGAATGCGCGCCTCGCTCGTGCCGACGCGGATCCCGTCGATCGCGCTCGCCTCAAGCGCCTCGATCGTGTCGGAGCGGCCGCAGAGCCGGCTCAGGTCATCGTCGTGAAATACGATCACCTTGCCGTCGGCGGAGAGGCGGACATCGCATTCGATCGCCAGGTTGTTCTCGATGGCGCGTTCAAAGGCGGGCATCGTGTTCTCGAAGATCGCCTTGTTCATGTCATGATAGCCGCGATGGGCGATCGGACGGGCCGTCAGCCAGTCATGGGGCGGCATCAGTCGATCTCCACGATCGCATCGATTTCGACAGAGGCGTTGAGCGGAAGGGCGGCCATGCCGACGGCGGCGCGGGCATGCTTGCCGGCCTCGCCGAAGACGTCCGCGATCAGGTCCGAGGCCCCGTTGATGACGAGATGCTGATCGGTGAATTCCGGTGCGGAGGCGACGAAGCCCGAGAGCTTCAGGATCCGCTTGACCCGGTCGAGATCGCCGTTGAGCGCGGCATTGATCTGCGCGATGATGTTGATGGCGCAGGCGCGCGCGGCCTTCTGGCCCTCTTCGAGCGAGACATCTGCGCCAAGGCGTCCGGTCGCAACCATCTTGCCGTTTTCCGTCGGCAGCTGCCCGGAAATGAACAGCAGGTTCTGTGACCGGGTGAAGGGAAGGTAGTTGGCGGCAGGGGCTGAGGCTTGCGGAAGGGTGATGGAAAGGGCTTTCAGGCGGTCTGAAACGACGTTGGGCATATTTGGCTCCGGGCTTCTCGGGAAAGGGATTCAACAACATTGGCAGAACCGGGACTTTTCTATACGATTGGTCTCCAAAACCAAGGGGAATGTGCATGCGGAAAGTTGTGGCGACGGGGATTTTCTGGACCATACTCGCGGCGGGCGCCCAGGCGGCGGGACCGGCGATCGGCGCCGTGTCGCTGCTGCCGCACCGTGCCGTCTATGATCTTTCGCTTGAATGGGCTTCGGCGCAGTCCGGGGTCGAGGGGCTTGACGGCCGCTTCGTCTATTCCTTCACCGGCAGCGATTGCGCCGGTTATGTGACCGAGATGCGCATGGTCACCGATATTGCCCGCGAATACGGCGCTGTCGTCACCGATCAGGTGTCGTCATCCTTCGAAGAAAAGGGCGCCTTTGCCTTTTCCAGCACGCTGTTTTCCGACAACGCCCTGCAATCGGAGACCGTCGGCGAGGCCCAGCGGACCGAAAAGCGCGCGATCGCCGTTACCTTCGGCGGCGACGAGGCGAGGGCGGTCGAGCTTCAGGATGCCGAGTTTCCGACCGAATACATGGCCAATGTGATTCTTGCCGCCGAGAACGGGCGGCGCGCCTATGAGGCGATCTCCTTCGATGGCTCCGGCGAGGAAACGATGCGCGCGATCACCCTGATCGGCGATCGCGAGGACAGGGTCGAGGGCGGAGCCGGCTGGCCGATCACCACGGCCTATTTCCCGATGGGCGCGGTCTCTGGCGACGAGACGCCGGACTATACGGTCTCCATGCTGCTCTCCGCCGACGGCGTCAGCCGCGACATCGTCATGGATTTCGGCGACTTCAAGATGGCGGGCGAACTGACGCGTCTCGAACCGCTTGAGCCGGCAGGCTGCGAGGCGCCGCCGGAAGCGCTTTCGTCCAAGCCCTGAGGCCCTTCATCGGGGCAGGCGGACATGCGACGGCCCTTCGTGGCGCCGCGCCTCTTGCAATTTGCCGCAAAACGGGGTATCGCCGCCCCATTCCACACGTAGGCCATGGGGCGTTCCGGGAGAAATCCGGTGCGTTCCGCCGGTGTCAGACGTCCTTGATGTCTGGTCTCAGGCCTGCGGAGGTTCAACCGGAAAAGGAGAAAAGGCATGGCATTGCCCGACTTTACCATGCGCCAGCTGCTCGAAGCAGGCGTCCATTTTGGTCACCAGACCCACCGCTGGAACCCGAAGATGAAACCCTACATCTTTGGCGACCGCAACAACATCCACATTATCGACCTCGCCCAGACGGTTCCGATGCTGTCGCGCGCGCTGCAGGTCGTTTCCGACACCGTTGCCCGCAACGGCCGCGTCCTGATGGTCGGCACCAAGCGCCAGGCCTCGGAGATCATCGCCGACTCGGCTCAGCGTTCTGCCCAGTACTACGTCAACGCCCGCTGGCTCGGCGGCATGCTGACCAACTGGCGCACGATCTCGAACTCGATCCAGCGTCTGCGCAAGCTTGACGAAATCCTCGCCAACGAGGCACAGGGCTTCACCAAGAAGGAACGCCTGAACCTCGACCGCGAGCGTGAAAAGCTCGACCGCGCCCTTGGCGGTATCCGCGATATGGGCGGCGTTCCGGACCTGATCTTCATCATCGACACCAACAAGGAAAAGATCGCCATCGAGGAGGCGAAGCGCCTTGGCATTCCGGTCGTTGCGATCGTCGATAGTAACTGCGATCCGGATGAAGTCGATTTCCCGATCCCCGGCAATGACGACGCCTCGCGCGCCATCGCCCTTTACTGCGACCTGATCTCGCGCGCTGCCATCGACGGCATCGCCCGCCAGCAGGGCGCCCAGGGCGTTGATCTCGGCGCCGCTTCCGAAGCGCCGGCAGAGACCGCGCTGGAAGACGAAGCGCCTGCCGAGGACGCTTCCGCCGAAAAGCCGGCAGAGTAAGGCATTTGGCCTTGGGCCGCGGCATGCTCGCGGCCCGTTTGAAATTCCGGTCCGGTATCGGGCCGACCGCGCAATGCGCAGTCGATGCCATCCGGACGCAGGCAAACGCATCGGGATTGCCGATGCGTTTGCCGTTGGACTTTTGAGCCGTCGGCCATCAGCCGTCGGCAGCAAGGGTTTCATCACCCTGTCACAGTATGGGTACACTTCGTTGCCCAACAGGCCGCGCTTTGATGCGACAAGCGCCGCTGAGCGAATGGACAAGAGGCAAGTTATGAGCACGATTACGGCTGCAATGGTGAAGGAACTGCGCGAAAAGAGCGGCGCAGGCATGATGGACTGCAAGAAGGCGCTCGCCGAGAACGACGGCGACATGGAAGCAGCGATCGACTGGCTGCGCGCCAAGGGCATTTCCAAGGCAGACAAGAAGTCCGGCCGCACGGCCGCCGAAGGCCTGATCGGCATCGCCGAGAAGGGCACCGAGGCCGTTGCTGTCGAGATCAATTCCGAGACCGACTTCGTTGCCCGCAACGAGGCGTTCCAGTCCATGGTCGCCGGCGTTGCCGAGGTCGCGCTGTCGACCAACGGTTCCGTCGATGCGATCAGCGCCGCGACCTATCCGGCCACCGGCAAGAGCGTTGCCGACAGCATCAAGGATGCCATCGGCACGATCGGCGAGAACATGACGCTGCGCCGCGCCGCCAAGCTTTCGGTCGGCTCGGGCGTTGTGGCTACCTATGTCCACAATTCCGTCGCCGATGGTCTTGGCAAGCTCGGCGTTCTGGTCGCACTGGAATCGGAAGGCGACAAGGCCGTTCTCGCCACGATCGGCCGTCAGGTTGCCATGCATGTTGCCGCGACCAATCCGCTGGCCGTGCGCGCCGACGAAGTCGACAAGGACATTGCCGACCGCGAACGCGCCGTCTTCCTGGAGCAGGCAAAGGAATCCGGCAAGCCGGCCAACATTGCCGAAAAGATGGTGGAAGGCCGCATGCGCAAGTTCTTCGAGGAAGTCGCACTTCTCTCGCAGTCCTTCGTCATCAACCCGGACCTGACGGTCGAAGAGGCCGTCAAGGAAGCCGAGAAGGAAGCGGGAGCGCCGATCAGGGTCGCCGCCATCGCCCGCCTCGCGCTCGGTGAAGGCGTCGAGAAGGAAGAGAGCGACTTCGCTGCCGAAGTTGCCGCGACCGCCAAGGGCTGATTGCCCGAAAGACTTGGAATTTGAAAGGGCGCCGCGTGACATTGCGGCGCCCTTCGTGTATCCGGATGGCATTGCTTTTTAGGAGTTTGTGACTTTGACGAATCCGATTTTCAAGCGTGTTCTGCTGAAGGTTTCCGGCGAGGCCCTGATGGGCAATCAGGGTTTCGGCATCGACGTCAATGTCGCCGACCGCATCGCATCCGATATCGCCGAGGTCCGGGCCATGGGCGTCGAAGTCGGCATCGTGGTCGGAGGCGGCAATATTTTCCGCGGCGTTGCCGTGGCCTCCAAGGGCGGCGAACGGGTGACCGGCGACCATATGGGCATGCTTGGTACGGTGATCAACGCGCTGGCGCTGGCAACCTCGCTGCGCAAGATGGATGTGGATACGGTTGTTCTGTCGGCGATCGCCATGCCGGAGATCTGCCAGTCCTTTTCCCAGCGGGCCACACGAACCCACATGGATGCGGGCAAGGTGGTGATCTTTGCCGGCGGGACGGGCAATCCCTTCTTCACGACGGATTCCGCCGCCGCGCTGCGCGCTGCCGAGATCGGCGCGGAGGCGATTTTCAAGGGAACGCAGGTTGACGGCATTTATTCCGCCGACCCCAAGAAGGATCCGGAAGCCACCCGCTTTGAAGCGCTGACCCACCGCCAGGTGCTCGAGCGCGGCCTGCAGGTGATGGATGTCGCCGCCGTCGCGGTGGCGCGCGAGAACAATATTCCGATTATCGTGTTTTCTATTCATGAACGCGGCGGTTTCGGCCAGATCATGGCCGGCGGTGGCCGCAAGACGATCGTAACCGACGAGTGATGACGGCGCGGCCGGCCTGAGCGGCAGGCCCTGCGCAAGACGGGAGAATGATGATGAGCGATGCAACCGACATGAAAGACCTCGAGCGCCGCATGGAAGGCGCCGTCAACGCCTTCGTGGGCGATATCACCTCACTGCGGACCGGACGCGCTTCCGCCAATATTCTTGATCCGGTGCTTGTCGAGGCCTATGGCTCGAAGGTGCCGATCAATCAGGTTGCCAACATCACCGTTCCCGAGCCCCGCATGCTTTCGGTCAATGTCTGGGACAAGGGCACGGTGAGTGCCGTCGACCGGGCGATCCGGGAATCGCATCTCGGCCTCAACCCGATCATGGACGGTCAGAACCTGCGCATTCCGCTGCCTGAGCTCAATGAGGAGCGCCGCCGTTCTTTGGTCAAGGTTGCCCATGAATATGCCGAAAAGGCCAAAGTTGCCATTCGTCATGTTCGCCGCGACGGGATGGATGCGCTGAAAAAGGCCGAAAAGGACGGGGATATCAGCCAGGACGACAGCCGATCCCTGTCCGACGAGGTGCAGAAACTGACCGATGGCGCAATTTCTCGCATTGACCACTTGCTTGCGGAGAAAGAAAAAGAAATCATGCAGGTCTGATTTTTAACCTGCATTTTTTCAAGAATTTGAGCAACGATATGACGTCTTACGCAGATCCTGCAAAACCTGATCATGTCGCCATAATCATGGATGGCAACGGACGATGGGCCAGCGGGCGCGGGTTGAAGCGTATTTTCGGGCACCGGAAGGGCGTTGAAGCGGTTCGCCGCGCCGTCGAGGCGGCGCGCGACGCCAAGATCAAGCACCTGACGCTGTTCGCCTTCTCTTCCGAAAACTGGAAAAGACCCAAGGATGAAGTCAGCGACATCATGGAGCTGATCGCCATCTTCATCCATCGCGAGCTGCAGACCTATCATCAGCAGAACATGCGCTTTCAGATGATCGGTGAGCGCGAGGGGCTCGGCCCCAAAGTACTCGGCGCGCTCGAAGCGGCAGAGAACCTGACCCGCGACAATACCGGGCTTCACGTCGTGGTTGCCGTCAATTACGGGTCGCGGACCGAAATTGCCCGCGCAGCGGCCGCTCTGGCGCGCGAGGCGGTTGCAGGCAGGATATCTCCCGACGAAATCGATGAGGCCATGATGTCCGGCAGGCTCGATACGGCCGGCATTCCCGATCCGGATCTGATCATCCGCACCAGCGGGGAACAGCGGCTTTCGAATTTCTTGATGTGGCAGTCCGCCTATTCCGAACTCGTGTTTCTGTCCTGCCTCTGGCCGGAATTCTCGCGCGAGACGTTCGACGAGGCGCTTGCCGAATATGCCCGGCGCTCGCGTCGTTTTGGCGGCGTTGCCGAGACGGCCGCGGCCCTGACGGGGTCCTGATGGGGCGCGAACTCAAGCTGCGCGTGATCTCCGGGGCGGTGATGGCCGCTGCCGTTCTTCTGGCCACCTGGTTCGGCGGCTGGGCCTTTTTGCTCCTTTCGGTCGGCATCGGTCTTCTGGCCTTCCACGAATGGTTGGCGATGAGCCGCGCACGGCCCTCGGGCAGCGGCGGCGAGACAATGACGGTGCTTCTTTCGGGATGGGCGGTGATGATCGCGACGGCGATCCTGACCTTTCTCGAGCTCTTCCTGCCGGCGCTTCTGCTTTCCGCCGTTGCCGCGATCGCTGCTTATCTCTGTGGCAGAAGCCGGCCGGTTCCGTTCTGGTTTGCCGGCGCGCTGATCTATGCCGGGCTTGCGATGGTCTCGCTTGCCGCGATCCGGAATGGCGGCGCGGCCGGCCTTTATACGATCCTGTTCGTTTTCGCCGTCGTCTGGTCTACTGACATCATGGCCTATTTCGTCGGACGCGCCATTGGCGGACCGAAGCTTGCGCCGTCGATCTCTCCGGGCAAGACCTGGTCGGGCGCCATCGGCGGGGCATTCTTCGGCGTCGTTGCCGCCCTTTCCCTGTGTCTTGCCTATGGCGGAAGGCCTTCTCCTCTTCTGGCATTGCTGGCGCTCGTTCTTTCGGCCGTCAGTCAGGCCGGAGATCTGTTCGAATCGGCTCTGAAGCGAAGATGCGGGGCAAAGGATTCCAGCCATCTCATTCCCGGCCATGGCGGGGTGATGGATCGCGTCGACGGGCTTGTCGCCGCGGCGGCGGCGATGTTCGTCCTTGCCTATTGCGCGATGCTTTTCGGCGCGGGCGACAGCGTCGGGGCCGTGTTGTTTCGGTGGAGCGGCCTGACGGCCTTGCCGCCCGTTCATGGAGTCTGACTTGGGTATCGGATTTACAAACGCGCCCGGAATGATCGTTGCCTTCCTGATCGCGATCTCCTTTCTCGTCTTCTTCCACGAGCTTGGCCATTATCTGGTGGCGCGCTGGTGCGGCATACGCATTCTGGCGTTTTCGCTCGGCTTTGGTCCGGAAATCGTCGGCCGCACGGACAAACACGGCACGCGCTGGAAGTTCTGCGCCATACCGCTTGGCGGCTATGTGCGTTTCTACGGCGACGAAGACGCGGCGAGCCGGCCGGATTTTGCCGGTGTTGAGGCCTTGCCGCCTGAGGAGCGCGCCAGAACATTCAACGGCGCGGCGCTCTGGAAACGGACGCTGACGGTCGCCGCCGGCCCGATCGCAAATTTTCTGCTGGCGATCGCCATTTTCGCGGTCATCTTCTCCGTTTACGGTCGGGGAGTTTCCGATCCCGTCGTCGGCGAGGTCGTGCCCGACAGCCCTGCTGCGGCGGCAGGCGTTGCGCCCGGCGATATCATGGTGGCGCTTGACGGGCAGAAGGTCGGCACCTTCGACGCGGTGGTGCGCTATGTCAGCGTGCGTCCGGGCGTGCCCATCGAACTGACGGTCGAGCGTGACGGCGCGCCGCTCGACCTTACGGTCGTGCCTGAGCGAATCGAGGAGCAAGATCAGTTTGGCAACGCGATGGAGCTTGGCCGCATCGGCGTGGTCGGCACCCGCGATTCGAGCAATTTCAGGGTCGAGCGTTATCAACCGCTGGAGGCGATCGGGCAGGGCGCCCTTCAGAGCTGGCATATCGTTGTCAGCACCTATGACTATATCACCAATGTTTTTGCCGGGCGCATGAAGGCCGACCAGATCGGCGGCCCGGTTCGGGTGGCGACGATGGCCGGGCAGATGGCTTCACTCGGGATCGTCGCCTTCGCCAATTTCGCGGCGATTCTTTCCGTGTCGGTCGGCCTCTTCAATTTGTTGCCGGTGCCCATGCTGGATGGCGGTCATCTGCTGTTTTACGCGATCGAAGCCGTTCGCGGCCGGCCCTTGTCGGTCCGTATCCAGGAGTTCGCCTTCAGGATAGGGCTGTTTCTCGTTCTGGCGCTGATGGTTTTTGCCACATGGAACGACACGATCGGCCGAATGGGTTGAGGGTTTACATTTTAACCCTTTGACAGCGTTTGATTAACGCGAGGCGGCGATGATCTTGTCGAAGGCCTCGGCTTATGAGATTGTGGCCTTGCCTTTGGCGCGTGAAATGATAGGAAACGCATAGGAGACACGTTTTCGATCACTATAGCTTTTCGTTTACCATAACTGGAAAAGATCGTGGCGATTTGGTCACGCTTGGGGCGGAAGTTGCAGAAGTCGGACGGCTTTCTATTGCGTGGGGGTGTGAAGTCTTTAGAACGAAAGACCACAAAACCTATAAAACGCTGATATTGAGCGATCATAAAGGGTAGATAGTAGCATGGCCGGTTCAAGATTTTTGAACACAGTTTCAGGTGCGGCGCTTTCGTTGGCAGTCGCCGTTTCCGGGGGGGTCGTCGCCGCCGTTGCTGTGCCCGCGAGCGCATACGCCGCTGTTGTTAGCAATATCGTGGTCAACGGAACCGGCCAGGCCGGCTCCGATGCGATCAAATCGAAGCTGACCATCCAGCCCGGCCGCAGCTTCACCGACGCCGATATCAACCAGTCGATCCGCAATCTCTACAGCTCCGGCTATTTCTCCGACGTCAAGATTTCGGTGTCCGGCTCGACACTCGTCGTCAACGTCACCGAGAACCAGCTCATCAATCAGGTGGTCTTCAACGGCAACCGCAAGGTCAATGACAAGAAGCTTGAAGGCGTCGTCCAGCTTCATTCGCTCGGCCCGTATAACGAGGCTCAGGCTCAGGTCGACGTTCAGCGCATCAAGGATGCCTACGCTCAGATCGGCCGTTCCGATGTCGAGGTTTCGATCGAGACCGCGACGGTTCAGGACAACCGCATCAACGTGGCCTTCGTGATCGACGAAGGTGGGCGCACCAAAACCCGCAAGATCAACTTCGAAGGCAACAACACCTTCGGCGACGCGCGTCTTGCCTCGGTGATTGCGACCAAGCGCTCGACGCCGCTGTCGTTCCTGACCCGCAAGGATATTTACAATCCGGACAAGGTGCGCCACGACGAAGTTCTGCTGCGTGAGTTCTACAACAATCACGGCTTCCCGGACTTCCGCCTGATTTCCACCGATGTGGATTATGACGAGGAAGACAACTCCTATTCGATTACCTTTACGATGTCAGAAGGCGACCGCTATCGATTCGGCGATATCGGCGTTGCCTCGACCGTCGAAGGCGTTGATCTCGAAACGCTGCAGGGCGACATCAAGACCAAGTCCGGCAAGATCTACGATGCCGATGACGTGCAGAAGACCTCGGAATCGATCGCCGCTTCGGTTTCCTCGCAGGGGTATCCCTTTGCGCAGGTCACGCCGCGCGGCGACCGCAATTTCGGCAATGACACATTCTCGGTGAACTACGAGATCGATCAGGGCGTTCGCGCCTATATCGAGCGCATCGAGATCGTCGGCAATACCCGTACGCGCGACTACGTGATCCGCCGCGAATTCGACCTGGCCGAGGGTGATGCCTATAACCGCGAAATGATCGCGCGGACCAAGCGCCGCCTCGAGGCGCTCGGATATTTCAGTGAAGTCAACATCTCGACTCAGCCGGGCAGCGCGCCTGACCGGGTCGTCATCGTCGTAGACGTGACCGACGAGCCGACCGGCGCGTTCTCGATCGGCGCGGGTTATGACGCTGAGGGCGATTCGCTGGTTGTCGAGCTTTCGGTTCAGGAGCGCAATTTCCTCGGCCGCGGCCAGTTCATCCGCGCGTCGGCCGGTCTCGGCGACAATGATTCGCAGATCTACAACTTCTCCTTCACCGAACCCTTCTTCCTGGGTTATCGCGTGGCGGCCGGCTTCGATCTCTATCGCGCCTATTCGGCCTCGCAGGACTACTACACCTATGCCGAGACGGCCGGCGATATCCGCCTGACCGCGCCGCTGACCGACGAGCTCAGCTCGACGATCAAATACGTTTATCAGAAGTTCGAATATGACGGCACGGGCGACTGGCAGAACCCGAACAACCTGTCGCCGGTCTTCCAGAACCTGATCAATGGCAGCCCGTGGACTGTGTCCTCGGTCGAGCAGGCCTTCAACTTCTCGAGCGTTGACAATATCCAGCAGCCGCGCGAGGGCGTTCTCGCCAACGTGACGAACACGATCGCAGGTCTTGGCGGCGACTCGCATTATTACTCGCTGACCGGTAAGGTCCGCTGGTATCAGATGATTTCCGACCAGGCCGACATCATCGGCTCGCTGACGGCGCGCGGCGGTCTTGTTACCCCGTTCGACAACAATCTGAACGTGTTCGACCAGTTCACGATCGGTGGTCAGGAAATTCGCGGCTTCAAGCAGAACGGTCTTGGCCCGCGGACGGTACAGCAGGGCGACGCGCTCGGCGCGCAGTACTACACGACCATTTCGGCCGAGACGAATTTCCCGCTTCCCGGCCTGCCCGAGGATATCAATCTGCGCGGCGCGGCCTATCTTGACGCCGGCTCGGCCTGGGGCAATTCTGTCGAACTCGCCGGCACGGCGATCGAAGGCACGGATTTCTCGATCCGCGCATCCGGCGGCGTTGGTCTGATCTGGAACTCGCCATTCGGCGATCTGCGCTTCGACTACGCCATTCCCTTCGTGAAGGAAGATTTCGACGAAACCCAGCGTTTCCGGTTCGGAATTGCCAACACGTTCTGATATTGCTTTCCAGAGCTCATATCGTTCCTGTTCTGGAGAGAATGAATGGATCAGAACCAGTTTTTCGGTGCGCGGCAGTCGATTCGTCTCGATGAGTTGGCCTCGCGCATCGGATCTGTGTTGTCGAACCCGGATGCGGGCGAACGGATGGTCGAATCCGTTTCGCCGATCTATCGCGCCGGTCCCTATGATATCTGCTACATCCTTTCCCGGAACAGCATTGACGAACTGAAGACCTGTCACGCGGCGGCGGTGATCTGTTCTCCCGACCTGAAGAAGCATGTCCCTTCAAGCCTGCCGGCGCTTGTCTCCGACGCGCCTCAGCTCGCTTTTGCCCGGGCATCTGCGCAGCTTTATCCCGCCGCAATGCGTCCCCAGCCGGTCTTGAACCGCCAGAGCGGAATTTCGCCCCAGGCCGTCGTTGACGATACGGCGGTCATAGAGAAGAGCGTGGAGATCGCTCCGTTTGCCGTCGTCGGCGCGCGCGCGGTGATCGGTGCTGGCAGCCGCATCCTGTGCGGCGCCGTGGTGGGGCCGGATGTCAAGATCGGCCGCAACGCCACGCTGGGCGCCCATGTCTCGCTTTCCAATGCACTGATCGGCAATAATGTCATCATCCATACGGGGGCTCGCATCGGGCAGGACGGGTTTGGCTATGCACCGGGTCCCGCCGGCATGGTGAAGCTGCCGCAGGTCGGTCGCGTCATCATTCAGGATGACGTCGAGATCGGGGCCAACACCACGATCGATCGTGGCGCCATGGACGATACCGTGATCGGCGAGGGCACCAAGATCGATAATCTCGTCCAGATCGGGCACAATGTGCAGATTGGCCGACATTGCGGTATTGTCAGCCAGGTCGGCATTGCGGGAAGCACGAAGATCGGCGACGGTGTGATGATTGGCGGTCAGGCCGGGCTCAACGGCCATATTGAAATCGGCAGCGGCGCGCAGATAGCGGCCAAGAGCGGGGTCTTGACCTCTGTGCCCGCCGGCGCGCGTATCGGGGGGAATCCGGCCAGGCCTGTCCGGGACTATCTGCGGGACGTGGCGGAGATCGCACGGCGGGCCGCCAAATCGGGAGACAAGCAAGGTGAGTGAAGAGACAAAGTCATCGATGGGGAAGATGGATCTTCTGGACATCATGAAGTTCCTGCCGCATCGTTACCCTTTTCTGCTGGTGGACCGTATCGTCGAGATTGAAGGCGATGACAGCGCGGTTGGCATCAAGAATGTGACGGCCAACGAGCCGCATTTTCAGGGGCATTTCCCCGAAATGCCGATCATGCCCGGTGTCTTGCTTGTCGAGGGCATGGCCCAGACGGCCGGGGCGATCTGTGCACGCAAGGCCGATGAGGTCGACAATCTCGTATATTTCATGACGATCGACAATGCGCGCTTCCGCAAGCCGGTGGTGCCCGGGGATCAGGTGCATTACAAGGTGGTTAAACAGAAACAGCGCCGGCGCGTGTGGAAGTTCCATTGCGAAGCGCTTGTCGACGGCCAGCTCGTCGCCGAAGCCGATATCGGCGCCATGATGGTGCGCAAGGACGAAGAATGACCAGAATTTCCAGCTCCGCTAAAATCGACAGGACTGCCATTGTCGAGGACGGAGCCGTGATTGGTGAACACGCCGAGATCGGCGCGTTTTGCTATGTCGGCGCGAATGTTGTGCTCGGCAGCAATGTGAAGCTTCTCCATCATGCCGTGGTCGAGGGCGTGACCCGGCTTGGCGATGGCTGCCAGGTCTTTCCCATGGCGGTAATCGGAGGAGCACCGCAGAGCATCCGGCACGACGGCAGTGAAACGCGGCTAGAAATTGGCGCCAATTGCGTTTTTCGCGAAGGCGTGACCGTCAACACCGGATCTTCCCACGGCGGCGGCGAAACCATTGTCGGCCACGACAATTTGTTTCTGGCCAATTCCCATGTCGGCCATGACTGCCGAATCGGCAATCATGTGATCCTGTCAAACAATGTGATGATCGGCGGTCATGCGACCGTTCACGACCGGGCGATCCTCAGCGGCGGCGCGGCGATCCACCAGTTCGTGCAGATCGGCCGTCAGGCCTTCATCGGCGGGCTTGCGGGCGTCGTCAACGATGTCATCCCCTACGCCATGGTGGTTGATAATCCGGCCTTCATGGGCGGGTTGAACGTGGTCGGCATGCAGCGCGCAGGTATGAGCAAGAGCGAGGTCCATGCCGCACGGAAAGCCTATCAGGCGATCTTTGCCGCTGGCACTGTCGTGCAAAATGCTCAAGCGCTGCGTAGCGGACCTGGCGCGCCTGAGGGCGCTGCCCGCGAGATTGTCGATTTCATCCTCGACCGGGAGAGCGAGCGTGCGCTGACGACACCAGGTTCGCGGCGCCGGGGCAGCCAGGCGTGAGCGGGACATCGGCCCGCGAAGCGGAGCCGGTGGCGATCATCGCCGGAAACGGCCGTCTGCCTTTTTACGTCGCCGAGGCTGCTCGGGAGGCCGGCACGCCGCCTTTCATCATCCAGCTCAGCGGCGAAACTGGCACTGACTGGGCGGATTTCGAACATATGGAAGCCGATCTCGGCGGATTTCAGCCGGTCGTGGCCGCGCTGCAGAAGCGCGGTATCCGCAAGGTCGTGCTTTCCGGCGGCGTACGCACTCGACCGGAACTGAAGAGCCTGCGTCCGACGGCTCGCCTGATCTGGTCGTTGCCGGTTATCATCAGGAAATTGCGCAGCGGCGGTGACGACAAGGTCCTGCGTATGGTGATCGACCTGTTCGAGCGCCACGGCTTCGAGATCATCGCCGCGCAGGACATTGCCGGCGATCTTCTGGCGACCGCGGGCACGCTCGGCGCTGTCGCGCCGGATCGCGAGGACCGGTCCGATATCGACGCTGCGGCACGGGCGGCTCATGTTATCGGGTCCATGGATATCGGCCAGGGCGCCGTCAGTCTCGGCGGACGGGTGGTAGCGCTCGAGGGCGCGGAAGGCACTGACCAGATGCTTGCGCGGGTCCGCGCCATGCGCGAAGCCGGCCGGATTTCCCGGAAGCGTCGCGGCGTCCTTGTCAAACTGTGCAAACCGCAGCAGGATCTGCGCGCCGACCTGCCGTCGATCGGCCCGGAAACGGTGCGTGCCGCGGCCGCCGCCGGTCTTGGCGGCATTGCTGTGGAAGCCGGACGTGCGTTGGTGCTTGACCGCGCGGAGGCGATCGCCGAGGCCGACGGGGCGGGCCTCTTTCTGCTGGGGCTGGAACCCGGCATGAACTGAGCCGCCTCCCGAATGGTTGTCTTCAACGGAGTGTGCCCTTGTCCAGAAGCTTGAAAATCGGCGTGATCGCGGGAGAGGTTTCCGGCGATCTGCTCGGCGGCGACCTGATCGCCGCGCTGAAGGCGATGCATGCCGGTCCGATCGAACTCGTCGGCGTCGGCGGCGATGCGCTCGCCGAAGAGGGGCTCGAGTCCCTCTTTGACTATTCCGACCTGTCGATCATGGGGTTCACCCAGGTGCTCGCGCGGCTGCCGCTACTGATCCGGCGCATCCGTCAGACGGCGGACGCGCTGATTGCCGCGCGGCCGGACGTGTTGATCATCATCGACAGTCCGGACTTCACCCACCGGGTGGCCAAACGGGTGAAGAAGGCGCTGCCGGATCTCCCCGTGATCGATTATGTCTGCCCCAGCGTCTGGGCCTGGAAGGAATACCGCGCGCGCGACATGCTGGCCTATGTCGACCATGTGCTGGCGGTTCTGCCCTTCGAGCCGGCGGCGATGGAGCGCCTTGGCGGCCCGCCGACAACATTCGTCGGCCACCGGCTGAGTGAAGAGCCGGGCGTCCTCGCGGCCCGTCGCAACACTGCCTTGCCGGAGGAGGGGGGGCCGCCGACCATTCTTCTGTTGCCGGGTTCGCGCGCGGGCGAGATCAATAGTCTTTCGCCGGTCTTCCGCGATGTTGCCAGCATCTATGCCGAGCGCAATGCGATGCCCCGCTTCGTGCTGCCGACGGTCACCCGCCGCGAGGCGCTGGTGCGCGCCGCCATCGCGGACTGGCCGGTGAAGCCCGAAGTCGTGGTCGGCGATGCGGCGAAATGGGAGGCCTTTTGTGCGGCGCATGCGGCCGTTGCCGCCTCCGGTACGGTGGTGCTGGAACTGGCGCTCTCCGGCATTCCGGTGATCTCGGCCTACAAGGCGGATTTCATCGGCCGGTTCATGCTGAAGAAGATTATCATCTGGTCCGCCTCGCTGCCAAACCTGATCGCCGACCGGCCGCTGGTGCCGGAATACTTCGACGACACGATGCGCGCCGGCGCGCTGGCGCGGTGGATGGAGCTTCTGACCCGCGACACGCCGCAGCGGCAGACGATGCTGGACGGTTTCGACGAGGTCTTTTCGAAGATGCGCACAGAGGTTTCGCCCGGCAGGCGGGCGGCGGAAGTGACGCTTCAAGTGCTCGAAGACAAGAACAGGCTCTAGCCGACCGAAAGGCTGGACAACAAAAAAGGGCCGCGATTGCGGCCCTTTTCGATAATTGCAAGCGGCTTTTGAGATCAGCGCTTGGAGAACTGGAACGAACGACGGGCTTTCGCGCGGCCGTACTTCTTGCGCTCGACGACGCGGCTGTCGCGGGTGAGGAAACCACCCTTCTTCAGGATGCCGCGCAGTTCCGGCTCGAAATAGGTCAGAGCCTTGGAAATGCCGTGACGGACCGCACCGGCCTGGCCGGAAAGACCGCCGCCGGTAACGGTTGCGACGATATCGAACTGGCCGTCGCGCGACGTCAGAACGATCGGCTGCTGCAGGATCATCTGCAGAACCGGACGACCGAAATATTCGGTGAAGTCCTTGCCGTTGACGGTGATCTTGCCAGTACCGGCCTTGACCCATACGCGGGCGACGGCGTCCTTGCGCTTGCCGGTGGCATAGGCGCGGCCGAGATCGTCAACCTTGCGTTCATGGACGGGGGCTGCGGGGGCTTCGGAGGTCGTGGCGGAGTCGCCAAGTGCCTTCAGATCGGACAGGTCAGCCATTAAGCGCTCCTTACGTTCTTCTTGTTGAGCTTGGCAACGTCGAGGACTTCGGGCTGCTGGGCTTCATGCGGGTGGTTGGTGCCGGCGTAGACGCGCAGGTTCTTCATCTGGCGACGGCCAAGCGGACCGCGCGGAACCATGCGCTCGACAGCCTTCTCGATGACGCGCTCGGGGAAGCGGCCCTCGATGATCTGGCGCGCATTGCGCTCCTTGATGCCGCCCGGATAACCGGTGTGCCAGTAGTACATCTTGTCATTGTACTTCTTGCCGGTCATCGCGACCTTTTCGGCATTGATGACGATGACATTGTCGCCATCATCGACATGCGGGGTGTAGGTGGCTTTGTGCTTGCCGCGAAGACGCATGGCGACGAGCGAAGCGAGACGGCCGAGGACGAGGCCTTCGGCATCGATCACGACCCACTTCTTCACCACCTCTTCAGGCTTCTGGGAGAAGGTAACCATTTTCTGATACTCTCAAATTCAATCCGATCCCGGGGGACGGACGTTTCTTGTTGCTTTGCTTGGCGTATCCAAGCGGTAACAGATGCGGGATGCGCATATGTTGGCGGTTGTATAGAGAGCGCTTTGCTGAACGTCAAGCGCAATTGCGTGACTGAAGAAATGAATTTTGTATATTTTTCAATGTTTTGCGATTGAGGTAATATTTTACCGTATTTTGTTCGCCCAGTTTGGACCTCAACCCGGCGTCAAGCGGAGAAAGTTTTCTCCCGGACGGCTCCATTTCCTCTAGCCTGCCGTCTGAATTCGTGAGAACATATGAAGAACAAAATGGATGTTATCGGGAGTTTGGGATGGGCCTTGAGCGCAGGATAAGCATGATTACACTCGGCGTCGACGATCTGCCGACGGCAACCGCCTTTTATGAACGGCTCGGCTGGAAGCGGTCATCGGCCTCGCAGGAGGGCGTGAGCTTCTTCAAACTCGACGGCTTGGTGCTCGGTCTTTTCGGGCGCAGGGCGCTGGCGGAAGATGCGGGGCTGGCCGGCATTGCGGCGGAACGGCCCGCATTTTCGGGCGTCGCGCTTGCCTACAATGTTTCCTCCGAGGAGGCGGTGGATGAAACCATCGCCTTTGCCGCGCAGTGCGGCGCGACGGTGGTCAAGCCGGGCGAGGCGGTGTTCTGGGGTGGTTACAGCGGCTACTTCGCCGATCCGGAAGGGCATTTGTGGGAAGTCGCTTATAATCCGTTCTCGCCGCTTGATGCGGACGGCCGCATGACCTTGCCGGATTGACGGCGTTTTTCTTGCAATCACCGGCCTGCGGAGCGATAAGCCGCTGCAATCGATCGAAATGAAGAAGGATGCCATGGCAGGCACGAACAGCGAGCTTCCGCTCATCGCCGAAGGTCCGGTGATCATTCTGGTAAACCCGCAGCTTGGCGAGAACATCGGCATGGTGGCGCGCGCCATGGCGAATTTCGGCCTTGCCGAACTGCGCCTTGTCGACCCGCGCGACGGCTGGCCGAGCGACACGGCCCGCGCCGCCGCCTCCAAGGCCGACCATGTGATCGACGGTGCGAGCGTGCATGACAGCCTCGCCGATGCGATAGCCGACCTTAACTTCGTCTATGCGACGACGGCGAGAAGCCGGGACGGGTTCAAGCCGGTGAGGGGGCCGAGCGTTGCCGCCCGCACGCTGCGAACGCGCTATCGCGGCGGCGAGCGCACCGGCATCCTCTTCGGCCGCGAACGCTGGGGCCTCAACAATGAGGAGGTCGGCATGGCAGACGAGATCGTCACCTTTCCGGTCAACCCGGCCTTTGCCTCGCTCAACATCGCCCAGGCCGTGTTGCTGATGTCCTACGAGTGGATGAAGTCCGGCATGGAGGACGAAAGCCAGACGCCGTTCCAGGCGGTCGAGCAGACGCCCGCGACGAAACAGGATCTCTTCGGTTTCTTCGGACACCTGGAAGAGGCGCTCGATGCCCGCGGCTATTTCCGCCCGGCCGACAAGAAGCCGCGGATGATCGACAATCTGCGCTCGGTGTTCACCCGCCGCGCCATGAGCATGCAGGAAATCCACTTGTTACGCGGGGTGATCTCCTCGCTCGACAGATACAGCCGGAAGAACCCGCGCGGCGGCGAGGGCAGCGATGGCTGAGGCGGCCGAAGGTCCGGTCCTGGTCTTCGATTCCGGCATTGGCGGGCTGACCGTGCTGCGCGAGGCGCGCATGCTGATGCCGGACCGGCGCTTCGTCTATGTCGCCGACAATGCCGCCTTTCCCTATGGCGACTGGCCGGAGGAGGCGCTGCTGGCCCATCTTCTGGCGCTGTTCGAGCGCCTGCTCGACGATATCCATCCGGCCTGCGTCATCATCGCCTGCAATACCGCCTTCACGCTTGCCGGAAGCGCGCTGCGCGCCCGGTTTCCGGCAACCGATTTCGTCGGCACGGTTCCGGCGATCAAACCGGCGGCTGAACGCACCGCTTCTGGGCTGATCTCGGTTCTGGCGACGCCGGCGACAGTCAAACGCGATTACACCCGCGCGCTGATCGAAAGCTTCGCCGCCCATTGCCATGCGCGGCTGGTCGGCTCGAAATATCTGGCGGCGCTGGCCGAGACCTATATCAGCGGCGGCGCGGTTTCGGACGAGGCCTTGTGGGCGGAAATCGCGCCCTGTTTTGTGGAGGAAGACGGCCGGCGCACCGATATCGTCGTGCTCGCCTGCACGCATTACCCCTTCCTTGCCAATCGTTTCCGCAAGCTTGCGCCCTGGCCGGTCGATTGGCTGAACCCGGCCGAGGCGATTGCGCTGCAGGCCAGACGCGTTCTGGGCGAGCGGCCGTCTGCGGCGATCGAGGGGACGAACCGCGATATCGCGATCTTCACCAGCAGCGATGTTCGAGCGGAGATCAAGCGGCTGATGCAGGGCTTTGGACTGATCGTCGCCGACGCGGCGAGTTAGCCGGCCGCAAGTCCCGGGATCGGTACACCGAAGGTCTGCAGCAGCAGCACGATGTTGAGCGAGAGCACGGCGAGCGAACCGAGGATCGCCAGCGTCCCGATCAGCCGGCCATTGGCATACTCGCCCATGATCGCGCGGCTGCGGGTGAAGATGACGAGCGAGATCATCGGCACGGGCAGCGCGATCGACAGGATGATCTGGCTGACGACCAGCGCTTCCGTCGCGTTGACGCCGAGCGCGACGACGATGAAGGCCGGCGCCATGGTGATCAGCCGGCGCAGCCAGATCGGAATGCGGAAACCGACAAAGCCCTGCATGATCATCTGTCCCGCCATGGTGCCGACCACTGAGCTCGAGATGCCCGAGGCGATCAGCGAAATCAGGAAGGCGCCGGCTGCCGCGACCCCGAGAAGCGGCGTCAGCATGTGATAGGCTGTCTCGATCTCGGCCACCTCGCTGTGGCCCTTGTGAAAGGCGCTTGCCGCCATCATCACCATCGCCATGTTAACCACGCCGGCAACGGCGAGCGCCAGCACCACCTCTGTGTTGGAAAAGCGCAGCACGCGGCGGCGATCGGCCTCGTTGCCGACCCTGATGCGGTGCTGGGTAAGGCCCGAATGCAGGAACACCGCATGCGGCATCACCGTCGCGCCGATGATGCCGACGGCAATGGCGAGCGCGGTGGTGTCGGGGATGTCGGGCCTGACCAGATGGAAGGCGGCCTCGCCCCAGGCAATGGGCGCGATGAACAGTTCGACGATGTAGCAAAGGCTGATCACGCCGATCAGCGCGCCGATGATCAGCTCCATCGGCCGAAAGCCGCGGCGTTCGAACAGCAGGATGCCATAGGTGACGATCGCCGTGACGCCCATGCCCGCCATCAGCGGCATGTTGAACAGCAGCGCTAGGCCGATTGCCCCGCCAAGAAATTCGGCAAGATCGGTCGCCATGGCGGCGATCTCGCTGACGATCCACATCGCGATCACCACGGGCTTGGAAAACTCGTCGCGACAGACTTCCGCCAGATTGCGGCCGGTGACGATGCCGAGCTTGGCGGACAGGCCCTGGAACAGCATGGCGATCAGATTGGCGAACAGCACGACCCACAACAGCGTATAGCCATAGCCGGCGCCCGCCTGGATGTTCGTCGCGTAGTTGCCGGGATCGACATAGGCGATGGAGGCGATGACGGCCGGACCGACGAAGAGCAGCGCCGAGCGTGGCTTGATGCGGCCGGAAGCCATGGCCTGCTCGATCGCCGTATTGGTGCGATCACTCAGCGAGGGACGTCTGGATGGGGTGTCGGGCATTCTGGAGCTGGTAAAATCACAATTGGAAAGGTTCTAGATATAGCCAAGGCTACATTTTTGTCAATCGGCGTTATATCAGCAAAGCCTTTCCCAGGGCTTTGGTTCCGCCTGGTATTGAGGTGACAAAGTTTAGCCTGGGCTTGAAAATGTGATAGGGCTTAATTTCGCCATATCACGCGGCTCTGTTTTCAGAGCCGCGCGCGCCGGACGGCGATGGCATTCCTTCTTGTGCGGCGAGGCGGAACAGAGCCGTTCCTTGGCGCGAAAACGCCGGAAGGAAGAGATGAAGCGAAGCGTGTTTTCGGGAAAATGCGGTCTTCGGGCAGGGAGTTGAGACAGGGACATGAGTGACGGACCCGATAGTCAGGCGGATCGGTTTTCCAAGGCCCGTTCGGAGCGCGCCTCCGCGCTTTTGGAAGATTATACCGAACTGATTGCCGACCTGACCGCGGAGCATGGGGAAGCGCGGCTCGTGGATATCGCGCGAGCCATGGGCATCGCCCATCCGACGGCGGCAAAGGCCGTCTCACGGCTGAAGCGCGAGGGGCTTGCGACATCGCGGCCCTATCGCGGCGTGTTTCTGACCGAAGCCGGCGAGGCCATGGCCGAGAAGGCCCGCATCCGCCACGCCCTGGTTTTCGATCTGCTTCTGGCTGTCGGCGTTCCCAAAGAGGCCGCCGAACTCGACGCCGAGGGCATCGAGCATCATGTCTCCGACGAGACGCTCGCGGCCTTCGAGGCGTTTTTGAAGAATGTGCGCGGCTAGTCCCAGAATGGGCGACTTGCCTCCTGTCGCACCTGATGCGGCTCGATGCCGATATCCCGCAACCGCTCGTCGGTCATTTCGAGGAGATGCAGCCGTTGCCGGCGGCGCTGCGGCCAGCGGATGAAGATCAGCCTCGCCAGATTGCAGGCGCCTGCGGCGACCTTCGTGGGTAGGGAGCGGGGCTTGGCGATCACGATCTCATGCATGGGCTTTTCCTTCGGTTGGAGTCGAAGGCAATAGCCCGTCTGCATTCGCGCATGCTTCGATCGGGAACGAAGTAACGGACGCTGACGGCGGCAGTTTGCGGTGGTAGATTGAGAGCTATGACAAACATGGTTTCGGGAAATACGCTCGCCGCCGTCGCTGCCCTGATCGGCGATGTTTCGCGCGCGAACATTCTGGCGGCGCTTCTCGGCGGCAAGGCATTGACGGCGGGGGAACTGGCCGAATGCGCGGGTGTTTCGCCGCAGACGGCGAGCAATCATCTTTCCAGGCTCGTGGATGGTCAGTTGGTCACCGTCGAAAAACAGGGCAGGCACCGCTATTTCCGGCTGGCTTCGGCCGAGGTCGCCGAAACGCTGGAACATCTCAGCCTTCTGTCGGCCATCGGCCCCGTGCGATACCGCCCGACAGGACCGAAGGACGAAGCGCTGAGGGTGGCGCGCACCTGCTACGACCACATGGCCGGTGCGATCGCGGTCGGCATCGCCGATTCGATGGTGAAGTCCGGTGCGGTTTTCTTCGATGGAAATGCCGGCATGGTGACCGAAAGGGGAGAGGTATTTCTGGCAGAGTTCGGCATCTCGCTCTCGGCCGCCAGAAAGAGCCGGCGGGCGCTTTGCCGGACCTGTCTCGACTGGAGTGAGCGCCGGCCTCACATCGGCGGCTGGCTCGGCGCCGCGATGCTTCAACGCTGCCGTGAGCGGCACTGGTTGAGGCCGGCCGGCGACGGTCGCGCCCTGACGCTGACGCGCACCGGACAGGCAGGCCTGGCCGAAACCTTCGGCCTGCCCGCGGAGGCGCTGAGGATCGTCAGCCCGGAAAGCTGTGGGTAACGCCGCAAGGTCTCGGCACGGGCACTCATGACCTGTTACAAACGGGCGCAACACCGAAAAGAAGGCAAAGGCGAAAAGTGCAGGTCGATATCGATATGGGAACGACATCGGCGGGTGACGTGGCCAAACTCGATATCGAGGAGCTGCTGGCGACCCGTCTTCTGGTGCAGGGCAATTCCGGCTCGGGTAAATCCCACCTCCTGCGCCGGCTTCTGGAGCAATCCGCCAAATGGGTGCAACAGGTGGTGATCGATCCTGAGGGCGACTTCGTCACCCTGTCTGAGGCTTTCGGCCATATCGTGGTCGATGCCGAGCGCTCCGAGGGTGAACTGATCGGCATTGCCAATCGCATCCGCCAGCATCGCGTGTCCTGCGTGCTGACGCTGGAAGGTCTCGAGATCGACGACCAGATGCGCGCCGCTGCTGTCTTTCTCAACGCGTTGTTTGATGCCGATCGCGACTATTGGTATCCGGTTCTGACGGTGGTCGATGAGGCGCAGATGTTTGCCCCCACTTCCGGCGGCGAGGTGAGCGAGGAGGTGCGTCGGCTCTCGCTCGGCGCCATGACCAACCTGATGTGTCGTGGTAGAAAACGCGGTCTGGCAGGCGTGATTGCGACCCAGCGTCTGGCGAAGCTTGCCAAGAATGTTGCGGCGGAAGCCTCGAATTTTCTCATGGGCCGGACATTCCTCGATATCGACATGGCGCGCGCGGCCGATCTTCTCGGCATGGACCGCCGCCAGGCCGAGCAATTCCGTGATCTGAAGCGCGGCAATTTCGTTGCGCTCGGCCCGGCGCTGTCGCGGCGTCCGCTGCCGGTGACCATCGGCCCGGTGGAGACATCGGCGCGCTCTTCCAGCCCGAAACTGATGCCGCTGCCGGAAAAGCCGGAGGATGTCGAAGACCTGATCTTCACGCCCGATCCGGAAGACATGGCTCGCCAGGCCTCGGCTCCGCGCCGGGTGGCCCCGCGTCCGCGCCCGACCGTCGACATCATGGATGCGCTGTCGAAGTCTTCCGAAGAGGCAGAAACGCCGGAGGCGCCGACCCGCGGTCCGCGTGCGCCGGCGATGTCGGATGAGGAGAAGGACGACTGGATTGCGATGACGCTGGCGGAAATCGCCGGCGCTCCGGAATCTGCTTTTCGTTCTGATTCAGAGCTTTACCAGGATTTCCTGATGCGCGGTCGGATGAAACGGATATCCGGCGCTCCGCTTGCCATGAACGAATTCCGCCGCCGCCTCGCGATCGCCCGCTCGGGCGCGGACGCGGCGATGGTGGAAAGCGAGCAATGGCAGATGGCGGTGTCCTTGCTCGCGCATGTGACGGAAGACCTTCAGGGCGTGTTCCTGATGCTGGCAAAGGCGGCGATCGCCGGCGATGCCTGCCCCTCGGACGCCATGATCGCGCGCGCCTATGGCACGCATTCGGCGCGCCGGGCCAGGCGCTTTCTCGACTGGTTCGAGGAGCAGGGGCTGATCGTGCTGCACACCGATCTTGCCGGCCTGCGCATCGTCGCCTTTCCCGATCTTGACCGGCAGACGGCGGGTGGAAGCCCGGATGCCCCGGCCGACGAGCCGGAGCGGCGGGATGCCGCAGAGTAGGGCGCTATTCGCCAAGCCTTGCCTTGAGGTCGTCCAGCACGAACAGACGCACGGCGGATGAAAGGTTCACATCCGGCTCTCGCGTTTCGTCTATTTCGCTGAGAAGGGAGGCGAGGCTTGTTGCGCGCTTTCCGGCTATCGTCTTGATTTCCTCGAAAAACGCATCTTCAAGGGAAAAGCTCGTGCGGTGGCCATGGAGGCTGACGGAGCGCTTGCGGATCAATCGTCCTTGTCCCCTGGCAAAGGGGAAAGCGTCAGGCGCTCGATGCGCCCTTGCTCAAAGCGCCGCTCGCTTTTGTCGCGTTCCAGCCTGTCGCGGTTCTTTTCGCCCTTGGTGCGGCCGTGGATCGCCCGGTTTTCAGCAGCGTCGTCGGCTGCCTTCTGCCGTGCCGCGCGCTTGCGGCTCATCCTGAGATTGACGATCTCGGCGCACATCGGCTGTCAGTGCTTCTTGCGGAAGGCATCGAGGGAGACGACCGAAGCGCCGTCATCGCCGCCGGGGCCGTCATCATCGCCGCCTTCGTTTTCGGGTTCGGCCGGCTTTTCGTCTTCGAGGTCCAGCGTCGCGACGTCGAATTCGAGCTCGAAATTCACCGAGGGATCATAGAAGCCGACGATCGCGTTGAAGGGAATGACGAGGCGCTCGGGCACATCCGAGAAGGACAGGCCGATCTCGAAATGGCTGTCGGTCACCTTCAGGTCCCAGTACTGGTGCTGGATGACGATGGTCATCTGCTGGGCATATTTTTCCTTCAGCGCCTGGGAAATGCGCACGCCGGGGGCATTGGTCAGGAAGGTGATGAAGAAGTGATGCTCACCGGGCAGGTGGCCTGTTGCGGCGACCTCTGCGAGCACCTTGCGCACCATGCCGCGCAGTGCGTCCTGTGCCAGAATGTCGTAGCGAATATGGTCTTGCCCCATCACGTCTTTCCTGCCCTTGGCCGTTCGGTTGCGCTCTGACTATAGCCAATTAAGTCGCCTGATGCAGAAGCGCAATCATTATAGGGGATTTTGTTCAAATTCAGGTGGAGGCTTCTGTTGCCAGGTGCCTCCGGACCCCGCCTTACAGTGCTACCCGCAAGGACTTAAGGTGGGTTTCTGGAACCGCCATTAGGCAGCTACAGCGTAACCCTGAGCTTTGTTGTCATTTGCAACTACTCGTTTGACCCGATAACGGTGGTATCATGCCGGGCAAAAGGTCGTTCTTTACACTCTTGTCGATCCTGTTTCGCCCCCATCACAAAAAGGCCTGAACCGCCTGTTTGTGGTGGAGGCGCCGGGTACCGCCCCCGGGTCCAATGAGCTTATTACAACGCCGTTTATCACCATAGCCGGTCAAGCCGGCACGCTTGATATAAGTGTTTCAAAAGCTTCTGCAAAGGGGGGTGGCGCGCAAAAGGCGGGGAAAGGCGTCTGCGGGCCCTTTTCCCGGCGCCTTTCGTCGCGATAGAAGAAGAAACCGACTTCGAACGAGGGAGCATCATGCGCCAATATCTGGACCTTCTGGGCCACGTGCTTGAAAACGGAACCGACCGGGCGGACCGGACCGGCACGGGCACGCGCTCCGTCTTCGGCTACCAGATGCGCTATGACCTTGCGGCGGGCTTTCCGGTGCTGACCACCAAGAAGCTGCATCTGCGCTCGATCATCCATGAACTGCTGTGGTTCCTGAAGGGCGACACGAACATCGCCTATCTGAAGGAAAACGGCGTCTCGATCTGGGACGAATGGGCCGACGCGAACGGCGATCTCGGTCCCGTTTACGGTGCGCAGTGGCGCTCCTGGCCGACGCCGGACGGCGGCCATATCGATCAGATCGCCAAGGTGGTTGAAAACATCCGCACCAATCCCGACAGTCGCCGCCATATCGTCACCGCCTGGAACCCGGCAGAGGTCGACAACATGGCGTTGCCGCCCTGCCACTGCCTGTTCCAGTTCTATGTTTCGGACGGAAAGCTCTCCTGCCAGCTCTATCAGCGCTCCGCCGACATCTTCCTCGGCGTACCGTTCAACATCGCCTCCTACGCGCTGCTGACGCTGATGGTGGCGCAGGTGACCGGCCTGAAGCCCGGCGATTTCGTCCACACGCTGGGCGACGCCCATCTCTACGCCAACCACTTCGAGCAGGCGCGCGAGCAGCTTTCCCGCGTTCCGGGGCGCCTGCCGGTAATGCGGCTCAATCCGGACGTCGACGATCTGTTCGCCTTCACCTTCGAGGATTTCGTTCTCGAGGGCTATGAAGCCGCGCCGTCGATCAAGGCGCCGATTGCGGTTTGAGAATGGCCATGAATGACATCGTGATGATCGCCGCGGTCGCCGAGAACGGCGTGATCGGCAGCAATGGCGACATGCCCTGGCGGCTTTCCTCCGACCTGAAGCGCTTCAAGGCGATCACCTCGGGCAATCCGGTGATCATGGGGCGCAAGACCTACCAGTCGATCGGTCGGCCGCTGCCGAACCGCACCAATATCATCGTCACCCGCGATCCCGATTTCTCGGCGGAAAATTGCATTGTCGTCAATGACCTGGACAGGGCTCTTGAAGTCGCGCGCAAGGAAGCGGGCAACGACAAGGACGTCTGCATCATCGGTGGCGGCGAGATCTACCGGCAGGCGATGTCTTTTGCCGGCAGGCTTCACATCACCCATGTTGAGAAGGCGCTTGAGGGCGATACGGTGTTTCCCGAGATCGATCCCGCGGTCTGGCGCGTCGAGACGAGCGAAAGCGTTCCGGCCGGCGAGAAGGACGACTATCCGACCCGCTACGTGATCTATGCCCGCAAAGGCCGATGAACAGGAATTTACCGCGATTTGGCTGCACAGTTGACCGATCGCGTTGAAAGCGCCTTGTCGCGTCCCTATAACGGGACAAACGCTTAATGCGTCAATGCGCGGCTGCGGCAATGGTTCCGCAGCCAGGAACGGACTATTTTGGAAGAGGTGTGAATGCCCTGGAGCAATCAGAATGGCGGCGGTCCCTGGGGAGGGGGCGGTGGCGGCGGCGACAATCAGGGTCCGTGGGGACAAGGTCCCCGGCGCCCTGGTGGCGGCGGCAATGGCGGCGGTGGCAATGGCGGCCCGCCGGACATCGAGGACTTCTTCCGCAAGGGCCAGGATCAGTTCAAGGGCATGTTCCCGGGTGGCTTCAGCATCGGTCTGGTGATGATCGTCGTCGTCGTGCTGGCGGCCTTCTGGGTGATGCAGTCGATTTACACGATCCAGCCGGATCAGCGCGGCGTCGAGCTCAGGTTCGGCAAGCCGCAGCAGGAAATCGCCGGCCCCGGCCTGCACATGATGATCTGGCCGATCGACCGGGTCGAGACGGTGAACATCACCGAGCAACAGCTCAATATCGGTGGCGGCAGCGCCGCGCGCTCCGGTATCATGCTGACCGGGGACCAGAACATCGTCGACATCGAGTTCGCCGTGCTCTTCAGCGTTACCGATCCGGAAGCCTTCCTGTTCAACGTCGAGAATCCGGTTCAGACGCTGCAGCAGGTTTCCGAAAGCGCGATGCGCGAGGTCGTCAGTTCGCGTCCCGCCCAGGACGTCTTCCGTGACGACCGTGAGGGGATTGCACTGGATGTGAAGGACATCATTCAGGTCACCATGGACCAGTATGGCGCCGGCATCACCGTGAATGCCGTTTCCATCGAGGAAGCAGCGCCGCCGGCCGAAGTCGCCGATGCGTTTGACGAGGTCCAGCGCGCCGAACAGGACGAGGATCGCTATCTCGAGGAAGCCAACCAGTATGCGAACCGCGTACTCGGTGCTGCCCGTGGTGAAGCGGCGCAGATCCGCGAGGCGGCTGCCGCCTACAAGGACCGCGTGGTCAAGGAAGCACAGGGTGAGGCAGGTCGCTTCGATTCGATCTACGAGACCTATGCCGCCGTTCCGGAAGTGACCCGCAAGAGGCTCTATCTGGAAACCATGCAGGATGTCTTCGGTCGCTCGAAGAACGTCATCGTCGACGAGGATGACGGGCAGGGGGTCATTCCCTATCTGCCGCTTGATGCGATTGACCGCAATGCGGCAGCAAGCCAGCGGTCGTCTTCTTCCACCACGGCGCCTTCCGCCGCAACACAGAACCTGACCCAGGGAGCGAGCCAGTAATGTCATCCAATCGTGTTCTCGTTTTCCTGGCCGGTATCGCGGCCCTTCTTCTGCTCGTTTATGCGTCGATCTTTATCGTGAACCCGCGCGAGCAGGCGCTCGTCATCCGCTTTGGCCAGATCAAGGAAGTGAAGAGCGAGCCGGGGCTTTATTTCAAGCTGCCCTTCTCGTTTGCCGGCGCCGACAAGGTGCAGTTCATCTCCAATCAGGACATGCGCTTTGACCTAGACGACATTCGCGTCCAGGTCTCCGGCGGTAAGTTCTATGAAGTGAATGCCTTCGTCGTGTACCGCATCACCAATCCCGAACGGTTCCGCGAGGCGGTTTCCGGTGATCGGGATGTGGCGGTCTCGCGTCTGCGCACCCGTCTCGATTCCTCGCTGCGTCGTGTCTATGGTCTGAGAGACTTCCAGGCCGCTCTTTCGAGCGAACGCGCTTCGATGATGCAGGAAGTGGGCGATCAGTTGCGCCCGGCCGCCGAATCGCTCGGCATTTCGATCGTTGACGTGCGTATCCGCCGGACCGACCTGACGCCGGAGGTCTCCGACGAGACCTATGCCCGGATGCAGTCGGAACGTCTCGCCGAAGCTGAAGCCACCCGCGCCCAGGGCCGCGAACGAGCGGAAATCCGCCGTGCTGCGGCCGATCGTGAAGTCGTCGAGATCCAGTCGGCTGCCAACCGCGATTCCGAACTGTTGCGTGGTGAGGGCGATGCCGAACGGAACTTCATTCTCGGTGAAGCCTACGGCAAGGATCCGGAGTTCTTCTACTTCTATCGGTCGATGAATGCCTATCGGGACGTGCTCGGGGAAAACTCGACCATGGTGTTGTCGCCGGATTCGGAGTTCTTCGAGTATTTCCGCTCCTCCGGCGCGAGCGAACTGCCGCTGAGCCCGGCGCTGCCCGGTGGCGCGCCGGCTGAAGAGGCCGCGCAACAGGCAGCCGAGTAATGCTGCTTCAGGACATTGTGATCGGATTTGCGTTCTATCTGATCATCGAGGGGCTGGTCTATGCGCTGGCCCCTTCGCTACTGATAGCCATGGCGCGGCTTTTGCCAACGGTGCCGGAAGGTGCCTTGCGGGCAACCGGCCTGATTGCCGTCGCGCTCGGGGTCGGCCTGGTCTGGCTGATACGCGGATAGGCTTCCCGCCGGCCTTCCGCTATGATGACAATCGACAGGACGGAGGCATGATGACGACGGTCAAGCTGAATTCCCCGGTTCGCCGGTCCATCGCCCGGCATGTGGTCGGCGCCGGCCTTCTTGCCGCCATTTCCGTGCTGCCTCTCGCTGCGCACGTTCGGCCTGCGTTTGCGCAGACCCTTTCCGATGTATCGGTCGCGGATATCGCCGAAGGGCTGCTGCCCTCCGTCGTCAATATCTCGATCTCCGAGGAAGGCGGCCCGTCCGGCGAGACACGGCCTTTGCCGGATGTTCCCGAGGGCCAGCCCTTCGAAGATCTGTTCGAGGATTTCTTTCAAGGTGAGCAGGGGCCGCGCAGCCGGCAATATTCCTCGCTCGGTTCCGGCTTCATCATTGATCCGTCGGGCATCATCGTCACCAACAACCATGTCATCGACAATGCTGACACGATCGAGGTGACGCTTGCCGACGGCACCACGCTTGATGCGACGCTGCTCGGCGTTGACGACAAGACCGACCTCGCCGTGCTCAAGGTCGAGTCGGACGAGCCGCTGCCAGCCGTGAAATTCGGCGATTCACGCCGGGTCCGCATCGGCGAATGGGTGCTGGCGATCGGCAATCCCTTCGGGCTTGGCGGTTCGGTCACGCTCGGCATCGTCTCGGCGCGCGGACGCGAGCTTGACGGGCCCTATGACAATTTCATCCAGACGGATGCGGCGATCAACAAGGGCAATTCCGGCGGCCCGCTGTTCAACATGGATGGCGAGGTGATCGGCATCAACACCGCGATCCTGTCGCCTTCGGGCGGATCCATCGGAATCGGCTTCTCCGTGCCGAGCGAGCTTGCCGAAAACGTCATCGACCAGCTCGTCGAGTTCGGTCGCACGCGCCGGGGATGGATTGGCATCCGTGTCCTTGAGGTAAGCGATGCGCTTGCCGCCTCGCTCGGTGCCGATGATCCCGCCGGCGTTGCCGTTGGTTCGATCATCGAGGGCGGCCCCTCCGACGGCGGGCCTTTGCAGGAAGGCGATATCATTCTCACTTTCGACGGTCAGCCGATCGACAATCCACGCGACCTGCCGCGCTTTGTTGCCGAGGGGCGCATCGGTGAGCCGGTGGACGTCGAGATCATCCGCGAAGGAGAGCGCATGACGGTTCAGGTCACGCCGGAACTGCTGGAGGAGCCGGAAGAGGTGGAAGAGGCTCTGGCCGAGACGGAAGAGCCGATGGACGATGGCGATGCCGTGACGCCCGGCCTGCCGGTCAGCGTTTACGGGATGACGCTTGCCGAACTCGACGACAATGGCCGCGCACTCTACCAGATCGACGGCGATGTCGAGGGCGTTCTGATCACCGAGGTGGAAGAGGGCAGCGCTGCCGCTGACGAGGGGCTGATGCCCGGCATGGTGATCGCCGAGGTCGGCCAGGACGCGGTGACGACGCCGCAGGAGGTTCGCTCGCGCATCGTCGAGCTGATTTCCGAGGGCCGCCGCAGCGTCTCGATCATGGTCGCCGAGCCCGATGGCGCCCTCAGCATCAAGAGCCTGGTGCTGGAATAGAAGCCTCAGCCGCCGACGAACTCCGCCTTGCGATAACCCTGGATATAAAGCAGCGCCGTCAGGTCCCCATGGTCGATGCGGATATCGGCCTGTGCCGCAACCGTCGGCTTGGCATGCAGCGCGACACCCGAACCGGCAAGCTCCAGCATGCCGAGGTCATTGGCGCCGTCGCCGACGGCCATGATCTCGGTCTCCGAAATGCCGCGTTTCCGGGCGACATCGTGCAGCGCCTCGATCTTGGCTTGCCGGCCGAGGATCGGGTCGGCGACATGGCCTGTCAGCTTGCCGTCCTTCTCGATAAGCGTGTTGGCGCGGTTCTCGTCAAACCCGATCATCGCGCCGATGCGGCTGGTGAAGACGGTAAAGCCGCCGGACACCAGAGCGGTATAGCCGCCATTGGCCTTCATCGTCGCGACCAGTTCCTTGCCGCCCGGCGTCAGCGTGATGCGCTTTTCGATGATCTCGTCGACAATGCCGATATCGAGACCCGCAAGCAGCGCGACGCGCTCGCGCACGGCGGGCTCGAATTCGATCTCGCCGTTCATGGCGCGCGCCGTGATGCCCGCGACCTTGTCCTTCAGCCCGACTTCGGCGGCCAGTTCGTCAATGCACTCCTGACCGATCATGGTGGAATCCATGTCCGCCAGCAGCGCCTTCTTGCGGCGGCATACCTGCGGCTGGATCACGAGGTCGACGGGCAGGTTCGCGATTTCCGCCCGGATCGCCGCTTCGGCTTCCTGCCGGTTGATATGGTGGGCAAGGTGAAGATCGACGGCGATGCCCTCGTTCAGCCAGTCGACCTTTTCCACCGCGACCGCGTCGGAAACCCTTGAAACCTGCTCCGAGGTGACAACAGGGTTTGACGGATTGGCGACAAGCGTGGCAACGAGAACCATGGCGAATTCCTTGGACAAAAAACTGCGTGCGGTTCTGATAACCGGGCCGACGGCGGGCGGCAAGTCCGCTTATGCTTTGCGGCGCGCGCGCGAGACCGGGGGCGTCGTGATCAATGCCGACAGCATGCAGGTCTATGATACGTTGCGGGTGCTGACGGCGCGTCCCTCGGACGAAGACATGCAGGGGATCGAACACAGTCTTTACGGCCATGTCGCCGCGGGAGCGGACTATTCTACCGGCGCCTGGCTGCGCGATGCAGCGGCGCTGATCGCGCGGCTTGAAGGCGAGGGGCGGTTGCCCGTTTTCGTCGGCGGCACTGGGCTCTATTTCAAGGCTCTGACCGAGGGATTGGCCGAAATGCCCGAGGTGCCCGCGGAGATCCGCGCGCACTGGCGGCAGGCACTGGAAGATCAGGGCCCCGAGGCGCTTCACGCCATTCTTGCCGACCGCGACCCGGTCATGGCGGCGCGGCTTAAGCCTGCCGACGGGCAGCGGATCGTGCGCGCGCTTGAAGTCAAGGAGGCATCCGGGCGATCGATCGCGGACTATCAGGCCGAGACGCCGCCGCCGCTGATCCGTCCGGAGGCGGCCGAGAAGGTGGTGATCCTTCCCGAACGCCCGGTGCTGCACCAGCGCATCAATGCGCGTTTTTCCGCCATGCTGGATGAGGGAGCGGTTGAGGAGGTGAAAGCTCTTCTGGCCTTTGATCTTCCCCCCGAAATGCCGGTGATGCGGGCAATCGGCGTGCGCGAGATCGCAGCCATGCTCAACGGGGAAATGGACCGCGAGGCCGTCATCGAGCGGGCGAGTGCCGCAACCCGGCAATATGCCAAGCGGCAGATGACCTGGTTTCGCAATCAGATGGGTGAGGACTGGAAAAGGCTCGATCCCACAGCGCTTTAGCCTTGGCGGGCACCACCGGTTCTGCCTAATTTAATTTCACTCGATCGCCCGTTTGGCTATTTTTCTTGCACTCGCGCGTTGACTGATGCGGCAAGACGGGCTATCAGCCAAGCATGGCTATGAAAGAACTTCTTATTGTGGTGGGATCGCGCATGGGCAGGATGGTGTAACCATCCGGCATAAGCCACCCATGCGCGACGACAGGCTCCTTGAAGGGGCCTTTTTTTATGCCCGATAGGAACGCAAACACCTAGAGACCATCGAAACGGAAAAATGACGATGACCGCGACGGACAACTTGATGACAGGCGCCGAGATCGTTTTGCAGGCGCTGAAAGAAAACGGGGTTGAACATATCTTCGGATACCCCGGCGGCGCCGTGCTGCCTATCTATGACGAGATCTTTCAGCAGGACGAGATCGCCCATGTGCTTGTGCGTCACGAGCAGGGCGCGGGCCATGCGGCCGAGGGCTATGCCCGCTCCACCGGCAAGGTCGGCGTCATGCTGGTCACCTCCGGTCCGGGGGCGACCAATGCGGTTACGCCGCTGCAGGATGCGCTGATGGATTCCGTTCCGCTGGTCTGCATTTCCGGCCAGGTTCCGACGACCCTGATCGGCTCGGATGCCTTCCAGGAATGCGATACCGTCGGCATCACCCGGCCCTGCACCAAGTACAACTGGCTGGTCAAGGACGTGAACGACCTCGCCAATGTCATCCATGAGGCCTTCCGCATTGCCCAGAGCGGTCGTCCCGGCCCCGTCGTCGTCGATGTCCCGAAGGACGTCCAGTTCGCCAAGGGGCGCTATACGCCGCTCAAAGGCCATCCGATCCGCGAGAGCTATCGTCCGGAGGTCAACGGCAATGCCGATGCGATCCGCACGGCGGTCGAGCTGATGGCCAAGGCGAAACGCCCGATCCTCTACACCGGCGGCGGCGTCGTCAATTCCGGCGATGACGCCACGCGGCTGCTGCGCGAACTGGTCGGGCTGACGAATTTCCCGATCACCTCCACGCTGATGGGTCTCGGCTGCTATCCGGCGTCCGGCAAGAACTGGCTCGGCATGCTGGGCATGCACGGTTCCTACGAGGCCAATATGGCGATGCATGACTGCGACGTCATGGTCTGTATTGGCGCGCGCTTCGATGACCGCATTACCGGGCGCGTCGATGCCTTCTCGCCGAACTCGACCAAGATCCACATCGATATCGACCCGTCCTCGATCAACAAGAACATCCACGTCGATATCCCGATCCTCGGCGATGTCGCGCATGTTCTCGAAGAGATGGTCCGCGCCTGGCGCGCGCTGCCGGCGGAAAAGCCGTCGCTCGATGACTGGTGGGGCAATATCGACCGCTGGCGCGGGCGCGACTGCTTCGCCTACACGCCCAACAAGGACGTGATCATGCCGCAATATGCGCTGGAGCGGCTGAACGCGGCGATCAAGGGCCGGGATTTCTACATCACCACTGAAGTCGGCCAGCACCAGATGTGGGCGGCGCAGTTCTTCGATTTCGAGGAGCCAAAGCGCTGGATGACGTCCGGCGGTTTGGGAACGATGGGCTATGGCCTGCCGGCAGCGCTCGGCGTCCAGATCGCGCATCCGGAAGCGCTCGTCATCGATGTTGCCGGCGATGCCTCGATCCAGATGTGCATTCAGGAGATGTCGGCGGCGATCCAGCACAATGCACCGATCAAGATCTTCATCATGAACAACCAGTATATGGGCATGGTCCGGCAATGGCAGCAGCTCCTGCACGGCAACCGGTTGTCGCACTCCTATACCGAGGCTATGCCCGATTTCGTCAAGCTGGCGGAAGCTTACGGCGCGGAAGGGATCTACTGCGACAATCCGGACGACCTGGATGAGGCGATCCAGCGGATGATCGACAGTCCCAAGCCGGTAATCTTCGACTGCCGCGTCGCCAATCTCGCCAACTGCTTCCCGATGATCCCGTCGGGCAGGGCGCATAACGATATGCTGCTGCCGGACGAGGCCAATGACGAAGCCGTCGCAACCGCCATCGATGCCAAGGGCCGTCAGCTCGTCTGAGCTTGAGAAAGGTTTGAAACAATGAACGCCAAACTACAGCCGACCGGTTCAGCCTATTTCATCTCCAGCCCCACGGCGCCGCCGGAGCGCCACACGCTGTCCGTGGTCGTTGCCAATGAGCCGGGCGTCCTTGCCCGCGTCATCGGCCTTTTCTCCGGCCGTGGCTACAACATCGAAAGCCTGACCGTTTCAGAGACCGAGCACGAGGCGCACCTGTCGCGCATCACCATCGTCACCAAGGGCACGCCCGACGTGCTGGAGCAGATCAAGGCGCAGCTCGACCGGCAGGTGCCGGTGCACAAGGTGGTCGATCTTTCGGTGCGCGCCCGCGAACTGGGGATTGCCCCTCCGGTCGAACGCGAGGTGGCGCTGATCAAGGTCGTCGGCAATGGCGACCAGCGTCAGGAAGCGCTGCGGCTTGCCGATGCGTTTGAAGCCAAGGTGGTAGACGCCTCAGTCGAACATTTCCTGTTCGAGCTGACCGGCAAGGTCTCCAAGGTCGATCAGTTCATCTCCATCATGCGGCCGCTCGGCCTTGTCGAGATCTGCCGCACGGGTCCTGCCTCGATGAACCGCGGTCCGCAGGGCATGTGATACCAAGGATCGATGAATTGATCCTTCGGTTTATTTGACAAACTACGCTTCCCCCTCATCCGTGATCCCGGCCTTGAGCCGGGGTCCAGGGCTACAAGAAAACCTTTTGCCACAGCGCCTTACGCGCCGCGGCCCTCGCTATTTGGCCTGGATCCCGGCTCAAGGCCGGGATGACGGAAAATGAGGAGCAGGCTTCTTACATCTCCAACAGGCTTCGTCAGCATTCTGAAGGATCAATGATTGATCCTTGGTATAAGGTCAGGAGACCCGTTTCGCCGGATCAGGGGACGCCGCTCCGGTACGGGCTTGAGACAAGAAGGGCAGGGCGATGACGCATGACACGCTTCTGGCATTGCTTGGGTTCGCGCTTGCGGCCTCGATCACGCCCGGCCCGAACAACATGATGGTCTTCGCCTCGACGGTGAATTTCGGCTTTTTGCGCACGCTGCCGCACATATCTGGCGTCGTTGCGGGTTTCGCCATTCTGATGGCTGGCGTGGGCGCCGGTCTGGGTGCGGTCATCACCGCCTTTCCGCCCATCCTTGTTTTCGCGAAGATTGCCGGCGCCCTCTATCTTCTGTGGATCGCCTGGAAGATCGGCACGACGCGGAAGATGTCTTCCAGCGAGGCGACGACCGGCAGGCCGCTCACCTTCATTCAGGCAGTCGGTTTTCAGTGGGTCAATCCGAAGGGCTGGATCATGGCGTTGACGGCCATGTCCGTCTTTACCGATCCCGCCCATTACGGTCGCTCCGTCGCGATTGTGGCGGTCGTGTTCGGCCTGATCACGATCCCCAGCATTTCGCTCTGGGCCGGCTTCGGCTCGGGGCTCAGGCATTGGCTTTCCTACGGCGATCGGCTCAAATGGTTCAATATCGTTATGGCTCTGGTGCTGGTGGCAAGCCTTTGGCCGATGCTGCGGTGAGGCTTCATCTCCGGCAAGGTGGGCCGCAAGGCGATGCCGCGCGCGCGACAGGCGCGACATGACGGTGCCTGCCGGCACATGGAGCCGGTCGGCGATTTCCTCATAGCTGAACCCTTCAAGGTCGCACATCACCACGATATCGCGGGCAGCCGGCGGCAAGGCGTCGAGCGCATCGGCAAGTCTCAGCCGGTCGATTTCGACATCTTCATCGGCATGGTCGTCCGGTAATTCCTCGGCCGCATCGATTTCGACAAAGGACAGCGTGTTGCGGTGGCGGAAATGGTTGGCGTTGATATGCACCATGATCGCATAGAGCCATCCGCCGAGATTGTCGCCATGCCATTGCGCCCGGTGGGAGAGGGCGCGTTCAATCGTGTCCTGCAGCAGGTCGGCGCCGTCCTCGGGCGAACCGGCCAGGCTCTGCGCCATGCGGCCGAGTTGCGGCAGGCAGCGCCGCAGCTCCGTTTCGAACAGGCGTTCGGGCGCGGCGGGTTGTATCCGCCGCGCCGGTTCGGGGTCAGGCCGGGCGCGCGACCTGCCAGAGATTGCTGACGTCTGCGCCGGTGACGTCGCCAGGCTTCTTGTCATTTGCCCGGAAATAGAGAGGTTCGCCATTCAGAGCCCACTGTTTCTGCCCATCCTTGCGCACCACAAACGAGAAATGTGCAAAAGGTTGCGCGGTTGGGTTGGCGATATATGGCGGCCAATCGGTCGCGCAGCTACCGTAGCAGGCGGATACGTCCCTTGCGTCCTTGTCATAGGTGTAGAGGGTGTGACCGTTCTGCGCGGCCAGGACCTGACCGTCATAGGTGTCCACGGTGCGGAAGGTGCTGGTGCCGGCAAAGGCGGTGCCGGCGACGGCAATGAGCGCGGCGGCGGCGAGAATGGATGCTTTCCTGATCATGTCTTTCAGTCCGTTTCGTTTTGTCGCGTCGGGGTTCGAAAGTGACGCGTTCACCCCCTAGACACGTCGGGCTCCTGTTTTATTCCAGGCAGGCACGAGTTTTTTTGTTGCCCCGCCGCGGCGAATCCTGCCAAGTCACGCCCATGGAGTTTTCACCGCAACAGGATGAGGCGCTCAAGGCGGTTTCGCGCTGGCTGAAGGAAGGCCGGTCGCCGGTTTTCCGACTGTTCGGCTTTGCCGGAACCGGCAAGACCACGCTCGCGCGCTATTTCGCCGAGCATGTCGACGGGGAGGTGCTGTTTGCCGCCTTCACCGGCAAGGCCGCCCAGGTGCTGCGGTCGCGCGGGGCGAGCAATGCCCGCACCATCCATTCCCTGATCTACCGTCCCAAGGGCGAGGAAATGATCGAGGACGAGGAGACCGGAAAGACCTCGGTCGCGCCGATGTTCTCGATCAACCGGCAGAGCCCCCTCGCCAAGGCGGCGCTGATCATCATCGACGAGTGTTCGATGGTCGACGAAAAGCTCGGCCAGGATCTCGTCAGTTTCGGCACGCCGGTTCTGGTGCTTGGCGATCCCGGTCAGTTGCCGCCGGTTTCCGGCGGCGGCTATTTCACCAATCACGAGCCCGATTATCTTCTGACCGAAATCCATCGTCAGGCGCGCGACAACCCGATCATCGACCTTGCCATGCGGGTGCGCGAGGGCGACGAGATCCCGTTGGGGGACTATGGCGAGGCGAAGGTGATCTCGCGGCGCGAGGTGACGCAGGAACTGGTTCTGGAGGCCGATCAGGTTCTCGTCGGCACCAACCGGACCCGTCGACGCTACAATCAGCGCCTGCGCGAACTGAAGGGGTTTGAACAGGTCTATCCGCAATCGGGCGACAAGCTGGTCTGTCTGCGCAACGACCCGGCCAAGGGTCTGCTCAACGGTTCGCTCTGGAAGGTGATGTCAGCCTCCAAGGAAACGGTGAAGCCGGGCATCAATCTTCTAGTCAACCCGGAAGAGGACGACCCCGATCGCGGCGCGGCAAGGATCAAGCTCCTGAAGGCGGCCTTCGAGGACAGCGAGACGGAGATCCCGTGGTCCACCAAGAAACGCTATGACGATTTCGACTATGGCTATGCGCTGACGGTCCACAAGGCGCAGGGCTCGCAGTGGAACAATGTCGTGCTGTTTGACGAGAGCTGGGCCTTCAGGGATACGCGCGAGCGCTGGCTCTATACCGCGATCACGCGCGCCGCCGAGCGGCTGACCATCGTTTCCTGACGCCTGCCGGAAGGGCGGCGCGCCCACGCGCGGCGGCTGCATACGCAATACCCTAAACGGCACCCCGAGCACGCAAATACTCTAGAAGATCGGGGCTTTGTCGCCGCGCAACCGTCCGCTGTCCTGTTTCTAACGGCAGAACCTTACTGCTTGGTTAGCGTCGGCGCATTCTCGCACAGCTCTGCCACAAAAAAAGCCAAAGCCGGTGTTTGTCATTTCAACGCTCCGGCACTATTTTTGACAAATATCGAATCCGACACGTTTCCGACGAACGGGCTGACCTGATGGATTACGGAAGCGCTCGGGGAGGGGATGGACGAACGGTCATGAACGCACATATCGCCGCCGCCTCAATGCTTTTGGGCGCCGCGCTCTTTGCCGAGGGCGCGAACGCTCGGGAAAGCTGCTCGACTGTGTCAATCGCCGAGCTCAACTGGACCTCGGCGGGGCTGGCCGCATGGGTTGACCGGCTTATTCTGGAAAAAGGCTTCGGCTGCTCGGTGAGCATGGTTTCCGGCGATACCGACAGCACCATGGACGCCATCATCGCCACGGGCGAGCCTGATATCATTCCCGAGTTCTGGTTCGAGAGCGCGACACCGGCGCTTGACGAGGCTGTCGCCGACAAGCGTATCGCTTTTGCCGCCCCGCTTCTCAACGAAGGCGGTGTTCAGGGCTGGTGGATTCCGAAATTCATTGTCGATGCGCATCCCGAGGTCACGACCGTGCAGCAGGCGCTCAGCCATCCCGAACTCTTCATCGCTGCGGAGGGTGGCGAAAGGCCTGCCGTGTTTAGCTGTCCCGAGGGCTGGGCCTGCCGGGTGTCGACCGAAAACCTGTTCCGCGCGCTGGGGGCGGCTGACAAGGGGTTTGACCTGGTCGAGGCCCAATCGGGCTCAGCGCTCGATGCGTCGGTTGCGCGCGCCTTTGCCGATCAACAGGGTTGGCTCGGCTACTATTGGGCGCCGACTGCGCTTCTCGGCGAATATGATATGGTCAAGCTCAGCTTCGGGGTCGAATTCAGCAAGCAGGAATGGGACAGTTGCACGATCGTCGCCGATTGCGCCGACCCCAAGCTCAATGCCTATCCCGTTTCCGCCGTCTACACGCTGGTCGACGGCGAGTTCGTGACCGAATATCCCGAGCTTATGGACTATTTCAACAATCGCTCCTGGAGCAACGGAACCGTGAGCGAGGTGCTTGCCTGGATGAGCGCCAACGACGCTGGCAACGAGGCCGGGGCCCGCCATTTTCTGTCGACCTATCCCGATGTCTGGAAGGCCTGGCTTGCCGATGATGTTGCGGAGAGGGTTGCAGGGGCTCTTTGATATCCGGTCAGGCCGCTCCTTGTGAATGCGTCTTCGGGACGCTATATGTGAGGGGCGCCGGGACAGGATTTGCGGCTTGCCGGAGATGATCTCCGGCAGCGCGCATCCGGGATGATCAACAGCGCGGACGCCTCTTTGTTCTACGAATCGTCCGCTTTCATTTCGGGACCTTTTCCGGCGTCTTCATGTCCAACAGGTGATCAGGGTCCATCTTTGCGCACGCTAGCACAGAAGACCTGCCTGATCCTGGGCGGCGCGCGTTCGGGCAAGTCCGCACATGCCGAGAAGCTGGCGCGTGAAGCGGACGGCAATCTCCATTATGTCGCGACAGCACAGGCCCTCGATGCCGAAATGACGGCGCGTATTGCCCATCATCAGGCTGCGCGCGGTCATGGCTGGCGGACGCATGAGGTGCCGGTAGAACTCGTCGCCTGCCTTGAAGGCCTTGTCCGGCAAGAGAGACCGGTGGTGCTGGTCGACTGTCTGACCTTGTGGGTCACCAATCTCATGCTCGGCGACCGGGATGTTGGCGAAGCGGGCGACAGGCTTGCCGCTTTTATTGCTGACTGTCCCTATCCGCTTTTCCTCGTCGCAAACGAGGTCGGTCTCGGCATCGTGCCCGACAACGCGCTCGCCAGAAAATTCCGCGACGAAGCCGGGCTCTTGAACCAGAAGGTCGCGGCGGCAGCCGACACGGTAATCTTCATGGCGGCGGGCCTGCCGATGACGATGAAGCCTACATCATGAGCCACTGATAGACCGGGTTCTGCTCGTCGAGAAAGACCTTGGCCGCCATGGCCAGGCTCGAGACCGCCAGAAGCGGCCGGATGATCTTCGCGCCGCGCTTCATCGCCAGTCTTGATCCCGTCTGTGCGCCGAGAAACTGGCCGACGCCCATGATCAGGCCGATCTTCCACAAAATGGCGCCGCCGGCAAGAAAGACGACGAAGGCGCCGAGATTGGACGAGAGATTGAGCATCTTGGTGCGCGCCGTCGCCTTCAGCATGCCAAGTCCGCCGAGCGTGACGAAGGCGAGCATGAAGAAGGACCCGGTGCCCGGTCCGAAAAGCCCGTCATAAAAGCCGATTGCCGGGACCACCAGACCGGCGAAGACGGGCACGGCGAGGCGCTGGTGGCGGTCGGTGTCATCCAGCCCGCTGCGCAGGGCGAAATAGAGCCCGATGCCGGCGAGCAGAAAGGGCAGAACCGCCAGCAGGACGTCTCCCGAGATGATGGTGGCCAGGACCGCGCCGAGCGCGCCGCCGCCAAAAGCGAGTAGCGCCATGGGCCATTGTGTCCTCGGGTCCACGCGACCGCCGCGCGCATAGGAAATTGTCGCCGATGCGGCCCCGAAAATGCCCTGCAGCTTGTTCGTGCCGAGCGTTTCGAGCGGCGGGATGCCGGCGATCAGCATCACCGGAATGATGATCAGGCCTGCGCCGCCCGCGATTGAATCGACGAAGCCGGCGATGAAGGCTGCCGAAAACAAGATGAGCAGCAGGTCGAGACTGGCATCGAACAATCGGGTCGAACTCCATGAGAGGGCGTGCACGGTCATGACCGGGGCGGTCATCGTTTCCTTTTGCGCCGGGATCGTGTAGGTCATTTGTGGGCGGCGCTTCAGCCGGTTTACGATCTTTCAAGAAGCAGGATTCGTTTTCATGCACAAGGTTATTTTCGACACGGACCCGGGCATTGATGATGCCATGGCATTGCTGTTCCTCGAGCGTCACCCCGATATCGAGCTTCTCGGCATCACCTCGGTTTTCGGCAATGCATCCGCCGACACCACAACCCGCAACGCGCAGTTCCTGAAGCGGGAATTCGGCATTTCCGCGCCGGTCGCGCGCGGCGCCGACGAGACCTATGATCCGGCCCGCCCGATGGCGCCCTGGCCGGTGGTCGTGCATGGCGTCAACGGTCTCGGTGATATCGAGATGCCCGAAACCATTGATGACGTGCCGCTTGACCCGCGCCCTGCCTATCAGTTCATCATCGACACCGTGCGCGAAAATCCGGGCGAGGTGGAGATCGTCGCCGTCGGTCGCATGACCAATCTGGCGCTGGCGCTCGCCCGCGATCCGGAGATTGCCGGGCTTGTGAAGCAGGTCGTCGTCATGGGCGGCGCCTTCGAGCGCAACGGTAACGTTACGCCGGCAGCCGAAGCCAATATCCACGGTGACCCGGAAGCGGCCGATGCGGTTTTCACCGCGCCGTGGAATGTCGTGATCATCGGTCTCGACGTCACGATCCAGACGGTCATGACCCGCACGATGATGAAGGATCTCGCGTTGCGCGGCGGGCCCGCGGTCGAGCTTCTTGCCAAGATCTCCGATCCCTATATTGATTTCTACAGCCAGCAGGTGGATGACGGCATGGTCGTCCATGACAGCTGCGCCTGTGTCTATGTCGTCGCGCCGGAGCTTTTCGGTCTGCGGGCAGGGTCGGTGCGCGTCGTCTGCGGCGGCATCGCCGATGGCCTGACGCTGCAAAAGCCCGCCGGCCCGTTCTTTCCGCCGAGCGCCTGGGACGACAAGCCCGAACAGCAGGTGGCCATGACCATCGAGGCTGTGAAGGTCGTCGACCTCGTGGCCGCGACGCTCGCGCCCTAGCGTGTCTTTCTGAAAGCCGGAATCAGTTTTCGGCAGGCGCGGTGCATGGGCTCTAATAGTCGGATCGCGATGCGTTCGACTGAAGCGACTGTAGTCCATGCCGAGTAACTCTGCTATTTGGTTTGAATTGTTTACCCTGTTTGCAGTAACGCGTTGATCGCTTCTCCGGGTGCACTTATTCTCGACTTCAGGGGCTATTGTGTATCCGGGGGAAAACATGCGTGCCGTTCTCGTTGCTTTTTTCGCATTGCTGGCATCGGTGTCCTTTGCCGATGCGGCGCGCAAGTCCGGGGGTGATATCTTCGAACCCGGCAAGGTGGTCGCCGCCGTTAGCCTCAGCTCACAAACGATGAAGGTCATCATCGGCGGTTACGAGCGCTATGTATGGCCGGTTTCGACAGGGGCGGGCAGTTATGCGACGCCCGAGGGCATCTACGGCGCCGAATGGCTCTCGAAGAACCATCGCTCACGCAAATACAACAATGCGCCGATGCCGTATGCCATCTTCTTCTATCATGGTTATGCCGTTCACGGCACCGATCAGCTCTCGCGTCTCGGCTCTCGCGCCTCGCATGGTTGCGTGCGTCTTCACCCGGACAATGCGGCCTTACTCTTCGAGCTAGCTCAGTCCGTCGGACTGAAGAACATGACGGTGATCATCGGCGACTAGATCGTCGTTCTGGCGCATCGGGTTGTCGAAATACCCTCAACCGCTTTCTCGCCTGATGCTCCAGCAGTCGCCGCACTGCTGTTGCAGTGCGTTGAAGGTGGCCTTGTCCTCTCGCAGAATGATTGGCGGTTTCACGCGCTTCGATAGGCGGAACATATCGCCTTTCCTGAGAAGGCCCTGATCAATTGGCCGGGGGCTGTCTCGACCTTGTTGGCGATCACCGCTTCAATTCATTCCGTGTCAGCCCGGCAAGACAATCAAGCTCGCCTTCGAGGCCCACGAGAAAACTGCCACCGAACTGGTAGTTTGCGCCTAAGATCGCGCCGCCCAGCCAGGCATTGATCGGGAGATGATCCCGAACCACGCGATAGCTGTCGGGTAGCGGGAGTGGCGTTGAAACTGTCGGCGGGGTTGAGATGTCTGCGGCAATGGCGGGAAATGCCGAGCCGAACAGTGCGGCGATAATGTTGCATATCCTTTTCATGTGTAGAGCCCCATGGAACAAAATAAAATCCACGGTATCGAAGATGTACAAGTAAATTATAATTATAATTACGGGTTTATATAATTTTATACTAATAAAATTGCATTTTTTATTTGAATTATATATTTTCTATCGAAAATTTTCTTCTTTTGAATTGTGGATGCCTTGTTTGGGCTTTTTCTCCGAATCGTTGTCCGGGACTTGACGCTTCAAAGCCGAATGGGCATAAGTTCGGTCATGAACACGGCCCTTTGCATTATCTGCACGATTATTCGCTAGCGTTTCGCTGGCCGGCCGTTCTTGTCCTGAAATCCAATCTCTGACAGACGACCCGGCCGGGCCGCTGGCCTGTGCGTGCATCAAGACTGATTTCGGGAGACTGGACATGGGCGACGCCCTGAAGCTCTACAACACACTGACGCGCGAGAAGGCCGAATTCCGGCCGATCGATCCCGACAATGTGCGCATGTATGTGTGCGGGCCGACGGTCTATGACTTTGCCCATATCGGCAATGCGCGGCCGGTGATCGTCTTCGACGTCCTCTTCCGCCTGCTGCGCCATCTCTATGGCGAAGACCACGTCACCTATGTCCGCAACATCACCGACGTCGATGACAAGATCAACGCCCGGGCAAAGCGGGACTACCCGGACCTGCCGCTGAACGAGGCGATCCGCCGCGTGACCGAAAAGACCGCCGATCAGTTCCACAAGGATGTTGCGGCCCTCGGCGTGCTGGAACCGACCGTGGAGCCGCGCGCGACCGAGCATATCGACGGCATGGTGGCGATGATCCAGACGCTCATCGACAAGGGCAACGCCTATGTCGCGCAGGGCGCCGAGGGCAGGGAAGTGCTGTTCGACGTGCCGTCCATGTCCGACTATGGGCGCTTGTCACGGCGCAATCTGGAAGACCAGCAGGCCGGCGCCCGCATCGCCGTCGAAAGCCACAAGAAGAGCCCGGCGGATTTCGTGCTGTGGAAGGAAAGTGCGGCCGACGAGCCCGGCTGGGACGGGCGTTTTACCTTTGAGGGGAAGACCGAAACCATCAACGGCCGCCCCGGCTGGCATATCGAATGCTCGGTGATGTCGGAGAAGCATCTCGGCGAGACGTTCGACATTCACGGCGGGGGCCTCGACCTGATCTTCCCCCACCACGAAAACGAGATCGCGCAATCCTGCTCGGCCCACGGCAACCACGTCATGGCCAATGTCTGGATGCATAACGGCTTCGTGCAGGTCGAAGGCCGGAAGATGTCGAAGTCCGACGGCAACTTCTTCACCATCCACGAACTGCTGGAAACGGAAAATTTCGGCGGCCGTAAATGGCCGGGCGAGGTGCTGCGCCTGGCGATGCTGATGACGCATTATCGCGAGCCGATCGATTTTTCGGTGAAGCGATTGGAGGAGGCGGAGAATATAATCGCCAACTGGAAAGTGGCTGTTAGCTCAGTGATAAAGGATGGCATGATTGCTAGTCTTGCCGATATAGACCAAACCCAGATTCCGGATAGAGTTGTTGAGCACCTAGAGAACGACTTAGACGTCTACGCTGCAATCAGCCTTCTCACCGGCAACCTAAAATGGTTACCCCGTCTAAAAGACACCAGGCCAAACAGAATGCCTTTGCTTGTTTCGCTTCAACTTCTCGGTTTCGAGGGGCTGATCGAAAATGCAATAGGCAAACTCTCACGGCTTGATGAGAATGAAATAGACGCCAAGATCACCCTGCGGCTCACCTTCATCCGCGAAAAAAACTGGTCCGAGGCCGATCGCATCCGCGATGAACTGGCGTCTCAGGGCATCCAGCTAAGGGATTCAAAGAACAAGGAAACCGGCGAGCGCGAGACCACCTGGGAGGTCAAGCGGTGAGCACCTTGTGCGCCGGATCGCTCCAAACAATCTCCCCCCTTGAGGGGGAGATGCCCCGACAGGGGCAGAGGGGGGTGAACCCTCTCGGCAAATTCGGAGCAGGCGGCAAACGCCCGTTACCCCCCTCTGTCGCGTTCGCGACATCTCCCCCTCAAGGGGGGAGATCGGATGGATGCGGTGAGACAAAGCGGTTATTCGATGTCTCTTCCTCCGTCGCAAGGCTCTGGTCTGCAGTCATCGAGCCTTCGCCATGGTTTGCAGCGCAGCCTGTTTCTTCGCGTGCATATTTTGCTTGGTATCGCCGCAAGACTCCCTCAATCTCCCCCCTTGAGGGGGAGATGTCGCGAAGCGACAGAGGGGGGCATTCTATGCCGCATTACAGCGTCTCACGACGTTTGCGCTCCAACGCGAGGCGCATGCGCAGCGACATGACCGAGGCAGAGCTGAAGCTCTGGAACGAGCTACGCGCGGGACGGTTGGAGGGGCTGCAGTTTCGCCGCCAGATGCCGATTGATCGCTACATTGCCGATTTCGCCTGCCCCAATCACAAACTGATCATCGAAGTCGATGGCTCGCAGCATGGTGAAAGGCGCACTGAAGACGCAGAGCGCACCACGCGCCTCGCCGCGCTCGGCTGGACCGTGCTCCGCTTCTGGAACGACGATGTGCTGCGCGATATCGACGCCGTTTGCACCCATATTCTCAGAACCATCGGGAGGAATGCGCCATGACGGAACCCAGCTTCTCCGGTGGCTGTCAGTGCGGAGCGGTGCGCTATCGCGTCGAAGGCGCGCTTTCCTATCCGCATATCTGCCATTGTCGCATGTGCCAGAAGGCGTCTGGGAACTATTTCATGGCGCTTGCCGGCGCGGATCATGCGCGCTTCAGTATCACGCGCGGCCAACCGAGCTGGTTTCACTCTTCCGATCAGGTCCGGCGCGGTTTTTGCGCGGCCTGCGGCACGCCGCTCTTCTTTGAGTCCGTGGGGGATGATCATATCGCCATCACGCTCGGCAGCCTGGATGATCCCTCCGCCCTTCCGCCGGTTTCCCAGGATGGCGTCGAGGGGCGGGTGCCGTTCTTCCACGCGCTCTCCGGTCTTCGGGAAAAGCTGACCGACCGTTCCGATCTGCCGGGCGGCAATGACGCGATTGCCGCAAGCAATCATCAGCATCCCGATCACGACACCGAAACATGGCCGAAGGAGTCCAAGCCATGAGCAGCTCTGTTGCCTATTCCGGCGGCTGTCAGTGCGGCGCGGTCCGGTTTCGCGCAAGCCATCTCGGCCGCCCGTCCATCTGTCATTGCCGCATGTGCCAGAAGGCTTTCGGCAATTTCTTCGGGCCGTTGGTCTCCGCCGATATCGCGCATCTGACCTGGACGCGCGGCAAGCCCAAGCTGTTCCGTTCATCGGCGAAGATCCTGCGGGGCTTCTGCGAGCATTGCGGCACGCCGCTGACCTATCAGCATCCCGGCGGAATCGAGCTTGCCATCGGCGCCTTTGACAAGCCGGAGCATTTCGAACCGCAGATCCAGGTAAATCACGAAGACCGGTTGCCCTGGATCGATCGCCTGTTCGACAAGCCCGCCCGGGCGCAGCTCGTTGAAGGCAGCGACATCGTTTCCTTTCAGCACCCCGACCACGACACCGAAAAATGGCCGCCCGAGGATGATACGGACGCCGGATAACAAGGCCGAAAACGGCCGATCAAATGGGATGGAGACCCACGACATGGAAAAGCGCGAGCGCATCTATCTGTTCGACACCACATTGCGCGACGGCCAGCAGACGCCGGGCATCGACTTCTCCGTGGAGGACAAGATCGCCATTGCCGACATGCTGGATCAGGCCGGCATCGACTATGTTGAGGGCGGCTATCCGGGCGCGAACCCGACGGACACGGCCTTCTTCGCCGCGCGGCGCACGAAAACCGCGAAGATGACCGCCTTCGGCATGACCAAGCGCGCCGGCGTCTCCGCTTCCAACGATCCGGGACTTGCCGCGCTGATCGCCGCGGAAGGCGACGCTGTCTGTCTGGTGGCGAAGAGCTGGGACTATCATGTGGACGTGGCACTCGGCATCTCCAATGACGAGAACCTTGCCTGCATTGCCGAAAGCGTGGCGGCCGTCGCTCATTCGGGCAAGGAGGCGATGGTTGATTGCGAACACTTCTTCGACGGCTACAAGGCGAACCGCGCTTACGCGCTGGCCTGCGCCAGGGCCGCCTATGATGCGGGCGCGCGCTGGGTGGTGCTGTGCGACACCAATGGCGGCACGCAGCCCGACGAGATCGCGGAAATCATCGCCGATGTGATCGCAAGCGGCATTCCGGGCGCTTCACTCGGCATCCATGCGCATAACGACACGGGCCAGGCGGTCGCCAATTCGCTTTCCGCCGTGCGCGCCGGGGTGCGCCAGGTGCAGGGCACGCTGAACGGTATCGGCGAGCGCTGCGGCAATGCCAATATCATCACGCTGGCGGCAACGCTTTCGCTGAAGGAGCGCTACGCCGAACGCTATGTGCTGGGCCTTGACGAAGAGCAGCTTGCCGAGCTGACCGCGCTTTCCCACGGCTTCGACGAGTTGCTGAACCGCGCGCCGGATCCGCAGCTTCCCTATGTCGGCGCCTCTGCCTTTGCCACCAAGGCCGGCATTCATGCCTCCGCGCTGTTGAAGGACCCGCGCACCTATGAGCATGTCGATCCGGAAAAGGTCGGCAATACGCGCAAGGTGATGGTCTCCGACCAGGGCGGCAAGTCGAACTTCATCAACGAGCTGAAGCGCCGCGGCATCACCGTTGCCAAGAACGACCCGCGCCTCGACAAGCTGATTGCGATCGTCAAGGAACGCGAATCCATGGGCTATGCCTATGAGGGCGCGGATGCGAGCTTCGAGCTTCTGGCGTTGCGCGAGCTCGGCAGCGTGCCGCATTTCTTCCACGTCGACAGTTTCCGCGTCATGGTCGAGCGTCGCTATGACAGCCACGGCCGGATCAAGACCGTGTCGGAGGCGGTGGTCAAGCTGGAGATCGACGGTCGAACCGTCATGTCGGTTTCGGAAGGCGACGGCCCGGTCAATGCGCTCGACAAGGCCTTCCGCAAGGATCTCGGCAAGTTCCAGACCGAGATCGCCGATCTCAAGCTTGCCGACTACAAGGTGCGTATCCTCAACGGCGGCACGGAGGCGATCACCCGCGTGCTGATCGAAAGCATCGATGATGACGGCGTGCGCTGGTGGACGGTCGGCGTTTCGGAGAACATTATCGATGCCTCGTTCCAGGCGCTGATGGATTCCATCACCTTCAAGCTGATGAAGAACCGCGCGCTTGCCGGCCGGGTCGCGGCGGAGTGAGGCGCGACAGGGCGATTTCCATCACCGTTGTTGATGAGTGCTTCACCAGAAACGGGTGGCGCGCGGTCTCAACTGCCGATATCTGCATCTCGACAACGGATGGAAAAGCGCCATGACGAGCGAGAGTGACACGACCGTAACCGCGCCGGTGAAGACGGTTGCCGACGGCGATACGCCCAAGGGCTTCGTCCTGGCGCTCGTCGTCTTCATGATGTGGGGCTTCCTGCCGCTCTACCTCAAGCTGGTGGCGCATCTGCCGCCCCTGGAGGTGCTCGCCCACCGCATCATCTGGTCGGTGCCCTTTGCCGGCGTCGTGGTCGGTTATGCGGGGCAGGGCGGCGAAATCGTTGCGGCCTGCCGCAAGCCGAGGATACTTGCCGTCGTCGCGCTCTGCAGCGCCTTCATCTGCCTCAACTGGGGCACCTATATCTGGGCCGTCGGCAACGCCCACACGGTGGATGCGGCGCTCGGCTATTTCATCAATCCGCTGTTCTCTATCGCGCTTGCGGCGGTGATTCTGCGCGAGCGGCTTTCGCGCACGCAGCTTGTCGCCATCGCGCTGGCGACGATCGCGGTCGTGATGCTGGCGGTCGAAGCTGGTGGTCTGCCGGTGGTCGCGCTGCTCCTGCCGTTTTCCTTCGGCATGTATGCTTTCCTGCACAAGATCGTGCCGATCGGCGGCAATCCGGGCTTCACCCTCGAGGCGCTGATCATGAGCCTGCCGGCTGCGGTCTACATCATCTGGCTGGAGGCGACCGGCAACGGCCATTTCCTCGGTTCGCTCCCCGATGCGCTGCTTCTGATCGGCTGCGGCGCGGCGACCGCCATTCCGCTGATGATCTATGCGAATGCAGCAAAGCTTCTGAAGCTCTCGACCATCGGCATCATGCAGTATATCGCGCCGAGCATGATCTTCCTGATCGCGGTTCTGGTCTTCCGCGAGCCGCTGCAGCCGGTCAAGCTGCTGGCCTTCGCCCTGATCTGGACAGCGCTGGCGATCTACACCTCTTCGCTGCTGCGCGCCCGCCGCAGGCCGGCCCCGGTCCCGCGCTGAGACCGGAGCAGGCCGCGCCGCCCTACAAGAGGTCTTCGGGCAGCAGCGCGTCCGGGAGGTTCTGGTAGGAGACCGGACGCAGGAAGCGGCGGATCGACAGGGTGCCGACCGAGGTCGCGCCGAAATTGGTCGACGCCGGGTAGGGACCGCCATGCACCATGGCATCGCAAACTTCCACGCCGGTCGGAAAACCGTTGGCAAGCACGCGGCCGGCCTTGCGTTCCAGGATCGGCATCAGCCTGCGGGCAAGCGCCGTATCGCCGTCATCCATGTGCAATGTTGCCGTCAACTGCCCGCTGAAGCTTCGGGCGATCTTCAGGAAGTCGTCCTCCCCTTCAACGGTGACGATCAGGCCGAGCGGGCCGAAAACCTCCTCGCCAAGGGCATGGTTATCCAGCCAGTCGGCGCCTTTCACGGCATAGAGGTAGGGCGTGGCGTTGCGCATGTCGCAGGTCGAGGTCAGGATCTCGCGCACGCCCGTTGCCGGCGCGATCCGGTCGCGTCCGGCGCGATAGGCCGCCGCGATCCCGTCCGAGAGCATCACCTGCGCGCCGACCTTCGACAGCGCTTCGCGCGCGGCATCGGCGATGGTCTCGACCTGGCTTTCCAGCACGACGGCGATGCCGGGATTGGTGCAGAATTGCCCGGCGCCCATTGTCAGCGAAGCTGCCCAGCCCGTGGCGATGTCGGCGCCGCGCGCGGCAACGGCCCCGGGCAAAAGAAACATCGGATTGACCGAGCCGAGTTCGCCGAAGAAGGGGATCGGCTCGGGACGCGCGGCGCAGAGGTTGAACAGCGCCCGGCCGCCGGCAAGCGACCCGGTGAAGCCGACCGCCTTGATCAGCGGATGGGTGACAAGCGCCTGGCCGACATCGCGATTGCCGCCCTGCACCAGCGAAAAGACGCCCGGATGGATGCCGCGTTTCTCTATGGCCGCGTGAATGGCCTCGGCAATGATCTCGCCTGTTCCCGGATGGCCGGAATGGCCCTTCACGACGACGGGACAGCCGGCGGCGAGCGCGGCTGCCGTATCGCCGCCGGCCGTGGAGAAGGCGAGCGGAAAGTTCGATGCGCCAAAGACGGCGACCGGGCCGATCGGCCGTTCCATGAGCCGAATATAGGGGCGCGGCAGGGGCTTCCTCTCGGGAAGCGCCTTGTCGCGGCGGCGGTCGAGATAGTCGCCTTTGAGGATATGGGCGGCAAACAGCCTCAGCTGGCCGGTCGTGCGTCCGCGCTCGCCTTCAAGCCTTGCCGCGGGCAGGCCGGTCTCGGACGTGCCGATCTCGGTGATCGCATCGCCGCGCGCTTCGATCTCGTCGGCAATCGCCTCGAGAAAGGCGGCGCGCTCGGCGCGGGTCGCATAGCCGAAGGATGGGAAGGCCTCCTCGGCCGCCACGCAGGCGCGGTCAACGAGGTCCACGGTCCCGACCGAGAAGGGATAGGCGTCGCCATGTGCAGGCTCGCTCATGAAGGTGGTCTCGCCGGCGATCCAGTCGCCGGCAATCAGATGCTTTCCGTGGGGCTTGAAGCTCATCGAACGGTCCTTTCCGGCGTGAGGGCGCGGCTCAGCGGCCGGTCTTCTCGCGCCATTCCTCATATTTCTTCTGGTTCTCGTCCTTGGTGCAGGGGTAGAGGCCGATAATGCTCGCGCCGGCCAGCACCTGTTCGAGAACGAAGTCCTCGAAGCTCTCCATGCCCGCGCAGACTTCGGCGATCTCTTCTGCCAGATGCGCCGGGATGACCATCACCCCGTCACGGTCGCCGACGATGACGTCGCCGGGAAACACCGCGACGTCGCCGCAGGCGATTGGCACGTTGATGTCGAGCGCTTCGTGCAGCGTCAGGTTCGTCGGTGCGGAGGGTTTGGCGCAATAGGCGGGCATATCCAGCCTGCCGATCCCCTCGGCGTCGCGAAATCCGCCATCCGAGACCACACCGGCGCAGCCGCGCACGGCCATGCGGGTGACGAGGATCGAGCCGGCGGTTGCCGCGCGCGCATCCTTGCGTCCGTCCATCACCAGCACATGGCCGGGCGGGCAGGTTTCCACCGCAACGCGCTGCGGATGCTCGGGATTGCGGAAAACCTCAAGCTGGTTGCGGTCCTCGCGCGCCGGGATATAGCGCAGGGTAAATGCCTGGCCGACCATGTTCTCCGCCTTCGGCGAGACCGGCGAGACGCCCTGGATGAACTGGTTGCGCAGCCCGCGCCTGAAAAGCTGGGTCGCGATCGAGGCCGTGGAAACCCGCTTGAAGATCGCGCGCGTCTCATCGGAAAGAACATAATCGGTCATGGGACACCTCAGAAAATGTCGGGTTCGCCGGCCGTGCGGCCGAAATCGGTTTGCAGGAAATCAAAGTCGCAGCCCTGGTCCGCCTGGGTGACATGCTGCGAGAACATGTAGCCATAGCCGCGCTCGTATCGGCCTTCGGGCTTTATCCAGGCGGCCTTGCGGCGGGCAAGCTCGGCCTCGTCGACCAGCATGTCGAGCCTGCGGGCGGCGAGGTCGAGGCGCACGATATCGCCGTTCTGAAGCAGCGCCAGCGGCCCGCCGACATAGCTTTCGGGCGCGACATGCAGCACGCAGGCCCCGTAGGAGGTGCCGGACATGCGGGCATCGGAGATGCGCAGCATGTCGCGGTGACCCTTCTTGATCAGCGCCTTGGGGATCGGCAGCATGCCCCATTCGGGAAAACCCGGACCGCCGAGCGGCCCGGCATTGCGCAGCACCATCACATGGTCGGGCGTAATGTCGAGGGTCTCGTCATCGACCGCCTTCTTCATCTCGGGATAGCTGTCGAAGACCAGCGCCGGGCCCTCGTGGACATGGAACTTAGGATCGCAGGCCGCGGGCTTGATCACCGCGCCATCCGGGCAGAGATTGCCGCGCAGCACGGCGAGCGAACCTTCCGCATAGACGGGGTTTGAAATCGGGCGGATGACGTCGTCATTATAGACCGCCGCGCCCTCAAGGTTCTCGCCCATCGTCTTTCCGTTCACCATCATGGCCGAGACGTCGAGGCGGTCCTCGATCTGCTTCATCAGCGCGCGCAGACCGCCGGCGTAGAAGAAGTCCTCCATCAGATAGTCCTTGCCGGAAGGCCGGATATTGGCGAGCAGCGGGGTTGTGCGACCGAGCGCATCGAGATCATCGAGCGTCAGGTTCACGCCGGCGCGGCGGGCCATGGCGATCAGGTGGACGACGGCATTGGTCGAGCAGCCGGTCGCCATCGCCACCACGGCGGCATTGCGGCAGGCGCCCTCGGTGATGATCCGGTCCGGCGTCAGGTCCTCGAAAACCATTTCCACGATGCGTCGCCCGCATTCCGCGCTCATGCGCTGATGACCGGAATCGACGGCCGGTATGGACGAGGCGCCCGGCAGCGTCAGGCCCATGGCATCGGCGATTGCCATCATCGTGGAGGCTGTGCCCATGGTCATGCAGGTGCCGGCGGAGCGCGCGATGCCACCCTGGATGCCGATCCATTCCGCGTCCGAGAGTTTCCCGGCCCGCCGCTCGTCCCAGTATTTCCATGCATCAGAACCTGAGCCGAGCGCCTTGCCGGCATAATTGCCGCGCAGCATCGGTCCTGCGGGAAGATAGATCATGGGCACACCGGCCGAGATCGCGCCCATCACCAGGCCCGGCGTGGTCTTGTCGCAGCCGCCCATCAGCACCACCCCGTCCAGCGGATGGGCGCGGATCATCTCTTCCGTCTCCATGGCCAGCATGTTGCGGTAGAGCATGGAGGTCGGCTTGAGAAAGCTTTCATCCAGCGAGAGCGAGGGCATCTCGACGGCAAAGCCGCCGGCCTGCAGCACGCCGCGCTTCACATCCTGCACGCGCTCCCTGAAATGCGAATGGCAGGTGTTGAGTTCGGACCAGGTGTTGAGGATGCCGATGATCGGCTTGTCGCGAAAATCCTCTTCCGCATAGCCGAGCTGCATCATGCGCGAGCGATGGCCGAAGCTGCGAAGGTCGTCGGGGGCGAACCAGCGCGCCGAGCGCAGATCCTGGGGCGATTTGCGTGTCATGTTTCTATCCGGTGAATGCGAAAGTCAGCCAAATGACAAACAGGGTGAAGACGAGCCCGGCGACCTCCGGCCAGTTGCCGAAGCGGTCGTGCCGGGCTTCCTCCCGCGCGAAATCCGCGGGCGGAATGTCCTCGTCCTGCCGTGTGAGTTCCTCGTCGGTGATCTTCATCTCGTGTCTCCTCAGTTAAACTGCGCCGGCAGCCAGAGCGCGAGGTCCGGGAAGAACAGGACCAGGAACAGGCCGACAGCCTGCAGCGCGATGAAGGGAAGGACGGCGGAAAAGATCTCCTGCAGTTCGATATCCTTGGGCGCGACCGATTTCAGGAAGAAGCAGGCCGGACCGAAGGGCGGCGAGAGGTAGTAGATCTGGATGTTCATGGCGAAGAGCACGCCGAACCAGACCGGGTCGTAGCCGAGATCGACCACCACCGGCGCGAAGATCGGCACGGTGATGAAGATGATCGCGATCCACTCGAGGAAGGTGCCGAGCACCATGACGATCAGCATCATCACCACGATCACCCAGATCGGGGCGATATCGAGGGCGGTCAGCACGCCGCGCAGGAATTCGCCGCCGCCGATGCGGTTGTAGATGCCGATCAGCGAGACAGCGCCGAGCACCAGCCAGATGATCGAGCCGACGGTCAGGACGGTCTGGCGCATGGCGTCGCGGGTCATGCGCCAGTTCAGTTCCTTGCGGATGCCGGCGACGACCAGCGCGCCGACAGCCCCGACGGCGGCCGCCTCGGTGACGGTGGCGATGCCCGAATAGATCACGCCCAGCACGGAGCCGATCAGCGCGCCCGGAAGAATGACGCCCTTCAGGAACCTCAATCGCTTGAAGAAGGGCAGGCCTGTCTCGGGAATGTCGTAGATCGGCGCGATGGCCGGGTTCATGCGCACCCTGACCATGATGTAGGCGATGTAGAGCGATGCGAGGATCAGGCCCGGCACGGCAGAGGCCGCGAACAGCTTGGTGATCGAGACCTGTGCGGCAAGCCCGTAGACAATCAGCACGACCGAGGGCGGGATCAAGGTTGCCAGCGCGCCGGCGGCGCAGATGATGCCGATCGAGAGCTTGCGGTCATAGCCGAGACGCAGCATCTGCGGCAGGGCGATGAGGCCGAGCATGACGATCTCGCCGCCCATGATGCCGGACATGGCGGCAAGGACGACGGCGACAATGCAGGTCTGCACGGCAACCGAGCCGCGGAAGCGTCCACCCATGACTGCCATGCTGTCGAACAGCGACTTGGCGATGCCGGAGCGTTCCAGCACGTTCGCCATGAAGACGAAGAAGGGAACGGCGATCAGCTCGTATTTGTGCAGCACCTCGCCGACATTGGCGGCGACGATGAAATAGCCCGCGCGTTCGCCAAAATACAAAAGCGCGGTGCCGAGCGAGACTGTCAGCGTGGTGATGCCGAGCGGCACGCCGATCGCCATCAGCGCCAGGAGCGATAGGACGATCAGGATGGTAATGGTTTCAATGCCCACCGAGGTTCTCCTTCTCGGTGCCCTGTGCCCAGCGAATGATGTTGGCGGCGAGCTGCAGGAGGTAGAGAATGCAGCCAACCACCAGAAGCACCTTCAGATAGGTCGGCTGGATGGAGTTGAGCGCCGTGCCGGAGGTCTCCATGTGGCCAAGCGCTTTGACGGCGGGCTTCCACAGAGCCAGCGTCAGTACGAAAATGGCGCCGGCCGAGATCAGCATCTGCAGCAGGCGGAAGACGTGCCAGACCCGCTCGCTGACGAGCGTCTCGATCATGGTGATGGAGATGTGGCGCTGTCGCTCGGTGACATAGCCGACGGCAAGCACCCAGGCCGAGGCGCACAGCGTCATGGCCAGTTCGGTGGACCAGACGGTCGGACGGTTGAAGCCGTAACGCATCACGACTTCGAGCGCCGATACGCCGACGCAGGCGAAAAACAGAACGGAACAGCCTTGGCCAATGAACACGCTGATGCGGTCCATGACGTCGGCATAGGTGGCGAGAAGCCGTCTCATCACTGAGCCTTATGAAATGACATGGAAAGGTTCGGGGGCGTCGTTTGTGGCCGACGCCCCCATGCCGCATCGGATGCTAGTTCTTGAACAGGCCGATCGAGGTCATGTAGTCGATATTGGCGTCGAGCGCCTCCTGGGCGAGTGCCGATTTCTCCGCATAGGCTTCCCACTGCTGGCGAGCGACCTCGCGCAACTGGTCGCGGTCTTCCTGCGCCCAGTTGATGACTTCGATCTTGTCGCCGGCGCTGTCGCGGGCTGCCAGTTCCTCGTCCTTGGCCGCGACTTCGGCAGCCATGGCGAACATGGCCTCATACCACCATTCACGCAGCGCCTGCTGGTCGGCCGCAGACAGGGCGTCCCACTTCGCCTTGTTGATGGTGAACTGCATCGACGGCATCGAATGAATGCCGGGGTACAGCGGGTAGGGGGCGACGTCGTGCAGGCCGGTCGCGTCATTGTTGACATAGGCCGAAGCGTCAGCGGCATCGACGATGCCCTTTTCGAGCGCGCCGTAGACTTCCGAGAACGGAATGGAGACCGGAGAAGCGCCGGCGGCCTGGAAGACGGCTGCGGCCAGACCTTCGGGCGAGCGGATCTTCTTGCCCGACAGGTCCTCGAAGGTGCGGATCGGGGTGCGTGCGGGAAGCGCCTCGCGCGAATAGGGGCCGCAGGCAACCACTTGGACCTCGCCGCCGGTGACCGAATCAGCCGCCTTCTGCATCATCGCCTCGCCGCCGCCGTCCTTGCAGAAACCGATCATCTGCTGGGGCGTGTCATAGCCGGAAATCAGGTCGCCCATGATCGCATAGGCCGGCTCGAGGCCTGCAAAATAGTTCACCGAGGTGAAGTCGCCGTCGAGCACGCCGGCGGCAACCGCATCCGGCGTTTCGCGCGCGGGCACGACAGAGCCGTTGGGGGTGAGGACGATCTCGATGCGCCCGTCGGTCATCTCCTGGATCTTCGGCAGCCAGTTCTCGGTCAGATATTGCGTCGAGAAATCGCCGGCATTGAACGAGGTCTGGATGTTGAAGGTTTCGGCTGCCGCGACGGACGCGAACAGGGAAACGGAAGCCGCAAGCGCGGCCGTCCTGGCAAATTTCATGGTGTCCTCCCATTGAGCAAAAACGGGACCCTCTTCCCGTTAATTGATGTACTAATATATTAGTGCATCTCCGTCAACTGTGCATTATGATAGGATTTCGATTCATCCAGTGCCGAGATAGACTTCAGTTATGAGTCCACCTGAATTGCCCCGTGCCACGATTGCCGCAATGCCCGGCGAGACAGCGTCGCCGCGGATCAAGCGCGCCTCGGCGAGCGATCAGATCCATGCCGCATTGCGCGCGCGGATCGTGTCGCTTGACCTCGAACCGGGCCGTAACCTGTCGCGCCAGGAGATCGCGGCCTATTACGGAGTCAGCCAGACCCCTGTCAGGGATGCCATGCTCCGGCTTGAGGAGGAGGGGCTGCTTGTCATCTTTCCGCAATCGAAGACCGAAGTCTCGATGATCGATGTCGAGCAGGCGCGCGAAACCCAGTTCCTGCGTTTGTCCGTTGAGTTGGAGGTGGCCAGGAGACTCTCTGAAAGGGCAGACAAGACGGTGCTCGCAACGGCCGCGAGGGTCCTGTCTCTGCAGAAGGCCACTCTGGCGGAAAACGATCTTGAGCGTTTCGCCCAGCTTGACCGGCTGTTTCACCAGTCGCTCTGCGAGGCCGCCGGCGTCTCAAATCTTTGGGAGCTGATTGGGTCGCGATCAGGCCATATCGACCGGCTGCGCAACTTGACGCTGCCCGATCCGGGCAAACCGGCGAGTATCATCCACTACCACAGCCTCATTCTCGACAGCATCGCCGCCGGCGACGCACCGGCAGCGGAGGCTGCCGTGCGCGCGCATCTGTCGGGCACACTGTCGCAGATCGAGGAGGTCAAGGCCCGTCATCCGGACTATTTCCGGTCCTGACTGCACGCGCATGAACGGGCGGCCGGACGGCGAGGGTCAGCCGGCAAACAGCCAGGATTTCAGCGCTTTCGTCACGCGCGGCATGACCACATAGGTCATCGCCAGCACCTGAATGATGGCGATCGTCAGCGTCTTCGACCAATGCGGCCAGTTCGGAATGAGCGGCGGCACGATGAGCTGCAGGGGGTAGACCAGCACGAAGACGACCGCGATGAGCACGATCGACATCTTCCAGCGCGGCGCGGGCTTTGAGACCGGCAGTTCGGGCAGTTCGAACCAGGCTTCCAGCCCGGTAACGCGGCGGCGCTCGGTCTCGCCCTCCACCAGATCGCCGAGCCGGGCGACGAAATCCGCCCTTTGAGACGAATTTTCCCAGGCCTCGCAATGGGCAAAACTGTCGAAGCGATAGATCAGCACATAGCGCCCGCCGGTCTTGCCGGAGGGTTTCAGGATGTTGACGCCCATATGGCCTGGAAAGTCCTTCGCCGCCTCGACAATGCCGTGCAGCCAGGCCTCGTAGTCGGCCTCGCGGCCGGGGCGCACCCGGCGCGAGACCTGAACGGTGACCGGGCCTTCCTCGCCCGGCTCGACAAAACCCCCGGTCATGATCAGGCGTCGGGGGCGGGGAATTTCGGCTTGCCGGCGATGCCCCAGTGATGGCCCGGCACTTCCCGCAGGACCACGCGCACGCTCTCGATCGGCGCGCCGGTGGTCTCGACGACCGCCTCGGTCAGCTTTTCGATCAGCTTTTCCTTTACCGCGTTGCTGCGGCCCTCGATCATGGTTACGTCGACGAAAGGCATGTCACTCTCCCACGTTGAAGGCGACGGTGCCGAGGCGCTCGACCTCGAGCGTCACGGCCTGTCCGGCAACCATCGGAATGGCGGCCGTCGCGCCGCCGGCAAGCACGATGTCGCCCGCTTTCAGTTCCTCGCCGGCAGCCGCCACCATGCGCGCGGCGGCGACGAGCGAGCGGACCGGATGGCCGAGAATGGCGGCCGACGAACCGATCTCGCGCGCCTCGCCGTTGATCGCGAGAACCATGCCGAGATTGGCGATATCCGTCGAAGCGTCCGACCACTGGCCGATGACGAAACCGGAAGAGGACGAATTGTCGGCGATCACGTCGCCGATATCGAACTTGAAGGCCTTGTAGCGGCTGTCGATGATTTCCAGCGCCGGCGCGATCGCGGCGACCGCTTCCATTGCCTCGAGCGCCGAAACCTTGCCCGAAAGCGGCTTCTTCATCAGAAAGGCGATCTCCGGCTCGACGCGCGGATGCACATATTTCGAGAGCGAGACGGTCGCGCCTTCCTCCTCGCGCATGGCGTCCGTCAACCGGCCCCAGATCACGTCGGAGACGCCGACCTGCACCATCTTGGCGCGCGAGGTCAGTCCCATCTTGATGCCGACGCGCTTTTCGCCGCGGGCATAACGCCGCTGCAGCGACAGCGCCTGAGCGGCATAGGCCTCGTCCATCGAAAGCGCTTCAGTATCGGAGAACTGGGGGATTTCCGTCGCCGTCATTGCTGCCCGGTCGACAATCTCCGCAATTGCGCTGATATCGGTCATATCGCCAGCTCCTTTTCCTTGATCATGTCGAGGGCGACATCGACAATCATGTCTTCCTGGCCGCCGACCATACCGCGCCGGCCAACCTCGACGAGAATATCGCGCGTGTCGAGCCCGTAGGCTTCGGCCGCCCGTTCCGCGTGACGCAGGAAGGATGAATAGACGCCGCCATAGCCGAGCGTCATGGTTTCACGGTCGACCCGCACCGGCCGGTCCTGCAGCGGGCGCACCAGTTCCTCGGCCGCATCCTGCAGCTTGAACAGGTCGCAGCCATGTTCGAAGCCATAGAGATTGGCAACGGCGATGAAGGCCTCGATCGGCGTATTGCCGGCGCCGGCGCCCATGCCGGCAAGCGAGGCGTCGACGCGGAATGCGCCGTGCTCGACGGCGACGATGGAATTGGCGACCGACAGCGACAGGTTCTCGTGCATATGCGCGCCGCGCTGGGTCTCGGGCTTCAGAGCCGCATTATAGGCCTCGAAACGGGCGGCGACGTCCTTCATGGTGAGCCTGCCGCCGGAATCGGTGACATAGACGCAGTCCGCGCCGTAGCTTTCCATCAGCTTTGCCTGTTCGGCGAGCTTTTCCGGCGTGTTCATGTGGCTCATCATCAAGAAACCGGAGACGTCCATGCCCATTTCCTTGGCAGCCGCGATGTGCTGGGCGGAAACGTCGGCCTCGGTGCAGTGGGTGGCGACGCGCACGGAGGCGACCCCCATGTCGCGGGCGCGCTTCAGGTCATGAATCGTGCCGATGCCGGGCAGAAGCAGCGTCGTCAGCTTGGCCTTCTTCACAACCTTCGCCGCCTCGCAGATCCAGGCCTCGTCGGTGCATTTGCCGAAACCGTAATTGAAGGTCGAACCCGTCAGCCCGTCGCCATGGGCGACCTCGATGGCATCGACGCCGGCTTCGTCCAGCGCTTCGGCAATGGCGCGGACATGGCCGAGATCATACTGGTGGCGCACGGCGTGCATGCCGTCGCGCAGCGTGACGTCCTGTATGTAGAGCTTGGTCATCTCAGGCGGCCTTTGCGATCCAGTTGCGTTTTTCGGCGAGGCGTTCGGCGGTCTTCAGCGCCGCCGAGGTCATGATGTCGAGATTGCCGGCATAGGCGGGCAGGTAGTGGGCTGCACCCTCCACCTCGAGGAACACCGTGACCTTGAGCCCGGTGAAATCGCCGCCCATTTCCGGAATATGCAGCGGCGCGTTGGAACCGATATGCTCGAACTGCACCGCCTGCTTCAGCCGGTAGCCGGGCACATAGGCGCGCACGTCCTCCACCATGTCGTGGATCGACTTGCGGATCGCCTCCTGGTCGGCCTCGTGGCAGAGGCAGTAGACCGTGTCGCGCATCATGATCGGCGGCTCGGCCGGATTGAGGATGATGATCGCCTTGCCACGCTCGGCCCCGCCGACCTTCTCGATCGCCGCCGCCGTCGTTTCGGTGAACTCATCGATATTGGCGCGGGTGCCGGGGCCGGCCGAGCGCGAGGAGATCGAGGCGACGATCTCGCCGTAGCGCACCGGGCTCACCCGGTTGACTGCCGCGACGATCGGGATCGTCGCCTGGCCGCCGCAGGTCACCATGTTGACGTTGGATTCGGTCAGATTGGCGTCGAGATTGACGACCGGGATCGTGTAGGGGCCGATTGCCGCCGGGGTCAGGTCGACCACCTGCTTGCCGTCCTTCTGAAGAACCTCGTTATGGCGCTTGTGGGCGCCGGCGGAGGTGGCATCGAAGACGATGCGGATGTCGTCGTAGCAATCGAACTTCGTCAGCCCGTCAATGCCCTCATGCGTTGTCGCGACGCCGAGGCGGGCGGCGCGCGCCAGACCGTCGGATTTCGGGTCGATGCCGACCATGGCGGCCATTTCCAGCGTCTTCGACTTGCGCATGACCTTGATCATCAGGTCGGTTCCGATATTGCCGGAACCGATGATGGCGCATTTGATCTTTTCCATCGTCTCAATCCTTCGAAAATGCGGCGCGAACCGAGCCGAGCCCGTTGATGCGGGCCTCGAACACATCGCCCGGAGCGGCAGGCTGCATCGGCCCCAGAGCGCCGGAGAGAATGACATCGCCGGGGCCGAGCGCGCGGCCGGCCTTCGCCATGGTGCGCGCCAGCCACAGGGCGGCGTTGAGCGGCGAGCCCATGCAGGCCGCGCCCGCGCCGACGGAGACCGGCTGGTTGTTCTTGAACATCACCATGCCGCACATGCGCTGGTCGAAATCGCCGACGCGTTTCGGGCTCTGGCCGAGCACGTAGAGGCCCGACGAGGCGTTGTCGGCAATCGTGTCGGTGATGCGGATGTCCCAGTTGGCAACGCGCGAGCCGACCACCTCGATCGCCGGCACGACGTAGCCGATGGAGGCCATCAGATCGACCATGGTGATGAAGCCGCCGGTGAGCGGCGCTGCGATCACATAGGCGATCTCCGCCTCGACCTTCGGCTGCATCACGCGCGAGAAGGCGATCTCCTCGCCGTCCATCACCTCCATGTCGGCAAACAGCATGCCGTAATCGGGCTGGCCGACGCCGAGTTGCTTCTGCACCGCCTTCGAGGTCAGACCGATCTTGCGGCCGGAGAGCTGGCGCTCCTCGCCGCCCAGCCAGCGCCTTGTGTTGATCTCCTGCACGGCATAGGCCGCCGCCACATCGCCTTCATCGAGAAGGTCGCGGATCGGCGCGGTTGTCTCGCCCGCTTGCCAGGCCTGCCAGAGACGGTCGGCGGCCTTTTGAATGTTTTCTTCGCTGCTCATGATGTTGTCCTAGAGTTTGATGCAGACATTCGTCAGCTCCGAGTAGAACTCGAGGCCGTGAACGCCGCCCTCGCGGCCGATGCCCGACTGTTTGGAGCCGCCAAAGGCGGTTCTGAGATCGCGCAGGAACCAGGAATTGACCCAGACGATGCCGGCCTCGATCTTGCGTCCGACCCGGTGGGCGCGGCTCAGATCCTCGGTCCAGACGGCGCTGGCGAGCCCGTATTCGGTGTCATTGGCAAGGCGGATTGCTTCCTCCTCCGTATCGAAGGGCGCGATATGACAGACCGGGCCAAAGACTTCCTCGCGGATGATACGGGCGCTCTCGGGTAGACCGGTGAAGATGGTCGGCTCGACCCATGCGCCGCCGGAAAGCTCCTCGCCCATGTCGGGCACGCCGCCGCCGGTGACGATCGTCGCGCCGTCCTTCTTCGCGAGTTCGAAATAGGAGAGCACCTTTTCGCGATGCTCCTGCGAAATCAGCGGGCCGAGACTGGTGCCGGCCTCTTCGGGCGCGCCAAGCTTCAGGCCCTCGGCCTCTTTCTTCAGCCGCGCGACGAACGCGTCGAAGATCGGCCGCTCGACATAGACGCGCTCGGTCCCGAGACAGACCTGGCCGCAATTGGCGAAGACAGAACGCATGGTCCCCTCGATCGCCTTGTCCATGTCGCAGTCGGCGAAGACAATACCGGCATTCTTGCCGCCGCATTCCATCGAGACCTGGCGCAGGCCCTTGGCGGCCGAACGCATGATGACCTCGCCGGTACGCGTTTCGCCGGTGAAGGTGATGGCGTCGACGCCCGGATGTTCGGTGAGATAGGCGCCGGCCGAATCCGGCCCGAAGCCGTGGACGACGTTGAAGACGCCCTTCGGAATGCCGGCCTCGTTCATCACTTCGCCCAGAAGCGTCGCCGTCAGCGGCGTTTCCTCGGACGGCTTGACGACGACGGTGTTGCCGCTTGCAAGCGCCGGGCCGACCTTCCACGTCATCAGCAGCAGCGGCAGGTTCCACGGCGAGATGACGGCGATGACGCCCTTCGGCTTGCGCACGCCGTAGTTCAGCGCGCCCGCGCCGTCCGGCGTATCCAGCATGAAGCTTTCGGTCGGGACATTCTTCACCAGGTCGGCAAAGACCTTGAAATTGGCGGCCCCGCGCGGAATGTCGACATGGGAGGCAAGGCTTTTCGGCTTGCCTGTGTCGAGGATTTCGGCCTCGAGGAAGTCGTCGAACCGTTTTGTGATCCCGTCGGCGACGGCATGGAGCAGGGCGGCGCGCTCGGCAAGCGGCAGATAGCCCCAGGGGCCGGAAAGCGCTGCGCGGGCGGCGGATACGGCGGCGTCCACTTCCGGTCTCAGTCCCTCATGCACGATGCCGATCTTGCGTCCGGTCACCGGCGAGACGTTGTCGAAGGTCTTGCCGGAGCTGCCCGCGGTATATTCGCCGTCGATGAAGTGCATTGCCTCGCGCAGGTTGATCTTGAGCACGATCGTGATCCTTTATGCTTTTCAAGCCCTTGGTAAAATCTACTGCTCCGAGAGGCCGATCGCCTGGAGCCCGGCCCGGGCGCAAATCTCGTCTTCTTCGGCCGAGGCGCCGGAAACGCCGATGCCGCCAATGAGTTCGCCGTCCGCCCGGATCGGCAGGCCGCCGGGAAAGGCGGCAACGCCCGGCTGGCCGGTGATGCCGGCAAGAACCGCCGGTTCGCCGACAAGCGCCTCGAAGAAGGCGCCTGTCGCCGCGTTGAACCCCGCCGCCGTATAGGCCTTGTCGCGGGCGATATTGCCGGACGGCAGAAAGGCCCCGTCACCCCTTAGAAAGGCGAGGGGATTGCCGCCGGCATCGACGACGCAGGCATTGACCGCGACGCCGAGTTCGATGGCCTTTTCCACCGCCGCGCCCACGGCCTTGTGGGCGGCGGCGGCGGTCAGCCGCAACGATGTGCGGGTGACATCCATCAGGTTACGACCGACAGGAAGGCTTCGTTGAGCTGACGCTCGTAGTAGAAGATGCCGCGACCGACATTGTTGTGATCCCAGATACGGGTCGGGTGGTCCTTGTAGGCGGTGTAGCCGCCGGAGAAGACCTCGTTGCGGTTGCCGGACGGATCGAAGAAATAGATCGTCTGGCCGCGGGTGATGCCGTGACGCGTCGGGCCGAGGTCGCGGCTCATGTCGTAGCGCGTCATGATGTCGGCGGCGTTGCCGATCGCGTTCCAGTCTTCCAGGAAGAAGGCCAGGTGATGCAGCTTGCCGGGCTCGTCATGCTTGACGAAGGCAATGTCATGCGCCTTGTTCGATACCGTCATCCAGATCGCCAGCGTGCCGTCGGGAAGATCGACGCGCTCGGGCAAATGGAAGTCGAGTACCTTGGTGAAGAATTCCTCGACCTGGTCGATATTCGGACCGTAGAGCAGGCAATGGTCCATGCGCTGGGCGCGCATGCCGCGCGGCTCGGTCTTCCAGGTGTAGGGGTTGCGGGTGTCCGGGCCGTCGTCGGAGAGCTCCATGTCGGCAAAGAGCTCGATGCGGTGACCGGAAGGGATGGTGAAGCCGATGCGCGGTCCGACGCCGGGCTGTTCGCCGGCAGGCACGTCGTCCACGGCCAGGCCCCATTCCTCGATGCGGCGGCGGAAATTGTCGACGCTTTCCTGGCTGTCGGCCTTGAAGGCGAAGTAATCGATACCGGCGCGATCGGCTTCGCGCAGCACCACCGAATGACGGTGGAATTCGTCATACCCCTTCAGGTAGACGCGACCGTCGGCCTCCTTGCTGACGAGTTCGAGACCGAGCCGATCCACATAGTGGGTGATCGACTCGTCCATGTCGAGAACGCGCAACTGGGCGATGCCCGGGCGCAGCAGACCTTCCTGAGACATTTTGGCGTTCCTCCTTACCTGTTCTCAGACTTCTTCCCGTTGTCTCTCGTTTCGCGTCTCGTCCGGCGCACGCGGCGGACGATAGGCGGGTTCAATCACGAGATCGCTCCGGGCAATGAGCCGGCAGGAGAGGGCATAGCCTTCCTCCTGTTCCTGCTCGGAGACGTGATAACGGCTCATTTTCAGGGTTTCGTAGCTTCCGGAGATGACCCGAACCCGGCAGGCGCCGCAGCCGCCGCGACGGCAACCGATCCTGACCGGCGGACGCTCATGCGACGATGTCGCCCGTTCGATGGAAAACAGAACCGGTTCGCCGTCCCTGCAGGAAAAGACCTTTGAACGGCCGGCGATACGGATCGTGTGTTCTTTCGTGTCATTGCTTTCGGTCATCTCTCCTCCCGCAGTCGAAACCGATGATCTGAGACTGCGCCCGGCAATCTCGTTTGTCAAACACAAAAAACGATATTTTTATAAATTAGAACTTAAAAACGATATTTTGCAATTTTGTCGTTGTTTTTGATCGCCGATATGTTAAGCATTGAGGAAGACAAGCACGCCGCAAGGGACGGAGAGGTCGTGACACATCTGAAGAAGGTCGAGGAAATCAGCGCCACATCGGGCAGCCGGACGACGATCGAACTCGTCTATGAAGCGCTGCGCCGGGCGATTCTGTGTGGTGAGATCCCGCCGGAAAGCCGGATGCGCGTCGAGGATCTGCGCGCGACCTTCGGCGTTGGCTCATCGACCGTGCGCGAGGCGCTGTCGCGGCTTCTTGCCGAAAATCTGGTGACCACCGAAGGCCAGCGCGGGTTCCGCGCCGCGACCATCTCGATCGAGGATTTCAAGTCGATCGTCGAGATGCGGGCGCTGCTTGAAGCGCGCGCGGTGCGCCATTCAATCGAGACGGGCGATGATGACTGGGAAAGCGCCTTCGTCGCCGCCCATCACCGGCTTGCCAAGCTTGAGACCGATGCCGTCGGCCACGAGGACGAACTGGTCAGCGACTGGGAAAAGCGCAACCGCGCCTTCCATGACGCGATGACGGCAGCCTGCACCAATGTCTGGCTTCTGAACTGCCGGTCCATGCTCTACAGCCATTCGGTTCGCTATCTGCAGATCTCGTTCGCGCAGAAACGCTGCATCCCGCGTGACGTGCGCGCCGAGCACCAGGCGATCTTCGAGGCGGTGATCGATCGCGACGCCGAGCGCGCCGAGAAACTGACCGCCGACCACATTTTCCGCACCGTACCCGAAATCGAGGCGCGGCTTGCGGAGATGAAGCTTACCGCGTGAGGTCCGGCCATGATTGCGCGGCTTGTTCCGGGTATCGAGGCTCCCTCATTGCGGTGCGAAACCGTATCGCACGGCCTGTTTGATCTTGCGGTGGACGCGCCGGAGGGCGGTACGTTCATCGCCTTTCATCGCGGCCGCCACTGCAAGTGGACGCGCAACGCGCTGAAGGAGCTTGACGACCGGATTGGCGATTTCGCCATTCGCGGCATTCGGCTCATCGCCGCATCGGCCGACGGACGGGCGGAGACCGAGCGGCTGAAGGAGGACATGCAGCTCATTCGCCTGCCGCTCGCTTATTCTCTGGATGTCGCGGCGATCGCAGAGGCCTTCGGGCTCTATGTCACGCGCGCAAGCAGCGAGCCGGAGGCTCCGGCGCTCAATTTCGAGCCGGCGCAGATCTGGGTGAAGCAGGACAATGTGATCGGCGCGGTAGCGATCCAGAGCGGGCCCAATCTCTGGGCCGACGTGACGAACACGCTGCGCGGCATCGAGAACACGATGAAGAAATTCCCCGAAAGGGGAGCGGGAGAAACGGGAAAATAGCCTGAAGGGAACAGCTCCGGCCCTGGCCGGGACGCGCGGACGAAACAAGCAATACCGGCGCTTTCATGCGACCGGACGGCGTCCGCCCAGAGCGAGGCGCGTCGGCGAGCGGGAGGTCGCCGGCCGCATTTGAAGAAACACCTTTTCCGAGCCGGTTTCGATTGATCCGCGCACGCCTGTCGCGCGCGGACTGGGTGAGGCTGTGCCGAAAAGCGGGTTCATGCACGACAGGACGTTCAGGAGGAGGAAACCCCATGTCCAGAAAATTCATCACGCGCAGGACGTTCATCAAGACGACGGGCGTGGCCGGAACGCTCGCCGCGACCGGCGGGCTCGCCATGCCGGCGATTGCGGCGCCGAAGACGATCAAGATCGGCTTCGTCTCGCCGGAAACGGGGCCACTCGCCATCTTCGCCGAGCCGGATCGCTTCACGATCGAGCAGTTCTCCAAGGGGCTTGCCGACGGGCTGATGATCAACGGCACGAAGCACCCTGTCGAAATCATCGTCAAGGACAGTCAGTCGAGTTCGAACCGCGCCTCGTCGGTTGCCCAGGACCTCATCTTCAGCGACCAGGTGGACATTCTCTGCGCCGCCTCGACGCCTGACACCACCAACCCGGTGGCCGACCAGGCCGAATTGAACGGCGTGCCCTGCGTGACCAATGACACGCCCTGGCAGCCGCATTTCTTCGGCCGGCAGGGCGACCCCAAGGTCGGCTTCCAGTACACCTACCACTTCTTCTGGGGGCTTGAGGACGTGATCTCGACCTTCATCAACATGTGGGACGAGGTGCCGACCAACAAGGTTGTCGGCGCGCTATGGCCGAACGATCCGGACGGCAATGGCTGGGCCGACAAGACGGTGGGCTTCCCCCCGGTCATGGAAAAGCGCGGCTATTCGCTTGTCGATCCCGGCCGTTTCCAGTCCGGTTCCGACGACTTTTCCGCGCAGATTTCCGCCTTCAAGAATGCCGGCGTGGAAATCGTCACGGGCGTCGTCGTGCCGCCGGACTTCACCACCTTCTGGACCCAGGCCGCCCAGCAGGGCTTTGCCCCGAAGGTCGTCAATGTGGCGAAGGCCACCGAGTTCCCGCAAGCGGTCGCCGGTCTCAGCCAGCGCGCCGATGGTCTTTCGGTGGAAGTCTGGTGGTCGCCCTATCATCCCTTCTCCTCCGGCTTCACCGGCCAGTCATCGGCCGAACTTGCCAAGGCCTATGAGGATGCGACCGGCAATCCCTGGACCATGCCGCTCGGCTTCAAGCACGCCTTGTTCGAGGTCGTCGTCGATTCGCTGAAGCGCACCGAGGACATCTCCGATCCGGATTCGATCGCAAGGGCGATCGCGGCGACGAATTACAACTCCATCGTCGGCCCGATCGATTTCTCCAAGGGTCCGGTTCCCAATGTCGCCAAGACGCCGCTGGTCGGCGGCCAGTGGCACATGGACGGCGACAAGCCGGTTCTCGAGATCGTCGAGAACAAGGACCACCCGGAAATCCCGCTTACGGGCACAATGAAGCCGATCGGCTGAGGGTGAGGTCCGGGGCGGGAAGGCCGCCCCGGATCCCGCCGGGAGAGTTTTCATGACGACGATCCTTTCGCTTTCGGGCGTCAACAAGAGTTTCGGCGCGCTGACGGTTGCCGACAATGTCACCTTCGACCTGCCGGAAGGCCAGGCGCTCGGCATCATCGGCCCGAACGGCGCCGGCAAGTCGACGCTGTTCAACCTGATCGGCGGCGCGCTGTCGCCGTCCTCGGGCGCCATCTTCTTTGAGGGCCGCGACGTCACTCGCAAGAGCGCCGCCGAGCGCTGCCGCATGGGCATTGCCCGCTCGTTCCAGATCCCGCACCCCTTCACCGGCATGAGCGTCTACGAGAACCTGCTGGTGGCCGCCGCCTTCGGCGCGCCGGGCGGCAGCGGCGGCAAGGAAGTATGCGCCGAAATCCTTCAGCGCACCGGGCTGATGGGCAAGGCCAACCGGCCGGCCGGCAGCCTGACGCTTCTGGAGCGCAAGCGGCTGGAGCTTGCCCGCGCGCTCGCCTCCGGGCCGAAGCTTCTGCTGCTCGACGAGATCGCCGGCGGGCTGACGGAGGCGGAGTGTCATGATCTCGTCGAAACGGTCCGCGGCATCCGCGATGCGGGCGTGTCCATCATCTGGATCGAGCATGTCGTGCATGCGCTGACGGCGGTGGTCGAGCGGCTGATCGTCATCGATTTCGGCCGTATCGTCGCCGATGGCAAGCCCGCCGCCGTCATGGCCGATCCGTTGGTTCAGGAAATCTACATGGGGATTGCCGTCGATGACGAAACTGCTTGAAACCGAAGGCCTCGAAGCCTTCTACGGCGATTTCCAGGCGCTGTTCGGCGTCGATATCTCGGTTGGCGAAGGCGAGGCCGTGGCGCTGATCGGCGCCAATGGCGCGGGAAAATCCACCTTCCTCAAGGCGCTGACCGGCCTGGTGCCGTCGCGCGCAAGGACGCTCTCCTTCAGCGGCGAGGCGATATCGGGCTGGCCGGCCGATCGCATCCATCGCGCCGGCATTGCGCTGGTGCCCGAGGGACGCAGGCTTTTCCCCTCCTTGTCCGTCGAGGAGAATCTTTTGATCGGCGCTGCCGGCGGCCGCGCGGGCGCCTGGAACCTCGATGCGGTCTACGATCTCTTTCCCGATCTTGTCGGAAAGCGCAACAATCCCGGCACGGCGCTGTCCGGCGGCCAGCAGCAGATGGTGGCGATCGGCCGGGCGCTGATGTCGAACCCCGTGCTGCTGCTCTGCGACGAGATCAGCCTTGGCCTGTCGCCGAAGATCATCCGCGACATCTACCAGGCTCTTCCGAAAATCCGCGCTTCCGGCGCGTCGGTGCTCGTCGTCGAGCAGGATGTCGGGCAGGCGCTTGCCGTCGCCGACCGGGTCTATTGCCTGATGGAGGGCAGGGTGACGCTGACGGGCACGCCCGCCTCGCTCACCCGCAAGGAAATCGCTGCCGCCTATTTCGGCGCGTCCGATCTGAAGGAGGCTTCATGATGGTTTTCGTCAACGCTGTGCTGCAGGGCATCCTGCTCGGCGGCCTCTATGCGCTCTTTGCCGCGGGCCTCAGCCTGATGTTCGGCGTCATGCGCTTCATCAACATCGCCCATGGCGATTTCATCGTCACGGCGGCCTATCTCATGGTCGCCTTCGTCGCGGGCTGGGCGATCCATCCGGCGATCGCCGCCGTCGCTGTTCTCGCCATTCTGGGGGCTGCCGGTTACCTCAATCAGCGCGTTCTCCTGAACCGCATGCTGGGCAAGGACATTCTTCCGCCGATCCTGGTGACCTTCGGCATGTCGATCATCATCCAGAACGCGCTTCTGGAGATCTTTTCCGCCGACAGCCAGCGGCTTGCCACCGGCGGGCTCGACACGGGCAGCCTTTCGCTCGGCGGCGGGCTTGCCGTCGGCTATCTGCCGCTTCTGATGTTCGCGGCGGCGGTGGCGGTGATCGCCATCCTGCAGTTCATCTTCTATCGCACATCGCTCGGCAGGCTCTTGCGCGCCACTTCCGACGACCCGGAAATCGTGCCGCTGATGGGAGCGAAGAACGCTCATATCTTCGCGCTGGCGACGATGATGGCGAGCGTTGTCGTCGGTGTGGCCGGCATCTTCCTGGCGATGAAGACCAATTTCGATCCGTCTGCCGGCCCGGCGCGCCTGATCTTCGCCTTCGAGGCGGTGATCATCGGCGGTCTCGGCAGCCTCTGGGGCACGCTTGCCGGCGGCATCATTCTCGGCATCGCCCAGACGGTCGGCGCCCAGATCGACGCCGGCTACCAGATCCTTGCGGGGCATCTCGTTTTCCTCGCCCTTCTCGTCGTGCGGCCGCGCGGCCTGTTTCCGAAAATGTGAGGTGAGCCGATGTCCCTTTCCGTTCCGACCGCACCGCCCGTCTCGCGCGATTTCGTCTCGCCCGGCCTGCGCACGGTTCTGGCGGCAGCGCTCGTGCTGCTTGCCGTCGCGCCGCTCTGGACCGGGCCTGCGGGCATGCGGCTTCTGATGGAGGCCTTCAGCCTCCTGGCGCTTGCCCAGATGTGGAACCTGCTTGCCGGCTATACCGGGCTCATTTCGGTCGGCCAGCAGGCGTTCGTCGGGCTCGGCGGCTATCTGTTCTTCGCGCTCGCCATGTTTTTGAACGTGCCGCTGCTCGTGGCCATTCCGGCGGCAGCCGTCGCCACGGCCGTCATCGCGGTGCCCACCGGCTGGGTCGCCTTTCGTCTGAAGGGGGCCTATTTCGCCATCGGCACCTGGGTGATCGCCGAGGTCTTCCGGCTTTCCATGGCCCAGATCGGCGCGCTTGGCGGCGGGTCGGGCATATCCCTGCCTGTTTCCATCGTCCGCTCGCTTTCGGCAGACCGCTTTGCTCGCGAAATGATCATGTATTACATCGCCTTCGGCCTCGGCGTCGTCTCCATTCTCGCCGTCTGGGGGCTTCTGCGCTCGCGCTGGGGGCTGGCGCTTACGGCGATCCGCGACAGCGCGCCGGCGGCGGAAAGCGTCGGCGTGCGCGTCGAGGCGGTCAAATTCATGGTCTATGTCTTCGCCGCCTTCTATACGGGCCTGACCGGCGCCTTCATCTTCCTGCAGAAGCTGAGAATCACGCCGGATGCCGCCTTCAGCGTCAATGAATGGACGGCCTTCGTCATCTTCATCGTCGTCATCGGCGGGCTCGGCTCCATCGAGGGGCCGATCATCGGCACGGTGCTGTTCTTCCTGTTGCGCTGGATCGCCGCCGACTGGGGCACCTGGTATCTGATGGCCATGGGCGCGATCGCGATCGCCGTCATGATCGTCAACCGGCGCGGCGTCTGGGGCGCGCTGCAGTCAGCCTTCAGCAATCTCTCGGTTCTGCCGGTCTCGCGCAGGCTTTAGAAAGGCCGGGTTCGGGAAAGGCTGCTGGGGCTGCCTCTCAGGCTAACGACAAAGCCATCCTTCTGTATGGACGTCATCCTCGGGCTTGTCCCGAGGATCTAACCACCGTTCCGCACGCGCGGCGTTGGTGTTTTGTAATATATTGTATCTAAATGCATTTTGATCGGCCGAGACGCTTGCCTCGTTGATGCGTGTTTAGATGCTCGGGACAGGCCCGAGCATGACGGATGAGGGTGAGGCGCGCATTGTCCAAAAAAACTGGGGCAGCCCCATTGGAGCCGCCCCATCCTTAATTCAACTTACGGAATTCCGGTTCCTATTTCAGCCGTCCGGCAGCGTGGGCAAGCATGGTGTAGACCTTGCCGGTGTCCGACGTCAGGTAGGACTGGACGGCGGTGCGGTCGCGGTTCTTGCGCATCACGTCGGAGAGCAGCTTCTCGAAATCGGCGATATAGCGGTCGACGGCGGTCTTGAATTCGCGGTCGCCCTCGTACTTTGCCTTGATCTCGTCGAAGGTGCGCTGGCCCTTCAGCGTGTAGAGCCTGCGGGTGAAGACGTCACGCTCTCCCTGCTGGTAGCGTCCCCAGAGTTCGACGGAGGCGTCGTGATCGATTGCGCGGGCAATATCGACCGACAGGGAATTCAGTGAGTCGACAACCTGGTTGGGCTTGCGCTCGCTGGCGGTCGGCTGGCCGGTCCAGGCCTTCTGGCTCTCGCGCTGACCGGCTTCCTCGCGGGCGGCCGCCCGCAGAAGGTCGCTGATCCAGCCTTCGCCGCCCGGGGCATTGCTTCCAGCGGACCGGGTGACAGCCTGCTGGCGCGGTTCGCGGGCCGGCTGTTTCGGCGTTGCAGCGGAAAGATCCGGTGCGCTGAGGGAACCGGCCGGGGGGCTGGTGAACGGGCGCTGAGCGACGGGTTCTTCCTTCTTCGGCTGCGGGCGGGGCGTCTCGGGTGCCGAAACCTGCGAGCGGGATGTCGCGATCACGGAGGAGATGTCCTCAAGCGCGCGAATCTGGTCTTCGACGGCCTTGCGCATTGCCTGCGCGCTTTCGCGCGCCTCTTCCGGCATGTCATGAATGCCGCGTTTGACCGCCTCGCGCGTATTGTCGAGTTCGGAACGGATCTCCGCGGAAATCCGCTCGATTTCCTTTGTGGCGCCGGAGAAACGGCGGGCGGCGTCTTCCACCGAATTGCGCATGGTCTCGGCAACCCGCTGCGACACGCTTTCGGCGTCCTGACCCGTCTTTTCCATCGTCGCGGCGACCGCGGCGGCGACGCCCGTCAGTCCCTTCTCGATCTCCTGCGAACGTTCGGCAAGGCCGGTTGAAAGCAGGCCAAGCGCTTCCTGGCGTTCGGACAGCGTGTTGGCGAGGTTCGACTGGGCAGCCTCGATCAGGTTTGAGGCACGGTCGAGCACGCCCGCATGGCTTTCGATCTGGGAAACGAGACCGCGAACGGTCTCAAGCGCACCGGCCGCGCTGCCGTCAAGCGCATCGACCTTCGCGCCGAGGAGATTGCTCGAATCGGCAAGCGAGGCAGCCGAACGCTCGGCCGTGTTTTCGATGCGACTTGCCGTCGAGCTCAACTGCTCGTCTGCGGAAGACAGGCGCGCGGCAGCCTGGTCGACAATGCCGGCCAGCATCTGGTGGCTCTGGCTGAGATGGCTGACCAGCGCCTCGACATTGCCGGCAAGCGCATTGCCGTCGGCGCGCAACTGGCGGCTGCTTTCCTCGGAGGCGCGGTGGATTTGCTCGGCAGCAACCCGGCCGGTCTCGCCATAACTTTCGATCAGCGGGCGGGCCTTTTCCTCGATCAGGCTGCTGAGCTCGCTCGTATGGCCGGCAAGCATAGAATTCATGTCGCGGGCGCGCTCGTCAAGGGCAGTGCCGACGGCATCGCCGCGCGCGGCGAGCACGCGATCAACCGTGCCGAGCGTTTCCTCCAGCGCCTTCATCTGGGTGCCGAGGCTGTCGCGCAGCGACTGAGCACGTGCCGTCAGCGACTGTTCCGATTCGCCAAGGCGTTCGGAAAGCATTTCGGCGGTGCCGGCGATGCCGCTGTTGAGCCGTTCGCCGCGTTCGGCCAAAAGCCGCTCTGCCTCACCCATCGTCAGGCGGATTGTCTCGATCTGGTTGTCGATCCGGGCGCTGGTGGCGGACAGGATCTCGGAGATGCGTGTGCTGTTCTCCGAGGCGTGCTCGCCGGCGACAGCCGCCTGATTGGCAAGCTCCGCCTGCATTTCACGTGCGCGATCGAAGATTTCGTGGGCCGAACCCTCCATGCTCCGCTGCGCGGAGGCGACCGCGCCGGAAACCTGTTCGGTGAAGCCCTGGCCGGCTTGTTCCAGCTTGATGCGTGCGTCCTCGGCGCTGCGGCCCATCTCGGCTGAGCTCTCCGAAACCGTTTCGCGGATGCGCCCGGCAAGCTCGGTGGTGCGGCGGTCCATGGTCTCGCTGATATTGACGAGGCCCTGGTCGAGCGCGCCTTCGAGTTTCGAAAAACGGGTCTCGATGTGTTCCTGGCCGTCGTTGAGCGCCGCGGCGATGGCGGAGCGGCGCGCCTCGAGCGTTTCACTGAGCCTTTCGGCGGCCGCGCCGCTTGCCGTCTCGATCATCCGGGTCTTTTCATCGAGCATGCCGCCAAGACGTTCGTCCATCTGCGAACCCGTCAGCATGAAGGCGTTTTCATGCGTCAGCAGCGTCTCGTTCAGCGTGTTGGCGATGGTTTCGCCTGCCTGTTCGAGCCTTCTGGTGTTCTCGGCCAACGTTTCGCCAACGCGTCCGTTGATGGTCTCGCCCGAGGCCGCGAGCCGGTCGGCAGCGTCCTGCGTCGCCCGCTCAAAGCCCGCGCTCTGCTCGGCAAAGGTCGTTTCCAGGCGGCTGCGCGTCGTCTCTCCGGTTTCGGCGAGGTTCTCGACATGGCGCGAAAGCGAGGAGGTGAGGCGGCTTTCGACGGCCCCGCCGGTGTTTTCAATGGCGCCGGCATGGTCGTGCAGCGCCTTGTCTAGGCGGCGTCCGGCCTCGTCAACCAGACCCTCGATCCGCAGCGCGCCGCTTTCCACGCTCTGGCCGTGTCTGTCGAGGCTTTCGCCAAGCGCGCCGAACGAGGTTTCGACCCGGTCGGTCATCGTCTCGGCGGAACGCGTGATCAAGCCGGCTGCGGTGGATACTCTTTCGGCGATCGCGCCGGCGGAGCCGCGCAGCCGGTCCTCAAGCGCCATGCCGGCCTTGTCGATCGTGTCGCGCAGCGCGCTCTCGCGGCCTTCCAGAGACATTTCAAGCAGGCTGGAGGATGCGGCGATCGTCGCGGAAATGCTGGTGGTGCCGTCGGAAAGCGTTTCCGAAATATCGGCGCTCGCCCGCTCGATGGCGCCTTCGAGCGCGCCCGTTCCTGTGCGCAGGCTTTCTTCCAGACGCGACTGCCCATGCTCATACGCGTCGCGGATGCCCGCCTCGCGTTCGGCGAATGTCCGGGTGATCCGACCGTCGATTTCGGCGATGCGGCCGTCGAGGGCGCTCGCCTGGGTGTCCACGGTTTCCTGAAGCTTGGATGAGACTTCCCGATAGGCGCCCGAAAGGCGGTTCTGGTTTTCGGTAAGCGTTTCGGCAAGACGCGTAGTCGATGATTCGATCGTCTGACCGAAGCTTTCCTCGCTGGTCGAAAGCGTCGTGGCCAGCATGATGGCGTGATCGTTCAGCCGTTCGTCAAGCCGCTCGCTTGCGCCGGAAAGGGCGGCGGTGATGTTCTGCTCGCGCTGGCCGAGGCCGGTTTCGAGTCTGTCCGCGGCGTTTCCGACCGAGGTCTCGAAGCGCTGGCCGGCCGTCTCTAGCGTTTCGGCGATCTTTTCCTGGCTCTTCTCGCTGGCGCTGCTGAGGCGACGCTCATGCTCGCCGAAAGTTTCCTCCAGAGCGGTCTGTGCCGAGGAAAGGCTCTTTGAAAGCGCGTCGGATCTTTCCGTAAGCCGGGCATCGAGCCGCTCGCTCGCGCCGGAAAGGGCGGCGGTGATGTCGGCCTCGCCACTGCCGAGGCGCTCGTTGAAATGCTCAAGCTGGCGGTCGATATGGCCGGTGGCATCGGCAAGCGAGCGGTCCAGCCGACCCTGGCCTGCTTCCAGCGTCTCTCCGAGCCGGGCGGTGCGCGAGCCGATCGTCTGGCCAAGGGTTTCTTCGGCGGTCGAAAGCGTGGTGGCGATCATGATGGACTGTTCGTTCATCTGTTCGCCGAGGCGTTCGGTGGCAGCCGAAATGGTCGCACCGATGCCGGTCGAGCCGTCATTGATCTGGGCGTTGAAGCGCTGAAGCTGGGCGTCGAGCCGCTCCGACGCGCCGGAGAGGGAGCTGTCGATGCGGCCATGACCCGTATTCAGCGTTTCCTGCAGTCGCTCGGAATGGGTGTTCAGCGTGTCCCCGAAGGTTTCCTCGGCCGCTGAAAGCGTGGTGGCCAGCATGATGGCCTGATCGTTCATCTGTTCGCCAAGGCGCTGCGAGGCGGCCGACATGGCCGAGGTGATGCCCGTCTCGCTCTCGTCAACCTTCGCTCTGAAGTCGCTGAGCTGCGCATCGAGCCGTTCGGACGCGCCCGAAAGCGAGCCGCTGAGCCGTTCATGGCCCTGGCGCAGGGTCTCTTCAAGCTTGTCGGAATGAGCCCCGAGGGTCTCGCCGAAAGTCTCTTCGCTCAAGGACAATGTGGCCGCCAGGCCTGCCGCATGCTCATGCATACGATCCTGCAGGCGCTCCGAGGCATTGTCGAGAACGGCGGCAATGCCGTTTTCGCCGTTGCCCACCCGTTCGTTGAACTGGGCAAGCTGTGCGTCAAGCCGGTCCGAGGCGCCCGTCAGCGTGCCGCTCAGGCGTTCATTGCCCTCGCGCATGCGCTCCTCGATCCGCGTGGTGTGGCCCTCCAGCGACATCGCAAAGGCTTCTTCGCTCGTCGACAGCGTGGTGGCCAGCATGATTGCCTGATCGTTCATGCGTTCGCCGAGTCGCTCGCCCGCATCATTCAACGTGGCGCTGATATTGGCCTCGCCGCCGGTGATCTGCTGGTTGAAGCGGGTAAGCTTTTCCTCCAGTCGTTCGGCAGCCTCGCCGAAGACCTGTTCGAGCTTTCCATGGTCGCGTCCGACCGTCTCGGTGATCTCGTCCGTGCGGGTTTTCAGCGTCTGGTCGAGCATTTCTGTGCTCGTCGAGAGCGTCGTCGCCAGCGACAGCGTATGGTCGGTCATGCGCTCCTGCAGCCGGTCGGAGGCGTGCGAGAGCATGGAATCGATGCTCGATTCGCCCTCGGAGAAGATCTGGTTGAAGCGGCCGAGCGTGTTGTCGATCCGGCTCTCCATCGCGCTGCCGCTGTCCTCGAACGCGCCGGTGAAGGCGTCGAGCCTGCCGTCGAGATCTGTCCCGAGACGCGCAATCGTCGCCTCGAGGCGCTGGTCGACATACTGGCTGCGCTCTTCGACCTGACGGGCGATCTCGGCGTCAGTCTCGCTGATCTGCTGGTTGAAGCGGGCCTGGCTCTCGCTGAGCGTCGCCGAAAGGCCGCCGACAACCCGCTCCAGCGCTGCGTTCATCGCGGCTTCACTGTCCTCAGCGACCGTGCGCAGGGTTTCGGTGCGTTCCCCGAGAAGCGTTTCGAGCGCGCCGCCGCGTTCGGCAAGCGCCGAGGTGACCTGTTCGGTCTTCTCGTTGAGGGCGGTGGCGCTGGTGTTGAAGTCGCCGATCAGCGTCCTGCCGCGCTCTTCGAAGCGCTGGGACAGGTCGTTGAAGCGCTTGTCGAAGAGATCGGAGAGCTCGCCGTAGCTTCGGTCGAACTCGCTTCTGAGCGCGCTCGAGCGATCCTCCAGAAGGTCCCCGATCGAGGACACGGCGCGGGCGGTGTTTTCGTCGATCACCGCGGCGCGGGTCTCCAGCATTTCCGCGACGCCATCGCCGGCCGTGCTCACCTTGCGGGTGAGTTCGTCCATTACCGTGCCGATTTCATCCTTGAGCTGGTCGTTGGTGCCGAGGATCGAGGTCCTGAGGCGGGCGGCGTGATTGACCACGGCCTCGCGCTCGGCCGTCAGTTCCTGCACCAGGTTGCGGATGCGCATCTCGTTGTCGGCATAGCTGCGCTCGAGCGCGTTGACCTCGGAATGGACGAGATTTTCCAGCTCGGAGGCGCGGGCAATAGTCCGCTCGATGCCCTCGTTCATGGCATAGACTTCGCGGCGGACCGCCTGGCTGACATTGCGCACCTGCTGTGCGGCATTTTCGTCGGGATCGGACAGGCGAAGCGCCACTTCGGCCATCGAGCGGGCGGCTTCCTGCATGTCGCGGGCGCGCGCCAGCATGAGGTTGAAGGCGTAGAAGACGAAGATCGGGGCAACGGTGAGCGCCGCAGCGAGGCCGATACCGTCGATGCTCAGAATGTCGGCGAAGGAGGAGGCGTTGAAGATCCGGCTTCCGAAGGTGACCAGCGTTCCCGTGACGCCGATTGCAAGCCAGCCGGCGGACATGATCGTGGAATTGCGAAGCGCCCTGACGGTCGAACGGCGTTCGAAGGCCTTCAGCACGCGCTGGGTCGACAGCATGCCCGGATCATTGGCAGGCCGGAAGGCGGGCGATTTCGGGCGCGGCGCGTTGGCGCGGTTATCTTCCGGGCGGGCGCCGCTCGCGGCCGGGCGCGCGAAGACGCTTTCCTTGCGGGGCGCTTCCTGTTCGCGCTGCGCCTCGTCTTCAGCGTTCTGTTCCGACGAATCGGGGGACAGGGCATCCTCCAGCGCGTGGAGTGCCTGATCATCGAGCGAAGTGCCGCCTGATTGTTTCGCCATGGATACGCCTCGTGACACATGGGCCTATTCAGGGCGCCCGTCTTAAGCCGATGCGCCGCAAACACCCAGAAACTTCAAAACCGGTGGCCACTCTGTCCCTTTCGGGGCGGGGCGGACGGCCGGCACACAGGTTTGAAACAGTCTCCAAATGCCTTGTCTCAAACACCCGCGACCTTGAAGGCGGGCAGTTGAAGACAGGCAAATGTCTTCTATTTCAAGGGATTACCCCCGTTTTCAATCGCATATTCACAATAGCCATACAACATCAACCAGAAGGCCGGACCGGGCCGCAAGCCGGTTCGGTCGACAAATGCCGTCAGCGGAAGCTGCAAAAAGCGATCAAATTCCGTCATTTAGCAAATATTAACCATAATACGCCTTTTCTGAGGCTTTCCACATCGTCACGTTTTTTCTCACGCACGCACACGCCACGATGATGGGGCGGCGGTTGGTCGCAATATTGACTGTTCGCGCGGAATGAGGGAAGAACCGGTCAATCCCGAAGCCGCCCGGCACTTTAGAACATTAAGGTCCATGACATGCTCAAACTGAAAATCATCGGCAATGATGACACCGTCTACGATCTCGAGGTGGAGGAAGGCTCCACGGTGATGGAGAACGCGGTGCGCAACGGCGTTCCGGGCATCGTGGCCGAATGCGGCGGCGCCTGCGCCTGCGCCACCTGTCATGTCTATGTCGATGAGGAATGGTTCGAGAAGGTCGGCGAGCCCGAGCCGATGGAGGAAGACATGCTGGACTTCGCTGTCGACCTGCGCGCCAATTCGCGTCTCTCCTGTCAGATCAACATGCGCCCGGAATTTGACGGGCTGACGGTGCGCGTGCCGGACGAGCAGGGTTGAGGCGTTCCGCAGGGCGCAAACCGGCCGGACGCGCAAATGGCAAGCCGGAACGGGTGATGAGGGAAGGGTAGCGACATGATGCGAGCCCCGAAGACCTGCTTCAGGCCGCGCATGCTTTCCTGCGCCGGCGGTCGCACGCTTGCGCTTGGACCGGCAGGCGTGTTGATGGCGATTATCAACGTGACGCCGGATTCCTTTTCGGATGGCGGCCGTTTTGCGAATACTGCTGCCGTCATCGACTATGCGCTTCAGGCTGTCGCCGATGGAGCCGCCATTCTCGATATCGGCGGCGAGTCGACCCGGCCGGGCGCCGCTCCGGTTTCCGCCGATGAAGAGCAGGCGCGCGTCTTGCCCGTGATCGAGGCGCTGGCGACAAAGACCGAGGCGCTGATCTCCATCGACACCTATCGTGCCGATACGGCGCGGCTTGCCATTGCCGCCGGGGCCCACATCATCAACGACGTAACCGGCGGTACTGGCGAGCCGGCCATTCTTGCGCTCGCGGCCAGGACCGGAGCGGGCTATTGCCTCATGCATACGAGCCGCGATCGCGAGACGCTTGCCGAACCCGTCGCCGACCAGCTCTTCTTTCTGGAGAAGGCGCTTGCCGCCGCGCGCGCTGCCGGCGTCGGAGAGGCGCAGTTGGCAATCGATCCGGGTTTCGGCTTCGGTAAGGACGTCGAGGACAATCTCGATGTCATGGCGCATCTCGATGCCCTTCACGCGCTTGACCTGCCGATCCTGATCGGCACGTCGCGCAAGCGTTTCGTCGGCGCGATCGGCGGCGGCGAGGACAATCTGACCCGCGATTTCGCAACGGCGTCGACCACCGCCATCACCCGCCTTTCGGGCGGCGCGATCTTCCGCGTTCACAATGTCGGTGCCAGTCGCGCGGCGCTTGCATTTGCCGATGCCATGATCGCGCGGCGCATGGGAGACCTGTCATGAACGGCCATTATGTCATAACGCTGAAGAATTGCGCTTTCTTCTCCACCCACGGCGTGATGGAGGAGGAGGAACGGCTCGGCCAGCGCTTCTATGTCGACATCACCATGCAAATCGAGGACGAGACGGCCGTGCTCCATGACGACTTTTCCGAGGCCGTGGACTATGGCGAGGTTTACCGCATCATCAACGACGTCGTGACCGGCCGCCGTTTCAAACTGATCGAGGCCCTTGCGCACGCGATCGCCGTTTCGGTCTCGCGCCATTACGATGCGATCAGGCGGATCGAGGTGACGGTGCGCAAGCCGTCCGCGCCGGTGCCCGGCCTGCTCGACCATGCAGAGGCCAAGGTCGCCTACGATGTCGAATGAGAGGGGCCGCGCCGCGCTCGGCCTTGGCGGCAATCTGGGAGAACCGGCCCTGGCCATGGCCAGCGCGCTTTCCCTGCTTGACGGCGATCCGGAAACAACCGTCGTCGCGGTTTCGCGTCTTTTCCGGACGCCGCCCTGGGGGCCGGTTCCTCAACCGCCCTTCATCAATTGCTGTGCGCTGATCGAAACGGAACGCGCGCCGGAAGCGCTGATGCGTTTCTGCCTCGATATCGAAAAGCGGCTGAAACGGGTGCGCGACCAGCGCTGGGGCCCGCGCCTCATCGATATCGATATCCTGACCTTCGGCGATCTTTCTCGTGAAAGCGCCTTGCTCACCCTCCCGCATCCACGCATGACGGAGCGGGGCTTCGTGCTCGTGCCGCTTGCCGAGATCGCGCCGGAGCAATTGGTGGGAGGGCGGACGGTCGCCGAATGGCGCGCTATGGCGGACACGGCCGATATCGACCCCGTCAGCGAAGACGGATCGTGGTGGAAGGTCTGATGCGGTTCAGTCGACGGAGCCGACCGAAAACGGGTCCGTCTGGCGTTTCAGCGACAGGCCAATCACCGGCACGTAGCGCGTGCCGCCCTTGATCAGAAGCGTGATGTTGAGGTCCTCGTCTCCGATGAGATTGGTCACGAGCGCGCCCTCGACCTCCTCGCGCCTGAGCGCGATCACCGCCTTGCCGTCCTCGACCGATCCGCCGGTGACCTCGAGCCCGTCGCCGTCCTCGCCATCGAGAAACCGGCCGCGATAGCCGTCCTTCTCGCGAATGAAGATGGCGGTCATCGGATGGGTGAACAATCCAGCCCGACATTTGCCGTCGAGCTTGAAGCCCTGCGTGTCGCCTTCGATGGGAAGCCCGTCAAGCTCGCAGCGAAAGCGTGTGCCCTTCATCTTGCCCTCGACGATCTTGCCGGGGCCGGACCATTTGCCGGCCACCTGGCGGAAGAAGGCGCTGTCGTCGCTTTCGGCCGCTGAGGCTGCGGGCAGGGCGGAGACAAGGGCTGCGGCGATCATCGCGGAACTGAACAGGCGTGCTGGCCGTCGTGTCATCTTGGCGCTTCCGGGCAGGGCGGTTTCTATCGAGCGGCAAGAATGAAGGTCAAACGTTAAGCTTTGGTTTTTCTGCCCGCATTGCGGGTGGATGAACGTTACGGGTTTGAAAGATCGCGCCTTTCGCCGGGGCCGAGATCGTTGATGAAATCGCCGATGCCCGGCCGCTTGAGAGCCGTGAAGGGCATCGGGCGACAGAGATCCATGGCGGCGATGCCGATCCGCGCCGTCATCAGCCCGTTGATCATGCCTTCGCCGAATCGGGCGGATAGCTTGGAGGCGAGCCCGTGACCGAGCACTTGCTGGACGAGGCTGTCGCCGACGGCGATCGAGCCTGTGACGGCAAGATGAGCGAGTACGTCGCGGATCAGCCGGGTGAGGCCGATCGATCCCGGCCGGCCGCCGTAGAGCTCGGCCATGTTGCGGATCAGGCGGACCGATTCGTAGAAGACATAGAGGATGTCGACCGCCGCGCGCGGGCTGATGGCTGTGACCACGGACACACGTTTGGAGGCGTTGAGGATCAGCGCGCGGGCCTTGATGTCGAGCGGCGCCATCATTTCGCGCTCCGCCAATTCCACCAGTTGCGGCGCGTCGACGACAGCATCGTCGAGTTCGCGCAGACGCTGTCGTCCGCGCGCGGTTTCGGCCTTGGCCGCCACAAGCGCGGATAGCTCGCCGACGGCCTTGCGGGCGGCGGCGCTGTCGCTTCCGGCATGGGCCTCGGCGAGGCCGAGCTTGATGTTCTGGATGGCGCCGAGCCGCAGGACCGCGATCGCCTCGCGCGCCGCGACCACGATTGCCGCGAAAATACCGACGACAACGGCGCCGAGCGCCAGCCAGCCGAGCCAGGGGGCGCGGGCGAACAGGCTGCGCACCAGGTCGTCGATCCAGAGTCCGATCGCGAGCGAGAGCACGATGCCGAAGGCGGCGGCGGCCAGTTTCGTGAAGGAAAAGCCGCGTTTCTTCATGGTCGCGACCGGCGGTTCGCCTTCCTCGGCGGCAATCGCTTCAGCGTCGCCGAGGAACGGATCCTCCTCGTCCGGCGTCACCCGCACATGGGGGTCATCGAAATGACGCGGCCTGCGATGCGGAGCGCCGTTGTCCTTGCGCTCCTCGTTCTCGATATCGAACACTGCGGGTTTGCGCGGATCATTGGGTGTCATGCCAGCCGGTCTCCCAAAAGAAACTGAAGGGCGCGGTCGAGGCGGATATGCGGGATCGAGAGGCCATCCTCCTGGCTCGCGACGTCGATTTCCGGCGGTCGAAAGCGCACGGCGTTGATCTCGGCGAGATTGTCCGGCGCCTTGCCGCCGCGTCGCAACAGCCGGAAAAAGGCGTCTGGATTGGCAGGAAGGTCACCGGGGAATATCGCCGTTTTTCGTTTTCCGTCAAATGTTTCTGAGCCGATCTTCTCACCGTTTATCGGTGTTCCGACGATGACCGGCAGAAGGCTTTCGCCGCTCTCCACCGTTGCTTCCCGCGTCGCCCTGACCGAAGCGATTGCCATCACCTCGATCCCGGCGCCGGATGCGCCGATGGTCTTCGCCGCGTCATCAACCAGGCGGCGCGTCAGCTTTTCCAGTCGGTCATGGCTTTCGTGGTGCAGGTGGTCGGCCTTTGTCGCGGCGATCAGCACCCGGTCGATGCGCCGGCGTACCAGTGCCGATAGCCAGGTGTTGCGGCCGGGCCTGAAACAGGCAAGCACCTCGGACAGCGCCCGCTCCAGATCGGCGATCGCTTCCGGACCACGGCTCAAGGCCTGAAGCGTGTCGACCAGAACGATCTGCCGGTCGAGACGGGCAAAGTGATTGCGGAAGAAGGGTTTGACGACAACGGATTTGTACGCCTCGAACCGGCGCTCCATAAGGGCGGCCAACGAGCCGCGTTTGGCTGTTCCTTCGCCAAGCCCCGGAAGCGGAGCGAAAGTAAGCGCCGGAGAGCCTTCAAGGTCGCCGGGCATCAGGAAACGGCCGGGCGGGAGCGTGGACAGGGAGTGTTCGTCTGCCCGGCACGCCACCAGATAGGCGGCAAAGCGTTCGTGCAGTGCCTTTACCGTCTTCTCGTCTGCCGGAGCGTCATAGTCGAGGCCCTTGGCGAATTCGAGCCAGTCGCGTGCCAGCGCCGCACGCGCTCCGTTTTGTGCGCGCGCCTCGGTTTCCGCCGAGAATGCCCGAAAATCCTGACCCAGAAGCGGCAGGTCCAGTAGCCATTCGCCTGGATAGTCGACGATATCGATCGCGATCTTGCCGCGCGAGAACATCCGGTTCCAGCGGCTGGCGCTTTCGAATTCGATGGTCAGCCGCAATTCGGAGATAGCGCGGGTCGAGTCGGGCCAGACGCGGTCATCGACCAGCCGGTCGATGTGGGTTTCGAAGTCGAAGCGGGGGATCTGGTCGTCCGGCTGCTCGTCAAGATGCACATTCGACAGCCGTCCCGAACGCATGGCCTCGAACATGGGCAGCCGGCCGCGATGAAGGAGATTGTGAACCAGCGAGGCGATGAACACGGTTTTGCCGGCGCGAGAGAGCCCGGTGACGCCCAGTCTCAGGGTCGGCTGAACGAGATCGGAAGCGCGATCGGAAATCGTGTCGAGCGTAATTCTGGCATTATCGCCAAGCGACGTGTGGATCGGCATGAAGATCGGCTCTCTTTTGCGGTTCTGAACGCAATATAGGCAGGGCCGATCCGTGTTGAAAGGTTGGGCCTTGCTTGCGCCGTCACGGCGCGAGAAAGGCCGTCACTTTCCATTCCGGCGATCCGTCGCCGGGCTTTTGCCGCGCGCCTGAATGGTCGAGCACGGCGACGCCGGCCGTGGGAAAGCCATAGGGGCAGGTGGCGTTGAAGGCCTCGTAACCGACGAGCATGAGAAGCGTTTCCTCGATGCCCGGATTGTGGCCGCAGATCATCACCGACTGGCGGTCGGCATGGTCCGAGATCGCCTCGATATAGGTTATCGGCGCCGCCTGGTAGAAATCATCGATAAACCTGCAGGAAGGAATGCGATCGAGCGCCCGGTAGGCCGCATCGGCCGTCTGACGGCAGCGCATCGCCGACGATGACAGGATCACTTCGGGCACGTAGCCTGATGCTTTCATGCGCCTTGCGATATCTGCGGCGTCATCGACGCCGCGCTTTGACAATGGGCGTTCGAAGTCGCGCATGGTTGGCTCCGGCCAGACGGCCTGGGCATGCCGGAAAAGGTAGATCCGTTCAGGGTGAGGACTGATCGTCGACATTGCTCATCTCTAAGCGGCATAAGCGGTTTCGGCGGTGCGGCATCCGTCGGTTTGGGCGGTGCAGCGGGTTTGAACATGTCCTTATCACGAAATTTCCGCAAGCCCGCGTGCTTTTTTGCAGCCCCGGATTGTTCTTTTCACAAAAAGACAGCTTGCCGAATGACCTGATTTCAGGCAACGGCAACAGTGCCGCCATCCGGACGAATCGGCTTCAGCCCCGGCGAAACCGGGCGTTGAGGCCGCAGATGAATGTTTTATGGCAGTTGCCTTCTTTTTTTGCAGAAATACCGGAAAGTCGGCCTATTTTTTCAACAGTTTTTAGACTGCTCAAATTTACAGCAGAGGCTTGAATAATCAGGTTTGTTTGGGATATACAGCGCCCGTGGGGTGTTGTTCAGGAGAATGGCTTTGAACAAGAACATTGATCTTAGTAGCTATGTTCTCTCCGATAACGAAGAGTTCATGAATCCCAACCAGCGAGCCTATTTCCGCGCGAAGCTGATCGCCTGGAAAAATGATATTTTGCGGGAAGCCCGCGAAACGCTCGACAATCTGGCAGCCGAAAGCGCCAATCATCCGGACCTTGCGGACCGGGCCTCTTCCGAAACCGACCGATCCATCGAATTGCGGGCGAGAGATCGTCAGCGCAAGCTGATTTCCAAGATCGATGCGGCATTGCGGCGGATTGACGAAGGGACCTACGGTTATTGCGAGGAGACGGGCGAGCCGATCGGCCTGAAGCGTCTCGACGCGCGGCCGATCGCGACCTTGTCGATCGAGGCGCAGGAGCGTCACGAGCGACGCGAGAAAGTCTACCGCGACGAATAGAATAACACATCAAAAGGCCGCGTCCGATGAGGACGCGGCCTTTTGGTTTGATGCTTCTGTTGTGTCCGGGCCGCCGATGGTCGGCTGGTGCCTTGATGTCTCAGCATCGTTCCGTCACCGTGATGCCATGACCTTCCGGCCGCGTTTCGGCGGCGCCGACATTGCCGCCTTGTGGCCCTTTGTCCGGCGAATCACTCGGCTTCGCGCTTTTCCTCTGTAGGCTTCTGCGGTTCGTTCTTGGCTTCCTGCTGGGCGGACTGCGGCCTGTGGCGTGTGCCGATGGGGGCGGGGATGCGGGTTTCAAGCAGGATGTCGTTGGGACCTCCGATCATCACCAGATGCTCGACATTGTCGCGCCGCACGAGCACGACGCGCCTGCGGGCGTCGACAGCCGCGGCATCGACGACATAAAGGCGCGGACGCCTGTTCTTGCCACCCTTGATAAAGGGGGACGGCGGCCGGTGACGCAGCAGGAACCAGATCGCCAGGATCGCCAGCACGATGACGCCAAGGGACAGCAGCGGGAAATCGAAAATGGCGTTGCTGAATGTCATGTTTCCCATCGCTCGTCTTTCAATCGGCAGTCTTCATTCAAGGGTCCGGGCAGGGTTGCGGCCGGAGGAGTTCATTTCGCGTAGTGGTTTAATACGCGGTTTGTGTTCGGAATATCAACTTTTTGGTCGGGACCTTCAAGGTCGAAACGCAGAGCTTTGTCCCAGCTTCGGAAAATTGCCCGGCCAACACCCAAAATTAAGCATTTCGGCCTATTCTGACGCGTCAGAATGGCTAAAACTTGCCCGTCGATGCCGGTCCCGGCGCGTCCGGGAAATCCGGCATTCCGGCTTCGGCGGCTGGCGTGGTGATGGAATTTTGCGTTGAAGCGGCTTCGTGCTGAACAGTGCAGATGATGAGGTTACAATGGTTCGAAAGAGCGAAAAGGCTGCCAAGCCTGTTGTCAGGCGTGGCCCGGGCTCCGGCGTTGTCGCCAAGCTTGCGCTTGTATTGCTCATTCTGGCGGTGATCGTCACGATCGGCTATCAGTATCGCGGCTATCTGCCGGAGGATATCCTGCTGGCGATTCTGGGCCTTTTTGCGGTTCTCGGCGTTTTTTTCGGCCTTGCCGTGCTCACCGGTCTTGCTGAGATCTTTCCCGGAGCCCGCCAGAACAGCTTTGCCGGCCCGTTCCTGGATCAATTCCCCGAGGCGGTCGTCATCACCGATCACCGCGACCGGATGGTCTATGCCAATTCGGCCTATGGCCGGCTGACGGGGGTAACGGATGGCGGTTCGCCGCCGAGCCTCGAGGCCCTGTTGTCGGAGGAGCCGGAGAGCTCCGAAACCCTCTACCGGCTGACGCAGTCTGTGCGCGGCGGCGACGACGACCAGGAGGAGTTCCGCCTGGCGCATCCGCTTTCAGGCAAGGGCGAGGCGCGGTGGTATCGCCTCAGCGCCCGGTTCTTTCCGGTGACCGACAGCCGCGCCCACACCCGCAATTTCAACATCTGGCAGGTCTCCGACATTACCGAGGAGAGGCAGGAACAGGAACGTTATTTCAAGGAGTTGCAGAAGGCGATTGATTATCTGGATCATGCGCCGGTCGGTTTCCTGACATCGGACGGCCAGGGGAAGATCCGCTATCTCAACGCCACGCTCGCCGGCTGGCTCGGCATCGACCTTGCCGGCTTCGTCGCCGGGACGGTGCGTCTGGCCGATGTCGTCGGCGGCGAGGGCATGACCCTGATCGACACGCTAGCGGCCGAGCCGGGGCAGCGGCTGAGCGAGACGGTCGAGGCCTCGCTGCGCCTGCCGTCCGGGCGCCATATGCCGGTGACCCTGCTGCATGACCTGACCGGCGGCCGTGACGGCCACCCGGCGGAAAGCCGCACCGTGGTGCTGAAGCGCGAGGAAGGAAAGGGCGCCGAGACCGGCCTTGCGGGCCAGGGGCGTTTCTTCGACGACACGCCGATGGCGATTGCCACGCTCGATCGCGACGGCCGTCTGTTGACCACCAATGCGCGCTTCCTCGCCATGTTCCCCGATCTTCTGAAGCGCGACGAAGTCGGGCGCGGCGCGCGCATCGGCGGGCTGATCGAGGAAGGCGACCGGCAGAAGGCGCGCGACGCGCTGGCGGCTGCCGCCGACGGGCAGGGCGAGATCGCCCCTTTCGAGGTGCGCCATGCGCGCGATGATGCCCGCCATTTCCGGGTTTTCGTCCATGCCGCGCGCGATTGCGGGCCGGATGCCGTGGCGCTTGTCTATGTCATCGAGATCAGCGAGCAGAAGGCGCTCGAGGCGCAGATGGCGCGCACGCAGAAGCTCAATGCCGTCGCCACGCTTGCCGGCGGCATCGCCCATGATTTCAACAATGTGCTGACGGCCATTCTCCTGTCGGCCGATCATCTTCTGCTGCAGTCGCGCGCTTCCGACCCGGAATTTGCCGATCTGGTCGAGATCAAGCGCAATGCCAACCGCGCCTCGGGCCTGGTGCGGCAGTTGCTTGCCTTCTCGCGCCAGCAGACCATGCGGCCGGAAGTGGTCGATCTCAACGACGTCATCGGCGACAACCGGATGATGATCGAGCGGCTGACCGGCGGATCGGATATCCGGCTGACGACCGATTTCGCCCGCGATCTCTGGCCGGTGCGTACCGATCCGGGCCAGTTCGGCCAGGTGATCACCAATCTCTGCGTCAATGCGCGCGACGCCATGCCGGAGGGCGGCACGCTGACGATCAGCACCCGCAATATCGCCGCCGGCGAGGTGGCGAGCCTTGGCCTGCGCGAGGTGCCGGAGCGCGATTACGTGGAAATCGAAGTCGCCGATACCGGCACGGGCATTCCGCCGGAAGTGCTGGACAAGATCTTCGAGCCCTTCTTCACCACCAAGGATGTGGGCAAGGGGACCGGGCTCGGCCTTGCCATGGTCTATGGCATCGTCACCCAGTCGGGCGGGTTCCTCAACGCCGTCTCCGAGGTCGGCAAGGGCACCCGCTTCATCATCCTCCTGCCGCGCCATCAGCGCGTGGGAACAGAGGAAACGGTCGAGGCGCCGAAAGACCACAAGGGCCAGCCGATCGCCTCGGCCTTCTCCGAGGGCAATGAGAGCGACAACGAGGCGCCCCGCGAGGAGGATATGGACCTCACCGGTCAGTCGGCCGTGGTGCTCTTGGTGGAAGACGAGGACGCCGTGCGCCGCTCGGGCAAGCGCATGCTGGAAATGCGCGGCTTCACCGTGCACGAGGCCGACACCGGCGTGCATGCGCTGAAGATCCTGGAAAAGCTGGAAGGCGCGGTCGACATCGTCGTCTCCGACGTGGTCATGCCGGAAATGGACGGCCCGACGCTCTTGCGCGAGGCGCGCAAGGAATATCCGGAACTGAAATTCATCTTCGTCTCCGGCTATGCCGACGACGCTTTTGCAAAAAACCTGCCGGAAGATGCCAAATTCGGCTTCCTGCCGAAGCCGTATAACCTGAAGCAGCTTGTGGCGGCTGTGTGGGAGATGCTTCGGGAGGGGTGAGTTTTTTGTTGGGGCAGGGAGTTGGGCGGCCTGAGACTGTTGTGTGAGGGGTGACTATTGGCGACTGCTTTGCGCCTCCATTTTGGACGTTCGACCGACCAGCGGCACGCCCGAAAGCTGCCGTTCCGTTTATTTGAGTGGAGTGTCTAGTATTGGGTGATCTCCGCAATCCTTTTTTGCACAGCCTCCTGTAAAGACGGTTAAGCGCGTTGAAAACGAAGGGGCGACTCTTGTGCTGAAAGGCCTTTTGAGCAACTGTTTAGATATCTGCTTGCGGAGATGACCAGACGTGACCACTGAAGAACTTGAGGAGCTGCTGCAGGGTGCACAAGAGAGCGACAGCCTTGAGTTCAAAGGCGCAATGGGCTGGGACCTAGGCCTTGTCAAAGACATCCTCGCCATGGCGAATGTCCAGGATGGCGGGCGCATTGTGATAGGTATTGAGGACGGGACCTTAACGCGCCAAGGTGTTAGCCAAGAGCAACTGGATAGTTTCAGTCCCGATACCATGATGGACAGAGTAGGGCTTTTTGCGGACCCACACGTCTCTTTTTCGATTGATAAGCTCCCCGACGCAACAGGCCTGCATTTTGTGATAATCAGCGTCGCGGCATTTGATAGAACGCCCGTAATCTGCAGTAGAGACGGGGGAGCCAAAAACGAGTTGAAACGCGGAGCGATGTACTACCGGAGCAAAACCGGACGCCCCAAAAGTGCGCGCGTCGATAATGCAAACGACATGCGTGACATCATCGAACGCGCAGCTATTCAGACAATGCGGCACTTCCATAATCTGGGCCTTGAGGCCGGGTCTATTGAGACGGCCGCGCCTCTTGGCGCGCCCGCTCTGGCCACAAAAATGGCAGAGATTTTCGACAAGGAGCTTGGCGGTCTATGATGCCTCAAGACCTACTGGAAAAGATAAAATCTGTTGGCTTCGTCCGTGTGGTGATCCGCCCGACAGTAATCCCCGAGTCCTTAACTGTCGCGACTGCCAGAGAAGTTGTAAATAAAGCCAGCGTATCGTTACGTGGTTGGGACTATCCGCACGTTGCGTCACGGAACGATGAGCATGGCGGGTACGAACACCACGCAGAATATGCCCAAGAGTGGTGTGACTGGTATCACCATGTCGAGTTCTGGCGCATGTATAAAAGCGGTCAGTTCCTGCACTACAAGGCCCTTCGTGAGGACCTTAGTAAGGAAGGCAATGTGCCCGCGGGTCCCGTCCTTGCGGTCGGAAGCTTCATGTATACGGTTACCGAAGTGACCGAATTTGCACACCGTCTCCGAGTGGCCGGATTATACAAAGAAGGCGCGACAATTCAAATATCTCTCGGTAATACCCGAGGACGCAGGCTATGGGTTGAGGACCCCAATCGGCTGGATTTCATATCTCCAATGACCACCAGTTCAGAAAGCATTGCGGTTGAAAGATCTCTGAAGACATCAGAGCTATTGCTTGGTGACCCAAAGGACATCTCTCTTTCTATAATAGCTGAATTCCTAGATGCCTTTGGATGGACGCCATCGCCAGCCCTTATCTCATCAACGCAAAGCGAATTGTATAGCCTCAAACTCGGTCGAGACAGGTGAATGGGGTCGGTAGCAGGCGTGAAGATCGCAGTCCCTCATGACAGCTATTTTATCATCCATATTCAATATCGGGCATTCCGCCGACCGGCTCCTTGATGCGTGTTCCCGCTGTGCTGGATCTGCACTCACTGAGTCAAAGCCCGATTAGTGTGCGAAGTGGGCCAGCGATGACGAGCAACGCCCAGTCCCAAGGCTGGCCCCAGTTTGCTGACAAACGTCCCCCTCTATTCAACGTCATCCTCGGGCTTGACCCGAGGATCTAATCACCCCTCCATGCGAGCGGAGTCTGCGGTTGTAAGACGCTGTTCTTTCTTCCATTTTAATCCGAAAGGCTTGTCGCGCGGGTAGGTGCTTGGACCCTCGGGACAAGCCCGAGGGTGACGAAAGAGGGTGGGGCGGGTTTGTTAGTAGCCCTCAGGCCGGCTCCTGTCATCCCGCTTTGCCGCAAAATCAACCGATCACAGAACCACCCGATAAAGCGCAAAGCCGTTCTCGCCGTCGCCGGCGGTTTCGATCCTGGCGCCCTTCACGTCGTCGATATAGGCCTTGGCGCGCGGGCCGGTTTCGAAGGTGGCGGTGGTGCCGGGCATCGGGGCGAAGGTCCAGTTGAAATCGGCGGACGGGTTGATCGTGCCCTGATCGACGATATAGCGGACGATGACGTCGCGGTTGGTGTCCGGACCGACGAAGACGATGACGTCGCCATTGATATCCGGGAAATTGCCGCCGCCGCCGGCGCGGTAATTATTGGTGGCGACGATGAATTGCTGTTCCGGATCGATCGGATTGCCGTCAAAGGAAAGGTCGATGATGCGGTGGCTGTCGGGATTGGCGAGGCTGCCGTCCTTGGCGTAGCGCGCCGGCTTCGCGAGGTCGATCTTGTAGGAAACGCCGTCGATGATGTCGAAATTGTAGGACGGGAAATCCGGGTTCAGCAGGGCGGCATCCGTGGCACCCGGTTCCACCTGGTTGAACATGCCCGCCGACATTTCCAGCCATTCGCGCACCTGCGCGCCGTTGATCAGCACGGCGCGGGTGGTGTTCGGATAGAGGTAGAGGTCGGCGACGTTCTTGATGGCGATGTCGCCCGCCGGCACTTCCGTATAATAGTCCGGACCGCCGCGACCGCCAGCCTTGAAGGGCGCTGCCGCGGACAGGACGGGGAAGTCCTTGTATTCGCTGTCCTTCAGCATCTCCTTCGTATACCAGGTCTGCGCCTTGGAGACGATCTGGACGGAGGGATCATCGGCGACAAGAGCGAAATAGGACTGCAGCGGCGCCGAGGTCTTGCCGACGGGCGTGCGGACATATTCGAGCGTTGCCTCGTGATCGGCCTTGGCGGCGGCGACGACGGCGGTGTCGGAGGCGACATCGGCGACGACCTTGCGGTCCTCGGTGCGGTGATAGATCGGCCGCGCCTCGGTGGTGAAGTCGACGATCTTCCAGCTATTGCCGTCCTTTTCCAGAAGCAGGTCGATGAGGCCCATATGCGAACCCCAGAAGCCGGCCATGGCGGCGGGCTTGCCCTGAAGCGTGCCCTTTTGAGGGTCGACGCCGGCAATGCCCTGAAAATCGGTCGGGCCGGGGAAGACCAGATGCTGGTGACCGGTGAAGACCGCGTCGATGCCGTCAACGCCGGCGAGATAGAGCGAGGCGTTTTCCATCAGCTCGGCAGGGCCGGTACCGTCGATGCCGGAATGGGAGAGGGCGATGACGATATCCGCTCCTTCTTCCTTCATTACCGGTATCCAGACTTCGGCTGCGGCAACGATGTCGCGGGTATTGGCCTTGCCGGAAAGGTTCTTCTCGTCCCAGACCATGATCTGCGGCGGCACAAAGCCGATGAAGCCGACCTTGACCGGGCTTGTGTTGCCGGCGCCGTCGGTGATCATCTTTTCCTTGATCAGATAGGGCTTGAACATCAGGTCGTCATTGCGCGGGTCGCCGGCAAGCTGCCCCTTGGTCAGGTTGGCGCAGACGAAGGGGAAGTTCGCGCCGCCGACGACCTTGAACATGAAGTCGAGGCCGTAGTTGAACTCGTGATTGCCGAGCGTGCCGACATCATAACCAAGCACGTTCATCGCCTTGATCACCGGATGGACGTCGCCCTCGTTCATGCCCCGCTCATAGGCGATATAGTCGCCCATCGGGTTGCCCTGGAGGAAGTCGCCATTGTCGATCAGCATGGAATTGGCCGATTCGGCGCGGATCGCATCGATGATCGAGGCCGTGCGCGCCAGACCCATCGTGTCGTTGGGCCTGTCGGCGTAGTAGTCGTAGGGAAACACGTTGACGTGGATGTCCGTGGTTTCCATCAGCCGCAGATGCGCCTGGTTTTCGGCCGCATGGACGGCGAAGGGATGGAGCGCGATCAGCGCGGAAGCGGCCGTCATGCCCTTCAGAAGGGCGCGGCGCGAGATCGATGGCATCAGAAGGGTCGTGGTCATGAGAGCTCCGGGGTTCATCGCTTGCGCGGAAAATTATGGAACGCCATCATCGCTTCGCACCGTCGTGTGACAGGCGGTTGACATCGGGCGTGATTAAGCACCAACCTTGGGTCGACAATGAAACCAAAGTGGTACGCTATTTGGAGGGCGTGCCGGCCGTCAATACGGGAGGAAAGCTTGGTAACCAGTTTCACGATCCGAAATGCGGCCCGCGAGGATGTGCCGGACATGGTGCGGCTGATCAATATCGCCGGTCATCGCCTGCCGCTGTGGTGCTGGGGCCAGCTTGAGGGCGGACGGGAAGACCCGTGGCAGGTCGGCCGCACGCTTGCCGCACGCGATGAAGGGGCGATTTCCTGGACCAACGGCACGGTCGCCACGCTCGGTTCGGACGTCGCCGCGCTGATGCTCGCCTATCCGCTTGAGGGCGAGGCGCCGGGCTATGGCTGCGAGATCGATCATCCCGTGGTGACGCCTCTGCGCGACCTGAAACGCCAGGCCGAGGGCACATTCCACATCCATGTGCTGGCGGCCTATGCGGAATACAGGGGACGCGGGCTCGGATCGTTCCTGCTCGACAAGGCGGACAGGCTTTCAGGTGACAGCGATATCAGCCTGATCGTCTCCGACGCCAATGCGCCCGCCAGACGGTTCTACGAGCGTCTCGGCTTCAAGGAGAAGGCGCGCCAGACCCTGGTGACGGCGCCCGACTGGCATGCGGATGGCGATGACTGGCTGCTGATGATCAAGCCGTCGGCGCCGTGAAGGCTGCGTCGACATCGACATTGAGCCGTTCGATGATCGGCCTCAGCGCAAAGGACGAATTGATCTGCACCACATGCGGCAGGGCCGAGAGCCAGTCGCGGTGGATGCGCTCATAATCCTTCAGGTCCTTTGCCGCCACGCGCAGGATATAGTCATACTGGCCCGACACCATGTAGCAGACAATGATGTTCGGGCAGCGCCGGACGGCCTCCTCGAACTCCGCAAGCGTGCGGGCGAACTGGCCGGACAGCGAGATGTGGACCAGCGCCGTCATCTTGTAGCCAAGCGCCTCGGGCGAGATCCTGGCGGTATAGCCCTCGATCACGCCGCTTTTTTCCAGAAGGTCCAGCCGGCGCGAACAGGCCGAGGGCGAAAGGCCCACGGTTTCGGCCAGCTCGGCATTGGTGATGCGGCCATTGTTCTGAAGAGCTTTCAGAATCGCACGATCGATGTCGTCGAGGTCCAATTTTCGAACTCCCTGCGAATTTTGTTCTTCTTGTTCGAATAATAGTCTGATTTGGCGGCGAGACAAGCCGTGTCCCGCAAGGAAATTCCGTGCGGGCGATCAACCCGGTCACGGAGGGGCATTGCGTTCGTAAGGGAACCTATTCGCCGGAGGCAGACATTCGGGGCGTCTTCCGGCGATCACGGCACATTCGCTGAAAAAATATGTTTTAGATATATCGAATAGCTTGCGTTGATCTGATTTCGATCTATATTTCGATATATCGAAAATGATTGAAAGGCACAGATCATGTTGGGACGTTTCAGCGGGCACGGCCAGGATTGCGGCATGCGCATCGCCATGGCGCGCGCACCGGGACGAGGACAGGGACGAGGGCCGGGGCGCGGCCACGGGGGAGGCGGCCGTGGATCAGGCGGCGATGACGGCTTCGGCCGGATCGGCCGGCTTCTCGGCCATGGCCGGATGCGGTTTCTCGTGCTGCAGCTCATCGCTGAGGAGCCGCGTCACGGTTATGACATCATCAAGGCCATCGAGGAGTTGAGCGGCGGCTTCTATTCGCCTAGCCCGGGCGTGATCTATCCCACGCTCTCATTTCTCGAGGATGGCGGTTATGTCGCGGTTTCTGCCGACGGCAACAAAAAGTCCTATTCGATCACCGAAAGGGGCCAGGCCTATCTCGATGAGGAGGCGCCGGAAGCCGAAATGGCGGTCACGGCGCTGAAATCGGTTGCCGAACGCCTCGGTGCGCGCGAACGCAAGCGTGAACGCGCGCGCGGCGGCGACAATCTGCCGCGCAGCGTGGAGGCGGCGTTTCTCAACATGCGCGAGGTCATAGATCGAAGGCTGGAAGAGGACGCGGGCGCAGCAGGCTCCGTCGTCGCCGAGCTTCTGGCTCTAGCCGAGCGGATCGAAAAGGCCGGCGGGCCGCACGACGACCAATCGTCTTCCGGAGAAGACTGAGCGACAAGGCTCGCGACAGTCCGCCTCCGGTTTGCGGGCGCGGGCTACATCTTGCGGGCAAAGGCAAGCAGTTCGGCGTCCGAAAGCGGGGTGATCTCGCTTTCATAGGTCGAGACCGGCGAGAAGCCGAACTGCTGGTAAAGCTGCAGCGCGCGCGGGTGATCAAGGCTGTTGGTCGCGGTAATGATCTTTTCCGGCTTGTCGGCCCACATCGCCTTCAGCCCCTGAAGCAGAAACCATTTGCCGACGCCAAGGCCGAGCGCGCGCTCGAACAGGCCAAAATGAATGAGCTCGGTGACCCCGTCATCCTGCTGCTGATATTCGTAAAAGCCGGCAGGCGCTCCCTCAAGATAGAAGACCGTGATCGTGGTGCGGTCATTGTGGATGTTGGCCGACAGCTCCTCGTCTTCCATGCGCACGCGATCCACCCACTCCCAGCGTGTGCCGACCTGGCGATAGAGGAAACGGTAGAATGGGAGCGGAATATCGGGCACGCGCATCAGTGCGATATGCAGATTGGACGGCGCGATCATGTGCGCCTTCGGCGGCGCCGTCATTTCCAGTTCCGTAACATGAACGCGGATCGGCTTCTGCTCTTTGCTTTTCATCCTGCTTCAGGCCTTTCCGGTCACGATTGCGGTGTCGTCGCGGCTGCCCCATTCCGACCACGAGCCATCATAGAGGCTGTTGTTCTGATGGCCCAGGCTCTCGAGCGCCAGCGTGATGATCGCCGCCGTGACGCCGGAGCCGCAGCTTGTCACCACGGACCCGTTGAGGTCTATTCCGGCTTCATCAAACAGCGCCTTCAGTTCGGCATTGGAAAGAAACCGTCCGTCTTTCGAAAAAGCTGTGGCCGGCAGGTTCCTGGCGCCCGGCATGTGGCCGGCGCGCATGCCCGGGCGCGGTTCCGGTTCGGCTGCCTCGAACCGGCCGGCCCCGCGCGCGTCGGCGATCTGGCGGCTGCCGGAGGCGATGATGTCGCGCATCGCGTTGAATGTCGTGACCCTATGACCTGCAAATTGCGGCGAGAAACTTACGGTTTCCGGCTTTGGCAGTTCGGCTTCGACCGGATGGCCGTCCGCTTTCCAGCCGTCAAACCCGCCGTTCAGCACATAGACGTCGCTTGCGCCCATGATCCGCAGCATCCACCACACGCGGGGTGCGGAGAAGAAGCCGGGGCCGTCATAAACCACGATCGTGTGACGATCGCTGATGCCGCGCCGTCCCATTTCGGCGGCGAAGAATTCGGGCGAGGGCAGGGAGTGCGGCAGGCCGGTCGTCTTGTCGGCGATCTCGTCCTGATCGAAAAAAACGGCGCCGGGAATGTGGCCTGCGGCATATTCCGCCTTGCCGTCGCGGTTATGGGCGGGCAGATACCATGAGGCATCGATGACGGCAAACCCGGGTGTCCTGAGGCGTTCTGCCACCCAGTCCGGCGACACGATAAACCGGCTTTCAGCACTCATCTCGATCATACTCCTTGAAAAACAGATAGCTCACGCGTCAAAGCGGATGCGGAAGCGCCGGTTCTCGCGGCCCTTCTTTTCGATCTTGCCGATATAGACGGCGCCGACCTCGGCGGTCGAGGCCACATGCGTGCCGCCGCAGGGCTGGCTGTCGACCGATGAGTCCTTCCCGATACACACAAGCGATATCCGCCCCATGCCCATTGGCGGGCGGACATTCTTCGATTTGACGATGTCGGGGTTGGCGGCGAGCTCATCGTCGCTGATCCACTGGACGTAGACAGGATGGTCCTCGGCGACGATCCTCATCATCGCCTGGCTGACCGCCTGCTTGTCGATGGTCTCGCTCATGTCGAAATCGACGCGCGACTCGTCCTCGCCGACGGAGGCGCCGGTGATCGGACAGGGACAGACAACGGAAAGAAGGTGACAGGCCGTGTGCATGCGCATCAGCTTGAACCGGCGCGGCCAGTCGATCTCGAGCGCCAGGGCCTCACCAAAGGTAGGTGGCGTTTCGCCTTCGGCTGGAACATGCAGGATGACGTCCTTCCCGTCGCCATGGCGGGTCACGTCGAGATGAAGCGTCGATCCATCGGCGCGCCGGGCCAGGCCGGTATCGCCCGGCTGGCCGCCCGAGGTCGCGTAAAAGCATGTCCGGTCCGTTTCGAACGTGCCGTCGTCATGCACCGCCGTGACCACCGCATCGCACCTGGCAAGGTAGAAATCGTCGCGGAAGAGGGCATCAACAGGCATGGGTCACTTTCTATTCGAACGGTACGGCGATCTCCGTTTTCGCCGTCAGCCATTCCGGCACGGGCAGGCCCTTTTCCTTCAGAAAGGCAGGGTTGTAGAGCTTCGACTGGTACCGGTTGCCATAGTCACACAGCACGGTGACGATGGTGTGGCCGGGGCCGAGCTCGCGCGCAAGCCGGATAGCGCCGGCTATATTGATGCCCGATGAACCGCCGAGGCACAAGCCCTCATGGCTGACGAGATCGAATATCAGCGGCAGAGCCTCGCTGTCGGCGATGCGGAAGGCGAAATCGGGCGCAAAGCCCTCGAGATTGGCGGTGATGCGGCCCTGGCCGATGCCCTCGGTGATCGAACCGCCCTCGCTCTTCAAGGCGCCATTGGTGTAATATTCGAACAGGGCTGCGCCTTCCGGATCGGCGATGGCGATCTTGATGTCCTGGTTCCTGGCCTTCAGGCCCATGGCGGTGCCGGCAAGCGTGCCGCCGGAGCCGACGGCCGCCACGAAGCCATCGATCTTGCCGTCGGTGTCGCGCCAGATCTCTTCCGCCGTGGTTTCGATATGGGCGTCGCGATTGGCGGTGTTGTCGAACTGGTTGGCCCAGATCGCGCCGTTCGGCTCGCTCGCCGCCAGCTGTTTCGCCAGCCGGCCGGAGAGCTTCACGTAATTGTTCGGGTCGCGGTAGGGCTTGGCGGGCACCTCGACAAGTCTCGCGCCCAGAAGGCGAAGTGCATCCTTCTTTTCTTCCGCCTGCGTCTCGGGAATGACGATCACCGTCTTGTAGCCGAGCGCGTTGGCCACCATGGTGAGCCCGATACCCGTATTGCCGGCCGTGCCTTCGACAATGGTGCCGCCGGGCGCAATCAGGCCGCGCCTCTCGGCATCGCGGATGATGTAGAGCGCGGCGCGATCCTTGACCGACTGGCCGGGATTGAGGAACTCGGCCTTGCCGTAGATGGAGCAGCCCGTGGCTTCGGAAGCCGCCTTGAGTTTGACCAGAGGGGTGTTTCCGATGAGGTCTATGACCGAGCTTGGTGTCGTCATGATCGCAAAATCCTTGATTTTTCGTTCCCTATGAACCCGCCGCCGGGGGCGGGCAAGGAAATCGATTGCGCGGAAGGGCTGTTTGGCGCAAAGCCATTTCAGTCCTTGATCTTCTCGAACGCGGCAAGGGCATTCTTGCGGGCGGTCTTGTGGTCGACAAGCGGCTTTGGATAGGTTTCTCCGAGCGTGACGCCCGCTTCCTTCAGAGCCTTTTCGGGCGCGTCGAACGGCGCGTGGATGTGTTTTGCCGGCATTGCCTCAAGCTCGGGCACATAGCGGCGGACATAATCCCCCTTCGGGTCGAATTTCTCGCCCTGGAGCACGGGGTTGAAGATGCGGAAGAATGGCGCGGCATCGGCGCCGGAACCGGCCACCCATTGCCAGTTGGCCGGATTGGAGGCCGGGTCGGCATCGACAAGCGTGTCGCGGAACCATGCCTCACCCCTGCGCCAGTCGATCATCAGATCCTTGATCAGGAATGAGGCGGCGATCATCCGCACCCGGTTGTGCATCGTTCCCTCGGCCCAGAGCTGACGCATGCCCGCATCGACGATCGGATAGCCGGTCCGGCCGCGCTTCCAAGCCTCGAAGGCCTTGTCGTCATCGGACCAGTCAAACCCGTCGAAACGGTCGTTCCAGTTTATAGTCGCAAGGTCGGGCGCGTGAAACAGAAGGTGATGGCAGAAGTCGCGCCAGACCAGTTCCTGCAGGTATTTTTTCCTGTTTTCAGCCGAAAGGTCCCTGGCTGCGTTGACTCTGTGCCAGACCGTTGCCGGAGAGATTTCACCAAGGGCGAGATGCGCGGAAAGCATGGACGTCGCCTCGATGTCCGGTCTGTCGCGCGAGGCAGCATAGTCCTCGGCGATCTCGTCAAGGAACCGGTCAAGCCTTTCGCATGCTCCGGCCTCGCCCGGTGTCCAGATCGGTTCAAACCCCTCAGCCCAGTCCGGTTTTCCCGGATAAAGCGCCCAGTCGGCAAGCCTCTCGCTTTCGGGCATCGCACCGGGCTTTTCCAGCCGCTCAGGCGCATCGAGCGGGTCCGGGACGTGCGGCTCGGCCGAGAATGCCTTCCAGAACGGGGTATAGACCTTGTAGGGGCCGCCGGTCTTTGTCCTGAATTTCGATGGCTCGTGCAGGATGTGGCCGCCAAAGCTTTCGACGGTGATGTCCTCTGCCTTGAGCTTCTGCTTCAGCGCCTTGTCGGTCTTTATCCCGTCGGGCGCATAGCGTCGGTTCCAGTAGACGGCCTCGGCACCGGTTTCCCTTATGAGATCGGGTATGATCTCGGCGGGATCCCCGCTTTTCAGAACAAGTCCGACGCCGAGCTTTTCATAGGATTCGCCGAGGCGGGCGAGCGAGCGCTCCAGCCACCAGGACTGAGCGCCGCCAAGCGCGCCGGCTCTGTCGTCCTCGCAGATGAAAAGCGGAATGACCGGCCGGCCGTTTTCGGCCGCGGCCAGAAGCGCGCGATTGTCGGCAATGCGGAGGTCCTTGCGGATCCAGTATATGGCAGGCGTCTTGTTCGGCATGATGTCCCGTCACGGCAATGAATGGCCATGATGTAGGGCAGGCCTCGATCAAGAAAAGGCCCCGGCTTGTGAGAGCCCGCTTTGCCTCACTCCTGCAGGGCGTATCGCATCGAACGCATGATCAGGATCGCCGAGGCGCAGCCTGGGTCCATCACCCTGTCGGGATGGGCGAAGGGCAGGGGATCTGCCCGCTTCGGATCGGGCTCGGCGCCAGCGAGCGCTGCATCGGCGGCGGCCGTCAGACTGTCGCTGAGCGGGCCGCCCGTATCCCTTGCGGAGCGATAGGCCAGGAGCGCCGGATTCCAAGCGTCCACCATGTTCTTGTGCGGCGCATTCGCCTGTCCGTGGTCTATGATGCCGCTCGCCATCGCCTCGAAGGCGCGATCGAATTCCGCCTCGGTGATGACATGGCGTCCGGGAAGGCGGCTGCCCGCGCGGCGGAAGGCCGATGCGTAAAGCCGGGCCGAGGCCGAGTCGATCGTCAGGAAGGTTTCCGCAGCCATGTCGAATAATTGGGCGGGCGTGACGGATGAGGGATCGATGGCGGCAAGCTGGTGCTCCATCGCCATGAAGGCGGAGGCCATGACCTCGCCATGGTCGCCATCGCCGGTGATTGTGTCGAGCCGGGTGAGCCAGTGGCTGTTGCGCGAAACCGACGCCGCGATTTCGGAAAACATGCCTATGATCTCGAAAGAGGTAATGTCGTTCATGTTCGGAGCGAGCCGCTGAAATCAGGCTACCCCTGCAGCGGCAGCCGTATTGGAAAAGAACTATCGGAATTGGCTAAACTATAGTCCGAACATAAACGAATATTTCGCATTTGCGAAGACGGGGCACGCCCGTTTTTGCGAACAGTCACATCCTGAAAGTCATTTTTTGGCGATTGTCGGCTTCGCCGGGCGTGCTCAGTCGATGAACTCGACCGTCACGCCGGGGCTCACCATGCCGGCAAGCTCCTGCGCGTCCCAGTTCGTCAGGCGCACGCAGCCATGGCTGGACGTCTTGCCGATCCGGGCCGGATCGGGCGTGCCGTGAATGCCGTAGCTCGGTTTTGAGAGCGCGATCCAGACATTGCCGACAGGTCCGTTCGGGCCCGGGTTGATGGTCAGCACGCGGTTGTTGTCGCCCTGCTTGAAGTTCTTTTCCGGATCATACGTGTAGTTCGGGTCAAGCGCGATCCGCTCGACCGAGACCGTGCCGGAGGGCGAGGGCGTGTCGGCTGAGCCGATGGTGGCCGGATAGGCCGCTACCAGGGCACCCGCCGCATCATAGGCGAAGAGCTGCTTTCTGGACTTATCGGCGATGATGCGGGCGACCTTTCCCTTCTGCTTGGTGCCGGGGTTCACCACCTTGATGACAGTGCCCTGACGGGAGAAATCGGCGTCGGGATTGAGCGCCTTCAGAAAGCCCTCATCCATATGGAATTTCTCGGCCAGCATTTCGGAGACGGAGGTGTAGGACAGTTCGGCAAGCTGGGCTTTCTCGCCATAATCGGAGGGGATGCTGGCGACATAGGGGCCTGCGGCGTCCTCTGCCGTGATCGTGTATGTCCGGACCGGCAGGCCGCCTTCCAGCGAGAGCGACTGCAGGATGGTCTCCTTGTCGGCCTCCGGGTCGATCGCGCGACCGCTCTTCTCGGCATAGGCCTCAAGCGCCTTGCGGACATTGTCGCCCATCAGCCCGTCAATGACGCCCGGGGACGTGCCGTTGCGGTCGAGAAACACTTGAAGCGCGACGACGTTCATGTCCGGCTTGGCGCTGCTTGTCCTGACGGCGGGGCGCTCCTGGGCCGTATCAGGTGTGGCAGGCGCCGGGATTTCGGGCGCCTGGGGGAAGGCGGCGGGCGGGCTGTCACTCCAGCGCGGCGGGGCCTCTTCGAACGCGCCGGGCCGGTTCGGCCGCGCGGCGTACCGGTCGCCGTTCTGCCGCCAGTCCCTGCGGCCCCAGCCGTTGGCGGCCGGGTCCGGTGCGCCGCCGTAGCTGTCGCGGATAGCCCGGTAGTCACCGGCAGACATTTCGGTCGCGACCAGATTGCCGTTGCGATCGAGCAGGATCGGCCGTCCTCTTGCATCCCGGCCCATCACCACGCTGCCATATTCGGGAATATAGTCGAGCTGTCTCCCGTCCGGGGCGACGAGAAAGATCTGTTGCCCGTTCTTGTAGAGCGGTTCATGCGCATGGGCGCCCGTCGCCGGTAGGGCGAGCGCGGCGATCAGCAAGGGAATGGTGTAAAAGGTCGCTTTTTTCATGGTCTCAACGCATTGCTGCTGTCATTGGAGCGATGTTTCGCCTAGCGTGGCCTTTGCCTATTGACTGTCCATTGGGGCGCTTTTCAGGTGAACGTTCGCTGAACGCGCTTGTTTCCACTACCGAGTAACTTGGTTAACAAAATGATAGAATTTGCCGCCGGTAACGGACCCCGCGTCTTTCTTGATCCCACCTCCGTCATGGATATCGCCGGCTGCGTCGTCGCCGGCGTCGACATCGCGCCGAAGCGGGCGATCCCCGACGACGGCGATGCCCGGATCGACCATTCGCTCGAGGGCTTTCTCTTTACCTGCGGTCCCGATCATATCCGCCACCCCGAACCGGTGGAGGGCGATGAGGGCAGGTTCTTCCCGCTGCACGGCTCGGCCTCGGGCAATGCGCCGGCGGTGAAATCGCTGGAGATCAGCGATCTGGGCGCGGAGTGCGTCTGCCATATCCCGGTGAAGACCGCCAATGGCGGCGACATGCTGATCGAGCGCCAGTGGACCCTGAACGGGGCATCCGGGGTTCTGGAACTCACCGATACCGTGGTCAACAAATCGGATCGCCCGCTGCCGGCGATGATGATGTATCATATCAATTTCGGAGCGAAGCACCTCGATGACGGCGTGCGGCTGGAGAGCCACTCGCTGCCGGAAAAGTCGCTGCCCTGGCGCTTCGGCGAGGGCGATCACGGCATTTTCTGCGTGCCGGCCGTTGCCGGCGAAGACGGATGGTCGTCCACGCATTTCGGCCCCATCGCCGCCCTCGGCGGGCTGTCGTTTCATCTCGAGGTGGATACGGCGACGCTGCCTTTCCTGCAGATCTGGCGTAACCAGGAGGCCCCGGCCCATATCGTCGGCATCGAGCCTGCCTCGCATCGCTGGACCAGCCGGCGGAAGCTCTCGGAGGAGGGCGCACTGGAGCCGCTGGCACCGGATGAAGCCCGGACCTTTCGCCTGCGCATTCGCTTCGCCTGAACCCTTTCGCCCTTGCAATGGCGCGGCTTTGTCTTAATTTCCTGGCAAAACGCAAGGAGTGCCGGAATGAATATCCGTCCCATCGATGATTTTTACGCCGTAAGCGAACAGATCACCCCGGAAGACGTCGCCGAGATCAAGGCGGCGGGCTTCAAGTCCATCGTCTGCCACAGGCCCGACGAGGAGGAGCCCGGCCAACCCGCCTTCGCCGATGTCGCGGCTGCCGCCGAGAAGGAAGGTCTTTACGTCGCCCATGTGCCGGTCGGCGGCATGGGGCTGACCCCGGACGCGGTGACCGGCATGGTCGACGCGCTGGACGATCTTGAAAAGCCCGTGCTCGGCTATTGCCGATCAGGCGCCCGCTCCACCCGCATCTATGAGGAAGCGAAGCGGTTCCGCGGATGAATTTCTGTTTGTAAATCACATTGGAAAGAAGTGATAAATGACTGTAAAACGTATTGAAGTCGGCCCGTTGATGACGGGCGCCGTTGTTCATGGAAACACGATCTACCTTTCCGGCCAGACGGGTTCGGGCGCGACCGTGGCCGAGCAGGCGAAGGACTGCCTTGCCAAGGTGGACAGACTTCTGGCCGCCGCCGGCAGTGACAAGTCGAAGCTCCTGCAGACGCTGATCTATCTGAAGGATATGAGCGATTTCGCCGAGATGAACGCCGTCTGGAAGGACTGGATCGATCCGGAAAATCCGCCGGCCCGCGCCACCAGCCAGGCCGAGCTTGCCAAGCCGGAGATCCTGGTCGAGTTCACCGTGACAGCCGCACTGGACTGATTGCCTCGACTCTGAGGATACTGGGCGGCCTCCGCGTTTGCGGGGGCCGTTTGTGTTTGGGAGAGTGAATGTGACCGGTAAGATATCAAGATCTGTTCTCGGCCTTTTCGCGGCTTTCGTCATGCTCGGGACCGGCAGTACTGCCATGGCCGGCAAGACAGTGGCGCTTCTGGCCGTCAGCTGGCAGCCGGCCTTCTGCGAGGGGCGGCCTGAAAAGCCCGAATGCCGCAGCCAGACCGGAGACCGCTTCGATGCCCGCCGTTTCTCGTTGCACGGCCTGTGGCCGATGGGCAGGAACTATTGCGGGGTCGCCGCAAAGCCGAGGAAGCTGGATGAGGCGGGCGACTGGTTTGAGCTTCCCGCGCTCGAACTTGACGCCCAAACCAGGCATCTGCTCGAGACGGTCATGCCCGGCACGCAGTCAGGCCTTCAGCGCCATGAATGGATCAAGCACGGCACCTGCAGCGGCATGGATGCGGAACGGTACTACGCTCGCTCGATCGCCCTGATGGAAGACCTGAACATATCGGGGGTAGCCGATTTGTTTGCGGAAAATACCGGGAAACATGTCTCGTCCGAGGCGGTCATGCATGCCTTTGACGAGGCCTTCGGGGAAGGCGCGGCACGGCGGGTGAAGATGAAATGCCGCAAGGATGATGACGGGCGCCTCCTGATCACCGAACTGACCATCGGGCTCGGCGCTGATTATCGCAACGATAAACCGCTCGCAGACCTCATCCAGTCGGCGGGCGGCACGTCGTTCGGCTGCGAGGGCGGCATTGTCGACCGCGCAGGCCTTGATCGATGAGGCCTACAGCGTGCGCGTCTGGGCGCGGGCGTCGGCTTCCTTGCCTCTGCTCTGGATGGAGTGCTCGCGCGCCCGAAGGCCGTTTCTGACGCGGTTGATGCCTTCGACGCCGAGGGCGATATTGCCGGCGGTGGCGATCTCTTCCCTCAGATAGACATCGCCCATCAGCCTCGCCTCGTCGCCTTCGACGGTGACCTGCACCTCGGTCGCGTCCACAAGGCCGGAGGCGGCCAGTTCGGAGGCGATTGCGTCTTCCTTCCGCGCGCCTTCCTTCCAGTCCTCGGTGTTCTCTACCGGTTTACCGAAGAAAGCTGCTTTCTTGTGTACCATCGTCGCGTCCTTCCTCTTCTCGTTTTCTCGTAACGTAAAAACGTATGGCGGCGGCGATTGTTCAATTCGTGACCCGATCAAGGCCACCATGGGGCAGGGACAAATCGGTCAATTCTCGCAAGGCGCATTGTTAAAGGGGAGTGTTTCGCCTAAATAGCGGCCCAAGAGAATGAAGCAATTCAAACCAGGATCACGCGGCATATGGCACGTCAGTTCATCTATCACATGGCAGGCCTCAACAAGGCCTATGGCAACAAGAAGGTTCTCGAGGATATTCACCTGTCCTTCTATCCGGATGCGAAGATCGGCATTCTCGGCCCGAACGGCGCCGGTAAGTCGACGGTTCTTCGAATCATGGCCGGCCTCGACACCGAATATACCGGTGAAGCTTGGGTGGCGGACGGCGCAACCGTCGGCTATCTGCCGCAGGAGCCGGAGCTGAACCCGGAAAAGACGGTGATGGAAAACGCCATGGAAGGCGTTGCCGACAAGCAGGCCGTCCTCGACCGCTACAACGAACTGATGATGAATTACTCCGACGAGACAGCCGACGAGGCCGCCAAGCTGCAGGACGTCATCGACAGTCAGAACCTCTGGGACCTGGAAAGCCAGGTGGAAATGGCCATGGACGCGCTGCGCTGCCCGCCGGGGGAAGCCAATGTGGTCAACCTCTCAGGCGGTGAAAAGCGCCGCGTCGCGCTCTGCCGCCTGCTTCTTTCACAGCCCGACCTGCTGCTCCTCGACGAGCCGACCAACCATCTCGACGCCGAAACCATCGCCTGGCTGGAAAAGCATCTGCGCGAATATCCGGGCGCCGTCCTGATGATCACCCATGACCGCTACTTCCTCGACAATGTCACCGGCTGGATCCTTGAGCTCGACCGCGGCCGCGGCATTCCCTATGAGGGCAACTACACGGCCTATCTGCAGGCAAAGGCCAAGCGCATGGCGCAGGAGGGCCGCGAGGATGCCGCCCGCCAGAAGGCGCTGTCGCGCGAGCAGGAGTGGATCTCGTCCAATCCCAAGGCCCGACAGACCAAGTCGAAGGCCCGTATCCGCGCCTATGACGATCTCGTCAAGTCGGCGGCCGACCGCCGTCCGGGCGACGCCCAGATCGTCATCCCCATGGGCGAGCGTCTCGGCCAGGTGGTCATCGATGCGGAAGGCCTTTCCAAGGGCTATGGCGACCGCCTGCTGATCGACGATCTCTCCTTCAAGCTGCCGCCCGGCGGCATTGTCGGCATTATCGGCCCGAACGGCGCCGGTAAATCGACGCTGTTCCGCATGATCACCGGCCAGGAAACGCCGGACGCCGGCGAAATCCGCATCGGCGAGACGGTCGATCTCGGCTATGTCGACCAGAGCCGTGATACGCTCGACGGCAACAAGACGGTCTGGGAAGAGATTTCCGGCGGCAATGACGTGATCAAGCTCGGCAGCCACGAGGTCAACAGCCGCGCCTATTGCGGCTCGTTCAACTTCAAGGGCGGCGACCAGCAGCAGAAGGTCGGCACGCTGTCCGGCGGCCAGCGCAACCGCGTTCACCTTGCCAAGATGCTGAAATCCGGTTCCAACGTGCTCCTCCTCGACGAGCCCACCAACGACCTCGACACCGAGACGCTGGCGGCGCTGGAAGACGCGCTGGAAAACTTCGCCGGCTGCGCCGTGGTCATCAGCCACGACCGCATGTTCCTCGACCGCCTCGCCACCCACATCCTCGCCTTCGAGGGCGACAGCCATGTGGAATGGTTCGAGGGCAACTTCGCCGACTACGAAGCCGACAAGATCAGAAGGCTCGGCCCCGAAAGCGTCAACCCGAAGCGGGTGACGTACAAGCGGCTGACGCGGTAGACCGTGCTTACCTGCGGCGACGACGCTCTGATTGTCGCCTGCCCAGCCTTTCCGTCATGCCGGCCTTGAGCCGGCATCCTGTGTATAGCGGCTTGTGGTATGATGTGTGCGGGCGGAAGGTCGTCCGGCATCCTGGTCGTTAGAG
>NZ_JACIDZ010000005.1 GCF_014196625.1 Martelella radicis
CATGATCATCGCAATCGCACGAAAAATCCTAACCCTTGCAAACGCAATGCTAAGAGATCAGACCATGTACAAACCAGCCTGAACAGGTACAAAACGATACAGTTGCCAGGGCCAAATAGTGAGGGACAATCCCCCTTCAGGCACTCTCACAAAAAAACGGCCCTGGACCCCGGCTCAAGGCCGGGGTGACGGAGAACGGAGCGCAGGCCTGTCACATCAACAACAGGCTTTGCAAGCAGTTTGAAGGCGCCTTGCGGGGCGCCTTTTTCATTTTCCACGACAGGGGCATGCAAACCAAAAGTGACGATCGTTGACTTTCGTCACAAAGTGCGTATTAAACGTACGTGAACCCGCCAGCCCGCCACGGCACCTCCCGTCGTGTCACTTTGAAAATGCGGATGACTGGTCCCGTAGTTCGTCAGAAGACCTTTTCAATGAAACACGTGAATACGCTGACCATGGCGGTCGGGCTGGGCGCAATCACCGCGCTTGCCCCGCTTGCAACCGACATGTATCTCCCTGCCCTCCCCCTGATCGCCAACGACCTTGCCGCAAGCGACGGGGAAATTTCTTATTCCGTCATGACCTTTTTTGCCGGCTTCACCATTGGCCAGCTTTTCTATGGCCCGATCTCGGACAAGACCGGCCGCAAGCCGATGGTTTATGTGGCGGTAGCCCTTTTCATCCTCGGCTCGCTCGGCACCATGTTGTCGCAATCGGTCGAAGCCATGCTGGTCTGGCGCCTCATTCAGGGGCTCGGCGGCTCTGTCGGCATGGTGACCTCGATGGCCATGGTGCGAGACCTCTATACCGGTCAGACCGCAGCGAAACTGTTGGCGATCATCATGATGATCACGGGCCTTGCGCCGATCATCGCGCCGATCGTCGGGAGCCTGATCCTGCTCGTCTCGGGATGGCGGGCAATCTTCGCCTTCTTTGCGATCTTCGGTCTGTTCAGCCTCGCCTATATCCGTTTTGCGGTGCCTGAAACGCGCATGGCTGAGCTCAGGCAGCACAGCCGCCCCGGCCATGCCGTCATTCATTACGCAAGGCTCCTGACCAGTTCGCACTTCATCCCGTTTGCCGGCACGCTGGCGCTCGCACAGGGGGGCTTCTTTGCCTATGTCGGAGGATCGTCGGCGGTCTTCATCAACCTCAAGGGTCTGTCGCCGCAGATGTTCTCGCTCGCCTTCGGCGTCAACGCCATCGGCATGGCGATCGGCGCACAGGGCGGCGCGCGGCTGATCGGGCCGCTCGGCGCGCGTAATGTGGCGCGCATCGCCGCTTCCGCCTATGCGCTCTCTCTGATCGCGCTGCTTGGCATCGAGTTGACGATCGGCGCGAACCTCTGGGTGATGATGGTGTTGTTCTTCATCGCGATGACGGCGATGGGCGCGATCCTGACCAATTGCAACATGCTGGCAATGGAAGCCCACGGGCAGATCGCGGGCGTTGCGGCAGCGCTTGCCGGCGCTCTCGGATTTGGACTTGGGGCAGTCGGCTCTGGCCTTGTCAGCGCCTTTGCCGATGGTACGGCAGTGCCGCTTCTCGCGATCATGGCCGCGTTTGCGACGCTGGCTGCGCTCGTCGCGCTGACATCGTTCGGAAGCGAGGTGGTGCATCCCATGGCGCACAGGCAGCACCAATGAGAACCGGAACGCGCCGGCAGACGGCTTTGTTCCCCGTCGGCGCGCCTTTATTTTGAGGAATTTTCCGGTTGTCGACGGAGCTCTTCGTCCCTATGTATTTGGCAATCGCCAATTACCTATTCGGCTGCCAAAAGGAGTATTGAAGATGGCTTTTGAACTTCCGGAACTGCCTTACGCCTACGACGCGCTCGCCCCCTACATGTCGGCTGAGACGCTCGAATTCCACCACGACAAGCACCACAACACCTATGTGACCACCGGCAACAAGCTGGCGGAAGAAGCCGGCCTCGGCAACCTTCCGGTCGAGGAAGTCATGGTCAAGGCATACGGCTCCAACCAGCCGCTCTTCAACAATGCCGCACAGCACTTCAACCATCTGCACTTCTGGAAGTGGATGAAGAAGGACGGCGGCGGCACCAAGCTGCCGGGCGCGCTCGAAAGCGCGATTTCTTCCGATCTCGGCGGCTATGACAAGTTCAAGGCCGATTTCATCGCCGCAGGCGTCGGCCAGTTCGGTTCGGGCTGGGCATGGCTCGCCGTCAAGGACGGCAAGCTTGAAATCATGAAGACCCCGAACGGCGAAAACCCGGTCGTCCACGGCGCCAAGCCGATCCTCGGCGTCGACGTGTGGGAGCACTCCTACTATATCGACTACCGTAATGCGCGTCCGAAATATCTCGAAGCCTTCGTCGACAGCCTCGTCAACTGGGACTATGTCCTAGAACTCTACGAAGGCGCCACGAAGTAAGTCTTCGTCTGTGACGGATTGCGAGAGCCCGGCCTTAGCGCCGGGCTTTTTGCTTCTTCAGACCTTGCCGGCAAGCCCCGGCAGCACCCGCGCCACCGTGCGCTCGATCACATCGACCATCACCATGGTCTGATGATCGACCTCGATGTTCAGACAGTCGCCGGCCTTGTAGCGGGAAAACGTCGTCTGACGCAGCGTCTCGGGAATGAGATTGATGGTGAAGAGGTTCTCCTCCACATCGGCCACCGTCAGGCTGCAGCCGTTGACCGCCAGAAAGCCGCGCGGAAAGACGTATTTCGCCCAGTCTTCGGGCACGCGGAAGCGGATGAAGGCCTTGTCCTGGGCGGTCGAAATCTCTTCCAGCACCGCCGTCGTCGCCACATGGCCTGCAATCGGGTGGCCGCCGTTCTCGTCGGTCATCTTGGCCGAACGCTCGACATTGACACTCTGCCCCGCTTCAAGGTTTCCAAGATTGGTGCGCTCCAGCGTTGCGTTCATCGCGTCAAAGGTGACGTTCTGTCCCTCAATGCCGGTGACCGAAAGGCAGGTGCCCTCGATATTGACGCTGGCGCCGAGCTTCAGGTCGACAAGCAGGTCATCCGTGAAGGTGACGGTAAAGGTCTTGCCGCCCGGATAGGCAGCGATATCCGCAAGCGGACGGACGGCCTGGACAATGCCGGTATACATGGGTCTTGCCTCTTCTTATGCGATCGGCGGTGGCGGCAATATGGCCAGCGGCAGGAACGAAGGCAAGAGCGCCCGGCGGCAACACACTGTCCATCGAGAGCGCTCAGGCCTTCGGCGGCAGCGAGAAGGCGTTTGCGAGCGCAATCGACACCCACTCGTCGAAAACCGGATCGGCCAGGTCATCGGCATCGAGGTAATAGAAGCCGCTCATCTTTCGTCCGCCATGGACCATCGGTTCCGGCTGCCCCAGGCGCGCTGCCGCCTCGGCATTATCCTTGCCGACGCGAAAGAGAAAGCGTCCCTCGCCGGCCTTGCTGCGACTGGCGGCGGCGACCATGTGACCGTTGACGAGAAAGCAGAGCCCGCCGAACATCTTCTTTTCGCTGACACCTTCCAGCCCTTCCAGCCGGTGGCGCAGACGGGCCGCCAGTTCCTCGTCGATCGCCATGGCCTCAGTCTTTCAGCTCCTTCGGCGTGCCCGACAGAAAGTCGATGAAGGCGTGGTAGTAATCGGGATGCCAGCGCGACAGCGGCGGTCGGTTTTCAACGATGTCGCCCATCGCCCACATCATCCGCTTCTCGTCCGTCTCCCGGTCCACCTCGCCATCCGGGCAGAGAATGTAGAAATCGCCGGCCTCCAGGCTTTTCAGCATGAAATCGACCGTCTGCTCCGGCGTCCAGGCGCCTTCCGGCTTCTCGGTGCGCCCGCCTGCCGTCAGCGGGGTGAAGACGAAGCCGGGGATCAGGAGATGCGCCTCGACCTTGCAGTTCTCCCGGTTTCTCAGATCATGCTGCAGCGCTTCGGTGAACGCCTTCACGCCGGCTTTCGAGACATTATAGGCCGGGTTGCCGGGCGGCGTGGTGATGCCCTGTTTCGAACCGGTATTGATGATCAGGGCCGGTTCGCCATGCGCGATCATGCCGGGGGTAAAGATGCGTGTACCGTTGATCACGCCCAGAAGATTGACGTCGATGATCCGGTCCCAGGGCATCTGCTTGCCGAGAATATCGGTTTCGGGCTGGATGCCGGCATTGTTCATCAGCACATTGACCTTGCCGAAGGCCTGAACCGCGGCGCATTCGAGTTCTTCCAGCGCAGAGAGGTCGGAAACATCGGCGGCATAGGTCAACGCCTTGGTGCCCTTCTTCTCCGCAAGGGCTGCCAGTTCCGCGCCCGCCGCCTTCAGCTTCTCGCTCTTCATGTCCGCGATCATCACATTCATGCCGAGACCGATGAAAGCCTTGGCCGCGGCGAACCCGATGCCCGAGGCTCCCCCGGTGATAACGGCGGAATTGCCTTCCTTCAGCGCGGGGTGCTGCGCTTGTTTCTGGCTCATGGTCATCCTCCCATTGTCGTCAGGCAGCCTTTCGCCACCCCCGAACCGACGCCCATTCAACAAGGGCCCGGTCCTTTTATCGCGCATGTCGACTTCACCGGAACACGCGCCGGTTCTTGGCTAACTGTTTTCGAGTTGAACGGCACTGTCAATCTGCAAATTCGCCGAGACGACAAGTGCAAAGTCGCCTTCCGCACGGGTTTTCCTTGCGTGGCGCTTGAAAGCCGCTAAAACGGCTCGAAACATGCCAAACAGCAGATGGACTTGATTAAGACAATGGCAACGCACAAAGACGTCAAGAAGGTCGTGCTCGCCTATTCCGGCGGCCTCGACACCTCGATCATCCTCAAATGGCTCCAGACCGAATTCGGCGCTGAGGTCGTGACCTTCACCGCCGACCTCGGCCAGGGCGAGGAACTGGAACCGGCCCGCCTGAAGGCGGAACAGGCCGGCGTGAAGGAAATCTTCATCGAGGACGTGCGCGAGGAATTCGTCCGCGATTTCGTCTTCCCGATGTTCCGCGCCAATGCCGTCTATGAGGGCGTTTACCTGCTCGGCACGTCGATTGCCCGGCCGCTGATCTCCAAGCGCCTGATCGAGATTGCCAAGGAAACCGGCGCCGACGCGATTGCCCACGGCGCGACCGGCAAGGGCAATGACCAGGTCCGTTTCGAGCTCTCGGCCTATGCGCTGAACCCCGACATCAAGATCATCGCGCCGTGGCGTGACTGGACCTTCAAGAGCCGCACCGACCTTCTGGAATTTGCCGAACAGCACCAGATCCAGATCGCCAAGAACAAGCGCGGCGAAGCGCCCTTCTCCGTCGACGCCAACCTGCTGCATTCGTCTTCCGAAGGCCGCGTGCTGGAAGATCCGGCCATCGAGGCGCCGGAATATGTGCATATGCGCACCGTCTCGCCGGAAGCCGCCCCCGACAAGCCCACGATCATCAAGATCGGCTTTGAAAAGGGCGATGCCGTTTCCATCAACGGCGAGCGCCTGAGCCCGGCGACGCTGCTGGCCAAGCTCAACGACCTTGGCCGCGACAACGGCATCGGCCGTCTCGATCTGGTCGAAAACCGGTTCGTCGGCATGAAATCGCGCGGCGTTTACGAAACGCCCGGCGGCACGATTCTTCTGGCCGCGCACCGCGCCATGGAAAGCATCACGCTGGACCGGGGCGCCGCGCACCTGAAGGACGAGCTGATGCCGAAATATTCCGAGCTGATCTATTACGGCTTCTGGTTCTCGCCCGAGCGCTACATGCTGCAGGCGGCCATCGACAAGAGCCAGGAACATGTGGAAGGCGAAGTGACGCTGAAGCTCTACAAGGGCAATGTGATCGTCACCGGCCGCGAAAGCGACAAGTCGCTCTATTCCGAAGCCCTCGTCACCTTCGAGGACGACCACGGCGCCTATGACCAGAAGGACGCTGCCGGCTTCATCAAGCTGAACGCCCTGCGGCTCAGAACGCTCGCCAAGCGCGACAAAGGCTGATCTCGCGATCAGACGCCCGGATTTGCAGAAAGGCGGGGCCACTGGCTCCGCTTTTTTCTTGTTGCCGGGTGGCGTATCCGTTCGGGCATTTGCCGCAATCGGTCTTCGCCGATCAGGCAAGCGGTTCGGAGGCCTGGACGTCACCTTTCGGCGCTTCGTGTTCCACCGCCAGATGCGGTCGTTCGGCAATGCAGAGCGAGACATAGCTCAAGACCGCTATCGCACCCATTGTCGGCACGACAACCTGAAGGGCGAAGACGGGCGAGCCGATGGCCGCGGCAATAATGCCGGTGACAAGACCTGCGCCCATTTGCATGAAGCCCATCAGCGCGGAGGCCGAGCCGGCGATTGCCGGGAACGGCAGCAATGCCGCGTTCATCGTATAAGGCATTACGAAGGCGATGCCGAAGGCGAAACTTGCGACCGGAAGCATGACCGAAAGATAGCTGATCGGCAGGAACTCGATCGACACGGCAATTGCGGAAGCGCCGAAAGCGATGAAGAGCAGCCCGACCCTGACCAGGGAGCGGGAGGAAAAACGGCCAAGGGCAAAGCGGAACACCACGGAACCGACGAAATAGGACCCGGTCTGCAGCATCATGCCCACGCCATATTGCGACGGCGTCAGGCCTGCGACCTTGATCAGCACGAAGGGCAGGATCGAGGCCAGCGCGTAAAGCGTGCCGGCAGAGGAAGCAATCAGAAGCGATGCGGCCATGAACCGTCCGCTTGCGAGAAGGCGGCCATAGGCCTTCAGCAAAGGCAGCGGCCGCGCCTTTTCTCGATCCGGCACCACGGTCTCCGACATCATGGTGATGAGGATGGCGGTGGAGGCCGCGCCGAAACCCGCCATTGTCAGGAAGATCGCCTTCCAGTCGAAGACGGACAGGATAAGGCCCCCGATCGTGGGCGCGATGGCCGGGCCCACGGCGAGCACGATGCCGATCATGTTCATGATGCGGGCCGCGGGCTCGCCGGTAAACTGGTCGCGGACAATGGCGCGCCCGACGGTCAGCCCGGCCGAGGCGCCGATGCCCTGGACCAGCCTTCCCAGAAGCAGCGAATTCACATCCCAGGCGAAGACGGCGAGGAGGCTGCCGATCATGTAGACCATCAGGAAGCCGATCGCCGTCTTCCTGCGGCCGAAGGCGTCTGCAAGGGGCCCTGCGACCAGCATCGCGAAGGCGAACCCGCCGAAGAAGACGGAGAGCGACAGCTTGATCGCGGCATCCGTCGTGTCGAAGGCGATCGCAAGCGTCGGCATGGCTGGGGTATAGATGGCGAGCGAAAACGGGCCGAGCATGGTCATCATCGCGCCGATCAGGCTGGAGCGCCGCTCGCTCATCTTCGGCGTCGGTTGAGTCATTCCGTCAGTCATGGTCATTCCTGCAAGCGCTGCGAGAAATTGCCGCGCATGGTCTTCAGCGCGGTTCGCAGCATCTGTTTTTCTTGGTCGGAAAGGCCCTCCTCAACCTCTTCGATCAGTTCATCGGAGTGGCGCCGGATTGCGGATAAAACCGCGCCCGCGCGCCTGGTGGTGTGAATGCATTTCGCCCGACCGTCGTTCGGGTCGGAACGCCTTTCGATCAGTCCCGCCTTTTCCAGCCGATCAAGGTAGCGCGAGAGCGTCATCGGCTCGATGCCGAGTTCCTCGGCGATCTCGCTTTGCCTGGCGCCCTTGCGCGCGGCAATGCGCGAAAGCGCGCGCGCCTCGCCCGGTGTGACGCCAAGGCCCGCGGCGCCGATCCTGCGCTCGAAGGCGGCGCGGAACAGGCGTGCGACATCCGTCAGGAGGAAGCCAAGACGGTCGGCGTTGATTTCGCTATCCATCGAAAACCCGGCAAATGCAATTTAATAAGCTTTGCTTACTATTTCCGCTGACGATCATCAAGCCCCGCTTTTTTCGATCGCAGCGAGACAGCCCCTTGTCAGAAGACCGGTGATGGCTCACACATCGAAAAGCCGCGCTTGCGGACAGGCATGAGAACGGGAATGACGGTTATGGCAGACGCAAAAGAACTCAATCCGGCACTGACGACCTGGGACGGGGCTTTGGGCCTGCCGCATTTCGACCGGATATCGGACGATGACTTCGCGCCCGCCTTCGAGCGGGCCATGGCCGACCATCTCGCCGAGATCGATGCAATCGCGGACAATTCCGAGGCACCGAGCTTCGTCAACACGGTGGAGGCCCTGGAAGTCGCCGGCGACGCGCTGTCGCGGGTCGCGGCCATCTTCTTCACCCGCGCCGGCGCCGACACCAACCCGGCGATCCAGGCGCTGGAGCGCGAGATCGCGCCGAAGCTTTCGGCGCATTATTCGAAGATCGGCGCCAACAAAGCGCTGTTCTCGCGCATCGACGCGCTCTGGCGGGGCCGGCAGTCGCTTGGACTGACGCAAGAACAGGCAATCGTGCTGGAGCGCCACTGGAAGGGGCTTGTGCGCAGCGGCGCCCAGCTTGCCGGGGACGAACAGCAACGACTTGCCGCGATCAACGGACGCCTCGCCGAGCTCGGCACCCGGTTCGGCCAGAACGTGCTCGCCGACGAGAGCGACTGGGCCATGTTTCTGACCGAGGACGATGAGCTTGCCGGCCTTCCCGACTTTCTCACCGACGCCATGGCGGGCGCTGCCGCCGAGCGCGGCCGGCCGGATGCCCATGCCGTGACATTGTCGCGCTCGATCGTGGAGCCGTTTCTCACCCTTTCGTCGCGGCGGGACCTGCGCGAAAAGGCTTTCCGAGCCTGGACCGCCCGCGGCCTTTCCGGCGGCGAACATGACAACCGCGAGGTCATGAAGGAGACGCTGGCGCTTCGGGCCGAAAAGGCGAAGTTGCTCGGCTACGAGAATTTCGCGGCCCTGAAACTCGACAACACCATGGCGAAGACGGCCGACGCGGTGGATACGCTGTTGATGGATGTCTGGGAAAAGGCCGTGGGCGCTGCGGGCGAAGACGAGAAGGAGCTTCAGGCGCTGGTCGCCGAAGAGGGTGCCAACCACGAGATCGAGGCTTGGGACTGGCGCTATTACGCCGAGAAGCTCAGGACCCGCAAATTCGCCTTCTCCGAGAGCGAGGTGAAGCCTTATCTGCAGCTGGAAAAGATCCTCGAGGCCTGTTTCGCGGTGGCCGGACGGCTGTTCGGCATCTCCGCCGTCCACCGTCCGGATATCGTCGCCTATCACCCGGATGTCCGCGTCTATGAGATCCGCGACGACAAGGACGAGGCTTTCGCTATCTTTCTCGGCGATTATTTCAACCGCGCCACCAAACGCTCCGGCGCCTGGATGAACGCGCTGCAGAGCCAGCACAGGCTGACGCTTCCAAACGGCAGCAAGGGCGAGCTGCCGATCGTGATCAATGTCTGCAATTTTGCCAAACCGGCCGAGGGCAAGCCGGCGCTGTTATCCCTTGATGACGCGCGCACGCTGTTTCATGAATTCGGACACGCGCTGCACGGCATGCTGTCCGATGTGACTTATCCGTCGGTCTCCGGCACCGGCGTCGATCGGGATTTCGTCGAACTGCCCTCACAGCTTTACGAACACTGGCTGACCGTGCCCGAAATCCTGCGCGCCTACGCCCTCAACTACCGCACCGGCGAAGCCATGCCTGACGCGCTGATGGAGAAGGTGCTCAAGGCGGCCAACTTCAATCAGGCGTTCGCCACCGTCGAATACACGGCCTGCGCCCTGGTCGACATGCATCTGCACACGGCAGAAACGCCGCCGGCCGACCCCGTGGCCTTCCAAGACGGCGTGCTGAACGCCATCGGCATGCCAACGGCGATCGCCATGCGCCATGCGATACCGCACTTCCTGCACATCTTCTCCGGCGACGGCTATGCGGCAGGCTACTATTCCTACATGTGGTCTGAGGTGCTCGACGCCGATGCGTTCGAGGCATTCGAGGAGACGGGCGACGTCTTTGATCCGCAAGAAGCAGAGCAATTGCGGAAGGAAATCCTCTCAAGGGGCGGCTCGGTGCGCGCGGAAGATGCCTACCGCGCCTTCAGGGGAAAGATGCCGAGCCCGGATGCCATGCTGCGCGGACGCGGTCTGATATCCTGATGCGAATCCAGTAAAGACTGTGCGGCAGAAGCCCCTCGTCCCGGCGCTGCCGCATAATCTCCAGCAATATCTCCGGCCTCCTTTTTTCTGCTCCGTTATGCAGAGCAGGCAAAGACTTTGCTTGCCATGTCTCGCCAGTGCCGCTCCGTCAGGCGGGAGATATTGAGGCCTAGCAGGCGGATGCTGATCGGCGTCCGCAGATTGCTTCAAGGCCCCCAGCGGTTCCCGATCGCGTCAAAGAGCGGCCGCCGGAAGGCTTGCCGGTAAAGCCTGTGGCAAGCCCGCCGACTCGCCAGGGTCGCGGTCCCTGGAGCGGCACTCGCTATGCTCTCAAGCTCCATCTGAATTGATCCTCTTCTCCGCACAGACGGCCACAGAATAGCCATGACTTCGGCACAAGAAAGCACGTCATGGTTGTTTTCAAAGCCTTGCCTATCGTCATGGTAAAAGCCCCGCCAGACCGTTAAGCCTGATCGCCATCGTCGGCGAAACAAAAGACCGGAGTTTGATCCGAACGGAACACGGGACTGTGCTTGCGACAGGACCGTTTTGACCGCTGGCTTTTCCTGACGTGAGGATGTGTCGATGTTGAAGAAAAAACCCAATAATAACAAAGAACTTCTGACCGCGATCGGTGTTTCCTACAGAGCGCTGGGCGGCGTCGCCGTCTTCAGCGCCGTGGTCAATATCCTTGCCCTGACAGGCACGCTTTTCATGCTGCAGGTCTATGACCGCGTCATTCCCAGCCATTCCGGGGCGACGCTACTGGCGCTGTTCGCGCTCGTTGTCCTGCTCTATCTGCTGATGGGCATTCTCGACAATGCCCGCAGCCGGGTGCTTGCCCGGATCGGCGCCCGGTTTCAGGACCGGCTGGACGAACGGGTGTTCCGGATCGTGCTGAAGCAGTCGCGGCTGCCGTCCGAACGGCAAAAACCTGCCGTCGCGCTCAACAGCCTGGGCACGATCCAGGGTTTTCTCGCCTCGCCCCTGCCGGGCGCGATCTTCGACCTGCCCTGGGTGCCGTTCTTTCTGACCATCATGTTCGCCTTCAGCATCTGGCTCGGGCTTCTGGGCATTGCCGGCGCAATCATCGTCGCCGCGCTGGCCGTCGCCAACCAGTGGCTGACAAAGCGAAAAAACGCAGACGCCTACAGAATCAGGCTCGAAGCGGATGCGGAAACGGAGCGAACGCGCAAGCAGATCGAGACCGTTCTCGGGCTCGGCATGGTCGGCCCGTTCCTCACGCGCTGGAAGGGCCTGCGGGCCACTTCGCTCGATGCCAATCTTGCGACCTCCGACATTTCCGGCCGGCTGACCTCGGCTTCCAAGGCGGTGCGCCAGTTGCTGCAGTCCGCAGCCCTGGGCCTCGGCGCCGTCCTCGTTCTTGCCGGCGACTTTCATGCCGGCGCGATGATCGCCTGTTCCATCCTTCTCGGCCGGGCGCTGGCGCCGATCGAACAGGTGATCGGCCAATGGGGCCTGATCCAGCGCGCATGGGAGGCCTGGAAGAACCTCTCGGTCCTGTTTGAAACCATCGAGGACGAAACACAGCATATGCCGCTGCCGCGGCCCGAGGCGCGGATCGACGTCGAGGCGGCGAGCGTCGTGCCGCCCGGCGAGCGCAAACCGGTTCTGCATGCGATCACCTTCTCGATCACGCCCGGCAAGGCTCTGGCCGTGATCGGACCCTGCGCCGCGGGCAAATCCTCGCTGGCGCGGGCGCTCACCGGCGTCTGGCCGGCAGCGGCAGGCATCATCCGGCTGGGCGGCGCGGATATCAATGAATATCCGCCGGACACGCTCGGCCGCTATCTCGGCTATCTGCCGCAGACCGTGACGCTGTTTCCGGGAACCGTGGCGCAGAACATTGCACGTTTCGACGAAAATGCCGATCCCGCGGCGATCGTACGGGCAGCGCAAAAGGCGGAAGCGCACAAGATGATCCTCAACCTGCCCATGGGCTATGACACCGTTCTGACGGAAGGCGAAAGCCTGCTTTCCGGCGGGCAACGCCAGAGGCTCGGCCTGGCGCGCGCGCTCTACGGCGATCCGCTGGTTCTGGTGCTCGATGAGCCGAATGCCAGTCTGGACGATGACGGATTGCGGGCGCTGAACGGGGCCATCGCGGAAGCCAAGACCGATGGCCGCGCCGTCATCATCATGTCCCACCGCCCGTCTGCGCTGGCCGAATGCGACGAGGTCCTGGTCCTGGAAAAAGGCCAGGTCCGGGCCTTTGGTCCGCGCGACGAGGTGTTGAGCCGCATCACCGGCACGCAGATGCCGAACGTGGTCGCCGGAGGAGCAAAATAAGATGTCCGAGAGATTGTCACCGAAGAAATTCCTCGTCACGGGTTTCATGGCGCTCGCGCTCGGCCTCGGCGGCATTGCCCTCTGGGGCGCGGCCACGCGCATCAACGGAGCGCTGATCGCCGCGGGCCAGGTTGAAGCACAGGCGCGCCGCCAGGTTATCCAGCATCAATATGGCGGCATTGTCGCGAAGATCGACGTGCATGACGGCGAAAAGGTCAAGGCCGGCCAGCAGCTTGTCCTGCTTGATGACAGCGAACTCAACGGTCAGCGGATGATCCTCAACCGGCAGATCTTTGAGGCGAGGGCCAAGCTGGAGCGGGCGCGCGCGCAGGCGCAGGGCGCGGACGAACTCGCCTTTTCCCCCGCGCTTGTCGCCGAGGTAAAGGCCAATCCCGACTATCAATCCGTTCTGGAGGATGAACGCAAGGTGTTCGACGTCCAGGCGGAATCCAATGCCCTGATGGCGCAGCAGCTTGCCGAACAACAGACGCAGGCCAATGCCGTCATCGCAGCCAATCGCGAACAGATCGCCGCGTTCGAGAAGGCGCTTGCCATCGATGATCAGGAGATCGACCGCTATCAGGGGCTCCTTGACCGCGGTCTGGCCCAGGCGAACAGCCTTTCCAGCATGAAGCACGAGGCGGCAATGGTGGAGGCCGAGATCGCGGATCTCAAGGCCGAGATCGCCGAGGTCAACGGCAAGCTCGCCGGCTATGCCGTGCAATTGCTGAGAGTGAAGGCCGATGCGCGCCTTGCCGCGCAGCAGGAATATGCCGAAACCCAGCCGCAGCTCGCGCAAATGGAAGAGAAACTGAATGTCATCGAAAAGGAATATGACAGGCTTTCGCTGCGCGCGCCCATGGACGGGACGGTTTATGACCTGAAGGTTTTCACCATTGGCGGCGTCATTCAGCCCGGCGCGGAGGTGGCGGCGATCGCCGCGGACGACGAGCCTCTCACGCTGGCGCTTCGGGTTCCGCCCGCCGAGATCGACCGGGTTTCGGTCGGACAGGAGGCGATCGTCAAGCTTCCGAATTTCGACAGCCGCTCCACGCCCGAGCTTTTCGGCACCGTTCGAACCGTTTCCGCCGATGTGCTGACGGAGGAAAGGACCGGCACCCCCTATTTCCGGGTCGAGGCCACGCTTGCCCCCGCCTCCGAGGAGGAAGCAGAAGAGCTCGGGATCAAGCCGGGAATGCCGGTCACGGCCTTCATCCAGACCGGCGCCCGCAGCCCGGTCTCCTACCTGCTGAAACCGATGAGCGACTATTTCGACATGGCTTTCCGCGACGATTGAGCGAATTTCCGCGAAAACCGAAGGCCCCACCCCTGCGGCACCGCCCGGCGGTGTCCGGCTTTGGCCGTTGGGACGAAGATGGAAGAAGTGCTGATGAGGCGACCCGGATGCCCGGTTCGAACGGATGCCGGGCGCGACCGCCCCGACCTGAAACTCCCGTTTGCGGCCAAAGCCGCAACACTTTCAAGACGGACCCGTGAGATGGACCCGAAGGGCGAACACGGCACAGGTCGCCTTCCATGCGAAGCGGCGCGGACCGGCTTCCGGTCCGCGCCGCCATTTCCCAAATCCCCGCCGTCAGGCGAAGATGAAATCGCTTTCGGCAAGTTGCTGACCGGCGGCAAGCGCGATATCGATCTCGTTTTCACCGGCCTTGATCACCGCACAATAGCCGAGGTCCTCGTCGGCGGGGTTGTAGTAGAGATGGCTTTGCAGCTCGTTCCAGCTGTCGAGCTCGGCAATCTGGCTCAGGTCGATCTTGTCCTTCGACAGGGCAAAATCGAGGATCTTGTCGTGGCCGAACATCGCTTCAAAGACGAACGTGTCACTCTCAGAGCCACCGTAGAGGCTGTCATCACCTGTGCCGCCATTGATCGTGTCGTTTCCCAGCTCGCCATAAATGAAGTCGTCTCCGGCGCCGCCATAAATGGTGTCCCTGTCAAACAGGGCAGGCCCCATGATAGAGGATTGACCGTCTGCAGCCTTCGTGCCTCCACCATAGATGATGTCGTTGCCGTCACCGCCATGGATGATGTCGTTGCCCGCATCGCCATAGATAAGGTCATCTCCTCTGCCGCCATCAATCATGTCGTCACCGCTGCCGGCATAGATGCGATCTTCACCGCGTGAGCCAAAGATCCTGTCGTGGCCGCCAAGCCCGAAAACATCGCTTTTCTTGGGATCATCATCTATGTCATGGGTTGGATCCAGTCCGACTCTTTTTCCGGCATAGATGATATCACTTTGCTCCGTTCCCAGTGCAATGGAGTAACCGCTATAGCCTCCTCCACCTTGGATAATGCCGCTATTGCCAAATGAAGCGACAAAATCGCCATTATACATGGATTTATATAGATTATTCCAGCTATCATAGACTCCTGATTCTCTGAAAGACTCCATGAAACTTGAATCCCCGTTTATTTGCTTTGCCTCTGCAAATGATTGCCCCTCAGACCAAAATTTAAACACGTCGTACTCTTTCATATAGTAGATGCCGGACGCCAGGATAGAATTCAGCAAAGCCATCTCGGCTGCAAAATATCCGGCATCTCCTGGTCGCAGGGACTGCCCGTGTTCATGCGCGATTTTGGAAATTTCAGGTACGACATCATTATCCAGACGAATTTCTGCGACTGTATGACCACCGAGGTAAATCCCCAGATACTGCGTGGGACTTCCGACAACTGAAAAACTATAGCTCCCTTTGTGTGAATTCTGATTTTCAAACCACTGGACGAAACTGTCCTCTCTCGGATCGAAATCGCACACTTGCAAATAGGTCTTTGTGTCCGCATGGAAACTATAATCGTGGCCGTGGTTACCACCGTGGAGGACATATTCGCCGACGCGGATCAATTGGCGCATTCCCATAGTCAACAGGCCAGCTCCGGGGACCGAGCCAATAACATCCTGCAGGGCGTAGGCAAATGTAATCAAATTCCAGTCCGAGTCAGGCGCAGCTGATTCCACAATGATGTCCTTGCCGGTCAGCGCCATCGACATGAATGTGTCGTGCCCTTCGCCGCCCCAGGCGTCAACAATACCGGACCGCCACCCGTCCCCGAATGAGAACGTCAGGAAGTCGTTTCCGTCCTCGCCAAACACCATGGCGTTTCCGCCTTTTTCATACGCAATATTGTCATTGCCGTTTCCGCCCTTGATGATGACATTCCATAGGTAGTAATTGTCGTTATTTGCAGGTTTCGATGAGGTCCCACAGATAACAGCGTGATCATCTCCGTCGCCAAGATCAAAATAGGCAAATGGCATTTCGCTGGCATTCTCGGAACGCAACCAGTCATCGCCAGCACCCATTTCTGCTTGGATGGCGAAATCTGTATCGCGATCATCTATACGAAGGTAGTCATATTTACTTCCAAATGTTATTTTTGCGGCGTATGTATTCTTTCCAACAAAAAATTCATTATAATTATGGTAAGTTCTGAGATTACTTATTCCTTTAATATTTGAATGATAATTAACTTCTAAGTAATGAATATATTCATAAAACCAGTCGCGCGAATAATCTACATCTTCAATAACCAACGCAACGTGTTTGTCGCCTTCGATGGTGCAACTCATCCAGATGCCATATCCCGGCATACTGCTTCCGCCACTTGCATATGTGGATTTTGTCACCTCGAAATCGTCATCATAGACGTCATAGGCGGCGGTACCGGCATAACCACCAACTGTCTGAGCTTCGGCGAATGAGGGAAGCGCCAGATCGCCTGTGCCGGTCTGCCACGCGCTGCGGGATCTGCCCTCAAACGAAAACGTATCGGGTTGCGCCGTCAGCACTGAACCATCGACGGGGACGACCTGCCGGGCCTTCTCGTCATAACCATCCGCATTCGACGGAAGCGCCGCCGGATCGGGAGCAAACAGGTCGCGTGCGTGATGCTGCCGGACCTCGTCATCTTGCGCGGCGGAAGCATTCCCCTCGGCATCGCCGATCATCTCCAGGTATTGGGTTTTGTCCTTGCCCTGCGTCGACCTGGTCTGATCTTCACCAAGAACATCGATCCAGAATTGGTTTCTCATCTTCGTCTCCTCCCGAGCCCGCCAGGGGTTCGGCTATTCTTTTCCCCGCTCTTGCATGCAGCCTTCCTTCTCGGATTTCCTGCGGCTGCGAACGCGGTGTTTTTTGCCAGGGAATGAGGCCCTGTCCCCCTGCGGTCCTTGCACGACACATGGTTCCTCCCCGTGCCTGACGGGCGACCGCAGAAGCCCGTTTCCGCAAGAGCCGCTCAAGGCCCCGCGGATTTCGTCTTTTGTTTCATGAATGTCCGGATTTAACCGGCAGACGCCGTCAGGCGCGTCACGGCGGATGGCCGCTCAGACCGTGCCCCCGGATTTCGGCGCGCCTGTCGCTGCCGGGATCGTCAAAATGACTGTCCCGGCAGAGTGAACCTGCCGATTTCGTGGAAGCATGAGGGGAACCTGCCACACGGGCAAGGTCCTGAAACGCAACAGCGTCGGAAGACAAGCCGTGGTTTCGGTTTACGGTAATTTCAGCAAAGACGGATGATGATTTTACGTCCGTTCTTGCGTGAAAACGAGAAGATCGAAGCCCGCTCCGATTGCGAAACAAGCCGCCGATATCCGGCAAGACCGAAGCGGGTTCTTGCCCGGGTATGGCGCGAGGAAGGAAGTAAACGCCTATGCTTGCCCCGCCGGGAGCATGGACCACGCGAGCGTTTTTCATTTCAACCTGCCTTCGGAAGGCGGGACCGCAGGGAAACCAGGGGTTCCCGCACACTTCCGTCCGCCTCGCAGGCGCAGGCAGAGCCTCAAATGCGACATCTGCCGCTCCCGGCTTTCCGGAAACAGATGAAAACCAATGCATCTGCTTTCGCCGAGGTTGTAATTTTCTACATATACAACTTTTATCAAATGGTCAAATTAATTTTCAAACTACAACGATACCGCGCTGTTCGGGCGGTTTGAACGGAAAGCGCTCTTCCGGAAAAGTGTCGGCCTAAAAGGAGGACACGTTCACGCCCGCTCTCAAGACCCGTGAGCCTCTGGCCTAGCCGACAAGGAGCGGGACCAATGCGGCAACAACCACGGTTGCGGCAACGTTGTAGTTCGCAGAACGACAAAGAAGTCTCAAGGCTTCGCCCCTTCAGATCCAACCGACGGCAGCAACATCTGATCAAGCTCGACGCCCGCTATGCTCAAAGCCACAAGGAAAGCGATCAGTGCAACCACAACCCAAAATGGTTTTCGGTTGTAGACCGGCGTTGGCCTGAAACAGTAGGAACACGTCTTCGTTCCGCACCGTAACTCATGGTGACATGAACATTCGAACAGTCTGAGATTCTTCAACGTCTAGCAACCCGATCCTGGCCCAGCCGCCGCCATAGACATGCTGGCATTTCCATCCCACTGCCGAAGACCGGTCCATTATTATCGCTGTGGACAGTGTCGACGACATTCAACTCTGAATGGTCATATATGAACGATACATGAAACGCCCGCCTATCACGTTTGGTTCCCGAAAAAAAAGTGAAATTTTTCCCCTAACAACAACTACTTCGCTGACAGCGCTACCGAATGCACACCAGCAAATAGAGGCGCGGCAAGGCCGCAATTACTCATAGTGATGTATACAATACGAGTACCATAGATTGAAGTCCGTGACTTTTGCGAACGAACGGAGAGGCTTCGCGCGACGCAATCTTCGATACAGAATTACATGTCTTCTTGAAAGAATGTTGCCCGAACCAAAACAGGTGCTATTCGCGTGAATAGCTTGGAATCGCGTCCTGCGAGATCGGTTCACAATTTGGTGAGATCTCTACCTCTCCTGCAACGACACCCTGTTCATTCCGATCCATGCGCTTTGTTTTTCTGGTTGCGCGTCTTTCATTGTCTTTCGCCATTCTGGCCGCACCGGGGATCGGCTATACGTCTTTTGAAACAGGCGTGTCTGATCGCCCTTTCTTTTCTCTTGTTCGGGATTGACCAGCATGAGCGATACCACGCGACTTCGCCTCGTCATCGGCATAAGCGGCGCCTCAGGCGTCATCTACGGGCTGCGCGCCCTCCACCTCCTACGCGGGCTCGGTATCGAGACACATCTGGTGATGACGGCATCGGCGGCGGTCACGCTCGGTCACGAGACCGACCTGAGCCTCGCCGACGTCCACGCCATGGCCGACGCGGTCTACGCGCCGGAGGATATCGGCGCGGCTATCGCCAGCGGCTCATTCCGCACGATGGGCATGCTGGTCGCGCCCTGTTCCGTCCGCAGCCTCTCTGAAATCGCCACCGGCGTTACGTCAGGGCTCCTGAGCCGCGCCGCCGATGTGATGCTGAAAGACCGGCGCCGGCTTGTGCTGCTGGTCAGGGAGACGCCCCTTCATCTCGGCCATCTGCGCGCCATGACGCAGGCAACGGAGGCCGGCGCCATCATCATGCCGCCGGTGCCCGCCTTTTACGCCAAGCCCGAAAGCCTCGACGACATGGTGACCCAGACCGTGGCCCGCGCGCTCGACCTCTTCGGCATCGAAAACGACCTCGTCCGTCGCTGGGGCGAGTGAACCTGCCGACTACGAAGGTTGACTGCCGGCAATCGCGATCGGGCTTTCAAAGCCCCTCTGCCGGTCGTATGCTCATGCCCAGAAAAGCCAGTCCCGGCGAAGAGAACATCCGCCCGGAACCAGAACAGGAAGAGACCGTCATGCAGCCTGAGATCCGCGTTCTGGAGCTTTGCGAAATCGAGATGCTGATCGGCTGGGCCGCAGCGGAAGGCTGGAACCCCGGTCTTGCCGATGCAATTCCCTTCCAGGCGGCCGATCCGAAGGGCTTTTTCGGATGCTTCGTCGACGGCGCGATGGTTTCCGGCATTTCCGCCGTGGCCTATGATCAGGGTTTCGGCTTCATCGGGCTCTACATCACGCGAGCGGATATGCGCGGAAGAGGTTATGGGCGGCTGGTCTGGGAAAGGGCGACCGCCTATCTCGGCAACCGCCTTGTCGGGCTTGACGGCGTGCCGGAGCAGCAACCGAACTACGCCCGCATGGGATTTGCAGCCGATTACGGCACGGCGCGCTGGAGTGGCGTGATCGACGCCTCGCTCTGTTCCGACCAGGCCGACAGCCGGAAGGCGGAAGCGGCTGATCTCGAGCGTATCGCAGCCTTCGACGCGTCATTCTTCCCCGCCGCCCGGCAGCCGTTCCTCAAGGCCTGGCTTGAAGTCGCGAAAAGCGCACGGCTGATCGAAAAGGACGGCGAGATTTTCGGCTACGGCGCGGCGCGAAAATGCCGTGACGGCTACAAGATCGGACCGCTTTTCGCCAAGACGCCGCAGGCGGCCAAGGCTCTTCTGGCGGGGCTGATCGCGGATATCGGTAGCCAGCGGCTGGATATCGACGTCCCCGTGATGCAGCTCGGCTTCATCACCTGGCTTGAGGCTGCAGGCCTCACGCGCGGTTTCGAAACCGCCCGCATGTATCGCGGCGCAAAGCCCGACCTGCATATGGCGGGCGTTTTCGCCGTCACCAGCCTTGAACTGGGGTAAGCGCGCCGACAAACCATCAGGGGCGGCGGTCGTCAAAACGGCCGCCGCCCCTTTTTTTGCTCGGAGGGTAGAACGCTTGCTCTTATGCCTACCAGGCGGTGAAGCCGCCATCGACGACCACATTGGAGCCGGTCATGTAGGAGGAGGCGTCGGATGCGAGGAAGCGGATCACGCCGTTATACTCATCAACCTCGGCCTGACGGCCGAGCGGCACGCGCTCCAGGAAGGCATCGATGAATTCCTTGTCGTAGGAACCGGTCTTCACGCCGCCAAACGAGATGATGTTGCAACGGACCTTTTTGGGCGCCCAATAGGTCGCAAGATAGCGCGTCAGGTTCAACAGGCCCGATTTCGATGCCGCATAGGAGACAGCCTTGACGAAGGGCACGCCGTCGCGCTCCAGCCGGTAGGCATAAAGCGCCTGGTTCGGCGAAACCATGCCGTACATCGAGCCGACATTGATGATCGACCCGCGCTCCTTCTCTGCCATCTTGGTGCCGACGACCTGGCTGGTGAGCATCACGCCGGTGAGATTGGTGTCGATGATCTCGTCCCAGTATTTCTGCGGATAGTCCTCGAAGGGGGCGTTCTGATCGGCGGAACCATCGGGCTTGGAATCGATGCCCGCATTGTTGACGAGCACATGCGGCACGCCCCAGTCGGCGATCAGCTGATCGGTCGCGGCCTGAAGCGCCGCCTTGTCGGTGACCGAGGCCTCGTAGACCCTGATCCGGTCCTCGAGGCCCGGAAATTTTTCCGCGAGCTGGGCCTTCGAGAAAGGCCGGCGCGAGTAGATGGCGACCTTGGCGCCGGCCTCTGCCAGCGATTTCGAAAACTGGGTGCCAAGCTGGCCCAGCCCGCCGGTGACGACAATGATACGACCTTCAACGGAGAACATCTTGTCCATGGTTTTTCGTCCTTTCAGAAGGGTGGTGTTTGAATTGGCGGCGCACCCGCCGGGATGGAGTTATTGCGGGTTTTGCACCGCGTCTTTTTCGTCCGGCACGCCGCGCCGGAAATAGAGGATCGACCGGACAGCGGTCGCGACCAGGATGAGGCAGACGACCACGCCGAGGAAGGCGGCGATGGGGCGCTCGAAGAAGCCGAGAAGATTGCCGCCCGATATCTGCATCGACATGATGAAGTTGCGCTCCAGCACCGGCCCCAGAACAAGACCGAGAATGACGGGGGCGATCGGAAAGCCGTTGCGTTCCATCAGATAGCCGACCACGCCGGCAATCAGCATGACCCAGACGCCGAACAGCGTGTTGTTGACCGCGTAGGAGCCGAGGAAGCAGCACACCAGAATGATCGGCACGATCACCGAGCGCGGGATCGACAGAACGTGACGGGCGAGCTTGATCGCGGCAAAGCCGAGCGGGAACAGCAGCAGGTTGGCGACAAAAAAGCACATGATGATCGCCGTCGGCATGGAGGGGTTTTCAACAAAGAGCCTCGGCCCTGGATTGACGCCCTTCATGAACAGGACGCCGACGGCAATGGCGGTGACGGCGTCACCCGGAATGCCGAAGACGAGCGCCGGGATCCAGGCGCTGGAAAGCCCGGCATTGTTCGACGAGGTCGATTCGATCAGCCCCTCCGGATGACCGGTTCCGTATTTCTCCGGCGTCTTGGAGAACCGCTTGGACATGCCATAGGCAATCCAGGCCGCAAGATCGCCGCCGATGCCCGGCAGCGCGCCGACAGCCGTGCCGAGCGAGGCGCCGCGCACGAAGGAGAACGGATATTTGCGGAACAGGCCGAATATGCCCTGGAACGGTACGATCTTTCCGAGCTTCGGCATTTCAGCGCCGCTGCCGGTCTGGCCGGTGGTGAAGCCGCGAAGGATCTCGGAAAAGGCGAACATGCCGATCATGACGGGGATGAAGGAGACCCCGCCCATCAGCTCCATCTGGCCGAAGACGAAGCGCGGCGCGCCGGTGGTGATATCAAGCCCGACCGTGGAGATCAGCAACCCGATCAGCAAGGAGGTGAAGCCGCGCGCCGCATCGCTGCCGGAGACCAGCGCGCAGGTCAGAAGACCGAGCACGGCCAGCCAGAAGAATTCGAAACTGGAGAAATTGAGAGAGATCTTCGCCAGCAGCGGGCCGGTGACGAGCAGGACGGTGGCGCCGACAAGGCCGCCCATGGCGGAAAAGAAGAAGCCGATGGAAAGCGCGGTCGAAGCCTTGCCCTTCAGCGTCATCTGGTAGGATTCGTCGGTGTAGGCTGCGGAAGCCGGCGTTCCGGGAATGCGCAGGAGCGTGCCCGGCATGTCGCCGGCCGAGATTGCCATGGCCGTCGAAGAGACGATCAGCGCGATCGCCGGCACCGGCGCCATGTAGAAGGTGACCGGCACCAGAAGCGCCGTCGACATGGTCGCCGTCAGCCCCGGCAGCGCGCCGATGAACAGCCCGTAGACGGCGCCAAGCAGGATGGCGAGCAGCACATCCGCCTGAAAGACGATCGAAAGGGCCTGAAGCAGGGTATCGACGCTCATGATAATATCCCTCCCAGAAGGCCGGCGGGAAGCGGCACAAGCAGGCCTTTTGAAAAGCCGACATAGAGAAGAAGCACGACAGTGGGGCTGACGATCACCGTCACCAGCCAGGATGCGCCCATCAGCAGCATCAAAACGGCCATGTAGATGAAGGCGTAGAGCGGAAAGCCAACGCTTTCGAACAGGAAGATGCCGAGCACGAGGCCGGCAAGCGTCCAGAAAGCCGCGAGCTTCTTGCGCATCGGCACATGCCATTCGGAGAGGTCGACAAGCTTCTGCCCGCCGCCGGCGATGAAGGCGCCCATGCTGATGGCGATGCCCAGTCCTATGAAGCCGATGCCCACCAGCGTGGGCATGAGGTCCGCACCGAAGCGCACGCCCGGAACCGTGGGGAGCTTCGTCGCCCCCACGATTACGGCCGCTCCGAAGAGCGACAAAGCGGGCCCGGTAATCCGGTCGCTGATTTTCATGTCAGTTCACTCCGACGACGTTACTTCGCCAGACCCAGAACCTTCATGGTCTCGGCAAGACCTTCATAGTCATTGTAGACGGTCTGCTTGAAGGTCGCGGCGTCCTGATAGGCGACGGAGAAACCGCGCGACGACATGAATTTCTGGAACTCGGCGTCATCGCAGATTTCCTGAAGCGCGGCCTCAAGCTTCTCGACCGTTTCGGCCGGGAGACCGGCCGGACCAGCAAGACCGCGGAATGGCATCGGCGACCACTGGACGTCAAGCGCCTCGGTCGTGGTCGGGATATCGGGGAAGAGCGGGCTGCGCTCATCGGCGATCAGCGCCAGTGTCGCAACTTCGCCGGCCTCGACCAGCGAACGGGCTTCGGCGGGCGATGTGGAGACCACGTCGATGGCGCCGGCGGCAAGCTGCTGCAGCGCGGGCGCTGACCCGTCGGAAGCAACCCAGGGGCTGGCGTCCGGCGCGATGTCGAGCTTGTTGAGAAGCCCGGCCCAGGCAAGATGCGAAAGACCGCCGCGATTGGCGCCCGAAGCGGTGATCGTGCCCGGGTTGGCCTTGACGTCATCGATCAGCGCCTGAACACCGTCATAACCGGCGTCGGCCTGAACATTGATGCCGATCGCATCGGCATTGTAGCGGCCGATATAGTCGTAGCTGTCCGGATTGACGCCCGGCAGGCCCTGCGTTTCGTACATCGTGCTTTCGATGGTGATCACGCCGATCGTGTAGCCGTCCGCCTTGGCGTTGGCGATGGCCGAATGGCCGACAAGACCGCCGCCGCCGGTGCGGTTGACGACATTGAAGGGCTGGCCGAATTTTTCTTCCAGGTCAGCGGCAACGGCGCGCGCGGTGGCGTCGGTTCCGCCGCCGGCGGACCACGGCACGATCACCGTAACGGCGCGCTCCGGCCATTCGGCATGGGCAGCGCCCGCGAGCCCGAGAAGAGCCGCAGCGGCAACCGTGGTGTGGACAAGTGTCTTCAGAGTGGATTTCATATCTACCTCCCGTTGTGAGTCTTTCTTCGAACCCGCTTCTTAGGCGACCCCGCAGTGACATAACACTTGACTTATGACTCATGACATAAGTATTGTCAACCGAGCGAAAAGGAAACGGAACGCATGATGAGAACCGAAGCCGAAAAGGCGAATGGCGGACTGCTGAAACGACGCGAGCGGCTGCATTCGGAAGTATCGTCCATTCTTGAGAGCCGCATTCTGAACGGCGAGCTCAAGGTCGGCGACCGGCTCGATTCCGAAAGCGCCATCGCCAACGAATTCGGCGTTTCCACCCGGTCGGTTCGCGAGGCGATCCAGGTACTGGAGACAAAGGGGCTGGTGCGTCGCCGCCATGGCGAGCGCACGGAAGTGGTGCGCGATGATGTCGACGGCTATCTCGAAACGCTGGCCGTCACCGTGCGCCAACGGTTCTCGACCGATCCCGACTATCTGCTCCAGCTCATGGCCGTGCGCCGGATGATCGAGGCCGAGGTTCTGGAAATCCTGACGGACCTTGAAAGCCCGGTGACGCCGGAGATCGAGGCTGCGCTTCAAGCCATGCGCACCGCGCGTGACGAGGGCGATTTCTCCGGCTTCGTCAATGCCGACGCCGCCTTCCACCTGGCGCTGGTGCATGCGACCGACAACCAGGTGCTGCAGCACATCTATGACAATCTTTCCGGCCTCATCAACGAAGTGATGCACATCTCGAGCCGCGTGCCGACCAAATCGCTCGACGAGGCCTATGCCGAACACGCCAGCATTTTCGACCTGATCATGGCCCGCGACAAGGCCGGGTCCAAGGCGCTGCTGCGCGCGCAGATCGACAATTCCGCGGATTACCTGCGGCAGGCGATCGAGAAATCAAACCAGAAAAAAGCCAGAAAAGAGGAATGAAATGGCCGACTTCGATTATTCGGACACCGACTGGGAGGCGATCGAGCGTCTGAAGAAATGGTATTCCGGGGATATTCATGACAGCATGGAAGCGCTCGGACTATGGGGCTGCCTGGAAGGCATCTCGCTGCTTGGCGCGCTGGAGGCCGGCGATGTGGTTTGCGGTCCCGCCGTCACCGTCCTGTTCGAACCGTCAGACCGCAAGGGCGAGCCGCAGGACGTCTATCACAATGCCATCGACAATGCGCCCAAGGGCGGCATCATGGTCTGCGACGCTTCCTGCGCGCCGGGCTCCTGCTCGGGTGAACTGATGAGCACCGGCGCCAAGACCCATGGCTGCGCGGCAACCGTCGTCAACGGCACGGTGCGCGATCTCGCCCAGGTGCGCGCGCTCGGCTATCCGCTGTTCGGCACCATGCCGAGCCCGATCGGCGTGACCGGCAAGAAAGAACCGAAAAAGAGCCAGGTGCCGCTTAAGATCGGCAAGGCGACCGTCAGGCCCGGCGATGTGATCTTCGGCGATGTGGACGGTGTGGTCGTGATCCCGAAAGAACACCTCAAGGCGGTTGCCGACCAGGCCGACGCGCTCGGCAAGGAAGAGGCAACCAATCGCGACCGCATTCTGGCGGGCGAAAAGCTGCAGGCCATCTGGCCGGCAGAATAAGAAAACTCTCCCTCCCCCATTGGCCCCGGAACGCGTGCCCATTGCCGTTTCGGGGCCTTTCTTGTTCTAGCCCTACCGGTCCCTCAGTCTGACTTCCCGTCCGCCTCGTCCCAGTCATCGCTTCGCACGAGCCTGTCGGGATCATCAGGCAGATCGGCCACGATCGTATAGATCACGCCCGTCGGCCGGTATTCGATTTTCGCCGTTCCATCCATGGAATGGGCTACGATTTCCTCGATCATGCGGGACCCGAAGCCGCGTTTCTTCGGCGGTTCGACCGGTGGGCCACCCATCTCGCTCCAGTGGAAATGCAGCGTGCGGTGGCCGTTCTTGACGATTTCCCAATGGATCGTCACAGAGCCGCCGGGCTCCGACAGCGCGCCGTATTTGGTGGCGTTGGTCGCCAGTTCGTAGAGCGCCAGCGATAACGCGGAAACAGCCTGTTCGTTAAGGATGACGCGCGGTCCGCCGACCCTGATATCAGCGCCCTTGAACGGCTCCATCACGTCGCTGACAAGCGTCCTCAATTCGGCCGAGTTCCAGCCCTCCTTGGTCAACAGGTCCTGCGCCGTCGACATCGCCCGGATACGGCCGAAGGCGATGTTCTGCGCTTCGTCCAGGGTCTTCGCCGATTTGAGCGATTGGGCGAAGATGGATTGCGCGATCGCCAGCGAATTCTTGACCCGATGATTGAGCTCACGGGCAAGAAGCTTCCTGTGCTCCTCCGCTTCCTTGCGCTCGGTGATGTCCTGGGTGATGCCGCTGATGAACTGGTTGCCGCCGGGCGTGCCGGAAAGCTGGCCGCGCGCCTCCAGCCAGCGCAGCTCGCCTTTCGGCGTGCGGACCCGATAGACCAGATGGAGATCCTCCTCGCCGCGGATCGTGCGTTCCAGCCCCTTGCTCCAGGCTTCGAAATCCGCCGGATCGACAGCCTTGCGGGCATCCTCGAAATTCAGCCTGTCGGCCGGCGCGAGGCCGTAATTGGCCTTGGCCTGGGCAGAGGTGATCAGCCGCTTTGTCCCGAGTTCGAGCGTCCACGAACCCATCTTGGCAGCCTCCAGAATGAAGCGCAGCCGGTTTTCGGATGCCCTCAGGTCATGGATGCGCTGCTCGATCTGCTCTTCGAGTTCCTCCTGCGAGACGTGCATTTCGGCGATCCGGCGCCGCTCCGGCGTGACATCGAATTGCGAGGCGAAGAAATAGATGAGCTTGCCGTCGCTATCAAAGACCGGCGAGATCAGCACGCGGTTCCAGAAGCTCGAGCCGTCCTTGCGATAGTTGAGCAGGTCGATCTCGATCGATTCCTGCCGCGCAATCGCGTCGCGCACTTTTGTCACATCGTCGGAATTTGTGCCCGTGCCCTGCAGGAACCGGCAATTCTGCCCCAGAATCTCGTCCCGTCCATAACCCGTCAGCCGAAGAAAGGCGTCATTGGCGAAAACGACCGGGTTGTCGGGCTCACTCGGATCGGTGATCAGCATTGGCATGCGCGTGGTGCGCACTGCTGCGGCAAAAGGATCATTTGAGGCGGCGACACGATGCAGCTCGTGCTCGATCCGGGCTTCGTCTGGTTGGTTCATCGACTGCTTCTGATACGGAAAAGACGGGTGTTCACCGCACCATAGCCGCAAGGTCACCATGCCGCTATTATTTTTAATGGTAAGGAAAATTTTCCTTGCGCCATGGTTTCGCAAGAGGAGCGATCTCACCCTCCGCCGGATCGCGCGATCAGTCCGAAGCGCTGCGAGAAGCGGTCCATCGACATCGGCCTGCCGAACAGGAAACCCTGCCCCCTGCCGCAGCCGGTCTTGAGTAGAGCCTGGCGCTGTTCCTCGGTCTCGATCCCTTCCGCTATGCATTCGACCCCGAGCTTCTCGGCCATGGCGATGATGACCGAGCACAGGCTTCGCCCGGCTGTTTCCCCCGTCAGGTCGCGCACGAAACTGCGGTCGACCTTGACCGTGCTGATCGGCAGCGCGTTCAGGTGGCCAAAAGAGGAATAGCCCGTGCCGAAATCGTCAAGCGATATCCGGAAGCCGCGCCGGAACAGAAGCTCGACCTGGCGAATAGCGATGCGCCCATGCATGGCGATCGCCTCGGTGACCTCGAATTCCAGCATGTGACGATCAAGCCCCAGCGCATCGACCCGCCGACAGAGCCACATGGCGAAGCCCGGCACATTGAGATCCGCCATGGAAAGGTTGACCGCGATCGGAAGCGGCGTTCCGTCCGCGTTCGCATAAAGCTGGGACCAGTCGGCAACCTGACGCAAAACGAAGGCGGTCAGCGCGCGCGTCATGCCCGTGCGCTCGGCAATGGGGATGAACTCGGCGGGCGAAATCGCCTCCTCGTCCAGCGTCCAGCGCAGCAAGGCCTCCGCGCCATACATCCGCCCGCTTTCGAGCTCGACCTTCGGCTGCAGCATGAGCGAAAAACCCCTGCCCGTTTCCACGCTCGCCTTCAGCGCATCCTGCAACATGTTGCGCCGCTCCCAGGCCCGTCGTTCCGCCTTGCCGTAGACCACATGAGCGCCATCCTCGACGCTGCGGATATGGATCAGTGCAGCCGTGGCAACGCTGATTGCGCGCGAGCGGTCCTCCGGCAGGTCATCCATCGGGATCATCACCGATGTCGGGCGCGGGGCGAGCTCGATACCGTCGATGAGATAGACCTGGTCAAGCACCCGCGACAGACTTCGGGTCGAAAGCTGGCATTCCGGGTCGACGATGCCGAACGCCCCTTCCGCGATCAGCGCGATCGTGCACTTGCCCTGGCAGAGATGGCTGAGACGCGCATAGGCTTCCTGCATGACCTTGTTGGCAACCGGACTGCCGAACGAGGCCACCATGTTCTGGTAGTCGCAGACATAGACCTTGACGATGTAGCCCACGCGCGAACCGTCGAGCGCCGCGCCAAGTGCGTGTTCGAAGGAATTGAGGTTCGGCAGGTCGAGGAAGGCATCCCGGAATGCAAGGCGATCCAGCGCCTCGATCAGAGTGAGATTGCGAAACCCGACGGCAATATTGCTGGAGAAAAGCCTCAGCAGATCAAGCTCCGGATGGCCAACAGGCCGGTCGGTCTCCAGGGCTGCAAACAGATGGCCATCGTCGCCATTGTCGACATAAAGGCCCAGATAGTTCTCGGCAAAGACCGGATCCTCACTTTCCTGAGCGTTCGCGAAAAGGGCCTTCATCTCGTCCCCGACATCTGGAAGCGGCTTGAGGCCAAGGCTCGAAAACCGGCCGATTCCGGCGACGACACGCATTGCGCCGGTTTTCCTGTCGCGCGCGCAGACCAGCCCGTTGGGCTCGACCCCGATCAGGGCGGCGATCTGGATAAGCACCCCTTCGGCAAACATTTCGAGATTGCTGCGCCTGAAAAGCTGGCGCGCGCTTTTGACGATCAGCTCCAACCCCTCGCGGCTGCGCGACATGGCGCGAATGCCGTCATAGGCGCGGATGGAGGTGGTCAGCAGCGATATCAGCCGCGTCCGGCTCAACTCATCCTTGGTATGATAGCCGTCGATCTCATAGTCAGTGACAACCGAGAGTTCGGGCGCATAGCCGGGATATCCGGTGCGCAACACCACGCGCATGTCGGAAAATCCCATGTCACGCAGCGCCTTGACCAGGCTCAGCCCCGCGTCATCGGCCTCCATGACCACATCGATCATCGAAACAGCGATATCGTCATGCTCTCCAACCTTCGCGATGGCCTCGCTTGCCGAATGCGCACATACGGTCTCGAGCGGCCGCCCGAAGATGACCACCCCCTTGAGCGCATATTCAGTGGCGGCATGCACGTCCGGATTGTCGTCTACCACCAGGATTTTCCACGGCCGGGCGGAAACAGAGGCATCATCGGCCGGCCCGTCGTCGTAAAGTTCGAGCTCCAGATCATCATTCATGGCCCGTGCTCCTTCATCTGATAGGCATTCTCCTCAGCACCCGAGAGCGGCGAGACGATCGGAAACACAAGCGTTATCCGCGTGCCCGCGCCCGGCGCACTGTCGACTGCGACGTCACCGCCAAGCATGCCGGTGACGATGTTGTGGACGATGACGAGGCCGAGACCGCTGCCGCCCTTTCCGAACGAGGTGGAAAAGAAGGGATCAAAGATTCTGTCCCGATCTTCAGGAGCGATACCGCAACCATCATCGGCAATCGTGATCGCCACGTTGCGCCGGTCGGGTTGTGCTGCCGACACTGTCACCGTGCCCGGCGCGCCATCCGGGAAGGCATGAAGCCGGGCATTGATCACGAGATTGGACACCGCCTGGCCCAGCGGCCCCGGGTAGCTGTGAAGCCTGACCTCGACCATCGTTCCCGCCAGAAGAGATACATTGCCCTTTGAAAACTGGGGCTGGAGAAGGGCAATCGTGTCGCGCAGGTAGTTGTCGAGCGCGAAACGCCTGCGGCGGTCGCTCGCCTGATCGACAGCGATCTGTTTGAAATTACGAATGATTTCGGACGCCCCCTCAAGCGCCTCCCGAGTCATTTCCGTGCCTTGGCGAATATCGTCCAGAGCCTTGGCAAGGGCATTACGGCCGATCCGCCCCTCCTCAAGCGCCTGTTGCAGGCCTTCCGCCCGCCGGTCGATCGTCGTCGCAACCATCATTGCATTGCCGATGGGTGTATTGAGCTCGTGGGAGACGCCGGCCACCAGCCCGCCAAGGCCTGCAAGACGGTCGACGCGGACCATACGCCGCTCCACCGCCTGAACCCTTTCCTCCGCGGCCCTGCGATAGGCGACAAGTCGCGCGCCGACCGCGGCGAAAGCGGCCGAGCCGGCAAAGAGAACGATGAAACCGGGGATGTTGTCCGCCGAAAGGAAGGGGGCGGCCCTTGGATAGTTGATCAGCAGGTACCAAGGCGTATCCGCGGTTTCGACATGATCGAAGCCTGCCTCGTCTTCGACCGCCTCGCCGATCGGCATGCGATCGAAGACGAATTCCTGCCCCTTCTCCGAATACGTCGTTCCCGCCGTCATCTCCGCCCAAAGGCGCGGCTCGCGCGCGGCGAGCGTGTCGTTATTGCCGAACATGAAGCCCCAGCGATCGCGACTCGGAACACCGCCCATCCAGTATCCGTCCACGTTCAGCAACTGGATGCGCCGGGCGAGCGGTGAGGCCAGAAGGTCGAGTTTCACCAGCAAGCTCGAGGCGTCGATATTGATTATCAGAACGCCGCGGCGGTCGTCCTCGGCGGCAAACACCGGTGTCGCAAGCCGTAGCACTGGCTTCCACGGCTCCTCGATCACACCCTCTTCGACGTTGAGATCGAGTGGCGAGAGATAAAGCGCTCCATCCGGCAGGCGATTGGCTGCTTCGAAATAATAGCGCTCGGACTTGTCCTGCAGGTCGGGCCGGGCGACCGGGACCACCGCGCCGCCGATGCGGTCAATGCGGATCTGCTCCATGCCGTCTGAAGCAATATAGCGCAATTGGGCGATATCAGGTTTGGCGCGCACCCAGGCGTCGAAATCCTGCAACAAGGCGTCGGCCTGGACCTGCCCCGCAAGGCGCCCCTGAAAGGCGTAGCTGTCCTTGATGACGTGAAGATACTGCGCATAGTCAGCAATGAAGCCGCTCACCCAGATGTCGGCAAGCCTCAAGGCGGCCTCTGAGCGCAGGCGCTCGCGTTGGGCCTGCAAACGCTGCTCGACGGAATGCGAAACATACCAGATAAGCAGAACGACACAGAAGGCACCGGCGAAAAGCGCCAGCATCACCCGCCACTCGAGCGCGGTTGGCGGACGGACGACCTTGCCACTGAACCTTTGTAGGATGCGTCGCATTTCATGAACCTGTGCGCTGCATGGACCGCCAATGAATAATTCAGCCTTCAATAATAAATGTATCGCCCAATTCGCGATTTTGTAGCTACCACACGTTGTATTTTCAAATTTTTATAATAAATTTTCGGCTTAACTAAATACTCCTGCAAAGGTACCTACTATTTAATTATCCAATCAGGATTTAATATTTATTTACCCTCCGTGATCCTCTTCGCATATGCGAGAAACGCACCCATTCAATCTATTGGTGATTATCTATTCATAAATAGTCGAATTTTATTGAGTGAAGCCGCTGCGACGACCGGGCGATGAAAAAAGCGCGCGCCCGTTGCCCCCGCACAATCAAGATCTTGCGGAGGATCGGACGCAGGCACGACTGACTGCACGGAAGACGCGGGGCCGGTCTCAGGCAGGCCGCTCCGGGGCTCAGCCCCTTCGTTCGGGAAGCCCTTTTTCGGGAATCAGGAACAGAAGACGATAGCGGGCGAAGACCACGGCGACGAACACCGCAACCCAGGCGCCATAGAACAGTCCGGTCGAGATGTCGCTCGGATAGTGCGCGCCGACGGCGACGCGGGCATAGGCAAAGAAGATGGCAAGGCTTGCGAAAACCGGGCCCGCTCGGGGGAAAAGCAGTGCCAATGTGGCAAAGACCGCGCCGGACGTCGTGGCATGGCCCGAAGGAAAGCTTGCATAGTCATAAGCCCATCCGCCCAATCTGAAATGCAGGTCGCCGACGCTGTCGAAGAGAGAGGGACGCGCCCGGCCGATCAGCCGCTTCACCACATTGACGGTGGCGCTGGCAAGGGCCACGCTGGCAAACACGTAAGAGGCCTGATGCGCGACATGGACGGCGCGGCATCTCACCGCAACCCTGTCAGCGCCGGCAAGGACCGCGAGCGCTGCGAGCGTCACCGCCCCGCTCGCCATCAGGATCCATGGCGCGGTGGTCACGTCCGTCAACCGCACCGCAACATCCTGAAAGGACGGCGACATGGCATCGCGGGCGGAAGCCACCGGACCATCAAGCGCGGCAAGAGAAAGCAGGGCCATGGTTGCGGCGGGAAGCAGGAACCAGGGCCAGCGGGTCGCCGAAAGGGAAAACGGCTTTCGCGCCGGTTTCCGTTTCCAGAACAGACGAAGCCTCGTGCGGCCGGTTGCGGGAAGAGACTGATGCTTTTCTGTCATCCGCTTCCATCTAGGGCGTCAGTTGGAAAAGTGGATGTTTTTTTCGCTGCCCGGTTTCCCGCGCAGCAAAAGGAGCTGCAAGGCCTGAGCCCGATCGGCTGGAGGCGCCGGTCCAATGCCGGCGCCGCACACGGACCGCTCAGGCGGCAAGCTTCGTTGAAAGGGCGGCAAGCACCGCGTCGCCCATGCCCGCCGTTCCGACCTTCTTGCAGCCTTCGGCCATGATATCGCCTGTGCGATAGCCTTCCTCCAGAACATCGGCAATCGCAGCTTCCAGCGCCTCGGCCTCGGCGATCATGTTGAAGGAATAACGCAGGCACATGGCAAAGGAAGCGATCATGGCCAGCGGATTGGCGATGCCCTTGCCGGCGATATCCGGAGCGGAGCCATGGACCGGCTCGTACATCGCCTTGCGCTTGCCGGTCTCCGAGTCCTCTGCGCCGAGCGAGGCAGAAGGCAGCATGCCCAGAGAACCGGTCAGCATGGCGGCAACGTCGGAAAGCATGTCGCCGAAGAGGTTGTCGGTGACGATCACGTCGAACTGTTTCGGCGCGCGCACAAGCTGCATGCCGCCGGCATCGGCCAGCATGTGGGAAAGCTTCACATCGGAAAACTTCTCGTCATGCACGCGGGTCACGACCTGGTTCCAGAACAGGCCCGACTTCATCACATTGCGCTTTTCCATCGAGCAGACGCGGTTGTCGCGGGTGCGGGCCAGTTCGAAGGCAACCGAGGCGATGCGCTCGATCTCGTAGGTATCGTAGACCTGCGTGTCGATGGCGCGCTGCTGGCCGTTGTCGAGATCGATGATCTCCTTCGGCTCGCCGAAATAGACGCCACCGGTCAGTTCGCGCACGATCAGGATATCGAGACCCTCGACCAGTTCGGGCTTCAGCGAAGACGACGCGGCAAGGGCGGAATAGCAGATTGCCGGCCGCAGATTGGCAAAGAGCTGCATATCCTTGCGCAGGCGTAGAAGACCCGCTTCCGGGCGCACCTCATAGGGGACGTTGTCCCATTTGGGGCCGCCGACAGCCGCAAGAATGACAGCATCAGCCGCCATGGCGCGCGCCATGTCGTCATCGGAAATCGCCACGCCGTGCGCGTCATAGGCCGAACCGCCAACCAGGCCCTTTTCGACCGTAAAGCCGGCGTCGGCCTTCTCGTTCATGAACGCGATGATTTTCTCGAGTTCTGCGGTGATTTCCGGACCGATGCCGTCTCCGGGCAGAAGGAAGAGTTTACGCTGGCTCAAGGATGCCTCCCGTGTTGCTGAAACCCGCGCGCCGCCCGCTTTGGCCCGGGCAGCGCTTCAATGGCGGGCCGATCACGATCGCATCCGCCGCAATGGCGAGGTTCTAGACCGCATGGGGCCCGTTTTCAAGCCGCTTCGGCCGCCTGCGGTACGCCCCGATGGCCTCTATTCGGACGCGCGCGATAGCCTGGCCATCAGCGTCTCCGGCTTCTCCTCGGGCGGCTTCCCGTATTTAACGGTCACCACCTTGTATCCCTCGGTTTCCAGCCGGTCCAGAAGCGGAACGATGGCACGGGCGGTGCGCCCCTGCAGGTCATGCATCAAGACGATGCCGCCGCCGCGTTTGGCAAGGCCCGTCATGATCCGGTTGACCAGAACGGAGGTCGAGGCCTCCTCGTAATCCCGCGAGTCGATATCGATGCCGACGGGGATCATGCCGCGCGATTGCAGGGCCTTGTCGAGGCTCGTGGTCTCGGCAAGATAGGGGAAACGGAAGAAATGCGGCTTGACGCCGGTCGCCTTCTCGACTGCGTGCGCGCCGCGATCAATATTCGCGACAGCATTCGAGAGCGACAGCGCCGGAAGGTGCGGATGCGAATAGGTGTGTGTGCCGATGGTCTGCCCGCTTTCAACCACCTGTTCGGCGATCTGCGGATGGTAATGCGCCATTTCGCCGACCATGAAGAACAGGCCCTTCACGCCGCGTTCCTCAAGCGCCTGAAGGACAGCCGGCGTCTTGCCCGGAACCGGACCATCATCAAAGGTCAGCACGACCTCCCCGGGCGCAAGCGTGATATCGCGCGTCTCGTCGAGATAGATCGTGCGGCCGGCAAGCGGAAAATCCTTCACCGGACCGTTCGCGACAAGGCGGATGGTGCGCTTGACGCTTTCCGCATCCGCGCCTGCAACGATCCGTGAATGGATCGAACTGATCTTGACCGGAGCCTCCTCGGACGAAGTATTGCGGTCGATTGAACCCGTCATCATCACCTCGATGGCCGCGGGACTGCCTGAACCGGCCTCCGCAGGCTTTTCAGTCGCCACAAGCGCCGTCTGCAATGTCGTTGTATCACGTTGTCCGGTGGATGCGCACGAGGCGAGCGCAAGAACGCCAAGGCCGAAAAGGCCGTTCAGCAGACGGTGCATTGGTAATCCAGTTCAGCCAGAGACCTGATGAAACGAGACCGGCGAATCCCGCCGGCCGCGTCTTCATCAAAAAATGTGGCAATATGGTTACCAGCAGGTAAATAAGCGCTCGTCCAGGAACGTTTAAGTTGCAAAATCCGCCAACCCCGAATGCCGGAACCCGCGGATCAGAGAATGAGGATAGCCCTGAAATCATTGACATTGGTGAGGGTCGGCCCGGTGATCACCTGATCGCCGAGGGCTTCGAAAAATCCATGGCCATCATTATTCTCAAGCAACGCCCGGGCGTCGATACCCGCCTCGCGCGCCCTTTTGAGCGTGTCGGGGGTAATGACGGCGCCGGCAATTTCCTCGCGCCCGTCCACGCCATCCGTATCGCCGGAAAGCGCATGGACGCCGTCAAGCCCGTTGAGATGGACGGCGAGCGACAGCAGGAACTCGACATTGCGACCGCCGCGGCCGTCGCCCTTGACGGTCACGCTCGTTTCCCCGCCGGAAAGCACGAGCGCGGGACGGGCAACGGGAATACCGTGATGACGGATCGCCTCGGCGATGCCCGCATGCACGACGCCGACCTCGCTCGCCTCCCCCTCAATCGTATCACCGAGAACAAGGACATTGAGTCCGGCCGCCCGCGCCTTGTCAGCCGCAGCCTCCAGGGACATCAGCGGCGTGGCGATGATGTGGTTCTCGGTGCGCGCCAGACGTGAATCGTCGGGCGTCACGCATTCAGCGAGCGGCGAATCGAGATGCTGCGCCACATGGTCCGGCAGGTCGATACGATACCGTCTGATGATTGCCTTGGCGTCTTCGGCCGTTGTCGTTTCGCCGACGGTCGGCCCCGATGCGATGATCGCCGGGTCGTCTCCCGGCACATCGGAAATCAGGAGCGTGTGGCAGCGCGCCGGATGGATCGCGGCGGCGAGGCGCCCCCCCTTGATTGCCGAGAGATGCTTGCGCACGCAGTTGACCTCGTCGATCGACGCGCCGCAGCGCAGAAGCGCCTTGTTGACCGAAATCTTGTCTTGAAGGGTAAGCCCTTGCGGCGGCAGCGAGAGCAGCGCCGAGCCGCCGCCCGAGATCAGCACGATCACGAGATCGTCCTCGCTCAGGTCCGATACGGCTTCCAGAATGCGTCTGGCCGCCCGTTCGCCCGCCTCGTCCGGCACGGGGTGGGAGGCGGAGAGGATTTCGATCTTCTCGCAAGGCGCTTCATGACCGTAGCGGGTGACCACCACGCCTTCGAGAGGCCCCAGCCAGCAGGCCTCGAGCGCCTCGGCCATACGGGCAGAGCCCTTGCCGGCGCCGACGACCACGGTCCGGCCCTTTGGCGGCTCGGGCAGATATTTCGAAACTTGCTCCATTGGATCGGCGGCTGCCACAGCGACATCGAAAAGTGACCGCAGGAAGCTTCCGGGCTCGTCATCAAATTGCATGGTTTGTCCTGTAGGATGTGCAGTATGGTTCAAATCTTCCACATTCAGCCGGGCTTCTCAAGTTTCTTCGGAACCATTGCGCGACTGATGCGTTAAATTAACGCGGGGCGTGCGCCCGGCAGTTTCTTTCGCCTGGAGATTTCACTTCAGTCGGCCATCATGTCTGATACTGAAACCGACCGCTGCGCGATGTCGCCCGACGTATTGCAAGGAAGGATCCATTATGGCTCACATAAACGAGTCCGATAAATTTCCCAGTATCGCTCTTGTTTCCACCCACGGCTATGTTGCAGCCGATCCTCCACTCGGCGCTGCCGATACCGGCGGCCAGGTTGTCTATATCCTCGAGCTTTCGAAAAAACTCGCCCAGCTCGGCTTTTCCGTCGACATTTATACGCGCCGCTTCGAGGATCAGCCGGAAATCGACGAGGTGGATGAGCGCGTCCGTGTGGTGCGCATTCCCTGCGGCGGCAAGGACTTCATTCCCAAGGAATATCTCTACAAGCATCTTCTGGAATGGAGCGAGAACGCGCTGCGCTACATGCGCGAGCATGATCTGAGCTATAATTTCATCAATTCGCACTATTGGGACGCCGGCTATGCCGGGCTGAGGCTCGCCGAGGCGCTGTCCATCCCCCACCTCCACACGCCGCATTCGCTGGGTCTGTGGAAGAAACGGACGATGGAAACCGACTACCCGGACCAGAAGGAACAGTTCGAGAAGGACTTCAACTTCACCGAACGGATCAAGCACGAAAACAAGATTTACCGGGCCTGTGACAGCGTGATCGCCACGACGCCTGTGCAATTGGACATGCTGGTCGATGATTATGGTATCCGCGAGGACCGCGTCTACATGATCCCGCCGGGCTATGACGACAACCGCTTCTTCCCGGTTTCGGCAGCGACGCGCAACATGCTGCGCGAGCAGTTCGGCTTCAAGGGCAAGACGGTGCTGTCACTTGGCAGGCTCGCCACCAACAAGGGTTACGATCTCCTGATCGAGGCCTTTTCGGTCATGGCAGAGCGCGTTCCCGACGCCGAACTTCACCTTGCCGTTGGCGGCGAGGACATGGACGAGCTGGAGACCCGGATCCTCAACGAGCTGAAGGACCAGGTCAAAACGCTGGGTCTTGAGGATAAGGTCCATTTCTCCGGCTATGTCTCGGACGAGGCGCTCCCCGACATTTACCGGGCCGCCGACATGTTCGTATTGTCGAGCCGTTACGAACCCTTCGGCATGACGGCGATCGAGGCCATGGCATCGGGCACGCCGACCGTCGTGACGACCAATGGCGGTCTCTACCGCGCGATTTCCTTCGGCCGTCATGCACTGTTTGCCGATACGTTCGACAAATACGACCTCGGCATCATGATGATGAAGCCGTTCAAGCATCAGCGGCTCTATAACCGCCTCGCCCGCATGGGCGCCCACAAGGCCCGCAGCCTGTTCACCTGGACGGGCATCGCCCAGCAATTGATCTCGCTCGTGGAAGGCCGGCCGATGCGCCAGTCGCTCACCGACAGCGACTGGGCCGAACCCTGGAATGACGGCGACTGAGCATGGCGATCAGACTGTTTTCCTCCGATCTCGACGGCACTCTGGTCGGCGACAACGGATCGACGGCGCGTTTCCGGGAGGCCTTCGAAGCCATACCCGAAGAGCGCCGCCCGATCCTCGTCTACAATAGCGGTCGTCTCGTCGATGATATACGCGCGCTGATCGGCAAGGTCGGGCTTCCAGAGCCCGACTTTCTTATCGGCGGCGTCGGCACAATGGTACATGATCACCGGACCGACAGCCCGGTCGACGGGTTCCACGATCATATCGCCGCCGGTTTTGACGCCGCCAAAGTCGCCCGGATCCTGGGCGAAATCCCGGATGTCAACTACCAGCCGACGCGCTATCAGCATGACTTCAAGTCAAGCTGGTATTTGAACAATGCGAAAAAGGACCGGCTTGCTGCGATCGAAGAGGCGCTTGTAGCCGAAGGCCTTTCGGTGAAGCTGATCTATTCATCGGGCCGCGATCTCGATGTCCTTCCGCGCGCCGCTGACAAGGGCGCCTGCCTCTCCTGGCTCTGCGAGAGACTCGGCATTGCGCACGACGAAGTGGTCGTTGCCGGCGACACGGGCAATGACGCCGCGATGTTCGAGGTTCCGGGCGTGCGCGGCATCATCCCCGCTAACGGCTTCGATGAACTGCGCGAGCTTGCCCGCGGAAATGGCGATATCTATGAGGCGAAGGGCGAGATCGCCGACGGCGTGATCGAGGGCCTGCGCCATTTCGGCGTGCCGATCTGAAAAATCATGCCGCGCGACGCTCTCGCTGCCGGCATGATTGACCTCCGCCTTACTCCTTGATGGATGAGGGGCAGTCGTCATATCTGTCGACCTTGATCTCCTTGCGCCAGCCGGCGCAGTCATAGGCGCAGATCTTGTCGAAACCGTCACTGTCCTCTTCCTTGAAGTCACAGGTCCAGGCCAGCCTGTCGCGTCCCCATTCATCGAGCGACGGCTGCGCCATCTGAGGCTTCTGCGGCCCGGCAGGTGCAAACGACATCAGCGCTATCAGGGCAACCGGAAATGCGAGCATAAAGTACTTCATCTTGTCCTCCGCAAAATACGCCATCACGCGTGAAGCCTATTATGGATTGCATAAAAACTAAACACAACTATTTAGCAGCATACCATTCGCGCAGAGACAAGGAGGCCGGCCGGTCGGCAACGAAAAAAGGCCGGTCGCGCGACCGGCCTTTTCGGCGATAAAGCTGACGTCTTCAGATCATCAGGCCCAGGGGCGCTCGGCGGCGAGCTTGTCTTCGTAGCTTGCGATGCTGTCGGCTTTTTCCAGCGTCAGCGAGATGTCATCGAGACCGTTCAGCAGGCAATGACGGCGGAAAGCGTCGATCGAGAACTTGACCGAGCCGCCGTCCGGGCCGGTGATTTCCTGATTCTCGAGATCGACCGTAACGACGGCGTTCGAGCCGCGCTCGGCATCGTCCATCAGCTTGTCGAGTTCGGCCTGCGAGACGATGATCGGCAGAATACCGTTCTTGAAACAGTTGTTGTAGAAGATGTCGGCAAAGCTCGTGGAGATGACACAGCGAATGCCGAAATCGGCAAGCGCCCAGGGTGCATGCTCACGCGAGGAGCCGCAGCCGAAATTGTCGCCGGCGACGAGGATCTTCGCATTGCGATAGGCCGGCTGATTGAGCACGAAATCCGGGTTTTCCGTGCCGTCCTGATTGTAGCGCGCCTCGGCGAAGAGACCCTTGCCAAGACCCGTGCGCTTGATCGTCTTGAGATAATCCTTGGGAATGATCATGTCGGTGTCGACATTGACCACGGGCAGCGGCGCGGCGACGCCGGTCAGCTTGACGAATTTTTCCATGATTGATCCCTCAGCGCGATTGAAGCTTGTTTTCGCGTCCTGATCTAAAGCGCTTTTCCGGCGATTTCAACGAAAAACGGTACCTTGGGGTACGCACATCCGAAAGGCGGCCCAGGGCCGCCCGGAACATTAAAGATCAGCTTTGCCCTTCAGAGGTCAATGATCTTGCCGCGGCCGTCATCCCAGACGCGCATATCGTCACGCTTGCGGGCATCGCGGGTCTTCACCGGCACGGGGGCATGGTTGAGTTTGAAGGCGATCATCCGCGCGACCGTGAGAACGGCGAGCACGGCAATCAGGGCAAGGCCAATGGAAGCAGCAAACACAGTCACGAACGCCACGGCGGCCAGACCGACAATTGCCATGAATACGGTGCGGATTTTTTCCATCGTCAAATTCCTTTCACATTTGCTAATCTGGCGCTTTGATAGGGCTTTCGCAAGAGGGCCGAAGCCATTTTGTCTCATTGATTGCAGGCACGATTTTTGAAAAGCTTCAATTCGATGTGACTTAAATTAGAATGAGTCCGGATATTGTTAGGAATAAGGCCGTGAAAGAGATCAAACTTTGGCGCTCCGCCCTGTCCGTGCCCGCCGTCAACCGGCGCGCGCTGGAAAAATCGAAAACGCTGGCCGCCGACGCCGTCATCTACGACCTTGAGGATTCGGTCGCCCATGGCCGCAAGGCGGAAGCACGCGAAAACCTGGAGCAGTTCTTCCGACAGGACCGACCGTCGCATCAGGCGACCGCCATCCGCATCAACCCGCTCGACACCGAAACCGGCCAGGAAGACATGAGAACGGCGCTCGCCTGCCAGCCCGACGCCATCCTTTTGCCCAAGGTGGAAACGGTTGCCAATGTGGCTGCGGCAAGCGCCATGCTGAACCGCAACGGCGCGCCGCTGCGCATTCGCCTGTGGGCCATGCTCGAAACGCCGGCCGGCATCGTCAACGCGGCCGCAATTGCCGGGGCCTATTCCCAGGCATCCGCCGGCGGCAGGCTCGAGGCGCTGATCGTCGGGGTCAATGACCTGAGATCGGCAACTGGCGTTGCCCCCGCGCCCGGCCGCGCCTATCTGGTCCCCTGGCTGATGCAGGTGGTGCTCGCCGCGCGCGCCTATGACATTGCCGTGATCGACGGGGTCTATAATGACTTTGCCGACAGCGAAGGCTTTGCGGCGGAATGCGAAGAGGCCCGCGCCATGGGCTTTGACGGCAAGATGCTGATCCACCCCAGCCAGATCGACCCGGCAAACGCCCATTTCAGCCCGTCCGAAGCCGCGCTCGCCGAAGCGCGTTCCATCGTCGACGCATTTGCGAAACCGGAAGCACAAGGGCATAACGTGATTGACCTTGACGGTCGCATGGTCGAACGCCTGCATCTTGAACAGGCCGAAGCCCTCCTCGCCAAGGCCGGCCAATCCGCATAGGAAACCCTGATGAAACTCTACCGCTTTCTCACCGGCCCCGATGACTCCAGCTTCTGCCACAAGGTTACCGCAGCCCTGAACAAGGGCTGGGAGCTCCACGGCTCCCCCTCGCTCACCTATGACCCGCTTCTCGGCAAGACCTATTGCGGTCAGGCCGTGGTGAAGGAGGTCGAGGGCAAGGACTATGACCCGTCGATCAAGCTTGGCGAGCAGTAGACGCGCTGCCGTTCCGGAGGTCCATTCAACAGAGGGAAGGCCCGCCCGCTCCGATTTCCCTGACCACGGCGGCCGCCAGTGCCGCCGCCCTCTCCCGATCGTGATCGGTGACGGCATCGGCGGATCGAAGGTTGACCTCCGCTAGCGCCGCGCGCGTGGAGGCGAATATGTCCTCCCCTTCAAAATAGCAATCAAAAAGCGTGCGATTTCTTTGGGCAAAACGGTCGGATATCCGATCGGGATTGGCTGATTTGATCCGGCCGCGCCGAAGTTCGGGCAGCGACAGAAGATATTGCTTCGCCCTGATGTTGTTCTGGTTCCACCGTCTGGTGCCGCCGACGAAAAACGGGAGCATCCGGTTCACCGTGACGAGCGCAATCCCCTGAAGCTCGCTGAGCGAAGCGTTTACGACGGAAAGGCTGCTATCAAATGCGCCCGAGGAGACGTCAAGGCCGGCAGCGTCCAGGAAATCCTTACGGATATCGCCTTCTATGAATCGTCGTCGATCATAAACGCGGAAGACGCAATTTCCGCGCCCAAAGACAGCGCTCCAGTTATCGGCCACTGAGCATAGGTCATAATAATATTCGGACGGCTCGACACCGTTGTCCAGATAGTCGTCAAGAGACAGGCCGCACTCGCGCAAAACATCCGTAGTGTAGAGAGACGTCGCCATACTGCACTGCTCTCTAAAATAACATACTACGTTAACTTGCTCGAAATTATCAAAAAGGAATGTTTTTAGATTTTCGATATTCTGAATATTTCTGAGCCTACTATGCAAAAATTCTGACGTCATGACAAAAACGTCGAATTTTTCAGCCGCCACTCTCAACTCCCTTTCAAGTGATTCTCGGAAACCAGTGAAATATCGCTGCTTCTGCGCTAGATTGCTTATATTCTGTTCCAGCGCCCATTTGTCGATGTTTGTCTGGAAATATTCGCTGATGAAAAAATTATTGTGGCCGCCAAGATTGTCGCTGAGACCGATCCTTCGTTCGGATAAGCTTTCTTTATTGGCATATAACCAATCCTGAAGGAGTGTCGTTCCGGTTTTTTCTGTTCCAATATGGAGCACACATCGCATGACTTCCATCCCCCGCCATACTCGTCCCCTGAACCGAGACGAATTCTACCATAAGGCGGCATTTTTGCCACGCACAATCGCGCGATGAATGTCACGGTTACCCTACTTCACGCCCCACAACAGCTTGAAACGGGCGTTGCGGTATTCCTCGCCGCTCTTCTTGCAGTTCTCGGCGACCACATCCTCGTAAGGCAGGCCGCGATTGGCGACCAGAAGCAGACGACCGCCGGGCTTGAGCGCATTTGCGGCAGCCTTGACCAAAGCCTTGCCGAGTGAAGGCTCGGCTGCCTTTCCGGTGTGGAAGGGCGGGTTCATGATGATCAGGTCGTAGCGGTTCTTGACCGGCTCGGAAGCCAGGTCCTGCCAGAAGAAGCGGGTTGCGGGTGCCACCGCCGCAAGGTTGACCTTCGCCCGCTCCAGCGCGCGCCAGTCCGCCTCATAGAGATCGATACCGACCGTTCCCGGTGCCCGCTCCGCCAGCATGGCCGAGAGATACCCCCAGCCCGCACCGAAATCGGCAGCCAGACCGGCAAAACCCTCCGGCAGACGTTCGGCCAAAATGCGCGAGCCCTCGTCCACACGGTCGTGCGAGAAAAGCCCCGGCACGGTGGTGAACCGTCCGTCGATTTCGACGGTCGGGTGAGTGAATGCGGCAACCGCCTCGCTCACGTCGTCGGGACGGGTGAACCACAGCGCCACACCGTGATATTTCGGCATGGCCTCCAGATCGGCAAACATCTTGCCAAGGCGCTTGCGCATCGACTGCACGCCGTCTTCCTTGGAGCCGGCAATGACGATGAGGCCGCCGGGCACGGTCTTCGCCAGCGCTTCGGCCACGCGATTTTCGTTTTCGCCGCGATGCTTGGTAAGAAGGATCAGCGTCGCCGCATACGACCTCTCACCCGCCTCCGGCGAAACGGAAGCGCCTGCCCGCTCAAGCGCGGCATAATGCGAGCGGAAGGGCTGCACGGCCGAGAGTTCATCGGAAAAGCCTTCCGGCAGGCGATAACCGGCTTCAGCGCCGAGAAACAGCACGGGGCCGACAACCGGCTCGACAGTGCCGCTGTCGAAGGGATGGAAGAGTGTTTTCAGCGTCTCGCGGGCCATGATGTCACCTGTGAAAAAGGCGTGAGCCACAATTGCTCACGCCTGGGAATGTCTGTTGCCGGGCCGCCTCGCCTTCAATCTCCCCCCTTGAGGGGGAGATTGGGTGGAGGATGCCGCGCTGTTGTCGGATCACATCCGGCGCTCGGCCCCTACTCAGAGACCGAGACCCGCCGGCGGAAGCCGCCCTTATTCGGCAGCGTCGTCCTTCTTGCGTTCGGGCTTGGCCAGTTCCTTGCCGGTTTCCTGGTCAACGACCTTCATCGACAGCTTGACCTTGCCGCGCTCATCGAAGCCGATGAGCTTGACCCAGACCTTGTCGCCTTCCTTGACGACATCGGTGGTCTTGCCGACACGTTCCTGAGCGAGCTGCGAGATGTGAACCAGACCGTCGCGGGGGCCGAAGAAGTTGACGAATGCGCCGAAGTCGGCGGTCTTGACGACCGTGCCTTCGTAGATCGCGTTCAGTTCCGGCTCGTCGACGATGGAGTGGATCCACTTCTTGGCGGCCTCGATCTCCTTGCCCGAGGAAGACGCGATCTTGATCGTGCCATCATCGTCAATGTTGATCTTGGCGCCGGTCTTTTCGACGATTTCGCGGATGATCTTGCCGCCTGCGCCGATAACGTCGCGGATCTTGTCGACGGCGATCGACATCATCTCGATGCGCGGTGCGTATTCGCCGAGCTGCTCGCGGCTTTCGGCAAGCGCCTTGGACATTTCACCCAAGATGTGAAGACGGCCGCCCTTTGCCTGGTTCAGCGCGATGTTCATGATCTCTTCGGTGATACCGGCGATCTTGATGTCCATCTGCAGCGAGGTGACACCGGCTTCCGTACCGGCTACCTTGAAGTCCATGTCGCCGAGGTGGTCCTCGTCACCGAGAATGTCGGAGAGAACGGCGAAGCGTTCGCCTTCGAGGATCAGGCCCATGGCGATGCCGGCAACCGGCTTTGCCAGCGGAACGCCGGCATCCATCAGCGCCAGCGAGGTGCCGCAGACGGTCGCCATCGAGGACGAACCGTTGGATTCGGTGATCTCGGAAACGACGCGTAGCGTGTAGGGGAACTGCTCGACTTCCGGCAGCATCGGACGGATGGCGCGCCATGCAAGCTTGCCGTGACCGATTTCGCGGCGGCCCGGGGAGCCCATGCGGCCGGTCTCGCCGACCGAATAGGGCGGGAAGTTGTAGTGCAGCAGGAAGCGTTCCTTGTACATGCCGGTCAGCGCGTCAACGAACTGCTCGTCCTCGCCGGTGCCGAGCGTGGCAACGACCAACGCCTGGGTTTCACCGCGCGTGAACAGCGCCGAACCATGGGTGCGCGGCAGAAGGCCGACTTCGGAAACGATCGGGCGGACGGTCTCGAGATCGCGGCCGTCGATGCGGCTCTTGGTGTCGAGAATGTTCCAGCGGACGATCTTGGCCTGAAGATGCTTGAACACGGCGCCGATCTGCTCGGCGGTGTACTTCGCTTCCTCGCCTTCGGCCGGCACGTAACGCTCCTTGACCTTGGCCTTGCAGGCATCAACGGCGTTGTAGCGGGCGGCCTTGTCGGTGATCTTGTAGGCGTCGCGCAGTTCGCCTTCGATGAAGGAGAGCATGTCGGCTTCGAGGGTGGACTGGTCTTCCGGCTCGAATTCGCGCGGTTCCTTGGCGGCAACTTCGGCGAGCTTGATGATCGCGTCGATCACCGGCTGGAAACCCTTGTGGCCGAACATGACGGCGCCAAGCATGACGTCTTCCGGCAGTTCCTTGGCTTCCGACTCGACCATCAGCACGGCATCGCCCGTACCGGCGACAACGAGGTCGAGCGCGGTTTCGGGCATTTCGTCGATATGCGGGTTCAGTACATATTCGCCGTTGATGTAGCCGACGCGCGCGCCGCCGATCGGGCCCATGAAGGGAACGCCGGAAAGCGTCAGCGCGGCGGACGTCGCGACCATGGCCAGAACGTCCGGGTTGTTTTCAAGGTCGTGCTGCAGAACGGTGACGACGACCTGCGTGTCGTTCTTGTAGCCTTCCGGGAAGAGCGGGCGGATCGGGCGGTCGATCAGGCGCGAGACCAGCGTCTCGTTCTCGCTCGGGCGGCCCTCGCGCTTGAAATAGCCGCCGGGGATTCGGCCGGCCGCATAGGTCTTTTCCTGGTAATTGACGGTCAGCGGGAAGAAGTCCTGACCGGGCTTCGGCTCCTTGGCGGAGACGACGGTGGCCAGAACGGCGGTTTCGCCATAGGTGGCGAGAACGGCGCCGTCAGCCTGACGGGCAACCTTGCCGGTCTCCAGCTTGAGCGTGCGTCCCGCCCACTCGATTTCCACTGTGTGGGTGTTGAACATGTCTTGTCCTTCAATAAATCCGCGCGCTGCCCTTTCCTCATGAAAAGAGCGCAACGCGATCTCGACGTTTCATTCGACGCGTCACGGGCAAGACAGCGCGCCGCTTCATCTTGCGAAGCGGCCAGCAATCCTGCCCCATGACAGGTCCGTTACGGCTTGCGCGGAACCGGAATGCCATCATCCCGGCTTCGCCTTTCAGATCCCTTCGCCCGCCACGGCTTGAGACCGGCGCACATGATGCGCGAAATAAAAGCGGCGGACGCCAGGCGCCCGCCGGTGATTGCGGCTTAGCGGCGAATGCCAAGACGACCGATAAGGGTCGTGTAACGGCTTTCGTCGATGCGCTTCAGGTAGTCGAGCAGCGAACGGCGGGTCGAAACCAGCGTCAGCAGACCACGGCGGGAATGGTTATCCTTCTTGTGGTCCTTGAAGTGCTCGGTCAGGTTGGTGATCCGCTCGGTGAGGATCGCAACCTGAACTTCCGGCGAACCGGTGTCGCCTTCCTTCGTTGCGAATTCCTTGATCAGCTCTGCCTTGCGTTCAGCAGTAATCGACATCGGGTCATCCTTTCGAAATGAGGGTGTTTTTGGGTCGCCCGGGCCGGGATGTCGTCCAGCAAGGGCCGTTTAAACGCATTTATTCCAATGCTGGCCGCGATATAGGGCAAAAGCGCCGGATTGTCGAGAGCAAAGCCCGACGGGCATTTCCGCCATTCAGGCGGGCACCGACCGGTCAGGCTCGCCCGGAGGAACAGCGGGCGGCAACATCGCGGCCCCGCCAACATCGATACTGTCGACGATCACCTGATTTCGGCCATTGAGCTTGGCCCTGTAGAGGGCCCTGTCGGCGCTGTCGAAAGCCTTTCGCATCGCGACCGGAGACGGGGTCCAGCAGATGCCGATGCTGGCCGTCAGTTCCGGCACGGCTGCGCTCTTGCCGACCTCGATGACCGCACGGCGCAGACGCTCGGCAATCATCATCGCATCCTCCCGACCGGTGTCGGGCAGACAGACGGCAAATTCCTCGCCGCCAAAACGGGCGGTCAGGTCGAAATCCCTCAGACGCGAGACGAGCTTGCCGGCGACACCGACAAGAACGCGGTCGCCGGCCGCATGGCCATAGGTATCGTTGACCTTTTTGAAATGGTCGAGATCGATCAGGATGAACGCCATGCCGAGAGAGGCGGATTGCAGCGACGCCGTCGCCTCATAGGCAGTCTCGAAGGCCCGGCGGTTCTTCAATCCCGTCAACGGGTCGACCGAGGCCTGGTCCTTGAGATGGTCCTCGCGCAGCCTGCGCCGTCGCTCCCGTTCGAGAAAGCCGCCGAGAACCAGGGTGCCGATCACATTGGTGATGGTGAGGAACGGGATGGCCGAGGAAAACACCACCCGCCAGTCCTCGCGCGGCAGAAGGAAGGTGCAGACATAAGACAGGCTGATCCCGAGCCCGAGGAGCAGCAGTTGGACAGCCCCCACCTTTCCGCGTTTCCAGCACAGGCTGCGCCAGACCAGGCCCGCCGCCGTCGCCACGAACAGGGACAGCACGCACACATAGGCGGAGGGGTCGCCCTCAAAATACCGCGTTGCCGCGGCGATGGCGAAGCTGATGGCACCGCCGACCGGGCCGGCAAAGGCACCGGCGCAGCCGACGAACAGGTTGCGCGGGTCGATCTGGAGCCCGTGGACAAACATGATCGGTTGCAGGGAGACGAAAGCCGCACCCAACCCCAGGACGACCCCGAACAATGCCTGCTGGGCATGGTCGCCGGTGACCGACTTCAGGACTAGACCGAAGGCGATCGCCGTCAGGGCCATCAAACCGGCGAAATTGACCGTCATGATGACATATTGGGACATGAATGCAGGACCTCCTATCCGGCAAGGCGCCGAGCGGAACCTATCTTACGTCAAGATAATTTAAAACGATTTTTCGATCATAGCACTCCGCATCGCCTCTTGCCCGCGCGGGTCGCCCGGGGATTGCAGGCTGAAGAACGGCGTGAGACAGTCCGAACGCTCTGGAAGGAACGACCGCCATGACCTATCGCGAGATCATTGCCGCAGGCGCAATCGCGGTGCTTGCCACCGCCCCCCAAGCGCTTGCGAGCCCCGCCGAGATCAACGCGATCGAGACGCTCTGGCAAAATCCCGAGGACGCCGGCGTGCTGGTCTCCGAGAGCTTTGCCCGGGCAGTCCCGAACGCGCAGCTGACGGCTCTTGTCGATCGCCTCGTCAAGCAGACCGGCCCGGCGCTTGCGGTCACGGGCGACAAGGGCGCCTATATGATCCGCACCGAAACCCATGAAATCCCGGTCGAGATCTCGCTCGACGACGACGGCAGGATACAGGGCCTGTTCTTCAGCCCGCCCGAGGTCCTGACCGAAGGACCTGCCGCGACGCTCGCGGCCTTCGAGGCCCTTCCGGGCACGGTCTCCTATCTGGTGACCTCCGAAGACAAGACTCTTTTTGATCGCAACGCCGACACCCCTCTTGCCGTCGCCTCGGCCTTCAAGCTCGGCGTGCTCAAGGTGCTGCTCGGTGACATTGCGGCGCAAAACCGGAACTGGCAGGACGTCGTCACGCTTCAGCCGGAAGACAAGTCCCTGCCGAGCGGTCGCCTTCAGACTTTCCCGGACGGCTCGCCGGTGACGCTGCACACGCTCGCGACGCTGATGATCGCCGAAAGCGACAACACCGCCACCGACATGCTGATGCGCGTGCTCGGCGCCGATCGGGTCGCAAATGCTCTGGGTCTTCCGAGCGTACTTACCACCCGCCAGGCCTTCGCGCTGAAGGCTGATCCCGAGCTTGCGCAAGAATACGCAGCGGCATCGGAGACGGAAAAACCGGCGACCGCCAAAAAGGCCGCGGCCGGCCCGCTTCCGGCGGTCTCCGACGTGCTCGGGCCAATGACGACAGGCGTCGAATGGCCTTTGTCCAACGCAAAACTCTGCGCCCTGATGGGCGAGGTCGCCACGGCGGACGTCTTTTCCGTCAATCCCGGACCGGTGCGCGCCGGCGATTGGAAATCCGTCGCCTTCAAGGGCGGCAGCGAGACCGGCGTACTGAACCTGACGGCGCAACTGACGGGCAAGGACGAAGGCAGGGTCTGCCTCTCCGTCACCATAAACGACGCGGCCGCCATCGATGAAACGAAGGCGGCCGGTCTTTTCACGCGGCTTGCGCATCAACTGGCGACATCGGGAAAGTGATCAGCCGAACACCCGACGCGGCTTGAACTGGCCTTGCGCGATCTCGCCGATGGCAACAAGGCGCCCGCCGACAGAGGCATAGGCCTCCGGTTCCTCCACCGGCGCATGGGCGCCGCGCAGGATGATCGGGTTGCCGAGCTTGAGGCGGCGCGCCTGTTCGTCACTCACCGGCACATGCGGCAGGCTCGTCAGCGCCTCCGAGGTATCGACGAGGAATTCTTCCAATGCGGCAAAGCGCTCGGAATCGTCCTCGATGTCCTCCAGCGCCGTCAGTTCCGAGAGCGGAACCAGCATGTCCTCGGCGAACGGCGCGACGAAGGGACGGCGCAGCGCCGAGATATGGCCGAAACAGCCGAGGTCGCGCCCCATGTCACGGGCGAGCGCGCGCACATAGGTGCCCTTGCCGCACTCGACCTCGAAATCGGCAGAATTCTCGTCCGGGCAGCCGAGCAATGTCAGCCGGTGTATCTCCACTTCACGCGTCGGGATGTCGACCGTCTCGCCCTCGCGCGCCAGGTCATAGGCGCGGTTGCCGTCGATCTTGATGGCGGAAAACTGCGGCGGCACCTGCTCGATCACGCCGGTGTATTTTTCAAGCAAGGCCTCGATGTCGGCCCGCGCCGGGCGTTTGTCCGAGCTTTCGGTGACATCGCCCTCAAGATCGTCGGTCGCCCGCTCCTCGCCCCAGGTCACGGTGAATTCGTAGATCTTGCGGCCTTCCATGACATAGGGCACGGTCTTGGTCGCGTCGCCGAGGGCGATCGGCAGCATGCCGGAGGCCAGCGGGTCGAGCGTGCCGGCATGGCCCGCCTTCTGCGCCTTGAACAGCCACTTGATCTTGGAGACGGCCTCGGTCGAGCCGAAATCGACGGGCTTGTCGAGGATCAGCCAACCGGAAACGGGACGGCCCTTGGGTTTTCTCTGTCGTGCCATATCCGGTCTTATTCTTTGTCTTCGTTGTCGTCGTCGTGATCGAGATCGCGCGCCACTTCCGGCGAATGCAGAAGCTCGTCGATCTTGCGGAAATTCTCGAAGCTCGTGTCGTCGCGGAAGCGCAGCTCAGGCATGTATTTCATCTGCCGGAGTTCGCGCGTGATGCGGCCGCGGATGAACTTCGCATGATGGTTCAGCGCGCGCACCGTCGCGTCGTGGTCGCGGTCGCCGAGCGGCGTCACATAGGCGGTCGCGACCTTCAGGTCCGGCGACATCCGCACCTCGGAAATCGAGACGACAGTGGTCTCCAGCAGCGGATCGAGCACCTCGCCGCGTTGGAGAACCTTGGTAATGGCGGCGCGAACCTGTTCGCCAACGCGAAGCATGCGCTGGGAGGGCGCCGAGGAGGTAGCTCTCGTCATATCAACCTTGTCTAGATCGTTCGTGTTTGTCTCGTGCCCGACCGTTTGACGGGGTTCGAACCCGCGCGGACATATTCGATGACTGGCGGCCCGTTTAGCGCTTCGGCGGCGCAACGTCAATCGCTGCGCCCTGTTGCGACGCGGTCGGCGCGGTCCAAATTTTCTGATCAATCAAATGATCATCAGAAAATTCGACTTTTCGATCGCCGAGGTTCAATCATTTGATTCAGCGCAAACCGCTGACACGCATTAGCGGCTAGAAACAGTTCCAGACCGATGAGGCACTTAACTGCCGACCACACGGAAAGGAAATTCAAAGATCAGGGCGTTTCACGATCTCCTCCTCCTTCAATAGCTGAAACGCTTTGTAAGGCCGTCCCGCAGGCCAATCTCCCTCCTCTCAATTGCGGGAAAAGAACGGATCGCCGCAAACGATCCGTTTCAGTTCCGGTCAAACCGGAAAAGCCCGGCGCGCTGCTCCTCAAGAGTTGTTCGCCGGGCTTTCTGTTTTTGGGCGTTCATGTTCGCAGATGCCGCGCAAACGACGGTCGGTAGAAGCCGGTTCTGCGCGTTGAAAAAGTGCACGCCTACCCCTCCGTCATGCCGGCCTTGAGCCGGCATCTAGGGCCAAATGACGACAACCATCAAGTTCTGCCCCGTTGGCTCAGGCGTTCATCGGCCCTGGACCCCGGATCAAGTCAGGGGTGACGGCAGCGGGGTGGCATATTCCGGCGGCCAGTAGCGCACTTCGCCAGAAACGAAAAAACCGGCCGAAGCCGGTTTTCCCAATTCGTTTGCGTGCTCTCAAATCAGAGCGTGCGGGTGATGTGCTCGACGCGGAAGGCCTCGATGACGTCGCCGGCGCGGATGTCCTCGTAGTTCTCGAAGGCCATGCCGCATTCCTGGCCGCCCGGCACTTCGGACACTTCGTCCTTGAAGCGCTTCAGCGTCTTCAGCTTGCCCTCGTGGATGACCACGTTGTCGCGGATCAGGCGTACGCCGGCGCCGCGTTCCATCTTGCCTTCGGTGACGCGGCAACCCGCGACCTTGCCGACCTTGGAAATGTTGAACACTTCCAGGATCTCGGCATTGCCGAGGAAGGTCTCGCGACGCTCCGGCGACAGGAGACCCGACATCGCCGCCTTCACGTCATCCACCAGATCGTAGATGATGTTGTAGTAGCGGATTTCGATGCCGGCCTGTTCGGCGGCGCGGCGGGCCTGGGCGTTCGCACGCACGTTGAAGCCGATGATCGCCGCGTCGGATGCTTCGGCAAGCGAGATATCCGATTCGGTGATGCCGCCGGCGGCAGCGTGAACGACGCGGGCGCGCACTTCGTCGGTCCCGAGCTTTTCGAGCGCGGCGTTGATCGCCTCGACCGAGCCCTGAACGTCGCCCTTGATCAGCAGCGGGAATTCCTTGAGGCCGGTATCCTGAAGCTGGCTCATCATCTGCTCGAGCGAACCGCGCGAACCCGACTGACGGGCCGCCGCCTTGTCGCGGGCAAGCCGCTGACGGTATTCGGAAACCTCACGCGCCTTCGATTCGTTCTCGACGACGGCAAAGCGGTCACCGGCCGACGGCGTTCCGCCAAGACCGAGGATTTCCACCGGCATCGACGGGCCGGCTTCCTTCACATGCTCGCCGTGATCATTGATCAGCGCGCGAACGCGACCCCACTGGTCGCCGGCAACAAGAACCTGACCCGGCTTCAGCGTGCCCTTCTGCACCAGAACGGTCGCGACCGAACCACGGCCGCGGTCGAGCTGGGCTTCGATGACAACGCCCTCGGCCGTGCGGTCGGCATTGGCCTTGAGGTCGAGAATTTCCGACTGCAGCAGGATCGCTTCCAGAAGCTTGTCGAGGTTCTGGCCGGTCTTGGCCGAAACCTCGACTTCCAGCACCTCGCCGCCCATGGTTTCGACGAACACTTCGTGCTGAAGCAGTTCGGTGCGCACCTTCTGAGCGTCAGCGGCGGGCTTGTCGATCTTGTTGATGGCAACAATGATCGGCACGCCGGCAGCCTTGGCGTGATTGATGGATTCGATCGTCTGCGGCATGACGCTGTCGTCAGCGGCAACCACCAGAATGGCGATATCGGTCACTTCGGCGCCACGGGCACGCATCGCGGTAAAGGCGGCGTGGCCGGGGGTGTCGATGAAGGTGATCTTCTGACCATCCTGCTCGACCTGATAGGCGCCGATATGCTGAGTGATGCCGCCGGCCTCGCCGGAAACGACATTGGCATGGCGGATCGCGTCAAGAAGCGAGGTCTTGCCATGGTCGACGTGGCCCATGATGGTCACGACCGGTGCGCGCGGCTCAAGATCCGCCTCGTCATCACTGACATCGAAGATGCCTTCTTCGACGTCCGATTCAGCGACGCGCTTCACCGTATGGCCGAATTCGGTGGCAATCAGCTCGGCGAGATCGGCATCGATCACGTCGCCGGGCTTCATCATCTGCCCTTCCTTCATCAGGTACTTGATCACGTCGACCGCCCGTTCGGACATGCGCTGCGACAATTCCTGAATGGTGATGGTCTCCGGCAGGATGACCTCGCGCAGAACCTTCTCGCGCGGCTCCTGCATCTGGGCGCGACGCATCTTCTCCTGGCGGCGACGCATGGCCGAAAGCGAACGGCCGCGCTGGCTACCGCCCTCGTCATCGCCGGTCACGGCAGAAACCGTCAGCTTGCCGCGACGGCGCTCGCCCGTGCCCTTCGGACGCGAAGCAGGCTTTGCGGGCGCCTCGGGGCGTAGCGCCTTGCCGCGGGCGGGCCCGCCGGCGTCTTCGCCCTCGCGGCGCGGCTTGCGGCCGCGTCCGGCTTCGCCCTCGTCGTCAGTCTCGGTGCGGGCCTGCGGGCGGTGGCGCGGCGCGGCGCGACTGGGCTTGGCGTCTTCGCCCGGCGGCAATTCGGCAGCGGCAGGCGCTTCGGCAGCCGCCGGTGTTTCGACCACTTCCGGCTCTTCTTCCTTGACCGGCTGTTTCTTGGCTTCCTCGGCCTCGCGCTTGGCCTTTTCCTCGGCCTCGCGCTTGGCGGCCTCTTCGGCCACGCGGCGCTCTTCTTCCTCGCGCTTGCGGCGTTCGGCCTCTTCGGCCTCGCGCTGCTGCGCCATCACCAGCGCACGGCGGCGGGCATCCATCTCGCCCTGGGAAAGATCGTGAAGCACATTGCCGCGCTGGCGGTTCTGGCCGCCATTGCCGCCGCGATCCGACTGCTGATTGCCGCGCTGGCGATTCTGGCCGCCCGGACGCGAGGGCTGACCCTTCTGCTGCTGGCGCGGCTGCCGGTTGGCATCGTCATTGCGGCGGGGCTGCTGACCCTCGGGCTGGCGCGCCTGCGCAGGGGCGGGATTGCGCTGTCCTGCCGCTGGCGCCGATGTTGTCTCTTCGCTCGGCTTGTGCAGCCGGCGCTTGCGTGTTTCCACCACGACCGCCTTGCTGCGACCGCGGCCCATATCCTGGCGCACGGTGCCCTGGCTGACACCCGACGGCTTAAGCTTCAGTGTCTTCTTGCCTGCGTCGTTGGATGTCTTGTCGTCTTTACTGTCCGTCATTCGGTTCCCGTTCCTTGGCGCGGGAACCGCCATCACCATCAGTGAGACGCAATTCCCGCCTTGAAATTCATGCTCTGGCGCACGGCCAATGTCCGTGACGTCGTCATTTGTTCGTCATCGCGGCTTTTCCTTCAGTTCCGGGAGCGGCCCGGTACCTTTGAAGCATCATCGCGCGCTTCACTACACCCTCTCCGGCCTTTCCCGCAAGCGCCGCGGCATGTTTAAACGCATTCTCATGCAAAAGAGTGTCGATTTCCGCAGCCCCGAAAGGGACAAATGCCGGAATCGGCCCTTCGGTTTCCATCTGGAGCCAGAAGGCCTTTCGGGCCTGGTCAAGCTTGCGCCTGCCATCGGCCGCGGCGTCGGCGTCATGGAATGTGGCAAGGGCCGCGCCGCTTCTGATCGCAAGATCGACCTTGGCCGATCCCGCCACGAACTCACCCGCCTTGCGGGCCATGTTCATCATACCCGCAAGCTGACGCGCCATCAACATGTCGACGGTTGCGCCGAGATCGGCCGGCGCAACGACCTTCTGCTTGAGCGCCCGGGCAAAATGCCCCTTGGCCACGGCCTTGTCGACCGCCCAGCGTTCGGCCGTCACCCAGCATCCCCTGCCCGGCAGTTCCCGTTTGAGGTCGGGAACCACCTGGCCGTCGGGACCGGCGACGAAGCGGATCAGGTCATCCGGCCCGCCGGTCTTGCGGGTCACGATGCAGGTCCGATCGTTCATCGCCGCCTCTTCAGCCACTTTGCGGGGTGAGGTCACCGGTCCTTACGCGCTCTTGCCGGCTTCGTCGTCGGATGAAGCCTGCTCTTCTGCAGCGCCTTCCTCGGCAACGCCGTCTTCCGCCAGGGCTTCCTCGTCCTCGTCCACCTCTTCGGCAACCGCGAGGTCTTCCTCGGTGATCCAGCCAACAGCCAGACGCGCCTGCACGACCATGTTCTCGGCTTCCACCCGCGACAGGTCAAAGCCAGAGAGCGTGCCTTCGAAACGCTTGGTCTGGCCGTTCTGACGCTCGGTCCAGCCGACAAGATCGTCAGCGGCGCAACCGGCGAAGTCTTCCATCGTCTTGATGTCGTCCTCGCCAAGCGCGACCATCATCGCCAGCGTCATGCCGTCGATCTGGCGCAGGTCGTCGGAAACGCCGAGTTCGCGGCGCTTCTCATCGAGTTCGGCTTCCTGGCGCTCGAGGAATTCCTTGGCGCGCATCTGGATTTCTTCCGCCGTCTCCTCGTCGAAGCCCTCGATCGAGGAAATTTCGTCGAGCTCGACATAGGCGAGTTCCTCGATGGCAGCGAAACCTTCCGATGCCAGAACCTGGCCGACCATCTCGTCGACGTCGAGCGCATCCATGAACAGCTGCGAGCGCTCGTTGAATTCCTTCTGACGGCGCTCCGATTCCTCGTTTTCCGTCATGATGTCGATGTCCCAGCCGGTGAGCTGCGAAGCAAGGCGGACATTCTGGCCGCGACGGCCGATCGCCAGCGAAAGCTGGTCGTCCGGCACGACAACGTCGATACGCTCGGCATCCTCGTCGAGCACCACCTTGGCGACTTCGGCCGGCTGCAGCGCGTTGACGATGAAGGAGGCGGGATCTTCCGACCACGGGATGATATCGATCTTCTCGCCCTGCAGTTCGCCGACAACGGCCTGAACGCGACTACCGCGCATGCCGACGCAGGCGCCGACCGGATCGATCGACGAATCGGACGAGATCACGGCGATCTTCGCGCGCGAACCCGGATCGCGGGCCACCGACTTGATGGTGATGATGCCGTCGTAGATTTCCGGCACTTCCATGGTGAAGAGCTTGACCATGAACTGCGGATGAGTGCGCGACAGAAAGATCTGCGGACCGCGCTGTTCGCGGCGCACATCATAGACATAGGCGCGGATGCGGTCGCCGTAGCGCGGTACTTCGCGCGGGATCATCTCGTCGCGGCGGATGATGGCTTCGCCACGGCCGAGGTCGACGATGACATTGCCGTATTCGACGCGCTTGACCGTGCCGTTGACGATCTCGCCGATGCGGTCCTTGTATTCGTCGAACTGACGATCACGCTCGGCTTCGCGCACCTTCTGGACAATGACCTGCTTGGCCGACTGGGCGGCAATGCGACCGAAATCCATCGGCGGCAGCGGGTCGGCAATGAAATCGCCCAGCTTGGCTTCCGGGTTGCGGTCAAGCGCCAGCGTCAGCGGGATCTGGGTGTTGTAGTCCTCGGCTTCCTCGACCACTTCCAGAAGGCGCTGAAGATGGATTTCGCCGGTCTTCGGATTGATGTCGGCGCGGATATTGGTTTCCGACCCGTAGCGCGACTTGGCCGCCTTCTGGATGGCATCGGCCATGGCGGTCAGAACGATCTCGCGATCGATGGATTTCTCGCGCGCCACCGCATCGGCGATCTGCAACAGTTCAAGCCGGTTCGCACTTACTGCCATTTTGCTGGTCTCCGTCCTTGCTTCAGGAACCGCACCGGTTCCGTGAATATCCTAGATTGAAAGGCCGCCCGTCAGCGGGGCCTCAGCTCTTGTCTCAATTGTCGTCGCTGTCGGCGACGTCTTCCTCGTCGTCATTCTCGTTCGCCGCCTTCTGCTTGGCGAGCTTGTCGGCCCTCAGCGCCTCGCGGATCAGTTCGTCCGTCAAAACAAGCTTCGCATCCGAAAGCGCGGTAAAGGGAATGGTCACCTCGGCAGGCTCGCCATAGGCCACGCCGTCACGCAACAGCGTAATGCCATCGACATCGGCCTCGACGATACGCCCGCGAAAGCGCTTGCGCTCGTTGACCAGCACCGAGGTCTCGCATTTCAGCAGGTGCCCCTTCCAGCGGTAGAAATCGGACTTGCGCACCATCGGCCTGTCGATGCCCGGCGAGGACACTTCCAGGTGATAGGCCCTGTCGATCGGATCTTCCACGTCGAGCACCGGCGAAACGGCCTGCGAGACTTCCTCGCAATCCTCCACCGTCATCGTGCCGTCGAAACGTTCGGCCATGATCTGCAGCGTCAGCCCGTTCTGGCCGGAAAGCCTGACGCGCACCAGTTTGAAGCCGATATCTTCCAGAACGGGTTCGATCATGTCGGCGATCTTCTTGTCGATGCCCGTTTCCACGATCAGCCGTTCTTCTCTTGCTTTGTCCGCCATCTGCTCAAAATCTGCCAAGTTTTGCTCCCGACGGCCCATGCCGCCGCCCGCGCCAAATAAAAAAGAGCGGGTCCGCGAGGTCCCACTCTTCATCTGACGATCAAGAATTTGAGCCGTAAATAAGCCCTTGCCGCGCAAATTGCAAGTTCTATCGCCATTGCCGGCGACGGGCATGCTGCAGCGCGTAGTGGCAAGGGGCATGACAACGCCCTATACTGCAGCGCCGGTCCTGCGCCGGCCAATTCCGGCAGACCAAAACAGAGAACCGTTCATGCAGCCCGCGCCCAAATCGCTTTTCGCGCCCTTCGCACATCCGACCTTCCGCTATATCTGGCTTGCCTCCGTCGCCTCCAATCTCGGCAGCATGATCCAGAATGTCGGCGCGGCCTGGATGATGACTTCGATCTCGACATCGGAGAGCATGGTTGCGCTGGTCCAGGCCTCGACCACGCTGCCGGTCATGCTGTTTGCGCTGATCGCAGGCGCCATTGCCGACGGCTTCGACCGCCGCCGGGTGATTCTCTCCGCCCAGGCCTTCATGTTCACCGTCTCCGTGCTGCTGGCGATTGTCGCCATCGGCGGCCTGATCACGCCCTGGCTGCTTTTAACCTTCACCTTCCTGATCGGCTGCGGAAACGCGCTCAACAATCCGTCCTGGCAGGCCTCCGTCGGCGACATGGTGCCGCGTTCGGATCTCCCCGGCGCCGTCACACTCAATTCCGTCGGCTTCAACATCACCCGCAGCCTCGGCCCGGCGATCGGCGGCACGATCGTCGCCATCGGCGGCGGGGCTGCCGCCTTCACCGTCAACGCCTTTTCCTATCTCGGCCTCCTGACGGTCGTCTACCGATGGAAATTCGCGCGCCCGGAAAGCCCCTTGCCGCGCGAAAAGATGACGACCGCGATCGGCGCGGGTCTGCGCTATGTCGTCATGTCGCCGAATATCCTGAAGGTTCTGCTGCGCGCCTTCATCTTCGGCCTCGCCTCGGTTTCGGTGCTCGCGCTTCTGCCGGTCGTCGCCCGCGACGTGATTGCCGGCGGGCCGCAGACCTTCGGCATCATGCTCGGCGCCTTCGGCATCGGCGCGATCGGCGGTGCCTTTGCCAATGCGCATGCCCGCGCCCGGCTTTCCAACGAAGCGATTGTCAGCATTTCCTTCCTGACCTTCGCCGCAAGCGCCGTCGTGATCGGTCTTTCGGCATCGCTTGTCCTCGACTGTCTGGCGCTGCTTTTCGCCGGGGCCTGCTGGGTGCTGACCCTGTCTCTGTTCAACACCGTCGTCCAGCTCACCACCCCGCGCTGGGTGGTCGGGCGGGCGCTCTCGCTCTACCAGACAGCCTCCTTCGGCGGCATGGCGCTCGGAAGCTGGCTATGGGGTCAGGTCGCGGAATACCATACGATCACCCTCGCCTTTCTGGCGGCGGCAGCCGTGATGGCTCTTGGCGCAGCGATCGGACTTTTTCTGAAAATGCCGGCGCTCGAAAGTCTAAATCTCGATCCGCTGAACCGCTTTCAGATGCCCGAAACCAAGGTCGACATGCTGGCCCGCAGCGGCCCGATCGTGGTCGAAACCCGCTTTATCATCGATCCCGACGATACGGAAGAATTCCTGCGGCTGATGATCGAGCGACGGCGGATCCGCAAGCGCGACGGCGCGCGCAAATGGGCGCTGATGCGCGACATTGCCGACCCGGAAGTCTGGGTCGAAACCTATCACGCGCCGACCTGGGTGGACTATGTGCGCCACAACCAGCGCCGCACGGTGGCCGACGCCGAAAATCTCGATCGCATCCGCGAACTGCATCGCGGCGAAGGCCGGCCGGAAGTCCGCCGCATGATCGAGCGTCAGGCGATCCCGCCGCGCGACGAGGTCTTCAACCGCCCCTACCACATGCACCACCAGCACCATTGAAGGCGCGGCCCGGAGGACAGGATTACCTCAGCAACTCGTTTTTCAGTTTTGGTGTCGGCCAGCAGGTCTGGCTCACCCGGTTGCGCATCTGCCAGTCGCCGATGGACCGGCGGGTCTTGTAGCCGACAAGACCGTCTGCGCCGCCGGTGTCATAGCCCATGCCCATCAGCTTACGCTGCATGGCAGCGACATCGGAGCGCAACAGCGTGCCGGTGCGCTGCCAGGGCTGGACGAAAGCGCCCATGCCATACTGGATCCGATCGGCAAGATTGCCGACGAACAGCGCATAGAGGTCGGAATTGTTGTATTCCTTGAGCACGTAGAAATTCGGCGTGACGATGAATTCGGGTCCGTAACGGCCCTGCGGCACCAGCATCATGCCGGGCTTGCGCAATTCGTCCGCCGGAAAGCTCTTGCCCTGAACGCGGCTGATGCCCTGCTTGACCCATGCGGAAATCGCCCGCGCATTGTCCGGTCCTTCCTGCGCACAGGAGACGTTGTCCGGAATGACGGCCTCATAGCCCCAGTCACGACCGCGCTCCCAGCCGTCGCTGGCGAGATGCTTGGCGATGGTCGCCAGCGAATCGGGAACCGAGTCCCAGACATCAATGACGCCGTCGCCGTCGAAATCCACGGCGTAGTTCTGGAAATTCGTCGGCATCAGTTGCGGCTGGCCGAAGGCGCCGGCCCATGACGCCTTGCGCTTGTCGAGGGGAGCCGCGCCGCTCTGGATGATCTGGAGAGCCGCAATGAATTCGCGCTGGAACATCTGCTGACGCGATCCGGTCATAAACGCCTTGGTGCCGAGCACCTGAAGAATGTCGTATTTCTCTTCTGCCGCGCCATAACCCATTTCCCGGCCCCAAATGGCAAGCACGATGCGTCCGGGCACGCCGTAACGCGCCTCGATCTGGTCGAGAACGGGTTTGTACTGGTTGTAGAGCTGACGCCCCTTGACGGCGAGATAGTTCAGATTGTTTTCGGAAAAATAGGGTCCGGGCTCGGAGAATTCCGGCTGGGTCTGTGCGCGTCGCTCCGGTGGTTTCGTTCCCGGCGGCACAAGGTCGGGCAGCGACCAGTTGATCGAAAGCCCTTGCGTAACGCGGTCATAGGTGTTTGCCGAGATGCCGGAGCGCAGCGCGGCGCTGCGCATATCGGTCGCCAGCCAGTTCTGGAACTGGCGGTCGACCTGGCCGCGATCATAGGCATTGGCAACGCTGGAGACCCCCGCACCGGCCGCAAAGGCGAGCATGAAGGCGGCAAGCGCGCAGACGACGCGGACGGCACTGAGCAGTCGGAACCTGAACATCGGACTTCTCCTTCTCGCGCGCGATCTTGGAGAAAGATGGTTACCGAATGGTGAATGGAAAAGGCGGACGACGGCAAAGTTCATCCGCTTTCGATCACACTCCGGTGAATGGCCGGAGGCCTGGCTGAAAACGCCTGCTTCCGGCAGCGTCCCACGTGCTAAGGCGCAATACTTCAGCCCTTTCCGGCTTCGACATCGGGGCCGAAATCATTTGTCTGCGCCTGCCCGGGCTGGACGTACCAGAAAAGCAGCAGCAGGATGCCGATGCCGGTGACGACGAGAAGCAGCCACCAGCCGCTGTGGTTGACATCATGCAGACGGCGCGCGGCAACGGCCAAATTCGGCACCAGGATGACAAGGCTCCAGATACCGCCAAGAAAGCCCGGCTGCGAACTGCCGAAAAGGGCATAGTCGATGCCTGAGAGAATGACGCTGACGATCATGGTCCCGAGGACCCAGAACCAGAAAGCGCCGCGCGACGAGCGCCCGCGAAACAATGCGTAATTGCTGAAACCGAGCCGGAGAGCCTCACCGAACCCCACATTGCGGTGCTCTCTGCCGATATAACCTGTCTCTGCCATGTTGAACCCCTGCTCCTCAGTTTGACCCTTTGACGCATAGGATACGCGCTCCTGGCATATTCGCAAGCAGATGCACTTCCCTTCCCGGCAGGGAAAACCGACATGCGCCCCTAAGCATGCGCCCCTAAGAAAGCACGCAGCTTCCCAATAGCGCCCCGTTCAGCTACTAATGCATGGCGGTCGTGAAACCGGTTTTGAAGGACGGACCGCCATTTTTTCAAGATCGCGTTTTCAGCTACAGTTTTTCAGTGAGCAGGGATTTTCGAGCGCATGGATATCGGTTGGATCGAAGCCGCCTTTCTCGGCCTGTTGCAGGGCCTCACGGAATTTCTTCCCATTTCCTCAAGCGCGCATCTGCGCATCGCCGGCGAGTTCCTGCCTTCGGGCGCTGATCCCGGCGCGGCGTTTACGGCGATCACCCAGATCGGCACGGAAACCGCCGTTCTCGTCTATTTCTGGTCCGACATCATGCGCATCGCCAGCGCCTGGCTGGCGAAAAACCTGAAATTCGGCGACTATCCGGGCCGCCATTCCGCCGCCGATGTGCGTATGGGCTGGCTGATCATCGTCGGCTCCGTCCCGATCGTCGTTCTCGGGCTCTTGTTCAAGGATCAGATCGAGCATTCGCTGCGCAATCTCTATATCACCGCCACCATGCTGATCGTCTTCGGTCTGATCATGGGTTATGCCGACAAGGTGGGGGCCAAGAAGGTCACGCTCGACAAACTCAGTTGGCGCGACGGCATCCTCTACGGCTTCGCCCAGGCGATGGCGCTGATCCCCGGCGTCTCGCGTTCCGGCGGCACGATCAGCGCCGGTCTGCTGCTCGGCTACACCCGCGAGGCGGCGGCCCGCTACTCGTTCCTGCTCGCCGTGCCGGCCGTGTTCGGTTCCGGCTTCTACCAGTTGTTCAAGAGCATCGGCGAGGACAATCCGGTCGGCTGGGGCGCAACCGCGCTTGCGACCCTGATTGCCTTTGTCGTCGGCTATGCGGTGATCGTGTTCTTCCTGAAGCTCGTTTCCACCCGCAACTACATGCCCTTCGTCTATTACCGCGTGATCCTGGGCGGCCTCCTGCTCGTGCTTCTGGCCTTCGGCGTGATCAGTCCCGGCGGAGGCTCGGTCTAGGCCGGTCACCCATCGTTAATCCTTCGGCGATAGGATGGCCATCACTCGAACCCGAACGGCCCGCTCCAGCCCTTGTCCGCGCCTGAAAACCGGATCGGGGTCATGGCCGCGCCCCGTTCCATGCGACGAAAGCCAGATGTCTACGCTCTACCACCACCCCATGTCCGCCGCATCGCGTTTCATTCGCCTGGTCATCGGCGAATATGCCTTCGAGGTCGACCTGATCGAGGAACGGCCCTGGGAAAAGCGCAAGGCCTTTCTCACCGCAAATCCGGCGGGCACGCTGCCCGTCTATGTCGATGACAACATGCGCGCGCTTTGCGGCCCCTTCGTGATTGCCGAATTCATGGACGAGACCCATGGCGTTCTGCAGCGCGAGCGACGGCTGCTTGCCGAAGAGCCCTTCCAGCGCGCCGAAATCCGCAGGCTGACCGAGTGGTTCCTCTTGAAGCTGGAACAGGACGTGACCTACCCGCTCTGCCGCGAACGGGTCTACAAGCTGCAGATGGGAAGCGAGCATGGCGGCGGCGCCCCGGATTCGCGTGTTCTGCGCGCCGCCCGCGCCAATATCCGCCAGCACATGAAATATCTGGCCTGGCTCGCGGCCAATCGCGGCTGGCTTGCGGGCAAGCGCATGAGCTATGCCGACCTTTCCGCCGGCGGCGCCATTTCGGCCCTCGACTATCTGGGCGAGATCAACTGGGACGAGGTGCCGGCTGCCAAGGAATGGTACCAGCGCCTGAAATCGAGGCCCGCCTTCCGCGCGCTTCTGGCCGATCGCGTGCGCGGCGTCGTGCCGGTTTCCCACTACGCCGATCTGGATTTTTGAGCCGCGACACGCCACGTTTATAAGAGCGTCGGAATATGAGCGGTGGATGAATGGCTGAACGCCAGGAAAAACTGAAACGCTTCCTGAGGGATGAGGCGCGGGCTATCGGTTTCGATGCCTGCCGGATCGCGCGCGCCGAGGACATGCCGGAAGCCGCCGCCGCCCTCAAGGACTTCGTTGCAGATGGCTACCACGGCGAAATGGCCTGGATGGATGAAACGCTGGAACGGCGCTCCTCCCCGCTCGCCCTCTGGCCTGAAGCCCGTTCCGTCATCATGCTGGCCATGAATTACGGGCCGGACGAAAATCCACGCCCGCTGCTCGGGCGCCCGGACCGGGCCAATATCTCCGTCTATGCGCGCAACCGCGACTATCATGATGTCATCAAGGGCAAGCTAAAGCAGATGGCCGGCCGGTTTGCGGCGCGTTGCGGGGCGGATGTGAAGGTGTTCGTCGACACCGCCCCGGTGATGGAGAAGCCGCTTGCCGAAAAGGCCGGCATCGGCTGGCAGGGCAAACACACGAATCTGGTCAGCCGCGAGCACGGTTCCTGGCTTTTTCTCGGCTCCATCTTCACAACCGAGGAACTCGAGCCCGACAGCGCAGAGAACGATCACTGCGGCTCCTGTCGCGCCTGCCTCGATGTCTGTCCGACAGACGCCTTTCCCGCGCCCTACAAGCTCGATGCCCGGCGCTGCATCTCCTATCTCACCATCGAGCATCATGGCGTCATTCCGCTGGAATTTCGAAGCGCCATGGGCAATCGCATCTATGGCTGCGACGATTGTCTGGCCGCCTGTCCCTGGAACAAGTTTGCCAAGACCGCCTCCGAGATGAAGTTTGCGGCGCGCGAGGACCTGAAAGCCCCGGAACTTTCCACGTTTCTGGACTTTGACGACCCCGCCTTCCGTCGCTTCTTCGCGGGTTCGCCAGTCAAACGCATCGGGCGCAACCGCTTCGTCCGCAATTGCCTGATCGCCGCCGGCAACAGCGATCAGCCCCGCCTCATTGCACCATGCCGCCGGCTCCTGAGCGATGACAGTCCGGCGGTGCGCGCCATGGCGGTCTGGGCGCTCGCCCGTCTGCTTTCGAAAGAGGAATTTGCCGCATTGGCAAAGTCATGCTCCCGTGACACAGATGAGAACGTTCGCCGTGAATGGGAACGCGAGGAGGAAGTGCTATGCATCTAGTTGTCTTCGGCGCCGGCTATTCCGGTCGCGCGATCGCTTCGGCCCTGGCCCCGGCATGTCACCATGTCGCCGGCACAACGCGATCGGCGGAGAATGCCGCGACGCTCGGCGCATGCGGCATCCAGACCTTCATATTCGACGGAGAGACAATCGATCGTTCGCTTGCCCGCAAGCTGCGTCAGGCGACCCATATCGTGCAGACCATCCCGCCCGGCGAGAACGGCGACCCGCTCCTCAACATCGCCCGCCGCGCAGTGCATTACGAACTGCCCTCGCTGCAGTGGGCCTGCTACCTTTCAACCGTCGGGGTCTATGGCGACCACGAGGGCGCCTGGGTGGACGAGACCTCCGAATGCCGGCCGTCCTCCGAGCGCTCGAAGCGGCGGCTTGCTGCGGAACAGGAATGGTTGGAGACCGGCGCAAAACACGGCCTCCCGGTGGCTGTCCTCAGGTTATCCGGCATTTACGGCCCCGGCCGCAACGCTTTCCGCCGTCTGATGGACGGAACCCAGAAGCGCATCATCAAGGAAAACCAGGTCTTCAACCGGATCCGGGTCGAGGATATCGGTTACGCAACGGCATTCCTCGCCGAACATGGTTTCGGCGGCATCTTCAACGTCACCGACAGCGAGCCCTCGCCGCCGCAGGACGTGATCGTGGAGGCGGCCCGGCTGATGGGCATCGAACCGCCGCCGGAGGTCGCTTTCGAGGATGCGGAGCTCTCGCCGATGGCGCGCTCCTTCTGGGGCGAGAACAAGCGTGTCAGCAACGCCAAGCTGAAGAAGCTCGGCTACGAATTCGAGTTTCCCAACTACCGGCAATCGCTCAAGCAGATGTGGGACATGAAGGCCTATTGAGGGATGGAGAGCTTCGTCGATCTCTACTGTGAACGAACGGCGGCCGGCTTCTGGAACGAACCGGTCAACGCGATCACCAATCTTGCCTTCATCATCGCGGCGCTGATTGCCTGGCCGAAGGCCTGGCGCAGGCCCGAGCGCTCATTGATCGAACTGACGGTGGTCGCGCTGGTCTTCGCCATCGGCATCGGTTCCTTCCTGTTCCATACGCTCGCAACCCCTATCTCCGGCGCGCTCGACGTGATCCCGATCTGGCTGTTCTTCTTTGCCTATATCCTGCTGATCTTCATCCGCGTCACCGGCGGCAAGAGTTTTGACATCATCGGCTACATGGTCGCGACCCTGTTCGGCTTCGTGGCGGTGGTCTATCTCGTCGGGCTTTTGAGGCGCAACGGCGCCTCACTCAACGGCTCGCTGCAATATGCGCCGGCGCTGATCGCCATGGCGCTTGCCAGCGCGATCGCCGCCTTTCGCGGGCATCCGGTCTGGCGCTATTTCGCGAGCGCCACGGCGATCTTCATCATCTCGCTGACCTTCCGCAGCCTGGACCAGGCCTCATGCGCCCTGACCGGCGGGCTCGGCACGCATTTCCTCTGGCATATCCTGAATGCAACGGTGCTCGGCATTCTGCTGATGGGCGCGGTCAACGCCATGCCGCCCGGCCCTTCCGCCGATCAGAGCGAGAAGTAGCCCGTCACCGGCACATGGTCGGAGGGCTTTTCCCATCCGCGCGCATCAGCGAGGATCTCAAAGCGGCTGAAGGCCTGAACGAGATCGGCAGAAGACCAGATGTGATCGAGCCTGCGGCCGCGATTGGCCGCCTTCCAGTCCTTGGCGCGATAGCTCCACCAGGTGTAGAGCTTTTCGTCTGCCGGGGTGACGTGACGCATCAGATCGGTCCAGCCACCGGCGGCGATCAGGTCGCGCATGGTCTCGGTTTCCACCGGCGTGTGGCTGACGACCTTCAGGAGCTGCTTGTGCGACCAGACGTCGTGCTCCATCGGCGCGATGTTGAGATCGCCGACAAGAATTGAGCCGACGCCATCGCCGGCATCCGCCTTCAGCGCTTTCATCTCTTCGAGGAAATCCAGCTTGTGCCGGAATTTCGGATTGATTTCCGGGTCAGGCTCGTCACCGCCGGCAGGCACATAGAAATTGTGCAGGCGGATCTTCCTGCCGCCGACATCGATCACCGCCGCAATGTGCCGGGTATCGCCCATGGCGCAGTAATCGGTCGAAAAACCTTCGCCCAGCGGCAGGCGCGAGACGATGGCGACGCCGTGATAGCCCTTCTGGCCGTGGACCGCGATGTGCTCGTAGCCGAGTTCGCGCAGCGGTTTGTAGGGAAACTGGTCGTTCAGGCACTTGATCTCCTGAAGGCAGAGAACATCCGGCGCATGCTCCTGAAGAAACGCGCTGACAATCGGCAGGCGCAGGCGCACCGAGTTGATGTTCCATGTAGTAAGCTTCAGTTCCAAGTCGACGCCTTTCCTGCCTTTGCCGAAGGGGCATCAGCAATAGGCGATTCTCGGCGCAACAGGAAGGCCGTCAGTTGCTCGAACTGGGGCTTGCCATGATCTGGTCGTAGGGAATGCGGAAGACCGAGCGGCCGAATTCGACGCCGGTGCGGACATTGGAGAGGATCACGGTCGTATCCTTGCCCTGGGCATCGGTAATGGTCCACTGACGCAGCTCATAGGTCTTGCTGTCGAACATCAGCGTGATCACCTGGTCGCCGAAGATGGATTTGTCGCCGAGCACGATGATCGTCAGCCCGCTCTGCTGGCGCACATCGCGCACCATCCGGTTCTCGAGGTCGATCTGGTCAGCCAGGAGCAGGCTGAGCGGCGTGCGTGACAGCGGGTAGAAGTCCCAGGTATCGAGCTCGCCATTGCCGACAGCGACATTGCGGCCATCAGCGATCACCTTCAGCGTCGACGGCGCGTCATAGTCGAAGCGCAGCTTGCCGGGACGTTCGAGATAGAACTTGCCGCCGGCCTGGTCGCCGCGCGGGCCGAACTGCATGAACTCGCCGGTCATCGTCTTGACCGAGGAGAAATGGTTGGCGATCTTCTGGGCGGCATCGGCCGGCGCCGCCGTGGCGGCCTGCGCGACCTGCTGCGACCCGTCGCGTTTCGTCGGCAGCGGCACGGTCGATGTCTGCGCGAAGACCGGAGCGGCAGCGCAGAACAGCATTGCCGCGCCGCCTGCAATCCCGCCCATGAACTGCCGGCGCGACCGTGTGGCGTTTCGGGGCGTGGTCACGTTGCGGTCACTCATCTGTCAATATCCTGAAACTCTGTTAAAGCGCTTCCTGCCCGGCCAAGACGGCGATTTCTGGGCAGGCGCCGGATTGTTCGTGCACTCAAAGATGGGGCGTCAATTGGACCCTTCAATGATATCGCGCTCCGTCGGCACCAGAATTTCGCGTTTACCCGCGTGGTTCGCCGGGCCGATCACGCCCTCATCCTCCATGCGTTCGATCAGGCTGGCCGCGCGGTTATAGCCAATACCGAGGCGACGCTGGACGTAGGACGTCGAGGCCTTGCCGTCGCGCAGCACGATGGCGACCGCCTGATCGTAGGGATCATCCGACTTCGAAAGGTTCGAGGTGCTCCCGCCGTCGGAATCGACCATGTCGTCGTCATCATCCGCCGTGATCGCATCGAGATAATCGGGCGTGCCCTGCGTCTTCAGATAGGCGACGATCTCTTCCACTTCCGGGTCGGACACGAAGGGACCGTGGACGCGCTGGATACGCCCGCCGCCGGCCATGTGCAGCATGTCGCCCTGGCCGAGAAGCTGTTCTGCGCCCTGCTCGCCCAGAATGGTGCGGCTGTCGATCTTCGACGTCACCTGGAAGGAGATGCGCGTCGGGAAGTTTGCCTTGATCGTGCCGGTGATGACATCGACCGACGGCCTCTGCGTCGCCATGATCACATGAATGCCGGCGGCGCGCGCCATCTGCGCCAGACGCTGGACCGCGCCTTCGATATCCTTGCCGGCAACCATCATCAAGTCGGCCATCTCGTCGATGATCACGACGATATAGGGCATCGGCTCGAGATCGAACTCCTCCGTCTCGTAGATCGCCTCGCCGGTCTCGCGGTCGAAGCCGATCTGAACGGTGCGCGACAGCGTTTCGCCCTTCTCGGCGGCCTGGCGCACGCGGTTGTTGAAGCCGTCGATATTGCGCACGCCGAGCTTGGCCATGTTCTTGTAGCGCTCTTCCATTTCGCGCACGGTCCATTTGAGCGCGACGACCGCCTTCTTCGGGTCGGTCACAACCGGCGACAGCAGATGCGGGATGCCGTCATAGACCGAAAGTTCGAGCATTTTCGGGTCGATCATGATCAGCCGGCACTGTTCGGGCGACAGCCGGTAGAGTAGCGACAGGATCATGGTGTTGACGGCGACCGACTTGCCCGAGCCGGTGGTGCCGGCGATCAGGAGATGCGGCATCTTGGCGAGATCGACGGTGACGCTTTCGCCGCCGATGGTCTTGCCGAGCGCCATGGCGAGCTTCGCCTTGGAGTTTTCGAAATCCTGGCTGGCGATGATCTCGCGCAGGAACACGGTTTCGCGATGGGGGTTCGGCAGTTCGATGCCGATCGCGTTGCGTCCGGGAATGACGGCGACGCGGGCCGAGATCGCCGCCATCGAACGGGCGATATCATCGGCAAGGCCGATGACGCGCGACGACTTGATGCCGGGCGCGGGCTCCAGTTCGTAAAGGGTGACGACAGGCCCCGGCCGGACATGAATGATCTCGCCCTTGACGCCGAAATCCTCCAGCACCTTCTCCAGCGTGCGGGCATTATCCTCCAGCACCTCCTTCGACAGCGCCTTGTCGCGCGCAAGCCCCTTGGGTTCGGCAAGAAGGCTGTGGGAGGGCAGTTCGAAATGGCCCGCGTGATGGTGGCTTGCGCGGGCCGGACGGCGCACCGTCTCGACGCTTGCCGGACGCGGCGGCGGCGCGGGTGCCGCTACGACGGGCGCGCGAGGGGCTTCGCGGGTGACCGTGGCGCGGTTTCCCGCCGGACGTTCGGCGACATCCGCTTCGCTCCGCCGCGCGGCAGGCATGTCGAAATCGGCGCTCAGCACGCCATCGGGCAAATAGTCGTCGTCGTCATCATCGTCATAGCCCGGATCGAAGCTATTGCGGTCGTCATCATAGTCGAAGGGCGGCGGATCGACCGGCGCGTAGCCCTTCTCGCGTCGCGCTTCGGGGTCGATGAGGCTCGGCTCCCCTCGACGCTGATAGGAGGGAGCTTCCTCCTCATCGAGGCGCTCGAAACTGTCCTCATTGAAATCATAGGGTTCGTCGAACAGTTCGTCCTCGTCCTCAACGGTCCTTCGCGCGAACAGGCGGTTCAGCCGAGCGCGGGTGATGTACCAAGAATGAGTCAGATGGCCGAGCAGCGGCGCAAGCGAAAGGAAGCCGTCGCGTTCCTCGGAGAGATCGGCGACCGAGGGCGCACCGGGGTCATGGTCGACCTGCCGGGCGGCGGGCTTTTCGGCGACGATGGGGGGATGGCGCACGATTAGGCCGGCGGCATAGAGCTGCAGGAACAGCGCCGGCAGGATGAAGATCGCGCCGACGATCATTGCGGCAAGGCCTGAAGGGTACTGGCCAAGAAACAATGCCGGGAAGCGCAGGATCAGGTCGCCGGAAACACCGCCTAGCCCGTTCGGCAGCGGCCAGGTCGGCGGTGCGGGAAAGCAGCCGAGCACGGCCGCCGTCACCAGGCCGGCGCCGATCCAGGCGAAGAAGCGCGAGGGCTTGCGATGGATGGGGCGACCGGCCATCAGCGCCAGCGACCAGGAGAGCACGGGCAGAAGAGCGAACACGCTGGCAAGCCCCAGCGACTGCATCATGATGTCGGCGAAATTGGCGCCGGGATAACCCAGGATATTGGTCGGCAGCCCGTCTGTGGCATGCGAACCGCTTGGATCATCGACATTCCACGTCGCAAGCGCGGCAATCGCCAGGCAAAGGGCGACGAACAGCGCAAAACCGAAAAGGGCCGCAACATAGCGCCGCACAAAACCGGTGAAGGAGAATTCCCCGCTGCTCTTTTCCCCGTATCGCTCTGCTCGTGCCGCCATGACTGTCCGTTCCTGAAACTCGGTTCTGATTCGGTCACGCCCCACTGGTCCGCGCCTTTTCGGGCAGCAGGCAGAAGGGGCATCGCCGGCAGGCTAGCAGTGATGGGTTAAAGCCTCTTTAACCATCGAAAAACGAGGCCTTTCCAAGCCAACAAAAAACCCGGGCCGCAAAGCCCGGGTTCGCGCGGCCCGCATGATGCGGACCGTAACTTTGAAGCGGAATTACATGAATTCCGGATAGGCCTCGACGCCGACTTCCGACTTGTCGAGCCCGTCCGCTTCCTCTTCCGGCGAGACACGGATACCCATGACGGCCTTGAGGATGAACCAGACGATCAGCGACGCGACGAAGGTGAAGACACCGATCGAGACGATACCGATGATCTGCGTGCCGAAGGACGTGCCGTCATTGGTGAGCGGAACGATGAAGGTGCCCCAGATACCGGCGATCAGGTGAACCGGGATCGCACCGACAACGTCGTCGATCTTCAGCTTGTCGAGCAGCGGCACGACGACGATGACGATTACGCCACCGATACCACCGATGAACAGAGCAGCCGGAACGGACGGCGTCAGCGGTTCGGCCGTGATCGAGACCAGACCGGCGAGCGCGCCGTTGAGGACCATGGTCACGTCGACCTTCTTGTAGACGATCTGCAGCAGGATCATCGCGACGACGGCACCGGCGGCAGCGGCCAGATTGGTGTTGACGAAGATCTTGGAAACATCACCGGCATCCGCAATCGAGCCGATGGCAAGCTGCGAAGCGCCGTTGAACCCGAACCAGCCGAGCCACAGGATGAAGGTACCGAGAACGGCGAGCGGGATGTTCGAGCCCGGCATCGGGTGAACGGAACCGTCAGCGCCGTATTTGCCCGTACGAGCTCCGAGGACGAGAGCACCGGCGAGAGCGGCCCAACCGCCGACCGAGTGAACCAGCGTCGAACCGGCGAAGTCGGAGAAGCCCATTTCAGCGAGCCAGCCGCCGCCCCACTGCCAGGAACCGGTGATCGGGTAGAGGATACCGGTCAGGACGACGGTGAAGATCATGAACGGCCAGAACTTGATACGCTCGGCAACCGTACCCGAAACGATCGAGGCGGTCGTGGCGCAGAACACCATCTGGAAGAACCAGTCGGAAGCGACCGAATAGCCAGCCGAACCATCATCCATGCCGGGTCCCGGGAAGACGTAGGGGCCGAACGAGCCCATGAAGCCGCCATCGACGCCGGTATACATCAGGTTGTAGCCGGTGAACCAGAACATGATGCCGCCGACCGAATAGAGGGCGATGTTCTTCAGGCCCTGCATGGAGGCGTTCTTCTTGCGCACCAGGCCCATTTCGAGCATGGCGAAGCCGGCTGCCATCCACATGACCAGGAAGCCGCCGATGAGGAACAGCATCGTGTTGAGGATTTCAGCGGTCGCCGGCGAAACGCCGGTTGCCGTCGTCAGGTCGATCACAGTTTCGTCCTGAGCCAGCGCGGGAAAGGCAAAGGAAGCTGCCGCAACCGCCGTGACGCCCGCAAAGAGTTTGAGTTTGGAAGACATAGACTGATTACCCCCTGCTGTCTTACAGCGCTTCGGAATCGGTTTCGCCGGTGCGGATGCGCACGGCCTGTTCGATGGAATAGACAAAGATCTTGCCGTCACCGATCTGGCCGGTCTTTGCGGAGGAGGCGATCGCCTCGACAGCCTTCTCAACCACATCGGCAGCAACCGCGACTTCGATCTTCAGCTTGGGAAGAAAGCTGACGGCATATTCCGTGCCGCGATAAATCTCGGTGTGCCCCTTCTGCCGACCGTACCCCTTGACCTCGGTAACGGTCAGGCCCTGAATGCCGACAGCGGTGAGGGCCTCACGCACCTCATCCAGCTTGAACGGCTTTATGATGGCCATCACAATTTTCATCTGGTTTCCCATCCTTTGTTTACCCTCGGCTCCCGAAGGAACCGAATCTCCTTACCGCTTGGACAGGCGAATCCGTCAGCGGCCTATCAGAGACATACAAAGTCCGTGCCAGATTCGAAGTTTTCTTATAATCAATTGATTTTTATGATGATTTTATATCACCAAACACATGGAGGCAAAACTGCGGCAGCATTGGCACGCAGATGTGCGCAAATCACGGCAATTGCCTAATTTTTATGCATATGGCTGAATGGGCTGCAAGACACCGCGCCCGAAACGAAGAAACCGCGCCGTCGCGCGGGCAGGAACCGCGCGTTGCCCCAGGGCGTGCACCCCCGCACGGAACTGCGGTGTGCCCTCCAGGAATTCACTCGTAGAAAGGCCGGACATTCTCGTTGAGCCGGATCAGCCCCTCCTGGGCCACCGAGGCCACCAGCGTGCCATCGCGGGCGAAGATCTTGCCATAAGCCAGACCGCGCGCGCCGTTGGCCGAGGGGCTTTCATGCACGTAGAGAAGCCAGTCGGAAATGTCGAAGGGGCGGTGGAACCAGACCGCGTGATCGAGGCTCGCACCCTGGATGCCGTCGGAAAACACCGAGCTTTCATGCGGATAGAGCGTCGTGTCGAGAAGCGTCATGTCCGACATGTAGGACAGGAACGCCGTCTGGTAGGCGCGCCCCTTGGGCGGCACGCCATTGCCCCGGATCCAGATGCTCTGGCGGCTCGAACGCTTCTTGCGCCACAGGAACTGATCCAGATCGACGGGCCTGAGCTCGATCGGCCGCTCGCGCTTCCAGTAATTGCGGATCGGCGCTGGCGCGTGCTCGGCATCGTTCATGATGTCGCTGGCGACCAGTTCCTCCGGCGGCGGCACGTCCGGCATCACGTCCTGATGCTCAAACCCCTCCTCCTCGATCTGGAAGGAAGCCGCCATGATGAAGATCGGCTCGCCATGCTGGATGGCGCGCACATTGCGCGTGGAGAAGCTGCGCCCGTCGCGCAGCCGCTCCACCTGGAAGACGATCGGCACCTTGGTATCGCCCGGCCGCATGAAATAGCCGTGCAGCGAGTGGACAAAGCGGCCGGGCGGCACGGTGCGCTGGGCGGCGACAAGCGACTGCGCCACCACCTGCCCGCCGAAGACGCGTTGCCATGTCGTGACCGGACTCTGCCCGCGATAAAGATTCTCCTCCAGCCGCTCCAGATCGAGCAGATCTGCAAGCACGCTGTCGCTTTGGGCAGGATTGGCCTGTGACATCCGGAACGCTTCCCTATATACCGCTTTGAGTAATGCATGCCGTATAGCAGCTTCGAAGGTGCTGATCGAGAGACCTGAAGCCAATGCCGGCACGACCGGAAGGGAGCGCGAAATGAAGGACATCATCATCGTCGGCGGTGGCTATGTCGGCCTCAGCGTTGCCGTTGCCGTCAAGAAGGCAGCGCCGCATCTCGAGATCGAGCTGATGGAAGCCGCCCCCGAACATGTCTGGCAGAAGGACGAGCGGGCCTCGGCGATCATCGCCGCCGCGATCAACATGCTGAAGACGCTGGAGCTCTGGGACGACATCAAGGACGACGCCCAGCCGATCAACGACATGATCGTCACCGATTCGAAAACCGGCGAACCCGTGAAGCCGGTCTTCCTCACTTTCGCCGACCGCGCCGCGACGAACGAGCCCTTCGCCTACATGATCCCGAACGTCTCCATGGTCCGCGCGCTCCGGCAGAAGGCAGACGAGCTTGGCATCACCATTCGCCACGGGGCTGCCGTCACGGCCTTCGAGAACAATGGCGGCCATGCGAAGATCACGCTTGCCGGTGGCGAGGAGATTGCAACGCGGCTTGTCGTCGCCTGTGACGGCGTGCGCTCGCGGCTCAGGTACATGGCGGGCATCAAGACCGTCAAATTCGATTACGGCCAGTCCGGCATCGTCACCACCGTCGCCCATGAGCGCCCGCACAATGGCCGCGCGGAGGAACATTTCCTGCCGGCAGGCCCCTTCGCCATCCTGCCGCTCAAGGGTAACCGCTCCTCGCTCGTCTGGACCGAGCGCACCGACGATGCCAAGCGTCTGGTTGAAAGCGACGACATGGTGTTCGAGGTCGAGCTCGAGCGCCGCTTCGGCCATCATCTTGGCAAACTCGAACTTGCCGGCGGCAGGCGCGCCTTCCCGCTCGGCCTCACGCTGTCGCGCGCCTTCATCGCGCCGCGCCTTGCGCTTGCCGGCGATGCCGCCCACGGCATCCACCCGATTTCCGGCCAGGGCCTCAATCTCGGCTTCAAGGATGTCGCGGCACTCGCCGAAACCATCGTCGAGGCCGACCGCATGGGTCTCGACATCGGCGCCATGGACACGCTGGAGCGGTACCAGAGCTGGCGCCGCTTCGACACGGTGCGCATGGGCATGACCACCGACGTCCTCAACCGGCTGTTCTCCAATGACATCGGCCCGTTGCGCGTTGCCCGCGATTTCGGCCTCGGCGTGGTCGACCGCATGCCGGGCCTGAAGCGCTATTTCATCGAGGAGGCGGCAGGCCGCACAATGCATGACAAGCCGAAGCTTCTGGCCGGCGAACCGCTCTGAATAAGACCGGAGCAACACAGAATCAAAGCGCCCGGGCACTTCGTCCGGGCGAACAGTTTCAAGGGAGCGAGGCCATGACCAACAACCTGAAATTCTTCATCGACGGCGCCTGGGTCGATCCGATCGCGCCAAAAACGCTGGCCGTGATCAATCCCGCCACCGAGGAGGCCTTCACGTCCATCTCTATCGGGGCGGCAGGCGACGTCGACCGCGCGGTCGCCGCCGCGAAGGCCGCCTTCGAAACCTTCTCCCTGACGACAAAAGACGAGCGGCTCGCGTTGCTGAAGCGCATTCTCGAGGCCTATAACGAGCGCTACGAGGACATCGCCCAGGCCGTCAGCCGCGAAATGGGCGCGCCGGTCGCCTTTGCCCGCAGCTCGCAGGTTGCCGCCGGGCGCGGCCATCTCGAGGCGACGATCAAGGCCTTCGAGGATTTCGAACTGGAGAAGCCGCGCGGCAAGGCGATGATCGTGCGTGAGCCGGTCGGCGTCTGCGCGCTGATCACGCCGTGGAACTGGCCGCTGAACCAGATCGTCTGCAAGGTGGCGCCGGCAATTGCCGCCGGCTGCACCATGGTGCTGAAACCCTCCGAGATCGCGCCGATCTCCGGCGTCATCTTTTCCGAGGTGATGGAGGCCGCCGGCACGCCAAAGGGCGTCTACAACATGGTGCAGGGCACCGGGCCGGATGTCGGCCAGATCATGGCCGGCCACAAGGACGTCGACATGGTGTCCTTCACCGGTTCCACCCGCGCCGGCATCATCGTCGCCAAGACGGCGGCCGATACGGTCAAGCGCGTGGCGCAGGAGCTTGGCGGCAAGTCCCCCAACATCATCCTGCCCGATGCGGATCTGGAAGCGGCCGTGCGCGGCGGCGTTGCCTCCTGCTTTGAAAACACCGGCCAGTCCTGCGATGCGCCGACCCGCATGCTGGTGCCCGCAGACCGCCACGACGAGGCGCTTGGCTACGCCAAGGCTGCCGCCGAAAGCCATGTCACAGGCGACCCCAATTCCGAGACCACGGTACTCGGCCCGGTCGTCTCCAAACAGCAGTATGAAAAGATCCAGCGGCTGATCGAAACGGGCATTGCCGAAGGCGCGACGCTCGTTACCGGCGGGCCCGGCAAGCCGGAGGGTCTCGAGCGCGGCTATTACGTGCGGCCAACGGTCTTCGGTAATGTGAAGAACGACATGACCATCGCGCGCGAGGAAATCTTCGGGCCGGTGCTTTCGATCCTGCCCTACGCCGACGAGGACGAGGCGGTCGCAATCGCCAATGACACGGTCTACGGCCTTGGCGCCTATGTCCAGTCGGGCAATATCGAACATGCGAGAGTCATTGCCCGGCGCATTCGCGCCGGATCGGTCTATCTCAATTACCCCGACTGGGATCCGATGGGCCCGTTCGGCGGCTACAAACAGTCCGGCAATGGCCGCGAATATGCCGACTGGGCGATCGATGATTTCCTCGAGATCAAAGGCATTGTCGGCTGGCAGCCGTAAGCCGCCCTGGCCTCAAAGCGCAGCGCCGGTTTCCGCATCGAAAATATGAACCCGTTCGGGATCGATCTTCGCCTCGAACGGGTCGTCGTGATGGATCTCACGCTCGCCATCGACGATCGCGGTGACCTGCTGGCCGCCAAGCTCGAAGACGACATGGCTTTGCGCGCCCGTCGGCTCCACCAGAAGCGCGGTCCCTTTGATCACCGCGCCATTGCCGATATCCGGGTTCAGGTGCTCGGGCCTGAGCCCGACCGTCACCTTCTGGCCGCGGGCGATGCCGTGATGGTTCTTCGAGATCGGCAGCAGCGTGCCATCGGAAAAGCGGACGGAGGGTACGCCGTCCGCCGCCTCGATTACCGCCGGCAGAAGGTTCATCGCCGGAGACCCGATGAAGGCGGCGACGAAGAGATTGGCCGGGGTCTTGTAGAGTTCCAGCGGCGTACCCTGCTGCTCGATATGCCCCTTGTTCAGCACCACCACGCGGTCGGCCAGCGTCATCGCCTCGATCTGGTCGTGAGTGACATAGATGGATGTGGTCTCGACGCGCTGATGCAGCGTCTTGATTTCGGTGCGCATCTGCACCCTGAGCTTGGCATCGAGGTTCGACAGCGGCTCGTCGAACAGAAAGACGGCCGGATTGCGCACCACGGCGCGGCCCATGGCGACGCGCTGGCGCTGGCCGCCGGAAAGCTGGGAAGGCTTGCGGTCGAGAAGCGCCGTCAGGTCGAGCATGCGCGCCGCCTCCCCCACCCGCTCCTCGATCTCCGCCTTGGGACGTTTGGCAAGACGCAGGTTGAAGCCCATGTTCTCGGCCACCGTCATGTGCGGATAGAGCGCATAGGACTGGAACACCATGGCGATGTTGCGCTCGCGCGGGGTCAGTTCGTTGACGATCTCCCCGCCGATCGAAATATCCCCGCCGGTGATTTCCTCAAGTCCTGCGATCATCCGCAACAGCGTGGACTTGCCGCACCCGGAAGGCCCCACAAGGGCGACGAATTCGCCATCCTTGATGTCGAGCGAGACGCCGTGGATCACCTCGAGCGCGCCGTAGGATTTCCTGATATTGCTGAGGGTGACGGATGCCATTTTAATCAAGCTCCCCGATGGTTCACGACTTGACGGCGCCGGCGGTGAGCCCGGCAATGATATGTTTCTGGGCGACGAAGAAGGCAATCACCGTCGGCAGGATGGTGAGCGTGATGAAGGCAAGCACAAGCTGCCAGTCGGTTGCGAACTCGCCCTTGTAGACCATGATGCCGAGCGGCCAGGGATAGCGGTTTTCCGTGTTCAGCATGATCAGCGGAATGATGTAGCTGTTCCAGCTCTGGACGAAGGCGATGATGCCGACAGTTGCAATGATCGGCCGCGACAGCGGCATGGTGACGTGCCAGAAGAAGCCGATATAGCCGCAGCCATCGACGAAGGCGGCGTCGAACAATTCCTCCGGCAGGTTGCGGAAATAATTGCGGAACAGAAGGATGCTCATGCCAAGCCCGAAAGCCACCTGCGGCAGGATCACGCCCCAATAGGTATCGAGCAGGCCGAGATCGCGGATGCGGATGTAGAGCGGCAGGATTGCGGTCGCCGCCGGAAACATCAGGCCGATCAGGAAATAATTGAGCAGATAGTCCGCGCCGAAAAAGCGGATATGGGCGAAGCAGAAGGCGGCGCAGGCGGCAAAGACGATGGTGAGGAACACGGTCACCACGGCGATCAGCAGCGAATTGCCCATTTGCAGCCAGTAACGTTGCGACAGAAGAATATCAGTGTAGTTGCTCCACTGCCATTCGTCCGGCAGGCCGAAGGGGTTGCCGCGCAGATCCGGCAGGGTCTTGAAGCCGCCGAGCGCCGTCGTCACCAGCGGCACGATGACGATGCCGGCGACGATCAGCAGCGAGACGTAGACATAGGTCTGCGTGCTGACGGAGAGCCTGCGGCCCTCGCCGCCCGATGTGGCGGCATCGATCGGTGCGCTTTCGGAGATCTCAGTCATTTTTCATGAATATCCGTTTGTAGCTGAAGGCCAGCGTGACGCAGATGACGAAGAGGATGACGCCGACGGCGCTGCCGAAACCGACCTGCATGCGGGTGACGCCGAAATTGTAGAGGAAGGTCACCATGGTCTGGGTCGAGTTCGCCGGCCCGCCGCCGGTGAGCGGCATGATCAGGTCGAAAAGCTGCAGCGAGCCGATGACGGCGAAGAACACGGAAAGCCTGACGGTGGAGCCGAGCATGGGCAGCGTCACCAGCCGGAACTTCTGCCAGCCGGTCGCGCCGTCGATATCGGCGGCCTCCAGGATGCTGCGGTCGATCGCCTGCAGTCCGGCGATGAACAGCATCATGTGGAAGCCGAAATATTTCCACACGACAACGGCGAGGATTGCCGGCATGGCCGTGTTGGGATCGGCCAGCAGGAAGGGCGGCTCGGCGCCGAAGAAATGCCAGATGCCGGCGACCAGGCCGAAATCGCCGTCATAGACGAAGCGCCAGATCATGCCGGCGGCGACATCGGCCAGCACATAGGGCAGAAAGAAGATCAGCCGGAAGAACAGCGCGCCCTTGATGCGCTTGGTCACCATGGTCGCAAGCCACAGCGCCAGCGGCAGTTGGACCGCGATCGACACGGCGATGATGAGGAAATTGTTGATCAGCGCCGTCTTGAAGGCGGCATTGCGGAAAATCAGCTGATAATTGCGGAAATCTACCCAGCGCGACGGCGTGCCGTAGCCGTTCCAGTGGAAGAAGGAATACCAGGCAGCCTCGCCCATCGGCAGGATGACCAGCAGCGTGAAAAGTGCCAGCGCTGGCGGCAGAAACAGGATCAGCACCGGCAGCTTGGTATGGGCCAGCGAACGTCGCCTTCGGGGTCGGCCCGGAGGCGCGGCGCCGGCGGGCGGCGGCAGGATGGAATCGGTCGTCGTCATATGGGTGTTCCCGCAAGCATTTCGGCGGCGCGGATGCGCCCTGTCCCGGCGGCGTGACCGTTGAAGGTCGAAGCGGAAAGGCGCTGCAATCCAGGTCACCGCAAGGCAGAAAGTGCCGGGCCCCGCAAAAGCGGAGCCCGGGATCGGGACTTACATGCTGTCCAGTTCGTAGGTGTCCTGGATCTGTTGCGCCGCATCTTCCGGCGAGGTCGCGCCGGAAACGATGGCGACGCTCATGTCGTTGACCACGGCGCCGACATTGGGACCGAGATCCTGATCGAGGAAGTTCTGGTGCCAGGTTTCCTTGGCAAGCGCGTCTGCGGAAACCTTCAGCAGCGGATCGGTAACGGCGTCCTGCGTGCCCTTGGTCACCGGCAGGATGTTCGAGACCTCGACCAGACGACGCACCACGTCGGGGCTGGTGAAGTATTCGAGGAAGCCCTCGGTTGCATCCGGTGCATTGGCGGTGACCGCCCAGCCGTTGATGCCGCCCATATTGTCGGTCACGAGGCCGGCGCCGCCCGCAACCGTCGGGAACGGGAAAATGCCGATATTGTCTTCCGACAATCCCTTGCCGTCGGTCGCGTCGACTGCCTGGCGCTGCGCTGTGTTCTCGAACGACAGGATGATCGCCGCGCGGCCGTCGCCGAAGGCAGCCAGCGCGTCGTTCCAGGTCGCGCCGAGATAGCCGTTCTGGAAAGGCTCGAGTTCGCCGAGTTCGGCGAGCTTCTTGCCGGCATTGATGAAAGGCTCCCCGGTAAAGCCGCCATTCTCTCCAGCCTTCGCGGCCATGAAACCATCGTGACCGGCCTCGCGCATGGCCAGATAGCCCCAGTAGAAATGCAGCGGCCACTTGTCGCCGCCGCCGCCGGCAATCGGCGTGATCCCGGCATCCTTCAGCGCCTTCACGGCACCCATGAAGTCGCTCCAGGTCGCGATCGACGAAGCGTCGACGCCAGCCTTTTCGAACAGTTCCTTGTTGTAGAAGAAGGAAACCACGCCGGTCTTGAAGGGGGCGGCCCAGACCTTGTCGTCAAAGGTCATGCCATCGACGGAAGACGAGAGCAGCGAATTGCCCCAGGCGCCGCCGTTGGCATCAAGCGCCGGATCGATATTGCGCAGCATGCCGGTTTCCGACTGCGCCTTCAGCACGCCGCCGCCCCAGGTGTAGAAGAAGCTTGGCGCCTCCGACGACTGAAGCAGCGTCGGCAGCTTGGCCTTGAAGGCCTGGTTTTCAAGGAACTGCATCTCGATGGTCACATCGGGATGGGCCTTTTCATACTCGTCGGCAATCTGGCGCCAGAGGTCGACGACCGCCGGCTGCTGTTCGAGATGCAGCCATTTCACCGTCTCGGCCTCGGCCGGAACGGAAAGGGCGGCAAGACCGGCGAAACCGGCGACGGCCAGCAGGCTGCCGCGCAGAAAATTGACATTCACTGACATATGCACTCCTCCCAAAGCACTTTTTGCAGTCTCCGGATTAAATAATCGGCGAGACCTGAATTTTGTCAACCGGTATTTGATGAATATTGGGCAAAATGCCCGCGAATTGGGCAGGTAATGCAAAAATCGCTTGCATGAAACGGGACTTCGGGACTAAAAAACGCCTGTTAATTATTTCGCGATGCGGAAAAAATAAAGCCTGTCCTGAACCTGCCCGGCGAGCCCTCATGAAGACTGCTGATCCTGAATTGATGCGAGCAATCAACCGGTTGAGCGTGCTGGACGCGATCCGGCGCCACGGACCGATCTCGCGCATTGAAATCAGCAAGCGCACGGAGCTTTCGACCAGCACGGTTTCCGCCATCACCGCCTCGCTGATTGATGACGGGCTCATCCTCTCGCGCCACGAAGGCGATCTGCGCAACGCGACCGCGCGCGGCCGCCCCCGGGTGATGCTGGAGCTCAACCCGGAAGCCTCGCGCATCGTCGGCGCAAAGATCGCCGCCACCCGCATGACCTTCGTCGTCGCCAATTTCTCCGGCGAGGTGTTGTCGGAATTCTCGCTGCCGGTGCGCATCGACCGCATGCCGATCGACGTGATCGCCGATCTGGTCGAGGACGGCGTGCGCGCCTGCGTGATGGATACCGGGCTGACGCTCGCCGAGATCGACATGATCTGCCTCGGCATTCCGGGCGTGGTCGAGCATCGCACCGGCATTGTGCGCTCGAGCCCGATCTTCAGCGACGAGAATGTGGATTTCGCTGCCGTCATGTCGCCGCGTTTTGCCATCCGCACGATCGTGGAAAGCGATGTCCATGCCGTGACGCTTGCCCATCACTGGTTCGGCAAGGCCCGCCATCTGGACGACATGGTGCTGATCTCGCTGGAGCGCACGCTCGGGCTTGGCGTTCTGCACAATCGTGAGCTCTTCCGCGGCGCGGGCGGGCTCAGCCACAATCTCGGCGATCTCGTGCTCGGCAGCAGCGCCGACGGCATTTCGCGGCTGGCAAGCCTTGCCGGCGAAAACGCCATCCTCGGCGACGGCCCGCGCGAGGGGCTTTACGCCGACGCAATCCGGCTCGGCCGCGGCATTTCCCACGCGCAGACGCTGATTGCGGCGAAGGATGCGCAGATTACCTCTGCCGCAGAACGCGCCGGCGAGGCCGTCGGCGTCACGGTCGCCAATATCGTTACCCTGTTTGCGCCGCCGCGCGTCATTCTGGTGGGCTCCAGCCTCGCTCTCGGCAAGCCTTTCATCGACCGGCTGACGGGCGGCTTCAACAGCGCGATACCCCCGTCGCTTGCCGATGTCAGCGAACTCGTTTTCGACGACGCGGACGATTTTTTCTGGGCGCGCGGGGCGGCGGCCGTCGCGCTCTACGAACTTTATGAATCGCCATGGAGCACGACCGGCCCCGCGCTTTGAGGAGAGCACGGCGGGCTTTCAACTTTCGGGAGGAGTGGAAGATGGAAAGAGTAGGGATCGGCATCATCGGATGCGGCAATATTTCGGGCGCCTACCTGAAGGCGATGGCCGGGTTCGACATTCTCGATATTCGCGGCATTGCCGACCTCAACCAGGCGGCGGCGGAAGCGAAGGCGGCCGAATTCAACGTGCCCGTCAGCACGATCGACGCGCTGATGGCGGATCCGAAGGTCGAGATCATCCTCAACCTCACCATTCCGCGCGCCCATGTGGAGGTCGGCCTGAAGGCGCTTGGTGCCGGCAAGCACACCTATTCGGAAAAGCCGCTCGGCATTAATTTCGCGGAAGGGAAAAAACTTGCCGAGGCGGCGGAAAAGGCAGGGCTCCGGATCGGCGCGGCGCCCGACACCTTTCTCGGCGGCGGACACCAGACATCGCGCGCGATCGTCGATAGCGGCGCGCTCGGCATCGCGGTCGGCGGAACGGCGAGCTTCATGCGGCCGGGACACGAATCCTGGCACCCCAATCCGGACTTCTACTATGACATCGGCGGCGGCCCGATGCTCGACATGGGCCCCTATTACATCACTGACCTCGTCAATCTCTTCGGCCCGGTCAAAAGCGTCGCGGGCTTTGCCACCATGCTGCGCAGGGAGCGCACGATCACCAGCGAGCCGCGCCGGGGCGAGACGATCGCGGTGGAGGTGCCGACCCATATCGCCGGCGTGCTTTCGTTTGAAAACGGCGCGGTGGTGCAGGTGACGATGAGTTTCGATGTCGCCGGCCACAGGCATCTGCCGATCGAGATCTACGGCACGGAAGGCACGCTGCTTGTGCCGGACCCCAATTTCTTCAAGGGGCCGATCTCGCTGCTGAAGAAGGGCGGCGAATTCGAGGACTATCCCGTCGACCAGCCTTATGCCGACGACAATTACCGGTCGATCGGCCTTGCCGACATGGCCTATGCGATCCGCAACGACCGGCCGCACCGGGCCAATGGCGACCTCGCGCTGCACGTTCTGGAGGTGATGGAGGCCTTCGGCGTTGCGGCCGAGACCGGGAAGACCGTCGCGATTTCAACGACCGTCGAGCGACCGGCGCCGCTTTCGGATTCACTCGTCAATGGCGTGCTCGGCAAATAGGCCGAGCGCCGGGAAGATTTCAAACCGGCCGGGCTTTTGCAACGGCTGAAGATGAAGGAGAACAATCATGCGCGAAGCACTTATCGTCTGGGGCGGCTGGAGCGGCCACGAGCCGGAGGAATGCGCCCATATCATCCGCGACATGCTGCAGGACGACGGTTTCAAGGTCTATGTGGAGCATTCCACCGAGGCCTTCGCCGACCCGCAGATCAAGGATTTGAGCCTGATCGTGCCGATCATGACCATGTCGAAGATCGAGAAGGAGGAGGTGAAGAACCTCTCGGCCGCCGTCGAGAGCGGCGTCGGCATTGCCGGCTATCACGGCGGCGCGGGTGACGCCTTCCGCGATTCGGTCGACTACCAGTTCATCATCGGCGGCCAGTGGGTCGCCCATCCCGGCAACATCATCGACTACCGGGTGAACGTCACCAAGCCGGATGATCCGATCATGGAAGGCATTTCGGATTTCCCCTACCACTCGGAGCAGTATTACATGCATGTGGACCCCTCGAACGAGGTCCTGGCCACGACCACCTTTGCCGGCGACCATGCCGAATGGATCGACGGCGTGGTCATGCCCGTGGTCTGGAAACGCCGTCACGGCAAGGGCCGGGTGTTCTATTCCTCGCTCGGCCATGTGGCGAGCGAGTTCCAGGTTCCGGAGATGGCGACCATCTTCCGTCGCGGCGCCAACTGGGCGGCGCGCTGACATTGCAACAGGCGAAGATCGCACCCGGTCTTCGCCCGAGACATCAAGGAGAATATCATGGAATATCGCAGGCTTGGAAACAGCGGCACGGTCGTCACCAATCTCTGCCTTGGCACCATGACCTTTGGCGACGAGGCCGACGAGGCGACATCCTTTCACCTGATGGATGCCTATGTGGCAGCCGGCGGCAATTTCATCGACACCGCCAATGTCTACTCGACCGGCCTCTCGGAGGAGATCGTCGGACGTTGGCTGAAGCAGAAGCCGGGGATCACCAGGGAACTGGTGATCGCCACCAAGGCCCGCTTTCCGATGGGCGACGGTCCGAACCGCATTGGCCTCTCGCGCAAGAACCTCGCGGAAGCGCTCGATGCCTCGCTTACCCGCCTCGGCGTCGAGCAGATCGACCTCTACCAACTTCACGCCTTCGATGCGCTGACGCCGCTGGAGGAATCGCTGCGGTTTCTCGATGACGCCATTTCGAGCGGCAAGATCGCTTACTACGGCTTTTCCAACTTCATCGGCTGGCAGTTGACCAAGGCGGTCTGGATCGCGAAATCGAGCGGCTTCGCCGCCCCGGTGACGCTGCAGCCGCAATATAATCTTCTGGCGCGCGGCATCGAGCACGAGATCGTGCCGGCCTGCGAAGATGCGGGCATGGGGCTCCTGCCCTGGTCGCCGCTCGCCGGCGGCTGGCTTTCCGGCAAGTACAAGCGCGACCAGATGCCGACCGGCGCAACAAGGCTTGGCGAGAACCCCGAGCGCGGCATGGAGGCCTATGACAAGCACAATGCCAAATCCGTGACCTGGGAGGTGGTCGGCGCGCTGGAAGAGATCGCAGGCGCCCACAACGCCAGCATGGCGCAGGTGGCGCTCGCCTGGCTTGCCGCCCAGCCGGCGGTCACCTCCGTTATCCTGGGCGCGCGCACGGAAGCCCAGCTTGCCGACAATCTCGGCGCGGCAAAGCTGAGGCTTTCGGAAGCGGAGATCGGCCGACTCACCGAGGTCAGCACCCAGACCATGCCGGATTACCCTTACGGTCCGGCCGGCGTCGCCCAGCGCTTCCGCAAGATCGAGGGCGGGCGCTGAGCCTCAGCCCTCCAGAAACGGCGCGATCAACGCCAGATCGGCCTTCGACAATCGGTCGGAGGCGGTCCAGGTCTGGTGCCAGTAGGGATAGATGAGCGGCGGCCGGCTGACGGCCTCGAGCCTCGCCATCTCCTCATCGCTCAGCGTCAGTTCGGCAGCGCCGAGATTGTCTGCAAGCTGAGCATTGGTGCGCGCGCCGACGATGAGGGAAGCAATGCCCGGACGGCCCAAGAGCCAGGACAGCGCCACCTGCGCCGGCGTTGCGCCCCTGGCGGAAGCGATATCGATCAGCACCTCGACAATGTCATAAAGCGCCTCGATATCGCGCACCGGCGGCTCGTTCCACTCGGCTGCACGGCGCGTGCCCTCGGGCTCCGGCTGGTTGCGTCGATATTTGCCGGAGAGAAGCCCGCCGGCCAGCGGCGACCAGACGACGATGCCGACCTCCTGATCGAGCGCGATCGGCATCAGCTCATATTCGGCCTCACGCGCCTGCAGCGTATAATGGATCTGCTGCGCCACGGGCCGCACCAGCCCTTCCCGCTCGGCAGTACCAAGCGTCTTCATCAGGTGCCAGCCGGAGAAATTGGAAACGCCGACATAGCGGATCTTGCCCGCCCGCACGAGGTCATCCAGCGCGGCAAGCGTTTCGTCGATCGGCGTCTGACCGTCCCACTGGTGCAGCCAGTACATGTCGATGTAATCGGTCTTCAGCCGCTTCAGGCTCGCCTCGCAGGCGCGCACGAGATGGTGGCGCGAGAGGCCGCGATCGTTCGGCCCCTGCTCGAAGGCGGGGAAGCGGGCCTTGGTGGCAAGCAGCAGGCGGTCGCGCTTGTCGGCGATCGCCTCGCCGACGATTTCCTCCGAAACGCCGGCGGAGTAGACGTCCGCCGTATCGATCATGTTGACGCCGGCATCGACGCACATGTCGATCTGGCGTTTCGCGCCTTCAAGATCGGTATTGCCGGTCTTGGAGAAGGCTGCCTTGCCGCCGAAGGTCATGGTGCCGAGCGTGAGCGCGGAGACTTTCAGACCCGAACGGCCGAGTGTGCGATACTGCATGAGCTTTTCCTTTCCGGATTTTTCGAGCGGCGTGCCCTTTGCGAGCATAGGCGCGGAACCTGAAGGACGGAACGCATTTCGCGAGAAATTTGTTCAGGCCATCAAAAGGCCGGCCGCCCCGTCGGGTTGATGCCGCTGTCGATCTCGGCGGGTCGCCCCGGCAGCGAGAGGGTCGTAAGCTTTGGCGCTGTCTTCGCGATCACGCGGCCCTCGCGCAGCACGGCAAGCCGGGTCGGCTTCAGCCGCAGCGCCTCCACCACATCCTCGGCCTGCAAAATGACGAGATTGGCCGGATTGCCCACCGCAAGGCCATAGCCCTCGAGCCCCAGCGCCTTGGCCGAGTTGGCGGTAATGCAGTCAAAGATCGCCCGCTTGTCGTCGACGCCCGACATCTGCGCCACATGGACCGCCATATGCGCGACCTCCAGCATGTCGCCGGAGCCCATGGAATACCAGGGGTCCATCACGCAATCATGGCCGAAGGCGACATTGATGCCGGCTGCGAGAAGCTCGCGCACCCGTGTCATGCCGCGCCGCTTCGGGAAGGTATCATGGCGGCCCTGCAGCATGATGTTGATCAGCGGATTGGGGATGGCGTTGATTTCAGCCTCCGCCATCAGCGGGATCAGCTTGGAAACGTAGTAATTGTCCATCGAATGCATCGAGGTCAGGTGCGAGCCGGCCACGCGCCCTTGCAGGCCATGGCGCACGGTTTCGGCTGCCAGCGTCTCGATATGGCGCGACATCGGGTCGTCGGTCTCGTCGCAATGCATGTCGACCGGCAGGCCGCGCTCGGCGGCAATGCGGCACAGCGCCTCCACCGATTTTGCGCCATCGGCCATGGTGCGTTCGAAATGCGGAATACCGCCGACGACGTCGACGCCCATGTCCAGCGCCCGCTCCAGCGATTTCACCCCGTCTTCGGCGCGGTAATAGCCATCCTGCGGGAAGGCGACGAGCTGAAGGTCGATATAGGGCGCGATCTTCTCCTTCAGCTCCAGCATGGCCTCGACGGTGACAAGCTTCGGATCCGAGGTGTCGACATGGGTCCGGATGTGCAAAAGGCCTTGGGCGACGGCGAGATCGCAATAGGCAAGGGCGCGTTCGACCAGCGCCTCTGTCGTCAGCGTCGGCCGCAACTCGCCCCAGAGCGCGATGCCTTCCAGAAGCGTGCCGGAGACATTCATGCGCGGCAGGCCGAGCGACAGCGTCGCATCCATATGGAAATGCGGATCAACGAAGGGCGGCGAGACCAGCCGGTTGGTCGCATCGATGATCTCGCCCGCTTCCGCCGCAAGGTTTTTCTCGATGGCCGTGATCTTGCCACCGGCTATGCCGATATCGATGCCCCTGCGACCGTCAGGAAGGTTGGCGTTCTTGATGATGAGATCGAACATGGTCTTGGCCTTTGCATGTCACCGGTAATTCCGGCCGTTAGTCTGTGTCGGTGCTTGTCATCTTCCAATCTCCCCCCTTGAGGGGGAGATGTCGCGAAAGCGACAGAGAGGGGTAAAGGGCGCAAGCCCCAAAAGCCGCAATCTCTGTGCTCGCGGATAGGGTTCACCCCTCTCTGCCCCTGTCGGGGCATCTCTCCCTCAAGGGGAGAGATTGACTATCGCATCCCCTCACCGTTCCCCGCGCCGGTAGGGCTGCATCAGCGCCTGCGGCACCCGCGCCCGGCGCGCCATCACCGCGAGCGCTGCGATCGACAGAATATACGGGATCATCAGGAAAATCTGATAGGGGACAGCACCATCGAGCGCGGTCTGCAGGCGCAGCTGAAACCCGTCGAAAAAGGCGAACAGCAGCGCCCCGAACAGCGCCCGCTCAGGCCGCCAGGAGGCAAAGACGACAAGCGCGATGCAGATCCAGCCGCGCCCCTGCACCATCGTCGGGAAGAAGGAGTTGAAGGCCGAGAGCGTCAGGAATGCGCCGCCCACGCCCATCAGCGCGCTGCCGACGATCACCGCGCCATAGCGCATCACCATCGGGTTGACGCCCTGCGCTTCCGCCGCATGCGGATTTTCGCCGGCCATGCGGATGGCAAGGCCCAGCGGGGTTTTCGCCAGGATATAGGCCAGCAGGATCGCCAGCGCGATCGCCAGATAGGTCGGCGCGGTCTGGGTGAAGAAGGCGGGACCGATAAAGGGCAGATCGGAGAGGCCCTGAATATTGATCGGCTGGAACGGTTCCACCGTGGGCGGCGAACCGGACACCGGCACCATCAGCCGGAAGACGTAATAGGCAAAGCTCGAGGCAAACAGCGTGACGCCGAGGCCCGAGACATGCTCCGAAAGCCCGAGCGTAACGGTCAGCAGTGCATGCAGCGCGCCGAAGACCGCGCCGCCAAGCGCGGCCACGAAAAGCCCTGTCCAGAGGTCGGCGCCGTTGAAGACGGCGAGCCAGCCAACCATCGCGCCGAAGGTCATGATGCCCTCGATGCCGAGGTTCAGCACGCCGGAGCGTTCCGAGAGCAACGCGCCGAGCGTGCCGAGGATCAGCGGCGTGGCGATGCGCAGAACGGCAGCCCAGAGACCGGCAGAAGCCAGAATATCGACAATCGTGTTCATCGGCGGACCCTGTACTGCGTGAAGAAGACGGCGACCAGCATGGAGATCAGCGACAGCGCCACGGTGACATCGGCGATATAGGTCGGGATGCCGAGCGACCGGCTCATGCCATCCGCGCCGACAAACATGACGGCGGTGAACAGCGCGGCCAGCACCACGCCGATGGGATGAAGGTTGGCCAGCATGGCGACAACGATGCCGGAATAGCCATAGCCGGGCGAGAGGTCAGTGGTGACATAGCCCTTGACGCCCAGCACCTCGATACTGCCCGCAAGGCCTGCGAGCCCGCCCGACAACATGGCGACAAGCACCAGCGTGCGCCCGAGCGGCACGCCGGCGAACACCGCGCCTTTCGGGTTGAGACCGGCCGCGCGCGATCGCATGCCGAACGTCGTCCGCGACTGGATGAAATGAACGATGAAGGCAAAGGCGACCGCAACGAGAAGGCCGATGTGAAGCCGCGAGCGATCGACCAGCTTGGGCAGGCGGGCGGCGCGTTCCACCGCCTCCGACTGCGGCCAACCAAAGGCCATCGGATCCTTCAGGACCGTATCGATCAGCATCGAGACGAACAGGATCGCGACGAAGTTCAACAGCAGCGTCGTCACCACTTCATCAACGGAGAAGCGCAGCCTCAGCCAGAGCGGCACCAGAAGCAGGATCATGCCCGCGACAGCGCCGGACGCCATCAGGATCGGCATCTGCACGAAGCCCGGAAGGCCCGCTGTCAGATGCGCGCCGACGGCGGCCGTTGCGATTGCGCCGAGATAGAACTGCCCCTCCCCGCCGATATTCCAGAGCCGCGCGCGAAAGGCGACCGCAGCGGCGAGGCCGGTCAGGATCAGCGGCGTTGCCCGCGTCAGGGTCTCGGTGATGGAGAGCTTCGAGCCGAAGGCGCCGACCAGGATCTTCCAATAGGCTTCCAGCACTGGCGCGCCAGCGAGCGCAATGAGAATGCCGGCAATTCCAAGCGCTGCCGCCACCGCAATCAGCGGCGTTGCGATGACGAGCGCCGTCGGGCGATGTTCGCGCCGTTCAAACCGCATCGGCGTTCTCCGTCCATTCACCGGCCATCATCAGGCCAAGCATCTGCGTATTGGCATTTTCAGCGGCAACGGGCGGAGACAGCCTGCCGCCGACAATCGCCTGAATGCGATCGGCAAGCGCCATCACCTCATCAAGATCCTCGGAAATCAGCAGAACCGCCGTTCCCGACCGCCGGGCTTCCAGAATGCGCTCGTGAACGGCCGCCACCGCGCCTTCATCCAGCCCGCGCGCGGGTTGCGCCGCCAGCAGGATCTTCGGGTGCTCGATCAGGTTTCGTCCCAGAATAAGCTTCTGCATGTTTCCGCCCGACAAGAGCCGCGTGCGGCTTGTCGGCGTGCCGCCGCGCACATCGAAAGTCTCGATGATCTGGCTGGCAAAATCGATGGCCGCACCGCGCTGCACCAGGCCGTTTTTCGAATAATCGGAAATGCGCTCCAGAACGGCGTTTTCCCAGATCGCCATTTCGCCGATCGCGCCCTCGCCATTGCGGTCCTCCGGCACGCGGCCGATCCCCTCGGAAATGGCCTCGGCAACCGTCAGGTCGCCGACTCCCTTGCCGAAGAGAACCAGATCGCCCGACGCCCGCTTCGCCGTGCCGCTCAGAAGTGCGGCCAGCGTCGCCTGGCCATTGCCGGAAACGCCGATAATGCCGAGAACCTCGCCCGCATGAAGGGTGAAGTCGACGGATTTCAGCCGGTCGACGCCTTCAACGCGCACCGTGATGCCGACCGCCTCCAGAACGACGGGACCTGGTGTCGCGGGTTCGCGCACGGGCCGTTCCACCTTGCGGCCGACCATCAGTTCGGCAAGCTCCGCCTTGCTGGTTTCAGATGCCTTGCGTTCTGCCACCTGCCGGCCGCCGCGCAGCACGACGACGCGATCGGCAGCCGCCATGACCTCATCCAGCTTGTGGGAGATGAAGATCAGCGACAGGCCCTGCGCCGCCATCTCCTTCAGCGTGGCAAAGAGCTTTTCGGCCTCCGGCCCGGTCAGCACCGCCGTCGGTTCGTCGAGCACCAGGATCTTCGCATCGTTGTAAAGCGCCTTCAGGATTTCGACGCGCTGCTGCTCTCCGACGGAAAGATCGCCGACGCGGGCATCCGGGTTGACGGCAAGGCCGAAGCGTTCGGCGATATCGGCGAGCTTGTGGCGGGCGGATTTCGTGTCGGAGGCCAAGGAAAACAGGCTCTCCGTTCCGGTCATCACATTTTCCAGAACCGTGAGATTGGGCGCCAGCGAAAAATGCTGGTGCACCATGCCGACGCCCGCGCGGATCGCCGCGCGCGGACTGCCGGGAGCAAGCATTTCGCCGTGAACGCTGACCGAGCCGGTATCCGGCACATAATGCCCAAAGAGAATGCTCATCAGCGTCGTCTTGCCGGCGCCGTTTTCGCCCAGCAGCGCCACCACCTCGCCCTTGCCAAGCGTCAGCGAGATATCGTCATTGGCGAGCGTGTCGCCGAAGCGCTTGGAAACGCCGGAAATTTCGAGCACGGTTTCTCTCATGCGCAAACTCCTGCAATGGCAAAGCGGTGTTGCCAGCGATTTTCGTTTTCCAGTTCACCGGCGAGCTTCAGCAAGACCGCCTCAGCGCCCATCGGCGCGATCATCTGAACCGGCAAAGGCAGGCCATTCTCGTCCGCCCCGTACGGCAATGTAATTGCCGGAAAACCGGAAAGGTTGGCAAGGGCGGCAAGCGGCGCAAAGGCGCGCATCCGCTCAAAATGCAGTTCCCAGTCATCGTGGTCGGTGGGAAAACTACCCACAGGCTTCGGCGCATCCGTCAGCATCGGGCAGATAAGGCAGTCGATATCATCGAAAAGGCGCCAGAGATCGCGGGCAATCAGCGCCATCTCGTTTGTCAGCGACCAGACTTCTTCCGGCCGCATCGCCCGGCCACGTTCAATGACGGCGCGCGTCATCGGTTCGACCATCTCAAGGTCGAGGCCGAAGCGACCGGATGTTTCGGCAAGATTGGCGGCCGCGATGTCGGCAAAGGCGGAAGCGCTGGCGCGTGCGGGCGTTTCGATATCTTCCCAGCCGACAGGGCAAAGGCGATTGCCCCTCGCCTCAAGCGCCTTCGCGGCATCTTCGAGCACGCCGAGGCGCGCTGGGTCAGCCCTGACATCCGTCTCGGGCAGAACGCCGATGCGCAGACTGCCCTCGGGCACGCCAGCAAAAGCCAGCGGCGGAAAGGGGCCGCGCGCGTTGCCGGAGATTGCGCGGAAGATCGCTTCCGCATCCCTCACGGAACGACAGACGGCGAGTTCGGTGGCGATGCCGCCGAGGTGATTGCCATAGCCCGGCCCGGCCGGCATTGCTCCGCGTGACGGCTTGAGGCCGACGAGACCGCAGCAGGCGGCGGGCACGCGGATGGAACCGCCCGCATCCGTGGCATGGGCAATTGAAACAATACCCGCGGCAACGGCAGCCGCAGCCCCGCCCAATGAACCGCCGGGAGAGCGGGCCTCATCCAGCGGATTGCGGCAGAGCGGCCCCTTGTCTGGTTCGGAGGCGAGCGACAGGCCGAATTCGGGGCTCGTCGTCAGCCCGAACAGAGAGAAACCGGCAGCGCGAAAGCGGGCGGCGATATCGCTGTCAGCGCTGGCATCACCGGCGCCCAGCACGCGCGAGCCGGCGGTGACGGCAAGGCCGGAAAAAGGTCCGCCGAGATCCTTTACAAGCATCGGCACGCCGCCAAACGGCATCGCCGCCTTGTCTTCAGCCGAAAGACCGTCAAAACGATCAGCGGCCGCAAGCCCTGCTTCGGGATTGCGGCCGGCAAGGGCGCCAAGATGCGCCCATGTGTCGGATGCGGCAAGGGATGCTTCCATCGCCTGCCGCGCCGAAATGTCACCCTTGCCGATCGCGGCGGCGAGCGCTGTCGCGTCGGCTTGCATGGGCTATCCTTACTTCGGCTCGTCCATGTTGCGCGGAACCTCGAACGTGCCGTCGATGATTTCCTGACGCTTGGCCAGCATGGCTTCGACCGCTTCCGGCGAGGCAACGCCCTCAACGAACGCGATGTCGCTGCCGCCATCCTTCAGCATGCCGAAGGCCGTGTAGTTCTGGCCGACCGGATTGCCGGCCTCGACATCGGCGATCGCCGCATCGACAATCGGGCGGAAGCCCCAGAGCGCGTTGGCGAAGACCGTATCCGGGTAGCGCGGCGTGTAATCGATCAGCGATCCGACGGCGAGAATACCGCGTTCCTTGGCGGCATCGGCCGTACCGATGCGCTCGCCAAAGAGAATGTCGGCGCCCTGGTCGATCTGGGCAAGACCGGCTTCGCGCGCCTTGGGCGGATCGAAGAAGGTGCCGATGAAGGTGACGTGATGTTCGGCTTCCGGATTGGTTTCCTTCACGCCCTCGGCAAAGGCGTTGATCAGCATGTTGACTTCCGGGATCGGCATGGCGCCGACGGAGCCGACGACATTGCTTTCCGTCAGCGTGCCGGCCAGCATGCCGGCGAGAAAGGCGCCGTCATGGTTCCATGTGCCGAAAACGCCGAAATTGTCGCCGGACGGGCCGCCGGAGGACCCCATGACGAAGGGCGTGTCGGGATAGTCCGCTGCCACTTCACGGGCTTCGGATTCAACGGCATAGGATTCGCCGATGATCAGGTCGACGCCCTGCTCGGCATATTCACGCATGGCGCGGGGGTAGTCCGTGCCCGAGACGCTTTCGGAGAACACATATTCGATCGCACCCTCTTCGGCGGCTTCCAGCAGCGCCTGATGGATGACCGAGTTCCAGGCATTCTCAACCGGCGAAGCGTGGATGGCAGCGACCTTCAGCGGTTCTGCGGCGCTGATGGCAGGCGCCATGGCAACGGCGCCGAAAACGAGCGTGGACGCCATGAGAGCGCGACGGCTCAGGACAAAATCATTCTTCATTGCAAAAAGACCCCTCTTTGACCATTTGGTCCAAAATTCTAGAAGCCGCTCAATCTTGTGTCAAGATCGACGAATGCACAGGAAATGTGCAATCTGGCCGTTTCCTTGTGTTTTTTCAAGTGGATGCAGCCGATGGCCGAATCGCTCTGCCGGCAACCAAATAAGGCAGACGAACCGAAGTGAGCGCAATCCCTCGACAAAGGTTGCACCAATTTGTGAATTGTTGGACTTGACTGCCAGTTGCCCACCATCGGAAGCCAAGGTGATTTGACCGCGCCAAAAATCCTGATATGAACGTTTTCTGACACAGACCGCCAGTAGCGAAGTTCACCCATGCCGCGCAATTTCCTCGTCGTTGACCCTGAAAGGGACATGAATGTCATCAAGGGCCTGGCCGCGCCGGCGCGCATTGCCGTGCTCAAGCTTCTGCGCAGCAAGGGGGCGCTGAACGTCAAGGAAATCGGCGAAATCCTCCAGCTTCCGCAATCCACCGTCTCGCTCAGCGTCCAGCTTCTGGAAGAGGCCGGACTGATCCGCACGGAGAGCCAGCGGGCGCGCAAGGGCAACCAGAAGGTTTGTTCCAGCATTTATGATGAGGTTGTCATCGTCTTCGGCGATGCCGCCGAGGAACGCCGCAATGACGGGATCGAGGTGTCGATGCCGGTCGGGCTTTACACCGCGTTCGATGTCAGCGCGCCCTGCGGACTGTGCACCGATGAGGGCATTATCGGACTTCTGGACGTGCCCGATTCCTTCCTCGATCCGGCGCGCATGAAGGCCGGGCTGATCTGGTTCACGCGGGGCAAGGTGGAGTACCAGTTTCCCAACAATGCCAGGCTCGACAACCGCGCCGTCAACGAACTCGAATTCTCCATGGAACTGTCCTCCGAAGTGCCCGGCACCAATCCCGACTGGCCCTCCGACATTACCATCGGCATCAACGGCATCGATATCGGCCAGTGGACATCGCCGGGCGATTTCGGCGACCGGCGGGGCGTCTTCACCCCGGCCTGGTGGAAGCTCAAGGGCTCGCAATACGGCATGCTGAAGCGTTTTCGCGTGACCGAAACCGGCGCCTATGTCGATGGCGTCAGGATCTCCGATATCTGTCTGGCCGATCTCGGGCTCGATCGGCATCACTCCATCCGCCTGTCGATCAGCGTGCGCGAGGACGCCCGTCATCCGGGTGGCGTCAATATTTTCGGCCGGGGTTTCGGCAATTACGACCAGGACATTGTCCTGAGGATCACCACCAAATAGCCCACCAAGAGCTCTGAAAAATTCGCGATTGCTTGAACATAGCCGCTTGACGTGGGGTGCAAACAGGTCTCTATTGATCACGAAAATTGGTTTAAACCAAAATTCTGGGATTTGGAGGAGACAAGATGCGCGCCGGGATCACCGTCCATAAAGACTACACGATTTCCGAAATCGATCCGAGGCTTTACGGCTCGTTCGTCGAGCATATGGGCCGCGCCGTCTACAGCGGCATCTACGAGCCGGACCACCCGAGCGCCGATGAAAACGGCATGCGCAAGGATGTGATCGAGCTTGTGCGCGAGCTTGACGTGCCGGTGGTGCGCTATCCCGGCGGCAATTTCGTCTCGGCCTATAACTGGGAAGACGGCATCGGCCCGAAGGAAGAACGCCCCGTCCGCCTCGATCTCGCCTGGCACACATCCGAAAGCAACCAGGTCGGCATCCACGAATTCTCGAAGTGGTGCGATGCCGTCGGCACGGAGATGATGCTGGCGATCAATCTCGGCACGCGCGGGCTGAACGAGGCCCGCAATTTCCTCGAATATGTCAACCATCCCGGCGGCAGCGAATGGTCGGACCTGCGCCGCAGGAACGGCCGCGAGGAGCCCTGGAACGTCAAGCTCTGGTGCCTCGGCAACGAGATGGACGGCCCCTGGCAGACCGGCCACAAGACGGCGGAGGAATATGGCCGCCTGGCCTACGAAACCGCCAAGGCCATGCGCCAGTTCGACAGGGATCTCGAACTGGTCGTCTGCGGCTCCTCCTCCGCCAACATGCCGACCTACCCGGAATGGGAGGCCACGGTTCTCGACCACACCTATGATGCCGTCGACTACATCTCGCTGCATATGTATTTCGAGAACTACGAAAAGGATACGGCCCGCTTCCTCGCCAAGTCCAAGGTGCTCGCTGACTATATCGACACGATCGCCGGTGTGATTGCCTATGTGAAATCGAAGAAGCGCTCGAAGAAGGACGTCTACATTTCCTTTGACGAGTGGAATGTCTGGTACCATTCCAAGAAACGCGACGAGGCCACGCTTGCCGGCGAGGAAGGTTGGCCGTTTGCGCCGCCGCTTCTGGAAGACGACTACAATTTCGAGGACGTGCTGCAGGTCGGCTGCATCCTGAACACCTTCATCAATCGCGCGGACGTGGTGAAGATCGGCTGCCTGGCGCAGCTCGTCAACGTCATCGCCCCGATCATGACGGAGCCCGGCGGCGCTGCCTGGCGGCAGACGATCTTCTACCCGTTCTATTTCGCTTCCCGCTTCGGACGCGGCACGGCGCTGAAACTGGCAGTCGATTGCCCGGCCTATAACACCGATGGCATTGGCGAAGTGCCCTATGTGGATGCCTCGGCAACCCATGACGGCGAGGCCGGAACCCTGTCCTTCTTCATCGTCAACCGCAGCGAAAGCGAGACGGCGGAGCTCGATCTGGCGCTTCAGGGCTTTGAGGCCGACGCGATCCTGGATGACAAGATCATTGTCCATGGCGACATCAACATCACCAACACGGCAGCCAGTCCGGATGTGGTGAAGCCCGAAGATGCCGGAGACGCGGCAATAGGCGGCAAAGGGCTGACGGCATCGGCGCCGCCGCTCAGCTACCGCTTCATCCGCCTACAGCTTAAGTGAACCATGATATTTGGTATGAACCTGAAATCATGTTGACAAATATACGATTTGTTCTAGGGTTCCAGCACAGGTCCGGCGCGCATCGGGAGGAAACGGTGGAAGTCGCGTCATAGATAGTCCCGCCGCACAGCGGCGCGTTTGGCAGCGAACCGAAAGCTTAGCCGCCGAATGCAGGAGCCTTGGAAAAGTCGTCGGAAGGGCCGGATCTCCGGCCGGGGAGCACGGCAGAATGACTGCTCAGATTGAAATCAAGAATGTCACCAAACGCTATGGCAGCCTGACCGTCCTCGACAATATCTCGCTGTCGATCGCGGCGAACGAGTTCATGGTGTTTCTCGGCCCCTCGGGCTGCGGCAAGTCCACGCTTTTGCGCATGATCGCCGGCCTGGAGGCGGTCGACGAAGGCGAAATTTCGATCAACGGCAAGCGGATCGACAACCTGCCGCCCGGCAAGCGCGGCCTTGCCATGGTGTTCCAGAACTACGCCATCTACCCGCATATGAGCGTCGCCGAAAACATGGCTTTCGGGCTCAGAAACATCTCGGTGGAACAGTCGGTCATCGACGCGCGGATCAAGGAAGCCGCGCGCATGCTGGAAATCAGCCACCTGCTTGAGCGCAAGCCCAACCAGCTTTCAGGCGGCCAGCGCCAGCGCGTCGCGATCGGCCGGGCCATCGTCAAGGAACCGGAAGCCTTCCTCTTCGACGAACCGCTGTCAAACCTTGATGCCGCACTCAGGGTCAGAACCCGTGTCGAACTGGCGCAACTGCGCAACCGCGTCGCCTCCACCATGATCTTCGTCACCCATGACCAGATCGAGGCGATGACGCTTGCCGACCGGATCGTGGTGCTCAACAACCGAAAGATCGAGCAGATCGGCGAACCGATGGAGATCTACAGCCGTCCCGTCAGCGAATTCGTCGCCCGTTTCGTCGGCTCGCCGACGATGAACTTCCTCGATGTCGCGATCGCCGACGCAGGTGGTTTCGCGCTCGCGACTTTTCCGGATGGGGCTAGGCTGCAGACCGACATCGCGACAGCGGGCCTGCCGGAAAGGACCATGAAGCTCGGCATTCGCGCCGAAGCCGTCAAATGCGTGTCCGATCCGGCCGAGGCCACCACGCAAGGCAAGGTCGATGTGCTGGAACGGCTCGGCGACCGCACGCTGCTCTATACGCGGCTCTCCGATGACAGCATCATCGTCGCCGAGGACATCGGCCTCAGCCGGGCACGGATCGGCGACACCGTGCACCTCGCCTTCGACGGTTCGGCCTGCCATCTCTTCGACGCCGGCGGCAAGGCCTATCACCCGGCGGAAGAGGCCGCCGGGCGGGAGGCCGATCATGTCTGACGCCCAGTCCACCCGCGCGGCCCTGGCCCGTCAGGACAGGAAAGGGCTGAAGACGGCAACCGCCAATATCAATGCGTCAAGCTGGGCCAATGCGCTGTTCATCGCGCCCTATATGGTGTTCTTCGTCGCCTTGCTCGTCTTTCCCATGGTCTGGAACATCTGGCTCAGCCTGCACCGAGCCGATGCTTTCTCCATGGGCCGTTTCATCGGCATCGGCAATTACGTCAGGCTCATGCACGACGGCGTTTTCCTCAAGGCCGTCTGGAACACCTTCTATTTCGTCTTCCTCACCGTCCCGCCGCTGGCGCTGGTCGGCCTGTTTCTGGCGCTGGCGCTGAACCGGCAGACAAAGACGGCCGCAGCGCTCAGAACGCTCTATTTCTCCTCATCGGTGCTCTCCGTCACCATCGTCACGCTGATCTGGCGCATCGTCTTCATCGGCCAATTCGGCCTGCTCGCCACCGTCTACGGCTGGTTCGACGCGACGCCGCCGGCCTTTCTCTCCGACCCGGACCTGGTGATGATCGGCATCGCGATCGCAACTGTCTGGTGGTGCATCGGCCTGCCGATGATGCTTTATCTCTCGGCCCTCCAGCAGATCCCGAAAGAGATCTACGAGGCCGCCGCGTTGGATAATGCCGGACGCTGGCGAACATTGCGCTACATCACCCTGCCCTCGATCAAGCGCACCATCATTCTGGTCGTGATCATCCAGATCGTGATGCAATTCCAACTCTTCGGCCAGGCACGGCTGATGACCAATGGCGGGCCTAACAACGAGTCCCTGCCCATGGTGCTCTACATCTACCAGATGGCCTTCAACCGCTGGGATATCGGGCTCGGCGCCGCAGCTTCCGAAGTCCTGTTCGTGATGATCCTGATCGCCGCCATGGCCCAGTTCCTGGTCTCGCGCAAGAAGGGAGACGCCTGATGAGCTCCTTCGGCCTTTCCAAGAAGAACACGCTCGGCGACCGGCTGATCCTCGGCGCTGTCATCGTGCTGGCGCTGATCATGGTCGCGCCCGTTGCCTGGGTGATCGGTCTGTCGCTGAAGGACAATGGCGAGCTCATGGCCAACATGAACTCCGTCTTCCATGCGCCCTATACGCTTGCCAACTACCTCAACATCTTCGGCAATTCGTCGGTATTCCGCTGGGTGCTGAACTCGATCATCGTCTCCGGTTCGATCACGATCGGCATTCTGGTGCTGACCTCGCTTGCGGGCTACGGTTTCGCACGGCTTAATTTCCCTTTCCGCAACACGATCTTCATCATCGTGCTTCTGGGTCTTGCCATACCCGAACAGGCGGTGCTGATCGCCCGCCATCAGATCTTCGCCAAGATCGGTCTGCACAACACCTATTACGCGCTGATCCTTCCGGGCCTGTCCGCCCCCTTCGGCGTATTCCTGATGACGCAGTTCTTCCGCGCCATCCCGAAGGAATATGACGAGGCGGCGCTTCTCGACAATGCCAGCCGCTTCAAGATCTTCTGGAAGGTTCTGCTGCCCTTGACGCTACCCGCGCAGGCAACGCTCGGCATCTTCACATTTCTCATCGCCTGGAACGACTATTTCTGGCCGCTGATCACCGCGACCCGAAAGGAAATGTACACGCTCACGGTCGGGATCGCCTCGTCGCAGATGAATTTCGCCCAGACGGAAGGCCTCGGCTTCCTGATGGCACAGGCGGTCTTCGCCAGTTTGCCGATCCTGATCGTCTACCTGTTTTTCCAGAAATACATCGTCACCGCCGTTTCCGGCTCGGCGGAGAAGTGATGTTGCGCGGGCGGAGGCCAGGCGCTCGCCCGCGCGCTTGTTGAAAACCGGAGGAGAAACACCCCGCGCGCCAACCACAATGTGCGGGAACCGAATTTGGGATCGCCCTTCAGGGTGGACACAAAGGGCCGATCATGGCCCGCTTCGTGGAGGAGTAGACATGAAATACCGTATGAAAACAGCACTGCTCGGCGCGCTTTCCGTCGTGGCACTTACGGCGGCAAGCCCGGCGCTTGCCGAAACCACCATCGACTTCCAGCGCTTCTTCGGCGCCTGCGATGCCGAATGGGGCGACAACACCGATGTTTCCGCCGCCGTCGGCGAATGCGGCATCATCACCTCGCTGGTCAACAAGTTCGAGGCCGAAAATCCGGATATTACCGTCAATGTCACGACCGTCGAATGGCCCGGCTACGACCAGTTGACCGCCCAGTTCGCCGCCGGCGATCCGCCGGATGTGGTGACGATCCACCAGTCGGTGCTCGGCGACTATGCCTCGAAGAACCTGCTCCAGCCGCTGAACGACCTGCTTGCCGAAGAAGGCATTTCTCCCGACAGCTTCACCAAGGCGAGCCTGACCGGCGTGACCCGCGACGGCGAAATCTACGGCCTGCCGATCGACAACTGGAGCCAGCTCTGGCACATCAACCTCGCGCTGTTCGACGAGGCAGGTCTCGCCAATGACGACGGCACGCCGATCCTGCCGACCTCGGTCGACGAGCTTCTGGCCCAGGCCAAGCAGTTCAAGGAGGCAACCGGCAAACCCTATTTCACCATGCCGCTCGCCAACGAGACCGCGCTTTACACGCGTGATTTCTACACCTATCTGCAGCAGCAGGATTCCGATTTCTTCGCCGATCCGATGGAGATCTCGGTCGAGACCCCGGAAGCCAAGGCCGTTCTGGAAATGTACAAGACGCTCTATGATGAGGGCTATGTCACCAAGGACCTCGACTATGGCGCGTCGCTGAACGCATTTCTCGCAGGCGATGCCGGCGTGCACGAAGGCGGCACCTGGGTGATCGGCGACTACAACGCCGAGTCCGAAAAGGACGGCACGGCGCTCAATGCCGGCGGCTACACGGTCGTTCCCTATCCGCAGATCTTCTCCGGCACCCGCAGCCAGTATGCCGACGGCCACAGCCTCGCCGTCTCGCGCATGGACCGTTCGGATGAGCAGGAAGCCGCGATCGGCAAGTTCCTGAAGTTCATCTATGACAATGACTATGACTGGGCCCGCACCGGTCACCTGCCGTCTGTCCAGGCAGTTCTGGATTCATCAGAATTCCAGGCGCTGCCCCATCGCGAAACCGTGCTTGAAGTGGCCGAGATCGGCACGCCGGTGCCCGGCGAAGTCCAGCGCCAGTTCGCCATCCAGGACATTATCGGCCAGGAAATGAACGCGGCGATGACCGGCCAGAAGAGCATCGATGATGCGCTTTCCGCCATGCAGGATCGCGTCAACGACCTCCTGAAATATCTCTGAGATCAGCGCTTGAGATCGCAAACGGCGCGGCCCGCAGGAGCCGCGCCGTTTTGCTGTCAGGAAAACTCAGTTCTCGACCTGACGACGGGCTGCCTCTGCCTCGAGATCGAGATGTCCACGAAGGCCGTCCGGCATCTCCAGATGACCGGACAATTTATCGAGATAGGCCTTTTCCTCCGGCGTGTCCGGATCGATCGCCAAAGCGGAGGCCAGATAGAGCTCGGCGCCCTGCTCACGCGAACGGGCAAGCTTCGCCACCGCTGCCGAATCTGAGGGCTGGGAGAAATAGTCAAACAGAGCGGCCTTTTCTTCCGCACCGAAGCCCATTTTCTCGATCTGCTCGCGGATACGGCCATGCTCGGCCTTGTCGATATGATCGTCGGAATTGGCCGCGGCAATCATTGCCCGCATCAGCGCCAGGCGAAAATCCTCGCCTCCGGCATCCCGATCATGTTCGACATCGAAGCCGCTTTCGGCTGGCGGTTTGGGCAGGTTGAGCGGCTTTTCCTCCTGACCGGAGGGTTTGTTCTGTTGCCAATCCCGATAGGCCTTGTAGGCAAGGCCGCCGACGGCAGCCATCCCGCCATATTTCAGCGCCTTGCCACCAAGCTTGCGTCCGGTCTTGGTGCCGAGCAGCAGGGCAATCGCACCGCCCGCGGCAGCGCCGCCTGCAAGGCCGCCGGGTAGCCCGGTTCCACCCGTTGACTGCGCTTTGTCGTCGGCCCCTGAACCGGACCCCAGAAAGCCTTCCAGCAGCTTGTTGATATCCATCCGTCTCCACCCTGTTGAACATATTGAAGAAATCCAACTGGTGCGGGGACGAAGCGTTTTCAAGAGACCTGAAACCTCCAGGCCCCTTTCCTCGAAACCGAAACGGCCGCGCGCTTTCACATTCGCGCGAGCGATGCCATCCGTCCGGCAGGGGCAGCGTCTATGCCTTTTCGCTGTAGCAGAAGGCCTTGCCATCCATCGGGCTTGCGAACACGTCCTGTCCGTTTCTGAAGCTGCGTTCGCCGGATGTGCGGGCGACGAGGGGGCCGAGCTCGGGCACCTCGATATGCACGATCGTGTCGGCGCCGAGCCGCTCCACGTGGCGCACCGTGCCTTTCCACTCCCCTTCCGCATCATCGACCAGCACATGTTCGGGCCGGATGCCATAAGTGGCGCACCCCATCTTCTCCGCGATCTCGCCCTCATAGAGGTTCATCTTCGGCGAACCGATGAAACCTGCGACAAACGGCGTGGCCGGGTGATCGTAAAGATCCATCGGGGTCCCGACCTGTTCGATGCGTCCGCCGTTCAGCACCACGATGCGATCGGCCATGGTCATGGCTTCCACCTGGTCATGGGTCACATAGATCATCGTATTGCCGAGCTTCTCATGGAGGTCCGTCAGCTCGATGCGCATCTGCGCTCTCAGCGCCGCATCGAGGTTGGAGAGCGGCTCGTCGAACAGAAACACATGCGGATCGCGGATGATGGCGCGGCCGATGGCAACGCGCTGGCGCTGACCGCCGGAAAGCGCCTTCGGCTTGCGCTCCAGCAGCGCCTCGAGCTGCAGCACCTTCGCCACCTCCTCGACCCGCGCCTTGATCTCCGCCTTGGGCGTGCGCGCCAGCGACAGGCCGAAGCCGATATTCTCGCCGACCGTCAGATGCGGATAGAGCGCATAGGACTGGAACACCATGGCGATGCCGCGCTTTGACGGCTCTTCATAGGTGACGTCCTTGCCGGCGATTTCGATCTTGCCGGAGGAGACCTCTTCCAGTCCGGCGATCATCCGGAGCAAGGTCGACTTGCCGCAGCCGGACGGCCCGACGAAGACACAGAACTCGCCGGCCTCGATTTCCAGGTTGATCCCCTGGATGACCTCGAGCGAGCCGAATGATTTGCGAACCTCTTTCAAGAGAACATCGGCCATGATCTATCCTTTCACAGCGCCCGACGTCATGCCGGCAACGATCTGTCGGTTGAAGAAGATGAAGACGATGAGCGGCGGGATCGTCACCAGAAGGATGTTCATGAACAACAGGTTCATCTGGCTGACGAACTGGCTCTGGAAATTGTAGAGCGTGATCTGCACCGTCACATTCTCGCTGCCCGGCAGGTAATAGAGCGGGTGGGTAAAGTCGTTGAAGATGGTGATCGACTGGACGACGATGATCGTCACCGTCACCGGTTTCAGGAGCGGCAGCACCACCCGGAAGAAGATCTGCCACGGTTTTGCCCCGTCGATCAGCGCCGCCTCGTCGAGATCGCGCGGAATGGTAGCGATGAAGGCGCGGTAGAGCAGCACGGTAAATGACAGGCCGTAGGAAAACTGGATCAGGATCATGCCGTGCAGCGTCTTGAACAGGCCCAGCCCCTGCAGCACCCAGATGGTCGGCACCACGGCGGGCGGGATCATCAGACCGGCCAGCACGAAACCATAGATCACACGGTTGAATTTCGAGGGCCGGCGCTGCAGCACATAGCCGACCATGGCGCCAAAGACGACCAGTAGCGCGATGGCGCCGACGGTGATGACCGTCGAATTGAAATAGGCAAGCAGCAGCATATAGTCGCGCGCCTCGACCACGGCGACGAGGTTTTGCCAGAGATGCCATTCGGTGGGCAGGGTAAAGCTCGGGCTTGCCGATTCTCCCGGTGTCTTGGCCGCATTGATCAGCACGAAGATGAAAGGGATGACGAAAAGGACAAAGGCGGCCGCCAGCGCAATGACGCCGTGGATGAACGCGCGTTGTCGTCTTGTTTTGAGGCTCACAGGTCCAGCTCCCTTCGGTTGAACCACCAGGCAAGCGGGGCAATGATGCAGGCAATCAGCAGGAACAGGATGACATTGCCCGCCGTGGAAAGGCCGTAGAACCCGGCCTGATACTGCTTGTAGACGACCGAGGCGAGCACGTCGGAGGAAAAGCCCGGACCGCCGCGCGTCATCGCCCAGATCAGGTCGAACAGGCGAAGGCCGCCGATCAGCGACAGGATGATCACCGTCGTCGTTGCCGGGCGCACCAGCGGCACGGTCACGCGCCAGAAGAGCTGGAAGCGCGTGGCGCCATCAATGCGGGCGGCTTCGTAATATTCCTGGCCGATGGCGGCAAGCCCCGCGATATAGATCAGCGTCGCCAGCCCCACGCCGCGCCAGATATCAACGAGCGCCACGGAGTAAAGCGCAAGCTTCGGATTGGTGAGCCAGCCCGGCCCGTCGATACCGAAGAAGGCGAGCGCAACATTGATGGCGCCATCGGTCGGATGCATCATCTCGGTAAAGAGGATGCCGACGCCGATCGTGGAAACCAGAACCGGGAAAAACACGATCGAGCGCAACAGGCCCTGCCCGAACAGGCCCGACGTCAGCAACACGGCGAGCAGCAATCCCAGCACCGTCTTGGCCGCAGACGTCAGGACGGCGAAAATGATCGTGTTCGTCGTGCCCTTGATCAGGAAGGGTTCGCGAAAGAAGTCGACGAAATTTTCAAAGCCGATGAACTGGAAGCCGAACAGGTCCCAATTGGTCAGGCTGAACCAGAACGAGGCGGCCGTCGGCACCAGAAACAGCGCCGTGAAGACGACGGCTGCCGGTGCTATGAACCAGTAGGGATAGGGTGATTTCATCTGCATTTTGACGGGCTCCGATGCAGGAAAACGATGTCGGCGGACCGGATCGCCCGCAAGCGATCCGGTCTCGACCATCATGCTTCAGAGAAAACCGGATGTCTCCGGTCGCCTTCTTACCAGTTCGGCAGACGAAGCTGCTTGGCCTGCTTTTCGACGTCGCGATCGTAAAGCTCGGCGCCGCTCTGCGCATCGCGGATGCCGGAGCCGACCTCGACCGTGATCTGCTCAAGACCGGGCCCCTTGACCGGGGACAGGAATTCGAGCGCCGGCGCGGTCCTGCCGTCCTCTTCAAAATAGGGTAGCATTTCAGCAACGCCAGGCATCACGTCATCTGGCAGTTCGCAGCCCTTGACGACGAAGGGACCATTGGCGCCGACCGTGTTGACGATCACGTCGCAGGCTTCCGGCGAGGCGACGAAGTTGAGGAACTCCTTGGCAAGCTCCTGCTTGTCGCTGCTTTGCGGGATGTAATAGGAATCCGGGATCCAGACGGTCAGGCCGTTCTTGTCCGGGTCATCGCCGGTTGCGCGAAAATGCCGATGTCATCGAGCAATTCGGGATGGTTCTGCTTGATCGCGCCATAGCCGACCGTCAGCATCGGGTAGTGCACGCCCTCGCCGGTTGCCAGCATCTCCAGCCCGTCATTATAGCTCGCCGCGCCGAAATCCTCGTTGTAATAGCCGGATTCATAGCCCTGCTGCAGACGCAGGAAGCTCTTGGTCGCGGCTTCCGTGGTCGCGAATTTCGCTTCGTTGTTGGTGAACTTCTCGGCAAAGTCCGGATTTTCCGCCTGGACATTGTAATAGTCCGCCAGAACCGGGATCTGCGACGTCCAGGTATCACGGTAGGTCTGGATGATCGGCGTCTTGTCCGTCTCCTCGGCAATGCGCGCATTGTTGGCCATATACTCGTCCCAGGTCTTGGGGATTTCGAGGCCAAGCGTTTCATAGGTCGGGCGGTGGTAGAGAATGCCGCCGCCGACCGCCATGTTCCACGGCACGCCGTAGATATTGCCTTCGCTGTCGCTGACGGTTGCCGTATAGCTTTCGAGCAGGTTTTCCATATTCGGCAGGTCATTGAGCGGCACCATGGTGCGGCTCGGCCGCAGCGCCTGCATCAAAGAGCCGGAATTGTGCTCGAAAATGTCGGCCATCTCGCCGGTGGCAAGCCGGGTCTTGACGATGTTGTCGCCTTCGCTGCCGCCCGGACGCGTTTCGATTTCGAAGGTCACGTCGGGGTTCTTTTCCGTATAGGCAGCGGTCAACGCCTCGGCGATCGCCACCGTATCCGGATTGCTGCCGACCAGAACGGAAAGTTCCTCGGCCGACACCTGACCCGCTGCTGCCGTTGCAAGAGCAGCAAGCGCGGTTGTTCTGAGCATGTGAAGTTTCATTCTCTCCTCCCTGGAATGAATTTCCGTTTACCCGAGGTCGAACTCGAGCTCATGCGTGCCGGAGCCGAGCATGAGCCCGTCCTCCGCCATTTCGGCAGGCTTTCCGTCCACCTTGAGCGAAGCGTAAAGCCCTGCCGGAATTAGTCCCTCGCAGCCTTCCGGCAATGTTACCCGGTAGGACACGCGGTCATTGTTGATCTGCCAGCCGGCCTCGATCCTGCCATGGCGGCAGTCATGCCACATTTCGGCATGACCGAGCGCCGGCAGCACTTTCGGCGCGACCTCGACCAGATCGAAGCCCGGTTTTTCCGCCGTCGGCGAAATGCCGCCGACCGCCTCGAAAAGCCATTGGCAGACGGCGCCATAGGCATAGTGGTTGTAGCTGTTCATCGACGGCTCGTAGATGACGCCATCCTCGCCGATCGCATCCCAGCGCTCCCAGATCGTGGTCGCGCCGCGTTCCACCTGGTAGAGCCAGCCCGGCACCTTGCGGTTGAGAAACATCTTCTCGGCAAGATCACTCATGCCGATCTTGGAGAGCGCCGGCAGCAGCGCCGGCGTGCCGATAAAACCGGTTCCGATCAGATAGTTGTCGCTCTCGATCACCCGGCGGAAATAGGTCTTCGCCGCCTCAAAATGTTCCTCGGGCACGAGGTCATAGAGGAAGGCGAGCGCGTAGGAGGTCTGGTCATTGTGCGCCAGACGTCCGGAAGCGCTGAAATATTCACGCACAAATGCCTCGCGGATTTCCTCCGCCCGCGCCGCAAGACGCTTCTGCTCCGCCTCCTCGCCGATGAGGCCGGCAATGCGCGCGGTCAGTTCGGTGGAGATGAAATGATAGATCGTCGCAGCGCAATCCTCGCCGATCGTCGGCCGCGGCTTGCGGTTGTCGCCGACGGGCTGCAGCCAGTCGCCAAAGGTGAAGCCGTTTTCCGGCCAGACCGGATTGGGATGGACGATCGGGCCGTTGGAAATGCCCCAGAGATAATCCACCCATCTGACCATGGCCGGGAAGCTCTCGGTCAAGACATCCCGGTCACCATAATGGAGATAGAGGCACCAGGGGATGATGACGACGACATCGCCCCAGCCGGTGGAGCCGGCCCATTCACCATCGCCCGGCTGCGCCGTCAGCCGCGTCGGATCAGGCGAGAAATGCGAGACCGCGCCATCCTCGCGCTGATCATGGATGACATCGCGCAGATATTTGCGCAGGAACAGATCGACATCGCCCATCCAGCAGGCTGTGCCGGCAAAAACCTGGGCGTCACCGGTCCAGCCCATGCGCTCGTCGCGCTGCGGGCAGTCGGTCGGCACCTCGATGAAATTGGCGCGCAGCGACCAGAGCGTATTTTGAACCAGCCGGTCGACCGCCGGAACGCCCGAGGTGAAGCCGCCGGCAACCTCGGTGATCGAGGAGATCGGTACGGCCTCGACCGAAACAAGCTCGGCATCGCCGGAAATCGTCAACCGTGCATAACGGAAACCCATGAAGGTGAAGAGCGGCGCATAGATTTCCTCGCCATCCCCCTTGAGGGTGTAGCTGAGTGCGCCGCGGGCGCTGCGATAATTGCGGTTGTCGAATTCGCGGTCGGGGCCAAGCACCTCCGAATTTTCGACCAGCACGGAGGCACCAGCCGCGCCGCGCACCGTCAGGCGAACGAAACCACCGATATTCTGGCCGAAGTCACAGACGGCGCGACCCTCTTCATCCTGCCAGGTTTCGACCGGCTTGATATGCTCGAATTCTCTGACAGGCTCGGCCTCATGTGCCACCAGCTTGCCGGTGTCGAAATCGAGCGCCTCGACGCCACCGGTTTCCTCGAGTGCCTCGAGCCGGGCGTCATAGTCCTCGCCATAATAGATGCCGGAGCGAGTCACAGCCGAAAGGCCGCTCTTCCAGGACCTGTCCGTCGCCGCGATCACCTTGTCGCCATCAACGATCTCCGCGATCGCCGCGATGCGGGTACCCCAGATATTCGGGGTCGACTTGTCGCGCGACATCATCGGCGAACGGTACCAGCCATCCCCAGCCAGATCTCGATCCGGTTCTCGCCCTCATGGACGAGATCGGAGAGGTCGTAGCACTGATAGGCAACACGGTCGTCGTAGCAGGTCCAGCCGGGCGTCAGGAGATCATCTCCCACACGCTGCCCGTTGACGAAGGCGCGGTAGAGACCAAGCGCAGAGATGAAGAGTTTCGGCCCGGCTCCGGCTTCGACAGCAAAGGAAGACGCCACGAAGCTGGCGCGCTTGCCTTCGCCCTCATCCACGCTCGGGGCAATCATCTCAGCCTGCCAGGAGCGGTGCGTGAGCCCTCTTCTGCTCTCGGCCTTGGGGGACCGGGATGCGATATTCATAGTACTCCTCCCTCAAAACGGATTTTGTGTACCGTTCTACGTATACTGTTCTACAAAATTTTCTGCTATGCAAGACCCAAGGAATCATTTTTCGGTTATCCTTGCTTCCGGAAGGGCATTCATGGACAAGCCAGTGCGTACAAATCGCGTGACAATTCGAACTGTGGCGGCCGATGCAGGCGTATCGGTAGCCGCCGTCTCGAAGGTGTTGCGCAATGCCTATGGCGTCAGCGATGCCCTGCGCGAAAACGTGATGGCCTCGATAGAGCGCCTCGGCTACCGCCCGAGCACGGCCGCGCGCGGCATGCGGGGACGAACCTTCACCATCGGCGTTCTGCTGATCAACATGGAGAACCCTTTCCTGCCCTCGCTGGTCGCCGGCTTCAAGCGGGTCATGGGCAAGGCCGGATACAACACGCTGGTCGGCGTCGGTGAGGCGCGCACCCATGTCGAAACCTCGCTGATCGAATCAATGATCGACATGCGTATCGACGGTCTGCTGATGATCGCGCCCAGAATCAGCCAGGATGTGCTCGACACCGTTGCGCGCCAGGTGCCGGTGACGGTGATCGGCCATCATGAAAGCGCCGAGACGGCCTTCGATACCGTCAACTCCGATGATTTCGCCGGCGGCCGGAAGGCCACGGAAGCAATGCTTGCCAGGGGCTACCGCGACATCGCCATGCTCTGTCTTTCCGCGCGGATCGAAAAGGAAGGCCAGGTCTGGTACGAGCGCGAAAAGGGCTATCGCAGCGCAATGGCGGATGCCGGCCTCTCCGACAGAGCGCGGGTCGTTCGCGTCTCCGAACAGCCGGACAATATCTATCCGGACCTGAGGGCAATGCTCGAACGGAGGGAAGAGATGCCGGAAGCCTTCTTCTGCTGGAGCGACATTCACGGCGTGCCGCTGATCAACCTCGCCCGCAAGAGCGGGCTCAAGGTTCCCGGCGACCTCGGTCTTGTCAGCTACGATAACACGGCCTCATCGGCCCTGCCGCTTGTCGAGCTTTCGAGCATGGACCAGAAACCACAGGAACTCGGCAGGATCGCCGCCGACCAGCTTCTCACCCGCATCAAGGGACGCACCGGCACGCGGCACGATCTGGTTACGCCGGAACTCATTATCCGGTCGAGTTTCTAGCGCACCGTGCTTTGTGCGGCCGAATGGACGCAGGACGCTCCAGGCCATAAGCAGCCGCTTATGCGCCCGCTCTTCAGCACTTGCGCCATGGACGATGATCCGTGCGATGCATCAGATCGCTCCTGCCGCCATCGAAGCGGTCCAACCGAACAGGAGAAGACATGAAACGCATCGCAATCCTCACCGCCATCGCCCTCGCCGCTCCGCTTTCCGCCTTCGCCATGCCCGCCGTCGGCGACGTCGTCGGCACCAACCCGAAGGATGCCACCGCTGCTCTGGAAAAGGCCGGCTGTTCCGTCAGGGCATTCGAGGCCGAAGGCGGCATGATCGAAGCCAAGTGCACCGATCAGTCCAACAAGATGTGGGAAATCTATATCGATCCGGCCTCCGGCGCGGTGAAGAAGATTTCCGGAAAGGACTGACATGTCCAGACGCTCGACAGCAGAGCGAGGGGCGGATATCGCCCCTCCCGATCCCTGGGACCCGCTGGTCAGGATCAGCCACTGGACGATTGCGGCGGCCGTGATCATCAACGGGCTTTTGTCCGCGCCGGGAAGCACGGTCCATGTCTGGGTCGGCTGGATCGCCATGTCGGTCCTGGCGATCCGGCTCGGATGGGGGCTGCTCGGTCCCCGCGAGGCGCGGTTCTCTGCCTTTCCGCCGGATCCGAAGGCCGCCGTCTCGCATCTCTTCTCGGTCATCCGGGGCAAGCCGCGCGAGTATCCGTCGCACAATCCCGCAGGGGCCATGATGGTCTACGCGCTGTGGGCGATGCTTGCGATCGTGATTGCCACCGGACTGATCATGACCGACGCCAAGAGCCCGATCACGATCGCGGAGGAACGGGCGGCCGTGGAACAGGGCGACTGGTCGGCCCTTGTGATCTCCGGCTCCGAGAGCGATAGTGGCGGCAGTCTTGCCCAGAGCGACATCGTCAAGGGGGTCCATGAAACCGCCGCAAACCTGATGCTCATTCTGGCGCTCATTCATGTCGCGGGCGTCGCGGTCGAAAGCCACGCGCTTCGCCGAAACCTTGTCCGCCCGATGATCAAGGGTCCGCCGAAATGACGAACAGGCCGGAAACACGAAAGCAAGGGCGATCACAGACGATCGCCCTTGCGGCGTTCATGCTGATGCAGGCCGTCGCCGCCGTGTTTTTCGTCGCCGATGCGACCCGTGACCTGTTTGAAAAGCCGCCCGGCGCCCATTCGATCATCGAGGCGCTGATCGCCGTCACGCTGGTCGCCGGCATTTTCCTTGCCGGCTGGCAGCTCCGGCTCACACTGGAACGCATGTATGCTCAGGAGCGCGCGCTCGATACCGCGCGCGGCGATTTCATCCGCATCATCGACGCGCAGTTCGACGACTGGGGTCTGACGCCCGCCGAACGCGAAGTCGGGCTTCTGGCGCTGAAGGGACTTGATATCTCGGAGATCGCCCGCCTGCGCGGCGCAGCCCAGGGCACTGTCCGCGCCCAGTTGACGCGGATCTACGCCAAGGCCGGCGTCTCCGGCCGCGCCCAGTTCGCCGCATGGTTCGTAGAGGATCTCCTGGGTGATGGCATCAGCAGGCCCGATGACGCGGCCTGAAAGGCCTCATTCCACCTCCGGCAGTCTTTCCCGCCAGATTTCCGCGTAAGCGTTGAGTTCCACCAGGCCGGACATAGGTTCGGGATGGGGCTTGAAGGCGGAGAGCTTGACGCCGCCGACGGCAAGGCCGGCTGCCCCCGTACTGGTGCCGCTGCCGGGGCTTTTCTCCACCGGCCTGCCCGTGGCGGCAGACAACATGGAGAGATAGTCGTGGTTTTCGGCAAAGGGCCCCTCCACGATCACCGGTCCCGAAGCGCCGGTCAGGTCAAGGCAGATCGCCGTCATCAGCGCCAGATACCAGGAAACGCCGACAAGTCGCATGCCGGGGGTGAGATGATGCTCGTCCACCGTCCAGCCGCCGATAATGCCCTGAAACGGCCCGGTATCCCCCAGCACCGACGGCATCATCATGATCCGGTTCTTCAACAGGGCCTTGCGATCATCTGCCGTCACGGCGACATCGCCGGCAGGCGCTGCGACCTCGAAAACCCGCCCGCCCATGAACCGGGCAGAGGGCACCGGATCGCCATAGGCATTGACATTGATCAGCGTGTCGCGGTCTTCATCAAGCGCCGGCGGATGGCCGCCGACGGCCATGGCAATCACCCAGGTGCCGGTCGAGACCACGGAGAAAGGCTGCGCCCGCGACCAGAGATGCGGCAGAAGCGAGGCGTTGGAATCGTGGATGCCGGCAAAGACCGGGCAATTGGGGGCAAGGCCGGTTTTCTTCGCGATTTCCGGCAGAACTTCGCCGAGCTTGTCATCGGCTTTGACAAGCTCTCCCATCTTGCCGAAAAGACCGAGTTCGCCCACCAGCGAGGAGAACGTCCTGGAGCGCGGCGACCAGAGATCGGTGTGGCAGCCCCAGCTCGTCGCCTCGCCGGCGCGCCGCCCGGTTAGACGAAAGCCCCAATATTGCGGATAGGGCAACACGCAGTCGATTTCGGCGAACTGGTCGGGAAATTTTGTCTTCTGCCAGAAGAGTTGCGCGCCGATATTCAGCCCCATGGCAAGGCGCGGCGAACCCGTCTCGGCAAAGGGCGGACGGATTTCCTCATAGTCCGCGCGCGTTTCCTCCGGCCCGGTATGCTCGTAGTCGAGCACCGGGAGCGCCAGCGTTCCGTCGCGCTTCAGCAGGGCCGCCGTCGCGCCATGCGTGGTCACGGAAATCGCATCGACGCCATGTTCCTTCTGAAACGCGGCAAGCGCTTCCAGAATGAAGTCGAACAGATCATCCACCTCGAAATGCGGATAGGGCGAGTGACCGGTGACCTCGTTGCGTTTCGACCGTGTGTCGATTTCGCTCGCCGCTTCGAGGTCATAGAGGATGACCTTGGCATTGGTCTTGCCGATGTCGATGACCGCGACCTTGCGGATGTCCCTCATTGCACCTCACCCCGTCTGAACCGCCTAGCGATTCTCGTATAGAGCACAGGCAGGGCGATGACGCCAATCAAGAGCAGACCGATGAAGATCGACATGACGATACCCGGCACATTCATCAGCCCGAAACCGAAGGTGACGAGACCCATGATGAAGGCCGCCAGCACGACGCCGATGATGGTCCCAGCGCCGCCGAGGATGTTGATGCCGCCCAGCACCACCATGGTGACAATCTCAAGCTCCCAACCAAAGGCGATCGACGGCCGCGTCGAGCCGAGGCGCGAGGTCAGGCAGATCGCCGCCATGCCCGACATGACCCCGGTCATCAGGAACAGCAGAAATTTCACCCGCCCGACCCGGATGCCGGAGAAGCGCGCGGCGGTGGCGTTGTTGCCGATCGCATAGACCATGCGACCAAAGCTCGTCAGATGCAGCAGGATGCCGAACAGCACCGCCATGACGGCGAACAGCACGAATTCGAAGGAGATGACCCAGAACACATAGCCCTGGCCGAAATAGGCGAAATCCGACGGGTAACCGGTAAAGGCCTTGTCCCCGAGCACTACATAGGAGAGCCCGCGGAAGAGGCTCATCGTACCGATGGTGACGACGATCGACGGCAGGCCGAGACCGGTGATCAGGAAGCCGTTGAAGGCGCCGCACAACAGGCCGACGCCAAGGCCGATGGCCACCAGTTCCGGCGTTCCCATGCCAAGTTGCGCGGCATAGCCCATGGCCGTTGACGCCAGCGCGATGATGGCGGCAACCGACAGGTCGATCTCGCCCGATATGATCACCAGCGCCATGGCAAAGGCGATCAGCGCCTTTTCGGTGAAGTTGAAGGTCGCGTCCGACAGGTTCCACGCATCGAGGAAGTAGGGCGAGGCGAAGCTGTTGATGATGAAGATCGCGATCACAACGACGATCAGCAGGCTCTCCCAGCTTCTCGCCATCCGGTAACCACGCCCGTGCAGGCGATCGGGCACAAAGCGCGTTTCGCTGACACTCATAGCGCATGCTCCGCTTTTTTCAGGATGACGCGGCCCTTGACGCGCGAGGAGCGCGCATTGACGGCAACCGCGATGATGATGACCGTGCCCGAAATCGCCATCTGCCAGAAGGGTGAGACATCGATGACCGGCAGCGCATTCTTGATGATGCCGAGGAAGAGCGCGCCAAGCACCGCGCCGATGGCCGTGCCCGCACCGCCGGCAATCGAGATGCCGCCGATGACGCAGGCCGCGACCACGTCGAGTTCGAAGCCGTTGGCGATATCGACATAGGCAACGGCATAGCGCGCGGTCCAGAGATAACCGGCAAGACCGGCCAGCGCGCCGGCAATCAGATAGGCGAAGAAATGGGTGCGACCGACCGAGATGCCGGTATAGACGGCAGCATGCGGATTGCCGCCAACGGCATAAAAGGCGCGTCCCAGCCGGGTCATGATCAGCACCGCCATCATCACCACGATGACGGCGAGCGAGAACCAGGCGAGCACCGGAATGCCGAGAAACACGGCGCGCGGCACCGCCTTGAAGGCATCGGTCATCTCATGGGCATTGACCCAGGCACCGCCGGTCAGAAGAAAGATCGTGCCGCGATAGATGGTCATCGTGCCGAGCGTCACCACGATGGGCGGGATCGACAGGCGCCAGACCAGAAGTCCGTTGATCGCGCCCAGCACCGAGCCGCTGATGACGGCGGCGACCAGCAGAAAGATCACCGGCAAATCCGGGAAAGCGACGTTCAGGAGCGCTGCGATGGTACCGGACAGCGCCAGATTGGCGGCGATCGAAAGGTCGATGCCGCGCGAGAGAATAACGGCGGCTTGTCCCAACGCCAGAATGATCAGGATTGCCGTGTCATTATAGATCGAAACGAGATTGCGCGGCGCGACGAAGCCCGGAAAACGCAACTCGATCGCGCCAACGAGCATCAGTATGGCGACGAAGAGCAGCGCCTCGCGATGTTTGAAGATGCGCGCCATCATGCCGCCACCCCGATGCCGGCGGCCGCGCGCACCAGTTTTTCCGCCGACATTTCATCGCGGGCAAGCTCGGCGGCGATCCGCCCCTCGCGCATGACGATGACCCGGTCGGACATGCCGAGGATTTCCGGAATTTCAGACGAGACCATGATGATGGAAAGCCCCCTGCCCGCAAGCTCGCTCATGAAGGCATGAACGGCGGATTTAGACCCGATATCGATGCCCTTGGTGGGCTCATCGAGAATAATCACCTTCGGCTCGGTCGCGAGCCACTTGGCGACCACCACCTTCTGCTGGTTGCCGCCGGACAGATTGCCGACCGGCTGGTCGAGCGATGCGGCCCTGAGATCCAGCCGCTCTGTATATTCCCGCGCCAGCGCAAATTCCTCGGCCATGCGGACAAAGCCCTTGTGCGAGACCTTGGCGAGCGAGGGCAGCGTGACGTTTTCGAAGATCGGCATGGCGGTGATCGTGCCCTGCGTGCCGCGCTCTTCCGGCACATAGACGATGCCCTGCTTCACCGCTTCCGAGGGCGAACGGATGACGGCAATCTCGCCATCGATCCGCACGGCGCCCGCTGACGGTTTGGTGATGCCGAAGAGCGCCTGCATGAATTCCGAACGGCCTGCGCCGACAAGACCGTAAAAGCCGAGGATCTCGCCGCGCCGGAGCGAAAACCCGATATCCTCGAACTCGGTCGGATGGCGATAGCCGGACACCGTGAGGACCGGCTCGCCGATGGCGACCTCCTGCTTGGGAAAGACCTGGTCGACCGGCCGACCAACCATCAGCTCCACCAGCGCATTCTCATCCGTATCCGCAATCACCCCCTCACCCACCATCTCGCCGTCGCGAAAGACGGTGTAGCGGTCGGCAATGCGGAAGATCTCGTCGAATTTGTGGGAGATGAACAGGATCGCCTTGCCGTCGGCCTTCAGCTTTTCGACAAGCTCGTAAAGCTCCTCGATCTCCTTTTGCGACAAGGCTGCGGTCGGCTCATCCATGATCACGACGCGGGCATCGACGGAAAGCGCACGGGCAACGGCCACCATATGCCGGTTGGCAATGCCAAGCTCGGAGAGGCGATGGCGCGGATCGATGCGCGCGCCGATACTGTCGAGAATATCGCGGGCGCGATCGTGGATCTGCTTCCAGTCGATCAGGCCGAAGCGATTGGTGGGCGCATGGCCGATGAAGATGTTTTCGGCAACCGTCAGCGCGTCGAACAGGACCGTTTCCTGATGGATCGCCGTGACGCCGTGCTCGCTGGCCGCTTCCGCCGTCGGGAAGGTGACCGCTTTACCGTCCATGGTGATCGCGCCGCCGTCAGGCTGATAGATGCCCGTCAGGATTTTCACGAGCGTCGACTTTCCAGCGCCGTTCTCGCCGACAAGCGCCGTCACCTCGCCCGGATAAAGGGCAAGCGACACCTCGGAAAGGGCGCGCACGCCGGGAAATGTCTTGGTGATGCCGTCAAGCGCGATGGCGGCGTTCTGCTGTGCGTCTGGCATCTTTGGTCTGCCGTGTTGTTGGTTCGTCGTCCCGCCTGAAGGCGAGGCGGGGCTTTTTGTGGCAAGCGCGGCTGCCGCGCGCGTTGAGGAAGATGTTCTCGTAAGCGCTGCAGCCACCAATCTCCCCCCTTGAGGGGGAGATGTCGCGAAAGCGACAGAGAGGGGTAGAGGGCGCAAGCCCTAAAAGCCGCAATCTCCGTGCTACCGGATAGGGTTCCCCCCCTCTGCCCCTGTCGGGGCATCTCCCCCTCAAGGGGGGAGATCGATTTAGGTCTAAGCCCGACGGCGCCGAGGAAGCCGCCCGCTGCGGCGGGCTGCCGCATGGCTCCCGCCTGCCCCTGTTTCATGTGAACTCAAGGCAAGGTGACCAAGCGACAGCCCCGTCCCGGGAGGCTCAGAAGATGTCCTTGAACTTGTCGATGTTCGACTTGTCGTAGACGAAGGGATCGGCCATGGCGCCGGCATTGTCATCATCCAGCGTCAATTCGCCAAGGCGGCCCATGGAAAGCTGGGCGCCCGGCTCTGCCTTCGCGCCATCGATCAGGTCGTTCGACAGCATGACGGCTGCATAGCCGAGATCGATCGGGTTCCAGATGGCGAAGGATTTCGATGCGCCATTGTCGACATAAGCCGCCATTTCCGACGGAAGGCCGAGGCCGGTCACATTGATCTCGCCGATCTTGCCTTCATCCGTCACAGCCTGGGCCGCGGCGACGATGCCAACGGAGGTCGGCGCGATGATCGCCTTCAGATCCGGATAGGACTGGATGAGGCCCTGGGTCTCGCGATAGGACTTGTCGAACAGGTCATCGCCGTAAACCGTGGTGACGACGTCGATCCCCGGATAATCGCCCTTCACCTTGTTCATTTCCTCGATCCAGGTGTTCTGGTTCGTGGCCGTCGCCGAAGCGGAAAGAACGGCGACCTCGCCGCCATCCGGCAGATTATCGGCGGCGAGCTTGATGATCATGTTGCCGATCAGCGGGTTGGACGACGGGTTCAGGTGCACCATGCGGCCATCGGGCGCGACGCCGGAATCCCAGGAGACGACCTTGATGCCGCGCTGCATGGCGCGCTTCAGCGCCGGCACCACCGCATCCGGGTCATTGGCCGAAATCGCGATGGCGTCAACCTTCTGGGCGATCAGCGAATTGATCACGTCGATCTGGCCTTCGGCGGTGGTATCGGTCGGGCCCGTGTAAATCAGCTCGACATCGCCGATTTCCTTGGCGGCCTCTTCCGCGCCTTCGGCGGCGGCCTCGAAAAAGCCGATGCCCAGCGCCTTCACCACCAGCGCGATCTTCTTGTCGGCGGCGTGCGCGCCTTGCGCAACGAGCGCGGTTGAGAGCAGTGCTCCCACGAGAACTTTCTTCAAAATGCTCATCTTTCTCCTCCAGTTGATGAACAGGGTGCAGGCTGACTCTTCTCCTCCAAGGCTCAGCCCGAACCGGTTTCCTCCATTGCCTGCGCGTCGGCGATGATCACCGAAACGCCGGCCTCCTCCAGCATGCGGGCGTCTGACGCCTGCAGCCCGGAATCGGTAATCACGGTCGAAATCCGCTTGAGCCCGCAAAGGATCAGGCTCGACCGCTGCTTGAATTTTGACGAGTCGACCAGAACCACGAGCTCTTCAGCCTGGTCGATCAGCTTCTGCTCCGCCTGGATCAGCAGCGGATCGGCCTCCATCAGGCCGAGCGGACCGATGCCTTGCGCGCCCATGAACATGCGCTTTGCCCAGAAATTGCGGGTTACATCATTTTCGAAGGGGCTCAGAATGACGTTCTGCTCGCGGTAGATCACGCCACCCGACAGCATCACCGTGTTCTTCGAATGCTTCAGCAGATGCTCCGCGATCGGGAAGGAATTGGTGAAGACCTGCAGCCGGCGATTGGCGAGGTGATGGACCATCTGAAACGTGGTCGTGCCGCCGTTGATGATGACGGAATCGCCGTCATCGCAAAGTGCAACTGCGGCCTTGGCGATTGCCTGCTTCTGCCGCGCATTCATCGTCTGGTTGACGCTGAAGGGCCGTCCGGCAAGGCCGACGAATTGCGGCGGGCTGAGCGCCTCCGCCCCGCCGCGCACCCGGCGCAGACGCTTTGCCACATGCAGAGCCGCGATATCGCGCCTGATCGTCGCCTCGGAGCTTTCCGTCAGATCGACGAGCTCCGCCACGGTGACAACCGGCTTTTCCTGTACCGCTGACAGGATGATGCGATGACGCTCTTTCTCGTGCATGGGGCCTCCCTTTTTGACAGAGTTCAGCGAATTTCTATCAGTGTCAATCAAAAATAGTCATGTTGCACTGCGAAAAGGCCATTTTTGATCGAACTTGAGCGTTTATGATTGACAAACCTGACTTTCGGATGAATTTTGCCGGGGAAGAACCAGGCCGAGAGGCCCGAAGGAGGAAACGATGGCGAATGAAACCCGGGCCGCCCGGCTTGAGAACCTGTGGGACGACGGCAAGGCCGCCGGCATGAGTGAATCCGAGCTTCTGCTCTATCGCTCCAATCTTCTGGGCTCCGACAAACGCATCACCAATTACGGCGGCGGCAACACCTCGGCCAAGGTGATGGAAAAGGACCCGCTGACCGCCGGAGAGGTCGAGGTGCTGTGGGTCAAGGGCTCGGGCGGCGATGTCGGCACAATCAAGATGGACGGTTTCGCCACCCTCTACATGGAAAAGCTCAATGCGCTGAAGGGGCTTTATCGCGGCATCGAGCATGAGGACGAGATGGTGGGCTACCTCCCCCACTGCACCTTTAACCTGAACGCACGCGCGGCCTCCATCGATACGCCGCTCCATGCCTATGTGCCGAAAAAGCATGTCGACCACATGCACCCCGACGCGATCATCGCCATTGCGGCTTCCGCCGATTCCAAGGCGCTGACTGAGGAGATTTTCGGCGGCGAGATCGGCTGGCTACCGTGGAAGCGCCCCGGTTACGAACTGGGTCTCTGGCTCGGCAAGTTCTGTGAGGAAAATCCGAATGCGCGCGGCGTGATCCTGGAAAGTCATGGGCTTTTCACCTGGGGCGATACGGCCAAGGAAAGCTACGAGACCACGCTGGAGATCATCAACAAGGCCATGGCCTGGCTCGACGCCAAGATCGAAGGCCCGGTTTTCGGCGGCCCGAAGGTGAAGACCCTGCCGGCAGAAGAACGCCGCGCCATTGCCGAGAAGCTGATGCCGAAGATCCGCGGCATGATTTCCGAAACCGAGGGCAAGCTCGGCCATTTCGACGATCAGCCCGCCGTACTGGAATTTGTCGCCTCCAACCGGCTTGAGGAACTGGCAGCCCTTGGCACCTCCTGCCCCGACCATTTTCTCCGCACCAAGATCCGCCCGCTGGTCGTCGATTTCGATCCGGAAAATCCGGACATCGACAAGACGGTCGAGGGCCTGCCGGACGCGATTGCCGCCTACCGCGAGGACTACGCCGCCTATTACGAGCGCTGCAAGCACGACAATTCGCCGGGCATGCGCGACCCGAACGCGGTGATCTATCTGGTGCCGGGCGTCGGCATGATCTCCTTTGCCAAGGACAAGGCAACGGCGCGCATTTCCGCCGAGTTCTACGTCAACGCCATCAATGTCATGCGCGGCGCGTCCTCTGTCTCCACCTATCAGGGCCTTTCCGAACAGGAAGCCTTCGATATCGAATACTGGCTCCTGGAAGAGGCCAAGCTGCAGCGCATGCCGAAGCCGAAGCCGCTTGCCGGCAAGATTGCGCTGGTGACCGGCGGCGCGGGCGGCATCGGCAAGGCCACCGCCTTCCGCCTTGCCGGCGAAGGCGCCTGCGTGGTGCTGGCCGATATCGATGATGCTGCGCTTGAAACGGCAAAGGCCGAGCTTTCCTCGGTATTCAGCAAGGACATCGTGCGCGGCGTGCACCTGAACGTCACCGACGAGGCCGAAGTCGCCAGGGGCTTCTCCGATGCTGTGGTGGAATTCGGCGGGCTTGATATCCTGGTCTCCAATGCCGGCCTCGCCTCATCCGCGCCGATCGAAGAGACGACGCTCGATCTCTGGGACAAGAACATCGCCATTCTGGCAACCGGCTATTTCCTGGTGTCGCGCGAGGCCTTCCGCCTGTTCCGCTACCAGAATGCCGGCGGCAATGTCGTCTTCGTCTCGTCGAAGAACGGTCTGGCCGCTTCGCCGGGCGCATCCGCCTATTGCACGGCCAAGGCCGCCGAAATTCATCTGGCCCGCTGCCTCGCGCTCGAAGGCGCATCCGCCCAGATCCGCGTCAACACCGTCAACCCGGATGCCGTGCTGCGCGGTTCGAAGATCTGGACCGGCGAGTGGAAGGAACAGCGCGCCGCCGCCTACAAGATGTCGACGGACGAGCTGGAGGCGCACTATCGCGACCGGTCCATGCTGAAGCGCTCGGTGTTCCCGGAGGATATCGCGGAAGCGATCTACTTCCTCGCCTCCGACATGTCGGCCAAATCGACGGGGAATATCATCAACGTGGACGCGGGCAACGCGCAGTCGTTCACGCGGTAGGATGGGAAGAGGCGGGCTCGGGCAGATTGCGGAGGTGCGGCACTGGCTCGTCAGGTGTTGTAAACCTCTCCCCACCCTTGGCGTCATCCTCGGGCTTGACCCGAGGATCCATGCACCTTTCACTGCGACGGGCGTGGGGGAAAATCCGGCTCAAGCCCCGCCGGCTCCGCTCGCGACAGGCGGGATTGGATGCTCGGGTCAAGCCCGAGCATGACGCAGGAGAGAGAGGCGACCGCTCGTCGGATTTGAGGCCATAGGACAGAATCAATCTCCCCCCTTGAGGGGGAGATGCCCGACAGGGCAGAGGGGGGTGAACCCTCCCGGAGAGCAAGGTATCTGCGGCTTACGCCCGATACCCCTCTCTGTCGCTTTCGCGACATCTCCCCCTCAAGGGGGGAGATTGGTGGCTGCAGGCTCTTGCGGCTTTCACAAATTCAGCAGGCCCTGTCGCCTGCAACGGGAGGAAATCATGGAAGAGATGATCGACAGCGGCGTGCTTTCCGCAGAAAACGACAAGCGGGCAAAAGACCTCGAGACGGATTACAACGCGCTTGGCGAAAAGCTCGCCCGTCGCGGCGTCAGCATCGATGGCGTGACGGCAAAGGTCGCCGCATACGGCGTGGCCGTGCCCTCCTGGGGTGTGGGCACCGGCGGCACGCGCTTTGCCCGTTTCCCCGGCGTCGGCGAACCACGCCATATCTTCGACAAGCTGGAGGACTGCGCCGTCATCCAGCAACTGACGCGCGCAACGCCGACGGTCTCGCTGCATATCCCATGGGACAAGGTCGATGATCTTTCGGAACTGCGCCAGCGCGGCGAAGCGCTCGGCCTCGGCTTCGACGCGATGAATTCCAACACCTTCCAGGATCAGGAAGGCCAGGAACACTCCTACAAATACGGCTCGCTCTCCCACACCGACGCGGCCACGCGGCAGCAGGCGATCGACCACAACATCGAGTGTTTCGAGATCGGCAAGGCGCTCGGCTCGAAGGCGCTGACCGTGTGGATCGGCGACGGCTCGAACTTTCCCGGCCAGAGCCATTTCACCAAGCAGTTCGAGCGCTATCTGGAGGCGATGAAGAGCATCTACACGGCGTTGCCGGACGACTGGCGCATCTTTTCCGAGCACAAGATCTTCGAACCGGCCTTCTATTCCACCGTGGTGCAGGACTGGGGCACCAACTACCTGATCGCCAAGGAACTCGGCCCCAAGGCCTTCTGCCTCGTCGACCTCGGCCACCATGCGCCGAACGTCAATATCGAGATGATCGTCGCGCGCCTCATCCAGTTCGGCAAGCTGGGCGGTTTCCATTTCAACGACAGCAAATATGGCGATGACGACCTCGATACGGGCTCGATCGATCCGTTCCGCCTGTTTCTGGTGTTCAACGAACTGGTCGATGCCGAGGGTGCGGAAAACTTCAATCCGGCCCATATGCTCGATCAGTCCCACAACGTTACCGACCCGATCGAGAGCCTGATGCGCTCGGCGATCGAGGTTCGCCGCGCCTATGCGCAGGCGCTTCTCGTCGATCGTGCGGCTCTTGCCGGTTTCCAGAACGACAATGACCCGATGATGGCGTCGGAAACGCTGAAGGACGCCTTCCGCACCGATGTCGGCCCGATCCTCGCCATGGCCCGCAAAAACGCCGGCGGCGCTGTCGATCCGATCGCCACCTATCGCGCGGCGGGCTATCGCCAGAAGGTTGCCGGCGTTCGCCCGGCCGTCACGGGTGCGGGCGGCGGCATCGTTTGAGCGACGGCGCAAGCGGGAGACAAACATGGAAACCATCGCATTCCGCATGAACCTCAACGCCGGTCAGGCGGCGGAATACAAGCGCCGCCATGACGAGATCTGGCCGGAACTCGCCACGCTGTTGAAGGAGGCCGGCGTCTCCGACTATTCGATCTGGCTGGATGAGGAGACCCATCATCTGTTCGCTGTGCTGAAACGCACGGACAATCACACGATGGATGCGATCCCGGATGCCGAGATCGCGCAACGCTGGTGGGCCTTCATGGCCGATATCATGGAGACGAATCCGGACAATTCGCCGGTTCAGGTGGAATTGAAGAAGATGTTTCATCTTCATTGATCAGAGGCGGTCGAAGGCGAAATAACGTCGCACGTATTGAAACCGCCTTTCCGCCCGACCATCTCCCCTTGTGTAGATTCCAGACATTGCCGCCGCGCGCCCCGATCCCTTCGGTCATCCTGTCGCGCGGCGATGTTCCACCAGAAATGGGAGAAGACCATGGCTGAAATTCGTGCTGACAAGGCAGGCACTTTTGCGATCGGCGGCGACCTGAAGGTCACGCGCCTCGGCTTCGGCGCGATGCGCGTCACCGGCAGCGGCGTCTGGGGCGAACCGGCCGACCGCGACGGCGCCATCGCCACGCTGAAGCGGCTGCCGGAACTGGGCGTCGATTTCATCGATACCGCAGACAGCTACGGACCGGATGTTTCCGAATGGCTGATCAAGCTGGCCCTGCACCCCTATGGCGACGTCAAGGTCGCGACCAAGGGCGGGCTGACCCGCACCGGGCCCGGCGTCTGGCTTCCGGTCGGTCGGCCGGAATATCTGCGCCAGCAGGTGCACAAGAGCCTGCGCAATCTGGGCGTCGAGAAGATCGACCTCTGGCAGCTTCACCGCATCGACAAGAAGGTGCCGGCCGACGAACAGTTCGGCGCCATCAAGGAATTTCTTGATGAAGGGCTGATCGCCCATGCCGGGCTTTCGGAGGTGTCCGTCGCCGATATCGAAGCCGCCCGCAAGGTCTTCCCCGTGGCGACCGTGCAGAACCGCTACAACCTGGTCGACCGCACCAGCGAGGACGTGCTCGATTACTGCGAAAAGCACAATATCGGCTTCATTCCGTGGTTCCCGCTGGCCGCAGGCGATCTCGCCAAGCCCGGCTCGCTGCTTGATGACATCGCCAGGAAACACGATGCCGCGCCGAGCCAGATCGCCCTTGCCTGGGTGCTGAAGCGCAGCCCGGTCATGCTGCCGATCCCCGGCACGTCCAAGGTGAAGCACCTGGAGGAAAACGTGGCGGCAGCCGAGATCACGCTGTCGGACGAAGAGTTTGCCGCCCTCGATGCGGAAGGCAAGAAGGCCTTCGCCGAGAAGTAGGCCTGATCGGGAAAGTCAAAACTGGGCGTTTCCTTGATTGGCGAACGCCCCTTTTTTGTCCTGCATGCCTGCACGCTGCAAGACTGCTCCATTCAGCGCACAGTTGATCAGGCCCGGTCGCGCGCCTTGAAGAACTCATATGCCTCGTTGAGTTTCTTTGTCTCTTCATCCGCCACCCGACGGATCGTCTCGCTCATGCTGGCGACCCGGTCCGGGTGGTTCTGGCGAATCTTTTCTCGCCAGGCATTCCTGATTGTCGCTGCGTCGGCATTTTGCGCAACGCCGAGAATGTCTGCGTAGAAAGCCTCGCCTTTCTGCTCGCCGGACGGCGTTTCCTCCTGCCTCCGGCCGCTCTCATAAGCGATCCCGAAAACCCCGGCGACATGATCGAGGATTTCGGCCTCGCGCGCCGTCACCGCGCCGTCGGCGGAGGCGATCCTCACGAACAGCTGGAATGCGAGCGCGCGGGCTTCCGGTGTCGCGAGGGTCTCGGCGCACCGCTTGGCGTAAGACTGAAAGGAAGCGCTGTCATCGCGCGCATCGCGGAATACAGCGACTGCCTTGCGGCGCATCTCGGCAGAAAGCTCCAGCCCGTCGACAAAAAAAGCGTCAACTACGGCGATCTCCCTGCGCGAAACAACGCCATCGGCCTTGGCGATCTTGGCCGCGAGCGAGACAATGACAACGACCGCAGGTGGTAGTTCAACCTTGAGCCCGAAGCCATCGGCGATTGTTGCCAGAAGCTCGCGTTGTTCGGGGCTTGTCGAACCATTCGCCGCGACCAGAGCGGTCAGCATGGCAAAAGCTTCTGCGAGAAACGCAACCGAAGCGGCCGGATTGGTTCTGAGGCTCAGGAAATTCCCCATGATGTTGCTATGAGCATGAGCAAGTTTTGCAAAATCACTGAGAGCGTCACGCCGCAGCCTGTCATTTATGCCGGACGCAACCAGCCAGTCATAGACGAGACGCAGTTCAGCAGGGCTCTTCGCTTGGCCTTTGGCATTGGCAGCACAGACCATTCTGGCCAGATCCACTACGTCGATAACCGCGCGCTTGCGCTCACGGATGCTGGGTTGCTTGGCCACCCCTGGTTCGGCTTGCCGCCAGTCTGCCCAGCCGCCCTGTTTCGGGCCGGTTTGCCGCTCATGCTTCCAGCCGCTTGATGCGCGCGCGGCGGCACTGTTGGGAATGAGGAGAAGCAACCATGAAAACGTGCTGAAAAACAAGGAGAGCACCGATAGAAGGGGCAGCCAGAGACCGGCAACACCGGCATCCCTCAGCCGCTTGGTCGCGGCTGCCGCGTAGACCACCAGCGCCGGCAACATCAATAACATGATATACGCGTCGTCGCCGCCTTCACCGATGGCCGCAGCCAGTAGGAACAGCCCACCGGCAACCAATGCGTGGCCAACGAAACCGCCTCGACCGAGCCTACCGCCGAAAGAGACAAGCCCCCGGATAAATTCCTGCATCCTTCCCCCTGATCCTCGCGTTTAGCCGACGCGGCATCTCGATTTCGGCCGGAACCGCCCGTGATTGTTAGCGGCTGACCTCTCCTTCGGTCGTAAAACCTGATGGCGGGCGTGGCAAGCGGGTTGACGAAGTGACCTGTTTGGGCGTCGATTGTCGGCGATCCGCCGTCGGGGCCGAATGGCCTCCTCGGCCTGTTTCTGCTCAGAAAGGACACCCCGATGGAATATGTGAAGCTCGGCCGCACCGGCCTCGACGTCTCCCGCCTCTGCCTCGGCTGCATGACCTATGGCGTGCCCGAACGCGGTTCCCATCCCTGGTCGCTGACGGAGGAGCAGAGCCGCCCCTTCATCCGCAAGGCGGTCGAGGACGGCATCAATTTCTTTGACACCGCCAATGTCTACTCGCTCGGTTCTTCCGAGGAGATCGTCGGCCGGGCACTGAAGGAATTTGCCCGGCGCGAGGAGATCGTGCTCGCCACCAAGGTGATGAACCGCATGCACCAGGGCCCGAACGGCATGGGCCTGTCGCGCAAGGCGATCATGCAGGAAATCGACAACTCGCTTCGCCGTCTCGGTACGGACTACGTCGACCTCTACCAAATCCACCGCTTTGACTATGGCACGCCGATCGAGGAAACGCTCGAGGCGCTTCATGACGTGGTGAAGGCCGGCAAGGCGCGCTATATCGGCGCTTCGTCCATGCACGCTTGGCAGTTCGCCACCATGCTCGCCACCCAGAAGGCCAATGGCTGGGCGAAATTCGTGACCATGCAGAACTATGTGAACCTGCTCTACCGCGAGGAAGAGCGCGAGATGCTGCCGCTTTGTGCGGCCGAAGGCATCGGCGTCATTCCGTGGAGCCCGATGGCGCGCGGCCGCCTGACGCGCCCCTGGGACACGACCACCGGTCGTTCCGAGACAGACGAATTCGGCAAGACGCTTTATGCCGACACGGCCGAATCCGACCGCAAGGTTGTCGATGCCGTCGCCGCAATCGCCAATGAGCGCGGCGTGCCGATGGCCCGTGTAGCGCTCGCCTGGGTGCTGTCGAAGCCGGAAATCTCGGCGCCCATCGTCGGCGCCTCCAAACCCCATCACCTTGATGACGCCGAGGCGGCGCTGGCGCTGAAACTGACGGCGGAAGAGATCGAAAGGCTTGAGGCGCCTTACGTCCCGCACCGCGTGGTTGGGTTCAAATAACGCCCGGCAAACACGGCAACCGGACGAGGCGGTCCGGTATTGCCTAAACAAAACATAGGCCTGCGACATATTGTCCACACCACGTCAGACTCACGGTTGAGGCCGGAGGAACTTTCGTGTTAATGAAGCGTTCCCTAAAAGTTGTGTCCCTGAAACGGGACACGGCGGGGAGGCCACTATTGCCAAAGTACGGGGAGGGTACAGCGGCAATTCCGTAAACGCCGGACGGCACATGTTGCAGTCCTGAGCGGCGGGTGGCCCCCGCCAGCCAAGAAGCCGGACCGCTGATGCGGTCCGGCGGCCGGCCGCTCCCCCGAGACGCATGCCCTTCGTCTCCCCATGGCCTGCCGAGCGCGACGGCGCAGATCAAGTCGTTGTCTGAATATCCCTCCCCACAGCCGTTTCCCGCGGGTGGTTGCCTCCACTCGCCTTCCGCCTCCTCACCGAGGCCCGCACTGTTCAAATCGGAGGATTGACGATGAAGAGAACTGCCCTGGCCCTTGCCACACTGATGACGACCACTGCCCTGCCCGCCGGCGCCTTTGCCGCGACCGAGCTTTCCATGTGGTATCACGGCGCCGGCAACCCGACGGAATCGAGCATTCTCGAGGGGATCGTCTCCGATTTCAACGCAAGCCAGGACGACTGGGAGGTCGTTCTCGAGAGCTTTCCGGAAAATAGCTACAATGATTCCGTGACGGCCGCGGCGCTGGCCGGCAACCTGCCGGATATCATCGACGTTGACGGACCGATCATGCCGAACTGGGCCTGGTCCGGCTACATGCAGCCGCTGCCGATCGACGAAAGCGCGATCGAAGGCTTCCTTCCGGGCGCCATCGGCAAATGGGACGGCCAGATCTACTCGATCGGCCTTTGGGACGCCGCGCTCGCCATGATGACGCGCCAGTCCTACCTCGACGAATACGACATCCGCAAACCGACGCTGGACGATCCCTGGACAGCCGAGGAATTCGACGAAATCCTCGTCAAGCTGAAGGACAGCGGCGATTTCGAATATCCGCTGAACCTCGGCATGGCCGACAATGGCGAATGGTACACCTATGCCTTCCTGCCCTTCCTGCAGTCCTTCGGCGGCGATCTGGTCGACCGTTCCGACTACCAGACCGCGGAGGGCGTGCTGAACGGGGACGAGGCAATCGCCTTCGGCGAATGGTGGCAGTCGCTGTTCGAGCGCGACCTTGCGCCCGGCACCAGCCAGGACCCGGCCGACCACCAGAACGGCTTCATCGACGGTTCCTATGCCATCGACTGGAACGGCAACTGGACGGCGCGCGCCAAGCTCGATGCCTTTGACGACGTCGTCTTCCTGCCGGCGCCCGATTTCGGCAACGGCCCGAAGATCGGCGCGGCGAGCTGGCAGCTCGGCGTCTCGGCAGCATCGGAACATCCCGAAGGCGCGGCGGAGTTCATCGAATTCGCGATCCAGGACAAGTATCTGGCCGAATTCTCCAACGCCATCGGCCTGGTTCCGGCAACGCAGGGCGCCGCCGACATGTCGGAATACTACAAGGAAGGCGCGCCGCTTGCCGTCTTCTACGGCCTCTCCGACGCGCAAGGGTCGCTCCGGCCGGTTACGCCGGGCTATGTGGTCGAAACCAGCGTGTTCCAGAAGGCGATTTCCGACATGGCCAACGGCGCCGATGTCGCCGACACGCTCGACGGCGCGGTGGACGAGATCGACACCGATATCGACCGCAACCAGGGCTATGGCCACAACGGTTGAGTTGCAGGGGGCTGGCATCGGTCGGCCCCTTTGTTTTGTTGGGGAAGGGTTAGCGAAGGCGTGATCCGCCCCCCAATCTCCCCCCTTGAGGGGGAGATGTCGCGAAAGCGACAGAGGGGGTAATGGGCACAAGCTGCCAGCGCCCTGCTCCCGGAAAGGGTTCACCCCTCTCTGCCCTGCCGGGCATCTCCCCCTCAAGGGGGGAGATCGAATCGTGGCGAGGCATCGAATAGCTCGAGAGCTTGGATTTTCGAGGAAGGGCAACCCTTAGGGCCCGCTGCTACTTCACTGCAAGGACAAACACATGAGCCGGAAACTGACGGAGAACAATGGGGCGGGCTGGGCCTTTGCCGCGCCGTCGATCCTGCTCATCGGGCTCTTCATCATCCTGCCCTTCTTCCTCGCCATCGGCTTTTCGCTCACCGACCAGCGGCTGATCTCGCCGAACCCGACGCGTTATGTCGGCATGGAAAACTACCGCGACCTGCTCGGTCTCAACGTCATCAGGATCGAGCCCGAACGCGATGACAGCGGCCAGTTGGCGCGCGATGATGACGGCGCGCTGGAATATCCGCGCGTTCGTTCCTTCACCCGCTCCGACGACTATCCGCAATATCGCGGCATGCGCGAATGGTTCCGGGTTCATGCGGGCAACACCGCCTATGTGGTGGTGGCGCGCGATGTCGTGTTCATGAAGGCGCTGACCAACACACTTGTTTTCGTCGCGGTCACGGCGCCCGTCCAGGCGGGGCTGGCGCTCTGCCTGGCGCTGTTGATCAACCAGCGGCTTCGCGGCGTCAACGTCTTCCGCGCGCTGTTCTTCATGCCGGTCGTGGTTTCCATCGTCGTCGTGTCGCTGCTCTGGCGCTTCATCTATGACGGCAATGACGGGCTTCTCAATGCCCTTCTTTCCGGCATGACCTTCGGCCTGTTCCAGCCGATCGACTGGCTCGGCAATACCCAGACCGCGCTCGGCTCGATCATCGCAATGTCGATCTGGCAGGCGGTCGGCTTCCACATGGTCATCTGGCTTGCCGGCCTGCAGACCATCTCGCCGACGCTTTACGAGGCCGCGGCGATCGAGGGCTCATCGAAATGGCAGACCTTCCGCTATGTCACCTGGCCGGGGCTCAGGAACACAGCCGTCCTCGTGCTCGTCGTCATCACCATGCAGTGCTTCGCCGTCTTCGCCCAGATCGACGTGATGACCAAGGGCGGGCCGCTCGATTCGACCCAGACGCTCGTCTACCAGGCGGTCGAGCGCGGCTATGGGCGACAGGATATCTCCGGCGGATCGGCGATCTCGGTCGTGCTGTTCGTGCTGGTGCTCGCGATCTCGCTGGCGCAGCGCTATTTCACCCGGGAAAGGAGCTAAGGAATGGCCGCACTTTCCGGTGACAATCATGGGCTCAGACTTTTCACCCGCTATCTCGTTCTGGTGCTGGTGGCGCTGGTCTTCGTTCTGCCGCTGCTGTTCATGGTGATGTCGTCGCTGAAGCCCGACGCCCAGCTTCTGCGCGACACCTCATCGCTGCGCGCTTTCCTGCCCGTCGGCGACATCAGCCTGCAGAACTATGCCGATGCCTTCGAACGCGCGCCGATCGGCCTGTTCGTCTTCAATTCGGTGATGATCACCACGCTGACCGTGCTGGCCTCGCTGTTCTTATGCTCGCTCGGCGCGTTCTCCTTCACCTTCGTGCGCTGGCGCGGAAACGCGATCGTGCTCTCGATCGTGCTCGCCACGCTGATCATCCCGTTCGAGACCATCGCCATTCCGCTGCTGCTGTTCGTCTCGCGCCTGCCATGGGTCGGGCTGGACGGGCTCACCTGGGGTTGGCTCAACACCTACCGCGTCCAGATCATTCCGTGGATCGCCGATGCGCTGACGGTTTTCCTGTTCGTGCAGTATTTCAAGGACCTGCCGCGCGAACTGATCGAGGCGGCGCGGGCCGAGGGCGCAAGCTGGTGGCAGATCTATCGCCGCGTGGTGATGCCGCTGTCGGGTCCGGTGATCGCCACGGCAGCGATCCTCAAGGCGCTGAAAATGTACAATGAACAATATCTCTGGCCGCTGATCGTGGTCCAGGACGAGGCGCACCGGCCGATCATGGTCGGGCTTGGCTATTTCTTCCAGCTCAACGTGCCCTGGGGCGAGGTGATGGCGTATCTGTCGATGATCACCATCCCGGTTCTCGTCTTCTATCTGGTGCTGCAGCGCGCCTTCATCGCATCCATCGCATCGACCGGCGTCAAGGGCTGAGGGGAGAAACAAAATGGCAGAACTGGCGCTCAAGGACGTCCGCAAATCCTTCGGCAAGGTCGAGGTCATCAAGGGCGTCGACCTTCAGATCAATGATGGCGAATTCGTCGTCTTCGTCGGCCCGTCGGGGTGCGGAAAATCCACGCTTTTGAGAATGATCGCAGGCCTTGAGGACATTACCGACGGCACGCTCGAGATCGGGGGGGCGCGCGTCAACGACCTGCAGCCGAAGGAACGCGGCATTGCCATGGTGTTCCAGACCTATGCGATCTTTCCGCATATGTCGGTGCGCGAGAATGTCGCCTTCGGGCTGACGATTGCGGGCGTCCCCAAGGCAGAGAAGGAGGAAGCCGTCCAGCGGGCGGCGCGCATCCTGCAGATGGAGCACCTGCTCGACCGCCGCCCCTCGCAGCTTTCCGGCGGCCAGCGCCAGCGCGTGGCCATCGGCCGGGCGATCGTGCGCAACCCAAGCGTTTTCCTGTTCGACGAGCCGTTGTCGAACCTTGACGCCGCGCTCAGGATGGACATGCGCATGGAGATCGGCAAGCTGCACAACCAGCTCGGCGCGACGATGATCTATGTGACCCATGACCAGGTCGAGGCGATGACGCTTGCCGACCGGATCGTGGTCCTGAAGGATGGCGAGGTGCAGCAGGTCGGCAGTCCGATGGAGCTCTACCACGAACCCGCCAACCTTTTCGTCGCCGGCTTCATCGGTTCGCCCTCGATGAACTTCATGGATGTCGATATTGTCGAGAAGGACGGCGATGCGATGACCGTGCAATCGGAAGCGCTCGATCCGGTCACGATTCCAGCGACTCGGTTCGATTTTTCGGAGACGTCAAAGGCCCGGCTGGGGCTCAGGCCGCAATATCTCGATGTGGTCGAGGACGGCACGGCGGGCGGGCTGCACGGCACGGTGTCACTTGTCGAGCGGCTCGGCACGGAAACGGTGATCAATGTCGAGCTTTCGCGCGGCGGCCGCATCGTCGCCGCACTTTCCGAAGACCGCCCGCTTGAAACCGGCAGCGAGATCACCCTCGTCTTCGAACCCGCCAAGGCACATCTCTTTCCCGTCGACGGATAAACGCCCCGACCGGCGGGCCGGGGCGCCGACTTCAACAAAAGTCAGTTGGCGATTTCCACCGCGCGCTGTTCATTGACCGTGGCTTCCGCCTCGTCAACGGCCGCGGTGAAGCTGGCAAAGATGTCCTCGCCGCCCGGCACCGAAGACTTGAACCAGTCGAAGACCGGATCGACAGCGGCCTTGAACTCGGCCTTCTCTGCCTCGCTCGGCACGTAGATCTCGCCGCCGGCTTCAAGAAAGCCCTCATAGGCGGCGATTTCCTTGCGCTTGGGGCTGGCAAAGGTTGCCTGCTGCAGCGCGTAGAAGGCGTCAGCCACGATCGTCTTCTGGTCTTCCGTAAGGCTCTGGAACCGTTCGTTCGACATCCACCAGAAGGCGGCCATGTAGGAATGGCGGTCGAGCGTGATGAATTTCAGCCCCGCATCGGTGAACTTCATGTTCATGATGTCGGTAATGCCGTTGGCCGTGCCTTGCACCACGCCGGTCTGAAGCGAGGTGAAGAGTTCCGGCCAGGCGATCGGCGTCGGCGAGGCGCCGAGCGCGCGCACCAGTTCCTGCGGCAGTTCCGCCGGCACGGTGCGCAGCTTCATGCCCTTCATGTCGGCGGGCGTTTTGATCGTGTGCTCGGTATTGGCGAAATTGCGCCAGCCGCCCGTATTGCCGATCGTCATCAGGCGGATCGTGTCGCCGCTGTCGGCAAGCGCCAGGTCGCGCAGTTCCGTGGTGAACGGACCCGACAGCACTTCCTCGGCCACACGGTCGTCATTCATCAGATACGGCAGATCGAGGATCTGCAGATAGGGGAAAAGCCCTGCCGCGCCGCCCGAAGTCGACATGTAGACATCGATCGTGCCGTCTGCGATGCCCTGCAGGCATTCCTCGCCCGTGGCGCAGATCTGCGTGCCCATGAAAATCTCGACAGCGATCGCGCCATTGGAGGCGTTCTCGATATAGTTCTTGAAGACGACGAGACCGTCATAATCCTCGTCATTCTCGTTGGAATTGGCCGTCGCGCGCAGCGTGATGTCGGCGGCGGCGGCAATCTGGCCCGCCGAGACGGCAAGCGCACCGGCGACGAGCGCCGTCTTGATCATGTCCTTGAGCATGTCAGTCCTCCCTGTGTTTTGCTTATATTGCATGTTTACTCCAGAAATCCGAACAGCCGCGGCAAGGTCAGGCTGATCGCGGGAATATAGGTGATCATGAAGATGATCACGGCTTCGACGGCCAGAAACGGCAGCACGGCGCGCGCCACGGTCTCGACGCTCAGCCGCGACACCGACGACGTGACGAACAGAACCAGCCCCATGGGCGGCGTCAGAAGACCGACGGTCAGGTTGACCGCCATGATGATGGCGAAATGAACCGGATCGACGCCCATGTTCAGGAAGACCGGCCCCAGGATCGGCCCGAGGATGATGATCGCCGGACCGGCATCGAGAAACATGCCGACGACAAAGAGCAGGATGTTGATCAAGAACAGCAGGATCAGCGGGTTCTCCGTCAGCCCCAGCAGGACCGAGGCGAGAAGCTCGGGCGTGTGCGACAGCGAGGCCACCGTCTTGAAGGCCATGGCGGCACCCACCAGCAGCAGCACGACCGAAGACGTAAGTCCCGAACGCATCAATATGCCCGGCACATCGCGCACATGAAGCGAGCGCAGCACGAAGAAGCCGATGAAGAAGGCATAGGCCACCGCGATCGCCGAGGCTTCCGTCGGCGTGAACACGCCGCCCAGAATGCCGCCCATGATGATGATCGGCGTCAGGAGCGGCCAGAAGGCCTTCAGACTGGCATTGCCGCGCGTCTTCCAGTCGGCTTTTTCCGTCGCGGCCGGAAGCCCCTCGCGGTCGGCCAGCAAGCGCACCAGCACCATCAGCGACACGCCGATCAGAATGCCCGGCACAATGCCCGCCAGAAACAGCGCCGCAACGCTTTCGCCCATCACATAGGCATAGATGATCATGATGCCCGACGGCGGGATGATCGGTCCGATGATCGATGAGGCGGCGGTGACGGCGGCGGCAAACTTCCGGGAATAGCCCTGTTTTTCCATCGCCGGGATCATCATCGCGCCGAGCGCGGAGACGTCGGCGACCGCAGAGCCGGAAAGCCCGGCAAACAGCATGGAGGAGAGGATATTCACATGGGCAAGGCCAGCGCGAAAATGACCGATCACGGCCTGCGAAAACTCCACCAGCCGCTCGGTGATGCCGGCCCGATTCATCAATTCGCCGGCCAGCATGAAGAACGGCACCGCCATCAGCGGGAAGGAATCCATGCCGTTATAGACGTTGCGGTAGAGCAGCACGATGTCGCGCTCCTGCCCGTTGAACCACAGGAGAGCCGCCGGCGCGGCAATGAGGGCAAACAGCACCGGCAGGCCGCAGAACAGGAACACCAGGAAGAGCGGCAGAAACAGGCTCAGCATCACTCCGCCTCCAGCGCGACGCCGCTCTCAAGCGATTTCAGCCGATCGCCCGCGCCGAAAAGGTCAGCAAGCAGCCGCACTATCAGCTCGATGTTGACGGAGAACATCATGGTGACGCCGGTTGCAAGCGACGCCATCATCCAGGCGCGCGGCACCTTCATCCATGCGGAGAAATCGAGTGCCGTCGGCAGCATCAGCGACGGCATGGTGAAGCGTCCGCCAATCCCCGTCACCTCGTTCCATCCGATATCGATCGCCCACCACAGGACGATGGCCGAGACAAGAAGAAGGACCAGGTTGAGGATGGCCGCCGGCCTTTCCGGCAGGAAGCGCTTGATCGTGTCGATGCTGATGAAGCCGCCGTGGCGAAAGGCGGTCGGAGCCATCAGGCTCACCATCCACAGCATCAGGAAACGGGCGAGTTCCTCCGTCCAGGCGAGCGCGTCGTTGAGCACATAACGGAAGAAGACCTGCACCAGGATCACGACGACCATCAGCCCCATCAGCAAGGCGCCCGTCCAGCGGCCGAGCGCCAGCACCGGGCCGTTGATCCGCGAAAAGACTGAAGCTGCGGCCAGCAGTAGAAACATCCGTTCACCCGTCTTGCATCTTCCGGACCATGCTGCACGGCCAAAAGGCGTGTAGAACGCCCCGCCGACGCAGAAGCCCGGCGCCCTGTCTAGCCCAGCCGGCGCGCCTCCGCACGGTTTTTTCTGAAGAAATCAACGATTGCGGCCGTCTGCCGCCAATCCGAGAAACAACCACAAGCGCGAATCGATCCGCAGCAGGGCGGGGCGGTCACGTCTGTTTTACCAGGAATGGTGCTGGACGGGCCCGTTCCGGCGCATATACTCGTTCCATAACAGAACCGGTGCGCATTGCGGAACGAAGGGATCGCGGCCTTTCACCCCGACACGGTTCAATAAAAACGAAGCCCGGCCTGCGGTCCTTATTAGGACGCGCAAGCGTCCCGTATTCGGAAAGGCCAACCACGATGAGCCGCCTGCCCCTCAAACTCGAATTCGACGGTCCGTCGGACAACGGGGATACGCTCGACCTCATTCTCGAGACCGTCCGCACCCATTTCGAAATGCAGGTGGCCTATGTGTCCGAGATCGTGGACGGCAATTCGATATTCCGTGCCGTCAGCGCCCCGGGTTTGGAAGCGCTTGCATTTCCCGGCGCCGTCTACAGCCTGCAGGAAGTCTACTGCCAGCATATTCTTGACGGCCGGCTGCCGAGCGTGATGGCCGATACAGCGGCCCATCCGCTGGCCGTTTCGATGCCGATCACCACGAACGTTCCGATCGGCAGCCATCTGAGCGTTCCCGTCTACCGCGATGACGGGTCGGTCTTCGGCATGTTCTGCTGCCTGCGCTCGACCCCGCATCCGACGCTCGGCGAGCGCGATCTGAAGATCATGGAAACCTTCGCCAACCTGGCCAGTCGACAGATCAATGCGGGCTTGCGCCGCCGCAGCGAAGCCGCCGCCGCCGCACGTCGCATCGACAGCGCGCTCGAGGGCGATGCGTTGCGCATCGTGCTCCAGCCGATCGTCTCGCTCGAGACCGGCGCGCCGATCAAATTCGAGGCGCTGTCGCGCTTTGCCGGGGACCCCTACCGCCCGCCGAACCTCTGGTATGAGGAGGCAAGCGCGATCGGACGCCAGGTTGATCTGGAAGCGCTGTCGATCGTCAAGGCGCTTTCGCTTTTTGATCGGCTTCCACCCGATGTCACGATCGGCGTCAACGCCTCGCCGGAAACCATCGCCACGGGCGTTCTCGCCGATATCATCCGCACCAAGGACCCGGCGCGGGTGGTGGTGGAGGTAACCGAGCATGATATCGTGGAGGATCACGAGCGGCTGGGGCTCGAGCTTGACCGATTGAGATCGCTCGGCGTCAGAACGGCGGTGGACGATGTCGGTGCCGGCTTTTCAGGCCTTCTCGCCCTGTTGCGGATGAGACCCGACATCCTGAAGCTCGACATCGGGCTGATCCGCGATATCGACACGAATCCGGCAAAACAGGCGCTCGTCGCCGGCATGGTCCATTTCGCCGAGCAGACCGGAGCAACCACGATCGCAGAGGGCGTGGAAACGGAAGCCGAGCGCGCCACCCTGCGCCAGCTCAGGGTGCAACACGGCCAGGGCTACCTCTTTGCCAAACCGATGGAAGTCGAAGACGCCAAAGCCTGGCTGGCGGCAAGGTGCGGCTAAGGTAGCCGGAGTTCCGAGGAAACAGGACCCATAGGCTATTGCTGCCCTACAAGTCGCTTGAGTTCGGGGACTAGCTTCATGGCGCTCGTTTCAGAGATATGAACGTTGTCGATCAAGCCATATTCGCCGTCAAACAGATCGCACCCTTCGTCTTGCTGGCAAAGAACCGAAATGAGGTCCAATCTCGATGCCAGGGTCTCGTCCGGAAGCAGCGTTTTGAACATTTCATTATCTTCTCTGTTCTCGCTGAACGCCCCTGCGCCACATAGACTGCTGTCCTTGCCCAAATAGGTTGAACGAACATAACAATTATAGGTCGTACCCGAGCCAACAGGCGCCACCGTGGCCACCACGGGAGTACCGCCAAGACCTCGGACTAGTTCGGCGCTCTCGGTCAACCTCCGCGAAAGCAGTTGTAACGAGTTATCAAAGCTCTCTTTCGCTCCATCCTCCTTGAGCAGCCCCTTGCCTGAAACATAAGACGACCATTTGCCAGCGACGATCACAGCGCGAAGGCTCGGTATCTCGTGAAGCCTTTCAAGGACATTGGTGTTGAACTGCCGGCAGGCAGAGCGCATCTCGTTGCTGGGCAACATTTCGACATCCGGTATCGGAGGGCAACCTGCCTTGGTCAGGATCATTCCGGAATAGCCCTCAGCTTCGACAAGAGCCCGGAAAGCCGGAATTAACTGAGCCGCATGAGAATCTCCCCACAAAACCAGTGTGGGTGAACTGTCGGGGTCCCCGATGGTGCAGACACCTGATTGCGGCAGCAAGTCTCCTCGCACCATGCACGGATGGCCCTGAAATATCTGAACTTCCTGCTTCGATTGCACTATCCATTCCGGCATATCATGCCGTGCCGGAAAGCCGTGGGTTTTAATGAGAAAGAAAGAACAGGTGAGAACCAAAGTGATAGAAAAAGCTGCAAACGGCACCCAGAACCTCAAATTCGCCAGTGTCGCTGACCGGCGCCGGATTGAAGGCTCGACAAGGGTTACGATGGCATAGGATGACAGCAACATCAGCAAAAGCTGACCGGTAATGACAACTATGCCGGGCTCGACAGGAGAAGCGAGTCCCCAGAACACGATAATGGGCCAATGAACCAGATAGAGAGGATAAGAGAGCCTGCCAATAAAGGTCATCAACCCACCCGCAAGGATCCCGGAACACGGGTTGCCGAACTGCCCGGCGTACAGGATCAATGATGTTCCAACAACAGGAATGAGCGCACTGAACCCTGGGAACGGCGTTAACTCTGAATAATTGAAAAACGCATAGCCCAAAAGCAACGAGCCGATCAGGAAGATTGCTGTCGCCGTCAGCTTTCCAAGCTCCAGCCGGCCTTTTCCTGCAAGTCCCAGAATACCGCCGAGCGCAAGCTCCCAGGCGCGCGTCGGCAGCATGAAGTACGAGAAGCTGGGATTTGTTGCCAAAACAGCCTGCGACCAATACAAGCTCGCGCCAGCCACAAGGATCAGGCTTGCGATCACTCCTTTCCGGCCAAGAAATCTCGATGCGATGAACAGCAAAATCGGCCAGAAAATGTAGAACTGCTCCTCGACGCCAAGCGACCAGGTGTGAAGCAAAGGCTCCTCTGCCGAGTTCGCTCCGAAATAATTATCCCGCCGGTAAAAAACGATATTTGAAATGGAAAGCGCCGCGCCAGCCAAACTCTTTCCATATCGTACAAGCTCTTCCGGATAAAGAATAAAATAAGCAAAAACCGATGTAAATATTAATGTAACAAAAAGCGCTGGAAATATCCTTCGAACACGCCGAATGTAAAATTCAATAATTGAAAATTTACCGGCCTCTATCCTGTTTGCAATATCCTGCGTTATCAGAAATCCGGATATAACAAAAAACACATCGACGCCAACATATCCCCCCCGAGATAAAGTCGAATCCCATATGGAACAAAACGACCGAAATCACAGCTACCGCTCTCATTCCGTCGATGTCAGGTCTAAATTGTATAAATCTGCTTTTGTTCAGCGCCTCAGCGCCCATTCGAGAATCATTCATTGGAAAAACTTCTATTCTGAAATCTCGCTGTAGTGGCGAGCGGCTCTGAGTTAAAACTTAGCTATACGAAAAGATACAATCGGAAATTCGAGCGAAATGTCTACAGACATTTTCATGAGGAATTGCCATATTGCAACCCTATTTTATTGCCCCGCGTCGGCGCAGTCTGAATGGTTTCTTCTCCAGGCACGCCGAAATTGCTGGAGACTTCAATCAAAGAAAAAACAGTATCTGGGGTCGGCTGGACGTGCCCATATGCTCGACAGATGGATGAGGTGGGCTGCCGCAAACGGGCCAATCGATCTGGCGACGTTGCGAAGAAGACGGAAATCATGGGGCGAAAGGTCAGGAATGCGTGCCGGGCGAGCACAATTCGCGCAAGAGCCCGCTCTTTCTTCCGAGACGAACTCAAACATCCACTGCAGTAATGATTTTCTTCACAGAGGGTACAGCTTGGCGCTCGAGCCATTTTCAGTTGCCGGGCGAGTTCGCAGACTGCCGCCGATCGCCCCCAAAATCTGCTATCATGCTGACGCTCAATCCGAACAAGCAAAACGCCTGGCGGGCGGCACTTAGTACGCCATGGCAATCAAAACCGAGGAAGGCAACATGTCTCGATGTGAGGGATTTTGCGCGAAAAGCGCAAACATATCAAGAACTTGAAAATGTGAATTGGTGCCCAGAAGAGGACTCGAACCTCCACACCCTTGCGAGTACCAGCACCTGAAGCTGGCGCGTCTACCAATTCCGCCATCTGGGCAACGACCGCTCGTTTAAGAGACCCGGCGGGTTTCGTCAACGGGTATTTGACGTTTTGACGACAAAAATTTTGCCCGCCCCGCCGGACGGGCGCGCAGGCCTCAGTCTTCGGCCTTCTGCGCGTCCGTGCGGTCGACATGGCCGAGGTCGCGTTCGGGGTCGACGATATCGCGGATCATCTGCTTCAGTTCCTTCGGTCCGGGAAAGCCGCCGTCGCGCTTGCGCTCCCAAACCAGCGCGTCATCGACCCGGATTTCGAATATGCCGCCGGTTCCGGGCTTCAGCGTCACCGCGCCGAGCTCGAGCGAAAAGGTCGAGAGCAGCTCCTGCGCCATCCAGGCCGAGCGCATCAGCCAGTTGCACATGCTGCAATATTCAATGGTCACCACCGGTTTCTCGCTCATCGGGCATTCCTGTTTCTGCGGTTTCGCTTCCGCGTTCCATAGTCGCATGACCAAACGCAAGACAATAGTGCCTGCGGGATTTATCCTAAGGCTCTGTTTTCATGATAGCCTGGGCGAAATCGGAAGGGAGGAGCCTGTCATGACGGAAGAGGTCTTCGAGGGCGGTTGTTTCTGCGGCGCGGTACGCTTTGCCATGCACGGACGGCCGATGGTTGTTCACGCCTGTCACTGCAAGGACTGTCAGCGGCAATCGGGCGGTCCCTTCGTCATCAACGGGCTGATCGAGGCGGACGGGATCAGGCTGGCAAAGGGTAAGCCCGCATGCCGCACGCTTGCCACCGACAGCGGTTATCCGCATGATGTCTATTTCTGCGCCGATTGCGGCTCGGCCCTGTGGAGCGACTACGGCCGGCGCGGCTGGATGCTGTTCTTGCGCATCGCCACGCTCGATGCGCCGGAAAGTTTCGTTCCCGACGTTCATATCTACACGGTTTCGAAATTGCCCTGGCTGCCGCTGCCCGACGGGGTGCCAAGCTTCGAACACTATTACGACATGAAGACCGGATGGTCGGCCGACAGCCTCGCACGGCGGAGAAAAGCACGGGCGCTCGCCGAGAAAAAGGGAGACAACCCGGCCTGATTTGCGCGACGGCGGGAACCAAAAGCCTGCTCGGCGGTTGCTTTTTCAGGCAAAATAGGCCTTTCTAGCGCAAAGACAGGACCGCAGATGAGTATCAAAGTGAAACCGTTCCTCGCCACAACCCTTACTGCCTGCGCCGTTCTTCTGGCGGGCTGCACCACCTATGAGCAGCCGCGCAACCTGCCCGCGCCCACCCAGCCGCAGACCCCGCGCACCGCCGTGGATGGCCAGTGGCTGGACAAGGACGGCATTATTTCGAGCTTCTCCGCCGGCCAGTTCGAAACCCGCACGACGGATTCCAACCAGGTGCTTGCCGTCGGCAGCTACACGGTCAACGGGAACGTGGTCGAGATCGATGTCACCTCGGTGCTGCGCCAGACCCGTTCGCGCGTCAACTGCGCCATTGCCGCACCCTATCTGATGAACTGCACGCCGAGCCAGGGCGGCCGCTTCTCGCTGTACAAGCCGGCGGCAGCGCCTATCGGCTTCACCCTGGACGACGCGGCCGCCATGGCGGCAAATGCGACCCAGCAGCAGATGGCGCCCGGCGCCACAATGGGCGGCCAGCAGATGGGCGCCGCCCAACAGCAGATGGGCAGCCAGACCTATTCGACCGCCAATCCATCAAGCACCTATCCGGCAGCAACGGCCCCTGGCGTCAACTTCTCCACGATGCAAAGTAGTTCCAACTACTAGGGCCAGGCGGGTCAAAACGGCTCTTTGAGAGGCCAGTGGGCTGCAAACGCCTCTCAAACATCAATTCGAGGCTTGACGGCCCGCCTAAAATCATCGTCACATTCCATGGCTATACTCGGCACCGGGGCCTAAGCGCCGCGCCCTTTCTTCGAACCAGGAGTCCGCCATGCATTCCCTTTCCAAAGCCGCCCTGCTCGCGGCGTCCGTGCTGTCGCTTTCGGCCGGCAGCGCGTTTGCCGATTTTGAGCTCGAGATCCTGCACAACAACGATTTCCACTCGCGTTTCGATTCGATCAACAAATATGATTCCAGCTGCTCGGCGGAAGACGATGCTGCTGGCGATTGCTTCGGCGGCGCGGCGCGGCTCCTGACGGCGATCAATGAGACCCGTGATGCGCTGAAAGCGGACGGCAAGAACGTGATCCTGCTGAACGCCGGCGACAATTTCCAGGGTTCGCTGTTCTACACCTTCTACAAGGGAGAGATGGAAGGCGAGTTCATGAACATGGCCGGCTACGACGCGATGACCGTCGGCAACCATGAATTCGACGACAGCGAGGACGGGCTGAAGACCTTCCTCGATATCGTCACCTTTCCCGTGGTCACGGCCAATGTGAAGACCAATGCCGATTCGACCGTCAACGACATGATCGAGCCGTCGATCATCCTCGACATCGACGGCGAGAAGGTCGGCATCATCGGCGCCGTTACCAATGACACGCCGGAAATTGCCTCGCCGGGCAAGAATATCGACATCACCGTCGATGTCGACGCGATCACGGCTGAGGTCGAGAAGCTTCAGGGCGAAGGCGTCAACAAGATCATCGCGCTCACCCATGTGGGCTATCCGCGCGATCTCGCGGCGATCGCCGTGATCCCGGGCGTCGATGTCGTCGTCGGCGGTCACTCGCACACGCTCTTGTCCAACACCGACGAGAAGGCCGCTGGCCCCTACCCGACCATGGTCGACAATCCGGATGGCTATCAGGTGCCGGTGGTTCAGGCCAACCAGTACGGCAAATATCTCGGCGACCTCAATGTCGTCTTCAACGACGAGGGCGTCGTCACCTCGGCCAAGGGCGACCCGATCCTTCTCGATGCGTCCTTCAGCCCGAATGAGGATGTTGCCGCCTGGATTTCGGAAAAGGCCGGCCCCATCGAAGAACTGAAGATGGAGGAGGTCGGCGAGACGACCGCCCAGATCGTCGGCGAACGCGACGTCTGCCGTGCCGAGGAATGCCCGATGGGCAATCTCGTAGCCGACGCCATGGTTGACCGCGTTGCCGACCAGGGCGTCACCATTGCCATTCAGAATGGCGGCGGCGTGCGCGCCTCCATCGATCCCGGCGTTGTCACCATGGGCGAGGTCCTGACCGTGCTGCCCTTCCAGAACACGATCGCCACTTTCCAGCTCAAGGGGTCCGATATCGTTGCGGCACTGGAAAACGGCCTGTCCCAGATCGAGGACGGCGGCGGCCGCTATCCGCAGGTCTCCGGGCTCAAATACACCTATGATGCCAGCAAGGAGCCGGGCAGCCGGGTCGTGTCCGTCGAGGTCGAAACCGGCGAGGATGAGTTCGCCCCCATCGATCCCGAAACGGTCTATGGCGTCGTCACCAACAACTACATGCGCGGCGGCGGCGACGGCTATGCGGTCTTCGCCGAAAAGGGCATGAACGCCTATGACTTCGGCCCGAACCTGGAAGAGGCCGTTGCCGAATATCTCGGCGAGAACAGCCCATACACGCCCTATGTGGACGGCCGCATCACCAATGTCGCCAAATAAGGCTTCAGTCTGAAAGCACCCAGGCGGCCCGGCATTGTCGGGCCGTTTGCTTTTTCGCGAAGCGGTGCGGCAATTTCGCGGTCTGGCGGGGCATGGGCTTCGTATCTATATAGGGCGAAAGGTCCGGCGCCATTTCGAAGAAATCGGACCCCATGAAACGGAACCGGGAAAGATCAATGTCTGAAATGCATGCCGCCTGGCCGGACAACCACCCAAGCGTCGCCTTCGGCAAGATCGGCGTCCTGCTCGTCAATCTCGGAACGCCGGACGGCACAGACAAGAAATCCATGCGCCGCTATCTGGAAGAGTTCCTGACCGACAAGCGCGTGATCGAATGGCCGAAAGCGCTCTGGTATCCGATCCTTTACGGCATCGTTCTCAATCGTCGCCCGGCCAAGGTGGGCGAGGCCTATGAGCTGATCTGGAACAAGGAGCAGAACGAGAGCTTTCTGCGCACCTACACGCGCAGCCAGGCCGAAAAGCTCGCGGGACATTACGCAGGCACCGAGAACCTGGTGATCGACTGGGCGATGCGCTACGGCCAGCCCTCGATCCCCGCCCGCATCGAGGCGCTGAAGGCAGCGGGCTGCGAACGCATTCTTCTCTTTCCGCTCTACCCGCAATATGCCGCCTCGACCACGGCCACGGTCAACGACAAGGCGTTCCAGACATTGCTCGACATGCGCTGGCAGCCGGCGCTTCGAACAGTTCCTCCCTATCACGACGACCCGGTCTATATTGACGCGCTGGCGCAATCGGTGACCGACCATCTGGCAACGCTCGACTGGGAACCGGAACTGATCATCACCTCGTTCCACGGCATTCCGCAGTCCTATTTCAAGAAGGGCGACCCCTATCACTGCCAGTGCCAGAAGACGGCGCGGCTTCTGCGCGAGAAGCTCGGCCTCTCGAAGGACAGGCTGATGATCACCTTCCAGTCCCGCTTCGGGCCGGAGGAATGGCTGCAGCCCTATACGGACAAGACTGTCGAGGGCCTGCCGAGAAAGGGCGTGAAGCGGATCGCCGTGATCAATCCCGGCTTCGTCTCCGACTGTCTGGAAACGCTTGAAGAGATCGGCGAGCAGGCGCGCGAGAGCTTTCTCGAGCATGGCGGCGAGAAATTCACCCATATCCCCTGTCTCAACGACACCCCTCTCGGCATGCGGGTGATCGAACATGTGGTGAAGCGCGAGCTTCGCGGCTGGCTGGAATAGACCGGACGCAGAAATGAAAAGGACACGCAAAGCGTGTCTCCCTATGATAAGAACGACAAGGCACCGCTACATTCGGCCGGTGCACGGGAGGAAATGACATGGCTGCACTGACCGGATTTTCCGTCACCATCATCATCCTGGCGATCCTGATCCTTCTGACGCTCTTTGCCGGGATCAAGACCGTGCCGCAGGGCTATGGCTATACGGTGGAGCGCTTCGGCCGCTATACCCGCACGCTGACCCCCGGCCTCAACCTGATCATCCCCTTCATCGATCGCATCGGCAAGCGCATCAACATCATGGAACAGGTGCTCGATGTGCCCGAGCAGGAGGTGATCACCCGCGACAATGCCAGCGTCGAGGCCGACGCGGTCGCCTTCTACCAGATCCTCAATCCGGCAAGCGCGGCCTATCAGGTCGCCAATCTGGAGATGGCGATCCTGAACCTCACCATGACCAATATCCGCTCGGTCATGGGTTCTATGGATCTCGACGAACTGCTCTCCAACCGCGATTCGATCAATGAGCGGCTTTTGCGCGTCGTCGACCTCGCCGTCGAACCCTGGGGCGTGAAGGTCACCCGTATCGAAATCAAGGACATTCGCCCGCCGAACGATCTCGTGGAGGCCATGGGCCGGCAGATGAAGGCCGAGCGCGAAAAGCGCGCCCAGATTCTGGAGGCCGAGGGCAGCAAGACGGCGCAGATCCTGCGCTCGGAAGGCTCCAAACAGTCCGCCATCCTGGAAGCCGAAGGCGAACGGGAAGCCGCCTTCCGCGAGGCGGAAGCGCGCGAGCGCCTGGCGGAAGCCGAGGCGAACGCGACCCGCTCCGTGTCCCTTGCGATTGCCGAAGGCGATGTTGCCGCGATCAACTACTTCGTCGCGCAGAAATATACCGAAGCCATGGCCTCGATCGGCACGGCGAAGAACGCCAAGATCGTGCTGATGCCGATGGAGGCATCGTCGCTGATCGGTTCGCTCGGCGGCATCGGGGCAATCGCCAAGGAAGTCTTCGGCAATGACGGCGGCGGTTCGAATGAGCCGACGGCGCGGCGCTCGACGCCTTCGGTGCGTTCCGGCAATTCGGAAAGCTGACGGACATGGAGCCGATGCTTGACTTCTTCACCGCTGCAGGACCATGGGGCTGGTTCATCGCCGGCCTGCTGTTGCTGGTCGCGGAGTTGATCCTGCCCGGCGTCTTCCTGATGTGGGTCGGCATCGCAGCCATCATCCTCGGCGCGCTGTCGCTCCTCTTCTGGCCCTTCGGGTTCTGGGGCTGGCAATTGCAGGTTTTGCTGTTTGCCGTCCTTTCCGTCATCGCTATCCTGGTGGGACGAAAGATCCTGAAGAACCGGGAGACCACCTCGGACGAACCGCTACTCAACCAGCGCGCGGCAAGCCTGGTCGGCCGCACGGCCGTCGTCATCGACGCCATCACCGACGGACGCGGACGGATCAAACTCGATGATACGCTCTGGGTCGTGGAAGGGCCGGACCTGCCGGTGGGCGCGCATGTGCGCATCGTCTCCGGCGACGGGCGCAGGCTGACGGTCGCGCCGCTCGAAACCCCGTGAGGCGCGTCAGGCCGCGCCGATCCTGAGAAAATCGTGGAAATGGACGATGCCGACCGGACGGTTGTCCTCGTTGACCACCATCAGCGCCGAGATATTGTGCTTGTGGATCAGCGCCAGCGCGCCCGAGACCATCATCGTCTGCCGAACCGTTTTCGGCCCGGCCGTCATCACGTCATCGACGGCGAGCGCGCTCATGTCGCGGGAAAGATTACGCGCCAGGTCGCCATCGGTGACGATGCCGGCCAACCGCCCGTCTTCGCCTACCACGCCGACGCAACCGAACCGGCGCTTGGAAAGCTCCATGATCGCCTCCGGCAAGGGCGTGCCGGTGCGCACCAGCGGGATCTCCTCCCCCACATGCATGATGTCGGCCACATGCGAAAGAAGCGCGCCGAGCTTGCCGCCCGGGTGATAGACCTTGAAGTCGACGGCGGAAAAGCCGCGCGCCTCGAGAAGCGCGATCGCCAGCGCATCGCCGATGGCCAACTGCATGGTCGTCGAGGTCGTCGGCGCAAGACCCAGCGGACACGCCTCCTCCGCCTTCGGCAGAGAGAGTACGACATCAGCGGCGAGCGCCAGAGAGGATTGCTTTCCGGCCGTGATGGCGATCAGCGGAATGGCGAAGCGGCGGGTATAGGCGACGAGCGCGGTCAGTTCGCTGCTCTCCCCGCTCCAGGACAGCGCGACGACCGCGTCCTTCTGGGCGATCATGCCCATATCGCCGTGATTGGCCTCGGCGGGATGCACGAAGAAGGCCGGCGTTCCGGTGGAGGCGAAGGTGGCGGCGATCTTGGTGCCGACATGGCCGCTCTTGCCAACGCCCGAGACGATCACATGGCCCTGCGTTTCCCTGAGCAGGGCGACGGCCTTCTCGAAGGGCTCGCCCAGCCCGTTTTCAAGCGCCGCGGCAAGCGCATCGAGCCCCTTCTTCTCGAACGCCAGGGTTCTCAGGGCGGAAAGGGTCGCATCACCTGCGTCAGTCTTGTCGGTCGTCTCGTCCATGCACCGCTGTTAGCGCCTTTGGGTTTTGCAATCAATAGAACAATCGCCTTGAAGCGGGCCGCACGAAGCGCCCGTCATCCGGCCTCTTGCAGGCCGGCCTTCCGGCGCATCCAATCAGCAGCAAGACCGGGCCAGGCGGCTTGTGTGCCGTCGAGCGACCGCAGGGCGAAGCCATGCGGCGCATCGGCGAAGACATGCAGGTCCACGTCGAGTTCGAGGGCGGAGGCCGTTTCCGCATAATTGAGCGCGTGCCGCAGCGGCACGGAGCGGTCATGCGCCGCATAGGCGAGAAACACAGGAACCTTTGGCAGTCCATGGCGGTGCTCGGCGAGACCGATCGGCCAGTCGTCATAGAAATCCTGCTTTTCGACCGGCGGATAATCCGGCTTGCCGGCCGGAAACTTGTGGGCGCGGTGGTTGGCGTTGATCGGCGCATAACAGATCAAGGCGCCCGCCGCCTTCAGCCGATGCGGCTGGCATGCCATCACGCCGGCCAGATGGCCGCCGGAAGAGAGGCCGAAATGGAAGAGCGGCAGGCCGCTCTTCTCGCCTGCAAGATGATCCAGCGCGCGCAAACCGTCCAGAAGCGCGATGTCCTTGGCATGCCGGCCACCCCTGCCATCAGGCGCGCCTGGCAAGCGGTGAATAAGGAGGTTGGCCTCGACGCCAAGCCCGGTGAGCCAGGCGGCCACCTCCGGCCCCTCCTTGTCGTAGACGATCTTGGTATATCCCCCGCCGGCAAAGAGCAGCACCCGCGCCCATGGCTTCTCCGCGCGCCAGACATGCAGTTCCGGACGGACGATAACGGCGTATTGCCGGTCGGGACGCTCTCCTTCGAGCCGATTTTCAGGCCCTTCGCCTAGGGGAATGATGAGGGGGCCGGACGCTGGCGCGGCAGATTCTGTCATGTTCATGCTTTCGGCAACAAAAAAAGGCGACGCTGTTGCGCGCCGCCCGGTATCGCTCGGGAGGCGTCGCAGCGCCCCGCGGTCATTTCGGCTATTTCAGCGCGGCGATCAGCGCCTTGAGTTCGTCCTCGACCTTTGGACGGATGTCGTCACGCTTCAGCGCAAGCGCCACATTGGCGATGATGAAGCCTTCCTTGGAGCCGCAGTCGAAAGTCCGGCCGTCAAACTTGTAGCCGTAGAAATCCTGTTCCTGGGCCAGTTTCAGCATGCCGTCGGTAAGCTGGATCTCGTTGCCGGCGCCCCGCTCGAGCACTTCGAGAATCGGGAAGATTTCCGGCTGCAGAATGTAGCGGCCATTGATGAAATAATTGGAGGGCGCGGTGCCCTTTTCGGGCTTCTCGATCATCTCGGTGATCTTGAAGCCGTTTCCGACGGCATCGCCAACGCCGACAATGCCGTATTTGTGGGCAAGCTCGGGGTCGCATTCCTCGACGGAGACAACATTGCCGCCGGCCACATCATAGACTTCCATCATGCCCTTCAGGCAGGGCTTTTCGGCTTCCATCACCATGTCGGGCAGGATCAGCGCGAACGGCTCCTGGCCGACAATCTCGCGGGCGCACCAGACTGCATGGCCAAGCCCGTGCGGTTCCTGCTGGCGGGTGAAGGTCGCGGTACCGGCGGCAGGCAGCATATCGGCCAGAAGGCTCAGCTCGGCATTCTTGTTGCGAGCCTTCAGCGTGCTTTCCAGCTCGTACTGAATGTCGAAATAATCTTCGATCACATGCTTGTTTCGGCCGGTGACGAAAACGAAATGCTCGATCCCTGCCTCGATCGCCTCATCGACGACATACTGGACGATCGGCTTGTCGACCACCGGGAGCAATTCCTTCGGCACGACCTTCGTTGCGGGCAGGAAACGCGTCCCCAGACCTGCAACCGGCAGCACCGCCTTGCGAACCTTCTTATGCTGAGCCAAGACCCTCTCCTCTATTGAACAATCAAAATGAACAAAGTTTCACTTAAGTATGAGGAAGGTCTAACAAGATGCAAGGGCGAGCGCAATCAAAGCAACCGCCGTTTTCCGCTTTTTCCGGGGAAGGCTGCGGCGACACGCCGCAGCCCACGATTTGTGCAGCGATTTCAGCGCGGCAGCAGCGTCTCGCCCATCAGGGCCAGGTCGATCGAACGGGCCGCCTGGCGGCCCTCGCGGATCGCCCAGACGACGAGCGACTGGCCGCGCCGGACATCGCCTGCCGTCCAGAATCTGTCGACCGATGTCTTGTAGTCGTCATCATTGGCGACGACGTTGACCGAGCCGCGACGGTCGGTGTTGAGCGTGAGACGGCCTTCCAGTTCTGCAAGGATGCCGGTCTTCAGCGGACCGCGGAAACCGATGGCGATAAAGGCGAGATCCGCCTTGATGACAAATTCCGTGCCGGCGATCGGCTGACGTTTCTCATCCACATGGCAGCATTTGACGCCGGTGAGCACGCCCTCTTCGCCGACGAACTCCAGCGTGGCGACCTGGAACTCGCGCACCGCGCCTTCGGCCTGGGACGATGACGTGCGCATCTTCGTGGCCCAGAACGGCCATACCGCGAGCTTGTCTTCCTTTTCCGGCGGCTGCGGACGGATATCGAGCTGAGTCACCTTGACGGCGCCCTGACGGAACGCCGTACCGACACAGTCGGAGGCGGTATCGCCGCCGCCGACGACCACCACATGCTTGCCGCCGGCAAGAATGGGCTCCGACGGCCAGCCGGTCGAATCGATGTTCTCACGACCCACGCGCTTGTTCTGCTGCACCAGGAAGGGCATGGCATCGTAAACGCCGTGCAGGTCGCCGCCGCCGATGCCGGAGGCGCGCGGCGTTTCGGAGCCGCCGCAGTAAAGCACGGCGTCATATTCGGCGAGCAGCTCGTCGACCTTCACATCAACGCCGACATTGACGCCGCAGCGGAATTCAACCCCTTCCCCGCGCATCTGTTCAACGCGGCGATCGATGAAGTTCTTCTCCATCTTGAAGTCGGGGATGCCGTATCGCAGCAGACCGCCGGGCTTCGCCTCGCGCTCCAGCACCACAACATCATGACCGGCACGGCCAAGCTGCTGGGCAGCCGACATGCCGGCAGGCCCGGAACCGATCACCGCCACCTTCTTGCCGGTCTTTGTCGTTGCCGGACGCGGGACGATAAAGCCCAGTTCATAGGCCTTGTCGGCGATCGCCTGTTCGATCGTCTTGATCGAGACCGGGATATCCTCGAGGTTCAGCGTGCAGGCCTCCTCGCACGGCGCGGGGCAGACGCGGCCGGTGAACTCCGGAAAGTTGTTGGTCGAATGCAGGTTGGCAATCGCCTCTTTCCAATTGCCGGAATAGACCAGATCGTTCCAGTCCGGGATCTGGTTATGGATCGGACAGCCGGTCGGCCCATGGCAATAGGGAATGCCGCAATCCATGCAGCGGGCGGCCTGTTTCTGCACTTCCGGGTCCGACATCGGGATGGTGAATTCGCGGAAATGGCGAATGCGGTCGGAGGCAGGCTGATACTTCGCAACCTGCCGGTCGATTTCCATGAAACCTGTAACTTTACCCATGACTTTCCCTGAATTACTCGATGACGACAGCGGTGCCGGAGACCGATACCATCAGCATGGTTCCGCTGCCGGAGGTGATGTTTTCATAGTCGAGATCGATCCCGACAATCGCGTTGGCGCCGAGACCTTGGGCCATTTTCTCGGCCTCGGCAAAAGCTGTCTCGCGGGCCTCCGCCAGCGATTCCTCGTAGGCCGACGACCGCCCGCCGACGATATCGCGAAAGCTCGCACGGATATCCCTGAAGATGTTGGCCCCGATGATCGCTTCCCCTGTCACCACGCCCTTGTATTCGACAATCTTGCGGCCCTCGACCGTCGGCGTCGTTGTCATCAGCATGTCCGATCCCTCACTCTCATGACCCGCGCCCCTGACCCGCAGAGCCGGTTGAAGTCGTTCTTTTGCCCTTCAGGCCGTTTCCCAGTTCTCGACCTTCAGGCCGGGAACCCGTTTGAATTCTCTTTCATTCGCCGTCACCAGCACCGCATCGAGCGCAAGCGCGTGGGCTGCGATCAGCATGTCCATCTGGCCGATCGGCGTGCCGGCCCTTTCCAGCGCAAGTCGAAGCTCGGCATATTTCCACTCTGCCGGGCTTTCCCACGGCAGGATATCCAGACTGCCCACCAGCGTCTCGACATCCCTCTTGAGCCGCTCCGATCCCCTTCTCAGATAGCCGAACCGAAGTTCAGCCACCACGACGATGCTGGTACACAGCGCATCCGCATTTTCCTCGAACAATCTCCGACCGACCGGTCCCGCCGGAAATTTCAAGGCATGCGATATCGTATTTGTATCCAGCAGATACTTCATTTCTAAAGATCGACGTCCCGCGGCGGCAGGTCTTCGATCTCCGGCAACCATTCTTCTTCAGGCAGTGGCGGCTGCGCGCGAAGCCACTCGATAACCTCCCGTGGCGTCATCTTCCTCTTTACCGGCTCGATCGTGATCAGGCCGCTCTCATCCTGTCTGATCATGACCTCGTCGCCTTCCAGCTCGAACTCGCTTGGAATTCGCACGGCGCGGCTGCGGCCATTCATGAAAATCCGGGACTTTCTTTCCTTGGTGATACGGTTCGACATCTCAGCCTCCATACCTGTGATATGACACTGTCATATCACAGGCATTTCGCGGCAACAATCACTCCGCTGCGACGCCCATGCGCATGCGCTCCATTTCTTCCAGCGCACGGCGGTACTCCACCGGCATGACCTTGCGGAACATCGGGCGGTAATGGGCCCAGTCGTCCAGGATCGCCTTGGCGCGGGTCGAGCCCGTGTAGAGCAGATGGTTGGTGATGAGACGCACCAGACGCTCCTCGTCGTGGCGGGTCATGTCACCGGAGACGTCGACACGGCCCTTGTGCATGAGGTCGCCGCCATGGTGATGGAGCTTCTCCAGCATGTCGTCTTCTTCCGGAACCGGCTCCAACATGACCATGGCCATGTTGCAGCGGTCGGCAAAGCCGCCGTCCTCGTCGAGAACGTAGGCCACGCCGCCCGACATGCCGGCCGCGAAGTTGCGGCCCGTCGAACCGAGCACGACAACAAGACCGCCGGTCATGTATTCGCAGCCATGGTCGCCAACGCCCTCGACAACGGCAATCGCGCCGGAGTTTCTGACAGCGAAGCGTTCACCGGCAACGCCGCGGAAGTAGCACTCGCCAGACGTTGCGCCATAGAGCACCGTATTGCCGACGATGATCGATTCTTCCGGCACGATCGGCGAGTTTTCCGGCGGACGGATGATGATCTTGCCGCCCGAAAGCCCCTTGCCGACATAATCGTTGCCGTCACCAATCAGGTCGAAGGTGACGCCGCTTGCCAGGAACGCGCCGAAGGACTGACCCGCAGTACCGTGAAGCGTCACGGAAATCGTGTCTTCCTTCAGGCCCTTCTCGTTCCAGCGCTTGGCGACCTCGCCCGAAAGCATGGCGCCGGCGGAGCGGTCGACATTCTTGATCTCGACGTCGAAGGCGACCTTTTCCTTGTTCTCGAGCGCCGGCATGGCCTTTTCGATCAGCTTGCGGTCAAGAATATCGTCGATCGGGTGCTTCTGGCGCTCGGTCCAGAAGGTCGCTTCCTTGGGCGCTGCCACCTTGTGGAAGATCTTCGAGAAATCGAGACCCTTCGACTTCCAGTGCGCGATCGCCTCGTCCTTGTCGAGCAGTTCGACAGAGCCGATGACGTCGTTGAGGCTGGTGAAACCGAGTGCCGCCAGCATCTCGCGCAGTTCCTCTGCCACGAAGAAGAAGTAGTTGACCACGTGTTCCGGCAGGCCCTTGAAGCGCTTCCTCAGGACCGGGTCCTGGGTGGCGACGCCGACAGGGCAGGTGTTCAGGTGGCACTTGCGCATCATGATGCAGCCGGCCGCAATCAGCGGCGCGGTGGAGAAGCCGAACTCGTCCGCGCCCAGCATGGCGCCGATCAGCACGTCACGACCGGTCTTCAACCCGCCATCGACCTGCAGCGCAATGCGCGAGCGAAGCCCGTTCAGCACCAGCGTCTGCTGGGTTTCGGCAAGGCCGATTTCCCAGGGGCTGCCGGCGTGCTTCAGCGAGGTCAGCGGCGATGCGCCGGTCCCGCCGTCAAAGCCGGAAATGGTGATGTGGTCGGCGCGCGCCTTGGCAACGCCGGCGGCAACCGTGCCGACGCCCACTTCCGAGACCAGCTTGACCGAGACATCGGCCGTCGGGTTGACGTTCTTCAGATCGTAGATCAGCTGCGCCAGATCCTCGATCGAATAGATGTCATGGTGCGGCGGCGGCGAGATCAGGCCAACGCCCGGCGTCGAGTGACGGGTCTTGGCGATCGTCGCGTCGACCTTGTGGCCGGGAAGCTGACCGCCCTCGCCGGGCTTTGCGCCTTGGGCCACCTTGATCTGCAGAAGGTCGGCATTGACCAGATATTCGGTCGTCACGCCAAACCGGCCCGAAGCGATCTGCTTGATCGCCGAACGCTCCTTCGGATAGGAACCGTCAGGCAGCTTCAGGTAGCGGTCGCTCTCCTCGCCGCCCTCGCCCGTGTTCGACTTGCCGCCGATCTGGTTCATGGCGATGGCGAGCGTGGTGTGCGCTTCGCGCGAGATTGAGCCGAAGGACATGGCGCCGGTGGAGAACCGCTTGACGATTTCGTTCGCCGGTTCGACCTCATCGATCGATACCGGCTTGCGGCCAATCTCCTCGGCGTTCCTGATCCGGAAAAGCCCGCGAATGGTGTTCATCCGAAGCGCCGTCGCGTTCTCCATCTTGGCGAAGGCGTCGTAACGGTCGCGCGCATTGCCGCGCACGGCGTGCTGCAGCTCGGCCACCGCATCCGGCGTCCAGGCATGGGCCTCGCCGCGGATTCGGTAGGCATATTCGCCGCCGATGTCGAGCGTGGAGGCCAGCACCGGATCCTTGCCGAAAGCGGCGCGGTGGCGTGCGACGGTCTCTTCCGCGACTTCCGTGAGGCCAACACCCTCGATCATCGAGGCCGTGCCGAAGAAGAAGCGTTCGACGAATTCCGACGACAGGCCGATCGCGTCGAAGATCTGCGCGCCGCAATAGGACTGATAGGTCGAGATGCCCATCTTGGACATGACCTTCAGCATGCCCTTCCCGATCGCCTTGATATAGCGGTAGATCACCTCGCCGGCGTCGACCTCCTCGGGGAACATTCCCCTGGCATGCATGTCGGCCAGCGTGTCGAAGGCGAGATAGGGATTGATGGCTTCCGCGCCATAGCCGGCGAGACAGCAGAAGTGATGCACTTCGCGCGGTTCGCCCGATTCGACCACGAGGCCGACCGAGGTTCTGAGCCCCTTGCGGATCAGATGATGATGCACGGCTGCCGTTGCCAGAAGCGCGGGGATCGCGATCCGGTCCGGGCCGATCTGGCGGTCGGAGAGCACGATGATGTTGTAACCGCCCTTGACGGCGGCTTCAGCGCGCTCGCACAGCCGGTCGATCATCTCCGGCATGCCGGCTTCGCCCTGCTCAGCGCTATAGGTAACGTCGAGCGTCTTGGTGTCGAACCGGTCCTCGGTATGGCCGATGGAGCGAATCTTTTCCAGATCGCCATTGGTCAGGATCGGCTGGCGCACTTCCAGGCGCTTTTCGCGCGAGGCGCCCTCATGGTCGAGAATGTTCGGACGCGGGCCGATGAAGGAGACGAGGCTCATCACCAGTTCCTCGCGGATCGGGTCGATCGGCGGGTTGGTGACCTGGGCGAAGTTCTGCTTGAAATAGGTGTAGAGCAGCTTCGACTTGTCCGACATCGCCGAAATCGGCGTATCGGTGCCCATCGAGCCGATCGCTTCCTGGCCGGTCGTTGCCATCGGCGACATCAGGATCTTGGTGTCTTCCTGGGTGTAGCCGAAGGCCTGCTGGCGGTCGAGCAACGACACGTCGCGCCTGAGCGCACGCGGTTCCACCGGCTTCAGTTCTTCGAGGATCAGCTGGGTGCGATCGAGCCAGTCCTGATAGGGATGCATGCCGGCAAGCTCGGACTTGATCTCGTCGTCGGAGATGATCCGGCCCTTTTCCATGTCGATCAGAAGCATGCGGCCGGGCTGCAGGCGCCACTTGGCGACGATGTTTTCTTCCTCGACCGGCAGAACGCCGGCTTCAGACGCCATGATGATCCGGTCATCCTTGGTGATGAGATAGCGCGCCGGCCGCAGGCCGTTGCGGTCAAGCGTCGCGCCGATCTGGCGGCCGTCGGTAAAGGCAACGGCGGCCGGACCGTCCCACGGCTCCATCAGGGCTGCGTGATATTCGTAGAAGGCGCGCGTCTGCGGGCCCATCGACATGTTGCCGGCCCAGGCTTCCGGGATCAGCATCATCACGGCATGCGCCATGGAATAGCCGCCCTGCACCAGGAACTCAAGCGCATTGTCGAAACATGCCGTATCGGACTGGCCCTCATAAGAGATCGGCCAGAGCTTGGAGATATCGTCGCCGAAGAGCGGCGAGGACACGGAAGCCTGACGCGCAGCCATCCAGTTGACGTTGCCGCGCAGCGTGTTGATCTCGCCGTTATGGGCAACCATGCGGTAGGGGTGCGACAGCTTCCAGGAGGGGAAGGTGTTGGTCGAAAAGCGCTGGTGCACGAGGGCAACGGCGGATTCGAAGCGCGGATCGGAAAGGTCCTTGTAATAGGCGCCGACCTGATAGGCAAGGAACATGCCCTTGTAGACGATGGTCGAGGACGACATCGAGACGATGTAGAAGTCTTCCGCCGCACCTTCCGATTCGGAAAAGATCGTGTTCGAGATCACCTTGCGCAGGATGAACAGGCGACGCTCGAAATCCTGCTGCGTATCGGCCCGCTCGCCGGCGCCGATGAAGACCTGCAGGTGATAGGGCTCGGTCGCGGCGATATCCTCCGCCTTCGACAGCGAGGAATTGTCGACCGGCACTTCGCGGAAGCCGATGAAGCGTTGGCCCTCGTCGGCGATCACCTTCTGGATGATATCCTTGTAGTGGGCAATGCGCTCGGGATCGCGCGGCATGAAGAAATAGCCGACGGCATATTCGCCGACCTTCGGCAGCACGATGCCTTCCGCTGCCATTTCCTCACGGAAGAAGCGATCCGGGATCTGCATCAGCATGCCAGCGCCGTCGCCCATCAACGGATCGGCACCGACCGCGCCGCGATGGGTGAGGTTTTCGAGAATGAACAAGCCGTCCTTGACGATCTGGTGCGACTTCTCGCCCTTCATGTGGGCGATGAAGCCAACGCCGCAGGCGTCGTGCTCGTTCCTCGGATCATAGAGCCCCTGACGTTTGTTGCGACGACCGTCGGCAGCTTTATTGGCGGCAGGCGTCACGGTCATTTGCGTGAGCGGGGCACCACTGAGCGCGGATGGCGTCATCTTCGTCATACAAGATCTCCTTAAAACCTGCCGGACTGCAGGCGAAACCGGATCATGGGTGCAGGCAAATGCGTGAAGGCGCTGATGCGCCCTGCCGCCTGCAGACCTCTCTCTCATTTAAAACCGGGACGACCATACCAATGGGCGCTCCAGCCGATGGCTCTTGTCGTGAGCGAGCCGGAGCGCGGCCTTCCGCTTGTCCGGTCACTATAGACCAAAAAGCGCGAACACGTCAGCCCCTTGCGATCGGCACACGACACAGCCAGACATAAAAATAGGACAGCATAACTGTCCTATCTGCAGTTCATGCCAGAAACCACGCAAAGTCGCAAGCAAATAATGAAATCGCGCGCCCGAAGGCGAGAGAAAATTACGCCAGAGGGACCGAAAACGCAAGAAAGTTACCCTTATCCGGGTTCTTTCGAAAGACGTGAAAGAAAACGGCAATTTATAGGCAGATTCCACGCCCCTGAAGCCGACAGGCGCAAACTCCTGCGAAAACAGCGTCTGAAACCGGACATCCGGGAATGCCCCTTTACAGGCGGCAAGCTTTTCCCTGATATCCCGCTTACCGCATTTCTCGAACGCTTCTGAGGTCTTTATCCATGTTTTTTGCTTCCGACAACTGGTCCGGCGCCCATCCCGCAATCGGCGAAGCGTTGATACGCGAACAGTCGGGCTATGCCAATGCCTATGGCACAAGCCCGCTGGACCGGAAGATCGAGGCGCGATTCAACGAGATCTTCGAACGCGAGGTCGCGGTCTTCTTCGTCGGCACCGGCACGGCGGCCAATTCGCTGGCGCTTTCCTCCGTTGGGCGGCCGGGCGGCGTGGTCTTCTGCCACAAGGACGCCCATATCGCCAATGACGAGGGCGGCGCGCCGGAATATTTCACCGGCGGCGGCAGGCTCGCCACCGTTTCGGGCCCCGAAGGCAAGATGACGCCTTCAGAGCTCAGGCGGATCGCCGCGCGCTATCCGGCGGATTTCATTCATCACGGCCAGCCGATGGCGGTGTCGCTGACGCAGTCGACCGAAGTCGGCACCGTCTACGGGCTTGACGAGATCGACGCCCTCACTGCCGTCGCCAAGGAAGGCGGCCTTCCCGTTCACATGGACGGCGCGCGCTTTGCCAATGCGCTCGTGGCGCTCGACACAACGCCTGCGGAAATGACATGGAAGCGCGGCGTCGACATCCTCTCCTTCGGCGGCACCAAGAACGGCTGCTGGTGCGCGGAGGCCATCGTGTTCATGAACCCGGGCCAGGCGCGGGAAATGCCCTTTATTCGCAAGCGCGCCGCGCATCTCTTCTCCAAGACCCGCTTCATCTCCGCCCAGCTCGACGCCTATCTGACAGACGATCTCTGGCTCAACCTCGCCCGCCACTCAAACGCCATGGCCGAGCGGATGCGCATTGCCTTCCGCACGTCGGCAAAGGCGCGGCTTGCCTGGGAGACCCAATCGAACGAGGTCTTCATCATCCTGCCGAAGTCAGCGGCGGAAGCCGCGCGCAAGGCCGGCGCGCAGTTCTACGACTGGCTGACGCCGGCAGACCAGCCGGGACTTGTGGCTGAAGACGAGGTTCTGGCGCGCTGCGTAACAAGCTTCGCCACGACCGAGGCCGAGGTCGACCGCTTTGTCTCCTTTCTCGAGGCCGAACCGCTCACGAAGGGGTAACGGCGCCTCACAGGCCGGTGACGCGGCGTGATGGCTGGGTGACGCTCCATTGATTTCCAAGTGAAGGCCGATTTTGCAAAACTCCTGCGTGCAAGAACAAGACTTGCACAACAATCGAACCCGTCTCGATCAATGAGGAGAATAGCATGTCGAAGACCAACAAGATCAGCGCTGCAACTCTGGCCGGTGCGCTCGCCGTGGCTGTCGGCAGCCTTGCGGCCACCGCCCCCGCCCAGGCCGCCGATGTCAAGTGCTACGGCGTTGCCATGGCCGGCCAGAACGATTGCGCCGCCGGACCGGGCACGACCTGCGCAGGCACGTCCAAGGTCGACTACCAGGGCAATGCCTGGAAATATGTCGCCGAAGGCTCCTGCACGGACATGAAGCTGCCGGGCGACCGCATGGGTTCGCTCAAGCCGCTCGATCGCGACCTGCCCGCAATGTGATTGCGCGTTACTACCGCCGGTGCCCTCGGCGCACCGGCGGTCTCGCGTCATCCAGTGAGTGGGAGGACTACACATGTCCAGTGAAATGACTGCCTTGCTTGCGCGGCGACAGATCCCGCAGCGAGCCGGCGCCGGCTTCAAGACCGCCCATGCCGACGCCATTTTGAACGATGTCTATCGCATCGGCTTCCTGGAAGTGCACGCCGAAAACTATATGGGCGCGGGCGGCCATCCCCATCGTATCCTGACGCGCATGCGCGAGGACTTCCCGCTCTCTATCCATGGCGTCGGCCTGTCGATCGGCTCTCCGCGCGGGATTGATCCGAGCCATCTGGAACGGCTGGCAGGCGTTGTCGAGCGCTATGAGCCGGGCCTCGTTTCCGAGCACCTGGCATGGTCGACCCATGATAATGCCTATTACAATGACCTTCTGCCGTTGCCCTATACCGAGGAAACGCTTGCCCATATCGTCGACCACATCGACGCTGTACAGGAAAGGCTGAAACGGCCGATCCTGCTCGAGAACCCGTCTACCTATGTCGCCTTTTCGGAGAGCACGATCCCCGAGACCATCTTTCTTGACGAGATCGCGCGCAGAAGCGGCTGCGGCCTGCTGCTTGACGTGAACAACGTCCATGTTTCCGCGACCAATAACGGCTTTGACGCCCTGTCCTATCTGAAGTCTTTTCCGCTGGAACGCGTCGGCGAGATTCACTTGGCCGGCCACGCGCGGGATGTCGACGATACCGGAGCGCCGCTTTTGATCGATGCTCACGACAGGCCGGTCGATGACGCGGTGTGGGCGCTCTATGCCTTCGTCATCCGCCAGACCGGACCGCTGCCGACGCTGATCGAATGGGACAATGACGTTCCGGACTGGCCGATCCTCAAGCGCGAGGCGCAACTGGCCGAGACGATCATGGAGCGGGAGGGCGAGCGCTTCCTGCTCGGCAGTCGCCATGGCTGATACGAGATCTGCTGCCGCAACGCTTGAGGGTTTCGCCGCAGCCCTCATCACGCCGTCCTGCGAGACTGCGCCCGACGGCGTTGCAAATCCCTTCGGAGGACCGGCCGCGAAGCGCTTCGGGGTCTATCGCAACAATGTCGCCGTGGGGCTGAAGGGCGCGCTCGCGGATATATTCCCGGTAACGCGCGACCTTGTGGGGGAACGGTTCTTCTCTGCCATGGCCGGCGAGTATATAGCGCGCGAACCGCCGCAAACGCCAGTGATTGCCGAGTACGGCCACGGCTTTGCCGACTTCATTGCCGCCTACGAACCGGCAGAAAGACTGTTCTTCCTGCCCGACGTCGCCCGGCTCGAACGCGCCTGGCTCGACGCCTATCACGCGGCCGATCGAGTGCCGCTCCTGCCCGAAAGGCTTCAGACAATCACACCGGACGAACTGATGGAGGCCAGCCTGATCGCGCATCCGGCTACCCGGTTGCTGCGGCTTGCCAGCGCGGCGGCAAGCATCTTTCAGCGATCCCGCAACGGAACCGGGCTCAAGGGTTTCGATCCCACTCCGGCGGAAACCGCACTTGTGACCCGGCCGCAATATGATGTCGCGGTGCTTTCGCTGGACGAAGGACAGGCGACCTTCTTCGAACGGCTGCTGCAGGGCGCTTCCATAGGCGCGGCAACGGATGCGGCGCTGACGAGAGATCCGGAGTTCGATCTCGGCGCAGCCTTTTCCACATTGATCTCTTCGGGCGCCTTCATGCGCCTTTCGGCTGCAAGGGAGTAGTCAGCATGCATTTCATCTGCGCCGTCGCACGCACCTATGACAGGATTTTCGCGCGAATTCAGGCTTTCCTCTCGCCCTGGTTTCCCGGGCTATTTGCACGGCTGGTCTTTGCCGCGACACTCTGGCTCTATTTTCTGAACTCGGCACTGACCAAGGTCGAACCGGGCATTGCCGGCTTCTTCATGGTTCGCAATTCCGCCTATTACCAGATCGCGCTTCCGGCCGTGGAGGCCGCCGGCGGCAATGTTTCCGCAGTGCCCTTCCTGCCCTGGGGGCTGATCGTTCATCTGGGAACCTATGCCGAATTCGCCCTGCCGCTGCTGATCATCTTCGGCCTTGCGACCCGGCTGAGCGCGCTCGGCATGCTCGGTTTCATTGCGGTTCAGACATTGGTCGACATCACGGTGCATCAGGTGGGCGGCGAGACCATCGGCGCGCTGTTCGACCGTTTTCCGGACAGCGTGATCCTCGACCAACGCCTGCTCTGGACGGTTCCGCTGGTCATGCTGGTCATCTTCGGACCCGGCAAAATTTCCCTGGATTATCTGGCCGCGCGAATCACAAGGCGCTGGCATGGATAAACAGAAACGGCGCCCCGAGAGGCGCCGTTGCCATTATTCAACCAGTGGGGGTCTGCTGTCAGGCAGCATCCATCTCCACATTCTTTTGCGCCGAAATCGTTTTCGGCTCGCCGGATCGCGTTTCGATTGCAATTCGACGCGGTTTCATGGCCTCGGGAATGTTGCGAAGCAGCTCAACATAAAGTAGACCATTCTTGAGTGTTGCACCCTGGACTTCCATATGGTCTGCAAGCTGGAAACGACGTTCGAATGCACGTTTGGCGATACCGCGATACAGGTATTCGCTGCTGCCATCATCGTCTTCCTCGGCTTTCTCGCCTTTCACGGTCAGCACGTTGGCATGCGCCTCGATGGAAAGCTCGCTTTCGCTGAAGCCGGCAACAGCCATTGAGATGCGATAATTGTTCTCGCCGGTGCGCTCGATATTATAGGGCGGATAGGCAGGGGCCTGCTCAGGCTGGCCCATCGTGTCGAGGAGATTGAAGAGCCGGTCGAAGCCGACGGTGGAGCGGTAGAGGGGAGAAAAATCGACGTTACGCATAATGTCCTCCTTTGAGCGACGTATGGTTGCGATGACATTTACCGACGATCCCGAAACCGGCGATCACGGAAAACGGTTGAGGACCCAGGAATTGGCGTCCACGCGAGGAGATTTGGGTAAAGCCAGGCGCGATTTCAAGAGGCTTGCGAAGGCAAGTATCATAATCGAAAAACGCCGCGAGGCAGCGGCCGTCAGTGCTTTTGTCCGTCATTCACCGTCACTATATTGAGAATGAACGCAATATGAATGAACTATTGAACTTACGTTCAGGCGTAATGCGTCATTCAGCTTTTGCCGGGAACTACGGCGCACCCGTCCCGGCACCGTTGTCACTCTTGACCCAGTGATAGCGGTATCTTGGCCGGAGCCGAGGCGCTTTTACCCCTGTTCAAGCACCCGGTTCCGGTCCTTTTTCCAGCGAAATCTGACGCCGCCCATTGCCTTTGCCGTTCGCGCACGCCATCACAGGCCACATGCGAGTGACCGGCAGCGGACAGAACATGGATGGGCAACCGGCCGAGACAATCGGCATGATGCGGGCCTTTGACGGGGCCAGGCTGCGTTACGGACTATTCCAGTGCGACAATGCGCGGGCCACGGTGCTCATTGTAGCCGGGCGCGCGGAATTCATCGAGAAATACGCCGAGACCGTGTCCGATCTTCGCCTCGCCGGCTATGCCGTCGCAATCCTCGACCTGCGCGGACAGGGTGGTTCCGAGCGCCGAGCCGAGGATGGCAATATGGGCCATGTCGATCGGTTTTCAGACTATCCGCGCGATATGCTCGACTTCTTCTCGCAACACGTCGAGGGGCACATGCCCGGCCCCTATTTCCTGCTCGGCCATTCGCTCGGCGGGCTGATTGCGCTTGCCGTTGCCGAGATGACGCCGGGCCGCTTTGCGGGCCTTGTGCTGTCGGCGCCCTTTGTCGGCGTTCGCCACCACCGCCATCCGGCCATAATGATTCGCGCCATGGCATGGATCGCAAGCCGGACGGGACGTGCCAGGCTGCGTACCGCGCGCCTGAAAACAGCGCCGGCACGCTTTGAGGAACAGAACCACACATCCGATCGCGCGCGCTACGAGCGCAATATCGCAGCAGCGAAAACCGACCCGCCCTATCTGCTGGGGCCGGTGACCTTCGGATGGCTCTCGGCCTGCCTTGGCGCGATCAGCCGTCTCACCCGGCCGAAGGCGCTTGCCGCGATCGACTGTCCTTCGCTGGTGCTGTCGGCCGGCCGCGATGCGCTGATCCCGGCAAAACAGCAGGCGCGCGTCGCCCGAAGGCTCGGCGCCCGCCACCTGGTGCTGGAACCTTCCGGACATGAGATTCTTCAGGAAACCGACGCCGTGCGCCGCCCTGCCCTTGACGCGATCCTGCGCTTCTTCGAAGAATGCCTGAACGCCCGATGACGCGTCTTCAGCCTGCGCCCAGTTCCGCAAGCGCTGCGGCATGCAGCTTCGGCGTTGCCGCGGCGATGATATCGCCGCCATTTTCGGGCCTCTCGCCGGTCCAGGTCGTGATCACGCCGCCGGCCCTTTCAACGATCGCAATCAGCGCGCCGACGTCATAGGGTTTCAGGTCGCTTTCGACGACGAGATCGGCAAAGCCCGAGGCCAGAAGGCAATAGGCATAGCAATCGATGCCGTAACGGGCGAGACGCACATGTTGCTCCAGGCGGTCGTAACGCGAAAGCGCGTCCCCTTTCATGATCCTCGGCGAGGTGGTGAACAGAACCGCTTCCTCGAGGCGCCGGCAATCGCGCGTTTTCAGGTCCCGAGGCCCGCCAGGCCCGGAAAAAAACGCCCCTTGCCCATCGGCAAAGAACCGCTCGCCCGTGAAGGGCTGGTCCATCAGCCCCATCACCGCCCGGCCAGCGCGATAGAGCCCGATCAGCGTGCCCCAGACCGGCACGCCGGAAATGAAGGCCCGCGTGCCATCGATCGGGTCGATGACCCAGACATATTCGCGGTCGAGCCCGCTTGCGCCATGCTCCTCGCCCAGAATGCCGTGTTCCGGAAAACTATCCGCAATCAACTGCCTGATGGCGCTTTCAGCCGCTCTGTCGCCTTCCGTGACCGGATCGAAGCCGCCGCTCAGCTTGTTATCCACATCGAGGCCGGAGCGGAAGCGCGGCAATGTCTCGGCGGCGGCCGCATCGGCAAGCCGCATGAAGAAGGCGTGATCGGGAAGCATGGCAAATCCTGTGGCAAGACGGGCGCGGTGTTCGAGCGGTTTTAAGGTTTTTCCGACCGGAAAGGAATCATGCATGACAACAAATTGCGCCCTCCCCTCTGAGAAGCTGCGCCGGAACGGCCGGTTTCCGCCCACTCACGCAGCAGGCGCAAATAAAAAAGCGGCAATGCGCGTAAAAATTAGACAATAGTAGATGTTGCGTAAATTTCAGGCAAATCTGCTTGACAGTCATCGCATTGTCATCTATTCTCTTAAATACAGTCTTTCGACTGTGAATACCCTCCTTGGGTGTTTCCTCCCTAGACTTAACCGCGCCAAGAGCGCGGTTTTTTTTGAAATCCGGGCAAGACAGGCGCGCCGCGCACAAGATCATTCCGCAGCAAGGCCGGAACTGCCCTCGTCATCGGCAAGAAACGCGGCGAATTCCTGAATAAACAACGTCAACGCCTGTTTCAGCGCGATGAATTCCGGCTTTTTCGCATAGCTCTGCTCGTCGGCGTAGAGTCGGCGCGAGACCTCGATCTGCAGCGCATGGCAATCGGATGCCGGACGTCCGTAGTGCTCGGTGATGAAGCCGCCTGCATAGGGCTTGTTGTATGCGGTAACGAACCCCATCCGCTCCAGGATCGAGATCGCCGCATAGGCGAGGTCGCTCGAGGCGCTGGTGCAGAACCGGTCGCCGATGACGATATCGGGCCTCCTGCGGTGTCCGCCGACCGTGACACTGCCCGGCATGGAATGGCAGTCGATCAGCACTGCCCGCCCGAACCGGCGCTTTGTTTCCTGCAGCAATTGCTTGAGGCTCTGATGATAGGGTCGGTAGATCTCCTCGATCCGTGCGAGGCCGATCGCCGCATCGATCGGACGGTCGTAGATCGGCATGTTTTCGGCCACGATGCGCGGAATCGTGCCGAGACCGCCGACAACCCGCATGGAGGTCATGTTGACATGGGACGGAAGCGCGCCCGCGAACATGCGCGGATCGAGTTCGAAAGGTTCACGGTTGACGTCGAGGAAGGCGCGCGGAAAGAAGGCCCGCTGCAACGGCGCGCCGAAGGCCGGCGCCATGGCGAACAGTTCATCGACATAAAGGTCTTCCGAGCGTCGGATTTCGTGGGCGTCGAGCCTGGTTTCAGCCAGGAAGGCAGCGCTGTAGACCCGGCCGGAATGGGGTGAATTGAAAACCAGCGGCAGCGTCTGGCGCTCGGGACGGATCACCTCGAAAGAGCGCGCATCGCCATTGAAACTGGGGTCATGTCTGCCGGTCACTGTCACTCCCTTCATACCCGAGATTTACGCGCTCCGGCCTGCCCTGCCAAGACCGTTAACCGGGCACGGGAAAGTTTGAGGCCCTCTTTATTGCTTGTTTACGACATAGGGTCTATCAGACCGGTTAAGACAAAAAGCCTCAATGCGCCGATATGGTTGAGCCGATGGTACTGAAAATTCTTCTCGCGGAAGATGATGACGACATGCGCCGTTTCCTGGTGAAGGCGCTGGAAAAGGCCGGCTACCAGGTTGCCGCCTTCGACAATGGCGCAAGCGCCTATGACCGGCTGCGCGAGGAACCGTTCTCGCTGCTTCTGACCGACATCGTGATGCCGGAGATGGACGGCATCGAACTTGCGCGCCGGGCGACCGAGCTCGACCCCGATCTGAAGGTCATCTTCATCACCGGCTTTGCCGCGGTCGCGCTCAATGCCGATTCGGCCGCGCCCAAGGATGCCAAGGTTCTTTCAAAGCCATTTCATCTGCGCGATCTCGTCGACGAGGTGGAAAAGGTTCTCGGCGTCTAGGCCAACACCCATGCATTCGATTGCCGCGCCGATCCGTGATCTTGCCTTGTCGCCCGGCTGATCGAAAAGCCGGCGAGGACGTTTTCATCCGGGCTTCAGCGAGGGAAAGCGCAAAGCGACAAAAAAGCTTCAAAAACCAGTTGACGCCGTCGCCAAAGTTTGGAATACACCGCGCCACGGATGGGCGTGTAGCTCAGCGGGAGAGCACTACGTTGACATCGTAGGGGTCACAAGTTCGATCCTTGTCACGCCCACCATCCAGTTTATTGATATTCGAGGGCTTTCGCTGACGGCGAAGGCCCTTTTTGCGTAGCGCGCTCTAGGTTTATCGGACCTGGCCGCCCCATATCCTCCTTCGCCTCACCTCTGTCGCTCGCCCGGTCGTCCATCCGAAACCGGAAAGATCAACGCTTACACCCGGTAGTATAAAGCGTTGCCCCTCCAAACACATAAGAATATTAAACCTTTGCACCCACAGCGCTCCCACAGTTGCGCGATCTCTATCCAAAGAGATTGACCTCTGGATCGGCGGCGTATTCGAGATCCGGGAAGTGCTCCAGAAACGCGGACACGCTGACGAAATCCGGGAAGAAGATCATTCTGGCATCGCGGAAACCGGGAATTCTCTGAGAGTCCAAGCGTGACCTTGCAATCCGCAAAGCCCGGCGTGATTTACCACGCCAGATGCATGACGCATTTCAGCTTGCAGCAAAATACTATTTATGGTAGCAAATTTACCTAAATAACTACTGAATGCAGAAATATTACGTGCAACCAAAATCACCGCGAGGTCTGCCGATGCTCCGCTTTTTTGTCGCACTTGCCTTCTTTGTCTTCCCCGCAATTTCCATGGCCTCGCCTCACTTGAAATGCGAGTTCTTGCCCGTGAAGACGGTCTTTCGCGCGGGCGAGCCGGTGATTTTTCGATTCTCGCTCAGGAATCCGGAGGCAGACAAGGGGATCTACATCCTCGACTGGAATCTACCTCTAGAGGATCGACCAACAGACAACAACCTGGACGTGTTCCGCAATGGAATACCGGTTGAATTCAAAGGAAAGCATATCAACCGCGGCAACCCTTCGGCCGATCAATATGTATTCTTCGCGCCCGGCGAAAGCAAATTCGCGACGATCGACCTCGGAAAAATCTTCGATCTTTCCGAATATGGGGATTACCTGGTTGTTCCTCATTTCATCGCCCAGGATTTTATCGAAGAAGGGGACGGCAAGCCGCCACATACAAAGGACGCGTTTGAGTATCTCCGGCTTGAGTGCGATCAAACCGGATTCAAAGTCGTCGGCGACCCTGCTCCGAGCAGGGACATCAAAAGTCCATCGGAACTTCCACTATCAGGAAGGCCGCCCAGCAGCTTGGCCGCCGGCCCGTTTCTCGTAGGCTGCAACACTGTTCCTCAAGTGGGGGCCATAAGGAGCGCTTATACCGCCGCAACGGCTAACGCCGCGATTGCCTATGACTGGACCGATAAATTGCTTGCAGGGTCATTGTCCAACACTTGGTTCGGCAAATTTTCGTCGCAAACTGCCAAAGACAGCGTTGCGGCCGTCATAGAACACGTCGCCGCCCATTTCAAAAGCCAGACAACAACAATCAACTGCTCACCGCCGCCGAACGATTGCGAGGAAGACACTCTTGCCTATGTGCAGGACGGCCAGAATGACACAATCTGGCTCTGTCCGGCATTCTTTGAGGCGGACGCCTCGGATCAAATCGATACGATCTATCATGAGGTAACGCATTTCTTCGGAACTGAGGACGACGCCTATGGCGAATCAAACTGCCGCAAACTCGCGGAGAGGAATCCTACACAGGCGCAAAACAATGCTGACTCCTTCAGCTATTTTGCCGGGCAGGCTGCAGGGTGGATTCCCGACAACTGGTATCCGGAAGGTTGGTGGAAAGGGACGGCGCCGGCATGCTCCGGCGATTGCGATCCGCACGGCGGACCTTTCCCTACCATTGCGTACTGCGTCTCAGCTCACGGATCATGCGCATATACGTCAGCGATGAAGCCGCCCGGAAGCGGCCACTATTGCAGTTCTGGGCGCAAGGCATTCTGCATGCCGCAGCCATATGTGACGGGCGGCCCTACTTTGAGCGGAAATCCGAGTGGCGGCCCGCCGCCTCCTGGATTGCAGGACATCATTGACAAAGGGCAATGGTACGGAACGGCACCTGCTTGTGCCGCAGACTGCCCGTCTGGCCAATTTGCTCTGTGCCGCACTTCTGCTTACGATAGGTTTTCGACATGCGCCTATAATGAACAGTTGCCACTGGCATGGTTTCCCTCCTTCGACCACGATTGCGACGCTGGCGGCAGGAAAGCTTTTTGTGTTCCCGTCACCGCGCTGTATCCGGACCAAAAATTGCCATCAACGCCCACCATTCCCTGAGACAAGGAGTGCCGTGAACGCTTCGTTTTCACTCTGTCAGGTGAGCTGTCTCTTATTTGGTCTGAACCAGAATTGCAGACTTGGCCGAACTGGGATGACGCTGTTCTAAGAATAAATCTCTGCTTGGGGCGTTATGCTCAAGGTGCTCCTGCTTTTTCCGAACCGATCAGCAGGTCATTTGCTTCTCCTGGTGGTCGGCGCATCAACGAGTTATTCGAGGGCTTTCTCTGACAGCGAAGGCCCTTGTTGCGTGGCGGCCTGCCGGTCGGAGCTGACACCCGCCATACGGCTCGCCCTGGCGAGAAAGGGATGCACGTCAGGAGATGCGCTGCAGGTTTCGGGACAATCCGCATCTGGCCCAGGCGCAAGGATTTTCGGGTCCGCCGCTTTGTTCTGCGGGTGTGTTTCACGGCTCGCCCGACGACCGTCAGAAAACTCTGGAGGGTTCGAGAACCGGCTCTCTTACCGCAGAATATGCGTTTGCGCCCCCCGTTTTCGGTAAGATCGGCTAAGGTCAGACTCCAATATTTCTCTAGGCTTGGCTCTGTTCAACGTCGCAGGCTCGCGGTATATTTTCGCCAAACGATTGCTTTTATGATCTCAATTTTACCTAGTTTCACTTAACGGATTTGAACATTGAACCGGCTTTATAATTTGGATTTTTTGCGAGGCGCCGCGGCCTTTTTGGTGCTTGGCGGCCACCTTCGCGCCTATTTGATCGTGGATTACAGTCAGATCATAGCTGAGGGAGACAGTGTAGGGATCGGAGGCAGGATTTTTTATCTTCTGACGGGGCTTTCACACGAAGCCGTGATCATATTTTTCGCCTTGAGCGGATACCTTGTTGGCGGAAAGGCCTTCTCCGACACGCTTTCAGACAGGCTGTCATGGCCTCTGTATTATGCAAGGCGATTGTCCCGCCTCTGGATCGTACTGATACCGGCGTTGTTATTGACGCTCATATTCGACAGCATCGGGTTAAGACTGACCGATGGTGTCGGATATGACGGGATATTCACAGAGACCTATCCATCCGGCCCAGGCCTTGGCGCAGATAAGGATGGCCTTACGCTCACATCGTTTATCGGAACGCTTTTGTTTGTTCAGACCATTTTCACGCCGACCTTCGGTAGCAATGGGCCAACCTGGAGTCTGGCAAACGAATTCTGGTACTATGTAACAATTCCGCTCATCTTCTGGCTCTGTATGTCAAAATCCGCTTTTCGGTCGAAAGCTATTGGCGTCGTCGTTTTGATCCTGAGCTTGATCATAATTCCCGCCAGTTTCTATGAAGGTGCACTGATCTGGACTGCCGGCGCTTTTGCCGCGCTGTCGTTCAAAACCCAGATCGGCGGCCGCATTTTCAGAATGCCGGCGGTGCAAATCCTCTCAACGCTAGCGATACCCCTGTGCCTTGTCGCCACCAAGCTGTCGCCAAACTTCAATGACCTTGAACTCGGCCTAATCGTTGCGCTGGCACTTCCCGGACTGGCGAGTTTTCGCACGAAAATTCCCGGTTTTTCAGCCACATCTCATGCAATTTCCGAAATATCCTACACGTTGTATCTGACCCATATCCCCCTTTTGACTCTCATCGTTATGGTCGGATTTGCTCCGGAGAGATTTCCCGTGTCACCTTATTCGCTGGCTCTCTTTTTCACGTTTTTCCTGGTTGCTGTCGGCTGGAGCGCGCTCGTCTGGTGGCTGTTCGAGCGTCACACCAATGAAGTATATGGGTGGGTCAAGAACAGACTGGGCAAAGTCGGCTCCTCGAAGCCACAGGGGATCTGACAGCCAAAAACAGTCGGCGTCGCGCCAACCGGTCCGACAAGCAGCAGGCACCCCGGACTTCGGCCGGCTCCGCATGTTACGTCGAACAGAAGACGGAACGCCGCCATATACGCGACGTTTACCTTGAGCTTCCTTGAACCGGCAACGACAAGCCGGCAATGTAGCACATCAGAATCAGGGCATCGCCCGTTCGGGACGAAGTCGCAAGGGTGTTTCATGGATGATGTGCGGAAGGCTGCGGTGGATTGGCTCAACCAGTCGCCGCTATATCGCATGTCACTCGGCTCCCGCGAGCTGTTCCATACGAATTTTCTGGCATGGCTTTTCGAGCAATACCCGTCGTCGCTGGCCATATTCGGCGTGGAGGGCACCGGCCCCTGGCAAATCAGACGCGAATACAAGCATATCGATATCGCTGTGTTTTCAGCCGGTGAAACAAGACCTCGCCTGATCATCGAAAACAAGGTCAAGGACGTTGTCAGGCCGGCGCAGCTAAACCGCTATGCGGAAACCACTTTTCCGGACGCCGCAAGCCGGGTCGTCTTGTCTCTGGTGCCGTTCGATAATTCGGCAAGCGGATGGCTATCAATCACCTATCTCCAACTGCACCTGTTGATGACCAAGTGGCTGGAAACGGAAGATGTCGGCAACGCACGCGATAGCCTGTTCATCGAGGAATATATCAATCTCATCCGCAACCTCGGCCTGATTTGCGAGAGCGCATTTGATGCCGCGTCGATAGAGAATGAATACTGGTTCGGAAGGAACGCCTACTACGGCGAGCTATCCAGGATCGGATTCCATGACACTCTGTCGAAGTATCAGGCTCAGATTTTCGCCCGTCAGATGGGCGCGCGCTTGTCAGATCACATGACTGTTGCGTACCGCGGCGGTGAGACGCCTTCGGGCAAGCATGTCTTGATCTGGACGGACCTCTTTCGAGCGACACCGTGCGCAAGTTTCGTCGTCGTGCCGGATGCCGCGAAGCACATTCCGCGTCTGGAGGTGCAGATTCAGGGCCGGCAGTACCGGCACATGTTCGTGCACCCCGAACTCGAAAACGCCATCGAAGCTAGCGCATCCCTGGAGGATCAGACCATCCTGCGAACGGCAGTCGAACAGCTTGGCGGATATAATTGGCTGTTTGGCCGGGAAAAACATGCTGGCTGCTTTGCCATTCAAAGGCCGGATGGCAGCGTCCGTCACGTCCGCAGCGCCATGCGAAAGCCCTTGAATTCCTACAGACCAAATGTTGTCTATCAGTATCTGGACATAGACGCTGACGGTGGTGAAACGCGTCTGACCGTCGATGAACTCTTCGAACAGACCCGCCATGACCTCGAATTCGCCTTCGCCCTGCTGGAACGCGGTTGATCAATCCGCGAACCCAATTGCGCTCCAGAGAGGCGTCCGCGTGAGCGGGCGCTAAGGGCATGCTGCCCGCGCCATGGCCAGACAAGAGGCGGGGCCTGCCTGGCTTCCAGCGCGGCATTGAAGCATGTCGCAGTCGGATGGAAACATCTGGCGACCGGAAGACCGGTATCCACTTTTCCAGCAAACGCACTGGACGCTTATGCGCGCGCAGGCAGAGCCTTTTCTGCGGAGCGAGTTTCATCGCGGCGCTTGCCGGTCTTTTCTGTCCATTCGCCGCGTGCCCGCGCAATCAGGTCCGGTTCCGAGACCGCCTTCAGCCCGGTCGCTGCGATAGCCTTGGCAGCGTGGACAAGAGCCTTGTGCGCAGCCGCGCTCTTGCCCTGGGCAACCACCTGCCATGTGTGCGGATTGGTGCCGATCGCCCAGGCGGGCGCCCAGCATTGCGCCGTCGGCGTCACCCAGCTTACGTCTCCGACGTCGGTCGACCCTGCACGGAAATGGGAATAACCCTCGAAAGCCCTCAGGCCCCGATGCAGCGGCATGGAGCTATCGACCGGCTTGTTGGAGAGCGCGTCGCCCTTGATCTGGTAGAGCCTGATACTGCTGTCGATCGCTTCCTGTGAGAAGGTCGACTGGATGTCCCTGGCGAAGGCCTCGTCAGCTTCATCGAAGGGCACCGGGCCGAGTGCCGTCATCTCTTCATGCATTGCCGTTTCCAGCGTGATGTTTGGGAGAAGGCTGTTGGTTGCCTTGCCGAGCTCGATTTCGAGGCTCGTCCCGGTCATCAGCGCCGCCCCCTCCGCGACCTTCGTCACCCGCTCCGCCAGCGCGCGGGCGCCGACGATCTCGGGCGCACGCACCATATAGCGACCGGCCGCGCGCGCCTGAACGACATTCGCAGCCACGCCGCCGGCATCGGTAATCGCATAATGAATGCGGCAGTCGGTCGGCATGTGCTCGCGCAGGAAATTGATGCCGATATTGGTCAGCTCCAGCGCATCGAGCGCCGAACGCCCGAGATGGGCGGCGTTGGAGGCGTGGGAGGCCGTGCCCTTGAAGCGGATCTCATATTCGATCACCGCGAGATTATTGGTCGATCGCACGCCATTGAACGGCGCGGGGTGCCAGGTCAGCGCGAGGTCGACATCATCGAAAGTGCCGGCCTCGGCCATGATCGTCTTGGCTCCGCCCCCTTCCTCTGCCGGGCAGCCATAGTAGCGTACGGTGGCCGACAGGCCGGCAGTTTCCAGATGGCGGGCAAGACCCACGGCCGCCAGAAGCGAGCCCGCGCCTAGGAGGTTGTGGCCGCAGCCATGCCCGCTGGCGCCCGGCCTGTCGGATATTTCCTCGGCGATGCCCGCGATCTGATTCATGCCGGCAAGGGCGTCGAATTCGCCGAGAATGGCGATCACTGGCTTGCCAGAACCATATTCGCCGACAAAGGCGGTCTCCATGCCGACAAGGCCACGGGTCACGCGGAAACCGTATTGTTCCAGAAGCGCGGACTGGAGCTTCGCCGAGCCGAATTCCTCGAATTTCAGTTCGGCCAGGTCCCAGATCCGGTCGGAAAGTTCGATGAATTCCGGCTTCAATGCCTCGATTTCGTCCGCGAGTTGTTCGATCGCTAGCGTCATGCTTGGGGTCCTGAGTGCTGAGATACAGCTTTTTGGGTCGTGAAGGCTCGCGCGGCCCGTCCGGCGGGCCGCGTGATCCATTTGTCGAAAGGAAGGTGCGGCGCCGCCGGAACGACGCTGCAGCGAAAGGCAATCAGTCGACCGTGATTTCCCAGACGCGGGGATTGCCCTGCCAGACCGGAGCGCCCTCAAGGCCCTTGGCGGCGGCCCAGATGTCGACCATGTCGTACATGAACAGGCCCGGCATGTCCGCAAGCATCAGCGTGTGGAAATCATCGAAGATCTGCTGACGCTTGTCCTGATCGGTCTCGCGATAGGCGGCGTCGAGCAGTTCGACTGCTTTCGGATTTTCCCACATCAGCGAGGTGTTCTCGTCCTTGTCGCCGACATAGAAGCTCATCATCAGCGCCGGGTCGAGACGCGGCGAGACCGACTGCGAAATCACCTGGTAATTGCCCGAGCGGCGGCGCTCCACCTGGGTCGCGTAGTCGAGCACTTCGATCTGAACATTGAGGCCTGCCTGCTGCATCATCGCCTGGGCGATGATTGCCGCCGGGTAGCTTGGAACATTGCCGCGGCGGTTGGCGATGATGGTGATCGGCTCGCCATTATAACCGGCCTCCTTCAGTTCCTTCTTCGCCGCCTCGATGTCGTAGGGCAGGCATTTCTGCTGGGTCTCGCTGTAGTAGATCGAATTGGTGGCGATCATCGAGCAATTGGCCTTGCCGGTTCCGTTGGAGGCGGCCGCGACAAGCTGCGGCAGATCGAGCGCCATGGCCATGGCCCGGCGCACGCCCGGATTGGCGATCACCGGATCGCGGGTCTGCATGTAAAACAGGTTCTTGCCATTATTGACGGCAACGATCAGCTTGCTGTCATCCCGGTCCTTGAACTCCGGCATCAGATCGGGCGAGACCTCGGCAAGATCGAGCGCGCCGGACTGGATGCCGGCCTTGACCGTCGCTGCGTCGGGAACGACCATGAACTTGACCCCCTCGACCAGCGGCGCCTTGGCACCGACCGTGCCATCGGGCTTGCCGTCATTTTCCGGCGAGACATAGGCGTCGTTCTTGATCAGATGAACATATTCGCCCTTCTTCCACGTATCCCACTTGAACGGCCCGGTACCGATCGGGGCGACGAAGCTACCATCATCCCCCACCGATTTCGGCGAGAGCATGCCGGTGAAGCCGCATTCCGGACGCGCCATCAGGCCGAGGAAAACCGCGGACGGCTGGGCAATCGTCATCGTCACGGTGTCGTCATCGGCCTTTTCGATACCGGTGAGCTTGACCACCCGGCTGCCGTCGAAATCCGGCAGGCAGCGCCATTTATTGTCAGGATTCATGTAGCGGTTCATGTTCCAGACCACGTCGTCTGCCGTCATCTTGTCGCCATTGTGGAAGGTGACGTCGTCACGCAGGTCGAACGTGTAGGTCAGACCGTCTTCGGACATGGACACGGACTTGGCGAGCAGCGGCTTTACGGCGCCGTTTTCCGTGTAACCGACGAGACCTTCCATCATGTGCATCATGATCGCGTCGGTGTTGCCGTCGCGATTGACGCCCGGATCATTGGAGCGCAGGTCGGAGGAGAGCGCGACGACGATGTCGCGGGCATCGGCCGCCTGGGTGAGTGCCACCAGCATGGTGCTGGCCAGTATCAGTTTCTTCATGTTCGTCCCTCTTGCTGTTGGTTTTTTGAGAAGCCTTCAAAGTCCGGTGAAACAGGCGCGGGCCAGCCGGCCGATCGTTTCAAGCGCTACCGTGTAGCCGGGAAGCCCGTCCGGCATGGTAAGCGGAACCCCGTCCGTATAGGCGGCGAGGATGAAGAGCGGCGCACCATCGCGATAAACGATGCCCGCATCCATTCGCCCGCGCTTGCCCCGGCCGCCCTTGCTGGCGATCACCGTGTCGAAGGGAAGGCGCGAGTGAATTCCGTAGCGCAGGACCTGTGATTTCAGCATTTTCAACGCGAAGGCCGAAAGATCCTGCGAAAGACCGAGCCGCGCGGCCGCTTCGGCGTCGCTCTGGGCAGACAGAATGGTATCGAGAAGCATCACCTGGTCGGCCGCCGTCGTTACCGTCACCGCGTCGAGCGGATGATCATGCGCCAGCGCGATCGGTGGGATCAGGAAACGGTGATGCGTCCCCGACATGCCGATCGCCGCGCAATAGGCCGAGACTTCTTCGAGCGTCAGCCGTTCGAACACCATATGGGTGCAGACATTGTCGGAAAGCGTGATCATGCCGGCGATCGCGTCGCGCAGCGACAGCACCATGCCGGGCGTCATATGCCGCAACACGCCGCTTGCCACCTGTTCGGCGTGGCGCGGCTCGTAGGTGATCTTCTCGTCGAAGCTCAGCCTTCCTTCGTGAATGGCCTTCAGCGCCGCCATCATGATCGAGATCTTGCGGGTGGACGCCGACGGCGTTTCTTCGCTCGCGCCACGCTCGATCACCTCGCCGGTGAGCATGTTCTTCACTTTGAAGCGCACGGTGAAGTCCTGTGCATTACAGATCTCCGCAAGCGCGGCGGCGGTCTTTTCGGTGTTTTCGGTTCTCATGTTCATGTCAGTCTTCCAGCCGCCATTTGAGTTTCACGCCGCCGGTCTCGTTGAAATCGAGCGCGGGAATGGCGGAGAGCAGACGTCGCGTATAGGCATGCTGCGGGTTGTCGAAAATTCCGTCGCGCGGCCCTTCCTCAACGATCTCGCCATGCTGCATCACGATCACCCGGTCGGCGATCTGCTCGACGACCGACAGGTCATGGCTGATGAACAGGCAGGAGAAACCATGCTTCTTCTGCAGGTCGGCAAAGAGGGCGAGCACCTGAGCCCTGACCGTCACGTCAAGCGCGGAGACCGGTTCGTCGGCGATCAGCAATTTCGGTTGGCGTACGACGGCGCGGGCGATGGCGACACGCTGGCGCTGTCCGCCGGAGAGCTCATGCGGCAGCCGGTTGGCGAATTCCTCCGGCAGGCCGACCTCGGCGAGCGTGGCGAGTGCCCGTCGCCGTCGCTCGGCGGAAGAGAGGCCGGGCATGGTGCGCAGCGCCTCCTCCACGAGTTTCAGGATGGTCATGCGCGGGTCGAGCGAGGAATACGGGTCCTGGAACACCATCTGGCAGCTTCGCCGATAGGTCGCCCAATCCTCCTCGCGCGGACGGCCGCCGAAACGGATCTCGCCCGAAGTCTGGTGGATCAGCCCCGCGATGGTGCGGCCGAGCGTCGTCTTTCCCGAACCGGAACCACCGACGAGGGCCACCACCTCTCCCTGACGGATCGTCACCGAGACGCCATGCAGCGCGCGCTTGGCCTGGCTCTGTCGAAACAGCGCGCCGGCCTTCAGGTAATCGACGATCACATCCTCGACGGCGAGCACTGGCACGTCTTCACTCTGAAAGGCGCGCGTTTCGCCGCGCCCGGGAAGCGAGGAGAGGAGCTTGCGGGTATAGGGATGCTGCGGTCTGGTCAGAATATCCTCGGTCGTGCCGCTTTCGACGACAACGCCCTTTTCCATAACCGCGATGCGGCTCGTGTAGCGCGCCACCATCGGCAGATCATGGCTGATCAGCAGCACGGCCGTACCCTCGGCCCGTGTCAGCTCCACCATCAACTCCATAACGTCGCGCTGGATCACCGCATCGAGCGCCGTTGTCGGCTCGTCGGCGACAAGCAGCGCCGGCTTCAGCAGCATCACCGAGGCGAGCATGATGCGCTGGCGCATGCCGCCGGAGAATTCATGCGGATAGGCCGACAGCGCCCGTTCCGGCTCGACGATGCCGACCCGCTCCAGCATGGCGAGGATCGCTTCCCGGCGCTTTGACGGCGAAAGTCCCGTATGCAGTTTCAGCCCTTCCTCGAGCTGCCGTCCGATCACCATGGAAGGGTTGAGCGAGGTCATCGGCTCTTGGAACACCATGCCGATGCGCGCGCCGCGCAGTGAGCGCAGGTCGCGCGGGCTCATGGCGAGCGTGTCCTGGCCCTCGAACACCGTCTCGCCTGTGGTCGGCGTGATGCCTGCCGGCAGAAGCGCCATAAGGGCTCGGGTCGCCAGCGTCTTTCCGGAGCCCGATTCGCCGACAATACCGAAGATTTCGCCGGGACGGACGTCAAAGGAGATGCCGTCGACCAGTTTCGCGCCATCGCCGCGGCAAAGCGTCAGGTTGCGTACGGAGAGGAGGATGTCCTTGTTCATTTCAGCCCCCTCATGCGCGGGTCGAGCCTGTCTCTGAGAGCGTCGCCCAGAAGATTGATGCCGAGAAGCGTCAACGCGATGCAGAGTCCTGGAAAGACGCCGAGCCAGACGGCCTGCTCGATGAACGGCCGGCCGGCGGCCAGCATGTTGCCCCAGGTCGGCGCCGGCGGCGGCACGCCAAGGCCGAGAAAGGACAGCGCGCTTTCCGACAGGATGGCCCAGCCGAACATGGTGGTCGCCAGCACCGACATCGGAGCCAAACAATTGGGCAGGATATGGCGGGCCACGGTATAGAACTCGCTGTTGCCCATCAGCTTCGAGGCCTCGATGAATTCGGATTCGCGCAATGTCATCACCACGCCGCGCACCAGCCGCGCCATCGATGGCGTATATGCAATGCCGAGCGCGAAGATGATGCCGTACTGGTTTGCCCCGAAGACCGCGAGCAGGCCAAGCGCCAGAAGAATTCCGGGAAAGGCGAGCAGCGCGTTGTTGACCGCCATGATCAGCCCGTCCGTCAGGCCGCGGGCATAGCCGCTGACAAGGCCGATCAGCGTTCCCGCGACGACGGTGAAGGAAACAGTCAGCGTGCCGATCCAGACGCTGGCGCCGGCGCCGACCATGATCCGGCTCAAGACGTCGCGGCCGAACTCGTCCGTTCCGAGCCAGTGAAGAGCGCTCGGCGGCTCCAGACGGGCGAGGAAATCGAGTTGCAGCGGGTTGTAGGGCGTCCAGACCGTGCCGATCAGGGCGACGATGAGAAGCGTGGCGATCAGGAAACCGCCGATGAGGGCGTTATAGGAAAACTTTCTCATTGCGCCGTCACCCGGGGGTCGAACAGCGGATAGAAGAGATCGATGATCAGATTGACGACGACATAGGAGAGCGCGACGAACAGCAGGCACCCCTGAATGACCGGATAGTCCCGCTGGAAGATGCTGTCGACCATCAGCCGGCCAAGGCCCGGGATCGAGAACACGGTCTCAATGACTGCGATGCCGCCGAGAAGATTGCCGAGGATGAGGCCAATCATCGTCCAGGTGGGGCCGAAAGCGTTCTTGAAGGCGTGATGCCAGAGGACCGCCATTTCAGACAAGCCCTTGGCGCGGGCATGGGTGATGTAGTCGAGACGCAGCACTTCCAGCGTCGAGGCGCGCGCCATGCGCAGGAGAACGCCCATCTCGTGCATCACCAGTGTCGCCACCGGCATGATGATGTAGATCAGGCCTTCGGTGAAATTGTCGCGCAGCGACACATAGCCGAGCACCGGCAGCCAACCGAGCTTGAGACCGAACAAAAGGAGAAGAAGCAGGCCGAGCCAGAAGGTCGGGATCGAAAGGAGAAGCGTCGCGGTGCCGACCAGAGCAAGGTCTGCGGCGGAATTCTGCTTCCAGGCGGCGATCACGCCGGCGGGCACCGCAAGGAGAGCGGCAAGCACCACCGCGATCAGGACGATTTCACCGGAGATGACGAAACGCGAGGCTACCAGCGGCAGAACCGGCTCGTCATTCACGATCGAGCGGCCCAGATCGCCGGAAAGCGCATTTTCCGTCCAGATCAGAAATTGCTGCGGAAGCGATTTGTCCAGACCGAGCTCGCTCTGCAGTTCGGCGATCTGCTTGGTGTCGGCCATATCGCCGAGCATGAGCGCGGCGGGATCGCCCGGAATGAGCCGGATCAGCCCGAAGACGGCGATGGAGACGATGATGACCGTCGGTATCGCCATCGCCACGCGGTGGAGAAAGAATCGCAGCATTTATACCCCTCGAATGCCTGCCTTTCGGGCGGCAGGCCTGTTTATTGACAAAAAGTATGACGGAGCGAAAAAGAAGCTGCAATATTATGAAATTCTTCATAGTAATATGCGGATGCGCCTAGCAAGTCGGGCGTTCATCGTGGCGAGACCCTCATAGGTTCGGACCTTCAGCCGGCAACCTGGGAGCGCTCGATCTGCCGTTTCAGCGCCGCCATCAACCCGGTCGCGGCAAGCGACATTGGCACGCCTTCCGCGGTTGCGATCCCGAAACGCTGCGTCAGTTCGGGCTCGAAGAGCCGTTGCACAACCGGCAGGTGCTTGTAGAGATTGGCGTAGAAGCTCGAGGCAATCGCGATCCCCAGCCCCTGGGCAGCATAGGCGCAGGCCGATGAGTTGGAATGGGTTTCGATCCGCACGTCCGGCCTGACGGCCTCGTTCTGCAGCAGCCTGTCAAGCATGACGCGGTGGGCCCGCAATCTGCCGAGCATGATCAGCGGCTCTCCGCGCAGGTCCTCGGGCCTGATCACGGTATGGGCGGCAAGCGGGTGGTCGCGATGCATGACGGCGACGCTGCGGCCTTCGGCGACGATTTCGAGATGAATGCCGGGCGTGATCTCGCCTTCGTGCCGCAGAAAGCCGAAATCGATCACCCGCTGATCGATCATCCGCTGGATCGTCATCGTGGTCTCGAAATAGGTCTCCACCCGCACGCCCGGAAAATCATCGCGGTAGTCCTTCAGCATGGCGGGCGCGAAATTCTCCCACATGCTGTTCGGCAGGCCGATACGGACGACCTCGGTCTCCGAGGCGCCGGAGCGGATCTCCTCGGCAAGCTCGCTGAATCGCGCCAGGTTGAGCAATACGGTCTTGGCCTCCGCCTCCAGCGTCCGCGCCTCCGGCGTGGGCACCAGCCGCCCCTTCACACGCAGGAACAGAGTGAGGTCGAGATCGGTTTCAAGCTGCTGAATGAGACGGCTGACCCCGGACTGGCTGAGCCCGGTGCTTTTCGCCGCGCTCATCGTCGAACCGGTCGAAAGCACGGCGCGGAAGACCTCGAGCTGTTTGATGTTCATGCGATTTCGTCTCTTTGCGGTTTGGCTTCGCGAACAGGATCACGATAATGCCTTCGTTCCTTCAGGCAAGCCATGGCGGTGACGACCGCGAAAGCGCTCCCGCCAACCGGAAAACAACTTGCGGATTGTTGAACCTTTTGGCGAGGCAGTGTTTTAGTACCGGCCTCAAGACCCTCCGCTTTTCCAGCGTCGGCAGAGCCGCGCGACCAATAGCGAGGCTCCCGGCAGGGCCCAATGAACAATGTTACGCACAGCCCTTGGCAAAGCGAGAGGCGTGGTGTTGCGACCAGGACAAGCGCCTGACGCATAACGGACTTTGCGTTCCGGAGGCGGCGCGGACCGACGAAAGCTGGAGACGAACCGAATGGATGAAGAGATGAGAGTCAGGCCGGTCAGGCGATGGCTTCAGAGCCTTTCCCTGAGAGCATGGCTCGTCTTTGGATTTCTTCTGGCGCTCCTGCCGGTGATCCTTTTCTCCGCTGTCTGGTACACGCAATATCGCCAGCAAGTTGCAGAACCTTTCCGCAATGTGCTTCACACCCAGCACCGCGTGCTCGTCTCGCTTGAGCGGATCCAGGCCAATCTCTGGGACATCGCGGCTTCGGTCAATGACTATGCCAATAGCGGGGAAGAGCATTATCGCAACGATTTCGAAGCCGCCGAGCGCGACATTGCGACCCATCTGCGCGACCTTGAGCAGACGACTAGCGCCTATCCCGCCTTTTCTCCGATCCTCGAGGGCGTGGAGCAGCAATGGGCAGGTCTTCTCACCATCGCCGCCAGCGTGGAGCCGGATGGCGACAACGCCGATCCAACGCTGATCCGCTTCGAAAGCGTGATCGCGGAGACCGGCAAGCGGGTCGAGGACATTGCCGAAACCATGCGTCTGATGAACGAGGAGAGCCATGCCCGCGCCCTTGAGGTGATGCGGCGGCTGGAAATCTTCGCCATCATTGCCGGCCTCCTCGCGATATGCTTTGCCGCCGCCGGAATTTACATCATCGACCAGGCGCTGATCCGTAGCACCGACAAGCTGGTCGAGGGCGCCATGCGGGTCGCCGACGGCAAGCGCGACCGGGAGATCGACGTGCGCGTGCCGCCGGAGCTCGCCTCCGTCGCCCAGGCCTTCAACGCGATGCTGAAGCAGATTGTCCTGCAGGAAGAAAGGCTCGCCGCGGCAGCGCGCGCAGACGGACTGACCGGGCTGGACAACCGCCGCGAATTCGACCGCGCGCTCGACGCCCGGATTCAGAGTTCGCGCGAGACAAACCAGGCATTCGCCCTGCTCCTGATCGATGTCGACCATTTCAAGGCCTTCAACGACAGCCACGGCCACCTCGCCGGCGACGACGTGCTGCGCCAGGTAGCCGACGTCCTTGCGCGCAACGCCCGCAAGCAGGATCGCGCCTACCGCTATGGCGGCGAGGAATTCGTGATGATTATGCCGGGATTGAGAGCCTATGAGGCTGCTGCACTCGCCGAGCGCGTCCGCAAGGCGATCGCCGAGCATGTGATGATCCTGCCCGACGGCAGCGAAAATCATATCACGGTCAGCATCGGCATCTCCGTCTTCAACCCTCAGGCCAGCCAGCCGGATATCGTTGATTTGGCCGACAAGGCGCTCTACACCGCAAAGACGGAAGGGCGAAACCGGGTGAAGGTCACCGCGTAGGCCCCTTGCCAAGGGAGTTACATGATGGCCGGCGCAATCCTGTGTTTCGATATCGGCGGGACCTCGATCCGGGCCGCAACCGCGGTCAACGGCGCCCGGCCCGGAAAGGTCGACCGCTTTGCTACGCCCGCCACCGATCGCGAGGCCTTCCTGGCCCGTATTTCGGCCATAGCCGAAGCGCAACCGGAACGCCCGGCGGCAATCGCCATCTCTCTTGCCGGCATCGTCAACCCGCAGACCGGGCGGCTCGTGGTCGCCAATATACCGGCAATCCATGGTACCGAACTCAAGACCGATCTCGAGGCGAGGATGGACATGCCCGTCATCATCGCCAATGACGCCGACTGTTTCGCCGTTGCCGAAGCGGTATTCGGCGCCGGACGCGGCCACGACATCGTCTTCGGCGTGATTTTCGGAACCGGCGTCGGCGGCGGACTGGTTTCGGGAAAACACCTGATCAACAAGGCTGGGGGTTTTGCCGGCGAATGGGGCCACGGCCCCGTCGTGCCGCTTGCGGCCGGTGGCAGGCCGATCCCGCATTTTGCCTGCGGCTGCGGCGTTTCGGGCTGCGTCGATACCATTGCAGGCGGGCCCGGCCTGGAACGCCTCCACACATTTCTGCATGGCGAGGCGCTTTCAGCGCCCGATATCCTGTCCGGCTGGCATGCGGGGCGGCGAGAGCCTACGCTGACGGTCAAGACCTGTCTTGAGCTTCTTTCCGGTCCGCTTGCGATGGCGATAAACCTCACCGGCGCCACGATCGTGCCGGCCGGCGGCGGCCTTGCCCGTGATCACGCCTTCGTCGCCGCCATCGATGAGGCGGTGCGTCCCCTCACCCTCGCAAGGCAGCGTCACCCGCTGGTCGTGCCCGCCGCCAGCGGCGGCGAACCGGGATTGGCCGGGGCGGCGGCCATCGGCTTTCAGACGCTTGCCGCAGATCCGGATTGAGGCGGCCTACTCGTCGTAACGGCCGAAGCGGGTCAGCATCTGCTTGGTGGCAATGCCCAGCAGGACTGTTCCGATCACCAGCGCCAGCGAGAAGGACATGGTGTTGGTCGAGAACCAGTTGGTCAGCACCAGCCGGACATTGTTGACGGAAAAGGGCGTATCGAAAATGAAGACCGTCGCGCCTATGCCGATATTGTCGATCACGCCGGTATTGCGGTTATAGGTCGTTGTCCGCCCCTGCACGGCATCCCAGTGCTGGCGTTTCGTTAGCGCCTGCATGCCGTTTTCCAGGTTTTCGTGGGTCGGCGCCGCAATCATCGTCCACGCCCCGTCATCGTTGGGGCTCGGCTCCTGGGCGACGATCATCGAGATCGAGTTCGGCGGCAGGTAATCGGTATCCGGACGGGGCAGGAAGCGCAGCGTCTCGAAGGAGAGATCGTAATTGCGCTTCAGATATTTCTCCACCTCGAAGATCCAGTTGTACCAGCCGGCCGTCACCGCCTCGTCCCATTCCTCGATCGTCGTCTCCGGCGCTTCGTTGTAATTGGCCTCGCCTCCGACCTGTTGCGTCCACACGCTGCGGCTCGTCTGGGAGACCTTGGTTTCGCGCAACGCCTGCGCCGGCAAGGTGCCGATCGCACCGAGAAAGATCGCGTCGCCATCGCCGACATCATCAACCGAGTGCACCACGTCGACCGGAATCTGGTGACGGGCGGCATTGGCGAGCTTGGCGACGAAATCGGAGGCCGCGCCCATCGTGTCGCCGTTCAGGCTGTCCATATAGAAGGGAATGCGGTCCTCGTGGCGCGAATAGGGAAAGCCGGTTCCGCTTGTCCCCCACAGATTGGGGACCTGCGCGACGCGGCCGAAATTGGGCATTTCGAATTCGCTGGTGTCGAAGACGGCAAAGCGCGGCGTGTCGTCGGCGGTCTGCCCAGGCAGGCAGGCGGCGTCTTCCTTGGTCAGAAGCGCTGCCTCGAGAACGATCTTGTTAACGCCGGGGCGCATGTGACGCATGGTGAACCTGACCGGCGTGCGGCGCAGCACAGCGCCATTGACCGTGCTGATCGGCCATGTCGCGGCAAGCTGGTCATTGACGAAGACATGAAGGCGGCTGCCGGGAAGCACGATCGGCCCGTAGGCGGCATCGAGCAGGAGCCGCGCCTCGCCATAGGCGTCGGCATAGAAATCGGCAGGCAGGCCGATGGCGAATTCGGCACGGAAGACGCGCCCGGAGAATTCCTGCGTCGGGATGCCGAGCTGCTCGAAGGTCAGCGTGCGATGCCCGGTCAGAAGCTGCGTATCCTGCTTGCGCCATGAATGGGTGGAGTAGGCCTCGTCCTTCTGCGCGGCCGAGCGGGCTGCAGGCGCGGTAATGCCGTCGATCAGCGGACCGATGCGCTGCCAGGATGGCGCCACCAGCACGAGCACGCTCTGGCCGAGCGCGTTGGTGGAGATGAAGCGTGCCGACTGGGTCGTGCCGATATCGGGAAGCGCATCGCCAAGCAGCGGCCGCAATTCGGCGGGCGTGCCGACATAGACGGGAAGCACGCCGGAGGCGAATTTCACCGGCTCGGACTTCGAATAGGTATAGAAGGTGTTCGGCATATCGGCCAGAAGCGCAAGCCCCTGCGCCAGCTCCAGAAGAGGATCGGCGGCAATCGTGTCGGAAAGCCCCGGCGCGACGATATGGAACTGGGTACGGCCGATGGCGTCGACACCGACGGCGCGGATATCGTCCGTAGTCGACATCAGACCCGCATCGGGGTTGTCGAACATGAGGAAGGTGCGTTCCGGATCGATATCCGTCCAGAGATCATAGGTGGATTCCAGATCGCAATCGGTCCGGTGTCGTTGCTTGATCTTGAAGGAAACGTTGTTGTAGCCGGGCTTGAGCACGCCTTCCGGCACGTCGAAACGCAGGTCGGACTTGCGCTCCGACGATGACAGCGGCGGCGTGGCGATCTCGACATTGTTGAAGGAGATCGTCAGCTTCGAGAATTCGGGGGCAACGAAGATCGAGTTCTGATAGCCGATGTTGAATTTGGCCGCCGACCGCGCCTGCTCCTCGGTCAGGTACATCGACCAGGAACGCTCGACATTCTCGCCCTCGATCCGCATCTGGTCGGCGGGAATGACATAGCGGAAGAAAGGCAGGCGCTCGGTGGTCTGCGGCGTCGTGACGGTTGTCGTAGCCGGTTGCGGCGACGCCGGTTCCACCGCGCGCGGCGGCGGACCTGATCCGTCCGAGCCCATGTCGAAGGGCGCGGCCGCCTCGGGCGTCGTCTGCGCCGCGGCGATCACCGGGCCTGCAAGCAGAACTACAATGAAAAGCAGGATCCGTCTCATCAGCTCTTGCCCTTCCCCCTGACCACGACTCCACCGGTATTGGGCTGGTATTTGCCGATGAAATAGCTGAGGCCGCGCCCCATCTGCCTGATCGACATCTTGATGAACCAGAACGTGCCGCCCAGCGTGCCGGGATCGTTCTTCCGCGACTGCAGAAGCTGCTGCCAGCGATCGGAATTGGCGAACATAAGGTCCGAGATCACCGAATGATGAAGGCTGCAAACCGGCGCATAGCGGCAGCCAACCATGGCAAGCTCACCCAGCGAACGCGCGTGACGGATCATCACCGGCACCTCGCCCGGATCTCCGCCCTTGTGCGGCTCGACGCGCAAGAGCGCATGCGTGCCGGGGCGCAGCCTGTCAAGATCACGCACCTGCACCTGCAGGCCGGCGCCGTCAGTCGACACATCCTCGATGGTGCCACGATAGACGCTGTCGCCGATTACCAGTTCGCAGCGCCGCGACATCTTCACCCGGCGCGCCTTCTGCCGCTCGCCGACTTCCGAGACGACGCCGAGGGCCGCTGCCGTCAGGAACAGGTTCAGGAAGTTCCAGCCGCCCACAACCCAGGTAACGCCAGCCAGATAGGGCTCCGCATAAAGCCTGTAGGCCATCATCACCATCGCAGCGACGAAGATGAAGAAGATGATGAAGAACGGGCGGCTGATTTCGGACAGCCGGCTCTGCTCGATCGACTCGTCCTTGGCCGTCACCTTGAAGGAGGGTTTCTTCGGGTTGATGATCGCGGAGACGACGGCGGGCATCAGGTGGATGGTCTGGATGTATTCGTAGAGTTCGGAAATCCACGGCCACCGGAACTGCCCGAACAGGTAGTTCTGGATCAGCATGTTCACGATCAGATAGGAGAGCGTGTAGGCGAGAAACTCGCCGCCGGACGCGTCGAAGATCTGCAGGCCGAAGAACAGATAGCACAAAGGCGCGATCATGAAGGATGCGCGCGCGAAGGGAAACAGCCAGAACAGGTTGGAGGACATGTAACACAGACGCTGCGGCAGGGTGAGCCCGCGCAGGAGGATCGGAAACTTGAAGCGCAGGATCTGCATCATGCCCTGGGCCCAGCGGCTGCGCTGGCCGATGAAGCTCGAAAAGGTCGCGGGCTGCAGACCGGCGATGAGTGGCCGGTCGACATAGACGCTGTTCCAGCCGTTGGAGTGAAGTTCCACGGCGGTTTCGCAGTCCTCGGTGATCGAGACGCCGGAAAAGCCGTTCACGGAATTGAGCGCCTCGCGCCGGAGAACCGCCGCAGACCCGCAGAAGAAGGATGCGTTCCACTTGTCGAGGCCGCGCTGGATGATGCCGTAGAACATTTCGTTCTCGCTCGGCATGATCTCGTAGGTCCTCAGATTGCGCTCCAGCGGATCCGGGTTGATGAAGAAGTGCGGGGTCTGGACGAGGAAGAGCCTGGGATCTTCCATGAAGTAGCCGACGGTTTCCTGCAGGAAATCATTGGTCGGGGCATGGTCGGCGTCGAACACCACGATCAGATCGCCGGTGGTGTATTGAAGCGCGTGGTTCATATTGCCGGCCTTTGCGTGCTCGTTGCGCGGCCGGGTGATATAGCCGACGCCGAGCTCAGCGCAGATCTGCCTCAGCTCCCGGTGGCGCGTCTGGGCGAGACTTGCCTCCACCAGGTTCTTGGAGTTGCGCTTCTGTTCGGACCCGCCGTCATCGAGAAGATAGACCTTCAGCTTTTCAGGCGGGTAGTCCATCGCCTTGGCGGCGGCCAGCGTGTTGGACAGAAGCGTGGCATCCTCGTTGTAGGAGGGAACGTAGACGTCGACATAAGGCAGATCGCCCTCAAGCTTCCCCCAGCGCGGGCGCACCGGCAGCGGAAAGGAGACCACAAACAGGCTGAGCGCCAGCATGCAGACCGAGAACATCTCGGCGAAGTAAAGCAGGAGACCGGGTATGAAGTTCTGGAGTTCGGTGATCGGCGGCAGCGTACTGGTCGTGCGCCAGAACACGTAGCGCAGAACGATCGAGGTGCCGAAGGCGAGTGCGATCAGCCGCCAGTTGCCCTCCGCATGCATCTGCTTCAGCACCGTCATGACAGCGACGGCGACGACGCTGACCACAATCTGGGTGCGCAGATCAATCGGCAGGGTGACGAGACCCAGCACGAAGATCGACGTGATGATCCAGGCAATGACGATTGCGGCCCTACGCATCAGGCGACACCCTTCCTAAAGGCTGGCATGAATTTCTTCCCACCCTAAGGCAAAGAAACCTAAGAATTGTTTTCCATCGCGCCATTTTTCGGGAAAACGACAGGGCGCGCCAGCCTGCTCGGTTGCGGACCCTGCCAGACCGGTCGCCGGTTCCGTACCCCAATGAAAGCTGTCTGCGCAAGATTTCACCTGACCGCACCCTGTTTTTTCTAGGATGCCACTATGCATGGAAGTAAGGCGCGCTCCAACCCGCACGGAAATTTGATTGGCTGAGCGCCCCCTCGCACGGTCTCTATTCGCAACTGACCGTCGTCGACCCCGGCAGAAGCCGGCAGGGCGGCGTCGGAATGGAACGCGTCGTGGTGGCCGGCGCACGGGTCGCGGCGGCGGTAGGCGCGGCGCTGGTCGTCGCCGACGCAGCAGGCCGTGCCGGTACCGGAATGGAGCGCGTGGCGGCGGCAGGCGACGCAGCGGACGAAGACGCGGCGGCAGGCGCTGTGGTGGAAGAGGCGGAGGCAGGCGCAGGTGTTGCGGCGGGCGTCTGACGGCCGGGCGTGGGCAGCGACGAACCCGTAGCCGGCAGCGCGCCTTGCGGCGACGTCACGGACGATGGCGACAGCCCCGGCGCCGGCGGCACATTGACATAGCCACCCGAAGGCAGGCTTCCGGGAGGAAGGCGCACGACATCGACGCTGATCTCGTCGCCGGTCGCAACCGGCGCGGCGGCGCGGGTCGTGGTGGTGGTTGTCCGGGTCGTTGTAGAACGGGTCGTCGAGCCCGAAAGAACCTTCTCGGTATCGGCGACACGCTCCGAGCGGTCGTCATAGGCCCGGCGCGGATAGACCGGCGCGCCGGTCTCGCCCAGAAGCGGCGGCGGGGCTGCCTGCTCGCCATAGGGGTTCCAGCCATAGGCCTCGACGGCCGCATTGACGGTATAGCCGTACATGATGCCGAGCAGATCGTCCTCGCTCGCGCCGCTTTCGCAGAAGCGGACCCTGATCTGGATCGTGCCGGCCTGGCCGAAGGCCGCGCGCGTGTCGCGCCCGGGTCTGATCTGCTGCCAGCCATACATGCACAGGTCGTCGCCGCGGCCGTAACCGAAGGCATAGCCGAACGGACCGTAGTTGTTCTGAACGTAGTAGGGCGACTGCGTCATCCTGACGCCGGAAAGCTCCTCGCGCATTTCTTCGTCGACGCGAAGGTCGGTGACGGCGCGATAGTCGAGCGCCCTGCCGTTCATGGGGGAATAATTGCGCGTCCCGAAGAAGATGGCGTTGATGTAGTTCTGCCCCGGCGTGCGCGCATCGGTGCGCAACAGGATGCGCTGGTCGATGGCGTTCGAATACTGCGTCTCCAGCACCGAGATGATCGCCGGCCCGCCCGGCGGAGGCATGACTACGGCTTCCTCGGGCATGAGGTTGCGGACATTCGCGGTATAGGGCATGAGGTTGCCGGCACACCCCGCGAGCAAGCCTACCCCAATGAGGGCCAGTGCCGCGCGGCATCCGGTCCTGATCTGATAGGCAATTGCGTTCATCATGATACGGCACACCTCGGCTTCGCTGCGAAAGACCGTCCTCAGGCCTGATCGCGCAGGATTTCCGCACCATGTTTTTCAGATTTAGGTAAACAAACGACTAACAAACCGGTTTAGCCCCCGGTCGCCACCGGCCCACAAAAAAAACAAATCGATCGTCAAAAGCACCGATCCGGCTCGATTTTTAATATTTCTTAACGACAATATGGATTTGTAGTGTCCAAAGCTGTGCTCACTGCCGGGAACGCTTTATGCCGGAAGTTCCCGCCGCAGGCTTTTTGGGAAGCGATCGGTGGAAAGCGGTCATTCTGAAAGGGATGAAAAGCAGCGAAAGATGATGAACGGGCGTGGTTGCGGAACTTGAATGCCGTGCGCTTGGCCGGAGTAAGGATGTTATGAAACTGACTTATATTGCACTGACCGCCGGCGCGATCGCCCTGATCGGTGCAATCGGCATGAGCGGCCCGGGCCGAAAGCTGCCCCTGACCGAAGCGCAGGCCCAGTCCTCGGACGCGTTCGAGCAGGCCTATGAGCAGATCCTCGAAAACGACACGCCCGCGACCGCCCCTGCCCCCGAGCCGCGCTTTGCCCCCGTCAGCGAGGCGCAGGCCCAGGAACCGAGCGAGAACTTAAGAAACCTTTCGACCAGCGCGCAGGCGCCGCAGGGTGATGCGGTCACCGAGATCAGCCGCGGCCAGACCGAAACCGCACCGCCCCAGGAGCCGGCAACGCCGGCGGTGGATGAAAGCGCGCTGCGCTATTTCGCCCAGCAGGGAGACCTTCAGCGTCTGCAGGCGGAAATTTCCCGGCTGCGCTCGCTTTACCCCAACTGGACGCCGCCGGCCAATCCGCTGGCGGTCGAGGACGGCGAGGACGAGCAGCTCAACGCCATGTGGGCGGCCTACGCCAAGGGCGATTATGCCGAGGTTCACCAGTTGATCCAGGATCGTAGGACCGAAGAGCCGGATTGGACGCCGCCCGCCGACCTGGTCAACCGCCTGCATATCGCCGAGACCCGGACCAAGCTTCTCAGCGCGGCCGAGGACAGCAACTGGGAAGACGTCATCGACTATGCCTCCCAGGCCCCGAGCCTCCTGACATGCGCGGAAATCAACGTCCTTTGGCAGGTCGGCGAAGCCTTTGCCCAGACCGACAAGCTCTCGCGCGCCATGGATGCCTACACCTACATCCTGAAGAACTGCGACAACCCGCAGGAACGCCTGGCCACCATGCAGAAGGCCATGGCCTTCATGCCCTATGACGACATGAAGACCCTTCTGGGCTTCGAGCGCCAGGACGACGATGGCAAGGGCGAATTCCAGGAAATCCGCGATGCTCTCCTGCGCGATCGGTTCGCCCAGGCAGGCGAAGACAAGACGATCGTCGTCTCGCCCGATGACCTCGCCCATATGGAGAAGCTCGCCAATGACAGCCAGGACGCCAAGGACAGCGAGCTGCTGGCCTGGTACTTCCTCGTGCGCGGCAGCGAGTCCGCGGCGGAGGAATGGTTCCGCAAAGCGCGCTCGGAAGGCGATTCCGCCGAGATTTCGCAGGGTCTCGCCCTGATCCTGATCGAGCAGGACAATGCCGAGGAAGCGGAATCGGTCATGTATCCCTGGCGCAATGACTCCGCCGAGGCCCTCGATACCTATCTCAATGCCGTCACCAACATGCTTGGCCGCATCCCCCGCAAGGATTACAGCCAGGAAGTGCTCACGCGCATGGCCGATGTCGTCACCGAGGCCAAGAGCATGACCGCCGCCCAGCAGTTCGGCTGGTATTCGAACGACTACGGTGATCCCCTGGCCGCCCTGCAATGGTTCGAGGCGGCCCTGTCATGGCAGCCCGATTACGAACCGGCGGCCTATGGCGTGACACTGATGCTCAACACGCTGAATTACAGGCCCGGCGTTTATCTGATGCAGCGGATCTGGGCTCCCTATTCCGAGCGCATTGCCTGGCTCAACGACCCGAACGCGCCTGTCACCACGATCGAGAACGTGATGGCGACCGTATTCGAGCTGACCGCGCTTGAGCAGACCGACGGCACGACGCGCACGGTTGCCGTTCCGGTCGCCGAAATCGACCTGTCAACCGGCCAGCAGACCCCGCTGGGCGCCGCCGCCGCTCCCGCCGCCAGTCAGGCTGGCGGCACCGGCGTATCGCTGACGGCCCCGCTCTATGCCCCGGGCACGCAGCCGCTCACAGGCGCCGCCGCCGAAACCGCGCCGGTCAATTATGTGCCGGAATACTACGAATATTATTACGGCAACGCCGCCGCCGGCACGCCTCCGATTGCCGGAGATTCGACCGTTGCCTCGCGCATGCGTGCGATCGAGCGCCTGACCATTCCGCGCTCGATGATCCAGACCGATCCGATCACCGGCGTGCAGACCGTCACCGTCCTCAATTCGGCGCTCGAACCGGAACAGAGGCGCTACAATGTTTCCGCCGCCCAGGTTCAGGCCGCCTTCTACACGACGGGCCAGCCCTCGGATAAAACCGTGATCTATCGCTTCGACGAACAGGCCTATGTCAACCGCGACTATCTGAGACAGTTCCAGATCACTTATTACCTCGCTCAGGCAAACGAGACCGGCGACAATGTCACCATCTCGACATTGCCGGCCGGCACGCAACTGCCCGCCGGCACGCCGGTGGCAACCGTGACGCCCGCCGCGACGACGACCCGCACGACATCCCCGGCGACCACCACCACGCGCAGGACGACTTCGACGTCCTCCTCATCCGGCGGCTCGTGCTGGAGCGGACGCTCAGCCGACGGCCTGTCGCCCGACGCAGCTCTGAGGCAGGGCTGGTGCCTGATGGACATGGAGCGCCCGATGGAGGCCGCCCGCGCCTTCGAGACCGCGCTTGGCTCAAGTTCCGCTAAGAACCGCGAAGAAGCCGCCTATGGCCAGTCACTCGCCTATCTGCGCATGGGCCTGACCAGCAAGGCCGCCGTTGCCGCTGCGGAAGAACCGTTGAACTCGGAACGTCAGCTCAACCTCCAGGTCCAGATCCTGACGAAACGCGCGATCGCAGCTTATCAGGGCGGCCATTACGAGGACGCGCTTCTCATCCTGAACCAGCGCAGCCAACTTGCGCCTGACGAAACCGGCCTGATGGTGATCCGCGGCTACGCCTATTACAATCTCGGTCGCTACTTCGATGCGCAGAAGGTGTTCGAGGCGCTTACCGAAATGGGCAACCGCAAGGGCATGGAAGGGCTGGCTCTGGTACGCGGCCAGCTTGGCCTGCCGGGCACGCAGTAAGTCAAGAGACGCCGGAAAGGCTTGCCAGGATGCGTGCCGCGGCCGCCTCGGCGGACATCCGCGCCGTATCGATGTGCAGGACCGCCTCGCTCCAGGGCACATAGTCGCGGTCGAGAACGCCCTGCCAGCCGGGTTGCACATGCCCCTTGACGATGTCGCTGACCCGGGTTTCGATCCGGACGCGATGGCTGGCAGCATCCGAACAAAGGATTTCGACGCCCAGAAAACCGGCTCTGGCGCTTTTCGCAGCCTCTTCGAACATCGCGCGCGTCAGCGGCCATGGATTGACGCAGTCTATGACGACATCCTGGCCGATTTTCAGGTTCGAGGCGGCAACCGCCGCCGCGATCTCGTAGCCGAGCGGTCCGATATCACGGTGTGGGTCATCGATCCGCAGAACGGCCTCGATCTCATCGACACGCAGGAACACCGCCGGCCGGCATTGCGCGACGCGCCGGCCGATCGTGGTCTTACCCACGCCCGGCAACCCGGCAAAGGCGATCAGCCTCGCCACGTCAGGCCCGCATCAGGACTTGCCAAGCGGCAGGGCTCCGGCCTTTTTCTCCGCCTCGAATGCGGCTGGCGCGTCGGCATAGGCCTCCTGGCGGGCGACGCTCCAGTAACGCAGTTCGTCGAGCGGGATGCGCCGGCCGGTAACAGCGCAGATCACGTGCGTGCCGGGCACGACGACCTCGAAATCGGCATCGAGATACCTGATCTTTGCCTCGCCCCTGCCATTGCCTTCCAGGATATTCAACACGTCATCTCCTAAACAGATCGCTCCCGCATCGTTCAGCGCCCGAAAAGGCGCTCGATGTCGGAAAGCTTCAACTCGATATAGGTCGGGCGGCCGTGATTGCATTGCCCGGAGCCCGGCGTTTCTTCCATTTGCCTGAGAAGAGCATTCATTTCCTCGACGCGCAAGCGCCGACCGGAACGCACGGAACCGTGACAGGCCATGGTGGCGGCAACGCTCTCGAGCCTCGCGCGCAAGCCGTCCGCCGTCTCCCACTCACCCGCCTCGTCGGCAAGCTGGCGGATCAGCGCCGGCGCATTGACCTCGCCCAGCATGGCCGGGGTCTCGCGCACCGCGATCGCGCCGGGTCCGAAACGCTCATAGACGAGACCAAGACGGCTCATCTCCTCGGCAAAGGGCATCAGCCGGTCGCAATCCTCCTCCGGCATGTCGACGATTTCCGGAATCAGCAACACCTGCGAGGGCAGGTTGCGATCGGCAAGCGCCTTGCGCAAGGCCTCATAAACCAGACGCTCATGGGCGGCATGCTGATCGACGATCACCAGGCCGGTTTCCGACTGGGCGACAATGTAGTTCTCATGCACCTGCGCGCGGGCAGCGCCGAGCGGGTGACGCAGCACCGCCGCCTCGCCTGGCTGTTCGACGTTTTCCGACCGCGCCGAGGGCGTTTCGAAGCCGGCAAGCATCGCGCCGCCGCCCGGCTTCTCGCCCGCCAGGGCCGCGCCGCCGCCAAGGGCCGGATTTGCGCGCTCCTCGAAACCTTCCGGCCGATAGGGCGAAAGCTCGGCCGACCAGTTCACATTCGAGGGACGGACATCGCGATGGTCGAAGCCGCCGCCGAACCTGCCCGGCTGCGGCGCGTGTGGCGCGGCGCCCGGCCTGAATGCCCTGAGCATCGCATCCGCTCCGGTGGAAGACGCCCGGTCGCCGCTCTTCGTCAGCGCCTCGCGGATCGCGCCGACGATCAGCCCGCGGACCAGCCCCGGATCGCGAAAGCGGACATCGGCCTTTGCCGGGTGAACATTGACGTCGACCAGCGCCGGATCGAGCGAGAACCACAACACCGCCATCGGATAGCGCCCCTTCGGCACGGTCTCCGCATAAGCCGCGCGGATCGCGCCCATCAGAAGCTTGTCCTGCACCGGACGACCGTTGACGAAGGCATAGAGATGACCGGAATTGCCGCGATTGAAGGTCGGCACGCCGACAAAGCCAGTAAGCCCGACATCTTCGCGCGCAGCGTCGATCTCGATCGCGTTCGGCCGGAAATCCTTGCCCAAGACCTGGGCGACGCGGGCGAGCCGGTCATCGCCGGTCGCCGGCAGTTCCAGGGTCGAGCGATCGGAGCCCGACAGCACGAAACGCACGGCCGGAAAAGCCAGCGCCATGCGCTTGACGACCTCGGTAATAGCGCCGGATTCGGCCCGCTCGCTTTTCAGGAATTTCAGCCGGGCCGGCGTGGCGAAGAAGAGATCGCGCACCTCGACGATGGTGCCCGGATTGACCGGCGCCGGCTGCGGCTCGCTCAACCTGCCGCCGTGAAGCTCGATCCGGTAGCCCTCGGGGGCGCCCTTCGTTCGGCTGGAAACGGTAAGCCGCGCCACCGAGCCGATCGATGGCAGCGCCTCGCCGCGGAAGCCGAGCGTGCGAATATCGGTGAGGTCGGCGGAGATCTTCGAGGTGCAGTGCCGCTTGACGGCAAGCGACAGGTCTTGCGGGTTCATCCCGGAACCGTTGTCGGTCACGCGCAGAAGCGCCTTGCCGCCGCCGGCGGTCGCGATCTCGATGCGCGTAGCGCCAGCATCAAGCGCATTTTCCACCAGTTCCTTGGCAGCGCTCGCCGGCCGCTCGATGACCTCGCCGGCGGCAATCTGGTTGATGACGGTTTCCGAAAGCTGTCTGATGCTCATGGGGCCTATTTAAAGAGATTCGCGCTGTTTTGAAACGCCGGCGACAGGTGCCATCCCCGCTTTTGGCGCGCAATGAACAGCCTCCGGCGCGTTCGCGGGCATATCCGTGCAATTTCGGTGTAGCATGACCGCAAGAAACGTCGGAGGCTGCCATGAATGATGATCCCTTGCTTCAGCCCTTTCAGCTCAAGCATCTGCGTCTCAAGAACCGTCTTATGTCGAGCGCCCATGAGCCTGCCTATGGCGAAGGCGGTCTGCCGACCGAGCGCTACCGGCTATACCATCGGGAAAAGGCGAAAGGCGGCATCGCGCTGACCATGACGGCGGGATCGGCCGTTGTCGCGCCCGATTCCCCTGCGGCCTTCGGGAACCTTCATGCCTATCGTGACGAAATCGTTCCGCTGATGGCGCGCCTTGCCGAGGACTGTCACGCGCACGACTGCGCAGTGATGATCCAGCTCACGCATCTCGGCCGGCGCACCAGCGGCTGGAACATGGGCGACTGGCTGCCGGTCCTTTCCGCCTCGCCGGTCCGGGAGCCGGCCCACCGCACTTTCCCCAAGGCGATGGAGGATTTTGACTTTGACCGGATCGCCGATGACTACGCCACCGCTGCCGAAAGGATGATGGCGGCAGGCCTCGACGGCATCGAGATCGAGGCCTATGGCCATCTCCTGGACAGCTTCTGGTCGCCGGCCACCAATCAGCGCGACGATGACCATAACGGCCCGCTTGAAAACCGTCTGCGTTTCACCTTCCAGGTGCTCGACGCGATCCGCAACCGCTGCGGACCGGAATTCATCGTCGGCATGCGTCTCGTCGCCGACGAGAACCGGGCGGGCGGTCTTTCACGCGCGGAGGGGCTATCGATCTGTCAGACGCTCGTCGACAGCGGAACCGTCGACTTTCTCAACGTCATTCGCGGCCATATCGACCACGACGCACCGCTGACGGAGGTAATCCCGATCCAGGGCATGGCATCCGCTCCGCATCTCGACTTTGCCGGCGCGGTGCGGGAAAAGACTCGTTTTCCCGTGTTTCATGCCGCCCGCATCGCCGATGTGGCAACCGCCCGCCATGCGGTCGCCGAGGGCCGTCTCGACATGGTCGGGATGACGCGCGCCCATATTGCCGACCCGCATATCGTCGCCAAGATCAAGGCGGGCATCGAAGACCGGATCCGCCCCTGCGTCGGCGCCACCTATTGTCTCGACCGGATCTACGAGGGCGGCGAGGCGCTTTGCATCCACAACGCCGCGACCGGCCGCGAGGCGACCATGCCGCACGATATTCCGAAGGCGGAAGGCAAGCGACGGGCGGTTGTCGTGGGCGCCGGGCCCGCAGGCCTCGAGGCTGCAAGGGTTCTGGCCGAGCGCGGGCATGACGTCATCGTTCTCGAGGCCGCCGATGAAGCCGGAGGGCAGGTCAATCTGTTGACCCGCAATCCGCGCCGGCTGGAGCTCGTCGGCATCATTGACTGGCGTCTTGCCGAGCTCGAGCGCATGCACGTCGCGATCCGCTACAATGTCTTTGCCGAGGAGGAGGACGTTCTGGCCGAGGAGCCCGACCTGGTGGTAATCGCTACCGGCGGCATTGCCCAATCCCCACCGCTTGAGGAAGGTGAGGCGCTCGCGGTCTCGAGCTGGGATATTCTCGCGGGCACGGTGAAACCCGCCGAAAAGGTGCTGCTCTATGACGATCACGGCGGTCATCCGGGCCTCACGGCGGCCGAAGTGATTGCGAAAAGCGGCGCAAAGCTGAAGATCGTGACGCCCGAGCGCTTCTTCGCGCCCGATGTCGGCGGCATGAACCACGTGCCCTATGCGAGAAGCTTTGCGGAAAACGGCGTCGACATTGCCATCAACAAGCGCCTTGCAGCGATCCGGCGCGAGGGCAACGGGCTCAAGGCCGTACTCACCTCAGACTATGCGCCGGGCGTTACCGAGGAAATCGAGGCCGCACAGGTCGTCATCGAATACGGCACCATGCCGATGGATGATCTCTATTTCACCCTGAGGCCGCATTCGCGCAATGGCGGAGAGGTCGACTACAAGGCGCTGATCGCGCGCAAGTGGCCTCTGCCGCTGACGCATGCCGATGGTCGTTTCGACCTCTTCCGCATCGGCGATGCGGTCCATGCCCGCAATATCCACGCCGCCATCTACGACGCGCTGCGCTACTGTTCGCTGATGTAGCCGTCAGATCGCCTTGTAGGCCGGGTCGAAGCGCGGCTTGGCACCCGTGACAAGCGCGAAGGTGAAGCCGGCGTTCGGCTCTTCGGCGATGGTGACGTCACGGGCGGCCGACGTCACCATCATCCAGCCGCCGTCACGGCCGATGAAGGCCGGGCAGGTCGGCTGCCGGGCGGGAAGCTGAAACCGGGCGGTCAGCCGTCCGGACGCGTCGTAGCGATCGAGCACGCTGGCGCCGAAACGGGCATTCCAGATGTGGCCGTCGCCATCGCAGATCGCGCCGTCCATGGCACCGGGCTTGGACGAGGTGTCGATGAAGACCTCCTCCGGGCCGTCAGGCAGTCCGGTCTCGGGATCAAGAGGTACACGCATCAGCTTGTTGATGCGGCTGTCGACATAATAGCCGGTGGCGCCGTCGGGCGAAAAGCAGATCGCATTGGGGATCGAGACCCTGTCGAAGATCTTCGTCACCTTGCCGGCAAGCACATGATAGATCGCGCCTGCCTCGTCCTCGCCCTCCTTGCCCATCGTCCCGACCCAGAAGGCCCCGGAATGGTGGACGCGGGCATCATTGGAGCGGGTCGACGCATCGTCCGGCTCGATTGCGGCATGAAGGCTGAGCGCGCCGGTCGAGGCATCATGGAAATAGAGGCCGGTCTCCATGGCAATCACATGGCGCCGTTCGTCGACCACTGCCATCGCGCTCGCCATCTCCGGCAGCGAGACGATGCGGCGGTCTCTGGTCGAGGCGTTCAGCAGATGGAGCTTTTTGTTGAGAATATCGAACCACCAGATCTGATCAGACTTCGGATCATAGCCCGGCCCCTCGCCGAGTTCCGTCCGGTCGTTTACCAGAATCCTGCCCTCGAATACGGTCTCTGCGGTCATGATTGCTACCGGCGCTCCTCTTGTCCTGTTATGGCTGTCTGTGCGATCGCGAGAGCCTCTCCCGCCAGAATCGCAGACTTTCCCGACCGTGCAAATGAGGAAAGCCAACGAAGGCCGATAAATCAAGCAATCTTGCCTCCAGCACGCCGGTCGGCGGCACAATCTCCCCCGAAAAGGCCGAAAAGCAGGCTTTGGGAAAAAAAATGTCGTGTTTTTGCAACTGCGGCGGATCGCGCGCGCCGGGCCCAAAAAATAAGCGGAGTCAATAATTTGTGCACTGCAGCATGTCCGCGAAGCCGCTTCGCTGACGGTCACTCAAGTCTAAATCACTGTTCTTCCCGCAAAAAAGCCGCTTGCATTGGCTAATGTAATCGTTCATCTTCTCCCCAGTTCCAGAGGGGATGAAAACAAACACGCGCCCAAGAGCGCGATCTGAAAACAATAGAAACGCCGGTGCGACGGACTTTCAAAGTCCCGTATTTCGCCCCGGCGTTTCTATTTTTTTCCGCTTTTCCCGAAAGCGCCATTACGCGCTCGTTCCGGCGCTCCCGCCGCCGTAGGGAACCTCCTGCGCGCGCTTTGCCATTGGTCTTTACGGCAATCTTCACTATCTAGACATTCAGTCAGAACAGGAAGGGCGCCATGACCGATATCAGCAAGGAACAGGTTCTCAGAAGCCTCGAAATCGTGACGCTTGCCGACGGCAAGCCGCTGGCCTTCAGCGGCCTCGTTTCCGATATCTTCATCGCCGACGGCAAGATCTACTTCTCGCTGAGCGTGCCCGCCGAAAGGGTCGAAGCCTTCGAGCCGGTGCGCCTTGCCGCCCAGAAGGCGGTTGAGGCCCTGCCCGGCGCGCGACAGGCGCTGGTGACGCTGACGGCCGACAAGCAGGCCGCCGAGCCCCCGAAACGGGCGGCGCCGGAGCAAAAGCCCGAGATGCCGAGAGGCAATGCGGGCGGGCAGCGTCCGGCCAAGCCTGAAATCCCCGGCATCGGCTCCATCATCGCGGTTGCCTCCGGCAAGGGCGGCGTCGGGAAATCCACCACCTCGGTCAATCTGGCCCTCGGCCTTGCGGCGGAAGGCTTGAGGGTCGGTCTTCTGGACGCCGATATCTACGGTCCCTCAATCCCCCGGCTGATGGGACTTTCGGGCCGGCCGATGCAGGGACCGGGCCGCACGATCATGCCGATGGAAAAATACGGCCTCAAGGTGATGTCGATCGGGTTTCTGGTCGATGAGGGCACGGCGGTCATCTGGCGCGGGCCGATGGTGCAGTCGGCGCTGATGCAGATGCTGCGAGAGGTCGCCTGGGGCGAACTCGACGTGCTTGTGGTCGACATGCCCCCCGGCACGGGCGATGCGCAGCTCACCATGGCTCAGCAAGTGCCGCTTGCCGGAAGCGTGGTCGTCTCCACGCCTCAGGATCTTGCGCTGATCGACGCGCGAAAGGCGATCGCCATGTTCAACAAGGTCTCCGTGCCGGTTCTCGGCATCGTGGAAAACATGAGCGCCTTCGTCTGCCCGAATTGCGGCGAGACCCACCATATCTTCGGCCATGGCGGTGCGAAGGCCGAAGCCGAGAAGATCGGCGTCCCCTTCCTCGGCGAGGTGCCGCTGGCCATGGATATCCGCACCACCTCGGATGCCGGAACGCCGGTCGTCGCCGGGGAGCCGGACGGGGTGCACGCAACAGCCTACCGAGCGATTGCCGCCGCGACGAAGGCCGGCCTTGCTACAAAGACCAGCAAGGGCCCATCGATCGTTTTCGACTGAGCCTTCTCAGGCGGCCGCAAAAACGCGGGCGCCGCCGACATAGGTGGCCTTCAGCGAAAGGTCTTCGCCAAGCAGGACGAAATCGGCATCGGCCCCTTCGGCAAGCCGTCCCTTGTGGTGCGCGCCCACGGCATCGGCCGGGTAAAGCGAGGCCATGCGGAGTGCCTCCCCGAGCGGCACGCCAAGCATCCTGTGGCAGTTCCTCACGCAGGTCAGCATGTCAGTGTCGGCGCCCGCGAGCGTGCCGTCTTCAAGCTTCAGCCGGCCTTCGCCACGGTAGATCGTGCGGCCATTCAGGGTGAAGCTCTCCATGTCCGTCCCGGTGACCGACATGGCGTCGGTGACGAGGAAAATCCGCCCGGGGCCCCTCTTGGCCCGGAGCGCGACGCCCATGGCAACGGGATCCACATGATAACCGTCGGCAATCAACCCGCAGGAAAGGCCGCCATCGGACAGCACTGCGCCGACGAGGCCCGGTTCCCGGTGGTTGAGCGGGCTCATCGCGTTGAAGAGATGGGTCGCCATGGAAGCGCCCGCCATGCGATATTCGCCCGCCGTGGCGCAGCTTGTCGCGGTGTGTCCGAGGCTGACTGTGAAGCCTGCTTGCGCAAGCCGCGAGACCTGCTGGCGCCTGACGCTTTCCGGCGCAATCGTGGTCAGAGCCACGCCGAAGCTTCCGGCGTTTTCGGCGAGAAAATCGCAATCTTCCGCCGCCATTGGCCGGATCAGCGCCGGATCGTGGGTGCCCTTCTTGGCAAGCGCGAGATGCGGCCCCTCCAGATGGAGTCCGAGAAAGCCCGGCACGCCCGCCGCATGTGCCGCCTTGCCCGCGGCGACCGCCTTTATGACGGTTTCGCGGGTATCGGTGATCAGCGTCGGCAGGAGCGATGTCGTGCCGAACTGCTGATGAGCGCGGCAGATGGTCTCGATACCGGAGAGGCTCGGTTCGTTGTTGAACAGCACCCCGCCGCCGCCATTGACCTGTAGATCGACAAAGCCGGGTGCCAGGATCAGGCCATCGGCCCGAATGATCTCGACATCGGCCGGCACGCGGCGTTCGGCCGCAAGGCCCACAAACTTCGAGCCGGCAAAGACCAGCGCCAGGCCGTCATGAAAGCTTTCACCATCGAAAAGCCTCGCGCCGCAAACCGCCTTTTTCATCTCACTCGGTCTCCGTCACCTTGTTGAGCGCCACCGGCTGATCGGGATTGAGCCCGCGAGCACGCGAAAGCTGTTCGATGAAACTGTAATAGGGCACGATGAGCGCGAGCGCGTCGGTCAGCGGATGACCGGTCGCCACGAATGGAAGCCTGACGGTCCCGCCCTCGCCCAGATCGGAGGAAAGAAAAACATCCGCTCCCTTCGCCGCCATGCCGGAGGCGGTTCTGGCGATTGCCGCTTCCGCTTTGTCGCGCGCGGCAAATGCGATCACCGGGAAGCGCGCCTCCACCAGAGAGACAGGCCCGTGCAGGACTTCCGCAGACGAATAGGCCTCGGCATGAAGCTCGGATGTTTCCTTGCACTTGAGCGCCGCTTCGCTGGCAATCGCGAAACTCGGCCCGCGGCCCAGCACATAAAGGGACTGCGCATCCTTCAGCGCCCCCATCAGCGGCGACCAGTCGCAGGCAAGCGCGCTCCCGAGGTCATCGGGCAGCCTCGCAAGCGCTTTTCTGAGCGCGCCGTCATCAGCCCATTCAGCGAGCACGCCAAGGCCGGCGACAATGGAATTGACATAGGATTTGGTAGCGGCGACGGCCTTCTCCGGTCCGGCGGCGATATCGACCGGCTGATCGGCGGCCTCCGCAAGCGGCGAGTCAATGGTGTTGACGAGTGACAGGGTCAACGCGCCGCCGCGCCGCGCCGCCTTTGCGAGCGCGACGATATCCGGGCTTTTTCCTGATTGCGAAATCGAGATCGCCGCCGCCGCCCCCATCTTCAACGGCGCGTCATAGATCGAGGCGAGCGACGGGCCGAGAGAGGCCACAGGCACGCCGGTCGTCAGCTCGATCGCGTATTTGAGGAACAGTGCGGCGTGATCGGAAGAACCGCGCGCGACCGTGACGATGACGCCGGGGTCCTTTTCGGCCAGCGCCCTGCCGGCCCGTTCGAAGGCTGCGCCGCTGGTATCCAGAAGCCTGGCGGCGGCAGCCGGAATCTCCTCGATCTCACGGCGCATATGGGTCTGTTCGGTCATTGCATGGCCTTTTTGCTGCATCGCCTCAGTCCTGATCGGAATAGGTCAGTTCGGCGACTAGGTCGTAAATATCACTTCGATAGAAGGATCGGGTGAACTCAATGGCCCGCCCGGCGGCATCAAACCCCGTTCGGCTTATGGCGAGCGCCGGCGCCCCGGAAAAAACGCCGAGAAGCGCGGCCTGCTCATCCGTCAGGAGGGAGGCCGTGATGTGCTCATTTGCCCGCACCAGACGGATGCCGCGTTCGGCAAGCGCGGCATAGAGCGAGGACCCGACTTCTGCCGGCGCGTCCATGATGTCGCCGGGAAGCGAAGTGTGTTCGAGCGCCATCGGCCGGTCGTTGGCGAAGCGGATACGGCTCAGCCTGGCAACATGCCCGCCCGGCGTCACGCCAAGCGTCTCCGCCTCCTCGGCCGAGACAGGAAAAAGACCGCGCTCCAGCCAGCGGGAATGCGGCCTGAGGCCGCGCGCCTTCATGTCCTCGGTAAAGGATGTCAGACGCTTCAGCTTCTGTTCGATACGTCCGGTAGGAAAGGCAACGAAAGTACCCGCCCCCTGGCGGCGCGTCAGAACGCCCTCGCTCGTCAGTTCGGCGATTGCGCGACGCACCGTAACCCGGCTGATGCCGATGCGCCCGGCAAGATCGCGCTCCGGCGGCAGGGCCGTCCCGCCCTGGAGAGCGCCGCAGGCGATCGCCGCCTGGATAGCGCTCTTCAGGCGGCGGTAGAGCGGACCGTCACCGGCAAGGTCGATATCTTCAAACAGCGTCTGCACACCATATTCCTAATCTCGGACTTGACAGAACTAATACCAATTAAATACCAAAATGCAAGCATGGTCGAGGCAACGCCATGGCAAAATCGCCCGGCAACAGAGACAAGCAGACTTGCGACAACCGGCGGGTGAGGCTCATATGGGAGGCTTGAAACCGGGAAGGACGCATGCAGCTACAGGCCATCATATATTTCAACGAACTGGTGCGTTCGCGCTCCATCCGCCAGGCCGCCGAGGCGCTCGGCGTTTCGCCCATGGCCGTTAGCCGCCAACTGGAGAATCTCGAAGCCTATTTCGACGCGCCGCTGGTGGAGCGCGGCGCGCGCGGGATCGTGCTGACGGCGGCAGGCAGCCTGCTTGCCGAACGCACGCTCGGCGTGATCCGCGACCTTCAAAGCGCCCGACAGGTGATTGACGACCTGCGCGACCTGAAGGCCGGCCATGTCTCGCTGCATGTCAACGGCGCCGTGATCAGCGCGATCCTTGCCCCGGCGCTCGCCGAATTCTATGCGCTCTACCCGGCAATCTCGATCGCGGTGACGGTCTCGTCTGCCGAGGCCGCGATACGTGCCGTTGCGGCCGGCGAAACCGACCTGGCGGTAACGATGTTCTCGCCAAAGGATGGCGAAACGGAGACGCTGTTTGAACTGCCGGTTCTGCACCAGCCCGTGATGTCGCCCGACCATCCGCTCGCCGCCTGCGAGACGGTGACGCTCGAGGCCATCCGCGACCATGCCGTGGCCATGCCGGATCGCGCCTTCAGCATCCGCCGCGATTTCGACGCCCGCCAGCGCGACGCCGGGTTCGAGCCGATGGCCGCAACCTTCGAGACCTCGTCGCTTGAACTGCAGAAGGAACTGGCGCGCAGCGGCGCGGCCATCCTCATCCTGCCGGCGATGACCGTGACCCGCGAGCTCCGCGAAAAGGCGCTGACCGTCCGCCCCTTCGAGAAGCGCGCCGAGATCGCCACCGACATCAGGCTGATCCGTACTGACGGGCCGACGCCGACCTTCGCGGCGAAACGCCTGGCCGACTTTCTCAAGACATTCCTGTCCGCCCATGACGAACTCGTTCAGCCGGGGGACTGAGAGCACCAGTGAAACGATTATCGTTACACTGATTAAAATTTATATGTTAACCGTTTACACATCGACCGCGATCACGATATAGACCCTCCCAGTTTGATCCACGGGAGAGGATTTCCAACCATGAACAGACGTTTCGGCGCCCGAGCCCTTCTTGCAGCTTCCGTCTTTACCGGCCTCATTGCCTCCGCTCCGGCCTTCGCCGAGACAAAGACGGACCTCGTTCTCGCCATGAGCACCGAACCGACCGGCCTCGACCCGACGGCTGCGGCTCCCGTCGCTATTGGCCAGGTCGTGTGGCAGAACGTCTTCGAGGGCCTGGTGGCCATCAACGAGGACGGCGCGATCGTGCCGCAGCTTGCGAGCGACTGGACGGTCTCCGATGGCGGCCTGACCTACACGTTTGCTCTTCAGGACGGGGTCACCTTCCACAATGGCGAAGCATTCGATGCGGAAACTGCCAAGTTCACCATCGAACGCATCATCGCCGAAAATTCCGTCAATCCGCAAAAGGCGCTCTATGGCGCGATTGAAAGCGTGGAAGCGCCCGATGCCGGGACGCTTGTGCTGCATCTCTCCCGGCCCGCCTTCGACCTCCTCTACTGGCTCGGATTTCCTGCCGCCGTGATGGTGGAACCGACCAGTGCCGAGACCAACGCTATCGATCCGGTCGGAACCGGCCCCTTTGCCTTTGCCGAATGGCGCAAGGGCAATGAGGTGAGCCTTGCCGCCTATCCCGGTTATTGGGGCGACAAGCCGGCGCTCGAGAACGTCACCTTCCGCTTCATCGCCGATCCGCAGGCCCAGGCTGCTGCGCTCAATTCCGGCGGCGTCGACGCCATTCCCGAATTCACCGCGCCCGAACTCGTGAGCCAGTTCGAAACCAAGGGCGATTTCGATGTCGTGCTCGGCACGACCGGCATGGAGGTCGTCGCCGGCATGAACAATGCCGAACCGCCCTTCGACGATGCCCGCGTGCGCCGGGCGTTGATGATGATGCTCGATCGGCAGGCAATCGTCGATGCCACCAATTCCGGCTTCGGCACGCCGATCGGCAGCCATTTCTCCCCGTCTGATGCCGGTTATGAGGACCTGACCGGCGTTCTGCCCTACGACCCGGAAGCAGCAAAGGCGCTTCTGGCCGAGGCCGGCTATGGCGACGGGCTCTCCTTCACCATGAAGGTGCCGAACCGCACCTATGCCGAGCGCGCGGCGGAAATCATGCAGGCCTATTTTGCGCAGGGCGGCGTGACGATGACGATCGAATCCTCGGAATTCCCGGCGACATGGATCAAGGACGTATTCAAGGACACCAATTACGACATGACCATTATCGGCCATGCCGAACCGCTTGATATAGGCATCTATGCCCGCCACCCCTATTACTTCAATTATGACAACCCCGATTTCGACGCGACCATGACCGACATCGCCAACGCGACGGATGAGGACGCCCGGCTCGAAGGCTATCGCAAGGCCCAGGAAATTCTGGCCGAAGACGTGCCGGCGCTCTTCCTTTACGCCTGGCCCAAGATCGGTATTTTCAAGACCGGGCTTGAGGGCATGTGGGAAAACGAACCGGTGCCTTCCAATGATGTGACGGACGCCCGCTGGAGCGAATAGACTTGGCGCAAGCCGCAGGACTTTCAAAACGCAGGAAGGGCGCGCCGGCACGGCTGGCGCGCCGTTTCGCCTTCTTGCTCGCAAGCCTTCTCGCCGTCTCCTTCCTCATCTTCGCGGTGATGGCGGCCGTGCCGGGCGATCCGGCGGAGATCATGCTGGGCACGTCGGCCGCTCCCGATACGCTTGCAGCGCTTCGCCACCAGCTCGGCCTCGACCAGCCGTTTCTCCTTCGCTATCTCGACTGGCTTTTCGGCGTGCTGACGGGCGATCTCGGCAATTCCTACACCTATTCCACACCTGTCGGCGCCCTGATCGCCGAACGGCTCGCCGTCACGCTCCCTCTCGCGGGCCTTGCCATCTTCCTCTCGCTGGCAATCTCAGTGCCGCTTGGCGTGCTGGCCGCAGCAGATCCCAACGGCCCTGTCGATCTCGTCGCCTCGTTCTTCGCCCAGATCGGCATCGCCGTGCCCAATTTCTGGATCGGGCTCCTGCTCATCCTCGGCGTGGCGCTCACCTTCGGCTGGTTTCCGGCCGGTGGATTTCCGGGCTGGGAGGCCGGATTTCTGGCTGCCCTCAACGCGCTCGTGCTGCCGGCAATCGCGCTCGCCATTCCGCAGGCCGCGGTGCTGACGCGCGTCACCCGCACTGCCGTGCTCGAACTGACCGGCGAGGATTTCGTCCGCACCGCCCGCGCCAAGGGGGCAACGCCGTCCTACGCGCTCTGGCGCCATGTGGTCCCGAACGCGCTGATCCCGGTCGTCACCATGCTCGGCCTGCAGATCTCGGTGCTGATTGCCGGCACGGTACTGGTTGAAAACGTCTTCGCCCTGCCGGGAATGGGCACGCTTGCCTATCAGGCGCTCTCCCAGCGCGACCTGATCGTGGTGCAGAATGTCGCTCTCTTCTTCGCGGCGATCGTCATGGGGCTGAACTTCGCCGTCGACGCGCTCTATGCCGTCATCGATCCGAGGCTGAGGCGATGAAACGTCTTCCCCTTTCCCTTCTGGTCGGAGGAGCGATCACCGCGCTCTTCGTGGCGGCGGCAATCCTCAGCCGCTTCTGGACGCCCGTGGACCCGACCGCGATCAACATCCCGGCCCGGCTGAAACCGCCAGGTCCGGGCGGTCTTCTGGGCGCCGATCATTTCGGCCGCGACGAGGCCTCGATGATCATGGCAGGCGCCTGGACCTCGCTCAGCATCGCCTTTTCCGGCGTTTTCATCGGCGGCGTTTTCGGCACTGCGCTCGGCACGGTGGCAGCGGCCCTGCGCGGCCGTTTCGAGGCCGTGGTCATGCGGGTAAACGACGTGATCTTCGCCTTCCCGCCGGTGCTCTCGGCCCTGCTGCTTGCCGCCGTCCTCGGCGGCGGGCCGGCAACGACCGTCACCGCCATCGCGCTGTTCATGGTGCCGGTCTTTGCCCGGGTCACGCGGGGTGCCGCCCTGCAGATTGCCGCGCGCGACTATATCCTCGCCGCCCGCATGGCTGGAAAATCCGGCCTGCGCATCACGCTCGAACATGTGCTTCCGAACATTGCGGCGCAGATCATCGTGCAGTTCGCCATCCAAACGGGGCTTGCGATCCTGACGGAAGCGGGGCTTTCCTTTCTTGGCCTCGGCGTCTCGCCGCCAACCCCATCCTGGGGGCGGATGCTGGCGGAGGCACAGACCTACCTTACCGCCGCGCCGCATATGGCGCTTGCCCCGGGCCTTGCCATCTCGGCAGCCGTTCTCGGCCTCAATCTTCTGGGCGACGGGCTCGGCGAGATGACTGATCCGCGCCGAAGGAGCAGCCGATGATGCTCGAGGTCGAAAACCTGAAGGTCCGGTTCAAGACCCGCGACGGCGAACAGGCGGTGCTCCACGGCATCGACCTTTCGCTTGCGCGCGGCGAGACGCTCGGCATTGTCGGAGAAAGCGGCTCGGGGAAATCCATGCTGGCGCTGGCGACGATCGGGCTTCTCCCGCGCGGCGCCTCGGCCACCGGAGAAATCCGCCTTTCCGACGAGAACCTGCTTCGGCTTTCCGAACGGCAATTGAGCGCGATCCGCGGCGCGCGGATCGGCATGATCTTCCAGGAGCCGATGACCGCGCTCAATCCGGCCATGACCGTCGGCAGCCAGATCGCCGAAGCCTTGAGGCTCCATCGCAGGATTGCCCGCGGCGTGGCGCGGCAGGAAGCGATGCGCCTGCTGGAGATGGTGCAGATCGCCAGAGCGTCCGCCAGAATAAACGCCTATCCGCACGAACTTTCGGGCGGCGAGCGCCAGCGCGTCGGCATCGCCATCGCCCTCGCGCTCAAGCCAGAGCTTTTGATCGCCGACGAGCCGACAACGGCGCTTGACGTCACCGTCCAGGCGGAAATCCTCGACATTCTCGATGAGTTAGTGCGCGAGCTCGGCATCGGCCTGTTGCTGATCTCCCACGATTTCGGCGTCATTGCCCGCATGGCCGACCGGGTCGCCGTGATGCATGACGGGCGCGTGATGGAAACAGGCAGCGCTGAAGACGTTATCCGCCGGCCGTCCCATTCCTATACGAAGCGCCTGCTGTCATCGCTGCCCCGACGGGTGCGTGCCGGGCTTGGAGACGGCTCATGACCCCGCTTCTGCGCACCGAAAACCTCACCCGCCACTATGACAGCGACGGTCCCGCTGCCCTCGACAATGCCTCGATCAGCCTTCAGGCAGGCGAAATTCTCGGCATTGTCGGCGAAAGCGGGTCCGGCAAATCCACACTCACGCGTCTCGTCATGGCGCTCGACAGGCCGAGTTCGGGCACTGTGTTCTTCGAGGACCGGCAGATCACCGCGCTTTCCGAACGGCAAGTCCGTCCGTTGCGGCGCGATTTCCAGATGGTGTTTCAGGACCCCTACGGCTCGCTCGATCCGCGCCACACCGTCGGCCGGATCATCGGCGAGCCGCTCGGCCTAGAGGACAACGCCCCGCGTGGGGCAAAACGGCGGGAGAGGATAACCGCTCTTCTGGAAGAGGTCGGGCTGAAGCCCGGCGATATCGACCGCTATCCGCACCAGTTCTCCGGCGGCCAGCGCCAGCGCATTGCCATCGCACGCGCGCTCATCACACGGCCGAAGCTGCTGGTTGCCGACGAGCCGACGTCCGCCCTCGACGTCACGGTGCAGGCCCAGATCCTGAAACTGCTTCTCACGATGCGGGCGGACCACGGCCTCTCGATCCTGCTGATCACCCACGATATCGGCGTGGTCGAGGAGATCTGCGACCGGGTGGCAGTGATGCAACAGGGCAAGATCGTCGAATCAGGAAGCGTGCGTGAGGTGCTGGACACGCCGCAAGAACCCTATACGCGTCGCCTGCTCTCTGCCGAGCCGACGCTTGCACGGCTCAGGCGGCCAACATGAAAAAGCCCGGCCTGTTGGTCCGGAGGCCGGCCTTTCAGGGCGCACATCAGCGGCGATCTTCCTGGTATCCTCACGCTTTCTCCTCGAGTATTTCGCAGTCAGATGGCAACATCTGACTGCGAAATGCGTCAAAACAAATAGATAGAGTGAGATCGGCGGTGCAAAAGGGGCCACGGAAGCGGCGGAATAAATAGGTCGCGGGCGGAGTAGATTCCAGCCACCTATTTTCCTTCTGCAATGAGCGCAGGAGGGACAGAGGATTTACGCTGTCAATCGGCGTTGTAATGGGACCAAATTCAGGCGTCCAGAAGGCCCCTCCCTTGGGTTGCACTCGGCGCTCAGCGCGCGCGGGCCCGGAGCCACCAATTTAGCATAGAGGCCTTCGGGCGCGGGTTGTTTGGCTTCTTCGGCTATAGCTTTGAGAACGGTTTCTGAAGCGCCAGGATTCGTTTCCGGTTTCGATGATCTCGCGGTGGTGCGTGAGCCGGTCGGGGATCGCAGTTCACCTCTATCGACTTCACGGCGGTGCTGAAGAACGCCGAAATCGCCATCTCTATGGGTGGCAAGGGGGCGTGGCGGGATATCGTCTTTGCCGAGCAGCTCTGGCGGTCGATTAAATACGAGGAGGTCTATCTCCACGCCTACAAGACTGTGTCTAAGGCCCGCGTTGGCATCGGTCGCTATCTGACCTTCTGCAACACCCGACGCTCGCATTCATCCCTTGACCGGCAGACGCCGGATCAGGCCTACTTCAACGCGCTGGAACCAATGAAGTTGGCAGCATAATCGAGGCGGAAAGCCACTTATCAAACGCCCGAAACTGTTTAGACAAACCGAGCCACCTCTCCACTGCCTTGAACGATGACGTCTTGCGCGAAGAGGCGACACAGACAATTCGCGCGCTGATAGAGGACGTGCGGCTGATCTCTGAGGACGGCCAGCTGGTGATCGAACTGATCGGCGTTCTGGCAGGTATTTTGTCGTTGGGCGAGAAACAGCAAAACCCCTCCAGCGCGGCTGAAGGGGTTCGACAATTAACACTGGTTGCGGGGGCAGGATTTAGACACTGTTTTGTCCGGCCGTGAGGCCTTCTACTTCTTCAGTATCTCTTGCAAAGGAAGGTCCGCAGCGCGCGACGACGACGATAAATGTCACATCGAAGTTTGTGGTCCGGCCAGACCCTCGCTCCCAGATGTTCGGTCCCTGCACTTGATGGATTGGGTTGACCTCAGTTCTTCAGGCCTCTCTGTCCACCTCTCGCAAATGAATTCGTATGGGGCGGGCCGCTCCGTCAATCGACCAGCGCTTGCTGACGCAACGTCAGCCCGTCCTTGTCGAAGCGATGCAGGTTCCTGGGATCGAAGGAAAGTCCGATGCTCGCCCCCGGCTCCGGCGCTTCCTGGCCTTCAGCCAGCACGAGAAATGTCCCGGCGCCTTCCACCGCCACATGCAGGAGCGAACTGCCGCCGGTATATTCGCTGAGGATCACCTGTCCGGTCAGCATGCCGTTCTCCGCCACCATTCGCAGATGCTCGGGCCGAATGCCGATCCTGTCGGCATCGCCGACAGTCACCCCTGCCGCTTCAAGCGCCGGCGCAACGACCCTTGCGTCGCAGACATTCATTTTCGGGCTGCCGATGAACTGCGCGACGAACACATTGTCCGGGTGCGCGTAAAGCTCTTTCGGCGTGCCCACCTGCTCGATCAGCCCATCGCGCAGGACCACGATACGGTCGGCAAGCGTCATCGCCTCGATCTGGTCGTGGGTGACATAGATCATCGTGTTGCCGAGCCGGCCATGAAGGGCGGCGATCTCGGCGCGCATATGGACCCTGAGTTCCGCATCGAGGTTCGAAAGCGGTTCATCGAACAGGAACACGTCGGGATCGCCGACGATCGCGCGACCGATCGCCACGCGCTGCCGCTGCCCGCCGGAAAGTTCGCGGGGATAACGCTCAAGCAGCGTTTCAAGCTGCAGTGTCTTTGCCGCAGCGTCGACCTTGCGGGCGATCGCGTCCGGCTTTTCCTTGCGCACCTTGAGGCCGAAGCCCATATTCTGGCGGACCGTCAGATGCGGGTAGAGCGCGTAGGACTGGAACACCATGGCGACGCCGCGCTTTGCCGCCTGCACCTCGTTCATCCGACGCTCGCCAATGAAAAGGTCGCCGCTGGTGATATCTTCCAGGCCTGCAATCATGCGCAGGAGAGTGGACTTGCCGCAGCCGGAAGGCCCAACGAAAACGATGAACTCGCCGTCATGGATGTCGAGGTCGATACCGTGGATGACCTCGGCCTTTCCGAAGGACTTGGTTACGGTGTTGAGCTTGAGATTACTCATGTCATGCCTTTCGGTCCCTGAGGGGCTCAGCCCTTCACTCCGGACATTGCGAAACTTTCGATGATCTGCCGCTGCGCGATCAGGTAGACGATCAGGATCGGCACCACGGCGAGGCTGGTGGCGGCAAGCTGGAGATGCCAGAGCGGCGCGCCATAGGGATCGGTGAAATTGGAAAGCGCCAGCGGCAGCGTGAATTTCTCCAGGCTGGACAGGAACACCAGCGGCTCGAGGAAGAGGTTCCACGAAAACAGGAAGGTGATGATCGCGACCGCCGCGAGAGCCGGCTTCGACATCGGGATCGCGATCTTCCACCAGATGCCGAACCGCGACAGGCCATCCATCTTGCCGGCTTCCTCAAGCTCCTTGGGAAGCGAGACGAAATATTGCCGCATCAGGAAGGTTGCCATCACCCCGTGCGGACCGAAAACCGGCAGCACGATCAGGGGAATATGGGTGTCCATCACGTTCAGCCATTTCATCAGGAAGAAATTCGGAACGATCGTCACTTCCTCCGGCACCATCAGCGCCGACATCAAGAACAACATCAACAGGCCCGCACCGGCAAAGCGCATGCGCGCCAGCGCGTAACCCGCCAGCGAGGAAATGAAGAGCGTCAGTCCCGTGACCGCAAGCGCGATATAGATCGAGTTGAAATACTGGCGCGCGAAGGGCTGGTACTCGAAGACCTCGACGAAGTTGGTCCAGCGCCAGACCGTCGGGATCAGGCTCGGCTGGCCGAAGATCTCGTTGGCGTTCTTGAACGCAGACGACAGCATCCAGAGGAAGGGAAATATGAACGGCACGGAAACCACGCCGAGCGCGACTACCCAGCAGATTTTCGATATTTTGCGGGCCTGGCCGGTTGTCAGTTCCATCACGCCGATCCCTTCTGCCTGAGCATGACCTGCACCAGCGTCAGCACCAGAACGATCACGAACATGATCATGGCGAGCGCCGAGGCGTAGCCGACATTGAAAAACTCAAAGGCCTGCTGGTAGATGTAGAAGGCAAGCACCAGCGTGCCGTTTTCCGGTCCGCCGCCGGTCATCAGATAGATGTGGTCGAACACCTTGAACGAGCCGATCGTGGTGATGACCATGATGATCAGCGTGCTCGGCGCCAGAAGCGGCCAGGTGACCATGGTGAAGATCTGCCAGCGACCGGCGCCCTCAAGGCGGGCTGCTTCCTCATAGTCTCGCGGAATGGCCTGGAGCGCTGCGATGTAGAGGATCATGTTGAGACCGACCATTTTCAGCACACGCGTGACGATCACGGCGGCCATCGCCCAGTTCGGCTCCCTGAGCCAGTTCGGGCCGTCGATCCCGATCAGCGCCAACGTCTGGTTGACGGCGCCGGCTTCACCCTGAAGCAGGAATTTCCAGACGATCGCCCAGGCAACGGCGGAGGTGACGACCGGCGCGAAAAACGCCGTGCGGAAGAACACCACGCCCCTGCCCGGCCGGCACAGCGCCAGCGCCAGTGCCAGCGCCAGCGCCATGTTGAGCGGCACCAGTCCTGCCGCGAAAATCACCGAATTGCGAATGACGTGCCAGAAATCGGGGTTGACCGTCAGCGCATCGGCATAATTCGCCAGGCCGACATAGGTCATCTTCTGACTGAGCAGGTTCCACTCCGACAGCGAATAGATGACCACCGCGATCAGCGGGCCAAGGAAGAAGATCAGGAAACCGACGACCGTGGGACTGACGAACAGCCATCCCTCGAACATCTCCCTGCGGCGAAGGGTCAGCCACGGCACGCGTTGCGCCGTGGTCCCGTTTTCATTGGGGCTCGTCATTCCGTCTTACTCAAAGCTGGTTTTCGATCGACGCGCAGACAGCCTCAAGCGCTGCCGGCACATCGGCATCGGCCCGCCACAAGGCATCCATGCGGGGCTTCATGGCGGCATAGATCTGCGCATAATTCGCATGGCTCGGAAGCACGCGACCTTCTTCGATCGCCTCGCTGACATAGGCCATCTGCTCCGGCGAGATCAGCTTGTTGGCCTCGATGAAGGTGTCGCTTTCCAGCACCGACTTGCGCGCCGGCGGGAAGAACTGCGACATGGTCTCGGAGTTTTCCGGGTTTGTCATATAGGCGATGAATTCCTTGGCCAGATCCTTCTGCTCACCCTGGGAGAACACCACAATGCCCGCCTGACCGATGACCGGCGATGCACCCGCCGGACCCGTCGGAAGCGGGGCGATGCCCCATTCGAAACCGGCATCGGCAAGACGCGATGCGCGTGAAATCTGGTTGATCGTCATCGCAGAATTACCGGAGAAGAAGTCCCCGACCTCGCCGGGCGGAACGATCGACTTGTCGTCGAAAACCATGTCGTGGAGCTGGGTGACTGCGGCGACGGCTTCAGGCTTGTTGAAGCCGCATTCGCCATCCTGCCAGGCAAAGCCGCCATAGGCGCGGATCGGCGGCATCAGCGCATGCATGATCCGCGAATCGTAACCTTGGCCGTCCTTGAACTCGAAACCCCATTTGCCGTCATTGGCAGCCGTCAGCGCCGCTGCGACTTCCTGGAATTTCTCCATGTCCCACGCGCCCTTTTCGGCAAGCTCGGCCGGCGTTTCGAGACCGGCGGCCTCGAACATGTCCTTGTTGTAGTAGATCATGAAGGGCGAGGTCGAGAACGGCAGGCCGTTGATGACCTCGCCGTCGGTCCAAAGCCCCATGGCCGGCTCGGAAAAGTCTGCCAGATCGTAACCATCGGTGGCTTCCAGCGCAGGGCGCAAATCCTCGATCACGCCCGCCTCGGCAAAACCGGGCGTCACGTCTTCGAACATCCAGCCAAGATCGGGCGGATTGCCGCCGGCAAGCTGGAATGTCAGCTTCTGGGTATAGTCGGCCGCCGGGATGGTCTCGTACACGACCTTCACGTCCGGATGGGTTTCGGTAAAGCCTTCCGCGATCGCATTGAACATTGCAAGATGCGCGTCATTGCCGGTCCACAACGTGAACCGCAGCTCCTCCGCCGACAGCGATCCGGCAGCAAGCAGACTTGCGGCGGCCGTCGTAAAAAGAAGTGATTTCATTCTCATCGGGTTCTCCTCCCTTGATTGCATTTCTTCACTGCAATTCCTTCTGCCCGTGATCGTCGGGCAGAACACTGACCGGCGGGACAGGCATGCCCGCGACATCGCTCGCAAACATGAAAACCGCACCGGCAAGCGGCTCGTCAGCGGCGGTCCTGCCTTCGGGCAGGATCGACATGCTGGTGACGCAGATCGTTTTCAGGTCGTGGCCGCAAAAGGCCAGTTTCGTCGGGCGACTGACGGGCAGATCGATGTGAGCAAGCACTTCGCCTTCCGGCGAGAGGCGCGTGATCCGCCCCGCATCGATGCCGGCAAACCAGTAGCAGCCCTCGACATCCATCGCCGCGCCGTCCACACGCCCCTCCTGCGGGCGATGGAACACGCGGCGGTTGGAAAGCCGCCCGGAACCGCGATCAAGATCAAAGGCCCAGATCGTGTTGACCTCGGGATGGCTGTCAGCAAGGTAGAGCGTCGTTCCTTCGGGTGAGACGGCAAGCCCGTTCTGGGTCTGCAATCCGTCGAGTTCGGCAACGCCGCCGCTGCGGTCGAGACGGAACAGCCTGCCCGGCACGCCGGATGCGCGCGGTTCGGCCAGCGATCCCGTCCAGAACCGTCCGTCAAGATCAACGCAGCCATCATTCATGCGCCAGCCCGCATCCGGCATGGCCGGGCTCGCGATCGGCAACAGGCTGCCATCGCCCGCAAGCCGATGCCAGCCGGTCCCGGCCGCCACGATCAGATCCCCCTCGAGATCGCGCGCCAGCGCTGAAGGGGAAATATCGAAAGACAATGTGGTGACCGGCCCGCCTGCAAGAGGCATGCGATGAAGCTTTCCCGCCGGAATATCCACCCAGGCGACCTCCCCGCTCTCGGGAAGCCAGAGCGGACCTTCGCCGACGATATCGGGCGACTTGTGCAGAACCCTGATTTCGGGCGCGCGCATCATGTGCGCTCTCCCGGCAGACCGCCCGGCGCGTCGCCGAGGCTCCATCCGCCGTCGACGGGCACCGTTGCGCCGGTGATATAGGCGGCCTGATCCGAGCAGAACATCAGCACCGGCGCGACGCAATCGTCCGGCCTGCCCTGACGGCCCGCCGGGATCTTGGCCGTTACGGCGTTGCGGAAATCGGGATCGGCGTAGCGGGAAGCGGTGCGCTCGGTCTCGATCGCGCCGGGCGCGATCGCGTTCAGCGTCACGCCCGATCCGGCGACATCGCGGGCGATGGCGGCAAGGGCGGTATATTGCGCGGATTTCAGGGCGGCATAGACCAGCGTCTCGGCGCGCGGGCGCGCGGCCATGATGCTGCCGACCGCAACCACCCGGCCCCAACCGCGTTCCGCCATGGGCGGCACCAGGGCCTGGCAGAGCGTCAGGAATGACGTGAAATTGGCCTCGACATGACGGTTGACGGTTTCCTCGGTAACGGACTGCCAGGGACCGCGCTGCTCGATAGCAGCATTCGCAATCAGGATGTCGAGCGGTCCGCCTTCAAGCACCCTGGCGGCAAGCCCTGCCGCCGCTCCGGCTTCGGTAAAATCGGCCTCATGCGTTTCAGCCGCGGCGAGCGTCTCGCGCGCTCCGGCAGCGCCGTTCAGGTGGTGCAGGACGACGGTCGCGCCGGCGGCATCGAGCGCGCGCGCGATGGCGCGCCCGATGCCCTGATCGGCACCGGTCACAAGTGCGCGCCGGCCGGAAAGGAAACGCGGGTCAGTCATCGTCATCCGTCTCCATCTGATCGGCGACCTCGAAGGACGCGATGTCCGCGGCCTTGTAGTGATCGTCGATCATGCGGACGGCTTCTTCGACATTGCCATCGCGGATGGCGGCATAAAGCGCCTCATGCCGGGCGACGGTGCGGTCCCAGTCCTCCGCCGTCCTGTTGGACCGGCGCGAGAACAGTTCCGAGACCTCACGCTGGACAGAGCGCAGCCCCTCGCCCTGCATCCGGATCATGGAGTTGCCTGTGGCTTCGGCCATGCCGAGGTGGAAGGCAATGTCGGCCTCGATGAACAGCTCCGCCTGACCCAGCCCCTCGCGCATGGCTTGCGCCGCCTTGGCCATCTGCTGCACGCCTTTTTCGGCGCGGCGCTCTGCGGCCAGACGGGCAATGCCGCTCTCGAAGAGGTGGCGCATCTCGTTGGCCTCGCGCAGGCGGGTCAGGCTCGAGCGCACGGCGTAGCCATATATACGGTCAAGCGGCTCCCCGGTGATGGCGGTGGCGCGGGCAACCTTGCCGCGCTGCGTCTGGATCAGACCGACGCCGGAAAGCTGCCGCAGCGCTTCGCGCGCGATCGGCTTGCTGACACCGAATTCACGCGCGATCTCACCCTCCGAGGGGAGCGGATCGCCGGGCGTGATGCGGCCGTCGAAAAGCGCGGCAGCAATGACATCGGATACCGCATCGGCAAGCCGCGGCGGCGTTGCCAGCTTGGTCGCGAAAAAGGGCTTTTCTGTCGGAGCGTCAGTCATGGTTCCATCCTTCGATTGGCTGAGGGGTACCATGGCTTCACCAACATAGCAACTATGTTTTTAGGTTGCTAAGATATCGTTGTTAAGCTAGACAGACTCGACATTCAGGAGGAACAGAACGTGCCCGATGCCGCCGCGCACCCGATTGCGGACATAATTGCCCACCCGCTTACGCAGAAATTGCCCACGCCCACAGAAACGTCCTGGGGGCGTTATGACGCGGTCTCGATCATGCTCGTCGAAGTGCGAACGACGACAGGCCTCACGGGTTATGGCGAAACGCTCGCGCGGTTTGCCCCCCGCGCCTATGCGGAACTGGTGGAGCGCGCGCTGAAGCCCCGGCTTGTCGGCCGCGATGCTCTCAACATCTTAGCCAACTGGGCGCTGATGCGCCGTGCGCTTTCCGGCCGCGCGGGAGGCATGCTGATCGAGGCCATCGCCGGCGTCGACATCGCGCTCTGGGACATTGCGGGCAAGGCCGCGGGATTACCGATCTACCGGCTTCTCGGCGGCGAGGGCCGCGCCTCGGTTCCCGTTTATGCGGCATCGGTCAGTTGGGACCCGCTCGAGGAGCGCGCAGCAGAGCAGGCGATCGCGTTCGCCCGGCGCGGATTTTCATCGATCAAGGTCAAGATCGGCCGCAGCCCCGAGGCTGCCTGCAAACGCATCGCCACGGTCAGGCAGGCCGTCGGCGACGGCGTGGAGCTCACCGCCGATTCCAACTGGGCCTATAATCTCGATGAGGCGGTTATGGTCGGCAAGGCGCTGGAGCGCCATGGCTATGCCTGGTTCGAGGAACCTCTGCGCCCCGAAGACGAGGATGGCTATCGGCAGCTTCGCGCCCGCTGCGCCGTTCCGCTTGCCGCCGGCGAAAGCAATTACGCCGTTGATCAGGCGATGGCTCTGACCTGCGACCGGACGCTTTCCGTGCTTCAGCCCAATGTCACCCGTTCCGGCGGCATTACCGAGACACTGGCGATGGCCCGGCTCGCGGCCCAGCATGACGTCGCCTATGCGCCGCATGTGGGCATGTCGGGCATCATCTGCGAGGCGGCGAGCCTGCATGTAGCGGCGGCAGCCGCGAACACCCGGATCATGGAATGCGCGGCAAGCGCCAACCTGTTCAAGTCGGAGGTTGCGGATCTGCGTCCGGGCGGGGAACGCGCCGAGGGCGGAATGCTGAGCGTGCCGCAGGGACCGGGTCTCGGGATCGAAATCAACTGGGAGGGCGTCGCCCGCATGGAAAAAATGGCAAGGGAGGCCGCCTGATGGCCGTCGAGACGAATGGCGACATCCTGATCAGCGATGTCATAGCGTATCCGTTGACGCAGAAATTGCCGCAGCCAACCATCACCTCGTGGGGGCGCTACGACGAGGTCTCGATCGTGCTCGTTGAAGTGCGCACGGATGCCGGCATCGTCGGCATTGGCGAGACGCTGGCGCGCTTTGCGCCGCATGCCTATGCCCATCTGATCGAGGATGCCCTGAAGCCGCGTCTTGTGGGGCAGCCCGCCGGCAATATCGCCGCCCACTGGGCCAACATGCGCCGCGCGCTTTCGGGGCGGGCGGGCGGCATGCTGCTCGAGGCGATTTCCGGCGTCGATATCGCGCTCTGGGATATTCTCGGCAAGGCGGCGGACCTTCCCGTCCATGCGCTCCTGGGCGGCATCGGCCGCAAGCGCATTGATGTCTATGCCGCCGCGGTGAACTGGCGCGACGACGCGCTGATGGAAGAGCAGCTCGATGAGCTTCTGGAGCAGGGCTTTCGCCAGATCAAGATCAAGATGGCCTCCCCGGTTGCCGATGCCTGCCGCAAGATCGAACTGATGCGTCGCCGCGCCGGCGACGAGGTCGCGCTGTGCGTCGACGCCAACTGGGCCTATGGCCTGGATGAGGCGGTCGAGGTTGGCAAGGCGCTGGCCGATTGCGGCTATGTCTGGTTCGAGGAGCCGCTTGCCCCGGAAAACGAGCAGGGCTACGAGGAACTCAGAAGGCTTTGCGATGTGCCGCTTGCCGCTGGCGAGAGCAATTTCACGGTCGACCAGGCCAAACGGCTGGTAACGTCTCGCACGCTTTCCGTATTGCAGCCGGATGTGGCACGCGCCGGCGGCATAACCGAGACCCGGCGCATGGCCGAGCTCGCACGCGCCTTCGATGTCGACTACGCGCCGCATATCGGCATGTCCGGCATCGTCTGCGAAACCGCTTCCGTCCATCTTTCGGCCGCGATGCCGAACTTCCGGATCATGGAGTGCGAGGGCGACCGCAGCCCGTTCAAGACCGAACTTGCCGATCTGGCCCCCGGCTGCCTGCGCCAGAAGGATGGCACGCTCGACGTGCCGCAGGGGCCGGGCCTCGGCCTTCAGATCAACTGGGATGCGGTCGAACGGCTGCGCGCGCCCGAATGACATCTTTCAAGGAGACCTCCATGGCCAATGCCGCCGCACCGGACGCACTGGAAACCGCGATGCTGAGGGCGATTCGCCTTTCCGATCCCAATCTCAGCCGTTTCGATCCGCTGCGTCGGATCATCAGCCTAGATGATTTCTCGCGTGGCCATTGCGGCTGGTCTCAGCTTGTCGGCAATTACGAGGATACGCTCGACACCATGCTGCCGGGTTACGCCCAGCACACCTCGGCGATGCTGTCGACCCTCAGCCACTGGGACGCCGGCTCCCACGGCGGCGTCGACAGCTCCTACGCCCTGAAGATCGCGACCCGCGCCAGACCGGGCGCGCAGAACGTTGCGATCAAGCGGTTGACGGCGCGCGAGCGCGGCCCGATCCGCTTTGAATGCTACTTCACCTTCAAGCCCGAAGCCACGGAACTGAAGCTCAGCGAGACGGATGTCCGCTCCTTCGGCTTCCTGTTCGACCTGCAGGGCGGCGACACCGACGGCGATGTCGAGCGGGTGATGCCGCATGTGCGCTTTCTCAACGCCGAGCACGGCAAGCATATCCAGAAATGGCAGTTCAAGTCGAAGACCAGCGAGATGCTGAAGATCGGCGACGACGACAAGACCGCGACCCATTATCACCTCTCGCCCGATGGCTGGGAAGACCTGCCCGGTGGCGACCAGCGGCTTTGCTATAACGAGATCGCGACCAAGGTGAACTGGAGCTATCTGCGGTTCGACTTCGATCTCGCCAGCATGCGGGCAACAAGCCTGCGCTGCAACGACCGCGAATTCGACGTGTCGGGCTTCGCGCCGATGCGCATTCCGGCGATGAAGAACCTCTGGTGCATGCTGAATTTCTGCCTGTTCGCCGAAACCGATGTCGCCAAGCGCGCTTTTCTCTATGTCGATTCAGTCTGCATCTCGGGGGATTTCTGATGCTGCCGGAAAACATCACAGCCATCATCGCCCGCAATGAAAGCTGGAGCGGCCATGCCGCAACAGAACCATATGAGGCAGGTTGGGCGCATGAGGCGGTCATCTTCGCGCGCGCGCTGAAGACGCCGAAAGGCGTTCTGCCAAAAGCCGTTGTCGAAATCTCGCCGGATGGCATCCACTGGACGGCGGAAGGAACGACCCTCAGCCTGCCGGAAGCCAGGGACGAGTTGACGGCGGCCAAGCTGTCGCATTTCGGCGGCTGGCTCCGCCTCTCCGCCGAGTTGCCGGAGGGGTCGGAGATCACCGTTCTGGTCACGTTGCATTTGAAAGCTTGACGGAATCACTGCAGATCGACGCTGAGCGAGCTCCTGGATCGTGGCGGGAGATCTGCACAGCTGGGATAGGTGGACTTTCTGCCTGACTTCGGTTGGGATGCCGTGAACAGGAGATACTGACGAGACGACCGCGCCGGAACCACAGCCCGGCTTTCAAGGCGAAGATGGCGCTTGCCGCCGTCCGGGGTAAGCAGACGCTGGAGAATGATGCTTCGCAGTTCCCCGGTCTCTGCCGCGATAACCGGAGTGCTCGGCAAGGCGGGATTGCCGGGGAACAGGAAATGATCGACCGTTCACACAACCTCTCGGTCGATGCCATGTCATGCGATCGCCGGCAGTGTCATCAAGGCTTCGGCATATTCTCGGGCGATTTCTCGGACGACGTCGCTTGCCGGTTTTATAGCGGTGACCAATCCCGCGCTCTGCCCTGCCTCAACCTTGCCAAGCGCCATGTCGCCATCAAGCGCCGCCATTTTGAGGGTTGATCGGGCAAAGATATCACGGCGTACCTCGATATCCGCGCCACCGCCCTCGAGCGCGGTCATACTCCGCGTAAAATCGTTCCGGATCGCCCGGATCATGCCAACGTCGCGCCCGACACAATCGGTATCGGCAACGCCGGCGGAAAGGACCGCCTGTTTGTAGCTGTCGGCAACGCCGGCTTCGGGCGTGGCGATGAAACGGGTTCCGAAACTCGCCCCGTCCGCGCCGAGCGAGAGTGCCGCCAGCAGCCCGCGCCCGTCGGCAAAGCCCCCCGATGCAATGATGGGTATCTCGCCGCCAATCGCCCGCGCAACCGCCCGCAGCAGCACCAGCGTACTGACCTGGGTCGGCGGCGGATGCCCGCCCGCCTCGCCGCCAACCACGACCAGTCCATCGACGCCTGCCCGCATCGCCTTCACCGCGTGCTCTTCGCTCGCCACGACATGCAGACAGGTGGTGCCGATGGCCTTGAAACGATCGAGATATTTCTGTGTCCCGCCCTGGGAGCAGACGAGGATCGGCACGCGCCTGGCTTCCAGGAGGTCCATCATCTGGTCAGCGCGCTTGTTGTAGAGCGGCAGGTTGACGGCGAAGGGACGATCCGTCCCGGCGCGGATATCATCGATGGCCTGTTCGAGCGCCTCGATATACATCGGACCAGCGGCAAGAACGCCAAGTCCCCCGGCCCGCGACACCGCCAGCGGCAGCGCCGCGTTGGACGAGGCCCACGACATGCCGGCCTGGCAGATGGGCAGGTCAATACCCAGAAGCCGCGTCAGACGCGTTTCGATCTTCATCACTCACTCCGTGCGAACACTCCGGCGCGGGCATTGATCCCGCGCCGGAAGGTGGTCATTCGACCATCATCATCTTGTAGTCTTCCTGAACAAGCGGCGCGTTTTCAGCCCACCAGTTCACATCGATGATCACCTGCTTTTCCGCATTCGCGGGCGCAGTGTTGGATGCCGCCAGAACCTCGTCGGAGAAGGTGGCAACTTCGAAAGCCTTCTGGTTTGTCGGTCCGTAATAGGGCATCATTTCCGGAATGCGCGCCTGGGTTTCGGGCGCCACAACGCCGGCGATGAACTTCTGCGCGGCCTCGACATTGTCCGAGCCCTTGAGGATCGCCAGGCATCCATTGCCGAGAATGCCGTCGGTATAGGTGAAGGCAACCGGAGCGCCGTTGTCGATAACGCCGGTGACGCGGCTGCCCCAGATCGCAAGCATGTCGACCTCGCCGTCCGCCACCAATTGGGCCGACTGAGCGCCCGAGGTCCACCAGACGTCGATCGCGGGCTGGATGCGCCGGAGCGCATCGAAGGCCCGGTCGGTATCAAGCGGATAGAGATCCTCCTTGGCCACGCCATCGGCCAGAAGCGCGATCTCGATCATTTCCTGCGGATAGGCGCCGAGCGCCCGGCGCCCGGGAAATTCCTCGGTGTTCCAGAAGTCGGCCCAGTTCTTGGGCGGATTGTCGCCATACTTATCCGTATTGTAGGCCAGAACGACCGAGTAGGAATTGATGCCGATCCAGTCTTTCCCCTTGGCCCCGTCCGCAATGCCATCGGCGTCGATCACGTCATAGTCCAGCGGCTCGAAGATCCCCGCGGCTTCACCCACGGCGCACTGGTCCGCGCCCATATGCACGATATCCCAGCCGGGATTGCCCGACTGCACCTGCACTCTGACGCCGGCCATGCCGTCATGGGTTTCCTGCCTCAGGGTCAGGCCGGCCGCCTCTGCCGCCGGTTCCCAGAGCGTCGCCGCCAGATCTTCCTGCACCTTGCCGCCGAAGCCGGCAATGGTCAGTTCCTGCGCTGATGCCGCGCCGCCCGAAACAAACAGGCTCAGCGCCACAAGACTTGCTGCTTTCTTCATGGTCTTCCTCCCTTTGCGGCCGAACGCCGCATTGCTCCAAAAGGCCCGGTCCGGGCCGTCATCATCCCGGCTTGCGCCGGGGTCCCGAGGGGTTCCCCCCCCACGTCAGACCTGCTCGAGCAGCCGGCGCGCGTGGTCCGCCAGCTTCGACTTCTGCACCTTGGCCGAAGCCGTCATTCCAATGTCCTCGAAGGTATCAACGATCCAGATGTGGCGCGGCACCTTGAACCCCGCCATCGCCGCTCTGGCCCAGTCGCCAAGCTGCGAAACATCCAGCGTCGCGCCATCATTCAGGATGATGAACGCGGCACAGACCTCCTGAAGCCGGTCGTCCGGCACGCCGACGACCTGGGCCTGACGGATGGCCGGATGCCGGTGAAGAATATCCTCGACCTCCTCGGGCGAGACATTCTCGCCCCCCACCCGCACGATGTTCTTGAGCCGCCCTAGAAAGGCGAGCCGTCCTTGCGCGTCCAGGCTGCCCAGATCGCCCGTGGACAGCCAGCCATCAGAATCGAGCGTCTCGGCTGTCTTTTCGGGCATGTCGAAATAGCCCGACATCACCGACCAGCCCCTCACCCGGATTTCACCCTTCTGTCCGGATGGCAGGCGCTCGCCAGTGCCGGGATCGAAAATGCCGACTTCGAGGCCGGTTTGCGGCCGCATCAGTCCGCCCGTGCGGACATCTTCCGTCTCCCACCACGCAGACTGGGCGATGTTCGGTGAGGCTTCGGAAAGCCCGTAGCCGGAAACGCAGTCGACGGCGCCCAGTTCATGCACCACCCGGCGCAGCACCGTGGCCGCGCCCGCCACCCAGGCGCCGCGCAGGGCCAGACGCCGCGCGGCCCGATCGGGATGGTTCAGCAGCATGAGCGCCATCGTGTCGTTTCCCGAGAAATGCGTGCAGCGTTCCTCCTCCATCAGGCGCAGCGCCTCCCCGGGTTCGAAACGCTCCATCGTGACCAGCGTGACGCCATGCTGCAGGGCGGCGCAGAGCGACAGCGACGTTCCCGCGACGTGGAAAAAGGGACGCGCGGAGTGGAACCTGTCGGCAACCCGCAGCCCCATCCGCTGGGCCGAGATGAAACCGTTCGTCAGCAGCGCGTGCTGGCGCAGCATCACCCCCTTGGGAAAGCCGGTGCTGCCCGAGGTGTATTGCATCAGGATGACGTCCCCAGCCTGCGACCGCTCCGGCGTGCCGGTCACTGGACGGGACAAGAAGTCCTGCCAGGTCTCTGCCCAGGGTGCGGAGCCCGAAGTCAGCACCACGCGCTCGAGATCCGGCAACCGGCCGTTCATCAGGGGACCCAGCAGCTCGATGAAATCACTCGACAGCACCCGGTCCGCGGTGATCAGCAGGCGCACCCGCGACTGGCTCAGGCAGTAGGCGATATCCTCGCTGCGCAGGCGGGTATTGACGGGAACCGTCACCGCGCCGATCGATCCGAGCGCCAGAAACAAGGCCTGGAACAGCGCGCCATTGCCGAGGCAGAGACCAACATGCATGCCACGCCGTACGCCCGCCGCATGAAGTGCGCCGCGCAGCCGCGCAACCTCGTCTCCCAGTTCCGCGAAAGTCCGGCGTCCGTCAGGCGCAACGATCGCCTCGACATCGGGCGCCAGAGCGACGGTGCGCTGAAGGGCCGCCTCTATGGTCACGGGGCAGAGCGCGCCGGCGCGGATAGCATCAGCCTGCATTGCCGACCTCGCTGGAAAATTTCGCCACGCCGGCCTGCCAATCCGTTTGCGTCAGAAGCTGCCGGATCGCGGCCATTTCGATTTCGATGCCGGAGGTCAGGTCGGTGCGACTGCCCTGGTCGACGGCCTGCTTCGTCAGCCGCATGGCAACGCGAGGCGCCGATGCGACTTTCTCCGCGATCGCCTCGACTTCGGCCTCCAGATCATCCACCGCGACCAGCCGGCTCACCAGACCGGCGGCGTAGGCCTCCTGCGCATCCATCTTGCGCCCCGTGAAAAGAAGCTCCTTTGCCCGCGCCACCCCGATACGCCGCTGCAGGCGCTGCGTAGCGCCGACCGTGCCCCACTGCGGTTCAGGAAAAAGAAAGGTCGCGGCATCCGAGGCGACGATGAAATCGCAGGCCATCGATATCTCGCCGCCCGAGCCCACCACAGCGCCCTGAACGGCGCAGACCACCGGGATCGGACAGGCTTCGATCGTCGCATAGGCGCGGAACGAGGCTTGACGCCGGGCCAGAACCCAGGCCTCGTCCTTGCCCTTTCGCTCCCGCATATCGGCCCCGGCGCAAAACACCGGGCCGGCGGCGTCGAGGATGATGACGGCGGTTTCGCCATCGCCCTGAAAACTGTCGAATGCCGCCTGAAGCGCATGACACAGTTCGAGATTGACCGCGTTGCGCGCCTCGGGCCGGTTGAGCGTTATCCGGGCGATCGGCCCCTGGCGCACAGTCCTTACAAGTTCCGGCGTCATGCCACCACTCCCTTCTGTCTCAATTCGGCGACGCGATCGGCGTCCAGACCCAACTCCATCAGAATGTCATCGGACTGCTCGCCAAGCCGTGGCGGCGCAACAAAGCGCGGCCCCTCATATCCGGAATACCGGCCCGGTGTTCCCAGCGCCGGCGTTGATCCGCTGCCGCTGTCATCGTAGCGGCCCACGATCCCGCGCGCGGCGGTATGCGGATCGGAAAGGATTTCCGGCACGGTGTTCACCTCGCCGACCGGCACATCCGCCCGGCGCAGAGCATCGGCCAGTTCGGCCCGTTCACGGGTCAGGATAAGGGCGCGCATGCGGCGCATGACCTCGTCGCGCTGTTCGACCCGCATCGCCATTTCGGCCCATTCTTCAGGAGCGTCCAGCTTCAGCACCTCGACCACCGCGGGCCAGTGCTGATCGGAGGCGGAAATGAATATCCACTGCCCGCCCGCACACTCGAAGGCGGCGGAAGGCACGCGGCCCAGATGCTCCGTCCCTGTCCGGGTCGGCGTGATACCGTCGGCGAAGTGCCAGGCGGCGGGCAGGCTCAGCAAGCTGACCTGAACATCCATCATCGACAGGTCGACATGGCATCCCTGCCCCGTCTTCTGCCGCCCCATGAGCCCCGTCAGCGCCGAAATGGCAATCCACAGCCCCGATGTCATGTCGGCAAAGGGCACCCCCACCTTGGCAGGTGGGCCATCGGGATACCCCGTCAGGTCGATCACCCCGGAGAGCGCCTGAAAAACGGTATCGTACCCCTTGCGGGTGCTGTAGGGGCCGGTCTGGCCGAAACCGGTGTTCGACACATAGACAATACCCGGGTTGACCGCGCGCACGGCGTCATAGCCGAGCCCCATGCGATCCATCGTGCCGGGGATGAAATTCTCGACGACCACATCAGCCTTCGCCGCGAGATCAAGAGCAATGCGCTGGCCTTCCGGTTTGCGCAGATCGATGGCGATCGAGGTCTTGCCGCGATTGAAGGCCGAATAATAGGCGCTCTGTCCGCCTTCGAAGAAGGGCGCGAAGGTCCGGCTTTCGTCGCCCTTTCCAGGCCGCTCCACCTTGATGACCCTGGCGCCCGCATCCGAAAGGATCTGCGTGGCCATCGGCCCGGCCAGCACGCGGCTGAAATCGACAATGGTGATCCCGTCGAGCGGTCGCATCATTTAACCTCCCGGAAGGAACGCATCATCGCGTTCACATCGCGCCCTGCAAGCATGGCAGCTTCGAAGTGAAGCTCACCAACGCGGTAAAACAGCGATTTGGTCGCAGCCATCGCCCGCGGCTCGATTGCGGCCCAGGTCTGCGCGATTGCGAGCGCGGCCGGTAGCGGATCACCATCGACAACGCGATTGACCAGGCCCAGCGCCATGGCTTCATCTGCATCGATCAGGCGGCCGAGCGAGATCATCTCGAAGGCGGCCTTGCGCCCGAGCGCCCTTTGCAATCCGGTCATGACCAGGGCGGGCACGATGGAGTGTTTGGTTTCCGGATAGCCGAATTTGAGGCCGCGCGCCGCAACAACCATGTCGCAGCCAAGGGCAAGTCCCGCGCCGCCGCCGACCGTGGCGCCGTGAATGGCGGCGACAAACGGCTTGCCCTGCCCTTGCGCTGCTGCCTGAAGGCGGCAGGTCAGATCGGCGCGCGCCATGACGCGGTCCTGCTGATCGGGCGTCAGATCCTTGAATTCAGCCAGATCCGCTCCGGAACAGAAACCTCGCCCGGCGCCGCGGATCACGGCGGCGCGGATAGAGGCGTCGCGGCCCACGCTTTCGATCGCATCCAGAAGCTGCTGCGTCAGGGCCGTATTCAGCGCGTTGAGCTTTTCCGCCCGATCCAGCGTTATGATCCGGACCGCATCGCGATCCTCCACCTCAACGAAGGCTTCCGTGCTCATTGTGTATTTCTCCTTCATCGGTCAGGCAGCCGGTGACAAAAGCCCGGCTCGGGCTACCTTGCTGTCCAGCTGACGGCCCAGCACGGCTTCGCAATTCTCGGACAGGCGCATCATCGCATCGAGGTCGATACCGGTGGCGATGCCTTCGGCCTCGAACAGACTGACGAGGTCTTCGGTTGCCACGTTTCCGGTACGGCCCTGGCCGTAGCTGATCTTCGCGGGATGGCCGCCAACCCCGCCGAAAGCGCTGTCGAAATGGCAGCAACCGACATCATGGGCCGCCATGCAGTTGGCTAGCGCCGACCCGCGCGTATCGTGGAAATGCGCGACCGGCACGATGTTCGGAACCTCATCGAGAAGACGGCGGAACAGGTGGCGCACGCTGCGCGGCGTACCCGTCCCGACAGTATCGCCGACGGTCAACAGTTCTGCCCCGAGATCGGCGAAGCGGGCTGCATCCTCGACGACCCGGCCGGGATCGACCTTTCCCTCAAACGGGCATCCGAGCGCCACCGACAGCACGCCGACGATGCGAAAGCGCCCTTTGGCGAGCCGCGCCATTTCCTCGACCCGCGCCCACTGCCCGGCCCTTGTCGTGCGCAGATTGCGTTCGGTGTGACCTTCCGTGGCAGAGGCAAGAAAGCTGATCTCGGTCGCGCCAAACCCGGCGGCGAGGTCATCGAGAGCGCGAGCTACGGCTCGCTCGTTCGGGCAGGTCGCCTTGTAGTGTACGCCCTCGCCGCGCCGGATGCGCCGCAAGACCTCGGATGCATCGGCGAAGACCGGGATCCGCCCGGGATGGCTATAGCTCGTCGCCTCGATGCGGGGAAAACCCGCAGCGGTCATTGCGTCGATCAGTGCCACCTTCCTGTCCGTCGACACCTCCACGGTTTCGTGCTGGAGCCCGTCGCGGGCAAAACATTCGCACAGGACCACCGACATCACGCGTCCTCCTTGCGCAGCACGAGGAACAGCGCCATGCTGATGATGACGACCCCGACCAGAAGCGACGAGACCGCGGCAACCGTCGGGTCGACCTGATCACGGATGTTGGAGAACATGCGCCGCGTCAGCGTCTCGTTCTCGCCGGAGGAAATATAAAGAGCGATCACCACCTCATCGAAGGATGTGACGAAGGCGAAGACCGCGCCCGACAGGATGGAAATCCTGATCTGCGGCAGCGTGACCGTGAAGAAGGCCACGAATTCGCTTGCGCCCAGAGACCGCGCGACCTTGTGCTGATCCATGTCGAAACTGGTCAGCCCGTTGCCGACCGCAACCAGCACAAAAGGAAGCGCCAGCATCGAATGAGCGATGATCAGCCCGGCGAGCGTGCCGTTGAGACCGATCTTCGCGTAGACGAAGAACACGCCGACCGCGATCAGGATCAGGGGCACCAGCATGGGCAGCATGTAAAGCCCGCGCGTCAGCGAGAAGACGGGCCCATAGCGGCGATGCATCCCCCAGGCGGCGGCCGTGCCCAGTGCCGTCGCGATCAGCGTGACCGGCACGGCCACCTTGATCGAGGTCCAGAGTGCGCCCAGCCATTCAGGCGAACCGAGGAAGGCCCGGTACCAGCGAAGCGACAGTTCGCGCGGCGGGAACTCGAGATATTCGCCGGCCGAAAAAGACATCGGAATGACGAGGATGCAGGGCACCACGAGGAAGATCATTACGAGGCCTACGACCAGGTAGAGCCACAGGCGGTCGCCATGGGTGATCTGGGTTTCGGTGACAGGCGACTTCAGCATTAGCGCGCCCCTCCGGCGAGATTGAGAAGCACACGGATGGCGAGGAGAACCACCGCCGTTGCCAGCACCAGCACAACCCCGAGCGCCGAGGCCGATCCCCAGTTGCCGTAAAGCGAGATATTGTCACCGATCTGCATTGCCCACATGTAGACGCGGCCGCCGCCCAGAAGCACGGGCGTGACGAAAAAGCCGAGGCAGAGCACGAAGACCAGCCCCGCTCCCGCTCCGAGGCCGGCCACGGTCTGCGGGAAATAGACCTGGCGGAAGGCCTGGGCGGGCGTTGCCCCGCAATTGGCAGCAGCCTTCATCAGCGCCGGATCGACGGCCTTCATCGAGGCATAGAGCGGCAGGATGAGAAACGGCAGCATCACATGCGTCATGCCGATGATCGTGCCGAGTTCATTGTGAACGAGGGCCAGAGGCTCGCTCGTCAGCCCGAGAGACTGCAGCCATCCGTTGACCAGTCCGGTGCGCTGCAACAGAACCAGCCATGCATAGGTTCTGACCAGAACCGAGGTCCAGAACGGTAGTAGCACTGCGACGAGGATCACCGTCGCCATGCGCGGGCGCGCCTGGCTCATCATGTAGGCCAGAGGGTATCCCATCACGACAGACAGGACCGTGACGATGCCCGCCACGCGGAAGGTCGTGAAGAAGGAGCGGATATAGAGGCTCCGCCCGAGCCGCTCATAGTTCGACCAGCTGAGATTGCCCGCGGCGTCAAAAGCCGAAAGATAGAACAGCCAGCCGACGGGAACCAACAAGACGATGCAGATCAGCAGGCTGCCGGGCAGCGTGAGCCCCATGTTCGAGGCATTTTCCCTGCGCGCCTGGGCGGCCAGCACGCCGGCATTCAGCCTGCCCTCGCCCGTCAGCCGGGCAGAACCGTGAAAGGAGGTGTCAGCCATCACGCCTCACCTTCCACCAGAAGGGTGTTCTGCTGGGAAATCCAGAAACTGATGCTCTCCCCCGGATTGGGCACCGGAATATTGGCCGAATGCGGATTGCAACGCACATCGATCGCCACGCCGTCCGGCAATTCAAGGCTCAGGAGGAAGCTGTCGCCCTGGTAGAGCACGTCACACACCGTGGCGACAACGCGGTTGGCGGGGCCTGCAGGTTCGCTCCAGGCCATCCGTTCGGGCCGCAACAGCAGCCACGCCTGGTCGCCGCCGCGCCACGGGTCACGCGCGACAACCGGCTCCCCGAAAAGGCTCGGGCCATTTGCCCCGACCTTGACCGGCAGAAATCCGGATTCCCCGATAAACTCGGCCACGAAACGATTGGCCGGGTGATCGTAAAGGCGGCTCGGCGTATCATATTGGGCCAACTGGCCATGATTGATAACCGCGATCCGATCCGACATCGTCAGCGCCTCGCGCTGGTCGTGGGTGACATAGACCGTTGTGGTGCCAAGCTGATCATGCAGCCGCTTCAGTTCGATCTGCATATGTTCGCGCAGGTTCTTGTCGAGCGCGGACAGAGGCTCATCCATCAGGAGAATCTTCGGCTCGAACACCATCGCCCGCGCAAGGGCGACACGCTGGCGCTGACCGCCCGAAAGCGCGCTGATCTCGCGGTCGGCCAGATGGCCCATCTTGACCACATCAAGCGCTTCACGGGCGCGACGCTCGATCTCGGGCCGGGCCACCTTGCGCAGCTTCAGTGGATAGCCAACATTCTTGATGACGGTCATGTGCGGAAACAGCGCATAGCTCTGAAACACCATGCCGAGATTGCGCTTGTGCGGCGGCAGGGTGAGGAACTCGGTCCCGTCCATCCTGACACTGCCGCTATCGGGACGGGTGAAACCCGCCAGCACGTTCAAGAGCGTGGTCTTGCCCGATCCCGAAGGCCCGAGCAGGGTGACGAACTCGCCCGGCTCGATGTCGAGGCTCACCTTGTCCAGTGCCCTGAAGGCACCGTAGTTCTTTTCGACGTCGCGTATGACGACCTGGCCGTCCATACTGTCCTCCCGCAATCCGATGTGGCCCTGAATTCCTGCTGGGGTGACCTCCTCAGCCGCCCGCAGCCTGTTCGTGGCGCCTCCGCGTCAATCGAACTCGATGACCTGCCGGACGACCGATCCCTCGGCCAGGCGGTCAAACCCCTCATTGATCTGATCCAGTTTCAGCGTACCTGACAGCAGTTTCTCGACGGGCAGGCGGCCCTGCCGGAACAGGTCGAGATAGCGCGGCACATCCAGCGTCGGGATCGATGACCCGAAATAGCTGCCCTTTACCGTCCGTTCGCCCGCGACCAGCGTAATCGGCGGCAGGTTCCAGATGGTGTCATTGCGCGCAAGGCTTGCCGTGACAGTTGTGCCGCCGCGACGGGTCACGGCATAGGCCATCTCCATCACGCCCGGCGCTCCCGCCATTTCCAGCGCGTAATTGAGGCCGCCTCTGGTATGGTCAAGCACATCCTGGACACAGCTTTCCGACCGAGCGTTGAACGTTGCTGTCGCGCCGAGTTCCAGCGCTTGCGCCAGCTTGGCCTCGTTGACGTCGATCGCCACGATCTCCCGCGCGCCGGCAGCCTTGGCCATCATCACGGCAGACAGGCCGACGCCGCCAAGTCCGAGTACCGCAACGGTCGATCCGACCCTGACGCCGGCAGCCCGGTTCACCGCCCCGCCGCCAGTCAGGATGGCGCAGCCGAACAGCGCCGCGAATTTCGGCGTAACCTTCTCGGCGACAGGGATCAAAGAGTGGCGCGACACGACCACCATCTCGGAAAAGGCCGACAGCCCGGCCTGATGGTGGACATCATGCCCCTTGTATTTCATCCGTCGCGCGCCCGACAGCAACGTGCCGGCGCCATTCGCCCTGGTGCCTTCCTCGCACAGGACAGGGCGACCATCGGTGCATTCCGGGCAGTGGCCACAGCGCGGCACGAAGGAAAAGATCACCTGGTCGCCGGGGGCAAGATCACGCACCCCCGGCCCTGTTTCCAGCACCTCGCCGCAGGCCTCGTGCCCCAGAACCATCGGCATGTCCTTGGGCCGGTCACCTGTCATGAAACTGAGGTCGGTGTGGCACAGGGCTGCGGCCGTCACCTTGACGAGAACCTCTTCGGGGCCAGGGGGATCCAGGGTAATTTCGGCAATTTCGATCGGCCGGGTTTTGGCATAGGGGCCTTCAATCCCCTGCTTTGTCAGAAGCGCGGCGCGCGTTTTCAATGTCATCGTCTCGCTCCTCACGCAGCCAGGGTCGCGGTGCTGACGAATTTCGTGGTGACGAAGGCTTCCATGCCCTCGACCCCGCCTTCGCTGCCGTAACCGCTTTCCTTCATGCCGCCGAAAGGCGTTTCCGGGGAGGCAATGCCGAAATGGTTGATCGAGACCATCCCGGCCTCAAGCCCGTCAGCCAGTTGCGAGACCGTGTGCTGGCTCGAGCCGAAGGCGAAGGCGGCAAGGGCGAAAGGCAGTTGATTGGCCTTTTCAATCGCGGTTTCCAGCGAGGAAAATGGCGCGATCGGGGCAACCGGGCCGAAAGGCTCCTCGACCATCAGGCGCGCATCGTCCGGCACATCGGTCAGCACGGTGGGCGCATAGAAATAGCCCTCATTGCCGATGCGCCGCCCACCGGTGCGAACGGTCGCGCCGCGCGCGGCCGCATCGGCCACGAACGCCTCCATCGCCTCAAGCCGCCGGGCGTTGGCCAGCGGTCCCATCTGCACGCCATCCGCGAAGCCCTCGCCCACCTTGAGCGCCTCCGCGCCCTTGACGAAGCCATCGACAAAGCGCTCGTAATGGCGCTCATGCACCATGAAGCGCGACGGAGAGGCGCAGACCTGACCGGCGTTGCGGAACTTCAGCCCGACGGCGAGCGCCAATGCGGCATCGACATTCGCATCCTCGGCTACGATGAAGGGCGAATGACCGCCAAGCTCGAGCGTGCAGCGCTTGACATGCCGCGCCGCCAGTTCGCCCAGATGCTTGCCGACCGGGATCGAGCCGGTAAAGGTGATCATGCGCACCGGCGCGGCGGGGATGAGATATTCCGAAATATCGGCAGGCACGCCGTAGACAAGGTTCACGACGCCCGCAGGCACCCCGGCATCGGCAAAGCAGCGCACCAGCTCGACGCAGGAGAACGGCGTTTCCTCGGGGCATTTGACAATGATCGGGCAGCCCGCGCCAAGCGCGCCGGCAATCTTGCGCACCGCCTGGCTGACCGGGAAATTCCACGGCGAAAACCCGGCGACGACGCCGAGCGGAACCCGGTGCGAAATCTGGCTGACATTGGGCGCCCTGGAGGGAATGACCCGTCCGTAGATGCGCCGTCCCTCCTCGGCCGCCCAGTCGATGTGATCCGCCGATCCCATGACCTCGCCCTTGGCTTCCGGAAAGGGCTTGCCCTGCTCGCTCGTCATCAGCCGGCCGATCGCCTCGGCGCGCGAACGCAAGAGATCGGCAGCCTTGCGCAGGATCGCGGAGCGCTCATAGGCAGAGACACGCGACCAGGTCACAAAGGCAGCGGCTGCGGCATCCAGCGCGCGATCCAGATCGGCGCGATCCGCCATGGCCACGGCGCCGATGACCGCGCCGGTCGCCGGGTTCAGAACGTCCGCCGTGCCGGCCCCTCCACCGCACCACTCCCCTGCGATCAACATTTGCGCACAATCGACCATCCGGATTCTCCTCAGCATTCAGATTGAATTCTGTATCAACTATATAGATCACTCTGTCAACCATTTTAGTTTCTATTGATATCATTTTGATGCGACTGTATGCTCACCGCATTTGCAGGAGACCTCGATGCTGGACCAGAACGACGACACGACTGCGCACCTTGATGGCATAGGGCCTGAGGACGGCGACATCCGCCACCTTTTTTCCTATAACCTTCAGAGACTTGCCGGCATGTCGTCGCGCATCGCCTCGCTCGCGTTGGAACGCGATTTCGGCGTAACGGTGCAAGAATGGCGCACGCTGGCAGTGCTCGATTTTCTCGATGCCGCGCCCCTGCACCTTCTGGCGCAGCGTGCCGGCGTCCAGAAAAGCCAGATGAGCCGGCTTATCAACGACCTCGAGGAGCGCGACATGGTGGCGCGCGAGCAGCATCCCCGCGACAAGCGCAGCGTCGTGTTGCAGCTCACTCCGGAGGCCAAGGACCTTGTGAAACGGATTTTGAAGAAATCACGCGAACGAAACGAACACATGCTGCGGGAGTTGTCGCAGGACGAGCGTCAATCTCTGATGCGCCTAATCGGCAAGATCACGACGGCAACGGCCGAAACGCTGGACCACTACAAGCAGGAAAGCGACGACTCCCTGCCTCGCAGCTACGCATCGGCCAGCCTCTACCTTCCGGAATAGAACAGCCGGCAATGGCAACTGAGCGTCCGATGCTGGCTCACCCCATGCTGCGCACAGCGTGAGCCACCCCTTCATTCCGTCCGTCTCCGTGTCGTGAGGGACCCTACGAGAAGCTGGAGGACGTTCAAGGGCTCAGGTCATGACGTCCTGGATGACGTGGCGGGGGTCTTTTCGGCTTGGGTTACAACAAGGAAGCCCCTTCGGCTTTTCTGCGTGAGCGGAGATCGCCAAGACGACAAAAGCCCCGCTGGTTTTCACCGAGCGGGGCTTTTGTATATCGGACAACTAAAGTTGGTTGCGGGGCAGGATCTGGACACTGTTTTGCTCGGAGACGCTGAAGGGCTTGTTCAACAATGTATCATTCGGCGTGATGCTCGAACCTCGCATACTCCATATCTTTCAAAGACTTACCGCGCCGATCGGCGTTGAACGCCCATGCTGAATGACAATGGCGAACCGCTGGCCGCCTTCGCGTACTTGCTTTGCAGATAACTGACCGGGCAATCTGGCCTTTCGCATGCGTAACATCAGGGGGAGATCGACATGCAGGCTGCACCGTCCGGCACACAGGGAAGTTACACAGGTGGCATCATCCTGATGAGCACAGGTGTAGCCTTCCTGAGTGCCAATGATGCGGTGGCCAAGGCATTGACCTCTCACTACTCGCCGCTTCAGATCCTGTTCTTGCGTAACGTGATCGCCTTGCCTTTCACTGTGCTGATTGCCCTCGTCATGGGCGGGCGGCCAGCGCTGAAGACATACCGGCCGATGGCGCATCTGTTGCGCGGCGTGCTGTGGGTCAGCGCCACAATGCTATTCTTCACCAGTTTCATATATCTCGGTCTTGCAGAGGCCACCGCGCTGATCTTCGTGGCCCCTGTCTTCATTACAGTCATTTCGGCGTTGTTTCTCGGGGAGAAGGTCCATACACGGCGATGGCTTGCCGTCCTTTTCGGTTTTATCGGCGTTCTCGTGGTCATCCGCCCGGGCGGCGCGACCTTTCAGGCCGCATCGCTGCTGCCCGTCGCCACGGCGCTCGTCTATGCATTGCTGATGCTGAGTGCCCGTTGGGTCGATGCGCGCGAAACTGTGTGGACGCTGCTGGTCTACCTGACGGGCACGGCAGCGCTGATCAGCACCTTCATCGTACCTCTTGTCTGGGTGCCGGTGCGCATCGAAGACTTCTGGCTTTTTGCAGCCATCGCCGTGCTTGGCACGGGTGGCATGACGATGATGACCCAGGCCTTTCGGCTGGCCCCGGCCGTGATTGTCGCCCCTTTGGACTATACCGGTCTCATCTGGGCCACGCTGCTTGGCTGGCTAATCTGGCGGGAAAGCCCGGACGCCATGACCGTCTTCGGCGCAGCGATCATCATCGCCAGCGGCGTGTTCACGATCTTCCGTCAAAAAGGAAAAGCGTCGTGAACGCCAGGTGGCACGCCGGCCCGAGTTGCCGACAAGGGCGACGACTATCCGCTGGCAGACGCCGCCGAGATCACCGAGGAGAGCTGACAACGATGCCGTTGCGGAAGGGGTCCTTGGCATGGAACATCAGTTCGGCCACGGACATGACATAGGCCTGGCCCGTGATCGATGGGATCACGCCACCGTGCTTGCCCGCCATGTAGGATAAGCGATAGGTGGAGCCGATGATGCTCTCCTGCAGGATTTCCTGCCCTTCGGCCAGTTGTCCGGAGGCTGCAAGGCATGCGAGCCGTGCTGAGCTGCCTGTCCCGCAGGGAGAACGGTCATAGGCATCGTCAGGGCAGAGCACGAAGTTTCGACTGTGCGCCGCCTCGTCGGCGGCCGGACCGTAGAAGATGATGTGGTCCACCGGCTCCCCGTTCTCGCCGCCGATCTTGCGCGCATTGAGCGTGGTTCGCGTGGCGACCGCCAGATCGGTCAGCGCACGGATATTGTCCGGCATCACCGGGAGGGGAGCCGGATCAACGAGAAAGAACCAGTTGCCGCCATAGGCAATGTCACCGGTTATCGTGCCAAAGCCTGGCACGTCCACCGCCAAGCCCGCAGCCACCCGCCGGCTTTCGATATTGGTGACGGTGACCGTGCTTTCGTCCTGCACATCAACGGTGACGACGCCGGCAGGCGTCTCGATACGGTGCAAACCCGTACCGATACGGCCCATGTGATAAAGCGTGACGGCCAGACCGATCGTGCCGTGACCGCACATGCCAAGGACTGCCCCGACATCGAAATAGATGACTCCGGTGACGCAGGACGGGTCGACCGGAGGCACCAGAAGCGCTCCGACCATGGCGACCTGCCCGCGCGGCTCAAGCACCACGGCGCGATAGTCGTCGTAAAAACGGGTCGCAAGGCGCTCGGCGCGCTCGGAAAGCGGGCCGGAGCCGAGATCGGGAAAGCCATCGAGGATGACCCGCGTCGGCTCGCCTGCGGTATGGCTGTCGATCACATGCATTCTCTGCTCCCCGCCCCGGCTTCGCGCTTCAGGCTGCCCAGTTCGCGTACCAGGCCTTGAACTGCTTGTACTGATCTTCGGCAAAAGCCTTTTGCGACGCCGTCAGGGCGTCGGTTTCGTTGAAATGCAGGCTATATTCCGCGTCACCATTCAGCACCATGAGATATTTGTAGAACAGCACGAGATCGGCGCCCTCATCGAACTTCGAAAGCACCATCAGCGCCTCCTCGAGTTCGCGCGCCTTGACGCGGGCTTCACTGTCGCCATCGGCAGCGGCCCTGCAGAGCGAGACGAGATGCAGGACTTCCTTGGGAAGGGCGTTACCGATGCCGGTAATCGCACCGGTGGCGCCGCATTTCACGAACCCATGGAAGACCTGGGTATCGACGCCAACCATCAATGTCAGGTCATCATCACCTGAGGTGATATTTTCCGCAGCATAGGATAGATCGGCCGCGCCGCCAAATTCCTTGAAGCCGATCAGGTTGGGATGGTCGGCACGCAGATCGAAGAACAGGTCCGCACGGGTTGCAAAGCCGTAATAGGGGCTGTTGTAGATCACTGCGGGAAGGCCGTTGGCGGCTTCGAGAATGGCCGAGAAATGCGCCTTCTGGGCCGAGACCGAGTTGCCGCGCGAGAGAACACGCGGAATGACCATCAGCCCCGCCGCGCCGACGCGGGCGGCATGGGCCGTGATCGCCACAGCCGACTTCGTATTGATCGCGCCGGTTCCCACGATGACCGGAACGCCTGCCTCGACCAGCGCCTCGACGCCCTTCATCCGCTCCTCGTCGGTCAGCAGCGGCCAGTCGCCCATTGACCCGCAATAGACAACGGCGGACATGCCCGCATCGACAAGCTCCCGGCCCTTCCGCGCAAGCGCTACGAAATCCGGCTTCCGGTCATCCGTGCAGGGTGTCATCAATGCCGGAATACAGCCGGTGAAAATCGTATCGCTCATCTGGGGTCCTTTCCTGGGCACGCGGAATTGGTGTCTGTGGGCAATCATAGGCATTGGGGCTCAAGGCCAAACTGATCAATTTGCAACCTCACTATCATCAGTTATACAGTTTGTCGACAAATAAAGTAGTCCTTGTTGATCCCCATCTCTCGGCATGGCGCTCCAGAGGCCCAGTTCGAAGCGAAATCCGGGAACGGCAGCGCGTGCCGGCCGGGGCACACTGCCCAATCCATTCATGGCACTGGCGACGTGTCCACGCTCGCCCGAGAGACCACGCTTTCGCGCCGAACAAGCGAGCACGGCAGGCGAATGACGCCTTTTTCGACGGGCTCGCCGCGGGTGAGCTGCAGCATGGCAAGCCCTGCCCGGTGGCCGATTTCCTTCAGTTCCATGTCAATGGTGGTCAGTGGCGGGCGGGTCTGGCGGGAGACGACCTCCCAGTTGTCGAAGCCGATCACCGAAACATCGGCGGGCACGGAGATGCTGTGGTCACGCAAGCCGTCGAGAACGCCGCGGGCAATTTCGTCGCTGCCGCAGAAAATACCGTCAGGAAGTTTTTTGCGCGCGGACAGTACGCGGCCGATCGCCTCATGCCCCCATTCCTCCGACCATGCGCCAAACATAACCGGTGACGATGGACCACACCGATTGCGATAAACTTCCGCTCGGTTTCTGGCGGCAAGCCAGCTTTCAGGCCCGGTAATATGCAGAATGTCACGGCAGCCGGCCTCCTGAAGATGCGCTATCGCAAGCATCGCGCCATGCGCGTCGTCGGGGACGAAGCTGGTGCTCAGGAACGGTCCCGCCGCAAAGGCATAGATAACCGGGACGTTCAGCACGGTGAGGTCGATGGGCGGTTCGACATCGAGACGCGTCGCGGTGAAGATGATGCCGTCGACCTGCTTGTCGAGAAGCGCCTGCAGATGCAGTTCGGCGAGGCGCCTGTCGCCGCTTGTGGCGCAGAGAAAGGCTGAAACGCCGTGGTCGACCAGGACCTCCGAAACCCCGGAACTGATCGGAAGCGTCAGCCGGCCATAGGTATCGTCGGTGATGATGCCGATGGTGAGGCTCCTGCGGCTAAGCAGGCTGCGGGCAAGCGCGTTCGGCCGGAAGCCGATTCCCCGCGCAATCCGGAGCACGCGCTCGCGGGTTTCGACGTTGACGCGGCCGACGCCGTTCAACGCGTTGGAGGCTGTTGAAAGGCTCACCTCGGCGGCCTTGGCGACGTCCCTGAGTGTGCATCTGCGGTGCTGTATCGGCTTGATCAATGCTATTCCCTGCCCTTTGATAAAACCTTTTATCAAATGAAAACAATGATGCAAAAACCTTTTTGCATCTTAATGAACACAAATTGTCGACAACATTTTTCTTCTGCCATACCGTTATCAAACGTCAAGCCAAATGACGAACCGAAGAAGGGGAATGACATGCTGAAGAACAAACTCATGCTTGCTGCATTGACGCTGGCAGCATCCGCCTCGATGGCCCAGGCCGAAGACGTGAACCTGTGGGTGCGCACCTCCTCGGCAGCCGTGCTTCAGGCGCTGGCCGAGAAATACAACGCCGCCCATGACGACACCGTCAACGTCACCGCCGTCATCGCCGAGCAGATGGTGCCGAAGCTTGGCGCGGCCATTGCCGGCGGCGCGCCGCCCGAAGGCGCGGTGCTCGACCTGATCTACCTTCCGACATTTGCCGCCAACGACACTCTGGAAGACATCACCGGTTTTGTCGACGGCCTGCCCTATGCCGATGCGCTGAGCCCGTCCCATATCCGTCTCGCCACCTATGACGGCAAGATCTACGGCGTTCCCGCCCTGCCCGACGCCTCGATCATCGCCTACAATACCGACCTGTTCGAGCAGGCCGGCCTCGATCCGGACACAGCGCCTGCATCGCTCGACGAAATCGTCGATGCCGCTCAAAAGATCAGCGCGCTCGGTGACGATACCTACGGCTTCTATTTCGTTGCCAATTCCGGCAGCTGGCTGATCTATGATTTCCTGCCGCACATCTGGGCGGCCGATGCCGATATCCTGACCGATGACGGCCGCGAAGCCACGATCGACACACCGGCCATGCGCGAAACGCTCGAAGACTACCGCACGATGTGGCAGGCGGGCGCCATTCACCCGACATCGCGTTCCGGCAATGGCAACAACGCCGTGGAAGCCTTCGCCTCGGGCAAGGTCGGTGTGCTGATGACCGGTTCCTATATCGTCAACCTGCTCGACAGCACCTACCCGGACGTCAATTTCGCCGTAGCCCCGATCCCCGGCCCCACGGGCGGCCAGTCGAGCTTTGCCGGCGGCGATACGCTTGCGATGATCAAGGGCATTGCCCCTGAGAAGAAGGCCGTGATCGAGGATTTCGTCAAATACTACATGGAGCCCGAGCAGCAGGTCTTCATCACGCAGGAATCCGGCATGCCGTCGCGCACCGACCTGGCGGAAGAGGCCTATGCCAATTTCGATCCGCGCAACCTCATCGCCTATGACATCCTGTCGAAGGCGCGCACGCCCTACACCTACGCCTCAGACGAGCTGTTCGTCAGCCGCACCGGCCCGTTCCTGAACCTGATCCAGAGCGCGGTCTTCGGCGATGACGTGGATGGCGCGATCGAGACTGCCCAGGACGATTTCACCAAGATCCTCGACCGGACCAATCCGTAACGCGCAGCCACGGGCGGACAAGCGCCGCCCGTGGCCCGAAAATACTGCCAACCCCACTGAAATCATCAACCTCAGGGACTTCACGTCTTGTTATTCAAGCGCGCGTCAAAAAAGCATCCGCAGACCGGTGATGGCGAGCCGCATGGCTGGCTGGGGCTCGCCTTCATTGCGCCGAGCATGGTGTTCATCATCGGCCTGTTCATCATACCGCTGGTGATGACGGTGTGGATGAGCTTCTTCCGCTGGCCGCTGCTCGGCCGCCGCAAGTTCATCGGCCTCGACAATTATGCCGAGCTTCTCGGCGATACCCAGCTCTGGCAGTCCTTCGGCTTCACCCTGCTTTATACGGTGCTGGTCACCACCGCGATCATGGCCGTTGCTCTGCCGCTGGCGCTGTTGGTCGACCGCCCGCTGCGCAGCGTCGGTTTCTTTCGCACCGTGTTCTTCATGCCGGTCGTCATCGGCTTCGGCGCGGCCTCGACACTGTGGCTCTGGCTGCTCAATCCCGACAGCGGCGTGTTCGCACGGCTTCTGACCGGGCTTGGCCTTTTCGATCACGCACCGCGCCCGCTTGAAAGCTTCTGGCCGGCGCTCGCGGTCATCATTCTCATGGTGGTCTGGAAAACCGCCGGCTTCACCATGGTCATCCTGCTGACCGGCCTGCAGAGCATTCCCAATGACGTGATCGAGGCCGCGCGGATCGATGGCGCCAGCCCCTTTAGCCGGTTTCGCCGGATCATCCTGCCGCTGATGCGCAATTCGGTGCTCTTGGCGCTGATCCTCAACGTCACCTCGTCGATGCTCGCCTTCGACCAGTTCTTCATCATCACCCAGGGCGGGCCGAACAACAGCACCATCTCGGCGGTGTTCACCATCTATCTCGCGTCGTTCTCGTCCTATCGGCTTGGCTACGGTTCTGCCCTTTCCTTCGCCCTCTTGGTCGTGCTCGTCGCCATCAGCTCGATCCAGCTTTCATTCATGCGCCAGCGGCCGGAGGACGGACGATGAACGTCAAAGACCTGTTCATGGAAGCCGACGAAGGCTACGGCGCCGTTGCCGGCCGTCTCCTCCTGCTGCTGGCGATGATCGTTCTGGCGGTGTTCTTCCTGATGCCGATCGTCTGGTCCTTCGCCAATTCGTTTAAACCCGCGGCCGAGGCGCTGGCCCATCCGGTGGCTCTGTTTTCAAAGGCGTTTTCGCTGGAAAACTACCGCCGCCTCGAACATGTCGGCGCCGGCTGGTATGTCTATGCCACCAATTCCGTGCTGATCGCGCTCGGCACCATCGCCTTCACCGTCGCCGTGGCGGTGCCTGCCGGATACGGCTTCTCCAAATTCCGCTTTCCCGGCCAGACGGCGATCTTCGTTCTCGTCATGGCGACGATGATGATCCCGTTCCAGTCGATCCTGACGCCGCTGTTCCTGATCCTCAAATTCCTGCATCTGCAGAACAGCCTGCTCGGCCTGGTGCTGATCTACACCACGTTTCAGCTGCCGTTCTCGATCTTCATGATGCGCAACGCCTTCGACGCGATCCCGAAGGCACTGGTCGAGGCCGCGCGCATCGACGGCGCGTCGCAATGGACGCTGGTGCGGCGCATCCTGATGCCGCTGGCGCTGCCCGGTGTGGCCACCGTCGTCATGTTCGCCTTCCTCAATTCCTGGAACGAATTCCTGGCGGCGCTGATCTTTCTGTCGGACCAGAACAAGTTCACCCTGCCGATCATGCTGGTGAACGTCTCCTCCGGCATTTACGGCATCATCGACTGGGGCGCGCTCCAGGCCGGCATCTCGCTCACCATGATCCCCTGCATCCTGATGTTCCTCGCGCTGCAGCGCTACTATGTGCGCGGCCTGACCGCCGGGGCCGTCAAATGACACAGTCTTCCCAAGGAGTATCCATGTCATCGTCCGCGTCGAAAATGACGACCGGTGAACGCCTTCACCGCCACGAACGCTATGTCCCCGTCGACCACACCCGCGTCGCCTTCAATGCCGGGTTCTGGAAAAGCTGGCAGGAAACGGTCCGCGACGTCACCATTCCCACCCAGCACAAGCGACTGGAAGAGGAAGGCTTTCTCGAGGTTCTCGATTTCGACAACCCGCCCGGCCCGCTCGCCCGACCGATCCAGCCGAGCGGATTGTCGATGCAGCATTTCTTCGATTCCGATTTCGGCAAGTGGATCGAGGCGGCAAGCTACACTTTGAAAAACCATCCGAACCCGGATATCGAGGCAAAGATCGACGCCATCGTCGAAAAGCTCGAACACGGGCAGATGGAAGACGGCTATCTCAACAGCTGGTTCATCCGCCGCGAGCCGGAAAAGCGCTGGACCAATCTGCGCGACCTGCATGAGATGTATTCGATGGGCCATCTCATCGAAGGCGCCGTCGCCTATTTTGAAGCCACCGGCAAGCGCCGCTTTCTCGACGTGATGATCCGCGCTGTCGATCATATCATCGACACGTTCGGCCCCGAACCCGGCAAGCTCAGGGGCTATGACGCGCATGAGGAAATCGAGCTGGCGCTGGTCAAGCTCTATCGGGTGACCGGTGATCCTCGCCATTTGAAGCTCTCCACCTATTTCGTCGACGAGCGCGGACAGATGCCCTCCTATTTTGACGATGAGGCCCGCCGGCGCGGCGAGGACCCGGCCGATTATGTCTACGAGACCTATGCCTATAGCCAGGCCCACAAGCCGGTGCGCGAGCAAAACGAGGTCGTCGGCCATGCCGTGCGCGCCATGTATCTGCTCTCGGCGATGACCGATCTGGCCTTTGAAAACGACGATCCGAGCCTGAAGGATGCCGCCGACCGGCTGTTTGCCAATCTCACCGGCCGCCAGCTTTATGTCACCGGCGGCCTCGGCCCGTCGGCGGCAAACGAAGGCTTCACCCGCGCCTTCGACCTGCCCAACGAAACCGCCTATGCCGAAACCTGCGCGGCGGTTGCGCTCGGCTTCTGGTGTTCGCGCCTGGCCGAAACCGACCTCGACGGCAAATATACCGATCAGCTTGAAACCGTGCTGTTCAACGGCGCGCTTTCCGGCATCGCCCGCGATGGCGAGCATTATTTCTACGAGAATGTTCTGGAAAGTCACGGCCAGAACCGGCGCTGGAAATGGCACTACTGCCCCTGCTGCCCGACCAATATCGCCCGCTTCATCACCTCGCTCGGACAGTATTTCTACACCACCAAGGGCAATGAAATTGCGGTGCATCTTTATGGCGCCAATGCCGCCGAATTCGATCTTGACGGAACATTCGTGCGGCTCAGGCAGGAGACGGCCTATCCCTGGGAGGGCGATATCCGTATGACGCTCGGCCTGTTCCAGCCGACGGACCTCACCTTGAAACTGCGCATCCCCGGCTGGTGCCGACGGGTGCGGGCGACACTCAACGGACGCGACGTACCGCTTGTTGCCGTGAAAGGCTACGTCACGGTGAGCGACACCTTCGAAGATGGCGACGAACTGCGCCTCAGCTTCGACATGCCGGTGGAACGGCTCTATGCCCATCCGGCCGTTGGCGAGGATGCCGGGCGCGTCGCCTTCCGCCGCGGCCCGGTGGTCTACTGCGTCGAGGAAACCGATATCGGCATCGAGCCGCAGCGCCTGCGCATTGCCCCCGATGCCAGCCTGGAAGCCCGCTATGACGCCGATCTTCTTGGCGGGGCCGTGGTGCTGGAGGGCGAAGGCTTCGAAGCCGCCACGGACGGTTTTGACGGCGGGCTTTACCGAACTTCGCCGCCTGCCCTGAAACCCCGGCCGTTCCGCGCCATTCCCTATCACCTTTGGGCCAATCGCGAAGCCGGCGCGATGCAGGTCTGGCTGACGGAAAAGTAGGAGACGGACATGGCACGACTGACACTGAAGAATGTGGTCAAATCCTACGGCATCTACGAGGCCGTCAGGGGCATCAATCTCGATATCGAGGACAATGAATTCGTCGTTTTCGTCGGCCCATCGGGCTGCGGAAAATCGACGACGCTCAGAATGATCGCCGGGCTGGAACATATTTCCGGCGGCGAGATTATCATCGGCGACGATGTCGTCAATCGTCTGGCGCCGGGCAAGCGCGATATCGCCATGGTGTTCCAGAACTACGCGCTCTACCCGCATATGAGCGTGCGCGAAAATATCGCCTTCTGCCTCGAACAGCAGCGCCTGCCGAAGGCCGAGATCGAAAAACGCATCACCGAGGCGACCAATACGCTGCGGATTTCGGAACTGCTGGAGCGCCGCCCCGGCGAACTTTCCGGCGGCCAGCGCCAGCGCGTCGCCATGGGCCGCGCCATCGTGCGCGATCCGAAAGTCTTCCTGTTCGACGAGCCGCTCTCCAATCTCGACGCCAAGCTCAGGGTCAGCATGCGCACGGAGATCAAGCGGCTGCACCAGTTGCTGCCGACGACGACGGTCTATGTCACCCACGATCAGGTCGAGGCAATGACCATGGCCGACCGCGTGGTGGTGATGAACCAGGGTCTCGTCGAACAAATGGGCGAACCGCAGGAGCTTTACTCAAGGCCGGTCAGCAAGTTTGTCGCCGGCTTCATCGGTTCGCCGTCGATGAACTTCCTGCCCGTCACGCTTGAGGCGGAAGGCGAGGCGCTTTTCCTGCTTTTTGCGGATGGCACCCGCATGGAAATCCCGGCCGAAAAGGCAGCGCAGTTCCGTCCTCATGCCGGTCGCGGCGCCACCTTCGGCATCCGTCCGGAGGCGATCACGCTCAGGCAGGAGCGCGACGGCTTCGTCCCCTTCGATGCGGCAATCGATCTGGTCGAGCCACTGGGCGCGACCACCATGGCCTATTTCAGCATTGCCGGTGAGGAAATCTGCGCCAGCGTCGAGCCCGAGGAAAACCTGCGGGCCGGCACCACCGTGCCGTTATCCTTCAACCTCAACCGGATGCACCTGTTCGACCTGGAAACCGAACAGTCGCTGGCCGTTCACTGAACCGGGCCGCCACCATGTGACGGGCCGGGCGGCAACGCGACGCGGCTCCCTGGCCCTCAGCCTTGCCCGCGCAGGGCCTTCGGAAGCAGGTCTGCCGGCATATCCTGATAGGAAACCGGACGCAGGAAGCGATCAATCGCGAGTGTCCCGACTGAGGTTGAACGGGCGTCGGAGGTTGCCGGGTACGGCCCGCCATGAACCATGGCCGGAGACACCTCGACACCGGTGCCAAACCCGTTGACCAGCAGGCGGCCGGCCAGCATTTCCAGTTTCGGCATCAGTTTTCCAGCTGCCGGGTAGTCGCCCGCAGCAATATGGAGCGCGATGGTCAATTGCCCTTCGAGACCGTCGATCACGGTCTCCAGTTCCTCCGGATCGCGGCATCTGACGATCAGGCCAGCACTGCCAAAGACTTCGTCATGCAGGCTCTTGTCGTTGAGGAAGGAAGCAGCCGTTGTTTCGAAAAGGGCGGCCTGTCCGTGAAAATCGTCGCCCTGCTGTCCTTCGGCCAACCGGGTCACGGCGCCGTTGCCAACAAGCCGGGCCACGCCGTCACGATAAGCCTTGCTGATGCCGGGGGTCAGCATGGTCTGGGCCGGAACATCTTTCAGAGCCTCGACGGCACCGGCCTTGAAGGCTTCGAGACCCTCGCTTTCAACGGCGAGGATCAGGCCGGGATTGGTGCAGAACTGACCGGCGCCCAGCGTCAGGGACGCCGCGAAAGCCGTGCCGATCTCGCGGCCACGCGCCTTCAACGCTTCGGGGAACAGAAGGACCGGGTTGATTGCGCTCATTTCGGCATAAACCGGGATCGGTACGTCGCGTTTCGCCGCAATATCGATCAGCGCGAGGCCGCCCCGGCGCGAACCGGTGAAGCCGACGGCGCGGATAAGGGGGTGGGCAACCAGAGCACCGCCGATGTCATAGCCGGTATCATGCAGCATCGAGAACGTACCCTCCGGCATGCCGCAATCGATGACGGCCTGCTGCACGGCACGGGCCACCAGTTCCGATGTGCCAAGATGGGCCGGATGGGCCTTGACCACGACCGGACATCCGGCCGCAAGTGCGGAGGCGGTATCACCGCCGGCCACAGAAAACGCCAAAGGAAAATTCGACGCGCCGAAGACAGCAACCGGGCCAAGCCCGAGCTTGCGCAGCCTGAGATCGGGCTTGGGCGGCGTGCGCGTCGCATCGGCGGGATCGAAACGCAGATCCTGAAACGCGCCTTCCCGCACAACGCCGGCAAACAAACGCAGCTGGTTAACGGTGCGCATGCGTTCGCCCTCCAGACGCGCGCGCGGCAGGCCGCTTTCGGCCATCGCCCGCTCGATCAGCAGGTCTCCGATGGACAGGATATTTTCGGCCGCCTTTTCCAGAAATGCGGCTCGGTCTTCCAGCGCTGTCTCGCGGTAGACCGGAAACGCCTGCCATGCCAGATTCACCGCCTCCTCGAGATCGGCTGCGCTCGCACCGCCAAAGACACCATCCAATGCCTTCCCGGTGGCGGCTTCCAGTGCCGTCAGCGTGCCATTCTCGCCCCTGCGTGTCTTATTGCCGATCAGCAATTCGCCGGTGATTGTCATTGGTGAATCCTCAGTCTGGTGTTCAGTTCGATCGTGTTTCAAGCGCAGCAGGACATAGCTGCCGTCTTCGATGATGTCGGCAGGAGGCCGGTCTCTCGGCGGTGCGTGCGAAAGCGTCACGCAAAGGGTTCAGTCGGGCTTTTGCCGGGCTGCGTGAACCAGATCGGCCCACTGTCGCCCATGTGAATGATGTCTTCGAGACGCACGCCGAAGGCATCAGGCACCACAATCATCGGCTCGTTGGAAAAGCACATGCCGGGGACAAGCGGCGTGGTGTTGCCGCGCACGATAAACGGCGCTTCGTGGATATCCATGCCGAGCCCGTGGCCTGCCCTGTGCGGCAGGCCGGGCAGCTTATAGTCGGGTCCAAGGCCATGGGCGGCGATTATGCGGCGGGCGGCATCGTCGAGGGTTTCCGCCGTAACGCCCGGTTTTGCAGCATCGAACACCGCCTGCTGTGCCTCCCGCTCGATCGCCCATATCCGCGCGAACTCAGCCGAGGGCTCGCTTTTGACGTAGGTGCGCGTCATGTCCGACTGATAGCCGCCGACAATCGTGCCGGTATCGACCAGGATGATATCGCCCTCGGCATAGGTCTGGTCGTAATCGACGCCATGCGGCAGCGACGTCGCTGCACCGAAAGAGCAGATCGCAAACGTGCTGCCCGAACCGCAGAGCGCACGATGGGTCTCCTCGATAAAGCGCACGACCTCCGAAGCGCGGATCCCTGGTTCGATCAGCGCATGAACCCGGCGATGCACCTCCAGCGTCGCGTCCATCGCATACTGCATCAGCGCGATCTCGGCCGGCGATTTCACCGCCCTGAGCGCCGAGATCATCGGCCCGCCATCGGTGAGCCGCTCCGGCGCGATCTGCCGTGCCAGGGCCGAATAGACGAAAAAGGGTAGCGCATCATCAAGCGCCAGTGTCTGTTGGCGGCCGAGAAGCCTTGCCACGAGCGCTGCGGCATTTTCATGCTCTTCCCATGCGGCGATATCGCCTTCGATCCGTTCGAGCGTTTCGATTTTCGAGACCTCGAAGGCCGGGGCGATATAGGTCAGGCGATCGGCAGTAATCAGGGCGCCGACCAGGCGTTCGCTGGGATGCCAGACGAGCCCGGTAAAATAGGTGAGGCTTGTGGTCGGCCCCACAAGCACGGCATCCGTGCCAGCCGCCTCCATGGCCGCGCGCAGACGTGAGATGCGGCCCTTGCGCTCTTCTTCGCCGATCGGTGCTGGACGATTGCTGGCGGTTGTCACAGCGATTTCTCCACTTTCATTCGGGCACGAGCCGGGATTGCTCATTCATCAAATCGGCCCTACCATATTTGTCGTCAGTTTGTCGACATTATCATTGACAAGCATTGCTCAATCGCAAAAATTGCTTGGGAACCGATGGGCATGACCATGCCGTGACAAAAAAGGGAACACTGCCATGACTGCATTCAACGGAAGAAAACTGCTGAGGCTCGCCATCTCAGTGCTTGCCGCCTCCACAGCCACGGCGGCACTTGCAGCATCACCTCAGACCGGCGGAACGCTGAAGATCGTCGGAACCGCCGATATCGATCATTTCGATCCGACCTCGGCGGCTCTCGTCACTTCGAACAACTTCCTGCGTGCTGTCAGCCGTCAGCTGATCAGCTATGAGGCTTCGACCGATGACGATGCCAGGCTTCAGCCGAAAGGCGATCTGGTGACGGAGGTGCCCCAGCCGACCAATGACGGCCTGACCTACACCTTCACCCTGCGCGATGGTGTTGCCTGGGATGCGCCGGACGGCCCGCGCCCGATGGTCGCCGCCGATTTCGAACGCGGCATGAAGCGCATGTGCAACCCCTCTCTCGGCTCGGCGGCTCTGACCTACTATGTCGACCTGATCGAGGGCATGCGCAGTTTCTGCGATGGTTTCGCCGAGATCGAACCGACCGCTGCGGCAATGAAGGACTATATCGAAAACAACGATATCGCTGGCATCGAAACGCCGGATGACAAGACCATCGTCATCAACCTCACCGAAACGGCGGGCGACTTCATCTACATGCTGTCACTGCCGACCTCAGCACCGGCGCCGGTCGAAGTGCTCGACTATATGCCCGATGGCCCGGACTACCGCGACAACTTCATTGCCTCCGGCCCCTATACCGTCGAAAGCTATGTGCCCGACAGCACGATCAAGCTGGTGCGCAACCCGGCATGGACCACTGAATCCGACCCGCTGCGCGGTGGCTATGTCGATAATATCGACATCACCTTCGGCATTCAGCCGGATGCGGCCATCCAGCAGCTTCAGGCCGGCGACGCCGACATGACCTACGACATCATCATTCCGCCGGCGATTTTGCAGATGCTGACGGCGACAGGTGATGACATGCTCCTCACCATGTCGGTTGGTCGCACAGCCTTCCTCTGGTTCAACACGATGACGGACAATAATGACGGCGCGCTGCGCGACCTGCGTATTCGCCAGGCGGTGCAATATGCCATCGACAAGGCCGCCATCGTGCAGCAGATGGGCGGGCCGATGGTCGCCGCCCCCCAGAACGGCATTTTCGGTCCCGGCGTTCTCGGCTTCCATGAATTCGACCTCTATCCCAGCGAGGGGTCGGCCGGCGATCCCGAGAAGGCCAAGGCGCTGCTTGCCGAAGCCGGATATCCCGATGGCATCACGCTGAAAATGCCGTTCCGCAACCAGAATGCCGAACCGGCGATTGCACAGACCATTCAGGCCAGCCTGAAAAAGGCCGGCATCGAGTTGGAACTGACGCCGGTTGCGCCGTCGGACTATTATTCGAAGTTCATGACCAACCAGGAAAACACCAAGGCGGGGCTGTGGGATATCGCGCCGGTGGGCTGGTCGCCGGACTGGGTTGGCGGGGCCGCCCGCTCTGTGTTCCAGCCGCAGTTCACCTATAACGGCACGCATCAAACCTATAACTATGTCGACTACAACAATCCGGAGGCCAACGAGATCGCCAAGCAGGCCATCAACGCGACAACGCCGGAGCAGGCTTCCAAGCTTTGGGGCCAGGTCGACGAACTGGTGATGAAGGACTCGCCGGTCGCACCCTACACGACCGAAAACGTGATCCTCTACCACGGTGAAGCGGTCGAGAATTTCCAGCCCTATGCGCTTGGCGCCCAGGGCGACTGGACCAATGTCTGGCTGAGCCGCTGATGATCGCAGCGGCTGCCCATTGCAGCTGCCACATGCAGACCAAGGCGGGCGGGGCCTCCCCGCCTGCCACCGTTCTGTCCTGGAGGCAATTTTTTGACATCCATTCTCGACATACGTGATCTGACTGTCGAAATTCCGACCGAGGACGGCATCGTCCATGCGGTCAACAAGGTTTCCTTCCGTGTCGAAAAGGGAACGCTTTTCGGGATCGCAGGCGAATCCGGCTCCGGTAAGAGCGTCCTGACGCAGGCCATCATGGGCTTTCTGCCCAACGCCGAGATCTCGGGGCAGGCCGTGTTCGAAGACGAGAACCTTCTTGCCGTGTCACACCGGCGCCTGCGTGCCTTGCGGGGCTCTCGCATCGGCATGATCTTTCAGGACCCGCTCTCAAGCCTGCACCCCTACTACACGATCGGCGCCCAGATCGCCGAAATGGTCCACGCCCATGAGCGGGTTTCGCGCAAGGCGGCCAGGGCGCGGGTGGTCGACATGCTGTCGCGCGTCGGCATTCGTGATGCGGAGCAGCGTTTCGATGATTATCCCCATCAGTTCTCCGGCGGCATGCGACAGCGCGTGATGATCGCCATGGCGCTGATCCTCAATCCGCCGCTCATCATCGCCGACGAACCCACGACCGCACTTGATGTCACCGTTCAGGCACAGATCATTGCGCTGCTGGACGAGATGCGCCGTGAGCGCGGTACGACCGTGATCATGATCACCCACGACCTGTCGCTGCTTTCCTCTATCGCCGACAAGGTCATGGTCATGTATGCGGGAAACCGTATGGAGATCGGGCCTTCGGCAACCCTTTTTTCTGCGCCGGTGCATCCTTATACCGCCGGCCTTTTGAATTCCTCGCCGGCGAAATACACGCCCGGCTCCATGATCGAGCCGATCACCGGCCGCCCGCCAAGCCTCCTGTCACCGCCGAAGGGCTGCGTGTTCCGCCAGCGCTGTGCCAAGGCCATGGACATCTGTATCCGCGTCCCGCCGCTCAGGTTGTTCGATGACGGGACAGAGGCTCTATGCTGGAAAGAAGGGGAGGATCGCACTGAACCCGCCACATCCTCCCTATCACGCGAGACCGCCACGGCGGGCCCCATTGCCCGCGACCGCACAAAAATGATCGAAGCCGTCAATGTGCATTTGAGCTATGAGACCGGCGGCGGGATGCGCGGTGTGCCCAAGACGCTTGATGTTCTCAAAGGGATCGACCTGACGCTCTTCAAGGGCGAGACGCTTGGCCTTGTGGGCGAATCGGGTTGCGGGAAATCCACGCTTGCGCGGGTTCTGGCAGGGCTGGTTCCCGCCAGTTCCGGCGACGTTGTCGTCGAGGGGCAGATGCTCGATAGCCTGACGCATGACGACTGGCGCGCCATGCGAAAACGCATCCAGCTTGTATTCCAGGACCCCTTCGGCTCGCTCAATCCGCGCCGACGGGTCAGCTCCATCATTGGCGACCCATTCCGCATTCACAAGGTCTGTTCCGGCGCCGAACGCAAACACCGCGTTCAGGCGCTGATGGAACGCGTCGGCCTGAACCCGGAACATTACAACCGCTACCCTTCCGAGTTCTCCGGCGGCCAGCGACAGCGCATCGGCATTGCCCGCGCGCTCGCGCTTCATCCCGATATCATCATCTTCGACGAGCCGGTTTCCGCGCTTGATGTCTCGATCCAGGCGCAGATCCTCAATCTGATGCGCAGCCTGCAGCAGGAAATGGACCTGACCTTCCTGTTCATCTCGCATGACCTGTCCGTGGTCCGCCATGTCTGCGACAGGATTGCCGTCATGAACAAGGGGCGCATTGTCGAACTTGGCGCAGCCGAAGACATCTATGCCGCACCGCGCGATCCCTATACCCGCGAACTGATGGCCGCTTCCCTGCATGAGATTTCAGCCGAGGCATTGCCCGCGCGCCGGCTCATCGACAGCATAGGAGGAGAAGTCGCATGAGCGCAGTCTCGCATCACGACACCGAAGACGACGACGCTGGCAGCGTCGTGCAGCGCGGCCCGCTGGAGCTGACACTGCGGCGGCTTGCCCGCGACCGCGCCAGCCTGATCGCTGCCTGTTTCATCATTGTTCTGATCGTCTTCGCGCTGGCCGCCCCTCTGGTGGCCGAGATCACCGGCCATACGGCCATCGAGCAATACCGCAAGATCGGCATGAGCCCGATGGGGCTTCCCGTCGGACCGAACCATGATTTCTGGCTGGGCGCAGACCACCTTGGTCGCGACGTCCTGGTGCGCCTCGCTTACGGCGCGCGCATCTCGCTGATTGTCGGCGTCGTCGCCTCGCTGGCTGCCGCGCTGATCGGCATTACTATCGGCACGACAGCCGGCTTTGCCGGGGGCAAGGTGGACATGGTCCTAAGCCGGATCATGGATCTGGTGATGAGCGTGCCGTTTCTTCTGTGTGCGTTGGCGCTGGTCTCGGTTTTCGGCCCCAGCCTGTCGCTGAGCATCGGCGTGATCGTGTTCTTCTCGTGGACGACGATGGGCCGCGTGATCCGTGCCGAGGTCTCATCACTGCGCCGCCGTGAATTCGTCGCCGCCAGCCGGTTACTCGGGGCCGGACCGTTCTCCATCGTGCTGCGCGACATCCTGCCCAACCTCTCGGTCCCGATCATCGTCTACACGACCATGATGATCCCCACGGCCATCGTCTTTGAAGCAACGCTTTCCTTTCTCGGGCTCGGCATCGTGCCGCCGACGCCGAGCTGGGGCGGCATGCTGGCCGATGCCTCGGCCAACTCGATCTATCTCGTCGCCTGGTGGCTGGTGGTATTCCCGGGGCTGGCGCTGCTTTTGACCACACTTGCCTTCAACATTCTGGGTGATGGCCTGCGCGATGCGCTTGATCCGAAAGCCCGGCCGGTCCGCAAATCGCTTCTGAAGCGGCTGAAGAAGGAGGCGCGCTCATGAGCCGCTATCTCGTCCAGCGCATCGGCTTTGCCGTTCTAATCCTGTTTTCGCTGAGCATCTTCGTGTTCGTCCTGTTCTTCGTTGCCCCGGGTGATCCCGCCCGTATGATTGCCGGCGACAAGGCGACCGAAACTCAGTTGGAACAGATCCGCTCAAATCTTGGCCTCGATCAGCCGATCTACGTGCAGTATGGCCGGTTCATCAGCAAGGCGGCCACAGGCGATCTCGGCTTTTCCTACCGCAACCAGCAGCCGGTGACCGAACTGATCGTGCGCCGCCTGCCCGCCACGATTTCGCTGGTCCTTGGCGGCGTAGTCTTCTGGCTGGCGCTCGGCATTCCCATCGGCATCATGTCAGCGCGATTTCCCGGCGGCCTGCGCGACCGGCTCGGGCAGGGCTTCATCCTGCTTGGCCTGTCGTTTCCGACCTTCGTGCTCGGCATGCTGTCGCTTTATGTCTTCTATTTCCTGCCGCGCAAGGCCGGCTTCATGCTGTTTCCGCCCGGTGGCTACAAGCCGTTTCTGGCCGATCCGGTGGACTGGGCCTGGCATCTTTTCCTGCCGTGGACGACGCTTGCGCTGGTCACCGCCGCCATCTACGCCCGCCTGACGCGCGGCAAGCTGATCGAGGTGCTCGGCGAAGATTATATCCGCACCGCCCGCGCCAAGGGTATTTCGGAGGCAAAAGTGATCTACAAGCACGGCCTGCGCGCCACGCTGACACCACTGATCACCCAGCTCGGCGCCGATATCGAGCTTCTTCTGGGCGGGGTCATCGTCATCGAGCAGATTTACGGGCTTCAGGGCGTCGGCGCGCTCGCCGTGCAGTCTGTCCGCAATCTCGACCGGCCGGTGATCATCGGCATCGTCTTGATGGGCGGTTTCTTCATCGTGATCACCAATATCATCGTCGACCTGCTTTATGCCGTCCTCGATCCACGCGTGCGCGGAGCCTGACGGCCAGGAAAATATCATGACAGCCACCCCTGAAATCGCTACGCGCCTCGCCGCACTCCGCTGTTCTTTGAAATCCGAGGGGCTGAATGGGCTGATCGTGCCGCGCGCAGACGCCCATCAAAGCGAGGTCGCGGCCCCGCATGACGACCGGCTGGCCTTCATCACCGGCTTTACCGGCTCCGCCGGGCTGGCACTGGTTCTCGAGGAGAGCGCCCTGATCTTCGTTGACGGGCGCTATGAAATCCAGGTGCGCCACGAGGTCAGTTCCGCGCTTTACGCGGTCCACCATCTCCACAACGATCCCATCGACGGCTGGCTTGCTGTCCATGGCCGGAAAGGCTGGCGGATCGGCTTCGATCCGATGCTGATCGATACGGCTCTTTTTGACCGGCTTGCGACATCGGCCCAAAAGGCCGGGTTCACGCTTATCCCTGTTACAGAAGATCCATTCGACGCGATCTGGCCCGACCGGCCCGAAAAGCCGCTCGGCCTCGTCAGACCCATGCCCCCTTCCCTTTCCGGCGAAACCGTTGCGGCGAAGAGGGCGCGCATGGGCAGAAAGCTTGCCGAGGCCGGAGCCGACATGATGGCGGAGACACTGCCGGACAATATCGCCTGGCTGCTCAATCTGCGCGGCAGCGATATCGCCATGAACCCGGTGCCCCAGTCGTTCATGATCTTGCAGGAAAATGGCGCGGTCGACTGGTTCGTCGACAGCCGCAAACTGCCCAACGACCTCTCAGCATGCGAACTTGAGGGCATTCGCCTCAAGGCCGCCGAGGATTTCATTGCCTGCGTGGCGGCGCTATCCAAAGACAAGAGAGTGCTGATCGACCAGTCCTTTGCACCGGTGGCCCTTCGTCTCGCGGTGGAGAATGCCGGCGGCACGGTTCGCCTCGCCGACAACCCGCTGACCATCGCCAAGGCGCGCAAGACGCCGGCGGAACTTGCCGGATATCGCGACTGCCATGTTGAAGACGGCATAGCGCTCACCGAGTTTCTCGCATGGCTGGAGCGCGAAGCCCCACCTCGCGTGTCTGCCGGCAATCCGATCCGAGAGATCGAGGCGGAAGAGAAGCTTCTCTCCTTGCGCGCGCGCCGAAAGGGCTTTCTGGAGGCAAGTTTCCGCTCGATATCAGCCTCCGGCGCCAATGCAGCGATGTGCCACTATAACGCCGCGCCGCAAAGTGACGCTCCAATCACGCCCGACGGCCCCTATTTGATCGATTCCGGCGGCCAGTATGAAAACGGCACCACGGATGTCACGAGAACCCTCTTCCTGTCAGTGCCAGACGAAACTGTACGCAGGACCTACACGGCTGTTCTGAAAGGCTTTATCGCGCTGATTTCAGCCACGTTTCCCGAAGGCACATGCGGCCATCAGCTCGATGCGCTTGCCCGCCTGCCGCTCTGGCAGATGGGCCTCGATTACGATCACGGCACGGGCCACGGCGTGGGGCATAATCTCCTGGTGCATGAATACCCGCATCGCTTCGCCAAGAAGGCCAACAATTACGGGCTCGAACCCGGCAACATCATGACCATCGAACCGGGATATTATGAAGCAGGCGCCTACGGCTTGCGGATTGAAAACCAGGTGGAAGTGATCGCGACGCTCCCCGGCTTCTGCCGGTTCCGCTCGCTCACGCTTGTCCCGATCGACCTCAAGCCGGTGGACGTCGCCGCTCTATCCGCGCAGGAAATCGCCTTCATCAATGACTATCACGACACAGTGCGCAGGGCGCTTGCAGGCCATATCAGCGAAGACGCCCGCGACTTTCTGATGCGATCGACAGAGACGCTCGAGCTATAAAATCGTCACAACTCTGCAAACCGGTCGAAGCGCAGGTTCTCAAGATTGGCAGACGGTTTCTTCTGCATGGCCAGTTCCGCGATCAGCCGCCCCGTGGCTGCTGACTGGGTCAATCCCAGATGTCCGTGGCCGAAGGCATAGAGCACGTTCGGGGCCGCTTTCGAACGGTCGATCACCGGCAGGCTGTCGGGCATGGAGGGGCGAAACCCCATCCACTGCTCGCCGCCACGCGTCTCAAGTTCGGGCATGAACCGTTTTGCAAGTTTCATCAACATGTCGGAGCGTTTGAAATTGGCGGGCAGATCAAGTCCGCCGAACTCCACCGCACCGCCGACCCGGATCCCGTCTTTCAGTGGCGTCACGACAAAGGAATGATCGTTGAAGTAAAGCTGGCGCTTCAGCGGGAAGGCGGTCGGCGGCAGGGTGGTGTTGTAGCCGCGCTCGGTGTCGAGCGGGATCGCCTCGCCAAGGCTTTTTGCCAGCCGTTTGGACCAAGCGCCGCAGGCAACCACGACGGTGCGGGCCTCAACCACCTCGCCATTGGAAAGATGTATGCGCGCGCCGGTCTCGATCGGCTCCAGGCCTGAAACATCTGCGATGCTGATCGTGGCTCCGTCCTGCTGCAGGCTTTCACCAAGGGCGCGTGTAAAACTGGCAGGATCGGAGATCTGCAGACCATCATCGCTATAGATCGCGTGTTCGAACCGGGGCGCGAGGCCGGGCTGAAGCGTTTCGATCTCGCTGCGCCCGACGCGATGAAAATCAAAGCCCGCTTCGCGCTTCTTGTCCCAGTCGGGCGCGGCGGCGCGAAAGCTTTTCTCGCTGTCATAAAGGTCGAGCGTGCCGGTATTGACGACAAAGGGCGCCAGGCGCTCATCCTTGCGAATATGTTCGAATTCCCTGACCGCCAGCCGCATCAGTTCTGACTGGACCTCTAGCCCGCGCTCGAAATTGGCCTTGAAGCTTGCACGCCAGAAGTGCCAGAACCATGGAACAAGCCGTGCGGCATAGGCAGGACGGATCGTCAACGGTCCCAGCGGATCGAGCAGCCATACAGGCGCTTTCCACGTTATTCCCGGCGAGGGGATCGGCACGATCTCGGGGAAAGCAAGAATTCCGGCATTGCCCGCACTGCTTCCTGCGGCAATTTCACGACGTTCCAGTATCGTGACCCTGCGGCCAGCTTCCAGCAGATAACGTGCGGCCATGCATCCGACAATGCCGCCGCCAATGACAACGGCATCTGCGCCAGTTTTGTCTTTCATCGCGTTCCCCGTTTTTGAAAGGGCTGACCGCTGCATGTCCCCGAGACATGGTCTTGTTAGCCCGCCTGCCCTTTCGTTCGTCGGCGAAACCTTCCGGCTTGGAAACAGCAGATTTTTGTTTGGTTGGTATAACTCTTCCTGCCTCGGCCACAGCCTGCCGTTCACTCCAGTGACAGCGCGCGTGCTTGCTCGGCTTCCCGGGCCAGGTATTCCTGGATCTGGCGCACGATCTGTCCGGCATGGTCGATTGCCAGGCGGTCGGCCTGTTCGCGATCGCCGGCTTCGATCACCGCGATGATATCCTCGTGTTCATTGACATATTGGCGCGGAAGACGGTCTTCAAAGGTGGAATAATAGAGCCTGAGAATGCGGCGTCCTTCATCCAGCAATCGCGAGAAGAAACCGGTGTAATAGGGATTACCTGCCAGTTCGGCGATGGCGACGTGAAATTCGCGATTGGCCTCGATCATGGCAAAGGCGTCCTGGGCTTCCACCGCTGCCACGAACTCGCCCTGGCGCGCGCGAATGCTTGTCATCATCTCTGGCGCATGCGGCCCGCGCGCCGCCGCTCCCCTGGTGCTGATCCGGTACATCAGCGTCAACGCTTCGAAATAATGCGGCATATCCGCGAAGTTGATGGCGGAAACAATGGTGTTGCGGTTGGGCAGCGTGGTCACCAGCGTGTCGCTGGCAAGCCTGAGCAAAGCCTCACGCACCGGGGTGCGCGACATGCCGAAACGTTCCGACAGTCTGACTTCATCCAGCGGACTGCCCGGCGTCAGCTCCATCGCCAGAATTTCCCGCCGCAGCGTCTCGTAGACCTTCTGCGTTCCCGATCCGCGCGTCTTTGCCTTTGTCGTCTCTTCCGCTGCTGCCATTGCTGCCTCTTTCATGGTTGCTGTGTTTGCGCATATGCGGATGCGTTATACCATCCAATCACCCGGACCGAGCGGAGCAAATCAGCAACCTGTCGATCTTGAGCATATGTCGCCGCGCATGCATTGTCGACACTTTGTGTTCAAAAATACGACGGTTCGAGGCTTGGATATAGCATTCCGGTTGTCGCCGAGAAATGGCATGCCTCAGGACTGGCCTGGACGGTTCTGCCGAGGTTGAATGCTGCGGCAATTGAAATTATGGCTGATCCACGGCGTTTGACTTTTTTGCGGCGCAGGACAACCGGTAGAGGAATGGACACGATGGCAGCAAATGTAGCCTTGATCGGCATTGGCATGGGAGCGAGCGCTCATGTAACGGCGGTGGCGGCCAGCGAAAACCTCGTTCTGCATGGCGTTCTGTCGCGCAACCAGCAGCGCGCGAAAGCATTTTGCGAAGCCTATGCCGAGCGTCACGACGCGCCGGCCCCCATTGCCTATGCTGGGCTGGAGGCGCTTGTGGCGGATGAGGCGATCGATTTCGTCATCGTCTGCACACCGCCGGATGCGCGCGCTGACATCATCAACGCCCTGTGCGAAGCGAAAAAGCCGATCCTCATGGAAAAGCCGGTCGAACGCACGCTCGAACAGGCGACGACGATCGTCGAACGCTGTGAGAAGGCAGGGGTCCCACTCGGCATCGTGTTGCAACATCGCATGCGCGATGCGTCGATGCAGCTCGCAGACCTGATTGAGAGCGGCGGTTTCGGGCCGATCGGCGTCGTTGAAATCAACGTTTCCTGGTGGCGGCCACAAGACTATTACGACGAACCGGGCCGGGGAACATATGCCCGCGACGGTGGCGGCGTGCTGATTTCACAGGCCATCCACCCCCTTGATCTGGCGCTTTCCCTTTGCGGCCCGGTCACCCGCGTCCAGGCCATGGCCCGAACATCCAACTTGCACCAGATGGAGGCCGAAGACTTCGTCAGTGCCGGACTGGACTTTGCCAATGGCGCCTGTGGTTCGCTGGTGGCGAGCACGGCGAGCTTTCCGGGTATGCCCGAGAGCCTCGTAATCCATTGTGAAAATGCGTCCGTGCGCCTTCAGTCCGGTCAGATAGAGGTTCACTGGCGCAATGGCGACCATGAACTTCTGGGTGAAACATCGACATCAGGCGGCGGCGCCGACCCGATGGACTTCCCGCATGCCTGGCATCAAAGGATTATCGAGGATTTCGCCGACGCGCTTGCCACCGGACGCGACCCGGCTGTCACAGGCCGCAAAGCGCTTGAAGTTCACAGACTGATTGAAGCTCTGATCCGCTCATCAAAAGAACAACAGGCCGTCAGCCTAAGCTGAACGGCCTGCGGATTTTTGTGTGACGCTCGGCGCAGGCACGGATTGACGCAGTTTGAAGAGATCGGACCTCCAACTGGCAAAGGCGGGCAGACAGTGTCGATCTGCGTATTCCGCGCCTGCGCATTGGCTCCCATTTCCGGTCTTTTCTCGAGCTTGCTCGGCTCGCCTTTGAGCCCGATGCCAACGAGCAGCCGCTCCACCCCTTCGAACACGATCTCCAAGTTACGCATTGACCATATCGGCCTGCCAAAAAAGCGAAAAACCCCCGCGTTCTTGCGAGGGCTTTTGCATATCGGATAAGTCAGTTTTGGTTGCGGGGGCAGGATTTGGACGCTGTTTTGTTAACAGGAAACCCCGAAAAACAGTAAGCTCTCTAGCACTGTCGGAGGGAAACTTTTGGTGAGCTCTTGAGGGGGCTAGCTTCGGAGCCGGAGCGGTAGCAGAGCTCTCGCACTGGCGCAGCATATTGCCACCCGAGCTCTTGCCAAAGATCGAGAGCCGACGCCCCTATCAACCCGGATATCATTTCGAACCTTAACTGGCAGCACGCGCTAGCGTGACAATGCGGGTAAGGCCTGCACACCGTGCATCGGCTTGTGAAAGACAGACTGCGTCTCATCGATCGCCTCCGTCCCTGCCATCTTCCGCGCGAAAACCCGGCCGATGCCAAACAGAACCGGGTTATCGTAGCCGATCTCTTTCATGCCCTCGCCCAGCCCCGCGAGCGTGCCGTGCCAGCGCTTTTCATCCGCACGGCTGATGTTGGCGGCGATCAGGACCGGGGTTTCGGGCGAGAGTCCCTCCGCAATCAATCGGGCGCTGATCTCGCCCGCGGTGCGGCCGCCCATGTAGAACATTGTCGTGGTTGTCGGGTCGGCGATGGCGCGCCAGTCGATATCCTCCGGTAACGCGCCCTTTTTCGAATGGCCGGTGATGAAACGCACCGACTGGGCGCAATCGCGATGGGTGAGCGAGGTGGTGGTGCCGGCGGCAAGTGCGCTTGCGGCGGTGATGCCGGGGATGACGGAAACCGGGATGCCTGCCTGCTGAAGCGCCGTTATTTCCTCGCCGGACCGCCCGAACACCGAAGGATCGCCCGATTTCAGCCGCACGACGCGCTTTCCGGCCCGCGCCAGATCGAGCATCATCCGGTTGATATCCTCCTGCCGGCAACTCGTCCGCCCGCCGCGTTTTCCCACCAGCATGCGCTTCGCCTCGCGTCGGGCCAGTTCGAGAATTTCCGGCGAGATCAGGTCGTCGAACAGGATGACATCGGCCGATTGCAGCGCCCGCATGGCCTTCAGCGTCAGGAGCTCGGGATCGCCCGGCCCGGCGCCGACAAGCGTGACGCTGCCGGTCTGCGGCGCGGTCGCGATCTGTGTCGCCCGCGTCATGAGCCGTTCCGCCGCCTCCTCTTCGGGGCGACCGGCAAAGCTCAGATCGACAAAATGCTCCCAGAAGGCCCGGCGCGCGCCGCCCGGCTTCAGCCGCGCGCCAATGGCATCGCGCAGGGAGGCGGCAAGGCCTGCCCATTCGGCAAGCGCCTTCGGCAGCAGCGTTTCGATCCGCCGCCGGATCGCCTGGCCGAGAACGGGCGCTGCGCCATCGGTGGAAATGCCGACAACGACCGGCGAGCGGTTGACGATCGAGCCGAACTGGAAGCTGCAGAAGGCCGGCTTGTCGATGACGTTGAAGGGCACGCCCTCGGCTCTCGCGCGGGCGGCGAAGGCTTCAGCCGCGGCATCGTCGTCGCAATCCGCCAGCCCCAGGCTGAGATCGCGCCATTCAGCCACCTGCCAGTTCACGGCTTGAAGGCGAACCCGGCCATCTTCCTGCAGCGCCAGCAATTCGTCGCAGGCCTTCTCGCCGCCGAGACAGACCGTTACGTCGGCGCCGGCAGCGGCCAGAAGCTCGGCCTTCCAGGCCGCCGCTTCGCTGGCTCCGGCGACCAGCGCCGGTCGGCCTTTCAGCCGAAAGAACAGCGGCAGGACGGCGAGGTCCTCCATGCGGGCGGGGGCGCTTGCGTCAGCCATCGATCCGCCTCCCTATTCGGCCGCGAGTGGCAAAGCGGAGAGCGCGATGAACAGCCGTCCGTCTTCCAACCGCACCGGATAGGTCTGCACTTCACCCTCGTCCGCGCCGAGCGCCGCGCCGCTTTCCAGGGAAATCACGAAATTGTGGAGCGGGCAGGTGACGGCCCTGCCATGCACCAGGCCTTGCGACAACGGCCCGCCCTTGTGCGGGCAGCGGTCATCCATGGCAAAGACCTCGTCCTCCGCGGTGCGGAATACCGCGATCCGCCCGAAAGCCGTGTTGATGCAGCGCGCGCCGCGCCGGGGAATGTCCTGAATATGACCGATGGCGATGAAATCACTGCTCATGATGGGCTCCTCATTCCGCCGGCTCGGGATGTCCGACCACGGCCATCGGCTTGAATTCGTGCTTGTCCTTGCCGGAGACGCGCTCCGACCACGGGTCGACCTGGGCATATTTCTGGCTTTCGACGAAGCGGTCGAAATAGGCCGTGCGTTTTTCGGCATCGTCCATGATCTGGGCACGGACTTCGTCATAGCCGATGCGTTTTGCCCATTTGTAGATGCGCTCCAGATAGCGTGCCTGCTCGCGATACATCTGGGTGAGCGCCACGATATGCTCCAGCGCCTCGTCCTCGGTCTTCACCATGCCGAGCACCTCGGTGCCCCGGATTTCGAGCCCGGCCGCACCCGCGAAATGGATTTCGAAGCCACTGTCGACGCAGATCACGCCGATATCCTTGCAGGTTGCCTCGGCGCAGTTGCGCGGACAGCCGGAAACGGCGAGCTTGAGTTTTGCGGGCGTCCACGAGCCCCACATGAATTTCTCGAGCCTTACGCCAAGCCCGGTCGAATCCTGCGTGCCGAAGCGGCACCAATCACTGCCGACGCAGGTCTTCACCGTGCGCAGCCCCTTGGCATAGGCCTGGCCGGAGACGAAACCCGCCTTGCCGAGATCGGCCCAGACTGCCGGCAGGTCTTCCTTCTTCACGCCCAGCATGTCGATGCGCTGGCCGCCGGTGCACTTGACGGTCGGGATCTCGTATTTGTCGACGACATCGGCAATCGCGCGCAACTCCTTCGACGAGGTGACGCCGCCCCACATGCGCGGCACCACCGAATAGGTGCCGTCCTTCTGGATATTGGCGTGGACGCGCTCGTTGATGAAACGCGACTGATAGTCGTCGGCATATGCGCCGGGCCAGTCGCAGACGAGATAGTAGTTGAGCGCCGGCCGGCATTTGGCGCAGCCGCATGAGGTCTTCCATTCAAGCTCCTGCATCACGGCGGGAATGGTCTTCAGCCCCTTGGCGCGGATCAGACGGCGGACATCGTCATGGCCAAGATCGGTGCAACCGCAGACCGGCTGGACGGCGGCGGGGTTATAGGCGTCACCCAGCGTCAGCGCCATCAGCTGTTCGACGAGCCCGGTGCAGGTGCCGCACGACGCCGAGGCTTTCGTGTGGGCGCGGACATCATCGAGCGCGGTCAGGCCCTTGTCCTTGATCGCGGTTACGATCTTGCCCTTGCAGATGCCGTTGCAGCCGCAGATTTCCGCGTCATCGGGAAGCGCTGCCACGGCGGCAGCCGGATCGGCAGCAGCACCGCCCTGATAGGCCTGGCCGTAGATCAGCGTCTCGCGCATTTCGGAAACGTCCGTCCCGCGCTTCAGCATGTCGAAATACCAGGCGCCATCGGCGGTGTCGCCATAAAGCACGGCGCCGATCACGCGGTTATCCTGCAGGATCACGCGCTTGTAGACGCCGCGCGTGGCATCGCGCAGCACCACCTCCTCACGGTCCGGCCCCTCGGCGAAATCGCCGGCCGAAAACAGCTTGATGCCGGTGACCTTCAGCTTGGTGTTGACATGCGAGCCCCTGTATTCCGCCGCACCGCCGGCAAGCCGGTCGGCAAGCACGACGGCACTCTCATAAAGCGGCGCGACCAGACCGTAGCAGGTGCCGCGATGCTCGGCGCATTCGCCGAGCGCGAAGATCGAAGGATCGGAGGTCGCCATGCCGTCATCGACGACGATGCCGCGATTGACCTCAAGCCCGGCATCCTTTGCAAGCCCCGCCGCCGGGCGGATGCCGACCGCCATCACCACCATGTCGGCGGAGATGATGCGGCCGTCCTCCAGTTCGACGCCCTCGACCCTACCCTCTCCAAGGATCCGTTTGGTATTGGCCTTGGTGATGATCTCGATGCCGCGATCGTCGAGCGCCTTTTTCAAGAGATAGGCCGCCGCCGGGTCGAGCTGGCGCTCCATGATCGTGTCCATCAGGTGCAGCACGGTGACGCTCATGCCGCGCTGCTTCAGCCCGTAGGCCGCCTCAAGCCCCAGTAGCCCACCGCCGATGACAACCGCATGGCCCTGCCCCGCGGCAATCTTCAGCATCTTCTCAACATCGTCGAGGTCGCGATAGGCGAGAACGCCGGGCAGATCATGCCCGGACACCGGGATGATGAAGGGCGAGGACCCGGTGGCGATCACCAGCCGGTCATAGGAGGCCGTGACACCGTTTTCGGCGGTGACGGTCTTCGCCTCCCGATCGATCTTCGCGACCTTCGCACCGCGATGCAGCGTCACGCCGTTCGCCTCATACCAGTCATCGCCATGGATGATGATGTCTTCATAGGTCTTTTCGCCCGAAAGCACCGGCGACAGCATGATGCGGTCGTAATTCACCCGCGGCTCGGCGTTGAAGATGGTGACATCATAGAGACCGGGGGCGCGCTCGAACAGGTCTTCGAGCATGCGGCCGGGGGCCATGCCGTTTCCGATGATGACGAGTTTCTGGGCCATGATTTCTACTCCGCTGCGACGCGTTTGTTGCAGGTCTGCCGGCTGATGCGCTGATCGCGCTTCTGCCTGATGGCGGCGAGCTGTTCCTCGGCGGGCGAGGCGCCGCCTTCATAAGCTTCGAGAAACTCCAGCAATTCCTCGCGGTAGGCGTAATAATCCGGGTGGTCGAGCAGCGCTTTTCGCGAACGGGGGCGCGGCAGGTCGACCTCCATGATGTTGCCGATGCGGGCATTCGGCCCGTTCGACATCATCACCACCCGGTCGGCCAGGAGAATGGCCTCGTCGACGTCATGGGTGACGCAGATGGCCGTGACCTTGGTGCGCGACCAGACCTCCATCAGCACCTCCTGCAGCTCCCAGCGCGTCAGGCTGTCGAGCATGCCGAAGGGTTCGTCGAGCAGGAGAAGCTTCGGCGACAGCGCGAAGGCGCGGGCAATGCCGACGCGCTGGCGCATGCCGTTCGACATGTCGGCCGCCGGCCGGTGCATGGCATCGCCAAGGCCGACGCGCTCGAGATAGTATTCGACGATATCGCGGCGTTCGGCGGGGCTTGCCTTCGGATAGACCCGGTCAACGCCGAGCGCGACATTCTCGCGCGCCGTCAGCCATGGCATCAGCGAGGGGGCCTGAAACACCACGGCGCGGTCCGGCCCTGCGCCGGAAATCTCGCGACCGTCGAGAATGATGCCGCCCGCATTGATCGGGTTCAGCCCCGCCGCCATGGAGAGCACCGTCGATTTGCCGCAGCCGGAGTGGCCGATCACGGAAATGAACTCGCCCTTCTTCATCTTCAGGTCGAAGCCGTCGACGACGGTCAGCGGGCCCTTCGGCGTCGGATAGATCTTGGTGACGTTGGAAAATTCGACATAGCCGCTTTCGATGGCCGACTGGGCCTTTTCGCGATAGGCGGCCGGCAGAGGCTTCGAGGTCGACCTGATGGAAATCGGGACGACATTGGGAAGCGCTTCGACACGGCTCGTTTCCGGTTTGGCGCTGACGCCGACATCCATCAGATATTCGGTGATCGACGCGCGCAGGCGGATGAAATCGGGGTCGGAATTCATCGCCGCACGCTCGCGCGGACGAGCGATATTCACATCGAAGGACGGGCCGAAGGTGGCGTTGGGACCGGGAGTCAGCGGCACGATCCGATCCGCCAGCAGAATGGCCTCGTCGACATCATTGGTGACGAGGATGATGGTCTTCTTCTCTTTCTGCGAGATATCGGCAAGCTCGTCCTGCAGCTTGGCGCGGGTCAGCGCATCGAGCGCCGACAGCGGCTCGTCGAGCAGCAGCACGTCCGGCTGCATGGCAAGCGCACGGGCGACCGAGACGCGCTGGCGCATGCCGCCCGACAGTTCCGACGGTTTGCGGTCGCGGGCATGTTTCAGGCCAACCATCGCCACATACCAGTCGACGAGCGCGGCCCGTTCCTTTGCCAATTTTCCCTGATGCACCGCGTCGACGGCAAGCCGCACATTGGCCTCCACCGAAAGCCAGGGCATCAGCGCATAGTTCTGGAACACGATGCCGCGCTTCGGCGAAGGGCCTTCGACCGGTGCGCCACGAAACAGGATTTCGCCGCTGTCCGGCCTTTCGAGACCGGCGAGCATCGACATCAGCGTCGTCTTGCCGGCGCCGGAAAAGCCGAGGATAGCGATGAATTCGCCTTCCTGTACATCGAGCGAGATATCGGAGAGCACCGGGTTACGCTTGACGCCTTCGCCAAAGCCTTTTTCGACGTTTCTGAGCTGAAGAATGGGTTTCATCATGCCCTCCTTACCGGTTCGCCGAATAGGTGAAGGCGGTCTGCAGCGCGAACATCACCCGGTCGAGGAAGAAGCCGATCAGGCCGATGGTGATCACCGCAACCATGATGCGGGCGAGCGAATCCGAGGAACCGTTCTGGAACTCGTCCCAGACGAACTTGCCGAGGCCGGGGTTCTGCGCCAGCATTTCCGCGGCAATCAGCACCATCCAGCCCACGCCGAGAGAAAGCCGCATACCGGTGAAGATCAGCGGCAGCGAGGACGGCAGCACCAGCTTGCGGATCGTCGTCCAGGTGGAAAGCTGCAAGACCTTGCCGACATTGACGAGATCGCGATCGATCGAGGCGACGCCGAGGGCCGTGTTGATGATCGTCGGCCAGATGGAACAGAGCGTCACCGTAACGGCGGAAATCACCATGGATTTCGGCAGGAGGTCGCTCGGGTTCTGGTAAAGGGCTGCCACCACCATAGTCACGATCGGCAGCCAGGCGAGCGGCGAGACCGGCTTGAACAGTTGGATCAGCGGATTGATCGCACCCTCGAAGGTCTTCGACAACCCGCAGGCGATGCCGACCGGAACGGCGATCGCCGTGCCGATGAAGAAGCCGAGCGCAACCGTCATCAGCGAGGTCCAGATCTGGTCGAAATAGGTCGGCTTGCCGGTATAGGGCCGAACCTTGACGCGGTCGGCATAGCCCTCGGCAATCAGCATCTGGTTGCGCTCGTCCTGGCGGGCGTAGAATTCCTCGGCCTTCTGCCGCTCGGCGAAATGATCGTCCGTCAGCACCTCGGCCTGATGGAACACCGCCGCCGGGCCGGGGATGGCGCCGAGCGAGGTCTCGACCTTCGGCGCGAAATAGGCCCAGGCCGCGAGGAAGGCGAGGATACCGACAAGCGGAACCAGCAGCATCTGCTTCAGATCCGCCCATTGCTCCGAGGGCGTGTCGCCGGCGGCAAGCTTCAGCAGCGGCACCACGAAGCCGAGGCCGAAGGGGCCGAGCACCTTGCCGGCCCGGTTGATCCGGGCGATGCGCCGTTCACGCCGCACCGCAATCTCGGGATCGATCATGTCTGTCGCGATCGTCATGATGTCTCTGCTTTCCCTTGGTTTCAGCGGTGCTCAGCGGCCGGCGATCTTGTTGCCGTCGACGATCTCGTCGCCCTTCAGGCCGATCGGGAAGCTGTCGAGATAGGCGTTCGGATGGCGACCGTCATAGGTCACGCCGTCGATGAACTCGTTTGTCGCGGGCTTGTAGCCGTCGGTATCGAAGGGGAAGTCGGCCTCCGTGGCATGGCCCTCATCGACCAGCTGGCGGGCCGCTTCCAGATAGAGTTCCGGCAGATAGACCGAGCGGGCGACCTCGTCATACCAGCCGTCTTCCCTGGGCTCGGCGATCTGGCCCCAGCGGCGCATCTGGGTCAGATACCAGACGGCGTCGGAATAATAGGGATAGGTGGCATAGTGGCGGAAGAAGACGTTGAAGTCTGCGGCCGGACGCTTGTCGCCCTTCTCATACTCGAACGTGCCGGTCATCGAATTGGCGATCACCTCGGCATCCGCGCCGACATATTCCGGCCGCGACAGGATCTCGACCGCTTCCTCGCGATTGGCGTTGTTGTCTTCATCGAGCCACATGGCGGCGCGGATCAGCGCCTTGGTGAGACCCAGCGTCGTCTGCGGATATTTTTGCGTGAATTCCTCCGTCAGGCCGAAGACCTTTTCCGGATTGTTCTTCCAGATGTCGTAATCGGTGACGACCGGCACGCCGATGCCCTTGAACACGGCCGCCTGGTTCCACGGCTCGCCGACGCAGTAGCCATCGATGGTTCCCGCTTCCATCGTCGCCGGCATCTGCGGCGGCGGGGTGACGGAGAGCAACGCATCGGCCTGGATCTGGCCGGAAATATCGCCCGGCGAGTAATAGCCCGGATTGATGCCGCCGGCCGCCAGCCAGTAGCGCAGTTCGTAATTATGGGTGGAGACGGGGAAGACCATGCCCATCTTGAACGGCTTGCCCTCGGCCTTGTAGGCCTCGACCAACGGCTTCAGCGCATCGGCGCTGATCGGGTGCTCCGGCTTGCCATCGGGGCCAGCAGGAATGTTTTCCTTCATCTGATCCCAGACCGCATTGGAGACCGTGATCGCATTGCCGTTGAGGTCCATCGAGAACGGCGTGACGATATGCGCCTCGGTGCCATAGCCGATGGTTGCCGCCAGCGGCTGGCCGGCCAGCATATGCGCGCCGTCGAGCTCCCCGGTGATCACCCGGTCGAGCAGCACCTTCCAGTTCGCCTGTGCCTCCAGCGTCACGTAGAGGCCCTCGTCCTCGAAGAAGTGCATCTCCTTGGCGATTGCCAGCGGCGCCATGTCCGTCAGCTTGATGAAGCCGATGGTCAGTTCGTCCTTTTCCGGAAACAGCATCTCGGCATGGGCATTCGCGCCCGCAAACGCGACGGAACAGAGCATGGTGGCAGAGCAAAGGAAATGGCGCATGGCGTCCTCCAGATGGGTCGGGAATGTCGGAAAAACGAAAAAAGCCGCCTAACGGTCCTCGGGCCAGTTCTGGCTCGAATGCGTTGGCGGCGTTGCCTGACACCCTCCATTGGGCGTCGCTTTCTTGAGACTTATGGAAACACAGAACGCTCTTTCACACAAGCGGCGCTGCCAGTTTTTTGCATAAAAAATATCTGAATCTCAATACTGCACAAAATGCAGGCAGATGCATCAATCAATTGCAGTGCAACACCGACTCAAAGGCCGGATTTCTGCTGTGCAATATAAGCGCCCACCTGATCGGGATCGAAAGTCCGCCCATCAAAAAAGCCATCCGGACCGAGGATCAGTCCGCCGGCGCTAGCCCCCACGGGCGTCGGCACCTTGAGCGCGCCTTCCACCTTCAGGCTGGCCCCCGGCAGCGGTGTATGCAGCGGCTGCAACGCCTTGCGATAAATGTCCGGCCGATAGCTCATTTTCGCGATCTCGGCATTTTCGGCGGAATGATCGCAAAGCCCCCAGCGCACGAGTTGGCTGTAGAACCAGAGCGCGTGGCTCTGCCAGGGAAAGGTCGCGGCCTTGGCGGAGGTCAGGAAGAAATCCTCGACCGCGCGGTCCGCCGTTTCGCTGATCGCGACCGTGCCGGAAAGCAGCGGCTGCAGCACCGTGGAATCGACATTGAGGTGATGCGGTTCGGAGAGGATTGCGGCCAGTTCGCCATGGTTCTCAGGTCTGGCCGACCATTCCGACGCCCGGTAGAGGCTGCGCAGCAGCGCCGCCACGGTCTCTTCGTTTTCGGCGACAAACTCGGCCGGCAGCGCCAGCACCTTTTCCGGGCTGGAGCGCCAGATCTTCGCCTTGACGGTGACGATCCGCGCCGCGCCGCGCCGCGCCGCGATCGTGTTCCACGGCTCGCCGGCGCAATAGCCATCGATCCGCCCGGCCTCGATCGCGTCCGGCATGAAGGGCGGCGGCAGCACCACGATTTCGATATCGCGGTCGGGATCGATGCCATTGGCTGCGAGCCAGTAGCGCAGTTCGAGATTGTGCCCGGAGAACACGTAGACAACGCCGAAGCGCAGCGGCGGCAGACCCTGTGTCTTTCTGGCCGCAATCGCCCGCTTCAGCGCGGCGCCCGCCCTGGCGGGATCGAGGTCGCTTTCATCGCCCTCCGCCTCCATCGCCGCGCCAAGGGCCGCCGACACCGTCACCGCATTGCCGCCGAGCCCGAGCGCGATCGGCGCCACAAGTTTAGGCGACAGCGGAAACAGGCCGAGATTGGCGGCGATCGGCATCGGCGCCAGCACATGGGCGGCCTGCAGGCTGCCGACGGCCAGCCGATCGCGGATCGCGCTCCACGAGGTTTCGCGCGTCAGGCGGACATCCAGCCCCTCCTCGACGAAAAACCCTTTCGCCTCGGCCGCCAGAACGATGGCGCTGTCGAGAAGCGGCACAAATCCGATTGAAAGGTCCTGCATCTTCATCTCTCCAGCATCTCGAACGTCATGATCAGGCTCTGCGCCACATCGACAATCTTGCGGTTCTGATCCATCGCCGTGCGCCGCAGCAGCGCATAGGCCTTTTCCTCATCCATGCCGCGCGATTTCATCAGCAACGCCTTGGCGCGGTCGACCGCCTTGCGGTTTTCGAGCTGGCTCTTCGCCGCCTCCAGCTCCTGCGCCATGCGCGAAAACGCGTTGAAACGGGAAATCGCCATATCGAGGATCGGCTTCACCCGCTCCTGCTTCAGCCCGTCGACGACGTAAGCCGAAACCCCGGCCTCGACGGCCGCGTGGATCATGTCGGCATCGGACCGGTCGACGAACATGGCGATCGGCTTCTTCACCGATCGCGACAGAAGGAACAGGCTTTCCAGCATATCGCGGTTGGGGTTTTCGATGTCGATCACGATCACGTCCGGCGCCTGACGCTCGATGATGCGGGCGACGCCGACGAGTTCCTCCACGACGGTGACGTTCCGGTGGCCGGCCTTGAGCAGGCCCTCCTTGATGATGGCTGCGCGGATCGCGTTTTCATCGATGACCAGGATCGCCAGATCGCTGTTATTCATGAGCAGGCCAGAACCTTCCGCATCAAACGTTCAATAGACGTCACGCACATAGCGTTTTTCCTTTGCGAGCATGTCAACGTAGCGCTCGGCCGCCTCGCGCGATAGACCGCCATGCGTCTCGGCAACGACCTTGAGCGCGGCATCAACATCTTTCGCCATCCGGCTGGCGTCGCCGCAGACATAGAAATAGGCGCCATCCTGCAGCCACCCCCAGAGCTCGCGTCCGTGCTCGACCATCCGGTTCTGGACATAGATCTTTTCCGCTTGGTCTCGCGAAAAGGCCGCATCGAACCGCCCGAGAAAGCCGCTTTTCTGCCAGCGCTCCATTTCATCGCGGTAATAAAACCCGCTTTTCCGATTCTGCTCTCCAAAGAACAGCCAGTTCGGGCCATTCGCGCCTTCCGCTTCGCGATCCTGCAGAAAAGCGCGAAACGGTGCAATGCCCGTGCCTGGACCAACCATGATCGCAGGCGCGGCAGGGTCGGCGGGCGGACGGAAATGCGCCTGTTTCTTCACCGAGACGCTGACAGGAGCGGCACCTGCCCTGTCTGCGAGAAAGGACGAGGCAACGCCTTTGCGGGCGCGACCGTGGCGGGCATGACGCAACACCGAGACAGTGAGATGGATTTCGTCCGGCGTGACCTTCGGGCTCGAGGCGATGGAATAAAGCCGCGGCGTGAGCTTTCTCAGATGCGCACAGAATTCCTGTCCGTCGGCCGGCTTCGGCGCCATGGCCAGGATATCGGCGATCTGCCGTCCCCAGAGCCAGTCATTGACGGTTTTCCGGTCGGCTTCGCCGACCAGCCTCTGCAACGTTTCATGCCCAGTGAACTGAGCCCACCACGTAAGGAATTCGTGCGTCGGTCGAGCGATTTCGAAGTGATCGCGCAAAGCCTCGCCAATGCCGATGTCATGCCCGTTGAGACCGGAGATCGGCTGGTCAACCGGCACCTGCAGATAGGACAGGATCTCGTCGACCAGTTCCGGACAGTTGCTGGGCATGATGGAGAGCGCATCACCCGCCTCGTAAGGCATTGGCCCGTCCGTGCGGAATCCGAACTGGCGCACCTCCTTGGCGCTGCCCTCTCCGCTCAGCAACCGGTTGACGGCAAGCCGTGCGGAGATGGCTTCCCGGGACTTTGCTGCCTTCGACAGCCCCGCTGTGCTCGACCGGGGCGGCTCATGGGCTTCTGCCCCGGACAGCACTGACAAAGCCGCGGCGACCGCGTCTCCCTCCTCGCCGGCATCAAGCGTACGACAGTCAGACAGGCGTTGCGCGCCAAGACTTTCAAGCCGTGCGTCGAGCTTCCGGCCGAAGCCGCAAAACTGGTCGTAGGAACTGTCGCCAAGCGCGATCACCGCATAGGAGAGCCCCTCGATCTGCCCCGCCTTTGACAGCGCCGACCAGAAGCCCGCCGCATGATCGGGGGGGTCGCCATCACCAAAGGTGCTGACGATGAAGATCGCGGTATTCTCTGTCTCAAGGTCATCCATGCCGACATTTTCGAGCGAGCGCGGGGCGGCGCTCACCCCCTTCTCGCCGAGCGCTTCGCAAACGTCGGAAGCCAGCATTTCCGCGGTGCCGGTTTGAGAGGCGTAGAAGACGCCGACTGTCTGGCCCGCCTTTGTCTCACTCGAATTGGCTTCGGTAGCAAAAACACCGGCCAGCAGGCCTTCCACCATGGCCCTAGCTTCGGCCGGGACCGGAGCCTCCGCCGGAAGCGCCGGCGCAGCGCGTCCCTCCCACTGCCCGGTATTCAAACCAAGAAGAAAACCATCGAGCCATTGACGCGCTGTCTCATCCAGTTTCGGCAGGGTCTCGGCATCAACGCCCAGCGTGACGCCGGCTGCTGCGAGTGCCGGGCTCAGCCGCTCGATTGCCGCGGTTTCCGGAAGAGCAGAATCGGCCGGCACCGCCGCGACGCGTGCGGGCGAAACCGCCGTCACCTTGAATTCCGGCTGGAGCGATATCGGATCGACGGCATTGCCGGTGACGGCATTGACCGCCAGTTGCTCGCCGAACAGATCATTCCAGTGGAAGGGCGCGAACACAACGCCGGGCGATACCCTGTCAGTAACCAGCGCCGGCAAAACAGCCTCGCCGTGGCGTGAACTCAGCGCGACCCGGTCATTCTCGCCGATCTCAAGCGCCGCCGCATCGGCCGGGTTGATCTCGACGAACGGCGCGGAATTGAGCCTGTTCAGCCGGGCAACCTTGCCGGTCTTGGTCATGGTGTGCCACTGGTGCTGAAGCCTGCCGGTATTGAGAATGAAGGGATAGTCATCATCCGGAATTTCACCCGGCCCGGCATGGGCGCGCGGCCAGAATTTCGCCCGGCCGCTTTCGGTGGCGAATTTCAATCCTCTATCCGGCGCGCGGTAGCGGATCGGGTTACGGCTGGCATCACCGGCATCTGGTGCCGGCCACTGGATGCTGCGCTCGCGCAGGCGCTCATGCGTGATGCCGGAAATGTCGTAACCAGTCGCAGGATTGGAAAACTGCCGGATTTCGTCAAAAACCTCTGCCGCGCTGTGATAGGTGAAGGCGTCCTCATAGCCCATGGCGCAGGCGACCTTCGCGATGATCCGCCAGTCCGGCAGCGCTTCGCCCGGCGGCTTCGCGGCGGCCGCCGTCAGCGCCATGTTGCGTTCCGAATTGACCATCACGCCATCGGCTTCGAACGACACCGCCGCCGGCAGGAGGACATCGGCATAGGGCGTGGTCTCGGTTTCGGCATAGGCATCCTGAACCGCCACGAATTCGGCGCTCTCTAGCGCGGCCGTTACCGTACTGCGATTGGCGACGCTTGCGACCGGATTGGTGCAGATGATCCAGGCCGCCTTGATGTCGCCCGCCGCCATCGCCCTGAACATGTCAATGGTGCCGGTTCCTTCCTTGGCACGGATGGTGCCGGGCGCGATGCCCCAGCGCGCCTCGCAAAAGCGGCGGTCGGCCTCCACCAGCGCCGAGCGCTGCCCCGGAAGGCCCGGCCCCATATACCCCATCTCGCGCCCGCCCATGGCATTCGGCTGCCCGGTCAGCGAGAACGGCCCGCTGCCGGGCCGACAGATCTTCCCCATTGCAAGATGCAGATTACAGATCGCATTGGTGTTGAACGTGCCCTGGACTGACTGATTGAGCCCCATGGTCCACAGCGTCATGAATTCGCCTGCGGACAGCACGAGCGCGGCGGCGGCCTTGATGCTCTCAACGGAGAGGCCGGTGATCGCTGCCACGCGTTCCGGCGCATAGTCGGCGAGAAAGGCTCGCATATCGGCCCAGCCGTCGGTATGAGCCTCGATAAAGGCTTGATCGATGCCGCCGGCCTCGACAATCAGGTGCAGGATGCCGTTGAGGAGCGCAAGATCGGTCCCGGGTTTCGGCGCGAGATACAAATCGGCCTTCTCGGCCGTGGCGGTGCGGCGCGGATCAACGACGATCAGCTTCGCACCCTGCTTGACCCGGTCCATCATCCTTAGAAACAGGATCGGATGGCAGTCGGCCATGTTCGAGCCGATCACCAGAAACAGATCGGCCTTCTCGATGTCGTCATAGGATCCCGGCGGCGCGTCCGCGCCCAGAGAGAGCTTGTAGCCGGAACCCGCGCTTGCCATGCAAAGACGTGAATTGGACTCGATATGGCGGGTGCGCAAAAATCCCTTGGCGAGCTTGTTGGCGAGATACTGCGCCTCCATCGACATCTGGCCGGAGACATATAGCGCGACCGCGTCCGGCCCGTGTTCATCGGCAATGGAGCGCAGCCTTCCGGCCGTGTCGGCGATCGCCGCATCGACGGATACGGCTTCCGGCGCAATGCCCTCGCCCCGGACAAGCGCAGTCTCGAGACGACCGGGCGCGGCGATAGCCTCATGCGCGGTCTTGCCCTTGGTGCAGAGCCGCCCGCGATTGGCCGGATGATCCTTGTCGCCGGAGAGCCTGACAATCCGCCCGTCCTCGACATCGAGCACCACGCCACAGCCGACGCCGCAATAGGGACAGACGCTCTTGACCGTTTCTACGCCCATCGCCACCCCCTGCCTTGCAGAGCGCCGACGTTTGACGGGAACCGGAGATGACGTGCAGAATGGATCACTTGCCGGACTGGCATCGGCTTTCCTCGCTGTCTAGGATGAAAACAAAAAAGCCGCGGCATCATTCGAAGCGCTTCCTTCGAGGAAACGGTTCTCAGATCCGCAGCTTTGCGATGGAATGCCCGCCATTGGACATCGATGCATCAACGATAGTCCGACACGCGGCGACTTTCAAGCCCGACTGAAGCATCGGGACATCACACGGAGGAAACAGCGCGATGCCGGTAAAGATCAAACGAGTCTATGACGAACCCGACGCCTCCGATGGTCTGCGCATTCTCGTTGACCGCCTCTGGCCGCGCGGCGTTGCGAAGGACAAGGCCCGTGTCGATCTCTGGGCAAGGGAGGTCGCGCCCTCAAGCGACCTGCGAAAATGGTTCGCGCACCGGGAAGACCGGTGGGAGGCGTTTCAAAGGCGCTATCGCGCTGAACTTGCGGAAAACGCCACGCTTGACGAACTTTGCGCTGAAAGCGGGCGGGGCGCCGTGACATTGCTCTATGCCGCGCGCGACGAGTGCATCAATCATGCGCGGGTCCTCGCGGCCATCATCGCGGAAAAGAGCGGCCGCCACGCCGAGGTGGATCAGACGGACGAAGGCGCGCTAGAAGTGTCGTCTCCGCCCTGCTTTCTGCACGAACTGGACCCTTCCTGGCTGGGAACGGAAAGCCGCGACGCCAGCGGCGAAACCGCTGATCGCGAAGCCGACCAACGGCCCTCGCGCCCGAAAACCGACCGCGCGAAATAGCGCTCAGAGCGAACGCCCGCCGGAGGTGACGATGGTGAACTCTTCGTCCTCGATCAGGCCATCCTCGCGCACGGTCAGGCGCCAGCGGCGATTGCCGATGCGGAATGACAGGCGCCAGTGTCCCTCGTCATCGCCATCTCCCTGCTCCACCGAAGACCGCACCAGCCCGCGCGCTGTCATCGCGTGCAGATCGTCGACACTGAGACCAAAGCGATGGGCGAGCCTCTCCGCGCTGATTTCAAACTGCCCATCTGCAGTGCGCGCGATGAACGCCCCGGTTTCCTGAGCAGTCATGCTCCCTCCCCGTTTGTCACCTGACCCGCGGGACGGACAAGATCGCCATGCCCGATCGGGCACAATCCCGTCGTATCCTCGCCGCGATGAAAGCCGATCGCCAGACGGAAGGAATGGGCAATCCGCATGGCCCTGTCGAGAAACAGCGAAGCCACTTCCTTCGGGCAGATCGCGTCAACGGTTTCGGCAAAGAGCTGCAGCCATCGCTCGAAATGCCGCCTTTCAAGGTCGGGGATCGCAAGATGCGGCGGCAGCGGGCGGCCCTGATAGCGCGCCGTGCGCAACAGCGTCGCCGACCAGAAGTCGCACATCCGCCCGAGATGGCGCGGCCAGTCATCGGCGGCGATCCGGCTGTTGAAGACCGGCCCGAGGAGATGATCCTCGCGGATACGGTCATAAAAGCCGTGCACCACGGCGGCGATCATTGCTTCGTCCAGAACCTCCGGAAGAGGCTTGCCGTCGATGATCACGGTACGCTCCGGCGCGGATCGACCTTTCATATCTGATTCTCCTTCACGAATGCCCGGTTTCAGCCCGGCGGGCGATGTGCCTTGATCCGTGCCGGGTTCGTCTCGATGCGGCCTGCGCCGATCAGGTCGAGGCAATAGGGCACCGCCGGGAAGACCGCATTCAAGCAAAGCCTTATCGACGCCGGGCGGCCTGGCAGATTGACGATCAGGCTCTTTCCCCGCACGCCGGCAGTCTGGCGCGAGAGAATAGCCGTCGGAGCCTGTTCCAGGCTGATGCGCCGCATCAGTTCACCAAAGCCCGGCAATTCCTTCTCCATCATCGCCTGCATGGCTTCCGGCGTCTCATCGCGCGGCGCCGGCCCCGTGCCGCCGGTGGTCAGGATGAGGTCCGCCTTCACATTGTCGCACAGGTCCGTCAGCGTTTCACGCACTGAGTCCGTCCCGTCCGGTATGACGACGCGGTTCAGGACATAGTCTGACGTGATGGTCTCGGCCAGCCAGGTCTCGATCATCGCGCCGCTTTGATCTTCGTATTCACCCCGGCTGGCGCGATCCGAAATGGTCAGTGCAACAATCAGCATTTCATCCTCCAAGCACGGACATTGTCCGTGCGATGCCGGCAACGTGGGTATTCGTAATCGAAAAGGCATGCCCCTCGGGCTTCATCGCCACCGCGCGCGAAATCAGTGCATCGACCGGCCCATCATCTTCGCTTGCCCGCAGGGCATCCCTGAGGCCAATCCGGCCTTCATTGCCCATGCAGGTATAAAGATCGCCGGTAGCGCTGACCCGCAGGCGATTGCAGGCGGCACAGAAATCACAGGAGAGCGGCGTGATAAAGCCCAACAGGCCGCCCGTTTCGGCGACCCGCACATAGCGCGCCGGGCCACCGCTGCTGACGGCAAGCGGCTGAAATGTCCAGCGCTTCGAAAGCGTATAACGAAGCTTGGAGAGGGACAGAAAACTCTCGCGACGATCATGCCGACCCTCGCCGAGCGGCATTTCCTCGATCAGGGTCAGGTCCATGTCGCGGCCATGAGCAAAGCAGATCAGGTCATCAACTTCCTCTTCAAAGGTGCCACGCATGGCAACCGCGTTGATTTTGACCTTCAGGCCCGCCGCCTGCGCTGCCTCCAGACCGGCAAAGACCCGTTCGATCCGCCCCCAGCGGGTGATTGCCTGGTAGCGCCCGGGATCGAGCGTGTCGAGCGAGACATTGACCCGGCGCACCCCATGGGCGAAAAGCGCCTCCGCATAGCGATCGAGCAGCGTGCCATTCGTCGTCAGCGTCAACTCGTCGAGTTCGCCTGTTTCAAGATGGGCGCCCAGCATGGCAAACAGCGCCATGATGTTCTTGCGCACCAGCGGCTCTCCGCCGGTGATCCTGATCTTGCGCACCCCGCGCGCCATAAAGATGCGGGACAGCCGATAGAGCTCCTCAAGGTCGAGAATCTCACGGCGCGGCTGAAATGTCATGTTCTCGGACATGCAATAGGTGCAGCGCAGGTCGCAACGGTCGGTGACCGACAGCCTGAGATAGTTTGCCGTCCGGCCGAACCCGTCGACAAGCGGGCGCGGCACGGCCTCTCTTATCGTGCGTTCATGCCGCATCGCGCACCCGCCTTGCCTCGCCAATCGCCTTGCAACTCCACGTCAGGACGGCCTCGGCATCCGCCTGCAGGGGCTCGGACAACCCGTCTGAAAAAGCCAGCCAACCATCGAGATAGGGCTGCTTCACCGAGGTCAGGATCGGCACGCCTGCCACGAAGGCAGCCTCGAAAACCGAGCGCAACCCACCGCCCTGCTCTTCCCCCTTGCCGAAACGGTTCAGAATGAGGAGGTCTGGTTGTGTCCTGATCCGCGCTTCGGCGAAAACGGCGGCCTCGGAAAGCGCGTTGAAGTCCAGCCTGCAGCCGCGCGCATGGGCACCGAGCGCCTGCATGATCTGCCAGCGTTTGCCCGTGGCGATGTCTTCCAGATCGACCGCGCCGCAGCACTGGCCTTCGTCCTTTTCGGCATGCTGAACGAAACCTTCGACCCGGTATCCCCTAGCAAGCAGCCGACGCGCCACCGCTTCCAGGGTCCGATCAGCGGCATCATCCTGTATGAACGGGATGAAGCCCAGCGGCTTGCATTCGCCTCTCGCGCCTTCCGCATTCGCCATCACAAACCTCTTTGCCTTACTGCACCAGCGGCCCGTCGGCGCCGGCGATCTCGATACCCTCGATTTCGGCTTCCGCCGCCAGAACCGCAATGAACTGCGCAACCGCCTTAGACCAAGCCGCAGCCTCCAACCAGGCGGCGATGCGCGGCTTAGCCGCATCGAACGGCAATTGCGCGCCCTCGATCCGGCGATCCATGCGGATGATGTGGAAACCGTAGCGGGTTTCAACCGGCGAGGTGACCATCTCGCCCTCCGGCAGCCGCATCAGCACCGCCTCGAATTCCGGCACCGTGCTGCCCGGCGAAAGCTGGCCGAGATTGCCGCCCTGGTCCGCCGACGGGCAGGCCGAGCGCGCCTTCGCCAGTTCACCGAAACGAACGGCACCAGCCGAAAGGTCCGCAATCATCTGCTCGGCCTCGGCGCGCGCCTGCCGCCGGGCGGCCTCATCGGCCGGATCTGCGGCGAGCAGGATATGGCGTGCCTCGAAGATCGGCTCCGAGCGGAAACGGGTCCGGTTGTTGTCGTAGAACCGGCGACATTCCGCATCACCGGCCGACGGCACATCGACCGATGCTTCGATCAGCGCCCGGATCGCCGCATCCTCGGCAGTTTCCTTTCTACCGTCGGCGGTTGTCTCCGGTGTACCGATCACCTGCTGCTCGGCTGCCTTCTGCAGCAGCAGCTCACGGATGACGAGCGCTTCGGCCGCCGCCTTCAGCGCCGCGCCGGGATTGTCGGCCGGGTGATTCTGGGCCTCGGCGAGGATGGTGCTTTCGGCAATCGCAATGCCATTGACGGAGATTTGAGAAAACACCGGCCGCGCCTTCGGCGGTATTTTCGTGTCGACGGCCTGGTAGCCGCTGCCGGGCTCGGGTCCGGCGCCGGCCGTTTTCGGCTGTTGCGGTGTGAAAAGATTGACCATTTCGCGTTACTCCGCCGGTTTGCCGTTGATGCGCGACCCGTCGCCCTTCTGCCGGGCGACCTGATAGCCGGGCCGCCAGATGTAGCGCACCGGAACGCTCAACATGTGCACCAGCCGGGTGAAGGGGAAGACGAGCAATATGGTCAGGCCCAGGAAAATATGCGCCTTGAAGATCCACGCGGCATCGGCGACGTAGGACGAAGCCGCGAAATTGAAGGTGAAGATGCCCTGCGCCCAGCCCATGAATTTCACCATTTCATGGCCATCGAGATGGTGCAGCGAAACCGGGATCGTGCCGAGGCCGAGCAGAAGCTGCAGCCAGAGCAGGATGATGATCATCGTGTCGCTGAAGGTGGAAGCGGCGCGCACCCGCGCATCGAACAGCCGGCGATGGACCAGCAGCGTCGCGCCGACGATGCCCATCACCCCGGCAATGCCCCCGGCGACGACGGCCAGAAACTGCTTGGCCCCGTGGCTGATGCCGAGCGCATCGAAAATCCAGATCGGCGTCAACAGGCCGACAACGTGGCCGGCGAAAATGACCAGCACGCCGACGTGAAACAGCACCGATCCCCAGATGAGTTGCTTGCGCCGCAGCAACTGGGATGAGCCCGAGCGCCAGGAATAGGGCTCGCGATCATAGCGGATGACGGTCCCGAGGATCAGCACCGTGAGCGCGATATAGGGGTAGATGCCGAAAACGAGGGTGTTGAGATAGGCTGACATGGTCTGTCTCCTAGTTCGAAACGGAGCCGGCGATATCGCCGGGTTGGCGGTCTGCCG
>NZ_JACIDZ010000006.1 GCF_014196625.1 Martelella radicis
AGGTGCCAGGGAACGGTCTCTAACGACCAGGATGCCGGACGACCTTCCGCCCGCACACATCATACCACAAGCCGCTATACACAGGATGCCGGCTCTTGGCCGGCATGACGAATGTGAGCGGCAAAGGCCTCCATCAACAAACTTCCACCCCACCTACGTCAAATGACGTATGTGGGGTTCTCTCTCCCTCAACGATAGTTGTCGCAGGCGTTTTCTGACGGACGCCGCGATTTCCAAACGCCTTGCAGGCGACAATCCGTTGAGGGGAAAAACATGAATTTCAAAAAGGCAATGACAGGTGCTGCTCTTCTGGCGGCGCTCACCGCTTCGACCGCCACCGGCGCTCTGGCGCAGGAAGACACGATCAAGGTGGGCATCCTGCACTCGCTCTCCGGCACCATGGCGATTTCGGAAACGACGCTGAAGGACGCCATGCTGATGCTCATCGAAGAGCAGAACGCCAAGGGCGGCCTTCTCGGCAAGCAGCTTGAGCCGGTCGTCGTCGACCCGGCCTCCGACTGGCCGCTCTTTGCCGAAAAGGCGCGCGAGCTGATCGAAGGCGATGGCGTTTCGGCTGTCTTCGGCTGCTGGACGTCCGTGTCGCGCAAATCGGTTCTGCCGGTCTTCGAGGAGCTGAACAGCATCCTCTTCTACCCCGTCCAGTATGAGGGCGAGGAAAGCCAGCGCAACGTCTTCTACACGGGTGCTGCGCCGAACCAGCAGGCCATTCCGGCCGTCGACTACCTGATGGAAAATGAAGGCGTCGAGCGCTGGGTTCTCGCCGGCACCGACTATGTCTATCCGCGCACGACCAACAAGATCCTCGAAGCCTATCTGAAGGATCACGGCGTTGCCGAAGAAGACATTATGATCAACTACACGCCCTTCGGCTTCTCCGACTGGCAGACGATCGTTTCCGACATCAAGAATTTCGGCTCGGAAGGCAAGAAGACGGCCGTGGTCTCCACCATCAATGGTGACGCCAATGTGCCCTTCTACAAGGAACTCGCCAACCAGGGCATCGCCGCTTCCGACATCCCGGTCGTCGCCTTCTCCGTTGGCGAGGAAGAACTTGCCGGTCTCGACACCGCGCCGCTCGTCGGCCATCTGGCCGCCTGGAACTACTTCCAGTCCGTCGACACCGACGCAAACTACGACTTCATCGATGCCTGGCATGCCTTCACCGGCGACGATGCCCGCGTGACCAACGACCCGATGGAAGCCCACTACATTGGCTTCAACATGTGGGTCGATGCCGTTGAAAAGGCTGGCACCACCGATCCGGATGCCGTCATCGACGCGCTTGTCGGCGTATCGGTTCCGAACCTTTCGGGCGGCTATTCGGCCATGATGCCGAACCACCACATCACCAAGCCGGTCCTGATCGGCGAAATCCAGGATGATGGTCAGTTCGACATCGTTTACGAAACGCCCGGTCTCGTTGCCGGCGATGCATGGTCCGACTACCTGCCGGATTCGAAGAACCTGATTGCCGACTGGCGCGCTCCGATGTCGTGCGGCAACTTCAATGTCGAAACCGGCCAGTGCGGCGGTATGGCTGCCGAATAAGAACGGCAACTCGGCTCCCGGCGCGTGTTTCGCGCCGGGTGAACAGGGGGGCGGTCCTGTACGAGGCGGGACCGTCAAATTTGGGGGCGCACATGTCCATTTCTTTTCTACCGCGCTATTTCAGAACCTTTCTCTTATTTGTAACTCTGGTACTGACATGTGCGCCCTCACTTTCACGGGCCGCTGATGACGTCGGATCGCTGATTGATCAGTTCTCCGAAGCCCGTAATTTCAACCAGACGGAAGAAATCGTCAAAGCGCTCGCCGCCACCGGTGATCCGGCCGTGATTCCGGTCCTGAAAACGCTCGCCGATGGCGATCTCTACTACCGCGAGGATGACGGCAAGGTCTTCATGACCGCCGATGGCGAATCCCGCCGCAACCTGCTTCTGATCGACCCGCTGACCGGCGAAGAGCTTGGCGAAATGTCCAAGCGCGACCTTGAGAAGATCAAGGTCAACAATAATCTGCGCAGCACCATCGATGCCGCCCTTGCCGGCATGACGCTGATGAGCCCCAATCCCGCGGTTCGTCTCTCGGCTGCCCGCTCGATGATGGATGCGCCGAGCGAGGACAATCTGGCGCTGATCGAAGAGGCGCTCGCGGCCGAAGAGGACGGCGAGATTGCCGCAGTCCTCGGCCAGGCCCGCGCCATCTCCATCCTGAATTCCTCCCGTCCGATTGAGGCCAAGGCCGAGGCGATCGACGACATCGCCGCGATCGGCGGACGTGACGCGATCTCGATCCTTCTGTCGGCGCGCGGCTCGCTCGACCCGGAACTGCAGGACGAGGTCGACGCCGCCCAGGCGAAGATCGAAAAGCGGCTTGCCTTCTGGGATGCCGCGCAGAATGTCTGGTACGGGCTGTCGCTCGGCTCGGTGCTGCTTTTGGCGGCCATCGGGCTTGCCATCACCTTCGGCGTCATGGGCGTCATCAATATGGCGCATGGCGAGATGGTGATGATCGGCGCCTATTCCACCTTTATGGTGCAGCAGGTGATCCGCACATCCTATCCCGGCCTGTTTGACTGGTCGCTGGCGATTGCGCTTCCGGTCGCCTTTCTCATCACCGCCGCCGTCGGCCTTGTGATCGAACGCGGCGTCATCCGCTTCCTTTACGGCCGCCCGCTCGAGACGCTGCTCGCGACCTGGGGCGTTTCGCTGATCCTGCAGCAGGCCGTGCGCACCATTTTCGGCCCCACCAACCGCGAGGTCGGCAATCCGTCGTGGATGTCCGGCGCGTTCGACGTCGGCGGGCTCGTCATTACCTGGTCGAGGCTCTGGATCGTTGTGTTCTCGCTTGCCGTCTTCCTCGGCCTCCTGATGCTGATGAAGCGTTCCGCCTTCGGCCTGCAGATGCGGGCAGTGACCCAGAACCGGCGCATGGCCGCTTCCATGGGCATCCGCACGCCCTGGGTCGATGCGTTTACCTTCGCGCTCGGTTCGGGCGTGGCAGGGCTTGCCGGTGTCGCCCTTTCGCAGATCGACAATGTCTCGCCCAATCTCGGCCAGTCCTACATCATCGATAGTTTCATGGTCGTGGTCTTCGGCGGGGTCGGAAATCTCTGGGGCACCTTCGTCGGCGCCTTCTCGCTCGGCATCCTCAACAAGTTCCTCGAGCCCTATGCCGGCGCCGTTCTCGGCAAGATCCTGGTGCTCGTCTTCATCATCCTGTTCATCCAGAAACGGCCGCGCGGTCTGTTCGCACTCAAGGGAAGGGCGGTTGAATCATGATTACGGCCTATGTTCTCCGCTCGCTCGACCGCAGGATCTCGATCGCGATCGCCATACTTTTCGGCATCGCCCTGCTGGTGCCGGTGCTGAACCTCGTCATCCCGGCGGGCAGCCCGTTTCATCTGCCGACCTATCTGGTCTCGCTGTTCGGCAAATATCTCTGCTATGCGCTGCTGGCGCTCTCGCTCGATCTCGTCTGGGGTTTTTGCGGCATTCTATCGCTCGGCCACGGCGCCTTCTTCGCGCTCGGCGGCTACGCGATGGGCATGTATCTGATGCGCCAAATCGGTCCGCGCGGCGTCTATGGCGATCCGATCCTGCCGGATTTCATGGTCTTTCTGAACTATCAGGAGCTACCGTGGTTCTGGCATGGCTTCGACATGTTCTGGTTCGCCATGCTGATGGTGCTGCTGGTGCCCGGCGCTCTGGCCTTCGCCTTCGGCTGGTTCGCTTTCCGCTCGCGCGTCAACGGCGTCTATCTCTCTATCATCACCCAGGCCATGACCTATGCGCTTCTGCTCGCCTTCTTCCGCAACGACATGGGGTTCGGCGGCAATAACGGGCTGACGGATTTCAAGGACATTCTCGGCTTTTCCGTGCAGGCCGACGGCACGCGCGCAGCACTCTTTGCAGCCTCCGCCATCTTCCTTGCCATCGGGCTTTTCATTGCCTCGGCCATTGTCCGCTCCAAGTCCGGCAAGGTGCTGGTCGGCGTGCGCGATGCCGAGAGCCGGGTGCGCTTTCTCGGCTACCGCGTGGAAAACTACAAGCTCTTCACCTTCGTCGTCTCCGCCATGATGGCGGGCGTTGCCGGCGCGCTCTATGTGCCGCAGGTCGGCATCATCAACCCGGGCGAATTCGCGCCGGCCAATTCCATCGAGGTCGTCATCTGGACGGCGGTCGGCGGGCGGGCAACGCTGATCGGCCCGATCATCGGCGCCATTCTGGTCAATGGCGGCAAGACCATCTTCACCGGGCTTTTCCCCGCCTTCTGGCTGTTCGCGCTTGGCGGCCTCTTCGTCGCCGTCACGCTCTTCCTGCCAAAGGGCATCGTCGGCACCATATCCGACCGCCTTTCGAAAAAGGGCAATGACGCGGCGGCGCGCAACGAACGCTCCGAAGAGGCCGAGGCCGGCATGGATGTCAACCCGAGCGAGGAGGGCGCACGATGAGCCCGATGGAAAAACGCGCGAAGAGCCTGCTTTATCTCGACAATGTCTCGGTGTCCTTCGATGGCTTCAAGGCGCTGAACAGCCTTTCCTTCGTCATCGAGCCCGGGGAACTGCGCGCGGTGATCGGCCCGAACGGCGCCGGCAAGACGACGATGATGGATATCATCACCGGCAAGACCCGGCCGGACACCGGCGAGGTGTTCTTCTCCGACACGATCGACCTGACCCGCAAGGACGAGGCCGACATCGCCCAGCTCGGCATCGGCAGAAAATTCCAGAAGCCGACGGTGTTTGAAAGCCACACGGTCTGGGACAATCTGGAACTGGCGCTCAACCGCAAGCGCGGCGTGTTCTCCACGCTGTTCTATCGGCTGACCAGCGAGGATCAGTCCCGCATCGAGGACATCCTCGAGACGATCCGCATGACGGCCCGCAAGGATGAACTCGCCGCCAACCTTTCCCACGGCCAGAAGCAGTGGCTCGAGATCGGCATGCTTCTGGCGCAGGAGCCGAAGCTTCTCCTGGTCGATGAACCCGTCGCCGGTATGACCGACGCCGAGACGGTGGAGACCGCGCGCCTTTTACGCGAGATCGCGAAAACCCGCGCCGTCGTCGTCGTCGAACACGACATGGGCTTCGTCCGCGACCTCGGCGTCAAGGTCACCTGCCTCGCCGAGGGCTCCGTACTCGCCGAGGGTTCGATCGACTACGTGTCGAACGACCCGAAGGTCATCGAGAACTATCTGGGGCGGTGAGGTGATGCGTTTGTTTGCGACAAGGCGCCTGCCATTGCCGATCTCCCCCCTTGAGGGGGAGATGCTCCGACAGGGGCAGAGGGGGGGGAGCCCTCTCCGAGAGCACGGTGGTCGCGGTTTATGCCCATTACTCCTCTCTGTCGCTTTCGCGACATCTCCCCCTCAAGGGGGGAGATTATGGGATGCGGCATCGCGTCTCTCCGCCATTCCAGCGCGGGCTGAACAGCCCGGCGTCCTTCGAAGGGGCCCGTACCATGCTGACCATCGATAACGTCAATCTTCACTATGGCGCGGCGCAGGCTTTGCGCGGCGTTTCGCTTTCTGCGGACATGGGCAAGATCACCTGCGTTCTGGGCCGCAACGGCGTCGGCAAGTCCTCGCTGTTGCGCGCCGTCACCGGCCAGCATCCGACATCGGGCGGCTCCATCACCTTTCAGGGCGAAACGCTTGATGGGCTGGCGCCCTATCGCCGCGCCAAGCTCGGCGTCGGCTATGTGCCGCAGGGGCGCGAGATCTTTCCGCTGCTGACGGTGAAGGAAAACCTGGAGACCGGCTTTGCCCCGCTTCCAGCCCGCGACCGCAACATTCCCGACGACATCTTCAGCCTGTTTCCCGTGCTGCAATCCATGCTGTCGCGCCGTGGCGGCGACCTGTCGGGCGGCCAGCAGCAGCAGCTTGCCATCGGCCGCGCCATGGTCACCCGACCGAAGATTCTCGTCCTCGATGAGCCGACGGAAGGCATCCAGCCCTCGATCATCAAGGATATCGGCCGCGCGATCCGCTATCTGCGCGATTCAACCGGCATGGCCATTCTGCTCGTCGAGCAATATCTCGATTTCTGCCGGGAACTCGCCGATCAGGTCTACATCATGGACCGCGGCGAGATCGTGCATGAAGGCCCCGCCGAGACGCTGGACACCCCCGAGGCGCGCCGCCACCTGACGGTCTGATGCTTCCTCACGCAGCCTGCGGAGAAAATGTGCGCGCCGGGCAGGCATCTGCTGCTATTGTGTCCACAAAACCTTGATGCCGGAGACATCAATGTCCCGGCTTTCAACGAAAAACAAAATTCATTTCACCGGCGGCACGAAACTTGCTTTTCCTTGTGTGAGTGAAAAATACGAGGTCAATCAATGTGCGGTCAGAGAAAATGCGGCTTGGAGGAAGCGCCCCTCGGGGCGGAGTGGACGTCTTGATCCGAGACCTGCCGGGACGGGCGCAGCGCACCTATGGAAGGGGCGAGGTCAAGGCCAAGCTCTCGGCCGGCAAGACGCGGCTTGACGAATTCTATCAGGAGGGTGCTGCCAAGATCCGCATCCCGGAAAGCTTCGACGGGTCGATGGAGGCCGTGCTGATCAACACGTCGGGCGGTCTGACCGGCGGCGACCGGCTGCAATGGGCGATGACGGCGGAGCCCGGCACGGCACTGACGGTCACCACGCAGGCCTGTGAGAAGATCTACAAGTCCGACAGCGGCCCGGCGACGATCGACAGCGAATTGCGCGTCGGCGAGGGCGCGAGGCTCGACTGGCTGCCGCAGGAAACCATCCTTTTCGATGACGCCTCGCTCAACCGCCGGCTTGATGTCGATCTTGCCGAAACTGCCGAGTTTCTGGCCATCGAGGCCGTGCTACTGGGCCGCAAGGCCATGGGCGAGGCGGTTCAGCGCGGCCAGTTCCGCGATCGCTGGCGGGTGCGCCGTCAGGGCACGCTGCTTCACGCCGAAGATGTGCGCATGACCGGCGACATCGAGAACCTCGTGTCGCAGACGGCGGTGCTCGGCGGCGATGTCGCCTTTGCCACGCTGCTTTATTGCGGCCCGCGGACAGAAATCCTGATGCCGAAGGTGCGCGAGGCGCTGGGTGTGTCTGCCGGGGGAGCGAGCGAATGGAACGGCAAGCTGGTCGCCCGCGTCGTCGCCCCGGACGGCTATCAGTTGAGAAAAAGCCTGATTCCCGCCCTAAGGGTCTTGCGGGACGGCGAAAATCTGCCGAAAGTCTGGCATCTATGAAATCCGCAAGCTGTGACAGCGAGAGAGTGACGCATGAACCTGACGCCGCGTGAAAAGGACAAACTGATGATCTCCATGGCCGCCATGGTGGCGCGCCGCAGGCTGGAACGGGGCGTCAAGCTCAACTGGCCGGAAGCCGTGGCGCTCATCACCGACTACGTGGTCGAAGGCGCGCGCGACGGCCGCCCCGTGGCCGAACTGATGGAGGCCGGCGCTCATGTGCTGACCCGCGACCAGGTGATGGAAGGCGTGCCGGAGATGATCCACGACGTGCAGGTGGAAGCAACCTTCCCCGACGGCACCAAGCTTGTGACCGTGCACGAGCCGATCCGCTAGGGAAAACGCGATGCTCGAACTGCGCCCGAATTGCGAATGCTGCGACAGGGATTTGCCGCCGGACAGCGGCGAGGCAATGATCTGCACATTTGAATGCACATTCTGCCGGGATTGCGTCGACACCGTGCTTCACAATGTCTGTCCGAATTGCGGTGGCGGCTTTGCCCCGCGTCCCATCCGACCGGCTGCCGCCCTCCTGCGCCATCCGGCTTCAACCACGCGCGTGCTCAAGGCTGAAGGCTGCGGGCCGGCAAGCGCTGCCTGAGGAGGAACGAAAAGAAATGATCCCCGGTGAAATGATCCCCGCAGAGGGCGAAATCGAAATCAACGCCGGTCTTCCGACCGTGACGCTGACCGTTTCCAATACCGGCGACAGGCCGGTGCAGGTGGGCAGCCACTACCACTTTTTCGAGGCCAATCCGGCGCTCGCTTTCGAGCGCGACAAGGCGCGCGGCATGCGGCTTGATATCGCTGCCGGAACGGCCGTGCGCTTCGAGCCCGGCCAGACCCGCGACGTGACGCTGGTGCCCTTTGCCGGCAACCGCAATGTCTATGGCTTCCGCCAGGAAATCATGGGCAAGCTCTGAACCCGATTGACGCAGGCCCGCCGCCGCAATGTTCTGAGCGGCGCAGGCATTTTACCAAGCCCCTTTGAGGCGCCGCCCGCGCCGCCGAACCCGCCAGGAGGAATTCATGCCCTTCAAGATGTCCCGCCAGTCCTATGCCTCGATGTTCGGGCCGACCACCGGCGACAAGGTGCGCCTTGCCGATACGGAACTCTTCGTCGAGGTGGAGAAGGACTTTACCCGTTACGGCGACGAGGTGAAATTCGGCGGCGGCAAGGTGATCCGCGACGGCATGGGCCAGAGCCAGGCGTCGCGCGCGGAAGGCGCGGTCGACACGGTGATGACCAATGCGCTGATCATCGACCACTGGGGCATCGTGAAAGCCGATATCGGCATCAAGGACGGGCGCGTCGCCGGCATCGGCAAGGCGGGCAATCCGGATACGCAGGCGGGCGTCGACATCATCGTCGGGCCGGGCACTGAGATCATCTCGGCGGAAGGCAAGCTCGTCACCGCCGGCGGCATGGACGCCCATATCCACTTCATCTGCCCGCAGCAGATCGAGGAAGCGCTGATGAGCGGCCTTACCTGCATGCTCGGCGGCGGCACGGGGCCTGCCTATGGCACATTTGCCACCACCTGCACGCCCGGTCCCTGGCATATCGAGCGGATGATCCAGGCAGCCGACGCCTTCCCGATGAACCTCGCCTTCTCCGGCAAAGGCAATGCCTCGCTGCCCGGCGCGCTGGAAGAACAGGTGCTGGGCGGCGCTGCGGCGCTGAAACTGCACGAGGACTGGGGCACGACGCCCGCCGCGATCGACAACTGCCTTTCGGTGGCAGACAAATACGACGTTCAGGTGATGATCCATACGGATACGTTGAATGAATCGGGCTTTGTCGAAGACACGGTCGAGGCCTTCAAGGGCCGCACCATCCATGCCTTCCACACGGAAGGGGCGGGCGGCGGCCATGCGCCGGACATCATCAAGATCTGCGGCCTCTCCAACGTCATCCCGTCCTCGACCAATCCGACGCGGCCCTATACGCAGAACACGATCGCCGAACATCTCGACATGCTGATGGTCTGCCATCATTTGTCGCCGTCGATCCCGGAAGACATCGCCTTCGCCGAAAGCCGGATCCGCAAGGAAACCATCGCGGCGGAAGACATTCTGCACGATATCGGCGCGTTCTCGATCATCTCGTCCGACAGCCAGGCCATGGGCCGCGTCGGCGAGGTCATCATCCGCACCTGGCAGACGGCCGACAAGATGAAGCGTCAGCGCGGCCGTCTGGCGCAGGAAACCGGCCAGAACGACAATTACCGGGTGAAGCGCTATATCGCCAAATACACGATCAACCCGGCGATTGCCCATGGCCTCTCCCACGAGATCGGTTCGGTGGAAGTGGGAAAACGCGCCGATCTCGTGATGTGGGACCCGGCGCTGTTCGGCGTGAAGCCGGAGATGATCATCATCGGCGGCACGATCGCGGCCGCCCAGATGGGCGATCCGAATGCCTCGATCCCGACGCCGCAGCCGATGCATTACCGCTACATGTTCGGCGCCTACGGCAAGTCGCGCACCAATTCCTCCGTCACCTTCGTCTCGGAAGCCTCGCTCGACGCCGGCCTTGCCCACAAGCTCGGCGTTGCCAAACAGCTTCTGCCGGTGAAGAACACGCGCGGCGGCATTTCCAAGGCCTCGATGGTGCACAATTCGGCAACGCCGGAGATTTCCGTCGATCCGGAAACCTACGAGGTGCGCGCCGATGGCGAAGTGCTGACCTGCGAGCCGGCGGACGTGCTGCCGATGGCGCAGCGGTATTTCCTGTTCTGAGGTGGAGCGATGTCGGCAAGATTTTCGCAGCGAATAGGCAAGTCACCAACCATGCTGACCATCCAGTTGGATGGAATGAGCACACCGCTGCGTAATTCTCTGTGGAATATTTTTCATTCGATTTATGTTGTTGGTGGGGAGAATATTTACTTCCCCAGAACCACTTTGGGCCAATTGGCGAATAGAGGACATGTATTTTTCTTTAAGCTGCCCGCGGATGAAGTCCCTGACGAAAGATACTTGTATGTTCGTTGGATCAAAAAATGGTTCCTCGAGGCCGACTGGTTTCTGCTGTATGACTTTTTTGAATGGTTAATCAATTTCGGAGAAGCGTCTGATCGCTACAGAGCAGATGAGCGTGCTAAGCTCTGTGAAGAACTCGCGAACCGTGTTTTTAAGGAGGAAAATTCGGGTTACCGTTTCGTCGACAAGGTACTTGTGCAAATCACTAATGAGGAGGAGTTGGCTGCAGTGGGATCCGCTCTCGACAATTCTGCTCCATTTTCTGGTGTTCGCACACATATTGAGACTGCAGCTCGTTTACTATCGAATAGAGAAAACCCTGATTTCAGAAATTCAATAAAGGAATCGATATCTGCGGTTGAGCTGGTCGCAAAGAATCTGGCCGGTAGTCCAGCGATCACTTTGGGAGAGGTGCTGAAAGTCCTAAGTCCAGATCTTTCTTTACATCCCGCTTTGAAAGAGGGCTTTTCTAGACTGTATGGTTGGACCAATGATGATGGCGGTATCCGTCACGCGATTATGGATGAGCCAAATCTTACGTTGGCCGATGCAAGGTTAATGCTTGTTCTGTGCAGTGCGTTCTCCAATTATTTGATCGACCGTTCTATCGCCGAAAGGCAGACTTAGGGAGTTTTCTGACGGGGTATCGCATGACCGCTTGGGAGTTGTTCATACCAGCCTGTTTCGCGCTCAATTGCGCGCCGGGGCCGAACAATATGCTGGCCTTTTCCAACGGGGCGCGGCTTGGCGTCGCGCGGGCGCTCGCCGGCGGCATGGGGCGGATGCCGGCCTTTACTTTTCTGATCGCCATTACCGTGGCCGGGCTGGGGACAGTTCTGGCGGCTTCGGCCACAGCCTTTCTGGCGATCAAGATCGTCGGCGCGATCTATCTCGTCTATGTCGGCATCCAGATCCTCATGAAGGCGAGGGCCTTGGCCGAGATGCAGGCGCTCGACGCCAGTATCGCCGCGCTGATGCGACGCGATTTTTCCATCGCCATCACCAATCCCAAGGCGATCGCCATCTTCACCGCCTTCTTTCCGCAGTTCATCGTCGAGGGCGCGCCGATCTGGCCGCAGCTGGCCGTGATGGGCCTTGCCTTTCTCGTGATGGAGGTCGTCGCTGTCTGCCTCTATGTCGCCGGAGGCGCATTGCTCGGGCGTTTCATCACCTCCAACCGGGTCTTCGTGCAGCTCAATCGTTTGGTCGGCGCGGCGCTGGTTTTTGCCGGCGGTTCGATGGCGCTTTCGCGCCATTGAGCGAGGCCTTGAACTGGGTGCGTCGGAATGACGCAGCACGGCTGGGTTGAACCAGGATCGGTCGCTATCACATTGAAACTGCTTGGAAGATGAAACGGATTAGCTATGCGTCGTCAGCATAGCAGGTATTACATTGGAATAATTCTAAAGTTTTACCTTTATTCCGATTTGAAAATTGATAAAATCCGTCAAGCTTTCCAATAGAGAATTCCCTCACACAGGGTTTAAGACAACAGGAGATTGAGATGATCGGTCGCAAAGTTCCGAACGTAACCTTCCGCACGCGTGTTCGCGATGAGAGCATCGAAGGCCCGAACCCCTTCCGCTGGCAGGAAGTGACCTCGGACGATTACTTCAAGGGCAAGCGCGTCATTCTGTTCTCGCTGCCGGGCGCCTTTACCCCGACCTGCTCGACCTATCAGCTTCCCGATTTTGAAAAGCTCTTCCCTGAGTTTCAGGCTGAAGGCATTGATGACATCTACTGCATGTCGGTCAACGACGCCTTCGTCATGAACGCCTGGGCCAAGGGCCAGAACCTTGAGCACGTCAAGGTCATCCCGGATGGCTCCGGCGAGTTCACCCGCAAGATGGGCATGCTGGTCAACAAGGACAATCTCGGCTTCGGCATGCGCTCCTGGCGCTATGCTGCCATCATCAATGACGGCGTCGTTGAGAAGTGGTTCGAGGAAGAAGGCTTCTCCGACCTGTGCGAGACCGACCCCTACGGCGTTTCCTCGCCGCAGAACATTCTCGAAAGCCTGAAGGGCGAATCCAAGGCCGCCTGAAGCCCGGCGCCTTTATCGGTGAAATGATTGCGAGGCGGCCGGCGTGTCGGCCGCCTTTTTCATCGGCTTCATTCGAACACAATCCGTGGGAAATAGAACGACACCACCCAGTTGGGCGCGTCGACGATCTCGCTGATCTTCAGGTCGCCGCAGACCGAGCACAGCATATAGGCGTCGGCCGGATCGAGGTTGCGGGTTTTCGCCAGAAGCTCGATCATGTTTGACACGGCCGCGCGCGCGGCCTGCATCAGATCGGGACCGATGCCGGTCGTGACCTCGTAGCCGGCGGCGTCGAGATGGCGCGAGATGGGGCCGGGAGTCGCAAAATGCGGAGTCTTCGGCGCGGCACCCTTCATCACCTCCACCGTGACGGAAACGTCCATGGCGCTTTCGATTGCCGTCCCACAGACCTCGCCATCGCCCTGGGCGGCGTGGGTATCGCCGATCGACAGCAGCGCGCCCTCGATCTCGACTGGCAGAAAAAGTGTCGTGCCGGCCGCGATGTCGCGGATGTCCATATTGCCGCCGACCCGGCGCGGGGGGATCACCGTGTGATTGCCTGGCGCGTCCATGGCAACGCCGATTGTGCCGATGAAGGGGCGAAGCGGAATGCGCGCCATGGGATTGAAGACGGCCGGTTCCGAGATGTCGGTCTCGTAGTCCCAAAGCTTCAGCCTTGGCTCGGCGAACTGATCCGCCAGAAGACCGAAACCCGGAATGATCGCGGTCCAGCCGAAGCCCGACGGCGCGAACTCGTTGATGGTGACCTTCAGCGCGTCGCCGGGCGCTGCGCCTTCTACATAAAGCGGGCCGGTCAGCGGATTGGCCTTGCCCGGCTCGGCTGTCAGAATGTCGGCGGCGACGCTTTCCTGACCGTAGTGCCCGTTTCCGGCATCAAGACAGGAAAAGGCGATGGTCTCGCCGGATCGGGCGACAAGAACCGGTTCGATCGACCGGTCCCAGCCGAGATGCCCCTGATGATCGTGGATCGTGTGTGCGCATTTCATGCATTTCACCCCTTCCGGGACTGTTTCACCTGTCAAGTCCGGGCCGCATCGCGTTCAGGCGGGCGCGCTCAAGCATGTAAGCCTCTGCCTCCACCATGTGTTCCGTCATGATGGAGCGGGCCTTTTCCGCATCCCTTGCACGGATCGCCTTGATCAGCTCGATCTGGTAGAAAATGCCGGTCTCGCGCAGGCCCGGATTGGGTTCCTCGTAAATTGCCCGGCAGACCGGAAGGTCGCGCAGGAGATTGAGCAGCAGCCCGCAGGTAAAGCCGAGAACCGGGTTTTGCGCGTGGAGGGCAAGTTCGGCATGAAAGTCGAGTTCGGCGAGCCGCTGGACATATTCCTCCTCCGCCGTCGCGGCCTGGCCCTCGTAAAGCCTGATCTTGTCCTGAAGTGTCCTTATGGTCTCCTCCGGCAGGTGCAGCGCCGCGTCGGCGGCGAGCTCCGGCTCCAGCGTCTTACGCAGCGCGTAGATATTCGCGATCGAGGGCGGAGCCTGCAGGAACAGGCTGGTGACGGTCTGGATCGCCTCGGCCGGCTGGACGGCGCGAATGAAGATGCCGCCGCCGGGGCCGGTCTTCGAGGCAATCAACCCTTGAAATTCGAGGATTTTCAATGCCTCGCGCATCGTGCCGCGCGAGGCGCGCAGCGCTTCCGGCGCAAGCCATTCGGCCGGCATGCGGTCGCCCGGCTTCAGGTCGGCGTCGATCATGCGCTCGCGCAGCATATCGGCGATCACATCGGGGCGTTTGCGCTTCTTCTCGGCAAAGGGCGGGCCGAAGGCCTGCCGGCTTTCAAGACTGGTGTTGCTCATGCCGTCCTTTTCGTCATCGGGTGGAAGCAGGCGGCCTTGTGGCCCGCTTCCCCCATCGCCTCGTCGGTCGGCGGAACGGAGCGCTGGCACGCATCCGTTCCGTTGGGACAGCGGGCGAAGAAGGCGCAACCCGGCGGCGGATTGTATGGGTCGGGCAGTTCCGCTTCCCGGTCACCGCCGGAAACAGCCTTTCTGCCGGGGGCCGGGGCGGAATTCAACAACAAATGCGTGTAGGGGTGAAGCGCGCCGGAAAAGACCTGATCGCGCGTGCCGAGTTCGACGATCCTGCCGAAATACATCACCGCCACCCGGTCCGAGATCGACTCCACCACCGAAAGATCATGGCTGATGAACAGATAGGTCAGCCCGAAGCGCGCCTTCAGATCGTCCAGGATGTTGAGCACCTGCGCCTGCACCGAAACGTCAAGCGCGGAGACCGGCTCGTCGAGCACGATCACTTCCGGATTGGCGGCAAGCGCGCGGGCGATGCCGATGCGCTGGGCCTGGCCGCCGGAGAATTCGTGCGGGTAGCGGTCGAGGAATTCCGGCGCGAGGTTGACCGCGTTCATCAGCTCCTCGAGCCGTTTCCCGCGCTCGGCCTTGTTGAGCTTCAACAAGTGGATCAGCGGCGCTTCCAGGATGGTGCGGATCTTCTTGCGCGGATTGAGCGAGGACACCGGGTCCTGAAACACATATTGCACCTGCCGTGCCAGCGCGCGCGGGTTCTTCCGTGCCTCCTCGGCCAGATCCTTGCCCTCGAAGGTGATCTTTCCGCCCGTCGGCACGTCGAGGCCGGAAAGCAGGCGGGCAAGCGTGGACTTACCGCAGCCCGATTCGCCGACAATGCCGAGGGTCTCGCCCTTCTTCACGTCGATGGTGACGTCCTGAACGGCGTGGACGGCGGGAAGCTTCTTGCCGAACAGCGTCTTGCCGCCGCCGAAAGTGCGTTCCGCCCGGTCGATTGCGATTAACACATCTTCAGCCATTGGCGGTCTCCCTGTTGAGCGGGTGGAGGCAGCGCACGCCGCGCTCCTCGCCAAGCGCGGTCATGGCGATATCGCCGCTGCGACAGTCGTCCTGAACGAAAGGACAGCGGTCGGCGAAGGCGCAGCCTTCCGGCAGATTGTTGACCACCGGCGGACGCCCTTCGATCGCATCAAGCCGACGGTCGGGTTCTCCGAGAACCGGCACGCATTCGATCAGCTTGGCCGTGTAGGGATGGGCCGGACGATCGAGGATTTCCTCGGTGGTTCCGGTTTCGACGATCCGTCCGGCATACATCACCGCGACCCGGTCGCAGATCGCCGACACCACGCCGAAGTCATGGGTGATGAACAGGATCGCCGTGTTGCGCTCCTTGCGCAGCCCGTTCATCAGCTCGAGGATTTGCGCCTGTACGGTCACGTCGAGCGCCGTCGTCGGTTCGTCGGCGATGATCACCTTGGCGTCATTGGCTAGCGCCATGGCAATGGAGATGCGCTGGCGCATGCCGCCGGAGAGCTCGTGCGGGAATGCCTTCAGCCGTTCGCCCGCATTGGGAATGCGGACTGATTCCAGCAGCGCGGTTGCCTTTTCGCGCGCCTGTTGTCTCGAAAGCGGCTGGTGCGCCTGGATGGCTTCGATCAGCTGGTCGCCGACGGTAAAGAGAGGATGCAGCGTGGACAGCGGGTCCTGAAACACGTGGGAGACATCGCCGCCGCGCAACTGGCGAATGCGCTCGTCGCTTGCGGCAAAGAGGTCCTCATCGTCGAGCCATGCCGCGCCGCCGGCAATGCGTCCGGGGGGCGTCGGCACAAGGCCCATCAGCGACATGGCCGTGACCGACTTGCCGGATCCGGATTCTCCGACGAGACCGACGCACTCTCCCTGACGCATGTGAAGATCGACGCCGCCGACGGCCTTGTAAATGCTGCCGCCGATATGGAATTCGGTGCGCATTTGCTGAACATCGAGCACTGTCTCGGGTTTCCGGCTCTGGTCGGGAACGCTTTCGCGCTTCACCGCCGTGCGCGCGCCGGGACGCGCCAGCGCGCCGGATTTCAGCCGGGGGTCGAGCACATCGCGAATGCCGTCGCCAAGCAGGTTGATGCTCATCACAAGGGCGAAGATCATCAGGCCGGGCACCATGGAGACATAGGCATCGGTGAACAACACCTTGCGGCCGTCGCCGAGCATGGAGCCGAGATCGGCCTGCGGCGGCTGGGCGCCGAGGCCGAGGAAGGAAAGCCCGGCTGTTTCCAGGATCATCCAGCCGATCGTGGTCGACATGGTGATGATGATCACCGGCAGCACGTTCGGCAGCACCTCGCCGAAGAGGATGGAGAAATGCGACTTGCCGGAAAGCCGCGCCGCATCGACGAATTCACGTCTTGAGAGGCCGAGCGTCATGCCGCGGATGTTACGGGCGAAGAAGGGGATATTGACCACGGCGATGGCGTAGAGCGCGTTCAGCAGGCCGGGGCCGAGAACGGCGACGATGGCGAGCGCCAGCAGGATATAGGGAAACGCCATGACCATATCGATGCCGCGCATCAGGATATTGTCGGTGCGCCCGCCGGCATAGCCTGCGACAAGCCCGATCAGCGAGCCGAAGAATGCCGCGATCAGCGTTGCCGAAACGCCGACGGCGAGGCTGACGCGCGTGCCCCAGATGAGGCGTGAGAGAAGATCTCGGCCCAGCGCATCGGTGCCCAGAAGATGGCCTTCGGTCAATGGCGGCGACAGGCGGACGGCAGGGTCCGTCACATTCGGCGGCTGCAGCGGCAGGATGGGGGCTGCCAGCGCGATGAGGACGATGACGGCGAAGACAATCAGCCCTGCGGTTGCCAGCGTGTTGTTGAACAAAAGCTTGAAGGCGCTCGGGCGGTCGCTCTTCTTCTTTTTGCGCGGCGCGCTGTCTGCGGTGGCATCGGTCATCAGCGCAACCTCGGATCAAGCATGGTCTGGACGACGTCGGCGACCAGATTGAACAGAACATAGGCGGCCGCGACGATCAGCACCCCGCCCTGGACCGTCAGCAGGTCGCGGGTGGAAATGGCGGTCACCAGCATGGAGCCGATGCCGGGCCACTGAAACACGGTTTCGATATAGACCGCGCCGCCGAGCACGAAACCGGCCTGGATGCCGAGGACCGGAATGACGGAGACGAGCGCCGCCTTGAAGGCGTGGCGCATGATCACGCGGCGCTCCTTCAGCCCCTTGGCGCGGGCGGTGCGGATATAGTCCTGGCGCAGCACTTCGAGCATGGAGGTGCGCGTCAGCCGGGCGACAACGCCGGTTGCCACCACGGACAGGGTAAAGGCCGGCAGGATCAGGTGTTTCAGCAGATCGATCGGGCCGCCGCCGCCATAGATCGCATACATGCCGCTTGCCGGCAGCCATTGCAGCTTGACGGCAAACAGCAGGATCAGCAGCAGGCCGAGCCAGAAGGACGGGATCGAAATGCCAATCAGGACGAAGAAGGTGACCAGCTTGTCCGTGAGGCCATACTGGCGCACCGCCGAGACGATGCCGGCCAGAAGACCGAGGATGGAACAGAGAATGAGCGAGGTGCCGGCAAGGATCAGCGTGTTGCCGAAGCGCTCGGTGATGATATCGATGACGGGGCGGTTCTGCGTATAGGACCGACCGAAATCGCCGTGGAGAATATTGCCGAGCCAGATGAAATATTGCTGCACCAACGGCTTGTCGAGGCCGAGCGCCTTGTTGACGCGGTCGACATTTTCCGGCGTGGCATAGGAGCCGAGGATCGCGGTAGCCGGATCGCCGGGGATCATCGCCATGATGGCGAAGACAATGACGGTCAGGCCCAGAAGGACCGGTATGACGGTCAGGAGCCGCCTGAGGATATAATGGGCCATGACGTGTTCTCCGTGTGGGCGGGAGACTCTGCGTTGCTTCAGCGGTCGGTGCGTTGGTTGAGCGCGTTCGCGCTCGCCGTATCTTTTCGATCTCCCCCCTTGAGGGGGAGATGTCGCGAAAGCGACAGAGAGGGGTAGAGGGCGCAAGCCCTATAAGCCGCAATCTCCGTGCTCTCGGATAGGTTCACCCCCCTCTGCCCCTGTCGGGGCATCTCCCCCTCAAGGGGGGAGATTGGTGGGGCTATGCGGTTCCCTTCAGAAGACCGACCCGATCAATTCGGCTTGGCAACCTCCTGCAGCTGCAGGAAGAAAGACGGCTGCAGCTTGAAGTTTTCAACGCTCGCCTTGGTCACGGCGTTCTGCTTCCAGTTGGCGATGAAGGCCCAGGGCGCATCATCCTGCACGATCGCCTGCATCTTCTTGTAAAGCTCCGCGCGTTTGTCCTGATCGGTGGACGTGCGGGCCTCCTCAAGCAGCTTGTCGACTTCCGGGTTGGAATAATAGCCGGAGTTGAAACCGCCCTTGTCGGGGAAGGCATCCGAACGCAGCGCCAGGAAGGGCAGGGTGTCCGGATCGTTGGTCATCCAGGCCATTTCGGCCATGTCGGCCTTGCCTTCGAGGCCCGGATTGACCTTGCCGAGGAAGGTGTTCCACTCATAGGTCTCGATCTTGACCGGCATGCCCACGGCTTCGAGGTCGGCCTGGATCTGGGTGGCCATGGCCTGCGGTTCCAGCATGCCCGAGCCGCCTTCGGTGACGTAGAAGGTCAGTTCCGAGCCATCATAGCCGGCTTCTTCGAGAAGCGACTTGGCCTTTTCCGGGTCGTAAGGGTAGGGCGACAGGCTGTCGTCATAGGCCCAGGCGAAGGCCGGCGGCGTCGGGCCGGCGGCAACTTCGGCCGTGCCCTGCAGGATGTCGTTGACGATCGCTTCCTTGTTGATGGCGTAGTTGACCGCCTGACGGATCTGCTTGTCGGCGAAGACGCCGTCCTTGAGGTTCAGGATCAGGAACCAGACATGCGGGCCGGCCTGCTCGTAGACCTTGTAGCGGTCATTGCCGGAGAACTGCGACAGCGAATCCGGCGGAACCTCGACCATCACGTCGAGACCGCCCGACATCATCTCGGCAACGCGGGTATTGGCATCGGTGACGGGGCGGAAGACAACAGCCTCAAGCGGCGGCGCGCCGTCCCAATAATCGGCGTTCTTGGAAACGACAACCTTGGAATTCGGGTCCCATTCCTCGAATTTGAAAGCGCCCGTGCCGGAAGGATGACGGCCGAAATCGGCGCCGTATTCCTTGACCGCCGCCGGCGAGACGATCAGGCCGGTCGGATAGGCGAGGTTCGACAGGAAGGGGGCGTAGGGTTCGGAAAGCGTGAACTTCACCGTCATGTCGTCAACCACCTCGACGGTGTCGACGGAGGAGAAGAAGAAGGACAGCGGGAAGGGCCCGGTGTCGTAATATTCGCTGTTTTCATCCAGCATGCGGTCGAAGTTGAACTTCACCGCCTCTGCATTGAAGGGCGAACCGTCATGGAAGGTCACGCCCTCGCGCAGCTTGAAGGTGTAGGTCTTTCCGTCCTCGGAAATCTCCCAGCTCTCTGCAAGCGCAGGCTCGACCTCAAGCGTGCCGTCCTTGTAGCGCACGAGGCCGTCATACATGTTCACCAGGATGCGGAAATCATTGACGGCGGTGTCGACGGCCGGGTCGAGCGATTTCGGCTCGGCGATCTGGCCGACGACCAGAACATTGGGCGGCGTCTGCGCCATGGCGGGCGCTGCGAAAGCCAGCGATGCTGCGGCAAACGCGGCGGCGAGAAGGCGTTTCATCAATCGGTTCTCCTCTGTTGGTATTTCGTTAATTAATTATGAAAATTCTGTAATTTACAAGGATTGATCATAATAAATTACAACCAATCCCTCAACGGAATGCAAATGGTAGAGTAAAGTCAGAGGTTTAGCGGCAAGGCGGAGGCTCCGGAAAAGATGTCGCAGGGTTGGTTGATGTCGCGGATGCGCCCTTAAATTGTCCCGGATTTCGGTTTCTGCCTCTCCCGTGGGATGCGCGGCCGATTGCGCCGTGCGCCGGAACGGAAAGGCAGATGAACATGACCAACATCAGTCGTCGAAAGGTGATCGGCAGTGGCGCCGTGGCGGCGGCGCTTGCGGCGCTGGCACCGGTGGTTGCCGAGGCCAATATCGTCACCTCGGGCTATGCTCACGACACGCTCACGATCGCCCTGTTTTCAGCCGACATTTCGAAGCTGGCAATCAACAAGGCTCTGCATCCCATGGTGCAGCAATTCGCAAGACTGGAGGCAAGCGAGGCTGAGGCGGTCGGCAATCTTCTCCTGGGGGCAGGCGCGATCATGCCCAAAAGGCCCGATGCGCTTGCCGAGACGTTGACCACTCTGAAGAAGATGGATCCCGGCACCGGTTTCGACCTCCACTATGTCCGGGCAGAGATCGACGGTCACGAGGACCTGCTGAAGATCCAGAAACGGCGCGTGGCGGAAGGCAAGGCCGGAATCGACACGACCATTGCGACGCTCCTCGTGCCCTTCATCGAGACCCATCTCGCCATGCTGCAGGCCGTGGAAAACAGCATCGCCAGATAAGCGTCGCCGGCGATGGTCCGGCGCCCCGATTTGCGGGTCGGTCGAAATTATCATAATAAATTCCCCAAAGACAAAGCCGCCTTGCGGCAGATAAACCGGGGAGGGCGACAGCCATGGGCAGTACACCGAAGATCAATTCCGAGCGGCTCAAAGCGCTTCTCGACGGTATCAACCGCTTCGGCGCCGGCAGTCCCGGCGCGGGGTTCAACAGGCCGGCTTTTTCCGATGCCGATATGGCCGTGCGCGACTGGTTTGCCGGTCAAATGCAGGCCGATGGCCTGGCCGTGACGCGCGACGGCGCGAACTCGGTTTTCGGGCGTTTCGGCGATGCGGTCGGCCCCTCGATCATGGTCGGCTCACATCTTGATACGGTCGTCGATGGCGGCGCCTTTGACGGGGCGCTGGGCGTGGCCGTCGGGCTTGAATGCGTGCGGGCGATGAAGGAGGCCGGCGTGCAACCCGCCACCCCGATCGAGGTTGTGGCGACCTCCGAAGAGGAAGGCCGCTTCGGCGGCATGCTCGGGTCGCAGGCGATCGCCGGGCTGGTGACGGCCGAATGGCTGTCATCCGCCGCCGATGCCGACGGCGTGCTGCTTGCCGACGCGATGCGCGCCCAAGGTCTCGAACCGGAGGCCGTGCTCGGTGCCGCCCGCCCGAAGGGCTCCGTCAAAGCCTTTCTCGAACTCCATATCGAGCAGGGCCCGGTGCTGGAGCGCGAGGCGATCGCGATCGGCCTGCCGGAAGGCGCGACCGGGATCGTCAACCTTCAGGTGACGCTGAAGGGCACGGCCAATCATTCCGGCACGACGCCGATGGATATGCGCGCCGACGCCTTTGCCGGCCTTGCCGAGATCGCCGTGCAGATCCCGGACATGATCGCACAGTCGCCGTCCGAGATCGCCAGGATCACGATCGGAAAGGTGGAGCTTGTGCCCAACCATCCGCATACGGTGCCGGGCGAGGCGACCTTCTCCGTGATCATCCGGGATGCCTCGGAAGGCGTCATGCGCGGCTTGCAAAGGCTGTTCTACCGCGCGACGGCGGCGGTCGCGGCAAAGCACGGCCTTGCCCACGAAATCGAGGAAAAGAGCGTCATTGCGCCGGTCGCCTTCGATGGCGGACTGGTCGATCTTTTGTCGGAGGAGGCGGAGGCGCTCGGCCTTCCGGCCAGACGGATGATCTCGGGCGCCGGTCATGATGCGCAGACGATGATGGCGCTCTGCCCATCGGCGATGATCTTCGTGCCGAGCCGCAACGGCATTTCTCACGCCCCTGAGGAATTTTCCGAATGGGCGGATATCGAAAAGGGCGCGGAACTCATGCTGGCGGCGCTGGTGCGGCTTGCCGCCTGAGCGGCATCAACTGACGGCGTAGAGCCGGAGAGCGGCGAAGATCACCAGGGCTGTTGCGGCCAAGAGAACGCCGGCGATCAACGCCAGTTCACCGGCCTGGCTTCCGGCCTCGCCTTTTCTGCTGCTGCTTCTTTCGGGCATGACAGTGCTCGCCTTGATCGTGTCGATGGCTGTCAGCATGATCATCCTGCCTTCCTTCGGCGTTAAGAAACATGGTTATCATCTTCTAAACACATGGAAACCGGCTCTGGTTCCCTGAACCGCAAGGGCGTTTGCCATCAGGAATGCCAGACGATAGAAGAGGAAAACGATTTGTCAGCGCAGGATAGAGCCACCGATGGCCCGTGCCTTTCTCTATGTTCTCGATTCTTTCGGCATCGGCGGCGCGCCGGATGCGAAGGCCTATGGCGATCTCGGCGCCGATACGCTCGGCCATATTGCCGAGTTCTGCGCCGCAGGCCTCGGAGATCGGGCGGGTCTGCGCTCCGGCCCGCTGAAACTGCCTAATCTTTCCGCGCTTGGCCTTCTGGAAGCCGCGAAGCTTGCGACCCGGCATTATCCCGCCGGCATGGAACAGCCCGAACGGCTCTTGGGACGCTACGGCGCGGCAAGCGAGGTTTCGCGCGGCAAGGACACGCCGTCGGGCCACTGGGAGATCGCCGGCACGCCGGTGATGTTCGACTGGGGCTATTTCCCCGATCAGCCGGACTGTTTTCCGCAAGAGCTTCTCGACGCGATCTATCGCGAGGCCGGCATTTCCGGCAGCCTCGGCAATTGCCACGCCTCAGGCACGGAGATCATCAAGCGCTTCGGCCAGGAGCATGTCTGGACGCGGCGGCCGATCTTCTACACCTCTGCCGACAGCGTGTTCCAGATCGCCGCCCACGAATATCATTTCGGCCTCGAGCGACTGCTGAAACTCTGCGAAGTGGTGCGCGAACTGACCTATGACCTCAATATCGGGCGCGTGATCGCCCGTCCCTTCATCGGCGAGACGGCCGAAACCTTCAAGCGGACGGGCAACCGCCGCGATTTCTCGATCGCCCCGCCGGAGGAAACGCTGCTCGACCGGTTGACGGCGGCAGGCCGCAACGTGCTCGCCGTCGGCAAGATCTCCGACATCTTCGCCGGCAAGGGCGTGACCCGCCTGTTCAAGGGCGACGGCAATGATGCGCTGGTGACGGCCAGCCTGAAAGCCATGGACGAGGCGGGCGAGGGCGACCTGGTGTTTACCAATCTCGTCGACTTCGACATGGTTTACGGCCACCGCCGGGATGTGGCGGGCTATGCGGCCGCACTTGAGGCGTTCGATGCCCGCATCGAGGAGATCGCCGCGCGGATGAGGCAGGGCGACATAGCGGTGCTGACGGCCGATCACGGCTGCGACCCGACCTGGCGCGGCTCCGACCACACCCGCGAGCGCGTGCCGGTCCTCGTCTTCGGGCCGGGGCTTCAGCCGGGATCGCTGGGCCTGCGCGATACCTATGCCGATATCGGCGAGAGCATCGCCCATCATCTCGGGCTCGGCCCCGGCAAATACGGAGCATCCTTCCTGTGACGACACCGAAAGCCGAACTCCACTGCCATATCGAAGGGGCGACGCCGCCGGCCCTTGCCGCGCGCCTTGCGACAAAATACGGCATCGATCTTTCCGCCTGGCTCCGCGACGGCCGCTATGTCTGGCATGATTTCTCGAGCTTCATCGCCTGCTATGCCGCAATCGCCAATGTCTTTCGCGCCGAGGAGGATTTCGCGGATCTCGCGGAGACCTATCTCGGCGAACTTGCCGCCGATGGCGCGATCTATTCCGAGCTTTTCGTCTCGCCCGAACAGGGGCTTGCCGCCGGTCTTTCCCGCGATGCCTATATGCGCGCGATCACAGCGGGCATCGAGGCGGCGAAGGCGAAGACCGGGATCGAGTGCCGCATGGTGATGATCGGCGAACGGCATATGGGGCCGGAACAGGTTGAGGGGGCGGCGCGCTACGCCGTTTCCTGCGGCTTTCCGCTGCTCACCGGCTTCAACATGGCCGGCGACGAGCGCATGGGCCGCGTCGCCGACTACGCGCGCGCCTTCGACATCGCCCGCGACGGCGGACTGAAGCTGACGATCCATGCCGGCGAGGTCTGCGGGCCGGGTTCGGTGCGCGATGCGCTGGATGAGGTTCGGCCCGACCGCATCGGCCACGGCGTCAGGGCCGTCGAAGATCCCGAATTGGTGCGCCGGCTGGCCGACGAGGGGGTGGTGCTGGAGGTCTGCCCCGGTTCCAATGTGGCGCTTTCCGTTTATCCGGACTTTCGCGCCCATCCGCTGCGCCGGCTGGTTGATGCGGGCGTTCGGGTGACGCTCAATTCCGACGATCCGCCCTTCTTCGGCACGTCGCTGGCGCGTGAGTACGAGATTGCGGAAAGCGAACTGGGCTTCTCACCCGAAGAGACTGCCCGGATGACGGAAACGGCGATTGCCGCGGCCTTTGTCGATGAGGAAACGCGCGCAAGGCTTTTCGCCCGGCTGCGCGGCTGAAACAGTGGAAAAATCGGCGTTTCGGCCCGAAGGCGGGCGCGGTGCTTGCCGCGCCGGTCCCTTTTGCGCCATAGAAGGTTTCAGCACGAAAAGATCAAAGCGGGATTGAAGCTCATGGACGGCGTAACGGTCATCGACCACCCCCTGGTTCAACACAAGCTGACGAAGATGCGTCAGAAGGATACGTCCACGGCGGGCTTCCGCAGGCTGCTTCGCGAAATTTCGACGCTGCTCTGCTATGAGGTGACGCGCGATCTCGAACTGACCATGGAGACGATCGAGACGCCGCTGACGACGATGGAAGCGCCGGTTCTGGAAGGCAAGAAACTGGTCTTCGCCTCCATCCTGCGCGCCGGCAACGGCCTTCTGGAAGGCATGCTCGACCTCGTTCCCTCGGCCCGCGTCTCCCATATCGGCGTCTACCGCGATCATGAGACGCTGGAAGCGATCGAGTATTTCTTCAAGGCGCCGGAAGATATCGGCGAGCGGCTGGTGATCGTGGTCGATCCGATGCTGGCGACCGGCAACTCGTCGATTGCCGCAATCGACCGGCTGAAGGAGCGCGGCGTCTCCAATATCCGCTTCCTTTGCCTCCTGGCTGCGCCCGAGGGGATCGAGCATTTCCGCAACAGCCATCCGGACGTGCCGGTCTACACCGCCGCCATCGACAGCCATCTGAACGAGAAGGGCTATATCGTTCCGGGTCTCGGCGATGCCGGCGACCGGATGTACGGCACCAAGTAAGGGACCGTCAGCGCCTGAGCGGCAGGCGGTAGCGCACGAAATCATCGGCCTTGTCATAGCGGTCGTAGAGCCTGCGCGCCGTCTCGTTGCCGGAATTGGTGTGCCAGTAGAGATTGGTCCAGCCGTCGCGCTTGCCCATCGCGATCAGGTCGTCGATCAGCAATCTGCCGATCCCGCGTCCGCGCATGCTTTCGTCCACGAACAAATCCTCCAGGTAGCAGGCGGGCTCGATCGCCCATGTGCGCGGATGGAGAATGCAGGTGGCAAAGCCGACTGGCTTGTCACCGACAATTGCGAGCCGGGTGAAAACGGGGACGATGGGATCAATGATCCGCGACCATGTGGTATCCGTCACCTCCGGAGCGATCGCGCTGCCGTAGAAGGTCAGGTAGCCCTGCCACAGGCTGAGCCAGGACGCCTTGTCTTCAGGGCGTGCGGCGCGAATGAAGGGATCGCTCATTCGCCGGCTTCCTGCAGCAGTTGCAGGGCTTCCTGCGAAAGCTCGATCTCGGGCGCGCGCAGCAGCGTGTCCATCTGCTCGAGCCGCGAGGCGCTGGCAATCGGGGCGGTGACGCCGCGCCGCGTCATCAGCCAAGCAAGGGCGATCGCCGCCGGATGCTCGCCGGTATCGGCGGAAACCGACTCGAGCGCCTTGAGGATCCGCTTTCCGCGATCGTCGAAATACTTCGCCACTCCGCCGCCGCGCGCGCTGCCCGCAGTGTCGTCGGCGGATTTGTACTTGCCGGTGAGGAAGCCTGCCGCGAGGCTGAAATAGGTAATGACGCCGATATCGTGCTCGACGCAGAGCTCCGCCAGCGCGCCCTCGAAGCCTGAACGGGCATAGAGATTGTATTCCGGCTGCAGAACGTCATAGCGGGCCCGGCCGGTATGTTCGGCGACCCTGAGCGCTTCCTCCAGCTGCCCGGCATCGAGATTGGAGGCGCCGATGGCGCGAACCTTTCCTTGCTCGCGCAGCTTGGTGAAGGCGCCGATCGTTTCCTCATACTCGGTCTCGGGATCCGGCCAGTGGGCAAGGTAGACGTCGAGATAGTCGGTCTGCAGCCGGCGGAGCGAATCTTCCACGGCCTGCATGATCCAGCCTTCCTTCAGCCCCTTCTTGCCGGGCCCCATCTCCGAGCCAACCTTGGTGATGATCACCACGTCCTCGCGTTTCACACCACCGCGCTTCAGCCAGTTGCCGATGATCGTTTCGGACTCGCCGCCGGTATTTCCCTCGACCCAGGCGGAATAGACGTCCGCCGTGTCGATGGCGTTGAAACCGGCGCCGACGAAACGGTCAAGCAGCGCAAAGGAAGCCTGTTCATCCGCCGTCCAGCCGAACACATTGCCGCCGAAGACAACGGGTGAGATTTCGATATCCGTTCTTCCAAGTCTTCGCATATGCATGATTTCCTCCCGGGTGCTGGTGGCATCGCTGTTCCTAACGTAGGTTGCCGGCCGCTCTCTGACAATGGAACGTCCGGCAAAGCGCAAGCGCGAAACGGGCAATCGGGCGGCTTGCGCACGCGCCTGCCGGTTCCTATGCTGGCCCTCGAAATAACAGGTGAGGATCTCCCAATGTTGCGTTTTGGTATTGTCTCGACCGCCAAGATCGGTCGCGAACTCGTTGTGCCGGCAATCGTCGACGCGGAAAATGCCGTGCTTGCCGCCGTCGCCAGCCGTGATCTGGACCGGGCGCAGGCGCTGGCGACGCGCTTCGGCGCGCCGCATGCCTTTGCGTCCTATGAAGAGATGCTGGCGAGCGATGTGATCGACGCGGTCTATATCCCGCTGCCGACATCCCAGCATGCGGAATGGGCGATCAAGGCGGCGGATGCCGGCAAACATGTCCTGGTGGAAAAGCCGCTGGCGCTGAAGGCTGCGGACATCGAACCGGTAATTGCCGCGCGCGACCGCAACAAGGTGCTGATCAGCGAAGCCTTCATGGTCACCTATTCGCCGGTCTGGACCAAGGTGCGCGCGCTCCTGGCCGACGGCGCGATCGGCGAATTGCAGCATGTGCAGGGGGCGTTCTCCTATTTCCTGCGCGATGCGACCAACATGCGCAATATCCCCGAACTGGGCGGCGGCGGCCTGCCGGATATCGGCGTCTATCCGACGGTGACGACGCGTTTTGCCACCGGAGAAGAGCCGGAGCGGCTGCAGGCGACGGTGCGCTATGACAGCGAATTCGGCACGGATATCTATGCCTCCGTCAAGGCGGAGTTCCCGGGCTTCGAGATGAGCTTCTACGTCTCCACCCAGCTCGCCAACCGCCAGACCATGGCCTTCCACGGCACCAAGGGGCTGATCGAGGTGGTCTCCCCCTTCAACGCCAACCGCTGGGGCGAGGAAACGGTGCTGCTCTCCAATCAGAGCCATTCCGAGACCCAGGCTTTCCGTTTCCAGGATAGCCGGCAATATGTCCGCGAGGTCGAGGCGTTCTCGAAGGCGGCTGCCGGCGGTGAGGTCGAGGTGTTCTCGCTGGAGGATTCGGTGAAGAACCAGCGCGTGATCGACGCCATCTATCGCGCCGGCAAGCTTGACGGCGGCTGGGAGACGGTCTGATCGCCGACTGACCGCTCGTTTCCCTTCCGTCACCCCGGCTCAAGGCCGGTATGACGGGAGGACGGCGGCTTGGCTGAAGGCAATGGAGCTGGCTGCCGCGCGGCAGATGATTTAGGCGTGGGGCCGCAAGGCCGCCCGCTTTGTGAAAGGACAAGGCCATGGCGACTACGCTTTACGGCATCAAGAACTGCGACACGATGAAGAAGGCCTGGACCTGGCTTGATGCGCACGACGTCGCCTATGAATTCCACGACTACAAGAAGGCCGGCATCGACCGCGCGCATCTGGAGCGCTGGTGCGATGAGGCAGGGTGGGAGACGGTGCTGAACCGCGCCGGCATGACCTTCCGCAAGCTCGCGGACGAAGAGAAGCAGGACCTCGACCGGGACAAGGCGGTCGCGCTGATGCTCGACAAGCCCTCGATGATCAAGCGCCCGGTGCTGGAGGATGGCGACCGGCTGATCGTTGGCTTCAAGCCGGATGACTACGCGGCGTTTTTCGGCAAGGCGTAAGGCGATGGCGAGAACGACGCAGGCGACCCGGTTTCTCGACAAGGCCGGTGTAACCTACACGATCCAGCAATATGACTATGACCCGAACGCCTTCAAGGTCGGGCTGCAGGCGGCCGAGGCCATTGGCGAACCGGCGGAACGCGTGTTGAAGACGCTGATGGCCGAGGTCGACGGCAAGCCGGTCTGCGCCATTCTGCCGTCGAATGCCGAGGTCTCGATGAAGAAGCTTGCCGCGGTCTTCAAGGGCAAGCATGCGCATATGCTGGATGTGCCCGCCGCCGAGCGGCTTTCCGGCTATCACGTCGGCGGCATTTCGCCCTTCGGCCAGAGAAAGCGCGTGCCGGTGGTCTTTGAAACCGCCGCCCTTGGCCACCCTTACGTGATCATGAATGGCGGTCAGCGCGGCCTTCAGGTGAAGCTTGCGCCGGCCGATGCCGTCAGTGCGCTCGGCGCGGAAACGGCGGGCATTATCGCATAGGCCTCAGATCGGATCGCCCCGCGCTGCCTCGCGCGCCTTTGCCAACGCTTCGGGCGCGAAGGCCGAGCAGGGCGGGCTGGTCTCGATCACGGCGTGGAGGTCATTGCGCGCGATGGCGTCCTCGACAAAGGCGAGCCGGTCCTTGCCCTGAAGCGCGATTACGGTGTCGCGCAGGATCGGCGCCGGCTCGTTGCCGTAGCGGCGCGCCTGCCGGGCTTCGACATAATAGCGGATATCCGGATTGAGCCGAATGTCGGACCAATCCTCGACCTCCGCAAGTGCCGGAAGCGCGAAATAGTGGCCGGTCGCGGCATAGCTGACGAGCCTGTCGAGAAGCCCCATGATGCGGCTTTCTTCCGCGTTGATGTACGGACGACCAGGCTTGCCGCAGAACAGACCTTCGGTCGGCGTTGCAAAATCGTAGGAATAAAGTTCGCGCAGTTCCTCGGTCACCTCGAGAACGATGCAAAATGCCGAGGATGCGCGGCCGGTCTTGAGGACATGGAGCTTCCAGGCTTCCAGTCCATCGTTGAACGCGTGCGTGAATGCGAATTCGGGATAGCGTCTGTTGTAGATCAGATACTCGAACATAATGCGGGCTGCGCAGTTTCTAAAGCCGTTCCCGACAGCTTCCAGATCGGAGAAGATTGCATCCTCTTCCGCGCTGTATTCATCGGTAAAGTCCGGGTGAGGGTGGACTGCGAAAGACCAGTTTGCCTGTGCTGGCAAAGCCGCCGAAAACAGAAACAGACAAGCGGCAGATAATGAACGCATCAAGCTTCTCCCCGCAAATCCCTGTGGCGCTCGGTCAACAAGGCCAGTCAGGTTAACGCCTCCATATTGTCTCAACATCCGGCGCCTCTTTCGGCACGATCTTGTCGGACCACGGCGTGCATTCCGGCGAGGTTTCGATCACCCCGCGAAGATCGTTCCGCCCATAGGCCTTTTCGACCTCATCGAACCTTTCCTGCCCCATATCAGCGATCACGATCTCCCTGAATTCCGGCGAAAGGGGCTTGCCGGTCTGCCAGGCGAGCGTGCGTTCGAGGAAATAGCGGATATCCGGATTGAACCGCGTCGTCACCGTGTCCTCCCCGAGCCGAAGGAAGGCCTCGACGGCGTCCCTGTTCAGCGTTTCGGCATATTCCGTCATTTTCGCCAGCAGCGTTGACAGAAGCTGTTCGGCCTCGGATGCCGGTTCCCTCGCGAGCTTTCCGCAAAAGAGGTCGGGAAAAGGCCCCTCATCGAAAAGAAGGTCATCAATGGCGACTTCCAGCAGGCCGACCACGCAGCCGCTCGCGTCATTGCTGCCAAGGCTGACCATGTAATCCATCCACCGTTTGAGGGCGACATCGGACGGAGCGCCGGCGGCGTAATCCGGATAATGCGCCTTGTAGATGGCGAATGCCGCCTGAAGCCGGGCGGGGCAGCGTCGCGGCCAGTCCAGATCGTCTGCCTGGCGGAGAAGATCCCTTTCGGAAGGGGCAAGCTGGTCGCCATAGGGTTGTGGGTGTTCTTCGAAGGACCAGGAAGGTTCACTGGCGGCCAACGGGCCGGCTGCCGAGAAAAGAGCCGCGAAAAGACCGAGCGCCAGAGCTTTTGATCGAAAGGACATTCCTCGCCGTCTCCCCTCGTTGATGGAAATGTTACCTAGGGTTGAGTTGAGGCGATTTTCAATCACATGTCAAGCGACGCACGGTGGGCGAAAGGTCCCTCGTTGTATCGCGACGACGCTTCAATTCTGGTGCAAACCACACTAGATAGGTCTCAAGACAAACCAATTGCGTGAGGCCCTCATGACCGTCGAGACCAGACTTCCCCATCCCATCGATCTCAAAGCGCTGGAAAAGCTGGCGGAAGTGGCGGTGCATGTCGGCCTCAATCTGGCGGAAGGGCAGGATCTGGTGATGACCGCGCCGATCGAGGCGCAGCCGCTGACGCGGCTGATCACCCGCCATGCCTATAGGGCCGGCGCGGGTGTGGTGACGACGATCTTCTCCGATCCGCAGGCAACGCTGGAGCGTTTCGAAAACGCCCATGATGCAAGCTTCGACAAGGCCGCCAACTGGCTTTACGAGGGGATGGGCATGGCCTATGAGCGTGGTGCTGCGCGGCTGGCGATTGCCGGCGACGACCCGATGCTGCTTGCCTCCCAGGACCCGGAAAAGGTTGCGCGCGCCAACCGGGCGAATTCGACCGCCTACAAGCCCGCACTGGAAAAGATCGCCGGCTTCGACATCAACTGGAACATCGTCTCCTATCCCTCGCTGGCCTGGGCCAAGACCGTGTTTCCTGATGACCCGGACGCCATGGCGGTGGCGAAACTGGCGAAGGCGATCTTTGCCGCTTCCCGCGTCGATCAGCCGGATCCGGTCGCCGCGTGGAAGGAGCACAATGATAATCTCCATGCCCGTTCCGCCTGGCTCAATGGCAAGCGTTTCTCGGCGCTGCGCTATTCCGGGCCGGGCACCGATCTCACCATCGGGCTTGCCGACGAGCACGAATGGAGCGGCGGCGCTTCGCCGGCGAAGAACGGCATCATCTGCAATCCGAACATCCCGACCGAGGAAGTGTTCACCACGCCGCATCGGCTCAGGGTGGAAGGTCATGTCTCCTCGACCAAACCCCTGTCGCATCAGGGCACGCTGATCGACGATATCCGCGTTCAGTTCGAGGGCGGGCGGATCGTCCATGCCGCGGCCGCCAAGGGCGGCGACGTCCTGAACAAGGTGCTGGATACGGACGAAGGTGCGCGCCGTCTCGGCGAAGTGGCGCTGGTGCCGCATTCCTCGCCGATTTCGGCAAGCGGCATCTTGTTCTACAACACGCTCTTCGACGAAAACGCCTCCTGCCACATCGCGCTCGGCCAGTGCTATTCGAAATGCTTCATCGACGGCGACAAGCTGTCCGCCGAGGAGATCGCGGCCAGGGGCGGCAATTCCTCGCTAATCCACATCGACTGGATGATCGGCTCGGACAAGATCGACATTGACGGGCTCGATGCCGATGGCAACGCCACGCCGGTGATGCGCGGCGGCGAGTGGGCCGATTGACGACGCGTTCAGCTCTGCCCTTGACGCAACCCCGGCTCCGGGCCGGGGCTGTGGTCGTATAAGAAGCCGCTCAGAACAGGCTGCCCTGTTCGGGCGGTTTTGTTTTGGCGGCTGGCTTCTTCCGTGGCTGCTTAGGCTTTTCTGGCCTTGCCGTTTGCTCTTCCGGCGGGGCCTTCGCAGCGGCGTCCCGGCCCGTTATCGCGCTGACGCGACCATCGGCGAATTCGATATCGACGGGTTTTCCCTGACTGAGGCCCTCGGCGCGGGAGATTGGCTTGTTCTCCTCGTCGCGGATCACGGCAAAGCCGCGCGCGAGCACGTTCTTGTAGGACAGCGAATTCAGCACGCGGTGCTGGCCGGAAAGCGCAGCGCGGTAAGTCTTGAGGTTTGCGGTGATCGCCGTGTCGGCGCGGGCGGCAAGCACCGAGACCTGCTCGCGGTCGCGCGCCACCATCATCGAAAGCCGCTGCGGCATGCCGGAAAGGCCGGAGGCGCTGCGCTCGAATGTCCGGCGCTTGTTGATCGTGTTGAGTTCCAGCGCCCGCGTGAGCCGCAGTGCGGCCTCATCGAAACGGCGGCGCGGAAGGGCCAGCAACTGGTCGAGCGAGGGCAGGCCACGGGCAAGCCCGGTCAGCGTCTGGCGGCGGAAATCCATGAGCCGCGCCATGGCCGAGGAGAGGCGCGCGGCCTGTCGCGCCTGGTCGGCGACGAGTTCAGCCTTTACGGGAACCGCGCGTTCGGCGGCCCCCGTCGGCGTTGGCGCGCGGTAATCGGCTGCGTGATCGATCAGCGTCCAGTCGGTCTCATGGCCGACGGCGGAAATCAGCGGGATATCGCTTTCATAGGCGGCGCGCACCACGGCTTCGTCGTTGAAGCCCCAGAGATCTTCCAGCGAGCCGCCGCCGCGCGCGACGATCAGCACATCGGGCCGCTTCACCGGGCCATCTGTCGTGCAGGCGTTGAAGCCGCGAATGGCAGCGGCCACGGCATCGCCGGAGCCTTCGCCCTGCACCTTGACCGGCCAGACAACGACATGGACGGGAAAGCGATCGGTGATGCGGTGGAGAATGTCGCGGATGACCGCGCCGGTGGGCGAGGTGACGACGCCGACGACGCGCGGCATGAAGGGGATCGGCTTCTTGGCATCCGCGTCGAACAAACCTTCTGCGGCAAGCTTCCTGCGCCGCTCCTCCAGGAGCGCCATCAGCGCGCCGGCGCCGGCAGGCTCCAGCGATTCGATGACGATCTGGTATTTCGAGGCGCCGGGGAAGGTCGTGACCTTGCCGGTCGCAATCACCTCCATGCCTTCTTCCGGCTTGATCTTCAGGCCGGAAAATACGCCGCGCCAGATGACCGCGTCGATACGCGAACGTTCGTCCTTCAGCGAAAAATACGCATGTCCCGACGAGTGCCGCCCGCGAAAGCCGGAAATTTCGCCGCGCAGCCGGATCCGGTCGAACCGGTCCTCCACCGTGCGCTTGATCGAGCCGGAGAGCTCGGAAACGGTGAACTCGGTCAGGTTCGTGGCTGATTCGGCGTCAAAAAGATTGCTCATGGCGGCAGTCTATCCGATCCGTCCCCGCCTTTCACCGGTCATCCCCGCAAATCCCCGCCGGTTGCGGCTCTGGCAAAATTCTCGTCATCGCATTCAACAAGGAGATGTGCCATGACCGATCGTTTTTCCTCCCGACATGCCACGCCGACAAGTCCGGCCTATGACGGGTTTTCGATTGCCGCCGATGATGCGCTGCCGCTGCAGGAGGTCACGCGGGCAGTCTATATCGGTGTCGCCGGCGACCTGACCGCCATGCTGATTTCCGGCGAAACCGTGACCTTTGAGAACCTGCCAGCCGGTTTCATTCTGCCTGTTCGCATCAGCCGCGTGTTTGCCACTGGTACCACGGCGGGCGCTCTGGTGGGTCTCGTATGAGGATAGCGAGCGAGATTTCCATGACCGGCAACCTGCAGGCGGCGCAAGGGTTTTGGGGCGTCCCTGCCTATCAGGCCCTACCGGCGGGCGGCTCAGGGGTTCTCGGGCCCGGAGCGGTACTCGACATCGGGCGCGATCGCTATGCTCTGACAAGGCTTGCCGTCGCCGCGATCCCGGCAGCCGCGGCTTCCGAACTGGCGGCGCTTTCCGCCTGTTCCTTCGAGAAACTGATCACCTTCACCCGGTCGGCTACTGCGACCTATGTGGGGTCCGACGGGCTGATCCATTCGGCGGCGGCGAATGCGCCGCGCTTTGACCACACCAACGGGCGGCGGCAATTGCTTCTGGAAGGTCCGGCGACGAACCTGCTTCTCAATTCCGCAGTTCTGTCGACACAGTCCGTCGCGGTCCCGGCCGCGACCTACACGCTGAGTTTCTACGGTACGGGCAGCGTCACGCTGGCGGGGGCCTCTTCCGGCTCGCTTTCCGGTTTTGGCAGCACAACACGGGTCTCATTGACCTTTGTCGCGACGGCGGGAGCGCTGACCATGACCGTTGCCGGCAGCGTCGCCAATGCGCAGTTGGAGTCGGGCTCTCGCGCATCCTCATATATTCCGACCACGGGCAGCGCGGCTACACGTCCGGCCGACAGCGCCCGGCTAACCGATGCCGCGGCCGAACTGGTTCGGCGCGATGCGGTTTCCATTCTTGTTCAGGCATTCCAGCCTTTCGAAACCGGTTCCACTCGGCGGTGGATGGGGACGAGCTACACGATATTGGGGCTGGACACGGGAAAGAAGCCTTCCCAGTGGGATGGCGCGGGGCCTCTCCTGTCGGTTTCTTCCGGTGTGAACGATCAGGTCGACCTCGGGTTCGGCGTGGCATGGGATGGTTCGGGGCGTCGGATGTCGATTGCCGGCGCTTCGGCCGGAGACGCGCATCAACCGGCATTCACCGGCAATGTGTTCCTCGGGCGCGACAACAGCGGCAATTTCGCACCCGGCTGGTATGATCAATTGATCATCTGGCCGTTCCGGATGACGAATGCGGACCTTGCGGCAAAGGCGGCGGCCTATACGTGACTGTTTCCCGAAATTTGCAGATCACGCCGAGGCGATCGCCAGCCTGGCCGGGTGCGGCATCGCCGTTTCCGGCCAGCTTGCCTGCCGCGATACGATCAACCCGGATGGCCTGCTGGTCCTCAAACCCGTGGGCGGCGCTTGTGACGGCTTGGTCTATGCGCCGACCGGAGAAACACGGATAGACGCAGGCGGCGTCGTATATTGGGCGATGGAAGCCGTCGAGGGATATCACCTCAATCTCCGCCTGGCCGATGGAGGTGGACTGCCGGCTGCGCTACAAGCCCACAGGGTCATGCTGGGGCCGGAAACGCCGGCGGAACGCGTCACCTCGGGCGAATGAGAAAGGACGGCCGCACGGCCGCCCTTTCCGAATGTGATCACGAAGGAATCCGGCGCGACTATTCGTTGATCAGCCGCTTCAAAAGCTCGACTTCCTGCGAAAGTTTCTGGTCCTTTTCCAGAAGATCCTCGATCTTGCGCACGGCATGAAGAACCGTGGTGTGATCGCGACCGCCGAAACGACGGCCAATTTCCGGGAATGAGCGCGGCGTCAGGGTTTTGGCGAGGAACATCGCGATCTGGCGCGGCTTGACGATGACCCGCGTGCGCCGGTTGGAGACGAGTTCCTGACGGGTGACGCAGTAATGACGCGCGACCACGCGCTGGATGTCTTCGATACGCACGCGCCTGGGCTCGCCCGTGCCGACCAGGTGCACGAGCAGTTCATCGACGCGCTCGATCGACAGGTTCGGTTCGAAGGAGCGGCGAAACAGAAGCTGGTTGAAGGCGCCCTCGAGCTCGCGGCCGCTGGCGGTCACCTTGCGGGCGACATGGTCCAGAACATTTTCGGGAATGTCGATCGACGGGTCTTCCTGGCGGGCAACCAGCAGCCTGCGCTTCAGCATCTCGAGCCGCATGGCATAGTCGGGCGCCTCGATTTCGAGCGAGACGCCGCCCGTAAGACGCGAACGCACGCGCGGATCGAGCGATTCCAGTTCCCAGGGCGCGCGATCAGCGGCGACGACGACCTGTTTGGCGCTGTCGAGCAGCGTGTTCAGAAGATGGCAGAATTCGTGCTGGATCATCTTGCCCTGCAGGAACTGCATGTCGTCGATCACCAGAAGGTCGATGTTGCGCAGCGAATCCTTGAGCGTCAGCGCATCATTGTCGCGGATGGCCGTGGCAAATTTCCACATGAAGTATTCGGCCGTCAGGTAGACGACGCGCTGCTTTTCCGGGGCGGCGAGCGCCGCATTGGCGATCGCCTGCAGAAGGTGGGTCTTGCCGAGGCCGACGGAGGAATGAATGAAGAGCGGGTTGAACCGCACCGCCGCCATGCCGGATTCGGCAATGGTCTTGGCGGCTGCGAAAGCCACACGGTTCGAAGAGCCTTCAACAAAGCTGTCGAAGGTGAAGAAGGGATCGAGCGGCGAGCCGAAGACGGTCCTGGCGCCGTGCGCGCCGCCGCGTGCCGGACCGCTCTCGGGCTCGGGCATCAGCGGCTGATCGTTGACGGCGCGCGGCACGGGGCGTGCGGACGCGGTCTGCTGGGGGAGTACGGGTTTCGGCTTTTCTTCTGAAACCTGCGGACGCTGGGCGCGGGTGGCCGAGCGGACCAGGACTTCGACCTTGAGAACCTGTGGACGCTCGGAGCGCGCCAGTTCGCACAGCAGGTCGAGATAGTGGTTGTTGATCCACGATTTCAAAAAGGCCGTCGGAACCGAAAAACGGATGACGCTCTTAGAGGAAGAGTGCAGCTTCAGCCGCCCGAACCAGCTTGCATAGACATCGGCGCCCACATGGGCCTTGAGCGCTGTGCAGAAGCGCTCGAAAAACTGATTGTCGGTACTCAAGGCAGCGTCCGGTGCTTCATCATGTTCCCCTTTCAAGACCTCTGAAGCGCCTGCACCCTGCTCAGGGCTCGAAGTCACCGTCCTCGTTCTCATTCCTTGCCGCCTTTCAAAAGTCATCACACAGGCGCAAGCGCTCTCCGCGCTCGCGGCCCGTTTTCCCTTTGACCCCGGTCTGGGGCCTTTCGTTGAAACTGCCCGGGTTAAGGCCGGGCTTGGGACAATCCCTGCTCAGCCAGCGCCCTTCCTCGTAAAGGGTGATGCTGGCCGCAAAGTGTCCGGTCAGTCGTTCTCGTCCGTCTAGGTCCCCACTTGCTTTCCGGCCTGAAAAAGGCACACAATGACCGAACCGGATTTCACGAAGAAGCCCGATGCACAACCTGTAATTGTTGGAAGGACGAAGCCGAAACGACCCCGCTTCCAGCTTCGGGAAGACAACGCGCTCAAGGAGAGCGCGCCCCTCCCGGCAAGGCCGAGAGCTCAATCCGTCCGCTGATGTGAGAAGCATTTAGGCAAGAACGGTGGTCAATTTCAACAAGGAATTTTCTCCGAATCGGCGCTGCCAGCATTGACTCAAGTGAGCGATTTTGACTCGGTCGACAATGCCGCAAAAGAATCGCTTTTGAATCAATTAGATTCGGAAACCCCTCATTTTTAGCAGCCGATTCGAGGCAAAAAAAATAAAATGACTTGACGCGATTTGGGGGCGCCGTTTCAGGCCAAAAACGGTTGAAATGTGACCTTCCTCCCGCAACCGATTGAAATTACGAGAAAAAATCCGTCATTTTTTCGACATCTAGCTGAAACGTGAATGTCACGAAGGGCAAGCCTATGAAGAAAAACAAAAAACCCGGCCAGCGGCCGGGTTTCTCGAAAAACTGATACTTATTCGCGCTCAGGCAGACAGCGTCTTGACGCGCTGGGCAAGGCGGGAAACCTTGCGCGAAGCCGTATTGCGGTGCAGGACGCCCTTGCTGGCGGCGCGTGCGATTTCCGGCTCGGCGGCTTTCAGGGCTTCTTTCGCCTGATCGAGGTTGCCGGCTGCGAGCGCCTCTTCAACCTTGCGGACGAAGCCGCGGACACGCGAGCGGCGGGACTTGTTGATGGCGGTACGGCGGGCCATTTTGCGCGTCGCCTTTTTCGCCGAAGTTGTATTGGCCATATAAGTCTCTCTTCGAATGTGGTCGCAAGCTCCGACATCGGCGGCGCGCCGTCATGGCTCTAGTCGCTTTTCTGCCGGGAGCAATCGATGAAGCTTTGCAGCTTTCAACACTGTGGTGCGGGCATATAAAGGCAAACGGGCTGTCCGTCAATGTCGAATTGTCGAAAACCACCCGCTCGACTGCCGATCCGATGCCTGCGGCGTCCGGCGCCATTGCCATTACGCCGTCGCGTTTTAGAATTCAAGAAGGTGTAGTTCCATTTGGCGCCGTTACCGCGGGCCCAGAAAAACGGATAAAGATATGCGCGTCACTGTCTTTTCGGCCAAGCCTTATGACGAGGAATTCCTCAAAGCCGCCAATGAGGGGCGGCATGACCTGGTGTTCACCGAGGCGCCTCTTCACGCGCCGACAGCGAAGCTCGCCGCCGGTTCGAAGGCCGTCTGCGCCTTCGTCAATGACGACCTCGGCGCCTCGACCCTGTCGGAACTGAAGGAGGCGGGGGTCAAGCTCGTGGCGCTTAGATGCGCCGGCTTCAACCGGCTCGATCTGACGACGGCTGACCACCTGCAGATGGCGACCGCCCGCGTGCCCTCCTATTCGCCATACGCCATCGCCGAACACACGCTGGCGCTGGTGATGACGCTGAACCGCAAGATCCATCGGGCCTATAACCGCGTGCGGGAAGGCAATTTCGCGCTCAACGGACTTCTGGGCTTCGATCTGCATGGCAAGACCGTCGGCGTGGTCGGAACCGGTGGGATCGGCCGCAATGTGATGCGGGCCTTTTCCGGCTTTGGCTGCAAGATCCTCGCCTTCGACCCCTATCCCAATGACGAGGCGATTGCGCTTGGTGCGCGCTATGTCGACAAGGACGAATTGCTGGAACGCTCCGAGATCATCACGCTGCACTGCCCGCTGACCCCGGAGACGCGGCATTTCATCGACGAGACGGCCATTGACGCCATGCAGCGCTGCAAGATGCTGGTCAATACGAGCCGCGGCGGCGTGATCGACACGCTTGCCGTCATCGACGGACTGAAGTCGGGGCGAATCGGCGCTTTGGCGCTTGACGTCTATGAGGAAGAAGAGGACCTGTTCTTCCGCGATCTCTCGTCCACCGTCATCCGCGACGATATTTTCGCCCGGCTCCTGACTTTTCCGAATGTGCTGATCACCGGCCACCAGGGCTTCTTCACCGAGGAGGCTCTTTATAATATCGCCCACACCACCATCGCCAACATCACCGCTTTCGAGGAAAAAGGCGTGGCGTTGCATCCGATCGAGCGGCGCTAACCCGTTCTACCCTTTCTGGCAGGCCGGGCAGTAGAAGGTCGAGCGGCCGGACTGAACGGCGCGCGCGATCGTGCCGTTGCAGTCCGCGTGCGGGCAGGGGGATCCGGTGCGGTCGTAGACGGAGAAAGAATGCTGGAAATAGCCGAGCGTACCGTCGGTCTTGCGGTGGTCGCGCAGCGTCGAGCCTCCGGCCTCGATGGCCTCGGCGATGACGGCGCGAATGGCCGGGACGAGCGCTTTCAGGCCTTCGCGCGGCTTGCCCGTCGGCGTGACGAGGTGGCCTGCGGCGCGAAACGGCGACAGTCGCGCCCGCCACAAGGCCTCGCAGACATAGATGTTGCCGAGACCGGCGATATTGCGCTGGTCGAGCAGAGCGGTCTTGATGGCCTGCGTCTTGCCGGCAAAGCGCGCGGCGAGGAAATCGGCATCGAGGCTGTTGCCGGTCGGCTCCGGGCCGAGGCCGGCAAAGCTCGGCTCGGCTTCCAGTTCGGCCTTCTTCGCAAGCTTGATGAAGCCGAAGCGGCGCGGATCGTTATAGACAATGCGTCGTGCCGGCGCGCCGCTCAGTTCGATGATCACGTGGTCATGCAGCGCATTGACGCTGCGGGGCGTGTGAAACCGGCCCGGCAGGTGGGCATCGTCTTCCTCCTCGACCCGCCATGAGCCCGACATGCCGAGATGGGCGATGATGGTCATACCGTCATCGAGGTCGATGAGCAGGTATTTCGCCCGCCGCCCCAGCGCGACAATGGTCCTGTCCTCCACAGTCTCGACAAGGTTTTCGGGGAAGGGAAAGCGAAGATCGGCGCGGTTGAGGATCAGTTTTTCTATCCGGCGGCCCTCCATGGCAGGCGCCAGTCCGCGACGGACGGTTTCGACTTCGGGCAGTTCCGGCATCTTATTTTAAGCCTTTGGCGTTTCGCTTTATTCCGTTTCGGTTTATAGCCGCACTGTCGGCGGGCGGCAGCAATAGCGCAAGGCTTCGGCTTTCGCTATGGTCGCCTGCAAAATCAATCGGGTAACAGATAGGTGCGAACATGGCGGAAAGCCGGACCGGCGCAAACGGCGGCATGGAAACCTCCTTCGGTTTCAGGGATGTGGCCGATGGCGAAAAGCAGCCGCTCGTCAACGACGTGTTTCACAAGGTCGCCAAACGCTACGACATGATGAACGATCTGATGTCGGCGGGCCTGCACCGCGCCTGGAAGGATGGCATGGTGAGCGCGCTCAATCCGCCGCCGAACCCGGATTACCGCGTGCTCGACGTTGCCGGCGGCACGGGCGACATCGCCTTTCGCATCGTGAAGGCCTCGCGCAATCTGGCGAAGGCCACGGTTCTCGACATCAACGGCTCGATGCTTGCCGTCGGCGAGGAGCGCGCGGCCAAGAAAGGCATCTCCGACAATCTCACCTTTGTCGAAGCCAATGCCGAGGATCTGCCCTTCGACGACAAGACCTTCGACGCCTATACGATCGCCTTCGGCATTCGCAACGTGCCGCATATCGATAAGGCGCTTTCCGAGGCTTACCGCGTGCTGAAGCGCGGCGGGCGGCTTCTGGTGCTGGAATTTTCCGAGGTCGAGGCGCCGATCCTCGACAAGGTCTACGAGGCCTGGTCCTTCCATGCCATTCCGCTGGTCGGAAAGGCGGTCGCCGGCGACGGCGAGCCTTACCGGTACCTGGTCGAATCGATCCGCAAGTTTCCGAGCCAGACGGACTTTGCCGCGATGATCGAGCGCGCCGGTTTTTCGCGCGTCAAGTTCACCAATTATTCGGGCGGCATTGCTGCCCTCCACTCAGGCTGGAAGCTTTAGGCACGGCTCATGGGCGCGTTACGATCCTATTTCAATCTGCTCGGCGTTGGCTGGGTGCTGGCCCGCGAAGGCGTGATCAACGCGCTGCCGTCGGAAGGCCTGCCGGCCTATGCGCGGCTGGTGAAGGCGCTTCTCGTGCCGTTTGCCCGGCCGAGCGCGCGCAAGAAGGACCGTTCCGACCGCCTGGGCAAGGCGATTTCGCGGCTCGGTCCCTCCTATGTGAAGATGGGCCAGTTCCTGGCAACGCGCCCCGATGTGGTCGGCGATGGCTTTGCCAATGACCTTGCGCAGTTGCAGGACCGCATGCCGTTCTTCTCGGTGGAGGCGTCGAAATCCACCATCCGCAATTCGCTCGGTCGCCCGGTCGATGAGCTCTACACATCGTTTGGCGATCCGATCGCTGCCGCCTCGATCGCGCAGGTGCATCCGGCCGAAGTACTGGATCGCGACGGTCGCCGGCAGAAGGTTGCCGTCAAGGTGATCCGCCCCGGCATCCGCCAGCGCTTCCAGGAAGACCTCGGCGCGATGTATCTGGTGTCGCGCATGCAGGAGCGGTTCATCCGTTCCAGCCGGCGGCTGCGCCCGGTCGATATCACCCGCACGCTGGAGCAGACCACCAAGATCGAGATGGACCTGCGGCTTGAGGCTGCTGCCATATCCGAGATGACGGAGAACACGGCCGAGGATCCCGGTTTCCGCCTGCCGAAGGTGGACTGGGAGCGCACCGGCCGCGATGTCGTCACCATGGAATGGATCGACGGCGTCAAGATGTCGGATCTCGAAGGTCTGAAGAAGGCCGGGCACAATCTGGAGGAACTGGCGGTCACGCTGATCCAGTCCTTCCTGCGCCACACGCTGCGCGACGGCTTTTTTCACGCCGACATGCATCCCGGCAATCTCTTCGTCGACAATGACGGCATGATCGTCGCCGTCGACATGGGCATTGTCGGTCGGCTCGGAAAGAAGGAACGGCGCGTGCTCGCCGAAATCCTCTACGGTTTCATCACCCGCGATTACATGCGCGTGGCGGAGGCGCATTTCGAGGCGGGCTATGTTCCCGCGCACCACAACAAGGCCTCCTTCGCCCAGGCGATCCGCGCCATCGGCGAGCCGATCCATGGCCAGTCGGCCGAAACGATCTCCATGGGCAAGCTTCTGACGCTCCTGTTCGAGATCACCGAGATCTTCGAGATGTCGACGCAGACGCAGCTCATCAACCTGCAGAAGACCATGGTGGTGGTCGAGGGCGTGTCGCGCATGCTCGATCCGCATTTCAACATGTGGAAGGCGTCTGAACCCGTGGTCGGCAAATGGATCGAGGAGAACCTCGGCCCAAAACGCGTTCTCGCCGATATGCGCGAAGGCATGCGCGCGGCGCTGAAACTGGCCGAGGCCGTGCCGGAAATCGCCGACAAGACCGAGAAATTCCACAACGAAATCATTGCCATGAGCGAGAAGGGCCTGCGCTTTGACGAGAGCACGGCCGAGGCGATCGGTCGCGCCGAAGCGCGGCATACGCGCTCGGGTCGCGCGGCGCTGTGGCTGATTGCAGTCGTGCTTGGCTACCTTGCTGTCGTGGCGTCGTTCATGTGGCTGGGGTAGGACTTGGTGCCAGTAAGCTCGCCGCATAGCGTCCGCCGATCTCCCCCCTTGAGGGGGAGATGTCGCGATAGCGACAGAGAGGGGTATGGGCATAAGCAACAGGCTTCGAAATCGGCGGGAGGGTTCACCCCCCTCTGCCCCTTTCGGGGCATCTCCCCCTCAAGGGGGGAGATTGAGGGAAACCTTTTCCGCTTCTCCCTCCAATCAACGGAGCATAACCATGCGTATCGGCGGGCGTCTTCAAGGCGCGATCGAAATTCTGGCGGATGTCGAAGAGCGGCGGCGGCCGATTGCCAATGCGCTGAAGGACTGGGGCACGGCGCATCGCTTTGCCGGGTCCGGTGATCGAGCGGCCATCGGCAATATCGTCTATGACGCGCTGCGACTGAAGCTTTCCCACGCCTGGCTCATGGATGACGACAGCCCGGCAGCCCTTGCCCATGCGGTCCTCTTCCGCCAGTGGGGCATTGCGCCGGAAGCACTTGCCGAACGGCTGGATGGCGACAAGTTCGCGCCCGAGCCCTTGTCCGACGCGGCTCTCCAGGCCTTTGCCAGCCGCAATCTTGCCGATGCGCCGGATGATGTGCGCGGCGACCTTCCCGAATGGATCCTGCCGGCTTTCAAGCAGAATTTCGGCGAGAACTGGCTGGCGGAAGCCGAAGCGCTGAACCTGCGCCCGCCGCTGGACCTGCGCGTCAACACGCTGAAGGCAACCCGCGAGAAGGTGCTGAAGGCCCTTGCCCGCAGCGGAGCAGGTGAGGGCGGGATCGCGCCCGAGGCGATCCGCATTCCGCCCGGAAGCGGGCCGGACCGCCTGCCCAATGTCACCGCCGAGCTTTCTTTCCAGAAGGGCTGGTTCGAGGTGCAGGATCAGGGTTCGCAGATCGTCGCCAAGCTGGTCGGAGCAAAGGCCGGCGATCAGGCGCTTGATTTCTGCGCGGGCGGCGGCGGCAAGACGCTGGCGCTGGCAGCCGCGATGGAGAATGCCGGGCAGGTGCACGCCTATGACGCCGACCGCACCCGGCTTGCGCCGATCATCGAGCGGCTGAAGCGGGCGGGCACGCGCAATGTGCAGGTTCATGATACGCTTGAGGGGCTTTCCGGCCTTGAGGCGCGGTTCGACCATGTTCTGGTCGACGCGCCCTGCACAGGCACCGGCACCTGGCGTCGCCGGCCGGACATCAAATGGCGGCTTTCGGAAAAGAACCTCGAGGAGCGCACCGCCCAGCAGGCCGAGGTGCTTGTCGATGCCGCCCGCTTCGTCAAGCCGGGCGGGCATCTGGTCTATGTCACCTGTTCGCTTCTGCCGGCGGAAAATCAGGATCAGATCGCGCGGTTTCTGCAAAGCGAGAGCGGCAGCGGCTTTGCGGCCGTGGATGTCGAGACCGTCTGGCCCGCCGCCTTCCCCGGCGTCGAGGCTCGGCCTCATGTCTCCTGCGCAGGCTTTGCCACGCTGACGCCGGCAGCAACCGGGACCGACGGGTTCTTCTGTGCGATTCTGGTCCGGAAATCCTGATTTCAGCGCTTTGAATTGACGATCATCAAGGCCGATACGCGGCCTTTCTGCTTATTGTCCGTTCAATAACTGGATTATTTGACACAAGTTTGTTTTTCCTTCATGTAGGCCGCGATCAACCAATCGTGAACTCATTGAAGGAGAGGGATTCATGAAACGCACGACAACCATGCGCGTTGCGCTTTCCGCTTTTGCGGCCTCGACCGTTCTTGCGGCCATGCCGGCCTTTGCGGCGGACGCGACGCCGGAAGACGTCGTCAAGCATTATGCCGATGTCGCCCATGCCAAATATCAGGACAGCCTGACCACGGCGCAGGACCTCGACGCGGCAATCCAGGCCTTCATCGAAGCCCCGAGCGAAGAGACGCAGGCCGCCGCCAAGGAAGCATGGATCGCTGCCCGCGTTCCCTATCAGCAGACCGAGGTCTATCGCTTCGGCAACCCGGCCGTTGATGACTGGGAAGGCAAGGTCAACGCCTGGCCGCTCGACGAGGGCCTGATCGATTACGTCGACGCCTCCTATGGCATGGAAAGCGACGAGAACACGCTTTACACGGCCAATGTGATCGCCAATCCGGAAATCGAGATCAACGGCGAGGCGGTCGATGCCACCGAGATCACGCCGGACCTTCTGGCCAACACGCTGCATGAGGCCGGCGGTATCGAAGCCAATGTCGCGACCGGCTATCACGCCATCGAATTCCTGCTCTGGGGCCAGGACCTGAACGGCACGGATGCCGGCGCGGGCGAGCGTTCCTACACGGATTATCTTTCGGGCGATGATTGCACCAACGGCAATTGCGACCGCCGCGCGGCCTATCTCTCGGCCGCGTCCGAACTGCTGATCTCCGATCTGGAAGATATCGTGGCGGCCTGGGAAGAGGGCGGCGAAGCCTACACCTATGTCACCGAGGATCCGACACGCGGCGTCGCCGCCATCCTCACGGGCATGGGGTCGCTCTCCTATGGCGAGCTTGCCGGCGAGCGCATGAAGCTCGGCCTGCTGCTGCACGATCCGGAAGAAGAGCATGATTGCTTCTCCGACAACACCCATGCCTCGCACCTCAATGATGTCATCGGCATCCTGCAGGCCTATACGGGCGACTATGTTCGCGTGGACGGCACGGAGATGACCGGCGCTTCGGTTTCCGATCTGGTTGCTGCCAAGGACGCAGCGCTGGATGAGGAAATCAAGGCGAAGCTCGTCGACACGGTCGAGGCGATGGAAGCCATGGCGGCGCGCGCCAATAACGTCGAGGCTTATGACCAGATGATCGGTGAAGGCAATGACGAGGGCAATGCCACCGTTCAGGCCGCCATCGACGGACTGATCGCGCAGACCCCGTCGATCGAGCGTGCGATTGCAGCACTTGAACTCGGCCAGATTGAACTGGAAGGCTCCGACAGCCTGGACAATCCGGACGCTGTCTTCCAATAAGAATAGCAATGGCGGGGCCCGCGCAGCATGTCGCGGGGCCCGTCCTCCTTTTGACGTGAAAGACCATGACGACACGGTATTCGAGAACTCTTCCTCTGGCGGCGCTTGCCGCCTTGTTCGGTTTTGCGGCACTGGCCCAGGACTGGCCGCTGCCTGAAACGCGCGATGATCTCGATGCCAAGGACAAGGCCCGTGTGGAGGCTGTAACGCAGCCAACCGATGATTTCTCCAAGGCTGAGCGCTTCGAAACCATGCAGGGCGGGGCGGCGACCACCAAGGCCACCGTCAACCGCGATGTGTTCTCCAAATCCTCCGCCAACATCACCTTCGCCGAGGAAGAGACCTTCAAGCTCGGCAATGCGCTGTTCCGCAAGTTCTGGGTTTCCTCGCCGTCGTCGACGCAGGCCTCCGACGGGCTTGGCCCGCTGTTCAACGCGCGCTCCTGCCAGAGCTGCCATCTGAAGGACGGGCGCGGCCATCCGCCGGAAGGCGACAGCGATGCCACCTCGATGTTCCTGCGTCTGGCGCGGCCCGCCCGCACGCCGGAGGAGCGGGCGCGCATCGACAGTTACGAGACCATCAATTTTCCTGACGAAGTCTATGGCGGCCAGTTCCAGGATTTCGCCGTGCCCGGCCTTTCCGCCGAAGGCCATATGAAGATTGATTATACGGAAAAGCCGGTGACGCTCGGCGACGGCACGGTCGTGTCGCTCCGCGAGCCGATCTATAGCGTGACCGATCTGGCCTATGGCCCGATGGGTGAGGACACGACGCTTTCGCCGCGCATTGCCAACCAGATGATCGGCATGGGGTTGATCCAGGCGATCCATCCGGCGGATATCCTGTCTCAGGCCGATCCCGATGACGTGGACGGCGACGGCATTTCCGGTCGTCCGGCGATCGTCAGCGATCACAGGACCGGCGAGATCAAGCTCGGCCGCTTCGGCTGGAAGGCGCAGAATGCCAGCGTGCGCGACCAGTCCTCCGGCGCCTTTTCCGGCGATATCGGCATTTCCTCGCCGGACGCGCCGAACCATTGGGGCGATTGCTCCGAGACGGAGGCCGACTGCCTGGCAATGCCGCACGGCGCACAGGCCCGGCTCGGCGACAGCGAAGCGCCCGATCCGGTGATGGAACTCGTCACCTTCTATTCCGAAAACCTCGCCGTGCCCGCCCGCCGCGATGTCGATGACCCGGAAGTTCTACGCGGCAAGCAGGTGTTCTACGAGGCCGGCTGCGCCTCCTGCCATACGCCGAAATATGTCACCAGCCGCGATGCGGAAAACGCGGCTCATCGCTTCCAGCTGATCTGGCCCTATTCCGACTTCCTGCTGCATGATATGGGCGAGGGGCTCGCAGACCATCAGCAGGTGGGCGTTGCCGATGGCTATGAATGGCGCACTGCGCCGCTCTGGGGCACGGGGCTGACGGAGGTTGTCAGCGGCCATTCCTTCTTCCTGCATGACGGCCGTGCGCGCGACCGCACCGAGGCGATCCTGTGGCATGGCGGCGAGGCGCAGGATGCGCGCGACAATTTCGCCAACGCCTCGAAAGAGGACCGAGACGCACTGATCAAATTCCTGGAATCGCTTTGAGACATGGAGTTGTTGTGAGACATCTTGCCGGAACCGTTTTCGCCGTCCTTCTTGCCTTGCCGCTGGGAACCGGCAGTGCGCGGGCCATGAACGAGGATGCCGTGCCGATGGTGCTGGAAAAGGCCGTCGACGGTTTCATCCGGCCCGGCTATCACGCCTTCGAAGAAGCCTCCGGCACCATGGCCTCGGCAATGGGCGCCTTCTGCGCCACGCCCGACGAGGCGACCTATGGGGCGGCTGAGACGGCCTTTGACGAACTGGTCGGCGCATGGTCGCATATCGAGATCGTGCGCACCGGCCCGGTCATCGATGACCACCGGTTCGAGCGCATTCTCTTCTACCCCGACCGCAAGAGCATCGGACTCAAGCAAGTCCAGGCGGCCATCATCGAAGAGGATGAAACCGCCACCGACCCCGATTACCTGCCGGAAAAGAGCGTCGCCATGCAGGGGCTTCTGGCGCTCGAATTCGTGCTGTTCGGCACGCAATACGAGACGATGTTCGATGCGCCGGAGAGCTATCGCTGCCGCTATGGCGCGGCGATTGCGGAGAATATCGACGACATCGCCGGCGCGCTGTCACAGGAATGGGATGCGCCCGATGGCGTTGCCGCCCACTGGAAGAAACCCGGTTCGGACAATCCGCTGTTCCGCACGAATGACGAGGCGCTGACGGCGCTGCTCGGCGTGCTGGTGCACGGCATGGAGACCGTGCGCGACTATCGGATTGAGTATTTCTATCGCGGCGAGGACGGCCCGAACATTCCCACCCGCGCGATCTACTGGCGCTCGGAAAACACCTGGCCGTCGATTCTTGCCAACCTGGAGGGGTTGCAGGATCTGCTGAACAATTCGGAGATGGTTGATCTGCTTGATGAAGACGTGCGTTCCATCGTCTCCTCGATCAACTTCCTGTTCTCCTCGGTCGAGGGCGTGGTCGGCAGCATGGACCCGGATATCGAGGTCGTACTGTCCGATCCCGACCAGCGTGCCAAGCTGGATTACCTGCTGATCAACACCAAGGACCTGATCCTGAGGCTCAACGACCGCTATGGCGGCGCGATCGGACTTGGCGCGGGCTTTTCCTTCTCCGACGGGGATTGACGTTCATGCGCTCGCCGCTCCTTGACCGTCGAAGCTTCGTCAAGGCGGCGGGCGCCGCCTTTCTGGCGGGTCTGACGCCGGCCTCCGCCTTCGCGCTGTCGCGCGCCGACGCGGTCTATGCCACCGGCATCCGCAAGGCCGACCGCAGTTTCGCGCTGGCGCTGATGAGCGAGGCAGGCGATTTCATCGCGGAAATCGAGCTGCCCGACCGCATACACGGCCTTGCCGCGTCGCCCGCAACGGGCGAGGTCGCGGCCTTTGCCCGCCGGCCCGGCACCTTCATCCTGGTGTTCTCTCCCGATGGCAGCGGCGGGCAGTTCCTCATCAATTCCATTGCCGACCGGCATTTCTACGGCCACGGGGCGTTTTCGCCGGATGGACGGTTTCTCTATGCCAGCGAGAATGATTTCGAAAACCGTCGCGGCGTGATCGGCATCTATGATCGCCGCGATGGCTATCTCAGGATCGACGAATATCCGACCTATGGCGTCGGCCCGCATGATCTGGCGGTCTCGCCGGACGGGCGCTTTCTGGTCGCGGCCAATGGCGGCATCGAGACCCATCCGGATTTCGGCCGCACCAAGCTCAATCTCGACCATATGGAGCCGTCGCTGGCGCTGATCGATGCGGCGTCCGGCGCGCTTGTCGAGAAACATGCGCTGCCCGCCGATCTCAGCCAGCTCTCGACCCGGCATCTGGCGATTGGTGGGGAGGGGCGCGTGTGGTTTGCCTGCCAGTATGAAGGCCCGCGCAATGCGCTGCCGCCGCTCGTCGGCCGCTTTGCCCCCGGCGAGGCGCTCTCCTTTGCCGAGCTGCCGGAGGATATCACCATCGGGCTTGGCAATTATGTCGGCGCCATCGCCTATAATCCGCGCGACGGGCTGATCGGCCTTTCCTCTCCGAAGGGCAAGGGAATGGTGGCAAGCCTCGACGAGGCGACCGGTCAGCTGCGCTCATCGCGCGTTCTTGCCGATGCGGCGGGCATTGCGGCGGCAGACCATGGCTTTGCCGTCGGCACCTATGGCGGGTCGTTCAAGGGCCGCCATCATGATGTCGCTTTCGATCAGCATATCCAGCGGCTGAATGAATAGGTCGACTGGACAACAGGGTTTCGCGCGCTAGATCGGTCTCGCCATGAAAAGAATTCTTATCCATGCCGTCTTCGTTGTCGGCGTCGTCATTGCGGGTTTCATCGTCGGTATCGTCAATGTGCCGGGCGAATGGTACCAGTCGCTCGCCAAGCCGCCCTTCAATCCGCCGAACTGGGTCTTCGCGCCCGCCTGGAGCCTGCTCTATGTGCTGATCGGCTGGGCCGGCGCGCGGCTCTTCATCGGCCGGCCTCTAACGTCCGGCGCGCTGACGCTGTGGACGGCGCTTCTGGTCTTGAACCTTGCCTGGTCGCCGCTCTTCTTCGGCATGGAGATGCCGGCGGCGGCGCTGGTCGTTGTGAGCGCGCTCCTTGCGGGCATCCTTCTGTTCATCGCCCGCACCTGGGGCAAGGATCGTCCTGCGGCGCTGCTCTTCGTGCCCTATGCGGCCTGGGTCGCCTTCGCCACGCTGCTCAACGCCTCGATCGTTTACCTCAATTGATCTTTCCCGCTTGTTGGGAATAGGCGACCGTGCCAATCTCCGTTGCCAGAGCGCCGTGCGTCCATTCGGATGCACAAAGAACGTTCTAGCATATTGAATCTACGCGGTGAGGCATGGCGAATTTCGAGCACGGCGACTTTCACGCCCGGATCATGAACAGTTTTGCGAGCCAGGGCGCGATGGAGATGCTCGGGGCGGAACTGACCCGCATCAGCCACGGCGTGGTCGAGATCGAGCTGCCGTTCGATCAGAAACTGACGCAGCAGCACGGCATCCTCCATGCGGGCGTCATCGCGACCGGGCTTGAGACCGCCTGCACCTATGCCGCCTACACGATGATCGACACCGATGCCTCGCTTCTCACCATCGAGTTCAAGGTCAATCTCCTGTCGCCGGGGCGGGCAGGGCGGTTCCTGTTTCGCGGTGAGGTCACGAGGCCGGGCACCAACATCATCGTCACCGACGGGCGCGGCTATGCCATCGGCGACGACGGCCCGGCAAAGCTGATCGCCTCCATGTCCGGCACATGCATGGTCGTGCGCGACCGGGAAGGGTTTCAGGGGTAGATGCTCGATCAGGTAGGCGGAAAGGACGTTCTCTTCGTCATGGCGGCCGAGGCCGAGTATGGCGAAAGGCTGAAGGCGCGGATTTCGCCTCTGATGGCGGGCGTTGGCCCGGTCGAGGCCGCGATCTCGCTGACCAAGGCGCTCACCGTCTTTGCCGCGGCGGGCAGGCTGCCGGCGCTCGTCGTGTCGCTCGGCTCGGCCGGCTCGGCCACCCTGGAGCAGACGGAGATTTATCAGGCCGCCTCGGTTTCCTTTCGCGACATGGATGCCTCGCCGCTCGGTTTCGAGAAAGGGCGGACGCCGTTTCTGGATATTCCGGCCGAAGTTCCGCTGCCGTTCACGATCCCCGGCCTGCCTTCCGCGCGCCTGTCGACGGGCGCCAATATCGTCTCGGGCGCGGCCTATGATCTTATAGACGCCGAGATGGTGGACATGGAGACTTTTGCGCTTCTGCGGGCCTGTCAGGTGTTCGGCATCCCGCTGGTCGGCCTTAGAGGCATTTCCGATGGCCGGGAAGAGCTCAAACATGTCGATGACTGGACGCAATATCTCCATATCATCGATGAAAAACTCAGCAACGCCGTCGATCGGCTGGAAAGCGCCATTGAAACGGGCGCGATTCCCCTCTAAACGCAGCTTTTAGCTTTCATCGAGCGGAAGGCCTCCCATGACCGCAGACATTACCCATCCCGATTCCGTCCTGATCATCGATTTCGGCAGCCAGGTCACGCAGTTGATCGCGCGTCGCGTCCGCGAGGCCGGCGTATTCTGCGAGATCGTGCCGTTCCAGAAGGCGGAGGAAGGGTTCGAACGGCTGAAGCCGAAGGGCGTGATCTTCTCCGGCGGTCCGGATTCCGTCACGCGGGACGGCTCGCCGCGCGCGCCGCAGGCGGTATTCGACAGCGGCGTGCCGATCCTCGCCATCTGCTACGGCCAGCAGACCATGTGCGTGCAACTCGGCGGTTCGGTCGAAGGCGGCCACGCGGCGGAGTTCGGCCGCGCCGATGTCGAGATCCTGAAGGCCTCGCCGCTGTTCGAGGGCATCTGGGAGGTTGGCAAGAAATATCCGGTGTGGATGAGCCATGGCGACCGCGTCACTCATGCGCCGGAAGGGTTCGAGGTGATCGGCGTCTCGCCGCATGCGCCCTTTGCCATCTGCGTCAACGAGGAAAAGCGCTACTACACCACCATGTTCCACCCGGAAGTGGTGCACACGCCCGACGGCGGCCGGCTGCTTTCCAATTTCGTGCACAAGATCGTCGGGCTGAAATCCGACTGGTCGATGGCGGCCTACCGCGCCGAGATGGTGCAGAAGATCCGCGATCAGGTGGGCGATAAGCGCGTGATCTGCGCGCTGTCCGGCGGCGTCGACTCCTCCGTCGCCGCACTCCTGATCCATGAGGCCGTCGGCGACCAGCTCACTTGCATCCTCGTAGACCACGGGCTGATGCGCAAGAACGAGGCGGCGGAAGTCGTCGCCATGTTCCGCGAGCACTACAACCTGCACCTCATTCATGTCGATGCGGTCGACCGTTTCGTCGGCGAGCTTGAAGGCGTCGCCGATCCGGAGACCAAGCGCAAGATCATCGGCCGCCTGTTCATCGAGACCTTCGAGGACGAGGCGAAGAAGCTCGGCGGGGCCGACTTCCTCGGTCAAGGCACGCTCTATCCGGATGTGATCGAAAGCGTGTCCTTCTCCGGCGGCCCGTCGGTCACCATCAAGTCGCACCACAATGTCGGCGGTCTTCCCGAGCGCATGAACATGCAGCTTGTCGAACCCTTGCGCGAACTGTTCAAGGACGAGGTCCGCGTGCTCGGCAAGGAACTCGGCCTTCCCGACAGCTTCATCGGTCGCCATCCCTTCCCGGGGCCGGGTCTTGCCATCCGTTGCCCCGGCGGCGTGACGAAGGAAAAGCTCGACATTCTGCGCGAGGCGGACGCGATCTATCTCGACGAAATCCGGAAAAACGGCCTCTACGACGTCATCTGGCAGGCCTTTGCCGTGCTGTTGCCGGTGCAGACTGTCGGCGTGATGGGCGATGGCCGCACCTATGAATTCGTCTGCGCGCTGCGCGCTGTCACCTCGGTCGACGGCATGACGGCCGATTTCTACCACTACGACATGAACTTCCTCGGCAAGGCCGCCACCCGCATCATCAACGAGGTCCGCGGCATCAACCGCGTCGTCTACGACGTGACCTCGAAGCCGCCGGGCACGATCGAGTGGGAATGATTGCCGGTGTGCGCGGGTGCTGACGGGCCTTGCCGTCAGCGGCTCAAGTCGATCTCGCCTTTGATGTAGTCGATCTTCGGCCTGCGAAAGCCCATTGCCGCCCAGGACGCCATCAGCCGGAAGAAGAAGGCTGCCGAATAGGTCTTGAGATTGGGCACATCCTCGGGCAGCGACGACGGATCGTCCAGCGTGCCTGCCATCGTCCTGAGTTGAAGCGGCGGCAGTGCGCCTTCCGGCCAGAGCACGCCGTAGAGATCGACCCAGTGGCCTACCGTGACGTCGAGCAGGACCGGCGTATTGCAGCAGATCGCAACGGCGCGCCGGGTCCTGGTCTTGTCGTTCAGCCGGAACGCCCGGAGATGCTCCGCACCCTTGATGCAGCGTACCCGGTCCTTGCGATAGACCTCCATGCGCGTGCCGCCGGAGACCTCGCGCAGACGCGGCGCGCCGGGAAGCGCTTCCATCCTGTCGGCCGCAGTCCGGCATGAATTGCAGAGACATTCCGCGCTCATGATCGGTGCCTCTTCGGCCTCCATGACAACGCTGCCGCAGCGGCATTGCACTCTTGTCACTGCTCCCATCAACGCACCTCCGCAAAGTCTTTCGACAGACTATAGCGGTTCTCGCTGGTTTCGAGGAGACAGTGCGGCGGATTCATGTGTTTGGCTTCCTATTGAACCAGAGATATCAAATTCGCAGGCCTGATTGATGATCGCGCGGAAAGCTTTCTTTGCGTTCTGAGCGGAGCTGTCGCGGACTGCTGATGCTGGATCCTTTTCCGGCCTCGAAAACAGGGCCAACCGCCCGCGATATGGGGAGCCTCCGTGTCACCCGCAAAAAAAAACGGTTGGCTGCTCGAAGCAAAAGTCATCTTTTTTTGCTGTCGCGGATAGCGTGCGTCAGGTTGTGTCAAATAAATGTTGCCCTTAATAAGATTCCCAAAATAGAATAGCCTTTGGGACGAGTGATTTTCGAGGGGTGGAGACTTGGAGAGGGCTCGATTGCCGTTTTTGTATTGTCACTTTGAATTCAGTTCGTGACTTTAAGTGGGGGGGGCGGTTTTGTTCAGAAATTTATTGATGATTGTTAAATTTATCTACGCGCATCCACTGAACGAAAATCGGAGATTCAGATCATTGACCGGTTTTTTCCGGTGGCAGGTCGGTTCGAAAATGCTGGGGGGGCGGTTGATCGTTGACTGGGTCGATGACGCGAAATTCATTGTTCAAAAGGGCGAGACGGGCCTGACCGGGAATCTCTATTGCGGGCTCATGGAATACGAGGATATGGCATTCCTTCTCCATTATCTTCGCGAAACCGATGAATTTTACGATGTCGGTGCGAATGTTGGCGCATATACGATACTTGCGAGTGGGGTGCGCGGCTGCAAATCCTACACATTCGAACCTCTCCCGGATACGTATGACAGGCTTCTGGACCAGATCAAGATCAACAGGATCGATGAACTGGTCGTGCCAAATAACAAGGGAGTTGGCGCTGAACCGTCTGTTCTTGAATTCACGAGCAATCTGAATTGCGCCAATCACGTCAATACAGATCCCAACAACAAGGACGTCGTCAGCGTTGAAGTCACGACGCTGGATAGTATTGATCCGGACCACAGTTCTATCGTGAAGGTGGATGTGGAGGGGTATGAATCCTTTGTTTTGGAAGGTGGGAAGGCCTTTTTTGGCAACCCTCAGGTTGCGGCGCTGATCGTCGAGCTGAACGGAAGCGGTGAAAAGTTCGGCATCTCGGACGATGATATTGATCGCAAGATCCGTTCGTTCGGTTTTGTGGCGGTGAAATATGATCCGAAAAGCCGATCTCTGAACGAGGCTGGAAAGTATAATACCGGCGGAAATACCGTGTATGTCAAAAACGTGGAACAGGCCGCACAAAGATGCGCTTCCGCGGAAGAGGTAACAATCCACACGGCGGGCGATGTCAGAATATAAAATTCGGTTCCGATCTGACCGTTAATCATCAGATGGGTGGAAAGGCATATCGCTTTGCGACATGCTCCGGCTTTCTGAAATGGCGTTTCAGTCCGGAGCTACCGGTTTCCCGTGGCATCCCAAAGCCTGAATAGGTCCGTGCGCCTGCCGATCTGATTGTCCTCGGCGGCCTTGCCTCTTCTTTGTGATCGTTATTTGGGTTGCCTTCGCCTGCTTGAGCGGTCCGTCGTCATTTCATTCCTGATTGGTGCCGCCGCCTGGCGGATGATGCGGCCGCTGAAAAGCGTCCGCATCATCCGATTCGGTTTTTCGATCTGCTTGCTGAATGCCGACCGGCAAGACCAACCGGCTTATGTCTCCATAAGGCGCCGCCGGGCGCAGGCGCCGGACGTCCCGGCGTTCTACTGTCTCTGCTTCAGTGCGTCGCGGATTTCAAGCAGCACTTCGATCTCGGTGGGGCCGGGCGGCGGAGCTGCTGCCGCGGCGGCTTCTGCCTGCTTCGTGGCCTTGCGTTCGGCTGCGGCGCGCACGCGATTGATGGTCTTGACCAGCAGGAATACGACGAAGGCGATGATCAGGAAGTTGATGATCGACGTGACGAAGGCGCCGTAGGCGAAGATCGCCGCGCTGGCATCGCGCGCATCGGCAAGGCTCGCGCCTTCGGGCACCGTGCCATTCATGACGAAATACATGTCGGAAAAATCGATCCCGCCGATGATGAGGCCGATGATCGGGTCGATGATGTCTGCGACCAGCGAGCGAACGATGGCGGTAAATGCCGCGCCCACGATAATGCCGACGGCCATGTCAACGACATTGCCTCTGGCGATGAAATCCCTGAATTCCTTGAGCATGTTATCTCCGTCCTTGCCGGCCCCTTGCGTTTCGATTTGGCAAGGTTAGGCGATTGTGACGGAGGCTTCCATATTCTGTGGGTTGAAAAGAGCCGGGACGGCGACGGCGGCTTTTTTGCCGCCTTATTCCACAGGCTCTTCCACCTCGGCGCGTTCCCAACCCTTGCCGGTCAGGTGTTCCTGCGGCTGGAAGCGTTTCTTGTAGTCCATCTTCTGCGAGCCTTTGACCCAGTAGCCGAGATAGACGTAAGGCAGGCCTAGATGCTGCGCGCGCGCAACATGGTCGATGATCATGTAGCTGCCGAGGGAGCGTTTCACATAGGCCGGATTGAAGAAGGAATAGACCATCGAAAGGCCGTCGACGAGAATGTCGGACAGCGCAACGGCGACGAGTTCGCCTTCCTCGCCGATACGCCCGCTCGCGACGCGATATTCGAAAAGCCGTGTTTCCACATGGGTTTCCTCGACCATGACCGCGTAGTCATCGATGGTCATGTCGGCCATGCCGCCGCGCTGGTGGCGGCTGTCGAGATAGGTGCGGAACAGATCATACTGCTCGGTGGTTGCGATTGCCGGGCGCTCGGTTGCCGCAAGGTCGCTGTTGCGCGACATGATGCGTCTCAGGGAACGGGGCTTCTCGAATGCCCCCGCCACGATCCTGACGGACACGCAGGCGCGGCAGTTTTCACAGGCCGGGCGGTAGGCGATGTTCTGCGATCGCCGGAAGCCGCCCTGAGTCAGAAGGTCGTTCATCTCGCTGGCTCGCGGGCCGACGAGATGGGTGAAAACCTTGCGCTCGCGCTCGGCCTCAAGATAGGGGCACTGCGCCGGCGCCGTCAGATAAAACTGTGGTGAGTGCGTGGCTTGCGTGTTCATGACCGGCACAACATGCTTCGGGTTGATATCCCTAGCATGGAGCAATCAGTAAAAAGGTCAACAGTGGCTGAAGCGCTTCAGATCGCTTCTTCGCGAACGATCACGGCGCCGACCAGAAAATCATGCAGCAAACGCTTGCGATCGGTGAAAAGTCCGACCAGCAGGACGAGCGGCGTCAGCACCGAGTTGAACAGCCAGAACAGCGCCAGATGCACGGCCGCCGTCAAAAAGTCCATCCGCAGCCCGTCCGTGCGCACGATCCTGAGGCCCATGGAGCGCATGCCGAGCGAGGCCTGCGAGATGCCACCCATGGTGAAGCCGAAATAGAACACGGCAACGATGAAATAGAGCACCGGATAAAGGAAAAAGGCGAGGCCAAGCGTGGCAATGCCGACGAAGAACAGCAGCACCGCCGCCGGCACCCACAGGATCGCGATGATCAGGTAGTCGACCAGAAAGGCAAGAACCCTGCGCGACAACACGCCGGAATAGGCGGGGCTGCCGGCATTGGGTGCATAGGACATGTCGCGTTCGATGCTCATCGTGTTGGCTCACTCGTTTCAATCGGGCGAAGCCTCTGCATCGCCCTCCAAGTTTCCAATGTGGGATGGCCGTCGCCGATTGCAACGATCAAGGCCCAGTCTCCGTCACGATTTCGCCAGCTTTTCGGCAACGTCCATGGCGAAATAGGTGAGGATGCCGTCGCAGCCGGCGCGTTTGAACGACAGAAGGGTCTCCATCATCACCCGCTCGCCGTCTATGGCGCCGCGCTCGGCGGCCATGCGGATCATCGCGTATTCGCCGGAGACCTGGTAGGCGAAGACCGGTAGGCCGAAGGCCTCCTTCATCCGCCAGCAAATGTCGAGATAGGGAAGGCCCGGTTTCACCATCAGCATGTCGGCGCCTTCCTCGACGTCGAGCGCCGCATCGCGCAGCGCTTCCGTGCCGTTGGCGGTGTCGACGTAATAGCTCGCCTTGTCGCCCTTCAACAGGCCCTTGGTGGCGATCGCCTCGCGGTATGGGCCGTAGAAGCCGGAGGAGAACTTGGTCGCATAGGACATGATGCCGACATTCTGGAAACCGGCGGCATCCAGCCGCTCGCGGATCGCGCCGATGCGCCCGTCCATCATTTCCGAAGGGGCGATGATGTCGGCGCCGGCTTCGGCCTGCAGAACGGCCGCCTCGCAGATATGGTCGACGGTGGCGTCGTTGACGATCTCGTCGCCGATGAGGATGCCGTCATGGCCATGGCTGGTGAAGGGATCGAGGGCGACATCGGTGATGACGCCGACGCCGGGTGCCGCCTTTTTCACGGCGCGCGTCGCCCGGTTGATCAGATTGTCCGGGTTGAGGACCTCCGAGCCGTTCATGTCGCGCTTTTCCAGCGCGATGTTGGGGAAGGTGGCAATTGCGGGAATGCCGAGTGCCTCGGCCTTGCGGGCGGCTTCCGCCAGACGGTCGACGCTCATGCGTGAAACGCCGGGCATGGCCGGGATCGGCTCCTCGATGTTGTCGCCGGGGATGACGAAGACCGGCCAGATCAGGTCATCCACCGTCAGCCTGTTCTCGCGCACCAACCTGCGGGTCCAGTCGGCCTTGCGGTTGCGCCGCATGCGGCGGTGGCCGGTGATGCGGTCGACGAGATGGGTCTTGTCATTGGCGTCGTTCATCCTGGATCCTCCGGCATTTCAACGTCTTTGATGTTCGTCAGGCTTTTAGCACGCTGTTTCTGTCGGCAAAACAACCCAATTTGTCACATCGGCGCGCACGTTTGCGGGTTTGTCAGCGGGCGATTGGCGCGTATAAGGCGGTCATGTCCTCAGAGCCAAGTGTAACGCCCAGACCCAGTTTTTCGCAGACCGCTTTTCTGGTTTTCAAGCGGTGCATTGCCGTGTTCCTGCTTTTCCTGGCGCTTTCCAGTTGGGCGGCGCTGATTGGCTTGAGCGAGGGCGGCTCCGGGCGATTCGACCTTGTGCATGCCGACGTGCGCTTCGTCGAGGCAGTGCTCTCGGTCCTATATCCCGTGGCTGCCGCCGGGCTGTGGTTCGGTGTCGGCTGGGGCTTCGTGCTGTGGGTGCTGGGCGCAGCCGTCCAGATCGGCGCGCATAGCGCCTATCCGCATATCTTCGGCGATGCGCCGGGGCTGGCGGCCCTTCACATTCTGTTGATCGGTTTTTACGTTTCCTTCTGGGTTTACCTTGCTTTCATCCGTCAGCGCTAGGATCAGCCGCATCGGCCTGCTGCGCGGCTTTGAAAAGTGACAATAATTGGCCATATTGCTGTGCAAGGGGCATCGTTAAAGAAAAGGGGCGCGATCATTGCGCCCGCGGGACCGAACGAGATTTGGATTTCATGACAAAAGACCAAGACCAGAAAGCGCATTCCAAAACTGTGTCGCGCCGCCGTTTCATCGCTGGCGCCGCCGGCGTTCTGGCGATGCCGCATCTGGCCTCCGCGCAATCGGCCGTCGACGCTCTGATCAACACGCCCGGGCGCGGCAACTGGGACGACCAGTTCGACGCCTTCACCTCGCGCGCGCCGGCCAGCGTCAGCTCCAACCAGCCGATCCTCGGACCGAACGCGCCGGCCAATCTGATGCAGGCCATCGCTCAGTACCAGCAGATCGTCACCAGCGGCGGCTGGCCGGAAGTCCACCCCAATGTGCCGCTGCAGTTCGGCGTCTTTGATCCCTCCGTGCAGCAGTTGCGCCAGCGGCTGATCGTTTCCGGCGACCTGCCGCGCTCGGCGGGCATCTCGGATTCCTACGATTCCTATGTGCAGGGCGCCGTGCGCCGCTTCCAGGCTCGCCACGGTCTGTCGGAGACCGGCTATATCGATGAGTACACGCTGAAGGCGATCAATGTCAGCGCCCGCGTGCGCCTTGCCCAGCTGGAGACCAATCTTTCGCGCGTCGAGGACCTCGGGTCCGATCTCGGCGAGCGCTATGTTCTGGTCAACATCCCGGCAGCCTATTGCGAAGCGGTGGAGCAGAACACCGTGGCGCTGCGCAATGTCGCCATTGTTGGCCGGCCGTCGCGCCCGACGCCGATCCTCGACTCGAAGATCTTCGAAATCATCTTCAATCCGCCCTGGACCGTGCCGCGCTCGATCATCCAGAAGGATATCATGCCGCTGATGCGCAAGGATCCGAACTACCTGGTCGACAACAAGATCCGTCTCTACGACAACAAGGGCCAGGAGGTCGATCCGATGACGGTCGACTGGAACGCGGAAAAGGCGCCGAACCTGACCTTCCGTCAGGATCCCGGCCCCAACAGTGCCATGGCCTCGACAAAGATCAACTTCCACAACAAGCATGCCGTATACATGCATGATACGCCGAGCCAGTCTCTGTTCAACGATATCGTCCGTTTCGAATCGTCCGGCTGCGTGCGCATCGAGAATGTCCGCGACCTTGATGTCTGGCTTCTGAAGAACACGCCCGGCTGGGACCGCCAGCATATCGAGGAGACGATCCACAGCGGCATCTCGACGCCCGTGAACCTTGCCGATCCGGTGCCGAACCATTTCGTCTACATCACGGCATGGTCGGCGAAGGACGGCGTCGTTCAGTTCCGCGATGATATCTACAATCTCGACGGCGCGCCGGAACTGGCGCTGCAGACGACCAGCGGCATCGAATAACCCGACGCCTTCGTATTCGTGATCGAAAATGCCGCCGGCGGACCATGCTCGCCGGCGGCTTTCGTCTATTGCACGATGATGCGCCGGAGGATAGAACGCTTCCGCCCGCCTGCCACAATTGAGGAACACGCGATGACAAGCCAGACTGTGTTTACCGAGAACTTCTTCAACCGCACACTCGCCGACACCGATCCGGAAATCTTCGACGCGATCGGCAAGGAACTCGGTCGCCAGCGTCACGAAATCGAGCTGATCGCCTCGGAAAACATCGTCTCGCGCGCCGTTCTCGAGGCGCAGGGCTCGATCATGACCAACAAATATGCCGAGGGCTATCCGGGCAAGCGCTATTATGGCGGCTGCCAGTTCGTCGACATCGCCGAGGAACTGGCGATCGAGCGCGCCAAGAAGCTGTTCGGCGTCGAGTTCGCCAATGTGCAGCCGAATTCCGGTTCGCAGATGAACCAGGCCGTTTTCCTCGCGCTGCTTCAGCCGGGCGATACCTTCATGGGCCTCGACCTCAATTCCGGCGGTCACCTGACCCATGGTTCGCCCGTCAACATGTCCGGCAAGTGGTTCGACGTCGTTTCCTACGGCGTGTCCCGCGAAGACAATCTCATCGACATGGACGAGGTCGCCAAGAAGGCCGAGGAACATCGCCCGAAGCTGATCATTGCCGGCGGCACGGCCTATTCGCGCATCTGGGACTGGAAGCGCTTCCGCGAGATCGCCGATTCGGTCGGCGCCTATCTGATGGTCGACATGGCCCATATCGCGGGGCTGGTTGCCGGCGGCGTGCATCCCTCGCCGTGCCCGCATGCGCATGTTGTCACGACGACGACGCACAAGTCGCTGCGCGGTCCGCGCGGCGGCATGGTGCTGACCAATGATCCGGATATCGCCAAGAAGATCAATTCCGCCGTTTTCCCGGGCCTTCAGGGCGGACCGCTGATGCATGTAATCGCAGCCAAGGCCGTGGCCTTCGGCGAAGCGCTGCAGCCGGAATTCAAGGCCTATGCCGAGCAGGTGGTCAAGAATTCCCGCGCGCTTGCCGCCTCGCTGATGGAAGGCGGCCTGGACGTTGTTTCCGGCGGGACCGATAACCACTCCATGCTGGTTGACCTGCGCCCGAAGAACGCCACAGGCAAACGCGCAGAGGCAGCGCTTGGCCGCGCCTACATCACCTGCAACAAGAACGGCATTCCGTTCGATCCGGAAAAACCCTTCGTCACCTCTGGCGTGCGTCTCGGCGCCCCGGCCGGCACGACGCGTGGCTTCACCGAGGCCGAGTTCGCCGAGATCGGTTCGCTGATCGTTGAGGTGCTCGACGGTCTCAAGGAAGCCAATTCGGACGAAGGCAATGCGGCAGTCGAGAAGGCCGTGCGCGAAAAGGTCGTCGCGCTCACCGAGCGCTTCCCGATGTATGGTTACATGGGCTGATGCGCTGCCCGTTCTGCAATTCGCCTGATACACAGGTCAAGGATTCGCGCCCGGCGGAGGACAACACGTCCATCCGCCGCAGGCGCGTCTGTCCCGATTGCGGCGGGCGGTTCACCACCTTCGAGCGCGTGCAGCTGCGCGAGCTTGTCGTCGTCAAGAAGAACGGCCGCAAGGTGCCGTTCGACCGCGACAAGCTGGTGCGTTCCTTCGAGATTGCGCTGAGAAAACGCCCGGTCGAGCGCGAGCGCATCGAACGCGCCGTCTCCGGCATTGTCCGCCGGCTGGAGAGTGCGGGCGAACCCGAGATCCAGTCCGAGGAGATCGGGCTTCTGGTTCTCGAGGCACTGAAGAACCTTGATGACGTCGCCTTCGTGCGCTTCGCCTCGGTCTATCGCGACTTCTCGACCACCGAGGATTTCGAGGAGATCATCGCCGAGTTCTCGGCCAAGCTCGCCCGCGACAACGAGACCAGCGAGATCTGAGCGGGCGCGATTCTGCCTCCGCGAGCGCAGGGAAACAGCAAAACACTTGCAACTAACCGGCAGGCGTGGTTTAGCCGCTCGTAACGATGAGCGGGCAACAGCGCCGCTTTGAAAGACTGACCGCATCTCTTCGGAATGCGAGGAGACCCATGACGACCGAAAAGACCGCAAACCAGCGTGGCGCCGCCCGCCTTGCCGCCGTTCAGGCGCTCTACCAGATGGATCTCGCCGGCACGGCGCTTGCCGATGTGCTCGCCGAATACGAGGTCTATCGTCTGGGCAAGGAAATCGACGGCGACGTCTACCTGAAGGCCGACCCCGCCTGGTTCCGCGCGATCGTCACCGGCGTCGTCAAGGACCAGAAGATGCTCGATCCGAAGATTTCGGATGCGATTTCCGAAGGCTGGACGTTGGCACGGCTTGATTCGACGCTGCGCGCCATTCTGCGCGCCGGCGTTTTCGAGATCACGAAAAAACCCGATGTCCCGACAGCCGTGATCGTCACCGAATATGTCGAGATCGCCACCGCCTTCTTCGAGGGCGATGAAGGTAAGCTCGTCAACGCCGTTCTGGACCGGATCGCACGGCGCGAACGGGGCGAGAAAAAGGCCTGAGCGGCTGGGGGCGCCGTGCGACCATTCGGACGCACAAAGAACGCTCCAACCTTTTGAATATACGCATCGACTCCGATTCTCGGGCCGATGCGTCAGAGCCAGGCCTTTCTCCTAAAACGTCATTCGAAATCGATCCCCGTCACCCGGCCCTTCCAGAATGGTTCGGTTCGCCCTTCGCCGACCCGAGCGATGACGAAGGAATGGGGGATCATCATGCCTGCCACCGGCCGATAATCGTCGCGCTCGGAGTGTTCGCCGGAACCATGATAGGGCGTCGTCAGGTCGCCTTCCTCCGTGGCGTCGAAACTCGCCAGGCTGCCATCCTCGCGGAAGGTGGCGACCATGCTGGCCTCAAGACCGAAGCCTGTGACTGTTGCGAGCGCGCTGTGCTCGTCGACGGGGTCCCAGCGCACCGGCCCGCCGGGCAACAGGGCGACGGGAAAGAGCGGACTTTCCAAAAGCCAGCGCCTGAGCGAGATCCGGTTCAGGTCCGGTGACGCCTTTTCGTCGACGACGGTCAGCGTCGAGGCGAGTTTCGCGCGCATCTCCATCTCGCCATCGGCAAAGAAATCATAGACCCGCGCATCGATGCCGTAGGCAATCGGCGTCGTAGCGGTAAACAACAGGGCCGGGCTTGAAAGCGCGATCGTCTGTTCCGCACGCGTTGGAGCGAAACCTTCCGTCAGCGGCCGCCGGAACAGGCCTTCCTCCCTGACCGAAACAACGGAGATATCCGCATCCACGTCCCTGATGGCGAAATCGAAATAGCGTCGGACCGGAGCGGGCAGGGCCTGCATCTCGGCATCGGAGGGGCGCGGATATCCGGTTTTGGCGGCAATCATCCGCACGCTGCGTGCATGGCCGGCGATCTCGCGCCCGGTCATGACATGTGAGATGCCGATCCAGCCGATGAGCGCGACGACGAGAAGGGCAAGGCCCGTCGCCGAATATTTCAGGACACGCATGAACATGGGACTTCCTCCTAGGCTTTGGCGGCCGGATCCGTTTGCGAACCGGTCGAGATCAGGAAACGCATCAATGTGTCGACGGCGGAGATCGCGGCGTCACGGGGGTCTTCGCCGGGTTGTACCGGGGCGCGGTCGAGAAGGGTGAGCATTGCCGCGCCGTGAACCGTCGACCAGAGCAGAAAGGCTGTCTTTCCGGCTTCGGCCGCCGGCAGGTAACCGGCCGCCTGGCAGGTCCTGACGGCCTGGACAAGAACGCCGAGGCAGCGCGCCCCGGCATCGCGCTCAAAAGGACTGCCGGAAAGGCCGGCTTCCGGCGGCGGGTCGAACATCAGGCGATAGAGATTCGGGTTTTCGAAGGCGAATTGAAGATAGGCCAGGCCGCCCTCCCACAGCCGGGCGATCGGGTCCGTGCGGTGGCGCGCCGCCGTCGCAAGCTTCTGGTCGAGCATCTTGACGAATCCGGCATCATGCACTGCCTTCAACAGCGCGTTCTTGCTCGCAAAATGGGTGTAGAGCGCTGGAGCGCTACAGCCGATCTCCTTTGCGATCCGGGCAAGCGAGATGTCTTCAGCCGCGGATGTCGCCAGGAGGTCGATTGTTGCTGCGATGGCTGCCTTTTCGATCTCGATTTGCTGCTCCTTGCGTGGCCGCGCCATGGTCAGGTTCTCCGTTAATAATTTAATAGGATTAAATTAATACCATTAAATTAAAAGCGCAATGGACTTTTTTCTTTTTGTCCTGCGGGACGGCTTCAGAAGGGGCGGCGAAAGAGCGGGCGTCCGGCTGGCGGCGGGAGCGGATACCCGGTTAAATCGTTTCGTTTTCTGTCTCGCCTTTGCGATAGCGCAAAGCTTGGCCGCATTCCGCTCTCCTATTGTCAGAACGAAGCACTTGACGCCTCGCCTGGTCCACAGCACTCTCGTGTCTGCCCGCAGGGCGTGGAGGGGAAAGAGGCGTTTTGCGGTTAGAACGGTGCAGTTTCTGGCGCTGTCGTGACGGTTGTTCACGGTGGCGGCGAGGGGCGGCCGGTGAACAATTTCGGCAGGGCAGGGCGGCCAAGGCCTGTTCCGGTTCATGCCGTTGAGGGAAGGAAAGCGAGAAATGATGATATTGCTTGCCGTGATTGTCTGCGGCTTGTTGTCGATCGTGTACGCCCTTTGGGCGACGCGCTCGGTGATGGTCGCCGATCAGGGAACCCCGCGCATGAAGGAAATCGCGGGCTTTATCCGGGAGGGGGCGCAGGCCTATCTGACGCGCCAGTATACGACTATCGCAATCGTTGGCGTCGTCGTCTTCGTGCTGGCCTGGCTGCTGCTGTCCTTGACCGCCGCCATCGGCTTCGTCATCGGGGCTGTGCTTTCGGGGGCCGCCGGATTCATCGGCATGCATGTCTCCGTGCGCGCCAATGTCCGCACGGCGCAGGCTGCATCCTACAGCCTGCCGGCCGGGCTCGACATCGCGTTCAAGTCCGGCGCGATCACCGGCATGCTGGTTGCCGGCCTCGCCCTTCTTGGCGTCTCCGTCTACTACTACATCCTCACCGTCGTTCTCGGCCATGCGCCGGATGACCGCCATGTTATCGATGCGCTGGTCGCGCTCGGCTTCGGCGCTTCGCTGATCTCGGTCTTTGCCCGTCTCGGCGGCGGCATCTTCACCAAGGGTGCGGATGTCGGCGGCGACCTCGTCGGCAAGGTGGAAGCGGGTATCCCGGAAGACGATCCGCGCAACCCGGCAACGATCGCCGATAATGTCGGCGACAATGTCGGCGACTGCGCGGGCATGGCGGCCGACCTCTTCGAGACCTATGCGGTCTCTGTTGTCGCCACCATGGTGCTCGGCGCCATCTTCTTCGGCGGAACCGCCATTCTCGGCGATGTCATGCTGCTGCCGCTCGCCATCTGCGGGGTCTGCATCCTGACCTCGATCGTCGGCACCTTCTTCGTCAAGCTCGGCACCAACGGCTCGATCATGGGCGCGCTCTATCGCGGCCTGATTGTCACCGGCCTGCTGTCGATCGTCGGCCTCGGGATTGCCACCTGGCTCACCGTTGGCTTCGGTTCGCTCGGCGAGGTTGCCGGACGCAACATCACTGGCTGGGCCCTGTTCATCTGCGGCATCATCGGCCTGATCGTCACGGCGCTGATCGTCGTCATCACCGAGTATTACACCGGTACAGGCAAGCGTCCGGTGGTCTCGATCGCGCAGGCTTCGGTTTCCGGCCACGGCACCAATGTGATCCAGGGCCTGGCCGTCTCGCTTGAGGCGACCGCGCTTCCGGCAATCGTCATCTGCGGCGGCATCATCTCGACCTACCAGCTTGCCGGCCTGTTCGGCACGGGCATCGCGGTCACCGCCATGCTCGGCATAGCAGGGATGATCGTGGCGCTCGACGCCTTCGGACCGGTCACCGACAATGCGGGCGGCATTGCCGAAATGGCCGGCCTCGATCCCGACGTCCGCAAGTCGACCGACGCGCTCGATGCCGTCGGCAACACCACCAAGGCTGTCACCAAGGGCTATGCCATCGGTTCGGCCGGCCTCGGCGCGCTGGTTCTGTTCGCGGCCTATTCGAACGACCTTGCCTATTTCGCGGCGAACGGGGATACCTATCCCTTCTACGCGAACATGGGCGATATCTCGTTCTCGCTGTCGAACCCTTATGTGGTGGCCGGCCTGATCTTCGGCGGGCTGATCCCCTATCTCTTCGGCGGCATCGCCATGACGGCCGTCGGCCGCGCGGCCAGCGCCGTCGTTGCCGAAGTGCGCCGCCAGTTCAAGGAAAAGCCCGGTATCATGGGCGGGACGGAGAAACCGGACTACGGCCGCGCCGTCGACATGCTGACCAAGGCCGCGATCCGCGAGATGATCATCCCCTCGCTGCTTCCGGTGCTGGCTCCGCTCGTCGTCTTCTTCGGCGTGTGGCTGATGTCCGGCTCCAAGGCGTCTGCCTTTGCGGCGCTGGGCGCCTCGCTTCTCGGCGTGATCGTCAACGGCCTGTTCGTCGCCATCTCGATGACCTCGGGCGGCGGCGCGTGGGACAACGCCAAGAAGAGCTTCGAGGATGGTTTCGTCGATGCCGACGGCGCCACCCACGAAAAGGGCTCGGACGCCCACAAGGCCTCCGTCACCGGCGATACGGTCGGCGATCCCTACAAGGACACGGCTGGCCCTGCGGTCAACCCGGCGATCAAGATCACCAACATCGTCGCACTGCTGCTCCTGGCTGTTCTGGCCTGAGGCGCACCGAAAATCCCGGCGGAAAGCCTCCGCCGGGGCATGACAAGAAAGACCCCGCTTGCGTGACAAGCGGGGTCTTTGCGTTTGGTGGCTTTCGTTCGCGCCTACTGAACCGCGCCGCCATTGGTGGCGAAGAAGTCGCGGGCGGCGCTGCTGCCGGTGCCCTGCAGAATCTGCTGGATGAAGGTGATGTCCTTGCCGCCGGTCGGCGTGGTATCGGAAACCATGTCGACGACCTGGCCGTCCTGCATGGTGTAGCGCGCGAGCCGGTCGACGCGGCCATTGCCGTTGAGATAGACCGCCAGGATTTCCTGGTCGACGAGGCGCGGCTTCTGGAATTCGAAGCGGCGTTCCTTTCGCTGCGAGATATAGAAGAAGACCTCATTGTCGAAGGTCGCCGTCGTCGAAGGCTCGCCGAGCGTGAGCACGACCTGCTCGCGACTTGAGCCCTCCTTGACCAGTTGGAGCCGCTCGTCGTCGATGACATAGCCCTGATAGAATACGTCCTTGGTGCCGATGACGTCGGCAGTCGAGCAACTTGCGGAAACAAGCGCGACGGCAACCAGTGCACCCGCGGCAGCCGGGCGAACCGGGCTGAAATCGAAATATTGTCGGCGCGTCTTCAAGCGTCCACTCCCTGGCAAAACGTCTTTCGGGGCCAGCGGGGGGTCCCGGCAGGCCATCTTTGTTTCATTTCGCAGGCGTCGCCTCTGACGAAGGCGGGCCCGGCCGCGATTCCCGGTTGCGAGCGAACCGCGCTCAAACTACCATTGACCATGGTTCGGTTTGGGGGCACAGACCACCTGACGCCGGAATAACTCGAAGCCTCGCGTTTTCCAAATCAAATGGATAAACCAGCTTTTGCCCGGATGCAATTGTGCGGACGCTTTGCAATCAGTCGCCTTAGACAAGTAAAGAGAGTGGGATGATCCTGAGGATTTTCGGCAAGAACCGCAGTAATCGGCAGATCGTGCAGCGCCAATATGGCGTCATCACGGCGACTGCGCGCCAGCCCTGTTTTTATACGGACTACGGCGTTCCCGATACGGTGATGGGGCGTTTCGAGATGCTCTCGGTGGTGATGATCCTTTTCCTGAGACGCACCTCGAAATCATCGGAAAGCGGAAAGCAGATGGCCCAGGAGGTCGTCGACGCCTTTTTCATGGATATTGACTATTCGATTCGCGAACTCGGCGTTGGCGACAATTCTGTCCCCAAGCGGATGAAGAAGCTTGCCGGCATGTTTTATGGCCGGCTGGAACGCTATGTGCGCTGCCTGCAGCATCGCGACCTGGAGCAGCTCGCCATCGCGCTGTCTCAGAATATTCACACCGTCGAGGCCGATCACGCCGAGATGGCGGAACTTGCCCGCTGGATGCTGGAAAATGCCGACCACCTCGATCGGATCGATGAAATTGTCGTGGAAACGGGGATGGTGAGCTTCCTCGTGCCCGAAAGCATGGAGACTGGACGTGTCTGAGAAGAACGCGAACGAGAAACCGCTGCCCTTTTCGCGCCCCTTTCCGGTTGCGCGCGCGGCGGCTGTGCCGTTCGAAATGCGCCTTGAGGCGAAGGGCCAAGAGCTTGACCGCCTCGCCGATTTCCTGGACGTGGATGCCGTCACCGCCCTTGAGGGGGATCTCAGGATCACGCCGTGGCGGCGCGAGGGCGTGCGCGTGCGCGGCGATGTCAAAGCCCGTATCGTGCAGTCCTGTGTAGTGACGCTGGAACCGATCGAGACCGATCTCGCCGAGACCGTCGATGCCACCTATCTTCCGGAACATTCTCGGCAGTTCAAGCGCAAGCTGAACGAGGAGGGCGAATTGCTGGTCGATCCGGAAGGGCCTGACGATCCGGAGCCCTTTGTCGGCAGCGAGATCGATATCGCCGCCGTGGTGATTGAGGCGATCGGCCTCGCCATCGATCCCTACCCGCGAAAGCCCGGTGCTGAACTCCCGCCGGAGCCGGGTACGGATGAAGAGGAGGAAAGCGCGGAGGCGGAACGGGAATCGCCTTTCGCCGCGCTGAAGGACTGGAAGGGCGGAGGAAGCCGGTAGGCCGGCAGCGGGGATGATGAAACACCGCCCGGATTGCCCTTCGGCCCGCCGGCGCAGGACTTTCTGGCAAAACGCATGTTAATTGCTGTTTTTCCGTCGCGGCAGTTGTCTCCGGCAGCAAAAACGGTATTTTGGCCCGGCTTCTCCGGATGCGTGCAAACAGGGATCTCGAACGTTTGATTAGAATTTCCATTGATGCCATGGGGGGAGATGTCGGACCGGAAGTTGCCGTGGCAGGCGCCGCGCAGGCTCTGACGCGGCACCCCGACATCAGCTACATTCTCTACGGCCAGCAATCCGTCATCGAACCGCTTCTTGCGTCCTATCCCAAGCTCAAGGATCAGGCGCGCATCGTCGATTGCGAGATCGCCGTCGGCATGGACGAAAAACCGAGCCAGGCGCTCAGGCGCGGCCGCAATGTCTCCAGCATGTGGCGGGCGATCGAGGCCGTGAAGGAAAATGAATCCGACGTTGCCGTTTCAGCCGGCAATACCGGCGCGCTGATGGCCATGGCGATGTTCTGTCTGAAGACCATGCCCGATATCGACCGACCGGCAATTGCCGGCATCTGGCCGACGCTGAAGGGCGAGAGCATCGTTCTTGATATCGGAGCGACGATCGGCGCGGATGCCAAGCAACTTCTCGATTTCGCCCTGATGGGCGGGGCGATGGCGCGCGCGCTGTTCGAGTTGAAGAAGCCCACCGTCGGCCTGCTGAATGTCGGCGTCGAGGAGGTCAAGGGCGTCGAACAAGTCAAGGAAGCGGGGAAATTCCTGCGTGAAGCCGATATCGACAATCTCGATTATGCCGGCTTCGTCGAGGGCGACGATCTGGGCCGCGGCACGGTCGATGTCTTCGTAGTCGAAGGCTTTACCGGCAATATCGCCCTGAAGACGGCCGAAGGCACGGCGCGCCAGATTGCCCAGTATCTTCGCTCTGCCATGTCGCGCACCTTGATGTCGCGCATCGGCTACCTGTTTGCGCGCGGCGCCTTCCAGATGATGCGGGAGAAGCTCGATCCGCGGAAGGTCAATGGCGGCGTTTTCCTCGGCCTGAACGGCATCGTCATCAAGAGTCACGGCAGCACCGACGCCGAAGGCTATGCCTCGGCGATCGAAGTGGCCTACGACATGGTGCATAACGGGCTTCAGGCCAAGATCCAGCATGATCTGAGCGAATACCACGCGCGTAATGAGTCACCAATGGGGCCGGAAGCGGCCTGATGCGGCAGTGCGTGACCGGCGTGCCGGCCGCGATGCCTGCCAACAAGGAATAACGAAATGATGCGTTCTGTCGTTTGTGGTTTCGGTGCGGCGTTGCCAAAGCGCGCGGTCACCAATGACGAACTGCAGCAGCTTGTGGATACGTCTGACAGCTGGATTCAGCAGCGCACCGGCATCCGGCAGCGCTATATCGCCGGTCCGGATGAGACGACGGCCTCGCTCGGCGAGCAGGCTGCGCGCGCGGCGCTCGATAATGCCGGCCTGACGCCTGCGGATATCGACTTGATCGTGGTGGCGACCTCGACGCCCGACAACACCTTTCCGGCGACGGCGGTGAATATCCAGAACCGGCTGGGCATGGAACATGGCTTTGCCTTCGACATGCAGGCGGTCTGCTCCGGTTTCGTCTACGCGCTGACAACCGCCGACAATTTCATCCGCGCCGGCAGGGCACGGCGGGTTCTGGTGATCGGCGCGGAGACGTTTTCGCGGCTTCTCGACTGGACCGACAGGACGACCTGCGTGTTGTTCGGCGACGGCGCCGGTGCGCTTGTGCTGGAAGCCATGGAAGAACACGAGGCAGGCGCGCGCGGCATCATAGCCGCCAGCCTTCGCTCCGATGGCTCGCATTGCCGCAAGCTCTATGTCGACGGCGGCGTTTCCACCACCGGTGATATCGGTCATCTGCGCATGGAGGGCCGTGAGGTCTTCAAGCATGCCGTCGGCATGATCACCGATGTGATCGAGGCGGCCTTCGCGGAAGCGAAGATCGACATCGGCCAGCTCGACTGGCTGGTGCCGCACCAGGCCAACCGGCGGATCATCGAAGGCTCCGCCAAGAAGCTCGGCATTCCGATGGAGAAGGTCGTCGTGACCGTGGATCAGCACGCCAATACCTCGGCTGCCTCCATCCCGCTTGCCCTGGCGACGGCGGCTGGCGATGGCCGGATCAAGCGCGGCGACATGGTGATGCTGGAGGCCATGGGCGGCGGATTTACCTGGGGAGCGGTGCTTTTGCGCTGGTAATGCCCTTCGCGCAACGAAATCAGTCCTTTCACATGCTTGACCGCCTTGCCGCACAGCAATAGTGTCGTGGCCAAGGGGAACTAAAGAAAATTGGGATGCGGCAATGCCTGGCAAAACTGTGACGCGTGCGGATCTGGCCGAGTCGGTGTTCCGCAAGGTGGGACTTTCCCGCACGGAATCGGCCGAGCTGGTCGAGACTGTGATCGATGAAATCTGTGATGCGATCGTCAAGGGCGAGACGGTGAAGCTTTCGTCCTTTGCAACGTTTCAGGTGCGCGACAAGAACGAGCGGATCGGCCGCAATCCGAAAACCGGCGAGGAGGTTCCGATCTCGCCGCGCCGCGTAATGACGTTCAAGGCCTCAAATGTGCTGAAGCAGAAGATCCTGAAGGCGCATCTCAATCGCAAGCACAAGGCCGAGAAGGCCGCGCAGAAGTCGGCTTCCTGACGCACTTTTCCGCCGTCTGCCGCGAGCGGCTTGCGCCGGCGCCGTTATCGCGCTGAAATGCAATCCTGATTCGATCACTCTGGCAGGCGAGGACGGCCGAAAACCATGGACAAGTCTCCCGAGGCATTTCGCACCATTTCCGAAGTCGCGGAAGAGCTGGAGCTGCCGCAGCATGTGCTGCGCTTCTGGGAAACGCGGTTCACCCAAGTCAAGCCGATGAAGCGAGGCGGGGGACGCCGCTATTATCGCCCGGAAGATATCGAGCTCCTGAAGGGCATCCGCCATCTCCTCTATGATCACGGCTACACCATCAAGGGCGTCCAGAAACTGCTGAAGAGCAACGGCAACCGGTTCGTCACAGCGATCGGCAGCGGCGATGCCGAACTTGTCGAGGCGCTGGCCGTGCCGCCGGAGGCCAGGCAGAACGAGGACCAACCCTCGATCTTCGACGATGACCAGGTTGTCGGCCGTCCGAAGAAGGCCGGCGGGACTGGGTTCTTCCGCCGCAAGAAGGACGACGAGGGGGCCATTGATCCCGCCTCCGGCCTGGCGCGCTCGGATGATGCGCTTTTGCAGGAGGTGCTCTACGACCTCCTGGAATGCAAGCGCCTGCTCGATCAGGTGCGCTGACGGTCTTCACGGTCTGCAATATCCCAAAAGCCCCGGCAACGGGGCTTTGGCATGTCCGTGGCCAGGTCCTGCATCGGCGTTGATCGTCTTCAAATTCCTGTCTTCACGTCTGCGCTATAGTGTCCGCCAGAGGGTGAATTGCGACTCCCGTATTGCCAAAGCCGCCCCATTCTGCTTCCACTTATGGTGGCAATTTCGTATCGTCTCAATACGAAAGCCGGTTTCGGGGTGAGTTTGCGGATCGCGGCGGCGGTGCCCGACACGATGCGCCATGATTTTGGAGAATGATGATGGCGGAGAATGCAGCGGCCAATGACCTGGAGACAATGCCGGTCGATACGGTTCTGGAAAAGCTCGGCGTCGACCCCGAAAAGGGCCTGAGCGCGACCGAGGCGGAAAAACGCCTCGCGCAGTACGGTCCCAACGCGCTGCCTGAGGAAAAGACCAGCCTGATCAAGAACATCGCCGGTCACTTCGTCGGCCCGATCGCCTTCATGATCGAGGCGGCCGCGCTGGTGTCGCTGATCCTTGGCGACTGGGGCGACTTCTTCATCATCTTCGGCCTTCTGATTTTCAATGCCGGGTTGGAATTCTACCAGGACAGCAAGGCGACAAGCGCGCTTGCCGCGCTGAAGAATTCGCTTGCCCCGCAGGCAACGGCGCTGCGCGAAGGCAAGTTCGCCGTCATCGACGCGGCGACCCTGGTGCCCGGGGACATCATCAAGATAAGGCTCGGCGGCATCGTGCCCGCCGATGTCCGTCTGGTCTCGGGCGATTACGTCTCGATCGACCAGGCGGCGTTGACGGGGGAATCCCTACCCGTCAACAAGAAGGTCGGCGATATCGCCTATTCGGGCAGCGTGGTGAAACAGGGTGAGATGGCGGCCGTCGTCACCGAAACGGGGTCGGAGACCTTCTTTGGCCGTACGGCCAAGCTTGTTGCCGGCGCGGGCGCCGTCAGCCAGGCGCAGAAGGCGATGTTCCAGATCGGCAATTTCCTGATCGTGGTGGCGGTCGTGCTGGCCCTGATCATGGTCGCCGTGCAGGTCTATGTCGACATCGTCAAGGCGGATGACTGGGGCCTTGCCGATGCGCTCGGCATCCTACAATTCGTGCTGGTGCTGCTGGTCGCCTCCATCCCCGTGGCGATGCCGGCGGTGTTTTCCATCACCATGGCGCTTGGCGCGCTGGCGTTGTCAAAGGAGAAGGCGATCGTCTCGCGCCTGTCATCCATCGATGAAATGGCGGGCGCCGATATTCTCTGCTCCGACAAGACCGGCACGTTGACGAAGAACATCCTGACGCTTGGCGACCCGATTCCGGTTGGCGGGGCGAAGGCCGAGGACATCGTGCTCGCCGGCGCGCTCGCCTCGCGCGCCGAGGACGGCGACGCGATCGACGGCGCGGTGATCGGCGCGCTTGCAGACAAGGCCGTGCTCGAGCAGTACACGATCGGCAAGTTCACGCCGTTTGATCCGGTGTCGAAGCGCACCGAGGCGACCGTCACCGGGTCGGACGGCAAGGTGTTCCTGACATCCAAGGGCGCGCCGCATGCGATCGCCCTCCTGGCCAACGCGGACAAGGCCGTTGCCGATGAGGTCGATGCCCATGTCGCCGAGCTCGGCGCGAAGGGCTATCGCGCGCTTGCTGTCGCCCGCTCCGATGATAGCGGTGAAAGCTGGACGCTGCTCGGCATCCTGCCGATGTTCGATCCGCCGCGTGACGATTCCAAACAGACGATCGAGAATGTCCGCGCCAAGGGCGTCTCGGTGAAGATGATCACCGGTGACGATACGGCGATCGCCAAGGAAACGGCGCGCCAGCTTGGTCTTGGCACCAATATCCTGCCGGCTGCGGAAGTCTTTCCCAAGGACATGGACCCCGACAATGTGCCCGGTCCGATCGCCGCCCGGATCCTTTCGGCAGATGGTTTCGCGCGGGTGTTTCCCGAGCACAAATACGCGATCGTCAAGACATTCCAGAAGAATGGCCATTTGGTGGCGATGACCGGCGATGGCGTGAACGATGCGCCGGCGCTCAAACAGGCCGATTGCGGCATCGCCGTTTCCGGCGCCACGGATGCGGCGCGAGGGGCGGCGGCGTTGATCCTGACGGCGCCCGGCCTTTCGGTGATCCAGAATGCCGTCGACGAGGCGCGCCGGATCTTCGGCCGGATCACCAGCTACACGATCTACCGCGTTGCGTTGACCATGGACATCATGTTCCTTGTGGTGCTGTCGACCATCTTCCTCGGCTTCCAGCCGCTGACGCCGATCATGATCGTTTTGATGTCGCTTCTGGACGATATTCCGATCATGACGGTGGCTTACGACAATACCAGCGTGTCCGAGCAGCCGATCAGATGGCGCATGCCGCATCTCCTGTCGGTCTCCGCGGTCCTGGGATTCGCCTCGATCGTCCAGTCCTTCGGCCTGTTGCTGATGGGCATGGAAGTACTATCGGAACCCGGACGTTGGACGGGACTCGGCCTTACCGACCCGGCGCATCTGCAGTCGATGATGTTCCTGCAACTGGTCGCCGGCGGTCATCTTCTGATGCTGGTCAGCCGCAAGGAGAACTGGTTTACAAAACCGCCCTATCCGGCAAGGCCGCTGTTGATCGCCATCTTCGCCACGCAGCTTGTCGCGGTGCTGATGTGCGGTTTCGGCATCATCGTACCCGAAATTCCGTGGAGGCTGATCGGCTTCGTCTGGATCTACCTGATTGCCTGGCTGTTTATCATGGGAATGGTGAGGGTCGGGATCGACCATGTTCTTGAGAACCGCAGCGCCCGGCGGGCCATGTCGATCGATGTGGTCAATGAACGGTTGTTCCGCTAGTCTTCGCCGGCAAGGTCAGGGAGGTCTGCCGATGGATTTTCGCGAAAAACTGAGGATCGAGCCCGCAAGCTCCGTCAAGCTTGCCGATATCGATCCGTCCTTTCACGGCAATATCAAGGACAAGGATGAAGGCAAGGCGGAGCTTTCCGCCGTCCTCGACGAGATTACGCCGCTTCAGGAAAAGCTCTACGCCGAGAAGAAGCACGCGCTGCTGATCGTGCTGCAAGGCATCGATGCGGCGGGCAAGGACGGTGTCTGCTGGCATGTGATCCGCGCGATGAACCCGCAGGGCACCTATGTCGCAAGTTTCAAACAGCCGACCGAAACCGAGAAGGCTCATGACTTCCTCTGGCGCGTGCATCAGCGCACGCCGGCGCTCGGCCAGGTGGCTGTCTTCAACCGGTCGCATTACGAGGACGTTCTGGTGGCGCGGGTACACAATCTCGTTCCCGAACGCGTCTGGTCGAAACGCTACCGGCAAATCAACCATTTCGAGGAGTTCCTCTCCGAAAACGGCGTCAGCATCGTCAAGTTCTTCCTCTATATCTCCAAGGACGAACAGCTTGACCGCTTCGAGAAGCGCCTCGAAGACAAGGAGCGCCAGTGGAAGATTTCCGGCTCGGACTATTCCGAGCGGGAGCGCTGGGACGATTACATCGCGGCCTATGAGGACATGCTCTCGAAATGCTCGACCGAGCATGCGCCGTGGTATGTGCTTCCGGCCAATCGGAAATGGTTCCGCAATCTGGCGGCCGCCAAGATCATCCACCAAACCCTCCTCGACATGCAGATCGAGACGCCGACGCCGACGGTCGATCTCGACGAGATCTACCGCAAATATCATCACGCCGTGCGCAACGGCTGAGCTTGCGAAGGCTTCCCGGCATGGAGGCATGCCGGGAATATCTGGGCTCGTGCCCACGTTCTTGCTACGCTGCGCTGCAGCGACTCTTCTTGCTAAAAGTAAAATTTCTGTCACTATAATGCGATAGGATTGCCTTTTGACTTTGGTTTGGCGTCGTTGCGGCGCGTCAATTTTCGGTCTTTTGGTCTCCTGGATAATAAGTGCCTTATACCGGTCGGTGTGCGGACCACCATCGCCTTGACGTCGATGCCTCACAGGAGGACGCGGAAGGATGCGGCTTTTCTACTGCCAATATTGCGGACACCATCTGCGCTTCGGCCCGCCCGTGTGCTCCGCCTGCAGCATGCCCACATCGGCCGTCAATCGATATCGGTTCTGGGCCAGGGCTCTGATAGCGTTTGCCTTGGGGTCGGTTGCAATCCTGTCGACGATGGTGTTCTGAGGACAACGCGGTCAAAGGTGAAATAAAACTGCCCTCGCTTGCTGACTTGGGCGCATGATTTCGGCTAAGTTGAATATCTTCAAGGGTTTGGCGAGTGCGCCAGACAAAAGAAGAGATGAGACCCGGTCGCGCCATGCGTTCAGGTAAGGAGAGTGTGGAGTGGAGCTTGCGATCCTCGTCGCAATTGCCGCAGGTATTTTTGCCGTCATCGGGCTGAGCGAACCGCTCGCAGCGCGCCTCAGATTGCCGTTTTCCGTGATCCTTGCCGCGATGGGCATCGGCATCGGCATCACCGCCACCTTCTTCTGGCAAACGAGCCTCACCAATGCGCTGAACCCGTTGGCGCTTGGAATTCTGAACCTTCCGATCCGGGCGAGTTTCTTTCTCAACGTTTTCCTGCCGCTGCTTGTGTTTCAGGTGGCGCTCAATATCGATATCAGACGCATGCTGGATGACTGGGTTCCGATCCTGGTTCTGGCCGTGCTCGCGGTTTTCGTTGCCATGCTTGCCGTGGGCTTCGCGCTTTATCCGGTCGCAGGCCTGCCGCTCGCCGCCTGCCTTCTGGTTGGCGCGATCGTTTCCACCACCGATCCATCGGCCGTTGTTTCCATCTTCAAGGCCACGCCTTCCCCCCAAAGGCTGGCGCGCATCGTCGAAGGCGAAAGCCTGCTGAACGATGCGGCTGCGATTGCGCTGTTTTCGCTCTTCCTGGGCTTTGTCACCGTCAATGTCGCCAATCCGAAGATCGCGCCGGCGCTTGTCACCTTTCCCTGGATTGCCGGCGTGGGCGGCCTGATCGGCGTCGCTGCCGGGCGTTTCGCGGTCGAAGTGATCGCCCGCATGCCGGATTTTCCGCGTGGCCAGATCTCGGTATCGGTCGCCGTGCCGCTGCTGACATACCTGCTGGCCGAACAGTTTTCCGCCTCCGGCGTGATTGCCGTGGTTGCCGCCGGGTTGACCATCAACCTGCACATGACCGCCCGCTTCACCCCGGCGCTGAACCTGCAGATGCGTGACACCTGGGACCTGATCGCCCACTGGGCCGGTTCGCTGATCTTCATTCTCGCCGCCATCCTCATTCCCAAGCTTCTATCGGAATTCGTGCTCTACGACCTGTTCCTGATCGTGGTCGTGGTGGTTGCCGCACTCGTCGCCCGAGCGCTCATCCTCTTTGGCGTGTTGCCGGTGCTTGCCTCTCTCAGGCTCTCGCCGAAGATGGAGCGGCCCTACAGCGTGGCGATCCTCTGGGGCGGGCTTCGCGGCGCGGTCACGCTGGCCCTGGCGCTGGCGGTGACCGAAAACCGCTACGTGCCGCAGGACATCAAGCATCAGGTCGGCCTGATCGCCACGGGATTCACCCTGTTTACCCTGATCGTGCAGGGCACGACGCTGCGCTGGATCATCCGCAAGCTCAAGCTCGACAGGCTCAGCCCGCTCGATGTCGCGCTCAGCAACCAGGTGATTGCGGTCGCGTTGCAGAGCGTGCGCGAGCGGGTTTCCGAGACCGCGCGCGATCTCGGCCTGACCCGTGAGATCGTCCGCGACGAGGCCAAGCGCTTTGCCGAGCGCGTCGATGCCGCCGTGGAGGAGACCGACGCGACCGAACAGCTTCAGGATCGCGACCGGATCACGCTCGGCCTTGTCGCGCTGGCCGCCCATGAGCGCGATTCGATCCTTGACGGCTATCGCGACCAGATCATCTCCGCCGACCTTGCCGAGCGTCTGGTCATCGGCGCCGACATGATCATCGAGGCGACGCGAACCAGCGGGCGCGCCGGATACCGGGCGGCATCGCGCCGGGTCTACGCTACGAACCTGCGCTTCCGCGTGGCGACGCTGCTGCACAATTATCTCGGCATTGCCAGGCCGCTCGCCAGTCTTCTGGAAGACCGGTTCGATGTTCTCGTGTCCTACAGCATGGTGCTGCCGCGTCTGGAGCTGTTCATTGACGAACGCATCCGTCGCATCCATGGCCGGCGCGTCGCAGAACTCCTGCACGAACTGCTCAACCGCCGCCTCGAGGAGGCGCGCCAGGAACTCGAAACCCTCAGGCTGCAATTTCCCGGCTATGCCGAGGAACTGGAGCGGCGGCTGATCCGGCGCACCACGCTGCAGCTGGAGGAGGGCGAATACGAGGCGCTGGTGGAAGACGGGCTGATCGGCCCCGAACTCCGCGCGACGCTTGGCGCGGATATCGACAAGCGACGGGCGCAACTGAGGGGTAGGCCGGTTCTCGACCTGAAGCAGCAGAAGCGCGTTGCTGTCGAGGGCTTTGCTGCCTTTTCGGACTTCACCGACAGGGAACGCAAGCTGCTGCGCAAGAAGATCCGCATCGTCTATGCCGCGCCCGGTCAGCATATCCTGAGGAAGGAGAGCTCGGCCCGCGAGGTTTGGTTCATCGCTGCTGGCACGGTGAATGTCGTCACCGACGGCGTGAAGCTCCGGCTGACGGAGGGGGACTTGTTCGGTCAGTTCGCCGTTCTGGCCAAGCGCCGACGGCCGATCCAGGTGACGGCGGTGACGGATTGCACGCTGCTGACGCTGGACGAGCACACCTTCCGCAGCTTCATTGCGCGCGAAGGCGCCTTCCGCCGGGCCGTCATTCAAAGTGCAGCCGAGCGCGGCGTCATTATTCCGCCGGAGATCTTCGATCGTCCGGCAGAGGAGCAGACAGCCGAGATCCGCTCGATCCTGGTCAAATCCGGTTCGCTCAGGCCGAGGCCGCAGAGACGGTTCTACCAAAGCGGATTTTGACCGAGGCAGCGTTGCTGCCGGCTTGAATGTCGCGGGGTTTGCTGATCTGTTCCGGGCCTTCCGGCGCAAATTTCCGGTTTTTGGTTTGGATCGTCAAATTGCCTCTTGCGCGCCCGGCATCGAAAGTCTAATGGGGACGGGCCGTTATGGCTGGTCGGGGTGTAGCGCAGCCCGGTAGCGCACTTGACTGGGGGTCAAGGGGTCGTGGGTTCGAATCCCGCCACCCCGACCATTTTATATTGGACGCAAGGCGTCTGTAATAAGTCCTTTGTCCCCCAGGCATTGGGCTTTTTTTGTCACTGCAATAGGCTAATCTCCCAAGGAATTTTGGGGAGTTTGAAATGGCCAAGTGTAGAAAATGCGGTGACGCGATTCCATTCATGGACAATCGTTACTCTGGCTTGTGCTCCAAGTGTTACACGGAGAAAGAACGTCGAATTCACCAGGCGCTGGACAGCGTGAATGCCAAACGCGATTCTGCAATAATAGACGAGTATCGTTCGACTGGTCAGATTGCCGACAGAAGCAATATGCCGAAGGCGTTGTTTGATGAGATCCTTGATTCGCTGATTTTAACTAACGGAGAGTCTGTTCCTGGGCGAGAAGTGTCTCAAGTAATAGACATTGTCGGAGCAGAAGTGGCCTATGGTCTAAATTTCTTCAAAGACATCGCTAACTCTATGAGAGACTTAGTAGGAGGGCGTTCGGATACAATACAGCGAGCAACATCTGATGGCAGACAGGCATGCCTTGACGAGATAAGATCAAAAGCTGCTAGGTTAGAAGCTGATGCGGTCATATCAGTGCGTTTCGAGTTTAGTCAGTTGAACCTTGGGGTGGGTACGAGTGGTATTTTTCTGATTGTTGCGACAGGAACAGCCGTAAAGCTAAAGCGCTAACTATCGTTGATAGATATCAAGAAAGTTTCCGATCGATCACTCGCACGTCGTATCTGAGTGCGGTAATTTTCAACTTAACAAAAAAGCTTTAGAAGTCGCTTGAGAGCAACCGGAACGGGCACCGCCCGCTTCAGTGAGGGAGAAGAACGATGGATGACGCCGTCAAGGGCTGCTGTGCCGTCTCGCGCAATGCAGGAGAGCCGGCGCCCGCCTCTGCGCCCGCCGCCGCGCCTTTCGTTGCCGGCGAGCGCTCCAATGCGATCTTCATTCCCGGCGGACGCAGCCATGTGGGCATGGACAACCCTGTCATCCCGCTCGACGGCGAAGGCCCGGCGCGCAGCGTCAAACTCAATGCCTATCTGCTGGAAGCCCAGACCGTGACGATCGGCCGCTTTGCCGATTTCGTCGCCGCGACTGGCTTTGTCAGCGAAGCGGAGCGGTTCGGCTGGTCGGCCGTTTTCGCCGGGCTTCTGCCCGCCGATACCGAGGTGACGGGCAACGCGCCATCGACGCCCTGGTGGGTGCGCATCGACGGCGCAAGCTGGCGGCAGCCGGAAGGGCCGGGGAGTTCGATCGAAGACCGGCTCGAGCATCCGGTCACCCAGGTCTCTCACGCCGATGCGCTGGCCTTCGCCGATTGGGTTGGCGGCAGGCTTCCGAGCGAGGCGGAATGGGAGCGCGCGGCCCATGGCGGCGTGCGCGGCCGAAAATTTGCCTGGGGCGATGACGAGCCGGATGACGAGACCATTTTCTGCAATATCTGGCAGGGCACGTTCCCGCATACCAACACCATGGCCGACGGCTATATGGGGACAGCGCCGGCACGCTCGTTCGAGCCGAACGAAGGCGGGTTCTACAACATGGCCGGCAATGTCTGGGAATGGACGGCCGATCCCTATCGCATCCGCTCGCTGTCGCGCCACGCCAAGAAGCGCAATGCCGATGCGGTCGCAGCCGGCGAGCGGCTGTTGAAGGGCGGGTCCTTCCTCTGCCACATTTCCTATTGCTATCGCTACCGGATTGCCGCCCGCATGGCGCTCACGCCCGACAGTGCGGCGAGCAATGTCGGCTTTCGCGTCGCCTATGACGCGTGAGCCTTCGTCTGAAACGTGTCTCAGGCGATGCCCGTGCCCGAGCGTTTCTTCGGCATGCGCTCGGGGTGGACGCCGGCCTGGGCCAGGGTGCGGTCGAGAAGCTGTTCGTAGATGGGATGGCCGCCGATCCACTGCGCAACGAGATTGGCCGTGAGGCAGGTGGCGATCAGCGGCAGCGTCATCGTATAGGCGCCGGTCAGTTCCAGCGTCAGCGCCACGCCGACGATCGGCGCGCGCACCGAAGCGGAGAACAGCCCGCCCATGGCGGCAATGCCGAAGGCCAGCGGTACGGCGGCGCCTGCGGGCAGCATGCCTGAAAGCGCGGTGCCGAAGGCAAGGCCGAAGCAGATGGCAAGCGCCAGCATCGGCGCGAAGATGCCGCCCGGCGTGCCGGCGGAATAGCTGGCGACCATGCTGACATAGCGCAGCACCGCAAGGCCCAGCAGCGCGCTGAGCGCCATGTTGTCGCGCGCCATCATCACGATCACGTTCTCCCCGCCGGTCACGGCGCGCGGAAACAGAATGAACAGCGCGCCGACGGCAAGCCCGATCAGCGCCGGCATCAGGTAGGGCACGCGCTTGTGCATGCCCATGACGAAGTTGCTCACGCCCATGATCGCGGCGTTGAGGCTGACGCCGACCGCGCCGAGCACGCAACCGAGGATGACGAAGGCCGGCAGAAGCGCCAGCTCGGGCGTGGGTACGGACATGGAGAAATCCGGCGCCGTGCCGCCGATCGTCTCCGTCATCACGGTGGCGAAGAAGGCGGCGGCGATCACGCCCATATAGGTGCGGAAGGTATAGGGGAACTGGCTGTGGGTTTCCTCGACGATGAAGAGAACGGCGGCCAGCGGTGCATTGAAGGCGCAGGCAAGACCTGCCGCCGCACCTGCGCCCAGAAGACCGCGCCGCTCCACGTCCGACACCTTGAAGAAATCGGTGATCGCCGCCGAGATCGACGCGCCGATATGGATTGTCGGCCCCTCTCGCCCGAGCACGAGACCCGAGGAGAGCGCTGCGATACCGGTGAGGTACTTGACCGGCAGGACCTTGCGCCAATGCACCGTGCGCAGGTTGCTCATCGCGCCTTCGATTTCCTGGACGCCACTGCCGCCGGCCTCCGGTGCGTATCGGCGCACGATATAGACCGAGGCGACGGTGAGGCCCATGGTAATGAGCGCGGCAGCGCCGACCAGAAACGCGCCGTCGAGATGGCGGGCCAGTAACTCCGGCCATTTCAATAGCCGGTCGATGATCAGATGGAAGAAGGAGCCGGCCGTTCCCGTCAGAATGCCCGCTGCGGCAGCAAGAACAATGAATCGGGCTTCGGCGCGCCGGTTGCCGGGTTGATCGGGAAGCTGGGACATGTCATCCATGGGTTACGCGCCGGATTGCAAAGGGTCAACAACAACAAAAGCGGGTGTGCCGAGCCCCTCGACGACGAAGGCGCGCCGTGTCTCATCCCCCTTCATTCAACCTCAGTATGCAGACAAGGCAAATGAAGTCCAGTCTCGCAAATCGCTCCTGCACACTTGTCGCCCGAAGCGTCATCAAATCGTAAAACCGCCTTGTATAGTAAGAGGAAACTGAAAGGATCTGTGTCGTGACGGAAGCAACAGCCGGCGAATTCACTCTGAGCGCTCCTTTGACCCCGCTTTCGCGGATCACGGAAAAAGCGCCGCTGGTGCTGAAGCCGGAAACGCCTTGCGGCGAGGCCGTGAAGCTGTTTTCGAAAAGCGGAGAAAAACATGCGACCAGGGCCTGCATCCGCGGCGGAGACGGGACATTCGCGGGCGTCGTCTGCCTGCATGACTGCCTGCGCCACCAGGTGGACGATCCCGTCAGTTCGTTCGCGCGGAAGAACATCCCGCTGGCCCGCACCGACAGGACGGCCGAATCGGTCGCGCACCAGATGGTGGAGGACCAGATCGAGTTCATGCCGGTCGTCGACCAGGACAACCGGCTTGTCGGCGCGGTAGAGGGCGCCCGGGCGGCCCGCTTCGTGGTCGACACGCTGCAGGAGGACGCCGAGGTCTTCGTCGGCCTTTCGGGTACCGTCAATGACGATTACTTCGAACATTCGGTCTGGTCGGATTTTCGCCGCCGCTTTCCCTGGGTGCTGGGTCTCGCGATTGCGGGTCTCGCCGCGGGCTATGTCGTCCACATTTATGAAAGCGCGCTCGATGCGCTGGTGATCCTTGCGCTCTACATGCCGATGGTGGCCGATACCGGCGGCAATGTCGGCACGCAGTCGGCCAGCCTCGTCACCCGCGTGCTGACTACCGGCAGCATAAGATGGGCCGAGGCGGGCACCATCATGTGGCGGGAAATGCGGGTCTCGCTGCTGATGGCGGCGATGCTGTTTGCCTTCGCCTTTCTGAAAGTGGTGCTGATCTCCAATGCCGCCGATGTGCCGGAAGGGCTGACGCTTGAAGGAATCGGTCTGGCGATCGCTGTGGCTCTTGCCGCACAGGTGGTCTCCGCCACGCTGATCGGCGCGCTCCTGCCGCTCGGCGCGATCGCGGTGAAGCAGGACCCGGCCGTCGTTTCCGGTCCGGCGCTGACCACGATTGTCGACCTGACCGGGCTTCTTCTCTATTTCACCATCACGACCATGATGCTCGGCATCGTCGTCGTTCACCAGTAACGGCTCACGCGGCGGCGTTGTCGCCCGCATGGCGGGCCTCGCGCATGCTGAGCGCGGCGGCGAGCGCGAAACAGAAGGCGCCGAACCAGAGGTTGGCGTTGGAGATATCCATGACGACGGCGGAAACGCCGTGGCGCGGCACATAGGCCAGCGTCGAGGCGATCATGAAGGCGACGCAGCCAGCAAGGTTGATCGCCGCGATCCACCAGCCAAGCTCGCGGCGCGGTCGGGAAAGGTGCGCATGGCCGACCTCGATATAGGCCAGATAGGCCGAGACCAGGAACAGCACCGAGCCGATCATGCCCGGCGTCCAGATCGCAAGGTCCTGCGCGACCCAGCCCTTCGGCGTGTTGATGGCGTCAAACGTGTTGAAGTTGAAGGCGACCGTGCCGATGAACTGCGTCGAGGCGCTGAGCCAGCCGGGACTGTTGGGGCTCCAGCCGAAGAGCTTCGGCCTGACGCCGGAGCCGGCCGCCGTCTGGTCGGCATTGGCCGCCTGGAAGAGCTGCAGATAGGCCGCTGTGGTGAAGGGGATCGAGCCGATGAAGAAGGTGACGTTGGTCGTCCACGCCGGCAGTCCGGCACCGATCTTCGGAAAGAGCGCCATCGCGCTTCCCGCCATGAACAGTGAGGCGCCGATGACGAACACCAGTCCCATGATCCAGTTGTAGAGCGCGGTCTGCCAGGCCGGCGCGCGCACATGTTCAAGCGCGCGCCTCTGGCGGAACAGCCCCTTGCGGTGGTCGCGGGCGCGCCAGAGCAGGCGCCGGCCGCCGCGCGTTTCATGGCGCAACGTGACGAAGGGCCAGGGGCCCGCCTGAAGGTTCTCTTCCGCGTGGTTGACCTTTGACATCATGCGTTCTTCTGTCTGCTGGGCGCTCAGGGGTGGCTGTTGCCGGCGACTTTGGCCGCTGGCGTGACGAAGGTCAACCGCGGGCACGGACGCGGCGCTCGGAAAGAGGGCATTCTTTGCTGTTGATCGTCGGCCCCATTCAGGCAAGATTGGCGCTGCCCGCGAGACGCGGGGAGGGATGGCGGCCCTGCCGCGCAACGAGAGGGATGAATAACGCATGGATCGTGCACACGACCCGAGCCAGCTTGAAATGGTTGTACTGATGACGCCGGACATGGCGAATTTTTCCGGCAAGGTGCATGGCGGGGCGCTCTTGAGCCTGCTCGACCGGGTGGCCTATTCCTGCGCCGCGCGCTTCTCGCAGCATTACGCCGTGACGCTGTCTGTCGATCAGGTGACCTTTCGCGAGCCGATCAATGTCGGCGAACTCGTCACGCTGCGCGCCTCCGTCAACTATACCGGCCATACCTCGATGGAGATTGGCATCCGCGTTGAGGCGGAGGATGTGCGCAGCGGCAATCGCCGCCACACCAATTCCTGCTATTTCACCATGGTTGCGGTCGACGAGCACGGCAAGCCGACGCCCGTTCCGAAACTCAACCTCGAGACGCCCGACAAGGAGCGCCGCTTCGAGGAAGCCAAGATGCGCCATCAGTTGCGCAAGGAATATGAAGCCCGCTTCAGGGAACTGAAATCGGAAAGGGACTGAGGACGAAGCTGCGCCTCGGCGCGGACTTGCCCTGGTTTATGCTGCGCCGCAACCGGTAAAGTGCGGCTCACATTTTCTTCATCTCTGGAAAGTTAAGTGAAATCAGCGATTTGACTTGTTGAACAGTTCGTTCAGCATTTGCGAAATTGTCGAACACGCAATTTCCGCTAGCTGTAGGGGTGCACGCGACCATTCCGGTCCAGTCCAAACCGCATCAGCGAGAGGTTATTTATGTTCCGTTTTGCTACCACGGCTGTCGTTCTGTCCATGATGTCCGCTCCGGTTCTTGCCGCCCCGGTCTCCTATGAATTCGACAAGTCGCACAGCAACCTGTCATTCAGCTACAACCACCTTGGCTACTCGATCACCGACGGCCGCTTCGGTGACTGGGACGCCACGCTGACGATCGACACGGATGCACCGGAAAACTCTTCGGTTGAGTTCGTGATCGCTGCGGACAGCCTCGACACGTTCTGGGAAGCGCGCGACGAGCACTTCAAAAGCGCCGATTTCTTCGAAGTCGAGACCTATCCGGAGATCACCTTCACCAGCACCGAAGTGAAAAAGGTTTCCGATACCGAGCTTGAGGTGACCGGCGACCTGACCATCAAGGACATCACCAAGCCTGCCGTGCTGACGGTGGAAATCCTGTCGCTCGGCGAGCATCCGATGGCGGAAAAGCAGGCTGCCGGCTTCCTGATGGAGGCGACGGTCCTGCGCTCCGACTACGGCATGGACATGTACACGCCCTATATCAGCGACGAAGTCTCCGTCGTCTTTTCCGGCGAAGCGCTGATTGCCGAGTAACGGCTGACCAATGAGCGCGCGGGCGGAGCCGGTGAGAGGCTCCCCCGCGTCTCCCGGAGATTTTCGATGATCAAGAACACCAGACATGGCTATGGCGCCGTCGCCATCCTGTTTCACTGGGGCATGGCGCTGCTCATTCTCGGCATGCTCGGACTTGGCCTTTACATGGTGCGGCTGCCGCAGTCGGACCCGGATGCCTTCGCGCTGTTCCAGCTCCACAAGTCGATCGGCTTCGTCGTGCTGACGCTCGCCGTGCTTCGGCTCCTGTGGCGGGTCGTGAACCCTTCGCCGAAACTGCCGGCGGAAATGCCTGTCTGGGAAAAGGGCGTCGCGCATCTCGGACACACCGGGCTCTACGCGATGATGTTTCTGCTGCCGCTCTCCGGCTGGCTGGTGGTCTCGGCCTCACCCTGGGGCATCCCGACGATCGTCTTCAATCTGTTCGAGGTGCCGCATCTGCCGGTTCCGGGCGACAAGGCCGGAACGGAGGCGCTTGCCTCCGCCGTGCATGAATATGGCGCCTATTTCCTCATCCTGCTGATTGCCGGCCATGTCGCCGCCGCCTTCAAGCACCACTTCATCGCCCGCGACGAGACGCTGAAGCGCATGGTGCGCCCCTCGCGCGGTGCCCAAACCGTTCCCGGAGAATGATATGCGCTTTTCCATGAAGACCCTTCTTGCCGCCGCCGTTCTCGCCGCTCCCTTCGCCACCCCTGCCATGGCCGAGACCTGGACCGTTGATCATGATCAGAGCACGCTCGGCTTCGAAGTGCCGCAGGGCGGCAAGACGCTCTCCGGCACATTCGAGAGCTGGACGGCTTCGATCGATTTCGACCCGGAAGCACCGGAAGACGCGCTCATCACCGTGGAGATCGACACCGGCAGTGCCGCGACCGGCAACGGCCAGTATGACGGCATGCTGGAGACGTCCGACTGGTTCTCCGTCAAGGAATTCGGTTCTGCCGATTTCACCACGGACAATGTGCTCGTTCTCGACGATGGCACCTACAAGGCCGACGGCCTTCTGACCATCAAGGCGGTCACCCTGCCGATCGAGCTCGGTTTCACGCTCGATATCGACGGCGACACGGCCCATGTTGTCGGTCAGGCGACGCTGGACCGCAAGGAATACAATCTCGGTCCCGCCGTGAACGCCGATACCGTCGGAGAGACGGTGACGGTGCTTCTCGACCTGACGGCGATGCGGTAAGCTCGCGCCACGATGCGCTAGGAGAGGGCGCGCGTGGCCGAGATGCAGAAATACACAATCCACAACGAGCGCATCAAGCTTCTTGCGAATGCGCTCGACAGGGCTTCAACGGCCTGCATCGCCGCCGGTCTGATTGTCCCGTCTGTATCGGCGCTTAGTCATGTCGAAGCGCTGTCGGGACTTGCCATCATTTCAAGCTTGGTCTGGCTTTTTGCCGCTTTTGCACTACATATGGGTGCAAGACACGTTCTCGGAAGGTTGAGAGAGCCATGAACAGCACAATGGTATTTTTCTATTTCGTGCTGCCCCTGCTGGTCGCGGGGCTCGGTTGGGTGGCTGTTCTCGCCAACGACTGGAACGAGAAGCGGCGGGAACGCCTCTTGCCGCCGGGAGAATGATCCCGGCGCGCATTCGTCGCACAAACACTCGCAAAAGCGCTGCTTGCTTTACTCGTCGCTCATCTTCAGCGCGGCGATGAAGGCTTCCTGCGGGATTTCCACCTTGCCGAACTGGCGCATGCGCTTCTTGCCCGCCTTCTGCTTTTCCAGAAGCTTGCGCTTGCGGGTGGCGTCGCCGCCATAGCACTTCGCCGTCACGTCCTTCCGGAGCGCCGAGATCGTCTCGCGCGCGATCACAGTGCCGCCGATGGCGGCCTGGATCGGGATCTTGAACATGTGCTTCGGGATCAGCTCCTTCAGCTTCTCGCACATGTCGCGGCCGCGCTTCTCGGCCGCCGTGCGGTGCACGAGCATGGAGAGCGCGTCGACCGGCTCGCCGTTGACGAGGATCGACATCTTCACCAGATTGCCGGCACGATAGTCGTCGAGATGGTAGTCGAACGAGGCATAACCCTTCGAGATTGACTTCAGCCGGTCGTAGAAATCGAAGACGACCTCGTTGAGCGGCAGGTCGTAGGAGAGCATCGCCCGGTTGCCGACATAGGTGAGGTTGGTCTGGATGCCGCGACGGTCCTGGCAGAGCTTCAGGATCGATCCGAGATGATCGTCGGGCGTCAGGATCGAGGCCTTGATCCAGGGCTCGCGGATCTCGGCGATCTTGACGATGTCCGGCATGTCGGCGGGATTGTGCAACTCGATCTCGCGCCCGTCCGTCATCGTCAGTTCGTAGACAACGGAGGGGGCGGTGGCGATGAGGTCGAGGTCGAATTCGCGCTCCAGCCGCTCCTGGATGATTTCCAGGTGCAAAAGGCCGAGGAAGCCGCAGCGGAAGCCGAAGCCGAGTGCCGCCGAACTTTCCATTTCATAGGAGAACGAGGCGTCGTTGAGCCTGAGCTTGCCGACAGCGGCGCGCAGATCCTCGAAGTCGTTTGCATCGACCGGGAACAACCCGCAGAACACCACCGGCTGGGCGGGCTTGAAGCCCGGCAGCATCTTTTCCGTCGGGCGCTTGTCCTCGGTGATCGTGTCGCCGACGCGGGTATCGGCCACTTCCTTGATGGAGGCGGTGATCACGCCGATCTCGCCGGGGCCGAGCTCATCGACAACCAGCATTTTCGGCGTCAGCACGCCGACGCGATCAATCGGGTATTTGGCGTCCGTGCCCATCATGCGGATGGTCTGGCCCTTTTTTAGCACGCCGTCGATGACGCGCACCAGAACCATGACGCCGAGATAGGTGTCGTACCAGCTGTCGACCAGCAGCGCCTTCAGCGGCGCATCGGCGCCCTTTTCGGTCTTCGGCGGAGGCAGCTTGTGGACAATGGCTTCCAGCACGTCCGGCACGCCCATGCCGGTCTTGGCGGAGATCAGCAGGGCATCCGACGCATCGATGCCGATCACGTCCTCGATCTGCTCCTTGACCCGCTCCGGATCGGCGGCCGGCAGGTCGGCCTTGTTCAGAACCGTGACCAGTTCGTGATCATTGTCGATCGCCTGATAGACGTTTGCGAGCGTCTGGGCTTCCACGCCCTGGGATGCGTCGACCACCAGCAGCGAGCCCTCGCAGGCCGAGAGCGAGCGCGACACCTCATAGGCGAAGTCGACATGGCCGGGCGTGTCGATCAGGTTCAGCACATAGGTCTCGCCGTTCTTCGCCTTGTAGTGCAGGCGCACGGTCTGGGCCTTGATGGTGATGCCGCGCTCGCGCTCGATATCCATGTTATCGAGAACCTGCGCGGACATCTCACGCTCCGCCAGCCCGCCGCATGTCTGTATCAGGCGGTCGGCCAGCGTCGATTTCCCGTGGTCGATATGGGCCACGATGGAAAAGTTGCGGATATGGTCCAGTGGGATGCGGTCTTCATTTGTGCTCATGCGCGCGCATATAGCAGCGCGCGCGGCTTCTTGGAAGCGAAATTGCGGGGAGAGGGGCGTGGTCAGCAGGGACGTTTTGGGCAATTCAAATCGTATTGCCTGTCGATGACACCTTGTCGTTCTCTCGTTTTTTGAGTGATTTCGTAGGCTATCGCAATCCTTTCGGGTTCGATTGCCCTGAGTTCAGCCCGCAGAGCCGAAATCCTTGCGAGATGGTCATCGACTTCGGTGACGACCTGCGCAACCGCATGCGCGGCTTGGCCGAAACCGATGAGTATTTCCCTTAGTCGCCTGCTTTTGGCTGCGGCGACGATATCGGTCAAGGCAAGTCCGATGTCGGAAGCGATAGAAGACAGGTCCAGCTCCAATGAGGAGATTTCCCGAGGGATCACGGCTTTTCTGTCCGCCAACGCCTTCTTTTTCTCCCTCAGTTGCTCGATCGTTGTATCCAGAGCCAGTTCAATGCGTCGCAGGCTTTCGCATTCCCCTGAATATTGGTTAGTCATCTCGTTCACCTTTCAGGAAAGTTGAGAAAGGCCTACGATGCCCTCACCAAGAGTTGCGGGGCTCGGCGGGGATATTCATCATGCGAAACGTTATCTGCTTTGCGTGTTTGCTGGTTGTGGGGGCGTTCTCTCAAGGGGGGGCGGCAGACAGCGAGTGGTCATTCTCAGACCATCCCCAACCCAGACCCTGGGAGATCGACCCTGATCAGGGGCGCTTCCTTGATCCACCGGGTCAGGGGCTTCTTTTCGGAGCGCCTGGATGTGGCGACCGCATGGAGCGCGCATTCATCGTTTATCTCGAGACCTATCCAGACTATGCCGAAACCGGACCACGGAATCTGCTTTACGCGCGCTGGCTTGACTATGCGGAGGCCAGTGAAGAATGGTCGTTGCCTTGCTGCCTCTCCGCACCGCACGGCTATCAGCTCAGGCGCATGCTCGAGGAGCCTGACGCCGATGTCACGATTTCCTATTGCGGTCGGTTCGCAGGAGACCCGGAAACCAGTTACGACTGGCTGGCGAAAATGCATATCGATGTCATTGAACATATCGCGCTCAAAGGATCGGTGGCGGGCCTGTCCGTATATCTTCAGCTTGACGGCAAGGGCCGCGTCGTCAATCTCAACCCTGATGTTGTTTATTATCTTAAAAGCGCGATCCTCTCTTCGGATAATCCGACACGGCCGGACTACCTTTTCGATGAGAACGATGCGTCCTGGCGCGATCAACCCTGGAACAGACCCAATCTCGAAGAGGAATTGTCGCCCGAGCGCAAGGCATTCGTCGATGAGGCCGTGGCAAGGGGCGACCTTGCCGCCGTGCTGGAAACCACCGGTCCTTGCGGGGATACGGCCTGGCGAGGTGCTGACTAGACCTGCGAACCAATCGCAGCCGGGTTTCCCGACAATATCCGCTTGACTCTCTTATAGTGGAAATCCATGATCGCATCATGGATATGACCGACTCAACCTTCGACCGAACCATTGCGCTAAACCTCAAACGGCTTCGGGCCGAAAAGGGGCTGACGCTCGACCGGCTTGCCGAACTCTCCGAGGTCAGCCGCGCGATGATCTCGCGCATCGAGCGGGCTGAGGCCTCGCCGTCCGCGCTGGTGCTGGCGAAGATCTGCGCCGCGCTCGGCACCTCGCTTTCGGCTTTCTTTGCCGATGCGGACCGGCCCGTCGATCCGCTGTCGCGCCGGGTCGACCAGCCGGTCTGGCGCGATCCGGAAACCGGCTATACGCGCCGTTCCATATCGCCGTCGGGCACCGGCTCGGGCGTGGATATCGTGCTCATCCGCTTTCCCGCCGGCGGTCGCATCGCCTATCCGCCAAAGCATGGCGCGGCAGAACTGCGCCAGCACGTCTGGGTGCTGGACGGCGTGCTCGATGTCGAGTTCGGCGAGGAGAACCACCAGCTTTCGAAAGGCGACTGCCTGTTCATGCCGGTGGCCGAGCCGCATGTTTTCTCAAATCCCGGCGCGACCGATGTCACCTATTCGGTGATCATCGAGCGTATGCCGTAGAGCGCCGTGCGTCCATTCGGACGTACAAACGACGCTCTAACCTATTGAAACTACGCATCGTTCTTTCCGAAAATCGATTCCGATCCTCGGAGAGAACGTTGCCTCAACGAGGTGCCGTCATGGACATCAGGCTTTTGAACGGTGACGAGGCCGAGGCGGCCATTCCCGCGCTCTGCGCGCTGCTGGCGGACAGCATAGAGGACAATGCCTCCATGGGCTTCATGGCGCCTTATGATGCGGGCGCGGTTGAAGCGTTCTGGCGGCAGGTGGCCGCGGGCGTTGCCGCCGGCGCGGTCATTCTTGCCGTCGCCGAGGAAGAGGGCGCTCTTGTCGGCACGGTGCAGGCGGGGCTGGCGCAAAAGCCCAACCAGCTTCATCGCGGCGATGTGATGAAGCTCATCGTGCTGCGCGCCTTCAGGGGGAGGGGTATTTCCCGCCTGCTGATGGAGGCGCTGGAGGCCGAATGCCGCAAGCGGGACCGATGGCTTCTGGTGCTCGACACCGCCACCGGCAGCGCGGCGGAGGCGATCTATCCGCGCTTCGGCTGGAACCGCGTCGGCGTGGTGCCGGACTATGCGCTTTATCCCGAAGGCGGCTATTGCGACACGACCTTCTTCTACAAGCGTCTTCAGGACTGAGCATCATCCTCTTCGGGAAAGAACACGGCTTCGATCGGCAGAGCGAAGACGCGGGCGATCCTGAAGGCCAGCGGCAGTGACGGATCATAACGCTCCGCCTCGATCGCGATCACGCTCTGGCGGGAAATGTTCAGTTCTTCGCCAAGCCTTGCCTGTGACCATCCGCGCTCGACCCGAAGGCGCTTCACGATGTTCTTCATCCGAGCGAACCGGTTTCCCGCCAGGTCAGATATAGGGCAGCCACGGCATAGGACAGCCAGTAGATCGGGTTGAGCCAGAACAGGGAGATTGTGTCGACATCGCCATAAAGCTCCAGATAGCCCAAGGCTGTCGCCAGAGAAAAGACAACGGCCAGACCCGCAATGATTGCGCGGATCTGTATGATCCGCAGAAATTCATCGATTTCGCGGACGTAGCGCAGATGCGCCCAGAAGAAAGCGAGAAGGGCGGCGATCGCGATGGCCATCAGGCCCATGATTGCAACCGACACATGCGGTGTGTGATCGCTCACCCGGTTGATCGCGAATGACGTGGCGAGGAATACCACGAGTGCTGGAAACATCACGGAAAAATAGCGCCGTGTCGCCCGGTTGTTGGTCATCGGCCGGGTTCCTGTGTTGTAAAGCCTCCTTTACATAGAGGGTTTCGACAAATATGTAAAGTGTACTTTACAACATATCTCTTTCCGAAGGGGCGCGCTGTTCGAGACCTAATCCGCAATTGTATCAACGAACTTGGCGTCTGCTGTGGATTTTGCGCCGGAATGGGGCTACCGACAGAGGGGAAATCTTTCTCGTCAAGGGGCCCTGAAAATGCGTGTCATCTATTCCGAGGATCACAAGCTGCGTGATGCCAAGACCGAGCTGCATGGCGGCGAGCTGGTGAAGCCGTTCGAGGGTCCCTTCCGGGTCGAGTGGATCCGGGCCGCGCTGAAAGAAAAGGGTTTTGACGACGAGGTCGCGCCCACGCGCTACGACCTCACCGTGCCGCTGAAACTGCATGACGCGGGCTATCTGCAGTTTCTCGAGACCGTGTGGGAGCGCTGGCTCTCTGCCGGCTTCACCACCGAGGCGATCCCGATCTCGTTGCCCGTTCGCCGTTCCTATCACGCCCGACCGCCGCACAATATCGACGGCCTTCTGGGCTACTACGCCAATTCGGTGGAAACCTCGATCACCGAGGGCACATACGAGGCGGCGATCGCGGCGAAGGACTGCGCCATGACCGGGGCGGATTATCTCGGCGAGGGGCATCGCTTTGCCTTCGCGCTCTGCCGTCCGCCGGGACATCATGCGGGCATCGACCTCTTCGGCGGCTATTGCTTCCTCAACAACGCCGCCATTGCCGCCCAGCGGATCCTCGACAATGGCGCGAGGAAGGTCGCGATCCTCGATGTCGATTTCCACCACGGCAACGGCACGCAGGACGTCACCTATGAGCGCGATGATATCTTCTTTGCCTCGCTGCATGGCGAGCCGGACGATGCCTTCCCCTATTTCTGGGGTCACAAGGAAGAGACCGGCAAGGGCAGGGGCGAGGGCTACAACGCGAATTATCCGTTGCTGCGCAATACCGCCTGGCCGGCTTACAGCGAGGCGCTGGACGCGGCGCTGAAACGGATTGCGGCCTTCGGCGCCGAGGCCCTGGTCCTGTCGCTCGGCGTCGACACGTTCGAGAAGGATCCGATCTCCTTCTTTCGTCTGAAAACGCCTGATTTCCGCACCATGGGCGCCAGGGTCGCCGGGCTCGGCATTCCGGTCCTCACCGTCATGGAAGGCGGCTACGGCGTGCACGAGATCGGCGACAATGTCGCCAATGTCCTGATCGGACTGGAAGAGGACGGAGGCTGAACCCTCCGGCCGGACACTCCCTCCGTTAATGCTGCATTCAGGTTGAAAGGCGTAACGCCACGACCGAAGATTGCGGTACGACCCTTATCCGGTCCGCCGCCGTCGCTTCAGGTGTTTGCTTCAGGAGGAAGCCGATGTTGAAGGCAGTAAGGAAGGCATTCGTCGCGGTCGTGGCGGCGGGCATGCTGGCGGCAGCCGCGATCACGCCAGCAGCGGCGCATCCCGCGGGCGGTTTCCATGGCGGCGGCTTTCATGGAGGCGGTTTCGGTCATTATCACGGCGTGCCCATGGGGCCCGGTCCGGCGCTTCACGGCGGACTTCACGGGCCGGTCGCTCCGCACTGGCACGGAAATCCGGGTGGCCCCGGCTGGAATGGCGGCGGCCGCTACGGGCCGCATTGGCATGGCAATCCGCCGCCGCCCTACAGGCCGGTCGGTCCCTATCCGGGTCCCTATTTTGGCCCCGTCTATGGCGGTCCCTACGGCCCTTATGGCCCCGGCTGGTATGGCGGTCCCTACTGGAACAACTGGGGGCCGGCGATCACCTTCGGCGCCGGCGCGCTGATCGGCGGCGGCGTTGCGGCAGCCGCATCGTCCGGCGATGCGGCGCCCGTTCAGGCCGGCATCAATCCGAAGCACTATCAATGGTGCGAGGACCACTACAAGTCCTACCGCGCCTCGGACAACACCTACCAGCCCTATCACGGGCCGCGCAAAGAGTGCACCTCGCCCTATTACTGAGACGGCGCGAGAACACGATTTGTGAACGCGCGCGGCGTCTTTTGACCGGCGGCGCGCGCCCTTTCTCCTTTCTGAAACGTTAATCTCGGGTTCAGGCAGGCTTGATTAGTCTCTGCTTGTAACCAAGGATTTCGGCGACCGACCCTTCGGCGCGGCAAACAGGAGAATGAGATGATCAGATTGGCAAGGAAAACGGCGGCTGCCGCCATTGCCTCCGCATTCATGGCGGTGAGCGTTCTGCCTGCGGAGGCGATGCCGGTGATGAAGCCGGCCCCGACGGCGGATAACGCCGTGCAGACGGTGCAGTATCGCGGCGGCGATCGCTATAACGACAATCGCGGCGGCTGGGGCCGCAATCGCGGCTACAACAACAGGCGCTATTACAACAATGGCGGCTGGGGCTATAATGGCGGACGGGGCTATCGCCCGCCGCCGCCCGGATATTACTACGACGACAATGACGACGCGTGGGTGCCGCTCGCCATTCTCGGCGCGGGCGCGCTGATCATCGGCGGTGCGGTCGCGGCCAACCAGAGCCGCCAGCCGCAGCAGACCTATGGGCTGAACCCGAAGCATTACGACTGGTGCGAGTCGCGCTACCGCTCCTATCGCCCGTCGGACAATACCTTCCAGCCCTATAACGGCCCGCGCAAGCAGTGCCTGTCGCCGTATTATTGATTTGGCTGCAATGATAAGAAAAAGGCCGCGCAAATCAGGAGCGTGGCCTTTTTTATTGTCGAAACCCGGATGCCCAACGAGTGACAGTCAACATCAAGCAGCAACCGACACGCGTTTTCTCGGCGTCGCGATGGACAAGCGCCCCTGATCGACTTTCGGATTTTTCTTCTTGATCACGATATCGATATCGCGGCCGAGCTTGAGGAGCATCCGCAGAATCCTGTCTGACGTTATTCCCTCGAGCTTGCCGTTCATGATTTTGGATACATGGGACTGAGGAATTCCCAGTATCTCCCCGGCATCGCGCTGCGTCAGGTGACGGTGCTTGATGATGGATGCCACCTGAATCGCGAGCGCAGCCTTCAGGCTCAGTTCCTCGGCGTCTGCGAGACCAAGATCGGCGAAGATGTTGCCCGAGCTTTCCGTTATGTCTTCCGTCATGTCGCTGGTCTCTTCTTGTAGTCGTCCTCGGCAAGCTTGATCCGAGACTTGATCATTTCGATGTCTTTGGGCGGCGTTTTCTTGCCAGTCTTCGATTTCTTCTGGAAGGCGTGAAGCACGTACACGACCTCCTTCAAACGAAGAAGGTAGACGCAACGATAGGTATCGCCATCATGGTCATCGACGATCTCCCAAACGCCGGATCCGACGCCCTTGAAGGGTTTGGCGCTGCCTGCCTTCTGCCCTGCTTGCGCGAACATGAGAGCCGTGCCGATATCCTTCTTCACCCGTTCCGGAAAACCCTGAAGATCCTTCTGGGCGCTTCCGACCCAGCGGCATGGCTTAAGCGCGTCCTTTTTTATACTCATTTAGGTATACCCCGTCAACCTTCAAGCAGGTTTCACGAAGAGTATGCTATTTCCGGCTGAGACAGGCCACCGCCTCGACATGGGCGCTCCAGAAGAACTGGTCGACCGGGACGACACTGTCGATGCTGTAGCCGCCGTCCCTCAGGATCGAGAGGTCGCGACCAAGGGTCTGCGGATTGCAGGATACGGCAACGATGCGGGCGACCTTCGAGCGCGCCAATTCCTCTGCCTGTTCCTTCGCGCCGGCGCGGGGAGGGTCGAACACGACGCCGTCAAAGGGCGCGAGCTCGCGCGGCAGAAGCGGGCGACGGAAGAGGTCGCGCCGTTCCGTCGTCACCTGTTTCAGGCCCTGCCTGTTGCGCACTGCATGATCGAGCGCAGTCAGCGCCGGACCGTCGAATTCGACGGCGTGGACGCGGGATTTCGCCGCGAGCCTGAGCGCAAAGGTTCCGAAGCCCGAAAAGAGGTCGGCCACCCGCTTGCTGCCCTTCAGATGCCTGACGACCAGATCCGTCATCGCCTCTTCCGCGCCAAGCGTCGCCTGGGCAAAGCTTGCCGGCGGCGGAAACACGCGCGTGCCCGAAAGGTTCAATTCCGGTTTCACCGGCTCGACGATGATTTCGTCGCCGATGGCAAGCCGGGCGATGCCCTTGACGGTCATGACCGCGCGGGTGGCGGCCTGCCGGCGTTTCTCCGACGGCGCCTTGATGCCGGCAAAACTGATGTCGAGTCCTGTCTCGGTCTCCATGGCGGCGATGCGGAAGGGGTCGCTGGTGGAGACCAGAATGCCGGCCAGAAGTTTGAGGGCCGGAAGCCTGGCAAAAAGCGCCGGCGAAAGCACGGGACATTCCTCGATGGCGACGATGTGATGGCTTTCCGGGCTGGAGAAGCCAAGCAGGATGCCGTTTTCCGTGCGGCGCCCGGCAAAGCTCGCGCGCCGCCGCTCTCCGGGGCCGGACGTCACCAGCGGCGCGACGGGACAGTCGATGCCATGGGCGGAAAGCGCGTCGATCACCACCTGCCGCTTGAAGGCGTCATAGGCGGAGCGTTCCAGATGCTGCAGCGAGCAGCCGCCGCAGGTGCCGTTTTCCCCGTCCGGCCCGAAATGGCGACAGGCCGGCGCGATCCGCTCCGGCGAGGCTTCAAGCAGCGACAGCATGACCGCTTTCGACTTCTCGCGCGCAACCGTCACTTTCTCGCCGGGCAGCGTGAAGGGGATGAAGACCGGGCCTTGCGCATGGGCGGCGATCCCGTCGCCCTGGCTTCCGAGCCGTTCGATCTCGAAGGTTTCAGCGGCCATGGCGGTCCAGCCTTTCGGTTGCGCCGGGCTTTTGTCCGGCAAGCAGATATTCGTGGTTTCCGTCGCCGCCCTCGATCGGGGAGGGCGTGATGCCGAAGCTTTGCCAGCCCTGATCGCGAGAAAGCCAGTCTTCCAGGTCTTCGGCGATCTTCGGTCCGAGTGCTGGATCCTTCAACAGGCCCTTCTTGCCGATATTCTCCTTGCCGGCCTCAAACTGCGGCTTGACCAGAAACACGCAGAACGCGCCGGGTTCGGCAAGGGCAAGCGCCGGCGGCAAAGCCAGCTTCAGCGAGATGAACGAAACATCCGAGACGACGAAGCCGATGGGCCTGTTGCCAATGTCTTCGCGCCCAAGTCGCCGCGCATTCAGGCCTTCGAGATTGGTCACGCGCGGGTCTGCGGCAAGCCGCCCAGCCATCTGGTCGTGACCGACATCGACAGCCGTCACATGGGCCGCGCCGCGTTCCAGCAGCACCTGGGTAAAGCCGCCGGTCGATGCGCCGATGTCGAGCGCGTCGGCCCCCTCGGGCGAAATATTGAAATGGTCGAGCGCGGCGATCAGCTTCAGCGCCGCGCGGGAGACATAGGCGCCCGCCGGATCATCGACCGCGATGGCGCTTCCCGCAGGCACGGTCTCGCCCGGCTTCCTCGCGATCCGGCCATTCACCGTGACGGCGCCGCGCAGAACGGCGTCGCGGGCCCGCGAGCGGGTTTCGAAATGGTTGAGGCTGACCAGAAGCTGGTCGAGGCGCTGGGCGGTGTCGGTCATACCCGCTCCATGAACGCATTTGCCGGCAAGCGCAAGACTTGCCGTTTACCCCGTGGTGCCGGTCGAGATGCCGGAGCGGCCGAGCGCGCGGAAAACCGTATCGACGATCCCGTCGCGATCGAGGCCCGCCTTCTCATACATCACTTCGGGCTTTGCCTGTTCCATCCAGATGTCGGGCAGCACCATCTGGCGCACGCGCAGGCCGTTGTCCATGAGGCCTTCATTGGCGAGGAACTGGATGACATGGGCGCCGAAGCCGCCGGCTGCCCCTTCCTCGATCGTCACCAGCACCTCGTGATGGGCGGCAAGCTGGCGGATGAGGTCATGGTCGAGCGGCTTGGCAAAGCGGGCGTCGGCCACGGTCGTAGAGAGCCCCGCCGCGTTCAGCACGGTTGCCGCCTCGCGACATTCGCCAAGGCGCGTGCCGAAGGAAAGCAGCGCTACCTTCGACCCCTCGGAAACGATCCGGCCCTTGCCGATTTGCAGGATTTCGCCGCGTTCGGGCAGCTCGATCCCCGTGCCCTCGCCGCGCGGATAGCGGAACGAGATCGGGCCCTCACTGTAGTCGGCGGCGGTGCGAACCATATGCATCAGTTCCGCCTCGTCGGCGGCCGCCATCACCACGAAGCCCGGCAGGGTGGCGAGATAGGTGGTGTCGAACGAGCCTGCATGGGTCGGCCCGTCGGCGCCGACAAAGCCCGCGCGGTCGATCGGGAAACGCACCGGCAATCCCTGGATCGCGACGTCGTGAACCACCTGGTCATAGCCGCGCTGCAGGAAAGTGGAATAAAGCGTGCAGAAGGGCTTCATCCCCTCGCTCGCAAGCCCGGCGGCGAAGGTGACGGCGTGCTGCTCGGCGATGCCGACATCGAAGAGCCGGCTCGGATAGAGTTCCTGGAACTTGTCGAGCCCGGTGCCGGATGGCATGGCGGCGGTGATCGCCACCACACTTTCGTCCTGCCTTGCTTCCTCGATCAGAGCCTTGGAGAAAACGGATGTATAGCTCGGCGCATTCGGCTTGGATTTCGCCTGCGTGCCGGTCACCACGTCGAAACGGCTGACGGCGTGGCACTTGTCGGCGGCGGCCTCCGCCGGGGCATAGCCCTTGCCCTTCTGCGTCACCACATGGATCAGCACCGGCCCGCGCGCATTGTCGCGCGCGTTGCGCAGCACCGGCAGCAGGTGCTCGAAGGAATGGCCGTCGATCGGGCCGATATGATAGAAGCCGAGCTCCTCGAACATGGTGCCGCCCGTGACGAAGCCGCGCGCATGGCCAACGGCGCGCGAGATCGCCCGGTCGATCGACTTGCCGAGATAGGAGGTCAGCCGCTTGCCGAAATCGCGAACCTCGAGATAGGTCTTGCCGGAGGCAAGCCGCGCCAGATAGGCGCTCATCGCCCCCGTCGGCGGGGCGATCGACATATCGTTGTCGTTGAGGATGACGATCTGGCGGGCGCCGAGCGCGCCGGCATTGTTCAGCGCCTCGAAGGCCATGCCGGCAGACATCGCGCCATCGCCGATGACGGAGATGACGTTGCGCGGCGTGTCCTGAAGCCTGGAGGCGACGGCCATGCCGAGGCCTGCGGAAATCGAGGTCGAGGAATGGCCGGCGCCGAAGGGGTCGTATTCGCTCTCGGCCCTGCGGGTGAAGCCGGAAAGACCGTTCTCCTGGCGCAGCGTACGCATCCGGTCGCGCCGTCCGGTCAAAATCTTGTGCGGATAGCACTGGTGGCCGACATCGAAGATCAGCCGGTCATGCGGCGTGTTGAAAACCTTGTGGATAGCGATCGTCAGTTCGACGACGCCGAGACCTGCGCCCAGATGCCCGCCGGTGCGCGACACCGCGTCGATCATCTCCGCGCGCACCTCGCCGGCAAGCTGCGGCAGGTCGCGGTCTTCCACGTCGCGAAGGTCTGCGGGCAGGTTGATCCGGTCGAGAATGGAGGTTTTGGCCGGTAGCGTCACGTCGTAAGCCTCGTGCGCGAAACGATCGCGCTTTTTCTGTTTCTAAATCGGTTCTAGCGAATTTCAGCGTCCGGGCAAAGGAACAAATTCCGCTTCGTCACCGGGGACAAGCCCGAAACGGCCCTGCCGCCAATCTTCCTTGGCCTGCTCGATGCGCTCCTTCGAGGAAGAAACGAAATTCCACCAGATATGCCGCGGTTTTTCCAGAGCCGCTCCTCCGAAAAGCATGAGACGGCATCCGTGTTCCCCCGAACCTGAAATCGTGATCGTCTCGAGGGGTGCCAGAACCAGCAATTGCTCCGGGCCAAACCGGTCGCCGGCAATCTCCACTTCGCCTTCCAGCACATAGATTGCGCGCTCCTCGTGCTCGGCGGGAAAGGAGAACCGCGCCCCGGGCCTGAGCGCAAGATCAACGAACAGCGTGTCGGTAAAGGTCCGGACATCCGCCTTCAGCCCGCAGAAATCGCCGAGCACCACGCGCCCGCTGACGCCGGCCTCCGAGATGGTTGGCAGCGCGTTCTTTTCCGTATGGCCGAAGGTCGGGTCGGTCTCTTCGTCGCTCTCCGGCAGGGCGAGCCAGGTCTGGACGCCGGACAGCGCATGCGGGCGCTGCCTGAGATCCTCCGGCGTGCGCTCCGAATGAACGATGCCGCGCCCGGCCGTCATCAGGTTGACGTCGCCGGGGCGGATGACGGTGTGGTTGCCCAGCGTATCGCGGTGGCCGATCTCGCCCGTCGTCAGATAGGTCACGGTCGAAAGCCCGATATGGGGATGCGGCTTGACGTCGAGTGCCTCGCCATTGCCGCCGAAGCGCGCCGGGCCCATGCGGTCAAAGAAGATGAACGGACCGACGAGCCTGCGTTTGATCGTCGGCAGTGCGCGGCGCACCTCGAAGCCGCCGATATCGCTGGTGCGCGGGATGATCAGCTGCGAGACGGCATTGCACGACTGCGCGTCGCCGAATTCGGGGTCTTGTCCGGGGAAAAACGACATTGCGGCACCTTTCTCAGCGCCGGGCGCTGTCAATCGGCCTCAGGCCTCGTCAAGCGGTTCGGTTCCGGAGGGCTTTCCCTCGCGGTCGAGCCTGATTTTCTCCACGCGCGCTTCCGCTGCGTTCAGCAGCTTTTCGCAGTGCTTCTTCAGTTCCTCGCCGCGCGCGTAGATGGCGATCGACTCATCCAGCGCCACGTCGCCGCGTTCAAGCCGCGCGACGATCCGCTCGAGCTCGTCTACGGCGCGCTCGAAGGTGAGTTCGCCAACGGCGGTCGGCTTTGCCGGATCGGTCATAGTCCTGCCTCTTGAATTTTCGATCATCGCCCGCACTTAACGCGGCGGGACCGTTCAGGCAAGGTAATGCACGGCGGCGCGATTGCAAGCCGGTGCGGGGTTCTGGCGTGACTGGCGCTAACCATTCCCTGACCGCATCGTTTCATTTGATGTGGAAAGGTTCTATAGAACGAATGAGCCATGCCGCATTGCGGGGGCTCTTGAAGACCGAGGTTTTGCGTAACGGGCCGTAAGTCCATGTGGGGCAGGCGGCCGGGAAGGTGTCCGATGGACGACAGGCATCCGGAGCGAATTGAACTGCGCGTTCCCTACCGGGATATCGATATGCACGGGCGCATGCACACGGCCGCCTATATCGAGCATGCCGAAGAGGCGCTTGCGCATTTCTGGCGCTTTCGGCCCGAGGTCGAGAACGAGCCGGCCTATGTGGTGCGCAAGGTCGGCTGCACCTATTACCGGGGCCTGCGCAATGGCGAACTCGCGCAACTGACGGTCAGGGCCGCGAAGATCGGCGGCAAGTCGATCGGCTTCAATGTCGCCGTTCAGACCGGAAACGAGATCGCCGCCGAGATCGAGCTCTTGTGGAGCGCCGTCAATCGCGACAGCGGCGATCCCGCGCCGCTTCCGGAGGCGACACGGGACTGGCTTTATTCCTTCCTCGACTGAGCGCTTCAGGCAGATCGCCGCGGCAGCAGCGGATAGCCCACCATCACCGCGCGGGCGGCAAGGGCGGCAAGGACGGCCTTGACCAGGTCGCCAGGCACGAAGGCCGCCGATCCCGCCACGGCCTTCGATATGCCGAGACCGACGCCGAAGGCGAGCCAGGCGACGCCGAAGAAATAGACGACCACGATCCCGCCCATGGCCGCGGCAATGAAAAAGCCGAAGGTCTGGCGCAGCGCGCTCTTGGTATCGGCGTGCATTTCAGCAAGGCCGCCGGCGATGTAGGCGCCCGGCAGCCAGCCGACGAGGAAGCCGGCCGTCGGGGCGACGAAAGCGCCAAGCCCGCCGCGCCCGCCGGAAAGCACCGGCAGGCCGATGGCGACCAGCACGAACATGAGAAGCACGGCGGCCGCGCCGCGCCTGCGCCCGAGGATGAGGCCGGCGAGCATGACGCCGAGCGTCTGCGCCGTGATCGGCACGGGGACGAAGGCGAGCGGGATCGGCGGAAGAATGCCGAGCGCCACGATGATGGCCGTGAAAAGCGAAACCAGAACCAGGTCGCGTGAGGTCATTTCGTCTTCCTTTTTTCCTGCCCGCCGCGAATGCCGCGGGCGTCAATCGCATCGGCGATACTGTCGGCGTCCCGCAAGGTCAAGATGATCAGCGGGACGATCGCGCCGGATGGCCTGAAGCGGACGCCCCGCGCCCGGTGCGCGTCGCGAATGGCGTGATAGCGTTGAAGGATATCCGGCACGAAGCGGATGACAAGTCCGATCGCAAGGCCGATATCGGCCGCCTTGACGAGGCCGGCGCGCTCAAGCGGCATGGCGAAGCGCGTGACGGTATCGATGAAGTCCGGAACAGGCGTCGCGGCCGTGATTGCGGCGGCCAGGAACATCAGCGCCGAAAGCCGGAGGACGGAGACGGCCGCTACCTGCCAGGGACTGAAGATCAGGTTGAAGCCGCCCACCAGAAGGATCGCCGCCCCGATCGGCAAGAGCCGGGCGAGCGCCTGGCGGGGCCGCATCGGAAGCGTGAAGTATAGCCCGGCGGCGAAGGACAGCAATGCGCCGAGGAAAACGAGGCTGCCCGACAGAAACACGGCGATGGAAAAGGCGACGAGACCGCCGAGCTTGAGGCCCGGGGCCAGGCGGTGCAGGAACGTGTTGCCCTCGACATAAAGCGACTGCATCAGTGGTTCATCGCCTCGTATTCCGCAATGACTGACGCGGCGGGGCCGTCGCCGACCAGCCGACCCTCATGAAAGAGCAGCACGCGCTCGAAACTCGAAAGCGTTGCGAGATCGTGCGAGATCGCGATCACGTCCTCATTGAGCGCGTCGATCGTCTCGGCTACCCGACGGCGGTTCTTCAGGTCGAGCTGGTTGGTTGGCTCGTCGAGGATCACCAGCGAAGGGCGAGTGGCGAGAACAGCGGCAAGGGCTGCTAGCTGCAGCTCTCCGCCGGAAAGCTCGTGGGCGCGGCGCTGCGCAAGATGGGCAATGCCGAGGCGTGCAAGCGCCTCTTCGGCGCGCGTGGAAAGGTCGGACTTCGCCACGCCGCGCGCCTTGAGACCCAGTTCGATATCGTCCTTCAGGATCGGCAGGATGATCTGGTTTTGCGGCGACTGGAACACATAGCCCGCATCGGCGGTGACGGCAGTCTGGTCGTCCACCGTGTCGCGGCCGTTGACGCGCACTTTCCCTGTGGTCGGCTTCGTCAGCCCGTTGATGAGCCGCGCGAAGGTGGTCTTGCCGGAGCCGTTCAGCCCGATAATGCCGATCCGTCGCCCGGTGAGCGTCAATGTCAGCGGGTGAAGCGCCGCGCGGCCCTCATAGGTCACCCCGGCTTCAAGAAATTCGATCCTCACATGCGCCCCCGGTTCTCATGCCGCCCTCTTATAGGCATCAATGCGCGGTTTCGAAAGCCTTGGATGTTCTTATTTTGTCCGAATCGTTCTAACGTCTGGCCATGGTCAAAGCGATTTCGAACATGGATGCCCGGCGCATCTTTCTCGCCCGGCAGGGGCTTTCCGGTCCTCCGGGGCAGGCGATGGACAAGGCCGGGCTTCTGGCGCTGATCGAGAAGATCGGCTTCGTCCAGGTCGATTCGATCCGCACCGTCGAGCGCGCCCATGCCCTCATTCTTTTTTCCCGCAACCAGACCTTCCGCCGGCAGCATCTGGCCGCGCTCCTGGAGAAGGATCGCGACCTGTTCGAGCACTGGACCCATGATGCCTCGCTCATCCCCACGCGGTTCTATCCCTACTGGAAGCACCGCTTCGCCCGCGAGCAGAAGCGGCTCGTCGAGCGCTGGCGCAAATGGCAGGGCGAGGGCTTCGAGGCGGTTTTCGAGGAGACCTATGCGGCCGTCAGGGACAACGGCCCGCTGTTCTCCCGCGACCTGAAGGAAGACGATCACGTCTCCGGCGGCTGGTGGAACTGGCATCCGGCCAAGACCGCTCTGGAATATCACTGGCGCACGGGGCGCGTCGCCATCTGCCACCGCGTCAACTTCCAGAAGGCCTACGACCTGTCCGAGCGGGTGATCCCGGATGATCACCGTCTCGCCGAAGTCGATCATGATGCGTTTGTCGACTGGGCCTGCCGGGCGGCGCTCGAGCGGCTGGGTTTTGCGACCTCGGGAGAGATCGCCGCCTTCTTCGATATCATCACGCCGCTGGAGGCTAAGACCTGGGTGGAGGCAAACCGCGACCAACTGTCGGAGGTTGCGCTGGAAACCGTGGAGACCGGCAAGCCGCGCCTCGCCTTCGCGCTGGCCGAAGAGGTCGATACCCTTGCCGATGTTCCCGACGCGCCGGGACGCGTGCGGGTGTTGAGCCCCTTTGATCCGCTGTTGCGCGATCGGGCGCGGGCCGAGCGCCTGTTCGGCTTTTCCTACAGGATCGAGGTCTTCGTGCCCGAGCCGAAACGGCAATATGGCTATTACGTCTTTCCGCTCCTGGAAGGCGCGCGCCTGATCGGCCGGATCGACATGAAGGCCGATCGCAAACGCGGCACGCTCGATGTCAGAAAGCTCTGGCTTGAGCCGGGCGTGCGACCGGCTGCGGGGCGGCTGGAGAAGCTTGATGCCGAACTTCAACGGCTCGCCCGTTTCACCGGCGTCGAACGCGTTGACTATCTGCCGGGCTGGCGGGACCGGTAGCCGTCAGGCACTTGGGCCTTTTTCCTTCCACACGGCCACCGCCCAGAATGCGGCGCAGCCGATGAACAAGACGCCGAGACCTGCGAAAAAGATGCCAAGCTGGGCAAGAGACGCAGCGGAACCGGACATTTCAGCCTCCCTGGGTTTCACGCTTTCCCACATTGGCTGATTGTAGGTCCGGGCGTCGCCTCAGTCCAGACGGCCCGTCTGTCCGCGGTCGCGCAGATAGTGGTCGGCGATGGTGCAGGCGAGCATGGCCTCGCCGATCGGCACGGCGCGAATGCCGACGCAGGGATCGTGGCGGCCCTTGGTGCGCAGCTCCACTTCCTGCCCGTCCTGGTCGATCGACTGGCGTGGCGTCAGGATCGAGGAGGTTGGCTTGATCGCAAAGCGGGCGACGATCGGCTCGCCGGTGGAAATGCCGCCGAGAATGCCGCCGGCATGGTTCGACAGGAAGCGCGGCCGCCCGTCATTGCCGATCCGCATCTCGTCGGCATTTTCCTCGCCGGTGAGTTCGGCCGCATTGAAGCCTTCGCCGATTTCGACGCCCTTGACCGCGTTGATCGACATCAGGCCGGAGGCGATGTCCTGGTCGAGCTTGGCATAGATCGGCGCGCCGAGGCCAGCGGGGACGTTTTCGGCGATCACCTCGACCACCGCGCCGACGGAGGAGCCGGACTTGCGGATATCATCCAGATAGCGTTCCCAGATCGGCACCATTTCGGCGTCCGGGCAGAAGAACGGATTGTTGTCGATCTCGGACCAGTCCCAGTTGTCGCGGTTGATCCTGTGCTTGCCGATCTGCACGAGCGCGCCGCGATAGGTGACATCCGGCAGCACCTTGCGCGCGATTGCGCCGGCGGCGACACGGGCTGCCGTCTCGCGCGCCGAGGAGCGGCCGCCGCCGCGATAGTCGCGCAAGCCGTATTTGACATCATAGGTGTAGTCGGCATGGCCGGGGCGGTACTGCCGGGCGATCTCGCCGTAATCCTTGGAGCGCTGGTCGGTGTTCTCGATCATCAGCGAAATCGGCGTGCCGGTGGTCACATAGGTGCGGCCGTCTTCCTGCGGCAGGACGCCGGACAGCACCTTCACCGCATCGGCCTCGCGCCGCTGGGTGACGAAGCGCGACTGGCCGGGCTTGCGCCGGTCGAGATAGGCCTGGATTTCCGCAAGCTCGAAGGCGATGCCGGGCGGGCAGCCGTCGATGACGCAGCCGAGCGCCGGGCCATGGCTTTCGCCCCAGGTGGTGACGCGGAAAAGATGTCCGAATGTGTTATGCGACATGGTTTACCTCTGCCGTCGTTGCGCGGCTTCGCTCTATCGCAATTGCCGGGTGAGGGGAAGCCTACTCGATCCAGCCGATCGTTCCGGCGGCCGGATCGATGCGCAGGACGGCATCCTGAGGGATCGGAAGCTCGGCGGCCTCTGCCGTCGAAACGCCGCCGACAATGCGGAAGAAGCTGCGGATCACGCCGCCATGGCAGACGCAGACGGTGGGGCCGACGACATCCTTCAGCCAGGCGCCGACGCGCCAGGACAGGATTTCGTAGCTTTCTGCATCCGCGCCGGGCGGCACGAAGGCCCATTTGTCTTTCTCGCGTTCGTGCAGAAGGGCCGGGCTGAAGCCTTCCACCTCTTTCAGCGTGCGGCCTTCCCAGTCGCCGAAGGAAAGCTCCTTCAGCCGGTCGTCGGTGCGGTAGAGTTCCGGCGTCAGGCCCATGGCTGCGCGCGCCCGCTCCATCGTCTCGCGGGTTCGCGAAAGCGGGCTCGAAACGAAATCGTAAAGCCGGGCCTCGTCGCCCAATATTTCCCCCAGCCGCTCGCCGTTGCCGCGGGCCTGTCCTCGGCCGGTCTCGTTCAGCGGAATGTCCTTCTGCCCCTGCAGTCGGTATTCGGCATTCCAGTCGGTTTGTCCGTGACGAATGGCATAGATCAGCACTATTTCTTACCGTTCAATTTTCATTAAAGGATGATGCTAAAATTCAAAAGGTTAGGAGGGTTTTGCACATGTTTTGGAAAATCTTCGCCCGCGAAACCGCGGTTGCGGCTGTCGAAATCTATCGCCGTCGCGAAGAAAGCGCAAAGCAAAACGGCGCGGGCAAGGTCCGCGCCGTCGTTTAGACTCAGTCCTTTACGACCGAAATGTCGGGTGCGTCGACCGCCTTCATGCCGACCACGTGATAGCCGCTGTCGGCATGGAGAACCTCGCCGGTGACCGAGGTCGAAAGGTCGGAGAGCAGGAACAGCGCCGTGTTGCCGACCTCGTCGATCGTGACGTTGCGCTTCAGCGGCGAATTGTATTCGTTCCACTTCAGAATGTAGCGGAAATCGCCGATGGCGGAGCCGGCCAGCGTCTTGATCGGGCCGGCGGAAATGGCGTTGACGCGGATGCCGCGACCGCCGAGATCGACCGCCATATAGCGCACGCTCGCCTCGAGCGCGGCCTTGGCGACGCCCATGACATTGTAATGCGGCATGACCTTTTCGGCGCCGTAATAGGTCAGCGTGATCATCGAGCCGCCTTCATTCATGATCTGTTCCGCCCGCCGCGCGATCGCGGTGAAGGAATAGACCGAAATATCCATGGATTTGGCGAAATTCTCGCGCGATGTATCGATATAGCGGCCGGTCAGTTCGTCCTTGTCGGAGAAGGCGATGGCATGGACGACGAAGTCGATCTTGCCCCATTCCTGCTCGAGTGTCTTGAAGACGTCCTCGACGCTTGCGGGGTCCGTCACGTCGCAATGGCCGGCCATCAGCGCGTTCAGCTCCTTGGCCAGCGGCTCGACGCGCTTCTTGAGGTTGTCGCCCTGCCAGGTGAGCGCGATCTCCGCGCCGGCTTCATGACACGCTTTGGCAATGCCCCATGCGATCGATCGGTTGTTGGCAACACCGAGTATAATGCCGCGTTTGCCTTTCATGAGGCCGTTAGCTTCAGCCATGTGTCGATGCTCCTTGCAACTCTCTTCGTTTCTGCCTATGGCATAGGCAGCAATACGGTTCAAGCAATCAGAACCGTGCTGAACCCGCTTTAGCTTCCGAAAAGGTTATTGCCAAGCCCTTGCAAAAATGCCCCGACCGGCCCTCGGCCGGGTGCCTGGAATCTCTTTTTGGGTGGTGGAATGGCAATGAAAATGGTTCGGTCTCGGGCGGGATCCGAATTGAAACGCGCCGTCGGGCGCGATGCGGGAGACTATGCCATGTCCCAGTCGGACGAGACCTCCAACGATTTCACTGCCGAGAACGATCCTTTCGCGCTCTTCGCGGATTGGCTGAAGGACGCCGAGGCGAGCGAGCCGAATGACCCGAATGCAGCGGCGATCGCCACCGTCGACGAGGACGGCCTGCCGAATGTCCGCATGCTCCTGATGAAGGAGTTCGACGTCAACGGCTTCGTGTTCTACACCAATTTCGAGAGCCAGAAGGGCCGGGAACTGCTCGGCCAGCCGAAGGCCGCCATGTGCTTCCACTGGAAGTCGCTCCGCCGCCAGGTGCGCATTCGCGGTCCTGTCGAGGTCGTTTCGGACGCCGAGGCGGATGCCTATTTCCAGTCGCGTCCGCGCGGCAGCCGGATCGGCGCCTGGGCCTCGAAGCAGTCGCGCCCGCTGGAAAGCCGTTTCGCGCTGGAAAAGGCGGTTGCCCAGCACACCGCGAAATATGGCGTCGGCGAGGTGCCGCGCCCGTCCTACTGGTCCGGGTTCCGGCTGAAGCCGATCGCGATCGAGTTCTGGCGCGACGGCAAGTTCCGCCTTCACGACCGTATCGAGTTTCGCCGGGCCAGCCCCGAGGGCGGCTGGCAGAAGGTCAGGATGTATCCCTGACAACCCCGACAAGGCCCAAGTTTCCGGCAAGGGAGGAAAGAATGAACGATATCGCCGAAACCGAGAAGCAGGTCGCCGAGCAGGAAGAGCGTCTTGTGTTTTCCACCTTCAGCGAGGATGACGCCTGGGACCTTGGCCAGCGGCTGGTCGGCCGGGCGCTGGCGCATGAGGCGAAGGTGGTGATCAATATCCGCACGCCGAACCGCACGCTTTTTCATGCCGCCCTGCCGGGTTCCGCGCCCGACAACGACATGTGGGCGCGGCGCAAGTCCAATGTGGTCTTCCACTTCCACCGCTCATCCTATGCGATCGAACTGGAGCACAGACGCAAGGGCCGCACGATCGGCCCGGAACTCGGCCTCGATATCAAGGATTTTGCCGATCATGGCGGCAGCTTCCCGGTGCGGATCAAGGGGGCGGGCGTCTTTGCCGCAATCACCGTCTCCGGTCTTGCCAGCGCCGACGACCACGGGCTGATCGTCGCCGTGCTCGAGGCCTACCTCAACCAACAGTGAGGCATTTTGCCACTCTCGGTCGAAGCCCTGTTTTCTTCGGCCGGGGATTGTGCTATCAGCCACGCCACGGTCAGCAGTTCACCGAGGCGTCGCTGTCCCTTCGGGGATGCTAAACCTGCTTTTTCCGGACGACACCTGACAAGATCACCGTGCCGCCTCGCAAGCCAGCGACCAGCGATGAGAGAACGAGCGGCATGTTCGGGATCCAGTCATGTCGAAAGATAAAATTCCCTTTGTGACGGACGACCTGTCCGCCTTTACCCGCGCGCTGTCGAACCAGCTCGGAGGAAGCGAAGCCACGCCATCACACCTTGCCTTGATGAACATGCTCGCCCGCTCGGGCGGCTTCCGCAATTTCCAGCACCTGCGCGCCGCCCAAGCGGCTGAAGCGCGTCTTGCCCGGCCGGAAATGCCGGTGACCGCGGATTTCCGTCTGGTCGAGCGCACGCTCAACCAGTTCGATCATCGCGGCAAGCTGAAGCAGTGGCCCTCCCGCCGGACGGTCCAGGGCCTGAGCCTGTGGGCCTTCTGGGCGCTGATGCCGGCCGGATCGGATATTTCCGAGCCGTCGCTGAATGCGCTGCTGAACGCCTATCACCTGTTCGGCGATGCCGCGCAACTGCGCCGCAGCATGGTGGAGCACGCCCTGGTGACGCGCAAGACGGATTGCTCGTCCTACCGACGCGTGGAGCAGAGGCCGACGGCGGAAGCCGAAATCCTCATCGCCCGCCTGAAAGCGCGCCGGATCGCCGCCTGACGGTCCAAGCTCCAGATCGAGAGAAACACACAATGACTTCTGTTCGTTTCAACGCGGACACGTCGGCTTGCGGCGTGCGCGTCAAATTCATCCATATGGATATGGCTACCATCGAAGTCGCCTTTTCCGGGCCTGTCGAGGGCGCGCCCGTGCTTGCCCTTCATGGCGGCATGGGCGGCTGGGACCAATCGCTGATCCTGGCACAGGCCCTATTCGGCGAGGGGAGCGTCAGGCGCCTGCTGGCCGTCTCTCGTCCGGGCTATCTCGGCACGGCGCTTGAGGCCGGGCGCGGACCTGCCGCCGAGGCGGATCTTTATGCGGCGCTTCTCGATCATCTTGGTATTGAGCGGGCGGCGGTGATTGCCGTTTCGGCCGGCGGGCCGGCGGCGCTGGCCTTCGCGCATCGATATCCGGAGCGGGTTGCCGCGCTCGTTCTCGTTTCCTGCTGCACCGGCACGCTTGTGCCGCCGCGCGCGGTTTCCCTCATGCTACCGCTGATGCGGCTTGCCGCGCGATCAGCCCTGGTAAACCGCATGCTGAAACGCAGGCTCGGCGATCCTGTCGAGGCTGCCCGCCGTTCGATCCGCGATCCGGATGTTCTGGCCCGCACGCTCGCCGACCCCGACGCCTCGCGGCTGATGGCTCTGCTCAACAGAAGCGTCAGCGACCGGATGGCGGAAAGGCTCCCGGGTACGATCGCCGATACCCGATGTTTCGCAGCGCAGGCGGAGATTGCCGTGAAAAGCCTGAAGGCGCCGACGCTGGTCATCCACGGAACGGCGGACAGGGTCGTGCCGTTCGAGCACGGAAGTCGGGTCGCCGAGCAAGCGCCTTCCGGCGAACTGATGGCGGTGGAGGGCGGCGAGCACGTGGCCCTCTTTACCGCGCTTGATCACGTGCGAAGCCGGGTGGCGGTATTTCTGGCGGCTAACGAGAAGCCCGCCTCAGGCTGATGGCCGCGGCGTTGCCCTCTGTCCGGTCGGGCAGGGTTTCTGCATCAGGATCAGCGGATGCGGCAGGCCGTTGTCGTCTGTCTCGCGGCGGCGTACGCCGCAGAAGCCGTGACGACGGTAGAAGGCGACGGCGCGATGGTTGGCGGCATAGACCTCGAGCGCCAGTTTGCGCTTCAGGTCAAAGGCATGGCCAAGCAGCCTGCCGCCGATGCCCGAACCCTGGGCCTCAGGCGCCACGAAGAGCCCGCCGATGAACGTGTCCATAAGGCCGATGAAGCCGACCGGACCGTTTTCGCCGACGGCGACCCAGGTCTCCGTTTGCGGCAGGTATTTCTCCGCGATCTCCCGGCGCTGGCGCAAAAGAAGGTCGTCCGGCAGAAAGCCATGTGAAAGACGGGAGGCCTGATACCAGATTTCGGTGAGCGATGCGTTGTCATCCGCCGCATAGGGGCGGATGACAAGCTTCGTTTCGCGGGCAGGTCCGCTCGTGGTCTGGGCTACGCAATACATGGCACCCATCAAAGCCCATCAGCGGTAAAAAAAACGCTAAGCCTGCGTGCCGCCGACGGTCACTTGGTCCAGCCTGAGATGCGGCTGACCGACGCCGACCGGCACCCATTGGCCGGCCTTGCCGCAATTGCCGATGCCGTTGTCGAGCGCAAGGTCATTGCCGACCATGGAAACGCGCTTCATCGCGTCCGGCCCGTTGCCGATCAGCATCGCGCCCTTGATCGGCGCGCCGATCTTTCCGTTCTCGATCATATAGGCTTCGGTGCAGGAGAAGACGAACTGGCCGGAGGTGATATCCACCTGTCCACCGCCAAAGGTGACGGCGTAGATGCCCTTCTTGACCGATCCAATGATCTCGTCCTTGGTCTTGTCGCCGGCGAGCATGTAGGTGTTGGTCATGCGCGGCATCGGCAGGTCCGAATAGGACTGGCGGCGGCCGTTGCCGGTGGGCGCAACGCCCATCAGCCGCGCGTTCATGCGGTCCTGCATGTAGCCTGTCAGTCGGCCGTTCTCGATCAGGACGTTATAACCCGAGGGCGTTCCCTCGTCGTCGATCGAGATCGAGCCGCGCCTGCTGGCGATCGTGCCGTCATCGACGATGGTGACGCCGGGCGCTGCGACCATTTCGCCGACGAGACCGGAAAAGGCGGAAAGGCCCTTGCGGTTGAAGTCGCCTTCCAGCCCGTGGCCGACGGCCTCGTGGATCATCACGCCCGGCCAGCCATTGCCGAGCACCACATCCATGGTGCCGGCTGGCGCTTCGATGGCTTCCAGATTGACGAAGGCCTTGCGCAACGCCTCTTCCGCACCCGACTGCCAGTCCTGGCGCGCGAACAGATCGGTGAAGCCTTCCCGTCCGCCGATGCCGAAGGAGCCGGTTTCCTGCCGGTCGCCGTCGCCGACGACAACGGAAATGTTCAGCCGTGTCATCGGCCGGACATCGCCGACGCGGTAGCCGTCGGCCCTGAGGATATCGACGATCTGGTGGCTTGCGGCAAGCGAGGCCGAGACCTGGCGCACGCGCGGATCGCGCGCGCGCAGATAGGCATCGATCTCGCCGAGAAGCTTGACCTTCTCCTCGAAGCTCGGCGCGCCGATCGGGTTCTCGTCCGAATAAAGCTTCGTATTAGTGCCCCGCGGCGGTTCGGCATAGGTGCCGGCATAGCCGGAGGTGACGGCCTTGGCGGTCGCGGCGGCGCGTTTCAGCGCGCCGAGCGACAATTCGCCCGCATGGGCAAAGCCGCTCGCCTCGCCGGCCACCGCCCTGAGGCCGAAACCGTGCCCGGTATTGAAGGAGCCGCTCTTCAGCCGACCGTCATCGAAGGTCAGTGATTCGTTCTGGCTGTATTCGACATAGAGCTCGCCGTCGTCCGCGCCGTGAAGAGTATCCGAAACGATGTCGCGGATCGTGCTCTCGTCTGCGTCGAAATGGCTGATCAGGTCGCGATCCGTCATGTGGCTGTCGTCCTTTTTCTTGTCCACGCCTCCATATAGGACGTGGCGGGCGCAATATCAGGGCAGGGCGTCAAAGCCTTCGCCGAAGCCGGAAAGATCGACCGGAATGCCGATCGTGTCCTGATCGATGGAGAAATTCAGCGTGAACACGGCCTCGGTGCCGGCGCGCAGGATCTTCATCAGATCCTCGTCGATATCGACCTCCACATAGCAGCCATCAAGGTAGCAACGGGAATAGGCAGCCTTGCCGATATTGATGCCGTCGACGAAGAGGCCCATGCCCTCCGGCAGGAATACGCCGAGCGGAGAGAGAACCCTGAGCAGTGTCGCCTGCCGGTCGGCCGTCTTCAGCACGGCGATTGAAAGACCGATTTCCGGGCGGTCATCGGCGATTACGTTCTGCATCAGGGCGCATTGCTCGAGTGTTGCGCCCGGCGGCTGATCACAGATCATCGACCAGGCGCCGTGATTCTCCCGCACCATGGTCGGATCCTGCTCGTCTCCGAGATCGATGCTCTGTTCGGTCGGCGGCGCGACGTTCTCCGCGCCGGTGCTCTCCTGGGCGCTGGCCTGAAACGGCGCAAAGGCGATCAGCGCGGTTGAGAGCGCAAGCCCGGCTGCGGCGCCGATTGCGCGCGACGGGCGTTTTGCGGGAAGTGTGGGCATGGAGCGGGTTCCTGCATGAGAGGATAAGGCGTTGTCTTCTGAAAGGGTTTTGCAGGTTTCAAAAGAAATTTTCAACGGCGCGGGACACTGGCGCGAGGCAAACACGAAACGAAATTTCCGTTTTTTATTTCGTGCGCATGAGACAATTTGACGCTTCAAATCGGCAAATGCTATGGCATAATTGTGACTGAGGGAGAAAAAGGGGCACACGCACCGCGCCGCCGCGCGCAGCAGGGGCGTGCGCCAGCGAAAACAAATGTTATCATGGCCTAAGATGTGCTTCGGGCCTTCACGCCATATAGCGTTCTAGGAAAGGGTCCGGTTTGACCACGGTCAAACGATGGAGGGAGAATTCAACGTGATGAACAAGACCAGAGCATGCATGGCAGCTCTTCTCTGTCTTGCGGGCACGGGCAGCGCCTTTGCGGCGCAGCCTCAGCCGTGGGAAATGGGCATGCAGCCGGCGGCATCGCCGATCATGCATCAGATTCGCTGGTTCGAGCAGTATACGCTCTGGTTTATCGTGCCGATCGTGCTTTTCGTTCTGGCACTGCTGATCACCGTGATCGTGCGCTTCAGGGCGTCAAAGAACCCGGAAGCCTCGCGCACCAGCCACAACACCGCAATCGAGGTGGTCTGGACCGTTGCGCCCGTGCTTATCCTCCTGTTCCTGGCCGTGCCGTCGTTCAATCTTCTGACGGCGCAGCTGACCATGCCGGAAGACCCGAAGCTGACGGTCAAGGCCACCGCGACTCAGTGGCTGTGGAGCTATGACTATCCGGAAATCGAGGATGGCGAGATCTCCTACTCCTCCTACATGCTGACGGAAGACCAGCGCGCCGAATACGGCAAGGAAGACAAGGCCGTCTATCCGCGCCTTCTCGCCGTCGACAACGAGATGGTGGTGCCGGTCGGCGAGGTGGTGCGCCTTCTGGTGACGGCGGCGCCGACGGACGTCATCCATTCCTTCGCCATGCCGGCCTTCGGCATCAAGATCGATGCCGTGCCGGGCCGTCTCAACGAGACCTGGTTCAAGGCCGATGAAGAGGGCATCTACTACGGCCAGTGTTCCGAACTGTGCGGCAAGGACCACGCCTTCATGCCGATCGCGATCCGCGCGGTCTCGGCCGAGCAGTTCGCGACCTGGCAGGCCTCCGCCGCGACCGATGTGGAAGCCGCCAACAAGGCGCTGATGGCCAGCATCGACACCGAAAAGCAGGGCGACGACGCCGTTCTGCTGGCAGACAAAGACTAAGGGGGAGGGAGACGATCATGGCCGAAGCAGGCACTCACACCGCTCACGACGACGACCATAAGCCCGGCTTTTTCGCCCGCTGGTTCCTGTCGACCAATCACAAGGATATCGGCACGCTCTACCTGATCTTCGCCATCTGTGCGGGCATCATCGGCGGCGCGCTCTCCGTTGCCATGCGTATGGAGCTGCAGGAGCCCGGCATCCAGATCTTCAACGGTCTGGCCTCCATGGTCTATGGCGACGCAGGCGCTGCGGCCGTCGACCAGGGCAAGCACCTCTACAACGTCTTCACCACCGCGCACGGCCTGATCATGATCTTCTTCATGGTGATGCCGGCGCTGATCGGCGGTTTCGCCAACTGGATGATCCCGATCATGATCGGCGCGCCGGACATGGCCTTTCCGCGCCTCAACAACATTTCTTTCTGGCTGATCATTCCCGCCTTCCTGCTGCTGCTTCTTTCCATGTTCGTGGAAGGGCCGGCGGGGTCCAACGGCGTTGGCGGCGGCTGGACGCTCTATCCGCCATTCTCGTCGACCGGCATGCCGGGCCCGGCGGTGGATCTGGCGATCTTCGCGCTGCATGTCGCGGGTATCTCGTCCATTCTCGGCGCGATCAACTTCATCACCACGATCCTCAACATGCGCGCGCCGGGCATGACGCTGCACAAGATGCCGCTCTTTGCCTGGTCGGTGCTGGTCACTGCCTTCCTGCTGCTCCTGTCGCTGCCGGTTCTTGCTGGCGGCATCACCATGTTGCTGACGGACCGGAACTTCGGCACGACCTTCTTCTCGCCCGATGGCGGCGGTGACCCGATCCTCTACCAGCACCTGTTCTGGTTCTTCGGTCACCCGGAAGTCTACATCCTGATCCTGCCGGCCTTCGGCATCATCAGCCACATCATCTCGACCTTCTCGAAGAAGCCGGTGTTTGGTTATCTCGGCATGGCCTATGCCATGGTCGCGATCGGCGCCGTCGGCTTCATCGTCTGGGCGCACCACATGTATACGGTGGGTCTTTCGCTCGACACGCAGCGCTACTTCGTCTTCGCCACCATGGTGATCGCGGTGCCGACGGGCGTGAAGATTTTCTCATGGATCGCGACCATGTGGGGCGGGTCGATTTCTTTCCGCGCTCCGATGGTCTGGGCGGTCGGCTTCATCTTCCTGTTCACCGTCGGCGGCGTCACCGGCGTGCAGCTTGCCAATGCCGGGCTCGACCGGTCGCTGCACGACACCTATTACGTGGTGGCCCACTTCCACTACGTTCTGTCGCTCGGCGCCGTCTTCGCGATCTTCGCCGGCTGGTATTACTGGTTCCCGAAGATCACCGGCTACATGTACAATGAGCGGGTCGCGGTCATCCATTTCTGGGTCATGTTCGTGGGCGTGAACCTCGTGTTCTTCCCGCAGCATTTCCTCGGTCTTTCGGGCATGCCGCGCCGCTATATCGACTATCCGGACGCCTTTGCCGGCTGGAACGCGGTGTCGTCCTACGGCTCCTATATTTCCGCCATCGGGGTTCTCATCTTCCTTTACGGCATCTATGAAGCCTTTGCGAAGAAGCGGGTGGCCGGCGACAATCCCTGGGGTCCGGGCGCAACCACGCTCGAATGGCAGCTTTCCTCGCCGCCGCCCTATCACCAGTGGTCGGAACTGCCGCGCGTGCGCTGAACCGCGCCGCTGAAGAGAGACAAAGGCCGCGCGCCCGCTGAACGAGCGAGGGGCGCGCGGTTTTTTCAAGAGAATTGAGACAGAGCAGAACATGACAGTTTTGGACAGCGAGACCGGCCTGGGACATGCCGATATCGGCCTTTCGGAGGCGACGGCGCGCGACTATTTCGCGCTTTTGAAGCCGCGGGTGATGTCGCTGGTGGTCTTTACCGCCTTTGCCGGGCTGTTTCTGGCGCCGGGACCGATCAACCCGGTCATGGGCGCGATCGCAATCCTGTGCATCGCCACAGGGGCGGGCGCGGCCGGCGCGCTCAACATGTGGTATGACGCCGATATCGATGCCGTCATGTCGCGCACGGCGAGGCGGCCTATCCCCGCCGGTCGCGTGGCCCGCCAGGAGGCGCTTGCCTTCGGCATCGCGCTCTCCTGCTTTTCCGTCGCCACGCTCGGGCTTGCGGTCAACTGGTTTGCCGCGGGCCTGCTGGCCTTCACCATCTTCTATTATGCCGTCTTCTACACGATGTGGCTGAAGCGTTCGACGCCACAGAACATCGTCATCGGCGGGGCCGCCGGGGCCTTTCCGCCCATGGTCGGCTGGGCCGCCGTCACCGGCAGCGTGTCGCTCGACAGCATCATCCTGTTCTCGATCACCTTCCTGTGGACGCCGCCGCATTTCTGGGCGCTGGCACTCTTCAAGATGCGCGACTACGACGATGTCGGCATTCCGATGATGCCGAATGTCGCCGGCGAGAAATCGACCAAGAACCAGATGGTGGCCTATGCCGTGCTGACGGCAATCGCCGGCGTCGCGCCCGCGCTCACCGGCCTTGCAAGCCCGGCCTATGCGGTCTTTGCCGGAGCGATGGGGGCCTATTTCATCTACGCCTCGCTGAAGGTGCGGGCGATGCCCGAGGGCGACGAGCGCATGGTGCCGGCACGGAAGATGTTCGGCTTCTCCATCCTCTATCTGTTTTCGATCTTCGCGGCGCTGATCGCCGACCGCGCCATCTTCATGTTGTTCGGGTGAGGGCGTCATGATCGAGACCGTCAAGCTCACCGACAAGCAGAAGAAGGCCCGGCGCGGGCGCAACGTGGCGCTCGGCGTGGTGCTCTTCGGCCTCGTCGTGCTGTTCTACGTCATCACCATGGTCAAGTTCGGATCGGTCTGAGGAGGCGGCACGCATGACGGAGGAGACGGGACAGAGAAAACCGCGCAACAACGGCGCGATCGTCGCCATGTGCCTTGTCTTCGTGATCGGCATGACCGGCATGAGCTTTGCCGCCGTGCCGCTCTACCGCATCTTCTGCCAGGTGACCGGCTATAACGGGACCGCCCAGCGCGTCGAGCAATATTCCAACACCATTCTCGACAAGACCATCAAGGTGACCTTCGACGCCAATGTCGCCCCCGGCCTCGACTGGGAGTTCAAGCCGATGCAGAAATCGGTCTCGCCGAAGATCGGCGAGACGGTGCAGGTCATGTTTGAGGCGCGCAACAAGTCGAGCGAGCCGATCAACGGCCAGGCGATCTTCAACGTGACGCCACTGCAGGCCGGCGCCTATTTCAACAAGGTCGAGTGCTTCTGCTTTACCGATACGACGCTGCCGCCCGGCGAAACGCTCGAGATGCCGGTGGTCTTCTTCGTGGATCCTGCCATCACGGAAGCCGAGGAGACGAAGGACATCAAGGTCCTGACGCTGTCCTACACATTTTTCGAGCACGACTTGCCTGCCGGGGCAGAAGCCGCGGCACTGGAGGTGAAGGCTGCTGGCAGCAAAGGCTGAGCCGGTCGCCTGAATTGCGGATTGTCATCCGCGGGGATTGATTAAAGCAGCAAATTCGGCCCTTATGCTGCGAGGGAGAGGAAACGGGGACCATCCATGGCGGAAACGCAACACAAAAACCACGACTACCACATCATCGACCCGAGCCCGTGGCCGCTGGTCGCCTCGATCGGCGTGTTCCTGATGGCCTTCGGCGGCGTCGGCTACATGCGCTATCTGAGCGGCGGCACGTTTTCGATGTTCGGCCTTAACCTGGCGCAGCCCTGGCTGTTCCTGATCGGTCTGGTCGTCGTTCTCTACGTGCTTCACGGCTGGTGGTCGGACACGATCAAGGAGGGGCAGGAGGGCCATCACACGCCGGTGGTGTCGCTGCATCTTCGCTACGGCATGATCATGTTCATCGCCTCGGAGGTGATGTTCTTCGTTGCCTGGTTCTGGGCCTTCTTCGACGCAAGCCTGTTTACCGGGGAGGCGATCCAGGCAGCGCGCGTCGAGGCGACGGGCGGCACCTGGCCGCCGGAAGGCATTGCCGTTGTCGATCCGTGGCACTTTCCGCTCTACAACACCGTCATCCTGCTGCTTTCGGGCACGACGCTGACCTGGGCGCATCACGCGCTCCTGCACGGCGACCGCAAGGGCATGATTCAGGGGCTGTCGCTGACGATCGCGCTCGGCATACTGTTCTCCGCCGTTCAGGCCTACGAATATTACGAGGCGCCGTTTGCCTTCAAGGATTCCATTTATGGCGCGACCTTCTTCATGGCGACCGGCTTCCACGGTTTCCACGTCATCGTCGGCACGATCTTCCTGATTGTCTGTCTGGTGCGCGCATCGCGCGGTGCGTTCACGCCGGAGAAACATTTCGGGTTTGAGGCGGCGGCCTGGTACTGGCACTTCGTCGATGTCGTCTGGCTGTTCCTGTTCTTCACGATCTATATCTGGGGCGGCTGGGGCGCACCGCTTGCCGAAACCGGACATTGATCCTAAATTCACGGTCGCCGCGTCAGAAGATGCGGCGGCCGCAGTTTTCGTGAGGCACCGTCATCGATATCCATGAAGAAAAGGCCGCTTCGGGCGGACGCTATTTCACCAATGTGGATGGCCATGAGGCCGAGATGACCTATTCGCGGGCATCCGCAAATCTCGTCATCATCGATCACACCGGCGTGCCCGATGCGCTGCGCGGCAAGGGCGTCGGCCAGGCGCTGGCCGAACATGCCGTTTTGGCCGCGCGCGAGGGAGGGTGGAAGATCGTTCCCCTTTGCCCCTTCTTCAAGGCGCTCAGCATTCGCCAGAGGGAATGGCAGGACGTCATTCAGTAAGAGGCGCCGCGCAGTCTGCCTGGCGGCGAGCAATTCATGCCAGACGAGCATCACAGCAAGCAATCCGTCGGTCTGATCGTGCCGGGGCTCGCCGGGCGCTGCCCGCGCTGCGGCAAGGGCAAACTGTTTGACGGTTTTCTGGCGCTGAAGCCGGAATGTGAGAATTGCGGGCTCGACTATGCCTTTGCCGATTCCGGCGACGGACCGGCCGTCTTCGTCATGTTCGCCGTCGGCTTTCTCGTGATCGCGCTGGTGCTGTGGACCGAGATCACCTATTCGCCGCCGCTCTGGGTGCATGCGCTCATCTGGGTGCCGGTGACGATCGCGCTGTCGCTCGGCGCGCTCAGGGCCTTCAAGGGCGTGTTGATCGGCCTGCAATATCGCCACAGCGCCGCGGAAGGCGTGATCGATCGCTCCGACGATGCCTGAGCGCCGCCTTTCTCCGCTCAGCGTCATCGGCCTCGGTCTGGCGCTCGTCGCCTTCATCTGCCTCATCCTCCTCGGCAACTGGCAGGTTCGCCGGCTCCACTGGAAGGAAGGCCTTCTGGCGACGATCGAGGCGCGCCTTGCCGCACCGCCGGTCTCGCTTGCCGAAATCGAGACGATGGCGACAGAGGGCGCGGATATCCGTTACCGGCCGGTGACGGTTACCGGCACTTTCGAACACGACCGCGAGCGGCACTATTTCGCGACCTTCGAGGGCCTGTCCGGCTATTACGTCTATACGCCGCTCAAGCTTGAGGACGGCCGGATCGTTTTCGTCAATCGCGGCTTCGTGCCCTTCGACAGGAAGGATGCCGCAACGCGCGCCCAAGGGCAGGTGGAGGGGCCTGTCACCATAACCGGCCTTTCGCGCGAGCGCCTGCCGGAAAAGCCGTCCTTTCTCGTTCCCGAAAACGATCTGTCGAAGAACATCTTCTACTGGAAGGACCTTGATGCCATGGCGGCTTCCGCCGGGCTTGGCGCGGAGACCGTGCTGCCCTTCTTCATCGATGCCGGCGACGCGGAAAATCCGGGCGGCCTGCCGGTCGGCGGGGTTACCCGCATTTCCTTCCCCAACAACCACCTGCAATACGCCATCACGTGGTACGGGCTGGCGGCGGTGCTTGCCATCGGGGTCTGCGTGTTGGCGATCAGAAGGCGCCGCAACCGTGATTGACCTTCTGGCGCCGGAGCTGAAGATCGTTTTCTGCGGAACCGCGAAGGGCACGATCTCGGCCCGCACCGGTTCCTTTTACGCCAACCCGTCAAACCGCTTCTATCGCACCCTGCACGAGACGGGTCTGACGCCCGAGCGGATCGACCCGGCAGAGTTCCGCCGGCTCCTCGATTACGGCATCGGGCTGACGGACCTCAACCAGGTCGAAAGTGGCATGGACCGGGTACTGAACGAGAAGCATTTCGACCTTCAGGGCTTCCGCGAAAAGATGCTGCATTTCCGGCCGAGGCTGATCGCCTTCACCAGCCTGACGGCCGCCCGCATATTCTTTGCCGACAGGACGATCCGCTGCGGGCTTCAGGACAGAGCCATCGGCGATATACCCGTCGTCGCCCTGCCGTCCACATCCGGCGCCAACGCGCATTGGACAAGGGACCGTGATCATTGGTATCAGTTGCGGGCGTTGATTTGCCGCGCCGAAAACCCATCTTGGGGCGAAGAGCAAAAGGCGACGGAATGACAGATACGAAAGAGCCCGACATGACCAAGTGCCCTCTCACCATCCGTCTGTGCGGGCCGCGCGGCTTTTGCGCGGGCGTTGACCGGGCAATCCAGATCGTGGTGCTGGCGCTGAAACGCTACGGCGCGCCGGTCTATGTACGCCACGAGATCGTTCATAATCGCTATGTGGTCGAGGGGCTGGAGGCCATGGGCGCGATCTTCGTCGAGGAACTCGACGAGATCCCGACCGAGCACCGCGAGCAACCGGTGGTTTTTTCCGCCCATGGCGTGCCGAAATCCGTGCCGGCGGATGCCGAAAGCCGCAATCTCTTCTATCTCGACGCCACTTGCCCGCTGGTCTCCAAGGTGCACAAGCAGGCCATGCGCCACGAACGGCTCGGCCGCCACGTGGTGCTGATCGGCCATGCCGGCCATCCGGAAGTGATCGGCACGATGGGGCAGTTGCCCGAAGGCGCGGTATCGCTGGTTGAGACGGTGGAAGACGCGGAAAATTACGTGCCCGTCGACCCGGACAATCTCGGCTACGTCACCCAGACCACACTTTCGGTGCAGGATACGGCGGCAGTGATTGCCAAGCTTCAGGAGCGTTTTCCGAACCTGACCGCGCCGTCAGCCGATTCGATCTGCTATGCAACCACCAACCGGCAGGAGGCGGTCTCTGCCGCTGCGCCCGGCTGTGATCTCTTCATCATCGTCGGCGCGCCGAATTCTTCGAATTCCCGGCGTCTGGTCGAGGTCGCCAGCCGTGCCGGCGCCAGGAACGCCATACTCGTCCAGCGTGCCTCGGAGCTTGATTTCGACACGATCGGAGATATCGGGACACTCGGCATTTCCGCGGGTGCTTCCGCGCCGGAAGTGGTCGTCAACGAAATCATCGAGGCCTTCCGCGACCGTTTCGACGCCACGGTCGAACTTGCCGAAACGGCGATCGAAAACGAGCATTTCCTCGTTAACCGGGAGCTTCGGGACGTCGAGCTGACGGTCGAGGACATGGCCTTCGTGAACGGGCGGTAGGCGCGCAGAGCACTCACTAGGGAGGGCAGGGATGTACGGTGTTCTTCTCGCGCTCCAGATGCTCGCTTATGCGATTGCAACGGTTGCTCTCATGATTTTCGTCATCGGTGTTGTGACCTGGAGAGTGAACCCGCCGATTGATCTTGTCCGGCTTCTCACCAGGCATCCATCCGACACTGCCGACGATTTCAAGCTGTTCTGGTATATACGTCTTCATGGCGGGCGATACCGGATAGAGCGCGGCATGGTGCGCTGGGGGCTTGCCGTTGCGGTGATCGGCGCTTCCTGTGTCTATCTCATCGGCGATATCGCGATCTGGCAGACCTGCCGCGCGCGCGAGGATGTCGGAGCGTGCTGGAAAGAATATTGGGGCTCGCAGTTCTTCATCGACACGCGTTTGCTTGACAGCGGCGCGGCCATCGTGAAAACCAGCAGCAGATTTTCCATCGGGGATTTGCATTGGCCGTCTATACCGACATCAACGAGGTCGAGCTGAAGGACTTCCTTCAGGCCTACGACGCCGGAACGCTCCTGTCCTTCAAGGGCATTGCCGAGGGCGTCGAGAACTCGAACTTCCTGCTTCACACCGACCGGTTTCCGCTGATCCTGACGCTTTACGAAAAGCGGGTCGATGAAAACGACCTGCCCTTCTACCTCGGGCTGATGCAGCACCTGGCCGAGCGGGGCATTTCCTGCCCGCTGCCGTTGCCGCGCTCCGATGGCGCGCTCTACGGTGAACTCTGCGGCAGGCCCGCCGCGCTGATCTCGTTTCTGGAAGGCATGTGGCTTCGAAAGTCCGAGGCGAAACACTGCCGCGAACTGGGTGCGGCGCTTGCCCGCATGCACATCGCCGGCCATGACTTTGATATCCGGCGCGAGAACGCTTTGTCGCTGAAGGGCTGGGTCGATCTGTGGGACAAGTCCGCCGCGCGCGCCGACGAGGTTCAGCCGGGCCTTGAAAACGAGATTACCGACGAGCTGGCGCTGCTTGAGGACCGCTGGCCGGTGGACCTGCCGGAAGGTGTCATTCATGCCGACCTCTTTCCCGACAATGTGTTCTTCATCGGCGACGAACTTTCGGGGCTGATCGATTTCTATTTCGCCTGCAATGATTTCCTCGCCTATGATCTGGCGATCTGCCTCAATGCCTGGTGTTTCGAAAAGGACGGCGCCTTTAACGTCACCAAGGCGCGGGCGCTGATCGAGGGCTATCAGAGCGTGCGCCCGCTGAATGCCGCCGAGATCGAGGCGCTGCCGCTTCTGGCGCGCGGCTCGGCGCTGCGTTTCTTCCTGACGAGGCTTTACGACTGGCTGACGACGCCGGAGGGCGCGCTGGTGGTCAAGAAGGACCCGCTGGAATATCTGCGCTATCTGCGCTTCCATCGCTCGGTGAAAAGCGCCGGCGAATACGGGCTGTCATGAGCATGAAGCAGGTCGAGATCTTCACCGACGGGGCCTGTTCCGGCAATCCCGGGCCCGGCGGCTGGGGCGCCGTGCTGCGCTACGGGGACAAGGAGCGCGAGCTTTCGGGCGGCGAGGCGCTTACCACCAACAACCGCATGGAGCTGATGGCGGCGATCGAAGCGCTGAAGGCGCTGAAACAGCCTTGCGCGGTGTCGCTTTATACCGATAGCGTCTATCTGAAGGACGGGATCGGAAAATGGATCCATGGCTGGAAGAAGAACGGCTGGAAAACGGCTGCGAAGAAGCCTGTCAAGAATGCCGAACTCTGGCAAGCGCTCGAGACCGAGCGCAATCGCCATGAGGTTACGCTTTTCTGGGTGAAGGGCCATGCCGGCCACGAGGAAAACGAACGCGCGGACGAACTGGCGCGTCAGGGGATGGAACCATATAAGAAAGGCCGGTAATGGCGCGGGCGCCCTTGCCGCCATGGAGGATGTTCATGATCTTGCATTGTGTTTTCATACGGTTTCGACAGGAGGTCACTGCCTCCGAGAAGGAAGCGATCTATGCCGGCATCGCCGCGCTCAAGGGCATCATCGACGGCATCGTCGATGTGAAGGCGGGGCCGAATGTTTCGCCGGAAGGGCTCGACAGCGGCTACGGAGACGGTTTCGCCGTTACCTTCGAGAACGCCGCGGCGCGCGATGCCTATCTCGACCATCCAGATCACAAGGCCGTCGGTGAGAAGATTGTGGCGGCTGCAGCAGGCGGCATGTCGGGTCTTCTCGTCTTCGACATGAAGGTTTGAGACATCACGCGACGAGGCGCACGATCAGTCTTCCCGCAGGCAAGAGCGCGATCCGCCACGACAGCCTGAGCAGGCGAAAGCCGAAATAGGCCGCACCCGCAAGCCAGACGGCAAAAGAGGCCGTCCAGCTTGCCGCGCTGAGCAAAAGCCCTCCAAGGGTGATGGCGCCGGATCCAAGAAGAAGCAGGACAGCGCGGAAGCGCTTGCCGACCCGCGCGGAAAGCTTGCCGAGCTTGCCGAGGTCGGCGGGCGTGTCGGCTACCTTCAGCATGTCCGTTCCGGCCCTGAGACCCTGCTTGGTCATCACTGTGCCAACATTGGCCGCGGCGTCCTGCATGCGCATCAGCGGTTTGGCATTGAGCGAAGAGGAAAGAGCGCGGCTTGCGGCCGGCACATTGCCGCGCTTGAGCATGGGCACGGCCGTGCGCAGGGCGGGCGCGTTGACGGCCTGGCGCGAGAGGCGGGTGAAGGAGCGTCTCAGCGGCGCCGTCAGCGCACCGGTCTTGCCTGCCGCCTTCAGCGCGCTGGTGCCCACTTTGGCGGCCGTCGCCGATCCCGCCGAGAGGATCACGGCTCCGGTAATCGCCAGACCTGCGACCGATATCCCGAGGATGAAAGGGTCGTATTCCTCGCCGGAGAGATAGGCGTCGCCCTCGATGATGATGTCGCGCACGTCGCCGACCGTCGTCAGGTCGGTGGCAACCGCGCCGATCAGGCCTGCCGTGCTGTCGGGACGGCCGGTCAGAGCCCCCTCGAACAGTTGCGAGAGCCGGTTGCCGAGGCTGTTTTCGTTGGAGACGGCGACTTCGATACGATCGCGCAGCGCGCCGTCTACGGGAATGTCGCGGTTGTCGGCGAGCGCCATGACGCTTGCTGCAAGGTCCGGGTCATCGTCCGCAAGCGCCTCCAACATCGCCACTTCGTATTGCGCCGGCGCCAGCCGGTCCAGCCGGTAGTCGGTGATCGCCACCGGGTCGTTGCGCTCTGCGAGCAGCCGAACGGCATCAATGCCGTTCGGCACGACAAAAGGCGTCGTCACGACAAGGGCCGCAACGAGGACCGCCGTGCCGATCCCGCGAACCGATTTCCGTGCTCCAAGCCTCATCGCAGCCATTTCCGTTTGCTGCATTCTAGATCAGCTCTCTCAAAGATTGAAACAAATAAATCATTGCAATCTCGGCTGGCCGGAAGCGGGCGCCCGGGCCGTCAGCCAGGCGCGGGCGTGCCTTTTTGGGTGTCTGGATGTGCGGGCGGGCCGGAGGAAAACCTGCGGCCCGGCCAAAACGATCAGAGCTGGCCGAGAATGGTTGCGGCGGCCGAAACCGTGGCCTCGCCGGAATTGTCCTCGACGTTCAGCTCTTCGACGACGCCGTCCTTGACCAGCATGGAATAGCGCTTGGAGCGGGTGCCCAGCCCGCCGCCCGAAAGGTCGAGCTCCATGCCCAGAGCCTTTGCGAACGCGCCGTCGGGGTCGGCGAGATAACGGATCTTGCCTTCGCCGCCCGTTGCCTTGGCCCAGCCGCCCATGACGAATGGATCGTTGACGGCGACGACAGCGATCTCGTCGACGCCGCGCGAGAGGATGGCGTCCCGGTTTTCCAGATAGGTGGGCAGATGGTTGATCGAGCAGGTGGGCGTGAAGGCGCCCGGCACGGCAAACAGCACCACCCGCTTCGACTTGAAGAATTCATCGCTTGCGACTTTCTCCGGCCCGTTTTCCGTCAGTTCCATGAAGGTCGCGGAAGGCAGGGTGTCTCCCTTGGCAATCGGCATCTTGAAATCCTCTTTGCGTTTGTTGAAAAGGCGTAATGAGGACTTAGGGTCGCATGCGGGCGATGACAAGCGGTGTTTCCATGGTGCGATCGCCGGATTTCGCCAGTAACAGCCAGTCTCCGTGTTCCGGATCGGCATCCTGCGGCAGGGCGGACAGGGGAATGTCGATAACGTAATGCCCGTCCGCAAGCCGCCCGGCAGGCGCTTCGACAATATAGCCGCTGCTGTTGGCGAGAGTGATCTCGCGTGCGGCATCCACATCGGGAAGGGTGAGCGAAATCCGGATGAAGTCGGGGCCCACAAACGCATCATCAACCTGGAAATCCGCCGAGGGCTTTTCGGGAAGGCTCGCGCGGGCGACGGCCAGAATGGCTCTTTCGACGGGCGTTTCCTCAAAGGCCTTTTCTTCGGGGGCAATTTCGAAACTTGCCTGGAAGGGGATGCAGATATCCTTGCAGAGCCCGATGAAGGCCGAGACTGTGAGGGCCGGAAGAGTGCCGGGTTCAGCCTTCAGCTCCAGCGGAAAGGTCACCGGGCCGTCATAGCCCATGTCGGTTGCCGCCGCGATCTTCAGCCTCTTCGGCACGGGGTATTCAATTGCCTGAAATCGGACGCCGTCCGTCCCGGTGACGTCGATCTGCGGAGGTATGCCGCTTTCACCAGGCTCGCGCCAATAGGTGATGAAGCCCGGATCCGGCTCGACCTGCAGAGCGGCCCTGATCGTGCCGTCGCTTGCCGGCGGCGTGACGATGACGCGCATGCGTCCGCCCATGTCCTCCGCCCACGGCGTTGCGGCCGCTTGCGCGTGGATCGCCGAAGCGCAGGAGAGAAGGCCCAGAATAGCGGCGGCAGAAATTTGATAAATCCAGCGTTGCATTCGGTCTATTTAGCGCAGGCGCCCATCCGCCGCCACGCACGTCTTTGTCTTTTCGGACAAATTGATTTGAACATTGCGTGACCTTGCCCCATGTTGCTCCTATGCCTACGATGAACTTCGAAAGCGGCGCGAACACTTTGCTGGAGGCCGACTTGTTTGACAACCTGATGACAGGGCGCGAGCGGGGCCCATTCGACGGCCAGTTCCTGATCGCCATGCCGCAACTTGCGGAAAGCGATTTTGAACGCAGCGTGATCTATATCTGCGCCCATTCCGAAGATGGCGCGATGGGTTTCGTCATCAATCGCGCCCAGTCCGTGACCTTTCCCGAAGTGCTGGAACAGCTCAAGCTGGTCGGCGAGGGCATGCCGGATCTTTCCGCGCCGGGGATCGGAGATTTCCCCGTTCTGTGCGGAGGACCTGTGGAGCCCGGCCGCGGCTTCGTGCTCCATTCCGACGACTATGCCGGCGACGGCAGCATTCCGATCACCGACGAGTTGTTCATGACCGGCACGCTGGACGTGCTGCGTTCGGTTGCCGCCGGCAAAGGGCCCGACAAGGCAATTCTGGTGCTCGGCTATGCCGGTTGGGCGCCCGGACAGCTCGAAGGCGAGATCGCCAACAACGACTGGCTCACCTGTCCGGCGATCGAGGATCTGCTGTTCGACCGCGATCTCGACAGCAAATATGAGCGCGCGCTGTTCTCCATGGGCGTGCGTCCGTCCTCTCTCTCCTCCAATGTCGGGCATGCCTGAAACAAATCGGCGGCATTTCCGTTTACCGGACGCTGTCGGCCGCTGATGAGCGCGGTCGCGACTGTGAGGTTCTCATGAAGATATTTGAATGCGACCATTGCCGCCAAGCCATCTATTTCGACAACGAGGTCTGCGTCGCCTGTGGGCATCGGTTGGGTTTCGATCCTGATACGATTGCCATGTATGCCCTGAAGCCGGTGGATGCGGTCAACTGGCACAAGGCCGACGAAACCGGGCGGCAGTTCCGCTTCTGCGACAACGCCCAGTTCAACGTCTGCAACTGGCTGCTGCCGGAAGGCAGCGACGAGCCCTTCTGCCCGTCCTGCCGGCACAACAACCTTATCCCGGACACGAGCACCGAAATCGGCCTTGCCCGTTTCGGCAGGATCGTGGCGGCTGAGCGCCATCTCTTCTATTCGCTGCTGCGCTGGGATGTCGACACGCCGACGCGCGCCGAGGATCCCGATTGCGGGCTGGTCTTCGATTTTCTCGAGGATAGGCTCGATCCGAGCGGCAATCTTCAGCCGGCGATGACCGGGCATGAAAACGGCCTGATTTCCCTGCGCGTTGCCGAGGCCGACGACGTCACGCGCGAGATTGCGCGCCAGCAGATGAACGAGCCCTACCGGACCCTGCTCGGCCATTTCCGCCACGAGGTCGGCCATTATGTCTGGGATCGGTTGGTGCGGGATGGCGGCAGGCTTGAGGAATTCCGCGCGCTTTTCGGAGACGAGCGACTGGATTACCAGGCAGCGTTGCAGATTCATTATGAAAACGGGCCGCCGGCCGGTTGGCCGGACAATTACGTCAGCGCCTATGCCTCGACGCACCCCTGGGAGGACTTTGCCGAAAGCTTCGCCCATGCGCTGCATATCGTCGATACGCTGGAAACCGCTCGCGCCTTCGGGCTGATGCTGGACGATGCCAGCCTGGAACCGCTCGGCGACCCTTACAAATGCGCAAGCGGAAAGCGATTGGCCGATGCCTGGGTGCCGCTGACCATCGCGATGAACGCCATCCACAAATCGATGGGCCAGAAGGATTTCTATCCCTTCGTGCTGACGCTCGAGATCATCCGCAAGCTCGATTTCGTCTTCGCCCTGCTGATCCGGCAGATGAGCGAGGACTGAGGCATTGCGCCCGGTCGGCTGCCGCGCTGCAGCTCAGGACCGGCCGCCCGATGTTTTTCAAGCCTCGGCGGCGGCGACTTCCTTGAGCAGGCGAAGCGCTGTCGGGGCTGCGACAGAAGCGCCGTAGAGCGGGCCGCTGGCATAGGTGCAGCCGGCATCTCCAAGCGCCTGCGCGTCAACCTCGATTGCGACATCCGTGACGCCGACGGAGGTGCCGAGCCTCGAGGCCAGTTCGGTGAAGGCCTTGACCACATCCGTCTGTGTCTCGCCATTCTGCTTGAAAACGGCATTGTCGACATAGGTCGCGTCGAAGCGGAAACCCTTGAGCAGTGTCAGCGAGCCGTGACCGTTGCCGAAGCCGGACAGCGTCACGCCCGCGCCGATCGTGCGCAGGTACTGGAGCGCGAGCTTGGCCTGTTCGGGCGCTTTCTGGACGACATCCTCGGGAATGGAGAAGACCACCTGGCGCGGCGCGTTTTCCGATTGGCGCACCAGGCTCTCCAGTTCGATCAGTGTGCTGGTTCTCAGCATCTCAGTGCAGTTGAGTTCGATCGACACGAAAGGGCGGACCTTAGGCAAGGTCTGCTGCCAGGCGGAGAGATCTTCCAGGGCCTGGCGAACGGTATAGAGCACCAGTTCCGCTGAACGCTCCGCCTCGCGGCTGATCTCGAAGATCTCCCCAGTCGAAATCTCGCCGCGCTGGGGATGTTTCCAGCTCAATACGCAGGCGAATCCGGCCACCCTGTGGTTTTCCAGGCGCATGACCGGGCGGTAGAACACCGACATTTCCTTGCGGTCGATGGCGCGCCCGAGATCGGCCTCGACGCGTTTGCGTTCGTCATCAAGCATGCGCAATGCGGGTCGGTAGGTCTCTACCTTGTTGCCGCCCATGCGCTTGGCGCGCAGCATGGCAAGCCGTGCATCCTCCAGGAAAACTTCTGCCGATTCGGGCGCGTCATGCCAGGAAGCGATTCCGATGGAAGCCCTCAGAGCGATCTCGCGGTTCTCGAACGTAATCGGCACATCGATTGCGGCCACCAGCGCATCGGCGAATTCCGCGACGGCATCGGGTTCGGTCTCCGATTGCAGCACGATGGCGAAACTGTTGCCCGAAAGTCTGGTCAGCGTGTCCTCGGGTTTCAGCAGCCGCTGGATCCGGCGCGTGAGCGCGATCAGGATGTTGTCGCCGGCAGCAAAGCCGAGCGTTTCGTTGATGTCGCTGAACCGGTCGATGTCGGCGACGATCAGCGTCGGCCGCATGTCCGGCATGGTCTTCGACATGGCGATCAGATAGCTCAGCCGGTCGATCAGGATGGTATGGCTGGGCAGCCCCGTGAGATTGTCCACGACGGCATCCTGCAACAGGCGCTGGGTGCTGACCTTCTGGTCGGTCTGGTCTGTCAGCGTACCGACGCAACGGATCACCTCGCCGTCGGTGGAAAGCACCGGCCGCGCGCGGATCAGCATCCAGTGGTAATGCCCGTCATTGGCGCGGATGCGGAATTCGAGCTTCAGCCTGCCGCGCCGCCATTCGAGAAACAGGTCGAGCGTGGAGCGGAACCGGTCGCGATCTCCCGGGTGCAGATATTGCAGCCATGAGCGGGCAGGACCGTTGAGCGTGCCGGGAGAGAGGCCGAGCTTGGGCGCGAAATCCGGTTCGGTGACGATCCGGTCACGTCCCACATCCCAGTCCCAGACGGTTGCTTCCGTACCGAGAAGGGCAAGCGCCTGACGCTCAAGATCGGAAAACAGCCCGGGCTGATAGGCGCCGCCGGCGAAGGAATGCTGAATGACGGTAAATCCGAGCAGCAGCACGATCAGCACAAGCCCACCGTCAAGCGCGGGCTGGACGATGTCATTGTCCACGCGCCCGGTCACCGTCATCCAGGCGGCAAAGAGCCAGGCAACGATCAGCGCCCAGGCCGGCATCAGCAGGATCGCGCGGTCATAACGGCGAAGGCTGAGATAGACCATCAGCACGATGCCGGCGAGGACCGTCGCGGCAAAGGAGATGCGCGCAATACCGGCTGCTGCGGAAGGATCAAACAGAGCCAGGCCGAAAAGCGCCATGAGCAGCACGCCCCAGGCCGCGGCGGCATAGCCGAGCTGGGCGTGCCAGCGGGCCAGGTTCAGATAGGTGAACAGGAAGACCACCAGGCTGAAGGCAATCGCCACATCGGCGCTTGCCCGCCAGATGCGCAGATCGCCGGGTGAGAGCGGGATAAGCTGATTGAGGAAGCTGAAATCGATCGCAACGTATAGCAGCACCGACCAGGCCAGCATCGCCGTCGCTGGCAGAACGGACGTCCCCTTCACCACGAAAAGGATGCTCAGGAAAACGGCCAGCAGGCCGGCAATGCCAAGCACCACGCCGTGGTAAAGTGTGAAGGCGTTTTCCGTATCCTTGTAGGCTTCCGGCTGCCAGAGATAGAGCTGAGGCAGTTCGGCGGTGTCGAGTTCCGCCACGAAGGTGATGACCGCGCCGGGATTGAGCGTAATCGAGAACACATCGGCATCGTCGCTTGTCACCCGGTTGAGCGCGAAACCTTCCGACGGCGTGATCGCCGCGATCCGCGCCGATCCGAGGTCCGGCCAGAACATGCCGGAGCCGGGCAGGCGGAAATGCGGGGCGACGATCAGGCGCTCAAGCTGTTCGTCGGAGATGTTTGCGAGCGAGAAGACCGCCCAGTCGCCCGAATGTCCGGCATTGCCGGAGCGCACCTCGATGCGACGCCTGATGCCGTTGGCATCGGGAACCGTGGAGATCTGCAGCACACTGCCTTCATTGGGGTAGAGGTCGACATGATTGGTCAGGTCGATCGCGATATCGCCGCGCGAAACCTCGACCGGCTCAAGCGCCAGGGCCGGGATGGCCTGGGACAGGACAACCATGGCCAGGACAAGAATGGCAAGGGCGTGTCGGCCGATCCGGCTGAGGTTTGGAGGCATGCGCATCTTCGCTCTTCAATTCCCTTTGGCTTCGTGATCATCTTTCAGCAGGGCATAAAGGTGATGATCCTGCCACTGGCCGTTGATGCGAAGGTATTTTTGCAAATGCCCCTCCTTGGTGAAGCCTGCCTTTTGCAGCAGCGAAGCACTGCGGTTGTTTGAGGGGATACAGGCGGCCTCGATGCGGTGCAACCTCAACTCTTGAAAGATATAGGGAATTACAAGCTGAAGTGCGGCAAACATATGGCCTTTGCCGGCATGGGGCTCGCCCATCCAGTAGCCCAGCATGCACATTTGAGCGACGCCGCGCCGGATCAGTCCGATGGTGATTCCGCCGGCAAGCGTGTTTGTCTCCTTCAGGAAAATAAAGAGCTGGATACTGCTGCCCTCATCGAACTCGCTGTTGAGACGGGCAATGCGTCTGCGGAAGAGACGCTCGGTCAAGTCGTCGACGTTCCAGAGCGGTTCCCACGGCTGCAGGAAAGACCGGCTGCGCATGCGCAGTTGCCGCCAGTCATGATAGTCGGAAGCGCGCGGAAGGCGCAGCAGGTGCGTTTCGGACTGAATGGCGAATCGGCGTCGCCGCAATGTTCTAGGCGCGGCAAACAAGGCGAACAACTGACTGTCTCCGCTCAACTGGCCTGCCGCCGCCGCACATCAGAACGATACCGCGTTCATCGCTCGCCATCCCGTTTTCAGACACCAGCGCCCGCTGCCTTCTTTTCCTCGAAGGAGAGGCTGTCCACGATCTCCTCGAGGGGCGCGAGCTGCTCGATCGGACCGACCGCGGAAAGCGTCGGGCGGGCATTGTAGAAGGCGCGACCGGCAAGATCTGTCAGCCGCTTGGGCGTGATGTTCTCGATCCGCATCATCATTTCCTCGTTCGGGATCGGCCGGCCCCAGAGCATGACCTGGCGGGCGATCTGTCCGGCGCGCGCGGCGGCACTCTCCTGGCCCATCAGAAGCTGGGCGCGGATCTGCGCCCGGGCACGCTCGATTTCGGTGGGATCGACTTTCTCGGCGGCCTGGCGCAATTCGTTGATGATGACGGGGACGAGTTCGGGAAGCTGGTCGCCGCCGGTCGCCGCGTGTACGGCAAACACGCCGGAATCCGAAAAACCCCAGTGAAAGGCGTAGACGGAGTAGCAAAGGCCCCTGATCTCGCGCACTTCCTGGAAGAGGCGCGAGGACATGCCGCCGCCAAGCACATTCGCCAGGATCTGCGAGCAGTAGAAGTCCTGGGCATGATAGGCCGGGCCCTCGAAGCCGAGGATGACCTGCGCATCGGAAAGCGTGCGCATCTCGCGCGCCTCGCCGCCGGTATAGTTGGCGGGCTCGACGAGCGGCGGCGTCTCCGGTTTCTGCGGCAGGGCTGCGAAGCGGTCGGCGACCAGCCGCACGAAGGCGTCGTGGTCGACCGCGCCGGTTGCCACGATATAGATTCGGTCGGTGGTATAGTTTCGGGCAAGGTAGCGGCGGATATCGTCGGGGTTGAAGCCCATCACCGTTTCCGCCGTGCCGAGGATCGGCCTGCCGATCATCTGGTCGCGATAGGCGGCGCCGGCGAAATTGTCGAAGACGACGTCATCGGGAATGTCGCTCGCCGCGCCGATCTCCTGCATGATGACGTTCTTCTCGCGCGCGAGTTCTTCCTCGTCGAAGGCGGAGTTGGTGAGGATATCGGCGAGGATATCGACTGCCAGCGGCAGATGGTCCTTCAGGACGCGCGCATAATAAGAGGTCGTCTCCGTCGAGGTCGCGGCATTCACCTCGCCGCCGACATTCTCGATCTCCTCGGCGATCTGGCGCGCGGTCCTGCGCTTGGTGCCCTTGAACGCCATGTGTTCGAGAAGATGGGCGATGCCGTGTTCATTCTGAAGTTCGTTGCGCGAGCCCGACTTGATCCAGGTTCCGATCGCCACGCTTTCGATATGGGGCATGTTCTGTGTTACGACGGTCAGCCCGGACGGCAGTCGGGTGTACTCTACTGTCATGCGATCCTGTTTCCTATCGTTGGCTTCCAGTGTTCAGTCCGTTGCGAACGAACGCTTCCACCGTGTCGAGATCGGGGGGAAGGACACTGAAACGCTCCTCCTTGTCCATCAGGCCAGCAAGCCATGCCGGAAGCGCCGGGTCAATACCACTCGCCGATTTTACGGCCGCCGGGAACTTCGCCGGATGGGCGGTTGCGAGCACAATCATGGGGTTTGTCGCCTGGTAGGCGCGCGCGACCGCCGTGGCCACCGCCGTGTGCGGGTCAATCAGCACGCCGGTCTCTTCAAGCGTGCGTGCGATCTCGGCTGCCGCTTGGCTCTGGTCGGTGCGGCCTGCGTCAAAAACCTGACGAATGCGCGCTATCGTGTCCTCCTCTATATCGAAGGCGCCGGATTGTTTGAGGCTTGCCATCGCGCGGCGAACATAGCCGGCATCGCGCCCGCTCGCCTCGAACAGAAGACGTTCGAAATTGGAGGAGATCTGGATGTCCATCGACGGCGAGGTCGTGGCTTCGACGCCGCGCATCTCGTAGCGCCCTGTCTCGAGCGCGCGGGCGAGAATGTCATTCTCATTGGTGGCGATCACCAGCCGGCCGACGGGAAGGCCGATCTGCCGCGCGACATAGCCGGCGAAGATGTCGCCGAAATTGCCTGTCGGGACGGTGAAGTCGATTTCGCGGTCCGGCGCGCCGAGCGAAATGCCGGCGGTGAAATAATAGACCACCTGCGCCATGATCCGCGCCCAGTTGATCGAGTTGACGCCGGAGAGCTTCACCTCGTCCCGGAAACCGCCGTCTGCAAACATCGCCTTGACGAGGTTCTGGCAATCGTCGAAATGCCCTTCGACGGCGATCGCGTGAACATTGGCGGCGCCGAGCGTGGTCATCTGCCGCTGTTGCACCGGCGAGACCTTGCCGTGCGGGAAGAGGATGAAGATGTCGGTGCGCGTGCTGGCCGCAAAGGCGTCGATTGCAGCGCCGCCGGTATCGCCCGAGGTCGCGCCGACGATCGTGGCGCGCGCATCACGTTGTTCGAGCGCGTAATCCATCAGCCGCGCCAGGAGTTGCATGGCCACATCCTTGAACGCGAGCGTCGAGCCATGGAACAGTTCAAGCGTGAAGCGGTTCGCACCGCTTTGGATGATCGGTGCCACCGCTGCATGCCTGAAGGTGGCATAGGCTTCTTCGATCATGGCCTGGAGGCGAGCATCGGGGATTTCGCCGCCGACAAACGGCTTGATGATGGCAAAGGCGATTTCCTGATAAGACTTGCCGCGCAGCGCCCTTATGTCGTCGGCCGACATCTTCGGCCAATCGCGCGGCAGGTAGAGCCCGCCATCCGTTGCAAGTCCTGCGAGAAGCGCGTCCGAGAAACCGAGGGTCGGGGCGTCTCCCCGCGTCGAAATATAGTCCACGCATAGCCCCTTTGTGCTTGCCAGGTTCCTGAAAATGTCTAGCTTGTGGCACGCTTTGGCCTTACCGGTTATCACGGAAGGGCTTCGGGTATGCCTCGTGCCTGCGGGTCATGCCAGACATCGAATTCTTGCGTTCGCGCTGATATAGAACAAAGCCGGAGGGCTTGAAAAGCCCTTGAGAGAGGAAAGGAATACTCGCCGTGTCATTTCGCACTACCCGCCGCCTGGCTGCTGTTCTGGCCCTTTCCGGCCTCGCGGCCTGCTCCACTGCCACCCCGGAACCGGAGCCCCAGCCCGCCCAGCCGATCACCCCGGGCATCAATCTGACGGCGCTCTCGCGCATCTGCCCGCAGGCGATGCTGGATGATGACCAGGCCTTCAGGCGCGTCTATTCGCCCGCCAGTTCCAGTTCGCCCGAAAACCTCGTCTACCAGGCCTCTCTTGCCGAATATACGCGCACCTGCACAGTCGCGCCGACGGGGGATCAGCTTGTGCTGCAGGTCGCCGTCGCCGGCCGCCTGATCGGCGGTCCGAAGGCCAGGCCCGGCACCTACAAGGTGCCCGTGCGCGTCGAAGTGGTCGATGGCGATGTCGCGCTTTACGACAAGGTCACGGTCCAGGAGGTCGAACTGCCGGCCGAGGGTCTTTCGACCCAGTTCCTGTTCCGCGCCAATGACCTGCCGGTTCCTGTCACCGCCGGCGAAAACACTCGGGTCAGGATCGGGATCGACAGATAGCCGGAACCGGACGCGGACGCCGTCAAACGGCGTCCGACCATTCCAGAAGCGCGGTCGCGACTGCCGGCAGGTCTTCCATGCGATGGATCACCGTCTCGGCGCCGGCCTCGGTCAGCTTGTCGGCATGGGTCGGTCCGGTGTGCGACGCGCCGGTAAAGCCGACGACGCGCATGCCGGCTGCCTTGGCGCCGGTGACGCCGTGAACCGAATCCTCGATCACCAGCGTGTTCTCAGGCCGCGCCCCCATCTTTTCCGCGCCGTGCAGGAAGACGTCCGGCTTCGGCTTGACCCGGTCGGGGCCGAGGCTTTCGGCGGAGAAGATGTTCGGCTTGAACAGGTCGATATAGCCGACCTTGGTCAGCATCGCCTTGATGCGGTCTTCCGTCGAATTGGAGCAGACGCAGCGCGGCTCGGAAAGCTGGTCCACGGCCTCGCGCACGCCCGGGATCGACTGCAACTCGCGCTTCAGCCGCTCATCGAGGATGGTCTTGTGCTGTTCGATCAGGCTGGCCTGCAGCGGAATGGCGGCTTCCTTCTCCACGGCAATCAGGATGTCGCGGAAGGTCAGGCCCGAAAAGCGTTCGCCGATCTCGCCGGCGGTGATCGGGTAGCCGGCCTCGCTCAATAGCCTGGATTCCACCTGGGCGGCGAGAAATTCGGAATCGACGAGAACGCCGTCGCAGTCGAAAATGATGAGGTCAAAGCGGCTCATTGAGAAATCCTGTTGGTCATTTCAGTCTTGGGCGCGGCACGATAGCATGCCGGAGATAGTGTCAAAGGATGTTCAGATCAAATTCGCGTTGATCACGAACCGGGATGACGGGCCAGAAATCCTTCGACCAGGGTCTGTAGCGTTGCCGAGAAGAGCGGCATGCCGCCCGTTCGCCAGCCGAGCGCATTCAGCCGGCTTGTGGCCATGACGCTGACCTGGTCATGGTCGGCGCGCGCGGGCAAGGGGTGGGGCGAGGCAAGCGCTGCCTTTAAGGGCGCCAGGATGGTGTGATTGTCGACCACGATGTCTGAGACGTTAAGCGCCTTGCCGGAGACCTTGGGAATGTGGGCGCCGAGCACGGCGAGAACTCCGCCGGCGAGATCGCGGCCGTGAAGCTCGCTTCCGGCCCGCGGCGAGATCGTCCTGCCCTCCAGATAATCGGAGAAGAGGCTCTCCCATTTGTTGGGGTAGAGGTCGCCGTAAATGCCGGTTGCCCTGAGGCTCGCCGGCACGAAACCGGGCGCTGCAAGGGCGGCAAGGGCCTTCTCCGCCTCAAGCTTGGCCTTGCCGTAAAGGCTTGCCGGTTCCGGCGCAAGCGTCTCGGAAAGCGCCGTTCCCGCAGGATAGCCGTCGAAGACGGCGCGGCTTGAGAGGAAGAGACAGTGCCTTACGCCGGCCTGCCGTGCGGCCTCGAACAGGGCGACGCTGCCGTCGACATTCAGCCTGAGAAAGCCCGCCGGATCGTCTCCCTCGCCGCCGCGATAGCGCCCCGGCACATGGGAAAAGGCGGCATGGACGAAGACGTCGATGCCGTCGAACAGCGCACCGTCTGGCTTTCCTGCCGCAAGGTCGAGCGGCCGGTAGCCGACGGCCGGGGAAAACAGCCCGTCGGCCGGAGCCCTGCGGCCGGCAACCGTGACCTTGTGGCCCGCCGCAAGGCATTCTTCCACGATGTAGCGGCCGGCAAGTCCGGTTCCTCCGCTGACGAGCAGGTGTTTCATGCTGGTTTTTTCGGGTTCTCGAGCGTTGCGATATCGGGGATCCGGTCACCGTCGAAATAGGCCCACCAGAGATCGATCAGCGGTTTGAGCGCTTCGGCGCGCGGATGGTCCTCTTCCCATGGCTTTTCGTACTGGAAGTGCAAGACGCCGATATCGGACCAGCTCCAGAGGTCCGGCATGTTGAACCAGACATATTGCAGCATGTTCATGAACACCGGTAGGCCGTGCCAGTCGGGAAAGAAGGTCTGCAGGAAGGTCTGGTCGGTGCGCCGCCAGAAGGCCTCCGGCGCATCGAGCGCTTCGAGCATGGCGCCGAAGGTCGCAAGATCCGGGCGGGCGACGAAGACGCCGGAATTCAGCCGGTGGAAGTCGGCAAGGCTCTCGTAGACGTTCGGCGCGGCCGAAAACTCCGGATAGAAGAACAGCTTGTCGATATTCTTCAAGACGATGGCATCGGCATCGATAAACACGACCGCATGATATTCGACAAGCTGCCAGAGCCTCAGCTTGCAGAAATTGTCGAGGGGCGTGTGGAAGTCCGGCTTGCGGCCCTTGGTGAAGGGCGCATTGCCATGCACTTCGCGCCGCGCATGGCGGGCGTTGAACGCATCCGACAAGGGCAGATGGTCGACGCTGATCATCCGGCAGCCGATATCTTCGAGCTGTTTCAGGCTCTCCTCCGGCGTGCCGCCGGTGAAGAGCACGACGACATCGGCCGGCGTGCCGGTGAGAAGGATCGAGCGGGCAAGCGCCAGCGCACCCATCGCATAGTCTGCGTTGGTGACAAGCGTGACGAAGGCGAACGGAGCCTTGGCGTCCGCGCTGCGGCGGACGCCTTCGTTTGAAGGATCAGGCATCAAATCAAGAAACCGATTTCAGCGACTTGCCTTCGGGATCGCGGTTGATCTTGGTGGCAATGTCCTTGGTCCAGGCGGAAACGGCCGGAACGCGCTTGCGGTCGACGCGATAGGCATATTTCTTGGCGATATCGACGATCTCTTCCAGAAGCCCTTCCTTCAGCGTCGTCGGGTTGAGGCCGAGGGAGAGGAACTTGTCGTTCTTGACGATCAGGTCGTTCTCCGGCGCCTCCTTGCGCGGGTTGGGCAGCCAGGCGATCTCGGTTCCGCTCATCTCCGAGATCATCTTCGCCAGATCGCGCACCCGGTGGGTCTCGGTCATCTGGTTGAAGATCTCGACGCGGGCGTTCTTCTCCGGCGGATTGTTGAGCGCGAGCTCGATGCAGCGCACCGAATCCTGGATGTGGATGAAGGCGCGGGTCTGGCCGCCGACGCCGTGGACGGTCAGCGGATAGCCGATTGCCGCCTGTATCAGGAAGCGGTTCAGCACCGTGCCGTAATCGCCGTCATAGTCGAAACGGTTGATCAGCTGCGGATGGCGCTTGGTCTGCTCGGTGTGCGTGCCCCAGACGATGCCCTGATGCAGATCGGTGATGCGAAGGCCGTCATTCTTGGCATAGAAGGCGAAGAGAAGCTGATCCAGGCACTTGGTCATGTGGTAGATCGAGCCGGGGTTCGACGGATAGAGGATTTCCTGGCTGACCTTCTCGCCGGTCGTCGCCTCGATATCCACCGGCAGATAGCCTTCCGGGATCGCCGCGCCGACGGTCGAATAGCCATAGACGCCCATCGTGCCGAGGTGAATGATGTGGGAATCGAGACCGATCTCGACGAGTGCGTTCAGAAGATTGTGCGTCGCGCTGACATTGTTGTCGACCGTGTAGTTCTTGTGCCGGTCCGACTTCATCGAATAGGGGGCGGCGCGCTGTTCGGCGAAATGGATGATCGCGTCCGGCTTTTCTTCGGCGAGCCATTTCTTCAGGATCTCGTAGTCCTTGGCGAGATCGATCAGGTGGAAATGGATCCGGCGGCCAGTTTCCGCGTGCCAGATGCGGGTGCGCTCCTGGATGGAGTCCATCGGCGTCAGCGATTGAACGCCGAGCTCGGTGTCGATCCAGCGCCGCGACAGGTTGTCGATGATATGGATTTCGTGTCCGGCATCTGACAGATGCAGCGACGTCGGCCATCCGATGAACCCGTCTCCGCCCATAACCGCAATTTTCATGGAGCCACTCCGATCCGTTTTGTCATGCAGTGAAATTCGGTGTTAACCGAAACCAGTATGACATAAATGCAATGGTTTTTTTACGCAATCTCTCGCAATGCCGCGCCGACGACCTCTGAAGCGGTCATTTTGCCGTTGCAATCGAGCAATCGGCGGTACTAGAGCGCCGTGCGTCCATTCGGACGCACAAAGGACGCTCTAACATATTGAGTCTACGCATCGTGCTTTCCGAAAATCGATTTCGATTTTCGGGCCGATGCGTTAGGAAAGTGCGAAATCAGCTGATGCGGGGTCCGATATGACAGAAGAACGTTCAAAAGATGGTCCGGATCTGTGTGGCTGGCTTGAGAATGGCGAGCACCATTTGCGTCAGCGGGTCTATTACGAGGACACGGACTTTTCCGGCGTCGTCTATCACGCCCGTTACCTGCATTTCCTCGAGCGCGGCCGCACCGACTACCTGCGCTGCCTTGGCGTCGAGCAGCGCACGCTGCACACGATCGACGAGGAAGGGCTGGCCTTCGCCGTCCATCACATGGACCTCAAATTCATCCGGCCGGCGCGTATGGATGATATTCTGGAGATCACCACGAAAACGACGCGGGCGACCGGAGCGCGCATGGTGCTGGAGCAGTCGATCTCCGCTGCCGGCGTGCTTCTGACGACCGCAACGGTCACCGTGGTCGTTATCAACAAACACGGCCGCGCGCGGCGGATGCCGGACGATCTGGCGGCGACATTGCTGCAGGCAAGGGAAGATCAGGCCTGAGCCTGCTGCATCGGGCTTGCTAAAACATGAGTATTATGTGAAGGAATTCCGCCATCGCCCTGCGGGGTGGCGTGATCCTCGGCGCGCGCCATGGATTTCAGGGGTTTCGGCCCTCTGGTAACCGGGCGTTAACCATGATCATGTTTCATGTGAGAAGCGGGATTTCGGGCGGTTTTGCCTAGGTTTCACCACGTTTTTATACGAGATGAAACTAATATGCGGAAGCTTCGCAATCCCATCGCAAACCGAACACTTAATCTCGCAGGCGGCTCTAACCGTACCCGCCCGGTCAAACGGGCCCATATATTCAAGGACTTACGTCACATGGAACAGCTTGGGTTGGAAGCAGCACACGCCGATGTCGGCCTTCTGGCGCTCTTCATGCAGGCCGGACTGATCGTCAAACTGGTCATGATCGGCCTGATCGCCGCCTCGGTCTGGACGTGGGCGATCGTGATCGAGAAGATCATCGCCTACAACAAGGAACGCCGCGCCTATAACCAGTTCGAGGATGCCTTCTGGTCCGGCACCTCGCTGGAAAAACTCTATTCGAATCTTTCCGAGCGCAAGACGTCCGGCATGTCGGCGGTTTTCGTGGCTGCCATGCGCGAGTGGAAAAAATCCTTCGAGCGCGGCGCGCGTGCCCCCGTCGGCCTGCAGATGCGCGTGGAAAAGGCGATGGATGTCGCCATCCAGCGCGAATCGGAAAAGCTGGAGGCCCGCCTCGGCTTCCTCGCCAGCACCGGTTCGGCAGCGCCCTTTATCGGTCTCTTCGGCACCGTTGTCGGCATCATGACCTCCTTCCAGGCGATCGCCGGTTCGAAATCGACCAATCTCGCCGTCGTCGCCCCCGGCATTGCCGAGGCGCTTCTGGCAACCGCCATCGGCCTCGTTGCCGCCATTCCCGCCGTTGTCGCCTACAACAAGTTCTCCGCTGATTCCGGAAAGCTGGTGGGCCGCATGGAAGGCTTTGCCGACGAGTTCGCCGCGATCCTGTCGCGTCAGATCGACGAGAAACTCCAGTCGCGCCCGGCCGCGGAATAATCCGAGGGAGATAGCGATATGGGAATGACCGCAGGAACAAGTGCCTCGGGCGGCAGCCGCCGGGGACGAAGACGCGCCCGGCGCGGCCCCGTCAGCGAAATCAACGTGACGCCGCTCGTCGACGTCATGCTCGTGCTTTTGATCATCTTCATGGTCGCCGCGCCGATGATGACCGTCGGCGTGCCGATCGACCTGCCGGAAACGCAGGCGCAGGCGCTCAATTCCGATACCCAGCCGATCACGATTTCGGTCAATCCGGAAGGCCAGATCTATCTTCAGGAAACCGAGATCGGTATCGACGAGGTCGTGCCGAAGCTCGAGGCGATCGCGACGACCGGCTATTCCGAGCGCATCTATGTGCGTGGCGACGCCAATGCCGATTACGGCACGGTGATGCGGGTGATGGCCCGGATTTCGGCGGCGGGTTTCAAGAATATCGGCCTGGTGACCCTGCAGGAACAGGATAGCTGATTTTCCGCCATGACGCGCAGCATCGCCATTTCTTTTGTTCTGCACTGTCTGGTCATCGGCTGGGCAGTGTTTCTGCTCGGCTCGCCGCCGTCCATGGAAGTGGCGGATGTCGATGCCCTGCCGGTGACGCTGATCCCGGTTCAGGACATCACCCAGGTGCAGGAAGGCGATCAGGATGCGGAGCTAGCCGAGATCGCAGCACCCGTCCCGACGCGGCGTCAGGACCAGGTGGCGGATGCGCAGAATGTCGGCGAAAACGAGATCGACCTGAACAGGGCGGAACAGGCGACGCCTGACAATGTGGAGCAGGAGCAGGCGGCGCTGCCGACGCCTTCCGCCGCCGAAACGCCGGAGCCTGCGCCGCAGCAGGACGTCGCGGAGGCCCCGCCGCCTGTGCCCGAACCCGCACAGCGTCCCGAGCCCACACCAGAGCCGGCGCCCACGCCTGAACCCGAGCCTGCACCTGCGCCCGAGCCGACCCCGGCGCCAGAACCTGCGCCCGAGCCGGAAGCCGTTGAAACGCCCGAGCCAGCACCCGCGCCAACGCCGGAGCCGGCCGAGGCCAGTGCGCCCGAACCGGAGCCCGCTCCGCCAGCCGAGCCGGCTGAGCCTGAACTGGCTTTCCCGGATCAGGCGCCCCTGCCGACGCGCCGTCCCGCGCAGCCGGCGCTGCGCGAGACCCGCACGGCGCAAGCCCCGCAAACCGACAGCCAGACGACGGCTTCCACGGAAACCGACGACTTCAATGTCGACGACATCGCCGCGCTCCTGAACCGGACCGAGGCGACCGGCGGCGGCGCGCGGCGCACGGAAACGCCGGCGGCCCTCGGCACGCAGCGCCCCAGCAATTCCGCGCAGCTTTCCCAGAGCGAACTCGACGCGCTGCGCGGCCAGATCCAGCGCAACTGGTCGATCCTTGCCGGGCTTGACGGCGCGGAAGGCGTGCGCATACGCATACACATGAAGCTTGATCCATCCGGTGCGATTGTCGGAACGCCCGAGGTGACGGCAACCGGCGGCAGCGAGAGCGCGCGGCGGATTCTCGCCGGCGGCGCGCGGCGCGCGGTGCTGAAATCCTCGCCCTTCGTCCAACTTCCGCCGGAAAAATATGACGCCTGGAGCGAGGTTATCGTGAACTTTGACCCGAGCCAGATGCTTTAACGGATAACCGGAGGAAAGCGGAGGGCGCCAGCCCGCCGCATCAGACCGTCGCACTCAACGCTGAAAGGCCTGACCTGTCATGCTCAAACGCTGTCTCGTATTTCTTTCTGTCGCCTGGGCCGGCCTCGGCCTCGCTTTCGTGGCACCGGCCTATGCGCTGGTCGAGATCGACATCTCGCGCGGCAATGTCCAGCCGCTGCCGATCGCGATCACCGATTTCATTTCCGATGACGGGCTGGGCGCTGATATTTCCGGCGTGATCGCCGCCGATCTGCAGCGCTCCGGCCTGTTCAAGCCGATCGACCGCTCGGCCTTCATCCAGCAGATCAACGACCCCGACCAGACGCCGCGCTTCCAGGACTGGCAGTTGATCAACGCCGAGGCGCTGGTTGTCGGCCGCGTCACTCGCGAGGCGGACGGCCGTTTGCGTTCGGAGTTCCGGCTGTGGGATACCTATGCCGGCCAGCAGATCATCGGCCAGCAATTCTATACCCAGCCCGACAACTGGCGGCGCGTCGCCCACATCATCGCCGATTCGATCTATCAGGCGCTGACGGGTGAACAGGGCTATTTCGACAGCCGTATCGTTTATGTTTCCGAAAGCGGACCGAAAACCGACCGCAAGCGGCAGCTCGCGATCATGGATCAGGACGGCTACAATGTGCGCATGCTGACCGACGGCCAGTACATGGTGCTCACGCCGCGCTTCTCGCCCAACCGGCAGGAAGTCACCTACATGTCCTATGAGAACGACCAGCCGCGCGTCTATCTGCTGCAGCTTGAAACCGGCCAGCGCGAGGTCGTCGGCAATTTCCCCGGCATGACGTTCGCGCCGCGCTTTTCGCCGGACGGCCAGCGCATCATCATGAGCCTCCAGCAGGACGGCAATGCCAATATCTACACGATGGATCTGAGGACCCGTGCGACCACGCGCCTGACGAGCACGGCCGCGATCGATACCTCGCCGTCCTATGCGCCCGATGGTAACCAGATCGTGTTCGAGAGCGATCGCGGCGGTCGCCAGCAGCTTTACGTGATGAATGCCGATGGTTCGAACCAGCACCGCATCTCATTCGGCGACGGCAGCTATTCGACGCCGGTCTGGTCGCCGCGCGGTGACCTCATCGCCTTTACCAAGCAATCCGGGGGCAAGTTCTCGATCGGCGTGATGAAGCCGGACGGCAGCGGCGAGCGCATCCTGACCACCGGCTTTCACAATGAAGGTCCGACCTGGGCGCCGAATGGCCGCGTGCTGATGTTCTTCCGGCAGAATGCCGGGGAGGGCGGTCCGCACCTTTATTCCATCGACCTGACAGGCTATAATGAACAGCGGATTTCGACGCCTGATTTCGCCTCCGATCCGGCCTGGTCGCCGCTTCTCGAATAGCGGCGCTTGAGGGTTTCCGACTTCGCATTTACCCTTTGTTAACGATATTCGTTGAGGGGGGATTAACGGCGATTTGCTAGGTCATTTCGTCAAAGCCGGCAGGTGCGCATGATGCAATCAGCGCACGGCCGTCACGGTAGAAAAATCGCGTATCTGAGCCGACCCGATGATGTCGGACACTTGATTGGAACGCTTGAAGGAGAGCGGTAATGAGCCGAGCCATGCTTGGAGTTGAAGGCCTTTCCAGGAAAAGGACGATGAGGCCTGCTATTGTCGCGCTGTGCGCGGTCATGGCGCTTGGCCTTGCCGGCTGCGCATCCAAGCAGGATGGCAATCTGCCGGGCACCGGCCAGGGCATGGCGGGCGCCAATGCGGGCGTCGCTTCCGCCGGAAGCGTTCAGGATTTTGACCTCAATGTCGGCGACACGGTCTATTTCGAGACCGATTCGGCTGCGATCACGCCGATCGCCGCCCAGACGCTCGACAAGCAGGCGCAGTGGCTGCAGCGCTACACCAGCTATGCCATCCGCATTGAGGGCCATGCCGATGAACGCGGCACGCGCGAATATAACCTGGCGCTCGGCGCCCGCCGCGCCACGGCCACCAAGAACTATCTCGTCTCGCGCGGCATCCCGGCCAACCGGATCTCGACGATTTCCTACGGCAAGGAACGCCCCGTCGCCGTCTGCGACAACATTTCCTGCTGGTCGCAGAACCGCCGCACGGTGACCGTGCTCAAGGGCGCGGGAAGCTGATCGGGACTGATCGATGAAGAAAAAACCGGCCTCGAGCCGGTTTTTTTGTGTCCGCAGTGCATGAAAATGCGTTTTGATCTAAATATGGCCGAAAACGGCATGTCGGTGAACATGCAGGTCTGTTTTACTGGTTTCAGGGACAGTTTTTGGGAAAGGGATCATGAGAAAAGCAATTTTGTGTCTGCTTGCAGGCTCCGCCGTCCTCGGCATGCAGGCAAGCGCCTCGGCAGCCGGCCTGTCGCTGTTTCCGACAACCGGCGGCGGACAAGGTCAGGTGGTTCAGGTTCAGGCAACCGACCCCGCCATGCGGATCATGCAGCTTGAGGAGCAGGTCCGGAACCTCAACGGCCAGGTCGAGGATTTGAGCTTCCAGCTTCTGCAAATGGAGGAACGGATCCGCAAGTTGCAGGAGGACATGGAGTTCCGCCTGCAGGACCTGGAAAGCGGCATGGCCGCGCCGCCTTCATCGGGCAGCGGGCCGGACAATGAAACGGCGTCGATCGACAACCCGCCGCCCATGCCCGACAGCGCCATGAATGACGCCACCATGCCCGGCGACGTCTCGCCCGACCTGCCGGAAGGCGCGGAAGGCGGCGGCGATGACGCCGCCTTCTACAATGTCGCCTACAACCTCATCCTTTCCGGCGACTACCAGCAGGCCGAGGATGCTTTCGGCGAATTCGTGCTGAGCTATCCGAACAGTCCGCTTATTCCCGATGCGAGCTTCTGGCTCGGCGAATCGATGCTGGCGCAACAGAAATACAACGAGGCCGCCAAGACCTTCCTGAACGCCTACAAGGCCTATGGCACCTCCGACAAGGCCCCGGAAATGCTGCTGAAGCTCGGTCAGTCGCTGGCCGGCATGGACAACAAGGATGCCGCCTGCGCCACCTTCGCCGAAGTGCCCACGCGTTATCCGGACGCCGCCCGGGCGGTTCTCGACAAGGCAAGCGCGGAACTGACGGCCAACGGATGCTGACGCCGGCCCCGGCCGCCGTTTCCTCCGATGCCCGCGCGGTCGAGACCGCTTCACGGCAATTCCTGCTTTCGCTCAAGAAAGATTGCCATCTCCTCGTTGCCGTTTCCGGCGGCGGCGATTCGATCGGCCTGCTGACGGCGCTGGATGAGATGCGTCTTGCTTCGGGCCGAGACGACGTCAGGCTGTCGGCGGCAACCGTTGACCACGGCCTGCGCCCGGCGGCAGCCGAGGAGGCGGCATGGGTCGCGACGTTCTGCGCGCGGCGCGGCATTGCTCACCGGACACTGCGATGGGAGGGGGAGAAGCCGGGCTCGGGACTGATGGCCGCGGCCCGTAACGCCCGTTATCGACTGCTCTGCGACGAGGCAGGGCGCATCGGCGCTGATGCCATTGTGCTTGCCCATACGATGGAGGATCAGGCCGAGACCCTCGCCATGCGCCGTGCGCGCAACGGAACCGCGCTCGCAAGCGGCATGGCCGGGCGGACGCTGATCGCGGCGACGAGCTGGGCCGTGCGCCCGTTCTTGCGCATCCGGCGTGAGGCGATCCGGGATTTCCTTGAAGCGCGCGGTCTCGCCTGGATTGATGATCCGAGCAATGACGACACCCGTTTCGAGCGCGTGCGCATGCGCCAAATGGTGCGCAACCGCGTCGAGGCGCTGGCCGACGAGGCGGAAGATGCCGCGCGGGCGCGAGTAGCCCTGTCGCTCGGAGCCGCAGCGCTTTTTGCCGAGGCTGTTACGCTTCATGACGGCCTAGTCGCCGAGATCGATGCGGGGCGGCTTGCCGATGATCACGCTCCGGCGCGCTATCTTCTCAATGTGCTGGTGTCCGCGCTTGGCGGGCTCGCCTATGGTCCGGGCGGCGCGGCGCTCGACCGGGTGTCGGCGCTGTGTTCCGCGCCCCATGGCGCGCGCATGACGACCGGGCGCTGCCTGTTCGAGAAGCATCGGCATTCGCTCTTCATCCTGCGTGAAGCGCGTGAACTGTCGGAAGCCGAGGTCGCGCCAGGAGATAGCGCGGTCTGGGATGGACGTTTTCGAATCGAAAACCGCGCGTGCGAACCGCTGCACATCCGCCCTGCCGGCGCTGGTGCGGAGAGCTTATGCGATGCCGCCGGCCTGCCGCGTCGTCTTGCGCGGCTTGCAGGCGCGGTCCGTCCCGTCCTGCCTGCGGTCGCTGACATTTCCGCCGCTCCGTTCCTGGCGCCGTTCGACCGGTTCCTGCCGGGTTTCGATCTGGCGCTGGCCAATACTCTGGCGGAGGCTTTCGCGCGCCCGGCCTATCCTGATCCGGCTTCGGCCTATTTGCGTTGAGAAAATGAATCTTGGGACGGGCTTGTCTTGGCAAGACATGGCACCGACCCTATGTTAGGCGTAATTCAGCGGCATTCTGACGTGCCGGAAATATGATTTCGGGGAGTTTAATGAACCCAAACCTACGCAATATTGCGCTGTGGGCCATAATCGCGTTGCTGCTGGTCGCGCTGTTCAGCATGTTCCAGTCGACGCCGTCGCAGAACACCGGCAACCAGGTGGCCTATTCGCAATTCGTGACCAGTGTTGAATCCGGCAGGGTCAAGGAAGTGACCATCACCGGCAACAACATCACCGGCACTTACACGAGTGGCGGGTCGCCCTTCCACACCTATGCCCCGGTCATCGACGACAACCTGCTCACCAAGCTCGAGAACAACAATGTCGACGTCACGGCCAAGCCCGTCAGCGATGGTTCGGGCGGTATCCTGAGCTATGTCGGCACGCTTCTGCCCATGCTGTTGATCCTCGGCGTCTGGCTGTTCTTCATGCGCCAGATGCAGGGCGGTTCGCGCGGCGCGATGGGCTTCGGCAAGTCCAAGGCCAAGCTTCTGACGGAGGCCCATGGCCGCGTGACCTTTGACGATGTCGCCGGCGTTGACGAGGCCAAGCAGGATCTGGAAGAGATCGTTGAATTCCTGCGCGACCCGCAGAAATTCCAGCGTCTCGGCGGTCGTATTCCGCGCGGCGTCCTGCTCGTCGGCCCGCCCGGCACGGGTAAGACGCTTCTGGCGCGCTCGGTCGCCGGCGAGGCCAATGTGCCGTTCTTCACCATTTCCGGTTCCGACTTCGTTGAAATGTTCGTCGGCGTCGGCGCATCCCGCGTGCGCGACATGTTCGAGCAGGCCAAGAAGAACGCCCCCTGCATCATCTTCATCGACGAAATCGACGCGGTCGGCCGTCATCGCGGCGCCGGTCTCGGCGGCGGCAATGACGAACGCGAGCAGACGCTGAACCAGCTTCTGGTGGAGATGGACGGCTTCGAGGCCAATGAGGGTATCATCCTGATCGCGGCGACCAACCGTCCCGACGTTCTTGACCCGGCGCTTCTGCGTCCCGGCCGTTTCGACCGTCAGGTCGTGGTGCCGAACCCGGACATTGTCGGCCGCGAGCGCATTCTCAAGGTTCACGCCCGCAACACGCCGTTGGCACCCAATGTCGATCTCAAGGTCGTCGCACGCGGCACCCCTGGTTTTTCCGGCGCGGACCTGATGAACCTCGTCAACGAGGCGGCGCTGATGGCGGCGCGGCGCAACAAGCGCCTTGTCACCATGGCCGAGTTCGAGGACGCCAAGGACAAGATCATGATGGGCGCCGAGCGGCGCTCCACCGCGATGACCGAGGCGGAGAAGAAGCTGACGGCCTATCACGAAGCCGGTCATGCGATCGTTGCGCTGAAGGTGCCGGTGGCTGATCCCGTCCACAAGGCGACGATCATTCCGCGCGGCCGTGCACTTGGCATGGTGATGCAGCTGCCGGAGGGCGACCGCTATTCCATGAGCTACAAGTGGATGATCTCGCGGCTCGCGATCATGATGGGCGGGCGCGTTGCCGAGGAAATCACCTTCGGCAAGGACAACATCACCTCCGGTGCTTCATCCGATATCGAGCAGGCGACCAAGCTTGCGCGGGCGATGGTGACGCAATGGGGCTTTTCCGACGAGCTCGGCCAGGTCTCCTATGGCGAGAACCAGCAGGAGGTCTTCCTTGGCCATTCGGTGTCGCAGAGCAAGACCGTCTCCGAATCGACCGCCCAGAAGATCGATTCCGAAGTGCGGCGCCTGATCGATGAGGCCTATATCGAGGCGACGAATATCCTGAAGGACAATCACGACGGCTTCGTCGCCATTGCCGAGGGGCTTCTTGAATACGAGACGCTCTCCGGCGACGAGATCAAGGCGATCCTGCAGGGCGAAAAGCCCTCGCGCGACCTTGGCGACGATACCCCGCCCTCGCGCGGCTCGGCGGTGCCCTCCATGGGGCCGAAGAAGGATGCCCCCTCGGGCAAGCCTTCGGACGGCACGGAAGGCGACGGCTTCAAGCCCCAGCCGAACTGATAGGAAGAACCGCCGGCGCCGACCGGCGGTTTTTTTGTCTCGACGATCCCCCGGCCGTCCTTCTGAAACTCTGCGACACGCGCTCCGGTAACGTCGTGTTAGCGTTGTTGACGTTATTTTAGGTGCCTTGACGACGAATTTCTGCCAAGAGATCGATCTAGATAGGCTGGCAGGATGATGACGGTTGCCCAGGGCGGCGGCCCAGACGAGGAACGACATGGCACGCAAGTATTTCGGAACCGACGGTATTCGGGGTCTGTCCAACACCTTCCCGATGACGCCTGACCTCGCCATGCGGGTCGGGATCGCGGTCGGCACGATCTTTCGCCGCAACGACCACGCCCGCCGCGTGGTGATCGGCAAGGACACGCGGCTTTCGGGCTACATGCTGGAAAACGCGCTGGTCGCGGGCTTTACCGCCGCCGGCCTCAACGTCTATCTCCTGGGTCCTATCCCGACACCGGCCGTTGCCATGCTGACGCGTTCTCTCAGGGCCGATGTCGGCGTCATGATTTCCGCCTCGCACAATCCCTTCGCTGATAACGGTATCAAGCTCTTCGGCCCGGACGGCTACAAGATGTCGGACGAGATCGAGGCCCGGATCGAGGCGCTTGTCGATCGCGACGATTTCTATTCCCAGCTTGCCCGCTCCAACGAGATCGGCCGCGCCAGCCGCGTCGAGGGCGACATCTACCGCTATATCGAATTCGTCAAGCGGACGCTTCCCCGCGACGTGACGTTGCATGGCTTGCGCGTCGTCGTCGATTGCGCCAATGGCGCGGCCTACAAGGCGGCGCCGACCGCGCTATGGGAACTGGGCGCCGACGTGGTGACGATCGGAACCGAGCCGAACGGCCTCAACATCAACAAGGAATGCGGCTCGACCTATCCGAAGACGCTGCAGGCGAAGGTGCACGAGGTGCGCGCCGATATCGGCATCGCGCTCGACGGCGACGCCGACCGGGTGATCATTGTCGACGAGAAGGGCAATATCATCGACGGCGACCAGTTGATGGCCGTGATTGTCGGCAATCTCGCCGATGACGGCGAGCTCAAGGGCAACGGCCTTGTGGCGACCGTGATGTCCAATCTCGGCCTCGAGCGCCACCTGAATGCGAGGGGGCTCGATCTCGTACGCACCAAGGTTGGCGACCGCTATGTGGTCGAATATATGCGCAAGCATGGCAACAATGTCGGCGGCGAACAGTCGGGCCATATCGTGCTCTCCGATTTCGGCACGACCGGCGACGGCCTGGTGGCCGCGCTGCAGATCCTTGCCGCCGTCAAGCGGGCGGGCAAGCCGGTGAGCGAGGTTTGCCGCAAGTTCGATCCGGTGCCTCAGCTTCTGCGCAATGTCCGCATTTCGACGGGCGCCGTGCCGCTGGAAGACAGCAGCGTCAAGCAGGCGATCGCCGATGCCGAGGCGGAGCTGAAGGGCAGGGGCCGGCTGGTCATCCGCCCGTCAGGCACCGAGCCCCTGATCCGCGTCATGGCCGAAGGCGACGATCCGGCTCAGGTCGAGCGCGTCGTCTCCGGCCTCATTGACGTGATCTCCAACGTGCGCGACGCCGCCTGAGATTTTCCAAAAGGTCGGACGTCTCACGACCTGATCGCGGGCACGCGACTGGCGCGTAGCGTCACGGTCTTGTGCATCGCCGGAAGCGGCAGCGCGCTCAGGCACATTCCCTTCGGCTTGTCTTGCTGGTTCGGCTGCGGCCGGACCAATCTGGCCATATTCCTATTGCATCATCGCCCTGCGTTGCGGCGCTTTTGGGTTTTTAAGGCAGGAGGACTGGCAGATGTCTGCAGCAGCTTTGATCGTGGTGACCATTCTCGGCTGCGATGACAGCCTGACCCGGTGCCAGTATATCGATACCTCGCCGGATACCTATGAAAGCGTCGCTCTTTGCGACGAGGCGCTGGAGCGGGATCTCAGCCATTACAAATATTCCGAATATGCGAGCGTCATCGGGGTTTGCCGCTCCGAGGATGAGCCGATTGAAGCCGCGCTCGGCGGCATGGCCGTGGCGGGGATACCCGAGGATCAGAAAAAGCTCGTCGCCGAAACGCAGCCCGGGGATCGGGACCATTTGCCGCAGCATGGAAACAGACTGCTGATCCTGGCTGACGGCGCCCTGGGCAAGGCCGTCTCCGTTCTGCCCGACAAGGCGCAGGTCCGGGCCGTGCTTGTCGCGCCCGTCGACGCCGTGAAGGACGGCTATGCCTGGGCTGTGGGCCGGCTCGGCCTATAGCGCCAGAGGGTCGCTGTCGCCTCCTTGTTCGCAAGTCGATTGCGGCCCGCCGGCTGCATCCGCCGCCCAGACCAAAATTGGGACTACCTCTTCTGGTTCGTTGACGCGGAAAAGATTGTCAAACTATTGATTTCACTGATCCGGGAGGTTTCAGGCGCGTCGTCTTCAAACGCTTCGCCTTGGTAAGGCGGGACCAATCGGATCGCCTCAATTGCAAGGATGAAGTTTCATGAAAATCTTTTCTTCAAAGGGCAGGACGTTCATGGCGGCGGCATTGGCTTCCGTCATGTTTTCCGCTTCCGTGGCCGAGGCCTGCACGGGCATTACGCTGACAGCCGGGGACGGCGATGTGGTGCGTGCGCGCACGATGGAGTTCAACGTCGACCTCGACGCCTCCGTCATTCTGGTGCCGCGCGGCACGGATCGCACCGGAGAGACGCCGGATGGCGAAAACGGCCTGGGCTGGAGCGCCAAATATGCCAGCATCGGCGCGAACCCCATGGGGCTGCCCTATCTGGTTGACGGCGTGAACGAGAAGGGGCTTTCCATGGGCCTGTTCTATTTTGCCCAGGCGGCGGAATACCAGCCCTACAAGCCGGAAGACGCCGGCAAGACAATGGCCTCCTGGCAGCTTGGCTCTTACATCCTCGACAATTTCGCAACGGTCGACGAGGTTAAGGCGGCGCTTTCCGATATCGTCGTCGCGCCCGTCATCTTCAAGCAGTTCAACATGGTGCTGCCGGTCCACTTCGTCGTCACCGATGCTTCCGGCGAGACGATCGTGATCGAATATGTCGGCGGCAAATTGCAGGTGACCGATAATCCGCTCGGCACCTTCACCAACAATCCGCCCTTCGACTGGCACATGACCAATCTGCAGAACTACGTCAATCTCGGCGTTGACAATGTGCCGCCGCAAAAGCTTGGCGATGTGACGATCCAGGGTCTGGGCCAGGGCACGGGCCTGCTCGGCATGCCCGGCGATTTCACCTCGCCCTCGCGATTCGTGCGCGCAGCGATCTATTCGCACGGCGTGGAGCCGAGCGAGACCGGCAATGACGCGATCTTCCAGGCCTTCCACATCCTCAACAATTTCGACATTCCGCGCGGTGTCGCACGCGACGAGGAGAAGGACGAGCACGGCAACACGGTTTCCGACTACACGCAGTGGACGTCCGCGGTTGATACGGCCAACAAGCGTTTCTTCTTCCGCACCTACGACAACAGCGATATCCGCTTTGTCGACCTGATGAAGCAGGACCTCGACGCTACCGGCATCAAGACCTGGTCGATGGACGGCTACGAGACCGCCCACGAGCTCGGCGCACCGGAATAAGCTTGTGAAAACAAGGGTAACGGGCGGCTTCGCGCTGCCCGTTTCAATGCCCGCATGCTCAGACCTGCCGGGCGCCATGGGCCTCCCTGCGGCCCAAAAGGCACATCTCAGCCCGCCGTCATCACCAGGTCATCTTTTCCCTTGCCTATTTTCAAAGCCTCCCGTATATCCGGCGGCGGGACACCTCTCCCCAACGAGAGGCTACTATCTGAAAGGGTAGAGATATGACAGATACGACCAAGCCGGACGTGCGTCCGGTCAATCCCCGCTTTTCTTCTGGCCCCTGTGCAAAGCGTCCCGGTTGGACGCCCGAAGCGTTGAACGACGCTGCCCTTGGCCGTTCCCACCGCGCGAAAATCGGCAAGGCGAAGCTGAAAGAGGCTATCGACCTGACCCGCGAAGTGCTCGACGTTCCGGGCGACTATCGCATCGGCATCGTGCCGGCTTCCGACACCGGCGCTGTCGAAATGGCGCTCTGGTCGCTGCTTGGCGAACGCGGCGTCGACATGCTCGCATGGGAATCATTCGGCGCCGGCTGGGTAACCGATGTTATCAAGCAGCTGAAGCTGAGGGATGCGCGCAAGATCGAAGCGCCCTATGGCCAACTCCCCGACCTTTCCACTGTCGATTTCGACAATGACGTGGTCTTCACCTGGAACGGCACGACCTCCGGCGTGCGCGTGCCCAATGCCGATTTCATTCCGGCCGACCGCAAGGGCCTGACCATCTGCGACGCCACCTCGGCGGTGTTTGCGCAGAAGGTCGACTTCAACAAGCTCGACGTCGTTACCTTCTCCTGGCAGAAGGTTCTGGGCGGCGAGGGCGGCCACGGCATCCTGATCCTGTCGCCGCGTGCGGTTCAGCGGCTCGAGACCTATACGCCCGCATGGCCGCTGCCGAAGATCTTCCGCATGACCAAGGGCGGCAAGCTGATCGAAGGCATCTTCGTAGGCGAGACGATCAACACGCCCTCCATGCTTTGCGTCGAGGACTATCTCGATGCGCTGAAATGGGCCAAGACGGTTGGCGGCCTTGATGGACTGGTTGGCCGCGCCGATGCCAATGCCAAGGTGATCTTCGATTTCGTCGAGAAGAACGACTGGATCGAAAACCTGGCCGAAGACCCGGCGACCCGTTCCAATACGTCGGTCTGCCTGAAGATCGTCGATCCGGACGTCGTCAAGCTTGACGATGCGGCTCAGGCCGCCTTCGCCAAGGCGATCGTCTCCGCGCTCGACAAGGAAGGCGTGGCCTATGACATCGGCGCCTATCGCGATGCGCCGTCCGGTCTTCGCATCTGGGCCGGTTCCACGGTGGAAACCGCCGATATGGAAGCCCTGATGGGCTGGCTCGACTGGGCCTTCAAAACCGAAAAAGCCAAGCTCGCGGCTTAAGCGAGGCGAATTGACAAGGCTCGCGCCGCCTTTGACGGAGAGGCGCGGGCTCATCATTCCCGACAATTACCCCATTTTGAAGGAGGCCATCATGGCACCTCGCGTACTCGTATCCGACGCCCTGTCGGAAGCCGCCGTCCAGATCTTCAAGGATCGCGGCATCGATGTCGATTTCCAGCCGAAACTCGGCAAGGACAAGGAAAAGCTGCTCGAGATCATCAACCAGTATGATGGTCTGGCGATCCGTTCGGCCACCAAGGCGACCGAAAAGCTGATCGAAGCGGCGACCAATCTCAAGGTCATCGGCCGCGCCGGCATCGGCGTCGACAATGTCGATATCCCGGCCGCCTCGCGCCGCGGCATCATCGTCATGAACACGCCCTTCGGCAACTCGATCACGACGGCCGAACATGCCATCTCCCTGATGCTGGCCGTTGCCCGCCAGATCCCGGCCGCCGACGCCTCGACCCAGGCCGGCAAATGGGAAAAGTCGAAATTCATGGGCGTTGAGATCACCGGCAAGACGCTCGGCGTCATCGGCGCCGGCAATATCGGCTCGATCGTCTGCGACCGCGCCATCGGGCTGAAGATGAACGTGATTGCCTATGACCCCTTCCTGTCGCAGGAAAAGGCCGAGAAGATGGGCGTCACCAAGGTCGATCTCGACGAGCTTCTCTCCAAGGCCGACTTCATCACGCTGCATGTTCCGATGACGGACAAGACGCGCGGCATTATCGGCGCCGAGGCGCTGGCCAAGACCAAGAAGGGCGTTCGCATCATCAACTGCGCACGCGGTGGTCTGGTCGATGAAGCTGCCCTTGCGGAAGCCATCAAGTCCGGCCATGTCGCCGGCGCCGGCTTTGACGTGTTCGAAACCGAACCGGCCACCGAGAGCCCGCTCTTCGGCCTCGACAACGTCGTCTGCACGCCGCATCTCGGCGCTTCGACCACGGAAGCCCAGGAAAACGTGGCGCTGCAGGTTGCCGACCAGATGTCGGATTACCTCTTGAAGGGCGCCGTCACCAACGCCATCAACATGCCGTCGATCTCGGCCGATGAAGCGCCGCGCCTGAAGCCGGTGATCAAGCTGGCGGAAGTCCTCGGCGAATTCGCCGGCCAGGTCACGGAAAACCCGATCAAGGAAGTCGAGGTTCTCTACGACGGCAATTTCGCGCAGATGAACACCACGGCGCTGACGAGCGCTCTGCTCGCCGGCCTGCTGCGCCCGCTGGTGGCCGACGTCAACATGGTGTCCGCGCCGATCATGCTGAAGGACAAGGGCATCATCCTGCAGGAGACCCGCCGCGACAAGTCGGGCGTCTATGACGGCTACATCAAGCTGACGATCACGACGGAAAAGCAGACCCGTTCGGTTGCCGGCACGGTGTTCTCCGACGGCAAGCCGCGCTTCATCCAGATCAAGGGCATCAACATGGATGCCGATGTCGGCCGCCACATGGTCTACATCTCCAACACCGACGTTCCCGGCATGATCGGTTTCATGGGCACGACCCTTGGCCAGGCCGGCGTCAACATCGCCAACTTCCAGCTCGGCCGCGACAATCAGGGCGGCGATGCGATCGCGCTTCTCTATGTCGACGAACAGCCGACCCCGGAAGTGCTCGACAAGCTGCTCGGCCATGAAGCCATCAAGCAGGCCAAGCCGCTGGAATTTTCCGTCGAGTAATCGGCGAACGCTTTGGGTGCACCGGCCCGGCATTCCGAAAGGGGTGCCGGGTCTTTTTCGTTCCGGCTTGCTTCCGACTTTGGTGCGCTGAAGTGGCAAAGCTGATATGCTGCCGCTCTGAAAACGGGGATAGCCTATGCCTGATCACAGTCTGTCTGCTCTGGCGCAGGCGCTCGAAAGCCTTGCCGAAGCGGGCTTCGTTATCGGTCCTGAATGGGAAAGCGTGCACGAAATCTGCCAGGCGCATGAGGGCGAGATGCCTTATGACGCGGCGCATGCGCTGTGCCACCGGATCGAGGGTGATAGCTGGAACGCCGGCTACTGGTATCGCCGCGCGAAAAAGCCGGTTCCGCAGGGCGACTTTGCGGATGAATATGTGAGCCTGAAGGCGGAGATCGCGGCCATGCGATAGGCGCGCGACCGTGCGGGAGAAGCGCTGCTGCGCCCCTCCCGTTCGTCGCCTTCATTTGTTGTCAGGCTGGCTTCTGACCAGCCGCAGACCGCGCTCGGTGATCTGGTAGGGCCTGCCGCCTTTGGAGCGGATGGCGCGTTTGGCCTTCAGCTTGCGAAACAGGATGAGGTCCAGACCGGGATAGAGCCAGCCGTCGCGGGTGAAGCAATCGGCTTTCTCGATCTTGCGGGTTGCGGTGCGTGTCAGTTCGATCCTGCCGCCCTGGGCGAGCAGGTGCAGGATGCGCTGTTCGTTGCGCGAGATGTCCATGATCGTCAAATCCGGGTTGGCGCCAAAAAGGCGCGCAAAAACATGTTTCCCGCTGACGAGATCGTCGGCGAGGCTCATGGTTTCCGGCCGCTGCGCGCGTCTTGCTTCAACAAAGCAGAGCGGGCAGGGCCCTTACCGGGATTCCGATCGGTTAAACATCCAAACTCCAGGTTGACGTCGACGGAATACGCCCGCCGGCGCGAAAGGTCAAGGTTTTTTGCCGTGCGGCAGCGCACCCTATCGCTTGCGTCTTGCCCCCATTTGCTCTACCTCACGAACAAGTTTCCGTAGATGAACGATGAGCTGATCATGACCATTGTCGATACCCGCACGCCCGATCCCAAACGCATGTTGCCCGGTGTCACCGGCGACTGGGAAATCATTGTCGGCATGGAGGTGCATGCGCAGGTCACGAGCAATTCGAAGCTCTTCTCCGGTTCCTCGACGCAATTCGGCAAGGCGCCCAATGCCAACGTCTCGCTGGTCGACGCGGCCATGCCCGGCATGCTGCCCGTTATCAACGAGGAATGCGTCAAGCAGGCGGTGCGCACCGGTCTTGGGCTGAAGGCGAAGATCAACAAGCGTTCGATCTTCGACCGCAAGAACTACTTCTACCCGGACCTGCCGCAGGGCTATCAGATCTCGCAGTACAAGGATCCGATCGTCGGTGAGGGCACGATCACCATTTCGCTCGGGCCGGACAAGAAGGGCAATTTCGAGGATATCGAAGTCGGCATCGAACGCCTGCACCTGGAACAGGATGCCGGCAAATCGATGCATGACCAGCATCCGGCGATGTCCTTCGTCGATCTGAACCGCTCCGGCGTGGCGCTGATGGAAATCGTCTCCAAGCCCGACATGCGCTCGGCCGACGAGGCCAAGGCGTTCCTGACCAAGCTCAGAACCATCGTGCGCTATCTCGGCACCTGCGACGGCAATATGGACGAAGGCTCGATGCGCGCCGACGTCAACGTCTCCGTGCGCAAGCCCGGCGGCGAATTCGGCACGCGCTGCGAGATCAAGAACGTCAACTCCATCCGCTTCGTCGGCATGGCGATCGAGAGCGAGGCGCGTCGCCAGATCGATATCCTGGAAGAGGGCGGCGAGATCGATCAGGAAACGCGGTTGTTCGATCCGGTCAAGGGCGAGACGCGGTCGATGCGCTCCAAGGAAGACGCGCATGACTATCGCTACTTCCCCGACCCCGACCTTCTGCCGCTCGAATTCGACGATGCCTTCATCGCGGAACTGGCCAAGGACCTGCCGGAACTGCCCGACGACAAGAAGGCGCGGTTCGTCAACGACCTCGGTCTTTCCGTCTATGATGCCTCGGTTCTGGTCTCCGACAAGGCGGTCTCCGACTACTACGAAAAACTCGTCGGCCTTTCCGATGCGAAGGTTGCCGCCAACTGGGTGATCAACGATCTGCTCGGCGCGCTCAACAAGGCGGGCAAGGGCATTGACGAGACCCCGGTTTCGCCCGAACAGCTTGGCGCGATCCTGTCGCTGATCAAGGACGGCGTGATTTCCGGCAAGATCGCCAAGGACCTGTTCGAGATCGTCTGGAACGAGGGCGGCGATCCGAAGCAGATCGTCGAAGAGCGCGGCATGAAGCAGGTGACGGATACCGGCGCGATCGAGAAGATCGTTGACGAGATCATCGCCGCCAATCCGGAGCAGGCCGAAAAGGTCAAGGACAAGCCCTCGCTTGCCGGCTGGTTTGTCGGCCAGGTGATGAAGGCGTCCAAGGGCAAGGCCAACCCGCAGGCCGTGCAGGCGCTGGTGAAGGAAAAGCTGGGCGTTACGGAGTAAGCCTGTTGTTCTTCGTCCGCACAGCGATGGAAACCGATATTCCGGCCGTCTGCGCGCTGCTCTCCGAGACCTGGCACGCGACCTATGACGAGATTCTGGGACCCGAGAAGGTCGAGACGATCGTCAACAGCTGGCTTTCGCACGAGGCGGTGTTACGGCGGCTTCGCCGACCTCACGGTGAGTTCCTTGTGGCCGACAGCGGAACGATGATCGGCGGCATGGCCTTTGCCGCGCCTGACAAGAACAACGCCGAGATCGTCAATCTCAGTCAACTATACGTGCTTCCAGGCTGCCAGCGCCAGGGCATCGGCCAACAGCTTTTTGCCGAGATCGAAACCTGCTTTCCCAATGCGAAGCGGTTGGCGCTTGAGGTGTTGCCGCAAAACGCGTCGGCCATCCGGTTTTACGAGGCACATGGCATGCGAGAAGTCGGGCGACACGATGAATGCGGTGCACCCGGCTCCGGCATTCCAGCAATACGCATGGAAAAGGACCTGCCCGGTGTCTGACATCGAAGGCTTGGTGATCCGCGAGGCCGTGCCCGGCGATCTTGAGGCGTTGATCGCAATCTTCGCCGCGGATGACCTTGGCGGCCACGGCGATACCACGGATCCTGAAGCCTATGGCGATTATCGCGCCGCCTTCGACGCGATCGCCGCCTCGGCCAATGACACGCTCTATGTGGCGGAGATTGACGGCATGGTCGTCGGCACCTTCCAGACCTCCTATACCCGGACGCTGACCGGTCGCGGCGGCGCGACGTTGACCGTCGAAGCGGTGCAGACCCACCCCGATTGGCGCAGTCGCGGCATCGGGGCGAAGATGATCAAAGCGGCGATCGAGGAAGCGAGGGTGGAGGACTGCCGGCTGGTGCAGCTGATGTCGAACCGGAGCCGTACGGACGCCCATCGCTTCTATGAACGGCTCGGTTTCTCCCAGTCCCATCTCGGCTTCAAAATGAAGCTGAAAGGCGCCTGAGGCGGCCTGCCGCTCTGGACAAGCGCGCCATGACGCGCCATACACGAGTTTAGAAAATCGGCCGCGTTCGCGGTCCAAGACGTAAGGAAAGAGAATGGCAAGCTTTCTGGCGAAGATGTTTACCTGGTGGAACGGCTCGACCATCGGCACGGATCTGTTCACGCGTCGCTTCGGCAAGAAGGTCGGCGAGGATCAGTTCGGAAACGTCTACTACGAAGGCGGCATGTCGACCTATGGCCTGAAGCGCCGCTGGGTTGTCTACAATGGCTATGCCGATGCTTCCGCCATTCCGCCCGGCTGGCACGGCTGGATGCACCACCGCACCGACACGCCGCCGACCAAGGCTGCCTACACGGCGCGCGAATGGGAAAAGCCGCATAATCCGAACCAGACGGGCACCGCGCTTGCCTATCGCCCCAAGGGCTCGCTCGCCGTTCAGGGCGAACGCAACAAGGTAACGGGCGATTACGACGCCTGGACGCCGGGCGCGTAAGGTTTTTGCCGCAATCTGACGGTAGGCTGGCATTCGTGTCAGTCTGTAAATGAAGCGCGGCATCGGTCGCGCTTTTTGTTATCAAGGGATGATCCATGGATTTCCGTGCATTGAGCCGTCTCATCACTCTGTCGCTCGGCCTTGCGGCGACGGGCCTTGTCGCAGGTCCGGCTCTTGCCGCGCGGGTGGAAAACCCGGTCGCCGTCTTCGGCGGCATCGACAAGATTACCGGCCGCACCTACACATTCGATGCCTATGTCGGCGAGACGGTGCAGTTCGGCCGCCTGCAGGTAACGCCGCGCGTCTGCTATTCGCGTGACGAGACCGAGGAACAGCAGGTCGATGCCTTCGTCCAGGTCGACAAGGTGTCGCTGCAGAACGAAGTCTCCCGCATCTTCTCCGGCTGGATGTTTGCCGATTCGCCGGCGCTCAATGCCGTGGAAGATCCGATCTATGACGTCTGGCTGACCGATTGCGTCAGCGAGGCAAGCATTCCCGCTCCCTGATCACCGAACATATTGCGAAGGCCCGCCATGTCCGATGCGCGTCCCCAACTGAGCGCCGCCGAGGCCGAGAAATTCCATTATCTCGAAGTCCTGAAATATACCGGGCGCGCAGGGGCCGAGCGCATCGACCCATGGGATCCGAAGGCCGATGCCTTCATGGCCGGCGGCGCCAAGGTGCGGGCGGATTATACCGTCGCCAAAGAAGGCGGAGACTTTTCCTCAGTCCAGATGGCCGTCAGCCAGGCCATCCGTGATGCCGGCGCGGGCAAGACGGGCGACCGCATCTATATCGCCGTCCGCCCCGGCATTTACGACGAGACGGTCATCGTGCCGCGCCTCGCCGTCGGCGATCGGTCCGTCGCGATCACGCTTTTCGGAACGGGCAGCGCGCCGCAGGACACGGTGATCCGCGCCAATATCGACCAGGGCATGAGCGGGGCTGATTTTCTGGCGACCTTCGGGAAAGCGGTTGATGATTACGCGCCCGTGATTGCGGAAATCTACCGCGCCAATGCGGCGCTCGACCGCCTTTCGACCGAGAACGCCTGCGTGCTTCGCGTCGAGAATGACGGCTTTCAGGCGAAGAACCTGAGCATCCGGAACGCCTATAATTGCGACAGGGCGGACAAAAACTCGAAGTGCGAGGATGGCAAGGGCGGGCCGAAGAATGCGGCCGGCCAGTTCGCCAAAGGCTGGCATCAGGCTGTGGCGACGCTGGTGCACAATGCCGACCGCGTCCATTTCGACCATGTGCGCTTTTCAAGCTTCCAGGACACGCTCTATTTCAAGGGCCGCGTGCCGGGCATGACCGTGCGCTCCTATTATTCGCACTGCCATGTCGAGGGCGACATCGACTTCATCTTCGGCCGTTCGACCGCCTATTTCGAGGCTTGCGAGATCCGCTCGCTCGGAAGCCGCGTCGACCACACCTATGTGGTCGCCCCCTCGACCAACATGCATACGCGCTATGGCATCGTCTTCAATGATTGCGACTTCATCCATGATGGCAGCGCGGCAGCGCTTCAGGGCAGTTTTTCGCTTGGGCGGCAGTGGTTCCAGACGGTGCGGGCCTCGCCCTACGGCATCCCCAACATCGAAGGCTACCGCACGCGGCTTGCCGAAACCTCCGAGTTCGATCACCCGCCGGAAGGCACGATTTCTCTCGACGTGCTGGAGGCTGTCGGCAAATGCGTGATCCTCAACTCACGCATCGGCGCGCATATCAACCAGCAGGCGCCTTGGGACGACTGGAGCGGCGGCAGGCGCAATTCCGACGGCGAGTTCGTTCCGGGTGAATGGAACACGCGCTATCGCCCGGTGCAGTACACCTCGGCCGATTTCTTCCGCTACCTCGGTGATTGGCTGAAGGGCGAGGGACTTTCGATTGACGCGCCTGATCCGGCCGAGCCCTGGCTTGCGGAGTTCAATAACCGGCAGGCCTGATCATTTCTCACGGAAACGGCTGATCAGGCCAGACGAGCGCCGCGTTCAGCAGCGTCATATATTCTTCCTTGGGGATATCGATCGCGCCCATCGTCTTCAGATGGTCGGTGGTAAACTGCGTGTCGAGCAGCAGGAAATTGTTGGCGCGCAGGCGTTCCACCAGATGCACGAGGCAGATCTTGGAGGCGTTCGGGCGCCGCGAGAACATGCTCTCGCCGAAAAACGCCGCCTTCAGCGAGACGCCGTAAAGCCCGCCGACGAGCTCGCCGTCCTGCCAGGCCTCCACCGAATGGGCGCGGCCCATGGCGTGCAGGGACTTGTAGAGCGAGCGGATCTCGTCATTGATCCATGTCTGCGGCCGGTCGGGGGCCGGCTGGGCGCAGGCGGCGATCACGCCTTCGAAATCATGGTTGAAGCGGATTTCGTAAGGGGACCTGCGCATGAATTTGCGCAGGCTGTGGGAGACGTGAAGCGCATCCAGCGGGATGATGCCGCGAATTTCCGGTTCGACCCAGAAGAGCTCGGTGTCATCGGCCGATTCGGACATGGGAAAGAGGCCGATGCTATAGGCATTCAAAAGCAATTCAGGGGTGATCCTGCTGCTCTTTCCGGCGTTCTTTTCCATGGCCTCTCAGCTACTTTGCCTTGTCTTCCAGATAGTGTTCCAGCCAATGGATGTCATAATCGCCATTGGCGATATCCTGGTTGGCAATCAGATCCTGAAAAAGCGGCAGCGTCGTGTCAATGCCGTCGACCACGAACTCGTCGAGCGCGCGTTTGAGCCGCATCATGCATTCCACACGGGTGCGACCGTGGACGATGAGCTTGCCGATCAGGCTGTCGTAATAGGGCGGTATCCGGTAGCCCTGATAGACGCCGGAATCGATGCGCACGCCAAGCCCGCCGGGGGCATGGAAATGTGTGATCGTGCCCGGCGACGGGCGGAAGGTCTCCGCGTTCTCGGCATTGATGCGGCATTCGATCGCGTGGCCGGAGAAGGAGATATCCTTCTGGCTGACCGAAAGGCCGGCGCCGGCGGCGACGCGGATCTGCTCATGCACGAGGTCGATGCCGGTAATAGCCTCGGTGATCGGATGCTCCACCTGAAGACGGGTGTTCATTTCGATGAAATAGAACTCGCCATTTTCATAGAGAAACTCGATCGTGCCCGCGCCGCGATACTTCATCTTGCGCATCGCATCGGCGCAGATCTCGCCGATCTGCATGCGCTGCTCGACATTGAGCGCCGGCGAATTGGCTTCTTCCCAGACCTTCTGGTGGCGGCGCTGCAGCGAGCAGTCGCGTTCGCCCAGATGAATGGCCGCACCTTCGCCGTCGCCGAAGACCTGAACCTCGATATGACGCGGCTTGTCGAGATATTTCTCCATATAGACCGAATCATTGCCGAAGGCGGCTGCCGCTTCGCCGCGGGCCGTGCTCCAGGCTTCCAGCAGGTCGTCGGGGGTGCGGGCAAGCTTCATGCCGCGCCCGCCGCCGCCGGCGGTTGCCTTGATCAGCACCGGATAGCCGATCTCTTCCGCCGTCTTGACGGCGTCTTCTTCGGTATCGACCGAACCGCCGGAGCCGGGGACGACCGGGATGCCGAGGTTCTCAGCGGTCGTCTTGGCGGTGATCTTGTCGCCCATCATGCGGATATGTTCGCTGGTGGGGCCGATGAAGGTGATGCCATGGGCCTCGAGGATCTCGGCGAACTTGGCGTTCTCGGAGAGAAAGCCGTAGCCGGGATGGACCGCGTCGGCGCCGGTGATCTCACAGGCGGCAACGATCTGATGGATGTTGAGGTAGCTCTCGCGCGAGGAGGGCGGGCCGATGCACACGCTCTCGTCGGCAAGGCGTACATGCATCGCGTTCGCGTCTGCGGTGGAGTGCACGGCAACAGTGGCGATGCCGAGCTCCTTGCAGGCGCGCTGTACGCGAAGCGCAATTTCGCCGCGGTTGGCGATCAGGATTTTGGAAAACATTCGCTCTGACCCGTTATTCGATCACGACAAGCGGTTCATCGAACTCGACCGGCTGGGCGTCGTCGACGAGAATCTGGGTGACCTTGCCACTCTTGGGCGCGGGGATCTGGTTCATCGTCTTCATCGCCTCGATGATGAGAAGCGTCTGGCCTTCCTTCACATTGGCGCCAACCTCGATGAAGGGGCGCGCGCCGGGGGCCGGGGCCAGGTAGACCGTGCCGACCATGGGGGCCTTGACGGCCTGGTCGAGATTGCTGGCGGCGGGTGCTGCGGCCGGGGCTTCTGCCGCCGCCGGCTGCGGCGCGGCGGCGGGTGCTGCCGGTGCGGGCGCATAGGCCATGGCGTGCTGCGGGGCGACGGTCACTTCGCGCGCGACGCGGATGTGCAGGCCGTCCTGCTCGACCTCGATTTCGGTGAGGTCGGTCTCGTTGAGAATAACGGCGAGTTCGCGCACCAGCTTTGCGTCGACTGCCTTCTTTTGATCTGCCATGGGTGTGTTCCTTTGTTCTTCTTATTCCGTGAGCGTCCCGAGCGCGCGAAGCGCCAGCAGGTAACTGTCCTGTCCGAAACCACAGATTACCCCCTTCGCCGCCGCAGACGTCATCGTCTTGTGGCGAAAGGGCTCACGGGCATGAATGTTGGAAATGTGAAGCTCCACGACAGGCACGCTGATGGCGCGAATGGCGTCGTGAAGCGCAATGGATGTGTGCCCGTAGGCACCCGGATTGATGGCGACGCCGCAAGCCTTCTCGTTGGCTTCATGGAGCCAGTCGACAAGAACGCCTTCGTGATTGCTCTGGCGGCAGTCGGCCCGAAACCCGAGCGTTTCGGCTTCCTTGCGACATGCATCCTCAATCGATTCAAGGGTCAGCGCGCCATAAATGCCCGGCTCGCGTTTGCCCAGAAGATTGAGGTTGGGTCCGTTCAGAACAAAGATTACGCGTGTCATCCGTCAATTCCAGTTTCGCATTCACCTATAGACGTTCAGGTCTTTCAGGAAAAGCCCAAAGACCGGACCATGAAACGCCTTGGTTAAGCTTCGCTTGGGTTGAGAAACCCTTAGGAGCAGGTGCCCTTTCCGCAATCGCGGATATTGTCGATGACCTGCTGGATACGGTCGGCGCCGATTGCCCCGTGCAGCATGGTATCGCCGACGATATAGGCGGGCGTGCCCGTCACGCCAACCGCGTTTGCCAGGGCAAAATGCTCCTCAAGCGCCGCTTCCGGCGGAAATTCCGCCATCGCCGCGTCGATCTGCGCGTTGTCCACGCCGAAGGCCTCCGCTACGGCGCGCGCGCTTTCATCCGTCGCTCGGTTGCCTGAACCCATCAGGGCGCGGTGGAAGTCCGGATAAAGATCGGGGGCGACCTTGAAGAAAGCATAGGAGACGCGCTGTGCGGCCTGTGATTCCGGTCCGAGGACGGGAATTTCCTTCAGGATGAAACGGACATCGTCATTATCGGCGATGATTTCGTCCATATCGGAAAGCGCACGACGGCAATAGCCGCAATTATAGTCGAAGAATTCGACGATGGTGATGTCGCCATCCGGGTTACCGAGCACGGCATCGAATTCCGGCTGGAAAATAAGGTTCTGGTTTGCGGCGATGGCGGCCTGTGCCTCTTTCTGCTGCTCTTCCGCCTGCTTCCTCTGAAGGGCGGCCTGCACATCGAGCAGCACTTCCGGATTCGCGACCAGGTAATCATGCACCCGCGTGCCGAAATCGTCGGTTTCGGGCGCTGCGGCCTGCTCCTCAGCTTGCGGTGAGGCGAAACCGTAGATGGCGGCGGTTGTGGCGGCGGCAGACGCGACAGCGGTCGCGAAGATCGCAACGACCGCAAGCGTCATTCCCTTTGATGACATGATTTCCCCTTCCTGCACGACACGTGAATATCAGCTAGGAACCAATTGTGCGCAAAAGGCGGCGATGTCCATAGCAAAGGCCGCAATTCCAGCGGGCAGACCTCAAAATCCCGTTTTTTTGATCGGAAGGATTGCAGCGGCCTCGGGAATGGTTCAATCCCGGGGGACCGCCCGCCAAGCGGGCCTCTTGGAAGGGAAGAAGTGCAATGCCGTCGAAACGCAGCGAAATCGATTCATTTCTGGCCATGGATGTCCTGGCGGAGGCGAATCGCCGGAAGAAGGCCGGACGTCCGGTGCTTTCGCTCGCCGTCGGCCAGCCTTCCCACCCCGCGCCCGACCGCGCGCTTGAGGCCGCGCGCGAGGCGCTCGAACATGGCCATCTCGGCTATACCGACGCCTTCGGCCTTCAAAGCCTGCGCGAGGCGATCGCGAATGACTACCGGGCTCGCATGGGCGTTGATGTCAATCCGGCGCGCATCGCGGTGACAACCGGCTCATCGGCGGGTTTCAACCTTGCCTTTCTGGCGCTGTTTGATGCCGGCGATGCCGTCGCGATCGCACGGCCGGGCTACCCCGCCTATCGCAATATCCTGAAGGCACTCGATCTGAAGGTTGTCGAGGTCGAGGCGAACGAGCGGCACGAATTCACGCTGACGCCAGAGGCGCTTGAGGAAGCGGAGCGCGCCGAGGGCGTTACGATCAAGGGTGTGCTGCTGGCAAGCCCCGCAAACCCGACGGGCACGGTTACAGGCCGGGCTGCGCTGAAACGGCTTGCCGACTGGTGCGAAGCGCGCGGCACGGCCTTCATCTCCGACGAGATCTACCACGGGCTTGTATTCTCCGGCGAGGAGGCTACGGCGCTGTCCTTCACCGACGAGGCGGTGGTGATCAATTCCTTCTCCAAATACTATTGCATGACCGGTTGGCGCGTCGGCTGGATGGTGCTGCCGGAGAAGCTTGTCCGCGTGTTCGAACAACTGGCGCAGAATATCTATATCAGCGCACCCGAATTGTCGCAGATCGCCGCGGAAGCCGCCCTCGATGCCCGCCCGCAGCTCGACGGCTACCGCGCAATCTACCGCGCCAACCGCGATTTCCTGATCAAGGCGCTGCCGGAGATCGGTCTTCCCGTGGTCTCGCCGATGGACGGTGCCTTCTATGCCTATGTCGATGTCAGTGGCTATTCCAACGACAGCGTGGCATTCTCGCGCAAGATGCTGGCCGAGATCGACGTCGCGGCAACGCCCGGGGCGGATTTCGATCCGCTGACGGGCGGTCGCTATCTGAGGCTTTCCTATGCGGGAACCGAGGCCGAGATCCGCCAGGCGGTGGAGCGCATCGGCAACTGGTTGCCGCAGAAGCGATAGGATCGAGGGGGGGCATGATGCTGACGGGAGGCTGTCTTTGTGGCAAGGCGCGTTATCGCGTGGCCGATGACTTCGCCTATGCCGCGTTTTGCCACTGCACCGACTGCCAGAAGGCGACAGGTTCCGCCTTCAAGCCCTTTGCCGGCATTGAGGCAGGAAAGTTCGAGCTCGCCTGTGATCCACCGGAGCTGCTGCTCTGTGGAGACGCGATCAACCATGATGCGCGCTGCGCCGCCTGCGGCTCGCTGCTTTTTTCTCGCGTGCGCGACGGCGAGTATGTTCATGTTGCGATGGGAACACTCGACCGCGCTCCAACCATCCGTCCGGGCGAACATATCTTCGTGCGCTCAAAGGCGCCGTGGCACCGGATCGCGGATGACCTGCCGCAGTATGCCGGTCATGTTTTCGACGGACCGCCGCTCAACCGCTGAACCTGAGACCACGAAAACGCCGCCGTTTTCAAAAGAAAAACGGCGGCGCCAATCGTTTCACAGTTGTCTTTCGGCTCAGAAGAAGCCGCGACGCTGCCACCAGCCACGCTTCGGCTTGGCGGGCTCATCGTCGTTCTCGGCTCCGTTCGAGGTTACCACCGGTTCCGACGAGGCGACATTCGTGCCGCGATTGGAGCGCTTTGCGGGGGCCTCTTCGGTCACCGCCGCTTCTTCGGTTGCGTCGGTTTCGGCGTTGGCATCCACCGTTTCTTCCGCGCCGGCCTCTGCTGCTTCTTCGGCTGCAGGCTGTTTTTCCTGAACGGCCTCCGTTTCGGCTGCAGGCTCTGCCTCGGCCTTCACGTCTTCGCTTTTTGCTTCGGCCTCTTCGGCTGCCGCCTCGGTCTTTTCAACCTTTTCAGCCTTTGGCTTGCGCCGGCGGCGCGGCTTGCGGCCTTCGATCTCGGCCATTGCCTCGTCTTCCGTGGGAAGCGCTGCCTCCTCGGCCTTCGTCTCGGAAGCCTGCGCTTCCGGCTCGGCGGTCACGGTTTGCGTAACGGCAGTCTCGGCCGCAGCCGCTTCCTGCTTTTCAGGGGCAGTGTCGCCGGCTTCTTCGGTCTCGCTCTCTGCAGAAGCCTCGGCAGGCTTGTCTTCCTTGCTCGCCGTTTCGGCAGAATTGTCCGCGGCTTCCTGCTGCGCGTTGTCGTCGCTGCGGTTGCGGCGGCCGCCGCGCTTGCCGCGACGGCGTTTGCGGCGCGGCTTGTCGCTGTCGTCCTCGGCGGAGACATCCTGCGTATTGTCGTCCGAACCGCTGTCGTCGTCGTCCTGCGACTGATCGTTCTGCGCGTTGCTTCCGTTCTGCTGGCCGCCATTGCGGCCACGACGGCGGCGGCGCTTGCGGCGCGAGCGGCCGCCTTCCTCGTCGCCATTGCCATCGGAGGCTTCGTTTGCGGGCGCGTTGTCGGAGGCGTCCTGATCGGCGTCGGTGTCGGGGATATCCGCGACCTCTTCCTCAGGTTCGTCAACGAAGTTGAACAGCGCCTCGATCTTTACCGGGTTTTCGACCGGATCGCGCCGGTCGATCTCGAAATGACTGTTCTCGAGGTCGCCATCGGACTCGATGATAATCTCGACGCCGAACCGCTTCTCGTAGTCGACGACGGTGTTGCGCTTCTGGTTGAGCAGATAGGGCGCGATCTCCGGCGTGGTGCGCACGGTGATGTTGTGCGTGGTGTTCTTGAGCAGGTATTCCTCGACGCCGCGCAGGACATGCAGCGCGACGGAGGACTGCGACAGAACGTGGCCCGTGCCGCCGCAATGGCTGCAGACCTGGGTCGTGGATTCGAGAACGGAGGCGCGGATGCGCTGGCGCGACATTTCCAGAAGGCCGAAATGTGAAATCCGGCCGACCTGAATGCGGGCGCGGTCGTTTTTCAGACATTCCTTCAGCTTCTTCTCGACGGCGCGGTTGTTGCGCTTTTCCTCCATGTCGATGAAGTCGATGACGACAAGGCCGGCAAGGTCACGCAGCCGGAGCTGGCGCGCCACTTCTTCCGCCGCTTCCAGATTGGTCTGAAGCGCCGTGTCCTCGATCGAGTGCTCACGGGTCGACCGGCCGGAGTTGACGTCGATGGCAACGAGCGCCTCGGTCTGGTTGATGATCAGGTAGCCGCCCGATTTCAGCGTCACCTGCGGCTGCAGCATGCGGTCGAGCTGCGCCTCGATGCCGGAGCGCGAATAGATCGGGTGGATATCGCGATAACGCTGAACCACCTTGGCGTGGCTCGGCATCAGCATCTTCATGAAGTCCTTCGCCTCGCGGTAACCCTCGTCACCGGAAACGATCACCTCGCTGATGTCCTTGTTGTAAAGGTCGCGGATCGAACGCTTGATCAGGCTGCCTTCCTCGTAGACGAGGCAGGGCGCCGTCGATGTCAGCGTCTTGGAGCGGACGTTTTCCCAGAGCCGCATCAGATATTCGAAGTCGCGCTTGACCTCGGCCTTGGTACGGTTGGCGCCGGCGGTGCGCAGGATCACGCCCATGCCCTGCGGCACTTCGAGGCCCTTGGCCACTTCCTTCAGACGCTTGCGGTCCGCCGGATTGGTGATCTTGCGGGAAATGCCGCCGCCGCGCGCCGTGTTCGGCATCAGCACCGAATAGCGGCCGGCGAGCGAGAGATAGGTGGTCAGCGCCGCGCCCTTGTTGCCGCGCTCTTCCTTGGCAACCTGGACCAGCAGGATCTGCCGGCGTTTGATCACTTCCTGGATGCGGTACTGCTTGCGCATCCGGCGGTGGCCGTTGTCCGGCACCTCTTCCATCGCGTCTTCGGCGCCGACGGATTCGACGCTGTCATCGTCATCGTCGACGTCTTCGGAGATCGTGTCGGCGTCGACTTCGGCAGCCATATGGGTCGGGCCGCCCTTGCCGTCGTCGTCAGTGCCGTTTTCTTCGGAAGCCATCTCGCCGCTGCCCTCAGTAGCCGCATCCGTTTCGCCCTCGGCCTTCGCAGCCTTCTTGGCGGCGGGCTTGCGGCGCCTGCGGGGCTTGGGCTTCGCCGTTTCCTCCGTGGCTTCTGCAGCCTCGGCGGGCGCCTCTGCCTCTGACGTGTCGTCGGAATTCGTTTCGGTGCTGGAAGCGTCGGCAGCCTCTGCCGGGGCGTCCGCGCTTGCGGCCTTTTCCGGCTCCTGCGTCGCCTCTTCGGCCTTCTTCGAGCGCGACTTCGCCCGGCCCTTTCGGGTGCGGGGCTTTGGCTTGCCACCGGCATCGGCGGCCTGTTCCGAGGCTTCCGCCGGCTCGGTCATGGAGGTGTCGGCATCGTCGCCGTCATCATCCTCGCTCGCTTCCTTCAGAAGCGCTTCGCGATCGGCAAGCGGGATCTGGTAGTAATCGGGATGGATTTCCGAAAAGGCCAGAAAACCATGGCGGTTGCCGCCATAGTCAACAAACGCGGCCTGGAGAGAGGGCTCGACCCGCGTGACCTTTGCAAGATAGATGTTGCCGCGCAGCTGCTTCTTGTGCTGCGATTCGAAATCGAACTCCTCTATGCGATTTCCACGAACAACGACGACGCGCGTCTCTTCTTCGTGAGAGGCGTCGATGAGCATTTTGTCTGCCATTTATAGTGAGCTCCTCGGCGCAGTCGCTCACCGGTTTCCGAACGGACATTGGTCCGGTCTGGGAAACGGTTGCCTGCGGGTGCGCCGGATGAATTTGCGTTCGACCGTTGCAACGAAACGCGGGCGGCTGCTTCTCGAATCAGTCTGTCGCCGCGTGGGGGCATGCAGGCCGAGGGAAGAAATTGACGCTTCGTTCTCATATGAAACCAGTCGAAACCAACATTAACGGGCCTCTCTTGGAGAGGCGATGAATATGCCCTCAGGGGAGTGCCCAAAGAGCATTGACCCTTACGCCGCAACGATTTTTGAGAAACACGTATACCGGCGAAGATATTCTGTTCGGTGGTGGAAGGACGCGGGTGATCCGTCACTCCATATGGCGCCAATCAACAAGAGACCGGCTGCCCTTGCGCGCAATCGTCCCGTCATAAATCTCCACCTGAGCCACATTAGTATGTATTCCACGCTGCAATAGCAAGAAAAATCCAATCATCGGTTATATATGAGTGTCAGCCGAATCGCGCCGGGGCGGACTTGACTGTCCCGGCGCGGTCGGCGTGGCCGACATCAGCGCGGGAAGCCCTCGGCACACCTCGGTCATTGTTTTGCCATCGCCATGGCATTATTGGTCCTTGCCTTGTCGGCAGGTCCGCAATTGCGGTAATGCACGGGTGAATTGCATCTTCATGGCAGGGCCTATGCCAAAAACGAGAGGTGGCATGACGCGACGCAAAGCGGCCGGAACCAAACGTCTGTTCGATTTCGCTTCGGCGGCCGTCCTGGCGGCGGTCGGGGTGTTGCTGGTCCTTTTGGCCGCGGTCGCGGCTCAGCCGGCGCATGCCAGCGCGGAGGACGCGGACGCCGCAGCGCCCCTGATCGCCTACAACGCGCTTCTTGTCGGCGATGATGCGCGCGCGCGGCTGGTGGTTGATTTCGACCGTGCGCCGGAATTCACCTATCACTATCTGAAAGATCCCGCCCGGCTGGTGATCACCCTGCCGAGCACGGCGTTCGGCTTTTCCGCCGATGCCGTCTCGCCGCGCGGCCTTATCAGCGATGTGCGCTATGGTGCGACCGGGCCGGGGCAATCGCGCATCGTGCTGTCGGCGCGCGAGCCGATCCAGTTGACGCTCGGCGAGGTCAGGCCCGAGGACGGTTCCGGCGCCCGACTGGTGATTGACCTGGCGATCGCCGATACCGCGCGCTTCGAGACGCTTCTGGCGCGTCAGCAGCCCGCGCCGGGCGACGCTTTCGCCGACAGTCTTGCAACGCCTGTTGACGATGACGCCTATGTGATTGCCGTCGATGCCGGTCATGGCGGGATCGACACCGGCGCGATCGGCGAGGACACCAGGACGCTCGAGAAGACCATCACGCTCGATTTTGCCCGCGCCTTTGCCCGAAGGCTCGCGGAAGAGCCGGGCTACGAACCGTTTTTGACGCGCGATTCCGATATCTATCTGTCGCTGTCGAAACGCGTGGAGCTTGCCCGCCAGCATGGCGCGGACCTGTTCATTTCGTTTCACGCGGATTCGCTCGATCAGTCCGACATTTCCGGCGCGACCGTCTACACGCTCTCCGACCGCGCCTCAGACCGGCTGGCCGCCGCCCTGGCGCGGCGCGAGAACCTTTCCAACGAGATCATGGGCATTGAGGTCGACAACGAGCCCGAGGAGGTCACCGATATCCTTCTCGATCTCACCCGTCGGGAAACGCAGAGTTTCTCGATTTCGCTTGCCGACAGGGTCGTTGCCTCCTTTTCGGGGCAGATCGGGTTGATCAACAATCCGCATCGCTTTGCCGGCTTCATGGTCTTGAGGGCGCCGGATATTCCCTCGATCCTGCTCGAGATCGGCTTTCTTTCCAATGCCGATGATGAGAGACGCATGCTGGACCCGGAATGGCGCGATCGGCTGGTGGATCGCCTGGTGGAGGCGGTCAAGCGCTACCGCCATCCTATGGTCTCCGGTGGCGGATGAGCAACAGGAATGCGCGATCGGTCCCGGCCGTGCAAACATCATTTTAGCTGCGTCGCAAAAAGCGCACATTCGTTGTAAAAAGGTGATCGGGGTGTTTTCAACACGGGCTCGGAGCGGTATCTGCGGTCATTTGGAAGATGCGCCGGAACGAGACTATTGCGGTCAGTGCGTATGCGCGGCCAGCCTCGCCAGAGACAGGATTCTACAGACGTGAATGTGATCAAGCTCATCGGATATCTTTTCGGCCTCGCCTGCGCGCTCTTCGTCGTCGTGGCGATCGGCGTCGGGATCTATCTGAACAATGTCGCCAAGGACCTGCCGGATTACGAGGTGCTTGCGCAATATACGCCGCCGGTCACAACCCGTATCTATGCTGGTAACGGCGAACTGATGGCCGAATACGCCCATGAACGCCGCCTGTTCCTGCCGATCGACGCGATCCCGATGCGCGTGCGCGGCGCGTTCCTGTCGGCGGAAGACAAGAATTTCTATTCTCATCCCGGCGTCGACGTCGTCGGTCTTGGTCGCGCCATCATCACCAATGTCCGCAACATGGGCACCGGCCGCCGCCCGGTCGGCGCCTCGACCATCACCCAGCAGGTTGCCAAGAACTTCCTTCTGAGCTCCGATCAGACCTATGAGCGCAAGGTCAAGGAGGCGATCCTCTCCTTCCGCATCGAGCAGGCCTATTCCAAGGACACGATCCTCGAACTCTACCTCAACGAGGTCTATTTCGGCCTCAATGCCTATGGCATCGCCGATGCGGCGCTGACCTATTTCGACAAGCCCGTCTCGGACCTGACGATCTCCGAAAGCGCCTATCTCGCCGCCGTGCTGAAAGGTCCTGCCAATTACGATCCCTACCGCCATCCCGAAGCAGCGATCGAGCGCCGCAACTGGGTGATCAGCCGGATGGAGGAAAACGGCTACATCACCGCTGATGAGGCAGAGGTCGCTCGCGCCGAACCGCTCGGCGTCGTTTCGACCCATCGCAACCGCCCGATCGCGGGCGATGAATATTACGCCGAGGCCGTCCGCCGCGAGCTGAAGGACAAGTATGGCGAGGAAATGCTCTACGAAGGCGGGCTTTCCGTGCGCACCTCGCTTGACCCGCAGATGCAGCTCGATGCGCAGAAGGCGCTGCGCGACGGCCTGATCAATTATGACGAGGCCGCCGGTTTCCGCGGTCCGATCGCCGAGGTGTCGATCTCGGGCGACTGGGGCCCCGAACTTGCCAAGATGCGGCCGCTCTGGGACGTGCCGGACTGGAAGATCGCCGTCGTGCTCGGCGTCGGCGCCGACGGCGCCCAGATCGGCATCCGCCCGCAGATCGATGTCGCCGGCAAGGTCGACACGGCGCGCGAGACCGGTTTCATTCCGGCCGATGACATGAAATGGGCCTATCGTTTCCTCGAAAAGGGCAAGCCGAACGCAAAGAGCCCCGAAGGCGTTCTGAAGCCCGGCGATGTCGTCTATGTGGAAGCGACCGGCGAGGGCGACACCTACCGGCTGCGCCAGGTGCCCAAGGTGCAGGGCGGGCTTGTCGCCATGGACCCGCAGACGGGCCGCGTTCTGGCCATGGTCGGCGGCTTCGCCTTCTCCGAAAGCCAGTTCAACCGCGCAACGCAGGCCTATCGCCAGCCCGGCTCGTCCTTCAAGCCCTTCGTCTACGCCGCGGCCCTCGACAATGGCTATACGCCCGCATCGGTGGTCATGGACGCGCCGATCGAAATCGAATCCGGCGGCGAATTGTGGAAACCGCAGAACTATGCCGGCGGCTTCTCCGGCCCGCAGACGCTTCGAACCGGCATCGAGAAATCGAAGAACCTGATGACGGTGCGTCTTGCCAACGACCTTGGCATGGAAACGGTTGCCGACTATGCGGAGCGTTTCGGCATTTACGATCAAATGGATCCGGTACTGGCCATGTCGCTCGGTTCGGGCGAGACCACCGTCATGCGCATGGTGTCCGCCTATGCGGTGATCGCCAATGGCGGCAAGCAGGTCAATCCGACGCTGATCGACCGGATTCAGGACCGCTACGGCGAGACGATCTTCAAGCATGAGGAACGCATCTGCGAAAACTGCGATGCGACCGAATGGACCGGGCAGGCCGAACCGATCCTGATCGACGACCGCCAGCAGGTGCTCGATCCGATGACGTCCTATCAGATCACGTCGATGATGGAGGGCGTCGTCCAGCGCGGCACGGCGGCAAGCGCGGTCAAGCTCGATCGCCCGGTCGCCGGCAAGACCGGCACCACCAATGACGAGAAGGACGCATGGTTCGTCGGCTTCACGCCGAACCTCGTTGCCGGCCTTTATATCGGCTTCGACCAGCCGGCCTCCCTCGGTCGTCACGGGACCGGCGGCGGCCTTGCCGCGCCGATCTTCAACGAATTCATGACCGACGCGCTGAAGGAATTGCCGGTTGAAAACTTCATCGAGCCGGAGGGCATGACCAACATTCTGGTCAACCGCTCGACCGGCATGCGCGCCGGCGGTTCCGGGCCCGGCGTCATCGCCGAGGCCTTCAAGCCCGGCACGGGCCCCGCCGAGGCGCTCGATATCATCGACATGAGCGGCTATGTGCCGCCGGAGCAGATCCTGCGCGATTCCTCGCAGGCCAACAAGGCGATCTCGACCGGCTCGAGCGGTCTCTACTGACCCTGGCGGAGGGGTGAGGCGGGGTTTACATCCGCGCCTTGCCCCCTTATTCACCGGCCATCACAATCTCAAAAGAAGCAGAAAGAACCATGCGAGCGGAAATCGAAGGCGTTGTCGATGAAATCAAGCAGGCTGTAACCCTGCTGAGGAGGCATCTTTGACTGGGATCAGGCAATCAAACGGCTGGACTGGCTGAACAACAAGGCTGAAGATCCCGATATCTGGAACGACGCGAGCGAGGCGCAGAAGCTGATGCGCGAGCGCCAGCTTCTGGACGACGGCATTTCCTCCGTGCGCCGCATCGAGACGGAGCTTTCCGATAGTATCGAGCTGATCGAGCTCGGCGAGGAGGAAGGCGACGACGAGGTGGTCAAGGACGCCGAGGAAAGCCTGAAGACGCTTCTCGCCGAGGCCGAGCGTCAGCAGGTCGAGGCCATGCTTTCGGGCGAGGCGGATTCCAACGACACCTATCTCGAAGTCCATTCCGGCGCCGGCGGCACGGAAAGCCAGGACTGGGCGAACATGCTTCTGCGCATGTATATCCGCTGGGCCGAGCGCCAGGGCTTCAAGGTCGAGGTGATGGAAGTTCATGACGGGGAAGAGGCGGGCATCAAGTCGGCCACGATCCACGTCAAGGGCCACAACGCCTATGGCTGGCTGAAGACCGAATCGGGCGTTCACCGCCTGGTGCGCATTTCGCCCTATGACAGCAATGCGCGTCGCCATACCTCGTTCTCCTCGGTCTGGGTCTATCCCGTGATCGACGACTCGATCGAGATCGACATCAACGAGAGCGATTGCCGGATCGATACCTATCGTTCATCCGGCGCCGGCGGCCAGCACGTCAACACAACCGACTCGGCCGTGCGCATCACCCACATTCCGACCGGGATCGTGGTCCAGTGCCAGCAGGAGCGTTCCCAGCACAAGAACCGGGCCAAGGCCTGGGATATGCTGCGCGCCCGCCTTTACGAGGCGGAACTGCAGAAGCGCGAGGAAGCGGCCAATCAGGAAGCAGCCTCGAAGACGGATATCGGCTGGGGTCACCAGATCCGGTCCTACGTGCTGCAGCCCTACCAGTTGGTGAAGGACCTCCGGACCGGTGTTGAAAGCACCTCGCCGTCCGACGTTCTCGATGGCGCGCTGAGCCCGTTCATGGAAGCGGCTCTGGCGCATCGGATTGAAGGTGGGGCGGGCGCTTCGGTCGAGGACATCGACTGATCCCCACGCTCCGGCAAGTCTATGAAAAAAAAAGGCCGCCCCGGGCATCCGGGGCGGCCTTTTCATTGGTCCCATGCCGGGATGCTATTGCAGAGCGCGCAGGAGCTGGGGCGTGGGCCAGCCATCGGCGGGGATGCCGAGCTGCATCTGCACCGAGCGGACTGCGTCGCGGGTGCCGGCGCCAAGAATGCCGTCGATCTTGCCGACGTCGAAGCCTTTGCGCGACAGGATGGTCTGCAACTGCTTCATCTGGCTGTCGGAAAGACCGGGTTCCGGATTGCCCTTGTTATAGGCGGGCGCCCCTTCGAACCGGGTCGCGAAATATGCGACCGAGGTCGTGTAGATGAAGGACTGGTTCCACTCGAGATAGACGTTGAAATTCGGGTAGGCGAGGAAGGCCGGTCCCTTGCGGCCCTGCGGCATCAAAAGTGCGGTGGGCAGGTTCGAGAACCGGGTATTGCCGTCGCGCGGCTGAACGCCGAGCCTGAACCACTGGCCGGCGGTCATGCCACCGCCGAAACCGGTCTTGTCCCAGGGCAGGTCCTGCGGGATGACGACTTCCTGTATCCAGGGTTCGCCTGCGCGCCAGCCAAGGCTTCGGATGAAATTGGCAGCCGTCAGCAGGGCGTCGGGCGAGCTTTTCTTGACGCGGACATGGCCGTCGCCATCACCATCCACGCCGTATCGGATAATATCCTCGGGCAGCATCTGCACCTGGCCGAGTTCGCCTGCCCACGCGCCGGTTTCCGTTGCCGGATCGAAATCGCCGTGCTGGGTCATTTCGATCAGCGCCATAAGCTGCGGGCGGAAGATATGCGGGCGGCGGCAGTCATAGGAAAGGGTGACCAGCGCATTGCGGGTATTGAAATCGCCCTGAACAGCGCCGAAATCAGTCTCCATGGCCCAGAAGGCCGTCAGCACGCCGGGCGGCACGCCGAATTCGCGCTGGGCGCGGTTGAAGGTGCTGGCATATTGCTGGATCTTGCGCTTGCCGGTGTTGAGGCGGGACGCGCTGCCGGTGCGCTGGGAAAACTCCAGAAAGGTCTGCTTGAAAACGCCCTGCGCGCGGTCGCGATTAAGGACCGACTGGCTGACCGACGCGCCGGAAAGGACAGCGTCCGCCGCGCTTGACGATAGGCCGCGCTGGACGGCTTCGGCCTTGACGCCGGACAGAAAGCGCGAGAAATCGCCGCCGCATTGCTGTGCGGCCGCGGAACCGGCGAAAAGTGAAGTGAGACCGGCGGCAACCACAACCGCTCGGATGGTCCTTGAAATCATGGGCGTCTCCTCAAAAAACGTCGGCCAGCCGTGGCCGGCGGGCGCACAAAGTCGCCCAGCAGGCTATATCAGACCACCTAAGCTTTCATTAAGACGGTGCTGAAGCAACCGGGCGGCTGTTCACGCGCGCGTGATCACGCCATGCCAGGCATAGCCGCGACCGATGGTCTCGAAGCGAAAATCGGCGCCGCGCGCGCCTGCTTCGGCCTGAAGCACGCCGTGGAGCCTTGCGCGTGGCGTGACGTGGAAGCGGGCCAGCCAATGGAGCAGGGCGGTTCTGAAAAAGAGCGGCAGGCCCTCCTGCTGGCCGAAATCGACGACATGCAGCGAGCCGCCTTTATTCAGCGCATCAAGGGCGGCGGAAATGGCGAGGCGCCATTGCGGGATCATCGACAGCGCATAGGAAATGACGATGCAATCGAAGCCTTCGACGCCCAAGCGTTCCGGGCGAAAACGCGTTGCGTCTGCGGCGATGAAAATCGGTTCGCCGTCCCTTCCGGCAAAGTTGGCGCGCGCGGAGATCAACATCTCCTCGGAGATATCGAAGCCGTAGAGCCGCGCGCCGGGATAACGCGCCGCAATTTTCTTCAGATTGCGCCCCGTTCCGCAGGCAACCTCGAGCACCGAGCCGCCGGGCGCGACGGCAAGGCCGTCGATCATCCGGTCTCGGCCGAAGAGATAATATTTCCGGGTCAGGTCGTAGATGTGCCGCTGATAACGGTACATCGCGTCCATCTCGGCCTGCTGATTGCTGGCGGTTTCCTGCGCGTCGGACATGTCAGACCGTCTCGTAGATATGGAAACCGCCGTAGATCGCCGAACGATCCATGAGCGAAAGCTCCCGGGACGTCGTCTCGAGATACTGCCATCGCGCGGCGGTCTCGGCGGTGAGGCGTCCCTCTATCACCGAAGGTTCGGCTGCCGTACGGAAGATGACGCGGGCGCCGGGGCGGGCCGTGCGGGTGATCTCGCGCCAGAGCGCGTTGATCTGCTCGTCATTCATCCAGTCCTGCGCGTCGAGCAACACGTAGCGGTCGATGCTTGCCGACGGCTTTTCGGAAAGCAGTTCGGTAAAGCTTGCGTGGTGAACCGTCGCGCGGCCTGCATTATCGCGGATGAGCGGAAAAGCCTGTCTTTGCAGATAGGTCGGCATCGGGCCGGTGCCATCGTTCGGGTAGGCGCGCGCAAAGGCCTGCCATGCGAAGTAGTTGTCCTTCAGCGAGAAATGGCAGGCGAGTTTTTCCAGGCGGTGACAGAGGACGGAAGCGAGGCTTCCGTCGGTGCTCGCGCGGGCAAGCTCCTCGTACTGGCGCGGCGGAATGCCGAGCCCGAACAGCGAGGACTTGCGCGACGTGGTCCAGCGGATCAGCGGCTTGTCGAACAGCGGCGCGATTTTCTCCTGAAAGAAGCGACGCTGTTCGCGCAGCGACTTCGCCTCGGTCATGTCGCTGATCTTCACGCCGTGCAGGCGGGCGACGACGTGGCCGGCGCCGATGAAATGGCCGAGCAGTCCGGTGCGATAGATGTTGCGCTCGAACACGGTGATGCGCCTGCGGCCGAGGCTGTCGCGGCTCTCCCAGTATTTGCGCGTCGCCGGGTCGAGATGGGGCGCGATATGGGTGTCGTAGTCCCGGACGCTGCCCTTTTCGCCGTTGCCGAACAGCCTGAGCACCGCCTGATGGTCCGGAAGATGGGCAAAGGCTTTCAGCTTCAGCCGGTTGAGCGCGATATGGTGGGTGTTGAGGTCCACGACGTCGATATGTTCGGGAGCGCGGGTGAGGTAGGCCAGAACGTTGCAGCCGCCGGACCCGATGGTGACGACGCGATGCTTCGGGCCAAGCTCCATCGCGGCGATGTCGACGTCCGGGTCTTCCCAGATCTGCGGATAGACAAGGCCGGAAAACAGCAGGCCGAAAACGCGTTCCGAGAGCCCTTCCTTCGACAAAGCCTTGTGCTGCAGCAGGGCTGCGTTCAGGCGGGCGTTCTTCTCGGTCTGGTGAAAGTCCTGTTCGGCAGTCCTCATTCGGCGGCTCCGTCCTTGAGGGCGCGCGGAAGCGCGCCTTGCCTCACCGAATTAGAGGGATTCTGCTAAGCTTTGATGACGGGCGGGTGCGATCCGCCTGCTGAAGGGGACCTACGCGGCATCCTGGCGGAACCGGGCGGACACGCTTGGAAGGCCCGAGCGCAACAGCCTGGCGATCCGTTCCTGACGCGAGCGGTCAAGCCGCCGGTTGACGCGGGAGAGAAGCGTGCGGGCGAAGACCGCATAGACGATGAGCGCAAGCAGGCTTGCCGCAGCGTGGGCGACGAGAAAAAGCTCGGGCGTCAACGGCCAGGATAACGTTGACGGTACGAAGAAGATCGCCGTGGCGGCGGCCATGAGAAATTCGCCGGCGGGCCGCGTGTCGAAACGGATGCCGAACCAGAGACGGGCGGCAAGGGATTTGGCCGGCAGGTTGTCATTGCCGGCCAGTGGGGATGGGCGCCTGAGCGCCGCAAGCCGCCGAACGGCAAACAGCGCCAGAAAGACGCAGGCCGCGACGGCGGCGAGCGCACGCCCGTCAGGCATTGCATGGACAAACGCCATCGCCGCGCCAAATCCGGCCGCGAAGAATACGGCCCTGACGACGATGATACCCAATGCGATGGACAGGCTCGCTTTCAAGCCGCGCTGACAGTGCCACTTCGCGAATTCAAGCATCCGGCCTGAGGGGATCAGGAAGGTGGCAAAGGCCAGCGCGGCGTACAGGGCCGCGGTTTCGATAGTCACTCGGGATCCTCCATCCGCAAGGCTCATAAAAGCCCCCGGGGATGAAAAGGTCAATCGGCGGGGGCGAATTCCTGGTCGATTTCCTCCATGACACCCGCAAACCATGGCGTTTCGAGGTCGAAATGGCCGCCGCCCTTGATGCGGTCGAACTCGATCGTGCGGAGCTGGCCGCTGCGCTCGACATCATGACCCGTGACGCCGGAGACACCATCCAGCGCGCTTTCGACCGCGAGATCCACCATGGAGTGAATGAGACGCAGGTCGTCGGCGTTGGCCGGCGCGGAGCGGGCATAATAGCCGGATTTCTGCACCATGGCCCGGTCGGCGCCGAGGAGGTCCGCAAACTGCTTGGCGAACCAGTTACCGACATTGATGGTGTCGAGCTTCACATGGCCGAAGGCGTCGCGGGTCACGGCAGCGCCGGCCGCCTCGCGCTCGGCGATGATCGCGTCAAGGCAGGCGCCTTCGGAGACGAACAGCGATACGGTGCCGTTCTTCGCCATCACATCTTTCAGCCGTGCGGCTTCGGCCTCAAGGTCGAAGGCCATCTCCGGAAGATAGACGCCGTCGATCATCTTCATCGCCGGGTTCATCAGCATGCCGTCGACATAGTCCACGGTCTTCAGCCGTTCCAGATAGGCACGCGCGGTGGCCGCCGTCAGCCAGCCGCAATTGCGGCCCATGACCTCATGGACGATCAGCGTGCGCGGGGCCGCGCTCTGTTCGTTGGAGATGTTGTCGAAGAAGGCCGCGCCATATTCTGCCGCCGTCAGCGCGCCGAGCGTCTGGCGGATCGGCTTGACGTCGTTGTCGACGGTCTTCGGCAGGCCGACCACCGTCAGGTCATAGCCGTTGTTCTTCAGATAGGCCGCAAGGTCGGCCGCGGTCGTATTGGTGTCGTCGCCGCCGATCGTGTGCAGGATGGTAATGCCGTCATCGGCAAGTCGCTCGGCCGCGACCTTCAGCGGGTCCTCGCCGGCGCCGACAAGGCCGCGCTTTTCGCAATCCTTCTGATTGGTCAGCTTCACCCGGCTGTTGCCGATGGGCGAGCCGCCGAAGCGATGCAGCAGATAGGCCTTTTCGCGGATGGCAGGCGTGATGGAGAAACTGTCGCCGGTCAGAAGCCCGGTATAGCCGGAGCGATAGGCGATGATCTCGGCTTCGGGTGCGATATCGGAGTAGCGCTCGATCAACCCGCCGACGGCGGATGACAGACAGGGAGCAAGCCCCCCGGCGGTGAGCATGGCGACTTTGTGACGAGACATCGGACCCCTTTCATCAATGCTTCCGGCACTATCCACCGGCCGTGCGACATGGATGCGACAGGCGCTCGCCGGTGTAAAGACCGGGCGCAAATAAAATCGGTTTACCGATAGGGAAAGCGCCAGACGGGCAAAGCCGGCGCGTTCTTCAGGCAGCTATGACAGAACCCGCGTCTGTGCCAAAGGCTGCTGCACCAGCGGCGGGAAGTCGTCCGGGGTGATGGTTTCCTTTTCCAGCAGGATCTTCGCGCCCGCCTCGAGGTCCTTGCGGCGTTCGGTGAGGAGCGTCTTTGCTCGCTCATAGGCCGCGTCGATCATCTTGCGCACGGCAAGGTCCACCTCGCGGGCGGTGACGTCGGAATAGTCCTTCGGCTTGCCCATGCCCGGCGCGCCGTCCAGATACTGCATGCGCTGCTGTTCCAGCGCCGCCTGGCCGATCTCGGGGTCCATGCCGAAGCTCATCACATATTGCCGGGCGATGTCGGTGACGCGCGCCAGATCATCCGATGCTCCGGTCGAAATCTCGCCATAGACGATATCTTCCGCCGCCCGACCCGCCAGCAGCACGACCATGCGGTCGCGCAATTCGCCGGCGGTGATCAGGAAGCGATCCTCGGTCGGACGCTGCATGGTGTAGCCGAGCGCGCCGATGGAGCGGGGAATGATCGAGATCTTGTGCACCGGATCGGTCTTGGGAAGCGCCGCGGCGGCCAGCGCATGGCCCATCTCATGGAAGGCGACGCGTTCGCGCTCGTCGGGGTTCAGCAGGCGTCCGCGGCGTTCGGAGCCGGCGACGATGCGCTCCACGGCGAGGGTGAAGTCTTCCATGGTCACGAATTCGCCGTCGCGCCTTGTCGCGAAGATTGCAGCCTCGTTGACCAGATTGGCGAGATCGGCGCCGGAAAAGCCGGGGGTGAGGGCGGCGACCTCGTCGGCGTTGACCTCGTCTGCGAGTTTCACCTTTTTCATGTGGACGGCGAGAATGGCCGCGCGGCCCTCGCGGTCCGGCCGGTCCATCACCACCTGGCGGTCGAAACGGCCGGCGCGCGTCAATGCCGGGTCGAGCACTTCCGGACGGTTGGTCGCGGCGAGAATGACGATGCCGGCGGACGGGTCGAAGCCGTCAAGCTCGACCAGAAGCTGGTTGAGCGTCTGCTCCTTCTCGTCATTGCCGCCGCCGCCGAAGGAATTGCGGGCCCGACCGAGCGCGTCAAGCTCGTCGATGAAGATGATGCAGGGCGCCATTTCGCGCGCCTGCTTGAACAGATCGCGCACGCGCGCGGCCCCCACGCCGACGAACATCTCGACGAATTCGGAACCGGAAATGGAGAAGAAGGTGACATCGGCCTCGCCGGCAACCGCCTTGGCGATCAGCGTCTTGCCGGTGCCGGGCGGACCGACCAGCAGGAGGCCTTTGGGGATGCGCGCGCCGAGCCGGCCGAACTTGTCCCGCTCGGTCAGGAAGGAGACAACCTCCTTCAGTTCCGTCTTCGCCTCGTTGGCGCCGGCAACGTCGTCAAAGGTCACGCCGGTCTTGCGCTCGACATAGATCTTCGCCTTGGACTTGCCGACATTCATCATGCCGCCCAAGCCCATGCCCTGCTTTTCGGCGAACTTGCGGAAGAACCAGGCCCAGATGGCGAAGAAGATGATGATCGGCAGAACCCAGGAGAGAATCTTGGTCAGAAGCGTGTGGTCGGGAACGCCGGTGACGTCGACCTTGTACTTGTCGAAATCGACCGCAAGCTCCTGGGGAACGCGGTAGGTGACGAAATAGTCCTTGCCGTTGACGGCGTCCTTGAACTGGCCCTGGATGGTGTTGTCGGAGATGGAAACGGACTGGACCTGGCCCTTCTCGATATAGTTGATCATGTCGGAATAGCTGATCTGGGCGACGTCGCGCGACGTAAACCACATTTGAAAACCGATGATGACCAGGAAGGCCACCAGAAAATAGCCGAAATTGAATGTATTCTTGCGTTCCATCGCTCGCCGTCCCCTGCTATTCGCGCTTCAGGCGTAGTCTATAGCCTTGGCTGTGTCTTACGGGCAATCGCAAAACTTTCCCGTTTTGCGTTCAGGATGGTTCCGGCGCGGGCGCGCCGGTTTTTTTGGGCGTCGCGAAAAAGTGAAATTGAACCGCTCGGTTCGACTTGCGTGATGCGCGTTTTTTGTTCAATCTGTAAGGACTCGAAAGGGCGGTGCGCCACCGCCGGGAGACTGTCGAATGTCATTCTGGGAAAAGCTGGTCAATTTCGTCAGCCAGTCCGCCGGCAATGTGCTGACGAGCGTGGTCGAGGCCGTGCGCACGCTTTTCGAGGGTGATCCCGAAACGCGCCGTCAGGTGGCGTTCTCCGTCTCCCTGATCGCGCTTTCCGCCAAGATGGCCAAGGCCGACGGTTTCGTCACCATCGAGGAGGTCAACGCCTTCCACGAGATTTTCGAGATTCCGGAGGGCGAGCGTCAGAATGTCGCGCGGCTCTACAATCTCGCCCGCCAGGATATTGCCGGCTATGAGGCCTATGCCCGGAAGCTGAAGAACCTGTGCGCGGAAGGGGACGAGGGCTGCCCGCTTCTGGAGGAGATCATCGACGGGCTGTTCCATATCGCCAAGGCCGATGGCGCGGTGCATGAAAAGGAACTCGCCTTCCTCGCCCGCGTTGCCGAAATCTTCGGTATCAGCGAGGGGCGCTTCACCGCCATCTGCGCCCGCCACATGGATATGGGCGATCGCGACCCTTATGGCATTCTCGGCGTTTCGCGCAGCGACGACTTCAAGACCATCCGCACCCGGTACCGTGCCCTTGTTGCCGAAAACCATCCCGACCGGCTGATCGCGCGCGGCGTGCCGAAGGAATTTCACGCCGCCGCCAATGACCGAATGGCGCGCATCAATGCCGCATATGAGGCGATCGAGCGTGAGCGCAAGGCGGCCTGAGATGTCGCTTCGCGCGCTGCTCTGCTTTCTGGCGCTTGCGGCAACCGGCGCCGCTTCGGCCGAGGATGGCCGGCCGGCAAAGGCGCGGGACATGATCCTCTCGCTTTATCCCGAGAACTGCAATGCCGATCTGGCTACCGATTTCGAGGGGCTTGAAGATGTCGCCCACGCGGTCTCCTGGCAGGAGAAGGACTGGGACGGCGCGCCGATCGAGCGGGAAGGCACGCTGTTCGAGATCAACTGTTATCTCGCCGCCTACAATATCGTGGTTGCCTATGTCTTCGCGCCGAACGAGGAGGTGATGGAGGCGATGCTGCCGGTCTCCTTCGCCGTTCCCGCATTTACGCTTGATTATGCCGATGACGATATCGACCAGACGAAGCTCGCCGCGCCGCCGTCGGTGACCGGCTTTTCCGCCGAAACGCTGCTGGTCAATCCGAGCTTCGATCCCGAGACCAACACGATCACCTCCTTTGCCAAATGGCGGGGGCTGGGCGATGCCTATTCATCAGGCGAGTGGGCGCTGGAAGACGGCCGCTTCGTGCTCAAGCATTTTGTTATCGATCCGATCTACGAGGCGAACGTCGAAGACCCGTCCGAGGAGCTGATCGAGACGAATTTCGTTCTCTATGATGCGGCCGGGAACTGACCTTTCGAATTGATCGTGCGCAAGAGAATGCGCGCTGCGTCGTGCTAGACGTCCCGGCATTGCTGCCGAATAAACGGCGACCAAGGTTGCTCTTGCGTTCCTGCCGGTCTGTGCTCAAGCTCTCGGGACCTTGACCATGAACCATCCGGTGCGATGATGCGCCGGGGCGAAGGGCCATAGAGGGTGGGAATGACAGCACATTTCAGGACGATCATCGTCGGGCGCGGCCTGATGGGCTCCGCGGCGGCACGACATCTGGCCGGGATGGAAGACGGCGTTGCCGTGATCGGCCCGGACGAGCCCGCCGACAAGGCGAACCACGACGGCGTTTTCGCAAGCCATTATGACGAAGGCCGCATCACCCGCACCATCGACCGCGACCCGGTCTGGGCGCGCCTCGCCAACCGCTCGATCAGCCGCTATCGCGCGATCGAACGGGACAGCGGCATCGAAATCTTCAACGAGGTCGGCGCGCTGATCGTCGGTCCCGCCCGGTCGCGCGGCCGATATGTCGAGACGATCATGGAGGCGGCGGGAAGCTGCGGCGCCGATGCCGAAATCGTCGACGCCAAGGGCCTTGTCGAGAAATTCCCCTATTTCGAGTTCGCGAAAAAGACAGAGGGCGTCTACGAGCCGTCCCGGGCGGGCTTCATCTCGCCGCGCCGGATGGTCGCCGCGCAGACCATCCTCGCCAAAAAGGCCGGCGCTGCCGTGATCAAGGCGACCGTCACGAAGGTGCGGGAAGACGGCGCGGGCGTGCGCGTCGAAACCGCTGACGGCGCGGCCTATACCGCCGACAGGGTTCTGGTTGCCGCAGGAGGTTTCTCCATCAACCCGGATCTTCTGCCGGGGCATCTCGATCTGACCGTCTTTGCCCGCACGGTCGCCTATTTCGAGGTGAGCGAGGAGGAGGCGGAGGGGCTGAAGGCCATGCCGAGCCTGATCTACAAGCCGGAATTCGATATTGACGGGGTCTATCTCCTGCCGCCGATCCGCTATCCGGACGGCCGCTTCTATATCAAGATCGGCGGCGATCCGGATGATGTGCCGCTTGAGACCGAGGCAGATGTGCGCGCCTGGTTCAAGTCGCGCGGCACCAATGCCACCCGCGAGCATCTCACGCGCATTCTCTGCGACCTGATGCCGGGCATTCGCGTGTTGCAATCGACGACCGGCACCTGCGTCACCTCCTATTCGCCCTCCGGCTATCCGATGATCGGCTTCTCGCCGTCGGACAGGATCGCGGTGATGACGGCGGGTTGCGGCGCGGGCGCGAAAAGCTCGGACGAGATCGGCCGCCTCGGCGCGGTGCTGATGGCGGGCGGAGCGCTCGCCGACGAGGGCTACGGCGTCGACTTCGCCGCGTCTTTCAGTTGACCGGTTGCTCTGCGGGCAAAACGGCTTCCCTTCGGCGACAAAACCCATTAGGACGTCCGCACCAGTTGGCCGGGCGGCCGCGCTGTGCCAATGCCGAAAGGCGGCACGGTGAGGAAAGTCCGGGCTCCACGGAAACACGGTGCCGGAGAAAGTCCGGCGGGGGCGACCCCAGAGACAGTGCCACAGAAAGCAAACCGCCCTGCCTTGTCGCAGGGTAAGGGTGAAAGGGTGGGGTAAGAGCCCACCGCGCCGGCGGCAACGCATGGCGGCACGGTAAACCTCACCGGGAGCAAAACCGAATAGGGATGACGCGGCGCTTGTCGCCAGCCTGTTTCCAGGCCGGTCATCCGGGTGGGTTGCGAGAGGCAGCGCGCAAGTGCTGTCCCAGATGAATGGCCGCCACGTTCTGCGGGAAACCGCAAGAGCCATACAGAACCCGGCTTACAGGCCAACTGGTCTTTCTTCTCTTCTTTGGTCCGTTTTGGGCAGGCGCGCCACGCGTCTGCCGGAAGCCGAGCGTCCTATCAAATATCTCTAATATTTTCAGACGGTTGCGGCGGAAAGCTTTCATTAACAGCCGGTTGGTAAAGTGGCGGTTTGAAGCCGCTTTCCGGCACGGTTAATAGCAGGTTGTCCCATTGACGCCCAATTCTGCCCATGTTATCCCATTAACCACGAGTTCGCCGTCTGCGGCATTTGGGCGGCAAATCAGTTCTAAGTCTTTGCATTTCATGCTGAATTCGCCCTTTGGGCGAAGCGGGTTTCTTGTGTCTTTTTTGGAGTGGGCTGTCGAACGAAGGCCGCCAGGGTCTTCGGTGGTTTTGCGTCATGAACCGGTTTCTTTCCAATGCGACCAAGAAGATCGATGCGAAGGGGAGGGTCTCGGTGCCTGCGGTCTTCCGCACGGTGCTCGCAGAACGAAAGATTGCGGAGCTCTACTGCTTCCAGGATTTCATCTTCCCCGCGATCTCGATCGGCGGTCCCGATCTGCTCGACCGTTTCGAGCGGCAGATCGATCAGGAGGACCCGTTCTCGGCGAACGCGAACAGCATGTCGCTGCTGATCCATGGCGGCGGCGTGTTTGCCAAACTCGATGCCGAGGGGCGGCTGATGATCACGGATTTCATTCGCGATTTCACCGGCATCGACAAGGAGGTCACTTTCGTGGGTCGTGCGGACCACTTCCAGCTTTGGGAGCCGCAGGCCTTTCAGGAGGCACAGGCCGAGGCGCGCAGGGCGCGTTCAAGGCCGCGTGCCAGCGGGTAAACGGACGAGGATGCGGAATGTCGGGGACACTTGGCAACGAGGATGCCAATGGCGGACCGGTTCGCCACATTCCGGTCATGCTTGCCGAGGTGCTGGGTGCGCTTGCGCCCGCACCCGGCAAGGTCATTCTGGATGGCACCTTCGGCGCCGGCGGTTATTCCAGGGCGCTGCTTGAGGCGGGCGCCACCGTTATCGGTCTTGACCGTGATCCGACAGCCATTGCCGCGGCGAAAGACATGCTGGCGGCCCATGGCGACCGCCTGACGCTCCATCACACCCAGTTCTCGGCACTTGATCGGTTTGCGCCCGAAGGCGGGCTCGACGGCGTCGTGCTCGATATCGGCGTCTCCTCCATGCAGATCGACGAGGCCGAACGCGGTTTCTCCTTCCAGAAGAATGGCCCGCTCGACATGCGCATGTCGGGCGAGGGCGTTTCGGCCGCCGATGTCGTCAACCGCGCCAAGGTCTCGGACCTGACCCGGATCTTCGGCATTCTCGGCGAGGAAAAGAATGCCGGCCGCATTGCCCGCGCCATCGAAAAGCGCCGTCAGGAAGAGCCTTTCGTCACCACGCGCGACCTTGCCGGACTGATCGAGATCGTCACGCCGCGCCGCGCCAAGGACAAGATCCATCCGGCGACACGCGTGTTCCAGGCGCTGCGCGTCTATGTCAATGACGAGCTTGGTGAACTGGCCGGTGCGCTTCTCGCCGCTGAGCGCGCGCTGAAGCCCGGCGGCGTGCTGGCCGTGGTCACCTTTCACTCGCTGGAAGACCGGATCGTCAAACAGTTCATCGGTGCCCGTCTCGGCAAGGCCGGCGGCTCGCGCCATCTGCCGGCGGTCGAACCGGCGCCGGCGCTGTTTTCGCAAGATGGCAAGGCGATGATCTCGGCAAGCGAAGCCGAGGCCGCCGACAACCCGCGGGCACGCTCGGCCAAGCTGAGGGCCGCGATCCGCACCGATGCTCCCGCGCCGCAGACCGGGCTCGATGCCTTCGGTCTGCCGGCCCTTGCCGACATTCATCGCCTTGGAGGCTTCGAGAACTGATGCTGCGTCCGCTCGATCTCATTCTCATTCTGGTGATGGTGGCGACCGCGACCGTCACCTACACGATCAAATACAGCGCCGAGGCGACGCTCGACGAGGTGCGCAGCCTCGAGGACCAGATCGCGCTCGAGGAAAACAATATCGACCTGCTGAAGGCCGACGAGGCGCTTCTGACCCAGCCCGCCCGCATGGCGCGGCTTTCCGAATTCTTCGCCGCAGAGCTTGGCCTTCAGCCGGCCGAGCCCGAACAGATCGCGACCCTCGACCAGCTTCCGCCGATTGCGCCGGAGCCTCAGCCGGAAGACCTTCCGCCGCTGATGGCCGGAGACGCGCCCGACGGCACGGATATCGTCATAACCGGATCGGTGACACCATGATGAAACTTTCCAGCATCTTCAGGAAAAAGACGAAAACGCCAGGTGCCGAACGAGCCGAGCCCGAGACGGATGTGTTTCAGGGAACCGCGAAGAAACGGGTGAGCCTGGCGCGCAGCCGGGTCGCCTTCGTCACCGTCGCCTTCGTCGCCGTCTACGCCATCATCGGCGGCCGGCTGGTGCATTATTCTCTGGCCAAGGAAGACGGAACCGTGGCCCGTGCCGCCGTGCCGCTGACGCTTGCCCGCCGTCCCGATATCGTCGACCGCAACGGCGCGATCATGGCGACCGACGTACGCATGATGTCGCTTTATGCCGACCCTTCGATGATCACCAGCGCCGACGATGTTCTGGAATCGCTGAAGCCGATCTTTCCCGATCTCGATGTTGCCCGAGCCTACCGCCTCCTGAATTCCAAGGGCGAGTTCGTCTGGCTGAAGCGCCAGATCACGCCCAAGCAGCAGAGCCAGGTTCTGGCAGCCGGCGTGCCGGGCGTCGGCTTTCGCCCCGAGGTTCGCCGGTTCTATCCGGGCGGGCCTGAGGCCGCGCATATCCTTGGCCTTGTCGATATCGACAATCGCGGCCTTTCGGGCATCGAGCGCTACATGGATCAGTCGGACGGCATTTCGGGGCTCATGGGACTGGGCCTCACCGGATCCATGGGGCTCGAGCCTTTCGAGGTCTCACTTGATCTGCGCGCCGAAAGCATCGTGCGCGAAACGCTTATGCGTGGCGTGAAGAAATTCGAGGCGCTGGGCGCGACCGGCATCATTCTTGACGCGGATACGGGAGAAGTCGTGGCGCTGGCCTCCTATCCGGATTTCGACCCGAACAATCCGCCGCCGGCCAGCGACGAGCGCATGCTTAACCATGCGATCACCGGCGTCTACGAAATGGGCTCCACCTTCAAGCTCTTCACGCTGGCAATGGGGCTCGAATCCGGCAAGTTCAATCTTCAGAGCATGGTTGACGCCAAGACGCCTCTCTATTTCGGCTCCTCGCGCATCGGCGATGACCATGCCCAGAACCGGATACTGACCTATCCGGAAGTGTTTACCTATTCGTCGAATATTGGCGCCTCGCGCATCGCCGGCGCCGTCGGACCGGATTACCAGAAGAGTTTTCTGGAAAAGCTCGGCCTGCTCGAGAAGATCGATACCGAGATCGGCGGTTCCGGTACGCCGCAGAAGCCGCAGAAATGGGGCGGCGTGTTTTCCGCGACCGTTTCCTTCGGTCAGGGGATTACGACGACGCCGCTGCAGACGGCTGCAGCCGCTGCGGCCATCGTCAATGGCGGCAAACTCTTCCCGCCGACCTTCCTGCCGCGCACGCCGGAAGAGGCCGATCGGATTGCCACCCGCGTCATTTCCGAGGAAACCAGCGACAAGATGCGCTATCTCCTCCGGCTGAACGGCACGGACGGATCGGGTCGCAACGGCCAGGTGCCTGGCTATCGCGTCGGCGCCAAGACCGGCACGGCGGAAAAGATCATCGACGGCAAATATGCCCATGATCACAATTTCAACGCCTTTCTCGCGGCATTTCCGATGGATGACCCCAGATACGTCGTACTTGTCACCATCGACGATCCGAAAAAGGTCGAGGGCGTTCCCGGCCGCACGGCCGCCTGGAATGCAGGCCCGATGACGGGCGAGATCATCCGTCGCACGGCTCCGCTTCTCGGCGTCGATCCCGATTTCGGGGCAGACGGCGACGCGCTGCTTGCGTCATACTGAGCAGAACGAGATGTGATTCCGGTCGGCGGCTCAAGCCGGCCGAGGCAAACGGAAGAGATCGAAAATGCTGATGCGCGCGCTTGCCGGAACGGCCTTTCCCGAACTGAATGCGGCTCTTGCCGGGCGCGCGGGCGCGATCGAAGTTAACGGTATTTCCGCCGACAGCCGCAAGATCAAGCCCGGCATGCTGTTCGTCGCCATTGCCGGAAGCAAGGCCGATGGCGCTGCCTATATCGAGGATGCGGCCGAGAAGGGCGCTACGATCGCCGTCAGCGCGGCTACGGTCGACAACGCGAAAATTCCCGTGCTCCAGGTTGAAAATCCGCGCCTGTTCCTGGCGCTTGCCGCCGCACGTTTCTTCGGCAGCCAGCCCGAAACCATGGTTGCCGTCACCGGCACGGCCGGCAAGACATCGGTTGCCTCCTTCACCCGCCAGATCTGGGCGCAGGCTGGGCATCCGTCGGCGATGATCGGCACCACCGGCGTCATCGCGCCGGGACGCAAGGACTATGGTTCGCTCACCACGCCGGATCCTGCCGTCCTGCATGCGCTGCTCGCCGAACTCGCCGAGGACGGCGTGACCCATGCGGCGATGGAGGCCTCCAGCCACGGGCTCGACCAGTACCGGCTCGACGGGGTGAAGCTTTCCGCCGCCGGCTTCACCAATCTCGGCCGCGACCACATGGACTACCACCCGACGGTGGAACATTATTTCGGCGCCAAGATGCATCTCTTCGACCGGGTTCTGCCGCGCGGCCTGCCGGCCGTCATCAACGCCGATGACGAATGGTCGGGGCGCGCAGCCGAAGCGGCGAAGGCCGCCGGGCACGAAGTGCTGACCGTCGGTCGCAAGGGCGATTTCCTGACGCTCAAACGCGTCGAGCAGAAGCGAGACAGCCAGTTCGCCGAGGTTCTGCATGAGGGCGCGATCCACGAGGTGCGCCTGCCGCTGGCCGGTGAATTCCAGATTTCCAATGCTCTTGTTGCGGCGGGCCTTGCCATTGCCACCGGCGTTTCGGCCAAGGATGCGCTTGCCGCTCTCGAAAAACTCGAAGGCGCCGACGGCCGCCTGCAGCTGGCCGGCAAGGCCGGGAACGGCGCGCTTGCCTATGTCGACTATGCCCACAAGCCGGACGCGCTGGAAAAGGTTCTGGCGGCGGTGCGCCCCTTTACTACTGGCCGCGTCGTCGTCGTCTTCGGCTGCGGCGGCGATCGCGACAAGGGAAAGCGACCGATCATGGGCGAGATCGCCACGCGGCTTGCCGATATCGTGATCGTCACCGATGACAATCCGCGTTCCGAAGAGCCGGATGTCATCCGGTCCGAGATCATGGCCGCCGCGCCCGGCGCCATCGAGATCGGCGATCGCCGCGAGGCCATCATCCACGCGGCCTCTCTGTTGAAGACCGGCGACACGCTGATCGTGGCCGGCAAGGGGCATGAGGAAGGGCAGACGGCCAACGGCGTCACGCGTCCCTTCTCCGATCTTGCCGAAGTGAAAAAAGCACTGGAGGGTATCTGACCGTGAGTTTGCTATGGACATCAGCCGAAATGGTCACGGCCATGGATGGTCGTCCGGTCGGCGAACTGCCGGAAGGCGTCAACGGCATTTCCATTGACAGCCGTTCGATCGCGCCCGGCGAGGCCTTCTTCGCCATCAAGGGCGACCGGGTCGACGGGCATTCCTTTGCCGGACTTGCCGCTGCCAACGGCGCTGGACTTCTGGTGATCTCGGAGGCGAAGCTGCCGGCACTCGGCAGGCTCACCTGTCCGATGATCGTCGTCGATGACGTGCTGGAAGCGATGGTGCGCCTCGCCGAGGCCTCCCGCGCCCGGGTTGCCGGCCGGATCATCGCTGTCACCGGTTCCGTCGGCAAGACCTCGACCAAGGAGATGATCGCGCGCGGGCTGAAAGCCTCCGGCAAGGTTCACGCCGCCGTTGCCTCCTTCAACAACCACTGGGGCGTGCCGCTGACGCTGGCGCGCATGCCGGCCGACACCGAGTTCGGCGTGTTCGAGATCGGCATGAACCATTCGGGCGAAATCCGTCCGCTGACGAAGTTGGTTCGCCCGCATGTCGCCGTCGTGACCACCATTGCCCCCGTTCACATCGGTAACTTCTCCGGTCTCAAGGAAATCACCGCCGCCAAGGCGGAGATATTCGAGGGGCTGGAGCCGGAGGGCGCGGCCGTCATCAACCGCGATATCGAGGAATTCGAGGCGCTCGCGCGGGTCGCGAAGAATTGCGGCGCGCAGATCATTTCCTTCGGCGAGCATGCCAAGGCGCTGTTCCGCCTGCTCGACTATCGCACCGTCGGCGACAAGGGCCATGTCCAGGCGCTGCTCGGAACGGAAGAGCCGATCTCCTTCAATCTCGGCCTGCCGGGCCAGCACATGGCGGAGAACGCGCTTGCAGCCCTTGCCGCGATCTCCATGGCCGGCGGCGACGCCCATGCCGCGCTCGAGGCGCTGGAAAGCGCCGAACAGATGAAGGGCAGGGGACAGCGTCAGTTGCTTTCGATCGGCAATGGCAGTTTTGCCCTGATCGACGAGAGCTATAACGCCAATCCGGCCTCGATGCGGGCCGCGCTGGAATTGCTGGGTGCGGGCGATGGCAATGGACGCAGGATCGCCATACTTGGCGATATGCTGGAACTTGGCGAGTACGCGCATGAGGCCCATGAGGCGCTTGCCGGGCCGTTGCTTTCGGCCGGCGTCACCGATGTCTGGCTTGTAGGCGAACACATGAAGGCGCTGAGGGATGCGCTCCCGGAAAGCATTGTTGTGGAATATCGGGCGAATGCCGATGAACTGGCGGAATTCGCCGTCGGCGCGGTCGCGGCCGGGGACACGGTGATGGTAAAGTCGTCCAATGGTGTGGGATTCGGCAGGATCGTCGCGAAACTGACCGAGGCCTATCCCGCGCGGTGATAAACCGCTGATAAACGATTTCGTGGTAAACAGACCTTTGATATGCCGCGAGATACGCAATTTTGAGGCGTCGGTTTCAGCCCGTTCGGGGCTCGGTCCGGCGCGTTCCGCCGTCGCTGGAAAGGGGCGTTCATGCTGATTTGGCTTGTGGAGCTGTCCGACAAGTTCCAGTTTTTCAATCTGTTCCGCTATATCACCTTCCGTTCCGGCGCTGCCGTTTTCACCTCGGCGCTGATCGTCTTCCTGTTCGGACCGCGCATCATCGCGGCGCTCCGAATCAGGCAGGGCAAGGGACAGCCGATCCGCGCCGACGGACCGCAGACGCATTTCAAGAAGGCCGGAACGCCGACCATGGGCGGGCTGATGATCCTTGCCGGCATCGTCGGTTCCGCGCTGTTGTGGGCGGATCTCTCAAACGCCTATGTGGTCGCAACGCTGCTGGTCACGCTGGGCTTCGGCGCGATCGGCTTTTATGACGACTATCTCAAGGTCACCAAACAGTCCGACAAGGGCTTTTCCGGCAGACGCCGCCTGTTTTTCGAATTCATCATCGCCGGCGTTGCCGTTGCCTTCATGATGTATGCCGCCAATCTGGCCTCGATCGACGGCGCGACGCTCGGCTCGGCGCTGACCTTTCCCTTCTTCAAGGACGTGATCATCGATCTCGGCTGGTTCTTCATTCCCTTCGGCGCCTTCGTCATTGTGGCCGCCGGCAATTCGGTGAACCTGACCGACGGTCTCGACGGGCTTGCGACCGTGCCGGTGATCATCGCTTCCGGTTCCTTCGCGCTGATCGCCTATGTGGTCGGCAACTCGGTTTTCGCCACCTATCTGCAGATCAATTACGTCCCCGGCACGGGCGAGCTCGTGGTGCTGCTCTCCGCCGTCATTGGCGCCTGCATGGGCTTCCTGTGGTTCAATGCGCCGCCGGCCGCGATCTTCATGGGCGATACCGGTTCGCTGGCGCTTGGCGGGCTGATCGGCTCGGTCGCCGTTGCCACCAAGCATGAGATCGTCATGGCGATCATCTGCGGCCTGTTCGTGCTCGAGGCGCTCTCGGTGATCATCCAGGTCGCCGTCTACAAGAAGACCGCCAAACGGGTGTTCCTGATGGCGCCGATCCACCACCATTTCGAAAAGCTCGGCTGGACCGAGAGCCAGGTGGTGATCCGCTTCTGGATCATCTCCTTCGGCCTCGCCATGATCGGCCTTTCGACCCTGAAGCTTCGATAGGAAGATAATCCGTGATCGCGGTCTCCGTCTTTTCCGGCAAGAAAGTCGCCCTTTTCGGCCTCGGCGGCTCCGGCCTCGCAAGCGCTAAGGCGCTTGTTGTGGGCGGCGCGGATGTCGCAGCCTTTGATGACCGCGAGGAAAGCCGTGCGGCCGCAGACGCGGCAGGCATCCCGGTGGTCGACCTGAAGGCGGCGGACTGGAGCGGCTTCGACGCGCTGGTCCTGGCGCCCGGCGTGCCGCTTACCCATCCCAAACCGCACTGGACCGTGGAACTGGCAAAGGCGGCGGGTGTCGAGATCATCGGTGATATCGAGCTATTCTGCCGCGAGCGCCGGGCGAGCTGCGCGCAAGCGAAGCTGATCGCGATCACCGGCACGAACGGCAAATCGACGACGACGGCGCTGATCGGCCATATCCTGAAGGAAGCCGGGCGCGACGCCCAGGTTGGCGGCAATATCGGCCGCGCCGTGCTCGACCTCGATCCGCTTTCGCCGGAGCGCTTCTACGTGGTCGAGTGCTCTTCCTACCAGATCGACCTCGCGCCGACGCTTGATGCCGATGTCGGTCTTCTGTTGAATCTCACGCCGGACCATCTCGACCGTCACGGCGACATGGACCGCTATGCGGCCATAAAGGAACGGCTCGTGGCGGGAGCGGCGACTGCGGTCGTCGGCGCTGATGACGACTATTGCCGTGCCATTGCCCGCCGTCTGATCGATGCCGGTCATGCGGTTGTCCCGGTTTCGGCGGGGATCACCCATGTCGACGCGGGCCTTGCCTTCGACGGGCGGGCCATTGTCTCAGCCGAGGATGGCCGCGTGGTTGTCGACCTTTCCCGTCATACGGTTTTGCGCGGCGCGCATAACGGCCAGAATGTCGCCGCGGCGATTGCCGCCTGCCGTGCGGTCGGGCTTTCGGACACTGAAATCGGAAAAGGCATCGCCACCTTCAAGGGGCTTGCCCACCGCATGCAGCCGATCGCGCGGCGCGGCAAGGTACTGTTCGTCAATGATTCCAAGGCGACGAATGCGGAAGCGGCGGCGCCCGCGCTGAAGACCTTCGACAATATCTACTGGATTGCCGGCGGACGGGCGAAGCAGGGCGGCATTGCCGCGCTCGAGACCTTCTTTCCGAAGATCGCCAAAACCTATCTGATCGGAGAGGCGGCAGAGGCCTTCGCCGGGACGCTTTCCGGCAAGAGCGAAATCGTTCTGTCCGGCACTTTGGAACAGGCCGTCAATGACGCGGCCGCCGACGCCGCGGCAAGCGAAGCGGCGACGCCGGTCGTGCTCCTGTCCCCGGCCTGCGCCAGTTTTGATCAGTTCAGGAGTTTCGAGAAACGCGGAGACGCCTTCGTCAACGCCGTGATGGCGCTTGATGGCGTGAGCCCGCCAGATGAAACCGTCAGGGGGAAGTAAGCCATGGTCTCTCGCGTCCAACGCGGACCGATCGCGGACTGGTTCTGGACCATCGACCGATGGCTGCTTGCAGCTTTCATCGCGCTGATGGGCATCGGCTTTATGCTCTCCTTCGCTGCATCGCCCGCCGTTGCCGATCGTCTCGGCTATGACAGTTTCCATTTTGTCCGCAGGCATGCGATCTTTCTCGTACCCTCGCTTGCGGTGATGATCGGGCTTTCCTTCTGTTCGCCGCGCATGATCCGCCGGCTTGCCGTTGTCATTCTGGTCGGTTCGCTGATGATGATGGTGGCGACGCTGTTTGTCGGCACGGCCAATAACGGATCAAGGCGCTGGATCGTGCTTGCCGGTTTCTCCCTGCAGCCATCGGAGTTTCTGAAGCCCGCCTTTGCCGTGGTCTGCGCCTGGCTTTTTGCCGAGCATCATCGCTATCCCGAAATTCCCGGCAATCTCTTCGCCGGGCTGCTGTTCATCATCTCGGCCGTTCTTCTGATCGCCCAGCCGGATTTCGGCCAGACCGTGCTTCTCGGCATCGTCTGGGGCGGCATCTTCTTCATGGCCGGCATGTCCTGGATATGGATCGCGGGGCTTGGCGGCGCAGGCATTGCCGGCTTCCTTGCCGCCTATACATGGCTGCCGCACGTGACCTCGCGCATCGACCGGTTCCTGACCGGCGAGGGCGACAATCTTCAGGTCGAACTTGCGGCCAAGGCGATCCAGCAGGGCGGCCTTTTCGGCCTCGGTCCGGGCGAGGGGATCGTCAAACGCCGCCTGCCGGACAGTCACACCGACTTTGTCTTCTCCGTCGCGGCGGAAGAGTTCGGCATCCTGTTCTGCATGTTCATCGTCGCGATCTTCGCCTTCATCGTGCTGCGCGGTCTCACTCATGCCTATCGCGAGCGCGATGACTTTGCCCGCTTCGCCGTAGCCGGCCTCGTCCTGCAGATCGGCATGCAGTCGATCATCAATATTGGCGTCGCACTCCAATTGATGCCGGCCAAAGGCATGACCCTGCCGCTGATCTCGGCCGGCGGATCGTCGATGATCGCGACCTGCGTCGGCGCGGGCTTCATTCTGGCGCTGACGCGTCACCGGCCGGAAAAGCGCGCCCGGCAGGATCATTTCTTCGAACCCGGCAGGCCGCGTGGTCTTGCCGCGGAATAGGGTTGTCATGGAAAGCAAGCTCTTCTTCCTCGCCGCCGGAGGGACCGGCGGCCATGTGTTTCCGGCGGAAGCCCTGGCGCATGAACTGATCAGGCGCGGCCATCAGGTTCATCTGGTGACCGACAGTCGCGCCGAGCGCTATTCGGGGAGCTTTCCGGCTGAGAAAATCCACATCGTGCCTTCGGCCACGATCGGCTCGAAGAACCCGATTTCGATTGTCCGTGCCGGGTTCACGCTGTTCAAGGGCTCGCGCGTGGCGCGGTCGCTGTTTGCCGAATTCCGGCCTGCCGCAGTGATCGGCTTCGGCGGCTATCCGACTGTGCCCCCGCTTTATGCGGCCGCCGCAAGCGGCATTCCGACCATGTTGCACGAACAGAACGCGGTGATGGGGCGCGCCAACAAGATGCTGGCGCCGCGCGTCAACGCCATTGCCGGCGGTTTTCTGACCGGCGAAGGCGAGCCGCTCGGGGCCAAGATCTTCCCGACCGGCAATCCGGTGCGGCCCGCCGTTCTCGAGGCTGCGGCGACAGCCTACAGCGAGCGGACGGCGGATGCGCCCTTCAACCTCCTTGTCTTCGGCGGCAGCCAGGGGGCTCATTTCTTCGCCGATGCGGTTCCCGGTGCGCTTGCGCGCCTTTCGCCGGATATGCGAGCGCTCATCCGTGTCACCCAGCAGGCGCGGCCGGAAGACGTTGATCAGGTGACCGCGCGTTTTGCCGAACTCGGCGTGCCGGCCGAGATTTCGCCCTTCTTTTCCGACATGGCCCGGCGCATCGCGGAGGCGCATCTCGTCGTCTGCCGCTCGGGTGCCTCGACGGTATCGGAAATTTCCGTTATCGGACGTCCGGCGATCTATGTGCCCTATCCCCATGCGCTCGATCATGACCAGGCGGCCAATGCGGCGCTGGTCTCGGCGAATGGCGGGGCAGAGGTCGTGCGGCAGGCGGAGCTGACGGAAGAGCGCTTTGCGGAATTATTAACCGAAGCGGTGAATGATCCGGATAAACTGACCGCCGCAGCGCTCGCGGCGAAGGATGCGGGCAAACCCGACGCGACGGAACGGCTCGCCGACATGGCTGAGGCGCTTGCGTCGGGCAGGAAGATTGAAGGAACGTAAGAGATGAAAATGCCTCAGGCGATCGGTGTCGTTCATTTTGTCGGCATCGGCGGTATCGGCATGAGCGGCATCGCCGAGGTTCTGAAGAATCTCGGCTATCAGGTTCAGGGCTCCGACCAGGCCGAAAGCGCCAATGTCCAGCGGCTGCGCGAGAAGGGCATTGCCGTTTCCATCGGGCACAGGCCGGAGAACCTGGGCGACGCGGAAGTCGTCGTCGTCTCCTCGGCGATCAAGCGCGCCAACCCCGAGCTCGTCGCCGCCCGCGAGAAACACTTGCCGGTCGTGCGCCGCGCGGAGATGCTGGCCGAACTGATGCGCTTTCGCGACGCGATCGCCATCGGCGGCACCCATGGCAAGACCACGACCACCTCAATGGTTGCCGCCCTGCTCGACGCCGGCAATCTTGATCCGACCGTGATCAATGGCGGCATCATCAATGCCTATGGCACCAATGCGCGCATGGGCGAGGGGGACTGGATGGTGGTCGAGGCGGATGAATCCGACGGCACCTTCCTGAAGCTTCCCGCCGAGATCGCCGTCGTCACCAATATCGATCCCGAACATCTCGACCATTATGGCACTTTCGACGGCGTGCGCGCCGCTTTCCGCCAGTTCGTCGAGAACGTGCCGTTCTATGGATGCGGCGTGCTCTGCCTCGACCATCCGGAAGTGCAATCGCTCGTCGGCCAGATCGAGGACCGGCGGATCGTTACCTATGGCGAGAACCGTCAGGCCGATGTGCGTTTTTCCAATATCCGCAACGAGGGCATCCATACGATCTTCGACGTCGATATCCGCCGCCGTCGCCGGCCTTCGGTGAAGCTCGAGAACCTGGCGCTGCCGATGCCTGGCCGTCATAATGTGTCGAACGCGACCGCCGCGATTGCCGTTGCCGACCGACTGCATATCCCGGAAGAGGATATCCGCAAGGGGCTTGCCGCCTTTGGCGGCGTCAAGCGGCGGTTTACGCTGGTCGGCACCTGGAACGATGTGCAGATCTTCGATGACTACGGCCATCATCCGGTTGAAATCCGCTCCGTCCTCAGGGCCGCGCGCGAGGCTTGCAACGGCCGGATCATCGCCATTCATCAGCCGCATCGTTATTCGCGGCTGGAGAGCCTGTTCGAGGATTTCACCAATTGCTTCAATGATGCCGACACCGTGTTCATCGCGCCCGTCTATGCGGCCGGCGAGGATCCGCGCGAAGGCTATGACGGCGAAACGCTGGCTGCCGGGATCAGGGCGGCCGGTCACCGGGATGCGCGGTATCTTGCGGGCGAGGATGATCTTGCTGCCCGCGTCGCAAAGGTAGCCGAGCCCGGCGACTTCGTCGTTCTGCTTGGCGCGGGCAGCATCACCCAGTGGGCCGCGCGCCTGCCGGTTGCCCTTCAGGGAGCGGAGTGATGGAGCGCGCCTATGCTTGATGGCAAAGCGCTGATCGACAGACTCGGCAAGGCAGCATCCGAACTCAGGGGAAGGCTTGTTCCCGATACCGGCATGGAGCGTGTGACCTGGCTTCGCGCCGGCGGGCCTGCCGAGCTGCTGTTCCAGCCGCTCGACGAGGACGATCTCCGTCTGTTTCTGGAGGCGCTGCCGGCGGATGTACCATTGAGCGTCGTCGGTTTCGGCTCGAACCTCCTGGTGCGCGACGGCGGACTTCAAGGCGCGGTGGTGCGCCTTTCTACCAAGGGGTTTGGCCAGCAGGAGGTTGCGGGCGAGAACCGGATCATCGCCGGCGCCATCTCGCCGGACAAGCATATCGCCGGTTTCGCCATGGATCGGGGCATTGGCGGCTTCTCCTTCATGTATGGCATTCCCGGCTCGCTCGGTGGCGCGCTTGCAATGAACGCCGGCGCCCATGGCAGCGAGATCGCTGAGCGCGTCGTCGAGATTTACGGCGTCAACCGCAAGGGCGAAAAGGTGACGATCCCGCGCGAGGCGATGCGCTACGGCTACCGTTCCGCCGCCGTGCCGAAGGGCCTGATCTTCACCGGCGCCCTGCTTGAGGGCTTTGCCCGGGAACGGTTGGTGATTCGCGACGAGATGGAAGCGGTGCGGCATCATCGCGAGACCGTTCAGCCGGTGCAGGAGAAGACCGGCGGCTCGACCTTCAAGAACCCGGACGGCCAGTCGGCCTGGCGGTTGATTGACGAGGCCGGCTGTCGCGGACTGATGATCGGCGGCGCGCAGATGTCGCCGATGCACTGCAACTTCATGATCAACCACGGCAATGCATCGGCCTACGATCTGGAATATCTCGGCGAGACCGTGCGCGAGCGCGTCTATAATCACTCCGGCATACTGCTGGAATGGGAAATCCGGCGCGTCGGCCGCTTCCCTGCCGGTCGCGATGTCTACGAATTCGTGCCCCAGGATCTGGATTGAAACCCTGCCCGGCAAGGCGCTTTCGGCAGGGCGTTAGCGCTGTCACGCGGCGCTAATAGCCTAAAGCTGAACAGCTTTTTCTCATCCGGTTAACCAAAGTAAACGCTTCATTAACCATCCTCCTTCACAAATGGGGATACGAAACGCTTTCCTGAAAAAGCGGTATTCCAGGTGTTGGTCCGGCTTTTGCCGGCAAAGGTGAGGACGGGCATGAGTTCCGGACATGTGGCTGTATTAATGGGCGGATTTTCCTCCGAGCGTCAGGTCAGCCTGGCATCGGGAAAGTCCTGTGCCGATGCGCTGGAGGCCGAAGGCTTCCGCGTCAGCCGGATCGACGTGACCCGCGATGTCGCCACCGTGCTTTCCGAACTGAAACCCGATGTCGCCTTCAACGCGCTGCACGGTCCTTTCGGCGAGGACGGCAAGGTGCAGGGCATCCTCGAATATCTTGAAATCCCCTATACCCATTCCGGCGTTCTGGCTTCCGCGCTCGCCATGGACAAGGCCCAGGCCAAGAGGGTTGCTTCTGCCTGCGGCGTTCCGGTTGCGGACAGTCTTATTCTTCAGCGCGGCGAAATCGGCAATCGCCATCCGATGGCGGCGCCCTATGTCCTGAAGCCGATCAACGAGGGCTCGTCCTTCGGCGTCCTGATCGTCGACGAGGATCAGGCAAATCCGCCGCAGTCGATCTCCTCCGACGAGTGGACCTTCGGCGAGAAGATCATGGTCGAGCGCTTCATCAAGGGCCGCGAATTCACCTGCGGGGTGATGGACGGCACGGCGCTGTGCGTGACCGAGATCGTTCCCGTCGGCCAGAAATTCTACGATTTCGATGCCAAATATCGTCCTGGCGGGTCGAAACACATCCTGCCGGCCGAAATTAAACCGAATATTTACCAGAAGATACAATCATTGGCCGTTCAGGCGCATCAGGCAATCGGGTGCCGCGGCGTCTCTCGCTCGGATTTCCGTTTCGATGAGACGCTGGGCGAAGACGGCATCATCTGGCTGGAGGTCAATACCCAGCCCGGTATGACCGAAACCTCTCTGGTTCCCGAAATGGCTGCCGATGCCGGCTATGACTTTGGTGCTTTTCTCCGATGGATGGTGGAGGACGCTTCGTGTTTGCGATGAAGGCGAAAAAGGGCGATACGGTCGATTTCGGCCGCAGCGAACCCGTCGGACGGAGTGGCGTTCTGCCGCGTCCCGTCAGGCGTGCGGTGCGCGTTTCGACCGGCTTTCTGACCGGCCGCACGCCCGTGCCGCGCCATGCGGGAAGCCTTGCCGCGCTGGTGTTCTTCGTTGCCGTCGGCGCCAATGCGATTGCCGTTTCCGACAAGGGTGACCTTGTCCGTCGCGCGGCCTTTCAGGTGGCCGGTTTCGCCGTCGAAGATATCGAGATCTCCGGCAATCACGAGACATCGGAGATCGCCATCCTGCAAAATCTCGGCCTCGAAGGCGCCTATTCCCTGCAGGGTATCGACGTTCAGCGCGCTCGCGGACAGCTCCTGAACCTGCCCTGGGTCGCCGAGGCCGATGTGCGCAAGATCTATCCCTCGACGCTGAAGATCACGCTCACCGAACGCGTTCCCTACGCGCTCTGGCAGCAAGAAGACGGCCGCACGCTGATGATCGAGCGTAATGGCAACGTCATCGGCGCGCTCAGCGCTCCGAAATTCCGCAGGCTGCCGCTGGTTCTCGGGCAGGGCGGCAATTTCGCCGCGGCAGGCATCGAGGACCTGCTGGAAGGCTGGCCGGCCCTTTCCGATCGTGTCCGCGCCTATAAGCGCGTCGATGGTCGCCGCTGGGACCTCTATCTCGACAACGGCATGATCGTGAAGCTGCCGCAGAAGGAAACGGACGCTGCGCTTGTGCGCCTGAAGGAGCTTGAGGAAAGCCGTTCGATCCTGGAACGCGAGATCGCCGCCGTCGATCTGAGGCTCGATGACCGCATCGCGATCCAGTTGACGCCGGCGGCTATGGAACGTCGCCAGGCGGCGACGGAAGCGCTCGAAAAGACATTCAAGAACAAGGGGAGGCGCCTGTGAATCTGTTCGGCGGCGCCGGCTTCGGCCGGGCTAAACCCCTTTCCGCGAAGAAGACGCATATCGTCAGCGTGCTGGATATCGGCTCGTCGAAGATCGTGTGCATGATCGCGCGGCTGACGCCGCGCGCCGAAAGCCAGATCCTGCCGGGTCGCACCCATAATATCGAGATCATCGGTATCGGGCATCAGCGTTCGCAGGGCATCAAGAGCGGCGTCATCGTCAATCTCGATGCGGCTGAACATGTTATCCGGCTTGCCGTCGATGCAGCCGAAAGCATGGCGGGAATCACCATCGACAGCCTGATCGTCAATGTCTCCGCTGGCCGCATCAAGAGCGACACTTACACAGCGGCGATCGATCTCGGCGGCCAGGACGTCGACGCCTCGGACCTGCGCCGCGTACTGTCGGCGGTTTCGCGCCGCTCGATCAACGAGGAGCGACAGGTTCTGCATTCCCTGCCGGCCGGCTTTACGCTTGATGGCGAACGCGGCATTCGCGATCCGCTCGGCATGTATGGCGAGACGCTGGGCGTCGACCTGCATGTGGTGACGGCCGAACGTCTGGCGCTGCGCAATCTCGAGCTCTGCGTCAACCGCGCTCATCTTTCGGTGGAACGTATGGTGGCTACGCCCTATGCCAGCGGTCTTGCCGCTCTGGTCGACGATGAAGTCGAACTCGGCTGCGCGGCGATCGACATGGGCGCCGGCACCACGACGATTTCGGTCTTCTCCGAAGGCCGGCTCGTTCATACCGACGCGATCAGCCTTGGCGGCCATCATGTGACGACCGATCTGGCCCGCGGCCTGTCGACCCGGATGGAAGATGCCGAGCGGCTGAAATGCGTTCACGGCTCGACGCTTGCCTCAAGCGCCGACGAACGCGAGATGATCGCCGTGCCGTCGATCGGCCATGACGACCACGACCAGCCGCGCCAGATCTCCAAGGCGCTTCTGTCGAAGATCGTCCGGGCACGGGTGGAGGAAACGCTCGAGCTGATCCGCGACCGCATCCAGCTTTCGGGCTATTCCGCGGTTGTCGGCAAGAGGGTGGTGCTGACCGGCGGCGCAAGCCAGTTGATCGGTCTTTGCGAACTCGCGCGGCGCATCTTGAGCCGCAATGTCAGGATCGGTCGCCCGATGGGCGTATCCGGTCTGCCGCTTCCGGCCAAGGGCCCGTCCTTTGCCACGGCGGCGGGACTGTTGATCTATCCGCAGCTTGCGGAAAGCGAAACCTATGGCGGTGAACAGCGGGGTTTTCTGCCATCGGGAGGCGGACGCCTGTCACGCGTCGGCCAGTGGTTCAGGGAAAGTTTTTAAAGAACACGAAGAGATTGGCCGGCTTGGCGGTGCGGCCTTAGCGAGAAGGAACGAAACGAAATGACTATTACGCTTCAGAAGCCAGATATTACCGAACTGAAGCCGCGCATCACCGTTTTCGGTGTCGGCGGCGGCGGCGGCAACGCCGTCAACAACATGATCACGGCAGGCCTGCAGGGCGTCGACTTTGTCGTCGCCAACACTGATGCCCAGGCGCTGACCATGACCAAGGCCGAACGCGTCATCCAGCTCGGCGTCGGCGTGACCGAAGGTCTCGGCGCAGGCTCGCAGCCGGAAGTCGGCCGCGCGGCTGCCGAAGAGTGCATCGATGAGATCATCGATCACCTCAACAACACCCATATGTGCTTCGTCACCGCCGGCATGGGCGGCGGAACCGGCACGGGTGCCGCTCCGATCGTGGCCCAGGCGGCCCGCAACAAGGGCATCCTGACCGTCGGCGTCGTCACCAAGCCGTTCCAGTTCGAAGGCCAGCGCCGCATGCGTCTTGCTGACGCCGGTATCGAGGAACTGCAGAAGTCGGTCGATACGCTGATCGTCATTCCGAACCAGAACCTGTTCCGGATCGCCAATGACAAGACCACCTTCGCCGACGCCTTCGCCATGGCCGATCAGGTGCTCTATTCGGGCGTTGCCTGCATCACCGATCTTATGGTCAAGGAAGGCCTGATCAACCTCGATTTCGCCGACGTCCGTTCGGTGATGCGCGAGATGGGCCGTGCGATGATGGGCACCGGCGAAGCATCCGGCGAAGGCCGTGCCATGCAGGCCGCCGAAGCCGCAATCGCCAACCCGCTGCTCGACGAAACCTCGATGCGTGGCGCGCAGGGCCTCCTGATTTCGATCACCGGCGGTCGCGACCTGACGCTGTTCGAAGTCGATGAAGCCGCAACCCGTATCCGCGAGGAAGTCGATCCGGACGCCAACATCATTCTCGGCGCCACCTTCGACGAGGAACTGGAAGGCATCATCCGCGTCTCCGTCGTTGCCACCGGCATCGACCGCTCACTGGCCGAAGGCTATGAGGATGTCCCGGAACCCCGCCGCGAGGCGCGTCCGGAAATCCGCAGCACCACTGGCGGCCAGAACAATGGCGGCCAGACCTTCAGCCAGGCGCCGCAGCCGGCTGCTCCGCAGCCCGCCCCGCAGCCCCAGCCGCGCGCGGTCGACCCGATTGCCGAGACCATCCGTTCGGCCGAAGCCGAGATGGAACGCGAACTGCAGATGGCCGTTTCCCGCGCCCCGCAGCAAAAGCCGCAGCAGCCGAGCGTGAACGTGCAGCCGAAGAGCCAGATCTTCGCCGCCGAGCCGCAGCAGCCGCAGGCGCCCCGCCAGCAGGCCCCGAGCCAGCCGGCTCCGCAGGCACCGCGCCAGCAGGCCGCCGAGCCGCGCCGCATGCCGGAAGTCGCCGACTTTCCGCCGGTGGTTCAGCCGGAAATGAGCGCCAGCCGTCGCCAGGAGCAGGAAGAACGTGGCCCGAAGGGTCTGTTCAAGCGCCTGTCGAACACGCTCGGTCGCGGCGACGAAAGCTTCGAGGGCCATCACGAACAGCAGCCGGCGCCGCGCCAGCAGGCTCCGCAGCAGCCTCAGCAAAACAATCCTTACGCGCCGCGTCGTGCTCAAGAGCAGCCCGCCGCCCGCCAGGATGACGATCAGTTCGATATTCCCGCCTTCCTGCGTCGTCAGGCGAACTGATCCGTCGCGGTCTAGCCGCCTCCCGTGTTAGGGAAGCGCTAACCGTCCTTTAGAAAACCTTCTCGCGAAGTGAGCCCGGTCGCCTCTGGCGGCCGGGTTTTTCGACTTTCGTAACATACGGAAAGAAACAGTGATTTGGATTCAACGGGGCCAGTGCGTAATTACATGCCAAGCGCCTGAATCGGGCGCAGCGCGCATGAGCGGCCGGTCCCTCCGGTCAATGGCGTCATGGCCATCGTGTTTTTTGAGTAAGATTTGGAATAAGGGCGTGAATATGTCGGCAGGATTTTTCGGTTTGCAGACAACGGTGGCGAAGTCCGTCAGGATTTCGGGAATCGGTGTGCATTCGGGCAAGCCGGCGACGATCACGCTCAAGCCGGCCGAGGCCGATCACGGAATCGTCTTCGAACGCTATGAGGGCGGCAAGCGCATCTCGTCCTTCAAGGCCGTTTCGGACAATGTCGGACCGACCGCGCTGTGCACGGTGCTCGGCGAGCATCCCGGCGAATGGATCGCGACGATCGAACATGTGATGGCTGCCCTCTATGCCTTCGGCGTCGACAATCTGCTCATCGCCGTCGAGGGTGCCGAAATGCCGATCATGGACGGCAGTTCGCGGGTCTTCGTCGAGGCTCTGGATGAAGTCGGCATCGTCACGCTTCCCGAAAAGCGCAGCTATCTGAAGGTGACCAAGACGGTCCGCGTCGAAAACGGCGCCGGCTGGGCCGAATTCACGCCTTATGAGGGCACGCGATTCGAGGTCGAGATCGATTTCGACACAGCCGTGATCGGACGCCAGAAATGGGCGGGCGACATGACGGCGGACACTTTCCGCAAGGAATTGTCCGGCGCGCGCACCTTCGGTTTCATGCGCGATGTCGAGCCGATGTGGGCACGCGGCTTTGCGCTTGGCTCCTCGCTTGAGAATTCCGTCGTGATTTCCGACGACGATCGTGTGATCAATCCCGAGGGACTGCGCTACGAACAGGAATTCGTGCGCCATAAGACGCTCGATGCCGTGGGCGATCTTGCAATGATGGGCATGCGGTTCGCGGGTTCGTTTCGCTCCTATCGCGGCGGCCATGCGCTGAACGCGGCTGCCGTGCGCGCGCTGTTCGAGACGGCCGGCGCATGTGTCATCGTCTCCCCGCGCGGAGCACTGCCGTTCCGCCTGCGCCAGGAAGATATGGTTGCTGCAGGCCCGGTTTCCTGACCCATCATGAATGACAAGAACTGCTATGCCGGGGACCTTCGGGCCGCCGGCATTTTCGCGTCGGAGGGTGTCGGGAAATACATCTATCGCGTGTTTTACTCCTGGTTTTTGGCGCGCTAAAGGGGTGGGTACGCCGCAGAAATTTATCGGATTTTCGGCGACGTGAGATTGCTCTTGCCTGCGGGATATGCGTAAAACGTCCTTCGACTTTGAAATGCGATCCACAGACGCTGCAAATGAGGCTCGAAGAATGGCTGGTACCAAAAAAAGAACCAATGTCGGGGCGTTCCGCGCAGCCACGCTACCGGTTGCCATAGTTCTGGGCGCAAGCGTGCTTTTGGCCGGATGCTCGCGAGACAAGGACGTAGACATCACGACGCTGCAGTATGAGGCCGACCCGCCGCAGCAGCTTTACGACGAGGCGTTGGCCAATATCAGCGCCGGCAAGACCGGCGAGGCGCTCAGGAAGCTCAAATCGATCCAGGATCAGAACCCGCTTTCCGATTATGCGCGCCAAGCGTTGATCATGCAGACCTATCTGCAATATCGTTCCCGCAAATACGAGGCGGCCGTCGCCTCCGGTCGGCGCTATCTCCAGCTCTATCCGAATTCCAAGGATGCGGCCTATGCCCAGTATCTGGTCGGCCTTTCCTATTCCAAGGAAATCGTCGACGTGACGCAGGATCAGGCGGTGGCGGAGCGGACGATCGATGCCATGCAGAAGCTGATCGACAACTATCCGGACTCCGAATATGTGAGCGATGCCCGCGCCAAGATCCGTTATGCCCGCGACCAGATCGCCGGCAAGGACATGCAGGTCGGCCGATACTATCTGGAGCGCAAGGACTATGTGGCGGCGATCTCGCGCTTCAATTCGGTGGTCAACAACTATTCCGACACTAACCAGATCGAGGAAGCGCTGGAGCGTCTTGTCGAAGCCTATTACGCGATGGGCGTGATCCCGGAAGCGCAGAACGCGGCCTGGGTTCTCGGTTACAATTATCCCGACAGCGTCTGGTACCAGCGCGCCTACAACCTGCTGAACAAGCAGGGGCTCGAGCCGAAATCGGCCGGGCGGGGCTCGTCGGTCTCCAGCGCCACACCCAGCTAACCGTTTTTTCGCCAGGGCGCGAACACAACAATGCTAGTCCAGCTTTCTATTCGAGACATCGTTTTGATCGAGCGGCTGGAACTTGATCTCGGCGGCGGTCTCTCGGTTTTGACCGGGGAGACCGGCGCCGGCAAATCCATCCTGCTCGACAGCCTCTCGCTCGCGCTCGGCGCGCGCGGCGACGGCTCGCTCGTGCGCCACGGCCAGGACTCCGGACAAGTGATTGCCGTGTTCGACGCGGGCATGGACCACCCCGCGCGCGTGCTCTTGCGCGAGAACGACCTTGATGACGAGGGCGACCTGATCTTCAGGCGGATGCAGTCCGCAGACGGCCGCACGCGCGCCTTCATCAACGACCAGTCGGTGAGCGTGCAATTGATGCGGCAGGCCGGCCGGCTTCTCGTCGAGATCCATGGTCAGCATGACGAACGCGCGCTTATCGACACGGACGGGCATCGCAGGCTGCTCGACGCCTTCGGCGGGCTGACCGGAGATGTCGAGGCCGTCGGTTCGCTTCACCGCGCCTGGCGCGATGCCGAGCGGCGACTGAAGAAGCACCGCGCCCAGATTGAGGAGGCCGAACGCGAGGCCGATTTCCTGCGCTCGTCGGTGGAGGAGCTTCAGGCCCTTTCCCCGGTCGACGGCGAGGAGGACGAACTGGCGGAGCGGCGCGCGACGATGATGAAATCGGAGCGGATCGCCGGTGATATATCCGAGGCGCTTGAATTTCTGAACGGCAATGCCTCGCCCGTGCCCATGATCGCCTCGCTGGTCCGGAGGTTGGAGCGCAAATCGCATGAGGCGCCGGGCCTTCTGGAGGATACGGTCAACCTGCTCGATTCGGCGCTCGAACAGCTTTCCAACGCGCAGATGGAGGTGGAGGCTGCTCTGGAGCGCGCTGCCTTCGACCCTCAGGAGCTTGAACGCGTCGAGGAGCGGTTGTTCGCGCTCAGAGGCGCCGCGCGCAAATACAACGTGCCCGTGACCGAGCTTCCCGCCCTTGCCGAACGCATGGTCGGCGACCTGGAAGAACTCGATGCCGGCGAGGCGAAGCTGGAGGCGCTCACAGAAGAGGCCTCGACGGCGGAAAAGGCCTTCTACGACAAGGCGAGGGCATTGTCCGGGGACCGCGGCAGGGCGGCCGAGCAGCTTTCCGCAGCCGTCATGGCCGAACTGCCGGCGCTGAAGCTGGAGCGCGCGCGCTTTGCCGCCGTGGTCACGAGCGATGACGGCAATGCCGGGCCGGAAGGCATCGACACGGTGTCCTTCGAGGTGCAGACCAATCCCGGAACGCGGCCCGGACCGATCATGAAGGTGGCCTCCGGCGGCGAGCTCTCGCGCTTCCTTCTGGCGCTGAAGGTGGCGCTCGCCGACAAGGGCTCCGCGCCGACGCTTGTGTTCGACGAGATCGATACCGGCGTGGGCGGCGCGGTGGCCGACGCGATCGGCCAGCGCTTGCGCCGGTTGGCCGAAAATGTTCAGGTTCTCTCGGTCACGCACGCGCCGCAGGTGGCCGCGCGCGCCAAGGGGCACTATCTGATTTCCAAGGCCAGCAACGGCAAGGGCAAGGATGACACGGTGGCAACCCGCGTCGCGGTGATCGGGCCGGAAGAGCGCCAGGAGGAAATCGCCCGGATGCTCGCCGGCGCCAAGGTGACGGCGGAAGCGCGCGCGGCTGCGGCGAAGCTTTTGTCCGGCGACAGTTAGTAAATTCAGAGCTTGCTGATATAAGGTCAGCCCCGGCCATGCCGAAAGGCGGGCAAAACGCGCCAAACCAACGGGATTGCCCTTGATGAATGTTTTTCTGGAACACTACTGGCCGCATATTCTGGCGGTGATCTCCTTTGTTCTCGGGGCGACGGCGGCGATCCACGCCACGATGACCAAGGACGAGGTGCGCGCCGCGATCGGCTGGGTCGGCGTGATCATGCTGTCGCCCATTCTGGGCGCGGCGATCTATGCCGTGGCCGGCATCAACCGCATGCGCCGGCAATCGGTGCGCGACAAGCGGCAAAGCGTTCCCGATGCGGTGGCCCATGAAGAGCAGAAGCACAAGATCGACCGCGACCGGGTGGTGACCGATCTTGGCCCGCGCATGGGCGGGCAGTGGATGCTCGGCAACACGGTTACCGGCATGCCCGCCACCGCCGGCAACAAGGTCCGCCTGCTGGAAACCGGCGACGAGGCCTATGCGGCGATGCTGGAAGCGATCGACAAGGCCGAGCGCTCCATCCTTATGGAAACCTATATTTTCGACAGTGACGCGATCGGGCAGCGCTTCGTTGAAAGTCTTTCAAACGCGGTCAAGCGCGGTGTCGAGGTGCGTATCCTCGTCGATTCCATCGGCGCGCGTTATTCGCGCCCGCGCATTACAAAGCTTCTGCGCGCGCATGGAATCCGCGTCGCCACCTTCAACGGCGCGGTTCTCCTCAGGCTGCGGCTTCCCTACGCCAATCTCAGAACCCACCGGAAAATTCTCGTCATTGACGGCGAGACGGTGTTTGCCGGCGGCATGAACATCCGCGCCGCTTTCACCGGGCCGAATGCCGCCCAGGACACGCATTTCATGCTGAAGGGGGCCGCCGTCGCCGACTATTTCACGGTTGCCGCCGCCGACTGGTACTTCGAAACGCACGAGGCGCTGGACGGCGAAGCCTGGAGCATTGCCGAGACCTCGGCCGACGAGGGCGCGCTGATCGCCCGCGTTGTGCCGTCAGGTCCCGACCGCAACCTTTCCAACAACAACAACATGATCATGGGAGCGCTTTCGGTTGCCGAGGACCGCGTCCTGATCATGTCGCCGTATTTCCTGCCGGATCGCGATCTCGTTTCCGCGCTTGCGACGGCGGCGCGGCGCGGCGTGACGGTCGATATCATCGTGCCGGGCCAGAACAATCTCGGCCTCGTCGACCGGGCGATGACGGCGCAGTTCGACGAGATCATCGAGAATGGCTGCCGCATCTGGCGCGACAACGGCCCCTTCAACCATTCCAAGCTGATGACAGTCGACGGAAAATGGTCCTATCTCGGCTCCTCCAACCTGGATTCGCGCTCGCTGAGGCTGAACTTCGAGACGGACATGGAAGTCTTCGATGTCGACTTCGCCGGCGAGATCGAAGCGCGGATCGTCGCCGCGCGTCAACGCTCGACGGAGGTCACGCGAAAGGCGCTGAAAAGCCGGCCCTTCGTCTACCGGCTGCGCGACCGGATATTGTGGCTGGGCTTGCCCTATCTGTGATCGAGACCCAATATAGAAGGGTCAGACGAAAATTCCTCAAAGTGAAGCGATGAGCCCGATCAAATCTCCCCTTGCCAATGCCGTGCTGCGCTCCATCCGCGAGAACGGCAAACGCCCGGACAGCGCCGTTCCGATGGAAGGTGGCGGGCTGAAGGTCGCGACCTACAATGTCCATAAATGCGTCGGCGTTGACGGACGCTTCGATCCCGACCGAATCTTCGAGGTGATCCGCGAGATCAGTCCCGACCTGATTGCCCTGCAGGAGGCCGATACCCGCTTCGGCGAGCGCACGGGTCTTCTGGACCTGAAACGGATCGAGGCGGAGACGGGGCTGGTGGCTGTGCCCGTGGAGGCGAGCGCGCGCGCCCATGGCTGGCACGGCAATGTGCTCTTGTTCCGCGACGGCGCGGTGCGCGACATCCACCGCGAGAAACTGCCGGGGCTGGAGCCGCGCGGCGCGCTGGTGACCGACATCGCCCTCAACAACGGTATTTCCCTGCGCGTTGCCGCCGTGCATCTCGGCCTTCTGCGCTGGGCGCGTCGCCAGCAGGCCGATCACATCATCGGGCTTCTCGGCCGGCGTGCGGAGGCGCCCTCGGTGATCATGGGCGACATGAATGAATGGCGGCTCGGCGACGGTTCGGCGCTGAAGAAGTTCGAGGCGGCCTTCGGGTCGCTGCCGCCGGCGCGCGCGAGCTTTCCAGCGCGCTGGCCGGTGCTGGCGCTCGACCGGATCATTGCCAACCGCGACGGGCTGGTGGCCGATCTCGCCGTGCATGATTCGCTTCTGGCGCGCGCGGCATCCGACCATCTGCCGCTGACGGCACTGCTCGACACCTCGGTCCTGAAGGGCGATAGCGCGCCGGGAGACGGGCTTTCGGCCGCTGCCGGTCTTTGAACTTGCCGATCCTGCGCCAAATGCTCTACAGCATCGGCCCGAAAATCGGAATCGATTTTCGGAAAGCACGATGCGTAGATTCAATAAGTTAGAGCGTCCTTTGTGCATCCGAATGGATGCACGGCGCTCTAATGCGTCCGGATGATGCGAAGGAGCTGATGGCAATGGCGAAAGACAAGGTCCCGACCGACAAGCTGACCCGGGAAGAGGCCGAGGCGGAACTTGCCTTTCTGGCGCAGGAAATCGCCGGTCATGACGCCGCCTATCACGGCAAGGACGCGCCGGAAATTTCGGACGCCGAATATGACGCGCTGAAGCACCGCAATGATGAAATCGAGGCGCGCTTTCCCGATCTCGTGCGTGATGACAGCCCGTCGGCCCGCGTCGGTTCAGCACCCTCGGAGGTCTTTGCGCCGGTCACCCATTCCGTGCCGATGCTCTCGCTCGGCAATGTGTTTTCCGATGAGGACGTGCAGGACTTCATCGCCTCGGTCTATCGCTTTCTCGGCCAGATGCCGGACGGTTCCATAGCCTTTACCGCCGAGCCGAAAATCGATGGGTTGTCGATGTCGCTGCGCTATGAAAACGGTCGCCTGGTCTCCGGCGCGACGCGCGGCGACGGCACCACGGGCGAGAACGTGACAGCCAATGTCCGCACCATTTCCGAAATCCCGAACCGCCTGCCGGACGGCGCGCCGGAGATCGTCGAGGTGCGCGGCGAGATCTATATGGCGAAGAGCGATTTTGCCGCGCTCAACGCCGCGCTGTCGGAGGCCGGCGAGAAGACCTATGTGAACCCGCGCAACACGGCTTCCGGCTCCCTGCGTCAGCTCGACCCGAAGGTGACGGAAAAGCGCAAGCTGAAATTCTTCGCCTATGCCTGGGGCGAGATGTCGGAGATGCCGGCCGATACCCAGATGGGCATGGTCGAGACCTTCGGAGAATGGGGGTTTCCGGTCAACCCGCTGATGAAGCGGCTGTCCTCCGTCGACGACCTGCTCGCGCACTACCATGAGATCGGCGTCAAACGCGGCGATCTCGATTACGATATCGACGGCGTGGTCTACAAGGTCGACAGGCTCGACCTTCAGGCGCGGCTCGGCTTCCGCTCGCGCTCGCCGCGCTGGGCGACCGCGCATAAATTCCCGGCCGAGCAGGCGATCACGCGGTTGACGGCGATCGACATCCAGGTCGGCCGCACAGGCGCGCTGACGCCGGTGGCGCGGCTCGAGCCGATCACCGTCGGCGGCGTCGTCGTCACCAATGCGACACTGCACAACGAGGACTATATCGCCGGCAAGGGCTCGAACGGCGAGCCGATCCGCGAGGGCCGCGATATCCGCGTCGGCGATTACGTGATCGTCCAGCGCGCCGGCGACGTCATCCCGCAGATCGTCGATATCCTGCCGGAGAAGCGGCCGGAGGATGCTGAGCCTTACGAATTTCCGGATCACTGCCCTGTCTGCGGCGCCCATGCGGTGCGCGACATCAACGAGAAGAGCGGCAAGGTGGACGCCGTGCGGCGCTGCACGGCCGGTTTTTCCTGCCGGGCGCAGGCCGTCGAGCATCTGAAGCATTTCGTCTCGCGCAATGCCTTCGATATCGAAGGGCTCGGCAGCAAGCAGGTCGATTTCTTCTTCGAGCATGAGGATCCGGGGCTGGCGATCCGCACAGCGCCCGATATCTTCACGCTCGAAAGACGTCAGGCCGAGGCGCTGACGAAACTCGAGAATTTCAACGGTTGGGGCAAGACCTCGGTCGCCAACCTGTTGCAGTCGATCAATGAGCGCCGCGAGATCGCGCTGCCGCGCTTCATCTTCGCGCTCGGCATCCGTCATGTCGGCGAGACGACGGCGAAGCTTCTGGCGCGTTCCTACGGATCCTACGTCGCCTTCGAGCAGGCGATGCGGGAGGCGGCTGCGGGTGAGGGCGATGCCTGGGAGGACCTCAATAATATCGACGGCATCGGAACCGTGGTTGCCCGCGCTCTGGTCGACTTCTTTGCCGAAGAACAGAACGTTGCCGTGATTGCCCGTCTGCTGGAAGAAGTGACGCCGCTTGACGACGTGCAGAAGATCGACACGACAAGTCCCGTCGCCGGCAAGACGGTGGTCTTTACCGGAAGCCTTGAGAAAATGACCCGTGACGAGGCCAAGGCCAAGGCGGAAAGCCTCGGGGCCAAGGTTTCCGGCTCGGTGTCGAAAAAGACGGATATCGTCGTCGCCGGCCCCGGCGCGGGTTCCAAGCTGAAGAAGGCGGAGGAACTCGGGGTGCAGACCATGGACGAGGATGAATGGCTGGCGTTGATTGGCGGGTGAGACGTGCCGCCGCGCTTGTAAAGCGAGCGCGTGCTCTTATCTCCTGAGATATAAGAACTTGAGACGGAGTGCAGGCATGCGTGGATATCTGGTTTCCCTCGTTGCGGGGGTGACGCTCCTGGCGACCTCGGCAATGGCCGAACAGGTCGGTGAGGTCGGGGTCGACTGGGTCGGCAATGACATCGAGATCGATGCGCTGCATGACCCGGAGATCGAGGGCGTGACCTGCCATATCGCCTATTTCGACCGCTCGGTGATCGACCGGCTGTCGAAGGGCAACTGGTTCGAGGATCCGTCCAATTCCTCCATCGCCTGCCGCCAGACAGGACCGATCCGGATCGGCGATATCGAACTCGACAAGAACGGCGAGGAGGTGTTCAAGCAGGGACGTTCGCTGATCTTCAAGAACCTGGTGATCAACCGGATCTACGACCGTACCAACAACACGCTGATCTATCTGGCCCACACGCGCGAAATCACCGAAGGTTCAGCGAAGATGTCGATGTCGACTGTGCCGCTTTACGGTCAGGACGTCGTCTGGGAAAACGGCGCGCCGGAATAAACGGGCCGAACGCGAAACCAGGGAGAGAAACCATCAGACTCGATTGCAGCTGCCAGTGCGGAAAGGTTCGCTTTTCCGTGACAAGCAAGACACCGGTGCCCTATCAGCGCTGCTATTGCAGCATCTGCCGCAAATCCGGCGGGGGCGGGGGCTTTGCCATCAATATCGGCGCCGATGCCGCAACGCTGGACGTCACAGGCGCCGAGCACAAGCGCTTCTATCACGCCCGGATGCATGACGGCGAGAGCGAGGCCGAGCGGCATTTCTGCGGGGTCTGCGGGTCTGCGCTCTATCTTTTCGACCCGCGGTGGCCGGAGCTCGTCCACCCCATTGCCTCCGTCGTCGATACGCCCTTGCCCCGGCCGCCGGAGATCGTGCATATCATGCTCGGCTCCAAGGCTGACTGGGTCGATGTGCCCGAAGGCGAGGGGCATGTGCATTATGACGGCTATCCGGAGCTTTCGCTTGAGGATTGGCATCGCAGGCACGGACTGCTGGACGACTGAGGCCGGACGGCCTGAAGGGAAGAGAAGATGAAGATTTTCCGGCGTTTGCTCTGGGGCTCGGTGATTGTCGTTTGCGGCCTCATCGTCTGGCTGATCTACGAGATCGGCAAGACCAATGAGGAGATGATGAACATCCCCTTCGGCCCGGAATTCCAGCTGACGGCCGGAGACGGCTCGGTGATCACCCAGGAAGCGCTGAGGGAAAAACCGACGGCGATCTTCTTCGGCTTCACCCATTGCCCGGAAGTCTGCCCCACCACGCTTTACGAGATGAACGGCTGGCTGCACGAGGTCGATCCGGATGGCGACAAGATCAATGCCTACTGGATCACCGTCGATCCCGAGCGCGACACGCCGGAGATCATGCAGCGCTATCTCTCCAATGTGACCGACCGGATCGAGGCGATTTCCGGCGATCCGGACAAGGTGCATGACATGGTCGACGAATTCGGCATCTACTACAAGAAGGTGCCGCTCGATCCCAACGAGCCGGACGGCGACTACACCATGGACCACAACGCCTCCGTCTTCCTGCTCGATGACGGCGGGGTGCTGAAAGGCACGATCGCCTATGGCGAGAACCCGGATGTCGCGATCAAGAAGCTCGAGAACCTGATCGACTGAGGCTTGCCTTGGCCGGAAGGCGGCGCTATCGCCGGTATTCAATCCTTTCACGCATCAAAGAGGCATAATCCAGTGAGCCAGATCCGACTCTACGTCACCACCGATGAAGCCGGCGCGGGCCGCGTTCTCGATGCGCTTTCCGAACTGCTCGGCGAGGCGCCCTATGCGCTGGCGACGATGGAGATCGACGAGAAGGCAAATATCTGGGAGGCCTCGGTCTATCTGGAGGCGGAAGAGGAAGAGGCGCTGCGGCAGGTTTTCGAGGCGGCTCTCGGGGGTTTTCCGGAAGGCAAGCGCCCCGGGGTGGAAAAGGAAATCATCGCCGATATCGACTGGATCGCCAAATCGCTGGAAGGGCTGAAGCCGGTGCGCGCCGGCCGTTTTCTGGTGCATGGCGCCCATGACCGCGAAGACCGCCGGCCCGGCGACATCGCGCTCGAGATCGAGGCGGGGCAGGCCTTCGGCACGGGCCATCACGGCACAACCGCCGGCTGCCTTGAAATGATAGACACGCTTCTGAAGGCCGAGGCGCCGCAAAACGCGCTTGATCTTGGAACCGGAACCGGCGTTCTGGCCATGGCCGTACGCAAGCTGAGGCCGATCCCGGTTCTGGCGACCGATATCGACGATGTCGCCGTGCGTGTCGCCCGTTACAATGCCCGTCAGAACGGCATTGTCTCCGGCGTCGATTTCGTCACCGCGCCGGGCTTCCACCACGCGGCCTTCGGCGAGCACGGGCCCTTCGATCTGGTGATCGCCAATATTCTTGCCCGTCCGCTGATGAAGCTTGCGCCCGGCGTGCGCACGAACCTTGCGCCCGGCGGCTCGGTCATCCTCTCCGGCATTCTGGAAACGCAGCGCTGGAAAGTGCTGGCAGCCTATCGCGCACAGGGCATGCGCCATGTGCGCACCTACTGGCGCGAAGGCTGGGTCACGCTTCTGCTCAAGGGCTGATCAGACGGCGAGGCTGAACGTGTTCTCGCTGACGCTCATGCGCGCCTGGCGGCGGAGCGCCCGTTCCTGCTGCGGCGAACACTGGTAGATCTCGCGGTAGCATTTGGAAAAATGCGAGGCGGAGACAAAGCCGCAGGCAACCGCCACATCGACGACCGGCATGGTCGACTGCGCCAGCAGCCGACGCGCGCGGTCGAGCCGGATTTCCAGATAGTAACGCGCCGGCGAACGGCCCATTTCCTGGCGGAACAGCCGTTCGACCTGACGGCGCGACAGGCCGACCGCATCGGCGATCTCGACCAGCGACAGCGGCTCGGCGAGGTTGGCCTCCATCAGTTCGATGATCTGCAGCACCTTGCCGTTCTGCACGCCGAGACGGGCGCGGAGCGGCAGGCGCTGGCGCTCGCTTGAGGGGCGCACGCGGTCCGTCAGCGCCTGTTCGCAGATGGCGTTGACAAGGCCGTCTCCGAACTCGCGGCTGATGATATGCAGCATCATGTCGACAGAGGCAGTGCCGCCGGCGCAGCTATAGATATTGCGGTCGATCTCGAACAGGTCCGCATGGGCGTCGATTTCCGGATAGGTTTCGCAAAACCCCGGCATGTTTTCCCAGTGGATGGCGCAGCGCCTGCCCTTCAAAAGACCGGCGCGGGCGAGGAGGTGGGTAGCCGTGCACATCGAGCCGATACCGCAGCCGCGATTGTTGAGTTCGCGCAGCCAGGCCTCGAACGACTTGTTGTCGTAATCATCGACATGGACGCCGGAACAGACCAGCACGAGGTCGGGGCGCTTTTCGCCCATCAGCGAACGGCGCTCGTCGGCAAGGGAAGTGTCGGGATCAACGGCGATGCCGCTCGAGGAACAGACCTTCTGGCCATTGTCGGAGGTGATCCGCCAGCGATAGGCCTCGAAGCCCAGCATCCTGTTGGCAATGCGCAATGTCTCGATCGCGCCCGAAAACGGCAGGAGCGAAAATTGCGGAACCAGATAAAAAACGAACGATCTCACCATTGTGCACACACCGCCGCAGTCAAAGCCGGAATCTGATCTTGTAGAATTAACTTCTGCAAGAAATATGGCCGCCAATAGTCTGATTGCGACACTGACACAGACAAATGCGCCAGCAAAGCCGATCCCGATCCGGTTTGTGATTTTTTTGTGAAGCGTTGCGCATACGCTTCATCGCAACCGGATCGGGACAGGGCGTTTTTCTCGTCCGCCATTGCTGCGTTGCGGAGAAAACGGCCGCCGGGGTGAAACGGCGGCCGCTCTCCTCTCAGTCATAGCGCCAGTGTTCCTCACGGGCGATGATGTCGTCGCGCAGATGCGGCGGGATGCGGTTGACATTGCGATTTCTGAGCGCCTGCCGCGCGGCTTCATCGCGCTTGTCTGCGAGCTTGGCGAGCGGGGTGACCAGGTGTCTGAGGATGATGAACAGTCCCATTTCGTTTCTCCTTCAATGCGTTTCTTGATGACCTGATGCCAAGGTAGGCGTATTTGACATTCAATCAAACGAAATGTAATCATGTTATTCATCAACAAAATTGAATTGATGGAGCGCTTCATGGCCAACCTCCTGCAGACGCCGCTGCCGGTTCTCGACAACGATATCCTCCGCACCTTCGTCGCGATCTCGGAATCGGGCAGTTTTTCCGGCGCCGCGGAAACCGTGTTCCGCACGCCCTCGGCGGTTTCCATGCAGATCAAGCGGCTGGAGGAGCAGCTCGGTGTGTCGCTCTTCGTGCGGGATGCGCGCTCGGTGCGGCTGACCCATAGCGGCGAGACGCTGCTGAACTATGCCCGCCGCATGCTCGCGCTCTCCAACGAGGCAATGTCGCGTTTCAGACATCCGGAAATGCACGGCGTGGTCCGGCTCGGCGCCACCGACGATATCGGCGAGCGCATCCTGCCGACGATCCTGAAGCGCTTCGCCGAGGCCTTTCCGGGCGTCATGGTCGATGTCACCATCGACAACAGCGTCGGGTTGCGCAGGCGTCTCAGCGAGCAAAGGCTTGATCTGACGCTGCTCAATTCCGGCAAGGGCGCCTCGGATGAGGAGAGCGAACTGATCCTGCGCGAGCGGCTGGTCTGGGTCGGTGCGAGTTGCGGCACGGCGCACACGAAGGACCCGCTTCCGGTGTCGATGTGGGAACAGGGCTGTTCATGGCGCAACGAAGCCGTGGAAAAGCTGACGGAAGTCGGCAGGGCCTATCGCGTCGCCTATATGAGCGCGACCACGATGGTGCAGCGCGCCGCCGTCCTTTCCGATCTCGCCGTCGCGCCGATCGCCTCCTATTACGTGTCGGACGGCATGGAGGTTCTGGGGGAAGAGGAGGGGCTGCCGGAACTCGGTTTTTATGAAATCCGTCTTAAATTCTCGGAGCAGCGCGGTGAACTGGTCGAGGCGGTCGCCGACGCCATCCGCCACGCCTTCAGGCCGGCCGAGCGGCAAGCCAGGGTGGCCTGACGCCGTATTAAAAGAGCAGCGCGATCAGCGCGCCGGCGGCAACGACCACAAGCCCCGCCAGCAGGATCGAGAAGACGCCGACGGCAAGCCCGATGACCAGACCGTAGCCATCGCGCTCGGTGACCGAAAGGCCGATGATCGCGAGGGCAAGAGCGGGAAGCCAGTTGCCGAAGGGGATCGGGAAAAACACCACGATCGACAGGATGAGCGCGAAGCCGCCCAGCACGCGCTCCGCTCTTCGGGTCTGAAGAAACCAGAATCGCGGTTTTACCGCGCTCTCGATCCAGCGCAGCCAGGGCAGGACGCGGTCGAGAATGGCCATGCCGCGTCCGCCGTCGACCGAGAACCGGGCGATCCGTTCGGGCAGCCAGACGCGCGTATGGCGCGAGATCATCATCTGCCAGGAGACGAGGATTAGCGGTAGGCCGAGCAGCAATGTGGCGCCGGGCGGCAGCGGGATCAGGTTCGGGATCGAGAAAAGAACGATGAAGGCGCCGAAGGATCGCTCCGCCAGGGCGTCATCGAGCTGCTCGAGACTGAGACGACCATCCGGTCCGGGCCGGAGACAGGCTAGAATGTCCGAAAGCTTCTCCCCCTCGTGCGATTGCGGTTCGAAATCCGTCATTTCGTCGTCCAAGCGTGCTGCTCCCCTTTTCGACCTCTCTGCTAGATGGGGTCGATAGCATTCAAAACCAGCTTTCTTCGGTCAAATTCCGACTGCCCGGCTGCGCCGTGCCTCGCCTGTGGATAAACTCCGGAAAACCTGTGCAAATGCCGGGGATTGGCTGTGAACGAACAGTGCAGCGCTTGTGGATATGGTCGCACGGATAAAAAGCGTCCGGTTGCCGCGGAACCCCGGCGCTTCTGGGACGTTGATCAGGCAACCCGAAGAAATTCCAGGAGATGCAAATGTTCAAAGGAAAAATCATCGCCGCCGCTACCCTTTTCGCCATGGGCGTTCTCGTTGCCTCCTGCGGCAATACGATCGAGGGCATGGGTCAGGATACCGCCAACGCCATCGACGCGACCCAGGATGCCGGCCAGTCGATCGACAACGCGGCTTCCTACTAAGGTCTCCGACCGACCCTGTTTTCGAGAAACGCCCGGGTGGAAACGTCCGGGCGTTTTACGTCAGAAAGCGTTCTGCCATCCGTTGTAGAAGGGGTGGTCCGGCAGGATCGGCAGGGCGACCGCACTGTAGGTCTTGGCCGACCAGTAGGCGGCGGTCGCGAAGTCGAGGCTCTGGCGCGAATCGCCGAGGGTTAGCGGCAGGGGCGTCTTCTCGCAGATCGCCCTGTGGAAATCCTGCATCTGTCCGGCAAATCCCGAGGGCGGCGGAGTGAAATCGGCGAGCGCCTCATCGATCTTCCGGCCGACCGCCGAACTGGCGGGCACAAAGCGCCAGGGCGCCTTGTCAGCGGTGAAATCCGGACGGCTGTCGGTTTCGATCGTCACGTTTTCGAAACAGAGCCGCATGCGGCTTAACGGCTCGACCGAGCCGAGCGTGGCGGAGGTGGTGGCAAGCGCGCCGCATTCCAGTTCGACGCTGATGCTGGCGCAGTCCTCGACCTCGACCCTGTTGACCCGAGTGGCCGTGCGCGCGAACAGCGAACGCACCGGGCCGAGGAGATAGAACATCAGGTCATTGGCGTGGATGGCATGGTTCATCAAGATACCGCCAAGCGCGCCGGTCCAGCTTTTGCGCCAATCCTTCTCGTAGTAGTCCGCGCCGCGCAGCCAGTGCACCTCGCAGGTCGCAACCAAAGGCCTGCCGGCAAGTCCCGAGGCAATGATGTGGCGCGCCTTCTGGGCGCCATCATTGTAGCGATACTGCATGATCGGCATCACATGACCGGAGGAGCGCGATTCCGCGTCGAGCAGTTCGTCGATATCGGCCAACGATCCGACGAGCGGCTTCTCGCAGATGACGTGCTTGCCGGCCTGCAGGGCGGCGATGATCATCTTCTTGTGGGTTGCGGGCGGCGTGCAGATGTCGATCACGTCGATATCGTCCATGCCGACGATCTCGAGATAGTCCGTCTCCAGCCGTTCGACACCGAACTCGGCGCCGGCGGCCTTCAGCAGGGCGGCGTCCAGATCGCACAGTGCCGCGACCTCGAAGCGGTCGGTATTGGTGCGGTAGCCGTTTTGGATGTGGTTGCGGCCGATGCCGAGCCCGACAACCGCGACTTTCAGCGTTCTTGTCATTCACATGTCCTGATATGCGTCTTGCCGCATCCGGCATTGATTTTTGCCGTCGTCGCCGAGGGGGCCCGGAAGGTGTGAAACCGGTTTTCGGTCTGCGCGAAAGCGCAATGCCTGTCGGGGCTGATGGCGGTCCTGGCGAAACGGGTCAAGATGAACTCTGCAATGGAATCAGACTATTTCAAAAAACTGTCACTAGCATAAACCGAAATTCCTGTGTGGCCACCGTTTGCGGCAAGAACCATCTCAGTAACCCGCACGGGCAAGAAAACCTTCTACCATCGAGCGGTAACCCCCGCCAAACAGGCGCAGATGCACGAGCGCCGGCCAGAGGCTGTAGATCGCCTGGCGCGCCTCGTAGCCCGGCTCGAGCGCCGGGTAGTTGTCGTAGAAGCCCTGGTCCAGACTGCCGAACAGGTTGAGCATGGCAAGGTCGACCTCGGCGTGGCCGTAATAACTGGCGGGATCGATGAAGGCGGTGACGCGTCCGGACGACGCCATGACATTGCCGGACCATAGATCGCCGTGAAGAAGGGCAGCAGGCGGGGTATGCGGCAGGTGGTCGGCCAGTCTTCCGCAAAGCCGTTCGATCCGCCGGGCGAGGTCGGCAGGGATGTCGCCGATATTGTTCAACAGCCTGCGGTCACGCCAGAACTCGACCCACGAGCCTGTCTTGTCATTTTCGATCGGGACCTTGCCGAAGGCATAGTCATGGTCGAAGCCGTATTGCGGGCCGGTTGCGGCGTGAAGCCGGGCAAGCGAGCGGCCGAGATCCGCCTGGGCGCCGGCAAAGCCGCCTCGTCCTTCAACCTTCGTGATGATCAGGACGCGGTCATTGGCGGCGACCACGTCAGGCGCCGGCGCGCCCGTCGCGGCGATCAGGCGCAGCATCTCGCCTTCGACGGCGGGCGCCGGGCCGCCCTTGACGACGAACTGCCGGCCATCCTTCGTTTCCGCCAGCATCAGCGACGAAAGGTCGCCCGATGCAAAATGGGAGAGCGTGACGCGCTCGACGCCGATGAGGTTCGCTATCATGTCCTTGAGGTCATTCATCGCGGAAGCCGTAATTGGGTGGTTCAGGTTGGCGGCCGGCTCTGGACGCCGGGGGCGATCCTCGCATAAAACGCTGAAACGGCCGGGCGCCCAGAGGCTACGGCAAAACAGGTTCGGAGTGCAAGTTTTGGCAATTGAAGACGTTCAGACACGCCCGCGCGATCCGCAGGCGGCGCAAGAGGTTATCGCACGGCTCAAGGAGCGTTTCGGCGACAAGGTGCAGACGGGCGAGGCGTTCCGCGCGCAGCACGCGCATACGACCACCTATCTTCCCGCGCAATTGCCGGATGCCGTGTTCTTTGCCGAAAGTTCCGAGGATGTGAAGACCGCGGTGAAGCTTTGCGCCGAACACAAGGTGCCGGTCATTCCCTTCGGTACGGGGTCCTCGCTCGAGGGGCAGGTGAATGCGCCGGAGGGCGGCATTTGCTTCGACCTGTCGCGAATGAACCGGGTGCTCGAGGTCAATGCCGAGGATCTCGACTGTCGCGTCGAACCGGGTGTGACGCGCGAGGACCTGAACGACTATCTGCGCGATACCGGGCTGTTCTTCCCGATCGATCCTGGCGCCAATGCCTCGCTCGGCGGCATGGCCGCGACGCGGGCGTCAGGCACCAATGCGGTGCGCTACGGCACGATGAAGGACGTGGTGCTGGCGCTGACCGTCGTGACCGCCGACGGCGAGGAGATCACCACCGGGCGCCGGGCGCGCAAATCCTCCGCCGGCTATGATCTCACCCGGCTTTTCGTCGGCGCGGAAGGTACGCTCGGCATCATCACCTCGATCACGCTGAAGCTCGCCGGCATTCCGGAGAAGATCGCCGGCGGCGTCTCTTCCTTCGAGACGCTGGAAGACGCCTGTAATGCGGTGATCATGACGATCCAGATGGGCATTCCGGTTGCCCGCATCGAGCTTCTCGACGCGCTTCAGGTCAAGGCCTGCAACGCCTATTCCGGGCTCGACTTTCCCGAAACGCCGCTGCTTCTTCTGGAATTCCACGGCAGCGAGGAGGCGGTCGCCATGCAGTCGGCGCAGTTCGCCGAGATTGCGTCCGAATGCGGCGGCTCCGATTTCGTCTGGACCGCCAATGCCGAGGAGCGCACGAAGCTGTGGAAGGCCCGTCACAGCGCCTATTGGGCCGGCCGGGCGCTTGCCCCGGAACTCGACGGTCTCTCCACGGATGTCTGCGTGCCGATCTCGCGCCTTGCCGATTGCGTGCGCGAAACCCAGGAGGACGTGAAGCGCGAGGGCATTCTGGCGCCTGTCGTCGGCCATGCGGGCGACGGCAATTTCCATCTGCTCGTCCTGTTCGACAAGGATAATCCGGAAGAGATCGCCCGCGTCGAGGCCTTTACCACGCGGCTTGCCGAAAGGGCGATTGCCATGGGCGGCACGGCGACCGGCGAGCATGGCGTCGGCCAGGGCAAGAAACGGGTCGTCGGCCAGGAAATCGGCAAGGCGGTCGCGGCCATGCGCGCGATCAAACAGGCGCTCGATCCGGACAATATCTTCAACCCAGGAAAGATTTTCTGAATTGGAGAACGCGTCAGACTTGTCTTTTGCGCGGCAAGCCGAACTGGCCTGCATCTGCGCGTCGTGATAGGTTCGCAACGACGATATGCCGGGTGCAACGGGCCGCCCGAGGTTGAGAACGGCATCGGTGCCGCGGGCCGCCATCCGGTGGCACCGCGGCCTGCCGGGTGAATGATATAAGGAACCGCTAGATTGCTGGGACGAATACTTGTTTTCATCGGATCGCTGCTGGTTCTTCTGCTTTTTGCGGCCCTCGTCGTTCCCTATTTCGTCGACTGGAGCAGCTTTCGCCAGGAATTCGAGGTTCAGGCAAGCCGGGCGCTTGGCAAGAAGGTCGAGGTGGTCGGTGATGTCGATGTCCGGGTTCTGCCTTTCCCGGCGATCACCATGCACGACGTCCGGGTCGGACGCGATGCCTCCGGCGAGCCGCTGGCAACGGCCGAGGCCTTTTCCATGGATGCCGAGCTCGCGCCGTTTCTGAGCGGCGAGGTCCGCATCTTCAAGATGCTGCTGGAACATCCGGTTCTCAACCTGACGCTCGACGAGACGGATGCGCTGTCGTGGACGTCGACGGGCAATGGCCCGCTTTCGGCCCGGCGCGTTGTGTTCGAGGACGTGGAAATCCGCGATGGCGCGATCCGCCTTGCAGATCCGACGGGCAATCCGCTGCGCACGCTGACCGACATCGATGCGATGCTCTCGGCCAATGCGATCGAGGGACCCTGGCGGATGGAGGGCAGCGCGGTGCTCGACGGGCATGCGGGCGCCTTCACCATTCTCACCGGCCGGCCGGATTCGGAAACGGGATCGATGCGCCTCAGGCTTTCCGCCGATCCCGAGGAATGGCCGATTTCGGCCGCGCTGGAGGGCGATGTCACGCTTGAGGACGGAAAGCCCGCCTATGCCGGCGGGTTCCGGCTTGCTGTTACCCAGGACGACGCGGAGGAAGTGCCGCCGCCGCGCGCCAGCGGCCAGTTCGAACTGACCAATGAATCGATCGCCATTTCCGAATACCGCCTGGAGGTCGGCACGCGGGTCGATCCCTATGTGATCTCCGGCGAAGCGAATTTCGACACGCGTCCGGGCGGCAGCTTTCTGCTGACGGCGGATGGCCAGCAGTTCAATGTCGAGCGGCTTTCCGATTATGACACCAATCTGAAGAAGGGCCGGGTGGCAACGCCCAGCGCGCGGGCCCGGCTCGACATGCTGATCGGCTTCCTACGGCAGGTGCCGATCCCGCAATTGCCCGGCAAGGTGACGTTCCGCCTGCCGGCGCTGGTTTCCGGCGACACCACGATCCGTTCGATCGTGCTCGACGCGGCACCCGACGGCGATGGCTGGCGGATTGAGCAAGGGTCGGCCGAATTGCCGGGGCGCACCCAGGTGGAGGCCTCCGGCAGGCTCTCTCTCGGGGAGGAGACGTCATTTGCCGGTTCGCTGCTTGTCGCCTCGCGCCAACCCTCGGGCCTTTCGCAGTGGCTGACCGGCAGCGTCGGCCCGGAAATCCGGGAGCTCGACCGGGCCGGTTTCTCTGCCGACGTCAATCTAGCCGCCGAGAGCCAGATTTTCGAAAACCTGCAGATCGTTGCCGGCGATGCCGTGCTGGATGGCGCTCTCTCACGTCAGTCTCGCGGCGCGGATACGCCCGACCTCGATCTCGACCTCTCCGGCAATGTCATCGATTTCAACGCATTGCGGGCGCTGGCCGGCCTGATGGTCGGAGAAAATATCGATAGCGGCCTGAGCCGCCACCGCATTCACGCGACACTGAGGGCTGGCACGGTCAATGCCTTTGCTCTCGACGCCGAGCTTGTGGACGCGGATTTCACCTATCAGTCCGGGGCGCTTTCCGTCGATCGTCTCGACATCGGCAATCTTTCCGGCGCAGCGATCACGCTTTCAGGACAGGCCCAGACAGACCGCGACCTGCCGACGGGGTCCGGACGGCTGACTCTCTCGGCCGGAGACATTTCCGGTTTTGTCGCGACGCTTCAGGACCGGCTTGGTGCGCATCCATTCCTTTCCATGCTGGCCGAAAATGCCGCCTGGTATCAGAATACCGAGTTTGAGGCCGATCTTGCCTTCGGACAGGACGGAACGGGCGTTTCGGCTATCTTCTCCGGTAGCGCGAATGATAGCCGGATTTCCGGCTCCTGGCGCCGGGACGCCCTGTTCGGACCGGGAGGGATCAGTGGCCAGCTCCAGCTTTCGAATCCGGATGCGGCGGTTGTCTTCGGTCAGGCGGGGCTCGCGCCGCTTCCGATACCTGCACCTGCGGGCGCTCAGCTCTCGCTGTCGCTGGAACGGTCCGGGGAGACGGGACCCGTCGCCATCGGCCTTCGGGCTGCAAGCGGGGAGACGCGGCTTACGGCCACCGGAGAGGCGAGCCTCCTTGCCGATGATTTTCTTGCCGGCCGTTACTCGGTTTCGCTCACCAGCCCCGATCTCGAGCCATATCTGGCCATGAACGCCTTCGCCGTGCCGGGCACGGCCTTTGGCGTGCCTCTTTCTCTGAAGGCGGGCCTTGATGTGTCCCCGGAGGAGATCGCCTTCTCCGCAATTGAAGGCGATCTCGACGGCAATGGCGTGACGGGCCGCCTGGCCTTTCAGCGCGGCGAGCCGGTTGTTCGCCTCGATGGCGCGCTTTCACTGGACCGGCTTGATCTTGCCTGGCTGATGGAGGCCGTTTTCGGCCCGAATTTCGCGCTGGCACCGGAGGGATTGCCCGACACGCCCTTCGGATCCGCCTATTTCGGCACCTCGGAGGCCGTGCTTGACATCCAGGCTGCTTCCTTCGACGCCGGCCTGAAGGAGCCGGTGACCGGCATGAGCGGCACGGTGGATTTCCGCGGCGGCGGGCTGTCGCTGACGGGCCTTGCAGGACGCATCTTCGACGGCACGCTCTCGGGCGATCTGCAACTCGGCAATTCAGGTGGCGATGGCTATTTCCAAGCGCAACTCAACCTTTCCGACGGCGCCCTGCCGGAAACGCTTTGGCTTGCGAACGGCAGGCCGGTTGCAAGCGGCCGTTTTGACCTCGGCCTGGTGGTTGAGACGACGGCGGATACCGCCGCAGGTCTGATGGCGCGGGCAAGCGGTTCCGGCATGCTGGCGCTGAAGTCGCCGGTGATCTCCGGAGTGGATCTGGCCGTTACCGAGCCGCTGCTGGCCTGGGCGGATGCTCAGGGCACGGAACTTGCCAATGAAGCGATCGAGGAGGAGATGCGGTCGCTGATTTTCGCCGACACGTCCTTTACCGCGAGCGATATCGCTATCCCGTTCAGCATCACGGACGGGGTGCTCCAGGCACGCAACGTCTTTGTCGACCTGCCAGATGCGCGCGTCTATGGCGCCTTGCGTACAGAACTTGCCGCGCGCGATCTGGAAGCCTCGATCGATGTGGCGCTGAAACTCGGCGCGGCAAGCGAGGAGGGAGCGAGCGCCGGCTTCACCATCGGCTTCAACGGATCGCTTTCCGATCCGGTGCGCAGCCTCGACCTGACGGAGGTGAACAATTTCCTGGCGCTGCGGGCCGTCGAGCGCGAACGGGCGCGGGTGGAACGGCTGCAGGCCGATATTCTGGAGAAGCAGCGCCTGCGGCGCGAGGCGACGCTTTTTGAGTTCCGCGCCGAACAACGCGCGCTCGAGCGCCGCCAGCGAGAGGAGGCCGAGCGCCTGCGCCGCGAGGAGGAGGAACGGCGTCGGCGTGAGGCCGAAGACGCCGCTGCCGGCGATCAGGCCGCAATTCCCGTGCCGACGCCCGCAGCAGACGACGAGCCTTCGCAGATGGACGCACAGCCTGAAGAACCAAGCGACTGGGACCGGTTGATCGAATCGGTCATCCGCGGTGCCGAGGAGCAGCGCGGCGTTCAGGCGCCGCTTCCCTGAGGGCCTAAAAAAGGCCCGTTTTCAAACCCATATGTGGCTTTGCTGGACCAAAGCGCGATTTGAGGTTATTGGAAATGCGGTTCGCAGGAGGCAGGATATTGAAACGCAGGGTTTTGCTCGTCATCGGCTGGATCATGGTCGCCTTGGGCGTCATCGGCGTATTTCTGCCGATCATGCCGACGGTGCCGTTCCTGATCGTTGCCGCGGCAGCCTTTGCGCGGTCGTCGCCTGAGCTGGAGGCACGGCTGATGGATCATCCCCGCTATGGTGCCCATCTTCGCCAGTGGCGCCATGAGGGCGCAATCGCCACGCCCGCCAAGGTTCTGGCAGTGACGGCGATGTGCTTCAGCTTCTTGTCAGTGCTTTATTTTGCTTCGGCCTATCTCTGGCTGCAGCTTGCCGTCGGGCTGGTACTTCTGAGCTGCGCCGCCTTTGTGGTCACCCGCCCGGCGCCGGTTGCCGTGCGCGCGGACCGTTGAGCCGGTCGCAAAACGCTCGCTCCCTCATTCGCGTCACGGCAAGTCGGGTTCATTCAAAGCGATTCCTGCGTCTTCAGCACCGGCGCATTCGACCAGTCCGGCTTGCTGATGCTTTGACGCGGCGGGGACGACCGGTTCTCGATCCGTGCCAGCACGGCGCGGGCAAGCTCGCGGCCTGCCTGGCTGAAATCCTCACTCATGGCGATGATCTCGGGGCTGATCCAGTTGAGGAAGTCAGCCGGCTGCTTGGCGACGAGATCGACATCTTTTCCAAGCTTCAGGCCGCGCGCCCTGAGCGCCGCCATGATCGGGATGGCGCTGCTGCCGGAACAGGCAATGACGCCGTCCGGCGGCGCTGACGACGAGAGCGCCGCCAGCACCCCGTTGCGGATTTCAGACAGCGATGAATCCGTGCTGACGGAGGTCAGCGGCGTTTCCTGCAGCCCGAAGCGGCTGAGGCCGCGCTCGAAGCCAGAGCGGAAATAGCGGTAATAGGTGAGGTGGCTCGGCGGCTGCAGGCAGACGATGCGCTTGCGCCCGCGTTCCGCAAGCCTTTCCACCGCGTCCATCGCATAGGCGTCATTGTCGAAATCATGGAAAGGGTAGTCGTGGTCGCTCTCGGTGCGTCCGTGGGCGGCGAACGGCATCCCGCGCTCCCGCATCAGCGCAATGCGCGGGTCGTCCGGGGCGATGCGCGAGATGATCACCCCGTCGGCCGAACCGGTGTCGAGAATGTAGCGGATCGGCGCCATGGGGTCGTGGTGGATCGGCTGCGGCATCAGCACCAGATGGTAGGGCGTGTCGGACAGCACGTCCGATATGCCGAATATCATCTGTCCCGACATGCCCATGATCTCCTCCTCCATGCTGAGGACGAGTGCGATCACATTGGTCTTGCCGGTGCGAAGCCTGACGCCGGCGCGGTTCGGCATGTAGCCGAGCTGCTTGGCGACGAGCCGCACGCGTTCCTTGGTGTGCTCGGCGATATCCGGCGCATCCTTCAGCGCGCGGGAGACGGTCGTCACCCCGAGCCCGGTCATATAGGCAATGGTCTTCAGTGTCGGGCGCGTATTGGTGGTCTCGCGCGATCTTCCGGTCGTGGGTTTCATCGACGTCTTTCATCTCCCGCGTCGCGCGTGCCGCGCGACGGCACGGGCCGTGTGGCCCGTCTCCTCCCTGGTGGCTGAGCGTATCGGACAACAGGCCGGGTCCGGCCTGAATTGCAACGATACGCTGATTCTCGTCGGCAACGCCAATATTGCGCGCCTTCTTGTCGTTTTTGAGCGGCCTTGCTCATGGTCCTCTCGAAGCCGACGGAGCCTCCCCTCCGTGCCGCCATTCATGGGCGCGCAGCTTGACGCCGTCTGCCCGTCCACAGTCTAGCGCGAGAATAGCTGTAACGATACAGAAAAAGCGCTGCCGCGTGTTAAACGGACTATTTGCCGGATTGGTACCTGAGGGAGAAACTGCCGTACGTCAGGATTTCGCACTTGCGAAACAGTCGAGGCGAGGCTCCTCAGTGAGCGAATAAAAATAATATAAAACAAAACTATAGCTTGAATTTGCATTGCCGAAAGAGCGCCTGGCGCTTCTCGTCGGACTAGTTCGAAAGTAGCAGTCTGCTAAAAATCGGAATAAAAAGGTTGCGCGTTATTTGGCTTTCGCATACCTTTTTCCGGCAACGTTTCAGTTGGGAGGACAGTATGAAACATGCAATTCTCACCGCCGCTCTGGCGGCCGGCGTAGCCATGCCTTTTGCAGCCAACGCGACCGACCTTGAAGTGACCCACTGGTGGACTTCCGGCGGCGAGGCTGCGGCCGTGAAGGTGCTTGCCGACAATTTCAACGAGACCGGCAATAACTGGGTGGACAGCGCGATCGCCGGTTCCGGCTCGACCGCCAACCCGATCATCATCAGCCGCATTCTCGGCGGCAATCCCATGGGCGCGACCCAGATGAACACCGGTCGCGACGCCGAGGAGCTGATCAAGGCCGGCCTGATGCTGGACCTGACGGATCTCGCCGAGGAGGAAAACTGGGCGGAGAAGATCCGCCCCGCCAAGCTTCTCGGAGCCTGCGAATATGACGGCCGCATCTACTGCGTGCCGATCAACATCCATTCCTGGCAGTAGATGTGGCTGAACCGCCACGTGTTCGAGGATAACGGCATTCCCGTGCCGACCAACTGGCAGGAACTCGTGGACGCGGCGCCCGCGCTGCAGGAAGCCGGCGTCATTCCGCTCGCCACCGGGCAGCCCTGGCAGGTCGACGGCATCCGCAACGTGATGCAGGTCGCCATCGGCGGCGTCGACAATTATCTCGCCGTCAACGGCGACAAGGACCCCGACGCCGTGATGAGCGACGAAAACCGCGCCATCTGGGAAGCATTCGCCCAGGCGCGCGACATGGTCGACGACGCCTATTCCGGTCGTGACTGGAACGTCGCCACCAATATGGTCATCCAGGGCGATGCAGCCGCGCAGATCATGGGCGACTGGGCGCAGGGCGAGTTCGCCCAGGCGGGCCAGGAAGCCGGCGTCGACTATGATTGCCTGCCGGGTCTCGGCAACAACCCCGTTCTCGATACGGGCGGCGATGCCTTCTACTTCCCCAAGACCGACGACCCGGACATCACGGCGGCCCAGCTTGAGCTTGCTTCCATGCTGGTCTCGCCTGAAACCCAGGTCGAGTTCAACCTCGTCAAGGGCTCGCTTCCGGTGCGCGGCGATGTCGATCTCGAAGCCGCCAATGCCTGCATGAAGAAGGGTCTCGAGATCCTCGCCAATCCTGAAAACGTCCTGCCGTCGACCGAGCAGCTGCTCGATTCCGACACGCAGGGCCAGATCACGGACCTGGCGCTGGAGTTCTTCTCCTCCGACATGACGGTCGACGAGGCGCTCGAACAGCAGCAGTCGATCATCGAACAGGCCATGTAAGACCTGGCCGAAAGGACAGGGGCGGGCCCGGCTCTGACGAGGTCTGCCCCTTTTCCTTCCGGATCCATGCCAATCTGAGAGGGGAGCTGCAATGTCTGCTGTTGCTCGCCGTCCGCTCGGCCTGTTCAAGAACCTGAACGCCAAGATCGCGGCAATCCCGATGATGCTCACCGCAGTGTGCATCTTCATCGGCTGCACCGCCTGGACGGTCATCTATTCATTCACCGACTCGCGGCTTCTGCCGAGCGAGAATTTTGTCGGCTTTGCCCAGTATGACCGCCTGTTCGGCACGACCCGCTGGAATGTGGCGATCATCAATCTCCTGATCTACGGCGGCTTGAGTCTCGTCTTCTCCTTTGTCGTAGGCTTTCTTCTGGCCACGCTTCTCGACCAGAAGATCCGTTTCGAAAACACCTTCCGCACGATCTTTCTCTATCCCTTCGCGCTCTCCTTCATCGTCACCGGTCTTGTCTGGCAATGGATCCTCGACCCCGGACTCGGCGTGCCGAAATTCCTGGCCGATCTCGGCCTGCCTGGCGGCGATTTCGCCATGCTCGGCAACAAGAGCACGGTCATCTATGCGCTGGTGATTGCCGGTCTGTGGCAGGGAACGGGCCTTGTCATGGTGCTGATGCTGGCGGGCCTGCGCGGCATAGACGGCGAGATCTGGAAGGCGGCCAAGGTGGACGGCATCCCCGCCTGGAAGACCTATCTCTTCATCGTCATTCCGATGATGCGCGGCGTGTTCGTGACCACGCTGGTCATCGTCGCCTCGGGCATCGTGCGCGTCTACGACCTCGTCGTCGCCATGACCCAAGGGGGGCCCGGTTTCGCCTCGGAAGTGCCCGCCAAATATGTCTACGACCTGATGTTCCAGCGCGGCAATATCGGCCAGGGGCTCGCCGCCTCGACCGTGATGCTGGTCACCGTCTTCATCATCCTCGTGCCCTGGGCGCTGATGGAATTCAGAGACAAGAAGAAGAAGTGAGGAGGGGACGATGAGTACAGTTACGTCAACCGGACCGTCGGGTCCGCGCCCCAAACGCCGTTTCGCGCCGTCGCGGATCATTCTCTATTCCATCCTGTTCGTCGCTGCGGTCTACTACCTCATTCCCCTTTACGTGATGGTGGTGACCTCGCTGAAGGGCATGCCGGAAATCCGCATGGGCAACATCTTCGCGCCCCCGGTGGAAATCACCTTCGAGCCATGGGTGAAGGCCTGGAGCCAGGCCTGCACCGGGCTCTACTGCGAAGGTATTCGCGTCGGCTTCTGGAACTCGGTGAAGATCACCGTGCCGGGGATCATCGTCTCGATCGCCGTAGCCTCGGTCAACGGCTATGCGCTGGCCAACTGGCGCTTCAAGGGCTCGGAGTTCTTCTTCACCGTGCTGCTTTTCGGCGCCTTCATTCCCTATCAGGTGATGCTCTATCCGCTGGTGATCATCCTGCGCGAACTGCACATGTTTTCGACGCTCCCGGGCATCGTGCTGGTGCATACGATTTTCGGCATGCCGATCCTGACGCTCCTGTTCCGCAACTACTTTGCCTCGTTGCCGGAGGAGCTGTTCAAGGCCGCCCGCGTCGACGGCGCCGGCTTCTGGCAGATCTTCTTCCGCATCATGCTGCCGATGTCGCTGCCGATCTTCGTCGTCGGTATGATCATCCAGACGACCGGCATCTGGAACGACTTCCTTTTCGGCGTGATCTTCGCCGGCCAGCAGAACTATCCGATGACGGTGCAGCTCAACAACATCGTCAACGCCGTGCAGGGCGTGAAGGAATACAACGTCAACATGGCGGCAACGCTTCTGACCGGCCTCGTTCCGCTGGCCGTCTATTTCGTTTCCGGACCGCTGTTCGTGCGCGGCATCGCCGCCGGCGCGGTGAAAGGGTGAATGATGACTACGAGTGTTTCAATCAAGGATCTGTCGCTCTCCTTCGGCGCGATCGACGTGCTGAAAAATCTCGATCTCGACATTCAGGACGGCGAGTTTCTGGTCCTGCTCGGCTCGTCGGGCTGCGGCAAGTCGACGCTTCTGAACTGCATCGCCGGCCTTCTCGATGTCTCCGCCGGGCAGATTTTCATCAAGGACAGGAACGTCACCTGGCTTGAACCGAAGGATCGCGGTATCGGCATGGTGTTCCAGTCCTATGCGCTCTATCCGCAGATGACGGTGGAAAAGAATCTCTCCTTCGGCCTTCAGGTGGCGAAGATACCGAAAGCGGAGATCGACAAGCGCGTCAAACGGGCCTCCGAAATCCTGCAGATCGAACCGCTGCTGAAACGCAAGCCTGCGGAGCTTTCCGGGGGCCAGCGCCAGCGCGTCGCCATCGGTCGCGCTCTGGTGCGCGATGTCGACGTGTTCCTGTTCGACGAGCCGCTCTCCAACCTCGACGCCAAGCTCCGCTCCGAACTGCGCGTCGAGATCAAGCGGCTGCACCAGTCGCTGGAAAACACGATGATCTATGTGACCCATGACCAGATCGAGGCGATGACGCTTGCCGACCGGATCGCGATCATGCGCGGCGGCGTCATCCAGCAGCTCGACGAGCCGACGACGATCTACAATCGCCCGGTTAACCGCTATGTCGCGGGTTTCATCGGTTCCCCCTCGATGAATTTCCTCGACGGGGAACTGGCTGAGAAGGACGGGAAGACGATCTTCCGGTCGAACGGCGTTGACTTCGGCCTCGACGGTTATGAAGGCAACGGGCCGCTGCCGGCCTCCGGCAAGGTCATTCTCGGCGTCCGGCCGGAACATGTGTTGGTCGACGACGAAATTCCCCAGGGCCAGGAGGTCCATGAGGCCGTGGTCGACCTCGAGGAGCCGATGGGCGCGGACAATCTGTTGTGGCTGAAACATGCCGGCCACCTGTTCACCGTGCGCGTCGGCGGCAACAAGCGCTACAAGCCGGGCCAGCAGATCAGGCTCGCCTTCGCCATGGAACTGGCATCGCTGTTCGACGCGGAAACGGAGCTTAGACTGTGACGCAATTGGAAAGTCGCGGCTTTCCCTTTCGGGCAAACGCGCTAGAATTGCGGGACGAAAACACCTTTGCCGGCGCATGCCCGCGCCGGTCTCAATGCGGAGTTCGGCAGCCAGGATCTGCCGGGAGGATGAGATGACAAAACTCGGATTTCAACTGTATAGCGCGCGCAACTATCAGCCCTTTTCGGGCGTGTTCAAAAAGCTCGCGGCTGCGGGTTATGGCGAGGTCGAAGGCTATGGCGCGCTTTACGACGACCTCGACGAGGCCGGCCTCGACCGGCTTGCCTCCGATCTCGAGGCGATCGGCCTCTCGATGCCGACCGGCCATTTCGGCCTTTCGATGCTGGAGACGGATCCCGATCGGGTCCTGGAGATCGCCTCTAGGCTGAAGATGGACAGCGTGTTCTGCCCGTTCCTCTTGCCCGACCAGCGGCCCGACACGGCCGGGGGGTGGAAGGAATTCGGCGCGCGGCTGGAGGCGGCCGGCAAGCCTTTCCGCGACGCCGGCCTCGTCTTCGGCTGGCATAACCACAATTTCGAGTTCGAGCTTCTGCCTGACGGCACGGCGCCGATGCGTCACATTATGGCCGGCGGGCCCTCGCTGGCCTGGGAAGCCGATATTGCCTGGGTGATCCGCGGCGATGCCGATCCCTATTTCTGGATCGAGCTCTTCAAGGAGCGGATCACCGCCGTCCATGTGAAGGATATTGCCGAGGAAGGCGAGAACGAGGACGAGGATGGCTGGGCCGATGTCGGCTACGGCACGGTCGACTGGAAGGGCCTGATGAAGGTGCTGAAGTCGATGCCGATCAAGCATTACATCGTCGAGCATGACAATCCGAACGACATCGACCGGCTGATCGAGCGTTCGATCGCATCTTTCCAGACCTTCTGAACGAGGCAAACATGACCAAGGAACTGGGTGTCGGCATCCTCGGATGCGGCAATATTTCCGCGACCTATTTTTCGCTCGCGCCGATGTTCAAGGGGCTGAACGTGCTGGCCTGCGCCGACATCAATGCCGCCGCGGCCAAGGCGCGGGCGGAGGAATATGGCGTCACCGCGCAAGGCGTCGACGAACTCTTCGCCAATGACGAGATCGATGTCATCGTCAATCTCACCATTCCGGCGGCGCATTACGAAATGTCGCGCCGCGCGCTGGAAGCCGGCAAGCATGTCTATTCGGAAAAGCCGCTCGTGCTTTCCGTCGATGAGGGCAAGGAACTCGGGCGCCTCGCGGCGGAAAAGGGCCTTGCCGTCGGCTGCGCGCCGGATACGTTTCTCGGCGGCGCCCACCAGCGCGCCCGCAAATATATCGATGAGGGCAAGGTCGGCCGGATCACCTCCGGCACCTGCCATGTGATGAGCGCGGGCATGGAGATGTGGCACCCGAACCCGGACTTCTTCTTCCTGCCCGGCGGCGGGCCGGTGCTCGATCTCGGGCCTTACTACATCGCCAATCTGATCAACCTGATCGGCCCGGTGAAGCGGGTTGCGGCGCTGACGTCGATGGCCAACGAAACCCGCACCATCACGTCCGAACCGCGCAAGGGCGAGATCATTCCGGTCAAGACCCCGACCAATATTCATGCGCTTCTGGAATTCGAGAACGGCGCGACGGTCTCGCTTGCGGCAAGCTGGGATGTCTTTGCCCACCGCCATTCCCCCATGGAGCTTTACGGAACGGAAGGCTCGCTGTTCGTGCCCGATCCGAACTTCTTCGGCGGAACGGTTGAGGCGGCCGGGCGCGACGGCAAGATCGATCTACTGGATCTCGGCGATCATCCTTTCGCCAAGCCGAACCAGGATTTCGACAAGGGCGACAAGCGCGGGCGGGCGAACTACCGCACCGCCGGGCTTGCCGACATGGCCGTGGCCCTGATCGAGGGGCGGGACGCCCGCTGCTCGCTCGAACGCGCGCTTCACGGCGTCGATGTCATGGCCGCGATCCTGAAATCGGGCGAGACCGGCGCCTTCGTGCCGCTGTCGACCACCTGCACGCAGCCGGCCGCACTCGACGCCGAGGCGGCGGCAGCGCTTCTGCGGTAACAAGGCCGGATGCCTTGCCCTCAGGCGGAGCGTTGCTGCGGCGGCGTTCCGTCCCGGTCGGCGCGGCGCGCGCCTTCCGGCGTCAGGCCGGACCACGCCCGGAAGGCCCGGTTGAAGGAGTTCGGCTCGCTGAAGCCGAGAAGGAAAGAGATTTCCGCCGCCGGCAATTTCGTCGTCCTCAGATAGTGCCAGGCCAGCGCCTCGCGCGTCTCCTGCAGTATCTCCTGGTAGGAGGCCCCCTCCGCCTCGATCCGTCTCTGCAGCGTGCGCTTGCTCAGCGAGAGCTTGGCCGCCACTGCCTCGATCGATGCGAGTCCGCTTGGCAGGCCTTCCAGCAGTGCGGCCTTCACCCGCCTGACGGTGGTCGCTCCTTCCTCCAGATCGGCGAGACGCTCGCGCAGGCCCGGCTCGAATGCGTCCCACAGGCTCTCATTCGAGGTCAGGAAGGGGCGGGCGGCATCGCTGGCGGAGAAGGTCACGGCGTTGCGGGCTGCCCGTTTCATTGGCGCGCCGAGGAAGTCCTCGAAGGGCCCGACCTGGGCTGGCAGAGCGGTCGTTTCGACCGCGACCGGGCTGATCTGTTCGCGCGTGCCCATGCGCGCCAGCGTCACGCCAAAAAGCAGTTCGAACTGGATCATGCTTTGCGGCGGGTGGAATGGCGCATCAAGCCATGTCATCTCGACGGTCAGACGATTATCCGTCTCAGTCAGGTCGAGACGCATGGGCGCGATCAGTTTCTTGTAGGCCCTGATGCGGCTGAGCGCCACGCCGAGGTTCGGGCTGCACAGGGCGGCAAACAGCGGCGGTGAAAAGGATTCGGCACGGACGGCCCGGCAAAGCCTCAAGGGAAACAGCCGGTCGTCCTGCACGACCGCCTCCCAGAGACGATAGTAGTCCTCCGAGGCGAGCCGGGTGCCGGGGTTCTGCAGAAGATCATCGGCAAGTCCGGCGCGCCTCAGGATGTCGGCGGGAACGAGGCCGAGATCCTTGAGCAGCGGACGCCAAGTCGCGTCGAGCGCATAACCGGTCGTCATCATCTTTTGCTTCGTCCATGATAGGGCGTTTCCACTTTTCCTGGAAACGCTCCAACCCATCAGCGCATTCTGCATGATCCGGCGTCAGTTGCCCATGCCGAATTGCGCCTTGAGGCCTCCGATGAAGGTGGCGTCGTCGCTTGCCGCGCGTCTTGTAAGGATATCCACGGCATCGTCGCCCGCGGCAAAGCGCAGTTGCTGCGTGGTGTCGGTCGCAGCACGGTAGACCACTTCGGCGATGGTTTCGGGTGACGAGCCGTTTTCCATCATCGGACCGATGGCCTCAAGCAGCGTGTTCACGATCGCCTGGTATTCCTTAAGTGTCGAATCATTGCTGAAGTCGAGCGAGCGGCCGGAGAAATCGGTTCTGATGCCACCCGGTTCGACGATCTTCACGGCGATGCCGAGGGGCTCGAGTTCGAAATGCAGCGATTCCGACAGGCCTTCCACGGCGAATTTCGTGCCGTGATAAAGCGCGCCGAGCGGAAAGGTCATCCGCCCGCCGATGGAGGAGATATTGACGATCACGCCGCTTTTGCGCGTGCGGAAATGCGGCAGCAGCGCCTTCGTGACGGCGAGGAGGCCCATCACATTGACGTCGAACTGCCGGCGGGCTTTTTTGAGCGGCGTTGCTTCCAGCGGGCCGAAGGCGCCGTAGCCGGCATTGTTGACCAGCACGTCGATCGCCCCGAAGGCCGTGATGCCGGCCTCGACGGCGCGCTCGATCGACGCCTGGTCTTCCACGTCGAGGCGGGTGACGATCGTGCGGTCGAGCCGCGTCAGTTCTTCTTCCTTCTCGGGCGCGCGCATGGTCGCGACCACGTTCCAGCCTTTGGCCTGGAACAGCCGCGCTGCAGCGCGGCCGAGTCCGCTCGACGTGCCGGTGATGAGAACGGTTCTTGTCATCATGCTTGCCTTTCCTGAACTTTATGGGAGATGGAAGGATAGCGGCCGGGGATGGCGGCCGCATTGGCGGATGATGACGTTCTTCAATCCGATCGCGCCAAGCTGTCTCCCCAATGTCGACGGGCAAGGACATGGATCATTGCGGGTGAATGGATTATAGTCCGGACTGGATTTTCTCAAAAAGCGGGCGGCCTTCTGCCGCGCGCTGTCTCCCACGAGCGCCTCCTCACGCGAAGGTTCCCTCCCGGAACCGGGGCGCCATCTCGAAATCAGGATGAGCATGATGAGCTGGACACCGTCCGAAACCCGCTATGACACGATGAAATATAACCGCTGCGGCAATTCCGGCCTGAAACTGCCGGCGATCTCGCTGGGGCTCTGGCACAATTTCGGCGATGACACGCCGCGCGAGCGCAAGGTCGCGATCTGCCAGACGGCCTTTGACAGTGGCATCACCCATTTCGATCTTGCCAACAATTACGGTCCGCCGGCGGGGACCGCCGAGACGGCCTTCGGCTCGATCCTGAAGAAGGAGTTTGCCGGTCTGCGCGATGAGATGATCATCTCGTCAAAGGCCGGTTACGGCATGTGGCCGGGCCCGTACGGTGAATGGGGCAGCCGCAAATACATGATCGCTTCCTGCGACCAGAGCCTGAAGCGGCTGGGTCTCGACTATGTCGACATCTTCTATTCGCACCGCTTCGATCCCGATACGCCACTGGAAGAAACCATGCTGGCGCTCGATCACATCGTGCGCTCGGGCAGGGCGCTCTATGTGGGAATTTCCTCCTATAATTCGCAGCGCACCCGCGAGGCCTATGCGATCCTGAAGGAGCTGAAGACGCCCTTCGTCATCCACCAGCCGAGCTATTCGATGATCAATCGCTGGGTCGAGGATGACGGTCTGCTCGACACGCTGGAGGAACTCGGTCTCGGCTCGATCGTCTTCTCGCCGCTCGCCCAGGGCATGCTGACGTCCAAATATCTGAACGGCATTCCTGAAGACAGCCGCGCCGCCCAGGGCAAGTCGCTGCAGCAGACCTTCCTGAAGGAGGAGACGATTGCCCATATCCGCTCGCTGAACGCGATCGCCGAGCGGCGCGGCCAGACGCTGGCGCAGATGGCGCTCGCCTGGGTGCTGCGCAAGGGCCGGGTAACGACGGCGCTGATCGGCGCGAGCCGCCCCGAACAGGTAACCGATTGCGTGGCAGCCCTCGACAATCCGGATTTCACCGATGCGGAACTGGCCGAGATCGACAGCTACGCGCTCGACGCCAATATCAACATCTGGGCGAAATCGGCCGAGCGCAAAGGGCCCGAACGGAAGAAATAATAAAGCCTGCGGGTGGCAGCTACGACACCCGCAGGCCACTTCCCCCGGCCATCATGCGCGTGCCCGGGGGAAGTCCTCATGGCGCTTATTCGGCCACAAAGCAGTCGGTCAGATTGCCGGCAAGGTTTTCCATCAGCACGAAGTAAAGATCCGGGCCGTCTTCGAGGCCGGCGCCAAGCGGATCGAGCACGCCGGTGCGGGCGTCGGTTCCCTCGATCACGGCGTCAATGATCTTTGGCGCGAATTGCGGTTCGGAGAAGACGCAGGCCGCGCCCAGTTCCGTCAGCTTGTCGTGGATTTCGCGAATGCGCTGGGCGCTCGGCGGCGCTTCCGGATTGACGGTGATCGAGCCCGCCGCCTCGACGTCGAAGCGATGACCGAAATAGTGGTAGGCATCGTGGAAGACGACATAGGGCTTTTTCGAAACGCTGTCGATCTGGGCCTGAATGCCGGCCGTCAGATCATCGAGCCTTGTCTCAAGCTTTTCGGCATTGTCGGCATAGATCGCCGCATTGGCCGGATCGTTCTCGGCAAGCGTTTGCGCCATTGCGGCCGCGAAAGCCTTCGCGTTCATCGGGTCAAGCCACATATGCGGATCGACTTCGCCGTCGTGGTGATGGTCGGCTTCCGCATGCTCGTGCTCGGCGTCTGCGTGTTCATCGTGATCATGATCGGTGTGCTCATCATGGTCCTGGTCCGCGCCGTGGTCATCATGAACATCGCCTTCATGATCGTGGTCATGCGCGTCGAAGGCGCCGCCCTCGCGCGGTTCGAGCGTTTCGACGCCGGGCGCCTCTTCAAGCTCCACGACCTCGGCATTGCCGCCGAGCGCCTCAAGCGGCTTGTCGAGGAAATGCTCGAGCGCCGGTCCGATCCAGAACACGACATCGGCCTGCTGCAGCGCCCGCGCCTCTGACGGAGCCATGCTGTAGGTGTGCGGCGAGGCTGCGCCCTTGACCAGAAGCGTGGTCTCGGTCTCGGTTCCCGCCGTGATCGCCGTTGCCAGCGAATAGAGCGGCTTGATCGACGTGACCACCTTCAGGTTGTCATCTGCGATGGCGGCGCCGGCGGCCGAAACGGCAGCCGTTGTCAGGAGAAGCATACGAAGGGAATTCATCAGGACCTCACTTGCATTGAAATGTAATGTTATTACATTAATTGCGTAATGCTATAACGTATGTCATAGAGCGCCGCAAGACGGAGTTTTCAGAAATTGACCAAGACAAAGGATGAAGCCGGGCTGCTGGTTTCGCTGCAGGATGCCGGGATCAGGCGCGAGGGGCGTTTTCTCGTGCGCGGCGTGCGTTTCGATGTGCGGCGCGGCGAGATCGTCACCCTGATCGGACCGAACGGCGCCGGCAAGTCGACCAGCGCGAAGATGGCAATCGGCGTGTTCGAGCCGGACGAGGGCAGGGTGTGGCGGGCGTCCCGCCTGAAGATTGGCTATGTGCCGCAGAAGCTCAACATCGATCACTCGCTGCCGCTGACCGTCCGCCGGCTGATGACGGTCACGGGGCCGCTGTCGCGCGCGGAGATATCCGAGGCGCTGGAGGCGGTCGGGCTTTCGCACATGGAAGAGGCGAACGTTCAGACCCTTTCGGGCGGCGAATTCCAGCGGGCGCTTCTGGCCCGGGCGATTGCCCGCACGCCGGACCTGCTGGTTCTCGACGAGCCGGTGCAGGGCGTCGACTATTCCGGCGAGATCGCGCTTTACGAACTGATTTCGAAGATCCGCGACCGCCAGGGCTGCGGCGTGCTGATGATCTCGCACGACCTTCATGTGGTGATGGCCCAGACCGATACGGTGGTCTGCCTCAACGGCCATGTCTGCTGCACGGGTACGCCGGAGGATGTCAGCGGCAGCGAGGCCTATCAGGCGCTCTTCGGGGCGCGGGCATCGGGCGCGCTTGCGCTCTACCGTCACCATCACGACCACACCCATATGCCGGACGGGCGCGTGCGCCATGCCGACGGCACGGTCACCGATCACTGCCATCCCCATGACGGGCACCATACCCATGATGACGGGGAGAAATCCCATGCTTGACGATTTCTTCACCCGCGCGCTGATTGCCGGCATCGGCGTCGCCCTGATGGCGGGCCCGCTCGGCTGCTTCATCATCTGGCGCAAGATGGCCTATTTCGGCGATACCATGGCGCATTCCGCGCTGCTGGGCGTGGCCTTGTCGCTGCTCTTTGCCGTCAACCTGACCCTCAGCGTCTTCGTCGTTGCTACCGCGATCTCGATTCTTCTGATCCTGCTGGAGCGACGTCGCGCGCTTTCGACCGACAGCCTGCTCGGCATTCTCGCCCATTCGACGCTTGCCGTCGGGCTGGTGATCGTTTCCTTCCTCACCTGGGTCCGGGTCGATCTGATCAGCTTCCTGTTCGGCGACATCCTCTCCGTCACGCGCACCGACATTGCTATCGTCTGGCTCGGCGGGCTCGTCGTCGTCGGTGCGATCGTCGCGCTCTGGCGGCCGCTTCTGGCCGCAACCGTCTCGCCGGAGATCGCCCAGGCGGAAGGGCTCAGGCCGGAAACCGCGCGTTTCGTCTTCATGCTGCTGATGGCGCTGGTGATCGCGATCGCCATGAAGATCGTCGGCATCATGCTGATCACCTCGCTGCTGATCGTGCCGGCTGCGACCGCGCGGCGCTTTGCGAAGACGCCGGAGGCCATGGCGGTGATCGCCTCGCTGATCGGCGCGGTTTCCGTGGTGATGGGCCTTTATGCCTCGCTCTACTATGATACGCCCTCGGGGCCGTCGATCGTCGTTGCCGCCATGCTGCTTTTCGTTGCCGGCATGGTTCCGCTTGCCGCCCGACGCGCATGAAGGAGGTTTCCCGATGACCATTGCCGCGCGCAAACTGACCCGCAACCAGTCGCTCGTCTTCGATTGCCTTGCGGAAAGCGAAGGCCCGATGAGCGCCTACACCATCCTTGATCGCCTGCGTGACCACGGTTTCAAGGCCCCGCTTCAGGTCTACCGCGCGCTCGACAAGCTGACCGAGGCCGGCATGGTGCACAGGCTGGAAAGCATGAACGCCTATGTCGCGTGCGCCCATCCGGAGGAGGATTGCAGCCATCACGGCATGACCGCCTTTGCCATCTGCGAGGGGTGCGGCGCGGTGATCGAGTTTCACGCGCACGAGATCGAGCATGCCCTGGCTGCACTCGCTGAAGGCCGGAAGTTCAAGCCGGAGCGGATGACGGTGGAGATGCGCGGCCTGTGCGAGGCCTGCCGGCGCTAGAGCGCATTTCGACCTGATTGAATCAGATCGGCGCTCTATCCATTTGTTTTAGAAGCATAATCTAATCGATCCTCGCTTCGCTCCGGTCGGATTATGCTCTAGCGCATCGGCTCGAAAATCGGAATCGATTTTCAACAAGAACGATGCGTCGATTCAATAAGTTGGCGCGACCTTTATGCGTCCTATAGGACGCGCGGCGCTCCAAAGCGTGGGCCGGTTCGTCCTTCTCAGGAGGCCTTCTGCTCGGCGGTGCTGCCATTGACCACTGCCGCCGGAGCCGGCGTCCGGCGATCTTCGCCCGGCCTGTCGACAGATGTCAGGTTGCGGCCGCCCTGTTTGGCAGCGTAGAGCGCACGGTCGGCCCGGATCAGCAGGCTGCGCGGCTCATGCGTGGTGTTTGCCGGCCATTCCGTCGCGACGCCGATCGAGACCGAGAGACGCTTCAGCGGGCTTGTCGCATGCAGGATGTCGAGCCGGGCAATGGCCTCGTGGATCCGCCTCGCCATGCTGAGCCCGTCATCTTCCTCGCAGCTCGGCAGCACCAGCGCGAACTCCTCGCCGCCGAAACGCGCGGGCAGGTCGCTTTCCGCCCGCGTGCTGGCCTTGAGCGCCCTGGCAACCTGCTTGAGGCATTCATCGCCCGCCGGATGGCCATAGGTGTCGTTGTAGCCCTTGAAGTGGTCGATATCGATCATCAGCAGGGTCAGCGGCTCGTCGTTGAACCTGGCCTCCTGCCAGCTCTGCCGGAGGAACTCATCGAACAGCCGCCGGTTGGCAAGGTCGGTCAGGGCATCGGTGTTGGAGATGTGGTCGAGCGAGCGATATTCGCTCAAAAGCGCCTCGCCGCGCAGTTTCTCGCGCAGGTAAAGCAGGAAGATCTTTCGTTCGATTGTCTCGATCCGCACATTGGCAAGCATCGTCATCACGGTGGTCGCCAGAAGAAAGATCAGAGGCGAGGCCTTTTCATCCGGCACGAGCGTTGGAAGCGGCAGAATGAAATAGGCCGCGATGGCAAAATTGATGGCCGAGGCCAGGAGCGCCTGAGGAGGGCGCAGCGGCAGGGCGATATTGGCGATGACGGCGACGAGGATGAATGTGTAGGGCTCATACTGCACGATCGGATTGCCGACCGTGATCAGCATCAGTCCGGCCCCGAGCGAGGCGACTGAAATTCCGAGGATGGACATCAGTCCCGGCAGGCGAGTGTCGTTGCGAAAATAGATGACAAGTGACAGCGCTGCCATCAATGAACCGATAACGCCCGCCCGGATGATCGAAAGATGGACGATCAGTTCCGGCCGGTAGACGAGGTCGACGATGACGAAGGCGAACAGGAAGGCAATCCCGGCCAGCGCGGCCCGGACGACCTGGCGGTGACGGCTGGCGTGGATATGGGCGTTAAAACGCTCTTCGAGTTCGGGAGGGAAGGTGAGAACCCAGCCGGTGCGGGCCAGGTTTCTGCCGATCAGCTCATCGAGCGCCTGATCACGTTTCGACAGGGTGATGAACGGCGACGAATTCATCCGGCCGAACCGTCGTCGATGACCTCGAGGTCGCGGCTGAAGCGCTGCCAGTTCTCCTGGTAGCTTGTGGCAGAGCGGCGCAGCCCCTCTATCGTCGCCTCGTCTAGCGTGCGCACCGCCTTTGCCGGAGCGCCGACGATCAGGCTGTTGTCGGGAAAGGTCTTTCCCTCCGTAACCAGCGCGTTTGCGCCCACGAGCGAGTTCTTGCCGATCACGGCGCCGTTGAGAATAGTCGCGCCCATACCCACGAGGCTGTTGTCGCCGATCGTGCAGCCATGGATGATGGCGTGGTGGCCGATGGTGCAGCCTTCTCCGATGGTCGCGGGAGAGCCCATGTCGGTATGGACCATCACGCCGTCCTGAATATTGCTGCCTTGGCCGATGGTGATCGGCTCATTGTCGCCGCGCAGCACGGCCCCGAACCATATTCCGACATTCTCGCCGACGATGATCTCGCCGATCACTGCGGCATCGGGAGCAATCCAATAGGCGCCGTCCGGTGGCAATTTCGGTCGGCGCGCGCCGAGCGCGTAAATCGTCAATTTTCGTCCTCCTGAGGAACGCCAGAGTATATCAGATCACGTCGAATGCAAGTTTTCCGACAGTCTCGATCTCGCATTCGATCCGGTCGCCTCTCGAAACCGGCCCCACGCCCGAGGGCGTTCCCGTCAGGATGATGTCGCCGGGAGCGAGCGTTACATAGCGCGACAGTTCCGCTATGATCTCCGGCACCTTCCAGATCATCTGGTTGAGGTCGCCGTTCTGCGTCTCGGCGCCATTGCGCAAGAGCGTGATCGCGCCCTTTTCGGGGTGGCCGATCTCCTCCGCGGGCGCGATCGCGGATACCGGCGCTGAATGCTCGAAGGCCTTTGCCATCTCCCAGGGCCGGCTTTTCGCCTTCGCCTCGTCCTGAATATCGCGCCGGGTGAGATCCACGGAGACGCCGTAGCCGTATACACAGTCCAGAGCATCTTCGACGCCGATATCAGCGCCGCCATCTTTCAGCGCCACATAGCATTCGACCTCGTGGTGTACGTTGGCGGTGAGGCTTGGATAGGCAAAGGGCTGTCCCGGCAAAAGCAGATTGTCGGCGTTCTTCTGGAAGAAGAACGGCGCCTCGCGTTCCGGGTCGTGGCCCATTTCCACAGCATGGGCCGCGTAGTTGCGGCCGACGCAGTAGACGCGACGGACCGGGAAGCGCTCTTCAATACCGGTAACGGGGAGCAGGATTGCGTGCGGCGGGGGAATGACGGTTGCTGGCATCTCCGGGGCGCCTTTCTGCTGTCTTGGCGGTGTTGGATCATGAGTTTTGGGCCATTCGGCTCGGCTGATCAAGCTGGCCTTTGCCAAAACGGCGATTGAGTCGGGGAAGGTTAGCCTTTGTGGACATTTTTTGCTTGTGGTAAACGGGGCATTAACCGTACCAACGGCTCGAATTGCGTGATGCGTATCCCCCAAAAAGACCGGTGTTCGGATGCTGCGGTGCCAGAGGCGCTCCCCGGCACACGGCCATCACCTGTGGTTCTTGTCATGAGAACGAGGATCGAGCGAGCAATGACCAGAACGTGGGACAGTGACCGATGATGGAGAATGTGGGTATTCTCGCGACCATGCTGGAAAAGGTGGGTTTGGCGGCATTGGTCATTCTGACGTACCGCGCCATCCTGCGTTCGCGCTGGCCGGCGCTCTGGTCCGGCCCGGCGATCGGCCTTCTCTTCAGTTTCGGCGCAGCCATTTCGATGATCGATCCGCTGGTGGTTGGTCCCGGTTTCATCCTGGATATCCGCGTGATCATGATCGGCCTGGCCGCGCTTTTCGGCGGAGTCTGGGCGGCGCTGATTGCGGGCGCTGTCGCCGTTACCATCAGGATACTTATCGGCGGGGCCGGTGTTATGCCGGGCACGGTCAGCATCGTGCTGGCGACCATCGTCGCGCTTGCCTTCGTGCGGTATTGCGGCAATGGCCGCGATCTGCGCAACCTCGCGCTTCTTGGTCTCTCGATCTCGCTGAGCCTCCTGACCGTCTTTCTTCTGCCGCTCGATTTCGCCCTCAGCACGGCGTTCCATTCGCTGCCGGCCCTTGTGCTGCGCAATCTGCTCGGCACGATGATCCTCGGCTATTTTCTGGCGATGGAGGAGCGGCGCGAGGTCGAACACAAGACCTTCAAGGAACAGGCCGAGCGCGACGCGCTCACAGGCCTCTCCAACCGCCGGGCACTCGAACTGCTCGAGCGGCGCGATTCGGGCCATCAGACGCCGGAACTCTTCTGTGTCATCATGTTCGATCTGGACCACTTCAAGAGCGTCAACGACAGCTATGGGCATGGTCTCGGCGATGTCGTTCTGGCGCGCTTTGCCGAAATCATCACGCGACGTATCCGCGGAAGCGACATCGTCGTGCGCTATGGCGGCGAGGAATTCTGCGTGATCCTCAATGATGCGCTTCTCAGCAATGCCGCGCGCATCGCCGAAGATATCAGGGGGCAACTTGCCGACGAGATTTTCTCCCACGATGTCAGGGTAACCGTGAGCGCGGGCGTGGCCCAATCATCGGCGGCTGTGCCGTCGGTCTATTCCGTGATCAAGCAGGCGGACCAAGCGCTTTACGAAGCCAAGGGCAATGGGCGCAACCGCGTGGAAATTCATACATCATAGCTCTCGTTGCCTCAGGAGCCGGAAGCTGCGGCGCGAAAAGAAAAGCCCCGCTGCGACGGGGCTCTCTCGATTTGCTTGCTCTGAAGAGACGGAAAGGCGTCAGGCCGCGCCGCTGCCCCAGGGGCCGTGATGGATGTCGAGGCCGTCGAGACGGTCGAAGCCATGGGCGCCGAAGAAGTCGCGCTGTGCCTGGATCAGGTTGGCGGTGCCGCGCGACTGGCGATAGGCATCGAAATAGGTAAGAGCCGAGGCGAGACCCGGAACCGGAAGGCCGGCGGAAGTCGCGGCGGCGACAATGCGGCGCAGCGACGGCAGGCATTCGTTGACCATGGCGGCAAAGGCAGGCGTTACGATCAGGTTGGCGACATCCGGCGTTTCGGAGAAGGCCTTGGTGATCTCGTCGAGGAACTGCGAGCGAATGATGCAGCCGGCGCGCCAGATGCGGGCGATCTCTGGCATCGGCAGGTTCCAGCCATACTGCTCGGATGCCGACGCCATGACGTCGAAGCCCTGCGCATAAGCCGCGATCTTGGCTGCGAAGAGCGCCAGTTCCAGGTCACGGTTGAGCCAGGGACCCGGCGGAATGCTGAATTCGAGTTCTTCCTTGTTGAACATCGGCTCGGCTGCCTTGCGTTCGCCACGCATGGAGGACAGGCAACGGGCGGCAACGGCGGCCTCGATCACGGTCGCCGGCACGGCAAGCTGCTGCGCTTCGATCGCCGACCAGCGGCCGGTGCCCTTCTGCCCGGCGGCATCGACGATGATGTCGGGCATGGCCTTGCCGGTTTCAGGATCGGTCGCCGTCAGCACCTTGGCGGTGATCTCGATCAGGAAGGAGTTCAGGCGGCCATCGTTCCATTCGCTGAAGACATGGGCGATTTCCGAGGCGCTCATGCCGACGCCGTCGCGCAGGATGCCGTAGATTTCGGCGATCATCTGCATGTCGGCATATTCGATGCCGTTGTGGATGGTCTTGACGAAGTGGCCGGCGCCGTCCGGACCAAGCCAGGCGCAGCAGGGGTCCTCGGCATATTTCGCCGAAATCGAGGTCAGAACCTTTTCAACGCGGGCGTAGCTGTCTTCCGTGCCGCCGACCATGATCGAGGGACCGTGCCGCGCGCCTTCTTCGCCGCCGGAAACGCCCATGCCGATAAAGGTCAGGCCGGTGCCTTCCAGCTCCTGGAAGCGGCGGCGGGTATCGTGGAAATTGGCATTGCCGGCATCGATGATGATGTCGCCATTACCGAGATAGGGGCGCAGCTTCTCGATCTCCTGATCAACCGGATCGCCGGCCTTGATCATGATGATGATCGGGCGCGGCGGACGGATGGCGGCCACGAATTCCGAAAGCGTTTCTGTGGGAACGATGTTCTTCTGAAGGTCGCCGGCGCCTGCGTAAAATGCGCGCGTCTTGTCGACCGTACGGTTGTAAACGGCGATTCTGTTGCCTTTTTCAGCAATGTTCAGGGCGAGGTTGGAGCCCATGACACCCAGACCAATCAGGCCGATTTCTGCTTTTTCCACGACATCACCTCTCGTGTTTGATGGTGACCTTTTGTGGCATCGTGGCAGACAAACGGCAAGGCCGCGAGGCGCAGAACCGTCTATTTTCAGGCAGATGACGGAAAGTTTAGTGAAACTGACACATTATCACGGGCCGGAAATGGCCCCGGCGGGCGGGCGAAGTTCAATCGGTTTGAGGCCGTAATCCGGCAAAATCGAAAAGCTTCGGGTCGAGGAGGTGCGAGGGATTGGCATTGCAGAGCGCCCTCAGCATCACCTCCTTGCGGCCGGGCATGCGCGTCTCCATGTCGGCCAGCATCTGCTTCATGGCGTTGCGCTCCAGCCCGTCCTGCGAGCCGCAGAGGTCGCAGGGGATGATGGGAAAGCGCATGGCCTCGGCAAAGCGCGCCAGGTCGTCCTCGGCCGCATAGGCAAGCGGGCGCAGAAGCGTCAGGTCACCGTCGTCGTTCAGAAGCTTCGCGGGCATGGTGGCAAGCCTGCCGCCGTGGAAGAGGTTCATGAAGAAGGTCTCGAGAATGTCCTCGCGGTGGTGGCCGAGCACCAGGGCGTCGCAGCCTTCCTCGCGCGCGATCCGGTAGAGATGGCCGCGCCTGAGCCTGGAGCACAGCGAGCAGTAGGTGGAGCCCGGCGCAAGCTTGTCGGTGACGATCGAATAGGTGTCCTTGTACTCGATCCGGTATCTGATCCCGAGGCTTTCGAGATAGTCTGGCAGGACATGTTTGGGAAAGTTCGGCTGGCCCTGATCGAGATTGCAGGCGATGAGTTCGACCGGCAGCAACCCGCGCCATTTGAGTTCCATCAGCACGGCGAGAAGGCCGTAACTGTCCTTGCCGCCGGAAAGCGCGACCAGCCAGCGCTTTTGGCCTTCAAGCATGGAAAAGTCGAAGATTGCCTGGCGCACCTGCCGCAGCAGCCGCTTGCGCAACCGCTGGAAACTGACCGAGGAGGGCGCATCGGCAAAGAGCGCGCGGAAGGCACTGTCTTCCGGCCGGGTCTCGTCGAGGATTTCTGCGTCGCTCATGGTGTCGTTTCTCTCATTCAGCATTTGCATTGCCGGGCCGTTCCGCTCAGGTGCCGAACACCGACCAGCCGGTGCGTGCGGCAAGCATTTCCAGCGCAATGCTGCCAAGCAGGGAATTGCCGGTCTCGTCAAGCCCCGGCGACCAGACGGCGATCGAAGCCCTGCCGGGGGCAACGGCGAGAATGCCGCCGCCGACGCCGGATTTGCCGGGCAGGCCGACGCGGAAGGCAAAATCGCCGGAGCCGTCATAATGGCCGCAGGTCAGCATGATCGCGTTGATCCGTCGCGCCCGCCGCGGCGAGACAACGGAAAAAACCGGTCAGTGGATTGGTACCGCGATTGGCCAGGAACAGGCCCGCATGGGACAGCTGGACGCAGTTCATGGCCAGCGCGCACTGGTGAAAATAGACGCCGAGCACATGGTCGACGGGATGTTCGAGATTGTCGAAGCCGCGCATGAAATTGGCGAGCGCGAAATTACGATAGCCGGTGCGCTGCTCCGAGCGGGCGACGGGCTCGTCGATATAGAGGCTCTCGTCATTGGCGACGAAATGCATGAAGCGCAGGAATTCGCCGATCGCCTCGCGCGGGCGGTGGCCTGCCAGCACGATGTCGGTGACGACAATGGCGCCGGCATTGATGAAGGGATTGCGGGGAATGCCGTGCTCATGCTCGAGCTGGACGATCGAATTGAAGGCCGAGCCCGAGGGCTCGCGCCCGACGCGGCGCCAGATCGTCTCGCCGACCTTGCCGAGCGCCAGCGTCAGCATGAACACCTTGGAAATGCTCTGCACCGAGAAGGCGGTCTCCGCGTCACCGGCGCGATAGGTCTTGCCGTCGACGGTGGTGATCGCGATGCCGAGCTGCTTCGGGTCCACCTTGGCGAGTTCGGGAATATAGTCGGCCACCTTGCCCTCGCCGAGCCTGGAGCTGAGATCGCGCACAATGTCGTCGGCAATGGCCTGAAGGTCCATGGTCTTTCCCTTGGAATTTGATGCCTACACTAACCGCAACATGCACCAGACAAAAGAAAAGCCGCCCCGGTGGAGCGGCTTTTCGCGATACAAATCCGCGTGAAAAAAATCAGCGCGAATAGAACTCGACGACGAGGTTCGGTTCCATGATGACCGGGTAGGGGATATCGGCGAGAGCCGGAACCCGTACGTAGGTCGCAACCATCTTGGAATGATCGGCATCGATATATTCCGGAACGTCGCGCTCGGCGAGCTGGGTTGCCTCGAGAACGCTGGCGAGCTGCTTGGAGCGCTCGCGAACCTCGATGACGTCGCCCGGCTGGCAGCGGTAGGAACCGATGTTGACCTTGGTGCCGTTGACCGTGACGTGGCCGTGGTTGACGAACTGACGGGCAGCAAAGACCGTCGGAACGAACTTGGCGCGGTAGACGATCGCGTCGAGGCGGCTTTCCAGGAGGCCGACCAGGTTTTCACCGGTGTCGCCCTTGCGGCGGTTGGCTTCCTCGAAGATGGCCAGGAACTGCTTTTCGCGCAGTTCGCCGTAATAGCCCTTCAGCTTCTGCTTGGCGCGCAGCTGCACGCCGAAGTCGGAGAGCTTGCCCTTGCGGCGCTGGCCGTGCTGGCCGGGGCCGTATTCGCGGCGATTGACCGGGGACTTCGGACGGCCCCAGATGTTTTCGCCCATACGGCGGTCAATTTTATGCTTGGACGATTCGCGCTTGCTCATCGTATTTCCTTTAAGTCATAACAAAAGAACCGGCTTGGCCGGCTCCAAGGAAACACGCCCTCCTTTGGTTCCTCCCAACGGGAAGATCCTGACAGGTTTTCGCGGAAAAAAGCGCCCGGAAAACCACGGGACATGTCGGTGAAACATCGGCCCAGGGCCGTTGTTGGCGCGGAAATAGTCGGGTTTTGCCCAAAAGTCAACGACAAAGCGTGGCGCTTTGGCCCTCCGGCCATGGACTTTGCGGGCTCGGGCGTGATTTAACCGGTGTCAGTTTCATTCCAAAGGGATTTCAGCAGATGAATTTGACTTCCGAAACGCTCGACGCCATCGCCGGGCTGATGCGCGACGCCGCAAAGCAGGAGATCCTGCCGCGCTTTCGCAAGCTGGGCGACGAGGATGTGGCGGAAAAGACCGAGGCTAGCGACCTCGTCACCATTGCCGATACCGCAGCGGAACGGGTGATCAAGGCCGGCATCGAGAAGATCCTGCCCGAAGCCGTCTTCATCGGCGAGGAGGGCGTTGCCGCCGATCCGTCGCTGCTTGCCAAGCTGAAGGATGCCGAGCTTGCCGTGGTCGTCGACCCGATCGACGGCACGTTCAACTTCGCCCATGGCATTTCCGCCTATGGCGTCATGGTCGCGGTCGTCTCCCGAGGGGAGACGGTGGCCGGGCTGATCTATGACCCGATGGGCGACGACTTCATGATCGCGGAAAAGGGCGGCGGCACATGGCTGAAGCGGGCCGACGGTTCGTCGAGCCGGATGAAGGTCGCCGCTCCCGTCGCGCTTCCGGAAATGCTTGGCACCGCCTCCGTCGCCTTCATGCCGAATGAAAAACGGGCCAAGCTTTTGGCGAACACCGTGAAGCTACGCTTTGCCGCAAGCTATCGCTGCGCGGCGGTGGAATACCGCGCCTTTGCCGCAGGCGGCCTGCATTTCATCACCTATTTCAAGCTGATGCCCTGGGACCATCTTGCCGGCGTGCTGATCGGCCAGGAGGCCGGCGGCTACATAGCCCGCTATGACGGCTCGCCCTACCGCCCCGACCACCTCGACGGCGGCATTCTTGGCGCGCCGGACGAGGAGAGCTGGCGGGAACTGCGGGAGAAGGTCTTCACGCTTTAGCAAATATCGATCCGCCTGGTCCGGTGTATCGCGAAAGCATTGCTAAACGGCATATTTTATGTTGATATCAACGTAAAATATGCTCTTGCGAGGAGGTCCAGAAATGACTGATGGATTGATACCTGCCGAGGAACTGGCGGGCAGAAACAAGGCGCGCTTCCCGAACGAGAGCGAAGCTTATCGCGAGGCGCGCAATGCGCTTCTGGTGGAGGAAATCAGGCTGAGGCGTCAAAACGAGGCCGTCGCGGCGCTGCGCCGGCAATTGCCGCCAGGCGGCGAGGTTCCGCGCGACTATCCCTTTGTCGGTCCGTCGGGGGAGGAGACCCTTTCCAGTCTGTTCGGCGACAAGGACACGCTGGTCATCTACAGTTTCATGTTCGGGCCGCAGCGCCAGGCGCCGTGCCCCATGTGCACCTCGCTGATCGCCTCCTGGGAGGGCAAGATCGATGACTTCCGGCAGCGCGTCAGCGTCGCCGTCGTCGCGCGCTCGCCGATCGAACGGCTGCTGCAATGGAAGATCGACCGAGGCTGGAAGCAGATCCCGTTCTATTCGGATACGGAAGGGGCCTACACGCGCACCTATGTCAGCGCCGAGGATGCGGACCAGCCGGGCTTCGCCGTGTTCACCCGCCGTGACGGAACGATCCGTCATTTCTGGAGCGAGGAAATGACCAATGATATGGCCGATCCCGGCCAGGACCCGCGCGGGGCCGACGAGATGGACCCGCTCTGGGTCCTGCTCGACCTGACGCCCGAAGGCAGGGGAGCGGACTGGTATCCGAGCCTCTCCTATTGCGGCTGTTCCGCTAGGGACAAGAGCTAGCGGCGATGGTTGCGGATCGCCTCAGACCTCGGGGTTCTGGGGTCTGAACAGCTTTCCGCGCTCGGCGATCACGGTTGCGATGCAGGCGCAGATCGCAAAGGTGAAGAAACCGGCGATCAGCGGCGTCGTGGTGCCGTTGAAGGATTGGCCCACCAGCGAACCGATCAGCGCCGAACCGGCCGTACTGGTAAAGCCCAGCACCGATGAGCCGATGCCGGCGATATGGCCGAGCGGCTCCATCGCCATGGAATTGAAATTCGCGCCGAGAATGCCGAATTGCAGCCAGGCAAGACAGAACATCAGATAGAACAGCCAGAACGGCATGACCCCGTCATAGGCAAGGTCGAGCGCGAGCCAGATGCCGATCACCGAGGTGAAGATGATGAGGCCTGCCTGCGACAGCCGCCGCATGCCGAAGCGTCCGACGAGGCGCGAATTCAGGAGCGCCGAAAAGGACATGATGATCCCGAGGCCGGCAAAGGCGACCGGAAACAGCTTTCCGAGATCGAAGATGCCGATATAGATCTGCTGGGCCGAGGTGATGTAGCCGAACATGCAGGCCTGGATGAAGGTGGTGGCCAGGATGTAGAACGCTGCCGTGCGGTTGCGAAGCACCATCATGAAGCCGCCGGCAATGGAGGCCACGTTGAAGGGCCGCCTGTCGGCCGGATTGAGCGATTCGGGCAGCCGCATCAGCGCCCAGACGAACATGCAGGCGGAAAACAGCGCCAGGAAGATGAAGATCAGGTGCCATTCGCCGGCAAGAAGGATGGTCTGGCCGATGGACGGCGCCAGGATCGGGATGATCATGAACACCATCATGATCAGCGACATCACCTCCGCCATCATTCGCCCGCCATAGAGGTCGCGGATGATCGAGATCGAGATCACGCGGGTGGCGGCCGAGCCTGCGCCCTGGACGAAGCGGGCAAGAAGCATCAGCGCAAAGCTGGGAACGAAAGCCGCAAATACCGAGGTCACGAGGTAAAGCGCAAGGCCGGCGAGAAGCGGCGCCTTGCGACCGAATCGGTCGGAAAGCGGGCCGAACAGAAGCTGCGCGCAGCCCATGCCGAGAACATAAGCGGTGACGATGAACTGGCGGCGGTTCTCTTCATCGACGCCGAGGCTGGCGCCGATCTGCTGCAGACCGGGCAGCATGATGTCGATGGCCAGCGCGTTGAGCGCCATCAATAGCGCCATCATGGTGACGAGCTCCCATTTGGGCAGCGGGTTGGTCACCGGGGCGGAGTGGGGTGCATGTATCACGGGGAGGGACTTTCGGGGCATGTGCCCGGTCCCCTCGGGGACCGGGTATGGGAGCGTCTTAGGGGCCTTTCTACAGGCCCGACGGCTCTGTCCGTTGTCCTGGCGCAATCGCGGCTGAAAAAAGTTCTTCAGTTCCGCAATCGCGCAAGCGACATCAGACTTCGGGGTTATGCGGCTGCATCAGCTTGCCTTTTTCCGCAATCAGCGTGAAGCCGAGGGCGACAAGGCCGAAGATGAAGAAACCGGCGATCATTGGCGTCGTGGTGCCGTTGAAGGATAGACCGATCATCGCGCCGAGCATCGCCGAGCCTGCCGTGCTGGCAAAGCCGAGGATGGAAGAGGCAGCGCCCGCCACATGGCCAAGCGGCTCCATCGCCAGCGCGTTGAAGTTGGGCGCGATCCAGCCGAACTGGAACCAGGCAATGGCGAAGATGACGTAGAAGACGAAGAACGGCATGGCGCCGGCAAAGATCAGGTCGATCGCCAGCCAGACGCCGTTGGTCACAACGAAGCCGATCAGCGCGCCGTGCGAAAGCCTGCGCATGCCGATCCTGCCGACGATCCGGGAGTTGGCGAGCGAGGAGGCGGCCATGATGATGCCGATCCCGGCAAAGGCGAGCGGAAACAGCGTGCCGAGCCCGTAAATGTCGACATAGACCTGCTGTGCCGAGGTCACGAAGCCGAAGATGCAGGCCATGATGAAGGTGGTTGCCAGCGTGTAGAACAGCGCAACGCGATTGCTCAGAACGTAAGCGAAGCTGTGAAGGACCGCTTTCGGCGTCAGCTGGATCACGTCTTCCGGGTGCTGGGTTTCCGGCAGGCGGAAGGTCACCCAGAGGAAATTGCCGAGCGCGGCCAGTCCGAGGAAGACGAAGACCAGGTGCCAGTCGCCGAACAGCATGATCGTCTGGCCGATCGACGGCGCGATCACCGGGATGATCATGAACACCATCATGATCAGCGACATGATCTCGGCCATCTTGCGGCCGCCGTAAAGGTCGCGCACGATCGCCACGGAGATGACGCGGGTTGCCGCCGCGCCGAGGCCCTGGAAGAACCGCACGGCGAGCATCATGGCAAAGCTCGGTACGAAGGCACAGAAAACCGCGCCGATGAAATAGATCACAAGGCCGACGAGCAGAGGCATCTTGCGCCCGAAACGGTCGGCGAGAGGGCCATAGGCAAGCTGCGCCACGCCGAAGCCGAGGACATAGGCGGTGATGATGAACTGGTGCTGGTTTTCCGCCTCGACGCCGAGGCTGGCGCCGATCTGCTTGAGCCCGGGCAGCATGATGTCGATGGCGAGCGCGTTGAGCGCCATCAGCCCCGCCATCATCGCGACCAGTTCCCATTTGCCGGGCGCCTTGCGCACCAGTGGGCCCGCACTTTGTAATGTTTCTGTCACAACGAATATTCCTGAAAGCAAAATAAGGCGCCGCATGCGCGACGCCCGTTCCTGAAGGTCTGCAAAATGCTGGCGGACAGCCGCGTCAATGCGCCTGCCCGCCGGGATAAATCCTGCCGGTTCGCCGGGTTCGGCTTACGCCGCGCCGCGCACCGCCACGCCCTTGGAGGACAGATGTTCCTGCAATTCACCGGCCTGGAACATCTCGCGCACGATATCGCAGCCGCCGACGAATTCGCCCTTCACGTAAAGCTGGGGAATGGTCGGCCAGTTGGAATAATCCTTGATTCCCTGGCGCAGGTCGCCGTCGGCCAGCACATTGATGCCTTTGTAGTCGACGCCGAGATAGTCGAGAATCTGCACGACCTGTCCGGAGAAACCACACTGCGGAAACTGCGGGGTTCCCTTCATGAAGACGACGACGTCGTTCTCGTCGACTTCGCTCTTGATGTAGGTGTTGATGTCACTCATGGGCAATCCTTTCACATACGGGTTCAAGGTCCGTAGCGTTTATTTGCTTTCAGCATATAATCGATTGATTGACAACCGCCAAGTCCAAACCAGATGAAACAAGGCAAAAATCAATCCTGGCCGGTCCTCGTCGCACGAGGCCGCAAGCCCCGCCTATTGCGGAGCGGACGTCTGCAGGGCAAGCGCGTGCAGCACGCCGCCCATATTACCCTTCAGGGCATCATAGACCATCTGGTGCTGCTGCACCCTGGTCTTTCCCCTGAAGCTTTCCGACACGACCTCGGCGGCGAAATGGTCGCCGTCACCCGCCAGATCCCTGATCGTGACCGTGGCGTCGGGAATGGCTGCCTTGATCATGTCTTCGATTTCGCCCGCGCTCATTGCCATGTTCAGTGCTCCTCGCTTGATGCCGGTTCTTCCGCCGACGGGCCGTTGCCGCTCGAAGCGGCCATGAATTGAGGGAACCACATTTCGTGGGTCTCGCGCAACTCCCCGACCGAAACGGAAATCAGGTCGTCGATCACGAGCGCGTCACCCTCGACCTTCCCGAGGCGGCGGAACTGCACGCCGCTGCCTTCGGCCGATGCGCAGACGAAATTGCCGTATTCGGCGGGAACCGTGATCACGTAGCGGGCCTGGTCCTCGCCGAACAGCAGGGCGTGCGGCATGCCGCGCGCCTGCTCGACGCTCAGCTTCATGCCCTTGCCCGCCGCCATGCACATTTCGGCAAGCGCGACGGCGAGGCCGCCGGCGGAAATGTCGTGGCAGGCAGTGATCTGGCCGTTATTGATGGCCGAGCGGACGAAATTGCCATTGCGGCGCTCGACATAGAGATCGACGGCAGGCGCCGGGCCATCAATGAGACCGAGCACGTCGCGCATATAGGCGGTCGCGCCGAGATGATCGCCGTCCGGGCCGATAAGAATCACATGATCGCCTTCAGAAAGGGAGCCGACGCGCGCCATCTTTCGCCAGTCGGAAATCAACCCGACGCCGCCGATGGTGGGCGTCGGAAGGATCGCCTCGCCATTGGTCTCGTTGTAGAGCGAGACATTGCCGGAAACGATGGGGAAATCGAGAATGCGGCAAGCCTCGCCGATGCCCTCGATCGCCTTGACGAACTGGCCCATGATTTCCGGTTTTTCCGGATTGCCGAAATTGAGATTGTCGGTTGCCGCCAGCGGCTCGGCTCCTGTCGCGGTAATGTTGCGCCAGCATTCGGCCACCGCCTGCTTGCCGCCCTCGAAGGGATCAGCCTCGACATAATGCGGGGTCACGTCGCAGGAAAAGGCGAGCGCCTTGACCGGATGGCCGTCGACGCGCACGACGCCGGCATCGCCGCCCGGGATCTGCAGGGAATTGCCCTGGATCAGCGTGTCATACTGCTCATAGACCCAGCGCCGGCTCGACTGGTTGGGTCCGCCGATGAGTTTCAGAAGAGCGACGCCGTAGTCGTTCGGCGCCTCGACGAGATGGGCCGGCAGCTCGCCGCGCGTATCGGGCTCGCGCCAGGGGCGGTCATATTCCGGCGCCTCGTCGCCCAGCTCCTTGATCGGCAGATTGGCAACCTCTTCGCCCTGGTGCAGCACGCGGAACCTGAGATCGTCGGTGGTCTTGCCGACGATGGCGAAATCGAGGCCCCATTTGCGGAAGATCGCCTCGGCTTCCTCTTCCTTTTCCGGATCGAGCACCATGAGCATGCGCTCCTGGCTTTCCGAAAGCATCATCTCGTAGGCCGTCATCTCCGTCTCGCGCACCGGCACGCGGTCGAGATCGAGTTCGACGCCGAGATTGCCCTTGGCCCCCATCTCGACGGCCGAACACGTAAGCCCCGCAGCCCCCATGTCCTGGATCGCGATCACCGCGCCGGTCTGCATCAGTTCCATGCAGGCCTCCAGCAGGCATTTTTCGGTGAAGGGGTCGCCGACCTGAACCGTCGGGCGCTTTTCCTCGATATCCTCGTCGAATTCGGCGGATGCCATGGTCGCGCCGCCAACCCCGTCACGGCCGGTCTTCGCGCCGAGATAGACGACCGGAAGGCCGACGCCCTTGGCCTCGGAATAGAAGATCGCGTCAGACCGCGCGATGCCGGCGGCAAAGGCGTTGACCAGATTGTTGCCGTTGTAGCGGGCGTCGAATTCGACTTCGCCGCCGACCGTCGGCACGCCGAAGGAATTGCCGTAGCCGCCGACGCCGGCAACAACGCCGGACACCAGATGGCGGGTCTTGGGATGGTCCGGCGCGCCGAAACGCAGCGCATTCATCGCCGCCACCGGACGGGCGCCCATGGTGAAGATATCGCGCAGGATGCCGCCGACCCCGGTCGCAGCCCCCTGATAGGGCTCGATATAGGAGGGGTGGTTGTGGCTCTCCATCTTGAAGACGACGCAATCGCCGTCGTCGATGTCGACGATGCCGGCATTTTCGCCAGGCCCCTGGATCACCCGCCGCCCGGTGGTCGGCAGCGTCCTCAGCCAGCGTTTGGATGATTTGTAGGAGCAGTGCTCGTTCCACATCGCGGAGAAGATGCCGAGTTCGGTGAAGGTCGGCTCGCGGCCGATGAGTTCCAGAACCCGCTCATATTCGTCCGGCTTCAGTCCATGGGCTTCGACGAGTTCAGGGGTGATCGCCTGAGTGTTGGAAAGTGTCATGAGACAAGAGCATCCCGCATTGGTGTTCGAGGTTCGGCGCTTTTCGCCATTCATTAAAGCGGTTCACACCGAAATGGAAGCTTCTCAGCCGCCCCCGCACGGTTTTCCGCCACGTCAGCCGCGCCAGTACATCGGCATCAGAATGACGGCGACGGTGAGGATTTCCAGGCGGCCGAGCAGCATCATTATGGAAAGGAGGTAAAGCTCCGGATCGGCGAAGGTCGAGAAATTGCCGGACGGGCCGATGATGTTGCCGAGCCCCGGACCGACATTCGAAAGCGCGGTCAGCACCGCGGAAGTCGCCGTGATCAGGTCATAGCCGAAGGCGGCCATGGCGAGGCTGCCGAAGGCCCATAGCAGAATATAGGCAGTAAAGAACATCGACACGGCGCGCTGCGTTTCCGAATCGACGCTCAAACGGCCGTAGCGGATCGAGTAGACGGCATTCGGATAGATCAGCTTCTTCATGCCGGTGGACAGCATGTTGTAGAGAATCAGGAAACGATAGGCCTTGATGCCGCCGGCCGTCGAGCCCGAGCACCCGCCCATGAAGGTGAGGAAGAAGACCATCACCACGGCGAAGGCCCCCCAGGCAGTGTAGTCCGTGCTGGCAAAGCCCGTGGTTGACAGGATCGAGGATACGTTGAACAGCGACTGGACCAGAGCACTCACGAAATCCATCTGCCCGTCCAGACTGATATAGAGCGCCAGAACGAAGGCTGCGATCGCCAGATAGGACAAGAACAGGATGATCTGCGGATCTCTCAGCGTATCCAGCCGGCCGCGAACTACGAACAGGATCAGGATCGAGAACGGCAGGCTGCACAGCGTCATGAAGAAGGTGGAGATCAGCAGCAGCGATGGATTGTCGAAATAGCCGAATGAACTGTCATGGGTCGAGAACCCGCCGGTTGCCACCGTCGTCAGCGCATGGTTGATGGCGTCGAAATGCGACATGCCGGCAAGGTCGTAGGACACTGCGCAGGCGATTGTGATCCCCACATAAATCGCCAGAAAGGCTCTGGTGAAGCTTGCCATGCGGGCAAATGGCTTGTCGCTCGTATCTGATGATTCCATCTTGAAGAAGGCCATGCCGCCGATGCGCAGGAACGGCAGGATGAAGAGGCCGAGCGCGACGATGCCGATGCCGCCCATCCACTGTAGCAGCGAGCGCCAGAGCAGAAGGCCGGGCGCGGAATGGTCGAGTCCTGTCAGGACGGTGGATCCCGTGGTGGTGATGGCGGAGACGGCCTCGAAAAGCGCCTGGGCGAAGGTGAGGTCCTCGCGGGCCAGATAGATCGGGATCGAGCCGACAACCGCGAAGGTCATCCACAGGAGATTGACGAGGAAGAAGCCGAGCCGGCGGCTGAAGGGCGGCGGGTTGCCGCGCATGGCAACAGCCGTGACAAGGCTGGTGCCGCCGACCATGAAGCCGCAAATGGCGAAGACCTGCCAGTCGTCATTGGCATAGTAGAGGTCGGCCATGGCCGGCACGAACATCGCGGCGGCAAGGTAGATCCCGCAAATGGCCGCGATATAGAAGGCTGACCGCAAAAGAGTGGCGTTCAAGGAGACCGTACCCTGTCATACTCAGTGTCACGAGCGGGGTTTTTCCAAACCCGTGATCTATGCCATAGCGGTGTAGCGGCACAAACTCAATGGGAAGCAGAACAATGCGCGATGAAGTCAGAGAAGCGACCACGGCCTTAAGGCAATTGTTCGAGCCGACGCCGCTGCAGCGCAATGCCCACCTGAGCGCGCAGTTCGGTGCCGAAATCTATCTCAAGCGCGAGGATCTGACGCCGGTGCGCTCCTACAAATTGCGCGGCGCGTTCAACTTCATGCGCAAGCGCATGGCGGAAGGCGGCGGAGACAAGGTGTTCGCCTGCGCATCCGCTGGCAATCATGCGCAGGGCTTTGCCTATTGCTGCAGCCATTTCGGGGTTGAGGGTGTGGTCTTCATGCCGGTGACGACGCCGCAGCAGAAGATCGACAAGACGCGCATCTTCGGGGCGGGCCATATCCGCATCGAACTCGTCGGCGATATTTTCGACGTTTGCTACGCCGCCGCGCGCGCCTTTGTCGAGGAAAATGACGGCGTGATGGTGCCGCCCTTCGACGATCCCGACATCATCGAGGGACAGGCGAGCGTTGCCGCCGAGATCGAGGATGCCTGGCCGGAGGAGGGCGGGCTGCCGGACCTGATCGTGATGCCGGTCGGCGGCGGCGGGCTTTCTGCCGGTATTACCGGCTATTTTGGCGGACGGCTGGATGACGCCGCCTTTCTCTTCGCCGAGCCCGCCGGCGCGCCGAGCCTCAGGCGCTCGCTCGAGGCGGGCGAAATCGTGACGCTGGAGGAGGTCGACAATTTCGTCGACGGCGCCGCCGTCGCCCGGATCGGCGATGCCAATTTCGCGGCGCTCCGCCGGTTTTCGCCCGAACAGGTGATGCTGGTGCCGGAAAACGCGATCTGCGCGACAATGACCGAGATGCTGAATGTCGAAGGCGTCGTGCTCGAGCCCGCCGGCGCGCTGGCGCTGACGGCGCTTTCCATGCTGCCGGCGGAGAAGGTACGCGGCCGCAGGATCGTGGTTCTCGTCTCCGGCGGCAATTTCGATTTCGACCGCCTGCCCGACGTCAAGGAGCGGGCGATGCGTTATGCGGGCCTGAAGAAGTATTTCATCCTGCGCCTGCCGCAGCGCCCCGGCGCGCTCAAGGATTTCCTCAACCTTCTCGGCCCGCAGGACGATATCGCCCGTTTCGAATATCTGAAGAAATCGGCGCGCAATTTCGGTTCGATCCTGATCGGCATCGAAACCGCGAAGCCGGAAAATTTCGCCGCCCTGTTTGAAAAGATGAGCGAAAGCGGCCTCAAATATCAGGATATCACGGAAAACGAGATCCTGGCCAACCTGATCATCTGATTGTGGCAGGAAGCTTTGTCACGGCCCAAAGGCGTGGGTAAGACTGGCGAAACCCGGTTCGATCGGTTAAGAACGCCTAAAAAGGGAGTTTGTTTTATGGCATCGTTTTTCTCGAAGCTCGGTTCTCTGTTTTCCGGCGGCGGCGGCGGTCAGGAGAACGAGCAGGCCGTCAAGTCGATCGTTCACGAGGATTGCATCATCTTTGCCGAGCCGGTGAAGGAAGGGGCGCAATATCGCCTTCAGGGTCGCATCGAAAAGGAAGTGGGCGAGGAGACGCTGGTGCGCACATTCATCCGCGCAGACCTGTTTGCCTCTCAGGACGAAGCCATCGAATGGAGCCTTAAGAAAGGCAAGCAGATCGTCGACCAGAACGGCAGGTCGCTGTTTTCCGACGGTGAAAAACACCGTACGGCCTGACCCTCACGAACTCCGCTTCTTGGCGTTTGCCAGGGGACATGACGCCACAAGGCCGCGATAACCTCACTGGCTGTCGTGCGGAGCCGCCCGGCTAGGGCAGGCCGCTACCGTGATTCTTTTCTTGCTGCATCGTATCCGGGGAACTTCGGTTTCCCTGTGGCCGCCTTCCGCTGCGGCATGCTCTGTTTCGTTTACTTGCTGAGGCGCGGCGGAGCAAAGCCGTGCCGCGTGTAGATGGTTTGCCGGGAGCTAACAATGATGGCCGGTGCCGGTTGGGGCGAGCGGCCATGACCTCTGTGAGGCCCTTCAAGGCTCCCATACGGCAAAAATTCAAGAGAAACGGATGGGGCGGTTTTCACAGCATTTGCACCGCTTCGACTGATGTCAGACGCATCAGGCATGGTCCACGGCTCCCCCTCATCCTCTCCGGCTTCATTTTGTCACCAAGAAGCACAAAAGTCATAAGACAAGCATTCCCGCTTTTCTCCGAATCGCGAAATCGCTCTATCTCCTTGTTTCCTTTGCGTTTCAGGACGGAGAACCGGTATCCGCTTCTCCTGGAAACGCTCGTCTTATGCTTTTCCCGGCTTCTCTGCGAAGGTGGAGCCACTGCTGCCGCCGCTGACGGCAGGCCGTGGCGGTGGTCGGATCGCGAACGGCTTGGCCAAGGCGTTTGAAGCCCATGGACCGTTCTAGAGTATGATCGTCCACCGTCTTCGCATGAGGTCTGAACGGATACGCAGCAGCCACGCTCTGCATGACAAGCAAAGGCAGCGCGAAGATGATGAAGGATGGCATCAATATCTCAAAAGCCCATCTGGACGTTTGCCGCCCAGCGACCGCTCAGACGGCCCGGTTTGAAAACGCGACGGCGGGGTTGACTGCATTCAAACGCTGGATCGGTTCAACCCAGCTCGATCTGGTGGTCTACGAGGCGACAGGAGCTTATCATGGCTTGCTTGAGAAGCGCGGCTCCGGCCATCTGCCCTTGGTGAAGGTCAACCCGTTACAGGCCCGCCGTTTTGCCCAGGCCCGTGGCACCCGCGCCAAGACCGATGCTGTTGACGCGCGCGTGCTGGCTTTGATGGGCGAGGCGCTGGGTCTGCAACCTGACATTCCTGCCAGCGAAGATTACCATGATCTCAAGCAGTTGCGGGTTGCCCGTACCTCTATGATCAAGGCGCATCAGCGGCTGAAGAACCGGATCAACACCCAGACGCTCTGTCTGCTCAGACGCCAGGCGAAAGCACAGCTGGCCCTGCTCGACAGGCAGCTTGAAGCCATCGACGCCGAGATCACCGACAGGCTGTCACAAGATCAGGCCCGCGCGCTGGACATCCTCCAGTCCATTCCGGGTCTCGGGGCCGTCGTTGCAGCCACCATCCTCAGCGAGTGTCCGCAGATCGGCACCATGGACTGCAAGCAAACCGCCAGTCTTGCCGGCCTCGCCCCCATGACACGCCAATCGGGCCAATGGCGCGGCAAGGCTTTCATTCAGGGCGGACGCAAATTCCTGTGCGACGCGCTTTACATGCCCGCACTCGTCGCAATCCGGTTCAATCCGGACATGAAGCAGAAATACGATGCGATGCGCCAAGCCGGGAAGCCAGCCAAAGTCGCAATAATTGCTAGAATGAGGAAGCTCATCGAACGCGCAAACACCCCCAGAAAGCAGGACAGAAAACGGGCACCAAAACACGCTTGAGAAAAACGGATACTCCAGACGGCGCGACCGCCTCCTGATCAAGGTTCAAAATCGAGATGACGTTCATCCCGGCGATTGCAGGCGCGGTGAAACGGAACGGAATTTCGGAAATAATACCGGCTCGGCGGTCTTGCGAAAGGCGCCTACAATACTTCCATCATGCGAGCCGGCGCTGTGGGTCGCTACATGTGAAAGATCAGCAAATAGCTGGTCAGTATGGCGATCCCGAAAAAGGATATCCATACGGGCATGTTGAACGGTGCCGCGGCTGGCACCTGCGTATGCCGTTCCTTCTCGACAGTGCTTCCGCTGTGTGTCTCCAGCGCAGCGAGATTGTAACTGCCGCAGCGACGGCAAACACGCCCAGTATCCTGCACCATCATACAGTCGGTACACTTATAGTGAGCCATCTTCGGTTCCTCTCCCGATCTCCTAAAAGTATAGACTTGAATGGCAGCGCAATCAAGAACTTGTACTAATGTAATTTATCGTTAACGTTGAGAAGATCTAGGGAGGGCGGCGTTGTTTTTCTTGATTGGGCAATGCAGCGAAAGTATCGCTGCTAAGCGGTTGATTCACTATCCTTCTACGCGTTTCGGCCTGTCGATAAAGACGCAGCGCAGCAAGACGTGAAAACGACGAAGAGTTCGCCATCTCCGACGGTCGATATCCGTAATAATCGTTTGAATTCAATCGCTAACGACGCGACCTGCATCCAGAGCGGAAAGTAAGCAAATTTGAAGGAAGAAAAATGGTGGGCGATGAGAGGCTCGAAAGCCAACCCTGTCCTGCCTTCATGCTCTCATGTTTGGCCAGCAAGTGACTGAAATTGTGGTCAAAATAGAGGGCGGCGCTAAGCCGTTCCCGCTAACTGCGTAACAGCTATTTCGTAGCAGTGTTTCCGTGATGGTTCAAGCTGCATCTTAGAGTTCTCTCGGTGAGGTTACGGGGTGAGACCATTTTTAGAAACAAGCCCTTTGCGTTTAAACTCAGCATTGATTCTTGCTATTTCGTTTGCCCGGCGATCTGCTTCCGCTTCCAGCTCTCGGAGTTTTTGCAAACTGACTGGAAATAGCGGGGGAAGTGCTGATGGTGTCCCTCTGAGAAAGTCGGGAGATTTGCCGCGTCGGAGAACGGTTGGATCGCCTGATACTCTATCAATTAAATTGGCTATCTGCTCCAATACCGAAGATGTATCAAATAACTGGTAAGCTCCAAGGGCTAGCATACCGTCTTGGCTCTTAGGCCCGTATCTACTGAAATGCTTCTGGTGCGAAGGATTAACAGCAAGAACGGCTATAGCCTGTTTCTGACTCAACTCCAAACCCAACTCTATGCATTTCCTTAGGCATTTTCTGAGGTTGTGGCCAAACTTGTTACCTTGGAGCTGGCTATCAGGGATGCCGTGATCCGTAAGGTATGCTTTAAGAGTTAGCTCGGTTGCCATTTGTTGATTGCCACTGAGAACTGACCCGGTGTGGCCTGATATTTCCATTGAGAATTGACCCATGTTCCAACCTTCCCTCGCATGTTTTGAGCGGGG
>NZ_JACIDZ010000007.1 GCF_014196625.1 Martelella radicis
GCTTCTTAAGTCTCTTTGGTAAGCCCGAAAGCTCACCGACAAAGCCGCTCGCCACGTTTCTCTTTCTTCAAATATTCAATTGTCCAAATAACCGACGGCAAAACCGTCACAAATCCTCTCGCGGCCAATCTCTTTTCAAGTTCAGCCTGACTCAGCATTCCAGCCTGTCGGAAGATTTTCTAGAACCGTAAGCACCGCCTCAGCGCCGCCCCGTCGTTCGGTGAGGCGGCTTATAGACCCCAACTCTCCCAACCGTCAACAACCAACATCAAAAAAAATGACATTTTTGTTAAGTGATTGGTTTTTAAAACCTTTTTGAAAAGATGGTGGAGAGGCCGGTTGAGAGCGCTCGGATCATCCTTCTTGGACAACGTCTGCTTCGCCTTCAATACGCCATGTTCTACACGGAGGCTCGAGTGTGAAGAAGAGCGCTGTCGGCGTCCGTGGAAGCGTCGTGACGGTACATGGTGACGCCTCGCGGACGAATGCTGATTTGACACGCGCTTCGAATTTCGGCACATGACTTGTACCAATTGCGACGTCGGCACATCGGGCTTAAGACCACAGGCATATGAAAGAAAAGAAAAATCCTGCGCGCTCGTTCGGCAGAGGAACGCCGATTGTCGTGGATGGCAAAACGCCGCCCGCCAGGCGCGACGTCTCCATCCGATGGCTCGCGGGCGCGTGCCTTACGGGACTGACCAGCACCGCGCTGATGGCAATCGCCCTTTCGGCGGCCGTGGACGGTCGCGAGCGCCTCGCGACCCCCGCCTCGGCCTTTGCCAAGACACCTGCCGCGGGCGCTGAAGACAGCGCGGTCAGGGGCAGTCGCCTCGTGCCCACCACGGTGATCGCCAAACCGTCCAACCGTCGTGTCCTGCAGGTGCCGACCGCCGTGCGCCAAGGCGATCGCGACGTCATTCACTATGAGCCCTTCTCAGAGGTGCGGATGGCGCTCGCCGCCAATTACGGCAAGACGCCGGACTACCCGGCCTTCGACCCTTTCGAGGTGTTTTCGACCACGGAGCGCGCAGGCCCGCCGCTCCGCACGGCCGATGTGATCTACGATACCGATGTCGAGGGCGAGGTCGAACTCAAATTCACCCCCTTCCCCGCAAACAAGCCGGACCTGCCCTTTGCCACCGGCCTTTCGACCGACGAGATCGAGGAAACCATCCTCGCCAACGAGACCATGCTGCAGAACAGCGTGGGCGATCTGTCGATGCTGAGCTATGTGGATCCGGACCGTTTCGAGCCGGAGCAGATCATGCTGCCGCTGAAGCCGGCCATGGCCGCGCAGATCGTTGACGAGAATGTATCGGTGAGCGCGCTGCAGTCGGTCTTCACCCAGGATTTCAATGACGACATCCTGCCCGTCCGCCAGCAGGTGGGCGTGGAGGCCTTTCTCGTGGCCGCCGGATATCCTGCGCCCCTTGCCGCGGAACTTCGCCGCCTGGTTGAGGAAAGCACGGATTCTCCGATGCTGAAGTCAAATGACATCCTGCGCATTGGCCTGATGCGGATGGGCCGCAACATGCGCGTCGTACGTCTCAGTCTTTACCGGGGCGGCGAGCATGTGATGACGATGGCCCTCAACGACAAGGGCCGCTTCGTCGAGGGCGTGGAACCGCCGATGAGCGAAGCCGTTGCCAACGCCTCGGCTGACGAGACCGATCTTCTGCTCGGCACCACGCAAAAGCCTGTCAGGGTCTATGACGGCATCTTCCGCGCCATGATGACCTATGGGCTCACCCAGGACATGGCCGGACAATTGATCAATCTTCTGGCAAGCAAGGTCGATCTTCAATCCATGGCCTCGCCGGACGACCAGCTTGAACTCTTCTTCTCCGACGCCGACCCGAACGGAAAGGCGACCGCGACCTCGGAGCTTTTCTATATCGACGCGAAGATCGGCGACGAGACCATCCAGCTTTATCGCTTCTCGGACCCGAAGACCGGCGCCGTCGACTTCTATGACGAAAACGGCCGCAGCATCCGCCGCTTCCTTTTGCGCAACCCCGTGCCGAACGGCAAGTTCACCTCAGGCTTCGGAATGCGCCGCCATCCGGTTCTCAAATATGCCCGCATGCACAGCGGCGTGGACTGGGCGGCGCGAACCGGCACGCCGATCATCGCCGCAGGCGACGGCGTTGTCGAAAAGGCCGGTTGGTCATCCTCCGGCTACGGCAACCAGACGATCATCCGCCACGCCAATGGCTACGAGACGTCCTACAACCATCAGAGCAAGATCGCTCCCGCCGTCAAGGAGGGCGCACGCGTCAAGCAGGGACAGGTCATCGGCTATGTCGGTGCGACGGGTCTCGTCACCGGACCGCATCTGCACTACGAGGTCCTGGTCAACGGAACCAAGGTTGATCCGATGAAGATCCGCTTCCCGAACTCGGATGCGCTGACGGGCGACAAGCTCGCGCGCTTCGAATCCGAGCGCAGAAGGATCGATGCACTGCTCGGCAATGAAAGCTCGGCGCAGGTGGCTTCGAACAGGGGCAACTGAGGCTGCAGCCCTACCTGTGCCTGTAGAGCAGTTCCGCCTCTCGCGGAACTGCAGGCCCGCTTCATCTATTCGTCTCGGCGTATTTTCGCGGTCACCAGATGTTTCCGCCTGACTGCCCAATACTCTTGCCACAACTGGAAAAGGCCGCCCCGGGAGGCGGCCTCTTGCTTTTCTTAGGCCATTCTTGATCAGGCGACGTCCTGAAGACGCCTGCCCAGCGAGAACAACAGGCGATCCGATCCGGCATCGACCTTCACATGGGCGCCGTCGGAAATCTCGCCGCCGAGGATCTTCTCGGCCAGCGGGTCCTGAACAGCCGTCTGGATCACGCGCTTCAAGGGGCGTGCGCCATAGGCCGGGTCGTACCCCTTCTCGGCGAGCCAGTCGCGGGCCTCCGGCGTCAGGTCGAGCACGATCTTGCGGTCCGACAGCAGCTTTTCGAGCCTGCCGAGCTGGATATCGACGATGGCGCCCATGTCTTCACGATGCAGCCTGTGGAACAGGATGATGTCATCGACACGATTGAGGAATTCCGGCCGGAACGATGCCCGGACGACCTCCATCACCTGCTCGCGCGCCGCCGAACTGTCCTCATTCTCGCCAAGCTGGGTGAGGAATTCCGAACCCAGATTGGAGGTCATGATGATGATCGTGTTGCGGAAGTCGACCGTGCGGCCCTGACCGTCAGTCAGCCGCCCATCGTCAAGAACCTGCAACAGCACGTTGAAGACATCCGGATGGGCCTTTTCGATCTCGTCGAACAGGACCACCTGATAGGGTCTCCGGCGCACGGCCTCCGTCAGAAGACCGCCCTCGTCGTAACCGACATAGCCGGGAGGGGCGCCGATCAGCCGGGCCACGGAGTGTTTCTCCATGTATTCCGACATGTCCATGCGCACCATCGCCGTCTCGTCGTCGAAGAGGAAGCGGGCGAGCGATTTCGTCAGCTCCGTCTTGCCGACGCCGGTGGGGCCTAAGAACATGAACGAGCCGATCGGCCGGTTCGGATCCTGCAGGCCTGCGCGCGCACGTCGAACGGAGCGGGAGACCGCCTGCACGGCGTCGCCCTGGCCAACAACCCAGCGGGCCAGTTCGTCCTCCATCCGGAGCAGCTTCTCGCGCTCGCCTTCCAGCATCTTGTCGACCGGGATACCGGTCCAGCGGGAGACGACCTGCGCGATATTGTCAGGCGTGACAACCTCCTGAAGGATGGAATCGGTGACCGTATTGTCCTCGGATTCGGCCTCGGCCAGTTCCTTCTCCAGCTTCGGGATCGTGCCATAGGCAAGCTCGCCGGCCTTCTGGTACTCGCCGCCGCGCTGGGCGATCGCAAGTTCGTTACGGGCCGCATCAAGCTGCTTCTTCAGATCGGCTGCCTTGTTGAGCTTGTTCTTCTCCGACTGCCAGCGCGCCGTCAGCGTATCGGCTTCTTCTTCCAGAGAGGCGAGTTCGCCCTCCAGCTTGGAGAGCCGGTCCTTCGACGCCGTGTCCGTTTCCTTCTTCAGCGCCTCGCGCTCGATCTTCAGCTGGATGATCCGGCGGTCGAGCTCGTCAAGCTCTTCCGGCTTGCTGTCCACCTGCATGCGCACGCGGCTCGCCGCCTCGTCCATCAGGTCGATGGCCTTGTCCGGCAGGAAGCGGTCGGTGATGTAGCGGCTCGAAAGCGTCGCGGCTGCCACCAGCGCGCTGTCGGAGATGCGCACCTGGTGGTGCTGCTCATATTTCTCCTTCAGGCCGCGCAGGATCGAGATCGTGTCCTCGACCGTCGGCTCGTCAACCATGACAGGCTGGAACCGTCGGGCAAGGGCCGCGTCCTTCTCCACATGCTGGCGATATTCATCAAGCGTGGTCGCGCCGACACAATGAAGCTCGCCACGGGCAAGAGCCGGCTTCAGCAGGTTCGATGCATCCATCGCGCCATCGGCCTTGCCGGCGCCGACCAGCGTGTGCATCTCGTCGATGAACAGGATGATGTTGCCGGCTTCGGACTGAACCTCGTTCAGCACCGCCTTCAGCCGCTCCTCGAACTCGCCGCGATATTTCGCACCGGCAATCAGCGCGCCCATATCGAGCGCCATCAGCTTCTTGTCCTTCAGACTTTCCGGCACATCGCCATCAACGATGCGCAGCGCAAGGCCTTCGGTGATCGCCGTCTTGCCGACACCGGGCTCACCGATCAGAACCGGATTGTTCTTGGTCCGGCGCGACAGAACCTGGATCGTGCGGCGGATTTCGTCGTCACGGCCGATCACAGGGTCGAGCTTGCCGTCACGGGCGTCCGCCGTCAGGTCGCGCGCATATTTCTTCAGCGCGTCATAGCCTTCCTCGGCGCTGGCGCTGTCGGCGGTGCGGCCCTTGCGGATTTCGTTGATGGCCTCGTTCAGCCCGTTCGGCGTCACGCCGGCACCCTCGAGCGTCTTCGCGGTCGAGGCGGATTTTTCGATCGCCAGCGCCAGCAGCAGCCGCTCGACGGTAACAAAACTGTCGCCCGCCTTCTTCGCGGCTTCTTCCGCCGTGTTGAAAACCTTTGCCAGCGGCTGCGACAGATAAATCTGGCCGTTGGCGCCGGAAACCTTGGGGATCTTGGCAAGAGCCGCGTCATTGGCAAGGCGCGCCTTCTTGGCATCGCCCCCTGCCCGCTCGATCAGCGAGGCCGCCATGCCCTGCTCGTCATCGAGCAGAACCTTCAGCATGTGCTCGGCGCCAAACTGCTGATGATCCTGGGAAAGCGCATAGGTCTGCGCCGACTGCAGGAAACCGCGCACGCGTTCGGAATATTTTTCGATGTTCATGTCTTCGCCTCCATTCCTCGTCCTGACCTTTTTGAAGCGACAGGACGATGACCTAGATAAACCCCCTCTTAAAGGCGGGTCCTGATAGCGCGGCGTTAGCGCCGCTCAAGGTCAGATATGGGTGCAGACAGGAGGGCTTTAAAGAGGACCGCCGGAGAATTTGTTGCTGATATGCAACACCGACTAACCCCTTCAGCTATGGGCAAAAATGTCGGTTTCCTCCCAGCCGAGAAGGTCGAGCTTGGCCCTGGTCGGCAGGAAATCGAAGCAGGCGCCGGCGAGCGCCATCCGGTCCTCGCGCATCAGCCGTTCCATCAGCTTGTCGCGCAGGCGATGGAGGTAGAGGACATCGGAGGCGGCATAGGCAAGCTGCGCCTCGGAGAGCGTTTCCGCCGCCCAGTCGGAGGACTGCTGCGCCTTGGAAACGTCGACCTCCAGCATTTCCTTCAGATTGTCCTTCAAGCCGTGGCGATCCGTATAGGTCCGCGTGAGGCGCGAGGCGATCTTGGTGCAGAACACGTTCTCGGTGGTGACCCCGAACGTATAATAGAGAACGGCGATATCGAAGCGGCCGAAGTGAAAGATCTTCTGGCGCGAGGCGTCGGCGAGCATGGCGCAAAGGTTCGGCGCTTCCTTCTGCCCGGCAGCGATCTGGATGATATCCGCCGTCCCGTCGCCCGGCGAGATCTGCACCACGCAGAGACGGTCGCGACGCGGCACCAGACCGAGCGTTTCGGTGTCGATGGCGATCGCGCCGGTATAGCGGGCGGCATCCTCGGCCGGAATGTCGTGTTTGTGGACGCGGATCTCGTCTTTCATCCGTTCTTCTCCGTGGGCTTTCCTGCTTCGTTCTCCCCGGGTCATAGCGGATCATGGCAGAAGACGATAGAAGAAAAGCCCGCGCCCGGCGTGATTGGCCGGCGCCGGCAGGCGTTGTGCATGCGCCGCGGAATGGCTATCTGGAGACACGTTTTGAGGAAAGCGAAAGGCGAGGCGATGAGAGGCAAAAGGATGATAGCGCCGGTCTGTGCGCTCTGGAAACGTCACCGAGGCCTTTGCATTGCCTTTGTCGTCACGGCCTTCATCACGCTTGTCTTCGCCCTGCAGTTCATCCTGTCCGTCTTCTACTGGCGCAATCCGGAAAACCGCAACCTCGAACTGAAGGGCTGGATGACGCTTGGCCATGTCGCCATCGTCTACGACATCCCCGCGGAAGAACTGGCCGAGGAACTCGATCTTCGGCCCGACAGCCGCAGCCGGCGGATGATGCTCCGGCAGATCGCCCGCATCAAGGGCATCTCGCTTGAGGAGCTGGAGGACGAGATCGCCGACGCCCTTGATGATTACGAGGACGAAAAGGCCGAGCGCGATGAGTGAGCAGCTACTGGCGCTCCTGCCGGTCTACGGCGTGCCCGTGATCGGCTTTGCCGTTTTTCTGGCCTGTTGCGGCATTCCGCTGCCAACGGCCGTGATCATGCTGTTCGGCGGCTCGCTGGTGGCAACGGGCGACCTTTCCTTCTGGGCGGTCTACCCGGCCTGCGTCGGGGCGGCCTGCGGCGGCGACCAGGTCGGCTACTGGGCCGGGCGGATCGGCGGCACCGGCTATGTGGAGCGCTTCGCCGCGCGCGGACCGAAACGCCAGCGCCTCGTCGACCGCGCCCGCGACTATCTGGAACGCAGGGGCGTCATCGCGATCTTCATCACCCGCTGGCTTCTGGCGATGATCGGGCCTTACATGAACCCGGTCGCAGGCGCCGCCGGCATGCGCTGGAAACTCTTCATCGCCGCCGCCATCCCCGGGCAGATGCTCTATGTTCTGATCTATACGCTGCTCGGCCTGATCTTCTCCCACAACATCATCGCCGTGGCCCAGATCGTCGGCAATGCCAGCGGCTTCCTGGCGGCGGGCGTAGTGACGCTGGCGCTCTTCTGGTACATGACCCGCGTCCTGCATTTTTCCTTGAAAAAGCGCCGCCGGCGTTACCTGAAACCGCGCGGCCGGCGGAACCGGCATTGAGGCGGAAGCGACCGTCGCAACGCTTCAAAGCGTCATCAAAACGCAGTCAAAACGTCACGCAGTTGTAATGCCGCGGGACTATCGCGAATGCGCAGCTATCTTCACACACTCTTTTACCAAGAGGTTTTCATGCGCGCACGTCTCGCACTTCTCGCCGCCGCGACCTGCCTTGCCGGCACGGCCCAGGCCGCCACGATCTATCCCCTCGACCGCGCCACCATCCTGGTCGGCTCGCCCTTCGACTTCAAGGTCGAACTTGATTCGGTCTATGCCGCCGGTGACATCGAAGTCACCGTCAACGGCGAAGCCTATTCGGATGTCTTCGGCAACGAAGCCGAATTCGTAGCCGACGAAAAGGGCAAGGACGGCGCGAGCCTCGGCTCCGCCCTGATCCTGCGTGATCTCGCCCTCGGCGAGGCCGGCGACTACACCGTTGCCGTCAAGGCCGGCGACGAGACGAAGGAAGTCACCTGGACCGTCTATGACACGCCGGAAACGCCCAAGGCCAAGAACATCATCTTCTTCGTCGCAGACGGCATGTCCATGGGCCATCGCTCGGCGGCCCGCATCATGTCCAAAGGCATGACCGAGGGCAAGGCCGACGGTCGCCTCAGCATGGACGACCTCGACCACATGGCAACGATCGGCACCTCCTCGACCCATTCGGTCGCGACCGACAGCGCCAACACCATGTCGGCCTACATGACCGGCCACAAGACCCGCGTCAACGCGCTCGGCGTCTATGCCGACCGCACGCCCGACAGCCAGGACGACCCCAAGGTCGAAACCATGGCCGAGGCGCTGCGCCGCCAGACCGGCAAGTCGATCGGCGTTGTCTCCACCGCCGAAATCGAAGACGCGACGCCGGCCGCCGTCGTTGCCCACACTCGCCTTCGCGCCGACAAGGCCGATATCGTCGGCATGTTCTACGACGTGAAGCCGGAAGTCGTCCTCGGCGGCGGTTCTGCCTACTTCCTGAAGTCGGACGTCCCCGGCTCCAAGCGCAAGGACGACAACGACTATGTCGCCATGTTCCAGGATGCCGGCTACACGGTCGTCACCTCCGCCGACGAACTGGCTTCCGCCGAAAAGACGGAAGACGGCAAGCTGCTCGGCCTGTTCCACACCGGCAACATGGATTCGACGCTTGACCGCAAGTTCCTGAAGACCGGCAGCGTCGACAAGTTCCCGAACCAGCCCGGCCTCGTGGACATGACCACGGCGGCAATCGACCAGCTTTCCAAGAACCCGGAAGGCTTCTTCCTGATGGTCGAGGCCGCCAATGTCGACAAGATGTCGCATCCCCTCGACTGGGACCGCGCCGTCATCGACATGATCGAGTTCGACCAGGCCATCGGCGCCGCCATGGAGTGGATGAATTCCAATCCGGACACGCTGATCGTCGTCACCGGCGACCACACGCATGGCTTCTCCGTCATCGGCACGATCGATGATGACGTCGATGCCGAAGAGATGCGCGACAAGGTCATGACCTATGACGATGCCGGCTTCCCGAACTACACGGATGAAGACGGAGACGGCTATCCGGACAAGATCGACGTCTCGCGCCGCCTCGCCATGTTCGCCAACAACTTCCCCGACTATTACGAGACCTTCCGCCCGAAAATGGACGGTCCGTTCGAGCCGGCCGTGAAGGACGAGAACGGTCGTTACGTCGCCAACGAAGCCTACAAGGACGTTCCCGGCGCGGTTCTGCGCACCGGCAACCTGCCTTACGACGCCTCGACCGGCGTCCACGCCGTCGATGACGTTGTCCTGCAGGCAACCGGCCCCGGCGCCGAAGGCTTCAAGGGCTATATGGAACAGTCCGACGTCTACGAAGTGCTGGCCGATACCTTCGCCCTCGGCAATAGCCAGAAGCAGTAAGCGTCACGTTTGAGACGGGACCGGGCGGGTTTCGCCCAGTCTCCTCTACCCGAGAACAATGAGATGAGATTGATGACTGCTCGTCTACCCCTTTCCCGCCGCAGCCTGCTTGCAACCCTCGGCGCGCTCGGCTTCGGCCTTGCCTTCCGCCCCGCGCTTGCCGCCACGGCCGAGTTGAATTTCGACGAACTCTACGGCTCCTTCAGCCCGCTCGGCCTCGAATTCTCCGACAAGGTGAAAGAACTCACCGGCGAAAAAATCGCGATCCGCGGCTTCATGGCGCCGCCGCTGAAGGCCGAGGCGCAGTTCTTCGTGCTCTCCGAAATTCCGATGACGCTCTGCCCGTTCTGCTCGTCGGATGCAGACTGGCCGGAAAACATCGTCGTCGTCTATCTCGACAGGAAACAGACCTTCGTCCAGCCGAACCAGATGATCGAGGTGACCGGCACGCTCGACCGCGGTTCCTGGGTGGATCCCGAAACCGGTTTCGTCAGCCAGCTGCGCCTGAGAGACGCGCGCTACAAGACCGTCTGACCCGCCGCGCCCGCAAATCCGAAAGCCGCCCCCATGCTGCCCCTTCGCCTCGAAGATGTCGCCGTTTCCTTTCCCGGTCTCTCCGCGCCGGTGCTCAGCATTCCCGTTCTCGAGATCGCCCCAGGCGAGCGCGTGGCCGTCACCGGCCCCTCGGGCTCCGGCAAGAGCACGTTCGTCAACATCATCACCGGGCTGGAAAAGCTGAAGACCGGCCATGCAAGCTGGGGCGACACCGATCTCGCCGCGCTTCCCGAAGGCAGGCGCGACCGCTGGCGCGGCGAGAATATCGGCCTGGTGATGCAGGACTTTCATCTGTTTCCCGGGCTCTCCGCCTATGACAACGTGCTTCTGCCGGCCCGGCTCGCCCATGCCGCCGACCGGTCGCGTCTTGAGCGGGCGAAGGCGTTGCTCGAGACCGTCGGCATCGCCCGTCACGATCAGAAGGTCGAGACCATGTCGCGCGGCGAGATGCAGCGCGTCGCCGTTGCCCGCGCCTTGCTGCGCGAACCCGCCATCATCGTCGCCGACGAGCCGACCGCGAGCCTTGACAGCGATGCAGGCGCGATCGTCGGCGAGCTGCTTCTGGAGCTTGCGAAAAGCCTCGGCAGCACGCTGATCGTCGTCTCCCATGACGAGCGACTGGTGGCGCCCATGGCCCGCAGGATCTCGCTCCTCGCCGGCGCGATCGCCGCTGACGAACGGAAGGACTGAGCCATGTTCCGCTTCATCTTCTCCGATCTGAAAAGACTGTGGGCCGGATCCGTCGTCATCGTGCTTCTGATCGCCCTTGCCACCGCGCTCGGCGTCACCATCACGCTGCAGGAGCGGGCGCTGCGGCTCGGGTCTGCCCGGGCGTCGGAGAAATTCGACCTTGTCATCGGCGCGCCCGGCAGCGAGACGCAACTGGTGCTCTCCTCCGTCTTCCTGCAGCCTTCCGACCTGCCGCTGATGGATGGCGACCTTCTGCCCGAGCTCAACGCCGATCCGCGCGTTGCCTGGGCAGCGCCGATCGGCTTCGGCGATTCCTATGCCGGATACCCGATCGTCGGCACCACCACGGCCCTCATCGAGGCAACCGTGCCGGGCTTTGCCGAGGGCGGGATCTTCGTCCACGAAGGCGACGCGGTGATCGGCTCGGCCGTTGATCTGGCCGTCGGGTCGGAAATCAAGCCGATGCACGGCGCGGCGGAGACCGGCGGACACACCCATACCGAGCTTGCCTATCACGTCACCGGCAAGGCCGAACCCACCGGAACGCCGTGGGACCGGGCGATCCTCGTTCCGATCCAGGCGGTCTGGCATATCCACGGCCTCGGCGGTGATGACCTCCACGAAGAGGAAGCCGCGGACCACGACGAAGCCAATCATGATCACGGCGCGGATGACCACGCCGACGACGAACATGACGAGCATCATCACGAAAGCGTTGAGGCCGCGGCGCCGATCAACGAGCACTGGCAGCGCGGCGAAACGCCCGGCCTGCCGGCCATTCTGGTGAAGCCGAAATCGATCGCCGATGCCTACCGGTTGCGGCAGGACTACCGCGAGGCCGACGGCACGGTCGCGGTCTTCCCGGCCGAGGTTCTGACGCGCCTTTACGCCACGCTCGGCGATGCGCGGCAGGTGCTGACGGCAATCGCCATCGGCGCGCAGGTGCTGGTCGCAGCCGCCCTGATGCTGGTGACCGTCATCCACGTCTCCCAGCGACGGCGCGAGATCGGCGCGCTGAGAGCCTTCGGCGCACCGCGCGGCGCGGTCTTCGCTATTGTCTGGGTCGAACTGTTCTCGCTTGTCGGTCTCGGCATTGCCATCGGCTATGGCGCCGGCTTCATCGCGGCACGGATGATCTCGCAATCGATCATGGCCGAGCGCGGCGTCAACATGCCCGTCGGCTTTGTCGGCTCCGATATCGCGAACGCCCTTGTGCTGCTGGTTGTCGCCGCCCTACTTGCCGCGCTCCCGGCCTTCCTCGCCTATCGCCAGCCGCCGGCCGCCGCTCTCAAGGGGTGAGACGCGGACAGGGCCTGAGGGCGCCGGCAACCCCTCAGGCTTGACACCCCTGGCAATGCGGAACATTTTCGCCGGAGCGGCGCTCCTGCTTCCTCCCGCCCGGCCGCTTCCTCGCGAAAGCCTGTCATGTATGAGATTTTCAACAACGTCATCCCGATCTTCTCCCTGATCTTGATCGGCTGGGCGGCGGTTCGGCTGCGCTATATGAGCGCCGACAATGCCGGCGTGCTAACGAGCTTCGTCTTCAAGATCGGCCTGCCGCTTCTGCTCCTGCGCACGATTGCCAGCGCCGATTTTCACAATACCGGGCCGGTGAAGATCTGGATCGCCTATTTCGGCGGCGTCGCCGTCGCCTGGACGGCGGCGGCCCTGATCTCCCGGATCGTCTTTCACCGCGATCATGCCTCCGCCGTGATCATCGGCCTGTCGGGCACCTTTTCCAATATCGCGCTTCTGGGGATACCGCTCGTCAGCCATGTTGCCGGCGATGCGGCGCTGGTGGCGCTGTCTCTGGTGCTCGCCATCCACATGCCGGTGATGATGGTGACCGCGACCGTGCTGGTGGAACGGGCGAAAGCCCATGAGGGCGGGGCAATCAGCAACCCGGCAAAGGTATTCGCCACGATCGGCTACAATCTCATCACCAGCCCGATTGTCATCGGCCTTGCGGCAGGCGCGCTGATGCATCTCTTCGCCATTCCGGTCGAGGGTCCCGTGGGCACGGTGATCAACATGCTCGCCAGCATGGCTGCCCCGGTCGCGCTTGTCGCCATCGGCATGACGCTGACGCAATACAAGGTTGCCGGCAATGTCGGCCTGTTCTCGACGATTACCTTCATCAAGCTGGTGCTGATGCCGGGCACCGTGTTTCTCATCGCCACGGCGCTCGGCCTGTCGCACTCGACGATCGCCGGCATCGTCCTGACCGCCGCCGCCCCCTCCGGCGTCAACGCCTTCGTGCTCGCCAACCAGTTCGGCACCGGCAAGAATATCGCCGCCTCAACGATCACGCTGACGACGGCGCTCGGCGTTCTGACGGTCAGTTTCTGGGTTCTGCTGCTCGGCTATTGAGCAAGAAAAAGGCGGGACCGAAAGCCCCGCCTGCTGTTGCCGCTTACTGAGCCGGCTGTTCGCTCTCCGCGGATCCGGGCGGCGTCGCCTCGGCGCCGGGAGCGGGCTCGGCCGTCGTGTTCTCTGTGTTCGCAGGGCCGGCATCGGCAGCACCAGAAGCGTCATCCGTTGCCGCAGGCGCAGCCTCGCCGCCTTCGGCAGGCGCGGCCGCTTCACCCGAGCCTTCGCCTGTTGCCGAACCGGCATCCGCCGTTTCATCCGACGGCGGCTCTGGGAACGGCACGGGATTGTTCGACATCGTGGAGAGATAGGCGATCAGGTCAGCACGGTCCTGATCGTCGGACAGGCCCGCAAAGCCCATCGCCGTTCCAGGCACGTCCTTCTTCGGCGCCTTGATGAAGACGTCAAGATTCTCGTAGGTCCAGAGCTTCTCGCCGCCGTTGGAGAAGTCCTTCATCGCGGCAGAATAGGAAAAGCCTTCGTGGCTGGCGATCGGACGGTTCACGATATCCCAGAGATTCGGACCAACCTTGTTGGGCCCGCCCTCGGTATCGGTGTGACAGGCCTGACAGCGTTTGAAGACGCGCTCGCCGGCATCCGGGGTGGCGCTTGCCAGAAGCACGGAGATCGGCGTCTCCTCGACCTTGGCCGGAGCGCCGCTCGCATCCGTCTCGGGCACTGCAATCACATAGCCCTCTTTTTCCGGCGGTCGCGGATCGAAAATCGCCTCGGACACGAAAGACACCGTCATCAGGACGAAGATCGTCCCCAACAGGGCCGCCAGGACCATATTGAGATTGAATTTCATTGCGTTGCAGCTCCCCTTCACCCGGCCTCTCTACCGGATCACCTTGCAATCTTGAAGAACCTATGTCTTTTGGTGCCGCGATGCAACGCTGCATCGGCACATGAACCCGCTCCTCCAATCTGTGAGTGGCAAATAAACGAAGAGCTTGCAAGTGGCGATGAACAAAACCGACGAAACGATCGTCCTTATCCCGGCTCGCATGGCTTCAACCCGCCTGCCCGGCAAACCGCTGGCCGAGATCGACGGCAAGCCGATGATCATCCACGTCGCCGACCGCGCCCGCGAATCGGGCATGGGGCGTGTTGTCATCGCCGTCGATGACGATGCCGTCTACGAGGCCGTGGAAAAGGCCGGCTACGAGGTCGTCATGACCGGCCGCCAGCACCAGTCGGGTTCCGACCGGATTTTCGAGGCGCTGAAGAAGGTCGATCCGGACAAGACGGCAAAGACCGTAATCAATGTCCAGGGCGACCTGCCGACGCTCGATCCGGCGACGATCCAGGCCTCGCTCCGGCCGCTTGAAAACCCCGATGTCGATATCGCGACGCTTGCGGTGGAAATCACCGATGACTACGAAAAAACCGCCCCGCAGGTGGTCAAGGTCGTCGGCGCGCCGATCGGCGCCTACCGGCTGCGCGCGCTCTATTTCACCCGCGCCACCGCCCCCTGGGGCGAGGGGCCGCTCTATCACCATATAGGGCTCTACACCTATCGCCGCTCCGCGCTCGAGCGTTTCGTCTCGCTGCCGCGCTCCTTCCTCGAGGAGCGGGAGAAGCTCGAACAGCTGCGCGCGCTCGAGCACGGCATGCGCATCGACGTCGAGATCGTGAAGGCAATGCCGCTCGGCGTCGACACGCCGGAGGACCTCGAAAAGGCGCGTCGCATTCTTGAAGGCAAGGGAGGCGCATCATGATCATGAAGACCAACCGCATCTCGTTCCAGGGCGAGTTCGGCGCCAATTCCGACATGGCCTGCCGCGACATGTATCCCGATATGGAGCCGCTGCCCTGCAAGACCTTCGAGGACGCCTTTCTCGCGGTTGAAAACGGTGATGCGGATCTGGCGATGATCCCGATCGAGAACACGCTCGCCGGTCGCGTCGCCGACATCCATTACCAGTTGCCCGACTCGCGGCTTTCGATCGTCGGCGAATATTTCATGCCGATCCGCTTCCAGCTGATGGCGCTTCCGGGCGTCTCGCTTGACGAGATCCGGACCGTGCACAGCCATATCCACGCGCTCGGCCAGTGCCGCAAGATCATCCGCCGCAACAAGTGGAACCCGGTGATTGCCGGCGACACGGCGGGGGCGGCAATGCTGGTGCAGGAGAAGGGCGACCGCACGATGGCGGCGCTTGCGCCGCGCCTTGCAGCCACGCTCTACGGTCTCGATATCCTGGCCGAGAATGTCGAGGATTCCGACAGCAACATCACCCGCTTCGTCATTCTCTCCGACAAGGAAAAACGCGCCGAACGCGACGGAACCGACAAGACCATCGTCACCACATTCGTCTTCAATGTCCGCAACATTCCGGCAGCGCTCTACAAGGCCATGGGCGGCTTCGCCACCAACGGCGTCAACATGACCAAGCTCGAGAGCTACCAGATCGGCGGCAAGTTCGTCGCCACGCAGTTCTATGCCGACATCGAGGGCCATCCCGACGATCCGCCGGTGGCCCGGGCGCTGGAGGAGCTGGAATTCTTCTCCGAGAAGGTCCGCATTCTTGGCGTCTATGAAGGCCACCCCATGCGCCGGCATCTGCAGGCCATGCTGGAAGAAGAATAAAGGTGCTAACTTTCCGCCGGTCTTTTTCCGGAAAGTGAAACCTTATCTTTCAAAACGCATTGATGGCATTTCTCCCGAGGCCTAAACGCTTCGGGAGGCGCTTCGGCATGTCCCTCCGCATGCTTGCCACAACAGATTGAGAGACTATCATGAACAAGAACAAGCTTGTGGTCGTCGGCGTCGGCCATGTCGGCTCCTATGTGCTGGCAGACGCGATGAAGACGGGCCTCTTCGCCGAGATCGGCCTGATCGACATCCGCGAAAACGTCGCCTTCGGCGAAGCGCTCGACCAGGCGCAGGCGACCGCGCTGACCTACATGAACAATGTCGACGTGACGTCCGGCGGCTACGAGCAATGCGCGGATGCCGATGTGATCGTCATTGCCGCCGGGCCGAGCGTCATACCCGATCCAGACAACCCGACGGGCGAGCCGGACCGCACGCTGCTGACGAAGACAAATTGCGCAGTCATCCGCGAGGTCATGGCCGGCATCGTCCGCCATACGACCGAAGCCATTGTCATCCTGATCACCAACCCGCTCGACACCATGGTCTACATCGCCGAAAACGAATTCGGCTATCCGGAAGGCCGCGTGTTCGGCACCGGCACCATGCTCGATTCCGCCCGACTTCGGAAGCTGATCGCCGATACATATGACGTCGATCCGAAATCGGTTTCCGGCTACATGATGGGCGAGCACGGCAGCACCGCCTTTCCGGTCTTAAGCCATCTGACCGTCGGCGGGCTTCCCTTCGGCGAGATCGACCGCTATCTCGCCGCGAAAGAGGACATCCGCAACCCCGACACCGTGAAGACCCGGATCGTCTCTTCCGCCTATGAAGTGCTGAACGGCAAGGGCTGGACGAACGCAGGCGTGGCGCAGGCGGCGATCACCATGGCCAAGGCCGTACTGCTCGACGAGCGCAGCATCTATCCGGCCTCGACGACGCTTCGCGGCGAATACGGCTTTGACGGCGACGTGGCGCTTTCCATGCCCTGCGTCATCGGTCGCGAGGGCATTCTTGCCAAGCTGCCGGTCGACCTCAATGCATGGGAAAAGCAGAAGCTTGCCGATTCCGCAGCCTTTATCAAGGCGGCCATGCGGGACGCCGGGACCGGTCCTGAAACGCCCAATAAGGCGGCATAGAAAAGCCGCCGGCAGTTCAGCGCTGCCGGCGACTTCCGTCTTTGGCGGACGCGCTTACTTGTCCGGCTCGCACACGCGGATGCGATGGCCGTCGAGGTCGGCGATCACGAAGGTCGGGCCGAAATCGGCGGTGACCAGTTCCTGCAGGATCGTGTAGCCCTCGTCTTTCGCGCGCTCGAAAAAGGCCGCCACGCCGCCCGGCTCCGGGGTCATGAAGCCGATTTCCATGGCGCCGGGACCGCCTTCGGCGTCAGGTTTCGCCGTGGATTTGCGCCACAGGCCCAGCATCAGGCCATTCGGCATATGGAATGCGGTGAAGCCCGGCGACAGCGCACTTGGCTTTTGCCCGAGAAGGCGTTCGTAGAAGGCGCCGCTCTTTTCGGTATCCTCGACATAGAGCACGACAAGATTGATGGCCGACATGATGGTCTCCGTTTCGTGTTTCGACGAAAGAGACCCTAAGCGGCGGCGCTGACAGTTTCCGTCAGCATCATGCGCCCGGCAACTGCCTGCGCCACTCGGCAAGAAGAACCGGCCTTCGTCGCGGATAGCGCCGTCCGGCTTCGTGCAGGGCCGCGATCCGGTCGGTGCGGAAATGCCGGAAATCCTGTCGCATCTCGCACCAGGCAACGACGATGCGCACCCGTTCGAAATAGGCGAGGCCGATCGGCCAGATGACGCGCGTAGTCACCTGATCCCGCTCATCGCGGTAGTCGATCTCAAGCACTTTCTCGGCGCGGATCGCGCTTCTGAGCGCGGCGATATCGGCCGTTTCCGCGGCCACGGCGCGCGGGCCGACAATCAGCGCCGTCTCGTCGATCGTCTCGGAAAGCGACTGCGGAAGAACGGCTGCGATCTTTGCGAGCGCCTGGCTGGCGGCAGAGGACAGTTTCGGATCGCTGACCTTTTCCACCCAGCGGCTGCCGAGCACCAGCGCTTCGATCTCCTCTTGCGAGAACATCATTGGCGGCAGCAGGAAGCCGGGCCTCAGCACATAGCCGACGCCTGCCTCGCCCTCGATTGCCGCCCCTTGCGCCCTCAGGCTGGCGATGTCGCGGTAAAGCGTCCTCAGGCTGACGCCGAGCTCGCGCGCCAGCTCATCGCCTGAAACCGGGTAGCGTCTGGTTCTGAGCGCCTGCAAAAGCGCCAGCAGCCGCTCGGAGCGCGAGCCTGCCACGGCTCAAGGCCAGTCGAGGAAATCACGCATCAGCCGGAAGGCGATCGCGCCTTCGGGCGGCGCGTTTATGCCGCCTTCGTGTCGTCCCTCGACGACCGCTTCAAGTTCCTCGCGGGAGAACCAGCGGCAATCCTCAAGCTCCTCGTCATCCCGGTTGACGTCGAATGTCTCGGCCTTGGCGTAGCAGGCGAGCATCAGCGAATAGGGCATCGGCCAGGGCTGGGAGGCATGGTAGCGCACAGCCCCGATGCGTACGGATGATTCCTCGAGCGTTTCCCGCCGCACGGCATCTTCCACCGTCTCGCCCGGCTCGAGAAAGCCGGCGAGGCACGAATAGCGGCCTTGCGGAAAATTCGGGTTGCGCCCGAGAAGCACCCGGTCGCGCTTCTCGTCGACGATGAGCATGATCACCACCGGGTCGGTGCGCGGAAACATCATGTGGCCGCAGGCCGTGCACTGGCGGCGGAAGCCGCCGGCGGCCCCTTCCGCCTTCGCGCCGCAACGCCCGCAGAAGCGATGGTTGCGGGCCCAGACATTGAGGCTCGTGGCAAGCGCGAAAGCGCCTTGCGTCTCCTCGTCGAAGAGCCCCTCGGAATAGACCGCCCGGGCGCTCGTCGCCTTCAGGTGCGCGGGCAGGGCTTCCGGATCCAGCCCGACTTCGATCGACAGCAGCGGCACGCCATGGGCGTCATGGCCAAGAAGCACGGCGCTTTCCCGGTCCGGCGAGAGCTCGAGGATCTCGTAGCGGGCAAAATAGGGATCGAGCACCTGGCGCTCGTGCTTGACGATCGGCCTGCCGCCGGCAAAGGCGATGAAGCGGGCGCCCGGCGTGCGGGCCGCAGTGATGAGGCTGTCATCCGCCCGATGCTCGGAATCGCGGATGATCCGGCAACCGGCAAAGGCCGTCAGCGCGCTCGGGTCGTCATGCGGACCCGCCTTTTCGAAAATGGACCTCATGACCGGGCCATCGCCTCCGTGATCTTGTGTGCCAGTGCCGCCATCTCATCCTCGCTGAAGGGTTCCGCCGTGCCATGGCCCCAGACCGGGCCCGGCCAGTTGGTATCGCCCTCGAAACGGGCGATAACGTGGACATGGAGCTGGCGCACCATATTGCCGATGGCGGCGATGTTGATCTTGTCGGCGCCGGTGGCCTCTTTCAGCGCCCTTGCGACCTCGTTGATCTCGAAGGTCAGCATGGTCTGGTCAAGCGGCGCCAGTTCGAAAACTTCGCTGACATCGGGGCGCTGCGGCACTAGCAGAAGCCAGGGCCAGCGCTTGTCGCGCATCAGCCGGAGCTCGGACAGCCCCAGAGTGGCAATCAGCGCGCTGTCCCGCTGCAAACGTTCATCGAGCGTGAATCCCTGCATGTCGTCCCTGTTCATTCCTGACCCGGACCGGTTCCGGTTTTCATCCTATCCAGACATGTCTATCAAATGGACGCAAGGCAACAACCGCAAAACAGCCTGGGGCAAGCAAGGCTTCGGCAAAGTTTTTTCCGCGCGCTGCTTGCATTCAAACGGCAAATTGACGATATGTGCGGCCGGGAGGCTGGTGGTGGACGTGCCACTCGCCAACCGGGTCAGGTCCGGAAGGAAGCAGCCCCAACGAGTTGTGTACGGGTCATCGTGCCGGTCTCCCACCCTCCCCTTATTCCCAAGCGGAGACGTTTCCATGAGCATCGACAGCGTTCGCGCGCACCTTAACGCCGCCGCCCCCGACCTCGCCATCATCGAGACGGAGGAAAGCAGCGCCACGGTGGAAGAGGCCGCTGCCGCCCATGACGTCGCGCCCGCGCAGATCGCCAAGACGCTTTCCTTTTCGGTCAAGGACGAGCGCTTCCTGCTGGTTGCCCGCGGCGATGCCCGCATCGACAACAAGAAGGCCAAGGCGGCCTTCGGCGGCAAGGTGCGCATGCTCTCGCTCGAAGACGTCGAGACGATTACCGGTCATCCCGTCGGCGGCGTCTGCCCCTTCGGTCTGGCCGAGCCGATCGCCGTTTACTGCGATGTCAGCCTGAAGGCCTTCGATGTGGTCTATCCCGCTGCCGGCGCCCGCAACGCAGCCGTGCGCATCGCACCCCACCGGATCGCCGAGATTACCGGCGCCGAGTGGGTCGATGTCTGCCAGGAGCCCGCCCCTTGAGGCGAACCTGCCGCCGGCATCCAAAATTCCTGTGCATTTTCCTTTCGGCTCTGCCAAACTGCCGCGGCTTTCGTGACTCCCGCGCCGGGTCTCGACTATGCTTGCCGCCTGCCGGCCGTTGAAGCCGGCCGGACAACAACCAATATGAGTGGCAATGGCCGACGACGCATCCGACATTGAACCGAACAAACCCGCTTCCGACGGCAGCGGCTACCGCGTTCTGGCGCGCAAATACCGCCCGAAGGACTTCTCCGACCTGATGGTCGGCCAGGAGCCGATGGTGCGCACGCTGACCAATGCGTTCGAGACCGGACGGATCGCGCAGGCCTACATGCTGACCGGCGTGCGCGGCGTGGGCAAGACCACGACGGCGCGCATTCTGGCGCGCGGCCTCAATTACAAGACCGATACGGTCGACAAGCCGACGATCGACCTGAAGGAGCTTGGCGAGCACTGCCAGGCGATCATGGACGGCCGCCATGTCGACGTGATCGAGATGGACGCCGCCTCCCATACCGGCATCGACGACATTCGCGAGATCATCGACCAGGTGCGTTACCGGCCGTCGACGGCGCGCTACAAGGTCTACATCATCGACGAAGTGCACATGCTCTCCACCCAGGCCTTCAATGGCCTCTTGAAGACGCTGGAAGAGCCGCCGGAACATGTGAAATTCATCTTCGCCACCACCGAAATTCGAAAAGTTCCGATCACGGTGCTGTCGCGCTGCCAGCGCTTCGACCTGCGCCGCATTCCCGCTGCCGATCTGGTGCGGCTCTATTCCACGATTGCCGCCAAGGAAGGCGTGACGATCGAGGATGAGGCGCTGTCGATGATCGCGCGCGCGGCTGAAGGCTCGGCCCGTGACGGCATGTCGCTGCTCGACCAGGCGATCTCCCACGGCAATGGCCATGTGGAGGCATCCGCCGTGCGCGGCATGCTCGGCCTTGCCGACCGCGCCCGTATCGTTGACCTCTTCGGCCATGTGGTGCGCGGCGACGTCAAGGCAGCGCTCGAAGAATTTCTGGCGCAGTACGAATCGGGCGCCAATCCGGTGGTCGTGCTCAATGATCTGGCCGATTTCACCCATCTGGTGACGCGGCTCAAATATGTGCCGGAAGGCGCCGATGACGTTTCGCTGAGCGAGATCGAACGGACCAAGGGTCGCGAATTCGCCGAAAGCGTTGCCGTTTCCGCCCTGTCACGCATCTGGCAGATGCTGCTGAAGGGCATTCCGGAGACGGAGAACGCCGCCCGCCCCTATGGCGCGGCCGAGATGGTGCTGATCCGCCTGACGCACGCCGCCCACCTGCCCTCGCCCGAAGATGCCGCGCGCCGGCTGCTGGCGCTCGAGAGCGGCGAGGCGCAAACCCCGCCGTCTCGCCCGTCCGCGACGTCGCCCCAGAACGGCGGGAATGGTGGAGGAACGAGCGCCCGGGCGGTCTCTGCCTCCGCGACAGGCGAACAGGCTTCACGGCCGTCCGCAACGGTCACCATGCTGCGACCACAGACTTCCGAGACGCCGCAGCCGGAGCCCGGCGAGGCCGCCCCGGTGGAGGTAGAGCCGGCGCCAGAACCGGCCGCGGCCAGCGCGCCGGAACCGCCGAAGACGTCCGCCATCAAATCGCTGCAGGACATCACCGACCTTTGCTCGAAACATCGCGCGCCGCTGATCCGCGCGCAGATTCGCAATTTCGTCCGCCTCGTGCGCCTTGAGCCCGGACGGCTCGAGGTCAATCTCGAAGACGGCGCGTCGCAGACCTTTCTGAATGAACTCGGCACGAAACTGCGCGAATGGACCGGCGAAAGCTGGTTCGTCAGCCTCAGCCGCGAGAAGGGCGAGGCAACGCTGGTCGAGGCGGAAACGGCGGCACGGGACAAGCTTTTCCGCGACGCCCGCGAGGATCCGGAAGTCGCCTCGATCCTGAAATTCTTCCCCGGCGCCAGGATCACTGATGTGCGGGTGCGGGCGGAAGAGACGGAGACTGCGGAAGGCGGCGCCGACGGCCTGCCCGACGCCGCCGTCAACGAGGATGGCGACGTCCTTCCAGAAGACGATCTCGACGACTGACACCAAACCTTTTGAATTTGAACAGAAAATGAGGAGAATTCCATGCGCGACCTGATGGGCATGATGGGCAAGATGAAGGAAATGCAGGCCAAGATGGAGCAGCTGCAGGAGGACATCGCAGCCGTGGAAGTCGATGGCGTTTCCGGCGGCGGCATGGTCAATGTGAAGATGACCGGCAAGGGCGAGATGATCTCCATCAAGATCGACCCGACGCTGCTCTCCGAAGACGACGCCGAAATGCTCGAGGACCTGATCGTCGCCGCCCATCGCGATGCCAAGGACCGCGCCGAGCAGAAGGCCGAGGAAATGACCAAGGAACTGACCGCCGGCCTGCCGATTCCGCCCGGCATGAAGCTCCCCTTCTAGGATCCCGACCATGACCATCGGCGCGCTCGCCCTTTTCGCCATCACGCTTTTTGTTGCCGCGGGCTCCCCGGGGCCGAGCGTGGCAGCCCTTGTCGCCCGCGTGCTGTCGCGCGGACACCGCGACGTGCTGCCCTTCATGGCGGCGATGTGGCTGGGCGAGGCACTGTGGCTGACGCTGGCCGTCTTCGGACTGGTCGCCGTGGCGTCTGCCTTCCACGAAGTCTTCATCGCCATCAAATGGGCGGGCGTCGCCTATCTCGCCTGGCTGGCGTGGAAGATGTGGACCGCCGATCCGGCGGCGGACGGCGAGGAACTGCCGAGCGCCGCATCCGGCTGGAAGATGTTCCTGACCGGCATGAGCGTCACGCTCGGCAATCCGAAGATCATGATGTTCTACGTCGCGCTCCTGCCGACCATCATCGATCTCGGCAGCGTCACGCTTCTCGGCTGGGTCGAACTGACGGTAACGCTCCTGATCGTGCTCGCGATTGTCGATCTCTCCTGGGTTTTCATGGCCGCCAAGGCACGGCGTTTCCTGAAAAGCCCGCGCGCCATGAAGATCGCCAACCGCATCTCCGCCGGCATGATCGGCGGCGCAGCTGCGGCGATTGCGACGCGATGATGATTCCAATCCGGCTCCCGATAGGCTAAAGCGCCACCATGGCAAAACGAGTCACCGGTCCCGAAATCGAAAAACTGATCCAGCTTCTGGCGAAGGTGCCGGGGCTTGGGCCGCGTTCGGCGCGGCGCGCGGCGCTGCACCTGATCAAGAAGCGCGACCAGTTGATGGGCCCTCTGTCGGGTGCCATGCAGGATGCCTATGACAAGGTGAAGATCTGCTCGACCTGCGGCAATGTCGATACTGCCGATCCCTGCACGATCTGCACCGATCCGACCCGCGACCAAAGCCTGGTCATCGTCGTGGAAGACGTCGGCGATCTCTGGGCGCTGGAACGCGCGGCGGCGCTGAATGCCGCCTATCACGTGCTTGGCGGCACGCTGTCGCCGCTCGATGGCATCGGGCCGGATGACCTGACGATTGCAGCTCTTGTCGATCGGGTGAAGGCGGGCGAGGTCAAGGAACTGATCATCGCCGTCAACGCCACCGTCGAAGGTCAAGCAACCGCGCACTTCATCACCGACCAGCTCGAGGGCATGGATATCAAGGTAACCCGGCTTGCGCACGGCGTGCCGGTCGGCGGCGAGCTCGACTATCTGGACGAGGGCACGCTGGTGGCTGCGCTCAGGTCGCGTACGAGCCTCTGAGAATGCCGCGCTGACGCCTCAATCCTTCAGTGATTCCAGCAGCACTGTCAGCTTCTGCCCGCCCGTCCACTGCAAGGCTGCCCAGCCGGCTTCCCGCGCCGCCTCGACATTCTTCGCCTGGTCATCCACCAGAACATGATCTTCGGCGCCAAACCCGCTGTGCCGTTCCGCCGCACGGAAGAAGGCCGGGTCGGGTTTCTTCACGCCGAGGGCGGCCGAGTAGACGATACCGTCGACGTGGTTTCCAAGGCCGAGCGTTCCCATCAGATAGCGCGCGCGCAGATGTTCCTGATTGGTCGCCAGATAGATGGTCATGCCTTCAGCCCTCAGATCATCGCAGGCAGCGAGCACTGCGTCATCAACACCTGAATCGCGCGCGAACCAGTAATCGACGAAATCCTCGGCGGAAACCGGAGCCTCAAGCACCGGCAGGCAATCATTGAGGACCTCGACAAGCTGCTTGCGCCCGGCGACCACATCCGGCCAGTGCGGGCGGAAGAAATGATGCTCCAGCCTCTCCGGATCGATCCCGAGATCGCGCTCGATATCTGTTGCCCAAGACAGACGGTCACCGGGTCGTCCGTTCACGACCACGCCGTCCACATCCAGCATCAGGCAGCGTTTCATCCCGTCCTCCTTGGTGTCCTGACCCGTTTGGTAACCCGTCACGGTTCTTATGGAAAGGGCGAGCGGGTTTCGGGCTGCCATCAGAAACACGATTGACTTCGACAATATATCCATTATTCTGGATATATGGATAATACAGAAACAATCGCGGTGCTTGCCGCCCTCGCCCAGCCGACCAGGCTACAGGCCTTCCGCCTGCTCGTTGAAGCAGAGCCGGTGGGCATTGCCGCAGGCGACCTCGCGCGCAGGCTGGAGATACCGCAGAACACCATGTCGGCCCATCTCAACACGCTGACCCAGGCGGGCATTGTCACGGGGCTGAGACAGGGACGGTCCATCATCTACCGCGCCAACCTCGAACGGCTGCGCGCGGCCATGCTTTTTCTGCTGCGCGATTGCTGCGGCGGCAATCCGGATCTCTGCACGCCGCTGATCGAGGATCTTGCGCCCTGCTGCGAAACACACCCCACGGAGACGTGATGCCATGACCGAGAAGACCCTGAACGTGCTTTTTCTGTGCACCGGCAATTCCGCGCGGTCCATTCTGGCCGAATCGATCCTCAGCGGCGAAGGCAGTGGCCGGTTCCGCGCATTTTCCGCCGGAAGCCATCCGAAGGACACGCCAAACCCGCTGGCGCTGGAAACGCTCAAGGCCATGGGCTACCGCTCCGAGGGGTTCCGCTCGAAGAGCTGGGACGAGTTCACCGAACCCGGCGCGCCGGAAATCGATTTCATCATCACCGTCTGCGACAGTGCGGCCGGCGAGGCATGCCCGATCATGCGCGGCCCCGGCCGGCGCGCCCATTGGGGCGTCGAGGATCCGAGCCATGTGGAGGGTACGCACGAGGAGAAGCTGCGGGCCTTTGCCCAGACCGCGACCTATCTCAAGAGCCGGATCATGGCCTTCATCAACCTCTACAAGGATGGGGGCGGGCCGGAAGACCCAGGCGGCAAGCTGAAGGAAATCGGCGCCATGGAAGGCGCCACCGAGAAAGCCCGGAAGGCCGACTGACATGTCAACATTCGAACGTTACCTGACCCTCTGGGTCGCGCTCTGCATTGTCGTCGGCATCGCGCTCGGCCATTTCTTCCCCTCCGTCTTCGTCGCCATCGGCGCGCTCGAGATCGCCCGCGTCAACCTGCCCGTCGCCGTGCTGATCTGGCTGATGATCATTCCGATGCTGCTGAAGATCGACTTCTCTGCCCTTGCGGAGGTTGGTCGCCACTGGCGCGGCATCTCGGTCACGCTCTTCGTCAACTGGGCGGTGAAGCCGTTTTCCATGGCCCTGCTCGGCTGGCTGTTCATCGGCTGGCTGTTCCGGCCGCTGCTGCCGGCAGACCAGATCGACAGCTATATCGCCGGGCTGATCATCCTAGCCGCAGCCCCCTGCACCGCCATGGTGTTCGTCTGGTCGAACCTGACGAAGGGCGAGCCGCATTTCACGCTTTCTCAGGTGGCGCTGAATGACGCAATCATGATCGTCGCCTTTGCCCCGATCGTCGCGCTGCTGCTCGGGCTTTCGGCCATCACCGTGCCGTGGTCGACTCTGGTGCTGTCGGTCGCGCTCTACATCGTCATTCCGGTGATCATCTCGCAGATCATCCGCAAGAGCCTGATCAAGGACGGCTCGACGGCAAGGCTCGATGCCCTGCTGGCGAAGATCCAGCCCGCCTCGCTGGTGGCGTTGCTGGCGACGCTCGTCCTGCTATTCTCCTTCCAGGGCGAACAGATCCTGGCCCAGCCGATGATCATCGCGCTTCTGGCGGTCCCGATCCTGATCCAGGTCTATTTCAACTCCGGCCTTGCCTATTTCCTCAACCGCGCTTCCGGCGAGGAGCATTGCGTGGCTGGCCCCTCGGCGCTTATCGGCGCGTCGAACTTCTTCGAGCTTGCCGTCGCCGCCGCGATCAGTCTTTTCGGCTTCAATTCGGGAGCGGCGCTGGCAACGGTCGTCGGCGTCCTGATCGAGGTGCCGGTCATGCTCTCGGTCGTCGCCATCGTCAACCGGACGAAGGGCTGGTACGAGGCAGGACCGGCCGTTTCCCGCAATACCGCTCAGCGGCCGAGGAGCGAATCCAGCGCCTCATAGCTTGTCGGATTGTCCGGGCAGAGCCCGACGCCGCATTCGGCAAGCGTGGAAACGCCATTGCCAAGCGTCATCACCGCAAACAGGGCGACGGCGAGAAGGCCGAGCCCGCCGCGCTGCACCCGCTCGGAAGCCCGCGACGGCCCGAGCACCAGCATGACGCCCGTGCCCAGGACGACGACGGCAAACAGCACGAAGGCCCAGCTATAAAAATGCATGCCGAGAAAGGGCGCGCCATAGCCGCCCGTTCCCGGCACGACATGCAGCGCCACCTGCCGCAGCGCCGCCGCGCCGCCGGCGACCGCCCCCAGAAGCATCAGCCCGTAGTGGCGGGCATCGACGCCCAGCAACACATTGAGCGCCAGCCCCGTGCCGACGATGACGAAACCGGCGCGCTGCAGCAGGCAGAGCGGGCAAGGCAGGTCGCCGTTTGCGAACTGGTCATAAAAGGCGAACAGAAGAACGAAGGAAATGGCGAGAAGCGCCAGCACATTCAGAAGATGGGCAATACGGACAGGCATGGATCACCTCAAAGATCGATGTCGAGCACGTCTGTCGCGTGCAGTCTGAAAAGGACGAAAAGCACCAGAACGGCGATCACCGTCAAAAGCGCGGCGATGCCGCGATGCCCGCGCCAGGCGCTGAAGAGCGCGCCGGCGCAAATGAAAAAGGGCAGTGTCATCATGAGAAGCTTCCTCCGCCTCATTGAAAACAAACGCGGCGGCATTGCGCCGCCGCGTTCTGAAGATCGGGCTTTGCCCGTTATTATTTCGCGTCCGGCCAGGCCGTCTCGTCGGTGTCGAGATCCGGGAACTTCTTCGGGTCGAAGATCGGACGCTTGATCCCGGCTGCAAGCTGCGAACGGAAGTCGTTGATCAGCCTGAGCGCGATCGGGAACAGCATCATCATCGCCAGCAGGTTGACCACCGCGAGGATGCCCATCATCGGATCGGAGAAGTTGAAGACCGCCGTGGCGCCGGGCGCCACCGCGCCGACGAAGACGATCGCGACGATCGCGATCCTGAGGATATGCACCGCGCTCGGCTTTTCCGTCATGAAGGCAAGCGCGTTCTCGCCGAGATAGTAGTTGTAGATGATCGACGAGAACGAGAACAGGAAGATCGCCACGGTCAGGTAATACTGCGCCCAGCTACCGACATGGTCGACCATGCTCTGCTGGGTCAGGATAACGCCGTCGACATCGGCCTGGCCCGGCTGGTAGACGTCGCCGAGAAGGATGACGAAAGCCGTGCACGAGCAGATGATCATCGTGTCGATGAACACCGAAAAGCTCTGCGTGATACCCTGGCTGACCGGATGGCGCACATAGGCCGTGGCGGCGACGTTTGGCGCGGAGCCGAGACCGGCTTCGTTCGAAAACAGGCCACGGCGAAGGCCGTTGGCAACCGCTGCCCCGACGCCGCCGGCAACCGCCTCGCGGAACCCGAGAGCGTTGGCGACGATGTCCCAGATGACGGCCGGAAGCGCGGTGATGTTCATCAGGATGATCACCACGGCCATGGCGATATAGCCGAAAGCCATGATCGGAACGATGACATCGGACGCCTTGGCGATGCGATGGATGCCGCCGTAAACGATGAAGCCGGTGGCAGCCGCCAGCACGATGCCCGTCGCGTAACGCGGAACGCCGAGACTGTCAGCGGCAGCACCGGCCACCGTATTACCCTGGAAGGCGTTGAACCCGATGGCAAAGGAGGCGATCAGGCAGACGGCGTAGATGACCGCCAGCCAGCGATAGTTTTCGCCGAGCCCGTGGATGATGGCGCGCGCGGGACCGCCGCGATAGTCCCCTTCGCCGGTCGTGCGCTTGAACGCCTGCGCGAGCGTGGCCTCGATCAGGCCGGAACACATGCCGACAAGCGCGATGGCCCACATCCAGAACACCGCGCCCGGTCCGCCGGCCGTGATCGCCACGGCGACGCCGGCGATATTGCCGCCGCCGACACGTCCGCCGACGGAAACGAAAAGCGCCTCGCGGGCGCTGATCTTCGACGGATCGCCATCCTCATCGCCCCACAACACGCCGAACATGCGCTTGAAGAAGCGGAACTGCACGAAGCCGCTGGCGATGGTGAAAAACACGCCGAGCACGACGAGGAAGGGCACGAGCGCCCAACCCCAGGTCAGGTCATTGATATAGTTGAAAAGCGAATCGAAGAACTGCAATTCATGTCCCCTTGTTTTCCGAAATGCACGAAGTGACGCCCGTGCAGAATCCGCACGATCCGATTTCCTCGAGCCCCCACCCGGAAACAGGCAAAATCTCGTCTCGTTTTGCCTTTATTTACAAGAGCGTAGATTCGAACCGCAATTTCAGCAAGCACTGATAGGCCCGCAAACGGCTTTTTGTGCCTTTGCACCAAAAAAGGCGCGCCACGTTCTTACACACGGCGCGCCACGGTGTTCGGAAGATGCCGGCGTGCTTCGTCAGCGCCAGCCAAGACCCGGCGCGACATATTTCAGGATCGCCTCGATGACATGGGCGTTATAGGCAACGCCGAGCTGGTTCGGCACGGTTAGAAGCAGCGTATCGGCCTCGGCGATCGCCTCGTCGCCCTTCAACTGCTCGATCAGCCGGTCGGGCTCGGCGGCATATGAGCGACCGAAGACGGCGCGGGTCTTCTCGTCAAGATAGCCGATCGTGTCCTGCTCGTTGCCGCCACGCCCGAAATAGGCGCGGTCCATGTCGCTGACGAGCGCGAAGATGGAACGGCTGACGGAGACGCGCGGTTCGAAGTCATGGCCGGCTTCTTTCCAGGCGGCGCGGAAGGCGCGAATCTGGTCGGCCTGCTGCTTGTGCAGCGGCTCGCCGGTCTCATCGAATTTCAGCGTCGAGCTCTGCAGGTTCATGCCGAGCCGGGCTGCCCATTCGGCCGTCGCGTTGGTGGCCGAGCCCCACCAGATGCGCTTGCGGAGGCCTTCCGAATGCGGCTCGATGCGCAGAAGGCCGGGAGGATTGGGAAACATCGGGCGCGGATTGGGTTGAGCAAATCCCTTGCCCTTGAGCCTGTCGAGAAAAACCTCCGTATGGCGGCGCGCCATCGCCGCATCGTCCTCGCCCTCCTGCGGGATATGTCCGAAATGCCGCCAGCCATCGATCACCTGTTCGGGCGAGCCGCGCGAGATGCCGAGCTGCAGGCGTCCGCCCGCGATCAGGTCGGCAGCACCCGCATCCTCGACCATATAGGCCGGGTTCTCATAGCGCATGTCGATCACGCCCGTGCCGATCTCGATCCGGCTGGTCCTGGCGCCGATCGCGGCGAGCAGAGGAAACGGCGAGGCGAGCTGGCGGGCGAAATGATGGACGCGGAAATAGGCGCCGTCCGCGCCAAGTTCCTCAGCGGCCACGGCAAGGTCGATCGACTGGAGCAGCGCATCCTCCGCCGAACGCGTGCCCGACTGCGGCGATGGGGTCCAGTGACCGAAGGACAGAAATCCTATTTTCTTCATGATACGCGAACCTTCCATAGGCGGGCGAACCCGGCAATTGAGAGCGCACCTGTTGCGGTGCCTGTTGCCCGTTATGTGCACCCGGCAGCGTCCGTGTTCAATTCGTCATGCGATGAACACTGTGTCGTCCCGACAATTACCGGCTTCAAACGCAAAACGGCCCGCCGGGAAGCGGGCCATTTGAAAGGGACGAGATCGACCGCATCAGGCGGTTCGTTTTGTCTTTTTCTTCTTCGGTGCGGGCACGGGCTCGGTCGCTTCGCGCTCCAGCCGCAGGCGCCTGAGGCGCTCGGTCTTGGACTGCAATTGCGTCGCCTCTTCCGCGATGATCGCTCGCGCCGTCCGATCGGTGATCGAGGCCTTGTCGGAAGCCGACATCCGGCCAGGCTTGAAGAATTCATCTTTGGTTGCGGTCATGCACGGTCTCCTTCACGTGGAGAAATAGCGGGCCGGCAGCCTGAGCGGCTGCCCGTTTCAAGCCCTTACCGCTTTTTGCGCGACGGGACGAGACCCTCGCGCTGAAGCTGCTTGCGCTTCAACTTGCGCAGGCGGCGTACGGCCTCGCCCGCTTCACGGTTACGCTTTTCCGAAGGCTTCTCGTAAGAACGACGCGCACGCATCTCGCGAAAGATGCCTTCGCGCTGCATTTTCTTCTTCAGGACGCGAAGCGCCTGATCGACATTGTTATCTCTTACCAGTACCTGCAAGAAAACCTCCTTGTTCCTGTTTCATTTTATCCGCCCGTCCCCCGCGCATGCCCGTAACCGGGCGCGCAGGAGCAAGGCGAAAACAAAAAGGCCGGGAAATGACCCGACCTCCTCTGTTGTCACTGCCAGTACATCCGTGGTCAGCGACAGCGATGACAAATTACATCGGGCTTGAAACGACGAATAATTTTCGTCTTGCACGATCCGGCTGCCAGTACATCCGTGGTCAACCGGGAAAGCAAATCATCAAGCCGCCTGAAGGTTGTCGGCCGCGCTCTTTCCAGAGCGATTGTCGCGGACAATGTCGTAACGAAGCTTCTGCCCGTCATTCAGCGACTGCATACCAGCGCGCTCCACGGCAGAAATATGCACAAACACGTCCGTGCTGCCATCATCAGGCTGGATAAAGCCAAAGCCCTTGGTGGCATTGAACCATTTGACGGTGCCATTATTCATAACGATTTCCTTTCAAACGTCGTGACTTCCGCAATACCTCGCGGAATTAGATCGATTTTGAGAGGAAATCAGACGGAGCCATAAGGCTCTCGGACAACGTCGCAAGCAATGGTCGATGACGCTGATATAGGCGCTTGCCTGCCATATTGCAATGGCAGAGGCGGAATTAACCCATTTGGCGCGGACGGCCTCTTGCTCCGGCACACGCCTTTTCGCGATCCGGTTCCGCAGAAAACATCACATGATAGCATAAGGATCATATATACAGACGCTAACCTTTCTGCCCGCGGAGACAGGCGAATAGGCCTTATTCGATCAGCCCAAAAGGCTTCCGCGATTGTAACGAAAACGATTTTCGGCTATCGCCCCACAATGATCTCAGCAACTGAAGACCGCCCCGATGAGAAAACCTGAAAGTTCAAAGCGTCCCGGAAGGCGCATGGGGCGCCCGCTTCGCATCTCTCTGGCTATCGTCCTGCTGGCGGGCGTGATGGTCTATTATCTGGTCCCCTTCGTCATCACGCCGCAATCCTTGGCGGACGATCTGGAGGCGGATCTTTCCAGTTGGCTCGGCGCGCCGGCCTCCATCAGCGGAGATGTCGATATCAGCTACTGGCCCAGGCCCCGGGTCTCCGCTACCGCCGTTTCCGTTGCCCGGCCTGACGGTGCGGGACCGCTGATCTATGGCAACAGTTCCCGCCTGGTCGCCAATTTCGGCTTTCTCGGCGCGCTTGCCGGCAACCCCTCTTTCGCAGACATCAAACTCGACGGTGCGGTGATCATCTTCGAGCAACCGGACGCGCCCAAGGGGCCGCCGGCGAACGCGCTCGCGCGCGAGATCGCCGCGATCGACGGCGAAGAGAGGACGCCCGGACGCACCGAAGGCCCGGGAACGCTTTCGGTCACTAACAGCACGCTCGGCTTTGCTTCAGACGGCGAGACCCGCATCGTCAAGGGCGTCAATGCCGAACTGGATTGGCCGACCCTGTCCGGCAAGGTCCGTCTTTCCGGCTCGGCGATCCTCGCCGAACGCGCCACGCAGTTTTCACTCGAGGCTGGCGAGGCCGCGGCCATGATTGCCGGAGGGCCTTCGCCAATCAATCTGAACCTTTCAAGCGAAACCGCGAACATCCGCTTCGATGGCACCGCGTCCAGAAGCCGGCCCTATCTGCTGGACGGTACATTCTCGCTTTCCACCGGCGCGCTGCAGGAACTGATGGCGAAGATGGGAGTCGAATCAAGCCTTCTGCGCGATGTCGACAGCGCATCCCTGAACGGCAAGGTCTCGCGCAGCGGCGGTTCGCTTCGGTTTTCCCCGGTGGAACTGACTATCGGAGCCGCCAAGGGCAACGGCGTTCTAGACATCGTCCCCTCGTCGCCCGACGGACCGGTCGAGATTTCCGCGACCATGGCACTTCAGGAAGTGTCTCTGCTGGATGCGCAGTCTTCCCTGCCGGCCTGGATCGACGCGGTCGCTCCGGTCCCTGAGGGCGGCGCGACCGACGCTCTGCCTCTGCCAGACCTCGACCTGCGCGTCTCGGCGGGCACGGTGAAGCTCTCGGACCTGACGCTTCGCGATGTCGCGGCCAGCATCATCCGCACCGGTGCGCAGACAAGTTTCGACATTGCCGACAGCCGGTTGGACGACGGCTCTCTCTTTGCCCATCTGGCCGTGCGCAATGACGGCACTGCGAATGTCCGCATGAATGTGGAAAATGTCCGCTCCGGCCCGTTGTTCAAGCAATTGGGTTTCAGCGTGCCCATTCAAAGCGACCAGTTCAGCCTCGAAATGTCCTATGAGGCTCGGTTGCCGCTCAGCGAAGACGGACGGGATGGCCTGAACGGGCGGTTCCGCTTTTCCGGGCGCGTCGGCAATCTCACCTGGCTCGATCTCGGCGACATCCTGCAATCCGCAGCAGCAAGCGAAAACTTCGCCTTTTCGCCTCTGAAGCGCGAGCCCTTCTCATTCGCGTCGATCTCGGGCGAGGGCAGCCTTGCGGGCACGACGATCCGTCTCGATTCGCTGGTCATGGAAACGGCAGGCGGGCGGGTCCGTCTTTCAGGCGACATTGATCTTGGCAACGGACAGATTGAAGCCCTGCTGACGAGCTGGAGTCGCGGCGAGGGAACCGAGCCTGTCTCCGTCAGGATCAGCGGCAACGCACTTGCCGCTCTGGCGCGCCGCGTGGACACGCCGTCCGAACTGCTCGAATAACGGCGTCCGCCCCTCTCAGCACCGCGATGTGCAGCGGGGCGCAGGCCCGCCGCGCGCGCCCCTTAAAGGCGAAAACGTCTACGCACATCAGAACCGGTAGCGCAGTCCGATCTGGGCGACAGGATAGAACTTGTAATCCTTGGCCGCGTTGCGGAAATCATCGATGCTGTCCTGCAGGGGCTGATAGACGGAGCCTGACCAGCTTTCCTGAACATTGGGCGTGCCCATGTAGTAGGCGCCCAGCGAAAAATCGAAAGAAATCCGCTCGTTGAGGTCAGCGTCATAGCCAATCCCGAAATAGGGCTGAAAATCATATTCCGGCGTTACCTTGACCTGAGCCGTTTCGACGACGTCAAGATAGGGATTGTACATCGAAAACGTGCCCTTGGCATTGTCGTCGGTGTAGCGCGCGCCGACCGATATCCGGAAGTCCGACTGATTGACGTAATAGTCGAGCGTGGCACCGACAGTCAGCGCCTTGAAGGTGCCGTCGTAATCCGCCCCCTCATATGTGCCGGACGGCGCGTAGCTGAAGCCCGAGACCGTTCCACTGAAGCCGAAGCTCTCATTCAGCTTGTAGAAGCCCGAGAGCCCGATACCGAGCGTACCGACCGAAGGCTGGATCACCGGCTCCTGGGCGTTTGCCGCAGGAATGAAAGCGGCAAAGGCCGTCGCCGAGGCAAAGATGGAAAGAAGTTTTCTGCGCACGCCGTTGTTGTTATGAAGCATTCCGTATCCCATTGAAGTGACCCTGTTTCGCCGAGGCTAGGCGATCTTTGTTAAGCCTTTCTAATTTAACGGATTTGTAGTCATCAATCCGTGACAACGCTGCCATTTCCGATAAACCGGCGAATACCCGGTTTCGTGATCACTGTGATAATTTTGCAACTAGGGTCACTTGCTTCGGGCTCGTTCTTCAGCCGTCCGTCTCCGCTCTTTTCCCGGCGTAGAGCGCTGCCCTCGCCTTCATGAACTTCGCCAGCCGGTCGGCCACGCGCCGCACTTCGCGCCGATGCCGGTCGTCATCGTGAAGTACCAGCCATTGAGGATGCCCCAATTCACCGATGACCGGCCCCGCCCGCACCAGGCGTTGATTGGTATCGCCGATGAAGCAGGGCAGGACGGCAACGCCGGCGCCCGCCTCGACGAGGTCGAGCATCGTCCGCGGACGGCTTGCCGTGAGGGCAATGGTCGCCGGCCGGGCCTGGTGCGGCCATCTGAGGTAGTCGGAGATCGCTTCCTCCCGGGTGACGGCGATCCAGCGTTCCCGCGCCAAGGGCGGCGCGTTCCTGGACCTGAAGGGCGCATAGGCGACGGAGCCGAGCCTCTGCGCCGCCAGATTGCTCTCTTCGGGTTCGAAGGAGCGGATGCCGATGTCGTTTTCCCGGTGCGCGAGGCTCGCTCGGGCTTCGCCGACAAGCAATTGCAGGCGGAACGGATCGTCCTCGCGACAGATCTCGCCGATATGCGCGGAAATCAGAAAGGCGTTCCAGGTGCCAAGCGCCAGGCGGACCAGTTGCGGCGCCGCCGCCTCGCCGCGCCAGTCATCAATCCTGCGAAAGCTGCCGTCCGCGCCCGTCAGCAACGCGTTCAGGGTCTCGCCCTCCGGGGTCAGGCTATAGCCGCGCTGGCTGCGCACGAAAAGCGAGCGCCCGAGACGGTGTTCGAGATCGAGCATGTGCCGGCCGGCCGTGGCGGGGCTGATCGCCTGTTCCGCCGCCGCGCCGCTGAGCCCGCCATGGCGGATGACGGAAAGGAAAAGCTGGTAGTAGGACCAGGGAATGTTTTTCATCAATGAAAAATAGCCTGCATTCCTGCGGATATCAAAGGACAATTTTTATTCTTATATTTCCAGCATGCCAAGAGGACGATGCCGGGCCGAGAAACCTCTGTTCCGGCATCACCGCAAAGAGAGCGCGATCATCGACCGGTCTTGAACGGCCGTCACGTGATCGCCGGGAGTGACCGCCATGACACGCAAATCCGTACCCGCAAGGCTGCTCAGCCTCTACTATCCGCAGGAAACCGGACCGCTTTCGGAAGATGAATATTACGCACGGTTTTCCGATCCGCTGCCCGCTTCCTGGAGAAGGACGGGCCGCCTGATCGACCGTTTCGCCGGACGTGTTGCCGGGTTATTCAGATCGCATCACCGGCCGCAACGCCCGAGGCCCAGGCCCACTGGAAATTGTAACCGCCCAGCCATCCGGTGACGTCGACGCATTCGCCGATGAAATAGAGGCCCGGTACCGCCCGGGCCTCCATCGTCCTTGACGACAGCGCCTTGGTATCGATGCCGCCGAGCGTGACCTCCGCCGTGCGGTAGCCTTCGGTTCCCGCAGGCTTGAAGCGCCAGTCCTGGATCGAATCCGCCAGGCGTGCCAGCGCCTTGTCGGAAAGATCGGCAAGGTGGCCCGTCATGCCGGCGCGATCGGCGAAATACTGCGCCAGCCGCTTCGGCAGTTGAGTGGCGAGGGCGCTTGCGGCGCCCTGCCTCCCATTTTCGCGCTTTGCCGCCGTCAGGACATCGGCAAGTTCGATATCGGGCCGTATCTTCACCATCACAGTGTCGCCGGGCGACCAGTAGGAGGAAACCTGCAGCACGGCGGGCCCGGAAAGGCCGCGATGGGTAAAGAGCATCGCCTCGTTGAATTGCCCCTTACCACAGGAGACCTCCACCGGAACGCCGATACCCGCAAGCGGCTGCAATTCGCTCTGAAGACCCGGATCGAGCGTGAAGGGCACAAGCCCCGGCCGCGGCTCGATCACACGGATGCCGAAACGCTCGGCGACCTCGTAGGCAAAGCCCGTTGCCCCCATTTTCGGAATGGACTTGCCGCCGGTGGCGATCACCAGCGTGCGCGCCGAGGCCGGCATTCCGTCCAGCGAGAGCCGGAAGCGGTCGGCCGAATGTTCGAGAGCGGTGACCGGGGTCTCAAGCCTGATCTCGACATTGCCGGCCTCGCATTCGGCCAGCAGCATGGCGATGATCTCCTTCGCCGAACCGTCGCAGAAAAGCTGCCCGAGCGTCTTTTCGTGCCAGGCAATGCCGTAGCGATCCACCATCGCGATGAAATCGGCCGGGGTGAAGCGCGCCAGCGCCGATTTGGCGAAATGCCGGTTTTCGCTCAGGAAGTTCTGCGGGCCGGCGCCGATATTGGTGAAATTGCAGCGGCCGCCGCCGGAAATGCGGATCTTTTCACCAGGCTTTTTCGCGTGATCGACGAGAAGCACCTTGCGGCCGCGCCGTCCCGCGCGTGCGGCGCACATCAGGCCGGCAGCGCCAGCACCGACAATGATCACATCGAATTCACTCATGACTTTCTGCCTGTTGCTGGGTGAATCTGTTCGCAAGGGCGAAGAGAAAGTCAATATGCCCCCTCGCCAAGACGCGCGCCGTGGTTATGATACGCTCACGCGCAATGACAAAACGGTCAGAGAAATGCCAGCAAAAAAAACGACCATCAAAGCCGCAAGCAGAACACCGACCAGCAAGGCCAAAAGGGCCAAGAAGCCGTCGACGCCCGCCGCCGCCTCGCCGCCGCGCGGCGTGGAAGACTGGAAGGGCGCAGCCCGCTGGCTAAAGCTGCGCGGCATCGAGGATATCGAATGCATCACGCCGGACCTCGCCGGCGTGCCGCGCGGCAAGATGATGCCATCGTCGAAATTCACCTCCAACACCTCGCTCGCCCTGCCCTCCGCACTCTATCGCCACACGATCTCGGGCGAATATCCCGACGAGAGCGGCAGTTTCCGCTATGAGCCGCGCGACAGCGACCTCAAGCTTGTGCCCGATCTCTCGACGCTGACGGCGGTGCCGTGGGAAACCGACCCCACCGCGCAGGTGATATGCGATGTAGTCGGTGCCGACGGCGAGGAAGTGCCCTACACGCCGCGCAACGTGCTCAAGCGCGTGGTCGAGCTTTACGAAAAGCGCGGCTGGCGGCCGGTGGTGGCCCCGGAAATCGAGTTCTATCTTGTTGCCAAGAATGACGACCCGGACCTGCCGCTGACCCCGCCCGTCGGCCGTTCGGGCCGTCCCATCGGTGCCGGGCAGGCCTATTCGATCGCCGGCATCAACGAGTTTGACGAACTGATCGACGACATCTACCACTTCAGCGAAGCGCAGGGGCTTGAGATTGACACGCTGATCCACGAGGAAGGCCCGGCGCAGCTCGAGATCAACCTCAGGCACGGCGATCCGCTGGAGCTTGCCGACCAGGTGTTCTACTTCAAGCGCACCATTCGCGAGGCAGCGACCAAGCACGGCACCTTCGCCACCTTCATGGCGAAGCCCATGCAGGGCCAGCCGGGCTCGGCCATGCATATCCATCAGTCGGTGGTCGATATAGAAACTGGCCGCAACGTGTTCTCGCTCGAGAACGGCGAACCCTCGCCGGAATTCTTCCACTTCATCGGCGGCATGCAGAAATATGTTCCGGCGACGCTGGTGATGATGGCACCCTATGTGAATTCCTACCGCCGGCTGACGCCGGACATGGCCTGCCCGGTCAATACCGCCTGGGGCTATGACAATCGCACCACGGCCTTCCGCATCCCCGTGTCCGATGCTGCCGCAAGACGCGTGGAGAACCGGCTGCCGAGCTCGGACGCCAATCCCTATCTCGCCCTTGCCGCCTCGCTTGCCTGCGGCTATCTCGGCATCGAGAACATGGTCGATCCGTCCGCCCCGACCGGCGATACCGCCAATGAAGGGACGATCGACCTGCCGCGCGGCCTGCTTGAGGCGCTGGCGCTGATGGAAGGCGAACTGGCGCTCGGCCCGGTTCTGTCGCGTGAGTTCATCGATCTTTACGGCGGCATCAAACGTGGGGAGTTCGAGACCTTCATGCAGGTAATCAGCCCATGGGAGAGGGAGTTCCTGCTGCTTCACGTGTGATAGCGTGGCAGGCAAAGACATAATGCGAGAATGGAGCGACTGAGAAAATGGTTTGGCAAAGCCCGATTGCCCCGGGGATTTCATGGTATCAGGCGACGCTGACCGAGCGACCGACCTACCCGGCGCTTGACGGTTCGACAACGGCGGATGTGGCCATCATCGGCGGCGGTTTCACCGGGCTTCAGGCCGCCTGCCAACTCGCGGAAGACGGTGTCGACGTCGTGCTGATCGATGCCGCCCGATTCGGCGATGGCGCATCAGGGCGCAATGGCGGTCAGCTCGGCACCGGCCAGCACTGGTGGCCGGAGGAGCTGGAGACCAAGCTCGGCGAAGAACGTTCCCAGGCCTTTTTCCGGGTCGCCGAAGAAGCCAAGTCCCATCTCCTCGACTTCGCGCGCAAGCACAAGATCAACATTGACTTCAAACCGGGTCAGCTCAGCGTCGCCCACAAGCGTGGCATGGAATATACCTATCGCCGGCATGTGGACACGCTCGCTGAGCGTTACGACTATCCGCACCTCTCCTTCATGAGCAATGCCGAGACGGCTGAGAGGCTTGGCTCGGACCGATTTTTCTGCGGCATCCGCGATATCGGCACCGGCCATATCCATCCGCTGAAGCTTCTGGTCGGCATCGCCAAGACGGCAGCGGCCGCCGGCGCGCGACTGTTCGAACTGACCAAGGCCGAGAATATCGAACATGTCGACGGCAAGAACGTGATCGAAACCGGTCGCGGCACGATCACGGCTGAACGTGTGCTGATCGCCTGCAACGGCTATATCGAGGATCATCTGGAACCCAAGACAGCCGCGAAGATCATGCCGATCCGCTCCTTCATCGCCGCGACAACGCCCGTGAAGAAAGACCGCAAGATACTGCCCGGCGGCGAATCTGTCGACGACAGCCGCTTTGTCGTGCGCTATTTCCGCAAGGCGCCGACGGGCGAGATGCTGTTCGGCGGCCGCGAGGTCTATTCCGCCGACAATCCGAAGAATATTTCCCGGCATCTCAGACGGCAGATCGCGGAAATCTATCCGCAGTTGAAGGATGTCGAGATCACCCATGCCTGGGGCGGCTCCGTCGGCATCACCATGCCGCGCCGTCCGCTGGTCCACGACATCATGCCCGGCGTCACCTCGATCGGCGGTTTTTCCGGCCACGGGGTGATGTTGTCAAACTATTGCGGCAAGCTTTACGCAGACGAGATTGCAGGGCGCTCGCTTGATCTGGAACTTTACCGGGATTTGGATATACCATCCTTTCCGGGCGGCGGACCGCTCAGGAAGCCCCTGCTGTTTCTGGCCCTGACATGGTTCGCGCTGCGCGACCGTTTCTAGCCGGCACGGCACGGCCGCCGGCCGAAAACACATTTTTCCGATTTTTCGGAATGGGACTGGCATTTTTAAATCGATTTGATAAAACGACATCAACCCTGCTGACGATTGAGAGGACTGACCATGAGCAGTCAAATGATCCCCGTTGAACCCTTTGACTATGTCGTCTTCGGCGCCACCGGCGACCTGACGGAGCGCAAGCTTCTGCCTGCGCTCTATCACAGGCAGATTGCCGGCCAGTTCACCGAGCCGACGCGTATCATCGGCGCCTCCCGTTCGGAACTGACCTCGGACGAGTTCCGCAAACGCGCGCAACAGGCCTTGAAGGAGCACCTGAAGCGCGGCGAGTATGACGACGATCAGGTCAACAAGTTCCTGGCCCGCATCGAATATGTGCCCGTCGATGCCACCACCAACAAGGGCTGGGACGCGCTGAAGAAGATGCTGGAAGACGGCAAGGACCGGGTCCGCGCCTTCTACATGGCGGTGGCGCCGAGCATTTTCGGCCCGATCTGCGATGGCATCCGCGATCACAAGCTGATCACCAAGCAGACCCGCATCGTCGTCGAAAAGCCGCTGGGGCGCGACCTCGACTCGGCGCTCAAGCTCAACGACATGATCGGCAAGGTGTTCAAGGAAGAGCAGGTCTTCCGTATCGACCACTATCTCGGCAAGGAAACCGTGCAGAACCTGATGGCGCTGCGCTTTGCCAATGCGCTCTACGAGCCGCTGTGGAACGCCAACCATATCGACCACGTCCAGATCACCGTTGCCGAGGAAGTCGGCCTTGAAGGCCGCGCAGGCTATTACGACAAGTCCGGCGCGCTGCGCGACATGGTGCAGAACCACATTCTCAACGTGCTCTGCATGGTGGCGATGGAAACGCCGCACTCCATGGAAGCAGAAGCCGTGCGCGACGAGAAGCTGAAGGTCCTGCGCTCGCTCAAGCCCATCACCGAAGACAATGCCGGCTATCTGACGGTGCGCGGCCAGTACCGCGCCGGCGCGTCGAAGGGCGGCCCGGTGAAAGGCTATCTGGAAGAGCTGGAAGGCGAGTCCAACACCGAGACCTTCGTCGCCATCAAGGCAGAGATCGACAACTGGCGCTGGGCGGGCGTTCCCTTCTACCTGCGCACCGGCAAGCGGCTCGCAAGCCGTCTTTCGGAAATCGTGATCACCTTCAAGCAGATCCCGCACTCGATCTTCGGACCGAATGCCGGCCGCATCAATTCCAACCAGTTGGTGCTGCGCCTGCAGCCCGACGAGGGCGTGAAGCAGTGGCTGATGATCAAGGATCCGGGCCCTGGCGGCATGCGTCTGCGCCAGGTGGCGCTCGACATGAGCTTTGCCCAGGCATTTGATGTGCGCAATCCGGACGCCTATGAACGGCTGCTGCTCGACGTGATCCGCGCCAACCAGACGCTGTTCATGCGCCGCGACGAGGTCGAGGTCGCCTGGCGCTGGGTCGACCCGATCCTGAAGGCCTGGGAAGAGACCAACCAGCCGGTTCAGGGCTATACCGCCGGCACCTGGGGCCCGTCGAAATCGATCGCGCTGATCGAACGTGACGGCCGGACCTGGCACGAACCTCTCTGAGGCAAAAACAAACCGGAAGAGAGCATCATGACTCAGAATATGAAGAAGTTCGAAGACGGCAGCGCGCTGGCGGCAGCTCTCGCCGCCGATGTCGCCGACACGTTGGCCGCCGCCATCGCCGAAAAAGGAACGGCCTCCATCGCCGTTTCCGGCGGCTCGACGCCGAAGGCATTCTTCCGCACGCTTTCAAAGGCGGATATTGACTGGGAAAAGGTGACGATCACGCTCGTCGACGAACGGTTCGTCCCGGAAGACAGCCCGCGTTCGAACCACAAGCTGGTCAAGGAGAACCTGCTTCTGGGCCCCGCCGCGCAGGCGCGCTTCATTCCGCTTTACCAGAATGTCAAAACGGCGGAAGAAGCCGCCGAGATCGTCACCAACAAGGTATCGGCGACGAGCCTGCCGTTTGATGTCGTCGTGCTCGGCATGGGAACCGACGGCCACACGGCCTCGTTCTTTCCCGGAGGCGACACGCTTGGCCGCGCGCTCGACATGAAGACGCCGGCCGGCGTGATGTCCATGCATGCCGAGGGCGCCGGCGAGGCCCGCCTCACCTTCACCTTCTCGAGTCTCGAAAATGCCGGCCTTCTGGTGTTGCACATCGAAGGCCAGGAAAAGATGGATGTTCTGGAAAAGGCCCTTGCCGGCAACGACGAAACGGAAATGCCCATCCGCGCCGTTCTTTCAAGAGCCACCTCCCCCGTGAATATCTACTGGGCGCCCTGACAATTCTGCCGGGCGCCTTCCGCGTTTCTTCTGAAAACAGGAAAAGCCCATGACCGCCGATCCCCGCATTGCAGAGATCACCGCCCGCATCGTCGAGCGATCCAAACCCACGCGCGAAGCCTATCTCGATCGCGTCAGCCAGGCCATTTCCAAGGGCGTGCACCGCTCGGTCCTGTCCTGCGGCAATCTCGCCCATGGCTTTGCCGTCTGTTCCCCCGCCGAAAAGGACGCGTTGTCGGGTGACAGCGTGCCCAATCTCGGCATCATCACGGCCTACAACGACATGCTCTCGGCGCATCAGCCGTTCGAGGTCTTTCCGGAAATGATCCGCGAGGCCGCGCGCGAAGCCGGCGGCGTTGCCCAGGTTGCCGGCGGCGTGCCGGCCATGTGCGACGGCGTGACCCAGGGCCAGCCGGGTATGGAACTGTCGCTTTTCTCCCGCGACCTGATCGCCATGGCGGCTGCCGTCGGGCTCTCCCACAACATGTTCGACGCGGCCGTCTATCTCGGCGTCTGCGACAAGATCGTGCCCGGACTTGCCATGGCGGCGCTGACCTTCGGCCACCTGCCGACGATCTTCATTCCCGCAGGCCCGATGACCACCGGCCAGGGCAATGACGAGAAGTCGCAGATCCGCCAGCTCTATGCGGAAGGCAAGGTCGGCCGCAAGGAGCTGCTGGAATCGGAATCGAAATCCTATCACGGACCCGGCACCTGCACCTTCTACGGCACGGCCAATTCCAACCAGATGCTGATGGAGATGATGGGTCTGCACATGCCGGGCTCCTCCTTCATCAACCCGAACACGCCGCTGCGCGATGCGCTGACGAAGGAAGCGGTCAAGCGCGCCTTCGCCATCACCGTCAACGGCAATGAGTTCACGCCTGTCGGCCAGATGATCGACGAGCGCTCGATCGTCAACGGTGTCGTCGGCCTGCATGCTACGGGCGGCTCGACCAACCACACCATGCACCTGATTGCCATGGCGAGAGCCGGCGGCATCCAGCTCACCTGGCAGGATATTTCCGACCTTTCCGACATCGTGCCGCTGCTGGCGCGCGTCTATCCCAACGGCCTTGCCGATGTGAACCACTTCCACGCCGCTGGCGGCATGGGTTATCTGATCCGCCAATTGCTGAACGCCGGCTTCCTGCACGACGATGTCCGCACCGTCTTCGGCGAGGGCATGGAGGCCTATGCGATCGACGTGAAGCTCGGCGAAAACGGCACCGTCAGCCGCGAGACGATCGGCAACGGCCCGAGTGCCGATCCGAAGGTCCTGACCACCCATGACAAGCCGTTCCAGCCCAATGGCGGGCTGAAGATGCTGAAGGGCAATATCGGCAAGGGCGTGATCAAGATCTCCGCCGTCAAACCGGAGCGCCGCATCATCGAGGCCCCGGCGGTCGTTTTCCACGACCAGCAGGACCTGCAGACCGCCTTCAAGGCCGGCGAGCTCAACCGTGATTTCATCGCTGTGGTACGCTTCCAGGGGCCGAAGTCGAACGGCATGCCCGAACTGCATCGGCTGACGCCGCCGCTCGGCGTGCTGCAGGACCGCGGCTACAAGGTGGCGCTCGTCACCGATGGCCGCATGTCGGGCGCATCAGGCAAGGTGCCCGCGGCGATCCACGTGACCCCCGAGGCGAAGGATGGCGGACCGATCGCCAGGATCCGCGACGGCGACATGCTGCGGCTCGATGCCGAGAACGGCACGCTTGAGGCGCTCGTTCCCGCCGAAGAATTCGATAGCCGCGAGGTCGCGACCGCCGATCTCTCCGGCAATGAATTCGGCATGGGCCGTGAGCTCTTCGCCCCCTTCCGCCACCATGTCGGCACCGCCGACGAAGGCGCAAGCGTCGTCTTCGGCTGAAATTCCGGCCGCCGGCCAAGTGCCGGTGGCCTTTCTCTCAATCAGCCCGGTTTCTGACCGGCCGCATCGAGTGCGGCGAAGTCCTCGGATGATAGAGCAAGGGCGCTCGCGCCGATATTTTCCTCGAGATGGTCGATCGACCCCGTACCGGGGATGAGCAACATGTTCGCAGAGCGCGCCAGCAGCCAGGCAAGCGCCACCTGCGCCTTTGTTGCGCCGAGACGTTCGGCAATCGCCGTCGCGGTGGCATCGACCGCAAGCGCACCGGCGTTCAAGGGATAAAAGGGCATGAAGCCGATGCCGTGTTCCTCGCAATAGGCCAGGACATCCTCATAGCTCCGATCAGCAAGATTGTAGTGGTTCTGCACGGTCGCGATCTCGACCACGCTTCTTGCCCTCTCTATTTCCGCCACGCTGACTTCCGAAAGCCCGACGTGGCGGATCTTGCCTTCTTCACGCAGTGCTCTGAAAACACCCATCGTGTCCTCGACCGGGACTTCAGGGTCGATCCTATGCAGCTGGTAGAGGTCGATGCGCTCGATGCCGAGCCTGTGCAGACTGCCTTCCACGGCCTCTCGGATATGGGCTTCCCCGGCATCATGCGAGATCATCAGGTTTTCCCGCGTTCCGCGGCCGGCCCGCAGAAGGCCGCCCTTGGTGGCGATCACCAGGTCCTCGGGGTAGGGATGCAGAGCCTCGCGGATGATCCGTTCATTGTGTTCCGGCCCATAGACATCGGCGGTGTCGATCAGGTTGACGCCGAGTTCAACCGCCCGCCGCAGAATACGGCGCGCCTCGGCTTCGTCCTCGGGCGGGCCCCACACCAGTTCGCCTGTCAGCCGCATGGCGCCAAACCCCATGCGTGTGACGGGCAGGTCGCCGCCGATACCGAATGTGCCGCTTTTTTCCGTTGTCATTCTCGGTCTCCTTTTCTTCGTGCTCCAGATCTCGTAAGTGTGGAGCATGGTCCATGGTCAATGATGTGCGATGCTGATCTCCGAATTTTCCGACAAGACCGGGCTTCCCCGGGACACGATCCATTTCTACATCAAGCGCGGCCTTCTCCAGCCCGAACAGGGCCTGAAGGGCGGCAGCAATCCCTATCGGATCTTCTCCGAGAGTGACGTGGCGATGGCCCGCTTCATCCGGGTTGCGCAATCGCTCGGCATGTCTCTTCGTCAGATCGCTGCCCTGAATGAGGAAGAGCGCAAATCGGGGATCACGCCGGAGCGCGCGAAAGAGATCCAGAGGTCAATCCTGCAGGAACTTGAGGACAAGAAATTGGCGCTCGATGGCATGACCGCCTATGTCACCGACAAAATGACCTGGATGCGCGAGGGGCGGCAGGGGCCGCCGCCGGATTTTCTCGATTACGCACTCGTCAGGGCCCCGGTCAGCGGCGAGGGACTGCGCAGTAGTGGCCTTCCGCTCAATGGTGATGGCGACAAGCTGAAACGCTGACGGCACCGCAGAGTGGCGATCCGCCGGCTGACAGGCCGCTCCCTGACTGCCCCCTAACGCCAACGCTCCCGAGATCGTTAACACGCTGATTCAAACCGTGATCGGCTGCCTCAATCCCTGCGCTTTGCTGCCACTAAATCACCACACGCAATCTCTAATCGGAGGCCACGGGAAACAAATTCCCGGCCCTTTTCGTTTGGGGGTTATGAGATCAATCGCACAATCCGGAAGTGTCGCATTATGGCAACAGCAACAGCCGATGTGACATAGAAGCGGGAAATTTAATTGAACGATTGATCATCTAAACCATTTCTCCCTCATCGAATGACAAGATGGAGACTGTTATGAAGAAAATTCTTCTCGCTTCCGCCGCGATTGTCGCAATGGCCGCCTCCGCAGAAGCTGCCGATGTCGTCGCCACGCCGGCACCGGCCGAACCCTATGTTGCCCCGCAGGTCATCCCCCAGACCTTCAACTGGTCCGGCTTCTACCTCGGTGGCACCGGCGGTTACGACTGGGCGACCGCGAACTTGCACTACAACGGCGCCCAGGTCGGCAATGACGATTTCAATGGTGGCAAGCTCGGCGGCTTTGCCGGCTACAACTACCAGCTCGACAACAACATCGTTCTCGGTGTCGAAGGCGAGCTCGACTACAACTGGAATGAGCAGTCCTACAATGTCGGTCTACCTTACAGCGTGAAGGCCGGTTCCGACTGGGAAGGATCGGTTCGCGGCCGCGTCGGTTACGCCTTTGACAATGCCCTGCTTTACGCCACGGGCGGCTGGGCGATCGCCAACGGCTATATCGAAGGCAATGGCGAAACCCAGAACCAGGCCTTCAACGGCTGGACGGTCGGCGCCGGTCTCGACTACGCCTTCACCGACAACCTCTTCGGTGGTCTCGAGTACCGTTACACGGACTTCGGCAAGAAGGACTTCGATGGCGCGCTGGCCGGCTTTGAAGCCAAGGACTACACGTCCAACCGCGTAATGGCCCGCGTCGGTTACAAGTTCTGATAGGCAAGGCAGGGCTCTTCTCTCCCGCCCTGCACCGCTTTTCCGGCGTACCCTCCTCCCACGCCGGAAAGAAGAAGCCCCGCCGGTTTCACCGGCGGGGCTTTTTGCTGTCAGCATCTTGCTGCGTACGGATCAGCGATAGAGGTAGCTGTGGCCCTTCTCGTCAAAGAGATGGCGCTTCTCCGGATCTGCGGCAAACCGCATCGTGTCGCCGGGCCTGCCCTCGTGAATGCCGGGAAGCTTGACGATGATCGGGTCCTCGTCAATGAGCTCGCCCTCGATATAGATGAGCGTGACCTCGCCGAGCGCCTCGATGATCGAGACCTTGCCTTCAAACAGGAAGTCCTCGCCCTCTTCTGCCTCGCGCACATCCTCCGGACGGACGCCGAAGCTGGCGCTCTTGCCCAGATCCCCTTCCGGCGTCTTGACCGGAACTTCGAGGCGCTTGCCGTCCTTGAGTTCGATCTCGGTCGTCTCGCCCGTACGGGTGATCTTGGCCGGCATGATGTTCATGGCCGGCGAGCCGATGAACTGGGCGACGAACAGGTTCGCCGGACGCTCGTAGAGTTCCAGCGGCGGGCCGACCTGCTCGATATAGCCGCCCGAAAGCACCACGATCCGGTCGGCAAGCGTCATCGCCTCCACCTGGTCGTGGGTCACGTAGATCATCGTCGTCTCGGACATCTTGCTGTTGAGCTTGGCGATCTCGATACGGGTCGCGACGCGCAGCGCCGCGTCGAGGTTCGAAAGCGGCTCGTCGAACAGGAACACCTTCGGATCACGGCAGATCGCCCGGCCGATCGCCACGCGCTGGCGCTGGCCGCCGGAAAGCGCCTTGGGCAGGCGATCGAGATAGGGCGTGATCTGCAGCATTTCGGCCGCAGCCCTGACGCGCCGGTCGATCTCTTCCTTGCTTTCCTTGGCGATCCGCATGCCGAAGGCCATGTTGTCATAGACGGACATGTGCGGATAAAGCGCATAGGTCTGGAACACCATGGCGATGCCGCGCTTGGAGGGCGGGATCTGGTTAACGACCTGCCCGTCGATCGAAATTTCGCCGCCGGAGATTTCCTCCAGACCCGCGATCATCCGCAACAGCGTTGACTTGCCGCAGCCGGACGGACCGACAAAGACGACGAACTCGCCGGGATTGATGTCGAGGTCGACGCCGTGAAGCACCTCGACATTGCCGTAGGATTTCTTGACCTTATTGAGGGTAACACCAGTCATCTTTCGCCCCTTTGTCCCTTATGCTCCTTGGCGGGCGAAATAGCCGCCCCAGGCAGGAAGTTGTACCATGGTCCCGTCCTCCTCAGCGGAGAAACCGTGGTCGCCGGTTGAAAACGCGGTCCATGCGCCTTCGGGCAGGCGGACCGTTGCCGGCTCGGCCGACATGTTGAAAACGCAGAGGACCGTTTCGTCCGCAAGCTCGCGGGCAAAGACCAGCACCGCGTCATCGCCGGAGGCGAGGAAACGGATCGCGCCCTTGGCAAGGGCCGGATGGGCCTTGCGGAAAGCGAGGAAGCGGCGGTAGTGCTCGAGAATGGAAGCCGGATTGCCGGCCTGCACATCAACCGCCTTCATCACATGGTCGGCAGAGACCGGAAGCCAGGTCTTGTCCGCCGTCGAGAAGCCGGCATTGGCCGCGCCCGCCTGCCAGACCATCGGCGTGCGGCACCCGTCGCGCCCCTTGAACTCCGGCCAGAACTCGATGCCGTAAGGATCCTGCAGGTCCTCAAAGGCGATATCGGCTTCGGTGAGGCCCAGTTCCTCGCCCTCATAGAGGCAGATCGAGCCCTTCAGCGTCATCAACAGGGCGCCCAGCATCTTGGCATAGGCCGTCTGGTCGGCGACATCCGCGCCCCAGCGGGTGAGATGGCGAACGACATCGTGGTTGGAGAATGCCCAGCAGGCCCAGCCCTCGGGGGCGGCAGCGTCGAAAGCATTGATCGAGTCGATCACGCGCTTCGGCGTCACCTTCTGCGGCGCCAGGAATTCGAAGGCGTAGCACATCTGCATCTTGTCATCGCCGGAGGTATATTCGCCGACGATCTCGAGACCGCGCTGGCTGTCGCCCACCTCGCCGACGGCGGCGATCGCCGGATACTCCTCCATCAGCGCACGAAGGCGCTTCAGGAATGCGAGGTTCTCCGGCCGGCTCTTGTCGTAGAGATGTTCCTGGTAGTTATAGGGATTGACGGCGGGCGCCGTGCTGTCGTTCCTGAGTTCGGGCGCCAGCGCCGGATTGTCGCGCAATTCCTTGTCGCAGAAATAGAAGTTGATCGTATCGAGCCGGAAGCCATCGACGCCGCGCTCCAGCCAGAAACGGGCCGCGTCGAGCAACGCGTCCTGAACGTCCGGATTGTGGAAGTTCAGATCCGGCTGCGAGACCAGGAAATTGTGCATGTAATATTGCAGGCGGCGGCTGTCCCACTGCCAGGCCGATCCGCCGAAGATCGACAGCCAGTTATTGGGCGCAGAGCCATCGGGCTTCGCATCCGCCCAGACATACCAGTCGGCCTTCGGATTGTCGCGGTTCGCGCGGCTTTCCATGAACCAGGGGTGCTGGTCTGACGTGTGGGAGAGCACGAGGTCGATCATGATCTTGAGGCCGAGTTCATGGGCCTTCTCGATCATCTGATCGAAATCGGAAAGCGTGCCGAACATCGGATCGATGTCCTTGTAGTTCGACACGTCATAGCCGAAATCCTTCATCGGCGAGGTGAAGAAGGGCGAGATCCAGATGGCATCGGCGCCGAGCCCGGCGATGTAATCGAGCCGGTCGGCAATGCCGCGGATGTCGCCGACGCCGTCGCCGTCGGAATCCTGGAAGGAACGCGGATAAATCTGATAGATGACGGCGCCGCGCCACCAGTCCTTGTCCGCTTGGTTGATATTGGGTTCGGTCATTGTTTTTCTTTTCTGTATCCTGATGTCACGGTTTTCGCTCGCGGACGGCCATCAGCCGCCCTTGACCGAACCGGCCAGAAGGCCGCGCACGAGATAGCGCTGCAGGGCAAAGAACACGATCAGGGGCACGATGATCGACACGAAGGCCGATGCCGTCAGGATCTCCCAGTTACCGCCCCTGGAACCCAGCAACTCTCTCAATCGCGCCGTCAGCACGATCGTCTGCTCGGAATTGCCGAGGAACACGGTCGCCACCAGAAGGTCGTTCCAGGTCCACAGGAACTGGAAGATCGCGAAGGAGGCGAGCGCCGGATAGGACAAGGGCAGAATGATCTTGTTGAAGATGGTGAAATCGTTCGCGCCATCGACGCGCGCCGATTCCATCAGTTCGCGCGGCAGGCCGGCGATGTAGTTGCGCAACAGGTAGATCGCCAGAGGCAGACCGAAGCCCATATGCGCGAGCCATATGCCGACATAGGTCTTGGCCGGAACATCGAATGTCTGCCCGATGTAATTATACATCTTCAGAAGCGGGATCAGCGACATCTGCAGCGGCACGACGAGCAGGCCGACGACGATAGCCAGAAGCAGGTTGCGGAAGGGAAATTTCATCCACGAGAGCGCATAGGCCGCATAGGCCGCCACCAGCACCGGAATGATGGTCGAGGGGATGGCAACCGTCAGCGAGTTCAGGAAGGACTGGCCGATGCCCTCCGCCGTCAGCACGTTGCGATAGTTTTCAAGCGTGAAGCGCGGCGGGATCTCGGCGGTAACGAAAATCCGCTCGCCGCGCCTGCCGAAGGGTTCCGGCGAGGTCAGGCGATAGTCGCCGTTTTCCTCGACGGTGAGCTGCATCCCGTCATCGAGGTCGACGGTCTGGCCGACCTCGAATTCTTCCGGACGAAGCGAGGACGTGCCGAAGCGCGAAACCTTGCCGGAGCTGCCTTCCAGCGCATTGCCGACATTGATGTAGAGGCCGCCCTCTTCCGTCTGCCCGGCTTCGCCCGGCGTGCGGTAGATCAGGTTCTGCGTCGAGGTTGCAAGCGAGGTCCACCAGCCGGAGGCAACGATCTGGTCCTTGTCGCGCAGCGACGTGACCAGCAGCCCGAAGGTCGGGATGGTCCACAGCACCACGAGAACAAGGACGGTGATATGCGAGAACCAGACAAGCGGTGATTTCTTGTGCGAATACATTTACCTGCCCTCCATCTCTTTGCGCGCGTTGCGGATGTTCCAGATCATGATCGGGATAACCAGGACCATGATGACGATGGCGATCGTGGCGCCACGGCCGAAATCGCCGCCGCCGCGGAACATCCAGTCGAACATGAGATTGGCGAGCACTTGCGTATCCCATTGCCCGTTGGTCATCGCGAGAACGATATCGAAGATCTTCAGGACAATGATGGTGATCGTGGTCCAGACGACCGCGATGGTGTTGTAGATCTGCGGGATCATGATCTTGAAGAATATCTGCACCCCGTTGGCGCCGTCGATGACGGCGGCTTCGATGGTTTCCTCCGGGATGCCGCGCAAGGCTGCGGACAGGAGCACCATGGCAAAGCCGGTCTGGATCCACAAAAGGATGACCATCAGGAAGAAATTGTTCCAGAAGGGCATGGCGATCCACACATGCGGCTCGCCGCCCATGGCGACGACAATCGCGTTCAGGATGCCGATCTGGTCGCTGCCTTCGCCGCGGTAATCATAGACGAATTTCCAGATGACCGAGGCGCCGACGAAGGAGATCGCCATCGGCATGAAGATCATCATCTTGGCAAAGGAGCCCCACCAGATGCGGTCCGTCAGCCATGCGATGATCAGGCCGAAAAAGGTCGACAGCGCCGGCACGAAGATCAGCCAGAGCATGTTGTTGAACATCGACTGGCGGAATTCGGAATCCCCGAACATCCAGCGGTAATTGGCGAGACCGACGAAATTATCGCCGGTCGGCCCCCTGAAGGAAATCCAGGCAGAGGCAACGACAGGATAGACAAGGTAGATGCCAAGCGACAAAAGCGCCGGACCGAGAAACAGCCAGGGCCTTATCATGCCCGAGATGCGCAGATTGCGCGCGCCGTCGGCCGGGTCCTTCGTCTGCGAAGGGAAAATCAGGTCGAGTATCTTGTTGGACCCGTAGAAATAGAGCACCGCCGCAGCGACGCCGATGACCACAGCCAACAAGGCTTTTAAAATCTGTTCCACGCCGTTTGTCTCCCTAGAACGGATATGAAACTGAGTTCGCCGGACCGTTCTGTTCTTGTCTTCTCAGCTTTTCGACGCCCGCCGGAGGCGAGCCGAACCCAGCCGCAAGACGCGCAGGTTTCTGTCCATGCGTGTCTTCGGAACAGTGCGCTACCGCGCTATCTCATTTTCGAGGAGTAGCGCACCGGGCCGATCTCGGCCCGGTGCAGTATGACAAAACACAACCGGTTTGACGACCGTTACTTCAGCGTATCCCAGGAGTTCTGGATTTCGGTCGCCGCCTCTTCCGCCGACTGGCCGCCGACATAGTCGATCATGCCGGTCCAGAACGCGCCTGCGCCGATCTTGCCGGGCATCAGGTCGGAACCGTCGAAGCGGAAGGTGGTGGCTTCGGTCAGGATCTGGCCTTCGCCGCGCAGCGTGTCATTGGCGTAAGCTTCCGGGTTGACGTCCTTGAAAGGCGTCAGGAAGCCGGACTGGGCCATCCAGACCTCATGCGCGATCGGCGTTTCGAGAAACTCGATGAAGGCCTCGGCGGCAGGGCTGTCGTTGGTAATGCCGAACAGCGTGCCGGCGCCGAGAACGGGCCTGCCGAGGTCTTCGCCTTCATAAGCCGGGAAGTAGAAGAAGTCGGCATCAAGGCCAAGCTCGGTGCCTTCCGGGAAGAAGGACGGGATGAACGAGGCCATCTTGTGCATGTAGCACTTCGGCGGGCTGTCGAAGAGACCCTTCGGGCTGTCGCGGAAGTCGGTCGCAGCAACGGCCGCAGCGCCGCCGTCAACGAACTTGTCGTTCTTGGCGAACCAGCCGAACTCGTCGATCGCGTTGACGACGCGCGGATCGTTGAACGGAATTTCGTTCGAGACCCACTGGTCATAGACTTCCGGCGGCTGCGTGCGCAGCATCATGTCCTCGACCCAGTCGGTGGCCGGCCAGCCGGTCGCGCCGCCGGAGCCCAGACCGATGCACCAGGGCGTGCCGCCGTCGGCGACGATCTGCTCGGTCAGCGCCTTCAGGTCTTCCATGGTCTCCGGAACATCATAGCCGGCATCGTCGAAATTGTCCGGAACGTACCAGACAAGCGACTTCAGGTCGGCCTTGTACGGGAAAACATAGAGGCCGGGCTCGCCGTCGGGGCCATCATAGGTCGAAAGATCGACCCAGGACTGACCGGCGGCATATTTTTCCGACAGGAATTCGCCGGCTGCAGCGGGCAGCTCCGTCAGAAAGCCCTTGGCCGCGAGGTCGGCGGCGAGGCCGGGCTGCGGGAAGACGGCGATATTGGCCGGGCTGCCGGCCTGGGTGTCGATGACGATCTGCTGCTCGAAGGAGTCGGAGCCGGAATATTCGACGTTGGCGCCGGTTGCCTCTTCGAAATAGGCAAGAACGCTCTCGATCAGATCCTTGTCGGGGCCGAGCCAGGGGCCAAAGATCGTCAGCGTCTGTCCGCTCAGATCATGGGAATCGGAGAACTGGGTAAAGCTGTCCCAGTTGAAGCGGGAATCCTCGCCGGGGGCGAATTTCAGATCGGCAGCCTGGGCCGCGCCGGCGACGAGGGCGAGCGAGGCTACGCCCGTCAACAGAACTTTATGCATGTGATTTACCTCCCATCACATTCAACCCTCTCAAGGGTTTCGGTTGTCAGACAACACTTTATCCAAAGCGCTTTGACATCTCCAGAGAATTCTCGTGTGACGGGTCTGAGTCAACCCCTTTCCGTAAATCAGGTCCGAATTTTGGCGTTTTTTCGCGCCTAATGGCATTTTTCTGTCAAACCATCGCGAAAAAGACTTCCCTTCGGAGGGCAAGGCTTGATAAAAAAGCCAAACCGCTTTGGAAACGGCCAAAGAGGTCCTTGCACGCTATGCGCGACGGCGCACAAGCGAGCCGTACGGATTTCCGCGGAACCATCCTTGCAGGTAAACGTTTTGGAGCGCACTAGGTTTCACAATTTTTTTTGTGTTACGTGCCTCCGGGGAGGAAACGGGAGTGAACCTGAAACAATTGTCGGCGCGGCTCGGCCTTTCGCCGACGACTGTCAGCCGGGCCCTGAACGGATATCCCGAGGTAAACGCCGCGACCCGTGAGCGCGTGCTGAAGGCGGCGCGCGAGACCGGCTACCGGCCGAACCGCACCGCCCAGCGCCTGGCCACCGGCAAGGCCGGGTCCATCGGCCTTTTGATGCCGATCGGCGACCAGGTGATCTCCGATCTGCATTTCGGCGAGTTCCTGAGCGGGCTGGGCGAGAAGGCCCAAGCCGAGGACTTCCACCTGGTGGTCATGCCGTCCGACCCCGCCGACGAGGTCTCCGCGCTTCGAAGCCTGGCAACCAGCGGCTATGTCGACGGGCTATGCCTTGCCTATATTCGCGAGCAGGACAGCAAGATCGACCTGATGGAATCCTTCGGCCTGCCCTTCATCGTTCACGGCCGCTTCTTCGATCCGCCACACCCCTATCCCTCGCTCGACGTCGACAATGAGGCGGCCTTCTACGACGCCACCCGACTTCTGCTGCAGCTCGGCCATCGCCGCATCGGCCTTATCAACGGCGATGAGAAGTTCGGCTTCGCCATCCGCCGGCGCGACGGCGTCATCAAGGCGCTGGCGGAAGCGGGTCTCAGCCTCGATGAACGTTTCCACGTCTCCGCCCAGATGACAGAGGCCGACGGACAGCGCGCGGCCGAACGCTTTCTCTCCGGCGAAGACACCCCAACGGCGATGCTCTGCTCCAGCATGGTGCAGGCGCTCGGCATCGTCCGCGCCGTTTCGCAGGCGGGTCTTCAACTCGGAAAGGACGTCTCGTTGATTTCCTATGACGACGTTCTGCCTCTGCTGCGGCCCGAACTCTTCTCCGTGCCGCTGACCACCACCCGCTCGTCGCTGCGCACGGCGGGAAAACGCGTCGCCGAGCGGCTGATCCACCGCGTCAACGGGCTAGAGAAGGACGATGTCCAGGAATTGTGGCGCCCGGAACTGGTCGTCCGCGCCTCCACCGGACGGGCGCCGGACTGAAGGGCAGCATAGCACCTTGGCAGATAGGCAGGGCCGAACGGGCACCCTTCGCGGAAACGGCATTGTGAAATGATCCGGCGACCGGGGCGATGTCTTGCGCACCGCTGCAAATCAGCATCGCCCACCACAAGCAGCAGGACGCAACCAGGTCTTCAGAGCGAATCACGTTCCACGGAAATGCAAATCCGTTCTATCTATTTGTTATAACGTGCTTTAGCGGACATCGGCCGATTCCATCCGTCATCCGCGAAATGCTCGAAAAACATGCAGGGTTACGGGCAAAAATGCCGACGCAGACGCGCAACACAAGATAACGTGCGACGTCCATCTTGCCGTTCCGACCACCGTTTTTTTTCGGCAATCCCGGTTATCAGAATTGCCGAATCCAGCCGCTCAGTGCGGAAAAGCCTTCGGGATTGATGGCGTAGAACCGTTTCGTGCCGACCGGCGTCACGCGCACGAGCTTGCTGTCAAGCAAAGCCTTGAGGTGTTGGGAGACAGCCGGACGGCTGATCGGTAACCCTTCCGAAAGCTCGGTCACCGTTTTCGGCTCACGCCTTAATGCCATCAGGAGATGGCGGCGATTGGGGTCGGCAATAGCGACAAAAGGGTCTGAGGTGCTCATGTCGACATATTACGTTAAAGTTATCCGTGCGACAAGTACTCCATACGTTCAAAAGTAGTCTTCAAAATCTTTCTTGATCAAAATAGTCAACAATTGAACGTTGCCCTGTTTTCCCGCCATTTGAACTTGCAAGACTTGCAGATTGCAGTTCGACATCCGCACTATTACTTTGCATGGAAAGATCGTCAGCCGCCGTTGGCGCGATCGAACCCGGGCGGGCGCCCTTCATCGGCCCATCGGGAGCCGTCGCGTTGATTCGCGCCGCCGTCGGGCGGAACAGCACCCGGAAATCGCTTTCCTCGCTATAGGCGACTTCGGTCGTCTCGCCCATTTCCGCAAGCTTGCGCGCAAGCTCGCTTTGTGCCGCCTTGCGCGGGTTCCGCGCAGGCTCGGGAACAGCGGCGCGCGCCCGGCCGGCGGCCTGGAGCTGTTCCGGCGTAATCGTCGCGCCCTGGTCTAGCCCCGCATAGGCAAGACGCGGACTGGGCACAGGAACCTCGCCGTCAAACAGACCGAAACGGTCTTGCTCGAATTCTCCGCCGCCGAGCGAGGCAACCTCGACCGGGGCTTGCTCGACGGGCGACGCTGCCTCGGCGACCAGTACGTCGGACACCGACATGCCTTGTTGCTCGCCAAGCGAGGCCGGCCGTGACTGCGGGACCGGAATATTGGCCGCAATCGCCAGAGCGGGTTCGGCCTCGGGCGGGTTGGGGTCGACCAGCGCCGTGGCGAGCGGCGTGCCGAGATCCGCGTTGTCGGCGCCGGGACGGGAAAGCGGCAGTGGTATATCGAGATTGTCGAAACTGACGGCTGCCGTCAGGATATCGACGGGACGCTGCTGGGGCGCGGACGGCTGCGGCGCGCTCTGGCGCGAAGGCGTTGCCGTGCGCTGTCGCTGGCTGCTTCCCGCATCATCGTCATTGCCGGAATTGTTGCGGTTGAACAGCATTGAAAGCAGGTTCGGACGTTCGTCCTCGTCACCGTCATCATTGCTGGCGACGCGCACGGGTTCAGACCCGGAAACACTGCCCTTGGACTTGTATTCAGCCAGCGCGTCCTGATAGCCGGGAAGCGGCTTGCCGTCGGAGGGCAGATGCAGCGTATGACCTTCAGGAAAGAGCGCCACAAGCTGGCTGCGGCTCATGCGCGGCCAGGCGCGAACGCTTGCCACATCGAGATGGACGAAAGGCGAACCGGAGCTCGGATAATAGCCGACGCCGCCGCGCTGCAGCTTCATCGCCGTCGCCCGCAGCTTGGCGAGCGGCACGCCGGGGATGAAGAAATCCATCGCATTGCCGAGCATGTGCTGCGATTTCTTGGCGACGCCGGACGAATTCTTGCGCAGCATGGCGTTGGTCTCGGGCGAGCGATAGGCGGATACGACGTTGATATAATCGGTCGCGCCCACCTGCTGGTAGACCTCCCAGACCAGGTCGAACAATTTCGGGTTCATATTGGTCGGTTCCTTGCGCCGCCAGTCGCGCAGGAACCAGTTGAGCTGCTCGAGTCCCTTCTTGTCATAGCGCCCGTTGCGCTTGAAGGTGATCTCTGCCTTTTCGCCGGTATGGATGAAGTAGATTTTCAGAGTCCGAGTTTCGGCCTGTGCCTCCGACACGCCGAAAACGCAGAACATGGCCGCAAGCAAGGCCAGAACGGCAATTGTCCGTTGCAGGAATATGCTTGATGAACGGTCACTCAAACCGGACTCTCCCTGGGTACTCTGAATGTCTTGGTCGGTGCCCCGCGCTGTCCGTGCCCTTTCAGGTTTGTGGACGGTGACCGTTTTGAAGGTCCAATGCGGCGCAAACGAGGCAATTTTCCCGCCTTACGTTCAACTTGCCATTTTATAGGCAACATTTGGTTAAATTCCTAGGGCCATACATAACCGCTTAGCCTTTCCCAAGCGTTAAGTCTTTGCCGCAAATCAACAACGGCGGGCAAGAGTGCCAGACGGGATACCGGGCAATGGACCGGCATATTTTGACCTCTGCCGATTGCGGGGCCGGCAGGCGACACATATGTTGAGGCCCCGCGCCCCTGAGGCGGCGACCGAATAACAACAGGAAAGACAGACCCATGTTCAACGCTTCATTTCCGCGCAATCCGGCCGGCGGCCCGGCCCAGGCGACGAAATCCGGCGACGAGGCCCTGGGCCGCCTGCCCGAATGGGATCTCACCCATCTTTATCCCGGCGCCTCCTCGCCCGAGTTCAACAATGCCTTTGATGAAGCGGCAAAGAAGGCGCGGTCGTTTTCGGCCCGGTGGAAAGGCAAACTCGAGGAAGCCGCCGGCAAGACCGGCGATGACGGGCTCGGCGCGGCCATCGAGACCTATGAGGCGCTTGGCGACACGCTCGGGCGGCTCGGCTCGTTTGCCGGCCTCTCCTATTATGCCAATGCCGCCGACCCGGCGCTGCGCAAGCTCTACGGCGACACCTCGGCGCGGATCACCGAAATCTACGCCGACCTCCTGTTCTTCGAACTGGAGCTGAACCGGCTGGATGAGGAAACGATCAACAAGGCGCTCGAGGCTGACGCCCGCTTCGCCCATTACCATCCCTGGGTGCTCGATCTGAGGCTGGAAAAGCCGCATCAGCTGGATGACCGGATCGAACAATTGTTCATGGAGAAATCGACGACCGGCGGCCAGGCTTTCAACCGCCTGTTCGACCAGACCATGGATCGCATGCGTTTTACCGTCGACGGTGAGGAACTGCCGCTGGAAAAGACGCTCAATCTCCTGAGCGATGCGAAGGAGCCCGTCCGTCGCAAGGCCGCGGAGGCGCTGGCTGCGACCTTCAAGGACAATCTGCCGACCTTCTCGCTGATCATGAACACGGTGGCGAAAGATACCGAGATTAACAGCCGCTGGCATGCCTTCGAGGATATCGCCGACAGCCGTCATCTCTCCAACCGGGTGGAGCGCGAGGTTGTCGATGCGCTGACCGAGGCGGTGCGCGAGGCCTATCCGCGCCTGTCCCATCGCTATTACGCGATGAAGGCAAAATGGCTCGGCATGGAGCAGATGAACTACTGGGACCGCAACGCGCCCCTGCCCGATGCCGCCGAACGCGTCATTCCCTGGGACGAGGCCCGTGACACGGTGCTTTCGGCCTATGGCGCGTTTTCGCCGGAGATGGCCGATATTGCGCGGCGCTTCTTCGACGAACAGTGGATCGACGCGCCGATCCGCTCGGGAAAACGCACAGGCGCGTTTGCTCATCCGACCGTGCCCTCCGCCCATCCTTACGTACTGGTCAATTACCTCGGCAAGCCGCGCGACGTGATGACGCTTGCCCATGAACTCGGCCACGGCGTGCATCAGGTTCTGGCGGCAAAACAGGGCGCGCTGATGTGCTCGACCCCGCTGACGCTCGCCGAGACCGCGTCCGTCTTCGGCGAGATGCTGACCTTCCGCGCGCTGCTTTCCCAGACGACCGACAAGGCGAAGCGGAAGGCGATGCTCGCCCAGAAGGTCGAGGACATGATCAACACGGTCGTACGCCAGATCGCCTTCTACCAGTTCGAACGCAAGGTCCACACGGCCCGCCGCGAAGGCGAACTGACGGAAGACCAGATCAACGAGATGTGGATGTCGGTGCAGGCCGAAAGCCTCGGACCGGCGATCAAGCTTGCCGATGGCTATGAAACCTATTGGAGCTATGTCCCTCACTTCATCCATTCGCCGTTCTACGTCTATGCCTATGCCTTTGGCGATTGCCTGGTGAACTCGCTCTATGCGGTTTACCAGAATGCCGAGAGCGGCTTTCAGGACAAGTATTTCGAGATGCTGACCGCCGGCGGAACGAAGCACCATTCCGAACTGCTGAAGCCCTTCGGCCTTGATGCCTCGGATCCCGCCTTCTGGAGCAAGGGGCTTTCGATGATCGAGGGCCTGATCGACGAACTCGAAGCGCTCGACAAGGAATAGCATGCCGCGCGCCGTCTTCCGGGACGACCTCGCCGGTCGCATGCTGACATTTTCCGATCCGCATGCGCTGATCGTGGCGGAAGACCCGGACGAATTGCCGGAGGCTTTCGCGCGCATGGAAGAAGCGCGCGCATCCGGTCACTGGCTCGCCGGCTATGTGGCCTATGAGGCGGGGTTCCTGCTGGATCCCGCCTTCTCCGACCTTCCGCCGGTCGAGAACGAAACGCCCTATCTCTGCTTCGGCGTTTTCGATCCGCCGGAAGAGGCGGACCTGCCGGAGAAGCGTTCCGAAACGCCGTTTCTCTTCGACCTCGAACCCGCCTGGGATTTTGCCGCCTATCGGAAACGTTTCGAGCCGCTGCACGCCCACCTGATGGCCGGAGACTGCTACCAGGGCAATCTCACCTTTCCCATCAACGCCCGCTGGCAGGGCGATCCGCTGGCCGCCTTCCACGCCTACGCCGAACGCCAGCCGGTGCGCTACGGCGCCTATCTCGAACTTGCCGGTCCGCGGATCCTGTCGCGCTCGCCGGAGCTCTTCTTCAAGGTCGACGATAACGGCTTTATCGAAACACATCCGATGAAAGGCACCGCACCGCGCGGCACAACCGCTGCGGGAGATGAGGCGATCGTCGCCGCCATGCTGGACGATGAAAAGACGCTTGCGGAAAACTGCATGATCGTCGACCTCCTGCGCAACGATATCTCCCGCATTGCCGAGCCCGGCAGCGTTCACGTCCCGAAGCTCTTCGAGATCGAGACCTACCCCACGCTCCACCAGATGGTGAGCCATGTCCGCGCGAAGCTGAACGCCGATGCCGGTATCGCGGCGATCTTCTCGGCACTCTTTCCCTGCGGCTCGGTCACCGGCGCGCCGAAGATTTCGGCAATGAAGATCCTGCGCCGGCTGGAGGACGGGCCGCGCGGGGCCTATTGCGGGGCGATCGGTCATATCGCCCCCGACGGCGCCATGCGGTTCAACGTCGCCATCCGCACGATCACGCTTTTCGATGACGGTCGCGCCGTCTTCAATGTCGGCGGCGGCATTGTTCTTGATTCGACCGCACGCGCCGAATATGAAGAAGCTCTGCTGAAAGCCCGTTTCGCCGGCGACCTTTCTGCCCAGCCGGCTGGTTGAGGAGACCGCCTTGATCTTGATTTCGCTGACCTATATTGCGCCGATGGAGGCCGTCGAGACGCATTTCGACGGCCATCTCGCATGGCTGAACAGGCACTATGCCGATGGCGTTTTCCTTGCCTCCGGGCGCAAGGTGCCGCGCACCGGCGGCGTCATCATCGCGAGTGGCAGCCTCGATGAAGTGCGCGCCATCTGCGAGACGGATCCTTTCGTCAGCGAAGGCGTCGCGCGATATGAGCTGACGGAAGTGGATTTCTCGAAGACGGTCGACAGCGTTTCGGGGCTGAAGCAGGCATGACCGACAGCGCAACCGCCGATCGCCCGCTTCGGCTCATGCCCTATGGCCGGGCCTACAAGCCCTTTTCCATCGGCCTCTCGCAGATTGCGACAACGGACTGGCTGGAAGCGGAGCCCGAGCTCGGTCGCTATCTCGATGAGAAGCAGCACCTTCTCGAAACGAAGCGTGATGCTGTCTTTCGGGCGACAGCCGATAGCCTTGACGCCCAGAACGAAGCCCTCGCAATGATCGCCCGGCATCTCGCGGATCATCACGCCGACGTCTATCGCCTGTCCGGCAAGACGATGACCGTGGCCGGCCGCAGCGTCGACCTTGCCGACGAGACCATGCCGCCCCTGATGCGGGCGGGGCTGATGATCGCCGACGATCTTGCCATCCTCGTCAAACATGACGGCCACTGGCATTTAGCGGCAGGTTTCATCGCCTTTCCCTCCTCCTGGTCGCTGGCCGAAAAGGCCGGCCGACCCATGGACGAGGTGCATGCCGATGTGCCGGGCTTTCAGGGCGGCACGCGCAACGCCGCCATGGTCACCCGCATCTTCGACAATCTGAAGCCCGACCTTCCGGCCGAGCGGTTCAACTGGTCGTTCAAGGGGTCGGATGCGCTGGCCATGCCGGTTTCCAAACATCTGCCCGAAGACCCGTTCCGTCCGGTTCGCCCGATCGGCCGAAATTTCCTGCGCGTCGAACGCCAGACGCTGCGTCGCCTGCCGGAAACCGGCGCCATCATCTTCACGGTCAAGATCTACGCCGATCCCCTGACGGTGATTGCGCGCCATCCGGAAGCCCGTGCAATCGCTTCGGCCATGCTGAAGCAGCTTGACGGGCTCACCGTGGAAGAACGCGCCTACAAGGGCATGAAAGACGCCGATATCGACGCGCTTTCGGCTTATCTGCGGGAAGTTTTGAACTGACTTCTGGAACGGCGGCGACAAATCCGCTTTACTGTTGGCTGCGGCTGTGGTCACGCTTTTTGCGCGATCGACACGCCACGGAACAAAATAGCCGTGTCACAATTTGTCCTTACGTTCGCGGCATTCGCCTTGCGCGCAGGTTCTAACCGAGAAGGAAACGGAAATGCTTCAGGAATACCCGATCCACGCCGAGATCACCGGACCCATTGTCATGATCGGTTTCGGGTCCATCGGGAGAGGCGCGCTGCCGCTGATCGAACGGCATTTCAATTTCGACAAGTCGCGCATGGTCATCATCGATCCGAATGACGCGCATGCCAATATCGCCGCCAATCACGGGGTCCGCTTCATCCATGCGGCGGTGACCAAGGACAATTACGAGGAACTTCTGGAGCCGCTCCTGACCGAAGGCGAGGGCCAGGGCTTCTGCGTCAACCTGTCCGTCGACACCTCCTCTCTCGACCTGATGAAGCTCTGCCGTTCGCTCGGCGTGCTCTATGTCGACACGGTGATCGAACCCTGGCTCGGCTTCTATTTCGACAAGGATGCCGACAATGCGTCGCGCACCAATTACGCGCTGCGCGAAACCGTGCGCAAGGAAAAGCGCAAGAACCCCGGCGGCACCACCGCCGTTTCCTGCTGCGGCGCCAATCCCGGCATGGTCTCCTGGTTCGTCAAGCAGGCGCTGGTCAACCTTGCCCGCGATACATCCATGAATTTCGTCGAGCCGATGGCCGATGACCGCGAGGGCTGGGCGCAACTGATGAAGGATGCCGGCGTCAAGGGCATTCACATTGCCGAGCGCGACACCCAGCGCTCCAAATTCCTGCGCCCGCAGGGCACGTTCTGGAATACGTGGTCGGTGGAAGGCTTTGTCGCCGAGGGCATGCAGCCGGCCGAACTCGGCTGGGGCACCCACGAGAAATGGATGCCGAAGAACGCAAAGAAGCACAAGAAGGGCTGCAAGGCCTCGATCTATATCGAACAGCCGGGCGCCAATACCCGCGTCAGAAGCTGGTGCCCGACGCCCGGTCCCCAGTATGGCTTCCTTGTCACCCATAATGAATCGGTCTCGATTGCCGACTACTTCACCGTCAGGAACGACAGCGACAAGGTCACCTACCGGCCAACCTGCCACTATGCCTATCACCCGGCCGACGTTGCGGTTCTGTCTCTGGATGAAATGTTCGGCAATGGCGGCACTCCGCAGGAAGAAAGCCTGGTGCTGGAAGAGGCCGACATCCTGACCGGCATTGACGAGCTCGGCGTGCTGCTCTACGGCCACGACAAGAACGCTTACTGGTTCGGCTCGCGGCTGTCGATCGAGGAAACCCGCGATCTCGTGCCCTATCAGAACGCGACCGCGCTGCAGGTGACATCCGCCGTTCTCGCCGGCATGGTCTGGGCGCTGGAAAACCCGGAAGCCGGCATCGTCGAGGCCGATGAAATGGACTACCGCCGCTGCCTGGAAATCCAGATGCCCTATCTCGGCCCGGTCGAAGGCCACTACACCGACTGGACGCCGCTCACCGACCGCCAGACCTTCTTCGAGGAACGCAAGGACGAGAAGGATCCCTGGCAGTTCAAGAACATTCTGGTGCAGTTCTAGGCAAGGGGTCTGACCTCTTGTCACCGACAGATTGATTCAACTCCGGCGATCTCCCCCTCAAGGGGGGAGATTGCTAGCAGCAGCACCGCCTGGGCAAGAAATCCGGCCCCTTGGCCGGTCTCTCCTCACCCCGCCCGAAAATGCTTCGAAAGCTTCAACCCCTGGGCCTGGTAGTTCGAGCCGAGGCCCGAGCCGTAAAGCGCCGTTGGCGGGTCCATCATGTGCTCGTAGACGAGGCGGCCGACGATCTGGCCGTGTTCGAGGATGAAGGGCACCTCGTGGCTTCTGACCTCCAGCACGGCGCGCGCGCCCTTGCCGCCGGCCTCGGCATGGCCGAAGCCTGGATCGAAAAAGCCGGCGTAATGAACGCGAAACTCGCCGACCAGCGGGTCGAAAGGCGTCATCTCGGCGGCATAGAGCGGCGGCACATGCACGGCCTCGCGCGAGACGAGAATATAGAATTCATCCGGATCGAGGATCAGCTCGCCCTTGCCGCGCCCCGGGATCGGTTCCCAGTAGTCGAGAATGTCGTAGCCCGCCTTGCGGTCCACATCGATGACGCCGGTGTGATGCTTGCCGCGGTAGCCGACGAGCCCCTCGCCTTCCAGATCGATCGACAGCGCGATGCCGCCGTCAGAGATGTTGGGCATGTCGCTGGCAACGAGCGTTTCGGCCCGATGCAGCACCATCAGCGCGTCCTCGGCCAGCACCGCATGGCCCGAGCGGAAACGGATCTGCGAGAGCCGCGAGCCCTGCCGCACGATCACCGGGAAGGTGCGCGGCGAGATTTCCAGGTAAAGCGGCCCCTCATAGCCCGACGGGATGATGTCGAATTCCTGCGCGAAATCCGGAATCACGCGGGTGAAGATATCGAGCCGGCCGGTCGAGCTTTTCGGGTTGGTCGAGGCGGAGAGATGCTCCGGCAGGGCGAGCCCCTCCATCAATTCGACGATATAGACGCAGCCGGTCTCCAGCACCGCGCCCTGGGACAGGTCGACCTCGTGCATGGAGAGCCGCGAAAGCTTGTCGGCGACGCTGTGGCGCGGTCCCGGCAGGAAGCTGGCGCGCACGCGATAGGCCTTGGCGCCGAGCCTCAGATCGAGGCTAGCCGGCTGGATCTGGTCGTGATCGAGCGGCTTGATCGTGGTCAGGTTTTTCTGCTCGAGCAGTGCGGCAATGGCGTGATCGGCCAGAATTCCGGGCTTTTTTGACATGTTTTGCTCCTGTTGGCCGACAAAACCAATCTTTCAGAATTGACGCAAGCGCTTATAGGGATTATGCCGCCTTATCCCTGTGGTGATTTGGCCGGTCGGCTTGCAGCCACGTTAAACAAGTAGCTAAAAGGCCGGGTAACCGGTCCCTTCGCGACCGGTTTTTTTGTTTGGAGACATGAAAATGAAAAAGTCCTGGCGTCCGCAAACCAAACTCGTTCATGCAGGAAGCCTGCGTTCGCAGTATGGCGAGATGTCCGAGGGCATCTTCATGACGCAGGGCTTCCTCTACGAGAATTCGGCCGCCGCCGAGGCCCGTTTCAAGGGTGAGGATGAGGGCTTCATCTACGCCCGTTATGGCAGCCCGACGAACGCCATGTTCGAACAACGCATGTGCGCGCTGGAAGGCGCGGAAGATGCCCGTGCCACCGCCTCCGGCATGGCCGCCGTTTCCGCCGCCATCCTCTGCCAGTTGAAGGCCGGCGACCATATCGTCGCCGCGCGCGCCCTGTTCGGCTCCTGCCGCTGGGTGGTGGAGACGCTTGCGCCGAAATACGGCATCGATTGCACGCTGGTCGACGGTCGCGACATCGCCGCCTGGGAAGCCGCCATCCGCCCGAACACCAGGCTGTTCTTCCTCGAAAGCCCGACCAATCCGACGCTCGAGGTTGTCGACATTGCCGCCGTTGCCGATCTCGCCCATCAGGCCGGCGCCCGGCTCGTGGTCGACAATGTCTTCGCCACCGCGCTCTATCAGAAGCCGCTCGAACTCGGCGCCGATGTCGTCGTCTATTCGGCGACCAAGCATATCGACGGCCAGGGCCGCTGCCTCGGCGGCGTCATCCTGTCGTCGAAGGAATGGATCGAGGAAGAGCTGCAGGACTATTTCCGCCACACCGGCCCTGCGCTTTCGCCCTTCAATGCCTGGCTTTTGATGAAGGGGCTGGAGACCTTCCCGCTGCGCGTGCGCCAGCAGACGGCAAGTGCTGCCAAGATCGCGGATTTTCTTGCCGACCAGAAACAGATCGCCCGCGTGATCTATCCCGGTCGCGCCGATCATCCCCAGGCCGACATCATCAAGAAGCAGATGACGGCGGGCTCGACGCTGATCGCCTTTGAACTGAAGGGCGGCAAGGAGGCGGCCTTTGCGCTGCAGGACGCGCTCGATATCGTCTCGATCTCCAACAATCTCGGCGACGCCAAGAGCCTGATCACCCACCCGGCGACGACCACGCACAAGAACCTCTCCGACGAGGCGCGCGCCGAACTGGGCATTACCGGCGGCACGATCCGGTTTTCCGCCGGGATCGAGGACGCTGACGACCTTATCGAGGATTTCGCCCAGGCCCTTGCAAAAGTACCGGCATAAGCGTCAGAATTGCGGACTGGCCGGAGCTGACCGCAACCGGCGGCAATGATGATCCGGAGCCGGCAAGTGCCAAGCGTGACGACGGACGACATAGAGGTCAGGGTGGAAACCCGCTTCCTGGACGAGCATTCCACGCCGGCCGAGGATCAGTTCGTCTGGGCTTATGACATCGAGATTGTCAATCACGGCGCGGTGGAGGTCCAGATCGTCGCCCGTCATTGGACGATCACCAATGCAGACGGCATAGTCGAGACCGTCAACGGCCCAGGGGTTGCCGGCAAGCAACCGGTTCTGGCGAGCGGCGAGCGTTTTACCTACCAGTCGGCGGCCCCACTCGACACGGCGTCCGGCATCATGATCGGTCATTACGTGGTGCGCACCGGCGACAATCGCCTCCTGCAGGTGGCGATCCCGCCGTTTTCACTCGATTCGCCTTACGAGGATCGATCACACCATTGAGACTGCGGATTGAACCCTTCGGAATGAAAAAGCCGCCATCCGGCAAGGAGAGCGGCTTTTCCTGATTTTTGCTGATCGCGATGCTTAACCGCGGGTCATCACATCCTCGACATCGTCGCCGCCATATTCTTCCAGCTCGATATCATGCTGTTCGTGACGGAAGCGATCGAAAATGTCCTGCGAAATACGGCCGCGCACCGCCATCAGGAAGACGGCGAGCGAGAACAGGGCCGCAAGCACGGAATCGACTGGATGCGGAATAACGCCAAGTCCGCCGCCATATCCGCCGAGATAGGAGATGATGGCGACGCCGGCCATGTACACCCCGAACCAGACCGCGCTCATCGGCTCCAGATCCTCCCGGCCGATCACCGCAAGGCGCAGGAAGAACAGCGCCGCGCCGATGGCCAGGAGCACCAGCAGCACCCAGATCGTGCTCCAGCCCGACCAGTAGATCATCAGCGTCGCGATCATGAAGGCAAGCGCCCCGATCACGCCCGCTGCCGGCACCACGAAGGGACGGCGAGCATTCGGCGCGAGATAGCGGAAGGCCACCATGGACACCGGACCGGCGATGAAGGACAGCACCACCGCCGCGCTGTTGAGCGCCAGGATTTCCTGGAACGGCAAGATGATCAGCATCAAGAGTGCTACGACATAGTTGAGGATCAGAGCCCAAAGCGGCACGCCGTATTCGTTCAGCTTGGCGAAGAGGCGCGGAAACACGCCGTTGTTCGACATGGCCAGCGCCAGACGGGCGTTCGAGCTGACCGAGACGAGACCGCTTCCGGCCGGCGAGATCACTGCGGCGACATTCAGCATGCTCAGCAGCCACAAGACCCCGATCGACGTGGCGAGCGCCCCGAGCGGGCCGAGCTCATGGCTCGATTCGATCGTGTGCCAGCCGCCTGAAAGATCGGTCGGGTTGACGGCGCCGACAAAGGCGATCTGCAAGCCGACATAGATCGCAAGGCAGATCAGCACGGACATGATCAGCGCCAGCGGGATCACCCTCTGGGCGTTTTTCACCTCGCCGGCCAGATCGATCGCATGGCGGAAGCCGATGAAGGCGAAGACCACGCCGCCGGTCGAGACGGCAGCAAAGATGCCGGGAACACCATAGGGCGCGAAACCGCCTGCCGAAGTGAAGTTCGACGGTTCAAATCGGGACGCGACCACGACGACAATGAAGACTACGGGAACAATCAGCTTGAACCAGGTCATCGTCGTATTGATGCGCGCGAACCAGGCGACGCCAAAGACGTTCACCACGGTCAGCACCGCAAGGAAGACCGCGGCTGCGATATAGCCCGAGAAGGTCAGGCCGCCGGTGGCATTGGTCAGCCACGGGAGATAGGACGAGGCATAGCCGAGCGAGGCCTTCACCTCGATCGGAGCCGTGGTGCAGTAGCCGACCCACGCGCTCCAGCCCATGGCAAGCGCCAGAAGCCGGCCGTGGGAGAATTGCGGGATACGGGCAATGCCGCCCGCGATGGGAAAGAGTGTGGAATTCTCCGCATAGGTCAGAGCGATCAGCAGCATCGCCACCGCTCCGATCAACCATGAGATAACAGAGGCCGGTCCCGCCAGTTGCGCCGTGTCGAGCGGGGCAAAGAGCCACCCCGATCCCAGAACGCCGCCCACGGCGACAAACGTCAGGCCGATAAGGCCGATTTCGCGTCGCATTGCCATTTTATGTTCCCCTAGCTTAACGCGCTTCACCGAATGCAGCCGGCCACCCCTGCTGGCTCACTACAATGAGTATACATTCTCACAATCTTAAGTATTCATGCGCACGCCGATTCAAGTCAATCGGTTTGCGTGCGGTTCCGTCAGATTCTACCGTTGACGTGAAGGCACCGATTGGCTCGAACCAAGAGGTCTTTCTCCGCCCCCATTGGGGAGAAAGAATGGCGGAATTGCTAGCCGTTGCTCGCTCTCAACCGGACAAGGTCCTCGACCGGGCGAAAACTGTCCGAACTCGCCGCGCGCCACCAGTCCGCATAGATCGTGGAATCGGGATCCGACAGAAGGATGCCTTCGGCGAGGAAGGGATGGAGCTTGTCGAGCGGCAGGGAATCATGCGAACCGATGCGGTGCATGACGTGATGCGGCTGAAGGTCCTGAGGATGGGCAAAGCCGCAGGCGGCGACGATATCGGCCAGGGCCTCGAGCGTCTTCTTGTGGAAACGGGCAGCATGCCGGCCCTGCTCTTCGGGCACCAGCGCGCGCTGGCGCCATTTGTCCTGCGTGGTCACGCCGGTGGGACAGGTGCCCGTATGGCAGCGCTGCGCCTGGATGCAGCCGACCGACATCATGAAGGCGCGGGCGGCATTGCACCAGTCTGCGCCAAGCGCGAGGTTATGGGCAAGGCCCATGCCGGAGAACACCTTGCCGCTTGCGGCGAGACGCACATGTTTCTTGATGCCCGCGCCGACCAGCGCGTTGCGCATCAGCACCAGCCCGTCCCAGAGGGGCATGCCGACCCAGTCGGCGAGTTCGAGCGGCGCGGCGCCTGTTCCACCCTCCGCTCCGTCGATGACGATGAAATCGGGATAGATGCCTGTCGTCAGCATCGCCTTGACGAGCGCGAAGGGTTCGTGCGGCTGTCCGACGCAGAACTTGATCCCGACCGGCTTGCCGCCCGAAAGCTCGCGCATTGTCGCAGCGAAATTCAGCATCTGGGCGGGCGTTGAAAAGGCCGAGTGACCGCGCGGCGACAAACAGTTCTCGTAGACCGGGACACCGCGCACCTCGGCGATCTCGGGCGTCACCTTGGAGCCGAGAAGCATGCCGCCATGGCCGGGCTTGGCACCCTGGCTGACCTTGATCTCCGTCATCTTGACGGCGTCATTGGCGGCCTTGTCGCGAAACATCTCCGGATCGAACCTGCCGTCCTTGTCGCGCGCGCCGAAATAGCCCGAACCGATTTCCCAAACAAGATCGCCGCCATGTTCCAGATGGTGGCGGCTGAGGCCGCCCTCGCCCGTATCCTGATAGAAGCCGCCGTCGCGCGCGCCGATATTCATCGCTTCGACCGCATTGGCCGACAGCGCCCCGAAACTCATTGCCGAGATGTTGAGGATCGAGGCCGAATAGGGCTTCGAGGTCTGCTCGTTGCCGACCATGATGCGCGGAGAAAGGTCCGGATTGGCTTCCGGCGCCATCGAATGGGAAATCCAGTGATGCGGATCCTCGTAGAGTTCGAGTTCCGTGCCGAACGGGATCGTGTCGGGCTGCCCGTGCGAACGGGTCTTGATCAATTGCCGCGCGGCGTAGGAATAGGGCGTTCCGTGGGTATCATCCTCGACCGCATAGGCACGGATGAAGGGACGCAGCGAAAGCGCCAGCCAGCGAAAGCGCCCCAGCACGGGATAGTTGCGGGTAATGGTCCAGGAGGACTGAAACCAGTCATAAGCGGCAACCGCCAGAGCGGGTATGGTGAACAGCAGGATCCAGAACCATCCCGTCGCGATCGCCACAATCGTGAAGAAAGCGGCCGCGATCGGCACGATGCCCCGCAAAAGCATATCAACCATCGAGACCTCCCCTTTCATTTCCTTCATGCGCTAGCAGAACGCGCGCGTTCTGGCTAGCTGGTCTCTGCAATTTCAGGTGTTATTTCCGCGGACTGGGTAAGCCCATAATGGGGGCGCTATCGTTCCCAGGGTTTCTTCCGGTGCGGCGCAAGAGGTTTCATCGGATGGCTCGCATAGCGGGTCGGCTTGCCGAGCGCCTGGGCCACGATGCGATAGGCGCGACGATAGTTCAGAAGACCGCCGATGAAGAACAGGCCGCTCCCGACGAGATATTGCCAGGCGAGAAAACCGTCGATTCGGACCTCGTCGGCGGGGCTTGAAACCTCCCAGAGATAGGGGATGGAGGCAACGGCAAAAAGCGTCGACCCGACCACGAAGGTCACTGCGGTCAGGTTCATCATCTGCAGGGTCACAAGGTCATCGGCCTGCACGATCTGGATGACATTGATGACCGCGCCGACGACGAACAGCACGCTGCCGATGATGAAGCACCAGGCGCCGGCCGTCTCCCAGCCGACGGACGACAGGAAGAAGATGCTGCCGGCGACGAACAGCAGCGTGCCGGCCACATAGGTCCAGGCGGCCCAGAACTCCAGCCTGTCCCATAGCGTTGCAATGCCCTTGCGTTCACGGGCATGGATGAAGACCTCGACAAGGTCGTGACCGGTGACGAGCAGATAGAGCAGCGAGCCGAAGAAGAAGGTCCAGGCACCGATATCGGCGAGAAAGGAAAGGGCAGGGAAGAAGCAGATGCTGCCGAAGATGAACACCAGTCCGCCCAGCTGATAGGCGGCGGCATTGATGGTCTCCCAGCGGAAGTTCTTTCTATTGTCCGGATCGTCAGCGACAAAATCATGAATACGCGGGCGGTTGACGAACATATGCGGCATGGCGGATCTGACTCCCTCTGTCGCCGCCGATAATGGCCTTTGGGAACCTCTTCGAACAACCCCCACAAGGCCGAAACCCTGAAGAAGAGGTGTTCCGGAATGCGGCCGCCAGGCGAAACGGCGCTGCGCCGCCCCGTTTCATCGAACCTGTCCTCTCTGGCGACACGCCCTCCCCTCTGTTACCGTCGCCGGACAAGTTCAGGGAGACATTCGATGCGCCAAATTGTTCTGCTGACAGGCCTTGCCGTGGTTCTCGCCGCCTGCACCCAATCGGCGCCAGCGCCGACAGGCCTCGCCAATCCGGCATCCGAATACTGCGCGAGCCTTGGCGGGCGCACCGAAATCCGCAACGAGACCGGCGGTCAGGTGGGCTACTGCCACCTCCCCGATGGCAGCGTCACCGAGGAATGGGCGCTCTACCGGGCGCGCGTCGGCCAGCAGTAGAGCACTGAAGCGGAGCGGCCAACGCCCTGCCCGCAACCTTTGCCGTGCAGGCTCCCGGGCGCTTGCCGCCAACCGCGCGTCGCCTATTCTCCCGCCGTGAAATCGAACCGCATCAGGTGGCGGTAGGTTTCGCCCGGCCGCAGCACCACGGAGGGAAAGTTCTCGTGATGAGGGCTATCGGGGTAGTGTTGGGTTTCCAAGGCGAACCCGGCGAATTCCCGATAGAGCGCGCCGCCTTTCCCTTCGGTGGGCTGGGCCTGATAATGGCCGGCGGTATAGAACTGTACGCCGGGCTCGTTCGTGAAGAGCCGAAAACCGCGCCCGCTCTCCGGATCTTCGGCCTCGGCCACAAGCCGCATCGCGCCATCGTAACCGGCGACGCAGAGATTGTGGTCGTACCCCACGCCCGGCCATGCCTCGGATATCCTGTCACCGATCGGGTGCATTTCGGTAAAGTCGTAAGGCGTGCCGGCGACCGCGACGATCTCGCCGCTCGGAATCTTGTCCTCGCTGACCGCCGTGTAACCGTCGCACAGCAGCCGCAGACGCTGGTTCTCGACACTGCCGCTCGCATGACCGGCAAGGTTCCAGTAGCCGTGGTAGATGATGTTGAGGATAGTGGCGCGGTCCGTGACCGCTTCCATTTCAATCGCCAGGGCGCCATCGTCACCAAGGCGATAGGTGACCGTGGCATCGAGCGCGCCGGGATAGCCCTGATCGCCATCCGGGCTTTCCATGCGGAAGGTGACGGCGTTGTTGTCCGGGTCGGGTGCGGCCTTCCAGAAACGCTTGCCGAAACCGGGCAGTCCGCCATGCAGATGATGCGGGCCGGAATTGGTCGGAAGCTGATAGTCGATGCCATCAAGCGTGAACTTGCCGAGCGCGAGCCGGTTTGAAAGCCTGCCGCAGATGGCCCCGGCATTGCCGGGCTTCGTCACATAGTCGGCCGGATCGTCATAGCCGATGACGATATCCTCGACCCTGCCGTTGCGATCCGGGCGCATGACCCGGCGCAGGATCGCGCCATAGGTCATCACCTCGATTTCCGTTTCGCCGCCCGTCAGGCGATAGGCATCAACCGCCTGTCCGTCGATTTCACCGATAACGGCGTGTTCAATTGTGTGGCCGGCCAAGGCGGTATCCTCCCGAGGATGTTTGAAAAGGGCTTTCGTCTTCTCCTAGCGACGAAGACCCGCCTTCTCATTGTTCTGTAGCAATGCGCAGGCGCATGACAGTGCATGCGCATACGGCAAGATGTTCCGGGCAAGCGCCGCCCCAACCCATGCCGGAGGGGCGACGCTCTACGATGACAGGCCCTCGCGATTAGCCGATCACCGATTTGACGGTCTTGGCGACCCCTTCGGCGGTGATGCCGAAAAGTTCGAACAGGACCGGCGGGGGAGCGGATTCGCCAAATGTGTCGATGCCGACGCAGCCGCCTTCAAGCCCGACATATTTGCGCCAGTATTCGGTTCCGGCGGCTTCCACGGAAACGCGCGGGATACCAGCAGGAAGCACTTCGGCCTTGTAAGCCTTGTCCTGGCTGTCGAAGACGAAGGTCGACGGCATGGAGACGACGCGGACCTGAACGCCTTCCTTGGCAAGCGCTGCCTTTGCATCGAGCGCCTGGCGGGTCTCCGCACCCGTGGCGATGATGACGGCGGCAGGCGTGCCTTCGGCTTCGGCCAGAACATAGCCGCCCTTGCGGATGGCTTCGGCCTGCGAGGCCGAGCGGGCAAGCGGCGGCAGAACCTGACGGCTGAGCGACATCAGCGTCGGTGTGCCGGTGTGTTTCAGCGCCGTTTCCCAGGCGATCGCTGCTTCAACGGCATCGGCCGGACGCCAGACATCAAGGTTCGGCATCAGACGCAGCGAGCCGAGATGCTCGATCGGCTGATGGGTCGGGCCATCTTCGCCGACGGCGATCGAGTCATGCGACAGCGCGTAGACGACGCCGAGCTTCATCAGGGCCGCCATGCGGATGGCATTGCGCTGATAGTCGGAGAAGACCACATAACCGCCGCCGAAAGGCCGGAAGCCGCCATGCAGGAAGATGCCGTTCATCATTGCGCCGAGGCCGAATTCGCGCACGCCGCAATAGATGTAATTGCCGCCCGTTTGAGCCGTCACTGGCTCGATCTTGTCCCAGATGGAAAGGCAGGAGCCGGCAAGGTCAGCGGAAAGGCCGACCAGTTCCGGCAGTTCGTCGCCCAGCATCTGCAGCACGTTCTGGCTTGCCTTACGCATCGGGATCGTGTCCGTCAGCCCTTCGGCGGAGGCGATGAAGGCGCCCATTTCGGCATCGAAGTCGGCAGGAAGCTCGCCGCTCATGCGACGCTTGAATTCGGAAGCCTCGGCAGGATAGGCCTTTTCATAGGCCGCAAAGGCTTCATCCCAGGCGCTTTCGGCTTCCTTGCCGGCCTCTTCGGCGTTGAAGGTCTCGTAGACATTTTCCGGCACTTCGAAGGGCGGCAGCGACCAGCCGAGCGCTTCACGCACGCGGGCGATCTCCTCATCGCCGAGCACATTGCCGTGGCAATGGGCGTCACCGGCATAAGACGGCGAGCCCTTGCCGATCGTGGTCTTGCAGCAGATCAGCGTCGGCTGTTTCGTGTTCGTCTTGGCTTCCGCAATCGCGGCATCGATCGCCTCGACATCATGGCCATCAACATTGCGGATCACCTGCCAGCCATAGGCCTCGAAGCGCTTCGGCGTATCGTCGGTGAACCAGCCGCTGACATGGCCGTCGATGGAAATGCCGTTGTCGTCGTAAAGCGCGATCAGCTTGCCGAGGCCGAGCGTGCCGGCGAGCGAGCAGGCCTCGTGGCTGACGCCCTCCATCAGGCATCCGTCGCCGAGGAAGGCGAAGGTGTGATGGTCGACGATCTTGTGGCCAGGCTTGTTGAAGGACGCGGCCAGCATCTTTTCGGCAACGGCCATGCCGACGGCATTGGCAATGCCCTGGCCGAGCGGGCCGGTCGTGGTTTCAACACCGGGCGTGACGTCATGCTCGGGGTGGCCCGGCGTCTTGGAATGCAGCTGGCGGAAATTGCGGATATCTTCCATCGACAGATCGTATCCGGTCAGATGCAGCAGGCTATAAAGCAGCATCGAGCCGTGGCCGTTCGACAGCACGAAACGGTCGCGGTCAAGCCAGTCAGGGTTCTTCGGGTTGTGCTTCAGGTGGCGGGTCCACAGCGCGACGGCGATTTCGGCCATGCCCATCGGCATGCCGGGATGGCCGGAAACAGCCTTCTGCACGGCATCCATGGAAAGGACACGGATGGTGTTTGCAAGCTCGGTGGACGAGGCGGTGGCGGGGGATTTGTTCAGCATTTTCTTGTCTCGAAAGGCTGGGGAAGCCTGCGGCGGCGCATTGGAGCGCGGGGCGCAAGGCTTTCCGGGTCATTACTTGTAGGCGATCAGTGTGACTTCGATCAGGACGTCCGGGCCGAGGTCGCCGGGGCAGATGGTGGCGCGCGCCGGCAGGCTTTCGGCCGGTATCCATTCGGCCCAGACATCGCTCATGCCGGGTTTCAGGCTGAGATCGGAGAGATAGATCGTTGCGAACAGCAGTTTGGACTTGTCGGAGCCCGCAGCCTCAAGATAGGTTTCGAGCTTGGCGATGGTCTGGCGTGTCTGTCCGGCAATATCGAGACTTGTGTCGTCGCATGCGGTGCCACCGACAAAGACCAATCCGTCTTTTTCGACGACACGGTGCAGGACAGGGGTTGGAAGATATCTGTTTGTCACGGTGTTTCCTTTCCTTGTGAGGGGCTTGCCGCAATGCTTGTGGAAGGGCGCGGCAAGCCCCGTCTTCATCTTCCGGCAAAGGCGCGGTTCGCGCATCCTGCCGGCCTGGAGTCTCCTCAGTCCGTCATTTCCGGCGTCTCCTGAGATCATCGTCGATAAGGGCGGTCATGCGTTCAAGCGACGCCATGGCACTCACTCCATCGGTGATATCGGGGGCGTTGTTGTCTTCGCCCCGGAAGGCCTTCGCCGCATCGGCCATCAGGGCGGCATAGCCCTTGTGGTCCTCATTGGCGGCGGCGGTGAAATTCGGCGTCCAGCTCAGCGTATCGGCGCCGCCTGCAAGGCTTGCCGCCGGGTCCTCCGCCTTGAAGGGCGGATCGCGGAAATAGCGGACATTGATGACGTTCTCGATCTCGATGCGGCGATGGTCGCCCATGATCGTGATGTCTTCCGTCGGCGTGCCGCGCGACTGGATCGTGCCCATCACGATCGTTCCGATCGCGCCGTTTGCGCAGGCAAAATTGAGGTGAAGCAGCAGATGACCGGGCGCGGTCTCGACCGTGCGCACGGCCATGTCCTCGAAGGCAGAGCCCGCAAACCACGGGATCAGGTCCATGTAGTGGACACAGTGGTGCAGGTAGAAGCCGGAATAATCCGGCACGCCGGCGAAATAGGCGGGACCGGACATGTAGGAGCCGGTCACGCCGAGCACCTTGCCAAAGCTTTCTCCGCGCAGGATGTTGCCGGCAATCCGGTTGCCGGTTGAGTAGCGCTTCATGAAACCGACGACGACCGGTTTGCCCGCCTTTTCGGCGGCAGCGGCGATCTCCCGTGCACCGGCGGCATCGCGCGCCGGCGGCTTCTCGAGAAACACCGGAAGGCCCTTTTCAAGCGCCGCGATCGCTGCAACGCGGTGCAGGTCCGGCCCGACGGCCATGCAGACGGCATCGAGCCCCTTGTGGGCAATCAGCTCCGAATAGTCGCTGTAGGCGGCTTCAGCGCCATATTGCCATGCGGCAGAGGCGGCGGCATCGCGGTTCAGGTCGCAAACGGCGGCAATGCGCATGTCGTTGCGGCCAAGCTGCGGCATCAGCATGTGGGTTGCGTGGCGGCCGCAGCCGATCCAGCCGATATTGAGCGTCATGACCGACCTCCCGTCTTCGCGAGAAGGTCGCGAATGAAGGCGATGGCCTCTGTCAGCTTCTCGCTTTCATCCTCGTGCGGAGGCCGCCACTGGGCAATCGGCAGGCCGATACGTTCATCGTCGTCACGGCGGAACGGCTCCAACGTGATCGGCCCCTTGTAGCCGACATCGGCGAGCGCCTGCATGGTGCCCTGCCAGTCGATATGACCGGTCCCCGGATAGCCGCGATTGTTTTCGTTCGCCTGGAAATAGACGATACGCTCACCGGCAAGCCGGATCGCATCGGGAATGGATTTTTCCTCGATATTGGCGTGAAAGGTATCGAAGAGAACTCCAAGGGCCGGATGGTTGACGGCATCAACGACGGCAACGGCCTGCGAGACCAGCGAGATGACGTCGGTTTCGTAACGGTTGAGCGGCTCGAGCGCGAGCCTGGTCCCGGCCGCCTGGGCTTCCGGCGCCAGAACGCCAAGCCCTTCGATCACCCGCGCGCCGCGGGCTTTCATTTCCTCTTCCGCGACAGGTGTGGGCGCGCGGCCGGCAAAGACCATGGGCGCGCCGTAGAGCGGTCCGCCAAGGCTTGTTGCGCCGAGCGCGTGGGCGACCTCGAGGCAATAGCGGAGATAACCCATGCCCCCTTCGCGGATGCCCCGGTCGGCATCGGATATCGAGCGCTGCAGATTGACGCGGGCGGCCAGCGCCACGCCAAGTCCGGCCTCGTCCAGCGCTGCCTTGAGCGCCTTGAGGTCAAGACCATCTTCGGGTTCGGGGACAAGCAGTTCGACAAGGTCGAAGCCGAGCGTCCTCATGTGCCGGAAGAGGTGCATGTGCTCCCGGCCGAAGGGCCGGGCAAACTGCATCGATATGATACCGATCGGGTTGGTCACGTTATGCTTTCTTTCTCTTTTCTACAGTTGGTGGTTGGTCATCAGCCCTTGACCGCGCCCTGGGTCATGCCGCTGATGAGACGTTTCTGGACAATCAGGAACAGGATGGTCGCCGGCAGCGCGCCGACAATGCCGCCCGCCGTCAGCAGGCCCCACTGCACCTCGTATTCGCCGATCAGCGTCTGGATGGCGACCGTGATGGTGCGCACATTCTGACCGCCGAGGGTGAGGGCATAGAGATACTCGTTCCAGGAGGTGATGAAGATATAGATGCCGGTCGCCACGATGCCGGGCGTGCAGAGCGGAAGGACGACCCGACGTAGCGCGCCCATCCGGGTGCAGCCATCGGTCATGGCGGCTTCGTCCAGCGATTTCGGGATGCCGTTGATATAGCTCGTCATCATCCAGGTGGAGAATGGAATGGCGACCGTGGAGTTGGCGATGATCAGCGCCAGATGCGTATCCAGGAGGCCGAGCACGCGCATCAGAACGAAGAGCGGCAGGATCAGCAGAACGATCGGGAACATGTTGATGATCAGGAACTGGATCATCAGATATTTCTTGCCGCGGAAGGAGAACCGCGAGAAGGCGTAGGCCGCCGTGACGCTGAGCGACAGGCCGACGATCACCGTGCCGACGGCAACGATCAGCGAGGCGATCATGTTGTTGAGGAAGCCGACCGTCTTGAACAGGCGGATATAGTTCTCGAAGGTGGCGCCGATAATGCTGGGACCTTCGGTAAACAGCCGATTTTCAGCCGTCAGCGAGGTCAGCAGCATCCACAGATACGGACCCAGCGTGAACAACAGGATCAGCACCATCGGCAGTTCGACGAACAGCAGGGTTTTGGTTCTGGACTTCTTTCCGGCGATCATTTGTTGTCACTCCCGACCTTGCGCAGATAGACGATGACAAGACCCAGAAGCATGATCGTGAAGAGCACGGCGAGTGCGGAGCCGTAGCCGAAATCGAGATTGGTGCGGGCCTTGATGAAGGCATAGAGCGGCAGCGTGTAGGTGGAGTATCCGGGGCCGCCGCCGGTCATGACGTAGATGACGTCGATCGAGTTCGCGACCCAGATGGTTCTCAAAAGCACGGCGGTAACGAGCACGCCGGAAATGCCGGGCAGCGTGATGTGCCAGAACTGGCGGAACTTGCTGGCGCCGTCGATGGAGGCAGCCTCGTAATAGCTTTTCGGGATCGACTGAAGGCCGGCGAGGATCATCACCGCGAAGAAGGGGAAACCCTGCCAGGTCAGCGTCAGGATGATGGCGTAAAGCGCGGTGTCGGGATCAGCCAGCCACGGGATCGATTGCTTGATGACGTCAATCCTGAGCAGGAAGTCGTTCAGCACGCCATAATTGCTGTCGTAGATCCAGACCCACATCAGGCCGATAACAACACTTGGCAGCGCCCACGGAATGATGATCAGCGCACGCGCCAGGGGCCGCCAGGAAAATTCCTGGTTCAAGAGCATGGCGGTCGCCAGGCCGAGCAGCATCTGGGCGGGAATGGTGATGCCGATCCAGATCACAGTATGCTTCAGCGAGATCCAGAAGACCTCATCCTGAAAGGCGGCGAAGAAATTCTTCAGGCCGACGAAGGTGATCGCATTTGGTTTCCACAGCACGTAATCGTGCAGGCTCATCCAGGCCGCCTGGATCATCGGAAAGAAAACGATCGCCAGCGTCACCAGTACGGCGGGTGACAGCAGGGCATAGAGCAAGACGCGCTTGGCTAGCGCCACGCGCCCCGCCGGCATATCGGGGGCAGTCATGGTCATGGTCCGTTTTCGCCGGTTGATCCGGCGTCCTTATCGCTCCAACACCTCGGGGGCCGGCAAAAAGGGTCAGTCTCGAAGGTGATACGGATGGGAGGAGCCCGGCCCGGAAGGTTCGGGCCGGACGGTGTTTTACGCGGCTCTTACGGGTTGAAGAGCTCTTCGATGTTCTGGTTCATCTTCTCGGCCGTGATTTCGCCGGTCAGCGCGCGCTGCATGTTGACGGGCCAGACCGTGTTGACGAAATCCGAGGTCTCCGGCGTGTTCGGCAGCGTCACCGCGAAGGGCAGCGAGGCGACCGTGGCATCGACGAAGCGCTTGGGATGCAGGGTCCAGTTGGCCGAATCCGACTTGGTGACGGGCAGCTGGCCGGTCGCCTCGTTGAATTCCTTGTTGTTGCCGGTCGTCGACAGGAAGGAGATCCACTTCCAGGCGGCATCCTTGTTTTCCGCGCTGGAGAAGATCGCCGTCGATTCATCACCGAAGGTCGTCCAGTGGCCGCCGCCGCATTCCGGCACCGTGGTCGCGGAGATCTTGTCGCCAAGAGCGGCATCCATGTCATTGGCCGAGCCGATGTGATGGATGGTCATGGCGGTCTTGCCGGCCTTCAGAGCGCCGGTGACTTCCTTGAACCCGTCATTGGGGGCGGATGGCGGGAAGACGTGATCCTTCTGGAACAGGTCGACCACCCATTGCGTGCCTTCGATCGCGGTCGGGTTGGTCAGGCCGCCGGGTTGATCAAGGCTGACGCCGTCGCGCGAGAGCACGAGCGAGCCCCAGTGTTCCTGGCCGCCCTTGGCGCCGCGGAAGCCAAAGCCATAGATGTCGGGATTCCCGTCACCATCGGTATCCTGGGTGAGCGCCTTTGCAGCCTCACGGAATTCCTCGCAGGTCTTCGGCACCTCCATCCCGAGTTCTGCCAGCATGTCCGCACGATAATAGAGATAGAGAACGACATACTGGATCGGCAGATAATACTGGTTGCCGTCAGGACCCTTGGTCAGGTCGAGCAGGTTGTCCTGCAGATCCGCGGTGCCTTCCCAGCTGGAAATATAGTCATCAATCGGCACCAGCGCGCCCATTTCGACCAGACGCGGCTGGGCGTAAAGCTTGACCATGGCTGCGTCGGGGGCGTTGCCTGCAATAATCGACGTATAGAGATTGTCGTAATAGCTGTTCCAGGGAACGTTTTCCGCCTCGATCGTGATGCCGGGGTTCTGCTCCTCGAATTTGGCGATCAGATCGGACATCGGGTTATCCGCATTGTCGAAATGATACCAGAAACGCACGGTATCATCGGCATTCGCCGCAGCACCATACGCGATGACCGACGCTGATAACGCCGCAATCGTCAGTATTTTCCTCATTTGCTCCTCCGCTTTGTGCCGCCTTTTGAGCGGTTCAAGTGGTTTTCATTTTGCCCGCAACTTCCAAGAAGGCGCTCGCCGCCTCCTCTGCCGCCGTCCGGGCTTCGGCGAGAATGGGGTTCATCTGCATGAAGCCATGCACAACACCGGGATAGAGCCTGTACGTGTCCCGTCGCCCAAGCGCTTCGAGCCGGCGGGCAAGGTTTGCAGTGTCAGAACGCAAGGGGTCGATCGCCGCCGCATTGAGATAGAGCGGCGGCAGCTTCATAAGCGCCGCGTCATCGGCCTTGAGCGGCGAGACGAACGGGCTTTTTCGAACGGATGTGTCGGGCGTGTAGAAATCCCAGTAGCGCATCATCTTCGCGCGCGTCAGGCCGGGTCCCTCGGCGCTGTCGACATAAGAGCGCGAGGCGAAATCGTCGTCGTAGACGCCGTAGAAAAGAAGGCCTGCATCCGGCAGCGCCCCGCCCTCATCGATCTGGCGCAGCATCAGAGCTAGGGCGAGATTGGCGCCGGCGCTGTCGCCCGACAGCGCGCGCGGACCGCCGAGGCCTGCGAGCGGCCCGTGCCCTTCAAGCACGGCGTTCCACACCGCTGCGCAATCGTCCAGCCCGGCCGGATAAGGATGCTCGGGCACCAGGCGGTAATCGAAGGTGAGGACATGGGCGTTTGCTGCGATCGCAAGACGACGGGCGGCATGTTCATGCGTCGCCATGCTGCAGAAGGCCCAGCCACCGCCATGAACGAAGACGATCAGGCCACGGGCATCGGCCGAAGGGGTCAGGAGACGACAGGCGATGGGATTGCCGGCCGGCCCTTCGATCGCGAAGTCGCCTGCGGCGAAAAGCGCCGGCATCTCCCGGTTCCAGCGCGCATTGACCGCTTCGGCCTGGGCGCGCCCGTCCCGGGGCTTCATCAGCGTCGGATCGCCGAGGGCAGCATCCTCTTCGGCAAGACGCGCCAGGATGGCCTCCATCTCCGGCGACAGGAGACAATCCCCCGCGCGCGCCTCGAAGCGATCGCCGCCGATATCTTCCCGTGCGCTTCCCCCCGTCATTGCCTCATCTCCCCTCGGGCGCGTCTTCCGGCAGAATGCTGGGACCGAATTCGACGATCGTGGTGATGTGGTGGGAGAGCGTCGCGACCGCGGAGTTGACGTCGCCGCTGTTCAGAGCCTCGACGATCGCCTCGTGCCGCTCGGCCGTCTCGACCAGATCCCGCCGATCCTTCGAGTTCAGGATCTTGAAGCGATGATTGTGGATGAGGCAGCGCCTGAGGATCGGCTGGACGGACGGCAGGTTGGCCGCCTCGTAGAGCTTCAGATGAAATTCGCGGTCAAGCTGGGAGAGAAGATAGGCATCTTCGGCGCGCGCGGCGCGCACCATGGACATGATGATCTCGAGCAGGCTGTTGCGCAAAAGCGAACCGTAGCGCTGCATGATGCGCGGCACGCCGCGGCATTCGATCTCGCGACGGACCATGATCAGCTCCCGGGCATCCTCCGCCCTGGAATCGGCGACGAACGTGCCGCGATGCGGCAGGCGGTCGACCAGACCATCATGATCAAGCGCAATCAGCGCCTCGCGCGCCGTGCTCTGGCTACAGCCAAAACGCTCGGCGATATCAAGCTCCAGGATGGCGGTGAGCGGCGGAATGTCGCCGAGCATGATGTCGCGCTGCAGGTCGCCATAGACCGTCAGGCTGCGCCGCCCGGCGCGCCGGGCGGTCGGAGCAGAAGATCCGGAGGCAGGACCGCCCCTCGGTTTTCCGAAATTTTCGATCGCCATCATTCAATCCATTGCTTGCATATCGATAACGTTATCGATAATATAGCGATACCAACGGAGCTTGGCAAGACGAATTTTTCGTCGGGTTCGCCACCAGACACCGAAAACATGATGACCGGTGACGACCGCACAAAACTATGAAACTAAAGGCAATTCCGGGTAAACAGCATAGAGCCCGGTCATCCGGGAGGTACTGATGGCAAGCATCGAACTCGAAAAACTGGTCAAGGATTACGGCGCGTTCCGCGCGATTAAAGGTATCGACCTATCTATTGAGGATGGGTCTTTTGTGACCTTTGTCGGCCCATCCGGCTGCGGCAAATCCACGCTTCTGCGCATGGTCGCGGGCCTGGAGGAAATCTCCGGCGGCAGGCTGAAGATCGACGGCAAGGTCGTCAACGACCTTGAGCCGCGCGAACGCGACATCGCCATGGTGTTTCAGGACTATGCGCTCTATCCGCACATGTCGATTGCCGAGAACATCGGTTTCGGGCTGAAGATGCGCGGTGTCGCCAAGGCCGAGATCGAAAGGCAGGTGCAGGAAGCCGCAGACATCCTGCAGATCACCCAGTTGCTTGAGCGCAAGCCCGGCCAGCTTTCCGGCGGCCAGCGCCAGCGCGTTGCCATGGGCCGTGCCATCGTCCGCCGTCCGCAGGTCTATCTGTTCGATGAACCGCTCTCGAACCTCGACGCCAAGCTGCGCGTCGACATGCGCACGCAGATCAAGCGCCTGCACACGCTCCTGAAGACCACGACCATCTACGTCACCCACGACCAGGTCGAAGCGATGACGCTTGCCGACCATATCGTCATCCTCAAGGACGGCGTCATCATGCAGCAGGGCAAGCCGGTCAGCGTCTACGAGCGCCCGGTAAGCCGCTTTGTCGGCGAGTTCATCGGTTCGCCCAAGATGAACATCATCGAATCCCGTCTGGTATCGGAAGGCGGGCTCACCGAGCTTCGTTTCTACGATTTCGCTCTGCCGATCGCAGGCGGAGACGAGAACGGCAAGGCGGTCGAGATCGGTATCCGCCCGGAACACCTTGTTCCCTGCGCGCCCGAGGAAGCATTGTTTTCCGCCCGGATCGACGTTCTGGAGCCACTCGGTTCCGATACGCATGCCATCTGCCTTCTCGGCGACACGGAGATCACAGCGCGCCTAGCGCCGGACCCCACGCTCCAGCCGGGACAGACGCTGCATTTCACCGCGGATGCCGACAAGATTCACTTCTTCGACACCAAGAGCGGCGACCGCCTCGAGTTGGCAGCAATGCCGATGGCGGTCGGCACCACCGCCTAGCGCGTCCCGCCGACACCGCCCGGATTGCGCGATGTCGCGCCAGGCCAGGCAGGCAGGGCGAAAGCGATCCGGCTTCCCGCCTTCGGGCGGGGAGTTCGAGCAACGATAAGGTTTGCCGCAAACGTGCAGCCGGTCGATCTTCGCCGGCCGGCTGGCTGCGATCAGCTTGGCCATGTCCGGATTGGCGCGAACGAATATCATTCGACGCGAATGAATGCTATACTCTGCCCTGAAGAGGAGGGCGGATTGGACCTTGCGCGCTTTTTTGCCCGCATTGCGAAGTCTGCCGGAAATTTCCGCCGGCGGAGACATCATGACCTTGGCGCAGACCCATTCTTCCGAACAGCGTTCCGGCCCGGAACTGGAGGCCGCTGGATTTGTGGCCAAAGGCCAGACCCATCGTTTTCACGCGATGATCAAGCCCTCCGGAGCCCAGTGCAATCTCGACTGCACCTATTGTTTTTATCTGCACAAGGAAGGCCTGCTGCACCAGCCCAAGGCGCCACGCATGAGCGACGAGGTGCTCGAGCAGCATATCCGCCAGTATATCGAGGCGCAGGATGGAGACGAGGTCGTCTTCAGCTGGCAGGGTGGCGAGCCGACCCTGATGGGCCTGCCGTTCTTCGAGAAGGTCGTCGCGCTTCAGCGCCGTTACGCCAAACAGGGCCAGCGCATCGAGAACGACCTGCAGACCAATGGCATCCTTCTTGACGAGAAATGGTGCCGCTTTCTCAAGACGGAAGGCTTCCTCGTCGGGCTGTCGATCGACGGACCGGAACATCTGCATGACCGCTACCGCGTGAACAAAGCCGGCCGGCCGACCTTCGAGCGCGTCGTCGCCGCCGCGAAGATGCTGCGCGACCACGAGGTTCCTTTCAGCGCGCTCTGCGTCGTAAACAACGCAAATGCCGAGGAGCCGCTTGCGGTCTATCGTTTTCTTCGCGACGAGATCAGACCGCGAATGATCCAGTTCATACCCGGCATGGAGAAGAAGGACTTCTTCAAGACCGCGCCGCATCACTGGGACAGAAAACGCCTGCCGCGAGAGAACGCGCGGGCCGCCCGTCCCGGCCACCCCAATTCGGCGGTCGCTGAATGGTCGGTAAGCCCGGAACAGTGGGGACGTTTCCTGACGACCATCTGGGATGAATGGGAGCGCAATGACTACGGCCGCGTGTTTGTCGACCAGTTCGAGAATATCCTGTCTATGCTGCTTGGACAGGGCTCACAGCAATGCGTGACGAGCCGCATCTGCGGAAAGGCGCTGGCCGTCGAACACAATGGCGATGTCTATAGCTGCGACCACTTCGTTTATCCTGAATTCAAGATCGGCAACCTGCTTGAACGTCACGAGGGCAACCTCGCATTCGGCGAGCAGCAGCTCAATTTCGGCTTCGACAAATCGCGAAACCTGCCCGGAAAATGCCGGCAATGTCGTTACCTGCAGCTTTGCTGGGGACACTGTCCGAAGGATCGGTTTCTGAAAACGAAGGACGGAGAGGCCGGTCTTCACTACCTCTGCCACGGCCTGCAACATTTCTATGGCCACGTGATCCAAGCCTGCGACAGGCTGGCGCGCGGCGGCTGACAGGCACAAGCCCGGTCCGACCGCCCTCGCCGCGCTCGGTTCAGAATGGAAACGAGACGCTCAGATAGCCGCTTGTGCCCTCCAGCCGGTTCTTCGCATCGAATTCGCGATAGATCTTGGCACGAAGGGAGACCGGCGTTTTGCCGGCATTGAAATTATAGCCAACCGTGGCGCCCAGGGCGGCCACACGTCCCTTGAAATCTCCGAGCGATGCGCCTGGTCCGCTGTCGCCGGTTACCTGTTGATAGTAGTAGCCGACAATTCCGGCCGAGAATTGGGACGCGAATGTCTTCGTCACGGCGCCCTCGAAATGGAGCTCGGTTCCCGTGACATAATCGGTTTCGGGGTTCTCTCCGTTGAAGGTCACGCCCGCCGCGCCCGAGGCCTCCCAGCCGGTAAGCGGATCAAGCCAGGTCACCGCCGCGTTCAGATCCGCGCCCCAGCGGTGGAACGCGATATTGGCGACCTCTCCTTTCTGATAGTCGCCGATCGGCACGTTGACGAGCGTTCCGGCCATCCAGTGCCAGTTGCCGGAATGCCAGCCAAGACTCGCGCCGATCACAGGATCGCCGATGGAAAAGATATCGTCACTGATGGACGCGCCAATACCCCCGCCGGCGGACACCGCCGACGCATCGACATTCTGGTAGCCCCAGGGCAAGGTGACCGTCAGTCCCAGATTGCCGCCGGCGATCTCTTCCGGAAGAACCCAGAGGCCAGTTGCAAGATCGATGACCGCGGTCGCGTCGATATTTGCGATGACCTGCCCTCCGGCCGGAAGATCGGCACTGGCCCCGGCGGAGCCCGCGTAGAAATAGATGTCGTTTGCCAGATAGCTTCCGGGCGGCGCAAGAACGCCGGCCATCGGGCCCCTGGACCCCAGGAGATAAAAGCCCGTGCCCGCTTCGGCCGCCTGCGTCGACGCGCCACCCCCGGCGAATGTCAGCACGCCCGCAAGACCGACGAGCCCGCTACGGAGCAGTGTAGCCCGAAATTGCTGCATCATCCCTGCCCTGCCTTTTTTTGCGAAATCCAATTCAAATGGCGCCTCGACACCGGGACACTCGCGCGATGCGTCACTTGGGAAACACGAAATTCATCACGAAGCGCGCTCCGAAACCGCCTGGCCCGCCTGCCGGGCTTTCCGCCCAGTATCGCAGCCCAACCTGGAAATTGACGGGCTGGTCGCCAAGGACGACGAGCTTCCCGACCGTCGCGTTGACCGGCACGGCCCAACTGTCGGCCAGCCAGTCGTAGGTGGTTTCGGTATTGAGCCCGAACGACCATGCGCTCTCGGTCGTGTATGTCAGAAAGGGCTGAAGAAAAGTCGCGTTGACATCCCTCCGCGCATCGTCCCCGGCGAAGGACCAGATGTGGTTGGCAAGAATACCGACCGTCCAGGGGCCGGTAATATCGAGCACGGCCGCAGTCGGCCCGGCGCCCCATTTGCTAAGGCCCATGAGATCGTCTGTCGCCGTCGGGTAGAGAAAAACCGGTCCGGCACCCCATGTAATGCCGCTTTCGGACGGATCCTTCGGCGACAGAAAAAAGCTCTGGACCGTGTCGCCCAAGCCGAACTGGGTGCCCGACCTGCCGGCGGTTTCCCGCTGCCAGGTAACCGGCACGATCGTCCGCGTGATCAGGTTCCAATCGTCATTCAGGGAGAAGGGGACAACCGGCTGTATGTTGAGGGTAGCCCGATCGCCCCCCCGCACTGCCGATGCTGCCGTCATAATTGAACTGCAATGGTACGCTGATCAGGTTGGCGACCGGATTGCTGAGCTGCTTGGCCAGTTCCTCATTATCCTCGGCACGCGCGCAGATCGCGGCCGACAGCAGCGCAAGCGTGGCGCAGGCAACACAGCTCTTCTTCATGCGAAAACCCTCCGGTCGCACGGCAAGTTCGGTTTTATGTTTCTAAAGGCGATATCACGCCGGATGGCCGCTGGATCGGCGCCATCCGGTCAAAAGTACACAAAGCAGGCCAGTCGCCAGCCTATTGAAGGCCGCTGCTGAGGTAATCCTCTATGAGGTTCGACATGTCGAACGATGCCCCACCCTGGACCGGCGGGTATTGCGCAAGCGACGCCAGATGCTGCTCGATCAGCGCGCCCATTGGCTGCACCAGCCAGGATACCTTCTGCATGAGATGGCCATAGGCATCGACGGAATCGTAACTCTCGAACGGATCCATTCTGAGATTGAAGACCAGAGGCGCCGTTCTTGGAACAAGGTTGGCGTAATAATCCTCCTTGGTCGAGAAATGGAACTTCCACGGGCCCATGCGCACGGCGGTCAGATCGCTCTCGTAATAATGGAAGATGTGATCGCGCGCGGAGTGATCGCTCTCGCCAGTCCAGTAAGGCAGGTTGTTTTCCCCGTCGATATACTGGCTCTTTTCCTCCAGCATCATGGCTTTCACGTCCTCGACACCGGCTGCTGCCGCGAGTGATGTAAACATGTCCTGATGTGCCTGGATGCCGTTGAGGATCTGACCCGCAGGAACGACGCCGGGCCATCGCAACATGGAAAGCACCCTCACACCGCCCTCATAGGTGGTCATCTTCTCGCCGCGGAACGGCGTGGTGCCGCCATGCGGCCAGGAACTGTGCTCCGGCCCGTTATCGGTCGAATACCAGACGATCGTGTTGTCGCTCAGGCCGTTGTCATCGAGCCAGTCGAGAATGACGCCGACATCATGGTCATGCTGCAGCATGCCTGATCCGTACATATCCGCCTCGGAGGTATATTCCTCCGCGGCATAGCGCCATTCCTCGTTGAGCCGCGTGTAGAGATGCATGCGGCTGGTATTGATCCATACGAAGAAGGGCTCGTCCGCATCCACCGCGGCCGACATGAAGTCGATGGCGCGCGGAATGACCTCGGCCCCATCGAAGTTCTTCATCCGCTCCTGCGTCAACGGCCCGGTATCCTCGATCGTCTGCTTGCCAATCCGGCCGAAACGCGGCTGCTCGGTCGGGTCGTCATAGTCAGTTGCCTTCGAATGCAGGACGCCGCGCGTTCCGAAGCGCTCTTCGTAATCCTCGAGGCTGCCCGAGAAGGCTTCGCCGAAGCGCTGGTAATCGCGTTGTTCGGCCTCTTCCTGCGTGTTGAGATGGTAGAGATTGCCGAAGAACTCGTCGAACCCGTGAGCGGTCGGCAAATGCTCGTTGCGGTCGCCGAGATGATTTTTGCCGAACTGTCCTGTGCGATAGCCCGCGCCCTTCATGACCGCGGCGAGACTGGGTGAAGCGGCCTGAAGTCCGAGCGCCGAACCCGGCTGCCCGACGGTCGTCATGCCTGAACGGATCGGGTATTGCCCCGTAATGAAGGCTGCTCTACCGGCTGTGGAACTCGGCTGAGCGTAATGATCGGTGAAACGAATGCCTTCATTGCCGATGCGGTCAATATTCGGCGTCCAATAGCCCATCGTCCCCATGCCATAGGCGGAGACATTCTGCCATCCGATGTCATCGCCCCAGATGACAAGGATGTTCGGCCGCCTTGCGGTTGCAGGCTGCTGCGCTCGCGCCCGGCCGGGCCCGGCGACGGTCGCCGTCGTCGCGATCGTGGTAAAAGCCGCCAGCACGCTTGAACTCAAGAGCAGGTTCCGGCGGGTCACCCCACCGGTCGCGCCGGTCGTTTCCTGTGCGTCATCATGGGCATCGTCATCCATTCCAGCCTCCCTAGCCCCGCCTTACGGCAGGTGGAAAAGAACAATTGATGCACTGCGTAATTTGATTAAATCTTAGAAAACGAAGGACACTCTAACATATTTTTGCAAAAACAAAAACCTCTAACAATATTTTTCCAAACTCAACTAATGGTTTTGCATATCATATAAATAAAACTTCCTTTTCCGTTCATGTTTTACCGTTTTATTCATTCTTCTATCTCAAAAATCGCAAGCACAAACCAAAATAGTCTCAACCTTTTTTTCGCCGCCCGAAAAACCGCATGATTGCGAGAGGTATTGGGCTCTTGCCGGCCCCAGGTGACGGCATCAATCAGATGCGGATCGGACCAACGCCTCACCAAAAAAAGCAGATGCGCACCGCCGCCACGCGCTGTGCGGAAGGCTCTCGCCCGGCGAGGCGAGGGCGCGCAGATATGTAAACGAACGTTGACCTTCAGAAACCCGAACGGTCTCTTGACTCATCGCTAGTAAAACTTTACTAAAACTTACCAGGAGGCGCTGAAGGGTTCGTGGAGGGACCCGAGGCGAAACGGGAGAAACATATAATGGCCGAGATCGAGCTCCGCCAATTGCGAAAGTCTTATGGGGCTTTCGAGGCTATACCGCCTATCGACCTAAAGATCGGCGATGGCGAGTTCTGCATTTTCGTCGGCCCGTCCGGATGCGGCAAATCAACGCTTTTGAGAACCATTGCGGGCCTTGAGGATGCGAGCGCCGGCGAGATCATGATCGGCGGTGAAGAAGTCAGCCAACGCCATCCGGGCGAGCGCGGCGCGGCCATGGTTTTTCAAAATTACGCGCTCTACCCCCACATGACCGTGCGTCAGAACATGGGCTATGCGTTGAAGATCGCGAAAAGACCCAAGGACGAGATCAGGACCACGGTCGAACGGGCGGCCCACACGCTCGGCCTGGAAGATTTGCTTGAGCGCAAGCCGTCGGAACTTTCCGGCGGCCAGCGGCAGCGTGTGGCGATCGGGCGCGCGATCGTCAGGGATCCGAAGGTCTTCCTGTTCGATGAACCGCTCTCCAACCTCGATGCCGAGCTCAGGACGCGTATGCGCCTCGAGCTTGCCGATCTTCACCGCACGCTCGGCGTCACCATGGTCTACGTGACGCATGACCAGGTCGAGGCGATGACGCTCGCCGACCGGATTGTCGTATTACGATCAGGCCGGATCGAGCAGGTCGGGTCGCCGCTGGAACTCTATGACAATCCGGACAACCTGTTTGTCGCCCGCTTCATCGGTTCGCCTTCGATGAACTTTCTCAAGGCGGAGGCCGCCGACGGCGAAATCTGCCTGAGCGAGATACAGGGCCCGCCGCTGCCCCGGCCGGAATTCGTTCCCTCTGACTGGCGCGGGCTTCTGGGCGTAAGGCCCGAACATTTCGAGCTTCGCGCAGGTGGAATGGAGATCCGCCTGCGCGCTGTCGAACATCTGGGCGGCGTGACCTACGGCTATGCCACGCTGCCGGGTGGAACGGAACTGTGCGTCGATCTTCAGGGCCATAGGGAGATGGCTGCCGGAGATACCGTGGCGCTCGGCATTCCGTCGGAACGTGCATTCTTCTTCGACCAGAAAACGGAGAAACGTCTCCGGTAACTTTCAGCACGGGAGGATTAAATGCTGAAATCGATACTGAAGGGCAGTGCCGCGACGCTGCTTGCGTCAGGCATCTTGGCGGCGTCGGCGAGCGCCGAGGAAATCCGCATCTATTTCAATGCCGGCCACGGCTATGACACCTATCTCGAGGTCTTCGAGGAATTCGAGGCTGACAATCCCGGCTGGACGGTCGCCTTCGAGCGCTATCAGTGGCCGGACCTGCGCACCAAGCTGGTGGCCGATTTCGCCGCCGGCAACCCGCCTGATCTCGTTGCGGAGCCCGGCGCCTGGGTGCCGGAATTCGCCCAGCAGGGCCTTCTCTACAATCTTGATGACCTTGCCGCGCGCGACCGGGCCGAATTCGACTATCCCGGCGATTGGCAGGACGCTTCCGTCGAGAAGAACACCGTCGATGGCTCACTCTACGGGGTACAGATTCATCTCACCTGTGCGACGCTGCTCTACAATGTCGACATGCTGAAAGAGGCCGGTTTCGACAACCCGCCGGCTAATTGGTCGGAGTTCCGCGAGATTGCCAAGGCAACGACCAAGAACGGTGTCTTCGGCTTCGCGCCCAACGCCGTCTGGGCCTATTCCATGCCCTGGGTCTTCCAGAATGGCGGGCAGTATTACAATTCCGAAACCGGCAAGATAGCCTTCGGCAGCGTGGCGGCGGCAGAAGGCGTGCAATTTCTTTCCGACCTGATCCACGAGGATCGCTCCGCGCCAGTCCCGGTTACGGGGGCCGATTACGAGGGGCCGCAGCGCCTCTTTACCGCCGGCCGCGCGGCGATGATCATCACCGGTCCCTGGGACATCAATCCCATCCGCACCGGCAATCCCAACCTCAACTGGGCTGTCGCGCCGTCGCTGAAAGAGGTCGAACAGGCCACCATCCAGGGCGGCGTCAGCCTGATGATCCCCAAGGACGCGCAGTATCCCGAACAGGCCTGGGACCTGATCAAGCGCCTGACCGCCGTTGATGTCGAAGTCGCCACCTCGCTCAAATACTCGATGACGATGCCGCGGAAGTCCTGGCTTGAGGACCCGCAAGTGCAGGCCGACCCGATTCTCGGCCAGTTTGGCGCGTGCCTTCCCTATTCACGCGATGTCACGCTCGAACTGCGCAAGGCCGGCAAATACAATCCTGCCATCGATGAGGTGCTGAACGGCGCAATCGATGAGGTGCTGTTTGCCAACGAACCGGCCGCAGAGGTTCTTTCCGCCGCTGAAGATGAAGCGAACGCCATTCTTGCCGACGAGTGAGCAGATCCATGCCCCGGCTCAAGCAGAGCCGGGGCATACCGCCTTTAACCGGGAATGACGGGATGACTTACAAAACCAAGCGCACCTTGACCGCCTATGCCTTTCTGTCGCCGGCCATCGTTTATTTCCTGATCTATTTCTTCTGGCCGATCGCGATAGAATTCTGGGCGAGTTTCAGAAGCGGCCAGCCCCTGATCGGCGAATCAGCCTTCATCGGACTGAAAAACTACGCCCATATCCTGAACGATCGGCTGGCGATCAAGGCGATCAAGGCAACGCTGATCTATGCGATCGGCAGCGTCGTCTTCACCCTGGTGCTGGCCCTCGGGCTTTCGGCCCTTCTGGTCGGTCCGGTTAGAGCGCGCAACGCCATCCGCGCGATCCTGTTTTTTCCCTACATCATTTCCTTTGTCATCTCGGCACTAATGTGGCGGGCGATCCTCGACCCCTATACCGGGCTGCTCAACGCCGCGCTTGCCAAAGTCGGACTTCCGCAACAATTCTGGCTGGTCAATCCGGATACGGCGATCTGGACGCTGATCGCGGTCTCGGTTTGGAAAGATCTCGGTTATGCCGTGCTGATCTATATCGCGGCGATACAGGGCATTCCCGCGCATCTCTACGAAGCCGCGCGCATGGATGGCGCCAAGCGTCATCACCTTTTCCGCGACATCACCCTGCCGCTTCTGATGCCAACCACGCTGTTTCTCGCCGTCGTCATCATGATCGCATCGCTGCAGGAAATGGCCCTGCCTTACCTGATGACCCAGGGCGGCCCGGCCAACGCCACGCGGCTTTATTCGCTCCATGTCTACGAGACGGCGTTTCAGGGCCTCAACATCGGCTACGCCTCGGCTCTTTCCTTCGCGATGTTCATGCTGATCCTGTTCATCACATGGGCCCAGTTCAAACTGCTTCACCGCGATATCAGGCACGTATGAGGACGACATGGCTCGCAAGGACACCCACACCACGCCATCGAAACTGCTGATCTATCCGCTGCTAGCCTTCTTCGTGCTGATGGCAGTGCTGCCCTTTCTCTACATGGTCTCGCTGTCGCTGCAGAGCGATGCCGACATGTTTTCCGGTCAGGTCGTCGTCATCCCGGAAGTCCTGCAGTTCTCGAATTATGTCACGATCTGGGAAAAGGCGCCCTTTGCCCGTTTCATGCTCAATTCGGTGATCATCGCCGGCACGATCACGCTTCTGCATGTTCTGTTCGATCCGTTGATCGGATATGTCTTCGCCAAGATGGAGTTTCCCGGAAAGCGGTTCATGTTTGTTTCGCTGCTGGCGACGCTGATGATCCCCTTCTTCATCCGGCTGATCCCGCTTTACGTGATGACCGCCGAAATGGGGCTGCTCAACACCTATCCGGGCCTGATCCTGCCCTTCGCCATGAGCGCATTCGGCATTTTCCTGATGCGCCAGTTCATCATGCCGATCCCGGACGATCTGGTGGCCGCCGCCCGTCTCGACGGGGCGAGCGAATTCCGGATCTTCGTCGACATCGTCCTGCCGCAGCTCAAGCCTGCGATCGCGACGCTGGCGCTCTTGACCTTCGTCTTCCAGTTCAACGAGTTCATCTGGCCCCTCGTCGCCGTCTCATCGGAGAACATGCGGCCGATCACCACCGGGCTCACGCTTTTCAACCAGGAATTCTTTACCCAATGGAATCTCACAGCCGTGGGCGGCATGCTCCTGTTTCTGCCCTGCTTCCTCCTCTTCGTCATCATGCAGCGCTATTTCGTCCAGAGCGTGATGCTTTCGGGCATGAAGTGAGGAGGGGAGCATGACGAAACGACCGAATGTTCTGGTGTTCTTCACCGACCAGCAGCGCTGGGATACGGTGGGCGCCCACAACAACCCGCTGGACCTGACGCCGAATTTCGACCGGATGGCCGAAATGGGCCGCTTCATCCGCAACTCCTTCACCTGTCAACCTGTGTGCGGACCGGCCCGCTCGGCATTCCAGACCGGAAAATATCCGACGACGACGGGCTGTTATCGCAACGATATTCCGCTGCCGGAAGGCGAAAAGACGCTTGCGCATTATTTCGGCGAGGCCGGCTACGAAACCGGCTATATCGGCAAATGGCATCTGGCCGGAGGCGATCCCGTGCCGCGCGACCAGCAGGGCGGTTATGATTACTGGCTCGCCGCGAACATTCTCGAATTCACCTCATGGCCCTATCAGACCGATCTATTTGACGGCGAGGGAGAACGTCACCGGTTGCCGGGCTATCGGGTCGATGCGCTGACGGACGCGGCGATACGCTATCTCGACCAAAAACGGGAGAAACCCTTTTTCCTGTTCCTCTCCTTTCTGGAGCCGCACCACCAGAACCAGCACGACAATTACCCGGCGCCCGTCGGCTATGCGGACAGGATCGCCAAGCGCATCAGTTCCTATCCCGACGATCTTGAGACGCTGGGCGGCACGACCCGGCAACACTACCACGGCTATATGGGAATGGTCGCACGGCTTGATGAGGCGTTCGGGCGCGTCATCGACGCGCTGATCTCGCTTGGCGAGCTCGACAATACCATCATCCTGTTTTCGTCCGACCATGGCTGCCATTTCAAGACCCGCAATGACGAGTACAAGCGCTCCGGCCACGAGGCCTCTATCCGGGTGCCGACCCTTATTGCCGGCCCGGGGCTGAACGGAGGCGGAGAGATTACCCGCGCCGCTTCCCTGATCGACCTGCCGCCGACGCTGCTGGATGCCGCCGGCATCGATGTACCTGCAGAGATGCAGGGATATTCGCTGTTGCGGCCCGACGGGTTGCCCGAAGACGAAGTATTCATACAGATCAGCGAAAGTCAGGTCGGCCGTGCGCTCAGATCCGGCAAATGGAAATACTGCGTTGCCGATCCGGCAGCCGATAGCTGGAACGACAGCGCCAGCCGGAGCTATACAGAGACCCACCTCTACGACCTCGACCGCGACCCCGCAGAGCTCGACAATCTCGTCGCCGCGCCGGAATATGCCGAACTTCGCGCTCTGCTGGCAAAACGACTTTCCGCGCGTATAATCGCCGCCGGCGAGGAGCCGGCCGAGATCGTTCCGGCGGATTGACGGGTAGAGTGTAACAGGATGCACGCATGGTAACACTGAAGGAGATCGCAAAGCGGACGGGAGTGGCTGAATCGACGATCTCGCGCATCCTCAATCGCGATCCGACCCTGTCGATTTCCGATGAAAAGCGTCGTCGCGTGGTGGAGACGGCCGAGGCGCTTCAATACGTAATGCGCCGGTCGCGAAGCAACCGCAAGGAAGACGCGTCGATCGCCCTGCGGCGTCCATCCGACCTCAAGTCGGTCATGATCGTGCATTTTCTTTCAAGCGCGTCCGAGCTCTCGCAGCCCTTCTATGTTGGTCTGCGACAGGGTATCGAAGCGCGCTGCGAGGCCTATGGCATGGCAACGACGCGGCTCTTTGCCGGCGAATTCGACCCGGCGATGCTCAACCGCGCCCGCAATGTCGGCGTGATTTCGGTCGGCGATCTGCCCGCCGGCCAGCTTGAGGCTATCCGCTCGCTCGGCGTGCCGATTGTTCTCGCTCATCCTGATGAGAAACCGGTTGACGTCGATGTCGTCTATGTCGATCTGGAGGCGGCATCCGCCCGGCTTTGCGAATGGCTGCTGACACGCGGCATCCGGCGCCCTGCCCTTGTCGGCGCCAAGGACGCAACATCGAGGCGGCTTGCAGCCTTCCGATCGGTGATGAGCGCGGCAGGGATCTTTGATCCGGACTATGTGTCTTACGGAAACGACGTTACCGCTGACGGACAGGCCCATATCAGGGAACTGGTCACGCGGCTTTCCAGGGCAGGCAAGCCCCTGCCCGACGCGGTCGTCATCTATGCCGACCGCACCGCCGTCGAGGTCTATCGCGGACTTGAGGAGGCAAAGCTTTCAATCCCGCGCGACGTCCAGGTCGTCGCCTTCAACGACAGCTCGATCGCCCGTATGCTGGCGCCCAAGCTTTCCACGCTGCGCCTGGAGGCCGGCGTCATCGGCGAAACCTCCGTCGACCTGCTGATGGAACGGCATGGCGGACGCAAGGCCGCAAAACATGTTCAGATCATGCCGACGATCATCGAGCGCGGCAGCACGCGCAAGCCACAAGCCTCCTGAAGGAGCCTGCAGCCACAAGCTTCGCGCAACTCGGCCGGTCATCACCGGATCGCGCCCCCGCGCCCTGTCATATCCTTCGGAAAAGCGCCGGCCCGTTCAGGACGAAGAGTTCGACCTCCAGCGCTTCAGCCTGTTCGCCGCCGCCCGAGAAGGTTGCCGCCGAACGCGAACCATCAGGCGCGTTTTCCGTGCTGATGTCGAAAACCATCATCGAGCCGTCCCAGGGCATCAGAGGAAATGATTTCGGTCCCGGCCCGGCGAGCAACACCAGCCCGCCATCCGATGTTTCGCGCACCTCGACCGTTCCGAAATATGGGTGACCATAGGTGCCTGTGCAGTAGCCTGCGGCCGGCGCGGGTGCGGCGGCTTTCGGAAAGGCCTTGCCGGCCGTTTCCCCGAGCGGCGCGTAAAAACCGGCAAAAAGAGGCTGATAGCCGGAATACCAGTCCCACCTCACCTCTCCCGTCTGCACCATGTCCGCAAAGCTTGCGCCGATCGCCTCGACCGCGCCGACGGGAGCCGCATTGGAAAGCACGACGATGCCGACATCCAGCGACGGAATGAGCGCAAAATAAGTTGCAGCCCCCAGAATGAAGGCGCCCGAATGACTGAGGATAACCCGGCCGGTCGGATCGGTGCCGACGCCGAAACCGTACCCGTAGAAGCTCGCGCGCTCGTCCGGACTGCGCGGCCTGCTCGAAAAACTCTGGGGGCTGATCGCCGGCTGCAGAGCCTCCGGCCTGATCAGATCGCCACCATCCGAAAGCATCAATGTCATCCATTTCGCCATGTCATTGACCGACGAACTGATGCCGCCGGCCGGCGACTGGGCATCGGGCTGGCGCTGGTAAAGCGGGGCAAAGCCGTCGGCGGTCCGCGCATACGGGACCGCGCGATTCTCCCGAGCAATGAAATCGGCGTAGCAAGCACTCGTGTCGGCCATGCCGAGCGGCTGGAAAACCGCCTCTTCCGCAAGCGCGCTCCAGGTCGTGCCTGAGGCCTCAGCAACGGCCTCGGCCGCCGCCGTCAGACCGAAATTGGTATAGGCATAGCTTGTGCGGAAGGGCGAAAGCGGCTGAAGGCGAAGCCGTTCGAGGATCGTCTGCCGATCGAAGCCGAGATCCTCGAGATCGTCCCCGGCATGATCGGGCAGGCCGGAGCGATGGCTATAGAGGTCGCCGACCGTCAGCCTTTCGGTAACCGCCGCATCCGAGAGCGAGAACCAGGGCAGGAGATCCCGCATCCGGCTGTCCCACGAGACGACATTACGGCTCACCTGTCGCGCGACGACCGTCGCTCCAACCGATTTCGACAGCGAAGCCAACTGGAACACCGTGTCCGGCGTTACGGGCGCGCCGTCTTCGCCACGCGCGCCGAAGCCCTTGGCGTAGCGCATTTCGCCACCATGAACCACGGCAACGGCGATACCCGGCACGCCGCTGCGGGCCTTGATATCATCGACAATCCCATCAAGAGCGGCAATCGCCTTTTCGATCTGTCCCGGCGGCACCGCAACGCCTGCGGTGCGCGACGGCGGCAGCATTTCGGATAACGCCTGACTGGGCAGGATGGCAAGCGAAGCCGACGCCAAGGAAGCGGAAGCCAGAAAGCGACGGCGCGAAAGCCTGAAAGATGACATGAGGAACCTCTAACCCTGTTTTGGAAACCTTATTGTTCAGTCTTTTCCGGTTTGGAATCCCCTGTTCAGGGGGGCGGGGTCTGCCCCAGCCAAAGCGCCATCAAGGCCGGACGGCTTGTGACCCCGTATTTGCGATAGATCCGTTTGACGTGATCATGAGTCGTGTGCGGGCTCTGGCCGTTTTTTTCGGCAATCTTGCGCTCGGGCAGACCCTTTAAAAGCCCCTGCAGCACATTCCCTTCCGCCTGGGTCAGCGGCTCGGAGGCCACGCCAATCCCCTCCGACAACATTTGCAGACGAAAAAACCAACGGATTCCACGCAGTGCGTGAGCAACGATCCGCCGGTCGCGCTCGGAAAACGGAGATTGGGACAGCGATCGGTGAAAACCGATCTGGATTTCCGCATCTTCATTGATGGGGACCCCGACCCAGATCGAATCCAGCCGGTCGATTCCCCGGTAATAGATCCGGTAGGCCTCGCCCTCATACCATTCCGCAGGCGCCAATTCATGCAGCATGAAGACGCGGAAGGTGCCGGCAAGCTCCGCATTGCGTACTGTCGTAATGTCGGGCGTGCCACGCTCCATCAGGGCAAAGGCCTCCTGAATGACCTTGGCCGTTTCCTCGTCGGGATAGAGAGCCGACACGCTGCGCGGCCGCCAACCGAACAACGGGTCGCGGTGCATCCTGTCGACAAACCGGACGGCGCCGATCCAGTCAGCCTGTCGCGCATCGATCATGTCGCAAACGACCGAAAGCAGATGGAAGCGCGCCTCACTCATGCGCGATGCCTCGAAATCGGCCAGTTCATCCCAGAGCGAATAAATCCGCTCGATATCGATTGTGTCGCTCAGCATGGGTTTCAATGATCGTGCAAGAAGAAGGTCGGTCAAAACGGGCAGCTAGCCATCCTAACCTTCTGTTTGCAGAAAGGGAAACCCTCCAAGCCACCGTCCGGACCTCCAGCGTCTGCGGCGGCCTGCCTGCCTCGGAAGGCCGCGCGAATGGCAGAGCATCACAACAACACCGGGCCGGCGATTTCTCGGCTCGGCAAATCCGGTGTATTGGTGGCCCAGATACCCTGCTCCCGGACCCTTCAGGGTCTGCGGCGTCATTGCGACGCCATAATTGCTGATGATCTCCAGCGCGGAAAGCTGCTCGATCGGCAACCGGTTCGCTGCGGGCAGCGATGCACCGGATATTGCCAGCATGTTCCCGGATAACGGCCAGCCGTTCCTGGCCCCGCAAGGAAAGCGCATGGTGAAATGCGCGTTCTGGCGTCGATCGCCCTGGCTTGGATAGGCTCCGACCCGAGGGTCTCTACCTGCGATATCGGTGACCTCCAAAGATATTGTCACTTCTTCGTGCAGAACAGACTGCCCGCCGGAACGCCGAGGTCTACTGGCTGCGGGATAGGTTGTTGCGCTCGAGCAATTCCAGGAACAAGGCCGAATGGTCGAGATCGCCGCCCTCAAGACGGGTCACAAGGTCGGCAAAGCGATCGCGCTGCAACGCGGTCAGCGGCAGGGAAAGGCCCATTGCCCGGCATTCTGCCAGCACATTTTCGAGGTCTTTCAACTGGAAGGAGGAACGTCCGCCGGGAGCGAAATCGCCCGCCTGCATGCGCGCGCCATGCTGCTGAAGAATGACGGAATCGGCAAAACCGCCCTTAAGAACGGCGCGAAAACACGCCGGATCGATGCCGCCCTCGCGCACCAGCAACGTCGCCTCGGCAACCGCGCCGATGGTGATGGCGACGATTGCCTGATTGGCGAGTTTGGCGAGCTGGCCGCTGCCGGACGGACCGAGCAGGATCGCGCGGCCCATCGGCTCGAATAGGCTTGCGACCCGGTCGAAAGTCACGTCGTCACCGCCAACCATGATCGCCAGGCTTCCGTCCTCGGCGCCGCGGGTCCCGCCGCTGACGGGCGCATCGATATGGCTGATACCCATCTTCGAAAGTCTGTCTGCGTGATTGCGCGCCTCTTCCGGCCTGATCGAGCTCATGTCGATCACGGTCGCGCCGGTCGGCATGTGTTCTGCCGTGCCTTGTTCGAAAAGCAGGTCTCCGACCGCCGGGCCATCCGAAACCATGGTGATAACGACATCCGCTTTGCCCACTGCTTCTGCAGGCGTCTCGGCCACGCGCGCGCCGGCTTCCTCAAGGGCCACCGTCTTGCCGGCGCTCCGGTTCCAGACCGTTACGGGAAAGCCCGCCTTGACGAGATTGAGCGCCATCGGCGCGCCCATCAATCCGGTTCCGAGGAATGCGATCGTCATGCTGCGCCTTTCCCAGTTTGCTGCTCTTTGCGGCCACACAGGCCGCCTGAAATGCGGTCGATGCCGCGATGAAAAGCCGGTTGCGCTTCTGGCCGACGACGGCCAGGTCGAAGACCGTCTCCGGCAGACGCAGCCTGCCTGTCAGGGCGCCTGATCATAGCAGCGGACGCAGTCTGCCGCCAAAGTGCCGGACGACATCGTAATCCCCGGTTCGGGCGGCTACGGCAGCTCCGCCTTCCGGCTCCCGCGCATCGCCGCCGCAAGCTCCGGTTGCCGCGAAGCCGGCCGCCTTGCAGACGAAAAATGCTGCGTGAACTTGCCGGCGAGGATAGGGACGGTGACGAACCGATCCTGACGCCGTAAAAGGTTCTCCTGCGTGAAAGCACCCGGACGATCAGCCCCGCTTTCGCGTTCGGCAACCGTCTGCGCTCCCCCGGATGCGTCTTTACCGGCCCCGCCGCAGGCCCTTAACGAGAGGAAGATGAAGTGACCAATACCCGCCCCGCCACCGCCCTCAACCACAAAGGCGTCATGACGGCACTCACGGCCGCGATCGCCAAGGCAGAGGAAATCAAGGTCCCGCAAAATGTGGTGATCGTCGATCAGAGCGGCGTAACGCTCGCTGTCTTCCGCATGGACGGCGCGAAGTTCACATCGATGAAGACGGCCCGGGCAAAGGCCATCACCGCTGCATCGCTGAACACGGCGACCGGCCATATGGCGCCCGATTTCGCCGCCGCAGCGGCCGTCGCGACCGATGGCGAGGTCATCAATCTCAAGGGCGGCTTTCCGATCCGTTTCGACGGCCTTCTTGCCGGCGCGATCGGCATCGGCTCCGGTACAGGCGATGAGGACGTCATCGTCGCGACAGCGGCACTTGCTGCCATCGGCGCCGACCGGATCTAGCCTCTGCAGCGCCGTCGGATGAATTCTTCCGGCGCGCCTGAAAATTGACCGAGACCGAAAGCCGGAGCGGAACAAGGCTTCCGCTCCGCTTCACTCCGGGTAGCGCTGTTTTCAGGAGACGGTCATGCCGAGGCGGTCTGCCGCGCCAGACTTGATCTACAAAAACGCACCGCAGAGCCGTTTCTCATGCGCCCGGCAAACAGGCCATCGAGAGCGGAGACGACAATGTTCGGCAAGGCGTGCTTTTCCAGCACGACAAGCGCTCAGCCCAGCGTGCTGCGGTTCAGGCGGGTCAGGTCGCGGGTGATCTCCTCCGAGGCCGTCTTCAGCACGGTGGAATAGCGCTCGTTCGCCTCCCGCTGCGAGGCAAAGGCCGAGCGGAAATAGGTCAGGCCGAGGCTCGCAACCACACGGCCGCTGTCATTGAAAACCGGCACCGCGATCGTGTCGGAATTACGCGGCTCGACATGGGCCGCGCGCGTCGCGTAGCCGCGCTTCTTCGTCATCGCCACAAGCCTCCCTATCTTGTCGGGATGGCGCGCCAGCTCGTTTTCGGGATCGTCCGACATCCGCAGCATGCGCAGGATCAGGTCCAACTCTTCATCGGGCGTGAAGGCCAGATAGGCAAGCCCCAGTCCGCGCGTGATCAGCGGCAGGCGCATGTTGACCGTCTTGTGAAACGGCGAGACCGAACTGTCGGGGACGGTGCTCATGCGCACCACCACGGCGTCGCGGTCCAGCAGCGCGATGGAAACGGGCCATTGGTGCTTGCGCGTGACAGCGACGGCCCAGGGCCGCCCGGCCTCCACCACCATTGGCTCCTTGTGATAGCCGGAACTCAGCGAGGCGACGAGCGCGCTCAACTGATAGCCGCCGACGCGCGGATCGTTCTCGACATAGCCGGCCTGTTCAAGCGTGCGCAGAATGCGGACCAGGGTCGGTTTTGGCAGCTTGGTGCGCTCATGCAGATGGGCAATCGAGGTGTATGGCTGCAGGTTCATTTCCTGCAGCACACGCAGCCCCCGCTCGATCGATCGGATGCTCACAGTTTCTCCTCCCCGAGACCGGCATTTCGCCTGCCGGAATACACCGGGTTTGCAAGTTGAGAGCGCAAGTTGTCAAGCCCTATACCCGTCTTGTTCGAAGGAAGGAGACTTGCATGGCAACGGCGAACAATCGCGAGGAGGTGCGCGCCCTGATATCAACCATCGACGACGCGGTCGTCGACGGACTGATGAAGGGGGCGGTCGATCTTCACGTTCATTCCGGACCGTCGACGATGGCCCGTCAGCTCGATCATTTCCAGGCGGTGGAACAGGCCGCCGCCGCCGGCATGCGCGGGATCATGTTCAAGGATCATCACTATTCCGTCGCGCCCTTCCTGCCGATCATGGAGCGCGTGCTCGGCCATCTGAATGTGGCGATGTATGGTGGGCTGGTTCTCAACAACACGACCGGCGGCCTCAACCCCTTCGTCGTCGATGCCCAGCTCAACCAGGGCGCAAAGCTGGTCTGGATGCCGACGGCGCAATCGGCCAATCACATCCGCAGCTCCCATCGCAAGACACGGCTTGCCTCCAATGTTCAGCTCAAGGCGTCCCCCGGCATCACCGTTGTCGACGCCTATGGCGAGATCCTCGACGCGGTGAAGGAGATCCTCGATTCCATCGCCGCCTTCGATGCCATCCTGTCCTCCGGCCACCTGCATGTCTGGGAAATCTGGAAGCTGTTCACCGAGGCCCGCAAGCGCGGCGTCAAGCGCCTTCTGGTCAATCACCCCATGTACGGGCTGCACTTCACCTATGAGGACATCACCGAAATGGCCGCGTTCGGCGCGGTGATCGAGCAATCGGCCTGCCTCTATGTGGATTCGCGCTTCAACGTGTTCTCGCCGCAGGAGCTAAAGGAGCATGTTCTGGCCGCCGGCGTCGAACATTCCTCGATCGGCTCCGATCTCGGGCAGGTCGACAACCCCTCGCCCGTCGAAGGGTTGCGTCAGGCGATCAAGCTGCTGCTGGCGCTCGGCTTCACCGAGGACGAGGTGCGCCTGATGGTGCGAGACAACCCGGCCAAACTGGTCGGTCTCGACCCCGCCTGAGGACAGCATTGCCCGACCGATGATCCGATTGCCCCCTTTCGTGTCGCGGACGGGCGCCGGAACACGACCTTTGAAGAACCAGAAAGCCCGCGCACGCGAAGGAGACCGCCGTGAAACTTGCAACCATCAACCATCAGGGAAAGCCTGTTCTCGCCATAAAAAAGGGCGACGCCACCGTTCTTCTGGCGGAGCTTTACGAAAGCGCCGGGCTTGGGTCCGCGCCTGCGGACATGAACGGCTTCATCGAAGGCGGTGAAGCCGAAATCGCCCGGGCGCGCGAAGCGCTTGAGAAAGGCGAAGCGTCCCCGCTTGACGAGGCTTCGATCGACTGGCTGCCGCCGCAGCCCCGGCCCTCCAAGATCCTCGGCGTCGCCTTCAACAATATGGGCATACGCAAGTCCGCCCATCGCGATCCGGGCGTTCCGAACTTTTTCCTGAAGGCGCCCTCCTGCCTGACCGGCCACAACAAGCCGATCATCATGGAAGACTATTACGGCGAGACCATACCGGAACTAGAACTTGCCGCCGTCATCAGCAAACGCTGCAGCAAGATATCGGTCGAGGAGGCGAAGAACGCGATCTTCGGCTTCACCATCATCAACGACGTCACCTCCCACGGCATGAAGTTCGGCATGGATTCGATCGCGACGACGCGCGAGCCCGATCTTCTGCGGCCGCATCACCTTGCCTGGCGCAACAGGCATGGCGAGGACGACCGCGATGTCTATTTCGTCTACCACACCCGCTCCAAGGCCTCCGACACATTCGGGCCGATGGGCCCCTTCATCACCACGGCCGACGAGGTTTCAAACCCGGACGCGCTCGAGGTGAAGGGCTGGTTCGACGGAGAGCCCTTCGCCGTCGACAGCACCGCGAGCTACCGTTTCAAGGTCGCCGAGGTCATCGCGGAAGCCAGCCGCTTCTTCACCCTGGAGCCCGGGGATGTCTTCTGCTTCGGCACATCGGCGAAAGGCGTCGGCAATTTTCCGAATGGCCACCGCTCGGTAAACATGCACAAACTGTCCGGCAAGATCGATATCGAGATCGAGGGGCTCGGCAGGTTGTCCAATCCGGTTGTCCATAATTGGGAAGACTGACGAGCGGAGGAGACCGGCATCGGCACGATGGCCAAAAGGGGGAATGTGAGCGTAATGCGTGTGGTGGAATTCAACGGCGCGGGGGGACCGGATGTGCTCGACATCGTCGAACGCCCCCTCCCCGCGCCCGGAGCGGGCGAAGTCCGGATCCGGGTTTATGCGGCGGGCGTCAACCGGCCGGATATCCAGCAAAGGCGTGGGCTCTATCCGCCGCCGCCGGACGCCTCCCCGATCCCCGGCCTTGATGTCTCGGGCATTGTCGATGCGGTTGGCCCGGACGTGGCCGGGCTCTCTCCCGGCGATGCCGTCTGCGCGCTGACCAATGGCGGCGGCTATGCCGAATACTGCGTCGTGCCTGCGCTTCAATGCATGCCGGTTCCGCGCGGGCTGAGCTTTGTCGAGGCCGCATCGCTGCCGGAAGTCTATTTCACCGCCTGGAACAACATCATCTGGCTAGGACGACTTGGCGAAGGCGAGAGCCTGCTTGTGCAGGGCGGCACCAGCGGCGTCGGCATGGCCGCGATCCAGATCGCTCGCAAATTGCGCAACGCCCATGTTTTCGCGACCGCCGGCACGGAGGAGAAATTGTCCGTCTGCCTTCAGACAGGCGCGCACCATGCCGTCAGCTACAAGGGTGCCTGGGACGACGAACTGAGGGCGCTCACCGACGGGTTCGACGTGATCCTCGATGCGCAGGCCGGGCCTTATACGCAAAGGCAGCTCGACCTTCTGCGGCCGGACGGACGGCTTGTCTTCATCGCCAGTCATCTCGGCGAGACGGCCGAGGTCAATATCCGCCAGATCGTCCGGCGCAGATTGACGCTGACCGGCTCGACCCTTCGTCCGCGCCCGCCCGCCTACAAGGGCCGGATCGCCGCCGAACTGGTCCGCGATGTCTGGCCGCTTCTGGAAACTGGTGAAATGACGACCCGCATCCATCAGGTCTTCGCCTTCGCCGACGTCAGGTCCGCCCATCAGCTGATGGATGAAAACAGGCAGATCGGCAAAGTGGTTCTGGCCGTCAATGCCGAACGCGCCGAAACCATCGGGCGTGCCCGCGACAAGGAAAAGAACTGATGCTGATCGTTGACCGTGCCCGTGATCTCGCTGTCCATGAGGGACAATTGCTCGGCCGCTCGGCCTGGATGACCGTGACGCAGCAGGCAATCGATGATTATGCCCGGCTGACGGGCGACGATCACTGGATCCATGTGGATGTGGAGCGTGCCGCGCGCGAGATGCCGGGCGGCAAGACCATTGCCCACGGCCTTTTCATCATCTCGCTACAGCCGGCGCTCCAGCGCGAGATCTATCAGATCAGGGCGCGCGGGCGCGGGCTGAACTACGGCTATGACCGGATGCGGTTCATCGCGCCCGTTCCGGTGGAAAGCCGTATCCGGCTCGCCCTCACGCTCGTCGCCGCCGAGCCGCATGCGCTGGGAACGCGGATCGTCAACGACGCCGTGATCGAGCTGGAGGGCTCCGAAAAGCCCGCCATCGCCACCCGTCATATCGTGCTTATCGAAAACGATCCGGGAGACAGCTGATGAACGAGGCCAGCAAGCCGGCCGCGCACCAGGAAGGCGAACTCGTTGCCGCTATCCTGCGCCACGGTCTTGAGCAACCCGACGCGCCGGCGCTGACCTGCAACGGCGAAACGATGAGCCAGGCAGAACTCCGCAGCGCCGTGCTGGCCGTTGCGGGCGCGATCACCCAACATTGCGACGGCGCGGTCGGGCGGATAGCACTTCTGGGAACGGCCGGCCTGGGGCTGACGACAGCCTATCTCGGCATCGTCGCTGCGGGCGGTTCTGCCGTGCCCCTGCCCGCCTCGGCACACCGCGACGCACTTGCCGGTATGCTGAAAGACTGCGACCCCGCGCTCATCTTCGTGCAGGATGGCTATGCGGATCTGTTGCCGGCGGAGATGACCGCGCGCATCATCCTGCTCGAGGCGACGCCGGCGGGCGGCGTGCCGCGCGATTTTCTCGCCGGAACGGAGCCGCTGACGGCCCCGGTGATCCCGGCGCCCGAAACTCCATTCAACATCATCTACTCCTCCGGCACCACCGGGAGGGCCAAGGGCATCGTTCACGCGCACGCGATGCGATACCGGCAGGCGGCGCGGACGCTTTTCGGGCTTGGCCCCGAAAGCACGATGCTTCTGGCGACGCCGCTTTATTCCAACACCACGCTGATGCCCATGCTTTCGGCGCTGTTTCACGCAAGCCATGTCGTGCTGATGCCGAAATTCGACGCGGAAACCTATCTTGCGCTTGCCGAGCAGTACGGCGCGACCCACACCATGCTGGTGCCGGTCCAGTATCAGCGCATTCTGACAGCGAGGAGCTTCGGCAAGCGCGACCTGTCGTCCTTCAGGGTCAAGCAGTGCACCGGCGCGCCGCTTCCGGCTGCAGCAAAGCGCGCCATCATCGAACAATGGCCGGGCGATTTCTTCGAGGTCTACGGCCTGACGGAAGGCGGCTGCACCTGTATTCTCGACGCCGCCCGCCACCCCGAAAAGGCGCATACCGTGGGCAGGCCGGCAGCGGGAAACATCATCCGCATCATCGATGACGACGGCAAGGACGTTGAGCCCGGCGGGCGCGGCGAGGTTGTCGGCCGTTCGGCGATGATGATGTCGGGCTATTTCCGCAATGAGGAGGCAAACCGCGCCTTCTACTGGCGCGACGCCGAAGGCTGGCTTTTTCACCGCACCGGCGATATCGGCATGTTCGACGAGGATGGATTTCTCGTCCTGCTGGACCGCAAGAAGGACATGATCATCTCCGGCGGGTTCAACATCTACGCCTCGGATCTGGAAGAAAAGTTGCTTGCCCATCCCGATGTCATCGAGGCCGCCGTGATCGCGGTCCCGAGCGAGAAATGGGGCGAGACGCCGCTCGGCTTCGTGGTCGCGAAACCGGGCGCGACGATCGAGCCGGAGGCGCTGCGCGACTGGGTCAATGCCCGGCTCGGGCGCATGCAGAAGATCTCGGCCGTCGAGCTCCGCGAAACACTTCCGCGCAACAGCGGCGGCAAGGTGCTGAAGCAGGAACTGCGCAAACCCTTCTGGGAGAAGACTCCATGAGCGAACAGGCCCCTCCCTTAAGCGGACGCATCGCCGTGGTCACGGGTGCGACAAGCGGCATTGGCCGCGCCTCGGCGATCCGCCTCGCGGATCTCGGCGCCACCATCGTCGCCGGCTATCACAGCCGAAGCGCGGCTGCCGAAGACCTGGTCGCATCGCTTCCCGGCGGAAATCACATTGCGCTGCGCATCGCGCTTGAAGCGAGCGATACCATCGCCGAGGCCGCCCGGGCAGTCGAAAAGGCTTTCGGCCATGTCGATATACTGGTCAATAATGGCGGCGCGACCGAAGCCGTGCCGGCCGATGATCTCGACGGCCTGACCGACGAGATGTTCGACAGGATCACGCGGGTCAACCTGCGCGGCCCGTTTGCCGTCACTCGGGCTTTCAGGCCGCTCCTTGCGAGCGGGGAGGATGCCGTTGTGGTCAACATCTCCTCGATCGCCGCGCGCACCGGCGTCGGCTCCAATCTCGCCTATTGCGCGGCAAAGGCCGGGCTCGACACATTGACGATCGGGCTTGCGAAAGTGCTTGCGCCGGATATCCGGGTGTTTTCCGTATCACCCGCCGGCGTCGATACCGACTTCGTGCCGGGACGTCCGCGCGCGCGGCTGGAGGCGACGGCAAAGCATACGCCGCTTGCCAAGATCACCAGCGCCGATGATGTGGCCCGCGCCGTCATTGCCTGCGTCACGCTCATGACCAGTTCAACGGGCATCGTCATCCCGGTCGATGAAGGGCGGCACCTTTAGGGCTTCATAGAGCTCCCTATTCTGCCGCTGGCCGGCAGGGCACCTGTCCGAGCGCGATCATCGTCATCACCGCCTCGCCGTCCTGGTTGGTCACCGTCACCTCGGTCTTGATGATGCCGAATTCCGGCCGCCGCTGGTGGGGCTCGGTCGCAACCACCTTTCGGGTCGTGGTCAGCCTGTCGCCCGGGCGCACCGGCCGACGCCAGCGCAACTGCTCGATGCCGAGACCGACCATCGGCGTTTCGCCATAGCCGCCCGCTTCCACGAAGAGCCGCATGGAAAGCGCCGCGATCTGCCAGCCGCTGGCGATGATGCCGCCGAAGCGTCCTACCGCAGCCTTTTCGGGATCGACATGCATGGGCTGGGGATCATAGTCGCGGGCATAGCGAATGATCTCGTCCTCGGACAAGGTGATGGTTCTGCTTGTCCATGTCTCGCCAATGGCAAAGTCTTCGAAATAGCGCCGCATCGTTTCTCCGGTCTCCAGTCATGTTTCCCGGTGGTTTTAGCGCCGGGTCGGCCTTTCGGCAAAATGGCGGGGCATGCGTTCCGCGATGCGAAACGGCCGGCCGGCTGGATTGCGGCGCGCCGACCGCCGGATAGAGTTGCAACGCTTCGCGGAGGAGAAAGGCGGCAGGATGGACGCTCTGGAGTTCTATATCGACGGACAATGGCGGCGACCGGCGGCAGCCAGGACGATACCGATCGTCAACCCCGCCAGCGAGCAGGAGATCGGCAAGGTCAGCCTCGGCAGCGCGGGTGACGTGAACGCGACAGTCACGGCCGCCCGCCGCGCCTTTCTATCTTGGTCGCGGACCGACCGTGCGGAACGGCTCGCCGTCCTTGGCCGCATCGCCGAGGGATTTCGGGCACGCCTGCCCGAGCTTGCCCGGCTGATGACCATGGAAATGGGCGTGCCGATCACGTTTTCCATCGAACGTCAGGCAACGGTCGCGCTATTCCACTTCGAGGAGGTCATCCGGGTTCTGCGCGACTACCCGTTCGAACGCCGGGAAGAAACCGGCATTGTCCGCAGGGAGCCGATCGGCGTCTGCGGCCTCATCACGCCGTGGAACTGGCCGCTGAACCAGATCGCCTCCAAGGTCGCCCCGGCGATTGCAACCGGGTGCACCATGGTTCTGAAGCCCAGCGAGATCGCCCCGCTCAGCGCCACGGCGCTTGCCGAAATCATCGATGATGCGGGCCTCCCCGCCGGCGTCTTCAATCTCGTCCACGGCGACGGGCCGACCGTCGGCGAGGCAATCGCCAGCCACCCGGATGTCGACATGGTCTCGATCACCGGCTCGACCGATGCCGGCATCCGCGTCGCCGAACTGGCCGCGAAAACGATCAAGCGCGTCGCGCAGGAGCTTGGCGGCAAATCGGCCAATATCATCCTGCCTGACGCCGATATCCCGGGCGCGGTGAAGGCGGGCGTGCATGCCTGCAACACCAATGGCGGCCAGAACTGCCAGTCGCCGACCCGCATGCTGGTGCCGCGCCAGCATCGCGACGAGGCCATCGCGGCGGCCTGTCAGGCGATATCGACCATCAGGCTCGGCGATCCGATGAACCCGGAAACGACGATGGGCCCGCTCGTGAGCCAGACCCAGTTCGACAAGGTTCAGGCGCTGATCGCCTCCGGCATCGAGGAAGGCGCGACGCTGGTCGCCGGAGGCCCCGGGCGACCGGCCGAATGCAATGCCGGCTATTTCGTCCGGCCGACCGTGTTCGCCGATGTCACGCCGACAATGCGCATCGCGCGCGAGGAAATCTTCGGGCCGGTTCTGTCGATGATGTTTTACGACACCGAGGATGAGGCGGTCGAGATGGCCAATGACACGCCCTTCGGCCTTGCCGGCTTCGTCCAGTCGAAGGACCCCGACCGCGCGCGAGCGATCGCCAACCGCATACGCGCGGGCCGTGTCTATCTCAACGGCGCGCCGTTTGACCGGAGCCTGCCGTTCGGCGGATATAAACAATCGGGCAATGGCCGCGAGTTCGGCCTGTTCGGTTTCGAGGAATATCTGGAGGTCAAGGCGATCCTTGGCTATCCGGCCGCCTAATGGGTGGGACATAAAGGATACCAAGGAGGGGATAATGCAGCCAGACACCGACAAACGCCTGATGGCGATGCTCGACCGCGAGGAGCTTTACGACCTTGCGCGCCGCGAGCGGTTTGCCCGCGACCAGCGCCGCTTCGACGTGATGCGGGACTGCTTTCACGATGACGCCTATGTGCGCACCAGTTGGTATGACGGCCATGGCGGTGCGGCCTATGTGGAGGCCACGCGCAAATTCATGGAAAAGGTCGGCAACGGCAAGCACTGGGTGTTTCCGGCCTTTGCCGAGGTGAAAGGCGACAGGGCCACAATCGAGAGCCCGGCCATGATCTTCAACCGGGCGACGCTCGGCGATGTCCAGATCGATTTTCACGTCTTCTGCCGCTACTTCTCCCGCGCGGTGCGTCAGGACGGCGCCTGGAAGCTCTTGAGCTTCGAGGTCCTGTTCGAACGGGATATCCTGCGCGCCGTCAATCCGGACGAGACCCCGCCCATCGACTGGGACAAGCTGCGGGCTTTCAGGCCATCCTATTGTTTTCTCTCCTACCTTCAGGCGAGCCGGGGCATCGACGTCAACCAGAACCTCCTCGGCGACGATCGGCCGGATGAACTCGCCGCCTTCCATGCGGGCGAAGAGCGATGGCTCGTGGGCCGGGACTGATTGCCGTCGCCTCCGGCAGTTCCTGCGGGTTGTCCGAAGCGCCTCCGCCGACAGGCAGCGAAGGCCGCCGGACCTTCCGCCGGCGTGTGTCTTGCGAAAACCTCATTCCGCCAAGCGAAATGCAGACCCTTTGAAATTTGTGCAACCCGGCATTGGCCGTAGTTTCACAAACGGAGGAGTATTGCCGGCATGCCGGATCGTCGGGAAGGCGAGGCATTCCGGAACCCATGCGCATTTCAACCCTCGGCTGCGGACGACCTGTTCAGCCCTGGACGGCCGGATTAGCCAAGCCGGGCAAATGCGCTGCCGAAAGCCGTGAAACACAGAGGAGGACATTCAATGAAAAAACTCGCAAGCCTTGCGCTTGGCGCCATCTGCCTTTTCGCCGGAGGAGCGATTGCGAAGGATGACGCCGTCACCCTGCCGAAGACGCTGGTGTGGACGAGCTTCGACACCGGCAGCCTCGGCTACAACCAGTCGATTGCCGTCGGCAAGGCGCTGGAGGATGCCTATGGCATCTCGCTTCGGGTGCTTCCGGCGAGCACGGATCTCTCGCGCATCGCGCCAGCCCGGGAAGGCCGGGTTCCCTTCGCTTTGGCCGGAAGCGACGCCTTCTATGCCTTCGAAGGCGTGCTGAGCTATGCATCGCCCGACCTCGGGCCGCAGAAGCTGACGGCCGTGATCCTTGCCGGCGCGAAGAACGGCGTCGCCATGGGCGTCGCCGCCGATCAGGACATCAACACCATTGAGGAGCTGAAGGGCAAGAAGATCGGATGGGTGGTCAGTTCGCCTTCGCTGCAGTCCAATGTCCGGGCGTTCCTCGCCTTCGGTGGCCTGACCGTCGATGATGTCGAGCTTGTCGATCAGCCGAGCTATGGCGGCGCATGGCAGGCCTTTACCAATGGCCAGATCGACGCGATGACCGCCGTTACCAGCGGCAGCGGCGTTTTGGAACAGGCCGCCGCCTCGCCGCAGGGCCTCAAATGGCTGGCACTGCCCTTTTCCGATTCCGAAGGCTGGAACCGCCTCCAGGCCGTCAACCCGCATTTCGGCCAGCGCAAGGCAACCGTCGGCATCGATATCGATACGGAGCATCCGCTCGAATGCGCGGGCGTTCCCTATCCGGCGCTGATCACCTACACGGCCTCGCCCGATCTCGTCTACAATGTGACCAAGGCGATTGACCTGCAGGCCCCGGTCTACAGCAAGATGCAGTCCGGCACGTCCGGGTGGGCGGCGGATTCTGAAGTCTTCGACTGGGTCGTGCCGTTCAACGACGCCGCGATCAAGTATTACAAGGAAGTGGGCGTGTGGACCGACGAGGACCAGAAGCACAATGACGATCTCGTCGCCCGCGCCAAGGTTCTGCAGGAAGCCTGGGCCAAGATGGACGGCGAGAGCGGCGATGACTTTGCCGAGAAATGGATGAAGGTGCGCGCCGATACGCTCGAAGCCGCCGGATATCCGGCCTATTTCCGGTAACCCAACATGCCGGCAATCGACAACAGCAAGAACGGTGGCGAGGCGGTTTCCGCCCGCCGCCCCACCCCGATAACGTCGACCGTCGTGCGCATATTGACGGTTCTGCTTCTGCTTCTTGGCATAAACCAGACCTTCAACCTCAGTTCGCGCTTTCATCTGACCCTGCTCGAAAACCAGTATTTCTACGCCGTCCTGGCGCTTGCCATCCCGATGGTGTTCCTTCTCATGCCCGGCTTGCGCGCGACAGGCGGAAAGGCGCCCGGCATTGTCGACTGGGCGCTTGCGGCCATCACATTCGTGACGCTCGGCTATTTCATTTTCAACGCCTATGACATCGTCCTCTTTGGCTGGGAAATGTCGCCGCCGACCGCCGCCGTCTATGCGAGCGCCATCCTCTGGCTGGTGATGCTGGATGCGGGGCGGCGCGCGGGTGGACTGATCCTCGGCATGATCGTCCTGTTCTTCTCCACCTATCCCCTGTTTGCCGACAAGCTGCCGGGTCCGATCTCGGCCTTCAGCTCGCCGTTCAGATATGTGGCGGCGTACCATGCGATGAGTCTCGAAAGCATTCTCGGCATTCCCCTGAAGGCCTTCGCCAACCTCGTCTTCGGTTTCGTCGTCTTCGGCGCGGCGCTTGAACATACCGGCGCCGGACGCTTCTTCATCAATCTCGCCTTCGCGCTTCTCGGCCATGTGCGCGGCGGCCCGGCGAAGGTCGCAATCCTCTCCAGCGGCCTGATGGGCTCTCTGAGCGGCAGCGTGGTCACCAATGTGCTGACCACAGGCGTGATGACCATTCCGGCCATGCGCAAGGTTGGCATGAAGGGAACGGTCGCCGCGGGCATCGAGACCTGCGCCTCGACCGGCGGCGTGCTGATGCCGCCGGTGATGGGCGCGGCCGCTTTTGTCATGGCGGATTTTCTTCAGGTGCCCTACGCGACGATCGCCCTTGCCGCCGCCATTCCCGCCGCGCTCTATTTCTTCGGCCTGTTCATCCAGATCGACGCGCGCGCCGCGCGCGAGGGCCTCAGCGGCCTTCCTGCCGAGGAACTCCCGGACCTCAGGCAGACGCTCAAGGAAGGCTGGCACCACGTCTTCGCCTTCGCGCTTTTGACGGTCATGCTGCTCGTGCTCAAGAAGGAACAATACGCCCCCTTCTATGCGACCGCTGTGCTGCTTGCCGTCAACCAGATCGTTTCGAAGACCGACCGCTGGGGCAAGAAGGAACTGCTGCATTTCATCGACAGTCTCGGGCGTCTCTTCGCCACGCTCGCGGCAACGCTGGCCGCTGTCGGCATGATCGTCGGCGGGCTGTCGATGACCGGGCTTGCCGGAACGCTGGTCAATGACCTCCTGAGCATTGCCGGGGATTCGCCCCTGCTTCTGCTCATCATGGGCGCGCTCACCAGCCTTGTTCTGGGCACGGGCATGACGGCGACGGCCTGTTACATCTTTCTCGCCGTGATGCTGGCGCCGGCGCTGATCCAGGTCGGGCTCAATCCGATGGCCTCCCACCTTTTCATTTTCTACTGGGGCATGTTGTCCTTCATCACGCCTCCTGTCGCGCTTGGCGCCTTTGCCGCCGCATCGGTCGCCAACACGCCACCGATGCGCACCGGGCTCGAGGCGATGAAGATCGGCAGCATCGTCTATTTCATTCCGTTCTTCTTCGTGTTCGACCCGGCGCTTATCGGCGACGCCGACTGGCAGCACATTCTCCTGTCTTCAGGGCTTGCGCTTTTCGGGGTGTGGATGTTCGCGAGCGGGGTCCAGGGCTACATCATGGGCATCGGGCCGGTCTTTTCCGACCGTCCCTATGTCTGGGTGCTGCGGCTTCCGCTGTTGATCGGCGCGATACTGATCGCCCTGCCTGGCGAGGCTGTCCCCGGCTTCGGCGATCTGGAATTGCTGGCCCTGGGACTGGCGATCATGGCGCCCGTCATCATTGCCGCCTTTATCCTCAACCGGCGCGGCCTTAGCAGGGCCAGGCCCGCCTGAGCGGGCCCGAGCACTTCACCCGCATCGAAAGCCCGGACCTCTTCTTTCTGCGCACGGCATCCTCGGGCTCGACCCGAGGATCTGGCCACCGATCCGCACCAGCGGCGCCTGCGTTTCGCAAGATATCGTACCTAGACTTCCTGTCCGCCCGCGGCGTTTGTCGCCTTGCCGCATGCCCGGCCAAGGTGACACATCCGCCCCCCTGAAACGCGAATGCGCCCGGGGAAAACTCCGCCGGGCGCATCGAAACGTTGTCTAACGAGGATCGGGACGCTCAGTCCTCCACCGGCTCCGGATCCTTGTTCTTCCGCTTCCTCGGGCCGAGATAGATGATCGACACGACGGAGAGCGCGAGAAGAACGAGCGCGATCGGATGCTGCAGCACAACCCAGGGGTCGCCCCGGCTGATCAGGATCGACTGGACCAGTTTGGATTCCAATTCCGGCGTCAGCACATAGCCGATGATGAAGGCGACGACGGAGAAGCCGAACTGCTGCATGAAATAGCCCATCACGCCGAAGACCAGCATGATATAGATGCCGAACATGCCGCCCGTGGTGACATAGGCGCCCGTGGTGCACAGAAGCAGTGCCGTCGGGTAGACCACGGAATTGGGCGCGGCGATTGCCAGCGACCAGATGCGCATGCCGATCTGGCCGACGCCGAGATTGCAGAAGTTGGCGATCAGCATCGCGCCGAACAGGCCGTAAATCAGTCGCCCCTGCTCCTCGAACAGAAGCGGACCGGGCTGCACGCCATGGATGATGAAGGCGCTGACCAGAAGGGCGGCGGCGATATTGCCCGGAATGCCGAGCGTCAAAAGCGGAATGAGATTGGCGCCGACGACGGCCGAATTTGCCGCCTCCGAAGCCGCTATGCCGCGCGGATCGCCCTTGCCGAAGCTTTCCGGATCCTTGGCCTGCTGCTTGGTGACCGAATAGGACAGGAACCCGGCCGTCGCCGAGCCAAGCCCCGGTATGGCGCCAATGACCGTACCGATCGCCCAGGCGCGGATTGCCACATATTTGTTGGCCATGAGTTCGCTCAGCGTCACGCCCTTGTCCTCGGGGTCGTCGGAACGCACGCGGATCGGCGTCGCCGTGCTCGTAGCCCGCGTGGTGGCGGCTATCTGGCGGAAGATCTCCGATACGGCGAGAAGCCCGATCGACATCGCCGTCAGCGGCAGGCCGTCATAGAGATCGAGCATGCCGAAGGTGAAGCGCGGCGTGCCCATGGCCGGATCGATGCCCACCGAGGCGAACAGAAAACCGAGCGCGGCTGCCATCAACCCCTTGATCATCGAGGAACCGACGAGGCCGGTAATGACCGTGAAGGCGAGGATCATCAAGGCGGTGATCTCGATCGGCCCCATGCGCAGCGCCACGAGCGCGAGCGGCGCCGAGATCGTGATCAGCACGATGTCGCTCGAAAGATCGCCGAAGACGGAGTAGTAAAGCGCGTATTTCATCGCCTTCATCGGCTTGCCGTTCTTGGCCATGGGGTGGCCGTCGAGCGCGGTGGCTGCCGATTCCGGCGTGCCGGGCGTGTTGATCAGGATCGCCGGGATGGCGCCGCCCACCGTTCCGCCCTTGTTGACGCTGATGAGAAAGGCAAGCGCCGTCAGCGTGTCGAGCGTGTAGGTGAGCGGAATGGCGATCGCCAGCGCCATCAGCAGCGTCATGCCGGGGATCGCTCCGACGATCTGGCCGACGGCCACGCCGAGAATGATGTAGAGAAGGTTGGTGAGGGTGATGGCGTCCGTCAGCCCACCGATGATTGTGGCAAAGTCAGGCATAGCATTGCTTTCAGAAGGGAAGCGATGGCAATGGACGACCCATCACGATCACGAAAACGAACCATGTTCCCAGCGGAACCAGCACAATCGTCGTGGCTAGCCACATATACCGGCGCTCGAACATGAAGGCGCAGACGGCTGCCATCAGCAGGACGGCCGACGGCAGGAAGCCCACGAGCGGCATGGCAAGCGCTGCGACGAGAACCACAACGGCAAGCCCCGCGAGACGCGCAAATTCATACCAGCTGAAGTTCGCGGGCTGTGCCTTGGCGAGAAGCTGGAAGAGGCCGAGAAGAATGAACAGCGAGGCGGCGATCTTCGGAAACAGCGAGGGATCTATCGGCCCCGGCTGGCTTGTGACCTGATACGGGATCAGGAAAAAAAGAAGGAAGCCACCAAACAATATGCTGGCTCCCCCGATCAGGCGTTCAAAATACATTGAACAGCGCCCCTCTTCACTTGGTTACTTGCCGAGATACGCCTTGTAGAACTGGGCGCTTTTCGCGATCTTGTCAGTGGTTCCCTTGGGACCCAGGTTCAGCGGCTCGTTCTCGAGACGCGTCATCAGTTCATTGTAGCCATCGGAATTGACGGCCTCGTCCAGCGCTTCTTCCAGGCAGGTCTTGATCGCCGGATCAACACCCTTGGGCACCATGAAGATCGTCTGTCCCTCGATCGTCGCGTCGAGCCCACCCTCGATCAGGGTCGGGGAGTCCGGTGCATAGGGCGTGCGGGCATCGGTCAGCGACGCGAGTTGGTTCATCGCCCCGGCCTTGATCTGCTGGACATGCTGGGTGCCCTGGGTCGTCGCATCCACATGGCCGCCAAGCGCGGACTGCAGCGCATCCGCCGCCCCCTTGCTCGGTACCGCAATCAGGTCGACGTCGTAATGCTTGGCCAGCTGGTCGACCAGGATCTCCTGGCTCTTGCCGCCGACCGCAATCGTCGCGCCGTTATTGTCTTTTGCATAGGCAATGAATTCGTCCAGCGTCTGGTAGGGGCGGTCGACGAGCGAAACCAGGCCGTAATTGATCTGCATCGCCGTCCCCAGATAGTCGAAGCTTTCATAGGTATAGGGCGTGTCCGAATTCTCGTAGGGGTTAAGGGCAACCGTGCCCGTGGCCGCCACGCCGACGGAATAGCCGTCGGGCTTCATGTTCATGAGCGTCGCCGACATCACGCCGCCGCCGGCGCCCGGCTTGTTGTCGACGACAACGGTCCAGCCCTGCTGCGTCTCCAGTTCGGCGGCGATCGCCCGCGCGATGGCGTCCGTGCCGCCGCCCGCGCCATAGCCGACGAGCATCTGGACCGGCTTGGCCGGAAAGCCTTCAGGGCAGGTCGCGGCGGCCGCGGCAAGCGGTGATACCGCTGCCGAAAGCCCGATGACGGTCGTTGCGAGAATAAGATCCGTTGTTTTCATGTCTTCCTCCAAATTACGCGAACCGGCCTGTCTCCCTCGCGCCGGTCCGCCTTCTCCCGATAGCCTTGCCTAGCAACCACAACATGCAATGGAAATGTCAGGCGACCTCCGTTCCGCCTGACGAAATATCAACCTCACCGCGCCAGAAACGCCTCCATTTCCGCAAGCATGGCATCACGCCCGTGCTCGGGCCGGTCGAACAGAATATAATGCGTGGTGTCGCCGGGTTCCCAGTAGAAAACCTCCTCGGCATTGATCAGGTCGCCGACGAGAGCATCCATATCGTCTTTCTGGCTGAGCGTATCGAATTCCGGCCGGACGATCATGACCCGCGCATAGACCTGGTTGGCGTTGACGAGCTTATGGCCGATGCCCATCAGGAAAAGGTCCTCCAGCATGCCGTTGGGGCTGCGATAGGTTGGCGGGTCGCGATCTTTCGCCGTCGGGTCGCCGTCGATCAGGGCCTGTTCGAAGGCCTTGACGATCGCCGGATCCCGCCAGGCGGTCTTGTCCTCGATCGGGATCTGCCGGTCCCAGTCTCGGGTCAGCATGTCGACCGCGTTGAATGTGTAATTGCCGAAATGCGGCCGGTTGAAACGGCCCGGCTGCGCCGGGTCCTCCCACTGCGAGCCATGGCAGAACTTCGGATGCCCGCCGGCCGCGCCGTAGATCATGTTGTAGAGAACAAGGTGGCTTGCCTTTTCCGGCCACAGAGCCGCAAAGGCCATGACGCAAGTGCCGCCGACGCCCCAGCCGAACAGGCCGACCGAGGAATAGCCGGAGGCCTCGCAGAGGTGGTCAACCGCCGCCTCCAGATCGCGAACGATCTCGAGCGTGCGCACAAGCGGCCTCGTCGGCGCCGGCGGCAGGTCCATCTCCGCCGGGCGCTCGGAGCGGCCAAAGCCGCGCGCATCGACGATGTAGCAGCGATGGCCGCGCGCGGCGAGATCGGCGGCGAGCGAACCGTGGGGGACATCGAGATCATATTCCGAAAGCCCGGGGATCCGCGTCCCGTGCATCAAGATCATCGGCCGCGCCTCGTGGTCCGCCGCTTCGTCGAAAACCTCGCGGATCGCTATCCGCACGCCGTCGCGCGTCTCCACGAAAAAATCCCTGCGCCTGATTGTCCCCGACATGCCTTCTCCTCCGCAAAAACTGGGTGCCGGCCTATCTAGGTGCGCCGGGGCCCGCTCCGCATCTTTCATGACACACCGTTTCGCCAGCCGGAAACAGCCGGTTGTTCAAAATTACAAGCCGATTGTTGCCCGGACCGTCAGGCAGGGGCCGGACCGGTCGACTGGCGCTCGATGATACGGCAGGGAACGTGCAGGCGCAGCGGACAATCCGGAAAATCCTGATTGGTGATGCGCTGGTGCAGGACCCGCGTCGCCATCCTGCCGATATCGACGCCGGGCACCTTCACAGTCGTCAGTTGCGGCAGGATCTGCTGGGCGGCGGAATAGTCGCCGAACCCGACCACCGACGCATCGCGCGGGATGCGATAGCCGCGCGCCAGAAGTTCGGAAATCACCGTCAGCGCCAGACCGTCATGGGCGCAGAAGAAGGCGCTGGGCTTTTCGACCGTCGCCGCCAGCCGGTCGAAGGCTTCGCCGAAATCACGCCCCTCTTCCGGAATGAGGTCATGCAGAACGACGCCCGGCTCGCGCTCGCAGACCTCGCGCAATCCGTAGAGCCGCTCCATGCGTCCGCGATAGCGCGGATCGCCATGGACGTAGACGATCCGGCGATGACCGAGTTTCAGAAGGAAACGTCCGACGGCGGAACCGGCCTCGTGGTCGGTCGCGCCAACCTGATCGACAGGTTCCAGCGGCTCCAGCCAGCTGTTGCGCACGATTGGAATGTCGGCATGGTGCAGACGCTTGAGGTTCTCCTGGCTGTGCAGCCCGACGATCAGGATACCGCTGCATTCCTCTGCCAGCGCTTCAAGCTCGACTCCGTTGCGTGTGCTGCGAATCCGTAAGGCATAACCCAGGATCTGGGCCTCGCGCTGCACGCCGTTCTGGATCTGCATATGCAATTCGGTATTGGCCACGTCATTATCGTCGAAAACGACACCCAGAAGCTTGGATGAAGCGGCAGCCTTGCGGTATCCGAGCCGGTCGGCGGTCTCCGCCACCTTCAGCCGGGTCGCCTCGCTGACCCCGCTCTTGCCCGAGAGCGCGCGCGAAACGGCGAATTTCGAGAGGCCCGTCTCCTCTGCAATCGTCTGGATGGTTACCCGCGCCACATCGCACCTTTCTGACAGTCCTCGTTGCTTCGGTCCCGGTCCGGATACCGTGATTGCAGTCGAGAATTGCTCTTTCGCAAAAATATTCACCTAACGCTTTACATAACAAAACTTCTATTTCAAGCTAATTGTTAGTCGGTGAAGGATAACGAAGCGCCGACATGAGGAGGAGAACATTCATGAGGAATTTGAGCCGCAGAGCCTTTCTCGCGGCAGGGACGGCGTTTGCCGGTCTCCTGGCGCTGCCCGCCTGGGCTGACATGACATACCACTCACCCAATCTCGAAGCCGCCGTTCAGGCAGGCGACCTGCCGCCCGTTGCCGAGCGCCTGCCGGAAAATCCGCTGGTGCTGACGCCGCGTGACGAACCGGGCAAGCAGGGCGGCACTTGGAACCATGCTCTTGTGGGCGGCGGATCGCTTTCCATGGTGGTGCGCTATCAGGGCTACGAGCCGACGGTGCGCTTTACGCCGGACTGGTCGGGCGTGACCCCGAACGTCGCCGAATCCTTCACGGTCAGCGAGGATTCCACCGAATATACCTTCACCCTGCGCAAGGGGATGAAATGGTCGGACGGCGAACCCTACACCACGGATGACGTCAAGTTCTGGTATGAGGACGTCTTCCAGAACCCGGAACTCACCATCGGCGACCAGACCTTCTGGTATTCGACCGACGGCACGCCGGCCGAACTCGAAGTGGTCGATGACCAGGTGTTCAAGGTCAAGTTCGCCCAGCCGAACGGCTTCTTTGCCCAGCAGCTTGCCTGGGCGCAGCAGGACCAGATCACCCGCACGCCGAAACATTACCTCAAACAGTTCCACATCAAGTACAACCCGAATGCCAACGAGCTTGCCAAGGAACGCGGTTTTGAAAGCTGGGTCGCCCTGTTCCAGCGCGAATGCGGCGTGCATCAGGACAATGACTTCTTCCAGAATTCCAAGCGTCCGACGCTGAACGCCTGGATGTTCACCATCGCCCCGGGTGAGGATACCGAACGCGCCGTTGCCGTGCGCAATCCCTATTACTGGAAGGTGGATACCGAAGGCACGCAACTGCCCTATTTCGACGAGATCTACTACCAGATGGTCGGCGATCCGGAAGTGCTTCTTTTGAAGACGCTTCAGGGCGAGATCGACATGATGGACCAGTATATCGCGACACCCGCCAACAAGCCGGTGCTGTTCGACGCGCAGGAAAGCGGTGATTTCCACTTCTATACGCTGAAGGAAACCGCGGCCAATGTGATGGTCTTCCAGCTCAACCTGAACCACACGGATCCGGTCAAGAACGCGCTCTACAACAATCGCGATTTCCGCGTGGCGCTGTCCCATGCCATCGACCGCCAGTCGATGATCGACGCGGTCTTTGTCGGCCAGGGCTCGCCGGCGCAACCGTCAATCGTCGAGGGCGATCCCCTCTATGTCGAGCGACTCGCCAAGCAGTACACCGAATATGATCCGGAGAAGGCCAACGCCATCCTCGACACGATCATTCCGGAGAAGGACAGCGAGGGATACAGGCTGGATTCGGAAGGCCGTCGCGTGACGATCATTTTCGAGATCGACCAGGTGCGCACCACCTTCCTCGACATGTTCCAGCTAGCCATCCCGAATTTCAAGGACGTCGGCATCGACGCGCAGATCCGCACCATGGACCGCTCGCTGTGGGAGACCCGCGTGCGTCACGGCCGGGAATTTGATGCAACGGCCCACCAGTTCGGCGCAAACAGCGGCGTCGCGGCCATGCTCGATCCGCGCTACTTCGTGCCGTTCAACACCAACGCGCTCTACGCGCAGGGTTGGGCGCTGCACTTCGCGCGACCGGACAATGACGCGGCGATCGAGCCGCCGGCCGACGTCAAGGCGCAGCAGGACCTCTACAAGAAGCTGCTGGCAACCGGCGACCAGGAGAAACAGCATGAGATCATGCTCGAAATCCTGAACAACGCCGCCGACCAGTTCCTGGTCTTCGGCGTCAGCCTGCCGCCGGATGGCTACGGGGTCGTCAAAAACGACATGGTCAACACCATGCCGGTCATGCCGAACTCGTTTGGCTGGCCGACCCCCGGCCCCTCCGCTCCCGAGCAGTTCTTCAAGAACTGACCGGCCGCAAAGCCTGTCTTTGCGCGCGATCCAAACCGGCCCGTTTTTTTCAGGAAACGGGCCGGTCATGGCCCTGCCTTACCTGACGGAATCCGACCCATGACCCATATCGACCCGACTGCCGCCGCCAATCTCAGAACGCCGGAATGGTACAAGTCCGCGACGCGCTGGACCCAGCTCACGCTTGTCGAGAATGACCCGGTGAAATTCGATCCGGATTTCTGGATCGACGTGTTCAAGCGTACCCGCTCCAACGCGGCCTGCCTGTCGGCCGGCGGCTATATCGGGTTTTATCCCTCAAAGGTTCCGCTTCACTATGTGAGTAAATATCTGGGCGACACCGATCCCTTCGGCCGCCTTGTGGACGGGGCGCGCAGTCTCGGCATGCATGTCATGGCCCGCGTCGACCCGCACGCCATCCATCAGAACGCCGCCGATGCCCATCCCGAATGGATCGCGGTGGACAAAAATGGCAAGCCGCGCCGCCACTGGGCCTTTCCCGACGTCTGGGTCACCTGCGCCTATGGCGATTACAACAATGTCTTCATGCCCGAAATCGTGCGGGAGATCACCCGCGACTACGATATCGACGCGATCTTCGCCAATCGCTGGCAAGGCCACGGGGTCTGCTATTGCGAAAGCTGCAAGACCCGTTTCAGGGACGCCACCGGTTTTGACCTGCCGATGACGAACGATGTCGATGACCCAGCATGGCGGGCATGGTCGGGCTGGCGGCGCGATGTGCTGACCCGGATGGTCATTGCCTGGGACAAGGACGTGAAAGCGATCCGCCCGCATGCAAGCTTCATCCCCAATATGGGCGGTGAATCCCTGATGGAATTCGACATCGGCCTGATCGAGAAACACTGCCCCTTCCTCGTTGTCGATCACCAGGGGCGACGCGGGCTGGAGCCCGTCTGGTTTGCCGGCCGCAATGCCAAGCGCATGCGCGCCACCTTTCACGAGCGGCCCGTGGTGCTGATCACCTCGATCGGCCCGGAGGAAGAACACCGCTGGAAGGATTCCGTCACAACCGGCGCGGAAATCGAGAGCTGGATCGCAAACGGCGTGACCCACGGCATGCTGCCCTGGGTCACCAAGTTCAACGGCGTGGTGCCGGATGAACGATGGGTCGAGCCGGTGGCCGTCGGTTTCGAACATCACGTGAAGCTACAGGCGATGCTCGCGGAAACCTCGCCGACCGCCGAAATCGCCATTATCGATCCGACCACGACGCTGAAGAACTGGTCGCGCGATACCCGCCGTCAAGCCGAAGGCGACGATCTCGGCTTCTATCACGCGCTGATCGAGGCGAAACTGCCCTTCGAGTTCCTCTCCGACGAGGCGATGACGGCGGAAAGCCTCGCCCGCTACAGGCTGGTGATCCTTGCCAACGCCACCAACCTCTCCGACGCCCAATGCGCGCTTCTGCAGGGGTATGCCGCACGCGGCGGCAGCCTGATCGCCGCCCATGAGACGGCGATGCGCGACGAAGGCGGCAATGCGCGCGAGGCCTTCGCGCTTGGCAGCCTGTTTGGCGTCAGGCGCACAGCCCTTTCCCGCGGGCCGGTGAAGAACACCTATATCGCCCTTTCCGGAGAGCATCCGGTCAGTGCCGGCTATGAGGGCGCGGCGCGCATTATCGGCGGCACGAAGCTTGCCGAGGTCGAGACCCTTGCCGGAACAGAAACGCCGTTCATCTCCATTCCCGATTTCCCCGACCTGCCGATGGAAGAGGTCTATCCGCGCGAGGAGCCGAGAGGCGCCGCCGTAATCACGCGCGAGACCGAAGCGGGCGGACGCACCGTCTATATCCCCTGGAATATCGGCGGCATCTTCTGGGAGGTTCTGGCTGCCGACCACCAGCGCCTGATCGAGAACGCAGTGCGCTGGGCACTCGGCGCTCGCCCGCGCGTCAGCGTCTCCGGTCACTCCGTACTCGATATCGCCGCGCGGCAAAGCGCCGACACATTTGCCGTGTTGCTCTTCAACCTCACCAATCCGATGATGCTGAAGGGACCGACGCGCGAATTCTTTCCGGTCGGCGCGCACAGCGTGTCGATCGTCATGCCCGAGGGCCGCTCCGTCGCAGACGTCCGGCTGCTGATTTCCGGCCAAACCGCCAACTACCGGATCGCGGACGGCAAGGTCGAAGTGGATGTTCCCGCAATCGCGCTGATGGAAGCCGTCGAGGTGCACTGGTCATGGGCATCTCGAAAACGCCACTTCGGGCGATGAGAAGGGAGGAACGCTGATGCTGCGCTATGTCATCATGCGGATCATCTACATGATCCCCACGCTTTTCGGCATTTCGATCATTGCCTTCATCATCATCCAGTTGCCGCCAGGCGACTATGTGACCTCGCTGATCGCCTCGATGAGCGACAGCGGACAGGCCTTTGATCCCGCCGAAATTGCAAGATTGAGGGAGATCTACGGTTTCGACGACCCGATCTATGTCCAGTATTACAAATGGATCTCGGGCATCCTGCTGCACGGCGATTTCGGCCAGTCCTTCGAGTGGAAACGCCCGGTCAGCGAACTGATCTGGGAGCGGATGGGCGCGACGCTCTCCGTCTCCGTCGCCTCGCTGCTGTTCGTCTGGGCCGTATCCCTGCCGATCGGCATCTATTCGGCGGTCAAGCGCCATTCGCTGGGCGACCATGTCTTCACCTTTTTCGGTTTTCTCGGCCTCGCCATCCCGAACTTCATCCTGGCGCTGACGCTGATGTATTTTTCCTACAAGGTGCTCGGACAGAGCGTCGGCGGCCTGTTTTCGCCCGAATATGCCCATGCGCCGTGGTCCTTCGCCAAGTTCACCGACCTTCTGGCGCATCTGTGGATCCCCGTGATCGTCATCGGCACCGCCGGCACCGCCTCGCTGATCCGCATCCTGCGCGCCAATCTGACCGACGAACTCAACAAGCCCTATTACATCACGGCCCGCGCCAAGGGCCTGCATCCGACCAAGGCGCTCATCAAATATCCGGTGCGCATCGCCCTCAACCCGTTCGTCTCGGCGATCGGCTGGGTCCTGCCGAACCTGATCTCGGGCGTCACCATCACCGCCATCGTGCTCAACCTGCCGACCGCCGGCCCGCTGCTTCTGCGCGCGCTGATCTCGCAGGACATGTATCTCGCGGGCTCCTTCATCCTCCTCATGGGCGTTCTCACCCTGATCGGCATGCTGATCTCGGACCTGCTGCTCGCCATGCTCGACCCAAGGATAAGGTTTGACCGATGAGCGACAACATCTATCAGGAAACCATGCTCCACGAGCCGCCGGAAGGCGACGGGCTCGACCGTCCCGCGATCACGCCGCTGAAAAAGGGCGTGACCAGCGAAGCCGATGCGGCGGCCGGCCAGTGGACGCTGATCTGGCACAAATTCGCCAAGGACAAGCTCGCGATCTTCGCCGGTATCGTCATCCTCTGCCTTTACCTGATCGGCATCTTCGCGGAGTTCCTGGCGCCCAATCTCGCCCAGTCGGCGCGCCCGCAATATTCCTATGCGCCGCCGCAGACGATCTCGTTTTTTGTCCGGGATGAGAACGGCGACCGGACATTCCTGCCGCATGTGAAGGGCTACAGCGTCACCATCGACCAGGCGTCGCTCCGCCGGTTCTTCGTCGTCGATGACAGCAAGGTGGTGCCGATCGGCTTCTTCGTGCATGGCCCGGAATACAGGATGTGGGGTCTGTTCCCGTCGAACCTGCATCTCGTCGGCCCGAAGAAGGCGAACGACCCCTTCTATATTCTCGGCGCTGACAAGCTCGGCCGCGACCTGTTCAGCCGGGTGATCTACGGCACGCGCGTTTCCATGTCGATCGGCCTGATCGGCGTCTGCATCAGCCTTGTCCTCGGCGTGGTGATGGGCGCGCTTTCCGGCTATTACGGCGGCTGGGTCGACCTTCTCATCCAGCGCATCATCGAGATCATTTCGGCCATGCCGACCATTCCGCTCTGGCTCGGGCTTGCCGCCGCCATTCCCGTCTCGCTGGCACCGCTGAAGGTCTATTTCCTGATCACGCTGATCGTCTCGCTGCTCGGCTGGACCTCGCTTGCCCGCGAAGTGCGCGGACGCTTCTTCGCGCTGCGCGGCGAGGATTTCGTCACGGCGGCACGGCTCGACGGTTCGGGCGAGCGGCGGATCATCTTCCGCCACATCCTGCCGTCGCTTACAAGCCATATCCTTGCCGTCGTGACCCTGGCGCTGCCGACCATGATCGTCGCGGAGACCGCGCTTTCCTTCCTCGGCGTCGGGTTGAAGCCGCCGGTCGTCTCCTGGGGCGTACTGCTGCAGGACGCGCAGAATATCCGCACCATCTCGACAGCGCCCTGGCTGCTGGTCTGGCCGGCGCTCGCCGTGGTCATCGCGGTGCTGTCCTTCAATTTCCTCGGCGACGGCCTGCGCGATGCCGCCGACCCCTATGACGGCTGAGGAGGGAGCCAGATGACAATACCACAGACCATCGTTCACGATCATGCGGGCTTCGGCGACGCGGTGCTGGCCGTGAAGAACCTTTCCATCGACTTTCACCTGCGCCAGCACATTCTCCATGCCGTGCGCGACGTCACCTTCGACCTGCATCGCGGCAAGACGCTGGCGCTGGTCGGCGAAAGCGGCTCGGGCAAATCGGTGACCGCACGCGCGCTCTTGAAGATCGTCGATCGCGCCGCACGCGTCACCGGCGGCACGATCGTGCTCGACACAGACGGAAAGCCGGTAGACATCCACGACTTGCCCGACGAGGGCAAGGAAATCCGCGCCATCCGTGGCGGCCGGATATCGCTGATCTTTCAGGAGCCGATGAGTTCGCTCTCGCCCGTCCACACGATCGGCGACCAGATCATCGAGGCGCTCAGGCTTCATCGCAACATGAGCAAGACGGAAGCGCGGGCGGAAACGATCAGCCTCCTCTCGCAGGTGGAAATCCCGAACCCGGAGGCGATGATCGACCGCTACACGTTCGAGTTTTCCGGCGGCATGCGGCAAAGGGCGATGATCGCCATGTCGCTCGCCTGCGACCCGGACATCCTGATTGCCGACGAGCCGACCACGGCCCTCGACGTCACGACCCAGGCCGAAATCCTCGATCTGATCAAGCGCCTGCAAGTGGAGCGCGGCATGGCCATGCTGCTGATCACCCACGACCTCGGCGTCGTTGCCGAAGTGGCCGACGAGGTAGCGGTGATGCGCTTCGGCGCGATTGTCGAACGCGGACCGGTGGACGCGATCTTCTACGATGCCCGCCATCCCTATACGCGCCAGCTCCTGTCCTCGACCGTCCGGCTGGAAAAGCCGCGCGCCACGGACAGGACTGCGGAGGCAGGCGAAGACGATATTGTGCTTTCGGTGCGCAATCTCTCGAAAGTCTTCGGCGCGGGCGCCGGCAAGAAGGGCTTTATTCTGAAGGCCGTGGATGACGTCTCCTTCGACCTCAAACGCGGGGAAAACCTCGGCATCGTCGGCGAGAGCGGCTCAGGCAAGACGACGGCGGGCAGGCTGATCCTGCGCGTGCTGGAACCGACCTCCGGCTCGGTCGTCTACCGGCCGGGAGACGGCACGCAGACGGAGGTGACCACGCTCGACAAGCGCACACTACGTTCCTTTCACCGTCGGGTGCGGCTCGTCTTCCAGGACCCGTTCGCCTCGCTCAATCCGCGCATGACCGTCAAGCAGGTGGTCGGCGACCCTCTGGTGGTCGAAGGGCGGCTTTCCGGCCGCGAGATCGAGGAGAAGGTCGCCTCGCTGCTTGAGCTCGTGGGCCTGGAGCGCTCGGCGATGGAGCGTTATCCGCATGCCTTCTCCGGCGGTCAGCGCCAGCGCATCGGCATCGCCCGCGCGCTTGCGCTCGACCCGAAGGTGATCATCGCCGACGAGGCCACGTCGGCGCTTGATGTCTCGATCCGGGCGCAGATCCTCGACCTGCTTCTCGATCTGCAGAAGCGCCTCGATCTCTCCTACATCTTCATCGCTCACGATATTTCGGTGGTCCGCTACTTCTGCGACCGGGTGGCGGTGATGCACAGGGGACGGCTGGTCGAGCTCGGCAGCGCCGAACAGATCTGCACCGCACCGCGCGAGGACTACACCAAGAGCCTGATCTCCGCCGTGCCAAACCCCGACCCGCGCAACAAGCGCATGCTTCACCGAACGAAATTTGTTGCCTGAGGAGGTTTCAATGCCGAAATTTGCCGCCAATCTCTCGTTTCTCTACGCCGATCTGCCGTTTCTCGAACGCATCGCGGCGGCAGCGAAGGATGGCTTCCCGGCGGTCGAATATGTCGGCCCCTATGATTTTCCAGAGGCGGAGGTCAAGGCCGCGCTTGATGCCGCAGGGGTGCAGCAGGCGCTCTTCAACCTGCCCGCCGGAGACTGGGCCGGCGGCGAACGCGGCATCGGCTGCCTGCCGGACCGGGTGACGGAATTCCGCGACGGCGTGGATGTGGCAATCTCCTATGCCAGAGCGCTCGGCTGCCCAAAGATCAACTGCCTTGCCGGCATCGCGCCGAAGGGTATTCCCACAGAACGGCTCGAGGCGACGCTTGTCGAAAACCTGAAATACGCCGCGCCGCGCCTGGCGGAAGCCGGCGTCAAATTATTGCTCGAGCCGATCAACCTGCGCGACATTCCGGGCTTCTTCGTGTCGACCACGGACCATGCCGAACGGATCCTGGATGCCGTCGGCTCCGACAATCTCTTCATCCAGTACGACATCTATCACACCCAGATCATGCAGGGCGATCTGGCCGAGACCTACCGGCGGCTGAAGGGCAAGATCGCCCATATCCAGCTCGCCGACAATCCCGGCCGCCATGAACCGGGAACGGGCGAGATCAACTATCCCTTTCTTTTCAACATGCTGGACGCGGAAGGCTATGACGGCTTCATCGGCTGCGAATACAAGCCCGCCGCTGGCACAAGCGAAGGCCTCGGCTGGATGAAGCCCTGGCTTGAAGGAGCAGCGACATGAAAATCGGATTTATCGGCCTCGGCCTTATGGGACGTCCGATGGCGGCGCATCTGATCGACGCCGGCCACGACCTCTTCATCAACCGGGTGAAGCCGGTCTCGCAATTCCTCGTCGAAAAGGGCGCGACCGCCTGCGACACGGCGAAAGCGGTCGCGGAGGCCGCGGACATCATCATCACCATCGTGCCGGATACGCCGGACGTGGAGACCGTGCTGTTCGGTGACAATGGCGTTGCGGAAGGACTTGCCGAAGGCAAGCTGGTGATCGACATGAGCTCGATCTCGCCGGTGGAAACCAAGACGTTTGCCGAGAGGATCGCGGAAAAGGGTTGCGGTTATCTCGATGCGCCGGTTTCCGGCGGCGAGGTCGGCGCGAAGAACGCGGCGCTGACGATCATGGTCGGCGGTTCGGACGAGGATTTCGCCCGTGGAGAACCGCTGTTCGCGGCGATGGGCAAGACCATCACCCATGTCGGACCCGTCGGCGACGGCCAGACGGCGAAGGTCGCAAACCAGATCATCGTCGGATTGACAATCGAGGCGGTGGCCGAGGGACTGCTGTTTGCGAAAAAGGCGGGCGCGGACCCGGCGAAGGTGCGCGAGGCCCTGATGGGCGGCTTCGCCGGTTCGACCATCATGAAGATCCACGGCGAGCGGATGATCGCGGAGACATTCGACCCCGGCTTCCGCATCCGCCTGCACCGCAAGGATCTGGCGCTTGCGATCAATGCCGCGCGCGAGATCGGCCTTTCGCTGCCGAACACGGCCTCAACCGAGCAGTTGATGAACGCGGCGATCGCTCGCGGCGACGGCGACAGGGATCATTCGGCGCTGATCAGGACGCTCGCGGCGCTGGCGGGGCTTTGAAAGCTATTCCGACTGATCGGCGGAACAGTCGCATTGAACAACGAACCGCGCGCCAATTCTGGGTCTCGGAAACCGACCTTTCCTCCCACTCGGCGTCATCCTCGGGCTTGACCCGAGGATGACGCAAGTCGGGGTGGCAGAAGCCGGAACGAAACCGCAGGCTCTTTCTAAAATTTGTGTGAGGACATGATGACGAAAATACCGATGCAAGTTCCCTTCGGGGCGGTCTATTTCCGCAAGTCGAACCCGCCGCGCGAGGACTGGGAGCGCGATTACGCCGTCGCCGCCGAAGACGGCCTCAATGTCTTCCGCCACTGGTTCATGTGGAGCGCCATCGAACGCCGGCCGGGCTTCTATGACTGGGAAGAGTATGACCGGCAGATGGAGCTTGCCGCAAAAAACGGGATCAAGACGATCATCGCCGAGCTGACCCATACCGTGCCGGACTGGGCCTGGCGCAAATATGCCCACGCCCGGCAGATGCGCGCCGACGGCACGGAGCTTGCCCCCATCATGGGCGTTTCGGCGGCGACCGGCGGGTTTGCGCTGAATGGCGGCGGAGCGGGCTCGCTGACGATGAACTGCCCGGAGGTGAAGGAAGCGGCGGGAGCGTTCCTGTCAGCCCTTGCGAACCGTTACAAGGGTCACCCCGGCCTGCTTGGCTATGATGTCTGGAACGAATGCAACTACTCGCCCTCGGTCGACTACAACCCCTTCACCAAGGCTGCCTTTCGCGACTGGCTTCGACAGAAATACGGTGACCTCGAGACGCTGGCGCAGGCCTGGTACCGCTACTCCTATGCCGAATGGGACGATATCGAGCCGCCGCACCAGATCGCGCCTTATCCGGAATGCCTCGACTGGCTCGCCTTCAAGCGGGACAATTTCTACGACCAGATGCAGTTCCGCATCGACACGGTCCGCGCCATCGACAGCGATTGCCTGATTGCAGCCCACGGCGTGGCCGGCGCCATACCCGACATGGCCGCGCGCGGTTCGGATGACTGGCTTGCCGCCTCCAAGGTCGAGGTCTACGGCTATACCTGGATCCAGGCGCGCAAGGGCAACCAGTCCTGGCGGAGCTTTCATGCCGCCGATCTCAACCGCGCCGCGGCGCGCGGCAAGACCTTCTGGCATGCCGAACGGCAGGGCGGCCCTTTGTGGATGCAGCCGCAGGTCGTCGGTCGCGACAAGGAGGACGGCCGGGTCGCCGAGCCGGAGGATATCCGCGTCTGGTCGCTGACCTCCTTTGCCGGCGGCGCGCGCGGCATGCTGAACCTGCGCTACCGGCCGCTTCTGGACGGGCCGCTGTTCGGCGCCTTCGGCTCCTACGGCATGGACGGCGCGCGGACCCCGCGTTCGGACATGGCGGCGAAGATTGCGCGCTGGGCGAATGCACCGGAACAGAAGGCGCTGATGGCGGCGAAGCCGGTCAAGGGCGAGATCGGTATTGTCATCGCGCCGGAAGCGCAGGCCTGGGATTATCTTCTCAGCCGCGAGGGCAATTACGATACCTACCGGGAAGCCATGTTCGGCGCCTATCGCGGCTTCTTCGACAATGGCATCCAGGCCGACTGGGTGCATATCGACGATATCGAAGCCTATGACGCGCTCTACTTCCCCTACCCGATCATGCTGACCGGTGAAAATGCCAGAAGGCTCGCCGACTGGGTCGCAGCGGGCGGCACGCTGATCTCCGAGGCCTGCCCCGGCTATTTCGGCGATCGCGGCAAGGTCGGCACGGTGCAGCCGAACAACGGGCTCGATGCCGTCTTCGGCGCGCGCGAAGAAGACGTGGAATTCATGCCGGATATCGGCGATCGCATCCGCTTTGCGCTTGACGGCGTGGAGACCGCAGGCGGCGGCTTCCTGCAGTCCTACCGGACGACGGTGGGCCGGGCATTGGCGAATTTCGATGACGGCAGGCTCGCAATCGTCGAAAACAACTTCGGAAAGGGCCGAACGCGTCTTGTCGGCACGCACCCTTCGATCGGCTACTACCGCGATCAGACGGAGACCGGCCGGCGCTATTTCAACGACTACTTCGCCTTCACCGGCAAGGTTCGGCATACGATCTGCTCGAATCCGGCGCTGCAGGTGCGCGTCCATGGGGGTGGCGCCGACCGCTATCTCTGGGTCATCAATGCCACGCGTCAGCACCAGACGGCGGAACTGACGGACGGCGCTGGCCAGGCATTGAACGGCGTCGAACACTTCTGGGCGGGCGACGGTGCATCGTTGAAGGATGGCCGCCTTGCCGTGCCGGCGCGCGATGCTCTGATCGTTCGACTTGCCTAACCGGAGGCTGATGGTCGCATGGTTACGCCTCAGCCCCTCTCGGGCAGAACGGGATCCCGCTTCAGGCCCGCGCGATCGACAGCCTGGATGAAGGCTTTCAGCCGATCCTTTCGGTAGGCGTCGACATCCATCTCGCCATAGTCGTAGAAGCCCTGGCCGGTTTTCATGCCAATCCGACCTTCTTCCATGTTGCGCTGAACGATCTCCGGCGCTTCGAAACGGTCGGTTTCAAGCGCGCCCTGCAGGTAGCGGCTGGCGTAATAGAGGATGTCGCCGCCGCCCCAGTCGACGAATTCCAGGAGGCCGAGCACGGCAAAGCGCAGGCCGAAACCGTACAGCACGGCCTTGTCCACATCCTCCGCGCTGGCGACGCCCTCTTCCACCAGCCGCGCCGCCTCGTTCATCGCCAGCGCCTGAATGCGCGGCACGATATAGCCGGGCGAGGCCCTGCAGACGACGGGCACCTTGCCGATGTCTTCGAGAAAGCGCTTCAGCGTTTGCGTCGTTTCCGGCGCGGTTTCATCGGCGGGCGAGAGCTCGATGAGGGGCACGAGAAAGGCGGGGTTCAGCCAGTGCGCGTTCAGGAAACGGGTCTTGTTCTCGGTCAGTGCGACGAGGTCGGATGAGAGCATTGTCGACGTGGTCGAGGCGAGGATCGCTCCGTTGCCGGCAAAGCGGTCGAACAGCGCGAAGGCCTGTTCCTTGGCCGCGCGCACTTCCGGCACGGCCTCGAACACGATCGAAGCCTCGCAAAGGGCTGCGCCGGCATCCTCAAGCGCCACCACGCTGATGCGCGCCATGATGGCGGGCACGGCGGTCTTGTCGAAGGCGCCAAGCTCGGCCATCAGCGTCAGATCGCGTTCGATCTCGGCAATGGCGCTTTCCTCGAGTTCCGCGAAGGCCTCGCCGGAGCGCGTCTTGGCATCGATGAGGCACACCCGGTGGCCATGATAGGCCACGCACTGGGCAATGCCCCGGCCCATCCGCCCTGCCCCGATGGAGGCCAATGTCATGGCTTGGGTCTTGGCTTGGGTCATGGGCTTCGTCATCAGATCCCGTCCTTCAGCATGGTCTGCACATCGCCCACGGTCATGCCCGCAAGGCCGAGCCGTTCAAATGTCCGGCCATCGGCGCGGAAATCGTCGCCGGCAACCGCGCCGGCAACCGACAGCAGCCCGGCCGCGACCGGGCACGGCACGCCCGCCCATTCGCCGACGGAAACCAGAAAGGCTAGACCGAGCCCGGTATCCTCGCGCATATAGCGGTGGGACTGAAGATCGAGGTGCTCATGCCAGTCGCCTGAGCCCACCAGCTTGTCATGGGCGAGATTGCCATACATCCAGTCGCTGGTCTCGTAATGATCGGCAAGCGGAAAATGCGGCGCGTCGTAGCCGAGCGCCTCGCGGATCGCGATACGCTCATTGTCGAGCGCGGTATGGACGCGGCGGATCGACGGCTGGGTACCCTCGTTGTGGATGTCCCACTGATCGAAATGCTCGATCGGCCCGGCATTCATCAGGATCAGCGGCGGATGGATGATCGGCCCGGCATTCATCAGCGCGCCGGAAAGCGCATCCTCGGACTTCTCGATGGCCCCGGGAAAGGCCGCGCCGATGACGGCGAGCGCACTCTCGGTGTTGCGCGCCGGGAAAACCCCGGTCGGCAGGCGCGAGGCGCGGGTGGTGATGCGCACCTCGGTTTCGCTCTGCTTGCGCGTCAGCCAGGGCAGCGTTCCGGTCTCGGCGATGGAGAAGTCGGCGGTGCAGCCCGCATCGCGCATGATCTTCGCCATGATATAGGAGCCGAACGTGCCCGGCGGCAGATAGATCACCTGCCCGTCGCGCATGTGCGGGGCAAGCCTTGCCGCCAGATCCTCCTGGGCATTGGCGGGCGTCGGCGAAACGATCAGCTCGGCGCCGTCGAGCGCGGCTTCCAGATCATCGGTCGGCGCAATCGCAACCGGGCGCGTGCCGTTGAAGTCGGTGACGGTAATGCCGCCGGCCTCGGTGATTTCAGCAAAGCGCGCGCGGTCGCGCCGCCACCAGCGCACATCATGCCCCGCCTCGACAAAATCAGCCACCGCGGCATATGAACCATTGCCGCCGCCCAGAACCGTGATCTTCATTTCGCATTGTTCCCTTGTTTTTGTTCAATAAAATCGCTGCACACCCGATCTCTCCGGCGGAAACGCAGTGTCCGCCGAAAGGCGAGCTAAACCTTCTCCGGCATGCGCGCCGTCAGCGGATGGAAGCGCCGGTCGAACCAGACAAGCGCCTCTGCCGGCTCTGCGCCCAGCCGGGTTGCCTCGACCTGGGCGTAAAACACCGAATGGGTGCCGATCACCTTGCGCTCCACGATCCTGCAGTCAAAGGCGACCACGGCGCTTTCCAGCACCGGCGCGCCGGTCGCAAGCCGGATCCAGGTGTCGCCAGAAAAACGGTCCTCGCTGCCCCGACTGGCAAAGGCGGTGGCCAGCGCCTCGTGGCGACCGGCCAGCACATTGACGCAGAGCTTGCCATTGGCGTTGAACCGGTCATGCGAACGGTTCTGCCGGTTGACGCAGACCAGAAGCGTCGGCGGCTGATCGGTGATCGAGCAGACGGCAGACGCCGTCATGCCGTGGCGACCTTCCGGCCCGTCGGTCGTGACCAGATTGACCGCGGCCCCAAGCCGGCTCATGCCCTCGCGGAAAATCGTCGCGGTGTCGTTCATGGTGGTCTCCTTCACTCAGATATCGAGGACCAGCTTCTTGCCCTTGGCGCGCGAGCAGCAGAGCGCCATCTCGAAATTCTCCGCCTTTTCCTCGTCCGTAAGGAATTTGTCGCGATGATCGGCTTCACCCTCAAGAATTTCGGTGATGCAGGTGCCGCAAATGCCCTCTTCGCATTTGACCTCGACATCAACGCCCGCGCTCTTCAGCGCCTTGGCGATGGTGTCGTCCGGCCCGACGGTGACGGTGACGCCGGAGGCGCGCGCCTCGACCTCGAAGCTTTCGCCGGAAACATCGACATCGACGGTGAAATATTCGCGATGAATGCTGTCGGCGGGAAAGCCGGCCTTTGCGGCAAGGCCGATGATCCAGTCCATGAAGCCTTCCGGGCCGCAGACATAAAGATGGGTGCCCGCCTCATAGGCCGGAAATTCCTCAGGCGACAGCGCCGTGCCGTCATCATCATGATGAAAGTGAACACGGCCGGCAAAGGCTGCCGTCTCGATCACATCGGCAAAGGCGGTTACGGATTTCGAGCGGGTGCAGTAATGGATCTCATATTCGCCACCCCTGGCCTCCAGGGCATGCGCCATGGCGATCATCGGCGTGATGCCGATGCCGCCGCCGAAGAGGATCGAGCGCCTTGCGCCTTCTGCCAGCGGAAAGAGATTTGCCGGCGCATCCGCAACAAACACCGCACCGGGCCTTGCCTGCCTGTGAATGGCAGCCGACCCGCCCCGGCTTGCCGCATCCTTCAGAATGCCGAGCCGATAACAACCGGTCTCCGATGGCGAACCACAGAGCGAATACTGGCGATGAAACACCGTCTCGCCATCGCGAACCTCGATCGCAAGATGCGCTCCGGCCTCGAAGGACGGAAGCGGTTTGCCCTCGGCATCCTGCAGAACGAGCCGGATGATATCGCCCCGGTCATCGATCCGCTCGACGACCTTCAGGGAAAGCTTCTGGTCGGTCATGTTCCGTTCAATCCTTGTCAGCGGACATAGAGCCCGCCATTGACGTCCCAGCAGGCGCCGTTGACGAAGAAGGCCTTCGGCGAGGCCAGGAAGGCGGCCATCTCGCCGATAAACTCCGCATCGCCAAGCTTGCCGACGGGAATGTTCTTCAGGAACCCGGCAAACGCTGCCTCCGGCACGATATCGCGCACCATCGGCGTATCCATCGGCCCGGGCGAAATCGCGTTGACTGTGACGCCGAAGGGGGCGAGATCACGGGCAAACACCTTGGTCAGCGTCAGGATCGCGCCCTTGGAGGCGGCATAATGCGCGCCCGTCGCCGTGCCGCCGTTCTGGCCCGCAAGCGAGGCCATGTTGACGATCCGGCCATAGCCGCGTTCCTTGAAATGCCGGCCAAAGATCTTGCATCCGGTGAAGGTGCCGCCGGCATTGACGGCCATGATCGCGTTGAAGGTTTCGGTGTCGATATCGAGTACCGGCTCGGCACGGGTCACGGCGGCATTGTTGACCAGAACCTCGACGCTGCCCCAGCGGGCAACGCATTTTTCCAGGACATGCTCGAAATCCTCCGGCCGCGCGATGTCGAGCTTGGCCGTCAGAGCCGTTTCGGAGGCAAGGTCCAGTTCCTCGGCCAGCGCATCGCAGGCCTTTTCGTCGATGTCGGCGAGGATCACCCGGTAGCCGGACGCATGCAGCGCGCGGGCAATGGCGGCGCCGACGCCGCGGGCGGCACCGGTGACGACGGCGGTCTGGGTCTCGATCGGAAGCGGCGCCGGCATCAGAACAGATAGCTGATCGACGTCAGCACTCCCTCGGAATTGATCAGGCGAACGACCTTGTCGTGGATCAGCAACTGGCCGTCGCGGCGCACGAGGTGATGCTCGACATCGGCGAGAAACGTGCGCTGACGACCGAACTTGTCCTCGGTCAGATGCATGGCGGAGCGCACCTTCAGCGAGCCCGGCAATGCCTCGGTGACGACGAAGCGCGACGAAAGCCGCACCGTGCGCGCGGCAGGCGTGGCCGAAATGGCGAAGCCGCCCTGCAGCCGCTCGACGCGCATTTTCCGCATCTTGGCATCATCGAAGACGATGTTGAGATTGTCGCGGAAATTCGTCGTGTCATGCTCGACCGGGATGACGTAGTGGCCATCCTCGGTCCAGAGCTTCAGCCAGGCCTCGTAGTCGGCGCGGTCGAGAATATCGGCCTCAAGCCAGATGAACTGCTGCGCTTCGGCAAGCGTGATCCCGGTTTCGGTGGTCATCGTATCGCTCATCGGCTCATCATCCTTTTCCACATGTTGTAGGCGGCGCGCATGCCGGTCTCGGAGCTCACGGTCCCGCGCGGCAGGCCGTTCGGCCCGTCCTTTTCCAGCCCCTTGTCGCGGTTGACCATGATGTCGAGTTCGGGACCGCCGGCGGTTCCGCGCTGGACGCGTTCCCAGACCTCGGCATCATCCGGGCTGCCGAAACCCATCGGCCCCTGGAAATGCTCATGCAAGCGAAGGCGCATGCGGTTGGCCTCCTCCGGCCCGCCATCCATGCCGATGGCGATGTGGCGGATATGGGTCTCGTCGACGGAGACCGGCCGCATGATACGGAAGAAGGAAAGCGAGCAGGCCGCATTGGGGAAAAGGTTGAGGTTGAAGCCCGTGCCGCCGACCGCCTTGACGATGCGGCGCACCTGCTCCTCGCTGTAGCGCTCACGCAGGCTTTCGGCGAGCTCGGCGAAGCGGGCGGGGATTTCCCAGCCATTGTCCTCGTCGAGATCGATCAGCGACGGCATCATCACCATCACCGAATGGCCATTGCCGAGGTCTTCCACAAAACCATCGCCATCGAGGAAGGAGAACAGATCCTCCGTCTCGGAATCGAGCGACTGCAGGAAGGGCTTGTGCACCACCGGGAAGTGATAGGCGTCGGTGGTGTTTTCGAGCTGGATCTTCCAGTTGCCGGGAAACGAGAACTGGTGCTCGCCCAGAACCTTTACCGGAAAGCCGCCGCCCTGCTTCATGAACAGGTCGATCCACGGTTTGGCATTGCCGAGGAAGTCCTCGATCGGCTCGACCTCGTCATTGAGCGAGGCGAAGATCATGCCGTTATAGATGCCGACCTTGAGCTTCGGCAGGCCGAATTCCTTCTTGTCGAAGCTCTCGTGATAGCCCTCGGCATAGGGCAGGCCGCGCAGCGAGCCGTCGAGCGCATAACCCCAGCCGTGATAGGGGCACTGGAAGGAACTGGTCTTGCCCTTGTTGTGCTCGCACACGGTAGCGGCGCGGTGGCGGCAGCGGTTGATCAGGACATGAATCTCGTTCTTCCGGTCGCGCGAGATGATGACGGGCTGACGGCCGACCCATGAGCGCTTGAAACTGCCCTTTTCCGGCACTTCCGAGGTATGGCCGACCCACACCCAGGTCTTGCCGAAAATCTCGTCCATCTCGACCTCGAAGAGGTCGGGGTCGGTGTACATCTGCGTTGCGACGCGATCGTCGCGCACAAGATCGGCATAGGCGGTCTTGGTCTTTTCTACTGCGACATCCATCTTTCTGTCTCCTGTTACAAAAGGCTTCCGGCGGGCGGGGCGACGCTCACGGATAACCGGGCGGGGTCTGTTGCTCGAACATCGCAGCGCCCGCCGATGTCCATGTTCCAAGGCCGAGAAAGGCGTGCTGGGCAACGGCATTGGCATCGATCAGGCAACGGCCGAGAACGTGACCGCGGGCCAGCGCCCGCGTGCCGGCCATGCGGAAGGCCATATGCGCGACGGCAGCCCCTTCGCTTGCGGCATGGCTTGCCGCCATGCGCAGTTCGATCACGCCCGCCTTATCGACGGCATCGCCGCTGACCACACTCTCCCAGGCCTTCTCGGTCGCTTCGTAGAAATAGGCGCGCGCGCTTTTCAGCCGTGCTTCCGCCTTGCCATATTCGGCCTGGATATAGGCGCGGGCGCCAAGCGTCGGCGCGCCTGTGATCGAGGGTGTTTCGAGCGCCTCGGCGCGGATCCAGTCGAGCGCCTCGCGCGCCGTGCCGAGGCCGACAACGGCCAGAACTTGCGCGGCGAGCGCCATGGGCGGATAGCGGAAGGCCGGTTCGTCGCGCTTGGCGGGCGAACCGCGCACGAAGGTCCATTCCTCCGGCACGATCACGTCCTCGGTGACGATGTCATGGCTGCCGGTCGCCGTCAGGCCGAGCGTATCCCAGCTATGCTTGATCGAAACGTCCTCGCGCTTCATCACCGCCATGCGCGGCAGGCCGCCCGTCCCCTTGTCGTCGACCTTGATGCCGGCGCCGATCAGGGACGCACCCATGCAGCCGGAACAGTAGGGCCAGCGGCCCTTGACGGAAAATCCGCCCGCCACGCGTTCGGCCGGCTGCGGCGGAAAGATCGCGCCGGCAAAGACGGTATCGGGATCCTTGCCATAGATCGCCGCGAAGGTTTCCGGCGGAAGCGCCGCAAGATAGGTCGACGACACGCCGAAGCTTGCCACCCAGCCGGTCGAGGCATCGGCGGTCGAGAGCGTCTCGATCAGTTCGAGAAAGGCGGCCGGCGTGACTTCATCGCCGCCGAGCGATTTCGGCACGAAAGCGCGATAGGCGCCGACAGCCTGCAGCTTCTCGACCATGTCGAGCGGCACATAGGTGAGCTTCTCGAATTCGGCGCGCCGCTCCCTGATCTCCTCGAGAACCGATGTGAGGGTCACCGCAGGCGCGGCGGCGACCTGGCTTCTAGTGTCCATTGCGTTTGTCTCCGGCAAATGCTTCGGGATTGATGTCGATTGTGGCTGCTAGGCCCTCGGCGATGGCGCAGAGCGCCTCATCCCCGCCGATCCGGCCAACAAGCTGGATGCCCGCAGGCAGGCCGTCTTCCGTGAGAATGGGAATGGTGATCGCCGGGTGGCCGCTCAGGTTGAAGGGCCGCACCAGCGCGGTCAGCGGAATGAGCGCCCGCATGTCGCCGGCATCGGCGAGAAGCGGCGGCACGACAGGCATGGTCGGCAGAACCAGGGCGTCGCAGTCTTCCAGTGCGCGGTCGACCTCGCTCCGGAACATTCGGCGGATCTCTTCCGCGCGGCTGATGTCGGCACCCAACCGGCCGGCCTCCGCGGCAAGAATGCGCGCGCGCACCGTTTCGTCCATGCCGTTGTCTTCATGTGCGAGCGCGGCAAAGGCGTCCGCCGCCTCGGCATTGATGATGACAAGGCCGGCCTCGTAGGCCGCTTCGAAATACTCAAGCGTGATTTCCGCAGCGCGGACACAGGCAAGCGCCTTGTCGAAGGCCGCGACGATCTCCGCTTCGGCGGAAACCACGACCCGACCAAGGCGGAATTCGGTGGCGGGCGGACACGCGACAAAACCCGGGTCCATCAGACTCATGGCCTTTGTCAGCATTTCGGTCGTGGCGGCAAAGGGACCAATGCAATCCAGCGAACTTTCCGCCGGAATGGCGCCGGCGCGGGAGATGCGGCCATAGGTCGGCTTCATGCCGAAAACGCCGCAACAGCAGGCCGGCATGCGCACCGAGCCGCCCGTATCCGTGCCCACCGCGAAGTCGCAGCGCCCGGCCGCCATCAGAGCCGCCGAGCCCGAAGACGACCCCCCGGGGATCCTGTCCGGCCATTTGGCGTTGATAGGGGTGCCGAGAAAGGCGTTGACGCCGGTGACGCCGAAGGCCAGCTCGTGCATGTTTGCCGTGCCGATGATGTGGCAGCCCCTGGCGAGAAGGGCACCGACCACGGCGGCGTTCTCATCTGCGACGGGGCCTTCCGCAAGGGCGCGCGACCCGCAGCGGGTAACGATCCCCTTGATCGCCAGGCATTCCTTGATCGCCACCTGCGGGCCATCGCCGCCCATAGAGAGAGGGCGCGACAACGCGGCATCGGCCGGTTGAGCTGAATGCATCTTATTCCTGTTCCCTTGTCGCGAACCGGGCCTTCGGCTTTTTCTTGTCGTTCGCTATTACAGTAATATTACCGTTATTTTTCACATAAGTCAAGAATGAACCCGTTGCTTTCGTTTTTTTCCTGGGCAGACTTCCCGGTAGCTCACGCCCTACATCGAGTAAGGCACCAGCAGAACGAGCGCGGGAAAGGCGATGAGCAGCAGCACCCTGATGACATCCATCAGCAGAAACGGACCCAGCCCGCGGAAGATCGTCGCCAGATTGACGTCGCGCACCACGGCCCGGAGCACAAAGGCATTCAGCCCGACCGGCGGCGTGATGTAGCTGATCTCGGTGACGACGACGACGAAGATGCCGAACCAGATCAGATCGATCCCGTTGGCCGCGACGACGGGATAGAACATCGGCACGGTCAGCGTGATCATCGCCATGCCTTCCAGCAGGCAGCCAAGCACCAGATAGATCGCCATGATCACCAGCAGGATGCTGATTCTCGAATCGCCGAAGACCGTCAGCAGCGACTGGATATCGGCCGACATACCCGAGAGATTGACGTAATTGGTGAAGGTCAGCGCACCGAACAGGATGAAGAACATCATCGCGCTGGTCTTCGCGCTTTCAAACAGCGACATCAGCACGGACTGGACGGAGAACCGCCGTTTGGCCAGGACCAGAAGAAAGGCGCCAAAGGCCCCCATGGCCGCGCTTTCGGTCGGGGTGAAGACGCCGAAATAGATACCGCCCATGACGAAGATGAACAGCGCGCCCGCGCCGAACGTGCCCTTCATCGCCGCAAACCGTTTTGCAAGCGGCAGACGATCCATCACGGGAAGCTTCTGGCCCGAGATCATCAGCGACAGCACCACCGCAAGACAGTAGCCGATGATGCCGATAATGCCGGGCACGATCCCCGCAAGGAACAATTTGCCGATATCGCTCTGCGTCATGATGCCATAGAGCACCAGGATGATCGACGGCGGGATCAGGATGCCGAGCGTGCCGCCGGCGGCGATCGATGCGGTCGACAGCGCATCAGGATAGCCGAAGCGGCGCATCGACGGCATGGAGATTTTCGCCATGGTGGCAGCGGTTGCCAGCGAGGAACCGCAGACGGAGGAGAAGCCGCCGCTCGCCACAACGGTGGCGATCGCAAGCCCGCCGCGACGATGCCGCATCCAGGCATGGGCAGCCTCGTACATTTCCTGGGCCACGCCGGACAGCACCACGAAATTGCCCATCATCAGGAACAGCGGCACGATCGAAAGCGAATAGCTCAGCGAATTATCAAAGAAGGTCTGGCCAAGCAGCGACAATGCCGGCTGCCAGCCGATGATCGAGAGGGTTCCGACAAAGCCGACCAGCGTCAGCGAGAAGGCGATCGGCAGCCCCGAAAGCAGCATCACGAGTAGGATGAAGACGCCAACAGGCCAGCTTATCATAATCCCGCCTCTCCGGTCTTGTCATCGCCGCCGGTAATGCCGTTGACGACTGTGATCACGGCGGAGACCGCGACGGCGACTGAGGTCAGATAGGCAAGCGGGGCAACCGGGATCTTCAGGGTATTGGTGCTCTGGGCATAGCCTGCCAGATTGCCGGCATGACCCCACAGCCGCCAGGCGATGAGCCCGAGCACAATCGCGGAGACCAGGCTTACGGCGATCTTGCGCAGCGGCTCCAACGCAGGCGGCACGCGGGAGAGCAGGATGTCGACGCGGATATGGGCGTCATCCAGACAGACTGCGGGCAGACCCAGGAAGATGACGGCGCACAGCAACAGTTCCGTCAGTTCCGTCGCGCCCATCAGCGGCGCATTCAGAACGTAGCGGCCGATCACGTCGACAACGGTAATCATCATGATCGTGACCAGTAGCAGCGCGCAGACGACCGCCAGCGAGAGGCGCGCGTATTGGCGCGCGCCCGGTTTTCCATGACTTTCGACGGCCCGGTTCATTATTTGGCCGCTGCTGCGATCTCGGCCTGCATCTCGGCATAGGCCGCCTTGGCGTCAATGCCGGTCGCCTCAGAAATATCGGCGAGCTTCTTCTCGATCAGCGGATCAAGCCGGGAATGGAGGAACTCCATCTGCTCGGGCGTTGCCGCGCTGACGTCGATCTTGCCCTTCATCGCCTCGCGGGCCTGATCGTCGACGCGCTCCCACATCTCGCCGGCGCGCGTGACCAGGTGCTCACCGGTGACGCTTTCGATCGCGGCCTGATCCTTAGGCGAAAGACGATCCCACTTTGCCTTGTTCATGACGATGAACATCGAGGTGCTGTAAAGGCCGCCGGGAACGGTCATGCCCTTGTGCATCAGCGGCATGAGACCGAAGGACTCGACCGATTCAAACGGGAAGAACAGGCCGTCGGCAACGCCCTGGGACAGGAGTTCGTAGGCCTTGGAGGCCGGACCCTCGATCGGAACCCCGCCAACCGCGACGGCGACATCATGCGCCATGCCGCCGCCGACGCGGATCTTCATGCCGTCGAAAGCGTCGCTCGCCGTCAGCGGCTTTTCCTTGGAGAAGGCTTCGCCCGGACCGTGGGTGAAGACGGCCAGAACCTTGACCCGGTCATACTCGTTCGCCTTGCTCAGCGTATCGTTGAAGACCTTCCAATAGGCCAGCGAACGGGCCACCGTGTCATCGCCGAGAAACGGCATCTCGGCAAGTTCGGAGGTGCGGAACCGGCCTGCAGTATAGTTCTGGACGCCCATGACGATGTCGGCAACGCCGTTTGCGGCAAGGTCATAATGCGCGCCGGGCGGCCCGAGCGGCGCCGGCAGAACCTTGACCGTGACATCGCCGTCCGTGGCGGTTTCGATCTCCTTGACCATCGGCATCAGCACGTCGCTGACCAGCGGATGCGCCGGCGGCAGCCAGACCGACATGGTCAGCGTCTCGGCGGCAAGGGCTGAGGACCCGGCCAGCGCCACGGCCGCGACCACGGCCCCACGACAGAATTTCAAAAGCGTTTTCACCATCATTCCCCTTCTCGTTGTCACGATCGTCATTTATTTCTTCGTCCGCCCGGCGAACCGGACGCATTTCAAGAGCGAAACCTGGTTCATCCGCTCTCATTCGGGCACAGCTTCACCGTCCCGCCCCAGCAATGCTGTGGTCGGTGAGGCCGGATCAGGTCTCCGGATCTTTCATCTGCGACTGTCTGTTGCGGACGTCTTTCGGCAAGAGCGGCCGAAGTCAGCGCGCATTGCCGGACAAGGCTCACTTGTTCGCATCTGCGAAGACGCAAGCCATCCTTATCCGCAAGCGGCGCCTGCGTCCGCTCCGGTGCCGTCATCCGGCCCTGTCGCTCAATGTCTGGAAGTGACGTCTCTCACGCCGGGAGGCAATTCCTTCTGCTGTTGCGATGCTGTTCCCGTGTTTTTGATTTAGATGAAAATTACCGTAAAATTGTAGGTTGTCAACTCTGCCAATGCAAGCATTCCGGCTTTCGTCTCAAATTTATGATATTTTTCACTTTATTTTTCACCTTTTTTCAGCCACCTTTCACAGACGAACCGGCCATCAGCGACGTCGCGAGCAGCCTCGAAAGGGCTTTCGAAAGAGGCTCTCAGGCCTTCGCGCGCCACGGTCGAAGGCCGTTCGGATCAACAGAAATGGGGAACTGAAATGAGTGAACAAAAGCCACTGAGAACGTTGTTCTGCATTGCAGTGCATCAAAACTTTTTCGACCTGCCGTTCAGCGATATCGGCCTGGTCTGGAAGGGGTTTTCGGCGTTCCTGCGCGGCGTCGCCGATCTTCCCGGCGTCACCGTGCTCGGCACGATGGATGACGACGAAACCATGGTCGGCACTTCGCCGGACGGCTTTCCGTGGACCTGCTATATCCTCGCCGACTGCCCGGATCGCGACAGCGTCAAGGCCGCCTGCAACCTGTTCCGCACGATCGAGGTCGGCGAGTACCGGTTGTGGCGCTACATGCGCATCGAGGCCCGGATGGGGCGCGCGCTGGAAATTCCCGCGCTTTGACGAAAAGCCAGAAGCATTCCGGCCGGCTTGTCATTTGACAAGCCCGCTGGAGCGCCGCGCGACTCAGGCAAGACGCTCGAAAATCTCTTCAAGAACCTGATTGACGCGGCGAAGGTCGTCCTCGCTGATATCCGTGAAGGTTCTTTCAAACACGCGGCTTGCCGTCTTCGCGGCCTTCAACCCGGCCTCGGCCCCGGCTTCCGTCAGGCTGACCTCGGTCACCCGGGCATCGCTGGGGGAGACGCGGGTCTTGACCAGACCCTCGGCGGCCATGCGCTGGACGATCTTGGTCGTCGTGTTGAGCTTGAGGATGCAGAATTCAGCGATCTCCGAAACGCTGAGGTTTCCATGCTCGCGCAACGAGGACAGGACGCGCCAGCGCGAGACATCGAGCCCCTGCTGCTTCAGCAGGCGGTCCATTTCGAACGTGTAGCGCGCGCTGACACGGGTAATCCAGTAAAACGGCCATTCCGCCTTCGATTGGAATGGAAGTGTCGGCTTATCTGAGTTTTCCATCTGGCTATCTTCAGTCAGTTGAGCGCTGCGGATCGGGAGGTTCGCACTGCATAATTGCAGCGGTGGCAGAAGGCAAACAGCTTATGAACGGAAATGACAGGAAAGCAACGATGAACACCCCGACGGATGCGGACAGGCTGGCCCTGCTGACGGCCCGCGTCGAAAGGCTGGAGGCGGAGGCCGAAATCCGCCGGCTGCAGGCCCGCTACATGTTTCTGTGCGACACGCCCTGCCCTGATTATGCCGTCGCAAACGACGCCCAACGCATCGACGCCATCCTCGCGCTTTACGCCGAAGATGCGATCTGGGAGGGCGTCGGTGAATATTATGACGGCCAGTTCGGCCGCTGTACCGGAAAGGCCGAAATCCGCGCCCATTTCGAAAAGTTCTGGAGCCCGGAGCGCGAGCCGAAACTGGTGCTGAATGTCCACTATCTGACATCGGAGCAGATCCATGTGGACGGCGACTGTGCCGAAGGCCAGTGGGTGCACTGCCAGCCATGGCTCTATGCCGACGGCACGGCGCTCCTGCGCTCCAGCCGGCTGAACAACGCCTTCGTCAGGATCGATGGCGCGTGGAAGATCAGCCGGACCCGCACCGAAAACGTGTTCATTACTCCGCTCAGAGACAATTTCGCCAGCGACTACCCGCGACATTCGGTGTTGATGCGACCCTAGAGCGTTTCGCAGTCAGGTGGCAACATTTTATATCCGAAAAAAACCTTTAAAACAGATAGATAGAACAGATCCAGGTTTCCACGAAAGGCGGAATTGCTCCAGCGGATGACCGCCCCGTTACATGGCGGACTGTTGGCCTGCACTCACGGCGAACTGTTCCCAGGCGCCTCCGGGCGCCGTCGCGGCCTGAAGGGCGGCGAGATTCTGCTGCGCCTCTTCGGCCGAAACGCCCGCAGTGGCGACGCGCTCGGCCTCCTGCTGCTTGCCCTGAAGCGCGAGGACAAGAGCCAGGTTGATGCGAACCTCGGGGCTCGCGCCGCGTTGGACAATCGCCTCGCGCAGATAGTTCTCCGCCGTCGTCAGATCATGGGTGAGAACGTAGGAAACCGCCATGTTGGATAGCACTTCCGGGTTCTTCGGCGACAGCGTGAGCGCCTGACGGTAGCGCATGCGCGCCTCCATCGGCTTGCCCATCTGGTCGAGAATCAGTCCCTCCTGCGAGAAGGTCCGCCAGTCGCGCGGCGCAACATTCTCGGCATTGCGAATCGTGCGCAGCGCATCGGGGTAATAGCCCAGCGCTGCCTGGGTTTCGGCATAGTGGAGCAACGCATCGCCGGAATCGGGGTTGCGGGCGGCAACCTCTCGCATCACCTGATTGGCCTCGCCGTAACGGCCCTCCGCCTTCAGAAACTCGGACCAGGCGATACCCGACTTGACGTTGCCGGGCCTTGAAAGATAGGCGGTTTCAAGCCGATAGCGCGCCATCTGTCGCTGTGATGGGGAAAGGCTGGCAATCTCCTCGGCCGACATATATTGCGCCGTGGTCATCGGCCTGCGCACGCTGGCGCAGCCTGAAACCGCAATTGCCGCGATGACGAGCGCCAGCGCCGCCTTTCCCGAAAGCCCGGTGCGATTGGTCATTTTAAGGCAATCTCCGTCTGTTCTGGCCGCCCCGATCAGCGTAAGGAATCAGTTCCGAGGCTTTCTGCCACTTTACAGAAAGTTTTTTCCCGCGAAAGTAGGCGGGACGACAGTGACAAGCGAAGACAGATGCCCAGTTTCCAGATTTTCGACCGCCCTTCCCGCTTTTGCGGACCCGGTTCCGACACGAAGCAGCTCTATGCGGTAACGCCATCCGACATCGACAAGCCGGACGCGCTGCCGGATAGCTTCCGGCGGTTTGCCCGTGCGGCAGGTTTTTCCGCGCGCGAAGGCGAACTCCTCATCGCGCCCTCCGGCGACGGAGGCATCGGCGGCGCGTTGTTCGGGCTCGGGCAGAAAGGCGCACCTTTTGCCGCCGGGCGGCTTTCGCGGCTCCTTCCGGCCGGCGACTGGGCGCTCGCGCGCTTCGACGGCGATGTGGCCCAGGCGCTGATCGGCTTTGCGGCCGGAGGCTATCGCTTCGAACGCTATCTCAAGCCTTCTTCGGCCACCCAGGTCCGTCTCGCCATTCCTGACAGCTGCGACGCAGCGGCAATCGAACGGACCGTTGCCGCCATCTTCCTTGCCCGCGACCTGATCAACACCCCGGCAAACGACATGCAGCCGGACCATCTGGAGCAGGTCTTCGAGAGCCTGGCCGGTCACTATGGCGCGACCTTCGGCGCGATCCGCGGCGACGAATTGCTGAAAGCCGGCTTCCCGCTGATTCATGCGGTCGGACGCGCCGGCGAGAAAGCGCCAAGGCTCATGGAAATGCGATGGGGCCGCAAGGGCGCGCGAACCATCACGCTTGTCGGCAAGGGCGTATGTTTCGATACGGGCGGCCTCGACATAAAGTCGGCGGCCGGCATGGGGCTGATGAAGAAGGATATGGGCGGAGCCGCCAATGTCATGGCGCTCGCGCTGATGATCATGGATGCCGGCCTGGACGTCGACCTGCGCGTCATCGTCCCGAGCGTCGAGAACGCGATCGCCGGCAATGCCTTCCGCCCGGGTGACATATACCGCTCGCGCAAGGGGCTGACGGTGCAGATCGACAACACCGACGCGGAGGGACGGCTCATCCTCGCCGACGCGCTGACCTATGCCGATGAGGAGCTCCCCGATCTGCTGATCGACATGGCGACGCTGACGGGCGCTGCCCGCGTGGCGCTCGGCCCCGATATCGCGCCGTTCTTCACCGACAGCGACGCGCTTGCCGAGAAGCTCTCCGCGAACGGCGAACGGCTTTCCGACCCGCTCTGGCGCATGCCGCTTTTTGCCGGCTATGACGCCAGGCTGAAAACCGCGATCGCCGACCTCACCAACGCCCCGGCTGGCGGCATGGCCGGCGCGATCACCGCGGCGCTCTTCCTGAAGCGCTTTGTCGGTCGGGCGCGAACGTGGGCGCATTTCGACATCTATGGGCACGCCCCGGCCGATCGCGATTTCGGCCCTGCCGGCGGCGAGGCGCAGGCGATCCGCGCCCTCTTCGAAACGATCCGGACGAACTGATGGTGATGGAACTCGACCGAAGGCTGCATGCCTTCCGCCCCGATCTAGCCGATGCCCGGCTTTCCGGCATCGTCCATGCGGATCGCTTCGCCGTGCCGACGCCGGCCCAGATCATCGCGCCCGTCGCGCCCTTGCGGCCGAAGCCCTCGGAAGCCGCCTTCATCGACAGTCAGCTTCTTTTCGGCGAAACCGTCGACATCTTCGAACGCCGATCCGGCTGGGCCTGGGTGCAATCGCGCTTTGACGGTTATGTCGGCTACCTGCCCGAGGCGATGGTGGCCGAAGGCGAGCGCCAGGCCTCCCATGTCATCTCGGTCCCCCGAACCTTCCTCTATCCCGAGGCCGAGCTCAAGGCCGGGCCGGTCTGCGCGCTTTCCATGGGCTGCCGGCTGACCTTCGTCGACGAGGCGGAAACGCGCGGCAGCCGCTATTATCTTTGCTCGGACGGCACGGCGGTTTTTGCCGATCACTGCTTTCCCCTCGGCCGTCCCTTCGAGCGCGATCCGGTGAAGACGGCGCTGCGTTTTCTGGAAACGCCCTACCTCTGGGGCGGACGGTCGGGCTTCGGCCTCGACTGCTCGGCGCTGGTACAATTGGCGATGATGATGGCGGGCGCAGCCGTGCCGCGCGATTCCGACATGCAGGAATTGATGGAGGGCGAGCCGGTGAAGCGCCGGGCGCTGAAACGCGGCGATCTCGTCTTCTGGAAAGGCCATGTCGGCATCATGGAAGATGCCAAGACCCTCATCCATGCCAATGGCGCGACCATGCGGGTCACGCGTGAAAACCTTGACCACGCGATCACCCGCATCGCGCCGGTCTATGGCAACCCGACTTCCTATCTGAGGCTACAGCGGGCAGGATAGTATGAAACGAAAACGCCGCACTGGTGAGGCGGCGTTTTCTCTCATGCTGTTCAATGCCAGCAATTACTTGCGGGCGCTGAGCGGCACGACCGAACCTTTGTCTTCGGCTGCTGCCGGCTCGTTGACGACGCCTTCTTCGTAGGCGCGGCCATAATAGGTGTCGAGCAGGACCTGGCGGATCTCCGAGATCAGCGGGTAGCGCGGGTTGGCGCCGGTGCACTGGTCATCGAAGGCCTTTTCGGCGACTTCATCGAGATGGTCGAGGAAGTCGGCTTCGCCGACGCCGGCCGCCTGGATCGATTCCGGGATATCGCAGGCCTTGTTCAGGCTTTCGATCCACTTGACCAGATTTTCGACCGACTGTTCGTCCGTCTTGCCGCCAAGATCGAGGTGGCGGGCAATCTCGGCATAGCGGCACAGCGCCTTCGGCCGGTCATACTGGCTGAAGGTTGCCTGCTTGGTCGGGTTGTCGACCGCGTTGTAGCGAACCACATTGGCCAGCAGCAGGGCATTCGACAGGCCGTGCGGCAGGTGGAACTGCGCGCCGATCTTGTGCGCCATCGAGTGGCAGACGCCGAGGAAGGCGTTGGCGAAGGCCATGCCGGCGATCGTTGCGGCGTTGTGAACCTGCTCGCGGGCCTTGGGATCGGCAGCGCCGTTCTTGTAGGCCGAGGGCAGATATTCCTTCAGCAGCTTCAGGGCCTGAAGCGCCTGACCGTCCGAATACTCGTTCGCCATGATCGAGACATAGGCTTCCAGAGCATGGGTCACCGCATCGATGCCGCCATGGGCGGTCAGCGACTTCGGCATGTTCATGACGAGGTCGGGATCGACGATGGCCATGGTCGGCGTCAGTTCGTAGTCGGCGATCGGATATTTCACGCCGGTCTTCTCGTCGGTCACGACGGCGAACGGGGTGACTTCCGAACCGGTGCCCGAGGTCGTGGGCACGGCGACGAACTTGGCTTTGATGCCGAGCTTGGGGAAGTGATAGATGCGCTTGCGGATATCCATGAAGCGCAGCGCCAGATCGGCGAACTCGACGTCCGGATGCTCGTACATCACCCACATGATCTTGGCCGCATCCATCGGCGAGCCGCCGCCCTGGGCCAGGATGATGTCCGGCTCGAACGAGCGGGCCAGTTCCCAGCCCTTGCGCACGACGGCGAGCGTCGGGTCGGCCTGCACGTCGAAGAAGGTTTCGACTTCCATGCCAAGGCCCTTCAGCACGCGAACCGTGTCGTTCACATAGCCGTTTTCGAAGAGGAAACGGTCGGTGACGATCAGGCAACGCTTGTGGCCCTTCAGTTCTTCCAGAGCGAAGGGAAGCGAACCGCGACGGAAATAGATCGACGGGGGAAGCTTGTGCCACAGCATGTTTTCTGCCCTCTTGGCGACCGTTTTCTTGTTGATCAGGTGCTGCGGGCCAACGTTTTCCGAGATCGAGTTGCCGCCCCACGAACCGCAGCCAAGCGTCAGCGACGGCGCCAGGCGGAAGTTGTAAAGGTCGCCGATACCGCCCTGCGAGGCAGGCGTATTGATCAGGACGCGGGCCGTCTTCATCTTTTCGCCGAAGGCGGTGACGCGTTCGGGCTGCAGGTCCTGGTCGGTGTAGAGCACCGAGGTGTGGCCGATGCCGCCAAGGGCCACCAGGTCGGCAGCGATACGGCCGGCATGGTCAAAATTCTTGGCCTTGTACATGGCAAGCGTCGGCGACAGCTTTTCATGGGCAAAGACTTCTTCCTCGCCCGTGCTTTCGACCTCGGCAATCAGAACCTTGGTGCGCGGCGGCACCTCGATGCCGGCCATGGCCGCGATCTTGACGGCCGACTGGCCGACGATCTCGGCGTTCAGCGTGCCCTTCTTGTTCATGATGATATCACGAACGGCGCCGGCCTCATTGCCCGACAGAACATAACCGCCATGGCTGATGAAGCGCTCGCGCACCTTGTCATAGACCTTGTCGACGGCAATCACCGACTGTTCCGAGGCGCAGATGACGCCATTGTCGAAGGTCTTCGACATCAGGATCGAGGCAACCGCACGCTTGATATCGGCATATTCGTCGATGACGGCAGGCGTGTTGCCGGCGCCGACGCCGATTGCCGGCTTGCCCGACGAATAGGCGGCCTTCACCATGCCGGGGCCGCCGGTGGCGAGGATGAGGTTGATGTCCTCATGGTGCATCAGCGCGTTCGACAGCTCGACCGAGGGTTCATCGATCCAGCCGATGATGTCCTTCGGTGCGCCGGCCTTGACGGCGGCTTCAAGCACCACGCGGGCAGCCTCGCAGGTCGAGCGCTTGGCGCGCGGATGCGGCGAGAAGATGACCCCGTTGCGGGTCTTCAGGCTGATCAGCGCCTTGAAGATGGCGGTCGAGGTCGGGTTGGTGGTCGGGACGATGGCGCAAATCAGGCCGACAGGCTCGGCAACCGTGAAGATGCCGTATTCCGGTTCCTCCGAGAGGATGCCGCAGGTCTTGTCGTCCTTGTATTTGTTGTAGATGTATTCCGAGGCGAAGTGGTTCTTGACCACCTTGTCTTCCATGACGCCCATTCCGGTTTCCTCATGCGCCATACGGGCAAGAGGAATGCGGGCATCTGCCGCGGCAAGGGCGGCGGAACGGAAAATGAAGTCGACCTGTTCCTGGGTATAGGTCGCAAACTTCTGCTGCGCTGCCTTCGTCCGGGCAACAAGCTGGTCAAGTTCGGTCGTGCTGGTGGCCGGCATGGGACTACTCCTGCGCTATTCGCCGGAATGTCCGGCGGTTGCTGTGGTTGGCGGACGGGATGGGCCGGTCTTGGGGGCGGCCCGGCGGTCGTGCGGAAGAGTTTCGCGCCACATTTCGTCACGGGTATGACACCCGGTCGGGGCTTAGAAAACTATCCGGAAGAAGACCGTCCAATCTCACCGGGGGCAGATTTAGGCCGCTTTAAATCGGTTTGTATTGATCGTGATCAAAGGGCCGGGGAATCTCGGAATTCCCTTGGCGCCAACTGCGAGCGGCTGAAACGAAGAATAGGACGATAGGCGTGGAATGGAAAGCCGGTCGGCGCGTTTGATTTGCGTCGACCGGCGAAAGGCTTTCTTGTTTGCTCAGGCAAGCGGCCGGAACCGCTTCAGCCTGAGTGCATTCGACAGGACGAAGACGCTCGAAAGACCCATGGCGGCAGCCGCCAGCATGGGCGACAGAAGCGTACCGTTGACGGGATAGAGAATGCCGGCGGCGACCGGGATGAGCACCGCATTATAGGCAAAGGCCCAGAACAGGTTCTGCGCGATATTGCGCATGACCGCCCGCGAAAGCGCAATGGCGTTGACGACGCCCGACAGCGCGCCCGACATCAGCACCACATCCGCCGTCTCGATGGCAATATCGGTGCCCGTGCCGATGGCGATGCCTGTATCGGCAGCAGCCAGCGCCGGGGCGTCATTGATGCCGTCGCCGGCAAAGGCGATGGCGCCGTGCTGTTTTCTGAGCGCCTCAAGCGCCTCGACCTTGCCGTCCGGCAGGACATCGGCGACCACCGTATCGATCCCGACGTCCGCAGCAATGGCTTCGGCCGTCTTGCGGTTGTCGCCGGAAATCATCGCGGTCTTGAGTCCTGCCGCATGAAGCGCCGCAATCGCCGCCTTCGCCGACGGCTTGACCGGATCGGCAACGCCGATGATGCCGGCAGACCTGCCATCGACGGCAATGAACAGAAGCGAACGCGCCTTTGCGGAAAGCGCTTCGGCGGTTTCATCCAGCATCGCGGTATCCGCGCCAAGCGCCTCCATGAACCGGCGCGCGCCGACAGCGACCGTCCTGCCATCGACATTCGCCGTCACACCGAAACCGGGGACGGCCTCGAAGCCGTCCGCCTCGCTCACGGTGATCGTCTTCGCCGCGGCATATCCTGCCACCGCCTCGGCAAGCGGGTGCTCCGAACCGGTCTCCACCGCGGCGGCAAGGGCGATCAGCGTCTCTTCGTCAAACCCGTCAGCGGCAATGATGTCGGTGACCTCGGGGCGACCCTCTGTCAGCGTGCCGGTCTTGTCGAAGGCGACAATGGCGGTATCGCGCAAGGTCTGCAGCGCCTCGCCATTCCTGAACAGCACGCCGGTTTCCGCCGCCCTGCCCGTGCCGACCATGATGGAGGTTGGCGTGGCAAGCCCCATGGCGCAGGGGCAGGCGATGATCAGCACCGCCACCGCATTGACCAGGGCGAAGGAGAAGGCAGGCGTCGGCCCGATGAAGAGCCAAATGAGGAAGGTGATCGCGGCAGCCGTCAGCACGGCCGGCACGAACCATGCCGTCACCTTGTCGACCATGGCCTGCACGGGCAGTTTCGCCCCTTGCGCGGTCTCGACCATCTTGACGATGCGCGCCAGCACGGTGTCCGCGCCGATCGCCGTGGCCCGGAAGGTGAAGGAACCGGTCTTGTTGATGGTGCCGCCGGTGACGGCGTCGCCCTCGCCCTTCTTCACCGGAAGCGGCTCGCCCGAAATCATCGCCTCGTCCACATGCGAAGAGCCGGAAACGACGATACCGTCGACGGCGATCTTCTCGCCGGGACGCACGATCACCAGATCGCCGCGCCTGACTTCATCGATCGGGATGTCGACCGCCGCGCCATTTCGTTCGACGCGGGCGGTCTTCGGCTGCAGGCCCATCAGATGGGTAATGGCGGCGGACGTCCGCCCCTTGGCCTTGGCCTCGAGAAAACGGCCGAGCAGGATCAGCGTGATAATAACGGCGGAGCTTTCGAAATAGACCTGCGCGGCGCCCGCCGGGAAGACCTGCGGCAGGAAGGTCGCGACCGTGGAATAGGCCCAGGCCGCCGTTGACCCCAGCATCACCAGCGCATTCATGTCCGGCGAAAGCCTTCGGAAAGAAGCGAGGCCGTGGCTGTAGAACCGGCGGCCCGGGCCGAACTGCACGATCGTCGCCAGCACGAAATAGAAGACATGCAGCGGAAACACGCCGACCGTCGCCATCACCCGATGGCCAAAAGCAGGAATGAAATGCGACCCCATTTCCAAAACGAAAAGCGGCAGGGTGAAGGCGAAGGCGGTGATCAGATCACGCTTGAGCGCCGCCTGCTCTTTCGCCCTGCGATCCTCATGGCTTTCGCTTTCGGCGCGCCGATCCTCGATGCGGTGCGGCTCGAAGCCGGCCTTTTCAACCGCGCCTTCCAGAACGGCAGTGTCGAGGGAGGGTAGAACGGACAGCGTTGCCCGTTCATTCGCTAGATTGACATGGACGGAGACGACGCCGGGCACCCGCGACAGCGCACGCTGGACGCTTGCGACACAGGACGCGCAATGCATGCCGCCAATGCCGAGTTCGACGGTTGAAAGCGGTACGCCATAACCGCCCTTCTCGATCGCCGCGACCACCGCACCGGTGGCCTTTTTGTCGGAAAGCGTCACCTCGGCGGTTTCAGTCGCCAGATTGACGGCGACGGCCTCGACCCCCTCGACCTTGCCGACAACGCGCTCGACGCTGCGCACGCAGGATGCGCAGGTCATGCCTGTCACCGGCACGGAGAGGGTTTGCGCCCTGCGACTGGTAGAGATCGTCTGTTCCATAGGTAACGCCTTTTGGAAGTTGATTGCCCTTCGGCAGCCTCAGGCCACGACGTCGTAGCCGGCGTCCTCGACAGCCTCGACCGCCTGATCGCGGCTGGCAGGCGCGGCAAGCTCAAACGAGGCGGCGTTGTCGTCCAGGCTGACGGCGACATCGGAAATCCCGTCAATGCTGCCAAGCGCCTTCGTCACCTTGTCGCTGCACTTACTGCAGCCCATGCCTTCGATCTTCAGCGTCACTTTCTCGGCCATCGTCATGCTCCTTGTTGCATTGGCTTTGATGCTGACGAAGGAGATAGGGTTTCCAGTCACTGGAAGGTCAAGCGGTTTTCGCATTTTTGATCTACGGCCCCCTTGCCGAAGGCTGCAGAACCTGTCTTTGCTGGTGAAAACGCGAGGCATCCAAGGACATAAACGTGGATTTCCATCTCTGGCTCGCCTTCGTGGCGGCATCGACGGCACTGCTCCTCATTCCCGGCCCAACTGTTCTTCTCGTGCTGAGCTACGCGCTGAGCCAGGGGCGGCGCGTGGCGCTAGCCACCGTCGCCGGCGTCGCGCTCGGCGATCTCATCGCCATGAGCGCCTCGCTTGCCGGTCTCGGCGCGCTTGTCCTGACGTCGGCCAAACTGTTTGTCGTCCTCAAATGGGTCGGCGCGGCCTATCTCGTCTATCTCGGCATCCGGCTTTTCAGAAGCGCCGGGGCGGGAAGCACCCTGAATTCCTCCGCCCAGCCCCCTCTTGCGGCGCAGCGGGTTTTCTTTCATGCCATGGCGGTTACCGCGCTGAACCCGAAATCGATTGCCTTTTTCATCGCCTTCGTGCCGCAGTTCATCGTGCCGGCAGAGCCACTCTTTCCGCAGTTTGCGATCCTCACGGCCACCTTCGTCGGGCTGGCCGCCATCAATGCCCTGGCCTACGCCCTGATGGCCGACCGGCTTCGCACAAGGCTGTCGTCCGCCACGGCGACCGTGTTGATGCCGCGTCTTGGTGGCGGCGCACTGGTCGCCATGGGCGTCACGACGGCGGCGCTGAGACGGGCAGCGTCACAGTAGAACGACAGTGCCAAAGAAGTGGCCGGGACCGGGCACAGAGTTTCCGCTTTCGGGCCGAAACCGAGGACATTTTCTGCCCGGAGCCGCGCATTGGCCAAATGTTGCCTTTCGCGCCGAGATTGACGTCCAGCAATTGCGGCGGTATCTAGCTTTTCCTTGTGGTGATTTGGCCGGCCGGCTTGCAGCCACGTAAAACAACTCGCTAAAGGGCCGAAGCGAGCGGAAAACTCCTGCCCATTCGGACCGGCTGCGTGTTGACGACGGCCGGTTTCTGTTCGGGATTGGAATGAGACATGCCTATCAAGATTCCTGATACGCTGCCCGCCTATGAAACGCTTCTTTCCGAGGGCGTGCGGGTCAAGACGGAAACGGTTGCCGAGCGGCAGGATATCCGCCCGCTGCAGTTTGCCCTTCTCAATCTCATGCCGAACAAGATCAAGACCGAGCTGCAGTTCGCCCGTCTTCTGGGCGCATCGCCGCTGCAGATCGAGCTTTCGCTGGTGCGCGTTGGCGGCCACAAGGCGAAGAACACGCCGATCGACCATCTGCTCTCCTTCTACCAGACCTGGGACGAGGTGGCAGAGCGGAAGTTCGACGGCTTCATCATCACCGGCGCGCCGGTGGAGACGCTCGATTTCGAGGAAGTCACCTATTGGGACGAGTTGAAGGACATCCTCGACTGGACGACGACCCATTGCCATTCGACGATGAACATCTGCTGGGGAGCGATGGCGGCGGCCTATCATTTCCACGGCGTGGAGAAGCATCTTCTGAACAAGAAGGCGTTCGGCGTCTACCGTCACCGCAACCTGAAGCCGGCGTCCGTCTATCTCAACGGCTTTTCCGACGACTTCCAGATCCCGGTGTCGCGCTGGACGGAGGTGCGCCGCGAGGATCTGGAGCAAGTGCCGGGCATGGAGCTCCTGATGGATTCCGACGAGGTCGGCCCCTGCCTGGCGCAGGAAAGCTTCGCCAACCGGCTCTACATGTTCAACCATATCGAATATGATTCGGTCTCGCTCGGCGACGAGTATCGGCGCGATGTCGACGCCAATGTTCCGGTCGATCTGCCGTTCAACTATTTCCCGGCCGATGATCCCGGCCGCACGCCGCTCAACCGCTGGCGCTCGCATGCCCATCTTCTGTTCGGCAACTGGATCAACGAGGTTTACCAGACGACGCCCTATCACCTGGAAGAAATCGGCGACGGACGGACGGGCGCTTGAAGCGCCCGCCATTCCGGCGCAATATCCGGCCCGCAATGTAACATTCTAGATGCGGAGGACAAAAACAATGGGTGCGCCACAACCGGAAGCCTTCGGCCAGACAAAGGACGGCAAGACCGTCAGCCGGGTCACGATCACAGGCGGCGGCCTGACCGCGAAGATCATCAACTGGGGCGCAGTCGTGCAGGATCTGCGCCTTGAGGGCCACGACCATGCGCTGGTCCTCGGCTTCGACAGTTTCGAACCCTATCCGGACCACTCTCCCTATTTCGGCGCGACGCCGGGCCGCTCCTCCAACCGCATCGCCAATGGCCGTTTTACGATCGACGGGACGGAATACCAGGTCGATTGCAATGAAAACGGCATCACCAATCTTCACGGCGGCAGCGACGGCATCGGCGTCAGCCTGTGGGAGTTCGAGGAGATTGCCGAAGACCGGGTGACGCTGAAGATCGTCGACAAGGACGGGCGCGGCGGCTTCCCCGGCAATTGCGAGATCCGCGCGCATTTCCGGCTGAAGCCGCGCGGCGTGTTTTCGATCGTCTACGAGGCGACGACCGACAAGCCGACGGTCGCCAATATGTGCAACCATTCCTATTTCAACCTCGGCAACGGCACGGATACGCTGGAACACACGCTGATGATTGCCGCCGATCACTATCTGCCGACCGATGAGCGGCAGATTCCGACCGGCGAGATCAGGTCGGTCGCCGGCACGCCCTTCGATTTCCGCAAACCGCATCCGCTGAAGCGCGAGGACGAGAATGGCCGGCAGGTGCTGTTCGACCACAATTTCTGTCTCTCACCCGGACGGACGGAAAAGCGCCCGGTCATCAGCGCCTATGCGCCGTCCTCGAAGGTGACCATGGATGTGCTGACGACTGAGCCGGGCGTGCAGCTCTACACTGCCTTCAAACTGGACGAGACGCCGGAAGGCCTCAACGGCTTTCCCTACGGTCCCTTTGCTGGCTTCTGCCTCGAAACCCAGGTCTGGCCCGACGCCATCAACCAACAAGGCTTTCCCAACGCCATCCTCATGCCCGGCGAGACGTTGCGCCAGGAAACCGAATACGTTTTCCGCAAGGGTTGAGGCGCTTCAGGCCAGCCGGGAGGCGTGATGTTCATTCTGTCAAAGCTGTTCTGGCTCATCTTCCAGCCGCTGGCCCTTGCCTTCCTCTCTATGCTCGCCGTGCTGGTCTCTCTGGTCCTTTCCAAAGCCGACGCGGCGGCGCTCTTTGCCGCGCTTGCCGCGCTTACGCTCGGGGTCACCAGTTTCACCAATCTGGGGGCCGTTCTTCTGGCCAACCTCGAAACCCGCTTTCGGCGGCCGGTTCTTGCCGAGCCGCCGGGCTGCGCCATCGTGCTCGGCGGCGGCATCAATACCGGGGCCTCGGCGCGGCGCGGCACCTATGTCTTTACCCGCGCGGCTGATCGCTATATCGAGGCGCTTCGCCTGGCACGGCTTTATCCGAAGATGGTCATTCTGGTGACCGGCGGCGACAATGCCATGACCGGGGCGAAATTCGGCGAGGCCGAGCCCGCCGCCCGTTTCTTTGCCGATCACGGCATTCCGTCCGAGCGCCTGCTCTATGAGCCGGATGCCCGCAACACGGCGGAAAACGCCGCCAACACGGCTGCGCTTTTGAAGGATCGAGCCGTCACCGGGCCGTGTCTTCTGGTGACATCAGCCTATCACATGCCGCGCGCGGTCGCGCTTTTCGAAAAGACGGGGATCGCCGTTGTGGCCTGGCCGGCCGACTATCGCACCGAGGGCCGACCGCGCCTTTCGGCAAGCCTCGACCGACCGATGACCAATGCGGCGATGCTCACCACCGCATTGCGTGAATGGGCCGGCCTTCTGACGGCGCGTCTGCGCGGCCAGACGACAAGGCTTACGCCGAGACAGGATAGCTAGAGTCTCAGCCAAACAACGGAATCCGGCTTTTCGGCCGCCTGATGTCTCGAAACAAAGAGCTGGACCGTCGGGCGGTTCAGATCAACCGCCCGATGATCTAGCGCCGAGGCTCAGTTCCGAGGCACGCGCGGACAATCGACTTTGCGGCACGGCCTGCTTCCTCCGCATATGCTGCGTCGCGGTGAATGAGCATGGTAGAAAAGGCGCCGTCCATCAGGAGAACGACCTGACGCGCGATGGCTGCTGGATCGGCGATTCGCTTTTCCCCAAACTGTTTTGCAAGCCAGTCTTCGAATTTCTTCTTGTGCCCCGATCCGATCTTCATTGCCGGGTGGCCGGGAAGATTGGCAAGCTCTGCAGCCGTGCGCAAGAACCCACAGCCCTTCCATTTGGGGTGACGGGCGGACTTTGCCAGACCCAGAAAGATTGCTTCAACCTTGTCGGCCGCGTCGCCTTCTGCGCTTTCAAACCACGTTTCGAACAGCTTCAGGTTAGGTTGATCGCGGACACTGAGATACTCGGCAACGAGGTCGTCCTTGCTTTTGAAGTGATAGTAGAGAGTCTTCTTGGTGACGCCCGCTTTCTCGACGACCGCGTCTACGCTGACGGTGCGAATGCCTTCCTGATAAAACAATGTGCTCGCGGCATCGATAATCCGTTCGCGGGCCGGCTTGGCCTTGCTGGCGGCAACGGTCATTCCAGAATTCCGATCTATGTATACTAACCAGTGAGTTTGCTTGAAGTGTGGTTGAGGCTAGCCTTCCTGTCAACGCAAACAGAAAGGTTACAACATGCAGGATACTGTCCTATTGGAGAAAAAAGACCGCATCGCGCTTCTGACCCTCAACAGACCGGAGAAGCTCAATGCGCTCGATTACGCAACAAACGACCGGCTGCTTGCGCTGCTCGATCAGATAGAGGCAGACGCCGAGATCGGCGCCGTCATCCTGACAGGAGCCGGGGACAGGGCCTTCTCCGCCGGAGGTGACATTCACGAATTTACCGAAAGCATCAAACGCGGGACCGAGGAGGCGCTTCGGGCGTTTTGCCGCCGCGGGCAGCGGATGACGGCGCGTTTCGAGGCCTTTCCCAAACCGGTGATCGCGGCTGTCAACGGCATAGCCTTTGGCGGTGGCTGCGAAATCACTGAGTCCGTGCATCTGGCGGTCGCATCTGAAGATGCCATCTTTGCCAAGCCCGAGATCAAAATCGGCATCCCACCGACATTCGGAGGCACGCAACGCCTGCCGCGGCTGGCCGGACGCAAGCGGGCACTGGAATTGCTCTTGACCGGAGACACCTTCGGGCCCATGCGCGCCTACGAAATGGGCCTGGTGAACAAAGTGGTGCCAAGAGAGGAACTCTTGCCAACAGCGTTCGATCTGGCCAATCGCATTTTGCGACATTCGCCGCTGGCGGCAGCCCGCATCATCGCCGCCGTCACACGCGGCATTAATACGACGATCGAGGAAGGCCTGCTGATCGAACGCGAGCAATTCGCGCGGATGTGCACGACCGAGGATGTGCAAATAGGGCTCGACGCCTGGATCGCGCGGCGTACGCCGCACTATGCGGGAAGGTAGCGCAAACTGCCCGCGCGGCTCTGCATTTTTGTCACCGTATCAAATCCTGGATGATAAAGCTCCGGGGTGGCGGAACGATCCGAGATCTCAGCAGCTCAGAATTTTTTCTGGCGCAGGCGGACGACCACGTCGATGTGGGCGATTTCCATGCCCTCGGGCGGCGTCGGCAGACCGTTCAGCGAGATGCCGTCGGCGGGCATGTCGAGCACTTCGTTTTCACCCTCGATAAAGAAATGATGATGATCGGAAGTGTTGGTGTCGAAATAGGTCTTCGCGCCCTCAACCGCGAGAACGCGGATCATGCCGGCATTGGTGAACTGGTGCAGCGTATTATAGACGGTGGCAAGGGAAACCGGAACGCCGGCATCCTGCGCCTCGCCATGCAGTTCCTCCACGGTCACATGGCGGTCGCCCTTGGCAAACAGCAGATCGGCCAGCGCCACGCGCTGCCGTGTCGGCCTGAGGCCGCTTGATCGAAGCTTTTCTTCCGAAATGCGATTTCCCGCTGTCATATCCACTTTCAAGGCGTCATCTAACAAAATGCAAATATAGCATCGTATAACGGCATTGAGAATCGCTTTCAATAGGACGAGGGCTTGCGGGGATTGAAATTAAACTGCAAATAGCCCCCAGAAACGCGTTTCGCTCTGGTCGCGGAAGTCGGCTTCCTGTATGGCCTCGGTGAACGGAATGACAATTGATTTTCGGGTTTTCCGGCCCAACTGACATAAGGGCGCATTGCTGCGGAAGGCATACGCCCCTATCTTGAGCCGGATACCGGAAACCCCTCGCTGAACGAAGGGAAGCAGAGTTTTAATGAGCACGAGACAATCGCATTTCGATTACGAGGACATCATCAAGTGCGCCGAGGGCGAGCTTTTCGGCCCCGGCAATGCGCAGCTTCCGATGCCTCCTATGCTGATGTTCAACCGCATCACCGAAATTTCCGAGGATGGCGGCGCCAACGGCAAGGGCCATGCCCGCGCCGAATTTGACATCACGCCCGACCTCTGGTTTTTCGATTGCCACTTCAAGGGCGACCCCGTCATGCCGGGTTGCCTGGGACTTGACGCGCTTTGGCAGCTCACCGGGTTCTATCTCGGCTGGCTTGGCGAACCCGGCAAGGGCCGCGCTATTTCCACCGGCGAAGTAAAATTCTCCGGCATGGTCACGCCGAAGAACAAGCTTGTTGAATATGGCGTCGACTTCAAGCGCGTGATGCGCGGCCGTCTGGTTCTCGGCATTGCCGATGGCTGGGTCAAGGCCGATGGCGAAGTAATCTACAAGGCCTCCGATCTCAGGGTCGGCCTGTTCAAGGAACAGTAAGGCGTGGTCGCGCCGGCTGACCGGCGGGACACGGAGGAGAAAGAGAAGGATCGAACATGAGACGTGTTGTCGTTACGGGATTGGGAATCGTATCCTCGATCGGAAACGATGCCGCCGAAGTCACCGCTTCGCTGCGCGAAGCAAAATCAGGCATCTCTTTCTCGCCGGATTTCGCCGAGCACGGCTTCAAGTGCCAGGTCTGGGGCAAGCCGACGCTAGACCCGACCGATCAGGTCGACCGCCGCGCCATGCGCTTTCTGTCGCAGGGCGGGGCCTGGAACCATGTCGCCATGAAACAGGCCATTGCCGATTCGGGCCTCGAAGAGGGCGATATCACCAATGAGCGCACCGGCATCGTCATGGGCTCCGGCGGCCCCTCGACCCGCACGATCGTCGAAGCCGCGCTGACGACAGAGAAGAACGGTTCGCCGAAGCGGATCGGGCCCTTTGCCGTGCCGAAGGCAATGTCCTCGACGGCTTCCGCCACGCTTGCGACCTGGTTCAAGATCCACGGCGTCAACTATTCGATCTCGTCGGCCTGCTCGACTTCGGCGCACTGCATCGGCAATGCCGCCGAGCTCATCCAGTGGGGCAAGCAGGACGTGATGTTTGCCGGCGGCCATGAAGACCTCGACTGGACCATGTCGAACCTGTTCGACGCCATGGGCGCGATGACCAGCGATTTCAACGAGGATGCGCCGCGCGCCTCGCGCGCCTATGACGCTGCCCGCGACGGCTTCGTCATTGCCGGCGGCGCCGGCGTCGTCATTCTGGAAGAGCTGGAGCATGCCAAGGCCCGCGGTGCCAAGATCTACGGCGAGATCATCGGCTATGGCGCAACCTCCGACGGCTATGACATGGTCGCGCCTTCTGGCGAAGGCGCGGTGCGTTGTATGCGCCAGGCGCTTGCCGATATCGAGGGTGATATCGACTATATCAACACGCATGGCACGTCGACGCCGGTCGGCGACAGCCGCGAAATCGGTGCGATCCGCGAAGTCTTCGGCGACAAGATCCCTCATATCCAGTCGACGAAATCGCTTACCGGCCATTCGCTCGGCGCGGCCGGCGTTCAGGAATCGATCTATTCGCTTCTGATGATGCAGGAAGGATTTATCGGCGAGAGCGCCCATATCGACCTTCTCGATCCCGAATTCGAGGGCGTGCCGATCGTGCGCGAGCGCATCGACAACGCCAAGATCGACACAGTTCTTTCAAACTCGTTCGGCTTCGGCGGCACGAACGCCACGCTGGTCTTCCAGCGTTACAATGGATAATGTGCAGATGACCGGACTTATGCAGGGCAAACGCGGCCTGATCATGGGCGTTGCCAACAATCACTCGATTGCCTGGGGCATCGCCAAGGCGGTTCATGCCGAAGGTGCCGAGCTTGCCTTCACCTATCAGGGCGAGGCGCTCGGACGGCGGGTTCATCCCCTGGCGGCGGAGGTCGGCTCGGATTTCGTCGTTCCCTGCGATGTCGAGGATATCGAGAGCGTCGACGGCGTGTTCGACGCCATCAGGCAGCGCTGGGGCAAGCTCGATTTCGTCGTCCACGCCGTCGGTTTTTCCGACAAGAGCGAGCTCAAGGGTCTTTACGCGAACACCACGCGGGAAAACTTCGTCCGCACCATGGTGATCTCCTGCTTTTCCTTCACCGAGATCGCCAAGCGCGCAGCCGATCTGATGCCCGATGGCGGATCAATGTTGACGCTGACCTATGGCGGTTCCACGGCGGTCGTGCCGAACTACAACGTCATGGGCGTGGCAAAGGCAGGCCTTGAGGCCTCAATGCGCTATCTCGCCGGCGATTACGGTCCACGCGGCATCCGCGTCAACGCCATCTCGGCCGGTCCCGTGCGCACGCTTGCCGGCTCTGGCGTCGGCGATGCCCGCCTCGTCTATGCCTGGCAGCAGCGCAACGCGCCGCTGCGCCGATCCACCACGATCGAGGATGTCGGTGGCTCGGCGCTCTATTTGCTCTCCGACCTCGCCTCCGGCGTCACCGGCGAAATTCATTTCGTCGACAACGGCTACAATATTCTCTCCATGCCGATCCCGGAAATGATGCGCAGGGGCGACCCCGAAACCTGACGGTTTTTCCTCAATCGGGATAACACAACCAGAAATAGATAAAGGCGCGGCCAGATATTCGGCTGCGCCTTTTGTTTTGACGTATGCAACGGCGCTCCGACAAAAAACAGGGCCGGCAGGACTATGACGTCGCCGACGCCGGATTTCGCTCCCGCGAAGGGTCATAACTGCCAAAATTAAATTAATCAAACGATTGATTCTATTAAGTTATACCGTCCGACTACCGCCGAAAAGGACGGTGGAGCGTGCTCGGGATCCGTCAGTTCACTGCGTTTTTACCGTTGATTCACAAGGCATTATCGTTGCAGAACCGCAACACGGCATTATTAATCAGTCGATTGATTTAGAATTCCACCGAAGGTTTATTGTTCGAAACGGTCTCTGCGGGTTTGATGCGGATGGATGCAACGCAACGAACTGCTTCCAGCCCAGGGCAAGACCTACTGCCCCCGTTTAATTCAACGAGGAGTTATCTTCATGAACCTCAAAAGCCTCTTTCTTGGCTCTGCTGCTGCGCTTGCAGCCACAACCGGCGCGCAAGCGGCCGACCCGGTCGTCGTCATCGAACCGGTTCAGAACAACTATGTCGAAGTTTGTGACGCTTTCGGGGCCGGCTACTTCTACATTCCCGGTACCGAGACCTGCCTGAACGTCGGCGGTTACATCCGTTTCCAGGTTGACGGCTCCAACGGCGGCAATGTTCCGGACGCATGGAACGTCTTCACCCGCGGTCAGCTCGACATCTCCTCGAAGACCGATTCCGAGCTCGGCACGGTCACGGGCCTGATCTCGCTGCGTAGCGAAGCCTATTCCAACGACGGCTCCACCACGACCTACATCAACGAAGCCTATCTCGGCCTCGGCGGTTTCCAGGCCGGTCGTTTCTACAGCTACTGGGATGAAGGTCTCATCGGCGAAATCGACGACCTGGCAGGCAACACCCGCTTCAACTCCATGCGCTACGTCTTCGCCGGTGACGGCTTCGTAGCAGGCCTCTCGCTGGACGCTCTTGAAGCCGACATGGTTGGCCTTTCCAACGACGACATGCCGAAGCTCGGCGTATCCGGTCGTATCGGCTTCCAGGCCGGTGGCGTTGGCGCCAAGTTTGACGCTGCATACGACACCTACAACGAAGAAGCTTCGCTGCGGCTCATGACCTCGTTCGCAATCGGCCCGGGCACTCTGGACCTCGGTGCGAACTACTCCAGCGGCTGGAACGCATATGCCAACACCTTCGGCAATGAGTTCTACGACTACTCGCTGGCAACCCCGTCGGCTGTTCCGGGCGTCTACGCTGAATGGGCTCTTGCCGCCGGTTACCAGCTCGACGTTACCGAGAAGTTCTCGATCACGCCGGCTTACCAGTGGACCTCTGCCAAGGTTCCGGGCGCCGACAACGAAGACTTCTGGTCGGCAGGCGTCCTGTTCGACTACACCATCGTCGACGGCCTGAGCGCCAAGGTCAATGTTGGCTACACCGACCTGCCTGACAGCTATTCGGACGACGATTACTGGGCTGGCTGGTTCCGCCTGCAGCGCGACTTCTAATCCAAGTTGCCCGAGAAGAGGCCCCGAAACGGGCCTCTTTTTCTTCGCCCGGAATGCGGCTTCTTGCCGGATCCCGGGCTTTTTTTTTGCGCACGACGGCTTCAGTCGGTGCGGAACTCGACCAGATGGGGTCCGCCGCTCAAAGCCGCCGTCGCGACCGCCGCAACGAGCGCATCTTCATCCGCCGTTGTTGAAAAGCCGAGCCCATAGGCTGCGGCGATCTTCTCCATGTCAGGCGGCGTCGGCTTCACGCCCTCCGGCACGATGCCGGCATCTTCCATATAGGTCTCGATCTCGCGGTAGCCGCGATTGTTCCAGACGAGGAAGACGATATTCGCCTTCTCGTCGGCGGCCGTCCCAAGCTCGGAAAGCGAGAACTGCAGGCCTCCATCGCCGACAATGGCGATGACGGGACGCGATGGGTCGCCGATCGCCGCGCCTATGGCTCCCGGCGGCACATAGCCAAGCGCGCCGTAGCCGGTGGCGGAATTGAACCAGCGCTTTGGCTCCTCTGCCTCCAAATAGAGGTTGGCTGCATAGACGAGCTGAGTCGAATCGCCGACGAAGCGTCCGCCGGGCACCCTGTCGCGCAGGCGGTGCAGAAGCGAGACCTCGTCTCTGATCTTGTCCGAAAGCCCGGCCCAGGCCTCTTCCCGCACCGCTTTGGCACGCCGCGCTCCATCATTTTTCCGCGCCTGGAAAAGAGCGGACAAGCGCACAAGCGCCACAGCGCTGTCTGCCAAGATCGCCGCATCGGCGGGCGGGCCCAAGGCAATTCCCTCGCTGTCGAGATCGATGCGGACGAGCCGGGGCAATGGCGGAAATCCGCCATCGACATAGACGTCATAATCGGTCTGCCCAAACTCTGTTCCAACGGCGATCACAAGATCGCTCTGAGCGATCAGATCACGCACAGGCTTGAGGCTGGCGCTGGCGGGAACCAGCAAGGGATGGCCCGCCAACAATCCGCGCGCGTTTGCCGTCAGCACGACGGGAGCATCCAGACGCTCGGCGAAGCCCCGCAAGGCCTGATCCGCGCCAGATGCGCCGCCGCCCGCCAGAATGACCGGCGCCTTTGCCGCGTCGACCAGCGCCGCTGATCTCTCAAGCGCGTCTTCGTCAGTATCCGGCAACGCCTCGGACAAGGCCGTCGTCTCGGGTAGGACGATTTTCTCAATCATGACATCGGTCGGAATCTCCAGATGCACAGGCCCCGGACGGCCGCATATGGCAAGCGCCAGGCAGCGAGCGAGCGTCCCGGAAAGTTCTCCACCCCGCATCAGCGTGACGGATTCCTTGGCAAAGCTTCGCATAAGTGCCTGCTGGTCCGGCAGTTCGTGCAGGCACCCCTCCCCCTTGCCAAGCGTCTTGCGGGCGTTGACGCCGGAGATCACAAGCATGGGCACGCTGTCGGCGCGCGCCTGCGCCATCGCCGTGATCGTGTTGGTCAGTCCCGGCCCGGTGATAACGAAGGCCACACCTGGTTTGCCGGTGACGCGGGCATAACCATCAGCCATGAAGCCCGCGCCCTGTTCGTGACGTGGCGTGACGTGACGGATCTTCGAGGCGGCAAGCCCGCGGTAGAGTTCAGCCGTATGAACGCCGGGAATGCCGAAAACCACCTCGACGCCATGGATCTCGAGCAGTCGGACAAGTGCCTCGCCGACAGTCATTGTCTGTGCGTCGCTCATGCGCGGGCAACCTTCTTCTCAGCAGTCAGGCTTGCTGCGAACCGGGCGATCCGCCGCGCCGCCTCGACGATGTCTTCGTCCGGAACGGTCAGGCTGACGCGGATAAAGCCATCCGCCTCAACGCCGAAGGACGAGCCGGGCATGACCGCCAGGTGCTCGACCTCAAGCAAGCCCAGCGCGAAGGCTTCGCCGGCAAGGCCGGTAGCCGAGACGTCGGCAAACGCGAACATGCCCGCTTCGGGCATGGCGCAGGCAATGCCGGGCGCCGCAGAAAGAGCCTCGACCAACAGCATTGCCCTGCGCTTGAGCGAAGCCCTCAGCATGGCGGAAACGCCACTGGGCCGCTCGATCGCCGCAGCCGTCGCGTCGGCGATGAAGGGCTGGTTTCCGAACAGCATGGTTTCTGCGACAGGCAAAAGCCGCTCGCAGAATTCCGCCGGTCCGATTGCCCAGCCCGAACGGAAACCGGGGGCGGCATGGGATTTGGAGATCGAGGAGACGGCGATCGTGCGTTCGGCCAGATCCGCATTGTCGAGCGGCGAGGCGAATTCGCCGCCGAAAATCAGTTCCTCATAGACCTCGTCGGCGATGATCCAGAGGTCGTGCCTGCGGCAGACAGCGCCGATCGCCGCAAGTTCCTCCGCCGTCAGCACAGCGCCGGTCGGGTTATGCGGCGTGTTGAGCAGGAGCACGCGGGCATTTTCCGTGATCGCCTGTTCGAGAATTTCGGCGCGCATGTGGAATCCGTCCTCGGGCCTGAGCGGCACCGGCACCATCTCGGCCCCCGTAGCGCGGATCACGCCTTCATAGGTGGCATAAAGCGGGTCGCCGACAAGCACGGCATCGCCCTCTTCCGCCAAAGTCAGCATCACGGCAAAGAGCGCTGTCTGGGTGCCCGGAAAACAGACAATATTCTCTTCCCCGATCGCCCGGCCCGTGCGCCGAGTGTAGCGCCTGGAAAGCGCCTTCAGAAGCGGCGGCTCGCCGCGCCCGTTGGAATAGCCGATCCGGCCTTCCGACAGGGCCCTGGCAACGACATCCGCCAGCACGGGGTCGGGATCGACGTCGGGCTCACCGATCGTCAGTTCCAGGATCGGCGTACCGGCTTCCTTCATCGCACGCGCCTTCAGGTGCACGGCCCATTTGTCGGAGCCGAGCCCGCCGAGGCGGTTGGAAATCCTGGCGTAATGCATGTCTGTCATCCTTCAATGTCATCAAGCCGGAGGCCGGTGATCGATCCCACCGAATGCAGCCCCGCTTTCAGCAATTCCCTGTCTTCGAAAATGTCGCCGGCAAGCGAGCCCTCGAGCCAGAGCCCGTCGAGAACGGCGTTGATCTCGATCGCCAGCCGCCGGATGTCTGCGTCATCGACGTTCCGGCCCGCTTCATGAAAGGCGCCGGCGAGAAGGCGTTCGATCAGCGTCCGGTATTCGAGATAGCTTTCCCGGTGGATCGCCCCCATGGCCGGGTCGATCCGCGCCATGGCGATGAAGGCCGCCCAGAGCGACAGTCGCCTTGCGTCGATCATCGGCGGCATCAGGCAGGCGGCGACGAAACCGGCGAGCTTCTGCCGGGCGCTCTTGCCGTCCGCCATGCCCGCCTCTGCGGATATCTCTGTCATCGCCGCCATGGTCTGGCGATAGGCGGCGTGCAGAAGCTGTTCCTTGGTCGCGAAATAATGGCGGATCAACCCGCCGGAGACGCCTGCCCGATCCGCCACCTCGCGAACCGTCGCGTTCTGGATGCCGCCCTCGGCGATGCAGTCCAGCATCGCCTCGATAAGATCGGCACGCCGTTCGGCGTCGGAGGCGCGACGGAAGGGCTTGCGGCTCATCTCAGCCTCGAAGGATCGGCCGCGTCAGGCAGGTCGGTCCGCCCTCGCAGGCGATGCAGAGCGCATCGGCCTCGAATGTCGCGACGGTGCAACCGGCTTTTTCCATCGCTGCCTTTGTCTTGTCAAAACCAGCAACGGCGATCACGTCGAGCGGCTTCGTCGGAAGCACGTTGAGATTGAGGCCGTTGGACGCCATGAATTCGTCCTCCGGCGCCTCCACCAGCCTATAGCCCTTTTCCTTCAGCAACTGATAGAACGGCGCGGGCAGAAGCGGCGCATAGACCAGCGCCAGCTTGTCGGCCAAGGGCGAGATCACGCTCATCAGATGCAGGCAGGCCTCCTCGCCCTGCCACAGCGGCAGATCGAAGCTCAGGACAGAAATGCCATGCGGGGCCAAAAGCCTGCGCACCTGATCAATGCCTTCAGCGTTGGAGCGCACGCCGCGGCCGATGCAGAGCGTGCGCTCGTCGACCCAGACGCAATCTCCGCCTTCTACCGTGCCCGAACCGGAAAGCCGTCCAAGAATCGGAATGCCGGCTTCACGGTAGATCGCCTCGTGACCGTCGACCTCGCCCTTGCGCAAGGGCTTGCCCATGTTGAGCAGGATGGCGCCGCTGTCAGCGACAAGCGAAGGATCATGGGTAAACATCGCGTCGGCGAGCCCGTCCCCCTTGTCCTCATACCAGAGGATCTCGGCCCCGGAAGCGGCCACCAGATCGGCAAAGGCCGCATACTGGTCGATCGCGCGTTTGGCATCGAAGGTCTTGCCGTAATGCCAGATGGCGGGCTCGGCCTTGAGCAGGCTTTCACCGGGCTGGCGCATGATCACCCGTTTGATGGGCTGCGCCATGGTTTGCGCTCCGAAACTCATTCCATTCATCTCCACGCTTATGCGAAATCTTTGCTAGTTATACACTTGCATAATAAGCTCGCAAGTGTAGTAATGAACACAAGGAACGATTTTTGATCGTCGGCTTGATCGCACCGGAAGAAGTGCATGAGCGCCGGCACACCGGGAACGGCAAAGCGTTTTAATGAAGGCTGAAAACAATCCGCAGGATGGCGACCTCGCAGAAGCGGTCACCATCGACGATCTTCATAAATCCTTCGGGGATTTCGAAGTGCTGAAGGGCGTGTCGCTCAAGGCCCGCCAGGGCGAGGTCATCGCCATCATCGGTGGATCCGGCTCGGGCAAATCCACACTTTTGCGATGCATCAATATGCTTGAATGGCCGACACGCGGCCGCATCTGCGTGCATGGCGAGGAAATCGCCATGAAGGCCGATGGCCATGGCGGGCTGATGCCGGCCAACCGCAAGCAGATCCAACGCATCCGAACCCGTCTTGCCATGGTGTTTCAGAGCTTCAATCTCTGGCAGCACATGACGCTGATGCAGAATGTCATCGAAGTGCCGGTCCACGTTCTCGGCGTGAAGCGCGACGAGGCGATCGCCGAGGCCGAAACGCTCCTGCGTCGCGTCGGGCTCTACGAGAAACGCGAAGCCTATCCCGCCTTCTTGTCCGGCGGGCAGCAGCAGCGCGCGGCGATCGCCAGAGCGCTTGCCATCCAGCCGGAAGCCATGCTGTTCGATGAACCGACATCCGCCCTCGACCCCGAACTTGTCGGCGAGGTGCTGACCGTGATCCGCGACCTGGCCGAGGAAGGCCGCACCATGCTGCTCGTCACCCATGAGATGGGCTTTGCCCGCGAGGTCGCCAGCGAAATCGTCTTTCTGCATGATGGACGCGTGGAGGAACAAGGCGCGCCCGCAACCGTCTTCGACAATCCGGAATCCGATCGGCTGAGGAAATTCATCAGCTCCGTCCAATAGGCCGAACGGGAAGCATCCCGAGCCGGCCAGACCCAACAAAGAGGGAACCGCAAACATGAAGAAACTGACATCCGCACTTTTCGGCGCCGCCGCCTGCTTCACGCTGATGGCCGGCGCGGCATCGGCTGAAACCGTGAAGGTTGGCGTTGCAGCCGAGCCTTATCCGCCCTTTACCGTGCCGGACGCTTCGGGCAACTGGACCGGCTGGGAAATCGATTTCATGAACGCCGTCTGCGACAAGGCCGAGCTTGACTGCGTTGTCACCCCGATTGCCTGGGACGGCATCATCCCGGCCCTGACCGCTGGCAAGATCGACGCGATCATGTCGTCCATGTCGATCACGCCGGAGCGGGAAAAGGAAATCGCTTTCTCAAACAAATATTACAGCACGCCCGGCGCCATCGTTGCCGAGGCCGGCTCCGACATCAAGCCGACCAATGAAAGCCTGTCGGGCAAGGTGCTCGGCGTCCAGGTCTCGACCACCAACCAGGCCTATGCCGAAAAGCATTTCCCTGATGCGAAGATCAAGACCTACCAGACCCAGGACGAGGTCAACCAGGACCTTTATGCCGGCCGCATCGACGCGGAAATCGCCGATCTCGTGACCCTGCAGCCCTTCCTGGAAAGCGACAATGGCAAGGCCTGCTGCGAAATGGTCGGCACTGTCGCGCAGGATGTCCAGATCTACGGCCCCGGCATCGGCGTCGGCCTGCGCAAGGGCGACACCGAACTGCTTGAGAAGTTCAACGCCGCGATCGCCGCCGTTCGTGAAGACGGCACCTATGCAGAGATCTCGAAGAAGTATTTCGACTTCGACATCTACGGCGATTGATCAAGGCATGAAGGAGTGCCGCGACAGGTGTCGGCCCTCCTTTGATGTCTGAGCCCGCGGCACAGTCCATCCCTCCCCTTGAGGGAGAGATGTCGCGAAGCGACAGAGAGGGGTGACCCCTCACTACGGACTGAGAGCGTCAGGCTGAAATTCAACCCCCCTCTGCCCTGCCGGGCATCTCCCCCTCAAAGGGGGAGATTGGCCGCGAGGCTATGGCATTACCAAGCAGGATGGCGCATTGAACGGGCCAGACAGGGAAAGAAGATGAACTGGGAATTGCTCGCCTTGTCACCGCCCGGATGGGGCGGCGCGCTGCTTCGCGGCCTTGTCACCTCGCTACAGGTGGCCGCCGGCGGTTTCGCGCTCGGTCAGGTGATCGGCATTCTCGGCTCAGCCGGCAAGCTCTATGGCGGTCCAGTGATCAAGGATCTCCTGGAAATCTACACCACCGTGGTGCGCGCCATTCCCGAACTGGTGCTGATCGTGCTGCTTTATTATGCCGGCACAGCAGCGCTCAACAACCTGATGGGCACGCTCGGTTTCTCCTCCGTCGACATTTCCGGCATGCTGGCCGGTATTCTCGTCATCGGCCTGGTGCAGGGCGCCTATTCCACCGAGGTTCTGCGCGGGGCAATCCTTGCCATTCCGCCGGGCCAGATCGAAGCCGCCCGCGCTTATGGCATGCCGCCCGCCATGGTGATGCGGCGGATCACGCTGCCGGCCATGCTGCCGCATGCCATTCCCGGCCTTGCCAATCTCTGGCTGGTCACCACCAAGGACACGGCCCTCCTTGCCGTGGTCGGCTTTACCGAGCTAACACTCGCCACAAGACAGGCCGCCGGCGTGACACATGAATATTTCCTGTTCTTCTCGGCTGCCGGTGTTCTCTATCTCGCCGTCACGCTGGTTTCCAACGTTCTGCTTCAGCTCCTCGAGCGTCGCGCCAGCCGCGGCATGGTGAGGAGGCGGACATGAGCACGCAGCCCGACGATCTGGCCGAAATCGAAACCCCGCCGCCCTTGCCCAAACTCTCCGCATTGATGCGCCCGCACAGGCTTGCCATCATGGCCGTAGCGCTTGGCCTGCTCATTCTGATGGCGGTCAAGATGCGCTGGGACTGGCTGCCGGAATATGCCGGCATGCTGCTTGCCGGATTGTGGATCACGATTGTCCTTCTGGCGGCCTCCACCGTGCTCGGCTTTCTGATGGCCGTGCCACTCGGTCTTGTTCAGGTCACGGGACCCAAAATACTCGCCTGGCCGGCACGAGTGTTCTGCACCATCATTCGCGGCACGCCGCTGCTTCTGCAGCTCTGGCTGCTTTATTACGGCCTCGGCTCGCTCTTTCCCGGCATCCCCGAGATCCGCCAATCCTTTCTGTGGCCCTATCTGCGCGAGGCCTGGCCCTACGGGCTTCTGGCGCTGACGCTTTCTTATGCGGGCTATGAAGGCGAGGTCATGCGCGGGGCCTTTGCCGGCGTACCGCATGGCGAACTCGAAGCCGCCCGCGCCTATGGCATGGGCCGCTGGAAGGTGCTGACACGCATCTGGCTGCCGCGCGCGGTGCACCGGGCGCTCCCCACGCTTGCGGGCGAAACCGTGGTACAGCTCAAATCGACGCCGCTGGTCGCGACCATCACCGTGATCGACCTTTATGCCGTCGTCGGTGATATCCGCCAATCGACCTACCTCACCTATGAGCCGCTGCTCTTTCTCGCCTTTCTCTATCTCTGCCTGACAGGGATTCTGGTGACGACCTTCCGCCACTTCGAAAACAAGATCCCGACACGCGGCATGTGATGACGGGCCGCATGAGGCGGCCCGCATGCGTCACAATCCGGCAAACCGTGCCACGACATCGATGATGCGCTCATGGACGTCCGCCCGGTCGGCCCCTTCAGGATCATCGCAAACCGGATCATCCTGCTCTTCTGCCAGCAGGGCGGCACCGGCAGGCTTGCATTCGGCCAGAAAGGTGAAGTGATGCGCCGGCGCCACAACGACCCGCTTGGCGTCCGGCAGGCGCGCGACAAGATTGCTGCCGGCTTCGGAGACATCCGCGGCCCGCATGAGGTTTTCCTCGCCGAGATTGATCACCAGAACGGGACGCTCGACAGAATGAATAGTGTCCTGCGTTGCCGCATAGGTGAAACCGGGATCGATGGCGATGGCGCGACCGACCCGGTCATCGCTGGCGTCGGCCGAAAACCCGTCAGGCAGACGGTCAAGATCGAGATTGCCCTTGGACATGAAGATGCAGTCGAGCTGTTGCGGATCTGCCCGGCAATAGTCGGCAAAATCGGCGCCGTCGAACCGCAGGCCGGCAAGATTGAGCGCCGTGCCGCCCCCCAGCGAGAAGCCGATCGCGGTAATGACCGAGCGATCGACATGTGGACCTAAAACCGGATCATCAAGAAGCATATCGAGTGCCGCGGAAAGGTCGCCGGCGCGCCGGTCCAGATAGACCGAGGCGCGCGGAGAAGAATCGCCCGTCGTACTGCCAGGATGATTGACCGCCAGCACCATGGCACCGCGTTCAGCCAGCGCCGCCATCAGCCACGCGCTGTTATCCATATTGCCGCCGGAGCCGTGGGAAAACAGAAACAACGGAAATGTGCCATCGGCAATTCGCGCGCCCATCTGGCCGGATGCACCTCGAAAGACCGCATTATCGCCGACAATGCCACGATAGCTTCTGGTCTTTGCCGGATACCACAGCGTTGCCGCAAGCGGAGCCGGTCGTTGCGCACTCGTCACCGTCAGGCGCTCATAGGCGGGGAGATTGTCCGTTGCCAAAGCCGGAGCGGCGAGGGCAAATGCGGAAAGAAGGGAAAGCACAAGCCGTTTCATCGTGAACACCTTTCATCGATTGGAGAAGGCCTGTCCTTGCGGTTTTTTGGGCGATGGCAGCGTCCTTTTTCCGGTTTGTGGTCGCCGGAAACCGGATTTTGCACTATGCGGGGGCTCAATCGAGGAATGAAATGATGCTGGTTCTTCCGGTTCCGATGGTCACCGCGCTGGTGCTGGGTTTCATGGTTTTGCGGATGCTTGCCGGCGACAGGCGGCCATTCGCGATCGCTGTCTTTCTCTCGGCCTGCGCGCTCCAGGGGCTGATTGTTGCGCTGGTGCAGTATTACAGCGTCACCTCCCTGCAGCCGGTACAGCCGGTGACAGCGAGCACCGTTCCGGTCTGCGCGTGGCTCGCCTTTCGTTCCTCCTTCATTGAACCACTGCGGCCAGGGCGGGATTTCATCCATCTGGCCGCCCCCGCCTTCACCCTGTTTTGCGTGCTGTTCGCACCCATTACGGTGGATGCCATCATCCCGCTGCTGTTTCTGGCCTATGGGGTGCGGATATTGATGGCGCTGAAGACCGGCGGCGATACGCTGCCGCTGGCCCGGCTTGAAGCGGGACGCCAGCCGCAATGGCTCTGGGCGGGCATTGCGACAAGCCTCATTCTCTCAGCGCTCAGCGACTCGCTGATTGCCTATGTCATTTTCGCAGGCGCTCCATCGTTGAAACCTTTGATCGTTAGCATTTTCACGTCGGCAGCGCTTCTTGCGGCCGGCCTTCTCGGCCTTTCGCCGAACGCTTTCGGCGAAGGTGATGTGAAGGAGTTCCCTCGCCCGGAACAGCCCGAAGCAACAGAGGCAGACGCAGAGATTGTTGCGCGGCTTGATGCGCTATTGGCTGCAGAAACGCTTTATCTCGACCCGGCGCTCACACTCGCAAGGCTCGCGCGCCGTCTCAAATTGCCCGCCAAGACGCTGTCCACCGCGGTCAACCGGGTCACCGGCGACAATGTCTCCCGTCACATCAACCGTTTCCGCATAAACCATGCCTGCGACCGGCTGAAGCTTGGAGACAACATCACCACCGCCATGCTTTCCAGCGGCTTCAACACCAAGTCCAATTTCAATCGCGAATTTGCCCGTGTCACCGGAAAAAGCCCGACCTTGTGGCTGAAGACAGAGGCAGAAGAAAACGTTCGTCCGCCTCAGATGTCGAACAGATCGAACTGACGATCCTCCGTCGCGGGAAGCGCGCCTTCGTGCCGCAGAAGATATGTCTTGGTCTCAAGCCCGCCGCCGAAACCGACAAGCGCGCCGTTCGCGCCAATCACCCGGTGGCATGGCAGGATGATTGCCAGCCGGTTCTTTCCGTTTGCCGCCCCGACAGCGCGGCTGGCACCGGCATCGCCGAGGGCTGAAGCCACCGCGCCATAGCTGCGGGTCTCGCCGAAGGGGATTTCTGCGAGATAACGCCAGACCCGGACCTGAAAATCGCTGCCGGAGAGATGATATGGCAAATCGAAACAGCGCAGGTCTCCTGCGAAATAGGCATCGAGCTGGCGCTTTGCCTCTTTGAACGGCGCATCATCCCGGCGCCACTCAGGCTCTGGCTTTCTCGGCCTTGCACCGGTCGAAAAACTCATAACATGGAGTGCCTGACCATCACCGGCCAGAAGCAGAGGGCCGACCGGGCTTTCCATATGGGTATAGAGCAGCGTCATGGCGCCGGCCTGCGCAGAGAGGATGGCGGACGCCCGTACAGCCTTGAAAAGACGGCATTGAAGCGCCGCACGCTGCCGAAACCGGCTTTTGCCGCGACGTCCGTCATCGGCAGCGAAGTTTCATCCAGCAGGCGTTTCGCCCTGCCGATCCGCATCGTCTGGGCCGTCTGAAGCGGCGAAGCGCCGACATGTCTGGCAAAAAGGCGTGTCAGGTGCCGGCTTCCGATACCGAGTCGCTCGGCCAGCGCGTCAACGCCCGCCTCATCCAGCGCGCCATCGGCGATCAGTTTCAGCGCACGTTCCACCGTACTGCGCGAACCGTTCCAGGCCGGCGAAAAAGGTGCTGTTTCCGGCCGGCAGCGCAGGCACGGACGATACCCGGCCCGCTCGGCCGCCGCAGCGCTCGAGTAGAAGTTGACATTCTTCGTCAGAGGCGGCTTTACCGGACAAACTGGCCGGCAATAGATCATCGTTGTCCTGACGGCGGTGAAGAACACGCCGTCAAATGCCGGGTCGCGCCTCAGTCGCGCATCATTGCATGTGTCAAAATCCAACATGGGAAAAGTTTACCAGCCTCTCCGCCCGGATACGAGCACGTCGTAAGAATGAGGTCCGGAAATGGCGGTTCCATCTCGATCGGCAGACACCCTCACCCCGTCGCAGATGTCATTTGAAACCATCTATTCTCACAAATTTGTTCCCTTTTCATTCTCTTCCCATCCGCTATATCATGCGGCCATGCAGGATGAATTTTCGACCATATTCCCACTCCAGCGCGGCCGGGTGCATGATGCCTCCGGCCCCGGTGCGACGTTCTTTGCAGCAGCTCTTTCCGGCATGACGCGCGGCACGGTGCTGTGGATCAAGCCGGCCTGGTTTTTCGAGGAGATCAATCCGGTGGCGCTTTCGGCCTTTTTCGACCCGCGCGACATCATCCTTGCACGCACCGCCGACCAGACGGAAACGCTGGCCGCGGCGGAAGAGGGCCTGCGCTCCGGCGCCGTCGGTCTCGTTGTCATGGAAGTGGACAAGCCTGTCGAACTCACCCCCGGCCGCCGGTTGCAGCTTGCTGCCGAAAGCGGCCGCAGCATCGGCCTTTCGCTTCATCCGGAAGGCGCCGGCAACCAGGCGGCCACGACGCGCTGGTTCTGCAAACCGCTGTTTTCCGCTTCCGACTCGACTCTGCAGGAGTGGTCGATTATAAAGAACAAAACAGGAACAAATAACAGTTGGGCAGTGCGTTGGGATGAAACGGCGCGTCGTATCCATATGGTTTCAAAGACTGCCGAGCGAGCGGCTTCTCAGGACCCACCCGGTTGATGGACCGTTTGCCGTCACCCTGACGGAAGGCAATCACGACCGGCTTTACTGCCTGAACCGGGAGGCCGAACGCCAGGGGCTGGAGCGCGGCATGGGGCTTGCCGACGCCCGCGCCTATGTGCCGGATCTCATCACCCGCCCCGCCGATCTCGACGCCGATCGGCGCTTCCTCGGAATGCTCGCCCGCTGGGCGACGCGCTATACGCCCCATGCCGGGCTCGATGACGAGGACGGGCTGGTGCTCGACATCACCGGCGCCGCCCACCTCTTCGATGGCGAAGCGACGATGCTTGAAGACATGAAGGCCCGGCTTTTGCGCAGCCGGCTTTCCGCAAGAATCGGCATTGCCGATACGCGCGGCGCTGCCTGGGCGCTTGCCCATTTCGCTCCCGGCATTGCGCCTGAAGGCAAGACAGGCGCTACACTTGGCCCGGTTTCGGTTTCTGCACTGCGCATAAGCGAGAAGACCGCCACCGCATTGAAGCGCCTCGGCCTCAACACCATTGAAGATATTGCCGCCCTGCCGCGCGCTACCCTTGCCCGCCGTTTCGACATGGCGCTGATCGAGCGGCTCGAACAGGCGCTCGGGACACGCGGCGAGGCCGTGTCGCCGCTTTCCGAGCCGCCGCATTATGGTGTGCGGATGAGCTTTCCCGAACCGATCGGCCTTGTCGATGATGTGATGGCCGCCCTTTCCCGCCTCCTGGAAACGCTTTGCCTAAGGCTGAAGAGCCGGGAAGCCGGTGCCCGCGCCATCACGCTTTCCGTCGAGCGCGTTGACCAGACCCGTCAGAACGTTACCCTTCGCCTCGCCCGACCGATGCGCGATACGACCCGCATTCTGAAGCTTTTCGAGCGGTCCGTGGGCGAGATTGACGCCGGTTTCGGCATAGAGCGGATCAGACTTGAGGCGAGCGAGGTGGAAGGTCTGCCCGCCGAGCAAATCGGCGAAGGCGGGCTCGTTGAGGGCGAAGCACTGGACGATCTCGTAACCCGGCTCGGCGCGCGCATCGGGCTTGATAACATCGTCCGCTTCCAGCCCGTCGCCAGCCATATTCCCGAACGTGGTTTCACCGATATTCCCGGATCATATGGAAGGGTGGATGCCGAATGGCGCATGGACCATCCCCGCCCCTTGCGCATGTTCGCCCCCGAGCCGGTGACGAGTGACGCCGCCCGTCGCCCGCCGTCGCGCTTTTCCTGGCGGCGCATGCGGCTGGAGACAGCTTCAAGCAGCGGACCGGAACGGATCGCGCCGGAGTGGTGGCGGCCGGACGAGGCCTGGCGCTCCGGGCTTCGCGATTACTGGCGGGTGGAAACCCGGCAGGGGCTGAGGCTGTGGATGTTCCACACTCCGCAAGCGCCCGGCTGGTTCGTGCATGGCCTCTTCGCGTGAGATCGCCCGATGGATTATGCCGAATTATGCGTCACCTCCAATTTCACCTTCCTCACCGGCGCCTCACACCCGGAGGAGATGGTGGTCCGCGCCGCCGAGCTGGACCTCGACGCCATTGCGATTACCGACCGCAATTCGCTCGCCGGTGTGGTCCGTGCGTTCAGGGCACTGAAGGAAACGCGACGCAAGCTGGAAAAGGAAACGGAGGAGCAATGCATCAGGCTTGCGGAGAATATCGACCCTTCATCGCGCCAGTCCGTCGGTGGAGCAAAAACCATCCCGCTACCGCGGATCCGCCGCCTGCCACGCCTGATCGTCGGCTGCCGTCTGGTGCTTTCCGACAGTCCGGTCGATTTCGTGGCCCTGCCGAAGGACAAATCCGCCTATCAGAAACTCGCGCGGCTCCTAAGCCTCGGCAAACAGCGCACGCAAAAGGGCGAATGCCTGCTTTATCTGAGCGACATGCTGGACTGGGCCGACGGTTCGATCCTCATTGCCCTGCCTCAGGAGATGAAGAAAAAGGCGGAGGTGACAGGGCATATCACCCAGGCGCTCCGCCGCTTTCCCGGCCACGTCTTCACCGGCGCCGCCCCCCGCTATGACGGTTCCGACGCCGCCTGGTTCAAAACCCTGACGGCGCTTTCGCATACCACCGGCGCACCCATGGTCGCCGTCGGCGACGTGCTGATGCATCACGCCAGCCGCCGCCAGCTTGCCGATGTGCTGACCTGCATGCGCCACCACATCACCATCGACGAGATCGGCCGCCTTGCGCTGCCGAATGCCGAGCGGCGGCTGAAGCCGGCTGACGAGATGGCGCATATCTTCCGCGACCACCCCGCCGCCATCCGCCGCACGCTGGAGATTGCCGCGCGCCTCACCTTCGACCTGACAGAGCTCTCCTACAATTATCCTGCCGAAGTCGCTCATGGCGAGGCGCCGCAAGCCCGGCTCGCGCGGCTCACCTGGGAAGGACTGAAGTGGCGCAACCCTGAAGGCATACCGGCGCGCCACCGCGAGCTTGCCGAAAAGGAACTGGCACTGGTCGACGAACTCGGCTTCGCCGCCTATTTCCTCACCGTGCATGACATCATCGTCTTTGCCCGCAGCAAGGGTATTCTGTGTCAGGGCCGCGGCTCGGCGGCCAACTCCATCCTCTGCTATGCGCTGCGGATCACCGATGTCAGTCCCGACATGATCGGCATGGTGTTCGAGCGTTTCGTCTCCCGCCATCGCGGCGAGCCGCCCGATATCGACGTCGATTTCGAGCATGAGCGGCGCGAAGAGGTGATCCAGCATATCTATGACAAATATGGCCGGGACCATGCCGGGCTTTGCGCCACCGTCATCCATTTCCGCTCGCGTGCGGCGATCCGCGAGGTCGGCAAGGTGATGGGCCTGTCGAACGATGTCACCGCCGCCCTTTCCGGCCAGATCTGGGGCATTTCCAGCAAGGGCGCCGATCCCGAACGGTTGAAGGAAGTCGGGCTTGATCTTTCCGACCGGAGGCTCACCCAGACGGTACGCATCATCGGTGAAATCATCGGCTTCCCCCGGCATCTGTCGCAGCATGTCGGCGGCTTCGTCATCACCCACGACCGGCTGGACGAACTCTGTCCCATCGAAAACGCCGCGATGGAAGACCGCACCGTGATCGAATGGGACAAGGACGATATCGATGCACTGCAGATCCTGAAGGTGGATGTCCTGAGCCTCGGCATGCTGACCTGCCTGCAGAAAAGCTTCGACCTCCTGTCCCGCCACTATAACCGCCCGCTCACCATCGCCGAGGTGCCGCAGGGCGACGCGGCAACCTATGACATGCTCTGCGCCGCCGATGCCGTCGGCGTGTTTCAGGTGGAAAGCCGGGCACAGATGAACTTTTTGCCGCGCATGCAGCCACGCAAATTCTACGACCTCGTCATCGAGGTGGCGATCGTGCGCCCCGGCCCGATCCAGGGCGGCATGGTGCAGCCCTATATCCAGCGCCGTCAGAGAAAGGCAAAGATAGAATACCCCTCGCCGGAACTTGAGGATGTGTTGAAGAAGACGCTCGGCGTGCCGCTGTTCCAGGAACAGGCCATGCTGATCGCCGTGGTCGCCGCCGGCTTTTCGGCCGAGGATGCCGACCGGCTGCGCCGTTCGCTGGCAAGCTTCCGCCAGATGGGCACGATCGGCGAATTCGAGGCGCAGTTCGTCAATGGCATGCTCAAGAATGGCTATGAACGCGATTTCGCCGAACGCTGCTTTGCCCAGATCCGGGGCTTTGCCGATTACGGCTTCCCCGAAAGCCATGCGGCGGCGTTTGCCATGCTCACCTATGTCTCGGCCTGGCTGAAATGCCACTATCCGGCGGCCTTCGCCTGCGCGCTTTTAAACTCGCAGCCGATGGGTTTTTACGCCCCCGCCCAGATCGTCCGCGATGCCCGCGAGCATCAGGTGGAAGTCCGCCCCATCTCGGTCAATCACAGTGCCTGGGACTGCACGCTGGAACGCCGCGCCGATGGCGCCTATGCCCTGCGGCTCGGCTTCCGCCAGATCAAGGGGCTGAAACAGGAGGACGCGACCTGGCTGGAGAAGGCCCGGGGCAACGGCTATCAGACACCGGAAGACGTGTGGCTCAGGGCCGGTCTGATGCCGGCGGTGCTCGAGCGCCTCGCCGAGGCTGATGCCTTTGCCGATGCGGGACTTTCCCGCCGCGATGCGCTGTGGCGCGTCAAGGCGATCCGCGCGCCAAAGCCGCTTCCGCTTTTCAACGACCCGATCGTTGGCGAGCATATTCTTGAACCGGATGTTCTCCTGCCGGTGATGAATCTCGGCGAGCAGGTGGTGGAGGATTACGTCGCCACCCGCATGAGCCTCAGAGCCCACCCGATGGAGCTCCTTCGTCCGAAAATGCCAGGCCTGACTCTCCATTCAGCGTTGGCGACAACACCGCAACGGCGCGTCAGCGTCTCAGGGTTGGTCATCACCCGCCAGCGCCCCGGAACGGCCTCGGGCGTCATCTTCCTGACGCTGGAGGATGAGACCGGCGTTTCCAACGTCGTCGTCTGGAACAAGGTCTATGAGCGCTTCCGCCGCACGGTGATGGGCGGACGCCTGCTGAAGGTCACCGGCAAGCTGCAGCGCGAGGGCGTGGTCGTCCATGTGATCGCCGAAACCATCGAGGATTGCTCCTGGCGCCTCTCAGAACTCGGCCACCCGATGGACGATGCCATCGGCGTCACCGACCCTAAAGCCGATGACACGCCGCGAAGGCCCAGGCTCCAGCCCCGCGCGCATCATCCGCGCGAACAGGCGAAGAAACTGTTTCCAAGCCGGGATTTTCATTGAGGCATTAACGGCTGTCAAAAAGAGCAGCCGGACCGCCTCCGGCATGATGCCGGAAACAACAGTACGATCTTCAAACCGGCTTCCACGTCCTGACAAAACGACCCCCTGTGTCATCTGAAACACTTCCGAAGACGTAAAGACACTTAAGTTCATACAATAGAGCATGTTCGTCTTGCGCCACGATGCGCCATTGCCCATAGTCTCCGCCCCGAATTGGTTGATCGGCTTCGACAATGAATAAAAAAACACAGGTCAAAGGCCGCTTTCGGTTTCTCCTGACACGCGCAGTTCCCGCACTGACGCTTGCGCTGCTGATCGGCATTGGCGTTGTCGCCCTGCTGGTCTGGGCAGGCAAGGAGACGGACGAAGCATCGCACGAACGCCAGGCGCGGCTCGTCCGGCTCGTGATTTCCCAGCTGCAGACCGAAGTGGCGCATGACCAGGAAAGCTCCACGGTCTGGGACGACGCGGTCGTCGAGGTTCGCGCCGGCAATTTCGCCTGGATCGACGACAATCTCGGCACCTGGATGCACGACTATTTCGGCTTTGACGGCGTCTACATCCTCGATCCGTCCGACCGGGCGCTTTACGCTTTCACGGATGGAGCCATGGCGAGCCAATACGCCTATGACGCCATCGAAAGCGAGGTCGCGCCCCTTGCCGAAGCGCTTCGGGCCAAGCTGGCCGCCGGCGACTACAGCCAGGTCAACGAGCAGGTCCTGACCCCCGGTGTCTCCGATCTGGCGGTGATCAGGGACCGTCCGGCCGTCGTCAGCGTCAAGCCGATCGTCCCGCATTCCGACTTCGTCCGGCAGGAAGCGGGCGAGGAGCATCTGCATGTCGCCGTCCGGTTTCTCGACGGCAGCCTGATCCAGGAACTTCAGGACGACTATATGTTCGAAGACCTCCGCTTTTCCTGGATGCCGGAAGGCTCGAACCAGCCACTGACGACCAGCGAGGGCAGAAATATCGGTTACTTCGTCTGGCAGCCCTACCGGCCAGGCTCGGCAGTGATGGCAAGTGTTATACCGGTGCTGATCGGCGTTCTGGCGATCGCGCTCGTTTCGATCGCGATTTTCCTGATCATCCATCACAACCGGTCGAAGAAGCTTGAGGAAAGCGAGGAGCGCATCCGCTATCTGGCAATGCACGATCCGTTGACCGACCTTCCCAACCGGATGTATTTCAACGACAGGGTCGATCGCCGGCTGGCCGACAACGTCAAAAAACCACTCGCCCTTCTCTATCTTGATCTCGACCGCTTCAAGCAGGTCAACGACACGCTCGGCCATCCGGCAGGCGACGCGCTGATCAGCGAATTTGCCGGAAGGCTCAGGTCAACCCTTCGCGAAGATGACCTCGTGGCCCGGATCGGCGGAGACGAATTCACCGTCATGCTGAGCGGCCGCGACGGCGAACGGGAGATCAACGCGCTCTGTCAGCGCATAGTCGATGCCGCACGCAAGCCGTTCCAGATCGACGGCAATACGGTTTTTATCGGCGTCAGCATCGGCGCCGCCATCTTTCCCCGTGACGGCGACGACCGGATCAACCTGCTGCGCAAGGCGGATGTGGCGCTCTACTATTCCAAGACCACCGGTCGGGGCCGCTACTCCTTCTTCTCCGAAGCCATGGACGAGACTCTCGGCTTGCGTCGAAAAACGGAAATGGACCTCAGACAGGCGCTTCTCGGCGAAAACCAACTCTCTGTCTACTTCCAGCCGATCCAGTCCGCCCGCACCCGGCAGATTGTCGGCTGCGAGGCCCTGCTCCGCTGGCATCACCCCGAAATCGGATGGATTTCGCCCGAATTATTCATACCGATCGCGGAGGAGGCCGGACTGATCGATGACATCGGCCAGTTTGCCTTGCACAAAGCATGCGCGGCCGCAGCGAAATGGCACGGCCTGTCGGTCGCGGTCAATGTTTCGGGGGTCGAACTCGCCAACCCCGCCTATGCCGGCAAGGTCGAGAAGGTCCTGGTTGCGACCGGCCTTGCGCCATCCCGCCTCGAACTCGAAATCACCGAGTCCGTGGCAACAGACGAAGACAGTGCAGCGGTCGACAATCTGATCGCGCTTCGCGATCTCGGCGTGCGGATAGCCATCGACGATTTCGGTACAGGCTTCTCGTCGCTGGGACGTCTGCAATCTCTCAATATCGACCGTATCAAGATCGACAGGAGCTTTGTCCAGGGGCTGGAGGGCAAGGCCGACGACGAAGCCATCATTCGCGCGATCGTCGATATAGCCCATGCCAAGGGGCTCAGGACCACCGCAGAGGGCGTGGAAACATCGCAACAAGGGGACACCCTGACCAGAATGGGCTGCGACGATCTGCAGGGGTTCCTCTACGCACAGCCGATGCCGCTACGTGACATCAACAGGAAGCTCGGCATAGCACACGATACCGCGAAGCTGGACGCAACACTTGCGGCAACGGCGCCTGGCGACGACGCCAAGGACTAGAACGACGCCGCCTTTTCTCTTGCAAACACGGCGCCGCTCGTTCCATCCGCCTGTCTTGAGAGGCAACCGGGCCGTTCAGGCCCTGGCCAGCGCCTCCAGCGCCTCGACGCAGGCAGCCGCGGCCTCGCGCCCCTTGTTGTGCTCGTCATCGGCGGAGCGCTCGAAGGCCTGGATCGCGGTATAGGTGGTCAGGATGCCAAAGGAGGCCGGAACGCCGGTTTCAAGCTGGACCTGCATCAGCCCATGAGCGGCGGCTTCGGAGATATATTCGAAATGAGCCGTGTCGCCTTTTATCACCGCGCCGATGCAGACGATCCCGTCATACCTGCCGCTCTTGGCGAGCTTTCTGGCGACCAGAGGCGTTTCGAAGGCGCCGGGAACGTCAAATATGTCGGTTTCGGCGAGCGTGACGCCGCGCTCGGCAAGTTCGGCCTTCGCGCCGTTCAGGAGGCCACTCGTGACCTTTTCATTGAAACGGGAGATGACGATCGCGATACGGTGGGACACGGATGGATTTCCTTTCAGGATCAGATTTCACGACGACGGCAGAAGGTGGCCGAATTTCTCGCGCTTTGTTGAGAGATAGGTTTCGTTGAACGGGTTTGAGGCGGCGATCAGCGGCCTGCGCCCTTCGATGCGAAGACCGGCATTTTCGAGCGCGGCAGGCTTTTCGGGATTGTTGGAGAGGAGCCTGAGGCGCGTGATGCCGAGGCTTTTGAGGATATGCGCCGCCGCATGGTATTCGCGGGCATCCGCCGGAAGGCCAAGCGCGACGTTGGCCGCATGGGTGTCGAGCCCCTTGTCCTGGAGCGCATAGGCGCGGATCTTGTTGGCAAGGCCGATACCGCGCCCCTCCTGCCCCTTCAGATAGACGATCACGCCTCCCTCCTCGCCGATCAGCGTCATCGCCTGACGAAGCTGCTCGCCGCAGTCACAGCGAAGCGAGGAGAAGACGTCGCCGGTCAGGCATTCGGAATGGACACGTACCAGCGGAGCGCCATCCAGAGGTCCCTTGACCAGCGCCAGATGCTCCGTTCCGTCAACGAGACTTCTGAACGCATGCGCTTCAAAGCCGGCAACTGCGGTCGGAAGCGCCGCCCGGGCAACTTCCTCGACCAGGATTTCGGTGCGCAGGCGGTACTCGGCGAGTTCCCTGATTGTCAGGAGCGGCATGTCGTGATCCTGGGCAAAGGTCTCGAGATCGGGCCATCGCGCCATCTCGCCGTCGTCACGCATGACCTCGCAGATCACGGCCGCCGGATTAAGGCCGGCAAGACGGGCAAGGTCGACCGCGCCTTCGGTATGGCCGTCGCGCGCCAGCACGCCGCCTTCGGCAGCCCGCAGCGGAAACATATGCCCCGGCGAGACGATGTCTGCGGGCTTCGCCTCGGGATTGGCGGCCGCGGCAATCGTGCGGGCGCGCTCGGCTGCCGAAATTCCGGTGGTAACCCCCTCGGCCGCTTCGATAGACACGGTAAAGGCAGTTGAATGGCGGGCGCGGTTATTTGGGACCATCGGCGGCAGGCCGAGCCGGTCAACCTGCTCGCCCGTCAGCGTCAGGCAGATCAGGCCGCGGGCATGTTTTGCCATGAAATTGACGGCTTCCGGCGTCGCAAAATCGGCAGCGACGACGACATCACCCTCGTTCTCGCGGGTCTCGTCATCCACCAGAAGCACCATGCCGCCGGCTTTCAGAGTTTCCATCGCCTTTTCGACGGAAGAGGCTGTCAGATTGCGTTCCATTCTGGTCATTCTTCTTCTCCGTGCGGCAGTACCGCAATATCCGATGCGTCAAATTCCAGGGAGCGATGGAAGACCCGCACCCGGTCGGGATTGTCTTTATGGATCAGCACATGTTCATCCCAGAACCCGCCCTGCAGCACGGCTGCCGTCAGCGTCGGTCCGGCTTCCACCAGCACCTCCATGATGCCTCGGCGGCCCAGTTCTTCCAGCGCGGCTTCAAGCGCTTCGGGCCGGATGACGCGAAAGCCGCGCGCTTCCGCCGCGGCGACATAAGCGTCCGGCACGCGGCTCCGCCGGTCCAGTATGGCGAGAATACGGGACTTGCCGGCAAAATCGGCCACCCGCCTGACGGTAAACTCGGGATTGTCGGCAAGGATGGTGCCGGAACCGGTAAGGATCGCGTCGGCACGGCGGCGCAGACGGTGGGCCAGAACCAGGGACGAGGGCGAGGTGAAGGTCTTCGCGCCCGCGGGCGGCACCATGTCGTCCGTTTCGTCGAGAGCCTGTTTGACGGTCACCCAGGGCAGGCACGTGAGAACATGTTTCGAAAAGGGGGCGATCAATCGGGATGCGCGGCGCGCGAGCGTTCCGGCGCGTTCGCCCGGCAGGTCGGCGGCAAAGGAGACCGAAAGCCCGGCTGCGGCAAGCCGGACAGCCCCGCCGCCCGCCACGCCGGGGTTTGGATCGGGCGCACCGATGATGACGCGGCGGGCCGGCGTTGCGAGGATGGCATCGGCACACGGCGGCGTGCGGCCGTGATGGTTGCAAGGCTCGAGCGTGACGACGACGGTGTCGATGCGTTCGACGAGGCCGGCCGCGCGGGCGGAGGCAATCGCCTCCGCCTCCGCATGCGCCATGCCCGCCTTGCGATGGTATCCTTCTGCGATCACCGTGCCGGCGGCATCAAGGAGCACACAGCCGACCGGCGGATTGGGCGTCGTCGCGCCGGCAAAGCGACCGGCTCCGTCAAGCGCACGCGCCAAGGCCGCCGTGACAACGGCCGCATTCAAACTGTCTTTGGCGGGGTGGATGCCCATGCCTTCGCCTCATTGCTCAAACAAGACGCCATGCAGGGCAAAAAGCGGGAAACGAAACGCGGACTGCGCCCGCAATGCGGGATACAGATCACACGTCGCCACGCGCTGTTCTCTTCCATCCGGACTATAACCGTCGGCTCCGGAATCACACCGGATCTGCTGACCCTCGATCATCCGGGACCTGCCCTTCGATCGAGGCGCTCGCGGGCTGATGCTCATAGAGCAATTACCGCCGGTGGGGAGTTTCACCCCGCCCTGAGAACGTCGCCAACCGGACCTCCGGCCGACGCCATGAATTTAGGCAAGCGATCTGAAAATGACAAGCGCCAATTTCGACGACGGTCTGTCAAGCGCTTCCGGCGGTTGCGGCGACCGGTCCGTTTTCAGCGAACAGAAGGTCAAACCCGCCATAGACCATGCGCGCGCCGTCGAACGGCATTTCGTTCATCTCCGGGTCGTTCATCAGCGCGCCCCAGGCAGCGTTGCGGGCATCCTTCGAAGGCCAGACCACCCAACTGAAAACAACGGCTTCGCCCCCCTTCTTCTTTAGTGCCATGTTGAACGAGGTAACCTTGCCATCCGGCACATCCTCCTCCCAGCACTCGACATAGGAAAGCGCGCCATGCGCCTTGAATTTCGCCGCCGCCTTCTGGCACAAGGCGTAATAGGCCTCCCTGTTCTCGACCGGCACCGGGGCCAGGAATCCGTCCACATAGGTCATGCGCTTCTCTCCCGTGTCTTGACTTTGATGCATGCGGATTTTACGTTGATATCAACATAAAGGCATGAACATGCGCGAGAGTCTACCCCTGTCCGTCACCCTGGAGGTACGCGACCGCTGTCTCTGTCTCTATCTGCAGCGGGCGGCCCGGGCGGTCGGGCGTTATTTTGACGAGGTTTTGCGTCCGCTCGGACTGACGAACGGACAATACTCGCTGCTGATGTCCCTGAACAGGCCGGAGCCGCCGAAGATCGCGGAAGTGGCCATGGTGCTCGCCATGGATCGCACCACGCTGACGGCCAGCATCAAGCCGCTCGAACGACGCGGCCTGCTGACAAGCTTTCAGGACCCCGAGGACAAGCGCGTGCGTCGTCTGAAGCTTACGGAAGAAGGACTTGACCTGCTGGAGCGCGCCGTGCCGGTCTGGCGCAAGACCCATGACCGGCTTGACGGCGTTGTCGCCGACGACCTGCCCCGGCTGCGCGAAAACCTGCTGGCGCTTGCCTTCGCATTGCCGGAGGATGAGGAAGAGATCAGCGGCTGAGGGCCGCGACGATGCCGCGCAGTTCAGCGAGCCCCTTCAGGCGGCCGATCGCCGGATAGCCCGGCTGAGCCTTCCGGTTCTGATCGTCGAGAATGTCCAGCCCGTGATCGGGGCGGAAGGGAATGTTCCAGTCGGCCCGGCCGGCATCGCGCCGGCGTTTCTCTTCCGAGAGCGCAGCTGCCACGAGCGCCACCATATCGGTATCGCCGCCGAGATGTTCCGATTCGTAGAACGATCCCTTGATGTCGCCGGTCTCGCGGTGAACATTGCGCAGATGCAGGAAATGCACCCGGTCGCCGAGCCGCTCCATCATGCCCGGCAGGTCATTGTCGGGCCGCGCGCCGAGCGAACCGGAACAGAGCGTGATGCCGTTTGCCGACAGGTCGACCGCATCCATCATCGCCTTGTAATCGGCTTCCGTCGACATCACGCGCGGCAGGCCCAGAAGACCAAAGGGCGGGTCGTCCGGATGGCAGCAAAGCCTGAGGCCGAGCTTCTCGGCAACGGGCGCGACCTCCCCAAGGAAAGCAATGAAATTTCCGCGCAGGCCGTCGGGCGAGATCGCGGCATATTCGCTGAGATGATGGCGCACGTCCTCAAGGGTAAAGCTCTCGGCAGCGCCCGGCAGGCCGAAGACGATGTTCTTCGCAAGCGCCTGCTGGCGCTCATCATCCATTTCGGCGAAGCGGCGGCCAGCCTCCTCGCGGACAGCCTCGGGAAAGTCCTCCGCCGCGCCATCGCGCTTGAGGACATGAATGTCGAAGGCGGCGAAATCGGCATAGTCGAAACGCATGCAGGTCGCGCCCGTCGGCAGACGATAGGAAAGATCGGTGCGCGTCCAGTCGAGCACCGGCATGAAATTGTAGCAGATCGTCTCGATTCCGGCAGCAGCAAGGTTCTGGAGGCTGACCTTATAGTTTTCGATATGAAAGCGCCAGTCACCCTTCTGCTTCTTGATATCTTCCGAAACGGGCAGGCTTTCGACCACTTCCCACTTGAGGCCAGAGGCGCTTCCGTCGGTCATCACTGACAATTCCTGCTGACGTCCGGCAATCTCTTCGGGCGTCCAGACCGCCCCTGTAGGGACGTGGTGAAGCGCGGTCACGACCCCTTCAACGCCCGCCTGCAGCATGTCGTCGATCGACACGCGGTCCAAAGGCCCGAACCAGCGCCAAGTCTGCCTCATTGTTCTCTCCCTGAGCGAATTCGTTATTCCGGGCGAACCTAAGTGAAAAGGCTCACCAACCCAAGGGAAATCACTAGCACCAAAGTGGGGTGTTGACTAGTATGGAAGTATGGTGCACGATAAAAACATCGGGAGGGCAAAGCCATGCTGCCAGAAACAATCGCCACCGCCATCGCGCCAGGCGCGCCGGTCGGATCGCAACTGCACGGCATCCTGCGTGAGCTGATCATCCACAATGAGCTGCCGCCGGGCTCGCGCCTTTCCGAATCGGAACTGGCCGCCCGCTTCGCCGTCAGCCGCCAGCCCGTGCGCGAGGCCTTCATCAAACTCTCGGAAGAAGGCCTGCTCGAGGTTCGCCCGCAGCGCGGCACATTCGTGCGCCGTATCTCGCAGGCGGCCGTCATGGATGCCCGCTTCGTCCGCGAGGCGATCGAGGCGGACATCGTCAAGCTTCTCGCGGCCCGGCCCGATTCCGGACTGATCGAGGAACTGAGATTGCAGCTACGCGAGCAGCGCGAGGCGGCGACCACCGACGCCGACCGGTTCATCGAACTGGACGAGCTGTTTCACAAGACCCTCGCCGATGCCGCCGGCAAGGCCAGGGCCTGGGCCTTGATCGAGGGGCTTAAGGTGCAGATGGACAGGGTTCGCTATCTGAGCCTTCTGCGCTTTCCCATGGTTAAGCTGACAGCCCAGCACACCGCCATTGTCGACGCCATCGGCGCCGGCGATCTGGAAGCCGCCGAACTTGCCGTTCGCGGCCATCTGCGGGAGATCCTGAGCGATCTTCCCGCAATTTTCGCAGAAAAACCCGAGTTTTTCGAACAATCGGGGCGCTAGGCCCCAAACCCTGAACGTCTGATTGGGAGGACGACATGACGCATTTTTCCAAACTTGGCAGCATCGCGCTTGCGGGTCTTGCCGCCAGCCTTCTCGCCGGCTCCGCACTGGCCGCCGATTACACGCTGAACGTCAACACCGCGCTGGCCACCAATGACCCGCTCTACAAGGGCCTTGAAGCCTTCCGCGACAATGTCGCCGAAGCCTCCGACGGGGCGCTGGAAGTCCGCCTGTTCCCGAACTCGCAGCTTGGTCCCGATGAGGACGTGCTCGAACAGGCCCGCGCCGGTGCTCCCGTCGCCGTCGTCGTCGATGGCGGCCGCCTCGCCGTCTTCGTCAACGAATTCGGCGTCCTCGGCGCGCCTTATCTGGCAAACGGCTATGACGGCATCCGCAAGGTCGTCACCTCGGACCTCTTCGATGAATGGGCCCAGAAGCTGCACGATGATGCCGGCCTCGATGTCCTGAGCTTCAACTGGTGGCAGGGCGAACGTCACCTTCTGACCAAGAAGCCGATCGGCGGACCGGATGACCTCTCCGGCGTGCGCATGCGCACCCCCGGCGCGCCGGTCTGGACCGGCACGATCGAGGCCATGGGCGCAACCCCGACGCCGATGCCCTGGGGCGAAGTCTATTCGGCGATCTCCTCCAACGTCATTGATGGCGCAGAAGCCCAGCTTCCCGCCGTTGTCGGCGCCAAGCTGGACGAGGTGATCACCAACATCACGCTCACCGGCCACATCAACCTGATCACTGGCCTGATCACGTCCGCCGCCTGGGTGGATTCGCTGCCGGAGAACCTGCAGACGGTCCTGCATGAGGAAGCGCTGAAGGCCGGCGACATCGCCTCCTACGGCACGCAGGACGCGCTGGCGAGCCTGCAGCAGCAGCTGATCGACAATGGCGTCGATGTCGAGGAAATCGACATCACCCCGTTCAAGGAAGCGACCGCCGTCGTCTATGACGACCTCGGCTATGGCGACCTGCGCGACCAGCTTCAGGCGATCGCGGCACAGTAAAAGGCCTCGAAGCTTTTTCACAAAGACGGACCGTGGAATGCCGCGGTCCGTCCACCCAAAAAAAGCCAGCGCGCGCCGCAAAGACGGCAGCGCTCGCAAAACAAGCAAAACAACCGCGCGCGAGCATTTCAGGGCGGATCAAGGCCTCAATGCTCCCAACCCTGACTGGAGGGGCCACCATGCCCGGTTTCCTCGCAAAAATCGAATTCGTCGCCGGCGCGATCCTGCTGGCCGTGATCACATTTCTGGTGTTCATCGCCGCGACCATGCGGTTCTTCGGCCATCCGCTGATCTGGTCGGTCGACCTGGCGCAGCTTCTGTTCATCTGGCTTTGCTTCATCGGCGCCACCCGCGCCATGCGCGAGCGCGGCCATCTCGGCGTGGACTATCTCGTCCGTCCCTTCCCCTATCGCTACCGCCTCGCGCTTGAGACCACGCTTTCCGCCCTCTTCATCGCCTTTCTGCTGCTTCTGGCGGTCGAGGGCTATGATCTGACCATGCTCAACAAGGAACGCCAGTTCGGCGATTCAGGTCTTTCCTATGCCTGGGTCACGATTGCCGTTCCCGCCGGCTGCGTCATGCTCACGATCTCGATCCTCGGCAATCTGGTCCAGGCATGGCGGAGCGCAAAGGGCGACCGAATGCTCGTCTTCACCCGGACCGCCGCCGAGGAAGAAGCGGCCATTGAAACCGGCGCGGTGGAGTAACCAACATGGCCCTTATCGGTATTGTCTTCTTTGCGCTGATGCTGCTCGGCGCGCCCATTGCCTTTGCCATCGGCATCTCCGGCTTCACCTTCTTTCTGACCTCCGACATCATGCCGGTCTCGATCGGCGTACAGAAGATCGCCACGGTCTCGCAGAGCTTCCCGCTTCTGGCCGTGCCCTTCTTCGTGCTGGCCGGACACCTGATGAACGAGAGCGGCATCACCGACCGCTTGTTCACCTTCTCCAAGGTCGCCGTCGGTTGGATGGCGGGCGGACTTGCCCAGGTCTCGATCATTCTCTCCACCCTGATGGGCGGCGTGTCCGGCTCGGCCGTTGCTGATGCGGCGATGGAGGCCCGCGTTCTCGGCCCGCAGATGATCTCGAACGGCTATTCCAAGGGCTATTCCTCCGCCGTCATCGCGATCTCCTCGCTGATCACCTCGACCATTCCGCCATCGATCGGTCTCATTCTCTACGGCTATGTCGGCCAGGTCTCGATCGGCCGCCTGTTCATGGCCGGCATCATCCCCGGCATCCTGATGATGACCTTCCTGATGGTTGCCGCATGGCTGGTTGCCCGCAGGCGCAACTATGTGATGAAGGACATGAGGAAGCCGACAGCGCGCGAACTCGGCTCGGCCGCCTGGGGCGCCAAATGGGCGCTGCTCTTTCCCGTGCTCCTGATCGGCTCGATCCGCGGCGGGCTGTTCACCCCGTCGGAAGTCGGCGCCTTTGCCGTGGTTTACGCCATCCTGATCGGCGTCTTCGCCCACCGTGTCATGAGTTTCGAGGCGATCAAGCGCGCTTTCGGTCACGCCATCTCTGATATCGGCCTGATCATGCTGATCATCCTGATGTCGGGCATGGTCGGCTTTGCCATCATCTTCCTGCAGGTGCCACAGTCGGTTGCCGGCTTCATGCTGGAGAGCCTCGCCAATCCGGTGCTGATCGTCGCCGTCATCCTCATCGGCCTGTTCATTGCCGGGCTGTTCTTCGAAAGCACGATCCTGGTGCTGCTGCTTACGCCGATCCTTGTTCCGGTCGTCGTCAAGGCAGGCGTCGATCCGGTCCATTTCGGCATCCTGATGATGACCATCGTCACCTTCGGTTCGATGACGCCACCGGTCGGCGTGGCGATGTTCACCGTGTGCAGCCTGCTCGACACCAAGGTGGAGGAATATGTGAAGGAATCGCTGCCCTTCATCGCCGCCGTCTTCGCGCTGATCTGCCTGCTGCTGTTTGTACCGGGGATCGTCCTGTTCCTCCCGAACCTCATGTATGGCGGATAGCATCATCCGCCCTTGAGGAAGACCGCTGGCCGCGCCGGAAACGGCGCGGCCTTTTTTTGGCCTAAAGGGTCTCCGGCCGTGCGACCCAGCGGCCGTTTTCGCCCGGTCTGAACTGCGGAATGTGTGCAAGGCCTTGAACCAGAGCCGCATCGGGTCCCAGCACACTTTCCCATTCCCGCGCCTCCGTCAGGATCACGCCGAGCCCGACGACGTTGCCCCCGGCCTTGCGCACCAAGTCGATCGAGCCTTTCAGGCTGGAACCTGAGGCCACGACATCATCGACGACGACGACTCGCTTGCCCTTGAGCAACGGCACGGCCCGGTCATCGAGAAGCAGGCGCTGCTCGCCCTTGGAGGTGATCGAGGTAATCTTCTGTTCAAGCGCGGAGCCCAGATGCACCTTTGGTGATTTTTGCAGGATAACATAGCGGTCCAGGCCAAGCGCCCGGCTTGCCTCGATGGCGACAGGGATGCCGAGCGTAGCCGCGCCCACGACGATCTCGGGCTCCATCGGCGACAGCTGGTCCGCGAGGGCCTTGCCGCAATGTTCGCCGAAGCGGACACCCAGATCGATCACCATCATCAGCGAGATGGCGAGATCCGGCTTGATCGCGACGAGCGGCAACTCGACAGGGAAGCCCGCCACAGAAACGGCGTGGGTCTGCTCGGTGACGACAGGGGCAAAGGATTGGGTCATGAAAACTCCGGAGACGTTTGAGAACTCCGTCTTACGACAGCATCGTCCTCAAGACGAGGGGCAGACGAAAGCCTGTTTGCGGCCGCCGTCATAGGAAACGGCAAAGCCGCCCTCAAGGAGCAGGCTGCTGAGGTCACGGTCATCCGGCAGGCCTACATCGGCGACGACGCGACCGAAATACTTGTCGCCGGCAATCTGCCTTAACTGAACCGTTTCCCCCTCGCGCAATAACGATACGACATAATCCTTGGCAATCGAGGCCGCCTGCCGCTCCGCCTCGCAGGACGACCTGAGCTCCGGCGTGTCCACGCCGCGGATCCTGACCGAGGTTTCCACGATCTGCCCCGGCCACGGCCGCGCCTCGACCACGATCGTGTCCCCATCGATGATGCGCACGATCTCGGCGCGTACCGGGCCGGCATAGATATCCTCGGCGCGGGCAACGGTCAGCGAGACCATGCCGATGGAAAGGGCCACCGCCAGCGATGTGAAGACAGACTGATTCATGAAGAGGAATTTATTCCTCACTTCTGCGAAAAACAATAGGAATTATCGCCTAGGAAATTTAACGGGCAATAGAACAGTCGGAGGCGCAGGACCAGGCGTGCGGCCTAACGGACGCTCAGAAGTCGATCGCACGGCCCTTGATTTCCCAGTCACCATAGCGGGCCGGGTCGAGACCGCCGCGTCCGCCGAGTTCCTTTGCGGGACGTTCGGCGGCGGCGGCCTTGCGCCGCGCCTCCGCTTCGGCGAGAGCGCGCCTGGCTGCCTCAGGCAGATTGGCGCGCCGCTCCTCCTCCGGATCACCCGCCGGAAGTTGCGAACCCGCAGTCAGCGCCGCGAGTTCTTCAGCCGATGGCAGGCCATCCGTCCGGCCTTCCGGCGGTGCGTTTTCGGGCGCCCGATGTTTCTCGTTGTCATTTGTCATTTCAAAAACTTTCTGCCATGCCTTGGAACGCGACCGTCGCAATATTGATATGGGGGCGGTTGCGCCCCAATTATAGACCGGTTCCAAGTCCTGCATATAAGCGGACTTTGCGGAAAGTTTAAGGTCCCTTCGCTCCCGGAGACAGAGAAATGAACCTCATTCGCACTGCCATGCTGATTGCCTTCATGACGGCGCTGTTCATGGCGATCGGCTTCATGATCGGCGGCCGCGGCGGCATGATGATCGCGCTGATGATCGCCGCCGGCATGAACATGTTTTCCTACTGGAATTCAGACAAGATGGTGCTGCGCATGTATGGGGCGCGGGAAGTCGACGCTTCGACCGCGCCGGAATACTACAGTCTGGTGCGCGAACTCTCCGAGCGCGCCGGCCTGCCCATGCCCAAGGTCTATCTCTACGACAATCCGCAGCCCAATGCCTTCGCCACCGGCCGCAACCCGCAAAACGCCGCCGTCGCCGCCTCGACCGGCATCCTCAAGATGCTCTCGCGCGAGGAACTGGCCGGCGTCATGGCCCATGAGCTCGCCCATGTGCAGCACCGCGATACGCTGACCATGACGATTACGGCGACGCTCGCCGGCGCGATCTCCATGCTCGGCAATTTCGCCTTCTTCTTCGGCGGCTCCCGCGACAACAATAACCCGTTTGGTTTTGTCGGCGTGCTCGTTGCCATGATCGTCGCGCCGATGGCAGCAGCGCTCGTGCAGATGGCTGTCAGCCGCACGCGGGAATATTCCGCCGACAAGCGCGGCGGCGAGGTCTGCGGCAATCCGCTCTGGCTCGCCTCGGCGCTGAAGAAGATCGCCCACGGCAACGCGGTGATCCACAATGAACGGGCCGAGCGCAATCCGGCAACCGCGCATATGTTCATCATCAATCCGCTCTCGGGCCAGAACATGGACAACCTGTTCTCCACCCACCCGAACACGGAAAACCGCATCGCCGCCCTTCGCGAACAGGCCGCCCGCATGGGCCGGACCTCGACGGCAGCGCCTGAGCCTGCTAAGGCGACCCGCAGATCGCGCTCGGTGCCCGAAACCGGCCGCAGCAATGGCGGCGAGCCGCCCCAAAAAGGTCCCTGGAATTGAATGATGAAGTGAAACGGCCGGGCCGGAACAAGGCCCGACCGAAAGACGTCGCCTCCCCCGCGCCGGAAAAGAAGCAGGGCTACGCGCCGCGCGCCGCAGCCTCGAAAATCCTCGCCGCCGTTGTCGACCGCAAGACGCCGCTGGATGGCATGCTCGACAATGAGCACGGCAATGGCGCCTACCGCAGCCTTTCATCCGCCGACCAGTCGCTCTGCCGCGCACTGGTGCTGACGTCGCTGCGCCACAAGCCCATGCTCGATGCCGCGATCACGCGCCTTCTGGAGCGGCCCCTGCCGTCGGGCGCCCGCGCGCTCGCCCATGTCCTGACGATCGCCGCGGCCCAGATCCTCTATCTCGACATTCCCGACCATTCCGCCGTCGACATCGCCGTCGAACAGGCCAATGCCGATCCTCGCAACAAGCGCTTCGCCGGCCTTGTCAACGCAGTGCTCAGACGGCTTTCGCGGCGCAAGGACAAGACGCTCGGCGAACTGGAAACCGTCTCGCCGATCCCCGACTGGTTCCGCGAGCGCCTGGTCGATATCTATGGCGCGGAGAAGGCATTCGCCATCGGACGCGCGCAGCTTTCGCCGCCGAGCATCGACATCTCGGTGAAGTCGGACCCGAAGGGCTGGGCCGAGAAGCTTGGCGGCACGGTGCTGTCAACCGGGACGATCCGCCTCGACAAGCCTTCCGGCGCGGTGACGGCGATGGATGGCTTCGATGACGGCGAATGGTGGGTGCAGGATGCCGCCGCCGCCATTCCGGCACGCCTCTTCGGCAATCTTTCGGGAAAGCGCGTGATCGACCTTTGCGCCGCGCCCGGCGGCAAGACGGCGCAACTCATCTGCCAGGGCGCCGAGGTGACGGCGCTGGAACGCTCGAAAAGCCGGCTGAAACGGCTCGAGCAGAACCTTGCGCGGCTGAAGCTTTCGGCCGAGACCATCTGCGCCGACATGATGGAATACGAACCCGAGGGCCTGTTCGACGCGGCCCTTCTCGATGCGCCCTGTTCTTCAACCGGCACGGTGCGGCGACACCCGGACGTGTTGTGGACCAAGGATTTCACCGACATCGAGAAGCTGGCGGAGGTGCAATATGCGATGCTGGTGCGCACCCTTTCCATGGTGCGCCCGGGCGGCGTCGTGATCTTCTCCAACTGCTCTCTCGATCCGCTCGAAGGCGAGGCGAATGTCGCCCGGCTGCTCGCCGAGAGGCAGGATGTGAAGCGGACGGCCTTTCCGCCGGAAGCCATCGGCCCGCTTGCCCACCTCCTCGACGACAAAGGCGCCATCCGCACCACGCCGGCCGACAGGCTTGACGGCGCCACGGGCCTCGACGGGTTCTATGCTGCGGCGCTGACGAGACGCTGACACCAATTTCGTGCCAAGTTCTTGAACTAGACGCCAAAATCGTGCATTCCGACTCGTAAGAAAAACAATGTCTTCACGCGTTAACAAAGCATTCAACCTATCCGGCTAGACCGGTATTTTGGCTGGAAATGCATCGACGCGCAACGAAACAACGGGCAGGGTGCACCTTTGAGCCTTCCGGTTCCGGAAATCTGGCGCTACGCGTTCCTATTCTGTCGGGAAGCGACTGTACGCGCCGTTGGCCTGCTGCGCACGGCGCGGCCGCCGCTGCCGCGCCTCCTGTCGGGCCGGCGCGCTACCCGGCTGCTCGTCGCCCCGACCGATCTCAGGATCGCCGACCCTCTGGAAGGCGAGGACCTGCTGGAGGGACGTTTCACGCTCGCCGGCGATGTTCTTGAGACCGGTGGCCGTCCGCCCTTCTCGTTTGACATGCCAAGCCTTGCCTTCGAGCAGGAGCTGGCGGGTTTTTCCTGGCTCAGGCACCTGCGCACGCGCCGCGGCGAGGACGCCAATATCTTCGCCCGCGCGGCCGTCCTGAGTTACATGCGCCGTCACCGGACTGCAAGAGGACCGAGTTGGCAGACTGAGATCGCTGTGCGGCGGCTCAATGCCTGGCTTTGTCATTCAACCGTCATCCTCAAAGGCGCCGATGCGGCTTTCTACCGGCGTTTCATCGACCAGATCGCACGCCACGAGCGCATCCTCAGACGGCGCTATGCAGGTCTGCCACGCGACGCGGTGCGTCTCCAGGCCGCGATCGCTCTTGCGATGACGGCCATCAGCCTTGACCTTTCGGACCACCGGAAACGTGAGGCGGCGCGCAGGCTCGATGACGAGCTGGAGAAACAGATCCTGCCCGATGGCGGTCATATCTCCCGCAGTCCCGATGCCCTGGTGATCCTGCTTCTGCGCCTCCTGCCTTTGCGCCAGACCTATATCAATCTCGACCAGACCTTGCCGAAGCGGCTGGTGGCCAGCATTGACCGCGCCTATGCCGCACTTAATTTCTTCCGGCACCGCGACGGCGATCTTGCCCTTTTCAACGGTACCGGCCTGGTGCCGGGCACCGCGCTTTCGGCGCTGCTGCGCTATGACGAGACCGGCGGCGCGGTATTCAGGGCATTGCCCCATTCAGGCTTCGACCGGCTCCAGGCGGGTCGGACGACGCTGATCGCCGATACCGGCAGGCCGCTTTCGGTGCATCTGTCAAAGACTGCCCATGCAGGCGCGCTCGCCTTCGAGATGTCGGCCGGGCAGAACCGGTTTATCGTCAATGCCGGCGTGCCGCTTGCGGCCGACGAGAGAACGATCCGCATGGCGCGCATAACCGCCGCCCATTCCGCCGTGTCTGTCGACGACCATTCCGCCATGCGCTTTTCCCGCTCGGACTTTCTCGGACCAGTCGCCTTTGGCGGCATCAGGCGCGTGACGCATGAGCGCGATACGGACGAGAACGGCCATGACCGCCTGACCATGCGCCATGACGGCTATCTGGCACGCTATGGCCTCATGCTGGAGCGCAGGCTGGCGCTTTCGCCGGATGGCACCGAAATCACCGGGATCGACGGCTTTCGCGGCAAGAACGGCGCAATGCCGGCGGAGGGCGACAAGACCGTCGCCATCGCCCGCTTCCATCTTCACCCTGCTATCTGGACGATGCAGGAAGACGACGACACGATCTTCATGACCGCGCCGGACAATGAGAGCTGGCTGTTTTCGGCACCCGGCTGCGCGCCGGTTCTGGAGGACGGCGTATTCTTCGCGGCAAGTGCTGGAAAGACCGCGTCCCGACAGATCGTGATTGCCTGGACCATCGGCGATCGGCCCGATATCCGATGGCGGCTCAACCGGCTCAGCTGACGGTTTCACATTTTCCGAAGGCGTGCTAGAGCGGGCCATCCGCAACCAACCTTGCAGATGAGTTGTTGCCTTGCGCTTGCAGCCGCGGCTTCTTGCCGGCTGAAAACGCGTTTGCCTGAAGGACCTTGCCATGGCCGTCGCCTCGAAGAAAATTCCCGCTCCCGATCTCGTCGAAATCAGAACCGCGCTGCTTTCCGTCTCCGACAAGAGCGGCATTGTCGAATTCGCCGGCGCCCTTGCCGCGCGCGGCGTGCGCCTGCTTTCGACCGGCGGCACCCACAAGGCGCTGGCCGAGGCCGGACTTCAGGTCACCGATGTCTCGGCCGTTACCGGCTTTCCGGAGATCATGGACGGACGGGTAAAGACGCTTCATCCGAAGGTTCACGGCGGGCTTCTGGCCATTCGCGACGATGAGGACCATCAGGCGGCCATGCGCGAGCACGGCATTGACGGCATCGACCTTGCCGTCATCAACCTCTACCCCTTCGAGGAAGTCCGCGCGGCCGGCGGCGATTATCCGACCACGGTCGAGAACATCGATATCGGCGGCCCGGCGATGATCCGCGCAGCGGCCAAGAACCATGCCTATGTCGCCGTCGCCACCGACCCGGAAGATTACGGCGCGATCACCGAGGCGCTGGAGACCGGCAACGGCACCCTGCCCTATGCGCTGCGCCAGCAGCTTGCCGCCCGCGCCTATGCCCGCACGGCCGCCTATGACGCGGCGATCTCTGGCTGGTTCGCTGAGGCGCTTGCCATCGAAAATCCGCGTCACCTGACGCTCGGCGGCACGCTGCGCCAGGAAATGCGCTATGGTGAGAACCCGCATCAGTCCGCCGCCTTCTACGTGACCGGCGACAAGCGGCCGGGCGTTGCCAATGCGGTCCAGCACCAGGGCAAGCAGCTTTCCTACAACAACATCAACGATACGGATGCCGCCTTCGAGCTGGTCGCGGAATTCTCACCGGCCATTTCCCCGGCCTGCGCCATCATCAAGCATGCCAATCCCTGCGGCGTTGCCCGCGCGGAAACGCTGCTCGAAGCCTATCGCCGCGCGCTTGCCTGTGACAACCAGTCGGCCTTCGGCGGCATCGTCGCGCTGAACCAGCCCCTCGACAGCCAGACGGCGAGCGAAATCGTCAAGCTCTTCACCGAAGTCATCATCGCGCCCGACGCCGATGATGAGGCCAAGGCGATCATCGCCGCCAAGAAGAACCTGCGCCTGCTCACCACCGGCGGACTGCCCGATCCGCGCGCAAAGGGCCTGAACTTCAAGACCGTTGCCGGCGGCTTCCTGGTGCAGGGCCGCGACACCGCGATGATCGACGAGATCGAACTCAAGGTCGTCACCGAGCGCGCTCCGAGCGATCGGGAACTGGAAGACCTGAAGATGGCCTTCGCCATTGCCAAGCATGTAAAGTCGAACGCGATCGTCTACGTCAAGGACGGCCAGACGGCCGGCATCGGCGCCGGCCAGATGAGCCGCATCGACAGTGCCCGCATCGCAGCACTGAAGGCCGAGGACGCGGCGAAGGCTGCCGGCTGGCCGGAACCGATGACGCGCGGTTCGGCGGTCGCCTCCGAAGCCTTCTTCCCCTTCGCTGATGGCCTTCTGTCCGCCGTTGCCGCAGGGGCCACCGCCGTGATCCAGCCCGGCGGCTCGATCCGCGACCAGGAAGTCATCGACGCGGCCAATGCCAATGGCGTCGCCATGGTGTTTACCGGCACCCGCACTTTCCGCCACTAGGCTTTCCTGGCCTCGTAAGCGGCGGCAATCAATGCCGCCGCTTACCGCTTCCCATCGCGGGTACGAACAGGACGAGGCCCGCGACGAGAAAGACAAGCAGGCTTGCCATCCCGAGATTTGGCGAGCCGGTCCAGCCCGTCAGAACCGCGAAGGCGCCTGTTGCCAGAAAACTGGTCATCCGGCCGGTAAGCGAAAACAGGCCGAAGAAACGCCCCGCCTCCGCCGGCGAAATGCGCGTTGCCAGAAAGGCGCGAGAACCCGCCTGAACAGGCCCGAAGGCAAGGCCGATCAACACGCCATAGGCCAGAAACGCCTTTTCCGCGCCTGCCGCGAAAAGCCCGTTCCCGGAAACCGCGCCAAAGGATGCAAGACCGAAGAGCGTCGCCTCCTTCGTGGTCGAAACGATGCCGAGCGTGGCGGCGACCAGAATCACCAGAGCGATCAGGACCACCGTTCCCGCGTTGGCGCAGCGGCCGAACCGTGAAGCCAGAAAACAGCCGAAGATCGCGGCGACATTCAGGATGATGCCGAAAATGCCGATCTCCATGGTCGACCAGCCGAACATGCCCGCGGCAAAGGCCCCGCCGAGAATGAGAATGCCGTTGACGCCATCCATGTAGAGCATGCGGGCAACGAGAAACCGGATCAGAACCGGGCGCGCCGAAAGCGCCGCAAGGGTCGCCTTCAGATCCGAAAGGCCGGCGGCGATTGCCCTGCCTGCCGGTCTCAGCGGCGGACGGTCGGGCGTGAAGAGAAAGAAAGGCATGAGGAAGAAGAGATACCAGCAGGCAGCAAGCGGACCGGTCAGCCGCGCCGCTTCTCCCGTTGCAGGATCAAGCCCGAAGAGCGGCGCCTGGCCAAGGATCGTCAGTCCCGTATCGGGATCTGCGGAGAGAAAGAGGACAACGGCAATCAGGAAGATCATGCCGCCGAGATAGCCAAGCCCCCAGGCATCGTTGGAAACGCGATTCATGCGCTCGGGCCGGACCAGATGCGGCAGCATGGCGTCGTTGAAGACAACCGAGAGTTCGGCCATCGCCGTCGCCGCGATGATCATCGCGGCCGGCCAGAAGTAACCGGTCCCGGGAGCTGCGAACCACAGGAGGGCGAGGCTTGCCGCCTGAACGACGGCCATCGCCCCGATGAAACGCTTGTTGCGCCCGGCCGAATCCGACAGCCCGCCGGCAAAGGGCGCGCTGACTGCGACAATAATCCCCGCGATCGTTGCCGCATGGGCCCACGCCGTCTGCCCGGCGACGGGATTGTTTCCCAGTTCCGAGACGAAATAGGGGCCGAAGATGAAGGTAACGATGACGGTGAAGAAGGGCTGTGCCGCCCAGTCGAACAGCATCCAGCCCATCACGCCGGAGCGCGGCGCCATCCCGGCGGGGGGCGTGCAGCCCGCAGCATTCTCGTCAAGAAGCGTCAATCTGATCCATCCTCGGTGAACGGATCGAGATTGCCGCTTCTTTCGCGTTTGTCAAACCTTCGCGGTCCGTCAGCTCAGATCGCGCGCAAGATCATTCAGCAGCCCGGCAGCCACCGTGGTCTTGGCGATCGAGGGCTCACCCGAGCGGGCAAGACGTTCCAGTTGCTCGGCAACCTGCTGGACGCGCGCGGCATGCGCCTCGCGCCAGGCCACGACCGCGTTCTCGGCCTCGCCGTGGCCGATCAGGGCGTTGGCGGCCAGATCGCGCCGGCTTGCCGATATCTGGTCCATGGAGCGCGCAAGCGCGAGCGAATCGTAGAAGTCGCTCGGCTTCATGCGCGCAGCGACGCTTAAGAGCGGCGACACATGGAAGAGTTTGGTAACGCTGAAATAGGCGTCCGCCGCCCGCTCCAGGCTCCTGCCGCTACGGCTTGCGATCTGCAGCGCCTCGGGCACGAACATCATGGCCAGATGGCGGGCGAGGCTTGCGGCAAGTTCGTCCGGCACGCCGGCCTTGCGCCAGCCTTCCTCCTGATCGGCGAGCCACTCGGCCCTGGCATCCGGCAAGAGATCGGCAATGCCGGCCTCGAAAGTGCCGAATGCGCCCTGGAGCCGCTCGACGGCATCGGCGATGTCACCCTCGGCAAGGCCGTTTCTGATCAGAAGATGGGTCAGGATGCTGAACAGATAGCCGAGCTGCGTATAGATCGCATTCTGCGTCCGCCCGTCGATCCTGCCATCCAGCGCGTGGACGGATTCCCAGAGACTGTCCATGCCGAAACCGTCGCGGGCGATGATCGCGGCCTTGACCACTTCGGCAGGCGTCGCCGCCGTCATGTCACAGGCGTTGATGACGAATTCCGGCCCGCCGCGATTGATCACGTCATTGGCAAGCCGCGTCGCGATGATCTCTCGCCTCAGCCGATGCGCGCCGATATCCTCGGCATAGGTCTCGCGCATGCGCGCGGGGAAATAGCCGTAGAGCATCGGTTCCATATAGGGGTCGTCGGGCAGATCGCTCTCGAGCAACTGGTCGAACAGAACGATCTTGCCATAGGAGAGCAGCACGCCGATTTCCGCGCGGGTAAGCCCCCTGTCGGACTGGCGGCGGGCGCGCAATGCCTCGTCATCGGGCAGGGTCTCGACGGTACGGTCGAGATGACCATCCTTTTCCAGGACCTCCATCATCCGCGACAGCGACAGCATGCTCGTGAGCCCCGCCTCATTGCTGAGCGAGATCGCCAACGTCTGCAGATAGTTGTTCTCCAGGACGATGCCAGCCACGGCCTCGGTCATTTCGGCAAGCAGAACATCGCGATCCTCGCGCGAAAGCCGGCCCGCTCGCATGGCGGAAGCGAGAGCGATCTTGATGTTGACCTCGACGTCCGAGCAATTGACGCCGGCGGAATTGTCGATTGCGTCGGAATTGCAGCGTCCGCCCTTCAGGCCGAAGGCGATGCGTCCCTTCTGGGTGACGCCAAGATTGGCGCCCTCGCCGATCACCTGTACACGAAGGTCCTCGGCATTGATGCGGATCGGGTCATTGCCGCGGTCGCCGACCTCGGCATTGGCCTCGCCGCGCGCCTTGACATAGGTGCCGATGCCGCCGAACCAGAGCAGGTCGGCCTTGGCCTTCAGGATCGCGGAGATGATGTCGAAGGGGGGATACTCCCCTTCCGCAAGACCGATCGCCGAAGCTGCCTGCGGCGTCAGCTTCACCGCCTTTTCGCGTCGTGAGATGATCATGCCGCCTTCGGACATGAGGCTCCGGTCATAGTCCTGCCAGCTTGAGCGCGGCAAATCGAAAAGCCGCTTGCGTTCGGCAAAGCTCCTGGCCGGATCGGGGTCGGGATCGATAAAGATATCGCGGTGGTCGAAGGCTCCCACAAGCCGGATCTGCTCCGACAGAAGCATGCCGTTGCCGAAGACGTCGCCTGACATGTCGCCAACGCCGACGACGGTAAACGGCGTCTTCTGGATATCGATGTTCATCTCGCGGAAATGCCGCTTCACTGCCTCCCAGGCACCGCGCGCCGTGATGCCCATCTTCTTATGGTCATAGCCCGCCGATCCGCCCGAGGCAAAGGCGTCGTCCAGCCAGAAATCGGCTTCCTGGGCGAGCGCGTTGGCGGTATCGGAGAAGGTCGCGGTTCCCTTGTCGGCGGCAACTACGAAATAGGGATCGTCATCGTCGCAGCGCACCGTATCCGCGGGCGGAATGACGACGCCATCCTCGATATTGTCGGTAATCGAAAGCAGGGTGCGGATATAGCTCTTGTAGGCCTCGCGCCCCGCGTTGAAGACGTCCTCGCGGCTGCCGCCGGCCGGCAGTCTCTTCGGGTAGAAGCCGCCCTTCGCGCCGACGGGCACGATCACCGCATTCTTGACCTGCTGGGCCTTGACCAGGCCAAGCACTTCCGTGCGGTAGTCCTGTCCGCGATCCGACCAGCGCAACCCGCCGCGAGCCACCTTGCCGAAGCGCAGGTGGACACCCTCGACCTCGGGGCCGTAAAGGAATATCTCGCGGAACGGACGCGGCTCTGGCAGGATCGCGAGCGCGCGCGAAGCGAACTTGAAGGCGAGATTAGGACGGGGCCCGCCATTCTCGTCAGTCTGGAAATAATTGGTGCGCAGGGTCGCGTCAACGAGCTTGACGAACAGCCTGAGGATTCTGTCGTCGTCAAGGTTCGGCACGCCCTGAAGTCCTTCGCTGATGGTGCCGCGCGCGCTTTCCAGCCCCACGGCGCGTTCCCTGTCGGAAAGTGCGGGCTCGAAGGCGGTACGGAACATCAGGAACAGCGCGCGCGCGATCACCGGATAAAGGCAAAGCGACTGCGCAACATAGTCAGCCGTGAAATTGACGCCGGCCTGGCGCAGATAATGTGCATAGGCGCGCAGCACGTTGACCTGGCGAACGTCGAGACCCGCCAGCAGGACCAGCCGGTTGAAACTGTCATTGTCGACGCTGCCGGTAAAGGCGGCGGCAAAGGCTTCCTCCAGGCGCGTGCTGTCAGCCTCCAGGTCAAAGACGACCGAACCGTCGACCAGAAGTTCCATGTCATGAAGGATCACCTCGACGGGTTCGTCATCGCCCTGTCTGAGCGCCAGATCGAAGGTGCGTTCGGAGATCACGGTAAAGCCGAGATTTTCCAGAAGCGGCACGCGCCGTGACAGGGCGAGATGACCGCCGGCATGAAAGATCTTCAGCCGCAGCTCCTCCTCGCCGTCATCATTGACGGGCCGATAGAAGGCGATGCGAATGCCGCTTTCCGCTGCCGATGAAATCAGCGGCAGGTCGGCAACGGCCGCCTCCGGGGAAAAGGCCTCGTGATAGGCTTCGTTGGCGTCGAAAGCCGGCGCTCCGGGACCGGCGAGCGAGCGGAAATGCTCCGACCAGTCGGCGGCGAGCTTGCGAACGGCGGCTTCCAGGTCGGCCTGCGGCACCTCGGGCGTCTTCTCCTCGCTGTGGCGGCCGATGATGAACTGGACGCGGGCCGAGCGGCCTTCCGGAAACGAGGGGTAATAGGCCGAGACATGGCCCTGATAGACCTCGGCGAGATATTCGCCGACCTTCTCCCTGAGGCGCGCATCATAAAGATTGCGCGGAATATAGACGAGCACGGAGACGAAGCGGTCGAAACCGTCAATCCGGCTCAAGACCCGGATGCGCGGCCGTTCGGCCACATCCATGATCTGCTCGGCGAACTCGGTAAGCTGAGGGACCGGCACCTGGAACAACTCGTCGCGCGGATAGGATTCAAGAATGTTCTGCAGCATGCGCCCGGCATGGCTCTTCGGCTCGAAGCCGAAATGGCGCGAGACCTCAGCAAGCTTTGCCCTCAAGAGCGGGATGCGCGCCGCCGACTGGGTGTAGGCGGTGAAGGTGAAGAGGCCGACGATGCGCAATTCGCCCACGACCCGGCCATCCTCGCCGAAGCGCTTGACGCCGATGTAATCCATATAGGTGCGGCGGTGGACGATCGAGGTGGTATTGGCCTTGGTGACCAGAAGCAGTTCCGGACCTTCGAGGAAGGCGAGGATTTCCGGCGTGGAGACAACCGGGTTTGCGCCACGCCGGAGGACCCGCATTTCGGGATCGGAGAGAATGCCGATGCTCGAACCCGCCACATGTTCGACCCGGCCGGAGCCGTCCTCTTCCGTGTAGACCAGCTCTCGCATGCCGAGGAAGGTGAAGTTGCCGTCGCGCAGCCACTCCAGAAAGTGCCTGGTTTCTTCGCCGGACGCCTTCATGCCTTCGGGCGCGCGCGTCTCGATCTCTTTCATCGCCGTTTCGAGCTTTTCGAGCATGGCCGGCCAGCCGTTCACCGCAAGCCGCACATGGGCCATGACATAATCGAGACGCTCCTTCAGTTGAGCGCGCGCCTCCGGCGAAAGCGCTGCCACATGCACCTGCACATGGCTGATGCGGTCTTCGGGCGTATGCGCGATCTCGGGCGAAAAGGCCGTAACCGTGCTGCCGGGGGACGCGATCAGGATCGGATGCACGGCAAGCAGAATATCGCTGGTGAATTCGCCGATCTCGGCCATCACGGAATCGTAGATGAACGGCATGTTCCGGTCGGTCACCGCGATCACGTCTGTCGCGATGCCCGACGGTGCGATGCCGGAGACCGGGCCGACGCTGACGCGCGCCCTGCCGCCCTCGAACGCGCCGACCTCGCGCGCGGCGTGCACCGCCGCCTCGGCCAGCATGGCCGCGTCGTAGCGCGCCAGGTCCTCGGGACTTGCCCGTTCGAACATGGAAAAGGGGTTGATGAAAGGCTCGTCGGCGGCAAGAGCGGCCTTTTCTGCGGCGGCCATCAGGCCCTTGCGCATCTGATCGGCTTTGTTTTCCATGTTTCCTCCAGCGTGTTCTTGTTTGTCAGGCACCTGGGGCAGCATTCGCAGCCGCCTTCTTGTCCCGGAACGCTCCGACCTTTAACGTCGCCGTCATGACACTGGCTTGACAGCGCCCTCCAATAGGCGATTTAGAGCGTAAATGAGGCAAATGGCAAAACATTTCCGCTTTTTTGATCGCATTGGTTGCACATCCCGACCGAGGACCTGAAATGACAGCACAAACCGGCGCGGTTATCGCCATCTCCAGCCACGTCATGCGCGGCGCCGTGGGCAATCGCGCCATCGTCTTCGCCCTTGAAACGCTCGGGCGCGCCTGCTGGTCGGTCCCCACCGTCGTCCTGCCCTATCATCCGGGCCATGGAGTGTCCACCCGGCTGAGCTTTGATGAGGACGGCTTCTCTTCCGCGCTCGGGCAGCTCAGCGCAAGCCGATGGCGCGGCGAGGTTTCTGCCGTCATCAGCGGCTATATCGCCGGCCCGCGACAGGCAGAGACCATCGCATCGCTGGTCAGGAACCTGAAGGCGGACAATCCCGAGATCACCTATCTCTGCGATCCGGTGAGCGGCGACGAGAACGGGCTCTACGTGCCGGAGGAGACCGCCGCCGCCATTCGCGACCAACTTCTGCCGCTCGCCGATATCGCCACGCCGAACCGGTTCGAACTCTCTTGGCTGACCGGACGCGCCATCTCCGACAACAGCGCGGCCGTGGATGCCGCCCTTGCGCTCGGCCCCCGCGAGGTGGTGGTCACCTCCGCACAGGCCCTGATCCGCGACGGGGTGGCAGCGCTTTACGTGGATGAAAGGCAGGCGGTGCTAGCCGAGCACGGACGGCTTGAAAACCCGCCCAACGGACTTGGCGACCTGTTCTCCGCGCTCTATCTTGCGCAAAGGCTTGCTGCGCTTCCTCCGAGCGAAGCACTGGAGAAAGCGACCGCTTCGGTCTACGAGGTTCTGGCGCGCGCCGTGCGGGAGGGTGCCGACGAGCTGCAGCTTGAACGCAATACGACCAGTTTCGCGGCCCCGTTCGCAAAAGTTGGCATCCGTCAATTGATGCATCCGGCCCGGCGACGTAGAAGAAAATGATGCGCGGCGATGCGCGAAAGCATGAGGATGAAGACAGATGGATGCGTTCCCCAAATCCCTTCTCGACGGCTACAAGAATTTCATGTCCGGGCGCTATGTCGAAGAGCGCGCGCGCTACAGGACGCTTGCCGAAGAGGGGCAGAAACCGCAGACACTCGTGATTGCCTGCTGCGATTCCCGCGCGGCACCCGAGACGATCTTCAATGCCCGGCCGGGCGAGCTCTTCGTGGTGCGCAACGTCGCCAACATGGTGCCGCCCTATGAGCCGGATGGCCAGCACCACGGCACATCGGCGGCGCTTGAATTCGCGGTCGAAGGGCTGAAGGTCAAGAATATCGTGGTGCTCGGCCATGGCCGCTGCGGCGGCATTCACGCGGCACTTTCTCCGGATGCCGAACCTCTTTCACCCGGTGACTTCATCGGCAAGTGGACGACGCTGCTGAAGCCCGCCGCCGAGCAGATCAATTCCAATTCCAACATGACCGCCGGCGAACGGCAGACGGCGCTGGAACGCATCTCGATCCGCAATTCGCTTGCCAATCTGCGCTCCTTCCCCAATATCGCGGCGGCGGAAAAACAGGGCAAGCTGAAGCTCTGCGGCGCCTGGTTCGACATTTCCTCCGGGGAATTGTGGGTGATGGACAACAAAACCGGCGACTTCACCCGTCCAGACTGAAGCCAGGACAACCCGCTTGCCTCAACCCCGGCCCCGAGCCGGGGATCGCGCCACCGGATAATTTCGGAATACCGGGCGGCCGGCTCAGCGCCTGACGTCATCCTCGTCAGCGCTCTCCTCGATCCGTTCCATATCGTCATCCGAGAGCCCGAAATGATGGCCGATCTCGTGGATCAGGACGTGGGTGACGATATCGCCGAGCGTCTCTTCGTTCTCCGCCCAGTAATCGAGGATCGGGCGGCGATAGAGCGTGATGCGGTTGACCATTTCTCCGGTTTCCATGGTGAAGCGCTCGGAAATGCCGCGCCCCTCGAACAGGCCGAGAAGGTCGAAGGGCGTTTCGAGCGCCATGTCCTCGAACACATCATCGCTCGGGAAGTCAGCGATTTCGACGACGAGATCACCAGTCAGCGCGCGAAAAGGCTCGGGCAATTTGGCGTAGGCCTCGATTGCCAGGGATTCGATTGCCTCAAGGCTCGGGGCGTGGCGCCCCTGCCAGTCTTCGCTTTTGTTCATACGCGCCATTTCTGCTCCTTCGTCCGGCCCATATAGGCCTTTTTGACGCGCATTTCGAGAAAAGAATACGAAGCCTCGCCGCCCGCCCGTGCCGGGAAAGAGGCACTGGCGCAGCAGGCCTCTGCCGGCAGCAGGCGCACCGCCCCGCCTCGAGCCGATCACGCGGCCGGTCCGCCATGATTTCAGGGGTCAGCCCGCCCTTTCGCCCCGGCTGCAAAATTGCGCCAAACCTGCTTGACACACATTGGCGAAGGCCCTAAGAACGCCCCGTCCCGCGCGGCGATCAACCGCCCGGGAACAGCGTCCTTCACTCTGCCGCAAGCGGCAGACTTGAAATGAAGGTCCGGGTTGGCGGGGTAGCTCAGGTGGTTAGAGCAGCGGAATCATAATCCGCGTGTCGGGGGTTCAAGTCCCTCTCCCGCTACCAACTCCTCCTTGATCAGGTTCCTGATAGACCTTCCATCAAAGAAAAGACTTTTGCCTGGTTTAGATCCGCGTTGGCGGCCATCCCGGAAAGGCCCGGCAGACTCTCGTCCACCGGGCTTTCATGTGTCACCGGGACAATTCCATTCCGAACAGGGAGCGATGTAACAAGCCGGCATCTTCGGCCGTCAAGAGGTCGATGCCGGTAGCCTCGATGCACTTCCAGCGCTTCCCATCCATCGCCAGAGACCGTTCGAAGATCGCGAGGATCTCGTCGCAGTCATCATCGGCGGCGATGCGGTTGATGTTGACCATACCGCACCCAAGGCAGGTATGGACCAGCATCACATCGCCGAGGCGCTCCCTCCCATATTTGTCGAAGCCGTTCTTTTTCCAGGTCAGGCCGACCGGCGCCATGCGGGCATGGCAGTCGGAGGCGCGGTTGCCGGGTTTCGTGTCGACATGGAGCGAATGGAGGCAATGCGGACAGTGGTTGCGGTGAACCGTGCCCATTTCGGGCGTCGGAAACACCATCTGTCTGCAATGGGCACAGCGGAACGCGCTGTCGGCCGCATGCCATCGATTGTTCTTGTGCTTGTCGCGTTTGTGGCCGGTGCGGAAGGAATTCCGCCCGTCATAGTCGTCGTCGTAACGCATTTGGTCTTGCCGTAGATCTTCCGGGAGAAGACATGGCAGGACAAAATCTCGGTTTCGGTCTTGAAGAGATTTCGCTGCCAGCAAGATCGGCCGGTGCTGACAGCGGCACGTTTTTTTCAAAAGCGGCTGTTCAGCGCACAGGACGACCGTTCCGCAAGGGCTCCATCTGGAAGGCCGATGCGGCGCTGGCTACAATCTCCATGCTTAGGCAGCTTGACAAAAAACAACCTGTATATGTGTTTCGACGGGCGTCTTCTACGCCTATGGCGGGTAAAAGGCAAGCAAGTTTCCTCATCGTCGAACGACGAAGGATATGGCCGCCGCCCATGCTTCGCGATTGCAGTTTCGCGCCTCGACAGCCATTGCCAAGGCCGGAAAAATGCGGCTCACTACAGGTAAGTCCGCACCGATCAAAAAAGCGCGGGCGAATGACCAGGAATAACGGGAACAGACAATGAAATCCGAAAAGCGGCTGGACGCAGTCGTCATCGGCGGCGGGATCATCGGCGCCATGGCCGCGCGCCATCTTCTGGCCGCAGGCCGCAGGATAACCATCATCGAGCGCGATCACGTGGCGGCCGGCGCAAGCGCGGGCAATGCCGGCATCCTGGCCTTTCCCGAAATCATTCCCATCGCCGCCCCCGGCGTGATCTGGAAAGCGCCGCGATGGCTTCTCGATCCGCTTGGCCCGCTCGCCATTCGCCCGGCCTATGCCGCACGGCTGGCGCCCTGGTTCTGGCGTTTTCTCAAGGCCAGCAACCAGCGCCATTTTCACCACGCCATCGGCGTTCATACCGCACTGATGCGGTTGACGGCTTGCGAATATGAGAAGCTTCGCGACGATGAAACGCTTGCCTCCTTCATCGTGAAAACCGGCACGCTTGACCTTTACGACAGCGCGACGACCATTGCTGCGGCCATGCCCGAATGGGAACACAAGGCCGAGGCCGGAGCGCGTTTCCGCCGCGTCGGGCGGGCAGAGATCGAGGAACTGCAGCCCGGCCTTGCGCCGCAATTCGCCCATGCGTTCTTCTCCGACGATGGTCTGCAGATCGCCGATCCGGCCGGGTTCACCCGGGCGGTTGCCGAAACGGCGCTTGGCGAGGGCGCGGTTTTGGAAAGAGCCGAGGTCCTGGCCCTAGCGCCCAAAGATGACGGCGTCGTCCTGCTGCTTTCCGGCGGGCGCACCCTGGCGGCGCAGAACGCGGTGGTCGCCTGCGGGGCCTGGTCGAGGCGGCTTGCCGCAAGCCTCGGCGAGGCCATTCCGCTCGACACCGAGCGCGGCTACAACACGACATTGCCGAAAACCGCCTTCCCGCTCAGGCGCCAGCTTTATTTCAACGATCATGGCTTCGTCGTCACGCCGCTTGCCGATGGCATCCGCGTCGGCGGCGCGGTCGAGTTCGGCGGGTTGAACCTGCCGCCGGACTATCGCCGCGCGGACGCGCTGCTGACCCGGGCCAAGGGCTTCCTGCCCGCGCTTGAAACCGAAGGCGGCACGCAATGGATGGGCTTTCGCCCCTCGACGCCGGATTGCCTGCCCGTAATTGCGCGTTCGAATGCCGCGCCGGGCGTGATCTATGCCTTCGGCCATGGCCATCTCGGCCTCACCCAGTCGGCGGCGACGGGACGCCTGGTTGCCGAGCTTGCGGAAAACAGGCCCCCTTCGATCGACCTTCAGCCGCTGCGGGCCGACCGGTTCTGAGCGCCCGGCCGGTTTCCCATCGGCTTGCGGGCCGCAACCAGCCTGCCTAGACTGGCCGCACATGCGACAAAGGAGTTTAAATCATGAGCACCGGATGGCACGGTGTCTTTCCCGCCGTCACGACCCAGTTCAAGGATGATCTGTCGATCGACTACGACGCCACGCAGCGCGTCCAGAACGCCCTGATCTATGATGGCGTCAACGGACTGATCGTGCTCGGCACGTGCGGGGAGAACAACTCCCTTGACGCTGACGAAAAGCGCAAGGTGCTCGCCGGCGCAGTCGAGGTCGCAAAAGGCCGGGTGCCGGTCATCACCGGCGTTTCCGAATTCGACACCCGCCGGGCATCAACCTATGCAAGGGACGCGGAGGAAATCGGCGCCCACGGGCTGATGGTGCTGCCGGCCATGGTCTATGTCCCTAAACCTGCCGAACTCGTCGCCCATTTCAGGACCGTCGCGGACGCCACGCACCTGCCGATCATGCTCTACAACAATCCCCCCGCCTACCGCGTCAACATCGACATCGGCGTGCTGGAGGCTTTGGCTGACGTCGAAAATATCAAGGCGGTCAAGGAGAGCGCGCCGGATTCGCGCCGCTTCACCGATCTGCTGAACGCCTTCGGCGCTCGTTTCGAACTCTTCGCCGGACTGGACGATGTGGCGCTCGAAGGGCTGATGATGGGCGCAAAGGGCTGGGTCTCCGGTCTTGCCAGCGCCTTTCCGGAAGAATCCATCGCGCTCGTTGCAGCCTTCGAAAATGGCGATTTCGAAGAGGCGCGCCGTATCTATCGCTGGTTCATGCCGCTCCTGCATCTCGATGCCGAACACGACCTTGTGCAGACGATCAAGCTCGCAGAACAGATCATGGGGCGCGGCAGCGAGCGGGTGCGCATGCCGCGCATGGCGCTTGAAGGGGAGCGCCGGGCGGAGATCATCGCCATGGTCGAAACGGCCGCCGCAACGCGCCCCTGCGGCAAACGAAAGGCCGCCTAAATTCGTATTTCTTGGGGCCCGGAGGCCGAACGCAACAGATGCGCAGCACATTCTTCTGTATCGACGGCCATACGGCCGGCAATCCCGTCCGTCTTGTCGCCGGCGGCGCGCCGCTTCTTGCAGGCGCCTCCATGTCCGAGCGACGGCAGGATTTCCTTGCCCGCTTCGACTGGATCCGCACCGGGCTCTGCTTCGAGCCGCGCGGCCATGACATGATGTCGGGCGGGTTTCTCTATCCGCCGGCACGCGGCGATACCGATGCCGGCATCCTCTATATCGAGACCAGCGGCTGCCTGCCGATGTGCGGCCACGGCACGATCGGCATCGTCACCTTTGCGCTCGAGAACGGACTGATCCGGCCGAAAACGCCGGGCCATCTGAAGCTTGAGGTGCCCGCCGGCCTGATCGGCATCGATTATCGCGAGGAAGGCCAGAGGGTAACCTCGGTGACAATCACCAACGTGCCGTCCTATCTCGCGGCCCGGGATATCCCCATCACCGTACCGGATTTCGGAGACCTTACCCTCGATATCGCCTATGGCGGCAATTTCTACGCCATCATCGAGCCGCAGGGCCCCTATAGGGGACTTGATATGCTCGGCGCGGGCCGGATTGTCGAACTCTCCAATATCGTCAGGTCTCTGGTGCGGGAAAAGATCACGCCCGTTCATCCTCTGGACCCGACGATTGCCGGCGTCAGCCATGTGATGTGGACGGATATTCCGAAGCATGGCGGCGATGCCCGCAATGCGGTCTTCTACGGCGACAAGGCCATCGACGGTTCGCCCTGCGGCACAGGAACGTCTGCCCGGATGGCCCAGCTTGCGGCAAGGGGGCGCCTCAGGCCCGGCGCGCGTTTTGTTCACGAAAGCTATATCGGCAGTGCCTTCACCGGGCGCGTGGAGGCCCCAACCACGCTCGGCGACAGCGAGGCGATCATTCCGACAATCGAAGGCTCAGCCATCGCCACGGGCTTCAACACCATCTTCATCGATGACGAGGACCCGTTCCGGCAGGGTTTTCAGGTGCGCTGAGACGGGAACGCGCGGGGCAGACTGCAAAAGGAAGACCGAATGTCCGACGACCAGACGACGATTTCACGCGCGGCGGCAACAGCGCTTGGCGAGGAGGTGATGCGCCTTGCGGGCTTCGCCCCGGATCATGCCCGCGCGATCACCGCTTCGGTGGTGCGCGCGCAAGGAGACGAATGCCATTCCCACGGGCTCTACCGGTTGCTCTCTTGCGCCGAACTTGCCGAGAAGGGCAAGGTCGACCCTGAAGCGACGCCGCTCATCGACGATCGCGCGCCCGCGATCGTGAAGGTCGATGCCTGTCGCGGCGTTTCGCTGACGGCTTTTGCGGCCGGCCTGCCGCTCCTCGTCGAAAAGGCGAAGACAGCGGGACTCGCGGCGCTGGCGATCAACAATTGCTATCATTTCTCCGCGCTCTGGCCGGAGATCGAGGCGATCACGGACCAGGGTCTGGTGGCGCTCGCCATGACGGTCAGCCATGCCTGGGTGGCGCCTGCCGGCGGCGCGGAGCCGGTCTTCGGCACCAATCCCCTCGCCTTCGGCTGGCCGCGCCCGGGAAAGAACCCGTTCGTCTTCGATTTCGCCACCTCGGCGATCGCGCGCGGCGATCTGGAGCTGCATCGCCGGTCCGACACGCCACTGCCCGAAGGCGTGGCCGTGGATGCGGCCGGCAACCCGACCACGGACCCGCTTGAAGCGGTCAACGGCGCCATGCTGACCTTTGGCGGACACAAGGGTTCCGCGCTTTCGACGATGATCGAGCTACTCGCCGGCCCGCTTATCGGCGACATGACAAGTGCTCAATCGCTTGCCCATGATGATGGCGCAGGCGTGATCCCGATGCATGGCGAACTGATCCTGGCGCTCGATCCGGCCTCATTCCTGGGCGGCGCGATATCAGCCGACACGTCCGGCGCCGAGGCGCTTTTGACGGCGATCACCCGTTCGGGCGCGCGCCTGCCCTCATCGCGGCGTTACGCCGCCCGCCGCCGCAATGCGGACCGTGATATGCCCGTCCGCCGCGCCGTGCTTGCCGATATTGAAGCGCTGGCCGAACGACTGCGACAGCCCCAATAGCGCGCAACGCGAAAGAATAAAAAACGGCGACGGTTTCCCGCCGCCGTTCTCAGATCTTGACAATGCGCCCCTTGATCAGGCCGTCGCGCGTGACTTGAGCAGATTGCGCTCGACCAGAAGTTCGGCGATCTGCACCGCGTTCAGCGCAGCGCCCTTGCGCAGATTGTCGGAGACGACCCACATCGCCAGGCCGTTTTCCACGGTCGCGTCCTCGCGAATGCGGGAAATATAGGTAACGTCCTCGCCCGCGCATTCGACCGGGGTGACGTATCCGCCATCCTCATGCTTGTCGACGACCAGGCAGCCCGGAGCCTCGCGCAGGATCTCGCGGGCTTCTTCCGCGGTGATTTCCTTTTCAAATTCGAGGTTCACCGCCTCGCCATGGCCGATGAAGACCGGCACGCGCACGGCCGTGCAGGTGACCTTGATCTTCGGGTCCAGCATCTTCTTGGTTTCGGCCAGGACCTTCCACTCCTCCTTGGTGTAACCGTCCTCCATGAAGACGTCGATATGGGGAATGACGTTGAAGGCGATGCGCTTGGTGAACTTCTTGGTCTCGATCGGATCGGCGACGAAGACGGCGCGGGTCTGGTTGAACAATTCGTCCATGCCATCCTTGCCGGCGCCTGAAACCGACTGGTAGGTGGAAACCACGACGCGCTTGATGGTCGCGGCATCATGCAGCGGCTTCAGCGCGACGACGAGCTGGGCCGTCGAGCAGTTCGGATTGGCGATGATGTTGCGCTTGGTAAAGCCCTCGATGGCATCCGGATTGACCTCCGGCACGATCAGCGGAACTTCGGAATCGTAGCGCCAGGCCGAGGAGTTGTCGATGACGACGCAACCCTGCGCGCCGATCTTCGGCGACCACTTCTGCGAAATCGATCCGCCCGCCGACATCAGGCAGATATCGGTGTCGGAGAAATCGTAGTTCTCCAGATTCTTCACCTTCAGCGTCTTGTCGCCGAAGGAGACTTCCTTGCCGACGGAGCGGCTGGAGGCAAGTGCTACGACCTCATCGGCCGGGAAACCGCGCTCTGCGAGGATGGAAAGCATTTCGCGCCCGACATTGCCGGTAGCGCCGGCGACTGCAATCTTGAAACCCATGATGATTTAGCTCTCTTTCGTTACTCTCCTCTTGGTGGTCGGGAGCGGAAGAGCGGCCTTACAGGCGCCTTCCCGTCCCCGGCCAGACCGGGGAGAGAGCGGCAGGGCCAGAGACGTCAGACGGTTTTCGTCGTCGTTTTCTTGGCCGTTTTGGTGAGAATAGCGGACGCGGAGTTCACGCCGCCGGCGCGAAGCGCCAGGGTGATATCGCCAGAAATGTGACGCATCATCTGCAGCATGGTTTCCTGTCCTTTAACCGCGAAGGCTAATGGCCTTTTTGCGGCCGCAAGTCAAGGTCTGTTTGCTTTGGAGGGGTAGGATGGTGGTGTCGCAGGAACTCCGGTTTGAGCGCCCTGATACTGTTGCGCGGCAACGGCCAGCCACTCTCGTCAATGCGGAAAACCATGCGATAGCGCGAGAAGAAGATCGCGACCAGATAGGTGCACCACGTCCCGAAGGCGAGCCCGGCAATCACATCGCTCGGATAATGCGCGCCGACAATGGTGCGACACATGGCAATCACCACGGCGAGGCTGAAGAACAGAACGCGGTGTCGCGGGTTGAAGAAGGCCGCACAGGTGAAGATCGCGGCGATCGTCGTCGAGTGACCGGAAGGGAAGCTGGCAAAATCGGCGTCGAACTGCATCGGGCTGAAGGAAAACGGCCCGAGATCCTGGTAAAGCATGTTCGGGCGCGCACGGCCGATCATGTTCTTGACCAGCGCAACGGCAATGCCGGAAAACGCAATGGCGGCGAAAACGAAACTCGAGGCCTGGGCAAGAAACACGCCCTTGGCACGGATGCGCCTGTCACCTGTGCCTGCAGCGCCGAGACCGACAATGATCGCCAGGAAACTGACGATCAGTATCCAGTCCGACTTGCCGAAATCGGTCAGCAGACTGCCGTAGTGATGCAGGATCGGGTCGAGCTGCCTGCTCATGACGCCGACGGGATAGTCGAGGATCGCAAAGGAAACGAAGATCAGCCCCGCTGTCCCGACAATAAAGCCGCGCCAGTGATTGCACGGCCACTTCCGGTCTTTCATTTTCCGCCGCTGGCTGAACCAGCGATAAGGCACTGTCATCGCATCCCCGCATGTCCCCCTGGCCCGGACAAGCGTCCGGGTCCACGCCGAATAAAGCCTAGCCGAAAAACGCATCGAACTCAACGCAGGCACGAAGAGGTTCCACGGCTCTGTTCACACATCAGTCTCTCTGGCCGCCCGGCGCCTGCGAGAGAACTCCAGAAGCGGCAAGTACAGCCCGTGTATTTCTTTCTGTAACCGATAATTAACCATGTCCTTCTATGAATCGTGACTGAAATAGGAACAGTTTTTCAGTTTCGCGTGGACCCGGCCTGCATTGTCGGACGGGTCCGGCATTTATGCAGCGGAACGCCGTTCCTGGCGGGTATGGCGTGTGAGGAAGATGTGTTTTGAGAGTTCTTTCCGTATTTGGAACCAGACCAGAGGCGATCAAGATGGCTCCGGTTGTCAACGCCATCGCGCGCGAGAAAGCCATCACCGCCTATACATGCGTCACCGGCCAGCATCGCGCGATGCTCGATCAGGTGCTCGAACTCTTTGGCATCGTTCCCGACCACGATCTCTCGGTGATGGCGCCGAACCAGACGCTAAACAGCCTGTCGTGCAGGGTTATCACCGGGCTTGACGAGGTTTTCGAAGAGGTCCGGCCGGATTGCGTGCTGGTTCACGGCGATACGACTTCGGCCATGGCGGCGAGCCTTGCCGCTTTCCACCGGGGCATCAAGATCGGCCATGTGGAGGCGGGACTTCGGACCTATGACCTTTCCAGACCCTGGCCGGAAGAAATGAACCGGCGGGTCATCGATGTGGTTTCCACGCTCGCATTCGCGCCAACGGCATCAAGCGCAGACAACCTCAAGGCCGAGCATCTCGGCGCACGCATCGTCGTCACCGGCAATACGGTCATCGACGCCTTGAAGGAAACCGTCGGGCATATCCACGATGACCGGAAACTGCGAGCCGCGCTTGATGGCCGGTTTTCCTTCATCAAACCCTCCCGCCGGCTGGTTCTGGTGACGGGCCACCGACGCGAGAGTTTCGGGGGCGGCTTCGTCAATATCTGCAAAGCGCTGGCACGGCTTGCCGAACGCGACGATCTGGAAATCGTCTATCCGGTCCATCTCAATCCGAATGTATTCGGCCCGGTGCATGAACTGCTCGGCAAGCTCGACAATGTTCACCTCATCGATCCGCTCGCCTATCTCGATTTCGTCTATCTGATGGCGCGGGCCGACGTCATCCTGACGGATTCCGGCGGCGTGCAGGAGGAGGCGCCCTCGCTCGGCAAGCCGGTCCTGGTGATGCGCGACGTGACCGAGCGGCCTGAGGCAGTAGCCGCCGGCGCAGTCAGCCTCGTGGGAACCAGCCCGGACCGGATCGTCGCAGAAACGGAAAAGCTGCTGGACGACGAAGCGCACTACGCGGGCTTCGCCCGCGTCATCAATCCCTATGGCGACGGACATGCGGCCGCGCGCATCGCTGATGCGCTGACGGGACGGCCGGTCTCACCGTTTGATCCGGGGGCTCTTCAATGACGACTCGATGTGCCGAGAGCGCAGATGGGAGCTGATGATATGAAATCTCAGAAAGTCCATGCCGGCAGGAAAACCACATTGTGCGTCGCAATTGGCGGCCTCGTCCTGTTCTCGGCTCATCAGGCGGCCGAAGCCGGTGACGTGGCTGATGCGATCCGTGCGCTTGCAGAAAACGATGTCGTCACCCGCAAGGTTTCTCTGACCGACCTCGGCATCACGACGCCGCTCGCCTTCTCCGCCAACAGGGTCAACCGGGAAATCTTTATTCCGGTGCCCGCCGGCGTTCCGCTGATCAAGCCGAGCCTTTACTTCGACGGGACCTATCTGAGAGGCGATGGCGGCAAGACGACCTATACAATCTCGCTCGACGGCTATGCCGTTGCCGCGCGTTCGCCTGAAGGCGAAAGGGGAACGACCAGTTTCGATATCGGTGTCGATGGCGCCGCGCGCGACGACGGGTTTGTGCGTCTCGGCATCGCATGGCAACCGCTGATCGGGCAGTTTTACTGCTACGGCACCGGCCCGAACAACAACCGACTGCTCGTTTACCCGGATACCTATCTCGAATACAGCTACAAGGCCGCCGACCTCGATACCGTCGCCGGCGCCTTGTCTGCGCTCAAGCAGACCGTAACGCTTCTGGTTTCAGGCGACGTGCTCGACGGCAAGAGTTACGACGCCGCCTGGCGGCTTGGTGTGGCGCTGGAACGGGCAGGCAAGACCGTCCAGCTCAAGGCGCTGCCGGCAAAGGGAGACACAATCGACGCCTCGGCCATCACCGTGCCCGCGGCGCTTGAGAAAATCCCCGGCTTTGCGGCATTTGCGAAGGGCGGCTCCGTCGAACTCGAAGACCCCGCGCAAACCGGCGCGCTGCTGCTCCTTGGCGCTGCCGAAACGCGCGCGGACATCGCCGTTGCCGCCGACAGCCTTTCGGCGGATATCGAAACCGCGCTGAAGGCCGTCACCGCGCAGCTCGTCGCTGCCGATCCGGATGCGCAACAAGCAGTTCAGGCGCTCGTTGCGGCAGATCAGACACTGTCGCGTCCGCTCGAGGACGGCGCCTACAGCATCCGCCTGGTCGGCGGCGAGCCGGTTCTCGCGGTTCAGCCGGATGGCGCCAAAGAGGCGGCCGGTCTCTTCAGTAGGTGGTGGCGCAGCACCGCGATCTCCGGCGATATGGTCGTGCGTGCGGCCAGACTGCCGATGGCCGACGGAGACGCAATGGCCCTACTTCCGCCGAGCGGTTCCGACAGCAATTTCAGTGTCGTGGGGCTTGGCGAATGGTCGACCACGGCCGATCTCGGCGGCGACATTCCGCCCGGCAAGGTGCCGTCGGATATTCATGTCGTCGTTTCGGCCGCGCCCGGCGCGACCGCCACCCGGCCGGTGGCCTCGGTTTTCCTCAACGACATGCTGCTCGGCGCAAAACAGCTAGAGGCCGACGGGATGCCCGAGACCATATCCGCCTCTGTCCCCGCCTATACGCTGCTGCCGCGCAACACCATTGTCGTACGCGTTCAGCGACAGCCGGCACCGGGCGAATGCGAGGAACTTCCGCAGGGCTTTCCCGTGTCGATCCTCCCGGACAGCTACCTGCAACTCGCTCCCGCCCCGACTGCGGTTGATTTCGCGGGAGTTTCAGCCAGGCTTTCCGGCGAAAGCCTTGTCGTCGTGAACAATAGCTGGCTTCAGAATGCGCTTTCGACGCTGCCCAACGTCATCGCACTTGCCGATGCCAGCGGTATTTCTCCTGATCGCGCCGGTTTCAACGTGGCCGACAGGGCCACCTACCCCGAACCCGACAAGCCTTTCCTGTTCTTCGATGTGGCCGTGGAGGGGGTGAGCAAACGCGCGAGCGTGGTGGGCGACAATGTCGTGATCACGACGGCGAAAGGAACCACGCTTTTCGACGCCTCCGGACTATCCGACGTCGCGATCCTTCAGGCGGAGACTGGCGGCGCCGAGCCGGGCCTCACCTATGCGGCGGACGGCACCGGACCGCTCATCGAAAACCCGCTCAACCTCAGACATGGGGATGTCGCAGTCATCGGCCGCGAAGGCGTTCTCGCCGAGGTCAGAACCAGCGGCCGGCCGCTGCCGAGCAATACCGAGCCCGATCGCCTGACCAAAAAGCCGTTCAGCTTTTCCTGGCGTCTGCTCACCGATACCGATTTCTGGTTCCGTCAGGTGCCGGTGCTGATGACGGCACTCATTCTCGGCGGCTTCGTCCTGCTCATGCTGCTTGCCCGCCTGGCCAAGCGGCGCAAGCGAGACGACAAGAGCTGACCGGGCCGGGAGGAAGCATGGAGCTCTACTGGCCCTATCTGATCGCCGACTATTACCGGGTGCTGGAATATCTGACGGCTGCCGTCGCCGTTATCATTCTCGTCTCCTGCCTTGATGATCTGTTCATCGACGCCGTCTTCTACCTGCGTGCCATCAAACGTCGTCTGACCGTCGAGCGCCGCTACAAGCCGCTGACGCCGGACCAGCTTTACGGCCGTCCCGAACAGCATATCGCCATCATGGTGCCGGCATGGCTCGAAAGCGACGTGATCGCGGCGATGATCGAGGGCATGGTCGGCACGCTCGACTACCGCCACTACACGGTTTTCGTCGGCACCTATCGCAATGATGCGGCGACCATCAACGAGGTCGAGCGCATGCGGCGGCGCTATCGCCAACTCGTGCGCGTGGAGGTGCCGCATGACGGGCCGACCTGCAAGGCCGACTGCCTGAACTGGGTGGTGCAGGCGATCTTTGCCCATGAGGAACGGCACAACATCTCGTTTGCCGGCGTCATCCTGCATGACAGCGAGGATGTGCTGCACCCGCTCGAGCTGCGATTCTTCAACTATCTCCTGCCGCGCATCGACCTCATCCAGATCCCGGTCAACTCGCTGGAGCGCCACTGGGCCGATCTCGTCGCCGGCGTCTACATGGATGAATTCGCCGAGTGGCACGGCAAGGACATCGTCGTGCGCGAGGCGCTTTCCGGCATGGTGCCCTCGGCCGGCGTCGGCACCTGTTTTTCGCGCAAGGCGTTGCTGACGCTTGCGGCCGAAGACAGCAACCAGACCTTCAACACCCAGACGCTGACCGAGGATTACGACATTGGCATGCGCCTTGCCGAACACGGCATGCGCTCGATCCTCGCCCGCTTTCCGGTCGACTACCAGGTCAAGCGCAGGACCTGGTTCGGCTTCGGTCCCGAAAAGGACATGACCGTGCGGATGGCGCTGTGCGTTCAGGAATATTTTCCCAACACCTTCCGCACCTCATACCGCCAGAAGGCGCGCTGGTCGCTCGGCATATGCTTTCAGGGTTGGGCCTATTTCGGCTGGCACGGTTCGCTCATCGACCGCTATTTCATGCTGCGCGACCGCAAGGGCATGGTCACCACCTTCGTGACCGTTTTCGCCTATGTTCTCGCGCTTCAATATATCCTGTTCCAGCTCGGGTTCACCTTCGGGCTTCTTCCGGGCGGCTATCCGCCGCTTCTCGCCGTCGAGGGCTGGGTCGGCGTCGTCCTGATCCTGAACGCCGTGGCCCTCTTCCTGCGCATCTCGCAGCGCTTCTATTTCACCGCGCGCACATTCGGCTGGGAACACGGCCTCCTGTCCATCCCGCGCATCATCGTCGGCAATTTCGTGAACTTCATGGCGATGGCGCGGGCGTGGAACCAGTATCTCAACCATCTTTTCACCGGCAAACGCCTGGTCTGGGACAAGACCATGCACGACTTTCCGACCGGCGACGGGCTGATGGACCGGAAGACGAAACTCGGCGACCTTCTGGTCTCCTGGCACGCCATCAATGCCACACAGCTGGAGACATCGCTTGCGGCGCAGAAGGCCAGGCGCGTGCCGCTTGGCCGCATCCTGCTGGACGAGGGCTGGCTCGAGGAGGACGTGCTGGCCGAGGCCGTCGCCTTCCAGTCCGGCCTTGACCTGATCACCGTGACGGAAGAGGAGCTGGTCGCCGCACGCGACCGGTTCAGGCCGGATTTCCTGTTTGCCTACCGGGTTCTGCCGGTGGTCGACGAGGAGAGCGACAGGCTGGCGCTCGCCGCGTCCTTTCCGCTTGCCGAAGACGCACTGGCTGCAATCGCCAGACGACTCGGCTACGAGCCGCGCTGCTTTGTCGTGCGTGACCGGGTGCTTTCCAGCGGCCTGCGCCTGCTTGCCGCAAAAGGACACGAGGCGGAGCCATTCGGACCAGACGGGTTTGAGGCCAATATTCCGCTTCTTGGTGAAATCCTGGTCGAAAACGGGGCGATCTCCAACGAGGCGCTGCAGAAGGCGCTTGTCGATTACCAGCCCGAGCGTGATGGCTTGATCGGCGCCTATCTCGTCGATCGTGACATCGTCTTCAAGGAGGCGATCGAAAGCGCGCTTGAAGAACAGCGCGCGCGCACTGCAAGGGCCCGCGAAAGACAGAATGACAAGCCGGCCCCTGCACCGGCAGGGCAGGAGGACCCCACATGAGGTCTTTCCGCCGCGGAACCCTGCTTGCCGCTACAGCGATTTTGCTGCACGCCGTGACGCCAGCCGCAGCCGTTGATATGACGGGCGATGCTACCGCTGTCCGGATTGAATATCTTCCGCTGTCCGGCCCGCCGCTTCTCCTTTTCCGAAACGCCAAGCGGGCGCTTGCCGACGGCAACCCGCAAAGGGCGATCGACAATCTTGACGAGGCGATCCGGCAGAGGCCGGATTCCGGCGAGCTCAGAACAGCGCTCGTGACGGCGCTTCAGGCGGCCGGGCGCGGCGATGAGGCCCGCCAGGCTGCGCTTTCGGCCGCTGAAGACCTGCGCCTTGACGCTGTCGCCCGCCGTCAGCTTGCGGCTCAGGCCGCTGCTATAGGCGCTGAGGAAAACGAAGCCGTCGCAAAAAGGAAAACCGTCGAGGGTCCTGCAAGTCCCGGGAAGATGCCGGCGATGCAGCCGAAAGCGAAAGACAAGCCGGCCACAGCAGCCGGGGCGGCGGATAATGGCGGCGAGACACCCCCCCTGCCGCCGGGCGAACCCGCTATCGATGCCGAAGCCATTCGCCGGCTTTCCGAGCGGGCCGCTGCCATCAGGCAAGAACGCGCGCAAGCTCAGGAAGCCGAGACGGCCGCCGATATCGCGGCAGGTCCCGAAGATGCCGCGGGCGCCGCGCCCCTTTCCACCGATGATCCCGCCTACAAGGCCGCCGATGCGGCCTATCGCGCCTATGAGCGTGGCGACTATGCAGATGCGGCCTCCAGAGCGGAGGAGGCCGTCAAGCTTGCGCCGGGCCATGCCGACTATCAGAAACTCCTCGACAATGCCCGGACCGCTCTTGCCGAGGCGAAGCAGCGGTCCACCGCCGTGAAGGCGGAGGAGGAGGCCGCAACCAGCCCCTCCGAGCCTGCGACGGAGAGCGGTTTGGACGCCGGAGCCATTCGGCGGCTTTCCGAAAGAGCAGCTGAAATAAGAGAGGAACGCAACGCCGGCACTGAAGGTGAAGACGTCGCCGTGACAGAAGCCCTGGAGACCCCGGCAGCGCCCGTTCCCGCGACCGAGGACCCGGCCTACAAAGCCGCCGATGCAGCCTATCGCGCTTACGAGCGCGGTGACTATGAGAAAGCGGTTTCCGATGCCGGCGAAGCCGTCCGGCTTGCCCCGGCCAATAGCGATTATCGCGCGCTTCTCGAAAACGTCGAAACGGCGCTTGCGCAGGCCAATGCCAGAACAGCCGCCGCCCCGCCCGCCGCAAGGGCAGCCGAGGAGGCCTATGCAGCGCTGAGACGCAATGATCCGGAAGCCGCGCTGCGCGATGCCTGGCAGGCGGCGCGCAATGCGCCCGGCAACCGTGCCTATCAGGTTCTGCTGGTCGACGTTCTCAACCGCAATGCGATGCGCGAGGAAGCGTTTCGCGTCGCCGACGAGGCGATCGCCCGGTTCGGCGCGGACCGCACCCTGCTCGCCCAACGCGGCGTCATCAGACAGGCAATGGGCGACCAGGCAGGCGCGGTGGCAGATTTCGAGGCGGCGCTCGCGCTGCCCGGCCCGGCCGAGGAGGAAACCGCGCTCAGACTCAATCTTGCAGCCGCGGCAATGGCAACGGACGCGCCCGAGACCGCCTATCAGGCGCTGGTTCCGCTGGGAGACAGCAATGATACAGCCGTATGGCTGGCGCGGGCAAAGGCGCTGACGGCCATGGAAAGCCTCACTGCCGCCGCAACCGCCCTTGAGCAGGCGGAGATGCTTGCGACAAGCGAGCGGCAACGGGCGGATATCGCTATTGCCGGGTTGGACCTCATCATGGCAGAAGGCGACGGACGTCGCGCCCGTTCCGCCTTGCGCATTGCCGCCGAAGACGGCGTTCTTGCGCCTCTCGGCGCAACGGAAATGGCCTATCTCGCCGCACGCCTTGGCGACCGCGCACTTGCCTATGACGCCTTCAGCGAGGCCTATGCTGCTGGCGAGCTCGAAGGCAGCCAGCTTATCGACGCAGCCTATGCCGCCCGGCGGGACATTCACAATGACGATGCCCTGTTCTGGCTGAAACGCGCTATCGACGAGGTGGATGCAGGCAGGCTCTCCCTTTCGCCTGAAGGGCTTTTCGGCCTGCGGCGCGAGGTATCCGATATTTCACGGCGCTGGGGCGCCAATATCGGCCTCTTCTACGGCAGCAGCGGCATTTCCGACGCCTACATAACGCCGCCGGCTTCTGCCGGGCGCAGCATGCAGCTCGGCGCGGAAGCTTACTGGCGCCCGCCTGTCATCGGCTACCGCGACGGGCGTACGGTCGATCTCTTTGCCCGCCAGTTTACCACGGTCTATGATTCGCTCGGCGGCCCGGTCGGCGCGCCGACCACGCAAGGGGCCGCCGGCCTGCGCCTCAAGCCGTTCACCAATCTCAACCTCACGCTGGAAGCCGCGCGATACTTCAAGATCGGACGCTACAGCCGGGACGACTATCTTCTCAGGGCGGCGATCTCGGACGGGTTCAATACCGATCTGATGCCCGGGTCCAGCGCATGGTGGACAGGCCAGTATTTTGGCGAGGCGGGTCGCTATGTCGAGAGCGACGAGGATTTCGCCCTGGTGAATGCGAGCCTCGGCCGCAGCTTCAGCCTGGGCGATGACGGGAATTTCATCGTCACCCCGTTCATCGGCATTTCGGCGGACTACAACAATACCTACGCGACGGAATTCGCGCTGGGCGCGGGGCCCGGGATCAACCTGCGATACTGGTTCCGCGAAACGAAATATGAAGCGCCGATGTCACATCTTGATTTCAACGGCCAGTACCGGGCGCGGCTCGGCGGCGATGACAGGGCACGCGGATGGTTCGCTTCCCTCAACCTGATGATATGATCCGCCGCTTTCTCATGGTTCTGCCGGCGATCGTGCTATTGGTCGCCGCAGGGCTTCTCGGCCGTTTTCTCGTCCTGCCGCCCGACAATAGCGAGGTGCCCGCCGAAGGCCCTGTCACAGGCATTGTCTGGCAGGTCGATGACGCGACGGCGCGTCCTGAAGGCAACTGGCAACGCCTCGGCGCTGACCACCTACTCATCCAGTGGATCGTGGTCGATGACATCGGCTTTGCGCGAGGCCTGGGCAAGAAACGGCCCACGCGCTTGCCGGACTGGCAGCGCATCGGCGCCGAACCATGGGCCCGGCACGTCACCCTCGGCCTTGCCGGTGATTTTGCGGAGAAGAAGGCCCGGGCCGATGTCCTGCAACTTGCCAGGGCATCGGCCGCGATCGCCGGGAAGCAACTGCCGCTTGACATCGAGGGCTATTATTTTCCGGTTGAAGTGGACCCGACCTGGCAGGAGGCGGCAAAGGTGATGCCGGAGGCTCTTTCCCTTCTTCCGCGCCCCCTCTGGATCAGCGTCTACGACAACAGCGATATGGGTGGCGCGGCGCTTGCCGACTGGCTTTCGACCTGGCTGCCGGAGGATGTCGGCATCTTCTTTCAGGATGGCGTCGGCGTGGATGCACGGTCGGCGCAGACGGCGCGCGATTATGCCGACGCGCTTGCCGCCCGTTTCGGCAAGGACCGCCTGCGTGTCATCACGGAAGCCTTCCGCCCCCTCAAAGGCGGCGGTTTCCGGGCGGCCACGGCAGCGGAGATCGAGCCGCAGATCCGTGCTCTGCGAGGCTACGACATCTATCTCTTCGACGGGCCGCACTACCTCAACGACGCACTCGTGAAGGCACTCTCCAGAAGCTTTGCGGAAGAGGAGTGAGCTGAAAGACGTTTCTTCCAGGCAAAGAGCCCTCCGCTTCAAGTAAACCGCACAAGCGCACAGAATTAACTGAAGTCCGGTTCTTCAATTGCGTGATGACCTGCAATTTTTCGCAGGCCCGCGGATGTTCGCCTTGAAAAAATCTGAAACAACTCTTAGTAGTTTCATGCCAAGCAGCGAGCAATAACAGCGAAATTCAACAGAACCATTGCATTCTCCCCTGAACAAAGCTCTTATTTCATGCAGAATCACGTGAAGCAAAGGGGGATTTGATGAGGTTTGCATTCAGCGTCCTGGCAACGGCAATGACATTCGCACTCGGCAGCAGCACAAGTCTTTCCGCACAACTGCCAACCGCCGAGGAGACCGTTGCCTTCATTGTCATGGGCGTTGCGGACAATCCCGAGTTGGCGCTCTACATACCTGATGGCAAGGTTACGCGCGAACAGATCTCGTCATCGCCGGCTCGCTACGAGTTGCTGGCCGCTAACCCGTATGAACAGACGAAGTTCGGCTTTAGCGTCTCGCAAGACCGTGACTGCGTCTACGACATAACGTTGGAGGTACTCGACCAGCCGGAGGTTACTTTTCGGATCGAGGCCCGTCTGGATTTCAGCGGTGTATGGGCCATTGATGACGGCCGCGATTCCGTTTCATTCGAGGGGCTGATGTTCGACTGCTCGCCAAAGACAGAATGCCGCCAATTCTTCGACGGAAATCGTTTTGGCGGAGGCACCCGATCTAACGCCAGGATCAAGAAGGCAGGCGCGTTCTTTCAGGACAACTTCTGCCCTGGGGCTCCCTTCTGATCCAGCTATCCGGGAAACGATTGCCAAAACCTTGCTAAAGCGGGATGGCGGACAGAGAGAATGTCTAGGACCACATTCAGAACCCGTCATCACCCGTCACATTACGCAACTAACCAACTGTATTGTCGAGATTTTTTTCGTCAGATCACTTCAACGGCCTTCAAGGGGATTTAGACGAGGCCAGAGCCGTTTCGTACCTTCGGACACCATTCAATCGACGGAGGTACTCTTATGAGCTTGACGGTAAAGCAGATCGAATCTGCGAAATTTGCATCCGGACCGGAGCGGCTGAGCGACGGACACGGGCTTTATCTGCGCCTTTTCTCTGGAGGGCGCAAAAGTTTTTTATTTCGAACACCGGTCACCGCCGGTGCGGTGACATGGATCACGCTCGGGTCCTATCCCGAGATGGGGCTGAAGGATGCCAGAGAGAAGGCAAATATCATCAGGGGGCTCTTTGCCGACGGCAAGACAGTCGCTGATGTGCGGGAACTGCTCAGCGGCAAAGAACAGCCATTACCCACTTCGTCACGGCGGAAAAGGCGAAGTCAACCGGCTGGCATGACCGGAAAGGCAGGCGCACCAAAATCTGCAACGCCGACATTCCAGGAGATGGCCAGGACCTGGTTCGAGATGAAGAAGCCCGGTTTGCGCAACGCCAAGCACGTCACGCAAAACTGGAATACGATCGCCACATACGTGTTCCCTGACATCGGCTCCAAGCCGATCGACGAAATCAAGCTTCCCGAAATCGTCGACACCATCGCGCCGATCTGGAGATTGAAACACGAGACGGCTCGCCGCACGCTTGGACGGACCCGGGAAATTTTCGCCTTGGCTAAGATCCGCGGGTACCGCGATGACAATCCGGCAGATTTCGATCCCAAGATCGCGCTTGGCGCGGTGCGAACCGTACGTCGCCACCATGGATCATTGCCGCCTGAGCGGGTGCCGGAATTCTGGGACTGGCTCCAGACCGTGCCATGTGAACCGACATTGAGATATGCGACAATGCTGCTGCTTCTGACCGCCAAGAGATCGAAGGAGACCCGACACGCAGAATGGGATTTCTTCTACTTCAACACCGGTGTCTGGACGACTCCGGAGCGGCTCATGAAAATGCACCGATCCCATCGGGTGCCAATGTCGAGACAGGCTATTCGGGCGGTGATCGAAATGCGTCCGCTCAGCGGACATGAAAAACTGGTGTTCGCCAAACCGAGGAACCGGTCAGGCGCCTTGTGCGAAAACGCCATCCGAAATCTTGCGATCCGCTTCGAACCCGGCATCACCGCGCATGGCTTTCGGGCCAGTTTCCGAACGTGGGCGCGCCAGCAGAAGCGCTTCACGCGCGACACCATGGAGTTTGCTCTGGCGCATGAGCCAGACGATCTTGAAGCGGCCTATCAACGCGAGGATCTGCTCGAGGAACGGGTGGAACTCATGCAGGATTGGGCCGATTATGTCACTGGTGGAAGAGAACCGATCGGTCTCTTCTCCGGCACGATACAGAGCTGATAACAGACATCGACTTTGGGCGGCGTAAATTGCATCGCCCGAAGTCCGGCAATAACCTGATTTGCCGTCAGGCTTCAACCAGCCGATCCCTGAACCAGCGTGCGAGTTCGTCTTCCCCGATCACGCCGCCAGCCACGCCTTCCATCAACTGAATCGCATCGACGGGCTGGAAGCGAAGCCGGTATCCGTTATCGGCAAGGAAAAGACGCGCCGCGATCCAGGCCGTGCGCTTGTTGCCATCCATGAAACCATGGTTCTTGGCGAGACCGAAGGCATAGGCCGCGGCAAGGTCTGACGCGTCCGGGGTGCCATATGCAGCCACATTCTGCGGACGGGCCAAGGCGCTTTCTATCCCGTCAGCGTTTCGGATGCCCTCGGAGCCGCCATGTTCCGACAATTGCCTGTCGTGAACCGCATATATGACAGCCGGTTCCACCCATCGCCAGTTCTTCATCGCGGCACCCGTCATTTGGCGAGCGCGCGCAATACCTCGCGGTCGTCGTGCATGATTTCATCGGCGAGTTCCATCTGGCGGACGAACTCCGGATTATAGGGCGTAAGGCGATAGCCGCCATCCGCTGTTTCCGTCAGATAGAGGGTATCACCCTTCTTGACCTTCAGATGGGCCATTATTTCCTTGGTGAGGATGACGCCGGACGATGCGCCAACCGTTGTAATCTTGACACTCTGCATAGTGGCTGCCTCTCTCTATATAATTCCTATTATATAGACAATGACGCCTGATCGATCAATGGCAAGAAGTCGGCAGCAAAGGGCGAGAACTTTCTGCCATCGAATTTCTATAGATCAACGGAAAGCCAATCAGAAAAGGCTCTGGACAGCTCTGACGCGCGCAAGGATCGCTGACATTCATACAGGGATGAAACGCGACACGGTCATGAGGCCCATGCTGCTCGTTGTTTCAAACTGCGCAGCCAAGGACCGGATCACGTTTCTGAGCTTCTGTTTTGCCGGCAGACTCTCGCCATGTCTTCAACGGTATCGACCTCATAATGGCTCCCATCGCCGCAGAGTACGCGCCCGGAGGCATCAATCGACCAGATTATATAGTGATCAATTTCACGGGGGACCTCCATCCCGAGAGGCAAGCTGCACATATCCACGAATTCCTGATTTTCCATTCCACGTTCACTCGCGGCCTCCCGCAACTCTTCGAGCCTCTGCTTCAGTTCGTAGATATCGACGCCATTCCAGCGTTTGATCTTCCGTGCGATCTTGTCAGGGTGAGGTTGATTGTATTTCATGTTGCATCCTTTCAATTTTGAAGTGTTGGCTGTTCGGCACAACTGCAGGCCGTCTAGGGAGACGGAAGATGATCGGGCGGAACAATATCGTCTGGACTTTCGATGGCGTCGTCTTCATCAACCTCGACGTCCAGTGCTTGACGCGCTGATCTCAGCAGATCGAGAACAGTCCGGGCCTGCTCTCCGCCCCGCGTCAGATAAAGATGTTCGCCGTCATGGCTAAGCTCAGAGCCGTCGTGAAAGCGGCATGACGCAATATCCGAAGTCCAGGAAATCAGGGCCTTGATCTTCCGCTGCCTCAGGCAGTCCAGCAGCCTCCTCAGCCCCCTTGATCCCCCGGTTTCGTCAAGAATTCTGCGATCGGCTTCAGTTCGCGCCGTAGCGCTTTCACGGTCGCGGTCTGGCGCTCGACCTCCTTGAGGATATCGATCTGGGTTTCCGCCAGCACGCCGATCCGCTGAGCCAACTCCTCGATCGCTGATCTGTGACCGTTTTCGGGATCGAATGCCATCGAGACGATTTCGTGAACCTGGCAGGTCACCCCGAGATTCTGCTCGAGCGTCTTCTTCTGATCCAGTCCCGTTTTCGAGATCGTGATCAGGACGTCCCGCACTTCTGATATCTTCGCTTCGGTGGACATGGGTATTCCTTCTCGGTGATGGGTGCGGTGGCTCGAGTTGGGCAATAGTCTTGCGCAACAGGTCGAGGTCCCGCGAAAGGTTCAAGGCGCGGGCAATGCCGCAGATTTCGAATTGCTTTTTCAGTCTTGCCGGCTGCAGGGTGCGACTGAGCTCTCCCGCGAAAACCGGCTTGCGAGTGCCGCGTGTGACTTGGTAACCGGCCCGACCATATATTGTTGGCGTCTCGGTTAATCGGATGGGAGGCGACGAATTCTGCAAAGTCGTCGCCAGGTCTTCAAAACATGTCGGCAGTCGTCGACGAATGACCGTCTCGATCTCCACGAGCACGTCTTCGTACGGCCCCCCGCGTATCCTCGGCCGGCGTGGAAACATGGGAGGTGGTTTAGGTTTCTCGATCGGCGGAGCTGTAATCCCGCGAATGCGACCAGCGAAGGTCATACGCAGGTCGCGTTCGGCCCGATCGCAGGCCGGCTTCATCGGTGGCAACTCGACCGGAATGCCCGTCCATGTGGAAAGTCTCGCGGCCACGTGGATGTGATCGCAATTGGCATCCCTGTGGCGGCACGAGAACCAGGGGATCATGGCCGTATCGATGCCAAATGCAGCGAACGCGATATCGATTGCCTCGCACCATTGCTCTCTGTCGAGAAATGCCGTTTGCGGTGCTGACAATGTCATATGCGCATGGGGGCGAGCCATGTGTGCTTGGTTCGCAGTGAAGATCTTTCGGCAGATCGGGCGTGGAAGTCCGGCGATCGGGCCGGCCAGCACTTCCGCTTCTGGGGAATGAAAGTAGGCGTAAAGCGCCTCAAAATTGTTGGGAAAGGTGAAGTAAGGCCTCATGCCAGCACTCCCACGACATGCACGAGGGCTGACGCTTGCGTGTGCGCTACACGCAGTAGTCTGGCCTTTTCAGCCCGGGTCAGGTGCGTACACATCTGAAGATCTCTAACGATCGCCATGATTTCGCCAGTGCGGCGATCGAGCTCTTCCAGCCTCTCGCCACCGCCAGCCAGAAGGCAGAGGCGGACGTATTTCGCCTTTTGCGGCTCGCGGCATTGCAGCATATGCCACCGGACTGCCGACGCCTCCGATCGCGTCAGGCGGGTCTGGAAAATTTCCGTCCTTTGAGAACTCATCGCCACTCCTCCTCCGCCAGAGGAAGCGAGTCGATGAAATCGAGAACGTCGGCCAATCGCCATCGCACGGTGTGAGGCCCCAGACGGACGGGTCTCGGGAAATCGAGGTCCTCGCGCAGCCTTCTGTCGATGGAGCTCTCGCTCCATGACAGCAACTCCATGAGTTGCGGCTTGGAAATTAGCCGGTGTTCTAGCGGGATATTAGTTGCCATCTTGGCCTCCGGAGAGTGTTTCGATGGCAAGACAATTTAATCAAATTTTCGGAACGCGATATAGGGGGCGTGTCTGGAAATGTGGAAAGTGGGCGATTCCGCAGGCTTTCGCGCAAAAATCGCACGCAATTTTGTGGAAAACCCCGTTCGCTCTATTCCATTTTCCGGAAATGCTTTCTGGAAAGTTCTTCTGATTCACGAACTACGCTGACGCCAAGCAGCGACCACCCTACACCATTTCATTAGCCAAAGGACTCAGAAACTGACCTCTTTCGTAGAAAGCAGCCATCAGTTCTTCGGACGTCTGGGTTCTCATTACGCAGCTAGGTGAGATGGGCCAAGGAAAACCGAAGCGAGGCATCACCGTGGGCGCTAGCTTCGCCGATCGATACATGACACTTCATCAAACCGCATTTCAAGCGCGAGCGTTGCCATCAGTTCCGCGGCGGGCATGACACGCGCGAGCGGCGCACCTTGCCCCGCCCATTGCGCACCGTAACCGGCCTCGCCGCAGGCTTTGGCGGTGGCGTGAAGGGCCTTTCCGGCGTCGTAGGCAATGGGATAGTCGGGTGGCGTGGTTCCGAGAAGCGATGTTTCCGCCAGTTCCGTGAACCGGTTGGCAAGCGCACGTGCCGGCCGGCCGGAAATCGCGGTTGTCAGCCGCGTGTGAAGAGCGCCGTGCCCCTTCAATGCGGCACGATAGGCATCATCGGCGGCAGACTCTGGACAGGCGATGAAGGCTGTGCCGAGCTGCGCGGCGACCGCGCCGAGATCGCAGGCGGCGGCAATGCCCGCGCCATCCATGATCCCGCCTGCCGCGATAACAGGGATGCCAGTCTTCCTGACCAGAAGCCGCGTCAGCGCAAATGTGCCCGGACCATCATCAACGGCCTGGGGATCGAACACGCCACGATGCCCTCCGGCTTCGATCCCCTGCGCGATGACGGCATCGAGCCCGGCAGCCTCGACGGCTTCGGCCTCGGCAAGGCTCGTCGCCGTCGCGAGAAGCCGGATGCCCGCATCCTTCAAGGCAGTGATCGTTTCAGCCGGCGGCAGGCCAAAATGAAAGCTGACGACTGCCGGCTTTTTCTCGACCAGAAGAGACAGCATCTCCGGATCATCGGAAAAGCTCTTGTAGATCACGCGCAGACTTGCTGGCGGCGCGGCACCGAATTCGGCGAAGGCCGGTCTGAGTGCCGCCAGCCATGCCGCTTCCCGCTCCGGGTCCTGCACGGCCGGGCCATGCGCGAAGACATTGACGTTGAAGGGCCGGTCCGTTCGGGCGAAGGTTTCGTCGATCATCGCGCGGGCACCGGCGACATCGCTCGCGCCAATGCCGATTGAGCCGAGCCCGCCGGCGTTTGAGACCGCCGCCGCCAGCGCCGGGGTCGAGACGCCAGCCATCGGCGCCTGAATGATTGGCAGCTTCATTCCGAGCCCTTCAAGCATTTCGCCATCTCCTTTCACCGTTCCGCACATATCGATCAGGTCAGCATAAATTCCCTGAAAGAGAATTCACCTTGACGTTTATTTCCATTTAAAGAATATATATTTCCATTGGTTCTGCAATGGAGAATTTCGATGGACCTCGCCACACTCGCCGTCTTCAGGGCCGTCGCCAGAGAGGAAAGCATCACTCGGGCCGCCGAACTCCTGGGTCGCGTGCCATCGAACGTCACCACCCGGATTCAGCAGCTGGAGGCGGAGATCGGTGTGGCGCTGTTTGCCCGCGAGACGCGACGCATGGTGCTGACCAGCGAGGGTAAAACCTATCTCGACTATGCCGAACGCATCCTCAATCTCGCCGACGAGGCGCTCCAGCAGATCAATCCCGAAGGCCCCGGCGGCACACTGCGCATAGGCTCGATGGAAAGCACGGTCGCAAGCCGCCTGCCCTCATTGTTTGCCGCCTTCACCCGCGACTGGCCGGAGGTGACGATCGAGCTCTCGACGGCGCCGACACGCCAGCTTGCCGATGCGGTTCAGGCCCATCGTATCGACTGCGCCCTCATCGCCATTGCGGCGGACGATAGCTGGAGCGCGCTCGACGCACTGGAAACAATCCCCGTCTTTCGCGAGGAGCTCGTCCTGCTCCTGCCAAAGGGGCACCGCCCGGTTCACTCGCCAGCGGACGTGGAGCCGAAGGCGCTGGCCGCCTTCGCACCGGGCTGCACCTATCGCATGCTGGCGGAGGAGTGGCTGATGGGCGGAAGCCCCGCCCGCGCACGCCTGAAAATCCAGGAGGTCGGCTCCTATCACGCCATGTTCGCCTGCACCGCGGCAGGGGCCTGCGTCAGCGTCATGCCGAAAAGCGTCGCCGACACGCTGTCCCATCTCGGCTCCGTGGAGGAGCATGAACTGATGGCCGTCGACACCCACCTGGCCTTCCGGCCAGGGTTCGCCACGCCCGCATTCCTCGAATGGCGCAAACGTCTTCTGGCTGCCTCGAACATCGAACCTTCCGCGAGCGCATGAGAGACCGGCTGTCAGCAAAGAAAGATGCCGGCCCGAAAGACGCTGCCGATCTGGCGCTGATCGTCCGCATGGGGTTGGCCACTTCGCCTTCACCGGTATCTATCCGCTGATGGTCTGGTCCGGCATTGCTCTGGAAATCCGGCATCGACAGCGCCAGCTATGTAATGAATGATCGAAAGCCAGAGGCTACGCGGTCAAACGGAAGCGATGCGGAAAAGATGACGGTAAATTTCGACTTCGACAACAGTTACGCACGTCTCGGCGCCGCCTTCCATCGGCCAACCGTGCCGTCGCCCGTCGCCGCGCCGCATCTCCTGAAGCTGAACCGGCGATTAGCCGAAGAGCTCGGGCTCGACGCGGATGCGTTGGACAATGCTGAAGGGGTTGAAATCTTCGCCGGCAACCGGCTCCCGACAGGTGCAGAGCCGATCGCGGCCGCTTACGCCGGACATCAATTCGGAAATTTCGTGCCGCAACTCGGCGATGGGCGCGCCATCCTCCTCGGCGAGGTCGTCGACCGACAGGGTCGGCGTCGCGACATTCAACTGAAGGGGGCCGGCCCCACCATCTTCTCGCGCAACGGCGACGGACGGGCAGCACTCGGCCCGGTCCTGCGGGAGTATCTCGTCAGCGAGGCCATGGCCGCGCTCGGCATTCCAACCACGCGGGCGCTGGCCGCGGTCGCGACCGGAGAGCAAGTCTACCGGGAAACGGCCCTGCCGGGCGCGGTCCTTACGAGGGTCGCCTCCAGCCATATACGCGTCGGCACGTTCCAGTTCTTCGCGGCACGGGGCGACGCCGCCGCTGTTCGCCAACTCGCCGACCATGTGATCGACAGGCATTACCCCGAGGCCGCAGGCGCTTCCCATCCCTACCGCGCTCTTCTCCATGGTGTCAGCGCCCGTCAGGCGGAACTCGTCGCACGCTGGATGCACGTCGGCTTCGTGCACGGCGTCATGAACACCGACAACATGTCGATCGCTGGGGAAACGATCGACTACGGCCCGTGCGCCTTCCTCGACGCTTACGATCCCGCGACAGTCTTCTCCTCGATCGACCGGAATGGGCGTTACGCCTACGCCAACCAACCCGGCATCGCGCACTGGAACCTCGTCCGTCTGGCGGAATGCCTGCTTCCTCATCTCGATCCGGACGAAAACAAGGCCATTGAAGCCGCCGAGGTCGTCCTCTCCGGCTTTGCCGACACGTTCAACACCGCTTATGTCGACGGCTTTCGCGCGAAGATAGGCTTGCAGACACCTCAGGAGGGAGACGCCGCGTTGATCGAGGATCTTCTCGGGCGCATGGCACGGCAGAAGGCGGACTTCACCCTGACCTTCCGCAAGCTCGGCAAGGCGGCGGAAAGCGAGCAGGCGGATGAGTCGCTGCGCGGTCTCTTTGCTGATCCAACCGCCTACGACGGCTGGGCGACGCGCTGGCGTCAGCGCCTCGCGGCCGAACCGGGAGAGCCAGGTGAACGCCGCGTTGCGATGGATGCGGTGAACCCGGCGATCATTCCGCGCAACCACCTGGTCGAGGAAGCGCTCGCCGCCGCGATGGCCGGCGACCTGGCACCCTTCGAACGCCTGAACGAAGCACTGGCCACGCCTTTCGAGGATCGGGCGGCGTTCACCGATTATGCCGGCCTTCCGCCGGTGCCCGCGGCGCCCTACCGAACCTTCTGTGGCACGTAAGCGCGCGGCCTGCTAGCCACGTATTCCTATTCGGTAGATCGAGCAGCGGCTCTTTCAATAACGTTTATCGGCCCCGTTTCTGTCCGTCCGCAAAGCGCCCCCATTTCGGCCATTAGATCTCTCTCGACCTTGTGCTGAAAGCTGCCATTCGTTGCGCAACGTGCGAAGGTCTACAAAGGGCGGAAAGCTGACTTGCAGCAGTGCGGCTGGGCGCCTGCGGAGAGTTTGGGATAGCGGCCATTCATACGCCGCGCAGCAAGGGACGCCAGCTTTTGATCAGCAGGGCGGGCGGAAACCGTTCATTCGCTGCGCAGATCATGAGTGGCAGCAACGGGCAAATAGCGAATGATGGTGCGGAGGAAGAGGGGCAGCCTATTGCAATCTGATGCCGCTGGATGCAACCTCGTCTTCATTGTTGAGAGGAACGATATGACTGCTTGGTCAACGGAGCGACTGGAAATAAGTCTTGGAAGGCAATTATCTTGGATCGCGGCCACAGAGTCACGAATTGCATTGATTGTGCCTCTTTCGACCGCGTTATTTGGGACTGTTGCAATCAAGTATAGTTCAATTTCGAGCGCACCATGTTGGGTTCAGTTGGTATCATGGATTGCACTCATATTACTATCCACCGCGGTTCTTTGTGCATCCATCGCAATTTTCCCAAGGACAAAAGGGTCCAAAGCCTCACTGATCTTTTTCGGTGGCATTGCAAGTCAGCCATCAGAAAGTTTCTTTGGCATTCTTGAGAACACATCTGAAGACGCCCTCCGCAAAGATCTTGCCGAGCAAATTCATATCAATGCAAGTATTGCTGCTACGAAGTACTCTTGGATCAGACGATCCATGATGTCTATGCTGTTGGCGCTTTTGCCTTGGTCTTTGTCGGTACCAAATTTGTATTGAGATGAAGATGGGAATTTCTGAAGACGTTAAACTCGACGTACAAAGGATAAAGGATGCGACAATGTCGGTGAGGAGCTGCCAAGCTGTTCCATCAACCGAAAGTATTGCTCTGCACAATGGAGCAGTGGAGCTGGAGGTCGCCTATCTATACGCGGACTTAGCCAATTCTTCGAAAATGGCTCGTAGTTTCGATCGACGTATCACTGCAAAGATACTTAAGGCATTTCTTGCCACATCAACGCGGATCATCCGGCACAAGGGCGGCACCGTAATGAGCTTTGATGGAGATCGCGTCATGGCCGCATTTGTCGGAGGTGCGAAATGCACCAACGCCACAAAGGCCGCTTTTGCGATTGCGTGGTCCGTAAGCGAGGTCATTAGGCCGGGGTTTGAGAATAAATATGATTCAGTTCGAGATGCCGATTTCCAGATCACGCACGCGTCAGGCATCGATGTGGGCAAAGCGTACATTGTCCGAGCAGGCGCTCGGGGAACCAATGACTTGGTTTCCATCGGACGGCCCCCCAATCTGGCTGCAAAATTCAGCGATATTCGTTCTGATGGAAATACTACATTTGCGTCTGGTTCTGTCTACAGTAAGATGAACGCAGACTGCAAAAAGCATCTCGAGAGCGACAATAATCCTTGGACAAAAGCGACGTGGGAGTTTTTGGGGGAGTCGGTGACGTACTATCGGACAAGTTACTGGAGGAAACCAAACTTGTAGCTAGTTATGAAATATAGCCTGCAGTGAAAAAATCCCTAAGAAAAATCTATGTAATCTCATATACGCCGTAGCCAAACACACCCAAGGGCTCGCCATCAAATGGAACGGTGGAGCAACGTTCCAGCCATTCGACATGAAGCAGTTCATAAAGCGCTTGCCCAATCAGAAATTGCCCTGTCTGAGCATTCTCTTGAAGCTTGACAGCGCGATTTAGGGCTTCGCTGCCAATATCGTGAGATTGGAAGCCTGTGGCAGCCACAGCTATATCTCTTTTTTGAGCCTTTCCCACATCGGCGCCGACTCTTACTTCCAACCAAGGGAGGCCAGCTTCCACGAGCGCTGGATTGATCGCCTCACGGAGAATTCGCAGGAAGGTGAGACCAAGGTCAACCGTGTTATCGCATTGGCTAGTGAAGCCCGGCATGTCAATGAATGCAATAAATCCATCTCCAGTCACATTTAGAACAGCGCCACGGAAATGGCCAACGCTGGTCAGTAGTTCTCTGAGAAATACCTCGTAAGACCTGTCAAACATTTCGCCAAATTTCTGCCGAAGAGAGGTGCTTCCGACGATATCTACAGAAATGAAACTCACAAAGTCAGCAGACGAAGCGGAAAAGAGTTCTTTTTGAGGATGCGCCTTTTCTTCAGGGAGCATATACGCCCTTCCATTAAGCTCTTGTCCGAGGGACGCACGTCGAGATTTGGAGTAATCGGAGGCAGACGAAATTGAAGGAGGGCCGTAAGAAATGGGAAAACCTCCAAGATGCTGCTGCATCATTTGCTGAACGACGTCTTCCGGTATCGCGACTCTTGTGAACTTATCTATATAGAGCCGTCCTTTCGCGGTGTCTTCTATTTCATATCGTCTGGGGTCTGGCTTCAGACGGATCGTCACTGTTTGGGTCGCATCATCCGTCGACAAAACTTCGATAGCAAAGTCGAACCTTTGGCGCATGCGCCCTTCAGGATCCAAGTCGGCCCAGACCCTAGTTTTTCCGCCTGACATCAAAGAATACCTCGCTTATCAAATTAAACTTGCCATGGCTTGGTCCTCTGTTTCACCTGAACTTCAGGCCACTTTATCTATCCGTTTTACTTCGCTCGGAAATATCGACAGACGTCAGCTTTATCAAACTGCCGTGCAGCAGAAGTGAAGTTGATCTCGTGCCGAAATGCGCCGGACATTACTGGACGGCTTCATTATTTTGTGAATCGCGAACTAAAAGCCTTAGTGTGTCTCCATTTGCGTTCTTCCAAGTCTGGCCAGCAGGAACGAACTTGAAGGGCGGCAGCACGCCATCCTTCATCGCCGGATTGCTCGTGGTCGCAAAAATGCCGCTTCCATCTGCGAGGCTCATCACTTTTTTGACTAATGTTTTCGCTATGCCTTTACCTGCATGCTCGGGAGAAACTGAGACATATCCGAGTTCATACGGGTATTCGCTTTCCGGTAGCGAGTAGTCGGCCTTCGCGACACTTTGCAGGCCAAATCGGTATTCGACCGATGGCACTTTCAAAGCAGCAACACCTACTGTTCGGCCCGCAACTTCAGCGAAAATGATATGAGCCCCCGGACGAATCATGCCCAATCGGACATACTTTTCATCGACGGCGCCACCTAAGGTAACCAACTCAACGAAGGTATCCACCTCTTCTTGTGTGGCGTTGGCTCCAATGAGGGTTTTGTACCTAATCATGCTGGCCCAGAACTTAATTCGACTTGTGAAGACAGGGTATGCCGAATGACTGCTTTTGGGAAGCTACAGCGCAGCATCTCTTCCTTCTACGAAGGTCTGTAATGGGTCGAAAGCGACTATATGCCTCTCAAGACCGAACGTCCGCTTCGCTAACTGGTGAGACCAAACCTGCCAGTCCGCAGTCGTGAAGAGTTTCGGGTGCCGTCAGGCGTACGAAAGTCGCCGAGGAAGGAACCCGCGGGCGGCGAAGGCAGGGCTATGGGGATTTCGATTTTGAGCCCATCCCGTAGCTGACGCGGATGGACATTTTACGCACTGTACCTATTGCGGCCCGGCCGTTTCGGCGTGTTTGTGAGCTGCGGTGTCGGGGAAACATATGCCGGCGAATGACCTGATCGGCCGCGGTCATGGTGTTGGGGGCGCACGGGAGCGTTGCCTCGGGCAGAGTATCCCGGGCAGGATTTGTGGTTATGCCATGCCGGATCATGACGCATTCTCCCGGTTCGCCGTCGCCGATTCAGGTGGCCCGCGTGGTTGGCGCCAGCGTTCGAACACCTCGATGACGATCATGCGCCCACCACAGCAGGGACATTGCGGTCGTATGACGGTGGGCTCGTCAGTTGCGTCGTGATCGGACGGCGGGATAGCGTTCAGGAGTTCGCGGGCGTGTGCGACACAGGTCTTGCGGGAGCCGCCAGCGAGCAAACCGTAATGGCGAATGCGATGGAAGCCCTTCGGCAGAATATGAATCAGGAAGCGGCGGATGAACTCGGCCGTGGCTAGCGTCATGATCTGCTGCCGGTCACTACCCTGGCGGCGATAGTCCTTGTAGCGGAAGGTGACGCCGTCCTTGTCGAACGCGATCAGACGTCTGTTTGTTGATTGCCACTGAGAACTGACCCGGCGTTTCCACCTAGAATTGACCCGCCTGCTAGGTATGTTTCGGATCTGCGGTTGTGGTCAAGTTCCTC
>NZ_JACIDZ010000008.1 GCF_014196625.1 Martelella radicis
GTAAACCAGTGGTATCAGGAGGCCGAAAGGCTGGACCGAGACACCGAAATGGCGCTGGTGTTGAAGGGCGAAAACGCAGTCTCGGCGATTTCAGCGCTCGATGACCTGCCACGCGCGAAAATCGACAGCAGCCGGACCAACAGCAACATGCTCTCGCCGCGAACGCGCATTCCCGGCCTGCGGCTGGAGCTTCCCGCAGGTCGTCATGTCGTGAAACACGGGTTCTGCCTGTCGGAAACCGACGGCTGACGGCCCGCCGCCAACCGCTGGAAGGGACCCCCTTGGCCTGCCTCCTCCGGTCCCGGTCCCTCGCGGTCTCGGCGTTTCCGGGGTTTCCAGAAACAGGTTCTTTTGTTCGCGGCCCCCTTGCCGGGCGCGGGGAAACGGAACCGCGCTACAGCGGCCCAGGCTTTCAGGGAAAATGCCGAGCTGGTCTAGAGCGTTTCCGCCTTTCTTCGAATCGCGAAATCGCTCTATCTCTTTGTTTTTGTGCGTTTCCGGGCGTAAAACCGGCGTCCACTCTTCCCGGAAACGCTCTATAGCGCCGTCCAGCCGCCATCCAGCTTCAAGGCGCTTCCCGTCATCAGTCCGGCGGCGTCGGAGGCCAGGTAGACCGCCGCGGCCGCGATCTCGTCGACCTTTCCCAGCCGTCCGAGCGGTATCTTCGCAAGAACCTCGTCGCGAAAATCCGGATTTTCGAGAAATGGCTTCGTCATCGGGGTTTCGACAAAGGTCGGGCATATGGTGTTGACCCGGATGCCTGCAGGCGCGAGTTCAACCGCCAGCGCCTTGGTGAAGCCCTCGAGCGCCCATTTCGAAGCGCAGTAGATTGTCCGGTTCGCGGCGCCCACATGGCCCATCTGCGAGGACATGTTGATCACCGTACCGGGACGGCTCTCCGCGAGCATCCGCGCGGTTACCGCTTTCGTGGCAAAGACGGCGGCCCTCAGGTTGAGGGCCATGACGGCGTCGTAGTCCTCTTCGCAGGTCTGCGCGAGAGGAAGGGGCCGGTTCGTCCCGGCATTGTTGACCAGAATATCGAAGGCGGGAAGGGCGGCGACGGTCTCGGCGAAGTGCTGCGTGTCCGTCACATCCGTCACCAGGGCTTCCGCACGGAAGCCCTGGTGACGCAATGCATCGGCAATCGCCTCGATCTCATCCGCCGTTCGGGCACAGAGCGTGACGTCGGCGCCCGAAGCGGCCATCGCCTCGGCGACGGCCCTGCCGATGCCCCTGCTTGCCCCGACGACGAGCGCGCGACGCCCGTCTAGACGGAATGAAGGTGCCGAAGCCGTCATTTCGAGGCCTTTCTGTAAGGCGCTTCCTCGCCATAGGGCACATTGATCCCGCCATAGCGACGCACGCGGATATTGCATTGTTCCGCGTGACCGACGAAACCTTCGAGCATGCAGAGGCGCGATCCGTATTCGCCGATCGTCGTGGCTGCCTCGTCCGTCGTGATCCGCTGATAGCTGTGGGTCTTGAGGAATTTGCCGACCCAAAGGCCGCCGGTGTAGCGGCCCGCCTTCTTCGTCGGGAGCGTGTGATTGGTGCCGATCACCTTGTCGCCATTGGCGACATTGGTGCGCGGACCCAGAAACAACGCGCCGTAGGAGTGCATGTTTTCAAGGAACCAGTCGTCCCGGTCGGTCATGACCTGAACGTGCTCGGAAGCAATGTCATTGGCGACATCCAGCATCTCCTCGTAGGTGTCGCAAAGGACGATCTCGCCGTAATCCGCCCAGCTTACACTGGCCGTGCCGGCGGTCGGCAGGATTGCAAGAAGACGATCGATTTCGGAAAGCGTGCCTTCGGCAAGCTTCCTCGAATTGGTCACCAGAACGGCGGGCGAATTATAGCCATGCTCCGCCTGGCCGAGCAGGTCTGTCGCGCACATCTCGGCGTCGACGGTGTCATCGGCGATCACCATGGTCTCGGTCGGCCCGGCGAAGAGGTCGATGCCGACCCGACCGAAGAGCTGTCGCTTGGCCTCTGCTACGAAGGCATTGCCGGGACCGACCAGCATGTGGACCGGGTCGATGGTTTCCGTGCCGATGGCAAGGGCGCCGATGGCCTGAATACCGCCGAGAACATAGATTTCGTGCGCGCCGCCCAGATGCATGGCAGCGATCACGGCCGGGTTCGGTTCTCCCTTGAAGGGCGGCGTGGCCGCGGCGATGCGCGGAACGCCGGCTACATTCGCCGTCAATACGGACATGTGGGCGGAGGCCACCATCGGGAACTTGCCGCCCGGCACGTAGCAGCCGACCGACTGCACCGGGATGTTCTTGTGACCGAGGATAACGCCCGGCAGCGTTTCGATCTCGATATCCGTCATCGATGCGCGCTGGGCTTCGGCAAACCGGCGAACCTGCGCCTGCGCGAAGCGGATATCCTCCATGTCGCGCGCAGAGACCTTCTGCATCAGGGCCTCGATCTCGGATTCGGACAGCCTGAAAGAGGCCGGAGAATATCTGTCGAATTTTTCGGACAGGTCTTGCACGGCCGCATCGCCGCGCGTCTCGATTTCCTTGAGCGTTGCCTCCACGACCGAACGGACCTTGGCGTCCTCGTCCGAACGTTCGGCTTCCGGCTTGCCACGCTTGAGATAGGTAACAGACATGAGTTCATTCCTCGGTTTGGGTTTTTTCGGGTCGGGGTCTGATGGGAGTCTGCGTTCTCACGGACCCAGGCCGCTTGATTTCTTGAAGGCCGCGAGGCGGGTGAGGGCGGCGTCGCGCCATGCGCGGCGTGTCGCCAGATCGCTCTGTGGCAGGACCTGCCGGCGTTCCTCTCCGGCCTTCCGGATCGTTTCCTGCGGCCATGGCCCGGGGACCCTTTTGGCGGCCATGTCGTGGTACATTCCGCCAAGGCGCGCCGCGTAGTCGGTGATCCCGCCAGGCGCATTGAGATCGATGGTTTCGAAAGGCCCCATGAACGACCAGCGCAGCCCCAGGCCGTGGGCGACGGTCGCGTCTATATCCTCAAGGCTTGCATAGCCCTCGTCATAAAGCGCCCAGGCTTCGTTCAGGAGAGCGCCCTGGAGGCGGTTGAGAATGAAACCGTCGATCTCGCGCGTCAGGCTGACGGGCACCTGGCCGACCTCGGTCATGAGCCGCTGCGTTTCGGCCATGGCGTCTTCATCGGTCCAAGGGGCGGGAACGAGTTCGACCACAGGCACCAGGTGAGGCGGATTGACCGGGTGGGCGATCAGGAAACGGCCCCTGTTGCGGCACGCTTCGGTAAACCTTGAAGCCGGAATGCCGGACGACGAGGAGCCGACGATGGCGTCGCTTCGCATGGCCGCGTCGATGGCGCGGCAGGCGTTCGACTTCACCTCGACCGTCTCGAAAACGGATTCCTGAATGTATCCGGCGTCTTCAACCGCCTCAGCAAGGGTCGCGCAGACGGAAAGGCGTTGCATGACCGTTTCATCATCGGCAAGAAGCCCCGCTTCGGCCAGTTCCTTCGCGGAAGCTGTCGCCCAGGGCAGCACCCGTTCCCTTACCGCGGCATCGGGATCGAAAATTCTGACCTCATAGCCGGCCCTTGCAAAAACCAGCGCCCAGCCGGAGCCGACCAGTCCGGCCCCGACGATGGCAATGACTGCTTTCTCCGTCATCAGGCCGACACCTTCGACGTTTCTCCGTCGGCAAGGCAGATTTCAGTGATCCGAAGTCCCTCTTTCGTGATCCGTGAAGGGAAAGTGTCGCGCAGCCGTTCCTCGTGAATGGGAATGATGCGATGGGCATCGTAACCGACCTGCTTCATCATTTCCTCGGTTGCCAGAACGAGGTTGGCCTGGCTGCCGGTCGCAAGGCCGACGGGGGTGTAGATTTCCTCCGCATCCACCGCGGCGCCCGGTCCCTTGATGTTGTCAAAGACATAGATCAGGTCACCGGCAAGGATCCAGGTGTCCTCCGACTTGACCTGGCCGTCATTTCGAACGGTCACCCACATGGAGCCCCAGGTATGGCTGTCTTCCGCCGGGTGAAGATCGATGCCGGGTAGGACGTCGGTGAGCGCGCCGTTGACCGTCTCCAGCCTGCGCTCGCGCGCCAGATCGACGCCGCGAACGATGTCACCGGGATCAACCGCCACCATCATCCAGCGCATGCGGTCGGGAAGCGACATCGCCCAGACCCATTTGGAGATCTCGCGCTCCTGGATAAAGAACTTGGCGTTCGGAAAATCCTCGACATTGCCGAAATGGTCGAAATGGGCATGGGTGATGAAGCATGTGTCGACATCTTCCGGAGAAAGACCGATTTCGGCCATCACCGTCCTGGGGTCGCGCCAGTTTTCAACGCCGAAACGATCGCCCAGCGTCTTGCCATACTCCTTGTCGTTGTAGCCGACGTCGACCATGGCCACATGTCCCTTGCCCTTGATCACGACGTAGCAATAGGGAAGCTTCACATAGCCCTGATTGTGCGCGCCGTAGAGCACGCCGCTCTTGTGGTAGTTCGGGACATATGAATATTCACAGACCCAGATCGAATAGTCAGCCATCGTTCAGTCTCCTCCGTATGAAATAAGCGCCTGCTCAGCGTCCGCAGGAGCAGCAGGCATGTGTGAGATCCACCATTTCCAGTCCGGCCTTTTCGGATGTCACGGCGCGCAGATGGGCATAGGCGCGGCGAACAAGTCGGGCGATGTCATCAAACAGGTCGTCGTTGTCCCGGCCCGACCGAATAAGTGAAAACGTTCTCAGCGCGCGACCTGAAAAAAAGTGCGCCGCAGTGAGTTGCCCCAGGTGAGCGGTCAGCGATGCCGGCGCGGAAAGTGCTGCGAGACGCTCGCCGCAATTCTGCCAGCGTGTCCGGCAGGCAGAGAGCTCGGAGAGATCCGCGACCTCGGTTGACCGTGTCATCTGGGCAAGGATCATGAGACCGGCAAGTTGACCGATCACGCGGCGCAGGTCCTCGAAGACCGGCCGGCATGCCTGGGCATAGGCGGCGGCCTCCGATGAGCCGAGCGCCTGAGCGATCGCCTCGGGATCGGGCGCGGCCCTGGGCAGTGGTCCTTCCTCGAAGAGCGCGCAGTCCGGCCGGTGCACGGTGGCGAGCCGGGTGAAGAGGTCAACATTCTGCATGCGGTGTCTCCTTGGCGGGTGAACGTGGCATCGTCGTTTTCCGTTGCACCAGTTCGCCTGGCGCAAGCCTGTTGATGCGCGGCGCCAGGCTGCGCTCGCGGGCGAGTTCCCGCGACAGTTCGACAGTCGCCTGCATCATTTCTTCCAGGGGCTGGGCGATCGTCGTGAGCCTGTGCGACGGCCAGCCCGCCATCGTGATGTTGTCAAAGCCGACCACCGAAAGGTCCTCGGGCACGCTGAGGCCGAGGCCTTCCTGGACGCCCTCGATAAAGCCGATCGCGACAATGTCGTTGGCGCAGAACACACCGTCTATCGGACCGGGGATATCGGCCATTTTCAGGCCGGCGGAATACCCGGCCTCGTAGGTGAAATACCCGGCCTCAATGATCTGCGGCGCCTCCAGCCCGCGCTCCACGGCGCGCCGGCAAAACCCGTTCTGCCGTTCCACATTGGTGGAGGCGCCGGGAAAGGCGGATACATAGACAAGGTTTTTGTGGCCACTGTCGATCAGGAAGTCGGCAACCCTCCGTCCGCCCTCCTCATTGTCGCAACTGACACCAAAACCGAGGCCGTTCGCGGAAAGACGGTTGAAGAAGATGCAGGGCGCGCCGGCATTCTCGCATTTTTCCTGCGCGTGTGAGGAAAGCGTCACCGCGAGGACAATAACCAGATCGGGCTGATAGGACAGGAGCAGGTCCACGGCTTCGTCGGTCTTTTCAGGTTCGTTGGCGGCAGCCAGCATGACGTTCATTCCGGCTTCCTGCAGCTTGGCGGTCAGATGGGTCATGACCTCGGGATAGAACGGGTTGGTCAGGTCCGAGACCACCATGCCGACGATCTGGGTTTTCTTCGTGATGAGGCTTTGGGCGAACGGATTCGGCCGGTAACCGAGTTCCGCCGCCCGTTTCAGGACCGCGTCACGCGTTTTCTCGGCGACAATGGCGTCGGGATAAAAGGCGCGCGAAACCGTCGAGACCGACATTCCGAGATCCCTTGCCAGATCCTTCACGGTCACGCGCGCCGTTCTTGTGTCCTTCTGTTTTGTCGCCATCCGAAACTGTCCCTTCAGAGTTCTCTGTCTGTGATCCGAAACCGAATTATTCAGATATATCTAGCATGATATGACACTCGCTAAATCGATATGATCGTTCGTTTACGGATCCACCCAGCAAACTGGAGAGGAACCGGCGGGACAGCCCGCCGGTCGGTTTAAAGGTCGTCAGGGGCTGACCGTCGGCTCGATCTTGGTCAGCTCGTAAAGCGTCTCGGGTGCTTCGCAGCGCGAGCAGTTGATGCCGGGCTCGTTGGCCGCTTCCACCACCTCGGACGGCAAGGGCTGGATGGTCGCGCCGGCAACCGGCGTTCCGTCAAGAGCGGATTCGACGTTCACTTCGGGCAGAAGCACGGGGTTCAGCACCTCACTGACGAAAGATGACGGAACCCTGTCGGCCGGAAAGACATTGCAGCCGTCCTCATAGACATCGCCCTCACAAACCTGAACGGCATCGGCGGGCACCCAGGGCAACGGATACTCGATGTTCATCGGGGCAAGCTCGCGCTTGCCGGTGAGGATCTCCATCATCAGCTTGAACGCATAACCCGACTGGGCCGGCGGCGAACCCGCGGAAACGCCCGAAAGGCCCTTTTCCTGCATGGCCGGATCGGCGAGCGCAAGCCGGAAACCGGCTGAGTTTTCGCCCGTCATCGGCACCAGCCGGTCGCCCGCATCGAGAAGCGCCTGCACCGCGCCGTATTCGCCGGCCTGTGCCCAGATGCCGTCGACATCCGGATGGGCCGCCAGCGCTTTCGCCGTTTCCTGCTGCGTCGTGCGGTCGTCCCAGTAGGAGTAGTATTCGGCGACGACATCGATGCCGGGATACTGGTTGAAGATGTGCATGGCGCCATCCGTGTGGCGTTTGTCGACCGAATTGCCCGGCACGCCGCGCGAAAGGAAAATCTTGCCCTCGCCGCCAAGTTCGTTCACCAGCGCCTGGGCGGTATTCTCGCCGAAACCGGCGGTGAGATAGCTGACATTGTAGGCGCAATTCTCGGTGACCGTGGCGTCGTACATGAAGAACAGCACGCCCTCCTCGCATCCCCTGCGGATCGTGCGGTTCAAGGCCGTGGACGAGATCGGGAAGCTGACAATGCCGTCGGCGCCGTCATCGATCATGCTCTCATAGGCGGAGATCTGCGCCTGCGGATCGGTGCCGGAGATGACCTCGATCAGTTCGACCGTTTGGTCATAGGGCGGCGTTGCGGCGAGCGCCTTCACGATGTTGGCCGCTTCCGACTGCCAGGCATTGCCCGAATAGCTCAGGCTCAGATAGATCTTGAACTTCTCCTTGTCCTGGGCGACAGCCGGGTGGGCGAGCATGGCGGATGCTCCGACGGCGGCAGCCAGGGCGGCTATCTTCAAATTGCTGCGTTTCATGGTTCATTCCTCCTCTAGTGGACCGGGTAATCCTGATCTGTTCGGTCAGCGCCAAAGCGAACCGAGTTTTTGAAAAAGCTCCTCCCGCAGAAGCAATAGCGCGACCAGCACGATGGCCCCTTCGATGATCGTGCGAAGGCCGAATTCAAGTCCGATCGCGGAAATGATGGTTCCGAGCGTGGTCAGCATGAGCGCGCCGCCAGCCGTTCCGAGAAAGGTGCCTCGTCCTCCCAGGATCGAGGAGCCGCCGATCACCACGGCGGCGATGGACGGCAGCAGATAGTCGTCGCCCATGCGCAGCGTCGCGCCGTTCGAATATCCGACCAGCATGATGCCGACGAAACCGGCGCAGGTCGCGCTCAATACATATGGCAGCACCTGGGCGGCAAACACCGGCACGCCGGCGATGCGCGCGGCCTCGACATTGGTTCCGATGGCGTAGAGATAGCGGCCGAAAACGGATCGGCTCTGGATCAGCCAGCCGAGGATCACGAAGCCGACCACGAAAACGATCGGCATCGGGACGCCTGCAACGGATCCCTTCATCAGCGCGATCGCGATTTCGGGCGCCGCGCCGCGGGGCGTGCCCTTGGTATAGCCAAGCAGCGCGGACGACACGACGATCGACATCGCGAGTGTCATGATGAAGGAGGGCACGCGGAGCACCACGACCCCCAAGGCGGTCAGAAAACCGACTGCGGCGCATGCCAGCAACACTGCTGGCAGCAGGTACCAGGCGCCGGGATCGCTCGCGCCGACCCAGTTGGTCGCGAGAATGCCGCCAAGCGTGATCAGGGCAGGCAGGGACAGGTCGAGACCGCCGGCCAGAATCACGAGGCCCTGACCGAAGGACAGGACGATCAGGAAGGAGCCGAGGATCAGAACCGTTTCGACCTGCGACCAAGACCCCAGCGACGGGCTGACGAAGCGGGCGCTCAGCAGCAGGACGATGCAGAGCGCGGCCACGGCGATCGCGCTGACGGTTTCCCGGCTGACCTTCGCGCTGCGGCGGGTATCGCCGGACCGGGTAAATGACGTTTCGGCAAGAGGTGTATTGTCGGATCCGGTCATTTTCTCTCTCCGATCCGGGCGATTGTGGTGCTGAAGACAACGGCGATGATCAGAACAGCGCCTTGGAAAACGCCGGTGTAGAAAGAGGAAACGCCGGTGGAGAACAGGACTTTCTGCAATAGGGTCAGGGTCGCGGCGCCGATAACGGAGGCAAAGAGCCCGCCTCGTCCGCCAGACAGAGACGTTCCGCCAAGGGCGACGGCGGCAAAGGTCAAGAGCAGCAATGGCGTTCCGGCATTGGGATTGCCCGTGGCCGTCTGGGCGCTCAGCATGAAGCCCGCCAGCCCGTAGAGCAGTCCGGCGCACACGAAGGCGCCGAAGCGGACGCGCGGTACATTGATGCCGGACAGCGAGGCAGCCTGTTCATCCGCGCCGATCGCATAGATGGCGACACCGAAATCCGTGCGCCTGAGCGCCAGCCAGGCCGCGACCACCGCCAGAACGACAAGCCCCGATACCGGCACGATCCCCCAAAGGCGGTCCGTCATCTCGTAGACGATCCACTCGGCGACATATCCGCCCGGCGCGTTCAAGATGACAAGCGCGATGCCCTGGCACATGATCATCGTGGCAAGTGTCGCGGCGATCGACTGCAGCTTCAGATAGGCGACGAGAAAACCGTTGACGGCGCCGACCGTGGCCCCGATCGCAAGGCAGATCAGCACCGAAAGCGCCGCGCCGCCCGGGCCCTCGATGGGGGCGACGGCGAGCGTCACATTGCAGATCGAAATCACCCCGGCCAGGGAGAGATCGAACCCGCGGCTCAAGACCACGAAGGTTTGTCCAGCAGCCGCAAGCGCGAGCGGCGCCGTGTTGTTCATGAGCGCGGCGATCCCGTAGGGCTCCAGCGCGCGCGGCTGCAGGTAGCCGTAAAAGGCATAGAGCGAGAAATAGATGATCACGATGAGTCCGGCGCCCTGGCTCAGTTGCCTGAGCAGGCCGATGGCGAACGGCGTGTGGCGCGCGGAGGTCTCCGTGGAGGTGGCGTGGCTCATATGGCGGCCTCCTGCTCCGCTGTGTCGTGGTGACCGATCATGGCTGCGACGAGATGCTGTTCGTTGATCTGTCCGCCGGAAAAGCTGTCGAAGACCCGTCCGCCGTAGAGAACCAGGCAGCGGTCGGCCAGTTGAACGATCTCGGGCAGTTCCGACGAGTAGAACAGGACCGATCCGCCTTCCTCGGCGAATGCGCTGATTGCGGCATAGATGGATTCCTTGGTACCGACATCGACGCCGCGCGTCGGGTCGAACAGCAGGAGCGTCTTGGCGCCCGACGCCAGGGTGCGCGCCATCAGTGCCTTTTGCTGGTTGCCGCCTGACAGATCTCCGATGGGAAAAGTGAGGTAGCGCGGGTTCATTTCCACAGCCCCTGCCGCGACCTGTGCCGAGGCAACCTCGCGTTTCTGACTGACCAGTCCGGCCCTAGCGATGCGCGGCAGGAAGGGCAGCACGACATTGGTCGCCGCCGAAAGCCCTGCAAGGATGCCCTCGGTCTTGCGTTCTTCCGGCAGGTAGCTGACGCCGCTCCCAAACTTGAGCGCCTGCTTCGGCGAGTGATAGGACGCCGGCATGTCGTCAATCCGGATTTCACCGCGTTCCGGTCGCTCAAGGCCCGCAAGGCATCTGAACAGTTCGCGTTGTCCCTGACCTTCAAGAGCGGCAACGCCAAGAACCTCGCCGGCATTCAGTTCGAAGGACACTCCCTTCAGCTCGCTGCCGGCAACATCCTTCATCGCGATGCGGGGCGTTCCCGGCAGGGTCGCCCTGCGCGCCGAGGGTCTGTCGGCCTCCACCCGGTGGCCGACCATCATTTCGAAAATGTCGTCGTTGCTCGCATTGTCGAGGTCGACGGTGGCGATTGAGCGGCCGTTGCGCAGAACCGTTGCGACCGTGCAGATGGCACGCACTTCGGCAAGGCGGTGGGAGATGTAGAGGATCGCGACGCCGCGCGCCTTTGCCTTCTCGATCTGTGCAAACAGCCAGTCGGTCTCCGCAAGCGAAGCGCTCGGCTCATCCAGGATGAGCACGCGGCCGGCGTTCTCGATGGCGCGGGCAATTTCGATTCTCTGACGATCCGACAGCGGAAGGCGCGCCATTTCGGCGGAAGGGTCGATCCGGTCCAGCCCGTGGCGGGCGAGTATTTCGCGCCCCTTCGCGATGACTTCTTTTCGGGAGATCAGTCCAAGGCCGGACGGGGCGAGCCTCGGCAGAAGGAGGTTTTGCGCGACCGAAAGATTGGGAACGAGGCTCAGTTCCTGAAAGGCGGTCGCGACCGCATCACGGCGGGCATCGGTGATGGAGTGGGGTGTGTAGGGCGCGCCGTGAAGCAGCATCCGCCCCGCGTCCGGCGTCACGGCCCCCGTGAGGATACGCACCAGGGTCGACTTGCCGGCCCCGTTCTCGCCAAGAAGGGCGTGCACCTGACCGGCCTTGAGCGCGATGTCGGCGTGTTCCAGCGCCACGGTGGCGCCGTAGGCCTTGCGCACCCCTTCGGCGCGCAATTCCAGCGCCGCGTCCGGACTGTCTTGCCCGGCGGCGGTGACCGCTCCAGTCATCGAATTCCTCCCGAAAATTCCTCCTCGTTTACAGAGAACGTTCTCTGCAAACGTTCCCAATTTTCAGCAAATGATTTTGCAAGTGTCAAGGAAATTTACGAAATCAACCAGAGGGCGACTCCGGGAAGGAGTAATTGTGATAATTTAATCAACTACATAGGTGTGGATGAGTATGATAAGTTCTATGGCGCGATGTGCCTGAGGCCCGACGACAATGGGTGCCGAGAGCCGCGACAGAGAACTGCGGGCAGTTTCATCGCGGCGGCCGCCATCGACTATGTCGCCTGCAATGCCGAAATCGCGCGGGAAGGGCCTGACTGGACGGTAACCGCCCTACTTCGCATTGCGGACGCGACGCCGGGCAGGCCGCGCCGGAGGACGCTGCCGGCGCGGCGATCGCAGGGGCGTGTTTTCGACCTTCCCGGCATCGAAACCGCGTGCGCCGGGTGCCGGCGGCTTGCATCGTCATCGTGCCTGAAGGCCTTCGGTCGCAAAAAAAAACCGGCAAGGGCGGCCGGTTAAAGGACCAGAAGCGAGTTCCTGTCCGAAATCAGCGATTTGAGCAGGCCGAGGCGGGTATTCTCTGTGTGCTGAATGATGGCCTCGCGCGCGGCGTCGCCATCACGCCGGCGCAGGGCGGCGACGATGCGGGCGTGGTCGGTGGTGGTTTCCGGGTTCACGTCGCGGACGGCGGCGCCCATGTGAAACAGCCGGGTCGACTCCTCGAGATAAGAGCGGATGAGCATCGTCAGTCGCGGCACCTGGGCGCCCTCGGCGATGGCGACGTGGAAATCGTTGTTCTGCTTGATGAAGGCTTCGATCGTGGGCTGTTCGCCCGGCACATAGCGCGCGTTGGAGAGCGCCTCCACATGGTCGAGCTCCTCCGCGCTCAGCCGTTCGGCCGCCAGCTCTCCCGCCACGCCCTCGATCGCCTTGCGCACCGTGAAGACGTCGTTGACGCTTTTTACGGTTACGGCGGTGATGCGATATCCGCGTCGCGGAAAGGCCTCGACGAGACCCTCGAGCGTGAGGCGCGCCAGCGCCTCGCGCACCGGGGTCTTGCTCATGTCGAGTTTTTCGGCAAGCTCCTGCTCGCCGAGATCCGTGCCCGGCGGCAGTTTGCAGGTAATGATCTCCTGACGCAGTTGATCATAGGCCCGGTCGGTCAGCGATTTCGATTTCTCCGAATGATTGTCGGATTTGCGCGCTGCCGTTCTGGCCCCGCTATTGCCACGAGACATCAGTTTCCCTCTTCGCTTTAAGGTTTTGCCAACGCCCTTGCCATACGCGAGAGCGCTTCGGCAAGGGTTTCCGGCGAACAGGCGAAATTAAGCCGGATCCAGCCGTCGAGACCTGAACCGAAATCCGCCCCGCCGCTGACGCCGACGCGCGCATTTTCCAGCAGCCATCCCGCCGCCGGCTTTTCGAGCCGGTAGGCGGAAAGATCGATCCACGAGAGAAAGCTGGCTTCGGCCGGTATCGACCGCGCCTCGGGCAGGTTCTCGGCCAGAAAGCGGTGCAGCATGTCGCGGTTTCTCATCAGGGTCTCGCGCACGGCGCTTCGCCAGCCCTGGCAGTTGCCATAGGCGGCCTGCATTGCGGCAAGGCCCAGAATATTGACGCTGTCGACAAGGCCCTTTTTCGCCCCGACAAACCTCTCCCGGATCGCTTCATCGGCAATGATGGCGAAGGCGGCCTTCAGACCGGCGATGTTCCAGGTCTTGCTCGCCGCCATCAATGTGATGGTTCTGGCTTCGATTTCTCCGGAAAGCGAGGCCACGGGTATGTGCCGTCTTCCATCAAGGGTCAGGCCGCCGTGGATCTCGTCGGAGACGAGGAGCATGTCATGCTTCAGGCAGAGTTCGGCCCTGAAAGCGAGCTCGTCACGCGTATAGACCCGTCCCGTCGGATTTTGCGGGTTGCACAACAACATCATGGACGATCGGGCGGCGGCTTCCTCAAGCTCGTCTCTGTCGGATCGCCAGTGGCCGTTGCCGTCGGGCTTTTGCCAGACTGCCGCCGTTTCCAGCCCCCATGTCCCGGGCGCGATGCGCAAAGGCTTGTAGACCGGATATTCCTGCATGATCGTCCGGTCCGGCGCTGCGAAGGCATTCAGCGCCATGTTGAAGCCGGGTTCGACGCCAGGCAGGAACACCAGCCATTCAGGCTGGATGATCCATCCATATTCCGCACCTATGGCGTCGACGAGCGTCTGGCGCAGTTCGGCGGTTGCCGAGCCGTAGCCGAGAACCGGATGGCTCATGCGCTGCTCGATCGCGGCGATGATTGCCGGATCGGCGGCGAAATCCATATCGGCGACGGGCAGCGGGATCACGTCCGGATCAAAGCTTCGCCATTTGTTGCAGTCGCTGTCGCGCCGGTCGACAGGGATGATTTCCGTCATCAGATGCTCCGGATCATGCCGCCATCGGCGCGGATCATCGAGCCATTGACGAAGCTTGCCTGCTCGGAGGCGAGAAAGGCCACCACGGCGGCGAATTCTTCCGGCTTTCCATAGCGGCCAGCGGGAATGGTCGCGCGCGAGGCCTCGCGCACGGCTTCGACCGACTGTCCGGTCTTTTCGGCCTTGCCGGCGTCAAGTTCGGCAACCCGATCGGTCGCGATCCTGCCGGGCAGGACCATGTTGACGGTGACGCCCCTGGAAGCGACTTCGCCGGCGAGCGTTTTCGACCAGCCCGCCATGGCGCCGCGCACGCCGTTGGACAGCGCGAGATTGGGGATCGGCGCCTCGATGCCGGACGAGCCGATCGTGATGATCCGGCCCCAGCCATTTTCGGTCATGCCGGCAAGGGCGGCGTCAGTGATGTCGAAGACCGGAGCGGCCATCGCCATGAAGGCCGCCTGCCAGGTGGCGGTCGACTGGCCCCAGGCGGGGCCGGCTTTCGGGCCGCCGCAATTATTGACCAGGATGTCGACGGGGTTGTCGCGAAGCGTCTGCTTGACGGTCTCGACGGAGGCCGGATCTTCCAGATCGAGCCGGACCGCCGTGACGCGTTTGCCCAGCGCCTCGGGCAGGCCTTGCGGCAGCGCGCCGGAGCGGGACGCGGCGACGACGCTTGCGCCTTCCTCGGCCAGAAGAATGGCCGATGCCGCGCCGAGGCCGCGGCTTGCGCCCAGAACCAGGGCGCGTTTCCCGTTGAGCTTGAAATCCATTATTTCAGTTCCTTCAGTTTTTTCGTCTGGCGTTCGATCAGCCGCTCGACTTCGGCAATGGCCGCCGGCTGCAGTCCGGCGCCCGGCTTGCGAAGGGCAGCGGACGCGATGGCGCCGCGCCTGGCAAGGACATGTTTGCGCACGGCAAGACCCAGGCCCGGCTGCTGCTCGTAGCGCACCAGGGGCAGATAGGCATCGAAGAGGTCCTGGGCCCGGTCCATCTCGCCATTTCCGGCAAGGGCGACGACCTCGGCCATCATTTCGGGATAGCCAAAGCCGGTCATCGCGCCATCGGCGCCGCGACCCATTTCTTCCGGCAGGAACAGCGCGCCATTGCCGCACAGGATGGAGATCCGCCGCCGGCCCTCGCTCTCCGCCTTGCGCAGGGCCGAAATCTTGGCGAGTCCTGGCCAGTCCTCATGCTTGAGCATGACGATCTGATCATTGTCCTCGATGATCCTGCCGAGCGTCGCGTTCGAGATCTGAACACCGGTGGAAAGCGGAAAGTCCTGCAGAACCACCGGCACGCCGTCTCCGGCGGCCTGGCAGGCCTGCGCATAATAGCCGGCGATCTGGTCGTCGGTCCTGAGGCTTGAAGGTGGCGCGATCATCACGCCGGCAGCGCCCATATCCATCACCGCCGAAGACAGTTCGGAAATCGCGGCGAGGCCGGGTGCGGACACGCCGGCGACAACCGGCTTGCCGCCGGCGCGCTTGATCACGCGGGCAACGATCTCGCGGGCTTCCGCCTGAGTCAGTTTCGGGGCTTCACCCATCATGCCGAGAACGGTGATGCCGGTCGCGCCCTTTTCGAGGTAGAAGTCGGTCACGCGGTCAAGGCTGTCGAAATCGATCGCGCCGTTCTCGTGAAACGGCGTAACCGAAATAACGAACACGCCATTGGCTTCGGCTGTCAGTCTGCTCATCTGTCTGTCCTCAGTTTCCAAACCAGTGATCGCCGCCACGCGCGACATAACGCCCCGCGCCGGCCGCGCCGGTAATGTCCTTTCCGTCAAAGGCAAGGCTGCCGCGCAGATAGGTTGCGGCGGTGCGAACCGAAAAGACCTCTCCGTGGAAAGGCGACCAGTTCAGCCCGTCATGGGCGCTTGCCTCATCGAAGATGAATGAACCGGCCTCGAGCACCGCGAAGTCGGCGTCCAGGCCGACCTTTATCGCGCCCTTGCGGTCGGAGATGCCGAAGAAAATGGCGGGCCGCTCAGAAAGCTGGCTGGCGGCAAGCAGGGCCGCATCGAGCCCGCGGGAGGCCGCGGCGGTGTAAAAGGCGGGCAGAAGCGTTTCGAGACCCGGCACGCCGGCCCCGGCATCGAAGATCGACTCCGTCAGCTTTCCGTCGATCGGCCAGCTTGAGTGGTCAGACGAAGTGAAGGCGACCTTGCCTTCGATGATGGCGTCCCAGAGATTGTCGACCTCACCGGGCCGGATCGGCGGGTTGACCTTCATGCGCGGTCCGAGCCTGAGGCCGTCGCGGCCTGCGTCGAACCAGAGGTAATGGACACAGGTCTCGCCGGTGGCCCGCACGCCCATCTCGGCAAAGGCGTCTACGATCGCAAAACCCTCGCCGCTGGTCAGGTGAACGGGATGGGCATGGGCGCCGCTTGCCTGCGCAAGCGCGAGGAACTGGGCCGTCGCGGCCAGTTCGGCCGCCGCCGGGCGGGAGCGCGAATGGGCGGTGATGCCGTTCTGGCCAGCCGCCCGGGCACGGGCCATGCGCGCCAGAACGATTTCCTGATCTTCATTGTGAAGGCCAAGCGGCAGATCGCCCGGCGCGAGCTTTTCCATGATGTCCAGCATCAGATCCGCGCTGATCCGCGGGAAACGCGTGGGCGAGCTTTCGAAAGAGGAGATCTTGAAGGCGGCAACGCCGCCCTCGCTCAGCGCGGCGATATGGCTTGTGCCCGTCTCTGCAGTCACCGTCGCATAGAGCGCCATGTCGGCGAAGCTGTGTTCGGCGATTGCCGCCACCTTGGCAGCGAGCCGCTCGGGCCGGTCCAGCGGCGCGGGATTGTCGAAGGGCATGTCGACCAGCGTCGTCACGCCGCCGGCGATCGCTGCGCGCGTCGTGTCGGCTATGCCGGGGAGACCCTTGGCGCTGGTCGCATGGGTCTGGCCGTCAATGACGCCCGGCAGGATCATCCGATCACCGTGATCGATGGTCTCGGCGGCGGAAGGCGGCGGCGTTGCCGCATCGCCGAGAGCGGCGATCCTGCCATCCTTGACTGCCACCCAGCCGCTCTCAATGGCGGCAAGCGGTGTGACGATGGTTCCGCGCAATACGAGGTCCATTTCTTTAAGCCTTTGTAATATATTTCAAATTGAGTACAGAGATTGCGGCGGCGACGCCGGCCTGCACGGGGTCCACGACCGGAAGTCCGATCTCGCGCTGCAGAAACGGCCTTTGCCGCCCCATGCCGGCGCATCCCAGAATGATGACATCGGCCCCGTCTTTTTCTGCCAGGGCTCGCCCGGTTTCGATCACCTTCGCGCGCGCAAGCCCCTCGTCGCCAGATTCCTCGACGCTGAGGGAGGCGGAGCGATCGCCGGCCAGGCGCGCTCCGAGGCCGAGTTCATCGATGCGCCTCGCATGCCGCGCGATCGAGGCCGGGCCGAGCGAGACGACGCCGAAGCGGCGACCGAGCTGAAGCGCGGCATAGTAGCCGGCCTCGGCAATGCCGATGACGGGAATATGCCGGACCGCCTTCCTGACAGCCTCGACGCCCGGATCGGAGAAACAGGAGACGACGAGTGCGTCCGCGTCGGTCGAGCGGGCATGGTCCATCACCATGGGGGCGACCCGCGCGACATCGTCGTCGCTTTCAATGCCGGTTGGGGCCGCCGGAATGAGGTCGCAGTCAATCCTGTGCCGCGTCGAGGCCTTGAGGTCGCCGAGGCAGGCCTCGATGGAGGCCGTCACTTTTTTCGAGCTGTTGGGGTTCAATACGAGAATGCTGGGCATGGAGTGTCTTTGCTGGTTGCGCGAACAGGCTCAGGCGGCCGCGTCGCGCATCACGAAATGATCGGGGCCGACAGGGTCGTAGACACGTTCCGGCGGTACGAAATCGGCGGGAAAGATCGGGCTCTTCAGCTCCTGGAGCGGAATGTTCCGGCGCATGTTCCTGCGGGCCGGATCGGGTTCCGGCACGGCTGACAACAGACGGCGCGTGTAGGGGTGCGAGGGGTTCGCGAAGATCCGGGCGCGCGGCCCGATCTCGACGATCTCGCCGAGCAACATGACGGCGACCCGATGGCTGATCCGCTCGACAACGGCCATGTCGTGGCTGATGAACAGGTAGGCAAGGCCCAGTTCCTGCTGCAGCTTCATCATCAGGTTAACGACCTGGGCCTTGATCGTCACGTCCAGGGCAGAGACCGATTCATCGGCGATGATGACCTTGGGATTGAGGCCGAGCGCGCGGGCGATGGCGATCCGCTGACGCTGGCCGCCGGAGAATTCGTGTGGCCAGCGGTTGCCCATGTCGGGCGAAAGGCCGACCTGCTGCAGAAGGGAGGCAACACGTTCGCGGGCCTCGGCCGGCGTCGCGATCGAATGGGCAACCATCGGCTCCGCGATGGCCTCGCCGATCCGCATGCGCGGGTTGAGGCTGGAGAAGGGATCCTGAAAGATCATCTGCATCGACTGGCGCAGTTTCATCAACTCGCGACGAGACAGTTGACCGACATCCTGACCCGCCAGTGTCACCTTGCCCCTTGCCGGTTCGCTCAGGCGCAGGATCGAGCGGCCGGTGGTCGATTTGCCACAACCCGATTCTCCCACCAGCGCAAGGGTTTCGCCCCTGCGCAGGCGGAAGGAGACGTTTTCCACCGCGTGAACGCGGGCATGGACGCGCCCGAGCACGCCCTTCTTGAGATCAAATCGCGTCGTCAGGTTCTCAACGTCCAGAAGGGCGGGACCATCCTTGTCGACCGTGTCTTCGGCCGGAGCGACAATGCCGTCTCGGTCCGGGTAAGGCCGGGGGAGCGGGCTTTCCCCCAGATCGCCAAGGCGCGGGGCCGCCGCCAGGAGTTCGCGCGTGTAATCGGTGGCCGGGTTGGCAAAAATCGTCTCGGTTGGCCCGGCCTCCATCATCTTCGAGCGGAACATCACGACGGTTCGATCGGCGATTTCGGCGACAACGCCCATGTCATGGGTGATGAACATCACCGCCATGTGGTCTTCGGCCTGCAATTCCTTGATCAGTTCCAGTATCTGCGCCTGGATCGTGACATCGAGCGCGGTGGTGGGTTCGTCGGCGATCAGGAGTTTGGGTGAGCAGGCAAGCGCGGTCGCGATCATTACCCGCTGGAGCATGCCGCCCGACATTTCGTGCGGATACTCATGCGCCCGCTTGGCCGCGGCTGGAATGCGCACCCGGTCCATCAGGCGAATGGCCTCCTTCATCGCCTGGCGGCGGGGCACGCCGCGATGACGCGTGATTGGTTCCGCGATCTGGCGGCCGACGGTCATGACCGGGTTGAGCGAGGTCATCGGCTCCTGAAAGATCATCGCCGCCTCATTGCCCCGGACGTCCTGCATCTCCGCATCGCTCAGCGCGAGCAGGTTCTTGCCGCGAAACAGGACCTCGCCCGAAACGCGCGTCTTGCCTCTGGGCAGGAGGCCCATGACCGAAAGGGCGGTGACGCTCTTGCCCGATCCGGACTCGCCGACGATCGCAACGGTTTCGCCCGCGTCGACATCGAAACCGATGCCTTCGACCACGTTCTTCCACCCCGAGGATGTCGAAAATGCCGTGGTCAGATCCCGGATTGAAAGTACGGACATAGGTTTTGGTTCCCGCAAGAGCGCGTTTGATGGATTCTTTTTTCTTGCCTCGATTTACATCGTATTGCATTGCTTATGTCAAACATAAAGTTTCTCGTGATATATCTCAGGTATGGATTTTAGTATTGAAATGATGAAGATCGATGATGAGACCAGACGCAAGGTGCTGGTCACGCCAGAACAGCTCGAAGCAATGATGTCCGGCGAGGCGCCACCGCATATTATCGCCGTGCAGTCGGTCAATCCGTATACGGGGGCCGATTCCCATGGCGATCCCGTTATTCCGGGGGCGGTCGAGGCGGAGGCCTATACCGATTTTCAGGCGCCGGCGCGTGCGGATCTCGGCAATCGCCCCTTGCCCGACATCACCGATCTGCAAGAGGCTGCGCGGCGCTGGGGTTTGAGCGCGGATCGGCCTGTCGTGGTCTATGACGGCGACCGGTCGATGACCGCCGCGCGCGCCTGGTGGGTGCTCAGATGGGCAGGGCTTGCGGACGTCCGGGTGCTGGACGGCGGCCTTCCCGCGTGGGTTTCCGCCGGCAAGCCCCTGGCGGAAGCTCCTGCGGTCAAGGGCGAAACGAATATTGTCCTGTCGCCCGGCCATATGCCGGAGTTCGGTGCGGAAGAAGCCCTGAAGATTGCCCGCGACGGCGTTCTGCTCGATGCACGCATCAGGCCGAATTATATCGGCGGCCCGGAAACGGGAGGGGATCCTGAGCGTGGACATATTCCGGGCGCGCTTAGCGCGCCGACGCTGGATACGCTGACGGACCCGGGACATTTTGCCGACAGCGCAACCTTGCGAGAGCTGTTCTCAGGACTTGGTGTCGATGGCCAAAGGCAGGTCGGCGTCTACTGCGGCGCGGGCATGTCCGCCGCGCATGAAGTGCTTGCGCTTGCTGCGATCGGGGTTGAGGCGGCGATGTATCCGGGGTCCTGGTCACAGTGGATTTATGATCCGTCCCGGCCGGTGAGGCGCGGCTCGCGACCATGATGCCTCCGGAGTGGGCATTTCTCGGTGCAAATGCATAAACGCTGTTCAATCTACTTTGATCCGCGAAAAAATACCGTCGAATCAGATAAAAATCTCGTGTTAGATATTGCAAAAGATATATCACGAGTATTCAAATATGCCTGTTCCGGGTGACCGGAGAGAAAAACATAAGAGGAGATCAGCATGAGCCTGACCCGCAGAACTTTCGGCGCGAAGTCGGGCGCAGCATTGGCCGCAGGGTTTGTCGCCCTCGCTTCGGCCGGTATTGTCGCCAGTTTCGCCACGACCGCCACGGCCCAGGAGAGCGAAACGCTCGTTGTCGCCGTTCCGTCCGATCCCGCCGGCCTGGAGCCTGGCGCCAACAAGGCCGAGCCGGTCGGCAGCGAAATCATTCTCAACGTCTTCGATACGCTGGTCGCCTGGCAGGCGCCGGATTTCTCCGAACTCGAGGGCCGCCTGGCCGAGGACTGGTCGATTTCCGAGGATGGCCAGACCTTCACCTTTGATTTGCGCGACGGCGTTTCCTTCCAGGACGGCACGCCGTTCAATGCCGAGGCCGTGAAGTTCTCGCTCGAGCGCACCAAGGAGATGAACCCTTATGTCGAAGCCTCGCTCGGCATGATCGACAGCATCGAAACGCCGAGCGATGACGAGGTCGTCATTCATCTGAGCGAAGCCTATCCGGCCTTCATGTCCATCCTGGCGCAGCCGCAGGCAGCGATTGTCTCTCCGGCCGCTGTCGAGAAATACGGCGATGATTTCGCCAATCATCCGGTCGGAACCGGGCCGTTCTCCTTCCGTGCCTACGAGCCCGATACGCGCGTGGTGCTGGATGCGAACCCGGACTATTATCGCGGCGCGCCCGCGCTGAAGCGGATCATCTACCGCATCATTCCGGAGGCCTCGACCCGTCGTCTCGAACTTGAGAATGGCGGTGTCGACATCATCCAGCAGCAGAGCCAGCTTTCGGCCGTTCCTTCGGAGGAAATGAAGGCTTTCGCGGACGATCCCGAAATCACGATCATCGAAAAACCCTCGCAGATCATCCGCCAGCTCGAGTTCAACAACTCGGCCACGGGCTCGCCGGTTGCCGACAAGAAGGTGCGTGAAGCGATCGTGCACGCCATCGATTATGACGGCCTTCTTGCCGGCGTCTTTGACGGCACGGCCGACCGGGTTTACGGACCGCTGACGTCGAACAGCTGGGCCTATGATCCCAAGGTCACGGACATGTCGCCCAAATACGATCCCGAGCTTTCCAGGGAACTGCTTGCCGAAGCCGGCTACGGCCCGGGCGATCTTGATCTCACGCTCTATTCCTTCCAGGGTTCGCTCTGGGGCGATGTCGCGACCTTCGTCCAGGCCAATCTCGCCGATGTCGGCATCACTACCGAGATCGCCCAGACCGAGTTCCCGTCCTACCGCGCGCTTCATGTCGCAGGGGAATGGGACATTGCGCTTGATGGTCGCCAGCCCTGGTACAACGACCCGGATGCGCACATCACCCTCGGCTACCTGTCCAGCCTGAAGAACTCGGCCATGACCTTCCGCATGCCGGAAAACGCCGAGCTGGACGCGCTGATCCTCAAGGCCCAGCAGGAGCCCGACATGGAGGCCAGGAAGGCGCTCTATGCCGAGATCCAGGTACAGCTCGTCGATCACGTGCCGGGCGCCTACCTGTTCAGCCCGAAGCTGATCGTCTTCGCCCGCTCGAATGTCGACGGACTGGTCATCAACTCGGCTCCGCCGCTCAACGAATATTGGGGCGTTTCCAAGAACTAGGTCTGTCCCCGGACCACGCCCCGATCAGGCGCCGGCCCACTCCCACCAAGATCAGGTGGGCCGGCGCCGGCCCGTTTCAAGAAAAACGGAACTTCCTCCTCACGCCAGACGAGCGAGGTTCCCGCCGGTCCGGTCTGTCAGGCCGGACCGGCTTGCGAGCAAGGTGTCTTAATGTTTGCATTTCTCGTGCGGCGATTATTGTCTTTGATCCCCGTCCTGCTTCTGGTTCTGGTGATCGTGTTCTCCCTGGTTCGCATGATCCCGGGCGATCCGGCCGTTACCTTGCTCGGGCCTGGCGCTACCGACAGCCAGATTGCCGCCTTGCGGGCCCAGCTCGACCTTGACCAGCCCGCGCTCCTGCAGTTCTGGAACTATCTTGTCGGCCTGCTACACGGCGATATGGGCAATTCGTTGAAGAGCGGAAGGCCGGTTCTCGACGAGATCATGCTGCGTCTTCCGGCAACGCTTGAGATCTCCGTCACGGCCGTCATCATCGCGGTGATCGTCGGCATCCCGATCGGGGTCGTTTCCGCCACGCGCGCCAATTCAGGTTTCGATCACGCCGTACGCGTCATCTCGCTGACCGGCGTGTCGATGCCCGCCTTTCTGCTGGCCCTTCTGCTTCAGCTCATCTTTGCCACATGGCTTGGCTGGCTGCCGGTTTCCGGCCGCATGTCGTCCTATATTTTCGTTGACCGCGTCACCGGCTTCTCGATCATCGATGCGGCGCTTTCGGGAGAACCCGGCGCGGTGGCAAGCGCTGTAGCCCATATGATCCTGCCGACGACGGTGCTCGCGATCTTCCTGGCGGCAACACTCGGACGGTTCGTGCGATCGACCATGCTGGAGGTGATGGACGAGGATTTCGTCCGCACGGCCCGCGCCAAGGGGCTGAGCCAGCGCGAGGTCGTCTATACCCACGCCCTGCGCAATTCGCTGCTGCCGGCGATCACGGTCGTTGGCCTGAAATTCGCGGAAATGCTGGGCGGCGCCATTCTGACGGAGACGATCTTCTCCTGGCCGGGCATCGGTCGCTTCATGTATGAGGCGATCCGCAATCGCGACTATCCCGTCATTCAGGGTGCGACCCTGGTCTTCGCCCTGATGTTCATGCTGACCTCGCTTCTGGTCGATATCCTCTACGCCATGCTTGATCCTCGCGTGCGGCGGAAGATGAGCTGAGGAGAGATTGATGCACGACCTGATCACCTTCCTGAAAAACAATACGCTGGCCCTTGTCGGTACCGTGATTCTCGGCCTGCTCATGCTTGCGGTGCTGTTCGGTCCGTTCTTTCTGCCGTCGCCGTTGGCGATCGACATGGCCGACAAACTGCAGCCGCCATCCTTCTCCCACCTGCTCGGCACGGATAATTTCGGCCGCGACATGCTCTCGCGCGTTCTCAATGGCGGGCGCTACACGCTGGCGATCGGCGTATTCGTCGTCGCCATCGCCTTTGTCGTCGGCGTGTTCTTCGGCCTGATTGCGGGCTTTGCCGGCGGCGTGATCGATACCATCATCATGCGCGTCGTCGATGCGATCCTTTCCTTTCCCGCGCTCGTGCTGGCGATCGCGCTAGCGGCCGCTTTCGGTCCCAGCCTGGAAAATGCCATGCTGGCTGTCGCGATCACGCTCGCGCCCCAGTTCGCGCGCGTTGCGCGCGCTCAGGCGCTTGGCGTTTCGTCGCGGCTCTACGTCGAGGCCGCCAACGCCCTCGGCCTGCCGCGCGCGCGTATCCTGAACCGCTACATCCTGGTTAATTCCATAGGCCCGCTTCTGGTCCAGGCCTCTCTCGCCTTCGGCAGCGCGATCCTGCAGACCTCGGCACTCGGCTTTCTCGGGCTCGGCGCCCAGCCGCCCATGCCGGAATGGGGTGCTGATGTCTCCGCCAATCTGAGCTTCGTGCGTTCCAGCCCCTGGACCGCGCTTGGTCCCGGCTTTGCGATCCTGATCACGGTCCTGTCCTTCAACCTGATCGGAGATTCGCTTGCGGACTGGTTCAATCCCCGCCGCAGGAGCGCCGCATGATCACGATCGCGCTTGAGAAAGTCGATTTCCTGCCCGCCGACCGGGTGACGGACGACGCCAGCATTCTGACGCTGAAAAACCTTGTCATGGAGCCGATGCTGCGCTGGGAAAACGGCGCGCCGCGCCCCGGCCTTTTCGATCGCTGGTCGCTGTCGGAGGATGGCTGCCGGTGGACGCTGACCCTTCGCGAAGGCGCCGCCTATCATGACGGATCGGCCGTTGCCGCTGAGGATGCGAAGTGCTTCATCGAGGCGATCTGCGACGCGCGCGACATGTTCGGAATGCCCTGGTCCTATGCCCGATATCTTGAGGGCGCGTCCTTCGAGGCAAGCGGTGCGACGCTCGAGATCATGACGCCGAAGCCGTTTCCAGACCTGCCCGACATCCTTTCGGAGTTCTACCTTCCGAAACTTGACGGCGCCGGGCAACCGACGCTTGGAACCGGTCCGTGGCAGGTGAAGGACTTTGACAGGGGCAGATCCGTCACGCTCGGCGATGCCGCTGGCCGCAGCCTGCGGTTTCTGGCAATCGCCGGGGCAGGCGAACGGCTTTCAGCCCTGCGCGCGGGTGACGTCCAGCTTGCCACGCATCTCGAAAGGCTGGAGACGCCGGCCAGGTCGCTTGAAGGGTATGCATGGCACGAGCAGGCGACGACGATGTCGGTTATTGCCTATATGAACGGAAGCGAAGGGGCGTTCTCTGATCCCGCGCTGCGGCTTGCGGCCAACCTAGCGATAGACCGCGCGCGCCTGATCGATGAGGTCATGGGCGGATTGGGCGTGCCAGCCAGAACCATTGTCAGCCCGTTCCACAATGGCATGTCGCCGGAACTCGCGGCCATCCCCTTTGATCCGGAAGGCGCGGCGCGGCTGGTTGGCGAAAGCAGTGAAAAACGCGAGATCGTTCTGCGCACGCCGCTTTACATGCCGGAACGGGCGCCGGAAACCGCCGCCTTCATCAGGGACTGTCTCCAGGCCGTCGGGTTTTCGGTTTCCATCGACATCGCCGAAGACCGGCCCGGCTATGCGCGCGAGCTTGGCGAGAAGAGGACCGGCGACCTGGCGATTTTCGATTCCTCACCGCACAGCACGTTCCGTGTTCTCGATGACAAGATTTCCAGCCGCTCGCGCGCCGTCTGGTGGCAAGGCGTTGAGGATCCGCTTGTCGATGCGCTGTTCGAGGAGGCGCGGCGCAGCGTCGACCCGCAGACCCGAACCGGTCTTTACGGCGGGATCCTCGCCCATCTCGGCGCAAACCCGCACTGGCTCTATCTGTATCACCCGATCGATTGCATGGCGCGCAAGCCTGGCCTCGAAGGCTTCAGCCTCGACCCCAAGGGCATTTTGCGCGTCGCCTGAAGAACAAGAAGGAACGAGAAGATGACCGATCTGCCGAAAGAATGCGCGATCACCTTTTTCTATTACGAAGACATCCATGCAGTCGCGCCGTTTTACGAGAACGTGCTCGATTTCGAGCTCGTCCTGGATCAGGGCATGGCGCGGATATACCGGATTTCGGGAAATGCCTATTTCGGCATCGTCGACGGCAATAAGGGGCATATCAGGCACCAGCCCAAAAGCGCGGCATTGCTGACGATCGTCACCGAAGAAGTGGCGGCCTGGCACGAAAAGCTCAAGGAGACGGACGTGATCGGCCTTTCGGAGATATTGCGCGGGAACTACTGCGAGCACTTCTTTTTTGAAGATCCCGCGGGCTATGCCATCGAAATCCAGCGTTTTCACAATCCTGACGTGGCCAAGCTGTTCAAATGATGGGATCACAGGAGAGAAATGGTGCCGGCGGACGGCGGAGCTATGGGCAGGAGGCGTTTTTGCCGCTTCTTGCGAGCTTCACGCATGAGGATCGGGAGGCCAAGGGTCTTCGTGCCTTCAGCGTCGAGGATGCCGGTCGCGCCCGGCCCGTCCATTTCACAGCAGCGGAGATGGTCTTCATGTTTCCCAATCTCCTGCTGCATGCGCCGCATGGCGGCGGTAAGACCGGTTTTGCGGAACTTCTCGCCGCTTGCGGCGGCGACCGCGCCCGATGCCCGGATCTCGCTCGCGCGGCCTTCCGAAATGCCGAGGGCGACCGCCTTGCGCAGGACATTCCCGAAACGCTTCCGTCCGTCGTTTTCTGCGGCGAAGGGGATGATGCCGATGGCATGCTGGCACGCGCGCTGGAAGAAGAGCGCGCGCCTTTGCTTTTCATTGTCGATGCGCTTGAGACGCGCGCCGATCCCGAGGCCCTGTTGACCCGGCTTCTGGATGCGGCAGCCTCAGCGCAGACTTTCCGGCTTCTCGTTCTGTGCGAAACCATCGCGCTTGAGGGAATGCGCCGCCCGGCGAGCCTTCCGGAATACCGCCTCCTCGGCCTTTCGCGCGCCGAGCGGGCGGCTATGCTCGAACCTTACGGCCTGGACGATCCTTGCGCGGGCCGGGACTACGTGCTGCCCGGCCTCTGGCGTCTGTCGCTTGAGACGGATCGATGCGTTTCCGAAGAGCAGGCCGGACGCATCGCCCCGGCTTCCGCCGCCTGGGCCGATGACTATCGGCTCGCCGCCGACTTGGCGGAAATGTCGACCGAAACGCTGGTTGCAGCGGTGGTTTCGGACCCTCGCCAATGGTCCGGCCCGCTTCGCCTCTACTGTAATTGGGCAGAGCCCGGTACGTCGCGGGCGGCCGCCCTGGCAAAGGGGCTGGCGGGCGTTGACAGCGGCGTTGACGTTCTGCTTTGCGCCGGCGCCTTGTGCGCCCCGAATTCGGCCGAGGCCGATCATGTCACCGCAAGGCTGGTTGCGGCTGTGAATGCAGGCGGCGCTCCGGCGGGACTTCGCCGGCGGGCGGGCGAAACGCTCGCGCGTCTCGGCGATCCGCGCGATCTGGAGGAACTCGTCGCCATTCCCGCGGGCGAGTATGACATGGGCGGCACGATCCATCCGAACTCAGAGCCGCCCCATCGGGCGGCGGTCGGGTCGGTGAAGATAGGCCGCTATCCGGTCGTAAACGCGGCCTACCGGCTGTTCGTCGAGGAAACCGGACGGGTCTGGACGAGCGCCACCGGCCGCCTTGCCGAACGCGCCTCGCATCCGGCAACCGACCTTTCCTGGCATGACGCGCGCGCCTATTGCACCTGGTTGACCGCGCTTTGGCGCAGGCAGGACCGGATTGCCTCCGACGAGGTCGTGCGCCTGCCCGATGAGCGTGAATGGGAGGCTGCGGCGCGCGGGCCGCACGGCAAGCTCTATCCATGGGGCAATGACTGGGCGCCGGAACATGCCAATGGCGAGGAAACCGGCTTCAATGACATCTGCGCTGTCGGGCTATTCCCGGAAGGCCGGTCCGATTTCGGATGCGAGGACATGGCCGGTCAGGCCTGGGAATGGTGCACGACGCTCTGGGGACCGGATATGAGCCGGCCGGACTATGCCTTTCCCTGGGCCGATGACGGCCGAGAGGCGCTGGATGCGCCGGCCAACATCCGCAGGGTCTTGCGCGGGGGCTGCTTTTCGAGCCCCGACTGGAAGGCGAACGGCGTCTACCGAGGCTCGCTCGAGCCGGCGGGCTCGTGGCGCGGAAACGGTTTCCGCATTGTCGTTTCACGATAGCGACGCCCGCTCGTGTGTTGTTTTCCGGGCGGCGTGCCGCCGCGTTCAGGCGGAAACGGGCGGCCTGCGGGTAGCGTCTATGGAAAGGCGGGAGGTCTTGCCCGCATCGATGAGGGTCAGGCTGGCGGCGAGGTTGACGACGACGCAGGCGTGGTTCGGATAGATCAGCAGGCGTTCGCCGATCTCAAGGTCGCTGCCCTGTCGCGCCACCATGCCATGCTCTTCGGAGAGTTTCGCGATCGCAAGCGGCTGCTCCAGTCGCTTGTTCCAGGCCTCGCCGAAGCCGGAGACGGGACCCGTGCTGTGCGGTCCGAGGTCTGAACTCAGCGTTTTCGAGCCGGCGTCGATGATATAGAAATCACGGTTCCTCGAGATGATCGTCGCGGCTACGGCAAGCGAGATGCGCTCGCGCCCGACAATGCCGAGACGCACGGCGGTCATGTCGTAGAAGGCGTAATTTCCGGGCCTTACCTCGTCGATCCCGTCAAAACCGTCATTGGCAATCAGGGAGGGCGTGCTGCCGACGGAAATCAGCGGTACCGGATACCCGCGTGCTTCGAGCCGTTGCCTGAGGTTCAAAAGAAGATGACGCTCCCCGGCTGCCACCTTGCGCACGCCGTCCGGCGTTCCGGCGCCATAGGCCTGGCCCGCATGGGAGAGAAGGCCAGCAAAGCAGAGCGACGAGGACATCAGCCGGCCAGCGAGGGCGATGCCCTCGTCTGTCGCCGGATCGACGCCGCAGCGGTGAAGGCCGACATCGACCTTGATGAACACATCGGGCGTTTCGCCTGTCTTCTTCGCCCCCGCTTCCAGGGCCTCAACGCCTGCCAGACTGTCGACAATGAAGCGGAGCTTCACATCATGTTCCCGGCCAAGCGCCAGCAGTGCCGTCACCGGCTCCGGCCGGACCAGCGGATAGGCGAGCGTGACCGGTGAAAATCCTGCGCGGACGAAGACGGCCGCTTCGCCCGGATGCGAGGCGGTGATGCCCCTCGCTCCGGCCCGGCGCTGCCTGTCGGCAATGGCGAGCGATTTGTGCGTCTTGATATGAGGATGCAGCGCGACCTTGCCCGCCGAAGCAACCGCCTGCATTTCCTCGATATTGGTCTGAAGGCGGGCCGCGTCGACGACCACGCAAGGGGTTTCAAGCTGATCCGCGCCCTCGAATGCGGGCCGCGCAGGCGTCCGGTTTGTGTCGGTCATCACCTTACCAGACCACTTTGTGGGTTTCACCGGTTGCGACATTAACGAGACCCTCCGGCGCATAGTCCGACGGCGCGACCAGAACCCATCGCCAGGGCGCGCAGGTCAGCGTCGCGAAGGCAAGGCGTTCGGGAAAGCCGGCCCACCAGCGCGGCGATGACGATGGCTCGTACATCCATTCGATCTTTTCGCCCTCGGCATAGAGCATCTGCATGTCTGCATCGAGGTCTTCGGCGGAGCGCTGCGACATCAGTCCGGCAATCTCGTAGCGCACGGTGGCAACGACCTCATTGCCACGCACCATCGCCCAGCCGCCGCCGATCTCGCCGAGCGCATTGACGGCTATGGCCATGGCCTTGTCCGATGATCCGACGCACCAGATATTGTGCTTGTCATGGGCGAGTGAGCTTGCCAGCGCGCAATCGGAAGTCTTTGGCCCGGTGCCGGCCCAGAACATTTTCGAGACGGATTTTTTGCCGGAAAACCGGTCGACAATGGCGAATTTTGTGATGTTCCGCGCCGCATCGCGCTGGACGAGGCCGTTTGCCACCGGAAGTTCATAGGTCAGGAAATCGTCTTCCCAGTGGAACGGTCGCAGCACCGCCGCCGTCATCGTGTCACGGCCTGGTTCGGCGCGGATCGCAAAATCGTCAGCGCTGAAAATGCCGCCGGTCTGAACCGTGTTGCGGGCCCAGTCCGGCCAGTCGATCTCAGGGACGGGGAGGATGTATTCCTCGCCCTTTGAAACCTGCTCTCCGTCGGCCCAGACCTCGGCGATCTTGAGACTCTCCAGGTCGGACAGAAGAACGATATCGGCGAAGCGGCCCGGCGCGATCGCGCCGACCCAGGGTGTCAGCCGCATATGCCGGGCGGGATTGATGGTGACGCACTGGATCGCGATCTCGGCCTTGAGCCCCGACTGGATCGCAAGGCGGACATTGTAGTCCGTCGCCCCCTTCGCAAGGGTCTCGGAGGCCGAACGGTCGTCGGTGGCGAAGGCGATCTGCGACCAGTCCTCAAGGCCGCGTTCGAGAAGGCCCTTGATGACGTCCGGCATGGAATGGGGCCTGAGCTCGGCAAAAAGGCCATGGGTGAGCTTGTCCCAGAACTCTTCCGCCGTCCATGCCTCGTGATCGGAGGCAAGACCGGCTGCGGCAAAGGCATTGATCGTCGGCAGATCCTTCAGGCCTGCGGCATGGCCCTCGACGACGCCGCGCGCGGCAAAGGTTGCCTCGATCATGCCCCAGAGCCGCTCGTGAGAGGCGTTTTCCGGGTTCCAGACGGCCGGCCAGTCCATCACCTCGTCGAGGCCTGCAACCATCAGGCTGCCTGCGAGAAAATCGCGCTGTTCGTCATGACCGAGCCAGCCGCCGCCATGTTCATAGGCCGTCGGCGGCACGGCGGAACCCGGCAGCGGGAAGATCTTCAGCGGCGAGCCGTGTTTGCGCGCCGTCATCCAGAAATCCAATGTTTTCGAGCCGCGCACATTGGAGAATTCGTGGCTTGCCTCGCAGGTCCAGGTGTTGCCGCGCGGTATTACCAGAGCCGCTTCCCATTCCGGCGTCAGATGCGAACTCTCGATATGCTTATGCACTTCGCCAAGTCCGGGGATCGCCATCAGATCGGGCCGTTCATCGATATTGTCGCATGTTCCCGGCCACGATCCGGCGGCTCCGACATAGGCGATCCTGCCCTCGGACATGACGATTTCCTGATTGTCGCTCCAGGTACGGGTTGCCGTGTCGAGCAGCTTTCCCACCCTGAGAATGCGCTCGGCCGGCGCCTTTCCAAGTGCGACAAGGGTCAGCCGCTGGCGGAGCCGGACTTCGGATCTTGCATCGATCATGATCAAACCGTCAGGTAGTCCGGCGCTTCATTGGAGCCGGAATAGCAGATGGACAGAATGCGGGCGCCGCCGGGCCCGGCGGAATAGAAGCCGTGGCTGGAGGCCGCGTCGAAATAGACGGTATCGCCCTCCGCCAGGACAACCGGCGTATAGGGTTCCATCTCGAAAATCACGTCGCCGGACAGGACGAAAACGAATTCCTCGCCGCTGTGGGCGCTGCGGGCAGGCTCTGAATTTTCGGCGCGCGGAGGAATGTCGATCACCATCGGCGTCAGGGCCTTCGCCGCAAGTTCTGTGGAGAGGAGCCGGTAGATGCCCATGTCGTTCTTGAGCCGCTTTCCCTCGCCCTTCCGGGTGATGGCGCGGGCTGCGCGCGCAAAGCTCGGCCGACCGGCCTTTCCTTCCAGGAGATCGGCAAAGTCGAGGCCGAGACCACTGGAGAGCCGGGTCAGAACGGAATAGGCCGGCTGGCTCTGGCCGTTCTCGATCTTGGAGAGTGCCGAGATCGAGACGCCGGTTCGCTTCGAGACCTCGGCGAGCGTCCAGCCGTTTTCTCGGCGCAGTTCCGACAGGATGCGGGCCACAGAACTCGTCGCGCTCTGTTCACTCTCTCCCAATACGTCTGGCTCAATCAATTTTTCTCTCCCCCAATCGATAGATCTGTCATGCGCTCAGTCTGTTACCGGACCCTTGGTTTCAACGATCAGCCGGTACTGGTCGGGCTCGCGGTGGCGCGCAAAATCGAAAATGGTCTTGCGGTAAAGCGCGGCCATGTCGAGATCGCATCTTGCCGCAACCACTTCATCGTCCGTGGAGGTCGCCATGGCGACGATCTGCCCTGACGGCGCGACGATCATCGACTGTCCTATCAGGTTGGAGCCTTCTTCCCGGCCGGCCTTGGCGGTCGCGACCACCCAGTTGGAGTTCTGGTAGGCGCCGGCCTGGATCGAAAGCTGGTTGTGAAACTGTGTCAGGCTGTCGAAATCGAAATTGCCCGTATGGTCGTCCGGCGTGTTGTAGCCGACGAGGATCATCTCCGATCCCTTCAATGCCATCACGCGATAGGTCTCCGGCCAGCGGCGATCATTGCAGATCGCCATGCCGATGCGCGTTCCCATGGTCTTGAACACGTTGAAGCCGAGATTGCCGGGTTCGAAATAGTATTTCTCCAGATGTTGGGACGCCATGTCCGGCTGCGGCGTATCCCAGCCCGGAAGGTGGATTTTGCGGTATTTGCCGACGAACTCGCCATCCCGGTCGATCAGGATCGAGGTGTTGAAGCGCCGCTGTACGCCGTTTTCGACGACAAGCTCGGCATAGCCGAGATAGAAGCCGATCTTCAGCCTCTTGGCCGCCTCGAACAGCGGGCGCGTCTCGCCGCCCGGCATCTCCGTTTCGTAAAAGGCGTCGATTTCCGCCGGGTCGGTCATGTGCCAGCGTGGAAAGAAGGTCGTCAGCGTCAGTTCGGGAAAGACGACGAGCTCCGCTCCTCTGGATGCGGCTTCGCCGAGAAGACCGACGAGGCGCTCGACGACGGTCTTGCGCGTGTCCGAGCGCGCGATCGGACCCATCTGTGCGGCAGCGGCGACGATCAAGCGGCTCATGGCGTTTCCCCTTCATTCCGAAGAATGCAGCAATGGGTGAAATCAAAGGAAAGGCCGACATTTTCATCCGCCTCGATCGGGTTCGACAGCGGACCATTGGCGGACAAAACGCCGGCGGCCGTTTCGATCTTGTACTGGTAGGCCCGGCCCAGATAGGAGCGCATATGCGCCTTGCCTGAAATCGTGTCGGCGCTTCCGGCAGCGCAAAGGACGAGACCCTCCGGTCGGGCGCCGATCACGAATTCATTGGGCAAGGGGCCGGTCAGACCCTCGTCGAGATCGATCTTGCCGCCACCGGCAAATTCGGCCGTGACCCTCGTGCCATCCCGGGCGGTTGCCCGCATCGCGATCAGGTTGTCAAAGCCGACAAAGCGGGCGACGAAGGCGTTGACGGGCCGTGTATAGAGCACTTCCGGCGTATCAAGCTGCACGATGTTGCCGGCATTCATGATCGCCACGCGATCGGAAATGGAAAACGCCTCTTCCTGATCGTGGGTCACATAGATGGCCGTGCGGTTATTGGCCTTCTGCAGTTCGCGGATTTCCACCCGCATGTCGACGCGCAGCTTGGCGTCGAGGTTGGAAAGCGGCTCGTCGAACATCAGGAGCGGTGGATCGATAGCAAGCGCCCGGGCCACGGCAACGCGCTGGCGCTGGCCGCCGGAAAGGGCGGCCGGCAGGCGGTCGGCGAAGCCTGAGAGCCCGACGCGCTCCAGCATCCCGGCAACGCGTTTTCTCTGTTCAGCGGAGGAGACCTTGCGCTGCTTCAGTCCGAAACCGACGTTCTCGGCAACGGTCAGATGTGGGAACAGGGCATAGTTCTGGAACACGATGCCGGCATCGCGCTTGTGCGGCGGCAGGCCGGTGACATCGCGGCCGGCAACCGAGATGCTGCCGCCCGTTGGTTGCAGGAAGCCAGCCAGAAGGCGCAGCGTAGTTGTCTTGCCGCAGCCGCTGGACCCCAGAAGCGAGACCAGTTCGCCCTCGCCAACGGAAAGGTTCAGCCCGTGCAGAACCTGCGTCGTGCCGTAATGGGCTGTGACATTGTTCAGGATGACGGCGTTCTCAGCCATTGGAGCTCCTATTGAACGGTCTTGGACAGACCGAGGCTGCGTTCGATCAGCATCATGACGAGAATGGTGACGCCCATCAGCAGCACGGAAACGGCGCTGACGGTCGGGTCGAAAAACTGCTGCACGTAAGTGAAGACCTCGATCGGCAGCGTCGAGATGCCGGGGCCGGTCAGAAACAGCGCCACGGCCATGTCGTTCAGCGACGTGATGAAGGCGAGAACCATGCCGGCGACCACGCCGGAGCGGATATTGGGCAGGACAATGGTCCAGAACGCTTTCACCGGATGCATGCCGAGACTGATGGCGGCCTCCTGGATGGAAAAGTCGAAACCTGAAAGGCTCGCCCCAATCACCCGCACCATATAGGGCAGGCACAAGATCGCGTGGCCGAGGATGAGTGACGGCAGGATCGGCAGCTGGAACTGGACGATCAGCGTCTTCAAGAGCGAAAAGCCGAAGACGATTTCCGGAATGAAGAACGGCAGGAAGAAGACCGAGCCGTACCAGCCGGGGATCCGCATCTTGTAGCGCGTCAGCGCATATGCAGCCGCAAGCCCTGTGATGAGCGCGATCAGCGTGCCGCCGACGGCAACCTGCATGGAAATGATGAAAGTGTCGAGGAAGCCGCTGTGATTGAACACATTGGCATACCATTTGAGCGTGAAGCCCTGCGGCGGAAAGGCGAGAAAGGGCGTATCGGACACGGATGTGCCGATGACGATGACGATCGGTCCCGCCAGGAAAAGGATGACCAGCCAACCGAACAGTTTTGAAAGCGGATGAATGCGACGACCGGTCAATGGACGGCCCTCCGTGCCGAGATGCGGCTGGCGATCGTGCCGAGCACGACAACGCAGAAGATCGCGGTTCCCATCATGATCGCGGCAATCGTGTTGGCCGCACCCCAGTCGAACGAGATCATCGCCTTTTGGTAGAGCAGGGTGGCAAGCGTCATCTGCGGTTCGCCGCCGAGCAATGTCGGGGTGACGAAGGTCGCGAGCGAGCCGGTGAAGACGAGGATCGAGCCGACGATCATGCCGGGAACTGCAAGCGGCAGCGTGACCTGGAAGAAGACGGCAACCGGAGAGGCGCCAAGCGAGCCTGCGGCAAGATAGAGATCATCCTCGATATTCTCGAGCACGCCCACTAGCGACAGGATCATCAGCGGCGTGAACAGATAGGCAAGGCCCGCAATCACGGCGCCCTGCGTGAACAGCATTTCCATGGGTTCGCTGATGATGCCGAGCTTCATCAGCGCGGTGTTGACCACGCCGTTGCGACCAAGGATCGCCATGAAGGAGAAGGAGCGCACGACCACGCTTGTCAGAAGCGGGAAGACCGAAAGGATCAGGAGGACACGCTTCACGCCTTGCGAGGCATTGGCGATCATGTAGGCGCCGCCGAAGCCCAGAATGAGCGCCGTCAGCGTCGACAGGAATGCGATGCGGAACGAGCGGATCATCACCGTGCGATTATAGCTGTCGGCGAAGAAGTCGCGGTAGTTGACGAAAAACCCTGCCGGGTTGGAAAAGCTTTCGGCAAGGGTTCCCGCCACCGGAATGATCAGGATGAAGGCGAGCACCGCGGTTGCCGGAAGAACCAGCAACCACGGGCCTAGAGCGTTGATGCGCTCAACGAGGGAAGGGCGGGCGTTCAATTGCGCGTCCGTTAGCGTCCGAAGACTTCGTTCCAGCGGCTTTCCCAGTCATCATTGACCTCAAGCAGCTTGTCGTAGGGGGTCGGCTGCATGCTGAGCACGGCCTTTTCGCCATAGACGAGCTGGGATGCCTGTTCCGGCGTCAGCTCGACAGTCTTGTTGACCGGGCCGGAGCCGCTGACCAGTTCGATCGCGGCATCCTTCTGGGCCTGCATCGAGATCGAGAAGTCGATGAAGGCAAGCGCCAGTTCCTTGTGCTTGGCGTTTTTCGGGATGTTGTAGGTGTTCATCATCCGGAAATCGCCTTCGGAAAGCTCCGCCCAGCCGATATTCGGATTGGCCGCCTGGATTGCCGGAAAGGCGTAGTCCTGCGCAAGGCCGATAAAGGCTTCGCCGGTCGACAGAAGATTGGTCAGTTCCGAGCCGGAGGAAAAGGTCTTGACGATGTTCGGCTTCAACTCGGCCATCTTGGCGAAAGCGGTGTCGGGGTCTTCGAAGGCATCCGAGCCGGCGCATTTGCCGGCCATCATCACCGTCAGCGGGCCGCCGGTGGTGTTGAAGGCGGGCATGGCGATCGAATCAGCGAAATCCTCGCGCCACAGGTCGCACCAGGAGGTGATCGGCGTGTCGGTGCGGGTCTTGTCATAGACAATGCCATAGCGGCCGAAGGTATAGGCCGGGCCGTAATCACCCTGCGGGTTCTTCGCCGCATCGTAGAGCTCGTCGAAATTCGACAGCTTGGAATCATCGATCGTTTCAAAGGCGCCTTGGTTGATGCCGATCTGGGAGAACTTGTCGGTCAGCAGGATGACGTCGACACCACCGCGGATACGGGCCTTGTTGAGGCGCTCCGGCGCGCCGCCCGTCTCCGTCACGACCTTTACATTATGCTCTTTTTCAAAGGGCTCGAAAATGAAGGGCTCGTAGAAATCGTTGGAATAGCCCCAGTTGGAAACGACGAAGGTTTCCTGGGCCTGGGCTGAAACGGCGGGAACGACGAGCAGGGCGGCAACCGCACTGGCCCGGAGAAGAGAAGTGGAATGCAGCATGCGGGAGGATCCTTGAATATCTCGAAAAGGAAAACTTTTTTCCAACTAGAGAATTTTTGCCGATCTGTCAATTTTTATGCAATCTAAAATCTGCATAATATTTAGGCCCTGCTGTCGTGCTCGACACAGGGTGCAAGGCTTGACGTGTGTCTCCGAGCCGGTCCCCTTCGTCGCTGCATGTCCGCGCCGCATTCTTAGTTGCCGACTGCAAGCAGCCAGAGCTGGAAATCAGATGTCGACCTTGGCGGAGTTGACTTGCGGGTGATTTATATGACTACATGTGCAGTCAAGTAAACAACAAAGGAGCCGGCGATGAATCTTTCCATGTGGACCTATCCCTGGGACGTTCAGGATCAGGGGCTTGAACGAACGTTTTCGGATCTGGGCGCTCGGGCGGGGCTCAACACGATTTCGCTGGCTTCCTCTTACCATGCCGGCCGTTTCCTGCAGCCGCGCAGTCCGGCGCAGAAGGCCTATTTCCCGCAGGACGGCACTGTCTATTTCCGCCCTGACGAGACGTTGTGGGAGGGCAAGACGATCCGCCCGCTTGTGGCCGACAATGTGCCGGAGCGCGGCGACATGCTCGAGGCGCTGACGACGGCGCGTGATACCGGCGACGGCATGAAGGTCAATTGCTGGACGGTCTGCCTGCACAATACGCGCCTCGGTACGCTGCACCCCGAGCATGTGACGCGCAACGCCTTCGGCAATCCCAATTACTACAATCTCTGCCCGTCGAGCCCTCAGGCGCGCGACTATGTGGTCACCCTCGTGCGCGACATGACGACGCGCTACCGCCCGGACATGGTGGAGCTCGAAAGCCCGAATTTCATGGGTTTCGCCCACGAATTCCATCATGAGAAGGACGGCGTCGGGCTGAACGATGAGGATGATTTTCTGCTGTCGCTCTGCTTTTGCGATCACTGCATGGCGCGCGGCAAGCTGGCCGGCGTGCCGATGGACGAGGCGCGCGAAACGGTGCGCGGCTTCATCGCCGAGATGTGCGCGCGCGAAGTGCCCGAAAGGCAGTTCCCGAACTTTCCTGACGCCGGGAACGACGCCTTCAACGCCTATCCCGCGCTGAGAGCCTTTCTCGAATGGCGCACGGAGCCGGTCACCAGCCTGATCAAAGAGATCCGCGCCGCCGCCGACCCGGCGAGCAAGATTGTTCTGATCGATCTTGCCGATGGCTGGAAAGGCGGCGTTGACCTCGCGGCCGTCGGAAAGGTCTGCGACGGCGCGATCCTCTGCTGCTATTTCATGGAGCCTGAAAAGGTTGCAGAACTGATGCAGTCAGGGCGCGCCGCATTGGGGCCGGAAAAATATCTCGGCGCCGGCTACCGCGTCTTCTATCCGGAAGTGACCTCGGCGGAAGCGCTTGCGGACCGCGCAAGGGCTGCGGTCGAGGCGGGCGCAGACGGCATCAACTTCTACAATTACGGCCTGATCCCTGAAAAGAGACTGGACTGGGTGCGCCAAGCCGTGGACGCTCTGCCGAAATAACAGGCAGGGCGTCACGCTGATGTGAAATCCGGCAGATTTTGCAGATTCCAACTTGACTACATGAGTGTACAAGATAACAATAAGGCATAAACACGCTCGGCTTCTCGAAAAAGGGGAAAAACATGAAACTGAAGAAAATGCTTCTCGTCGCCTCCGTGCTTGCGGGCATCGCGGCGCCTGCCATGGCGCAGGAAAAATACACCGTCGGCTACGACAATTATTTCAACGGCAATTCCTGGTCGGTTCAGCTTTCCAGGGAATTCGAGGCCGAGGCCGAGCGTAACGCTGACACGGTCGACGTCATCTACACCGAATCCGAAATGAAGGCCGACCGCCAGGTCTCCAACATCGAGGACATGATCACCCGCGGCGTCGATGCCATCGTCTTCACCCCGATTTCGCCCACCGCCGTCATTCCGGTGCTGAAGAAGGCCGAAGCGCAGGGCATCAAGATCGTACTCCTGGCTTCCACCATCCGCAGCGACGACTACGACGCGCTTGTTACCGTTGATGACGTCGATTTCGGCAAGGCCGGCGCTGAATGGCTGGCCGAAAAGCTCGGCGGCGAGGGCCGGATCATCGCGCTCAACGGCATTTCCGGCATTTCCGCCAGCGATGACCGGTGGGAAGGCGCTGAGGCCGTCTTCGACGCATATCCGGGCATCGAGGTCATCAGCGTCGTTGATGCCGGCTGGGACTATGCCAAGGCCAAGGTCGCCGTCTCCAACCTGCTGGCCGCCAATCCCGAAGTTGACGGCGTCTGGTCGCAGGGCGGCAGCATGACGCTCGGCGCAATCGATGCCTTCGACGCCGCGCAGCGCCCGCTGGTGCCGATGACCGGCGAAGACAATAATGGCTATCTGAAGCGCTGGGCCGCGCTTGAATCCGACGGTTATGAATCCGTCGCCCCGTCCAAGCCGACCTGGCTTGGCTCGGAAGCCCTTCTGGTCGCGATCGACCTTCTGGAAGGCGAAGAGGTCGAGAAGGACAAAGTCTACGAAGTGCCGATGATCACCTCGGAAAACCTGTCCGAATTCACCCGCGACGACCTGTCGGATTCCTTCTGGGCCAATACGCGCCTCAGCGACGAACAGATCCGGGCAACCTTTGAGGACTGACCGATCTATCAGGTGAGAGAGAAACAGTGACAAGCCAAACCTCCGCACAACGCCCCCCTCTGCTCGCGGTCTCGGGTCTGTCCAAGTCCTTCGGTCGCAACACCGTCCTGAAGGACGTTTCTTTCTCGCTCGGCCGGGGAGAAGTTCTGGCCCTTGTCGGCGAAAATGGCGCCGGCAAGTCGACCTTGATGAACATTCTCTCCGGCAACCTTCACTATGACAGCGGCGAGATCCGGCTGAAGGGGGATGCCTATCGTCCCGCCAGCCCGGCAGACGCAGCCTCAAGCGGGGTCGCGATCGCGCATCAGGAAACGGCGATCATGCCGGACCTGACGGTGGCCGAAAATGCCTTCTTCCGCCGCGAGCCGCGCAACGGCCTCGGCATGATCCGGCAGAAGCCGCTTCATGCCGATTTCAAGACGCTCGCGGCTTCCCTTGGCTTCAGCCTGGACGGCAGGAAACTCGGACGGCGGCTGAGTGCTGCTGAACGGCAACTCGTTGAAATCTCCCGCGCCGTTTCCGCGCAACCCGGCCTGCTGATCCTCGACGAGCCGACGGCCTCGCTTTCATCGGAGGCCGCGCAGACCGTGCTGAAGCTGATGCGGCAGCTGAAGGACGAGGGCACGTCGGTCATCTTCATTTCGCATCGCATGGGCGAGATCATGGAGGCCGCCGACCGCGTTGTCGTCCTGAAGGACGGCGCGCTGACCCTTGCGGCCGCGCGCGGCGAATTCGATGAAGACGACCTCGTCCAGGCCATGGTCGGCCGCAAACTTGAAAACATCTTTCCCGCACGCCCTGCGCTTGAAGGCAGGCCGGTGCGCTTCGCCGTCAGCGGCGGCGCCAATGCCCGCCTGCCGGAGATCGATTTTGTCGTCCGGCGCGGCGAAGTGCTTGGCATTGCCGGCCTCGAAGGCCAGGGGCAGAAGCCGCTTGCCGATGCGCTGTGCGGCATCGCGCCGTTCCGCTCCGGCACGGTGGAGCTTGACGGCAAGGCCGTGAAGCTGAAGACGCCGGCGGCCGCGATCGGCGCCGGCATTGCCAGTATCCCCGATGACCGCAAGCATGAGGGACTGGCGCTGTCGCTGCCGATCCGCCTCAATATGAGCCTGTTTGCCATCTCGGAACGGTCGCGCGCAGGCTTCCTGCCGCTCGACTACGAGCGTGAATTCGTCGAAGGCGCCCGAAAGCGTTTCTCGATCCGCTCGACGGATATGGAACAGCCGGTCGGCGAACTCTCTGGCGGCAACCAGCAGAAGGTCGTCTTCGCCCGCTGGCTGGCGCATGAGCCGAAGCTTCTGGTGCTCTACGAGCCGACCAAGGGCGTCGATGTCCAGTCGAAGAGCGAGATCTACCATCTGGTGGACGAGCTTTCGAAAAAGGGCGTTTCCGTCATTCTCATCTCGTCCGACCTGATGGAGCTGATCGGCCTCTCGGACCGCATTCTGGCGCTCTACGAAGGTCGCATCACGGGCGAGATCGCCCGTGCCGATTTCTCCGAGGAAAAGATCATGCGCTATGCCGCCGGCCTGCCATCCGCCGGACAGAACGCAGCCAGGGCCGAAGACGGGGAGAGGCTCCATGTTTGAAGGCTCGCTTCGTTCCAACCTGCTCCTGAGCCTGCCTGCTTTCGTGCTTGCGGCGCTGCTGGTCGCAATCACCGGCTTCCTGTCGCCGAACTTTTTCAGCGATTCCAACCTGACGAACCTGGCCACCCGCCTTCTGCCGCTCGGTCTGGTGGCGCTCGGTCAGGCGATGGTGCTGTTTGCCGGCCGCATCGACCTTTCCGTCGGCGCGATCATGAGCCTTGCGACGGCGATCATGGCGCTGACCTCGGCGAGCCTCGGCTGGCTTTCGGTTCCGCTGGCGCTCGTCGCCGGCCTTTTCTGTGGCGTCTTCACCGCCTGCGGCGTCAATTTCCTGAAGATCAATCCGCTGGTCATGACGCTGGCGACCGCTGCCATCGTCAAGGGCATCACCATGCTTCTCCTGCCCTCTCCGGGCGGAGAAGTAGACTATGCTTTCTACGAAGCGCTGTTCGGCGCCGAGCGTCTCTTTTCCGCGCCGCTGATCATCACGCTCGTCGTGTTTGCCGTCATCGCCATTGCGATGAACTGGTCGCGCCTTGGCCGCTCGATCTATGCCTTCGGCTCCGATCCGCGCGCGGCCTTTTCCAACGGCATCTCGGCCTTGCGCGTCGATCTCGTGGTCTTCGGCCTTTCCGGCCTGCTGGCTGCGGGCGCGGGTATCGTGCTGTCGATCCGCATCCTCTCCGGCGATCCGCTGATCGGCGAATCCTACACGCTCGATGCCGTCTCGGCGGCGATCCTCGGCGGCGTTGCGCTGCAGGGCGGGCGCGGCAATGCCGTCGGCGTGTTCTTCGCCGCGCTTTCGCTCGTGCTCATCAACAACATGTTCAACCTGCTCGATATCGACACCAGTCTGCAGAACATCGCCAAGGGCCTGATCTTCATCGTCGCGCTGGTCTTCTTCATGCGCGGCAAGGCGGAGGAAAACTGATATGACATTCTCTGCCGTCCTTTCGAACGCAAAGCCAGCCGGCGCCACCTGGCGCGCGCTCGGGCTGCTCGCCATCCTGCTGGTTGTCCTCTTCGTCTTCTCCGGCCGCGTATCCGTGGTTCAGGTCATGGACAATGCCCGCCAGGCCGTGCCGCTCGGGCTGATCGCGCTCGGCCAGGCGCTGATCCTGATGATGGGCCGGCTCGACCTTTCCGTCGGGGCGACGGCTGGGCTTGCAAACGTGGTTCTGGCCGCAAGCTTCTCCGGCGACATGGACAACATGGCCGCGGCTCTGGCGATCACCGTATTCTTCGGTCTTCTCGTCGGGCTCGCAAACGGCGTGCTGGTCGTGGTGCTGCGCATCCCCGCGTTCCTGGCGACGCTCGCCACCTCGCTGGTGCTGGCGGGTGCGATCCTCGTCTATACCGGCGGCAGCCCGCGCGGCTCGATCCCGGCCGGGTTCCGGGTGATCACCGAAGGCTGGGTCTTCGGCATTCTGCCGTGGTCGGTGGTCATCTGGATCATAGCGAGTCTCCTCCTGCTGGCCTTCGTCCACTACTCGCTCGCTGGGCGGAAGATGCTGCTCTCCGGCGCAAACGCCCGTTCGGCGCGGCGCAACGGCATTGCCGCGGATCGCATGGTGATCTTTTCATTCGTGCTGGCAAGCTTCATGGCCACGCTTGGCGGCATCATGCTGTCGTCGATCACCGGCATGGCCTCGATCGGCATTGCCGACACCTACACGGTCGATTCGATCGCCGCGGCCGTCATCGGCGGGGCGCTTTTCACCGGCGGCGTCTTCCTGCCGCTGGGGGCTGCTGCCGGCGCCCTCATCCTCTTCTTTCTCCAGAGCCTGCTCTACGTCCTGTCGCTGCCGCCCGCGGCGCGCTTCGTCCTGCAGGGCTCGATCATCATTCTCGCGCTTGCGCTCTCAAACTTCAAAAAGGATCGCTGAACATGGAATTCATTCGGACACTCAACGGCGATATCGCACCGGAAGAACTCGGCGTCACCTATTCGCATGACCATCTCTATTGTATCCCGCCGCTCTGGCAGGAAAAGAAGATCGACGACTTCATGATCGATGACATCGAGGCCTCGATCAAGGATGTGGAACTGTTCACTGCCCAGGGCGGCCAGGCCGTCTATGATGCGACCGCCATCGATTACGGCCGCAAGACCGCCGAGCTGAAGGAAATCTCCGACCGCACCGGCATCAAGATCATCGCCACCGCCGGCTTCAACAAGGCCGTGATGTGGCCGGGCCAGATGGCCGGCACGGGCGGCACCTTCCAGCAGTGGATCGATGGCCATACGCGCGCCGAGATCCGCGATCATGTCGTCAGCGAACTGACCGTCGGCATGGACGGCACCAGCTACAAGGGCGGCGTCGCCAAGTTCGGCACGGGCTACAACACGATTTCCGAAGCCGAGGACAAGGTCACCCGCGCCGTTCTCGACGCCCACAAGGAAACCGGCTGCCCGCTGCATTCCCACACCGAGCTCGGCACGCTGATCCTCGAACAGCTCGCCATCCTGAGGCAAGAAGGCGTCGACCCGACCCGTCTGACCATGGCCCATGTCGACCGCAACCCGGACCACTGGCTGCATCTGAAGGCGGCAGAAACCGGCCTCTTCATGTGCTTCGACGGCATCAGTCGCGTCAAATACCACCCCGAGAGCGTGCTGATCGACTGCATCCTCAATCTCGTCCGTCACGGCCACGAGGACCAGATCGTCGTCGGCGGCGATATCGCCCGGCGGACGATGTATCGCAATTACGGCGAGGGCGGGCTGGGTCTCGGCTACATTCTCGAAAGTTGGGCGCCCCGCTTCATGGAACAGGCCGGCGATGCCGGTTTCGACGGCAAGGCGCTGTTCGAGAAGTTCTTCGTCAAGAACCCGCAGCGCGCCTTCGTCTTCAAGCAGTGAGCATCCCCTTGGCATACGATAAGACCGATATCTCGCGGCTGAACGACAGCGACATGGAAGCGGCACTGGCCAGGACGCCGGTGCTTCTTCTGCCCATCGGCGCTGTGGAAAGCCATGGCGACCACCTGCCGGCGGGGACCGACAACATTCTGGCAGTCCGTCTTGCCGAGGAACTGGTGAAGACCATCGACGGGGAAACGCCGGTGCTGAGGCTTCCGGTGCTGCCCTTCGGCCAGGTCTGGTCGCTGGCAGAAGCGCCGTGCTCCTTCGGGGTTTCCAACGAGACCGTCAGCAACACGATCGTCGAGATTGCCCAAAGCGCCGCGCAGAAGGGCATCCGCACGGTCGTGGTGGTCAATGCGCATCTCGGCAATGCCGTCGCCATCCGCGATGCGCAGCGCCGTCTGCGTGAAGACGGCATCACGCTCGCTAATTTCTTCTATCCCGGCGCCGGTCCCGTGATTGAGGACGTGCGCGAGAAGAAGGAGGCGCATGCGTCCTACATGCATGCCTGCGAGATCGAGACATCCTATGTGCTGCATCTGGCGCCCGATGCCGTCGATATGGACAAGGCCATTGAAAACTATCCGGAATTTCCGGAGGATTTTTCGACAGTCGCCTATCGCTGGACCGATTTCTCCAAGAGCCCGGTTCTCGGCGATGCACGCGCGGCAACGGCCGAAAAGGGCGAAAAAATCCTCAAGGTTGTGCTCGCCAATATGGCAAAGCAGATAGCCGTCCTTTATGCTAGGCAGTTCAACGGCAATTCCTGAGAACGCCGGATTTCTCCGGAATTGCGTCAAAGCATAAATTACGAGCTTTTTCAGGAGCCGCTCTTGCGTGCAGATGCCCCCGTGGCGAAAGACCATCGCCCGGTCTACATCCAGATTGCCGAGACGCTGAGAGCCCGGATCGTTTCGGGCTATTACGAGGACAAGATCGACGGCGAACTGAAGCTGGCCGCGCAGTGGCAGGTCAGCCGCCGGACGATCCAGCAGGCGCTGGAAATTCTGGTGCGCGAGGGTCTGCTCGTGCGCCAGCACGGCATGGGCACCTTCATCAACCGCAAGGGCGTCGAGAAGCGCTACCACGCCATCGCCTCGATCACCGAAAGCCTGGTCGGGCAGGGGCTGAAACCGGATTATTCGGTTCTGGAAAGCGGCAAGGTGGCGGCGGGCGAGCAGGAGCGGCGCTTTTTCAGGCTTGGCGACAATGCCATGGTCTACCGCCACAAGCGGCTGGCGGTCGCCGGCGGCAAGCCGCTCGCGATCGTTTCCACCAGTCTCAACCTCGATGTTCTGGAGGGGCTGGAGCTCTCCGCGCTTTCCGGTTCGCTCTACAAGGTGCTGCGTGAAAGGTTCGGCCGCACGGTCGTTGTCGCCGATGACAAATACATGCCGGTCGCAGCCGATGCCGAAATCGCCGCGCTTCTGCAAATCCCGGAAGGCGCGCCGGTGTTTCTCGCCGTGAGGGAAGGGCGCGACCAGACCGGCGGGCCGCTCGAGGTCTCGCGCATCGTCATGCTGCCCGTGCCGCTCGATATCTCCATCCGCAATGTCGGCTTTCCCGCCGCCGAGCCGGACAATCGCAGTCCGGCTGCGAGGGAGTGGACCTATACGGTCGGCTTCGGCGATTTTCGTCGGGACGGCGAGAAATAGGCTTTCGGGCTAATCGGCGACGGCTTTCAGTACGCCGAGCGCGGCCTCGCTGCCGGCCTTGAAACGCGCAAATCCCGCTTCATAGGCCTTTCTGCTTTCCGCTGACGGTTCGAAACGCGCCTTCAGCGCGAATGTCGCCGCGCAGGCTTCATCAAGGGAGGCGTAGTCGCCGATGGCGACGGCGGCGCAGAGCGCTGCCCCCTTGGCACCGAACTGCGTGCCCTCCGGCACTTCGACGGGCGCACCGGTGACATCGGCAATCATCTGCGACCAGAACGGGCTGCGCGCGCCGCCGCCAACAAGCCGGATGGAGGATTTCACGCCGCCGATCGCTTCGAAACAGTCGCGGATCGCATAGGCCAGTCCCTCATAGACGGCGCGCACCATGTCGGCCCGACGATGGTGCGGGGCAAGGCCGTTGAAGCCGGCGCGGGCCTTCGGCTCGATGCGCGGCGCAATCACGCCGGAGGCCGAGAGATAGGGAACGAAGGAAACGCCGTTCGCGCCCGCCGGGCTCTGTTCGGCAAGCGCGCCCAGCGCCTCATAGGGCGCGTCGCCGGCGGCGAGATCGGGGCAGAGCGTTTCAAGCGCCCAATCGAGCACGGTGGTGCCGGCCACATTGACCATCGACTTCATCCACCGTTCGCCCGGAACGATGAACAGCAGCCCGAGGTCGCGCGGTTCATAGACGGCGCGGTCGAAGATCACGCCGTTGAGGCAGGTCGTGCCGAGCACGGTGACGGCCTGACCCGGCTCGTGGGCGCCGGCGCCGAGCACGCAGGCGCTGGTGTCGCCTGTGCCGATGGCAACGGGCGTGCCAGCCTTCAGGCCGGTTGCCCTGGCCGCAGCCTCGGTGACCGCGCCAGCCAGCGTTTCCCCACGGGCGACCGGCGAAAGCAGATGGACATGATCCTCGATGCCGAGAAGGGCGGCCTGTCCGGGATGAAAATCGCGCGTCGTCGCCGAGCCCGGGGCCATGGCGGCTTCCGATTCATCGGTGGCGACCGCGCCGGTCAGCCGGTAGCGGATGAAATCCTTGGCCGTCAGGATATGGCGGGCCCTTGCCAGCACGTCCGGCTCGTTTTCTGCGAGCCAGGCCATCACCGGCAACGTGCAGCCGAGCTGCATCACCGAGCCGGAATGGGCGAAGACGGCGGAGATCAGGTCCGGATTTTCGGCCTGAAGCCTGTCGACGAGATCCTGCGCGCGCGCGTCGTTCCAGAGGATCGGCGGACGCAGAAGCCGGTCGTTTTCATCCAGCGCCCAGACGCCGACCATGACGCCGGTAATGCCGATGCCCCTGATCGCGGCAGGGTCGAAGCCTGTCTGTCGAAGAAGGCCGCGGATCACCCGCGTCGCGGTCTCCCAGGTCGCCTCGCCGTCAAGCTCCGACCAACCGATGGGTGCCTCGAGCAGAGACATGCGTTCGCTTGCCTCGGCCTGCTGATGTCCGTCCCGGTCAAGGAGCGCTGCCTTGATGACCGAGGTGCCGATGTCAATTCCAAGATACATGCGAGCCAATATGACTTGTCTATATATGTAGTCAAGTCAAAACTCGTTTCTTGAGGCAGGCTTTCAGCCCGGGGCGCCGGGCGTGAGGAAGACCTCGTAGAGCCAGTCGCTCATGATCCTGAGCTTGTCCTCGGCTGCGGTGCAGTGGCTCTGGGCGCGCAGATAATCATGGACGAGGCCTTCGCCTTCGTCGACGGTCACGCTGACGCCCCCCCTTTGCAGCGCTTCGGCGTATTGCGCTGCGCTATCGCGCATCGGGTCGTTGGCGGCAAGCGCGAGGAAGGTCGGCGGCAGGCCTTCGTGTCGCTCCGCCCGAAGCGGCGCGGCCATTGGATCGGATGAAAGCAGGGCCGTATCGGGACAATAATGCCGGGCTGCCGTTTCCACGTCTTCAAGGCGCAGCAGCGGCCCGTCGGCGTTCTGCCGGCAGGAGGGCCGCGTGAGATCGAAATCGAGGATCGGATAGATCAGCAGCGCGGCGCGCAGCGGCAATTTTGCATCCCGACAGGCGGTCGCGGCGGCAGCCGCGAGGTTCCCGCCGGTCCCGTCGCCGCCGACCGCGATGCGCGCCGCGTCGATGCCAAGGCGCTCGGCCTGTTCGCGCGCCCAGGCGATGACGGCGAGCGCTTGCTTCAGCGCTACCGGATACGGGTTTTCGGGCGCGAGCGCATAGTCCACCGAGATCACCGTCTGTCTGGTCCATGAGGCGAGGCGCGCGGTCGTGTCCCAGTGGCTTTCGGGGCTGCCGCGCCAGAAACCGCCGCCATGGAGATAGACGAGCGCCGGCTGTGGACCGCTGCCCTGGTGTCTGAAGATGCGGACGCGGACGGGGCCGCCATCGCTGTCGATCCAGTCTTCCCGGTCCGTTTCGATATTGGGCGGCGTCGGCAGCCGGAGATTGCGGGCGATCGAATTGTAGAGCACGCGCCTTGCCTCGAGCGTCGTTGCCTCCGGCAGGCTGTTTTTCTGCGCCTCGAGCACTTCGAGGAAACGGTAGATGCCGGGATCGATCATGCGCGGCTTCGTCTGCGGCGGCTTTTCGACATCCTCCGGCGAAAGCCCCGGCTTCATCACGAAGCGCAGCACCATGTCGCCGGTATGCCGCCTCAGCATTTCCTGGCCCTTGGGCTCGAACAGGTCGGGGCCGAAAATGTTGGAGAAGGTCGCGCGGTTGGAGACGTTGAAGACGGCCAGCGCGGAAATGTGCCAGTGCAGTTCGAGCGCCGTCAGGCCGGGCCGGAACAGGCCATCATCGCAGCCGCGCCTGTAGATCTCCTCCAGAAGCCGGATCGCCGAGCTGTTCTGTCCCGAGATCATCTCCGACTTCGACATGTGACGGCCTTCGTGAATGTTCTCGACCATTACCAGCCGCACGAAATCGCGCTCGCGGCTGTGGTGGTCGAAAGTGAACTCCGTCAACTGCCGCAGGGCTTCGACGGGATGAAGGCGGCCGAGGTCGAGCGCGTCCTCGGCGCGTCGCATGCGTGCATAGGCGTCCTCCAGAACCGCGCGGTAGAGGCCTTCCTTGTCGCCGAAATAATAATAGATCATCCGTTTCGAGGTTCGGGTCCGGGCGGCGATCTCATCCATCTTGGCGCCGGACAGGCCGTGAGCGACGAAGACGGCGCGGGCTGTCTGAAGGATGTTCTCGCGCACGGCTTCGGGATTCTGCTTCCAGCTTCGCCGTGACGTCATGTCCGGTTGTTCATTGATCTGGCCCTTTGCCAATTTCTCTCCTCCCCTCGATCCTTCCCTTGCGGGTCTACTGCAAAGCAGGCGATTGCGCGACCCTCAAAAAACAAAACTAACCGATCCGAACATTGCCTTGACATAATTAACCGAGTTGAACAAAATCAAAAACAGGAGATTGTTTGGGAGGACGCTTCTGCATGGATGTCACACGGGCACGCTCGCCACGCGCCGGTTCCGGTCATAGCTTCAGAGCCGGTCTTCTGGGCAAGGGCATTGGCGGCTCGCGCACGCCGGGCATGCATATGGCCGCGGCCAGGGCGCTCGGAATTGACTATCGCTATGATTTCATCGACGCGCTCGAACGCGACCTGCCGGAGGATGCCGGCGCGATCCTCGATGTGCTTGAAGCCGAGAGTTATCGCGGCCTAAACGTCACCTATCCCTTCAAGCAGGCCGTTATTCCGCATCTCGACGCGCTTTCCGAAGAGGCGCAATTGGTCGGCGCGGTTAATACCATTGTTTTTGAAGGCGACCGCCGCATTGGACACAATACCGATTGCTGGGGCTTTGCCCGGAGCTTTCGCGAGGGTCTGGCGGAAAATGTCGCGCGCGGTCGTGTGCTGCTTTTGGGCGCCGGCGGAGCTGGCGGGGCCGTGGCGCATGCACTGCTCGACGAAGGCATCGGCCGGCTGCTGATCCTCGATCCCGACGAGGCGCGCGCCGGCGCGCTTGTCGATAGCCTTGCGCATCATTTCAGCGCTGAAAGGGTCGAGGCCGCATCAGGCGTGGAGGTTGCCGCCAGTGTCGACGGGATCGTCAACGCCTCACCGGTTGGCATGGAGAAACTGCCGGGCTGCCCGCTTCCCGAACGGCTGATCTCGCCCGGCCACTGGGTCGCAGACATCGTCTATTTTCCGCCCAGAACGGAGTTGATCGTCGCCGCCGAAGCGAAGGGATGCGCGGTGTTGCCGGGCACGGGCATGGCGCTCTGGCAGGCCGTTCGCGCATTCGAACTGTTCACCGGGGAAGAGCCCGATATCTCCGAAATGATGCCGGCCCTCATGGCGGCATCGTGAGCGGGAAGGGAAGAGTGACGGGATGAAGACCTCAATCGCCACCGTTTGCATTGCCGGGGACCTGCAGGAAAAACTGGGGGCGATCGCCGCGGCCGGCTTTGACGGCATCGAAATCTTCGAACAGGATTTCATCGCCTTCGACGCTTCGCCGCGCGATGTGGGGCAGATGGTTCGCGATCACGGGCTGGACATCACGTTGTTCCAGCCGTTCCGCGATTTCGAGGGGTTGCCTGAGCCGCTGCGGACACGCGCCTTCGACCGCATGGAGCGCAAGTTCGACCTGATGCAGGAACTGGGCACCGATCTGGTGCTGGTCTGTTCGTCAACCCATCCCGAAGCGCTCGGCGGCATTGACCGCATGGCCGGCGACTTCGCCGCACTTGGAGAGCGGGCGGCGAAACGCGGGCTGCGCGTCGGCTTCGAGGCGCTGGCATGGGGCCGGCATGTTTTCGATCATCGCGATGCCTGGGAGGTCGTCCGCCGCGCGGATCATCCCAATATCGGGCTCATCCTCGACAGTTTCCATACGCTTGGGCGTGGAATCGACCCCGATTCGATCCGCCGTATCCCCGGTGACCGTATCTTCTTCGTCCAGCTTGCCGATGCACCGATCATCGAGATGGACCTGCTCTACTGGTCGCGGCATTTCCGCAACATGCCGGGCGAGGGGGACCTCGACGTCGTTTCCTTCATGCGCGCGGTCGCGGCGACAGGTTATAGCGGGCCGCTTAGCCTTGAAGTGTTCAACGATCAGTTCCGCGGCGGCAGCCCGGGCGCGATCGCGCGCGACGGGCATCGCTCGCTCGTCTACCTCATGGATCAGGTCCGCCGGCTGGAACCGGCCAATGCCTTCGGCCTTTCGGACATGCCGCCGCGCATTTCTACGCGCGGCGTGTCCTTTGTCGAATTCGCGGCTGATGAGACGGAAGCGGCCGACGTGGCCGGCATTCTGTCGACGCTCGGCTTCAGGCGGGCGGGCCGGCACATCGCCAAGCAGGTCGAGGTCTGGCGGCAGGGCGATATCCGTGTGGTCATCAATACCGAGCGCGAAGGCTTTGCCCACAGCGCCCATATCGTGCACGGCCTCAATATCTGCGATATCGGGCTTACGGTGGAAAGCGCGAAGGATACGGTCACGCGGGCCGAGGCGCTTGGCATCGTGCCCTTCCGCCAGCCGGTCGGCGCGGGCGAACTCGATATTCCGGCCATTCGCGGCGTTGGCGCCGGGCTGATGCATTTCATTGATGACAGCAGCGGCCTCGCGGATGTCTGGGATACGGAATTCCGCCCGGTGGACGATGAGACGCCGGCGCGCGCTGCGGGGCTCAAGCGCATCGACCACATCGCCCAGACGATGAATTATGAAGAGATGCTGACATGGTCGCTGTTCTACCTGTCGCTGTTTGAAACCGAGAAATCGCCGACCGTCGATGTCGTGGATCCCGGCGGACTGGTGCGCAGCCAGGCCATCCAGTCGCCGGACGGCGCGCTGCGCGTCACCCTCAACGGCGCGGAAACGCACCGCACCTTTGCTGGTCGCTTCGTTGCCGACAGTTTCGGCTCGTCGGTGCAGCATGTCGCCTTTGAGACCGGTGATATCTTCGCCACGGCCGAGGCGCTTGCGGCAAACGGCTTTGCGGTCTTGCCAATGCCGGACAACTACTATGACGACCTTGTTGCGCGACTTGCGGTCGCGCCGGAGATGGTCGAGCGCCTACGGGGCCACAACATTCTCTATGACGAAGACAAGAACGGAGCCTATTTCCAGCTTTACAGCCGGCCGTTCGGCGACGGCATCTTCTTCGAGATCGTGGAGAGACGCGGTGCCTATTCGGGCTATGGCGCGGTCAACGCGCCCTTCCGCACCGCCGCGCAGCGCAGGCTGATGCGGCCGGCATCGGTGCCGCGGCGATGACGGGGAGGCGGCTGATGGAACCCAGGGTGGAATGCGTTCAGACCGTCGAGGCGCGACTCGGGGAAACGCCGCTGTGGTGCGAGCGCACGCAAAGGCTGGTGTGGATCGACATCGAGGAACCGCGCCTGTTCCGGCTTGATCCGGCAACCGGCAAGGCAAGCGTCAGCACGCAGGCCTCGACCTATCTCGGCTGCCACGCCCTGACTCGCTCGGGACTTCATCTGATCGCACGCGATCTGGAACTGGTGATGGAAGATCCGGAGACGGGCCGGTCGGAGCCCTTCGGGCGCGTTCCCGACGAGGCTTTGCCCGCGACAAGGCTGAATGACGGGCGCGTCGACAGGAACGGGCGGCTTTGGATCGGGACGATGGACAATGGGCTGAACCAGGGGCTGGGGCGGCTTTATCGCGTCGATGCCGATGGCGCGTTCACGCCCTTTTACGACGATGTGATTGTGGCAAACGGCATCGCCTTCGACCCCGGCGGGCGTCATATGTATTTCACCGATACGCGCAGGCATCTGACATGGAAGATAACGCTGGACGAGGCCGGAGAGCGGCCGGTCTCGCGCACGGTCTTCGCCGATTACAGCGCCGGCGGTGAACGTCCCGACGGCGCCTGCGTGGATGCCGATGGCTGCCTCTGGCAGGCCTTTTTCGCGGGCGGCGCGATCGTGCGCTATACGCCCGATGGCCGGATCGACCGAAAGATTGGTTTGCCGGTGACCAATCCGACCTGCCTTTGTTTCGGCGGCCCGGATTACAAGACGCTGTTCGTCACCACAGCGTACAAATTCTTGAGCGAGGAACAACGCGCAGACGAGCCGCTCGCCGGCAGCGTTTTCGCTATAACCGGAGCGGGCCAGGGGGTGGCCGAGCACCGTTTCGATTTCTAGGGATGCTGAGGAGGAGGATAATATGACATTTCACAGCAAAATCAGGAGGCTGGCAATAATAACGGCCGTCGCGGTAATGACGGCGGCCGGCGCGCAGGCGCAGGACAGGATCGAACTTCTCTATTCCGACGTGACTTCGGCGGATGTGCCGCGGTCCGAGGCGATGACCGGTATCTTCGCCGATGAGATCAGCGACGACTTCGACCTGAAGGCGCATTTCAACGGCACGCTGGTCAAGCAGGGCGCGGAACTGGTCGCCGTCCAGCGCGGCAATCTGGATCTGGCCATTCTGCCGCCGTCGGATTTTGCCGAACAGGCGCCGGCATTCGATATTCTCGGCGCGGCCTACGTCGTACGGGATGCAGACCATCTGATGCGGATCTTCAACAGCGATGTCGGCGATTCCTTCCGCGAGATGGCGCGCGAGAAGATGGGGGTCGAGATCCTTGCGCCCGCCTATTACGGCCGCCGCCAGGTCAATGTCGTCGGCGACGAGAGGATCATGACGCCCGAAGACATGGCAGGCATCAAGCTACGCATGCCCGGCGGCGATAGCTGGCAGTTCCTCGGCAAGGCCATCGGCGCCAATCCTGTGCCGATTCCCTATCCAGAGGTCTACACCGCCCTGCAGACCGGCGTCATCGATGGCCAGGACAACCCGCTTCCCAATGACAAGGCGATGAAGTTCTACGAGGTGACGGACCAGATCGTGCTGACCGGGCACAATGTCGGTTTCGGCATGCTGATCATGAGCGCGGACCGCTTCGACAGCCTGAGCGAAGCCCAGCAGCAGACCCTGCGCGACGCGGCCGAGAAGGCGTTTACCTGGTCGAACGCGCAGTACCTGAAGCAGGAAGACGAGTTGGTATCCTTCTTCAAGGACCAGGGTCTCGATGTCTACACCCCCGATGTCGAGGCGTTCCGTGCCTACGCGCAGAAGCAATATCTCGATTCGGACATGTCCGAGCACTGGCCCGAAGGCATGCTGGACAGGATCAACGGCCTTTGAGGAGGGAAAGGCCAGCCCCCGCAATTCAAGTGAACGTGCGATGCCTCGCGCGTCAATGAGGACATTCCGCGATGGGAGATCGCCGGGATGAAAACAGGAGGAGAGAGAAATGATCAATCGCAGAACTCTGTTGGGCGCCGTCGCCGTCATCGGCATGGCGTTTGCAAGCGCGGCCCCGTCGCTGGCGCAGGACGCTCCGCAGAAGCTACGCTTCTCGGCCGTGTTCTCCGAGCAGGACATTCGCGCGGACATGATGAAACAGCTTGAGGAAGACGTGTCGGCCATGGCAGACCTCGAGCTCTACTACGGCGGCAACCTGTTCAAGCAGACAACCGAGATCATCGCCATCCAGCGCGGCAATCTCGAAATGGGCAATGTTTCGCCGCAGGATATCGCCACGCAGGTTCCGGCCTTTTCCATTCTGACCTCGGCCTATCTTTTCCGCGATGCCGAGCATCTGAATGAATTCTTCAAGAGCGATGCCGGCGCCGAGATGAAGGCCCTGGCCGAAGATCAGCTCGGCATCCATATTCTCGGACCGACCTATTTCGGCACCCGCCAGGTCGGGTTGCGCATCGACAAGAAGATCAACACGCCGGAGGACATGGCGGGGGTGAAGCTCAGAATGCCGGGCGGCGACGCATGGCAATTCCTTGGCCGCGCGCTCGGCGCCAATCCCACGCCCATGGCCTATGCCGAGGTCTATACCGGTCTTCAGACCGGCGCGATCGACGGACAGGACAATCCGCTGCCGAACGTCGAGAACATGAAGTTCTACGAGGTGATGGATCAGATCGCGCTGACCTCGCATCTGGTGGGGTATGATCTGCTGGTTATCTCGCAGGATGCGTGGGATTCTTTTACCGATGAGCAGAGGGCCGAGTTCGAGGCCGCCGCCGACAAGGCGATCGCCTGGAGCACCGAGCAGCATCTGAAGCGCGAAGGGGAGCTTGCCTCCTTCTTCGAGGAGCAGGGGCTGGATATCTACACGCCCGATGTCGACGCCTTCCGCGCGCATGCGCAGGAGATGTATCTGAATTCCGACCTGTCGAAGGACTGGCCGGAAGGCATGCTCGACCGCATCAACGCGCTCTGAGCGGCTCCAACATCAACGACCGTATCCGGCTTTTCCGGATACGGTCCCGCCTGAGGCAGAACAACCTTGCAAAGACTGAAGCAAATAGGCGCGTGGCTGCACCGCAGGGCTGAAAACATCGCCGCTTTGATGCTGGCGATCATGTTCTGCGCCTTCATCGTCCAGGTGGCCTTCCGCTATCTTCTGAACCTGCCGATCGGCGGAGCGTCGGAACTCACCATCCTGATGTGGCTTTGGCTCGTGCTCTGGGGCGCGGCCTTCGTCCTTCGCGAATCCGACGAAATCCGCTTTGATTTCGTGCTCACGCTCGCCAGCCGGCGCGTGCGCCGCGTCATGTCGCTTCTGGCGGCCGGCGCGCTTCTGTTTCTCTACGGTTATTCCCTGCCGGCGGTGTGGGATTACGTGACCTTCATGAAGGTCCAGGACACGTCCTATCTCGATATCCGCTATGATTATGTCTATTCGATCTACATCATCTTCGCCGTGGCCGTTCTGGTGCGCTATGCTTGGCTGTTCTGGAGCGCTCTGACCAACCGCTATGTCGAACATTCCGAGTTCGGGGAGCCCGACGAATGATGGACCCCTTCGCGCTCAGCGTCATCTCGATCATTCTTCTGGCGCTTCTCGGGCTGCCGGTCGGCCACGCCATGATCGCCTCGTCGATCCTCTATCTGATGCTTGCCGGCCTCGACATGGGGACCGCGGCCGAGCAGATTCTGAACGGGCTGTTTTCAAGCTATATCCTGCTGGCGGTGCCGCTCTTCATTCTGGCTGCTGAACTGATGAATTCCGGCAGCATGACGCTGCGCCTTCTTGCCTTCTGCAATGCCTTTGTCGGGCGCTTCCCGGGCGGTCTTGCACTCGTCAACGTCGCCCAGAGCATCATTTTCGCGGGCATGTCGGGTTCCGCTCTTGCCGATGCGGCGGGCACCGGCAAGATGATGCAGAAGATGATGACGGATGGCGGCAAATATCCGCCCGCCTTCGCCGCCGCGCTCACCGCCTCCACCGCCGTCATCGGGCCGATCATTCCGCCGTCGATCCCGATGGTTATCTATGCGCTCGTGTCGGATGCCTCGATCGGCTACCTCTTTCTTGCCGGCGTCGTGCCGGGCCTTCTGATGGGGCTGGTGCAGATCGTGATCATCGTCACGACCGCCAAGCGCCGGGCTTTTCCGGTGGAGGATCCGGTGCCGATGCGCAGGCTGCCCAGGATCGTCATCAAGGCCTTCCCTGTGCTGATGATGCCGGTCGTGCTTTTGAGCGGCATTTACGGCGGCGCCACGACGCCGACAGAGGCGGCGGCGATCGCGGCGCTCTATGCTCTGGTTATCTCCGCATTGCTGTACAACAGCGTTAGCGTGAACGCAGTCTACCACTCGCTGCTGTCGAGCGCGCGCACCACCGCTTCGATCGGCATGCTGATCGCCGGCGCGCTGGTCTTCAATTATGTGGTGACGATCGAGAATGTGCCGACGGCGCTCAGCCAGTGGCTGGCAGGCTTCGATCTGACGCCGGTGATGTTCCTGCTGATCGTGAACGTCATCCTGCTTGCGCTCGGCTGCCTGCTGGAGGGCACGACGGTTCTTCTGGTGATCGTGCCGGTGTTCATCCCGACCGCCAACGCGCTCGGGATCGATCTCGTGCATTTCGGCGTCGTCTGCGTGGTCAATATCATGCTGGGCCTGATCACGCCGCCCTATGGGCTGCTGCTCTTCGTCATGTCCAGCATATCGGGAAAATCCCTGCACGCGATCATTCGCGAGATCCTGCCCTTCCTGGTGGCGCTCCTTGCCGCGCTGCTCCTGATCACGCTGTTTCCGGACATTTCGCTCTGGCTGCCAAGGCAGTTCGGCTACAAGGGATAAGTTGCGATGAACAAACCGATCTATGTCCTGAACGGGCCCAATCTGAATCGGCTCGGCCTGCGCGAGCCGGAGATCTATGGCGCGACGACGCTGGCCGAGGTCGAGGCGATGTGCATGGAGGCCGCCGGCGAGGAGGGATTGGTGTTCCGCCAGACCAATTCCGAAGAAGAGATGATTGCATGGATCCACGAGGCGATCGATGCTTCGAGCGCGCTTCTGATCAATCCGGCCGCCTTTACCTTCTATTCGATGGCGATCATGGACGCGTTGAAGATGTATCCCGGTCCGATGATCGAATTCCACATCTCCAATGTCCACAAGCGCGAGCCGATCTATCACAATTCCCTGGTCTCCCCCGTGGCGACGGCGGTGATGGCTGGCTGCGGCGCACGCGGCTATCCTCATGCGGTGCGCATCCTGCGGGAAATGGTAGCTGAGACGTTCCCGTCGGATCAATAGCGGCAACAGGGGACGGCCCCTTGCCATCGGGAGTTTGCCGCCTTTTTTTGGGAAAAAAGCGCGATCCTTCCTGGCCTCTGACTGGCCTCCAGCCCGAACCGCGCTTGCCAAAATGGCCTGTCGCTGCGGCCCGGAAAGCGGCATCGTCGGAAACGGGCCTTGTCATCTTCTGGCATCAGATATATCAATCATGATAATTGATATCTAAGGAGGTGCCTTTGACGGAGGTTGGGCAAAGAGCGCAAATCGCCTTTGGCTGCGCGGCGTTGGCTGGTCTTTACGCGCCGGTTTCCGCCGATGAAGCTCATGATGTGCTGGCGGCAGCATGGGATGCCGGGATCCGCCGTTTCGACACGGCGCCCTTTTATGGCCTTGGCCTTTCGGAGCGCCGCGTCGGCGATTTCCTCCGCAGCAGGCCGCGCGCCGATTTCACCCTTTCGAGCAAGGTCGGCCGGCTGCTGGAGCCGCTGAAAGGCGATGTGCCGGACCCGCCGCTTGGGCATTTGCGAAACGGCGTGCGCTACGACTACAGCCATGACGGAATCCTGCGTTCCCACGAGAAGAGCCTTGCCCGACTCGGTCTCGACCGGATCGATATTCTCTACGTTCACGACATCGGTGAGTTTGCCCACGGACCCGAGGCGAATGCGCGTCACATGAAGGACCTGACCGGTTCGGGCCTGAAGGCGCTTGAAAGGTTGAAGAGCGAGGGTGCGATTGACGGCTTCGGCCTTGGCGTCAACGAAACGGAGGTCTGCCTCGAACTGATGAAGCACGCGCATTTCGACGAGATCCTGCTCGCGGGGCGCTATACGCTGCTCGATCGCTCGGCCGAGGCGGCGCTTCTACCGCGCGCGCAGACTGCAGGAACCCGGCTTGTCATCGGCGGCGTGTTCAATTCTGGCATTCTGGCGACCGGGCCGGGGCCGGACGCGCACTTCAACTATGAGCCGGCAACGCCTGAGATCAAGGAGAAGGTCGCCGCGATCGCCGAAATTGCCGGCAGGTACGGTCTGGCCCTTCCGGAAGCGGCGATCAACTTTCCGGCGGATCATCCATGCGTCTCGCACATCCTGATCGGGACGGGCAAACGCAGCAGTCTGATGCGCAACCTGAAACAGTTCGGGCGGGCGCTTCCTCAGGAATTGCTAAACGAAATCAAACCTTTCACCATCCGCTGATTCTCGTCAATAGAGTCCCATATGACGGCGCAGAGCCGCATCGAAATGCGCCCGAACGGCGTCTTCGGCGGCCTGGACGTCGCGCGCCCGACAGGCCTTGAGGATCGCCATATGCTCGTTCAGCGAGCGCTGGGCGAGCGGCGGCGTCATCTTCCGGTCGAGCCGCACAAGCCGCAGATAGTGATGCATGCGCTTGTAGCTGGAATTGATCAGCGGGTTGTCCAGGGCGCCGATGATTGAATCGTGCAGCGCCGCCTCGAGGTGCTCGATCTCCGCCAGAGCATCCGCGTCAAGACCGGTCTGGCCGATCTTCTCGGACAGCGTTTCATGCTCGTTGAGCAGAGCCGCGATTTCGTCGTCGCTGGCCGTTTCGGCGAAGACCTTCACCGCCGCGCACTCAAGGATCGTGCGATACTGATAGGTCGAGCGCGTCAGCTCCAGCCCTGGTTTGACGAATTCGATGCCGGAGCGTGGGTGAATGGTCAACACGCCTTCCACTTCCAGAACCCGTAGGGCATCGCGCAGCGGGGCGACCGGTATGTCCAGCATCTCGACAAGCTGGTTCTGCGAGACGAAGGCGCCGGCCGGCAGCTTCTTCGCGAACAGATGTTCGAGAATTCGCTCATAGGCAACATCGCTGAGACGTTTTGCGCCATGGGGCTCGGCGGCGCCGGAATTTGACAATTTCGAAGAAACCACTTGCCTCTCACCCTCAGTATCTATATTACATCCATCATCTGATATATCAACTATCGGGAATAGTCTACCAGATGCCCATGCCTATAGCGAGCTTTCGTATCACACGCTACCAGTTTCGTCGTCATCGTCCGATTGGCGACAGTCAGGTGCGTGCCGATGATGTGCATGTGGCCGCGCTGGAATTGATCGCCGAAGATGGCACCGTCGGACTGGGGTTCATCCAGTCGCTGTTCTTTCCCCTCCCGTCGCAGGCGGAACTGACGCGGATTTTCGCGGCGGAAGTGTTTCCTGGACTTGAGGGCGAGCAGGCGGGCGCGCTGGTGCACCGCATTGCGAGGCCGCGCGGCGGCAGGCAGCGCGCCGCCTCCATTCCGGCCCACGAGGCGGTGCAGGTCGCGCTCTGGGACATGTTTGCCAAGCAGCTTGGCATGCCGCTCTACAAACTACTTGGCGGCGGTCACAAGGATCGGGTCCGCGGTTACGCCTCCGGGCTGGACTTCCACCTGAGCGATCACGAATTCAGCGAGCTTTTCGGAGCGGCGGATGAACAGGGTTTTTCCGCCTTCAAGATCAAGGTCGGGCACCCTGATTTCGAGTGGGACCTGCACCGGCTTGCCCTGTTGAAAAAGGCCGTGCGCGCAGGTGCCGAGATCATGATCGACGCAAACGAGGCCTGGGGCGCGAAGGAAGCGCTCGTCAAGATCAACGCGATCGAAGCGCTTGGCTATCGCCTCACCTGGGTCGAGGATCCGATCTTGCGCTCGGATTTCGCCGGACTGAGGATGCTGTGTCAGGCGACCGGCAATACGCTGATCAATTCCGGCGAATATCTCGATGCCTCCGGCAAGCGGGCGCTGATGACGGCGGGGGCGACCGACATGGTCAACGTTCATGGCCAGATCACCGACGTCATGCATGTCGGCTGGCTCGCCGCCGAACTCGGCATACCTGTGTCGCTCGGCAACACCTTTCTGGAGGTCGGCCTGCACCCGGCTCTGGCCCTGCCGGAGGTCGAGTGGGTCGAATATTCGTTCCAGAATTTCGATCATCTTGTCGAGGAAACCTTTGAAATCCGCGACGGCTATTTCATCGCGCCGGAAAGACCCGGCCACGGGTTGGTTCTTGATGAAGCGACGCGCGAGGAATGGGCGCGCCCGGAAATTGTCGCGGCTGACGCCATCGGGCCGGTTCCGCCCGGTTCCGCGCCTGAGATTTCGGCCGCATCGGCCTGAACCAGTGACCGGCCGGCGGCGCCGAGGAGCGCCAGGGCTGCCGGAAACGAAAGAGGGAGGAGAAAATGATGCATATCGTGAAACTGTCCATGGCGGCGGCAGCCATGACTGCCATCGCGGCACCTGCAATTTCCGCCGAACTGACCGTCTGGGACTGGAAGTCCGGCGATCCGGCTGCCGGCAGCTATATCCAGGCGGCGAAGGAAAAATTCGAAGCCGATAATCCCGGCGACACGGTGAAATTCGTCATGCAGCCGCATGACCAGTATTACACCATCCTCGGAACGGCGCTCGCCTCCGGCAAGGGCCCGGACGTGTTCCTGCTGCATGGCGGCGCGCAGACCCGCGCCCGCATTCCGGCCCTTCTCGATCTTTCCGCCCACAATGAAAATCTTGTCGGCACGGAAGAATTCCAGGGCGAGGACGGCAAGCTTTACGCGCTGCCGATCACCATTCAGGGCTTCGTCGTCTATTACAACAAGGAACTCTATGCCGATGCCGGGCTTGACCCGGAAAGCCCGCCGCAGACCTTCGACGAACTGGTCGCTGTCTGTGAAGCGATCAAGGAAAAGGGCGATGTTCCCTGCTTTGCCATGGGCAACAAGGAAGGCTTCGGCGCCGAGTTCCTGCTTTCGGCACTGGCCGCCTCGATGCTGACCGAAGAACAGCAGCAGGCCTTCGCCGATGGCACGCTCACATGGTCGAGCCCGGAGATCAGCGCGATCCTTCAGACCTGGGTCGATCAAGGCGAAATGGGCTGGTACAACAAGGGCGCCAATTCGCAGGCCAAGTTCATGGACGAATACGAGCAGTTCATGCGCTCCGACGCGGCCAATGTCATCGGTCTGGTCTCCGACATCGCTCACTGGAAACAGTTCGACGATTTCCTGGGCGCCGACAATCTTGGCGTCTTCATTCATCCCGCACCGGAAATGGCGTTCGATCAGCCGCGCATGCCGGTCGCCGGCGGCATCGGCTATGGCGTCAACAAGGACAGCGAAAATCTCGAACTGGCGGAAAAGCTCGCGGCGACGCTTGCCGATCCCGAGCCGGTCGCCGTCTTCGTCAATGATGCCGGCGTCGTCCCAGCCAGCACGGTTGTCGATACCTCGAGCCTTTCGAGCCCTTCGGTCATCAAGATCCTCGGTTTCCTGAACGAGCAGAGCGCGCCGATGGCTCACTCCAACGTCACGGCCGAGGAACTGGCCGAATGGCACCGCCAGAGCCAGCTTCTGCTGAACGGCGACACCACGGTCGAAGAAGCCGCCAGCCGCATGGATGATGTGCAGGCGAAGGCCCACGGCGGCTGATCATCCCTCTCATTTCAACGACCGACCTGCGGGGCTTTCTGAGGCCCCGCAGTCATGACCAAAGCAATCGGGATCCAGATTATGGCCAAGGACCAGACAGCAACACGTCACCGTCACCGCCTTGGGGCGGAGCGGCGCTTTGCCTATTTCTGCATCCTGCCGCCGATCATTCTGGTGCTGGTCTTCCGCATCGTGCCGCTGATCTGGGGCTTCTTCCTGTCGCTCACGGATTCGACCGGCTTCAACGACGCGTCCTTCATCGGTCTGGAAAACTATCGCGAGATGGCGGTCGATCCGAATGTTCATGCCGCGGCCCGCAATACCGGCATCCTGATCCTGTCGCTGCCGGTCTGGATCATGCTGCCCATGCTTTTTGCAACGCTCATTCATGTGGGCGTGCCGGGCGGCAAGCTCTACCGCTCCGTCTATTTCTTCCCCGCCGTGCTTTCGAGCGTCATCGTCGGTTCGATCTTCAATATCGTGCTGCGCTATGATGGCGGCCTCAATGCCCTTCTTGGCATATTCGGCATCGAAGGCGTTGACTGGCTCGGCAGCGGCTCGACCGCGCTCCTGTCGCTGTTTTCCGTCCAGCTCTGGGCGACCTTCGGCATGAGCCTGCTGATCTTTCTGGCCGGGCTTTCGACGCTGTCATCGGAGATGCTGGAGGCGGCCAGGCTCGACGGCGCCAAGCTCTGGCAGACCTGGGTCTATGTCATCATCCCGGCGATGATGCCGATCATCGAATTCGTCGCGGTCGTCACCACGATCGGCGTTCTCACCAACATGTTCGGCCTGATCTATGTGCTGACGGCCGGCGGGCCGGGCACGGCGACGACGCTGCCGGAATTCCTGATCTGGCTCGAACAGGGGCAGATGAACAGACCGGGCTATGCCGCCTCGCTGTCCATGGTGCTGTTCGCGCTGATGGGCGGCATCGCCTATCTGCAGATCCGCATCATGAACCGCAACGCCAACGTCTGAGGAAAGGGCAATCAGCATGGCTCAGGCCGGCAACAAGCAGAAACGGCTGCTCTGGGTGGTTTCCGTGCCCATGGCGCTTCTGGCGCTCAGCTGCGTCTACCCGGTGTTTTTCGCGATCAACAATGCGCTGAAGACCAACAAGGGCTATATTCTCGATCGTTTCGGGATCGTATCGGAGCCGACATTGATGAACTTCATCAATGTCTGGAACCGCTCGGGCCTGTCGGCCTATTTCTTCAATTCCGTCATTGTCACGCTCGGCGCGGTGCTGGCGCTTCTGGTGATCTCCTCACTTGCGGGCTTCGCCTTTGCCGTGCTGCGCTTTCCACTCAGGAAGCTGATCTTCGTGGTCATCCTCGCTTCGCTGATGATCCCCGTGCAGGTGGTGCTGGTGCCGTTCTACCAGACGATTATCGGTCTCAATCTGCTCAATACGCGTATCGGGCTGATCATCTCCTATACGGCATTCTTCCTGCCGTTCTCGGTCTATCTGATGACCTCGTTTTATTCCGGCCTGCCGCGCGAACTGGTGGAGGCCGCCCGCATCGACGGGGCGAAGCTGATCCAGATCTGGTGGCATGTCATGGTGCCGATGGGCAAACCGGCCCTGATCACGCTCGGCATTCTCAACACGCTTTACTGCTGGAACGACGTGCTGATCTCGCTGCTCGTCCTGCAGGACAAGCGCACGCTGATGGTCGGCATCGCGGCGTTGCGCGGCGAATACACCACCAATGTGCCGCTGCTTTCCGCCGGCATCGTCCTGGCGGCAGCGCCAATCGTCATTCTCTACATCGTATTCCAGCGCCAGATTGTCAGCGGCATCGCCGTCGGCGCGGTGAAAGGCTAATTCCATGGCTCAGCTTGCACTTTCCGATATCCGCAAGTCCTACGGCTCGGTCGATGTGATTCATGGCGTTTCACTGGAAGTGGAAAAGGGCGAACTTGTCGTCTTCGTCGGCCCGTCGGGCTGCGGCAAGTCCACGCTGTTGCGCATGATAGCAGGGCTTGAGGAAATCTCCGGCGGAGACCTGACGATCGGCGGCAAGCGCATGAACGATATCGAACCGGCGGATCGCGGCGTGGCGATGGTGTTCCAGTCCTACGCTCTCTACCCGCATATGAGCGTGTTCGACAATATGAGCTTCGGCCTCAGGATGACGCATCATCCCAAGGCGGAGATCCAGGAAAAGGTCGGTCGCGCCGCCGATATCCTGCAATTGACCCCGCTTCTCGACCGCAAGCCCTCGCAACTCTCCGGCGGCCAGCGCCAGCGCGTGGCGATCGGGCGGGCGATCGTGCGCAATCCGGACGTGTTTCTGTTCGACGAGCCGCTCTCCAATCTGGATGCGGAGCTTCGGGTGCAGACCCGGGTCGAAATCGCCAAGCTGCATGCGGCACTGGGCAACACGATGATCTACGTCACCCACGACCAGACCGAGGCCATGACGCTTGCCGACAGGATCGTGGTGTTGCGCGGCGGGCGGGTCGAGCAGATCGGCGCTCCGGTTTCACTCTATCACGACCCGGACAACCTTTTCGTTGCGGGCTTCATCGGCTCTCCGCGCATGAATTTTCTGAAGGCCGTTGCGAATGGCGATGGCTCCGTCACCGTTGCCGGCATCGATGTCAGGCTGCCGACCCTGGAGCGCCCGCTGATCGCCGGCGAGGAAGTAACCTTCGGCATCCGGCCCGAGCATCTCGACGCGGAAACCGGCAGCGCCTTGTCGCTGACGGTCGACGTGTCGGAGGAGCTCGGCGCAACGACCTATGTTTATGGCACGGTTGGCGACGGCGAGGCTGTCATCGCCGAACGCCGGAACCATGAGACCCCGTGCCATGGCGACACGATCACGCTGAGCTTCGATCCCGCCAATGCGCGGCTGTTCGACGGAGACGGCGTCCGGATCCGGGAGGCTGCAGTTTGATGCGGCAAAGAACGCGGCGCGCCGGTGACCTCGGGCAACCACGGCGCTTCCTCCTAAAGTCCCGAGGTCCCGGTGCACCGCGAACCTGAGTCGCGGCGCAGGTGGCGTTTCTTGCAAGACTGCTTGCCGCTATCGGTTCGTTGGCTAGTTTGCTGACAGACCTACCGTTTTTACCGACGTCATCCTCGGGCTTGTCCCGAGGATCTAACCACCTATCCGCACGAGTAGCGTTGGCGTTTCGCAATGGATTTCACCGAGACGCTTGTCGCATCGATATGTGCATAGATGCTCGGGACAAGCCCGAGCATGACGGAGGAACGTGGAGCGGGCTTTGTTAGCAGTCTGCTTGGCTAGTCTTTTTGCCTCCTTCCCGTCACCCGGCCAATTCATCCACATACCTAAAAAACGTCATTCCAGCGCTGCTTTCCCAGGATGGCTGTCGGCAGCTTTGATGCAAAATGATGTATTTTGATGACTAATGTTGATTTATAGATCGCGCCTTTCGGCCTAATTTCCCTCGCGAGGTATCACGGTTCCATTTGCCGTGAGGAGATTGAAAAGAAGGGGAGGAGGATGGTCCATCTTTATGGAAAGTCCTTGTCGCGCGCCGAACTGGCCGCGCTCAGCGGAAATGTGAGCCATGCGGCGGGCGTGCGGCTGATGCAGCTCGAAGACGGGCTTGAGCGCGGCATCCGCATGCTGGAGTTCCGTTCCGGCACGGGGCTCCGCTTCACGGTTCTCATCGACCGCGCCATGGATATCGCCGATTGCGAGTATCGCGGCCAGGGCATCGGCTGGCAGAGCCCTGCTGGCTTTCGTCATCCGGCCCTGCATGAATATGAGGGCGAGGGCGGCCTTGGCTTCATGCGCAGCTTCTCCGGCATGATGATTACCTGCGGTCTCGACCACATCCTGTTCATGAATGATACGGAGACCAGCTCCTATTTCTATGGTCCGCGCGAAAAGGCCTCCCATTCGCTGCACGGTCGTGTCGGCACGATACCGGCGCGGCTGACCGGCTATGGTGAGCGATGGGACGGAGACCGGCTGATCCTGTGGGCCGAGGGCGTCGTGACCCAGGCCGCCGTCTTCGGCGAGCATCTCGAACTGCATCGTCGCATCGAGATCGAGGCGGGCACCAATGACATCCGCCTTACGGACCGGGTCGTCAATGCCGGCTTTTATCGCACGCCGCACATGTTCTGCTACCACATCAATGTCGGCCATCCCGTGCTGGAAGAGGGCGCGCGTTATCTCGCGCCGATCCGCGATGTGGTCAATGTGGCGCATGCCGAAACCTACGAGAAACAGGGCGTTGGCTATCGCACGCTCTCCGCGCCGCAGATGAATTTCCACGAACAGGTATGGCAGCACGAAATGGCGGCAGACGACAACGGCTCCGTTCCGGTCGCGCTCGTTAACGACCGTCTCGGCCTCGGCTTCATGGTGACGACGAAGAAGGACCAGTTCCCCTGCCAGTATGAATGGCAGAACCTGCAGGCAGGCCAATATGCGCTGGGGATCGAGCCTTCGACCCATCACGTGCTTGGCAATAACGCGGCGCGTGAGCGCGGCGAGATGATCTGGCTCGAACATGGCGATGAGCGCCGCTACGACACGGTGTTCTCCATCCTGCCTGACGCCGATGCGATTACGGCGGCGGAGGCCGAAATCCGCGCCATCGCTGTCCAGCCGGAGACGGACTACCCGGCGCCCAGCGGCAATTTCCGCCCGATCGAGGGGCGTGGAGCATGAGCGCGCGCTTTGATGTTGCCAACCGCAAGGTGCTTTACACCGGCGGAGCCGGCGGGCTTGGCACCGAGACCACCCTGGCGCTTCTTGCCGCCGGCGCCGAGGTGCATGTGCTCGATTTCGACGCCGAGAAGATCGCGACGCTTGAGAGCCGCGCGCCCGAGGGCTCGATCCACCGGCTTCATCTCCACCGGATCGACCTTCTCGACAAGCCGTCCCTTGCCGGCTTGCTGGAAAGGCTTGCCGCCGACCGCCCGATCGATGTCGTGATCAACAATGCCGCGTCCTATCCCTCAAAGCCCTTCGAGGATTACAGCGACGCGGAACTGGCGGCGGTTCACGGGGTCAATGTGGAGGCCGCGCAGCTTTGCACCAGGGCGGCCCTGCCAGGCATGCGGGCGCAGAACTGGGGTCGCATCCTGAACGTCACTTCGATCACCCTTTCCGGCCAATGGGAGAACCTTGTTCCCTATGTTCAGTCGAAGGGCGCGTTGCTGGGCCTGACGCGGGCCTGGGCGCGCGAGTTCGGCAAATGGGGCGTTACCGTCAATGCGATCTCGCCGGGCGCCTTTCCGACCGACGCGGAGAAGATCCACCCCGATCCCGAGGGCTACAACGCCATGGTGCTCGACCGGCAGGCGGTCAAGCGGCGCGGCAATCCGATGGATATCGCCGCCGCCGTCATGTTCCTGGCTTCCGAAGAAGCCGGTTTCATCACCGGACAATCGCTCGCCGTCAATGGCGGCTGGGTCATGGAGTGAGCAAGATGGGAATTTTGAGCGGATATACGGTGCTGGACTGTTCCATAGCCATGGCCGGGCCGTTTGCGGCCCAGCGTCTCGGCGATCTCGGCGCTGATGTGATCAAGATCGAGCCTGTGACCGGCGAATGGCAGCGCCACGCGCCGGCCGGCGGGGCGACCGGAAACGAGGTCAATGTCTCCTTCCTGTCGCTCAACCGCAACAAGCGGTCTCTGGCGGTTGATCTGAAATCCGACGAGGGCCGTGCGATCATTCAGCGGCTGGTGAAAACGGCCGACGTGTTCATCCAGAACTATCGCGCCGGCGTCGCCGGGCGTCTGGGCGTGGATTATGAAATGCTGTCGGCCATCAATCCGGGCCTCATCTATGTGTCGATGACCGGCTTTGGCGAGGATGGCCCCTATGCCAAACGGCCGGGGCAGGACCTGTTGCTGCAGGCCATGTCCGGGGCGATGATGTCGACCGGGCGCGCCGGCGAGCCGCCGCAGGCCTCAGGCCAGTATATCGTCGACGCGGTGACCGCCTACACGGCGTTCGAAGGCGCGCTTGCCGCGCTGCTGCACCGCGAGCGCACCGGCGAAGGCCAGAAGGTCGAGGTCAACATGCTCGACGCGATCACCACGATCCAGATGCAGGAACTGTCGGTGTTTACCGTTGGGCACAAGCCGCAGGAGCGCAGCGCCGAACCGCATGCCCATGTCTATATCCGCTCGCCCTACGGCACCTTTGCCACCACGGACGGCTATATCGCGCTCGCCATGCCGCAATTCGAGGCCATGGCCAAGGCGCTTGACGAGCCCCGCTTTGCCGAACTCGACGAGATGAAGGCCGGCTGGGAGGACCGCGACGGCGTTTTCGCGCTGACGCGCGAGGCCATCGGCAAGTTTACGACCGAAGACGCGCTGGAACGTTTGAATAGCCACGGCATTTGGGCCGGGCCGGTCTATACCTATGCCGACCTGGTGGCCGATCCGCAGATCGCTCACAACGGAACATTCGTCGAGTATGATCATCCGACCGAAGGCCGGGTGAAGACGCCGGGCTTCCCGATTCGTTTTTCGCGCACGCCGTCCGAGGTCCGCTACGGCGCGCCCCGCGTGGGCGAACATACGAGAGAGGTTCTCTCTGCTGCCGGCTTCTCCGACGCCGAGATCGCGGAAATGGCGAAGTCCGGTGCGATCAAGGGGATGGGCGAATGAGATTTCGCGGCCTGACATGGGATCATCCGCGCGGCAGGCTGGCGCTGGAACGCGCCGGCGGGCCGGTGGATTGGGACGTGCAGCCGCTCGAAGGTTTCGAAAGCGCGCCCATTGCCGAGAACTGTGCGAAATACGACCTCGTCGTGCTCGATCATCCGCATCTGGGCGAGGCGCTTGTCGCCGGCTGCCTGCAGCCGCTCGATGAGATTTTCACCGCCGAAGAATTGACCGCGATCGACGCGCGGACCATCGGCCGCTGTCTTGAGAGCTACGAAAGCGGCGGTCGTGTCTATGCCCTGCCGCTCGATGCGGCGACACAGGTCATGGCCTGCCGTCCCGACCTCGTTACCGAGCATCCGCAGAACTGGGAGGATGTGCTGACGCTTGCCCGGGAGACCAGTTCTGCCAGCAAACGCGTCGGCCTTTGCCTTGCCGGTCCGCATGCCTTCCTGTCTTTCCTCTCCGTCGCCCAGGCCATGCAGCCGGAACTGGATCTGCGCAACGGCGACACATGGGTGCCGGATGAGGTGGCTGAGGCGGCAATCGCGCTTCTTGCTGAACTTGCGGCGATGACGCCGGCAACGACGCGCGGCCTCAACCCGATCGGCATGCTGGAACATATGGCGAGCGCGGATGATGTTCTGCTCTGCCCGCTGGTCTACGGCTATGTGAATTATGCCGCATTGAGCCGCAGCCGTCCGCTGGCCTTTCATGATGCGCCGCGTGTTGGCGGCGGCCCGCCCGGAACCATTCTCGGCGGCACTGGTATCGCTGTCTCCACGCGCTGCGCGGTAAACGACGAACTGCGCGCCCATCTTCTGTGGCTGATGAGTGCGGATGTGCAGGCCGGTTTCATTCCCGAAAACGCCGGGCAGCCATCCGCAAGGGCGGCATGGCTGAGCGAGGATGTGAACGCGCCTGTCGGCGGGTTCTACCGGAACACGGCGGCAAGCCTTGAGGCGGCGGCGATCCGGCCGCGCCATGACGGCTATATCGCCTTCCAGTCGGAGGCCTCGGCCTATCTGAGGCAGGGCTTTGACGACAGGACGCCTGAGACCCTTATGGCGCGTGGGCTTGCGGAACTCTTTGCCCGGTCAAAGGAAAAATCACTGGAGGAGGCCAGGACATGAACGAGCCCGATGCACGGGAACTGACACTGGACGTGTCGGGACATGTTGCCACGATCACCTATAACAGGCCGGCAAAGCTGAATGCCATGACGCCGGAAATGGCGCTGCTGCTTGAGGAAGCCGTCGCCGCCTGCAACAGCGCCGACGATGTGCGCGTCGTGATCCTGACGGGCACCGGCAAGGCCTTTTGCGCCGGCTCCGACATCGCGCTGCTTGAGACCTACGAGACACCGTGGGCCTTTCGCAACCGCACGGAATATTGCGACATTCTGCGTCATTTACGCAAACCCTCGATTGCGGCCATCAATGGCTATGCCTTTGGAGGGGGACTGGAAATGGCCATGTCCTGCGATATCCGCCTGGCCTCGGAAAATGCGAAACTGGGCGCACCGGAGATTAAGCTCGGCTGGATCGGCGGCGGCGGCATGACGGCGCATCTCGCCCAATCCATCGGCCCGTCGAATGCGGCGTTGATGGTGATGACCGGCGAGCCGGTGAGCGCCGCTCAGGCCTTGTCCTGGGGGCTGGTCAGCGAAGTCACCGGACCCGAGGCATTGATGGAGCGCGCCCGCGAAATCGCCGGGCAGATCGCCGCCCGCGCGCCGATTGCCGCGGAAACCGCCAAGGCCAATCTCAAGGCGGCCTTCAACATGCCGCTGGAACAGGCGGTCGCCTATGAACGCGACCTGCAGACGATCTGCTTTGCCACCGAGGACGCGCAGGAGGGCCGCGCCGCCTTTTCCGAGAAACGTCCCGCGGCCTTCGCAAAGAGGTAATGGAAGAATGACCCGTCTCAAAACGCTGGTGAAACACCGCGAATTTTCCGTCTTTGCGATGCTGATCCTCGTCGCGCTCTACCTGAGCTTTTCGAACGACTATTTCCTGTCGCAGCGCAATCTCATGAATGTCGGCCGGCAGGGTTCGGTCGTGGCAATCGTCGCTCTCGGCCAGGCGCTGGTGATCATCGCGCGCGGGATCGACTTGTCCGTCGGGTCGGTGATCGGGCTTTCTGCCGTTTGCGCCGCGATCACGCTGCAGACGACGGATTCGAACATTCTCGCTCTGGCCGCCGGTCTTGGCGCGGGCCTTTTTGCCGGCGGGCTCAACGGTCTGATGGTGACGCGCTTTCGCATCAACCCCTTCATCGCCACGCTTGGCATGCTGTCGATTGCGCGCGGCGTGGCGCTTTTGATGACCGGCGGCATTCCCGTCACCTTCATGGGCTGGGCCGAAGTGCTTGGCGCGGGACGCGTCTTCGATATCCCGGTCTCGGTGATCCTGATGATCGGACTTGCCATCATCGTGCATCTGATCGCAACCCGCACCGTCACGGGCCGCGAAATCTACGCCGTCGGCGACAATCCGAAAGCCGCGCGTCTGGCCGGCATCAATACCAGTCGCATCCGCATGGTGGTCTTTGCCTTTTGCGGCCTGCTTGCGGGGCTTGGCGGCATCATTCTCGCCGGCAATCTGGCCAGCGCCGACCCCAATCTGGGCATGGGCTACGAGCTTGACGTGATTGCTGCCGTCATTCTCGGCGGCACCGCGCTCAGCGGCGGTCGCGGCTCGATTATCGGCGTCTTCATCGGGGCCATGCTGATGGCGCTTTTGAACAATGCATTCGTTCTGCTGGGCATTTCGGCCTACTGGCAGGTCGTGACCAAGGGGCTCATCATCATCCTCGCCGTGGGGGTGGACGGGCTTCACAGAGGAGACGAGGCCGAGGATTGATCCGATCAGGATCGCACATGTTGAAACTAGGAGGAAGCAACATGAAACTGCGTAAATTTGCTGCGGCGCTCGTGGCCGCAACCGTGTGGAGTGGGGTGGCCATGGCTGATGGCCTGCCGGAAGGCGGCACCGTCGAGGCGGTGGAGAAGGCCGGAGACAATGTCCGCATCGCCTTCCTGTCCTTCCAGAACAACCCGTTCTGGATCCCGGTCACCGAAGGCGCGATGGCGGCCAAGGACTATCTGGCCGACTTCAACGGCACGCTCGATTATGTCGATCTTGGCGACGACCTTTCGGCAGAAGCCGTGGTCTCCGGCATCGAAGCCGCCCTTGCCCAGCAATATGACGGCATTGTCGTTGTGCCGATCTTTGATGGTACGGCGCGCATCATCAACGAGGCGACGGAAGAGGGCGTACCGGTCTTCTCCATTATCGCCGAAGGTGCGGTGCCGTCCAAGCGGCTCTCCTTCATGGGCCAAGACGCGACAGCCGCCGGCCAGCAGATCGGCGCGTTCATCAACGAGAAGATGGACGGCGACGGCAAGCTCGGCGTGATCACCGGCTATTTTGGCGCGACCCAGCACCAGATGCGCATGAACGGCGCGCTCGACTATCTGAAGGAAAATGCGCCCGGTATCGAGATCATCGGCCCGTTCGAGAACCGCGACAAGGCCGAAAGCGCCTATTCGCTGGTGCAGGACATGTATACGGCCAATCCCGATCTCGAAATGGTCTATGTCACGGCCGGCGGCCCCTATGGCGCAGCCAAGGCGGTTCAGGACCTGGGCCTCACCGGCGAGATCGGCGTTGTCGGCTTCGACCACACGCCGGAAAACATGGCCTATCTTGAGAGCGGCGAAATGGTCGGCCTGCTCGACCAGGCGCCCTTCCAGCAGGCGTTCGACAGCTCGGTCATGCTGTTCAATCACCTGGTTGCCGGCACCGAAGTGCCCGAACTGATCGAGGCCGACGGCAATCTCATCACGCCGACGGATGTCGCGAAATGAACCCGCTAGCGGGCCATAAACCGATCGGGGGCAGCGGCAATGCTGCCCCCAGGATCAGGTTGACCGGGATTTCCAAGAGCTTCGGTCCGGTCAATGTGCTGGAAGATGTCTCGCTGACGCTCGGGCCCGGCGAGGTTATCGGCCTTCTCGGCGAAAACGGCGCGGGCAAATCGACGATGATGAACATCGTTTCCGGCGGCCTGAAGCCGGATACCGGCGAAATTCTCTATGACGGCAGGGAAACGCAGTTTGCCTCCATCGCCGAGGGGATCGAGGCGGGCATCGCCTTCGTCCACCAGGAACTCTCTGTGGTCGGCGCGCTCAGCGTTGCCGAAAACCTTTTTCTGGGCCGTATGCCCCGCAATGCCGCAGGCCTTGTTGACCGCAAGCGGATGCGCGAAGAGGCGCAGGGCATGCTGGACGCGGTCGGGGCGGGAAGCATCAATGCGACCCGCTTGGCGGGCACGCTTCGTGCCGGCGAGCAGCAGCTTGTCGAGATCGCCCGCGCGGGCGCGCGCAATCCGCGGCTTCTGATCCTCGATGAGCCGACATCGTCGCTGACGCCGCATGAGGTCGAGGGGTTTCTCGATTTCGTTCGCCGCGCGCGCGATGCCGGCACGGCCATCATTTTCATCACCCATCGCCTGGAAGAGGCGATGTCGATCTGCGACCGCCTGCTCGTGCTGCGCAATGGCTGCGTCGTCTCCGACCGCAAACCGGAAGACACGACGAAGGACCAGATCATTGCCGACATGACCGGAAAATCGGCGCTCTTTGCCCATCCGGACCGGACGATCACGTCGGATGAGACCGCGCTGGAACTCGCGGGCGTCAGCGTGCCGCATGTGCTGGAGGATGTGAGTTTTTCGGTGCGCAAGGGCGAGATTTTCGGCCTGTTCGGTCTTGTCGGGGCCGGGCGGACCGAGCTTCTGGAAACCATTTGCGGCGCACGACGCAAGGCCGCCGGCGCAATCACGCTTGATGGCGCGCCGCTTGCGCCGCGCAATCCGGCAGAGGCGCTGCAACGCGGCATCGCTCTGGTGCCGGAAGGCCGCAAGACCGCGGGGATCCTGCCGCAGCATTCGGTTCGGCGGAATGCCTCGGCCTCCTCGCTCAGGAGCTTCGCCCGCTTCGGCGTGGTTTCCGGCAGGCGCGAGGCCGGGGCGGTTGCCAATGAACTCTCCGCGCTTTCGGTTCGCATGGAACATGATGGCCGGCCGATCACGACGCTTTCCGGCGGCAACCAGCAGAAGGTGATCTTTGCCCGCGCGCTCCTTTCGGGACCGACGCTGCTTTTGCTGGATGAGCCGACCCACGGGGTGGATGTCGGCGCCAAGGCCGAGATTTACGACATCGTGCGCGCCGCCGCCGATGAGGGGCTGACGGTGATCGTCGCTTCGTCCGAGCTGCCCGAGATCACCGGCCTTTGCGACCGCGTCGGTGTCCTGTCGAAAGGCCGGCTGGCTGGCGTTCTGGCGCGTGAGGAGATGGACGAGGCCCATATTCTGCGCCTCGCCTTCAGCGAACATGAAAGAGAGACATGACGCATTTTGATCTGGACGAAAACGGCATCTGGCTGGGACGGGTATGGCTACCCGAAGTGGAAGGGCCTGCCGTGGTCACCTGCCGCAACGGGCGGGTGATCGACATTTCCGCCAGGGGCGGCGCCACCGTCAGCGACATCTGCGAGATGGAAGACCCCGCCGCCTATGTTGAAGAAGCGCCGGGCCGTGATCTCGGTGCGCTTGCCGATCTTCTTGCCGCCGATCCGGGCAGCAGGACGGCTGTGCATTTCCTGGCGCCGAACGATCTGCAGGCGATCAAGGCCTGCGGCGTGACCTTTGCCCGTTCCATGGTCGAACGCGTGATCGAGGAACAGGCGGCCGGCGACCCGAAACGCGCCGAGACGATCCGCGCGCGCATCGGCACGCTGATCGGCGACAGTCTGCGCAATATCAAGGCCGGCTCCGAGGAGGCCCAGAAGGTCAAGGCGGCGCTTCAGGCCGAAGGGCTGTGGAGCCAGTATCTGGAAGTCGGCATCGGTCCGGATGCCGAGGTCTTCTCCAAGTCGCAGCCGATGTCCGCCGTCGGCTACGGGGCGGAGGTCGGCATTCTGCAGATCTCGCAGTGGAACAATCCGGAGCCGGAAGTCGTGCTCCTGGTCAACAGCCGCGGCGAGATACTCGGCGCAACGCTCGGCAACGACGTGAACCTGCGCGATGTCGAGGGGCGCTCGGCGCTTCTGCTCGGCAAGGCCAAGGACAACAATGCCTCCTGCGCCCTCGGCCCGATGTTCCGCCTGTTCGGCAAGGGTTTCGGGATGGATGATGTGCGGGCGATGCAGCTTGGCCTTCGCGTCGATGGGCCGGAGGGCTATGTGCTTCACGGCCAGTCATCGATGGCGGAGATCAGCCGCGATCCGGCGGATCTCGTGCGCCAGACTGTTGGCGCGCATCACCAGTATCCCGACGGTTTCATCCTGTTCCTCGGCACGCTTTTCGCGCCGACCGAGGACCGCGATGTGCCGGGCGAGGGCTTTACCCACAAGACCGGCGACCGGGTGACCATTTCCAACCCCGCGCTTGGCGCGCTTTCCAACACGGTGCGCTACGCCTCCGACTGCGCGCCCTGGATCTTCGGAACCGGCGCGCTGATGAAGAACCTCGCCGCACGAAATCTTCTCTGAAAGGACCGTCATGACCTACACTCCCCACGGCAAACACCTGATTGCCGGTGAATGGATCGCGACCGAAAACAGGTTCCAGTCCGAGCCAGCGCGCGGTCCGGCGCACGACTTCTCCGTCGGCACGCCGGAACTCGTGGCAAAGGCCTGCGAGGCGGCGGAAGAGGCCTTCTGGCGCTATAGCGAGGCGAGCCGCGAGGAACGCGCCGCCTTTCTCAACGCGATTGCCGATGAAATCGAGGCGCGCGGCGAAAGGATCACCGAGATCGGCACGCAGGAAACCGGTCTTCCGGAAGCGCGTCTTGATGGCGAACGCGGGCGAACCACCGGCCAGCTTCGGCTTTTCGCAAGCCATATCCTGAAGGGCGACTATCTCGACCGCCGCCATGACAAGGCCCTGCCGGATCGCAAGCCGGCGCCGCGCCCGGACCTTAGAATGATGGAGCAGCCGATCGGGCCGGTCGCCGTCTTCGGCGCGTCCAATTTCCCGCTGGCGTTCTCGACGGCGGGCGGCGATACGGCGGCAGCACTTGCCGCCGGTTGCCCGGTTGTCGTCAAGGGGCACAGCGCCCATCCCGGAACCGGCGAGATCGTCGCCGAGGCGGTGCTGGCGGCGGTGAAATCCTGCGGCATGCCTGATGGCGTATTTTCGCTGATTCAGGGTGGCAACAGGGCCGTCGGCTCCGCTCTGGTGCAGCATCCGTTGATCAAGGCGGTGGGCTTTACCGGATCGCTTGGCGGCGGTCGCGCTCTGTTTGATCTCTGCGCCGCGCGGCCCGAGCCGATCCCCTTCTTCGGCGAGCTCGGCTCGGTCAATCCGATGTTCATGCTGCCTGAAGCGATTTCCAGTCGCGGTGCGGAACTCGGCAAGGGCTGGGCCGGATCGCTGACCATGGGCGCCGGTCAGTTCTGCACCAATCCCGGCATCGCCGTGGTGATCGAGGGCGCCGAGGCCGATGCCTTCATCGAAACGGCGCAGACCGCACTGGGCGAAGGCGGCGCGCAGACCATGCTGACGGAGGGGATTGCCAAAGCCTATCGCGAGGGCGCTGAAACCATTGGCGCTGCCACCGGCGTGCAGGCGCTCCTCACGTCCATGTGCGACCAGCGCTCGGCAAAGCCCTTCCTCTACAAGGTCGCAGCGTCTGACTGGCTCGCCAATCACGCGCTCTGCGAAGAGGTGTTTGGACCGCTTGGCCTTGTCGTGGTGGCGAAGGATGTCGAGGAGCTTGTCCGGGTTGCCCTGAGTTTCCGGGGCCAGCTTACCGCGACGCTGCACATGGATGATGCCGATGCCGACCTGGCCCGGCGGCTTCTGCCTGTGCTGCAGCGCAAGGCCGGTCGCGTGCTGGCCAACGGCTTCCCGACCGGCGTCGAGGTCTGCGATAGCATGGTGCATGGCGGCCCATACCCGGCCTCGACCAATTTCGGCGCAACCTCGGTCGGCACCCTGTCGATCCGGCGTTTCCTGCGGCCGGTCTGCTATCAGAACCTGCCCGAGAACCTTCTGCCGGTGGATGTGAGATAGGACAAATGATTATGCGGCCTGGCTTCGGGTGAGCCACGGTCGCGATCGAAACCTCCACTCCTCTCCTCCGTCATGCCGGCCTTGAGCCGGCATCCAGGGCCGAACACCGAGGTGCCTTTCAGCTTAAGATACTGTCACGAAGATTGTTTTTGTAGCCCTGGACCCCGGCTCAAGGCCGGGGTGACGGAGGAGAGGAAGGCGCTGTCGCGTAGCTGCAAGGGAGGTTCGCCACCACCCGGGCTCACCGCATCGGTATATTCTCGCGAAAGATGACCTGGAGCCGGGGCGGATATTCCGGCTCCATCTGACCGCGAACGGCCGCCGAGAGCATGCGTAGCACCTCTCGCGCCTCGATGCGCGGGTTCTGGTCGATCACCGCATCCATGGTGCGGTCGAGAAGGGCCGTTCGAGTGGTGTCGGTGAGGTCGTGGCCGATGAACACGACCTCGCGACCCCTTCGTGTTTCCTTGAGCGCCTGGACAATGCCCTGATTGCCTGCGCCGATGCTGTAGATGCCATCGATATCCGCGCGCTCCAGCAATTGTCTGGTTTCCTGATAGGCCTTGGCGCGGTCATCGCCGACTTCGGCGAAATGCACGATCTCCAGATCGGGGAAATCCTCCGCCAGCATCGAGCGAAACCCCATCTCGCGCTCCTCATGGCCGCGATAGGCGAGCGAGCCGATGAAGACGGCGATCTTGTAGCGCTTTCCATGGTTGAGAAACCGCCCGAGCAGAAGTCCGGCAAGCCGGCCGGCGGCGCGATTGTCGATACCGACATAGCCGACCTTCGAGATCGCCGAAATATCGGAGACGAGCGTGGCAATGCGGACACCCTTCCTGGAAAGCTGCGTCAGTTCCTCGCGCAGCATCGGGTGATCCGGCGCAACGATGCCGATCGCGTCGCACTTGCCCTCGACGGCGCGCAATGCCGCGACATAGGCGTCGGGGCTGGGGTTGACGACCTCTTCCACCTGCACCGAGACGTCCGAGCGGGCCTGGGCTTCCTCCAGAAGCTGGGTGCGCAGCCCGCGCATGAAGGAGTTGGGCCCCTCGGGCAGAAAGAAGATGATGCGGACCGCCTTGCTGCTCTGGCTTTCTGACAATCCGAAATAGCCGAGCTGTCGAGCGGCCTCCATGACGATCGTGCGCGTGCGCCCGCGCACGCCGGCGCGGTCGTTCAGAACGCGGTCCACGGTCGCCGGAGAAACGCCCGCAAGCCTTGCGATCTCGGACATGGTGACGCGCATGATGGCCCTCCGGATGATTGCGTCAGGAAGAACATCATTTTCAATCATCAGAAGGTGTGAATCAACGGACTATCGGCAATGATTGCAATGTTTTACACGCTTTCTGAGGTGGAGCGAAAATCGCTGTTCCGTGCCGATCTCACCCGCGGCAACGAGCCGCGGGTGAGATCGGGAGAACATCAGACTCGTCAGGCTTCGCCCCAAAGGTCGTGTGCGACCTTGACGACGAGTTCGAGCTTGCGGCGCTGGTCGTCCTCGGTCAGCGCATTGCCGTGTTCGGTAGAGGCAAAACCACATTGCGGGGCGATGCCGAGCTGGTCCATGTCGACATATTTCGCGGCCTTGTCGAACTGGCCGCGAATCCAGTCCATGCTTTCCAGTTCCGGCGTTTTGGTGGTGATGAAGCCGGCCATCACGCGCTTCTTGCCCTTGGGCAGAAGCTTCAGCGGTTCCAGGCCGCCGGCGCGGTCGGTGTCGTATTCCATGAAGTAGATGTCGACGCCGGTCTTGTTGAAGATGGCATCCGCAGCCGCGTCATAGCCGCCCGACGCCGCATAGGTGGAGCGGAAATTGCCGCGGCACATATGCATGCCGATCAGCATGTCGGCAGGACGGTCCTTGATCGCCTCGTTCAGCATCCATGCATAACGGTCAATCAGCCAGTCGGGATCCTGACCCATGGCCTTGCGCTGTTCGCGCTGCTGAGCATCGCCGAGATAGGCGAAGAAGATATCGTCGAGCTGCAGGTAGCGGCAGCCGGCAGCGTAAAAGGCGTCGACCGCCTGCTTGTAGGTGGCTGCGATTTCCGCAAAGAGGACATCCGGGTCCTTGTATTCAGCCGGCAGGACATCGGCCGGATCGGTGCGGAAATGGACGCAGGAGGGGCCGGGGATCGAGATCTTCGGGCAGACTTTCGTATGCTCCTTCACGAAGGTGAAGTGCTCCAGCATCGGGTGATCGGCGGGAAAGCCGAGCTTGCCGTTTATGACCGGGCGGACCGGCGGGATCTTGGTGCCGTGGAACTGCACGCCTTCGTCGCGCGTCTGCATCTCCATGCCGTCCAGCATTCCCATGAAGTCGAAATGCCAGAAGGCGCGGCGGGCTTCGCCGTCGGTGACGACCTTCAGCCCCACATCCTCCTGCATCCTGATCAGCGCCGGAATCGCCGCATCCTCGATGGCGCGGAGCTCATCGGCGGGAACATGCGCGTTGCGGGCGTCTGCGATCGGACGGGGGCGAAGAAGACTGCCGACATGGTCGGCGCGGAACGGGGGTGTGGGCATGGCTTACTCCTCACTTTGGAAGCGGTGTTGTTGCATAGGGCATTTTGCGGTCGAGTGAAATCATGCGGCTTTGGCGACAAGGCGCCGAAACGGACAGAGGGAGCGCGGTTCCTTTTCGGGCGGCGGCGGTCCGGACCGGCGGTCTCTCATGGCATGCATTTTTCCCGGGTGCATCATCTGCGCGGCTTCACATAGATCTCGAGTTTGTGGCTGACGATCGAAAAGCCGTGTCTGCGGGCGATCTCTTCCTGAAGCCGCTCGATCTCGTCGGAGCGGAATTCGATGACGTCGCCGGTCTCGACATTGATCAGGTGATCATGGTGGGGATGATCGGCGCTTTCGAAGCGGGCAGGGCCGTCGCCGAATTTGTGCTTTTCGAGGATGCCTTTTTCCTCGAGCAGCTTGAGCGTGCGATAGACGGTGGCAAGCGCGATGCCGGGATCGATTTCCGCCACGCGCCGATGCAATTCCAGGGCGTCGGGATGGTCTTCCATGCTGGACAGAACCTGCAATATGACGCGGCGCGGCTTGGTCAGGCGGAGCCCGTTCTCGGCGCAAAGGCTTTCAATGTCCATGCGATCAGGCCCTTTCATTGGCTCAAGCGGGTGGCGACCTGCCTTTCAACCGAGGAACGCCTCGCTTTCGCAACTAAGCCAGTTGCGTCGCAATTGCAACATTTCCGGACCTATTCGGGCTCCCGCCGGCTTTCTGCCCGGGCCACTCGTCGTGTGGAATAGATGAAAACGGCGATGAAGGCGGCAGACAGCAGAAGCACGATTGTCGGCGCCGGCGAACTGTCGATGAAGAACGACAGGTATATGCCGAGGAAGGACGACAACACGGCGATGATCACCGACAGGATCAGCATGGCCGAGAAATTTCGGGTCAGCAGAAAGGCGATGGCACCCGGCGCGATCATCATCGAGATGGCGAGAATGATGCCGACCGCCTTGAGCGCCGCGACCACCGTTAGCGAGATCATGGCGAGCAGTCCGTAATGCAGGACATTGACCCTGAGGCCGACGGCGCGCGCCTGTGCCGGGTCGAAGGCGTGAAGCAGGAAGTCCTTCCATTTGAAACCGAGCGCGCCGACGACGAGAACGGAGATCGCGGTCGTTTCCGCGATATCGCCCCAGGAAACGCCGAGCATGTCGCCGAAGAGGATATGGTCGAGATGGACCGAAGACTGGATCTTCACATACATGACCAGGCCGAGGCCGAACATGCCGGCAAACACGATGCCCATCACCGTGTCCTGCTTGATCCGGCTGTTTTCGCTCAAGTAACCGGTAGCCAGAGCGCAGACCATGCCTGCCGCAAACGCCCCAATGGCATAGGGAAAGCCGATGATGTAGGCGATGACGACGCCGGGAAAGACCGCGTGCGAGATGGCGTCGCCCATCAGCGACCAGCCCTTGAGCACGAGAAAGCAGGAGAGCAGCGCCATGGGCACGGCGACCATGGTCGAGATGATCAGGGCGCGGACCATGAATTCGAACTGGAACGGCATGATGAGCGCGTCGATGGGGTTCATCGCTCGGCCTCCAGCGCCTGTCTGGCGCGTTGCCTGGCCGCCCGGACGCCATGTTTCGGCGCGAAGACGAAGGCTGTCAGGAATATTGCAGTCTGCAGGACGACGATGATGCCGCCGGTCGCGCCGTCGAGGAAATAGCTCGCATAGGCGCCGACAAAGCTCGTCAGCGTGCCGATGACGACAGCGAGGATCAGCAGGCGGGGGAAGCGGTCGGTCAGGAGATAGGCCGTCGCCCCCGGCGTGACGACCATGCAGATCACCAGAAACGCGCCGACGGTCTGAAGTGCGGCAACGGTGGAGGCGGCAAGCAGCGTGAAGAAGACGGCCTTCAAAAGCCCCGGCCGAAGTCCGATTGAACGCGCATGGTTCTCGTCGAAGAAGGTGACCATCATGTCTTTCCACTTGAAAAGAAGGATTGCCAGCGAGACGAAGCCGATGATCGCGAGTTGCAGCGTGTCCTCCGGCGTGATCGCCAGGATGTTGCCGAGCACGATCGTCTGGATATTGACCGATGTCGGCGAGATCGACGCCATGAACAGGCCGAGGCCGAAGAACGAGGAGAAGATCAGCCCGATGATCGCGTCTTCCTTCAGCTTGGTGCGCTGATTGAGAAACAGCATGGCCGCAGCCGCCAGCCCGCCGGAAAAGAAGGCGCCGATGGAAAAGGGCAGGCCGAGCATGAAGGCGCCAGCAACGCCCGGAACGATCGAATGCGAAAGCGCGTCGCCGATCAGCGACCAGCCTTTCAGCATCAGGAAACAGGAGAGGAAGGCGCAGACCCCGCCCACCAAGGCCGAGACCCACATGGCATTGGTCATGTAGGCGTAGCTGAAGGGCTCGAAGATGAGAGACATCAGCGCTCGTCCTCCGCCTTGCCGTCTTCGTCTCGCTTTTGCGCAATGCCGTCGCGAAAGATCAGGGGGCGCTCGTCATCGGAGAAAATGCCGACAGGGTTCGGCCGCTCGTGTTTTGCGCCGTTGTTCAGCATAAAGTGCCTGAGCACTCCGCCAAAGGCCTGTTCCAGGTTGGCCTCGGTAAAGGTTTCCTCCGTCGGGCCGTAGGCAAGCACCGTACCCTTGACCAACACGGTCTGGTCGCAGAATTCCGGCACGGAGCCGAGATTATGGGTAGACACAAGCATCACCCTGCCTTCGTCGCGCAAATCCCGCAAGAGCCTGATGATCTGGTCCTCGGTCTTGACGTCGACGCCGGTAAACGGTTCGTCGAGCAGGATGACCCAGCCATCCTGCGCCAGCGCGCGCGCCAGGAAGACGCGCTTCTTCTGCCCGCCGGAGAGCTCGCCGATCTGGCGATGTCGGAATTCGTTCATGTTGACGCGTGCAAGGGCCTTGTCGACGGCCTCGTGATCGGCCTTCTTGGCGCGGCGCAGCGGTCCCATATGGCCATAGCGGCCCATCATCACCACGTCTTCGACCAGAACCGGAAAATTCCAGTCGACCTCTTCGGCCTGCGGCACATAGGCGACGAGGTTCCTTTTCAGCGCTGCGCTGACCGGCATGCCGAGAACGGATATCTCGCCCTTGGCCAGCCGCACGAAGCCCATGATCGCCTTGAAAAGGGTGGACTTGCCGGCGCCGTTGACCCCGACCAGGGCGGCGATCGTGCCGCGCGGGATCGTAAATGACGCTTCGGTCAGCGCCGTATGGCCGTTGCGATAGGTCACGGTCGCGTCGTTGACAGCAATACCGGTTTCCTGGTCCTGCCCTGTCTGGTCCGGGCGCCAGTCCGCGCGCTTGTTCATTCCGCCAATACCTTTGGTTTTCAGATGCATCGCATCCCTGCACAAGACTGCGGGGCTGCAGGTGCTGTCGATGATAGGGCAAGGGCCTGACAATGAAAGACACCGCGCGGCCGAACTGCCCTATGGGTTACAGGTTGGACGAAAGTCCCTTGGCGATCCGGTCCGATGTCACCTTCAGAAGATCGATATAGGTCGGGACCGCGCCATCCGGGTCGCTCAGCGAGTCGACATAGAGCACGCCACCATATTCGGCATCGGTCTCGCGGGCGACCTGCTGGGCAGGCGCAGGCGAAATCGTGCTTTCGGAGAAGACCACCGGAATATCGTTCTCGCGCACGACATCGATGACATGGCGCACCTGCTGCGGCGTGCCCTGCTGGTCGGCGTTGATCGGCCAGAGGTAAAGCTCCTTCAGGCCGAAATCGCGGGCAAGGTAGGAGAATGCGCCTTCGCTGGAGACCAGCCAGCGCTTGTCTTCCGGCACGGCATCGATTTCCGCCTTGATCGGATCGATGACAGCGCGGATCTCTTCCTTGTAGGCCTCCGCATTGGCGGCATAGGCGTCGGCATTGTCCGGATCATATTCCGTGAAGGCATCGCGGATGTTGTCAACATAGATCAGCGCGGAGGTCGGCGACATCCACGCGTGCGGGTTGGGCTTGCCCTCGTAAGGCCCGGACGAAATGCTCATCGGTTCCACGCCGTCGGAGACGACCACGCTCGGCACGTCGTCGAGGTTCTGGAAGAATTTTTCGAACCAGAGTTCCAGATTAAGCCCGTTCCACAGGATCAGGTCGGCGTCCTGAGCCCGCAGGATATCCCGCGGCGTCGGTGCATAATTGTGAATCTCGGCGCCCGGCTTGGTGATTGACTCCACGATGGCCGCGTCGCCGGCGACATTCTGGGCGATGTCCGCGATCACCGTAAACGTCGTCACGGCCTTGAACTTGCCGTCTTCGGCCGCCGCCGCCGGCATCGCGGCCGTCGTCGCCGCGGTGACTGCCAGGGCCGTCATGGCCGTCAGTATGGACCGCCGGGTCGCATCAAACATTTCTCTCTCCTGTTGCAAATGCGTCTAGGAAGCAAGGTTTCTATTTTTTTAATGTAATTGAGAATTATTTGCAATAAGGATGATGAAGAATCCGGATTTTGGTTTTCCGGTGTGGAGAGTCACCTGATGCAGCGTGAGATGAGCCTTCTTTGCCAGCAGCTTCGTCCAGTGTACCCAGTTGACCCTTTTCCCTGTTTCATGTGTCCGCGAACCAAATTCATCCAAAAAACATTTGCCATTCCAATTTATATACGTATATATGAAGAAACATATATTACAGGCGTGACGATATGACCAACGTGACCATCATCGGTACCGGCTTTGCGGCGCTCACCACCGCGCGAAGTTTGCGCAGGCGAAATGGCGACGTGACGATCCGGATGATTTCGCCGCGCGACCAGCTTCACTATCTTCCAAGTTCGATCTGGCTTCCTGCGGACCTGCGCTCGGGCGAGGACCTGAAAATACCGCTTGCGGGTTTCTTTGCGGAACACGATATCGAATATGTCCGCGCCAGCGTCACCGGCCTTGGCGAAGATGGCTGCACGGTGCTGACCGACGATGGCGACTATCGGGCCGACCAGCTCGTGATTGCCTCCGGCGCCCGCTTCATCAAAAAACTTCCCGGTATCGAGCACGCATTGGTGCCCTGTGAGGGCATTGCCGTCGGCGAGGAGATTGCGCGGCGGCTTCAGGCCATGGACGGCGGCACGATCGCGGTCGGCTTTGCCTCCAATCCGAAGGAACAGGGGGCGGTGCGCGGCGGGCCGATGTTCGAATTCCTGTTCATCATCGATACCCTGCTTCGCAAACAGAAGCGGCGCGACAAGTTCCGCCTGGTCTTCTTCAACCCGTCCGAGCGGCCGGGCCAGAGGCTTGGCGACAAGGCCGTCGATGGCCTGCTGAGGGAGATGGAGCGGCGCGATATCGAGACCCGTCTCGGACACAAGATGGTCCGGTTCGAGAAGGACCAGGTGGTCACGGAGGGCGGCGCCTTTCCCGCCGACCTGATCCTGTTCATGCCTGGGCTGACGGGGCCGGCATGGCTGGAAGAAACCGATCTGCCGCTTTCGCCCGGCGGCATGATCGCGGCCGATGAGATGTGCCGGGTCAAGGACCGCAAAAATCTCTGGGTCGTCGGCGATGCCGGGTCGTTCCCCGGACCGGAATGGATGCCGAAACAGGCCCATCAGGCGGATCTGCAGGGTATGGCTGCGGCGGAGAATATCGCACTCGCTCTCAAGGGTGCGCCGCCCCGCCGCGCCTTCAAGCCGGAGCTTATCTGCATCGTCGATACGCTCGATGCCGGCATGCTCGTGTTCCGCAATCTGAAGCACAACATCCTCTTGCCGAAGAGCCGCGTCTTCCACTGGCTGAAGCGTTATTTCGAAAGGCATTATCTGAAGGCTTTTCGCGGCGCCGCAACCAGGCGCTGAGGCCGTCCCCGTTTCTTGGCGAGACAGGCCCTATATCGTCGGCTGCGCGGAGGATTTCGCGCGGCCCTTGTCCAGAACCGTCGGCGCGAGACGGCCTCGCCGCCAAAACAACGAGCAATCCCGATGAAGCGACGCGAGTTTCTATCGCTTGGCGCGGTCGCGGCCATATGGCTCCTGCTCGCGACGACGCATTCCCGGCTTTCGGACATGGGCGGCCCTGTCGATGTAATGGTCCTTCTGGCCGTGGCCCTTGCCGGGGCGATCGGGATGGCCATATTTGTCTATACGATCGGTTCATTGATCACTGGCCCGCGCGCCCGGCGGCGGGCGTGAACGACCCTGAACCACCGAACCAGAAAAGGATGTTGGCGATGAAAAACACCAAGCTGATCGAATATCTTCAGCGCGCGGTCAATATGGAGATGAGCGCTGCCCATCAGTATCAGCTTCACGCGCATACGCTTGAGGATTGGGGCCTGACGAAAATGGCCGCGAAGATGCGCGAGGAGATGTCGGAGGAACTCGGTCATTCCGATCTGTTTATCGAACGGCTGTTCTTCCTCAAGGCCTCGCCCAGGATCGCCTTCGACAAGGAGCCGCACAAGGCCGAATCCCTGCCGGACATGTTCAAATCCGACAAGGCCGACGAGGAGGAGGCGATTTCGGTCTACACTGAGGCGGCGAAGCATGCTGCCGAGCTTGGCGACATCGGCACGCGCACGCTGTTTGAGAAGATCGTGCTGGACGAGGAAGGCCACAAGGCGTGGTTGGAGCTTCAGCTCGACCTGATCGAACGTCTCGGCGAGAAGACCTACAGCGCCAAGCTCGTCTCCTTCGACGAAGACGAGGAAGCCGAGGACTGAAATCAACCTCGGGCGCCTTGCGCCCCGAGCAGGCATGATGCGGTGCAGCCGTCTTCCCGGAGATGCGCCGCCGCCCGATAGCGGAACCGCGTTTCATCGAGACGCGGTTCTTTTGTTTCTTGCGCCCCTCATAGGGGGCCAGGCATGCCTTTGCGGTCTGGGAGGGCTCTACTCGGCCCTGGCCGTCGTCTTCGGTTTCGACCAGAGTTCCCTGTCGCGTCTGGCCGTCAGGGCGGCGCCGGCCTCGATCATGGTTTCGATGATGCCCTCGTCGTATCCGAGCGTCCTCAGGATCTCTGCCGTGTCCTCGCCGAGAAGCGGCGGAGCGTCGGCTCGACCCTGCGTGCGCAGAAGCGCCGGTATCGGGAAGTCTGGCGAGGCGAAGTCGTAATCGCCAAACACGAATTCGGAGACCTTGTCGCCGGCCATGGCCTGCGGGGCCGCGAGCACCCTGTCTGCGGAGAGGATTTCGGTGAAGCCGACGCCCTGCCGGGAGAGCTTCTCGGTCAGGACGTCGTAATCCTCTGCGCCGACGGCAGTGGCCACCATCTCTTCCACGCGCGGGCGCTCGCGTCTGCGGTCGCGAAGGCCCGCAAGCGTCGGGTCGGGAGCGATGCCAGCCGCCGCGCAGAATTTACGCCAATGATCGTCCGTCAGCATCACGAGATAGATCCAGCGTTTGTCCCGCGTCTCGTAGGCGCCATAGCCGGGTATGCTGAACTCCGCCGAGGGTTCTGTCTCCGGACGTCCGAGAAGCTGTGATTTGAGCTGAACGCCAAGCAGATCGCGAGCGGCGATGTGCAGTCCGGTTTCGTAAAGTCCAAGCTCGATATTGCGCTTGGCCGGATCGTCCGAAAGAAGCGCCGAGAGGACGGCGATTACCGCATAGCAGCCGGCGAACTGATCATGATAGGACGGGCCAAGCCTGGAGGGGCGGCCGTTGACGCGGTTGGAAAACATCACGCCCGTTGCCGCTTCGGCGATCGGGTTCGACGCTACCTCTTCTTCAAGCGGTCCCGCGCCATAGCCTTTAATATGGCAGAAAATGATCTCGGGATTGAGCCTGATGCAGTCCTGATATGTCGCCCCGAGCTTTCGCGCCGCCGATGGGGAGAGATTGTGCACGACGATGTCGCAATCTTCGATGAGACGACGGAAGACCGCTCGTCCCTGATCCGACTGAAGGTCGAGGCAGAGGCTTTTCTTGCCGCGGTTGAAGGCGAGATAGCTGCCGCTCGGGCCGCCACGCACCAGTTTGCGGGTCGTTTCGCCGGCCGGCGGTTCGATCTTGATCACCGTTGCGCCCAGTTGCTGGAGAATGTGCGTGGCGAAGGGCGCGGCGATCATGCTGCCGAGTTCCAGCACCGTCTTGCCCGCCAATATCCCGTTTTTCATTCACGCCTCCCTCATCGCGCCGCGCCGCAATGGCACCGATTGGCGCTATGACTGTCAGGTTCGTGGCGATTTGACAAGATTAAAATGCATTATTTTGGGCGAACGAGGACGATGTTGACGCAGTCATCGAACCAGGGATGGAGCGAAAAGACCGAAATATAGCGCTTTTTAATTGAGGCCAAGCCGGATTCGTCACTCAAAAATAAAATAAGATGCATTTTCTATTGACCTCTTGGCGGGGCCTGCTATCGTCAGGCTGGAGGAACGAAACATGTTCGGGAGGAGATCACATGTTTTCGAGACTGAGAAGGGTGGCCCCTGCGGCCGCCATTGGCGCAGTGCTGCTTTCCGCGGGGCCGCTGGCCGCTGCCGATCCCGGCATTGATGCCGAGAACAAGGTCGTCACCATCGGCGCTTTCACGCCGGTTACGGGACCTGTGCCATTCTATGCCATCCTGACCCATGCCGCAGAGGCTTATTACAAGAACCTCAACGACAATGGCGGCATTGATGGCTGGACCATCAATTACGTGACCAAGGACGATGGCTACGAGCCCGCGCGCTCGGTCGCCGTTACCCGGCAGATGGTCGAGGATGACGGCATTTTCGCGCTGTCGGCGCCGATTGGCACGGCAACCAACGTCGCCGTTCTGCCCTATGCGCGCGAAGTTGATCTGCCCGTGGTCGGGCCGATCGGGGGCGCAAGCGCCTTCTTCGTCGAGCCGACCGTGTTTCCGCTGCTGCCGGATTATGGCTGGTCGGCGGCATCCAATGCGGACTACGCGATCAACACGCTCGGCCACAAGAAGATTGCCCTGCTGTGGGAAAATGACGAACTCGGCAAATCGGCAAAGCGCGGTTTTGACGCCTATATGGCCGACCTCGGCCTGGAGCCGGCGGAGTCGATTCCCTTCGACGTGAAGACCACGAGTTTCAGTCCGCATATCCGTCGCGTTGCCAATTCCGGCGCGGATGCCGTGATCCTGTTCGGCTCCAACGCCAACCTGGCGGCCGCGCTGAAGGCGGCCGATCTGCAGGGGCTTGATGTCGACTGGTTCGCGCCGTTCTTCACCGCGGATCCATCCACTTTCAAATTGGCCGGCGATCTGCTGGATGGCGTCTATTTCTCGTCCTGGCTTTTGCCCGTCAGTTCCGATGTGACGGATATTGCCGCCTACCGGGATTCGATCAAGAAATACTATCCCGACGATCCGGTCGGCGTCTTCGGCCTCAATGGCTGGAGCAATGCGGCGATCTTCCACAAGGGATTCGAGGCGCTTCTGGCCTCCGGCAACGAACTGACCCGTGAAAACCTGATTGCCGCGCTGGAGACGCTGAAGGATGCCGATGTCGGCGGCGCGAAGGGCGTGACCTTCGAGCCCGGCGATCATCGCGGCACCCGTCAGGAAGGCATCATCCAGGCCAAGGGCGACAGTTTCGAGCTGGTGCAGCCGTTCCGACCCTATCCCGCCGTGGTCTTCGACGCCAAGGCTGAGTAACAACCCTCGCGCGCCGCGTCAAAAGCGCGGCGCGCCTTTCTTTTGAATTTGCAGATTTGAATGACGGGAGAACACAGGGATGTCCCTGATACCAGTCAGCGCACCGGCGCGGATGGACGGAAAGATCGCATTTGTAACAGGCGCTGCCGGCGGCATCGGCCGCGCCACGACGCTGGCGCTCGCAGAAGCGGGCGCGACGGTGATTGCCACCGATATCGCGGAAACGGCGGCGTTCGACCATCCGGCGGTCAGCTATCGCCGCTATGACGTGACCTCGCGGGAAGAGACCGACGCGCTGGTGGCCGATATCCGCTCCGAACATGGCCGCATCGATGCGCTTATTCTGTGCGCCGGCACGATCTCGCACCGTCCGCTCGGCGAAAGCACCGATGAGGAATGGCGCGCCATTCTCGACGTCAACCTGATGGGCGTCGTCAATCCGGTGCGGGCAGTGTTCCCGGTCATGGCCGAGCAGGGCATGGGCAAGATGGTGGCGCTCGGTTCCATCGCCGCCAAGATCGGCGGCGTCGCCTCCGGTCCGTCCTATGTTGCGGCGAAATCGGCCGTTCACGGGCTGATGAAATGGGTGGCCAAGGCCGGCGCGCCCCAGGGCGTCTATGCCAGCATCATCGCGCCCGGCCCGGTGGAAACGCCGATGTGGGAAACCGTGACCCAGCGCGCCGCGCCCTCTGCCAACGGCAATGTGCCGCTCGGCCGTTTCGGCCAGCCGGAGGATATCGCGCAGGCGATCCTGTTCCTGTGCTCGCCCGCCTCAAACTGGATCACCGGCACCGTTCTGGATGTGAACGGCGGCATGTTGATGGATTGATATGATGAGCAACAACGAGACGATCGGATTTATCGGGCTTGGCGTCATGGGCGGGCCGATGTGCGCCAATATGGCGCAAAAGCATGGCGGCAAGGTTCTGGCCTTCGACCTTTCCGAGGCGGCGCTTGCGGCGGTGGAAGAGGCTGGCGCCGAGCGGGTCGGCTCGGTCGCGGCGCTGGCCGGTGAGGCCGACGTGATTTTTCTGTCGCTGCCCGGCGGGCCGCAGGTGGAAGCGGTGGCAGGTGAGATCGCGAAGGTTTCCGGCCGGTGCTCGCTGGTCGTCGACCTTTCGACCACGCCGGTGGCGACGGCCCGGAAGGTTGCCGCCAATCTTGCCGGACACGGCATCGATTTTGCCGATGCCCCTGTCGCCCGCACCCGCGAGGCAGCCCGCAAGGGCGCGCTCGCGATCATGGTTGGCGCGTCCGATGCGGTTTACGCGCGTATCCGGTCGATGCTCGACTATATCGCCACCGACGTTACCCATGGCGGCGATGTCGGCGCGGGGCAGGTGCTGAAGCTGGTCAACAACATGCTGGTCTTCGCCAATACGGTGGCGCTGGCGGAAATGATGGTGCTCGGTGAAAAGGCCGGCGTTGCCCCCGATGTGCTGCTGGACGCGGTTTCCAAGGGCTCGGGCGACAGCTTCGTGCTGCGCAATCACGGGCTGAAGGCAATGCTGCCGCGTGAATTTCCGGACAAGGCATTTTCACCGGAATATGTACTGAAGGACATTTCCTACGTGTTCGAACTGGCGGAGCAAGCCGGCGTGGCGCTGCCGTCCGCCGATGCGGCGCGTCGTTACTATGAGGTCGCGACCACGACGGATCTGTCGGGGCGCTATTTCCCCGGGGTGATCGAACTGGTGGAGCGCGGCGTCATGTCGGGCGACACGGGAGAGGAAGCATGAGCGACATTTTCCGCGACCTCTTCCCGCTGCTCTGGTCGGGCATGATCACCGGCTGCCTCTATGCGCTCGGCGCGCTGGGGTTGGTGATGATCTTCAAATCCTCGCGCGTGGTCAATTTCAGCCATGGCAATGTCGCCGGCTTCGCCGCCTTCCTGATCTACGGTTTCTCCAGCGGCGCGCTGATGCAGCTGAGCTGGGGCGCGGCGGTGCTGCTCGCCATCCTGGCGGTCATCGCGATTGCCTGCCTCACCTATGCGGTGATTGCGCCGCTGGTGTTTGAAAGCGATCTCACCGCCACCATCGCGACGCTCGGCATCGGCTTGATCGCGCAGGGCGCGACGCTGCTGATCTTCGGGGCGGATATCGTCAGCCTCGATCTGCCGGTGCCGCGCTTCGGCATGTCGGTGCTCGGGCTGTTCATCACTGGCTATGACCTGACCGTGCTCGCGGTCGCGGTCGTCACCATCGCGCTATTGTTTTTCGTCGTCGACTTCACCAAGCTCGGCGTCGCCTTCCGGGCGATCTCGATCAACCCCTTCGCGGCGGAGGTCTGCGGCCTCAACCTGCGCTCGGTCCACCTGTTTTCCTGGATCGTCGCGGCCGTGCTCGGCGTCGTCGGCGCGCTTCTGATCGTGCCGACCACGTTCCTGAGCGTCACCACGGTCGCCGCCTTCATGCTGCAGGCCTTTGCCGCCGCGGTCATCGGCGGCTTCGCCAGCCTGCCGGGCGCGCTCGTCGGCGGCATTCTGATCGGTGTCCTGATGAACCTTTTTACCTTCTATGTCTCGCCGGAATTTTCCAGCACCTTCCTGCTGGGCGTTATCCTTCTGGCGCTGAACATCTTCCCGAACGGCATTCTCGCCCGGGTGGGAGGCAGCCGTGTCTGATCATCCCGCAAGTCTGCAGAACGACCGTATCCTGCCGGCCCGGCTCGCATTGCGAAGCGACATGCTGAACCTCGCGCTTCTCGCGGTGCTGCTGGTTCTGCCCTTCCTGCTCGGTGGGTCCTGGACTTTCGCGCTGGGCCTCTGCTTTGCCAATGCCATCGGCGTGCTGTCGGTGTCCGTGCTGGTGCGCTATGGCGGCGAGGTTTCGATCGGCCATACCTTTTTCGCGGCGGTGGGCGCCTATTCGGTTGCGGTGCTCGACACGCGCTACGGTCTTTCTGTGATCTTCAGCCTGCCGCTGGCGCTGGCGCTCGGCGTCGTCAGCGGCATCGCCTTTGCCTGGCCCTCGCGCAAGCTCTCGGGCATCTACCTCGCGGTCTCGACCATGGCGCTGGCGCTTGCCGTGCCGGAACTGATCAACAATATGGACGGGCTGACCGGCGGCTATGAGGGGCTCTATGTGGCGACCCCGGTCATCCCCGGCATGCCGATGGGATTGCAGCGTTATTATGTGGCCCTTCTGGTGCTTGCGGTCGCCGTCTATGGCGTGTCGCGGTTGCGCCATTCGCGGCAGGGGCTGGTCCTGTTGCTGTCGAAATCGCACCCGGCTGCCGCCGATGCCTTTGGCACGCGCCAGGTCTGGGCGCGGGTCGCCGTCATGGGCATCAGCGGCGGGATTGCGGCGCTGTGCGGCGCCATGCTCGGCTTTGCCGGATCGACCGTCAGCCCCAGCGGCTTCACCTTCTGGTCGGCGATCTTCCTGCTGGTCGGCTCCGTCGTCAGTTTCTACGGCCTCAGCCTGTGGCGGGCCCTGCTCGGCGGCGCGTTTCTGACGCTGGTGCCGCAATTGCTGTCCTCCTCGGGCGCGTGGATACCGGTGTTCTACGGCGTCGCCCTGCTCGCGATGATCCTTGCCGGCCATTACCTGCCGCGCCTTCGCGCGCTTGCGGCCAAGACAAAGGGAGACGACTGATGGACGCGATGGCAAAGGCGCTTCGCGGCGACGGCATTTCCTTGTCCTTCGGCGGCATCACCGTTCTGAAGGACCTTGATGTCGAATTCCGCGCCGGCGAAATCACCGGACTGATTGGTCCCAATGGCGCGGGAAAGACCAGCCTGTTCAACTGCATGACCGGCGCCTACCGGCCCCAGGGCGGCGCGATCACCTATGCCGGCGAGAGCCTCGATGGCCTGCCGCCGGCAGCGCGCGCCGGCAAGGGCATCGTGCGCAGCTTTCAGCATGTGGCGCTGAGCCCCGATCTCACCGTGCTGGAAAACGTGATGATCGGCGTTGCCCGCAATTATCACGCCGGCTGGGCCCATGCCTTCCTACCGACAGCGCGCGGGCGCAACGAAATGGCAGCGATGCGCGAGGCCGCGATGGCGGCACTCGCCGAGCTCGGTCTGGCCCAGGCGGTGGACAAGATGCCGTCGCAACTGCCGCCCGGCATGCTGCGCCTCGTCGAGATTGCCCGCGCGATCGTCGGCAAGCCGGATGTGCTTTTGCTGGACGAGCCGGCGGCGGGCCTGAACAATTCGGAGACCCGCGACCTGATGCGCAGCCTCAGGCGGCTGGTCTCGCCCGATCTCGTCATGGTCGTGGTGGAGCACGACATGGACCTCGTCATGTCGATCTGCGACCGCATCTACGTGATGAATTTCGGCGCGCTCGTCACCTGCGGCGCGCCGGCCGATGTGCGCAGGAACGAGGATGTGATCCGTATCTATCTGGGGAGCGACGATGACTGATCTTCTGACCATATCGGATCTCTCCGTCTTCTACGGCGCAAGTGCGCAGGCGGTGGACAGCGTCTCGTTTTCCGTGCCGACCGGTTCGGTCGTCGCGCTTTTGGGCGCCAACGGCGCGGGCAAGACCTCGATCATGAAGGCGATCGCCGGACTGATCCCTTCGGAAGGGCGCCAGGTCTTCAAGGGCGAGGATGTCTCGGGGCTTGCCGCACGCGAAAGGGTGAAGCGTGGCATTGTCTATGTGCCGGAAGGACGCGAAATCGTCGGCGACATGACGGTGCGCGAAAACCTGACCCTGGGCGGCTATCACCTCGGCGGCAGGGAACGGAAAACGCGTGCGGAGATGGTGCTGGACCTGTTTCCCGAAATCGCCAACAAGGCCGACCGGCACGCATGGCGGCTTTCCGGCGGCGAACAGCAGATGCTGGCGATCGGTCGCGGGCTGATGGCTAAGCCAAAGTTGTTGCTGCTCGACGAGCCTTCGCTCGGGCTTGCGCCGATGCTGGTCAGGCGGGTGTTCGACCGGCTGGGCGCGTTTCGCAGCGAAAGCGACCTGGCGATCGTGCTGGTCGAGCAGAACCTGGCGATGACGATGCGGATCTGTGACGAGCTGCATTTCCTGCGCGGCGGACAGCTTGTCGGCCACCGCACGGCCGAGGAATTGAGCGACAGCGCCGCCCGCCAGGAGGCGATCGATGCCTATCTTGGCGCCGCATCGGCAGCGTGAGGGGGGCGGCGATGAGCGAGACCATCTGGAAGATCTACGGCATCCGCCACGCGATCAACCCGACGCGGACGCGCGGGCAGAACTTCATCCTCGAAAGCGATCCGGAGGACAGCCTGCCGCTCGATTTCTATTCCTGGCTGCTGGTGAGCGATGACCGGGTCATCGTCGTGGATACCGGCATGGATCCGGCCAAGGCGGAAAAGCACGGCCATACCCATGTGCTGAGCCCGGTCGACGCGCTTTCAAGGCTGGGCGTTTCGGCGCGTGATGCTGACACGGTCATTCTGACCCATGCGCATTATGATCATCTCGGTTTTCTCGATGCGTTCGAGAAGGCGCATTTCTTCATGCAGGCCGAGGAAATGGCCTACGTCACCGGCCCGTGGATGGAGAAATGGTGGTTTCGCCGGGCCTATGAGCCGGACGAGATCAACCGGCTGGTCAACCTGCTGCATGGCGGCCGGCTGACCCTGCACGGGCGTGAAAGCGAGATTGCCGACGGCGTGACGGTGCACTGGGTCGGCGGCCATTGCGCAGGCCAGGAAATCGTGCGGGTACGGACCGCACGCGGCCATGTGGTTCTCGCCTCCGATGCGCTCCATTACTACGAGGAATATGAGCGCGGCGTGCCCTTTGCCGTGGTGTTCAACTCCTCCGACATGATTGCCGCGCACGACACCATCCGCGCCCTTGCCGACAGCGATGATCATGTTCTGCCGGCGCATGATCCGCGCTTGGCCGAGATTTACCCCCGGCATGACGGTGAAGAGCATATTCTTCGCCTCGATGCCGCACCAAAAGCTTGGAGCAATCCGTGAAATATTGCATTATCCCGGTGGAGCACTGGTATAGTGGTTCGCGAAATTTCATGGAAGGTCAATACGTTGAAGCATCAGACCAAGGAAGAGCAAGTCGCGGATTACCTCAGAGAAGGCATTATTTCGGGCAAGTTTCCGCGCGGGTCGAAGCTGAAACAGGCCGAAATCGCCGAGAGCATCGGCATGAGCATCACGCCGGTGCGCGAGGCGCTGAAGCTGCTCGCGGCGGAAGGTTTCATTCTGGGAACATCGCATCGCGGCGCGACGGTCGCGCCTTTCGATATCAATGCGACGGAAGAGATCGTCGATCTGCGCGTGACGCTGGAATCGAAACTGGCGCTGCGCGGCATGGAGCGGCTGACCTCGCAGCAGGTCGACGAGCTGCGCGATCTGCAGGCGCAGCTGGAGGCGGCTGCCGCGCGCGACGACAAGGACGCGGTGCGCTCCATCAATTACCGCTTTCACGAAGTGCTTTATCTCGCGGCCGGTCTGCCGCAGACGCTGCGTTTCGTCCGGGCGCTGTGGGCGCGCTACCCCTTCGACCTGATCAACAGGCTGGAAAACCGGATCGACCGCGCTTCCAAGGAGCATCGCGAGATGCTGGGCGCAATCCTGTCGCGCGACGAGGGGGCGATGCTGTCGGCATTGCGCAGCCACATTCGCGCCGGCTGGGACGAGTTCAAGGCCAGCTACACCGGCTAGGGCATCCTTCTGCCTGTTCCGGCCGGTTCGCCGAAACATTGCAGAGAGGAGACCCGAATGCCTGCAGATAGCATCCTGCTTGTCATGGACATGCTCAACGACCTCGTTCATCCCCACGGGATGGGCGCAAAGACCTATGTTCCGCAGTGCCAGGAACGGGGCGTCTATACCAATACGGAGCTTGCCATCCGCCGGGCGCGCGCAGCCGGGGTTATGGTTGGCTATGTCCGCGTCGGCTTTTCGCCCAGCTATGCGGAATGCCCGCCCACATCTCCGGTTTTCGCCAAGGCGCGCGATGCCGGGGTCTTCCAACTTGGAAGCTGGGGCACGGAAGTCTATTCGGACTTCGCGCCGCAGGAGGGCGATCCGGATATCATCAAGCACAGGGTCAGTCCGTTCTACGCGACCAAGCTGGAGCCGCTGCTGCGTGCCCAGAGCATCAAACGGCTGATCCTCTGCGGCGTTTCCACCAATGGCGTGGTCTCCGCCGCCGTGCGCGAGGGGCACGACCGCGATTATGCCTGCGTGGTGCTGGAGGACTGCTGCGCCGGCGCGAACGCGGAGGAGCATGATTTCGCGCTCGCCGGCCTGCGCCGCTATGCCGAGATCACGACGGCCTCGGACGTCTCGTTCTCATAGAATGCATTTTATGGAGAGAGAATCCGGAAAATCGTGCCGGATTTCACTCCAATGCTTCGTTTTTCAAATGAATTTGCCGATAAAAATGCATTATTTTCTGAAAAATGATTGACCAGAGAAAATAAAATGCATTAACTGGCCATCAGAAACGAAGTTTGAAGTTGGCGCGGGGAGCGTCGGCTGAGCGTCTTGAGAGGAGACTGACACGTGACCATGGGCGACACCAAAGAGCAGACCAAGAAAGCCGTCGGCGGCGCGCCGGCCGAAGGACTGATCACGGACGAGGCAGTTGCGGCCGCCCGCAACATGATCGGCCTGCAGCTTCGCCCGGAAGGGCCCTATCTGCAGGACGCCACCACGGATACGCTGCGCAACTGGTGCAACGGCATCGGCGATCTGAACGCGCTCTATCGCGAACAGGAATATGGCCGCAATTCGCGTTACGGCGGCCAGGTGGGCCATCCGATGTTCCCCATGGCCTTTGGCTGGGTCGGACGCACCCGCTGGGGCCTGCCGGGCGTGCACGGCTTCTACGCCGGTAATGACTGGGAACTGTTCCGCCATATCCGTCCCGGCGATCGCATCAGCGCGATCGAGCGCGTTGTCGGCGTCGAGGAGAAGCAGAGCAAGTTCTCCGGCCGCCTGGTGCTGCAATATGTCGAGGCGAGCTATTCCAATCAGCGCGGCGAGCTTGTCGCCCGCGCGCTTGGCACCTGCACCCGCCACGAGCGCAAGGCCGCCCGCGATGCCGGCAAGTACAAGGACATCAAGACCCACGAATATACGGCTGACGAATATGAGGCGCTCGACGACGCGATCATGCGCGAGCCGGAACGCATTCGCGGCGCCAATGTACGCTACTTCGAGGATGTGACGGAAGGCGAGAGCCTCGACCCGATCGTGCGCGGCCCGCTGTCGCTGATGGATACGATGGGCTTCCTCGTCGGCTGCGGCCGCGGCCACACCCATGGCGTCGTGTTCCAGGCGGCGATGAAGCATCCGGGCCACTTCTTCCGCAATCCGGAAGCCGGTGGCGGCATTGAATATACCGGCATCGGCCACCACCGCGAAAGCACGGCCAAGGAGGTCGGCGTGCCCGGCGTCTATGATTACGGTCCGCAGCGGTCTTCGTGGATGGCCTCGCTGGTGACCAACTGGATGGGCGACGCCGCCTTCCTCAAGCGGGTCCGCACCGAAATGCGCCGTTTCAACACCATGGGCGACAGCACCTGGTGCAAGGGCAAGGTCTCGCGCAAATACGTCAAGGACGGTCACGCGCTCGTCGACCTGGAGATCTGGGGCGAGAACCAGCGCGGCGAAGTCACCACGCCGGGCGTGGCGACCGTGATCCTGCCGAGCCGCGATCCCGAGCTCAGGGTGTTCTTCGACGGTTCGGCGCTCGATCTCGAGCTCCCCGTCGTACGCTGACGATGAAGCGCTCCCGCCGGGCCCGAAGAATGAGGCCCGGCGGAGCACGATCGCAATGCCGGCGCGTCCCGCAACGGGAGCGCTCCGGGACTTGAGGAGGAGGTCCCGCCATGCAACAGGACACGCCGCTCAGCGGCATCAGGATTGTCGAGCACGCCAGCGGCGTCGCCGGAGCCTGGGCCGGACGCCTGCTTGCCGCCATGGGGGCGGAGGTGATCATGGTCGAGCCCCCCGGGCTCTGCCCCTTGCGCAAGCGCGCGTCGCTTTTCGAAAACGGCAGCAGCGCGCTTTTCGCCTATGTCGCGGCCGACAAGCGCAGCGTGGTTCTGGATCTTGCAACAACGGAAGGCCGGGGCGAGCTGGATGCCCTGCTTGCGGGCGCTGCCATCCTGATCGACGACACGCCGCTTGGCGAGCGCGAGGCGCTCGGCCTCGATGAGGCCGCCATCGCCGCCCGTCACCCGGATCTTGTGCATCTTTCCGTGCTGCCTTTCGGCGCGACGGGCCCGAAGGCGGACTGGAAGGGCGAGGAAATCAATCTCATTCATGCCGGCGGCGAGGGCTATCTTCTGCCCAATGGGCTTTCGGCAACGCTGTTCCCGGACCGACCGCCGCTCAAGATCGCCGGCCACTTCGCCGAGATGCAGGGCGGCGTCGCCGCAGCGCTTGCCGGCCTTGCCGCGCTCTGGTCGGGCGAGGGGCAATTCGTCGACGTCTCGGTTCAGGACGCCAATCTCGCCGTCGGCGCCTTTGCGCTTCAGCGTTACGGCGACGGTTCGATCGAGCATCGGCTGACGCGTTCCTTCCGCTATGGCGGCGTGATCGAATGTCGCGACGGCTATGTCGAGCTGCTGACGCTGGAAGAGCGGCAGTGGCGCGGGCTTGTCGAACTCATGGGCCACCCTGAATGGGCCGCCGATGACGCCTTCAACGACGCCGTCGAACGCAGTGCGCGGGGCGAGATGATCAACCGCGAAATCCACGCCTTCGCGCGCGCCCATGATGTCGGGGACATCGTGGCGCGGGCGCAGAAGCTCGGCGTGCCGATGGCGCGCTACAATGCGCCCGAACAGGTGCTTGCCGGCGCGCATGAGACCGCGCGCGGCATCTTCCAGAACCAGGAATGGCCGGGCGTCGGTGCATTCTCGGTGCAGACAGCGCCGTTCCGTTTCGGCGCAGAGGCGCCGCGGCTCGTAGCGCCAGCGCCTCAGCCGGGCGCCGATCAGGCGCTTGTCTCCTCGGCAACGGAAAAACGGAGGGCTTCGGCATGAAACCGCTTGCCGGCATCAGGATCGCCGATTTCACCGTTCATGCAGCAGGTCCCTTCTGCACGCATATGCTGTCGCAGCTCGGCGCCGAATGCATCAAGATCGAGACCGCGCTTCGGCCCGATATCTTTCGCAAATCCCATGCGGTCTACGGCCGCGCGGGACCGGCGACCTTCGACCAGGTGGCCTCCAACAAATTGTCGGTGCGGCTGAACCTCAAGCATCCCGAGGGCGTGGCGCTGGCCAAGCGGCTGGTTGCAAGCTCCGACCTGGCCGCCGAAAGCTTCCGCGCCGGGGTGATGGAGCGGCTGGGGCTCGGCTATGAGGCGCTGAAGGCGGTCAGACCCGATATCGTCATGGTCTCCGTCTCGTCATCAGGCCAGTCCGGTCCCGACAGCCATTTTGCCGGCTATGCGCCGCTGTTCGGCGCCTGGGGCGGGCTTGGGCATTTGACCGGCTACGAGGACGGTCCCCCGGTGGAAATGCGCCATGTCATGGATCATTCGGTTGGCATGAACGCAGCGCTTGCCGCCGTTGCCGCCCTGACGCGGCGCAGGCGAACGGGCGAAGGCTGCCATGTGGATATCGCCGCGCGCGAGGTTGCTTCGTCGCTCGCCGGCGACGCGATCACGGCGGCGTCGGCCGGCGTGCCCCAGCATCGCAGGGGCAATGCCGACCCGCAATTCGCTCCGCACGGGCTTTATGCCACGCGCGAGGAAGACCGCTGGCTCTCCATCGCCGTCACCTCGGATGCCGAATGGGCAGCGCTTGCCGGCATCATCGGTCATCCGGAGCTTGCGGGGGATTCCCGTTTCGCAACCGCTGCGGCGCGCATCGAAGCGCGCGCGGCGCTGGACGCGATCATCGCCGCATGGGCGGCGGGCGTGGAGGCCGAAGCGGCGGCACGCGACCTTCAGACAAAGGGCATTGCCGCGCATGTTTCCTGGCGCGCCGCCGATATCGCCGCCGATCCTCATATGCGCGGCCGCGGCAGCGTGGTGGAGGTGACCGAGACCGACGGGAGCAAGCGCATGGCGGCCGGCTTTCCCGCACGGTTCTCGGCAAGCGATGCGCCGGGCATGACGCGCGGCACGCCGGGTCTCGGCGAACATGAGGAATATGTTTACGGCGCGCTTCTGGGGCTTGGCCGCAAGGAACGCGCCCGGCTCGTGGAAGAGCAGGTCATCTACTGATCGCGACGCTGATTTGAGGGAGAGAGAGTTTGACAGTTGAAGCCGCAATGCGCGAGGCAGGTCCCGAAAGCGCCATCGGGCGCCGTGAGAGCAAAACCGAGACGATCCTGGCAGAACGGGTTGCAGCGCTCGTTGAGACGCTGGAACTGCCGGACATGCCGGTTGCAGGCCAGGCCTTGCCGGCGGGGTTTCACTGGCTGTTCTTCAACCCCTTCGTCCGTCGTTCCAGTCTCGGCGTCGATGGTCATCCGAAGACCGGCGGCTTCCTGCCCGATACCGGCCTGCCGCGTCGCATGTGGGCCGGCGGCCGCATCTCCTATCACGCGCCGCTTGCCGTCGGCGCGGTCGCCGAGAAGGAGAGCGAAATCCTCGATGTCGTCGAAAAGAACGGTCGCGCCGGACGCCTTGTCTTCGTCACCGTCCGCCACCGGATTTCAAGTGGCGGGACGCTTTGCATCGAGGAGGAACAGGACATCGTCTATCGCGAGCCGCCGGCGGCCGATGCGCCGAAGCCGGTTCCGGCCGCAGCCCCCGACGGGGCGGCCTGGACCAGGGAGGTCAAGCCTGATCCCGTCCTGCTGTTCCGTTATTCGGCGCTGACCTATAACGGCCATCGCATCCATTACGACCGACCCTATGCCACGCAAGAGGAGGGCTATCTGGGCCTCGTCGTCCACGGGCCGCTGGTCGCCACGCTGCTGCAGGATTTCGCCCATCGCTGCCGGCCGGAGGAAAGGCTGACGCGGTTCGAATTTCGCGGCATGGCGCCGCTCTTCGTCGATGACAGCTTTGCGCTGGAAGCAGCGGAAGGCGAGACGCCGGACCGCCTTTCGCTCTGGGCCAGGGGCCCTAACGGCGAACTGGCGATGAAGGCCGAAGCGGTGTTCGGGGGGTGATGTCGATGACCATCCCACGAAGCTATCTGTTCGTGCCGGGAAGCCGCCCCGACCGTTTCGCAAAGGCCGCGGCCGCCGGGGCAGGTGCGGTGATCTTCGATCTCGAGGATGCCGTCGGTCACGAGGACAAGGATGCCGCCCGTGCCCATGTCGCGCAATGGTTCGCCGAGGGCGGCGATGGCCTTGTGCGCATCAACGGGATCGATACGCCCTGGCATGACGACGATATCGCGGCGCTGCGCGATATTGCGGCAGAGATCATGGTTCCCAAGGCCGCGCCGGCGGCGATGGCGGATGTTGCGGCACGGCTTCCCGGGCGCCAGCTGCTGGCGCTGGTGGAAACCGTTGCTGGTTTTGCCGCGCTGCGCGACACGGTCAATACGCCAGGCCTGATGCGACTTGCCTTCGGCAATCTCGATTTCAGTGCCGATGCGCGCATTCCCGAGGGCGGCCACGGGCTGGATCACGCCCGTTTCGAGCTTGTGCTTGCCTCGCGGCTCGGTGGCCTCCTGCCGCCGATCGACGGCGTCACCACGGCGCTTGCCGATCCGGAGGCGATCGCGCGCGACGTGCGCCATGCCCGGTCGATGGGCTTCGGCGCCAAACTGTGCATCCATCCGGCTCAGGTCGCGCCTGTCAATGAGGGCTTCGCGCCGAGCAACGAGGAAGTCGTCTGGGCGCGCCGGGTGATCGCGGCGCTTGAGGGCGCGAAGGGCGCGGCCGTGCAACTCGACGGCAAGATGATCGACCGCCCGCTGATCGATCACGCACGGCACATCCTTCAGGGCATCGATCCGGCATAGGAGCGGACGGCCGCTTGCGAATTCATCGGTTGCGGCAGGACCCGCAACTCAGTGCGGTTTTCCTCAACCATCCTGTGTACAGCTTCCCATGCGTGCGCCTATGGCGGAGCGCGCAAGCAACTCCTCGCACTCCTCTCTGGAATAGCCGAGTTCTTCCATCAGCACGGCTTGCGTGTCTTCGCCAAGCCGTGAGGGCGCGAAGGCATTGCTGGCCGGCTTGCCGTCAAACAGGATCGGCCCGCGCACCATTTTCAACTCGCCGATCTCGGGATGTCGGACCGTCTCGACCAGACCATGCGCCTTCACATGGTCCTGTTCCAGCGCTTCGCCGATCGAGAGGATCGGCGCATTGGGCACGTCGAAGGTCGACAGTCTCTCCAGCCAGTAGGCCGTGTCGTCCCGGATCATGCGTTCATTGATGATCGGCTCCAGCAGATCACGGTTTTCAAGCCGTGCCTGATAGAGGGAAAACCGGGGGTCGTCGATCAGATCCTCGCGTCCGAGACACCTGGCGAAATTGTGCCAGAAGCGCTCGGTCAGGCAGGCGACGATGACATAGCCGTCCGATGTCGGGAACGAGCCGTAGGGCACGATGCTCTGGTGTTTCGTGCCGACCGGTTTCGGGCTCTCGCCGGTCAGGAAATAGATCTGCGAAAGATAGCCCTGCATGGCGATCAGGCTGTCGAGCATGGCCACTTCCACATGCCGCCCGTGTCCCGTCACGTCGCGCTCATGCAAGGCGGCGAGAATGCCGAACACGGAGAAGATGCTGCCCGCCATGTCGCCAAGCGGCAGGCCGAGCTTGTTGGGCGGCTGGCCGGGCTCGCGGTTGACGCTCATCACGCCCGAAAGCGCCTGGGCAACGATGTCGAAGGCCGGGCGGTCGCGGTGCGGACTGTTGGCGCCGAAGCCCGAGATCGAGCAGTAGATCAGGCCCGGATTTTCCGCCTTCAACGCCTCATGGCCGAGCCCGAGGCGATCCATGACGCCCGGCCGGAAGTTTTCCAGAACGATATCGCTTCTGGCGGCAAGTTCGCGGGCGACCTTGACGCCCTCGGGCTTTTTCAGGTCGAGAGCGACGCTCTTCTTGGAGCGGTTGAGCGCGATGTAATAGTGGCTCATGCCGTCCCTGAAGGGCGGAAAGCCGCGCGTTTCATCGCCCTTTTCGATCGGCTCGACCTTGATGACCTCGGCGCCGAGATCGGCCAGCACCATGGATGCGTAGGGGCCGGAGAGGATGCGCGAGAAATCGAGAACCCTGATGCCCGAAAGAGGGCCCTTGCTTTCGCTATTGTCTGTCATCCGGCCCTCCCTTTCGTGCAATCTTCATCACGGCGGTTGCCAGCGCGACGGTGCGTTCCCCCTCGCACACTTCCGCGTCGAGGAAGACCAGCGAACCGGCGACATGCCGCACATTCGCTTTTGCCTCAAGGCGCGCACCGGGTTTCGCGCTGGCGGCAAAACGCGTGTCGATCTGAACCGTCACCACCGGCGCCCTGCCTGCGGCGTGCCAGGCGACGAGCGCGATGGCCTGATCGACGAGCCCCGTGATCACGCCGCCATGCACCAGGCCGAGCGCGTTGGCGTGCGCCTCGCCGGTTTCAAGCGCATAGGTGAAGCCGCCGTCCTGCCGCCGCCTTGCATGAAGCGGCCCGATGCCGGCCATGAACCCGCCTGCCTTCAGGGGCTTCCAGCCTTCCTCCTCCCGAATTTCCGTCACGTCTCAACTCCCTGTCGAAATTTCCATCTGCTCTATCTCGCCGCGCACGGCCTTCAGCGCCTCGGCGAGTTTCGGCACATCCTCCTTCTCGAGGCGTTCGGTGATGCCGATCGCGACCAGCGAGCGGATCATCTGGCCCTTGGCATTGAAGATCGGCACGGCGACCACGGTGACCCCGGAAATGTAGATGCCGCGATCGACGGCATAGCCGCGCGTCCGGGCCTCGCCGATCTCGGCAAGCCAGTCCTCGAATGTCGGCGGGTGATCCCAGATCAGCTTCTCGAACCTTTTCCGCAGCGCATCCTCGTCGAGCGCGCTGAAGGCCGCGAACAGCCGGCCTGTGGCCGAGATCAGGACCGGAAAGCGCGAACCGAGGTCGACCTGCAGGCGAAAGGGCAGGGTCGACTGCGAGAGCGCGACCACCACCATCTGCCCCGGCTCGGCGAGCTGGGTCGCAATCGCGGTGACGCCGAAGCGCGTCGACAGGGCAGAAAGATGCGGCTGCACAAGCGTGGAGAAGGTGTTCTTCTGCAGCGCCGCGCGGGCAAGCGGCAGGATGCCGATGCCGATCGAATAACGCTTGGTCTGCGTGTCGAACTCGACCAGCCCCTCATCCTGCAGGACGCGCAGGATGTGCAGGCAGGTGCTGGGAATAAGGCCCAGTTCGCGGGCGATCGGGTTCACGCCGGCCGGCTCGCTGCTGCGCGCCAGAAACCGCAATATCGCCACCGCTCGGGTGACGGCGGGCACCTGCCGCTTGTTCGTCTGACCGCTCTCGTCCTCAGCCATTTCATCCCTCCCGAATGTCCATTTTCATTGTATATATACAATAAGAATAACATATTGACAATAAGCTAGATGTTTCTCTACCTTTGTCAATGAGCACGGCGGCGGAACAAGCCGCTGTGGAGGAATTGGGAGGAGAGCTGCATGGTCCGGTTGACGGATTTCACGTCCTATGCGGATGCGCAGAAGCACTACAGCAAGGAAGCGCTCTGGGAGCTGTTCGACGGCGACCGGGCACATTTCAACATCGCGCATGAATGTATCGACCGGCATGCCGACGGCGACCGGGTTGCCCTCAGGATCGCCCATGCCGATGGTCACGACGAGATCATCACCTTCGAGGAAATCGCCCGCCGGTCTTCGCAGATCGCGCATTTTCTCAAAGGGAAGGGCATCGGCAAGGGCGACCGCATCGCGGTGATGATCGAGCCGTCCCTGCCATTTTATGCGGCGATCTTCGGGGCAATGAAGCTTGGCGCCGTGGCCGTGCCGCTGTTCACGCTCTTCGGGCCCGAAGGCATCCGCCTCAGGGTCAATGACTGCAAGCCGAAGCTGTTCTTCACCAATGCCGAAAAGGCCGATGATGCGCGCGAGGCGGGGGCCGGGAACGTGACGGTTGCCGACAGCGACCTTCTTGCAAGCCTCGATGATCTTCCCGTCCGGTTCGAATGCGAAACGGCGGGCAATGATCTTGCGGTCCTGCAATACACATCCGGCACGACAAGGCTTCTGCCGGCGGCCGTGGAGCACTCTCACCGTTCCATCGTGACGCTGATGGTGGCAGCGCTCTATGCCACGGGCATCCGTCCCGGCGACCGTTTCTTCTGCCCGTCATCGCCCGCCTGGGGGCATGGCCTGTGGCATGGCACGCTGGCACCGCTGGCGCTCGGTGTGTCGACCGGCACGTTCTCCGGCAAGTTCGATCCGGTCCGCCTCCTGAAGGCGCTGCATGATTTCGAGATCACCAATCTGACGGCCGCCGCCACCCATTACCGGATGATGCGCAATTGCGGCGAGGCGGAGAACTACGACTACTGTTTCGACAAGCTGTCCTTTACCGGCGAGCCGATCGACAGCGAGACCGCGGCCTATGTCGAGCGGGTGTTCGGCACCAAGGTGCGCTCCATGTACGGCACCACCGAGATCGGCGTGATCATCGCCAATTATCCGGGCGCCGACGATCTCGAAGTTCGCGACGGCGCCATGGGCAAGCCGGTCCCCGGTGTCGAGGTCGCCGTGCACCGGCCCGACGGCACGGACTGCGACCCCGGCGAGACCGGCGAGCTGATGGTGCTGAAGGGCGGCGAGTGGTTCCCGACAAAGGATCTCGGCAGGGTCGATGAGGACGGCTATTTCTATCACGGCGGCCGCGCCGACGATGTCATCATTTCCGCAGGCTGGACCATTGGCGCGGTCGAGGTCGAGGACGCGATCCTCAGCCATCCCGCCGTTGCCGAATGCGGCGTGATCGGCACGCCCGACAGCGTGCGCGGCCAGGTCGTCAAGGCCTATATCATTTTGAAGGGCGAGGAGGAGGACGGGCTGAAGCAGAGCATTCAGGATCATGTCCGCGCCCGCCTCGCCCGCCACGAATATCCGCGCCAGATCGCCTTCGTTTCCGAACTGCCAAAGACGCAGGCCGGCAAGGTGAACCGCAAGATCCTGCGGGCGCAGGACCAGGAGAATTTGGCCGCCGCCCGCTAGGCGGCAGCGCGCAATCATCTTCCAAGGAGGAACAAGATGAACGAAATGGTAAGGAAGTTTCCGAAGATCACCGAGGAGGGGCTGGACGATCTGCGCAGCCGCATCGGCGTCAAGATCGGCAAGACCGTCGAGCCCTGGTGCTACGAGGCGACGCGCGACAATATCCGTCACTATGCCCATGGCATCGGTGACGACAATCCGCTGTGGTGTGATCCGGACTATGCGAAGACCACGCGTTACGGCGATGTCATCGCCCTGCCGAGCTTCCTATTTTCCACCAGCCGGATCATTTCCGGCTATGTCGGCGGCCTGCCCGGCGTTCACGCCATGTGGTCGGGCGCCGACTGGAACTGGCACAAGGTCATTCCGCGCAACACCGAACTCAGAACCGAGGCCTATCTGAAGGACCTGATCGAGCACGATACCCGCTTTGCCGGAAAGGCCATCCAGCAGATCTATCACGTCGATTTCTACGACGCGAAGACCGGCGACCTGCTCGCCGATGCCGATAGCTGGTGCTTCCGCACCGACCGCGACCAGGCGCGCGAGAACGGCACCAAATACACCGAGGCCCGCGAACGGGGCAGGCGGGTCTACACGCAGGAAGAGCTCGACTCCTATTACAAATATTACGAGGCGGAAGAAATCCGCGGCAGCAATACGCGTTACTTCGACGATGTCAACGAGGGCGACGAACTGCCGGTGATGGTCAAGGGGCCGATGACGGCAACCGGCTTCATCGCCTATGCGCAAGGCTGGGGCGGGCTTTATATCCGCGCCAACAAGCTTGCATGGAAGCTTCAGCAGAAGCATCCCTCCGCCGGCATCAAGAACCGTTTCGGCATTCCCGATTGCCCCGAACGCGTCCACTGGGAAGAGGAGTTCGCGCTCGAGGTCGGCGCCCCCGGCGCCTATGACTACGGGCCCGAGCGCGCGTCCTGGCTGACCCATCAGGTGACCAACTGGATGGGCGATGACGGCTTCCTGCGCCAGGCGAAGAGCCAGGTGCGGCGTCACAACCCGGAAGGCGACATCATCCTCATTCACGCCAAGGTGGAGCGCAAATATGAGGAGAACGGCCGCCACCTGGTCGAGATCAAGCAGCGGGCGGAGCAGCAGGACGGGGAACTCTCCGCCATCGGCTCGGCCATCGTCGAACTGCCGAAGCGCTGACGCCTCATCGCTTGTGCAAGGCCGCCATCAACCATCTGGGAGGTAAGGTTGAACGTTCTGGGACACATCCTGAAGAAGCTCGAGGATATCCTGCATTTTCTGGGGTGTCTCGGCCTTGTCACCGTGGTCGTTCTGATCAACGCGGACATTCTGCTCCGGCTCATTTTCAAGACGCCGGTGCAGTTCCAGTTCGAGTTCACCGAACTCTACCTGATGCCCGCTCTGGCCACCTTGTCGCTCTCGCGCGTCTTTCGCGAGGGCGGGCATCTGGCGCTCGATTTCATGCCCGAGCGCCTTCCCGGCCTTACCGGTGCGGTGATCGCGAAGTTGCGATTGCTGCTTCCGGCGGCATTCTTCGCCGCCGTCACCGTCATGTCCGGGATCTTCGCCTTTCATGCCTTCGCGGGGAAAGACGTCGAATATGGCGTGTACGACTGGCCGCTCGGCTGGGCCTATGCCGTTGTCCCTCTGGGATGCGGCGTGCTGGTCCTGCGGCTGCTTTTTGACGCTTGCTCAAGGCAGGCGCCGGAGCCGATGCAAACGTAAATTCATTCAAGGGAGGAGAATGAAATGACCATAGCAGCCAAGATTTTCGCCGGGATGGCGAGCATGCTGGTTCTGGGCGCGGCGACCGCCCAGGCGGAGACCCTGAGCCTCGGGGACTTCCAGTCCACCAACCATATCGTTTCCGTCGAGGGTACGACCAAGTGGATGCAGGCGGTCGAGGAGGCGACCGGCGGCAAGATCGATTTCGACCATTTTCCCTCGGAACAGGCCGCCAAGGCCAAGGCGCAGCTCGATGCGGTGAATAACGGCATCCTCGATGCTGCCCTCATCGGCGCGTCCTATCATGCCGAAACCCTGCCGCTGAACTCCGTCGTCGGGCTGCCCGGCTATTACGGTTCGGCCGTTCAGGGCACCAAGGCGCTGCAGGCTATGCTCGCCGAAGGCCCGCTGCGGGATGAGGTCCTCGCCGCAGGCGTCACGCCGATTTTCGGCTTCGTCCTGCCGCCCTATCAGGTTCTCGCCAAGGAGCGCCTCGGCGGTCCGGCCGACTGGGAGGCGCTCGATGTCAGAACCTCCGGCGCGACGCAGGCCATGACGGCGCGCAGCCTCGGCGGCGTCGGCATCTCGATTCCGGGTCCGGAAGTCTACACCGCCGTCGAGCGCGGCCGTCTCGACGCCGTCCTGTTCCCGCTCGCCTCGGTGCCCGGCTACAAGCTGAACGAGGTGGTGAGCCACATTTCCACCAACGGCTCCTTCGGCGGCTACAGCTTCATCATGGTGGTGCGCAGCGATCTCTTCGACAGTCTGGACCCGGACGTCCAGGAGGCGATGATCTCGACCGGCAACGAAATCGCCCTGCATGTAGCAAAGGCCCAGGACGACAGCGTGGATGTGCTGATCGAACAGTGGAAGGCCGACGGCATCGATACCTACAGCTTTACGGACGAAGAACTTGCGGCGCTGCGCGACGACATGGCGCTTGTCACCCAGGACTGGGTCGAGCGGATCGGCGGCGACAAGACGCAGGAAGTGCTTGAGACCTATAGCGAACTGACAAGCCAGTAAGCATCCGCCAAACATCCATCAAACCCGGCCTGCAACCGCCTCCTGTCGCGGCTGCAGGCCACAGGGAGCTTCCGCCCGCACGATGCTGACATTCCTCGTCATCTCCGTTCTTCTGGCCCTGTTCATGGTCTTCCGCATGCCCGTCGCCTTTGCCATGGGGCTTGCAGGTTTCCTGGGGCTTGCCGTGCAACTCGGCCCGAAGCCCGCGCTCTCGGTTCTGGAGCGAACCTTTTTCGACAGCACCTCCTCGTTCATTCTGGTTGCGATCCCGCTGTTCATCCTGATGGCGGAGCTTCTGACGGCGGGGCAGGTGACGCGGCGCGCGATCATTGCCTGCCAGAGCTGGATCGGCCATGTGAAGGGCGGGCTTGCCATGGCGACGATTGCCGCCTCGGTCATCCTGGCCGCACTCGTCGGCAGTTCCACCGCCTCGACGGCGGCCATGGCCGCTTCCGCCTTTCCGGAGATGCGCAATCACAATTACTCGCAGCGCCTCGCCGCGGCCGTCGTCTCCGTCGGCGGAACGCTCGCCGTCGTCGTCCCGCCCTCGATCGTGCTCGTCGTCTATGGCGTGCTGACCGAAACCTCGATCGGCAAACTGTTCATTGCCGGCATCATTCCCGGCCTTCTGACGGCGACGGGCTTTGTCATCGTCATCAAGCTGATCGCCCATCTGACGGATCAGGCCCCGCGCGGCGACAAGTTCAATCTCAAGAAGGCGGCGAAGGACAGCCGCTACGTGCTGCCCATGGGCGCGCTTCTCATTCTGGTGATCGGCGCGATCTATGGCGGGCTTGCCTCGCCGTCGGAGGCCGCCGCGCTCGGCGTCATGGGCTCGCTGATCATCGTCATCGCCCAGCGCACGATCAGCGTCGCGGGCTTTACCAGCTCCGTCTCGCGTTCCGTCCGGGCGACGGTGATGATCGTCGCCATCGTCGCCTGTTCGGCGATCTTCTCGAATTATCTGGCCTTTACCCGCATCACCCATACGCTCCTCGATTTCGTTGCCACCACCGACATGCCGCGCTGGCTGATCATGGCGATCATCATCGTCACGCTTCTGGTCATGGGCATGTTCATGGACCAGCTCGCGATCCTGTCGCTCGCCATGCCGCTTGCCTTCCCGATCGCGCTGGCGCTGGATTTCGACCCGGTCTGGTTCGGCATCGTCGTGACCAAGACGGTCGAGATCGGCCTCCTGACGCCGCCGCTCGGGCTCAATGCCTATGTCGCCGCCGCGCAAACGGGCGTGCCGCTGCGCAAGGTCTTCCTCGGGGTCATGCCGTTTCTGGTCATGGAAATGCTGGTCCTGCTGCTCTTGCTGTTTTTCCCGCAGATCACCCTTTGGCTGCCGGGGCTGATGGCGCGATGAAAAGGCGGTCTGCCGCACCCACCGAAAATGTCTGTCTTGCCGACAGGAGTTGAGTGAATGACGATACTGAAAAGCGCCGTTGACGCGGCAAGTCCCGAATTTGCCGAAAACCGCGCCGCCATGGAGGCGCAGGCAGAGGCGATCCGCGTTGAAGCCGGGCGGATCATGCAGGGCGGCAGCGAGGCCTCGCGCGCGCGCCATCATGCCCGCGGCAAGCTCCTGCCGCGCGAACGCATTGCCGCGCTGCTGGACCCCGGCTCACCCTTCCTCGAGATCGGCCTGTTTGCCGCCAGCGGTCACTATAATGACGAAGTGCCCGCCGCCGGCGCGATCGCCGGGATCGGCAAGGTTTCCGGGCGCGACTGCATGGTGCTTTGCAATGACGCGACGGTGAAGGGCGGCACCTATTTTCCGCTGACGGTGAAGAAACACCTTCGGGCGCAGGAAATCGCCGAAGAAAACGCGCTGCCCTGCCTCTATCTGGTCGACAGCGGCGGCGCCAATCTCAACAACCAGGACGAGGTGTTTCCCGACCGCGATCACTTCGGCCGCATCTTCTACAACCAGGCGCGGATGAGCGCGAAGGGGATTGCCCAGATCGCCGTGGTGATGGGCTCGTGCACGGCCGGCGGGGCCTATGTGCCGGCGATGAGCGACCAGACCATCATCGTGCGCAATCAGGGCACGATCTTTCTCGCCGGCCCGCCGCTGGTGAAAGTGGCGACCGGCGAGGAGATCGATGCCGAGACGCTCGGCGGCGGCGACACGCATACCCGCCTTTCCGGCGTCGCCGATTATCTCGCCGATGACGACCGCCACGCGCTGGCGCTTGCCCGCGAGATCGTCTCGCATCTGGCGCCCGTGCCCTCATCGGGCGTTGCCGTGCGCACGCCCGTCGCGCCGCTTTATCCGCAAGACGAGATCATGGGCGTGGTGCCGGCCAATGAGAAGACGCCCTTCGACGTCCGCGAGATCATCGCCCGCATCGTCGACGGGTCCGAGTTCGCCGAGTTCAAGCCGCGCTACGGCACGACGCTTGTCACCGGCTTTGCCCATGTCGACGGCGTGCCGGTCGGCATCATCGCCAATAACGGCGTCCTGTTTTCCGAAAGCTCGCTGAAGGGCGCGCATTTCATCGAGCTCTGCTGCCAGCGCCGCATTCCGCTTTTGTTCCTGCAGAACATCACCGGCTTCATGGTCGGCTCGAAATACGAGGCGGGCGGCATCGCCAGAGACGGCGCCAAGCTGGTCACGGCCGTTTCCACTGCCGCCGTGCCCAAGGTCACCGTCATCATCGGCGGCTCCTATGGCGCGGGTAACTACGGCATGTGCGGGCGCGCCTTCGGGCCGCGCTTCGTGTGGATGTGGCCGAATGCGCGCATCGCCGTGATGGGCGGCGCGCAGGCCGCAGGCGTGCTTGCCAATGTGAAGCGCGCCGGGATCGAGGCGCGCGGCGGCGAATGGTCCGAGGCCGAAGAGGCGGACTTCAAGCGACCGACGCTTGAGATGTTCGAGCGCCAGTCCAGGCCGCTCTATGCCTCTTCCCGTCTCTGGGACGACGGCATCATCGACCCGCGTTCGACCCGCGATGTTGTAGCGCTGTCGCTGCGCGCGACGCTCAACACGCCCGTTGAGAATACCAAATTCGGCCTGTTCAGGATGTGACGATGCACGCTTGTTTCAAGAAGATACTGATTGCCAATCGCGGCGAGATCGCCTGCCGAGTCATCCGCACGGCCCACCGCATGGGCATGAATACGGTCGCCGTCTATTCCGACGCCGATCGCGAAAGCCTTCACGTCGAGATGGCGGGCGAGGCCGTTCATATCGGACCTTCGCCCGTCGGGGAAAGCTATCTTGTCGGCGAACGGATCATCGCCGCAGCGCTTGAGACGGGCGCGCAGGCGATCCATCCCGGCTATGGCTTTCTCTCTGAAAATCCCGGCTTCGTCGAGGCAGTCGAAGCTGCCGGTCTCACCTTCATCGGCCCGTCCCCCGATGCGATCCGGGCCATGGGACTGAAGGATGCCGCCAAGGACCTGATGGAAAAGGCCGGCGTTCCGGTGGTGCCGGGCTATCAGGGAAGCCGCCAGGAGCTGGCGTTTCTGGCCGAGGAGGCCGAAGGGATCGGCTATCCGGTGCTGATCAAGGCGCGCGCCGGCGGCGGCGGCAAGGGTATGCGCAAGGTCGAGCGGGCAGAGGATTTTGCCGATGCGCTGAAATCGGCCTCCCGCGAGGCGGCAGCCGCCTTCGGCGATCCGCATGTCCTGATCGAAAAGTTCATCACCGCGCCGCGCCATATCGAGGTGCAGGTCTTCGGCGACAGCCACGGCAATGTCGTTCATCTGTTCGAGCGCGACTGCTCGCTGCAGCGCCGCCACCAGAAGGTGATCGAGGAGGCGCCCGCGCCGGGCATGAGCGCTGCGGTGCGCGCGGCGATGACGCAAGCCGCCGTCAAGGCCGCTGAGGCGATCGGCTATCGCGGGGCAGGCACGATCGAGTTCATCGCCGATGGCTCGGGGTCGCTTAGGCCCGACGGGTTCTGGTTCATGGAAATGAACACCCGCCTGCAGGTCGAGCATCCGGTGACGGAAATGATCACCAGCATCGATCTCGTCGAATGGCAGTTGCGGGTTGCCGCCGGCGCGCCTCTGCCGCTTACGCAATCAGAGATAGCCATGAACGGCCACGCCTTCGAGGCGCGGCTCTATGCGGAGGATCCGGCAAGGGACTTCCTCCCTGTGACCGGCCGTCTGGAGCATCTGGAATTTCCGCCCGAGGGCCGCTTCGATACGGGCGTGCGCACGGGCGATGTCATCACCCCCTTCTACGATCCGATGATCGCCAAGGTGATCACCCAGGGAGAAGATCGCGAGACCGCGCTCTCAAGGCTGAGCGCGGCGCTCGATGACACCCATGTCGCCGGGACGGCAACCAATGCGGCCTTCCTGGCCGCGCTCTCCCGGCAGGCGGATTTCGTCGCCGGCACCTTCGATACGGGGCTGATCGAGCGTGAGCTGGCGTCACTGACGGTAGCGGTGGCTCCGGCGGAAGAGCATGTGGCTCTGGCTGCCATTCTGGCGCTCGGGATTGATCCCGACATGCCGCATCTCGGCTGGCGGGCTTTCGGCGAGGCTTTTCACGACGTCCGCCTCACGGCCCGTGATCGCGCCTATGAGCGGTGCCTTTCGCTTGGAAAAGATGGCGTCATGACCCTTTCCGGCGGCGCCGAGCCTGTCACGCTGGCAGAAATCGCCATTGACGACGCATTGATCTCCGCCCGGTGCGGCGCGGCGCGAAGGCGCCTCACGGCGGGGTTCGCCAGGGTTCGCCAGCCGGGCGGCTTGCTGGTTTCGGTGCATCTGAATGGCCGCACGGAAGATTTTCTGCTGGTTGACGAACGCGCCGGCGCGGCGGCGCTGGTTGACGCGACCGATGCCGTGATCGCGCCGATGACGGGAACGATCGTGCAGCTTTCCGTTTCGGCCGGCGACGTGGTCGAGGCGGGCCAGAAACTCGGCGTCATGGAGGCGATGAAGATGGAGACGACGCTTGTCGCGCCGCGTGCGGGCCGCGTGGCCGCCGTCGAATGCAAGGAGGGCGCGACGGTGTCGGACGGGGCGGTGCTGGTGACCTTCGAGGAGGAGACGCCATGAGCGACCACGTTCGCATCTACGAAGTCGGACCGCGCGACGGATTGCAGAACGAGGCCATGCTGATCCCGGCCGTCGCCAAGATCGCCCTGATCGACCTTTTGTCTGACGCGGGGTTTACGAAGATCGAGGCCACCAGCTTCGTTTCGCCCAAATGGGTGCCGCAACTGGCGGACGCCGAAGCGGTGCTTTCCGGCATCAGGCGCAGGCCGGGCACCGACTATGCCGCCCTGACCCCCAACATGAAGGGTTACGAACGGGCGCTGGCCGCGGGCGCGGACGAGGTTGCTGTGTTCGCCTCGGCCTCGGAAGGCTTCAGCAGGAACAACATCAACTGCTCGATTGCCGAAAGCCTCCAGCGCTTCGAGCTTTTGCTGGAGGCGGCAAAAAAGGATGGCATGCGCGTGCGCGGCTATGTCTCCTGCGTCATCGCCTGTCCTTATGACGGACCGGTTGCGCCCGAAGCCGTGCGCGATGTTGCCATGGCGCTTCTCGATATGGGCTGCTACGAGATTTCGCTCGGCGATACGATTGGCGCAGGTACGCCCGAGACCGTCTCGGCGATGCTTGAAGCGGTTCTCCCGAGCCTGCCGGCCAAGCGGCTGGCCGGCCATTTCCACGATACGCGCGACAATGCGCTTGAGAATGTCACGGCCGCGCTCGATCTGGGTCTGCGGGTCTTCGACAGCGCCGTCGGCGGCCTCGGCGGCTGTCCCTATGCACCGGGCGCGAAGGGCAATCTGGCGACGGGGCCGCTGGTCGAACTGCTCGAACGGTCCGGTTTTTCCACGGGCATCGATTGCGACGCGCTCAAGAAGGCCGAGGCCTATCTGCAAACCATCACCCGTGCATCTGCCTGAGGAAAAGCCATGTCCGCGACCTACGAAACGATCTCACTGAACATCGATGACCGGCAGGTGGCGACCGTCAGCCTGGCGCGACCAGAAAAACACAATGCCATGAACGCGACGATGATCGCCGAACTCGCCGCCGTCGCAGCCGCTCTTGCGGAGAATGACGGCGTCAGGGTCGTCGTCCTGCGCGCCGAGGGACGGACCTTTTGCGCGGGAGGCGATCTCTCCTGGATGCGCGCGCAAAGTGAAAAGGACCGTGCCGGCAAGATCGCCGAGGCGCTGACGCTGGCGCGCATGCTGAAGCTCTGGAACGAACTGCCGAAGCCGGTGATCGCCAGGGTTCAGGGGCCAGCCTATGGCGGTGGGCTCGGTCTGATTGCCGTAAGCGACATTGTCGTGGCGGAGGAAACCGCCAGGTTCGCGCTGACCGAAACCCGGCTCGGTCTGATCCCGGCCACGATCGGCCCCTTCGTGGTCAGAAAATTCGGCGAGGCCTTCGCCCGGCAGGTGTTCTTCAGCGCCCGGCCCTTTGGCGTTGATTTCATGCACCGCGCCGGCGCTGTCGCCCGCGCCTGCTCAGCGGGCGATATCGATGCCGCGATCGAAGAAGAGGTGGGTGCCTGCCTCCAATGCGCTCCCGGCGCAGTGAGCGCGGCAAAGGCGCTTTGCATGTCATTGCCGGACATAGATCCGAAGGACGCGATGCGGATATCGGCCGAAGCGCTTGCCGATCGCTGGGAAACCGAAGAGGCCCGGACCGGCATCGCCGCCTTCTTTGACCGCAGGAAGGACTGAGCGTCGATTTTGCCAATCCGACCGTGCAGACAAAGCAGCGGCCCGCGATGTCGACAAGAGCGACGGACCGATCGAAGGTTATCTTTCCGCACAGATGCTGGACCGGGAAGGGCTTGGTGCGCTCTGCGCCAGGCAGAAACGAGGAAATACGGGAAAGTTCACCGGCCAGCCTTCAGCCGACGGGATGTTGTGGCGAGGCTTCGAGAAGGCCAAACAGGAAACGGCCATAGGCGGTCTTCTTGAACTTTTCGGCATGGCTTCGCAATTGATCCCCGTCGATCCAGCCCTGGCGATAGGCGATCTCCTCGGGGCATCCCGATTGCATGCCCTGACGAACGGCAAGCGTGCGAACGAAGTTGCCGGCATCAAGAAGGCTTGAATGGGTACCGGTATCCAGCCATGCATAGCCCCGGCCCATGCGCTCCACGCTGAGCGCGCCGTCCCTCAGATAGCTTTCCAGCAGTGTGACGATCTCAAGTTCACCGCGGGGAGAAGGCTTGACTTCGCGCGCGCGTCTCGGTGCATCGCCATCCAGAAAATAAAGTCCGGTTACGGCATAGTTCGACGGCGGAACCTCGGGTTTCTCGATGATCTCGCTGACCTGGCCCTCACCGTCAAAGGCAACGACGCCATAACGTTCGGGGTCGGCAACATAATAGCCGAACACCGTGCCTCCCTCTTTCCGGCCGTCCGCCTTTGCCAGAATTTCCGGCAGGCCGTGGCCGAAATAGATATTGTCGCCGAGGATCATGGCGGATGGCGCGCCGTCCAGGAAATCCTCAGCGAGAATATAGGCCTGCGCCAACCCGTCGGGAGAAGGCTGTACGATATAGGTGAACGCCATGCCCCATTGGCTGCCGTCTCCCAGAAGCCGCACGAACTGCTCCTGATCTTCCGGCGTCGTTATGATCGCGATCTCGCGGATCCCGCTCAGCATCAGGACTGAAAGCGGGTAATATATCATCGGCTTGTCGTAGACCGGCATAAGCTGTTTGGAGATCGCAAGCGTCAGCGGGTAGAGCCGCGTTCCGGAGCCGCCGGCCAGTATGATGCCCTTCCGTGATGTCATGTTCTCACCTCAAGCTTTGCGATCACATCCTCAAGCTCGGGCTTCCAGTCGGGCCGTGAGAGGCCGAAGACGTTCAGCGACGAACAGTCGAGGCGTGAATTCAGCGGCCGAGCGGCCGGCGTCGGATAGTCGGATGTCGGAATGTCATTGACCCTGACGTTCTTGCCGGCGGTTTCGAAAATGGCCCGGGCGAAATCCGCCCAGCTCACATCCGGGCTTCCCGAAAAGTGATAGATGCCCGACTTTTGCGGTGTGGCGATCAACTGGCGTGCCATCGTCGCGCAGGCCCGTGCGATCGAACGGGCAGACGTCGGTCCGCCGATCTGGTCAGCGACCACATTGAGGCTTTCGCGGGTTTCGGCAAGCCGTAGCATGGTTTTCACGAAATTGCCGCCGAACGACGAAAACACCCAGCTTGTTCGCAAGACCGCAAACGCTGCGCCGGATGCCTGAATGCCCTTTTCTCCCGCAAGCTTGGTGCGGCCGTAGGCGCCGAGCGGCTCCACCGGATAGTCGGGCGGAAAGGGCGTGTCACCATTGCCGTCAAAGACGTAGTCCGTGGAGATATGAACAATGGGAATGCCGAGCGTTGCGCAAGCCTCGGCCATGGCGGTCGGAGCATCGCCATTGACGATCATGGCCCTGTCTTCGTCGTCCTCGGCCTTGTCCACCGCGGTATAGGCGGCAGCGTTGATGACGGCGTCGGGACGCGTCGACAGGATATGCTCGGCGCAGGCCTGCGGATCCGAAAGATCGGCATCATCGCGCGAAAGAAACCGCGCATCCGCGATGATCGCCTGGAGTTCGCAGGCCACCTGGCCGGATTTTCCGAATACCAGGATCATGATTTCGCCCCCAGTCTTTCCCCCACGCCCTTGCGGCTCAGCAGGTTTCGCCACCAGTCCTCGTTGTCGAGATACCACTGGACCGTTCTTTCAAGGCCCTGCTCGACGGAAACGGAAGGTTGCCAGCCGAGTTCGGTGCGCACGCGGGTCGGATCGATCGCATAGCGCATGTCATGACCGGGACGATCCGTCACGAATGCGATCTGATCGGCATAGGAGCCGGATGCAAGCGGCCGGCTCCGATCCAGGATCGCGCAGATGGTGTTGACGAGTTCGAGGTTGGTGCGTTCGTTCTCGCCGCCGATATTGTAGCTGCGGCCGGGCTTGCCCCGACGGACAACGGTCAGGAGTGCGTCGGCATGATCTTCGACATAGAGCCAGTCGCGAATATTCTCGCCCTTGCCGTAGACCGGTATCGCTTTGCCCGCCAACGCGTTGAGGATAACGACCGGGATCAGCTTCTCCGGAAAATGATAAGGTCCATAGTTATTCGAACAATTGGTGATCAGCACCGGCAGGCCATAGGTCTCGTGCCATGCGCGAACCAGATGATCCGATGCCGCCTTGGACGCCGAATAGGGCGAGCGCGGATCATAGGCGCTGTCCTCGGTAAACATTCCCGTCGGGCCAAGCGAGCCGAACACTTCATCCGTCGAGATATGGTGAAAGCGGAATTCCGACGGCCGGCCTTCGGCTACCCAATAGCTGCGGGCTGCCTCGAGCATGTTATAGGTACCGTTGATATTGGTCTCGACGAAGTCGCCGGGACCATCGATGGAGCGGTCGACATGGCTTTCGGCCGCCAGATGCATGACGGCGTCCGGCCGGTGTTGCGCGAAGATGCGGTCAAGAGCTGCCCGGTCACGGATATCGGCGTGCTCGAAAACGTAGCCCGGATCGTCGGAAACGCTTTTTACATTATCGAGACAGGATGCATAGGTCAGGGCATCGAGATTGACGACGGCATAGCCTTTGGCAATGGCCGCGCGAACCACGGCTGAACCGATAAAACCGGCGCCACCGGTGACGAGGAGTTTCATGCTGGTCCCTCAGAATGAAAACGGATTGTCAAACGCGGCGAAAGACGGCGCCTCCCGGTCCTTGGCGGAGACCGTGAATTCAATGTCTTTCAGCGGCCAGTCAATGCCGATATCAGGATCATCGAAGCGCACCGCGCCGTCACATTCAGGCGCGTAGTAGTCCGAACACTTGTAGATGATTTCGGTATCCGGTTCGAGCGTCATGAAGCCGTGCAGAAAGCCCTCCGGAACCAGCAATTGTCTGCCGTTTTCGAAGGACAGCTCGACACCGTACCACCGGCCGAAGGTCGGTGATCCCTTGCGCGCATCGACTACAACGTCAAAGAGCCGGCCGTGACCGCATCGCACAAGCTTGGCCTGGGCGTGCGGCGGCGCTTGGAAATGCAGCCCCCTTACCGTGCCGACAGCGCTGGAGAGCGAATGGTTGTCCTGAACGAAATCGATCTCGATGCCGATGTCCGACAACGTCTTCCGGTTCCAGCTTTCGGAGAAGAAGCCGCGCTCATCGCCAAAACGCCTGGGCGCCAATAGCATCAGGCCCGGAAGAGGCAAACGTTCCGTATACAAATTTTCACTCCGCAGAGATGGAGACCAAAACGGTCTGTCGTTGGAAAACACAAAGGAAATTCGGGCGCGACCATGCCAATTCCGGCTTCATTACGCAAGCAAATGTGTCTGGTCGCACGTTTCAGGCCCAACGCTCACCGACGGCCGGCGGCATGGGATCGACGGCATGGGATCTGCTGCCGTTCGACGACGGCGAAGCCGAAGGCTCAGATGCTCGAGTTTCGCGGCGGCGGTTCAGGCCGCTGGCTAGTCATAACCGAACAAATCCCGCGTAAAGACCTTATCGCTCACATCCCGGATCTCGTTGGTAACCCTGTTGGCGACGATGACGTCGGCTTGCTGCTTGAAGAGTTCGAGCTGATTGACAACCTTTGAGCGGAAGAATTCGGGGTCCTTGAGGACCGGTTCGTAGACAATGACGCGGATGCCCTTGGCCTTGATGCGCTTCATGATGCCCTGAACGGAGGAATCGCGATAATTGTCCGAACCGGCCTTCATTACCAGCCTGTAGATGCCGACGGTCTCCGGATTCAGGGCTATGACGCGTTCGGCGATGAAATCCTTGCGCGTGGTATTGGCATCCACGATGGCCCGGATCAGGTTTTGCGGCACTTCCGCATAATTTGCCAGAAGCTGCTTCGTATCCTTCGGCAGACAATATCCCCCGTAGCCGAAAGAGGGATTGTTGTAGTGGCTTCCGATCCTGGGATCGAGCCCGATGCCGTCGACAATCTGACGGGTGTCCATCCCGTGTGCCATGGCATAGCTGTCAACCTCGTTGAAATAAGCCACGCGCATGGCGAGGTAGGTATTGGCGAAGAGTTTGATCGCCTCCGCTTCGGGCGGATTGGTGAACAGTACGGGCGTGTCCTTTTTGATCGCACCCTCGAGAAGGAGACCGGCAAATCTGCGCGCGCGCTCGGAGCGTTCGCCGACAACGATGCGCGAGGGATGCAGATTGTCGTAAAGCGCATGGCCTTCCCGCAGAAATTCGGGCGAAAAGATAACCTGATCCGTGCCGAACTCGCTGCGAATGCGTTCGATATATCCAACCGGGATCGTTGACTTGATGACGATGGTCGCATCGGTGTTGACGGCCCTGACCGCGCGGATGACCGCTTCGACCGAGGACGTGTCGAAGTAATTCGTTTCCGTGCTGTAATTGGTCGGGGTCGCGATGATGACAAAACAGGCGTCCGAGAAAGCCAGGTTCGGGTCGGTCGTCGCGGTCAGCCGGAGCGGACGGTTTTTGAGGTAGTCCTCGATCTCGGCGTCAATGATCGGGCTTTTCCTGGCATTGACCTGAAGGACGCGCTCCTCGTTCAGATCAACGGCGGTGACATCGTGATTCTGGGAAAGCAGGACCGCGTTGGAAAGTCCGACATAGCCAAGTCCGGCGACAGCGATTTTCATGATCAGCTCTCAAAATCAATAGGTTATTGTGCTGTGAAGTGTCCTTGGTCGGCGCGGCACTGTTGCGCCGAAGCATCCGGTCGCCCGGACTTTGCCGGCATGTTTCCGTCGATACCGCGTTGCGGCAATTGGCTGGACGAACAAAGGCCGCTCAAGCCGGTCGAATTGAAATGCTGCGGCACGCTACTCCGGTTTCGCATTCACTTTCAAGGCTCATCGGTCCCCGGTCATAACTGGTAGTAGAACGGCGCCAGTATGGCAAAGACAAGGGCCATGATGATGACCAGCGGAAGCCCGCCGCGGATGAAGTCCGCGAAGGTATAGTGGCCGGGGCCCATGACCATCAGATTGGTCTGATAGCCCATCGGTGTTGCGAAGGAGCAGTTGGCGGCAAAGATGACTGCGGCGGCAAAGGCAAGCGGCGGCGCGCCGATACGGCCCGCCATGTCCAGCGCTATCGGCATGAAGAGTGCCGCTGCCGCGTTGTTGGAGATCACGTTGGTCAGGATCGCCACGGCGATGAACAGGATCGTTATGGCGATGGCGGGCGAAGAGCCGCCGGACAATGCTATCGCGCCGCTTGCAATAAGCGATGCTCCGCCGGATACCTCCAGCGCGGTCGCCATGGCGATTGACGTTCCGATCAGCAGGAATATCTGCCGGTCGAAGGCGCGCGCGGCCTGCTGCAGCGTGATGCAGCCCGTCGCGATCATGGCCAGGGCGCCTAGAACGGCATTGACAGCGATCGGCGAAACGCCGGTTGCGGAAAGAAGCACGACGGCCGCGAAGATGAGCGCTGCGACAAGAGCCCGGCTTCGCGGCGGAACCGACTGGGCGGAGTGTTCGAGCAGCAGGATGTCGTGATTGCCCCGCATCGACATGATGTCGTCTTCGATGCCGCCGAGAAGAAGCGTGTCACCGGCCTCGAGCCTCAGGAATCCGAAAGGTCCGCGGCCCATCCGGTTCTTTCGCCTGATCCCGACGATGGAAACGTGAAACTGGGGCTGGATGCCGCAGAAACGCACCGTCCTGCCTTCAAAGCGCGAGCCCGGGGCGATCACGGCCTCGGCAAGGTGATAATGCGGACCGGGCCTGCGAGGGGCGCTTTCGCCAGGGCTTTCAGGATCCTGGCCGAATGTCACCGCTTCGCCGCTGGCGATGACGTCCAGAAAGGCCTTGCGGCTTGCGGCGACTTCCAGCAGGTCGCCGGGCAGAAGCCTTATGTCGTCGTGAAATGGCGGCAGAAGCACTTCGTCGGCGCGCACGATGGAATGCAACGAAAACGGAGCGATCTGGGGGAAAAAGCCGGAACGCGGCGCAAGTCCGGCGAACCGGCTTGTCGCGGAAATCGCGATCTCGCCGACAAACTGCCCGCCATCGCCGTTCGTGCTGGCATCATGTTCGGTCTTTCTTGCCTGCAGCACGCGAGGAAGAAACAAAAGAACATAAACATAGCCGACAAGCGCCAGTATGACGCCCAGACCGGTGATGTCGAAAAGACTGATATGAAGGCCGCGTTCCGCGGCGATGCCGGCGGCAATCATATTGGTGGAGGAGCCGATAACGGTTGTCATGCCGCCAAGGATCGTGACGAAGGAGAGCGGCATGAAGATCTGGTAGGGCGGAATTTTGAAGCTCGCGGCCAGCGAGGTCAGCACGGGGATGAAGATCACGACGACCGGCGTATTGTTGAGGAAGGCCGATGTCGAACCGGCGGCGACGAGAATAAGGGCGATCCCGGACCGCGGCCGGCTTCCGCAGAGCCGGCTGGCATGCCGGGTTATGCCTTCCATGGCATCAGTCGCAAACAGGCCTTTGCCGACGATCAGAAGGGCCAGAACCGTGACGAGCGCGGGCGAAGAAAAGCCGGACAGAAGCTCCGCGGATGACAGGCTTTCTCCATTGTCACCTTGATAGGGGACGAGGCCGTAGATTGCCAGAAGCGCCGCAAGAACGCCAAGCGACACCGCTTCGATTGAAAAGCGGTCGGTGGCGAACGCGATAATCGCGCCCAAAACAACGAAAAGCGTCGAAGTCAGATAGAAATAATCCAAGTTCGTGCGACCTGAAAATTCGCGTCAAATTTTTTTTGCAAATACGAAGGCTTTCGTAGCAAACATGAACGCCTTTCGCTACTGCGGGCGCGTCAGATTGACTTCACAATCGCGCTGTGAGGGAAAGTTAATTTTTCGGCGCGTCGCGAATTGACTTCGGCCTTTTGCCGATCTTGCACGGGTCCTTCTTCTATGAAAGGATAATGGCCGAAATTCAAATTCTTATTTGATTTATTTTCAGCCGCCACGGGTAACTGTTTCAGTCTCCGTCGTTGTTCCTGGCTTTCGGCGCCTTTTTTGATCGGGCCGGCCGAACGCCGATTTTGTCGCGGAAAGAGAAAACTCAGGAATGTAAAATTTGTCGGTTTAGGCTACGCCCGCAACAGGCTGAGGTTTTCGCTCGGCGCCAATCTACAGAGTTCAGTTTCAGGAATCGCAATGTCTCTTACGCACCTGCAGAGGCTGGAAGCAGAGTCCATTCATATTTTCCGCGAAGTGGCGGCGAATTTTACAAGACCGGTCATGCTTTATTCCATCGGCAAGGATTCATCGGTGATGATGCACCTGGCCAGAAAAGCCTTCTATCCGGCAAAACCGCCCTTTCCCTTTCTGCATGTCGACACGACCTGGAAATTCAAGGCCATGTACGCGTTCCGCGAGCGGATGACCCGGGAACTCGGCATTGATCTGCTCGTCCATGTCAATCCGGAAGGGGTCGAGGGCGCAATCAATCCGTTTGACCACGGCTCAAGCACGCATACCCACATCTGGAAGACGGTGGGCCTGAGACAGGCGCTCGACAAATACGGTTTCGATGCGGCCTTCGGCGGGGCCCGGCGCGACGAGGAAAAATCGCGCGCCAAGGAACGTATCTTCTCCTTCCGCAACGCCCAGCATGCCTGGGATCCGAAGTCCCAGCGTCCTGAGATGTGGAAGACCTACAATACCCGCGTCGGCAAGGGTGAATCGATCCGCGTGTTCCCTTTGTCGAACTGGACCGAGCTCGATATCTGGCAGTACATCATGAAGGAGAATGTACCGATCGTGCCGCTTTATTTTGCGGCAAAGCGCCCCGTCGTCGAAAGAGACGGGATGCTGGTCATGGTCGATGACGAGCGCATGCGGGTTAGCCCCGACGAAAAGGTCGAGGAGAAGATGGTCCGGTTTCGCACCCTTGGATGCTATCCTTTGACTGGCGCCGTCGAATCCGATGCCGTTGACCTGCAGGGCATTGTCCGTGAGATGCTGACGGCGCGAACCTCCGAGCGACAGGGCAGGGCGATCGACAAGGACGAAGCCGGTTCCATGGAGAAGAAAAAGCGCGAGGGATATTTCTGATGACGGATCTCTCCGATTTTTCCGGCGACATGATAGAGTATCTTGCCGTGCAGGAACAGAAAACGCTGCTGCGTTTTCTCACATGCGGATCGGTGGATGATGGCAAGTCGACCCTGATCGGCCGCCTGCTTTACGATACGAAGCTGATTTTCGAGGATCAGCTTGCCTCGCTTGAACGCGACAGCGCAAAACACGGCACGACCGGCGAAGACATCGATTTCGCCTTGCTTGTCGACGGCCTGGAATCTGAGCGGGAACAAGGCATCACGATCGATGTCGCTTACCGTTTTTTTGCAACGGCGAAGCGGAAATTCATCGTTGCCGATACGCCCGGCCATGAGGAATACACTCGCAACATGGCGACCGGAGCCTCGACGGCGGACCTCGCGGTCGTGCTCGTGGACAGCCGGCAGGGTATCCTGCGTCAGACGCGCCGTCACTCCTACATCGCGTCATTGCTGGGGATCCGCCACATCGTCGTTGCGATCAACAAGATCGACCTGATGGGTTTTTCTCAGGAGGTCTATGATCGGATCGTTGCAGACTACATGGAGTTCGCAAAGGACCTCGGTTTCGAGACGGTCGTGCCTATTCCCATGTCGGCGCGCTACGGCGACAATGTCACCGTGCGCTCGGAGAATATGCCATGGTATAAAGGCCCGGTTCTTCTGGAACATCTGGAGGCGGTTCCGGTCGAATCCGACATGGTCGAAAAGCCGTTCCGCATGCCGGTTCAGCTCGTCACGCGGCCAAACCTCAATTTCCGCGGATTTTCGGGGCAGCTTGCTTCCGGCAGGATCGCCGTGGGCGACATGGTGACTGTTGCGAAATCCGGCCAGGCCTCGAAGGTCAAGCTGATTTCCACGATGGATGGAGATCTGCCTTCGGCGGAGGCGGGACAGGCTGTGACGCTTGTGCTCGAGGATGAGATCGAGGTGTCGCGTGGCAATATTCTGGTTGCGCCAGAGGCGCGGTCCAGCGTCGCCGACCAGTTCCAGGCCAAGGTTATCTGGTTCGATGCCGAAGCGATGATCCCCGGCCGCTCCTATATCCTGCGCACCGAGGCGGATACGACATCTGCTACCGTTACCGCACTGAAATATCATGTAAACGTCAACACATTCGCGCATGAGGCTGCCAAAACCCTGCGGATGAACGAAGTTGGCGTCTGCAATTTCTCGACCCAATCGCCGATCGCTTTCGATGCCTACAGGGACAATCGCGCAACCGGCAATTTCGTCATCATCGACCGCCTCACCAACAAGACGGTCGGGGCGGGCATGATCGATTTTCCGTTGCGCCGTTCCCAGAACGTCCAATGGCAGGCCGTCGATGTCAACAAGCAGGCCCATGCCGAACTGAAGGCCCAGAAGCCTGCTGTGTTGTGGTTTACCGGGCTGCCGGGATCGGGCAAGTCGACCCTGGCCAATACGCTGGAAAAGCTTCTGCATGCCAAGGGCAAGCATACCTATCTGCTCGACGGCGACAATATCCGCCACGGGCTCAGCCGTGACCTCGGCTTTACCGCCGAGGACCGCGTTGAAAATATCCGCCGCGTCGCGGAAGTTGCGCGGCTGATGGCGGATGCAGGCCTGATTGTGCTCGTCTCGTTTATCTCTCCCTTCCGTTCCGAACGGCGCCTGGCGCGCGAGATGATGGACGATGGCGAGTTTATCGAGATCTTCGTCGATACGCCTCTCGAAGTCTGCGCCGAGCGCGATCCGAAAGGCCTCTATAAGAAGGCACGGGCCGGTGAGATCGAGAATTTCACGGGCGTTTCGTCGCCCTATGAGGTGCCGGAAAGCCCTGAGGTCCATCTCCACACCGTCGGGCACGATCCCTTCGAGCTTGCAAGCCGGATTGAGGACTATCTCACGCGGATGGAGCGGAAGGACTGATGCGGAAAGCGGACATGAACCAGGTCTTCGTCGAGGCGGCGCTGGAAGCCGGCAAGGCCATCATGACGATCTACGAAGGCTGCATCGATGTTTCCTACAAGGACGACGCATCGCCTGTCACGATCGCCGATGAAAAGGCCGAGGAGATCATCCTGGGCCATCTCGGCAAGGCGTTTCCGGATATTCCGGTTGTCGCCGAAGAGTCCGTTGCTGCCGGACATATCCCGGACATTTCCGGAGGGCCTTTCTTTCTGGTCGATCCGCTGGACGGCACGAAGGAGTTCATCAACAGGCGCGAGGATTTCACCGTCAACATCGCGCTGATCGAAAACGGCGTGCCGGTTGCGGGGATTGTCTACGCCCCGGCGCGGGGCGTGGCCTATCGCACAATGCAAGGCGGTGCGGAGAAGCTGAGCATCGTCGACGGCAGGGTGACGGGTTCTGTTCCGATTTCCTGCAGGCAGAAAGGGGACGCGCTCGTCGCAGTCGCCAGCCGGCTGCACAACAATCCGGAAACCGAGGCCTTCATGCGGAAAATTGGCGTGACAGAGTTCACGTCGGTCGGCTCGTCGCTGAAGTTCTGCATTGTTGCCGAAGGCCTTGCCGATGTCTATCCGCGCTTCGGGCGGACCATGGAATGGGATACCGCTGCCGGCGACGCTGTGCTGAGAGCCGCCGGCGGAATGACCTATTGCACAGACAACACAATTTTCGTGTATGGTAAGACCGATCAGGCCGGCGACAGCGATTTCGCCAACCCTTTTTTCGTGGTATGGGGAGCTTTTACCGATCTGGCTTGACTTTCACGGCATGAAGTCAGCATGATTTCAATCGAGACATATTTAGACGATTTTCATTTTATGGTTTTTGCAGCGTCATTTCAAAAAATGGCTTGATGGATAAAAATGCTCATATGCGTCTTCTCATTATAGGCATCAATTATTCGCCTGAAATCATCTCGACTGCGGTCTACACGTCCGGCCTGGCCGAGCATTTCGCGGGCGAAGGCATGAGGACGGACGTCGTCACCGCGCTGCCCTATTACCCCCGCTGGGAGGTCTTCGAGGGCTGGAAGGGGATTGCGTGGCGAAGAGAACGCAGTGCCTGCGGCGTTCGCGCCGTGCACTGCCCGCTTTATGTTCCGAAGAACCCGACCGGAGCACGGCGTATTCTGCATCATGCGAGCTTCGCCATCACGGCGCTTCCCGTTGTCTTGTGGAAGGCGCTGACTGGCCGGCCCGATATCGTCTTCGTTGTGGCGCCATCGATGGTGTCCGCCCCCGTGGGCTGGCTCGGCGCCCGGATTTGCGGGGCCAAGGCCTGGCTGCACATTCAGGATTACGAAGTCGAGGCGGCATTCGCGACAGGCCTGATTGCGGAAGACAGCCGCATGGGGCGCATTGCAAGGGCTTTCGAGCGCTTTGTGTTGAGGCGTTTCGATTGCATCAGCTCCATCTCAAAGCCGATGGTGGAAAAGCTTCGGAAGAAGAATGTTCCCGAAAACCGGATCTACGAGCTGCGGAACTGGGCGAACCTTGAGAAGATCCGGCCTGTAGAAGGCCTGTCGCCGCTCAAGGCCGAACTCGGTATCACGACGCCCTTTGTGGCGCTTTACTCGGGAAATCTCGCGAACAAGCAAGGGCTTGAAATTCTGGTCGAGATCGCCCGGCGGCTCAAGCACCGCAATGACCTGACCATCGTGGTCTGCGGTGACGGACCGATGCGGTCCCAGCTTGTTCGCGAGAGCGAAGATCTTCCGATGATTCGCTTTTTCCCGCTTCAGCCGGTCGAGAAGCTGAGTGATCTTCTGGGCATGGCCGATGTTCACCTCCTGCCGCAGATTGCCGGCGCGGCCGATCTGGTGCTGCCGTCGAAACTGACGAACATGCTTGCGTCGGGGCGCCCCGTCGTCGCGACGGCGCTTCCCAGTACAGCCCTTGCAAGCGAGGTTGAAGGGGCCGGAATTGTGGTGCCGCCCGGTGACGGCGAGGCTATGGCAAGCGCGATCGAAGAACTGCTTGACCAGCCGGACAAGCGATTGTCGTTGGGCAAGATGGCGCGCGAGCGCGCGTTGACGCGCTGGGATATGACAGCGATCCTGGGTCGTCTGAAGAACAAGTTTGAAACGCTCATCGGAAAGCCGAATCGAGCAGCAACGGAAGCCGAAAACGTGAGGAAATTTCAATGAAAAAGGCCCTTATAACCGGGATTACGGGACAGGATGGTTCCTACCTTACAGAGCTTCTTCTGGAGAAAGGGTACGAAGTGCATGGCATCAAGCGCCGTGCCTCGCTCTTCAATACCCAGCGCGTCGACCATCTCTATGAAGACCCGCATTTGAACGATACTCGGCTGAAGCTGCATTATGGCGACCTTTCCGACACGTCGAACCTGACCAGGATCATTCGCGACATCGAGCCCGATGAGGTCTACAATCTCGGTGCGCAGTCTCATGTCGCGGTTTCGTTCGAAGCCCCCGAATATACGGCGGATGTGGATGCAGTCGGGACGCTTCGCATTCTCGAAGCCATCCGCTTCCTCGGGCTTGAGAAGAAGACGCGCTTCTATCAGGCGTCGACGTCGGAACTGTTCGGTCTCGTCCAGGAAATCCCGCAGCGCGAGACGACGCCGTTTTACCCGCGCTCTCCCTACGCGGTCGCCAAGATGTACGCTTACTGGATTGCGGTCAACTATCGCGAATCCTATGACATGTTCGCGTGCAACGGCATCCTGTTCAATCATGAAAGCCCGCGCCGCGGCGAGACCTTCGTGACCCGCAAGATCACGCGCGGCCTTTCGAATATCGCCATGGGCCTGGAACCGTGTCTCTATATGGGCAATATCGACAGCCTGCGCGACTGGGGACACGCCAAGGACTATGTTCGCATGCAGTGGATGATGCTGCAGCAGGATGCGCCGGAAGATTTTGTGATTGCGACCGGCGTGCAGTATTCGGTCCGCGAGTTCATTACCTGGGCCGCATCCGATCTCGGCATTACCCTCGAATTTTCGGGCAAGGGCATCGAGGAAACCGGTACGGTTACCAAGGTCGAGGGCGATATGGCACAGGCGGTCAAGCCCGGAGATGTCATCGTCAGGATCGACCCGCGCTATTTCCGCCCGGCCGAGGTGGACACGCTTCTGGGCGATCCTTCGAAGGCCAAGGAAAAACTCGGATGGGTGCCTGAGATCACGGCCCGCGAGATGTGCCGGGAAATGGTCGAAGCCGACCACAAGGCCGCCCGCCGCCATGCCCTTTTGAAGGCGCATGGTCTGGAGCTTCCTGTAAGCGTTGAGGGATAGGTTGGTTTGACCAGCAGGGCGGACCTGAACTGTCATCCAACGAGCGGAAGAGGAAGCAAGAATGAGCAAATCGTCGTCGGAAAGCCGTCGTGCGCCGTTGGCTTCAACTGGACCGTCGGAAGTTGCCGAAGGCGGTGTGTTCTCCTATGCTGGTCTCCATACCGAGAGTGAGGACTTTCTACATCTCGATGTCTTGCGTTTCATCGCTGCATTCGGGGTCGTCTTCATTCATTTTCGATTTGACTTTGGTTGGTCCGCCCGGTGGTTTGATGGTCTCCAAAGCATGGTCGATTTGTTTTTTATCATATCGGGAATCGATATTTGCCATGTTTACGGTCGGACACGATGGGGCGCAGTAAACTACTATAATTTTCTGGTCGCCCGGGTTGCCCGTTTGGTGCCGTTGCATCTGCTCACCATGCTGGCATACGCCCTGGTGCCTATCACTGCTGCGATAATTGGTGTTTCTCTGTTCAGTCCTGAGAGGTATGATTGGAGTTGCTTTGCTCCGAATCTGCTTTTACTTCAGTCGTTCTCGATCTGTGACCATCTGACCTTTAATATTGTCAACTGGTCGATAAGTGCCGAATTGGCAATGTACGTTCTCCTTCCATTGACGCTCGGGGTTATAAGGCAGAGCGCATTCCGCGCTTTCTTTCTTTCGGGGGCGGCGGTTCTTCTCCTCTTTATTTTCGTGGATAATTGGTGGGAACGAACTGCGGATTGGGGAGTCTTGCGAGCAATACCGGCTTTCGTTTTCGGCGTCGGGTTGAAGCTGTCAGAGAAATCCCTAGCGAAAGTTCCGGTGCCGGAACTGGCGTTTTGGCCCCTTGTAGCAATGCTTGTCGCGGGCATGATGGTTGTGCCTTATCATGCAGCTATGCTCATGCTAACCTATGGTTTCGCCGCGCTTGTTTTCATTTGTGACGCCCGTCGGCAGGCTGGTTTCTTTACGAGGCGTTTGGCGCCGCTTGGGCAGCTTACCTATTCAATTTATATGATCCATCCTTTGGTTATTACAGTTTTTGTGAAATTTTTAGGTCTGAAAGTGCTGAATTTAACAGGAGATTTACTGTTTGTGTTTTTGGCCGCGTGTATATTTTCCGTTTTGGTCTTTTCTTATATTTCCTATATTTATTTTGAAGGGCCCTCCCGTAGGTGGGTAAGGAGCAGGTTATCCCTGAAAAGGCTAAATTGAGTTTTTTTGACGTTTTTTTTGGGCCTTTTTCGTGGTCTTGGGCAAAGAGTTTTGGCGCTCTTCTATCGGAGAGCGAAAGAGGTGAATGAGTTGCTGTGCCGTTGGTGAGCCACTGTCCATGACGCATGATGGCAGCCGGTCGTTTTCGCAAAGTAGGGATTTTATCGATGAATTATGATTTAGCTGGCAAGCGTATCTGGGTCGCCGGCCATAAGGGAATGGTTGGCGGAGCGCTGGTGCGAAGGCTTCAAAGCGAGGATTGCGAGGTCATTACCGCCGGCCGCGATGTCGTCGATCTCGTTGACCAGAAGGCCGTCCATGCTTTCATGCAGGAGACCAAGCCCGATGGCCTGGTGGTCGCCGCAGCCAAGGTCGGCGGCATTCTCGCCAATGACACGCGCCCGGTTGATTTTCTGTATGAAAACCTGATGATCGAGGCAAATCTGATCCATGCCGCGCATGAGGCGGATGTGGAGCGTGTCCTCTTCCTCGGCTCGTCATGCATCTATCCGAAGATGGCGCCGCAGCCGATACCGGAGGACTCTTTGCTCACGGGTCCGCTGGAGCCGACCAATGAATGGTACGCGATCGCCAAGATCGCCGGCATCAAGCTTTGCCAAGCCTACCGCAAGCAATACGGCCGCGACTGGATTTCGGCAATGCCGACCAATCTCTATGGCCCCGGCGACAATTACGACCTGAAATCCTCGCATGTTCTGCCTGCACTTTTGCGCAAGTTTCACGAAGCCAAGCTGTCGGGGCAGAAGGAAGTAGTTGTCTGGGGGTCGGGGTCGCCCCTGCGCGAGTTCCTGCATTGCGATGATCTGGCCGATGCGCTGGTTTTCCTGCTGAAGGAATATTCCGGTTATGAGCATATCAATGTCGGCTCGGGCGCCGAGGTCACGATCCGCGAGCTTGCGGAAACGATCGCGGATGTCGTGGGCTATGAAGCAACCCTCACATTCGACAGCACAAAGCCCGACGGGACGCCGCGCAAGCTGATGGACAGCGCCAGGCTGCACGAACTGGGCTGGAACAGGGCCCGTACGCTTCGCGACGGCATCGCGGATACCTACGAAGTCTTCTTGCGAAACGTCGCTTGAAGCAGGTTTGGGAACACTGGAAGCGGGATACGAGATGACGCACGACAAGACGCGCGCCGCGCAGGGGGACGTGGTAATATCGGCAGGTGACCGCAACTTCCACTTGTTGTTCACGGCCGCTGAGATGGCGAAACGCGGGCGTCTCTCGATGCTTTTTTGCGGCGCCTATCCCACCCGGTTCGAGAAAAGGCTCTTGGCAAACCCGCGCCTGCCGGGCGCCCGCAAATTTGCACGGCTGTTGAACAGGCAGGAGGCTATACCGGAAGACCTGATCCGGCAAAACAGGCGGAGCGAGTTCGTCAGTGCGACGGGCATTTCATTGCAGCGGTTTCCGAAATCGGGCTCCCTCAATGCCTTCCTTCAGACGACGTCATTTCAGATGTATGGTCGAAATGCCGCCAGGCATCTTCCCGAGGCGGCGGAAAACGGTGCCCGCATCTATCACTATCGAGCGGGTTTCGGGCAATCCTCGGTCAAGGTAGCCGCAGAAGCCGGTATGCGAACGATCTGCGACCATTCAATCGTCCACCCAAGCCTGCTTGATGTGCTCGTGGATGGGAGGGGCAAGTTTCCCGAGGATCGACCTTCAAGGCCTACCGGTATCTGGGGCGCTGTTCTGGACGACATCGACAAGGCGGATATCGTTCTTGTGAATTCCGATTTCGTAGCCAAGACATTCTCCTTCATGGGGTTCGATCAGTCTCGCCTGGCCGTCGTCTATCAGGGCGTCGAAGACAAGTTTCTTGCGAGGCTTCCTGATGAGCGAGGCTTCTACGAAGTTGGGTCTTCGAGGCCGGTACGGTTCCTCTTTGCCGGCGGTATCGGGCCGCGAAAGGGTTTCGATGAAATTGCCGCTGCATTGGCAGCTATTCCCTCGGCCAACATCGAACTGCATCTGGCGGGCTCTCTGTCGCAGTCTTCGCGGGAGGACTATGCCGAACTTCTTGCCGATCCGCGCGTGACATATCACGGAGTGTTGTCTCAAAATGACCTCGCAATGCTGATGCACCACTCGGACGTCTTTCTGTTTCCGTCGCGGGCCGAAGGGTCGGCCCGGGTTGTTTTCGAAGCCATGGCAGCGGGCTGCGCGGTCATTACGACTGAAAATGCCGGTTCAATCGTGCGCCATGGCGAGGGCGGCCTTCTGGTTCCGGTCAACGATCACGAAGCCCTGATTGGTGCAATTGAGGATCTGCTACGTGATACGGCTCTGCTCGCCGATATGGGATCGCATAACGGGTCGCTTATCCGCAATGCGTACACGCAATCGCATTATGGTGATAATCTGGAGAGGCTTTATGGTCTAGGCAATTAGTTTTGTCGGGGGCAGGGCATCTGATCTCGCGCTCCGTTGTTTTGGAGAACTTTTGTAAGAGCATCAGGTTCCGGTGGAAGGGGAAAGCAACCTCACGACGCGTATGTATGTAAGTTCTATTTTTTGCATGCCGGGATAAAGGAAATGTTTGGGTCGATTTTGATGTTGAAGACCTAACAAAATGCGGCATGTGCGATGTTGATTTTTTGCGATAAACTGAACCATGACTGTTATTTCTTCAGAAGGTTCCAAGCTGATGCGAAAACATCACTCTTTCAGTAAGTTTAAGGAGTGTTTCATCAATTTACCAGTATGTGGATTTATTTTAAATCATATATGTCGCGCTTGTTATGGTACAGATTCAAATTATTATTCGATAAATAGCCGACGGAATCGCCATTTTAGCCTGTGTGAGCTTCTAAAATTCTGGATTAACGGAGAACTGACATCAGCTTTTTTCAATCGGCCCGCTCATTCAGAAAACTTACTTGACAAAGCGCAGTCCGAGCGCTTGATGAATTTACGGAATGAAGAGCTTGAAAAGGTGCCAGAGGCCGCTGTTCGGAAAATATCAAATGCGGTTGAGATTGATATTTCCGATGAGCAAGGAGGCGGGGCTGCCTCATTGTTTGGCGCCAAGAGCATGGCTGGAGCGTTCCCAGGAAAAATGGATACCGGTATTCCATCCGGAAACGCGCAAAAACAAAGAGATAGAGCGATTTCTCGATTCGAGGAAAAGCGGAAACGCTTGGGGCTTGCAAAGCGCTTCAGAGGCTTCCGGAGAACACGAAAGACGCTGTCTCTGCGGAAGCTGCAGTCCTGCCAGGCAGAAAATTCGCGGGGTCAGACAGGAATGCTATTTCCGACGCGCGGGCTGACGTGATGAAAAGGGTTGGCTATGAAGCTTGGTGTGCAATATCAGTTTGATCGACGTTTGGCGAAGGGTCTCCCATGATTGGCAAAATGATTTCACGCAAATGGAATGGTGTTGTTGGCTGTGCTCTGGGACGACGTTACCTCATGCAGAAGCGCGTTGCAGGCTTTCATGCGTCCATGTCATCTGACGTGGACGGCCAATCGACATTTGAAGATCATGTCCGACTGACGAAGAGCACTTTTGTCCGCACCTCCCATTTTGGCAGAGGTTCTTATCTCGGTCAGGGAAGCAAAGTGAAAGACGCAACGATCGGGCGCTTTTCCAGTATCGGCCCCGATGTCATAATCGGCGGACTCGGGCGGCATCCAACGAACTATCTGTCGACCAATCCGGCCTTCTATTCAACGCTCGGTCAGACCGGCCTCGTCTATCTGGAGGAGAGTTCGGATTTCCACGAGAGCCTACAGACCACAATCGGTAATGATGTGTGGATTGGCGCCAGGGTTCTTGTGCTGGATGGCGTCACGATACATGACGGAGCTGTCATTGCAGCTGGCGCTGTTGTCGTCAAAGATGTCCCTCCTTATGCCGTCATGGGAGGAGTTCCGGCGAAACTGATCAAGAAACGGTTCTCCGAAGAGACGATCAAGACCCTTGTCGCCCTGAAATGGTGGCAGCGAGAAGATTCCGTACTCAAGCAGGTTGCTCGAAGGCTCGGAGACAGGCAATTTGAGGAGCGCGATCTGGCGGAATTGTCGGAGATTCTGTCTCGTGAAGAAGCCGAAATGCGATAATCAAGATTATCGTGGATTATGTTTATTCTTAATATTAACAATATAAATTGTGTGGTTTGTTATGGATGTGACTAAGACGATAGCTGTAGAGAGTTCGACCTGGAATAATATTGGGGATGCGTTCTATCAAAACTCGATCCTCAATCAACTTCATTTGAACCTGCCGCATTGTAACGTGGTCAGCTTCGATGGCCCGTCGGAACGCGCTTTTCGGCCGGGAAAATATGTAAAAAACGTGTTTGATAGCCGTTTTCTGGTTGATGCGGATCACTATGTATTTTCCGGTCCGATCATTGGCGGCAATTTTCTTAAGCTTTATGGTCCCTTGATCAAGGATATACTCCGGCGTGGCAAGACATATAGCCTGATGTCGATTCATGCCACGACCGATATGTCCTTGATGAAGGAAATCCGGACATTTCTCGAAGAGAACCCTCCCGTAGCTGTCCACACGCGGGATCATCCCAGCTTTGAAAAGCTTGAGGGTATTGCGCCGTGCGAGTTGGACGGGATTTGCTTTGCCTTCTTCGTCAATGAAATTCCGCATCTGCCCGAAATGTCTCTCGGTGGGCCCTATATCTGTGCAAGCTACTATCGCGGCTATGAGCCCAATTTCGTAAACGTATCGGAGGACGCAACGGATCTGGTTTCCTCCGGCATCGATCTCGATTGGCCAAAGCAGCTCAATCAGAGAAACTGGCGTGTAATGCGCTTCTTCGAGCATAGCCGGCCATCGCCCGAGAAGGTGGGTCGATGGAATATCGTCAGGCCGGTACACGCGTTCTCGCCGTTTCCGCAGCTGATATTTTCCAAAAAGAACAGTTATATCAGTTACAACCCGACAAACTTCCTCGCGATATACAAGCACTGCGATGGCGTGCTGACCGATCGGGTTCATGCGGGCGTTGCGGGGGTTTCCTTCGGAAAGCCGGTTCGCGTTGAGGCGATTGACGATCGCTTCAAGCTTTTCGAGCGCGTTCCCGTCATTCATGAGAACGGCTTCATGCGATTGCCGCCGGGCGCTCTCGAACCGTTTCACAATGACATGGTCAGGTGGATCAAAGAAGAGTTTGCGAAAGCAGCCGGACTGTAGATCGGCTAGCCTTTCCGCTTTTGCGGGCATTGCAATCTAATCGGACAGGAAGCTCAGATCGATGGAATATTTGAGCCTGTTTCGTTGAAAAACCGCGTGGAATAGAAAAATATGAGAGCTGTTTCCGGCCGTATTCTGAAGGGCAGCGGCGCATCGGCAATGTCGCTTGTTGCCAGGACGTTTGAGCAGCTTCTTCTGGTGCCAATCCTTCTGGCCGTTTGGTCTGTCGACCTATACGGGGAATGGCTCCTTATAAGCGCTGTTCCGATTTATTTCGCAATGTCCGATTTAGGCTTCCTGCAGGCTGGCTCGAACGAGTTGGCGCGCCGTGCTTCTCAGGAAGACGAGACCTCGGTCAGGGTTTTCTTCCGTGAGTATACGTCCCTGGCGACTGTCTGGTCGTCCGGTATTCTCGGCGTGTTTATCATCGCGGTTTTCCTTCTTCCGCTGCACGACTGGTTTAACCTTTCTCTTCTTTCGCCCGAGCAGATGAGAATTGCCTTCGTTGCGCTTTTGTCCAGCTCGATGGTTTCGATGAATACCAACGCTTTGCTGGCGGGACTAAGGGTTCGGAAATTATTTCATATCGGTTTGATGATACGTGCGGGCGGCGCCTATTTGCGAATACTCGCCACTTTCATTCAGGTCTATTTCTTCGCCAGCGGGCCGGCAGAAGTCGCCATTCAGAACCTGTTTTTCGCGATCCTCGAGTATGCCGCTTGCGCGCTCCTGCTCAAGCGTGTTGATCTGGCTCCAACATTTTGGATGGTTTCGGGTCGCAGCGAAAAGCTCTGGCCGCTTCTGCTGATCGGCCTTGAATATATGCTTATGCCATTGGCCTACTCCTTCTCTATGCAAGGAATGACGGTGGCGACGGGAGCGATTCTCGGCACTGCCGCCGTTGCAATATTCGGCACGCACCGAACGCTTACGAGAACCGCCACGACGGCCTTGCAGATGTTCGTTCAGCCGCTACGCGCGGAGGCAGGGCTTATGCAGCGGAACGAAGATGTCCCGGCCCTGCGCGAACTGCTGATCCGTCTGTCACGCGTTACCTTTTGGATGTCCCTGATCGCCGCGATCGGCCTGGTGCTGTTCGGCGGCGCTATCTTCAGATACTGGACCCATGGGCGGATCGCCTTTGAATCCTCCGTTTTTCTTCTGCTCCTTCTGGCGTCGGTATTGGAGGGGATCTGGCGGATCGCGGCGACAGTCAGGCTGGGATCAAACAAACATCGGCCCCTGGTGTGGGGCTTCGCGGCGTTCAGCGCCGTCGGTGTCGCTTCCGCGTTTTTGCTGGGGCCGCACTGGGGGCTTGCAGGTATGGCGGTCGCTGTCATAATTCCAAACTTGGCGATGTGCGTTCTGACGATAATCACGACCTCGTCGCTGCTCGATTTTTCTGTTGGCTACTACCTGGTGAGTATCGCGAAACCGCCGATCTTCGAAGCCAAGTCATTACTTCTTTTAATACAAAGGAAGGTATTTTGATAAACCGCAGAGCAGGGCGGGTCGCAGATAGGCCGCTGACCATCAGAGTGGACAGGGCGTGGGTTCGTTTTGAAACCATCATGTGTTTTGCGATACCCATGCTCACTTTGATTCGTCTTCCGGTCATCGGGACGCTTCTTGCATCAGATATTTTGTTGTTTTTTCTCGTGCCATTTATCCTGGTGAATGGCGGGTATTTCAATCTGAACCAGAAGTATTTTAATAAAATACTGGTCTTTCTTGGCTTCTGGTTTCTGGCATCAATTATTTCCGATATTCGCGCGCAAACAAGCATTTCGGATATCATGCGGTGGCAGGCAGCTTTCTGGACGTTAACGGGTTATGCTTATGTTTTCTTCGTCCTGGTAAACGGACATCGTGAGAGATATGTCGCGGCGCTTGTGGGCGTGGCGCTGGCCTTGCTCCTGAAAAATGTATTGGGCGTTTCCGCTTTCGGAGCCGATGGCCTTATCGGCATCGCTTGGAAATTCGGAAATGGGGTTGCCGTGACCATTCTCCTTCTGGTCATGCTTCAGTCGCGTTTGCGAACACGCAAGGCTCAGGGCATCTTCACCATGGGGTTCAGCCTGGTTCACCTGATCTTGAACGCCCGCTCGCTCTTTCTCATGACATTTCTTGCTGGTTTCTCGGCGATGATCGGCGTCAAGGGGCTGAGTCCGATACGTCGGAATGCAATGGGCCTCGTTCTCCTCGCCATCGGCCTAAGCACCTTGCCGCTTGCCGAGAGCATCTACGGAAATGCGGTGATGAGCGGGTATTTCTCTGACGAGGTCAGGGACAAATACATTCAGCAGACTCAGAAGAACCTCGGCATTCTTCTTGGAGGGCGCAGTGAATCGCTGGTCGCGATAGAAGCCGTCACCCAAAAGCCGCTGTTCGGCTTCGGTTCCTACGCGAGAGATGGCGAGCTTCGGCTGCAGTATCTCCAGATGCTCGAGCAGAAGGGCGAGAAAATTCAATGGGAACTGCCGTCGGTCACTTCGGATGACCGCATCCCAACGCATTCGTATTTTTTCAGTGCCTTTGTGAACCATGGTGTCTTTGGCGGGCTGTTCTGGGCCTATATAATGACACTGGTTCTGCGTGGTGTTTTCGCTGGCATGTTCGGCTACAGGCCCTGTGGTCCCTTGGAGCTCTTGCCATTGATGATGACGATATGGGATATCATGTTCTCACCGTTCGGTCTGACCCAGCGGGTCTTTACGCCGATCTATATCGTGATTGCTTGTATACTTATTGAGAATAATATTAGACCGAAAAATAAACCAAAAAATAGATATTAAGGCTAGTCATGAAGTTTTCCATTGTAACGAATGCGTTCAATCAAGGGGCTTTTTTGCGCCGTTGTATTGAAAGCATATTAGGGCAGCCATTCAAGGATATTGAGTATATCATTATTGACCCCGGCTCGACCGACGAGACACCGCTGATACTCGAAGAATATGAAGCGCTTTCTGATCCAAGACTGACTATTGTCCGTGAAAAGGATGATGGCCCGGCCGATGGATTGAACAAGGGCTTTGAGCGCGCAACCGGCGACTGGTTCTTCTATATCAATGCAGACGACTTTCTGCTCGAAGATGGCCTGGAACTCGCGCGCCGGGCGATCGAACGGCATCCGGATGCCGATTGCGTTTATGGCGATGGCGTCATGACAGACGCCCATGGCAAAGTGACGAGGCGGATCATCTCGTCGCCGTTTTCGGCATTGCGCTATGTGACCGGACGCACTGAAATGCTTCAGCAGGCGACCTTCTACAAGGCTGAAAGCTTCCGGAAAATCGGCGGGTTCAATGCCGCCAACAAGACCTGTTGGGATGGCGAAATCCTGTTCGACATGGACCGTGCAGGGATGAAAATCTGCAAATTCAACGGCTATATCGGGGCATTCGTCATTCACCCCGACAGCATCAGCGGAAGCAAGCGTCTCCTTGGACAGTTCCAGGGCGATATGCGGCGAATGGAACAGATCTATTTTGGCGGGCCCGCACCTCAGCGTTCCGAGCCGCGCCGGCTGGCGACGAAGTGCCTTGACCGCCTTTGTCAGCCGCGTCGGACCATTATCCGCATGGCCGACATGTTGGGACGTTAACCTGTCAGAATGATTTTTGGGTATGGATAGATCACGCAACCTTGTTTTTCTTTGGGATAATTTCGGCCCGACCCACGCCGATCGCTGTCAGGCGGTGACTGAGTCCTTAGGCGACAGGGCCAAGATCGTCGGGCTTGAATTGCTCGGCCGGAGCTCGACCTATGACTGGGACCCGGAAAAAGGGGCCGGCTTCCAAAAGGTCACGCTTTTTCCTTCGGTCGGCGATGACAAGCCAAGGCCATCGGCGCCCGCCAGGCTCGGGCGCATGTTGAAGTTCTGGCTCAAGCAGCCGCGCTCAACATGGTTTGTCTGCCATTATGACTGGATCGACATATTTCTGTTTTCGCTCTTCCTGAGAATGACGGGCGTGAAAATCTACACGCTTATCGACTCGAAGTTTGACGACAAGAAACGTTTTTTCTGGAATGAGTTCATCAAGCGGATATTCCTGGCGCCCTACCGGGGCGGCATCTCCTGCGAAGGGCGTGCAGCCGACTATCTGCGTTTCCTCGGCCTCAAGGAGGAGCGGATCGTTCCGGCATATGACACCCTGTCCACAGAGCGGATTCGGACCCTTTCGGGAGCCGAGCCCGCTCCGGGCGGCGTTCCGTTCGACGCACGGCATTTCACCATCATTGCGCGGCTTGTTCCGAAAAAGAACATATCCATGGCTTTGAAGGCCTTTGCCGCCTACTGCGAAAAGGCGCGCATCAGGCGCAAGCTGGTGATCTGCGGCTCGGGTCCGCTCGAGGACGATCTTCGTCGCGAGGCGTTGGAACTCGGCATAAGCGAAGATGTCGAGTTTCGGGGTTTCGTTCAAACGGAGGCCATCGCAAGGGTTCTGTCTTCCAGCCTTGCACTGATATTGCCCAGTACCGAAGAGCAATTTGGGCTGGTCGTCGTGGAGGCGCTGGCGATGGGCGTGCCTGCGGTCGTATCGGATCGTTGCGGCGCACGGGATTCCCTGGTTCGAAGCGGCGTCAATGGTTTCGTCGTTGAGCCTGACAATCCTGCCGGTTTGGCCTGGTTTCTCGTCCAGCTCAGTGACCATCAGGAACTTTGGAATGATTTTGCGATAGCGGCGTTCTCTGCCTCCGATCGTGGCGACGTCAAGAATTTTGTCGAAAGCGTTCGCACGCTGGCATTTGAACAGCAGTGATTGGGCAACGGAGGCCTCCGTGAAAATCATCCACCTCATAGCTTCGGTTGATCCTGCCGGCGGCGGCCCTATCGAATATGCTCGCGTCATGGCTGAGCAACACAGGAAATGGGGACACGAAAGCGTATTTGTCACGCTTGATTTGCCCGATGCGCAGTGGGTCTCATCCTTTGCGTTCAAGGTCCGTGCGTGCGGGCCAAAGAACCGCTTTGGCGCTCCCGTACCCGCATTTTCGCAGGCTGTCCTGGAAGAAGCGGCGAACGCTGACGCCGCCGTAGTTCATGGGCTCTGGCATTCCGCCAGCGTCAGCGGTTACCCTGCTCTCACGAGAGCCAAACTGCCTTGGGTTGTTTTTCCGCACGGGATGCTTGACCGCTATTTTCGCAAGGCGAAGCCGGTCACGCACCTGGCGAAGCAGCTCTATTGGACAGCCTGGCAGGGACGCATGTTCACAGATGCTCGCGCGGTCCTGTTCACCTGTGCCGAGGAGCAGAAGCTGGCTGCGTCCGCTTTCCGGGGCCACCAGGACTACCGAGCTCAGGTCGTGGCATTCTGTGCCGAAGACCAGTTGATCGGCCAGCAAGAGATTGAAGACGGACGCACGGCCTTCAAAGCCGCGCTTCCTGCGCTTGAAGGGCGGGACTATCTGCTCTTTCTTAGCCGCATTCATCCCAAAAAGGCCTGTGATCAATTGATCGAGGCCTTTGCGCGGACTGCCGGCATTGATGAAAAGCTGGATCTCGTCATCGCCGGACCGGATCAGGTAGGTTGGCAGCAAGACCTTCAGGAGCTGGCCGAAAGGCTGAATATCGCCGATCGCATTCACTGGCCAGGCTCTCTTGCGGGCGCGGTCAAAGCTGCCGCTTTCAAAGACGCGCGGGCTTTTGTCTTGCCGTCTCATCAGGAGAATTTCGGGATTGTCGTGGCGGAAGCGCTTTCTGCAGGCACGCCGGTGTTGATCTCGACGCAGGTCAACATCTGGCGGGAGATAATGGACGCCGGCGCGGGGCTCTGTGCAACCGACACCGTAGATGCTACAGAGGATATGCTTCGCCGTTTCTTGTCGTTGCCGGATGAGGCTGCTCGCCGCCTGTATGAGTCCGCACGTTTATGTTATGAAGCAAATTTCTCGGTTCATCAGGCCGCGACGGACCTTTTGAACATACTTGATTTTAAAAAATAAAATTTGAACGAAATACAATCCGATATTGTCTGGCAATTGGATTCAAATATGCCTGAAAATACAGATTTGTGCACGTTTTGTGTTACCTATACGATCAGGAATGAAGAGGATACGATCCTTGATGCCATCGCGGCCCACATGGCGATGGGAGCATCGAAGGTTTTCGTTTTCTTCGATGGTACGACCGATGGCTCCCGGGAAATAGTTCAAGGGCTCGAAGGCGTGGAGTGCTTCGAAACCCTGCCGCCGGACGAACTCAGCCTTGATGTCGCTGTCCCGGAATGGTTCGAGCGCATCAAGTCACATTTCGACACCAACATGGATGTGAGGAAGCAGTTCAACACCTGGCTGGCGGCGGTCAAGGCGAGGGAACAGGGTTTCGATTGGCTGCTTTGTATTGATGCCGATGAGATATTCTACCCGGTCGGGCAAGACGGGAAGGAAATGCCTGCGGAAGCCTTCTTTCGATCCGTGGACCGGAAATATGACCAGGTTATCCTGAGGAATCTCGAACTTGTCGTTGACCGGAACGATGTGCGGGATCCCTTCCGGGAAGGAGTCTATTTCCTCAATCGTTTTCCGGTTTCCGAAGAGATTTGCCGATATCTGGCCGCTGCCGTCACGCGGATATTCCGATCACCCAAAATCACCGAATGGACCCGGTACTGGTTTTACATGATCCGCTTCAGGGGGCTTGCGTCACGTCGATTGCGTCACCCTGCTTCTGGACGGGTCGCTCCGATCGGCTATTTTCTTGGATACAGAAGCTACAAATCAGCCATCAGGCTCTCCGAGGCGGAACAATTCATTTTCGGCGTTCACAAATGGCAGGAATATACCAGGAAACCTGTGAGTCTTTACCGGGGCTATGTCCTGCACTACGACCTTCCAAACCCGGACAAGGTAAAGCAGAAGTTCGGTCAGAGAGAAAAGTCAATATATCTGGAAAAATCTTATACAAGATACATGTTGAACACGATTGCGCTTGAGTCGGATTTCGATGTTCTCGAGGAATCATTCAAACAGTTATGCTTTGATGAGAAAAAGCTGAACTCCATGATTGAAAAAAATATTGTTTCGAAGATCAATTGGACGGAAAAATATCTAAATTGAATTTAGTTCAGATATTTTAAATTTATGTATTATTTATGTCATAAGGACAATCATTGCTCTTCGAGAGCAATGACCTGATCCTGCTGAAGAGGGTGAAAAGGTTTGCTGATGGCAAAACGCATCGGAATATTCACTTATCATTTTTCAGAAAATTTCGGTGCGTTGATGCAGGCTTATGGCACGCGTCAATGGCTGATCCAGCAAGGGCACGAGGCGGAATTCGTCAATTATCATCCTCGCTACGTGGAAGAGGGGGGGGACTTTGCCGGCCTTCTCGACCCGTCCCGTTTCCGATCCAACCTCAAGATCGCCTATCTGAAGCTTTCGCGGCTGCAGCGCAAATATCTGGGCAACAGGCAGCAGGCGGAGCTGTTCGCGGCGTTTCACCGCGATGTGCTCGGCGTCACCGGGCCGCGGCTGGAGACGAAGGAAGAGGTCGAGGCGTTTCTGACGAGCCCCGAAGGACGGTTCGACATGCTGATCACGGGCAGCGACCAGATATGGAATCCGTCCGATCAGAAGGGGCTGGACCCTGTCTACTTCCTTGCCTTCCGGCCGGAGGTGAAGGCCCGTAGGGTGACCTATGCGCCCAGTTTCGGTCGGGCGACGCTCGCTGCCGCCTATAATGAGGACGTCAAGACCTACATAAGCACCGTCGACGGGCTTTCGGTTCGTGAGCAGAGCGGTGTATCCATCCTGCGCTCGATAACCGGGCGCGAGGCCATGTGCGTGCCCGATCCCGCGATCTTGCTTGGCGATTTCTCGAGCCTGGTGGAGCGCGCGGAACCGGTGCGCGATGGCCATGTATTCTGCTACGCGTTGCGTTCGGGAGACGGGATCCGTGAAGTCACGGAAGAGGTTTCGCGGGCCGTCGGCGCGCCGATCGTGTCGCCCTACAATGTACATCGCCGCTGGCGGGAGATCGGTGAGACGGTCTATCCCTCACCGGCGGGCTGGGTTTCCTTGATCAATAATTCAGAGTTTTCTGTCACCAATTCATTTCACGGCACCGTTCTGAGCATATTGCTGCAAAAGCCATTTCTCGTCGTTGGTCTGCCTGGCGTCAAAGGCGGCCTGAACGAACGCGCCAAGGACCTTCTGCAGAAGCTGGAGCTCACCGACAGGTTCGTCGAGGCCGGCGACGTGGCAACAGCGCGGCGCCGAATAGGCGAGCCGATTGATTGGGCAAAGACCTCTGAAAGGCTCCAGGCCATGCAGAAGACGGGTCGGGACTTCCTGAACATGCAATTGGAACACATTTCTTAATAGTTTTAGCCGGAGCCCGATTATGGCCTTTCTTTCAGATGGCATTGCCGCAGAAGTCGTCAGCCACTGCACGGATTTGGGGATCGCATTCGACCAGGACGTCGACCTTTCCCGAATGACCTATCTTCGCACCGGCGGCAGGGCTCAACTGATCGCCAAGCCCTCGACCGCCGAGCAGGCAGCCGGCCTGCTTGCATTTCTGACGAGCCATGGCATTGCCTACAAGATCATCGGCAACACGTCGAATTTGCTGTTTCTGGATCAGGTTGACTATCCCGTCCTGGTCTCGTCCACCAATATGGCGGACCTCTCGGTCGACAGCGCGACAGGCAAGATTGTTGCCGAAGGCGGCGTGATGGTGCCCGACCTTTCCCGTGCGGCGCTGTTTCATGGCCTCACGGGTTTTGAGGCGTTTGAAGGGATTCCCGGAACGCTTGGCGGCGGCCTGTTCATGAATGCCGGCGCCTATGGCGATGAGCTCAAGGACCATCTTGTGGGCGCGCAGCTCGCGATGCCCGATGGAACGCTGCGGTTCTTCACGCTCGCGGAATTGCAGCTCACGCATCGTTCATCGGTTTTGCGGCGTGAAGCATCCGGCGCGTTTGTTTGCGACGTTACATTCGAATTGCCGCACGGCGACGCTCAGAAGATATTCGGGAAGATGGAAGTCTATCATGCCAAGAGGCACAAATATCAGGATTTCATGTACCCCAACCTGGGAAGCATCTTCTCCGGCTCGCCCTATCGCGTTCTGGGGGAGGAGGACCGCTACTTCAAGTTCGTTTCCGCGGTGTATTATCTTTTCAACTACAAGGTGAAGATTTTCAGGCGGGAGTCGCCGATCAACCGCAAATGGCTGAATGACGTGATCTTGAAGCGTTTTCCGCTGCACTATGATTTGCAGCCATTCTCCGACAAGACATTCAATTGCCTCGTCAATCGCGGTCAGGGCACTGACGAGATGGTTCGCTTCATCCGGCAGATGGAAGAGTTGATCGACGGGCGCATCGTCCTTGAAAACGAGATTGTTGAAGAATTCTAGATAACAGGGAGCTTGATGAACGATGGCCGAAAAGGTCAAGCGTCTTTACGTTGACGAAATGTCATTTCGCTTGCGCTTGCGCCGGCTGATCTGGCGTGTCGTCTATCTGTTTCTGTTCAGGCCGACGCCCCGCTTCATCGTCTTCGATCGTTGGCGGTTGTTTCTGCTCAGACGGTTCGGGGCTCGAATTGGAAAAGGGAGCCGCGTTGCGCCGGACTGTTTTGTCTGGGCGCCATGGAACCTCGAAATGGGGAACTACGCCTGCCTGGCCGAGGGCGTCGACTGCTATACGATCGGCCCCTTGAAGATGGGCGACTACACGACCGTCAGTCAGCGGGCGTTTATCTGCACCGCTTCGCATGAGATCAAAACCAAGGCTCGGCGCCTTTTCTCCCGGCCGATCACGATCTGTGATCATGCCTGGGTCGCGGCTGAAGCCTTTGTCGGCCCCGGAGTGACCATCGGGGAGGGGTCTGTCGTGGGCGCCCGGTCGGTCGTGGTGCGGGATATCGAGCCGTGGAAGGTGGTTGGAGGAAACCCTGCACGGGTTCTCAAGGATCGAACACTGAGCGAGGATCAACTTGATCGCTGAAGAAAGTCCGAAGAATATTGCCGTCGTCATCCTGACGTTCAACGAGGAAAGGCACATCGCGCGCGCGCTTGAAAGCATCCGCGCGATCGCGAAGGAAGTCTTCGTCATCGATGCGTTTTCGACCGACCGGACGGCGGAAATAGCGCGCGCCAACGGCGCTGTCGTTCTCACCAATCCATGGATCAACTACGCGCGCCAGTTCCAGTGGGGTCTGGACAACGCGCCGATCACGGCGGACTGGATCATGCGCATGGATGCCGACGAGGTCTTCGATGCCGCGCTTGTCGAAGAGATCAACACAAGGCTCCCCGGGCTTGGTCCCGAGACGGTCGCAGTCAACCTGAAGCGCCGGCACATTTTTCTGGATCGGTTCATCCGGCACGGAGGGCGATATCCTCTGGTTCTCACGCGGATCTGGCGGCGAGGGCATGGTCGCATCGAAAACCGCTGGATGGATGAGCATATCATTGTCTGGGGCGGTCAGACCGTTACCTTCAAACACGCTTTTTCGGATCACAACCTCAACGATCTGACGTTCTTTACCGAGAAGCACAACAAATATGCCACCCGTGAGGCCGTGGACGTTCTGAACCAGCGCTACGGGCTTTTCGCACGCGAGGAACTCGGCCGCGACGACGGTTCCAGGCAGGCCGGAATCAAACGCTTCATCAAGGAAGATATCTACAATCGGCTGCCGTTCTGGTGCGGCCCCCTTGGCTATTTTCTATACCGCTATTTCATTCAGCTCGGGTTCCTTGACGGAAAAGAGGGGTTAATCTATCACTTTTTGCAGGGCTTCTGGTATCGGTTTCTTGTGGGCGCCAAAGCGTTGGAATTTGACCGGGCGCTTGGCGGCATTGCCGACAATGAAGGAAAGCTGAAAAAGCTTGAGGAGATGACGGGCCTCAACCTCACGTGACATGATTGTTTATTGACACGACGCGTCATTGTTTTTTTTATAAATTTCGCATTTAAGACATTCATCTGGATATGCATTCCGCCATTTCGGAGCCGATACATTCCGGCGGAGAAAAACAAAAGGTCCCATTCAGCCTATGCCAACGGAACATCATTCGCATGCCGAGAGTGCAGCTCATTCCCGCGATAGTGACGAGGCTGTTATCGACCTTCGTTTTTTGAGGGCGCTGTGGCGGGACAAGTTCATCATCCTTGCCTTCGGCCTGGTCGCCATGTTGGCGGGCGCCTACTACGCCTACAATGTGGCTACACCGATCTACAGCGCGACCGCTCAGGTGATGCGCAACAACCAGACATCGCAGATCGTGGACCTGCCTTCGGTCATCGGCGAATTGAGCAACGACTCGAACGCCATGGGTTCGGAAATCCAGGTCATACAATCCCGCGTGTTGCTTGGCGACGTCGTTGACCAGCTCAACTTGGTAGAAGATCCCGAATTCAATGGCCGTCTTCGCGAGCCTTCGCTGAAGGTGCGCATCAAGTCTGCCATCATGTCCTGGTTTTCCTCGGAACAGCCGAGCAGCGCCGCGCCGCCCGACGAGGAGGTAGTCGAGCGGGCTATTCGTGATTCCGTCATCAGCGCACTACGCGCACACCTGAATGTCCGCAACCTGCCGACGACATCTGTTTTCAATATCACGGTCACTTCGGAAAGCCCTCAGAAGGCCGCCATGATCGCCGATACGATCGCGCGGCAATATGTTCAGGATCAGATTGATGTCAAACGCGACAGCATGAAGGAAGCCATTGTCTGGTTGACAGACCAGGTCGGCCAGCTTCAGCAGGATCTCGAGCAATCCGAGATAAGAGTCAGCGAGTTTCAGTCGGCCAATCCCATGATCACGCCGGAGGTTCTCGCCGGACTGCAGCGGCAGTTGAGTTCGGTGCGCGACCGGCTTGAAACGACCCGCGCCGAAGCGCGGGACGCATCGGCGCGTCTGGCGCTGCTGCAAAATGCAGAAAGCTACAGCGGAAAGGCCGCGGTCTCCGGTAATGCGCGACTTGAGGAGCTTTCCGCGACCGCCTCCTTCAACGCCGCCGATGCTGCCGAATTCGACAGGATCTACAGCGATATCGTTACCGATGCGCAGGCGAACCAGGCCCGCCAGAGCAGCAACCTCACCGCGCTCCAGAACTCTGAGACGCGGCTCAGCGATCAGATCGAGCGTCAGGGACAGGAACTCATCCAGCTTCAGCAGCTCACCCGCGAAGCTGAAGCAAACCGCTTGCTCTACCAGTATTTCCTTGGCCGCCTGAAGGAGACATCGGCGCAGCAGGGCATTCAAAAGCCCGACAGCCGCATCATCGCCGAGGCGGTCGTGCCAGGCGGTCCGATCGAGCCGCGTAAGTCGTTCATTCTCGTGATTTATCTGGCTATGGGACTGGGACTGGGCGTTGCGGTTACCTTGCTGAGGGAAAGCCGCAAACGGGTCTTTCACACGGCGCCGGAACTGGAGCAGGCGACAGGCGAACAGGTTCTGGGGCAGGTTCCGCTCATTTCCGTCAACCGTCGCCGGAAGTTCCTATCCTACTTCAATGAACATGGGACGTCGGCCGCAGCCGAAGCGATCCGCAATTTGAGGACTTCGATCCTGTTGTCGAATGTGGATACGGATCCTCAGATCATCATGGTCACCTCGGCGCTGCCCGGCGAAGGAAAAACCTCGATTTCACTTACGCTTGCCCTGAATATGACCGGCCTTTCAAAAAGGGTCCTCGTCATGGAGGGGGATATCAGACGGCGTGCACTGGGAGAGTATTTTGACCTCGACCAGGAGAAAGGCTTGATGTCGGTTCTGGGCGGCACAGCAAGCCTCGATGATGTGATACAGCGCAGCGACGAGTTCGGCTTTGATATTCTGGGCAGTGGCAAGACGACGGCCAATGCCGCCGATGTTGTATCTTCCCAGAACTTCAATAACCTTCTGACAGAGCTGCGGTCACGCTACGACCACATCATTATCGATACGCCGCCGCTCCTCATCGTTCCGGACAGCCGTATCGTGGCAAAACAGGTCGACAGGGTTGTCATGGTTGTAAAGTGGAACCAGACGAGCCGGTCGCAGCTCTTTGAGGCGCTGGATATGATTGAATCCGTGAATGCGAAGGTTGACGGGTTGGTCCTCAACCAGATCAGCGCTTCAGGCATGAAACGCTACGGCTATGGCGACAGCTACGGCTCCTACTACGCCTATAGCGCAAGCGGCTACTATGACAAGTGAGCGTTGCCGCGTGCGGTTGCCTTCACTTCCTCTTGCGATGCGGAGTTCCGCCCGAGACCGTCACCGGGATGTTGCCGTGCAAATGCTCGCCTGCTCGAACGTGTCGACAGACTTGAAGTCCTTTCGCAATGGATGAGTGAGAAAAACAGAACCGTTGCTTGGTTCAGTTTTCGATTGAGACGCAGGTTGGGCCCGGTGGCAAACGGAAGCTGTTCTTGAGGCATTGACGCCGGTTCAGCGGGACAACGCCGGTTCTGCTCTATCTTCCGGCATTCCCGGCGCATCGGCCTCCGCCCGTTGTCACCGTGGGAGCAGGGTGCTAAAGCTCATCCATATTTTTGATCTTTACATTCACAGGGTTTCAGCTTGGGCTTTCTCAGGTCTTTGGTTGCCATTTGCGCTGTTCTGACGATTTTTCTGGGTTTACTGCCCTCATTGTCAAATTTGTGGCTGTTCGCTTTTGTCGGCGGCATGCGGATGCATATCACCGTTGCGGCACTTATTCTTTCGCTTGCGCTGTTCGGGCTTGTGAAAAATCGGTGGTCCTTGCTCCCTCTGGCTGCGAGCGTTCTGCTCGCCATCTGGGTCGGGGCCCTTCACTATGGAGTGGTTCAGCCACAGCTCAAGCAGGATCAGCGCTATACCACGCTGAAACTCATCGAGTTCAATATGCTGGGCCATAATCGAAACGGAGATGCCATAGCGCAGTGGCTTGAAGATCAGGATGGCGATGTTGTCTACGCGTTGGAATCCAGTCCCATTTGGGCGCATCTGGACGAACTCTCGGAGGCCTACCCTTATTGCGCCGGGTGCAGCGGCGACGTGCAACGCGGCGACCTGATCGTTCTTTCGAAACATCCTCTGGAGGATGTGGGGATATTCTCGCTGGGCAAGATGTCTCCCAACCGTTTCATACGGACGCGGATCACGTTTGGCGGGGGGCATGTCTTTCTGGTCGCCATGCATCTGGTGAAACCCTATTTTGATGCCGAGCAACAGATCGAACTCACGAGGGCGGCTCATATCCTTAAGGATGCTGAGGGGCCCATGATCCTGGGGGGAGACTTCAACTCCTCGCTGCTCTCTCCCACAGTTCAGGCTTTCATGCAGGAGGTCGGGTTGCGATCCCATGCCCGCGAGCCACGAACATGGCCGGTCAGTGCGCCCTCGATCGGTTTGCCCATCGACCATATTCTGGTGCGGCCGCCAGCCCATATCACGGCTCTTTCCCGCATGAAGGACAGTATCGGCTCTAATCATTTCGGGCTGATCGCCGACATTTCCATACCCGTTGTCCCGGTCGACGAAGCCCGGTGAGGCCGATACCATCGCTGCCGCCCGGTTGTTCCGGGACAAATAAATCCTTCGTCAAGTTCATGTTTGCGCTGTCAGGGCGCCCGGCTTTCTGGCAAGCTCTTTCGGTGACTATTCGAAGGGGGCAGGGGGCCCGGCAATAATGAAAGCAATAGGTCATGTTTTCGGGTGCGCATTGATGGTTCTCTCGGCAGCGGGGATATCTCCGGCTTTCGCCGACGAGCCGACTGATGAAAATTTCTGCGATTGGTATTCCGCGTTTTCGGTCGCCATTGCCCATAAGGCGATCACGCAGAACCCGGATTGCCTCGATTTCGGCCGGGGTCTGCATGAGAACAAGGACATGCATTTCTCATGGTGCATGCGCAACACGAAGGAGACGGTGACCGGCGCCGGACGGCATATCGCCGACCTTGCCGAGCAGTGCAGCGCGCCGTCAAACCCGCGCCCGGCGCAGAACAACCCGGACGCGTTTGCCGCGAAGGTGGCAGCGGGCGGCCAGACCTGGATGGTCGAGCGGTTGATCCCCGGCGTCTGCTACGCCGAACTGATCGACAATTCGAAACAGGAGTATTTCGGCCGGATGATCCGGTTCGAGTTTTCCGACGGGCAGTATCGTCTGGTTTCGGATTTCAGCCGTGCGGACGGCATGCACAATGTCCTTGTCGACGGGCGAGGCTTCCGCACGCATTTCGAACAGGTTTCCGATGCCGTCACGGCCACAGTTGGCCAGGATTTCATCGCGGCCGTCAAGCGCGGCAGCCGGCTGAACCTCAATTTCGAGCCGGACGGGCCGGGATATTCGCTTTCGGGTTCCGCCGCCGCGCTCGACATGATGCTCGATTGCGCCAGCGGTCGCCAAGCCGCCGCCCGCCAGACGGCGACGCAGCCGGCGCCTCCGCCCGCCTCCCCGCCGACAAGGGAGCCCAGCGTCATTCAGGGAAGCTGCAGGCTGATCGTCGACGGCATGACCTACATCGACCGGCGCGGCGACTGCCCAATCTGGATGGAAAATGACGGGTCCGGAAGGCTCTGGATCAACACCAACCGCGTGAATGACATGCCGGACTATTTTGCCGAACTCAGTCCCGACGGAAACGGCTTTGCCTCGGGCCACTGGAACGGCGAGCCGGGCGCGACCCATGCCCAGGGCTGGCTGGGCGACGATTTTCAACTGGGCAAGGGCGGGTGCTGGTCGAACAGCCGCGCCACCATCTGCGCGGCGCGCTGAAAAAGAAAGGCCGGTCATGTGCTGACCGGCCTTCACCCCTCTCCGTCATGTTGACTTGCCTGCCGGCAATCATGCCGCCTTTGAAAGGGCGGGCCGTTCCGGCTCGGCCAGCGCGCGGTGCAGCGCGATGATGACCGGGTCCAGCGCGTCGCGGTCGACGATGAACTGGACGTCGACATTGCGCGGACCCTGGCTGGCGCCGATCGCCTCGTGGCCGGCGGCGGCAATGGCCTGCAGGCCGCGCGTCAGCACCGAAAGCCCGTTCAGATCGCGGCCGACGACCGAGGCCATGGCGATCGCCCTCGACGTGACTTCCGCCGACGGGCAGCGCTCGGAAAGATCCTTCTCCACCCGGCGCAGCACCTTGAGCGAGCTGTCGACATAATGGGTGATCGTGTTGGCGTTGGAGACCTTCGAGACGATGCGCACCTTGTGGCGCGTCAGCACCTCGAGGATCGCCGCGTCATAGCCCTTCACGCCGACCATGTCCTGCTCGAACAGTTCCAGCGCGTAGAGTTCCAGGCCGGTGACGATCTCGACGCCCGGCTTGTCCGCCGGCCGGTCGTCGATCAGCGTGCCCGGATCCCCCGGCTCGAAGGCATTGGTGACGCGCAGCGGCACGGCGGCCCGGCGCAGCGTCTTCGCCGCCTTCGGATGGATCGCCTCCATGCCGAGATTGGAAAGCTGGTCGGCGACATCGTAATTGGTGCGGCCGAGCTTGCGCACGGCATCGGCGCCCACAAGCGCCGGATCGGCCGACGACAGGTGGAATTCCTTGTGAATGATCGCTTCGCTGGCGCCGGAAAGGGCGGCAAGGCGCGAAAAGGTCACCTCGGAATAGCCGCGGTCGAACTCGCTCATCAGCCCTTCGATGCACTGCGCATAGCCGGTGACGATCGGCATCTCGCTTTTGAGGTCGATGCCGTCGATCCCCTGGCGGATGCGGTTATCAAGTGACAGATCACCCTCGTCATGCCAGCCGGAAAGATCGACGAAACGGGCATTCACGCCGGCGCGCTTCAACAGCAGCGTCGTGGCGAAGGCCGAATGCGCCTCGCCGAGGCCCGACAGCAGTTCGCGGATCTGGCTCATATGCTCCGACAGGCGGAAGTGGCCGTAGGAGCACAGGCGCTGCAGATCGATCAGGCAGTTGCGGGCGCCCAGAATGCGCTCCTGCACGAAGGCATCGGCGCGCTCGATATCGGCCGGATTGTCCAGCACCTTGAAATGCGCTTCCTTCATGGCGTCGGCGACGCGGTCCAGCGCGTCGTGCCAGCCATGGTGGCTCTGGTTGTTGACGAAAGCGGCGTAGACGCCGTTTTCACCGGACTTCTTGTGCTCCAGCAGAAGGTTGGTGATGCCGCCAAAGGCGGAGACCACGAAGATCCGTCCGTAAAGCTCTGACGTCTTGCGACCGCCGATGATCAGCGTGTCGCGAAGCTCATTGATGCGGGACATGGATGTCCCGCCAATCTTTTCGACTGTATGGGCCATGGGTTCAGGCGTTTTCCTCCGCCGGGGCATAGGATCCGTCTTCCCGGTGCACTTCCGTGCCGGTGACCGGGGGATTGAAGCAGCAGGCCATCACCAGCTCCTCCTCGGAGCGCAGGATGTGGCGATCATGCTCGTTCAGCGCATACATCACGCCGGGCTTGATCTGATGCGTTTCGCCGGTGGCGATATCGGTGATCGAGCCCTTGCCGCTGATGCAGTAGACGCTTTCGAAATGGTGCTTGTATTCGAACGTGTGCTCGGAGCCGGCTTCCAGAATGGTGATGTGGAAGGAGAAACCCATGCCATCGCCGGCGAGCAGCATGCGGATCGAACGCCATTTGGCGTCGGCGACCACGCGGTCCTGCTCGTTTTTCATGATTTCGTTCAAGTCGCGTACAATCATTCCGAATTACTCCGCTGCAATCTGGGTCTTGGCGGCCATCGTCTCGCGGACGGCCTCGATAAGAATGTCAAAGCCTTCGGCGAAGGTTTCTTCCGAGGTGGTGAGCGGTGCCAGCACCTTGACCACCTGATCCTCGTTACCGGAAGTCTCGATGATGAGGCCCTTGTCGAAGGCGCGGGCGCAGATTTCTTCCGCCAGCTCGCCGGTGCCGACATCAACGCCCTGCATCAGGCCGCGACCTTTGAGCGTCGCGCCGGGAATTTCGGCGGCAATGCGCGTCAGCGCGCCGGTCAGCATCGTGCTCTTGTCGGCCAGTTCCTTCTGGAAGGAATCATTGGTCCAGAATTTTTCGATGGCGACGCGGGCGGTGACAAAGGCGTGGGTGTTGCCGCGGAACGTGCCGTTATGCTCGGCCGGGCCGAAGACATCATGTTCGGGGCGGACCAGAACCAGGGCCATCGGCAGGCCGAAGCCGGAAACTGATTTTGCCATGGTGATGATATCCGGCGTCACGCCCATTTCCTCGAACGAGAAGAAATGACCGGTGCGACCGGAGCCGGCCTGAATGTCGTCGATGATCAGCAGGGCGCCGTGGTTGCGGGCAATCTCGGCCATGCGACGGATCCACTCGGGAGAGGCGGCATTGAGCCCGCCTTCGCCCTGCACGGTCTCGAACATGATCGCGGCCGGCTCGTCGACGCCGCTGGACGGGTCGGCAAGCATCTGCTCCAGAAGCGCCGCACTGTCGACGCCGTCGGCATAATCGTCATAGGGAAGGCGGGTGACGCCGGAGGTATCCATCGAAGCGCCGCCGCGATGATAGCCGTTGCCGGTCGCTGCCAGCGCGCCCATGGTCACGCCGTGAAAACCGTTGGTAAAGGCGATGATGTTGGTGCGGCCGGTCGACTTGCGGGCGATCTTCATCGCCGCCTCGACGGCATTGGCGCCGGTCGGGCCGGTGAACATCACCTTGTGGTCCATGCCGCGCGGCTTCAGGATGTGGGTCTCCATCGCCTTGAGGAAATCGCTCTTGGCATCGGTGTGCAGGTCGAGACCCTGGGCAATGCCGTCAGAGGAAATGTGCTCGATCAGCGCTTCCTTCATGTCGGCGTCGTTATGGCCATAGTTCAGCGAGGAACAGCCGGCGAGGAAATCGATCCAGCGATTGCCGTCCTTGTCGAAGATTTCCGAGCCGCTGGCACGGGTGAAGGTGGCCGGCATGCTGCGGCAATAGGAGCGCGCGGCGCTTTCGCGGCGCTTGAAAACATCATTCTTGATCATGTCCATAGGCATGAGTCGTCCTTTCGCTTGAAGCGATTTTTCGGGAATAGGGTTCGGGCTTTTGGCTCAGGCGGCGTTCGCCAGCGCGCGGGGCTCCGGCACGGTGATGGTCACCATATGCTCGGTATCGTGATGCCCGTCGAAATGGGTGTCGCGCTCGTAATGCGGCTCGTCGGTCAGCTCGCCGCCAAGCGCGCGCGTGAAGCTCTTGAACAGGCCCCAGGAGGCGTCGTTGTCCTCGGTAATGGTCGTCTTCAGATGGGTGATGTCGTCGCAGACATCGCGTTCGATCAGTTCGAACAACATCTTCTTGCCGAGACCAAGGCCGCGCGCCTTTTCGCCGACGGCGACCTGCCAGACGAACAATTCCTGCTTGGCGGGAATGAGGTGGCCGGAAATCCAGCCGACGATCTCGCCGTCGAGTTCGGCGACCACGCAGGTGTCGGAAAAATGTTCCGCCTGAATGAGATTGCAGTACATCGAGTTTTCATCGAGCGGTTTGCAGCTCTTCACGAGCGACCAGATCTGGGCCCCGTCCGCTGCAGTGGGCTTGCGCAGGCGGGGCATGCTGGATCGGGGCTTGGCAACATTCCGGGACATCGTATGACCTCGTTTCAATTAGTTAGGCTTCCTAAGTAAATAACTCTGCCGGAAACATCAACCCTTAGGTTGGCATCGTCACAAAACCATAAAAATAAGCAAAAACAGCAAAATCAGCCGAAAGCCTAGGAATCTCAAGGGCCTTGGAAGATTCATTATGGCTAATTATTTAGGGCGATTTTTTGCTGTTGAAGGCATTTTCCTTCGTGCAATAATAGAGACATGACGACGACACCCGTTGACCGCGTTGATCAGAGCCTGATCGCACTCAGGCGGATTCTCCGCGCCACAGAAAATTATGAACGCGATCTGGCGCAGTCGGCCCGGCTGACGCCGGCGCAGTTGCGCGTGCTGCAGATCGTGGAGGAGCGCGGCAGCGTGACGCCGAAGGCGCTGGCAACCCAGATGGGCATCCGCCAGGCCTCCGTCACCACGCTGGTCGACAAGCTTGTCACGCGCGGCATGGTGGAGCGGGTGCCGTCGAAGACCGACCGGCGCCAGACCAATGTCACCGTCACCGATGCCGGTCGCGCCATGGTCGAAAGCGCGCCGGATGCCCTCCAGCAGCGCTACGTGCAAGCGTTCGAATCGCTGAAGGACTGGGAGCAGGCTCAGCTCATTGCCTCGCTTGAGCGCGTTGCCACCATGCTGGATGCCGAGGGAATCGACGCCTCTCCGGTGCTGGCGACGGGCGAGCTTCATGCGGAAAAGCGCCCGCGCTAGCGCGGGGCATTTGTCCTAGACAATGTGAACTTCCAGAACACCGAATGCGTCGGGGCGCCGGATCAATCGCGCCGCCCTGCGACCAAATAGCGCTGCGGTTGCAATAAAACTTGACCAAAAAAATCACGTTAATATAAAAGTTCCTACCTGCCATTTGTCAAAGGAGCTTTTCATGAAGACCGTCATGCCGCTCGGCATCGCTTCCCTCATCCTGGCCGGCGCAAGCGCTGTCCATGCCGATCCGATCGAAATCACCGACCAGGCCGGCAGGGAGGTGGTTCTGGAAAAGCCCGCCGAGCGCGTCGCCTCCATCCCGATGCCGATGGCCTCGACGCTGATCGCGATCGATGGCGGCGTCGAAAAGCAGGTCGGCATGAACCCGGTTGCCAAACAGGCCGTGCTTGACGGCATTCTCGGCAAGATCTACCCGGAGGCCAAGGACATCCCCTCCGACATCACCGCGCCGAACTTCATTCCCAATGTCGAGGAACTGGCAGCGACCAATCCCGATCTCGTCATCCAGTGGGCCGATCGCGGCAATGATCTGGTCGATCCGATCACCAATGCCGGGCTGACGACCATGCTGATCTCCTACGGCACGGAGGAAAAGGCGCGCGAATACATGACCATGTCGGCCGTTGCCATGGGCCGCGACGACCGCATCGGTCCGCTGATCGAATGGCGCGAAGAGGTCGCCAGCGATATCGCCGACAAGGCCACCGCCATTGACGAGGCCGACAAGCCGAAGGTGCTTTACCTTCTGCGCGCCCAGGAGACGCTGAAGGCGTCGGGTGCGAAGAACAATTACAACACCTGGTACATCGAACTGACCGGCGGCAAGAGCGCGTCTGCCGATCTCGAAGCCAATGGCGTGACCATCAATCCCGAACAGATCGCCGCCTGGAACCCGGACGTCATCCTGCTCAACAATTTCGAGAGCGATATTTCGCCCGAGCGCATCTATGAGGACCCGATCCTGTCGCTCACCAATGCGGCGCAGAACCACAAGGTCTACCGCATGCCGCTCGGCGGCTATCGCTGGGACCCGCCGAACACGGAAAGCCCGCTGACCTGGATGTGGCTCGCCGAGCTCCTGCACCCGGATGTCTTCGACTATGACCTGCGCGCAGAGATGAAGGATGCCTACGCAAAGATCTACGATTACGATCTGACCGAAGAGGACATCGACGGCATTCTCTGGACCGACCTCAATGAGGGCGCTGCCAATTACGATCAGTTCAAGGCCAAGTCATGAGCGATGTGACAGCCGGCGCCCGCCTTCATGGCGGGTCCGGCGCTCTGCGGGCCGGCGTCTTCGTCGGCCTTTTTGCAGCACTTTTCGCGGCCCTGATCTTTGCCATCGGCGCCGGGCGGTTTTCCGTCTCGCCCGGCCGGATCGCCGAGATCATCCTTGCCTGGATCGCGGCACCCACTGCGCCGCTTGAGAATATTGACGAGCGGATCGTGCTGCTGGTGCGCATGCCGCGCGTTCTGATCGCCGCCGTTTCCGGTGCGGCGTTGGCTGTCGGCGGCGCAGCACTTCAGGGTGTGTTCCGCAATCCGCTGGTCTCGCAACAGGTGCTCGGCATCAGCCAGGGGGCTGCCTTTGGTGGCGCGCTTGCCATTCTGCTCGGCTATGCCGGGGTCACGCTTTTAGGCCTGGCCTTCATCTTCGGCCTTGCAGCCCTCGTCATCGTCGGGCTTCTGGCGCGCATCAACGGGCGCACCGAGATCGTCACCGTCATTCTCTCCGGCATGGTGGTCGGCGCGCTGTTCTCCGCGCTTGTCTCGGTGGTGCAGTTCGTTGCCGACCCCAATACCTCGTTGCCGGCGATCGTCTACTGGCTGATGGGCTCGTTTTCGACCGCGACCTGGGCGCGCTTCTGGCTCGGGCTTCCGGGGCTCGCCGTCGGCATCGTCGCCATCTGGCTCTTTCGCTACCGGCTCAATCTTCTGGCGCTGGAAGATACCGAAGCGCGTTCGCTCGGCGTCAATCCGGACCGCGAACGCTGGTTCATCTTCATCGCCACGGCGCTGATGACGGCGACCTCGGTGGCGATCGCCGGAATCATCGGCTGGATCGGCCTCGTTATTCCCCATGCCGCGCGCATTCTGGTGGGCGAGGATCACCGCGTGCTGATCCCCGCCTCGGCCATTCTGGGGGCCGCCTATCTCACCTTCGTCGACACGCTGGCGCGCACGCTGACCTCCGCCGAAATTCCGCTCGGCGTGCTGACGGCGCTGATCGGCGCGCCGGTCTTCGGTCTTCTTCTGCGCCGGCATTTTTCGAAGGCCAACCAGCCATGATCGGACTAGAAAACGCCAGCGTCGCCTTCGGTCACAACGTCATCTTCCGCGATGTAAGCTTCGAGGTGCCGGTCGGGCGCACCATGGCGATCCTCGGCCCGAACGGGCGCGGCAAGACGATGCTTTTGCGCGCGCTTCTCGGTTTCCAGCCACTTGCCGGCGGAACACGGACCGCGCCGAAAATCGCCGGCTATGTGCCTCAGCACGGCGCCTCGCAGGCAAAGCTCTCCGGCCTCGACGTGGTGGTCATGGGCCACGCTGCCCAGATCGGGCTCTTCGGCCAGCCGGGCAGAGACGATATCGAGGCGGCGCAAGAGGCGCTTGAAATCGTGGGAGCTACCCATCTGTCGGGCCATCGCTATGACCGCATGTCGGGCGGTCAGCGGCAGATGATCCTGATTGCCCGGGCGCTTGCCACCGGCTCGCCCGCACTCGTCTTCGACGAACCGACATCGGCGCTCGATCTCGGCAACCAATCGAAGACGCTCGATCTTCTGAACATGCTGCGCGAGCGGCGCGACAAGGCGATCCTGTTCACCACCCATGATCCGAACCATGCGCTGGCCGCCGCCGATGACGTGCTGCTGATGATGCCGGGCGGACACGAGATACACGGCCCGGTCGAGGAGATGATCGTGCCGGAGGCGTTGGCGCGGCTTTACGGCGTCGACATGCGCTGGGTGGATATGGCGGGCCCGGCCGGCGGTAGCCGCAAGGCGGTGATACCGGCCTTTGCCGGAAGGGAGTTTTCATGAGTGTTCTCTATGTCAAATCGGCCTTTGAAGGCCCGTCCAGGACGTTTCGCGATGCGGAAGCCGAAGGGCTTTTGACCATCGTGGCGCAGGCAGATCTCCGCGCGGAACATCTCGCCGGCCATGGTGGCCTGATAACCAGCAACCAGCTTGACCAGAATGAAATGCTGGACCTTACGGCGGCGCTCCGGGCCTTTCTCGATCGCGGCGGGCGCTGGTTCTTCAACGGGCACATGCTGCGCCCGCTGGTCGCCGGCATGGCACAGTATCGGCCGATCGCCGAGCCAAGACGGGCGGATTTCGATCTGGCCGCCGTCAATGCCCACCCGATCTTCGACGGCATCGACCTGAAAAAGCTCGAGACCAACAAGGGCGTCGCCGGTTTCTACGGTCGCGGCTGCAACCCGCCTCCGGAAGACGCCGTCATCGTCAATGGTCTCGGGCCGGAAGCCGTGCCGGTCGACTGGGTCTGGGTAAGGCCGGAAGGCGGTCGCATCTTCAGCCATGCAGGCAACGACCTCTCCACGATGGGACGCGAATGGGACCTGCCGGCAACGCTTGCCGCGCGGATCATCGCCTGGGCCGATGGCGGCGAATGCGCCGATCCGGTCACGGCGAGCGGGATCGGCAAGTGCTATCGGGAGCGCCTGGCGGATGCAGAGGAGTATCCCGGCTTCAAAACCGCCCCGCAGGTCAAACGGCGTCTGGTGATGCCCTCTTCGGGTTGCTACTACCATATCCGCAGCCTTGAAGGCCCCTGCTACCGCGAAATGATTGACGTGATCACAAGCCCGGAAGCGCTCGGCGAGGCTTTGCGGCCGGATGATACGCTGTGGGTGCCTTGTCGCACCCCTGCGCAGCGCATGATCGCGCAAAGGGAGGTCGTCAATCGGCACCTTTCCGCCGGCGGCACGGTGATCGCGCTCGGGGAAAGCCTGTCCCATCTCTGGCTGCCGAATGTGGCCTTCACCCAGACGCCGACAAACTGGTGGTGGTGGCTGGAGCCCGGCGCCGACCTCGGCGTTCGGATTTCAAATCCCGACCACGAACTGATGGCGGGCATCGCCGATCGCGACGTCACCTGGCATCTTCACGGATGGTTTTCGCCGCCAAGGGGCGCGGAGGTTCTGGTACGCGATGGCGAGGGTCGCGCGATCTTCTATATCGACGAGGTCTCGACGCGAGGACGCATGATCATCTCCTCGCTTGATCCGATGTTCCATCACGGTTCGCATTTCATGCCGGCAACGACGCGCTTTCTCGACCGGTTCATTCCCAATCTGAAGGGTTTTCTCGATGCATGACACGATCACGGTCCGCGAAGGCGGCCGCGACCTCACCTTTTCCTTCAATGACATCATGGCTTATCACGGCGGCGGTTTTCCCGGCGGCGTAGTCCATGGGTTGAAGGCCATGCAGGCGGCCTTTCCGCTGCTGGATAACGCGCCGCCGGAGCGCCGCGAAATCTCGGTGCTGACCGCCTTCACAGGCCCTGGCGGGCGCGATGCGTTGGAAATGGTGACGCGGGCGCTGACGGAAAACAGGCTGGCCGTCTTCCGTCCGCTGGGCGGCAAGGACGTGATCACCGATCCGCCTGGGCCTTATCTGTTCCGCTTTTCCTATCGTGGAAAGACGGCGGAAGCCGTCATCAAGCCCGGCCATGTGCTGGAAGAATTCGTCCGCCTCGGCGGCAAGAAGGACAAGACGGCAGAAGAGGTTGAGCGTCACGAGGCGCTGAAGCGTGAAATGTCCGATCGGCTTTTGCCGCTGCCGGCAACGGAGATCTACACGGCGCGGCTGATCGGCTGAGAGGCCTATATGAGTTGGACTCGCAACTCGAGTCTCTTACTTTATGGCGGCTCGGCATTTTGAAGGACATTTATCTGGTTCGAAGTCTCTGCCGCCAACAATCTCCCCCCTTGAGGGGGAGATGTCGCGAAAGCGACAGAGGGGGGTACATGGCCGTTCCTCTGGCGCAGTGCATGTTGGGGCGCTTCACCCCCCTCTGCCCTGTCGGGCATCTCCCCCTCAAGGGGGGAGATCGGGTTTCAATGCAGCCTACTGAACTGGGGAAGGCTGTTGCCTCAAACGCGCAGCAGCGTCTTGATGGCGCGGCGCTCGTCCATGGCCTTGTAGCCTTCGGCGACCTGATCAATCGGCAGTTCCAGGTCAAACACCTTGCCGGGCTGCATCTCGCTCTTCAGCACCATGTCCATCAGCTTCGGCAAGTAACGGCGCACCGGGGCCGGACCGCCGAACAGGCGCTTTTGATGGAAGAAAAGGCCGTCGCCGGCAATGGTCACGCCATGCGGCACGCCGACAAAGCCGACGGCGCCGCCCGGACGCGCGCAGCCAAGCGCCTGATCCATGCTCTCCTGCATGCCCACGCATTCGAGCACGGCATCGGCGCCGACGCCATTGGTCATCTCCTTGATTGCGGCAACGCCTTCCTCGCCACGGGTCTCGACGATATCGGTCGCGCCGAATTCGAGGGCCAGCTTCTGCCGGCTTTCATGGCGGCTCATGGCGATGATGCGTTCGGCGCCCATCAGTTTTGCCGAAAGCACGCCCATCAGGCCAACGGCGCCGTCACCGACGACGACGGCGGTTGAGCCTTCCTTCACGCCGGCGGCTTCGGCTGCGTAATAGCCGGTGCCGAGAACGTCGGAAACGGCCAGCATATGCGGGATCTGGTCGTTGGTCGGCATGTTTTCAGTGGCGACCAGCGTGCCGTCTGCCAGCGGAACGCGGGCATAGGGCGCCTGGGCACCGGTCATGAATTCGCGCTGTTCGCAGGAAGACGGATAGCCGAAGCGGCAATGCGGGCAGGTGTTGTCGGACAGAACGAAGGAGCCGACGACGAACTGGCCGGGCCTCACATTCCTCACCTCGCTGCCGACCTCTTCGACAACGCCGCAATATTCGTGCCCCATCGCCATCGGCTCATCAAGCGGCTGTGCGCCGCGATAGGGCCAGAGGTCGGAGCCACAGATGCAGGTGGCCGAGAGCCTGATGATGGCGTCGGTCGGTTTGAGGATCTTCGGATCGTCGACGGTCTCGTAACGGACATCGCCGGGGGCATGCATCACGGTTCCAAGCATGGTCTTCTCCTTTAATGGTTTCAGTGCTTGAGCAGCGAGCGGCCGCTGCCCACGAAGAGGATGGCGGCGAGCGCCATTACGATACTGCCGGCAAAGGTGGCGCCGATGCCGAACGCATCGAGCAGCAGCCCGCCGATGAGTGCCCCGAGCAGGATCGAGGCCTGGATGGCGGCAACCATCAGGCTGCCGGCCGCCTCCGGCGCATCGTCGACATTCTGCGACAGCCAGGCCATCCAGATGATCGAGACGGCCGTGTTCATCGCGCCCCAGACCGCCAGAAGAACGGCGACCAGAACAAGCGAATGGCCGAAGGCCAGAAGTCCGAGCGTGACCGCACCCATGACCAGAGGCGGGGCGACAAGCAGGCGGCCTACATGGTCGCCGGCAAGCCTGCCCGCAAGCCAGGTGCCGATGAAACCGGCGCAACCCAGGACAAGCAGGAGGATCGAAAGCGTCGTCACACCGACGCCCGTGACCCCTTCGAGAAACGGCCGCAGATAGGTGAACATCGTGAACGCCGAGCCCCAGGTGAAGACGATCGCGCCGAGCGCGCGCAGGAAATAGGGCCGGAACAGCACGCCGAGCAGATTGGAAAAGGTCAGTCGGCTGCGGGCGGGAAGCGCGGGAAGGGCGATGGCCTGCCAGAAGAGGTTGATGACGACGAGCGGCACCAGCACCCAGAAAACCCCGCGCCAGCCGATCAGTCCGCCGAGATAGCTGCCGATCGGTGCGGCGAAGGCGGCGGCCAGCGCCTGGCCCGTATACATGATGGCAAGCGCCTGCGGCACCTTCGCCGGCGCCACAAGCCGCATCAGCACGGCTGTCGCCAGCGACCAGAAACCGCCGATGGTGATCCCGAGCAGGGCACGCGCGGTCATCAGCACGGCAAAATTCGGCGCCAGCGCCACCATCACCAGCGAGACCAGCATCAGCGTCGTCATCACAAGCAGCACGATCTTGCGGTCGATCCGCCCTGCAACGGTTGCCGTCAACAGGCTGGCGGCAACGGCAAATAGACCCGAAACGGACACGGCCTGGCCCGTTTGCCCGGCCGTCGCGCCAAGGCCTTCCGCCATCGGGGTCAGAAGGCTCACCGGCATGAATTCGGAGGCGATCAGCATCGCGACGCACAGCGTCATCGAGAACACCGCGCTCATGGGGTGGGCGACGGTGTCGTGGCGGACGGCATCTTTGGCTTCGTCGGTCTGGCTCATCTAGGCTCCGGAATGTGATGTGGCTGAAACTAGGGCCTGTCGTTCTCTTGAACCATGTCATTTTCGTCATTGCTCAAATGAGCGAAATTCATGGATGGCGGCGTTTTTCCCCGTTATGCTTCATGCCTCGAACCAGCGAACCAGCGGAGAAAACATGCGGCGTGACGAACTGGGTGATCTGACGGTGTTCATGACCGTCGCGGAGGAGGGGAACTTCACCCGTGCGGCAAACCGGCTCGGGGTCTCGCAATCGGCCGTCAGCCACACCATCAGGCGGCTCGAAGCCTCACTTGGCTTTCGCGTACTGAACCGCACCTCTCGGAGTGTTTCGACCACGGATATGGGCGAAAAGCTCATCGGCGCGCTGAGACCCGGCCTCGAACAGATCGAAACCCGCATTGAGGAACTGCGTTCCATGGGCGATACGCCGAGCGGGCTGGTGCGGCTGACGGCCTCCGCCACGGCGGTGCGCTTCATCCTGTGGCCGGTGATCATGGAACTGGTGCGCGACTATCCCGATATCCAGGTCGAGATCAACACGAACAGCAGGCTTGCCGATCTGGCCGAAGGCCGCTTTGACGCGGCCGTCAGGCTGGCGGAGATGGTAGGCCCGGACCTGATCGCCGTTCCCGTCGGCCCGGCCGTCGAGATGGCTGCCGTCGCTGCGCCCACCTATCTCGAACAGCGCGGCGTACCGCTTCATCCCGCAGATCTCGACCGCCACGATTGCATTGTCATGCGTTTCGGCGCGACCAGTGCGGCCTACGACTGGGAGTTCGAGCGAAAAGGCGAGGAAATCGTGCGCAAGGTCTCCGGCCCGCTTCTGTTCAACGAGGCGGAGTTCTGTGTTCAGGCGGCGCGCGAGGGCTACGGCATCTGCTATGTTACCCTGCCGGAAGTGGCGGCGGATATCAGGGCCGGCCGGCTCCGGCGCGTTCTTTCCGACTGGTGCGAACCCTTCGATGGTTTCCATCTTTGCTATTCGAGCCGCCGCCAGATGAGTTCTGCGCTGCGGCTTCTGATCGACCGGCTGCGCTATCGTGGCTGAGGCGGTTCCGAGAAGATGTTGATCACCCTGGCGCGCATCGTGTCCATGGAAGGTTCGGGCGCATCGGCGGCCGGGACCATGCCAGGGGTGAAGCCCTCCGCCTCGAACCGTGCGACAAGCCCCTCATCGCGGCTGATGACATGGACGGGCACGGCGCGCGATGCATCCGGCCCGGTGACGAGCGGCGCGGGCTGGTGATCGCCGAGCACGATGAAGACGGCATCCTCGCCGAAGCGGGCGATATAATCGCCGATGGTCTGAAGCGAATAGTCGATCGTTTCGATATATTGTCGCTGCACCCTTTCCCGGTCTGCCCACACGACCGCCGGCGGGTCGCCGCTTGTGGCCTGCTCGTTGAAAACGCTGCCATCGCCGATATAAGCCCAGTCGATCAGTTTCGGAACCGGCGTCCAAGGCGCATGGCTGGAGATCAAAGCGATTTCGGCCATCACCGGCCGGTCTTCGTCTGCATGGCGCACAAGTCGGTCGAAGGCCTTGAGCGTATACTGGTCGGGCATGGTCACCCAGTTGAAGGGCTCGCCCTCGTAACCGAGATCGTCCGAGGCGAAGATCGCGTCATAGCCGTAATAGGCGCCCTCGGGCCAGTCCATGGTGATCGCCGGCATGATGGCGGCGGTGCGCCAGCCATTCTCCCTGAACAGACGGTTCAGGCTCTTGCGCCCGCTCATCATCAGCCGGTCGTAGCGCGCCTGATTGTCGACCCAGAGGCCGGAGAGGAATGTGCCATGGGCAAGCCAGCTCAACCCGCCCATGGTTGGCGACCGGCTCCAGCCGCTGGCGGCGGCGAAACCGGAGTCTGCCAGCTCCTCCTCGACCGCCTCCAGCCGGGGAGCAATCAGCGGTGCATAACGGGGATCCTCGACGGCGCTTCGGCCATAGGATTCGATGAAGATCAGCACGATGTCGCGCCCCTCGACCGCCTGGAACAGCTTATCCGTTTCGGACAGAGGGTCGCTTTCGGCAAGAAGCCGGTCGAAGCGCTGCATGTCCTTCATCGCCTTCGCGACCGCCTGCACGCGCTGGACGACATAGGCGGAGCCGCCGGCATCCGCATAGGCCCGCGATCCCGTGGCCGCCCCGGCGCCCCATAAAACGAGCCCGGCCGCGAGAATGCCGGCAAAGGCGAGCGCCGTGCACCGCGCCGCCTTGCCCGATACCCCGGCAAGTGTCCGCGCGGAAACGAAGAACAGAGCCAGCAGGCCGAGAAAGAGGATGACGGCGCAGGCAATCGCCAGGGCCGCGGCGAGCGGACCGACCGCGCCGGAAAACACGTTCCAGCCATCGGCGAAGATCCTGATATCGAGATAGGGATTGAACCGGCGCTGAAACGCCGCCTGCACGCCGATATCGCCAAGCCTCAGGAAGAGAACGATGCCGAGCGCGAGGCTCGCCAGTGCCGCAACGAAGAGCGCGACCCTGCGCGGCAGAAGAACCAGCGCCAGGCCCAGAAGCGGGATCTCGATCGGCAAATGCAGGAAGGCCTCAAGTGAGAAGGCATGCGGATGGTCCGGCAGGTTGAGTGCGAAAAGGGCGATGAGCGAGAAGGCCAGAGCCGCGCCGACGAGCCGCGCCGGCAGGTTCTGCTTGCAACGCGGAGGCTCAGCCATCATGACTTGCCTTTCGGGTGATTAAAAACCCGCGTGAGTTCGAAGGGAGCGGCTGTTGTCCGCATATGGTGTCCTTGCTGTGGTCTTCTGTCTGGCGATCATTGCCGGACTGGTGGTCGCTGTCGACCCCGCCGAAATCGCGGCGGCATTCGAGAATGTATCCCTGGGGCCTGTTGTCGCCGCTCTTGCCATCGTGCAGCTTCAGGTCCTGCTCTCGGCGCTGCGCTGGCGGTTCACGGCAGGCCGGCTTGGCCACGCCATCTCCGCCGGGCTTGCTGTTCGCGAATACTACATCGCCAGCTTCGTCAACCAGACCCTGCCGGGCGGCATGGCGGGTGATGCTGTGAGGGCCTATCGCGCCCGCACGCAAGAGGGCTGGAAGCGGCCGGCGGCGGCAATCGTCCTGGAGCGGTTCTCAGGCCAGATCGCGTTCTTTCTGGTGGCGGGTGCCGGGCTCTTCGTCTGGCCGCTCGTGCTGGCCGAGCGTCTGCCATCCGGCTTCTACCGGCTTGTTCTCATCTGCGTCGGCATTCTGGCGGTCGCGGTCGTTCTTGGCCTTGCGATCGCGCGTGGCAGGCTTCTGGCGCGGTTCGATACCCTCAAGCCCGACCTTGCCGCCGTTTTCTGGCGGCGCGGCGCTTTCGCAATCCAGTCCGGCCTGAGCATGCTGACGGTTTTCTCCTATATCGCCGTCTTCATGATCGCCGCTTATGCCACCGGCGCTCCCCTTCCGCCTGTTGCCGCGATCACGGTCATTCCGCTCTGCCTGATGACAATGCTGATCCCGGCGGGCGTCGGCGGCTGGGGCACGCGCGAGGCGGCCGCCGCGGCCCTCTGGCCGCTCTTTGGGCTGACGAGCGCCGAGGGGCTTTCGGCAAGCCTGCTTTACGGCCTCCTCTCGCTTCTGGGCGTTGCGCCGCAGGGACTTGTCTTCCTGGCGGCAGCGCTCAGGCGCCGTCGCGGTCATGATGCCCGATGACGCTGCCGGACGAGATAGACGATATCGACGCCGAAAGAATAGGTGATCAGAATAAGGGCGACTGCGGCAACCGCTGTCGAGGCTGGCGGCGTGATGACCGGCAACAGCAGGATGCAGAGTGCTGCCACCTGAACGACGCAGACCAGCTTGCGCCGGAAGGACGGCGGCAGAGGGCGTTCGAGGAAGGGCAGGCCGAGTTGTGCCAGCACGAAGACGTAGCGCATCAGCCCGATCGCCAGCACCCAGACGCCGGCCTTTCCAAGCAGGAACGCCGCTAGCGAAAGCAGCAGGATCAGGAATGCATCGATTTCCATGTCGAAGCGCGTGCCGAGCGCAGACTGAAGACCGGTGCGCCGGGCCAGATAGCCATCCACGCCGTCAAGGGCGAGCGCGACGATGACGAGAAGGAAAAGGGTGTAAAGCTCCGCCAGATCGGCAAGGTTGCCGAACAGTATCGCCGCGCCGATAAAACTCGCCATGGCCGCCCGGATGGCGGTGATGATATTGGCCGCGCCGAAGCGCGCATGAGGGTGTCCGGGCAGCGCGCGGACAACCAGTGCGAAGACGGCAAGCAGCAGCAGTGCCGCAGCAATCACGGCATCCGGTCCCGTTTCAAGCAGCGTGGCCAGCGTCGCGAAGGCCGCAAGCGAAACAAGGTAAACGGCCAAGAGCGTTGGCAGCGTGCTCTTCAGGAGACGATGCTCCCGAGATAGCGCCGTGCCGTGGTCGCTTGACTGAGCGGCCATACGGAATCTGCGTAATGATGTTCGCCCGGTGGTCGGCGGCTCAAGCGTGCTCATGCGTCCTCTATCCGGCGGCAATCAGTTTTTCGAGTTCCAGCGTATGGCCGGCGCGCAAGGTCTTGGTTCTCAGATAGTTCACATTGTCGGGCGTCACCGTGCCGGTCACGCGGACATGGCCTGCTACATCAATGCCGTTTGCGCGCAATCCGTCAATCTTGGTCGGATTGTTGGTGTGAAGGATGACACGGGAAATTCCGAGAAGGCCAAGCATGGCGGCGGCCGCCTCGTACCGGCGGTGGTCGCTTGCAAGCCCGAGCTCCGCATCGGCGTCGATCGTGTCCAGACCCTGGTGCTGGTAACCGTAAGCCCGCATCTTGGCTCCGATGCCGGTGCCCCGTCCCTCCTGATCGAGATAGACCAGAACCCCGCCGCCTGCGGCCTTCAGTTGGGCAAGGCCGTTTCTGAGCTGGTCGCCGCAATCGCATTTCAACGATCCGCAGAGGTCGCCAGTGATGCAGGATGAATGGATTCGAGCCGGGACGGGACGGGACAGGTCCGGATTGCCGACAATGATGGCGATCTGATCTTTCTGCGCCAGCCCGCCACGGAAGACGGCGAAGTCAGCATCGCCGATGTCCTTGAGCGGGACGCGCGTGCGCACTACCTGCTGGAAATGCTGCCGCGCGATGATGCTCGCCTTCAGTTGCGCTACGTCAAGGCTCTGACAGGCGGCAAAGCGATTGTCGTCGGCATCGATCTCATGGGCCACCATGGCGGGCAGCAACAGGGCCAGTCGCGCCAGCTCCGCCGTGGCCGCCACAAGCGGGTCGGCGGCCTCCCAGAGCACGGGCCTTTCAGCGCCAAGCGCATAGGCAAGGCGCGAGGCATCATCGAAGCTTCTGCCCGCAAGCGGTACGGCAATGCCGCAAACGGTGCCGATGCCAAGCCTGCCGGCGCGCTCTTCCGTCAGGTAGAGGCTGTGACGGTTGTCAGTGGCGCGGGCAAACTGGTCGAACAGAGAGGGCGAGACGCAGTCGAGCGCGAGCGTTGCGATCCGCCGGTCGCAGTCGCGCATGATCACGGGACGGCCAAAGCGCAATTCCGCGACCGCACGCTCCACCTCCATTTGAGGCGAGACGGATTGAAAGTCGAAACATTGCTCGTTCTTCATGGCAATCTCCTCCGTGCGGCTTGTCTGCCCTTTCGCCGGCCAAAAGGCGGTCACGGGCGATCCGGACTATCCGAATGTCTGTACTAGAGAACGTTTCCTCTTCCCAAGTGGTTCAGTCTGCTGCAGAAAAAACAGGAATTGAAGCGCAACTTCGCGTGATCCGGAACAAAGATCGCGTCGTTGACGTCTTGGGGCGACAGAAATTCCAGTGCGGCAGGGAGAAGGAATTGTCGAAAAATGCATCGACGAACAGGTCGGGCGCACGACTTGAGGCGAGGGCCTTGTGGTTTCCCGAGGCCGGGCGCTGCGCTCTACTGAGTGAGGATCTTGCAGGCCCCGGCGCAGACGAGGCGCTCGTCGAAACGCTTTTTTCCGGAATCAGCCGGGGAACCGAAAACCTCGTTTTCTCCGGCAAGGTGCCCGACAGCGAGCGGCAGCGCATGCGCGGGCCCAACATGGCGGGTGATTTCTCCTTTCCGGTGAAATACGGCTACGCCGCTGTAGGTCGAGTGCGGGAAGGCCCGGAGGAGCTGATTGGAAGGCACGTCTTCTGCCTTCACCCGCATCAGGACTGGTTCGTGGCTCCCGCCGCGATGCTCTCGCCCTTGCCCAGCGGTCTGCCGCCGGCGCGCGCGGTTCTCGCCGCCAATATGGAGACCGCGCTCAACATTGTCTGGGATGCTGGCATTCAGCCGGGCGATACGGTCGCCGTCTTCGGCGCGGGCACGGTCGGTGCGCTCGTCGCCTTTCTGGCGGCATCCATTCCGGCCACCGAGACCACGCTGATTGATCCCAACGCGAAGCGCGCGACACTGGGGGAGCGGCTGGGCCTCTCCTTCAGCGCCAGCCGATATGAAGGGCCTTTCGACGTGGCCATCAATGTTTCCGGCTCGGACAAGGCGCTCGCGACGGCGATCGAGGCTGCCGGCAAGCAGGCGCGGATCGTTGAGGCAAGCTGGCATGGTTCGGGCAAGGCCTCCATTCCGCTCGGCGGTGCGTTTCATGCACAGAGGCTCGAAATTGTCAGCTCGCAGGTCGGCTCGCTTCCCGCAAATCATCGCGCGCGCTGGACATTCGCGCGGCGCATGGGGAAGGCACTTCAACTTCTTGCCGATGACCGCCTTGACGCGCTGATTTCGGGCGACACTTCATTTGAGGAGATCGAGGCCGCCTATCCCGGCATACTGTCCTCGCCCGACACACTCTGCCACCGCATTCGCTACTGAGGAAAAGCCTAAATGTTTGCAGTCGAGGTTCGCGATCACATCATGATCGCCCATTCCCTTCCCCGCCCGGTCTTCGGTCCGGCTCAGGCCATGCATGGCGCGACTTTCGTGACCGATGCGGCCTTCTTCACGGCCGATCTGGATGAGGACGGGCTGGCGGTCGATATCGGCGCCGCGACCACGGTTCTGGGCGAGGTGCTGAAACCGCTCAATTACCAGAACCTCGACGAGCTTGAGGCTTTCAAGGGCAAGGTGACCACGACGGAGGTGATCGCCAAATATATCTTCGACCGGCTGGCCGAGGCTGTTGCCGAGGGCCGGCTCGGGCCGGGCAGCAACAGGATCTGCAAGATCCGCGTCACCCTGCACGAAAGCCACGCCGCACGCGGCTGGTATGAGGCTGAGCTTTGAGGCTGGTCTTCGCCTATCCCGGCAACCTTGCGCTTCGCACCGGCGGCTACGGCTATGATCGGCGGCTGATCGCAGCGCTTGAGGACGAGGGATGGCAGGTCGATCTCCTGCCGCTCGGCGACGGTTTTCCCGATGCGGATGCGGTTGCCACGGACAGGGCGGAAGCGGCGCTGTCAGCGCTTCCCGATGGCGCGCTGGTGATGATCGACGGCCTTGCCTTCGGTATTCTCGACGGCTTTGCCGCGCGGGAAGGCGGGCGGCTCGAACTGGTCGCGCTGGTGCATCATCCGCTCGCGCTCGAGACCGGGCTCTCGCCGGAGCGGTCGGAGATCTTGCGCAAGAGCGAGACCCGCGCTCTGGAACATGCCCGCCATGTCGTCGTCACCTCGCCGGAAACCGCGCGGGAACTGACGGCCGGTTTTGCCGTTGCGCCAGAGAGGATCACGGTCGCCGTTCCGGGAACCGATCCGGCACCTGAGGCCAGGGGAAGCGGCGGGAAGCCGCATATCCTGTCCATCGGCTCGCTGACCCCGCGCAAGGGCCACGGCATTCTCGTTGCCGCGCTGAAGATGGTCGAAGACCTCGACTGGACAGCAACGATTGCCGGAAGCCGCGATCTGGATCCCGCAACGTCGAAGACGATAGAACGGCAGATCGGCGAGGCGGGACTTGCCGATCGGATCACGCTTTCGGGCGCGGTCGATGACACCCGCCCGCTTTACGCCGGAGCCGATCTGTTTGCCCTTGCCAGCCGCTATGAGGGGTATGGCATGGTCTTCGCCGAGGCCCTTGCATGCGGACTTCCCGTTGTCGCCTGCCGCGCGGGCGCGGTGCCCGACGTGGTGCCGGAAAGTGCCGGCGTGCTGGTGCCAGTAGATGATGCCGCAGCCTTTGCCGAGGCCTTGCGGAACTTTCTTTCGAACCCGGATCTGCGGCGCCTGAAGGCAGCCGGTGCGCGAGAGGCGGGCGCCAGGCTTCACGACTGGCATGAGACTGGCCGGACCGTTTCGAAAATGCTGAAGGAGATCGCATGAGCTTCGACGCCGACTGGCTCACCCTGCGCGAACCGGCCGACAGGGCCGCCCGTGACCGGGGCCTGATGGATGAGTTCACCGGGCATATTGGGCGGATCAGCTCGCCGCTCATCATCGATATCGGTTGCGGAACCGGCTCGACGCTCAGAAGCCTGTCGGATGTCATGCCCCCAGACGCCAGATGGTTGCTGGCCGATAATGATCCGCTGCTGCTGGACGAGGCGGAACGACGAAGCGGGGGCGCGGCGCATATCTCCTTCCAGAGGCTGGATCTGAACGATCTTGGCGGGTTGCCGCTTCAAGAGGCCGCCATGGTAAGCGCTTCGGCATTGTTCGACCTTTGCTCGGAGGCCTTCTCGGCTGCTTTCGCCGGAAAGCTTGCCGACCGGTCTGTCGGACTTTATGCCGCGCTCAATTACGATGGCCGGATCGTATGGTCGTTGTCCCATCCGCTGGATGACGTGGTGGTTGCCGCCTTCAACCGGCATCAGCAGACCGACAAGGGGTTTGGCGTCGCGCTTGGCCCGGCGGCTGCCGGGCGGCTTGCCTCGCTCTTCTCGGGTCGCGGCTTTCGAGTTTCAACGGCGGACAGTTCCTGGCGTCTCTCAGGGGAAAACGCGGCTCTTCAACGCGCCTTCATAGAGGGCTTCCGTCAGCCGCTTCAAGAAATCGGCGGGCTGACATCGGGCGATATCGAGGACTGGATCGCCTTCCGTCTCGCGGTGATGGAAGAGCCCGGCAGCCTGTGCACGGTGGGCCATGCCGATCTACTCGCCCTGCCTTCCTGAAAGCGCGCAATCAAACAGGATATCGCTGCCGAGGCTGTAGACATCTGCCGGCGGACGCAGAGCGTCGGCAAGGCGGGCAATCGGAGGAAGGTTGATGCCGCTTGGTCCTGCGCCGATGATCAGCGGCGAGATCGCGACATGCAGCCGGTCGACCTGACCTTCCTCGATGAAGCGGGCAATTGTGCGTGATCCGCCTTCCACGAGAAGGCGGCTGAGGCCACGATCAGCAAGCGCGCTGACGATGGCGGCGGTCGCGAGGCCGTTCTCGGAGAGCGGCAGGCGCAGGATCGTGGCGTTCGGCAGAGCGCGTTCGGCGGCGGCCGTGCTCTCGATCACGATCACCGGCGTGCCGCCGTCGTGAAACAGGCCCTCGCTGCCCTCAAGTCCACCATGACAATCGATCACCACGCGAACTGGTGACGGTCCGTCGACAAGCCGCACGGAAAGACGCGGATTGTCGGCCTTGACCGTGTTGAGGCCAACGATGACGGCATCGACCAGCGCCCGGCAGCGGTGCAGATGGGCAAGACCGTCCGGTCCGGAAATATCCTTGGCATCGCCGGCGGCCGTTGCGATCCGCCCGTCGAGCGATTGACCGACCTGGGCAAGCACGAATGATCCGCGCGCGCCGGCAATTCTGCCGTAAAGCGCCATTGCCGGATTGTCGTCTGATGCAGCAACGCCATCTCGCATGGCAAGCAGAGGCGCCCAGGCGGCATCGCTCATATCGACTGTCCGCATGCCCTAAAGGATCCGGTAAAGAGTAAAGTCGCGGCGGATCACATGATGCATCAGCACCGCGCCCAAATGGAGCACAAAAAGGACGGCGAGGATCCACGCGCTTGCCAGATGGATGCCCGAAAGCGTCCAGGCGATGTCAGGCGCCTTGCCGATCGGACTCCAGATCGGCAGCACGCCGAACCAGCTGAAGGGAAAGCCATGGGCGTTTGTGGCGAGAAATCCGCTGAGCGGCATGATGATCAGAAAGAGGTAGAAGAGCCCGTGGACGGAGGCTGCGGCGATCCGCTCGATCCGTGGTCCGTCTTCTTCGGGCTTTCGCGTCAGAAGCCGGTTGCCGACCCTCAATAGCATCAGCCAGAGCACCAGAAAGCCGAGGCTTTCATGGATCATGTAGAAATCGAGCGAGACCTCGTTCTTCACGAATTTGATGACCATGCCGAGCGGCCATGTCAGAAGCACCAGAACGGCGATCAGCCAGTGCAGGATGCGCGATGTCGCCGGATAGCGCTCGACATTGATGGCAAGCCTTGACGTGGCGCCCGGCCCTGAATTTTCGCTCACACTCTTCTCCCGATCCGCAGGGCGTCAGAAACGCCGCGTTTGAACGATCACCATTACGCCGCAACGATAGCAGCGGATTGCAAAAGCGCAAATCCTGCCGCGCGGCGTCACTGGCGATCGATGCGGGCTCGGCCTATAAGGAGCCAGACAAGCGACGAAATGATGTGAGACGGGCCTAATGCGGCAGAGAAATATGGAAAGAGCATCGCTTCGCCATGAGAACGGCACAACGGCGGTCCGGGAATTTCTGGGTGGAAGCAGTCCGCGGGCAAGCGGCTTCATCGTAACGCTTTACGGCGATGTCGCGGCCCCGCGCGGCGGCACGTTGTGGATGGGCACGCTGATCGAAAGTTGTGCCGCGCAGGGTATTTCCGAAAGCCTGGTGCGCACCGCGGTCTCTCGGCTCGTCGAAAATGGCCGGCTCGTCGGCGACCGGATCGGGCGCAAGAGCTATTACCGGCTGACCAAGCCGGCCGAGAAGGAGTTTTCCGGGGCTGCCGAACTCCTCTATTCGCCGCCGCCGCCGCCCGAACGCTTCCTGCTGGCGCTCGGCGCACGCGATTTGCCGGAGGGTTGGGCCAGGATTGGTCCGGAAGCGGCGCTTTCGCCGGAGGGGACGCAAAAGCCCTCCAATTGCGCGGTGTTCACGGCAAACGATCTTGTCGGGGTCGAACATCTGCCTGATTTCGTCGGCCGGTTCTGGCCGCTGGATGCGGTCGAAACGGCCTATCGCGACTTCGTCGAGACGTTTTCTCCTCTGGAGGCTGCGCTTGAAGAGGGGGGGGCGCTTGATGGCGCGACGGCGCTGGCGCTGAGATTGAGGCTTGTCCATCACTTCCGCGCCGCAGCCCTTGCCGATCCGCGCCTGCCGGCGGTCGCATTGCCGAAAGGCTGGCCCGCGGGCGCGGCGCGCCTGCTCTTTGTTTCGCTCTATCTGAAGGTCAGCGCTTCCGCCGACCGTCATATCGGCCTCGCCTTCCAGAATAGCGACGGGTTTTTGCCGGAGCGCACGGAGACGACGGCTTTTCGTCTTGAAGCCCTGCACGGCGAGGTCGCCAGGCAAGACGAGGGCGATTGAGCTGGAAGGCGCACGCAAGGCTCTGAACCGGAGCCGATCCGGCGCGAAGCTCTGGACGCAAGGAAATCAGCCAACATTAAATGTAATAAAATCAGATATATGTCCATTTTTACGATTAAAACATCACACAAAAATGCACAAAGACCTTTTTGCGTGATGTTTAATGCGCTATATAAGTGACCGATCGGTCGGCGAATTGAGGGTTCCCGGCTGAAATTCGGGGAGATGGTCTGAAGGTCCGTCACCCGTATCTGGTTTATGCGGCAGCCACGCGCTGCTGGCGAAGGAGGAGCATTCATGGCGCAAGCCTTTATCTGCGATGGAATCCGCACGCCTGTGGGCCGCTATGGCGGCGCGCTGTCGGCCGTGCGCGCCGATGATCTGGCGGCCGTTCCGCTTTCCGCATTGCAGGAGAGAAACGGCAAGGTCGACTGGGAAAGCGTCGATGACGTCATCATCGGTTGCGCCAATCAGGCGGGCGAAGACAATCGCAATGTGGCGCGCATGGCGGTGCTGCTCTCCGGCCTGCCGGAAGGCGTGCCGGGCACCACGGTCAACCGGCTCTGCGGTTCCGGCATGGATGCGATCGGCCTTGCCGCGCGCACGATCCGCGCCGGCGACGGCGCCCTGATGATTGCCGGCGGCGTGGAAAGCATGAGCCGCGCGCCCTTCGTCATGGGCAAGGCGGAAACGGCCTTTTCCCGCAAGGCGGAAATCTACGACACCACCATCGGCTGGCGCTTCAAGAACAGGAAGTTCCACAGCGCCTTCGGCACCCACTCCATGCCGGAAACCGCCGACAATGTTGCCGCAGAGTACAACATTTCGCGCGAGGATCAGGACCGGTTCGCGGCCATGAGCCAGGCGCGCTGGAAGGCGGCCCAGGACGCCGGCGTCTATGCCGACGAAATCGTCCCGGTCACCATTCCCCAGCGCAAGGGCGATCCGGTTGTCGTCGATACCGACGAGCATCCGCGCCCGGGCACCACGGCCGAGGTTCTGGCCAAGCTGAAGGGCGTCAACGCGCCGGAGCTTTCCGTCACCGCCGGCAACGCGTCCGGCGTCAATGACGGCGCTGCCGGGCTGCTGATCGCTTCGGAAGAGGCGGCAAGCGCGAACGGTCTTACCCCGAAGGCGCGGATCGTTGCCATGGCTGCTGCAGGCGTCGCCCCGCGCGTCATGGGCATCGGCCCGGTTCCGGCCACGCGCAAGGTGCTGAAGCTTGCCGGTCTTTCGCTTTCCGACATGGACGTGATCGAGCTCAACGAGGCCTTTGCCGCGCAAAGCCTTGCGGTGCTGCGCGAACTCGGCCTGCCCGACGACGCGGCCCATGTGAACGCCAATGGCGGCGCGATCGCCATCGGCCATCCGCTTGGCATGTCCGGCGCCCGCCTGGTGCTGACGGCCGCAAACCAGCTTCACCGCACCGGCGGACGTTATGCGCTTTGCACCATGTGCGTCGGCGTCGGCCAGGGCATCGCCATGATTATCGAACGGATCTGACCAAGGAGGCCTTGAGAGCCATGTATGCACAGATGGTAAAATCGGAAGGCATGAAATCCCGCGAAGAGATGTCGCCGGAGGAACAGGCCTTCCAGGAGCGGATCGACAACGGCGAGAAGATCGAGCCGAAGGACTGGATGCCCGAGGGCTACCGCAAGACCCTGGTGCGCCAGATCGGCCAGCATGCCCATTCGGAAATCGTCGGTCAGCTTCCCGAAGGCAACTGGATCACCCGCGCGCCCTCGCTGGAGCGCAAGGCAATCCTGCTCGCCAAAGTTCAGGACGAGGCCGGCCACGGGCTCTACCTCTATTCGGCCGCCGAAACGCTCGGCGTCTCGCGCGACGATCTGATGGAAAAGCTCCATGACGGGCGGATGAAATATTCCTCGATCTTCAACTACCCGACGCTGAACTGGGCCGATATGGGCGCGGTCGGCTGGCTGGTCGATGGGGCTGCGATCATGAACCAGGTGCCGCTGCAGCGCACCTCTTTCGGGCCCTATTCGCGGGCGATGATCCGCATCTGCAAGGAGGAGAGCTTCCACCAGCGCCAGGGCTATTCGATCATGATGAAGATGGCCTTCGGCACGCCGGAGCAGAAGGAGATGGCGCAGGATGCGCTCAACCGCTTCTGGTACCCGTCGCTGATGATGTTCGGCCCGTCCGACAAGGATTCGGTGCATTCCGCCCAGTCGATGGCGTGGAAGATCAAGATCAACACCAATGACGAGTTGCGCCAGAAATTCGTCGACCAGACGGTGCCGCAGGCGAAATATCTGGGCCTTTCGATCCCGGACGAGAACCTTGCCTGGAACGAGGAGAAGGGCGGCTACGACTTCTCCGAGCCGGACTGGTCGGAATTCTTCGAGGTGATCAAGGGCAATGGCCCGTGCAACCGCGAACGCATCGAAGCCCGCCGCAAGGCCTGGGACGAAGGCGAATGGTTCCGCGACGGGCTTGCCGCCCACGGCGAAAAGGAAGCGCGACGCGCAAAAGCGCCGGTCGCAGCCGCAGAATAAGCGCACAGCGTTTCTCAAGGGAGGAAAACATGTCCAAGGAATGGCCGCTCTACGAAGTCTTCATTCGGGGTCAGCACGGTCTGAACCACCGCCATGTCGGCAGCCTGCACGCGCCGGACGCCGAAATGGCGATCCGCCACGCCCGTGACGTCTACACCCGCCGCAAGGAGGGCGTGTCGATCTGGGTGGTGAAGTCGAACGACATCACCGCGTCCTCGCCGTCGGAAAAGGGCCCGCTCTTCGATCCGGCCGAAAGCAAGGCCTATCGTCATCCGACCTTCTTCGACATTCCGGAAGAAGTGGGGCATATGTGATGACGGCGACCGTTCAGCATACGGGCAATGTCACGCCGATGCCGGTGTCGACGACGCCCGATCCCTTCATCGGCGACGAAGCCCTGCGCCCGGCCTTCTTCGAATGGCTCTGTCGCCTCGGCGATTCGACGCTGGTGCTCGGCCACCGCGTTTCCGAATGGTGCGGCCATGCGCCGGTGCTCGAGGAAGATATCGCCTTCGCCAATACCGCGCTCGATCTCATCGGCCATACGCAGATGTGGCTGGGGCTTGCCGGCGAGGTGGAAGGCGAGGGCCGCAGCGCCGATAATCTCGCTTACCTGCGTGACGCGGCAAAGTTCCGCAACCTCTTGATCACCGAACTGCCGAAGGGCGACATGGGCGTCACCGTGATGCGCCAGTTCCTGTTTGATGCCTGGCATTTCGCCCTGCTGAAGCAGCTCACGGGCTCGAAAAGCCCGCGCGTTGCCGAAATCGCGGCAAAGGCGGTCAAGGAAGCGGCCTATCATTTCGAGCGTTCCGCCGATCTGGTGATCCGGCTTGGCGACGGGACCGAGGAAAGCCACCGCCGCATGCAGGACGCGCTTGATTACCTCTGGGCTTACACAGGCGAAATGTTCATCACCGACGATATCGACCGTCAGGTGGCGGACGCCGGCATTGCGCCGGCCCCCGATGCGCTGAAGGCCGAATGGGACCGCACACTGGCATCCGTCTTCTCCGAAGCGACGCTGACGAAGCCGGAAGAGGGGTATGCCCATACCGGCGGCAAGACCGGGCGGCATACGGAGCATCTGGGTTTCATCCTTGCCGAGCTGCAATTCCTGCAGCGCGCCTACCCGGGAGCGGAATGGTGAGCGCTGCAACCGCCGTTCTGCCCTCGCCGGAAGAGGTGATGGCCTGGCTTTCCGAAGTGCCCGATCCCGAAATCCCGGTGATCTCGATCACCGAGCTCGGCATCGTGCGCAAGGTCGGCCATGACGGCGGCACACTGGTTGTCACCGTGACGCCCACCTATTCCGGCTGCCCGGCCGTATCGCTGATCAATCTGGAAATCGAGGCCAAGCTCCTGGAGAAGGGCGTCGAGGATTTCCGGATCGAGCAACAGCTTTCCCCGCCCTGGACGACGGATCTTCTGTCCGAGGCGGCACGGGAGAAGCTCAGGGACTATGGCATTGCCCCGCCGATCGACGGCACGGCGGCCGATGGACGGCTTGTCGCCCGCGCGGCCCGGCTTTCCGGCCGCTCAAATCTCGTCATTGCCTGTCCGCGCTGCGGCTCGGGCAATACGGAGCGCGTTTCCCAGTTCGGCTCGACTCCCTGCAAGGCGTCATACCGCTGCAAGGACTGTCTGGAGCCGTTCGATTATTTCAAGTGTATCTGAGGAGGAGTGATCAGATGGCACGGTTTCATCCGCTGGAAGTGACTGACATTCGCCGCGAAACGGCCGATGCGGTGGTGCTCACGCTGAAGCCCCGCGACGAGGATGCGGGCGCCTTCGGCTTTACCCAGGGTCAGTATCTGACCTTCCGTCGCCAGTTCGACGGCGAGGAGGTGCGCCGGTCCTATTCGATCTGCGCGGGTCTCGACGAGGGCTGCCTCAAGGTCGGCGTCAAACGCGTGGAAGGCGGCGCCTTTTCCACCTTCGCCAATGAAGAGCTGAAGCCCGGCGACGTGATCGAAGCGATGCCGCCCATGGGCAAGTTCTTCACGCCGCTCGACGCAGATGTGAGCAAGGACTATCTCGGCTTTGCCGGCGGCTCCGGCATCACGCCGCTGCTCTCGATCGTCAAGACGGTGCTGGCCCGCGAGCCGCAGTCGCGCTTCACGCTGGTCTATGCCAACCGCCAGATCAAGTCGATCATGTTCCGCGAGGAGCTGGAAGACCTGAAGAACACCTATCTCGGCCGTCTTTCCGTCATCCATGTTCTGGAATCCGACAGCCAGGAGATCGACCTCTTCACCGGCCGGATCGACGCGGAAAAGCTCGAAGCCTTCTTCAATCTCTGGATCGATCTTCCCGCCGTCGACACCGCCTTCATCTGCGGGCCGGAGCCGATGATGCTGACCATTGCCGCGGCGCTGAAGAAGCACGGCATGAAGGACGAGCAGATCAAGTTCGAACTGTTCGCCTCCTCCCAGCCGGGCCGGGCCAAGCAGAAAGTGGTGTCCAAGGCCGCCGCGACCGCGGGCGAGAGCGTCGAAATCCAGCTTACGCTCGACGGCACGACGCGCTCCTTCACCATGCCGCGCGACGGCACGGCGGTGCTCGATGCCGCCCTCGCTCACGATATCGACGCGCCCTATTCCTGCAAGGGCGGCATCTGCTCGACCTGCCGGGCCAAGGTTGTCGAGGGCGAGGTCGAGATGATCACCAACCACGCGCTCGAAGATTATGAAGTGCGCGCCGGCTATGTGCTCTCCTGCCAGTGCCTGCCGCTCTCGGAAAAGGTGGTGATCAGCTATGACGAATGACATGTCGATTGCCGATTATCTGGCCGAAGGCGGCAAGCTGTCCTCCCCGGACAATGCCCCGCCGCTCTACCGCGCCGAACTGATGCGGATGATGTCCTCCTTTGTGGACAGCGAACTGGCGGGCTCTGCGGGCTTTGCCGCCGCCATCAACTGGGCGCCCGGCATCGCCGAGCGCATCGCCGCCAGCCGGATCGTGCTGGAAAAGGCCGATCATGCCGAGCGCGTGCTCGATCTGATGGGCGATTTCGGAACCGATACCGCGCTCTATAACCGCGCCCATAGCTGGGCGGCGCGCCTTCCCCGCGATGCCGTGGTCGACACGCGTCGGATGGGCGGGGACATGCGGCTTTCCGTCTTCCACTATCCCTTCGAGGACTGGACGGATGCCGTGGTGATGAACGTGCTGATGGGTCTTGCGACGGTCATTCAGCTCGAGGAAATGACCCACGCCTCCTACACGCCCTATGCCGAGGTGATCCGCTCTGTCCTGCCGCGCGAGAAGCGGCATATGGAGCTTGGGCTTGAAGGACTGAAGAAGCTCGCCGCAACCGATGAAGGCCGTGGGGCCGCGCAGGCAGCGGTCGCCTATTGGCATCCGCGTGTTGCCGACACCTTCGGCCCGGCGGTCTCCGAACGCTTCGCCCGGCTTTCGCGCTTTGGCCTGCGCCACAGCGAAAACGAGGCGCTCAGGACCCGCTGGCGGGCCGACGCCGGAAGCGCACTTGAGGACTGCGGGCTGAAGACGCCCGTCGCGGCCTGACCTGCAACATTTTGAGGCCCTGTCTGTCCGGAAAGTCCGACAGGGCCGACGAGGAAGGATATCCCCATGACTGAGACGGCCGCACGCCGCCTTGAGAGCTATGTGCTCGGCTCCTGGCAGACGGGATCGGGCGCTGGCAAGCCGCTGGCCCACGCCGCAACCGGAGAAACAATCGCGTTCATCGGTTCTGACGGACTGAATTTCGCCGATGCGCTGGCCTATGGCCGCGAGAAGGGCGGCCGGGCGCTTCGGGCGATGACCATCCACGAGCGCGCGCTGATGCTGAAAGCGATCGGCATGGCGCTGATGGAGCGCAAGGAAGAGTTTTACGTCGAAAACACCTGGACCGGCGCCACGCGCCGCGATGGCTGGGTCGATATCGAGGGCGGCATCGGCACGCTTTTGACCTTCGCGTCCAAGGCACGACGCGAGCTGCCGAACACGAAAGTCCTGAGCGAGGGCGATGTCGAGCCGCTGTCGAAGGATGGCAGCTTTGCCGGCCGGCATATCCTGACGCCGATGAAGGGCATCGCAATCCACATCAACGCCTTCAACTTCCCCGTCTGGGGCATGCTGGAGAAGATTGCACCGGCGCTGATCGCCGGCATGCCGTGCCTGGTCAAGCCCGCGTCGCAGACGGCCTATCTCACCGAGCGCGTCACCCGCGCCATCATTGACACCGGGTTTCTGCCGGACGGCGCGCTGCAGCTTGTCTGCGGCAGTGCCGGCGACATGCTCGATCATGTCACCGGCCAGGATGTCGTCACCTTCACCGGTTCAGCGACGACGGGCCGCAAGCTGAAGACCGGAAAGGCGATCGTCGAAAACGCCGTGCGCTTCAACATGGAAGCCGACAGTCTCAATGCCGCGATCCTCGGGGCCGATTCCGGGCCGGGCACGCCGGAATTCGATCTCTTCATCCGCGAGGCGGCCAATGAAATGACCTCCAAGGCCGGGCAGAAATGCACCGCCATCCGCCGCATCATCGTGCCGCGCGTTCATGAACAGGCCGTGGTCGAGGCGCTTTCCGAAAGGCTTTCCAAGGCGACGATCGGTCTGCCGGACGACGAGAATGCCCGCATGGGCGCGCTGGTGTCGCTGTCGGATCGCGACGGCGTGCGCGAGAAGATCGCGGCCCTTCTCGGCGATAGCGAGATCGTCCATGGCGATCCCGATCACGTGGCGCTCGTCTCAGGCGATGCGGAAAAGGGCGCTTTCATGAGCCCCGTGCTTCTTCGTTGTGCGAAGCCGTTTGATGCCAGGGCCGTGCATGATGTCGAGGCTTTCGGGCCGGTCGCGACCGTCATGGCCTATGACGACGCGGCGGAAGCGGTGGCGTTGGCCGAGCGCGGCAAGGGTTCTCTGGTCTCCTCGCTCTTCACCAATGACGGCGGCATTGCCGCCGAGATCGTCACCGGTCTTGCCGCCCATCACGGCCGCGTCATGATCGGCAATCGCGGTTCGGCGAAGTCTTCGACCGGCCACGGTTCGCCGCTGGCGCCGCTGATCCATGGCGGCCCGGGCCGCGCCGGCGGCGGCGAGGAAATGGGCGGCATGCGCGGGGTCAAGCATTTCATGCAGCGCACCGCCGTGCAGGGCACACCCGACATGCTGACCGCGATCACCGGCGAATGGGTCGATGGCGCGGAAAGCCGGAGCGGCAAGCACCCCTTCCGCAAATCGCTGGCGGAACTGAAGATCGGCGACCAGATCGTGACGGAGACCCGCACGGTCACGCGCGAGGACGTCGAGCATTTCGCCGAGTTCACCGGCGACACCTTCTACGCCCATATGGACAGCGATGCGGCGAAGGCCAACCCCTTCTTCGAGGACCGGGTCGCGCATGGCTATCTGATCGCCTCGTTTGCCGCCGGCCTGTTCGTCGATCCTGATCCGGGTCCGGTCCTTGCCAATTACGGCGTCGATAATCTGCGCTTTCTGACGCCGGTCTATTTCGGCGATACGCTGAAGGTGCGGCTGACCTGCAAGGCGATCAATCCGCGCGAGAATGCCGGCCACGGCGAGGTGCGCTGGGATTGCCGCGTCACCAACCAGAAGGACGAGGTCGTCGCGCAATATGACGTCCTGACCATGGTCGCGAAAACCTGGCCGCTTTCCGCCGAAGCGCTTGATCAGATGGCGGGCTGAGCGATGGCCGTCTACGCCTATGACGATATCGTTCCGGTCATCGACCGGGACGCCTATGTCCACCCGGATGCCATTCTGATCGGCGATGTGATCGTCGGTCCGCAATGCTTTGTCGGCGCGGGCGCGGTGCTGCGCGGGGATTTCGGCCGGATCGAGATGCATGAGGGTTCCAACATCCAGGAGACCTGCGTCTGCCATTCCTTCCCCGACCGCGACGTCGTGGTCGAACGTTACGGCCATGTCGGCCACGGCGCGGTGCTGCATGGCTGCCGCGTCGGCGAAAACGCCATGGTCGGCATGAATGCCGTGGTCATGGACGAGGTGGTGATCGGCAGGAACGCTATCATCGGCGCCATGGCCTTCGTCAAGCAGGGCTTCGTCGTGCCGGACGGGATGCTCGCCCACGGCAATCCGGCCCGCGTCATCCGCCCGCTGACGGATGAGGAGATCGCCTGGAAGCGCGGCGGCACGGATATCTACCGCCAGCTCGCCTTCGAAGCGGCCGGCAGGTCGCGACCCGCCGAGCCGTTGTCACAGGTGGAGCCAGGCCGTCGCCGGATCGAGGCGCCGGGCTATGATCCGCTGATGTTTGCGCGGGTGGGTGGCGGCAAGGATTGAACAGCGTTCGGATCGTGTGAGAGGCATCCCTAGCCCAACCATCGGGATTCAATCTCCCCCCTTGAGGGGGAGATGCCCCGCCAGGGGCAGAGGGGGGTGAACCCTTTCCGAGAGCACGGAGCAGACGGCTTATGCCCCATACCCCTCTCTGTCGCGTTCGCGACATCTCCCCCTCAAGGGGGGAGATTGTTTGGTGCAAAGCGACCTCGCTTCACTCGGCGCATTCTTGAAAAGGGGTCTTGGCAAACACGGCTTCGGTGCAGTGTCGCGCCTTCCATACCCTTTACCGAACCGCCTTCACACCTTCCAGAAGCAGCGTTGTCGCCATTTCGGCATAGTCCTCGCGGGTGATCTTGCCGCCTTCGCGGAACCACATATAGACCCAGTTCATCATGCCGAAGAGCGACATGGTGACCGGCATCAGCAGCGGGCGCTCCGGGCGGTCGAGCTCGGGATGGATTTCGCGGATGACGGCGGAAAACCGGCCGACAATGCTGCGTTCCAGCGCGCGGATCTGCTTGGTCTGTTCGGGGGAAAGGGCGGGCGCGGCATTGAGCTGCACCTTGTGCTGGTCGTCGGCGCCGCGATATTCGTTCAGCACCGTCATCACCAGTTTTTCCAGCCTGGCCTTGTGTTCGAGCCCCGGGTCGTCGGCTTCCGCGAGCGCTGCATCGAGCGCCTCCAGATGCGAGGCGATGATGGCGAAGATCAACGCCTCCTTGGAGGGGTAATAGTGGTAAAGCAGCGCCTTCGACACGCCGGCCTCGCGCGCGATCTGCGACATCGAGGCCTTTTCCATGCCCTGCGTGGCGAACACATGGGCGGCGTTCAAAAGCAGGCCGTGCCGCTTTTCCTCGAAATCATTGGCCCGTGTTCTCGCCATGGTCTTTCCAGAAAATCCTGATGATGGGGTAAAAAGGGGCATTTTCGCCCCTTTTAGCATTGTCTAATCAATTGACCAACCGGCCGGTGATTATTTCGGACGATTGTCGACCACGCGCTTGGCCTTGCCTTCCGAACGGGCAACGCTTTCCGGATCGCGAATGTCGATCTTCGTCGAAACGCCGATTACCGACTTGATGTGATGTGCAAGCTCCTTCGCCGAGGCCAGCCGGGCTTCCGCCGAGGACTGGTCGGGCGTGCACTCCACATGCACGGTCATCACGTCCATGCGGTCCTTGCGGGTCAGCTCGATCTGGAAATGCGGGGCGAGGCCGTCGCATTTCAGGATCATCTCCTCGATCTGGGTCGGGAAGACATTGACGCCGCGCAGGATGATCATGTCGTCGGAACGGCCGGTGATCTTCTCGATGCGGCGCATGGAGCGCGCTGTGCCGGGCAGGATGCGGGTGAGGTCGCGGGTGCGGTAGCGCACCATCGGCAGGCCTTCCTTGGTCAGCGTGGTGAAGACAAGCTCGCCCATCTCGCCGTCGGGAAGCACCTCGCCGGTCTGCGGGTCGATGATTTCCGGATAGAAATGGTCTTCCCAGACATGCAGCCCGTCCTTGGTCTCCACGCATTCATTGGCGACGCCGGGACCCATGATTTCCGACAGGCCGTAAATGTCGACGGCGTGCATGTCGAAGGCATCCTCGATTTCGGCCCGCATCGCGTTGGTCCACGGCTCTGCGCCGAATATGCCGACCTTCAGCGAGCTTTCGCGCGGATCGATGCCCTGGCGGCGGAACTCATCGAGGATCGACAGCATGTAGGACGGGGTGACCATGATGATCTGCGGCTTGAAGTCGCTCATCAGCGTCACCTGGCGCTCGGTCATGCCGCCGGAGATCGGCACCACGGTGCAGCCGAGGCGTTCGGCGCCGTAATGCGCGCCAAGGCCGCCGGTAAACAGGCCATAGCCATAGGCTACATGACAGATATCGCCGGCGCGACCGCCGGACGCCCTTATCGAGCGGGCCACGACATCGGCCCAGACATCGATATCGTTCTTGGTATAGCCAACAACGGTCGGGCGCCCGGTGGTGCCGGAGGAGGCGTGTACACGGGCAAGCTTCTCGCGCGGAACGGCGAACATGCCGAAGGGGTAGGTGTCGCGCAGGTCCGTCTTCACCGTGAAGGGGAATTTCGAAAGGTCCGACAGCGTCTTGAAATCGGACGGGTGCACGCCGTTTTCATCGAAGCGCTTGCGGTAGAAGGGCGAGTTCTCATAGGCGTGGTTCAGCGACCAGGCCATGCGCTTTTGCTGAAGCGCGGAAATCTCGTCGCGGCTTGCCACCTCGATCGGATCGAGGATCTCGCGGGACGGTTTCAGGTTGTTGATGGCGTTCATGTCTTCCTCCTCGAAAACGGCTGCCGATCAGGCGGGCAGCAGCGTGCCGTTGACTGTGCGCGAATGGCCACGGAATTCGGCGATCACCGTTCCGTCCTCCCGTGTCACGCTTATATCATAGATGCCGGACCGGCCCCTGCGCGAAACCTCGCGCGCGCATGCCGTCAGGCGGTCGCCGAGCGCGCCCGGCGCGGTATAGGTAATGGAGCAGTGCTGGGCGACGGTCAGCTGGTTGTAGGTGTTGCAGGCAAAGGCAAAGGCGCTGTCGGCAAGGGTGAACAGATAGCCGCCATGGGCGTTGCCGTGGCCATTGGTCATCGTCTCCGTCAGCGTCATGGAAAGCGTCGCCTCGCCCGGCGCGATATGCTCGATCGTCATGCCGAGGTGCCGCGAGGCGTTGTCGTCGTTCCACATGGCCTTGGCACAGGCTTCGGCCAGTTCCTGCGGGCTCATCGCGTTGATCGTTGCGTCCATGCTCATTTTCCCTTGAAGACCGGCGCGCGCTTTTCGAGGAAAGCGGTCACGCCTTCGGCATAATCATCCGTGCGACCCGCCTCGCGCTGGCAGTCGCGCTCCATGTCCAGATGGGTGGAAAGGTCGTGTTCGGAGGCGGCCTGGATCAGCCTTTTGGTCAGTCCAAGACCCTTCGTCGGGCCACCCGCGAGCCTGGTTGCAAGGCCGCTCGCCTCTTCCATCAGCTTTTCGTCTTCGACGGCCTTCCAGATCAGGCCCCAGTCTTCCGCCTTCTCGGCGATAAGCGGCTCGGCGGTCATCGCCAGCGCCTTGGCGCGCGGCTCGCCGAGCGCGCGCGTCAGCGACCAACTGCCGCCGGCATCGGGGATGAGACCGATCTTGGAAAAGGCCTGAATGAATTTCGCGGATTTGGCGGCAAACACGATATCGCAGGCAAAGGCGATATTGGCGCCGGCGCCAGCCGCCACGCCGTTGACGGCGGCAATCACCGGCTTTTCCAGGGAGCGGATCAGCCTGAGCGTCGGATTGTAATAGGTCTCAAGCGTTTCGCCGAGGTCCGGCTTTTCCGTCATCTTGCGCGGATCGCGGTCGCCGAGGTCCTGGCCGGCGGAGAAGGCGCGGCCGGCGCCGGTCAGAAGAACGGCGCGAATGTCCGCTTCGTCATGGGCGCGCTGCAGCGCTGCCCGCAAAGCAAGGTGCATATCGACATTGAAGGAATTCAGCTTGTCGGGACGGTTGAGCGTTACGCCCAACACGCCGTCTTTCAACGTGACGAGCACGGTTTGATTATCGGTCATTCTTGCCTCCCGTCGCGCTCTCCTCAAGCGCGGTTGATAATTGTTGTTGCATAAACCGTCCGGTCGGTCAATAATAGTCTCCAGAATTTGGGAGGAGACATGACGAACCTATACGATCGCCATTCCGCGCTGCTGGCGCGGGCGGTGGAAGCGCTGCGGACCCGCGCCTTCTGGACGCCGTTTCCGGAAGTGCCGTCGGGCAAGGTCTATGGCGAAACCGCCAAGGCGGACGGTATTGCCGCCTTCGAAGGGCTTGTCGGCAATGCTTTCGATATGCCGGGCCATCCCGAGACGCGCCGCGTTGGCCGCGAGAACGCGCCATGGGGCAAGAGCCTTTCCATCACCTATCCTGCCGCCGATCCCGCAACGCTGATCGCGGCCTCCGAAAAGGCCGCCGAGCCCTGGGCCTCCGCCGATCCGGAAACCCGCGCCGGCATTCTTCTGGAGGCGCTCACCCGCCTCAACGCCATGAGCTTCCTCATCGGCCACGCCACCATGCACACCACCGGTCAGGCCTTTCCCATGGCCTTCCAGGCGGGCGGTCCGCATGCGCAGGATCGCGGACTTGAGGCGGTTGCCGCGGCCTATGCGGAAATGACCGGCAGCGCCACCGCCGCCACATGGGAAAAGCCGCAGGGCAAGCGCGACCCGATCACGCTGGAAAAGCGCTGGCGCATCGTTCCGCGCGGCCTGTCGCTGATGATCGGTTGCCAGACTTTCCCGAACTGGAACGGCTATCCGGGCCTGTTCGCCAGCCTTGCCACCGGCAATACGGCGATCGTCAAGCCACATCCGGGCGCAATCCTGCCACTGGCGCTCACCGTCAAGGTGCTGCGCGAGGTTTTGACCGAGGAAGGCTTCCCGGCTGATGTCGTGCTGCTCGCCGCAGATGAGCCGGGCGCGGAAGTGACCAAGAAACTGATCGAAACCCATGCGTTTTCGATCATCGACTATACCGGCTCCTCCGTCTTTGCCGCATGGCTGCGGAAGAATGCCGGCAGCGCCCTCGTCTTCACCGAAGAGACCGGCGTCAACTCGATCACCATCACCGGCACGGATGACTTTGCCGGCATGTGCGACAATATCGCCTTTTCGCTGTCGCTCTATTCCGGCCAGATGTGCACCTCGCCGCAGAACCTCTATCTGCCGAAGGACGGGATCGAGACGGACGAAGGTGCCAAGAGTTTCGATGACGTCGTCAGCGGCATTGTTGACGCCATCGACCGGCTGCTTTCGGACGGCGCGCAGGCCTCTTCCATCTGCGGCGCGATCGCCAATGCCGCGACCTTTGCGCGCGTCGAAAAGGCCCGTCAGGCCGGCCGCGTCGTGCGCGAGAGCCGCGAGACCGGGCTTGGCGCCTCGGCGACACCGCTTCTGGTGGTCGCCGATGACCGTGAAGGCGGCCTTGAGCGCGACGAATGCTTCGGGCCGGTGTCCTTCTTCATCGCCTGCGATGATGCGCATGACGCCATCGCCAGGGCGTCTGCCATTGCGGCGGAAAAGGGCGCGATCACGGCGGCGCTCTACGCTACCGACGGCGCGCTGATCGAGGAGGCCGCAAACGCCTTTTCGAAGGCCGGCGTCAATCTCTCGGTGAACCTCACCGGCAATATCTATGTCAATCAGTCGGCGGCTTTCTCGGACTATCATGTCACGGGAGCGAACCCTTCGGGCAATGCAAGCCTCACCGATACGGCCTTTGTCGCGCCGCGTTTCCGGCGCGTCATGATCCGCTGGCCCAGAGCCGCTTGAGAGGCGGCCTGACAGCTCGTTTTGGATAAATCAGGGAGGAGAATCCAATGAAATTGATGACAACAACGGCACTGGCGATGCTCGCCACGCTCGGTCTTGCAACGGCCGCAAGCGCCGAGATCAAGCTCGGCGCCAGCCTTTCGGCTACGGGTCCTGCCGCCTTTCTTGGCGATCCGGAAGCCAAGACCATCGAAATGCTGGTCGAGGAACTGAACGCCAATGGCGGCATCAACGGCGAAAAGATCAACCTAACGCTTTATGATGACGGCGGCGATCCGAACAAGGCGCGCACCTTCGCCACCCGTCTGATCGAGGATGACGAAGTGGTCGCCATCATCGGCGGCACCACCACCGGCACCTCGATGTCGATCCTGTCGGTTGCCGAAGACGAAGGCATTCCCTTCATCTCGCTCGCCGGCGCGCTGCAGATCATCGATCCGGTCAAGGACTATGTCTTCAAGACGCCGCATACCGACCGCATGGCCTGCGAGAAGATCTTCGACAACATGCAGAAGAATGGCATCACCAAGATCGGCATGATCTCCGGCACGGACGGCTTCGGCGCATCGATGCAGGCCCAGTGCAAGGACGTTGCCGGCGGCTATGACATCGAGATCCTCGCCGACGAGATCTATGGCCCGAGCGACGCCGACATGACGCCGCAGCTCACCAAGATCAAGAACACCGAGGGCGTTGAGGCGATCCTCAACCCGGGCTTCGGCCAGGGCCCGGCGATCGTCACCCGCAATGCCAGCCAGCTCGGCATCGACCTGCCGCTCTACCAGAGCCACGGCGTGGCTTCCGACAGCTTCATCGAGCTGGTCGGGCCGGAAGCCTCCGAGGGCGTGCGCCTGCCGGGCACCGCACTTCTGATCGCCGACATTCTGCCGGAAGACGATATCCAGCGTGACGTCGTCATGAACTACAAGACGGCCTACGAGGAAAAGTACAACCAGAACGTCTCGACCTTCGGCGGCTATGCCAATGACGCCTTCCTGCTGATGGTCAACGCCATGACCGAAGCCGGCGGCGAAGACCCCGACGCCATCCGTGACGCGCTGGAAGCCACCGACGGTCTCGTCGGCACCACCGGCGTCTACACCATGGGTCCGGACAATCACCTCGGCCTCGACCTTTCCGCCTTCCGCATGCTCGAAATCGAGAATGGCGGCTGGACGTCGATCGACTGACGTTTTGAAAGACACCCCGCGCTCTTGACGGGTGCGGGATCGGGCTAGCGTTAAAGCCTGTTGCAGGCAAATGGCGTTTGCCTCCCCATTCTCCGTCACCCCGGACTTGATCCGGGGTCCAGGGCGACAAAACACCTTTGTATCAGGACCTTGATTTGATGGTCTTCGATATCTGGCCCTGGATGCCGGCTCAAGGCCGGCATGACGGAAGGTGAGGCAAGGGCCTTTGTCAAAAACTGTCCCCGCGCCAAGGAATAACGGCGTGGGGCGATCGCCGCGGGGGTTATCCGCCGCTCCTTAGCAGTCACCGTTCGGGATCCATCCATGGACGCATTGATGCAATTCATTCTGTCGGGCTTTACGGTCGGCGCGGTCTACGCGCTGGTCGCGCTCGGCTTCACGATCATCTACAACGCCTCCGACGTGGTGAATTTCGCGCAGGGCGAATTCGTCATGCTGGGCGGCATGATCACCGCCTTTACCTATGCCGCCGGCCTGCCGCTGCCGCTGGCAGGGCTTCTTGCCATCGTCATCACCGCAGCCGTCGGCGTCGCGCTCAACAAGCTTGCGATCGAGCCCGCGCGCGGTGCCCCGGTGGTCTCGCTGGTGATCATCACCATCGGCGCCTCGATCTTCATTCGCGGCGTGGCGCAGCTCGTCTTCGACAAGCAGCTTCATCGCTTTCCCGCCTTTTCCGGCGACGATCCGATCCACATTCTCGGCGCGACCATCCTGCCGCAGAGCCTGTGGGTGATCGGCGGCGCCGTCTTTGTCTTCGTCGGTCTGTGGGTTTTCTTCACCAAGACGCTGACCGGCAAGGCCGTGCTGGCGGCCGCGAACAACCGGCTCGCCGCCCAACTCGTCGGCATCAACACCAACTGGGTGATGACGCTCTCCTTCTCGTTGTCGGCCGCGATCGCCGCCCTTGCCGGCGTGCTGATCACGCCGATCACGCTTGTCAGCTACGATGTCGGCGTGGCGCTGGCGCTGAAGGGCTTTGCCGCTGCCATGCTCGGCGGCATGGGCAATCCGAAGGGCGCACTGGTCGGCGGCATCGCGCTTGGCCTGATGGAGGCGCTGACGGCCGGCTATATCTCCTCGCAATACAAGGAAGCCGTTGCCTTCGTCGTCATCCTCGCCGTTCTGTTCGTCATGCCCCAGGGTCTGTTCGGCGCCAAGTCGACGGAAAGGGTATGAAGCCATGTTAGCACATTCGAAATGGATCCAGATCGCGATCGTCGCAGCCCTTGTCGCCGTCCTGCCCTTCTTCTTTCCGTCGGGCTATTACTACCGCGTCGGCGCGCTGATCTTCGTCAACGCGCTTTCGGTCATCGGCCTCGTCATCCTCATCGGCTATGCCGGGCAGATTTCGCTCGGCCATGCGGGCTTTGCCGGTATCGGCGCCTATTCCTGCGCGCTCGCGCCGGAATATCTCGGCCTGCACCCGGCCCTTGCCGCCCTTCTGGGCGCCGTCATTTCCGGCGGCGTGGCTGCCCTCATCGGTCGGCCGATCCTCAAGCTCAAGGGCTACTACCTGGCGGTGGCGACGCTCGGCTTCGGCATTCTCGTCTCGCTGGTTCTCACCAATGAGCGGCAGTTGACGGGCGGCCCGGACGGCATGGCCGTGCCGGAACTTGGCCTGCGCGATCTTCTGCGCGACATGGGCTGGCGCGTCTCCGGCGGAGAGTTCTGGTATGGCGTTTCCGGCATCGTGCTCGTCATCGGCGTCTGGATCGCGCTCAATCTGGCGATGAGCCCGACGGGTCGCGCCATGCGCGCTCTGCACGGTTCGGAAGTCGCCGCCCGCACGGTCGGCATCGATGTCGCCCGCGTCAAGCTGCAGGCCTTCATCATTTCCGCCGTCTATGCCTCGGTTGCAGGCTCGCTGCTGGCGCTGCAGAACCGCTTCATCACGCCGGATGTGGCAGGTTTCATGCATTCCATCGAAATGGTGTCGATGGCCGTGCTCGGCGGCGTCGGCTCCATTCTCGGGGCGATGCTGGGGGCGGCGATCCTCACGCTTCTGCCGCAGGTGCTCACTGTCTTTGCCGAATATGAACAGCTCGTCCTCGGCGCGATCATGATCTCGGTGATGATCTTCCTGCCGCGCGGGCTTCTGCCCTCGATCGCAAGCAAACTGAAGGGGAGGGACGAATGAGCCTTCTTGATGTTCAGGGTCTCGGCATCTCCTTTGGCGGGTTGCGCGCCGTCAACAATGTCAGCTTTTCGGCGAGCGCCGGCGAGATCGTCTCGGTGATCGGGCCGAATGGCGCGGGCAAGACCACGCTGTTCAACATGATCTCCGGCGTCTATCTGCCCGGCGAGGGCAAGGTGATGCTCGACGGCCGCGACATTACCGCCAAGCGGCCCGACCGTCTGGCGACCCTTGGCCTGACCCGCACCTTCCAGAACCTGCAGATCTTCCAGGAGATGACGGTTCTGGAAAATGTGATCGCCGGTTTTCACCTGCAGGAACGCGGCGCGCTCGTTGCCGATCTTCTGTCGCTGCCGGCCTCGAAGAAGCGGGCGGCGGAGGCCAGGGAAGGCGCTCAGGAACTGCTCGCCCGCGTCGGCCTGCAGAAGGCCGCCGAACGCCAGGCCGGAAATCTGTCCTATGGCGCGCTGAAGCGGCTGGAAATTGCCCGGGCACTCGCCGTATCCCCGCGCGTCCTGCTGCTTGATGAGCCGGCCGCCGGCTGCAACGCTGTAGAGACCGAAGAGATCGACCGGCTGATTGCCGAACTGGCGAAAACCGGCATCGCCATCCTTCTCGTCGAGCACGACATGAAGATGGTGATGCGCATTTCCAACCATATCGTGGTGCTCGATCACGGCGAGAAGATCGCCGAGGGGGATCCGGAAACCGTATCGCGCAACAAGGCGGTGATCGCCGCCTATCTTGGAACGGAAGAGGAGGCTGCCGATGCTGACGGTTAAGGGCCTGCGCTCGGCCTATGGCCGCATCGAGGTGCTGCACGGCATCGATCTCGAGGTCAAGTCCGGCGAGATCGTCACCGTGGTCGGCGCCAATGGCGCGGGCAAGACGACGCTTTTGAAATGTCTCTCCGGCCTGCAGCCGGTGACTGATGGCGAGATGATCTTTCGTGGCGAGGTAATGACAAATGTTCCCGCCTTCAGGCGGTTGAAACAGGGCCTTGCCCAGTCGCCGGAAGGCCGGCAGATCTTCACCAATCTCTCGGTCGAGGAGAATTTGAGGCTCGGCGCTTTCCTGTTCACCGATGATCGCGTCGAACGCGACATGGAAGACGCCTTCGCCATGTTCCCGATCCTGAAGGAAAAGCGCAATCTCGTGGCGGGCGGGCTCTCCGGCGGCCAGCAGCAGATGCTGGCGATCGCCCGCGCGCTGATGGGCCGCCCCGCATGTCTTTTGCTGGACGAGCCGTCCATGGGCCTTGCGCCGCTGCTGGTCGCCCAGATCTTCGATGTGGTGAAGGCGCTGAAGGCGCGTGACGTGACCGTTCTTCTCGTTGAACAGAATGCCTATGGCGCGCTGAAGATCGCCGATCGCGGCTATGTGATGGAAACCGGCCGCATCACCATGGAAGGTGCCGCCGCAGCGCTGATCGCCGATCCGCAGGTGCGCGAGGCCTATCTTGGAATCTGACATGAAGACTGTGATGACTATCGAGCATCGCGGCGCAATTGCCGTGGTGACCATCGACAATCCGCCGGTGAACGCGCTCTCCAATGCCGTTCGCGGGGCGCTGGTCGAAGCCGTGGAAACGCTTGATGCCGATGATGCGGTGAAGGCGGTCGTGATCGCCTGCGCCGGCCGCACATTCATTGCCGGGGCCGACGTGCGCGAGTTCAACCTGCCGCCGCAGGAGCCGCTTCTGCCCGACGTGGTGGCGGCAATCGAGGATGCGAAAAAGCCCTGGGTGGCCGCCATTCATGGTTCGGCGCTGGGGGGCGGATTTGAAGTTGCGCTTGGCTGTCGTTTCCGGATCGCCGATGCGAAGGCCTCTGTTGGCCTTCCTGAAGTCACCCTCGGCCTCATCCCCGGCGCGTCCGGCACGGTGCGCACGCCGCGCCTTGCGGGGGTCGAGACGGCGGTGAAGCTTGCCGTTTCGGGCCGTCCGATGAAGGCCAAAGCCGCGCTTGAGGCGGGGCTGGTCGATGCGATCGCCGATGGCGATCTGGTCGAAGAGGCCGTCGTCTTCGCCGAACAGGCAGTGGAGAAACCGCTGCCGCCGAAGACGCGGGAGCGTCCGGTCACAGCGCTTGCGGAGGATTTCTGGGCGGCGGCGGAGAAGGACGCGGCAAAGCCCGGCTATCGCGCGCCGCTGGAGGTGCTGGCCTCCATCCGCTTTGCCGTTGAAAACCCGTTCGACGCGGCGATGGAGCATGAACGGAAAATCTTTCTGGAACTGCGCGCCTCGAAGGAGGCCGCAGCCCTTCGCCACGTCTTCTTTGCCGAACGGGCAGCGGCGCGTCCTGAAAGCCTGAAGGGCATCGAGCCGCTTGCTATCTCTGCCGTCGGCGTTATCGGCGGCGGCACGATGGGGGCGGGGATTGCGGTCGCGGCGCTCAATGCCGGGTTCTCCGTCACCCTGATCGAACGCGACGAGGAGGCCGTCGCACGCGGCATCCGCACGATCGACGGCATTCTGGCGGGCTCGGTCAAGCGCGGCAAGCTCACCGAGGCGGGCCGCGTCGAGCTGATGGCGTCTCTGGGCGGCACGACGGAATACAGGGCGCTCGGCGATTGCGATCTGGTGATCGAGGCGGTGTTCGAGGAGATTTCGGTCAAGCGCGCCGTTTTTGAAAAGCTTGGCCAGGTCTGCCGGGCCGATGCGGTGCTCGCCACCAACACCTCCTATCTCGATCCGCGGCTGATTGCCGAAGGCCTGGCGAACCCCGAACGCTTCATCGGCCTGCATTTCTTCTCGCCCGCCCATGTGATGAAACTGCTCGAAATCGTGCCGGTGCCCCAGACATCTGGCGCGGTGCTCGCCACCGCCTTTGCCCTTGCCAAGACGCTCGGCAAGATGCCGGTGCGCGCCGGCATCTGCGAGGGCTTCATCGGCAACCGTATTCTCAAGCGTTACCGCGCTGCGGCTGAGGAACTGGTCGAACAGGGCGTGGCAATCGCCGATATCGACGCGGCCATGCGCGGCTACGGCTTCAAGATGGGTCCGTTCGAGGCGCAGGATCTCGGCGGCCTCGACATCGCCTTCCTGCAGCGCGAGGGCGCGCGGGCGACAGGCGAGGCTGTGCCGGAGACGCTCGGCGATATTCTCGTGCGCGCCGGGCGCAAGGGGCAGAAGACCGGCGGTGGCTGGTATGACTATGAGCCGGGAAACCGCAAGCCGATTGTTTCGGAGCAGGTAACTGATCTGCTGAGGGACCGGATCGATGGCGACACGTCGTTGACGGCGGAGGAAATCGCCGAAAGGCTGGTCGGCGCAATGGCGGACGAGGGCCGTGCGATCCTCGCCGAAGGCATTGCCGAAAAGCCGGCCGATATCGACCTTGTCGAAATCCACGGCTATGGCTTTCCGCGCCACAAGGGCGGGCCGATGTTTGCGAGCGAGGGCTGATCTTGGTCAGCCGACATTGACCTGTTGCGTGACGCGGTTAGGCTTGGGCCAAAATCGTCAGAAAACCGGAGGTCACCATGTCGAAAACCCTGATCGCTCTTGTCGCCGCGCTCGCATCATCATCTGCTCTCGCCCAGGAGACGCGGACGGTCTCGGGCGAGGCTACCTACCGTGAACGCATGGCATTGCCGGATGATGCCGAACTGATCGTCTTCCTGACGGGTTTTCAGGGCAACGAGCTTGGCGGCATGAGCGAAGCGGCGGATGGGCGGCAGGTGCCGTTGCCGTTTTCGTTTTCCGTGCCCGGCGGGTTCAAGGGCGAACTCACGGCCGCGATCATGGTCGACGACGCGCTTCGCTTCGTCAGCGATCCGGTGGAGGTTGCAGCGGGAACGGCGGATGTCGATATCGGCACCATCTGGCTCTCGGGCTTCACGCCCTCCGGTTTCCAGTCCGTCTGGGCCTGTGGCGATGACCGCTTCACGATCGGCTTTCGCGACAATCTGGCCGTTGTCGAGACCGACGACACGATCTTCGAGCTTCCCCAGGCGATCTCGGCCGATGGCGCCCGCTTTGCGAGCGAGGACGGCCGGAACGAGTTCTGGGGCAAGGGCGATCAGGCGATGCTGACGCTTGACGGCGTGACCTATCCAGAGTGCGAGATGGTCGAGGATGACAGCAGCTGGACGGCGCAGGGCAACGAGCCCGGCTGGCGCGCGGTCATGGCGAATGGGCGTTTCCGCCTCGATCTCAACTACGGAGACGACCGGCTCGATCTGCGCCTTCCCGAAGCCGAAATCTCGGAAGGCGCCTATCATTACGACTTTGCTGCCTTCGGTCTGTCCTTCGCCGTCAGCGACCGGCTGTGCCGCGATGACATGAGCGGGCGGCTTTTCCCGCAGACAGCCGAGCTGACAACGGCAACGGATGTTCTCAAAGGATGCGGCGGCGATACCATCTCACTTCTCGCCGGACCGGAATGGACCGTCTCGGAAATCGGCGGCGAAGCCCTGCCGGATGAGGCCAGCGTGACGATCGGGGTCAGTGCCGAGGGGCAGATCTCCGGCTCAGCCGGCTGCAACCGCTATATGGGCGCATTGCGAATCGGCGGCGAGGGCAGCCTGGAAATAGGGCCGCTGGCAGCGACCAATATGGCGTGCGAGGAACCCCTGATGGCGCTGGAACGCGATTTCTTCCAGGCGATCGACAGCGTCGACGGCTTCGATATTGCCGACAATGGTGACCTCATTCTGACGGCAGAAGGCGAAACCGTGATCCAGGCTTCGCGCTGAGGCGTCCTGATCGTCAGGGCACCAGCGTCAAGAGCACGAAGACCGCGAAGATCACCAGATGGACCGCGCCCTGCAAGACGGTGGTGCGGCCCGTTCCCAGCGTGATCGTGCTGACGAACAGCGTCAGAATGAGCATCACCATCTGCTCCGGCTCCAGCCCGAGCGTCATTTGGCGGCCGAGCGCGATCGAGATCAGCGCCACGATCGGGATCGACAGGCCGATACTGGCAAGCGCGGAGCCGAGCACGAGGTTGATGCTCTGCTGGATCCTGTTCTTGAATGCCGCCTGCACCGAGGAAATGCCCTCCGGCATCAGCACCAGCGCCGCGATCATCACGCCGACAAGCGTCTGCGGCAGGCCGGCCGCCGCGATGCCCCGGTCAAGCGGGGCGGACAGCATTTCGGCCAGCAGGATGACCATCAGCAGGGAGAACGGCAGCATCACCGCGCTTGCCGTGGTCATCCGGCCCGAGGGCGGGGCGTGGTGTTCAGGGAAGAACTCGCCCTCCTCGTCATCGGTCTCCTCGGTGAAATCGCTGCGGTGGCGAACGGTCTGGATGAACAGGAACACGCCGTAAAGCACTAGGCAGCAGATGCTGACGACAAGAAGCTGGGCCCAGGAATATTGCTGGGCCGGGCCGGAGATGGCGAAATTCGGCAGCACGAAGGCGAGCGTCGAAAGCGTGCCGAGCACGGCAAGGGCGGCCGTGGCGGCGGCCAGCTTGAAGCTCTGCGCGTGGTAGATCCGGCCGCCGACCACGAGACACAGCCCGATGATGCCGTTCAGCACGATCATCACGGCGGAAAACACCGTGTCGCGGGCCACCGCATCCGTACCCTCTGCGCCCGAGAACATGATCGAGACGATCAACGCCACTTCGATCAGCGTCACGCATCCGGCCAGGATGATCGATCCCATCGGTTCGCCGACCCGGGCGCCAAGAACCTCTGCGTGAAGAACGGAGGCGAAGACCGACCCGCCGAGCAGCAGGATCGCAGGAACGAGAAAAACCACCGATGTGTCATGCAGTATGCCGAATAACTCGAGCGCAACGAGGGCGGCAGCGACAAACGGTAACAGCACGCTCCATTTGGGGATAGAACTCGGACTGTGCATGGTCTCTCCTGAAGACGGGCATGCCGGATGGCATGGACGCCGCCGATCTCCTTAACGCGGAATGGTCGCCGCGGTCGAGGTGCCGAGCACGAAGGCGAGGTTGGCGGCAGCGGTGAAGGCCGCCTCGCGCGCGTCGCTTTCGGCGAGCCGTGCTTCGAGCAGGCCGGTCTGGGCCGTTGCCAGGGCTGAAACCGTTCCGACGCCGTTTTGATAGGCTTCAAGCGCCGAATCGTATGTCTTGTAGGCGGCCTGACGGAGTTTGACCGAAGAGGCATTGGCCTGAAGCGCGGTGGTCAGGGCATTCGAGGCCACCACGATCTCTCGGGCGGCGGCATCCTTCAACTGTTCGAAATTGCGTTTGGCCGCCTCGACCCGACTTTCGGCCTGTTTCAGATTGGCGTCGCGCATGCCGGCGTCGTAAAGCGGAATGGTGGCGCCGACCATGATATTGCCGTTGAGCCCGTTATTGTCGATGGTTGGCAGGCCGCCCGCCGTCAGGCCGGTCTCGTAGGATGACAGCGTGCCGAACACGCCGATCTTCGGCATGAAGTCGGATTTCGCCTTCTTCACGCCTTCGCGGCTTGCCTCGAGCGTCGCATAACCCGCCAGAATGTCGGGCCGGTTGGAGAGCGCGATCTCGATCATGGTGTCGACCGGCGCGCGGGACGACGCGGGCAGGCCGCGTCCGGCCGTATCCTGGATTTTCAGCTTCGACATCGGCGAAATGCCGAGCGCGCCGAGAAGCGCCTGGTAGCTGTCCTGCTCGCTGCCTCTCGCCTGAACGAGCGCCAGTTCGGCCTGGGCGACGATCTGCTCGGCCTGGGCCTCGTCGACGGAGGTTGCCAACCCGCGCCCGCGCCTTGCGCTGACGGCGTCGAGCACCGTGCGGCTGTTGGCAAGCGATTGATTTGCTGCCCTCGTATGGGCGCGGGCGGCATTGTAGTCGTGATAGGCGCCGGTCACCGCGAAGACGAGCTTCTGGTGCATGGCGTTGAACTGGTAGTTGGAGGCGAGCGACACTTGCTTCGCCGCCTCGACGACGGCACTGCGGCCGCCGAAATCGAGCGCCAGCCATTGCAGCGCCATGAACGGCACGACGCCCTGGACATTGCTGTCGAAATAGGCGCTGCCGCCGATCGGGATCGGCAGTTCGGCCGCATTCTGGTTGGTGCCGGCAATCACATTGGCGGTGATCACCGGCAGGTATGTGGCCTCCGCCATGCCGACGGCAAGCGCCGCCTGTCGCGCCTCTTCCCACGCCGCGCGCGTGCCCGGATTGGTGCGCTGGGCAAGGTCGATCAGTTCGGGCAGCGAATAGGTCTTCGCGTTGTCGATGACGGGCGGCGAGAGTGCCAGTTCCGTGCCGCCCTGTGCTGCGGTTCTCAGGTCATCCGCATTGGTGTTTTCCGCTGCCGGCTGCCAGGGGCGGTCCGGCGAGGGCGGGGCAAGCGACAGCGAATCCGCCGCGCAGCCGCCAAGCGCCGTGAGGGCGAAAACGGCGACGATGCCAGCCATTCCGGAAAGAAGGTTTCGCATCAGCTCGTCTCTCCCGTGTGGGCGGTTCTCGAAAAGTCCGCCGGTTCGGCGGCGGGTGTGATCGGGTCCGGTTCCGGCAGGGGCGGCGGCTCGGGCCGGAAATAAAGGGCAAGCGAAAGCGCGTTCAGCGCCCGCGCCGAACCGGCGTAATCCTCGCGCGCCTCAAGCGACGGGCGCATATGGCGCGGCTCGTAAGACGCCATTTCCACCGCATTGCGGATCACGCCGATGTCGCTCTGCACCGAGGCGACCAGCGCGGTCGAGGCGCGGCGGGTGTCAAAATCCAGCCCGGCGAGCTGTTTCAGCTTCGCGGTGGCAAGGCCGACCCGGCGTTTGACCTCGTCGCCGACGCTGACCGGCCAGATCGACGTGAAGATCACATAGACCACGGCATTGCCGAGAAGGATGCCGATGATGCGGTCGCTCGCAGCGCTCAGATCGGTGCTCGGGCCGAAGCCCTGCAGCACCGTCAGCAGGAAGGCAAGCGCGATCTGGACGCCGCCATAGGAAATGCGCTCATTGCCGGTCGAAACCCAGGCGGCAAGCGAGACGACGCCAAAGATGAGGAAGGCGAGCCCGCCGACGGATTCAAGCTGCGGAATGACGAACAGGATCGCGACAAGGCCGAAAAACGCGCCGATCAGGCAGCCGGTGATGCGCAGCACCAGCTTGTGCACCGTATCGCCCGTGGTGCCGAGAGCTGCGACATAGCAGGTGATCATCGCCGTATGGATGCCCTGCCAGTCGATCGCGGTGTAGATGAAGAAGCAGGTGACCGCGGCAAGCGTCGTCTTCAGCGCGAACTGCAGATGGACGGGGTTGGAGAAGATGTCGGGAGAGACCGCCGGATCATCCACCGGCGCGCCTTTTTCAAGCGGCGCCATGTGGCTGAGATCGTCCAGTGCGGCGGCGACGTCGCCGAAGACGGCATGCCCGGCAAAGGCCTGCGCATCAAAGGCCGGCAGCGCCTGTTTCGCGGTCACGGCCTCTGCCATTTCGCGGCAGAAACCGGCAAGTGCCGAACGGCTTTCGTTGTCAGTGTCTTCTGGCAAGGCGGAGACGGCCAGCAGCAGCCGGTAGCTATGCGCCTGACCGCGTTCGAGGAATTCGTAATCCTTGCCATAGACGAGGTTCAGGAGCTTCGTCAGCAGCAGCCGCTTGTCGGATTCCGCCATGCCCTCGCCGAGCGCATCGGAAAAGGCGAGGTCGTCTGCGGCTTCGGGCGTTTCGAGGCGTGTCGCGGCAAGCTCCAGCCGTTCGGCGATCGTCTGGCGCAGGAGCTTCTGCGGGGGAATGCCGAAGAAAAGATTGTAGACCGCCATCACCGCCATCGGCACGAACACCATGGCCCAGGCATAGAGCACGGCGCGGGTGGCGATCTCGCCGAGCGGAATATTGCCCAGCAAGGTCAGCACGAAGGCGATCACCAGCGCGACGATGCCGGCCTGCTCGCCCGCCTTGGTGGCCGAATCGAGATAGAGGAAGATGAAGGAGGCGATGACGATCGCCGCGATCTGTGCCGGCGGATGGTTGATCGTCAGGTTGATGATCCCGATCAGCAGCACGACCACGAGCGAGACGGCAATGATGATGCCGATGCCGGTGACGACGTTCTCCGCCGCATTGGCGCGCATCAGGAAGATCACCAGATAGCAGCCGATGGCCGCTTCCGGGAAATGATACATCATCGAGATGACGGTTGAGATGGCGCAGATGGCGCCGATCGAGAGCGAAAGGCGCAAGCGACCGGGAAACGGCCTCAGGTCATCGACGAGCCGGTGCGACTTTCGCCTCAGCGCGCTTTCAGCAATCGTCGCCATGGCGAACCACTGTCGAGGCGGATGCGCCGATGCGCATCAGGTTTTCCGGCGGGTCGATCAGCTCGATGCGCACGGGGAAGCGCTGCGCGATCTGCACCCAGTCGAGTTCCTTCGGCACATAGGGAAGCGCGCTCGGCAGTTCGATCAAGCTTTCCGTTGCCACGCCCCAGCCGATGCCCTGGACCCGGCCTTTGATCTCAACCGAACGGTCGGCCATCACGTAAACGGTGGCGCAAGTGCCTGCGGGGAGGTTCTTCAGTTCCGCCTCGCGGTAGAGCGCCGTCGCGAACCACTGGCCGGTATTGACCAGGGTGAAGAGCGGCGCGCCGGAAACGACGAACTGGCCGCTCGAAAATTTCAATCCGACGACGCGTCCGTCATGGGGCGAATAGATCTTGGTATTGGCGAGGTTGTGCCTGGCGAGGTCGAGCGCCGCCCGCCGGGCTTCGATGACGGCCAGCGTCTCCTCCGGCGTCGAGATCAGGGCGTCGGCGGCCTTTGACTGCTGCATCGCCTGTTCGAGGGAAACCTCGGCATCGCGTTTTGCCGTGCGGGCGTCCTGCACCTGCTGGTCGGTGACATAGCCCTTGGGCTGCAGCGGCAGAAGCCGTTCCAGCGTCTCTTCCGCCAGTTCCAGATTGGCCCGCGCGCGTTCGATCTGCTGCACGGCGATCTCGGCATTGGCGGTTTCCGCCGCAATGCTGCGCTCCTGAGACTGGTAGAGCGCTTCCGCCGCCTTCAGCTCGGCTTCCGCCTGGGCGACGAGAAGGCGGTAGGATTCGTCTTCCAGCGAGAACAGCAAATCTCCCTTCTTCACTTCCTCGTTTTCCGAAACATGGATCTCGGCGATCCGGCCCGGCACGGTGGCTGAGATCTGCGTGATTGGCGCGGTCAGCGTTGCGTCCTGCGACAGGATGTTCGCCTTCATCCGCGTCATATGGGTCCAGCCGAGATAGGCGGTCGCGCCGATGACGATGACAGGGATAAGGGCGACAAGCTTTGCCTTGGTGCTCAACATGGTCTACCGCCCGAACAGAAGGATTGACGCAGCGAGCCCGAGGGCGATCGCCAGAAACAGATAGACGACCACCCTGAGCGGCATCACGGCGTCAATGCCGGCCTTGATGAAGATGAGTCTGACGATGACAGCGCCGATGATGCCGATCAGCGAGCAGGCGATCCATGAGGGAAAATAGGCTCCGAAAAAGGGAATAACCGGGCCGCGCCCGGCGCTGCTGCACGATGTCAGCAGCAACAGACCCGACAAAACAAACCCTGCTTTACGCAATACACGCACGCCCCGCACCTGACCCTCTTGTCGTATTCGTCCCCGTTTTTCCCGGGTAGTGTCCTTCACCGTGGCCGCAAGTGTCAACCAAGTCTGACGATCAGGCTTAACAGGCCCGCCCGGATCAGAACTTGAAGGTCAGGCCGAGCGTCGGTCCCTGCATGTCGATGTCGAGAAGGTGGCCATCCCGGTCATAGTCGACGGAGAGGTATTTGTAGCCGAGCGATAGCGCCGTGGTCTTGGATACGTCGTATTTGACCGCGCCCATCGCTTGCCATGTGAGGTCCGATCCGCCGGAAGAACCGCCGATATCAGCCTGGCCGACAAAGCTGAATCCCTTGCCGAAATCATATTCCATGCGCGCGCCGATCGCCGGATCAACCCAGCCGAAATCGCTCTTTGCCCGGTAGGCGTTGGGCGTTCCGGTGATGCCGGCCGAAACATCGGCCCATGCCTTGAAGACGCGTATGCCGGCGAGCGCATCGAGCGCGAAGCGGTCCGTATCGGCGAGGCGGTAGGTTCCAAACAGCGCGGCGTTGAAAAGCTTGGTGTCGAGATTGACGTTGACGCCGGGAACGGGACCGATGCCTGGAAGCGTGACCGGGCCGGTGGCGTGGGCTTCGCGGGTATCGACATACATCACGTCCGCATAGGCGCCGAACGTGCCGTTGGTCGCATAGAAATTGACGAAGCCGGCAAGATTGAGCTCTTCGAGGATTTCGGAAAAGCTGCGATCGACCCTGACGGTCGGCGCGCCGGTGAAGGGTGAGACCTTTCCGGAAAGCCCGGCGCCCCAGATATAGGGCGTCAGCGCGAAGCTCCAGTCGTCGGCGGGCGCGGGGATCGCCGGTGTCGGCTGAGGCGCGACCGGATCGGCTGCGAAGGCGGCAGAGGAGAGGCTGGCGGTCGCGAAGCCCGCGAAGAGAAGTGTTACGGCAGATGCGCGCATCAAGGGCTCCTAGGCCAGCGTGTTCTTGAAGAAGCGGCCATCCTTCATGATGACGGCCATGTTCGCAGGATCGGCGATCAGTCCGATATCCTCAAGCGGATTCCCATCGATCAACAGCATATCGGCATAAGCGCCGGTCTCGATGACGCCGAGGCGGCCGCGATAGGGATTGCGTTCGCCGGAGAGCTGCAGCAGTTCGCCCGTCCGGCTGGTGGCGAGCTTCAGCACATCCGCGGGCGAGAACCATTCAGCAAGCTTGGCGAGCTGGCGGCCCTGTGATCCCGTCTTGGCCGGATTGAACAGGATATCCGTGCCCCAGACCATGCGCTCGATGTTGAACTTGTCGGCCCATTCGAAACAGCGCACCGTGCCTTCGGCGATATTGCGCTGGTCCTGGCGCTGCTGCTCGGAGCCCTGCGGGTTGGAATCCTCGTCCGCCAGGAAAGGCTGGATGCTCCACCATGTGCCGGTGTCGACGATCATGCGCACGGTTTCCTCGTCCGCCAGCTGGCCGTGCTCGATGCAGGCGACGCCGTTTTCGATCGAGCGCTTGATGCCTTGGGCGGTATAGACATGGGCGCAGACATAGGTGCCCCAATCCTCGGTCGCCTGGACAGCGGCTCGGATTTCCTCCGGCGTGAACTGCAGGCTCGGGATCGGGTCATATTGCGAGGAGACGCCGCCGCCGGTCATGATCTTGATCTGGCTCGCGCCGAGCATCAGCTGTTCGCGCACGCGGGTCAGAACCTGCGGCACGCCATTGGCGATCGAGGAAATGCCGGCCTCTTCCGCATGGCTGAGATTGGTGTTGTCGGACGCCGGGATCTCGTAGGGCATGCGGAAATCGCCGTGGCCGGAGGTCTGGGTGATCATCGCGCCGGCCGGATAGATGCGCGGACCGATCGCCTTGCCGCCGTCGATGGCGCGTTTCAGCGCAAAGGCAGGTCCGCCGACATCGCGCACCGTGGTGAAACCGCGCATCAACGTCTTTTCCGATTCGGCGGCGGCGACCAGATGGACATAGGGCACCTGGGCGGTCATCGCCGTCTGCATGGGAATGGCGCAGAGCAAGGAATGCCAGTGGGCATCGATCAGTCCGGGCATCAGCACACGGTTGCCGCAATCGACGATATCGGCATCGGCGACATCCTCTGCGACGGGAACAAGCGCCTCGATCCGGCCGCCGCTGACGAGCACGTTCCTGCCTTCGATGAGCATGTCGGAGAGGCCGTCGAAGATGCGCACATTGGTTAGCAGGACGGAACGGTCATTGGCCTCGGCGAGAGAGGGCATGGAGGCCAGCGCACCGGCGGCGATGGTTGCCGCCGCGCCCTTCAGCACCGAACGTCGGCTGAAACCGTCCATCAGGCGCTGGTTCAGCCGGGCAAATTCAGGCGTGTGGCAGGGACAGCCCGCTCCGTGGACGAGGTGCTGGTATCTGGATCCGGCGCGCATCGCTTCCTCCTGTTGCTTCGGTAAGCTTCCCCGATCTTTAAAGGTCATGGCCCCATTTGCAAGGAACGGTTCCGTGAAACTTTGCGCGGTGCTGTGCTTCCGGCAGGGCGCAGCCTGGCCTATTGCCCGTCCGCTGTCGCGGCAATCGCCGGTGTCGGATCGACCGTACGGCCCATGGCATCGAGGAACCGGGCGCCCGGTCGCCGTCCCATGCTGCCAAGCTCGGTGTCCTCGTCGAGTTCCGGATAGATCGCCGCAAGGGCGGCATAGCGGCTGTGGTTGAGCGCGTCGCGCGACGACACCGAGGAAATATCGATCAGGGCCACATTCTTCCTCTCGGCCATCTCCAGCACTTCCGGATCGGTGATGTCGAGCTGGCCGGCGCGCTGGCGGTTGCCCTGGATGAACCGCGAGAAGCCGAGCGCGCGATCGTCGCCCGAGACCATTACCAGAAGCGGCGGGTTAAGCGGGCCGATCACATCGACCTGGGCGGCGAACACGTCCTCGTCGATATCGGGCGCTGCGAGGATGACATTGAGTTTCCCAAGCGCCTTGCGGTTGCCCTCCAGGCTCAACTGGCGCAGCGCCTCCATGGTCAACCAGCCGCCCATGCTGTGGCCGAACAGCATGACCGAACGCACGCTGGAAAGCGCGGTCACCTGATCGAGCAGATCGGTCAGCCCGTCGCGGGAGAAGGTCGCGGATTCCTTGTCGGTCGCATAGTCGAGAAGGCGCGCCTGCGACGGCCAGGAAAACAGGATCGGCACGCCGGAGACATCGGTGTCGGCGGCAAGCTGGGCCATGCGGAACAGGCCCTCCTGGAAGGAGACGTTGAAGCCGTGCACGAAGACGCCGGCGATGCCCTTTCCGGTGTCGCGCGCGGCCTTTGCCACGCGCGCATCAAAGGCCGACTGTGACAGCGCGGTGTGCTTGAGGACGGTGAAATGCTCGTCCGGCCGGGCCTTGCGCGCGTAGGGCCATTCGATCTCGCCGGGATCATGGTCGGGCGGGATCGAGATCACGAACTCGGCATAACTCATCTCGTCCTCGCGCTCGGGCGTGAAGCCGTCAATCGGCTCCTCGGCCGGTTCGCGGGTGGTGGCTACATAGACGGTCACGCTGCGCGCGCCCTCCACGGCGGCCCCCGGATGCGGGTAGATCACCTCGGGTCCGGGGCGCTGCGTGCAGGCGGACAGCAGGAATGCGAGGAGGATACCGAAGGCAAGGCCAAGCGGGCGAAGCGGACTGCGCAGTTCGGGCGCGTCGTCTGCGGAACGGGTGCGTGTGATCTGCATGATCCGAATTTTCTTGCCTCGGGTCTGCGCGGGCGGTTGCCCTGTTGATTGATCTCTACGGACCTGTCGGCCGGAAATCAAGTATTGGCGGCCATCCGCGCGCATCCGTTCACGAAAGCTTGCGCTTACGCAGTTTGCCTTGACCGCCTGAAAGCGAGCCGATACTTGTTTTTGTCAGCACCTGCGACAAAGGGAGATGAAGTCGATGGCGGAAGAACGCGAACAGGACGGTCTGTTTGATCCCAATGACGAGACCTACGGCGCTGCCGATCTTTCGGCGATCCTGCCGAAATCCGGCTTTCCCGAGAAGGAGCGCGCCCCGAGGCTGGCCTATGCGGCGATCCATGACGAGCTGCTGCTCGACGGCAATGCCCGGCAAAATCTCGCAACCTTCTGCCAGACCTGGGAGGAGCCCGAGATCCACAAGCTGATGGATGACTGCATCGACAAGAACATGATCGACAAGGACGAGTATCCGCAGACGGCCGAGATCGAGGCGCGCTGCGTGCGGATGCTGGGCGATCTCTGGCACGCGCCGGAAGGCCCGATCACGGGAACGTCGACCACCGGCTCCTCCGAAGCGGCGATGCTCGGCGGGCTTGCGCTGAAGCGCCGCTGGGAGGCAAGGCGCAAGGCAGAAGGCAAGCCGACCGACAAGCCCAATCTGATCACCGGTCCGGTGCAGATCTGCTGGCACAAGTTCACCCGTTACTGGGATGTCGAACATCGCGAGATCCCGATGGAGAACGGCCGCCTGCTGATGACGCCGGAAGAAGTGCTGAAGCTCTGTGACGAAAACACGATCGGCGTGGTGCCGACGCTCGGCGTCACCTATACCGGCGAATACGAGCCGGTGAAGGCCGTTTCCGATGCGCTGGATGATCTTCAGGCGCGCACGGGGCTCGACATCCCGATCCATGTGGATGGCGCCAGCGGCGGTTTTCTCGCGCCCTTCTGCGCGCCGGAACTGGAATGGGACTTTCGTCTTCCGCGCGTGAAATCGATCAACGCGTCGGGTCACAAGTTCGGCCTTTCGCCGCTCGGCGTCGGCTGGGTGCTGTGGCGCGAGGACAAGGACCTGCCCGAGGAAATGGTGTTCTGGGTCAATTATCTGGGCGGCAATATGCGCGATATCGCGCTCAATTTCTCCCGTCCGGGCGGCCAGGTCATCTGCCAGTATTACAACTTCCTGCGCCTTGGCCGTCAGGGCTATCGCAAGGTCCACGAAGCCTGCTACCGCTCTGCCGCCTTTCTGGCGGAGGAACTGGAAAAGACCGGCCTCGTCGATATCGTCTTCGATGGCGACATGAAGAAGGGCATTCCGGCGGTTTCATGGAAGCTGAAGGAAGGGCTTCCTACCAATTACACGCTTTTCGACCTTGCCGACCGGCTGCGTTCGCGCGGCTGGCAGGTGCCGGCCTATACGCTCCCGGCCAATTGCGAGGATCAGGCGATCCAGCGCATTCTGGTCAGAAACGGCGTGTCGATCGACCTCTGCTCGCTGCTGATCGAGGACATGAAGGCGGCAGTCGACTATTTCCGCGCACACCCGATTACCAAGCCGCTGACCGAGGACGAGGCCTCCGGCTTCCACCATTGATGATTTGGCGGGTTCGGTCATTCTGGACGCCACGTTCGGAACGCCTTCAGGCTGCTGACACATGCCTGCCCCACTCTCCGCCGTCATGCTCGGGCTTGTCCCGAGCATCTAAACACGTATCAACGCGATAGGCGTTTCAGATGGAGCGGCGCGATAAATCAGCCTGTTGAAAAACAGGAGCTCCGCTCGTAGGGCAAAGTGGTTAGATCCTCGGCACAAGGCCGAGGATGACGTCCGTAAAAGGGAGAGGTTTTTCGTCGAGCGGGCGTCCGGGGCGCCGTTTCTTCTCGCTCGGGAAAATACGCCTTACGTCCCCAGATGACGCTCGCCGCGCGCCTTGGCCAGCGCAATCTGGTGCTGGCGCTCGCGGAAGCGGGCGCGGTCGGCGTCGGAATAGGTCTCGGCGCAGTGCGGGCAGGAGACGCCTTCCTCGTAATCGGCGGAAAGCTTGTCTTCCGGCGTCACCGGATGGCGGCAGGCGTGACAGAGTTTGTGCTCGCCTTCCTTCAGTCCATGAGTGACGGAAACGCGCTCGTCAAAGACGAAGCAGGCACCGTCCCAGAGGCTCTCGGTCTCCGGCACGTCCTCGAGATATTTCAGGATGCCGCCCTTCAGGTGGTAGACCTCCTCGAAGCCCTGCTCCTTCATATAGGCGGTCGCCTTTTCGCAGCGAATGCCGCCGGTGCAGTACATGGCGATCTTCGGTTTGTTGTGCAGGCCCTTGTTTTCTTCCACCCAGCGCGGAAATTCGCGAAACGTTTTGGTATGCGGATCAACCGCGCCGCGGAAAATGCCGATCGCCGTCTCGTAATCATTGCGGGTGTCGATGACGATCGTGTCGGGGTCTGAGATGAGGTCGTTCCAGTCTTTCGGATCGACATAGGTACCGACCGTCTTCAACGGATCGATATCCTCGACCCCCATCGTCACGATTTCCTTCTTCAGCCGTACCTTGAGGCGGCTGAAGGGCATTTTCGAGGCGTGGCTTTCCTTGTGCTCGAGACCCGCGAACTCGGGGCGCGCGCGGATGAAGGCGAGCACATTGGCTATGCCCTGATGGCTGCCGGCGATCGTGCCGTTGATGCCCTCATGGGCAAGCAGCAGCGTGCCGCGCACGCCATTTTCCTCACAGCAGGCGAAGAGCGGCGCGCGGAACGCCTGAAAATCGGCGAACCGCGTGAAGTGATACAGGGCTGCGACCAGATAGGACCCTTCCATGGTCTCTCTCCGCTTTCTTCAATCTCGGGCTATTCACGAATATTGCGCTGGCCAATACACGTATCGGCGGTTTTTGGCAATTATTCGCCGTGATGCGCGTGGGCGCGTTTCTTCCACAAGGTCCGGATAATCCTCGCCTCGACATCGGGCTCGTCACCGAAGGTCTTGCGCGCGCTTTTGATCGCCCGTCGGCGCAGCTGCGCGCGGGTCTCAAGCGCGGCATCCCGGCAGGTCGCAAGCGTTTCGGAATCGAGGCCGGGCGCATCAGGGCTGTCCAGAAGCTGCAGCAGCATGCTGAGATCATGTTCGTGGCCCAGCAGATCGGCGAGCGCCTTGGCGTCGTTGCGCTTGGCCTTCAGCGCAGAGGGCCAGGCCGGCGAGAGGAGCGCGCAGAACATCCAGTAAGTTTGGCTCTTCTTGCGCAATTCGTGAAAATCGCCGTCCGCGCCATCGGCCTGCACCGTCATCAGCGCCACCTGGGCATTGGCGAGCTGTTTCTTCCAGGCCTTGCCGATGCATTTTGCCGCCGCCGATCGGTCCGCATGAAACGCGGCCTCTTCGATCGCGGCGATCGCGTCGCGGCAGGTGTGGATCGCCTCCTTGGCCTTTTTCCTGAGCGCTGCGTCGGAAACGGCGGCGCTGTCGCGGCGTTCGCGCAATGTCGTTTCCAGCCGGGAAAGCGCCATGTCGCGCCCCCCGTCGTCTGCCAGGCCGCGCAGATAGGCCGCGCATTCGATCAGCGCCGTCGCGTCGCGCCCGCCGGAAAGGTCTGCCGCCATGTCGCGGATGCGGGCGTTTTCCGCGCGCGAAAAGTCTTTCGCCGCCGGGCGGATCAGCCGCAACAGGCCGCGCACGCGCTTGAACTTCTTGCGGGCGTCATGGACTGCCTCATCAAGGCCCCGGGGCTGTTTCCTCAGCGCCTTGATCGCGTCTTCGAGCTGGGAGACGGCCACTTTCCTGAAGGCAGCGTCGAACGGTTTGTCGGGGTCGAGCGAGAAAGCCATGTCAGCCGTCCTCTTCGGGAATGACGCCGGTCTCGGCAAGCGCCTGGTTGGTGAAGCGCCGGTCGCCGGTCACCTCGCGGCCGAGCCAGTCGGGAAGATGCGGCGTCGCCGTCTCGCTCGGCAGCTCTACCTCGGCAACGACGAGCCCGGCAAGGTCGCCGTGATAGACATCGACTTCCCAGACGAAATCGCCGGCTGGCACGCAATAGCGGGTCTTGTCGATCACATGGCCGAGCGCGTGGTCGGTCATTTCCAGCGCATCGTCCAGGGGCACGTCATATTCGAATTCGTCGCGGCTCATCGCGCCGGAGCCGAACTTCAGCGTGATGCGGGCGCGCGCGTCGTCGAAGACCCTGACGCGGGCGGAGCGGTCGGGCGCGCCGAGGAGATAGGCCTGGCGCAGGCGCACGCCCTTTTCCGCGCCGTCCTTCCAGCCATCGCCGTCCACCAGGAATTTCCGTTCGATTTCCTTGGCCATCGCAAGCCCTCTTCACGCCGGTAGCAGGGCGCATCCCGTGTTAATCGAGATCAAACCCCAATGACAGGAATACGGTCATAACACGGCCACTGTCGCGGGCAATGATTCCGGTCGATTTATAATCCCTTCCGGTCTCGACTTGATGCCTGTGCCGGGGTATTTCAAACTCAGCTTGAGCAAAAAATTCAAAAGGCCAGTGCGACCATGGATGCAAAAACCCAAAATCTCCTCGATGCCCTTACCGCCCAGCCCGTCGTTCCGGTGCTGATCGTGGAATCCGTCGAACATGCCGTACCGCTGGCGCGGGCGCTTGTCGAGGGCGGACTGAAGGCGCTGGAGATCACGCTGCGCACGGATGCGGCGCTCGACGTCATCAAGGCCATGTCCGAGGAAATCGAAGGCGCGGTCATCGGCGCCGGCACCATCCTCTCGGCGCGCGACTATGCGGCGGCTGAAAAGGCCGGCGCCAAGTTCATCGTCTCGCCCGGCATCAACGGCGATATTCTCGACGCCGCCGATGACAGCGAAGTACCGCTTCTGCCGGGTACTGCCACGGCCAGCGAAGTGCTGTCGCTGCGCGAGGAAGGCTACCGGGTGATGAAGTTCTTCCCTGCCGAACAGGCTGGCGGCGCGCCTTACCTCAAGGCGCTCTCCTCCCCGCTCGCCGATATCAAGTTCTGCCCGACCGGCGGCGTATCGCTCGCCAATGCGCCGGATTACCTGAAGCTGCCGAACGTCATCTGCGTCGGCGGCTCCTGGGTCGCGCCGAAGGATCTGGTTGCCAAGGGCGACTGGGCCGGCATCAAGAAACTCGCCGAGGATGCCTGCGCGACGCTCGGCAAGTACTGATGAACTGACCGGCAAGGCGTCCGCCCGGAAGGCGCGGGCGCTTTTTCAAATTTAGAGCCTTGCGGTTGCACCCGCTCTTAAGGGAGGCCGTCATGTCCGATCTTTCCGGTTTTTCGCCGCGGCTGAGGCCGCAGCCCGTGCATCAGCGCGGAATTTACGTCACTGTCGAGCCCTATGACGAGGGCGCACATGGCGAGGCGCTTTGGGCGGCGCTCGGTGGTTCCGCCGAAGCCGTCAACGGGCTCCTGCGCTTCTTTCCCCAGGCTGATTTTTCCGGCCCGGCGGATTTCTATGCCTGGCTCGATCAGCAGAACGCCTCGGGCAACTGGGTAACGCGCGTCTTCCGCGCGGCGAAAGGCGGCACGGTCGTCGGCATGGCGAGTTACATGCGCATCGACGAGAAGAATGGCGTGATCGAGGTCGGCTCGGTCGCCCACGGCCCCGCCATGCAGCGTTCGCCGATCGCGACCGAGGTGCATTACCTGATGGCGCGGCATGTCTTCGATGACCTCGCCTATCGACGTTACGAGTGGAAATGCCACAGCGAGAACGCGCCGAGCCGGGCTTCGGCCGAGCGGCTTGGGTTTTCCTTCGAAGGCATTTTCCGCAACCACATGGTCGCCAAGGGCAAGAACCGCGATACCGCCTGGTTCTCGATGATCGACAGCGAATGGCCCGCAATCAAGGCCGCGTTCGAAACCTGGCTCTCTCCTTCGAATTTCGATGCGGCCGGCCGGCAGCTTCGCGATCTCAAATCCATCCGGGAGGCAAGCGGACAATGAGCGACGAAAACAACCGTTCGACCATGATTGCGGCTGCGATCATCTTCGGTGGGCTTCTGATCGGTGGTTATTTTCTGCCGGACATTATCAATTACGTGGCATTGTTCTCACCATGGCTTGCGATCGGCATCGGCATTTTGTTCGTGCTGGCCGTCTTTTTCATTTTCTGGCTGCGGGGCCGCTACCAGCGCCGCCACGGTCGCTGACGCGCAGTTTTCCGGCAGGGAGCCGACGACAATGACCGAGATTACCCCTGCCTGGGCCAAGGCGCAGATGCCGCGCGTCGCCCGCGCCGTTTCCAACCTGCCGGACATGACCGGCATCAGGCTCGCCATGAGCATGCATCTCGACATGAAGATGCTGCCGCTGGTGGAGGGACTTGCCGGCCGCGGAGCGCAACTCTTCATCACCACCTGCAATCCGGCGACGGTGCGCAACGAGGTGGTGGACGCGATGCGCGCTTCGGGCGCGCGGGTCGATGCCTTCAAGGACATGCCGGAAGACGACTGGCAACGAGCAATCGAGAACGGGCTGAACTGGGGACCCACGCATCTCAGCGAGATGGGTTCGGACTATACCCATTTTCTGCTGTCGCGCGGCCTGGACATGCCCGATATCAGGGCGGGGCTGGAGGCAACGGGGTCCGGCATCAGCCGGCTCCAGGGCGATCTGCCGCCCTGGCCGATCTTCAACTGGGACGACCTTCCGGTAAAGGAAGGCCTGCATAATCGCCACATGGTGGGGCTCACCACCTGGAACGCCTTCTTCGCCCGCACGCTTTTGAGCCTGCATGAAAAGAACGTGCTGGTCGTCGGCTACGGCTCCGTCGGCCAGGGGCTTGCCGCCAGCGCCCGCGCCTTCGGCGGCACGGTGATGGTGGCCGAGATCGACCCCGCCCGCCTTCTGCAGGCGCGCTATGATGGCTGGCGGACCGGCAGCGTTGCCGAACTCGCGCCCGAGGCCGATGTCGTCGTGACCGGAACCGGCGGCCATCACGTATTGCCTTTCGGCGTCATCGAACAATTGAAGGACGGGTGCTTCCTTTTGAATTCCGGTCATCGCATTGACGAGATCGAGTTGTCGCCGCTTCTGGCTTTGCCGACGGAAAAGGCGCTCCCGGCCGTTACGACGCACAGCCTGCCGTCCGGCAATCGGGTTCATCTTTTCGTCGGCGGAACCATGGCGAACCTGACCGGCGGCGAAGGCGACAGCCTCAATGCTTTCGACATGACGCTTGCGGTGATGGCCGAGGGCATCGGCCACATCGTCGGGGAAGGGGAAAAGGCGGCAAAGGGTGTTCACCTTGTTCCGCGCGCCGTCTGGGAACGCGCCTGCCCCGATCCGGTCTGACGATCTCTACCGTCGCCGGAAGCCGCTTTGACCTCATGACGGTTGAAGAGGGATCCATCAACGCGACTGGGCCGAATAACCGGAAATTGATTATCCCGATGGGGCTTGTCCCCGGCCTATTGCCGCGCAAAGTTGCCTTTTGCTGTCCGATTGGCAATGCTGCGCGCGTTCCTGCGCACATTCAGGCGGAAAAGACGCAGGCAGGGTCAGGCAAACGGCCGGAATGGAGCGGATATCCGCTCATGGCCGCAAGGAACATGAAACAGGGGTAAGACTGATGATGCGTTTTTTTGTGGCGGCGCGACGCCGTTTCGTGCGGTCCGGGGCGGCGGCCGTTTTTGTGCCGGTTCTGGTCCTTTCCGGGCAGGCGACCGCCTTCGATCTCGAGACCTATCTGGAACAGGTGCGTACGGAATATGATCTTCCGGCCCTTGCCGCCGCAGTGGTTCGGGACGGGGAAACCGTTGCCGCTGCTGCGGTCGGCACAAGGGTCTATGGCGAGGATGTTCCGGTCATGCCCGATGATCGCTTTCACCTTGGCTCCAACGCCAAATCGATGACGGCGACGCTTGCCGGCATGATGGTGGAAGAGGGCAGTCTCGACTGGTCTTCCACGATCGGAGGTGTTCTGGGCGAAGACTTTCCGGGCATGAGCGAGAGCCTTTCGGCGGCAACGCTGGAACAGCTTCTCTCCCATTCGAGCGGCATTCCAATGGATACCGAGGAGCTGGTCGATCTTTATTTCAGCGCGGATACCTTTGACTATAATCCATGGGACCGGCGCCACCGGGTTCTCGACGCCTGGAAGACCCATGAAATCACGGTTCCGGAGGGCTCTCCCTTTCAGTATTCGAACCTCGGCTACATGATTGCCGGCATGATGATCGAAAAGGCATCGGGCGAGCACTGGGAAACGCTGATGAACGAGCGGATTTTTCAGCCGCTCGGCATGGAGACGGCGGGCCTCGGCGCCCAGACCACTTTCGGCCTCGTGGATGCGCCCGTCAGCCACCGGATGGATGAGGACGGCAATGTGAGGCCGCTTTACTGGGCGCCGGCCGCCGATGCGCCACCGGTCTTGGGGCCAGCGGGCATGGCCCATATGTCGATTGCCGATTATGCAAAGTGGGCAGTCTGGAATCTCGGTGAGGGCAGCCGCGGCCCGGCGCTGGTTGCGCCGGAAACGCTCAAATACATCCATGCCTCCAAGGTGATCACGCCGGTCAGGGAAAACCCGCCGCCGGGCACGCCAACGACGGGCGAATATGCATTCGGCTGGGGCGTGGTCCTGTTTGACTGGGCCGACCATGCTCTATTGACCCATAACGGCTCGAACGGGATGAACCTAGCCCGCATCGTGCTCGATCCGGCAGAGGATCTTGGCGTTGTCGTGGCGACGAATTTTCCTGGCCGGACGGCCGACGAGGCGACCGGTATCGCGATGGAAGAGCTTTACAAGGCCTATTCCGACGGCGAGTGAGACGCCGGCAAAATCGTATCATGGTTAATCATCCGGGGGTTGATATCGGACGCGACGGACCGCAAATCCGTGATATCCGGCATCGCCGCCCCGAGGTTGGCTCATGGCGTGCGGGAGGGTTTTGCCCCAAACATGGTACCTTCCGCATTCATTCGACGCTCAGAGCCGCCAAATAGGCGCGGAATTGCTGCCATAAGCTTCAGCGAGCGCCTTGCAGAGCCATTTGGTGCTCATTATATAGCGCTCACAACGGCGTTATCGCCGCTAAAATCAAATCAAGACCATAGCTCAAGGGGCCGTCACAGAATGCCTGAAGGGTTCAGATGGCCTGCTTAAAAGGAGACAAGCGAAAATGGCTAAAGTAATCGGAATTGACCTCGGTACGACGAACTCCTGCATCGCCATCATGGATGGCAAGGATGCCAAGGTTATCGAAAACGCCGAAGGCGCCCGCACCACCCCTTCCATGGTGGCTTTCACCGATGACGGCGAACGCCTCGTCGGCCAGCCGGCCAAGCGCCAGGCCGTGACCAACCCCACCAACACGCTCTTCGCCGTCAAGCGCCTGATCGGCCGCCGCTACGAAGACCCGACCGTGACCAAGGACAAGGGCCTGGTTCCCTACGGCATCGTCAAGGGCGACAATGGCGACGCCTGGGTCGAGGCTTCCGGCAAGTCCTATTCGCCTTCGCAGATCTCCGCGATGGTTCTTCAGAAGATGAAGGAAACTGCCGAAAGCTATCTCGGCGAAAAGGTCGAGCAGGCCGTCATCACGGTTCCGGCCTACTTCAACGACGCCCAGCGTCAGGCCACCAAGGATGCCGGCAAGATCGCCGGCCTCGAAGTGCTGCGCATCATCAACGAGCCGACGGCTGCCGCGCTCGCCTACGGTCTCGACAAGAACGAAGGCAAGACCATCGCCGTATACGACCTTGGCGGCGGCACCTTCGACGTGTCGATCCTCGAGATCGGCGACGGCGTCTTCGAAGTGAAGTCGACGAACGGCGACACCTTCCTCGGTGGTGAAGACTTCGACATGCGTCTCGTCGAATATCTCGCCGACGAGTTCAAGAAGGAAAACGGCATCGACCTGCGCGCCGACAAGCTTGCGCTGCAGCGCCTGAAGGAAGCCGCTGAAAAGGCCAAGATCGAGCTTTCGTCCTCGCAGCAGACCGAAATCAACCTGCCGTTCATCACGGCCGATGCAACCGGTCCGAAGCACCTGACGCTGAAACTGACCCGCGCCAAGTTCGAAAGCCTTGTCGCTGATCTCGTCAAGCGCACGGTTGGCCCCTGCCAGGCAGCGCTCAAGGATGCCGGTGTTTCGGCAAGCGAGATCGATGAAGTCGTTCTCGTCGGCGGCATGAGCCGCATGCCCAAGGTTCAGGAAACCGTCAAGCAGCTCTTCGGCAAGGACCCGCACAAGGGCGTCAACCCGGATGAGGTTGTTGCGCTCGGCGCTGCGATCCAGGGCGGCGTGCTGCAGGGCGACGTCAAGGACGTGCTGCTGCTCGACGTGACGCCCCTGTCGCTCGGCATCGAAACGCTCGGCGGCGTGTTCACCCGCCTGATCGACCGCAACACCACCATCCCGACCAAGAAGAGCCAGACCTTCTCCACGGCCGAGGACAACCAGTCCGCCGTGACCATCCGGGTCTTCCAGGGCGAGCGTGAAATGGCGGCCGACAACAAGATGCTCGGCCAGTTCGACCTCGTCGGCATTCCGCCGGCCCCGCGCGGCGTGCCGCAGATCGAAGTCACCTTCGACATCGACGCCAACGGCATCGTCAACGTGTCCGCCAAGGACAAGGGCACCGGCAAGGAACACCAGATCCGCATCCAGGCATCGGGCGGCCTTTCCGACAGCGACATCGAGCAGATGGTCAAGGACGCCGAAAGCCATGCCGAGGAAGACAAGAAACGTCGTGCCGCGGTCGAAGCGAAGAACCAGGCCGAAAGCCTGATCCATTCGACCGAGCAGTCGCTCAACGAGCATGGCGACAAGGTTTCCGAAGAAGACCGCAACGCCATCACGGCGGCGATCGAGGAACTGAAGACGGCGGTCGGCGCCGAAGAGCCGGATGGCGATGACATCCAGGCCAAGACGCAGACGCTGATGGAAGTCTCGATGAAGCTCGGCCAGGCCGTTTACGAGGCCCAACAGGCGGATGAGAATGCGGCTGCCTCCGCGGACGCCGCCAAGGATGCCGAAAGCGACGTCGTTGATGCCGACTTCGAAGATGTCAGCGATGACGACGACAAGAAGAAATCGGCTTGATCTGAGCGTCGCTCCTGATCATTCCTGAAATCAAACATCCGGCCGTCGCTTCGGCGGCCGGAAAAATCTGTTCAAGAGGTTGGCAGACTCCATGGCAAAAGCGGACTATTACGAGACACTCGGCGTCGGCCGTTCGGTTGACGAAAAGGAGCTCAAGAGCGCCTTCCGCAAACTTGCGATGAAGTATCATCCGGACAAAAATCCGGATAACAGCGAAGCCGAAAAGAAGTTCAAGGAAATCAACGAGGCCTATGAAACGCTGAAGGACCCGCAGAAGCGGGCCGCCTATGACCGTTTCGGCCATGCCGCCTTTGAGAATGGCGGACCGGGCGCCGGCGGCTTTGGCGGTGCCGGCGGGTTCGGCGGCGCTGGCGGCTTCTCCGATATCTTCGAGGATATTTTCGGCGAGATGATGGGCGGCGCCCGTGGCCGCCGCTCCTCCGGAGGGCGCGAGCGCGGGGCGGACCTGCGCTACAATATGGAGATCACGCTCGAGGAGAGCTTCGAGGGCAAGACGGCGCAGATCCGGGTTCCGACCTCTGTGGTCTGCGACGAGTGCACGGGTTCCGGCGCCAAGCCCGGCTCCACGCCGAACACCTGCGCGACCTGTCACGGCTCCGGCCGGGTACGCGCGGCACAGGGTTTCTTCTCCGTGGAGCGCACCTGCCCGACCTGTCACGGCCGCGGCGAGACGATCTCCGATCCCTGCCCGAAATGCCGCGGCGAGGGCCGCACGGTCGAGGAACGGTCACTTTCCGTCAATATCCCTGCCGGCATCGAGGACGGCACCCGCATCCGCCTTCAGGGTGAAGGCGAGGCCGGGCTTCGCGGTGGACCATCCGGCGACCTCTATATCTTCCTGTCGGTCAAGCCGCATCCGTTCTTCCAGCGCGACGGGGCGGACCTGCACTGCACCGTGCCTATATCGATGACCCAGGCCGCCCTTGGCGGCAAGTTCGAAGTCACGACGCTTGACGGAACCAAATCGCGGGTTTCCGTGCCGGAGGGCACGCAGACCGGCAAGCAATTCCGTTTGAAGGGCAAGGGCATGCCGGTGCTGCGCTCCTCCCACAAGGGCGATCTCTATATCCAGGTCCGGGTCGAAACCCCGCAGAAGCTGACGCGCCGCCAGCGCGAATTGCTGCAGGAATTCGACGAATTGTCCTCCAACGAGAACAATCCGGAATCAAACGGCTTCTTCGCCCGGATGAAGGAATTCTTCGGGACGGAATAGGCTGCCGGGGATTTTCTGGAAATTGCGAAGCGCCGGGCTTGTGTCCGGCGCTTTTCTTGTCGCGGCACTCGCTTTTCGCCACGCAGGATCCGGCTGTGTCGGCGGTGCCAGAGCGGTTCCGCCTTTCTTGGAAACGCGCAACCGCTCTATCTATTTGTTTTGGCGCATTTTCGCGAACGTCCGATGTTTCCATCTGACTGCGAAATGGTCTAAAGACCTCAGCCCTCGTCCTTCTTTTCCTCGCCGATCGGCTCGACCGAATGACGCATGATCAGCGGCATCTGGGCAAGGGTGAAGGCGATGGTGATCGGCATCGTCGCCCAGACCTTGAAATTGACCCAGACATCGTCGGAAAAATTGCGCCAGACGACCTCGTTGATGATCGCCAGGAAGATGAAGAACAGGCCCCATCTGAGCGTCAGCTTGCGCCAGCCCTCGTCATCCAGCCTGAAGGCCGAGTGAAACACATATCCGAGCAGCGAGCGGCCGAAGACGAGGCCGCCGAGCAGGACGGCGGCAAACAGGCCGTTGACGATGGTCGGCTTCATCTTGATGAAGGTCTCGTCCTGCAGCCAGATCGACAGCGCCCCGAACACCAGCACGACGACGCCGGAGACGAGCGGCATGATCGGCACCTTGCCCATGAAGATGCGCGAGGCGACGAGCGAGATCACGGTTGCGGCCATGAACAGGGCGGTTGCCACCAGAAGCGGCGTGCCGAAGGCGGCAAGGGCCGGGAAGGTGCGCATCAGCCATTCGCCGCGCAGATTGGCGAAGAAGAAGATCATCAGCGGACCGAGCTCGAAGACAAGCTTCAGGAACGGCTCTTCCTTCTGTTCGGTCGTCAGTTTCTTCGGGCTGCTGTCGCTCATGCTCTGTCGCTTCTCAAGGGTGGGGTCGTCGGCTCATATCATATGGGGGCGGCGTCCCTTCAACCCCAAAAACGGCTATTTTGCGGGCGAAGGCCTCAAGTCAGGCCTCTTCTTCCTCAGGCGTCCCGGCAATCGCCTCGGCAAATTCCTCCGCCTCGAAGGGTTCGAGGTCATCGATCCCCTCGCCGACGCCGATGAAATAGACCGGCAATTTGTGCTTGGCCGCAATCGCCACCAGAATACCACCGCGCGCGGTGCCGTCGAGCTTGGTCATGACGAGGCCGGTAACGCCCGCGACATTGCGGAAGATTTCCACCTGGCTCATGGCGTTCTGGCCGGTGGTGGCGTCGAGCGTCTGCAGCACGGTATGCGGCGCGTCCGGATCGAGCTTGCCGAGCACGCGGACGATCTTCGCCAGTTCGTCCATCAGTTCGGCCTTGTTCTGCAACCGGCCCGCCGTGTCGATGATGACGACGTCGGAGCCGTTTTCCTGTCCGCGCTTGAAGGCGTCATAGGCAAGGCCTGCGGCATCGGCCCCGAGCTTGGTGCCGACGAATTCGGCGCCCGTTCGATCGGACCAGATCTTCAACTGTTCGATGGCCGCGGCACGAAACGTGTCGCCGGCGCCCAGCGTTACCTTGAGGCCGGCGCGCGTCAGCTTGGCGGCGAGCTTGCCGATCGTGGTGGTCTTGCCGGTGCCGTTGACGCCGACGACGAGAATGACATGCGGCTTCTTCGACAGATCCAGCGCCAGCGGCCTTGCCACCGGCTGCAGCACCTTGGTGATCTCGCCGGCCATGATGCGGGTCACATCCCTGCCGGTGACATCGCGTCCATAGCGTTCGGCCGAAAGCGTATCGGTGATGCGCATCGCCGTCTCGATGCCGAGATCGGCCTGGATCAGCAGGTCTTCAAGTTCCTCCAGCGCTTCCTCGTCCAGCTTGCGCTTGGTGAAGAGTGCGGTGATCTGCCCGGAAAGCTGTTGCGAGGTGCGGAACAGGCCGGCCTTCAATCGCTGGAACCAGGAGAGTTTCTTCGTCGGCTGCGGCTTTGGCGCTTCGGGCGTCGGTCCGGCGGTGATTTCGAAACCCTGGTTCTTTTTCGGGGCAGGGACCGGCTCTTCCGCGGCCTCAGGCGGTGCCTCGACCGGCATCACGGCGGCAGGCTCTTCCGCCTGTGCGGGCGTCTCGGGGGCTTCGGCGGCAGGCTCTTCTTCCGGCTCCGGCTCTTCCGGCGGCGTTTCCGGCTCCTCGGAAGACCGGCCGACGACACCGCCGACAATGCTGTCATCATCCCAGGGATCGCTGCTGTCGGCCTCGGTGATGGCGCCTGCGGCCTCTTCCGGCTCCGTCGTCGCGGTCTCCGGCGCTTCGGTTTCCTCCTCAGGCGCGACGACCTGATCTTCCTGCGGCTTCTGTTCCTTTTTGCCGAAGGTGAAGACGTTTTTCATGAAGCCGAGGGCCATGGGAATACTGTCCTGTTCTTGCCGTTGTGCGGTTCCTTATCCCGTGCCCCGAAGCACCTTGTCAACGCACAGTCAACGCAACCCGGCAGGGTGCAAGGCCTCAAGCGTCCGCGAATACTGCCTGAAGCCTTCTGCCGTCATGGCCGGTGATGCGGGCGCTGACGAAACGGCCGGGCTTGAACTTCGGCATGGCCACGGCTGCGAAGTTTTCCGCATGGCCGGTTTCGCCGCGCTCGGAGAGCACGGTCTGGGTCGTGCCGACCAGCCCGTCGAGATGGCGCGTCTTGAGCGCCTCTCCGGTCTCGCGCAGCCGCCTTGCCCGTTCCTTCACCAGCGCACGGTCAAGCTGCGGCATGCGGGCGGCCGGCGTTCCGGGCCGGGGGCTGTAGGGAAAGACATGGAGATGCGCGATCCCGGCTTCCTCAGCCAGCCGCACAGTGTTTTCAAAATGCTCTTCGGTTTCGGTGGGAAAGCCGGCGATGAAATCCGCACCGAAGGCCATGTCCGGACGCAGCCGCCTTGCCTCGGCCATGAAGGCGAGCGCGTCGTCGCGCGAATGCCGGCGCTTCATCCGCTTCAGGATCAGATTGTCGCCGTGTTGCAGCGACAGGTGCAGGTGCGGCATGAAGCGCGGTTCGTCGGCGATCAGATCGAGAAGGTGCCGGTCGACCTCGATGCTGTCGATCGAGGAAAGCCGAAGGCGGGCAATTTCCGGCACCTGTTTCAGCAGCGTCTTTGCCAGAAGGCCGAGCGTCGGCTGGCCCGGCAGGTCCGCGCCGTAGGATGTGGCGTCGACCCCGGTCAGCACCATCTCGCGATAGCCCTGTTCGGAAAGCTTGCGCGCCTGCTCGACCACCGCGCCCATCGGCACGGAGCGGGAATTGCCGCGGCCATAGGGAATGATGCAGAAGGTGCAGCGGTGGTCGCAGCCATTCTGTACCTGCAGGAAGGCGCGCACATGCCCGTCAATGCTTTCCACCATCTGCGGCGCGGTTTCCGTCACGCTCATGATGTCATTGACGACGATCTTTTCTTCCGCCGAAACGCCGAAATCCGGCAGGGCCCGGTAGCTTTCGGCCTCAAGCTTCTCGGCATTGCCGAGCACGGCATCGACCTCGGCCATGGCGGCGAAGGTCTCCTTCTCCGTCTGCGCCGCGCAGCCGGTGACGATGATGCGCGCATCCGGGTTCTCGCGCCGCGCCCGGCGGATCGCCTGGCGCGCCTGGCGCACCGCCTCGCCCGTCACCGCGCAGGTGTTCACCAGCACGGCATCGCCAAGGCCCGCTTCCTCAGCCGCCTTGAGCATGACTTCGCTCTCATAGGTGTTCAGCCTGCAGCCGAATGTCAGGGTTTTCAGGGTCATTGCTGGCGCTGTTGTTCCGGTTTGACGGCTATATGGCGCAAAAGGTCGGCGATTGAAAGGGCAGGGGTCAAAGCAGGATGTGGCTAGGCGTGTCGAGGAGCAAAGCTGAGTTCCTCAGCGCGCCCATTCTCCCGTCGCCGGATCCACTCTACCCGACCATTCATGTTCCGCAGGCCCCGTCATGATCACGTGGTCGTCGTCCTCGCGCCAGTCGATTTCCAGCGCGCCGGCGGGCAGGTAGACGGTGACCTTGCGGCCGGTTCGGCCGGTGCGGGCGGCTGAGACGGCGGCGGCGCAGGCGGCCGAACCGCAGGCGAGCGTCAGGCCGGCGCCGCGCTCGAAGGTCTTCAGCGACAGCGAGGAGGGAGAGGTGACCTGCGCCAGCGAGATGTTGGCGCGTTCGGGAAACAGCGGATGGCGCTCGTAGCGGGGCCCGAAGGCAAGAATGTCGTAGCTGTCGACATCGCGCGGCACGAAGAACACGGCATGGGGATTGCCCATGGACGCGGCGGAAAAGCGTTGCAGCGCCGGATCGGCCTCATGCGGTTCGGGCAGCGCGACATGGGTCGTGTCGGCGGCGGGTCCTGCAAGCGGGATCTTCTCCCAGTCGAAGATCGGAGCGCCCATGTCGACGGAGATCAGCCTGTCGGAAAGCCGTTCTGCAAGGAGCGCGCCGGCAATGGTGCGGAAGGCGAAGCGGTCCTTGTCGGTTTCGCGCGTCAGATAGTCGACGACGCAGCGCGTGCCGTTGCCGCAGGCCTGCGCCATCGAACCGTCGGAATTGAGGATATCGATCCAGCCGTCGGGCGCGTTCTCGCGGGCATCGTAGAGCGCCATGATCTGGTCGAATTCGGTATCGGGATGGGCATCAAGCCGGATCGCGGCCGCCGGCGTCACCCTGTCGGTGCGCCCGCGCATGTCGATGACAAGGATCTTGTTGCCAAGACCGTTCATGCGCTCCATGCGCACCATGTTCGTGCTGTCCGCCATCAAGGGCTCCGTCGCCTGCCTTTGCTTCCGGCGTTATATGGGCGAAAACCGCCGTCGTCACCAGTCCGTGCCCTCGCTTGCCGCGAAAAATAGTCCCGGCCGAACGCTGCGGGCCGCGAGCGGCCTTTGCGTCGGCCGCCATGAAGTGTAATGTCGGACAAATCCTCCCCAGGCAGCGAACGTTTCGGTCGTCCCTTGCGTTTGTCGAGATATCCCGCTGCCAGCCATGGTCCGGACACATGCCCGCGCCATGCCTCTTGAAAGTTCTGAAACGATGCCAGTTCCTTATTTTGCCGCGAAGGTGATCGGTTTACCGGTCTGCCGGCCCATTGCCCTTGATGTCTCACGCCGCGCCGGAGCGGCTGCATGAGGCTTTCCGGTGTCGTCCTTGCCTTTGGCGCGGTCTCGATCTTTGCGGTCCAGGACGCAATCACCCGCCATCTCGGTCCGCTCTATTCGCCGTTCTTCATCGCCATGGTGCGCTTCTGGGCCTTCGGCCTGTTCGTGATCATCCTGGCGGCCCGCGCGCCGGGCGGTTTCAAGGCCGCGACGGTGACCCATCATCCCGTCCTGCAGATCTGGCGAAGCTTCCTGCTGGTGGCGCAGATCCTGATCTCGATCCTGTCCTTTGCCCTTGTCGGTCTTGCCCAGAGCCAGGCGATCTTCATGGCCGCCCCGCTGGTGGTGGCGCTCCTGTCGGTGCCGCTTCTCGGCGAGCGCGTCGGCTGGCGTCGCTGGCTGGCGATCGTCGTCGGCCTGTTCGGCGTGCTGGTCATCATCGATCCGCTCGGCGAGCAATTCTCGCTGGCGATGCTGGTGCCGGTCGGCTGCTGCTTCACCTTTGCGCTCTATTCGCTCTATACCCGCCTTGCCGGGCGCTATGACGCGCCGGAAGTCAGCCTGTTTTATACCGGCGTGGTCGGCATGGTGCTGACGAGCCTCATCGGCCCGTTCTTCTGGGAGGATGTGCCGCTTGCCGACTGGGGCTGGCTTGTCGCACTCTGTTTCACCGGTATTTCAGGGCATTATCTCCTCATCCGGGCGCTTGCGGTGACCGAAGCCGTGACCGTGCAGACCATCACCTATATGCAGCTCGTCTATGGCTCGCTTTTCGGCGTTCTGGTGTTCAAGGAACAGTTGAGCGTGCATATGATTGCCGGCGGGCTCACCGTCGTCGGCGCCGGCGCTTTCACCATCTGGCGCGAACATGCGCTGAAAAAGCGCGAGGGCGCCTCATCGACGGAGGCATCGCTGGCTGGTCGCTAGGCGTCAGCCTTGGAGGCAAAGATGGAGCTTTCCTCAGACTCTTCAACGCGGGACATTCTCTCGGCCCTTAAGGCCAGCGCCGATCCGGCGCGGCTTGCGGAGATGGAGCGCGTCGGCATCAGGACCGACGCGGCCATCGGCCTTTCCAACCCCGAGCTGCGGCAGATCGCCAAGGCTGTCGGCGTGAACCATGGGCGGGCGTCGGCGCTTTGGCAAAGCCCGGTGCGCGAGGCGAAGATGCTGGCCTTGCTGACCTTTGATCCGGCTGAACTGACGCAGGAGGACATGCTTGCGCTCGCCGGCGATTTTGCCTCATGGGAAATGGTCGATCTTGCAGCCGATCTGTTTGTCGAGGCGCGGTTTGACGCGGCCCTTGTCGCCGCCTTCGCCGAGGATGACCGTGAATTCGTGCGCCGGACCGCTTTTGCCATGATCGCCGGCGCGGCCGTCCACCGGAAGAAGGAGCCGGACGAAAGCTTCCTGGCGCTCTTCCCGCTCATCGAAGCGCATGCCGCGGACCAGCGCAATTTCGTGAAGAAGGCGGTCAATTGGGCGCTGCGCAATATCGGCATGCGCAATATCCGCTGCCACAGGGCTGCGCTGGCGCTTGCGGAGAAACTGGCGGCGCGCGCAGACCGCACCGAAGCCTGGGTCGGACGAGATGCGGTGCGCTATCTGAGCGATCCCAAACGCCTCGCGCGGCTGAAAGCCTGAAGGCTCAGTCGACCTCCGGCACGTCGAAGGCTTCGCCGGGCTCCAGCGGACGGAAACGGTCTTCATCGATGCCGGCATCGGAAAGGGCGGCCTTCAACAGCCTGACCGGATCGTCATGGCCTTCGTCGGTGAGCTGGAAAGTGCCGAAATGGTGGCCAGCGGCATAGGCGGCCTTGGAGAGCTCGAAGCCCTTGACGGCTTCCACCGGGTCCTGATGCTCGTTCTTCATGAAATAGCGCGGCTCATAGGCGCCAATCGGCAGGTTGGCGAGGCGGAAGCCGCCGTATTTCTCGGCCGCCGCGCGGTAGTTGCGCCCCTCGTGAAAGCTGGTGTCGCCGATGTGGTAGATGCGGCCTGCGGGCGTCTCCAGCACGAAGGCGGCCCAGAGCGCCATGCGCCGGTCGGTGACCCCGCGCGCCGACCAGTGGTGGCAGGGCTCGGCAAACACATTGACGCCGCCGGGAAGCGGCGCCTGGTCTCCCCAGTCCAGCACCGTCACATCCGCATCCGGCACCTTCTGGTGGATCACCGTGTCATTGCCGAGCGGCGCGATGATCCGGGGCGCGTGATCGGTCTGAAGGCGTCTCAGGCAGGCATGACTCAGATGGTCGTAGTGGTTGTGGGTGATCAGCACGGCATCGATCTTGGGCAGGTCCTCGAACAGGACGCCCGGCGGGCAGACCCGTTTCGGCCCGACGGAATCGAACGGGCTGACGCGTTCGGAAAACACCGGGTCGGTCAGGATGTTGACGCCGGCGACCTGGATCAGGAGGCTGGCATGGCCGATCATCGTCACCCGCATGCCGTTTCCGGACACAAGCGCGTCCGGCGTGTGTGGGGCATAGCGGCAGGCGACTTCCTTCGGCCAGGGCGTGCGCTTGTGGGCAAGCTGCCATTTGACGACCTCGGCAAGGCCCGGCGGGTTCATGCCGTCGGGGTTGAAGAACAATGTGCCGTCGAAATGATCGCTTTTCGGACCGTTATAGTAGCGGTTCTTCTTTTGCAGACGCACGCGCGTGGGGATCATGAAAAGCCCTTTCGGTTGATCCGGCGCTTGCCGGCCACCCTTGATTGCTGAAACGGAACTCATCGGATATATGCGCCGGGCCCGAAAAAGTTCCAGACCTTGAAAACGGCGAAAGAGGTCACGCAGGCTTGACTTTGCCGCAATCTTGGGGTTTATCGCCCCCAAATCTGCTGACAGTGAAGACGTTCAGCCGCCGACCGGGGCCCGCAAAGGTATAAAGAGAGCCCGGAGGTCAACATCCGACAGCGCGATGCGCCCTCGGATGGAATTTTGCTTTGCGTCTTGCATTTGCCGGCAGAGGTGCCAACGTTTCGCGAAGTGCGAAACGAAAAGGGAATGGGCTATGTTTGAAAACCTCCAGGACCGCCTTGGTTCCGTCCTCAAGGGACTGACCGGCCGCGGCTCGCTTTCGGAAGCCGACGTATCGGCAGCGCTGCGCGAAGTGCGCCGCGCGCTTCTGGAAGCCGACGTCGCGCTGGAGGTGGTGCGCGACTTTATCGCCCGCGTGCGGGAAAAGGCCGTCGGCGCGGAAGTTCTGAAGTCGATCAAGCCCGGCCAGATGGTCGTCAAGATCGTCCATGACGAACTGGTCGAGATGCTCGGCTCCGAGGGCGTCACGCTCGATCTCAACGCGCCAGCACCTGTCGTCATCATGATGGTCGGCCTGCAGGGCTCGGGCAAGACGACGACCACCGGCAAGATCGCGGCGCGGATGACCAATCGCGACCGCAGAAAAGTGCTGATGGCCTCGCTCGACACGCGTCGTCCGGCCGCCCAGGAACAGCTGAAGCAGATCGGCGAGCAGACCTCGGTCGACACGCTGCCGGTGATCAAGGGGCAGGACCCGGTCGCCATCGCCAAGCGCGCGGTACAGGCGGCCAAGCTCGGCGGCCATGACGTGGTCATCCTCGATACCGCCGGCCGCACCCATATCGACGAGCCGCTGATGGTCGAGATGGCGGATATTCGCAAACAGGCCAATCCGCACGAGATCCTGTTGGTGGCCGACAGCCTGACCGGTCAGGACGCCGTCAATCTTGCCCGCAATTTCGATCAACGCGTCGGCATTACCGGCCTGGTTCTGACCCGTATGGATGGCGACGGGCGCGGTGGTGCTGCCCTTTCCATGCGCGCGGTCACCGGCAAGCCGATCAAGCTGATCGGTACCGGCGAGAAGATGGATGCGCTGGAGGAATTCCACCCCAAGCGCATCGCCGACCGCATTCTCGGCATGGGCGATATCGTCTCGCTCGTTGAAAAGGCATCGGAGACGATCGACGCCGAAAAGGCGAAAGCCATGGCCGAAAAGATGGCCAAGGGCAAGTTCGACCTCGACGACATGGCCGAACAGCTGAAACAGATGCAGAACATGGGCGGCATGGGCGGCATTATGGGTCTGATGCCCGGCATGGGCGGTATGAAGGAAAAGATGGCCGCCGCCGGCATGGACGACAGCGTCTTCAAGCGCCAGCTCGCCATCATTTCCTCGATGACCAAATATGAGCGCGCCCACCCCGACGTTTTGAAGAATTCGCGCAAGAAGCGCATCGCAGCAGGCTCCGGCACATCCGCCGCCGATATCAACAAGCTTCTGAAGATGCACCGCCAGATGTCCGACATGATGAAAGCCGTGGGCGGCAAGGGCAAGGGCAAGATGAAGCAGATGATGAACATGATGGGCGGCGGCGGCATGCCGGGCGGCATGGGCGGCATGCCCGACCTCTCCAAGCTCGATGCCAACCAGTTGGCCGAACTCGAGAAGAAGGCCGGCAGCCTCGGCGGCGCAGGCAGCATGCCATCGGGCGGTCTGCCGGGCCTTGGCGGGCCGAAGCTTCCCGGTCTCGGCGGCGGCTTCGGCGGCTTCGGAAAGGGCAAGAAGAAGTGACTAACGTCCCTGTCCTGGAAACCGAGAGACTGGTCATGCGCGCTTTCCAGCGCGAAGATTTTGAGCCGATGGCGGCTTTCTTCGCCGAGGAGCGGTCGTTCTACTATGGCGGACCGCTTTCGAAGGGCGATGCGTGGCGCAGGCTTGCCGCCTATGCGGGGCACTGGGTCCTGAATGGTTTCGGCGAATGGGCTCTGGAAGAGAAGAATACGGGACGTTTTGTCGGCTTTTGCGGCCCCTGGCATCCCGCCGACATGCCCGAGCCCGAGATTGCCTGGGCGCTGCTGCCTGAGCATTACGGCAAGGGTTACGCTTTCGAGGCGGCATCGCGGGCGCTTCGTTACGTTTACGGTGAACTTGGCTGGCCGACGGTCATGAGCTTGATCGAGCCGGACAACGCGCCGTCCATTCGTCTGGCGGAGCGCCTGGGCGCGACGGCCGAGAAGACGCTCGAAATCTACGGCAGGGACGCGGTCGTCTACCGTCACCTGCCGCCTGAGATGTTGCTGGAGAAAACGGCATGACTCCGAAAGAGCAACTTCTTCAGTACCGCCAGTCGATCGACAATCTCGATGCCGCGCTGGTGCATATTCTCGCCGAACGGTTCCGCTGCACCAAGGCGGTGGGGCACCTGAAGGCCGAACACGACCTGCCGCCGGCCGACCCGGCGCGCGAGGAACAACAGATTTCGCGGTTGAGGGACCTGGCCAAAAGCGCCGATCTCGACCCCGATTTTGCCGAGACCTTCCTGAACTTCATCATCAAGGAAGTGATCCGGCATCATGAGCAGATCGCCGCCCAGCATGGCGGTCAGGAGAAATAGGCCGGTCTCCGGTCATTGAGAATGCCCCGTGCGCCAGCCAGAGCGTGGTTGCAGGCAGCGGGAACAACAAACGAATGGACTGCGGTCCGACAGAAATGCCTTTAAGGAGAAAACAAAATGGCAATCAAGATTCGTCTCGCCCGTGGCGGTTCCAAGAAGCGCCCCTACTACCACATCGTTGCCGCCGACGAGCGTTCGCCGCGTGACGGCCGCTTCATCGAGAAGCTCGGCCACTGGAACCCGATGCTGCCGAAGGATGCGGAAGACCGCGTCGTCTTTGACGAAGAGCGCGTCAAGTACTGGCTTGGAACCGGCGCCCAGCCGACCGACCGCGTGCTGCGCTTCCTCGCCGAAGCCGGCATTGCCGAGCGCAAGGCCCGTAACAACCCGAACAAGGCGAAGCCCGGCAAGAAGGCCGAAGAGCGCGTTGCCGAGAAAAAGCAGAAGGCCGAGGAAGCAGCCGCCGCTGCAGCAGAAGCCGCTGCCGAAGCTTCGGAATAAGCCGGATTGCCGTCAGCCGTTTGCCCCTCGTCGGGTGGAAGACGGTTTTCAGGCATCGAACAGGGGCCGGGCGCATGCGTCCGGCCTTTTCCTTTGCGCCAAAAGGGCATAGATAGCCATAAACGGCAGGAAAGAACGACGATGGCAAAGCTCAATGACCCGATCCTGATGGCGACCATTGGCGCGGCGCAGGGCCTGCGCGGCGATGTCAGGGTGCGCTGCTTTACCGCGAACCCCTTGACCGTCGGCGACTATGGCAATCTCCATGCCGAGGACGGCCGCGTGTTCGAGATCCTCGAAACGCGCCCGGGCAAGAACAACATGATCGTCATCCGCTTTCGCGGCGTGAACGATCGCACGGCAGCGGAAGCCTTACGCGGCCTCAATCTCTATATCGAGCGCGACAACCTGCCCGATGACGAGCTTGAGGACGAGGAATATTTCTACGCCGACCTCGAAGGCCTCGATGTCTTTGACGATGCCGGCAACAGCTACGGCGCGATCAGCGCGATCTTCGATTTCGGCGCGGGCGATCTTCTGGAGCTGAAGGGGCCGGGCCGTCGCCCGGTGCTGATCCCGTTCAACGAAAGCGCCGTGCTGGAGATCGACTTCGAGGATCGCCGTGTGTTGATCGACCCCGTGGCCGCCGGCCTTGTCGGTGGCGAGGACGATGACGGGCCGGATTTTCCCGATCCCGAAGGCCGGTAACGCCGCGATGTCCTTCAAGGCCACCGTTCTCACGCTCTATCCGGAGATGTTCCCCGGCCATCTCGGCACGTCGCTTGCGGGCCGGGCGGCCGAGCGCGGGCAATGGTCGCTGGAAGCCGTGAACATCCGCGATTTTGCCGAGGATCGTCACCGCAGCGTCGACGATACGCCGTCGGGCGGCGGCGCGGGCATGGTGCTGCGACCGGATATCCTGGCGCGCGCGATCGACGCCGTGTCCGCTAATGACGGCAGGCCGCGCCTCCTCATGAGCCCGCGTGGAAAGCCGCTGACCCAGGCGCGGGTGCGCGAACTGGCCGAAGGGCCGGGCGCCGTCATCGTCTGCGGCCGTTTCGAGGGCGTCGATCAGCGTGTCATAGATAAGCGCGGCCTCGAGGAAGTCTCGATCGGCGACTATATCCTTTCCGGCGGCGAGCCGGCGGCGCTCGTGCTGCTTGATGCCGTGGTGCGCGTCCTGCCGGGCGTGATGGGCAATGCGCTTTCCGGCACGCATGAGAGTTTCGAGGACGGCCTGCTGGAGCATCCGCACTATACCCGTCCGGCCGAATGGGAGGGTGAGACGATCCCGGAGGTGCTGACCTCGGGCAACCACGCGGCCATCGACAAATGGCGCCATGACGAGGCGTTGCGGCTGACGGCTGAGCGGCGGCCGGATCTTCTCGCCGGGAGTGGCAAGGATGCCGACTGAAGACTTGCAGCTCGAACCGTTCTCTCGCTCGCATTTCGACATCGTGGCCGGCTGGTTTGCGGATGCCCGGGTGGCGGCCCTTTGGGGCGGCACGCAGCTTCCCTTTCCCTTCTGCTATGACCAGCTTTGCGAAGGTTCCGCCGACATGCTCGGCTCAAAGCCTGCGCTCGCCTGTTTCTCGGCAAGATACGGAGGAAAATTGGCGGGGCATGGTCAGATCGCCTTCGACCGGCTGAACGGCGTGAGCCGGCTCTGCCGCATCGCCATCGCGCCTGAACTGCGGGGGACGGGGCTTTCGCGACCGTTGCTCGGCCTGCTGGTGGATGAGGCGTTCAACGAACCAGACATCATGCGGGTCGAACTCAATGTTTACGACCTTAACGAGGCGGCCATTCGCGCCTATAGGGCTCTCGGTTTTGTCGAGGAGGGCGTGCGTCGCTCTTCCGCCCGTTTCGGCGATGAACGCTGGAATACGGTGATGATGGGTCTGTTGCGCGCGGATTGGGAGAAGACTCGGCGTGATTGTGCCGGGAATGCCGCGCAAAAGGGGTGACAAAGGCCAGAAAATCGTCTATAGGCCCGCCCTGACCGGGTGTTCCGGTTACCGAAAAGAACAACCGCGTAACGCTCCCGCCTTGAAGACAAGGCAAATCCGGAGGCATTGACCGAAGGATGATTGTCGAGCGCTCTGGCCGTTAAAGCAAGACATCAAGAGGTTAGACCGATGAACATCATCGAGCAGCTCGAAGCTGAAGAAACCGCGCGCATTGCCGAACAGCGCGAACTTCCCCCGTTTGAAGCCGGCGACACCGTGCGCGTCAACGTCCGCGTGACGGAAGGTACCCGCACCCGCGTGCAGGCCTTCGAAGGCGTTTGCATCGCCCGTTCCGGCGGCGGCATCCACGAGAACTTCACCGTTCGCAAGATTTCCTACGGCGAAGGCGTCGAGCGCGTATTCCCCGTTTACTCCCCCCAGGTCGAGGGCGTGGAAGTGATCCGCCGCGGTAAGGTTCGCCGTGCGAAGCTCTACTACCTGCGCGACCGTCGCGGCAAGTCGGCCCGTATCGCCGAAAACACCTCGGTGCGTTCGCGCCGCCTCAACGACGAGGCCCGCGAGGCAGCAGCGGCCGCCCGCGCCGCCGCCAAGGCGGAGAAGGAAGCTGCAGCGGCAGCCAAGAGCGAATAAGCCATTTTCGCTTTTGAAATCGTTTCGGGAAGCCGCCTTCGGGCGGCTTCTTTGCGTTTTGCGATCCGTCCGCCGGTCTTGACAAGAAAAAGCCGGAATCGCTTCCTATCTCCGTGCTCCCTTGAATTGTGAAGCCGCGATCATCTTTTTCCGGTTGTGGCTGTACGGAGTAGAAATGTTTCTTACACGCGCCATTGTGGCAGGCGCCGGCAACCCGATGATCCTGGGTTCCATTGCCACACCCGTGCTCGCCTCGACCGCCAAGGGTCGAGACCGTTTCGTCTTTGACGATGAAGACGCAGCGGAGTGGCACGAAAGCGGCGGGATGTCGGCCGACCCCCTTCTCGTCTTTCTCAAGGCGCGTGCGAGTCACGTCCGGAGCCAGTTTTGAACCATTCTCGTAAATGATTGCCGGAGCCCGAGAAAGCTGGTAAAGACCGGCCCATGAGGATCATTGACAGAAAGAGCGCGGCCGTTTCGTTCAGGCCCTTCGTGCTGCAGGACAGAAAGCGCCTGCCGAGCCGCTTCTTTGCGATGATTTCCGGCGCGCTCAACGCCCGACTTAGCTGACGCTTGTTTTAAAGCAATGCCGGCAGCGGGCAACCGCGCCCTTTCCTGTTCATCGAAAAATGGGTTACGAAATCATGAGCAAGGCTCGCACAATCTACGACAAGATCTGGGACGATCATCTGGTGGACAGCCAGGATGACGGTACCTGTCTCATCTACATCGACCGTCACCTGGTCCACGAAGTCACCAGCCCGCAGGCCTTTGAGGGGTTGAGGCTCGCCGGTCGCACGGTTCATGCGCCGGCAAAGACGCTGGCCGTCGTCGACCACAATGTTCCGACCACGCCCGACCGCGTCAACGGCATCAAGAACGAGGAAAGCCGCATCCAGGTGGCCGCCCTTGCCCAGAATGCGCTCGATTTCGGCGTCGAATATTACTCCGAAAAGGACAAGCGCCAGGGCATCGTCCACATTGTCGGACCGGAACAGGGCTTCACCCTGCCGGGCATGACGATCGTGTGCGGCGACAGCCATACCTCGACGCATGGTGCATTCGGCGCGCTCGCGCACGGTATCGGCACGTCCGAGGTGGAGCATGTGCTCGCCACCCAGACGCTGATCCAGTCCAAGGCCAAGAACATGCTGGTGCGCGTCGACGGCAAGGCGCCGGAAGGCGTCACCGCCAAGGACATCATCCTGGCGATCATCGGCGAGATCGGCACGGCCGGCGGCACAGGCCATGTCATCGAATTTGCCGGCGAGGCGATCCGCGACCTTTCCATGGAAGGCCGCATGACCGTCTGCAACATGACGATCGAGGGCGGCGCCCGCGCCGGTCTGATCGCGCCGGATGAAAAGACCTTCGCCTATATCAAGGAGCGCCCGCGCGCGCCGAAGGGTGAGGCCTGGGACCGGGCTGTCGAATACTGGAAATCGCTGACGACGGACGAGGGCGCGGAGTATGACCGCGTCGTGACGCTCAATGCCGCCAACCTGCCGCCGATCGTCTCCTGGGGCTCCTCGCCGGAAGATGTGATCGCGGTGACCGGCGAAGTGCCGAACCCGGACGATATCGCCGACGAGACCAAGCGCGCCTCCAAATGGCGGGCGCTGAAATATATGGGCCTGACGCCCGGAACGAAAATCACCGATATCGAACTCGATCGTGTCTTCATCGGTTCCTGCACCAATGGTCGCATCGAGGATCTGCGCGCCGCTGCTGCCGTCGCCAAGGGCCGCAAGGTTTCTGATCGCGTCAACGCCATGGTCGTGCCGGGCTCGGGCCTGGTGAAGGAACAGGCGGAAGCCGAGGGCCTCGACAAGATCTTCCTCGAGGCCGGTTTCGAATGGCGCGAGCCGGGCTGCTCCATGTGCCTTGCCATGAATGACGACCGGCTGAAGCCGGAAGAGCGCTGCGCCTCGACATCGAACCGCAATTTCGAAGGCCGCCAGGGCTACAAGGGCCGCACCCATCTGGTCTCGCCCGCAATGGCCGCCGCTGCCGCCATCGAAGGCCGGTTTGTCGATATTCGCGACTGGAAGTAACCCGCGCCGACAGCATCGTATCGGAAGGCGGCCACTGGCCGCCTTCTTTGTCTGCGCCGGCAAAAACCGGGCTCTGGTCTTGCGCTTGCCGCCTCATTGTCGCAATGTGAGGTCGGTGCCGGTCGTCACGGCACCCGTGTCGGTCGGGATGGTTCCGCCCTCCTGCTGTTTCCAGTAGCAAGCGATCGCAATCCATGAGTTATTCTGCATTTGATCATCCCGTGCTTTCGGGCCTGGTGGGCGACGACGAGGTTGCCGCCTTCTTTTCGCTCGATGCGGAAATCAAGGCCATGCTGGCCTTCGAGGCCGCCCTGGCCGAGGCCGAGGCCCGTGCCGGCGTCATTCCGGAAGCGGCGGCGAAGCGCATTGGCGAAGTCTGTGCCGCCTTCTCTCCGGATATCGAGGCGCTGAAGATCGCGACCGGCCGCGACGGCATTGTCGTGCCCGATCTCGTGCGCCAGCTCCGCGCGGCAGTCGGACCGGATGCAGCGGACCATGTCCATTTCGGCGCGACCAGCCAGGATGTCATCGATACCTCGCTGATGATGCGGCTGTCGGCGGTGTCGACGCTCCTGATCGATCGTCTCGATCACCTGTTCCAGCGCATGGAAACGCTCGATTCACGCTTCGGCGAACGCACGCTGATGGGGCGCACCCGCATGCAGCCGGCCATGCCGATCTCCGTTTCCGACCGGTTGCGCTCCTGGCGCGAGCCGGTGCTTTACCTCCGGCAGTTTCTCTTGAGGCTCGACGGCCAGCTCTTCGCGGTGCAATTCGGCGGCGCGGTCGGCACGCTGCACCGGTTACCGGATGAGGCCGTCGAGGTCCGGGCCATGCTGGCAGACCTTCTCGGCCTGATCGACGCGCCGCAATGGCAGAACCAGCGCAATGTGATCGCGGAATTCGCCTCAGCCATGTCGCAGATCACCGGGAGCCTCGGCAAGTTCGGCCTCGACATCGCGCTGCTTGCCGAAATGGGCGAGGAAATCGAGCTTTCCGGCGGCGGGGAATCCTCCGATATCGAAGGCAAGCGCAATCCGGTGACGGCCGAGGTGCTGGTCTCGTTGTCGCGCTTCAACGCCGCCCAGCTTTCGGCCATGCATATGGCGCTGGTGCATGAGCAGGAGCGCTCGGGCGCGGCGTGGACGCTGGAGTGGCTGACATTGCCGCAGATGGTGGCCGCCGCTGCCGCCTCGCTGAAGCTGTCGGACTGGCTCTGCACCAAGATCGAGAGCCTCGGCACCTGACCGGCTTTCACATTGTCTTAACCAATTGCACTGATTTTGGCCGCCGGCCTCACCCGGACTGAGGCAAAGATACTCCTGTTTCAATGACTTGTGACGCCATCTCGTTTCCAACGTCCCGGTTGACCTATTGTCAATTGATATGATTTGCCGCACGATGGGGCATGACCAAATGGCGTCCCAATCCGAGGCTGATCAAGCGACCGGCCTATCTCTCCATTGCCGAACAGATCGCCGGCGCCATCCGCGATGGCCTGCTGATCGACGGCATGCGGCTGCCGCCGCAGCGGCAGATGGCGGCTGACCTGAAGATCTCCGTCCAGACCGTCTCCCGTGCCTATGAGGAGCTTTCCCGACGGGGGCTCGTCACCGGCGAGGTCGGGCGCGGCTCCTATATCAAGGCGGCGTCGAATGCGCCCGAGCGGCCGCATCTGACAGAAGGGACCTCCGGCGTCGTCGATCTCTCGATCCTGAAGCCAGTCTGCGAGAGCCGCAGTCTCGGTCGGTTCCGCAACGCCTTTGCCGAGCTCGGCGCGACCATGCCGCCGGACCTTGCCTTCTCGATGATCCCGAATGCGCTGTTCCGGCGCTACCGCATGGCTGGCGTCAGCTGGCTGGCGGCCTGCGGCCTGAAGGCCCCGCCGCACGGCATTACCGTCACCAACGGTTCCAGCGATGCGATGACGGCGGCCTTCATGAGCGTTGCGCCGCCCGGCTCGGCCATGGCGGCGGAGGAGCTGACCCATCCGATGGCGAGGCCGCTTGCCGGCTATCTCGGCATCGACCTCGAACCGGTCCCTACCGACGCGGAGGGGATCCTGCCTTCGGCGCTCGAGGCGCTTGCGGCGCGCAAGCGGCTGAGGGCGATCTTTCTGCAGCCATCGGCAGCCGGACCGCGCGGTACGGTGACAAGCGCGCCGCGGCGACGGGCGATCGCGGCGATCGCGCGCAGGTTCGATCTTGCGATCATCGAGAACGACGTGCTCGGGCCGCTGGTGGAAAACCGGCCGCCGCCGCTCGCGGCCTTCGCCCCGGAGCGCACGCTCTACATGACGGATCTGTCGAAGAACACGATTCCCGGCCTCAGATGCGGGTTTCTGGTCGCTCCCGACCGGTACGCGGCCGCCGTTTCCAACCGCTATCTCGCCGCCAACTGGATCGCGACCCCGGTGATGGCCGAAATCGCCAGCCGCTGGATCGTCGACGGGACGGCGATGGAACTGGTCAACTGGCAGCGCATGGCGCTGAAGCGCCGCCGGGCGATCGCCGAAAAGGAACTCTCCGGTGTTGCCTGCGCCATGACGCCGGGCGCGCTGCATGTGTGGATCCCGCTGCCCGAGGGCACGAACGAGGCCGCCTTCGTCGATCGCGCCCGCCATCGCGGCGTTGCTGTCGCCGCCGGCAGTTCGTTCCGCGCCGGGCGCGAACCCTCTGCCCCCGCAATCCGCGTGGCGCTCGCCGCCTCGTCGGAAATCGAGCTTTCGTCGTCGCTTGCACTGATTGCCGCCATGCTTCAGGGGGAAAGCAAACCGCGCCGCGCCGCCAGAGTGGCGGAAAATGGCTGAGGAGGAGCGACCCGCAGCCCGTCCACTGAAGCCGCTTTTTTCCGTCGGCAGCCGGAAGTCGGCCAGCGGTTCGCAGTCGCTCGCCGCCGAAACGGCCGTAGCGCTCAGCTATGGCGGCTCCTCCCATGCCGTGCTGATGGCGACCCCAGCCGACCTTGTCGATCTCGCCTATGGTTTCAGCCTGACGGAAGGCATTGTCCGCCGTCCCGACGAAATCCTTGGCGTCGAGCCGGTTCCGTTCACCTCCGGCATCGATCTCCAGATAACGCTCGCGGAAGACCGGTCTGCCGCCCTTGCCGCGCGTCGCCGTTCCATGGCGGGCCCCGTCGGCTGCGGGCTTTGCGGGCTGGAAAGCATCGATGCCGCCATGCGCCCGGTGCCGGTCGTTGAAGGCGATGATTTCACGATGTCGACCGACGATGTGGATACGGCGGTTGCGGCCCTATCCCGACATCAGCCGTTTTTTGCCAAGACGCGCGCCGTCCATGGGGCGGGCCTTTTCAGGCCAGCCACGGGCTTGGTTGCGATGCGGGAGGATGTCGGCCGCCACAACGCGCTCGACAAGCTGATCGGCGCTCTTGCCCGCCAGGGCGAGGCGGCTGCAGGCGGCGCCTTCGTCGTCACCAGCCGATTGTCGGTGGAAATGGTGCAGAAGGCGGCTGTCGCCGGGGCACCGGTGCTGATCGCCGTCTCGCAGCCGACCGCGCTCGCGGTCGAAACGGCGGAGAAGGCGGGGATCACGCTTGTCGCCAGCGCCCGCGGAGACGGGTTTTCGGTATTTTCGCACGGCAGCCGGATCAGGCAATGAGGGCCGGGCGTCTGGCCTGGCCGGATTTTCGGTGACGCTCTTGAAGCCGTGTCGCTCCACGAATCACCGTCATGCCGGGCTCGACCCGGCATCCTGTGTATAGCGGCTTGTGGTATGATGTGTGCGGGCGGAAGGTCGTCCGGCATCCTGGTCGTTAGAGACCGTTCCCTGGCACCTGAT
>NZ_JACIDZ010000009.1 GCF_014196625.1 Martelella radicis
ACGAAAAATCCTAACCCTTGCAAACGCAATGCTAAGAGATCAGACCATGTACAAACCAGCCTGAACAGGTACAAAACAATACAGTTGCCAGGGCGGCACGAGAGGGACAAAAGATCACCTCTGAAAAGAGTCTAAGATGAACCTTCTATCACTTGGCCCTGGACCCCGGCTCAAGGCCGGGGTGACGGGATAGGGATGCTGGTTTGCCTCATCCGTGCGAGCCGGGCTTAGCGCCCAGCCCTTGAAACGCCTCATCGGCGTTTCATGCGGCAAGCCGTTTTGCCTTGCGGCTGCGCCCTTCGGCGTCGGCGGCCCTGATGGCGGCGGCGACGTCTTCGGGCTTTACGGAGCCGGGCACATTGCCCATCGTGTCGGCCGGGTCGCAGGCAAGCTTCGCCACCTTGAGAAGATCGGCGTCGCTGGCATCGCCAATGCCGATATCCGCAAGCGTCATCGGCAGGCCGATCGCCTCCGAGAAGCCATAGACGGCCTCGACGATCTCCCGCGGGCGTTTCGTCAGCATCACGAGCGCCTGCGTGCCGATCGCGACCTTCTCGCCGTGCCAATAGGCATGCGTGCCGGGAAGCGCCGTGAGACCGTTATGGATCGCGTGCGCGCCGGAAAGGCCGCCGCTTTCGAAACCGAGGCCGGAAAGCAGCGTGTTGGCTTCCACCACCCGCTCGAATTCGGGTGTCACGATCTTCTGCGAGGCCGCCGCCTTGGCCGCCGCGCCATCGGCCAGCAGGGTGTCAAAGCACATGCGGGCAAGGCCGTAGGCGGTCATCGAGCCGACGCGGCCGGTCATGTTGGCGCTTTGCGTATGGCGGCAATCCTCGGCCTCGAACCAGGTGGACAGCGCGTCGCCCATGCCGGCGACGAACAGACGCACCGGCGCGCCGACGATCAGTTGCGTGTCGACCAGCACGACGTCCGGGTTCTTCGGCAGCACCAGATAGCGCTTGAAGGCGCCTTCGGCCGTATAGATCACCGAAAGCGCCGAGCAGGGTGCGTCGGTGGATGCAAGCGTCGGCACGATGACGACGGGAAGACCCGCTGCATGGGCCACGGCCTTGGCCGTATCAAGCGCCTTGCCGCCGCCGATGCCGGCGATTACATCGGCGCTTTCGGTCGCGACGCGCTTGCCGATGCGCGCGATTTCCTCGTCCGAGCATTCGCCGTTGAATGCCTCCACGGCGATCGTCGCCTTGTCGTCGGTAGTGGTCGCATCGCCGACCAGCGCCGTCACGCCCTTGTCGACGATGGCGAGCGCCGACGTGCCGAGCCGTGCGATTTCCGCGCTGAACTGGCCGATCGCATCGGCGCCCTGGACATAGCGTCCGGGAAAAATGGTTGTCGAGATCATTGTGAGCCTCCAATCTTTGCCGCGGTTGATCCGCGCACAGCATGATCGGACGCGCCGACAGGCGCTGCCGGTCACAGCCTCAGGAAAGACCCGCAATGCGGCCATTTCAAGCAAAATATCCGGAAATTTGTTGTTTTATTTCAATTGCTTTTTGGCAATTTTCGGTCGACTTGCCCCTCACTTTGCAAATAACAGGCCGGCGGGACTGAAAGCGCTAGGGAATTTGCCTTTCCACCGGATCGGAGCTTGCAATCGTCAGATTTTCGGACAAGCCTTGGCAAGGCTCCGGGAATCCGGACCTGAAGAGGACTTCGATGGACGACCAATGCGCGCGGCTTGCGGCCGCTCTCTCGGAAAGCCCCGTGCTTTCACCCATTCTGGAGAATTTCGACCGGATCGACCTGCCGGACTGCTGGCTGGTGGCAGGCGCGCTGGCGCAGACGGTCTGGAACCGGCGCTTCGGGTACGACCCCGGCCACGGGATTGCCGATATCGACATTGTCTATTTCGATGCCGGTGACCTTTCCGAACGCGGCGAGGCGCGTGAGGCGGCGCGGGTCAGGGCCATGTTCGAGGGCGTTCCCGCCTGGATCGACGTGAAGAACCAGGCCCGCGTGCATCTGTGGTACGCAGATCGCTTCGGCTATGGCATCGAGCCCTATGACAGCGTTTCGGACGCGATCACCACCTTTCCGGCCACCGCCACCTCGATCGGCGTCAGGCCTGTTGCCGGGCGGTGGCAATGCGATGCACCCTTCGGCCTTTCAGACCTGATGAACGCAACCGTGCGTCCGAACAAGACGCAGGCCTCGCGCGAGGTCTACGAGAACAAGGCGGAGCGCTGGCTGGCGCTCTGGCCGGAGCTCGAGGTGATCGGCTGGGACGGCTGAGCCAGCCGGTCAGAAATTGCTGCCGGAAAGGGCGGATATCTCCTGGGCGGCACGCATGAGCATCGGCAGATGCGTGGCCTTCAGCCTTTCCTCCGTCAGGTTGTGGGCGTTGCCGCCTACGCTCAGCGTGTAGATGTCGCCGGTCATCGGTGCGTGCAGCACCACGCCGATGGCGTTGTGCCCGGAAACCCATTCGCCGAAGGATTCCGAATAGCCGGTCTGGGCCATGCGCTCGAGCGCCGCTTCGAGACGCGGTTTCTTTTCCCGCTCCCATGCCGCGCCGTGCACGCCCTTCAGGAGCTTGAACGCGGCCGCGCGGTCTTCTTCTGTCAGGGCAAAAAGATGGGCTCGCCCGGGCGCGCTCTCGGCAAGCGGAATGCGCGAGCCGACATTGAGGTTGAGCGCTACCGCCGTCGGCCGGCGCACCAGTTCGACAAACATCATCTCGGCCCCGTCGCGAACGGAAAGCGCCACCACGCAATCGCCGTTTTCGGCAAGCTGGTCCATGTGCGAGCGCACCAGCTCGCCGAAGCCGAAGCGACCGATTGCGGCATAGCCGAGGGTGAGCACCTCGTTTGAGACGGCATATTTGCCGTATTCGGGCATGTAACGGAGATAGCCGAGCTTGGTCAGCGTGCCGAGCAGGCGCGAAACGGTCGTCTTGTGCAGCCCCGTGCGCTCGGCAAGCGCCTGCGTGCCGAGAACCTTGTCCTCGGCCCTGAATGCTCTCAGGATGGAAAGACCCCGCGCCAGCGAACTGACGAAGGGGCGTTCCTCGTTGATGGCTGCGGCTCCAATGTCCTGCCGGGGGCGGCCGCGCCGTTTGACCGGCTGGCCGCTTTTTTCGTTTTCCTCGCTCATCGTGCCTGTTTAGCCCATCGAACGTCCATTTGTCATTGTGTTTTCGGGGCTTGCCGCAGCAGGTTTCGCCTATTTCAGCGAAACATTGTCCGGCAGGTCGTCATAGTCCGAGCAGTCGCGATGGCTGGCTGCAGGGTCGACCTTGACGTCGAGCACCACCGGACCGCCGCGAGAATGCGCCTCGCGCAATGCATCGCCGATCTGATCGGCCTCCGTCACCGTCATGCCGCTGCCGCCAAGCCCTTCGGCCACCTTGGCGAAGTCATGGTCGCCGAAATTGACGCCGATTGCCTTGTTGCCGAGATTGTCTCGCACCATGCCGAGCCCGGCATTGTTGGCAACGACATAGACCACATCGAGATTGTGTTCGGCAGCCGTCGCGATCGCGTCCATGGTCATGACGAAGCCGCCATCGCCGATCACGCCAGTCACGCGTTTTTCCGGGCAGGTAATCTTGGCACCGGTCGCAGCCGGCGTCGACCAGCCCATGCCGCCGATCCCGCCGGGTGCGACAAGCTGGTGCGGAGAGCGCAGCGGCAGCGACGAGGTCGCCCAGATGCGGTTGGTGCCGGCATCAAGCGTCAGCAGGTCTTCGGGTGTCAGGAAACCGTCGAGGCCGCGCATGATATCGGCATAGTGCACCGTGCCGGGCCTGGTCTTGTAGTGCGGGAGGTCGCCATAGCGGTTCTCGGCCTTGAGCGCGGTGATGAAATCCTTGCGCTTTTCGGCGCGGACCTGATCGACGCCGGGGCGGTCGAGAAGGAAGGAGACGACATCGGCGACATCGGCAGTCACCGCCATGTCTACCGGCAGGACCCAGCCCGCCTGCAGCGGGTCGATATCGACCTGGATGATTTTCTGCTCGCCCGGCCGCATCATCTTCTCGTCGCGGAAACGGGTATATTCCGGCCCGAGGCTGCAGCCGAGCACGAGGATCAGGTCGGCGGCCTGCACCATGCGGTTTGCCGATTTTGCCGCCCAGTTGCCCATCATGCCGACGGCAACGGGCGTTGTCTCGTCGATCGTGCCCTTGCCGTGATAGCTGGAGGCAACCGCAATGCCCTCGCGATTGGCGAGGCGGGAGAGTTTTTCGCCCGAACGGCTCATATAGATGCCGTTGCCGGCGATGATGACCGGCCGTTCGGCCGTCTTCAGCGCTTCGGCAATAGCTGCCAGCGCATCACCATCGGGCTTCATCGGCGTCGAGCGCAGATAGCCTTCCGTCGGATAGAGCTTGGCGCGCGGATGGTCGGGCACATCCTCCTTGATGATATTGGTGCGCATGACCACGGCGGCAGGCCCCTGGCGCGGGGTGGCCGCGTGCTTGACGGCTAGCTGCGTGCCGTAGATCGCCTCCTGCGGGGTCGTCGCATAGGTGGCGTATTTGGTCATCGTCTTCATCACGGCAAAGGCGTCGCCCGCGCCGTAGTCGCCGGTCATGGTCTGGTAGACGCCGTGCTGGGCGAAACCGTCATAGCAGGACGTGTCGGTCAGAACGACCATGGGCGACGAGGAAAAATAGGCCTCCAGAATGCCGAAGGCTCCCGTGGAGGAAGCAAACGGGCCCTGTGCCATCAAGAGGCCGGGCTTGCCGGTGAGCTTGCCCGCCACCTGGGCCATGACGGAGGCCGACTGTTCCGAGCGCGCCAGCACCAGTTCGAATTCGTCCTTGCGGTCGAAAAAGGCCGGCAGCGACCAGGTAATGCCGAGACCCGGCAGGGTGAAGCCGCGCGTGATGCCGGCCTCGATGAATGTTTTGATGACGCCTTCATTGGTTTTCATGGATTTCCTCCCATTCTGGCTCGCAACCTAAAACATCCATTTAATTCTGCCAAGCGCAATTATGTATTGTTATGTGAATTTATTTCGATGACGACGCGCTCTTTGATTTGCCGTTCGGATGACGTAGAAGGCGGTTTGGCGAGGGTCGGCGGCCGCGGCCCGACGGCGAGACGGACAGAGATGACGAAGAATGGCGCGAAAGCGGTGGTGAATGCGGCGGGCCTCGTGGATCGCGCTCTGGTGCGGCCTGAGGATCAAGCCGCTCTGGACGCTGTCGGAGAAAACTTCCGCATCCGCATTCCCGCCCATGTGCTGGAGGAGCTGAGGCGCTCCGGCCCCGAGGATCCGCTGCGCGCCCAATATGTGCCGGATGCCCGCGAGCTCGACCATCATGACGATGAGAGCGAAGACCCGATTGGCGATCAGGTGTTCGAACGCGTAAAAGGCATCACCCATCGCTATCCTGATCGCCTGCTCTTGAAGCCGACCCACAGCTGTCAGGTCTATTGCCGTTTCTGCTTTCGCCGGGAGATGGTCGGCAAGCCGGAGGCGACGCTCGACAGCGCCGAGCTTGAGGCGGCGCTCGACTATATCCGCAGTCACGAGGCGATATTCGAGGTCATCCTTTCGGGCGGCGACCCTCTGGTTCTGTCAGACCGGCGGCTTGGAGCCTTGATGAAGGCGCTCGGCGCGATCGGCCATGTCGGTGTCATTCGCTTTCACACCCGCGCGCCGATGGTTGCCCCCGAACGCATCACGGACGGGCTCGTTGCGGCTCTGAAAGGCGCCGGCAAGACAGTCAACATCGTTGTCCACGTCAACCACGCCCGCGAATTGACGGAGGATGTCCGCTCCGGGCTGGCCCGTCTGGTCGACGCCGGCATTCCTCTTTTTTCGCAAACCGTGCTGCTGAAGGGCGTCAACGACGAAACCGAAACCCTTGCCGCGCTGTTCCGCACGCTTCTGGCCAACCGGGTGAAACCCTACTACCTGCATCACCTCGATCACGCGAAGGGCGTGAGCCATTTCGCCGTGCCGATCGCGCGCGGTCAGGAGATCATGCGGGCCTTGCGGGGCCGTTTGTCCGGGCTGTGCCTTCCGACCTATGTGCTCGATATTCCGGGCGGTCACGGCAAGGTGCCGATCGGGCCTGTCTATCTGGAAGATCTGGAGGCGGGCGACTATCAGATCGAGGATTATCAGGGCGCGCATCATCGCTATTCGGACTGGCGCTGAATGCCTTCGAGAGCGAGCCTTGCCGCACCCTCGGCAACATCGATGTGAGGGAAGCACGCGGATCCGGAGAGGTTGTCCGCAATCGTTTCGCTGATCACCGGCGATAGTTTCAGAACGCCGCCGATAAAGGCCAAAGGCCGGCTGCCGGCGCGCGCGATCAGGACATTGCCGAGCCGGGCGAGTTCGCGGCCGGCCTCTTCCAGAAGCTCCTGTGAAAACCGGTCGCCGGCCTCCGCCGCTTTGGCGATCGCCAGCGAAAGCGATGCGATCCGTCCTCGGTCGCCGCCATAGATGAGGTGTTTCACCGCCGCCCAGTCATCGCTGCCGATCGCATCGAACAGGCATGTGGCAAGGCCGGCCATGTCGCCGTATATGCCATCCTCATCCAGCCTGCGGTAGAGCGCGCGAAGGGCGGTGAGTGCGATCCAGCCGCCCGAACCCGCGTCATCAAGCAGAAGTCCGCGCCCGCCGATACGCAGCCTTGACCCGTCGGCGCTGAAATGGGTGCCGATCACGCCGGTGCCAGCAGCGACCAGATGGCCTTCGCCCGGCTGAAACAGGACGCGGTAGGCAAGCGCGACATCGTCCAGAAGCGTCAAGCATTCCGGCGCGATGCCGGTCTCTTTCGCGATCATGCCGGCCAGTTCGGTAAATGCCTCCGGACCATAACCCGAAAGCCCGATCGCTGCGGCATGGACCGGATGGGGAAGACTGGCGCCGATACGGGCGAAACTCGCCTCAAGCCGCGCCCGGTCGCCGGGTGTCGCGAGAAGGGCGCTTGCTCCGGGCGCGGCACCTCGCCTTACGAGCCGTCCGGCCTCGTCAATGACGGCGAAGCGAGCGGCGGTGCCGCCTATGTCGCATCCGAGGAACAGACCGCGCCTCGCTCTCATTTCAGGGGACCACGGCCAGCCATTCGGGCGTCGCGAACTTTTCCGTCGCGAGCGCTTCGGCCGCCTTGTACTCCTCCGGCGTGACGGCGCCCTTCCGGCCACCGTTGAGCTCGATAAAGGTCGTCTTCATCCGGTCGATTACCTCCCGGCGGTCAAGGCCGGTCTGGCTGCGCACGGGGTCGACGCGCTTGGCCGCGCTCTTTGTGCCCTTGTCTGAGAGCTTCTCACGCCCGATCCTCAACACCTGCATCATCTTGTCGGCATCCATGTCATAGGCCATGGTCACATGATGCAGCACGGTGCCTCCGCCATAGCGTTTCTGCGCCGCGCCGCCGATCTTGCCCTTCGAGCTCGCAATGTCGTTGAGTGGCTTGTAGAAGGCATCGACGCCCAGATCATTGAGCGCCTTCAGCACCCAGTTGTCGAGAAAGGCATAGCTGTCGGCAAAACTCATGCCGTCGACCAGCTCGCCCGGCGCATAAAGGGAATAGGTGATTGCCGTGCCCGGTTCGACGAACATTGCGCCGCCGCCGGTCACCCGGCGCACGGTCACGACGCCAAGCCGTTCGGTCGCTTCCAGGTCGACCTCGCTCTTCAGCGACTGGAACGCGCCGATGATGATCGCGGGGCGCTCCCATTCCCAGAAGCGCAGCGTCGGCGCGCGACGGCCCTCGGCAACGGCGCGCGCCAGAACGTCGTCGATGGCGAGATGCATGGCCGGGGTCTCCGCGCCGGTGTCGATGATTTCCCACTCGAAATCACGCCAGGTCTTGGCTGCGCCCAAAGCCCGGCGCACGGCGATAGCCACGGACTCGACACTGAAGCCGATCAGCGCGGCGTCCGGTCGCAATTTCGCCTTCAGCGCCGCGACCATGGATTCAGCCGAGCTTGCCGCCGGCATTCCTGAAAGGGCGGCGCAGAGGTCGGAAAGCGCCTCCGGCGGTTCGAGGAAGAAGTCGCCGGCTATCTGGACATCAGAAAGCCTGTCGTCACGCACCTCGACATCGGCGACCACCAGCTTGCCGCCGGGAACCTTGTATTCGCCATGCATCCTATGAAACTCCTGCCTTGCATTCAAAAGCCGGAAAACCGGTCGCTCTTCCATAGACCCGCCGGTCCGCCCGGCGCAAGCGTTGCCGCCCGATGATCCCTGTCATGGAATGGTCGTGAAAATCGGTCTATCTGGTGTGAGGATGAGAAAGGGAGGAGACGATGATGGTTGCCTTCGAACATTTTGCAGACATGGATGATGTGTGGGGCCTGACGGAGCGGGTGGAAAGCCTGCGCGATCTGGTGGTGAACGAGGCGCGACCCATCCTGCAGGGTTTCGGGCCGGAGGCTGCCGGGCTGCCGGACATTGTCAATCTGGCGCATTACCTGGCGCTGCGCCATCATGACGTGCGTCCGCTGCAACGCGCGCTGATGCGTCATGGACTGTCCTCGCTTGGCCGGCTGGAAAGCCGGGTTCTGCCGACGCTTGATGCGGTGCTGGTCGCCCTCGCCGCGCGCGCGGGCCGGCAGAGCCCCGTGCCGCTGCCATCGGTGGAAGAATTCTTCGCGGGCGAGGCGCGTCTGGAGCAGGCGACCGACCTGATGTTCGGCCCTCCGCCGGCACATCGGCGCAGCCGCATCATGGTGACGCTTGCGAGCGAGGCGGCGGAAGACCCGGCCTTCGTCGCCGATCTCGTGCGCCGCGGCATGGATATCGCCCGCATCAACTGCGCCCATGACGGGCCGGAGGCCTGGCGGGCCATGGCGAAGCACGTGCGGGCGGCGGGCGATGCGGCCGGACGGCGCATCACCGTGCTGATGGATATCGCCGGCCCCAAGATCCGTACTGAGCAGGTCCTGCTCGCGGAACGCAAGCTGAAGGCAAATGTCGGCGACCGCATTCGCCTGGTCGCTTCGGGCGAGCCGTCGCTTTTCGATGATGTCCGTTTCGCCGTCAGCGTATCGCTGCCGGAAATGGTGACGCGGCTGAAGGTTGGCGACCGCGTGCTCTACGACGACGGCAAGCTGCAGACCGTGGTGACGGAGGCTGCCGACGGCATGGCGGTGATCAGGGTGGAACGCGCCAAGGCGAACGGGGCGCGACTGAAGCCTGAAAAAGGCATCAACCTTCCCGATACCGCGCTCGGGCTCTCGCCGCTGACGGCCAAGGATGAGGGCGATATCGCCACCGTGATCGAATGCGCCGATATGGTCGGCTATTCCTTCGTCTCGCGGCCGGATGACCTCGACCTTCTCGATCGGGAGCTGGGCGCGGGCGGAAACGGCAATCCGGGTCTCGGCGTGGTCGCCAAGATCGAGCGGCCGGAGGCGGTGAAGAACCTGCCGGCGCTCATTGCGCGCGCGGCCGGCAGACGGGAGTTCGCCGTGATGATCGCGCGCGGCGATCTGGCCGCCGAGATCGGCTTCGAGCGGCTGGCTGAAATGCAGGAGGAGATCCTGTGGATATGCGAGGCGGCGGGCGTGCCGGTGATCTGGGCGACGCAGGTTCTGGAAAACCTGGTCAAGTCCGGCGTGCCCTCACGCGGCGAAATGACCGATGCGGCCATGGGCGCGCGGGCTGAATGCGTGATGCTGAACAAGGGGCCGGCCGTCGGCGAGGGGGTCTCCACGCTCGATACACTGCTCGCCCGCATGGACGAGCACATGTTCAAGAAGACGCCGGAACTGAGAGCCCTGAAAAGCTGGTAGAGCGGGCGAAATTTCCGCAGACCGAAAGCATCGTCCGTCACCACACGGGCGGCAACCATTCATGCAGGGCGCGGCCCTTCACGTGAAAGCGGTTCCGCCCTCCATGGAAGCGCGAAACCGCATTAACAAGCTGTTCTTGAGCGAGATTGCGGGGACCGCATAATGTCCTAGAACCCGGTGCCTCGGCCGATTTCCGAGCGCAGGGTCGCCAGAAGGATCTGCATGTCGAGCATGAAGCTGTAGTTTGACACGTAGTAGAGGTCGCACATGATGCGGGCGCGCGCCTCGCCACGTCGCGTCGTCGGCCCGCGCCACCCCCTGATCTGCGCAAGGCCGCTGAGACCCGGCCGCATGATATGGCGCTGGTGGTATTCCGGCACGAGTTCCTCAAACAGCATGCCGCTCGCCAGCATGCCGACTGCGTGGCAGCGTGGGCCGATAAGCGACATGTCGCCGCGCAGGACGTTGAAGAGCTGCGGCAATTCGTCGATATTCGTGCGTCGCAGGAAAGCGCCGATCCTGGTGATGCGCGGATCGTTCTCGACCGTCTGCTTGACGCCAGTCTTGTCGCCGAGGTCGTTGCGCATGGAGCGGAACTTGAAGATGTTGATCTTCTTGCCGTAACGCCCCCAGCGGACCTGGCTGAAGAAAACCGGGCCGGGGCTATCCGTCTTGATGAGGATTGCCACCACTAGAAAAAGCGGCGACAGCGCAACCAGCGCTCCAAAGGAAATGGATATATCAAACAGGCGCTTCAGCGCCAGCTGTAGTTTTCGTTTTCTGGAATTGTCAGTAAATACAAGCTCATGGCCAAATGCCCGTCGAGGCAGAGAGGTCATCTCCTGTACATGGGCCGTGGGGGAGGCCTGAAAATCCGCCGCGCTCACTGAAGCACCCTCTGTGTGTTTGCAATCGTTTATATTGTTAAGAAGAATTGAATGTTTGGAACTCTACCTTGTTCCATCAAAAAAGTCATCAGCCAATGCCGCTTTTTTGATCTGCATTCGCCGGAAACAGGGCTGTTTAACCTTCCCGTAAACTGGAGTTCGCCGCTCTCTTTTCAGGGCAATCTCGCCTCTCTATTGTTAGGTAATTGGAATTATTGTGTTTTCCTGGATTTTGTCAACCGCCGGAAGCAGACGCCGTCGCGCACGCTGATCTCGGATGTCGCGCCGAGCCAACTCTCAGGTTTGTCCGCCATGCATAGCTCGCCTGCCATCCGAGCCCGCGGCGGCGCATTAAAACGCTCGACAGGCCATATCGGGACCACGAAACCGAACGAACTATTTCTCGCGCCAGAGCGCGATACAAACCTAAAATCAAAGTGGAGGAAAACTGGAGCGGGCGAAGGGATTCGAACCCTCGACCCCAACCTTGGCAAGGTTGTGCTCTACCCCTGAGCTACACCCGCTCATCAAACCGGTCCGGGGTAAGTCAGTGACCGGTTGCGTCACCATGTCGGCGACGAGGGCGTATATGGCCTAAGCCGATTTCAAATGCAACAGGCAAATGGCGGATTTCTGTTTTTTTTTGCAGTCAGAAAATACCGCATCATTTTCAGTTACTTAGAGCAGAACCATGTTTCACCGAAACGTGCTCGCGCGCCTGCTGGACGTTCTGGCATGGCTTCACCCCTGCCTGGCGGCGGCCTGTAGCCTTGAAAAGCGCTTGCGGCGCCGGCGGTTTAAGCCCGCTTAAGCCCTTCGGCGGCAGGCCGATGGGAGACTTGGCGGCTTTGCGTTTTCATGTCGCGAAAGAGGTGGGGCGGGTCCGGGGCCGCTTAAGGCCGCAAGCTGGGCGAGGGCGAAGTGCCAGCCACCCGAAAAACGGTTCGGTTTCCTTCTGGACAAGCGTCGTGTCCGGCGCTAACAAGGTTGCTGACACGAATTTGCAAGCGAAAAACGTGGTTTTATCGCTTTTTCGACATCGACCTCCGCGGCGGTGTCGACCATGGCGGCAGGCTTCGTTTTCACGACAATCGGGAGGAATGAAATGACCGATATCATGCTGGTGGCCAGCGGCGACCTGCGCGAGAGCGCCAATACCAAATGCTGGCCGACGCAGAAGGCGATGGAGGACAAGCTCGCCACCGTCGTTGCAGAAATGGGACACACGCTGAAGCGCGCCCATCCGGTAAAGCCGGAAGGCCACGGCTTCATTGCCACCCAGCGCGAGGGCATGGATGTGTTCAGGACGATCGATCCGAACGCGCCGATCATCGTGGCGGAGGCCGTCTGGCAGTATTCCCACCACGTCCTGCCGGGGCTTTCCTCGCACAAGGGGCCGATCCTGACGGTCGCCAACTGGTCGGGGCAGTGGCCGGGCCTCGTCGGCCTCCTGAACCTCAACGGTTCGCTGACCAAGGCCGGCATCGCCTATTCCTCGCTCTGGAGCGAGACCTTCGAGGATGATTTCTTCCGCAATGGCCTGAAAAGCTGGCTCGATACCGGCACGATCGCCCACGACGAAAGCCATGTCCGCCCGTTCGATGCGGCGGCGGTGCCCGCCGAGCTTGCACGTCTTGCCGATGACATCGCCGCCGACATGGCCGGCAACAAGGTGATCATGGGCGTCTTCGACGAGGGCTGCATGGGCATGTACAACGCCATCATCCCCGACGAGATGCTGATGCCGATCGGCGTGTTCAAGGAGCGGCTGTCGCAGTCGGCCCTCTACCATGCGACCAAACAGGTTCCCGAAGAGGAAGCGCGCGCGGCCTATCAGTGGATGCTCGACAAGGGCATGACCTTCCATTTCGGCTCCGATCCGAAGGAGGAACTGACCGAGGATCAGGTCATCGACCAGTGCCGCATGTATATCGCCGCCGTCCGCCTTGCCGACTTCTTCGGCTGCGAGGCGATCGGCATCCAGTACCAGCAGGGGCTGAAGGACCTGTTGCCGGCCTCCGATCTGGTCGAGGGCATGCTCAACAATGACGAGCGCCCGCCGGTTGCGCGCGCTGACGGCTCGATCATCCGCGACGGCCAGGCGATCGTGCATTTCAACGAGGTTGATGAATGCGCAGGCCTTGATGCGGTGCTGACCAATCGCCTGCACCGCGCGCTCGGCCAGCCGGTGGAAACGACGTTGCACGACCTGCGCTGGGGCGATGCCGACAAGTCCGGCTCGCGCGACGATTTCGTCTGGGTGTTCGAGATTTCCGGCGCCGTGCCGCCTGCTCACCACGAGGGCGGCTGGGCCGGTTCCGAAAGCTATCGTCAGCCTTCCATGTTCTTCCCCTTCGGCGGCGGCACGCTGAAGGGCTATGCCAAGCCCGGCGAGATCGTCTGGAGCCGCGTCTTCGTCAAGGACGGCGCGCTTCACATGGATATCGGCCGCGGCCAGGCGGTCAAGCTGCCGGCGGAAGAATGCGAGCGTCGCAGCCGCGCCACGGATTATCCCTGGCCGATCATGAACGCGGTGCTGACCGGCGTTTCCCGCGACCAGATGATGGCCCGCCACAAGGCGAACCACATCCAGGTCGTCTATGCGCTTTCCGCCGAAGAAGCCGACAAGGCGATGATGGCCAAGGCGGCTCTGGCGGCGAAGATGGGCATGACGGTCAGCCTTTGCGGCGTCTGAGGTCGTCCTCATCGGCATTTTCGTAATGGCTCCGCGCAAGCGGGGCCATTGTTGCATTTGGGCCTGAATGGTGGTGAAACAGGCGCGACTATTATCACGCCTTCGCAAAGTGCCAGCCGCCATGACCGAGACCAAGACCGCCGACGACCTCTTCGCCTTCCTCGATGAACTCGGGATCCCTTACGAGAACCGCGAGCACCGCGCGGTCTTCACCGTTGCCGAGGGCGATGATCTGCGCGAGGAAATTCCGGGCGGCCACACCAAGAACCTGTTCGTCAAGGACAAGAAGAGCCGCTATTTCCTGCTCACCGTCGAGGAATATGCGACGGTGGATCTGAAACAGGTGCACAATCTGATCGGCGCGTCGGGCAGGGTCTCCTTCGGCAAGCCGGACGCGATGATGGACTATCTCGGCGTCGAGCCGGGCTCGGTCACTGCACTTGGCGCGATCAACGACACGGCGCATCAGGTCACCTTCATTCTCGACGCCGACCTGATGGAGAACGAGACCATCAATTGCCATCCCTTGCGCAACACCGCGACCACTTCGATCGGGCGCGATGATCTGCTGCGCTTCATCCGGGCGACCGGGCACGAGCCGCTTGTCTTGAAAGTGACGGCGTGACACACGATCTACAAACGAAGACAGGAATTGGCCCTTCGGGCCAGACGGGGAGATAGTGATGAGCGGTTTTGACAATCCATATGGCGGTTCCTTCGGCGGCCAGATGAACGTATCGGCTGATGGCGCCTCCAATGGCGCAACGCCGCCCGGCGGGCTGATCAAGGACACGACCACGGCCGATTTCGGCAAGGATGTCATCGAGGAATCGCGCACCCAGCCCGTGCTGGTGGATTTCTGGGCGCCCTGGTGCGGCCCGTGCAAGCAGTTGGGTCCGGTCATCGAGAAGGCCGTGACGGCGGCCGGCGGCAAGGTCAAGCTGGTCAAGATGAATATCGACGATCACCCGGCAATCGCCGGCCAGCTCGGCATCCAGTCCATTCCCGCCGTCATCGCCTTCTCCAACGGTCAGCCGGTTGATGGTTTCATGGGCGCGGTGCCGGAAAGCCAGGTGAACGAATTCATCAACAAGCTCTCCGACAAAAGCCCGTCCGAACAGGACCGCAAGGCCGAAATCGCCTCGGCGCTTGATCAGGCCGAACAGCTTCTGGCGGAAGAAAAGCTGCAGGAGGCCGGCCAGCTTTTTGCCGCCGTCATGCAGGCCGATCCGGAAAACCCGAAGGCGCTTGCCGGCATCGGCCGCTGCATGGTGGCCGCCGGTCAGATCGATCGCGCCAAGCAGGTGCTCGACCAGGTGCCGGAAGAACTGAAGGACGACGACGCTATCAAGGCGCTTTCCGCCCGCATCGAGCAGATCGAGGAGGCCCGCAAGTTCGGCGATCCGGCAGAGCTTGAGCATGCGCTCGCTCTGAACGCCGATGATCACGCCGCCCGCATGAAGCTTGCCAAGGTGCGCAATGCCGAAGGCAAGCGTGACGAGGCTGCCGAACACCTTCTGACGATCATGCGCAAGGATCGCGAATTCGAGGACGACGGCGCGCGCAAGCAGCTGATCGCCTTCTTCGAAGCCTGGGGTCCAAAGGACCCGGCGACGATCACCGCGCGCCGCAGGCTGTCGACGATCCTGTTTTCTTAGAGCATGTCCGCGTTGACGTGAATCGCGAACACGCTCTAAGCTTTTGTTTTTCCGCGCGTCCGGACGGAAAACCGGTTTCCACTTTTCTTGGACGCGCTTTAGAGGGACACGTTCCATGCAGGTTGGCAATGCCCGATATCTGACGCGGAAGGACTTGCCGGAGGTGGTTCCGGTGTTTCCGCTGACGGGCGGATTGTTGCTGCCGCAGGGGCAATTGCCGCTCAACATCTTCGAGCCGCGCTATCTGGCGATGGTCGACCAGGCGATCTCGGGCAACCGGCTGATCGCCATGGTCCAGCCCGCCCACCACGACGAGACGCTGAGCGTCAATGACGCCACGCCGCTTTCCAATATCGGCTGCGTCGGCCGGGTCACCTCGTTTGCCGAGACCGGCGACGGGCGCTATCTCGTGGCGCTGACCGGCATCTGCCGGGTCCGGCTGATCGAGGAAGTGCGCACGGCAAAACCCTTCCGCAGTTTCGAGATCGCGCCCTTCATGGGCGATCTCAATCTGGAGGCGCAGGAGGAAAGCGTCGACCGCGCCGCTCTTCTGGAGGCCTTCAGGGATTATCTCGAGGCAGAGGGGCTGGAGACGGAGTGGGAGCATATCGAGCAGGCGGGCAATCTGACGCTGGTGAATTCGCTTTCGATGATGGCACCCTTCGGACCGGCGGAAAAACAGGCCCTGCTGGAAGCGCCGGACCTGAAGACCCGGGCCGAGCTGTTCGTGGCGATCATCGAATTCGCGCTTGCCGGCGATCCCGGCGACAAGCTGCAATAGGCGACCGGCCATGGCCAAGAAGGATGCCGGGATCGATCCGAAAATGCTGGAGCTTCTCGTCTGCCCGGTGACCAAGGGCAGGCTCACCTATGATGCCGAGCGCCAGGAGCTCGTCTCGCAAAAGGCGCGGCTTGCCTATCCCATTCGCGACGGCGTGCCGATCATGCTCGCATCCGAGGCGAGGCCGATCGAGGTTTAAGCATTCGGAAAGCCTGGCTTGCACTGAACCGCTTCACCACTTGCTGACAACCGGTCGCTCGACTAGTTTCGGTCGCAGCAGGGGTTAAAGGCGATGGCGCGTGTGCATATCGAAAGCCCGGCCGGAGACGAATTCTATCCGGCCAGGGTGGAAAGAGCCTATTTCAGGCTGGGTGATCCGATCATAAGCGGCGATCCGCTATACGATCTGGAGACGGCGAACGGCCGTTCGTTTCATGTGCGCGCCAGCGAAAGCGGCAAGGCCGTTACCGCGCCGCTTGCCGTGGGCGCGACCCTTCTTCAGCGCGAGAGCCTGCTTGAGATCGAGGTGATGGCGCCGGAAGAAGAGCGGGCTGCTCCGCAAGTCGTCGCTCCCGCGCCGCAGCCTTCCTCTTCAAGACGCGTTGATCTTCACACGCCCGTCGATAGCGAGCTCTATCCCGCCAATGTGATGAAGGTGCATGTCGAACCGGGCGGTCGCGTCGACCGCCACAGCGTGCTCTACACGATCGAGGCGGCCACGGGCGCGGTGGTCGAGCTTCAGGTCCCGCTTGCGGGGCGGATCCTTTCCTCCAATGATGCCCGCAACCTGACGCGCCAGCGCGCGATTGCGGTGATCGAGCCTGATGAGGACGATCCGCTGGCCGTCGCTCTCGGAACCGCCGGAGGCGTCTATCTGCTTGCCGGCGGCGCGCAGGCTGGCGGCGAGGACGAGGCCGAATACGGCGAGGCGCGGGCGGCTTCTGTCCCGCTATCGGAAAAACGGTCGCGCCGCTGGTGGAAGTTCGGTTTTCTCGCGGGGCTCTGCGTGATTGCCATTATCGCGGCCGCTGGCTGGTATGTGCTGAGTTTCGTGCCCTATGAGCTGGATGAGGCCTATGGCGACAGCTATTATGGCCAGCGCGTCAACGGCGCGCCGCTTGGCGGAAAGCGCCGGCTATTCATTTCGGACGAACAGCAGAGGGAATTTGAGTCATGGCTCGATTCCTGATTTCCAGCCGGCCCGTGACGGGCGAAACCAGGCAGCAGGCAAAGGCCGTCCACGGCCTGCTGGCGCTCTTTTTTCTGCTCCTTCTGACCCTGCCTGTCACGGCCTTCGCGCAGGGCAATCCGCGCATCGTCGAGGCCGGGGGCGACGGGTATGAAGCAACCTTCCGCAATCCGCTTGTCGGCGAAGACCTGGCGCCGGCGTCGAGCGTGACGCTTGATTGGAATGCCGAACTGGAGATGGGCCTTCTTTACGACGAACCCGTGCTTTCGACCCGGTTTCGCTATGACGTGACGGACTATCGCCTTCAATTGCCCACGCTTGGTCCCGGCGCGGTCCAGCTCTGGTCGCCGCAGGGCGAGGGCGGTGGCGCGGCATTGCCGGAAGGCGCGCCGCTTGTCCAGCCCTATGCCGTTAGGCTGGTGTTCCGCTTCTATGCCCCGAGCCAGAACGCCTATGTCGGCCTGGTGCAGCAGGTCGAGGCTCCCGGCCTTCCGGGTGAATGGGCCTTCAACATGCCCTCAAGCCCGGACTGGGGACGGACCTTTGTCTGGGAGAGCGGCATTGCCAAGGGCGACTGGGTGAAGGCGGAAACGGCGAAGGAGGTCTGGAACGGGGACTTGCGGGCCGAAGGCGCGCGGCTTGACGCGGTCAACTGGTCGACGGCGGATTTCATGGCCTTCCTTGCCGAGAACAACCTGCGCAACCGGGCGATTGCCACGGCCGAAGCCGCCAACCGCCTGCTATCGGGCGCGGCCCGCAGCTTCGGCTACGAGGTTGCAGCGCTGCGCGAGGACACGAAAGCCTATTATCAGCCGGCCTTCAGGCCCCGGATATCGCTTCGGCTTCTGCGCAAGTATGAACGGCTGCTGAACCTGCCGGAAAACCTGCGGCAAGGCGATGCGACCGCCTATGACGAGGCGCGCGAGGAAGCGCGCGCGATCATGGCGCTGATGGAGGACGACGCGGCTTCCTACGCCGATCCCGGTCCGCTGCGCGCCGACCTGCCGCGCGGCGCCGAGATCGATTTCGGGGATGACGGGTTGCAGCCGATCTTCGTCGAGCTGCCGCTCGCCTTCACGCTGATCGACAATGGCCGCGAGGATGTCGATCGCGTGGAATTGACGATCAGCGACAGTACCGGGGTCGTGTCGTCCGAGGTTGTCGATCTTCTGAACGGCGGCACCCGTTTCGAACCATCGGTTGCGCCCGGTCCCGTGCGGATCGCGGTCAAGGCGCTGAGCGAGGGCGCGCTGGGGCAGAATACCTGCACGATCCAGGTGCATTCGACCGTCGTCAAGGGCCCGGGCGAGCAGGAATACAGCCTCAGGGCCGGCGAAACGGCCTCACTTCTGGTCTTCGCCGAAGCGCCGCAGGGAGAGTGATGTGAGCCGTTTTCCATTGAAGCCGTTCCGCCGCCTTGCCTCGGGGCTTGTCGCGCTCCTTCTCAGTCTTGTTGCGCTGCCCGTATCCGCGCAAACGCCCGTGGAACCCGTCAAGGCGCTAGATGCGCCGGACCGGGCCATGGCGGCCATCGTGACCGGGGTCAACGACATTGTCTGCAGCGCGACCGTGATCGGTCCGCGTCATGTGCTGACGGCGGCAGCCTGCGTGATCGACCCTGATACGGACCAGGTTCTGGCCGACCGGCAGGTGATCCCGCGGGTCGACCTCGACGACGGCTATATCCCGGCCTCGCGGCGCTTCATCCAGCGCGTCCTTCTGCCGGTGGACGAAGCGCCCTTCGGGCCGGCGGACCGTTTTGACGGCAAGCTTGCCATCGTCGAAACAGTCGAGCTTGTGGAGCATCCCCCCTTCAGCGCCGAGACCGACGAGGCGGCTTTCGACCGGCGGGAGACGGAAAGGGACGACGGCCTCCTGACCATCCGCTTTTACGATCGCGCGACCGGCGGCCAGATGACGACGTCGGCCTGCGCGGCGCTCTCCATTGCGCCGGGCGACATGATGGCGATGAACTGCGACCTGCCGGAAGGAGCCTCGGGCGCGGCAATTCGCGTGGCCGCCGGCATTACCGGGCTTTATCTTTCCCCGGGCGAGGGACGCTATATCGGCAAGGCCGAGATCGAGGCGATCGGCCGTGTCGTCACCGGTGCCGGTTCGCCTTTTTTCCGTGCCATCGAGGCGACGCCCGACCTGTTCATCACCTTCGTCCTCAGCAATCGCTGCGACGCGCCCATCGACTACAGTCTGCGCTACCGCCCGGTTGGCGGCGGCGATTTCACCACCACTTCCGGCCGGATCGAGCCCGACGAGCGCCGCTTTGTCGACCTGATGACGGATAACGGCGTGGTCTATATGCGCGGGACCGCCAAGGACGGCGCGCTCGTCTGGGATGGCGGCCGCGTCTTCGAGGACGGCCGCTATTTCGACATCCGCATCAACAGCTGGGGCGACTATTTCCATTCGCTGAGCTGCGACGAGTAGCGCTGCCACTCTATGCCCAGTTGGCTCAGCCGGCGTAGCCGTCCCGGCAGAGCCGTTCGAGCTCCTTCCTGTCGAGGCTGGCGAAATCGAGGGCGGGCAGAAGGTCGTTGTCGGCGGCAAGGTCATGGCCATAGGCGGCCGAGAAGATCGCCGTGCCGGCCTCGTGCAAAGTCGCGGGAACGCCGACCAGGCGGCCAAGCGCGCTGGTGGCGACGAGGCCGAAGGGCACGTCTTCCAGAATGTAACGGCTCTCGATCGTCGACGGCCCGAAACCTCCGCGCCCCTCAGCATGCATTTCCTGGTTCATCTCCGAGACCGAGGCAAGCGGCACGTGGAAGGACAGCGAAAAGTGCTCGCGCACCGTCTTCACGTGAAGCCCGAATTTCTCCGCGATCGCCAGCCGCTCGGCATCGAGCGCCTCGATGAAGCGGCCGACGGCCGGGGTGATGTTCTCGCCCTGGCCCCAGGTTTCGCCCTTTTCCATCCGCGTCAGGTTCATCAGCGCAATGCCGAGATGGTTCTGCGGGTTGAGGTTGGACAGCGCGATCGCCATAAGCCCGTCGCGCCTGACGAAGCGGTCGCCGAAAAGTTCGGTGCAGAGCGCGTGGCCCTCGTCCATGGCGCTGAAGGGCACGGTCGCCATGTCGACCTTCTGGCGCACCGTATTGACCACGACGGCGCTGTCGCCCTTTTTCCGCGCGGTCAGGAGCGTCGTGCCCCAGGCGATGATCGGAAGCGTCTTGCCTGCGTCCCTCAATGCGCGCGAAAGATAGAGCGCGGCAAAGGAACTGTGGGAGGAAATGATCACTGGCGTGCCGGGCTTCAGATGGTCCACCATGGCGTCGATTGCCGCCCTGTGGCCGTTGACCGGCATGGCGATCATCACCAGTTCGGCGCTGTTGACGGCCTCTTCGCATGAGGCGGCCACGCCGACGGGACCTTCGAACTCCACCGCGCCGGTGGCCATCAGCGCCGTGCCTTCGGCAAGCTCCACGGCATTTCTGCCAGACGGCGACCAGAGCACGGGCGCATGGCCGGCATCGGCGAGGAAGGCAGCAAGGCCGTAAGCGTTGTTGCCAGCGCCGAGAATTGCGATTTTCATGGGTCTTCGAGCCTCTGTCTTCTTACATGTAATTGGTCGGCAGCGCCGTGGTGAATTTCAACTCCTCCATCGCGATCGAGGAGTTGATGTCGGAGAATTCCAGCCGCGAGATCAGGTTCTTGTAGACCTGGTCATAGGTCTCGATATCGGGCACGACAATCCTCAGCAGGTAATCCGTATCGCCGGTCAGCCGGTAGGCCTCGGTCACTTCGGGAATGTCCCTGATCTGCTTGCGGAATTCGTCGAACCATTCGATGGCGTGGCGCGGCGCCTTGACGGCGATGAAGATGGTCATCGGGATATTGGCCATCTTGCGGTCGATCAGGGCAACGCGGGCGCGGATGAAGCCGAGGTCTTCCATGCGCTTGATCCGCCGCCAGCAGGGCGTGTGCGAAAGGCCGACCTCCTCGGCGATCTCGCTGACCGTCCGGTCCGCCTGGCGCTGCAGGATATCGACGATCTTGCGGTCGATCTCGTCAAACATTCTCGGGGCTCCCCTGATATCCCGCGGACGGGATGAAATTCTCAGAACTGTCTGAAAATTGAGACGAAATTTTCATCTGCCTTGCCATTTCGACAAAATCTGACGCCGCAACACAACTGCAGATATGGCTAAATTCGGGGGTTGACCCTTGTCAAAATGCAGAAAATTCCGCATGCTTTGCTCAAGTTTTGGTGAATTGTATCTGTTGAATAAATTTTGTGCACGAGTATGAGATTTATGTCAAGTTTTCAAAAGAGAGAAATTTTCCGCCTCCTATGAGTTTCAGTAGGATGGGTTTGCTTGAATTTTCGCCTTTGTGCAAAAATAAGAAAACTCTCTTCTGTCAGGTCCGTTACGCTGATTATGTTCGTACCTGAAACAGAATTGAGAACGAGACAATGAAAAGGATAGGCCTGATCGGCGGCATGAGCTGGGAGAGCACCGCAGTGTACTACAAGCACATCAACGAAGAGGTCCGGCGCCTGATGGGCGACGGTCTGGCTTCGGCGGATCTTTGCCTGCGCTCCGTCAATTTTTCCGAGATCGTGGCGCAGCAGAAGGCCGGGCGCTGGGACCTTGCGGCCGAAACGCTGATTTCGGTTGCCCGCGAACTGGAACAATGTGGCTGCGCCATGGTGCTGATCTGCACCAACACGATGCATATCCTCGCCGACGAGGTGCAGGCGGCGATCGATATTCCGCTGATCCACATCGCCGAGGTGACGGGCGCTGCGGTGAAGAAGGCCGGCAAGAAGCGGCCGCTGCTTCTGGCCACGCGCTATACGATGGAGAAGCCGTTCTATGTTGGTTACCTCAAGGACCATTTCGGCCTCGATCCGGTCATTCCCGAAGAGGCCGACCGGGCCACGGTTCATGATGTGATCTTCGAGGAGATCTGCTGCGGCGTGCTCAGCGGCGCATCGCGCGAGCGCTATATCGCGATCGCCGAGCGAGCCAGGCAGAAGGGCGCCGACTGCATCATCTTCGGCTGCACCGAGGTCGGGCTTCTGGTCCGTCCGGAAGATTTCGACATACCGAGTTTTGATTCAACGCTGCTTCACGCAGAGGCAGCCGTCAGGTTCTCCCTGGAAGACGAGCTTTCAGCGGAGGGGAAAGAAAGCCGGCCCGTTCCAGTCCACTAGGTCGGCGAGAAACGCCCGCGCTCCAGCCGAGAGGGACTGCACGCGGGCAGAGAAAAACCAGGAGATCGAGAATGACACTTCGCAATCCGACACGGCGCACGACCCTGAAGATGATGGGGACAAGTGCTGGTCTCATCGCCGCACCGTCCATCATCCGCCCGGCCTATGCCCAGAGCAATGTCCTGAACATCACGACCTACGACAAGTTCCTCCCCGAGGGCTTCGTCGATCAGTTCGAGAAGGATACCGGCATCGAGGTGCGCATTCGCCTGACGGACGACCAGGGCAAGCAGTACAACCTTCTCGCAGCCGAGGGCGCCGATCCGACCACCGATATCGTCACCGTCGCCGGCCACCGTCTCAGCCAGTTCATGGCGTCTGATCTCCTGCAGCCGATCGATCCGTCCCGGATCTCCACCTGGGACAATCTCGCCGGCCCCTACAAGGGCGCCCCGCAGCTTGTCCGCAAGGGCGAAGTCTTCGGCGTGCCGCTGCTCGCCGGCTTCGAGGGCATGGTCCGCAACACCGACTACACCAAGCCGTCGGATAGCTGGGAGCTGATGTTCGACCCGGAATACAAGGGGTTCACCACCTACATCATTTCCGACTTCCTCGCCATCACCATGAAATATCTCGGCTATGACGGTGACTTCGTCGCCTATGTCGACAAGCCGGAAGAAGCCCAGGCTGCCGTCAATGCCGCCCGCGACTTCCTCATCGAACACAAGGACATGGTCCGCAAATATTACGATGGCGGCGCCGAAGTGCAGCAGATGCTGGTCAACGAGGACGTCTATGTCGCCCAGACATGGTCGGGCCCGGCCGCCAAGCTGATCATGGACGGTTTTCCGATCGAACTGTCGATCCCGAAGGAAGGCACATACGGCTTCCTCTACTCCTTCAACCTGGTCAATCATGCGCCGAACGTGGATGCGGCCTACAAGTTCTTCTCCGCCCTTCTCGCCAATCCGGAAGTCGGTGCGGCAATGACCCGTCAGTCGGGCTTTTCCAGCGCCTTCGGCGGCGTCGACAAACTTCTGACCGACCGCGAACGCGCCGCGATCGCGCTGCCGGAAGAGCAGATCGCCCGCATCCAGTTCTTCGCCGAAGAAAACCGCGACATGAAGAACGAGATGATCGACAGGGCCGTTGCCGAAATCAAGGCTGCCTGACCAATGCCCGGCCGGGCGGCACTGTCCGCCCGGCCGTCTGCGCCACGGCGCAGTTTTTGTAATCTATGGATTTTCACACTATGACCAATGATGTTTTGGCCGGTGACGGGCAGGGCGCAAAGAAATCGACCGCGCGCTATTCAAGCTGGATCGGCAAGGTTGCCAATTCTCCGCTCTATCGCGGAACGATCGGTCTTCTTGCAGAAAACCGGGTGGCCCGGCTTATCGTCCTGCTCGCCGTGCCGCTGGCCTGGATCGCCTTCTTCAATATCGGCCCGATCCTGCAGATGGGCAATATCTCGCTGCTTGCCAACTACCCCCTGCTGGATGGCGACGAGCCCGTCTATACCTTCTCGCAATACGCGCTGTTCTTCCAGGAAAGCCTCTATTTCGTGCCGTTCCTGCGCAGCGTCGTCTTTTCCATCGTGGTCACGGCGTCAACGCTGGTCGTGGTCTATCCGGTCGCCTATTACATCGGCAAGGTCATCCGTCCGGCCTCGCGCAACAAGGCGTTGCTGCTGTTGCTGACACCGTTCTGGGCGGGCGAGATCATCCGCGTCTTCTCGGTGATCATGCTTCTGGCCAATCGCGGCGCCGTCAACGCGCTTCTGCGCGAGCTTGGCATGATCGATCGGCCGATCCCCATGCTCTACACCTATTTTTCGCTGAGCTTCGGCGTCGTCTACCTGATCGCGCTCTATATGCTGCTGCCGCTCTACTCCTCGATCGAGAAGATCCCGAACAGCCTGCTCGACGCCGCCTCCGATCTTGGAGCCGGTCCGCTGCAACGCTTCCGCAGGGTGATCCTGCCCTTGTCGCGCGATGGCATCGTCTCTGGCTGCAGCCTGGTGTTCCTCACCTCGATCGGCGTTTTCGCCGCGCCGCTTCTGCTCGGCGGTCCCAACACGGTGATCTTCCCTGAAATCATCGCCCAGCTCTTCCACGGCTCCAACGACAAGTGGCCGGCCGGCGCTGCCTTCTCGATCATCATGCTGTTGATCTCGCTCACCACGGTCGGCCTGTTCATGCGGGTTGTCGGCGGGCGCAACGTGAAACTGATGTGAGGGGCAGACGATGCGTTTTTACATGAAAAATCCCCAGAACGTCTTCCTCACCGGCTTCTACTGGGCCTTTGTCGCCTATCTCTTCGTGCCGCTGATGCTGATGACGGCGATGAGCTTCAAGGATTCGAACTTCATCTCGTTTCCCATCGATAGCTTCACGATGAAATGGTACGTCCAGGTGGTGCAGGACGAGCAGTTCCTGAGCGCCGTCGGCTATTCGCTGATGATTGCCTTCACGGTCACGGTCGTTGCAACGGCGATCGGCGTCTGGATCGCGCTACTCGCCTCCAACGAGGCGATCTGGGGCAAGGCCATCATCTTTGCGCTCGCCTGTCTTCCCGCCGTCGTGCCGGGCATGATCCAGGCGATCTCGATGCGCATCTTCATCCGCGCCATCGATGTGCCGACCGGCACCTTTGCCATCATCCTCGGCCATACGGTGCATGCGGTGCCCTTCGTGGTGATCATGGCGATGACCAGGCTGCGCTCGATGCCCTCAAGCCTCATCGATGCCGCGCGTGATCTCGGCGCCGACAATTTCATTGCCTTCTTCCGCGTCACGCTGCCCTATCTCGGCCCGGCGCTGGTCGGCGGCATGATCTTCTGCGCGCTGACCAGTATCGACGATTTCGTCCGCACCTTCTTCCTCGGTGGCTACCAGACCACCCTTCCCATGCTGATCTTCGCCAAGATTTCGGGCGGCATGTCGCCGGAAATCAACGCCATGGCAACACTCGTCCTCATCTTTACCGGCGCCGTCGGGCTCTACGCCGAACGCCGTGTCCGCCGTTCAAGGAACTGAAATGCAACCCCTCGTCCACTTCAAGAACGTCAACAAGTATTATGGCAAGTCGCTTGCCGTGAACAATCTCGACCTCAAGATCGAACGCGGCAAGTTCGTCACGCTTCTCGGGCCTTCGGGCTGCGGCAAGTCGACCTCGCTGCGCATGCTGGGCGGTTTCGAGGACCCGTCCTCCGGCTCGATCCTGCTCGATGGCAAGGACGTGACCCACCTGCCGCCACACCGGCGCAACGTCAATATCGTGTTTCAGGACTACGCGCTGTTTCCGCATCTGACGGTTGGCCGGAACATCGCCTTCGGGCTTGAGCTGAAAGGCATGCCGTCGGAGAAGATCCACGCTCGGGTGATGGAGCTTCTGGAACTGGTCGAGCTTCAGGATTACGCCGACCGCATGCCCGACCAGCTTTCCGGCGGCCAGCGCCAGCGCGTGGCGCTGATGCGCGCGCTCGCGCCCGATCCGGACGTTCTGCTGCTCGACGAGCCGCTGTCGGCGCTCGACGCGAAACTTCGCCACCAGATGCAGATCGAGCTCAAAAGCATTCAGGAAAAGACCGGCAAGACCTTCCTTTTCGTTACCCACGACCAGGAAGAGGCGCTGACCATGTCGGACCTCATCGTCGTCATGAACAACGGCAAGGTCGAGCAGATGGGCGACCCCCACACGCTCTACGCCCGGCCGGTCAACCGCTTCGTCGCTACCTTCATCGGTGAATCGAACTTCCTCGATGCCGAACTGCGCTCCGTCGACGGCAATATCGCCACGCTCGACTGGTGCGGCCACATCATCCACGCCACGCTCACCGGGCCCGCCGCCAAGGTCGGCAGCCACGTCACCGTGGCGCTGAGACCGGAGGCGATCTATGCGGTCAGCCGCGAGCCGGACCGCAGGATTGCGCTTCCCGGCAGGATTACCAACCGGCTGTTCAAGGGCAATTTCACCGCGCTCACCGTCGGCCTCAACGAGGGCCAGTCGCTTGTAGCCCAGCTTGACCCCGTGGCGCTTGCCCATCTGGAGGGCGATGATGTGTGGATCGGCTGGCGCGAGGAAGACGCCGTGGTGCTGGCCGATTGAAGCCCGGGAATTCGTGAAGGACTGAAGACATGACCAATGAACAAGCGCTTGAAGCGCTGAACGAACGGGTTCGCCAGGATCTCGACTATCTGAACTTTCCCTCCGCCAACTGGGTCAAACCGGTCGGCCCTGTCGATGGCACGCCGGTGAGCGATATCGTCATCGTCGGCGCCGGCATGTGCGGACTTGCCGCCTGGCTGCAGCTGAAGCGCCAGGGCATGCACAATACCCGCCTCATCGATATGGCGCCGGAGGGCAAGGAAGGCCCCTGGCTCACCTATGCACGCATGGAAACGCTGCGCTCGCCGAAAAACCTGCTTGGCCCCGCGCTCGGCATTCCCTCGCTCACCTTCCAGGCCTGGTATCGCGCCCAGTTCGGCACGAAGGCCTGGGACGAACTTTACCGCATTCCCCGGCCGATGTGGCAGGACTACCTCGTCTGGTATCGCGAGGTGACCGGCGCGCCGGTGGAGAACGGGATGAAGGTCGAGCGCGTCATCCCGCGCGAAGACGGGTTGCTGACCCTGAAAATGGCCGATGGCGACAGCATCATCACCCGCAAGCTGATCTGGGCGACCGGTCGCGACGGGCTTGGCAAGGGCACGGTTCCGGGCTTCGTCTCCGGCCTGCCGCGCGAAAGCTGGGCGCATTCGGCCGACGAGATCGATTTCGACAAGTGGAAAGACAAGCGCGTCGTCGTCATCGGCGTCGGCGCATCGGCCGTTGATAATGCGGCGGAAGCGCTGGAACATGGCGCGGCGGAAGTCAGGCTGCTGGCGCGGCGCAAGAAGATGCCGACGATCAACAAGTTGATGGGCATCGGTTCCTATGGCGTGACGGCCGGCCTGCCGGACCTTTCGCCCGAATGGCGCTGGCGGATCATGGATTACGGCGACAAGCAGCAGACGCCGGCCCCGCACGGTTCGACCCTGCGCGTCAGCCGTCATGAGAATGCCTACTTCCATTTCAACTGCGGTATTGCGAAGGTTGAGCAGGATGGGGCGGAAGTGGTGATCACCACGGTGACCGGCCGTGAGTTCCGCTGCGATTTCCTGATCCTGGGCACCGGCTTTACCGTCGACCCGATGGCGCGACCGGAATTTGAGCCCTTCAACGCCGAAATCGCCTGCTGGGAAGACCGCTACACGCCGCCGCCGGAAGAACAGAATCCCGGCCTTGGGCGTTTCCCCTGGCTGAACCCCGATTTCTCCTTTTCGGAAAAGAAGGAAGGCGCGGCGCCCTTTCTCGCGGACATTCACAGCTTCAACTACAGCTCGGCCATGAGCCTCGGCAAGGTCTCCGGCGATATTCCGGCGATCAGCGAGGGCGCGCTCTGGCTTGCGCGCGGCGTCGCCTCCAGCCTGTTCCGCAAGGACCTGGAACAGCATTGGGAAGACCTGATCGCCTACGAAAAACCGGAACTCGACGGCACAGAATGGACCGACGCTGACGCCGTGGCCGCCGAACAAGCCTGAAAGAAAAAGACCATGACCAAGAAGACTGTCTACTATTATCACGCGCTTTCCTCTCCCTGGGCCTATCTCGGCTGGCCGCAATTCAAGGCGCTGATCGCAAAGCATGACCTCGATGTCGTCGTCCGCCCGACCCGGATCGTGCCGGACAATGGCGGCGTGCCGTTGCGCTCGCGCCCCCAGCCGCGCCAGGATTACCACGCCGTGGAGCTTGATCGCTGGCGCAAGCGCCTCAACATGCCGCTGGTGCTCAAACCCGCTCACTACCCGACCAATAACGAATTCTCCGCCCGCATGGTGATTGCCGCCGATCGCGAGGGCCTGCCGGCGCTCGAACTGTCGCATGCGCTCCTGCATGCGCTGTGGAGCGAGGAGCTGGACGTGACCCAGCCTGAGGTGCGCATCAACGTTGCCAACCGCATCGGCCTTGACGGCAAGGCGCTGCAGGCGATGGAAGAGGAGCCGGAGATCGTTCAGGCCTGGCATGACAGCCATGCCGAGGCGACCGCGCGCGGCGTGTTCGGCACGCCGACCTGGATCTACAAGGACGTGCTCTACTGGGGGCAGGACCGGCTCGATTTTCTCGATGAAGCTTTGTCTGAAGACTGAGGAGAGGGTTTATGGTCGATGTGATCGACAAGGTGCTCGGCGAGGATGCCGACATGATCGCGCTCAGAAACCGGCGCGAACTCTTGAAGCAGAAGACGCAGGCGAGCTACGAGGCGGCGCTGACGCCGAAGGAGGCCGGCAATTTCAGCTACGCCATGCGCGCCGCCCTTGCCGCGCGCATGTGTGCGCTGTGGAAGGCCGCCGAGCTTGAGGCGCATTACCGCGACCTGCTAGAGAGCTATGGCGAGACCGCCTTCAACGCGATCCCCGATCCGGGCTTCCGGCCGGGCAAGGAGGATTTGCGACTCGATGCGATTTTGCAGCGTGTCGACAAGGTGACGCTGACGCCCAAGGAGGCGACCCGCGCTGACGTCGAAAAACTCTATGCCGCCGGGCTTGATGATCGGGACATCGTGACGCTGGCAAGCCTGACGGCCTTCGTCAATTACCAGGTCCTGGTCGTTGCCGGGCTGAAAATGCTGAGGGACCACTGACATGTCCGAACCCGTTCACGAATTCACTCTGAAACCGCTCGACTGGCATCCCTACGTGAAACCCGTCGATCTGGAAACCGCGACCGACGAGCAGCGCGACGCACTGCAGATCACGCCGTCCAATACCAAGGTCTCCGACTATGTTCTGGTGCTGGCGCAGGAGCCGGAAACGCTGAAGGAGCGTTCGCCGCTCTTCAACGACATCATGTATTCCAAGGAGGGCCTGTCGCGCGCCGGCCGCGAGATGGGCGCGCTGGCAGCGTCCTTCGTCAACAAGTGCATCTATTGCGCCGCCGTTCACGCCAACCGCCATATCCAGCTTGAAAAGCGACCGGAGGTCATCGAGGCGATCTATGAGAAGGGGCTCGAGGCGGATCTGCCGGACTATGACCAGGCGCTGTTCAATTTCGGCGTCGATCTGACGGCCCATCCGGACAATGTCGGCGTCTACCAGTTCTATCATTTGCGCGAGACGGGCCTTGACGACCTCGAGATCCTCGACCTAATCCATGCCATCGCCATTTTCGGCTGGGCCAACCGGCTGATGCACACGCTGGGCGAGCCGCACGTCAAGGAATAGGTTCCGTTGGAAAACACCGCCGGTCGCACCCCGCGCCCCTTTTCGGTGACGCACCGGCAGGTGCTCACCATCGCATTGCCGATGATGATCGCGCATTTCTCCACTCCGCTGGTGAGCCTTGCGGCGACCGGTGTCGTGGGGCAACTGCGCGACGAGGTGCTGATCGGCGGGGTGGCGCTGGCGGCGGTGATCTTCGACGTGCTGTTCACCACCTTCAACTTCCTGCGCGGCGCGACCACCGGCTTCACGGCGCAGGCCGTCGGCGCGGAAGACCGGCGCGCGGAGCAGCGCATGCTGCTTGGCGGCATTCTGATTGCGGTCGGCTCCGGCCTTCTGATCATGCTGTTGCACGTGCCGATCGGTCGTCTCGGCCTTTACGTGCTCGATGCCGATGGCGCGGTGGGGGATGCAGCCTGGACCTATTACGCCTGGCGCGTCTGGTCGGCGCCCTTTGCGCTGTTCAATTTCGTCGTCTTCGGCTGGGTCATCGGTCGCGGCGAGGCGGTGACGGCGCTGTTGTTGCAGGTGGCGCTCAACGCGCTCAACTTGTTTTTCGCCTTCTTCTGGGTGCTGTGGCTGAACTACGGTCTCGCCGGCGCGGGGGCGGCAAGCCTTGTCGCCGAGGGCATCACGGCGATTGCCGGCGTCATCCTGATCCTGCGGCGCACCGACCGGCACAAATGGGAAGTGCCGGATCTTTCCACCGTCAAGCGGCTGTTCTCGGTCAATCGCGACATGATGATCCGTTCCTTCGCGCTTCTGATCGGACTTTCATTCTTTACCCGGCAATCGGGCGTGCTGGGCATTGATGTGCTCGCCGCCAACACGGTGCTGCTGCGCTATTATTTCTTCGGCGTCGCCTTTCTCGATGGCTTCGCCACGGCGGCCGAGCAGCTTGCCGGCCGCGCCGTCGGCGCCTTTTACCGCCCGGCTTTCGACCGCGTGATCAGGCTGACGACGCTCTGGGGCGTGGCCATGGCCGTTGCCGTCTCGGCGGCCTTCTTCATCTCCGGGCCTTACGTGGTGGCGCTGATCGCGCCGATTGCCGAGACCCAGGCGCTGGCCCATGTCTATCTGCCCTATGCCGCGATCATGCCGCTTGTCGGGGTTATCGCCTTCCAGATGGACGGCGTCTTCATCGGTGCCACATGGTCACGCGAAATGCGCACGCTGATGCTGTTTTCGCTTGCCTGCTATTTCGCCGCCTGGGCCGTGCTGCAGCCGCTCTTCGGCAATCACGGCCTGTGGATCGCCATGCTGCTGTTCCAGGGCGTGCGCTCGGTCGCCTTCCGCTTCATGCTGCCGAAGCTGGCGGACAGGACCTTTGCCGGAAATTACCCCGCCTGAGTCCAGGACCTACTCTTCCGGCTTGTCATCGCGGCTGTTGAAATAGGCGCGGTCGGGCGAAATGAAGAACACATAGGCCATGTAGGCGGCAGCCGCGCCGAACAGCACCGACCAGAAGGGTGAGCCGATGAATATCTCGGCAATCGCCCAGCCGCCGCAAAGCGCGACGGCGAGGATGCGGACCCAGAGCGGTTTCAGCGATGGGTGTTTGAGATTGAAGCTCTCGCGCCAGTCGATCTTGCCTGCCATGGGCCGCCTCCAGGGTTTTCTCGTCCGGATAGGCATAGCGGGGAACGGCGACCGATGGCAAGTCGGGCTTCAAAGAAGCATGGCCGTCATTTCCGTCTGACCATAGCCGAACGCATAGGTTGCCGTGCCGGAAAAGGCGAGGCGGGCATAGTCACCGGCGGAAAAATAGCTGATTGCGGAGGCGGAATGCGTCAGCGGATTGCCGCCGGTGGCAATGCCGCTGAGGGTTACGCAGTTTTCCGAACCGTTCTTCTCGAGCGCGGCCCAGTAGCTTCCCGCCGCCGTGGCGGTGACGGTGAGGCTTACCGCGTAATAGCCGCTTGCGGGAAAGACCAGCCGGTTGCCGCCGCCCGTCACGGCAGCGCCCAGCGTAAAACCGCCTTCGCCGACGTGAAGCGTGCCGAACCCCCGGTTTGCCGGACCCGAAATCAGCGCCGAACCGGCGGGCGCCGCGGCGCGGGCCAGCGGGCGCGACGGCATGGTGACCGCGCCTTCCGGGGTGATCTTCACCGCCTCGTGCCAGCTTGCCCCGTCGGGGCTCGTCTTGATCGCGAAACTGTCGGAACCGGAAAGGCCCATCTCCGCGCGGCCGGACCAGCCGGTCTGGTAGAGCAGGGAGGCCGTATCGCCGGCCGTTGCCTTGTTGATCTTCAACTGATGCCCGCTGCCGGCATTGTTGAGAAGCGTTGCGGGCGCGGAAACAGAAAGCCGGTTGGTGGCGTCAGCCGAAGCGTTGATCCCGAGCGTTAAGAGTTCGAGGTCCGGACCGGGCAGTGGGAAGATCCAGGCGCTGCCGTCAAAGATGCGAAGCGCGTTTTCCGACACGAACCAGGCCGACCATCCGGCGACCGGCGTAATGAACTGCCAGTAGCCATCCTGAAACAGCGCGAGCGCGCCGGCATGGCCCGCCCATTCTCCGGTTGGGCTTGCCGCAACCAGATGACAGGCGCCGTCATCGGGGCCTGACGGCGGGGTGTTGCCCTCGCCGGAAATGGCGAGATGAACGATTGCGTCGAGCCGCTGGAGGGCCTCGTTGTGGGTGACGTGTTTTTGCGCCTGGGCTGGCAGAATGAAGGGGAGGCCGAGCCTGGCCGTCTGATCCGACATGAAAAACTCCCTTTGCGTGGTCGCTGGACCTGATGGGACAAGCCTAGCCCCGCCCTGTGCGACGGGGAAAAGGGTGGGCCGTGCCCGGGCATTGCGGTGTGTCAGGGGAAGAGGTTCTGCGGAGGCCAGGGCACCGATCGCGTGAGATGCCGATATGAGCGGAGGGCCGCGGCAAGACAGAAACGGTTGCGACGCGCAGGCAGACGTTCTGGGTCGCCGGATTGTCCTCGATCCCTTGCTGTCTCCAGCGGACTTCCGTGTCGTCAGACCGGTCCGGCCGCGATCTTCATCGGGCGTTGGGCCGTGCTGCGGCGTTCCCCGCCCACGCGCACCGTCATCGAAAGGGCGTTTCCTCCGCCGGTCGGGCCTTTCCGCGGGGCAGACGGCTCAGGCCGCTGTGGTGATCCGTTCTGCCGCCGAGACCCGATAGGCGATGGCCTCGCCGATATGAACCCGGCCGACCCTCGCCTTGCCGTCGAGATCGGCGATTGTGCGCGCGACCTTCAAAACGCGGTGATAGCCCCGCGCCGAAAACCGCATCTTTTCCGCCGCTTCCCTAAGCAGCGCGAGGCCCGCGGCATCGGGCTCGGCGAGCTTCTCGATCAGATTGGCCGATGCGCGGGCGTTGACTGTCGCCGCGCTTTCTCCAAGGCCTGCGAAGCGTTCGCGCTGTGCCTCGCGGGCGCGGGCAACGCGACGGGCGACGGCGGCGCTTGTCTCGCCGGTTGCGCTTGCGCCGATGAGGTCAATGGCGGAAACCGCCGGAACGTCGATGCGGATGTCGATCCGGTCCATCAGCGGTCCGGAAATCCGCGCCTGGTATTCGCTTGCGCAGCGCGGCCCGCGCGCGCAGCTATGGCCCGGCTCCCCTGCCATGCCGCAGCGGCACGGATTCATGGCGGCGACAAGCTGGAAGGCGGCCGGATAGGAGACGCGATGATTGGCGCGGGCGATCACGCACTCACCGTTTTCCAGCGGCTGGCGCAGCGCATCCAGCACCTGCGGCGAAAATTCCGGCAGTTCGTCAAGAAACAGAACGCCGTGATGGGCAAGCGAGGCCTCGCCGGGCCTTGCCTTGATGCCGCCGCCGACGAGCGAGGCCATGCTTGCGGAATGATGCGGCGCGCGGAAGGGCCGACGGTCGGAAAGCCGCCCACCGGCAAGCTTGCCGGCTATCGAATGCACCATCGACATATCCAGCAGCTCCTGCGGCAGGAGCGGCGGCAGGATGGAGGGCAGGCGGGAGGCGAGCATCGATTTTCCGGCACCCGGCGGGCCGACCATCAGCAGATTGTGGCCGCCTGCAGCCGCCACCTCCAGCGCGCGCTTGGCGCTTTCCTGTCCCTTGATCTCCGAAAGGTCGGGCAAGTCCTGTGCTGCGGCCCGCACGGCGGGTACGGGGCGGGAGAGCACCTGGGTTCCCTTGAAATGATTGGCGATCGCGATCAGGCTTTTCGGGGCGAGAACATCGATCTCCGCGCCGGCCCAGGCCGCTTCCGGCCCGCACTCGGCCGGGCAGATCAGCCCCTTGTCCATGCTATTGGCGGTCATCGCCGCAGGAAGCGCGCCGGCCACGGCGGCGATCGTGCCGTCAAGGTTGAGCTCGCCGATGACCACGTAATCCATGAGCGCATCGGCCGGAACCGCGCCGAGCGCCGCCATCAGGCCCAGCGCTATGGCAAGATCGAAATGTGACCCTTCCTTCGGCAGGTCGGCCGGTGCCAGATTGACCGTCACGCGTTTGGCCGGCAAGGCGAGGCCCGTTGCGTGGAGCGCGGCCTGCACCCGTTCGCGGCTTTCGGCAACGGCCTTGTCTGGCAGTCCGACGATCTGCATGCCGATCTTGCCGGGTGCGACCATCACCTGGACATCGACCGGAACGCCCTCAATCCCCTGAAATGCAACTGTTTGAACCCTGGATACCATGTGAAGCCCCGCGCCGGCCCCGCCCGGCGTCCCCTCAAGAACAGCGTTTCATCAAATCCAATGGTTGCAAGGATTCCATAATGCGCGCTCCGATGCAAGAACAAAAGAAGAACTTCATCCATTCGGCATCAGGCGGACGGCTATGGGATGGACATCCGGTTTGCCGCCGCCGTAAACAGGGCAGGCAAGCTGGCCGGAGCAATATGGCGGAGAGTGATATGGGACTAACGACCGAAGAACAGATCCTGATCGAACAGCGCGTCACCAATGGCGCGAAATCGCCGGCGGCGGCCTATCTTCTGTGGTTCTTCGTCGGCTGGGCCGGCGCGCACCGGTTCTATCTCGGCAGGCCCGGATCGGCGATCGCCATGCTGCTCCTGAATGTCGTCGGCTGGCTGACATTCGTCTTCATCATCGGCTTCGTGTTTCTGGCGGTATTCGGCATCTGGTGGCTGGTCGACCTGTTCCTCATCTCAGGCATGATCGACGCCCAGAAGAGCGAGCTGCGCAATTCGCTCACGCAGCAGGCGCTCGTCTCACAAAACAAATAGGGCTCAGCCGCGCTTCTTCTCGATTGCGTCCCACATGAGCGCGGCGATGTCCGCGCCGCCGAACCTCTTCACCTCGCGAATGCCGGTGGGGGAGGTGACGTTGATTTCCGTCATATAATCGCCGATCACATCGATGCCGACGAGAATGAAGCCGCGCTCCTTCAGCGACGGGCCGATGCGCGCGCAGATCTCTTCCTCGCGCGCTGTCAGTTCGGAGGGTTCGGCGCGTCCGCCGACATGCATGTTGGAGCGGCTGTCGGTCTCTGCCGGCACACGGTTGATCGCGCCGGCAAATTCGCCGTCGACGAGGATGATGCGCTTGTCGCCCTTGCGCACGGCCGGCAGGTAGGCCTGGGCGATATAGGGTTCGCGGAACATCTGCTCGAACATTTCCAGAAGCGAGGTGAAATTGCGGTCGTCGCGGGTGGAATGGAAGACGCCCGCGCCGCCATTGCCGTAAAGCGGTTTCAGGATGATGTCGCCCATTTCCTCGCGGAACCGCGCGATCTCGCCGACGTCCTTGGTGATCAGCGTCGGCGGCATCAGATCGGCAAATTCTGTGACGAAGATCTTCTCCGGCGAGTTGCGCACCCAGGCCGGATCATTGACCACCAGCGTCTTCGGGTGGATGCGCTCCAGCATGTGGGTCGAGGTGATATAGGCCATGTCGAAGGGCGGGTCCTGGCGCAGCAGCACCACATCCATGGTCGAAAGGTCGGTGCGCTCGGCGGGGCCGAGCGTGTAATGGTCGCCTTCCACGTCGCGCAGCGTCATCTTCTCGACGGCGGCAATCACCTTGCCATCCCTCAGCGTCAGCCGGTCGGGCGTATAGTGATAAAGCTCGTAGCCGCGGTTCTGCGCCTCCAGCGACATGGCGAAGGTGGAATCGCCCGCAATCTTCACGGTGGAGATATGGTCCATCTGGACGGCGACTTTTTTGATTGCGGCCATGAAACTGGAGCCCCCGGTCTGGTTTGAAGCGCCTCGATATGTAGTCACCGCATGAGCCGTTGGCAATCGCCTTGCGTCAGTCGGAGATGCCCGAGACCGTGCAGATCAGCAGATCGTGATCCGAAAGCGGCGTGCCCTCGTCATCCAGCGCGTCGACCACGCGGCTTTCGGCGATCACAAGCCCGCGCGAGAGAAACCAGTCGAGCTTCATCGGCTGCGGATCCGTTCCGGAGATCAGGCTGGGGCGCGTGGTGATCCTGTCTTTCGGGCCGCCATGGCGCTGATAGCCCCTGTCGCGCGCCAGATCGAAAAGGGTTTCGGCATCGGCATCGCCGCCGGTGCGGTTGCCGGTGTTGAGGTCGCCGCCGATCAGCACGGGCAGGTCGGAAAAATGCCAGTCGATCAGGTCGAAGATGTCGGCCATCTGGCGTTCGCGCAGTTCAATGTCGCCATGGCTTTCCAGGTGGGTCGAGAGCGCGACGATCGGCCCCCCGGTGGTCTCGATCTTCGCGCCGATCGCCATGCGCGCGCCGATGCGCGGCTGGTCGTTGTCGTCGGAAAACCAGATCGGCGGGCCGGAAAGCGGCAGCATGAAAGGGGTCTCCAGCGCCCTGGCGGCAAGAAGCGCATTGCCGTGAAAGCCCTTCGCGTTGAAGTCATCGGTGCAATAGGGCCGCTCGGCTTCATTGCCGAGGCCGAGCTCGAGAAACTCGACGCCGTAGGCATAGGCCATTTTGAGCGCGTTGGCGATCTCGGCGGTCGGGTGGCGCTGGGCCGTGCGGGCCATGCCGTTGTCCATTTCCGAAAGCATCACCAGGCTGGCCTGTTCGCCCGCAAGCTTTTCGGCGCTCCTTTCGGGGAACAGCCCGCGCTGCAGGTTCCAGGCGGCGGCCTGGAAGGGAAAGCCCAGCAGGCCTGTCGCCGACGGGGCCCCGCCGGTCTCGAGCGTCTGCAGACAGGAGAGTTCCTGCCGGTAGCGATCGTGAACATGCGCTGATTTTTCCAGCCCCAGAATGCGCTCGCGTTCGGCGCGACCGGGTCCTTCCAGGGCATGGACGCAATCGGTGAAAAGTTCCGGCATGGGCGTTGCTTCAGGCTGTAACCGTTGCGCTCCGGGAATGGATCCGCTTGCCGGTTTCCCGATCATAGAAATGCAGCTTTGCCGGATCAATCGAAAAGCGCATCTCGTCTGCAAGCGGAATGGCGGGTGAGAGGGCGGCGGTCAGGCTCTGCTCGCCGATCAGGCAATGGGCAAGCCGCGTCGCGCCCAGTTCCTCGACATAGTCGAGCTTCGCGGTGATCGTGTGTGCAGATGGTTCTTCCGCAACCTGCAGGTCCTCGGCCCGGATGCCGACGGTCAGCGCGCCGGAGACCGGCAGGTCGCGGGCAAGCTCCAGCACATTATAGCCGATCGCCAGCCGGTCACCGTTCAGTTCGCCGGAGACGAGGTTCATCGCCGGCGAGCCGATGAAATTGGCGACAAAGGTCGAGGCTGGCTTGTGGTAGACGTCGAGCGGCGTGCCGATCTGCTCGATGCGGCCCGCATTCAGCACGACCAGCCGGTCGGCCAGCGTCATCGCCTCGAGCTGATCATGGGTGACGTAGATGGAGGTGGTGCCGAGGCGCTTCTGCAGATGCTTGATCTCGCCGCGCATGGAAACGCGCAGCTTGGCGTCGAGGTTCGACAGCGGTTCGTCGAACAGGAAGGCGGCGGGCTTGCGCACGATGGCGCGGCCCATGGCCACGCGCTGGCGCTGGCCGCCGGAAAGGGCGCGGGGCTTGCGCTCCAGATAGGGTTCCAGCTCCAGCATGCGGGCGGCTTCCTTCACCCGCGCCGCGATCTCGGCCTTCGGCGTGCCCCGGTTTTTCAGGCCATAGGCCAGGTTGTTGTAGACCGTCATATGCGGATAGAGCGCGTAGTTCTGGAACACCATGGCGATGTCGCGCTCGGCCGGATCCTTCCTGTTGACGACCTTTCCGCCGATCTTCACCTCGCCCTCGGTGATCGCCTCAAGGCCGGCGACCATGCGCAACAGCGTGGACTTGCCGCAGCCCGACGGGCCGACAAGGACGATGAACTCGCCGTCCTCGATATGGATATCGACATTGTCGACCGCGCGGGCATCGCCGGAGTAGATCTTGGAGACCTTTGAAATTTCGATAGCAGCCATTTTATTCTTCCTATTTGTCGCTTTCCGTCAGGCCCTTGATGAACCAGCTCTGGAAGATCACCACGATCAGGACCGGCGGCAGCATGGCGAGAACCGCCAGCGCGAAGGCCTGGTTGTATTCGGGGATCTGGCTTCCGACCCAGACGAGGAGGATCTGCTTGATGCCGCGCACCAGCGTGTAGAAGGTTTCCTCGTTGGTCATGATCATCGGCCACAGATACTGGTTCCAGCCATAGACGAACATGATGATGAAGATCGCCGCCATCATCGTCTTCGACAGCGGTACGAGAATGTCGATGAAGAACTTGAACGGCCCGGCGCCATCGATGCGGGCGGCCTCCAGCAGTTCGTCGGGAACCGACTTGAAGAACTGGCGGAAGAAGAAGGTGCCGGTGGCCGATGCCAGAAGCGGCACGATCAGGCCGGTATAGGTGTTGACGAGGCCAAGCTTGGTCATGACGTCGTAGGAGGGCAGGATGCGCACCTCAAGCGGCAGAAGCAGGGTGGTGAAGATCATCCAGAAGAACAGCGTCGAAAACCGCGAGCGGAAATAGACCAGTCCATAGGCCGCCATCATCGACAGCACGATCTTGCCGACGGCAAAGCCGATGCCGAGGATGAAGGAGTTCATCACCATGCGGGCGCCGGTCACGTCGCCGGTAAACCCGCCGCGCGTGGTCAGCACCTCCTTGTAGGTGTCAACGAAATCATCGCCCCAGGTGACCTGGAGGCCTTTCATGTGAACGTCGACCGCTTCATGGGTCGAGGTCATGAAGGCGACGAAGATCGGGCCGACCATGATGAAGACGCCGAAGAGCAGGATGAGGTGGTCCCAGAAATTTGTTCTATGCATCGGTCCGGCTCCTCAATTGTAGTGCACGCGCCGCTCGATGAAGCGGAACTGGAAGAAGGTGAGCACCAGCACGATCAGCATCAGGATCACCGATTGCGCCGCCGAGCCGCCGATGTCATTGCCGCGGAAGCCGTCCATATAGACCTTGTAGACCAGGGTGATCGGGTTGTTGGCGGCCTTGTCCTTCACGATCACGTCGATGATGCCGAACGTGTCGAACAGCGAATAGGTCATGTTGATGATCAGGAGGAAGAAGGCTGTCGGCGCCAGAAGCGGCAGCGTCACGGTCCAGAACCGGCCAAGGCGCGAGCGGTTGTCGATCGCCGCCGCCTCGCGCACGGAAACGGGAATGGACTGCAGGCCGGACAGGAAGAAGATGAAATTATAGGGGATCTGTTTCCACACGGCGACGGTGATCATCGCAAAGGCGGTGTCGAAATAATTGATGCCGACCTTCATGTCCCAGCCGAACCACGCGGCCATCTTCACGAAGGGACCGATATGCTGGTCGAAGAACATCATGCCGATCAGGCCTGCGACCGGCGGCGCGATCGCATAGACGGAAATCAGCAGCGTCTTGTATGTGCTCGAACCGCGGATCACATCATCGGCCTTGGAGGCGAGAAGCAGGCCGAGCGCGAGCGAGAAGAAGGTCACCAGAACCGTGAAGATCACGGTGAACTGGGCGACGCGCAGATAATAGCTCGAGGTCAGCGCATCGGTGTAATTGTCGAGGCCGACAAAACTCGCGCTGAAGCCGAAGGGATCCTCCAGATAGAAGGACGACTGGATCGCCTGCACCGACGGCCAGTAGAAGAAGATCACGATGATGGCCATCTGCGGCAGCACGAAGAGATAGGGCAGCAGGGGCGAATTGAACTGGACGCGCTTCATGGCAACTTTCCGATATGGCAAAGTCCGGGGGCGCTATGCCCCCGGACCGAACATGTCCGAACGATCGCTTGGGATCAGTTGGAAGCCGTCTTGGCGAAGCGGGCGAGAAGGGCGTTGCCTTCTTCCTGGATCGTCGCCATGGCGTCTTCAACCGAGGTCTCGCCGGCGAAGATCTTGTTGTATTCGCGTTCCATGACTTCGCGGATCTGCGGGTAGAAGCCCATGCGGTAGCCCTTGGACCATTCGCCGCCCGGCAGCGAGAGCTGCTGGATGCCGACTTCGGCAACCGGCTGCTCTTCGTACCAGCCGTCTTCCTTGGCCAGCTCGTAAGCGGCGGTGGTGACCGGAACGTAGCCGGTGGACTTGTGCCAGAAGTACTGGATTTCCGGCGAGGTCAGGAACTGGAAGAAATCGGCCGTGCACTGGTTCTGGGCATCATCCTTGCCGGAAAGCGCGAAGAGGGCAGCGCCGCCGATGAAGGAGTTGGTGCCGGCGCCTTCGATCGAATCCCAGTAGGGCAGGAAGGTGGCCGAGAAGGGCATCTGGGCGGATTTCTGCAGGCCGCCGAAGGAACCCGAGGAACCGATCCAGAGCGCAACCTTGTCTTCTTCGAAAGGCTTCTGGTTATCGGACCAGCCGGCGCCGAAATAACCGAAATAGCCTTCGTCGTACCATGCCTTGAGCTTGTCATACATCATGACGTGCTCGGGCGTGGTCACCAGGATCTCGGTGCCGTCGACGCTGTCATAACCATTGTTGTTGGTGGCGAACTGGAGATTGTTGCGCGAGAAGAAGTTCTCGGTCATTTCCCAGGTGAGCTGCGACTGGACGAGCGGGATATAACCGGCATCCTTGAGGGCGGGCGCGATTTCCTCGAATTCTTCCCAGGTCTTCGGCGGCTCGACACCGGCCTTCTCGAAGGCTTCGGTGTTGGTATACATGATCGGCGCCGAGGAGTTGAACGGCATGCCGACGAACTTGCCGTCGCTGTCTGCGTAGAAATAGCGGACGCCTTCGATGAAGTCTTCGCGGTTGAAGTCGTAGCCGGCGTCGTTGATCAGGTCTTCTGCCGGAATGGCAGCGCCCTTGGCGTTCATGATGGTGGCAGCACCGGCGTCGAACACCTGCAGGATGTTCGGCTGTTCGCCCGAGCGGAAGGCGGCGATGCCGGAGGCGAGGGCTTCTTCATAAGTGCCCTTGGAAACCGGCGTCAGGTTGCAGCTATCCTGGCTTTCGTTGAAGCGCTTGGAAATCTCGTTGATAACGGCCTGGTTGTTGCCGCCCATGCCGTGCCACCAGGTGATGTCGGTGGCGGCGAATGCGGTCGAGGTCGAAAGGCCGACGGTCAGCGCGGCCAGAACAAATTTCTTCATGATGAAAGTCCCCGTTCAGAATCTGAATAATCATCGCGGTGGATGATGGAAGCGGGGGTATCGCGGTTGCGTGACGTCTGAACGACGATTTTGTTTCACTTTTATAAAACCGAAGGCGCTCGCCCTTTCATTTGCGCATCTTCAATGTTCGTATCGTCAAAATGCATCGGGGAAATGTCGCGGCAGGCGACGGGGCAGGCAGGCAAGGATGTCGTAGCGTTGCGACAGGCGATGGGCGTCTGGCTGGCGCGACAGCCAGACATCGGAGGCCGCGCGGATGCGCCTTTGGGCAGAGGCGGTCACGGCGTCGATCGCGAGCTGCTCGCTGACGCGCGCCTTGACCTCGATGAAGATGGCGAGGTCGCCCTTGCGGGCAATGATGTCGATTTCGCCGGCATGGCATTTGAAGCGCATGGCGAGAATGCGGTAACCCTTCAGGCGAAGGTAAAGGGCGGCAAGGCTTTCCGCGCGCCGGCCGCGCCGTTCCGCATCCCGCCGTCTCGTCGCCTCACGCGCCATCGCCGTCCTTCAGGTCGAGAAGTCGCTGGTAGAGGTCCTTGCGCGCAAGTCCGGTCTGCCTCGCAGCCTGCGCTGCAGCCTTTGCCGCAGGCAGATCGGCGACAAGCGCCTGCAGCAGCGCGTCGACATCCGCCTCGCCCGGCGCTTCCGGCTTGGGCGGCGGGCCGATGACGAGCACGATCTCGCCCTTGACCTCCGCCTGGCGATAGGCTTCGGCAAGTTCGCCCAGCGTGCCGCGCCGGAATTCCTCATAAGTCTTGGTCAGTTCCCGGCAGACGGCGGCCTGCCGGCTTTCGCCGAGCACGGCGCTTGCCGCATCGAGCGTCGCGCCGATGCGATGGGGCGATTCGAAGAAGATCAGCGTTGCCGGAATATCCGCCAGTTCGGCCAGCCGGTCGCGGCGGCCCTTGTCCTTGTGCGGCAGGAAGCCGGCAAAGAAGAAGGCATCATTGGGAAGCCCCGCGCCGACAAGGGCTGCCAGCGGCGCGGAAGCGCCAGGGATCGGGACAACCTTGATGTCTTCCGCGATCGCCAGGCCCGCGAGCCTGTAGCCGGGGTCGGAGACGAGCGGCGTTCCGGCATCGGAGACGAGGGCGACGCTCTTCCCCGCGCGAAGGGCCGCCATAAGCTGCTCCCCGGCCTTTTCCGCATTGTGCTCGTGATAGGCGAAGGGGCGCTTGGCGATGGCGAAGCGGTCGAGCAGCTTGCGGGTGACGCGCGTATCCTCGCAGGCGAGGACGTCCGCGCCGGCAAGGGTCTCGAGCGCGCGCACGGTGATATCGCCGAGATTGCCGATCGGAGTGGCGACAAGGTAAAGGCCGGGCGAAAGCGGCCTTGCCTCGATCGAATGTCCCGCGATTTCAAATCTGTTGCCGTCGCTCATCTCACGTCCCCGGTTTCCCTCTTTGATCATGGCCGTCAGGTCGCGACAAGGGGCGAGGGCATCGCGCCGGTCCGTGGGCTGGGCGGAATATGGGTGGAGGCTTGATGCCGGGCCTTGCAATCGGCGCGGATTTGCTGTCATTTTGTCTCCCCGCCCGCGGCCTTTTCGGACGCGAGGCCCCGTTCGATTGCCCTCCGGCATTTGACCCGTGCGAAAGAGTGAAAGCGAAAGTCATGCGTATCACGCTCGAAAGATCCGACCTCCTGAAGTCCCTGAACCATGTTCACCGCGTGGTCGAGCGCCGCAACACCATTCCGATTCTCTCCAACGTTCTGTTGAAGGCCGAGGGTAACGATCTCGAAATGAAGGCGACCGACCTTGATCTCGAGATCACCGAGAAGACGCCGGCCATGGTCGAACAGGCGGGCGCGACAACGGTTCCGGCCCATCTGCTCTACGAGATCGTGCGCAAGCTTTCCGACGGCGCCGAGGTTTCGCTGGCGACGGCGACCGACGGTCAGACTATTTCGGTCGCCTCCGGCAAGTCGAAATTCTCGCTGCAGTGCCTGCCGCAGGAGGATTTCCCGGACCTGACCGCCGGCACGTTCAGCCATGCCTTCAAGCTGAAGGCCGCCGATCTCAAGATGCTGATCGACCGCACCCAGTTCGCGATCTCGACCGAGGAAACGCGTTACTATCTGAACGGCATCTATTTCCACGCCATGACCGAAGGCTCCGAGCTGAAGCTGCGCGCGGTCGCCACCGACGGTCACCGTCTGGCGCGGGCCGAGATCGATGCGCCGTCCGGCTGCGAGAACATGCCGGGCGTCATCATCCCCCGCAAGACCGTCGGCGAATTGCAGAAGCTCGTCGATGACCCCGAGATCATTGTCAGTGTCGAAGTCTCCGATGCGAAGATCCGCTTTACCATCGGCTCGGTGGTGATCACCTCCAAGTTGATCGACGGCACCTTCCCGGATTACCAGCGTGTGATCCCGGCCAATAATGACCGCGAGATGCGGATCGAATGCGATGCCTTCGCCAAGGCGGTCGATCGCGTGTCGACCGTCTCGTCGGAGCGCGGCCGCGCCGTCAAGCTGTCGCTTGCCGAAGGCCAGCTGACGCTCACGGTCAACAATCCTGATTCGGGCAGCGCCACCGACGAGCTCGCCGTCGGCTATGAAAGCGAGGCCATGGATATCGGCTTCAACGCCAAATATCTGCTCGACATCACCTCGCAGCTGACCGGCGACGAAGCGATCTTCCTGTTCGCAGACGCCGGCTCGCCGACGCTCGTGCGCGACACCGACAGCGAGAACGCGCTTTATGTGCTGATGCCGATGCGGGTCTGATCCGGCCTTTTTCCTTCCCATTTTTCGGGTTTTATGCGACATGGAGCGCGAACAGGGCTCTTGGCGGGAAGGAGTTGTGGCATGAGTGCACGCGAACGCTTGATCGTGGGACTGGATGTCCCGAGTGTGGACGAGGCGGCGCAGATGGTTGCGCGGCTCGGCGACAGCGTCTCCTTCTACAAGATCGGCTACCAGCTCGCCTTTGCCGGCGGGCTTTCCTTTGCCCGCGAACTGGCCGCCGACGGCAAGCAGGTCTTCCTCGACATGAAGCTGCTCGACATCGACAACACGGTCGCCAAGGGCGTGGAGAACATCGCCAAGATGGGCATGTCGATGCTGACGCTGCATGCCTATCCCAAGGCCATGCGCGCGGCGGTGGAGGCGGCCGAGGGCTCCGGGCTCTGCCTTCTCGGCGTCACCGTGCTGACCTCGATGGATGATGCCGATCTTGCCGAGGCCGGCTATCCGGGCGACGCACAGGCGCTGGTGAAGCGCCGCGCCGCGCAGGCGGCGGAAGCGGGCATGGGCGGCATCGTCTGCTCTGCGGCCGAAGCGGTTCTGGTGCGCGACATCATCGGGCCGGAGCGCGCCATCGTTACGCCCGGCATCCGGCCAGCGGGAGTATCCTCGGACGACCAGAAGCGGGTGATGACGCCGGCCAAGGCGATTGCCGCCGGCGCCTCTCATCTCGTTGTCGCCCGTCCGATCCTCCGAGCAGACGATCCGAAGGCGGCGGCTAAGGCCATTGTCGCCGATATCGAGAGCGCTATGTCAGTAGGAACAGGGTCCGCATAAAGGGCAATGTGTCCCTTTGGACACGCCAGGCGGGAAATATCGTGAGGTCTGCTGCGACTGCGAAAACTGCGTCAGCTTGACCCTTCACCTTCGGCCCGGTTTGGGCTATTGCACTCATGTAATCAATTCGGCTTTCGGCGATTTCAGGAGCTAGGCATGACGCTATCGAACATTCCTCCGCTGGTCACGGTCTTCGGCGGATCGGGTTTCGTCGGGCGCTATGTTGTTCGCGCGCTTGCCAAGCGGGGCTATCGCATCCGCGTTGCCGTGCGCCGGCCGGATCTGGCGCTGTTCCTCCAGCCGCTCGGCAATGTCGGTCAGATCACCTTCTTCCAGTCCAATCTGCGCTATCCCGATTCGGTGCGCCGGGCGGTCGAAGGCGCCGATCACGTCATCAACTGCGTCGGTATCCTGTTTGAGAGCGGCAAGAACGGCTTTGACGCGGTGCAGGCCGACGGCGCGCGCCTGGTGGCCGAATGCGCGCGCGATGCCGGCGCCAAGCTGACCCACGTCTCGGCAATCGGCGCCGACGAGAAAAGCAGCTCGCACTATGCCCGTTCCAAGGCCAAGGCCGAGGCTTCCGTCCGGGAGATCCTGCCGGAAGCCGTGATCGTCCGTCCCTCGATCATCTTCGGACCGGAAGACGACTTCTTCAACAAGTTCGGCAAGATGTCGCTGATCTCGCCCTTCCTGCCTCTGATCGGCGGCGGCAAGACGAAGTTCCAGCCGGTCTATGTCGCCGACGTCGCCGAGGTTATCGCCCGCGCTGTCGACGGCAAGGTCGAAGGCGGCAAGGTCTACGAGCTTGGCGGTCGCGACGTGCTGACCTTCCGCGAATGTCTCGAAGAGGTGCTGCGCGTGACCGGCCGCAAGCGCGGTCTCGTGTCGCTGCCCTTCGGCCTCGCTTCGTTCTTCGGCGGCATCGCCGGTTCCATTCCGCTGATCGCGCCGCCGCTGACGGCCGACCAAGTGAAGCTCCTGAAGGCCGACAATGTCGTCTCCGAGGAGGCTGCCGCCGACGGCCGCACCCTTGCGGGTCTCGGCATTCGCCCCGCGCAGCTTGATGCGATCCTGCCGACCTATCTCGTGCAATACCGCCAGCACGGCCAGTTCGGCCGAACCGCCTGAACACATCAAGGTTTTCTGCCGTCAGGTTTTTGACTGAATTGTGGCAAATTCCCGGGTTTCGATGGAACCCGTCACATGGCTTACGTCTTTACCAATTATTGAAAGGTCATCGGGAAGATGACCTTGCCGGTCCTACTGAAACAAGGTGTCTTTGAAAATGGGTAAGTCAATTGCTGTTCTGTTTGCAGGCGCGGCTTTGATCATCATGGCGGCTTCTCTGGCCGCACCGGGCAGTATCGCGGCAGGCAAGCCGGGCTGCGCGCCCTCCTATGGCGTCGATCCCTGCGCCATGGCCTCCATCAAATAAAGACCTACCGGCGGCGGATGCTGCTTCAACGTGACGAGAGCGCTGGTGACAGCGTTTATTCTTGACAACGAACCTCTCCTTTTGCAAATAGGAGACGATCGCTGACGAACGTCAATGGTGAAGGCATGCTTGTCTGTAGCTGTAATTTTGTAACCGAAAAAGAAATTGTCGACGTGGTGAACGAGCTCCTCGATGAGGATTGCTGGCGCATCATCGTGCCCGGCACGGTTTACAACCGCATGCAGAAGCGTGGCCGCTGCTGCGGCTGCTTCCCAAACGTCATCGATATCATCGTCCGTACCTCCGAGCAGTATCACATCAATCGCGACTCGACCGGCGCCGAGTTTTGTGATTTTTTGAGCCGCCTGAAGAAGTTCCAGGAAGAAAAAAGGAGAACGGACGTTGAAAGGCGACAAAAAAGTAATCGAGCGGCTGAACGAAGCGCTGTTTCTTGAGCTCGGAGCCGTCAACCAGTACTGGCTGCATTATCGTCTTTTGCAGGACTGGGGCCTGACCAAGCTGGCGTCCAAGGAGCGTGCCGAGTCCATCGAAGAGATGCACCACGCCGACAAGCTGACCGACCGCATCATCTTCCTCGAAGGCCATCCGAACCTCCAGACCGTGGCGCCGCTGCGCATTGGCCAGACGGTGAAGGAAGTGCTGGAAGGCGATCTCGCCGGCGAATATGAGGCGCGCAATTCCTACAAGGAATCCCGTGATATCTGTCACGAGGCTGGCGATTACGTCAGCATGAAGCTGTTCGAGGAACTGATGATCGACGAGGAGGGCCATATCGACTTCCTCGAAACGCAGCTCGAACTCCTGGAATCCCTCGGCGAGAAGAAATACGCCCAGCTGAACGCCGGCGCGACCGACGAAGCCGAGTAAGGCGCGTTCGCTTTTTGTATTTCGAAGGCCCGAACCACAGCGGTTTGGGCCTTTTTTTGCGTTCCGGGTCAGCCCCTGGCAAGATGCCGGAATTCGGCGACCACCTGTTCATAGACCGCGCGCTTGAAGTCCACGATCAGGCCGGGAAGTTCGTCGATATCGGTCCACTGCCAGGCATCGAACTCCTGCATGTGCCCGTCCGGCGGCGGGTTGATGGCGATCTCGCCATCGGACCCCAGAAAGCGGAAGGCGTACCAGCGCTGCGTCTGGCCGCGATAGCGGCCCTTGAGCCCGATGCCGATCAGGTGCTCGGGCAGGTCGTAATTGATCCAGCCCCTTGATTCGCCGAGAAGCTCGACCGTCTTCATGCCTGTCTCCTCGTAGAGCTCGCGCCTGGCTGCCTCAAGCGGGGCCTCGCCCGGATCGATGCCGCCCTGCGGCATCTGCCAGAGCTGCGGCGAACCATCGGATTCCGAATTGCCCTCCGAAAGGCGGCGGCCGAGCCAGACCTGGCCTTCGGGGTTCAGGATCATCACGCCGACATTGGGGCGATAGGGGAGGTCTTCTGCCTTGGGGCGAAGTTGTGCGTCAGACATGGCGGGCTCCTTGGGAGGGGTAGGCGCGGATAGGAATGTGCCTCTTTCCTACCACGCCGCGAAAGCCTGCCAAAGGGGTATGCGCCTATGCCGAGCGTTCCATCAGTGCCGTCATTGCCTTGCGGAAGCGGGCGGCGATCGCCGCGCGCTTGCGGTGACGCCCTCCCTCGACCTGCTTTGTGCCATTCACCCAGACGCAATCCGGCCTCGCCTGGTTTGCGAAGATGAAGCCGTCGAGCGCCTGATCCGCCTTCAGCCAGGGGGCGGCGCTATCATCGAGCGAGAAGAAGTTTCCCGGCGCGCCTTCGAAAATGCCGGCCTCGATACCCATGGCCCGAGCGCCGCCGGCAAGCGCGCCGTCCAACAGGCGTCGACCGGTCGTGCCACCGGTTTCGGCGATCACGTTGCGGGCGCGCTCCCCGAGACGCTGGGCATATTCGAGCTGGCGCAATTCATCGGCAAGGCCGATCAGCACATTGGAGTCCGAACCGATGCCGAAAGCGCCACCCGCGCCAAGGAAACGGCTTGCGGGGAAGATGCCGTCGCCGAGATTGGCTTCGGTCACGGGGCAAAGGCCTGCGATCGCGCCGGACATTGCAAGGCCATCGGTCTCGGCGTCCGTCATGTGTGTTGCGTGGATCAGGCACCAGCGCCCATCGACGCCGGTATTGTCGAGCAGCCATTCAACCGGGCGCTTGCCGCTCCAGGCAAGGCAGTCGTCGACTTCCTTCGTCTGCTCGGAGATATGCATGTGCACCGGACCGTCCGTCAGGCTTGCGGCAAATTCGAGCTCATCCGGGGTGACGGCACGCAGAGAATGCGGCGCAACGCCGAGGACGGCGCTTTCCAGTCCGGCAACCACTTTTGCCGAGGCTTCCATCAGGCGGGCAAAACTGTCGCGATCATGGATGAAGCGGCGTTGGCCATTGTTCGGTTCCGCGCCGCCGAAATTGGAATGGGCATAGAAGACCGGCAGCAGCGTCAGGCCGATACCGGTCTCGGACGCGGCAGCGCCAATGCGCTCGGCCATCTCGCCGATGTTTCCGTAATGGCGTCCGTCCTTGTCATTGTGCAGATAGTGGAATTCGCCGACGCGACAAAAGCCCGCTTCCAGCATTTCCATGTAAAGCTGTGCCGCGATCGCCTCGACCTCGTCCGGTTCGATGGCGAAGGTGAAGCGGTACATCACCTCGCGCCAGCTCCAGAAATTGTCGCTGGCCGGGCCGCGGCGCTCTGCAAGGCCGGCCATGGCGCGCTGGAAGGCATGGGAATGGAGATTGGCCACGGCCGGCACGATGATCCCGTGGCGCTCGTCGCCAGGCTCAGGCGTCTGATCGAAGGCGAGGCCGGAAATGCGGCCCGCGTCGAGCGAAAGACGCGCATTCGAGCGCCAGCCTTCCGGTGTCAGCACGTTTTCTGCGAAGATCGTCATTGGCATCTGGTCGGTTCCGCCTCGAAATTTGTTCTTGCCGATCGTTTCGTTATGTATATACATAATAATCAACCAAGACAATAAGGGGAAAGAGATGCGTTCTGCGCCGAACACGCTTTTTACCAATGCCCGCCTTTGCGCCATGACCGGCAATGACATTGCTCCGGTCTCCGGCGTTCTGGCCGTCCGCGACGGGCGGATTGCCTATGTCGGGCCCGAAGACGGTCTGCCGGCGGACTGCGCCGGTTTCGAGACGGTCGATTGCGGCGGCAGGCTGGTCACGCCAGCGCTGATCGATTGCCACACCCACATCGTCTATGGCGGCAGCCGCGCGAAGGAATTCGAGATGCGGCTCGAGGGCGTGCCCTATGAGGAGATCGCCCGCGCCGGCGGTGGCATCGTCTCCACGGTCTCGGCCACCAATGCGCTTTCGCAGGACGATCTGGTCGAAACGGCTCTGCCGCGGCTTGACGCGCTGATTGCCGAAGGTGTTGCCACCATCGAGATCAAGTCCGGTTACGGGCTCAACGTCGAGGCCGAACTGAAGATGCTGCGCGCCGCCCGCCGTCTTGCCGCGCTGCGCCCCGTTCGCATCAAGACCACTTATCTCGCAGCCCACGCCACGCCGCCGGAATACAAGGGCCGCAACGGCGATTACATCACGGAGGTGGTGCTGCCCGGTCTCGAGGCTGCCCATGCGGAGGGCCTTGTCGATGCCGTTGATGCATTCTGCGAGGGCATTGCCTTTTCGCCAGAGGAATTGAAACCGGTGTTCGAAAAGGCATCGGCGCTCGGCCTACCGGTCAAGCTCCATGCCGAACAGCTTTCCAATCTCCACGGCGCGGAAATGGCGGCCTCCTTCGGCGCGCTTTCCGCCGATCATCTGGAATATCTCGATGATGCCGGCGCGAAGGCGATGGCCGCTGCCGGTTCCGTCGCGGTGCTCCTGCCCGGCGCGTTCTACACGCTGAAGGAAAAGCAGCTTCCGCCCATCGCCGCCCTGCGAAACGCAGGTGCGAAGATCGCCCTTGCGACCGACTGCAATCCCGGAACCTCGCCGCTGACTTCTGCTCTCCTGACCATGAACATGGGCGCGACGCTGTTCGGCCTGACTGTCTCGGAATGCCTGGTCGGCGTCACCCGGAACGCGGCCGCCGCCCTCGGCTTGACGGAAGAAACAGGCACGCTCGAAGCCGGCAAGGCGGCCGACATCGCCATATGGGATATCGATGCGCCGGCAGAACTGGTCTACCGCATCGGTTTCAATCCGCTCGATCGCCTTTATGCTGAAGGCCAGGAGGTCCGGCTGTGACAATCACCCTTGAACCCGGTTCCGTTTCGCTTGGCGTGCTGGAGGAGGTCTATCGTGGTGTCGAGCCCGTCAGGCTTGCACCGGCCTGTGACGCAGCCGTCGAAAAGGCCGCCGCCCGCATTGCCCGGATCGCTGCCGGCAACGCGCCGGTCTATGGCATCAATACCGGTTTCGGCAAGCTCGCCTCGATCAAGATCGACGCCGCCGATACGGCCACCCTGCAGCGCAATCTGATCCTCTCGCATTGCTGCGGGGTCGGCGCGCCGCTTTGTGCCGAGATCGTCCGTCTGATCATGGTGCTGAAGCTGATCTCGCTCGGGCGCGGCGCGTCCGGCGTGCGTCTGGAACTCGTCCGGCTGATCGAGGCGATGATCGAAAAGGACGTCACCCCGCTGATCCCCGAAAAGGGCTCCGTCGGCGCCTCCGGCGACCTTGCGCCGCTTGCCCATATGGCAGCGGTGATGATGGGCGAGGGCGAGGCCTTCCTGGCCGGTGAGCGGCTTTCCGGCGCCGAGGCATTGGCAAGGGCGGGGCTCACACCGGTCACTTTGGTAGCCAAGGAGGGGCTTGCGCTGATCAACGGCACGCAGGTCTCCACGGCGCTGGCGCTTGCCGGCCTCTTCCGCGCTTTCCGCTGCGCCCAGACGGCACTGGTCACCGGCGCGCTCTCCACCGATGCGGCCATGGGCTCGCCCGCGCCTTTCCATCCGGATATCCACACGCTGCGCGGCCACCAGGGCCAGATTGATGCGGCCGCCAGCCTGCGCGGCCTGCTGGAAGGCTCCGAAATCCGCGTCTCCCATATCGAGGGTGATGAACGCGTTCAGGACCCCTATTGCATCCGCTGCCAGCCGCAGGTCGACGGCGCCTGCCTTGATCTCCTCCGGCAGGCAGGGCGCACGCTGGAGGTCGAGGCCAATGCGGCGACAGACAATCCGCTGGTGCTTTCCGATGACGGCGTCGTTTCCGGCGGCAATTTCCACGCCGAGCCGGTGGCGTTTGCCGCCGACCAGATCGCCATTGCCGCCTGCGAAATCGGCGCGATTGCCCAGCGCCGCATCGCGCTTCTGGTGGACCCCGCGCTCTCCTTCGGCCTACCCGCCTTCCTGTCAAAGAAGCCGGGGCTTAATTCCGGGCTGATGATCGCCGAGGTCACCTCTGCCGCGCTGATGAGCGAGAACAAGCAGATGTCGCATCCGGCCTCGGTCGATTCCACGCCCACATCGGCCAATCAGGAGGACCATGTGTCCATGGCCTGCCACGGAGCGCGGCGACTGTTGCAGATGACGGAAAACCTCGCGGCCATCATCGGCATCGAGGCGCTTTGCGGTGCGCAGGGCGTTGAATTGCGCGCGCCGCTTCAAACGAGCCCGCAATTGAACGACGTGATTGCCGTATTCCGCGCGCTCGTGCCCGCTCTTGGGAATGACCGCTACATGGCCGGCGATCTGGAAAAGGCGGCTGCAGCCGTTCAGGATGGCGTGCTGACCGGCGCGGTCGATGCGGGCCTGCTGCCGGCACTGAGTTTGTGAACCCATGGGTGACGATTTCCACATGCACCGAGCGCAAGGCCGGCTTTCTATCTCCCCCCTTGAGGGGGAGATGCCCCGACAGGGGCAGAGGGGGGTGAACCCTTTCCGAGAGCACAATGCATGTGGCTTAAGCCCATACCCCTCTCTGTCGCTTTCGCGACATCTCCCCCTCGAGGGGGGAGTTTATCAGGGGGCTAACGCTACAGGAGGACACAACCGATGACTGATCCCGTAACCGTCACCCGTGGCTCATCGCCCGTCGTTCTGGGCTTCCCCCACACCGGCACATTTGTCCCGCCCGAAATCGAGGCGCGCCTGAACGAGAATGGTCGCCTGCTGGCCGATACCGACTGGCATGTCGACCGGCTCTATGACGGTCTGCTCGACGGCGCGACGATGGTGAAGGCCAATTTCCATCGCTATGTCATCGATGCCAATCGCGATCCGGCGGGTGTCAGCCTCTATCCGGGCCAGAACACGACCGGTCTGGTGCCCGAAACCGATTTTGACGGCGTCGCGATCTGGAAGGATGGCGAAGCGCCGGACGAGGCCGATATCGCCGAACGGCTTGAGGCCTTCCACCGGACCTATCACGCAGCCCTTGCAGCCGAGCTTGAGCGCGTGCGGCAGGAGCACGGCATTGCCATTCTCTATGATTGCCATTCGATCCGCTCGCATATTCCCTTCTTGTTCGAAGGCAAGCTGCCGGATTTCAACATCGGCACCAATCTCGGCGTCACCTGCGCGTCCGAATTCGAGGCGGCGGTGTTGGGCGTCGTCTCTCTCGCAGATGGCTATGATCATGCCGTCAATGGCCGCTTCAAGGGCGGCTGGACGACGCGGCACTATGGAAAACCCGAAACCGGCATTCACGCCATCCAGATGGAATTGGCGCAATCGACCCATCTGACAACCGAAGCGCCGCCCTTTGCCTATGACGAGGCCAAGGCGGAAAAGCTGCGCCGCCATCTGCAGGATATTCTGGAGCGGATCGAACGCCTGTCGTTCTCCGCGCGCATGTAAAAGAGGGAACAAGCCATGACCGACAATCCGCGACACAATGCCCGCGAAATCCACGCCCCGACCGGCACGGAGCTCAATGCCAAGAGCTGGCTCACCGAAGCGCCGCTTAGGATGCTGATGAACAATCTCGATCCGGATGTCGCCGAAAAGCCGCATGAGCTGGTCGTCTATGGCGGCATCGGCCGCGCGGCCCGCACCTGGGGCGATTTCGATAAAATCGTCGAGACGCTGAAGACGCTCGAGAATGACGAGACGCTGCTGGTGCAGTCGGGCAAGCCTGTCGGCGTGTTCCGCACCCATGCCGATGCGCCGCGCGTGCTGATTGCCAATTCCAACCTCGTGCCGCACTGGGCCAACTGGGATCACTTCCACGAGCTCGATAAGAAGGGCCTGATGATGTATGGCCAGATGACGGCCGGATCGTGGATCTATATCGGCGCGCAGGGCATCGTGCAGGGCACCTACGAAACCTTCGTGGAGGCCGGCCGTCAGCACTATAATGGTGACCTCAAGGGCAAGTGGATCCTCACCGGCGGCCTCGGCGGCATGGGCGGCGCGCAGCCGCTGGCCGCCGTCATGGCCGGCGCCTCCTGCCTCGCCGTCGAATGCGATCCGACCCGCATCGATTTCCGCCTGCGCACCGGCTATGTCGATGAAAAGGCCGAGACGCTGGACGAGGCGCTCGCCATGATCGACGCCTGGACGAAGGCGGGCGAGGCGAAATCCGTCGGTCTGCTCGGCAATACGGCGGAGATACTGCCGGAACTCGTCAGGCGGGGCGTGCGCCCCGATATCGTCACCGACCAGACCTCGGCGCATGATCCGGTCAATGGCTATCTGCCGGCCGGCTGGAGCCTTGGCGAATGGCGCGAGAAGGCCGAGCGTGATCCGAAATCCGTGGAGAAGGCTGCCCGGGCTTCGATGCGCACCCATGTGGAGGCCATGCTCGCCTTCTGGGACAAGGGCATTCCGACCGTCGATTACGGCAACAATATCCGTCAGATGGCCAAGGAAGAGGGTTGCGAGCGCGCCTTCGATTTCCCCGGTTTCGTCCCGGCCTATATTCGTCCGCTGTTCTGCAAGGGCGTTGGCCCGTTCCGCTGGGCCGCTCTTTCCGGCGATCCGGAGGACATCTACAAGACCGATCAGAAGGTCAAGGAACTGCTGCCGGACAACACCCACCTGCACAACTGGCTCGACATGGCGCGTGAGCGCATTCATTTCCAGGGCTTGCCGGCGCGCATCTGCTGGGTCGGCCTCGGCGATCGCCACCGGCTTGGCCTTGCCTTCAATGAAATGGTCAGGAACGGCGAGTTGAAGGCTCCGATCGTCATCGGCCGCGACCATCTCGACAGCGGTTCTGTCGCCTCGCCGAACCGCGAGACGGAATCCATGCAGGATGGTTCCGATGCCGTGTCCGACTGGCCGCTCCTGAACGCGCTGCTCAACACCGCGTCCGGCGCCACCTGGGTGTCGCTCCATCACGGCGGCGGCGTCGGCATGGGCTTTTCCCAGCACGCCGGCATGGTGATCTGTTGCGATGGTTCCGACGATGCCGCCCGCCGCATCGGTCGCGTGCTCTGGAACGACCCGGCCACCGGCGTCATGCGCCATGCCGATGCCGGTTATGAAATCGCCATCGAATGCGCGAAGGAAAACGGTCTGCGTCTGCCGGGTATTCTCGGGAACTGATCGGTCTGAGTAGAACAATAAACGCAGCGGATCCGCCCCTCACGCGGCGCATCCGCGCCACCCTCTCCCCTGCGGGGCGAGGGGGAGCAAGCCGCCATCGCGGCGCAAGCGGCAAATCAGGGCTTCGCCGGCTTCCCCTTCTCCCCTTGGGGAGAAGGTGGCCGAAGGCCGGATGAGGGTCTTCCATGATGAACAACTGCGTTTGCTGCGTCTGTTATGTCTAGACAACAAAATCGAATCCCGTCTACACTGGCATCCTCGCAACAAGGGCCAAGACGCCCGTAGAAGAGGGGTTCTTCACATGAAATGGCTTGCAGCAACCGCCATCGCAGCTTCGGCTCTGGCGACATCCGCATATGCTCAGGAGACCAAGGTCGCCGTCGGTCTTTCCGGCTGGACTGGTTTCGCACCGCTGACGCTGGCCAAGGAAGCCGGCATTTTCGAGAAGAATGGCCTTGATGTCGATCTCGTCAAGATTCCGCAGGCAAGCCGCCATCTGGCGCTGGCCTCCGGTGACATCCAGTGCGCCGCGACCACGGTCGAGACCTGGATCGTCTGGGCCGCTGCCGGCGTGCCGACCACGCAGATCTTCCAGCTCGACAAGTCCCACGGCGCTGACGGCATGGTCGTGCGTTCGGACATTGAATCGATCGCGGATCTCAAGGGCAAGACCGTTGCGGCCTCCGCGCCGGGCACCTCGCCCTATTTCTATCTCGCCTGGATCCTCAAGGAAAACGGCATGACGATGGATGACGTCAAGGTCGTCAATCTCGAGCCGGGCCCGGCCGCCCAGGCCTTCATCGCCGGCCAGAACGATGCGGCGATGACCTACGAGCCTTATCTGTCGTCCGTCCGCGAAGCGCCGGACGCCGGCAAGATCATCGCGACCACGCTCGACTACCCGGCCGTCATGGACACGTTCGGCTGCACGCCGGCCTTCCTCGCGGAAAACCCGGATGCCGCCAAGGCGCTCGCCACGTCCTATTACGAAGCGCTCGACATGATCGCCGAAAGCCCGGAAGAAGCCTATGGCATCATGGGCGCGGATGTGAACCAGTCGGCAGAGCAGTTCGCCGGCTCGGCGCAGTATCTCGAATGGCAGGACCGCGATGCGGCGATCGCCTTCTTCGGCGGCGAGTTCAACGATTTCTCGTCGGATGCGGCCGAGCTTCTGCTCGATGCCGGCGTGATCCGCGAGATCCCGGACCTGTCGACGCTCGCCGATCCGTCGTTTATCCAGGAGTGAGGCAAGCCACATAGCCCCCGATCAATCTCCCCCCTTGAGGGGGAGATGCCCCCGACAGGGCAGAGGGGGGTGAACCCTATCCGAGAGCACGGAGATTGCGGCTTTGAGGGCTTGCGCCCTCTACCCCTCTCTGTCGCTTTCGCGACATCTCCCCCTCAAGGGGGGATTGGTGGGAGTGCGAGGCGAGCGCAACCAGATGCAACAACGGATCGCAACCCACCGCTGCCCAAACCACGGAAAACCCAATGAAACCGCTTGAGCCGATCAGCCCGACCTTGAGAATTTCTCTCGGCATCCTGTTCTTCGCCATCTTCTTTGCCGGCTGGTCGTTTGCGACCTTTGGCGGCTTTGTCTCGAAAACCTTCCTGGCAGACCCGATCACCATGCTGCAGGATGGCTGGTGGCTCTTGTCGAAGCGGGGTTTCCTCGGTGATATCGGCATCACCGTCTGGCGCGTGGTCGGCGGCTTTGTGCTGGCCTCCGTCATCGCCGTGCCGCTCGGTATCGCCATGGGCGCCTACAAGCCGATCGAGGCGCTGCTGGAGCCCTTCGTCTCCTTCGCGCGCTATCTGCCCGCATCCGCCTTTGTGCCGCTGCTGATTCTGTGGGCCGGCATCGGCGAAATGCAGAAACTGCTCGTCATCTTCATCGGCGCGGTGTTCCAGATCATCCTCATGGTCGCCGTCTATGTCGCCAATACCAGGCGGGATCTGGTCGAGGCCGCCTATACGCTCGGCGCCTCGCATCGCGGTATCGTTCGGCGCGTGCTGCTGCCGGCCTCGGCGCCGGATATCGCCGAAACGCTGCGTCTCGTGCTTGGCTGGGCCTGGACCTATGTCATCGTTGCAGAGCTTATCGGCGCGTCGTCCGGCATCGGCTACATGATCATCAATTCGCAGGCGCTGATGGCCACCGGCCAGATCATCTTCGGCATCATCGTCATCGGCGTCATCGGCCTGATCTCGGACTTCGCCTTCAAGATGGCCAACCGCGTCCTGTTTGCCTGGAGGTTCGCATGAGCGCGCCGGAACTTGAGATCAAGGGCGTTTCGCGCGTCTTTCCCGGCCGCAAGGGCGGCGCGCCGATCGAGGCGCTTTCGCCCACGGACCTGACGCTGGAAAAGAACGATTTCGTCACCATTCTGGGCCCGTCCGGCTGCGGCAAGTCCACGCTCCTGCGCATCGTGGCCGGCCTCGACAGGCCGACCACCGGCGAGGTGCTGCTGGAGGGCAAGGCGATCAAGGGACCGGGCGCCGATCGCGGCATGGTCTTCCAGTCCTACACCCTGTTTCCCTGGCTGACGATCCGCGAGAATGTCGGTTTCGGCCTGCGCGAAAAGGGCGTTCGCGACAAGGAACTGCGCGAGACCGTTGACCACTATCTCGACCGGGTGGGCCTAACCGGCTTTGCCGATCACTGGCCCAAACAGCTTTCCGGCGGCATGCAGCAGCGCACGGCCATTGCCCGGGCGCTCGCCAATGACCCGAAGATCCTGCTTCTGGACGAGCCCTTCGGCGCGCTCGATAACCAGACGCGCGGGTTGATGCAGGAACTGCTGCTCGGCATCTGGGAGCGGGAAAAGAAGACGGTGATCTTCGTTACCCATGACATTGAGGAATCCGTGTTCATGGCCTCGCGCGTCGTCACCATGTCGGCCCGTCCCGGACGCATCTCGTCGATCACGCCGGTCGATTTCCCGCATCCGCGCGACTATCATCTGAAGGCCGATCCCGAGTTCGCCAAGCTTCGCATGAAGTTGACGGAGGAAATCCGCGCCGAGGTGGTTGCCGCCGTCAGCCGGGGTTGAAAAGGACGCCGATGGCTGACGAACGCGCGCGCGAAAGCGTTTCCCGGAAGATCGAGAAAAAGCCGCTGGCGCTGCACGCCCGCATCCAGCGCGATGTCGAGGACCGGATCGTTTCCGGTGAATGGCCGCCGGGCACGCGCATTCCCTTCGAGCACGAGCTGACCGCCGAATATGGCTGTTCGCGCATGACGGTGAACAAGGCGCTGTCGGAACTCGTCAAGAAGGGCCTGATCGAGCGCCGCCGCAAGTCCGGCTCCTATGTGCGCCAGCCGGAAGTGCTGTCTGCCGTTCTGGAAATCCACCAGCTTGAGCGAGAGGTGCGGGCGCTCGGGCTTGCCTATGCTTTCCGCATCCTGCAGTCGTGCCGACGCCTGGCGAGCGATGAAGACCGGCAGCGGCTGCGGCTCGACGGTCCGGCACATGTCCGGCATGTCAAAACCCTGCATATCGCCGGATCGCGCCCATTTTGTCTGGAAGACAGGCTCATCAATCTGGAAGAGGTGCCGCAGGCCGAAACGGCCGATTTTTCCGATGCGCCACCCGGCTCGTGGCTGCTTGAGCAGGTGCCGTGGAGCGCCGCCGAACACCGCATCAATGCATGCGCGGCCGCCCGCGCGGAGGCGGAGTTGCTCGACCTGAAGGAAGGCACGCCCTGCCTCGTCATCGCGCGGCGAACCTGGAATGCGGCCGGTTCGGTCACCCATGTCACACTGACCTATCCCGGAGACATGCACACACTGGTCGCCCAATTCGGCCCGTCCGCCCGCCTTTCATGAATGCCGGGGCAGGCAGATCAGGAAACAGGCGCCTGTTACCGTTGATCCGGCGGGCGAAAGCGCGATTGTGCCGCCATGCGCGGCGATGATATTGCGGGCGATGGCAAGTCCCATGCCGGTGCCCCCCTCGCTGCGGCGGGTAGTGAAGAAGGGGTCGAAAACCCTGTCCTGGTTACCCGGTGAGATACCGCTTCCATCGTCGGCAATCGTCACCTCGACAGTCTTGCCGCTTTCCTGAGCGGCAAGTGTCACGCAAGTTGCGCCATGATCTTCGGCATTGCGTAATAACTGGCTCAGGATGATCCTCATTCCGGAGGCCGCGAGCGGGATCGCCACATCGCCGCCTTCAATGGCGATGGCAAGGCCGGGGCGTTCGCGGATGAGTTCCGGTTCCAGCGCCCGCAGTCGAGTCAGACCCCGGTGTGAAGACGTCCGCGCCCTCGTCGCCTTTTGCAAGGCTTCCAGTTGTGTGCGTATCTGTTCGGCGGCGCCTTCGATTTGTGCGACCAGATGGCGGTCGCTGTCGCAAAGCCGGTCACTGTCCGCCAGCATTTCCGTGGCGGCGAAAATCGCGGTGACTGGAGACTTTACTTCGTGGGTCACATGATCGGCGTGACTGCGAATGGCGCTTTCATGTTCGCGCAGGGCCTCGGCCATCTCGACAATGCTGAGTGCCGTATCCTTCAATTCGTTGGTGCCGAAGCGGGATGGCAAAGCCGGGTGTTCTGCGCCAGGGTTGCGGGCGGCCGCAGCATAGCTTCTGAGCGCCAGAATGGGCCGCATCAGCAAACGCACCAATAGCCAGCCGAGAAAACCTGTCGCCAGCGCAATCAGGCTGCCGAGTAAGATCGCCGCCTCGCGAAAGCCGATAGCCGGCCCGAGATAGCGGAAGACAACAAGGCCGCAAAAGGACAGAAACAATGTGCCGGATAATGCGCCGCCGAGGACGAAGGCGAGCGAGGGTCGCCAGTGCGAACTCATTTCTCCGCCTTTCCCATTTTCAGACCGATACCATGAACGGTCTCAATGGCGTCGGGAAGACCGGCATCGGCCAGCTTGCGGCGCAGATTGCGCAAATGGCTGTCAAGCGTGCGGTCGGAAACCTGGCTGCCCGGCCCCCAGATTTCGTCCAACAGGCGGTTCTTTGCAAAAACCTGCGTCGGATTTTTGCAAAGGCTTGCGAGAATGGAAAATTCCATCGCGGTCAGCGCCAGCTCCGTGCCGCCTGCGCTGCAAAGACAGGCTGCCGGGTCGAGTGTGATTGCGCCATGAGAAAGCCGCCGCGTTGCGGTCCCTCCGCCGGTGCGTTTGAGAATCGCACGTGTCCGGGCCACCAGTTCGCGCGGACTGAAGGGTTTGGTGACATAGTCATCCGCACCAAGCTCCAGTCCGACAATCCTGTCGATTTCATCATCCCGCGCCGTCAGGAACAGGATGGGCACGTCGGATGCGGCGCGAATGCGGCGGCAGACCTCGAAACCGTCCATCTCCGGCAGCCCGATATCGAGTACGATGAGATCCGGTCTTTCGCGTGCCGCATGAACAAGCGCAATGCGGCCATCGGCGGCGGTAACGACCTCATAATCCGCACGTTCCAGCGCCAGTCTCACCAGGTCGCGCAGTCGCGGGTCGTCATCAACCAGCAGGATTTTCACGTTTTTCTCTTTCGTCTCTGGCTTCGACATAGCGGTCGGTGCGCCATTCACGCAGATTGAAGCTGCGCCAGTCAAGGGGCTGAGGGCAATGGTCGGCCTCATCATTGCCTGCCCGGTGCATGCAAAGCAGATGGTGGTTGATCAACTGGCGTTCGTCCATTCCGGGATGCGCTTGCAATGCACCGGCATAGCCCGGCAAGGCTGTGTAGGGAAGGGATCCGAGATAGCGTCCATCAAGAACAGTTACCTCCGGCCCCTCGGCTATTGCCAGATTGGCAGTCACGATGATCGCGCTGAAATTGACAAAGCAGCATGCATAAAGCGTGGCCGCTGCCAGAATGGTGCTGCGCTTGATAAGCCAGTGATTGGATCTGCCCTTGAAAATCTGCCAGAGCGCCAGCAGAAATCCGGCAATCACCAGCAGCATCCATATCCCTGCCGCCAGACGCAAGTGGGTCAGGCCACGCGCATGAACGTAAAGGTCGAGGCGCAGCAGGGCGGCACAGGCAATCAGGATGTTCTGGACGACCCAAAGCGTCAGCAATGGCCGGACCAAACGACTGGTTTGCAGAAAGGGCCGGGCGATGAGAATGAAACCGCTCGCCAGGACAGCGATAGCCAGGAGCGGGTAGGCTCCCTGATGGGCATAAGCTGAATAGGTCATGCCATAGGGCAGGGAAGCGCCACCGGAAAGAATGGCGAAATCGATGATTGTCTGGATGGCGACCAGTGCGTTGAGAACAAAAAGCGCGCGAACGACGGCCTCTTCATTGTAACCCGGTATCTTCAGGTGTCTGCGCCCGGTCTTTGCTTCGCAGGCGGTGGCAAGTGCCGGCCAGACAAGGCATGCGACCACAAGTCCCCAGAGCGTTCTGACGATCAGGGCCGTTTTGTCGATTTCGAGATGCCACAGCCTGTTGGCGAAGTTGAACAAAAGCGGGTTGGCAGCAAACAACAACAGCCCGAAAGCGAGCAAGCCGGCAGCCGACAGGGCCCATTTGCGAAAAAAAACGCTTATCGCACGGTCATCCGGCCCACCGGCTCCCCTGATGTCAAGTGCCCGGTTCCAGGTGAAAACGGCCTTTGTCAGATTTGCGATAGCGGAAAAGGGGAGGCGTTTCAGAAGGCTCAGTGTTGCCCGGGCGATGCTTTCGGATGTTGCCGGATGACCCAGGCGAAGCCAGGCAATGGATGAAAGCAGGCCGAAGAAAAGAAAGAGACGTGAGAGGAACTGGTCATATTCGATCAGCGGAAGGGCGGAAGCGGCAAGCAGAAGCGCCGGCGCAAACGGTTTTCGCGCCGGCTTGCGATAAAGACAGGCACAGGCGTAAATCGCGGCGGCCATCAGCAAGAGGGGAATGCTGCCGGCCCTGACACCGATAACAAGGAACTGCGCCAGCGCCACGATGGCCAGGAGCAAGACGCCCCTGCCGGACTGTTGTCTCCTGTGATGCGGCCCTTCGGTGGCCGGGGAGGCGTTGTCGGCCTGTCCAGACCCATTCTTCGCGGGTGGTGGGTTCGCCGCGGGCAATTGTGCAGCTTCGCTCAGCCACCAGCCGTCCTGCAAAATCGACTGCGGTACGCCATGGAATACGATCCTGGAAGGCATCTCTTGCTCCTTTCATTGCCGGAGCAAGGTGTGGCATGTGGCCTGCGTTCAGTGTGCATGATCCGTGCAGAAATCGTGCAGGCGGCAAGAAAAAAGACCGTCCGCTGAAGGCCGGCCTCATTCAACGGGTTGAGCCGAAGGGGATGCCCGGAGCGCCGCCGCCTTATTCCTTGTCCATCGTCGGCAGCACCGTCGCGACGATCGAGGCGTCGAGTTTTTCGTAGGCCGCAAGGTCGATCGTCTCATAGAGTTCGGCGCGGGTCTGCATGTCTTCCAGCATGGCCTTGGTCGAGCCGGTTTCCTTCAATGTCGAAAACAGCCGCTCCTGCGCCTTGTTGGCCACCCGCAGCGAGGACACCGGGAAGATCACCATCCGGTAGCCCATTTCCTCGAATTCGGACGCCGTCATATAGGGCGTGCGGCCGAACTCGGTCATGTTGGCGAGAAGCGGCACGCCCTCCATGCGGGCGGCGAATTCGCGGAACATGTCGACATTGGTCAGCGCTTCCGGGAAGATCGCGTCGGCGCCGGCTTCCATGAAGAGCTTGGCCCGCGCCACCGCGCCGTCGATCCCTTCGCTCGCCGCCGCATCGGTGCGGGCAATGATGTAGAGATTGCGGCGGGCCTTGGCGGCGGCGGCGATCTTGGCGGCCATGTCGTGCGGGTCGGCAAGCTTCTTGTCGTTCAGGTGGCCGCATTTCTTCGGCAGAAGCTGGTCCTCGATATGGACGCCCGCCGCCCCCGCATCCTCGAAGGTGCGGACCATGTGCATCACGTTCAGCGCCTCGCCATAGCCGGTGTCGCCGTCGACAAGCAGCGGCAGGCCGCTGGCCCGGGTGATCTGGCGGATGAAGAAGGCGACCTCGTCGACCGTGATCATCCCAAGGTCCGGAATGCCCATCGACGCCGTCATCGCCGCGCCCGAAAGATAAAGCGCGTCAAAGCCGGCCTTCTTCGCCTGGAGCGCTGCCATGCCGTTGTGAACGCCGGGCATGGTGACGATGCCGCCCGCCTCCACCTGGCGGCGGAGGCGCAGGCCTGCGGGTTCTTGCGGAAGGTCGGCGGAAATCAGATAGGGCATGGCGCTAATCCTGTCAGGCTCGCTCATTCATGGGCACAAAGGGCCGGTTGTCCGGGCCGGTGTAATTGGCGGCGGGTCGGATGATTTTGCCGTCCTCGCGCTGCTCGATGATATGGGCCGCCCAGCCGGCCATGCGGGCAATCACGAAGAGCGGCGTGAACATCGCCGTCGGCACGCCCATCATGTGATAGGAAACGGCCGAGAACCAGTCGAGATTGGGGAACATGCTGCGCGCATCCGCCATGGTGGCCTCGATCCGTTCGGCGATGTCGAACATCTTCATCGACCCGGCTTCCTCGGAGAGCGCGCGGGCGACCTCCTTGATCACCTTGTTGCGCGGATCGGAAACGGTATAAACCGGGTGCCCGAAGCCGATGATCACCTGTTTCTGCGCCACCCGTTCGCGGATATCGGCATCGGCCTCCTCCGGCGTGTCGTAACGCTTCTGGATCTCGAAGGCGAACTCGTTCGCGCCGCCGTGTTTCGGCCCGCGCAAGGCCCCGATCGCGCCGCAGACGGCGGAATAGAAGTCCGTGCCGGTGCCGGTGATCGAGCGGGCGGTGAAGGTCGAGGCGTTGAACTCGTGCTCGGCATAGAGAATGAGCGAGGTGTGCATCGCCCGCACATGGCTCTCGCTCGGCGCCTTGCCGTGGAGAAGATGCAGAAAGTGCCCGCCGATCGAGGCGTCATCGGTCTCGACATCGATCCGCCGGCCATTATGGGAGAAGTGATACCAGTAGAGCAGCATCGAGCCGAGCGAGGCCATCAGCCGGTCGGCGATGTCGCGCGCCCCCGCCTTGTTGTGGTCCGCAGCCTCCGGCAGCACGCAGCCGAGCACGGAAGCGCCGGTGCGCATCACGTCCATCGGGTGGGTGGCGGCCGGCAAAAGCTCCAGCGCGCCGCGCACGGCGGACGGCAGGCCGCGAAGGGCGGAAAGCTTGGCCTTGTAGGCGGCAAGCGTGGCGGCGCTCGGCAATGCGCCATAGATCAGAAGATAGGCGATTTCCTCAAACTCGCAGGTGTCGGCGATATCGAGAATGTCATAGCCGCGGTAGTGCAGGTCGTTGCCGCTCTGGCCGACGGAACAAAGCGCCGTATTGCCGGCGACGACGCCGGAAAGCGCCACGGATTTCTTCGGTTTCCTTGCTTCAGTCATGATCTCTCCTCCCGATCATGCGCCGCGCGGCGCCGGCCCTCCTCAAGGCCGGCCCTGCGGCTCTGTTCTCATCTCCAGTCGAAAATGCCCGTCCTTGCCGGCGCGCCGAGCTTGTCGGGCGACACGACGAAATTCAGCCCGGAAAGCTCCTCCGGGGCAAGCGAGGTCAGCCGTTCGACGGTGGCGAGGAAACGGTCCTGTTCGCCGGCCGACACCACGCCATGGGCCAGCATGCGGAATTTCTTCACATAATCGGGCCGCGAAAACGGTCGGCTTCCGAGCGGGTTGGCATCGGCGATGGCCAACTGGTCCTCGATGATCCGTCCGCCTTCCATGGTGACGATCACATGGCCGCCGAAGGCTTTTTCCGCAGGATCATGGCTGTGATAGCGTCGCGTCCATTCCGGGTTCTCGGCCGTGGTGATCTTGTGCCACAGCGCAACGGTTTCCGGGCGTTTGGCTCGTTCCGGCGCATAGGAGCGCTCGTGGTGCCAGCCGCCATCCTCAAGCGCCACGGCGAAGATGTACATGATCGAATGGTCGAGCGTCTCGCGGCTTGCATTCGGGTCCATCTTCTGCGGGTCGTTGGCGCCGGTGCCGATCACATAGTGGGTGTGGTGGCTGGTTTCGATCAGGATCGACTTGACCTTGGAAAGATCGCCGATCGCGGGGCCCATGCGGCGGGCAAGGTCGATCAGCGCCTGGCTCTGGTATTCGGCCGAATGCTCCTTGGTATAGGTATCCATGATGGCGCGTTTTGCTTCGCCCTTTTCCGGCAGCGGCACGGTGTATTCGGCGCCGGGGCCGGAGAGAAGATAGGCGATGAAGCCGTCCTCGCCCTCCCAGGCCGGAGAGGGCGCGCCTTCGCCGCGCATCACCCGGTCAACGGCCTCGACCGCCATCTTGCCGGCAAAGGCCGGCGCATAGGCTTTCCAGCTCGAGATCTCGCCCTTGCGCGACTGGCGCGTCGTGGTCGTGACATGCAGCGCCTGCTGCACGGCCTGGTAGATGGTCTCGGTATCGAGCCCGAGCGCGGTGCCGATGCCGGCAGCCGCCGCCGGGCCGAGATGGGCGATATGGTCGATCTTGTGCTCATGCAGGCAGATGCCGCGGACGAGATCGACCTGGATTTCATAGCCGGTGGCAATACCGCGCGCGAGCGCCTCGCCGGAAAGTCCGCAATGCTGGGCGACGGCCAGGATCGGCGGAATATTGTCGCCGGGGTGCGAATAGTCCGCCGCAAGGAAGGTGTCGTGATAGTCAAGCTCGCGCACGGCGACGCCATTGGCCCAGGCGGCCCATTCCGGGGAAAAGCGCTTGTCGGCGGCAAGGCCGAAGATCGTCGCGCCGGGGGTAAACGGATGGGCGGTTGCCTGCGCGCGGGCGCTGACGGCTGGCCTGCGGGCAATGGAGGCGGCGGCCACGGCGGCATTGTCGATGATCCGGTTGCCGATCATCTCCACCACGTCATCGTCAAGCGCCACCGGGTCTGCCGCGACTTCGGCGATCTTCCAGGCAAGCTGGTCTTCGCGTTTGAGGTTTTCAGATGATGTGTGGGTGCGCACAGTGTGGTTGTGCATGACGTCTCCTCCCGCTTCAATGCCAACGCCGTTTTCGACTGTTTGGCGCCGATTGTCCATCGGCGGCAATGCAGCCATTAGTCTTAGGCAATTTGGCGGCTGAAGGCAAAACGGCCCGCGCGCGGCGGGCCGTCGATCATCAGGCGATGCGGGCCGATCAGTCCGCGGCGACGGTGCGCTGCTCGATCTCCTCGAGCGTGACGCCCTTGGTCTCCGGCGCGACCGCGATGGCGTAGAAAATGCCGATCACGCAGAAACCCGTGAAGATCGCGAAGGTCCCGACAATGCCGATGCCCGCCAGAAGCTCGGGGAAGAGCAGGGCGACGATGAAGTTGAAGAACCAGTTGGCGATCGATGCGAGCGCCATGCCGCGCGGGCGCAGTCTGAGCGGGAACAGTTCCGACATGTAGAGCCAGGGCAACGGACCGAGGCTGACGGCGAAAAAGGCGATGAAGGCGAAAATCCCGATCATGGCCAGATAGGGCGTCGCGGCGATATCCATCATGGTCGCGACGGTTACCAGCGCCATCGAGGCGGCAGTGCCGAAAAAGCCCATGATCAGCAGTTTGCGCCGGCCCATGGATTCCACCAGATACATGGCAACGACCGTCAGCGCCACATTGACGACGCCGATGCCGACGGTCGCCAGAAGATCGGTCGTGGTGCCGGAAAAGCCCGCATTCTTGAAGATTTCAGGAGCGTAATAGATGATCGCGTTGATGCCGGAAAGCTGCTGCAGCACGAACACGATCATGGCAAAGCTCGTGACCGGCAGGATGCCTTTCTTCAGGAAGGTGCTCCAGGCGGGCGCTGCTTCCTCGTCCTTCGCGCTTTCCTTGATCTCGGCGATGATCTGGTCGACCTCGGCATCGGAACTCTCCGGCTGCAGCTTGACGATGATGTCGCGCGCCTTGTCGGCGTTCGAATTCAGCGTCAGCCAGCGCGGCGTTTCCGGCGACAGAAGGATGCCGACAAGGGCGATGATCGACGGGAATACGCCGACGCCGATCATCCAGCGCCAGTCGCCCGAACCGCCGAAGGCCGCGTCCGACATATAGGAAATCATGATGCCGATGGTGATCATCAGCTGGAAGGCCGAGACGATCGTGCCGCGGATGCGCGCCGGCGCCACTTCCGCCAGAAACATCGGCGCGGTCATGGCCGAGGCGCCGATGCCGACGCCGATCAGAAGGCGGGCGAGCGTCAGCACATACTGGTTGAAGGCGAAAGCCGAAATCAGCGAGCCGACGAGAAAGATCACCGCGCCGAGGATCAGCATCGGCTTTCGTCCGTAGCGGTCGGTGGTGACCATGGCGAGCAGGGTGCCCGCCACCGCGCCGAGCGGCACGGCCGAGGTGATCACGCCCTCCATGAAGGCCGTGACGGTGAAATCCTGTTTGATGAACGGCAAAGCGCCGGAGATCACGCCCTGGTCGAAACCGAAGAGCATGCCGAAAAGCGCCGCCACGATGACGATGGCGATAAGCATAGGTTTCCTCCGCATTATAAGGCGAAGCCGGCTTGCCGGCACGCCGGTCAGTTTTTTCTGGTTCCTGACCCTTAGTCTTTTTTTGTGAATGCCAGCTGAAAATTTCGCCTGCAGCCAAGCATACAGACAACTTGAAGATGAGAATCAACCGTCTTGTCAACTCAATTCGCTTCTTTGGCGGGCCGCTCCGGTGTCTTCGGCTGCGTTCGGGCCTTGACCGTGCCGCCCGACGCGGGCATAGATATGCCCATCCGAGGGGTGCGATCTTCGTCAGAAGATGCTGAGATGGCTTTCGCCGAACCCTTGAACCTGATCCGGGTCATACCGGCGTAGGAACGGAGTTTGGTGTTGAGCGATACGCCCATAAAATCAGCCTGTTTTATTACGTCCGCTGCCCGGCCGCGCCGGGGAGAGGAATGTTGAGGCAGAGCCTTTCCGCATTTTTCAAATTCATTCTGGTCGTTTTCGCGCTCGTCGTGCTCTGGCAGGCGGTCGTCAGCGTCTTCCATCTGCCGCGCTACATCCTGCCGGCCCCGCTTTCCGTGGCCACAAGGCTGTGGACCGGTCATGCCTATCTTCTGTCAGAGGCGCTGGTCACGCTGCGCGAGATCATTGCGGGCTTTGCCGCCGGCGCGCTGTTCGGCGCGGGCTCGGCCTTCCTGCTCGCCGGCTTTCCGCGCTTCGGGCGTCTCGTCTGGCCCGCCCTCATCGTGCTGCAATCCTTTCCCGTTTTCGTCATCGCGCCCATGCTGGTGCTCTGGTTCGGTTTCGGCATCACCTCGAAGATCGTGATGACGATGATCATCGTGTTCTTTCCGGTCGCCTCCAATTTCGCCGACGGGCTGTCGCGCACCGACGGCGCCATCGTCAAGGCGGCGCATCTCGATGGCGCCGGACACTGGCAGCTTCTCGTTCTGATCCGGCTGCCGCTTGCCATGCCCCAGCTTTTCTCGGGCCTGAGGATCGCAGCACCCCTTGCCCCCCTCGGCGCCGTCGTCGGCGAATGGGTGGGGGCTGCCGGCGGTCTCGGCTTCGTCATGGTGCAGGCCAATGCCCGCATGCAGAGCGACACGGTGTTTGCCGCCATGTTCATCCTGGCGCTGGAGGCCGTTCTTTTTCGCAAGGCGGTGGATCTTGCCGCCCCCTTCTTCACCCGCTGGTCGCCGCATCAATGAGTGACCGGACTGATCTCCCAAGGAGGATAAAATGCTCAGAAAACTCGCCCTCATCGCCGCCCTGGCGCTTCTGCCCGGTCTTGCCGCCGCCAATGACAAGCTCAGCGTCATCCTCGAATGGTATGTGAACCCGGATCATGCGCCGATGGTGATTGCCGAGGCGAACGGTTATTTCGCCGACGAAGGGTTGGACGTGGACCTCGTGCCGCCTGCTGATCCGTCCATGGTGCCGCGCATGGTGGCGTCCGGCCGGTCCGATATCGGCGTGCACTATCAGCCGAACCTCTATCTCGACCACGCCGCCGGCATCGACATCAAGCGCTTCGGCACGCTGGTCTCCACGCCGCTCAATACGCTGACGGTGATGGCCGATGGTCCGGTGCAGTCGCTTGGCGATCTCAAGGGCCGGAAGATCGGCTTTTCGGTCGCCGGCATCGAGGAGGCGGTCGTCTCCGCCATGCTTTCGAGCACCGGGCTCACGCGCGACGACATCACGCTGGTCAATGTCAATTTCGCGCTCACCCAGTCGCTGCTGTCGGGCCAGGTCGACGCCACGATCGGCGCGTTCCGCAATTTCGAGCTGACCCAGATGGCCATCGAGGGCGAGGAAGGCCGCGCCTTCTATCCCGAAGAAAACGGCGTTCCGGTCTATGACGAACTGATCTACGTGACCCGCAGCGAACTTCTCGGCGATGACCGCCTGCCGCGCTTTCTCGATGCGGTCGAGCGGGCGACGATCTTCATCACCAACCATCCGCAAGAGGCCTGGGCCTTATTTGCCAAAGCCTATCCCGATCTCGACGACGAACTGAACCGCAAGGCCTTCGCCGATACCATCGCCCGCTTTGCCAAGAGCCCGGCCGCTTTCGATGCCGGTCGCTACCGGCGTTTCGGCGCCTTCATGGCCGAAAACGGGCTGATCGATGCGGCGCCCGACGTTTCGGAAATCTCGGTTTCGCTTCAGGGCGAATAGGGCCCGTCGGCCTCAAATCGCCACAAAAGCATATTAGAAGGTTTCAAACACCGGAAGGCGGCCCGATGGCCGTCTTTCGCGTTTCGGTCTTTTGTCGCGTTTGAACCACGGGCGGCCTTTTTGCGCCCCCGAGGAAGACCGATCTCGATCATGCGCTTGTCAGCCTTAAGGAGATCGGACCATGAAACTAGCCGGCCTGGTGCTGGTGGTGATCGGCCTTGCCACCCTGACCATCCGTTTCAGCCTCTACCATTATCGCGATGTCGCGGGCGATATCGAGGGCAGTCTCCTGACCCCGCTCGCCCATCTCGCCCTTCTGGTCGGCGCCCTGCTTCTGGCGCTGCACCTGGTGCTGCGCTTCGTCCGGCATGTGATCTGGCACGATTGAGAGCGATGTCGGCAGAGGGCGGTGGCCCTCAGCGCATCGGCCCGAAAATTGGAATCGGTTTTCGGAAAGCACGATGCGCAGATTCAATAAGCTAGAGCGTCCTTTGTGCATCCGAATGGATGCACGGCGCTCTAGCCGGCAATCTTTGAGAAATCGGCGACGGTCCCGGTCGCCTCGCGGATCATTGCCAGCAGCGCCAGGCGGTTTGCCCGCACAGCCTCGTCCTCGGCATTGACCAGCACATCCTCGAAGAAGGCGTCGACCGGCGCGCGCAGCGCCGAAAGCGCCTCCATGGCGGCAAAATAGTCTTCCCGCTTCGAGGCCTCGCGCGCCTTCTTCGCGGCGGAGAGGATGGCGTCGTGGAGCGCCTTTTCGGCGTCGGTTTCAAACAGCGCCGGATCGACCTTGTCGGCAACCAGCGTCTTCTTCTTCTCTTCCGCCGCCAGCAGCTGTCCGGCGCGCTTTTCGCCCGAAAGAAGGTTCTTGCCGTCCTCGGAATCGAGGAACTTCGTCAGCGCCTCCACCCGGCGGGCAACGACTTCCAGATCATCCGAATCCGCCGACAGCACCGCGTCGATCAGATCGTGGCGCGCGCCCATGTCGCGCAGATAGACCTTGAAGCGGTCGTGGAAGAAGGAGAGCAGGTCGCGATCATCGAAGACCGACAGCAGCGGCAGGCGCACGCCGCGCTCCAGAATGATGCGGATCACGCCAAGGGCGGCGCGGCGGAGCGCATAGGGGTCGCCCGAGCCGGTCGGCTTCTCGTCGATCGACCAGAAGCCCGTCAGCGTATCGAGCTTGTCGGCAAGCGCCACCGTCAGCGAGACCTTGTTGCGCGGCACGACATCGGAGGGGCCGAGCGGCTTGTAGTGCTCCTCGATCGCCGCCGCCACGTCTTCGCTCTCGCCCTGCAGAAGCGCATATTTGCGGCCCATGGCACCCTGAAGCTCGGGGAATTCGCCGACGGCCTCGGTGCGAAGATCCGCCTTTGCAAGCACTACGGCGCGGTCGACCTCGGCCGCATCGGCGCCAACGATCGGGGCCAGATCTCCTGCCAGTTTGCGGATGCGGTCGACGCGGGCGCCCTGGCTGCCGAGCTTGGCATGAAACGTCACGTTCAGCGCATCGAGCTTGGCCATGCGCTGGTCGAGCGGCTTTTTCAGGTCGAGGCAGAACTGCGCCGCCGATTTCTCGAGCGTCGCAAGGTCCGGCAGGTCGCGCTGGTCCATATGCCAGAAATGCAGCGCGTCGGAGAGGCGTGCGCGCACGACCTTGCCATTGCCGTAGCAGATTTCCTTGCCGCCATCGCTTGCCGCGATATTGGCGATCAGGATGAACTTGTTGGTGAGGCTTTCCTCGCCGTGCTTCCTCACCACGAAGCATTTCTGGTTGGTCTTGATCGTCAGGCGGATGATCTCGTCGGGAATTTCGAGGAAGGCTTCCTCGAATTCGCCGAGCAGGACCTGCGGATATTCGACAAGACCGGCCACTTCGTCCAGAAGCCCCTCGTCCTCGACCACGTCGAGCCCGTTGGCAAAGGCGAGATTGGCGGCGTCATCGCGGATGATGTCCTTGCGCCGGTCGGCATCGAGAATGACGCAGGCCTTTTCCAGGCCTGCCGCATAATCGGCGAAACGCCTGACCTCGAAGGGGTCCGGCGCGTGGAAACGGTGACCATAGGTGACATTCGATGCGACAATGCCATCGATCTCGAAATCGATGACCCTGGTTTCCTCGATTTCCGTGCCGAAGGTGCAGACGATCGACTGCAGTGGCCTGACCCAGCGCAGTGCGCCCGGCTCGGAAGAGGCCGCGCCCCAGCGCATCGATTTCGGCCATGCGAAGTTGCGGATGATGCCGGGCATCACGTCGCGGATGATCTCTTCGGCATCGCGGCCGGGCTTTTCGATGACGGCGACGTAGAAATCGCCCTTCTTCGGGTCCGACTGGATCTTCGCCTGGGAAATATCGTCAAGGCCCGCGCCGCGCAGGAAGCCCGCGACCGACTTTTCCGGCGAACCGACGCGCGGGCCCTTGCGCTCCTCGCGCACATCGGCCGAGCGCGCCGTCAGCCCGTGAATGTCGAGCGCCAGCCGGCGCGGCGTGAAATACTCGCGCGCGCCCTCATAGGTCAGACCCGCATCCACCAGCGCATCGGTGACGCGCTTCTTCAGTTCGCCTGCCGCCTGGCGCTGCATGCGGGCGGGGATTTCCTCGGAACGGAGTTCAAGCAAAAGGTCGGGCATGGGACAGCTTCTATCGTGGTCTGAATGTCGGTGACGGCGTGTTAGCAAGCCCGGCGGCAAAAGTCATCCGGGAATAGAGGTTTTGGAAGGCCCGACGGCATGGAAGCGTCGCCGCGCCACGCAATTGTCTGATTTTCGGCTTCATCATGCGGCATGAACAGGAAAATCGCAGTTCCATTGTCCGCGCTCGCCCTTATGGCGCTTGCCGCCGCGCCCGCCCAGGCGGAAACGTTGCTGCCGCAGGGGCACTACAAGACGGCCTGCCTGCCGATCGGCAAGAATGACCGCCATGGCCTCATTGCCGAAGTCACGATAGAGGGGTCGGTTCTGTCAGCCACCGCGCAATCCTATGCGCATGCTGACTGCGACATCCCGACCGTGAAGGCCGAGTATCGCGGCGTTATCGAGGAGGCCCGCCGCCAGGAGAACCATATCGACTTTGTCCAGCGCACCGGTCCCTTCCTTTACACATTGCTGCTGCCGGAAGTGACGACCTACTACAACGCCAATATCGGCTCCGCCGGCTGCGATCTCGGCGACTGGGAAACCGGCGTGTCGCGTGATGTTTCCGGGAAAACCTGCGCGCCCTACACCTTTCCGGAGGTCGGTTCCAGATTGAAGGACCGGCTCTGGATCAAGGGCGACCGGATATCCTTCGGTCATCTTCCGCTCAGCTGGCAGAACGATGCCGATGGCGGCTTTCCCGAGACGTCGTCTCCGATCAGCTTCGTCAGGGTCGAGGACTGAGCCGCCTACCAGCCGCCGCCGCCGCCGCCACCGCCACCGCCGCCCGAGAAACCGCCGCCGCCGGAGAAACCGGAGGACGAGGTGTTCTGTGTCGGCATGGAGGACGACATGGTTGACGCCATGGAGGAGGAGAAGCTGCCGATCTGGTCGGACAGGTTCTGGTGGCGGAAATCGCCGTAATACCAGTAGGGCGAATAATAGCTTGCCGTGCCTGCCGCGATTGCCGCCGTCAGCCATGTGTCAAAAGTCTTCGACCATGGCTTTTCAACGCCGAGCGCCACCGCATAGGGCAGCAGCGTCTCGAAGTGCTGCGGCGACATTTCCGGCGCGCCCTTGATATTCATGCGGCCCGCCTCGGCAAGGGTCAGATATTGTTTCAACCCGGCGATCTCGTCCATCTTCTCTCGTCCCGAAGGCGTCGGCGCGCCCATCAGGAAGAAGAACAGGAGGTTCATCAGCACGATGCCGCCGACGGAGGCGATCACCGCCCAGTCCTCGGCGTAAAGATGCGAGCTTGCGAGCGTCATCAGCATGCCGCCGAGCGCGTGGACGGCGAAGAAGCCGAATATGCCGATGCCGATCAGGAGGCCGACGGCCGAGCCGAAACTGCGGCCGCGACGGCGAAAACTGCGGGCAAAGGAGGCCGCGAAGATGCCGATGACGACCGACATGAATACCGAAACGAACAGCACCGGCACGACATCGTTGGAGATGTAGCCGAAGGCGAGAAGGGCGATGACGGACAGGATCGAAAGCGCTATGCCGCCGATCGTGTAGCCGATATTGGTGACGAAATAATCGCCGCGATGCTCACGGGTGATGGCGGAGGTAAAGGCGCTTGCCATGGAAGCGACTGACTTGCCATGAGCCTTGTCGACAATGAAGACGCCGCCGGCATCATCGACGGCCTTCAGCAGCGCCTTCTGGCCGGGCGGCAAAGCGGCATCGAAAGGCTTGTCGGTGCGCTTCAGCGTCATGCCCTTCTTCGGCTCGTCGATGATCAGGAAGCCCTTGACCGCGAGGTCGATCGCCGTCGCCGCGATCGCGTCAAACCGGCTGGAGCCGAAGCCCTGGTTTTCGACATAGGAAACGAGCGCGGGCGACAGGCCTTCCGGCGGGTCCCAGCGCGGCACGACGATGCCGGCCGGCGGATCGCGCCCGACCGCCCTCCACGACAGAAGGTAATAGGCAAAAACAAGCAAAAGACCGGCAAAGCCGATGAAATAATTGCGGTAATCGCTCAGGAACCAGGAGGCGCTCTCGGTCCCGCTCGGCGCGTCGATCGCCCCCTTGGGCACGGCGACGACGACGGAAAGGCCTTCCTGCGGACCAAGCGGTTCCGTTGTTTCGAAGGTGATAACATTGCCATCGGTCGAGACGGTGGCGTTCTTGTCGCGCGAGCCGTAGGCGCCGGTGTAAAACGTCGTGTCCGTCGGGGTCACGCCGTCGGGCAGCGTGATCACGGCCGTCGCCTTCTCGATCGGGAAGGCCCAGAAATTGCCGGTGGCGTTCCAGTAGATCTCGTCATGATCATCGAAATAGCGCACCTGCCGGTCGGTCTCATAGGTGAGCTGATAGGTGTGATTGCCGGGCGAAACCGTGGCATCGGCCGACCCCAGATAGATGCGGATGCCGCCCGATATGCTCTTCGTATGGTGGTCTACCGGCTTGCCGTCGAGGGTCGCGGATTTCAGGTCAAAGGTCACCTCGCCGGAACGGCCATCGTCATTGCGGAAGGTCAGCGGAAAATCGCGATAAATGCCGCGCCGGATCTGATCGCCCTCCGCATGGACGGCGATCGTCTCGGTGACGTCATAGAGGCCGGATTTTTCCACCGTGACGTCGGAGGTGAAGCTGTTGATGACTTCGGCTGCCTGGACGGGGGTGACGGCAAGAAGGAGCATTGCGAGAAGAACGGCGGTGCCACGCGCCCGCCGATCTCCCCCCTTGAGGGGGAGATGTCGCGAACGCGACAGAGGGGGGTGAACCCTCTCAATCGGACTCAGAGTGCGCGGCTTTCGCTGCACCCCTCTCTGCCCCTGTCGGGGCATCTCCCCCTCAAGGGGGGAGATTGAAGGGCGTACCGCTGCGAAGTTCGCGCGAGCCCACGAGACCCACCGCATGGTCAGCGTCCGCAAATCTGACATCGTCGGTTTTGCTGTCACCATGACGGCCTCCTCAGTCTTCGTATTCGACGCCAAGCGAAGCAAGCGCGTCCCAGTATCCCGGATAGGTCTTGCCGACGCAAAGGGGATCGAGAATGGTGATGCCGGAGACCTTCAGACCCGCAAGCGCAAAGCACATGGCGATGCGATGATCGGCAAAGGTGTCGATCTCGGCGGGCAGATGCTGACCGGCAAGGGCGGGATCGGCATGGACGATGAGGTCATCGCCATCTTCCTCCGCCAGTCCCTCGCGGATCGCGTTCAGTCCCAGCGACAGCGCCCGGGTGCGGTCGCACTCCTTGACGCGCAGGTTTTCGATGCCGGTAAAGCGTACGGGCGAATTGTTGAAGGCGGCGAGCACGGCAAGCGTCGGCACGGCGTCCTGCATCTGGCTGCCGTCGATCTCCGCCGGCATGTGCGGGAAGGAGGCGATCACGCCATAGGCCTTGGCATCGGGCTGGGTGAAACTTTCCGCCGGCGTGCCGATGTCGATCGCTCCGCCGGTGAGCTTTTCCGCCGCCCAGAGATAGGTTGCGGCCGATGCGTCCGGCTCAACGTGGAAATCCGCCGCGCGGTAGCCGGTCGGCAGAACCTTCCAGGTCGCCTCGTCCACCTGTTCGACCTTGGCGCCGAAGGCGACCATGGCATCCAGCGTCAGGCCGATATAGCCGCGCGCGCCGATCTCCTTTCCAGTCAGCGCGATCGTCACCGGCTCTGTCGTGCCCTCGGGCGCAAGCGGAGCCGCCATCAAGAGGGCTGAGACATACTGGCTGGAGAGGCCGGCGTCGATCTCGACCCGGCCCGTGCCGAAATGGCCCTGCCCCTCGATCGTCACCGGCGGGCAGCCGGTCGGCGCTTCCGCCTTGATGCCGAGGCTCTGGAGCGCGATCACCAGGGGGGCGATCGGGCGCTTGTGCATGTGTTCGTCGCCGTCGACGATCACGATGCCCTCGACGGCTGCGGCCGCTGCCGTCAGAAACCGCGTCGCCGTGCCGGCATTGCCGAGAAAGAGCGGACCGGAGGGCGCTTCCAGCCGTCCCGTTCCGGTCACGACGAAGCTCGTCTCGTCGGGCTCGTCCACGGCAACGCCCATGGCGCGCAGCGCATTGGCCATGTAGCGCGTGTCGTCGCTCTTCAGCGCGCCCGTCAGCCGGCTGGTGCCGCGGGCAAGGCCTGCGAGCAGCAGCGCGCGGTTGGTGATCGACTTGGATCCGGGCGGGCTGACCTTGCCGGAAAGGGCATGGCCGGGCGGAATGACAGTGAGCCTGTCCTTGTTCATGCGTAAGACTTTCATTCGGAGCGCGTCCAGGAAAAGTGGATGCCGGTTTTCCGTCCGGACGTGCGTAAAACAAACCAGAGCGCGTCCAGGAAAAGTGGATGCCGGTTTTTTGTCCGGACGCGCGAAAAAATTCAGAACGAGACGTTGGGAACCGCCCGGTCGGCGGGCTCGTCGATCTCGAAATAGTCGCGCTTTTCAAAGCCGAACTGGCCGGCGACGATATTGCTCGGGAAGCTCTCGACCTTGACGTTCAGCTCGCGCGTCGCGCCGTTATAATAGCGCCGCGCCATCTGGATTTCGCTTTCGGTCTTTTCGAGTGAGGCCTGCAGATCGGCGAAGTTCTGGTTGGCCTTCAGATCCGGATAGGCTTCCGAGAGCGCGAAGAGGCGACCGAGCGCCTGCGTCAGCTCGCCCTCGGCCTGGGCGCGGCCGGTAACATCATTGGCGGCGATCGACTGCGCCTTGTTGCGCTTCTCGACAACCTCTTCCAGCGTGCCACGCTCGTGGCTCGCATAGCCCTTCACGGTTTCGACCAGGTTCGGGATGAGATCGGCGCGGCGTTTGAGCTGCACGTCGATGCCGGACCAGGCCTCTTCGGCCGTCTGGCGCGCGCGCACCAGCGCGTTGTAGAGCGAAATCACGAAGCCCGCGATCGCTCCGATGATCACGATCAGGACGATAAGGGTTGTCAGCATGCGCGCCTCCCAAGCTCAGCGACGGGGCGCGGTCAAGAACGCCCCTCGATCAGATCAGGCCGCTTCCGGCTGGAACCCGCCTGCTTCCGTCAGAAGATAGGCTTCTCCGCAGGCTTTGGCCAGAGTGCGAACCCTCAGGATATAGCTCTGGCGCTCGGTGACCGAGATCACGCCGCGCGCATCGAGAAGATTGAAGAGATGCGAGGCCTTGATGCACTGGTCATAGGCCGGGAAGACGCATTTGTGCAGGCTTGCCGCTTCGCCGGGCGCGCCGGCTGCAAGCAGCGCACGGCATTCTGCCTCGGCGTCGAGAAAGTGGCGGTGCAGCATCTCGGTATTGGCATATTCGAAATTGTGGCGCGAATATTCCTGCTCGGTCTGCAGGAAGACATCGCCATAGGTGACCTTCTCGTCGCCCTCGCGGCCGTTGAAGTTGAGGTCGTAGACGTTGTCGACGCCCTGCACATACATGGCAAGCCGCTCAAGGCCATAGGTCAGTTCGCCGGCAACCGGCGCGCATTCGATGCCGCAGACCTGCTGAAAATACGTGAACTGCGAGACCTCCATGCCGTCGCACCAGCATTCCCAGCCAAGGCCCCAGGAGCCCGTCGTCGGGTTTTCCCAATCGTCCTCGACAAAGCGGATATCGTGCAGCAGCGGATCAAGGCCGATCGCCTTCAGCGAGCCGAGATAAAGCTCCTGCAGGTCCGGCGGCGAGGGCTTCAGAAGCACCTGATACTGGTAATAATGCTGCAGACGGTTCGGGTTTTCGCCGTAGCGACCGTCGGCGGGCCGGCGTGAAGGCTGCACATAGGCCACGTTCCAGCGCTTCGGTCCGAGCGCCCTGAGCGTCGTCGAGGGATGCAGCGTACCGGCGCCCACTTCCATGTCATAGGGCTGGAGAATGGCGCAGCCCTTGTCGGCCCAATAGGCCTGCAGCGTCAGGATCAGGCCCTGGAAGGAACGCTTCGGGTGCATATGCGGCTTTATTTCGGACATCTCGGACATGGCATTCGGTCTCTCTGGAAGAATGACCGGTGAAGTGCCACTAAAGCGGCGAGGGGTCAAGTGGCGGAAGGCCGGGCGGCCGAGCCGAGAAGGAAAGGAAGGGGCGGCGGCATGATGTCGCCGCCCCTTTTCAGCTTCGCCTATTCCGCAGCAGGCGAAAGCGGGCGGAACTCGTCCTTGGTCGGCGTCATCAGGCTCACCACCCAGATGGCGATGAAGGCGACGATGAAGCCCGGGATGATCTCGTAGACGCCGGGTCCGCCGAGGAAGCTCGAGCCCCAGCCGAGCGAAATCCAGATGATGACCGTCAGCGCGCCGGCGACGAGGCCGGCAACCGCGCCTGCGCCCGACATGCCGCGCCATGTCAGCGACAGGATGATCAGCGGGCCGAAGGCCGCGCCGAAACCGGCCCAGGCATTGGAGACGAGGCCGAGAACCTTCGAATCCGGATCCCAGCCGATGATTGCGGCGACGATGGCGACGACCAGCACGAAGAAGCGGCCGATATTGACCATTTCCCGCTCGCTGGCATGGCGGCGCAGGAACAGGCGGTAGAAGTCTTCCGTCAGCGAGGACGATGCGACGAGAAGCTGGCTCGAGATCGTGCTCATGATCGCCGCCAGAAGCGCCGCCAGCAGGAAGCCGGTGACCAGCGGAATGAAGAGCTGGTTGGCCAGGACGATGAAGATGGTCTCGGGGTCGGCGATGTCGATATTGTTGCCGACCACATAGGAGCGGCCGAAGATGCCGAGCCCGACGGCGCCGGCCAGCGAGATGATCATCCAGGCCATGCCGATATTGCGGGCCTTCGGCACGTCTTCCACCGAGCGCACGGCCATGAAGCGGACGATGATGTGCGGCTGACCGAAATAGCCGAGCCCCCAGGCAACGGCGGACAGGAAGCCGACCACCGTCAGCCCGTGGAACATCGACAGGAAGTTCGGATCGACGCTCAGCATCCGCGCTTCCGATACGCCGACGCCGCCGGCCTTGTAGACGACGACGAGCGGCATGATCACGAGCGCCAGCATCATGATGCAGCCCTGGACGAAGTCGGTCAGGCTGACGGCGAGAAAGCCGCCGATCAGCGTGTAGACCAGTACAATGCCCATCGTCAGGATGATGCCGGTCTGGTAGGCGGAGAGGCTGCCGATGTGAATGAGGTCAGGGAAAGCAGTGTCGAACAGCTTGCCGCCGGCGACAAGGCCCGAACCGGTATAGACTGCGAAGAACACAACGATGACGATCGCCGACACGCTTCGAAGCGCCATCGCCTTGCTCGGAAAGCGTTTCGACAGGAATTCCGGAATGGTCAGGCTGTTGTCATAGCGCTCGGTTTGTTCGCGCAGGCGCGGAGCGACGATGATCCAGTTGAGGAAGGCGCCGATGACAAGGCCGATGCCGATCCAGCTCTGCGTCAGGCCGGATACGAAGAGCGCGCCGGGAAGCCCCATCAGGAGCCAGCCGCTCATGTCGGATGCGCCGGCGGAAAGTGCGGCGACAGCCGGCGAAAGCTGTCGTCCGCCGAGCATGTATTCTTCGGAATTGGACGTGGATTTGCGCCAGGCATAAATGCCGATGGCGATCATCAGAACGAAATAGAGTGTCAGGCTGACAGTGACGCCGAAGCTCATGGCAGGTTCCCTTTCTGGAGGACTGAACCGATCCGGTTCCTCGAGAGGAAATCGCGAGAGCCTTCGGCTGCCGCGCCTTCCGTTTTTCCGGGGAGTCGCCTGTCCGGAGAGCCCACGCGCCAAGGATATGGCAAGGAAGGTTTACCCCGGCAGAATCGGCGCATTGCGCAACTCCGCGTGAACGGTTCGCAGCTTGTCGGCGATTGGATTTTGCCGTTCACGAGCAAAGTGTAACACTTTGATGAAAGTGGCGGCAAGTCGGTTGAAAAATGTCAATTTTGCGGCGGAGGGCGGCGGTGATCCTCCGATGCCTGCGAGGCGTTGAGGACTGACAGCGCCCGCTTCAGGGCGCCTCGGTCTTCTTCACGTAGTATTCGCCGGTCACCGGATCCTTCACCAGCGTGCCTGTGGCGCCGTTCTTCTGCTCGGCACGCTTCTGCTCGCCGCGCGCCGTGACGGCTTCCGCGTCGTTGATGAACTTGCGGTAGAGCATGTAGCCGCCGCCCGCAATGGCGGCGAGAACCATAAACCGTCCCATGGCGGCCTCCTCACAAACCGTAGCGCGCCCATAATGCGCGTTCTTCGGCCGTTTCGGCAAGTCCCGAAGCAAGGCCTGCGCCGATTTCCGGGGCGGAAAGGCCGATGCCGGCAACTCCCGGCTTGGCGCGGCCGAGAAGATTGGTCGGCGTCGAGACGAGCTTCATCTCCGCCTTGTCGCCGTAACGCGCCTTCAGCGTCGCACGCATCTCGCCGATGCCGTCGACGAGGCCGAGTTCGGCGCCCCTGATGCCGCTCCAGAACAGGCCGGAGAAGAGGTCCGGATCATCGGCGAGTTTGTTGCCGCGCCGTTCCTTCACCATCTGGATGAAGACCTGGTGGATTTCGCCCTGCAGGTCCTTGAGAAAGGCGATGTCCTTTCCTTTTTCAGGCTGGAAGGGGTCGAGCATCACCTTGTTCTCGCCGGCGGTATAGACGCGCCGCTCCACACCGATCTTCTCGATCAGGCCGGTAAAGCCGAAGCCGCCGGAGACGACGCCGATGGAGCCGACGATCGAGGTCGGGTCGACGAAGATCTCGTCGCCGGCAAGCGCGATCATGTAGCCGCCGGAAGCGGCGACATCCTCGACGAAGATCAGCACCTTCTTGTTCTTTTCCTCCGCTAGCGCGCGGATGCGGCTGAAAATCAGGCGCGACTGCACGGGAGAGCCGCCGGGCGAATTGAGCGAGATGGCGACGCAGGGGCTTGCCTTCAACGAAAACGCCTTGTCGAGCGCGGCCGAGACGGAGGCGAGGTTGAGGCTGCGCCGGCCGGGGGAGCCGCCGGCCATGATCGCGCCGGAAAGCCGCACCACCGGAATGATCGTCTTGTCCTTGCGGAACCGCTTGGGGATCAACCCGGAAACCAGCTTCTTCATCCTGTCCTCGCCTCGCAAAAATCGTTTCAACGCATGTATGCGCAGCCGCGACAAAGACAAGGGCGAGGCCTAAAGATTCGCGCGTCGCGTCACGCTGTTGCGCGGATAGGATGCGCGGCCGTTGTTGAGGTCATCGACGAGCGGCAGGAAGGCGTGGCTGTCGCTTGCGTGCATGACGAGGGCAGGGCGCAGCGAGAGCCTGGCGCGCGATCCCTTGACGGCGGAGACGAGAATGCGGAACGCTTCCTCGTCCTTCCGCGCATGAACCGGCGTGATCTCGATCCCGCCGAAGCGCTTGCCGCATGCCGCGATGATCTCGGCGATCGACTGCGGCCTTGCAATCAGCGAGAGCACGCCGCCGGGCTTCAAAATGGCGCCGGCGGTGCGGATCCAGTGTTCGAAAAGACCGTCCGTCATGGCATGGGCGACGCCCTTCAGCGCATCGGGCGTGCGTCGATCCGCCGTCCAGTTGAACGGAGGGTTCATGATCACATGGTCGAACGTGTCATCGGTGAGGCCGGCGGCGTTGCGGGCCGCCCCCTTCAGCGTCACATCGGCTTCATGCACAAAAACGCGACCCGAGAACGCGGCATTTTCGGCAAGCGCAAGCGTTTCCCGGGCATATTCCGTCATCTCGGGGGAGAACTCGAAAAGACCGATCTCGGCCTCGGGCAGGCGCGCCGCCACGGCAAGGCCCGCCGCGCCGGCGCCGGCGCCGAGATCCGCCACCTTTACAGGGCCCGAGGCGTCCACCATGGATGCCAGAAGCATGGCATCCATGCCGGCCCGGTGGCCTCGGCCTTTCGGCTGGACGAGGTGAAAGCGGCCGCGGTGAAAGGCGTCGACCGTCTTTTCCGGCGTCGCGCTCATTGAGGCTTCAGCTCCTTGCCGAGCCCCGCCTCGGTCAGAATCGCGCGGGCTTCGGCCAGTTGGTCCTCCTCCACCATCAGCCGGCGCGGCAGCAGGCCGAGCGAGCCTTCCATGACGCTCATCGACCGGTCGGCCACGAAAAAGTGAATGCCGGCGTCCTTCAGAAGGCTCTCGGCGAGGCCCAGAACCACGGCATCATTGGTCCGCATCAGATTGGTCAGGCCCATGTCATACTCCCGAATTTCATTGAAAAGGAACAATTTGCCCCTTGTCGCTCCCGTCACCGCTCCCTATTGTCGGCTAACAGAATTCAACAGGAGCGTGCTGCTTTGGGCGCCGTTACATCGCTGGCAAAAGAGAACAAACCAACAGGCTCGGTCAAGCCCATCGTGGACCTGACCGCGGCGGACATGGAGCGTGTCAACAAGCTTATCCTGTCAAAGGCCGGCTCCGATGTCGAGATGATACCGGAAGTTGCCAATCATCTGATCTCCTCGGGCGGCAAGCGTCTGCGTCCCATGCTGACGCTGGCAACGGCGTCGATGTTCGGCTATCGCGGCGACTATCACGTCTATCTCGCCACCAGCGTCGAGTTCATGCACACCGCGACGCTGCTGCATGACGATGTCGTCGATGAAAGCGACATGCGGCGCGGCAAGTCTTCGGCGCGGATGATCTGGGGGAACCAGGCGAGCGTGCTCGTCGGCGACTTCCTGCTCGGCCAGGCCTTCCGCATGATGGTTGAGACCGGCTCGATGGAGGCGCTGAAAGTGCTTTCCAATGCCGCCGCCGTGATCGCCGAGGGCGAGGTGCTGCAGCTTTCCGTCGCCAAGAAGATGGAAACCACGGAAGCCGACTATATCGCCGTCATCAGCGGCAAGACGGCCGAACTCTTCGCTGCGGCAGCGGAAGTCGGCCCGATCATCGCCGGCGCGCCGGAGGCTGAGCGCAAGGCGCTGCGCGATTACGGCATGGCGCTTGGTCTTGCCTTTCAGCTTGTCGATGATGTGCTCGACTATGGCGGCTCCAGCGCTGATCTCGGCAAGAATGTCGGCGATGATTTCCGCGAGGGCAAGGTGACGATGCCGATCATTCTCGCCCATCAGCGCGGCAATGAGGATGAAAAGGCGTTCTGGCGCAAGGCGATCGAGGATGGCGAAAATGACGATGCCGCTCTCGAGAAGGCGCGCAGGCTGATCGCCAGGCACAACGCGCTTTCCGATTCGATCTCCCGGGCGCTTTCCTATGGCGAGGCCGCGCGCGCGGCGCTTGCGCCCCTGCCCATGTCCGCCGGCCGGCATGCGCTTGAAGAAGTGATCGACTACTGCATCGCCCGTATCAGTTGACGCCGGTTTCGGGCGCGCCCGTCTTTTCGACCGTATCGCCGATGAAAGGTACCGGATGACAAAAACGATCCCGATGAAACGGCTCTTGAGGACGGCAGCCTTCGCGACCGCGCTGATGCTGCCGCTTTCGGTTTCGGCCGAGACCGGTGGCAAGAGCGAGGCCGCGCTGGACGCGGCCATGGAAGCGGTGAGTGCTGAAAGCTTTGCCGGGGCGCTGCTTGCCGGCCAGACGGCTGCCTTCGACAACGACCTCGACCGGGCGATCGCCTATTTCCGCCGGGCGCTGCAATACCGGCCGGACGACGCGGGAACCAACAACCAGCTTTTTATCGCGCTGATCTTCAATGGCGATCTGCAAAGCGCCGAGGCCCAGGCCGCAAAAACGACCGACGAACCGCAGCTCGTGCCTCTTCGCGAGCTTTCGCTTGCGCTTTCCTCACTTTCCGAAGAGCGCTACGACGATGCCGTCACCCAGCTTGACGCCTTCGGCGGAAGCGCGCTCGACGAGCTCGTCTCGCAACTCCTGAAGGCGTGGGCGCTGACGGGCAAGGGCGATGCCGACGCGGCTCTTGCCGGGCTGGATGCGCTTTCCGGCCCGCCCTGGTACGACCTTTTCGTCAACTACAATGCCGGTGCGATCGCCGCCCTTTCCGGCGAGACGGCCAGGGCGAGGACCTATCTCAACGAGGCGCTCACGGACCGCGAAGGCGGCATGACCGCGCCCGACACCATGCTCGCGACGGTGATCGGACTGGCCTCGATCGAGCAGCAGGCCGGCAATACACGCAAGGCGCTGGACACTGTTTCCGTCGCGGAGACCTACGGCCTCAATGCCGCCGTGCTGGAACCGATCCGCGAGCGGATCGAGGCGGGGGCGCCGGTGATGGGCTTGCCGGAGACGGCCAGGGCTGGCGCGGCTGGCGTACTGTTCGAGGTTGCCGCCGCGCTCAATCAGGGAACGGCCGACGATATCGTCTCGCTTTATCTCGCGCTCGCCGAGGCGCTCAATCCCGGCTCGCCGGACGTGCTTTACCTGCGCGGCGTCGTTGAAGCGGCGAATGACCGGCCGGAACGCGCGCTCTCCTATTTTTCCCGCATTCCGGAAGATGCGACGCAGTATCGCCTTGCCGAGCTGCAGCAGGGGATTGCGCTGGCCGAACTCGACCGCAAGGACGAGGCGATCGAGATGCTCTACGCCATGGTCGAGGATGCGCCCGACGACCGGCGTGGCTATCTGGCGCTCGCCGGCGTCCTGTCCAGCGAAAAGCGGTTTGCGGAGATGGCCGAAGTGCTTGACCGTGCGGCAAACCGGATCGGCGCGGTCGCCGCGCCCGAGGACTGGAGCATCTTCTATCGTCGCGGCATCGCCTATGAACGGCTGAAGGAATGGGACAAGGCGGAGCCGAATTTCCTGCGCGCGCTTGAGCTTTATCCGGACCAGCCGCAAGTGCTGAACTACCTCGGCTATTCCTGGATCGACCAGGGCATGAACCTCGAGGAGGGTCTCGACCTGATCAATCAGGCCGTCGATCAGCGTCCCGATGACGGTTATATCGTTGATTCGCTCGGTTGGGCCTATTACAGGCTGGGCCGCTACGAGGACGCGCTGCGCGAACTGGAACGGGCGGTCGCGCTTGATACAGCCGATCCCACGATCAACGATCATCTGGGCGATGCGTACTGGCAGGTCGGCCGCAAGCTCGAGGCGATCTACCAGTGGAACAAGGCGCTTGCGGCGGAGCCGGAAGAGGAATTCATTCCCGAGATCAAGGCGAAGATCGCCCGCGGCCTGGCGGTGGACGCACAAGACGACGCCAACCCGCTGGCGCAATCGCCGGAGGGCGGCGGAGACAGCGTCCAGTGATGGACGCGCCGGATGGCGGCCCGGTCGTTGTCGAGCGCGCCGCCGCGAAAATCAACCTCGCGCTTCATGTAACCGGCCGGCGCGGAGATGGCTATCACCTGCTTGATTCGCTGGTGACCTTTGCCGATTTCGGCGACCGTCTGTCCTTCGCGCCGAGCCGGCGCGATGCGTTCACGCTTTCCGGCCGTTTTGCCGGTGACCTGCCGCATCATGACGATCCCGAGACCGGCAATCTTGTGCTCAAGGCGCGCAACCTGCTGCGGGACGCGGCCGGGCAGGCAGGCGGTGAGGTCGGCCCGGTCCATATTCACCTTGAAAAGAACCTGCCGCCGGCCTCCGGCATTGGCGGCGGCTCGGCCGATGCTGCTGCCGTGCTGAGGGGGCTTTCCCATCTCTTTGACACGAAGCTCGGGTGGCATACCCTTGCGCAGCTTGGTCTGTCGCTGGGCGCCGATGTGCCCATGTGCCTCGCCTCTCGCCCACTGATCGCCCGCGGCATTGGCGAGGTCATCCTGCCGGCGACCGGGTTTCCGCGCCTGTTTCTGGTTCTTGCAAACCCGCTTTTGCCGGTTGCCACGCCCGCCGTCTTCGCCGCGCTTGAAAACCGCCATAATGCGCCGCTTGCAATCGATGAGACCCTCCCGGTCCATCCACCGGACTGGCTCTTGCTTGTGCAGAAAAGCCGCAATGACCTGCAATTGCCCGCAAGCCGGATCGCGCCGGAAATCCATGGCGTGCTCGATGCCTTGACCTCTGCAGGCGCCTCGCTGTCGCGCATGTCGGGTTCGGGCGCGACGTGTTTCGGGCTGTTTGTCGATCTCGAAAGCGCGATTGCTGCGGCCGACCGGCTTTCGCATGCAAGGCCGGACTGGTTCGTGGCGGCAACCGCAACCCTTGCAGAAGGAGAAGACGATCATGTCTGAACGCCCCTTCATTCCCGTCCGCTTCGCTGTGCTGACCGTTTCCGATACCCGCACGCGCGAGGATGACCGCTCGGGCGACACGCTTGCCGAGCGGATCGCCAAGGCCGGCCATACGCTCGCCGATCGCCGCATCGTCGGCGCCGATCGCGCGGCGATCACCGCGATCGTCAAGGACTGGTGCTGGAACCATGCGGTCGACGTGGTGCTGACGACGGGCGGCACGGGCTTTACCGGACGAGATGTGACGCCCGACGCGATCGAGCCGATGTTCGAAAAGCGCATGGACGGTTTCTCGGCCGTCTTCCACCGGATCTCGTTCGAGAAGATCGGAACGTCCACCGTGCAGTCACGGGCAACGGCGGGGCTTTGCAACCAGACTTTCGTCTTCGTGCTGCCCGGCTCGCCGGGCGCTTGCCGCGACGCCTGGGACGGGATCCTGGAAAGGCAGTTCGACTACCGTCACATGCCCTGCAATTTCGTGGAAATCATGCCGCGCCTCGATGAACACCTGAAGCGCGGCTGAAGCCAGCCGTTCAGACCCTGACGGAGGCCCAGGCGGGAATGATCTCGCAGGAAAGCTTGCGCGTCATCTGCCGGCGGGCGAGCGCCAGGGGCGACTTGCCGCAGGCCTCCGCCTTTTCCACGGCGAGCGGCTTGGGCAAAAGCACGCCGACTTCGAGCGGGCAGCGTGGCTTGAACAGCACATGCCACAACGACCGGCGGTGCTGCCGCGAGCGGGAAAACCGCGCCGGCCGCGTCTCCAGTGCCATATATTCGAAGATGGCCTCCACCCAGCCGGATAGCGGGCGTGCGCCGGGCTCCAGAACGAGGATCCAGTCGCCGCGCGCCTGTCGCATCACGTCCGGCAGGTCCCAGGCGCGCAGATAACGGCATCCGGCCGCCTCGGCGACGCGCTCCGTTCCGTCGCCCGAACCGTGGTCGAGGACGATGACATCGCTGACAAGCCCCTCGATCGCGCCGACGACCAGCGTCGAAAGCGTGTGGGCGAGTTCCGCCTCGTGATTGTTGGTTTCGATTACGACGCTCAGCATGATGGGTACTTATTGCAAAAGTAAGGGCTTGTTGCAAAGGGGAACCATATATGTTCTTGTTTTGTTCTGGCGATTGCGATAAGTTTGCGCTGATGTGTTGCCGCCGGTCCATGTCTTTAGGGCCGAAACCGCCGAGGAGGTCTGATCATGGATGATGCCTTCATTACCGATTTTGCCGACAGTCCCGTGCCGGAGCGTCATCTCGAGCCGGTTGCGCGCGAGACGCGGCGGGGCCGTGCCGCGACCGCCAATCCCGATGGCCGCTTCGAGACGGTCTCGCGCGAACGCTTCGATGATGGCTGGGACCTTGACGATGATCTGCCTGCACTTGCAACGGATGTGCAGGTGGAAAAGGCGAAGACGATCATCACCCGCAACACCTCGCCGGATGTGCCCTTCGAACGTTCGATCAATCCCTATCGCGGCTGCGAGCACGGCTGCATCTATTGTTTCGCCCGTCCGAGCCATGGCTTCATGGGGCTCTCCTCCGGGCTCGATTTCGAGACGAAGCTGTTTGCCAAGCCGGATGCGGCCCGTCAGCTCGCCCGCGAACTGGCAAAGCCCGGCTACAGGGCCAAGACGATCGCGATCGGCACCAATACCGATCCCTATCAGCCGGTCGAGAGAACCTGGCGTATCATGAGGCAGGTGCTGGAGGTTCTGGCCGAGGCCAACCATCCTGTGTCGATCACCACCAAATCGGCGCTCGTGCTGCGCGATCTCGATATTCTGTCGGTCATGGCGGAAAAGCATCTCGTCAAGGTCGCGGTTTCGGTGACGACGCTTGACCGCAAGCTCGCTCGCGCCATGGAGCCGCGCGCGGCAACGCCGCCGCGCCGGCTCGAGACCATCCGTACGCTTTCGGAAAACGGAATCCCGGTCGGTATTTCGGTGGCGCCGGTCATTCCCGCGCTGACGGATCACGAGATCGAACGCATTCTCGACAGCGGCAAGGCTGCCGGCGCGCGCGAGGCGAGCTATATCCTCCTGCGCCTGCCCCTGGAGGTGGCGCCGCTCTTCAAGGACTGGCTGCTGGAGCACCATCCCGAGCGCTACCGCCATGTCATGAGCCTCATCCGCTCGATGCGCGGCGGCAAGGATTATGACGCCGAATTCGGCAAGCGGATGAAGGGCAGCGGTCCCTATGCCTGGCAGATCGCAAGGCGTTTCGAGCTTGCCGCCAAGCGGCTCGGCCTGGCCCGGCGGGGCAGTGCGCTCAGGGAGGACCTTTTCCAGCCGCCCGACGGGGCTGGCACACAGCTCAATCTGTTCTGATTGCGAGCTCATAGCGCGAGCGGCCGGTCTTTTCCGTCCGTTCGCGCGCCTTTCCGGCCGGCCTTCCCTGGGCTGAGGCCGAAGAAGTCTCCTTAGCCGCCGCAACCGGGCTTCCCGGAAGGAGACTTGCGGGAGATCGGCGGGTCGTGTCAAATGGCTTTATGTCGTTGCATGATCCAGCCGATTCTCCTGCCCTTTTCGACCTGCCGCCTGCCGGCCCCGATTTCGCGCTTGAACAAAGTGCGAAAGCCAGGGGGCTCTGGCCGGTCGCCGGGTGTGACGAGGCCGGGCGCGGTCCGCTTGCGGGACCCGTGGTCGCCGCGGCCGTGATCCTTGATCCCCACCGTATCCCCGACGGGCTGAACGATTCAAAGAAGCTTAGCGCAAAGAGGCGCGAGGACCTGTTCGAGAAGATCATGGCCGATGCCATCGTCTCCATCGCTTCCAGCGGACCGGCGCTGATCGACCGGATCAACATCCTTGCCGCAAGCCTGGATGCGATGCGGCGCGCGGTCTGCGGCCTTTCGCGCCCGCCTGCCCTCGTGCTCGCCGACGGCCGCGATCGTCCGCCGGGCATTGCCTGCGGCGCAGAGGCGGTCATCAAGGGAGACGGGCGGTCGCTTTCGATCGCCGCCGCTTCGATCATCGCCAAGGTAACCCGCGACCGGATGATGACGGCCGCTGGCGTTTTCTACCCGGATTATGGTTTCGACGTGCATGCCGGCTACGGAACGGCGCGGCACCTGACGGCGATCACGGAAGCTGGGCCGTGTCCCCTGCATCGCAGGAGTTTCCGGCCGATACGCGATTATGGGCGGATTGCCGGCGAGGCGGCACGGGATATCGTCGACGGCTGAGGTCTGATCCGGCGCGGCGACCCGAGGCAATGTGGTATGGCGTGAGAGGATCGCAGAAACCGCGTTCCAAAACACCTGAGGTCACAGAGAAAAACGGGAAATGATCGGGAAATTGGATGGTCGGAGTGGCAAGATTCGAACTTGCGACCCCCTCGTCCCGAACGAGGTGCGCTACCAGGCTGCGCTACACTCCGTGACCAGCGGCTGCTCTATAAAACAGCATGCCGTGTTCGGCAAGCGCCTGTCGAAACTTTTTTGATGGTTTTGTCACAAGCCTCCGTTAGCCTGCGCAAGGGCCAGCCGAAGGCGCCTGCCGAACTCTCGGGATCGGCCCGGTTCCAGAAGGAAAACGCGAACTTTATTCCAGATGGAACCATGCAGCGCGTTGCGCGTTGGTAATGGGTCATAGTATCTTGCGGGCGACAATTTTGTTTTAGTGCATTCGTCATGCCGTCGCGCTTGCGCTTATTTGCGTTCCGCCCGGCTTGCAGGATTTTTGAAATGTGTCGGCCGTTTTGTTCTGGCCGCAAATTGCGCCAAAAAAGGGATAGATTGTATCAATGAGTGTGAAATTCGGAACCAGCGGGCTGCGCGGACTCTCGGTGGATCTCCTGGGTGAACCATCCTCCCTCTATTCTGCGGCATTTTGCCGCCATCTGCTGGATACGGGGCAGGCGGAAAAGGGCGCTCCCATTCTTGTGGGCCAGGACTATCGCGAATCAAGTCCCGCCATAGCGGCGAGCTGCATGGGAGCGATTGCCGCCTCGGGTTTTACGCCGGTTGACTGCGGCGCTCTGCCAACCCCGGCGCTCGCCTTTTTCGGGCAGAAACGCAATGCCGCGTCGATCATGATCACCGGTTCGCATATTCCTGCCGATCGCAACGGCATCAAGTTCTACCGCGCCGATGGCGAAATCACCAAGGACGACGAGCAGGCGATTTCCGCCTGGGCGGAAAAGCTGAAGGGCACCGTCAGTACCGGCGATGCCGAAGGCGAGGACATGGCGAGCGAGGCGCTCGCGCTTTTTGGCGCGCGCTGCACATCCATTCTGCCCGAAGATGCGCTTTCGGGCATGAAGATCGGTGTTTACCAGCATTCCACCGTCGCCCGCGACCTGTTCATCGCCGTGCTCGAACATTACGGCGCCGATGTCGTGCCGCTCGGCTTTTCCGAAAACTTCATTCCGGTCGATACCGAAGCCGTTTCGCAAGATACCGTCGACCTGCTTGAGGGCTGGGCGAAGGAGCACGGCCTCGACGCGTTGGTCTCCGCCGATGGCGACGCCGACCGCCCGCTCGTCGCCGACGAGACCGGGACGCCGCTTCGCGGTGACCTGGTCGGGTTGATGACGGCGAACTTTCTCAAGGCGAAAGTCGTGGTCACGCCGGTAACGTCCAATTCCGGCATCGAGAAGAACGGCGACTTCGAAGTCGTGCGCACCCGCGTCGGCTCCCCCTTCGTCATCGCCGGCATGATGGAAGCGCTGTCCGAGGGCAATGACGGAGTCATGGGGTTTGAGGCCAATGGCGGACTGCTGACCGCTTCGCCCTTCCGCCCGGCCGATGACACGATCGCGGCGCTGCCGACGCGCGACTGCTTCCTGCCGATCCTGTCTGCGCTTTATCTCGCGGCCAAGGACAAGCGGGCGATGTCGAAACTGGCGAGCGCCTACAGCCTGCCGGTCGCAGATGCCGATCGCATCAAGGATTTTGCGCAAGAGCGCAGTGCAGCGCTCATGGCTTTCCTGCGCGAACGCGACGAGAACCTCTCGGCCTTTCTCGAGCCGGTCGGTACGGTTGCAGGCCGGAGCGATATCGACGGTCTGCGGGTGACGCTTGATGACGGACGCATCATCCATTTCCGTCCCTCGGGCAATGCGCCGGAAATGCGCTGCTATGTCGAGGCGGAAACGGCAGAAGCGGCGCGTGACCTGCTGAAGCAGGGCCTCTCCCTGATCGAGGGTTTCAAGGCCGACTGACCTGATCCCATTTTCACAAGTCATTTGAAGAAAAATCATTGGAGCAACAAGACTATGACCAGCAAGATCGTTCCCGTCATCATGGCCGGCGGCAAGGGCACGCGGCTCTGGCCGCTTTCGCGCGCCACCGCGCCGAAGCAGTTCATCCGGTTCCTCGGGCCGAAGACGCTTTACCAGAAGACGCTGGAGCGGGTCTCCGACAGTGATCGCTACGAGGCGCCGATCATCCTGACGAACGAGGATTTCCGCTTTCTCGCAGCCGAGCAGGCGCGCGAGATCGACATGGAACTGACGGGCATCATCCTGGAGCCGATCGCGCGCAATACGGCGCCCGCCGTGGCCGCCGCCGCCGCGCTGGTGCGCGCCAATTTCGGCGAGGATGCGATCATGCAGGTGTTCGCCTCCGACCATGAGATCGAGGCCGGACCGGACTATTTCGCCTGCATCGACACGGCCTTTGCCGCCGCCAAATCCGGCAAGCTCGTGACCTTCGGCATCGAGCCGACGGAACCGGCCACCGGCTATGGCTATATCGAGGCCGGCGAGGAGCTGCCCTCGGGCGCGCGCAAGGTCGCCCGGTTCATCGAAAAGCCGGAACTGGCCAAGGCCGAGGAAATGCTGGCCGCAGGCAACTACACCTGGAACTCCGGCATCTTCATGTTCCCGATCTCCGTTCTGGTGCGTGAACTTGAGGCCTATGCGCCGGAGGTGATGCAATATGCCGAGCAGGCCGTTCTGAAGGATGAAAGCGACCTCGAACTCGACTTCATCCGGCTCGACAAGGACGCGTTTGAAAAATGCCCGGACATTTCCATCGACTATGCGGTGATGGAAAAGACCGATGCCGCCGCCGTGGTCCCTTCGGCCTTCTCCTGGTCCGATCTCGGCTCGTGGGATGCGGTCTGGAAGGATGGCGACCAGGACGCCGACGGCAACGTGATCGCCGCCGACGCGACGCTGGTCGACACGACGAATTCGCTGGTCATCTCGCGCGACCTGCATGTCGCCATGCAGGGCCTTGACGGCATGGCCGTGATCGCCTCGGAAGACGCCGTTTATGTCGGCAAGCTTTCCGACAGCCAGAATGTCGGCAATATCGTAAAAATGCTTAAGGCGCAGAAGGAAACCAAGGCGCTTGCCGAGGAGCATCCGACTTCCTATCGTCCGTGGGGCGGCTATACCTCGATCATCAAGGGTGAGCGTTTCCAGGCCAAGCGCATCTTCGTCAAGCCCGGCAAGAAGCTGTCCTTGCAGAAGCACCACCACCGCGCCGAACACTGGATCGTGGTCAAGGGCACGGCCGAGGTGACGGTCGACGAGGATGTGAGGATGCTGACGGAAAACCAGTCGGTCTATATCCCGCTCGGCGCCGTGCACCGGCTTTCCAACCCCGGCAAGATCACGCTGGAACTGATCGAGGTCCAGACCGGTTCCTATCTCGGCGAGGACGACATCATCCGTATCGTCGACGATTTCGGTCGCGGCTGATCCGTCCGGCAAAGAAGATACAGGGCCCGCTCCGGCTGATGTTGGGGCGGGCTTTCTTGCGTCAGAACGGATGAATGTCGAGAAATCGTCCATGATAAAATCCATCCGCGCAAATATAAATGTCTAAGAAGGCATGTGACGCAACGTTGTCGCGGGCGCTCTTGACCATGCCGCCCGACCCGCTATATCGTTGCGTCACAACGCCTCAAACCGGGCGCAACACTTCCCATTCAGCTTCGAAGGGCACGGGCAAGATGATTGAAACCCCTTATCTTCTATTTCTCGGCGATGCGCCCGATGCGCTGGCCGCCAAGGTCGCTCAGGGCATCAAGGACTGGCGGCCGGAATATGCCATAGGCCAGCTCCGTCTCGAGGGTTGCAAGGCTGACATGAAGCTGCCGGACCTCACCATTGCCGAGGCGGTGGAAAAGGGCGTGAAGACGCTGGTTATCGGCGTTGCCAATCGCGGCGGAGTGATCTCGCCGGCCTGGAAGGCGGTGCTGATCGAAGCGCTCGAAGCCGGCCTCGACCTAGCCTCCGGACTGCACAACCTGCTGCGCAACGAGCCAGACCTTGCCGCAAAGGCGAAGGAACTTGGCCGCACGCTGCATGACGTCCGCATTCCCGCCGTGCAATATCCGATCGCAAACGGCAAGAAGCGCACCGGCAAGCGCATGCTCGCCGTCGGCACGGATTGCTCCGTCGGCAAGATGTACACCGCGCTCTGCGTTGAAAAGGCGATGCGGGAAAAGGGCCTGAAGGCCACATTCCGCGCCACCGGCCAGACCGGCATCCTGATCACCGGCGAAGGCGTGCCGCTCGATGCGGTGATCGCCGATTTCATGGCCGGATCGGTCGAATATCTGACGCCGGACAATGACGCCGACCACTGGGACCTGATCGAAGGGCAGGGCAGCCTGTTCCACGCGTCCTATTCCGGCGTTACCATGGCGCTCGTCCATGGCGGCCAGCCGGATGCGCTGGTGCTCTGCCATGAGCCCAACCGTCCGCATATGCGCGGCCTGCCCGACTACCAGCTGCCGAGCCTCGAGACGCTGCAGGACCTCGCCCTGCAGGTCGCCCGCATCGTCAATCCGGATTGCAAGGTTGTCGGCATTTCCGTCAACACTTCGGCCATGTCGGATGAGGAAGCGCTCGCCTATTGCCGTGAGACCGAGGCGCGCATGGGCCTGCCGACGGTCGACCCCTTCCGCCACGGGGCGGAGCGGCTCGCAGACGCGCTTGCCGCGCTATGACCGGCATTACGGTCACCGCGCGCGAAGACGTCTTTCCCGTCGCCGGCAGCTTCACCATCTCGCGCGGCTCGCGCACGGAAATCCGCGTCGTCACCGTCACGCTTTCGGATGGCGAACATAGCGGGCGCGGCGAATCCGTGCCCTATGCCCGCTATGGCGAAACGGTCGATGGCGTGATCGCCGATATTCTGGCGCTTGAGGGCGAGATTGCCGGCGGGCTCGACAGGATCGCGCTGCAGCAGCGGATGAAGCCCGGCGCGGCGCGCAACGCGCTCGACTGCGCCTTCTGGGATCTCGAGGCCAAGCGCGCCGGCAAGCCGGTCTGGCAGCTTGCAGGGCTTTCAAAGCCCGGACCGCTCGTCACCGCCTACACGATCTCGCTCGGAACGCCGGAGACGATGCAGGCGCAGGCGGCCAGGAACGCCCATCGTCCTCTGCTCAAGGTCAAGCTCGGAACGGATGACGACCGCGGCCGCATCGAGGCGGTGCGCGCCGGCGCGCCGGACGCAACGATCATCGTCGATGCCAATGAAGGCTGGACGGTGGAGGCCTATCAGAAGCTTGCGCCCGAGCTTGTACGCCTCGGCGTGGCGCTGGTGGAACAGCCGCTGCCGGCTGGCGATGACGCGGCCCTCGCCGAGATCGACCGTCCGCTGCCGGTCTGCGCCGATGAAAGCTGCCATGCGCGCCCCTCGCTTGAAAGCCTCAAGGGCAAGTATGACGCCATCAACATCAAGATCGACAAGACCGGCGGGCTGACGGAGGCGCTCCTGTTGAAGAAGGAAGCGATGGCGGCCGGCTTTCAGATCATGACCGGCTGCATGCTCGGCACCTCGCTCGCCATGGCGCCCGCCATGCTGGTCGCGGAAGGCGCCCCCTTCGTCGATCTCGACGGCCCGCTTCTTCTGGCAAAGGACCGCGACAATGCGATCGCCTTCGAAGGCTCGGTCATGCACCCGGCCGATCCGGCGCTGTGGGGGTAGGCCCCTGCCTCAACTTCGCGTCCAGGAGGGAAACGGATCGGTGAGGCCTTCGAAATCGCGGTCGTTGAAGACAGGGCCCGCTTCGATCAGGCAATCGTCAAGCGCCTTTCGGATCGCCGCCTGGTCCATCCCCGCGCCGATGAAGACGATTTCCTGACGCCGGTCGCCATAGGTTTCGTCCCAGCAATCATCGATCATCTGCCGTAGCTCCGGCGCATTCGGCCAGCGGTTTCTCGGCACGGCGGCCCACCAGCGCCCCAGCGGGCCAGAGCGCACGATCGCGCCGGCAAGCGAGAATTCGCCGGCGAAATCCGGCCGCGTCGCCAGCCAGAAATGACCCTTGGCGCGGATCAGACCAGGGTAGTTCATCCGCGTGAAAGCATCGAATTTCAGTGGATCGAATGGCGCGCGCGCCCGGTAGACGAAGCTCGAAATGCCGTATTCCTCGGTCTCCGGCACATGGTCGGCAAAGCCGTAGAGTTCCTTGGCCCAGAGCGGATGCTGGCTCGCCTTGTCCTCGCTGAAAAGGCCGGTATCGAGCAACGCGTCAAGATCGACACGGCTGAAATCGGTTTCGATGATCTTCGCGTCGGCATTGAGTGCGCGGACGACCTTGACGACGTTTTCACGCTCCTCGGGCGTCACGTCGGAAACCTTGTTGACGACGACGACATCGGCGAATTCGATCTGCTCGACATGAAGATCGACCAGCGTGCGTTCATCGCCATTGCCCGCCACCTCGCCGCGATCCTTCAGGAATTCATGGCCGCCATACTCCCTGAGCAGGTTCACCGCATCGACGACCGTCACCATGGTATCGAGCCGGGCGAGGTCGGAAAGGCTCTCGCCGCGCTCGTCGCGCCATGAAAAGGTCGCAGCCACCGGCAGCGGTTCGGCGATGCCGGTTCCTTCGATGAGGAGATAGTCGAAGCGTCTTTCCTCAGAAAGCCGGCGCACTTCCGTCAGAAGATCGTCTCGCAACGTGCAGCAGATGCACCCATTCGTCATCTCGACCATGGTTTCCTCGGTCCGCGACAGATCGGCGCCACCCTCGCGCACGAGATCGGCGTCGATGTTCACCTCGCTCATGTCGTTGACGATCACCGCGACCCGCCGTCCTTCGCGATTGTTGAGAATATGGTTGAGAAGAGTCGTCTTGCCGGCGCCGAGAAAGCCCGAAAGCACGGTGACGGGAAGACGGGTGTCATTGGTTTGGAGCATGGGTCAAAGTCCTTGCGGTGCGCGAGAATGCCAATCGGACAGTCGTCGTTCGGCTGATAAATGTTATAACGTAACGTAGTAACCAAAAGCCTGACTGGCGTCAACTCGTGGCGGCAGGACAGAATGAGACAGACCTTCCAGGTGTGGTTCGGACCTCGTTGTGGATCCTTCGGTCGAATCCGAGGCGTTACCGCATAGCCCCCAAATCTTCTCGCCCCGGAGGGGAGAGATGTCGCGACAGCGACAGTGAGGGGGGAGTCTATCCACTCGGACGCTCTCACGTTTGGCAATGCCGCATCATCCTCACTGCCCCTGTCGCGGCATCCCTCCCGCAGGCGGGAGAGAGTATTGGGAACAAGCCGCGAGGCCATATACGGTCGCCCTGCGGTCGAGAGTGGGGATGCTGCAGAATAAGGGCGAGGATTTTTCAGCGAGCCATGGCAGGCGATTCCCGCTAAACGCGGACAGGCGGCGGAGGCGTTCGGTCGCGCCGGCTCATCGCATCCGCTGAAAACTCATCGAGATATGGGCGCGGCGCATGTGGCCGACGGCGTCGCGGTTGCCGCTTTCGAGCGCGGTCAGGATATCGGCGGTTTCGCGGCAGTAGATCTCGGCCTCGTTTTCAAGGTCGATATCGGAGGCGGTGATCGCCTGCAGCCAGATGCGGGCAGTGCGGAAATAGAGCCGTTCGCTTGCTTCCCTCAGCGCCATATTCTCCGTCAGCTCAAGCAATTGCAGCAGCATGTCGCGGTCGAGCACGGCAAAGTCACGGGGTGACGGATTGCGCCGCAGCGCCTCGGCGCGGGCATGCATCACCCTGAAGGCGTCGATCAGGTCCAGCGTCAGCTCCGCCGGATCAAGGCTCGTCGTCAGCACGATCAGTTCCATGCGCAGGCGGTAGACCTGTGCCAGTTCATCGAGGTCGACATCGGTGACGATGGTGCCGACGCCGTGGACCGACTGCAGCAGGCCTTCATCTTCGAGCCGCGCCAGTACGCGCCGGAGCGGCGTGCGCGACATGCCGAATTCTTCCGCCAGCGCCGTCTCAGACAGCTTCTCGCCGGGCGGATAGTCGAGCATGCAGATGCGCTCGCGGATGATGTCGTGGATCTGCTCCAGCCGGTCGCGACCGGTCGGCGCCTCGATGACGTCCTCCTCGCTCATGCCCAGCGCTCCGCGAGGCGGTCGAGCATGGCAAGGCATTGCGAAAGCTGCTCGGCGCTGATGAACTCATCCGGCTTGTGCGCCTGATCGATCGAGCCCGGCCCGCAGACCACGACGTCCATGCCGATCTCCTGAAAGAAGCCGGCTTCCGTGCCGAAGGGCACGACGTCCGCCCGGTTCTCGCCGGTGAGCGCAAAGGCGAGATCGCGGGCGCTGTTGGCGTCTTTGGGAAAGAGCGCGGCCGCCTCGCCGATTACCTCCGTCTCTATTCCCGCTTCCGGCGTGTGGCGGCGCATCTCGGGCAGGAGTTTCGTGCGGCAGTATTCGGCGATCTCCTGCTTCACATAGCCAAGGTCCTCGGCCACCACCGGTCGCGTTTCCCATTTCAGCACCGCGCGCGGGGCAATCACGTTGTGCGACATGCCGCCCTCCAGCCCGCCGACATTGAGCGTGGCATAGGGCGGTTCGTAGCGCGAGCCGACGGGCGCGCGGGCGATCAGCCCGTCGCGCAGTTCCAGCAGGCGGGAGATGTAGCGCGCGGCATATTCCACGGCGTTGACCCCGGCATCCGGCGCGGAGGAGTGGCCGGAGCGGCCTGTAAAGGTCACGGTATATTCGCAGCACCCCTTGTGGCCCTCGATCACTCGCATCAGCGTCGGCTCGCCGACGATGGCAAGACCCGGGCGGATGTCGCGGTCCTTCAGATGTTCGACCAGGTTTTTCGCGCCGATGCAGCCGACCTCCTCGTCATGGGTGAAGGCGAAGTGGATCGGGCGCTTTTCCGCGACCGCCGCAAGCTGTTCGCGCCGGGCAAGGCAGCAGGCGATGAAGCCTTTCATGTCGCAGGTGCCGCGCCCGTAGAACCGACCGTCGCGTTCGGCCAGTTCAAACGGGTCGCTCATCCACATATGTTCATCGACCGGCACGACATCGGTGTGACCGGAGAGCATCAGGCCGCCTGCAACGTCCGGCCCGAGCGAGGCGAAGAGATTGGCCTTGGTGCCCGTCTCGTCGGTGAAGATCTCCACCCGCGCGCCGACATCGGCCAACCTGTCGGCGATATAGGCGATCACCGGCAGGTTGCTTGTCGACGAGACCGAGGGGAAGGCGATGAGATCGGCCAGAATGTCGCGGCAGGCGGCAAGTTCGGACATTTGGACCCTCAGCCTTTCACGAACAGCTTGCGTTCGATATTGCAGAGCGCCTCAGCCGGGCCGTTCTCCTTGATCAGGATGGTCTCGGTGATTTCCAGCCCCCAGTCGTCCATCCACAGGCCGGGCATGAAATGCAGCGTCATGCCCGGCTTCAGAAGCGTGTCGTCGCTGGTGCGGATGGAGACCGTGTGCTCGCCCCAGTCCGGCGGATAGGCAAGGCCGGTGGCATAGCCGCAGCGGTTCGGCCGCTCGATGCCGACCTTCCAGAGTTCCCGTTCCATGGCGGCGGCGATATCGCCGGCGCGGTTTCCGGCCTTCGCTGCCTCGATGCCGGCGTTGAGCCCGGCAACGGCGGCATCGGCGGCCCGCTTCATGTGGTCCGGCGGCGTGCCGAAGAAGACGGTGCGCGACAGCGGCGCATGGTAACGGCGATAGCAGCCAGCCTGCTCGATGAAGGTTGCCTCGCCCATGCGGAATTCATCGCTGTTCCAGGTAAGGTGCGGGGCCGATGCATCGGCGCCCGATGGCAGGAGCGGCATGATGGCGGGGTAGTCGCCCCAGGCGTCATCAACGCCGTCGATCGCCGCCTTCATCAGTTCGCCGACGAAACGGTTCTTCTTCATGCCCGGCTCGGCGATCTCCATCGCATGCGACATCACCTTGTCGGAAATCTTCGCCGCCTTGCGCATGAAGGCGATCTCCTCGTCCGACTTGACCACGCGCTGCCAGTCGACAAGGCCGGAAGCGTCAATGATCGTCGCGTCGGGGAGACCGGCGACGAGCGCCTTGTGACCGGCCGCGGAATAGTAATAGGCGGTCATCTCCACGCCGATGCGGTTTCCGCCATGGCCGAGTTCCCGGATCTTGTCGGCAAGGTCATCCATCGGGTGGCAGTCGGCGGCCTGCACATAACGATCGGCGTAGTAGATGATGTGGTCCTCATCGATATAGGAGGTGCGGCGCGCGCCGTTGGCATCCATCAGCCTGCCCCACCAGAACGGCATGCCTGTGGGGGTCACAAGAACGGCCTGGTCGACATAAAAGGACCAGCCGTCATAGCCGGTCAGCCAGTTCATGCCGGCAGGGGCTGTGACGACCAGCACATCGAGCCCCGCGGCGTCCATGGCCTTGCGGGTCAGCGCCAGGCGGCGGTCATATTCGGATCTGGAAAAAGGCAGCGCTGGCATGGTTCCCTCATATTATTTGTGCACAACAGACGCAGGAGATCGGAAATAAGCGTAAAAAGAAACGAAAATCGACAAATTTAAACCCGCTTCCGGGTTGACTTTCATGCCTTGTCGCCGTGTTGTATACAACACGTTTTCCGTGTCCGGTGCAATAGGTTTCAAACGTCAAAAACACCCGGACGATGCAGTTCTTCAAACACCCGCACCGCGAGGATAATGATGCTCACAAACGACCAGCTCGACCGTTTCGACCGCGAGAATTTCTTTCATCCCTCGACCCATCTTGCCCAGCATGCGCGCGGCGAAAGCGCCAGCCGCATCGTCAAGACGGGCAAGGGCGTGTTCATCGAGGACCGCGACGGGAAGAAGCTTCTGGACGCCTTCGGCGGGCTTTACTGCGTCAATGTCGGCTATGGGCAGGAAAGCATCATCGAGGCGATCGCCGAGCAGGCGAAAGAGCTTGCCTATTACCATGCCTATGCCGGCCACGGCACGGAAGCGGCGATCAATCTGGCCAAGATGGTGATCGACCGCGCGCCGGAGCACATGTCCAAGGTCTATTTCGGCCTGTCGGGATCGGATGCCAACGAGACCAATATCAAGCTCGTCTGGTACTACAACAACATCCTCGGCCGTCCGGAGAAGAAGAAGATCATTTCCCGCTGGCGCGGCTATCACGGCTCGGGGCTGATGACCGGCTCGCTGACCGGCCTTCCCGGCTTCCAGCGGAAATTCGATCTGCCGCTGGAACGCGTGTTCCACACGGAAGCGCCCTATTATTACCGCCGCAAGGATCTCGCCATGAGCGAGTCCGATTTCGTCGCCTATTGCGTGGCCGAACTCGAACACCGGATCGAGCGTGAGGGCGCCGATACGATCGCCGCCTTCATCGGCGAGCCGGTTCTGGGGACGGGCGGTCTCGTGCCCCCGCCCGAAGGCTATTGGGAAGCGATTTCCGCCGTTCTGGAAAAGCACGACATCCTGCTGATCGCCGATGAGGTCGTCACCGGCTTCGGCCGTCTCGGCACCATGTTCGGCTCGGCGCATTTCGGCCTGAAGCCCGACCTGATCACCATCGCCAAGGGGTTGACCTCCGCCTATGCGCCGCTGTCCGGCTCCATCGTCTCGGAGAAGATGTGGAAGGTTCTGGAACAGGGCACGGACGAAAACGGTCCGATCGGCCATGGCTGGACCTACTCCGCCCACCCGATCGGGGCGGCCGCCGGCGTTGCCAATCTGAAGCTGATCGACGAACTGGGTCTCGTCAAGAACGCCGGCGAGACCGGCGCCTATTTCCGCGCCGCGATGAAGGACGCGCTCGGCGACCATGTCCATGTCGGCGATGTGCGCGGTGAGGGCATGCTGCTGGCCGTCGAATTCGTCAAGGATCGCGAAAGCCGCACCTTCTTCGATCCGGAGGAAAAGATCGGCTACAAGCTCGCCGCCGCGCTCCTGTCGGAAGGCGTGATTGCCCGCGCCATGCCGGAAGGCGACATTCTGGGTTACGCCCCGCCGCTCTGCCTGACGCGCGAGGAAGCCGACCAGATCGTTGCCGCAACGAAGAAGGCGGTGACGACGGTTCTCGGCTGAGGGAAAGGCCTGTCGTTCTGGCAGTTATTGAGATCGGCAAAAGCCCGGCAAAAGCGAAACCAGGGACACAGTCAGTCGAAGTAGGGCAGACGAACATCGGGCAGGGAACCGATCTCCCCCTTGAGGGGGAGATGCCCCGACAGGGGCAGAGGGGGTGAAGTGCCCGCAACTGAACACGGTGCAAGAGGCCAGGTTCATTACCCCCCTCTGTCACGTTCGCGACATCTCCCCCTCAAGGGGGGAGATTGTTGGGGGGCGGGAGCGATCGCCTGAGAGCGCTGCTCTTGCCCGAAGATACGCCGGAACAGACCGGCTGGCCCGATCTCTGCGACAACGGCAGAGAAGCCGGTGTCCCCGAGGTTAACGCATCCTCACTCACGCGTTCACGCTCTCTCAACCCTCATGGATCGGATTTTGATAACCATTCATCCGGGTTGGATTTTCTTAACCCTGCTTGTTAAGGCGGCTGGTAAGAACCTCGCCTATGATGGCCCTCAGACGGACGGAAAAGTCCGCAGCAAGAAAAGCCGGATACCGGCGACAGAGCCAAAGGGTGATCAGATGACGAATTCGCAGGTCAAGAGGGGGAATGAGGAACCGGTTCTGAGGATAGATCCGGCGCACTTCCCGCAGAAATTCTCCTATGTCGCCAAGGGCTCCGAGGCTCGCATCGGCGTCAAGCTCGACAGCCGGGGCGCCGTTGTTCGCCGCAACCTGCCCTCAAGCAACCTTCCCTTTTCCATCGCGCTTCCGGGCCGGGCCTTCAAGGGCGTTGCCGCCCGCGCCGTTGCCCATGCCGATGGCGGCATCACGGTGACGCTGGAACTGCACCACGCCGATCCGGAACTCTGCATTCCGCTGCTTGTCGCCCATGATCTGAGCGAAATTGTGGCCGACTGGCAGGACTGGGCGCTGCTTTATGATATTCCGATGATGATGGTTGAGGCCGACGGCATTGCCCGTCCGGTGGATTTCAAGCCGCACCAGGCCGTTGCCGCCAATGATGATGCCGCAGGTCCCGCCCGCCGCGCTGCCGCCCGCAGCATCAAGCGCCTGGCCATGCGGCTCAGCGATTGCCCGATCGGCGTGAAGATGACGGTCAAGGGTCGCGCGGTCGCTGCCTGAGCCGCGGCTCAGCCGATGAAGATCGCGGCCACAAGGCCGAGAAAGACGACCAGCCCGACGCGGCTGTTGAACTTGAACAGTTTGAGGCACTGCGCGCCGTCATCGATATCGAGCACGGCGATCTGGTAGAACAGCATGGCGCCTGCCGCCAGAAGGCCGGCGAACGCGGCCCAGCCGAGGCCGGCGACAAGATAGGCGACGACAAGCAGGGCCAGCATGGCGCCGTAGAAGAGGACGAGCCACGGCTTCGTCCTTTCCCCGAAGAGCCGCGCGGTGGAGCGCACGCCGATGAGCGCGTCATCCTCCTTGTCCTGATGGGCATAGATCGTGTCGTAGCCGATGGTCCAGACGATCGCGGCGAGATAGACCAGCGCGGCCGGCAGTGACAGCGAGCCGAATACCGCGGCCCAGCCGACAAGCCCGCCCCAGGAAAAGGCCAACCCCAGGAACAGTTGCGGCCAGTCGGTGAACCGCTTGGCAAACGGGTAGATCGCCACGAAGGCGAGCGACGCGAAGCCGAGCAGAACCGTGAACAGGTTGAACGACAACAGCACGGCAAGCCCGGTCAGCGCCTGTAACAGGATGAAGATCTTCGCCTGACGCCGGGTGACGCGGCCAGAGGGCAGGGGGCGGGAGCGCGTGCGCGCCACCTGATTGTCGATGTCATGGTCTACGAGATCATTATAGGTGCAGCCGGCCCCGCGCATGGCAACGGCGCCGATGAAGAACAGCAGGAGATGGGCGACGAACTGCCCCGGCCGAAAGGCGTTGGCTTCGGCCGTCACAGCCGCCGCCATTGCCGCCGACCAGAAACAGGGCCACATCAGCAACTGCCAGCCGATCGGCCGGTCCCAGCGGGCAAGCTGGGCATAGGGCCAGAGCCAGCGGGGCAGGAGGCTGTAGACGAAATTGTCCGACGGAGCGTCGAAAACGCGGCCGTTATCTTCAGTTGTCGTGCCCATAAATCCTCGGTGCATCAAAGCGTCTGATCTGCCGTCCGGTCAGCCGCCGACCTGAAGCCTAGATGCCCGAAGAAGGCAGGCTTCAGTCGAATTCGACCGGCTCAAGGGGCGCTCTGGTCGCTTCCGCGGCCTTCAGCTTCTCCTCGGCCTCGAACATATAACGGCGGTTGTTCGGCGTGGCAAACTGGCTCTTGGAGAGCTGCATCTGGAAGACGAACATCTTGTCCCATTCAAACGCCATTTCCGAACCGGCGAGATAGAATTCCCACATGCGGAAGAACTGCTCGTCATAGAGCTTGATCGCCTCTTCCTTGCGGGCGACGAAGCGTTCGCGCCAGGCGCGGAGCGTATAGGCATAATGCATCTGCAGGATTTCGACGTCGCGCACCAGCAGGCCGGATTTCTCCACCGCCGGCAGCACTTCCGCCACCGAGGGGATATAGCCTCCGGGGAAGATGTATTTCTCGATGAAGGGATTGGTGTGACCATGGCCGGCGACATCGCGGCCGATCGAGTGCAGAACCATCACGCCGTCATCGTCGAGAAGCTCGAAACACTTGTCGAAGAAGTTCCTGTAGCGGCCGATCCCCACATGTTCGAACATGCCGACGGAGACGATCCGGTCGAAGGGCTTGGCCTTCATGGTGCGGTAGTCCTGAAGCTTGAAGCGAACCCTGTCGGAAAGCCCGCGCTTTGCCGCTCGGGTTTCGGAAATGTCATGCTGTTCATGGGAGAGCGTGATGCCGGTGCAGTCGACGCCGGCCATTTCGGCCAGATACATGCTGAGGCCGCCCCAGCCGGAACCGATCTCGAGCACGCGCTGGCCTTCGCTCAATCTTAGTTTTGCGGCGATATGGCGCTTCTTGGCGAGCTGGGCCTCGTCCAGCGAGATATCCGGCGGATCGAAATAGGCACAGGAATATTGCCAGTCCTCATCCAGAAACAGGCTGAAGAGCGGCGGCGTCAGATCATAGTGGTGGGAGACATTCTTGCGGTTCTTGTTGATCGGCAGGCGGGTGTTGATCTGCGCCAGACCGATGCGCCAGAAAACCCTCGCCGCCATCAAGGGGCTGAAGACGATATCGAGCGTGTTGCGCCGGACGAGGGAGAGAAAATCGTAGATATCGCCCTCTTCCATCAGGAAGCGACCCTGCATGTACATCTCGCCGAGAGTGAGCGCCGGGTCCTTGGCGATGAGGTCCTGTGCCTGCCTGTCGGTGAAGCGAATGGCCACGGGATCGCCTGTGCCATCCCCGAAAGTGGTAACCTCCCCCGTCTCCGTCTTGACCCTGAGTGTTCCGGTTTTGATGATCTTCTCGATCAGGTCGAACAGCGGTGAAGCCATCTCAATCCCCTGAATGTCTGCTAATGTCACATATTATTAAGCGTACAATATTCGTTTTGATACAAGAAACAAGGCGCTTCGGCCATCTCCCGCGCCTTGGCTTTCGGGCATGAATTCAAGGACCTGCAAGAGATGCAATTTTTGATTGCGACATGCAATCCTGTCTGAAAGGGTAGAAGCGAAACATGGGGACAGTATCTGATTCGGGCGCTGGGGGGCGTGAACGATGACATTTGGCGGACGCCTGAAGGCGGTCATGGGCGGATCGCTGGGTCTGCTCTTCTCAAACATCGTGGTCGCGCTGAGGATCGCCTGGCCCTGGGTGCTGCTGGCGTTTCTTGTCAGCCTTTTTGCGCCGGGTGAGCCGCAGCAGTTCGAGCTCGAGACGGTCAATGCGTCACAGGCTGTCCTGTTCGTCGTCGGCTTTGTTGCCATGGCGGCGGTCTACGCGATCGCCTTTGCCTCCGTCGCCGTTGCCTGGCATCGGCATGGCCTGCTTGGCGAGATGCCGAAGCCATTTCCGATCCGCTTCACCCGACGAGAGCTGCGCTTCCTCGGGCAGGGCATTCTTGTCGGCCTGGTGATGTTTCTTATTGCCCTGCCGGTTGGGCTGGCCTTCGGTATATTGACGGCCCTTCTTTCTCATGCCGGCGGAATCGGTGTCGCTGTGCTCGCGATTGCCGGAATCGTTGGCTATTTCACCATCATTTCGGTGGCCATGCGCTATTCGCTCATCCTGCCGGCAACGGCGATCGACCAGAATTTCGGCCTTGGCGGCGCATTCTGGCGCGGCGAGGGCTTCGGCCTTCCCATGGCGATCACCAATATCGTGATCGCGCTTCTTGTGGCGCTGCTGGCGCTGGCTCTGCAGTTCGGCGTGGCCGCGCTGGCCTCGCTCTACCTGACGGTGGCGCCGGCGGCTCTGGCGCCGACGGTCGGCGCCTTCGTTACGGTCGTTGCCACGTTCTTCGACACGGCGACCTCGTTCTTCACCATCGTCGCCGGTCTCGCCGTCGTTACCGCCGGCTACCGGTTGGGCTGTGAAAGCCGGGGTTACGACATATACGGCAATCGGCTCGACACCGACTGAGTGCTACTTCCGGCGCATGGCATCGGCCAGCGCCGCGCCGAAGGCGCCCTGGCTTGGCCGGTCTTCCCGCCTGCTGTCGCGCTTGTTGTCACGCTGGGGCTTGCGGTCGCCGCCGCGCGGTCCCCGGGCAGCGGGCGCGCCGTCATCCTTCTTCATCGACAGGCCGATGCGCTTGCGTTTCACATCGACATCGACGACACGCACCTTCACCACATCGCCGGCCTTGACCACTTCATGCGGATCCTTGACGAAACGGTCGGCAAGCTGGGAGACGTGGACGAGCCCGTCCTGATGCACGCCGATGTCGACGAAGGCGCCGAAGGCCGCGACGTTCGTCACCGTGCCTTCCAGCACCATGCCGGGCTTCAGGTCCGAAATCTCGTCAATGCCATCGGCAAAGCTTGCGGTCTTGAACTCCGGGCGCGGGTCGCGGCCGGGCTTTTCCAGCTCCGCCAGAATGTCGCGCACCGTCGGAAGGCCGAAACGTTCGTCGACGAAGGCGCGCGGATCGACGGACTTCAGCGCCGCGCTGTCGCCCATCAGCGTTCTTAGATCGCGGCCGCAGGCGGCGACGATCTTCTTGGCAACGTCATAGGCTTCCGGATGCACGGCGGAGGCATCGAGCGGCTCCTTGCCGTCGCGGATACGCAAAAAGCCGGCGCATTGCTCGAAGGCGCGCGGACCGAGGCGTGCGACCTTCAGCAGTTCCTTACGGCTCTGGAACGCGCCATTGGCGTCGCGATGGACCACGATCGCCTCGGCAATCGCGGGGCCAAGACCGGAGACGCGGGCGAGAAGCGGAGCGGAGGCCGTGTTGAGATCAACGCCGACGCCGTTCACCGCGTCTTCGACCACGGCGTCGAGCGATCGCGACAGCTTGATCTGGTCGACATCGTGCTGATACTGGCCGACGCCGATCGACTTCGGCTCGATCTTCACCAGTTCTGCAAGCGGGTCCTGCAGGCGCCGCGCAATCGACACCGCGCCGCGCAGAGAGACATCGAGGCCCGGAAACTCCTTCGCCGCCGTTTCGGAAGCCGAATAGACCGAGGCACCGGCCTCCGAGACGATGACCTTGACCGGTTTCGGCTCGGGGATCTCCTTCAGCAGATCGGTGACGAGCTTTTCCGTCTCGCGACTTGCCGTGCCGTTGCCGATGGCGATCAGCGACACCTTGTGGCGGGCAATCAGCGCCTTCAGCACGGCCATTGCGCCCTGGACGTCATTGCGCGGCTGGAAAGGGTAGATGGTGGCGGTATCCAGAAGCTTGCCGGTGCCGTCAACGGCGGCCACCTTGACGCCGGTGCGGATGCCCGGATCAAGGCCGAGCGTGACGCGGGAGCCGGCGGGGGCTGCCAGCAGCAGGTCCTTGAGGTTGCGGGCAAACACATGGATCGCCTCGTCCTCGGCCCGCTCGCGCATCTCGCGCATCAGGTCGAGCGAGAGCGAGGTGGAAAGCTTCACCCGCCAGCACCAGCCGGCAACCTGCATCAGGAACTCATCCGCCTTGCCTCTGCTGCCGATATCGAAGAAGCGGGCAATCATCTGCTGGGCGGGCTTGACCGGCGAGGGGTTGTCGCTGTCGGCCTCGATCGCGACCGTCAGCACCTCCTCGTTCCAGCCGCGCAGCATGGCAAGCACGCGGTGGCCCGGCGCGGTGGCGAATTTTTCCGCGTGCTCGAAATAGTCGGCGAATTTCGCGCCGGCCTCTTGCCTGCCGTCGACCACTTTGGCGTAGAGCATCGCATTGTCGCGCATATATTGGCGTAGACGGCCGACGAGTTCGGCATTCTCGGCAAACTGTTCGGAGAGAATGTCGCGGGCGCCGTCAAGGGCGGCACGGGTGTCGGCAACATTCTCATTGAGATAGGCGGTGGCGAGCTTTTCCGGATCGGCGGAACGATCTTCGAAGATCGCGTCTGCCAGCGGCTGCAGCCCGTTCTCGCGCGCGATCATCGCCCGTGTGCGGCGCTTGGGCTTGTAGGGCAGATAGAGGTCCTCAAGCTCGGATTTTGTCGTGACGGCGGCGATCTTGTCCGCCAGCTCATCCGTCATCTTGCCTTGGCCTGCGATCGATTCCGTGATCGTCGTCCGCCGCGCCTCGAGTTCGCGCAGATAGGTCACCCGCTCCGACAATTGCCTCAGCTGCGTATCGTCCAGTCCGCCGGTCGCCTCCTTGCGGTAGCGCGCCACGAAGGGCACGGTCGCGCCGCCGTCCAAGAGTTCGAGCGCCGCGTTCACCTGGTCGGGCCGGGCCTTGATTTCATTGGCGACGATGCGGGCAATTTTGGTGTCACTCATGGGGCAGGTCTGTCCGGTTCATTGTCTCTGGCCGCGGAAGGTAGCGATGCGAGCGCCAATGACAACCAAAATTCATGTCGGAACCATGGCCATCCCCATGGATGTGCGCCGGGCTTGCAAGGAAAAGGCCGAGCCGCTTGCGCTGGCCCGGCCCTTGATCATCAGCCGAAGTGATAGGGGCGGAAATAATCCGGCGTCAGCGCCGTCGTCACCTCCTGTACCATCGCCCCGCGACTTGCGGCGTAGATGTCTCGCAAGCCGGTAACCTGGAAGCCGAGGCGTTGCTGCACCTTCAGCGAAGCGCCGTTTTCGGCAAAGGCGCCGGAATGAAGCGTGACCGCGCCTTTTTCGGCAAAGAAGCGGCCGAGAAGGGCGGAGGCCGCCTCGCTCATGAAGCCACGGCCCCAGTAGTAGCGGCTGAGCCAGTAGCCGAGGTGATAGCCGCCCTGCCTGAGTTCGATGGTGACGACGCCGATCAGCACCCTGTCTGCCGGCTGGGTGATGGCGAAGCACCATTCCCGGTCCCCGCTGTCATGCAGCGCATCCAGCCAGTCTTCCGCGTCATCGGCGGTAAACGGGTAGGGCGGCCGCGCGAGCATGCCGGTGACGGCGAAATCGGAGAGTGCGGCGGCAATGGCCTCCGCATCCCCCTGTTTCAGCGCCCTGAGGCTTAGCCTTTCGGTGTCGATGGTCGCGCTCTTCTGTCGCTCTTCAAGGGCAAGGCTCATCTCTGGCCTCCCCAGCTCTTCAGCGACATCCAGTTGCGGCGCTCCAGCCGGTACCATTCGACCGCGACCGATCCGCCGATGGCGAGCGAGCGGACCATGCCGGGCCCCTGGAACTGGAAGCCGCACTTGTGCAGCACCCGCCGCGAGCGCGGGTTGACGACCCGGCAACGCGCGTCAATGTGGTCGACCTCGTTCCTCGTGCGGAAGACCATGTCGATCAGAACCTGGGCGGCTTCCGTGGTGTAGCCCTTGCCCCAATAAGGTTCGCCCAGCCAGTAGCCGATCTCGACGACGCTTTCGTCATCGGGCGTGTTCTCGATGCCGCAGCAACCGATGAATTCGCCGTTTTCCGCTTTCGTGATGGCATAGACGCAATTGCCGATCGCGCCCTCTTTGGTTCGCTCCACGAACTTGGCGGCATCGTCGGTCGTATAGGGATGCGGCATGCGCGACACCATGGTCGCGATCTTGTCGTTGTTGGCGAGATGGGCAATGGCGTCAATGTCATCTTCGTGCGGGGCGCGCAGAACGAGCCTTTGCGACAGAAGAACGGGGCAATCCCGCCTTTGCAAATCCGGCCTTAGCCGTTCCCGGGATAGCCGTGACTGGCTTTCCCTGTGTAGATCCCTTTGCATTTTCTCAGTCCTTTCCTGGGTTTGAAACGAAAGAAGGGAAGATGGTGGCGTCCCATCTTCCCTTCTTTTTCAAATTCCAGGTCCGGTAACCTGATATTCAAAAGCCGGGTCGATGTGACGCCGGCTTTAAATTGAGCGGTCCGGCTTATTCCGCTGCTTCTGCCTGTTTCGGCGCCACGGACACGTACATGCGGCCGTTGGCGCGCGCACGGAACGTCACATTGCCTTCAATCTTGGCAAAAATCGTGTGGTCCTTGCCCATGCCGACATTGTCGCCGGGATGCCACTTGGTGCCGCGCTGGCGAATGATGATGTTGCCCGGAACGACGTTCTCGCCGCCGAACTTCTTCACGCCAAGGCGCTTGGACTCAGAATCGCGACCGTTGCGCGACGAACCGCCAGCTTTTTTATGTGCCATTGGAGTTCTCCTTTAAACCTTCGAAACTTCTGCTTTCAGATCAACCGGCGACGATGTCGGTGATCTTGACGACCGTGACGTGCTGGCGATGACCGCGCGAACGCTTGGAGTTCTGACGACGACGCTTCTTGAACGCGATAACCTTGCGGTTACGGGTCTGCTCGACAACTTCCGCCTTGACGACTGCGCCCTTGACGAAGGGTGCGCCGATCTTGGCATCGGCGCCTTCGCCGACAACGAGAACGTCAGAGAACTCGACCGTGGAGCCTGCTTCGGCATCGAGCTTTTCGATGCGCAGCGTGTCCTCGGCGTTGACGCGGTACTGCTTACCGCCGGTCTTGATGACTGCGAACATTTTTTATCCTTTCATGTTCTAAGTCCGGCTCTGCCCCCTAAAGGCGGGAACGGCCGTCTTTTTGTCAGCCTGGTTAAAGCAGGGAGTTCCAAAGAAAAAATCTTGTCAAACCCGGTCTGCCGGTGAAGTCTCCCTTGCGGGAGAACTAGGCGCATGTCGCAAGACATACGCATCCGGCAGGGTGCTTACGATGACGGAGCCGCAAAGTCAATAAATCGCGGCAAAAAAGCTTGATCAACGCTCTTGCAAGACCGGCTTTTGCCAGCTAAGAGACACCCCGCGCCAAGAGCGCAGACCACATGGTTCCTGGAGAGGTGGCAGAGTGGTCGAATGCACCGCACTCGAAATGCGGCATACGGGCAACCGTATCGGGGGTTCGAATCCCCCCCTCTCCGCCAGTTTATTCTTTTATAATCAACGTATTGAATTTATCTTTCGTCCGTATGTAGCGTGACGCGCGGTTCCGGAATTTTGACAACAAGTTCCGGAATTTTAGAATCTTGGGGGCTCCATCGTCCCCCGCTCCTCCGTGCCCGGACAGTCAGCTTTCGCTTGACCAAGCATCGCAGAATCAGCTGTAGCGTGACGCGCGGTTTTGCAATTTTGACAGCTGGTTTTGCAGCAATCGATTTTTCGACCTCTGCTATTTGAGCCGATAGACGCCTGGCCCGCAATATTCGGCTATTCCGGTTAGCTCGAACAGACCACCTATTGTAGTGAAGTTACAGGTGCCCTCTTTCATGCAAGCGGGCATGCAGGAGCTAAACCAAGCCCGATTGAACTCTCCAGTCGTAACGAGATTCTCGTAAGCTCGATGAAGTTCGCTGACCGTGACACCTTTCTGGTGCTTTTTTTCTGGGCACGAGTGGTTCGGCATCGAATAGATGAGGGCTCTCTCACCACGTCTGGTACCCCAATGGCTGATCTTGGTGCTGTTTAGAGATCGAGGTTTTGGGATAGCCGTGTCGACCGCAAGGCTCTCAATAGAAGCGATTAGTTTCGCAAAGCCATCCATCTCGCTTACCAGCCCCCAAATGCCCCAATCTGGATGCACTGAATTCTCCAGCCAACCCTGAATGAGCAGAACCTAGTCGAGCCATTATTCATCGTCGGATAACGCATCCTTCCCATGATAGCCGACTATTCTATACGCGGCGATTTTTTGCCGAGCAGTCACCACTTCAACATCGACATAGTAGACCATTTTTAGCAAATTTTGATCATCAGAGATGATCGCTGACTTTATTTCCGTCTGGTCATCACCGAATAAAACCGACTTTGGTTTGTCGCTAATTTCCTCGATTATTGCCTTATCTGGGCTTCGGGAACCGTCGACCCTTGCTGCGGATCGGTCAAATGTTTTCCATATGAGCGCAACATTTTTGAAACGCTCTATGGACGGAACTTCGAGCTCTTCCTTTTTATCAACAGCTCGGCGCATCACTCTTTTAGATCGACCCTCATCAACCTCCAGGGCGAAGACAGCGTCCCCGGCGATATTGTAGACATTGAATGTCTGGCTCCCACCAGCCTCTGCAGTGGGCTTGACGATATTTATCGCGTCATTGCAATCCTGAACGGTGATTTCCACGTCGGACTGATCGTCTGCGTCATCGGCACTATCAAAAAGGTTCAGGAGCGCCTTAAGGGATTGTCCGAATGATGCAACCGCGCCAGTGGCATCGCCTACACTAATAGCAGCAATGGCCCCTATTCCAGCTGCGCTGGCGTCGTATATATCGGGAATTAGGGAGATGTCGATCGAGCCCGGTTTTATGCTCGACACAAAAAGACGAGCGTGCTCTCCCCGTTTCAGGCTAAATTCGTTGGTAGCGAATATTTTGTATCGCCTTCCAATAGCCTCAAGAGAGACAAGCATATTTGCCAACTCGATCGGCTCGTCCGGCTCGATATGGATATTCAAGGCAGGCGGCATTGGTTGGGCTTTTAATTCGATTGGCTCTATCATTTTTTCCCCCGAGTTCTTCCCAAAGATTGTTTGCAAGAGCCAGTGGCTTTCGCAATACCAAACAGACAAACTTCGCTTTTTTTTGTGAAGACTTTTGAGCGACTAGAACTTAGGCATGTAAAGACTTTGCTGGCGATATGATGACCTCCTTCACGTCCTTGCCATTGCCCTCCGAGATCGAATAGGTGCAGTCGACCTCCTCGATGTCGAACTGTGAGAAGGTTTCGAAGACGCCTTGAACGGCGTTTAAGGACAGGATGAAGGTGCCTTGAAGGCCGCTTAGGACCTTCGCCATCGCCTCGAAATCCGCCCGGCCGAAGACGCCTGCACCATAATCGCCCTCGTTTCCCCAATAGGGCGGATCGAGATAGAACAGCATGCCCGGCCGGTCATAGCGGCGGATGAAGTCTTGCCAGGGCAGGCATTCGATGACGACGCCGGAAAGGCGCTCGTGGATGTCCTCCAGCGTCGAGGCGAGCTTGACCAGGTTGAAGCGCGCGCCGGTGGTCTTGCTGACGCCGAAATTGCGGCCAGCCACCTTACCGCCGAAGGCGAGGCGCTGGAGGTAGAGGAAGCGGGCGGCGCGTTCGAGATCGGTCAGGGTCGTCGGGTCGGTCTTCATCAGCCGCTCGAATTCCCGCCTTCCGGAGATCTGGAAGCGGAGCGTGTCCATGAACTGCGGAAAATGCCGCTGCAGGATGCGGAAGAAATTGGCGACATCGCCGCTGATATCGTTGATCACCTCCGTCCTCGGCTGGCGATCGCGGCGCAGGAACACGCCGCCCATGCCGACGAAGGGCTCGGCATAGCCGTCATGGGGAACCGCGTTGATCTTGCGGATCACGGTCTTCGACAGGATGCGCTTGCCGCCGATATAACCGGCTGCGGGAACGGCCGGGGCAACCGGGCGCTGATTTACCATTTCAAATATCTCACGACTCAGCCACAAAGCCCGTGCCCTTCGGGGTGCGGGTGTGGCGGTTATCGTTTTCGTGCTGCCCGGCGGGTTCTGTCGCCAAACTTGACCCCGCCGCGCCAGAGCCGTGAGGCCCTGGCCACCTGCCTGCGTCCTGTCTTTGCTCAGGCAAACCTTTCGGCCGGCGTTGCTGGCTCCGGCGCGACCGCGAAGTCAACGAGCGCCGCCGGAAGCGCCGCGCCATCGGCCATGCGGAGATTGACGTGGAAGCCCTCGACGGCGTCCATCAACGGATAGTCAAAGCCCTCGCCATCGGTCGCGGTCTCGCCGGTCGGCGCATAGACCAGACCGTCGCAAGCCGCTCCGACGGGTTTGAGCGCCAGAAGCCCCTCCGGCAGGCCGGCGTCGAGATAGCCGATTTCGCCGACGGGAATTGTCACGCCGATGGTCTCAAGCACCGACAATGCCTCGGCGTGATCTGCGAATTTCAGGAAATGGTCATGCATAGGACACCGCCTTTGCCGCAAGGTCTTCGTCCGTCATCCGGAACGGCCAGATGATCAACTGATCGTACCAGCCGGGGGCGAAATTGCCGGTCTGATCACGCCCGAGAAACACATTGCCGGTGAATGCCGGTTGATGCGCGTCTTCTGCCGAGATGCCCGCAGCCGAAATCCGACGCCCCGAACCATCCCAGGCCACGCCGAGCCCGAGATCGGCCTGATCGTCAACCCCGGAGGGAATTGACAAGACAGGCCCCGCGCCATCCCACTGGGAGGGCTTCTTGCTCGTGTCCAGCCCCATTATCGTGTGGCTCGTGCCCATCCACCGACGGGTAAAGCTCGTTGCGAAGGGCTGGAAGGCTTGCGCCACGATACTGACCGCATCGCGCTGCGCCAGCTCGGCGACCGCATCGGTCAACCGTGCGCTGTCGGCCGGACGCGTCACGGCGCTGCCGGCCGTTGGGATATAGGAGGAGGGAAACGAACCGGCCTCGACCTGCGCATTGGCGACGCTGCCCGTAACCGTGGCGGTCAACGTCCCCGCAGTCGCGGCAAAGGTCAGCGATACCCGATCCGATGCCCCCGTGCCCACAAGCGCTCCAGAATAAGCCCCGGACAGAGTGACCGTCCCCGTGCCTTGGAAACTCAGCGTGTATGTTGCGGCCGAGACCGTGACGGATTGCGTCGACAGAGCCGGAGAATTGAGAATGAGGTTCGTCGCCGGGCCCTCAAGCAGCAATTGCCGCCGCCCGTTGGTGTAGTCGAAGCGCGGCACGTTCGCCGCCGCCGTATGGATCAAGCCGTCTGCGCCGACATAGGTCGCAGCGCCCGGCCGGGTGAAGGTGATCATGTCGGCAAAGCTCTTAGCCTGCATAGCTGTCCCCCGAAAAATCGAAAATGGCGGCGGGCTGCCGCACGGTCTTTCCGGCGTCTGACGCCGCATAGGCCGGCAGCTCCCACCAGCCGTCCGTGAGCGCATAGCGGTTACCGGCAAAATCCATGACGGCGGCCGCGCCGAGCGTCAGCTCCGTGCCGGCGTCCTCCGCCTGAAAGGGCGCAGCCGCCCACCAGTTTCCGTCGCGCGCTCGCGCGGCTGAAGGAAAGGGCCAGAAACCCGACCAGGAAGGCGGCAGCGAGCGCATCAGCGCGCCCTCCGATCGGCTTCAAGCGTAGCGGCCACGCTTGTGGCGGAACGCGCCCAGACCTTTTCTTCGGCAAGCGGCTCGAAAGCCGCGCCGGGAAAGGCCGTCCTGCGGAGCGTGAAATAATGCTCCGTCGAAGCGGCGGGCGCGTCAGCGCCGACGAAGATATGAGCGGGACTTTCATCGCGCAGCTGGATCAGGATAGCGGCCACGTCAGCCCCGTCGGCGATTTCCGTCCATGTCTGCGAAAGGGGTGGCGTTGCGAACGTGGTCATCGGCAAGTCTCCTTATGCATATTGGCCGCCTGTCACTGTTGTTCCGGCCGTTGAGCCTGGATAGTAGGTGCTGCCGGAGCCGTTGGTGTTGATCACGCCGTTGAGCGATGCGGCGTAGCGTGGACCTGTCGCGTTGCCAGCGGCTGCGAAAGCGGAATAGAGAGCGTTGATGGAGCCGTTTGTCGCCACCGCGAAGGCGCCGAAGCCGAGCGAGGTCGCCACGAATTCGACACTTGGCAGGCTTGCCGCCGAGCGGATCGATCCGCCGTCCGCCGCGTAGAGATGACCGATGCTTGCGCCGCCGGCGATCGAGTGGGAGCCAGAGAGGAAGATCGCACCGCCCGCGCCGCAGGCAATATGGGCACCACCCGAAACGCCGCTATGATGCATCGATCCTATTTCGACCGTCGCGGCGACGACGGATATGGCGCTCTGCCCTGCGGAGGGCTGCGGGGCAAAACCGGCGACCGCATATCCACCATGAGATATGGAGATCCCTGGGTTGCCACCGCTGGCCACGACAGAAACTTGCGACGGAGCAGCAAGGTTGCCCTCAATCGAGATCTTGCCGCCAGTCACAGACCGGCTTGACGCAAAGTGCGGATACGACCCGTCGGCCACAGATATCGTGATATCATGGCCGTTCAGATTGACCGCGCTGGCGACGTCGAGCGCGCGCTGGATCGTAGCGAAAGCAGATCCGGCGGCAAGCCCTGTATCGGTATCGCTACCCGTTGCGGAATTCACGTAGTAGGTCCGGTCTTCGCCGAGGAAGGATTGGGCGACGGGTGCATAGAATTTCGCTCCGTCATAGACAAAATCGACGATACCTGTCAGTTCGCCACCCGTCAGATCCAACCCAAAGCGATTGACAATAGCCTTCGCTCCGTGGCCGTTGACGTTCAATGTGGCCGAGCCTGTGTTCGGCGCTGCTATCAAAGCCCGAACCAACAATCCGGCTCGCAGCGCCGTTGGCGCGGGTGATAGCGAAACGGTCAGCGCATTAACAGTGCCAGAAGCTTCGGCGTAGCTCAGCCGAGCGCCCTGGATCGCCTGGGCGAGCTGGGTGAAATCGCCGGCCGCGGGAACCAGTCCCGCCCTGGTGATGACATTCAGGATTTCCTCCTGCACGCCGTTCAGCCACTCGGCCGTGACAACGGTGCCCTCCTGGCTACCCGCACCGGTGGAAACCACCTGGTCCTGGAAGCCGCGCTTTCCGCCGCCGAGGTCGGCGACTGCTGTGCCTGTAATCCTGTCCATTCAAGGTCTCCTATGCCGCATAGCGGTTGTTCGCGAAGTCCATTATTGCTGCCGGCCACCATCGCTCGCCGTCATAGGCAGACGTTGCCTGGTAGCGGGTCGCATCCCACCAGCCCCGCACGGGATATTCAAAAACAAGACGGGTGTGCGCCGGCTTGATGAGCTGGAAATAGGCCTCCGCCGAACCGTTGATCTGGAAGCTTGCCAGCGACTGGCCGGCGCGGCCCTGGCCGGCGCGAAACGGAATCACCTCAACAGCGGGCATCGAGATCAGCCAGGTGAACTGCTCGCCATCGGCAATGAGCGGCTGACCCGCCCGAAGCACGCCGGCGCGCGACGGCCAGAACTCGGTGATCGTGATGTCGAGGCCGAGATCGTCGCCGATCTTCAGGAAATAGGGGATGGACTGCCCGCCCTTGGCCGTCCAGCGCTGATGGGCAAGCTTGCGGCGATCGTCGATGCCGGCGAGCAGCAAATCGCGCTTTGCCGGGTCCGGCCCGAGCACCCGTTCGAAGTCAGCCAGATAGTCGTCGGCCGTGCGCGGGTCGACCTCGTCCATCAGTCGGGCCGCCGCCTGTTCGGCGATCAGGATTTCGCTGGCGATCGCCCGGTCGATCGCGTCCATCACGCCGCCCTCGGCCGGGCGGGCAAAGCCGAATGGCCAGTGGCTACGCATCGATCGGGCGATATCGATAAGCCGCCTCATGCTTTTTTCCTGTTCGCGCGTTGCGAACGGAAAAGTCTGCAACTTTTCCTGCCCGCGCTCATGCCGCACCTGCCCAGGTAATCACGCCAGCGACCGGGAACTGATAGGCGCCAAGCGTGTAGGTCTCGGCCGGCACGATCAGGTCATGGGCGTATTCGCCGTTGGCGGCCGAGATTTCCTCGACCAGTCTTGAGCGTTCGATCGTTGCGCCGATCGGTGTTTCATTGCCGACGTCATCATCGCCGCCAAGCGTGTTGATGAAGCGTTGAAACGCCTCCTCGATGGCCGCGCGCACCAAAGGCGTGTCCGGTCGCGGGCGCACGGTAATGGGCACCTCCGTGATCTCGGCCGCATGGACGCTGACATAAGCGGTGACCGGGCGGAGGCCTTCCGCCGTCAACGGCCTGCCAAGGTGTAAAAGCATGGCCGTGCGTTCATCCTCGGTCGGAGCGCGGCCATTGCCGTCAGCGTCCTTGATCGCCACGACAACGCCGAGCGAACCACGGCCGATGACGTCGGGGATAGTCTTGACCGCTTTCACTGCGAACGCGTCATCGAGCCAGTCGCGGTAGTCATAGCCGGCCCCGCCCTGAGGCGGCTTGCGGATATGGGCGATGGTCGCGGCCTGCAACTCGGCAACGGACATTTCATCCGCTCCGCCCGAAAAGGCGGTGGTGATGGTGATCGCGTCGATCTCCGGCCACGGATCGACCGTGGTCAGTTTGATGCCGGCTTCGTAATTGCTGCCCGGCCCCACCGCCGTCGCCGTTGCCGAGGCGATGACAGTCCCGCCCGCGCCGATCGTCGCTTCGGCATCGAGCGCGAACATCAGTCCCTCGGAAGACGACAATTGCAGCGCGGCCGGAAGCACGGTGCCCGGATCTCCGGTGATCGTCACCGAGCCGATAGCGAAGGTCGCATCGCGCTGTTTGACCCCGAAGATCGAGGCATGACGCAGCACGAATTCGTCCTCGGCCGTGTCGACGAAATATTGCCGGCCCCACCATGCGATGTGGCCGTGAACGGATCTGAGCTCCAGCGCCACCGCACGCAATATCCAGGCAAGCAGGCCGCGCGAGGAGCGCACCGAAAACGAAATGGCCTTGGCGGTGTAGCGAATGCCCTTGGCATCGAGCACGGCGGCCAGACCGGTTTCCAGCGTCGTCGCCATGCGCGCGGCGATCGTCTTGGCGCTGTCGATCGGCCGGCTCATCGGTCGACCCTCTTGGAAACCGTGATCGCCTCGCCGGCAACCGAGCATCGAAGCCGCAGCATGTTGCGGGCATGCCACCAGGCCTCGACCTCAGCGGCCTCGCCGGTCATGTCCTCGGCCCAGAACAGGCTTTCGCTGGCGAAATACTCCGTCAGCAGACGGGTCTCCTCTGTCCGCTTGTTGCGCGACAGCAGCCAGAGCCTCGAGCCGGCGAAACGCCCGTCGATATCCAGCGCATCGCCGGGGCTGCCGCGCCGCTCGAGCAGAGAGGAGGGGGCGGCATCCCATTGCGTCCGCCCGTCCGGCAATTCATCGCCATCGAGCGCACGGGCATCGAAGCCGATCGACAGCAGCATGGGCGTCGCTGGCGTCACGTCGATCACGAGATCGCCGTCGTCTCCGATCGCGAGATCGCAGGCGCGGGCATCTGCATCGAGAATGAGGGCGGCATCGCAAAACATGCCCGCGAAAATGCCACGCGCGCGCGTATTCCGGTCATGCCTGCCTTTGGGGGTATGTCAGTCCATGTTGGGGCTTGGCGGAGGACCGCCCGCATGGTTGTGGCCGTTATAGCGGTCGCGCATTTCCTGCATCGAGCCGTTCTTGTCGGTCACATTGCCGGTCGCTTCGATGTCGCCGGTCACCTTGACGATCTGGGCGGTGATGAACACGCCTGCGTCGGTCTGGATCGTGATTTGCGCGCCGGTCTTGATATCGAGCGTGCCGTCGGCCTGCAAGATCATCCGATCGCCGCTCTTGTTGTAGCAGCCGACCTCGCCTTCCTTCAGCCCGCCCATGCGCGCCGATGGATTGGCGACGGGCAGAACGACCAGATCGCCCTCATCGCCGCCGACCGCCAGCACGATCGCCAGCGCGCCGTCCTCGGGCACGTGGGCCGCGAAGCCATAGGGCTGCATGATCTCGACATTGTCACGCCAGACGCCATCGGCGACCTCGACCGAGGCGGTCTGCATCGCGCCGTCATCCCTGACGTTCTTGAGCACGGCCCTACGGATCATCCCGCGATTGGTGTCGGTCATCTGGTCCTCCTGGCGCCGCTCACAATGGCTCCGCTGTCGTATCCAGCGCCTTCTTCGGTTTGGCGACCTTGTTCTTGCGCTGTTTCCTCTTCGGATCGCCCTCCTGGAACGCGTCCGGAGAGGTCACGGCGAGACTGGTGATCGCGCCGTCATCATTGTTCTGGATGAAGGTCACCTTCGAGATCAGCATGTCGCGCGCGATGTCGTTGAAGGCGTCGGAGACCGGCACGATCGTGTTCGGCCGCCAGAGCGCGCCGTCGACGGAATGCCCCTTCATGACATAGGTGATCTCCTCGGCCGCTCCGCGCGCCGTGTTGCGCCGCCATTCCGCCTCGGCGCGGGCTGCATCATGATCGGCCTTGGTGCGGGCCAGATAGACCTTCGGTCGGTAGCGGCCGATTTCCTCATCCTCCGCCACGCCCGTCGCCGCCGTGCCGGCGCGCTCGGCGCTGGTGGCAGCGCCGTCGCCCGCCGCCCGATCGGCGGGCGGAAGCGGCTCGGCCGTCACGTCGAGCTTCGCCTGGCCGCGCGCCTTGCCGGCCCGTTCCGACGTGCCGCGCACCACGGTTTTCGAATAGCGGCCCTCATCGCTCTCGTCGATCGAGGCCTTCAGAACATTCCCCGGCAGCGAGATCCTGCCTGCCGCCTTCTGCTCGCCGGTTCGGGTGATCACGACATTGCCGACGCCGTCAGACAGGACGCGCGCCTGGCGCTGCCGCGCGCCTTTCTCGATCGCAACGAACGGACTTTCGTCGAGGTCGATCGAATAGCGCGCGAACGGCGCGCCGGTGTCGATCTCGTTGCGGACGCCAAGACCGTAGGGCTTGATGATGCGGCTGACCGCGTCTTCCAGCTTCACATTGTGCATTTCGGCCGGCGTGTCATCGATGAGCGCCGTGCAGTCGACCAGGTCGCCGAGCTTGCAGCGGCCTTCCACGGTGATGTCGGCGAACTGGCTCTCGATATTGGAGGAGCGCTTTTCGATATGACCGTTCAGAACGACCGTGCCGTCGACCTTGATCGAGACCTTCGTGCCGCGCTTCAGCCGCTTGTTCTTCGCGCCATGGACATGGGCGAGCGTTGCCGCCGATGCCGCGTGATCATGGCAGTAGAGCGAGAAATGGGCTGCGAACTCCTTCATGTCGAGCGCCACTTCCGCGCCCGTCCAGCCGTCGAACCGCGCGCCGTCGATCGTGACCTCAATCATTGTCTCAACACCTTCACCTCGCCGGCCGGTAACCGGGCCGGATGGCGCGGACGGTTGCGCGAAACGATATCGAGCCAGACCGCTTCAAGCCCGGCCGGATCGTCGCCGGCGACATGGGCGGCGACCAGCCAGGCGTCGGTAGGGCTGGCGAGCTCCACGGCCAGCGTTTCCGGCAATTGCCCTATGATCTCGTTGAGCGCGGCCGACGTCTCCGCCTTCAGCGTTTCAAGCCCGGAAACCAACCCGTCGGCCTCGCCCTCATAGCGGCCGGATGACAGGCTCCCGGCAGCCGCGATTAGCCGGTCGGCCGCCGACAGCGTGAGCGAACGCGTTGACAGCGCGCGTTCCGCGCTGGCGAAAGGGGTATAGGGGATTTGCGCGACGGCCTGCGCCAGGCAATGCGCCGCGGCGCACGCCAGAAGAGCGCGATCGGGATCCGACGGCGCATCGTCGATCGCCGCCGACACCGCGTCCGACAGGGCCGCACCAAGCGACGTCAGCGCCTCGGGCCTTGCGTTGTTCTCCGGTTCGGCCCCGGCCGCCGCTGCCACGAATGGCGCGTCGGAGGCCTCGCCGAATCGTCCGCTCAACTGGACGAGCGCGCCGTCAAAGCTCTCCGGCGTCGTGGGTGCCATCGATCGGGCTGTCTGGTTGAGGCGCGGCAGGAACCGGCCGGAACCTGCGACCGGCTGCAACTGGCCGACGGCTGCGCGCACAATGCCGGCGCTACGGCCGACCGCACGCGTCCGGGCGGCCGAGATCGCGCGCGTCGAGACGACCGAGGACAGTGCCGAAGCGGCCAGGCCAACCAGGGCCACGGCCGAAAGCACCCCTGAAAGCCCGTTTGAAAGGCTCGTAAAGCCCGTTTGAACCCGACGAAACTTCGCGGAAAACCGGACGGCGCGCAGCTCCCGCGAGGCGACCGAGATCGTGGCCGGCTCGGCAAGGATCACCTGCATCGGCCCGCGCCATGGATGGATAAGCATGGCAGGCCCCGGCCGCTCGAACGCGGCCTCAAGGGCAAGCGCCTGCGCCTGGTAAAAGTCGCCGATGATCACGCCATTGAGCGTGATCTCTCCGGCATTGCGCCCGAAATCGTCATAGGCCGCGTCGTCGATGCCTGGAAACAGATATTCGACCAGACGTCTTCCGGCCGTGGTCGACGTATCCGGCACGTCAAAGGCGATGCCCCGATAAAAGCCCTGCACCAATCCCGGAAGCCTCGCCATCAGGGCATTCCCACAGAATTGCCGCCTTGAAGCGTGAAGTTTCCGCCCTTCGACTGTGAGGATGTCGACACTACGTTCGTGCCAGGCGCGCTTTCCACTACGATCTTGCCGCTCATTTCCGCCGAATTATTGTTCGCCGGTTGCTGCGGCAGCTGCTGGCTCTGCATCCCGCCAGTGCCGCCCATCCACTTCGGACGGTCCTCCCAGCTCGGCCAGCTGATCAGCGAAGAGATGTTGATGTTGCCGATCGCAGCGAGAATGCGGCTGCCAATGTTGCTGAACCAGGTAATCAACTCATCGATCTTGCCCTTGACGGCATCGACCATGGCCTGCGCCGCCTTTGCACCAGCATCGCGGAAACCAGCTTCCATCTCGTCGGAATAGTCCTTCATGGTGAAGGCCGACTTGATGCTGCCCCAGAGATCGAGACTGGAGAACCAGCCGGTGAGCCAGCTCCACCAGCCCTCGACGACGGCCCGCGCATCCGCCAGTTGGGCGCGGACGGCCGGAACGTCGATGCCGAAGGCAGCGCCAAGGTCGATCAGCTGGCTATCGACCCAGCCAGCGAAGTCGGTCAGCGCGCCCATCACATCGGCGATGGCATCCCACATCACCGAGGACCAGCCGGCGATGAAATTCGAGATCGGCTCCCAATAGCGCCAGACGGCGAAGGCCACCCCGGCGACGGCGGCGATCAGCGCCCAGACCGGAGCCGTGACGGCCGCCGCCGCGCCGCCGATCGCCGCAAGGCCGCTTGCCAGCCAGCTGATGCCCGGAATCGCAAACAGCATCCCGCGTAGCCCCACGGCCAGCCGCCCCAGCCACGACAGCTTCACGCCGCTCATGGTGGCGAGCGCCGTCTGCAGCGCGATCGTGCCGGCAGCGGCGCGGTAGAGATATGTCCCGAGCGTCCACGCTCCGCGCGAGGCCATCAGGAACGGCGAGGCAAGCAGCTGCAGCCCTGCAATCACGGCAGGCAGAACGAAGCCCACGACCCCGAGCGCTCCGCCGAGCAGCACAGCCGCGCCGGCGAAGACTAGAGCCTTATCCACCGCGCCGTCGGTCTCATCGTTCCAGGCGCGCAGCTGAGCCAACCCGGCCTTCAGATGTTGGTTGATCTTCGGCAGCCATTCGCCAAAGGCCATCCCGACCTCGCGAACGCCCTGCGTTCCGATCTCGCGGAACGTGATGAGCTGGCGGTTATGCCCCTCTATCTGGGTGTCGAAGTCGGCGGCGATTACCGAGCCGTCGGCGGTCGCCATCTTGTCGCGGATCGCCTTGTACTCATCGACATTGGCCATGAACGGAATCAGGAAATCCATGACCTGCTGGTCCTGGAAAAGTTCCCCGAGCGCGCCAGCGCCGGCGATCTGGGCGAGCTGCTCGCGGACGGCGTCGAGCGCCTCAGCGCCTTCAAGCCCGTTGGCCTTGGCCGTTTCCATCATATCGGCAATCTGATTTTCAGAAATGCCGGTGAGCTTTGTCACCTTCTGTAGGACCGCCTCGATCGGATTGATGCCTTTCGTGGCGGCATCCTGCATCACCGCCTGGATATCGACGCCCATCTCGGCGAAGTTCTTGACCGTCGCCGGCGCGAGGATCTTCGACAGGAAGTTCTTGAGGTTGTTCGCGGCCTCGGCCGGATCAGCCGTGCCCTTGCGCGCGATCTGCAGAGCCGCCCCAAGGAAGCCAACGGCCTCCTGTCCTTTGACGCCGAACTTTGCCACCTGGCTTGTAAGTGACGGGAAATAGCGCGCCATATCCTTCAGTTCGAAAGCCCCTAGCTTGCCAGAGGTCACCAGCATCGCCAGAACTCGTTCGATCTCGTTGGCGGGTACACCCAGTGTGAGCATGGACGCCGTGGCAACTGCGGCGATATCGTCCGTTGCCGCGTTGGCTGCCGTGGAAACCCTGGCGATATCATCGATCGCGCCGTCGATCAGCGCACCATCGAGACCGGCTGCGTACATGTTGGCGACGGCGGATGAGATTCCTTCCGAAGTCTGCCCCGTGGCAAGCGCAAGGTCTTCGAACCGCGATTTCTGGTCTTCGGTAAATTTGAATGCGGCCGCACCGGTGAGTTCGGCCGTGCCCGCCATGTCCAGCAGCGTTTGCTGAAACTCTGCCGCCTCCGAGATCGGTGCTATGAAGGAGATGCCGGCGATCGCCGCGCCGACGATGCCGATGCGACTGGCGAGCGAGGTAAAGCCTCGTACCGCGCCGGACAGCCGGCGCAGCGGGCCGCTCATCAGGTCGCGCAGGCGAACAAGAACGTCGAGCGCCATCTGTCCGGCAGCCATGTCAGTTCTCCTTCATCGCCTTGCGCGCCGTCATGATCGCATTCCACCAGAACCGCAGTTCCCGATCGTCCATATTCAGGATTTCGGCCGCGCTGAAGCTGCTCGTTTCAGCAAGGAAGCCGATCAGGACGTCCGCGTTTTCCGGCCACTGGTCAAAAAATGGTTCAGCACCCGGCCGCCATTGGCAATGTCGCTTGCGTCCATCTTGTCCCAGACCGCGTTCATCACAGCCTGGTTGAGGCGGCATGAGCGCGCGAAGGTGACGATGTTCTGCATGTTGTCCGGCGCTTCACCGATCACACGGGTGTCGGCCCCGTTGAGACGATGGAAGGTCAGGCTCTTGAACACCTTCTCCTTGATCTTGCCCGAGGCGCGGACCTTGATGCGCACAGTGTCGTAGAGCGGCAGCGTGATCGTGCCGTCGTCGTTGCGGATGGCATGCGACGGAAGCTTGTCGAGCGGGTCGGTGGCGTCCTCGTCGACGATTTCATCGTCGGCCGCTATCGCATCGCCGAAGACGGCAACATCCTCAACCTCGGTTTCGTCAACGATGGCGTCGTCGCCATCAAGGTCAATTGCGATTTCAGCTTTGGTGCGCGCGCTCATCCGATGATCTCCTGTGCTTCGCCAGCGGCCCATTTCAATTCGATCTTGCCGCCTTCGCCGCCAGTGGCTTCCGGCTTGTCGTCGACGAGAAAGGCATCCTCGAAGACGTAAGTCTGGCCGGTGTCGCACACGACCTGAAGCTCGCCTTCCTCGTGATCCAGAAGGCTCACCAGCGACTGACCCTTTTCGAGATTGGTGGTTGCCGTCACCTCGGAGCCCTGGAACTCCTGGGCGCGGGCAACGCCGCGACCATAGGTGACGGCGTTGTTCTTGATCCCGCCAAGGCGGAGCTTCGCGCCCTTTTCGACGGGGATCGTCCGGCCTTTCCAGACGATATCGACAATGCCAAGCGTCTGCATCGCGGGGTCTCCTTAAACGAGGAATTCGAGGCTGGAGGCAAACACCATCTGGTTGCCGACGATCTGGACGATCTGGCGCGCATTGGTGCGGTTGCGGTCGGTTTCATCGCGCTCGAAGGTCGACGCCTCGATCGTCGCCTCGGCGTTTTCGATCCAGACCAGGCCGGCATAGCGCTGGCAGCGCGCCGCCCAGGTGCCCTTGATCCGGCCCGGCGATACCACGGCCGAGCCCGCCGCCCTGTCGCCATCGGCGCGGCGCGGCTGGAACTGCTTGCCGTCGTCGATCAGCTTGGCGCGCGGATAGAGCGAATTGAAATAGGCCGACCAGTCATAGCGGATCCGCGACATGGTGGCCGGCACCATGATGTCCATCCAGGCATCGTCGAGAACATTGAGCGCGGTCTTCTTGTAGGTGGTCACCATGCGGTTGATCACGGTCGAGCCGTCATCAAGGTGAAGATAGGTCGAGATCCCGTGCTGGAGCAGGAGATTGCGCTCCTCCTGGGTAAACTGGTCCTCGCTGTCAGGCGCTTCCACGCCGGTCACCACAAGGCTCTTGAGCTGCCGGGCCGGGTCGTTCGACAGATGGAAGGCGGCAAGCGCGCAGTCGGCGGCCGCATGCGCCCAGGACGATGTCGGCGAACGCGACAGGCAGGAAAGCGAGAGATAGGCGCAATTGGTCAGATCGCCGAGCGCCACCGCCTGGGCATAGGTTGCCCGCTTGCCGGTAAAGCCATGGCAGTCGAGCCTGGCGGTCGCCACATAGCGCGTCTTCAGCCATTCGGCGAAGAGTTGCACATTGGTGTTATCCGACCAGGGATGCACGAGCTTGGTGAACCAGCTGTTCTCGATCAGGTCGAGCACGTCCGTGAGGTCCGGATTGCCCGAGCCGCCCGCCATATCGGCAATCGCGATCGTCAGGCCATCGGGCACCGGCTGGGCGGCCGCGTCGACGCGCAGGTCGATGTCGTTGCCGATCTCGCCGCCATTCTTCGCCGTCACGGTGACGACGCCGGCGGCGGCCGTTGCGGTCACAACGATATCGGGGTCGCCGCTGATGGCGGCCGCAAGCTTTGTGGCAAGGTCGGCGACGGCATCGGTGGCAAGCGCCGTCATGCGCACCTGTCGGCCCGCGATCTTGAACCGCAGCACGGTCGACTGGGATGCCGCACCCGTGAACGTGATCGTGCCGGTGGCCTTGACCGCGTCGCCGGCATCCTCAAGCGCCGTCACATAGAGCGGCGTCGTCTTGTTGACCTTGCGGAAGGCGGCGACCTGCTCGGCGCCGATCGAGCCACGGCCGAACCAGGCAATCGCCTCGTCGCCGCGCGTGATCTGGCGGGTCTGGCCGGGTTCGAGCGTGCCGGCGGCAAGCTTGTGGCCGGCGACCAGAACCTTTTCCGGCCAGGCGTAGACGCCCTTCTGGCTGTAATTCGGCTTGACCTCGATAAAGACCGCGGGGTCGTACCAGGTCATCGGGATTTCATCAAAGGTCATCGATCAGTCCTTTTCAGGGGTGGTGGTCTTGGTCGCGGCCGGGCGTCTGGCCTCGACCAGGTCGCCATCCTTCAGGCGGCGGCGCACAAACAGCGTGTTGTTGACGGCAAGGCCTTCGGCCGTGACGACATCGCCATTCGGCAGAGGCACAGACGTCAGACCCGCGCCGGGTTTCACGAATTTCAAATCGGCCATCTGTCAGGCTCCCGTGATTTCGTCTTGAGGGGTGATGTCGTCGCTTGTCGCAAGCGCCCAGGTGACGCCGAGCGCATCGAAATCGTCGGCGGTTTCAAGCGCGAGCTCGGCTGTCGAGGCGACGAAGGAAAAGCTGAAATCCAGCTGGGCAAGCGCGATATTGTCGTCGGCAAAGCCATCGGCAACGATCGGGTTCGCGCCCGTCACAGTGATGACGCCGGCGTCGTCGAAGCTCACGCCGTTCAAGACCACGGCGGCGACGTCGGTCATGGCGTCGAGGCCGAGGCCGCGCATATCGCCTTTGAACCGCGCTTCAAGGCCCGAGGACGCCGCGTAGACCAGAAACAGCCGCCATTGCATCGTACCCGACAACAGCCGGGCATCATTGCCGGTTTTCATGCCCATCCAGGCGAGACCGAGAAACGGCGTCAGACGCGAAACGCGGTTGAATTCCCTCAGCGACATGGCCATCGGGACGCGCTCGAAGGCGAAGACCTTCTCCGGGAAGGCAATCCGCAACCGCTCTTCGATCAGCGGCGACTGGCGGGCGATGATGGAAAGGGCGGGGTTGATGGCCATCATGCCCCCCGCAGCGTGTCATAGGTGAAGTCGCGCGGCCGGTCGGAATAGCGCGGTCCGGAGCCGACGCTCGAGCCGGTCGCGCCCTCAGCCAACGGCGCGTCGAGATGGACGCGGCGCGAGGAGACCTCGCGCAGCCACTTCAGCACATCGTCGCGGCCCTTGGTCATCTCGTCGGAGGGCGTCACATGCTCGCCCTGGGCGAGCTCATAGCGCGCCAGAATGCAGGTGGCGCGCACTAGATCGGCGGGCGGTGCGGCAACGGGCAGCGCGTAATAGCCGCGCAGATAGCCCTCGATCTCGCCGGTCGCGTCGGCAAGCGCGCGCTCGACCTTCGCCGCGTCGACGGTCTCGGCCGTGCGGTCCTCCGGATTGGAGAGCCGGATCAGATGCGTCTCGCCGAAGCGGGCAATCATGTCGTTGACGGTGGCGTACATCGCGCTTGCTTCTCGTGTCAGTGGGCGGGCGGCGGGCTTTGCCCCTACCTTCCAAGGTTCCCCAACGGGTGCTGACGGCCTTGCGAGCCGGACCAGACCGCCCTTCGGTTATTTCTTGGGCGTCGTTTTCGCGGCCTTCTCAGCCGTTTCCTTCTGCGCCTGGTTTGCGGCTTCGAGATCCGCGACCTGCTTCTTCAGGCCTTCGATCTCGGTTTGGCGGGCGGCAAGGTCGGTGCGCAGCGTGTCATTGTCCGCGAGCGCTTCCTTCAGCTCGTTGCGGGCTGCCTCAAGCGATGCGTTGCTGTCCTTCAGCTCGCCCTTCGCCTTTTCGAGCGCGTCGGCATTTGCCTTCGCTTCGTCCTTGGCCGCCGCCAGTGCGACCATCGTGGTCGCTGCCGGCGCTTCGCCGTCGATCACCTCAAAGGCGGGATCGGCGCGGAAGGCGTCCAGCTCGGTTTTGCTGAACTTCGTCGCGGGATAGGTGGCGGACGCCGGATGCTTGATGCCGGCGCGGCGCATGCCGGGGTTGCGGCAGATAATGGTGATCTTGCTTGCCATAGAGGTTCTCCTTCGAGGGCTTTACGGAAGCCGCTGACGCTAGCGGTTTGCGCAAGGCCCTGCGCGGGCTGCCCCGCGCCGGGTTGTCTGCGTCAGGCGAGGTAGGGGACCACCTCGACCTTGGCGGTGTTGCGCCAGATATTGGTCGCGCCGGCATCGTTGCGCTCGGCTTCGAGAATGGCGCGGGCAATACCCTCAAGCGCCGGCGGCACGATCAGTTTGGTGGGCCGCAGGTTGATGACGCTGCCGTCGCGCTTGCGGATTGTCTGCATGGCGACGCGGGCGGCCGCGAAACTTTCGGGCGTCAGAGCAGCCTTCGACTTGTGCGCCGTCTGCCACATGCCGTAGCCGGCATTGCAGCGGCCGGAGGTCCCCCAGATGAACTCGTCGTTGAAGAAGACGTTGGCGTCCTTCTCGTCCTGATAGGCGACGAAGTTGAAGGCGCGGCGCTTCTGGAAGACGAGCGGTTTGACGACCTGCGTATCGTCGACCAGATACCAGGCCGGGCCGGCACCTGCGGTGAAGTTCGACACCGACGTCTCTTCGCCTTCCTCGTCGAAGCCCGGATGATCGGTGTCGAAGAAATACTGGCCGTCATAGCAAAGCGCGATCTCGCCGTTCTTGAACAACGGCCAGACGAGATGGTCGGGAAACTCTGCGGCATGCTGGCCGATCTGCTGGGCAACCGGCATATAGATGCCGATCTGGTCGTCCTCGATGGCAGGGCGCGGGATCGAGACGGTTTCCTCGAAGGTGCGGTTGCGGATCACATAGGTCTGCGCGCCGAGGCGCACGACATTCCGCTCGCCGATCCATTCGCGAATGCCCGGCAATTCGTCGAGGCGCGGATACTCGTTCTGTGCGGTGGTCGAATTCACCTCCATCGCGACCATTGCATATTGCGAGGCCGTGGAGGCGAAGCGGGCGTTGAACGCGGTCGAAAGACCGGTGTAAACGCCGCGAAGAGTAGAGGCATTGATATCCATTTGAGTGTCCTTTCAGGCCGCCTTCAAAGGGCTTTCAGCCAGACGCCGGAGGCATCAACGATGCCGACCGTTCCGGCCTGAAGCTCGCCGGAACCATTGGTCAGTTGATAGGTGTCGTCGTCGGCGACATAGACCGGATCGCCGATGTTCGAGGCGTCAGCGCCGGCGAGGGTGATGCGCAACATCTCCTTCGAGACATCGACGCGGGTCGCGCCGTCGCCGCCGAGCGAATTGTCGGCCCTCTCGCGCGCCCAGCCGACGACAGCGACGGCATCGGCATGGTCCGGTTTGACGGCAAGGCCGGCAGCAGTAAGCGCCACCTGGGTGCCGCCATAGATCAGCGTTGCGGCCTTGACCGGGAAAGAGGCCAGAAGGCCGTTGCGCGTGACGCGCTCGATATCGTTGCTCGCGGCCATTTACTCGGCCTCCTGTTCGCGCTGTTTCTTGAAGGCTTCCTTGTCCACGCCCATCAGCGCCATGACCTTCTCGTCCTCGGCGCTGATTTCGGTGGTTCCGGCCTCGGGCGGCTTGCGCTTGCCAAGCCCGCCGCCATGGATGGACGGCATCAGCTTCAGCTCGGCCTCGACGCCTTCCGCGTCCTTCTGGTGGCGGGCGATGTAATGATCGCGCAAAGCCGGGACCAGCTTGCCGCCGGTGATGGCCGCATCAATCACGGTCTCGGCCTTTTCCCTGGCGTGATCGGATTGCAGGGTGGTGATCTGAGAATTGAGCGAGGTGACGGTCGCGCTCAGGCTGGAGACCTGTTTGCGCAGTTCGTCCTCGCCGCCGGTCGCTTCGAGACGGCTCTGCAGCGCCGTGACAACGGCATCCTCGTCGCCTTCGGCTTCGGCGATCTTGCCGACGCGCTTGATCAGCGCCTCGTATTTGCCGCTGGCCGTGTGAGCTGCCTTGACGGCCGCAAGCGCATCCGTCTCGGTCGCGGTTTCGGGAAGGCCAAGCGCCTCTCGAAGCTCTTCAAGCATCGCATTATCCTCTTTCGCGTTGAGGGATTTCAGGAAGGTGAGGTTCGGATCATTGGTCAGCGCCACGCGCTCGACGGAGCCGATCCGGTAGGGCTTCGTTCGGGTATGCATAAACACCGGCGAGATGAAGCCATAGGCCCGGTCATCCATCAGCGCCTTGCCGGCAGCGGTCCATTCGACGCGGCCGTAAAGCCCGTCGGCCCGCGCCTCCAATGCGACGATCCAGCCGCGCGCCGGGGCGGGATGCCCGGCCTTGCCAGCAAGATCGGTGGAATGGTTTTCGTCGACGGCAAGCTTGCGGCCGGCCGCATTGAACGCGGCGACCAGGGCGGGAAGATCAGGGGCGGCATAGGGACCGCGTCCGTCGACGCCGGAGAATTCCGTTGCCGGCAGAAGCTGCAGCCATTCCGGCGCGCCGGAGGCGTTCAATGCAATCGAATGTGTGGCGAGCGCGTTTTTCATGCTCCGAGTGCTAACACCGGCGCACGGGTCTGGTTCATGCCCTCATCGGGAGGCGTCAGGTCAGCGGGAGCGGGAGAAGCGGACGATGAAACTCTCGATGGTCGTCCGGATCATCGTTTGGTCCTCATCGGAGATACCAAGGAACGGCCGCGCGGGCAAGACGACGCGATCGGCAACGATCAGCCGGCCGCCGATGCGGAAATAGAGATGCGAGGCATTGCGCGGCACGATCTCCGCGCCCTCCTGGTGCGGCCGCGCATAGATGACATTGGTGCCGATCTGGGCGTAGTCCTGTCCGGCGAAGTGGGTGATGCTGTCGCGAAGCCTCCCGCTCTCGGTCAGGATACGGGAGTTGCGCTTGTCGGCCGCATACTCGGCGCCGACCGCCTGCCAGGGCTCGCCCTCCGGATCGGTCTGGGTGATGAAGCGCTGCACGGTGGAGCCGACCAGGCCGACGCCGATGACGTTCATCATCGGCTGGGTGTTGCGGGTCAAGAGCATCAGCCCGCCGATGCCCTTCAACAGGCCCTTGTCGCGGATCTCCGCGGTGATCGACACGCCGGCCATGATTTGCCTTTCCGGCCCCGAGGGCCTATATTTTTGTCAGGACGCGCCGAGCAGGAAGCGCCCGCTTCAGCGGGATTGGGATAAGGCGACTTCTGGCCCCCCGGCGCGTTCTCTTCATTTCAGCTTCTTCATCTTGCGCGCCGTCGTCCGTCTGAGCGACGTCAGGTAGATTTCCTCGCGGCCTTCCTTCTTCACGATCTTGAGGCCGGCGTGATAGTTCGCGTCCTCATGCTCGCCGACATAGGCCCAACGGCCGTTCCTGTCCTGGGCGAGCCGGCCGTTCTTCCTCAGCCAGTTCGGCAGCACCGCATAGGCATCGGGCGATATCCGGTCGTGGTGGCCGTGGCTTTTGATCGTGTCGGCCGACAGCCGGACCTCGGTCCCCGGCTTGACGCCCAGCTTCTCCGCATCCGCCTTGCCGGCCTTCGCCACCGGCTGCCATGTGCCGTCCGGCCATTTGCCGCGCTGAACCGCCCGCACAAATTTGGCGACCTGCGTTTCATCGGCCGTCACCGCTTTCGGGCCAGGCGCGGTGCGATCAAGCCAGGCCGCGCCCGGATTGTAGTCGAAGCTGGGATCGACGCCGCGCGGCTGATCGGTTCCAAGCTGGTCGAGGTTCGGCGATGGCGAATATCCCGTGGTCTCGATCGCCGCGAAGCTGACCGGCGTGACGAAACAGCCGCAGCCGAAACCGTTCGGCGGATAGATCGATTGCCAGATCGGATCGTCAGCCGCCCAGGTATTGCCGTCCCAGGCAAGATGATCCTTGCGGGGATGCTTCGCGCCGGAGTGATTGTAGCGCCAGCCGGGAAACGCCTCGCGGATCTCCGGCGCATTGAGCTGGGCATAGCGGCCAGCCGCATAGGCCGTTCTCAGATTGGTCTCGAAGATCACCCGCGTTCGCCAGCCGCGCTCGCCCTTGTAGGACCAGCCATGCGACTTCACGATCTGGTCGAAGTCCTGGCGGAAGTCTTCGAGCGTCGTACCATCCTTCAAGGCCCGCTCGATCGCACCTTGAAAGTCCTTCACAAGCGCCTCGGACTGCGCGCCCGCGACCATGAACATTTTCGAGTGCGCGGCATCGAAGATATCGCGCCAGCTCTTGGTCGCGATCGCCACCTTCTGGCGGAAGAACGCGATGGCCTCGTCGAAGGGTAGTTCAAGCGGATCGGCAGCAGCTGCCATAAGCGCCGGTCGGAAGCGGGACAGGATCGTTTTCAAAGGCCTTTCAAAGCCCCTGGGCGCGTTTTCCGGCAAAAGACGGTTGACGATGCGTCCCGAACCGTCCTCGCGCGTCTGTGGGCCGCTATTTCCGTTCATCGTCCAGACCGTCCAGCAGCGCCGCCTGGCCGGCCAGATGCGACACCATCATGGCCGACGCCATCGCCTTCGCCAGTTCCTCGTCCTTCAGGTCGAGCTTCGCCAGACGTTGGGCCGCATCCTCAAGGCTGGTTGCCTGGTTGAGCGCCGTCCGGATGGTATCGATCTGGCCGTCGAGAATGGCGGCCGCTTCCGCCTCGAGGCGATCGGTCAGATGCTCGACGTCGTCGCGGTCGGGTTTGCGGGCATGCGCCGAAGTTTCGAACAGCCGGTCAACCGCCTGGCGCGCAGTCATCTTTAAGGGAGCCGCTTCCGGCCGTCCCCCGACAGTCTCCTCGTCGCCTTCCGGCGCGGGTGCGCCGAGCCGGGACCGCACGAAATTGGCGGGCAGCTTCAGCCCGTTGCGGGCGAAGATATCGAAGGCGTTCGCGAACTCGCCAAGCGGCACTTCATCCGGACGGCCGATCGACAACGTCGGATAGTGATCCTGCGGCCCGAACTTGAAGGCGATCATGTTGCGCACGAGCTGCAGGTTGAGCGTCGTTGAAAGATCGAGCGCGTCCGAGCGCTCGATGTCTTCCTGCACTTCGCGGTGTTCCTGGCTGACCGCATGGCCGCCCGAGATCGCGTCCGTCGTCGTCGTCTGGCCAAGCACGAGCTTGGAGACCTGCCGGTCGTACCAGTCGACGCGCTTTTCGAACATGTCGGTGGAGGCCGACTTCGAGCCGACCTCCTGAAACGCGATCTCCATGGATCGCGGAATGATCGCTGCGCAGTCGCCGGCGATCTGGCTGACCGCCTTCCAGAGGATGTCCTTTTGCTCTTCGGTGGCATTGCTGTCGTATTTGCCGACACGGATCGGCTGACCGTAGTTCTGACAGAAGATCGCCCAGTCCTTAAGCGTGAAGTTTTTGAACATCCAGCCCCAGGCGGCGACGCGGGCGATCCCGGATTTGACCGTCAGCCCGGACTTTGCCTTGGAGCGATGGATGATGAACTTCGCAGGATCGAGATCGACAAGCCCGGCCGCCTCGCGCAGCATCAGGGTTTCGCCGTCGTCGCGGTCGAAATCGAAGAAGGTTGGCGGTCGCCAGATCAGCTTGCCCGGCGTCCAGCTGCCGACCGAGGTCTTCCATTCGATCTCCATGACCGAAAAACCCTTGCCGATCGCGTCGAGCATGTCGAACAGGCTGGAGCGCAATACGCCGTCGTCGATCCAGCTCTGCAGGTATTCCGCATGTTTCTTGTGGTCGGCGGCATCGGATGCGGCATTGACGGTGATCGGCAGCTGCGCGACCGAACGCTTGCGGGTGGCAAGCACGGCCAGATAATGCGGGTCGCGCTCCTCCATGTTTTCGGCAAGCTCGAAATAGGCCAACGGATCTCCGTTTGCCGCCGCGCGCAGGATCCGCGCCAGCCTCTGCGGCGTCAGTCCGTCGGCCTGGTCGTTGCCATAGGGGTCGCGCACCGTGCCCGTCTTGCCCGTCGCCACATGCTCGGTGAGCTGCCTGCCGTTGATCACGCGGTTCAGAAAATCTCTCAAAGCCATCTCTAAAGCCTCCCGCGCAAACCGGAATGAAAGGACCGCCCGCCGTCATCGTCGGCGTCGGCCGAGGGAAACAGTGGTCGCGCTGAGGGACGCGAGGCAGAGCGATAGCCGTATTCGGCCCGCTCGCCGCTGGCCGCCTCGATCGCGAGTGCCAGCCCCCAAAAGCGGTCGGCGTGGCCGTCCGGCGTCCGTTCCGCCGTGAAGCGGATATTGCCGGCCGCCGACACCTGTTTCGTCACCGATCGCAGATCAGACCGAACATGCTTGTCGTAGGGGATGCGAAGCCTGCGGTCCTCCATCTGAGAGCGGACGGGATAGGCCAGCGCCTCCTTGACATGCGAGGTGAAGGTCACGGCTTCGACGGCATATTCGCCGAACCTGTCCTGAGCGTCGTCGGCCCAGCCGATGCCGAGACCCGTTGCATCAAAGCATGATCGCCCGCAGCGCTCGATCCACGGCCAGATGACCGCCTCCTGCGCCGACTTGCTCATGTTCTTCAGGGTCTCGACATGGCGCGTGTAGAGCACATCGCCAAGCTTTTCCAAGACCCAAAGCACGGTCAGGTCATGCTTTCGTCCGATATCGACGCCGGCGTACAACGTGCCGCCTTCACACTGCGTCCAGTCGGTGTGCGTTGGATATTCGCATGCTGCTATCAGATCGTATTCGAGGAAAGCCGCGTCGTCGTCGGCCGGCTGACACATGTATTCCTGCAGGAAGCTTTCCTCGTCGGCCGCGCCGGACCTGACCCAGTCGAAATAGTCGGCCTCGGTCATCTCCTGGCGCTCGTCATCGAGCGGAAGGGATTGCTGCAGCTTGTAGAGAAACCCGTCCTTCAGCGCATCCTCAAGCGTGACGGTGTGAAGGCTGATGCCTTTCGGATTTCCGCTTTCATTGATTTCGCGGACGAGCTGGTTGAAGAAATTGTGCGAGCCGCGATGGGTCGAGATGACTTCGAGCTGGCCGCCCCAGGTGATGCCCGGATAGGCAATCGACCACAGCTTGCGCGGATCCGGGTGAAGGGCGAACTCGTCGAGCACGCGGCCGCCGCGTTTGCCCGCCTGGGCATCGGCATTCGAACTCATGGAATAGATTGAGCGTTCCGAAAGGAACTTGAGGACGCGCGCCGTGTGCTTCTTTTCGAGGTCGATGACCTGCTCGCCCATGTCGCGAGCGGCAAGGTCGAGGATCCGCGCCCAAAGCTTGCAGTCCTCGATAAAGAGGATCGCCTGCATCTCGTCGCGCGACGACACCCACTGATCGTGCCGCGCGGTCTCGACGGCGGTGCGCGAAACCGTGGCATAGGCCGTCGACCAGGACAGCCCGATCTGGCGCCCTTTTTCCATCAGCTTCAGCCGCGACTTGTCGCCGATCCAGCGCGCCTGGTAGGGCAGGAAAATTGCACTCGGGTTCTCGGGTATGATCTGCGCGCGCCCCATCAGATCGCTCCCAGCTGGCGATTGATCTCCGAAAGCACGTCTTCCGAAATGCCTGCCTTGCGCGCGACTTTGGTCGCTTCTCCGACTGCCTTTTCAAGCTTGGCCTTTGCTTCAGCCTCGGCCTTGCGGCGCAGCTCGGCCGAGCCGTTCTGCGCGGCGATGATATCCTTGTAGGCGCGGGCCAGCTCCATCGCGTTCTTCGGGTTCAGACCGTCGCCGTCGAGCAGATCGTCGATCAGGGTCTTGAGGAATTCGCCCAGGACAACGTCATCCTTGGCGATCCTGTCCGGTGTGAGCTTGTCGGCGATCCCGGCATAGACGTGGCGACGTTCCTCAAGCTGCATGGCGCGCTTGGCCAGCCGCGCCGAACGCCGATAGAAGGCCGACTTTGAAACCGGGTCGATCCCCTTGACGGCGAGGCGGTCGTTGAACTCGAAAAGAATGTCGGCGGTCGATCGGCGGCGCTCATTGAGCTGACCGACAGCCCAGATCACATCGTCCTGCGCCTCATCCGGCAACAGGTCGAGACTGTTGAGGCGGCCACGTCCTTTCTGAGACATGAGTTAAACCCCCGGTGACGGCCGGTCGATGCCTTCGATGACGGAACGCCGCTCGACATGATCAAGCCCCGCGCGGGTGATGGACGCGATGAGCACCGTTCCGGCCTCGATCACGGTGACGGCCCCCAGCTCCTCCAGCTTCCGGATTTGCGTACGGACATAGTCGCGGCTGCGGTTGTGACCGAAGGTGCGCAACAAGGTTGTCAGCAGCGTTTCGTTCAGCGTGCCGTCGGTTTCCATGGCAAGGCCGCGCAGAATAATCAGCCGTGCATCGCGCGCGGAAAATTCCTCGAAACTCATGCGCCTTCACCCCGCTTTCTCAGATAGTTGTCGATACGATCGACGGTCATCGAAATGCGCCCAACCGCCTGTCCGGTGGACTGCACCGTCCCTTCCAGTCCCTTCAGCGAGAGGGCGAGCTGATTGAGCTCGTCCTTACCGGGGAGCTGCTTGATTTCGCTTTCGACGCGAAGCGTACGGCGGTCGAGCTTGGCCAACTCGCTCTCAAGCGTTTCCAGCTTCGCACTGTTACCTTTCGCTCGGGCGGTCAGCACCGAATGCACAAACGAGCCGATCGAGATCAATAGCGATAGCGCGGTCAGCAAGGGCAACATGGTTCCGACTTCAATCACCATGATCCGCCTCCATGCTTTCCGGCGCGGCGTCGACCGCGTTGACGGCGGCAGCGCGGCGGCTTTCGCAGGTCTTGAGGTTCACGCGATCAGCGCCCCAGAGCGACACCACCTGGGCCTCGCTTAGGCCGCCCTCATCGGGCAGTTTCTCGGGCGCGGCGCATGGCTTGCGGGCCTCATCCGGCAGCACCGGCTTGATCAGTTCGGTTATCACCACAGGCTCGTCAGTAGGGGAGGATGCGCACGCGCTCAGGGCTAAGGCCGCAAGCACCGCCGCCAGGCAAAGCCGCATTCGCTTTCTCCATTTGCTCGATTTCAATTTGGGCCGCATTCTCGGCCGCCCGGATTTGCTGACCGGCAAGGATGACGGCGCGATACTGGGCGGCAACGGCTTCCTGCTTGGCGGCATTCGCCTCGGCGATCTTGCCTTTCCAGAACGAATCCCGCTCGGCCTTGACCGAGGCAACGCGATCATCGATCAGGTCAGAGACCTTGCCAACCGCCATGCACGCCGAGATGCCGCCGACTGCTATTAGAAGCGCCGCGAGGAGCCACGGCGCTGTCTTCTTCGTGAAAAAGGCGGCAAGTAACGCTTGCATCACGAGCCTCCCGGTCGGTCCGGGGGGGACTTCGCAATGGTGCGCATATCCAGCGATCCAAATCCCCGGTGGATGCCGAGCAAAGCAAGGATCACACCCACCATTGTCGGAATGACAGTGGTGATGAGCGTCATCGTGCCATTTGGCGTCTGAACAGCAGCGACCACGATCACGAAAATCACCAGCCAGGCGCAGCCGAGCGATGCGCCGATGTAGAGCTTAGAAGATTTGTATTGCGGCTTGCGGATCATCCTCACACCTCAGGCCGCCAGCGCCAGATACGGCGCCTTGCCGGAAAGCGCTCTGTCCATCTCGTCGCGCGTCTGCGGGCCGACGACGCCATCGGCGACGATGCCGCGCAGCTTCTGGAACCAGATGGTGACGATCTCGATCGTGTGGTCGAATGTGTCGGTCGGCTGGACGGGCCATTTGTGATCGATCATGTGACGATAGCGACCGAGCTGATCGACCCAGGCGGCGACGGCCGGACCATGATCGCCGCGCTGGAGCATCTCGTCGGCCGGCGTCCAGGCAACGCTGTTATCGGGGAAAAGATAGCCGTATTCAGCGCGCGCATCGAAACAGGGGCACGCCTTCCCTTTGTCATAGTCGTTGTGTCCGCTGATCTTCCGGATATTGAATCGGTCGCGAAGATCGACGATCTCGGCGATCAGCGCTTCCTTCTGTTCGGATGTACGCGTGTCCGCGGCATGTTTCATGTCGACGCTCATCCCGCCCACATAGACAACGCCAATGGTGCCGGTGTTGTGACCCTTCACATGCGCACCGATCTGCTCGATCGGCCGCCCGGCTTCGCGCAGCCCGTTCAGATGCACAATGCGGTGATAACCGACGCCCGAGAAACCACGCGCCAGATGCCACGTGTTGATCTCGGCGACACTCACCGGCCGACCAGCCGGCGTCGCTGTGCAATGAATACAGATTTCGTTGATCGGTCGCATTACATTTTCGCCCCGTCTCACAGTGGTCATTTCGACTTCGAGAAGTGAGGGCAAGCTAGGCGCTAAGGCGTCGCCGTGGTCATACCTCCAGTTGGAGGCTTGACCTAAAACAGGTCCATTTGACGGCTAGGTTTCTTGGGCTTGGGCGCGCGCGGCGATGACTTCAAAAGCTTGTACACGCCGCTTTCGCTCATGCCAAGACGCCGCGCAATGTCCGCCTGGGAGAGACCTTGCAGGCGGTATTGGTCAGCCCGCCACCGCCGTGCCAGCGGCACCTTGATGTACTCGCCGGCGTAGGCATTGGAAAGCCGCGTGAGGATCTCCGCGCCAAGGCCTTCCTTGTCGTTGGATCGCTCGGGCTCGTGCGGCACATAGAAGCGGATGCCGCCGACGCGCTCGACAATCTTCAGGAAATCGGCATCGCCCAGCATCGCGCGCAGCTCCGCTTCCATGTCGCGCCGATCATCCTGGAATTCATCATCGAACATGATGGCCTCCAGCTTTGATTTCGCACTGGATCATCTCGGTCGTCACGATCGCCAGCTCATAGGCCAGCCCGGCGCGTCTGCGGCTTTGCGGCGGCAGAGCGTGAAGACGCTTCAAGAGCGCGTCACGGCGCTCCTGAAGCCTCCTCAGGTTCTCCCGGTTCTCGGTGACGGAAAAAAGCGGCAGGTCGGAAGCGCTCATAGCAGTTCCTTCCGCTTCGGCCATGCCGGCCATTCGCGCTTCAGGCAGGTCACGACGCGGTCGCCTTCCAGGACGAACTTGACGCCGTCATCGATGACCGCGCTTGCGCCATAGCGAACGCCCTCCCGGCAGGCGTCGCGGATAATCTCGCGCAGCGCCTCGACATCCACGCCGTGCCGGCGCTCGATATAGCGCAGCACGGCGTGATCACTGACAAGGGCGATCTCAAAGCCGGTGGTCGGCATAGGGGAAGACGGCTTCATGACAAAAGCCTTTCAATGTCTTTGGCCAAACTGGAAAGCGAGATGTGCCATGTCACGCTCATGTCCTCATCGAGCGAATAGGTCATGGCGTCACCGCCGTCGCTGCGATCTACAGGCACGTCAGCGTCCTCAAATGCTTTGACCAGCGCCTCCTCGATGAGCCTGACGCGGCGAAGCCTTTCTCTGACGTCATCCATCACGCACCAGCCTTTCGGGCGCGGATGCGCTTGCCAAGCTCGTTGGAGATCAGCCGCCAGTCGGCAGGCTTCAGCAATCCGAGCGGTGTCGACAACCTCTCAATTCCAGCGATTTTCAGAGCTTCCGCTGCAAAGCCTTTCGTGTCCGGATAGAGCTCGGCCTCCGGCTCAAGCTTGCGCCATTGCGCCCAGCAGACCTTGGCAATGTCGGACTGAAGCCACTCTTGCCCCTGCGAGTTTCCGTAACTCACGCGGCCTTCACGCTTTATCCAGGACTTGAGCGCTTCGATAGCCTTCGAGGCATCCCCGCCGTCCGTGAGGAAACGCGTGTGGTCGATGCCCGTCTGGCGCTTCACGAAGGCGAGCAGCGCCGCGTCGTCGCGGTTGTCGACGATGCCGAGGTTCCAGGCGGCAATCCAGAGTGCCTGAAGCTTGGGCGCAAACTTACCGGTGAGCTTCTTGCGGCCGTCCGGACGGTGCTCGGAAGCCTTTGACGAAAAGCCTTCATTTCGAAAGACGGTCAGAACCTTTTGTCGCTCGGGCTCGGACATATCCCGAGCAGAACTCTTTCCGGTGATATGCGCGAGCTTGGCGCGATAGGTTTCGTCATCGAGACCAAGCTGCTTCTTGGCAACATGCATCGCCGCGATTGACTTGCTCATGCCGCTCTCCTTGCTTCCTGGACAATGTGGTTGGAGGCAACGACTGACGGCGAAGGGCACGGATGGGTGCAGGCAAAAAAGCCGTCAATGCGCTCGAAAACCGCGCCGCAGAGGTATGAACGGGCATGGCGGTTCGTCTCGGCCGAGCCGACAGCGCCGCTTTCCCATCTGCCGCAAACGGGGCAGCGCTGGAAGCGTTCGGTGGCGAAATAGACTGCTATCGCATTCATGCCGCACCTGCCTTTCCGGCAATGGCTTTCGGTCCACTGGAAGCGTTGACGCCGTGGGCAAGGTTCACGTTGTTGCCGGCGAGATAGCCGAGGGTTGCGATGTTGCCGTTTTTAACCGCACCGGGGCGCTGGCGGACAGCGACCGTATCGGGATAGCGTTCGGCCAGCGCGCGTTCAGCATCGCTCATCGCGTCTTCTGACACGGTGTCCGCGAAGAGCGCGCTAAGCCGGACACCGAGGCGCACAACCATGCCGGCCGTGAAATCATAGACGGCCTGACGTTTGGTTTTCTGTTTGCGCAGCCGGGTGTAGTTCGGGGTCTTTTTGAACTCGCGAACGGCGCGGTCGATCGCACGGTCGAGAACGACGAACAGGTAGGTGGCGATCTCCGGACCGGGCGCGCGACCGACAAAGGTTCTGTGATCGCCGTCGATATCACCCACAAGCGTTGCTGTGTTGGTCAACCGGGCCAAATCGCGCCAGAGGCGATCGCGGATCGAGGCACCGTGGGTTTTGGCCTTCACCGAATCCTGACTGATTTCGATATCGAGTTCCGACAGGTCGTATTCCCGCATCAGGCTCGCGGCCTTTTCAGCCGCCGCTATGGCTTCCTGTTCGGTGCAGCCCCGATCGGTCGTCTTCTGGCGAAGCGCGGCGATACGGCGTTTGATGCTCTCGCTCATACCGTGCCCGCCTTTCCAACGTCCGCATGCTCCAACCGGACATGCATCTTGAGGCCCTTTTCGCCGCGGAGTTTTTTGCCGCAGTGCGGGCATTCATGCGCAGCGCCGGAGCGCGACTTCTTGTGTTTTGACGTGACGTTGGCAGCCATCATCAATCTCCGGGAAAGTGAGGAATTTGCTTGAGCGGCGGTGAGAGCGCGAGCGGCGGCTCGGCTTCGTCACGTGACGGCTTCCGTTTGGGCGGATGTTTCTGGTCCGCTTCGATGCGGCCCAGTTCATCAAGCATAAAGCCGAGTGCGCCTGGTTCGCCTACTTCGACCTCGATGCGAACCACGGATTTGCGACCCGTGGTCGTCGCGCCGTATTTTTTCAGCCGTGCGTGCTCGCCGAGATAGATCATTGCCATCACGCACCTGCCTTTCCAGGCATGTGAATTGCCGCCAATTCCTTGGGGAACGCCCATTCGTGCCAACGCTGAAAGGCGGACATGGCCTCTTCATCGGTGCTGGCTTCGGGAACACCGGGAACAAGCAGCGTATCGCTGTCATAGCCGTGACGCGCCTTTGTCTCGACTTTGGCCTTCAGGTCATCGCCACCGGTCGCGAAAACCAGCATGCCGGTCGGGATATCGTCAACGCAATCGGCGAATTCGATAACGCCGCAGCGGTCGCAATAGGCATATACACCCATCACACACCTGCCTTTCCGGTTTCCAGCTCGGCGGGCTCGATGACGAAGTCCTCGCCCAGGGATGAAATCGAAACACCGGAAATCATCCGAGCCTTTTCAGGGTCGGCCAGCATGGCTTCCTTGTTGATCTCTGTGGTCTCACGCAGGAAACTTGAAAAGCCGAGCTTACGGCAAGTCTCGATGACCGCCTCGACACCACGCACGGTGACGCGTGGCGGTTTCAGGCGCCAGTTGATACGACCTGTGCCGAACTCGTGGTACTTGACCTTACCGTTCGCAGTCAGCGCGTTGCGGTTGGCCTCGCACCATGTCTGGACGCCGCGCTCATGCTCCTCAAGTTCGGCGCGCAAATCCGCTGTATCGCTGTCGAATTGCTCGCCAGCCTTTTGTACGATCCGGTCGGCCTTGGCCTTATGCGCGGCAATGTCGCGGCGCAGAGCGCCGATCCGGCCAATGGCCCTGACCGCTTCCTCACGGTCTTGCGGAACGCGGGCAATTGCCGCCGCCTTGGTCTTTTTGCGAGTGGATTTCATGCCGCATCGCCTCCGTTGTTGTCGTGGTCGGAAAAAATAGTCATTTGCGGGCGGGCTTCGCGCCCGCCTCCCTGAAGGGCGTTCTCCGCCTCAAGTTCTTCTGTGAGCGCGACGCAGGTGTTGAGCCGCAGCATCATGCCTTCGAGTTCATTGACGGTCGGGCGTTTTTGTCTGCGGATGAACAGCCGCATCTCGTCGCGAACCGAAGAAAGATAGGTGGATGCCTGTATGTTCATGACCGCCTGCCTCCCTTGAAATCCGGCCGGACAACCTTGCCTTCCGGATCCGCGATGATCTGTTCGAATTTCAGCAAGGCTTCCTGCTCCAGCGCATCGCCTTCTTTGCAGCGCGCTTCCCAGCGCCGATGGACATCAAGTTCGAGCTCCATGTTCCTGGCGAGTTTCGCCAGGGTGTGCAGCAGATGTGCGAACCGCGCCGTCTCGCCGGGCGATAGATTGGCCCCCGTACCCCTGCAGCGATCGAAAGCCATGGCGTGAGTTTTCAGCGTGTCGCTGACGGACGTGTCGATTGAGGAGATCATCATTGCAGGTCTCCCAGGTCGCGGTTCTTCCAGGCGGCTTTCAGGTGGTCGAGCGCCAGCGGCTGGCCTTCACCCATCGCGTACATGCGCGCCAGCTTGACCGTGCGGTCGATCTGACGAAGCGCGCCGGGTTTGAGGCCGAGGCCTAGCAAAAACTTGATGCAATCGCCGTCCTCGACGCCGAGGGCGTTCACGAACAGCCGGATATCATCCGCTCGGTTGCCCTCGCGTCGAAGGCGCTTGTCAAAGCGTGACAGCACCTGCGCGCGTGACGCTACTGACCGACCTTGCTGGCGCACAAAGGAGGCCGCCGTGTCTTCATTGCCGACCAGGGCGACGCCGCAATTATTGTTGTCAACGAAGTGACGCAGCTGGTTGATGCTTTCGGCTTCAAGGTTCTGTGCCTCGTCGATGATCAGCAAGGTGCCATCGCCGACGCGCTGAAGCTTTCGGCCGATGGCGCGGACGAGACGGGCCGGGTTGTGCTCGGAAACATCGAGCGCCTCGGCCAGTTCGACCAGCATGCCATGCACCTTCTTTGTCGAAGGGCTGATCGTCGCCATGTAGGCATGCGGCCGGGTAGCGCAGTAATGGCGGCAGGCTGTGGTCTTGCCGACGCCTGCATCGAGCGTGACGGCGACAAGGGCCGGCGTCATCTGCGCCCACATCAGTGTTTGCAGGACCTCGGTTGCGACCTTCGTCTTGACGAAACCTGGGCTCTCCGGAATGGCTGCGGCCATGTCGGCCGCTTCCTCGACGTTTGTGAGCCACTGACTGATCATCGTGTTGTAGGGCGCGAGAACGCCGGTATACTTGCCAGACAGCCACTGTGAGAAGGTGCCTTCGGCAACTCCGCTGCGGCGGGCCACCTCAGCCTTTGACCAGCCATTGGCAGTGGCCGTCTCGGCTGTTCTGGCAACGAGGCTGCGCCATTCGTCGACATCGCCGGCAGGATGCTTTTCAAGGAAAGCTGTGGTCGGCTGGCTGAGAACCCAGCCGGTATTTGCATTGTGCTTTTTGGTCACTATAATTGGCTCCGTGTTGCCCCATTGCGGGGCGTTTTGCTTTGGGCGGGAGGCTTTCTCCCGCCCTTTTTCGTTTCGGAACCGAACGCATTACTTATCGGTCATTTCGCCGGTTCAACCGGTCTTGCTCTTGCCGCCTTGCGGAAATTGGATCACACCTTCGCCGTCGATGACCTTGCCGAGCGCGCGTGAGAACGCGTCCTCGAAACGATCTTCGTCGTAGTCATCTTCCGGGCCATGCTCGATCTTCGGGGCGAGGTTGCCCGTGGCGATCCGGGTGATGGTCGGCCGGACCTTTTCGGGCTTTGGCGCTGGGCTGGCCTTGCTGCCCTTGTCCAGAATGGCGGCCAGTTCCTCGGCGGCGAACTGGCGTTCCAGATCGGCCTTCTGCTTCGTCGTCTTCTGATACTCGGAGAGCTTGCGCGCGTGGCGGCGGGCTTCTTCCTGACTGTCGAAACGGACGGCACCGACCGCCTCGGCATCGCAGATATATCGGCCTTTCGGCTCGTACACTTTGACCGGCTTTTTCAGGTTGTCCGGGTCGAAGCGGACCATCAGCTTCTTGCCGATCCATTGATTGAGTTCGAGCGCCCAATAGCGAGACCCCATGAAATGGATGGACCCGTCCGGCTGGCGGGCTTTCAGCCCCGTCGCCGACAATAGCCAGATCGTGCGTTGCGCTTCCGTGGCCTGTCGAACGATGGTTGACGGCGCGGCCATGCTTTCGGCAAAGACCTGATCGAAGCTTTTGCCCTTGGCGGTTTCGGTGCGGCGGCCGATGCGAGCATTGTGCTCGGCGACAATCTCCGCGACATGAGCCTGCAGCGTGTCGAGCGGAACGGCGCTCTGCATGTAGTTTTCCGGCTTGGCGTCGACCGTGTTGCCGGTATAGCAACCCGACATCGCGGGATGCTTGCTCACTTCCTCTGCCAGGTCACGCCATGCCCGTTCGATCGGCTTGGCCTGACCGTGGTATGGCGTCACGAAACGCGGTTCGATGCCCAGCGTGACCAACAGCCCCGCAACCTCGTCGGCATCGATCTTGTAGCGGTAGCGCGTCTTGGCTCCGCCCGAGATCATCTTGCTCGCGAAGGCCCGGCCGTTGTCGAGATAGATGCGCTCAGGAATGCCGAAGTCTTCGACCATGTCGCCAAAGCACGCACGGATGGCATCCCACGTTTCGGCCTCGGCCAGTCGCCACGAAAGCACCTTTCGGGAATAGAGGTCCTGTGTGCCGATCAGATACATACGCGTCGGCTTTTCCGACCAGGGAACGCGCACGAACAGATCCAGCTTGTGCCCGTCGGAATTGACAGCTTCCATCGCGTGAAGGTGGGCGACGGAACGCTCTTGCGCGGGAAACATGCGTTTGGCCTTCTCGCGGCCTTCGCGGCTCATGACCTGCACGGCCTTTGGCACTTCGCGCTCCAGGCGACGGCGCAGCGAACGCTCACCTGGGATCGGAGACCAGCCTTCAGATTTTGCAGCCTTCACCATCCGACGATAACAAGGTGAGAACTTCGGCCCTTCGGGGCGCAGGTAGTCGGACTTGAAGAAGGCCCACGCTTCAGGGTGGCAGGGCGCTATCTCCTTCTCGACACCATTGGTCGCTGGCGAGAAGGACGGGGCAAGCGCAGCAAGCCAGTCCTGTTTCGGATGGTCTTTGACCATCGCCCACCATTCATAATAGGCGCTCTTGCTCGTGCCGGTATGCGCCGTGGCCGCCTCTATGGCTTTCTTCTTCGGCAGCCCGGCTTCCACCATCGCTTCGACGCGCTGGATGATGACCAGCCGCTTCTCGCAGAGTTTTTTGTGCTCGCTTGAAAGGGCTTCAAACCGCCTCCAAAGCAGCTTCGAGGCCTCCGTTTTCTCGGCGACCGGGTCGGCCGTCATGAACGCAAGCTTAGCACGGGCGGAAGCTGGCAACAGTGAGTAGTGGTATTCGTAACCGCCGCGTGCTTCCTGTTTAACTCTGGCCTTTTCAGTGCCCCGCGCTGGTTTAAGCATGTCGCTAATACGGTCGCGGGACAAAGGTAGACCCGGCAGTTTCGCCGCTGCCAACTCAGCCGCTGTAAACCATTCCCGCTTCATGGCTTTCCCTCCTGCTTGGCCATGGCGCGGCGGATATCCGGAGCATGAATTTCCATCCACTTGAGCGTTCGGAGTGCTGCTTCCAGGTGTTCTTTTTGGAGGGCACGTTGAGCGGGTGACAGCGAAAGCGACCGGCCGTGCAGCAAGGCGTCCAGCGCGGCGACCTGACTTCTCAGAGATACCCCTTGTTTTGCCGTGGCCATCAGCGGGACCTCCGGATTGTCACCGGCTTGGAGCGGAGCGCTTTCAACTGCCCTTCGATCTCCTTGCGCTCCTGCTGGAGCCGGGCGATTTCGGCCAGTCTCGCCTCATCGCCCTGAAGCAGGAGGAGCCCATCTTCCGAGACGATCACGTCCCAAAGCCACAGTGCGCCGGTGGCGCGAACAAAGGCCTTAAAGCGGGGCAAGCTGATATCGTGACCTTGCTTGCTCTCGGCGGTGTAGGCGTCAATCGTGGCTTTGGAGATCGAGGGCAGGCCGAGGTAATGCGCCATGCGGGCCGCGATCGTCGGCCGATCAAACGGGGCCTCACGGATCGCCCGCGCCATCTCCCGTTTCAGCCGGGCGCGAAAGCGGTCAAGGTCGATTTGCTCGACCGCATCGCGCGTCGGAAAGACCGGCTCGGCAAAGAAATCCATTTGTGATGGGTCGCGTTTCGTCGACATCATGCAGCCTCCTGAAAACTGGAAAGGCCAATTTCCTCTAGGAACTGATTTCGGGTTGCCTGGCTGGCCTGCCCCCAGGCTTTGCGCAACGCGGCAAGCGCTTCCGTTTCCGGGTCGCGTCCGGGCTTTTCGGGTTTTGGGGGCTTGGTCAAAGCCAGGACGCTTTGCGGATCGCCGCTCTCTTTGAGCGCCGCAGCGGCCTTTACCTGCATATCCGGTGTCAGCTTTGCGAACTTCAGCAAGAGGGCTTGATTGGTCTCGGCCTCAGTTCCGCGAACGGCCTGACGCAACGTCGGGTGCAGGTTCTGGCCTATTCGGTTTACCAGCTTGTAGGTTTCAGCCCCGAAACCAAGGCGGTTTTGCACCTGCTTCGACAGTTCGCGCCCATTGGCAAAAACAGGGTAATCGTTACCCTGTTTTTCAGGGCGACCGCCTTTCGGGTTGATCTTCCCGTTCTTCTCTTCCCAGAGTTCGCGGTATTTCATCACGAAGATGGCGCGATCGAGCGGGTTCAACTCGTTGCGATAGAGGTTTTCGGAGATCTCAAGAAGTTGGGCCTCGACTTTATCGGCGGCAACGACAATCGCGTCGATCTCAGTCCAGCCGAGCAGCTTGGCGGCAGACAGTCGATAGCCGCCTGCAATAAGGGTGAGAGGCGTTTTGCCCTTGTTCGTCGCGGGCGTTCGCCGAACCATGATCGGACTGATTTGTCCACGTTCTTCGAAGGAAGCGGCGATGGCCTCGACATAGCCCTGATCTATCGGGCGGAGCCGTTCTCCGACGTGGATTTGTGAAACGGTGGCGCGCAGAAAGTCAGCCATTTATGCCGCCTCCCGTGCCTGCTCAAAGGCATGGCCGTAAAGTGCCAGCGCCCGAAGCCCCATCTTGTGATACGCGCGGTCGAAAACCGGGCACTCCCGCCGCAGGCCGACCTTCCACATGGTTAACCTGATGCGCCCGTTACTGCGGTCGGTCAGCTTTGCAATTCGCCGTGCCGGGACATCGAAATAGTCGCGCATCATGGTAAGTGCACATTGCCGCGCCAGCGCCGCGTCCAGCATGTCATGCGGCGGCTCGATGATGTCGCGCAGAGCGATGTGGCTGAAGTGCCGAGCCGCTGCGCTGTAGCAGCATGTCAGCATCAGCTTTTGCCGGTCTTCGGAAGAATAAATGTTCATTGGTTGATTGTCCCCTTCAGCGCCTGCCTGCGATCCAGAACAGCCCGGCTGTCGCCAAACAAAGCGCGCAATACCCGGCCATCCCGATCCAGATCGCAGTCATGACAGCGCTCTTCCGGTCTCAATTGTCGTGTCGAATTTGGATGCTCGTTTCGTCGGTGACGGCGGCATGGCGGCCCGGCAAACTCTCCGCACACTACCGAGATGGAGAGAAAAGATGACGGACAGTGAAACACACATGGACACCATGCGGGCCTTAGCTGAAGCGCGGGTCTCACAGCGTTTATTATTGGAATTGACTGAAGTTCTGTTACTGCGCGGCGTCATCAAGGACGGCGACATTTCCGGCGCATTGCTGCGCATGGAATACAAGGTCCGGCAGGATATGGAGCTCGAAGACAACGCCGATCCCATCATGACCGCCTCCATGGAATTCGAAAGCGAAGCCATGATTTCAGAGTGGGAGGGTCGTCTTGTCCTGAAGCCTTCCCTTCACACTCTGCGCCAAAAGCAGAGCGAATGGATGATGAAAGGAATGCCAGATAGATCGCCGCTGGACGCAGAAAACGTAGCCGCTCTTTACGACGTTGTTGATGAAGACGATTGAACAGTTCGCGCCTGCGCTCCGCGGTTTCGCGGGCATGGGTATTGTCCATAAAGGAGACAGGCTTGCACTCGGCCCTCAGCCGCTTGTATTCGGGATCGTCAAAGATCGGATCGCGCGCCATGTTATGCCGCCTCCATCGATGTGCGGCGGCCATAGCGATAGTTCTCGGCCGGCTGCGGAGACTTGCGCCGGCCATTGCCGTGATAACGTGTCCTCCACAGCAGATGTGGCCTGGTCTTTAGGGCTGCGGCGATCGCGCGTTCTCCAGCCCTGTGCGGTTCGTAAAGGGTGTTTCCGGCCGTTCCGGTCGGTAGATGATAGGCTGTGTCGATCTGGGTCAGCGTTAGCTTCGCGCGGATCAACATGCCCTTGATCTTGGCGACTTCATCCAGGCGACGCTGCTCGCCCTGAAGTCTCTTGCCGGTGGAGGTCTCAGCATGCATAAAATCGTGCTCCAGATTGAAGGCCGTGCAGGGCCTTCTTTTTGGGTGGTGAAATCTGCGAACACAGAAAGGATTAACGACAATATGTCGTTTTGTAAACGTACAAATTGTCTTTTTTGTTGATGGCTCGACCTGAAAAGCCGAAAACCGCGTTAGGTCAAAGACTTATCGACGCGCGAAAAGCGTCGAAGTTTCCTTCGCGTGAGGACTTGGCAACCTTTTTTGACGTAAAGAAAGATACTCTCGCCACTTACGAGCGAGGCATTCGGGACATCCCGAACGGTCTTTTGGCGCGCTACTATTCTGATCTCGGTGTCAACTTGTCTTGGCTAATGACGGGTGATGGTCCGATGTTCGATGATCCGACAAAGGCGCCGCCACCCGTGCTGCATCCCGAGTTAATGCAGGGGCTCGTCGAGTTGGTTGTACGTGTTCACAAGGAATTCGGCATTACTCTTCCCGGAGAGAGAAAAACAGCCGAAGCTACTGTGCTCTATAACCGGCTGTTACAGCAGGGACTGGATACCGCAAGTGAGAAAGGGAGGGACTTGCTGCTTCCCTTCGTTGAGCAACTCCTCAGGGAGCGTTTACAAAAAGCGAAGGACGAACCCGGTACCGGCAAACGCGAGGTTTCATGATCGTACGCTAAAGCGCATCCGCTGCCCTTTTCACAGGGCACGGAAGTACGCTCTGATCAGGGCCGATCAGCAAAGCTGTCGTGTTGTTGAGGGAAGGCGGCCTCTAGCCGCCATCGAAAGAAGTTATTGGCGAAGGGACTAAATGGAACCGTGGAACAAACATGGCAGGCACTCACTTACAATCAACGTACTTGTCAACGCTATCAGCCACGTTCGATGGTTGCAACGAAGCCATTCTTTTCAGCAGTGATCGTTGCTAGAACGAATGCTGGATCGAATTAATTTCAGTAGTCCGAGAGGGGAACATGAAACATCTGCTTCTGACCACCTGTGCCGTCGCACTTTTTGCTACACCGAGCTTCGCGGAACCAACATGCGTTGCAATCGGAGACATTGGCACGCTGAGCGGCGATATCGGCAACGGGATCGTAAATAACCTTTCACTTTCAGCCGGCGATTTATACGGTCAAGAGTCTGTCCCTACTGCCATTCTTTCTTATTCTGTCGCGAATAGGAACTCAGGCCCGGTTTACGTCTCGGTCGATGTAATTTTCCTTGATAGCGATGATTTTTTGATTGCTGCTGTGTCTGCGGTATCGTCATCCGCGATTAGGCCTGGCATGACCGAAGCGCTTTCAGGTCGAACTATTTTATCAAAGCCAGACTTCGATAGAATCGATGAAGTGTGTGTGCATATCGCCGGAATTGCTGATGCGGGAGATTGAGGCTAGTGGGATGATCAAATCGCTGCACTTATCGATCTCAACCTCTGTCTCCTTCCTATCAAGCTTCTGAAATAAAAGCTCTTTTTTTGAGATCGACACTTCGGCGATCTCAAAATTGGATTTCGACCAGAAATCAGTCGCCACAAAACTCAATGTCGCGAATAGCCTAAAACCCTTCGAACCTTATTTTTCAAAGAGTTGAAGGCCTCTAAAAGGCTATCGACTCTATTTCAAAGGAGTTTTTGAGGCTTAGCGCTGCAGTTGCCTCTAACAGCCGTTTTCGCTACCTTCCAGCCAGGCCGTCTGACAAAATGGGTGGAAAGCACCTTTCTGTTAAGCCGCCCGAAATCCCTTATGTTTCAGTCCTTTCCCATGAATTCCCGCCTATTCCCACCTATTCCCGGAAATTCCAGAACCTTGTGTCAAACAACACCGTAGCCCGGTTTCGATACAGTGTGTTGATGCCTGATAGGGCTTGGAAGCGCCACGACCGGGGCACAGGCCATCCAAGATCAAACGATAGGCGGGATCGCAAATGCTACTTTTCGCTTATGGTTGGGATCGGCGCTTTATGATCTGAGTGTGCTTGAGATCGAAACGTGATGGCGCGCGCAGCGATGCGTGTATCACGATAGGGGGTAGGGATTGGAGGCAACGGAAATTGACAGGCGTGTCGACCACTTTTTCACAACGATGGAAACCGTTGCCTCAGCGGCGACGGCTTTGGGACGCAGGCTTGCCTATGAACTAGGATCGGATCTCAACCTACTCAATTATATGCGCACAGACGAGTTGGGTCTCTCCCACATGATTGCCGATCTGCTTGATCCCAATGGAGTTCATGGGCAAGGCAGTGCGTTTCTGGAGCTGTTTCTGAGGCTATGTGACTTCAACGCCGCCGAGGTGGCTGACGACTTATCGAATATACGAGTCCTGCGGGAAAAACGGGTATCGGAAGGACAGATTGATATCGTTCTTCAGTCGCGAATGGTGGATTTTCTGATTATCGAGAATAAACCCTATGCGTCCGAGCAACCCGATCAGATGGAGCGTTACGCCTCTTATATTAAGCGCGCTCATGTGCGCGAGGGTGGGCATCTGGTCTATCTTTCTGGTCGTGGGACCGAATCGCACACCATGAATGCTTCTACACAGGAGGAATTTGCCGGGCGATATGCAACAATCTGCTACACGAGCCAAGGCGACCGACCGAGTCTTTCATCCTGGCTTCGCTCCTGCGAAGCGCGAGCAAAAGCGCCGAAAGTGCGTGTCTATCTGTCTGACTTCGCTGACTGGGTTGAGCAGAATTTCGCCGATTTATCAGAGGAGATATCGAATGCATAGGTCTGAGTTTGAGGCCGTGAAGTCTGCTGTCAGCGCGCGGTTGCTGGCGAGTGCTCAAAAAGAGGATTGGTCAGAGCTAGAGTTGGCGGCTGCTGTTTCCGAGGTATGGGTTGAAATACTCGACCTTGAGATCAACGCTTTTCTCCAACGGCTAACCAAGAGGATTGCCGCTGTGGACGGCGGAATTTCAGTGTCCAACGACGCGGCCAGAAAAGCGACGCGTTGGGCCGGAGCTTCCTGGAAGCGTCAAGACTGGCAAGGTGAACTCTCGGTCAGAATTGAGTTCGGTGATCCGAATTACTATCGCGTGGCGGCTGGAATTCGTGCCTATTGTGGACCGGATGAGCAGCGTAAGCCTATCGACTCGACTTTATGGGGTATGCTCAAGCACGTTAACGTCGAAGAACTCAATTTGCTTCGCAATCGTGAAGAATCGCGGCCTTGGTGGCCGTTTTTTTCGAGGTTTGTTGGCGTCGGTGATCTGAAGACACCGGCCGGGTTGGCATATATGAGAGGTGGTGCTCTGGTGGAAGGGCGACTTCTGGAAGAGGTTCTGGCCGAAGATTTGCTTCAGCTTGTTAGGTTCGTGGACACAGTGCTTGAAGAAGCTCGAAGTTCGTCGCCGGGATAATCCTTGGCTCCCCATCACCGGCATCCTAAGCGTGATCTCAGGTTCATAACCGGAGATCACAATGGCAACCATACGCAAGCTCAGAGGGCGCTGGCAGGCACAGGTGCGCCGTCGTGGGCTGAAACTGCGTAAGTGCCATCGACAATGACATTCCAATATGAAGCAGGCAAAACTCCTGATCTCCTTTGGCAGCAGCTAAGTTCCATTCTGTTTCAGTTGTTGCTAACCTGCAGTTAACCCCTGGATTGTAGTCAATATGCTATTGGCTTCTCGGGGGCGTCATGACTGTCATTGCATATCAACTTGTTATCGTGTTCACGCTGATCGGAGTTCGTCTGCTTCGTTCAAAATTATTTTTGGCCGCAGCCTGGGGTTGGACGGCCTTTTCTGTCATCAATCTTTTCTATCCACCATTGTTGTTCCTGCAGTTGGCTGTCGTTTGGGGAACGTATTTCCTACTGAGGCCCAGACATCAATTTACCTCGCCCTCATTGCTCGGCCCCAGCCAACCGCGAGAGCTTGTGTCAGATACCACGCACGCGAATTTGCAAGCGGGCAAACAGGATTTGGAAGAGGAGGCGCGCGCGGATGAGGGCTTCGTCGGAAACCTCAATTCACTTAATCGCGAACTTGAAAATATCCTCGAGGCAACCAGACTCTCAAACCGGAAGCTAAATATCTGTTCTCCGATCAAAGTGCAGACGAGGGTAATCGAAACAAAGTTTAACCTTGCAGACTTGCCTACAGATCCAAAGGCCAAGAAACGCGCACTGTCTCCGGACATACTCGAGGAACTTAGGTCGCGAATGGCGCGTCAAGCTGAGGCGGAACGCAATGAAAATCCTGAGGACGACAAGTCTACCGGTAGTTTGCTCAAAATCAACCGCGACCGCCGCGAAGCGCTCTCTCAGGCTGATGCGTATGACGCGGAGACGAAGCGGGCACTCACAGACGCATTCTATGCCGAAGTCGAAAACCAAGCCAAAAGTTTCAGGGAAATGGCGAGAAGGCTAGAAGCTGATCAGGATCTTTTGTCCCGATTCGCTGACTTGATGGCCTCCACAAAGGGCGGTGCCGAGCTGTTTCTTTCCATCGTGGCCAGTATTAAGAAACCGAAGGCTCTAGAATCGGACATCACAGCCGCTCAAGATAAAATGTTAAGCGATACTTTAACTAGAGCAATTCTGGAAGATGTTAATGCATATCTGAAAGGACCTGAAAGTAAAGAGTCTATCGCTGATAGCTCCGGACTACCGCCGCCGGTAATGCAAGAAGAAGGCCCCGCTTTCATCGAAGAGCCCTTTTCGCATGATCTGCGCCACCCCTTCGACACCTTTCTCGAGGGTGACGATCGCGAACACAACCATGCCGATTTCTGGATCGGGCGTGAACGAGAGGATATTGAGGAAACCGCTCTGGAGCTGGACATCCCGTTTCTCGTGCATTTCACGCGGTGCGCGAATTTGCCCTCTATCATGAAATACGGATTGATCCCGGTGTCGACTGGCCGCCAATCGAGGATACGCCAGGAGGTGAATGACCATAACCGCTGGGACAGACACCGCAACGCAACGTCCCTTTCTATTGGTTTTCCCAATTACCAGATGTTCTATAAATATCGCCAGCTCAACCCGGATATCGATTGGGCTATCTTGTTGCTGAGACCCAGAATTTTGTGGCAGAGGGACTGTGCATTCTGCCGACACAATGCTGCTGATCGCCGTATTCGCAATTCAGATATCGGCGATCTCAAGAGTGCTGCCGCATTCAGGGGGATGTTCAATGAGGACGATACGCTCTCGGCTCGCTCGGTCGAACGCCTTGAGCGCTACGATCCGACTGACCCACAGGCAGAAGTGCTTGTCTTCGGTGCTATACCGCCGCGAGAGATAACCGGAGTGGTGTTCGAAAGTGATGAAACCGCGCAGCGCCACAGTCAGGCTATTGGCAAAAAGGAGCGGATCGTTTCTAGACGCCAGTCCTTCTTCTCTGTCAAAGGTGGTAACCTGTTTGAATCACGCAGGTTCGCTCGAAAACACGGAAAATAACAATGGCCGCACGACCAATTTTCATTCCGGTGACTGACGGCAAAGTCTATGTAAAAACCCAGTTCGTCACCTTCAAATGGTTTGCGGGGATGTCCGCAGCCCAGAAAAAAAAGTCAGTCGCTTCACTGCACGAAGCCAGCCTGCAATCGGTTGGGGTCAATTCGGTGTTGGAAATATCGAGCAAATCCGAAGAGAGCCTCGGCATCGCGCTCAGCGCGTTCAATTTGAAGTTAAATCACCCGCAAACTGGGAACCCACTGCCTCTCGAATGCGCATTTCAGGGCAGCAAGGTTTTTGAAGAGGGCGGCCCCTATACGGATCTGTTCAATATGTCGCCGCGCGAAGCCAAGCGGGACCCGCGCTTGCAGTCTTCTGGTCGATTGGTGGCTTTTCGTTTCGACGGTGAAGACTGGCCACTGGAGCCACAGACTGGCTTTTACGATTGGCTTTATATCAATGCTCTTATTCGCCAGCCTCAATTGGCTGAACGTTTGTTGGACTATTCGGCCTTCACGGATATCGAGTTCAACCCCGACAAATCGATCAACTGCCAAGCCTATTCGGCGGCACTTTATGTATCGCTTTCGCTTCGCGGATTGCTTCGGCGGGCGGCCACAGACAAAAAGGCGTTCCTTGCTGTTCTTGATCAGGTCTTGGTATCGAATGCACGGCAAGACGATAGTGCGCAGGGCAGCCTGTTCTAAACGTTCCCCAAGACATGCGCTAATAACCGTGCCGGGATAATCCTTGGCTCCCCACCACCGGCATCCTACGCGTGATCCCAGGTAAACAGTCCGGAGATCACGATAGCGACGATACGCAAGCTCAGAGGACGTTGGCAGGCACAGGTGCGCCGTCACTGCTGCCTTTGACTATAATGCGTCAGACTTCCGCTAAACAAGCAATGTAAGCGCGACCAGGATCAGCACCGCGAAGCCGGTGAAGAAGGCGAGAGCCCAGTTGCCGAAGCGGTTTCTCAAAGGGGTGGGCTGATAGCACCGTGAGCAAATTTTGCGACCAAAGCGCAGGTGATGACTACAGTATTTGCAGTGATAGATTCGCATGCTTTTTGTCCACGGCACAGCCGTCCTTTCGTTGGGAGGTGTTTGAAGATTGGTTTTAACTGGCTTTCACAGAAGAAACCGAGGAGACTTTTCCAGGAAGTCTGCCACTCTCTCGCAGGGCATCGGTCGCCCGAAAAAATAGCCCTGGGCGAATCGACAGCCCATCTTTTTCAGGGCGACGGCCTGTTCTTCCGTTTCCACACCCTCAACCGTGACATCCAACCCAAACCCGCGTCCAATGGTCAGGATCGCTTCGACGATCGCCTTGTTGCCGTTGTCTTTCTGGAGTTCCCCGACGAAGCTCTTGTCGATCTTGATGTTATCGATCTGAAACTTGCCCAGGTGGGCCAGCGACGCGTGGCCGGTGCCGAAATCGTCGAGCGCTACGCGTATCCCGGCCTCGCGCAAGGTCCTGATCTTGCGGATGGAGGCAGCTTCATTGCGACCCAGCAGGACATCCTCGGTCACCTCGATCTCGATCTGGTCTGCCGGCACATCGTAATAGCGAAGCGCATTGATGGCCCCCTCGGCAATTTTAGGATGGCCGAATGCAACATTCGAGAGATTGAACGCGATGACGCCAATATCGAAACCCTGGCTGCCGAGGAAACGGACGTCACGCAATACTCTTTTGAACAAATAGCTGGTCAATCGAAGACTGAGTCTTTGATCTTCAAAGCATGCCCAGAAAGCCGCCGGCGCAAGTATGCCTCGGGAAGGGTGATGCCAGCGCGCGAGAACCTCGAAGCCGATAACCTGCCCGGTCGTGAGGTCGATCTTGGGCTGATAAAACGGCATCACCGCGCCGTATCGCAGCGCCGTTTCCATCTCTTCGATGACGCGCGAACGGTCCCTGATAATCTGGCCCATGCTATCTTTGTATAGCCTGACCTGGTTTCGCCCGTGCTTCTTGGCTTCGAAGAGGGCTATATCGGCGGCCTTCATCAGGTCCTTGCGGGCTTGCGCATGTTGCGGGTAGACGGCCAGTCCAACGCAGGACTTAATCCCCAGGGCATGTCCGTCATGGTTGATCTGCCGGCTTGTGATCCGTGCAATTTTTTTGGCAAGTTCCAGGCCGTTGGCCTGATCATATCCGTATGCCGCGACAGCGAACTCATCACCGCTCAGTCGTGCCGGCGTGACGGTCGGCCCCGCCAGTTTCCTGAGCCGTTCCGCGATTTCCTGCAGGAAAGCGTCTCCGGCATCATGACCGAACGTGTCATTGATGTCCTTGAAGAAGTTGAAATCGATAATGCAGACGCTCACGCTTTTCTCGTCCCGCGCGGCCTTTTCGATCATGTTGTCGAGGTGTTCGCCGAACGAGAGGCGATTGGGCAGTCCGGTCAACATGTCGCTGTGAGCGAGCTGGTATATCCGGGCTTTGTCGTTCTTGTGTTCGGTAATGTCGAAACTGATGCCGACAAGGCGATATCTGGAAACCTTCTGGACCCGTGTTGCCAGCCAGATTTCATCGCCTTCCGGCGTTATGCACCGGAACTCGACCTCTTCAGGCGCGGCTGACCGTCCGAGATTCTCGCGAATATGCCGGTCGTCCGGATGTATTCTCAGCAACACTTCGGCCAGCGGGCCGGACCCCACGCCGATGAAATCTTCGGAATTTTCCGAGCGCGTGACGTAACCTGTTCTGAGGTCCTGTTCCCAGGCCACCATTCTCCCGGCTTGAAGAGCAAGCTTCAGCCAATGCTGACGATTGGCGCTGTGTGTCCAACGAACAGATTCTGTCGGTAAGGCCTTGTCTTTGTTCACGATAGAAGCCTCCCCAACTGAAACATGAACGGAATTTTAAAACGATTCGTAGTGTATGAGGATTGGTAAGCGCAAGCGAAAACTGCATCGGTAAGATGTCATGCAAGAGCAATGTTTAAGGCCACCGCCTTACATGTTTTCGGGCATCGGCAAAACAGAGCCCACCGAGACTGCGCTTTGTCGTGCTCCCTGTGACCGCCTCGTCTTGTGCCGGGATAATCCTTGGCTCCCCACCACCGGCATCCTACGCGTTATCTCAAATGAATAGCCAGGAGATCACGATGGCGACAATACGCAAGCTCAGAGGACGCTGGCAGGCACAGGTGCGCCGTCGCGGTTTGAAGCCACGCTGCAAGTCTTTCGACAGCAAGGCAGAGGCCGAGAAGTGGGCGCGTGATCTGGAGGCGCAGGTCGACAGGTTCGGTGCTGCACCGGATACGCGCCTTCTTGAAGTGACAACGCTCGGCAATCTGCTTGAGCGCTATCAGCGTGAAGTGTCGCCAACCAAGCGCGGTGCCGTGCAAGAAATCCAGCGCATCGATGTGCTGCGCCGCCATGACCTCGCCTACCGGACGCTCATAGGGCTGTCGCAGCAGGATATCGCCTCGTTCCGTGATGAGCGGCTTGCGAGCGTCGCGCCATCCACTGTCGTGCGGGAGCTGGCGATCGTCAGCCATGTTATTGAGGTCGCCATCCGCGACTGGGGCTACCCGCTGAGCCGCAACGTGGTGAAGCTGGTGCGTCGTCCAGTGATCCGCAACGAACGCAGCCGACGGCTGAAGCGGGATGAAGAGCAGCGACTGCTGGCTGGCTGCGATGCCGGTCAGATCCCATTCTTCAAGACGCTGATCATTGTCGCCATCGAGACCGGGATGCGCCGTGGCGAACTGCTGGGGCTTCAGTGGGACGACATTTCGCATAATCGCCGGGTGATCACGCTGCACATGACCAAGAACGGCTCCGGACGCGAGGTGTCTCTGTCGCAACGCGCCTTCGACGCGCTCACGACCTGGAAGGCGGAATGTCCCGTAGATCAGTCTGCCGTGTTTCCCACGACGCCCGGCGCACTGGAACAAGCTTGGCGTCGGCTTCTGAAGCGCACAGGTATCGACGGGCTGCGGTTCCATGATCTCCGCCACGAGGGCGTCAGCCGGTTGTTCGAGCGTGGATTGAACATGATCGAGGTATCGAGCATTTCCGGTCACAAAGAGCTTCGCATGCTCAAGCGCTACACCCATCTGAGCGCCGACGACTTGGTCAGCCGTCTCGGGTGACGGCGAAGAGAGAGCAAGCTTTACATGCGCGGCCGAATAAGCGCTCCTGTGTCAAGGTTCGGCCAGAAACAGCGCCCAATAGTTGTGTTCGGACGGGCTCATGTAAACGTGCATGCCACTAAATAGCATACCTAAGGTAGAATACCTTAACACAAGCTTTCCATTATCTTTACATATTCAGCCGAAAACGCGTTTTTTTGCTCTCGATGTAAAGCTTCGCCTGCATTTTTGGGTTGTGTTGACCTGGGTGCGTCGCGAACTTCCCGGACGATGAGCTTCATGTTGGTGGAACTCGGTTTTATTCCGTAGATTGATCTATGTTAGCGCAAAGGGTGACGCCTCAAGTCCTTTTGCGCCAAAGGCGGAAATGTTTTCACGTCGAGATTTGGAAAGCATTGCTGTGGTCAATCAGCAAACCATCGCCTTTGTATTCTGCAAGCCGGAGGATGCTGCGGAGCTTCGTAAGCGGTGCGTTGCGAATAGCTCCAGAGAACGCCGACGCTTCGGTTCTGGCGCGCCGACCTTCTGTTGTCTCTTGCTCGGTGCCGAGAACCCTCCTCAATGGAATAGATTGATCTATCGTTAGCGACACTCCGGCGAATATCGAAGTCCTAGAGATTTTCAAGCGTGCTGATGGGGATGGTTTCATTCCCGGCAAGAGACGCAGCTTCAATCCTCCTATATCAGGAAATCGGCACAGGCGCTCGTTGGCTGGAGACGCTGCTGCTGCAGGACAAACACACGAAGCTTTTCGTGGTGCTTACCAGCGTGCAACCTCATGCGAGCCACGTAGACGCGTCCCGGCTGAGAGAGAGCCGGAATATAATCATCCGGCCTAGAAGGCGGGGCTATGACCAAAAGTTTTCTGGCGGGTCTCTGAGAGATACTCACGAGGTGTGGTGGGGAAGGGGTTTTACGCCGAGCCTACCGTTCTGAGAGCTTGATACAGGTGCTATCTGGCTTGTTTCGCAGGCCCTAAAACGCGTGCACAGACAGGCAACCTTGAGCGACCACCGAAAATGTATCGGGAGTTCCGCGGTGGTTATGGGAGCACTAATCACAATCGACAGCGTCATCAATTTCGTTCAAATACAGATGCACTCGCCTTCGGCTCCCTGCGCGGCCCTTCGGGCCTTACCGTCTCGCTCCGCGAGCCGTCCATGTTCTCTCTGTATCTATTGATACTAAAGTCAAATCCTATAAAAAGCAAAATCAAACTGTGGAAATAGGACTTTTCCCCCACCACGACAGCAGCATACAAGAACCAACGAAATAACGGTTGGGAGCTGCGTTCGCGGCGGGGATTTCTGCGTATAACAGGTGGTGAAGAGTTCCGGCTAGTTAGGCCCGCTAGGTGGCTTCCATTTACCTAGCAGCACTCCGATATCCTGCCCTTGCGGGCAAAGCGGTTATGATCCGAAGATCAATCGCCACGCTCGACTTTCCTTCAATCAGAACGTGGCCGGACGTTGTGGGTGACACATTGCGTCCGTCTTTTACGGCATCCATTTTCACGGTGGTCCGTGCGGCGATAACCTGGCCAGAGCGTCCAGCGGCTAGCCGGGGAGCTGTTGGCCCGATCTTCCGATCGTCTCTGGCTGACTGATGGTGCCGGTCTGAGTCCCGGTGTCACCCTTTCGCTTATTGCCAGTATGCTGCTCTTGGACCTAACAACGTTCCGAGAGGGGCCGCGAAAAGATTGACAGGATAGGAAAATAAACCTATAACTAGTCCATCGTCTTCCCACGGCGATTTTGCATTCCCCGGCGTCTAAACAGCGCCGGGGTTTGCATATCTGTTATAGCAGAGAATCAAGGTAAGTTGAAGTTTACTTTTTGTGGGCGGTCGAAGTTTCTTGTCTCAGCAATCGAGAGAGCGTGCGCGGATGGACCTGGTATTCACCCGCCACCTCGGCGATGGTTCGGTTGGCCGCAACTGCTGCTCGGGCCTCTCTCAGCTGATCGGCGCTCAGCGCGGGCCTTCTGCCGATGCGGCTGCCTCTGGCGCGGGCGGCGTCCATCCCTGCCTTCGTGCGCTCGCTCACCAGTGACCGCTCGAACTCAGCCATGGACGCAAGCAGGTGGAAGAGCAGTCGTCCGCCGGACGTGCTGGTGTCGATGCTCTCGCTCAGGGACCGGAATTCGACGCCGCGCTCATCCAGGTCTCGCACAAGCCGGATTAATTCGAACAGCGAGCGCCCGAGGCGATCCAGCCGCCACACGGTCAGCCGGTCGCCGGGTCGCAGCCTCTTCAGCAACTTGGTCAGTCCCGGGCGAGCGAAATCAGCACCAGAGACACCCTGGTCGGTGAATACCGTTCGGCATCCGGCCGTTGCCAGGGCCGTCCGCTGCAGATCGAGATTCTGCTCTGTCGTGCTGACCCGCGCATATCCGAAATCGCTCATCGCCACCCTCAAGACCTTCTGCGGAAAACTAGTTGTGCGGCGTCGATTTTACCCGGTAAGGGATTGATTTATAGGAACCTTTTTGTGCGCTTGTGGATTATCTGTGAGCCGAGAAAGCCGATTGAAGGAATTCAACAGGTTAGCGAGGCGGCGATTGAAGCGCGACCTTGATCGCAAAACGGTTCCCTTTTGTGCGCTCTTACGCAACGGAACTCACCGCATGAAATCGCTATATTCGATCGTCTTCAGCCTTTGCCTTGCAACGCCTGCCATCGCCAATGATCAACTCAACAGTGACGTGAAGAGGATGGCTGGTTTTGCCGGCGATCTCAGAGTGCTCTCAGAAAATTGCGGGGTCTTCGTTGACCCGCTGAACGGCGTGCATATCGCCGAAGCGCTTATCTCCGTGCCCAACATCGACATGGAAGCGGTCCTGGCATTGATTGACGACGAATATGAGAAGTCAGCCCACTACACCGGTTCCGTCTGCTACCCTGAAGATGGCGAGCGGATCGAGCAGTTGAAACGTCTCTACAGTTCCGAACTGAACGCTTTGAAACAGTCAGTGGCCCGGGGCGACTATGAGTGAACCGGCAGGCTTCAGACGGAGCTGTTTGCCACCAGCCACTTTTCGAGCTTGGCCAACAAGTCGGGTTGCAGCTGCGTGTTGCGCTGAAGAGCCATGCCCAAGGAGGCGTTGAGCTTTGAAAAGCCCATCTCGAACATCACGTCGCCCATTTTGAGGTGACGTTTCGCCATGATTTCTTTGATCCGCTTGATAGCCTCTGCGGTGAGGTGTCGGTCGCTGGTTGCCAGGGTGCGACTGCCGGGCACTTTCTTCGTGGGCGCGGCGCGCGCCACCAGCGCGCCTTCAGCGATCAACCAGTTCAGGAATTCGCGTTTTTCGACGCCGCTGGCCTTGGTCCACGCATTCTTCAATTCGTGAAGCCGTGTCCTTGTCTGCTTGATGCCTGCGGCGACCGAGGCCTCAGTCACCGTGCGATATTTGCCTGCCTTGAAATCGCTATAGATAGCCGGAAATTCGCGTTTCAGGCGTTCCTCGTAATATGCGCCGTTGCGCACCTGCTTTTTCGCCATGCCATAATCCGATGAATGGTTCGCGCCAAATCGCTCAGGTGAGTCACAGGCGCGTTTGGCATGGTGGTTGCTGTAATGCAACGCTCAGCGCTGCCGTGCCAGCCAGCGTGCTTCTGTGAGTCAATGGTGACGCTTTGGGCGCACAGCGCGAGCACCGTTCCTCAGTCCGTCTTATCGGGGACGATCTTTTCCCAGCCCAGCATGTGCTCGTTCGTATCGAGCCATGCCTTGCGTTCTTTCCAGTCGGGCAGGATGCGGCCGACGAGGTCCCAGAATTCCGATTCGTGGTTACGGTGCTTAAGGTGGCACATTTCGTGAACGACGGCGTATTCGAGAACCGGTTTTGGCGCGTAGATGAGGTGCCAGTTAAGATTGATCTGCCTGTCTTGCCCGCAGCTGCCCCACATGTGTTTCTGGTCTTTGATGACGATGCCGCGCGGCTTCAGGCCATGACGATCGCCGTGACGACGCGCGAACTCATGGGCATCATCACGGATGCGCCGTCTCAGCCACAGCCGCAGGGCGCTTTCGATGAGACTGTCGGCTGACGCTGGAGCAAGATCGCGCGGCGTCTGGATGCGGAAGCCGTTGCGGAAGCTGATTTCAACGAGCGCGCCATCGAACGGCTCGACGTGAAGTTTTGTCATGCGCCCGCGATAAGGCACCTTGGCTCCGGTCACGAACTGATAGACGCGGGGTTGCGCCCTGGCGCGCACCTCCATGTGCTGCAAGGTTTCGATGATCCAGCCACGGCGGCGCTCCAGCACCGCGTTGATCTGTGCATCGGTGGCACTCTCGGGAACGAGCAACTCGAAAGCTTGCGGCGTGACGCTCAGATTTGCCTTGCTGGCTCGGGCAGAGCGCCGCACCGTATATTCTATCTCGCGCTCGCCGATGCGGAAAACCGGCATCTCAGCGTCCCGCGAAATGCTTGAGCGCGTAGGTCTCGACCTCATCAGGCACTTCGCGGAATTTCGAAAGTCCGGCCTCATGGGCCATGAGACGCACTTGCTGGCGGAGATTCTTGCGCAGACCGTCTTTTTCCCACCAGCCGGCGGGTGCGGAAGCGGGGTCGGTATAGAGCTCTTCGAGCCTGACGGCGAGTTGCGCACCCTTCGAGCCCGCCTCGAAGCCATTGAGGATATGCAAAATGCCGTAGGCATCGGCGGATAGACCGGTGTCCACATGCGCCTCGTCCTCGTCGGCAATCTCCTTTGCCATTTCTTCTGCGGCCTTCAGCTTGTCGGCCCAGCTTAGCTGCGCATTGTCCAGTTTCTGCAGCAACTGACGAAGACGCTCGGAGAACTTGCCATATTGATGAGGATTGTCATCGATCCGCTCGGTGACGGTCTTGCGCAGCTCCGTGGTCTTGCGGATGGCCGCCGTCATCAGCTCCTCGTCCGTCTTGTCAGCCGGATCGAACTCCTCCCAGAACTCCGGATCGGTAATGTAGCGCAGCTTGACGGTGACGCTAAGACCGGTCGCCTCCAGGTGCTGCTCCAGCATCTCGCGGATTTTCTCGCTGTAGTTCATCTGGTCGAAGGCCTGGCGTTTTTCGAAGTGCTGGGTGCCATAGCGCAGGAAATTGGCGATCCACTTCAGGTCGGAGGTAAATTCCAGAACGCTCGGGTCCGGGCTCAGCGTCTCATAAAGCGCGATGAAGCTGCGCGCCTTGGCCTTGAAGTCGAACCACTTGTCCTCACTGCCGAGGAGTTTCACGAAGGCATCATATTCCGCCTTCAATCCGTCCTGGTCGTTCGCCTTGCGCTTCAGGGGCTTCATCAGCGCGGCGACAGCCGCATGCGCGGCCCGCAGCTGGTTGCGAAGATCGTCCAGGTCGCGCATGGCGTTCTTCACGTCATCGGCGCGGTAGGAGGACAGAGCGGCCTCCAGATGACCGGAAACACCGATATAGTCGACAATCAGCCCGTTGCGTTTCCTCGCGTCGGAGACGCGGTTGGTGCGGGCGATGGCCTGCAGCAGACCATGCTCCTTCAGCGGCTTGTCGAGATACATCACGCTTTCAATGGGGCAATCGAAGCCGGTCAGAAGCTTGTCGCAAACGATCAGAAACTGCGGGTCCTCGCCCTTGCGACCGAAGGCCTTCTTCGTCAGCTTCTCGGCCTCGGCATCCAGATAATGCGCTTTGAGCGCGGTGCGGATCGCCTGCTTATGGGCATCCTCACTCGGCTTGCCGTCTTCCTGATTGATCGAGTAGACGCAAGCCGCCATGGCATCGGCCCGGGTCTGTGCTTCCGCAATTTCCAAGCCCTCGGCCTGAAGATCCTCAGCGATGACCTTCGTCAGCGCTTGCTTGTAGAGGATCACCGCCTCGCGATCGATAGCGACGATCTGCGCCTTGAACCCGTCCGGACGGGCGTATTGCTTGAAATGCGTCCAGATATCATAGGCGATCAGCTCGATCCGGCGTGGGTGTTTGACCAGATCCTCGATCTGCACGCCGCGCGTCTTAATCTCGTTCAGCTTGTCGTCATCCAGTTCGGCAAACCAGGTGTCGAACAGGATATCGATCTTCGCCTCGTCGATATGCCAGTCGGTCTTGCGGCCGGTATAGTAGATCGGCACGGTCGCGCCATCGGCCACGGCGTCGTCGATGCCGTATTTGTCGAGATAGCCTTCGCCCGGCACGCCAAAATTCTCGTAGGTGTTCTTGTCGTCCTTCTTCACCGGCGTGCCGGTAAAGCCGAAGAAGCGTGCGTTGGGGAGCGTCGCGCGCAGATAAGCGCCGAGATCCTTCTCCTGGGTGCGGTGGGCCTCATCCACCATCACGATCCAGTTTTCCGAATTGGCGATCGCCTGCTTCGAGCCCTGGAACTTGAACATGGTGGAGAGCGCGGTGTGTCCGTCCTTGCCGCTGCGGATCAGCGCGTGCAAATCCTTGATGCTTTCGATTGCCGTCGGGTTCGGCAGGCCGCAGGCAACAAAGGTGCCGCTGATCTGGCTGTGCAGGTCGACGCGATCGGTCAACACCAGAATGTTCGGATTGGTGAGCGCCTCGGATTGGATCGTCCTGTGCGTCTTCAGCTTCAGCGCGGCAAACACCATGGTCAGCGATTTGCCGCTGCCCTGGGTGTGCCAGATCAGCCCCTGCCGATGCTTGCCCTCAATGACGCGGTCAACGATGCGGTTGACGGCGCGGAACTGCTGGTAGCGGCAGATTTTCTTGATCGTCCCGGTCTCGGTCTTTTCGAACACGACATAATGGGCGATCAGGTCCAGCAGGCGGCGCGGCTCCAGCAGGCACCAGAGACCCTTGGCAAGCGGATCGGGAAAATCGGCGTCCGTCTTCGGCCACGGATCGCGCCATGCGCCGAAATATTTCGAGCCGGAGCCGGTCGCGCCGTAGAGCACCAGCGCCCCGTCGGTGACGATGTTGAAGACATTGGAGAAGAACAGGCGCGGAATGTCCCGCTCATATTGCCTGATCTGCTCGAAGGCCTCGCCGGTCTTGTCCTTCACATTCAGCGGACTTTTCGCCTCGATCACGACCAGCGGAATGCCGTTCACATAGACCACGACATCAGGCTTGCGCGTGTTCTCCGCCTTCACCCTGAGCTGATGCGTCACGGAAAACCGGTTGTTGTCGGGGGCGAGAAAATCGATCACCCGCAGCGTCTGCCGCGTCACCTGGCCGGTCACCTTGCGGGCATAATCGCCGCGCAACACCTTCAGCCAGGCCTCATTGTCGCTGATCGCCGCAAGCTCGCCATAGGCGGCCTCGGCAGACGCCCGGTCGATCCCGTTGATGCGCATCAGCGCCTCGATCAGGTGCGGGCGAAACAGAACCTGGTTGTCGCCCTCGCGCAAGGTGGCGTGCTCTGTCGGTGCCACAAAGCCATAGCCCATGTCCTGGAGATGTTCGATTGTGGGGCGCTCGGCAAAATGCCATTCGGGGCCGTGGCTCATAAGTGCTTACTCCGCAGCCACGGGCAGAGCATCGGTGACGCGCTTGCGGCCGGTGAGGAGGTCGGACATGAGGGCGGATTTGATTTCAATAAGCTTCGAAAGATGCAGATCAGAAGCTGTGTTTTCGAAACCCTTCAAAATTTCCACAATCGCTCTCTGTTCGTCGAGTTTTGGAAGCGCTAGCACCTGCGCATAGATCGCAGTTTGGCTTACGAGCGGTTGGCCTCCTCCGCCTCTGATATTCATCAGAGGCACAAGTGAAAACGCGAAGTGAACATAATCCCGATCCACTTCTGCGAGAAATTCTTTCGTATAAAGAGCGTTATCCGTAATCCACGCCTTGCCCAAACTCCTGTAAGCCGAGCCGCAATATTCCCCTACGCGCCCGATCACGATTAAATCGTCGTCCACTAGACACTCTGAAGTGTAACCAGCTACCCCGTTCCCGCCATATGCGGGATAGGGGGAGGTATCGCTTTGTTCAGGAGAAAGGCTCTTTACTGATTTAAGCTTTCCGCTTGTAAGCTTGAAGATTTCACCGAATTTGGCAACCGCCCACCCCTCCGGAATCTCCCCGATCTCCGTCTGCTTGAAGCGCGTGTGGCCGATGCCTTTGGTGAGCAGGCGTTCCAGCATGCCCTGCTTGACCTTCCTGGTCTGCTCGATCACCGCCCGCGTTGCCGCAATAGCCTCATCGACGCTGGACAGGATTTCGGCGATGCGGCGCTGTTCGTGGAGAGGGGGAACAAAGACTTCCTCTTTGGCGGTTTTGTCGCGATTAAGTCCTGGGACGCCTGTCGCTTCGTTAAGGCGCTCCAGGGAGGCAAATTTCAGCAGATAGGTTAGCCACCGCCAATTGCTATTTTCTCTCTGCGCCACGAAGTAAGTTGTATCGATAGGCCAGAAGCCGCTCTCGACATAAAAGACGCCTCCAAGTGAGCCCTTACGGGAAATCACAATGCTCGGCCCGGCAGCAGCTGCTTTATCGTGATATCCGACAATACCGCTTGACCCGAAGACCGGAACATCGCCTTCCCTACGCTCCGCAGCAGCAAGGGCTTTTCCATATTCAAGTTGAATGAGGTCTCCGAGTTTAGACCGCCGCCACCCCTCCGGCACCTCACGCGACATAACCAAGCTCCCGCAGAAAGCCCATCATCCGGGCTTCCGCTGCATCCCGCTCGGTCTGAAGTTCGACCAGCTTTTCCACTTCCGCCGCGACATCGACCTCTTCTGCCTCCTCGGTCAGATGAACATAGCGGCTGATATTGAGGTTGAAGTCGTTCGCTTCGATCTCGCCCGTCGGCACCACCCGCGCCAGCCGCTCGGCATCGGCAAAATCACCATAGGCCTTCGCCAGCGCGGCGACATTTTCCTCCGACAGGTGGTTCTGCGCCTTGCCTTCGACGAACTGCGCAGCGCCGTTGATGATCAGGATCTTGCCCTTGCGCTCGACCGGTTTGGTCTTTCGCAGGATCAGGATGCAGGCCGGAATGCCCGCGCCGTAAAACAGGTTGGGTGCAAGGCCGATCACGGCCTCGATCAGATCATCCTTGATCAGCCCCTTGCGGATCCTGCCTTCTGCGCCGCCGCGAAACAGCACGCCATGCGGCAGCACCACGCCGCAGACGCCGTCTTCCTTCAGGCTCGCCACCATATGCTGCACGAAGGCCAGATCGCCGTAGGATTTCGGCGGGCAGCCATAGCGGTCGCGGCCATAGGCATCGCCCTTCGACCAGACATCGTGACCCCAGTTTTTCAGTGAGAAGGGCGGATTGGCCAGCACCCGGTCAAAGGTGCGTATGGCCTTCACGCTGTCGCCCGTCAGATGTTTCGGCTCCAGCAGCGTATCGCCGCGCGCCACCTGGGCGTCGTCGATATCATGCAGGAACAAGTTCATCTGGCAGATGGCCCAGGTGTTGAGGTTGCGCTCCTGGCCGAACAGCGACAGGCTTTTCGGGTTCTTGCCCTGCCGCTCCAGATGGTGCACGGCTTCCAGCAGCATGCCGCCCGAGCCGCAGGTGGGGTCATAGATCGACATGCCTTCTTCCGGCTCAAGGCATTCGACGATCAGCCGCACCACCATTTTCGGTGTGTAGAACTCGCCACCCTTCTTGCCGGCGTCATCGGCAAACTGCGCAATCAGATATTCATAGGCCTGGCCCAGCACATCCGGCTCGACATCGGACTTGCGCAACCGGTAGGTCTCGAAATGCTGAAGCAGCTTTTCCAGCATGGCATCCGGAAAGCGCTCCTTGTTGTTGAAGTCGACATCCTGGAACACGCCGCGCAGCTTCATGTTCGCGTCTTCAATGGCGCGGAAGGCGGCGTTCAGATGCGTGCCGATATCGGTGGTCTGCTTGCGCACATCCTTCCAGAAATGGCCCTTCGGAATATCGAAGCGGTGCTCTTCCGGATCGGCCGCAATCTCCGCGTTGCCATAGCGCGCAAGCCGCTCCTCATACTCCTCCTGCCAGACATCCGACAGGCGCTTGAAGAACAGAAGCCCGAAAATGTAGTGCTTGTAATCGCCCGAATCGATCGATCCGCGAAGGATATCCGCCGCGCGCCAGAGATGGCTCTCCAGCTGCGAAAGGGTCAATGTTGTCACGATATTCATCCCTCACCGATGCTTTGAAAGCCACAATATCAAAATGAAGCGCCGGGGCAATTTTTCTGGACAGGCAGGCTAAAGATCGGCTTCAAAGTCTGTGAATTTTTTTTTGGATGAATAGGGTGGGGAATGAAGAATCGGACTTTAGAACGAGCTCTGCTCGTTTTCGGGTGCATGCTAACTAGCGCTTGGCTTGCCAGTTCGCTTTCCGCTGGTGCAATTCCCTGGGAACCCATCGTTACGGCATTGGGGCTATTTGGCGCTTGGCTTAAACTTGATCTTTCGTTTGAAAGGAGGGCAAATGAGCGACCTCGACTTCATCCTCATGATCAGAATCTCGGAATAAAACTCCGGAAGGCTTTTGACCCTTCAACTCTTCGTTTTCTGCGGGAGCACGGTTACGCGTCGCCGTTTGATGGCAAAATCCTTAGGAACCTGGAAGCTCTGGCGGACGACTGGCATGGAGCAGAGAATGAATTTGAAAGCGCAACGTTAGACAATATTTCTGCGGAGATAACGCGGCTCGCTGACGAACTTTGCAACAAGATCGCTATTTATGCGGGGCCGGCAGAGCGTTGGCCGGACGGTTACCTCACCGTTCCATTGCAAGAGGAGCTCGCTGCCGATGAATTCTCCGAAACGACCTGGATGCACATCCGTGAATTGAGAGAAATGTCCTCATCGCTAGTCGTCGCGTTCGAGAACTTTGAAAAGGAGTTTCGACGGTTGGCCCCGGACGCCTATAAATCTGACCTATAGAGCTTGGAGTTGATCCGGCACACCCCGGCCACACGAAAACGTTGCCGCTGCCTCAAATCTGCAAGACCGGCTTTTGCCAGCTAAGAGACACCCCGCGTCAAGAGCGCAGACCACATGGTTCCTGGAGAGGTGGCAGAGTGGTCGAATGCACCGCACTCGAAATGCGGCATACGGGCAACCGTATCGGGGGTTCGAATCCCCCCCTCTCCGCCATTTCTGTTTGCGCTTTGTCACCCTCCAACCCAAAGCGCATTGGCTCCGAGTTCGAATTCGTCCTTCACTCTCCGCCAGGTTTTCTCCTAAGCCATCGATCTAGCTGCGTCCTGCTTCGACGCTTCGGGCGTTCATGTAAATGGGACTGGAGGTTTTTGTGCCAGAACTGCGATCGGGGCGCGGCCGCAAAGCAAACGCCGGCCTCGAAAGGCCGGCGGCTCCCGGAAAACCCGTTGTGCAAAAGGGGGTGTTTGCCAATCAGTCCTGCAGGGCCCCGATCACCTGGTCGGCAAGGGCCTTCTGGGCGCGGATACCGCCGCTCGCGAGATAGAGAAGGCCGCCGTCGGCATAGATCACCTGGTCGTTCTGCCAGGCATTGGTGCGGGCGACGAGCTCGTTGTCGAGCAACTGTTCGGCGGCCTCGCCGGAGCGACCGATAGCGGCATCGCGGTCAAGCACATAGAGCCAGTCGGGATTCTGCTCCATGATGTATTCGAACGACACGGCCTGGCCATGATTGGCGACGTCGAGATCGGCGTCGGCCGGCGCGAAGCCGTAGATGTCGTAGATGTCGCCAAAGCGCGAGCCGGGACCGAAGGCGGAAATCTTGCCGCCCGTGGTCAGCAGAACGAGAGCTGTTCCGGCGTCGTCGGTCAGGTTCTGAAGCGTCTCAAGTGAGGTTTCGAGCGCGGCGATCTCGGCTTCCGCAGCGTCCTGCCTGTCGAAGATCCGGCCCAGAAGCCGGGCATTGCCCTCCACGCCTTCGAGAAACGCGTCATTGGGGATGGTCAGGTCGATCGTGGGCGCGATCCTGGAAAGGTCATCATATTTCGCCTGGGAGCGGCCGCCGACGATGATCAAGTCCGGCTGAAGCGCGTTGACCGCTTCAAAATCGGGCTCGAACAGCGAGCCGACCGTCTCGTAACCATCATCGGAAAACTGCGAAAGCGAGGCGGGCATCGGCGCATCGGGTACGCCCGTTACCGTCACGCCGAGCGCATCCAGCGTATCGAGCGCGGAGAGGTCAAAGACGACCACGGTCTTGGGCCCGGTCTCGACATCGGTGCTGCCGCTTGCATGTTCCACGGTCACCGTTTCGGCAAATGCCGGGGACGCGAGCAGGACGGGAAGGAGGGCGAGGGCAAGAGGGGCGCGGCGGATTGCGTCGATTGTCACGGAAATCTCCTGATACTTGAATTTTGCAGTCAACATATTCAAAAGAAGCCGCCTGGCAAGTGTCCTCGCCAGTGTCGCAGCCGCACGCGGCACACATTGCCGTGAGGCCGGGTATTGCCGGCATTGACCACGCGCCGAAATGGATTGCATAAGGCAGAACGTTGAAAAGTAGAGTTTTATGATCCGCATTCTTTCCGCAGCTCTTCTCGCTCTCCTGCTCACTGTCGCAAGCCTGATGACCGGCGCCACCGCGCTTGATCTCACTGCATTTTTCGGCGGCGGCGATGCGCGCGAGGCCGTGCTCGTGCTTCTGGCGAGCCGGCTGCCGCGCACGCTGGCGCTCGTTCTCGCCGGCGGCGGGCTGGCGATCGCCGGCACGATCATGCAGATGCTGGCGCAGAACCGGTTCGTGGAGCCGTCGACGGCGGGCACGGCGGAATCGGCCGCCCTCGGCATGCTTGCGGCAGTTTTGTTCTTTCCCGGAATACCGGTGATCGGAAAGATGGTGCTGGCGGCCGGCTTCGCCATGGCCGGCACGGCGCTCTTCCTCAGGCTGGTGCGGCAGATCCCGGCGCGCTCGGTGCTGATGGTGCCGCTTACCGGCATCATGCTCGGCGGCGTTATCTCGGCTGTCACCAGCTTCATCGCCTATCGCTATGATCTGATGCAGTCGCTCGGCGCCTGGACCAATGGCGATTTCTCGATGGTGCTGCGCGGGCGCTACGAGCTTTTGTGGATCTCATTCGGTCTCGGCGTTCTGGCCTATGTCACGGCGGCGAAATTCACCCTGGCGGGTCTTGGAGAGGCAGTCGCCGTTTCCTCGGGGCTCAATTACCGTCGGGCCATGCTGACGGGGCTCTCCATCGTGTCGCTGATTTCGGCTTCCGTGGTTGTCACCGTCGGCTCGATCCCCTTTGTCGGACTGATAGTGCCCAATGTCGTCAGCCTGGTTATGGGCGACAATATGCGCCGCACCCTGCCGTGGATCGCCTATAGCGGGGCGATGCTGGTGCTGGCCTGCGACGTCGCCGGACGGCTGATCATCGCGCCCTATGAAATCCCCGTCGGCACGATGATGGGTGTATTCGGCTCGGCGATCTTCCTCTATCTGCTTTTGAGGCAGGAAGCCCATGCGCGCTGACCGACGAAAAAGCCTTGGCCTGCTCACGCTTGCCCTGTTGGTCCTGCTGGCGGTTGCCTGCATCATCGCCTTCATGACGCTCGGCGCAAGAGGCTCCTGGGCCTTCGTGCTCGGCTTTCGCGGGGTCAAGCTTGCGGCTCTCGTTCTGGTCGCCTATGCGATCGCGGTATCGACCGTGCTGTTCCAGACCGTCGTCGGCAATCGTATCCTCACGCCCTCGATCATGGGGTTTGATGCGCTCTACATCCTGCTGCAGACGGTTCTCGTGTTTGCTTTGGGCGCGGGCGGGCTCAACGCCATGGACCCGAGGTTGATGTTCGTCCTCGAAGCCGCGCTCATGACCGGTTTTGCGCTTCTCCTGTTTCGCTGGCTGTTTTCCGGCGCAACGCGCAGCATCCACCTCGTCATGCTGGTCGGCATCCTGTTCGGCGGTCTCTTCCGAAGCCTTTCGGCTTTCATGCAGCGGCTCATCGACCCGGCCGATTTCGTCGTGCTGCAGGACCGCTTCTTCGCAAGTTTCAACACGGCCAATACCGATCTGCTCGGCATTTCCACGGTGATCATTCTCGCCGTCTCGGTTCTCGCCTGGCGGCTTTTGCCGGATCTCGACATCATGCTGACCGGTCGCGAGACGGCGATTGCGCTCGGCGTCTCGCATGCCCGTGTTGTGACACTGACGCTGTTCGCGGTCACCATTCTGGTGTCGGTTTCCACCGCTCTGGTCGGCCCGGTCACCTTTTTCGGCCTGCTGGTGGCGAACCTTGCCTATATGCTGATGCCGAGCGGGCGGCATCGCGCCGTGCTGCCGGCGGCGATCCTGATTGCCGTCATCGCGCTTGTCGGGGGGCAGACGGTTCTGGAGCGAGTCTTTTCCTTCGGCACGGCGCTTTCCATCATCGTTGAATTTGCCGGCGGCATCTTCTTCATCTTCATGCTTCTCAAGGGGAATGTCCGATGATCGAGATCAGCAAGGTCTCCAAGAGCTATGGCGAAACCCGCGTGCTCGACGATGTGTCGCTGACGATCGAGGTGGGCGGGCTCACAAGCATTGTCGGACCCAACGGCGCGGGCAAATCGACCCTTCTTGCCGTTGTCAGCCGGCTGATGAAGGCCGACCGCGGAGCGGTCAGCGTCGGCGGGCTCTCCGTCGGCGAGGTGGGCGATGATGTACTGGCGCGCCGGCTTTCGATCATGCGCCAGGAAAATCACATCACCGCTCGGCTTTCGGTACGCGATCTCGTCGGCTTCGGGCGTTTCCCCTATTCGAAGGGGCGGCTGACGGCCGAGGACGAACGCCATATCGACGAGGCGATCGCCTTCACCGATCTTGAGGGTTTCTCCGACCGGTTCCTGGACCAGCTCTCCGGCGGACAGCGCCAGCGCGCCTTCTTCGCCATGGTTCTGGCGCAGGATACGGATTATGTGCTGTTTGACGAGCCGCTCAACAATCTCGACGTGAAACATGCCGTCGCGACGATGCGGCTGATCCGCCGCATGGCCCACGAATTCGGCAAGACGGTGGTTCTGGTCGTCCACGATCTCAATTTCGCCTCCGCCTATTCCGATCGCATCGTCGCCATGCGGGCGGGCCGCGTTGCCGCGGAAGGGCCGCCTGAGGCGATCATCGAGGAGCAGGTCCTTGAAGCCGTGTTCGATACGCCGTTTTCGGTGCGCGAGTTCAACGGCAAGCGGATCGTGGACTTCTATAGCTGAACGCTTTCCGGCGAAGAAAAAAAACGGGCGGCCTGTGCTGCCGCCCGGCTGTGTCCGAGACGTCCGGCCAACGGCGGTTCCTGCTTTTCAGGAGCCGCCGAGCCGCTGTCTATGTGTCTTGACGCATTTTCACAGACGTCAGCTGTTTCTCTCCGGCTGCGACAGGCCCTATTTGCCGTGATCCATGCCTTCCATGGTTTTTGCAGCAAAGCTTTCGACCGGCAGATCGATGGTCACGGCGCCGGCCTTTTCGAAGGTGAGTTCGACCTCCACCGTGTCGCCTTCGACGAGCGGTTGCTTCAGCTTCATGAACATCACATGCAACCCGCCGGGGGCAAGCTGAACGGTCTCGTGGGCAGGCAGCGGAATGCCATTCTCCATCTGGTACATTTTCATCACCTCGCCTTCCATGCGCATGTTGTGAAGCTGCGTCATGCCGGCGAAATCGGCCGTTGCCGAAACCAGCCTGTCATCTTGGTCGCCCTGGTTCTCGATGGTGAGGAAGGCACCGCCCACCGGGGCACCGGGAAGCGTGGCGCGGGCAAAGGCGCCGCTGATCGCCAGATCGCCGACCTTTACCTGCTGGTTCATCTCGTGCATGGGGGCCTTGGTCTGGGCCTCGGCGAATGCCGCCGGCGCAAGCGCAAGCGAAAGGGCGCCGGCGATGGCAAGGCGCGTCAGAACGTTATTCATTTTTTTCTCCACGAATGTCTTCGGATTGCGCGCCGAAACGGCGCGGCGGATCAGAGGACGGCGCGTGGAGGGCCGCGCGGGTGATAGGGGCTGAGGTTCGGCAGGACCTGTGCGCCGCTCGCCTCAAGGCTGAATATCTTGGCGATGACCGGCAGGAAGGCCGGCAGTGCCTCTTCCGGCGGCTGGGGCAGGACCGCGGCCTTCAGCCGGCAGGCGTGGCAGGGACCGTGCGGTCCGGTTTCCTTGTCGGGCCAGTCGCCGCAATAGCTGAAATCCGCGGTGCCAAGGACAGGGGCCGGATGGGCGAAAGCCGCTCCCACGGGCTGGTAGACAAAGATCAGCGCGAAGCAGGCAATGACCGCAAGGCCTGCCGCAAACTCACTGCAGATCGTTCGCCAGTTCTGCTTCAATCGCCTCCGTGTGCCGGCGACGCCGGCGCACCCTCCCTTGCGCTTCGACAGTTTTTTAATGAAAAACATCCGATCCGCAAGCGCCGTGTTCAGGTCGCGGCGTCTTTCCTGGCGCGGCGGCGACGCCAGCGCGAACGGCGGCCGGTGCTTTCGGCCGGGTTCGGGAAGGCGATTTCCACCGTCAGGCCGTCTTCGCGGTAATGCCGCTCGATCGTACCCTGCAGCTCTCCGATGATATTGGCGTCGATCAGACGCGTGCCGAAACCCTTGCGCTCCGGCTTCGAGACGGGGCCGCTGCCGCGCTCCTGCCAGAGGAGCCTCAGCTTGCGGGCGGCGCCGGCCCCCTCATAGGACCAGGTGACCTCCAGGCTTCCGTCGCCATTCGACATGCCGCCATATTTCAGCGCGTTCGTTGCCAGTTCGTGGAAGGTCAGGCTGAAGGCCTGGGTGGCCTTTTCATCGAGTTCCGCCGCCGGGCCGGAAACGTCGTAATGGGCGTCGGCATCACCGAAGACCTGTTCGAGCTCCTTGGACAGGAGCTCCTTGAGATCCGCGCGCTGCCAGCGTGAACGGGTCAGAACGTCCTGCGCCGTCGACATGGCCTGGAGCCGGGCGGCGTAGGATTCCATGAACTGATCGAGACTCTCGGCGTGATAGGCGGTCTGGCGGGCGATCGCCAGCACGCGGGCGATCGAGTTCTTGATCCGGTGCTTCATTTCCTGAAGCATCAGTTCGCGTTCCTGCAGTGATTTCTGGGTGACGCGCTGGACCTCTCTTGCGGCTGCCAGCGCCTTGATCTGCCACTGGGCCGCAAGGGCCAACGCCACGGCCAGAAGAAGGGCGACGGAGCCGACGACGAAGGGGGTGATATCGAACTCCGCCTTCTCGAACGCGGCGCTCGGGGTCATTTCCAGAACCCAGGTCCGCCCGGCGATATCGACCTCGCGGGTAACCTCGAGCGCGCTGCGCTCAAGGGCGGCGTCAAATGTCGATGATTTGAACAGAGGGGTTTCGGGCGCGTCCTTGTCATAGGCCTCGATCGCCACCGGCATGGACGGCTGATCGCCCATAACCGCGCTGTAGAGATCGCCGGCGCGAAACGGCGCGTAGATGAAGCCGGAGAGCGGCAGGTTGCCATCGGCGACGTTCGGCCCGTCATCCACCTTGAATGGCAGATAAAGCAGGAAGCCCGCCTGCTTTTGCGTGGTAATTTCCTGGACCAGCTCGACCGGTCCGCTGGCGCGCGGCGTGTCGGTGGCAAAGGCATCGGCCATGGCCTCGCGGCGTACGGGCTCGCTGTACATGTCGAAGCCGATCGCCGCGCTGTTGCGCTCGTCTTCGGGCTCCAGCAGAACGATCGCCGCGCGGTAGTCCTGGTCGGTCTCCGGCCAGATCGCGATGTCGTCGCCGTAGAAGCGGGCGATCATGTCCTCGGCCTTGGCCTCGTTGCCGGTATAGACCATGCGGGCAAAGCCGATGCCCTGAATGCCGTCATAGCGGCCTTCCGTATCGAGCCCCTCGACATAGGTGCGGAAGGCCTCGCGGTCCACCATGCCGTCGGTTGCCTCGAAGAAGGCCTTGGTGGCCTCGAGTAGCGACATGTGCTGATAGAAGCGGGAGACGATCCTGTCGACTGCATCGCCGGCGACGATCTCGAACTTGGTGCTTCGCTCGACCTCCGATGTCCGGTAGATCGAAAAAGACATGCCGAGACCGATCGCACTCACGACGACGAACACCAGAACCGGCAAAAACCGGTTCAGCGAAGGAAACCTGCCCGCCCCAAATCTGTCGAAAATCTCTCGCATGCTTTTTCGCGGCTGACCCAAGTTGCAGGCTTTCAAGCCGATCCTAATTCATTTCATGCCCGAAAAATGAAATGATTCTGTTTTTCAGTGATATTTGGCCGAAATAACGCGTCTCTGGCAAACATTCGACACTGGCGGCGTGCAAGCGCCTGCCTAAAAAACGAAGCGCTTTCATGTACATCTTCTGTTTTTCCGGCATTGTCAATCAACCTATCGCCGCCGCTGCAGGGCAACCTAAACCCAACGTCGTCAAGGAACTCCGGCATGGCTCCGCGCGTTGAGCCTTGCGAAGAGACGAAGCAAGCTGAAAGGAGCAAGCTTATGAATTGGGATCGTATCGAAGGCAATTGGAAGCAGTTTACCGGCGAAGCACAGGCCCAGTGGGGCAAGCTCACCAATGATGACCTGGATGTCGTTGCCGGCAAACGCGAAAAGCTCGTCGGCAAGATCCAGGAGCGCTATGGCAAGGAGCGCGACGAAGCCGAGCGCGACGTCGACGACTGGATGTCGCGGATGAACTGATCGCAACGGCGACGGTTTCAGACAAGGGCAGCGGTGACCACCGCTGCCCTTTTTTGTGCGCCGACCAGGTTTAGGGCCAACAAAAAACGGACCCTCCGGGGAAGGTCCGTTTTGTTTTCAGCTGGTCGGGCGTTGCTATCTGCTGCGCGCGAAATTGACGACAACCGCAACAGCGAAGAACAGCAGGAAGAGGAAGAAAAGGATCTGGGCAATACCCGCGGATGCGCCGGCGATGCCGCCGAAGCCGAGTGCTGCGGCGACAAGGGCAATGACCAGAAAGACAGCGGCATAGTAAAGCATGATACTCTCCTTTGTTTTGTGAGAGTAGAACGCCTCACCATTGGCTGGGTTCCAGAAAACGGAAAAAGGCGGCCGCAGCCACCTTTTTTGGTTTACGAAAGCTTGCCGGCCGCGCCGGTTCCGCGCCCTTGTCAGGCGGCTTCCTGGTGCCTTTCCTGGAAGAACAGGGCCTGGCTGATCAGCGCCTTGACCATGTCCGGATTGAACGGCTTGGTGACCAGGAAAGTTGGCTCGGGCCGCTCGCCGGTCAGAAGGCGCTCAGGGAATGCGGTGATGAAAATCACCGGAATGGAGTCATGCTCGAGAATATCGTTGACCGCGTCGATGCCCGAACTGCCGTCGGCAAGCTGGATATCGGCGAGAACCATGCCCGGCTTCGAACTGTTGTAGAGCTCGACAGCCTCCTTGTGGGTGCGCGCGATGCCGGTTACTCGATGACCGAGGCTCTCGACCATCTGCTCGATGTCCATTGCGATCAGTGGCTCGTCCTCGATGATCATGATGTCGGTCGCGACCTGACGGGCAATTTCCGCCGAGGCTTCCTCGATGAGGCCGGGAATCTCGTCGGGCTCGACTTCGAGGATTGAAGCCGTTTCCTCATTCGAAAAATTCTCGAGCGAGATCAGAAGGAAGGCCTGTCGCGGCTTGGCGGGCAGTGCCATCAGATTGGCGGCCGCACGCTTTTCCCAGGAATAGGGCGATTCAATATCCTCGATCTCGATTGTCGTGGAACTGAAAAGGCGTGAAAAGAGTTTGTAAAGTGAAACCTTGTCGTCGCCATCCTCTGGAAAGAGCGAGACATCCTCGATCAGCGTTTCGAGAACGGCGGCGACATAGGCATCGCCGGAGGTTTGCGATCCGGTCACGGCACGTGCGTACCGCCTGAGATACGGCAAATGCGCAGCGATACGGGTTGAAAGCGACATATTATATAGTCTCCTGCCTCGGTAGGTCTATTGGGAAGGCTCCAAGAGCACTTTCAATTGTTTCAAATGCGTCAGCAAAAAAAAAGTTCCGGCGACTGCGGAACTTTTTATCTGGGCCGGCGTTTTCGGCTTGAACATGAAATTGGGTACTAACGGGATAGAACTGGTGAAAAGCAATAGCAGCCTGGGAAAAGGGGAGGCCCTGCCTGGTACGGCGAAGAGCCCGGAAGAAGCGATCAGCCGTCGCCTCAAGGCCCTCTATAATGCCGTCGAACAGGAGGAAATTCCGGATCGGTTTCTCGATCTGCTCGAACGTCTCGACGCGGCTGAATCCGCTTCGGCGCGCAAAGCGAAAGGATAGGGCTTTGGTCAGGGACGACGATACGACCTTCAAGCGCGACATGCTGAAGACAGTGCCGAGTCTGCGTGCCTTTGCGGTCTCGCTGTGTGGGCATCAGGACCTGGCGGACGATCTTGTCCAGGACACGATCATGAAGGCATGGGCCAAGCAGGAAAGCTTTGCTGCGGGCACGAACATCAAGGCCTGGCTGTTCACGATCCTGCGCAACGAGTTCTACAGCCAGATGCGCAAGAGCGGTCGCGAAATTCAGGATTCCGACAATGTCTTCACCGAAAGACTGTCGACGCATCCCGCGCAATACGGCGCGATGGACCTTCGCGATTTCCGGAAGGCGTTGAACAAGCTGCCGGATGACCAGCGCGAGGCGATCATTCTGGTCGGCGCCTCTGGCTTCTCCTACGAGGAAGCGGCCGAGATCTGTGAATGTGCCATCGGCACCATCAAGAGCCGGATCGCGCGCGCGCGCGGGAAACTGCAGGAGCTTCTGCAGATCCAGGGCGAGATTGACTTCGGCCCAGACGCGAACTCCGCAGCCGTCGTCAGCAGCGCATTCGTCTCGCGTCCGGCATGAGTTTGAGGCGCAAGCCATTGTGAGCGAGAGAAAGCCGCGCATCCGGGAGATCGAACCCGGGTGCGCGGCTTTCTTGTTTTCGGTCATATTAATTTGCGAAGACGAGGGAACCTAATCGCTGGCCAGGCGTTCTTGAGCGTGATTGATATTCCGCGCCACGTCACGGTTACCTGAAATATTGCAGGATACGCGTCAGTCCTGCACGAAAATGAAGAGCCTTTTAGCCAGTGGAATATTTGCCGAGCGATATTGTCGATGCGATCAAGGACCGGGAGCGGCTGGACACCTTATCGCAGACAATCATGCGTGCCGCCGAGGTCGATGAAGATTTTGTCGCGATCGTCGAATCGGCAGCGCTTCGCTTTTCCTGTCCAGCGGCGCTCATCCTCATTGCAGATTATGACGAGAATTGGGTGCAGGCAGTCCATGGCATGAAGCCGGAGACGGTTTCGACGCGATCGGGCCTGTTCGTCTATCCGATCGCGCTTCAGCGCGACCCCGCCCTGATCCTCAATAATCCTGCCGAGCAGGAGGGTATCGCGCCTTCCGTGCCGAACTACGAAGGCGAGCCCGTCAAGTTCTTCGCCGGCGCCCCGATCAAGGTACACGGCGTCAATGCCGGCTCGCTGTGCGTCATCGACGGCCAGAATCATCGCGACATTTCCGATGAGGATGCCGAGGCGCTTCGCCGTCTCGCCAATCTCGCCGGCTCGCTCTACGAGCTGAAGGATGCGGCGCGCGGCAAGGCGTCAGCGGACCTCGCCTTGTCGCGCGCCCAGAAGCGCCATTCGATGGCGCTGCGCGCCGGCAACATCGCCGCCTGGAGTTGGGACCGCAAGAGCAACACGGTCGAGTGCGACAATGCCATGAGGGAGATGCTCGGCCTGCCGTCCGGCGAGCCGGTGACCTGCCGCAGCCTGCTTTCCGCGATCGCGCCCGAAACCCGCTTCCCGCTGATGCGCCGGTTCAAGGCAGCGCTCGATCGCGGCGAGGAGTATCAGTGCGAGTTCAAGGCCGCCAAGACCGGAAAGTGGCTTCTTTCGCTGGGCGGTGCCTATGAGAGCGTTCTTGCCGCCGATCAGAACGGGCCCGTTTTCGGTGTCGTCGTCGATATCTCGACCACCAAGGAATCCGAACAGAAGACACGGCTTCTGCTGCGTGAACTGAACCACCGGGTCAAGAACACGCTCGCCATCGTCCAGTCGATCGCCGGCCAGACGCTGCGGCGCTCGCGCACCTCGGCCGAGTTCAACATGGCTTTTTCCGGCCGCCTTCAGGCATTGTCTGCGGCCCATACCCTGCTTTCCGACGAGCAGTGGGGCGCGATCGCGCTTGACCGGCTGCTCAGGTCCCAGGTGGCGCCATACATCGACAGCAACAGCAGGCAGATCGATATTCACGGCAATGCCGTCTTCCTCGATCCTGACGAGGCGCTGGCGCTCGGCCTTGTCATCCACGAACTGGCAAGCAATGCGGCAAAGTTCGGCGCGCTTTCCACGCGGGCCGGCGTTGTCGATATCACGGTCGCCTGTCGCGATGACGACAACGGCACCTCCCATCTGGAACTCGACTGGGTAGAGGTCGGCGGCCCGCCGGTTACTCCGCCCGAACAGCGGGGCTTCGGCAGCGTGCTGATCGAACGCAGCCTCGACAAGGTCATCGGCAGCAAGGTCGATGTCGATTTCGCCGATACGGGCCTCAGGGTGCATATCCGCATGCCGCTCCGCTTCTGCTGAGTTCTCTCGTCCCTGCCGCCTTCAGGCGGAATGCTGCCCGCCGGGCCAGATGCCCAGGCGGGTATTTTTTATCCTCCGACAGCGAAAAATTCGTATCGAAGCAGGAACAAGGTGTCTGGCAGTACGTTTTGTTGGTGTGCAGCGAGTGAGAAAAACGAGAGTAAAAAAATAATAATAAAGTGCACTCGCAAAGGAACATCCCAGAAGAGAGGAGTATTGATATGCTTCGCAAGATTCTTTCGACTACGGCACTGGTAGCAGTTGTTTCCGCCGGCGCAGCCTATGCGCAGGATGCCACCAATACCGATACGATGGACAAGAAACCCGCCGCAACGACCGGCATGGAAGCCGGAATGGAAACGGGCGCGACGCCGGTCTTCCCCGAGCGTCAGGCTGCCTCTGAAGACGCAAAGAGCTTCTTCGGCGCCACCGACCAGCAGGTTCTCGCAAGCTCGCTCCTCGGCTGGCCCGTCTACGGCCAGGATGCCGATGACCAGGGCCGCGAGCAGGTCGGCGATATCAACGATATCGTGATGGGCTCCGACGGTAATGCGACCGCTGCCGTGATCGGCGTCGGCGGCTTCCTCGGCATCGGCGAAAAGGATGTCGCCGTGTCCTTCGATCGTCTCGGCTGGCAGCAGGGCGAGGAAGGCAACTGGCTGACGATCAACGCCACGAGCGAGGAACTGGAGAACGCTCCGTCCTTCGAGTATGACAATCCGAACCTCTTGGAAAACGGCACGGCGGCCATCCGCGAGGAGGCTGACCAGTTGCAGACCGCGACCAATAACGCGGCCAATAATGTCGCCAACGAAACGCAGGATCTGGCCAACACGGCGGGCAACGCCATGAACCAGGCCGGCGAGGCTGCCGGCAACGCCATGGATGACATGGTCGCCGGCGTCGATCAGATGGGCGAAAATGCAGCTGAAACCATGAACGCCGAAAACCCGATGCTGGAGGGCATGTCGGAAGTCGACATGGCTTCGGTCTCCTTCGACCAGCTTGAAGACGCCGCCGTGCTGAGCGCCGAAGGCGACAGGGTCGGCGAGGTCTCCAGCGTCATGACCCATGGCGACCAGAGCGAAAACATTCTGGTCGTTGATGTCGGCGGCTTCCTCGGGATCGGTGAAAAGCCGGTCGCGATTTCGGCCGATTCGGCCCGGATCATGAGCGATGGCGAAAACTACGTCGTCAAGACCAGCTATGATCGGGAGACGCTGGAAAATCAGCCGGAATTTTCCGAACAGGCACTGAATGACAATCCGGATGCCGTCCTGCTGAACTGATAACTCCGGAAGCAGTTCGTTGCGGAAAGGCCCGCGATCTTCGGATCGCGGGTTTTTCTTTGGCCAGAAGAAAGATCAGACGCCCGGCTTCTCATGCCACTTTCCGCCTTCGCCGCGCTGAAGAAACGGCGTTGAGAAACAGGCATGGATGTTTCCGGAAAGGCCGGGTTCGAAGTCTTCAAGCAGGGCGCGGTGTTTCATTGTCTGCAGCATCGCCGCGCCGATCGCCACGGGGCGGATGCCGCATTTTTCCAGAAGCGACAGGCCTGCGATGATCGAGCGGCCCGACGAGATCACATCGTCGACAAGGGCCACGCGCTTGCCGGTCAGAAGCGGCAGCATGCGCGGATCGATGAACAGGCGCTTGTCCTGATCCGGTGTGGTCACCGAGTTCATTGGCATCGACAGCGCGTCCTCGTACCAGAACTTGCGGAAATTGCCGAGGGGAACGAAGCGGGCGTGGCCGAGCGCCCTGGCAACGCCGGCGGCAAGCGTCAGACCAAGCGTGGGCAGGCCGACGATGATATCGGGCCTGGCTGCCGCCAGCCGTGTGGCGAGGTCTTTGGCCAGCGCGTCGCAGACGGAAAACGAGGCCTGGTTGATGATCAGCGAGGCGAGCCCGCCCTCATCAACCATGCGGATCGGCAGCAGCAATTGCTGGCCGTCGGCAAGGGTCGCCGGATAGGCGGTGGCAAGCGGCGCATGCGGGTCGTGCGTGCGCGGAGGCAGGATTTCCTGCCAGAAATCATAAGGTTGCATCTGGGCATGTCCTGGTCATGTCGGTGCGTGTCTTCCCCCTTGCGGCCATGGTAAAGATGCTGCCTGGCGGCGCGGCGTTAAAAAACACTCTTGCCCTGCCATTTATGCTTGGGTAGCCAGTAGAGGCAAGCGCGAGGGCAAAAGGCGGGGTTCAGATGATCCATCTCTACAGGGTCGGCGGTGTCAAGACGGCCTTGCCGTCAGGCGGCACGGCGGAACCGCTCGGCGAAGACGTGATCTGGATCGACATGCTCGATCCGACCGAAGCCGACATGCAGCACATGGAAACGCTCCTGGGCGTGATGCTGCCGACCCGCGAGACGCTGAAGAACATCGAGCCTTCCAGCCGCTATTATACCGAGGGTAACGCCGTCTACATGACCGCCTCGATCGTGATGAACGTGGATTTCGGCTTGGCGCAGCTCACCGATGTCGGCTTCATCCTTGCCGAAGGCCGGCTTGTGACAATCCGCCACGCCGAGCCGAAGCCTTTCTTCCTGTTTGCCGCCGACCTGAAGCGTCTCGATATCGGGCCCGGGCAGGGCGCGCGGGTTCTCGCCCACCTGCTCGACACGATCGTCGATCGCACGGCAGAAATCCTGGAACTGGCGGTCGCAAAGATCGATAATATCTCGATTGCGGTGTTCGGCGAGGGCGTGCGCGGACGTCGCCGCCCGCCGGCCGAGCTCGAGGAGCGGCTGATCGAGATCTCGACCTATCACCGTCTCGTCAGCAAGACGCGCGACAGCCTGATCACGCTGGCGCGGCTTTCCACCTATGTGCAGGCGCTCGGCCGCGTGCGCGACGACAAGCCGACCAAGGATCTCTGCCGCATCGTCGCCCACGACATCCAGTCCTTGTCGGAACATGCGAGTTTCGTCTCGTCCAACATTTCCTTCCTGCTTGATTCGTCGCTCGGTCTCGTCAACCTCGAACAAAACAACATCATGAAGCTGTTCTCCGTGGTTTCCGTGGTCTTCGCGCCGCCGATGCTGATTGCCGGCATCTACGGCATGAACTTCGATCGCATGCCCGAATTGCACTGGGCATACGGCTATCCGGCCGCCATTGTGGGCATGCTCATGACCGGCGTTCTCGCCATCTACTGGCTGCGCTCGCGCGGCTGGTTCTAGGGCTTTGGTCGAACAAATCCAGTTGCGCAATTGCGGTTGCGTGGAAGCTTGACTAGCATGGCCGTGAAAACTATGGTGCGCGCGACTTGACCGGGGGGTCCCAAAGGCTTTATCGCATTGCTGAAACGTCCACCGAGGCCATTTCGGCCAAGGCGGATTTTCCAGGAAAGCGGATTTGATGGCTGAGGACGGGCAGGAGGACTTGGAAGAACGCCGCAAGCGGCTGGCCAACGAACTTGGCGCGCTGCGGAAGGGTCAGGATGGAGAAAGCGGGAAGAAGGCGGAGACATCCGCCAATGACCGGCGCGAGATGTCGAAGGGCCTGAAGCTTTCGAGCGAATTCATGGCCGCCATTTTCGTCGGTTTCATGATCGGTTTTCTCCTCGACAAGTTTGCCGGAACCGGCCCCTGGGGCATGATCGGCTTTCTGCTTCTCGGTTTTGGCGCCGGGGTCTTGAATGTGTTGCGCTCCGTCGGTTATGTGGCTGAGCCGGAAGACCGTCTTAAGAAAGACGGGAAATAGAGTTTGGTTCTGCGCGCATGGCCGCCCCAAGCGGGCGCGCGCAAGGTGAGAAGAGAGAGCACAGGTGGCAAACGATCCGACCCATCAGTTTCAGATCCACAACATCGTACCGATCAATGTCGGCGGACTGGACTTTTCCTTCACCAATGCATCGCTGTTCATGGCGGTCACCGTCGGTGCTGCCGCCGGCTTCATGTATCTGGCGACGTCCAAGCGCGGCCTTATTCCCTCGCGCACCCAGTCGATCGCCGAACTGCTTTACGAATTCGTGGCCTCGATGCTGAGAGAGGGGGCCGGAACGAAGGGCATGGTGTTCTTCCCCTTCGTGCTGACGCTCTTCCTGTTCCTGCTGACAGCCAATCTGATCGGCATGTTCCCTTACTTCTTCTCCGTGACCAGCCAGATCGTGGTGACCTTTGCTCTTGCCATTCTGGTGATGAGCGTGGTGGTCGGCTACGGCGTCTACAAGCACGGCTTCGGTTTCTTCAAGGTGTTCGTGCCTTCCGGCGTTCCGGCAATGCTGTTGCCGTTGGTGACGATGATCGAGATCGTTTCGTTTCTCTCGCGTCCCATCAGCCTGTCGGTTCGTCTTTTCGCCAATATGCTCGCCGGTCACATCACCCTCAAGGTTTTTGCCGGCTTCGTCGTCTCGCTGAGCGCGATCGGCACGATCGGAACCGGGGGCGCCATCCTGCCTCTGGCCATGACCGTCGCTCTGACGGCGCTGGAATTCCTGGTGGCCTTCCTGCAGGCCTATGTGTTTGCAGTCCTGACCTGCATGTATCTTAACGATGCCGTTAACGCAGGCGATCACTAGGGAATAAACTCTGTCGGTCCGGCTGGACAGCGCGGACCGGCATCGCTATTAAGCCGCAACAACCCATTCTTTCGAAGGAGTTCTTTTATGGAAGCGGAAGCAGCAAAGTTCATTGGTGCCGGTATTGCATGCCTCGGCATGGGTGCAACCTCCATGGGTCTGGGCCGTATCTTCGGTGACTACCTCACCGGCGCCCTGCGTAACCCCTCTGCAGCCGACAGCCAGTTCGGCCGCCTGGTCTTCGGCTTTGCCGTGACCGAAGCGCTCGGCATCTTCTCGCTGCTCGTCGCTCTTCTCCTGCTCTTTGCCGTTTAAGTTTAAACGGTCTGACGTTTTGGTCACGGCGTTTGCTTAGAACGCCGTGACATCGTTATCGAAGACCTCTGGAGGCGAGCATGATTGTGACACCGGCTCTGGCGCAGACATCGGAAGGCGCGGAAGCGTATACCGAGACAACGCTGGCCGAACTCGAGCATCACGAGGAACAGGTGTTCCCGCCATTTGATTTTGCGACCTTTCCGTCGCAGATCCTGTGGCTGGCCATTACGTTCGGCATCTTCTATCTGGTGATGAAGCGGGTCATCGTCCCGCGTGTCGGCTCCATTCTGGAAGACCGGCATGACCGGATTGCCCAGGATCTCGATGAGGCCGAAAGGCTGCGCAACGAGGCCGATGCCGCGATTGCCGCTTACGAGAAGGAACTTGCTCGGGCGCGTGACGAAGCGCGTTCGATTTCGGCGGCTGCCGCCGAAAAGGCTCGTGCCGAAGCGGAGGCCGAACGGGCCGAGCTCGAGGCCGAGCTTGGCAAGAAGCTTTCCGAAGCCAATGCCCGGATCGAGAAGGTTCGCTCCGAAGCGCTGGCCGAAGTCGGCACGATTGCCGAAGACACCGCCGCCCAGATCGTGACCCACCTCATCGGCGGGCGCGTGGCCAAGGGCGACGTGGAAGCGGCCGTTTCATCGGCCAAGGAGGGCTGATCATGGCACTTGACGCGACATTTTATGCCTTTGTCGGCCTGATCCTGTTCTTCATCGTCGTGGCCTATTTCAAGGTCCCCGGCATCATGCTTCGCTCGCTTGACTCGCGCGCGGACGAGATTCGCGATGAACTGGCGGAAGCCAAGCGTCTGCGCGAGGAGGCCCAGCATGTTCTGGCCGACTATCAGCGCAAGCGCCGCGAGGCCGAGGAAGAAGCCAAGGATATCGTTGCCGCCGCCGAACGCGAGGCCCAGGCGATCAAGGAAGAGGCCCGCCGCAAGACGGAAGAATATGTCGAGCGCCGCACCGCCTTTTCCGAGCAGAAGATCCGCCAGGCCGAGCATGATGCCATCGAGGCCGTGCGTGGCGCTGCCGTCGATGTCGCCGTGGAAGCGGCGCGTATCGTTCTGGAAAAGAAGGCGACGCCTGCCGTTCAGTCGAAGCTGTTTTCGAAGTCCGTCGACTCGGTCAAGACGCGGCTCAACTGAGGGCGCATATGCCTTTTTGAAGAAGAATATCGGCAAGCGCTTCGGCGCTTGCCGTTTTTGTTTGCGGCAAGCTGACAGGGCCGCAGCATCCTCAATCCGGGAGTGACCAGATGGCAGAACGTATTGACGGCAAGGCGATTGCCGCAGAGGTGGTCGAAAAGATCAAGGCGGCGGCGGCTGAACTTCACAGGGCCAAAGGCGTGGTGCCGGGGCTTGCGGTGGTGATCGTTGGCGACGATGCCGCCAGTCATACCTATGTCACCGCGAAGGGCAAGCGCGCCAAGGAATGCGGCTTTCACTCGGTGCAGGTAACGCTCGATGCCGATACCAGCCAGGAAGAGCTTGAAAAGGTCGTCGGCGAGCTCAATGCCGATCCGGCGATCCACGGCATTCTGGTGCAGCTTCCGCTGCCCGGTCATCTTGACGAGTTTCCAGTAATCCAGATGATCCGCCCGGAAAAGGATGTCGACGGGCTTTCGATCGTCAACGCCGGCAAGCTCGCCGTGGGCGATCTGAAGACCGGCCTGATTTCCTGCACGCCCGCCGGCGCGATGATCCTCGTCCGTTCGATCCACGGCGATGACCTCTCAGGCCTCAACGCCGTCGTCATCGGCCGCTCCAACCTCTTCGGAAAGCCCATGGGCAGGCTTTTGTTGCAGGCGAACGCCACCGTCACCATGGCGCATTCGCGAACGGCCGATCTGGCGGCGGCCTGCCGTAACGCCGATATTCTGGTGGCGGCCACTGGCAGGGCGGAAATGGTCAAGGCCGATTGGGTGAAGCCAGGTGCGACGGTGATCGATGTCGGTATCACCCGGGTGCCTGCGCCCGAGCGCGGCGAAGGCAAGACAAGGCTTCTCGGCGATGTCGACTTTGCTGCCTGCGAGCCCGTCGCCGGCGCGATTACGCCGGTACCCGGCGGCGTCGGGCCGATGACGATCACCATGCTGATGGCCAATACGGTGATCGCGGCCTATCGCGCCGTCGGTCTTGAAGCGCCGCGCTTCTGAAGCCGGTCTCCGGAGGCCCAAGGAGGCCCGGCTCTGACCCTCAGTTGAACGCCTTGAAGGTGACGAGGGTGAATGTGTCCTTCACGCCGTCGATCGTCTGAAGCTTGCTGGTGACGAAGTGGCCGATATCGGTTTCGGCCGGCAGATAGAACTTTGCCAGAAGGTCATAATGGCCGGATGTCGAGTAGATTTCCGAAGTTTCCTCGAGCGTGCGCACCACGACGTCTGCGACATCATAGGCCTGGCCGGGATGGCATTTGAACTGCACGAAAATGGTTTGCATGGTCTATCCTGACGCGGGTCGCCGCACACGGAGCGGCAGGTCGCCGCGATCGCAACTGTTGAAACAATTGTCACCTAACGGAAAATCACCGTCGCCGCAAATGCCTCGCGTTTTTAAATTTATTATATTGATACAATATTCCGATATATATAATTAAATGATTGCTATAAGCATGACGGGAAGGTGGTGGCATCTGTTCCGGACTAAGGTGCCGAAGGACAAGCTTTCGCCGGACAGACCGGAACAATGACCACCGGGCTCGGCGTTGAGGACAGAGACAACAGGGAGAACATTCATGGCCATATCGCAACTGCTCACGGATCGGCTGAAGGACAAGTCGCTCGCTCGCTCCGGCGCATTCGTCGCCGGTGCCTGGACCGAAACTGCAACCGGCGGCAAGACCTTCGATGTCACCAACCCGGCAACGGGCGAAGTGATTGCAACACTGCCTGATTGCGACAGGGAAGACGTCGACAAGGCGATCGACGCAGCGCACGCGGCGCAGAAGTCCTGGGCGAAGAGGACGGGCAAGGAGCGCGCGGCGGTCCTGCGCAAACTCTACGACCTGATGGTCGCCAATGCCGATGATCTCGCGACGATCCTGACCGTCGAGATGGGCAAGCCCTGGGCGGAGGCCCGCGGCGAGATCCTCTATGGCGCAGCCTATGTCGAGTGGTTCGGCGAGGAGGCCAAGCGCGCCTATGGCGACATCATTCCGGGTCATCAGGCCGACAAGCGCATCATGGTCATCCGCCAGCCTGTGGGCGTCGTCGGCGCGATCACGCCGTGGAACTTTCCGAATGCCATGCTCGCGCGCAAAATGGCTCCGGCGCTCGCCGCCGGCTGCTCGATCATTTCCAAGCCGGCCCAGCTGACACCGCTTTCGGCGCTCGCGCTTGCCTATCTGGCCGAACAGGCCGGGCTTCCTGCGGGTCTGTTCTCGGTGGTCACCGCTACCTCCTCCTCCATGGTCGGCAAGGCCTTCAGCGAGGATGATCGCGTGCGCAAGATCACCTTCACCGGTTCGACCGAAGTTGGCCGCATTCTGATGCGCCAGGGCGCCGACCAGATCAAGAAGCTCGGGCTGGAACTTGGCGGCAATGCCCCCTTCATGGTGTTCGACGACGCCGATCTCGATGCTGCGGTCGAAGGTGCGATCGCCTCCAAATACCGCAATGCCGGCCAGACCTGCGTGTGCGCCAACCGGCTTTATGTGCAGTCCGGCGTCTATGACGCCTTCGCCGAAAAGCTTGCAAAACGGGTGGAGGGCCTGAAGGTCGGAGACGGCATGGCCGAAGGCATGGATATCGGTCCGATGATCGACGAGAATGCGGTCGAAAAGGTTCAGGATCACATTCAGGATGCGGTCTCGAAGGGCGCCGAGATCACGCTCGGCGGCGGGCGTCACGAAAAGGGCGGCCTCTTCTTCCAGCCGACGGTTCTGACCGGCGTCACGCCGGAGATGAAATGCGCGCGCGAGGAAACCTTCGGGCCGGTCGCGCCACTGTTCCGCTTCGAGATCGAGGAGGATGTGATCCGCATGGCGAATGACACCGAATTCGGCCTCGCCTCCTATTTCTTCTCCTCGGACGTGGCGAAGATTTTCCGGGTTGCCGAGGCGCTTGAATACGGCATTGTCGGCGTCAACACGGGTCTCATTTCCACCGAGGTCGCGCCCTTCGGCGGCGTCAAGCAGTCCGGCCTCGGCCGCGAAGGCTCCAAATACGGCCTCGATGACTATACCGAGCTGAAATATATCTGCCTCGGCGGCATCGCGTAGCGAAAACAAAAAAGGCGGGCTCAGTGGCCCGCCTTTCTCATATTCGCAACAAGGAAACATCAGTCCTTGGCGCGCTCGACATAGGAGCCATCTTCCGTGAGGATCACCACGCGGGTGCCGGCGTCGATATGCGGCGGCACCATGGTGCGCACGCCGTTTGACAGCATCGCCGGCTTGTAGGAGGAGGACGCCGTCTGGCCCTTGACCACCGGCTCCGTCTCCGTGATTTCCAGGGTAACATGACGCGGCAGTTCCAGCGCGATGGCGACGCCCTCATGGATCGACAGGATCACCGTCATGCCTTCCGACAGGTAGTTGGCGGCATCCCCCACATCATCCGGGCTCATGGTGAGCTGGTCGTAGGTCTGAGGGTTCATGAAGTGGAACCCTTCGGCGTCGTTATAGAGGAAGGTATGGTCGGTGTCCTCGACGAAGGCCCGCTCCACCTGCTCGGTCGTCTTCCAGCGTTCGGAGACCTTGGTGCCGTCGGCGATGCGGCGCATGTCCACCTGGGTTACGGGCGTGCCCTTGCCGGGGTGAAAATTCTGGGCGGTAAGAACGACATAGAGCTTGCCGTCGACATCGACGACATTGCCCTTGCGCAGCGACGAGGCAATGACCTTGACCATGAGACTTCCTTGCTTTGGCGGCCGGGACTATCTATAGACCGCGCACTCCCTTTGATTTCGTGAGAGGGGGACTAACGCAAATTCGCCCTGAATTCCAGTGCCAAACGCCGGATTGCGGTGATCGGCAAGGAAAGGCTTGGGAATGCCGGATGAAAACAATCGCGCCGCGAATGCCCGCTGGTGGCGCGCAGACCGGCATCACGACCGGCGGCCGGCGCTCATCGCCCGAAACCGGATCATGGCCGCAATGCGCGGCTGGTTCGCGGACGAGGGCTTCATGGAGGCAGACCTGCCGGCGCTGCAGGTTTCGCCCGGCAACGAGACCCATCTGCATGGCTTTTCGACGGCGATGATCGGCAATGACGGCATGGCGCGGACGATGTACCTGCATACCTCGCCGGAATTTGCCGCCAAGAAGCTGCTGGCGGCGGGCGAGGAGCGACTGGTCGCCTTTTCCCATGTCTACCGAAACCGAGAGCGCGGGCCGCTTCACCATCCGGAGTTCACCATGGTGGAGTGGTATCGCGCCCATGCACCCTATGAGAGGCTGTTTTCCGATTGCGCGGAGCTGCTCGCGCTTGCGGCCAGGGCTTCGGGCGCAGACGTTTTCTCCTGGCGCGAGAGCCGGTGCGATCCCTTCGCCTCAATCGAACGGCTGAGCGTGGCGGAGGCTTTCGAGCGCTATGCGGGGATCGACCTTCTGAAGACGATCGCATCTGCCGGCGAAACTGACCGCGAGGCGCTTGCGCGCCAGATGATGGCGGAAGGGTTTCGCTATGGAGAGGACGATAGCTGGTCGGACCTTTTCTCGCGCGTGCTTGTGGAGCGGATCGAGCCCAATCTCGGCCATGGCCGGCCGACGCTGCTCGATGCCTATCCCGCGCCCGAAGCGGCCCTTGCCCGCAAAAGCGCCGATGATCCGCGCGTGAGTGAGCGTTTCGAACTCTATCTGTGCGGCGTGGAGCTTGCCAACGGTTTCGGCGAGTTGACCGACGCAACCGAGCAGCGCCGCCGGTTCGAGGCTGATATGGCCGAGAAAAAGCGCATTTACGGTGAGATCTATCCGATTGACGAGGACTTTCTCGACGCGCTTGGCCATATGCCGCCGGCAAGCGGGATCGCGCTCGGCTTCGACCGGCTGGTCATGCTGTCCACGGGCGCGCGCCGGATCGAGGACGTGCTCTGGGCGCCGGTCGACGGCTAGGCGCCTCGACCTTGGGTGAAATGCCCGATTTTCACAGGAAGGCGTCACGCCGACAGGGCGGTTCCGCGTTCCCTCCAAAGACGGGTGTCTCGGTGTCAGCCGCCTTCGCAGACGTTGCGGGGCGTGCCGTCATCGGCGAGAATGGGTTGGAGTGTGCGCAGTTGAGCGCTTCCGCCGTTCCTGAGATCGGGATGGATGATCATCGGCGCGTCCTTCGGCCACCACTCGCCGCTTGCCCAGTAGGCCCAGCCGACCCAGGCCTTCTGGTCGTTCTGGATAATGTCGACCATCTGCTTCAGACCGCGCAGGCAATTGATCTGGTCGGTCGTGCCGAATTCGCCCAGAAAGCCCTGGTAATTATTGGCGTTCAGCCAGTCCGTGAAGTTCTTGATGGCATCGACTGCACCGTCGATATGGCTGCAGTCATTGGCCTTGCCCGAGAAATCGGCGTCGGAGTACTGGTGCACTTCGAAGGCGAAATTGTTGACGGGGTCGACCACGCCGGTCATCACCGAGGCGTTTGACGGCCCGTAAAAGGTCTGCTCCCAGCTATGGGCGCCGGTCCAGGCTGTGCCCGGAACGAAGATCAGATTGCCGGCGCCGATATTGCGGATCGCGGCGATCGCCGCATTGGCGGCGGTCAGCCATTCGGGGGCCTCGATATCGTGCGGCTCGTTCATCAGGCCGAAGATGATATCGTCGTCATTGGCGAAGACGGCGGAAAGCCTTTTCCAGAAATCAGCGAAGGCCTCGACCGGCACGTCTGGGCTTCCGATGACCTGGCCGCGATAGCGCGCGTAATTATGCGGGTCGAGGATGACGATCATGTCGTTGTCGCGGGCTGCGGCGATGGTCGTTTGCATGCGCGACAGTTCCGTGGCATCGAACACGCCGTTCAGCGTCGGCTGCAGCCGCTCCCAGAGAAAGGGCAGGCGGATCGCGTTGAACTTGTCCTGGGCGAGCGAATCGATCGTCTCCTTGGAGGGGTAGATATAGCCCTGCCCGTAAGGGTCGCCAGGTTGGCCGAATTCGGCGCCTGCTACATTGATGCCGTGCAGCATCAGTTTACAATTCTGCGCGGCAAGGGCCGTCGAGGACAGCGCCATGGAAAGCGTCGTGGCCGCGATGGCGGCGACAGCAAGCCGCCTTTTGAGCTTTGTCGTGAAAGACCGGCATGGCGCATATCCCCTCAAGCGACGCATATACTGATACTCCAATCATCCGTTCCGCCTTCGGGCGGGTGACCCCGTCATGACAGTCATCGTCAAACTATAACGCGGCAGGGCCCGAACAAGTCAAGCCGGGCTCGGCGTTTCACCAACAATCATAGTGCGTCGGGTGAGCCGAGAAAACAAACGGTGAGGCGCGATTGGCGGCAATCCGCATCTTTGAGTCGTGGATGTTACAGCGTCGGGCCGCGCGCCATAGTCAGATGGCCGAGAGGCGGTTGAAAGCGCACCCGCCAGCCTTTATGACCGGTCGGCTGCTCCGATCCGCGACAGCCGGCGCTCATTGAACGGGAAACGACAATGAAAGATTTCGTGCTCACGGTTACATGCCCCTCAACGCGCGGCATTGTCGCGGCCATCTCCGGCTATCTGGCGACGGAGGGCTGCAACATTATCGACAGTTCCCAGTTCGACGATCTGGAAACGGGCCGCTTCTTCATCAGGATCAGCTTCATCTCCGAAACCGGCACGGGGCTTGATGCCCTGCGTGAGGGTTTCGCGGAGATCGCCGAGCCCTTTGACATGGACTACAGCTTCCATGACGGCGCCTACCGTCTGAAGACGCTGATCATGGTTTCGCGGTTCGGGCATTGTCTGAACGACCTGCTTTATCGCTGGCGAATCGGCGCGCTGCCGATCGATATCGTCGGCGTGGTCTCGAACCACCTCGACTACCAGAAACTGGTCGTCAATCATGACATTCCGTTCTACCACATTCCGGTCACCCGCGAGACCAAGCCCGCCGCAGAGGCGCGTCTCTTCGAGCTGATCGACCAGACGGACGCCGAACTCGTGGTGCTGGCGCGCTACATGCAGGTGCTCTCGGATGAGTTGTGTCGCAAGATGGCGGGCCAGGTGATCAATATCCACCACTCCTTCCTGCCATCCTTCAAGGGGGCGAACCCCTACAAGCAGGCCTATCAGCGCGGGGTCAAGCTGATCGGGGCCACGGCGCACTACGTCACGCCGGAGCTCGACGAAGGGCCGATCATCGAGCAGGAAACGGTGCGCATCACCCATGCCCAGAGCCCGCAGGACTACGTCGCCCTCGGCAGGGATGTCGAGGCGCTGGTGCTGGCGCGCGCGATCCACGCCCATATTCACCATCGGGTTTTCGTCAACGGCAATCGCACGGTTGTCTTCCCGCCCTCGGCAGGCTCCTACGCTTCCGAGCGAATGGGCTAGGCGCCAGTCCTTTCCATCGGTTTCGTGCATCAAATGGTTGTATTATAGCGGGGGCGGCCAATTTTATCGGCCGCCCCTCTTGTCTGGAATCGAGGCCTCTCTATCTAGTGTGAGGCTGCTGGATTTAGGCAGCGCGACCGGGAATTAAGTTTTCTTCTCCAGCCTTGCTTTGACATGTTTTTGAAGAATTTCGACGATATAGATAAAATATAAGCTTGGTTTTTGGTTTATTTTTCGGGTAAAACCCGACCTATCGCAATTTTGTCAAACCCTTCGCTATACGGGAGCGTTCAATGTCTTTCGAGGCGCTGAAAACAGAAAACCTGAACGAAGCCAGTTGCGTGCCGGGTGCGCTCCGATGCTGTCGCGCAGGCTTCAGGGCCTCTATGGCTGCACACAAGGGTTGAAACAAATTGGCCGGTCATTGTCTCTGGCCGGGGTTGGTAATCATGAAAAAGCAGATGGTTGAATTCGGTGGCCAGCCGGTCGGGATCGTCATACCCGAAAACGGGCGGCTCAGATTTGTCGCCGTCAAGTTTCACGTCCACGCACTGGATGGCGGCCTCTACGGCACAATGGATGAATTGCGGGCAGCCATAAGGGAGCATCTCTCGCGTTGGTCGGGTGATGATCCTGCCCGGGTGGCTGCTGCCGGCTAAGCGGTCGCGCGGCTTGCGTTCCGCTCTTTGATTCCTATTGTGCCGGCCTCATGGCAGGCGTAAGCTTCGCCTGTCGGCACGCGGCTCTCATTCCGGTTCCGCGCCGGAAAATCGGCGTCGGCATGCCGGAACAAACAGGACGCTTGCGCGTTGGTGAGTGCAGTGGCCGAACTCAAATTTGGGAGATCCAATATGGCAGAAACCAAAAGCACCGGTGGACAGGCTGGCAAGACGACCGAGGCCGACATCCAGGCGCAGATCGACCAACTGCGCGAGGATATTGCCGGCCTGACGAAGCTGATCGGCACGCTTGGCAATGAGAAGGCGTCCGATGCAAGAGCCCGCGCCGAGAAATTCCGCGAAGACGCGACCAAGAAGGGTCATGAGGCCTATGACCGGGCGCGCGAGGAAGCGATGTCGATCGAAGAGGATATCGAGGATCACATCCGCAGCCGTCCGCTGCAGTCCATCTTGATGGCCGCCGGTTTCGGCTTCCTGGCCGCGCTGCTGACGCGGCGTTAAGGCATGGATCGGTTCATCTCTCTGACGGCGGCCATCATGGCAATTGATGGCCGCATGGTTGCGCGTTCAGCCAGGCGGAACGCCGTCCTGTTCGTCATCCTGCTGTTTCTGTTCATGTCCTCCTATGTGAGCGGCGTGATAGCGCTCGCCATCTATCTGGCAGAGATTTTTGGCCCGCTCGGCGCTGCGTTGACCGTGGCCATTGCCTCGCTCACGCTCGCGATCTTCGTGCTTGCCTATGCGATGCTGATGAACCGCGCGGAACGGCGGCGTTACCGCGCGGCCAAATACGCGACCGAAGAAATGCTCGAAGGCGTTCTCGGCGTCGTCCCGGTGATGATGAAGCAGAAGCCGATCTCCGGCCTGACTGCGGTCGCGGGTCTCGCCTTCGTTCTGGCGCGGGCCTTCCAGAAGAAATAGCACCGGCTTTGGCTGGACAGGGCGGCGCAAGGCCGCCTTTTTGATGCTTCCGGCAGTGACGCCGGGAGGTCGCGATAGCGTCCGTTGAACGGACGCGGTTTTCTCGGGGGAGATTTCATGACAATTGCACCAGAAGATTTGCCGAAACGCCAACTCGGCGCCACCGACATGATGATTACCCGCGCCGGCTTCGGCGCCTGGGCCGTCGGCGGCGGCGGTTGGGCAGCCGGATGGGGCGCGCAGGACGACAGCGATTCCATTGCCGCCATTCGCAGGGCAGTCGATGCCGGGATAAACTGGATCGACACCGCCTCCGTTTACGGCCTCGGACATTCGGAAGAGGTCGTCGGCAGGGCGATTGCCGGCATGGCGCCATCGCAACGCCCCTTTGTCTTCACCAAGTGCGGCATGGTCTGGAACGATGATGATCCGATGGAAACGCCGAAACGTGTCGGCAATCCGCAAAGCCTGCGGGCGCAGACGGACGCGTCGCTGAAGCGGCTCGGCGTCGAGGCAATCGACCTGATGCAGATCCACTGGCCGTCGAACGACGTGCCGCTTGCCGAATACTGGGGTGCGATGTGCGAGTTGAAGGCCGAGGGCAAGGTGCGGGCCATCGGCCTCTCCAATCACGGCATCGACCAGCTCGAAGAGGCCGAGGCGATTGGCCATGTCGATACGCTGCAGCCGCCCTTTTCCGCGATCCGTCGCGACACGGCGGCCGAGCTTCTGCCCTGGGCGCGGGCGAACGGAACCGGCGTGATCTGCTACAGCCCGATGCAGGCCGGCCTTTTGACAGGGCGCTTCTCGAGAGAGCGTGCCGCCGCGCTGCCCGATGATGACTGGCGCAAGAACAATGGCAACTTCAATGGCGAGGCGCTTGAGGCCAATCTGGCGCTGGCCGAAGCGCTGAAGCCGGTGGCCGAACGCCACGGCGTCAGCCAGGCAGCCATTGCCATCGCCTGGGTTCTGGCCTGGCCGGGGCTGACCGGCGCGATCGTCGGCGCGCGAAAGCCCGAACAGATCGACGGCTGGATTGCCGCCGCCAGCCTGGAACTTGATGATGACGACCTCGACGCGATTGCCGCTGCGATCGAGAAGACCGGCGCCGGCAGCGGGCCCGCACGCCCCTGAACTGGCGCGACGCACGGAAGTCTGGAGACGAAAACATGAAAACCATCAACGGCATCCCCCAAATCGGCTTCGGCACATGGAAAAGACGCGGCGACGAGGCCTACAGGACGGTGCTTGCCGCCCTCGAGGCCGGCTACCGCCATATCGACACGGCCCAGGCCTATGGCAATGAGGCCGAGGTCGGCCGCGCGCTTGCCGACTCCGGTCTGAACCGGGACGAACTCTTCGTGACGACCAAGGTGTGGATCGACAATTACGGCGAGGACGCCTTCCGAAAGAGCGTCGAGGAGAGCCTCGAGAAGCTTGGCGGCGCGGAAATCGATCTCCTGTTGCTGCACTGGCCGGGTCGCGCCGGCGGGCCGGCATTCGAGGACTATATCGGCCGGCTGGCCGACGTGCATGATGCCGGCCTTGCCAAACGGATCGGCGTTTCCAATTTCACCCGCGGGCTGATGGACAAGGCTGCCGGTTTGCTCGGCGATCGCAAGATCGCTGCCAATCAGGTCGAATGCCATGTCTTCCACCAGAACCGGCTGGTTGCCGATTATTGCGACAGTCATGGCATCGCCTTCACCGCCTACTCGCCGCTGGCGCAGGGCAAGATTGCGGGAGATCCGACACTCAAGGCAATCGGCGCGGCCCATGGCGTATCCGAGGGCGAAATCGCGCTTGCCTTCCTGATGGCGGAAGGCCATGTGGTAATCCCCACCTCGAGCAAGCCGGAACGGGTGAAATCGAATCTTGCGGCCGCCGACATCGAACTCTCGCAGGACGAGATCGGACATCTGAGAGCCCTCGACAAGGGCGAACGGCTGATCGACCCGGAATGGGCGCCGGACTGGGACTGAGCGACAAAAGACTTGGCAGCACTCGCAGGGCTTTGCTGACAAGTCTTTGAAAAATATCGCAAAAATCAAATTTCGGATTGAAGCCGTCGCGAAAATACGTCAGCCTTTGAAATTGTCAACTTCAATGAGGTGGAACATGCGATTTGCTTCCGAACTTGAAATGCAGCTTGCCGGCTACGGGCTGACCACGGCCCATATTCTCTACCGTCTCCCCGATTTCGACAGTCTTCTCCAGACCTATCTCTGGCAGGACTACGATCTCGCGCCGGACTTTCCGCAGATGCACAAATTTCTTGATTTCTGGAAGCAGAACCTGGACGGGCCGCTGCATTCGGTCCGCTATGCCCACAAGCGGCTGATCGGTCCGAATGAATGGCGACAGGTCTCCGGCGAGATCACGCTGCACTGATCGCGCTCAGGCTTAGAGCGCCGTGCGTCCTTTAGGACGCACAAAGGACGCTCTAACTTATTGAATCTGCGCATCGTTCTTTTCGAAAATCGATTCCGATTTTCGAGCCGATGCGCTAGCCGATCCGCTCGATTACCTGCGGGCGCTCGGCGGGCGCCTCATCCCTGATCACATAGGCGTCGCGCAGCGTCTGCATCGCGGTCTCGCAATCGCCCGCTGTCGCCGCGTGGACGAGGCCGAGTGGCGCGCCTGCCTCGACAAACGCGCCGAGCGGCAGGAGCCCGGAAAAGCCAACGCGATGGTCGATGCGCTCGCCGGGTTTGCTGCGTCCGCCGCCAAGCGTGACGACGCCAATGCCCAGCGCCCGCGCGTCCGTCGCGGCGAGATAGCCTGTCCGCGGCGCCGCGACGGGGCGGATGACAGGCGCTTTCGGCAGATAGGTTTCGGACTTCTCGACAAAATCGGGCGGTCCGCCGAGTGAGGCGACCATCTTCGAGAACGTTTCCATCGCGCGGCCGCTTGAGAGCGCATTCGCGGCAATGGCTTGGGCAGATGCCGGATCCTCTGCGAGACCCGCGCCGACGATCATCCCGGCGGCCAGTTCCATGACGAGCTTCTCTAGCCGCGTGCCCGTCTTCTCGCCCTTGAGAAAGGAAAGCGCGTTTTCGATCTCGACGGCATTGCCGACCGCATCGGCAAGGGGCTCGTTCATGTCGGTCACCAGCGCGGTCGTTGGCAGGCCGGCGCCATTGGCGACCTTGACGAGGCGTCGCGCGAGATCCGTAGCGTCGGCGGCGCTCGTCATGAAGGCGCCGTTGCCGAACTTGACGTCGAGCACCAGCGACTGGAGTCCGGCGGCAAGCTTCTTCGACAGGATCGAGGAGACGATCAGCGGCATGGATTCCACCGTCGCCGTGACGTCGCGGATCGCGTAAAGCCGTTTGTCGGCGGGCGCCAGCGCGCCGGTCTGGCCGATAATGGCGCAGCCTGTTTCGGCCATCGTGCGCCGCAGAGCTGCCTCGTCGGGGCTGACATCGTAGCCCGGAATGGATTCCAGCTTGTCGAGCGTGCCGCCGGTGGGCCCGAGCCCGCGCCCGGAGATCATCGGTACGGCAAGGCCGGCCGCCGCCGCGATCGGCGCCAGCATCAGCGAGACATTGTCGCCGATTCCGCCGGTCGAATGCTTGTCGGCCACCGGTCGGTCAATGTCGGGCCAGGCGAGAACCGTACCGCTGTCGCGCATGGCAAGGGTCAGCGCAACGGTCTCCGCCTCGTCCATGCCCTGAAAATAGACGGCCATGGCGAAGGCAGCGGCCTGCGCTTCGGAAAGCGTCTCGTCTGACAGCGCGCGGACGAACTCCGTGATTTCTTCGGCCGAAAGCGCGAAGCCGTCGCGTTTCCTGCGGATCGTCTCCTGCGCCAGCATCGGCGGCCTAGTAGCCGCCGCCGGTCACGGTCGATTGCTTGCCCGCGAGCACGCCCTGGATGTCATCGAGAAGTCCGGAAGCGCCGAAGCGGAAGGTCGTCGGCATCACCCAGCCCTCGCCCATCACCGTTTCGGCGAGGCTCAGGTAAAGCTGCGCGTCGCGCACCGAGGAGATGCCGCCCGCCGGCTTGAAGCCGACCCGTCTGCCCGCCTCGCGGATGACGCCGAGCATGATGTCGGCGGCCTCAAGCGTGGCATTCACCTTGACCTTTCCGGTCGAGGTCTTGATGAAGTCCGCGCCCTCGGCAATGGCGATCGTGGCCGCCTTGCGGATGAGCGCCGCATCGGCCAGTTCGCCGGTTTCGAGGATCACCTTGAGCGTAACGGGCTCGCGGCAGAGGAAACGGATGGCGCGGATCATTTCGCTGACCGCCCACTCATTGCCCGCCTTCAGCTTGTTATAGGGAATGACGAGATCGATCTCGTCAGCGCCGTCGCGGATCGCCTGTTCGGTTTCTTCCTCCACTGCGCTGATCGACATGTCGCCGGAGGGGAAATTGACCACGGTGGCGATCTTGATCATGTGGTCGGTGCCGAGCATCTGCCGGGCGAGGCTCACGAAGCGCGGCCAGATGCAGATCGCCGCCGGCGTGCCGTAGGGCGTGTAGGCGCGCGCGATCAGCGCCTCGATGTCCTTTTCGGTGCAGTCATCGGAAAGGTTCGTCAGGTCCAGGAGCGAAAGCGAAACCGAAGCGGCTTCCTGCTCTGTATGATGTTTCATGGCCTACCCCTCGCCAATCAGGCGTTTGACAATGGCAGCCAGCTTGCGGCCGCCGATCGGCGCCATTTCCTTGGTTTCCTCGTGGCCGAGTTCACCCTGGCTCATGCCTGCGCCGAAATTCGTGATAACGGAAGCCGCGACGACCTTCAGACCCAGAAAGCGCGCCAGAATGACCTCGGGCACTGTGGACATGCCGACCGCGTCGGCGCCCAGCGTCCGGGCCATGCGGATTTCCGCCGGTGTTTCGAAACTCGGACCTGAAAACCACATATAGACGCCTTCGGCAAGGGCAATATCCAAATCCCGGGACGCCCGGCGCATCGCATCGGCCAGGCCGGCGTCATAGGCCTGGCTCATTCCCGTGAAGCGGCGATCGGTTTTCTCGCCGATCAACGGGTTCATTCCCGAGTAATTGATATGGTCGGTAATCAGCATTACCGAGCCCGGCGGCATGTCCTGGCGCAGCGAACCGGCGGCATTCGTCAGCAGCAGTTCCTCGATGCCAAGCGCTGCCAGGGTTTCGAGCGGCACGCGCATGGCTGCTGCATCGCCCTGTTCATAATAGTGCACCCGACCGGAGAGCATGATCACCGGTTTATCGGCGAGCCTGCCGGCCAGGACGGAGCCTTCATGGCCGCTGACGCCGCCGACCGGAAAGCCCGGTAGCTCGGAAAAGGCGAACGACTGCTTGTCGGCGAGAGCATCGGCCACGCCGCCGAGACCGGAGCCCAGCACCATTGCTGTGCGGGGTTTTAGATCCCCAAGCGCCTTTCGGAGAAGGAGAGCAGCGTCGCTCATCCGATCTCACCGGTCTGAAAGGCATGCGGCAGCAGTTCGGCGACCGTGACCGTCTCGCGCACGCCGCCATCGTCACAAAGATAGACCTTGGTGTCCGGATCGGAAAACTCGGCCAGCTTCTGCCGGCACCCGCCGCAGGGCGGGCAGAGCGCAAGCCGGGGCGCATAGACGGCCGCTGCCTTGATTTTCAGCGCGCCGCCCATCACCATGTGGCCGATCGCGACGCCTTCCGCACAGATGCCTTCCGGGAAAGCGAGGTTTTCCACATTGGCGCCGGCAAACACCTGGCCGTCCTCAGTCAGGAGGGCGGCCCCCACCGGAAACTTCGAATAGGGCGCATAGGCTTTGGCGCTCGCCTTGCGGGCCGTTTCGAACAGTTCTTCTGGCGTCGTCATCGCCTACCGCTCCTTGGTATAGGGAACGCCGCCGGCTTTCGGCGGGCGGGCGGTGCCGATGAAGCCGGCCAAAAGCACGCAAGTCAGGATATAGGGCAGGGCCTGATAGAACTGAACCGGCACCTCGCCGATCAGCGGCATGGCCTTGCCCTGCATGAAGTTCGAGAACGCATCGAGGAAACCGAATAGCAGGCAGGCGAACATCACCGGGATCGGCTTCCATTTCGCGAAGATCAGTGCAGCGAGTGCGATATAGCCCTTGCCGGCGGACATGTTGTTGATGAACGAGGCCGACTGGGCGATTGCCAGATAAGTGCCGGAGAAGCCGCAGAGAAAACCGGCGATGATGATGGCGCGGTAGCGCAGCCAGATCACAGAGATGCCGGCGGTATCCACCGCGCCGGGATTTTCGCCGACAGCGCGCAGCCTCAATCCGAAACGGGTTTTGTAGACCACCCACCAGACGATTGGCACGGTGATGAAGGCAAGGTAGACGAGAATGTTCTGGCCCGAGATCACGTCGGCGTAGAATTTGCCGAAAAAGCCCATTTCGCCTGCAGCTTCGGCGCCGGGAAAATCGATGCCGGTAAAACGGGCCGTGTTGTCAAGCTGCGGCGTGCGTCCGCCCTGGCGAAACCAGGCATTGCCGAGTACGACCGTAAGACCAGCGGCGACGAAGTTGAGCGCCACGCCGGAAACGATCTGGTTGCCGCGCGCGGTGATCGATGCATAGCCGTGGACAAGGCTGAAAAGGATGGAGACACCGATGCCGCCCAGAAGCCCGAGCCATGGCGAGCCGGTGTAGTAGGCAACCACGGCCGAGGCGAAGGCCGAGGCCAGCATCTTGCCCTCGAGGCCGATGTCGAAAATGCCGGAGCGCTCTGAAAACAGGCCGGCCAGGGCAGTGAAGATCAGCGGGATCGACAGGCGGATGGTCGAGCCGAGCATGCCGACAATGATATCAACCGTATGCATCGCTTAAGCCTCCGCCAGCATCTGTCTTCTGGAAAACACCCTGACAAGTGCCGGGCGGTAGAGGAATTCGAGCGCGCCGGCAAACAGGATGACGAGGCCCTGGATCATCACGATCATGTCGCGGGTGATCTGCGGCATCATGAAGGAGAGCTGCGCGCCGCCCTGATAGAGAATGCCGAACAGGATCGCCGCCAGCAGGATGCCGAGCGGATGGTTGCGTCCCATCAGCGAGACGGCGATGCCGACGAAGCCTGCGCCGCCGACGAATTCCACCTGCAGCCGGTCGGCGGACCCCATCACCACATTCAGCGCCATCATGCCGGCAAGACCGCCGGACAGAAGCATGGTGATGATCACCGTACGCGCATAGGGAATGCCGGCATAGGTGGCGGCCGTCTTGCTCATGCCGAGCGCGCGCACCGAATAACCGAACTTGGTGCGCCAGATCAGGAACCAGACGGCCACGCACATGACGAGACCGATGATGAAGGAGACGTTGAGCGGTGCAGGCCCGAGTCTGGAGCCGAACATCGCCATCAGCCAGTCGAGATCCGGCAACTGGCCGCCGGGGCCGAAGCCGCGGGTTTCCGGCGACATGGCGCCGGCGGGTTTGAGCACATGGACCAGAAGATAGACCATCAGTGCGGCGCCAATGAAGTTGAACATGATCGTGGTGATCACGATATGGCTGCCGCGCTTGGCCTGCAGCCAGGCCGGAATGAAGGCCCAGGCCGCGCCGAAAATGCCCGCACCCAGAATGGCAAATGGCATGGTCACATACCACGGGACATACTGGTCGAGGGCAAGCGCCACCAGTGCGCAACCGAGCCCGCCGACATAGGCCTGGCCTTCCGAACCGATATTGAACAGCCCGGCGTGATAGGCCATCGCCACCGAGAGCCCGGTGAAGATGAAATTGGTGGCGTAATAAAGGGTGAAGCCGATCCCCATGCCGTTGCCGAGCGCGCCGTTGAGAAGAACGCTCAGGGCTTCGAAGGGATTCTGGCCGATCATCCAGATCACCAGGCCGGATATGATCAGGGCGGTGAGAAGGTTCAATAGCGGCATCAGGAAGAAAGTGACCCAGCCGGGCAGGGGCGTGTTGGCGGCGCTCATGTCTACCTCAAGACGCTATGCCGGCCATCATCAGGCCGAGTTGTTGTTCGCCGGCATCGGGGGCTGCCTCGCCGACGTTCTCGCCGGCGAACATCACCAGGATGCGGTCGGCAAGGGCGCGGATCTCGTCGAGCTCGACGGAGACCAGAAGCACGGCCTTGCCGCTGTCGCGCATGTCGATGATGCGCCGGTGGATGAATTCGATCGCGCCGATATCGACGCCGCGCGTCGGCTGGCCGACAAGCAGGATATCCGGATCGCGTTCGATCTCGCGGGCCACCACGATCTTCTGCTGGTTGCCGCCGGAAAAGTTCGCCGTCTTCAAAAGCGGGTTTGGCGGGCGGATATCATATTTCTCGATCTTCTCGCGCGCGTCATCCAGGATCGCCTGGCGGTTCAGCACGCCGCCGCGTCCGTATTTCTCAAGCTGATGATAGCCGAGAATGCTGTTTTCGCGCTCCTCGAACGGCAAAATCAGGCCCATATGGTGCCGGTCCTCGGGAATATGGGCGACGCCGATCTTGCGGTAGGTGGCGGGATTGGCGTTGACGATCTTCTTGCCGTGGACATAGATCTCGCCCGAATGCGGCTTGCGGATGCCGGAAAGCGCTTCCAGAAGCTCCGACTGACCATTTCCGGCAACGCCGGCAATGCCGACGATCTCGCCGGCGCGCACATCAAAGGAGATGTTCTTCACCATCGGCACGCCGCGATTGTCGTGCACCGTCAAGTTGCGGACCGAAAGGGCGACATCGCTGGGGTTTGCCTCGCCCTTTTCCACGCGAAGGAGCACGCGGCGGCCAACCATCAGCTCGGCCAGTTCCTCGACCGTCGTCTCTGCGGTCTTGCGGGTGGCGACCATTTCGCCGCGGCGCATGACGGAGACCTCGTCGGTAATCGCCATGATCTCGCGCAGCTTGTGGGTGATGAAGATGACCGTATGCCCCTGGTCGCGCAGCATGCCGAGAATGCGGAACAGGTGATCGGCCTCCGCTGGCGTGAGCACGCCGGTCGGCTCGTCGAGGATCAGGATCTCCGCGCCGCGGAACATGGCCTTCAGGATTTCCACGCGCTGCTGCAGGCCGACGGGCAGTTGTTCTATGATGGCGTCGGGATCGACCTCGAGGCCGTATTCGCTCTCAAGTCGCTTCAGTTCCTTGCGGGCCTTGCTCTCGCCTCGATTGAGAAGCGAGCCTCCTTCGGCGCCGAGCATGACGTTTTCCAGCACGGTGAAATCCTCCACCAGCATGAAGTGCTGATGGACCATGCCGATGCCGGCGGCGATGGCGTCGTCACTGTCGGCGATTTCGAGCGGCTTGCCGTTGACGCGGATCTCGCCGCGGTCGGCCTGATAGAAACCATAGAGGATCGACATCAGGGTCGATTTCCCGGCTCCGTTTTCACCGATAATGCCGTGGATGGAACCCTTCTCGACCTTCAAATTGATGTTCTTGTTGGCGTGAACGGGCCCGAAGCTCTTGTCGATACCGATAAGTTCGATTGCGGGCGGTGTGCTCAAAAGCTTGTTAACTCCCAAACGAGGATCGCGCGCCATGGCGCTCAGGAGGCTCTGCCGAAGGCAGGCGAAAAAGATCCGGAAGAGCGGACGGGCACGCTACGGGCGTGCCCGTCCGAACGCGATGCAGGATCAGTAGGGGCAGGTGTTGTCGACGGAGTAGTCGTGCACCTCGATCTCGCCGGAAACGATGCCTTCCTTCGCCTTTTCGACGGCGGCCAGCATGTCTTCGGTGATCAGCGGCTTGTTGTACTCGTCATAGGCCCAGCCGACACCGTTGTCGGCAACGCCGAGCGAGTTGACGCCAGCTTCAAACTTGCCGTCCTGGCTGGCCTTGAAGGCGTCATAGACGGCGTTGTCGACGCGCTTGACCATGGAGGTCAGTACCGAGCCGGGGTGTACATAGTTCTGGTTGCTGTCGACGCCGATCGAATATTCCTCGGCATCGGCGGCGGCCTGCAGCACGCCGAGGCCCGAGGCGCCGGCTGCCGCGTAGATCACGTCGGCGCCCTGGTCCATCTGGTTCTTGGTAAGCTCGCCGGCCTTGACCGGGTCGTTCCAGGCAGCACCCGTGGTGCCGACGAAGTTGCGCAGGATTGTGGCATCGCCATTGGCGGCCTTGGCACCCTGGGCATAGCCGCAGCCGAATTTATGGATCAGCGGAATATCCATGCCGCCGACGAAGCCGACCGTGCCGGTTTCCGATTTCATCGCTGCCAGAAGGCCGACGAGATAGGAACCCTGTTCTTCCTTGAAGACGACGGACTGGACGTTGGGGGCCTCGATCACGTCATCGACGATGTAGAATTCGGTATCGGGGAACTGCGGCGCAATCTTCTCGACGGCGGATTTCCAGGCAAAGGACAGCGCCACGACGGGACTGAAGCCCTGGGAGGCGAAGTTGAGGATCGCCTGCTCGCCCTGGGCGTCGCCGGTCGGCTCGAAGTCGCGATATTCGACGCCGGTGTCGGCCTTGAACTTCTCCGCGCCGTTATAGGCCGACTCGTTGAAGGATTTGTCGAATTTGCCGCCTGTGCCGTAGACAAGGGCGGGCTTGAAATCGGCCAGTGCGGATGTCGACATTGCGGCAACGGCAATAAGGCTGAGGATAGTTTTCTTCATAACGCAGCTCTGTTCCCTGTGAGTGTGCTCATGGACCCTGTTCGGCGGCAGGCGCGATTGCCCCCTCCTGATACACGGACCGGCCGCAGAAGACCGGTTTAAGGCATATCGTTGCACGGCTTCGACAAAATTTCATCACAAAATTTACCCGATGGGCAAAAATGAAGTGCACATTCCAGAAGCCTGCATCCAGCCAACAAAAAAGGAAGCGCGATCGCGCTCCCTCCTGATGCCGGGCGATGCCGCAGGCGGTCTCAGCCGATCGGGCAGGAAACGCCGGTGCCCTTTAATCCGCAATAGCCGGCCGGGTTCTTGGCGAGATATTGCTGGTGATAGTCTTCCGCTGGGTAGAACGCGCCCGCCTTCGCGATTTCCGTGGTGATCAGGTCATCGCGGCCGCTGGCCTTGAGCGCCTGCTGGAAACGATCACGCACCGTCTCGGCGCGTTTCAGCTCCTCAGCATCCTCGAGGTAGATCGCAGAGCGATAGGTGGTGCCGATATCATTGCCCTGGCGCATGCCCTGGGTCGGGTCATGGGCCTCGAAGAACAGTTTCAGCAGATCATCGAGACTGACCTTCTCGGGATCATAGATGACGCGCACGACCTCGGCATGGCCGGTGAGCCCGGTGCAGGTTTCCTCGTAGGTCGGATTTGGCGTGATGCCGCCGGCATAGCCCGAGACGGTGACGTAGACGCCAGGCGTCTGCCAAAGCAGGCGCTCCGCGCCCCAGAAGCAGCCCATGCCGAACTGCACTTCCTTCATGCCGTCCGGATAAGGCGGGGCAAGCGGGCGGCCGTTGACGAAATGGCGTTCTGCCGTGGGAATGGGATCCGATCGTCCGGGCAGGGCGGTGTCAGTCGACGGCATGACCGTCTTTTCCCTGTTGAAGGCGGAAAAAAACATGATGGTCTCCTTGGAGCATTTCGCCGACAGGCGGCCTTCCCGACTTTGGCGAAGCGTCAAAACAACGAAAGGACGGAGCGAAAGGGCATTTCAGCGAAAACGCGCTTTCCGCGCCGATCCGACAGAACGAGTAGATAGGCCACCCTGTTCCCTGCGTTATCAGCACCCGAAGGGCGGCAGGCGACTGATCCTGGTCTTCAGATAAGAAACGAAACCGGCCGCGACAAGACGGCCTTTGCGCAAGACCGCCTGCTGCCCGCGCCTTCACATGGCTCCATGCCGCGCCGGTGCCTTTCGGTTCCCCGCACTTTGTTGCGGGCTCATGCGCTTTCGAAACAATTCAAAAATCTGTCAGATTCGGGTTGATCATCGCCACGGCATCGGTATATATCGCGCCGGTCCCACCCTTCGGTTTCACCGACGCGGTACCGGGACGGACAGGTGGCCGAGTGGTCGAAGGCGCACGCCTGGAACGCGTGTATACGGGCAACCGTATCGAGGGTTCGAATCCCTCTCTGTCCGCCATTACCTCGTCCTAGCAGCATGATTTTATTCATGGTTTTCTTTCCAGGATTGGTTGAGGTACATTTCAAGGTACATTCCGGCGCAAAAGTCGAGGCCGAGCTTTCTTGTTCTGGTTTTTCGACTCTGCCTTTCCTACCGTAGCCGATGAAGCCGGCGTTCGCTATCGTGGCTGGTTCGTTTCCTTGTCATTAGCCGTTTCTCTCGTACTGACTTCCAGGATGCCGGTATCCGGCGTGATCCTCTCGAGCATTTTATGCAGACGTTTACCGACCAGTTCGCGGTCCTCAATCAGCGCTTTGGCCATCGCATCCAGTTCGTGCTGATGGCGCTGGAGGATTCTGGTGGCCAGCGTCTCCGCGTTCAGGAGACGCTGCTGGACACGCTGTCTCTGGGCGGGTGTTGATTGCCACTGAGAACTGACCCGGTGTGGCCTGATATTTCCATTGAGAATTGACCCATGTTCCAACCTTCCCTCGCATGTTTTGAGCGG
>NZ_JACIDZ010000010.1 GCF_014196625.1 Martelella radicis
GCTTCTTAAGTCTCTTTGGTAAGCCCGAAAGCTCACCGACAAAGCCGCTCGCCACGTTTCTCTTTCTTCAAATATTCAATTGTCCAAATAACCGATGCGAAGTTCATCGCATCCAAATACCATTCCGCGTGCCAAAACCCTGGAGTTCAAACACGTCAATCAGCGAAGCTAATCGGCGGAAGTGAGGTCAACATCGTTGGTCGCGAGAGCGACCGTCGACCCCGTCGGTGATGCGCATATAGGGTGAAGCGCCCTTCAAAGTCAACACGCATTTTTCAAAAATCTGAAAAAATCCGACTCTTCCTGCTTTCCTGCACCCGGACGCCAATGTTTGCTGATATCGGTATGGCATATGACCGGGAGGCAGACATGCGCAATCTCATCACCGATATTGCCGGCATCAGCGTCGGCAACGCGGAGGACCGCAAGCTTGCCTCCGGCGTGACGGCAATCGTTTTCGACCGGCCCGTCATCGCGTCCGGACTTTCTCTTGGCGGAGCGCCGGGCAGCCGTGACCTCCTTTTGCTCGACCCCGGCCGCACGGTCCAGACTGTCGATGCCTTCGTGCTTTCCGGTGGTTCGGCCTTCGGCCTTGATGCCGCCGGCGGCGTTCAGTCCGGTCTGAGGGCTGACGGTCGCGGACTGGCGCTCGGGCCCGCCCGCATTCCGATCGTGCCAGGCGCCATCCTGATGGATCTCCTGAACGGCGGAGACAAGGACTGGGGCCTCCACGCCCCATACCGCGACCTTGGCTACGAGGCCTACCGCGCGGCCAGAACCGGCGCCTTCGCACTCGGCACGGCCGGTGCGGGCACCGGCGCGACGACCGTCAACCTCAAGGGCGGACTTGGCTCGGCGAGCTTTGAAACCGCTGAAGGCTTCCGGGTCGGCGCGCTTGCAGCCGTCAACGCCATGGGCAGCGTCACAATTGGCAACGGCCCACATTTCTGGGCATCAGCGCTGGAAGATGCGTCAGAATTCGGCGGGTTGGGCCTGCCGGCGCCCGTGCCTGCCGACGCATTGTCGCTTGCCATCAAGGGCGGGGCAACCACGGCGACGACAATTGGCGTGATCGCCACGGATGCAACGCTCACCAAGCAGCAGGCCTACCGCCTGGCGATCATGGCGCATGACGGCTTTGCCCGCGCAATCCATCCGGCCCACCTTCCCTTTGACGGAGACACTGTGCTTTCGGCGGCGACGGGTGAAAAGCCGACCCCCGATGACCTGGCCTTTGCCGAAATCTGCCTCGAGGCAATGCGGACCATGGCGCGGGCGATCGCGCGCGGGGTCTATGAAGCAGAAACGCTCCCGCAAAGGGGAGCGTTGCCAAGCTGGAAAGACAGATTTGCGAAGGGCTAGAGCATTTCGCAGTCAGATGGAAACATCTGACGTCCGCGAAAATGCGTCAAAACAATTAGATAGAGCGGTTGTGCGTTTCCCAGAAAGGCGGAACCGCTCTAGATCTTACTGGGCCGCATAGCCGCCGCCGATCGCGACATTGAGCGCGACGAAATCGCCGGCCTGCTGCGCGATCGCATCGGCAAGGCTTGCCTCGGCGTCGGACACGGCACGCTGGGCGTCAAGCACATCGAGCAGCGAGGTCGCACCGTCGCGGTAGCTGGAGGTCGAAAGTTCAAGCGCATCGCGGTAGGAAGCGACCGTCGCCCGCAGGGCCGACACCGTCCGCCCGTCGCGGGTGACAACGGCGAGCGCCGTCTCGACTTCCTGCACGGCGTTGAGCACTGTCTGCTTCCAGGCGAGATAGGCCTGACGCGCCTGGGATTCGGAGCTCGAAACGTTGGCGCGCAACGCGCCGCCATCGAAGATCGGCAGGCTGAGCGTCGGACCGAAGGACCAGGAGGTCTGCCCGGCATTGCCGAGGGAATTGGCGGAGACGCTGGCCTGCAGCGTGCCGTTCAGCGAGATCATCGGATAGAGCTGAGCCTCGGCAACGCCGATCGCTGCCGTCGCGGCGGCAAGATTGCGTTCGGCTTCGCGAATATCCGGCCGGTTGCGGATCAGGTCCGCCGGAACACCGGAAGCGAGGCGCGCATGGGTAACCGGGATCGGCTTCACCTTGTTCATCTGGTCGATCAGGGTTGCCGCCGGCAGGCCCATCAGCGTCGACAACGCGTAGACCTGCTGGCGATAGGCCGCCTCAAGCTGGGGAATGGTGGAAAGCTGCGCGTTCACCAGACCTTCCGATTGCACCACGTCGAGCCTCGAAGCCGCGCCGGCATCCAGCTGGAACTGGGTCAGACGCAGCGTCTCGCGTCGGCTCTTCAGGTTGGAACGGGCGATCGACAGCCGTTCCTGATAAAGCCGGGCATTGATGTAGGAGTCGATCAGGCTGGAAATCAGGGTCAGCTTGGCGACGTCGGCGCTCGCATAGGCCGCGTCCAACTGGGCCATGGCCGCTTCGCCGGCGCGCTGATAGAGACCGAAGAGATCGAGCACCCAGGAGACCGGAACGGAACCGCCGAGGGTGTTGGAGGTCTTGCGCGCCTGCGCCGAAGCGCCGTCGCCGCCTGCGCCGGCGCCGGTGTCATTGGCCTGAAGGTTGACCTGCGGGAAGGCGCCGGCCGTCGAGGTGACAACATTGGCCTCTGCCTGCACGATCGCCTCAAGCGCCTGAAGCACCGAAAGGTTCTGGGCCATGCCGGCTTCGACATAGGAATTCAGCAGCGGATCGTTGAAGCTCTTCCACCAGGCGACGTCCGTGACGTCGCCGACGCTCTGGCTGCTGCCTTCGGAGAATTTGTCCGGCAAGGCCGTTTCCGGCGCCACATAATCCGGGCCGACGGCACAGCCGGCCAGAAGCAGCAGCAAAAGCGGAACGGGGGTAACGCGGCTCAACACCATGGTCTCAATCCTGTCATCTCGGCAGCCCGAACCCGGGCCGCCTACCCTTACTCTTTTAGACGCCGGCACGAGGCCGGCGCAATATTGTTAATTTTCTTTTAAACGATCTGTTGCTCTTCTGCCGATTTGTCTTCCTTCTTGCCGATGCCCATGACGCGGCAAACGGCGACGAAGAAGGACGGCACGAAGAAGATGCCCAAGGTCGTTGCCGCCAGCATGCCGCCGAAGACGGCGATGCCGATGGCATTCTGCGCGGCCGAACCCGCGCCGGTCGCCATCACCAGAGGCGTGACGCCGAGAATGAAGGCAAGCGAGGTCATGATGATCGGGCGCAGACGCATGCGCGCCGCGTGGACGGCCGCGTCAAAGAGCGAATCGCCCTTCTCGCTCTGCTCGCGCGCGAACTCCACGATCAGGATCGCATTCTTCGCCGCAAGGCCCATCGTCGTCAGAAGCCCGACCTTGAAATAGATGTCGTTGTCCTGACCATCGAGGTTGGCCGCCACGACCGCGCCGAGAATACCGACCGGAACCGCCAGAATGACCGAGAACGGAATGCTCCAGCTCTCGTAAAGCGCGGCAAGGCACAGGAACACGAAGACAATCGAGACGAGATAGAGATAGGCCGCCTCATCGCCCGAGATCACCTGCTGCAACGACATGTCCGTCCAGGCGACGGTGAAGCCGCCGGGGGAAGAATCGACCATGGAGACAAGCTGGTTCATCGCCTCGCCCGAACTATAGCCGGGGTTGGTCGAACCCTGGATGTCGACCGCGGTGTTGCCGTTATAGTGCGACAGCGACGGCGCGCCGGTGGTCCAGTCGATATCGGTGAAGGCCGAGAACGGCACCATCTCCCCGCTCGAATTGCGGGCATACCACTTGTAGATATCCTCGGGCTGCATGCGGTACGGCGCATCGCCCTGGACATAGACCTTCTTGACCTTGTCGTTCAGGGTGAAGTTGTTGATGTTCGAGCCCGCATAGATCGTCGACAACATGCCGGTGGCTTCGGAAATGCTGACGCCATAGGCGCCGGCGCGCTGCTCATCGATATCGATCAGCATCTGCGTCTCGTTCGGCAGCGTGTCGGTGCGGACCTGCGCGGCAATGCCGCCGCCATTCATCTGCTGAATGATGCGCTGGGTCGTGGCAAGCGTCGCTGCCTGGCCCTGGTTGCCGCTGTCGACCACATAACCGGTCCAGCCCGTCGACTGGCCGAGACCCGGAATTGCCGGCGGCTGAACGACGAAGACCTGCGCGTCGCGGACATGGGTGTAGAAGAAGCCGTTGGCGCGCTGAGCCACGGACGAGGCCGTCAGCGCAGCCGTGGTGCGGTCCTCGAAGGGCTTCAACTCGATGAAGCTCATCGCGTAGTTCTGGCCCTGTCCGGCAAACGAGAAGCCAAGCACGTTGAACACGGCCTCGACCGCATCCTTCTCCTGGTTTCTGAAGTAGCTCGAGACCTGATCGCTGACCGCCTGCGTGCGCGCCGTTGTTGCGCCCGTCGGCAGGTTGATGATCACGAACAGCGAACCCTGGTCCTCATCCGGCAGGAAGGATTCCGGCAGCTGCATGAAGTAGTGATAGACGCCGAACAGCAGCACGGCGAACACCGCGAACACGATCAGCGGGATCTTCAGCAGGAAGCCGACGGCATTCGTGTAGCCATTGGTGACGCTGTTGAAGCCGCGATTGAACATGCCGGAGAGACCGCGATCCTTCTTGGTCGGATCGACGGGCTTCAGCAAGGTGGCGCAAAGCGCCGGCGTGAAGATCATCGCGACCAGCACGGACAGGATCATCGCGGCCACGATCGAGATCGAGAACTGGCGATAGATGATGCCCGTGGAACCGCCGATGAAGGCCATCGGAATGAACACGGCCGTCAGCACCATCACGATGCCGATCAGGGCGCCTGAAATCTCGCCCATCGATTTCTGCGTGGCTTCCTTCGGCGGAAGCCCGTCTTCATGCATGATGCGTTCGACGTTCTCCACCACGACGATCGCGTCATCCACAAGAAGACCGATTGCCAGCACCATGGCGAACATGGTCAGCGTGTTGATCGAGAAGCCGGCAAAGGCGAGCACGCCGAAGGCGCCGAGGAGCACGACCGGCACCACAAGCGTGGCGATCAGCGTCGCCCTCAGGTTCTGCAGGAAGACAAGGAGCACGACGAAGACGAGCACGATTGCCTCGAACAGCGTATGGACCACCTGCTCGATCGACAGTTTGACGAAGGGCGTCGTGTCGTAGGGATAGATGATGTCGACGCCTTCAGGCAGGGTCGGCTTGATCGAGTCCATGAAGTCGGTCACGCGCGCCGAAGTCTGCACGGCGTTGGCGCCGTTGGCGAGCTCGACGGCGAAACCGGCGGCCGGGAGCCCGTTGTAGAACGTACTGAACTGGTAGTAGCGCTGGCCGAGCTCGACCCGCCCGACATCCGAGATCGTTACCGTCGCGCCGTTTTCGGTGGTGCGCAGGATGATGTTCTCGAATTCCGTGACGTTTTCGAGCTGAGCCGACGACACGGCGGTAATGCTGAGCTGTTGCCCCTTGAGCACGGGGTTGTCGCCGACATCGCCGACCGCGACCTGCTGGTTCTGCGCCCGGATGGCGCTGGAAACGTCCGAAGCCGTAAGATTATACTGGTTGAGCTTGTAGGGATCGAGCCAGATGCGCATCGCATAGGGCGTGTAGAAGCCCTGGACGCTGCCGACGCCGTCGAGACGCGAGATCGGGTCGTTGATGGTGCTGTCGATGATATTGCCAAGATCGGCGGCGGAGTAGTTGCCGCTTTCATCCGTTAGCGCCACGACCATGAGGAAGCTCGAGGACGAACGGCTGACCGTGATGCCGAGGCTGCGGACGATCTCCGGCAATTGCGGCTGCACGAGCTGGAGCTTGTTCTGCACTTCGACCTGGGCGATTTCCGGATCGATGCTCGGACCGAAGATGACCGAAATCTGCGACAGGCCGGGGCTCGAGGTCGATGTCAGGTAGAGCATGTCGTCGAAGCCGGAAAGACCGTCCTCGATGACGTTGGTCACCGTCGTCTCGACCGTTCTGGCACTCGCGCCCGGGAAGGTTGCCTGAAGGGAAATGGTCGTCGGCGCAATCTGCGGGTACTGGGAGACCGGCAGTTGCGAGATACCGAGACCGCCGATCAGCATGATCACGATCGCGATCACCCAGGCGAAAACCGGTCTGTTGATGAAGAAATTAGCCATTCAATATTCCTCGAGCGCTTGGGTTCTGGAGCCTGAACACCTTCACGCTCAGCCGTTTCCGCCTGATGACGATGAACCCGAAGCGCCGCTGCCGGAGCTCGAGCCGGAGGACGACCCGGAAGACGAACCAGAGCCCGAATTCGCGTCGACCACGACGCCGTCCTCATTGATCTTGACCGGAACCGGCGTGACATCGGTGATGCCGCCGACCAGACGCTGGAAGCCGTCGACGATCAGACGGTCGCCGTCGGAGACATTGTCGGTCACCAGCCAGGAGTCGTTGGAGACCCGTACATTCTGGAACACACGCGTCTCGACCTTGTTGTCGTTGGTGACGAACATGGCCGAAACCTTGCCGCCGGCCTCGATCTGGGCCGCAAGCTGCGGAATGAGGTAGCCCTCCTCCTCGGCCACCGTCAGCGTTGCGCGCACGAACATGCCGGGAAGCAGGACATTGTCGGGATTGTCGAACACGGCGCGCAGATTGACCGTGCCGGTCGATTCATTCACCGTCCGCTCTGAAACATCGAGATGGCCTGCGACCGAATAGTCGCTGCCGTCATCAAGCTTGACGACGACCTTGACGCTGGAGAGGTCCTGTTCGCTCTTGAAATCCGGATACTTGCCGGAAGCGCTCAGCACCTGGGCGGCCGACTCATACATGTCGACATAGATCGGATCGAGCTGATTGAGGCTGACCAGCGGGGTCGCGGACGTCGGCGAGGCAAGGTTGCCGATCGAGATATTGGAGACGCCGACAACGCCGTCGAACGGCGCGGTAATGTCGGTGTGACCGAGATTGATCTCCGCCGTCTTCACTGCGGCCTTGGCTGATTCGACATCCGCCAGCGCCTGCTCGTAGGAGGTCTGCGCGTCGGTCAGCTGGATCTCGGTCGCGCCCTGATTGACGATCCGCTTGTAGCGTTCGTAGTTGGCCTCAAGGCCCGGAACCGTGGCATTGGCCTTGTCGAGCGAGGCCTGCGCCTGGGCCAGATTGGCCTCGTAGGTATCCTGCTCGATCTGGTAGAGCAGGTCGCCCCCTTCAACGAAGGCGCCGTCCTTGAAGGCCTTTTCGGTAATGATACCAGTGACCTGCGGCCGGATCTCAGCAGAGCGATAGGAAACCGCGCGCGCCGGAAGCGTCGTGGTGATCGGCACCGACTGCTTTTCAAGCGTGATGACGCCAACCTGGGGCGGCGGCATCTGCATGCCCCCCTGTTGTTGCTTACCGTCATCACTGCAAGCGCTAAGCGCCATTGCAAGAACACTAAGAGCGGCAATTGGAAGCTTGCGCGACAGCATGGGCACCTATCCAGAATAGAAAATCAATCAATGGGCACTTTCTTAACACAATCCTAACAGCGCAGAAACTCAATATCTCGCGTGTCGACGATCGCGGCAAAAGTTCGCCACAAGGCACAAAACGAATCTCTTTGGTGACGTATCGCAGATAACGTCACTTTACAACGCGGTTTTTCAATCCGCCGTCGACAAGAGCGACGATCAGCTGCGTTTTGTCAGCCAGTGTTGCGGGATCGGCACATGAAATCATGCGCGGATTGAGGACGCAGCCAAGCATGTCGACGATCGCGGCGGCATCGCGCACGGGATCGCCCGGGCCGTAGATCCCCTCCTCCATGCCTTCGGCGATCAGCGAGCACAGTTTTTCCTCGACGAGCCGGCGATAGATACGGCCGCCCTTGGCCGGATCTTCCAACACCAGCGGGATCATCTCGAACAGGTACTGGTTCTCGCGCTTGTCGCGCACATGTTCGCGCGAAAGCCGCGAAAGGAAGGTCGTCAGCCGACGGTCCGGCGGGTCCGAAAGGTCCTCGATCGAGCAGCGTTCGGCAAGGCGGCGGGCATGACGATAGGCGATGGCGCGCCCCAACGTCAGCTTGCTGCGGAAATGCTTGAAGACGTTGGCCGGCGACATGCCAAGCTCGCCGGCAATGTCGGCAATCGAGACGGCGGCGTAGCCGCGCGCGCGAAATAGCCGTTCCGCCGTTTCGAGGATGGCCTCGCGTGTTTCTTCTGCCGATCGCCGCGGTCTGCGCATCACGCCTCTCCCCAGTCCGCCTCCGGATAATAGGCCGCGAGGTTGGCGCGCACCCGGTCCTTCACGCTTGCGCCGCTCTCATCCGGCACGAACGGCGTTCCCGTGATCATTTCGAAGGCCCGGGCGTAGACGCCGGACGCCGCCTCGATCACATCGCGCGGGATCTCGGGGATCGGGTCCGAATAGGGATCGCAGCGCTCGACCACCCAGGTGCGGATGAAATCCTTGTCGAAGCTTTCCGGCCGCTCGCCGGCCGCAAAGCGCGCCTGATAGCTGTCGGCCATCCAGTAGCGGCTCGAATCGGGCGTATGAATCTCGTCGGCGAGCAGAAGATTGCCCTCGGCATCGATACCAAACTCGTATTTCGTGTCGGCAAGGATCAGCCCCTGGCGCGCAGCCATTTCTTGGCCGCGGGCAAAGAGCGCCAGCGCCTTTTCGGAGACCTCGCCCCAGCGCGCCTTGGTCAGGAGGCCACGCTCGATGATCTCGTCAGCCGTCAGCGGCTCGTCGTGACCGCCGTCGAAGGCCTTGCTTGTCGGCGTGATGATCGGCTCCGGCAGGACCTGATTGTCACGCATTCCGTCCGGAAAGTCGAAGCCATAGAGCCTGCGTTCGCCGCGCTTGTAGCGGGTCAGCACGGACGTGTCGGTGGTGCCGGCCAGATAGCCGCGCACGATGATCTCGACCGGCAGGATATCAAGCCTCTTGCCGACGACGACGTTCGGGTCCGGATAGGCGACGACATGATTGTCGGCAATATCGGCTGTCGCGTCGAACCAGAAACGCGCAATCTGCGTCAAGATTGCGCCCTTGTGCGGAATGGAGGCCAGGACCCGGTCGAAGGCGCTGATTCGGTCAGTGGTGATGATGATCCGGCGCCCGTCCGGCAGGTCATAGTTCTCCCGCACCTTGCCGCGGTAATAATTCGGCAGTTCCGGGAAAAAGGCTTCGTCGAGAATGCGCAAGAAAATCGTCCTTCAGTCCTGTCGGCGGCCCCTGGGCCTCACTGCGGATTGTTGCCAAACCGCTCCGCTCTCATTACAGATTGTTAACCTTATCGGCAATCATCTTGAACGGTGAACGCGCGGCCGGCGTTCCAGGTTTCGACGGTTTCTCATGGATTTCATTCCCTCGCTCCCCGTGCTTCTCGCCTTTTCGGCGGCAACCCTGCTTCTGGCGCTGACCCCCGGCCCCGACATGACGCTATCGATCAACAAGGCGCTGAAAGAGGGTCGGGCTGCGGGGCTTGCCGTGCTGATCGGCACCAATCTCGGCCTTTGCGTCCACACGATGCTGGTCGCCTTCGGCGTTTCCGCGCTGATCGTCGCCTCGCCGACGGCCTTCATGATCCTGAAGACAGGGGGCGCTGCCTATCTGTTCTGGATCGCGGTGATGGCGATCCGCAAGGGCAGCAATTTCGTGCTGGAGGCGGAAGCGAGAACGGAGCGCAAGCGGGGCCGTGTGAGGGCGGCAATCGCAAGCGGGTTCTGGGTCAATCTCTTGAACCCGAAAGTCATCATCTTCTTCATGACCTTCCTGCCGCAATTCGTCGAGGCGCATGACCCGAACGTCACCGGAAAGCTGATCTTCCTCGGCTTCACCTTCATCGCTGTGGCGCTTCTGCCGACGATTGCCATCGTCGTCGCCGCCGACCGACTTTCAGGCTGGCTGATGGCTCACAAACGCGTGCTGCGCGCCATCGACTACCTGTTCGCCGGCGTGTTTTCGCTGTTTGCGGTGAAAATATTGCTGACGCAGGCGCGGTGAAAGACGCTCAATCCCCGTGATTGGCGATCATCATCGCCTCGTAGGCCAAGCGCTCGGTCTTGCGCATACGCTCCGATTCCGACTTCAACTGCCCGCAGGCGGCGAGAATGTCGCGGCCGCGCGGGGTGCGGATCGGCGAGGCATAGCCGGCCTGGTTGATGAAATCGGCGAAACGCTCGATCGTCTCCCAGTCGGAACACTGGTAGTTCGACCCCGGCCAGGGGTTGAACGGAATGAGGTTGATCTTGGCGGGAATGCCCTTCAGCAGCTTCACCAGATCGCGCGCATCCTCCAGGCTGTCATTGACGTCCTTCAGCATCACATATTCGAAGGTGATGCGGCGCGCGTTCGAGAGCCCCGGATAATCCCGGCAGGCCTTGATCAACTCTTCCAGCGGATATTTCTTGTTGATCGGCACCAGAATGTTGCGCAGGTCGTCGCGCACCGCATGCAGCGAGATCGCCAGCATGCAGCCGATTTCGTCGCCGGTGCGGTAGATTTCCGGCACCACGCCGGAGGTCGATAGCGTGATGCGCCGCTTCGACAGCGACAGCCCGTCCTCGGCGGACGCGATCAGCAGCGCCTTCTTCACCGCCTCGAAATTGTAGAGCGGCTCGCCCATTCCCATCATCACGACGTTGGTGACCTTGCGGTCGGACTCGGGAATGAAGGCGCCGTTCGGCGCGTCGCGGTTCGGGAAATCGCCGAGCGCGTCACGGGCGACCAGAAGCTGCGCGAGAATTTCCTCCGGGCGCAGATTGCGCACCAGACGCTGCGTGCCGGTGTGACAGAAGGAACAGGTGAGCGTGCAGCCGACCTGGCTCGAAATGCACAGCGTGCCGCGATCTTCCTCCGGGATATAGACCGTTTCGATCTCCACCGGGCGGCCGGCGCCGTGGGCGGGAAAGCGCATCAGCCATTTGCGGGTGCCGTCCGTCGAGATCTGTTCTGTGACGATCTCCGGCCGGGCGATATCGAAGGCCTCGGCCATCTTCCCCCGCAGGTCCTTCGCCATATTGGTCATCTCGGAAAAATCGGAGACGCCGCGCACATAGAGCCAGTTCCAGACCTGGTTGACGCGCATGCGGATCTGCTTGTCCGGCACGCCGATCGAAGACAGCGCCTCGGCCATTTCCGGCTTGGACAGACCGATCAGGGTGCTCTTTTCCGCCTGTCTCGGGCGGGGCTTGGCACGCTGAGCGTCAAGATCGATGGTTTCGACAGCGGACATTGTCGGGCTCCCGTAAAAACGCCGATTGCGGGTCATCGACGCATCTGCGCCGGGCTTTCATCCCGGCAGCGCGCCACCCGCGAAAGAATATAGGGGTTTGCTTTCAAGCTTCATCAGGCGCCGCACAAACAAGGCGCGCCTGAGCATCTGCCGCGTGCCTATATCATGCCCGTCGCCCGCCGTCATCCCTTTCGCCACATGGCTCACCCGCGCCGTTTGCAGGGCCGGACGCAAAAAACCCGGCCGAGGCCGGGTCCGGGAAGCGCTGCTGCGCCTACTTGCAGGTGCTGATCTTGTCGAGCGCCGCGGTGATGCCGATCAGCGAATAAGTATGCGTGGTGTTGGTGCCGCGCGCTGACGTCGCCTTTACTTCCATCGTCCGGCCCGCCTTCATGGCCGCGACCAGCGCCGGCTCCTGCGCGGCATTCTCCAGCCAGCCGCCCTGACCCTTGTGGTACATCGGGAAGCTCTTGCCGTCGACGATGACATCGATGGTCGAACCGTCACGCAGGCTGTAGCCCATCATGGCCTGCGGCTCGAGCGTGACGTTCTGGCCCGGATATTTGGTGACGACGAAGAAGTTGTCGCCATGGTCGACATTGGCCGGCTCCTTCTTGGCCGGCACCGAAAGGACATAGCAGACCTTGCCGGCATCGGAATTATAGGAATAGGCGACCCAGGCGTCGAATTTCTGGATGGGCGTCGGCGTCTGCGCGGAAGCGATCGAGGCGCCGGTGAACAGAATGACCAGTACGAGGACGATTTTTCTTGCAAACATATGATCCTGCCGATTTTCTCTGCTGCCGCCGGCCCCTGCCCTGTCAAAAAAGCGGCAAGGCCGATACGTTTCGAATTCGTTCAATTCAATACGCATTCGAGGTTACCAAAACCTCAACATGACGTGGATTTTAGCGAAGGCCGGAAGCCTGGATGATGGTGCAACGACACATGCCGCCAATCAGGGCAAGATTGCGGCATGAACTGAAACTTAGTCATTATCCAGTGTCGTCAGCGCCCGGTCCGCCCGGTCGTAATGCTCTATTCTCATATTTCTGCGGATCATCGTCAACGCCGTGGTGAGCACGGCCAGATCGTCTGTAAAGCCGACGAACAGGAAGATGTCCGGAATGAGATCGGCCGGCATGATGAAATAGGCCAGCGCCGAATAGAGCACCACGCGGGCGCCAAGCGGCGTGTCGCGGTCGGTCGCGCAGTAATAGGCAGCCACGGCATCGCGGGCAAAGGGAATATGAGCGGCCGTCCTGCGCAGTTTCGCCCAGAACCCCTCGCGCACCGTTCGTTCGTTTTCGGCCCTGGTCTCCTCGTCGCCGGGTTCGAGGATGTCTCCATATTTGATGTCACTCATGAAAGGCTCCTTCGCACCGGAATATAGGACGGCGCGGCCCCGGTTCAAACGCCGAAACGGCTTGCAGCCCTGTCCATGATGCTGGCCATCTCGATGTCGCGGGCGCTGATGCCGCCGGAGGAATGCGTGGTCAGCGAAACGCCGACGCGGTTATAGACATTGCTCCACTCGGGATGGTGGTCAAGGCGCTCTGCGGCGAGCGCGCATTCGCTCATGAAGGCAAAGGCCTCGCGAAAATCGGTAAACTTGAAATCACGGGAGATCGCGGTGTCGTCCTCGCTGATCGCCCAGTTCCCGCACGATTGCATGGCCGTCCGCAGCGCTTCAGGTTCCAGTCGCGCATCATTCATGGCATTGTCTCCCCGATCATCGAAACTCCGATCCTCCAGACAATTGCGTAAACATCATGGCACAACCGGAAAAACGCTCAATCCTCTTCGTCTGCAGCGGCAATATCTGTCGTTCACCGCTCGCCGAGGGCGTGTTCACACATCTTGCCGAACAGGCCGGACGCGGCGACGAATTCAGCGCCGATTCCGCCGGCATCGGCAACTGGCACGAGGGCGAGCTCCCCGACCCGCGGTCGCGCGCAACGGCCAGGCGCTACGGCTTCGACATCTCCGGCCAGCGCGCGCGGCAGATCAGACCTGTCGACTTCAGCCGGTTCTCGATCATTCTCGGCATGGACAGCGGCAATATGGCCGCGCTGAAACGGCTCGCCGGCAACAGCTCCGCCGCCGAAGTCGCGCTGTTTTCGGAATATACGCTCGGCGAGCGCCGGGACGTGCCGGATCCCTATTACGGCGGCGATGACGGGTTTGAAACCGTCTACCACATGCTCTTGGCGGGCTGCCAGTCGCTCATGTCCAGGCTGTAGTCCTCGCTCGGATCATAAAGATCAAAGGCCTCTTCCACCTGATAGGGGCCGCCGCCGACGGAATCGCGCGACGACATCAGCACGAAGCGCGGCACGGTGAAGGGCAGCGTCTGGAAATTGCCGCGGGCGGAAAGATACTCCACCACGTCCTGCACCTTCGATCCGCGAAGCCGCGCCAGCGTCACATGCGGGGTAAACTTGCGCGGGTCGGCCCTGAGCCCCAGCCGCTGGCAAATCCGGTCGATCTCGCCCTGCAGCGCAAAAAGCTCGGGCGCGGGCGAGACGCCGGCCCAGATCGCATGCGGCTTCTTGCTGCCGAAGGCGCCGGTTCCGGTCAGGCTCAACTGGAAGGAAGGACGCTCGATCCGGTCGAGCCAGTGCACGACCTCGTCGGCTGTGCGGAAGTCGACATCGCCGATGAACCGCAGAGTGATGTGGTAATTCTCCACATCGATCCAGCGGGCCCCGGGCAGGCCGCCGCGCAACAGCGAAAGACTTAACGCCTGTTCGCGCGGGATTTCGAGGGCAGTGAAAATTCTCGGCATGGCGAGCTCCCCGAATCTGCTAGTCACCCCTCCAGCGAATCATCTAAGCCATGTTGACGCAAGCGTTAATTTGCTTGTCCCCCGATAGTGTCGATGAAGGCCTCGACGGCGGGAAGCGTGTTTTCGACCATCACCGCGACGCCCTCGGCATTGGGATGCATGCCATCGGAAAGCTGCAGCGCCGCATTGGCGGCGACGCCATCGAGAAAGAACGGATAGAGCGGAACGCCGTATTGTTCGGCAAGCGCGCCGTAGATCGGGTTGAAGGCCTCCGCGTAGTCCGCGCCCATGTTGGGCGGCGCCATCATGCCCATCAGCATCACCGGGATGTCGCGATCCTGAAGGCTCTCGATGATGGCAGCGAGGTTCTCCTTCGCCTTTTGCGGCGCGACGCCGCGCAACGCGTCATTGGCGCCGAGCTCGAGGATCACCCCGTCCGTGCCGTCGGGCACCGACCAGTTGACCCGCGCCAGGCCGCCGCTTGTGGTATCACCGGAAACGCCGGCATTGGCGATGGCGACCTGATAGCCGGCACTTTCGAGCGCCGCCTGCATCTGCGCCGGATAATCCTCGCCCGGAGCGAGCGCGTAACCGGCAACCAGACTGTCGCCAAGCACGACGAGGTCGACCGGTTCACGCGCTTTTGATGGCGTCGCAGCGGCAAGCGCCGCAAGAAACGCAAAAACTATCGGCACCGTCGCTTTCAATCGCATCATCTGGCTCCTAAATCCTTTTCATACCCGTTCGCCGGTCCATCCGGCAGGCCGGGCCGTATTGCCTATATGTGTTTGCCCCGCCCGAAATTTCAAAGCAGGACTGTCTTTTGTCTGAAAATCTCATCACGCTCGACAATGCTCACCTCACCCTCGGCAAGGGTTCCGCCGCCGTTCACGTGCTGAAGGGCATGTCCGTAGACATCGGCCGCGGCGAATCCGTCGGCATTCTTGGGCCCTCCGGTTCCGGCAAATCGACGCTGCTGATGGTGATCGCAGGGCTCGAACGGCTCGACAGCGGCGAGATCACGATTGACGGCACGGCGCTTTCCGCCCTTTCGGAAGATGCGCTGGCCGCCTTTCGCGGCGAAAACATTGGCATCGTCTTCCAGTCCTTCCACCTGATCGCCAACATGACGGCGCTCGAAAACACCGCCATTCCGCTGGAACTTGCCGGCCGCGCCGATGCCTTCGAACGCGCTCGTGCGGCGCTTGAGAGCGTCGGTCTCGGCCACCGGATGACGCATTATCCGGGCCAGCTTTCCGGCGGCGAACAGCAGCGCGTGGCAATTGCCCGTGCGCTCGCCCCCGAACCATCCGTGCTGATCGCCGACGAGCCGACCGGCAATCTCGACGGCGACACCGGCGCCCAGATCGCCGACCTTCTGTTCGACCGCCAGCGCGACAGCGGCACGACGCTGGTACTCGTCACCCACGACCCTTCGTTGGCAGCACGCTGCGACCGGCAGGTTCAGGTCCGCTCCGGCGAGATCATCGGCCATGAAAATGCCGGGGCCGCCGAGTGATGCAGGCAAACCGGCTGAACCTTTCGCTTGCCCTGAAATTTGCGCTGCGCGAAATGCGCGGTGGCCTTTCGGGCTTCTACATCTTCCTCGCCTGCATCGCGCTTGGCGTTGCCGCGATCGCCGCCGTCAATTCCGTTTCTGACGCCGTCAATGCGGGCATTGCCGAACGCGGCCGCGAGATTCTTGCCGCCGATATCCGCTTCGAGCGCGACAACGAAGCTTTGACCGGCGACGAACTGGCCTATGTCGAGGATCTCGGCACGATGTCGCAATCGGTGACGATGCGCTCGATGACGCGACTTCCGGATGGTTCGGACCAGTCACTTGCCGAGGTGAAGGCCGTAGACGGGCTATACCCGCTCTATGGCAGCGTGATTTCCGATCCGGCGATGCCGCTCGAAGACGCGCTGTCCGAAAGCGGGGACGGCCGCTATGGCGCGCTCGTCGCACCGCTTCTTGTCGACAGGCTCGGCCTTTCCGTCGGCGACAGCCTGCTGCTCGGCAGCGCCGAATTGCGCGTGTCCGGAACCCTTGAACAGGAGCCGGATTCGCTCTCGGAAGGCTTTGCCTTCGCGCCGCGCATCCTGATTTCGCGCGACGCGCTCGAAGCCTCCGGCCTCGTCCAGCTTGGCAGCCTTGCCGAATATGCCTACCGCATCCGCCTGCCGGCCTCCTCACCGGATCCGAATGCGGTCAAGACAGCCGCCGAGGAGGCCTTCCCCGATGCCGGCTGGTCGGTGCGCGTGAGCGACCGCGCCGCGCCGTCCTTGAGCGAGAACGTCGATCGGCTGTCGGAATTCCTGACGCTTGTCGGGCTTGCGACGCTGATCACCGGCGGCGTTGGCATCGCCAATGCGGTCAGCGCCTATCTGGAAAGCCGCAGGCGTGCGATTGCCGCCTTCAAATGCCTCGGCGCGCCGGCCAATATGGTGGTCGCGATCTATTTCCTGCAGATCATGCTGGTGGCGATGATCGGCATCGCGGCGGGCCTCGTCTTCGGCACGGTGATCCCGCTAATCGCGCTGCCGCTCCTCTCCTCCCTGCTAGAGATCGCGATTCCTGCCGGCGTGTTCCCGCTGGCGCTTCTGATTGCCGCCCTGTTTGGCCTTCTGACCGCGATCGCCTTCGCCATCCTGCCGCTTGCCGCTGCTCGCAACGTGCCGGCAACCGCGCTTCTGCGTGAACACGGCTTTGACGAGGGCGGACGGCCGGCATGGCCTTTCGTGGCGGCCGCGGCGATAACGCTTGCCGCGCTGGCGGCGCTCGCCATCTTCACGGCGGACGAGCGCTTTGTCGCGAGCGTCTTCCTGGCTTCCGTCGCCGGCGCCTTCCTGGTGCTGCGATTGGTCGCGATTGCCATCAAATGGCTCGCCCGTCGTTCGCCGCATCCGCGCGCGCCCTCGTTGCGCCTTGCCATCGGCAATATTCACCGCCCCGGCGCGCTCACCGGCTCGGTCGTGCTGTCGCTCGGCCTCGGACTGACGCTGCTGGTGGCGCTGGCGCTGATCGACGGCAACCTCAACCGCGAGCTCTCCCGCACGCTTCCCGAACGCGCTCCCGACTTCTTCTTCGTCGATATTCAGGGCAACGAGGTCGACGGGTTCCGCGATCTGATCGCCGAGGAAGCGCCGGACGGCGAGCTTTCCCTGGTGCCGATGCTGCGCGGGCGGATCATGGCGCTGAACGACACAAGGGCTTCGGAGTGGGAGGCACCGCCTGAAGCGCGCTGGGTGCTGCGCGGCGACCGCGGCATCACCTATGACGCGGACCTGCCGGAAAATTCGACGCTTGCCGAAGGCGAATGGTGGCCGGACGACTATAGCGGCGAGCCGCTCGTCTCCTTCGCCGCCGAAGAGGGCCGGGAACTTGGCCTGAAGCTCGGCGACACCGTCACCGTCAGCGTGCTCGGACGCGAGATCACCGCCCGGATCGCAAGCTTCCGCTCGGTCGAGTGGGAATCGCTGTCGATCAACTTCGTCATGGTGTTTTCGCCCAACACCTTTGCCGGCGCGCCGCATGCCTGGCTGGCGACGCTGACCAATCCGGACGGCAATACGGAAAAGAACGCCGAAATCCTCGGCGCCGTGACCCGGACCTTCCCGACCGTCACCACGATCGAGGTCCGGGCAGCACTTGAGATCGCCGGCGAGCTCGTCGGCCAGCTTGCCACCGCCATCAGGGCGGCCGCCGCCATCGCTCTGATCGCATCGGTCATGGTGCTCGCCGGCGCGCTTGCGGCCGGAAACCGACGGCGCGGCCATGACGCGGTGATCATGAAAACGCTCGGCGCCACGCGTCCGGCGCTGATCCGGGCCTTTGTCTATGAATATCTGATCCTCGGCGCGATGACCGGCCTCTTTGCCCTTGTCGCGGGATCGGCGGCGGCCTGGTATGCGCTGACCCAGATCATGATGCTGCCCTTCGCCCTTTTGCCGGGCGTCGCGCTTGCGACTGTGCTTGGCGCGGTGGTCGTCACCGTCGCCATCGGCCTTGCCGGCACCTGGCACCTCCTGGGCCAGAAGCCCGCGCTTTACCTGCGCGAGCTATGACAACCAAAAGCCGGCAGGGGCGACCCTGCCGGCTGTCTGCAAGTCTCTTGGATAGCCCGCGCGACTATCTGTCGCGACGCAGCGTTTCCATCAGTTCCTCGTTGCGGCGGTCGGCGAAATAGTTCTGCACCGCGAAAAGCGCCCAGAGTGCGGCGACCGGCCAGCCGATCAGCGTGAGTTGCAGGATCAGGCAGATGATGCCGGAAATCGGCTTGCCGATGGTGAAGAAGGAAAGCCAGGGCAGAATGACGGCGATGAAATAGCGCATGGGAGATATCCTCTCTTTCAGACTGTCCCGCATGACAAAGCCGGACGATTTCCTGCTAGATGGGGCGGTCCTTGTCCGTTTTTCAGGTCTGGCGGGGCGTTTCTTACGAAAATTTGAGAGAGCGCCATCGCTTTTCATCCCTGAACGCCTTGTATCCCATTGCCGTTCCTATCATATTGAGATCAGGCTTGCTGGAGCCCCCCAGCGGCGCCTGGGATAGTGCGTTTAGCCGCGTTTTCCCGACACCGTGATCAACGAGGGGCTTTTTAAGAGGAAATTGATGGCTGATCTTCGTAACTATCAGAACCGCGCGCAGGCGGGAGCGCACGCGAGTGCTGAAATCGATCAGGGTCTGCGCGCCTATATGCTGCGCATCTACAATCTCATGGCGCTTGGCCTGGTGATCACTGGTGTGATGGCCTTCGGCCTGAGCTCGCTCGCCACCACCACGGATCAGGCTGCCGCCGTTGCGCAGCTGCCCAACGGCATCCTGCTGACGAGCGTCGGCGCCGCCGTCTACGGCTCGCCGCTGAAGTGGCTGGTCATGTTCGCGCCGCTGATCGCGTTCTTCTTCCTGGCCTTCAGGGTCAACAAGATGAGCGTGAGCGCCGCGCAGACCTCGTTCTGGGTCTATGCCGCGCTGACCGGCCTGTCGCTGTCGTCGATCTTCATCATGTACACGACGGCCAGCATCGTACAGACCTTCTTCATCACCGCGGCTTCGTTCGGTGCGCTGTCGCTCTACGGCTACACCACCAAGCGTGATCTGTCGGCCATGGGCTCCTTCATGGTGATCGGCCTGTTCGGCATCCTGATCGCCATGGTGGTCAACATCTTCCTGCAGTCGAGCGCACTGTCCTTCGCCGTTTCGGTAATCGGCGTTCTGGTCTTTGCCGGCCTGACCGCCTGGGACACGCAGAAGCTCAAGGAAATGTACTATGAGGGCGACGGTCATGAAGTCGCCGGCCGCAAGGCTGTCATGGGCGCTCTGACGCTCTACCTCGACTTCATCAACATGTTCCTGTTCCTGCTGCGCCTGATGGGCAACCGGAACTGATCACACGCATATCAAACCGATCAAGGCGGCCTTCGGGGCCGCCTTTTTCATGTCCGAAACCGAAACGAACCACACAAGCCATGGCCGTCACATTACGCCCCGCCACCCCCGCCGATATTCCCGCCATCACCGAAATCTACGCCGAAAGCGTACTGAACGGCGTTGCAAGCTACGAGCTTGAGCCGCCCTCGCGCGGGGACATGAACGCCCGTATGGTTGCCATCAACGCCGGCGGCTACCCCTATCTCGCCGCGTTCGAGGCTGATGCCCTGCTTGGCTATGCCTATGCAAGTGCCTTCCGCACCCGCCCGGCCTATCGCTGGCTTGTCGAGAATTCGGTCTATATCGCTCCGCAGGCGCGCGGACGCGGTGTCGGGAAGCTGCTGCTTCATCAATTGTTGGAGGACTGCGAGATGCGCGGTTTCCGGCAGATGGTCGCGGTCATCGGCGGGGCCAGCCCGGCCTCGATCGCACTGCACGCATCCTGCGGCTTTGCCGAGGCCGGCAGGCTGACCGGAACCGGGTTCAAGCACGGTCGCTGGCTCGATACGGTGTTCATGCAGCGCGCGCTCGGAAAGGGCAATGCCGCCGACCCGCTGCCACTGGCGCTCTGACCCGGTTTGCGAGGACTATTTCTCGACAAGTTTCAGCTTGCGGTCGAAGACTTTCAGAACCTGGCGCAGGTCGTGACCGCGCTTCAGCACCATTCCGGCGGTATTGGTGACGCTGAAAGCCCCCTGTTTTGATGCGAGTTTCGGATTTTTCTCGATCCTGAACATCGGCATTTCGCCGGAGCGCTTGAACACGGAAAACACCGCCTTGTCCTTCATGTGATCGAGTGCGTAATCGCGCCATTCGCCCTCGCCCACCATCCGGCCGTAAACCCAGAGGATGGCGTCGAGTTCGCGCCGGTGGAAAGTCACGGGCAGCGGTTCGGCCTTCTTTCCCGGCCGGAACTCGGCGAGTTCAACGACATTGCTGCCGTCCGTCTCGTCCTTGCGTTGCGTATCCGGCTTCTGCGCCATGCTCTTCCGCCTCGCATCCTGATTACAGTTAAGTGACAGTCTGCCCGCTTCAGCCGAAATTGCAAGAGCCGCTTTCCACCCGCGTTTGAAAGTCAGAACCAAGAATTTGTTAACCCAAACGGCTTATCAATTCGGCAAGGGTTTTCGATCAGTAGTGCGTATCCATGTGTCCAGGCATCCCAAAACCGCTCGCCTTTTGCGCGTTCGACACGCGCCTGCCGGCTGCATCGCGCCACGTTGACGGGCGAAGGGCGGCGCGCAGATGAGCATTATCCGCAAGGACCTGGGGCCAAGACCCCCTCACCGACTCAAATCGAAGCTTTCCGTGGTGCGTCCCGGCAAGGCGGTTGCTGACCTCCGTCTGGAACTGAGAAGCGGCGGCGAGTTCTCGATCTTTTCCGAAGCGCCCGACGATCTCGAACCGGCCATAGACCGCCTTGCCGATCAGGCGATCGAGGCGAACCCTTTCCACACCGCCGCCTTCGTGATGAAGGCTCTCGGCGACACGGACACGCATCAGCGCCTGGCCCTGATCGAGGATACGGCCATGTCCGCGAATTCCGGAGCGCTTGCTGCGCTGATGGGCTTTTCGGTAACGGACAGGGGTTCTCACATGGTGGCAACGGCAGCCGATGGCGGCTATCACGCCCCGCTGATCGCGCGCCAGCGCCCGATGGCGACGATTGACCAACTCTTCGAGGCTCTCGCAGGCTCGCTTGCCAATCTTCCGGGCATCATCGCGTTTCCGGGGCTTCTCGCAGACGGCGCCTTCATGCGCTCGGCGCGCGCCGTGGCGGCTGCCCGCGGTCTTGCCTTCCGGGTTGCGGGCGCCTTCCGCGCCCGCGCGCTCAACGGCAGGATCGAACCCGCCGGCGTACTTTCACATGAGGAACGCGAAGCCTGGCAGGACAGCCTCGGCCGATGGGAAGCACTGCAGAAACGGGGCCGGATCACCTACCGGGTCGCCCGCAACCCACGTGAAATTTCAGCCGTGCTGGAAGACCTCGCTCTTCTGTGCGACACGCCCGAGCAGGCGAGCCGCTTCTCCGCCTTCGTGCCGGTGGCCAGGCTTCTTTCGGAGCGCGACCGGCTCAGGATCCACACGCTCCATCTCGACGACAATCTGATCGCGGCGGCCCTTCAGCCCGTTCACCGGGCCGAAGCCTGGGTCTGGAAGGTGCTGGTGCGGCCGGACATGGCCGATCAGGCGGTCGACGAACAACTGATGATGCGGTTGACCGAGTTCAACCTCGCCGACGTCAATATAGCCGTCACCCGCGTCGCCCCGGCGACAGGTCCATTTCTGGCGGAGCGCCTGTGGCCGGGCGAAGACGGCTATGCAAGCCTGCTTGTCGCTCTACGCCCGGGCATGGACCGCGCGCTCGACAGCGTCGCCGTGACATATGAAGAACAAAGCGCCTGATGCCAAATACCGATGATTAGGCGTTTCGGTATCTTGATCGATCCTTCACGGGCAGGGTTTCAGCCGCGATTCCTCGGGACGGTTCATCAGCGCGAAAATGTCGATATCCTGTAGCAGCGGGTGGAACCCCTCCTCCGTGCCGGCCTCGATCAGAACGTCGAGCGGCACGGCCGGTGCAACCATCGGCCCGTTCCAGCAGGTCGCATCGAGATCGACGGAGAATCCCGGCTTGGCGCCACCGGCCTCGCGGGCGGCAGCCATTTCCTGCTGCTGATCCCTGAGCGCCAGCGCAACGGCCGGCGACAGGCGCAGGACGGTCAGCGTCTGGCCGGGTTTGCGGAATTCGGCCACCGCCGCGGCCTCCGCAGCCGCATCCGCCGCCATCAGCGTATAATCCCGGCTGATCTCACCGGATCCGGATTTCTGGTAGACGGTCAGGACGATCTCGTTCTTCGGCAAGCGGAACTCCTCCGGCGCCAGCACCGCGATCCGGAGCGAGGCCGGATTGGCGGCGATCGGCGACGGGATCGTCGGCTTGGCGCCCGGCAGAAAATTCAGGGAGCAGGCGGAGACCAGCGCAAGACCGCACATCGCCAGATATTTCGAGAAAGACTGCTTACGCATCATGCCGACCATTCTTGTGCCAAGGATTGACCCCGGACCTTAGTCAAACATGCTTAAGAGCGGGTAAAGGGTCGCTTTTCAAAGCCCGATCTCATGCGCATAGGGCGGGTTGGCGCCGGCGCGGGAGACGGTGACGGCGGCAGCCTTGGCGCCGAGCGCCAGCGCGTCGGCAATCGCTTCGGGAGAGAGCGTTCCGATCTTCTCCTTGGTCAGGAGGCCGGCGATATCGAGCGAGGCCAGAATGCCGGCATCGAACGTGTCGCCCGCTCCGACGGTATCGACCACCGCGACCTTTTCGCTCGGCACCTCGACCTTGTGCTCCGCGGTGTAGCCGATCGCGCCATCCGCGCCGCAGGTGATGACGACGAGACTCGCGCCGGCCGCAATCCAGTGGCGGGCCTTCTCGTCAAGCGAGCCCTCAAGGCCGAACCAGTCGAGATCCTCATCGGAGAATTTCACGATGTCCGACTTTGCCGCCATCCGCTCGATCCGCGCCCGGTGGCTTGCCGGATCGGTGATGAAGGTCGGTCGGATATTGGGATCGAGCGAGATCACGCGCTTATCCGCCTCGCGCATCAACAGCGCCTCGTAGGTGGAGCCGCAGGGCTCGGGAATGAGGCTGATTGCGCCGAAATGCATCGCCGTGCAGTCATCGCCGATTTCGGGCAGGTCATCCTCGGTGATCATTCGGCCCGCCGTGTTCTCGTCGTAGAAGGCATAGCTCGCCGAGCCGTTGACCAGCTTGACGAAGGCGAGCGTGGTCGGGCGGTCGGAGATGGCGACAAAGCTGTGATTGACCTTCGAGGCGTCCAGCTTTTCACGAATGATGTCGCCCATCAGGTCGGAAGAAATGCCGGAAAAGAAGCCGGTCTTGCGGCCGAGCCGCGCAAGCGCGACCGCCGTGTTGCAGACCGCACCGCCCGCGTAAGGTGCAAAGGCGGGCTCGCCCTTGTCCGTCTCGCGCGGCAGCATGTCGATCAGGGCTTCTCCGCAGCATAAAATCATCGTCTTCTCCCAATTCCTATTAGCGTCCATGCAAGAGGACGCACTCCGCCGGCTCTTGCGTCGTCAGACGATCAGTTCCTCAAGCCCGCCGCGCGCCCGCGACCACTCCATCGGATGATCGAGAAAGGCGCCGACCGCATCCAGCGTTGCCTGATCGGCGAGCCCGTCCTTGCGCGCGACTGCAAGCACGTCCTTCCAGGTGGCGATATAATGAAGGTCAACGCCGCCCTCGCGGAAACGTTTCTCCGCCTCGCCGAAAATTCCATAGTAGAACAATGCCATGCCGTGTTCCACCACGCCGCCGGCTGCGCGGATGGCATTGATGAAGTTGAACATTGAACCGCCGGCCGTCGTCAGGTCCTCGATCACCAGAACCCGCGCGCCCTTCGGCAGGTGGCCTTCGATCTGCGCGTTCTTGCCGTAGCCCTTCGGCTTCTTGCGCACATAGATCATCGGCAGTTCCAGCCGGTCGGCCAGGAAGGCGGCGAAGGGAATGCCGGCCGTCTCGCCGCCCGCCACGCAATCGAATTTCTCGAAGCCCGCATCGGCAAGCACCCGGGCGGCGGCGAAATCCATCAGCGTGGAGCGGATACGCGGATAGGAAATCAGCTGGCGGCAGTCGATATAGACGGGGCTGACCAGGCCGGAGGCAAGCTTGTAGGGCTCGTCCGGCGAAAAATGCACCGCGCCGATTTCCCACAGCATGCGCGCCATCAGATCGCCCATCACCGCGGGTTCCGCGAAACTTGCTCTGCTCATCTCAACAATCCTCTTGTGCTGCGGCTTTTCGGGATGCGGGGAGGCGGCATCCCTGAAAGCCCTCTTGTCGGCGCGAAACTCCGCTGACGGCCGCCCGATGACCAATTGGACAATCAGGCGTGAAAAATCAATCGCCGCAGGGCTGTTTCAACAGAGCCGAACGGCTGACCGGGACAGCATAGCGCAACCGGGTACACCCGCAATGACGGATATTAAATCGTTTAGAAAATCTTGTCGCCGCTTCGTGGACGCAGCTAGACTTCCATCGAATATCCTGCGCCGCGCACGGTGCGAATGACATCCGGCATCTGCGAAAAGTTGAGCGCCTTCCTGAGGCGGCCGACATGGACGTCGACGGTGCGCTCGTCCACATAGATGTCATGCCCCCAGACCCCGTCGAGCAGTTGCGCGCGCGAAAACACTCGGCCGGGCGAGGTCATCAGGAACTCCAGAAGCCTGAACTCGGTCGGGCCGAGGCGGACTTCGCGCGTCTTTCGATGCACCCGATGGGTCTCGCGATCAAGTTCGATATCGCCGCATTTCAGCACGCTGGAAAGCACTTCCGGGCGGGCGCGCCGCAGGATGGCCTTGACCCGCGCCATCAGTTCCGGCGTGGAGAACGGCTTGACGACATAGTCATCGGCGCCGATCGCGAGACCCCGCACCCGCTCGCTCTCCTCGCCCCGCGCCGTCAGCATGATGATCGGCAGGCGTTCGGTCTCGGGCCGCATCCTCAGGCGACGGCAAAGCTCGATGCCGGAAACGCCCGGCAGCATCCAATCGAGCAGAAGCAGGTCGGGCACCCGCTCCTGAAGCCGGATCTCGGCCTCGTCGCCCCGCATGATGGTTTCGACCTCATAGCCTTCCGCTTCGAGATTGTAACGCAGCAGAACGCTGAGCGCTTCCTCGTCTTCAACAACTGCGATTTTCGGAACCATAGGACGTATGTCTCCCTTGTCTCAAAAGGCCTTTAAAGATCATCGGAACCGACGGCCGGGGAATTGTCGTCCTTCGGACGCTCTCCCTGCGGCTGCGAGCCGGTGGCGATGTAGTAGATCATTTCTGCGATATTGGTGGCGTGGTCGCCGATGCGCTCGATATTCTTGGCGCAGAACAGAAGATGGGTGCACGAGGTGATGTTGCGCGGGTCCTCCATCATGTAGGTCAGGAGCTCGCGAAACAGCGAGGTGTAGATCGCGTCGATCTCGTCGTCGCGCTCGCGGATCGAGCTTGCCTTGTCGGCCTGGCGTGACGTGTAGGCGTCCAGCACTTCCTTCAATTGCAGGAGCGCCAGTTCCGACAGGTGCTCGATCCCGTGGGCAAGCTTGCGCGGCACCCCGGAGCCCTGCACCGAGATCACCCGCTTGGCAGTGTTCTTGGCCATGTCGCCGACACGCTCGAGATCGGATGCGATGCGGATCGCGCCCATGATTTCGCGCAGGTCGGCTGCCACCGGCTGACGGCGGGCGATGATGACGACGGCTTTCTCGCCGATTTCGCGCTCCGCCTCGTCAAGCACGAGGTCGTCCTTGATCACCTTTTCGGCAAGCTCGGTATCGGTGTTGACGAGTGCCGAGACCGACTCGCTCACCATCTCCTCGGCCAGGCCGCCCATTTCGGAAATGCGGCGCTGGAGATATTTGAGTTCGTCATCGAATGCCGTCAGAATGTGCGAGGGAGCCATGTCTGTTCCTTCCTTGGCGTGAGCGTGCGGCAACCGCCCCTCAGCCGAAACGTCCCATGATGTAGTCCTGGGTGCGCTGGTCCGCGGGATTGGTGAAAATCGTGTCGGTGCTGTTCTCCTCGACCATATGACCGAGATGGAACATGGCCGTCCGTTCGGAAACGCGCGCGGCCTGCTGCATGGAATGGGTCACCATCACGATGGTGTAGTTTTCTTTCAACTCGGAGATCAGTTCCTCGACGCGGGCGGTCGCGATCGGATCGAGCGCCGAGCAGGGCTCATCCATGAGGATCACCTCCGGATTGACGGCAATGGCGCGGGCGATGCAAAGCCGCTGCTGCTGGCCGCCGGAAAGGCTGGTGCCCGGCTCGTGAAGCCGGTCCTTCACCTCGTTGAACAGGCCCGCCTTGATCAGGCTGGTCTCGACGATCTGGTCGAATTCGCCGCGATGGCGGGCAAGCCCGTGGATGCGCGGCCCGTAGGCGACATTCTCGTAGATCGACTTCGGGAAGGGATTGGGGTTCTGGAACACCATGCCGACGCGCGCCCTGAGTTCCACCACATCGATCCCCGAGGCGTAGATGTCCTCCCCGTCGAGCGTGATCGTGCCGGTGACGCGGCAATTGTCGATCGTGTCGTTCATGCGGTTGAGCGTGCGCAGGAAGGTCGACTTGCCGCAGCCCGACGGGCCGATCAGCGCGGTGACCGCGTTTTCGCGGATATTCAGGCTGACATCGAACAGCGCGCGCTTCTGTCCGTAGTAGACGGATACCGCCAGGCCGGCCATCTTGTAGGTCGTGTTGCTCATTGTCTGTTTCCAAGTCTTTTCGCGTTCGCCATGGCCTATCTGCGTCGCTCGAAACGGCGCCTCAGGATGACGGCCGTGATGTTCATGAGGATGAGGAACGCCAGAAGCACGATGATGGCGGCGGAGGTGCGTTCGACGAAGGCCCGCTCAGCCTCTCCCGCCCACATGTAGATCTGAACGGGGAGCGCCGTTGCCGGATCGAGCGGGCTTGCCGGATAGTCCGCGACGAAGGCGACCATGCCGATCAGGAGCAGCGGCGCGGTTTCGCCGAGCGCCTGGGCAAGGCCGATGATGGTTCCCGTCAGGATGCCGGGCATGGCCTGCGGCAGGACGTGGTGGAACACCGCCTGCATTTTCGAGGCCCCGACGCCGAGTGCGGCCGAACGGATGGAGGACGGCACGGCCTGCAGCGCCGCGCGGGTGGCGATGATGATCGTCGGCAGCGTCATCAGCGTCAGCACCAGCCCGCCGACGAGCGAGGCGGAGCGCGGCAGGCCCAGAAGCCCGATGAACACGGCAAGCCCCAGGAGGCCGAAGATGATCGAGGGGACGGCCGCCAGATTGTTGATATTGATCTCGATGATATCCGTGAACCGGTTCTTCGGCGCGAATTCCTCCAGGTAGATCGCCGAGGCGACGCCGATCGGCAAGGCGAGAAGCAGAACCACGCCCATCATGTAGAGCGTGCCGACAAAGGCAACGCCGATGCCGGCCGATTCCGGGCGGCTCGATGCGCCGTGGGTGAAGAAGCCGGTGTTGAAGGACTTCTGCATGAGGCCGAGCGCCTCAAGCCTTTCCATCCATTCAAGCTGACGATCGGAAACGCGGCGGCTCGTCTCGGGCACGGAAAGGTCGATCTGGCCCTTGTTGGCCGAGTCGATGTCGGCCGACGCCAGAAGCCGCACATTGACCGTTTCGCCAATCACCGATGGATCCTTCAACACGACGTCGCGTAGTTCCACCCGGCTCGAGCGGGAGATCATCCGCATCGCCTCGCGCAGTTCCGGACCATTATCCGGGCTGATTTCCAGCGTTTCGGCGAGCGCCGCCTCGACCAGTTCGGGATAGTCAGCCGTCAGCAGCAGGCGGGGGTCGTCTTCCCGCGCGCCCTCGGGATCGATGACGGCGGCATCGAAGGTGATGGGCAGGGTGATGGTCGTCTGCTCGAAGGCGGTATAGCCCTTGCCGACAACGGAAAACAGAAGGGCCGCGAGGAAGAAGATCCCGGCCGAGATCGCGAACATGCCGTAAAGGCGGAAGCGGCGTTCGGCCGCATGGCGGCGCCTCAACCCCTTGCGCCGGGTTTCCGCCAGTTGCCGACGGCTCTCCTCCCGCTCGGTCGCGGTGCTGAATGTCTCGGTCATTCATACTGCTCCCGGTATTTGCGCACGATGTAGAGCGCGTAGACATTGAGGCAGAGCGTGATCACGAAGAGCGTCAGGCCGAGCGCAAAGGCGACCAGCGTCTGCGGCGTGTCGAATTGCAGGTCGCCCGTCAGCTGGTTGACGATCTTGACCGTGACGGTCGTCATCGGCTCCAGCGGGTTGAGCTGCAACTGCGCGGCAACGCCTGCGGCAAGCACCACGATCATCGTCTCGCCGATCGCGCGCGAAGCCGTCAGCAGCAGCGCCCCGACGACGCCGGGCAAGGCTGCCGGCAGGACCACGCGCTTGATCGTTTCCGAGCGCGTGGCGCCGAGCGCGAGCGAGCCCTTGCGCAGGCTGTCCGGCACCTGGCTGATGATATCATCCGACAGCGAGGAGACGAAGGGGATGAGCATGATGCCCATGACCACGCCGGCGGTCAGCACCGACTGCGCCTCGATGAAATTGCGGTAGCTGCCGGTGAAAAGCCCGTTCAGTTCCGCCGAGATGTCGCGCAGCAGCGGGCCGACGGTCACGAGCGCGAAAAAGCCGTAGACGATGGTGGGAATGCCCGCCAGCACCTCCAGCAGGGGTTTGGTGAGCGAACGCACGCGCTGGCCTGCATATTCCGACATGTAGATCGCCGCATAAAGCCCGACCGGCACGGCAACCGCCATGGCCACGAGGGAGATGTAGAGCGTGCCGGCCAGCAGCGGGATCAAGCCGAACTGTCCGGCCGAACCGGCGTCGCCGGCCGCGGCAAAGCGCGGATCCCAGACCGTGCCGAAAAAGAAGTCGGCCGGCGGCACGGCGGAGAAGAAACGAAGCGTTTCCGTCAGCATCGACAACACGATGCCGACCGTCGTCAGGATCGCGATGGTGGAGGCGAGCAGCAGGGCGGCAAGCACCGTCTGCTCGACGCGCCTACGCGCTGCGAAAGCAGGCCGAACCGCGCGATAGGCGAGCCCCAGCGAAATCAGCGCGAGCGCGAGGACCGCCGCCGCCATCGCCGCGTTCGACCGCGCCGAAAGCGCATTCAGCCTTTCGGCAGACGCAAGGACGAAGGGACGCGGCGAGGCGGCAAGCGGAATGCCGCGCTCGGCCAGCACGGCGCGCAGCGCGCCGGCATCCTCATCGACCCGCGCGCGCGCCTCCTCCGGCAATTGCCTGAGGCCGTAGGCAACCGAGGTGACGGAATTATAGACCAGGTTCTGCGCCGCCGCCGGCTGTTCCTCCACGCTTTCGGGGAAGCCGGCGCGGATTTCGGCGCCGATGATCAGCGGGCTCGCCACCATCCAGGCCGCCATCAGCAGCAGCGCCGGCGCCACGGCGGCGATCGCGGCGAAGCTCGCGTGATGGGCGGGCCGTGAATTGAGGCGCGCCAGGCTTCCACCGGCGAGCGCATAGGCCTTCGCCCGCGCCGAGAAATAACCGGCAACGCCAAGCGCGATCACAAGCGCCAATATGATCAAAAAGACATGCGTCATATCGATCCAGACCGTCCGGGCAGTTCCGGACACTTGATTGCGGTCGCCTCAGGCTTTCGGGCGGCGACCTTCATTTATTGCAGCGCGGCCTCGAAGGCCGCCAGCATCTCGGCGCGCTGCAGTTCAGACGCCGGGACGAGGCCATATTCGGCAAGCGGGCCGTAGGGCCCTGCCATGCCGTCCGACAGGAAGAATTCGACATAGTCCTTCAGACCCGGGATCGCTCCGACATGGGCCATCTTGACGTAGAAGAACAGCGGCCGCGACACCGGATATTCGCCGGTCCCCACCGTTTCGGCGGTCGGCGTCACGCCGGAAATCGTCGCGACATTCAGCTTGTCGGCATTGTTGTCGTAAAAGGACAGGCCGAACACGCCGAGGCTGGTCCGGTCGGAGACCACGCGCGCCAGCGTCTCGGTATAGTCGCCGTCAATGCCCGGCGCCCTGCCATCCTTGCGCACGGCGATGCAGCGGTTCATGCCCTGCTTCGCGCCGAAGCTATCCTCGAGAAAGGCAAGCGCGCCCGCCTGCTCGCAGCCGACGGCCAGAACCTTCTCCTCGAACACCTCCCGCGTGCCGTGCTTTTCACCGGGAATATAGGCCTTGATCTCGGTATCGGGCAGCGCCGGATCAATCTCCGACCAGCGCGTATAGGGGTTTTCCACGAGCGCGCCGTCGATCACGAGTTCGGCGGCGAGAGCGCGGTAGAGATCGAGCGGCGTCAGGTCCATGGCGGGCATGGAGGCATCGGTGGCAAACACGATCCCGTCATAGCCGAAGGCGATTTCGGCAATCCCGGTCACGCCGTTCTTCGCGCAGGCCTCGATCTCGCCCGGGCGGATCGGCCGCGATGCGTTGGTGATATCGATGGTGCGCGGACCGACGCCCCGGCAGAATTCCTTCAGGCCGGCCGAAGAGCCTCCCGATTCCACGATCGGCGTCTTGAAGTCGGGAAAGATCTCGCCGAAGGTCTCGGCGACGATCTTGGCGTAGGGCAGAACGGTCGACGAACCGGCAATCTGGATCTGATCTCGCGCTTGCGCCTGGCCGCAGGCTAGAAACGCGGCGAAAACCGCGGCGGCCGGCATTACGAATAGCTTCATGACGCATCCCTTGCGGGTTACATGTTTGCACCGTCTCGAGCGATGCCTGGTCCGCTACCGTCGCGAACCGCCGGAACCGGACAGCCCGGTTTTATGTCATTTTTGATTCAGTTTTATGACAGTTCAGTCTATTGTTTTCATGACATTTTTTTGAACGCCGTCAGAAGCGAACGGTGAAGGTCGTGCCCTTTCCGACTGCGGATTTCACCACCATTCGCGCGCGGTGGCGGGTAAGGATGTGCTTCACGATCGCAAGCCCCAGCCCTGTGCCCTTCTTCGAGCGACTGTCGGCGACCGAGACCCGGTAGAACCGCTCCGTCAGGCGCGGAACATGTTCGGCGGGAATGCCGGGGCCGTAGTCGACGACCGAGACTTCGCCCGCGCCGTCTTCCAGCGCCTTGAGATAGACGTCGACCCTGCCGCCCTCGGCGCCATATTTGCAGGCGTTTTCGATCAGGTTCTCGAAAACCTCCACCAATTCGTCATTGTCACCGTTCACGATGACCGGCTCGTCCGGAAGAAACAGGTTGATGGCCACGTCCAGATCTTCAGCAAGCGGCAGCAGGCTGTCGCGCACATGCTCAAGCAGCGCATTCAGCCTGACCTTCTGGTCCGGCGAGAGGTGAGCCTTCGCTTCCAGACGGGACAGCGACATCAGGTCATCGACAAGCCGACTCATGCGGGTCGCCTGGTCGAGCATGATCGGCAGGAAGCGCTCCTGCGCCTTGGCGTCATTTTTCGCCGGCCCCTGCAACGTTTCGATATAGCCGCGTAGCGAGGCAAGCGGCGTCCTCAGTTCATGGCTGGCATTGGCGACGAAGTCTGAGCGCATGCGGTCGATCCGCCGCGCCTCGGAGATATCGCGCAGGACCAGCATGTAGACCGGCTTCTCGCCATCGGCGCCGGCGACAGGCGCGACCCTGACGAGATAGACGCGCTCGGACGGCAGGCGCTCGGAATATTCGATCTGGTTGGTCCGGGCATTGGCAAGCGTGTCGCGGATGATGTCGAGAACGCCCGGCGCGCGCATGCGGGCGGAGATGTGCGAGCCGAGCGGGAAGCTTCCGAATGTACCGCCTGCCGAGCGGTTCTGGAACAGAACGGTTCCATCGGCGGCAAGAAGATAGATGGCGAGATCGATCTCGTCGAGAAACCGGGGCAGCTCGCCGAAATCGATCCGTCCCTCGCCGGGCTCCGACACTTCGTCCGGCGTTTCCGCTTCGCCGCCGGCGGGCGCGGCGCCGATCAGGGCCGCAATCGAAACGGCAAGCCAGCCGACAACGACGGCAACAGGCGGGGCGAGGCCGAAAAAGACGGCTGAAACGGCGGTGACGGCGGCAACCAGAAGAACAAGCCGCGCGGCCAGCGCGCGAGCCGCAATCTCCCTAACCGTCTCGTCCAGCCTTTTCACCTGATTCCCTCGAAATCTCTGCAAGAAGCGTTGCATATACGTCTTTTGTGACAGGAATATTCAACGCCGCAACGCTTCAGTCGGCAGCGCGGGCCCTGATGGCGAAGATGTCGAGCGGAACGCCGCCGCCAGCGAGGTCGCTTGAGATCATCAGCCGCGTCGGAAGAACACCGCCCCCGCTCGGATCAAGCCGGACCACCAGGCTTTCACGATGCGCGCTCGGGGTGAAGCGATGGCGCTGGCAGCCTTCGACCGTGCCGTCGGCGCAGTAGATGCCGACCTGCTGTCCGCCGCCATCGGGCGCCAACACGCTGAATTCGACCAGAACCGGTCCTTCTTCCAGCATGCCCCGCACAGCCGTCGGCAGGGCGACGGTGACCGCGCCGGCATCGCCGGCAGCGCGCGAGGCAATCTCGACGGCGGCAGCGCCTTCGACCGTAGCATTGGAAATGACCGCGGCGGAGCCAGCCGCAAGACCGTTTGCCGCTCCTGGCTGGAGAACCGTCGTCCAGCCCGAAGCACCCTCGAAATCCTCCGCCTCGATCAGCGGGGCGGGATTGGGCACGGCGGTGTCGAGCGCATTCGGGTTGAGCGCGAAATTCGACGTGACGATCCACCAGCCACCGAAAAGAACAAAGGCGAGCAGGACAACGGCGATCAGCATTCGCGCGAAACCACCGCGTTTGCGCGGGGGCCGTTGCGTGGCTTCAGCCCGACGGCCTTTCTGCTTCTTCGGGCGCTTCCTGGCCGGAGCCTTCAAGGTCTTGCCGGCCGGCCGGCGTTCGTCGCCGGCGACAGCGATATCGTCGATGGCGGAAAACTGTTCGGCATCGAGATGCCCGCTGTCTTTCCGATCTTCCGGCGAAACCGCGAAATCAGCCGCGGTAAAATCGGCCTCCCGCCTTGGTTCCGGGGCGATAACCGGACTCTCGGGATAGTCGAAATGCGCCTCCGGCTCAGCCCTCATGTCGAGATCGCCGATGTCGGGCTCCGCCGGATGTTCGGGTTCGAAAGACGGCGCATCGGGCCTTTCCGGTTGGTAGGCGGAGGGTTCGACCGGACTTTCCGGCGCCCGACCGACGGCAAAGGGGTCGTCGAAGACGGCCGGCCGTGGCTGGCGCGCCGCGCGCGCCTTGCGGGCGGCCTCGGCCTCCTCGCGCTCGATTGCGGTGATGATTTCGTCGAGCCGGCGGCGCTGACGCGCGATCGCCTTGGAATCCGTGATGCCCTGTTTGGCAAGCCCGCCTTCCAGCGCCTGCCGCGCGGACTGGTAGATCCGCGCCCGCTGGTTGGCATCCTCCCTGTCGGTGCTCTCCAGCGCTTTTCTGATGGCTTGTTCCAGTCCGCTCACAATATCATCCCGTCACGTTTCATGAGGCACTCAAGACGCTATTGACAGTGTTTGGCCCCTCTGATCAAGGCAAAATACTGAATGCCGCCTGCGGACGCGCGCTCGCGCGGCGACCGGGTATCAACGCGGAAAGGCTTCCAGGCGTTGCAAAAATACGCGAAAAATGTCTCCCTTGCATGCAAAGTGCCGCATCAAGAACCGCGCGGACAAAGCCTGAGGAAGACATGTCGCAAACTTTCCGCCTCGATGACCTGATGCAGATGGCCCGCGAGGAGGGCCGTATCGTGGCCGAGGACGCCGCAAGGCGCATGGGCGTCACGGTTCAGACCATCAGACGGGACCTTCTGAAACTCTCCGAGTCGGGCAAGCTCACCCGCGTCCATGGCGGCGCGGTTCTGGCGTCGGGCACCACCAATATCGGTTATGCCGACCGGCGGGAGCTCAACACAGACGAAAAGGCGGCAATCGCCGCCGCCTGCGTTGCCGAAATTCCTGACAACGCGGCGATCTTCATGAATATCGGCACCACGACGGAGGCTGTCGCCCGCGCGCTCATCGGCCATCGCGGCATCCTGGTGGTCACCAACAACATCAATGTCGCCAACACGCTGGTCGCAAATCCCGACTGCGAAATCGTTGTGGCCGGCGGGCAGTTGCGGCGCACCGATGGGGGGCTTGTCGGCACGCTCGCCAACAGCATTGTCGAGCAGTTCAAATTCGATCTGGCAATCATCGGCTGTTCGGCGATGGACGCGGACGGCGATCTCCTCGACTTCGACATGATGGAGGTCGGCGTCAGCCAGACCGCCATCCGGCGCGCGCGCAAGACCTTCCTGGTCGCAGACCACACAAAGTTCGCCCGCTCCGCCCCCGCCCGGATCGCCTCGCTTGCCGACATCGACGCCTTCTTTACCGACCGGCCGCTCGATGCCGAACTGACGTCGCGCTGCAAGGCCTGGAACACCCGGGTCGTTGTCGCCGGCTGACGCTACGCATTGCCTCGATAAAGCCTGCCTGAAGGCGGATAAGGGAACAAACCCGCTTTGCCCGCTTTGTTTACACGAACGGCCTTGCCGGGATTTGGAATGCATGCCTTCGAAAAATGCAGAGCCGCCGCGCCGTCTTGCTTGAAGACCGGACGCAGCCACGATTGCGGAGCGAACGAATTGACCACGACACTGAAAGGCCTGACCTGGAGCCACCCCCGCGGTTTTGCGCCGATGGAGGCCGCTGCGCGGCAATGGCTTGATGAGACCGGCGTCTGCATCGAATGGGACAAGGGCCATCTTCAGGGTAATCTCCCGGAACTGGTCAATGGGCCCCTCGCCGCGCTGACCAGCGATTACGACCTGCTTGTGATAGACCACACCCATCTCGGCCATCTGGTCCGCGACAGAAGCCTGCTCCCACTTCAGATCGAGGGCCGCGAGCGCGAGCGCCGCGAGATTGAAAGCGGCGCCATCGGCAAGACATGGCAGGCCTATCAGTTCAGAGGTCAGCAATGGGCCTTTCCGATCGATGCCTCGGCCGAGGTCATGGCATACCGCCCCGACCGCCTGGCCGAGCCGCCCGCTGAATGGACGGCGCTCTTGACGCTTGCCGAAGAAGGAAGGGTTCTTCTGCCGCTCAGCACGCCGCATGCTCTGATGGTCTTCTTCACGCTGGCAGCCGGGCTCGGCACGCCATGCCGAGCAGAAGATCAGGGCCCGCTGATCGGCGAGGACGAAGGCATTGCCGTCTACGAGCATCTTGCAGAACTGGCGAGCCGCGTGCCGGAAGACAATCTGACGGCAGACCCCGTCGCCGTGCTCGAGGCTCTGGCCGCGGACGATACGCAAGCTGTCTTGGCGCCCTTCATCTCCGGCTTCAGGAACTATGCGACCGAGGGGTTTCGCGCCAACAGACTTGCCTTTACCGATGTTCCCGAACTCAAGAAGGGCGGACCGGCGAGCTCGGCGCTCGGCGGGACCGGCATTGCGGTCTCGGCGGCGTCCGGCCACCCCGACGAAGCGCTCGATTTTTGCCACTGGCTTGCAAGCGGCCCGGTGCAATCATCGCTTTACGCCGAGGCGGGCGGCCAGCCCGCCCATGCCGCCGCCTGGGACAGCGAGAAACTCAACGCCGCTCCCGACGGTTTCTTTCGCGACACGCGCGCCGCCGTGGAACGCGCTTTTCTGCGCCCGCGCCATGAGGGCTATGTCGCCTTCCAGCAGGAAGCATCCGATGTCATCATCGAGGCGTTGCGCACCGATGCGCCGGCGATCGCCGTCATCGGCCGGCTCAACAAACTCTTCGAAAACAGTTTCGCAAGCGGGCCGGCCGCCGTATTGTGAACTGTCTTTGCCGGCAGACCACACATCACGCCGCCCCGCCGCAGCCATTTCAAATGCTGCCCTGCGAAAGCACCCGTTTCACGTTAATTTCATCGAATCGATGATTTTTGATTTACGTACATCATTTCTGGCGCTATAGTCCGTTTCAACGAGGACCGCAAAGGTCTCGGGCGGAACCGTTCGGTTCCGGCGAGGAGCGAAACAAACCAGGCGGACATGATGCGCCCCACCGTACACGACATTGCTGCAGAGGCAGGCGTGAGCCTTGCTACCGTCGATCGCGTGATGAATGCGCGCCCTGGCGTCAGGGAGAAGACCAGGCTCAAGGTGGAGCAGGCAATCGACAAGCTGGGCTATGTGCGCGACGTGGCGGCCGCCAATCTCGCCAAGGGCCGGACCTACCCCTTCACCTTCATTCTGCCCTGCAACGAAAACGCATTCATGGCCGATTTGCGCGATGCAGTCTTGCAGGCCAATGCGCGCGGCCGGGTCGAACGCACCCAGATCTCCATCGTCGATGTGCCCGCATTCGATGCCGAGGCCCTGGCCGAGGCCCTCCTTGCGGCGGGAGAGGGAAATCCGGCCGGCATCGCCGTGGTCGCCATTGAGGCCGACCCCGTGCGCGAGGCGGTGCGCCAGCTTACAGGCCGGGGCATTCCCGTTGTCACCCTCGTCTCCGATCTGGAAGACAGCAATCGAGACCACTATGCCGGCGTCGACAACCCCGCTGCCGGCCGCACCGCAGCGACCCTGCTCGGACGCTTTGTCTCACCGCAAAAGGGCACGATCGGCGTTCTTGCAGGCTCGCTCTCGGTGCGGGACCACCAGAACCGTTTCTCCGGCTTCTGCGAAATCATGGCGGCGCATTTTCCTGAACTGACCATTCTGCCGCCCATGGAAGGCCGCGATGATTCAGCGCTGGCCCGCAAACTGGTATCCGAAGCGGTCGAGGCCCATCCGGACATGATCGGCCTTTACAGTTTGGGCGCCGGTAATCGCGGCCTGATCGCGGCGCTGGAAGAAGCCCGCGCCCGCGGGCGCGAGCTTGTCACCATCGCCCACGAGCTTTCGGATCATTCACGCGAAGCGCTCGAAGCCGGCCTTTTCGACGTCGTCCTCAATCAGGATGCCGGTCATGAGGTCAGAAGCGCGATCCGGGTGTTGAAAGCCAAGGCCGACGGGCTTGAGGTGATCGCCGCCCAGGAGCGCATCCGCATCGACATTTTCATCAAGGACAATCTGCCGTGAACGGGCAGCAACTCACAACACGGGAGGAAAGACATGTATCTCGGGCTTGACCTCGGCACTTCCGGCCTCAAGGCGATGCTGATCGACGAGAACCAGACGGTGATCGCCAGCGCCGACGCGCCGCTCACCGTACAGCGACTTCACCACGGTTGGTCGGAGCAGAACCCGGCCGATTGGATCGCCGCCTGCAAGATCGCCGTCGGCCGCCTGGCCGAGCGCCACCCAGCGGAACTTTCGGCCGTGAAGGGCATCGGCCTTTCCGGCCACATGCATGGCGCGACGCTGGTCGATGCCAAGGGCGAGATCCTGAGGCCCTGCATCCTGTGGAACGATACCCGTTCCTATGTCGAGGCAGCGCAACTTGATGACGATCCGCGCTTCCGCGCGATCACCGGCAATATCGTTTTTCCCGGCTTCACCGCGCCGAAGCTCGTCTGGGTCAAGAAGAACGAGCCGGAGACCTTCGCCAAGGTCGCCAAGGTCCTGCTGCCGAAGGATTATCTCCGCTTCTGGCTGACTGGCGAATATATCTCCGAAATGTCGGATTCGGCCGGAACGTCCTGGCTCGATACGGCAAAGCGCGACTGGTCGGACGAACTGCTTGCGGCCACCGACCTTCGCCGCGAGCAGATGCCGGCCCTCGTCGAGGGTTCGCAGGCCGGCGGCACGCTGAAACAGGCGCTTGCCTCGGAATGGGGCATGACCGGCCCGGTCGTGGTTGCCGGCGGCGCCGGCGACAATGCGGCATCCGCCTGCGGCATGGGCACGGTCGCCGATGGCGCGGCTTTCGTCTCGCTCGGCACGTCCGGCGTCCTTTTTGCTGCCAATGACCGCTACCGACCGAAGCCCGAAAGCGCCGTCCATGCCTTCTGCCACGCCCTGCCTGCCACCTGGCACCAGATGGGCGTGATCCTTTCGGCAACCGATACGCTGAACTGGTATGCGAAGGTGACCGACAAGAGCCCGGCCCAGCTCGCGACCGAGGTCGGCGATACGCTTCAGGCACCGGGCGACGTGACCTTCCTGCCTTATCTTTCGGGCGAGCGCACGCCGCACAATGACGCCGCCATTCGCGGCGCGTTCATCGGTCTTGCCCATGAAAGCGACCGAGCGGCGATGACCCGCTCGGTGATGGAAGGCGTCGCGTTTGCGCTTCGCGACAATCTGGAGGCCTTGCGGTCTGCCGGCACCGAACTTTCCCGCATCACCGCCATCGGCGGCGGATCGCGTTCGCGCTACTGGCTGAAGGCCGTGGCGACCGCGCTCAACCTGCCGATCGACATTCCCGCCGACGGCGATTTCGGCGCGGCCTTCGGCGCTGCCCGTCTCGGCCTACTGGCCGCGACCGGGGCCGACCCGCTTGCCGTCTGCACCCCGCCTGACACGGCGGAAACCGTTGACCCGGAGACGGCGCATACCGCCGCCTTCGAGGAGGCCTATCAGCGTTTCCGGGCGCTGTATCCGGCCATCAAGACCCTCTCCGGAGAATGACGCGAAGCGCGGGCATCCGGCAGGACGGACCCCGCGCCCCCGCGGATAATGACAACCCCAACAGGGAGTATCCAAGATGAGCACCGGCTTTTTCGGCGACATCAGCAAGATCCAGTATGAAGGCCCCGAAAGCGAAAACCCGCTTGCCTTCAAGCATTACAATCCCGACGAAATCGTCATGGGCAAGCCGCTGAAGGAACATCTGCGCTTTGCCATCGCCTACTGGCATTCGCTGGCCTGGGAAGGCGGCGACCCCTTTGGCGGCCGCACCTTCGACCGCCCGTGGTATGACGGCGGCATCGAAAAGGCCAAGCTGAAGGCGGATGTCGGCTTCGAGCTGTTCTCGCTCCTCGGCGCCCCCTTCTATTGCTTCCACGACGTCGATGTCCGCCCGGAAGGCGCGAACTTCGCCGAAAACACCAAGAACCTGAACGAGATCGTCGACTATCTCGGCCAGAAACAGGAAGAAACCGGCGTCAAGCTGCTCTGGGGCACGGCCAACCTGTTCACCAACCGCCGCTTCATGTCGGGTGCTGCCACCAATCCGGACCCGGACGTCTTCGCCTTCTCCGCCGCGACCATCAAGACCTGCATGGACGCCACCAAGAAGCTCGGCGGCCAGAACTATGTCCTGTGGGGCGGCCGCGAAGGCTACGAGACCCTGCTCAACACCGACATGGGCCGCGAGCTCGACCAGATGGCGCGCATGCTGCACATGGTCGTCGAGTACAAGCACAAGATCGGCTTTGAAGGCCAGATTCTGGTCGAGCCAAAGCCGCAGGAACCGACCAAGCACCAGTACGACTATGACGTCGCCACCGTCTACGGCTTCCTGCAGAAGCACGGGCTGGAAAAGGAAGTGAAGGTCAATATCGAACAGGGCCACGCGATCCTGGCAGGCCACACCTTCGAGCATGAACTGGCGCTTGCCCGCGAACTCGGCGTTCTCGGCTCCATCGACATGAACCGCAACGACTACCAGTCCGGCTGGGATACCGACCAGTTCCCGAACAATGTTCCGGAAATGGCGCTGGCCTATTACCAGGTTCTGCTCGCAGGCGGCTTCACCACCGGCGGCACGAACTTCGACGCCAAGCTGCGTCGCCAGTCGATCGATCCGGCCGACCTGCTTTACGGCCATATCGGCGGCATGGACTGCTGCGCCCGCGGCCTGAAGGCTGCCGCCAGGATGGTCGAAGACGGCGCCCTCTCGAAGCCGCTCGACGAACGCTATGCCGGCTGGAACGAACCGACCGCCAAGAAGATGCTCGCCGGCGAAATGACGCTGGAAGACATCGCCGCCATGGTCGAGAAGGACGGCATCAACCCCGAGCCGAAATCCGGCCGCCAGGAATATCTGGAAAACATCGTCAACAAATACGTCTGATCACCGGACGGATTTGAGCGAAAGCGAAGCCGGGGCGCACGTGTCCCGGCTTCGCCGTTTCTGCCTTTCCTGCAGCGGAAAGGCAGATGAACCAGGGTCTTCACACATCCCTGGAACCTGAAGCGTCTTTCATGCCTACCGGGCGGCGGCCTTGAAATGGCCGTCGCAGGCCTTTGCGATCGCGGCGACGTGGCGGTGATCGGTTCCGCAGCAGCCGCCGAAGACGCGGACGTTCGGGAAGAGGCCGATCAGCGCGCGATAATCCTCGCCGAGCCCCGCCGGATCGCCGTCATCGAGCTCGGTGGCATTGTCGAGTTCCTCGTGGCTCATGCGCGAAGCATTGGCGCGGATACCGCCGATGCGCTTCGTCCATTCCTCGCCGGCTTCGATTGCCGGACGGAAGTGGTCCGGGTGAGCGCAGTTTATCATCAGATAGGCCGCGGCGCTGCCCGTTGCCGCATCGGTCTCGCGGATCGCCTCGGCAAGCGGCGTGCCGTCCGGAAGCCGTCCGTCGGTCTCCACCGTGTAGGCGACGACGCTTGGCAGGTCGCGGGCGGTTGCCGCGCGGATGAAGCCAACCCCTTCGGCTACCGTGGTGAAGGTAAAGCCGCCCACCATGTCGGCCGCCGTTTCAGCGAACCAGCCGATCTGCTCGCCATGATAGTCTTCCGCTTCCTTCGCAGTCATCGCGGTATCCGGCTGATAGCCATCCCCGCGCGGTCCCGCATTGCCGGAAATCAGCACTGGTGCTTGCTCTGCCATCTCGCCGCGAAGCTTCTCAAGCATCGCGATCGCCTTTTGATTGAAGCGCCGGAGGTCCTCCGGCGTATGACCAAGGGTCGCGCCCCAGTCCCGGTTGGCGCGCCAGGTCGGCGCTTCCAGCACGAAGCCCGTTCCGTGCCGCGCGGCTATCCTCAGATGGCGGCGAAAATAGGTCTCGAGGACAGCCATGCCTTCCGCCGTTTCGAGCAACGGATAGGAGGCAAAGCTCGGCAGATCGAGCCCCTCATGGAAGATCAGATAGGTCTCCAGGCCGGAATCGGTCAGGAGAAATGCGTCGCCCGCGAGCGGCAGGCGGTTGCGCAGTGCAGTCATGATAAAAGTCCCTTTCCTTTGATACCGCAGACGCGCCTTCCCTGCGGCGCGCAGGCCGCGAACACGGCACTCCGTCCGTCCCATCCTGGAAGCGTGTCTGCATGTGTCCGGCGCGCCCCTCAGACACGCCGCAATCCCTTCGCGCACAGGTCTTGCCCGCGACGCAGCGGCTTTTGCCTCATGCAGCGGACAAGCGCTACTGGACTCACGGTACAGTTGCGATGAAAAACATCGGATCAGGTAAGGGCAATCGCAAATGCAATGACGATCAACACGGCGTGGACCGCCATGATGGTCCCGCCTGCCCTGAAATTTAGCATTCTCGCCCGTACGGGTCCGCTTGCAACCAGGATGCGCTGCGTGAGGATCGAAAGCATGAGCACGCAAAGGATTGCGCTGAAGGTCAGGAAGGAAACCTGATCGACAATGCCGAACGTCGCATCGAAGCCGATCGCATCCTCCAGCCGGTAGCGGTTGAACACCGCTGCGAACACCGAACCCGTGGTGACGCCGACGCGCGTGCCGAGTTCCTCGACCGGTATGAACAGAACCAGTCCGGTGATGAACAGCGCCACAAAGAAGCCGGTGAATTTCTCGAACAGAAGCGGAGAAAGCTTCCGCTGGATGTCGACCACGAAGGTGACTCGTGAATAGGGGACGATCTCGTCGCGGTAGCCGAACCGGGTTTGGTAGGTGACGGCCCGGTCCTCGAACGACAATGAGTCGATCAGCCAGCCCGGAGCCCGCACAAACTCAGCGATCTGGCTGTCCTCGGCATCGGGCACGAAAATCGTATGGCTGACGCTGTCAGCGGATTCGAACTTGATCCGCAGGACCTGACTGTCGAAGGGGTAGTCGCCGACATCGAAGGCGTGATCGATGACCGCGTCGAACTCCACAGCGGTGTAGGTCGACCCGTTCGACAGAACGGTGCTGGCAAAAACATTGGTGGTCGATGACCGCGAGATAAGCTCGAAGTCCCTGTTGGCGTCAAAAGTGCCCGTCGGATCGAGGAACCAGGCATAACCCGCAGCACGAAAGCTGCCATCGCTCGGCGTGACGGAGGAGATCGATGTAAGGAAAATGCCGACCTTGACGGCGCGCGGCTCGCCCTGGGCCATACTCTCCGGCGCAAGCGCAAAAGCCAATACCAACGGCAGCATCGAGCGCAACAGCCCCACTGACCGCAGCCACGCGATGGCCATGCAGGTGATGGTCGGTCCGATCAAAAAAACCTGCTTCCTTGCGCCCGAAATGTCCTTGGCTCCCAAGATATTCCTTGCACATATCTTGTCACCAGGACGCCTGGCGGGCAAGCACGTCCCTTAGGCCTCCACCTCGACATCCGACAGCGGGCGCGAGCAGCAGGCGAGGATGTAGCCCTCCTCGATCTCGTCATCGAGAATGCCGCCATTGTGCTGCATGTCGACCTTGCCGGACTTGCACATGGTGCGGCAGGTGCCGCAGATGCCAGACTCGCAGGCGGCGGGTATGCGCACGCCGGCATTGCGAGCGGTCTGCAGGATGGTGAAGCCGGGCTGGACTTCCGCCGTCACGCCGGAATCGGCGAATTCGACGGTGAACAGCTTGTCCTCGTCGCCGCTCTCGCCAATGAAGACGGCCGGCGGCGGCACTTCGGGCTTGAAGGTCTCCTGGAAATAATTGTTTTCCATGTCGAAATTGGAGCTTTCGAGCGAATCCCTGACCGTTGCCATGAACGGGTCCGGCCCGCAGCAGAACACCCGCCGTTCAAGGAAATCCGGCACCAGAAGCGCGATCTTGGCGCGGTCGATGAAGCCCCGAAGCCCCGACCAGAGCTGGGTGCGTTCGAGCTCGGTGACGATGAAGCCGAGGTTGAAGAAGGGCATGTAGCGCGCCTTGTACTCCAGCTCCCAGCGGAAGATGATGTCGCTCGGCGAGCGGGCGCAGTGGATGAAGGCGATGTCGGTGTCAGGATCGCGATCGCCCAGATCCCGCGTCATCGACATCATCGGCGTGATTCCTGAACCAGCCGAGATGAACAGGTACTTCTCCGCCGGATGCTCGACATAGGAGAAATCGCCGAGCGGGCCGATCGCCTTCAGCTTCATGCCGGGATGCAGGTTCTCGAACATCCAGCGCGTGCCGATACTGTCCTTCTGCGCCTTCACCGTCACGGCGATGGTGAAGGGCCGCGTCGGGCTGGAGGAGATCGTATAGGTGCGCATGATCGGCTCGGGGCCGACCGGCAGTTCCAGCGTGATGTACTGGCCCGGCAGATAGCGGAACCAGATGTTTTCCTCCTCCGCCTTGAAAGTGAAGGTCATCACATCCGGGGCTTCCGGTGTCCAGGCCACGCATTCCAGCATGTGCTCGCGGCCATTCCACGGCACCATTTCATCGATATGTTTGAACGGCTGCGACTTGATCATATCAGGCGACGATGGACAGAGGCGCGTTTTCGTCGGACAGGCGTTCGAGCGAGTGGTTGGCGTACCATTCGACAAACTGCATCACGCCGCCTTCGTCTTCCGGCGAATAGGGGCCGGGCTGATAGGCGGGCGAGCGGATGCCGCGGGCATTTTCTTCCACAATCTGCCGGTCCTGGTCATTGGTGAAGGTCCACACATGGGTCAGTTCGTCGAGATCGTAGTCGATGCCCTCGACCGCGTCCTTCGGCACCAGCCAGGTGGTGGTGACTTCGGTTTCCTCGGGTCCGATCGGCAGCACCCGGAAGGAGATCGCATGATCGCCGAGAAAGTGGTTCCAGGTGGTCGGATAATGAAACAGAACGAGCGCGCCAATGCCGGCGGCCGCCGTCTTTTCACCCATCGGCTTGCGGACGGCCCGCTTGCCCGACATGGTGTAGCTCTCCGCGCCCGCGATCAGCGGCATGCGCGCGATGCGGAACTGTCCGTCCGGGTTGATAAAGAACTTCGCCTCAAGCCCGGCCGCCTCGCAATGGGCCCAGTGTGCCTGGATCTCGGGATCCTCCATCATGCCCTGAACCCCGGTCACCGATGCGGCTTCGGGATAGGTCCGGCAAAGCTCGGGATGGTTTGCCGCGCAGTGATAGCATTCGCGGTTGTTTTCCCAGACAAGCTTCCAGTTGCCCTTCTCGACGATCGTGCTCTTGAAGGCGACCTTGGTGTCGCGGATGTTATGGGGCGCGATATAGGGCGAAATCGTCTCGCGCAGCGGCGCAATATCCGGCGCCTCGTCCGCCAGACAGATGAAGATATAGCCCTCGATGCTCTCGCAATGGACTGGCTTCAGACCGAATTTCGACTTGTCGAAATCCTCGCCCATATGCCGCACATATTGCAGCGTCCCGTCGAGATCGTATGTCCACTGGTGATAGGGGCAGACGAGCTTGGCGGTCGTTCCCTTGTCGGCGGAGCAGACGCGCGAGCCGCGATGGCGACAGGAATTGTGCAGCGCCCGGATGACCTTGTCGCGCCCGCGCGTCAGGATGACGGAATAGTCGCCGACCTGGATCGTCAGGTAATTGCCGGGCCGCGCCAGTTCGCAATCATGGGCGACGAACAGCCAGTCGCGGTAATAGAAATTCTCCATATCGACCCGGAAATAATCGGGATCGGTGTAGAAGGCGCGGGACAGGGTGAAACCGTCCTGACGGCTCCTCAGTTCGTCGAGCATTTTCTGGCGTATCGTCATGGGCGGCCTCCGCGGCGAAGACGGACAATAAGGCGCATTAAACCATCGCCGGTTGCGGCTCCGCGTCCCAATCACGACATGACTTTCGGAAATGACGACACGGGGAAATTCGCACCGGCCGCCGGTATCAGCGCGGCAGAAGCGCCGTCACCTCGATCTCGATCCGGTATTTCGGGTCGATCAGTCCGCATTCCAGCATGGTCGCCGCCGGCGGATTGTCGCCGAAGGTCTCGGCGAGAATCGGCCAACAGGCCGGGAAATCAGCGGCATCCGGAAGGTAATAGACCACCCGCACGACATCTTTGAAGCCGCAGCCGGCCTTCGAAAGCGCGCTTCCGATCGCCTCAAGCGCCGAACGGCACTGGCCGGCGACATCCTCCGGGATGTCCTCCCCCTGCGCCGTCGTGCCTGCGACATGGACGAAGCCGCCGGCCACCACCGCGCGGCAATAGCCGATCTTCTTTTCATAAATGCCGCCGGAGGCAATCCGTCTGATCGTCATCAGAAAATCCTTTGTTGTGCAGGTCCTTTGTTCTAAACGGGAAACGCTCATACAGGAACGGGTTTCACATGGCGCGCATCATCGACATCGCGGTTGACGAAGACATTGCGCTGGCCGAAGGCAGCACGCTTCTCTTGGCCGGCGAACTGGTCGTCATGCCGACGGAAACCGTCTACGGCCTGGCCGCCGATGCGACGAACCCTCAGGCAATCGCGAAAATCTATGCCGCCAAGGGCCGGCCTGCCTTCAACCCGCTGATCTGCCACATGTCCGGGCTTGAAATGGCCGAGGATTATGCCGTCTTTTCGTCGCTGGCGCGCGCGCTTGCCGACGCTTTCTGGCCCGGCCCGCTGACCCTCGTTCTGCCGCTGAAACAGGGGGCGGCGATCGCGCCTGCCGCAACGGCAAACCTGCCGACCGTCGGCGTGCGCGTACCGCAGGGCTTTGCCGGACGGCTGATCGCAGCAACCGGCCGTCCGCTGGCTGCCCCGAGCGCCAACACATCCGGCAGGATCAGCCCGACCACAGCCGTCCATGTGGAGGCCGATCTCGGGGAAAAGCTGCGGCTCATTCTCGATGCCGGACCGGCGGAGGTTGGCGTGGAATCGACGATCCTGAAGGTCGAGGATGAGACGATCACCCTGCTCCGGCCGGGCGGCATTTCCGCAGCCGAGGTCGAGGCGCTGACCGGGCGGCGGGTGGCAAGACCGCAGCACAAGACTGCCATCGTCGCGCCGGGCATGATGGTCTCGCATTATGCGCCGAAGGCCGCCGTCCGCCTCGACGCGACGCGGGTGGAAGACGGCGAAGCGCTGGTGCTGTTCGGACCTTGCCAGGTCGAAAACGCCGCTGCCGCGCACGCCACCTTCCAGCTCAGCGCCAAAGGCGATCTTGCGGAAGCGGCAAGCCGGTTATACGACACGATGATAGAGGCCGATCTGAGCGGCGCGACCGCCATTGCCTTCGCCCCGATCCCGAAAGAGGGTATCGGCGAGGCGATCAATGACAGGCTTGCCCGCGCCGCCGCACCCCGGAAGGATGACTGACCGCATGACCACGCCCGCCCCCGAGCTCATCGCCCGCTTTTCCGAAATCGTCGGCACGCCTCACGCGCTGACCGAAGCCGCCGATATCGAGCCCTATCTCACCGAAAACCGGGGGCTATACCGGGGCAAGACCGTGCTCGTCCTCAAACCCGGCTCGACGCAAGAAGTCTCCGCCATCCTGAAGCTTGCCAGCGAAACGAAGACCCCGGTGGTTCCCGCCGGCGGGCGCACCGGCCATGTCGGCGGCCATGTGCCGCGCGAGGCCGGCACCGACATCGTGCTGTCGCTGGAACGCATGGGCAAGATCCGCAAGATCGACACTTCGGCCAATGTCATCATCGCCGATGGCGGCGCGATCCTCGCCGATGTGCAGAAGGCGGCCCGCGACAATGACCGGCTGTTTCCCCTCTCGCTCGGCTCGGAAGGCTCGGCGATGATCGGCGGCAACCTCTCCACCAATGCCGGCGGCACGGCGGTGCTTGCCTATGGCAATATGCGCGCGCTCTGCCTCGGCCTCGAGGTGGTGCTGCCGACGGGCGAGATCTGGAACGGGCTCAGGAGCCTGAAGAAGGACAATACCGGCTATGACCTGCGCGACCTCTTCATCGGCGCGGAAGGCACGCTCGGCATCATCACCGGCGCGGTGCTGAAGCTCTTCCCGAAGCCGCGCGGCCATCAGGTGGCATTCGCCGCCGTCGCAAGTCCGGAGAAGGCGCTCGACCTTTTCAATATGGCCTCGAACCGCTGCGCCTCGGCGCTGACCGGTTTCGAATTCATGGCCCGCATGGCCTTTGATTTCACGGTCAAGCATACCGACGGCGCGCGCGATCCGCTTTCGGCAAAATACCCCTGGTACACGCTGATCGACATCTCCACCTCCGACAGCCAGCAATCCGCCGACAATATGATGCAAGCACTGCTGGAAGAGGCCTTAGAGGCAGGACTGGTCGAAGACGCGGTGATTGCCAAGTCGCAAGGCGAGATCGACGAACTCTGGCACATGCGCAACACCATGTCGGAGGCGCAGAAGCCCGAGGGCGGCTCGATCAAGCATGATGTTTCCGTGCCGGTTTCCGCCATTCCGGCCTTTCTGCACGCGGCGGATGCGGCGGTGCTGGAGGCCATTCCCGGCGCGCGCATCTGTGCTTTCGGCCATCTGGGCGACGGGAATATTCACTACAACATCTCCCAGCCGGAAGGCGCCGACAAGGCGGAATTCGTCGCCCGCTGGGGTGAGATCAACACAATCGTGCACGCGATCGTGCTTTCCCATGGCGGCTCGATTTCCGCCGAGCACGGCATCGGCCGGCTGAAGCGCGACGAACTGGCCGATATCCGCGAACCGATCGAGATCGACCTGATGCACCGCATCAAGCAGATCTTCGACCCCGCCGGGATCATGAATCCCGACAAGGTGCTGAAGGTCTGAGTGGCGCTGGCGCAAAAGGTGCCCGGTCAACTTGCGAGCCTCAAAAACCGTCATGCCGGCCTTGAGCCGGCATCCAGGGCCGCACGAGAAAACCTGCCTGTTTCATTTTACCGCTGACCTACCAGCTCTGCGCCAAGTTTCGCCGAAAGTGCCGACGTTGCCCGGGTCGCCCTGGACCCCGGCTCAAGGCCGGGGTGACGGCGTAGTGTGGGCGGGCAGCGTGGAGAACCTGGCAAATCCGGCCGGCTGACCGGCATGCTAAACGACCGCTTCCTCCCGGTGAAACATGCCCCATCTTGCGCCGGTTCGTCTGCCGTGAAACCACAGCACCGCCGCCACAAGGACAAGCATCGCAAGGTCGCTTGAGGGTGCGGCCATCCAGATGCCCTGCCCGCCGAACATGAAGGGCAGCAGGAAGATCAGCGGAATGTTGAAGAAATAGGTCCGCCCGAGGCTCATCATGCCGGCGCTCACCGCCTTGCCGATCGCCTGGAAATAGCCGGCGAGCACCATCACCGGCGCAACGACGACATAGGCGGCGGTGATGATGCGCACGATATGGGCGGACGCGGCGATGGTCTCGGCATCATCGACGAACAGCGCGGCAAGCGGGCCCGCGGCAAGCAGGAAGACGCTCTGGACGACCAGTCCGTAGCAAAGCCCGGTCAGGAGCCCGACGACGAGCGTGCGGTTGGATCGCTCATAGATCGCGGCGCCATAATTGTTGCCGACGATCGACTGGCAGGCGAAGTTCAGGCCCATCAGCGGCAGGAAGGCGAAGGTCAAGAGCCGTGAGGCAATGCCATAGGCGGCGATCATCAGGTCATAATCGGCACTGAACCAGACCTTGACCGAAACGAGGATCGAGGCTGTCGAAAGGCTGATGCCGATCAGCGACAGCGACGATGGCAGGCCGAGCGCAAGCGTCCGCCGCCAGGCCTCCGTCAGCGGCTTGCCGGTGCGTTCCCAGAGCCGGATCGGCGTGCGGCCGGAAAGCCTGAGAACGACCACGGCGACAAGCGCCAGCGCCTGCGCGGCAAGCGTGCCGATGGCAGACCCCGCCACGCCCCAGCCCCAAAGAGCGATGAAGACGAAATTAAAGCCGACATTGGCGAGCGTCACCAGAACGCCGATCAGCGCCATCGTGCCGGGTCTGCCCTCCGAGCGCAGCGTGTCGCCTTGGATGCTGATCAGGAATTGCAGGGGACTGCCGAAGATCAGAAGCGCGATATAGGTCGAAGCCATCGCCGCAAGCGCCGCATCGCCGCCCGACAGCCAGACGATAAGCAGCCTGCCTGCCGCCAGATAGAACGCCATCAGCCCCAGAGCGGTGAGCATGGCAAGCGCCGTCGCCGACTGCATGGCCGATTGCGCGCCCGCATGATCGCCTGCGCCGAGCCGCCGCGCCAGGATCGAGGCCATGCCGGAAGAGACCAGCGTCGCCAAGGCGTTCAGCGCCATGAACAACGGAAAGACCAGGGTGACGGCGGCAAGCGCGCGCGGCCCGACATAGACGCCGAGAAAGATGGCGTCGACCACGGTAAAGAGGCCGCTCACCAGCATCAAAAGCACGATCGGGGCTGCGGTCTTGAAGAAAAGCGGGGCAGTCGGGCCCGAAAGATAGGGATTGGCGCGCGGCTCGGAAGAAGTTTCCATCATGTTGTCCCTCGGGACACTCGTAACGCCTGAGGCGGCCGGTTATGGGACCCGCATTACCATAGGCTTCGAGTGTCGTCTGAGAAAACAACCAACGAAGGATCGCGCGACTTCACCATCGCCTGAATCTCAGGCGCGCGGGCGGCAGGCGTCGCAAGGCCGCGCGCACTTAGCGCCGGCCGCAGGAATGAGTCAAGCGCGTTTGCACGGGAAGCCGGCATCGGAAGGCGAGCTAACCCTCCTCGCGCGCCACTGCCCGCCAGCCGATGTCGCGGCGGCAAAAGCCGTCGGACCAGTCGATATCCTCGATCAGCGTATAGGCGCGGGTCTGCGCCTCGGTGACGTTGTGGCCAAGCGCGGTGACATTCAGCACGCGCCCGCCGCTGGCGACAAGCTTGCCGTCGCGCATCGCCGTGCCGGCGTGAAAGGTGCGCGCCTCGGGACCGTCGGCGGGCAGAGCGCGGATTTCGCTGCCCTTCTTGTAGGAGCCCGGATAGCCCTTCGCCGCCATGACGACGGTGAGCGCCGTGTCCTCGCTCCATGCCGCGGAAACCTTGTCCAGCGTGCCATCGGCGGCGGCTTCCAGAATATCCAGAAGATCGCTTTGAAGCCGCATCATCAGCACCTGGCACTCCGGATCGCCGAACCGGACATTGTATTCGATCAGTTCCGGGCCCTTTTCCGTGATCATCAGCCCGGCATAGAGCACGCCCTTGAAGGGATGGCCTATCTCCGCCATCCCGCGGATCGTCGGCTCGATGATTTCCTTCATGGTGCGGGCTATCATCGCCTCGTCCATGACGGGAGCTGGCGAATAGGCGCCCATGCCGCCGGTATTCGGGCCGGTATCGCCATCGCCGACAGCCTTGTGGTCCTGCGCGGTCGCGAGCGGCAGCGCATTTTTCCCGTCGGAGAGGCAGAAGAAGCTCGCCTCCTCGCCGACCAGAAATTCCTCGACCACGACCTCGGCCCCGGCAGCGCCGAACGTGCCGGAAAAGCAGTCGTCGATTGCGGCCAGCGCTTCGGCATTGGTGCGGGCAACGGTGACGCCCTTGCCGGCGGCTAGACCATCGGCTTTGATCACGATCGGCGCGCCGATCTCGCCGACATAGGCCTTGGCCTCTTCTCCATCGGTGAAGCGGCGATAGGCGCCGGTCGGAATTTCGTATCGAGCGCACAGATCCTTGGTGAACCCCTTCGAACCCTCAAGCTGGGCGGCGGCCTTTGTCGGTCCGAAGACCTTGATGCCGGCTTCGCTCAGCGCATCGGCAAGACCGTCCACCAGCGGCGCTTCGGGGCCGACGACGACGAGGCCGATTTCCTTCTCGCCGCAAAAGGCGATGACCGCCGCATGATCGGCCGGATCAAGCTTCACGCATTCGGCATGCGCCGCAATGCCGGGATTGCCAGGGGCGGCATAGAGCACGCCGAGACTCGACGATTGCGAGATTTTCCAGGCCAGCGCGTGTTCGCGCCCGCCCGAGCCGATCAGAAGGACATTCATGGGGTCCGCTCCAGTTGTCACCTGCTGGCGGTTGGGTAAGCAGACGCGCGGCAAAGGTCAAGGCCGCGTTTCATGCAGACTTCGCCGCGCGCCATGTTGCAGCGTCGGTTTTTCACGATAATCTTTGACCTCGCGGCCACTGGGCGATAACGATGCGGTCGGTTTTACCCCACACACCTGAAGACAAAAGCGACGAACCATGAAATTTCTCGATGAGGCAAAAGTCTATATCCGCTCCGGCGATGGCGGGGCAGGGTCTGTCTCGTTTCACCGCGAGAAATATATCGAGTTCGGCGGCCCGGACGGCGGCGACGGCGGACGCGGCGGCGATGTCTGGGTGGAAGCGGTCGAAGGGCTGAACACGCTGATCGATTTCCGCTACCAGCAGCATTTCAAGGGCGAGACCGGCGGCCACGGCATGGGGCGCAACCGCACCGGCGCCAACGGCAAGAGCGTGACGCTGAAGGTGCCGGTCGGCACGCAGATTTTCGAGGAAGACCGCGAGACGCTGATCTGCGACCTCACCGAGATCGGCGAGCGCTACCGGCTGGCCTCCGGCGGCAATGGCGGCTTCGGCAACGCCCATTTCAAGACCGCGACCAACCAGGCCCCGCGCTGGGCCAATCCCGGCCTCGAAGGCCAGGAAAAGACGATCTGGCTTCGCCTCAAGCTGATCGCCGATGCCGGGCTCATCGGCCTGCCCAATGCCGGCAAGTCGACCTTTCTCGCGACCGTGACCCGCGCGCGGCCGAAGATCGCCAATTATCCGTTCACGACGCTGCATCCAAACCTTGGCGTTGCCAGCATCCATGGGCGGGAATTCATTCTCGCCGATATTCCCGGCCTGATCGAAGGCGCGCATGAAGGCATCGGCATCGGCGACCGCTTCCTCGGCCATGTCGAGCGCACCCGCGTGCTGCTGCATCTGGTTTCGTCCCAGGAAGAGGATGTCGCCGCCGTCTATCGCACGGTGCGACACGAGCTTCAGGCCTATGGCCATGAACTCGCTGACAAGCACGAGCTCGTCGCATTGTCTCAGATCGACATCCTTGACGACGAGACGCTTGCGGAAAAGAAAAAGGCGCTGGAAGAGGCATCCGGCGGCGAGGTCTTCGCGATCTCGGCCGTTGCCCAGAAGGGCATGACCGAAGTACTGTCGGCCCTTGCCGAGATCATCCGCGCCGAAGAGGTACGCCTTGGCATTGCCGCGCCCGAACGGGGCATCGACAAGGGCCGGCATGACAAGTGGGAGCCCTGACAATGAACGGCATGCACCGTTCGCTGACGCATTATCGGCGGATCGTGATCAAGATCGGCTCGGCGCTGCTGGTCGACCGCGCGCGCGGGCTCAAACATGACTGGCTGAACCGGCTGTGCGACGACATCGCCGCACTGAAGGCGGCAGGCGTCGAGGTTCTGGTTGTCTCCTCCGGCGCGGTCGCGCTGGGGCGGACCGTGCTGCACAGCCATTCCGGCACGCTGAAGCTGGAAGAGGCTCAGGCGGCTGCCGCCGTCGGTCAGATCGGCCTTGCCGGCGCCTGGACCGAGAGCCTGCGCCACCACGACATTCTCGCGGGCCAGATTCTGCTGACGCTGCAGAACACCGAGGAGCGGCGGCATTATCTGAACGCCCGCGCCACGATCCTGCAGCTCCTGAAAGCCGGCGCCGTTCCGATCATCAACGAGAACGACACGATCGCCACTTCGGAGATTCGCTACGGCGACAATGACCGACTGGCCGCACGCGTGGCGACCATGATCGGCGCGGAGTTGCTGGTGCTGCTCTCCGACATTGACGGGCTCTACACGGCCCCGCCGCATCTCGATCCCCATGCGCATTTTCTGGCGGAGATCGAGGCGATCACGCCCGAGATCGAGGCGATGGCGGGCGGTGCTGCCTCCGAATTGTCGCGCGGCGGCATGCATACCAAGATCGAGGCCGGCAAGATCGCGACCGCCGCCGGCTGCGCCATGGTGATCGCCTCCGGCAAGATCGACCACCCGCTGAGGGCGATCGAGGACGGCGCGCGCCATTCGATGTTCCACGCCTCGCACACGCCGGTGAATGCCCGCAAGACATGGATTGCCGGCCAGCTTCTGCCCGCCGGCACGATCCATATCGATGATGGCGCGGTGGCGGCGCTCAAACGCGGCAACAGCCTTCTGCCGGCCGGCGTGACGGCGGTTGACGGTCATTTTTCGCGCGGCGACACTGTGGCGATCGTCAACTTGAAAGGCGGCGAGGTTGCGCGCGGACTGTCTGGCTATGACAGCGACGAAGCGCGCATGATCGCCGGCCAGAAGACTGTGAATATCGAGGCGATTCTCGGCTATCCCGCCCGCGCGGCCATGGTCCACCGCGATGATCTGGTGATGGCCGCCGTCGGCAAGAAGAAACAGAACGAAGGTTCGACCCATGCTTGATCAGGTTCACAAAGACGATATCGCCGCCGTGATGCGCGAGCTTGGAACGCGCGCCCGCGCCGCCGCCCACAAGCTAGCGATCGCCCCGACCGAGACCAAGAACCAGGCGCTTGCCGCCATGGCCCGCGAGATCGAGGCGCGCGCGCCGGAGATCCTGGCCGAAAACGAGAAGGATGTCGCAGCCGCGCGCGCAAACGGCATCACCGGCTCCTTCATCGACCGGCTTGAACTCAATGACGCCCGCATCGCCGCCATGGCAGACGGCATCCGCGCCATTGCCGCGCTGGACGATCCGGTCGGCAAGCTGATCGCCGAATGGGACCGACCGAACGGGCTGACGATCTCGCGCGTGCGCACGCCGCTCGGCGTCATCGGCGTCATCTATGAAAGCCGGCCGAACGTGACGGCGGATGCCGGCGCGCTCTGCCTGAAGGCCGGCAATGCCGTGATCCTGCGCGGCGGTTCGGATTCTGCCCATTCGGCGCGCGCGATCCACGGCGCGCTGAAGGCGGGGCTTGCGGAAACCGGCCTGCCTGAGGACGCGATCCAGATCGTGCCGACCACCGACCGCGCCGCCGTCGGCGAGATGCTGTCCGGCCTGTCCGGCAATATCGACGTGATCGTGCCGCGCGGCGGCAAAAGCCTCGTCGCCCGCGTGCAGACGGAAGCGCGGGTTCCGGTCTTTGCCCATCTGGAAGGCCTCTGCCACATCTATGTCGACAAGTCCGCCGATCTCGACATGGCGCGCGCCATCGTCGTCAACGCCAAGATGCGCCGTACCGGCATTTGCGGCGCGGCCGAAACGCTGCTGATCGACCGGGCCGCCGCCGAGACCTTCGCGACCCCGCTGATCGAAGCGCTGGAGGAAAAGGGCTGCCTGGTGCGCGTCGATCACGACATGATCGACTATGCCCGCGACCGCGAAGAGGCGAGTGATGCCGACTGGACCACGGAGTATCTCGACGCGATCATTTCGGTGAAGCTCGTCGACGGCATTTCCGGCGCGATCGAGCACATAGGTAAATATTCCTCGCACCACACCGAAGCGGTGATCGCCGAGGATCACGAGGTCGTCTCGCGTTTCTTCAACGAGATCGATTCCGCCATCCTGCTGCACAATGCCTCGACGCAATTTGCCGACGGCGGCGAATTCGGCATGGGTGCGGAGATCGGGATTGCCACCGGCAAGATGCATGCGCGCGGACCGGTCGGCGTCGAACAGCTCACCTCGTTCAAATATCTTGTGCGCGGCACGGGACAGACGCGGGCCTGACAGTTTGACCGAGGAGACGATCGACAGACGCTATCTTGCCATGCCCTATTGCGAGCCGGGCATGACGGTCGGCCTGTTCGGCGGATCGTTCAATCCACCGCATGAGGGGCATTTCCTGGTGGCGAGCCTCGCGATCCAGCGCCTCGGTCTCGACCAGCTCTGGTGGCTCGTCACGCCCGGCAACCCGCTGAAAAGCGGCAATGGTCTTGCGCCGCTTTCCGACCGTCTGGCCATGAGTGAGAAACTGGCGCGCGATCCGCGCATCCGCGTCTCGGCACTCGAGAGGACGATCGGCACCGCCTATACGGCCCGCACCATCCGTCATATCGTCCGTCGAAACCGGGGCGTCCATTTTGTCTGGATCATGGGCGCCGACAATCTCGGCGATTTTCACCGCTGGCAGGAATGGCGCACGATTGCCCGCACCGTGCCGCTTGCCGTCATCGACAGGCCCGGCTCGACGCTGACCTTCCTCTCCTCCAAGGCCGCGCGCACGCTTCACAAAGCGCGTATCCCCGAACGCGATGCGAGGTCTCTGGCACGGATGACGCCGCCGGCCTGGACCTTCATCCATGGGCCCCGCTCCAATGTCAGTTCAACGGCGCTCAGGCGTGGAAGCAAGCATGCGGATTGAGATCGTCGACAGGCTGAACGATCCGGGAAAGCCCGGCGGCCACAGCGAGGACCGCGCAGGCGCAAATGAACACAGCGCCTTCGTCATCGACGGCGCGACCGGCATTGCCGACCGGCAGGTGATGACGGATTTTCCGAGCGACGCGTCCTGGCTGGCCGACCAAGCCCTCGCTGCGTTCTCGCAGGCTGGAGGCGCAAGCCCGGTTTCCGACATCGTCTCACGCCTCAACGCTGAGGCGCGCAAAACCTATCTTGCCGCAGCCGGGACCGGCGATCTGCCGCGCTACATGTGGCCGGCCGCCGCCTTCCAGATGCTCAGGATCGAAGGCGACCGGCTTGTCTCCTACGGGCTCGGCGACTGCCGCCTGTTCCTGCAATCCGAGGCCGATGGGCAGGTGTTCGAGACCACGGCCCTGAAAGGCAACCGGACGAAGGAAATCGCCGCCGCCCGCGCCCACCTGGCACGCACCGGCGGCTTCGGCGGCAAGAACGACATCGGCGGCGACGAGAAGACCCGCGCGGCCCTGCGCGAAAGCCGCTCGAAACACAACATGCCGGGCGGGCGGATCTTTACGCTCGGCCTGGTGCCGGAAGCGGCGAACGAAATCGTGCGCGAGGAAACCGGCATTGCTGCCCCTGCCCGCGGCCTGCTCTCGTCCGACGGCTTCGCCGCGCTCAGCGACAATTACGACGTTTTCAACCCGTCGGAGCTGATCGATGCGGCCTTTGCCGAAGGCCTGCCCGCCCTGCTCAAACGCCTGCGCGAGATCGAACGGATCGAGGATCCGGAAGGCGAGCGCTTCCCGCGCTACAAGGTCAGCGACGACGCCACCTGCCTTGCCTTCCGCATTCTCTGAAGGCTGCACGCGGCATCGATTTCAAGGAAAACCTTGCGCGACACCCCCATTGGCTCCTATCTTTAGGGGGACTTGTGCGCGTCACGAGTCGCAATCGTGCTTGTTCCGGTCCATGAAGAAAGGAAGACCCCTGACAACATTGCACGCGAAGGGTGCCGCAGACGATGCTGCACCGAAGAGCAGGAAAAGCGGCGTCCATGCCGCAGATCAGGCTTTGTCCACCGTCCTCGCCAGCCTCGAGGATTCGAAGGCTGAAGATATCGTGACCATCGACATCAAGGGAAAATCGGCGCTCGGCGACCACATGGTGGTTGTGTCCGGTCGCTCGAACCGTCATGTCGTGGCGATTTGCGACCATCTGGTCAAGGACATCAAGCAATCGGGTGCGGGCACGCCCAAGGTTGAAGGCCAGGAGGCCGGAGACTGGGTGCTGATCGACACCGGTGACGTGATCGTCCATGTGTTCCGGCCGGAAGTCCGCGAATTCTACAATATCGAGAAGATGTGGTCCGCGCCTGAAATGAACGAGGGACGGCTGCACTAGCGCCTGGGATCAAGGCGCCTGTGACCGCTGTTTGCCGCGCCAAAGCGCGCGGGTATGATTTTTGTGGCCTCGCGCTGGCCCGAAAGTCCCGCTTCGGTCCAAACCAGACGGATCTTGCGGGCACTGTAAGCTTTGGCCTGAAGTACCGTTCGTCCGACCGGACGCACCAAGGAAAATACAATGCAGATCGGCATTTTCGCCGTCGGGCGGCTGAAATCCGGTCCCGAGAAGGACCTGGTCGCCCGCTATCTGGACCGGCTGAAGAAAACCGGCAAGGCGCAGGGCATCGATTTCACCCGTGTCCACGAAGTCAATGAAAGCCGCGCCGGCAATGCCGCGACCCGCAAGCGCGAGGAGGCGCAGGCGCTGGAAGCGGTCCTCTCCCCGGAGACCGTTCTCGTGCTGCTGGACGAAAACGGCAAGTCTTTCGACAGCCCCGCCTTTTCCGAGAAGATCGCGACCTTTCGCGATCACGGCAAGCGCGAGATGATCTTCGCCATCGGCGGCGCCGACGGGCTTGATCCGACCTTGGTCGAGCGTGCCGACCTGACCGTCAATTTCGGCGCCATGACATGGCCGCACCAGATCGTGCGCATCCTGCTTGCCGAACAGCTCTACCGCGCCGTCACCCTCATGGCCGGCCACCCCTATCACCGGGTATGACCGCTTCAAAACTTTGTGTCTTATAAAGATGTTCGGCTTTCGTTAACCTGTCGGCGTTCTATATCGGCTGCGCTTGAGCTCCAACCGAAAGTCAGGATGAATGGGCTTTGCCAGGGTCAATACCGTGCGTTTCCTCACCGCATGCAGCCTGATGCTGCTTGCGGCTGCGGCATGGACTGCGCCCGGCACGAGCCTTGCCCAGACCGATCCCGCACCGCAGACCGATTCCCGCGAACTGGTGGACAGGCTTTCCGAAAGGCGTAGCGAAACCGAGATCGAGCTCGACACGATCCGCAGTTCGATCACCGTTTCGGAAGAAAAGATCGCCGGCCTGCAAAGCGAGATCGACAAGCTTGCCGGCGACACGGCCAGCCTGAAACAGGCGCTGGTGGATTCCGCCGACCGACGGCGCGCCCTGGAGGAGCAGATCGGCGAGAGCGAGGCCCGCATCGCCGAGCTTTCTGGAGAGGAAACCGTCCTCAAGGCTTCGCTGAACGAGGAGCGCGATGTGCTGGCCGATGTTCTGGCGGCCCTGCAGCGCATGGGCCGCGACCCGCCGCCTGCCCTGCTGGTCGCTCCCGGCGACGCGCTCGATTCCGTCCGCAGCGCCATTCTGCTCGACGGCGTGGTGCCCGAGATGCGCGCGCGCATGGAAAGCGTGCTCGGCGATCTCAGATCGTTGCAGGCGGTCAAGCAGGAACGCGAGAATGCGCGCGACGCGCTTGCCGCCGACCTCGACAGCCTGGCGGAGGAAACCAGGCGCATGGACATGCTGATTGCCGAAAACGAGAAAGCGAGCGCCGAAAGCGCCGAGGCGCTTGCCGAGGAACGGCGCCAGGCCGAGGCGCTTGCCGCGCGCGCCACCGACCTCAACGGCCTGATTGCCTCGCTCGAGACCGAAATAACCTCCGCGCGCAACGCGGCGCTGCTGGCCCGGCAGGAGGAAGAGCGCCGCCGGCAGATGAGCGAAGCGCAACGGGAAGAGGCCCGCACCCGCGCGCTCACATCTTCGCCCGATAAAAACCGCATTACGCCCGCATATCCGTTTTCTGACCTGAAGAACCGGCTGGTTTTGCCGGTGGCTGGCGACATTCTGCGCCGCTTCGGCGATCCAGACGGGACGGGCCATGAGGCGACCGGCATCACCGTCGCGGCGCGCCCTGGCGCTCTGGTGACGGCGCCGGCGGACGGAACGGTGGTTTACGCCGGGCGCTTCAGAAGCTACGGAGAGATGATCATCCTCAATGTCGGCGACGGCTATCATCTGGTGATGACGGGCATGGAGGGTTTGAAGGTGCATCAGGGCGATTTCGTTTTCTCCGGCGAACCCCTTGCGCAGATGGGCGCCAGGCGCATCGCAAGCGCTGCGACGCTGGCGCTGGAAACAGACAGGCCGACGCTCTACATTGAGCTTCGGCAAAACGGCAAGCCGGTCGATTCCGGACCTTGGTGGGCGGACAAAAATGATGGAAAGGCACGCAATGATACGTAGGGCAACGCTACTGCTGGCAGGCGCTGTGATCGGCGCCTCGGCGACCGGCATTCTGGTTTCCGCCGACATACCGGCGCGCGCGGCAAGTGACGACAGCACCTATCGCGAGATGTCGCTGTTCGGCGATGTTTTCGAACGCGTGCGCAGCCAGTATGTCTCGCCGCCTGACGAAGAAAAGATGATCCAGGATGCGATAAACGGCATGCTGAGCGGGCTCGATCCGCACTCAAGCTACATGACGGCCGAAGAATCCGAGGAGATGCGCGACCAGTCGAAAGGCGAGTTCGGCGGCCTCGGCATCGAGGTGACGATGGAGGACGAGGTCGTCAAGGTCGTCGCCCCGATCGATGACACGCCGGCGTCCAATGCCGGCGTCCTTGCCGGCGACAGCATTGTCGAGATCGACGGCGAAAGCGTGCGCGGCATGTCGCTCAACGATGCGGTGGACCGCATGCGTGGCGAGGTCGGCGAGCCGATCGACATCACCATCATCCGCGATGGCGTTGCCAAGCCGATCGAGATGACCATCGTGCGCGGCGTCATTCCGGTGCAATCGGTCAAATGGCGGGTCGAAAACGACAATATCGGCTATATCCGGATCTCGACCTTCATGAACGAGAAGCTGGACGAGAGCCTGAATGACGCGATCGAGGAAATCCGCGCCGAAGTGCCGGATGACCAGCTCAAGGGCTATATCCTCGACCTGCGCCTCAACCCCGGCGGCTTCCTCAACCAGGCCGTTGCCGTGGCCGATACCTTCCTCGATGAAGGCGAGGTGGTCTCCACCCGCGGCCGCAATTCAAGCGAGACCCGCCGCTTCGACGCGGGCCCCGGCGACCTCACCAACGGCAAGCCGCTGATCGTTCTCGTCAATGGCGGCTCGGCGTCTGCATCCGAAATTGTCGCCGGCGCGCTGCAGGACCTGAAGCGGGCGACGCTGGTCGGCACCCGCACCTTCGGCAAGGGCTCGGTCCAGACCATCGTGCCGCTTGGCGTCGAAGGTTCGCTGAGATTGACGACCGCGCTTTATTACACGCCGTCCGGCACCTCGATCCAGGGCACCGGCATCAGTCCCGACATCATCGTCGAACAGGTGCTGCCGGAAGATCTGGAAGGCGTGATCCGCCCGGAAGGCGAAAGCGCTCTGCGCGGCCATATCCAGGGCGACGAGGAAACCGACGAGGGTTCGGGTTCGGTGGCCTATGTGCCACGCGAGACCGAGGACGATGTCCAGCTGAAATACGCGATCGACCTTCTGGAAGGCAACATCACCGACGCCGCCTTCCCCGCGGACCCGGCCAAGGCGGTCGATGAGCTGCAGGCGGCAAAGGCCGATGCCGAGCCGGAACCGGAGATGGAGGACGCCAATTAGGGGCGTTCCGCCCACATTGGTTTGTTTGCAGGAAGGCCGGGTTCGCCCGGCCTTTTCGCGTTCTGGGCAGCCCGCGCTATCGCTCAACCGCCCACAAAAGCGGGAATTTCGGATCGAACACCGTCACCGGACCGGCGCCCGTCTCCCGCTTTCTGGGATAGTCGATCGGTTCGTCGCGCTTGACGAGCGTCACCGTCTCCTCGTTCGGCGCGAGGCCGTACCAGGCTGGACCGTTGAGCGAGGCGAAGGCCTCGAGGCGGTCGAGGGCGTCTTCGTTCTCGAACACATGGGCAAGGCAGCTCATCGTGTTCGGCGCTGTATAGATGCCGGCGCAGCCACAGCCGCATTCCTTGGCCGGATCCACATGCGGGGCAGAATCGGTACCGAGGAAGAAGCGGGCGTTGCCCGAAGTCGCGGCCGCGACAAGAGCCTTGCGGTGCGCCTCTCGCTTTGCCACGGGCAGGCAGTAGTAATGCGGGCGAATGCCGCCGACGAGGATGTCGTTGCGGTTGATGATCAGGTGATGCGTGGTGATCGAGCCGGCGAGATTGTGTTCGGCCGCCGAGATATAGTCGATCCCGTCCTTCGTCGTCACGTGCTCCATGGTGATCTTCAGCTCTGGCAGGCGCTTGCGCAGCGGATCGAGCACGGTGTCGATGAACACGGCCTCACGGTCGAAGATATCGACATCGGCGCTCGTGACCTCGCCATGGACACAGAGATTGAGCCCGATCTCCGCCATCTTCTCCAGCACCGGCATGGCGTTGTCGAAATTGCGCACGCCGCTTGCCGAATTGGTGGTGGCGCCGGCGGGATAGAGCTTGACGGCGGTCACGAGGCCGCTTTCGAAAGCCCGCGCGACATCTTCGGGGTCGGTCGTCTCGGTGAGGTAGAGCGTCATCAGCGGGGTAAAGGCCGCGCCTTGCGGCAGCGCCGCCATGATCCGCTCGCGATAGGCGGCGGCATCGGCGGCCGTTACCACCGGCGGCACCAGATTGGGCATGATGATGGCGCGGGCGAAGTCGCGGGCCGTGTCGCCGATCACACCCTCCATCATCGCGCCGTCGCGCAAATGCAGGTGCCAGTCATCGGGGCGGCGGATCGTCAGGCTTTTCATCATCTCACTCCATGGGCTCGGCTTACTCCGCCAATAGAGAATTTCCAGGCGGAAGGAAAGGCAGGAACGCCCCCGCAACAGGCGGAACCAACCTCTGAAGATATGCATTTTCGCATAGACAGCATGATGAAAATGCAAGCCAAACCATGAAAAATCCATTGTTTGACCGTCCCGCAAGCCCCTACATTGGCAGGACAACATGCCGGAACCACAGGGAGGCGAGACCGTGACGCGCCAGAGGATCGACATCAACTGCGACATGGGGGAAAGCTTCGGCGCCTGGGAGAAGGGCGACGACGCTGCGATGCTGAAGATCGTCTCTTCCGCCAACATCGCCTGCGGCTTCCATGCCGGCGATCCGGACATCATGGCCAGGACGTTTGCACTGGCGCGCGAGCGCAATGTCGCCGTCGGCGCGCATCCGGGCTTTCCCGACCTGATGGGCTTTGGCCGCCGGCAGATCCCCTATTCGGTCGGCGAGATCGAGCGGCTTGTCGCCTACCAGATCGGCGCCGCCCAGGCGGTCTCGCAATATGTCGGTCACCCGATCACCCATGTGAAGCCCCATGGCGCGCTCGGCAATCTCGCCCAGCATGACGAGGCGGTGGCGCGCGCGATCTGCAACGCGATCAAGGCGGTCGATTCCTCGCTGATCTGCCTCGCCATCGCGCTCGGCCAGCAGCACCGCATCGCCGAGGAAATGGGACTGACCGTGGTCTCGGAAATCTTCGCCGACCGCGCCTATACCGACGAGGGCATTCTGGTGCCGCGCGGCATGAAGGGGGCGGTAATCCGCGATCCGGATGCGGCCGCCTGGCGGGTTGTCGAAATGGTCAGCGAAGGCGCGATCGTCACCGTCTCCGGCAAGCGGCTTGAGACGCCGATGGGTTCGATCTGCGTCCATGGCGACGCGCCCGAGGCGCTCGCGATCGCCCAGGCCGTGCGCAGCGGGCTGGAAAAGCAGGGCTTCGCCATTGCCAACTTCATCCACTAGGCTGTAACAGGATCAGATTGTCCTTTTTTGGCCGCCGCGGGACCGCACGGGTTTCGATCTTGACTTCTCTAGAAAAAATCGTATATACGAAATTATGAAGATTGAATCCGAAAACATGGTCGAATCCGCGGATGAAGCCTGCGAGCTGTTGAAGGCGCTAGGCAATCGTCACCGGCTTCTCATTCTCTGCCAGCTCATCGATGGCGAAAGGTCCGTCGGCGAGCTTGCGGATTTTCTCGGCATCCGGGATTCCACCGTTTCCCAGCATCTGGCGCTGTTGCGGCGCGAGAAGCTGATCGCCGGCCGGCGCGAGGGACAGACGATCTGGTACCGGATCGAGAGCGAACCCGCGCGTCAGATCCTGACGACGCTTTATGACGCCTATTGCGTGAAAGACCGCAACCGGGCTAGCTAGAGCGCCGTGCGTCCATTCGGACGCACAAAGGACGCTCTAACCTATTGAATCTGCGCATCGTGCTTTCCGAAAATCGGAATCGATTTTCGGAAAGCACGATGCGCTAGCCTGCCACACAACATATGGGCATGAGCCCGGAGCCCCTTACCTGCCGATGACCACCGCCGACAGCCCGGACACCGCACGCCGCAATATTCGTATTCTCACCCTGTCGCAGGCCGTCGGCGGGGCCGCGCCGCCCATCGTGATCTCGCTTGGCGGCATTGTCGGCCAGCTCCTGTCGCCCGATCCGGCCTTCGCCACGGTTCCCGTCAGCCTCTATAATCTCGGCGTTGCCGCCGGCACGCTTCCGGCCGCCTTCATCATGCGCCGGGTCGGCCGCCGGCTCGGCTATATCTTCGGCGCGCTGATCGGCATCTGCGGCGGACTTGTGGCCGCCACGGGCGTTGCCGCCTCCACCTTCCTCATCTTCTGCATCGGCACCATCCTGATCGGGCTTTACGGCGCCTATCTGCAGAGCTTCCGCTTTGCCGCCGCCGATTCGGTCTCCGGCGACATGAAGGCGGTGGCGATCTCGCGGGTGATGATCGGCGGACTGGCTGCGGCGATCATCGGACCGCAGGTGGTATTCTGGACGAGCGACGCCATACTGGGGCAGCCCTATGTGGTAAGCTTCGTCAGTCTCTCGGTCCTTGCCCTTCTCACTTTGCTTCTGGTTTCGCAGCTGAAGGTGCCGCGCGCCGACAAGGCAGCCGCCGTCGATCTGTCCGGCGGGCGGCGGCTGTCGGAAATCGCGCGCTCGCCGCGCTTTATCCTGGCGGCGGGCACCGGCGTTGTATCCTACGCGCTGATGGCCTTCATCATGACGGCGACGCCGCTGGCCATGGTCGCCTGCGGACATACGGTCGGCGAAGCGACGCTCGGCATTCAGTGGCATGTGCTCGCCATGTTTGGCCCCAGTTTCTTCACCGGCCGGCTGATTGCCCGTTTCGGCAAGGAGACGATCGCCGCCACGGGCCTTGTCCTGATCGCGGCCTGCGCGGCGATCGCGCTTTCCGGTCTCGGCCTCACCCATTTCTGGGTCGCCCTCATCCTGCTCGGCGTCGGCTGGAATTTCGGCTTCATTGGCGCCACCGCGATGATCACCGACTGCCATACGGCGGAAGAACGCGGCAAGGTGCAGGGGCTGAACGATTTCCTGGTGTTTGGCTCGGTGGCCTCTGCCTCCTTCCTCGCCGGCGCCCTCGTCAACACCGATAACGGCTGGAGCCTGATGAACTGGCTGGTCTTTCCTGCCGTTCTGGTTGTCCTCGTGCCGCTTATCTTCGGCCGTTTCTTCAGCGCCTCGCGCACCTGACCGGCGCACGCACATCCTCCCCCGCTTCGACCCAATTCCGGTTAATTCGGTAACACCTGAATTTTCGGGATACAACCGGAGGGCGCATTCTGCTTTTTTCGTTCTGCATGACATAAATCAAATTGCCCGCGGGCCCTCTCGGCTAAACCCGTTGAAATAGAAGGGGGTTCGGTTGCGCAATTTGATGTCGGGCGGGGATGGCCTTGCACGATATCAGATATCGCGGTACAGAGTTTTCAGAAAAAACTGAAAATACAGCCCGATCAGGATAGCCGATGACAATGTCGCCCATCGTACAGGATTTCGTTCTCCATTTCGGCGAGATGGGCAGCCGTTGGGGTATCAACCGATCGGTGGGACAGATTTACGCTCTTCTCTATGCCTCGCGCGAGCCGCTTTGCGCCGACGACATGGTGAACGAATTGAAGATTTCGCGGTCCAACGTGGCCGCCGGACTGAAGGAGCTACAGTCGTGGGGGCTGGTTCTCCTGAGGCACAGGCCGGGTGACCGGCGCGACTATTACACGACGCCGGAGGACGTCTGGTCCATCCTGCGGACATTGGCGGAGGAGCGGAAAAAACGGGAAGTCGACCCGACGCTCGCCCTTCTTGCCGAAGTGACCACGCGCACGCCGCGCGACGAGGATGAGGAATACGCCCAGAAACGCATGGGCGAAATGCATGACCTGATCGCAAGGCTCTCGTCCTGGTACGACGATGTGAAGGGCCTGGAGACGGAAAGGCTGCTGATGCTGCTCGGCATGGGGGCGCGGGTAACGCGGCTGCTCGAGACTGCAGACAAGATGACATCGTTCGGCCGCAAGGCCGGGCGCGATCAGAATGAGAAGGTTTGAGGCATGAGCGAGCTTGTCTTTGAAAAAGCCGCCGACGAACGGAAGGACGCGTCGCACGGGCAAACCCGCGCGGAACGCGCTGCCGTGCGCCCTGCCTCCGCCGCGCAGAAGAGCCAGCGGCGCGCCCGTGCGCCCAAGCCGCGCGGGCTGAAGATTGCCGCCTGGCTGCAGACCTTCGCCGAACTGATGTGGCTGCCGCAGGCGGCCTGTCTGGCCCATGGCATCGGCCTGATCGCACGCGGCGAGGGCGTTTCGGCCGTGCTGCCGCTTGCAGCCGCCGTTCTTGCCCTCGGTTTTCTGAAGGCGATCGCCGAACGTGCGGGCAGCCGGCTTGCCTACAGGACCGCCCGTGCGATCCTCAGCGAAAAGCGCGAGGCCGCCCTTGCGGCCCTCAGCCGCCGTTCGCCGCTCGATACCAGCCGCGTGGCCTCCGGTGAGGCGGCAAGCGTGATCGCCGAACAGGCCGAGCATATCGTGCCTTATCTGGCGCGGTTCCAGACGGCCCGGTTCAAGGCCACGGTCGTGCCGCTTGCCATTCTCGCCGTCATCTTTCCGTTCTCGTGGATCGCCGGCCTCGTTCTCCTGATCGCCGCCCCGCTGATCCCCGTCTTCATGGCGCTGATCGGCTGGAGCGCGCAGTCGGCGAGCGAAAAGCACCTCGCCGACATGGGCACGCTCAATGCCTTTCTCCTCGACCGGCTGCGCGGCCTTTCAACGATCCGCGCCTTTGATGCCGTCGATCTCGTCTCCCGCCGCCTGACGCTCCGCGCGGAAAACCTTCGCCGTCGCACCATGTCGGTGCTGCGCATCGCCTTCATGACCTCTGCCGTGCTCGAGCTCTTCTCCGCGCTCGGCGTCGCCATGGCGGCGGCCTATATCGGCTTTCACCTGCTTGGCCAGATCGGCTTCGGCGCCTGGGGCGGCACGCTGACGCTGTCGGAAGGCCTGTTCATCCTGCTTCTGGCCCCCGCCTTCTTCGATCCGCTGCGCATGCTCTCTTCCGTCTGGCACGACCGCGCGGCGGGTGAGGCCGCCCTTTCCGCCCTCGACAAACTGGCCGAGGACGGCCTGTCAATGGTCGGCGCCGAGACGGAAGACGTCGCTCCGGCAAGAGCATCGGATCGGGTCCACCCGGTCAGCGTCGAGTTCCGCGATCTCGGCTTTGTCCATCAGGGCTCGCGCGACCCGGTGTTCGAGGGCTTCAATCTCCATGTTGCTCCCGGCGAACATGTCGCCCTGCTCGGCCCGTCGGGCAGCGGCAAGTCGACGCTTCTGGCGCTGCTGGCAGGCCTTGCCGAACTTCGCCATGGCCGCATCCTGATTGACGACGTGACGCTGGATGATGCCAATGCCGCGCGGCTTCGCACCCGCATGGCCTGGATCGGCCAGAACCCGCATCTCTTCGCGGGCTCGATTGCCGGCAATATCCGCCTGCACCGCAACGACATTTCCCGCGAGGCCGTGGCCGATGCGCTGAAGCTTGCCTCGCTCGATCATGTGGCCGAGGCGCATGGCAACGCCATGGTCGGCGAGAACGGCGCGGGACTTTCCGGCGGCGAGGCCTTGCGGCTGACGCTGGCGCGCGCTGCCGCCAATCGTGCCGCCGGGCTGATCATCGCCGATGAGCCGACCGCCCATCTCGATCACCGCACGGCAAGCGATATCGCCGAGGCGCTGCTGACGCTTTCAAGCGGCCGCACGCTGATCGTCGCCACCCATGACCCGCTGCTCGCCGAGCGCATGGACCGCGTCATCCGCCTCAACGAGGATTTCCGGGAGGTCGCGCGATGAGAGCCGGCAAGTTCACAAGCCTCGTTCCGATCATCCGGCTTTTCTGGCGCGAACGGCGCGGCGGGTTGATGGCGGGCGCTGCCCTTTCGGCTGCCACCGTGCTTGCCGGTATTGCCCTTCTCGGCGTTTCCGGCTGGTTCGTCACCGCCGCGGCCATTGCCGGGCTGACGACCGCCACCGCCCTTGCCTTCGACGTCTTCGCCCCGTCGGCTGCCATCCGCTTTCTGGCGCTGTCGCGCACGGCGGCACGCTATTTCGAGCGGCTGCAGACCCATGACGCGACGCTCAGGGTGCTCGCCGGCCTGCGCGTGCGCCTGTTTCAGGGCTTTGCCGCGCCGGGCGCCGCGAAGGCGCTTGCGCTGCGCCCCGCCCGCCTGCTGTTCCGCCTGACGGCTGACGTGGACGCTCTGGATTCGCTTTATCTCAGGGTTCTGGTGCCGGGTTTCGTCGCCATCATTGCCGGGCTGGTCACCATCGCGGCACTCGGCGCGCTGTCCTGGCCGCTTGCCTTTGCCGTCGGCGCCGCGATCGTCATTCCGGGCCTCATGATCCCTGCCCTTTCCGCACGCTTTGCCGAAAGACCGGCGCGTCGCCGCGCCCATGCGCAGGAGGCACTGCGCGCCCGCGCGGTTGATCTGGTTGCCGGCCAGAGCGAGCTTGCCTTTGCCGGCGGTCTTCAGGACCAGCGCGCCCGCGTTGCGGCGGCCGACGCTCGCGAACATGCCTCGGATCTGGCGCTGAACCGGATCGAGACCAATGCCGGTTTCGGCTTCGACATCGTCACCGCCTTCATCCTGTCCGGCGTGCTGCTGGCCGGTGCGGCGCTGGCATCCGCCGGTACGGTGACGGCGCCGCTGGCAGCCCTTGCCCTGCTGATCGCCTTTGCCGCGCTCGAGCCCTTTGCCGGCCTGCGCCGCGGCGCAATGGAGCTCGGCCGCACGCTTCTGGCCGCGCGCCGCCTTTCGCCGCGCCTTGATGCCGAGCCTGGCAGCCGTTTCCGGCCGGAATCGCCTAAGCCCGGCCATGCGCTCGCGCTCGATAATGTGACGATGCGCTACGAGGGCCGCGCCCGCGCCGCCGTCTCGAACCTCTCGCTTTCCGTGAAGACCGGTGAGAAGGTCGCGCTGATCGGCGCCAGCGGTGCGGGAAAATCCTCGATCATGGCGCTTTTTGCCGGCGAGGCCGCACCTCAGGCCGGAACCGTCGCTGCCCTTGACGCGACGATCCTCAGCCAGCGCACGGAGCTCTTCCAGGATTCGCTGCGCGCCAACCTGAAGATCGCGGCCCCTGCCGCCGATGACGACGCCATGATGGCGGCACTCGATGCGGCCGGACTCGGTGAAACCGTTCGCGCCCTGCCACAAGGCCTTGATACCGATCTCGGCGAACAGGGCATCGGCCTTTCCGGCGGCCAGTCGCGCCGTCTGGCGCTTGCCCGCCTGCTTCTGCGCGACACGCCGGTGTTCCTGCTCGACGAGCCGACCGAAGGCCTCGACGGCAAAACGGCGCGCGATGTCATGTCACGGATCAATGCGCGTGCCAGCGAGGGCCGTACGCTTCTCGTCGCGACGCATATCCGCAGGGAGGCGGAAATCGCCGACCGGCTGCTTGTAATCGATTCGGGACGGATCATTTCCGCCCCCAAACGAGGCGAACACGGCTTTGACGCCGCGCTCGCCGCCTTGAGGCCGGACTAGACCCCGGCCTCCAATAACGAAATGCGGTCTTGCCGTTGGTCCGGCAAAACCGATGAAACTTGAGACCCGGTTTGAACGCGGGAGAGACGCAATGGAACTGGACATCGTGGCGCTATCGCGCCTTCAATTTGCTATGACGGCGCTATACCACTTTTTGTTTGTGCCGTTGACGCTGGGCCTTTCCATGATCGTTGCGATCATGGAAACGACCTACGTCATGACAGGCCGCAAGATCTGGCGGCAAATGACTAAATTCTGGGGGACGCTGTTCGGCATCAATTTCGTGCTCGGCGTATCGACCGGCATCGTGATGGAATTCCAGTTCGGCATGAACTGGAGCTATTACAGCCACTATGTCGGCGACATCTTCGGCGCGCCTCTCGCGATTGAAGGACTGATGGCCTTCTTCCTCGAAGCAACCTTCGTGGGCCTGTTCTTCTTCGGCTGGGACCGCATGTCGCGGGTCGCCCACCTGATCACCACCTGGTGCGTGGCCATCGGCTCGAACCTCTCGGCTCTGTGGATCCTGATCGCCAATGGCTGGATGCAGAACCCGGTCGGCTCGACCTTCAACCCGGTCACCATGCGTATGGAGGTCTCGAACTTCTTCGCCGTTCTGACCAATCCGGTCGCCCAGGCCAAGTTCGTCCACACCGTTTCGGCCGGTTATGTCACCGCTTCGGTCTTCGTGCTCGGCGTTTCCGCCTGGTACGTGCTGAAGGGCCGGCACTCCGAGCTTGCCAAGCGGTCGATGACGGTAGCCTGTTCCTTCGGCCTGGCCGCTGCCCTTTCGGTGGTCGTGCTGGGTGACGAAAGCGGGTATCTGACAACCGAACACCAGAAGATGAAGCTGGCGGCAATCGAATCCATGTGGGATACCGAACCGGCGCCAGCCTCCTTCACCCTGTTCGGCATTCCCGACACGCAGGATCGCGAGACGCATTACGCCGTCAAGATCCCGTGGGTTATGGGTCTGATCGGAACGCGTTCGCTTGATACGCCCATCCAGGGCATCAACGAGCTGGTGGAAAGCGGCAAGACCCGGATCGAAAACGGCATCCAGGCCTATACCGCGCTCACCAATATGCGCGCCAACATGGGCACCGGTACGCCGGATACGGCCGACCAGGCCGCCTTCGAACAATATGGCAACGACCTCGGCTACGCCTATCTTCTGAAGCGTTTCGTCGACGATCCGAGCCAGGCAACGCCCGCCCAGATCGAACAGGCCGCAAACAGCCTCGTTCCGCCGGTCGGCACGCTGTTCTGGTCGTTCCGCATCATGGTCGGCTGCGGTTTCCTGTTCATCGCGGTCATGGCGACCTTCTTCTACCTGTCGGCCCGCCGCCGCCTCGATGCACATCGCTGGCTGCTGCATGTCGCGGTCTGGATCATTCCGCTGCCGTGGATTGCCGCAGAAGCGGGCTGGATCGTCGCCGAGCTCGGCCGTCAGCCGTGGATCATCGAGGGCATCCTGCCGACGGCACTTGCCGTCTCCAGCCTCGGTGCAGGCACGCTGCTTCTGACGCTCGCCGGCTTTGTCGCCATCTACACGGTGCTGTTCATCATCGAAATGGGCCTGATGCTCGCCGCGATCCGCAAGGGACCGCAGCCGGACAACGGACCCGAGATGCCTGTGCTCGGCTTCCGCCGCGTTCAGGGCACCATGACACCCGCGGAGTAAATCATCATGGTACTACACGATCTCATCTCCTACGAAGTCCTCCGCGTGATCTGGTGGTTGCTGCTCGGCGTCCTGCTGATCGGCTTCGCCATCATGGACGGCTTCGACCTCGGCACGGCAACGCTTCTGCCTTTCGTTGCCAAGGGTGACACCGAACGCCGCATCGTCGTCAACACGGTCGGCCCGGTCTGGGAAGGCAACCAGGTGTGGCTCATCCTCGGCGGCGGCGCCATCTTCGCCGCCTGGCCGGCGATCTACGCCGTATCCTTCTCGGGCTTCTATCTGGCGATGTTCGCGATCCTGTTCGCGCTCATCCTGCGCCCGGTCGGCTTCAAGTATCGCTCCAAGCGCGAAAGCGCCACCTGGCGCAACACCTGGGACTGGCTGCTGTTCATCGGCGGCTTCGTACCGACGCTGATCTTCGGCGTGGCGCTCGGCAATGTGCTGCAGGGCGTTCCCTTCCGGCTCGATGACGACCTTCGCATCTTCTACGACGGTTCGTTCTTCGGCCTGTTGAACCCCTTCGCGCTACTTGCCGGTCTGGTCTGCGTTGCCATGCTCGTCATGCATGGTGCGGCCTACCTGTCGACCAAGACGGAAGGCCCGATCAACGACCGCGCCCGCGCCTATGGCTCGGTCTCCGCGCTCGCGCTGATCGTGCTGTTCGCGCTTGCCGGCGTCTGGCTCTATTACGGCATTGATGGTTACGCCTATACCGGCGCCGTCGATGCTGCAGGCCCCTCGAACCCGCTGCTGAACGATGTTGCCCGTGAACAGGGCGCCTGGTTCGTCAACTACGGCCGCTATCCGTGGATGATGCTGGCGCCTGCGCTCGGCTTCCTCGGTGCGATCGGCGCCTTCATTGGGTTGAAAGGCTCGAAGCCTGCGCTTGCCATGCTGTCGTCCTCGGCTGCCGTGTTCGGCGTCGTGGCAACGCCCGGCGTCGCGATGTTCCCCTTCATCCTGCCGTCGTCGGAGCAGCCCGCTGCCAGCCTGACGGCCTGGGATTCATCGTCGAGCCACCTGACGCTGTTCATCATGCTGGTCTGCGCCGTCATCTTCGTGCCGATCATCCTCGCCTACACGTCGTGGGTCTTCCACATCATGTGGGGCAAGGTGACCGACAAGGACATCAACGGCGGCGGACACGCCTATTGATCAATGCGGCCGGGCCCCGCCTGAAAACGAGGCCCGCCCCGATCGAAACATAAGGAGTTTCAAATGTGGTATTTCGCATGGATCCTAGGCCTGCCGCTCGCAGCACTCTTCGCGGTGCTCAACGCCATGTGGTATGAGCTTATGGACGACCGCGCCAAGGAGCGCCAGAACCAGAGCCAGGGCTGATCAGCCCCCTGCCGCAATGAACGAAGCCCGGGCTTGCCAAACGCAAGGCCCGGGCTTCTTATTTCGTGTTCCATCCTGAATGGCGCGGGAGCTACAGCCGTCGGCCCGCCAGGTCGTTTTCGGTATTGTCCACATAGGCGCCGACATCCCGGTCGGCCGGATAGAAGTCGAGATAGCGCCGCCAGACCTGGAGTGCGGCTTCCGGCCTTCCCGTCCGGTCGAGAATCGTCGCCATCAGGCCGAGGCCGCCGAAATCGCGCGGCTCCAGTTTCAGCGCGCTGCCGATATCGTCCATCGCCCGGTTGAAATCGCCGTGAGTGTAGTGGATCACGGCCCGCTTGCGGTAGGCGGCCGGCTCATCGGGACGGAGCGCGATTGCTTCCGACAGGAAATCAAGCGCTGCGGCCGTGCGGCCATCCGCCTCCGCCTCATCCGACCATTTGATCAGGAGCGATACAGTCGCACTCGGCGAGCGGTCGAGATAGTCGTCAATGTCCTTGGCGAAGACTGCTGCGAGATCGGGGTCGCGCGTTCGCGAGAGCTTGCGGTACATCGCATCCAGCGGATCGGAAGGAGTTTCGACCGAGGACGCCTCGCCACCATCCGTCTGCGCATGAGCCGACAGGCCCGCGAGAGGCACGAGCAGGAACATGGTCAGAAAGGCAGGCACAAAAAAACGCATGACGGGATGGTATCCCGTCATGGCGAAACTTCAAACAGATAATGCCCCGGGCCGATCACGGACCGGTGAGCCACACTCAGCCCTGACGGGCCTTGAAGCGCGGGTTCTGCTTGTTGATGATATATACACGGCCCTTGCGGCGCACCAGACGGTTTTCCCGGTGACGGGACTTGAGCGCCTTGAGCGAATTCTTGATCTTCATGTTTTCGATCCGCTGTTTGTGCCGCTCTCGACTGATCAGTAAAGGCGGTCTGTTTCAACATTCAAAAGCGCGCCGGAATGGGGCGCGCTTGGCTGTGGCCGGTACCTAGCGAAAGGACGGGCGAAAGTCAACCGTTCCGGCCGCTTTCCTGGCGCTGAAGCACGGTGACGTGTCCCATTTTTCGCCCGGGCCGGGTTTCGGCTTTTCCGTAAAGATGCACCAGCGCGCCCGGCGTCGTCATGTAGCGCGGAATATCCTCCATATCATCGCCGATGATGTTGTGCATCACACAGTCACTGTGGCGAAGAGGATTGATCAGCGGCAGGCCACAAACGGCGCGGATATGCTGCTCGAACTGAGAAATTACGCAGGCCGCCTCGCTCCAGTGACCGGAATTATGGACGCGCGGCGCAAATTCATTGGCAAGCAGCCGTCCGTCGCGCGCAACGAACAGTTCAAGGCCCGCCACGCCGACATATTCCAGCGCCGAGAGCAGTTTTTCGGCGGCGATCTTTGCCTTCTCGATCACGTCATCGTCAACCCGCGCCGGCACGCGCGAGACCCTCAGAATGCCGCCGCTGTGCTCATTCTCGGCCGGATCGAACGAGACGACGCTGCCATCCATGCCGCGCGCGGCAATGATGGAGATTTCGCAGGCGAAGTCGATCCATTCCTCGAAGATCGCCGGCGCGCCGGCAAGCGCCTCAAAGGCGGCGTCAGCATCGTCGCCTTCGCCCGCAAACACCCATTGCCCCTTGCCGTCATAGCCGAAACGGCGGGTCTTCAGCACACCGCGCCCTCCGAAGAGTTGCAGCGCCGCATCGAGATCGGCGCGGGTATCGACGGCGTGGAACCCGGCGGTCGGAATGCCGCAATCGTTGAGGAAGGCCTTCTCGGCGAGCCGATCCTGCGAGATCGAAAGCGCGCGCGCCGGCGGATAGACGGGCCGCTCGGCGGCAAGCCGAGCCGCGCTCTTTTCCGGTACGTTTTCGAATTCATAAGTGATGACGTCGCAATGAGCGGCGAGTTCGTCCAGCGCCCGATCGTCATCATAGGCCGCCACGATATGGTCGTTTGCGACTTGCGCCGCAGGGCAATGAGGGTCGGGCTCCAGGATGATGGTGCGGATCGAGAGCCGGGCCGCTGCCATGGACAGCATGCGGCCGAGCTGGCCGCCGCCGATAATGCCGATCGTTCTCATGGGCCTATTCGTCCTTGTCGATGGGATATTCTGCGACATGGGCCGCCTGGCGGGCGCGATAGTCATCGAGCCTGCCGGCAAGTTCCGGGTCCGTCAGCGCCAGCACGGCGGCGGCAAGCAGCGCCGCGTTGACGGCGCCGGCCCTGCCGATTGCCAGCGTTCCCACAGGTACGCCCGCGGGCATCTGCACGATCGAAAGCAGGCTGTCCTGACCGGAAAGCGCGCGCGACTGCACAGGCACGCCGAACACCGGAAGCGGCGTCAGCGCGGCCAGCATGCCCGGCAGGTGGGCGGCTCCGCCCGCGCCGGCGATGATGATCTGGAAACCCTCGGCGCGCGCACCGCGGGCAAAATCATAGAGCCGGTCAGGCGTGCGGTGGGCGGAGACGATGCGTGCATCATAGTCGACATCGAGGATGTCGAGCGTGTCGGCGGCGTTCTTCATCGTTTCCCAGTCGGACTGGGAGCCCATGACGATGGCGACTTTCGGGTTCATGATCGGGCTCATCGGCCTTCCGTTTCGGTCGTGGTTCCAGTTCTGGCGAAACCGGGACGCGGTCAAGTGCAGCCGGAGCCGGCCCGAAAGCCCTTAGCATCATTCGATTTCGGTGAAAAGCAAGCGATTGCGGCATGACAGCGCAGACATTGAAAATGCCGCCGGAAAATCACATTTCCGCCTTCGACAAGCGTCACGAAACATGGCATGATTTTTTTTCAAATTGATGACGAGGCGCCGCGTCCTGCGGCGATAAACAAAGGAAGGACGTGCGAAAATGACAGTTCAGACCCACCTTGCCGCCCTGGAGGAAAAACACTCCGCGCTCGAAAAAGAGCTGCAGAGCGTGATGTCCTCGCCGTCAAGCCATGATGAGGAAATCGCCGAACTCAAACGCAAGAAGCTTCAGCTCAAGGACGAGATCGAGCGCCTTCAGCATTCGGCCAACTGATCACAACGCCTTTCCACTATGTGCTGCGCCCCGGGTCTCGCCGGGGCGTTTTTTTGCGCGGTTCCGGGAAGCCCTCCCTGACGCTTCCGGCTTCCGGCCTCAGGTCTCTTCCGCCTTCTTCATCACGCCGACCCGCAGCATCACTTCGCGGGGAATGTCATAGGTCGATGTCAGGTGGTGGTCGGTCTTAAGACCCAGATAGTCCCGCTGGATGAACAGCGCGAAGGCCCGATCCGCCGCCGCCTGCACCAGTTCATCGCGATCCTGGTTGGAGCCCGGCGTTTCGTCATGCCGCTTCAAAGCGGCAAGCGCCTCTTCCAGCCTGCGTCCGATCCGCCCCAGCGCCTGCGCCGTCTCCTGCATGATCTCGTATTGCAGGGCGTCGAGCTGGGGGTCCAGCGGTCTGCTGTTGGTTCCCTGAAGTATCGGCGTCTTTGTGGCCATGATGCTGTCCTTGTGTCTTTCCTTCAACATCGGAAACACAAAGCCCAAGATCAAGCGCAACGGAGAACAAAGAGCAGAACCGGGTTGCCGTCGGTCTCGGTGGGAACATTGTTTCCCCTTTGGAAAGGATCATCTCCGGACCAAAAAGAAAAACCGCCGGGCGTTGCCACCCGGCGGCTTGAACTCAGTCAGTGCAAGCGGAACGCTTACTGGTCGTCGCGGTTCTTCAGAGCCGCGCCCAGGATGTCGCCGAGCGAAGCGCCGCTGTCGGACGAACCGAACTGTGCGACGGCTTCCTTCTCCTCGGCGATTTCAAGCGCCTTGATGGAGAGCATGACCTTGCGGTCGCGCTTGGAGAAGTTGGTGACGCGGGCGTCGAAGACCTGGCCGACGGAGAAACGCTCGGGGCGCTGCTCGTCGCGGTCGCGGGCGAGGTCCGAACGGCGGATGAAGGCCGAAATGTCGTCGTGGTTGACGAGCTTGACCTCGACGCCGCCGTCGTTGACGGCCGTGACTTCGCAGGACACGACAGCACCCTTGCGCAGATCGCCGGAAGCAGCGGCTTCCGTCAGCGAATCCTTGCCGAGCTGCTTGATGCCGAGCGAGATGCGTTCCTTGTCGATATCGACATCGAGAACGACAGCCTTGACGACGTCACCCTTGTTGTACTCCTCGATGACCTGCTCGCCCGGACGGTTCCAGTCGAGATCGGAAAGGTGAACCATGCCGTCGACATCGCCTTCGAGACCGATGAACAGGCCGAATTCGGTCTTGTTCTTGATCTCGCCTTCGACAACCGTGCCGGACGGATGCGAGAAGGAGAAGGCTTCCCACGGATTTTCGAGCGTCTGCTTGAGGCCGAGCGAAATGCGGCGCTTGGCCGGATCGACTTCGAGCACGACGACATCGACATCCTGCGTGGTCGACAGGATCTTGCCGGGGTGAACGTTCTTCTTGGTCCAGGACATTTCCGAGATGTGGATCAGGCCTTCGATGCCCGGCTCCAGCTCGACGAATGCACCATAGTCGGTGATGTTCGTAACCGTACCGGAAATCTTCTTGCCTTCCGGATACTTGGCCTGGATGCCATCCCACGGGTCCGCTTCAAGCTGCTTCATGCCGAGCGAAATGCGGTGCGTTTCCTGGTTGATGCGGATGATCTGAACCTTGACGTTCTGGCCGATGGACAGAAGCTCAGTCGGGTGGTTGACGCGACGCCATGCCATGTCGGTGACGTGCAGCAGACCGTCGATACCGCCGAGATCGACGAAGGCGCCGTAATCGGTGATGTTCTTGACAACACCTTCAACGACCTGGCCCTCTTCGAGGTTCTGGACGATTTCCGAACGCTGTTCCGCACGGCTTTCCTCAAGAACGGTCCGGCGCGAAACGACGATGTTGCCGCGGCGCTTGTCCATCTTGAGGATTTCGAACGGCTGCGGCGTGTGCATCAGCGGGGATACGTCGCGGATCGGACGGATGTCCACCTGGGAACGCGGCAGGAAGGCGATCGCACCGTCGAGGTCAACCGTGAAGCCACCCTTGACCTGGTTGAAGATCTGACCTTCGACGCGTTCGCCGGCCTCGAACTTGGCTTCGAGCTTTACCCAGGCCTCTTCGCGACGGGCCTTCTCACGCGACAGGACAGCCTCGCCCAGCGCGTTCTCGATGCGCTCGACATAGACTTCAACTTCGTCGCCGGCCTTCAGCTCGCCATCCTTGCCGCGCACGCCGAATTCCTTCAGCGGCACACGACCTTCGACCTTCAGGCCGACGTCGATGATGGCCATATCCTTTTCAATGGCGGTGACCAGGCCCTTGGCGACATAGCCTTCGGCAAGATCATTGTTCGCGCCGAAGGATTCCTCGAGCATTGCGGCGAAATCGTCGCGCGTGGGGGTTTGTGCAGTCATAAAAACTCCTGGATCGTGTCGGTCATTTCAGGCCGAGCACGCGTTGCGCCGGTGGCTGGTGTTGATCTTCGGCTGTCACTGCACCCCTCTTCGCCTCTTCCAAGGACAAAAGAGCATTCCGGCGCATGGATGCAGTGAAAACCTTCAATCGCGGAGCTTCCTCCGCATGCATTAAGGGTCAAGCCGCTTGTCCACAAAGGTCAAGGCGGCCTGAAACGCGGCCTCTATACCCATTTTGGACGTATCAAGCAAGTGCGCATCGTCCGCAGGGCGCAAAGGACTGTCCTTTCGCCCCATATCGCGTTCGTCGCGACGGCGCACATCTTCGAGGATCTGCGAGAAATCGGCCTCTTCGCCCTTTGCCGTGATCTCGTCATAGCGCCGTCGGGCCCGGATCTCGGCATCGGCCGTCACATAGAGCTTCACCGGCGCATCGGGGCAGACCACTGTGCCGATGTCGCGACCGTCGAGCACTGCGCCCTTGCCGGAGGCTGCAAAACGCCTCTGGGCATCCACCAGCGCCACGCGCACGGCGGGCATGGCCGCAACCTTCGAAGCCGCCTCGCCGATTTCATGGGCCGAGAGCACCGAACGATCGAGATGGCCAAGGTCGACGCGGGCGGCCATCTCGGCTGCGACAGCCTCGTCGTCAAGCGGTTTTCCTTCGTCAAGCAGCGCCTTGGCGGTCGCCCGGTAGGTCAACCCGGTATCAAGATGCGGAAGGCCGTAATGCCGGGCAAGCTTGCGCGCCAGCGTTCCCTTGCCGGCCGCCGCCGGCCCGTCGATTGCTATCACCAGAGCCATTTGTTCTCCCGCTTCAGCCGGACCATTCCGCGCCTGCCGCCAAGAACGAAAACGCTCCGCCCATCAGATGCGCGCTATGCCGGCCGCCAAGCTTATGTCCTGAAATCACGCCGGCGCTATGGATAGTGCAATGACCGGCCTTTGGCGACCCCTTTGCGGACATTCAGCTTTCCCGGCCGGAGAGAATATGCCCGCAGCATCAGGCCATTCCCCAGCGACATCACCTCCTTCGGGCATGACTTGGCGATGGAGGCCTTCCGTCCGCTTTGCCGCATATCAAATGCGCCCGAAAACAGAGCGCGACACCACCATAACACGAATTACCGGTTGAAAAATACACGGATAAGGAGAATATTGCAGACGTAGTCCGCAATGGCGTTCAATTCAAAAAAGACAGCGCCAGCGGGGATATCTGCGGAAACATCAATCAGGATCTTCGGAGGGAAGCATGCCTCGCAATCTCTTGACCGTTTTGCCTGCAATCGTGTTCGGAATATCCGCCCTCACCTGCTCATCGGCGCTGGCGCAGTCCCCGCCGGACATGCCGGCAAAAGCGGCGCAGAAACCCAACATCCTGCTCATCGTCTCCGACGACACGGGTTATGGCGACCTCGGCCCCTACCTCGGCGGCGAGGAGCGCGGCATGCCGACCCCCAATCTTGACCGATTGGCCGCCGAGGGCATGATCTATACCTCCTTTTATGGTCAGCCCAGCTGCACGCCAGGGCGCGCCGCCATCCAGACCGGCCGCATTCCCAATCGCAGCGGCATGACCACCGTGGCGTTTCAGGGCGAGGGCGGCGGCCTGCCGGCAGCGGAGTGGACACTTGCCTCGCTGCTGAAACAACAGGGCTACGACACCTATTTCACCGGCAAATGGCATCTCGGCGAGGCCGATTACGCGCTGCCCAACGCCCACGGCTACGATGTGATGAAGAATGTGTTCCTGTATCACCTCAGCGCCTATGTCTATGGCGATCCCGAATGGTATCCGGCCATGCCCGAGAATATCCGCGCACAATTTCAGAAAGCGACCAAAGGTTCGCTCTCGGGAAAGGCCGGCGAAACGGCCGTCGAGGATTTCAAGGTCAATGGCGAATATGTCGACACGCCCGACGAGGGCATCGTCGGCATACCGTTCCTGGACGCCTATGTGGAGAATGCGGCGCTGGATTTCATCGAAGACGCGGCAGATGCGGAAAATCCGTTCTTCATCAGTGTCAACTTCATGAAGAACCACCAGCCCAACCTTCCGCATCCCGACTTCATTCACACCTCACTGTCAAAGACGAAATATGCCGATTCAGTCGTTGAGCTCGACACCCGCATCGGCGACTTGCTGGACAAGCTCGATGAAATGGGGTTATCGGACGATACCATCGTCTTCTACACGGTCGACAATGGCGCGTGGCAGGACGTCTATCCGGATTCCGGCTACACGCCCTATCGCGGATCGAAGGGCACCGTTCGCGAAGGCGGCAATCGCGTTCCCGCAATCGCCCGCTGGCCCGGCAGGATCAGTCCCGGCACCCGAACCGCGGCCATTGCCGGCGGGCTCGACCTGATGAAAACATTCGCGTCCGCGGCCGGAATCGATGAGTTGCCGGAAAAAGACCGCGCCGGCGCTCCCATCATTTTCGACAGCTACGACATGACGCCATTATGGGTTGGAAAGCCCGAAGACTACCAGCGTACAAACTGGTTCTATTTCACAGAGAACGAACTGAGCCCGGGCGCGGTCCGCTTCGGTCCCCTCAAGGCGGTCTTCAACCTGCGCGGCGATGACGGCCAACAGACCGGAGGCCTCTCGGTCGACGCCAACCTGGGCTGGAAGGGCCCGGAAAAATACGTGGCCGAGATGCCTCAGATTTTCGATCTGCGCCAGGATCCGCAGGAGCGGTATGACATCTTCATGAACAACTTCGCAACGACCGACTGGTCGTCGCTTCCGCTCAACGCCACGCTCGATGCATTCTTGAAGACCTATGTGAAATACCCGCCCCGCAAATTGCAGAGCGAGGGCTATACGGGACCGATCAGGATCACCGACTACCAGAACTTCGAGTGGGTCCGCGAACAACTGAAGAAGGGCGGCGTCTCTATACCGATGCCGACGGGAAATTAGCTGCCGTAGCCGGCCTGTGGGGCCTTTGCCGAGCATCGCCCATTATGTTCGATCCTGAAGGAAGACGAGGCGTCCTTTTCTCCGAGATCAGTAAACAGAATTCAGGCCGGATATTTCCTAAAAGCGCCGCGACGACTGAAACGGTCGCGGCGTTCATCGTCACTTTCTTTCGGATTCAAAAAATCCCGGCCTGCCATGGCCGGGCTCGTTTTATTGGCGTTGACAAAACTTGTGGCAGACACTCGGAGCCTGCCGACCCTTTGTCCGTCACCCCAGATTTGATCCGGGATTCAGGGCTGCGAAACGCATTGCGTGCAGAGGGCTTATTCTTGATAGTCTTCGAAATTTGGCCCTGGATGCCGGGGCAAAGCCCGGCATGACGGAAGTCACGGCGGGGATTTCTGTCAGCAATTTGAGGCCGGCCTGCTGTCGCTGGGCTTTGGCGCATTTCCCAATCCGGCGGGATCACCTGACGATCGCAAAAAGGCGCCAAAACAAAGACAGGGCGGATTTCCGCGAAAAGCAAACCCGCCCTGAAAGACTGTCACAAAGACATTATTCGGAATCAACTTCCGCCATGGCCGGTTTGCCCTGCTCTTCGCTCGGCTTGGCTTCCGCCTTCGGCGTGCGTTTCCGGCGAACCGGCTTTTTCGGCGCGGCGTCTTCGCTTTCGCCGGAATTCTCGGAGCCGCTTGCTGCGGCGGTATTGCCCTCTTCGCCGGTATTTTCGGCCGCAGCGCGCTTGGTGCGGCGCGGGCGGCTTGCGGCGGGTGAACGGCGGCGCGATTTCGGTGCCGGCTGGCCATCGGCCTCTTCGGCGGCCACTTCGGCGGGCGTTCCGTCGATCACCGGCTGCGGGCCATCGGCATCCACCTGCTGTTCCTGCTTGCGCTGCTGTTCCTTGCGCTCGCTGCGCTCTTCGGATGACGACTGATTGCTGTTGTTGTTGCCCTTCTTGGCCGCAGCCTCGTCATTGTCGTCGTCGGAGCGGTCGTCACGCTGATGGCGTTCCTGAAGCTGAGACTGGGCGGCGGCAATGATGCGGTTGTAGTGCTCGGCATGCTGGAGATAGTTCTCCGCCATCACCCGGTCGCCCGCCCCTTGCGCATCACGCGCGAGCGACATGTATTTTTCCGCAACGTGCTGCGCGGTGCCCCGCACCTTCACATCAGGACCGGAACTGTCATAGGTCCGGGTCAGCGGGTTGGCGCCCTTGCGGTTGAAATTATTGCCGCCGCGCCCCCGGCTGCGCTTATTCTGCTGTCCTGACCTCATGGAGTATTCACCTGAATTTTCTGTCAATGGTCGAGCTTCGCCCTTGGCCGTTCCCGCATCAGCGGAACACGGCGGCACAGCCCCGTTGGCAGGGCAAATAACCCGCTGCCATTCGTGGAATCCAAATACCTGAATCACGCAAAAGACGGCATGTCACAATGAACCAACATTGGACGGAAAACCTTGAGACTGTTGCAAAGCGACGAATCGCTCGTTTCGTTCAGTCACCGTTTTGCGTGGGTGCAACCTATCGTGCTTATTCTAAAATTCCAAGCCCTTTCTTCGCCTGTTTGCAAAAAGGCCGGACGCAGCCTTATTTTTCAGCTTTTCCGGGCACTTGTAAAAATGACAACGCGGTCATTTCCACCGAGATCCTTGTGAGATTGTGCAAGTGCGAACCCTTTTTCGGAGAAGATCGCGGTTACTGCGTCCTTCTGGTCAAAACCGATTTCGAGCGCGATGACGCCATCCTCGGCCAGATGATCGCCGGTTTTGGCGGCGATCGCGCGGTAGGCGTCAAGACCGTCCTTGCCGCCGTCAAGCGCAAGGGCGGGATCATGGTCCTTCACCTCAGGCGCAAGAGTTTCGATCAAGTCCGAGACGATATAGGGCGGGTTTGACACGATCATGTCGAACTTCCCGCGCACCGCACTGAACCACGTGCCGCACACCGTGTCTAAACGATCCGCGACACCATTGATCAAGGCATTGGCGCGCGCGGTTTCAAGTGCCCCGTCGGCAATATCCGTCGCAAGCGCGCGCGCTTGCGCGCAATTCTTCAACAGAGCGATCGCAATCGCACCGGTTCCCGTGCCAAGATCGATCAGCCTTACCTTGCCTTTGCGCTTCGCCGCAGCGTCTAGCCAGGGCAGTGCGCTTTCGACAAGAATCTCCGTATCCGGGCGCGGTTCCAGCGTATCCGCAGACAGCATGAAATCGAGGCCATAGAATTCGCGCGCGCCAAGAATGCGATAGACCGGTTCGCGGGCAAGCCGCCTTTCGACCGCCGCGGCAACGGCCGCTTCCTCGTCGGCATCCATCTGGCGGGCACCCTCGGTCATCATCTCCGTGAGGCTCAGCCCCAGCACGCCGCTCACGAGATGACGCGCGTCTTCGGCGGGCGTTTCCAGCCCCGCCGTCTCAAAGGCGGCAGCCGCCTTGCGATAAAGCCCCTGAAGCGTCGCCACGTCCACGCCCTCAGCCGGCCTGAGCGCCCAGGAGGGCGAGCTGGCCAGCCTGATGATCGGCGACAAGCGCATCGACCACCTCATCGAGATCGCCGGCGATCACCTGGTCGAGCTTGTAGAGCGTCAGGTTGATGCGATGGTCGGTAACGCGGCCCTGCGGAAAATTATAGGTGCGGATGCGCTCGGAACGGTCGCCGGAACCGACCTGGGATTTGCGGTCGGCGGAGCGCTCGCTGTCTGCGCGCTGACGCTCCATGTCGAAGAGCTTGGCACGCAAAACCTGCATGGCCTTGGCCCGGTTCTGGTGCTGGGATTTTTCCGAACTGGTAACGACGATCCCGGTCGGGATATGGGTGATGCGCACGGCCGAATCCGTCGTATTCACGTGCTGACCGCCGGCGCCTGACGAGCGCATCGTGTCGATGCGGATGTCTTCCTGGCGCACCTCGATATCGATGTCCTCGGCTTCCGGCAGGACGGCGACGGTTGCCGCCGAAGTGTGGATGCGCCCGCCGGCTTCCGTTTCCGGCACGCGCTGAACGCGATGCACGCCGGATTCGAATTTCAGCCTCGAGAACACACCCCTGCCGGAAACCGAGGCAATGATTTCCTTGTAGCCGCCGGCATCGCCCTCGCTTGCGGAAAGCACTTCCACCTTCCAGCCCTTGTCCGATGCATAGCGCTCATACATGCGGAACAGGTCGCCGGCAAAAAGGGCGGCCTCCGAGCCACCGGTGCCCGCGCGGATTTCCAGAACGGCGCTTTTCTCATCCGCCGCATCGCGCGGCAGCAAGAGTAGCTGGATTTCGCCGGTCAGCGCCTCGATGCGCTCTTCAAGCTCCGGCACTTCCATATCGGCAAGCTCGCGCATTTCCTTTTCGGTTGTACGGTCGGCAAGAAGGCTCTCGAGATCGGCGAGCTCGCTTTCGGCGGACTGGTAGTCGCGGATTTTAGCCACAACCGGTTCCAGCTCGGCATATTCGGAGGCGAGCTTCACATAGGTCTCTGCGTCGGGGCCTGACGACATACGCGCCTCAACCTCGGCAAACCGCCGTTCCAGTTCCCGCAACTTTTCCTGTGGTAGCCTCGCCACGCGTCGTTCTCTCTGCTTGTTTTTCGTGTTGTTGCCGCTTTTCCAGCGTCGCTAGAGCGGAATATTGTGATCGCTGGCGAAGCGCTCAAGAAGCGCGCGCATCGGCGTCAGGTTCGACGGGTCGTCGAGCGCAGCGTTCACAACCTCGCTGACGGCGGAAATATCGAGGCCGAGCAGCATCGCCTTGACCGGGCCGATCGCCGTTGCCGACATCGACACGGAGCGATAGCCGATTGCAAACAGCGCCAGCGCCGAGATCGGCTTGCTCGCATATTCGCCGCACAGCGTCACCGGCACATTATTGCGCTCCCCGGCGCGCACGATATCACGCAGCATGCGGAGGAAAGGCTTGCTGACCGTGTCGTAGCGGTCGGAGACCCGGGCATTGCCGCGGTCGATCGCCATGAAGAACTGGTAGAGATCGTTGGAACCAACCGAAACGAAATCGACCTCGGCCATCAGTTCGTCCATCTCGTAAAGCAGCGCCGGCACTTCCAGCATCGCGCCGAGCTCGATCCTGCGCGGCACCTGGTGTCCGAAACGGGCGAGATGCTGGACTTCCTTGGCCATCAGCGCCCGCGCCTCGCGGATTTCGCCAACCTCGGAGACCATCGGCACCATCACCTTCAGCGTCTCGCCGGCCGCCGCCTTCATCAAGGCGCGCAACTGCATGCGCAGGAGATAGGGCCGGTCGAGCGCAAGCCGGATGGCGCGCCAGCCCATGGCCGGGTTTTCCTCTTCCTGGGCGCGGAAGTAGGAGACCATCTTGTCGGAGCCGATATCGAGCGTGCGGAACGTGACGGGACGATTGCCCGCATGATCGAGCACCTGGCGATAGAAACTCTCCTGTTCGGCCGCCTTCGGCATGCGCGAGGCGATCATGAACTGCAGTTCGGTTCGAAACAGGCCGATCCCTTCCGCCCCCGAATCGTCGAGCTGCGGCAGGTCGACCAGAAGCCCGGCATTCATCATCAGCCTGACCGGCACGCCATCCGCCGAGACCGGATCGACGGAGCGAAGCGCCCGGAACTGCTCCTGGCGGCGCGCCCTGAGCCTCAGCTTTTCCTCATACGCAGTGATGACTGCATCGAGCGGGCGGACATGCACCTCGCCATCGTCGCCATCAACGATGATCGCGTCGCCGTTTTCCACCTGGGCGGCAACACCCGTTGCCTGGCCGATGACCGGGATGCCCATGGCGCGCGCGACGATGATGACGTGGCTGGTCGCGGCCCCCTCCTCGAGCACGAGGCCGCGCAGCTTTTCGCGCGGATAATCGAGAAGCTCTGCAGCCCCCATGGCCCGCGCCACGATAACCGCGTCCCCGGGAAAGTTTTCGCCGTCGGTGTCGACCGCATGACCGGTTAACTGACGCAGCAGCCGGTTCGCAAGATCATCGAGGTCGTGCATGCGGTCGCGCATGAAGGGATCGGTGAGCCGGATCATTCGCGCCTTGGTGTCGCTTTGAACCTTTTCGACGGCGCCTTCGGCCGTCAGCCCCAGCATGATCGCCTCTTCCAGCCGGCGGACCCAGCCTCGGTCATGGGCAAACATGCGGTAGGTTTCCAGCACCTCGCGATGCTCGCCCTCGGCAGAAACATCATTGCGCTGCAGAAGCTCGTCGATCGAAAACCTGAGCTTTTCCATGGCCGCCCGCAGCCGCGCGATCTCGGCGTCGCTGTCCTCGTTGACGAGGTTGTTGATCATGATGCGCGGTTCGTGCAACACGGCATGGCCAAGCGCGATGCCCTCGCCATAGGCATCGCCGGAAAGCGAGACCGTACGGGTCAGATCGAGCTCCATACCGGGCCTGGTGATCTTCTTGAGGTCGCCGGAGGCGATCAGTTCGGCAAGCAGCATCGCCGCCGTCTGCAGCGCCTCGACCTCTTCCTCGCTATAGGCATGCTCGTCGGTGTTCTGCACCACGAGAACGCCGAGCGTACGGCCGGCGCGCAGGATCGGCACGCCAAGGAAGGAGTGATAGATTTCCTCGCCTGTTTCCGGCAGGTATCGGAAGGCGGGATGCGACTGGGCATCGGAAAGGTTCAGCGGCCGCGCGGACGCCGCGATCGTGCCCACCAGGCCCTGGCCCATGCGCAGGCTCGCCAGGTGAACCGCATCGCGCTTCAGCCCCTGCGTCGCGTAGAGCTCGAGCACGCTGTCGGCGCGAAGCACATAGACCGAGCACACAGCCGCGACCATGTTGTCGGCGATCTGGCCGACAATGCGGTCAAGGCGGTCCTGCGGCTCCAGCGGCTCGGCCATCAGTTCCCTGAGCCGCTTCAGCAGAATGCGCGGGCTCGGTGCTTGGTGGTTCATAGCAGTCTGTCCCCGGTGGAGAAACCGACAAGGTTTCAGTCGGACCGTTCCGAAACGACGACGTTTGCGGACAATCCGTTACGGCTTATTTATCGAGACCGTAGCAGGAATGCAAAGTTCTGACAGCAAGCTCGGCATAGGCGCCGTCGATCAGGATCGAAATCTTGATCTCGGACGTGGTGATCGCCTTGATGTTGATGCCCTTCTGAGACAGCGCCTTGAAGGCCGATGCGGCGACGCCGGAATGCGAGCGCATGCCGATGCCGATCACCGAAATCTTGGCAAGTTCCGTCTCGCTCTGGATCGCGTCATAGCCGATCTCGGAATGCTTGGCGGCAAGGGCGGCCTTGGCCTTTTCCACGTCGGAGGCCGGCACGGTGAAGGTCATGTCGGTGTGGGTGCCGTCCTCGGAAATATTCTGGACGATCATGTCGACATTGACATGGGCCTCGGCAAGCGGCCCGAAAATGGCGGCGGCAACGCCCGGGCGGTCTTCCACGCGGCGCAGCGAGATCTGCGCCTCATCCTTGGCATACGCGATGCCGGTCACGACTTCCTGTTCCAAAATCTCATCCTCGTCGCAAATCAGGGTTCCGGGCGGATTGTCGAAGTCGCCCATGCCCGGCGCATCCGGCGCCTCGAAACTGGAGCGCACGAATGTGCGCACTTTATGGACCATGGCCAGTTCGACGGAGCGCACCTGCAGCACCTTGGCGCCGAGCGAGGCCATTTCCAGCATTTCCTCGAATGCCACCTTCTTCATGCGCTTCGCCTTCGGCTCGACGCGCGGATCGGTGGTGTAGACGCCGTCGACATCGGTGTAGATATCGCAGCGATCGGCGTTGACGGCAGCGGCAATCGCCACGGCCGATGTATCCGAACCGCCGCGCCCCAGCGTCGCGATCCGGTTATCCGGGCCGATGCCCTGGAAACCGGCGCAAACGGCAACCTGGCCCTCGCCCATGCGCTTGACGATATCCGAACCGTCGATATCGGCGATCCGCGCCGCCCCATGGGTGCTATCGGTCCTGATCGGCAACTGCCAGCCCTGCCATGAACGGGCGTTGACACCCATCGACTGCAGCACGATCGAAAGGAGCCCGGAGGTCACCTGTTCGCCAGAGGAGACGACGACATCATATTCGCGCGCATCATGCATCGGCGAGGCTTCGCGGGTCCACTCGACCAGTTCATTGGTCTTGCCGGCCATGGCGGAGACGACGACGGCAACCTCGTGGCCAGCATCGACCTCACGTTTGACATGGCGCGCCACATTGCGGATTCGCTCGATATTGGCGACAGAGGTGCCGCCGAATTTCATGACAATGCGGGCCATATTCCAACACTCGAATTCAAGACGTCCGAAAGCGATGGCGGACGCGACACCATGGCAGTCCCCTTGCGGCCCGTCGGCGGCCGGCTTTGGTCGCGACCGGACTCAAATGCCGGGAAAGCTGCGGTTTCTTAGCGAAATCGAACCCCGCGCGCAATGGCGCTTGGCAAGAGTTTGGCAGGCCTTTTGGCCGAAGACGCGCTATTTTTCGGAAAGGCCGGTCGGCATGACCACCGGCCCGCCATTCGCATGCCCGAAAAAAGCCTCCACGCCGTAGACCTGGCGCAGGTTTTGCGGCGTAAGGACGCTGGACGGCGGGCCGTCGGCAATGATGTGCCCTTGCGCCAGCATCACCAGCCGCGTGCACCAGCGCGCCGCCAATCCCAGATCGTGCAGTGAGCAGACGACCGAGCGCCCCTCGCGCAGAAGCGAGCCGAACACCTCCATCAACGCGATCTGGTGGGCGGGATCGAGGCCCGCCACCGGCTCGTCGGCGACCAGGAGCGGCGTTGCCTGGGCAAGCGTCCGCGCGATCAGCACCCGCGCGCGTTCGCCGCCGGAAAGCGTGTCGGCGCGCCGGTCCGCAAGCGTATCGACGCCCATGCGCTCCATCGCCCTGGCGATGATCTGACCGCCGGCATAATCGCCAAAGGCGGAGCATTCGCGCCAGGGCTGACGGCCGAGACCGACGACATGCCGCACGGCCACGGCCCAGGCGATCTCATGTTCCTGCGGGAGATAGGCGATGGCCCGAGCGCGCTGAAGCGGCGTCATCCGGGCAAGCGGCGTATCCATCACATGAACGTTGCCGGACGCGCGGGTGAGGCCGAGGCAGGCTTTCAGCAGCGTTGTCTTGCCTGCCCCATTGGGCCCGATCAGACCGACAAGCTCGCCGTGGCCGACCGAAAAGCCGACATTGTCGATGATGGCGCGCCCGCCGATGCGGACGGTGAGGTTGTCGACGGAGAGCAACATCAGATCAGCTCCCGCCGCGTCTTGAAGATCAGCCACAGGAAAAAGGGTGCGCCGACCAGCGCCGTTACAACGCCGATCTTGAGATCGCGATCGGGCGCCACCAGCCGGACGGCAACATCGGCGGCGAGCAGCACCGAAGCCCCGCCAAGTGCGCTTGCAGGCAGCAACCGCGACGGCACGGCGCCGACGAGCGGCCTGAGAAGATGCGGCACCACCAGCCCGACAAAGCCGATCGTGCCCGAGACGGCTGTCGCCGCTCCCACACTCGCCGCAACGCCCCAGATGACCAACCGCTCGGTCGCCTTCGGCGAAATCCCGAGACTGGCGGCGGCATCGTGACCAAGCATCATCGCGTCAAGCGCGCGCGCGGAAGAAAAAAGCAGCACCCAGCCGAACGCCATGAAGGGAGCCGCCAGCCAGAACTGGAGCATGGAACGATCGGCAAGCGAGCCCAGCATCCAGTAAAGAATCTCCATTGCGGCAAAGGGATTGGGTGAAAGATTGAGCGCCAGCGCTGTCATGGCGCCGGCAAAACTCGTGACAGCTACACCGGCGAGGATGATCGTCAGGCTGCGCGCGGCACCGCCTGCCAGGAAGCGTACAAGCACAACCGATCCAAACGCAAAAACGAGCGCCAGAATGGGCAGCGCCAGGGCAAACAACGCCGAAAGCCCGGTATAGATCGCGATCACGGCCCCAAGCGAGGCGGAGGCGGAAACGCCGAGCAGACCGGGCTCGGCCAGCGGATTGCGCAGATAGCCCTGCAGCACCGCGCCCGAAAGCCCGAGCGTTGCCCCGATCGACAGCCCGAGCAGCGCGCGCGGCAGGCGGATCTCCTGCATGATCAGCGCGACCGCGCCGGCATCGCCGCTGAAAAGACCGGAAAGCGCGGCACGAAAGCCGAAGCCTGCCGGTCCGACTGTCAGCGAGGCCAGAAACAGGAAAACCACGAGCAGGCCGAGACCGGCAAGAAGGCGGAAATAGCGATAGTCTTCAGTCATTAGTCATTGCCCGCGCCCCTGGAGCGAATCTGCCATTCGCTGAAACGGGGATCCGCTGCGCTCATCTGCCCGTCGGCTTTGTTGCCTTGCTCGTTCGGTTCTGTCCCGTTGCCCGAAGCATCCGGAATATCCCCCTTCAAACGGGAAATGGCTTCAAGATTGAAGGGACCGCCGCAGATCGTCAACCGGCTGGGAAGGTCGACGAATTCGGCAGCCTCGACGGCCGAAAGAAAGGCCGGATGGGCGAATGGCGCTTCGGCAAGAGCCGGCGCATCATAGCCGCTGTCGCCGCCGACGATGACATCTGGCGCGGCCATGATCAGGCGTTCGAGCGGCAGGCGGCCAAGCCCGTCGATGCCGGCGTCAATGCCGATATTGTCGAGACCGGCATCGGCGACGAGATCGCCGGCAAGCGTGTTCTCGCCCGACGTGTAGCCATTCGCGTAATAAAGAGCCGCCGTCCCGCCGCCCGCAGGCTTTGCGAGGAGCGCCGCCCGCGCTCGGTCCATGTCTTCGACAAGCCTCTCGGCGGCCTGTTCATGACCGAGCAGGTGCCCCATTCGCAGAAGGTTCTCCCGCACATCCTCAAGCGAAGCCTCGGGCGCGAACTCGGCCACGGATATGCCGAGCCGTTTCAGCAGATCGACGGTCTCTCGCGTGGTGTAGCTGCCGGCCAGCACCAGATCGGGCTTCATCAGGAAGACTTCCTCGGCCAGGCCATGATTGAGCCTGTAGCCCCTCGCCTCCTCCGCCATCGCCGAAACCGCCGGATCGGCGGCAAGGTTCGACACCGAGACGAGCTGGCCGTCTCCGGCAAGCAGCATCGCCATCTGGTCGGTGCACAGATTGATCGAGACGACGCGGGCCGGGGCGAAGCTTTCATGATGGGCAAAGGCCGGGCCACAAACCGGCAGGACGGGAAGGAGGCCGGCGCAGAGGCTCGCGAGCTTCAAGAGATTTCGAGCCGAAAGCGCCGACCGCAACATCTAGAACGTCCTCTGGTAGGAAAGCGTCACCGTGGTACCGGGCGCCTTGTAGCCATAGGTGGTCTCATAGTCTTCATCGAACAGATTCTCCACCGCGAACTTGACCCTTGCCGCCGGATCGATGTCGTAGAGCGCCGAGACGTTGACCACCGTGTAATCGCCAAGCTGCGGATTATAGCTTGCCGTGTTTGTCCAGCGGCTGCCGACATATTCGATATCGGCATTCAGATTGAGCGCTTCGGTGGCCTGAAAGCTTGCCGCAGCCGTCAGCTTCAGCCGGTTCTGGTTGGCGATGTAGACATCATCCGTCTCGTTCTTCGGCAGGCGGTATTCGAAGCCGAAATCGAGACCGAGCCGGTCATCCATCAGAGCCTCGGACCAGACGGCCCGCACGCCGGAAATCTTTGCCCTGTCGATGTTCTCCATCGTGCCGATATAGGACGGCGGCGCGGAGACATAGGCGATCATGTCGTCGATATGGTTTTCATAATAGACGAGATCGATGACCGTGCCGGTCCCCGAATCCCAGTTGATGCCGGCTTCCCAGTTCTTCGATGTCTCGGCATCAAGATCGGGGTTGCCCACATAGGAACCGTCATAGGCCCAGTAGAGATCGTTGAAGGTGGGGGCATTGAAGCCGGTCGAATAGGAAGCGCGCGCCGTCAGACCGGGCAAGAGTTCGTAACCGAGGCCGAGATTATAGGTAAGCGCACCGCCGAACTGTTCGTCGGCATCATAGCGCAGACCGGCGTTCGCCGTCAGCGCCTCATATTCGAGGCCGTACTGGCCGTAGACAGCGCCGACATTGCGGCCGGTTTCGGTGTAGTCGACCGAACTGTTCACCGTCTCGCGATAGGCCTCGCCGCCAAGGGTGAAGCTGTTGAGCGCGTCGCCGGCGATCACCTCCTTCGTGGTCGAGGCGGAAAAGCCGAACCGGTTGGTATCGTAATGGGTTTCGGCTTCCGGATGGTCGTCGCGGAAGTTTTTCTGGTAATCGAAGGCCGAATAGATCTCGAAGACGGAGGACCAGTCATCGGAATGATCGAGTTCCGCGCCGAGCTTGAAGGCGGCATTGGTCTGGATCGCCTGATTGGCGCCGTAGACCATGGCGCCGGTCATCCAGTCGGCATAGGGCGCCGCGTCGAAATGCGGGTTGGAGCGGGCGTAAAAGCCCTCCGAATAAAGCCGGCCCCAGGTGAAGTCCTTGCCGATCGAATAATTGAACGCGCCCTGCAGGAAACCGTCGCGGCCCGCCTCATGCACGGAGTTCTGCGGCGTGGTGAAGTCATAGCCCTCGGTTCCAAGCAGCGAGAGGCCGAAGTTGAAGTCGACGCCATTGCCCGTGATCCCGCGGGTCGCGATTGTGCCGAAGCCGCCCCAGGGCCAGGTCACGCCAGTCTCGACCGTGGTGCAGATTGCCTGGCCATTGGCGCAGGTCGAGCCGTCCCTGGTGATGATGTTGACGACGCCGCCGATCGCATCCGCGCCCCATTCGGCGGAATGCGCGCCCTCGGCGATCTCGACCCGCTCGATCGCCGACAGCGGAATATTGGCGAGATAGGCCGAACCGCCGGTGGCGGAGGCCACCCGCATGCCGTCGACCAGCACCAAAGTCTGCGACGCGCTGGCGCCGCGCAGCGTGATCGTCGCCTGCGCGCCCTGGCCGCCATTCGCGGTAATGTTGACGCCCGGATATTTCCTCAGCAGCGACGGCAGGTCGGGCGCTGCCGATCTTTCGATATCCTCCTTGTCGATCACGGTCACCGTCGAGGTCGACTGCAGGATCGTGGAAGGGCGGCGCAGCGGCGTGGTCACATAGACCGGCTGCAGTTCGATCGCACCATCTTCGATAAACCCGGCATCCTGGGCGAGCACCCCTTGCGCCGGCGTCAGGATCAGGAACGCGGCAGAGGCCGCAAGCATGGCATTCTTCATTGACTATCCCCAAGCGGCTGGCGCGTGGCCAACCGAAAAAGCCCGTCGGGGAAGAAAGAGAGACCGGCAGTTCACCCGGTCGCGATCCTGTCCCGTCGGCGGCAACATCGTTTCGAAATGTCACCGCGACGGCAGACCGCGCCAAAACAAGAACCCCGTGTTCCGGCATGGGTGACGGGATCGGGCAGGTCTCCTGGCTTCCGCGTCATCGCCATTGTTTCCGTCTTCCCGGATGAATCCAGTGACATTTGGAAACGGCTCAGCGGCTACAGTTGCGGGGGCAGCCACGGATTTTGAGCAAACGCCCTGTCCCGTGTTCCCTTTTCATCCGTCCTTTCAAACGGAACCTGATCCGCGCGCAATCTACGCGGCGGGCAGACATCAAGTCAATGAACCCTGCCGTGTCGTTTGTAGGAACAATTTCAATCTATTGCGTTTCGGCCACAGGCTGGCGCTCAGACCAGAACCGGCTGGTTGTGCATGTCCTCGGAACCGAAGAACTTCAGGTAGCGCTCGACTTCCTTCGGGTCGCCTGTCGCCTTCTGTGGATTGTCCGAAAGCTTGACCGCCGGGCGGCCGTTGGCGTCGGATACCTTGCAGACGATCGAGATCGGCTTCAGCCCGCCGACGCGGTGCGGCGCGCAGCCGATGAAGTCATTGGTGAGATTGGTGCCCCAGCCGAAGCTCATGCGCACCCGGCCCTGGAAATGCTTGTAGGCCTCGATGATGGCGTCAACATCGAGACCGTCGGAAAAGATCAGGATCTTCTCGCGCGGATCGCGGCCCATCTTTTTCCACCAGTCGATGATCTTCTCGCCGCCCTCGATCGGCGGGGCGCTGTCGGGGCGGAAACCGGTCCAGTCGGCAACCCAATCCGGCGCGTTGCGTAGGAACGCTGTCGTGCCATAGGCGTCTGGCAGCGCGATCAGCAAATTTCCGCCGTAAAGCTTGTTCCAGTCCTGCATCACCTTGTAGGGCGCTGCCGCCAACGCCTCATCCGTTTCGGCGAGCGCTGCGGCAACCATGGGAAGCTCGTGCGCATTGGTGCCGACAGCCTCAAGATCCGTATCCATGGCCAGAAGCACGTTGGAAGTGCCGGTAAAGGCCGGGCCGATGCCTTCCTTCAGCGCTTCCACGCACCAGCGCTGCCACAGGAAGGAATGCCGGCGGCGCGTGCCGAAATCGGAAATCCGCAGGCCTTCGAGAGCGGCCAACCGCTCCACCTTCGCCCACATCTTGGCTTTCGCACGAGCATAGGTGACGTCGATGGTGAAAAGGCCGAGATCCTTCATCGCCGCACGCGAGCGCAGTTCGTTGATGATGCACAGCGCCGGAATCTCCCACATCGTGGTTTCCATCCAGCTTCCGTGGAAGTCGAGCTGGTACTGGCCGTCGCGCTTGGTCAGTTCATATTCGGGCAGGCGGAAATTGGCGAGCCAGGTCAAAAACTCCGGCTCGAAGATCTGCGAGCGACCGTAAAACGAGTTACCCGCAAGCCAGATCATCTCCTTCTTGGTGAGCCTGATCTCGCGCGCATGGTCAAGCTGGTCGCGCAACTCGCTCTCGTCGATCTCGTCGGCAAGGCGCACCGAGGTCGTGCGGTTGATCACCGAGAATGTCGCATTGACGTCCGGATACAGCTTCCAGATCATCTGCAGCATCAAAAGCTTGTAGAAATCGGTATCCAGCAGGCTGCGGATGATCGGGTCGAGTTTCCAGCTATGGTCGTAGACCCGCGTTGCAATATCGGTCTTCGGCATCGCTCTTCGGCCTTTCGAGCCGCCCCTCAGGCGGAAAAAACGCTGGAAAGGGCCGCCATGCCGCCCTTTCGGGCCCATGACTTAGCTGTAAAGGCGATGAAAAGTCCAGAGCCGTTTTGCTCGAATTGAGCTTTACTGGGCCGGCGCCTGTTCCGTCTGGGCGGCATCCTCGGTCACGGTCTCGACCGCTGGGTCGCCGCCGCGCGGAGCAAAGAGTTCCACGGCGCCCCAGACCAGAAAGGCCAGGACCAGACCGCCGGCCAGGATGGCGAGCACCGGTCGTCCGCGTTCGGAGTGGCGTGCTTCGGTCGGGGTCACGTCGACCTCGACATCCTCGGGACGGTTTCCCGTCTTCTTCTTCTCAACCATTGTCTACCTCCCGTATCGTTTCTCCTGCGGGAAGGATCAGCCCGCACCGGGCGCGCCGAACAGCCACGAAGCGCCACCCCAGATCAGCACCACGGCGACCATGATGGCGATGATGACCATGATCACGGTCTGGCCGCGATTAAGGTGCCGCTTCTCGGTCTCGGGCACGCGGGTGTCGTCCTCGTTCTTCTGCGGGTAATTGTCCTCGCCCGGGTATTTGACAGGGCGGCCTTCCTTCGGATCGAAATGCGTCGTCATGTCGTTCTCCTTGGCCTCCGCGCAGGATCGGCGGAGGGTTCTGTTCAAGGAAGAAACGTGAGGCCCCGGGTCTTTGTTCCGAGAGGCTCAGTAGCCGGCGGCGCGGTCAACGACATGCTGCAGCGGCGCGCCGGCCTCGAACCTGGCGATCTGGCGTTCCACGTGGGCAAACAGCGCCCGCACATCCGTGTCGGAAGCCACATGCGGCGTGACGACGACCCGTTCATGCGCCCAGAGCGGGCTTGTCGCGGGCAAGGGCTCGGTTTCGAACACGTCGAGCGAGACGCCGTGGAGGACGCCGTCATCCAGCGCCGCGAGGATATCGGCCTCGACCTGCGAACCGCCGCGTCCGGCATTGATGAAGACGGGGCTCCCGAGCGGGCCGGAGCGATTGAGCCTTTCAAACAGCGCGCGGTCGAAAAGCCCGGTCGTCTCGTCGGTCAGCGGCAGAAGGCCGACCAGGATGTCCGTTCTTTCAAGAAAGGCATCAAGGCCTCCGGCATCGAAACATTCAACGCCATCGATCTCTTTCATGCCGCGCGACCAGCCGATCACGTTGAAGCCCATGACCTTCAGCTTCGTCGCCGCATCCTGTCCCAGAACGCCGAGACCCATGATGCCGACGGTAAAGTCGCCGGCTTCTGCGGGCGGTAGCTGCTGCCAGTTTCTCTCGGCTTCAAGGCGAACATAATCCGGCATGCGGCGGGCATGATAGAGGCATTGCAGCACGACATATTCGCTCATCCGGCGCGTCAGCGAGGGATCGACGAAACGCACCAGCGGCACGTCCGGCAGGCCCCGAAGGGCCAGCACCCGCTCGACCCCCGCACCGCCGGAGAAAAGCACTTCCAGATTGGGCGCACGCGAAAACAGATCGTCATCCGGCTTCCACAAGACGGCATAGCGGCAATCGGAAAGATCGCGGCCCTTCGTTTGCGGATCGGCGAGGTCGATCACCGGCCGGTCGGAAAAGAAAGCCCCGAGCGCCTCCACGATCGCCGCACGGCCGGAGAATTTGAGATCGATCAGGACGGGGGCTTTAGGCATCGGGTTTCCTATTGGGGTCGGCGTAACGGTCGAACTGGCATCATGAGCAAAAAAGCTCACTCCGCCTCCACGGGCTCGATATCGAAGGCGGCGGCAAGCAGCGCCCTGGTGTAATCGGCCTTCGGATTCTCGAAAACCTCCGCCGCCGGGCCACGCTCGACCACTTCGCCGAAGCGCATAACGATGATCTCGTTGGCGAGCGCGCGAACCACCTTCAGATCGTGGGAAATGAACAGATAGGCGAGATTGTGCTTCTTCTGCAGGTCGGACAGCAGATCCACCACCTGCGCTTGCACGCTCATGTCCAGCGCCGAGGTCGGCTCGTCCAGCATGACGAAGCGGGGTTTGAGCACCATGGCGCGGGCAATCGCGATCCTCTGGCGCTGGCCGCCGGAAAACTCGTGCGGATAGCGCCAGCGGGTGGCCGCGTCCAGCCCGACCTCCTCCAGCGCCGCGCCGACGCGCGCCTCGCGCTCGGCTGCGGTGAGCGAGCGCTCGTGGATCTTCAGCCCCTCGGCCACAATCTCGCCGACCGACATGCGCGGCGACAGCGAACCGTATGGGTCCTGAAACACGATCTGCATCGCTTCGCGAAGCGGCTTCATCGCCTGATAAGAATAGGCGTCGATATCCTTACCGATGAAGGCGATCCGGCCTTCAGACCCGATCATCCGCGTCAACGCCAGACCGAGCGTCGTCTTGCCCGAACCGGATTCGCCGACAACGCCAAGCGTCTCGCCCGCCCTCAGCTTCAGCGAAATGCCGTTGACGGCCTTCACGTGATCCACCGTCTTGCGCAGAAGGCCGGTCTTCACCGGAAACCAGACCTTCACATTATCGGCCTCGACCACGACCTCGCGGCTCGGATCATGCGCCGGCGGCTCGCCCTTCGGCTCGGCAGCCAGAAGGTGTTTCGTATAGGCATGCTGCGGATGATCGAAGATTTCGGCGACCGGGCCGTGCTCGACGATCTTGCCATCGGTCATCACGCAGACGCGGTCGGCAAACTTGCGGACGATGCCGAGATCGTGGGTGATGAACAGCATCGACATGCCGTGATCGCGCTGCAGGCTTTTCAGCAGTTTCAGGATCTGCGCCTGCACCGTGACATCGAGCGCCGTTGTCGGCTCGTCGGCGATCAGCAGTTTCGGCCGGTTGGCAAGCGCCATGGCGATCATCACGCGCTGGCGCTGGCCGCCGGAAAGCTCATGCGGGAAAGCGCCGAGCCGTCTCTCCGCCTCGCGGATGCCGACCTCGTGCAGAAGCTCCAGCACGCGTTTGCGCGCATCCGCCCCGGTCATGCCGGCATGCAGCGCCAGCGTCTCGCCTACCTGTTTCTCCACCGTATGCAGCGGGTTGAGCGAGGTCATCGGCTCCTGGAAGATCTGGGTGATGTCGCCGCCGCGCACTTGCCTCAACGTCCGGTCGTCGGCCTTCAGCAGATCGCGGCCCTCAAACAAGACCTCGCCGCTCGGATGGCTTGCGGCGGGATAGGGCAGAAGCCGGAGAACGGACGCCGCCGTCGCCGATTTGCCGGAGCCCGATTCGCCGACTAGGGCCACCACCTCGCCAGGCATGATATCGAAGGAAATCCGGTCGACGGCGAGATTGTCGCTCCCGCCCTGGCGGAAGGCGACGGACAGATCGCGGACGGAAAGAAGCGGCGCATCACTCATTGGAACGTCTTCCTCGGGTCAAACGCATCGCGCACCGCCTCGCCGACGAACACCAGAAGCGACAGCATGATCGAAAGTGTGAAGAAGGCGGTGATGCCGAGCCAGGGCGCCTGCAGATTGCTCTTGCCCTGATTGACCAGTTCGCCCAGCGAGGGCGAGCCGGGCGGCATGCCGAAGCCCAGAAAATCAAGCGAGGTCAGCGTCACGATCGCGCCCGACAGGATGAAGGGCACGAAGGTGAGCGTTGCGACCATGGCATTGGGCAGGAGATGGCGGAACATGATGGTGCCGTTGCCAACGCCAAGCGCGCGCGCCGCCCGCACATACTCGAAATTGCGCGCGCGCAGGAACTCGGCCCGGACGACGGCAACGAAGCTCACCCAGGAGAACACCAGCATGACGCCAAGCAGCACGAAGAAGCCGGGCGGCAGGATGGCGGCGATGATCAGCAATATGTAGAGCGTCGGCAGCGATGACCAGATCTCGATGAAGCGCTGCATCAGGAGGTCGACCCAGCCGCCGAAATAGCCCTGCACCGCTCCGGCGGTGACGCCGATCACGGCGGAAAATCCTGTCAGCAGCAGGCCGAACAGGACCGAGATGCGGAAGCCGTAGATCACCCGGGCGAGCACGTCGCGGGCAAGGTCATCGGTTCCGAGCCAGTCCATGTTGCCGAGCGTGCAGCCCGGATCATCCACGCCCTCGGGGTAGCCGGCACAGCGTTCTTCCTTGGTCATCAGCCAGAAGGGCGGGGTCGGCGCCGAATAGGGCACGTTGGAATTGATGGTACGGTAGGAATAGCGGATCGGCGGCCAGATCATCCAGCCATTGGCCTCGATCTCCTCCTGGATGAAATCGGAGCGATAATCGGTGACGGCGAGAAAGCCGCCGAATTTTTCCTCCGGATAATCGACCACCACTGGAAACAGGATCTCGCCCTGGTAGGAGGCGATGATCGGCCTGTCGTTGGCGACGAATTCGGCAAACAGGCTGATGATGAACAGGAAGAGGAAGATCCACAGCGACCAGTAGCCGCGCCGGTTGGCCCAGAAGTTCTGCCAGCGTCGCGCGTTCATCGGCGAAAGCCAGCCGGTCTTCGGACGTTTCCCCATGTCTTCGGATGTGAGATCGCTCATGTCACACATCCCTCTTTTCGAAGTCGATACGCGGATCGATCCAGGTGTAGATCAGGTCGGAGACGAGACCGATGAACAGCCCCAGAAGCGAGAAGATGTAGAGCGTGGCAAAGACCACCGGATAGTCCCGATTGACCAGCGACAGATAGCCGAGCCGGCCGAGTCCGTCGAGCGAGAACACATTCTCGATCAGAAGGGAGCCGGTGAAGAAGGCAAGGATGAAGGAGCCGGGAAAGCCGGCGATCACGATCAGCATCGCGTTGCGGAACACGTGGCCGTACAGCACCTTGCGTTCCGAAAGCCCCTTCGCGCGGGCGGTGATCACATATTGCTTGCCGATTTCGTCGATGAAGGAGTTCTTGGTCAAAAGCGTCGTCGTGGCGAAGGAGGAGACCGAAAGCGCGATCAGCGGCAGGGTCAGGTGCCAGAAATAGTCGATGGGCTTCTGCCACCAGGGCAGTTCGGAGAAATTGTCGGAGACGAGGCCGCGCAGCGGAAACCAGTCGAAAAAGGAACCGCCGGCAAAGAGGATGATCATCAGGATGCCGAGCAGGAAGCCCGGCACGGCGAAGCCGATGACGATGATGCCGGAGGTCCAGACGTCAAAGCGCGATCCGTCCTTGACCGCCTTGCGGATGCCGAGCGGGATGGAGACGCCGTAGGACAACAACAGCACCCATATGCCGAGCGAGATCGACACCGGCAGCTTGTCGATGATCAGGTCGATGACGGAGGAGTTGCGGAAGAAGCTCTCGCCGAAATCGAAGGTCAGATAATCACGCATCATCAGCAGGAAACGCGTCAGCGGCGGCTTGTCGAAACCGAACTGGGCTTCCAGATCGGCGATCAGTTGCGGGTCGAGGCCCTGGGCGCCGCGATAGTTGGACGAGGAGGCGCTGTCGAAACTGTCCATCGACATGCCCGCATCCGAGCCGCCGGAAATGCGACTTTCCGCGCCGCCCCCCTGGCCGTTCAGCTCGGCAATCACCTGTTCCACCGGCCCGCCGGGGGCAAACTGCACGATGACGAAGGAAATCGTCATGATGCCGACCAGCGTCGGGATCATCAGCAGCAGGCGACGTAGGATATAGGAGCCCATTACGATACGCTCCGGGTCGGCTGGCATGACCGCGCGTTCTGTGCGAGCCGACGGGTTTCACCCCTCTCTGCCCTGCCGGGCATCTCCCCCTCAAGGGGGGAGATCGGTGTGAGGCAAGGTGGATGCGCAACCGAAGGCTCGACGTAGCTAGAACCGGCCACACCACAAGAGAAAGCCATCTCGATGCGAAGATCTCCCTCTCCAACAATCTCCCCCCTTGAGGGGGAGATGTCGCGAAAGCGACAGAGGGGGGTGAACCGCCACCTCGAATTCGGAGTCCCGTCTCTGCGCCTCGTATGAAGCCGCTCTTCACGCTGCCCGATCACGCCACCAAACTGCACCCTCATTCAGCCTCCGTCGACCACCAGGCCGCCGGGAAGTCGAGACCGTATTCGGGAAAGCCGGGATGCGTAATCGTGTCCCAGTAGGCGATGCGGTAGTCCTTCGAATAATAGAGCGGAACGATGAAGTCGTGGGCGAGCAGCACCCGGTCCAGCGCCTTGGTGGCGGCCACCAGCGTGTCGCGGTCATCGGCAAACACGACCTTTTCGATCAATGCATCAATGCCCGGATCGGCAATACCGGCATAGTTTTCCGAGCCCGGCTGAACGGCCGAGAGCGATCCCCAGTAGTTGAACTGTTCATTGCCGGGACTCAGGGATTGGGCCCACAACTCCCAGATCATGTCATAGTCGAAATCGTTGACCCGGTTTTGATATTGCGAGGTATCGACCACGCGGATCGTGGCGTCGATGCCGAGCTTGCGCAGGTTTTCGACATAGGGCAGCACCACGACCTGCAGCGAGGGATTGTCGAGCAGGATCTCGAAGGAAAACGGATCGCCGGTCTGGGAATTGACCATCTGGCTGCCGCGCCGTTCGAAGCCGGCTTCCTTCAAGAGCTGGAAGGCCTTCTGCAGATTGGCTCGCGCCTCTTCCTCGGTTCCGCCGACGGGGAGCTTGTTGGCGGTGTTGAACACTTCGGACGGCACAAGATCACGCACGGATTCGAGAATCTGCAGTTCCTCGCCCTGCGGCAGGCCGGAAGAGGCAAGATCGGTTCCGAACCAGAAACTGTTGTCGCGCGAATAGGCATTGCTCAACTGATTCTTGTTGATGGTCTCGAAATCGAAGGCATAGATCAGCGCCTCGCGCACGCGCCTGTCATCAAACGGCGCACGGCGGTTGTTGGGCACCAGCGCCTGCATGATGCCGGTCTTGCGCAGCGGATTGGGCACGGCCTCGCGCTTGACTTCGCCATCCTTCACCGCCGGGAAATTGTAGCCGGTCGCCCAGCGCTTGGCCCGGGTCTCCACCCAGAAATCGAAGGTCCCTGCGCGAAAGCCCTCGAAAGCCACATCGAGATCGGCAAAATAGAGATAGTTCACGGAGCCGAAATTATTGCGCCCGACATTGACCGGCAAATCCTTGCCCCAATAATCCTCGCGCAGACTGTAGCTGATCGATGAGCCGGGATTGACCTCTGCGATCTCATAAGGCCCCGAACCGACGATCTTTTCGAGCGTGCTCGCGGAAACGTCGCGTCCGTCCGCAAACCAGTGTTTCGGCAACACCAACAGCTGGCCGACGATCTGCGGCAATTCGCGGTTTCCCGTCTCGTCGAAACGGAATGTCACCTCGCCCTCACCGGAGACCTCAGCGCTGACCACATGCCGGTAGTAATTGGCATAGCGGGCGTTCAGCTCTTTCAGGCTGTCGAAGGAAAAGACCACGTCTTCAGCCGTCACCGGCTCGCCATCGGAGAACCGCGCCTTGGAATTCAGGCGATAAGTGACCGAGGAAATATCCTCGGGAACACGGAAACCGTCGGCCAGCAGGCCGTACTGGGCATTGATCTCGTCCTCCGCCGGCGTCATCAGTGTCTCGAAGACAAGGCTGAGGCCGGCAGCTTTTGCTCCGCCATAGGGAACGGGATTGAGCGAATCAAAGGTCCCCGTGGCATAGAGCTTCAATTCGCCGCCCTTCGGCGCATCCGGATTGACATAGTCGAAACGGGAAAAATCAGCCGGGTATTGCGGCGTTCCGGTCAGAGCGGACGCATGTTGCCAGCCGCCCTCATCGCTTTCCTGAGAGAATACCGCCGATGGCAGGGCGAAGGCCGTGGCGGCGACAACCCAGGCAGCGGCCGAGATCGTTTTCCACATGGTTTTTGCCGTCTCCGTTCTTGCTTTTCTCATGATCGCGACAAGAATAAGCAAATATCAGCCCGGGTGCACAAGTGTCGTTTTCGTAAGGCGGGGACGGACAGGCCAGCCGGAGGACATGAAATCGCGCAGATGCGCCGGCTTTCAGGGAGGGTGCGATGCATTGGTTCAAGGCATTTGCCGCTGTCGCAGCCCTTGTGGCGTCAGCGCTTCCGGCGCCGGCCCAGGATTTTCCGCCGCCGGCAAAAGTCCTGTTCGCCTCCGAGGCCGAGCCGAGCGCCGGGCCGCCGCAATCCGTCGGCTTTTACACGAAAGGCTGCATCGCCGGCGCCGAGGCGCTGCCGATCGACGGGCCGAACTGGCAGGCCATGCGGCTTTCGCGCAATCGCCGATTCGGTCATCCCGACACGATCGCCCTGATCAAGCGGCTCTCAAGCGAGGCCGCGCAATATGACGGTTGGCCCGGACTTCTGGTCGGCGACATCTCGCAGCCGCGCGGCGGACCGATGCTTTCGGGCCATGCCTCCCACCAGGTCGGGCTCGATGCAGACATCTGGCTGAACCCGATGCCGGACCGGCGGCTGACATTGCGCGAACGCGAAGACATTTCCGCCGTTTCGGTGCTGAAGAATGACGGAACGCTGTTCGTCGATCCGGAAAAATTCACGCCCGCCCATGAACGACTGATCATGCGGGCGGCAAGCTATCCGGAAGTCCAGCGCATCTTCGTCCATCCGGGCATCAAGAAGGCGATCTGCGAAGACTGGACCGGCGACCGCTCGAATCTGGCCAAGCTGAGGCCCTATTACGGTCATCACTATCACTTCCATATCCGCCTGTTCTGCCGCGACGGTTCACCCGGCTGTACGGCGCAAAATGCGGTCAACATGAAGGATGATGGCTGCGGCGACCATCTGGCATGGTGGCTTTCCGACGAGCCATGGGCCCCGGCAAAGCCGGTGACGCCTCCGAAGAAGCCGGAAAAACCGGCGCCCAAGCCGACGCGGCCCGCCTATACCATCCTCTCCGATCTGCCTGCGGCCTGCACCGGCGTGCTGGAAGCGCCTTCCCCCTCACCCCTGCCGACGGCCGCCGTCACGCCCAAGATCCCGCTGCCGCCGCTGGCGCCCTGGCCGGAGATCGGGCCGGTTCCGCAGCCGCGTCCGGCGGGATGACGACGTCTGCGGCTTAAGCTGCGCTGCCTGCCGGCAGCGGCTTTCAAAGCGCTTTGAGTTATTGTATGAAACGACGGGCCGCCCGCGCTTTGACGATCAGGTTGCAGAAAACGCGCCGGCGGCCTGCGATTGCTCTTCCGACTTGACGGATGCCGTTGCAAAATCGCCAAACTGAATGCACAGACTGCGCCAGACATTGATAAAGCCCGGGACAGGGCGGAACGCGGAAACACCATGGCCAAAACCTTCAGCACCTCGGACCCTCTCTCCTTTCCCATCCTGATCGGCGACATAGGCGGCACCAATGCGCGGTTCTCGCTGCTGGTCGATGCCTACGCCGAGCCGCGGGAATTCCCGATCGTGCACACGGCCGATTTCCCGACCGTGGATGCAGCGATCCAGGCGGGCGTCATGGACAAGACCTCGCTCCAGCCGCGCAGCGCCATCCTGGCCGTCGCCGGCCCGATCCGCGGCGATGAAATTCCGCTGACCAATTGTGACTGGGTGATCAAGCCGAAGGACATGATCAGCGCGCTCGGGCTCGAGGATGTGGTGATCATCAATGATTTCGAGGCCCAGGCGCTGGCGATCGCCAACATGCCCGACGAATTCCGCGAGCCGATCGCGCCGCGCCCCGACACCATGGTCGCCTCGCGCGTCGTGCTTGGCCCCGGCACCGGGCTTGGCGTCGCCGGCCTTGTTCATGCGGAAGAACGCTGGATCCCCGTGCCCGGCGAGGGTGGACATATCGATGTCGGCCCGCGCACGGAGCGCGACTACCAGGTCTTCCCGCACATCAAGACCATCGAGGGCCGGATCGCCGCCGAGCAAATCCTCTGCGGACGCGGCATGGTCAACCTCTATAACGCCATTTGCGCCGCCGACGGGATCGAGGCCAAGCCCTATGAGCCGAAGGACGTCAGCCATGCAGGCCTTGACGGTTCCGACCCGCAGGCCGTGGAGACGCTGTCGCTGTTTTCGACCTATCTCGGCCGCATCGCCGGCGATATGGCGATGGTGTTCATGGCGCGCGGCGGCGTCTACCTTGCCGGCGGCATCTCGCAGAAAATCCTGCCGGCGCTGAAGAAGCCGGAATTCCGTGCCGCCTTCGAGGACAAGGCCCCGCATAACGCGCTGATGCAGGCGATCCCGACCTATGTCGTCACCCACCCACTCGCGGCCCTTGCCGGCCTTGCCACCTATGCCCGCACGCCGCTGCGCTTCGGCCTCGCGCTCGACGGTCGCCGCTGGCGCGACTGAGCGACTCGCCAACTTCCAATCGGCTGACTGAGCCGATGCGGGCATGCCCGCCGCATGTTCCGACGTTTCCCGGCTGCGCTTGCCGTCGCGGCCGGACTTGTTGCCGACCACATGTCCGGAGAAGTTCTCCGCGAATTTTCCTCAAGACCTCTTGCGGACTGCACGTTTCCACCCATATTAATGAGTGACTACTCAATCATAAACTGGATCTGACATGGCCCGCCCCGCCAGCGAAGAAAAGAGAGCCGCCATCCTGAAGGCCGCGACCGCGTTGGTCGCGACCTCCGGCACCGGCGCGTCGACGGCCAAGATTGCGAGAAAGGCCGGCGTGGCAGAAGGCACGGTCTTCACCTATTTCTCGACCAAGGAAGAGCTGCTGGGCGCCCTGCTTCTGGAACTTGAAGGCGCACTGGCCGCCGCATTGCTCACCGATCCACTCCCCGGCGACTGCGCGCGCGAGGACATGCGGCAGTTCTGGAACAGGCTGATTGACTGGGGCGCCGCCAATCCTCAGCAATGGCGCACGCTGAAGCGCCTCAAGATTTCCAGCCAGGTGCCGGACGCGATCCGCGCCGAAGGCGAACGTCTGTTCGACAAGGCCGCCGCCATGCTTTCCCGCGCGCTCGCCCAGCAAGCGGGCGAAGGCGCCAGCATCCGCTATGCCGGCCTGATCATGAACGCGATCGCCGAAGCCACATTCGACGCCATTGCCTATGATCCGAGCCAGAGCGAAGCCTTGAAGGAGCGCGGCTTTGCCGTGTTCTGGGGCGGCATGGCCGGGCTGGCGGACCTGGGCCGCGAACAATAATGCTCGCCGCTCGCAGCCCAGCCGATCAACCCCACCAGGCTCCACGCCGAAGCTGACACCAGCGCCGGCAGCAAGGCCGACTGACCACTACGAAAGGGGCAAAAGCCCCCTTGAAATTATCGCAGATTTTGAGTGCCTACTCACTCATTTACAAGGAGAAAGAAATGTCTAAAGTCTGGCTCATTACCGGTAGCGCCCGCGGTCTCGGGCTTCACATTGCAAAGGCCGTACTGGAAGCCGGCGACCGTCTGGTGGCGACGGCACGCAACCCCGGTCAACTCGCACCGCTCGCCGCAGAGTTTGGCGATCAGGTCGCCCCATTTGCGCTGGATGTCACCGACCCTGCCGCAGCACAGGCGGCGGTCGATTTCGCCGTCGATACGTTTGGCCGGCTCGATGTTCTGATCAACAATGCCGGTTTCGGGCATTTCGCGCCGTTCGAACAGACTGATCCGGACCATTTCCGCGCCCAGATCGAAACCAATTTCTTCGGCGTGGTCAACATGACCCGCGCCGCCCTTCCCGTGATGCGGACGCAGCGGTCCGGCAACATCATCAACATTTCCTCGGTCGGCGGGCGCATGACCGGCCCGGGCATGTCCGCCTATCAGTCGGCGAAATGGGCCGTCAGCGGCTTCTCCGAGATCATCGCCAGGGAAACAAGCCATCTCGGCATCAGGACGGTTTCGATCGAACCCGGCGGCATGCGCACCGAATGGGGCCAGATCGCCCGTGGCGATGCGCCGAGACTCTGGAAAGACTACGAACCCGCCATGGGCGCGATGCAGGCTGTTCTCGAAAAGGTTATCGGCAACGAGATCGGCAGTCCGGACAGGATCGCCGGCGTCATCCTCGATCTGGCCGAACGGGACGATGTGCCCGAGCACCTTCTGCTCGGCAGCGATGCTGTGGAACTCCTGAAGAAGGCCGAGGACAAGCGCCGCAGGGAGGCCGAGGCATGGGAAGGCGTGAGCCGCTCGACCGATTTCGAGGATGCTGACCTTTCTTTTCTGAAGCACATCTAGTTGCCGGCCTGACGGACGCGGCGTTTCGAAACGGAGCGCCGCCGCTACGTCAGGCTCTTTTCTTCCTCATGCGCTTCCAATAAGGTCTCACTGCTTTCGCGACGCGCTGTGTCGCGAATACCCGATCTGAAGCAATACCAGGAAGAAGCATGACCAGTCCGGCAATGAAACTCGTCGTCGTGGGCGCCAGCGGACGGATGGGACAGACCCTCATCCGCGTGATCAGCGAAACCGAGGGCGCGGTGCTGCATGCCGCCATCGACCGCCCGGAGAGCCCTGTTCTGGGCAAGGACGCCGGGGAACTCGCCGGCGTCGGCACGCTTGGGGTTCCGGTGACCGACGATCCGCTGAAGGCGTTTGTCGATGCGGAAGGCGTGCTCGACTTCACCGTTCCGGCTGCATCGGTCGAATATGCCGGGCTCGCCGCCCAGGCGCGCATCGTCCATGTCATCGGCACAACGGGTTTTTCGGAGGATGACGAGACCCAGATCAAGGCGGCCGCGCGCCATGCCCGTATCATCAAGTCAGGAAACATGTCACTGGGCGTCAACCTGCTTGGCGAACTGGTCAAGCAGGCAGCCGCAGCGCTTTCGGCAAAGGGCTGGGATATCGAGGTTCTCGAGATGCATCACCGCCACAAGGTCGACGCGCCGTCCGGCACGGCCCTTCTTCTGGGCGAGGCAGCGGCTGAAGGCCGCGGCATTTCGCTGAAGGAGAATGCCGTGAAGGTTCGCGACGGGCATACCGGCCCGCGCGAGGAAGGCACGATCGGCTTTGCCACTTTGCGCGGCGGCTCCGTGGTCGGCGAGCACTCCGTTCTCCTTGCCGGTGAAGGCGAGACGGTAAGCCTCTCCCACAAGGCGACCGATCGTTCGATTTTCGCCCGCGGCGCGGTTCAGGCAGCCCTTTGGGGCAGGGCTGAGAAGCCAGGGCTATATTCCATGCTCGACGTGCTCGGGCTTTCAAAAACACACTAACCCAAGATTTGACGAAGGAAGACTGTCATGAGCGGAACACTGGTTCTCGTGCGTCACGGCCAAAGCGAATGGAATCTGAAGAACCTTTTCACCGGCTGGAAGGACCCTGATCTGACCGAGCTCGGCGTTCAGGAAGCCACCGCCGGCGGCAAGGCGCTGGCAGAGACCGGCATCAAGTTCGATATCGCCTTCACCTCCGATTTGACCCGCGCCCAGCATACCTGCCAGCTGGTCCTCGATCAGGTCGGCCAGAGCGATCTCGAAACCATCAAGGATCAGGCGCTGAACGAGCGCGACTACGGCGATCTCGCCGGTCTCAACAAGGATGACGCCCGCGAAAAATGGGGTGAGGAACAGGTTCATATCTGGCGCCGTTCCTATGACGTACCCCCGCCCGGCGGCGAAAGCCTGAAGGACACCGGCGCGCGCGTCTGGCCCTATTACATGACCGACATCCTGCCCCGTGTTCTCCGGGGCGAGAAGGTTCTGGTCGCCGCCCATGGAAATTCGCTCCGCGCCCTCGTCATGGTGCTCGACCGCCTGACCCAGGAACAGATCCTGAAGCTCAACCTCGCCACCGGCGTGCCGATGGTCTACACGCTCAACGCCGATTCCACAGTCGCGGACAAAAAGGTCCTCGGCGACATGTCCGGCGCGCACTGAGCCGCGATCGTTTATGCAGAATTTGAGGGCGGTCTTCGGATCGCCCTTTTGTTTTTCAGGAAATGTCTGCAAGGGAACCCGCGGCCCGGCCTTGGCATTGATTGATTTGAGGGCTCGATCCGCTTGCAAAGGCTGGCGAATCCCGTCACGTTCGAATTCACATACAAGGTTTTGTGCAAGGAAACCGGTTTGCGATACGCCATCTACTTCACGCCGCCTGCAGACGATCCGCTGACCGTCGCCGCCAGCCGCTGGCTGGGCTATGACGCTTTTTCGGGCGAGGAGCGCCCCTACCCCGACAATATCGCGCTTCCTGCCGGACGGATGAGCGCGGTGACGGCGGCGGCCGCTCGCTATGGCTTTCACGCCACCATGAAGGCGCCGTTTCGTTTGGCGGAGAACATTTCGCCATCGGCGCTTGAGGCGACCTTCGATGTGTTCTGCCGCAACCGCAAGCCTTTCAGCATCCCCGAGATCACGCTGGGGCAACTTGGCAAGTTCTACGCGCTTATTCCGGCAGCCGAATATGACGAGCTGCAGGCTTTCGCCGCAGACGTGGTGGAGCATTTCGAGCCGATGCGCGCGCCGTTGCTGAATGACGAGATTGCGCGGCGCAAGCCGGAAACGCTGACCGAGATCCAGCGTGATTATATGGTTCGCTGGGGCTATCCATACGTCTTCGACGAATTCCGCTTTCACATGACGCTGACCGGCCCGGTGACCGGCACGGATGCGCATGTGATCGAGACGGCGGTTCAGGATTACTTCGGTCCCTATACCGGCAAGCCGCTCGAGATCGGCGGTCTTGGCCTGTTTGTCGAGGAGCGGCGCGGCGCGCCCTTTACCATCAAGCGCTGGCAGCCGCTTTCCGGCGTGGAAGAACCAGAAACATGAGCGCCGAGACCGTTTTCACCAATGCCCGGATCGTCACCGAGGACCGGATCGTCGATGGCACGCTTGTGATCCGCGACGGGAAGATCGCCGAGATTTCCGAAGGCAATGTCGCTGAGGCTGAGGATTTCGGCGGCGACCTGCTGATCCCCGGCCTTGTCGAGCTTCATACCGACCACCTGGAAGGCCATTACGCGCCGCGCCCCGGCGTGCGCTGGAACAAGATTGCCGCAATCCAGGCGCATGACGCACAGGTCGCCGCCTCCGGCATCACCACCGTGTTCGATTGCCTGCGTCTCGGCTCCGACGACACCGACGGCTTCGAGGCCGGCGAGATGCGGGCCATGGCGGATGCGATCATTCAGGCGGAACGCGAAGACCGGCTCAAGGCGCAGCATTTCCTGCATCTGCGCTGCGAGGTTTCCGCCGCCAATGTCATGGAGCATTTCGCCGCCTTCGAGGACGAGCCGCATGTGCGCCTTGCCTCTATGATGGACCACGCGCCGGGCCAGCGGCAATTTGCCGACCTGCAGCAGTACCGGCGCTATTACAAGCCGAAGCGCGGTCTCGATGACGACGCCTTCGAACGCTTCGTCGCCCGCAGGCAGGCGGCCTCCGAGGCCTATGCCGACAAGCATCGCCGCATGATCGCCGATCACTGTTCAAAGAACGGCATCTCGATCGCCAGCCATGACGACGCAACGACGGCCCATGTGGATGAGGCCATCGCGCTTGGCGTTCGCATTGCCGAGTTTCCGACAAGCTTCGACGCGGCAAGGGCCTCGCATGCGGCCGGGCTTTCGGTGCTGATGGGCGCGCCGAACGTCGTGCGCGGCAAGTCGCACTCGGGCAATATCGCCGCGCGCGATCTCGCCGCCGCCGGCGTGCTCGATGTGCTATCCTCGGACTATGTGCCCTTCAGCCTGCTGCACGCTCCCTTCATCCTTGCTGGCGATGAAGAGGCCGGCATTTCCCTGCCCCAGGCCATCGCCATGGTGACGGCAACGCCCGCCAGGGCCGCCGGGCTTGCGGATCGCGGCCGCATCGCCGAGGGACTGCGCGCCGATCTCGTCCGCGTCAAACGCACCGAGGACGTGCCGGTGGTGCGCGCCGTCTTCTCTCTCGGAAAGCGCGTGGCGTAAGGCATGGGCAAAGCCGGCAGGATCATCGTTGTCGTCGGCCCGAGCGGGGCAGGCAAGGACAGCCTGATCGGCTACGCGAAGACAACGTTTTCCGGCCATCCGAATGTCCGCTTCATCCGCCGGGTCATCACCCGCCCCTGCGACGGCACGACGGAAGACCATGCCTCGATGACGCCGGAAGCCTTTGCCGCCGTAAAGGACGCGGGCGGTTTTGCCGTGACCTGGGCCGCCCACGGACTGGAATACGGCATCCCCGCGGAACACCGCGCCTTCGTGGCGTCAGGCGGCGTCGCCATCGCGAACGGTTCGCGCCCGGCGCTGTCGCTGTTTGACGAGGCCTTTGCCGCGATGACCGTGGTCAATGTCACGGCGCGGCCGGAAATCAGGGCCGAGCGCCTTCAGGCGCGCGGACGCGAGAGCCGGGAAGACATCCTCGAACGCCTTGCCCGCTCGACCACGGCGATCCACGGCGATTTCGATGTCGTCAACATCGACAATTCAGGCGCGCTGGAAGATGCCGGCGAGGCGCTGGTGCGGGTGATAAGGCAAAGCCTCGCCTGAAGCCTTCAGTGGCCGGCGGCGTTTGAGAAGAGGTTCATCACCACCACGCCGCCGACAATCATGGCAATCCCGACCCAGGCGGCGATATCGAGGTTCTGGCGCAGGACAAGCACGCTGACGGCGGCCGTCAGCACGATGCCGAGACCTGCCCAGATGGCATAGGCAACGCCGAGCGGTATCGTCTTCAGCGCCTGCGACAGGCAGAAAAAGGCGATGAGATAGAACACCGCGACGCCGATCGTCGGCAGAAGACGGGTGAAGCCGTATGATTTCTGCAGAAGCGTCGAGCCGATCACCTCGCACACGATCGCAATTCCAAGAGCGCCATAAGCGGCGAGCGCCGGGTTCATCTGATATCCTTTTTTGTAAAGCGGAGCCGGGACAGCGCATGCGGTGCGCCAGAGTTTGTTGACCAAAGTCTCCCGAAGGCACTTCCTTCATGCCGGCCTTGAGCCGGCATGAAGGGCCAAAGAGCGAGAGCCATCCAGAGTAGACCTTTTGCGCGAAAGTCTTTCCACGGCCCTGGACCCCGGATCAAGTCCGGGGTGACGGACAGAGGGTTGGGCAAACGCAAGATGCCTGCAACATAGCCTGTCAACGTTGTGAGGCCCACTCAGTGCGCCTCGTCCCAGTTATGGGCGGCGCGGGCATCGACCTGAAGCGGCACGGCCATGGAGACCGCCGGCATGGCGGCGTTTTCCATGACGTCGACGATCAGCTTCGTCGCGTCATCGACCGCCTCATCCTCGACCTCGAAGATCAGTTCGTCATGCACCTGCAACAGCATCTTCGTCTTTTCGGCAAGACCGGCGGCGGCCAGTTCCGGCTCGATGCGGATCATGGCGCGGCGGATCACGTCGGCGGCAGAGCCCTGGATCGGCGCGTTGATGGCGGCGCGCTCGTTGAAGCTTCTGACCTGGTGGTTCGACGACCTGATCTCCGGATAATGGATGCGACGGCCGAAGATCGTCTCGACATAGCCCTTGTCGCGCGCCTGAGCCTTGGTCTCTTCCATATAGTCGTTGATGCCGGGGAAGCGTTCGAAATAGCGCTTGATATAGTCGCTCGCCTCGGAGCGTTCGATACCGAGCTGGTTGGCGAGACCAAAGGCGGAAATGCCGTAGATGATGCCGAAATTGATCGCCTTGGCGCGCCGGCGCACCTCGCCCGGCATGCCTTCCACCGGCACGCCGAACATTTCCGACGCCGTCATCGCGTGAATGTCGATGCCATCGGCAAAGGCCTGTTTCAGCTGCGCAATATCCGCCACATGCGCCAGCACGCGCAGCTCGATCTGGCTGTAATCGGCAGACAGCAGCTTGTGGCCCGGATTGGCGATGAAGGCGGTGCGGATCTTGCGCCCCTCCGCGGTCCTCACCGGAATGTTCTGCAGGTTCGGTTCCGACGAGGCCAGCCGTCCGGTCGTGGTCGCGGCCAGCGAATAGGAGGTGTGCACGCGCTTGGTCTGCGGATGGATATAGCCCGGCAGCGCATCGGTATAGGTCGATTTCAGCTTGGTGGTCTGCCGCCATTCGACGATTTTCGAGGGTAGCGGAATGTCCTGGGCGGCCAGATCATCAAGCACCTGAACGGCGGTCGACCACTGCCCCGACTTGGTCTTCTTGCCGCCGGGAAGGCCCATCTTGCCGAACAGAATATCGCCAAGCTGCTTGGGAGACCCGATATTGAACTTCTCGCCCGCCAGCTCATAGATCTCGTCTTCAAGGCGGGCGGCCTTCTGCGCCAGCTCGCCGGAAAGCCTGGACAGGATCTGCCGGTCGACGGAGATGCCGCGCTCTTCCATGCGCGAGAGCACCGGCAGAAGCGGCCGTTCCAGCCGCTCATAGACGGTCGCCACATGCTCGGCCGCAAGGCGGGGCTTCAGCACCAGCCACAGTCTCAGCGTCACATCGGCATCTTCCGCCGCATAGGCCGTCGCCTTGTCGATATCGACGTAATCGAAGGTCACCATGCTGCGTCCGGAGCCGGCAACCTCCTTGTAGGGAATCGGCTGATGGCCGAGCCAGCGGTCGGAAAGCGCATCCATGCCATGCGCGCCCATGCCGGAATCAAGCGCATAGGAGATCAGCATGGTGTCGTCGAAATTCTTCACCGCAATGCCGTGACGCAGCATCACCAGATAATCATATTTGAGGTTCTGGGCGATCTTCAGCACGCCCTCGTCCTCCAGCAGGCCCTTCAGCGCGGCCAGCGCCTTGTCGAAATCGATCTGCCCCTCGGCAAGTCCGCCGCCCAGGAGATCATCCTGACCAGCCTTGTGGGCGAGCGGCACATAGGCCGCGCGGATCGCCTTTGCTGCGTCGGGCTGGTCTTCGTCATGAAGCGCCAGCGAAAAGCCGACGAGTTCGGCCTGCATGGCGTCAAGCGAGGTGGTTTCGGTATCGAAGGCGCAGAGCCCTTTATCGCGCGCGGCCGCAATCCAGCCTTCAAGCGTTTCGAGATCGCGGATCGTCTCATAGGAGGAGCGATCGATCGGCACCGCGGCAAAGCGGGCGGCACGGGCGGCGGCGAGCGCGGCGGGCCCGGAGGCTCCGCTGTCCTGCGCCGGCTTTTCGCCTTCCCCGGAAACGGCCTCGCCCGGATCGAGATCCGGCCCGTGGGCCTTCTCACCCCATTCAGCGTTGACGCTCGCCGGTTCGATCTCGGCGGCTTCCGCTCCCGTCGCCTCGGCCACGCGCCGCGTCAGCGAGTTGAACTCCATGGCCTTGAGGAAGGAAACGAGCTTCGGCCCGTCCTGTTCTTCCAGCACCAGCGCATCGAGCGGCAGCTCCACCGGGCAATCGCGCTTCAGCGTCACCAGCTTGCGCGAGACCAGCACGAGCTCCCTGTTGGCGATGATGTTTTCGCGACGTTTCTTCTGCTTGATGGCCTCGGCGTTTTCCAGAAGAGTGTCGAGATCGCCGAATTCCTCCAGCAGGGTCGCCGCCGTCTTCGGACCGATGCCCGGAACGCCCGGGACGTTGTCGACCGAATCACCGGTGAGCGCCTGCAGGTCGATCATCTTTTCCGGCGGCACGCCCCATTTGTCGATCACTTCCGGCACGCCGATTTGCCGGTCCTTCATCCCGTCATACATATGCACATTGGGCCCGACGAGCTGCATCAGGTCCTTGTCTGAAGAGATGATGGTGGCATCGCCGCCGGCCTCCACCGCCATCTTCGCATAGGTGGCGATGATGTCGTCGGCCTCATAGCCCTCGATCTCGATACAGGGCAGGTTGAAGGCCCGCGTCGCCTCGCGGATCAGCGAGAACTGCGGCACCAGATCTTCCGGCGGCGGCGGACGGTGGGCCTTGTATTCGGGATAGATCTCCTTGCGGAAGGTCTGCGAGGAGAAGTCGAAGATCACCGCGAGATGGGTCGGCGTCACGCCAACCGAGGTGTCGCGCGCCGAGGTGAGCAGTTTCCACAGCATGTTGCAGAAGCCGGACACGGCGCCGACCGGCAGGCCGTCGGACTTGCGCGTCAGCGGCGGCAGGGCATGGAAGGCCCGGAAGATGAAGCCGGAACCGTCGATAAGGAAAAGGTGATCGTCTTTTTTCATGCTCGAATGCATAGCCCGGACGGCAAAAAAGGTCCATCGCAAAGCCGGATTTCGCAGCCGCGCCGAGAGGTTCGACACAGAAGGATCATCGGAAAAAGCACAGAAATTTAATCAGATTACCGATTTGTAACGAATTGGGTCGGCGTTTCCCTTGAATCGACACATTTCGAAGTACAAATAACCATCAACGGCGCGCAAAAACGCCGGTGCCTGATGGAGGCTCGTCCCCCGCCTCGTCAGACATTAGGACGAAGGCTCCATCCCCCCTCTCCGGCCTTTGTCCCTAAAAGCAGCCGCCATGGCCAGCCCCCCTCCAGGCCATGGCGGCTTTTTTGTTGCCTCGCATCTCCGACCTGTTCACGATGAACCCGTCCCCGGACCCGGTCCTGCAATCTGAGTATTTCCAAAACACCCCGGCTTGGCCTATGGTCCGCCCAGATTTTTCGTGTCCGACCGAGGTTTCCCATGACAAAACTTGAAACGCTCCTGAAGCGCGCCGACGACAACCTGCCCTCCAGTCTCGACAAGCTGTTCGCTCTCCTGCGCATCCCCTCGATTTCCACCGATCCCGCTTACAGGGAGAAATGCGCCGAGGCGGCCGACTGGCTGGTCGGCGAACTGAAGACGCTCGGTTTTGCCGCCACCGCCTACACGACCAAGGGTCACCCGATGGTGGTCGGCACCTCGGAGAACGCGCCGGAAGGCGCGCCGCATGTGCTGTTCTACGGCCATTACGACGTGCAGCCCGTCGATCCGCTGGAGCTTTGGGAAAGCGATCCCTTCGCGCCGGAAATCCGCGATGCCGGCAATGGCCGCAAGATCATCACCGGACGCGGCACCAGCGATGACAAGGGTCAGTTGATGACCTTCCTTCAGGCCTGCCGCGCTTACCGCGAGGAAAATGCCGAACTTCCGGTGAAGATCACCGTGATGTTCGAAGGCGAGGAAGAATCCGGCTCGCCGTCGCTTCCCGCCTTCATCGAAGAGCATGGCGACTTGATCAAGGCCGATTTCGCGCTCGTCTGCGATACCGGCATGTGGGACCGCGAGACGCCTGCGATCGCCGCGACATTGCGCGGCCTTGTCGGCGACGAGGTGGTGATCACGGCTGCCGACAGGGATCTTCACTCCGGTTTCTTCGGCGGTGCGGCAGCCAACCCCATCCACATCCTCGCCGATATTCTTGCGGGCCTTCACGACGAAACCGGCCGCGTGACGCTGCCGGGCTTTTATGACGGCGTGGAAGAAACGCCGGAAGATGTGAAGAAAAGCTGGGAACAGCTTGGCGAGACCGATCAGCGTTTTCTGGGCGAAATCGGCCTTTCGGTCCCCTCCGGCGAAAAGGGCCGCTCCGTACTGGAACTGACCTGGACGCGGCCGACGGCCGAAGTCAACGGCATTACCGGCGGCTACACGGGCGAAGGCTTCAAGACCGTGATCGCGGCAAAGGCCTCGGCAAAGGTTTCCTTTCGCCTTGTCGGCACGCAGGACCCGGTCAAGATCCGCGAGAGCTTCCGCGCCTACGTAAGTTCCAAGATCCCGGAAGACTGCAGCGTCGAATTCCACCCCCATGGCGGTTCACCTGCCATCCACCTGGATTACAACGCGCCCTTCCTGAAGAAGGCGCAGACCGCCCTTTCCGAGGAGTGGCCGAAACCTGCCGTTGTCATCGGCATGGGCGGCTCGATCCCGATCGTCGGCGACTTCCAGAGGAAACTCGGCATGGATTCGCTGCTGGTCGGCTTCGGACTGAATGACGACCGGATCCATTCGCCCAACGAAAAATACGAGCTGACCTCCTTCCACAAGGGCATCCGCTCCTGGATCCGCATTCTCGATGCGCTGGCCAAATAAGGCCGCGCATTGTTCAGCTTGCGTTAACGTTGCTTTTGATCTGTTGCGCCGGGGGCATTGCGTCGGGGTGGTCTTTCACGGGACCTTAACAGCGCAGGGCTAGTCTTGATCACACAGACGGAAGGTGAGCAGCTCCACCGCCATGGCCGGAAGCAAGAAAAAGCGCAGCAGGACGGATCCCACCCTTGGCGGTTCCTCCACTGGGGCAGGCAGAAAGCCCGCCAAACGGAAAACCGCAGCAAAGGGTAAGAGCGCCCGGGCCCGAAAGCCCGAGCGCGGTCTCGTCGCGCGCATGCTGCGCTTCATTCTCTATTGGGGCATGGTTGCTGCGGTCTGGGGCGGCGTCGTTATTCTAGGCATCGTCATCTATTATGGCGCGAAACTGCCGCCTGTCGACGAATGGGCGGTTCCAAACCGTGCGCCAAACGTCAAGATCGTCGCCAATGATGGATCGCTGATCGCCAATCGCGGCGCAACCGGCGGCGAGGCGCTTTCGATCGACGAAATGTCGCCTTTCATTCCAATGGCGGTGGTCGCCATCGAGGACCGGCGCTATTATTCCCATTTCGGCGTTGATCCGATCGGCCTCGCGCGCGCGATGGTGACCAATATCCAGCATGCCGATGTCGTGCAGGGCGGCTCGACGCTGACGCAGCAGCTCGCCAAGAACGTGCTGCTTTCTCATGCACAGACATTGGAGCGCAAGGTGCAGGAAGCCCTGATGGCGCTGTGGCTGGAGCACAAATACTCCAAGGATCAGATCCTGGCCATGTATCTGAACCGGGTCTATTTCGGCTCCGGCGCCTATGGCGTTGAAGCCGCCTCCCAACGCTATTTCAACAAGTCCGCGCGCGATGTGACGCTTGGCGAGGCCGCCCTACTCGCAGGCCTCCTGAAAGCGCCTTCGAGGCTTTCGCCTGCCCGCGACCCGGAAGCAGCCGAAGCGCGCGCACAGGTCGTGCTTGCCGCCATGCACGACCAGGACATGATCGACGACGCCGACATGGCAACCGCCATGGCGCGTGAGCCGACGCGTGCGCCAAGCTACTGGTCGGGCGCGGAACACTATGTCGCCGACATGGTGATGGGACGCCTCGAACCGCTGATCGGCGAGGTCACGGCCGACGTGGTCGTCCACACAACAATTGACCCCGGGCTTGAGCACGATGCGGAGAAAAGTCTGCAGGGCGCCCTTCAAGCTTCGGGAGATAAGGATCGGGTCGAGCAGGGTGCGCTTGTCGCCGTCGACGCGACGGGCGCCGTCAGGGCGCTGGTCGGCGGTCGTGATTATTCGAAAAGCCAGTTCAACCGCGCCGTGACCGCAAAACGCCAGCCGGGTTCCGCCTTCAAACCCTTCGTCTACGCCGCGGCGCTCGAAATCGGTGATCGGCCGAGCTCGGTCCGCAATGATGCTCCGATCACCATCGACAACTGGACACCGGAGAACTATGAAAAGACCTATTCCGGCCCGATGACGCTGACAACCGCGCTGGCCCACTCGGTCAACACGATTGCCGCGCAACTGGTGATGGAGGCAAGCCCCGGCGGCGTTGTCGAGATGGCCCAGCGGCTTGGCATCACGTCAGACATCACCGCCAATGCCTCGATCGCGCTCGGCACATCGGAAGTCTCGCTGATCGAGCTGACGGGCGCCTACACGGCCTTCATGAATGGCGGCTTCAGGGCAACGCCCTATGTGATCGAGAAGGTGGAGACGACCGGCGGCAAGCTGCTCTACCAGGCCGACCATGCGGGCCAGCCGCGCGTGCTCTCGCCACAGATCGCCGCCAATATGAATGGCATGCTGATGCGGGTCGTGACCGAAGGCACGGGCAGCGCCGCTCAGATCCCCGGCTGGCAGGTTGCAGGCAAGACCGGCACGACGCAATCCTCCCGCGATGCGCTCTTCGTCGGTTTCACCGCCAATCTCACCACCGGCGTCTGGGTCGGCAATGACGACAATTCGCCGATGCGCAATGTTACCGGCGGCAAGCTTCCGGCCAGGATCTGGCACGATTTCATGGCCGAAGCCCACAAGGGCCTCACACCCGAACCGCTTTATGGCGGCGGGCGACTGATCGAACCCAAGCCGAAGACAGCGCCGGCGAATGGTGATGGCGGGCCGAAAACACTGGTGGAACTGCTTGGCCGCCTCGGCGAGGGCGGAAACAGTGCCGCCCCGCCCGCCGATGTCGGCGAAGCCCAGTCGCAGCCGGCAGAACGCAAGCGCCGCACCATTATGCAGATTCTCGGCGGCGGGTAAGTCCTGTTACTTCGCTTGCAGGACCTTCCTATCGAAACGACGATCGCGCGAGCGCAGCTTGCTGCGCAGCCGGAACACCAGCCTGCGCGTTGCGCCCTCGACAGCCGTTTCCGCCCAAGGCGTTTCGTTGCGGTAGTCCCAATAGAGCTCGGCGAAGGGATGCATGCACTTCAGATGCCAGGGCTTCCGATTATCCGTGAAGTGCACGATGGCAGGGTTGCCCGCAGCCTCAAGCGCCTCCGTCTCGTCATAGGACGGCTCCAGAGGATTGTCGCGGTAGATGCGCGTTCCGGCGTTCCATCTCAGATGCAGCATCTTCACATCCTCTGAGAACAGGATGTTGAGGATGTCCTGATCCTCCGAAATGATCCAGGGACCGTGGCGGCGGAAAACCTCAAGCACCGTGCTGGACATGTCGATCGCACGCATCCTCTCGATATCGAACACCATGACGCCGGAGTTGAAATAGCGATGCTCGCGCGGCAGTTTCAGCCGGCGTCCCTGGTTGAAACCCGCATCATCGGGTGCCGCAGCAATCGGGTGGCCTTCCAGATCGACATCCCAGAGCTTGGCCAGATCGTCCGTCACGATCGTGTCAGCATCCACATAGATGACCTTGGCGACATCCGCCGGCAGATAGTCATGCATGATGATGCGGTAATAGGCGGCAATTGACAGCCGGCTGTTTCTGAGCGGCAACCATCGGACGCGCTTCTCATCGACATCGACGAATTCGATCCGGCCGTGACGTTTTGAGACCGCCGCGCGAAGCTTCTGTCTGTTTTGTTCGGAGAGCCCGCCTCCGGAAAGAACCAGGAAGCGAACCCGCGACGGATGAGATGTGTTGGCGAGTGCAGAGAGCATGGCAACGGCTGCATGCGGTGCATAATTGCCGTCGCAGGCAATCACGACATTGATGTCGTCTCCGGTAACACAAGGCGGCGCACCTTGCGCCGGCGAAGCCTGGCGTCGGCGACGCGCCTCGGCCAGAACATTGTCCGTGGAGACGGCAGGACGCGCGCGAATGCCCCAGGTGACGGGCATTTCCCTCACCTTAGCGCCCTTGGCTGCCTTCGCATAGGCCACATAGGCATAGGTCAGATATTCCGAAAAGAACCCGCAAAGCCTCCGCTGATGGCTGTCATAGCCCGACGTGTCCGCGCGCCGCTCGGCCTCTTCGAGGATCTCGATCAGCCAGTCCGCATATTCATCAAAGAACGGCTTGCGCATCACCGAAATGCTGTTGAAGAATATCTTCCGCCCGACCAGCATGTCGACAAAATAGGGGTAGATCTCCGGCGAGCGTTCCTTCACCACCGCTTCCAGAATATCCATGTCGCGACCATGGTGCTGATGGGCATAGAACTCGCTTACCGTCATCAACACTTCCGGCAGGCCGGGCAGATAGAGGTCGCGCACCGGCGGCGTCAGTATATCGGCACTTTCGCAGGCCTTTTCGATCAGCGCGTCACTCCAGCCATAGCGCTCATATTCCCGTTCGCCAACCTCGGAAAAGCCCAGCGATTTCGGCTCTTTATCGGCAAACGCCATCAGCCGCCGATAGTGCATCAGGCCGTAATACTCCGCCTCGACATTGTGACGCATCCAGTAAAGCGCGGTGAGCTCATTCCAGCTTATGTTCTTTTCGGAGATATTGTCGCCGGTATCGTCGCCGATCGCCCCCTCGACCATGAACCGGCCGAGCGCCCGGCCAGCCTGGATCGGCACCAGATACTCTGTCTTCACCAGAGGGGCCGGTTTGAAATAGACGACCGAGATAAAGATTTTACTGGATATCATGCGGGTGCTTCGCCATGGTTTCAGCGGATCCGTTCGCCTGGCCACGATCAGGTCCCGTCAATCCGCGAGAAAGTCTCATGTTCTGGCAAACACAAATCAGGTTGCCGGAAGATAGCCTGCGACCTTGAGCCTGAGAACCCCAATTCTCGGCTCGGCTTTCTTTATGCCCAGCACCGATGCATACCGGAACGCGCTGCGGCAGGATGCCGGCCAGATATGGGCCGGGCGGCCGGAATTCCGCGCGGCGGGCGATCCAGACATACAAACGCCGCCCGGACTTTATCTCGAAGCCCGGGCGGCCCTATCATGGTGGATTGCAGATTGCCGCGCGTCAGGCTGCGTCGCGTTCGTGCCGGCCTTCTTCGACCTCCTCGGCGATCTTGGCAACGAAGGCGTTGAGGTCCTGAGGTGAACGCGAGGTGATGATGCCGTTGTCAGTCACTACCTCGCTGTCGACCCAGTTGGCCCCGGCATTGCGCATGTCGGTCCTGATCGAATGGTAGGACGTGGCGTCGCGATCTCTGAGCACGCCGGCCTCGACCAAGAGCCACGGTCCGTGGCAGATGGCGGCGACGATGCGGCCGGTGTCGACGAACGCCTTGACGATCGCAACGGCCTTATCCGAGGTGCGCAGCACGTCCGGGTTGATCTGGCCGCCGGGAAGGACGATAGCGTCGTAATCCGATGTTCTTACATCCTCAAGCGCCAGCTCGGCCTCCACGGTGTCGCCCCAGTCCTTCTCGTCCCAGCTCTTTACCGGGCCTTTTTCGAGGGAGGCAATGGTCACCGAGGCGCCGCGCTTTCTCAGTTCGTCGAGCGGAACACGCAGTTCAGAACGCTCATAACCGTGGGTCGCCATGATCAGGATATTCGACTGATTGATAGCAGGCATGGGTTCCTCCTTCAGATGTTCTTGAGTTCCTTGGCGAAAGCCTGTCGCCGTCGCCTTCACCGCAAGAACGCATGGGCACGGTCAGCGTTCCGCTGAGCAAAAAAGATCACCGAAGCCTTGGAGCGCACACGAGGCGATCACGCGAATGTTCATGAGGGAAAGATCAAGGAAAAGTGGTGCCCAGACGCGGATTCGAACCACGGACACGCGGATTTTCAATCCGCTGCTCTACCAACTGAGCTATCTGGGCAGGCGCCCCGCCATGAGAAGGGCAGCCTTTGCGGGCTCGCCGGCCCGCGAATGAGCGCGTTTATAGCATTTTGTTTTTTCAAGTCCAGCGGCAATTTTCCGTTTTTTCAAGAAAATTTCCTGGACGGTTTCAACCATCCGCGACCGTGATCCGGCGCGCAAAAAGCACCGGCCGCCATTGCCACCGGGCCTGCCGCTAAACGGACCGCAAGTGTCATCTCACGCATTTCGGACCGGAGCGGATGGCAGTCGGAAAAAGGCGGCCGGCAGCCCGGTCAGCCCGCATGAAGCGCATGCGGGTCGCCGAGTTCCTCGGCGAGACTGATCACATCGCCAAGGCGCGGATGGGTGAGTTCGTAAAGGGTTTCGCTGTTGTACCGCAGGACAAGGACCAGCCCCTGGGCGGCAAGTGCCGCCATGGCGGCCGCGACCTCAAAGACGGAGAGACCTGTCATTCTGCAAAGCTCGAGACTGCTGCGCCGCCCCGATGCCAGTGCCTTTGCGATCTGAATGCACTCCGTCCTGGCGAGTGCAGCGAGCGCGCCGGCAAGGGTAACGTGACGCGCATCAGGCTCCCTGCGCTGAAAAAGGCAAAATACATTGTCACCGGAACCGTTCATGACGCGCCAATTCATTATGACTTACTAAATTATGCGACAGATTACATTAAGTCTGGCAAATATAATAATCGTCAAACAACCTGCTATCACAGTCGACCGAGGCTTAAAAGCATTCCTTTTCGGCGATTGTTTCTACGGGTTGCTGTCGACGGCCTGTACTCGCAGTCCCGCCGGCTCAGGCCCCGGCGACGTGCGAGACTAGGCATGAGAGCCTGCGCGGCAGATGACGCCGCATCGCAGGCGAAGTGCCGGTTCGAAATCCTGTCAGCGATCGGTCCGGCTTGCTCCTATGCGGCAATGCAACAAAAACCGGCCGGGAAAGCGCGGTTTTGACCCCGATAGGCAATTGCCAATCGAAACCGACATGCTAACCTTGGCGTGTGGGGAAAGAAGGACAAGAATGACGACAGTTTCTGAGACGCCGCAAAAAACCATGGTCATTTCCAGGCGGCTGCGGGAGAGCATCCGGCTTCATCTGGAAAGCATCTATCCGGAAAAAGATTCCCGCGCGCTGACGCGGCAAGTGCTCGAGGCCTATTGGGGCGATGGCGCCGTCCCGCGCAAGCGCGGCCGGGTGGCCGGAAACAACATGTGGAGCGCCGACAACACCTATGTGATCACCTACGGAAATTCGATCATTGACGGCGAGCACAAGCCGCTTTCGCTGCTGCAGGATTTCGTGACGGAGAACCTTAAAGGCGTGATCAAGGGCGTGCACATCCTGCCCTATTTCCCCTATACCTCCGATGATGGCTTCGCGATTACCGACTATCGCGCGGTCGATTCCGGCCTCGGCGGGTGGGAAGATATCGAACGGATCGGCCGCGAGTTCCGGCTGATGTCGGATCTGGTGCTCAACCACTGTTCCAGCCAGAGCAGCTGGTTCAATGAATTTCGCATGGGCCACGAGCCCTACAAGAATTTCTTTTTCACCGCCTCGCCGGATGATGACCTGACATCCGTTGTCCGCCCGCGCGCCCATCCGCTGCTTCGCAAGGTGGAAACGGCGGAGGGAGACAAGCATGTCTGGTGCACCTTCAGTCACGACCAGGTCGATTTCGACTTCTCCAATCCGGAGGTGCTGCTCGAATTCCTGCGCATCATGCGTTTCCACATCAATCGCGGCGTGCGCACCATCAGGCTTGATGCCTGCGCCTTCATCTGGAAAGAGGTGGGCACCTCCTGCATTCATCTGCCCGAGACCCATGAGATCATCCGGCTGATGCGCGTGCTGGCCGATCATAGCGAGGAGAGCATCGTCCTCATTACCGAGACGAATGTGCCGAATGTCGAAAACCTCAGCTATTTCGGCAATCGCAACGAAGCGCACATGATCTACAATTTCTCGCTGCCGCCGCTGATCGTGCATGCGCTGATGACGGGGACATCTCAATTCCTCAATGCCTGGCAAATGGCCATGCCGCCGGCCCAGATGGGCTGCGCCTATTTCAACTTCACTGCCTCCCATGACGGCATCGGCCTCAGGCCCGCCGAAAGCCTGCTGTCCGACGAGGCGATCGGCGAGATGGTCGAGACGGTGAAGAGCTTTGGCGGCCGGGTTTCCATGCGCCAGCTCTCCGACGGCTCGATGCGGCCTTACGAGATGAATGTCTCGCTGTTCGATGCCCTGAAGGGCACTGTGAAGGGCGAGGATGAACACAACATCGCCCGCTTCCTCTGCAGCCAGACGATCGCCATGGCGCTGGAAGGCATTCCGGCCTTCTACATCCACTCGCTGCTGGCAACGAGCAACGACTATGAGGGCGTGGAGAAGTCCGGCCATAACCGGGCGATCAATCGCCACCGCTGGAATTATGACGCGCTGCAGGAAGCCTTGGCGGACGAAACCACGCAGCACGCCAAGGTGTTCAACGCCATGCGCGAATTGATCGGCATCCGTACCCAGCAGCCGGCTTTCCACCCGAATGCGACGCAGTTCACGCTTCATCTCGGCGAGAAACTGTTCGGCTTCTGGCGCCAGAGCGTCGATCGCACCCAGAGCATCTTCGCGATCAACAATGTGACGGACGAAACGCTTGAGATCCCGGCCATGGCGCTCAATCTCATCGGCGGCGAACGCTGGGTTGATCTTGTCACAGGCGAGACCGTCGGTGATGCCAAGATCAGTTTTGCGCCCTATCAGTGCCGGTGGATCACCAACCGCACCTGACGGGCCGCGGCGACGGCGGTGTTGCCGCCGTCTTGCGGAACAGGCCTGACACCTGCTTCGTTCTGCCATAGGCCTTCCCGCAGGCCTCTGCGCCATGCTGCGCTCACTTCTGTCGCAGGAATTCCGCCGATTATCGGGCGGCTGCGGTTGAATTCGCCATAGTTATTTCATATTTGCGTAGATACGTATTATACGCTAAAAAATCTTCCAGCCCCAACCCGAGGAGGACCCGAGATGACCCTGCCCTTTACGCCCGAGCCCGGCCTCAAGCCGGAGGTCCACGGCTTCTTCGACCCGGCGACCAACACGATTTCCTATATCGTCCGCGATCCGGGTTCTGAGGCTTGCGCCGTGATCGACAGCGTCATGGATATCGACTACGCCGCCGGGCGCCTCACCCATGAAAGCGCCGACCGGATGATCGCGATGATCCGCGAGAAGGGCTGGCGGCTGGAATGGCTGATCGAGACCCATGTCCATGCCGACCACCTGTCGGCTGCGCCCTACATCCAGGAGAAGCTCGGCGGACGCATCGGCATTGGCGAGAATATCGTCATCGTCCAGGACACGTTCGGCAAGGTGTTCAACGAGGGCACGGAATTCGAGCGTGATGGCTCGCAATTCGACCGGTTGTTTACCGAGGGCGACACTTACCAAATCGGCGGCATGACAGCCCGTGTGATGCACACGCCCGGCCACACACCGGCCTGCATGACCCATGTGATCGGTGACGCAGCCTTTGTCGGCGATACGCTTTTCATGCCCGATGGCGGCTCCGCGCGGGCTGATTTCCCCGGCGGCGACGCCCGCACGCTTTACCGTTCGACCAAGCGCGTGCTCGAACTGCCGGAAGAAACGCGCCTGTTCATGTGCCATGACTACGGTCCGAACGGCCGGGACATCAAATGGGAAACCACAGTCGGCGAGGAGCGCCGCCACAACATCCATCTGCATGATGGCATCAGTGAAGATGAATTCGTGGAGATGCGCGAAAAGCGCGACGCTACGCTCTCCATGCCGCGGCTGATCCTGCCCTCGCTGCAGGTCAATATGCGCGCCGGCGCCGTGCCGAAGGACAAGGACGGCCGGCTGATGCTGAAAGTGCCGGTCAACGCGCTTTGACGCGCCGACCTCCCCATCCGAAACCAGGAAGACACGCATGCATACCCGTGCAATCAACAACAACTACCACGTGACCGGCCAGTTGAAGGCCAAAGACATGCCGGAAGCGGCGAAGGCGGGCTTTGCCGCCGTCATCTGCATGCGGCCGGACGGCGAAGGCTTCTTCCAGCCGAAATATGCCGAGCTTGAAGCCGCCGCGAAGGACGCCGGCATTGCCTGCTACTATCTTCCGGTCGGCGGCGGCCACCAGCCGATTACCCAGGCCACGAAGCTGAAGCAGATCCTGAAGGAGAGCAATGGGCCGGTGCTGGCGTTCTGTGCCTCCGGCGGGCGCTGCGCCAGTCTCTATCAGCTTGCCCTGCAGGCCGGCTGATTGCCTCAGCCCCGTCTGGCATAGGCGATGGTCTCGAAACGGGCGGAAAGCCCGTCATAGAGAAGAAGCCTGCCGATGAGCGGTTCGCCGGCGCCGGTGACGAGCTTGATCACCTCCATCGCCATCAGCGTTCCGATGACGCCGGTGACGGGCCCGACGATGCCGGCCTCCGCGCAGGAGGGCACGAGCCCCTGGGGCGGACGCTTGGGATAAAGATCGCGGTAGCGCGGGTTGGCCTTTCCGTCCGCTACGCTTGTAAAGGGCGCCAATACGGTCAGCGATCCGTCGAAACGTCCGACGGCGCCCGTTACCAACGGCACTTCGGCCCGTTCGGCAGCATCGGCGGCCATGTAGCGCGTGTCGAAATTGTCCGAGCCATCGACCAGAATGTCGAAGCCTGAGAGAATATCGCCGATCGTGCCGGCGTCCAGCCGTTCGTGAAACCGACGGCACACCACATGCGGGTTGATACGCGCGATCGCCCGGGCGGCGCTTTCGGTCTTCGCCTCGCCGACAGAGCCGGTGTCGTGAATGATCTGGCGCTGCAGGTTGGAGAGGCTGACGCCGTCATCATCGGCGATACCGAGCGTTCCGATGCCGGCGGCGGCCAGATAGGACAGGACCGGACTGCCGAGCCCGCCGGCGCCGATGACCAGCACCCGGGCGCGCTTCAACGCCTGCTGGCCCGCGCCGCCGATCTCCGGCAGCACGATATGGCGGGCGTAGCGTTCGATTTCCTCGGATGAGAAGGCTTGGCTGTCAGTCATGGCCGCCTTGTAACACGGAAAACCGGCGGCATCCTTCAAAAATCAATGCCGCCGTCCAGTCTCTCTCAAAGCGCCTTGGTCGCGACCAGGAAGGTCGCCTTGTTCTTGCCGGGGCACCACTGATGGACAACGGAAAACCCGGCACGGGCCATCTCGTTGATCAGCTCTTCCTGGGTGAAACTGCCCACATAGGGTGCCTTGCCGATCAGCTGCATCACCGGGAGCGCGGCGCGGATATAGCAGGAGAAGTCGCGAAGGCAGGCGGTGGAGGAAATGAACACGCCGCCCGGCTTCAGCATCGCGTGAGCTTTTTTCAGAACCCTCTCGCGATCTTCCAGCAGATGCAGCAGCGAATGGGCCATCACCGCGTCATAAAGCTCGTCCGAGCCGGACATCGCGGTCACGTCGCCCTGGTGGAAGTGAACATTGGTGACTGCGGCGTCCTCAGCCTTCCGTTTTGCAATCTCGATCATGGTGTCGGAAAGGTCAAAGGCATCGATCCGGGCGACGGCGGGCGCGTGATAAAGCGCGGTCGAACCCGTCCCGCAACCGATTTCCAGCACCCGCATGTCGGGATGAAAATACTCGCGCGTGATATCGAGCTTGATCTGGTAGGACTGCGGATCGGCGATGGGGTCGCGGGAATATTTCTCGGCGATCTTGTCCCAGAACTTTTTCTTGTCGGCTGCCATTGTCGGGCTCCTGCATAGCGTGTTGCGGCGCGGTTCAATTTGTGGCTGAACCGCCGTGATGTTGTGCGCAGTGATAGAGATTTTCAGGCTATGCGGGAATTGCCTAAATTCCTTGAGCTGTTATACGCAGATGAATGATATGGGACGCTGTCAGATATGACTGGAACCAGGTTCGCGCCTTTCTGGCGACGGCCGAGGAAGGCTCTTTGTCGGCAGCCGCGCGCGCGCTCAAGGTCACTCAGCCGACGCTGAGCCGCCAGGTGGCGGGACTTGAGGAGAGCCTCGGGGTAACGCTGTTCGAGCGCGGCACCCGGTCGATGACGCTGACGGCGGCCGGACGCCAGCTTCTCAGCCTCGCGCGCGACATGAACAATGCCGCCAACAATATCTCCCTCGCCGCCTCCGGCCATTCCCAGGCCGTCGAAGGCGAGGTTTGTCTGGCGGCAACGAACGCAATGGCCACCTACCACCTGCCGGCCGTGGTCGCGAAGATCCGCAAGGCCGCGCCTGGCATCGTGCTCGACATCAAGACCTCCAACGCCCTGTCCGACCTGATCCGCCGCGAGGCCGATATCGCCATCCGCCATGCGCGCCCGACCGAGCCGGAACTGATCGCCAAACAGGTCGGCGTCACCTCGGCGACGATGTATGCATCAAAGAGCTACCTCGACCGTCTCGGACGACCGGTGACGATCGAGAAGCTGAAGTCGGCGGATTTCTTCGGCTTCGAGTTTCGCGAGCAACTCCTTCCCCTGTTTGCCGAGGAGGGCATCACGCTGACCGTCAACAATTTCCCGGTGATCACCGAAAGCGGCACGCTGGTGATGGAAATGATGCGCGCCGGCCTCGGCATCGGGCTTCTGCTGAAGGAGGATGTCGCGCTGTTTCCCGACCTGGAGACGGTGTTTCCGGCCTTCAGGCCGATCACCGTGCCGATCTGGCTGGTGACCCATCGCGAGCTTCATTCCAGCCGCCGCATCCGCGTGGTCTATGACATTCTCGCCGACCACCTGGCGCGACTTTCGTCCGACAGGCAGTGAATATCTCCATTATCTCCATTTCGGAAACAATATTTCAAATTCGCGCCGAATTGACCTCGTCGCTCGCGTCGCTACATTGACGGCAGACAATCCATCCGAAAAGGCGTTTCCCATGGCTCGCATCGACAAACACGGCCTTCAATTCGACAAGGCGCTCCATGATTTCCTCACCGAGAAGGTGCTTCCGGAAACCGGGGTCGAGCCTGAGGCCTTCTTCGCCGGTTTTTCGGAGATCGTGCACGAGCTAGCGCCGAAGAACCGGGCGCTTTTGAAGACGCGCGACGCGATGCAGGAGCGGCTGGACGCCTGGTACAAGGAAAACGGCGCGCCGTCCGACATGGCGGCCTATGAGGCCTTCCTGCGCGAGATCGGCTACATCCTTCCCGAGGGCGATGATTTCTCCGTTGAGACCGACAATGTCGATCCGGAGATCGCCACGATCGCCGGCCCCCAGCTCGTCGTCCCGGTGATGAACGCGCGCTATGCGCTGAACGCGGCGAACGCCCGCTGGGGCTCGCTCTATGACGCGCTTTACGGCACGGATGCAATTGCCGAAGACGATGGCGCGGAAAAGGGTGCGGCGTTCAATCCGAAGCGCGGCGAAAAGGTGATCGCCTGGGCCAAGGCCTTTCTCGATGAGAACATCCCGCTTGCCGCCGGCAAATGGGCCGATGTTACCGGCTTCGGCTACAGCGACGGCATGCTGATCATCAAGACCGCTGCCGGCGAGACCGGCCTTGCAGATCCCGGCCAGTATGCCGGCTTCGATGACAGGGACGGCGATGAATTCCGTCTGATCTTTGCCAACCACAATCTGCATGTCATCGTCGACGTCGACCCGAACGGCATGATCGGCAAGACCGATCCCGGCCATATCAATGACGTCGTGCTGGAATCGGCGATCACCGCGATCATGGACTGCGAGGATTCCGTTGCCGCCGTCGACGCCGAGGACAAGGTGCTCGCCTATTCCAACTGGCTCGGCCTGATGAAGGGCGATCTCACCGAAGAGGTCACCAAGGGCGGCAAGACCTTTACCCGCAAGCTGAACCCCGACGTCACCTTCAGTGCGCCGGACGGCACGTCCGCAAGCCTGAAGGGCCGTTCGCTGATGCTGGTCCGCAATGTCGGCCACCTGATGACCAACCCGGCGATCCTCGATCGCGACGGCCGCGAAGTGCCGGAAGGCATCATGGATGCGGCGATCACCGCGCTGATCGCACTCTACGACATCGGCACGAACGGCCGGCACATGAATTCGCACTCCGGCTCCATGTATGTGGTCAAGCCGAAGATGCACGGACCGGAGGAAGTGGCGTTTGCCAACGAGCTTTTCGGCCGGGTCGAGAAGATTGTCGGCATGAAGCCGAACACGATGAAAATGGGCATCATGGACGAGGAGCGCCGCACCACGGTCAACCTCAAGGAATGCATCCGCGCGGCGAAAGACCGCGTCGTCTTCATCAACACCGGTTTCCTCGACCGCACCGGCGACGAGATCCATACCTCGATGGAGGCCGGGCCGATGATCCGCAAGGGCGACATGAAATCGGCCCCCTGGATTGCCGCCTACGAGGACTGGAATGTCGATATCGGGCTGGAATGCGGCCTTGCCGGCCATGCGCAGATCGGCAAGGGCATGTGGGCCATGCCGGACCTGATGGCGGCAATGCTGGAAGCCAAGATCGGCCAGCCGAAGGCCGGCGCCAATACCGCCTGGGTGCCCTCTCCGACGGCGGCCACGCTGCACGCCACGCATTACCACGCCGTCGACGTGGCCAAGGTGCAGGAGACGCTGAAGGACCGGCCGCGCGCCAGCCTCACCAGCATTCTCTCCGTTCCCGTCGCGGTGCGTCCGAACTGGTCGGAAGAGGAGATCCAGGCCGAGCTCGACAACAATGCCCAGGGCATTCTGGGTTACGTCGTGCGCTGGATCGACCAGGGCGTCGGCTGCTCCAAGGTGCCGGATATCAATGATATCGGCCTGATGGAGGATCGCGCGACGCTTCGCATCTCCTCCCAGCACATGGCCAACTGGCTTTACCACGGCGTCTGCACCGAGGAACAGATCGTTGCGACCATGAAGAAGATGGCCGCCGTGGTCGATCGCCAGAACGAGGGCGACCCCGCCTACCGGCCGATGGCAGCGGATTTCGACGGATCGGTCGCCTTTCAGGCCGCGCTTGACCTGGTGCTGAAGGGCAGGCGGCAACCGAACGGCTATACGGAACCGGTGCTGCATGCCCGCAGGCTGGAGCGCAAGGCCAAGGACGCCGCCTGATCGGGCAAGACCAGCGGCATTTCGCCTGCATAAAATGGCGTCTTTTCAATGGCTTGATTGTGCCCGGCTTCGGCCGGGCATTTTGTTTTCCCGATCTCGGCGAGTTCTGTCACGACCAACCTCCTGAGATGTCGGGGCTTTCGCCAAGTCCTTAAATTCCCGTGAAATTTTGCGTAAATTCATGCCACAATTTTGACGGGAATCATTGGCTTCCTCCCCTCGCTGTCAACATGCAGAAAGGAAGACGTTCATGAGGATGCGTAAAATCGTCTATGCGGGTCTGGCCGCGACAGTCATTGGTGTTGTCTCTCTTCAGACCGCTGCCTCGGCCGCGGAAATGTTTGATTCCGGGGGCACGTGGAACGCGGCCTGCGACAGTGAGATGACCTGCCGTCTGACCACCAGCCAGATGCCGGCCGATGACGGCGGGCTCGCGATCCCCTCCTTCGTCAAGGCCGACAAGCCCCATGCGCCAGTGATGATGGTTCTGCCGACGATCACCGGGATGGAGACGCTCAATCGCGACGGCGTGTTCACGATCGCCGTCGATGGGCATGACATCGTCTCGATTATGGTCAAGGACCTGAAGAAGGACGACGCCGAAGGCGGTTACGTGACCAGTGATCAGGCGATCGTCCTGCCGGTGCTGGCAGCCGCCCGCGTCGGCAGGGACGAGATCATGGTCAGTTATCTGGGCCCCGAAACCCAGGAGGTGGCAACCGCGGACCTGACCGGGCTCCACGCCAGCCTTGACTGGCTGTCCCAACAGCAGCAGCCGGGTTCCGGCTCCTGACAAACGGCCAGTTCCTGTATCGCGAGACTCCGGTTTTCGCGATACAGGCGCCGGCTTTGTCTCCCGCCTATACTCTTCGCTCCGCACCATGCTAGGACTGTGTCAGACAAGAATAATGTTGGGGTCAAAATGGCAATCACGGTTGAAGAGGTTCTCGCTCTCGGCGAGCGATGGTGCGACACGCTGCGCGAGGGCGGGGAGATTGCCACGCGCGAGGCGTTCTTTCTTTACCATCCCGCCCGCATCTATGTGCAGGAGAGCGGCGCGTCGATGACGCTTGAGGAACATCACGCCTATCACGAACAGTTCGCTTTCCAGCGGCTGGAGCTCGGCGATTTCGTCATCGCCCAGTTGTCGGCCGAACCGGAGCGCGCCCGCGCCATCGGCTCGCTCTACTGGGAGGCGCATTTTCCCGAGGAGGACGGCAGACCGCCGCTGCGCGCGACGGTTGGCGAGGACTGGATCGTCGAACGCATGCCCGACGGCGAACTCAAATTCGTCCTCTGGCTCAACACCTCGCATCATTTCCTGCCCGACAGTGCCGTCGACCGCCTGAAGCTCGACTAGCGCATCGTACCTTTGGCATCCGAATGGACGCACCGCGCTCCAAGCGGACGCTTGCAGGGCGGCGGCCGGTGACCTAAATCGAGAGGAAAGACGTCTCGCGACGGGCGCGAGGCCGGGGAGTTGCCGATGCTTTTGAGTGCGGCGCGTCAAGCGCTTCTGGACCTGATCGACCCCAAGATGCGCGGCATCCTGTGGAAGGTGCTGGGCCTTTCCCTCCTCTGCCTCGTCGCGTTGTGGTTTGCCATCCGCTCGCTGTTCCTGTGGCTGGCCTTCCCCTTCCTCGCCAACCTGTTTCCGACGATGCCGGAATGGACGGGCTGGATCACCTTCGTGCTGCTGATCTTCGCCGCCGTCGGCCTGGCACTCGGGATTGCGCTTCTGATGGCGCCGGTCTCCGCCTTTGTCGCCGGCATCTTCCTCGATGACGCGGCCGAGCATATCGAGCGCCTTCACTACCCGGATGACCCGCCCGGCACCGCCCTGCCGGTGTTCACGGCGATGAGGGAAGCGCTCAAATTCCTCGGCATCGTCATCCTCGGCAATATACTAGCGCTGCTGCTGTTGCTCGTCCCCGGCGTCAATCTGGTCGCCTTCTTCCTGGTCAACGGCTATCTTCTCGGCCGGGAGTTCTTCGAATTCGCGGCAATGCGTTTCATGGGTCCCGAGGCCGCGCGCGCATTCCGGCGCGAAAGAGGCCTCACCGTGTTTCTTGCCGGCCTCATCGTTGCCGGTTTCGTTGCAATCCCGATCGTCAATCTGGCGACCCCGCTGTTTGCCACGGCCTTCATGGTGCATCTGTTCAAGCGGATGCGGGAGAACGCCGTGGTTTGATGCGCCGAATTCAATATTACCGCAACGAACGACGAAGAATACGGTCTTGAATCGAAGACCCGGCAAGGTTATGACCATTTCATGGTGAAAAGGGCGAACAGGAGCTTGAACATGGGGCGTATCGTTTATCTGAACGGGGAATGGCTGCCGGAGACAGAAGCAAAGGTCTCAATCTTCGATCGCGGCTATGTCTTCGCCGATGCGATCTATGAGGTCACTTGCGTGCTCGACGGCAAGCTACTGGATTACCCCGGCCACGCCGCCCGCCTGAAACGCTCCACCGATGCGATCGGCATCAAACTGCCCGTCGATGACGACGGCCTGCTGGCGCTTCACCGGGAGATCGCCGAACGCAACGACATGCGCGAAGGCCTGATCTATCTCCAGGTCTCGCGCGGCAATCCCGGCGATCGCGACTTCATGTTCGAAAAGGATATGGAGCCGACCTTCTCCATGTTTACCCAGAAGAAGAACGTGATCGAGTCGGCCTCGGCAAGAAAGGGCATCACCGTGGTGACGCTCGAGGACCTGCGCTGGGGGCGCTGCGACATCAAGACGGTCCAGCTTCTTTACCCGAGCCTGGCCAAGATGGAAGCCCATGACAAGGGCGCGGACGATGCCTGGCTGGTGAAGGACGGTTTCGTCACCGAGCAGACCTCCGCCACCGCCTATATCGTCACCGCCGACGATGTGATCGTCACCCGCCCTCTGTCGCGCGAGGTCCTTCCCGGCATCACCCGCGCCTCGGCGCTGGAGATCGCCGCCCGCAACGGCTTCAAGGTGGAAGAGCGCCCGTTTTCCGTCGATGAGGTCAAGGCCGCCAAGGAAGCCTTCTACACCTCCGCCAGCAATTTCGTGACGCCCGTCGTCGCCATTGACGGCGAGAAGATCGGAGATGGCAAGCCGGGCGAGCTCAGCCTGAAGCTGCGGGAGCTCTATATCGAAGACCGCCGTGCGAATGCGATCTGATTGGCCTCTCCGGCTCTGTCTTTCGGATGACCACTTATGACTCCGGGCTTTCCGACCAATCCTGCGGGCATGTCAGGACGGATCCGTTTGGTTTGATGACCTGTTGAGGAAGAAGACATGCCGCAAGCATTTCGTCTTCGATGAGCTTGAAACCACTCGACACGGCCTTAAGCGCCTTTGGCGGAACAGGATTCTTGGGACTGCGCGGCAAAATCCGGGGAACAAGCACAACCTCGAGGCCCAATTCCTGCGTGACGATACGGATCGGTTCAATCAGATCTGTGTCATTGGTAAGCACATAGGCGACATCATAGTCGCCTCGATAGCCATCGCGCACGAGGTGGGCCGCCAGCTTTACGTCACTGCCTTTTTCCTGAGGTATGCTTGCCATCACGAACTCCGGATAGGGCTCGTGCCATTGATACCCTTGTGGCCTGGCATCCGGAGGATGGAGAAGCTTCACCCATTTGTTGTTGATTGAAAAGTTTCCGGCGTGAATATTGATATCGGGATTGGTCTTCAGAGCTGCCAGATAGGCTTGCTGTTTGCCGACAGCCAGCGGATCGATCTTGCCGGAGACATATGCCGTGTAGAAATTGACATGGCTGAGGACATGACCTTCGCTTGCCAGAGCCTTGCCAAGTGCGAAAATGTCGAGCCAGCGAAACTGCCGAAGTTTTTTCAGCCGCGAGTTATAAAGATTGAAGCCATCCACGTAGAAGATCGCGCGCATGCCAAAAAAACCAAAAGCCGCAAAGGATTTCTCCTTATACGGCTTTCGGACCCAACAGCATAGCTGCGGGTTGTCTTGCTGCTTATATGGCATATTGCCATATCTTTTACAATGCTTTGTAACCGGCGAGGACTAGACTTATCACCCGATCGGCGCCAGCGGCGCAGGCATCTCTGAGGTCTTTTCCGCCGCCTTGCAGATGTCGGCGATGACGCAGGCGGGGCAATCGGGCTTGCGGGCCTTGCAGACATAGCGTCCGTGCAGGATCAGCCAGTGGTGGGCGTGGAAGAGGTAGTCGGGCGGAATGATCTTTTCGAGCTTCGCCTCCACCTGGTCCGGCGTCTTGCCCGGCGCAAGGCCGATGCGGTTGGCGATGCGGAAGATATGGGTATCGACCGCAATCGTCGCCTGCCCGAACGCCATCGACATCACCACATTGGCGGTCTTGCGGCCGACGCCGGGAAGGCTCACCAGTTCCTCGCGGGTCTTCGGCACCGCGCTGCCGGAATCGGCGATCAGACGCTCGCTGAGCGCAATCACGTTTTTCGCCTTGTTGCGGTAAAGCCCGATGGTGCGGATATAGGAGGCAAGCTTCTCCTCGCCGAGCGCCGCCATCTTTTCCGGCGTGTCGGCCACGGCAAAGAGCGCTCTCGTCGCCTTGTTGACGCCCACATCCGTCGCTTGGGCCGACAGCACCACGGCGACCAGAAGGGTGAAGGGATTGGTGTGCTCGAGCTCGCCCTTTGGTTCAGGCCGCTGCACCGAAAACCGCCGGAAGATCTCGCGGATCTCGTCCTTCGAATAGGCCGAGCGGGCGGGCGCGCGCTTGCCGGCGGCCGCCGGATTTGACTTTTTCGCCCTTTGGGTGCTCACTTGTGGCTTGGCTTTTGTCATTTTCTTTTGATCGCTGACGCTATGACCGATGTGAATGCGTTTGAGGACCGGCCGGTGTTTTCGGCTGAACTTTTCCCCCATCGCTCTTTGGGGCGCAAGGGTTTTCGCGTGCTGCTCGCCTTGGCCGCGCTTGGCTTCTTCCCCAATGCGCTGTGGTTCGCCGCCCATGGGGCCTGGCCGATTGCGCTTTACTGCGGCCTTGCCTTTGTCGCGCTCTACATCGCATTCCGGCTTTCCTACCGGTCGGCAAGGGTGCGCGAACATGTCTCCGTCTCCAGGCTTTCCGTCTCCGTGCGCAAGATCACGCCCTCGGGTCGGATGAGCGAAACCCATTTCAACCCGTTCTGGACGCGGTTTGCCGTCGACCGTCACGACGAATTCGGCATTACCGGCATGCGGCTCCTGAGCCGCGACGAACGGCTCGAGATCGGCGCCTTTCTCAATCCGGACGACCGGGAGAGTTTCGCCGCCGCCCTCAAGCAGGCTCTCGCCACGGTCAAACAGCGCATTTGAGCGCCCCGCGCAAGTTTCGGGTGGCGGCGTGACGCCGAAGCGTGTTTCCTTCCTGTTGCGAAGGAGGCCAGGACGATGAATGCCATTCTTGAAACCATGACCGAAGAGCCGATCGAGATAACCCCCTCAGGCGCGGATTATGACGTCGTGCGCAAGGTCATCGCGATGATCAGCGAAGAGTACCGCGAACAGCCGGGGCTCGAGACCATCGCCCGGCGGCTCGACATGTCGCCGACCAGTCTGCAGAAGACCTTTACCCGCTGGGCGGGGCTTTCGCCCAAGGCCTTCCTCCAGGCGATCACCCTCGACCACGCCAAGCGCCTGCTCGGCGAGGAGAAGCTGCCGCTGCTGGACACCTCCTACGAACTCGGACTTTCCGGCCCGGGCCGCCTGCACGACCTGTTCGTGACCCATGAAAGCATGTCGCCCGGCGAATGGAAGGCGGGCGGCGGCGGGCTCGTCATCCGCTACGGGTTTCATGCCTCCCCCTTCGGCACCGCGCTGGTGATGGCGACGGAACGCGGGCTTGCAGGAGTCGCCTTTGCCGATCCGGGCGAGGAGGAGGCGGCGCTTGCGGACATGACCGCGCGCTGGCCCGAGGCCGCCTATGTCGAGGATGTGCCGATGACGGCGGCCTTTGCCCGCCGCATCTTCGATCCCGCCGAATGGGCCGAGGACCGGCCGCTCAAGGTCGTGCTCATCGGCACGGACTTCCAGGTCCAGGTCTGGGAAAGCCTTCTGAAGATCCCCTTCGGCAAGGCCAAGACCTATTCCGAGATCGCCTGCGAGATCGGTCGCCCGAAGGCCTCGCGCGCCGTGGGCGCCGCAATCGGCCGCAATCCGGTCTCCTTCGTCGTGCCCTGCCACCGCGCGCTCGGCAAGTCCGGCGCGCTCACCGGCTATCACTGGGGCCTGACGCGCAAGCGCGCCATGCTGGGCTGGGAAGCGGGACGCGCCTGATCCGCGACCGGCCGACCCTGCTCGTGGCGGCCTCGATTTTTCTCTGACTGTTTGCGACCGGTCAAATCCTTGTCTAAATCGATTGATATCTTGCCTTGACTTGCGAAGCAGCGCCTTGCGATAGTCGCGGGCGAATATCAGCGGATGTCGGCGCTTGCGTCCGGCGCCGATGTTTGCCAACAGTCATTGAAAGATCACCGCGGCGCGTTAGCCTTTGCAGCAGACGGCGCCGAAAAAGCGCGAATGCTGTCCGGCTAAGAAATTGAGAGCGGTTCGCCGGCCATTTTGCCGCGAACCCGGAAAACGAAGGATGAGGATCATGGCTTCCAAACTTGACCAATTGCGCGAGATGACAACGGTCGTCGCCGATACCGGCGACATCAAGGCCGTCGCCAAGATCAAGCCGGTCGACTGCACGACCAACCCCAGCATTGTGCTCAAGGCACTGTCGACGGACATGTTCGACGAGCAGTTCGCCGCGGCGATCAAATGGGGCAAGTCCCAGTCGGGCGATCGCGAGGATGTGGTCGCCGCCGTTGCCAGCCGCCTGGCGATCGATGTCGGCGCGGCGCTCGTCGATCTCGTCCCGGGCCGTGTGTCCACCGAAGTGGACGCCGACCTGTCGTTCAACACCGAAGGCTCGATCAAGAAGGCGCATGAAATCATCGCGGCTTACGAGGAACGCGGCATCGGCCGCGAGCGCATCCTGATCAAGCTGGCGTCCACCTGGGAAGGCATCCGCGCCTGCGAAGTGCTGCAGAAGGAAGGCATCGACTGCAACCTGACGCTTCTGTTCTCCAAGTGCCAGGCGATCGCCTGCGCCGATGCCGGCGCCTTCCTGATCTCGCCCTTCGTCGGCCGTATCCTTGACTGGTACAAGAAGGCCACCGGCGAGGACTACACCGCCGAGACCGATCCGGGCGTGCTGTCAGTGCGGTCGATCTACAATTACTACAAGTCCAACGGCATCAAGACCGTGGTCATGGGCGCCTCCTTCCGCAACACCGGGGAAATCGAGGGTCTGGCCGGCTGCGACCGCCTGACGATTTCGCCGAACCTGCTGGAAGAGCTCGAAGCCGATCAGGGCAAGCTGGAGCGCAAGCTCTCGCCGGACGCCTTCGAGCCGGAGCCCAAGGTGGAGATGGACGAGCAGACCTTCCGCTGGATGATGAACGAAGACGCCATGGCGACCGAAAAGCTTGCAGAGGGCATTCGCAACTTCGCTGCAGACCTCGGAAAACTGCGCACCCGCGTGGCAAAAGAACTCGACGCCTGATCACGAAAACGTCAATTTGCCTAAAAATCAACCCGGCCCTTGTGGCCGGGTTTTCTGTTTCGGCTCTTCTTTCATCGTCCAAGAACGGTCCCACCCCCACCCTCTATCCATTTGATTTTTAATTGATAATGCAAACTCTCTCCAGCCCTGCCCGAGACCGTACTGGTTTCCGTCCGCCTGGTTTCAAGATCAGAAGCGTCAATATTTAGGCAACGCTGCGGTTCGCATTCGGCGACTTGTTGATCGAATGATTAAACCCTAATTCCCGGTCATCGAACGAAACAACGATGACACAGGAGTTCATCACAATGTCCAAGTTTATCGCATCCGCAGCACTCGTTTCCGTCCTCGCTTCGGCTCCGGCCGCCTTCGCGCTGCAGCCTTCCGCCATTCCGGAAACCGGCAAGGTTACCAAGGCGCCCGTCGGCAGCACGGTCACGATCGAATCGACCGGCAAGTTCGGCAATCGCTACCAGAACTATTTCCGCGTCGCTGAAGACGGCGAACTCGAATTCGTCTTCCAGGACTCGGGCAACTGATTTCGCAGCAGACAAGAGGCCGGCGGCCCTGAGCTTCAGCGGCAATGCGCCGGAGATGCAAAAAAACCACCTCCCCCGTCTTTCGGCCTCTTGTTAATCAAATGATTAAACCTACATCTGACCCATCAGAGAAATTCAGTCAGGAGACTGTCATGAACAAGATTTTTGCATCCGTCGCCCTCGTTTCCGCACTCGCAGCAGCGCCAGCCGCCTTCGCGATCCAGCCGTCTGCCATCCCGGATACCGGCAAGGTCACCAAGGCTCCCGTCGGCAGCACGGTCACGATCGAAACGACCGGCAAGTTCGGCAATCGTTACCAGAACTATTTCCGCGTCGGTGAAGACGGCGAGCTCGAATTCGTCGATCAGTACCGCACCAACTGATTTCCGCCTCGAAAGGGGCCAGAAGGGGTGTTCAACTCCCTTCGCCAACTGCCGAAGCTGAGCGCGTCGAGACCAATGAGGCCTCCGTTTTCGCTCACCGGCGACACGCAACCGATACAATACATCAAACCAGTCAGGAGACTGTCATGAAGAAGCTCTTTGCATCCGCCGCCCTCGTTTCCGTTCTCGCCGCCGCTCCGGCCGCCTTTGCGCTGCAGCCGTCGGCCATCCCGGAAACCGGTACGTTCAACAAGGCCCCGGTCGGCAGCACGGTGACGATCGAATCGACCGGCAAGTTCGGCGATCGCTACCAGAACTATTTCCGCGTCGGCGAAGACCACCAGCTGCAGTTCGTTGATCAGGTTCGCGAGAGCAACGACTGATCTCCTCGTCGTTTCTCTTTCCTGGGCGAAGCAGAAGGGCGACCGCATCATGCGGCCGCCCTTTCTTCATCCGGCGGCACAAATGCGGCCTCGCCTCAGTTCATCAACCGAGATGCAGGGCCGATCGTGCGATCGATAACCGGCAAGATCTCCCGCGCATAGGAGGTAGAATCGATCGGGCCGACCTTCTTGAAGATGATCGTGCCATCCGGCCCGACGACAAAGGTCTCGGGAATGCCGTATACACCCCAGTCGATCGCCGCGGCACCCCGCCGGTCGACGCCGATCGCGGCATAGGGGTTGCCGAGCTCGCCAAGGAAGCGCAGCGCATTGTCGGGATTGTCCTTGTAGTTGATGCCGACGACATTGATCTCGGGATCCTCCGCGAGCTCCATCAGAAACGGATGCTCCTGCCTGCAGGGCACGCACCATGACGCGAAGACGTTGACGAGGGTGAACTTGCCTTCGATCTCGGCATCGGTGAGCGCCGGCAGACCGCTGCCCTGAAGCGGCGGCAGGTCAAGCGCGGGCGCCTTCTTGCCGATCAGGACCGAGGGAATTTCCTGAGGGTCCCGGCCGGCGAGAATCTGCCAGCCGAAAACGGCAAAGAGCACGGCGACCACGAGCAGCGGCACAGCCGCCATCAGTGAGCGCCGCCTGCCCGACGTGTTTTCTTCTTCGCCTTCTTCGCTCATGCGTCCTTGCCTGCGCTGCGCCTTCTGGCACCGGCCTTTTCAAGGGCTGCAAGTTCGCGCTTGCGTGCACGACCATCCAGGAACAGCCAGGCAACCAGCCCGGCAAAAACCAGCGCCGTTGCGCCATAGGCCGCTGATATGAAGAAGGTGTGGCTCATCATCGCTCCTTTCGCTGGGGACGGGCGGCCTCCGCCCTGCTTGCCGCGATCCGGCGCATGGCCGCCACCCGGCGGCGATAGATCTCGTTGCGCATGGCGACAAGATGCATGGTGAAGAAGGCGAAAGTATAGGCGAGCGCCATGAAAGCGAGCGGCCACAGAAAGACGGGATCAATCGTCGGCCCGTCAAGGCGAATCACGCTTGCCGGCTGGTGCAGCGTGTTCCACCAATCGACCGAGAACTTGATGATCGGAATATTGATCACGCCGACCAGGATCAGGATCGCCGAAAGCCGGGCCGCGCGCTGCGGCTCGTCGACGGCCCGGTTGAGCGCGATGATGCCGAGATACATGAGGAACAGGATGAAGACCGAGGTGAGCCGCGCGTCCCACACCCACCATGCGCCCCACATGGGCTTGCCCCAGAGCGAGCCGGTCAGAAGCGCGAGAAAGGTGAATGCCGCGCCGATGGGGGCAGCCGCCTTGTGGGCGACATCGGCGAGCGGATGACGCCAGACCAGCGTACCGAGCGCTGCCGCCGCCATCACCATGTAGCACATCATCGAAAGCCAGGCGGCGGGCACATGGATATACATGATGCGCACCGTATTGCCCTGCTGGTAATCCCCTTCCGACGTCAGGGAAAGATAAAGCCCGACGGCAAAAAGGACGAGCGTGATCGCGATCATGAACGGCAGGACACGGCCGACGAGCGTGAGAAAACGCGTCGGGTTCGCAAGCCCCGCAATCATCCCCGTCTTTGGCTTCATCTCGTTCAAGACCGTCCTCCAGGCTTCTATCGGGTTTCGCTCAATCGTCGCCCTGACGCAAGGCCAGGCTTGCGGCAAGAGGCCCGACAACCGCAAAAAAAAGCGTAAGCGCGACGAGGATCAGGAAGGGCGGCAGGAATGCCTCGATCTCGGACGTCGCCGCATAGCTTGCCCCGACCCCGAAGATCAGCACGGGGATTGCAAGCGGCAGGATCAGGATCGGCACCAGAAGCCCGCCGCGCGGCAGCGACACCGCAATTGCCGCGCCCGCCGCGCCGATGAAGGTGATGGCGGGCGAGCCGACGAGCAGCGTGATGAAGGCCGCGCCAAGGCCCGCCGGGCCGACATTCATCAAAAGCCCCATGACCGGCGAGAGGATGACCAGCGGCAGGACATAGGCCGTCCAGTGGGCCAGGCATTTGACCAGAACGATCAGCACCAGCGGCTCGTCCTGCATCTTCAGAAGGTCGAGCGAGCCGTCGTCCCGCTCGGCGCGAAACAGCCGGTCGAGCCCGATCAGCGTTGAAAGCAGCACCGCGATCCAGACGATTGCCGGGCCGATGCGCGCAAGCAAGGCCAGATCGGGGCCAACGCCGAAGGGCACGGTGGCAACCACGCAGAGGAAGAACAACAGCCCGACCAGCGCTCCGCCGCCGGCGCGCAAGGCAAGGATGACATCACGGCGGTAAAGCGCGCCCATGGTCTAGAACGCCTCCGCCATGAAGGGATCTGCGACAAGACGCGTAGGGCCGGTGAACGCCATCGCCTCAGCGGCCTCAAGACCGAGCGGCTCATGAGTCGCGGCAATGATGATGCCGCCGTCGCCAAGGTGGCTGTTCATCAGCGCGGCGACAGTCTCCCGGGCAGCCTTGTCGAGAGCGGCCGTCGGCTCGTCCAGCAGCCAGACCGGGCGATGGGCAACCAGAAGTCGGGCGAAGGCGATGCGGCGCTTCTGGCCTGCCGAAAGGTATGCAAAGGGAAGATCGAGCACGCCTTCAAGCCCGACAGCCTCGACAGCCTCTTCCGGGTCCAAGCCCGCGCTCTCTTGAAAATCTCCCAGTATCCGTTTCCAGAGGGCCAGATTTTCACGCGCGGTCAGCTCCTGCTTCATCGCGTTCTGGTGCGCGAGGTAATGGGCGGCAAAGGCGAGCGGCAGCGCGTTTTCGTCGTCGCCGATGAAATGGGCATGGCCGCCGGTCTTCCCGACCAGACCCAGAAGCGCGCGCAACGCCGTCGATTTGCCCGCGCCGTTCGGGCCGGTGAAGACCATGCTCTGACCGGCGACAAGCGTAAGCGACAAATTGCTGAAAATCAGCATGTCGCCCCGGCTGACCGAAAGGCCTGCAGCCTCTATGCGCAAAGCCATTTGCTCCCCTTCGCCGGACACGACAGCCCGCATAACTTGCCGGTTGATAAAAAAATTTTAAATTTCAACCATTGTTTATCTGGCACCTTTCTTAGAAATTATCTATACAATGCGCAACCACGCCAGCGGCCGGCGTGAAACACATCCTTGTGCCGAACTTGGGGCATTGCGTCCCACGTGCGGACAGCGGAAATGGTCGCACCCGCATCCTGATGTCGTAAGTACATAGGCGTTCGCACGGCTAGTCTTGGCCAATCAGAATGAGCGGGGTTTTATCCGTGGCTAAATCACTCGACAGTTTTGAATGTCGCTCCACACTCGATGTGGACGGCAAAGAGTATGTTTACTACAGCCTGCCGAAGGCTGAAGCGAACGGGCTCGAAGGCGTTTCGAAGCTTCCCTTCTCCATGAAGGTGCTTCTTGAAAACCTTCTTCGCAACGAAGACGGCCGTTCGGTTACCAAAGACGACATCATCGCTGTCGCCAAGTGGCTTAACGACAAGGGCACGGCCGGCGCCGAGATCGCCTACCGCCCGGCTCGCGTACTGATGCAGGACTTCACCGGCGTTCCCGCCGTCGTTGACCTTGCCGCCATGCGCGACGGCATCGTCAATCTCGGCGGCGATCCGGAAAAGATCAATCCGCTCGTTCCCGTCGACCTCGTCATCGACCACTCGGTCATCGTCGACGAATTCGGCACGCCGCAGGCCTTCGCCCACAATGTCGAATATGAATACAAGCGCAACGGCGAACGCTACCGCTTCCTGAAATGGGGCCAGCAGGCGTTCAAGAACTTCCGCGTCGTGCCCCCCGGCACCGGCATCTGTCACCAGGTGAACCTCGAATATCTCGGCCAGACCGTCTGGACCAAGGAAGAGGACGGCGCCGAAATCGCCTATCCCGACACCTGCGTCGGCACCGACAGCCACACCACCATGATCAACGGTCTCGGCGTTCTCGGCTGGGGCGTCGGCGGCATCGAGGCTGAGGCTGCCATGCTCGGCCAGCCGGTTTCCATGCTGCTGCCGGAAGTCATCGGCTTCAAGCTGACGGGCGAGCTGAAGGAAGGCGTGACCGCGACCGACCTCGTGCTGACCGTCGTGCAGATGCTGCGCAAGAAGGGCGTCGTTTCCAAATTCGTCGAATTCTACGGCGCAGGCCTTGATTCCATGTCGCTCGCCGACCGCGCCACGATCGGCAATATGGGTCCGGAATACGGCGCGACCTGCGGCTTCTTCCCCGTCGACTTCGAAACGCTGCGTTACCTCGACATGTCGGGCCGCACCAAGGAGCGTATCGCCCTGGTCGATGCCTATTCCAAGGCACAGGGCATGTACCGCGAATCGGGCGGCGAGGATCCGGTCTTCACCGACACGCTGGAACTCGACCTCGGCGACGTTGTGCCGTCCATGGCCGGCCCGAAGCGCCCGGAAGGCCGCATCGCGCTGGAAAACATCGCCTCCGGCTTCGCCGACGCGATGGTCAACATGTACAACAAGGAAGAAGGCGCGATCGAAAAGCGCTATCCGGTGGAAGGCACGGATTATGACCTCGGCCACGGCGATGTCGCCATTGCCGCCATCACTTCGTGCACCAACACCTCCAACCCGTCCGTGCTGATCGCGGCCGGCCTTCTTGCCCGCAACGCCGTTGCCAAGGGCTTGAAGACCAAGCCGTGGGTCAAGACTTCGCTCGCACCCGGATCCCAGGTCGTTGCCGAATATCTGGAAAAGGCCGGCCTGCAGGACGATCTCGATGCGCTCGGCTTCAACCTCGTCGGTTTCGGCTGCACCACCTGCATCGGCAATTCCGGTCCGCTGCCGGCTCCGGTCTCCAAGACCATCAACGACAAGGGCCTGATTGCCGCCGGTGTTCTCTCCGGCAACCGCAACTTCGAAGGCCGCATCTCGCCGGACGTTCAGGCGAACTACCTGGCCTCCCCGCCGCTGGTCGTCGCCCATGCGCTGGCCGGCACGGTGACCAAGGACCTGACCACCGAGCCGCTCGGCGAGGACAAGGACGGCAATCCGGTCTACCTCAAGGACATCTGGCCGTCGGCCAAGGAAGTCCAGGAGACGATCGAGAAATACGTCACCCGCGAGCTCTACGAGAGCAAGTATGCGGACGTCTTCAAGGGCGACGAAAACTGGCAGGCGGTTCAGATCCCCGACGGCCAGACCTACGCCTGGGACGACAACTCGACCTATGTGCAGAACCCGCCCTATTTCGTCGGCATGACGCAGACGCCGGGCGCGGTTTCCGACATCAAGGGCGCGCGCATTCTCGGCCTCTTCGGCGACAAGATCACCACCGACCACATTTCTCCGGCGGGCTCCATCAAGGCGCAGTCGCCCGCAGGCGAATATCTGATCGGCCATGGCGTTTCGGTTGCCGACTTCAACCAGTACGGCACGCGTCGCGGCAATCACGAAGTGATGATGCGCGGCACCTTCGCCAATATCCGCATCCGCAATCACATGCTCGGCCCGAACGGCAAGGAAGGTGGCTACACGATCCACTATCCGTCCAAGGAAGAGATGTCGATCTTCGACGCAGCCATGGAATACAAGAAGGAAGGCGTTCCGCTCGTCATCTTCGCCGGCGGCGAATATGGCAACGGCTCCTCGCGTGACTGGGCGGCCAAGGGCACCAACCTTCTGGGCGTGCGCGCCGTGATTGCCGAAAGCTACGAGCGTATCCACCGCTCGAACCTCGTCGGCATGGGCGTCATTCCGTTCACGCTGGAAGACGGCGCAAGCTGGGAAAGCCTCGGCCTGAAGGGCGACGAGACAGTCTCCATCGAAGGCCTCGCCGACATCAAGCCGCGCGAGAAGAAGGTCGCCAAGGTGACCTTTGCCGACGGCACGGTGAAGGACGTTCCGATCCTCTGCCGCATCGACACGCTCGACGAGCTCACCTACGTCAACAATGGCGGCATCCTGCAGACGGTGCTGCGCGATCTGGCCGCCTGATAAGGCCACAGCCATTGATGTGAAACGAAGACCGGGCGGCGCAAGCTGCCCGGTTTCTTTTGGACGCCAAGCCGACATACCGTCCACGTCCTCCTCGTGCTTGACACGAGGATCCAGACAGCATGGTCTGGTTGTGTTGTGGCCACGCACCTTGTAACCCATCTTTCAAGCGCGTTTTCAGGGAGCATTGCGTCATGTCATCCATACCCTTCGCAGTCATCGGTTCCGGCTGGCGGGCGGCTTTCTTCCTCAAGATCGCCAGCCTGCTTCCCGGGCATTTTCGCGCCGTCGGCATTGTCACCGGTCGACCGGAGGCCGAGCGAACGGCGCTGGCGGAGCGTTGGAGCGTCCCGGCCTTCTCCTCTGTCGAAACGCTTCTGGAAGCTACGAAGCCAGAATTTGCCGTGGTTTCAGTTCGCAAGGACGAAATCGTGGCGCGCATCTCGGAGCTAGCAACGTGCAATCTTCCAGTGCTCGCCGAAACCCCGGTCGCCCCCGACCACGGTGGCCTGCTCGCAATCAACGCGCTGGTGGAAGCGGGCGCGAGGATCGAAGTGGCCGAGCAGTATTTCCTGCACCCGATCATTGCGGCGATGCGGCGCCTGATCGATGAAGGACTGATCGGTACGCCGAACTACGCCCATGTTTCGCTCATGCAGACCTATCACGGCATCTCCGTGATGCGGAAGCTTCTGGGCATCGGCTTCGAAAACGCGACCGTCACCGCCAACAGTTTTTCCCTGCCGGTGGTCAAGGGTCCGGGCCGGTTTGATCAGCCGGAACGCCTCGAAATCATCGAGGCCAGCCAGACCATCGCCACCTTCGATTTCGACGGCAAAGTGGGCGTCTATGACTTTGCCGACGCCCAGCACCGCAGCCGTATCCGTTCGCCACGTCTTACCGTGCGCGGCGAACGCGGCGAGATCACGCCCGAACGCACGACCTATCTGATCGATGAGAGCACGCCGGTGACGGTTGAGCTCGCCCGCATGGACAAGGGCCATTTCACCAATTTCGAGGGTTATCACCATCACGCCATCATGGCCGGCGGGCGCTATATTTACGAAAATCCCTTTCCCGGTCCGCATCTGACCGATGACGAGATCGCGGTCGCGACCTGCCTTGCCAATATGCGCGCCTTTGTCGAGGACGGCCTGTCCTCTTACAGCTTCGCAGAGGCTGCGCAGGACTGCGCTCTGGCCGCAGCGATGGAAAAGGCCGCCACACGCGGGCGCCCGATGGCAACCGAAACCAAGCCCTGGCAGCGCTCTGGTTCGTAGCGCCTCTCGGACCTCCTCCTCTGTTGCGAAAGGCGGCGCGTCAGTTGCGGAACCTTCATAATTGAAACCGGAACGATGTTCGCGCCGCCGCGTTTCGCCGCCAAGGGACATGAACACCGGAGCACGATGTGAGCAACGACAAAGAGGAGCAACCGAATTCGCTGACCGGGATCACGCGGGAAGCGCTTGACCATTCCGACGGAGAACGGGTTTCGGTCAACGACATGCTTTCGACATTCGGTTCGGCCTCCTTCGTGCCGCTGCTGATCCTGCCGTCGCTTCTGGTCATGTCGCCCCTTGGCGGCGTGCCGGGATTGTCCTCGCTGTTCGGAATCATGATCGTGCTGATCGCCGGTCAGCGGCTGATCGGGCAGAAGAGCATCTGGCTCCCGGGCTTCGTCCGCAACCGTTCCATTGAGAGCGACAAGGCGGCCGGGGCGATGAAGAAGATGCTGCCTGCGACCCGTTTCATCGACCGCCATTCGCGCCGGCGCCTCGCCTTCCTGTTTCGCGATCCAGTCACCCTCATTCTTCCGCTTGCCTGCGTGGCGGCCGGCGCCCTCATGCCGGTTCTGGAGCTCGTGCCCTTCGCTTCGGCTTTTCTGGGGCTCGCCGTCACGCTGATTGCCTATTCGATGTTGAGCCGCGACGGGCTGTATGCGCTTCTGGCTCTGGCGCCGGTCGCTGCAGCCCTGTGGGTCGGGCAAACCGTTATCTTGTGATGACACACGCATTTTTCACCCCATCGTGACTTTCGATTGAAGGGGGATGAGGCTAGATTGACGCCATACTTGATAAGCACCGGCTTATGATGGCCGCGTGATCCCTTTAAACCGGTGAAGGTTCCTGCCGTGCTGAAGCAGACGATCATATCGGCCGCCTTTCTTGCGGCCCTTGCCTTCTCCCCGGCAGAGGCGGGCAGGATCGAACATCCGCTCGGCGTGCTTGAGCTTTTCACCTCACAGGGTTGCTCGTCCTGCCCGCCGGCAGACCAGGCCGCGGCCGAGATTGCCGACCAGGGCGACATCATCGTGCTGAGCTACCATGTCGACTACTGGAACTATCTCGGCTGGACCGACACGATGAGTAGCCGCGAGAACACCGAACGCCAATATGCCTATGGGGAGGCCATGGGCCGCAGCGGCGTCTACACGCCGCAGGCCATCCTGAACGGACGCGAGCAGATGATCGGCACCAGCAGCGCCGATCTCAACGAGAATTTCGACACGCTTGCCGGAAAGGGCGAAGGCCTCAACGTGCCGCTTTCTACCAGGATGCAGGGCGACGAAGTGCTGATTGATATCGGCTCCGGCGCCGGCAAGGCGGATGTCCTCGTGGTCTATTTCAAGGGCGAGGAGAAGGTTGCCATCAAGGAAGGCGAGAACAAGGGCAAGACGATCGCATACCGCAATATTGTCACCGATGTGCAGACGGTGGGCATGTGGCACGGTGAGCCGACCCGCATCACCCTTCCCGCCCGCGTTCTCGATCCGCGCGATAGTGACGGCTGCGCCATTCTGCTCCAGACGACCGACAAGGCCGGCAACCCCGGACCGATCCTCGGCGCGACCCTGATCACGACGCACTGAGAAACCAGACCGGCCCGGATTTTCAGCGCTCTCGCGCCCGGTTTGCCCGAAGAATTAACAACTTCTTTACCATGTTCGGCGAAAGCTATGGGCCAGGACCTTTGATGCGGTCTTGCGTGCGTGAAGGGGACAGCTTGCTTGATGCGCCGCAGGAACCGCCAACCGGAGCGGGCAAACACCATGGCGCAAACGCGGATGACACAGGACGCAACGGGCGGCAGGCCCTCCCTCGATGCGCTCAACCGCACGATCGAGGGGCTGGAATCGCGCCTCAGCGACCTCATGGAAGCACGCCCTTCAGCGCAGCGCCCGGCCCCGCGCCGCTTTCCAGAACCTCAGCAGGACCGCTTCCCGCGTGAACGCGCGCCCATGCCGAATCCCGGTTCGGCCCGCGTCGACGCAGAATTGCGCGAGATCGGCCGCACGCTGAAGGATCTGCGCGCCAGCGTGCGCGAGGATTTCTCCGCAAGCCTGCGCGACGAGCTTTCCGGCCTACACACAATGCTAAGCCATCTCGACCGGCAGACCGATACGCGCGATCTCGACGAGGAGACTCGCGGCGAATTGATCCGGATTTCCGAAGCCATGGACTGGCTGGTCGCCAATGCGGCAGCCGATGACGACAGCCGTCTGATGGCGGAATTCGACCACCTGCAATCGCTTTTGCGCGGCCTTGCCGATGCCAAGAGCATCAACCGTCTGGAAAGCCGTTTCGAAAACATCGAGCGCCAGCTTGCCCCATTCGATGCATCGCGGCTCGACGCGGAGCTGACCGCGCTTGCGCGCGGCATCGACGAGTTGCGCCGCCAGGCTGATGACAATGACAGCGCGCGCAGCCTGGAGGATATCGAGAACCGCCTTTCCTCGCTCGCCCAGGCGATGGAAGTCCTGTGCACCCGCTTCCCTTCCGTCGGCAAGAAGCTCGACGGTCAGATCGGCTCGATCGAACGGCGCATCGATGATATCAACCGCAATCTCGAAAGCCTCGGACGCCGTCAGGGCGAGCCGGTGCGCGATGCCGCCATAGAGCGGCTCGAAGGCCGGCTTTCCGAGCTGGCCAGCGCCGTTACCGCAGTCGACTGGCAGATGCGCGACCAGGGCGCCAAACAGCAGACACTTCTGGAAAATCTCGATGGCATGGCTCGGCGCATCGAGGGTCACCGCGGCGATGAGGGTCATCTGAAACTAGAAGCCCGCATCGAAAAACTCGCCGCCGCCGTAGAGCGGATCGGCCCCGGCGTCGATCGCCAGGCCCTCGGCAAAGCCGTGTCCGAGCTTTCAGAAAAGATCGGCCGTATTGATGTGGACGGCGCCGAGCGTCGGATTTCCGAGAAGATCGAAGCCAGCGCGGTCGGCAACTTCAGCGAGGATGATCGGCGCGACCTCAAGGCCCAGCTCGACCGGCTTGCGGGGCTCGTCGCCAATCACGGCTTGGAGCCGCGCGCGCTTGACGATGTCGTCAGCCGGATCAATGACAGGATCTCCCGCATTGATGTCCAAGGCAGCGAACGCCGCCTTGCCGCCAAGCTCGATTCGCTCAGCCTTTCTTCTTCCGGCGAGAGCGACCGCGAAGCGTTACGCGACGAGATCCGGCGGCTTTCCGGCCTCATCGAGAACGGCCGGCGCGGAATCGAACCCGCGGCCCTCGACGCGGCCGTCTCCCGCATCAACGACAGCATTTCCCGGATCGACCTTGCCGGCGCCGAGCGCAGGCTTTCCTCGCAGATCGCGACCATGCCGGCCCGCGGCGGTGAAACCGGCGGCAAAGCCCCCGCGCTCGATACGGAAGCCTTCGAAAGACGTCTTGCGGCGCGCATCGATGCCCTCGATCTTTCCGGGACGGAGGAACGGCTTGCCCGCCGGATCGCCGCGCTGGAGAAGGATGGCTCTGAAGACCGCCTCAGCGCCCAGCTTTCCGCCCTTGCCAACCGTTTCGAGGAAAGCCGTCGCGACACCAGCGCCCCGGCGCTTGCCAAGCTTGAGCGCCAGATCGCAGAATTGACCACGCTTGTCAGCCGCCCGGATCCGAAACTGCCGCTGGCCGAGCTTGAGGAACGCATCGGCGCGCGCATCGACAGCCTGACGGCCAGCAATGACGACTATCTCATCGAGGCGGCCCAGCACGCCGCCGAAGAAGCGCTGAAGAATTTCGAGCAGCGCCGCAAGGGCGAGGCCGACGAGCATATCGCCGTCATCAAGGCGCTTGCCGCCGACATGAAGAACCTCCAGCAGGCAGGTCGCGACAGCGCCGGTGCCGCCTCCCTGCATGACACGCTGAAGACAATCGCCGGCAGGCTCGACACGCTGAATGCCGGCGACGGCGGCGAATTCCCGGCTGGCGAAGGGAGGCGCGCGGAGACCGGCCCTTTCGTCGCAAAAGCGCCAACCATGCCACAGCAGGCCGGCAGGCCGGTTGAGAAGGCAGAAATCGAGGAAAGACAGCCGCCGCGCTTCGAGACCCGGTTCCCTGCGCCCACCGCAAGGCCCGCCCAGGCCCCGGCCGCCGGGAAAAAGCCCGAGGACAAGGCAAGCGACGATGTGCTCGACATCCTTTCGCGCGTGCGCGCCGGACAGAAGCCGGAAGGCCCTGTCCTGCCGATCCACGACCGTCCGGTTGCCAAGACGGAATACAAGAAACGCGATCCCGGCAAACCCGCCGGCGTGCGCAACCAGCGCTTTTCCGCCTCCGGCCCGCAGGGCGACCTGATCGCGGCGGCCCGCCGCGCCGCCCGCTCAGCGCTTGCCAATGCCGAGGACATGACGCCTTCCGTCTCGCCCAAGGGCAAGAAGGACGGGGACGGGGACAAACCTTCCGGCGACGGCTTTTCACGCAGGCCCGTCTACCTCGCTGCCGGGGCCATCCTGCTGGCGATCATGGCCTACCCCTTCCTCACCGATCTCGGCCGTGACCGCGAGACCATCATGGAGGCCGTCAAGACCTTCGAGGATACGCCGCCTTCCTTTGCAGCGCCTTCGCGCCCGACGGCAAACGGAACGGCAGCGCGCTCGGCGGCGCAGCAGAATGTTGCCTCGGCGCCCTCGCTGCGGGCACCGGAACGCGAGGCGGTCAAGACCAATTTCGCCGCCGAGGCGCCCGAGATCGCCGCCGCGCCGGCCGCGCGCGCTTTCCGCATGATCGAGGCCGACAACACGCTTGTGACCGGCAGCATCAATCCGGATGCGCCCGTCGCCGCAGTGAGCGAAAGCAGGCCCGCGCCGGGCGAAATGCCGGTGGAAACGCCCGTCGCCACCGCGCCGCCTGCAGCAAAGACACGCGAGCTGAAAGCGCCGGTCGAAACCGCTTCGGTCACCACCAAGGACGTGCTCGACATGCTGGCCGCGCCGACTGCCGCGCGCGAGGCCTCGGCCCCGCCCGTAGCCGCCGAAAAGCCGGCTGCGGCCGAACCGCCCCAGTCGCCGGCGGCAAGCCTCTCCGCCGCGCCGCCGCCCGAGGCAAGCGGAAACAGCGAGGCGCTGACCGCGCAGCGACCGAAGGAGCCCGCACCGCTCGACATCGCCGTTCCCAAGACCATCAAGCCTGAGGCTCTTGCCGATGCGGCACGCGGCGGCAATGCGGGCGCGCTCTACGAGATCGGCATGCGTTTCCAGGAAGGCCTGGGCCTCACGCGCGACCCGGCCGAGGCCGCCGTCTGGTTCGATGAGGCCGCCGAACGCGGCTCCGCGCCGGCCGCCTTCCAGCTCGGCAGCCTTTACGAGAAGGGCATCGGCGTCGACCGCGACCCGGCAAGGGCAATCACGCTTTACCGCACGGCAGCCAGAGCCGGCAATGTCAGCGCCATGCACAATCTCGCCGTCATGCTCGCCAATGGCGCCGGCAGCGGCAAACCCGATTTCGCCGAGGCGGCGAAATGGTTCGGCGAAGCCGCCGAACACGGCGTTGCCGACAGCCAGTTCAACCTCGCCATCCTCCATGCGCGCGGCGCCGGCGTTGATGCCGACCTCGCCCAGTCCTACAAATGGTTCGCGATTGCCGCGGTCAATGGCGACACGGAAGCCGCCAAGCGACGCAACGAGGTGGCCGAGGCGCTTTCCGAGGCAGACCTCAACCGTGGCCGCAAGCTCGCTGCAGACTGGCAGGCCCGCGAGCCGTTGCCGGCCGCAAACCGGGTGGAAACGCCGGCCGAATGGCTGCCGCAGGCGCAGGTCGCCAGCGCCTCCGACAAGGAGGCGATCATCCGCGACATCCAGTCGATCCTGAACGAGCGCGGCTATGATGCAGGGCCCGAGGACGGGCTTCTTGGCGCGCGAACCGATGCCGCGATCAAGGCCTTCCAGGCAAAAAACGGCCTCGTGGCCGACGGGGCGATCACACCCGCGCTGGTGGAGACATTGCTCAATGGCAACAGCGTTTGAGAAGAATCGGCGGATTGCAACCGTTTGAATTGACAGGGGCGACCGCAAGCCGCAGAAAGTAAAGAGCATTTTCAACAGGCTGGATGAGACCCATCCGGCCCTGCCGCTATTGGGGAAACGCGTGTCGATCTACCTGCCGATTGCCGAACTTTCGGTTAATATCTTCGTTATTCTCGGCATGGGCGCGGCGGTCGGCTTTCTCTCTGGCATGTTCGGCGTCGGCGGCGGCTTTCTGATCACGCCGCTCCTGATCTTCTATCATATTCCCCCGGTCGTCGCCGTTGCGACCGGCGCCAGCCAGGTTGTCGCCTCATCGGTATCCGGAACGCTTACCCATTTCCGCCGCGGCACGCTCGACATGAAGCTCGGAACCGTGCTTCTGACCGGCGGTCTGGTGGGGGCGACGATCGGCGTGTGGCTGTTTTCGCTGTTGCGCGAACTCGGCCAGCTCGACCTGGTGATCTCGATCCTCTATGTGGTGCTGTTGAGCTCGATCGGCAGTCTGATGCTGGTGGAAAGCATCCGCGCGATCCGCCGCAGCGCCAGCCAGAAACCGGTCTCCTTCCGCAAGCCCGGCCAGCACAACTGGATCCACCGCCTGCCCTTCAAGATGCGCTTCAAGAAGTCGAAGCTTTATCTGAGCGTCATTCCGGTGTTCCTGCTCGGCGGTTCGATCGGCGTGCTGACCTCCTCGCTCGGTATCGGCGGCGGCTTCATCATGGTGCCGGCGATGATCTATCTTCTGCGCATACCGACCAATATCGTCGTCGGCACGTCGCTGTTCCAGATCATCTTCGTCTCCGCCTACACCACCGTGGTACAGGCGGTGACGAACTATGCGGTCGATATCGTGCTCGCCACGATCCTGATGCTGTCGAGCGTCATCGGCGCCCAATATGGCGTGCGCGTCGGCCAGAAGCTGAAGGGCGAACAGTTGCGCGCGCTCCTGGCTCTGCTCATCCTGGCCGTCGGCGTGCGCCTCGCCATCGGCCTTGTCGCAACCCCGACCGACCTGTTCTCCGTCGTCTTCGAAGGAGCGCCGGAATGATGAGAACGCTGCTGTCGCTCCTCGCGCTCCTCGTTGTCCCCGCTCTTTCGCTGGCGCAGGAACAGGCGCCGGCCATCCAGCAGGAAACGCTGGAGATCGGCACCTCGACCAACGAGATCGCCATTACCTCGGATTTCTCCGGCGCCGACCTGACCGTCTTCGGCGCGATCAACGACGCCGATCCGATCCTCCTGTCGAAGGGCGGTTATGACATCGTGGTGATCCTTGAGGGCCCGAAGGCTGAGGCCGATGTGCGCCGCAAGGAGCGGGTCTTCGGCATCTGGATCAACCGACAGACCATTTCCTTCGAGCATGTGCCGCGCTCCTATTCGATCTCCAGCACGCGCCCGCTTGACGACGTTACCTCGCCGCAAGCGCTGAATTCCGGCGGCATCGGCGTATCGCACCTGCGCATTTCGCCGGTCGGCTATTTCGGCGATGCCAGCGATGTCGCCACTTTCCGCCAGGCGATGCTCCGGCTGAACGCGGCCGACGGGCTTTACGATACGGAAGATGACGGCGTGAAATTCGTCTCCAACAGCCTGTTTCGCGCAAGCCTCAGACTGCCGGTGAACATTCCCGAAGGCACCCACACGGTGCAGGCCTATCTGTTCAAGGAAGGGCGGCAGATCTCGACCCAGAACCTGCCGCTGAATGTGGTCAAGACCGGGCTTGAGGCCCAGCTGACCACCGCCGCCCACGAATACCCGCTGTTCTACGGCCTCGGCGCCGTGTTCATCGCGCTGTTCTCCGGCTGGTTCGCAAGCGTCGTCTTCAGGAAGAACTGAGGTTCCGGTTTCTACCCGGCGAGCGCCGCAAAAGGCAGGGCATAGACCCTGTCCGGCCCCAGCATGTGGACGGTGAGCGCCGCGCGGTCGAACAGGCCGGCAAAGGCCCTGTGACGGAGATCGAGACCGCCGCGCGTGGTGGCAAAGGCCGGCAGGATCAGCCGGTTTTCGTCCGCCGCGAAACAGGGCCGCCGAACGGACTTTCCCGGCCGGCTGAGCGTGGCCGAGGGGTGAAGATGGCCGCAGATTTCCGCTTTTCCCCGTCGCGACGGTTCGTGGCGGAAGATCAGCCCATCGCATGTCCATTCGTCGAAGACGCGGCCCGGCAGGCCGGAAACGCCGTCGGGATCGTGATTGCCGTTGATCCACACCCAATCACGGCCTGCGGCAAGCGCCGAAAGCGCCGCGCGGTGATCATCCGCCATCTCCCGCGCGCCGACGCGGTCGTGAAAATTGTCGCCGAGCGAGACGACGCGCGCCGGACGGTAGCGCGCGATAACGGCTGAAAGGCTGGCAAGCTGACGCGCGGTATCATAGGGCGGCACGAAAAAGCCGCGCCGGGCATGCGCCGCACCGCGCTCGAGGTGAAGATCGGAGACGACCAGCAGCGAGAGCGCCTGGAAAAACAGCGCACCGGAGCAATCGAACACGACCGGATGGCCGGCAAAACGCGGCCCGGTGTCGTCGAAACGCTCGTTCTCCAGAGATGCTGTGCTCAAGCTCATGCGCCGGTTTCGTCCTGTCTTTCGTGGCGGGCATCTTCGTTCTCCGCCGCCTCGAGGGCTGCCGCCAGTTCGTCGACAGCCTCGCGCAGCACCGCCTCGCCGGCCCCGCCATTGACGCTTTCGCGACCGATTTCCAGAAGCACCGGCACGGCGAGCGGCGAGACGCGCGTGAGCCGATAATGCGTCAGATGGCCCTTGATTCGTTGAAGCATTGTGCCAAGGCGGGCGATATCCAGCAAGCCGGAAGCCGCGTCCGCGCGGGTCGCCTGCAACAGGATGTGATCCGGCTCGTGGCTTCTCAAGACGTCATAGATCAGGTCGGCCGACACCGTCATCTGCCGGCCGGTCTTCTCCTTGCCGGGATAGCGCCGCTCGATCAGCCCGGCGATCGTGGCGCAGGCCCGGAAGGTGCGTTTGAGCATGTAGCTTTCATCGAGCCAGGCCTCGAGATCATCGCCCAGCATGTCCTCGTCGAACAGCGTCTTCAGGTCGAGCGCGCCCGAGGCGAGCATCGCGCCGATATCCTTCAGCCCCCATACGGCGAGCGAATAATCCGTCGACACGAACCCCGTCGGCTGTGCGCCCGCCCGCTCCAGCCGGCGGGTCAGGAGCATGCCAAGCGTCTGGTGTGCAAGCCTGCCCTCGAAGGGATAGGCGACCATGTAGAAGCGGTTTTCCAGCGGAAAGGTCTCGACCAGCAGCTCGCCGCGTTTCGGCAGATGCGAATGCTTTTCCTGCAGCGAAAGCCATTCGCGCACGGAGGCGGGCAGCACCTTGCGCCGCTCCTCGTCATCCAGCATGGCGCGCACGCCGTCCGCCAGAAAGGTCGACAGCGGAAACTTGCCGCCGGCATAGGCCGGAATCTTCGGATCGCTGTCGAAGGCGGCGGATGCCATGCATTCGTTTTCCCTCAAGCCTTCGAAGCGCAGCACCTTGCCGGCGAACAGGAAGGTGTCGCCGGGCCTGAGCATCTCGACGAAATATTCCTCGACCTCGCCCAGCACCGCGCCGCCGCGCAAGGGACCGCCGCGTTTGCCCGGGCGCACAAGCCTGATCTTCAGCATCGGCATCTCGACGATGGTGCCGAGGTTCAGCCGGTACTGGCGGGCGAAATCCGGGTGGGTCAGACGATAGAGCCCGTCGGCGGTCTTTCTGATCTTGGCATAGCGCTCATAGGTGCGAAGCGCATAGCCACCGGTGGCGACAAAATCGACCACGCGGAAAAAAGTCTCACGGGCGAGCCCGTGATAGGGCAGCGCCGAGCGCACCTCGTCAAACAGCAGGCCCGGATTGAAGGGGCCGGCGCAGGCCATGCCGAGCACGTGCTGGGCCAGAACATCGAGCGCGCCGTCGCCAATCGGCGGGCTATCCTGCGCGCCGACATAATTGGCATCGAGCGCCGCCTGACATTCCATCACCTCGAACCGGTTGGCCGGCACCAGAATGGCGCGGCTCGGCTCGTCCATGCGGTGATTGGCGCGACCGATACGCTGGGCCAGCCGGCTTGCGCCCTTCGGCGCGCCGATATGCATCACAAGGTCGATATCGCCCCAGTCGATGCCGAGGTCGAGCGTCGATGTGGCGACAACGGCGCAGAGCCTGCCGGCCGCCATCGCCGCCTCCACCTTGCGGCGCTGGCCGACATCGAGCGAGCCGTGATGCAGGGCGATTGGCAGATTGTCGTCATTGATGGACCAGAGTTCCTGGAACACGATCTCCGCCTGCGAGCGGGTGTTGACGAAGATCAGCGTCATCTTGCGCCGTTTCAGTTCCGCGTAGATGTCTGGCGCGGCATAGCGCGCCGAGTGACCGGACCAGGGGATGCGCTGCGATGCCTTCAGGATGGTGATCTCGGGCCGCGCGCCGCCGGCAACGGTGATCAGCCCGGCATGGGGCGGGTCCACCTCGCCGGTCTGGGCCACCAGCCAGCGCTGCAACTCCTTCGGATCGGAGACCGTGGCCGAGAGGCCGATCGCCGTCAGTTCCGGGCGCAGCCGCCTCAACCGCGCAAGGCCGAGCGACAGGAGATGGCCGCGCTTGGAGGTGACCAACGAATGCAGTTCGTCGAAGATCACGAAGCGCAGATCCTCGAAGAAGCGGTCGGCGTCCTTGCCGGCCAGCAAGAGCGCGAGCTGTTCCGGCGTCGTCAGCAGGATATCCGGCGGTTTCAGGCGCTGGCGCTGGCGCTTGGCCTGCGGCGTGTCGCCGGTGCGGGTCTCCATGGTGATGGGAAGTCCGCTTTCGGTGACCGGCTGTTCCAGATTGCGGGCGATATCGACGGCCAGCGCCTTCAGCGGCGAGATATAGAGCGTATGGACCCCGCGCGGCCGCGTTCCGGGCTTCACCGGGCCTCGGGCGTCAAGATCGGCAAGCGCGGGCAGGAAGCCAGCCAGCGTCTTGCCTGCGCCGGTGGGCGCGATCAGCAGCATGTCCTCGCCGCCGCCTGCGCGCCTGAGCAGGTCCAGCTGGTGCGCGCGGGGCTGCCAGCCCTTCGCGGCGAACCAGCGGCGAAAGCGCTCCGGCAATGTTTCCGTTTCGTTCATGAGGCCACGATTACAGGAAACAGTGCCAAGGGAAAGGCTTTTCTACATCGCGATATAGCGGTCGCGGCGATGGTTGAAGGCGAGGATGAGGTTGATGACCAGCGCGCCGGCAATCGAGCAGGCGATGATGAAAGGCGTTGCCACGAAGAAGGAGAGCACCAGCACCATGCCGTCGAGGCCAAGCTGGACATAGCCGGCCTTGAAGCCGAACCGGTCTTGCAGGAACAGCGCCAATATGCCGAAGCCGCCGAGACTGGCGCTGTGGCGAAAGAAGATCAGAAGCGCTGTCCCGACCAGCGCGCCGCCGAAGAGGCCGGCGGCCAGCGGATGGGTCTCGCCGATCGTCAGGAAGCGCGGGATGATGCCGGTCAGCACAGAGGTAAGGCCGACAGCAATGAAGGTCTTCAGCGTAAAAGCGAGGCCCAGCCGCTTGAAGGCGAAATAATAGAACGGCAGGTTGACCGCAAAGAAGGCGAGCCCGAAGCCGATGCCGGTCGAATAGACCAGCAGAAAGGCAAGGCCCGCCGTGCCGCCGGTCAGAAGCCCGCCGGCCTTCAGCACCAGAACGCCGAGCGAGGCGAGCATCGCGCCGGTGACGATGCCCTGGACATCCTCAAGCACCGAATGGCTTTCGGAGGTGGAATTGAGGATGCTTCTGAGAAACCTGTTTTCTGACACGTGACGATCGTCCGGCTGGAACAGGAGCCCCGACAGGGCGCTCCCGACATGACATGACCGGGACGCGGACACGCATCCCGGCCTCTTCTTCAACCAAAACGGGGCACTCGTCAAATCCTCAGACGACGTCGTCCTGGTTGACGCGGCCGCCCTCGCCTTCCCAGTTGAGGATGCGGCGGGTTTCGCTCTCGGTGAACTTCAGGCGGATGCCGACGCCGCCCTCTTTCTCTTCCGGCAGGAAGACGACGCCGAGCGCCTCGAGCGTGGCCTTCAGCTTGTCGCGGCTGGCTTCGCCGAATTCCGCCGTGCCGTTTTCGAATGCGACGATCTTGTCTTCGGCAAGACCACTTTCCTGGGCAAGCGCCTCGCGGTCGATATGGGCGAGGATACGGGCAGCGTGACAGAGTTCCGGTGTCAGGGTCATGACGGGCCTCCTTGGTGAGGTTTCAAGAAATACCTCGTCTGGAACGCGTCATGCGGGCCGGATGTTCCGTTCCGCCAGAAACAGGATGCCCGGCACCGGCTCGCCGGCGTCCTTGCGCAATACCGTGCTGCGCTCCGCCTTCAAGGACAGGCCGGCCTGCGCAAGAAGTTTCCTGACATAGGCCGCGGAATGCGCGTAGCGCAGCGAGGCAAGCAGGGTGAAATCGCTTCCCGGCTCCCCGGCCTCCACCGAAAACAGGAAGAGCCCGTTTGGTGCAATCAGCGCCCTGACGTTTTCCATCAGGCTTTCAAGACCGCCGAGATACATCAGCACGTCTGCCGCGATCACCAGATCGGCGCGCTGCCATGGCATGCCTTCGGCGAAGAGGCCGCTTTCTTCCGGCGTCAGCAGCAGGTCGGCCTGCGCCAGCACGGCATAGAGCCCCTTTTCCTCCGCTTTCTGCAGCATGTTCTGCGACAGATCGAAACCCTCAAGCCGGGTGACGCGCTCTGAGAACGCCTCGCCCGAAAGCCCCGTGCCGCAGCCGAGATCGACAGCCAGCGCAAACTGCCGGTCAGCGCCCTCCATTTCGGCAAGAAGCGCGGCAAGGTGCTGAGGCGCGCTGTAATCGAGCCGTTCCGTCAGTGCCTCGTCGAAGTGTTCGGCATAGGAATCAAACAGCGCCTCGACATAGCGACCGGGTGGATGGGCGGGCGCACGCGCAGCGCCGAGCACGGCCAGCTTCATCCGCGCGGCGAAAATGTCGTCATCATCCAGTTTCTCGAGGATTTCGAGCGTTTCGATCGCGCGATCGGTCTCGCCCGCATGTTCGAGATAGGCAGCAAGCATGGCAAGGCCCGCCGGCCAGTCGGGCGCAAGGTCAAGCGCCTGTTCCATCAGATCGGCGGCGGCGGCGAATTCGCCGGCCTCATCCAGCATGCGCGCATAATCGGCGCGGCGGTCGGCGATCAGATCGCCGGAGGAGAAGAATAAGATGTTCAAATGGTTCGGGACCGGACAATTGGGCTGATCGCCAATGTCGTTTTTTCCGGCGAAAAGCAAGCGGAATTGCGCGCAAGGCCTTGCCTTCTCCGCGAGCGGTTTCCATCTTGATTGCGCCCCAATGTCGCCTTAAGGACGGGCTGGAAAGAGGACGCGCGCTATGAGCAATGAAGTCAATCGATTTTTGGGCGGTACCGTCGTCGGCACGATCGTCAGGCTGCTGGTGGTCTCGCTGATCGTCGGCTTCATCTTCTCCGCGCTCAATATCCACCCGCTCGACATCTGGTATGGCGTCATCGATTTCTTCGGCAATCTCTGGCGGCGCGGCTTTGCTGCGCTCGGCGAGATCGGCCATTATTTCGTGCTCGGCGCCATCATCGTCGTGCCCGTCTTCATCATCATCCGCATTCTGAGCTATCGCCGTTGACCCTATCCACGACCAGCCGCCGGGCCTTCGCGCTTTCAATCCTCGCAATCGGGCTTTCGGCCTGCGGTCTCTTCTCCGGCAGCGGCCTGCCGCGCGGGGATGTCAGCGCCACAGCGATGACCTCCACATTCCTGCCCTGGGTCAATGAGCTGAGGGAAAGCCGCGGCCTTGCCCCGGTCAGCGCGTCCAGAACCTGCAACGCGGTTGCTTCCGACCAGGCGAGCCGCATGGCCCTTGCCGACAGGATGAACCACATCACCGGTCCGGAAAGCGTTGCCGCGCGCTTCAAGCGCAACGACCTGCCGCTGCCGGCAGCCGAAAACATCGCCATGCATCAGGCAACGCCCGAGCGCGCCTTCCAGGCCTGGGTGGCGTCGCCGAAGCATCTGGAGAATATGCTGGGAAATTATTCCCATCTTGGCGTAGCCAAGGCGACAAGCCCGAAGTCCGGCAACACGCCCTTCTGGTCCATGTGCCTCAGCAGCTAGACTTGAAAGGGCTTGGCGGCCCATTCATCGACGGACGTGTCGCGCAACTCGCGAAGCGATGACGCGCCGTCCGCCTCAAGCGCATCCAGCATCGCGGCAAGACTGTCGGCGATCAGCTGCGGCCCCTCATAGACCATGCCCGAATAGATCTGCACCAGATCCGCGCCGGCGCGGATCTTTTCAAGCGCGCGGGCGCCGGTCGAGACACCGCCAACGCCGATGATCACCTTTTCCGGCCCAAGGCGCTTTCTGACGCGCGCCAGAAGCGCCGTCGAGCGTTCAAACAGCGGCGCGCCGGAAAGCCCGCCGCTCTCGCCCGCCAGTCTTGCGTCCGTCAGGCCGTCACGCGCAAGCGTGGTGTTGGAAGCGATCACGCCGTCGAGCGTGCTTGCCGCGACCTCGGCAATGATATCGTCAAGCCCTGCCTCGGTGAGGTCCGGCGCGATCTTGAGGAAGACTGGCACGCGCCGCTCGGCTTTCTCGCGCGCTTCGCCCACGGCATCGAGCAGCCGCGCCAATTGCTCACGCGCCTGCAGGTCTCTGAGGCCCGGCGTGTTGGGCGAGGAAATGTTGACGGTGAGATAATCGGCAAGCGGGGAGAAACGGTCGATGCCGGCGACATAGTCGGCAATCCGGTCTTCGGACGTCTTGTTCGCGCCGATATTGACACCGACGATCCCGCCTTTGCTGCGGCCTTCAAGCCGAGCGGCAAGCGCGGCATGGCCTTCATTGTTGAAGCCCATGCGGTTGATCACCGCCTCGTCCTTCACCAGCCGGAAAAGTCGGGGCTTCGGATTGCCCGGCTGCGGACGCGGCGTGACCGTGCCCACCTCCACATGGCCGAATCCGAGCTTCACCAGACCGTCGATCGCCTCGCCGTTCTTGTCGAGACCGGCGGCGACGCCGAGCGGATTGGCAAAGGACAGGCCGGCGGCCGAAACCGCAAGGCGCGGGTTCGCCGCATGACGCGCGCGCGGCATCAGGCCGGAAGCGATACCCTTGACGGTCAGCCCGTGGGCCACTTCCGGGTCAAGCAGGAAGACGGCGTTGCGCGCGCCGCATTTGAACAGGTTGATCATGTGAGAAGCCCGCTGAAATCATGGCCGCCATCCGGCATCTCTGGGAGCGGTTTCTCCCAGAGAACCGCCGAAAAGGGGAGGACCGCATAAAGATGGGGAAAGAGAGCGCCGCCGCGCGACAGCTCGTATCTGAGCTTCGGGCCAAGCGCGTCGGGGTCGACTGCCACCAGCAGAAGATCGCGCTGGCCGGCAAAATGGCGGCGGGCAGTCTCTGCAACCTGTTCCGCCGTTGAAAAGTGAATGAACCCGTCGGAAAGATCGACCGCCGCCCCGTGATAGACGCCGCTTGGCCGCGCGGCCTGCCATTCTTTGCGCTCGACAATCTTGAAAATCGGTTGCGACATGTGGATCGGCTCCCGGTGACATCATTGCGGCCCGGGTTTGAACCAGCGGGCGTCAAAAGTCCATGACAATTGAAACATGCCGCGCGAAAGCAACAGCAAAAGCCGGCTTTTCCATGCCGATCCCTTTTTTTCTATTGATATCCGGCTCAAACACGCGATCATGGAGAAGATTTTCGCCGTTTTGTTGCAGCATTGACGCGATCGTTCTATCACGTGACAAATGGCTGGGGTTGTGACATTGCCTTTGGGAGGAGGCAGGAATGACCGGACAGACAATTTTGATCGCCGACGATCACCCGCTGTTTCGCAGCGCCCTGAAACAGGCAATCAGCGGAATGGCGACCTATTACGCTGTCGTTGAGGCCGGCGATTTCGACGGCGTGCAGCAGGCCGCGCGCGAAAACCCGAATGCCGACCTGCTTCTGCTCGACCTCGCCATGCCGGGTGTGAGCGGGCTTTCCGGGCTGATCACGCTGAAGGCGGAGTTTTCCAGCCTGCCCATCGTGGTGATCTCGGCAAGCGACGACGAGGACACGATCCGCCGCACGCTGGCGCTCGGCGCCTCCGGCTTCATCTCCAAATCCGCCGGCATCGACGAATTGCGCAACGGCATCCGCACGGTGCTCTCCGGCGAGATCTACACGCCGGAGAATTTCGAGGGCGGCGAGGAGACCGACCCCGACATTGCCGACATGCTGGAAAGGCTGCAGACCCTGACGCCCCAGCAGTCCCGCGTGCTGCGCATGCTGTGCGAGGGCCTGCTCAACAAGCAGATCGCCTATGAGCTCGGCGTGTCCGAGGCGACCGTGAAGGCGCATGTCTCGGCCATCCTCTTGAAGCTCAATGTCGACAGCCGCACCCAGGCGGTGATCCAGCTCGGCAAGGTCAATATGGCAATGGTCGCCTAGGTCCCCCGGGAGCCAAATCCGGTTTCTGGAAAGGATTTTATTCCTTTCATGGCTTTACGCGGCAATAGGCCATGCGATATAATCCGCCGGTCATCAACGGGGCCATTTCGTGAACCATAATGTCCAGCAGGCTTCGCCATAGCGCCATCTGGGATGCGATCGACGATCTCGCCGCGCGCCACAAGCTGACCCCTTCAGGCCTGGCGCGCCGGGCCGGGCTTGATCCGACGGCCTTCAACAAATCCAAGCGCCTTGGCAAGGACGGACGAGAACGCTGGCCATCGATGGAATCAATCGCCAAGGTGCTTGATGCGACCGGCAGCGACCTCTCGGCCTTTCTTGGCGGGGAGGCCGACCAGCGCAAGGGCGCGCCGCCTTCCGGCGCTTTTCCGCCGCAACCCTCCACCATCCCGCTTCTGGGCCTTGCCCGCGCCGGAACGGGCGGTTTTTTCGACGATGGCGGCTTCCCTGTCGGCCAGGGCTGGGACGAAGTCGATTTCCCCGCACCGGCCCGCACCAGCCACAGCGTCTATGCGCTCGAGGTGCAGGGCGACAGCATGCTGCCGCTTTACCGCGACGGCGACGTGCTGATCGTCGAGGCCAATGCCGAGACCCGCAAGGGCGACCGCGTGGTGGTCAAGACCCATGACGGCGAAGTCATGGCCAAGGTTCTGGTGCGTCGCACCAGCCGTCAGATCGAACTCATGTCGATCAATCCCGCCCATGAAAACCTTACCTTCGACCTTTCCGCCGTGGAATGGATCGCCCGTATCATCTGGGCGAGCCAGTAGCGGCCGCATCCACCTGAAAGACATGCCTCATGACCCGGACACCGCTTAACCATTATGATGCCCTGATCTATGTGATGGTCATGGCTTCCGCCGTCGACAGCGCCATGAGCGATGGAGAACTCGCGCGGATCGGCCATATCACCCGCTCGCTTCCGGTTTTCGACGGGTTCGATGAGGACCGCCTGACCGACGTGGCCCATGCCTGCGCCGATGTTCTGTCCGGCAGCGAGGGCATGGATATTGCCCTTGAAATCATCCGCGACACCCTCCCTTCGCGCCTTTATGATACCGCCTATGCGCTCGCAGTCGAAATCATGTCGGTTGACCAGGCCATTCGCCCGGAGGAAATCCGGCTGCTGCAGCTTTTGCGCGATCGACTCAACCTCGACAAGCTGACCTGCGCGGCAATCGAGCGCGGTGCGATCGCGCGCTACCGCGCGCTTTGAATATGACTTTATTTTCAGAATATTAGTTCGAAGCAGCGCTACGTCGCCGCCGCCGCGGGTGCTGATGAGCGCAAAGAATCTTTGCGTGCATTGTCAAAAATAACACTTACATGTTGTGATTTTTCGGAAAGGGAGCTTTACTAGAAGCCTTCTAAATACGCGCATAGCGGGTTGAAAGGAGGTTTCGATGAAGGCTTCGCCCTTGTCCGCGGACACGCGCACAAGCCCGAAGTTCTCCGCCCGGCAGCGCTGGGCGGCAACCGATCCGCTTGCAGGCGAGCGTCGCATGCTGCGCCGCCTGGGTTTCAACGATGCGCTTATCGAAAGCTGCGAGGCGGCGGCGCGCCGCAACGGCACAACCATCGAAGACGAGCTTCTCGCCGAAGGCTCTGTTGTGCAGGAGACTTATTATCGCAGGCTCGCATCCTATCTGGGGCTGCCTTTCACCGTTGCGATCGATGCCGAAGCGGTTGCCGACCGGCCCAAGATCGATCGCCTGCTTGCCGTTCCCTCGGGCCTGCGCATCGAAGGCGGCGAAGGCGGAGCGACCTATGCCATCATTCCGCGCGCCAGGGACCTGGCAGACCTGCACCGCCGCCTCTCGGGTCGGCCTGCCATTCGCCGGGCCGTGGTCGTGACCATGCCGTCGACAATCCGCAAAACCGTCTGGGAGGTAGGGGCCGCCCGGCGGCTTGCCGGTACAATCCACCGGCTGATGATCTGGGAGCCGCGCTTTTCGGCCCGGATCGTGTTCTGGGGAAAGCAGGGCTTTCTCCTCGGCGGCGGCGTTGCCAGCTTTCTCGCCGGCCTCGCGCTTTTCACAGCCGAGACATTGCTTCTGGCGCATATCCTGTTCTCGGCTCTCTACGCCCTTTCCCTCCTCATCCGCCTTGCGGCCGTGAGGGCCGGAGCGAGGCCGGAACCGGAAGCGACAGAAGCAGCGGTTGAAGGTCCGGTGCCGGTTTATACGGTATTGGTCGCGCTCTACCGTGAGGCCAACATGATCCCTCAACTCGTCGAGCACATGAAGAAGCTGAACTGGCCCGCCTCGAGGCTTGATATCAAGCTTGTCTGCGAGGCGGATGACAGCGCCACCATGGCTGCAATTGAGGCCGAAACCCTGCCTGCGCATTTCGAACTGGTCCGCGTTCCTCCGGCCCTGCCGCGGACCAAGCCGAAGGCGCTGAACTATGCGCTTTCCGGCGCCCGGGGCACATACCTCACCATCTATGACGCCGAAGACCGTCCGCACCCCGATCAACTGCGCGAGGCCTGGCAGACATTCAGCCGGGGCCCAGCCACACTCGGTTGCCTGCAGGCGCCGCTCGTCGTGGGCAATATCGGACAGAACTGGATATCGGCGCTGTTCGCCTGCGAATATGCAGGCCTGTTCCGCGGCATATTGCCGTTTCTGGCGCGCCATCGATTTCCCTTGCCGCTGGGCGGCACCTCGAACCATTTCAGAACAGAGGTTCTGCGGCGGTGCCGCGCCTGGGACCCCTACAATGTGGCAGAGGACGCCGATCTCGGCCTCAGGCTTCACCGTCTCGGCTATCATTGCGGCGTGATCGGCCGGCCGACCCTGGAGGACGCGCCGGAGACCGTCAGAGCCTGGATTTCCCAGCGCTCGCGCTGGATCAAGGGCTGGCTTCAGACATTGCTGGTGGCGCTGCGCGAGCCCTCGCGGCTGTTTTCCGAACTTGGCACGCTCGGTGCGCTGGTTTTCCTGGCCAACGGGGCGGGCGTCATCCTGTCCTCGCTGTTGCATCCGCTCCTGTTTGTGGCGCTGGCCATGACGATTGCCGCGATCATTCACCCGGACTACAATCCCGGCCCACTGCACCAGATGCTGTCGGGCCTCGATCTCGCCAATATCCTGGCAAGCTACTGGGTATTTCTGAGGCTCGGCCTGTCGAGGATGGAACCGGACGAGGCGCGACAGATGCGCGCCGATGCCCTTTACCTGCCGTTCTACTGGCTGATGCTTTCGGCCGCCGCCTGGAAGGCATTCGCCGAACTCTATCACGCGCCGTTCCTATGGCGGAAGACCGCCCACAGGCCCAACGCGCAACGACCCGGATGAAGAGGGCGGGAAAGCGGGCAAATAGGGAACGACGCCTGGCGCTCAGTTCCTTACGATGACGAAGCGGATATCATCCTTGGTGCTGCCATAGACCCGGTCGCTGAAAGAATCGACGGGCAGGTCGATCGTTCCGATATTAGGGCTTGCGATACCGGAGAGGATGATGGTGCGGCCCCTGCGTTCCCATTGGTTGATGCGGGCGACGCCGTTGATGCTACCCAGGCCTTCGACCTGGTTGCAGGCAAAGGTGCTGACGCGCCCCTTTTGCGCATTGAGAGCGCTTTTGTGGAATTCAACCGAGCAGCTTCTGCTGGTCGGGCCAATGGCGGGGTACATCTTCCATTTGCCGATGATCGAATCGGGCATTTCCTTTTCACCGGCTGGCTTCTGGGGGGTCGGCATGGCTGGAGCAGATGGGATCGCGCCATCCGAAACCGTACAGCCGGCCAATCCCACCAGGAGAAAGAGGCCAGCGCTGGCGAAAACGGAAAAGCTTGTTCTTGAAAGGTCGGGTTTCATGAGACGGTGTTCCTTGTCTTGATTGCGCGAGCCGCCTTAGAATTCGAAGCTGGCGTTGAATGAGAAAACCTGGCTGGTGAGGTTGTCGCGAAACTCGGCTTCATAAGAAGCGCCGAGCGTGAAGCGGTCGGATGCGACCGCGTTGAGCGAAAGGCGTCCGACGAAGGCATTGCGGCCGATATCGGCGCCGTCGGCCTCGAAGCCTCCGCCCAGAATGCCGAGCTGCGAAGACCGGTCCAGCTCGCCGATGTCATAGCGCCATCCGAGGCTGGCCACGGGCTCGAAAACCATGCCGTTGTCCCGCGCGAAACGGCGTGACAAGTCGAGCGCCAGCGTGGTCTGCGTTTGCGAGAAGGTGTCCTCGGGCACGGCAAGACCGAACAGGCTTCCGGTCTCGTTCATGGCGTTGCGGTGAAAACCGCGGTAGCCAAGCGTGGCCGAGGGCGTCAGGGTCAGCGGCGACAGCTCGAAATCCTCAAACGCGGAGACCTCCGCAAAGCCGCCGATACCCTCGCCGCTGGCGCTGGCCGTCGCCGCATAGGCACCGAGCGCAGTGGACCGGCTGGTCGAAAGGTCGCCGTAGGAAAGGCCGCCGCGAACGGCAAGGGTGGGCCCGTCCGTCACGAAGGTGGCGTAAACCGCACCCTGATAGGTGCCGATGTTTCCGGCGCCGTTGGCGCCTGCCGAAATGTCCGCATATTCATAGGAACCGGCGATGCCTGCCGCGTTTCGGCCGAGATCCCAGTCGATGCCGAACGCGCCGTTATTGGCTCTCGCCTCGTAACCGGCAAGGCCGTTGGCGGAGCCGACGTCGGTGGCGGCGTGATTGCCGCTGATCCAGATTTCGCCCGCGCCGTATGGCGTCCCGGTTTCCGAAAGCCGGCCTTCGGCAAGGCCCATCTGCCGCTCGCCGATGCGGTCGGCAAACCGGCCGATTGCGCGGACAGCGCTGGATCCCATTTCAGCATGAAGCTGGCCGGTCATCGAGGGCAGCCCGGCTGAAAGCGCCGCGGCATTGGCCTGGTAAAGCTGGTTGAAGCCGTCGTTGAACACAGGGTCGGGCCGCACGCCCGCTTCCGGCCGTCCGGCATCGATCGCCGCCGCAAGCGCCCCTTCATTGCCGGAAAGCGTGATGCCCCATTCGGAGAGGTCGGCATAGTTTTCCGGCGTTGTTGCAAGCGAAAGCGCATCCGGCCAATAGAGAACATCGAGACGCGTGCCCGGCGCGAGGCCCGCATCGGGCTGTTCAAGGCTGGTGAAGCTTCCGCTCACCACGCCCGACTGCGTCTGCACAAAGGTGAAGACCTCCCCCGGCGCCGGCGTGAAGGTGTTTGTGGCCGCCCCCGAAATGCCGCGCAGGCGCGGAGCAATCATGCCATTGGCGGCAAAGCCGTTTCCCGGTCCGGTCACGATGATCCGGTCGTAATTGCCCGCGCCGTTCTGCGTTCCCGTTCCGTCGACATCGATCTGCGTGGTCGCCGTCTCGGCGAGCGCGACATTGCCGACGATGGTCAGCGTGCCGGGCGAATGCCCGGGCGCAAGCGTGCCCCCGACATTGACGTCAGAGACGACGAGGCCGGTTCCGCCAAGCGTGCCATCCGGTCCGATATCGAGCATTGGTGTCGTCAATGATCCATCGACCGCCATAAACCCGCCCTCAACACCGGTTCCGGCCTTGAAGGTCGCGTCGCTGACGATCGAAAGTGTTCCCGTCCCCACCTTCTCCAGAACGCCGTCGCTTTCGAACGAAACGATCCATGTCGTATCGGAGCCGTCCGCTCCGACGGTGAAGACTCCGTCCCCGATCATGCCGACAGGCGCGACCGAGAGCGCGCGGTCGAGCCGGACGAGCCCCCAGCCATAGATCGCGTCAACGCCTGCCGCGCCCAGATCCTCGGCCGTCATGAACAGGATCCTGACGATCTCAGCCGGGGAGAATGTCGGATAGGCCTCGGTAAGCACGGCGACCGCGCCCGAGACATTCGGCGCCGCCATGGAGGTGCCGCTTTCCACGCCGTATCCGGACCCTACGAGGCTTCCCGCCTCCGGAAGGGTCGAATAGATGCCGCTGTCGTAGTCGATGTTCGGGTTTGCGCCGAAGGGCGGTTTCTGGTTTCCCCCGGGGGCCGCCACGCACCATTCCCTGGCAACGCCGCATCGGTTGGAATAGGGCGCGATTTCATTATAGGCGTCGAGGGCGACGACGACGACGATCCTGCCGCGCGCGACGCCATCCCGTTTTTCCGCCGCGCTCAGAGCTTGCGCAGAAGTGAAGCTGAGGTCGAGGCCCGTTCCCTCGTCATTGTAGATCAGGCTGCCGGATGAATTGGTCGCGTTCTCGTTTTCGGGGCGGATGAACGGGAACAACCCATTCCCGCTCGGATTTTCCGCCACGATGGGAGCGAGCTCGTATTCGTTCCCGGCAGCCATGACGATGATCTGGCCGGCATCCAAGCTTGCGCGCATGGCCTTGGCGCTGTTGAGAATACCCGCCTGCTCTCCGACCGGGAGCTCCCACGTTTTCTCGCCGGGATCGATGTCCGGGCCGAAACTGCCGTTGATGACTTTCACATCCTCAAACTGGGAAAGGTAGTTGAAACTGAACGCGCCTCCGAGCGCATCGCGATCAACGGGCTCGCACTTATCGTAAAGCAGGCCCGGACCGCATATCTGCAGATCATCGATATCGAATTCTTCGGGCTCGCCCCCGTTTCCCAGGTCCACGGTCACCTTTCCGGCTGCGCCGGGGATCACGCCGACCGAGAGGAGCGTCGCCTCCGGCGCCACCCCTTCCATACCGAAGCCGTTGCGGCCGGCTCCGACAATGCCGGAAACATGCGTGCCGTGACCGTCAATATCGTACGTGTCCGTCGGCCCCTGTTCGAAGCCGGCTTCAAACTCGGCCACGGTCAGGTCTTCGTAAGCGAGGTTCGTGTCGAACCAGTGGAGATAATTGACCGATCGCGGGTCGACACGGCCTTCGAATTCCGGATGCACGGATCCGTCGGGCCGCCGGTCGATGCCCGTGTCGATGACGCCGACGACAACGCCCTTGCCGGTAATGCCTTTCCTGATTGCAGCATCGGCATGCATCGCATCCAGCGAATAGTTCCGCTGGTATTCGTTGAGCGTGTCTTTCGGGATATCGGGGTTGCCGCCGGGATAAGGCGAGGTGCGTTGCGCCGCCGCCTTCGCAATGCCCGGCGTCGCGGCAATCGAGGCTTCGGGAAAAAGACCGGCGAGATGGCGGCCGGAGGCGACTGCGCGCGCGATCGACGCTGCGAGATCAGGGCGAAGCGCGCGCGCCTCGGAATCGATCACTGCAGCCCGGCCCGGCGTCAGGCGAGTATTCTCGACGATGCTGGCGAGGAGCGATCCCCTGCCGTATGCCGCTGCCTGGCTCAGCGCCGCACGGAGCGCCTGGGAAGAAACCGTTCGGCCGACCTGCGCCGTCTCGGATGCAGCCCCGTCCGCCGTCTCCGCCAGGGCCTGCGCACCGGAAGCAAGCAGCGTGGAAGCCAGCAGAACCGGCAGCGCCAGGCGCGGGGAAAGCAAACCCGGAATGGAAGGGCGAGAGGTGGGGCGCGCGAGCATAAGAACGTCCAATCATGACCGAATACAAACAGGTTCCGGACATCGAAAAAGCCGTCATCGCGCCTGTCCAACCATCACGAAGTGGACTGTGGCATGCATTTCCGGTTCACCGATCCCGAACCAGGTCATCGTGACACAAAACTATTTGCTCAATATTTGAAAATCCTGATTCTTCACGCCATCTTTATTTGATGCATGTCGTTTTAAACCGGAAGGAACACTACCTGAGCGCGATTAAAGCCGAACCTCATCGAGGTGGATCGGCGAGACCATCCCTGATTTCCCGACTTACGACGCCATCGCCGAAGGCCAAGGTGAATGCCGCAATCGGCCCATCCATGATGTTTTTGCGATGGGCGCGGTTCTTGAAGCGACGGCCGAAAACATTGAAAAGAAGCTGCAGGATGTGGGCCGCGACGCTCGATGTCATTTCGGATTGCGTGAAAGTCCATCGCGACGGATCAGCCGGAATGTCAGGGTAAAGCAGGAGCGCGAGACGGTTGTGGGCGAGCGGCACGGTCTCCCTGAGGCCTTCCGCGAGCTCCGTCAGATCTGTGTGCCTTTCGCCGGCACGCAGGGCGGCTGCCTTCATCAGCATCAGATAGACGTAGAATTCGCTGCCGGCTTCCGAGAGGTCGATCGCCTCGTCATAGAGGCGGCAGGCCTCCGCGATCCTGCCATCGACGGCTGCGATTTCGCCGCGCAAGGCGGCGGCCGTGGCGAAGGCGGAACCGTCTTGCAGGGCGTCGCTCACCAGCCGTTCCGCAAGCGCTGTATGGCGATTGTCGACGAAGAGCAGAAGTTTCGCGACGGCAAGGCCGTGTTCCGGCGTCTTGTCCAGAGTGGGAAGAACCGAGAGGCATATCCGCTCGATCTCGTTTTCGATCTCCCGCCACTCCTTCTGGATCAGCCACTGATCCGGCTCGCTCATGCTCTGCAGCAACCGAGCGTAAAGATTGAGAGCCCACATGATCCTCAGACGTTGATCCTCGGGGTTTTCCCGTATCGCGCTTTCGAGCATCGCGGCATTGTCACGCCAGCTTATCTTGTCGCGGTTTCCACTCAGCAGCAGGGCCGCATCATGCTGCCTGATCCACGGCGGCGGGTCCGTGGGCAGACTGCCGCTCGGCGGCGGCATCGCCAGATAAGACCAGATGGCCTGCAGGACGGTCGCCGCCCCGGCATCATCGCTGTCCATATGCCGGTCGATGCGCTTGACCCCAATCAATTCGCCCGCATGCCGCAAGAGAAGTGCCGCATGCAGAACATCCTGATGGCGATGGACAATCACTTCGATCGCGAAGTCCTGCGCTGCACCTTGCGGGTTCTCGTCGATTGTCACCGACTTCTCCGCGCCGAGGCCCGCCTGCAGCTCCTCACGGAGCTCGGCGATATAGGTTCTTGCCGCCGCGCCGCCACGTTCAAGCCCGCGAACGGGCCCGATTCGAAGAAAGGCTCCCGAAGGCGCGGAGCCGCCCTCCGCCCGCGGGGCGACCCAAACATAACCCTCGCCATATTGCGTGCGGATGAATCGCGGCGCGCGCGGGCTGTCTTTCAGCTTGCGCCGAAGCTGGTTGATCAGAAAGTCGACATGACGATCGCCGATGCTCCAGCTTTGGCCTTCAAGCGCAGTCAGAAGATCGCTGCGGCTTACGAGGCGTCCGTTGTTGGCCACGAAGTGCCGCAACACGGTCCGCTCCTGCCGGGTGAAGGAGAGCTCCTCCCTCTCTCCATCGCGTTGCGCGAAGAGGAAATCACTTGAGAATTCAATATCTAGATACCGCATGCATCATGTTCTTAAGGCCTTGCCAGCGCATGGTAAAGCATGGGTAACGCTAACACGAACCTGTCGTTCCGCAGGGCGCCCTGAAGGGAGCAAGATCGATGTGCGTCCGCATTTCCGCCGGTCCGCACGGTAAGGAAACTGGAGTGACGCACTGCTCCGTGGCCGGAAGGGTCCGAAACCGCACCATCGGCTTGCGGATCAAGGCGCTTTCATATCGGACAACCGGAGGCTGACGGTGAGGCGGAAAAGTCTTCGTGCCGCAATGGCCTCTTGACAGAAGGCGCTGTTTGTTTTGCTATGATGTCAGACCAATTTATAAGAACGACAATCAGGGGAACGCCGGAAGGCTTCTTGAGAAAACCGGTCTGAAGCGGGCGCTGATCCCGTCTGACGCCACGCACGGCCTTGCTGCTGCGGGAACGGTTTCTCATGCCTACTCGGCAAACATGGCTGACGAATGAGCAACGAAAAGCCCGCTATCATGCCGCTTGCGCCGGTAAGCCGCGTCCGACAGGTTGCCGACGCCGTGGTGGATTATGTGTCGCGCTCGGGCCTCAAGCCCGGCGACCGCATCCCGGCCGAACGCGAACTGATGTCGGCCCTCGGCGTCGGGCGTTCGACCATCCGCGAGGTCATTCGCCACTTCCAGTCGCTTGGCGTGATGGAGACCCGCAAGGGCAGTGGCACGTTTCTTCTGAAGCCGATCTCCTCGGCCACCATCCACATGCCGCTCTCGCTTGATGCCGTTAATCTGCGCGATGCGCTGCTGCAGACGCTGGAAGTCCGCCGCGGCATAGAGGCGGAAGCGGCCATGGCGGCAGCGCGGCGGCGCACCGCCGCCGACCTGAAGGTCATTGCGGAAAAGCTGAACGAGATGGAGCGCGTCCATCTGTCAAAGGGCACTTCGGGGCCGGAGGACCTCCAGTTCCACCTGGCGATCTACGATGCCACGCATAACCCGCTCTTCCGGCAGCTTCTGGAGCAGATGCGCGAAGCCTTCGAGAAATTCTGGGCGGAGCCGTTCGACCGCCCCGATTTCGCCCGTCGGTCCTTCCCTTACCACCGCACCCTTTTTGACGCCATCACCGCTCAGGACACCGAGGCGGCGCGGCGTGAAACGCTGAAGATCCTCGACGTCGTCGAGGAAGACATCAAGGAAATGTCCAAATGAATGACGGCCTCTCCCAAGCCGAAGAAATCGCGCTGATCGGCGCTCATGACGAGGGCCATGCCTTCGGCGCGGTCGTTCCCCCGATTGTGCAGACGTCGCTTTTCACCTTCGAGAATTACGACGAGATGGTCGAAACCTATTCAGGTCGCAAGGAGCGCTTCGTCTATTCCCGCGCGTTGAACCCCACCGTCCGGGTGTTCGAGGAGATGCTGGCGCGCATGGAAAGGGCGGAGGACGCCGTCGGCTTTGCCAGCGGCATGGCGGCAATTTCGTCTTCCGTCATCACTTTCGTCGAGCCCGGCGACCGGATCGTGGCCGTGCGCAATGTCTATCCTGATGCCTACAGGCTCTTCGGCACCATTTTGAAGCGGATGAAGGTCGAGGTCACTTATGTCGACGGGCTCGATCTCGAGGCGGTCGACACGGCGCTGAAGGGGGCAAAGCTGTTCTACATGGAAAGCCCGACAAGCTGGGAAATGGAAGCACATGATGTCGGCGCGTTGGCCGCGATTGCCAGGAAGCATGGCGCGGTCTCGGTCATCGACAATTCCTGGGCAAGTCCGGTTTTCCAGCAGCCGATCACCCTCGGCGTCGATCTCGTCCTGCATTCGGCCTCCAAATATCTCGGCGGACACAGCGATGTCGTTGCCGGCGTCGTCGCCGGCTCGAAGGAAATGGTCGCGCGCCTGCGCGGCGAGGCCCTGTCCTATCTCGGCGGCAAGCTGGGGCCCTTTGATGCCTGGCTTCTGACGCGAGGGCTCAGGACGCTGAGCGCCCGGATGAAGGCGCATGAGGCGTCTGCCCTGGAAATCGGAAGACGGCTGTCGGCGCGTGATGACGTCACAAAGGTCTGTCACCCGGGCCTGAAAAACCACCTGCCTCCCGGACTTAGCGGCACTTCGGGCCTGTTTTCCTTCCACCTTTCCGAAGAGGTCAACATCAAGACCTTCTGCGACCATCTCGAACTCTTCAAGCTCGGCGTGAGCTGGGGTGGCCATGAAAGCCTGATCGTGCCCGGCGAGGTGGTACTGGCACAGAAAGCGCAGCCGAATTCGGCCCATGCCTTCGGCATGAGCCCGCGCTCCGTGCGCATTCATGTCGGTCTGGAGGGAACGGAAGCGCTCTGGCGCGACCTGGAGGCGGCGCTGGCCGCCGCCAAAAACTGAAAACGCAACACTCAGAAAGCAAAGCAAGGGGAATGAACATGAAGAAACTGCTCGCTGCAACATGCCTGTCGGCGCTGATGGCGGGGGCCGCCCACGCCGAAACGCTGACCCTGGTCGAGGTCATCACCAGCCCGGCCAGAACCGAGACGCTGGAATCGATTGTCGCCACCTTCGAGGAAGCCAACCCCGGTACGGATGTCGAAATCATCTCGCTGCCCTGGGGCGAAGCCTTCCAGAAATTCGCAACCATGGTTTCCGCCGGCAATATTCCCGACGTGATCGAGATGCCGGACGCCTGGGTCGCGCTTTATGCCAATAATGGCATGCTCGAAAGCCTCGAACCCTATCTCGCCGACTGGGAATATACCGATGGCCTGACCGAACGCGCGCTCGAACTTGGCCGCGAAGTCGACGGCACCGCCTATACGCTGCCCTATGGCTTCTACCTGCGCGCCATGTTCTACAACAAGAACCTGCTGGAAGCCGCCGGCATTTCAAAACCGCCGGCAACGCTTGCCGAGTTTACCGACGCCTCTGCCAAGATTTCCGAAATGGACGGCAAGTATGGCTATTGCCTGCGCGGCGGCGCGGGCGGATTGAACGGCTGGCTGATGTATGGCGCCGACATGGCCGGCTCCAACAAATTCTTCGAGGAAGACGGCACGTCGACTGCCAACCAGGAAGGCTGGGTCGAGGGCTTCCAGTGGCTGATTGATCTTTACCAGAACGGCTATGCGCCAAAGGATTCGGTCAACTGGGGCTTTAATGAAATCGTCGCCGGCTTCTATTCCGGCACCTGCGCATTCCTCGACCAGGATCCGGATGCCCTGATCGCCATCGCCGAGCACATGGACGAGAGCGACTACGGCGTGACCACCATGCCGAAGGGTCCGTCCGGCAAGACCTTCCCGACCATTGGTTATGCCGGCTGGTCGATGATGGCGGCATCGGAAAACAAGGATCTCGCCTGGAAGCTGATCGCCACGCTCGAAGGACCGGAAGGCAATGTCGCGTGGAACAAGCGCACCGGCGCGCTTCCCGTCCAGAAGGCTGCAGAAGAAGACCCCTTCTATGACAGCCCGCAATTTGCCGGCTGGTTCGAGGAACTGAACGATCCGGATGCCGTGCCGACAGTGATGCCGACCTATCTGGAAGAATTCGGCTTCTTCAGGGATTCGCTTGCCATCTCGACCTCGCAGCAGGCGCTGCTCGGCGAAATCTCAGCTCAGGAAATGGCCGACGAGTGGGCCGACTACCTGACCAAGGCGCAGAAGAAGCATCTTTCCAAGTAACCGCTCCTGTTTCGGTCGGCAGTGGGTCTTCCTGCTGCCGACCGGCGCCCTTCTTCGAAAATTCAAAGGACTGACAATGACCGATGCGGTGGACAACCGCGCCAGAAAACCTCTGGCGAAACGGGCGAGCGCGTTCTTCGAGCCGTATCTCTATAGCGCTCCGGCGCTCTTTCTGATTGCCGCCGTCATTCTGGTGCCGCTTGTCGTGGGCATTTCCTATGCCTTCCGCGATATCCAGCTTCTCAATCCGTTTTCCGGCGGCTTTATCGGGCTCGACCATTTCCATGCGCTGGCCGAAGACAAGGCCTTTCGCCGCGCGCTCGGCAATACGCTGTGGTGGACCGGCGCTTCGGTGATCTTGCAGTTTATCTTCGGCCTCATTCTGGCGCTGCTGCTCGACAAGCCGTTTGTCGGTCGCGGGCTGGTGCAGGCGCTCGTCTTCCTGCCATGGGCCGTCCCGACCTTTCTCGCCGGCCTCAACTGGGCCTGGATGTTCAACCCAGTCATCGGCCCGCTGCCGCACTGGTTTCATGCGCTGGGGCTGATGTCCGAACCGGAAAACATTCTCTCCGACCCGGCCCTTGCCATGTGGGGCCCGATCGCCGCCAATGTCTGGTGGGGCATTCCCTTCTTTGCCATCACCATGCTGGCAGCGCTTCAGTCGATCCCGCGCGACCTATACGAAGCCGCCGCCATCGATGGCGCAGGCCCGGTGCAGCGGTTCCTGTCCATCACCTTGCCGTTTCTGGCGCCGACAATGGCGATCACCATTCTTCTGCGCACCGTCTGGATTGCCAATTTCGCCGATCTCATCGTGGTGATGACCTCGGGCGGGCCGGCAAACCGCACGCAGATCGTGGCGAGCTATATCTTCACCCAGGCCTTCCGCAAGCTCGATTTCGGCTATGCCTCGGCCATCGCGCTCGTGCTGCTGGTGCTGCTTCTGGCTTACGCGCTGCTGATCATCCTCCTGCGCCAGACATTGCTGAACAAGGGCTGAGACGATGCGACCGAAGAAAATAGCCCTCACTGTGGCCCACCGCCTCGCCATCCTCGTTTATGTGGTCTTTGCGCTCTTCCCGCTCTACTGGCTCCTGAAAGTGGCCGTGACGCCCAACAGGCTGCTCTACAGCGAAGGCGTCAGAATGTGGCCGTCGCGGATGACGCTCGAACATTTCGATTTCGTGCTGCGTCATTCCGATTTCCCGCTGTTCTTCAGAAACAGCGTCATCGTTTCCGGTTCCACCGCCATAGCCGTCACCATCGTTGCCTCGCTTGCCGGCTATGCGCTTTCGCGCTTCGCCTTCAAGACCAAATACTGGATCGTGGCGCTGATGCTGATCACCCAGATGTTCCCGCTGGTCATGCTGGTCGCGCCGATTTTCAAGCTTCTGTCGCCGCTCGGCCTGACGGATACGCTGGCCGGCCTGATCGTCGTCTACACCGCCTTCAACGTGCCCTTTGCCACTTTCCTGATGCAGTCATTTTTCGACGGCATCCCGAAGGATCTCGAGGAGGCGGCGATGATCGACGGGGCGACGCGCTTCAAGGCGTTTCGCCAGATCATCCTGCCGCTGACGCTTCCCGGAATCGCAGCGACGCTCGGCTTCGTCTTTACCGCCGCATGGAGCGAATTGCTGTTTGCCCTGATGCTGATATCCGGCAACAGCGCGGCGACATTCCCGGTGGGGCTCCTGACCTTCGTTTCCAAATTCTCTGTCGATTTCGGGCAGATGATGGCCGCCGGCGTGCTTGCCCTCATCCCCGCCTGCATCTTCTTCCTGGCAATCCAGCGCTATCTCGTCAAAGGCCTGACTGCCGGCGCCGTCAAAGGCTGAAAGGACTTCCAAAATGGCTTCCATCGATATCTCGGACGTGCGCAAGAGCTACGGCAGGACTGCCGTGCTGCACGGGGTCGACCTCAACATCGAAGACGGCGAGTTTGTGGTTCTTGTCGGTCCCTCGGGCTGCGGCAAGTCCACGCTTTTGCGCATGATCGCTGGCCTCGAGGAGATTTCCAGCGGCGATATCGCCATTGCCGGCAGACGGGTCAATGACCTTGCGCCGAAGGACCGCGACATCGCCATGGTGTTCCAGTCCTATGCGCTCTATCCGCATATGAGCGTTGCCGACAATATGAGCTACAGCCTGCGCCTGCGCCGCCAGCCGCGCGAAACCATCAAGTCGGTCGTCGGCGGCGCTGCGACAAAGCTCGGCCTCAATCCTCTGCTCGAGCGGCGTCCGCGTGCGCTTTCCGGCGGCCAGCGGCAACGCGTCGCCATGGGCCGCGCAATCGTGCGCGAGCCGAAGGCCTTCTTGTTCGATGAGCCGTTGTCGAACCTTGATGCGCGCCTGCGCGAACAGATGCGCGCCGAAATCAAGCAGCTTCACAAGAATATCGGCGCCACTTCGATTTACGTGACGCACGACCAGATCGAGGCGATGACGCTTGCCGATCGGATCGTCGCCATGAATGGCGGCATCGTCCAGCAGGTGGGAAGTCCGCTCGACCTCTACGACCGCCCCGTCAACCGTTTCGTTGCGGGCTTCATCGGCTCGCCCGGCATGAACTTTCTCGAAGGACAACTCAGGCTGAAGGAGACCGGCCCGGTGCTGGCGCTCGATCGGGACGTCGAAGTCGCGCTGCCGGTACGCCCCGGCATGGAGGATGGCAGCGTCATGACGCTCGGCATTCGTCCCGAGCATGTCGCGCGCTCCGCGGCAAGCGCGGCCGTTACCGCCGAGACCCAGCTTATCGAGCCGACCGGTTTCGGCATTATCGTGCATCTGAATGTCGGCGGGCAGGATCTCAAGATGTTCACCCAGGATCGGGCCGCGCTTCAGTTCCAGGGCGAGATCACGGTTTCCCTGCCATCAGACCACCTCCATTTCTTCGATGACGCCGGTGATCGCGTCTAGGCAACGTCCCGGAGACAGGAACGGCCCGGCGGTGAGCCGAAGCCATCGGCGCTCTGGACAACGAGACGGCTCGGGGACTGACAGAAGGCGATACGTCGAAGGAACCGATGCCGACGCTGGCGGGGCATAAGCCAATCCCGGCCGCTGGAAGCGTCCGAGCGAAAAGCTTGCCAATGAAGACCCTGAAATCATTGGAGCGGGTAACGGGAATCGAACCCGTGCGTTCAGCTTGGGAAGCTATCGAATTCAAGAGCAAAAACAATGCTTCGTTTCAAGCGCAACGTCGCCCGCCCCGTTCCCTTTCGCTCGTATTCACAATGCCCTGCACGGCAATAATCGAGCTTGAACATCTGCATTTTGCATATGTCGTCATGAGAAGCGCTGTCTGTTCGCAGAAAGCTGCGAACAGACAGACGGTTCGATCACCAGAGCGTGTAGCCGCCATCAACGATATAGATCGACCCGGTCGTGAAACTCGACGCATCGCTTGCCAGCAGCAGCGCGGTCGGGGCCACCTCGTCGGGTGAGCCGTAGCGCTGCATTGGAACCTCGTCCTTCCAGTAGTGACGATATTCCTCGTACTCGGTGCTCGCGATCTCAGTCTTGATGTAGCCGGGCGCGATCGCATTGACGCGCACCCCCTTGGTCGCCCACTCGGCCGCAAGCGATCGTGTCAGATGGTGCACGGCCGCTTTCGAGATACCGTAAGGGGAATGCCACTGCGGACGATTGACGATCATCCCGGACATCGAGCCGATATTGACGATCGAGCCTCGCCCGCGCTCGGTCATGTGCCGGCCGACGATCTGGCTGGTCTTCCAGACACCCTTCAGATTGATATCGAAGAGACGCTCCCACTCCTCGTCCGGAAGGGTCAGCGCGTCTGCGTGAAAGCCAATGCCGGCATTGTTGATCAGCGCGTCGACCTGCCCGAACCGCTTGAGCACCGTATCGAGCATCGCCTCGATCTGATCCCGCTTCGAGACATCCGCCTCGACGGCAATGACATCGACGCCGAGCGCGCCGAGCTCCTTGACCGCCTCCTTGCTTTTGTCCGCGTCGCGGGCGGCAATCACGATCGCCGAGCCGGCTTCCGCCAGTCCCTGGGCGATGCCACGACCAATGCCGCGATTGCCTCCCGTCACGATCGAAACCTTGTTCTTCATGGAAAACTTGTCCATTACGGACATGGCTATCCTCCCTTGCTATTGAGTTCTGTAATTCGGTTCCCAAGAACTGCCGAAGGCACGGAAGAAGGCTCGGCAGCACCTGTCATCACCGCAACCACGTCGTTCATGGTCACGTCCTTCGCGTTAACGACGGTGGCGCGTCGCCCCAGCCGGTGGATGTGAATACGGTCGGCGATGGTAAAGACATCCGGCATGGAGTGACTGATGATCACCACGGACAAGCCCTGGTCGCGCACCCGGCGGATCAGCTCCAGAACTTGATTTGTCTCGCGGACGCCAAGAGCGGCCGTCGGCTCATCGAGGATGACGACCTTCCGGCCCCACGCCGCCGCCCGGGCCACGGATACAGCCTGCCTCTGACCGCCGGACAAGGTATCAACCTTCTGCCGGATCGACTGGATACGAATGCCGAGTTCGCGCATATGGTCCAGAGCCTGTTCGCGCATCCGCTTCTTGTCCAACTGACGGAAGACGGTTCCGAGAACGCCGTGCTTGCGCAATTCACGTCCCAGGAAGAGATTCTGCGTAACGTCGAGTTCGGGCGCGACCGCCAGTTCCTGGTAGACGGTCTCGATCCCCGATAGCCTTGCATCAAGCGGCGATTTGAAATTGACGCGGCGGCCATCGAGAAAGATCTCACCGGCATCAGGTATCACGGCACCGGTAAGCGAACGGATCATGACTGACTTGCCTGCACCGTTGTCGCCCACAACAGCGAGAATTTCGTTTTCGGCCAGTTCGAAATCCACACCGTCCATTGCGACGACATGGCCGTAGCTTTTCTTCAGGCCGGTAGCCTCGAGCACCAGTTTCCTGCTTGTCGCGCTTTGATCGCTTGTCATTTGCGCTTCCTCTTGCTCATGTACTGGTCTGCAGCGACGGCGAGGATGACCAGTACGCCGGTGGCGATCTGCTGATACAGGGAATCGATCCCGGCCTGGGTCAGGCCGTTCTTCAGAACGATGACAATCAGAGCGCCTATGAAAGTGCCAAGGACACCGCCACGGCCACCGAACAGGCTCGATCCGCCAATGACGACGGCAGTGATCGAGTCCAGATTGGCGAGCTGATAAGCACTCGGATCGGCAATGGGTGTACGCCCCAGCGACTGCCATGCAGCGAAGAAATAGAACAGGCCCGCAAGACTGTAGACGCTGAAAATCACCCGGTTGACCTTGATCCCGTTCAACCGCGCGGCATTGGGATCGTTGCCCACGGCATAGACGCGCACGCCCCAGGCCGTCTGGGTGAGCGCATAGCTGACGATACCGGTCAAAACGACCCATAGAACCATGCCATAGGTGATCGTTGCCGGATGGCTGATCAGGGGACTGCCGAGGACCGTCAGAAAATCCGACTGGATCGGAAAGCTTCGCGAGTTGGAATAGAGCCGCGCGCCAGCCTGAATGGCGGTGAACATGCCAAGTGTGACGATGAAGGGTGGCAGCCTCAAAAGGGTGACAAGACCGCCATTGAGCGCAGCCATTGCCAGCGCCACGACAAGCCCCATGGCAACGGCCATGGCAATATTGCCATCAAGCGCGATGCTGCCGATCACAACCGTCGCCAACACCATGATCGCGCCGCATGCAAGGTCGATCCCCGCCACGAGGATGATCAGGGTCTGCCCCAGCGCCAATGTACCGATCACCACAGTCTGCTGAAACAGCAAGGAGATGTTTCGCGGATTGAGAAATGTCGATGTCGTCAGCGAGAAGAAGATCGTGATCGCGATCAGGGCAATCAGAGGACCTGCCATGGGCTGGGAGAAAAAGGCAAAGAGAACAGCCTTCGGCGTCAGTTCCTGACGGGCACTCCTGGTGCCCGTCAGTCCTGCGTTCGGCTTGTGATCGCGCGTGCTCACTTATTCACCCCAGCAGTTTTCAAGTCCCCAGTCCGAGGACTTGGATTCGATACCTTCGACAGGCTTGTCGGTGATCAGGACGGTACCGGAATTGTTGACCCCGCTCGGCATTTCGCCCTCGGTAACAGCCTTGTGCACGGCGTCGACGGCCATCTGCCCCATATTGGTCGGGAACTGCATGACCGTTGCGCCGATCTCACCGGCGGCCACCGAACGAACACCCGAGCAGCTTCCGTCGATTGAAGTGACGATGACATCGGCGCCGAAACGATCGATGGCCATGTGCGCGCCCTGCGCGGCCGGCTCGTTGATCGTGTAGATGACATTGATGTCCGGATGCGCGGTCAGCAGGTTCTCCATTTCCGACTGCCCGGTTTCCACGTTCGCCTTGGTCAGCGCCGTACCGACGATTTCGGGCGAGTCATCGGTGATGCCGAATCCTTCCAGAAAGCCATTATGACGTGCGCCGGCAGTCTTGTCCGACAGGTCATAGTCAAGCATTGCGACTTGCGGCTCGGCGCCATCAAGCATGGCATGCGCCCACTTTCCAATCAGCACACCGGCCTGAAAGTTGTCGGTTTCGTAGGATGCATTCGCTGCTTCCGGCGGCTCGAGCGAGGTGTTGGTGGTTACAACCACAATCCCCTCTTCCCGGGCGCGTTCGACGATGGGGACGAGGGCATAAGCATTGCCCGGATCGAGCACGATGCCTTTGACGCCACGGTTGATCATGTTCTCGATGGCATTGACCTGAGTAGCGGAATCGCCCGCAATGAGGGATTCTGCCGTCATCGTTTCGAGGCCAAGCTCCTTTGCCCGATCCACAGCCGACTGCTGCAGCATGGCGAAAAACGGATTGGCAAGCTGCTGTTCGACGATACCGATCAGATATCCGCCATTTTCCTCGGCCGAAGCCTGTCCGGCGGTAAGCACCGGAAGAGCGCTGGCGGCCAGAACGGCGGCGAGCGCCACACGTCCGGTGATCTTTTCTTGTCTGCATTTACCCATGTCAAAACCTCCCTTTTGTTGACTGGATATGTCGCCCGCTGCCGGGCGAATTCCTTCGCCGAGGCCTACCTTCCCGGTTCGGCGCTACGGACAGGTGAATCAGTTTGTGATGCAATCCTGGCCGGCAATTCACCGGCAAGGCGGCGCAGCGTGTGCATGGCCGCCTTGATCTCGCGGTCTTGCGCAAGTCTTCGATATTCGGAATAAAGGCTGTCATAGACCTGCCTTTCTGGCGCAGGGCTCGGCCGATAGACGGCGCTGCCGGACGCGCCGAAGCGACGAAAGCCCAACCTGAAATCCTCAACGATGCCGGCGGCCACAGCGCCGTGAATAGCAGCGCCCACACAGGTCGCATTTTCAATTTCGGGCACCTCGACGGGGCGGCCGAGGACATCTGCGAGTGTCGCAACCACGAATGGATTGCGACGGGAAAGCCCGCTGGTAACAATGATCCGATCGACAGGCAGCCCGCCCTGTTCGAACATGTCGACGACAGCGCGCGTGCCGAAACAGAGACTTTCCACCAGGGACCTGTAGATTGCGGGACCGTCGGTCGACAAGGTCATACCCAGCAGCATGCCGGAAAGGCTCGAATCCGAATAGGGAACTCGGTTTCCGCTCCACCAGTCCAGCGCGAGCAGAGGATGTTCACCCGGCGACAGGGCTCTTGCAGCGGCGTTGTAACGATCGAAACTCTCGTCCATCGTGTCGCCAAGCGGAAAGGTTTTGACGAACCACGCCAGCACATCGCCATATGCCGCCTGCCCCGCCTCATAGCACCATAGATCGGGAAGCGCGGCATCGATCGCCATTCCCTCCACTCCGGGGGGGAGCGGCTTCCGACGATCCGTAAGGTAGAGATAGGCAGCCGACGTGCCGATAGCGCAGGTCAGCGTGTTCGGAGCTCCATCTGTCACGGCCGGCAGAACCGCATGGGAATCGATAGCGGCGACTGCGACCGCCGGCAGGCCTCTTATGCCGGTCCTCGCGCACCAATCAGCGGTCATGTTTCCCGCCGAAGCCCCGACGACTGACGGATCGGCAAGCCGTGCCGCGATATCTGACGTCAGCGAAGACGGGTACCCGGCAGTCCAATCGAACTGTGCCTTGTATGTGGCGAAATCACCGCTGCGCCTTTCATTGCCGGTGAGCATTCGGACAAGCCAGTCGCCTGCCTCGATGAAACGATCGGTCTGCGCCCAGATATCAGGAGCTTCCGCCGAAATTTCTCTCGCCTTGGCCAGAAGCCATTCGCCCGAAACGCGTCCGCCGAAAGCGCTCTGCACGACCGCGTCATCAAGCAGGAAATTCGATGCATAGGGCTGCGCGGCACCATGCTTCCACAGTTTGACAAAGGCATGCGGGTTCTGCGGGAACAGCCTGCTCAGCGGTGTTCCATCCTGCAGACAGGGCAAGGGTGAGCTGGCAGTGAAATCCACGCCGATGCCGGCGATCTCCCGCCCCTCCCCGAGTTCTTTCAGCAAGGCCTCCGCGACCACAAGATAATCATCGGCATCCTGCAGAGCGTAGAACTGGGGAAGGACATGCCCGCAAGGCAATGCGCCTGTGATCACCCCGTGCGGGTAAGGACGCGTGGAAGACGCTTCCTGCCTGCCCGTGGCGACCGAGATCCTGATCCCGCGCGCGGTCTCCGTCCCGAAGTCCAAACCGATGATGAATTTGTCTGCCATGCACTGTCTCGACCGGAGAACAAACGGAATCCGTTTGCTCCTCCAACCGGTCGACCTCCATTCCCACGCCTTCCGGCACCTCGTCTTATCGAAATTTATGCTCGTATTCATCCCATAGTCAAGCATCTATTGTATAATTTTTTACATTAATATATAGCCTTTTGAAAATTCATGAGGGCGGTACACTCGGGAAATTTGTGTTATGTGGTTTCGAGAGGTGGGCTCACGCTGTCAGCGTGCAGGCTTTGGTATAAATACAGACATATGGCCGACAGCGCTGCAGGAGTGAAATTGTGAGCATCACCGAAAAACCCGTCTTCGATGATCCGGCCTCATTCGCCGCATCGGCTGAGCCGCTTTCGATCATTGCGCAAGAGGATATATCCCGGGCTGCTCTTGCGCGTGCAACCGGACTGTCTCGCATGACGCTCGGCCAGAGACTTGCCCCCCTGATCGAGAATGATCTGGTCGTGGAGCTGCGCGAGACCGTTCCCAGCGGTGGCCGGCCGACGAAAATGCTCGGAATCAACCCGGATTTCGGGCTTCTTCTTGCCGCCGACATCGGCGAGACAATTATACGTCTTGCTGTTCTCAACGTGCAGGGCAACATCCTTCACCGGACGACACTTGACTATCGCCCCGAGGATGGAGCCGAGCTTGCGCTCAGAAGCATCGCTGACGGCATCGACACGATGCTGTCGGGCCTTGCGCCCAAGCCTTTCCTGATCGGCCTTGCCGTCAGCCTGCCCGCGCCGATCGACGTCAAGGTTGGGCTGGTGGTCGGCCCCTCGATCCTGAGAGGATGGGACAATTTCCAGATCATTCCCTGGCTGGAGAAACGGCTGGGCATCCCCGTATTTGTCGAAAACGACGTCAATCTGATGACACTCTACGAGTCTCGGCGCGCGCCGGAGGCCGGTGACGATTTCTTCTTCATCAAGATGGGCACGGGCATCGGCTCCGGTCTGATTGCGGATGGGCACCTCTACCATGGCGCCAACGGCGCTTCCGGCGATATTGGTCACATCCAGCTCAACCGGGAAAAGGCCCCGCTTTGCCGTTGCGGCAAGGTTGGCTGTCTTGAGGCCCATGCCGCCGGATGGGCGATTGCACGCGAATTGCGCGCAACCGGTTTCGAGGCAGAGGATGCGCACGATGTCGTCCGCCTGATCGATCAACATGTTCCGGAAGCAATCGGCCTTCTGCGGGAAGCCGGACGCGCACTCGGCGAGGTGGTTGCCGATGTCGTGAGCATTCTCAACCCCAGAACGATCAGGATCGGCGGCACGCTGGCCGCAGCGCAGGAATACCTGCTAGCAGGCGTGCGCGAGCGGGTTTATCAACGCTGTCTGCCGCTGGCGACCAACAACCTGATCATAGAAGCCGCGTCCCCGAGTGAAATCGGGTGCCTGACGGGCGCTGCCATTCTGCTGAAGCAGAAAGTGTTCACAAGAGATGGCTCCGCACTCCTGCTGAAGCGGTATCAGGAATGGCGCCTGGGAGATTTCGACAACAAACAGCCCCCTGGAACCCTGCAAGCCGAATGACCGCGACAGGGCGGGGTACTATGCAGTGTAAAAAATGTAGGGCCCTGCGGTACATCAAGGAAGGCGTGGGATACGCCGATCTCGCGGAAGTCCTCGACTAGGCTCGCAATCTATTGGTTTGAGACGTTTGACGTGTTTGGTCACGCGCAAACCAACCATAATCAACCTTCACTGGCCGACATGAAGGCAGACGGCGCGGCTCGTGCCATCCTTCTCAATGGTCACGGCAAGATCCGTACGGATGGCAGCGAATGGCGTTGCGCGGCTTGATCATCTGTAGGCGTTGCCGGCCTTCGATCTCGGATCGTCTTGCGCTGTTTCGACGTCAGTGCAGATCGTGTTTGTAGACGAATTTCGGCATGCTCCAGCCAAACCGGAGCGCCAGCAGACGCATGCAGAGACCGGCACTCAATGCAAGCAGCAGGACGAGGTTGTGATCGAGCCCAAGCCGTCCGCCGCCCGCAAAGATCGCAACCGTGATGACCGAGACCGTCGCATAGAGTTCCGCGCGAAACAGGAGTGGAACGTCGTTGCACAGAATGTCCCGCAGCACGCCGCCGACGCAGCCGGTGATCATGCCGGCGGCGATCACGACGAGAAAGGGCTGATCCAGGCCGATCGCGATATTGCTACCGATAATGCTGAAAACAACCAGTCCGACCGCGTCCAGAAAGAGAAAGACGCGCTGCAGCTTGTACATATGACGCGCGATGATGATGGTCAGGATGGCCGCGCCGCCGGTCACCAGAAGAAGCTCCGGTGAGCCAACCCATGAAAGCGGATGATGATCTAGAAGCAGGTCCCGGACGGAGCCTCCCCCAAGCCCGGTGATACAGGCGAGCAGGATCACGCCGACCCAATCCATGCTGCGCCGTCCCGCCGCAAGTGCCGCCGTCATGGCTTCTGCGGCAAGAGCGACAAGGTAGATGATGTGCAGAAGATAAAGCGTCGTTGGATCGGTAATCATCGCATGCTCCCGAATTTCGTGCGGCGGAACTGCTCATTTACACCCAGGTCGCAAAGTTGGAGAAGCTACAATGTGATCCGCTCGGCACGGTTCGAGAGGAACGCGCGGCTCTGTCACCGAAATCACCAGGCAACCTTTTCAGGCGAAAAACGTTTCATCACCGAGAAGGAGAAAGCGATGTCAAAATCCGAGTTCTGGAAAGAGATGGAGGATGTTCGCGCCGCGATGCTGGGTATCGGATCGGCCCGCCATGTGCCCATGTCGCCCTACCCCAACGACAAGGAAGGGGTGATCTGGTTTATCTCCGCCAAGGGCACCGAACTGGTGAAGGCGATCGAGGCGGGCGAGAGCGAGAGTTCGCTAATCGTCACTGGCAATGGCGAGATGCATGCTCGCGTGGAAGGTCGCTCCGAGGTGGTCCAGGACCGGAAAAAGCTCGAGGCGCTCTGGAACCCGGTTGCCTCCAGCTGGTTCGACGGCATCGACGATCCCGACATCCGGTTGATCCGGTTTCTGCCAGACCTCGCCGAGGTCTGGGCCACCAAGGACTCGATCGGCTTTGCGATCCAGATCGCGAAGGCCAAGGTGACAGACGAGAAACCCGATATGGGCGATCACTTCGAGGTCCGCTTCTAGCGGGTTCCGGGGCCTTTGAAGGCCATCTTTGCAGTGTTTCAGCGGCGGCGACCGGTTTGCCAGACGCCGCCGGAGAAGTCACCGCAAGAGACCGACCCGTTCCGCGTGATACAGGCGGTCAGGCTGAAGGCAGATCAACCGCATCAAAACGCTGAAGCGAGCCATGTACGGCCGCGCCGGCCCAGACCTGATGTGAGCGAGAGCGCTGCCACTGAATCACTAACTTGGAGGAAAAGCTGCTTCAAGCATGAATTGACAAGGTGACCGTTGTCACTTCGGACAGGTTATAGCGGTGATCAGCTTCACCGGACGGGAGCGATCCCGCCCGGCATTTGGTCGTTTCAGGCTCAGAACCTCACCTGAAACCGTGCGTTGACGCCGTTATAGGTGACGTCGTCGCCGAACTGGCCCTGGTAGGAAACGCCGATCGTGGTGTTGGCCGACAGGTCGAAGTCGAGGCCGGCCTCGACCACGGCGGCATCCTCGGCAACGGCGACGCCGGTGATGGCGAACGGCGTCGAGCCCGCAAAGGCCTGCGTGACGGACGGCGTGATATCGCCGAAGGCGTGACGCCAGCCGATCATCCCGCTTGCCTTCGCCCGCGTCTGACCGATCATGAAGTCGGAGGAGACGCGCACGCCCACGGTGGTGAAGGTCGTGTCGGAGCTGCCGCTTGCGCCGCTCAATGCCGCCGCGCCGCCGCTCTCGCCATAGCCATCCGTATCCAGATTGACATAGGCGAGGTTGGCGAACGGCTCCAGCTGAACGTCGGAGAGATCGAACTGATAGCCGAGTTCTCCGAACGCCTGGAAAGTGCCGGCGTCATAGCTGCTGTCGAGCGCATTCGTAAGGCCCGGGATGTACACCGAACGGCTGGTGTCGATCTGGTGCCACGTATAGGCGAGACCCGAGCGGAAGCCGAGGCCGCCCCATTGCGACCCGGCGTAAAGGCCGAGCGAGTAGTTGTCGCTGGAACCCGAGGACGCGCGGTCGTCGCTGTCGAAGCTCGAATGGCTGTAGCCGGCGAGCGCGCCGACGCGCCAGGTTTCGGCAGCCGGGATGTCGACGCCGACAAGCAGGCCGCCCGTCGCGCTGTCGAGGCCGGCGGCATTGGCGTTGCCGTCGAACTTGTTCCACGATCCGAAGGCGCTGCCCCAGGCGGCGATGCCGTCCGCTTGGTCGGGCGCTGCAAGGTTCGCCCCGTCCGGCCCGTAGGCCAGAACCGGCGCCGAGGATGCGCCGACCGTGCCGAAGGCTGCCCGCAGGCGATCGGCTTCCGCGCCGCGGACGATGCCGCTTTCCTCGATCAGCGCCGATTTCACCGACGCATGGATCTCGCCGGAAAGCTGGTCGAAACCGTTGCGGATGAAATCGGGATCATCCGGCAGCATGACGATCGCGTCATAGAGCGCGTTTCCTGCGGTAAAGCCGATCGACTCGACGCTTGCCGCCACGGCCGCCTGGTTGGCGGTTGCCGCCAGCGAGGCGAAATCGCGGTCGTTGCGCTGCAGCTTCAGGCCGATTTCGCTTGCGCCATACATGAAGTCGGGCGTCAGGAACGCGAAGTCGGAGGTGACGCTTGCGAACTCGCCCTCGATCGCACCGGCCGAGAGGATGGTGTAGGTCGAGCGCGGATCGTAGACGCCGTCAAAGCCGATATGGGCGAGCGTTCCGTCCAGCGAGGCCTTGCCGGTCACGGTCACAGCGTCGCTGCGGCCGCTTTCCGGGTCGACTTCGACGGCGAAGATCGAGCCGCTGGAGAAGGCAAGATCGCCGTCGATCGTGAGCGTGCCGATGGAATTGCCCGGCGAAAGCGTGCCGCCCGCGGCAATCGAGACCAGCGATCCCACGCCGGAGCCGATCGTGCCGGAGCCGCCGAGAACAGCGCCGTCATTGACGGTCATGCTGCCGCCGAGCTTGCCGACGCCGTTTTCGTCGCCCACCAGCAGCTTGCCCTGGTTGACCAGCGTGGTGCCGGCAAAGCCGGAGCTGTCGGCCGTCAGGAGCAGGGTGCCCACGCCGCGCTTTTCAAACGTGCCGTCGCCGGAGAACGTCTTCAGAGCAGTTACGGGCACCGTCGGATGCGAGACATCGATCCAGCCGCGGCCGTCAAAACGGATGGCCTTGTCGAGCGATGTGATCGGGCCGGTCCACTGAGCCCAGTCATCGTCCGGTCCGGCGGTGCGGATGCCGCCATTGTCGAGCGTGATCAGGCCGTCGGTCGAGCCGAGCGCGGCGCTCTCGTCGATCGCCACGGTCTTGCCGGCGGTGACGACGATATCGCGGAAGCGCTCGTGATCGTCCACGCACATCGCGCGGGCGCCCTGAAGCGACAGGTGCTGTGCGTCCGCGCAGTCGAGCGCCAGCTTGAGGGGCGCGAAAGGGTCGTTTTCGAAGTCGAGCCCGGTCTTCGCGGAAAGCGCGGCGCGCACGGCGGGATCGTTAAGGCCGAGCGTTGCGACAAGCTCGTCCCAGGCCGGGTTTTCCGGCTTGGTTTCGAAGGCAAGGTCCTCATCGACATACTTCATGAGGATATCGCCCCATTGCTCCCAGCTCATGTCGCTGATGCTGCCGATGCCCGGGAATTCGTCGCGATGCGCCTGGAAGTAGTCATCGAGGACGTTGCGGAAGAACTCGGGATTGGAGGTGTCCGTCAGCTTGTCGAGATAGGCCTGGTAGACCGCCTGCTGCGCCTCTGGCACATAAAGGGCGAGCTCGTTCTGGAAGGCTTCGGGGTCGTGACGGTCATAGACCGCATTTGCCAGCAGGAAGCCGAGACGTTCCTCGGTGACTTCCGGTGCCTGCGCATAGATCGGACGACCATCCTTATCGGAAAGCTGGCCGAGATAGACATCGGTGCGGTGGTTGTTGCGCGACAGCCGGAATTCATTGGCGCGCTCCGCGGAATCACGCGTGTTGGCGCCGAAGGTCAGGCGGACCTTGCCGCTGCCGTCGCCGATTTCCTCGACATTCGGGCCCTTCCAGCGGATTTCGTGAGCGAGCGGCTCATGGTCGGAGAGCGCAACGCCCGCCTCCGTCGTGCTGATGTCCTGGTCGAGAACGCCGCCGACATAGCGATCGTCTTCGGCATCCGTCAGTTCCCACCACTTGGCGTAGGGCCGGGAGGCGATGAAGTGGTCGATCTGGGTGCGACCCCAGGACGGCCATTTGAAGGCTTCGTCGTCTTCCTCGACGCTCGGCCAGGTCGTGCTGCCATCCGCCAGCTTGTGCGGCGCGAAGCGCTCGCGATCTTCCGGGTTCTGCAGGATCTGGTACTGCTTCTTCAAGAGGTTCATCGTGTAGGGCGTGTTGCCCGCCACCGGATAGGTTTCGTCGGTGAACAGGCCTTCCGGCGCGGTATTGGTCTCGCGATTGATATAGGCTTCGGCGGCGGCGTATTTTTCCGAACCGATGGCGTGATTGCGCGCGACATATTGCAAGGCCCATGCCTTGTGGTCCGCATTGCCGGTCTCTCGCGCGCGATTCATCATAAATTCCTGCTGAACCACTTCCAGCAGTCCGCGCTCAGAGATGTCGCCTGCGTTGAAGTCCCCCGTCATGATAATGGGGCTGGCTTTGCTCGCCGCCCAGTCGTTCAGCTCATGGGCTTCGCGGTTACGATGGAGGAAGGCATTATCGCGGTAGTCGAGATGCTCGGTGGCGATGATCGTCTGCGGGCGGCCGTTCTCGCCGCCGACGACCACGTGAACCGGCTCATCTGTATTGCTGTATTCGATGATGTCCTTGTCGCGCCAGGCCATGCCGGTATCGCCCTTGGAATGGAGCGAATAATCGCCGGCGCCGAGGTCGGACATCTTGTCCTGGATGTCGACGCCGTAGCTGTTGCGGTACTCCTGGATGGTGATGAAATCGTAATTGCCCGACGACAACAGGTCGGCCGCTTCGGGAACGAGCGTCGATGCGCCCCAGGTGTTCAGGGAGATGATGCGCAGCGCATTGTCTTCGGCCTTTGCCGGGGCGGCGGTGACGGCCAGCAGCGAAACGCCGCTCAGCAGGCCGAGCATCTTGCCTGAAATCTGCGCGCGGCTTCCCAGCCGCTGAATTATACCATTCATCGGTAATTCCTTTCGTAATCGGAATGCTATGAAATTTTGATTTACGTCGTCAGGCTAACATGTTTCCAAAGCGACACATAACCCCATTATATGTCATATTTACAACATTTTTATAGATTTCTTGCGTAGCCGCGCCCGCTGTTTCAAAAAGGGGACACGGAATCGAAATTGGTGCTGGAAGGTGGTGGGGACGTGGAAAAAACCGGCGAGGAAAGAAAGAAGGAAAGCCGTCAGTCGTCGATACTGCGCCTGATGGAAAAGAACTTCTATATCTCCGTGGAGGAGATCTCGGAGTTTTTCACGGTCACCACGCAGACGGCCCGGCGCGATATTCTGGCGCTTGAAAAAGCCGGTCGCGTGCGCCGGCTGCACGGGGGCGCGGTTCTTGTCGGCCCTCTGGAGGAAACCGTCTACCGGCGTCGTCGCGTCGACAATTCCGCGCAAAAGCAGCGCATCGGCGAACTGGTCGCCGAACTTATTCCCGATGGCGCGTCGATCTTCATCGATTCCGGAACCACCTGCGAGGCGATCGCCCGCGCGCTGTCGCGCCGCAATCATCTGAGGGTTCTGACCTACAGCCTGCGGGTGGCAACGATCCTGAACGAGAACACCAATTTCACGCTGGCCGTTCCCGGCGGCTTCGTCCGCCCGATCCATGGCGGCATCTTTCAGGAAGAAACCCCCGAATTTATCCGCAACTTCAAGTTTGACAGCGCGATTATTTCGGTGAGCGGCATCGATAATGACGGCGACCTTTGCGATGACGATCATGCCGAAAGCGTGGTAGCGACGGCGGCGATGGCGCAATCGGGCCGCACGGTTCTGGCGGTCGACAGCAGCAAGTTCGGCAAGCGCGCCATGGTGCGGCTCGGCACGATTTCCAATATAAACACCCTTGTCACTGACCAGATGCCGGAAGGCGAAATCCGCCGTCTTCTCGATGAAAACGGCGTCGAGATCGTTTGTTGACGCGCATGCGAAGCGCGTCTTCATCCGGCTTCGTCCTGTCCGTTTCATGGCTTGGAAACCGGGGCACCTTCGAATACGTCGGTGGCGAGCATCTGGATTCCGGGAAGGCAGATATCGCAAAGCGGCTGTAATACCTCACGTGTTCCCGTTCCCGTCAAAACGCCGACCTTGAGGCCCGCGCCCCCCGAGATCGCCATGTTCATGTCATGCGGATTATCGCCAACGACGGCGGCTTGCGATGGCGCGACGCCCATCGCCTCGCAGAACGCCAGCAACATACCCGGTTCCGGCTTGACGCCGTAGCCGCTGTCATAACCGGCAATGAAATCGATCCACGGCGTCAGCGACAGGCGTTTCACCAGCCCCTCAATTGCCGACTGGCTGTCGCTGCTGGCGATCCCCAGCCGGAAACCGCGTTCATGCAGATCCCGGAAAAGCCTGACCAGATTGGTCACCGGCACGGCATCGGAAACGGCAGCGGTAAACAGCCTATCGAGCGCTTCGGTCAGCTCGTTGACGCTGAAACGCGCGCCAGCATCGATCCAGGCTCTTGCGATTTCATCTGTGTTTCCCGCCGCCAACAGGCTGTTGGACGCGGTCTGCCCACTTTCAGGGTCCATGCCGCCGACGCGCAGAAAATGCGCTGCGAGCGCCGGATCACCGCCTGCGGCAAGATCGGCTGCCGCACGGTTGAGCGGCGTCCAGGTGCGCTGGTAATCGAGAAGGGTGCCATCCTTGTCGAAAAGGATGGCCTTGATGGGAGATGAAGGCATGGCGTTTTCCGCTCTTATCGAATGAGATTTACGTTTCTGACACCGGCCAGCCACATCAGCGCGCGCACGACGATCAGGCAGGCCACCACGATGCCCATGATGCACACCGAGAAGGCTGCGGCCTGATTGATCGCGCCGCGGTCCGACAATTGCAGGACCGATACGGAGGCAAGCTGCGTCGAAGGCGTGACAAGAAAGATCACCGCCGAAAGCGAGACCATGGAGCGCATGAAATAGAACACGCCCACGCCCAGAAGGGTCGGCCAGATGAGCGGCAGAGTGACCTTGCGCAAGGTTGTCATCGAGGTGCCGCCGAGCGTCGTCGAGGCCTCGTCGAATGTCGCGCCGATCTGCTTCAGGCTGGTCGATGAAATCAGGAAAGCATGGGCGTGGTTATAATAGACCTCGAGAACGACGATCAGCGCAAAGGTGCCGTAGAGGAAATTGAGCGGATTGGAGGGGGCATTGAAGACCAGAATATAGCCAAGCCCGATGACGATGCCGGGCACCGCCGCCGGCAGGATCGCCAGGAAGGACAGCGGTCCCGTGAGCGCGGTCTTGAACTTGTGCACGACAATCGCGCCGAGACCGGTGACGATGATGCCGACAATGGCAGTTGCAAATGCGACAAAAACACTGTTCCAGAGCGGTTCTGTCCCGTTTTGAACATCGAAGCGGTAATGGCGCAGCGTGAAGCTCATATTATAGGGCCACAGATGCACGAAACTGGCGAAGACGACGATGGCGACGACGGACAGTACCAGGCCCGCGACCAGATAGGCATAGAGGGAGAAAAACAGGTCGCGTCGCGCCGAAGGTCTCGGCGTCAGGGGACGCGACTGCTCGGTGACAAGCGCGTGCTGGCGCGCCGTCAGCCGTTTTTCGATCAGCTTGGCAAGCATCGCCGGCACCAGAAGTGCGACGCCGATGACCGCGCCGAGACCGAACTGGGCCTGACCGATAACCTGATTGTAGACTTCCGTCGCCAGTACGTTGAAATCACCACCGATTACCATCGGATTACCGAAATCGGTGATCGCCAGCATGAAAACGATGAACAGCGTGGCTGCCAGCCCGTAGCGGGTTGCGGGCAGCGTGACGTCGCGGAAAATACGCAATGGACCGGCGCCAAGCGCTTCAGCGCTTTCGTAGATCCGAGCATCCGCCACCGCCAATGCCGCCGACAGGATCAGGAAGGCATAGGGAAACGCATAAAGCGCATTGGCGATCGCCACGCCCCAGAAGCCGTAGATATCCAGATCGAAACCGAGGTAGCGGTTGAGAATGCCATTGCGCCCCAGAAGCAGGATGAGGCCCTGCGCCTGCACCAGCGACGGCGCGAACAGCGGCACCAGCACCACAATCCGCAGCAGCCATTTGCCGGGGATGATCGCGCGCTGAAGCGCATAGGCGTAGCCATAGGCCACCATCACCACGATTGCCGTTGAGGTCAGCGACACCAGAATACTGTCGCCGACAAGCTCCCAGAAACGCATGGTGGAGAAAGTGGCGATGAAATTGCCGAGGCCGAGACCTTCGGGGGTCTCCAGACTGCGCATCAGGATGCCGAGAAGCGGCAGCAGCAGGAAGATGATCAGGAGGGCTGCGACGAACAGCGTCATCGCCCAGATGCTGGCGCGATCGGCAATATCCGTGCCGCGCGCGGGACGGCTTGTGGGCTGTGCGGGGTAGCTCATGCGAGCACCCTCAAGGCTTCGGCCGGGATGACAAGGCCGAGACGCTCTCCCGGTTTCGGCACTGCGCTGGCTCCATGCAATTCAACCGTGATGGGCGTATCCGGCTGCGCATCGCTCACGGCTTCGATACGGGTGATATTGCCGAGATAGGTGATGCCGCTGACGGTTGCCGGCAACGTGTTCTCACCGCCGGCTTCGGCATCGCTCAGGGAAATCATTTCCGGCCGCACGCCAAGTGCCCTGGCATCATTTGCGGCGTTTTCAATATTCGCGACCTTGAGTGCAACGCCGCCGAAACTCGGATTCCCGCGATCGCTTTCATCCAGCCTCAAAATATTCATGCGACCGATGAAATCGGCAACGAAGGCGGTTTTCGGATCGGCATAAAGCGCGCGCGGGGAACCGATCTGTTCAATCGCACCCTTGTTCATGACGACGATGACATCCGCCATTGCCAGCGCTTCCTCCTGATCGTGGGTCACCATGATCGTAGTCAAATTGAGCCGCTGCTGCAGGCTGCGGATTTCCACGCGCAGATCCTCGCGGACCTTGGCATCAAGCGCGGAAAGCGGTTCGTCGAGCAGAAGCAGCGAAGGATCGGGGGCAAGCGCGCGCGCCAGCGCGATGCGCTGCTGTTGCCCGCCCGACATCTGCGCCGGCAGCTTGGTACGGTGATCGGCAAGATGGACCAGATCGAGCATTTCATCGACGCGGGCGCCGATCTTCGCCTTGTCCCAGCGTCGGCATTCAAGCCCGTAGCCGACATTGCGCGCGGCACTCATGTTGGGAAACAGGGAGTAGGACTGGAACACGACGCCAAAATTGCGCGCGCGCGTGGGCACCGCCGTCAGGTCCTCGCCACCGAGCTGAATGGTGCCTTCATTGGCATCCTCCAGCCCGGCGATAACGCGCAGCAGCGTGGTCTTTCCGCAACCCGACGGGCCGAGAAAACAGACAAAACTTCCATGCGCGACATCGAGCGTGACGTTGTCGAGGGCTGTCAGCCTGTCGAAGCGCTTGACAAGATTGCGGATCGAAAGGTCCATCGCGCGACTTCTCCTGATGTTTTTTTCAGTTGAGTACGCCCGGGAAAACGGGGGACGGAATCTATCCAGGCGCATTGAAAATCTGAAAGCGCCGGCGGGCATCAACGCCCGCCGGCTGACTTGTCGGCTGCCTATTCTAGCGCTCGTAGCGCTCCTGCCAGGCATTGATGATCTCGGTGCGGTCTTCAGCCGCGGCGCGGAAGTCGACCGGGAACAGAGCAGCCGGGACATCCTCAGGCAGGCCCGCGGAGATGAAACGCTCCGGCACATCGCCGCCCGGAACCGTCACGATCGTCTTCCAGTCGTAATAGGCGGTGGCAGCCTCGGGGCTGAGCGTCCAGTCGAGGAAGCGTTTTGCCGCATCCTTGTGCTCGGAGGAAGCGACCAGCGCATTGCCTTCCAGCTCGTTGCCGGCGCCTTCAGACGGCACGACCATGGTGATCGGATAACCTTCCTCGATGTTCTTGATGGCGCGCATCGCGTAGGACGCGCCGACGGTGTATTCGCCCATCGAGGCGACATTGCACGGACGGGAGCCGGACTTGATGTACTGCGCGACATTCTTGTCGAGTTCGTCCAGGAAGCTCCAGCCCTCGTCTTCGCCCATCATCTGGAGAAGCGCATCGATCTGGATATAGCCGGTGCCCGAGCTTGCCGGGTTTGGCATGACGACTTCATCGGCAAATGCGGGATCGGTCAGGTCTGCCCACGAAGTCGGCATCTCCAGCCCCTCGGCCTCGAGGCGCTCGTTGTTGACGCAGAACGCGGCCATGTAGCCGGTGACGGCAAACCACTTGTTGTCGGGATCGCGGAACTGTTCGGGAACGGTATCGAGGCCCTTCGGCTCATAGGCCTCCAGCGTTTCCTCGATCTGCGGAGTGACCATGGAGGTGATTGCAAAACCCCAAAGCACGTCATGCTGGGGATTGGCCTTTTCAGCGATGATGCGGGCGGCAAGATCGCCGGTGGAAAGCCGCAGCAGGTTTACATCGATATCGGGGAGAGCCTCCTTGGCTTTTTCAAGAAAGGCCGCCGCTTCGTCTTCTTCGTAGGAGGTGTAGACCGTGATTGTCTCGGCATAGGCCGCACTCGAAATCAACGCTCCGGTCAGTGCACCCAGTGTCCAGAAGGCAAAATTCTTCATCCGTATTCTCCTTTGTGTTTGAAGCAGCTTAAATGTAATTTAAACAACATTTATCACCACAAAATGAATGTTTAGTGACAATGTCATTGTTTTTTGTCAGATACAAGGCCTAAAAATCATGCTCTTTTGATCGAGGAAGATGGGCTTCATGAGCGTTGGTTCGCCAGTGCGCGATCGAACAGGTCGCCCCGTGAATAGCCCCCCTCCCCGAATTGCAGACACCTTCCTGACAGAAATGAGGTATGAAGGCGATCATGAGAAAATCGAATTTCAGTGACGCTTTCAAACGCGATGCCGTGCGTCAGATCACGGAACGAGGCTATCCTGTATCGGAAGTCTCTCTGCGGCTCGGCGTAAGCCAGCATTCGCTCTATGCATGAAAGAAGAAGTTTGACGGCTCGAGGCCACAAGCCAGCGCCGTACCCCAGGAGATCAAGCGGCTTGAGAAGCGTTGGTTCGCGTCACCGAGGAGCGCGGCACCCCGACATGCGGCGAGGCTTCTGACTACGACGCGGCACCTGACATGCTGGCGATGCCGGCCTGAAAGCCACGACTGTCTCTTGCTGATAAAGGCTGTGACAGAGACTTCGTTCGCGAGGAACGTCTGATCCACGGTACCAGGACGGTCATCCCGTCGAAGGCAAAGCGAAAAAATCCACCACCAGGGTGACCATTTTTGGCAGCACAGGATGAATAGCCCGCCGTTTCGCAGACACCCTCGTTTAGATTTTGTGCTGTCGTTCAAAGTCGACGGGCGACAGCATGCCATTGCGGGCATGTTTGCGTTTAGGGTTGTAGAACATCTCGATGTAATCGAACACATCCCTTCTGGCGTCTTCGCGTGAGCGATAGACCCTTCGCCGTATCCGTTCTCGCTTGAGAAGATTGAAGAAGCTCTCGACGACCGCGTTGTCGTGGCAGTTTCCCCGGCGGCTCATTGAATGAACCAGATTGTGCTGCTTTAGAAAGGCAGCCCAATCCATGCAGGGCAAACTGCGATCCCTGATCCGAATGGACCAGCACTGGCTGTTTTGGCTTGCGTCGCCATGAAGCGGAAAGCAGCGCCTGCAGAACAACATCTGTCGCCTGACGGCTTTGAAGTGCCCAGCCGATGACGCGGCGGGAATATAGGTCGATGACGACCGCCAGATAGGCGAAGCCTTCCAAGGTCCGGATTTAGGTGATATCAGTCACCCAGGCCTTATCAGGCAGTTCCACGTCAAACTGTCTGTCGAGCGTGTTGTCGACGGCAACAGAAGGTTTGCCACCGTAGCTTCCGGGTCGTCGCTTATAACCGATCCGGGCCTTGATGCCGGCAAGACGGGTCAGGCGCGCAACCCGGTTCGGGCAGCACGTCTCCCCCTGATCCAGCAGGTCATCATGCAGTTTGCGGTAGCCGTAAACCTTGCCACTGTCTTCCCACGAAGACCTCAACAGCTCTGTCTGTCGCCTGTCCTCGATGGCCCGCTTGCTCAGCGGCGCTTTGAGCCAGGCGTAAAACCCGCTTGGGTGAACCCGGAGAAGCCGGCACATCGTCCGCACCGAAAACTGCAGCCGATGCAGGGCGATAAATGCTTGACTATCACTTTGTATCCTTGGCGAAGTACGCGCCCGCTTTTTTTAGGATATCGCGCTCCTCTGTGACGCGAACCAACTCTTTCTTAAGCCGCCTGATCTCCTCGGATTCGGCGCTGGCCTGTGGCGTCGAGCCGGCAAACCTCTTCTTCCACGCATAGAGCGAATGCTGGCTTACGCCGAGCCGCTGAGAGACTTCTGATACCGGATAGCCTCGTTCCGTGATCTGACGAACGGCATCGCGTTTAAAATCGTCACTGAAATTCGATTCGCTCATGATCGCCTTCTTACCTCATTTTTAGGCAGGAAGGTGTCTACAATTCGTGGGCTATTCAACTTTATGGGCCTTGGCCGCGACTGACCTAAGGCTCACAATCCAGAGCATGTGCGCACTGGGTTCAGCTAGCAGGGACCACGGTCGCAACCGAGTTGCAACCACCGGCCGGCGGATCTGTGTCCCGCTGAAGCATGACCGCTCTGCCCTTGTCATCAAAGAGATGCAAGCGGTCTCGATCGAAGCTGAAAAGCTCATCCTTACCGCGCTGAATCCGCATGTCGCCATCGCCTTCCACAATTAGCTGGCGTCCGTCATATTCACCATAGACATAGGTGGTACCGCCGAGTTCCTCCACGACATCACAATGCAGCATGACCTCGAAGTCACCACCCTTTCCAACGATGAAATGTTCGGGGCGAATGCCGAGCTCCAGCATATCGCCGTGCGAAGGCAGTTGACCGGGTGCGGAGAGCGAGATGTCCCGACCATCCGGCAGAGTAATTGTGAAGCTGTCGCCGGCAACCGATTTCACGCGCACGGGCAGGAAATTCATCTTTGGAGAGCCGATGAAACCGGCAACAAAACGGTTCTCCGGCCGGTGATAAAGCGTAAGCGGGGTGCCTACCTGCTCGACCGCGCCATCACGCAGCACAACGATCGTGTCGGCCATGGTCATGGCTTCGACCTGATCGTGGGTGACATAGATCATCGTGTTGCCGAGCCGTTCATGCAGCCTGGTGATCTCGATGCGCATCTGTACCCGCAACTCGGCATCGAGATTGGAAAGCGGTTCGTCAAACAGGAACACCTTGGGCTGGCGCACAATGGTGCGACCGATGGCAACACGCTGGCGCTGGCCGCCGGAAAGCTGGCGCGGTTTGCGGTCCAGCAGCTCGCCGAGCTTGAGGATTTCAGCCGCTTCGCTGACGCGCGCCGCAATCACCTCCTTCGGTTCGCCGGCAACCTCCAGGCCGAAACTCATGTTTTCCCGCACCGTCATATGCGGATAAAGCGCGTAGGACTGGAACACCATGCCAATTCCACGCGCACTCGCTTTCGCTTCTGTCACGCATTTGCCGCCAATGTAGACATCACCTTCGGTGACCTCTTCCAGCCCGGCAATCATTCGCAAGAGCGTCGATTTCCCGCAGCCGGAGGGGCCGACAAAAACGACGAAGGAACCGCTTTCAATATCGAGATCAACACCGTGGATGGTCTCCAGTTCCCCGAAGCGCTTGACCACGCGATCGAGTTTCACATCGGCCATGATTTTCCTCCCGGTTCTGCCTTTCAGGCGTAGCTTTCAATTTCGCGGATCAGCGTCTTCAATTCGCCGACATAGCTCTCAAGGGCGCTGCCTTCGATGGCGATATCGGTAAACGCGATGCCGGCTTTTGCGCCGCCAACCGAAAAGGTAGCGGCGATATTGTTGATGCGGCCAGCCGCATCGCGCTGGCAGGCATAGCCGTTGCGCCTTATGGCGGCGATAGTGTCGGCAAGGCCCGCTCTTGCGTCCTCCGACCAGTCGACGATGCAGAGCGCCAGCGCATCGTCATCCATCTCGGCCAGAAGCGCCTTGCCGATCGTAGATTGCGAGGCGTGGTAGAGATGATAGCCACCAAGGCCTTCGGCCGGGTTCTGATGGGCAAGTGCGTGATACATATAGACCACCGCATCCTTCCACAGAATGCCGATCGCCAGCGTCCGGTCATCGTATGCATGGCTGATCGCCACATGGGTCGCAGCGCGAAACAACCCGGAGGAATGAAAGCTCTGCGCCGCGAGAACATGCACCACCGGGCCGGGCAGATATTTCTTCTGCTGGTTCTGCTCGGCCATTCCGATGGCTTTCAGCGTCCTGAGCAGCCGGTTCACCTTGATCATGTTGATGCCCAGCCGCTCGGCAAGTTCCTTGGTGCCAAGCGGATGATCGCTGGTCGTCAGTTCCTGAAAACAGCGGATACCATCGACAAGGCTCTGGTTGGGCTGGGATGTCTGGGGTTTGTCGCTCATTTCACGGCTCCCGATGTCACGCCGCCGATGAATTGCTTCTGCAGCATGGAAAAGACAAGGATAACCGGCGCGGCGACGATAAATGAGGCCGCCATGGCCCCGCCCCAATCGGCATTGTTCTCGTTGATATAGCGTAACAGAAGGCCGGGACCGACGGTGCGCTTGTCATCAGAGGTAATCAGCGTCATCGAATAGAGCAGATCATTCCACGACCACATGAAAGCATAGAGCGCAACGGTGATGAAGGCCGGCAGCGAGATCGGCATGACGATGCGCCGGAAGATCTTCATATTGCTAGCGCCATCCACTTTGGCCGCCTCAATCAGCTCGTTCGGCACCTGCTTGAAATAGCTGTACATCATATAGGTCGAGACCGGCAGCGCGAAGACGATATAGGAAACCGTCAGTCCGATACGGGTGTCGAGCAGGCCAACCGATTGCAACATTGGGTAGATGCTGATCAGCAGAACGCCAAATGGAAACATCTGCGCCGACAGGATCAGCAGCATCAGAGGGCGTTTCACCGGATAGTCGAATTTGGCAAAGCTGTAGCCGGCCAGCGCTGCCAGAACCGCATTCAAAAGCGCCGAAGCGGTGGACGTGACAAGGCTGTTGCCAAGCTGCAGGATCAACGGACCCTGCGTGATGGCATTGATGAAATGGCCGAGATAAGGCCGGTGCGGCACGAAGGTCGGGTCTGAAAGGTAAAGCTCGGCGTTTGCCTTGAACGCGCTCGACAGCGCCCAGTAAACAGGGAAGAATAGAAAGAAGGCGATGACGGCGAGAATGACGATAAAGCCGGTCTTTTCCCGCCAGGTGCGCAGTTCAAGCACGGCTCAATCCTCCCTGAACAGGCTTCTAAGATAGAAGATGACAATCGGCATCAGCGTAAAGACCCAAAGCACGCCGATGGCGGAAGCCATGCCGAGATTCCAGTTCTGGAACGCCTGCTTGTAGACCTCGATCGACAGGACCGAGGTTGCCCGGACCGGCCCGCCACCGGTCAGAGCGAAAATGATGTCGAACTGCTGCAGATTGCCGATCATGCCAAGCGCGCCGGTAACGAGGAAGACGGGTTTGAGATGCGGCAGTATCAGGCGCCGTACGATCTTCAGATTGCCCGCGCCATCAATGCGCGCTGCCTCGATCTGCTGGAAATCCATACTCTGCAGCCCGGCCAGGAAAAAGGACATGAACAGCGGGATGGAAATCCAGGTCCGTGTCAGAATGACGGCCATCATAGCCCCGACATCGTTGGAGAGAAACTGCATCGGCGCGTTGACGGCCCCGATATCCATCAACAGCATATTGACGATGCCGTAGCGCCCGTTCAGCATCCAGGCCCAGATGAAGGCACTCACCGTTGACGGCAGGATCCATGGCAGCAGCGTCATGGTGCGGAAAACCGCACGCCCCCGAAAATCCTGATACATCAGCAACGCCCAGGAGAGGCCGAGAAACATGGTCAGAAGTGTCGTGCCGACGACAAAGATAGCCGTCGTCACCCAAGACCCGAGCACGTAAGGGTCTGTGAGGATGGTTCTGAAATTCTCGAACCCGATGAAGATCGGCTCCGTGTCGTAGATCGTGTACTGGTAGAAGGCCATGGACATGGCATCCAAAAAGGGCCAGGCCACCATGACCAGAAACGCAATCATCGCCGGGGCGAGGATCAGATAGGCAAAACGCCTGTCTGAACGTTTCAGGTAGCCGGGTTTTCGCCGGGCCGGGCTTGTCACCCCCAGCTGGCGCGTGGTCGCCATGCCCATGTCACCGTCCTCAGTTCATCAGTTTTTCGATACGGCTCTGCATGTCGGCCGCAGCCGTTGCCGAATCTTTCTTGCCCAGCACGGCAGATTGAACCTCCTCCGAAACAATGGCGACATAATTGGCGCTGTCCTTTAGAGAAGCGAGTTCGTTGAGCTTCGGCATGCCAAGCGAGGCATTCCAGTCGACAATATACTGGTCGGAGGTGACGATGTCGCTCGCCCTCGCCGACTTGGTGACTGGGATTGCGCCCAGCTTCTGGAAGTATTCGAGCTGGATCTCGTCATTCATTGTCAGGCCCGAAATCAGCTTTGCAGAGGGGCTCTCGGCGGAAAGGGCGCCGTCCACCATGCCTTCCTCTGTCTCGCGCATCACCAGAAGATGCCCCCACTCCATGGAATGCGGCGTCATGCCGGCTTCGGCCACCGGCATGGGGACCGGATAGACATATTTGACGAACGCTTCGCCCTCACCGGAAAAATCTTCCGCAAAGCCCTTTGCGACCGGCGCATCGAAATAGTAGGCGCTCTCGCCTTGTCCGAACATGCGCCGTGCAGCTCCGCGATCGACATCAAGGGCAGAGAGACCGCTATCGACCAGATCCTTCATGAAGTCCAGCGTCTGAACCGTGGCTTCAGAATCGACGACCGGCTGGCCGTTTTCGTCGAAGATCGAGCCGCCAAAAGCCCAGAGCCAGAGCTGGAAATCGCTAGATACCAGATCGTCACCCTTGGTCATCATCGCATAGGGTGTGCTGTTCGGTTGGGCCTCCTTAACCTTTTCAAGATCGGCGACGAAGTCGTCGATCGTCGCCGGCGGCTCGCTAACCCCGGCCTGCTCCAGCACCTTGCGGTTGGAGACGAGGCTGATCGAGCCGATATTCCACGGCATACCAACCTGCTTGCCTTTCACCTGACCCGCGGCCAGCACTTCCGGCGGGAACATCGCCGCGAGCTTCTCCTCGCCGTAGAGTTCGTTGAAATCGACCACGTCGGGCATCTGGGCAAAGGTCGGCAGCCAGCGTTCCTGTGCCTGGTAAACATCAAGCGGCTGGCCAGTCCGGATCCTCAAGAAGACCGTCTTCTGCATATCCCCCCAGGCACTCGACAGCACATCAACCGGTACGCCGGTTTCCTCAATCAGCTGCGTCATGACCGGCGCATTGCTGGGCTCGGCCGTGATCCAGTTCAGGAATGTCACCTTGCCATCGGCGGCATGAGCGCCAAACGCACTCACCGAAAGCGCCAGCGCTGCAACGCTCGCTTTGAAAACCATCATCGTTTCTCCTCCAGTTATCTGTTTATTCTACACGCAGTCCAAGCAGTGACACGGCGTGGCCCTGTCTGTTGGCCAGCCGCAGGCTCAGGCTGTCGATCTGTCTTTCCTCCGAAAGATCGACAGCAAGGACGGGATTGCGATTGTCTCGGATCTCGGCCACGACGCGGCCATTGGCGCTGATCGTGGCGTCATGGACAAGAAGCGGCATAACTCGGTCATGGTGGCGGTATTGCACGCTTTCCAGCGGATGATCGTAATCGCAATCAAGATAAAGAATGAGTTTTCGGGCGAGAATCGGCGTCTCAAAGCTGAGTTTCACTTCAGGCGCCGTGTCCGCACGATCAGCCATCCAGGCATTGGGGGCAGACGTCGGCCTGAGCGGTCCGAATGTCAGGTTGGCGGCATCGAAGACATGCAGGGGATGATCCGCATCAAAGGCGATATTGGCGCCCCCGGGCCGACGCTCGGGCACCCAGAAGTCGAAGCTGTCGACGCCAAGTTCGCTTGGCGCTTCCTGTCGAGCCGTGGTCGAAACCTTGTCGAGGCCGCCTTTCTTGACCGCGACAAGACCGGTGATGCACTCGCTCGAAAGCCCGATCTCGACATCCGGGTTTTCCATAAAGCAGACAAAGACATATTGTGCCTGCGCAAGTTTCGGCAGCGGGATCGCAACGGTCTGTTCGCCAGCATCAAGCGGCAGCGAAACCGCGCTGACCAGTGTCTCCGGCGTATGGTTTTCAGGCTTCTCGGCAATCTGCAGTTCAACGTTGAGCTCCGTCGACCGCGCTGCGCGCAGCGGTACATGGATCACATTGTCAATGTCGGTGCGTCCCGGCAAAAGCTGGGCATAGCTGGCCGTCAGTTGCTTGTAGCCATGATCATGGGCGAGGCCGGAGAGTGCGAGGCTCGAGGACACGGTGATTTTGGCGGCATGCGCCAGATTACCGTCCACCAAGGCATCGTAATGGGGCACGTAGTGACCGGCCCGTGACAAACTGAGTTTCAAGGCGGGAAGATATTCCGGTTTCGCCACATCGCGCGGCAGAATGCCAGCCTTGACGCAAAGAGCTGCAGCCGTGCCGATCGCCTGGCCAACGGTCGACGACGTCGCCATCACCCGCGACGAACCGAAGGCGACATGAGAGGCGGACAGGAGCCTGCCATTGGTAAAGAGATTCTCGATATTGCGGCTGTACATGCAGCGAAAGGGAATGCCGTAGACACCCTTGGCATGAAACTGATTGCAGCCATCGGCGTCGCCATAGACGCCGTCGGCAGGATGCAGGTCGATCGACCAGCCGCCATGGCAGACATCGTCTTCATGGACGATCTGTCGGACAATATCCTGTTGCCTGAGAATATAGTCGCCTTCTGCGCGCCGACTTTCGCGCTTGCCGGGAATGGTGCCGACCCATTCGAGCGCCAGATTGGCGGCTTCGGGAAATTCGCCGGAATTCTTGATGTAATTCCAGACGCCATAGACAATCTTCTGCAGCTCGACCTTGATCTCTTCCGACTGATGGATCGTGTCCAGTCTGCCGCCCCATTCAATCCACCACAGCGAACATCCCTGCTCGGTGGTGCGGAACCGGCGGTAGCGCGGAATGAGACTTGGCACGTCCTTCAGAGCAAAATCGGGCGCAACATAATCGACGGGATGGCCGACATCCTTGGTGTAGAAATACATCGAATGGCCGAGCAGCTCGCCGTAATTATTGCCCGGCGCCATGGGTTCATCAAACTCGTCCGCCTTTTCCGCGCCCATGCGATAGGCCGCACCAGACATGTGAACGAGAATGCCGTCACCGCTGGAATCAGCGAAAAAGGCGCCCGAGAGCCGGTACAGGGTGCTATTCTGGGAATTGAAGGCATGAATCTGACGGACTCGATTATCCGTCGTCACCGCATGAAAAACCTGGGTATTGACGAGCACGGTCAGGTTCTGCTCCCGGCTCACCCAATCCTGAACGATGCTGTCGAAGATGACGGGATTGCCGCCCGGATTGCGGAACTGATTTTCCAGCAGCAGTTCGTTGATGATCCCGCCCTCGCGGGCGAAGCGATTGTTGTTGCCGCCGTGGGAGGTGGCGCCCAGGATCCAGAGACGAACCTCGCTTGAGGCGTTGCCGCCCAGAACCGGCCGATCCTGCACCAATGCGACCTTCAAGCCCTCCCGCGCCGCCGAAATTGCGGCACAAACACCGGAAAGACCGCCTCCCACAACGACCAGATCCGCCTCGATTTCAACGGTCTTCAGGTCACGCGGGGCACTGGCACCCTCAACAATCATGCATTCCTCCCATTTCTATAATAGAAATATCTATAATTGAAATCATGATGTCAAGTCTGAATCAATGCATGCTACGGATGCCGCCGTGCAGCCCTTGCTTCTAGCCGAGCTGTCCCGCTGCCCGAACACCTCAAATCCAGTGACAAATCAAAGTACTTATCCATATGCGCTAAAAGCTCGAGATCCTCGTTCATCAGAATGTGGAGTGTCATAACGTATATGACGCTTCAGAATCCCTCTGGGATTGGGTGACAGCTATGGTCCGGCAGCCATCGACTTGACACCGCGCAGCCTGACGCCGCTTGCGCAAGACGACATCCAGCCAATGCGGTTCGGTGGTAACGGTCGGGCAATGCCATCGATCCCTCCCGACTTTACCGATCAACACAGCCTGATGCGCCGGGACTACCCGAAGGTAGAGACCCGCTTAGCGCTGGCAGCAGCTTTCATCTCTCCCGGGACATTGCAATTGCTGGCGTGAATGGCGGGACAGCCCAGCCTGCGCAAGGCTCTGGCCCGGAGCATGTCTTATTGAGAATCGGCAGTAACCGGGCGGCTCTAGTGGTCGAGACCTATACCGGGAACAACCCGGCGACCGCGTGCCGCCTGACCCTGAAGGGCAGAGAGGAGACGGAGATCATTGTGCAAGTCGCCGCGGAAATAGCGATGGGTGTCGGGGATATGCGGGAACATAGCGTGAGACATACGGTAGCTTTGCGGGTCTGGCCGAAGTCCTGCGAACGGCCAGCTTGGGCGCGCTCTCCGGGCCGGCAGAAACGGGGCCGTAAACCGTCATGCAGGTTTCCGGATGGCTGGACGGCAAAGCGGACATCGTCCTATATTGCGTGCTGCTGCGCTTTCGCCCAGAGGCGACATTCATTTCGATCCAGAGCGCTGCATCGCTAGACCTGGCTTCCGCCGCGCCGCACCCACAATCAAGCCTAGTCCACTGATGTGATGAAGATATTCTCGGGAGTTTCCTGTCCGATGAGCCTCTTCTCTCGCTCCTTGTTTCGGTCCTTGATTGCCGTCTTTCTCGCCCTTCGAAACACAGGGGCGAAACGTCCCCAGAGACTGCTCTTTGGCGGTTCGGGACTCACGCGCGCATCTATAGAAGTCTTTGCAATTATCAAGCACCGCCAGAACTCCTCTGGAGTCGGCGCGTTCCACATGCTCTCAACCCAATGCCGCGCCCATATGGCACTCTCGTGTTCCGAGAACGCATGCTTGGCGGCTTGCCCTGATACGCCTCTGTGATCGATATGCTTACCCAAGATGTCAGCAAACTCACCAGATCGAATTGAGTAGCCCGCAATCGAAATTGCGTATGCTTGATCTAAGCTATCTCCGCTTGCCGCCAGATCTAGGACCATCGATTTGATAAAGTCGGCAGCACCGAAGCGTTCGGCTGCAAGGACTTCGCGAGCGAGGACCGCGTCATTTTCTGAAGCCAACAGCCTTTGACGCCACAATGTCTTCATTGGTTCTGACACTTCGCTCCCCCAAATCGCTTGGTGCTCAAGCGTCAGGTCGTCTCCCAAGGCAAGCAATACGAAACTGTTGATTGCCACTGAGAACTGACCCGGTGTGGCCTGATATTTCCATTGAGAATTGACCCATGTTCCAACCTTCCCTCGCATGTTTTGAGCGGGG
>NZ_JACIDZ010000011.1 GCF_014196625.1 Martelella radicis
GTCTGACGAACTGATGGTATTGGTGACGGTCTGGTTGCCGCTGGCCGTCCAGATGCTGAGCCTTGTCGACGGCGAGAGGACGATGTCTCCTGCCACGGAACCATTCTGGTAGAGAGTTTCGAACGGGTAATAGCCGCCGAGATCCAGAAGGCCGGTCCTGAGAAAGGTCGTCCCGGTATAGGTCAGATCGGCGAGGACGGTTAACCAGGCTACGCCGTTTGCGCCGCCGGGCCCGTCGATGATGAGATCGGTGGGCGAATTGTCGGCCTTGTTGGTGATACTCACTTCAAGGATCTGCTGCACGCTGGTGATCCGGTGCAGCGTGCCGGCATTTCCGGAACCCGGCGCAAGGCGCAGAGCGCCGTTTCCGACGAACTGAAGGGTGTTGAAATCATCGACACCGGGCGGCGAATTGCTTGAGTCAAAGGTGATCGTATCGAAATCGACTGTACCGTCGACGGTCACGCTGAAGTAATTCTGTTCAAGTCCTGTGAAAATGGCATTGAGACCGGTTCCGTTCGGCCAGTTTTCGCCCGAACCGGTCATGTTTGTGGGATCGGACGTCCAGTTTGCGGCGTTTGTCGCCCATGTTCCGGCGCCGGCGACGAGTGACGATCCATCGCCGAAAGTGCCACCGGCATTCCAGTAGAGGTCCTGAGCCACAGCCTGTTGCGGCATGCCGCTGTAGAGCGCCACGCCGCTTGCCAGAAGCAGGGTCGTGAAAGCCGTTCCAGAAAGAAAGCGGGAAAAAAGGCTGGTTTGGTTCAAAGCCGTCGGCCGGGCGACCTTCTTAATTTCAGTTGATTTGAATACATGGGACATTTTGATTCGATCCTCTTCAATTCAAGGCCTGTTGAACGGGTTTTGGATAATGATTCCCGCCGCCTGTCATTGTGAGAGTTGTATAAATCCATTAAGAAATACTTGTTAAATTTTTGTTTATGTGAATATATATTTTATAATATATTTTATTATAAGATTATAATTTAGTTTTATTTAGTAACTCATTGGGTTTTGTTTTGACGGTTGCGCCTGGCATCCCGGTTTCGGGGGGGGCGGTTAAGCCAAACGCTTTTGTTGTCTTCCATCTACGGGACTTGCTATCACTTTGGGAACCGGTCGGGCTTGCTGGGATAGGCTTGGAAAGATGTGCGGTCGCCAAGTGCCGATCAACGCTCAGGCGGGAGCCGCGTTTGGCGGAGTTGGCAACGTCGCCGGAACCGGATGGTCGAGCGGGGCACGCGCCATACGCCATACCGGCAATTGCGGTTTCGTCCGATTGCGCGAATATGCCCTTGGACGGGGCGCGAGCGTATGCGGCGCAGCGCCATTCCGTGGAACGCCGCTCTTTCACGCAGGAGATTATTTTCTCTGAAGCGTGTTCTGGTCGATCATATAGTCGGTTGAGATGCAATGGGCGGCCGCGCCCAGCGCGCGGGCCACCGAGCCGAAATGTCCGGGGCCGATCTCCGGCCGGTACACGCCCTGAAGATCGAGCTGGTCCATCTGCCGCCGGACTTCGCCCACCAAACGCGCGCGCACCGCGTCGGGGAATGCGCCGTCGATGATCACCGCCTCGAAATCGATGATCGCAAGGGTGGAGACGATTGCGTGGCCGAGGCTGCGCCCGGCGCGCGCTATCCAGTCGCCGACCAGCGGTTCGAACTGATCCCAGTCCGGGTTTTCGACATAAAGCGCGTTCGGATCGCCGCCGGCTTTCGTGATCTGGCGCTCAAGCACGGCAAGAGAGGCGTGGTCGATCAGCCGGTGTCCGCCCGGCTCATCGGGGATGCGCAAGGGGCCAAGGCCGCCGGAATTGCCGCGGCGCCCGGTGAACACGCTGCCATTGAGGACGATGCCGCCGCCGATGAAGGTCCCTGCGAAGAAATAGATGAAGTCCTGTCTGTGGTTCTGCGGGCCGAAGACCAGTTCGCAGCGGCAGGCGGCCGTGCCGTCGTTCTCGCAGGTAACGGGACCCGGCACGAAACCGTTCAGCATGCCCTTGATGTCGAGGTCTTGCCATGCGCCCATCTCCTCACGCGGCGCGTCGAAAACATCGCGCCAGTGCCAGAGTTCCGACGGCATGGCGACGCTGAAACCCGACATGTCGCCGCGTTTCTTTCCGGCTGCGCGCAGAAGAGGCGTCAGGTTGGTCTTGATGAAGTCGAGCATGCCGTCTGGCGTGGGGTAGCTGTGCTGGCGCAGGCGCCGGGCGACGACGGCGCCGGTGAAATCGGCGATCACCATGTCGAAGCTGCGTCGACCGACCTTGAGGCCGACATAATGGCGGGCATCGGGATTGAGGCACATTGGCACCGATGGCTGTCCGACGCGCCCGCGAATTGGGGCCTGGCGCAGAAGCAGGCCGTCGGCCTCCAGGGCCTTGAAGATCACTGATACGGCATTGGGTGAAAGGCCGGTCGCGCGGGTCGCCTCGGCCTTGGTCAGAGCGCCATACTGACGAATGAGATGCAGGACAAGGCGTTCGTTGAAGCCTCGCACGGCCGTCTGGTTCGAGCCCCTGATCGGAGTCGACAGCAATAGGTCTTCTTTATCCTCGGTTTTCATTCTTGTTGTTTTCCAGTGGCTTGCCGATGGCGACGCCGGAATGAGCGCGGGCTTGAAATAGTCACGCAATCATAGGGGCGGCCTTCCGCGCGCACAAGCGGCTTTGCGTTGCGTCCGGTGAATTAATACTTCATTCAAAAGTTTTTATTGACACGCGTCAAACACGGTCCTAGCCTTCCCGTGGCCATCGCGGCAGGGAGGAGACTGTCCGGCGAAACAGAGGAACGATCGACCGAAAGATCGTTTCGATGTCGCCGAAAAATACTTCCTTATGAAATATTAAATGGTGCGGTGGCCTAACACGGGAGAGAGCTATGAAGATTGTTAAGATGGCTGCCTTGAGCCTTTTGGCCGTAACGGCCGCCGCCGGAACTGCGGCGGCAGAGGGCAGCGCCTGCCTGATCACCAAAACGGACACCAACCCCTTTTTCGTCAAGATGAAGGAGGGCGCGAGCCAGCAAGCCAAGGAAATGGGCATTGATCTCAGTACCTATGCCGGCAAGCTCGATGGCGATGTTGAAACCCAGGTCGCTGCGGTGGAAACCTGCATCGCTGCAGGCGCCGACGGCATTCTGATCACCCCCTCCGACAGCCGCGCGCTGACGCCGGTGATCGAACAGGCGAAGGAAGCCGGGCTTCTGGTCATCGCGCTCGACACGCCGTTCGAGCCGGCCGATGTTGCCCATGCCACCTTCGCGACCGACAATTTCAAGGCTGGCGAACTGATCGGCGAATGGGCGCGCGGTCAACTCGGCGACAAGGCCGATGATGCCCGCATCGCGTTTCTGGACCTCAATCCGTCGGAAGTTTCGGTCGACTATCTGCGCGATCAGGGCTTCATGAAGGGCTTCGGCATCGACATCAAGAACCCGACCGATATCGGTGATGAGGACGACCCGCGTATTGCCGGTCATGATGTGACGGACGGCAATGAGGAGGGCGGCCGCAAGGCCATGGAAAACCTGCTTCAGCGCGACCCTTCCATCAATGTCGTCTATACCATCAACGAACCGGCCGCCGCAGGCGCCTATGAGGCGCTGAAGGCCATGGGCCGCGAAAGCGACGTGATCATTGCCTCCGTCGATGGCGGTTGCCCAGGCGTGCGCAATGTGCAGGAGGGCATCATCGGCGCCACCTCGCAGCAATATCCGCTGCTGATGGCCTCGAAGGGCATCGAAGCAATCGCCGCCTTCGCTGCCGACGGCACGGTTCCGGAAACCTCGCCGGGTCTCGATTTCTACAATACCGGCGTCAATCTGGTGACCGACAAGCCGGTCGACGGCGTCCCCTCGATTTCCGTCGAGGAAGGCCTGGCTAAGTGCTGGGGCTGAGCCGAAGCGAAAGCCGGATGCGCGCCACGCGTCCGGCTCCTTCCGGCCTTTGATGCCGTGCCGACAGAAGCAGGTTTTCAGAGAGATTGAGATGAGTGACAAAAACGCCGATACCGCTGGAAACGACTACGAAGCGAGCCTGGCCGAAAGCAACAGGGAACAGGCGCGGTTCGATGAACCCGCTGCCTCGCCGATCGACCGGCTGCGCAATATTCTTCACGGCAACCCCACGCTGGTGCCGATCATCGTGCTTCTGGCAAGCGTCATCGCCTTCGGCTTCGTCGCCGGCGGACGCTTCTTCTCGCCCTTCAACCTGACGCTGATCATGCAGCAGGTGTCGATCATCGGCATGCTGGCGGCAGCGCAGAGCCTCGTGATCATCACCGCGGGCATCGACCTTTCCGTGGCGGCGATCATGGTGCTGATTTCCGTCATCATGGGCAATCTGGCGGTCTATCTCGGCGTGCCGGCCCCGCTCGCCATCATCATCGGTTTTGCCGGCGGAGCATCTGCCGGCGCGCTGAACGGTTTTCTCATCACCAAAATCAAGCTGCCGCCCTTCATCACGACGCTTGGGACCTGGAACGTCTACTACGCTCTTGACCTCTGGCTTTCAGGGGCACAGTCGATCCGCAGCCAGGACATTGATGCGGAAGCGCCGCTCCTCAAATTCTTCGGCGAGGCGGTTCAGATCGGCAGCGCACGCCTGACCTACGGTTCCATCCTGATGGTGGTAACCTTCGCGGCACTGTGGTTTCTGCTCAACAAGACCGCCTGGGGCCGGCATGTCTATGCCACAGGCGATGACAAGGAGGCGGCCGAGCTCGCCGGTATCCGAACCGACCGAACGCTGGTGTCCGTCTACATGCTTGCGGGGCTCGTCTGCGCCCTCGCTGCCTGGTCGTCGATCGGCCGCGTCGGGTCGATCAGCCCGCAGGCCTTCTACGAGGGGAATCTGCAATCGATCACGGCCGTGGTGATCGGCGGGATTTCGCTTTTCGGCGGGCGCGGCTCGGTGCTCGGGGCCCTGTTCGGCGCCCTTATCGTCGGCGTGTTCCAGTCAGGCCTGCGTCTGGCCGGAGTCGATGTGCTCTGGCAGGTCTTCGCCATCGGCTGGCTCATCATCATCGCGGTCGCAATCGACCAGTGGATCAGAAAGGCAGCGGCATGACCGGAGACAGAAAGCCGATCTTGAAGGCACGCAACATCGTCAAGCGCTATGGCCGGGTCGTGGCGTTGGACCACGCGGATTTCGATCTCTATCCAGGCGAAATCCTGGCGGTGATCGGCGACAATGGCGCGGGAAAGTCGTCGCTGATAAAGGCGCTTTCAGGCGCCATTCAGATCGACGACGGCGAGATGCATCTGGAGGACAGGCCGATCCATTTCGGCTCTCCGCTGGAGGCCCGTGACGCCGGCATCGAGACCGTCTACCAGACGCTTGCGCTTTCTCCAGCGCTGTCCATCACCGACAACATGTTCATCGGCCGACAGATCATCAAGCCCGGTCTGCTTGGCCGCTGGCTCAAGGTTCTGGATCATAAGGCGATGGAGAGTTTTGCCCGCGAGAAGCTGTCCGAACTCGGACTGATGACGATCCAGGACATCAATCAGGCGGTCGAGACACTGTCCGGCGGCCAGCGACAGGGCGTGGCGGTGGCGCGGGCGGCCGCGTTCGGCTCCAAGGTCATCATTCTCGACGAGCCGACGGCAGCGCTTGGCGTCAAGGAGAGCCGCAAGGTGCTGGAACTTATTCAGGATGTGCGTTCGCGCGGCATTCCGATCGTTCTCATTTCACACAACATGCCGCATGTCTTCGAGGTGGCGGATCGCATTCATGTGCATCGTCTGGGTAAAAGACTTTGCGTGCTGAACCCCAGGGATTATACGATGGCAGATGCCGTCGCCTTCATGACAGGCGCCAAGGAGCCTCCGCGCGAACACCAGGCTGCATGATGAAATCCGAACTTGACAGGCATACCGACGCGGTGGTCGATCTGATCGGCCGCGTCGCAAGACCCGGCGCGCGCAGTGTGATCGCCATTGCCGGCCCGCCCGGTTCCGGCAAATCGACGCTCGCCGCCGAGACCGTTGCGCGGTTGAACGCCGCAGCGGCGATGTCGCGGGCCGCGCTTCTGCCCATGGACGGGTTCCATCTGGACAACAGTGTTCTCGATGAGCGCGGCCTGCGCGCTGTCAAGGGCGCGCCGGAAACATTCGACGCCGAGGGCTTCGTCAGACTGATCAGGAAAGTCCGCGCCGGCGGGGACGATATCCGTTTTCCGCTGTTCGACCGGGCTGAGGACAGGACGCTTGCCGATGCAGGCCTGTTGCCGGCATCGACGCCCATCGTCATCGTCGAGGGCAATTATCTGCTGTTGAACACAGGGCCCTGGGCGGCGCTGAAACCGCTCTTTGACGCGAGTGTGATGATTTCACCGCCGCTTGACGTACTGGAGGAACGCCTCGTGGCGCGTTGGATGAGCTATGGCCTTTCATCCGAGGCGGCGGCGCGGCGGGCATCGGGCAACGACATCGTCAACGCCCGAACAGTCATTGATAGCAGCGCGGACGCAGACATTCGCCTGTGAACCGTCTCATCTGGACCGCGAAGTCCATTGATCCGCCAAACATTGCCGCAAGGCGGCCCGATCACGAAAAAAAACCGCCCCGGAAAATCCGGAGCGGTCGATCTCGATGTTTTGAGATTCAAAGCGTTACCGTGACATTCCCCTTGCCGTTGACGATCACGCCTTCGGTGGTTTCCTCGATGCTGGCGCCCTCGGCGCCGGAAACCTTGGCGATGCCCTGCAGGCGCAGGCGCCACGGACGGGACGCATCTTCCGCCGTGACCGTCAACGCGCTGCCGTTGCGGGAAGCGGCCAGCTCCTGCGCTTTCACGCCCTTGTCGGCGAAGATGGTGGCTTTCGCCGTCTTGCCGTCTTCGAGCGCATAGAGAGCAAAGAGCGCGCCTTCCGCATAGTCGTAGTCCGGCTTGTCGTCGACCGCGCCCCAGACGATGAGGCTTGAGGGGCGGACGTAAAGCGGCAGGCTCATGAAGTCGTGGTTTTCGATGCGCCAGCTTCCGCCTTCGACTTCTTCACCCGAAAGAAGATGCGTCCAGCGGCCCTTCGGCAGGTAGATTTCGGCATTTCCCGCCTTGTCGAGAACCGGCGCCACGAGAAGCTTCTCGCCGAGCATGTACTGGCGGTCGAGCGCGTCGCAGGTCCGGTCTTCCGGAAATTCCAGCATCATGGCGCGCATCACCGGCAGACCGGTCTTGGGCGCTTCGCAGGCGGCCTCGTAGATCGTCGGCATCAGGCGCATCTTCAGCTTGGTGAAGAAACGCAGGACATCGACGGCTTCCTCGTCATAGAGCCACGGCACGCGATAGGACTTGGAGCCGTGCAGACGCGAATGGCTGGAGAGCAGGCCGAAGGCGCACCAGCGCTTGTAGACATCGGCTTCCGCCGTTGCCTCGAAGCCGCCAATGTCATGGCTCCAGAAACCGAAGCCGGAAAGGCCGAGCGACAGGCCGCCGCGCAGGGATTCGGCCATGGATTCGTAATCCGAATAGCAGTCGCCGCCCCAGTGAACCGGGAACTGCTGGCCACCGGTAGTGGCGGAGCGGGCAAACAGCACCGCCTCGTCCTCGCCCTTCGTCTCCTGCAGGGCCTCGTAGACGACCTTGTTGTAGAGGAAGGTATAGTAGTTGTGCATGGTCTCGGCGTCGGAGCCGTCATGATAGGCAACGTCGACCGGAATGCGCTCGCCGAAATCGGTCTTGAAGCAGTCGACGCCCTGGGCCACCAGATCCTTCAGATAACCGGCATACCAGTCGCAGGCTTCCGGGTTGGTGAAGTCGACCACGGCCTGGCCGGGCTGCCAGCGGTCCCACTGCCAGACGGAACCGTCTTCCCGCTTGATCAGGTAGCCGTTTTCCTTGCCCTCGTCGAAGAGCTTGGATTCCTGGGCGATATAGGGATTGATCCAGACGCAGATGTTGAGGCCGCGCTCCTTGTAGCGCTTCAGCATGGCTTCCGGCTCCGGGAAGGTTTCCGGATCCCATTCGAAATCGCACCAGTGCAGGCCGCGCATCCAGAAGCAGTCGAAATGGAAGACGTGGAGCGGAATGTCGCGCTCGGCCATGCCGTCGAGGAAGCTGGTGACCGTTGCCTCGTCATATTCGGTGGTGAACGAGGTTGTCAGCCACAGGCCGAAGGACCAGCGGGCCGGCAGCGCCGGGCGGCCGGTGAGCTTGGTGTAGCGGTCGATGACGCCCTTGGGGTCCGGCCCGTCGATGACGTAATATTCGAGGCTTTCGCCCGGAACGGAAAACAGCGCCTTGTGAACCTTCTCCGAGCCGACTTCGAACTCGACGCGGCCCGGATTGTTGACGAAAACGCCCCAGCCGCGATTGGTGAGGAAGAAGGGGATGTTCTTGTAGGCCTGGTCGGTATTGGCGCCGCCGTCGCGGTTCCAGATATCGACCATCTGGCCGTTCTTGACGAATTCGGTGAAACGCTCGCCAAGACCATAGACCTTCGTGCCGACACCGAGGCTCAAGCGCTCGAACATATGGGTGCGGTCATTGTCGTCATGGTCGATGGCATGGCCGCCGGCCTTGTAGTCGGAACCGGTGATCGGTTTGCCGTCACGCAGGAATTCGAGGTTCCAGCGGCCGGTCATGGCGATGCGGGCGGTGAGGTTGCCGCTTTTCAGGGTGGCAAACTCGTCCGTGATCTCGATTTCCGGCGCAAAGCCTTCGTCCGGGTAGAGTTCGAAATGCGGACCCTTGTCGAGAACGCCGCGGAAGTGCTCGCTCTTCACCCCGATCATGCCTTCCATCGGCGCGGAGAGGGTGAGGATGATCAGGCGGGCATTGATCTGGTTGGACCGGTCGTTCATCGGCCAGGTCGTGGCGCGGATGACCAGATTGCCATCTTTCACGCGGGCATCGAAGGCCTCGAGCGGCTGATTGAGGTCGAAGTTCTGGCGAACATGCCAGTTGCCGTCCATGATTTTCATGTGTGTATTCCTTTGAATTCTGGGAGCGATGGCGGGGAGAGGCGCCATCGCTCACCGCAAGATCAGCCGGTCAGAGCCGGACGCCGGTCTCGCGGTCGAAGATGTGGATGAGTTCCGGGGCGATCCGCATGTTCAGCGGCTCGCCGGGCGTCACGGCGGCGCGGTCGTTGATGACGACGGCGATCTCCGGGTCACTGGCGGTGAACAGGAAGGTCGTCGCGCCCGTGGCTTCCGCGATGCGGAGCGGGAGGCTGAACTGGGCTTCTTCCGCCGAAACCAGCTCGAGATGTTCGGGGCGTAAGCCCACGGTCACCTTGCGACCGGCTTCCAGCTTGCCCGCATAGGGCAGAACATCGCCGTCACCGAGTTCGAGCTTCAGGCTGTGGCCGTCCTCGCCCACAATTGCCGGCAGGAAATTCATCGCCGGAGAGCCGATGAAGCCGGCGACGAACTGGTTTGCCGGGCTGTCATAGAGTTCCAGCGGCGCGCCCTGCTGCTCGATCCGGCCTTCCTTCATCAGGACGACGCGGTCGGCCATGGTCATGGCCTCGATCTGGTCGTGGGTGACATAGACCGAGGTTGCGCCAAGGCGATCATGCAGCGTGCGGATTTCCTTGCGCATGTGAACGCGCAGCGCCGCATCGAGGTTGGACAGCGGCTCGTCGAAGAGGAAGGCCTTCGGATCGCGGATGATGGCGCGGCTCATGGCCACGCGCTGGCGCTGACCGCCGGAGAGTTCGCGCGGATAGCGTTCCAGCAGGTTTGAAAGCCCCGTGGTCTCGGCCACTTCGCGGGCCTTCACCTGGGCATCTTTCTTCTTCATGCCGTGGGTGCGCAGGCTGTAGGTCAGGTTTTCCTCGACCGTCATATGCGGATAGAGCGCATAGGACTGGAACACCATGGCGATGTCGCGCCGGCGCGGCGGCATGTCGTTCATCAGATCGCCGGCGATCTTTACCTCGCCGCCGGAGATCTTTTCAAGGCCGGCCAGCGTGCGCAACAGCGTGGACTTGCCGCAACCGGACGGGCCGACAAGCGCGACGAACTCGCCCTTTTCGATCGTGAGGTTGACGTTCTTGAGGGCGTGGTAGCGGCCGTAATACTTCTCGACCGCGTTGAATTCGATCTGGGTTGTCATTTCAAAGCTCCCGAGGTCAGGCCGGAGACGATCTTGCGCTGCAGCAGCACGAAGGCAGCGAGGATGGGGGTTACGTAGATCGAGGCGTAGGCCATGATCCGGTTCCAATCGACCGAGTTCGGACCCATGAAGGTGGAGAGACCGACGCTTGCCGGCTGCAGCTCGACGTCCTGGATCAGCGACTTGGAGTAGACGAATTCGCCAAAGGCCTGCATGAAGATCAACAGCGCGCTGACGAGGATGCCGTTGCGGGCAAGCGGCAGCACGATGTGGATGAAGGCGCCGAAGCGGGAATTGCCGTCAACGAGCGCCGCCTCTTCAAGCTCCGCAGGCACGTTCATGAAGGTGGCGCGCACCAGCACCACGAAGAACGGCATGGCCTTGGCGGTGATCGCCACGATGACGGCGATGCGCGGGTAATCCAGCAGGCCGATCTGCGAGAAGCCGACAAAGATCGGGGTGACCATCAGGGATGCCGGCAGGACCTGAAGCATCAGCACCAGGAACAGGCCGACATCGACCCACACACTGCGGTAGCGGGCCAGGACATAGGCGCAGCCCGAGCCGAGCGTGGCGATGAACAGGACGGCGCAGCTGGCGATGATCAGCGAGTTCTTCAGATAGGTCGCCATGTGGCGCTCGACCCAGACGCCGGCAAAGACGTCCCATTGCGGGTTCGGCGGCACGAAGCTCGGCGGAGCGGCAAACATCGCCGTGCTGGTTTTCAGCGCGGTCACATACATCCAGTAGAGCGGGAAGAGATAGATGGCTGCCAATACCAGACCGCAGGCGATCAGCAGGGTGTTTCGGGTTTTCGGGGTCATCCGCGCACCTCATGGCGGGTCGAGCGCACATAGAAGACGGCCGCGATGATGACGAGGGTGATCATCAGCACCGAAACGGTCGCGCCGCGTGCGAAGTCGTATTCACGGAAGGAAAGCTGCCAGGCCCAGTACTGGGCGACGTTCGAGGAGTTGTTCGGACCGCCATCGGTAATCGCGGCAAACAGGTCGAACTGCTGGAGGGTGAAGATCAGGCCAAGCGACAGGAGCGCGCCGATCGTCGGGCGCATCATCGGAAGCGTGATCGTGTAGAAGCGACGGAATGCGTTGGCGCCGTCAAGGCTTGCGGCTTCATAGAGATCCTTCGGAATGGCGGCGAGGCCGACCGAAAGCAGGATCATGTTGAAGGCGGTGCCAAACCAGATATTGGTGATGATCACGCTCCACAGCGCAAAGTCCGGGGACGAGCGCCAGAAGATCGGGTCGTCAATGACCCCGATCGACTGCAGGAAGAAGTTGATCACGCCGAAATCGCCGGCAAGAAGCCAGTTCCAGATCGCGCCGGTCACAAGACCCGGCATGACCCAGGACACAAGAAACAGGCCGCGCAGATAGGTTGAGCCCGGGAACTGCATGTTGAAGAACAGCGCCAGGAAGAACCCGAAGAGGAATTGACCGCCGAGCGAGCAGAGCACGAAGATCAGCGTATTGCCGAAGATCGGCCAGGCCTGCGGATCGGTCAGCACCGCGATATAGTTGTCGAGGCCGACAAAGGGACGAAAGAAGGTGCCGAGACTGAAGATGTCCACTTCCTGAAAGCTCATGATCACGTTGTAGACCAGAGCCGAACCGGAAATCGCGATCAGAAAGATGAGCGGAATGCCCACCAGTATCAGATCGAAACCACGGCCATCCCAGAGCGTTGAGAGCGCCTTGCGCATTGTTGAAGCTCCCTTGGGCGATTAAACGGATGAAGCCGGGATATCAGGCAAGCCGTCCCCGTCCACGCCCTTTTGGGGGCGTGGCGGGATATCCCGGGTTTCAGGAAAAGCAGATTACTTTCCGGTGATCTTGTCGATCTGGGCCTGGGCCTGGTCAAGCGCCTGCTGCGGCGTCTGCGAACCGGCGAGAGCCGACTGAAGCGCCGTCTGGATGGCCTTGGAAATCTTCGGCCATTCCGGATGCGGACCACGCGGCTGGGAGTACTGCATCTGCTCCAGGAAGACCTGCAGCGCTTCGTCCTTGGCCTCGTTGCCGGTCGGCGGGATCTCGATATCGTTTCGTGCCGGGATCTGGCCGAAGCGTTCGAACAGGTCCTTGTCCTGTTCGGCGAAGAATTCAAGCGCCTTGAAGGCTTCTTCCGGGTGCTCGGTGGAGGAGAAGATCACCCAGTTGTAGTCGCCCATGGCAGATGAGCGCTGCGCATCTTCGGCCGGGATCGGCAGAAGTGAAACGCCCCAGTCGAATTCGGCTTCGTCAGAGGTGCGGTTCAGTTCCCAGGGGCCGGAGATCGCCATGGCGGCATTGCCGGCGTTGAAGGTCGCGGTCGATGCCCACTGCGTGCGCGAGACGGTGTCCGGCGAAGCAAGGCCTTCATCAAGAAGCGTCTTGAAGAAGGTCAGTGCCTCAACGCCGCCCTCGCCGTTGATGTTGTCGTAGCTGCCGCCAGCCATCTGCACGAAAGGCAGGAACTGGAACGTGCCTTCTTCGGAAGCCTTGGCCGAAAAGGCGACGCCGTAGACATCATTTTCCGGGTCATTCAGGGCGCGGGCATCCTCGATCAGCTCGTCCCAGGTCTTCGGCGGCTCTTCGATGCCGGCTTCCTCGAACATGTCCTTGTTGTAGTAGAGCGCGATCGTGTTGGTCGCCTTCGGAACGCCATAGATGCGGCCGTCCCAGGTGGCCGACGCCATCGGGCCTTCAAAATACTCGTCGACATTGATGATGTCGGACTGCTCGATCAAGTCCGTCAGATCAAGAAGGGCCCCGTTGGCGGCCAGCATCGCCGTGTCGGGGTTGTCGACAGCGAAGATGTCTGGTGCACGGCCGACCGAATAGGCGCGCATCGCCTCGCTCATCAGGTCGGCGAAGTTGACCTCACGATAGACGACGTCGATGTTCGGTTCGCTTTCGTCAAATTCACGAGCGAGATCCGGCGTCGGCTGGCCGGTCTTGTCGACGGTCCAGATGTTCAGAGTGACCGGTTCCTGCGCGAGCGTCGGAACAGCCGTGGCGAGGGTCATGGCAGCCGCGGATACACACAGCATTAGTTTGGTGCGATTCATAAATAGCCTCCCGTATAGGTTTTCCGGCCGTCCCCGGCCGGCTTCGACGGATGTTGTCTCGTCGCGATACGGGATGACTCCTCGCAGGGTCAATCGCAATGCGATGCCCCTTGACTGTCATTGACTTTTCAGTCCCGAAATCGCTAAAACACGCTCCGTAAACGTTTACGACCATAGACACGGACCGGTTCTGGTGTCAATAGAGGTACGAACCTCAAAATGGAGAGATCATGACGGGCATTCGTCAGCTCGCTAATCACCTGCAACTTTCGATTGGTACGGTCTCGCGCGCGCTGAATGGCAAGGCGGACGTAAACGCCAAGACGCGCGAGCGGGTTTTGGAGGCGGCTGTTGAACTTGGCTACGTTCCCAACCAGTCGGGTCGCAGCCTGCGCAAGGGCACGACGAGTACGGTCGGTCTGATCCTGACACAAGGCAACAGCCTGGGCGAGAATAATGACAATTTCTTTTTTGGCGTTATCCACGGTCTGCAGACCGCGCTCAAGCGTCACAAACTTGATCTTGTCCTCCTTCTCTGTTCGCGCGATGAGGATCCCGACAGCTTTCTTCAGCGCATGGTGGCGCAACGCATCGTGGACGCGGTGATTCTGACGGCGACCCGAACCCACGACGAGCGTTTTGAAATTCTCAGGCGCGCCAATATGCCCTTCGTTACGCTCGGGCGAAGCGATAGCCTGGGGGACGCATCATGGATCGACCTCGATTTCGAGGGGATTGCCCGCGCCTCGGTCAGGCGGCTCTGTGGCCGCGGCCACAAGCGCATCGCCGTTGCCGTGCCGAATGTGGATGCCAATCTTGGTCCGCTGTTCCTGGAAGGCTACCGCCAGGGTCTCGAGGATTGCGGTCTGCCCTTCGATGAGGCGATCGTGTTTCGTGCGGAGACCAGCGAGGAAGGCGGTTACGATGTCGCGGGCAAGGTTCTGGAGACGGCCGATCGGCCCACGGCCATCCTTCTGATCGCAGAACTGATGTCGGTCGGCCTTTATCGTCGTCTCGGCGAGGCCGGTCTGCTTCCCGGGCGCGATCTTGCCGTGATCGCCGAGCGAGAAAGTCCTGTCGGGCGCTTCCTGCTGCCGAGGCTGACCTGTTTCCGCCTCGACCTCGACGCGCTTGGCCGCATGCTCGGCGAGATGCTGCTTTCGAATCTGCCGGCCTTTGCCGAAAGCTACCAGGATGTTCCGAAAGGCAAGGTCTGGCCGCTGGAACTCGTGGAAGGCGAAAGCGATCCGCCGCTTTTTGCCTGAGTTGCGGGCAGTTCCGGGCGGTGCATTAAAAATGGTCCGCGGGATGCCGGATTCATTGCAATTATTCCGTCTTCGGCGGAATATGTCGGCGCATCCTTCCAAAGCGGGAGCGAGCGGTCGCCTGCTATTCCGGAGGCCTCGAACTTCCGCTTCGCAGTTTTCCCGCTCGTGATGCGATCGCGCCGACACTCATTGTTGCCATGACCGCCCTATTGGGCCAGGCGAATGCGTCCGGCTTGGATCGCGGCGATATTTGATGACCAAGGAGTATTTCATGGCTGATTTCGATCTTCTGATCCGCAACGGCACCTGTGTAACCGCCGCCGATACATTCAATGCCGATATCGCGGTGAAGGGCGGCCGGATCGTCGCCACTGGAACCGATCTCGGCACTGCCGATAGGGAGATTGACGCATCGGGCCTGCTGGTCATGCCTGGCGGCATCGACAGTCATGTTCACCTCGCCCAGCCTTCCGCACCGGGGACGCCGCAAATGGCCGACGGTTTTGAAACGGGTACGCGTTCGGCGATTGCCGGCGGCACCACGACCGTCATTCCCTTCGCGCTGCAGGCGCGCGGCGAAAACCTGCGGGCAGCCGTTGCCGCCTATCACGAGAAGGCGCGCGGGCAATCCTATTGCGATTACGGCTTTCACCTGATCATCACCGATCCGACGCCGCAGGCGCTCGGCCAGGATCTGCCCGGTCTTGTCGAAAGCGGCTACACCTCCTTCAAGGTGTTCATGACCTATGACGACATGGTGCTGAATGACCGCGAGCTTCTCGAAGTGTTCGACTGCGCGCGCGACTGCAAGGCCTTGGTTATGGTCCATTGCGAGGGTTATGACGCCATCCGCTTCATGACGGAGAAACTGGAAAAGGCCGGCAAGACCGCGCCTTACTATCACGGCGTTTCCCGTCCGGAAGTGGTGGAGCGCGAGGCTGCCCACCGCGCCATCAGCCATGCCCAGCTTGTCGACGTGCCGATCATGATCGTCCATGTTTCCGGCCGCGAGGCGATGGAACAGATTCGCTGGGCGCAGCAGCGCGGCCTCAACATCTATGGCGAGACCTGCACGCAATATATCGCGCTGACCGCTGACGACATGAAGGGTTTCAACATGGATGCGACCGGCGGCAAATATGTCTGCTCGCCGCCGCCGCGCGACCGCGATAGCTGGGATGCCATCTGGGAAGGCATTCGCGGCGGCGTGTTCTCGACCTTCTCGTCTGATCACTGCCCCTTCTTCTTCGACGGGCCGGACGGCAAGATGTCGGGCAAGGGCAAGACCTCTTTCCGCTGGGTGCCCAACGGCATTCCGGGCGTTGAGAACCGGCTTCAGATCCTCTTTTCCAAGGGCGTCAGCGAGGGACGGATCTCGCTCAACGAATTTGTTGCCTTGACCTCGACCAACCACGCGAAAATGTACGGCCTCTATCCGAAGAAGGGCTCGATCGCGCCCGGTTTCGACGCAGATCTTGTCTTGTGGGATGCAAATCGCGAGGAGACGATCACCCAGGCCGGCATGCATCACGGCGCCGACTACACCCCCTATGAGGGCCAGAAGGTCAAGGGCTGGCCGGTGATGACGATCCTGCGCGGCAAGACCGTGTGCGAGGAAGGCAAGATCACGGGGTCGCTGGCGGACGGACAGTTCCTGCCGCGCGAAATCTCGCCCTATGCGGCAAAATAGCTCCTTCCAGACAGGGTTGAGGCAGGAAGCTGCAGTTTGATGTCGGGCGCGTTGCCATCTGGCCGTGCGCCTGGCTTTCGGAGCAGGTCTTCGCGACGTCTCGAGCATATGCCGGAGGCCGGGCCCCGGCTGTGAGATAAACAGACACGGCTGCGGGTTCGGCGCAGAGGGATGAAGGCCGGCCTGATGTCTCCGAGCTCCCCAAATGTCAGCCGATGCTTTCAAAGGAAAATTGCCCAATCACATTTTTGCGTTCCTTGCGGCGGGAGACCCCGCAAGGACCGTTTATTTCATCACCGGAAGTGGCAGAAAACGTGATTGACAACGGTCAAGTTTGCTTGAACTGATTGCGCTCTGAGGCTGACAAAAGCAAATGTGCCACCTATTGGTGCATTAAAAGTCCATACAAATTTTTAATCATTTGTTTTATAATGCAAAAATAAATGTGATCGTTCTAGGGTCATGCAGTGAAAAGACACGTTTTCAGGCTGTTAGCTTAACTAATATGCTAGCATACCTTTGTTGCGGAAGTCTCCCGGATGCCGTACACAATGCCTTCAGAGAACCTGAGGTACGTATCTCATGCATAGCCTCCGGACTCTTGATCAACAGGGAGGCGCGTCTGGCCTCAGGGAGTGAAATTGAAGATGCTCAGTCCAGCCGACGGCAGTCGGGCTCCGCTAGTCTAGCGTCCTGAATTCGCCGGAAGCATCGCAAAGCGCTTCGATCAATTCCAAGCCAGATCGATCTCCCCTGAAACCAACACGACCAATTGGAATCTGTTCCAGGGAGGTTTTAATGTCCAAATTCAGCAAAATCGGTCTCGGTATCGCCGCAGCCGTTTCGTTCAGCGCGCTCGCAACCTCGGCCTCGGCTCTGACGCTGCGCGTCTCCGATTCGCACAATACCGACCACTCGACCGTCGTCGCTCTTCAGGAAATGGGCGAAGCCGTTTCCGAGCGCACCAATGGCGAAGTCGACTTCAAGGTCTTCTCGGCGGGCGTTCTCGGCACCGAATCCGAGATGATCAACCAGCTGCGCACCGGCATTCTCGACATCGTTCGCACCAATCCGGCCGACCTTGAGAAGTTCAACCCGGTCTACAGCGCATTCCTGCTGCCTTACCTCTTCAACGACGACGCCAGCGCCACGGCAGCGATGAACGCAGTCAAGGGCGACGTGTTCGAGACCCATCTCGATACCGGTTTCCGTGGCCTGACGTGGAACATCGCTCCGGCCCGTAACTTCTACACGACCGAGACCGAGATTCATTCGCCGGAAGATCTCGCCGGTCTGAAGATTCGCGTCCCCAACAGCCGCTCCATGGCCCGCGCCGTCGAGCTTCTGGGCGCAACGCCGACCCCGATCCCCTTCGGTGAAGCCTACACGGCTCTGCAGCAGGGCATCGTTGACGGCGCAGAGGGCAGCCCGGCGGCACTCATCGACTCCAAACAGGTTGAGATCATCAACTACTTCACCTTCGATCGTCACTTCCTCATCCCGGACGTCATGATCATCTCCACCCGGACCTGGGACAAGCTGACGGAAGAGCAGCAGCAGATCCTCACGGAAGAAGCTGAAAAGTATACGGTTCGCGTCGACGAGCTGGAAGCTGTCAAGAACGCAGCATCCCTGGAAGAATCCAAGGAAGCCGGCGTCACCTTCATCGACGTCGATCTCGCTCCCTTCAAGGAACGCGTTCAGCCGCTCTACGAGGAAATCGCCGAAAACAACCCTGAAGCTGCAGCGATCGTGGAAAAGATCGAAGCCGCTCAGCAGTAAGGCGACGAAAGGCTCGCGTGTCGGCGCGATACGCAACAAAAGGCCCGGTTTCCCCTCGCATCCGGCGAGGGGGGACTACCGCAAGACAGAACCGTCCTCTGCACTCACAATGAGGTTTCCTCATGAAAAACATAAGAACAATCCTCGAAAAAACGGTCCTGTTTCTGATCACCGTTTTTCTCGCTCTTCTGGTCGTCATGGCGACCTGGCAGGTCATCAGCCGCTATGTCCTGAATTCGCCCTCCCAGTTCACTGACGAAGCCCTGCGCTTCACCATGATCTGGCTGGTTTACCTTGGCGCATCCTATGCCTTCGGGCTGACGGACCGGCATATGTCGTTGGGTCTGATCAAGGACGCCCTGAAGGGCCGCAAGCGCTTGATCCTTGAAACCTTCAACTACCTCGCGGTCATGGCATTCATCGTCACCGTGCTTCTGAAGGGTGGTTTCAACCTCGTCTCCGTCGGCGTCGGCCAGCATTCAGACAGCCTCGATCTGCCGATGAACTGGGTCTACGTCATCATACCGCTCGCCGGATTCCTGTCCGTCTTCTTCAAGACGCTCAACTACCGGGAAGTGCTGAACGATATCAGGAGCGAAAAAGATGGACACTAATCTCGTCGCGGGGATCCTCCTCCCGCTTTTCGTGATCCTGATGCTGTGCGGCATGCCGATTGCGGTTGCCATCGGTCTCAGCTCGCTGGCCGCCATCACGGTCATCCTGCCCTATGACCTGATCTTCTTTCAGGGCGCGCAGCAGATGTTCGGCGGCATCAACTCATTCGGCATGCTGGCCGTGCCGTTCTTCATGCTTGCCGGCAACATCATGAACCATGGCGGCATAGCGCGGAAGCTGATCAATCTTGCGCTGATGTTCGGCGGCCGCATGCCCGGCGCGCTCGCCCACGCCAACGTCATGGGCAACATGCTGTTCGGTACGCTTTCGGGCTCCGGCATGGCCTGCACGGCCGCCATCGGCGGCACCATGGCGCCGATCCAGAAGGAAAAAGGCTACGACCCGGCATTCTCGGCTGCCATCAACATTGCCTCGGGTCCCGTTGGCATGCTGATCCCGCCGTCGGGCCTGCTGATCCTGTTTTCGATCGTCAGTGGTGGCGTTTCTGTCGCTGGTCTGTTCATGGGCGGCTGGATCCCCGGCCTTCTGTGGGGCTTTGCAGTCATGCTCGTCGCCTACTTCATGGCCAAGCGCTATAACCTGCCGACCGAAGAATCGGATCTGACCTTCGGCCAGAAGATGAAGGTCGTGCTCGACTCGATCCCTGCATTGATGCTGATCGTGATTGTCATGGGCGGTATTGTCGGCGGCGTCTTCACCGCCACGGAAGGTGCTGCCATCGCCGTTGTCTACAGCCTGCTGCTGTCGCTCTACTATGGCACGATCAACCGAAAGATGCTGATTTCGACGCTCACGGATACAGCCGTCACCACCGGCGTCATCCTGTTCCTCGTCGCGGTATCGAGCCTGATGAGCTGGATCATGGCCTATGCCCAGATTCCGGAAATGATCGGCAACTTCCTGCTGACCGTGACCGACAACAAGATCATCCTGCTTTTGATCATCAACGTTGCCCTGCTGGTTCTCGGCACGTTCATGGATGCGACGCCGGCTATCCTGATCTTTACCCCGATCCTGATGCCGATTGCGACCCAGATGTTCGGCATGGATCCGATCCAGTTCGGCGTGATGATGATCTTCAACCTCGGTATCGGTAATATTACCCCGCCGGTTGGCTGCGTGCTCTTCGTCGGCGCTGCGGTGGGCGAGACCAAGATCGAAAAGGTTCTGCCTTATCTGACCCCGGTCTTCCTGGTTCTGCTCCTGGTGCTTGCTCTCGTCACCTATGTCCCGGCGGTCACACTGTTCCTGCCAAACCTGTTCGGCGTCTAAACCGCAGGCATTGGCAAACCAACACCGGTCCCGTTAGCGGGGCCGGATCGGGACGGGGGTCTCCTCCTCCCAGCCCCCGTCCCAGAAGTTTCAATACAAGGATAAAGGAATTTATCTGATGGAAGACGTAAAAATCACCTATATCGGCGGCGGCAGCCAGCAGTGGGCGCTGCACCTGATGGCCGACCTGGCGCTGTCGAAGTCGCTCTCCGGAACGCTGACGCTTTATGACATCGACAACGAAGCCGCCGAGAAGAACAAGGAAATCAGCGCCAACATCTTTGGTCGCCCCGAAGCCAATGCCAAGTTCAAGGTCGAAGTCGAACCCGATCTCGACACGGCCCTGAAAGGCTCCGATTTCGTCGTGATCTCGATCGAGCCCGGCCCGACCGAAAAGCGTTTCATCGACCTGAAGATCCCGGAAAAATACGGCATCTTCCAGAGCGTCGGCGACACGATCGGGCCGGGCGGCATGGCCCGCGCCGTGCGTTCGCTGCCGGTCATGGCCGATTTCGCCCATCACATCATGGCCGTCTGCCCGGATGCCTGGGTGATCAACTACACCAACCCGATGACCTGGTGCACGGCTGCGCTTTTCGAAGCAGAGCCCGAGATCAAGGCCGTCGGCTGCTGCCATGAAGTGTTCCACACGCAGGAGATGCTCGGTCGCTGGGTGCGCGATCACTACAAGGTCGACTTGCCGAAGCGTCACGACATCGTCCTCGATATCTCGGGCGTCAACCACTTCACCTTCGCAACGCGCGCAATGTGGAATGGCCAGGATATCCTCGGCGAGTTCGAAAAGAGCCTGCCGGCGCTTTCGCCCGAACAGCTCACCAAGAATGCGCTGGAGCGTGAGGCTGAGGAAAACTGGTTCGATTGCGATTTCCGCGTTGCCACCGACTTCCTGAAGCGTTTCGGCGTTCTGGGCGCTGCCGGCGACCGGCATCTTGCGGAATTCGTTCCGTGGTACCTGAAGTCCAAGGAAGAGCTGAACAGCTGGGGTGTCGCAATCACACCTTACGAATGGCGTGTCCGCCGCTCCAAGGAGCAGGACAAGGCCCGCAAGGCCTTCCTCGAAGCAGACCTGAAGCCGTCCGGCGAAGAAGGCGTGAAGATGATCGAGGCGCTGGCCGGCGCCGACGGCGCCACCTGCCGCACCCAGTGCAACCTGCCCAATATCGGTCAGAACGACTTTGCGCCGGAAGGTCACATTGTCGAAAGCTACGGCCTGATCTCGAAGAACAAGATCGAGCCGGTTGCCTGCGGCGTCCTGCCGGAAAGCGTGCAATCGCTGGAAAGCCGGATCATGACGGTTCAGGGCTATATCCTCGAAGGCATCATGAACGAGGACAAGGCGACCGTATACGAAGGTTTTGCCCTCGACCCGCTGAACTCGCTGACCTCGCGCAAGAGCGAAGAGCTGTTCGACGAACTCTTCGAGGCCCTCGAAGTTAACTGGGGCTGAGCCCTAAGGCTTTGGCCTGCCTTTCTCTCGGGCAGGCATGATGACGGAAAGAGCGCCGGGCGACCGGCGCTTTTTTGCGTTCCCGGGCCAACGGGTCTTGCGAAACGGCCGCAAATTGCGATGGTGTCGGCAGCATTCTGAAGAGACGAAAGGCAGGCGCAATGGCAGATGTTGCATTTCTCGGTCTGGGCGTGATGGGCTATCCGATGGCCGGTCATCTGGCGAAAAACGGACACACCGTCACGGTCTATAACCGCACGGCCTCAAAGGCTGAGAAGTGGGCTGCGGATTACGAGGGACGCACGGCGGATACCCCGGCCGCCGCCGCCTCCGGCAAGGAGATCGTGTTCTGCTGCGTCGGCAATGACGACGACCTTCGTGAAGTCGTTCTCGGCGAGAATGGCGCGCTTTCGACCATGAAGGAAGGCTCGGTTTTCGTTGATCACACGACTGCCTCGGCCGAAGTCGCGCGCGAGCTTTACGCGGCGGCGAAGGAAAAGGGCATCGCCTTTGTCGACGCTCCGGTCTCCGGCGGCGAATCAGGCGCGGTCAATGGCGTGCTCACCGTCATGTGCGGCGGCGACGAGCCCGATTTCGAGCGCGCGCGTCCGGTGATGGAAAGCTATGGCCGATCGGTGCGCCGCGTCGGTGAGGCCGGAAGCGGGCAGCTTGCCAAGATGGTCAACCAGATCTGCATTGGCGGGCTGGTGCAGGCGCTGTCGGAAGGCATTCACTTTGCCCAGAAGGCCGAGATCGATGTCGGCATCGTGCTGGACATCATCACCAAGGGGGCTGCCGGCTCCTGGCAGATGGAAAATCGTGGTGCGACGATGAATGAGGGCAAGTTCGACTTCGGCTTTGCCGTCGACCTGATGCGCAAGGACCTCGATATCTGCCTGACGGAGGCCCGCCGCAACGGCGCGTCCCTGCCGGTCACGGCGCTTGTCGACCAGTTCTATGCCGATATCCAGAAGGATGGCGGCGGCCGCTGGGATACGTCGAGCCTGATCAAACGGCTGAAATAAGGGCACATGGCCGGTCTGCCGCCGGAAGGGGAAACCGCGATGCTGATTGCGCAGATCACCGATACGCATCTTGTTCTCGGCGGGCGAAAGCTCGCCGGGCGGTTCGATACTGAGGCCGCGTTCGACCGGCTGATGCAAAGCCTTGCCGATCAGCCGGTGAAACCCGACCTGATCCTGTTTTCAGGCGATCTCTGCGAGGAAGCGGGAGAGGCGGAATGCCTTCACATCGGCCGGGCGCTCCGGTCGCTCGGCATTCCGGCGCTGGCGGTTCCGGGCAATCACGATGCCCGCGCGCCAATGCTGAAGGGACTTGAAGGCATGGTGGGGGAGACAGGCTCAGGGCATCTCTGCATCGAGGATGCCGCTCATCCCGTCGCCATACTGGGCCTTGATACGCTGGTGGACGGTGCGCCGCAGGGCGCGCTGTGCGCGGCGCGGCTTGAATGGCTGGAAGACGCGCTGAGGCGGAACAGCGGCGAGGACGTTCTGATCTTCATGCATCACCCGCCGATCGATACGGGACAGCGCAACATGGATGCGATCGCGCTCGGCGAAGGACGTGCGCGTTTCGCGGAACTCGTTGCCGGGCATGGCGGCATCAAGGCGATTCTCTGCGGGCATATGCACCGGGCGATATCCGGCAGCCTCGCGGGCGTGCCGGTCTTCATTGCGCCATCCGCGTCGCACCAACTGGCGCTCGACCTGCGCGAGAACCAGCCCTACCGCTTTTCCGACGATCCGGCGCAATACGCGCTTTATCTCGTCGCTCCGGGCAGGCCGGTCGTCAGCCATCTCGTGACGGTTTAAGGCCGGCAGTTCAGGCCCTGCCGTGTGCCGCCCAAAGCGCCCCGCGGCGGATGATCTCGGTCACCTGCGGCACCTGCAGATCGGCCAGTTCATGGCCGATGGAGCAGTAGAAAACGCGGCCCTTGTCCCAGCGGCGCTTCCACACGACGGGGATGACGGTGCCCTCGATCCACCAGAGATGATCGCCGGAAAAGGTCGTGGTCGCCAGAACCTCATTGGAGGGATCGGTCAGCATGTAATATTGCTCCGATCGCAGCCGGAAACTCCTGATGCCCTCGACGATCGGATCGGCCGGCCGGCAGATCGTCACGTCGTAGTCGATATAGTCCTCGCGCGGCTGCAGGTTGTCAGGCCAGCCGGGCGGGTGGGCGACGAACTGGCCGCCGATGAGGAAGTGATAGGTCGGGCGGTCGCGGAAGGCATCGCCCATATGCCCGTGCCAGCCGGCAATGCCGCAGCCATTGCCGATCAGCTTCAGCAGGCCGTCCTCCTGCGGCTTGGTCATCGTGCCGAATTCTTCGCGGTGGCCGGAGCGCGCCGATGACCAGATCGGGGTGATGAGGTCGATGCCGGCAAGGTCACCTGGGCGTTCGAGCGGCTCCATCGTGTCGTAGACATCGACGCTGAAGCCGTTTTCCTTGAGCAGATCGGCATACCAGTCTGAGAATTCGCTCGGCGCGTGGCCTTCCCAGCCACCGACAAACAGGACTGCCTTCATGTCTGTTCCTTTCGCATGAAATTGAGGATTGAGGCCATGTCGCGGGCGCCATAGCCGGCGCGCTCGGCCTCAGTCAGTTTCTCGAGTGTCACAAGCCCCTGCGGCATCGCGGTGCCGAGCCTTTCGGCCAGCGCCGCCGTGACGGCCATGTCCTTGCGGGCAAGGGCAACCGTAAATGTCACGTCATGGGCGGTTTCATCGAGATAGAGCGGGCGGCGGTATTTCAGCATCGGAGCCGCCGCCGCCGAGGCCTCGATCACGTCGAAGGCCGCTTCCGCCTGAATGCCTGCGGCCTCCGCAAGCGTCATGGCTTCGGCGAGCGTCTGGTTGATGCCGTGGAGCAGGGAATTGACGGAGAGCTTCATCACCGCGCCGCGGCCGCTTTCTCCGAGGAAGATGGTCCTTTTTCCGAGCGCATCGAACACCGGACGGAGCGGCGCGCCGGTCTCGGCGTCGCATCCGGCCATGATCAGGAGGGCTGCATCTTCGGCCGCCTGGGTCGCGCCGGAAACGGGCGCATCGATCATAGTTGCGCCGTCTGGAACTCGGGTGGCAAGGCTTTTGATATGGTCGGGGCTCATCGTGCCCATTTCGACAAACCATCGCGCGCGCTTGCCGGAAAACAGCCCGTCCTCGCCAAAATGCACGGTATCGGAGGCGGCATCATCCGCCAGCATGGTGATGACGATGTCGGCATCATCCGCCAGGTCCCGCGGCGTTTCAGCCGCGCGGGCGCCGGTCTCCGTCGCAAAGCTCGTCGCCTTGCCGGCGGAGCGGTTCCAGACGGTAACATCATGTCCGGCGCGCACCAGATTGCGCGCCATCGCCGCGCCCATGCGGCCAAGCCCTGCAAATCCGATCCGCATCAGCCCGCCTTCTCAACCTCGAGGCCGGAAATGGCCTGGATCAGCTTGTCTTCGGAAACCTCTTCGGCGGTGAAGATCTCGGTGATCCGGCCGCTATACATGGCGACGATCCGGTCGGAGACATGCAGCACTTCCGGCATTTCCGAACTGATGACGATTACGGCATAACCCTGGCGGGCAAGCGCGCGGATGAGGTTGTGGATCTCGGATTTCGAGCCGACATCGATGCCGCGCGTCGGCTCGTCCACGATCAGGATATCGGGATGCATGGAGAGCCATTTGCCGATGACGATCTTCTGCTGGTTGCCGCCGGAAAGATTGCCCGCGAGTTGCCGCCAACCGGGCGTGCGGATATCGAGCTTGTCGCGATACTGGTCGAAGATGGCGATCTCCGCGCCGTCCGAGACGAAAGGCCCGGCGGTCAGATCGCCGACCTGCGGCAATGTCATGTTGTCGCGGCAGTTCATGCCGAGCACCAGGCCCTGGCCCTTGCGGTCCTCCGGCACCAGCGAGATGCCGTTCCTGATCGCGTCGATCGGTGAATGCAGCTTCACCGACTTGCCCTGCAGCAGGATGCGTCCGCCGCTCGGCTCGCGAAGGCCGAAGAGCGTTTCGGCGATTTCCGTGCGGCCGGCGCCAACAAGGCCGTAAAAGCCGACGACTTCGCCCCTTCGGACATCGAAGCTGATATCCCGGAACAGCCCGTTGCAGGAGAGGTTCTCGACAGCGAGCGCGACCTCGCCCAGCTGTACATGCTCGTGGTTGCGGGTAAGGTCGAGCGAGCGGCCGATCATCAGCTGGGTGATCTCGTCCTCGTTCGTTTCCGCCGTCACCAGCGTGCCCCGGCACTCGCCGTCGCGCAGAACGGTGATGCGGTCGGTGATGTTGAAGATCTCCTCCATGCGGTGGGAGATGTAGATGATGCCGACGCCCTGGGCCTTCAGGTCGGCGATGACATCGAAGAGCACGACCTTTTCCGCATCCGTCAGCGAGGCGGTCGGCTCATCGAAGATCACGGCCTTGGCCTCGACCGTCAGGGCGCGGGCGATTTCCACCATCTGCTGGTTGGCGATGGAGAGTTCGCCGACGCGGGTTTCCGGCGTAAAGCCCGTCCTCAACTTGTCGAGGATGCATTGCGTGTCGTCATGCAATCGCTTCCAGTCGACAAGGCCGAAGCGCTTCAGCGGCAATTCGCCGAGGAAGATGTTTTCCGCCACCGTCAGCTCGGTTGCGAGGCTGAGCTCCTGGTGAATGAAGACGACGCCCTTCGATTTCGCCTGCAGCGGCGAGGTCATCACCACCGGCTGCTCATCGATCAGGATGCGGCCGTCGTCCGGCTGGTGGATGCCGCCGAGCACCTTCATCAGCGTTGATTTGCCCGCGCCGTTTTCGCCGACAAGCGCGTGGACCTCGCCGGGGCGAATGTCGAGCGAGACGCCGTCGAGCGCGCGCACGCCCGGAAAGGTCTTGACGATATTGTCGAGCCTCAGCGCCGGTTTGATGTCACTCATATCCTGAGCTCCCCTCTGCCCTTGCGGTTCAACTGGCGGTCCAGAAACAGGACGGCGATGAGAATAAGGCCGATCACGAGATTGACGGTTTCGGTATCCGCGCCGATATAGCCGAGGCCCTTGCGCAGAAGCTGGATGGCGATGACGCCGCCGAAGGTGGAGAGGATCGAACCCGAACCGCCGGCAAGCTTGGTGCCGCCGAGGACCACCGCCGTGATCGCCCACAATTCATAAAGCTCGCCGTCATTGGGGTTCACCGAGCCGCTTTCGGAGTAGAACACCACGGCGCTCAATGCCGCGAGAAAGCCGATCAGGATGAAATTGCGCAGGAAATGCGGCCCGACGCGAATGCCGGCATTGATCGCCGCCTCGCGATTGTCGCCGATCGCATAGGCATTGCGGCCATGGACCGTCTTCGTCATCACCAGCCAGATGATGGCAGTGACGGCGAGGAAGAACCAGCTTGCGGTGTGGATGCCGAGAAACTGCGCTTCGGCGAAATCAACCAGCGTCCAGTTAAGGTGTGAGGTCGGGTTCTCGCCATTATACATGAACACCAGGCCGCGATAGCCGAGCATGGCGCCGAGCGTGACGATGAAGGCGTCGACGCCCGTCTTCCAGACGATGAGGCCGTTGAGGCCTCCGAGGACGGCGCCCGTCAGAAGCGCCAGCGCCCAGGAGATCGGGATCACCCAGTCGCCGAGGCCTGCAAAGACCGGCCATGTCATCGAATCCAGCATGACGATCCCGGCAAGCGCGAAGGTCGCGCCAACGGAAAGGTCGATATTGCCGTTGATCATGATCACCGTCATGCCGATGGCGATGATGCCGATCGGGACCGACTGCTTCAGAAGCAGCAGCATGTTGTCGAAATCCATGAAGGCGGTGTCCGACAGCGACAGGAAGTGCCCGGCGACGGAGAAGAAGATCAGTTCGACGAGGATGAAACCCCAGATCGCGCCCTGCTTGATGTATTTGCTGTAGCTCTGGCTGGTCATGGTCATCTCCTCACGCAATCGGCGACCAGAGACGGCCGCGCTTGGCGGCGATATCGAGCCAGACCGCAAGAATGATGATCACCCAGGTGACGACATACTGGACGTAGAACTGCAGGCCGGCGAGCAGAAGTCCATTCTGGATAAAACCAAGGATCAGCACGCCGATGACGGTCTTGAACACGGTGCCGGATCCGCCGAGCAGCGATGCGCCGCCAAGGATGACGGCCGCCAGAACCTCCAGTTCCATGCCCTGGCCGACCGTGTTCTGGCTGCCCAGCGAGCGGCTGGCCTGGATGAGGCCGGCGGTCGCCACGCAGAAGGAGGAGATCAGATAGGTGAAGAACACGATACGGGCGCGCGGAATGCCGGAAAAGGTTGCCGCGACCCCGTTGCCGCCGACGGCATAGACCTTGCGGCCGAAGGGCGTCTTGGCGAGCAGCAGGGCAAGCACGATGGCCAGACCCGCGAAGATGACGATCGGGGAGGGGATGCCGAGAATGTCGCCCTGGCCGAAGACGGAAAACCAGGTGCCTTCCTTGTCGGCGATGTCCATGTTCTTGCCGCCGGAATAGGTCAGCGTCAGCCCGTAGATCGCCGACAGCATGCCCAGCGTGACGATCAGCGAGTTGAGCCGGAGGTAGCCGATCAGGAAGCCGTTGAAGGCACCGAGCGCCAGCGTCATCGCATACATGGCCGGAATGCCGAGAACCGGGCCGAGCCTGTCATGCAGGTCGAGCACGACAATGGTGGAAAAGGACATCATCGAACCGACGGACAGGTCGAGATTGCCGCCGATGACGACGAAGGTGACGCCGAGCGCGATGACGCCCAGAATGGCCGAGGAGCGGATCACGCCCAGAATATTGTCCGGCGCAACAAAGCGCTGGTTGATCAGGGCAAAGCCGATCATGAACACCACGAAGGCGATCAGGATCCCTTGCCGGGCCAGCAATGCGCCCACATCTTTTCGCGTAAAATTCGCCACAAGCTCCTCCCAAAGCTCCGGTTACCAGGCCATTTCGGGCGTTATCCACCCTCTTTTTCGTGCAGGCAACTCAGACCAGCGTCATGCCGCCGTCGATCATGACCACCTGCCCGGTCATGTAATCGCTGTCGGGCGAGGCGAGAAAGGTGGTCGTGCCGGTAATGTCGTCCGGCCGGGCCACCTTGCCGCGCAGAATGTCGGCGGAAAATTCGGCCATGGCCTGGCCGGGCTTCTCCGCCGCGCCGATCTCCATCAGGTCGCGGTCGACCTGTTCCCACATTTCCGTTGCCACCACGCCGGGCGCAAAGCCGGTTACGGTGATGTTGTGTTTGGCCAGATCGCGCGCGCCGGACTGGATCAGCGATATCACGCCCGCCTTCGATGCGCAGTAGGGGGCGACATTGTCGAAACCCTGCCTGCCGGCGATCGAGGTCGTGTTGATGATCTTGCCGCCGGTCTTCTGGCTGATCATCTGCCGCGCCGCCTCCTGCATGCCGATCAGGCAGCCGAGACCGTTGACGGACATGATGAAATTCCAGTTCTCCTCGGTCACGTCGAGAAAATTCATCGGTCGGTTGACGCCGGCATTGTTGAACTTGACGTCGAGCTTGCCGAAGACCGAGACCGCATGGGCGATCATGGCGCGCACCTGCTCGCGTTTCGTCACGTCGACGACGGCATGGGTGACCCGCCCGCCGTTTCGCTGCGCCCGCTCGCGATTGTCCTGCGCGACCGCGGCGATCTTCTCGGCATTGATGTCGGCAAAGCAGACATCGGCGCCCTCATCCAGAAGCGCTTCGCCGATAGCGCGGCCGATACCGCGCGCCGCTCCCGTCACGATGCAGGAACGTCCAGAGACACGACCCACTGAGCCTCTCCCGTCATTTCATGTTTGGTTGGCTGGAAAAGACGGGGCCTGCGGGCTTTTGCCCGGCCCCGCCGTAATCAGGCGTAAGGCTCAGAACACCGGCTTGGTGAACTGGTCCATATTGTCCTGGGTGATCTTCGGCGTGTCGAAATAGTTGAGGAACGGCACGTCCTTGCCGTCGAGCACGTCGATTGCCGTCTGCAGCGCGGCCTCGGCGTCATCGACCGGCGACTGGTAGATCGAGCCCCAGTAGTCGCCGTTTTCCATGGCCTCGTAGCCGACGGAGAAGTTGGTCGCGCCGACGAAGATGATGCCATCGCGGCCGGCGGCCTTGGCGGCGTTGAGCGCGCCGACGCCCATATTGTCGTCGCCGGCATAGACGCCGTCGATATCGTCATATTTCACCAGGAAGGCTTCCATGACCTTCTGCGACTTCTCGCGGTTCCAGTCACCCGGCTGGGTCTCGACCAGATCGACATTCGGGCAGACCTCCGGAAGGCGATCCTCAAAGCCTTTGGCGCGCTCGATCGCCGTCGTGTAGCCGGGCTGGCCGGAGATCTGCACGATCTTCGCCTCGTCGGCGATGCCCATCTCCTTGAACTTGTCGCACATGATCTCGGCCGAGCGCGCGCCCTGGGTGATGTTGTCGGGACCTGAGAACGAAGCGACGAAATCGAAGCCGGGTTCGGCGATGTTGGAATTGGTGACGATCACCGGAATTCCGGCCTTGTGGGCCTTACGCACGGCCGGAATCACGGCCTCGCCATTGGTCGGCCAGATGATGATGGCGTCGACCTTCTGCTGGATCAGGTCTTCCACCTGGGCGATCTGACGGGCGACGTCGCCGCCTGCGTCGAGGACAACGGTTTCGACGTCGGGATTGGCGTCGGCTGCGTTGATGAAGGCCTGCTCATAGGTCGTCTGATAGCTGTCAACGCCGACATTGTTCTGCGTGATGCCGATCTTGTAGCTCTCGGCGGATGCGGCGCCTGCAAGGGCGAGCCCCGCAATCGCGGTCGTTGCGGCCAAGGTGAGCCTGGCTGAAAATCTCATATTCCGTTCCTCCCAAACGATAAAATGGATGCATTGCCTCAGCCCTCCGGCAACCGGTCGGGCCTCTCCCGGGCAATGGGCTTTCATACACCACTAATTCGCTTGCGATGGACCTGCCTAAAATATCCAAAATGAATTTTTAATTATCCGTATTGGATTTTTTAGCGATATTTCAGGATCGCGGTTTTGGACAAATAGGGAGGAGAGCAAATGGCATCGTCAACGAGGCGCAGACCGGAGCACGGTTTGCCGGGACAGATGAATCAGGATATCGCACAAAATATTCAAAATGGATATGGCGTTGCCGTGGCCGGCGGGGCGGAGGCACAGACTTCCGTTTCCGCCGAGCTGGAGGCCGTCGTGCGGTTCATGGAAGATGTGTTGGTGGAGGTCGATGACGCCACCACGCCGAATGCGCCGAACCCCTATCTGAATATGAGCCTGCATCTTCTGCGCCGGCATCTGGAAGGGCGGATGGTGATCCCTTCATCGATCATCGCGGCCTCCGGCGTGCCCTATGCAACGGCGACGCGCAAATTGACCGAACTGCTGGAATCGGGCGCGGTCGAGCAGCGCCCGCGTTCAAAATCCGGCAAGAGCGTTTCGCTGCACCCAAGTCCCGAAATGCTGGACAATTGGTGCCAGCTTGCCCGCCGCATCCATCGGCTGGCGGCCGTGCGTTTCGGCGCCGACGGCTTCACCCAGGAAAATGCCGATTATTACTTCGGTGGTTCCTACCAGCCGGGCAAGATGCTGATCGGTCCGCCGCAGGCGCTGCCGACGCCGATGAAGCTTTCCGGGGGCCTGCGCATTCTCGTCCATGGCGACCCGACCTTCATGGTGATGAGCAATCTGAAGCGCCAGTTCGAGCATCTGGTCGGCTGCAATATCCACCAGCGCGCCTTTTCCATCGATCGCCTGCGCGGCGAGGCGCTGCGCAATGCCGAGCGTGCCGTCAGTCGCTATGACCTGATCGCGGTCGACCTGCCCTGGCTCGGCGAGTTCGTGAAGAAGGGCGTCCTGCGGCCGCTGCCGTCCATCATGGATCTCGACAGGCTCGATCCCGGCGACTTCCACACGGCCGGCTGGCGCGCCGCCCATTGGGACGGTGTTGCCTATGGCGTGCCGAGCCAGACGACGCCGGAACTGTTTTTCTATCGCCGCGACCTGTTCGCGGAAGCTGCGCTCGAGCCGCCGGAAACGACGGAAGCCGTGCTCGAGGCCGCAGCCCGGTTGCATGAGCCGCGCATGGGCGTCTATGGCATTGCCTGGAATGCCGCGCGCGGAACGGCGCTCGGCCACACCTTCATGATGACCTGTGCCGATTTCGGCCAGCCGATCATCAACCTGAACGAGATCGCCGGCGGCTTCGACGCCGACCATCTGGAGCGCGACGATCTTTTTCCGACGATCGATACGCCGAAGGCGCTCGAAGCCGCGGAATATCTCCTGGCGCTGATGGAATTCTCGCCGCCCGACATCCTGTCCATGTCCTGGTACGAGCGCGTCCGTCCTTACGCCGAGGGCAAGGTGGCGATGGCCTATGGCTACACGCTGCTTGCGCCCTATTTCGAGCTCGATCCGCAATCGCCCGCCTTCGGCAATACCGGTTACCTGCCGCATCCGCACGGACCGGGCGGCACGCCGATCGCGCCCGTCGGCGGCTATGTCTTCGGCGTCCCCGCCAATCTGCCGGAGGAGCGGGTGGACGAGGCGGTCGAGGCGCTGGTCGCCTTCACCTCGCCGGAAGCGCAGAAACTTTTCATCCAGAACGGCAGCCGCACCGCGCCGCGCTATTCCGTCGGTTCCGATCCGGAGGTGCGCCGCCTCTCGCCGATCTTCGAGAGCGTCGACCAGATGTCCTGGCGCGACGAGCTGCAGTTCTGGCCGCGCCCGCCGATCCCTGAGATTTCCGACATCATCCAGATCTGCGGCCATGAGCTGCACGACATGCTGCGCGGCATCGTCAGTCCGAAACAGGCCCTTTCACGCGCTCAGACTCGCGCGGAAGAGGCCATGCGAAAACGCGTCACATAGGCTCTTTGCAAAGTCAAAGGGTCGGTCAACACGGGAGGAGAGACCATGGACCCCAATCGCCTCAAAGGCAAAAACATCCTGATCACCGGCGGCGCCCAGGGCATGGGCGCAACCAACGCCGAGCATTTCGCCGAGCAGGGCGCCAATGTCTGCATCGGGGATCTTGACCTCGAACTGGGCAAGGCGCTCGCCGACAAGATCAACGCCGCCGGCAACGGCCGGGCGATTGCGGTGAAGATGGATGTGACGAGCCGCGATGACAATGAGGCAGCGGTTGCCGCCACAGTCGAGGCCTTCGGCATGATCAATGTCGGCCTGTTCAATGCCGGGGTCAACAAGCCGAAATTCTTCATGGACATTGATGAGGACAATTGGGACTTCATCATGAACGTCAACACCAAGGGCATGTGGCTCGGCATGCAGGCCGTGGCCCGGCAGATGATCAAGCAGGGCAAGCAGGAGCATGTCTACAAGTTGATCAATGTCGGCTCGGTCGCGTCGCGCAAACCCCTTTACGATGTGACGGTCTACTGCACCTCGAAATATGGCTGCCTGGCGCTCACCCATTGCGGCGCGGTGACGCTTGCCGAGCACAATATCACCGTCAACGGCTATGCGCCGGGCGTGGTCAAGACGCCGCTCTGGGCGCAGCTCGACAAGGATCTGGTCGAGATGGGTTTCAAGCAGAAGGAAGGCCAGGCATTCGAAGACCTCGCGGAGAATGCCCTGGCGCTGAAGAAGGTCTCCTATCCCGACGACGTGAAGGGCACGGCCGCATTCCTCGCCAGCCACGACAGCGACTACATGACCGGCCAGATGATCCATATCGATGGCGGCTGGGTGATCCAGTAGCGCCGCAAAACCTGCTTCTCTGACCATTCATTTCAACCGAGCAGGCAGGCGATCGCGCTGCCTGAGGGAGGATTTCATGAACCGTGCACTGACACCCAATGTGCTCACCCCGCAGGACCTTCAGCCCAACTGGAACTGGGAGGGCCGCCTGCCCGCCTGGGGCCATACGTCCGTCGATTTCGAACGTCGCGTCGATCACGACCGGCTGAGGCGCTACCGCCTGTCGCGCACCCGCCAGGCGCTTAAGAACAGCGATGCCGGCTCGCTGTTGCTCTTCGATGTCAACAATATCCGCTATGTCTCCGCCACCAAGATCGGCGAGTGGGAACGCGACAAGATGTGCCGCTTCTGCCTGCTGACGGGCGATGACGCGCCTTACGTCTGGGATTTTGGCTCCGCCGCCGTGCATCACCGCAAGTTCTCCGACTGGCTGGTGCCGGATCATTGCCGTGCGGGCGTCGTCGGCATGCGCGGCACCATTCCGCCCTCCTTCGGGCTGATGAAAAAATATGCCGAGGAGATCGCCGGTCTCATCCGCGATGCCGGCATGGCGGACATGCCGGTCGGCGTCGATTATGCCGAAACCGCCATGTTCGAGGCGCTGAAGGCTGCAGGCATCAACGTGGTCGACGGCCAGCAGATCATGCTGTCGGCGCGCGAGATCAAGAACTGGGACGAGATCCAGCTTCTGACCCAGGCCGCCAGCATGGTCGACGGCGTCTATCACATGATCTACGAGGAGCTGAAACCGGGCGTGCGCGAAAACGAGATCGTCGCGCTGTCCAACAAGATGCTCTACGAAATGGGATCGGATGACGTCGAGGCGATCAACGCCATTTCCGGCGAGCGCTGCAATCCGCATCCGCACAATTTCACCGACAGACTTTTCCGGCCCGGCGACCAGGCCTTCTTCGATATCCTCCAGAGCTATCAGGGCTACCGCACCTGCTACTACCGCACTTTCAATATCGGCCGCTCGACGCCTGCCCAGGTCGATGCCTATGTGAAGGCGCGTGAATGGATCGATGCGTCGATCGCGCTGATCAAGCCGGGCGTGACCACCGATGTCGTGGCCAAGGCATGGCCGAAGGCGGAAGAATTCGGCTTCCCGGACGAACTGTCCGCTTTCGGCCTGCAATTTGGCCACGGTCTCGGCCTTGCGCTGCACGAGCGCCCGATCATCTCGCGGGCGGTCTCGCTCGACAATCCGATGGAAATCCAGACCGGCATGGTCTTCGCGCTGGAGACCTATTGCCCGGCCGCCGATGGCTTCTCCGCCGCCCGCATCGAGGAGGAGGTCGTCGTCACCGACAAGGGGTGTGAGGTCATCTCGCTGTTTCCGGCAGAAGAACTGCCCATCGCCAACCGGTATTGAGGCGGGATGTCATGAGCGCTTCAGACAACAAGCATAACCGCGAGGACTATCTGCGCATGTACCGGCAGATGGTCCGCATCCGCACCTTCGAGGATAATGCCAACCAGCTTTATCTCTCCGCCAAGATGCCGGGGCTGACGCATATGTATTCCGGCGAGGAGGCGGTTGCCGTCGGCATCTGCGAGGCGTTGACCGACAGCGACCGGATCACCTCCACCCATCGCGGCCACGGCCATTGCGTTGCCAAGGGGGCGGAGTTTCAGGCGATGTTCTGCGAACTCCTCGGCAAGGAGGAAGGCTATTGCCGGGGCAAGGGCGGATCGATGCATATCGCCGATCAGAGCCACGGCAATCTCGGCGCCAATGCCATCGTCGGCGGCTCCATGGGCATTGCCACCGGGTCGGCGCTCCGGGCGAAGCTGCAGAAATCCGACGACGTGACGGTCTGCTTCTTCGGCGACGGGGCGACGGCGCAGGGTCTTCTGTACGAGGTGATGAACATGGCGGCGCTTTGGAACCTGCCGGTGATCTATGCCTGCGAGAACAACGGCTATTCGGAGTATACGAAAACGGCCGAGATCGCCGCCGGTTCGATCACCGACCGGGCGCGGGCCTTCGGCTTCGAGGCCTTCGAGGTCGACGGTCAGGATGTGCTCGCCGTCAACGAGCTTGCCCGCGAACTTGCCGGGCGTTGCCGGCGGGGCGAGGGGCCGTTCTTCATCGAGCTTCAGACCTATCGCTATCACGGCCACCATGTGGGCGACATCAACCGCGAATATTACCGCTCCAAGGCCGAGGAGAAGGAGTGGAAGGAAAACCGCGATCCGATCGAGAAATTCTCGAAGTGGCTGACCGGCGAGGGGATCGCCTCGAAGGAAGAGCTTGAGAGCCTGAAAAGCGAGATCCGGGACGATGCCGCTGCCGCCGTCGACTATGCGCTGAAGGCGAAATACCCGGACGCGCGCGAAGTCGACATGCATGTCTTTGCGGACTGAGGAGGAAAACCCATGCGAAAGATCACGCTTTCCCAGGCCGTGAACGAGGCGTTGGCGGAGGAACTGCGCCGCGACCCCACGACCTTCATCATCGGCGAGGATATCGCCGAGGCCGGCACGCCGTTCAAGGTCTTGTCCGGTCTTGTCGAGGAGTTCGGAACCGAGCGGATCATCGACACGCCGATTGCCGAGCCGGGCTTCATGGGCCTTGCCGTCGGCGCGGCCATGACCGGTTCGCGGCCGATCGTCGACCTGATGTTCGGCGACTTTCTGTTCCTGATCATGGATCAACTCTGCAACCAGGCGGCCAAGATCCACTACATGTCCGGCGGCAAGCTCAACGTGCCGCTGGTGGTGCGCACCAATCTGGGAGCGACGCGGCGCTCGGCCGCCCAGCATTCCCAGTCGCTGCATGCGCTTGTCGCCCATATTCCGGGGCTAAAGGTGGCGTTGCCGTCCTCCGCCTATGAGGCCAAGGGGCTGATGAAGACGGCGATCCGCGACAACAATCCGGTCGTCATCTTCGAAGACAAGCTGATGTATAACGACAAGGCCGAGGTGCCGGAGGAGGAATATCTGATCCCCTTCGGCGAGGCCGCGATCCTGCGCGAGGGTCGCGACATCACGCTTGTCGCGACGTCTTCCATGGTGCAGGTGGCACTGGCTGCGTCCGACCTCCTGGCAAAGGACGGGATTTCGGCGGAGGTCATCGATCCGCGCACCATCGTGCCGCTGGACGAGGAAACCATCCTCAACTCGGTGAAGAAGACATCGCGGGCCATGGTGATCGACGAGGGGCACCAGAGCTTCGGCATCACCGGCGAGATCGCCAGCCGCATTTCCGAGAAGGCCTTCTATCATCTCGATGCGCCGGTGCTGCGCATGGGGGCGATGGATGTGCCGGTACCCTTCTCGCCGGCGCTTGAGGACATCACCGTGCCGACGCCGGAACGGGTGGCCGAAAAGGCGCGGCTTGCAGTCGGCGGGGAGCTTTTCCATGCCGCATGAGGTGATAATGCCGGCGCTCGGCATGGCACAGGATACCGGCAAGATCGTCCGCTGGCTGAAGAAGAGCGGCGAGCCCGTTTCTTCCGGCGAGGCGATCATGGAGGTGGAGACCGACAAGGCGGTGATGGAGGTCGAGGCCGAGGCCGGCGGCTTTCTGAGCGCCGTATCAGCCGGTGATGGCGAGGATGTGCCGGTCGGCTCCGTCGTTGCCGTGATCGTCGAAAACGAGGCTGACGTTCGGGAAGCCGTGTCCGGAGCGCCTGAAGCGCTTGAAGCGAATGCGGAGGAGCACGAGGGTGAGGCTGATGAAGAACCCCTGCCGGAGGGCGCGGAGATCATCATGCCCGCGCTCGGCATGGCGCAGGACACCGGGCTCATCGTCAACTGGTGCAAGGACGCAGGTGACAAGGTTTCTGCAAGCGACATCCTGCTGGAAGTCGAGACCGACAAGTCGGTGATGGAAGTCGAGGCCGGCCATGACGGCTATGTCGCTGCTATTCTGGCAGATGCCAGCGAGGCCGTTCCCGTCGGCTCGGTGATCGCCGTGATTTCGGCGGAAAAGCCGGAAAGGCCGGTGCGGCGCAGCGCCAAAGCCGCGCCTCAGCCACAGGCGGCACCTGCCGCAAAAGCGGAAGACGCGGCTTCAGACAACAGCAATGCTCCGTCGAAGCCCAAGGGGCCAGCGAGACCCGTCGCTCCGGTCGAAGGCCGTATCCTCGCCTCGCCGAAAGCGCGGCGGCTGGCGCGGGAGCAGGGCCTTGATCTGACGCGGCTCGCCGAGGAGGGCGTGGCCCAGCCCTATCATGTGTCCGACCTTGAAACCTTGCGCGGACTGGGCGCACGGGTAGGCACTTCGCCTGCTGCTGCCCCGGCGAACCTGCCGCTGCATATCGAGGCGCGGGTTCCGGCTTCAGGCTTTGCGGCCCTGCTGGACTGGCTGCGAAAGGAGACGACCGATGCGCCGTCATCGTCCCGGATCTGGCTCGGCTTCGCCTCCGCCGCCCTGCGCAGCGCCGATGCGAGGGAGAGGATCGTCGTTGGGATCGACGCGCCGGGCTCCGGCGTCGCGCGCTTTGTCGATGCGGACCGCAAGCGCCTTGGCGCGACACTTGAGGAAACCGAAGACGGTGAGGCGGACATCATCCTGCGCGACCTGACGGGCTCTGCGGTGATCCGCGCGACGGCCCGGGCCGAAACGGCGCCGGTCCTGACCATCGGTCGCGACCGCGAGGATTTTCTCATCGGCTTCGACTACCACGACAGTCAGTTGAACGAGGCGGCGGCCCTTGCCTTTGTCACCGGGTTCGCCGGGCGTCTCGAAGAGCCGCTGCGGCACCTTCTTTGATTATTGGAGCCATGTGATGGATTTTACCAATCTCTATATCGACGGAAACTGGCGTGAGGCCGCAAGCAGCGAGCGCTTCGACGTCATCAACCCGGCCACCGAAGAGGTGATTGCCTCCGTCGCCTCCGCCGACACCGCCGATGCCGATCTGGCGCTCGATGCCGCCGAAAGGGCGATGGCCGAATGGCAGGCGAAAAAGCCGCGCGAACGCTCCGAGATCCTGCGCAAGGCGTGGGAGTTGATGACCGCGCGACTGGATGATTTCGCCCGTCTCATCACGCTCGAAAACGGCAAGGCGCGGGCCGATGCCATGGGCGAGGCGACCTATGCGGCCGAGTTCTTCCGCTGGTTTGCCGAAGAAGCCGTCCGCGCCGACGGGCTGATCACCCATGCCCCGGCGTCCGGCGCGCGCATCGTCGTGCAGCACAAGCCGGCCGGCATTTCGGTTCTGGTCACGCCCTGGAACTACCCGGCCGCCATGGGCACGCGCAAGATCGCGCCGGCGCTGGCGGCAGGCTGCGCGGTGATCATCAAGCCGGCGACGGAAACGCCGCTCACCATGCTGGCGCTGATGCCGCTTCTGGAAGAAGCGGGCGTGCCCAAGGGGCTCGTCAACGTTCTGCCGTCGAGACATTCCGGCCGGATTGTCGACCACATGCTGCATGATCCGCGCGTGCGCGTGGTCTCCTTCACCGGATCCACCGGCGTCGGGCGCACCTTGCTCAAATCGGCTGCCGATCAGGTGGTCAAGCCGGCGATGGAGCTTGGCGGCAACGCGCCGCTGCTGGTCTTCGAGGATGCCGATATCGACAAGGCGGTCGCAGGCGCCATGCTGGCGAAGATGCGCAACCTCGGCGAGGCCTGTACGGCGGCAAACCGGTTCTACATTCATGAAAAGGTCAGCGCGGAATTCACGGAAAAATTCACCGCCGCCATGGCCGCGCTGAAACTCGGCAACGGGCTGGAGGATGGCATCGATGTCGGGCCGCTGGTCAACGCATCGACCCGTGACAAGGTCGCTGGATTCGTCGAGGACGCCGTATCGAAGGGCGCGAAAATCGAGCTTGGCGGCAGCCGGCCGAACGGCAAGGGGTTTTTCTATCCCCCGACCGTGCTGTCCAACGTGCCGGAAACCGCCGACTGCGTGCATGACGAGATCTTCGGTCCCGTCGCGGCGCTGCAGACCTTCAGCGACGAGGAAGACGTGATCCGCCGCGCCAATGACACCGAATATGGGCTGGTGGCCTATGTTTTCTCCGAGGACATGAAGCGCGCCATGGGCGTCTGCGAACGGCTGGAATACGGCATGGTCGGCCTCAATCGCGGCCTCGTCTCCGATCCTGCGGCGCCCTTCGGCGGGGTCAAGCAGTCCGGGCTCGGGCGCGAGGGCGGGCATGAGGGCATGCTTGAATTCATGGAAACCCAGTATATCTCGGCGGAATGGTGACATGAGCGACAAGGATTTCATCGCAAGCCCGGCCGTCGTGGCCTATGCCGGACGCAAGGGCGTCGACCTTTCCGACGTGGCCCGAAAATCCGGCCGCACCAATCTGGCGCGCGAGGATGTCGATCAGCATATGGATGGCTCCGCGCCAACTGGCCCCAGTGCCGGCGGGGGAGAGCAGAGGTACTGGGATGTCGACCACGCCGCCTTCGGCTCGGTTACCGAGGAGCCGGTGACGCGGATCGCGAGCCTTGCCGCCGACAATCTGTCTGCCGCCAACCGGATGATCCCGCAGGTCACCCATCACGATCGCGCCGACATGCGCGCGCTCGAAGCCTTTCGCAAGAGCCTCAAGGCGGAGGCTTCGGCCAAAGGTCTGAAGCTCACCGCGCTTGCCTTTCACATCCAGGCGCTAGCGCTCACGCTCGATGCCTTCCCGCTGTTCAATTCATCGCTGTCGGCAGACGGCAAGGTGTTGATCCGCAAAGAATATTGCCATATCGGCGTTGCCGTGGACACACCGCACGGGCTGATGGTGCCGGTGATCCGGGACGCGGACCGCAAGGGGCTGTGGCAGATCTCCGCCGAAATCGCTGATCTGGCGAAGAGGGCCGGCGAGCGCAAGCTTCGGCCCGATGAAATGGGCGGGGCTTCGATGTCCGTTTCCAATCTCGGCGGCATTGGCGGCACGGCGTTCACGCCGCTCGTCAACCCGCCGGAGGTGGCCATTCTCGGCATCACGCGGGCGGAAACCGTTCCAGTCTGGGAGAACGAGTCCTGGCAGCCGGTGCTGATGGCGCCGCTTGACCTTTCCTATGATCATCGGGTGATCAACGGCGCCGATGCCGCGCGGTTCCTGGCCCATTATGCCCGGTTGCTCGCCGACCCGCGCCGGATGCTGTTCGCCTGAGGTTTTCGGGACGACCCATCCTGCAACGAGGATGTCACGCCGCCGCGCCCGGCCCGTCCTCGCTTTTCGCGCGTTCGGACAGCGTGTCGAGCACGAATTCCAGATCGTTCAGGAGCGCCTGGATCCTGTCGCGGCCGAGAAGCGCCTCGATCTCGTTATAGATCGCGACGCTGTCCTTCGAGGCGGTGCGGATCAGCGCCTTGCCCTCGTCAGAGAGCTGAACGATCGTGTGCCGCCGGTCGGCCGGGTCCTTGCTCACCACAATGAGGCTGCGCGTTTCCAGCGCCTTCAGGATACGCGTCAGGCTCGGCGGCAGCACGCAGGCCGCCTCGGCGAGCTTGGAGGCATCGAGGGAGCCTGCCTCGAACAGCACGCGGATGACCCGCCACTGCTGCTCCGTCACGTCATATTTCCTCAGCATCGGCCGGAACAGTTCCATGACCGCCTCGCGGGAACGCAGAAGCGCGATCGGCAGGGTTCGCCGCGTCTCGGCAAGCTGAAACCCGTCGTAATAGACGGGTGTCTCCCGCGTTGCGCCTTCAGCCCGGTTTTCGTTCGCCACGTTGTCTCCCCTCGATTTTCATTCTCTTCCTCATGTTGAAAAAAAACCGGCTTGACAAGAGACTAAAAACTTAACACGTTAAGTGTATAAGCGGTTCCGGCGTGATTGACCATGGGTTTCTCATGCGGAACTGCCGAAAAGAGAGCGGTTCACGCTGTGCGTGGAAACGCTCTCTCCGGCGGAGACGGGCTGGGAGGAGCAACGTGCCACATCTGAGACTTGAATATTCGGCGCCTCTGGCGCTGGAGACGGACATGGCCGGGTTGTGCCAGGCCCTGCGCGCGGCTCTGGCCGAGACCGGCGTCTTTCCGCTTGCCGGCATCCGCGTGCGCGCCTTTGCCGCCGATGCCTATGCAATGACCGACGGCAATCGTGACGACCGTTTCCTTGCCATGGTGCTGACCGTCGGCGAGGGGCGCTCCGAGGCGGCTCTGCATGAAGCGGGCGCGCATGTCTTTAAGGTCGCCAAGGCGCATCTCGCTGACCTGATGGCGCGCGGCCATCTGGCGCTTTCGCTCGACATCGCCGAAAGCCGCTCGGCCTTGAGCTTCAAGGATAATCCCATTCACGCCCGTCTTTCTGCCCGAAAGGCCTGAACAGCGCGGCGTCTGCGCCACGCAGGCGAACAGGAAGAGGTTTTGACCATGACATCCACACTCAATGACAATATCGCCAAGGCCGAAGCCTATCTTGCCGGGTTCCGCAAGAACGGCGTGATGAACCACATCAACGGCGAGAGCGTGCCGGCGCGTTCCGGCAAGACCTTCGAAACGGTCTCGCCCGTCGATCTCGGCAAGCTTGCCGATGTCGCCCATGGCGGCGCGGAGGATATCGATGCCGCCGTCAAGGCCGCGACTGCGGCTTTCCCCGCCTGGCGGGACATGCCGGGCGCGAAGCGCCGCAAGATCCTGCATGCGGTTGCCGATGCGATCGAGGCGCGGGCCGAGGAGATCGCCTTCACCGAATGCATGGATACCGGCCAGGCTTATCGATTCATGTCGAAGGCGGCGCTGCGCGGGGCGGAAAACTTCCGCTTCTTCGCCGACAAGGCGCCGGAGGCCTGCGACGGCAAGACGCTCAGAAGCGCGACCCAGATCAACACCACCTCGCGCCGTCCGATCGGCCCCGTCGGCGTGATCACGCCGTGGAACACGCCCTTCATGCTGTCGACCTGGAAGATCGCGCCGGCGCTCGCCGCCGGCTGCACCGTGGTCCACAAGCCTGCCGAGTTCTCGCCGATGACGGCGAAGCTCCTGATCCAGATCGCCGAGGAGGCGGGCCTGCCCAAGGGGGTGATGAACCTCGTCAACGGGCTCGGCGAGGATGCCGGCAAGGCGCTGACTGAACATCCCGGCATCAAGGCGATCGCCTTTGTCGGCGAAAGCCGCACCGGCTCGATGATCATGGCGCAGGGGGCCAAGACGCTGAAGCGCGTGCATTTCGAGCTTGGCGGCAAGAACCCGGTGATCGTCTTCGACGACGCCGATCTCGACCGCGCCGTCGATGCGGCGGCCTTCATGATCTATTCGCTGAACGGCGAGCGCTGCACCTCGTCCTCGCGCCTTCTGGTGCAGGACAGCATCTATGACGACTTCACCAGACGCGTCGCCGAGGTCGCATCGCGCATCAAGATCGGTCATCCGCTCGATCCGGAAACCGTCGTCGGCCCGCTGATCCATCCCGTGCATGAGAAGAAGGTGCTGTCCTATTTCGATATCGCCCGCGAGGAGGGCGCGACGATTGCGACCGGCGGCGAGAAGGTGGGGACCGAGGGCTGTTATGTCCGTCCGACGCTGTTCACCAATGCCCGCAACGACATGCGCATCGCCCAGGAGGAAATCTTCGGACCCGTGCTGACCGCCATCCCTTTCAAGGACAGGGACGAGGCGCTGAAACTTGCAAACGACGTGCAATACGGGCTTTCCGCCTATCTGTGGACGGCAAGCCTCGATACCGCGATCTTCATGACCGAGCGGCTGGAGGCCGGCATGATGTGGGTGAATTCGGAAAATGTCCGGCATCTGCCGACCCCCTTCGGAGGCGTGAAGAGTTCCGGCATCGGCCGCGACGGCGGCGACTGGTCGTTTGAATTCTACATGGAAACGGTCAATGTGGCCTTCCCGCGGAAGAACCAGAACGCGCCCAGGCTCGGCGCCTGATCAATCAAGACACAACCGGGAAAGGGCGCTGGAGGACGGCGCTTCCTTTCCGGCGAGGAGGAAAACATGCCTATCCCAGCAGCCAATCTCTATCCGCCCTTCAATATCGTGCGCCTGTCGCATGTCGAGTTCGCCGTCACCGATCTTGCCGCGAGCCGGGCTTTCTATGTCGACACGCTCGGCCTGCAGGTCACCGATGAGGATGCGAGCACGATCTATCTGCGCGCCATGGAAGAGCGCGGTCATCACTGCATCATCCTGAGCAAGGCGGAGGAGGCACGCGCGCGCTATCTCTCCTTCAAGGTCTATGCCGAGGAGGATCTCGACAAGGCGCATGACTGGTTCAAGGCGCAAGGCAAGCCGGCCGAATGGGTCGAACGGCCCCATCAGGGACGGACGCTCTCGACCGTCGACAATTTTGGCGCGCCTATCGAATTCTATTTCAAGATGGAACGCCTGGAGCCGATCCACCAGAAATACGCGCTCTATCACGGGGTGAAGCCGCTCAGGATCGACCATTTCAACTGCTTCAGCCCCGATGTCGACGCATCCGTCGCCTTCTACAACGAGATCGGTTTCCGCGTGACGGAATATACCGAGGACGAGGAGACCGGAAAGCTCTGGGCCGCCTGGACCCATCGCAAGGGCGGCGTGCACGACATCGCCTTTACCAACGGGCGCGGGCCGCGCCTGCACCACACCGCCTTCTGGGTGCCGACGCCGCTCAACATCATCGACCTCTGCGACCTGATGGCGACGACGGGCTATGTCTCGAACATCGAGCGCGGCCCCGGCCGCCACGGCATTTCCAATGCCTTCTTCCTCTACATCATCGATCCCGACGGCCACCGCATCGAGATCTACTGCTCGGACTACCAGACGGTCGATCCTGATCTCGAGCCGATCAAGTGGGACCTGAAGGACCCGCAGCGCCAAACGCTCTGGGGCGCACCGGCGCCGAAGAGCTGGTTCGAGCACGGCTCGCTGTTTGCCGATGTGGAGCCGGAGGAGCCGCTGCTGAAGGCCCAGCCGATCATCGCACCCTGATTGCAACCGCTCGAAGGACAGGACAATGCCTCTTCGCGACCCCGGCCTCCTGAAGGAAGCCAATCTTGTCGGCGGCCAGTGGATTGCCGCAGGCGACAATGCGATCGCCGTCACCAACCCGGCAACGGGCGCGGTCCTCGGCCGCGTGCCGTCGCTCGGCGCGGCCGAAGCGGAAGCCGCGATCGAGGCCGCCCGCGACGCCCAGATTGGCTGGGCGGCGAAGACGGCCAAGGAACGGTCGGTCATCCTGCGTCGCTGGTATGAGCTGGTTGTCGAAAACGCCGATGATCTGGCCGAAATCCTGACGCTGGAGCAGGGCAAGCCGCTGGCCGAGGCGAGAGGCGAGATCCTCTACGGCGCCTCCTTCATCGAGTGGTTCGCGGAAGAGGCGCGCCGCGTCTATGGCGACGTCATTCCCGGCCATCAGGCCGACAAGCGCATCGTCGTCATCAAGCAGCCGGTCGGCGTGGTCGCGGCAATCACGCCGTGGAACTTTCCCAATGCGATGATCACCCGCAAGGTCGCGCCCGCACTTGCTGCCGGTTGTTCGATCGTGCTGAAACCCGCAAGCCAGACGCCGTTTTCGGCGATCGCCCTTGCGGTGCTTGCCGAACGCGCCGGCCTGCCCGCCGGCCTCTTCTCGGTCGTCACCGGTTCGGCCCGCGCCATCGGCGCGGTGATGACCGGCTCGCAGATCGTGCGCAAGCTGACCTTCACCGGCTCGACCGAAATCGGCATCGAACTGATGCGCCAATGCGCGCCGACGGTGAAGAAGCTGGCGCTCGAGCTTGGCGGCAATGCGCCGTTCATCGTTTTTGACGATGCCGATCTCGATGCCGCCGTCGAAGGCGCGATCATCTCGAAATTCCGCAATAACGGCCAGACCTGCGTCTGCGCCAACCGGCTTTACGTCCAGGCGGGCGTCTATGATGCCTTTGCGCAGAAGCTCGCCGAGGCGCTGTCGAAACTGAAGGTCGGCAACGGTCTGGAAGAGAGCACGGTGTTCGGCCCGCTGATCGACGACGCGGCCGTTGCCAAGGTGGAGGAACATATCGCCGATGCCATGGGCAAGGGCGCTAGCCTAGTATCAGGTGGCAAGCGTCACGCCCTTGGCGGCACCTTCTTCGAGCCGACGGTGCTGACCGGCGTCACCGGAACAATGGCGATCGCCCGCGAGGAGACCTTCGGGCCCGTGGCGCCGCTTTTCCGGTTCAAGGAGGACAGCGAGGTCGTGGCCGCCGCCAACGACACCGAATTCGGCCTCGCCTCCTATTTCTACACAAAGGACCTGGCGCGCGCCTGGAAGGTCGGCGAGGCGCTGGAATATGGCATGGTCGGCATCAATACCGGCCTGATCTCGACCGCCGAGGCGCCGTTCGGCGGCGTCAAGCTGTCCGGCCTTGGCCGCGAGGGCTCGCGCTACGGCATCGAGGAATTCACCGAGATGAAATATCTCTGCTTCGGCGGCATCGCCTGAGGCGGAAACAGGAGGAAACATGACCCGTGAAATTCCCGCCCGCATCGCCTCTTTCAGGGTCCATGACCATATCGGCTACGGTCTCGTCACCGATGGGGGCGTGATCGACCTGTCGAAGGATTTTCTGCCGGACTTTCCCGATCTGCGCGCTGTCATCGAGGCCGGCGCGCTGTCTCGTATTGTGGCTGCCGGCGAGGGCCGGAAGCCTGATTTCCGGCTTGACGAGATCGAGTACCTGATCCCGATCGCAAATCCTGAAAAGCTGATCTGCGTCGGCGTCAACTTTCCCGATCGCAACGAGGAATACAAGGACGGGCAGGCGGCCCCCTCGAAGCCGTCGCTGTTCATTCGTTTCCCGCGCTCCTTCACCGGCCACGAAAGGCCGCTGATCCGGCCGCCGGAAAGCGAACAGCTCGATTACGAAGGCGAGATCGTCATCGTCATCGGCAAGGGCGGGCGGCGCATCGCCGAAGCCGATGCCTATGATCACATCGCCGCGTTGTCGCTCTGCAATGAAGGCACGATCCGCGACTGGGTGCGCCATGCGAAGTTCAACGTTACCCAGGGCAAGAACTGGGACCGTTCCGGCTCCATCGGTCCCTGGCTTGTGCCGTTCACCGATGCCGCCCAACTCGACGACATCGAACTGACCACCCGCGTCAACGGCGAGGTGCGTCAGCAGGACCGCACCAGCCGGATGATGTTCTCCTTCCGCTATATCGTTTCCTACATCTCGACCTTCACCACGCTTGTGCCCGGCGATGTGATCGTCTGCGGCACGCCGACGGGGGCGGGGGCGCGCTTCGATCCGCCGGTCTGGCTGAAGCCGGGCGATGTCATCGAGGTCGAGGCCGATGGCATCGGCGTGCTGCGCAACGGCGTGGAGGATGAGCGATGAGCCTTGCCGCAGAAGACGTCCGCGCTGCCGCAGAACGGCTGTTCAAGGCAGAGAAGTCGGGAGAGCAGATCGGCCTGCTGAGCCTTGCCTTTCCCGGCATGACCATGGACGACGCCTATGCGGTGCAGACCGAACTGATGCGGCTGAAAGCCGGGGCCGGACGAAAGGTCATCGGCTGGAAGATCGGGCTCACCTCGAAGGCGATGCAATATGCGCTCAACATTTCGACGCCCGATTCAGGCGTGCTGTTCGATGACATGGCCTTCGACAATGACGAGGCCGTGCCAAAAGGCCGGTTCATCCAGCCGCGCATCGAGGCCGAGATCGCCTTCGTGATGAAGGCGCCGCTTGCCGGCGGGGACGTGACGCGCGACGATGTGCTCGCCGCCACCGACTATGTCGCGCCGTCGATCGAGATCCTCGACACGCGCATCCTGCGCGCGGACCCAGAGACCGGCAAGACCCGCATCATCGTCGATACGATTTCCGACAATGCCGCCAATGCCGGGATCGTGCTCGGCAATAAACGCCACGCGGTCGATGCCTTCGATCTCAGATGGGTCGGCAGCATCGTCTCGCGCAATGGCGAGGTGGAAGAGACGGGGCTCGGCGCCGGCGTGCTGAATGATCCGGTCGAGGGGATTGTCTGGCTGGCCCGTCGTATGGCTCAATACGGCCAGCGGATCGAGGCGGGGCAGGTGATTCTGTCGGGCTCCTTCATCCGCCCCGTCGAATGTCCGGGCGGTTCCGTGATCGAGGCCGATTTCGGGGATTTCGGCAGGGTCGGTTGCCGGTTCGAATAGGAGAGGCACAGATGCCTGTAGAGAAAAACGAATTCAAGGCCGCGCTGAAACGCGGTGAACAGAAGATCGGGCTGTGGCTTGGTCTTGGCGAGGCGACGACGGCGGAGCTTTGCGCCCAGGCCGGTTTCGACTGGCTGCTGGTCGACGGCGAGCACGGTCCGAACGACCTTCGCTCGATCCTTGATCAGTTGCGCGCCCTTGCCGCCTTTGATCCCCCCGTCGTGGTGCGTCCGCCGTCCGATGACCGGGCGCTCATGAAGCAGTATCTGGATATCGGCGTGCGCAATTTCCTGGTGCCGATGATCGAGAGCGGCGTCCAGGCCAAGGAAGTGGTGCGCTCCGTCCGCTATCCGCCCGAAGGCGTGCGCGGCATCGGCGCGGCGCTCGCCCGCGCCTCGCTCTACAACACCGTTTCCGATTATCTGGCCACGGCGAGCGACGAAATCTGCGTTCTGCTGCAGGTCGAAAGCCGTGCCGGCATTGCAGCCCTTGACGATATCCTCGCCACCGAAGGCGTCGACGGCGTGTTCGTCGGTCCCTCCGATCTGGCCGCCGACATGGGCTTTCCCGGCAAGGTCGGCGCGCCGGAAGTGCAGGAGACGGTCTTGGACGCGCTGGAACGCATCAAGGCATCGGACAAGGCCGCCGGCATTCTCATCGGCGACGCCGAACTCACGAAGAAATACCAGAAGATGGGCGTCGAATTCCTCGCCGTCGGAACGGATGTCGGCGTGTTCATGAACGGGCTGAAGGCGCTGCGCCAGCAGTTCTGAGGCGCGTCTGTCTCCCTTCATTTCAGCGCCATGAGGCAGGCGGATGACGCGCCTGCCTCACGAAACGATGCTACAGTTCGAACACCACATTGGTCTGCCCGGTACCGGAGGAGGGGAAATACTCTGTTACCACTTCGCCGCGGCCCTTGTACTTGTCCCAGCCGAGCGCGCCGAACAGCATGACGGTGTCGTGCATGTCGCCTTCGCCATCGCAATATTCAGCATAATCCGGCAGCATCTTCAGGAAGGTTTCGATATCGCCCTTCTGCCACAGGTCGAGCACGTGGAGATCGACCTGGCGGTTGAACTCCGATGAGATGGTGAAGGTGCCGTTGTTCTCCGCATAGATGTCGTTCGGCCAGATCTTGTGCGAGAGCGAACCCGAGGCGATCAGCGCCACATTGCTGTCGGAGGCCTCGATCGCCTTGGGGATCGCCTCGCCGAGCTTGCGCGAACTTTCAAGGCTGTGAACCGTGCACATGGCCGCGACCGAGACGACCTTCAACGCAGCATCGCCGTTCATGTAGCGCATCGGCACCAGCGTGCCATATTCCAGATCGAGCGAATCCACCTGGTGGGAGAGCGTGTAGACGCCGTCTTCGCGCGCGGTTTCGGCAATCAGGTCGCCAAGGGCCGCGTTGCCCTCATAGGCATAGGGCAGGTCCTTGATGAACTGCGGAAATTCATGGCTGGTGAACATGCCCTCGAAGCGGTGATTGGCATTGATGTGATAGGCGGCGTTGACCAGCCAATGCGTGTCGAGCACCACGAAGGTGTCGGCGCCGGCCGCGCGGGCGCGGCGGCCGATCTCGCGGTGACCGTCGATCGCGGCCTGCCGCTTGCCTTTCAGCGGTCCATCCAGCTCCGACATCACCATGGTCGGTACATGCGTCGTCTTGGCAGCCAGTACGAGTTTACCCATTGTCTCCTCCGAAAATAGTTAACATGTGCACTATATAGGAGAAGGAGCTTGTCGAACTTGCGATAAATCAAGAGACGCAGACTTATTTCGGAAGTCTGCCGCAGATCTGCGGCGTTTGCTGTGTCGGTCGGAGAAGCAATGGCGGCATCAGGCCCGATGTTGCAGCCAACCGGCAAACCATCGGGCCCGAATTCAGTCTGCCTCCAGCTTCGGCCTCAGAATTTCACCTTGAGGCCGAGATTGCCGCCATAACCGTAGGAGCCGGTGGAAAAGCCGGTTGTGGCGGTGATCTCGGCGAAGGCGGCGTATTGCAGCTTGCCGGCCTGCCAGTCGATCGCACCGCCAATGGCGATCTCGCCCGCCCAGTCGTCCGGTTCGGAGGAGAAGGCATAGATGTCGGAGACGGTCGCCGTGGTCTTGCCGAGAAATTCATGGCCGATATTGGCCGCGCCATAAAGCCGCGCCTTGCGGGAAAGCCCGGCCGCATCCTGCCAGGCGGCGGTCTTTTCCAGCTTCGCGCCCAGCCGGGCAAACAGGGACTGCCCGTCATCGAAATCGACCTTATCGGAATAGGCGCCGGTAAAGCCGTCAATGTGGACCGAGGTGAAGGCAAGCTGGGCCTGCGGCGTCAGCGATAGCCCGTCGGAGAGCGCGAAGGCCTGGCCGATCTCGGCGGAAAAGGCATAGGCGAAGGCATCGCTGTCCTCGGGGGCAAGCGGCAGGTCTTCCGCCTTCAATTCGCTCGTATACCAGGTGGCAAGCGCCTGGCCGTCGGCATAAAAGCCGTTCTCGCCGAACCATGTCAGCGTCGCGCCGAGGCCCCAGCCATCGGGATGGATCTTGCTTGCGCCATAGGGTGAGGCGATCTTCGCCTCGCCATCGCGGTAGTGCCCGGTGAGCCCGCCGACGAGCGCACCCTCGGCGCTGTCGAGCAGGAGACCGTCGAGGCCGGCCTCGAACTGGACGGCGGAGAGGTCGTAATCATAGCCGGTGGTGGCGCTTTCCGGGTCGATATGGCTGAAATCGCCGGCCGTACGGCCCCAAAGGGCGGCCGGCGCCGGCCCCGCCGTCAGCGCCTCTCCGCCGTCATAGCGTGCGCCGGCGCGCCGGTCGAGCGAGGAAGGCCGGCTCATCTCAAGCAGCACGGAAGGATAGGCCTCGTAGAGCGGCACATAGGGCTGATATCCGCGATCGGCGAGGCGGATCGTCGTTATTCCGTTTCCCGTTGTGCTTGCGAGCCCATAGGCATGGAGGCCGGAAACCTTCAGCTCTCCTCCTTCAAGCGCGAAGGTGACGGCCTCCGTCGCGGCGGTCTGTGCCAGAACGATATCTCCTCCGACGGCCTTTTCGCCGACGGTGGCGATCGAAAGGGTCGTAGTACCTTCTGCCTGTCCATGGAGAATGATGCGGTCGGCCTTTCGTTCTGCGAAATCGACGTCAATCGCAATGCGTCCGCTATCACCGGAATAGGCGAGCCCGGTACCATCTCCTATAATCAACGTGCTTGTGGCCAGCCCGTCGCGCATGTCAATGAGACCGCTGTTGACGACATGGCCGTAAATACGGGTCTCGGTTCCTGGTGCAAGCACTATACTACTCGATGCGTCGGCAAGGACAACGTTCGCCGAAAGTGAGAAAGCATTGCCGTTAGCCGGTGCGACGAATAGCAGGCTGCCCTCGGAAAGCGTTAGGTCGCCGTGAGCGTTTGAAAGTCCTGCGATGTGTTCGCTGCGATCATAGGCGTTAAGGGTAAGGCTGTCTCCGACGAGAGAAGCGGAGCTTCCCGTCTTCATCGTGATCAGTTCCCAGTTGACCAGATCGATCACCTTGCCGCCGCCCGAAAGGGTTCTGTTGGAAAGCGTTAGCGACCCGGCTTCGAGTTTCAACGTATCGGTTCCGTCGCCGCCGTCTATGGTGATCTTCTGCTCGCCAAGATTGTAAGAGGTGAGGTTGACGAGCGTTGCGGTGTCGTTTCCGCCCTGAGTATAGACGTCGCCGGTGAGAATGCCGGCAGTCCAGACGAAATTGTCAACGCCCTGGTTCTTTGTGTCCGAGGATTGGCCGTTCAACTGGTCATAGTCGCCATAGATATTTCCGACGAAACTGCCGCCGGAGAGCGTAAATGTTGAGCCGCCGCCGCCGAGCATGGCGTGACCCTTGATCTTGCCGGAGGTTGAGACCTGCATGCTCGCCTTAGCGCTGTCGTTCCGGTTGTTGATCAGATATGAAGCACCGTCGGCATCCATCGTCATGGTGGAGGCAGCCGCAATGGTTGTGGCGAAATCATTGTCCGATACACCGTTCTCGATCTCGAACAGGCTGGCACCCGTTGCTGTCATGGCCCCGTTTGAGAGATAGAAAACGGCGCTGGAACTGGCATAGGCATGAAGCAACAGGCCTACCGAGTCCTGTCCGGTCGCGGCGATTGTTCCGCCGGACATGTTGAGATTGAGCTGCGTCGGTCCCTGTCTGGAATAGGTCTGGATAGCCTTGGAAGAAGCTCCCGAGGCCGCCAAGTTTCCAGATGACATATGAACGGTCATCGCGGCGGGTTTTCCGTTGATGGTGGGATAGCCTTCGACGTACAGTCCCACCGAATTTAGGGCGATTGCCTGAACACTCGTTCCCGCCAACGTTAATGTCTGGTCCTGGGAACGAGTTTCCGCAAAGATAGCCCTGGAACCTTCGAGCGTGGCACTCACGACGCCGCCATTGAAGTCGGCCTTCAAGCCTGTGTCGGGTGAGAGATAGATCGCGTCCTGCTCGATGGTTCCGCCTGTTACGCTGCCACCATCCATGGTGAAGTCAACGTAACCGCCATCCGCAGAGACGTTTCCGACGATTGAGACTGGCGCAGTTGTCTCATTAATCGTCACTTTCGACCGTCCATTGTGGTCGAAGTTATCTGCACTCAGTGAAAAAAACGGTGTTTCGATCGTTCCTCCGGTCATCAGAACTTGGATGGCATCATTTCCTGTGCCCTGGTCAAAATTGTGGGCGAATATGCCCGACATCGTATTTGATGAGATTGACCCGCCGTTCATTGTTACGGACACATCGCCTCGATCGACCGCAAGAGCCTCGACGAGATAGAGTTCACCCGGCGCGAAAGAATATTCCCCTGAAATAGTCGTTTGTGTTCCGTCAGCGGCGTTCTGGATCGTGACGGAGGCGTCTCCTGTGTGCCCCGTTCGACTGAACACTGCATTGTAGCCGGGCAGACTGTTGACGTCCAATTTCGCGCCCGAAAGGATAACCGAGGAATTGCCGCTTGTGTTGGTTTCGGTGGTGACGCTCGATGCCGTCCCCTTCCCAATCGCCGCCGTCAACGCTGCGGTGTCGGACATCAACTCCACATATCCGCTGATGCTATGGAAAGTGCTGGCTTCAACTGAAATCGGTTGCGTGGAGTTGGGGGCAGCGTGCACGACGATATTGCCTTGCACCTGCGTATATGGGTTTTGGATTTTTAGCGTCAGTCCATTGGCCGATGGGTATGTGATCCCGGTTGGATAGTTGAGATTGTCGCAGTTGATCACGTTGTTTTGCGGCGTTCCACATTCCCCCTCGGCAAGCGCCTCACCGCCCATGGTGGTTGTGGCCACAACTGCGAGTGCCAGGTTGGACGCCGTTGTACTCCAGAGCCTTCTTCCCAGCGGGAATTTATCGATGACTAAAAGCATGTTTCCAAACTGCATCGGGTTCTCCTTGGTCGCGATCTGAAGCGATGCAAGGAGATATTAATCATTTTTGTATCTCAATCTCACATGGTAAAAATAATTCGAATCTCGTTATAAGTGTGATTTGTTGGCAACATGTACGGCTGTTGGGAAGCGCTGGCTGGCTTTTCTGAATATCAGCCCGCATGAGCACGAGCGCTGACAGATGGCTGATGAAACATGCACTACTCCGCTGGCTGAAGGCCTACATGAAGCCGTCACAGCGCCGCTTCCTGGTATAAAACGCAATCAAAACGGGAGTTCTTACTCCGGGCACTTTTGCTACTGGAGTTCCGTTCATGCTTGACCAATATTTCGCTGCGCTCCTTCGAGGCTATCCGAGATTGCCGAAGGACAGTCGGTCGGTCGCTGCCTGTGGAGACGGACCAGCGATGGTGTCCGCATCTCCGTCAGGTCTTCATATCCGCGTGACAGACCGTCGGCGATAGACCTACCCTCCGAAACTCCCCGTGGCCGTCGGCACATGCACGAAGTTGCGGTCGAAGTATAGAAGCGCGTGCCCGTCGGCGCGGGTGCGGATTTCGCTGACGGCGCCGATCAGGATGTTGTGCGTGCCGACGCGGTGGACATCGATGAGATTGCAATCGAAGGAGACGATCGCGTCGGCGAGCGCCTGGTTGCCGGACTTGAGGTCCGTCCAGCGCGCGGCGGCGTAGCGGGCCTCCATGTCCTTTTCCTTGCCGGCGAAAAGTCCCGCCAGATCGCGGTGCTCGCCGGTCAGGACATTGACGCAGAAGCGCCGGTTCTCGACGAACATCTGGGCCTGGGACGAGCCCGCATTCATGCAGACCAGAAGCGTCGGCGGCTCGTCGGTGACAGAGCACATGGCGGTGGCCGTGAACCCGCCGCGTCCGGCGGGTCCTTTCGTGGTGATGACATTGACCGGTGCGCAGACGCGCGCCATGGCGTTGCGGAACTCGGTGCGGGAAACCTCCCGCGTCTCAAGCTTTTCCATGACCGCCCCTTATTCAGCGGCCTGATTGAAGCCCGGTTTGCTGCCCAGCGGCTGAAGCCAGGTATCGCCGGTCCAGCCGTTCTCGTCATAATCGGACATGCAGGTATCGACGAGGGCTTCCATCTCTTCCAGAATACCGCCGCGCTGGGCGCCCTTCAGGACCTGGAGCCGCACCTCCTCCGGCGCGCCGGCATAGTTCAGCTCGTAAAGCGCGTGGCGTCCGCCGAATTCCGAGCCGGTCGCATCCCACAGAAGCTTCATGATCTTGATGCGTTCCTTGTGGCCGATATCGTTGGAGCCGCGCACATATTGGGAGAGGTAGCGGTCTATCTCCGGATTGGCGAAATCCTTGGCCGAGGATGGCAGGTAGATGAGACCCGAGGCGACCGTGCGGCGGATGAGATCGATGACCTTCGGATAGGCCTCAGACATGAAGGTGCGGTAGCACAGCGCTGCCTCGAGGTTCGGCAGCACCGCGCCATCGGCCCATTCGATCGGATTGCGCGCCATGGCATTGGAAAAGGCCCAGAACTGGTGGCGGATGGCGATTACCTCGCCGAGCATCGCCTGGTTGCCGCGGAAGGCATCGCCGCCGGTGCAGCGCAGCGCCTTGGCAAGCAACCCGGCGAGGAAATCGAGCTTGACGGCAAGCCGTGTGCAGCCCTGGAAACAATAGCCGTGCATGAAGCCCGAGGCCGGATGGAAGGAGAGGATCTTCCTTGCATCGCGCAGCACCAGAACGTCTTCCCAGGGCACGAACACATTGTCGAGCACCAGGATCGCGTCGTTCTCGTCAAAGCGCGAGGAGAGCGGATAATCGAAGGGCTGGCCGACCGTGTTGGCCGCTTCCTCGTAGGAGACGCGGCAGAACATCTTCACGCCCGGCGCGTTCATCGGCAGGATGAACATCACCGAGAGCGAGGGATCCTCTGTCACCGTCGCCGAACTCTGCGCCAGGAAATTGTAGTGCGTCAGCGCCGAGGAGGTCGCCACTACCTTCGCGCCGGAGACATAGATGCCGGCATCGGTTTCCTTGGTGATGTGGACATAGACGTCCTTCACCGCATCGGCGGGCTTGTGGCGGTCGATCGGCGGATTGACGATGGCGTGGTTCATGAACAGAACGGATTCTTGAGCGCGCTTGTGCCAGGAGCGGGCATTGTCGGCGAATTCGCCATACCAGTCCGCGTTCGCGCCGAGCGTGTTCATCAGTGCCGCCTTGTAGTCGGCGGTCCGGCCCATCCAGCCATAGGACATGCGCGCCCAGTCGGCGATAGCGCCCTGCTGGGCAACCAGATCATCGGCGGAACGGGCAACGCGGAAGAATTTGTGGGTATAGCCGCCGGAGCCGGTGTCGGTCGGCGATGTCAGGCGTTCCTTGGACTTTTCGTCATGTAGTGCATCGTAGAGCCTTGCCAGCGAGCGCACTGAGTTGCGCATCGACGGATGCTCGGTGACGTCGGTGATGCGCTCGCCGTTGATATAGACCTCCCGGCCGTCCTTCAGGCTCTCTATGTATTCCGCACCGGTAAAGGGGCGCTTCTTGTCGGCGCGATAATCTTCAGCTCGCATATTGTCCTCCCAATCAGATAATGACAAATGTTAAGTCTGGGCGGGCAGTCTGCCCATGGACAAACAGAGCAAATCTCTGGTACTTTTTCCGGCGATGACCAAAGCCGAGACCATTCCCGATTTCTTCGTCTATGGCGAGCCGAGCCGCTCGATCGACGTCGATTTCATGCATGTGGAAACGGTGATGGAGCGCCGGAGCCTGCATTTCGGCAATGTCGCGCCGCACCGGCATCAGCACATGGCGCAGGTGATTTTCTGGTACAAAGGCGGGGGAACCTACCGCTATGAGGAGACAGTCGTCGACTTTTCCGCGCCGGCCGTCGGCTTCATGCCGAGCGGCGTCGTCCACGGCTTTTCCGTCGGCGCGGACGCCGACGCGATCGTGCTTTCAATCGCCGATGGCGGGTTGCGCTCCGCCCATGACGCCTTTGCTGTGACGCCGGAGCGGGCCGTCTTCGTCGCGGGCGATGCCGGGCAACTGGCCTTCTCCCACCTGGCATCGCTCAGCCGGCTCATTCTGGAGGAATACCGGGTCGGTGACCGGGAGAGCATTTCGGTGATGACCGGGCTGGCGCATGCGATTCTCGCCCATGTGCGCAGGCTTGAGCGCGCCCTTCCGGCACGGAGTTCTCCCGCGGCGGCACTCGGACTGGCGCTGCGGCGCGAAATCGAGGCGCATTTTCGCGAGAACCGCCCGGTCGACCGCTATGTGGCGGCGCTGGCGACGACGCGGCATCTCCTCGACAAGGCGGCGCACGAGAGCTTCGGCAAGTCGGTGAAGACGCTGGTCCTCGAACGGCGCCTGACCGAGGCGAAGCGGCTTCTGCTGTTTACCATCCGGCCGGTGGAGGATATCGCCCGCGAGATCGGCTTTGACGATCCGGCCTATTTTTCCCGTTTTTTCCGTCGGATGGCGGGCGAGGCACCGGCCGCATGGCGTCAGCGCCAACTTGCCGCGCGGCGGAACGGTCACGGCTGACGGGTGAGAATGCCGGCGGCTGCCGAGGCCCGCGTTTTTGTCCAATTGCGCTGCGTCATGCCCCAAGACAGGTCTTTTGACGCTTCCTATAGTCCTCTCAAATCATGTTTGGGAGGAAACAGGATGAAGCATTTCAGGCTTCTTATCGCAGGCACGCCCGCTGAAACCAGTCGCTATGCGGATGTGCTGAACCCCTCGACCGGCGAGGTCGTGGGCAAGATGCCGGTGGCAACGGCTGACGACGCGGAAAAGGCGATCGCCTCGGCAAAGTATGCCTTTCCGGGCTGGGCGGCGAAATCCTCGGCCGAGCGCGCCGAAGCCGTCTCCGCCATTGCCGCGAAGATCGAGGAAAACGCCGAGGAACTCGCCACGCTGCTGACGCAGGAGCAGGGCAAGCCGCTCGGCGGCATCGGTTCGCGGTTCGAGATCGGCGGCGCTGTCGCCTGGACGCGCTACACCGCCTCGCTCGACCTGCCGGTCGAAGTCATTCAGGATACGCCGGAAGGCCGGGTGGAGCTCCACCGCAAGCCGATCGGCGTCGTCGCCTCGATCACGCCGTGGAACTGGCCGGTGATGATCGCCTGCTGGCACATCATGCCGGCGATCCGCGCCGGCAATACGGTCGTCATCAAGCCGTCGCCGAACACGCCGCTGTCGACGATCCGTCTGGTCGAGATCATCAACGAGGTGGTGCCGGCGGGCGTCGTCAATATCATCACCGGCGAGAACGAGCTCGGCTCATTCCTGACCTCTCACCCCGATGTCGGCAAGGTGGTGTTCACCGGCTCGACGCCGACGGGCCGCAAGGTCATGGAAAGCGCATCGGCGACGGTAAAGCGGCTGACGCTCGAGCTGGGCGGCAACGACGCCGGCATCGTGCTGCCGGATGCCGATCCCAAGGCGATCGCCGAGGGCCTGTTCTGGGGCGCCTTCATCAATAACGGCCAGACCTGCGCCGCGCTGAAGCGCCTTTACGTGCATGACAGCCTCTATGACGGGGTCTGCGACGCGCTCGTTTCCTATGCGGCAAACATCAAGACCGGCGACGGCATGGCTGACGACAGCATGCTCGGCCCGCTGCAGAACCGCATGCAGTTCGACATCGTCTCCTCCTATGTGCGCGATGCGGTGGCCAAGGGCGCGCGGGTTCTGACGGGCGGTACGCCGACCAATGGTCCCGGCTTCTTCTATCCGGTCACGCTGGTCGCCGATATCGATCACGGCACGGACCTTGTCGACAAGGAACAGTTCGGTCCGGCCCTGCCGATCATCCGCTATTCCGATGTGGAAGAGGCGATCGCCAAGGCCAATGACAGCGAGAGTGGTCTCGGCGGATCGGTCTGGTCATCGGATATCGAGAAGGCAAAGGCCATTGCCGCGCGCATGGAATGCGGATCGGTGTGGATCAACAATCACGGCGCGATCCAGCCGAATGCCCCCTTCGGCGGCGTCAAGCAGTCGGGCGTCGGCGTCGAGTTCGGCATGGAAGGCCTGAAGGAAATGACGACCGTCCAGTCGGTCTTCATTCCGGGCTGAGAACTGAAAGCGAGAGTGGAAGAGGCATGACTGACCGATGCGCAAGGCGTCGGTCAGATGGCCTCGTGCGCGCTCAGGAAAGAGGGAGGACAAGAATATGCGTTTTGAAGGAAAAACGGCGCTGATCACCGGCGGCGGAACGGGTATCGGCGCTGCGGTCGCCGCGCGGATCCGCTCCGAAGGCGGCAATGTCGCGCTGGTCGGGCGGCGGAAGGAGCCGCTGCAGGCCGTTGCCGAGAAGATTGGCGCGGAAACTTTCGCCGCCGATGCCGCCGATGGCGAAAGCATGAAGGAGACGGTGGCGGCGATCGGCGAACGCTTCGGCGGGATCGACATCCTGATCGCCAATGCCGGCGGACACGGCGTCGGCCCGACGGTCTCGATGAGCGACGAGACCTGGGAGACGTCGATCCGTCTCAACCTTAACACCGCCTTCGTCAGCGCCCGCGAGACGCTGCCGCAACTGATCGAGCGCAAGGGCAACATTGTCGTCCTCGCCTCGATCGCGGGGCTTTTCGCCGGCCCGGACGCGGCCGGTTACGTCACCACAAAACATGCCTGCATCGGCCTTGCCAAATCGCTTGCCCGCGACCACGGCCGCTACGGCGTGCGCGTCAACACCGTCTGCCCCGGCTGGGTGACGACGGCGATGGCGGACGAGCAGATGAAGGCGCTGATGGAGATGAAGGGGCTTTCCAGCGTCGAGGAGGCCTATGCGCTGGTGACAAAGGACGTGCCGCTCAAGCGCCCGGCAAGCGCAGAGGACGTGTCAAACGCCGTCTGCTTCCTGGCCTCGGACGAAGCATCGATGATCAGCGGCGCGATCCTGACGGTCGACGGCGGCACCGGCACGGTCGACCTGCCGACGCTCACATTCGCATCATGAACACAAGAGGAGGAGAACCCATGACAGCCAACAAACCCGACGAATGGAAGACCTACGACCAGTTCGCCTACGGCATCGGCACCAACCGCCTGCCGGAAACCAATGCGCTTTCGGGCAAGAGCTTCAAGCTCAGCTTTGATGACGGCCGCAAGCTCTCGCTCGTCTTTGCTGACGGCAAGGCGAAATGGGCCGACAATGACGGCTCGGGCGAGGATCGCGCCGAGATGATCGAGGTCGCGCCTGACACCTATTTCATCGATATCGACTTCGAAAGCCGGGCCAAGGATGCCGAAACGATCATCCTCAACGTCAAGACCGGCCGTACGCTGTCGATCTATGCCCATGTGCGGGAAAAGGAGGAGGCGGGCGCCGAGCCGCAGGTAGCGCAAATCTTCCGCGCCGGCACGGTGGACGGCATGGAGGCGACCGGCTTCACGCCGGAGGAGACCCGTGACCTGATCGGCCTTCGCGCGCATTTCACCTATAGCCCGAACCACACCTACGAACACACTTATCTGTCGTCGAAGCGCTATGCCTGGCAGTGCCTTGTCGGCGTGCAGCGCGGCCACGGCGATGTCGATCTCGCCACCACCTGGAAGTTCGACAAGGACCTCTACATCTTCACCTTCCGCGAGTTCAAGATCCCGGTGGCCTCCACCTTCTTCTACAATTTCGAGGACCGCCGCTCGACCGGCAAGTTTCTCGGCATCACCGGCGACGGCCGGATCGAGAACAACCCCGCCGGCGCCTTCATCCGCAAGGCCTCTGTCACATTCTACGAGCCGGGCCAGGAACCCATCTGAGGAGAGGCGCATGCCCACAGCCTATCAAATCGTCAAGGCCCATTACGAGGCGAGCGACCGGGGCGACATCAAGGCCATGATGGCCGATGTCGCGGCGGACTGCCGCTGGACGGAGATGGACGGTTTTCCCTGCCGCGGCACCTATGTGGGGCCCGACGAGGTGGTGGAAAACGTGTTCATGGCTCTCGGCAAGGCCTTCGACGGCTATAACCTCAAGCTGGAGCGGCTGCTCGATGCGGGCGACAGCGTCGTCGGCATCGGTGTCTACAGCGGCACGCATCGCGAGACGGGCAAGCACTTTACCGCCCGCGTCGTTCATGTCTGGGATGTCGAGGATGGCAAGATCCGCCGCTTCGAGCAGTTCACCGACACGCTGCGCGTGGCTGAAGCCATGCGCTGAGGCATGACGCTCCAATCAGGCAGCCGCGGCCCCGCGTGGTAGCGCGGGGCCGTTCTCGTTTCGCGTCCTGGTTCTCAAAGCGCGTCGAGCGCCGCCGTCAACCGGTCGACTTCTTCGAGCGTGTTGTAATGCACCATCGAGACGCGCAGCATGCCGCCCTCTTCAGTCTGGCCGAGATATTCGGCCAGGCGCCGGGAGTGAAAATCGCCGTGGCGGATGGCGATGCGGTGTTCATCGATGGCGCTGCAGACATCGGTGGAATCGCGGTTATCCAGGCGGAAGGCGATCGTTGGCACCCGGTTCGGATTGAGGCCGGAGGGATCGCCGATGACCTCACAGTCATTGCGGGCCCTGAGATAGGACAGGAGCCGCTCGGAAAGCGCTATTTCCTGGGCGGTGATCGCCCTGTAGCCCGCTTCGACCTTCGCGCGCGCCGTTCCGGTCTCGCCGGCCTGTTCGCCGAGTTCGCAGAGATAGTCGACAATGCCGCAAGTGGCGTAGGCCAGCTCGTAGTTCGGGTTGCCGGGTTCGAGCTTGCCGGGGATTTTGTCCTTGCCGTAGAAATAGTGGTAGAGCGTATCGAGTTCGGCAAGAAGCGCGTATTTGCCGTACATCAGCGCGTAATGCGGGCCGAACACTTTGTAGAGGCTGAAGACGTAAAAATCGGCGTCGAAGGCCTGCACATCGACGGCGCGATGGGGCGCATAGGCTACCGCGTCCACACAGATGAGCGCGCCGCGTTCATGCACGAAATCGGCGATTGCGCGGACGTCGTTCACCGACCCCAGAATATTGGAGACATGGGTGAAACAGACGAGCTTTGTCCGCTCGCTCATCAGCGGCGCGAGGTCATCCAGTTTCAGCGTCATGGTCGTCTTGTCGAGTGGCCAGAATTTTATGACGACTCCCTGCGCCTGAAGGCGTTCCCACGGGCCGATATTGGATTCATGATCGGCAATGGTGACGATGATCTCGTCGCCCGGCGCGAACTGGCTCTGCATGGCGCGCGCCAGGTTCTGCAGCAGAACGGTCGATGACGGGCCGAAGACAATCTCTTCGGGACGGTCGGCGTTGACCAGATGCATGGCGGCGGTACGCGCCTCATAGAGGGCGGCTGCGGCCTTCTGCGAAACGTCATAGGAACCGCCGATCTGTACGTTCTTCTCATAGAGGAAGGTGTTGATGCGCTCGACCGCGCCTCTCAGGATCTGCGAGCCACCGGCATTGTCGAAAAAGGCCCAGTCCTGTTTCAGGCCCGGAAACTGACTGCGGACGAAATCAAGGTCGAGAGAAGATGATCCGGACACGGGGTTTACCTCTTGTTGTTATCTAGTGATTGAGCACGGCGCGGAGAAAATCGCGGGTGCGCGCCTCCTGCGGACTGTCGAAGATTGCGGCCGGCGTGCCCGCCTCGACGACGCGTCCGCCATCCATGAAGATCACCCGATCGGCGACCTGGCGGGCAAAGCCCATTTCGTGGGTGACGATGATCATGGTGACGCCGGTGCCGGCAAGATCGCGCATGACATCGAGAACCTCGCCGACCATTTCAGGGTCGAGCGCGGAAGTCGGTTCGTCAAACAGCATCACGCGCGGTTCCATCGCAAGCGCCCGGGCGATGGCCACGCGCTGCTGCTGGCCGCCGGAAAGCTGGGCGGGGTATTTCTCCGCCTGTTCGCTGATTCCGACGCGCTTCAGCAGCGCAAGCGCATGGCTGCGCGCTTTCTCCGCCGAAGTGCCGCGCACCCGCATCGGTGCCAGCATGACATTGCGCACCACGCTCATATGCGGGAACAGGTTGAAATTCTGGAACACCATGCCGACTTCGGCGCGCACCTGCGCCAGTTCCGGCCCGCGTTTGACGGGGAGGCCGTCGATCTCGATGCTGCTTTCCTCCGAAAAGCCCTCGAGCCGGTTGATGCAGCGGATCAGCGTCGATTTGCCGGAGCCCGAAGGGCCGACGACGCAGACGACCTCGCCCTCGGCAATGTCGAGATCGATGCCATGCAGAACGGTGAAGTCGCCATAGGCCTTCTTCAGGTTGCGGATGGAAATCTGCGTGCGCGCTTTCTCGGCCATCAGCGCCTCCCCTTGCTGAAATGCTGCTCAAGCCGTGTGACGATGGCGACCATCGGCCAGAGAAGAATGATGTAGATCAGAGCCGCGCCGATCAACGGCGTCGGGTTGGCGGCAAGCGCCTGCGCCTGGGTCGCCTGTTTGAGAAGATCCGGCATGGCGACGACCGAGGCAAGGGCCGTATCCTTCAGCACATTGATGCAATTATTGGTGAGCGGCGGAATGACGATGCGGATCGCCTGCGGCAGCACGACATCGACCATGGTGTGACGTTCGGAAATCCCCAATGCGGCGGATGCCTCGAACTGGCCGCGCGGAATGGCCTCGATGCCGGCGCGGAAGATTTCGGCGGTATAGGCGGCAGACACCAGCGACAGGGCGGTGACGGCGGAGAGGAAAGCCGAAAGCCGGATGCCGACGAAGGGCAGGGCGTAATAGACGACGATCAGCAGCACCAGCAGCGGGATTGACCGGAAGATGTCGATATAGAAGCGGATGAGAATGGCAATGAATTTCGGGGCGTAAAGCCGGGTGACCGCGAGCAGAAGCCCGCCGGCAAGGCCGACGAGAATGCTGACGATGCCGATCTCGAGTGTCACCAGCAGTCCGCGCATCAATTGCGGCAGACTGTCGACGAAGACGTCGACATTCAGGAATGTATTGATCAGATCCATAGGCGGAAGAAGGCTCCGGGTTGGGCCGGCCAGAGCCACCTGTGGCGATGGCCGGCCCGAATGCGGATAAAAGGCGCTTACTTCGCCATCGGCATGCCGAGGACCTCAACCGTGGAGGTGCCGGCCTCGGGTGCTGCGCCGAACCAGGTCTCGTAGATTGCGGCCAGCGTGCCGTCTTCCTTCAGCGCCGTGATCACGCCGTTGACCTCTTCGGCGAGCGGCGCATCCTTGGCGAACATGATCGAGTATTTTTCGCCGGTGGGGATGCGTTCAACCACCTTCAGCTCCGGCTTGTCCTTGACGTAGTAGAGCACGGCGGGAATGTCGGAGATATAGCCGTCGATACGGCCTGCCGTCATATCGAGCATGGCCGGCGCCAGGCCTTCATAGCGGCGGATGTCGGAAAAGCCGTACTCGTCCTTGTGGGCTTCGGCCCACATGTCGCCGGTCGAGCCGGTGTCGACGCCGACGACCTTGCCGTCCATGTCGGCGAGGCCGGACACGCCGGAAGAGGCGCTGGTCGAGAGCGACTGGTCGCTGTCGTAATAGGGCTGGGCGAAAGAGACCGATTCGAGGCGCTTTTCGGTAATCGTGATCGAGGAGACGGCCATGTCGATGCGGCCCGACTGCACGGCAGGGAACAGGCCGTTGAACGGCGTGTTGACGAACTCGACGGTCTTGCCCATGCGCTCCGCGATCTCTTCGACGAGGTCGACCTCGAAGCCGACGGCCTTGCCGCTGGCATCCTCGAATTCCCACGGGACATTGCCAATATTGGCGCCGACGGTCCAGTCGGCGGCGTTTGCGCCGGCGGCGGCCAGCGCGGCGACGGCGGAAAGAAGCGTGATTTTCAGTGTGCGTTTCATTGTGGTTCCCCTTGTGCTTTGGTTTGGTCTTCGCCTAGATTGGCCTAACTGGTTAAACCGGTCTGACCAGTTAGGCCAATCATGCACGGCTTTTTCCGCTTTGCAAGACGGGGCCCAAAAAAATAGACTGACCGGATCAAACGGGGAGGCGGGGACCGCATGCTCAACAAGACACTTCTGCCGCAATCGGTCGCGCGCCAGTTACAGACCATGATCCAGTCGGGAGAACTGAAGGACGGCGAGAAGATCCCGTCCCAGCGCGAACTCTCGCTGAAATTCGGCATTAGCCGCCCGTCGCTCAGGGAAGCGCTGCTGACGCTCGAGACGCTGGGGCTGGTCAAGACGGAACCGGGGCGCGGCACTTTCGTGACAAAAGGCGGTAGCCCGCAGGCGCGCGAAACCGGCAATTGGCGTTATGCCGACAGCTATTCCGTGTTCGACGTGTTCCAGACCCGGGTGATGCTGGAAGGCGAAATCGCGAGGCTTTCGGCGGGAAGGCTCACCCACTACCAGTTCGACCTGATGGAACAGGCAACGGCAGCGATGGAGGAGAGTTGGGCGCGCCACGACCTGATCGCCAATGTCGAGGCCGATCTGGAGTTCCACGGGATCATCGTCTCGGCCTGTTCCAACGTCATGCTGCGCGACCTCTACGAAGCCGTGCGTGACAAGCTGACGGAAACCCAGCGCCAGCCGATCCCGCGCACGGATCCGGAACGGATGAAGGCCTCCGTCGGCGAGCACCGGACCATCGTCGCCGCCCTGCGTGCGGGCGACAGCGAGGCAGCCGGCGCGGCCATGCAGGCCCATATCCGCAACACGGCCCAATGCGCGGGCCTCGCGCCGTAGGGTAATACCGCCAACCTCGACAAATCGCCGAAACTTGGCAAGATGGCTGCGGCCAGCAATGAAGAGACCGGACATTGAACCTCAGGCAGCTTGAGATTTTCCATGCGGTGATGACCGCAGGCACCACCGTGGGTGCGGCAGAGGTTCTGGGCATGTCCCAGCCTGCCGTCAGCAATGCCATCAGGCATCTGGAAGGTGTTGTCGGATTCACGCTGTTCGAGCGGCTCAGCAACCGGCTGGTGCCGACAGAGGAGGCGAAGCTGCTCTATGCACGCGCCGAGCCGATCTTTCAGCTTCAGCAGACGGTCAATCAGAGCGCGGCTGACATCAAGGCCGGCCATATAGGTCGCATTCGTGTGGTGGCGACATCGGAAGTGACGGAAGCCCTCGTGCCCATGGCGATGCGTGAATTTCTGGAGCGCTTCCCGGATGTCTTTGTCGTGCTCGACACCAAGCCGCTGCATAATGTTCTGGAAGCGGTCGAGGCGGGGATCGCCGATGTCGGCTTTGCGATCGACCCCGGCGAGCGGCATTCGCTCATCCTGCAGCCGATCGATGAGCTGAGAACCGTCTGCGTCTGCTCGGCTGACAGCCCGCTTTCGAAACTCCCCTTCGTCTCGCCGCAGGACCTGGCAAGCGAAAGGTTGATCTGTCCGCTATCGGGCACACGGATAGCCATGCTTCTGGAAGAAGCCTTCCGGAAATCAGCGATACCCTACGAGCCGAAGGTGGAGGTACGGTTTCTCAATGCGGCCGCCCGGATCGTGCAGGAGGGTTGGGGCGTGGCGCTGCTCGATGAGGTTACCGCCACATCGGGTCATTATTCGGACCTGACCGTGCTGCCGTTCGAACCCCGCATTCCGCGTCCGCTGACCGCCATCCTGCCCCGCGGCCATGCGGTTTCGCGCCATTCGCGCGAATTCGTGCGCACCTTCACGCTGACGACCGGCACCCGGATCGCCGAAATCCGGGGTTAGGTCGCTTCAGCCGCGCTCGGTGATCTTCCGGAAATCGCCAAGCGTGCGTTGCGCGCCCTCAAACAGGAGGTTGATCTCGTTCGTCGCGACGATCATCCTGGCGCCGAAATCAAGCGCCTGTTCACGCACCCGCTCCGGCGGCAGGCCCATGACGCCGAATGTCTTGCCCTTGCGCTTTGCCGCCCGGCCGATCGCGGCGAAGGCCTCGACCACCGCATCATTGGCGATATCGCCGGGACAGCCGAGTGCAGCGGCAAGGTCGTTCGATCCGATCATCAGCCCGTCGATACCGTCAAGTGTCGCGATCTGTTCGGCGGCCTCAAGTCCGCTCAGGCTTTCGACCATCGCGATCACTTGTGTGCTGGCCTCGGCCTTGTCCACGAGTTCTGCGACCGGAACCGGCTCGAAACCGGTGATGGCCAGCGGACCGGGTAGGGCGCGGCTTCCCGTGGGCAGAAACCGGGTCTTTTCCACGATGGCCTCTGCCTGCTGAAGCGTATCCACATGCGGTACGATTACGCCGGTCGCGCCGCAGTCCAGCACGCGTGCAATATCCGGAGATGCGGGGCCGGTCACACGCGCATAGACGGGCAGGCCCGCCAAGAGACCGGCAACACAGATATCCGTCATCTGGTCTAGCCCGATCCGCCCATGCTCCATGTCCACCACAAGAAAATCGAAACCGGTCCGCCGGGCGACCGCCACGGTCTCGACCGTTCCCATGACACAGATGGCAAGGCCGATGGCGGCGGCTTCGGGGGATTTTCTGGTCATTGGGGGCATGGTCGATCCGGAATTGCGGTTGGCGGGAAGGAGACGGCGCGGGCCGTTTCGAGATGATGTCTTTATCGCCGCCGACGCAGCAAGAGGCAATGCAAATACTGCCTATAATTTGTGCATGCCTAAATATAATACACAGTGCTCTGGCGGGCTTTTCAAACCACGTTAAGCTGTTCCCATCAAAACGACGCCGTTCCTTCCGGGACGAAGCAAAACTGGAAACGTTATGGCAACTGAAACGTCCGTTGCGCGCGGTGGCGCGCAGGCTGGAACCTTCCGTCTACGCGATCTGCCCTGCCTCGCACTCACAGTCCTGAGGCGGCTAGTCGATATCGTCGCGGCCTGCCTGTTCATCTACATGGCCTTTGCCATTCTGGTGCAGATCCTTGGGCGCTATGTCTTTAACTATTCAATTGCCGGGACGGAAGAGACGGCAACCTTCGCACAGGTCTGGCTTGTGATGCTCGGCGCCGGCATCGCCATGCGCCACCATCAGCATGTGGGCGTTGACGTGCTGATCGTGCGATGCCCCGTCTGGATACAGAAGCTCGTCGGCGGCATTTCCTTTCTGCTCGGGCTCTGGTTCCTGGTCGTCGTCGTCAATGGCAGTTTCGGTCTTGTTGCCATCGGCATGATGGTGAAATCGGCCGCGCTCAGGCTGCCGCTCGTCATTCCTTACAGCGCCATTCCCGTTGGCATGACCTATTTCGCGCTCGAGTTCACCATCGCCACTCTGCCCGGCCTTTTGGGCCGCAAGAAGAGCGCTGCCGAAGCCGAACACGGAGAACTGCTATGAGCCTTGCCTTTGGCGGTTTTGCCCTCCTCATCTTTTCCGGCATGCCGATCGTGCTGGCGCTCGGGGTGGCGGCGCTGGTAACGATCGTTGCTTTCACCGATGTGCCGCTTACCATCATCGCCCAGCGCGTTTACGGCGGGGTCAATTCCTTTCCGCTGATGGCAATCCCCTTCTTCGTCGCGGCTGGGTTGATCATGGAAGCGGGCGGCATCGCGCGCCGCTTTGTCGAGCTGGCAACCGCGCTTGTCGGCTGGATCACCGGCAGCCTGTTCATGGTCGCCATTACCACGGGCACAGGTCTTGCCGCGATTTCCGGCTCCGGCTCCGCCGATACGGCGGCCATCAGCTCCATCCTCGTGCCGGAGATGAAGAAGCGCCGCTACAATGTCGATATGGCCGTTTCCATCATCGCGGCCTCCGGCTCCATGGCCTCGATCATCCCGCCCAGCATCGTCATGGTGGTGATCGCCATCACGTCGAACCAGTCGATCGGCGCCATGTTTCTCGGCGGAATCGGGCCCGGCCTGCTGATTTCCGCCAGTCTTCTCTTCGGCGCGTGGCTTTATGCCAGGAATGGCGGCGAAGCCTATCGCGATGCCGAGCCCTTCTCGCTGAGGCGCTTATGGCGGGTGTTCATCGATGCGGTGCCTGCACTGTTCGTGCCGGTCATCATTGTCGGCGGCATTGTTGGCGGCGTGTTCACAGCCACGGAAGCGGCCTGCATCGCGGTCTTCGTCACGCTCGGCATCTCCTGCTTCATCTACCGCGAGCTGAAGATCACCGATCTCGGTCCGCTGATTCTGCGCACCGTCAGCCTTTCGGCCGCCGTGCTGATCATCGTTTCAACGGCCAGCATCTTCTCCTGGATTATCGCCTCGCTCGGCGTCACTCGCGCACTCGACGGCTGGCTGCGCGAGGTTGCCTCCTCGCCGGTCGCCTTCCTGCTTGTCGTCAACGTGCTGCTGCTTGTCGTCGGCATGTTCATGGAAAGCATCTCGGCAATCCTGATCCTGCTGCCGGTTCTGATGCCGATCGCCGTCGGTTACGGCATCGATCCGGTACAGTTCGGCGTCCTGATGGCTCTCAACCTCTCGATCGGGCTGATCACGCCACCCTATGGCATCTGCCTCTATGTCGCTTCCATGGTCGCCGGCCGGCGGATCGAACAGGCGGCCTCCAAGGTATGGCTGCCGCTCATACCCATGGTCATCGTGCTCTTGATGACGGCCTTCATCCCGGCCGTAACGCTTTTCCTGCCCAATCTGGTCTATCGCTGATACGCGGCGGCCCGATCATTCCAACCTGCCTCAAAAAACAACAAGGGGAACTGAAATGAAACTGATACCGGCCTTTGGCCTTGCCGCACTCATGTGCACCACCGCCGTACCCGCGTTTGCTGCGGATTATGTCTTCAAGGTCGCCCACACCAACGCCGCCGATGAGGTGCAGGACAAGGGGCTGCAGTTGATGCGCGAGCTTCTGGAAGAGAAGACCGATGGCCGCGCGACCATCGAGATTTTCCCCAACGGCGTGCTCGGCGACGAAGCCCAGCTTGTCGAAGGCACCATGCTCGGCACGCTCGACATGGCGATGACGGCAAACTCCACCATCTCGAACTATATCACTGATTTCCGCGTCTTCGACCTGCCCTTCCTGTTCACCAGCATCCCCGCCTTGAGCGAGAAGCTTGAGGACGAAGAGGTCTATGCGGCGATGGAGACGTCAGCCGAAACCGCCGGTTTCGAACTGATCGGCGTCTTTTCCTCCGGCATCCGTCACCTGATGACGAAGGATCCCGTCGAAAGCATCGAGGATATTCAGAACCTGAAGATCCGGACCATGCAGAACCCGATCCATGTCGATGCCTTCCGTTCGTTCGGCGCCAATCCGACGCCGCTTGCCTATTCGGAACTTTACGGCGCGCTGCAGAGCGGCGTGGTCGACGGCGCGGAAGGCGCCGCCACGAACTATACCGGTCAGAAGCTCTACGAAGTCGCCCCCGATTTCGCCATTCTTGGCTGGCTGAACATGACGGCCGTCGTGTTCATGAACGAAGGCATGTTCTCCGGTCTTCCCGAAGACATCCAGGTGGCGCTGAAGGAAAGCGGCGAGGAAGCCTCCATGTGGCAGCGCGGCTACGTCGATGAGCAGGAAAAACCGCTGCTCGACGCTCTGGTCGAGAACGGTGTGACCCTCAGCTACCCCGATCCGGCACCATTCCGTGAGGCCGTCATCCCGCTCTATAACGAGATGCTGGAGACCGACAGCCAGAAGGAACTCTTCGGTCTGGCCACCAAGGACTGAGTGTACATAACGCGGCGGCCGCCACCGGCCGCCGCAACAAGGGCTTCCGTGCCGCTTCAGAAAAGCGGCCGGAGAACATCCTCAAGCAAACGCATTTCCTCAGGCTCCGGCTGCCGGTTCGGCGGCATCACGCGGGCAGACGGAATAAGGCCAAGAATATGAAGGCAGGCTTTCAGACGCGCCGTCGGCGTGACACCGGTACGCTTGCGATAGATGGCGACGGAGAGCGGGTAGAGCTTTTCGTGAAGCGCTCGTGCGCGGCTCCAGTCGCCGGCGGAGGCCGCTTCGAACAGATCACAGACAAGCCCCGGCACGATCGCCGCAAGGCTGACCTGACTACCGGTTGTGCCGATCATGTAGCAGGTCAGAAGATGCTCGTCGCCGGAGGCCATGACCGAAAGCCCAGGCCGGATTTTCTGCAGCAGCCTCCAGTTTTCCTCATAGGTGGCGACTTCCCAGCTCCCTTCCTTCACGCCGGCAACCGACGGCAGTTTCGCGAGCGCTTCAAGCGTGTCCGGCCGGTAGGCCATTGCCCCGGCGCTGACCGGCGCCTGGTAGAGCACAAGCGGCAGAACAGTGGCGGTGGCAATGCCGGCATGATGCGCGACGACGGTCTCTTGGTCCTGTCCGAGCGCCCAGCCGTTGGGTGGAAAGATCAGGACCGCATCCGCCCCGGCCGCCTCGGCATCTTGCGCCCTGCGGGCCGCTTCGGCGGTGCTCTCGGCATAGATGCCGGCGGTCAGGAAACACGTAGCCGGGGCTGTCTGACGCGCCAGGCCGACAACGCGCGCCAGTGCCTCGCGGGAAAGCTGTGCGTTCTCGCCCGCATGGCCGTTGATCAGCAGTCCGCGGATACGCCGGTCCTTCGTGACTTCGGCGATATGGGCCTGCAGCGCGTCCGGATCGATCTCAAAATCTTCTGTCAGAGGACAAATGGTGGCGGCATGAATGCCGGTGAGCTTGGCGGCGGTGAGAACCTTGGGCATGGTTCGGGCCTTTCTGTGCAATGCGGGCGCCCGGGAGCGCGGGAAGGGCCGTATTTCTGACTTCGGCCGTGTTTCCGTGCCTTGACGAAAACACGGGAAGAGGGCGGTTTCAAGCGAAAATAACGAATAGATTCAATATTTTAATGGCGAGTCAGTTGTGATTCTCATGGCCAGTAGCCATGGTCTGCGACGCCCTTGAAGAAGGTGTTCTTGAAAATGTCGACCATGGTCGAGATCTGGAGCGGGTACAACGCGGCGGGCGGTGATTTCCGGGCGCCCGCGCCCTGCCGACAAGGGTGCTGAGATGGCAAGGTCTGCAGGAGCCAAGGCCGTGCCCGGCGCGCATATACACGATGTCATCATCGTCGGCGGGGGCATTGCCGGCCTCTCCGCCGCATGGCGTCTTCGTGACCGTGACATTCTGGTGCTGGAGGCGGGCGACCGTCCCGGCGGACGGATCTGCTCCGTCGACGGCGACAATGGCGTGATGAATTTCGGCGCGCATATGTTTGGCGGTCCGGGCACGATCGTCGGCGATCTGTGCTGCGCGCTCGGCCTATCCTTGCGCCCGATCGATGCGGGACTGATGGCGATAGCCCTGAAGGGCCGTCTCCGATTGAAGGGCAGGGCGGAGCTTCTGCCCTTTCTGCTGCCGCTTGCGCCAGCCGCGCGCCTTTCGCTGATCAAGGCGGGACTTGGGCTTCGTCTCGGTTCCGGAAAGGCCGCGGCGATGTTGCGGCGGACGGCCGATGAACCATGGCCGGAGATGACGCGGCAGCGTCTCGATTTCGCAGGTGCGGAAACGCTTGCAGAGCGGCTCGGTTGTCTCCATCCGCAGGCTGCCCTGATTATCCGCGCGATCACCGAGCGATGCGGCGGAGATCCTTCCGGCATTTCAGCCGGTCACGGCCTGCGCTCCTTTGCCAATGTCTGGTCATCGACTTCGCCCGGCTTTCACCTTGTTGGCGGTTCATCGCGCCTGCCCGAGGCGCTTGCAGAACGTCTCGGCAGACGCCTTCGCCTTCAAACGCCGGTGCGGCATGTGGAGCGAGGCGAGGGCTCGCTTGAGGTGAGGGTCGACGGGAAGGGGGCGGAAACGGTCAGGCACTTTGCGCGCACCGTGATCCTGGCCACGCCGGCCACTCAGACGCGAACGATCATGCCCGCCCTGCGATCATCGGTGAAGGCGGCGCTTGGCGAAATCCGCTATGGTCCATTTCTTTCGGTCGCCCTCAATACGGCCGAGCAGGCGCCCGGCCGGCTCGAGCGAACCTATGCGGTCTCCACGCCTGACAGTGCCTTTGGCGTGCTCTTCAACCAGTCGGTCAACCGCTTCTCCTTGGCGGGCCACGAAAAGGGAGGCAGCCTGATGATGTTTGCGGGCGCGGCGCGCGCCGAAAAACTGATGCAGCTTGGCGATGACGAGATCGCGTCCCGTTTTGCCGGCGATCTCCGCAAGCTTCTGCCGGAGCTGATACCGGCAGGAGCCCCTGTGGTGAAGCGCTGGCCGCTCGGTGCGCCTTATGCCTTTACGGGTCGCGCTGCGCTTCAACCAGCCCTCACGCAGAGCCTCGAGCGGATCGCGCTTGCCGGCGACTATCTGGAATTTCCGAACATGGAGGCTGCCATTCGAAGCGGCAATGAAGCCGCTGACCGGGTCTTGCGCTGGCTTTGACGCCGTCGGGCTCAGTCCTCCGTCTGCCGTCCCTTGAAGGATTTGGCCAGCAGGAACATTTCGACCGATTCCGAGCGCGATGCCGCCGGCTTGACGTGGACAACCTGTTTGAAATTCTGTTTCAACATGGTCAATAGATCATGCTCGGCGCCGCCCTGGAAGGTCTTGGCCAGAAAATGCCCGCCTTCGGCAAGGGTTTCGATGGCGAAATGGGCCGCCACCTCGCAAAGATGCATGGTGCGCAGATGGTCTGTGCGTTTGTGCCCCGTGGTCGGCGCGGCCATATCGGAGACCACCAGGTCTGGCGGGCCGTCGAGGGCCTCGCGCAGAAGCCTCGGCGCCTCGTCATCGAGAAAATCCATCTCGAAGAACCTGACGCCGGGAACCGGCGCCATTTCGAGGAAATCGATCGCTGCCACGCGCACATCGGTGTCGGTCGAATCGGTTACCTTGGCGGCGATCTGCGACCAGCTTCCAGGCGCCGCGCCCAGATCGATGATCCTCCGCGCGCCCTTAAGGATCTGATGCTTTTCGTCAATCTCGAGCAGCTTGTAGGCAGCGCGCGCCCGAAAGCCCTCGGTCTTCGCACGCTGCACATAGGGGTCGTTAATGTGTCGCTCGATCCAGCGCCTCGAAGAGGCCTTGAGCTTGGACTTCTTGACCTTCTGGCCGAGCTTGCGGCCCGTGCGGACCGGTTTTTGGGGTTGTTTGGCCATGGTCAGTCCCTGGTGTCGTTGCGAGGCGCGCGGTTGAAGCCGCTGCGGCGTCTTTTCGAACGCCACACGCCGTCGCGCATCATCATGTCGGTCAGAATGCCCTCGCGCAGACCGCGATCGGCTACGCGCATGCGTTGCGCCGGCCAGCGGCGACGGATGGCTTCCAGAATGGCGCAGCCGGCAAGCACAAGGTCGGCCCGGTCCGGACCGATGCAGGGATTGGCGGCGCGTCCGGCGAAATCCCAGGAGAGTAGTTTCTCCTGCATGGCCGAAACCTCGTCATCGGAAAGCCAGATCCCGTCGACCTTGCGCCGGTCGTAGCGCGGCAGGTCGAGATGGACGCCGGCAAGGGTCGTTACCGTACCGGACGTGCCGATCAGGTGGAAGCCATCGTCATCGGCGCCGCCTTCGACTTCCGGACAATGGAAATCGCCGAGGAGCGCGGTCACTTCCGCGACCATATCCTCGAAGATCGCCGGCGTCACGTGGTGGCCGCCGTAACGCTCCGAAAGGGTCACGACCCCGACCGGAAGCGATGTCCAGTGCGAGATGTGGTTGGCGATGCGCTGGGAGCGGTTTTCGCCAAGCTTTATCACGGCGATCTCCGATGAACCGCCGCCGATATCGAAGAGTACCGCCGAACGCGTCTCGCGGCCGATCAGCGAGGCGCAGCTTGAAACGGCAAGGCGCGCTTCGGTCTCGCGGTTGATGATTTCAAGCTCTAGCCCGGTTTCATTGCGCACGCGTTTCAGGAACATGTCGCCATTGTCGGCCGCGCGGCAGGCCTCTGTCGCGATCAGCCGCATGCGGCGGACAGACCGGCCTTTCAGCTTGGCGGCGCACAGCGAAAGCGCTTCGACCGCGCGGTCCATGGCATCCGGGGATAGGCTTCCGGTCGCAGCCAAACCCTCGCCGAGCCGAACGATGCGCGAGAAGCCGTCAACCACGCGAAACTGGTGGTGACGTGTTGGCTGGGCGATCAGAAGCCGGCAATTATTGGTGCCGAGATCGAGTGCGGCATAAAGCGTGTTGCCGGCATGATGCTGGCCGCCGGGCCTCGCACCGCGCAAGGGCGCGCGCTCCCGGCTTTGAGAAACGGGCTGGGAGGCCTGGCCGTTGCGCGCCTCGTGCTGACCGGCTGCAGCCTGTGCCCTCGAGGCGTGTTGATTCTCGGCCTTTTCCGGCCGCTCCGCCTGCTGCGTGCCGGCGCGCTCATGCTTGCAGCCGTCCGCGCCAAGCGGGCCTTTCGTATGGGCCTTGCGTCGTCGCCGACGCTTCTTGTGCCGTCCGCCGCCGGTCTCGTCCGCGCGCGCTGCGTTGTCGCGGTCCTTTTCGGAGGCGTCGACAGCATCCTTTGCCGCGTTCGGTGTCGGCTTGGTGCCGTTCTGATCGGCTACAGCTTCGCCTCCACCGCGTCGTTTGCCGCGGCGGCGCTTGCGTTTGCGGGGACCGGCTGAAGCTTGCGGCAACGCCATGTCATTCGGCGCCATGGCGCCGCTCTTGATCGCGGGCACTCCGGCGGCGGCATTGCTGCTGCCCTTCCGGGATCGGCGACGGCGGGCTCGCTTGCCCTCGCTGCCTTTTGTCAAGCGCGCCCCGCCATCCGACAGCCTGTCGCTGTTTTGGGGGTCTTCCACTTTTTCAGTTCCATCGCACCGCGCAAGCCGTCGCCGCAAAGGGCCGCTCGCAACATGGCGCTCAATCGATTTTCAGTTGGCGTCATCATAGCAGCGGCGGCAGGCAAGGCCAATGCCTTTTCTGTCCGTGCTCGTCTCGCCTGTCCGAGGTCGGCATGCGCTTGAAGGCCGCCTGCGTGCATCGGCCTGGCCGGCCAGAAGGTCAGGGTGGGCAATCATAGGAAAATTTCCAGCCCCCCCCCTTGGCAAGCCGGGGCAATTCTGTTTATAAGCGCCCCACAACGACGGCGCGCCCCGCGCCGGATGTTGGGGAATAGGTTAACGGTAGACCCACGGACTCTGACTCCGTTAGTCCTGGTTCGAATCCAGGTTCCCCAGCCATTTGATTTTCCTAGGTATTTTCTCCTGTTGCACTAGAACATACCGTGTCAGTTGGATGTTCGGTTGGGAATTTCTGTTCCCCTTTCGAGCTTTCTTATCGCGCTCTCTGCAAGTTTCTGGTCTCGTTTGAGGTAGTGCGAATCGAGGATCGATCGCACCTGCCGCAGTGAATGGCCGCTGATCGTCACGATCTCTGGTTCGGTACATTCCACCAGTGCGAGCCGGGTAACCGCCGTGCCACGAAGGTCGTTGAAGGTCACGCCGATAATGCCAGCCTTGCCGCAGGCCTTGCGCCAGGAGGAGCGAAACCCATCCGCCGTCCAGGGTTGCCCCTCGCTGTTCAACAGAACATGCCCCACCTTCTGGCGATGAGGCTCAAGAGCCGCCCTCAAAGGTGCGCCGACGGGAATCACGACACGTGTTCCGGTCTTGCTTTGCCGCAGCCGGATCGTCTTGCCGTCGTATTGCGGCCATGTCAGCGCCAGAAGATCGCCTTGGCGCTGTCCCGTCCAAAGGGCAAGGATCAGCGGCAAATGGAGATGGGCAGGCGCTTTTGCGAGAAACGCCTGTTCGTCAGCCTCGGTCCAGATGAATTCGGCGCGGGAGCCGCGATAAAGCCTGCCGCCCTTCTCGCAGGGGTTCGCGGGCACCAACCCGCGCCCATGCGCCCATGAGAGAATACGGGCAAGAACCTGCCAGCCATAGTCGGCCTGTCGGCGCGATGCTTTCGCCCTTTCGTCGCGCCACGCCATGAAAAGCGCCCGTGAGCGCCGATCGGACAAAGCGGAGATCGGGAACGTGCCGAATTTCTGTTCGATGATCTTGATGAGGCGCACATAGTCGCTTCGGGTGCGCGGCGCGAGTCTGTCCCAGTCGCTGCTGTCCTGAAAGCCATTGATGACGGTCTGCAGGGTTCCGGCCTTCGGCGCCACCTTTTTGGAAATGGCAGCATAGTAAGCCGCCATGAACTCGGGGTCACCGCGCTTTCCCGGCAGGCGAGGCCCGCCCTTCCAGGCATAGAAATACTCAACCGTCTCACCCGAGGCGAGCTTCTTCCTGACCTTGTTGAGACCCTTCAGCTTAACGCGCATTGGACTTCAGCCAGTCATCAAACGGGGAGGGTGCGGCATTGGTATCGGCGCTCGACACGATCACGATCTTGCCGCCGTCGATTTCGACCCGACCGACATCGACGCCGCCGGCTTTGACGGCTTCAATTGCGCGCGTCACGTCGACCTTGCGCCACTGGGTTTCGCGTTTTGCCATCACACCTTCCCTTCCGCTTTCAAGCGCTTATAGAGCGCGGCCTGTTTCTTAGGCAGATATGCGGCGGCACTGGCGATCAGTGCCGCGCGCTCTTCTTCGCGCCGGATAGCGCGTCGGGCGGCCGCCTCGCGGCGCTGCTTGTAAGTGCGGGCCACTACCGTTTGCTCCTGCTATCCGAGCTGATCTTCTTGAGATCAGCCTCGCGCATCCGGATCGGAGACGTGCCGCCGCCAAGCTTGAACGCGCCGGGAAGGCGACCTTCCTTGAAATGCCGGGAGACCGTCCGCTCGCTCACTCCGAGCTCGTAAGCGATTGCCTTGCGCGTAAGAATTTTCTCAGCCATCCAGATACTCCACTACTCAAGTGTTGCGCAGATCTTCCCGCAAGGCCGACTGTTCTTCTTCCGAAAGTGAATCGAAAAAGTCGTTCCAGAATAAACCCGCCACCCGCTTTATGGTTGAACCGCTTATCTTTCTGGTCATGAGAAGGTCTTTGAAGCTGTATCTATGAACATAATCGATAGGAGATAAAGTTTTTGTGCTTTCCGAATATAATTTACTTTCGGAAATTTTCTTAGAGAATGCTTCTTTACCAAAATATATAACTTCGAAAAAGCAAGATTTTTCTTCAGAGAAAGAAAAATATATTTGTATTTGTGCCATCGCAATGGGAGAGAAAAACTCAATTTCGATGTTTCTATATGAAAAATCCTTTACTTTTCTCGGCTCTTTATTTTGAAAAGATATGAATTCGTCATTCAGCTCCGCTTCAATAATTGCTTCGATTGCCTGCACAAAGCTGTGCCCCGGTCCTAAGGCATCGAGACTAGGAATGCCGACCCCTTCGAACTCGAATTCTCCGCTTCCTCGTGCCGCACTATCTTTATGTTGTTGATCTTCACCCTCTAAAAATGTCGTCCTGGTTATGCGTGTGCTCTCAGTGGCCTTAAGTGCACTATAAGTTCTGGCCACGTCGCCAACACTGCCATTCTCAAGCATCCGTCCACCGATGGTAGTAAGAAGCAACGCAGCTATTCGAGGGGTCATCGCAATAGCGCTCTTTGGGCCGCGCCCGGCTTTCGGCACCAAGCCCTCTTCTCTCAACCGCCGGTAATATGTTGCGACCACGGTCTCAGGAACACCGAGAACGTCAGCAACTTCTTGAACTAGATATCCGCTAGTTATCACTTCGAGTCCTATTGCTTCCTGCTGCTAAAGGAATATTTTTCTTTTAGGTCGAAGTCAACCCCTAATGGAATCGGAAACCTTTAGGATGGCATGTATCTTGCCGACTGGCGCTTGCGCGGAATGCGGGCGAGCAACGCCCGTCCGTCGCGAACGCCGGTTCCATAGAAATTGCCGCCCACGCTCCATTCCTGCAAGCCGCGTTCTGTGAGTCGTTCCTCGCCGTCCTGGTCGCGGTCTTCGCTCCACCCGCAGAAAGGCTCCAGGTCATCGCCATCATCTTCCCGATCCGGCTCAATTCCGCTGTCGCCAATAGCGCCGGCCAGCGTCCATCCGAGCGAAGGCTCGTTTTCGTCGCCGCTCTCTTCGCAATCCGAGTCGTCGAACTCACGATCTTCATCGCAGGACATGGCGTCGGTGATAGGGTGTGAGCCGGTGCGCTCATTCTGATTCGGCCATCCCAATAGCGGTTCCGCGGTGCCATCGTCTTCGTCTTCTCCCTCGCCAGTCGGCGCGTAGTATTTCCGGTGCGGCACTTCCTCATCTGTCCACCCCAAAAGCGGCTCTGCATCCGGTTCGCCGTCATAGTCGTCAAGTAATGATACAAGGTGTTCGATCGTCCGCTCGATCCGCTTCCGCAGCTCCGGCGTCAGCTCCAGAATGCGGACAAAGTTCTCCTGTTCGCGAAAATGAGTGTTCATTCGCGTTGCTCCTAATTTTGCAGAGTGGTAATAGACATAATACGTGCAACTTTGCTCGTTTTATGTCAACACAAAAAGTGCAATTAGGTGTTTTTTATGATTACTTCTGCTCAGTGTCGCGCCGCTCGTGCTCTTATCGACTGGTCCCGCGACGAGCTGGCAAGAGCGTCTAAGGTTGCTGTTCGAACGATCGTTGACTTTGAACGGGGTGCCAGAGAGCCCAGAGAAGTGACGAAAGATGCAATTCAGAGAGCACTGGAGGGCGCCGGTGTTGTCTTCGTCAGCGAGAATGGTGAAGGCCCCGGTGTCAGAATGAGGAAGGTCAAAAGATGACGCCGCGCGCACTGGAAATGATCGATCGCATGCTTCAAGCGGCCAGTCCTGCCGACTATGGCATCACGGTCGGGAAGGCTCAGAATATAGCCGCTGACCTCAGGCAGGATTTATCCTCTATCCGAGGCGAGGTGCTGCAGGCTGGGCTTGCCCCCAACCTTAGGGCGATCGAAACACTGATTTCAGACCTTTGCCGTGAGCGGTCTGATAAGGCCGACGTGCTCTCTCGTTTACATTCAGCTATATATGCTCTGAAATATTAGGACGGACAGAAGCGGGCAGGGGTTATCTTCGTCGGGGAGAACGGTGAATATGCTGGTGTTAGAATGAGGAAAAACGCCAATGAGTAAAAGAGACGATTTTTTGTTTGCGGTTCAAACGGCGATTTTAGCGGACTGTATCCTGCGACAGTCCAAAAAGGACCCGACCAGCAAGGAAAAGACCTTTTCACATCCGGCTCATATTATCGGCCGTATGGATGATCTTCTTTATGCAGCAGATCGTATCCCCGAGCACATGACCGCCTTTGAAGCGGCACATTCCTACTGCTTTTATATGATCGATAGCCTCCGTGAGGATGATGAACGGTCATCAGGGAGAGAAGCTGAGTTACCTTCTTGGTTCGCTCGATACTGATTGCTGACATGAACCAGATTCACAATGAGCGTATCAAGCTGCTGGCGACCTTTCTGAATGGCCTCGGCATTGCCGTGTTCGGTGTCGGCGGGCTGGCGCCGGTCTTTTCCAGCCTCAACAGCGCCACCGGCACGCCGCTGTTCCTGATCCCGGTCAGCATCATTTGTTTTTTGACGGCCGGTGCACTACATTATGTGGCGAGCACCATTTTGAAGAGGCTGAAGCCGTGACCATGATGGAAATCATTTCCCTGCTGATCATGCCGGTCGCCGCCCTGGCGATTGCCGGAACGGCCTGGTACATCGTCAGCCACCACAAAGTCTGAACAGGAATGGCGGCGGAAGACACTCCGACGACGCGCCAGCGTAATGCGCTCCGCGCCGCTGCGGATCCCGACGGAGCTTCTGTTGCTGAATTCAGCAAGGAAGGCGCGGGCGATGGAACAATCGCTATCCTTCTCGAAAACGGCTGGATCGAGGAGTTCCTTTCGCCAGACGGAAACAAGCGGTGGAAGATCACCGAGGCAGGCAAGGAGGCGCGGCGGCGCAAGCCCGAGAAAAAGCCCAAAGCGCCCAAACTTGCATCGATGAAGCCCCGATTAAGCCCCGCACCGTCAATCCTTGAAGCCCGTCGCAATCGCAAGGCCTAGGCCGCCTCAAGCATGCCATCGAAGATTGCCGGCGTCAGCGGCCGAGGATCCGGAACAGGCAGGCAAACAATTGTCGAATCGGACAAAGCTTTCTTCCGATTTCTATACGCTCGGCTTCTTGCTCTAGCACTACACTGATCCCCGCAGTACCGGCTATTTTGCGACTGCGGCGTGAAGTCGGTCCCGCATTCATCGCATACTCGTGTTTCTACCGCTAGCCGTTCTTTCCGCGCTTTTCGAGCTCGCTGGGCAGCTACGGCGGCGCAGACCCTGGAACAGCAGACACCGTTGCTGTATTTGGGTTTGAAGGAATCGCCGCAAACAGTGCAAGTTCGCGGCTTGATGGTGTTGACAGCGTCGTAACAAGCAGAAGAGCAAAATCGTCCAGCACTTGCGTAATGGGGATGAAACATGCTGCCGCAAGCTTCGCAGGTCACCTTGGGCTTGTTTGTTCGGTTGATGAGCATCCATGCTGCCCGCCAAGCTACATCCCTATCGCGCTTATCACGTCCCGCCATCGATTCTAACATCGATCGCGCGCATTCGCGGGAACAAAATCGCCCGGAACCAGCCTCAATTGGTCCATGGCACCAGTTGCAATTGCTAGTTCCATCGGCGTAATACCGCTGTCCTTCTTCCCACCGAGGCCGTATCGCTCCAATCGACTTCAGCGCTTCGCTTACCAAGAGAGCGGCCTCGTTGTCCGCAGCCGCCCAAGAGTGTCCTTCAAGACAAAGCGCGGACCTGAGACCGTGACGGCAAGTCGCCTCATGCTCGAACCGCGTTTGTCTAAAATCGTCGAGGACCTCAATAAGCTGCGAAACAATTTGCTTTCTTTTGTTGTGGTTGAAGAGACGTTTGGGCGGGCGTTTCTGCTGCTTGTCGCCATTTCCATATCGGAATTCGGTCCAACCGGAGCGGAGACCGTGAACGTAAAAATTACTTCCTCTTCCCTTTTTGGCCATCACATCACCCGAAAATCGCGTCGAAGAGGCCCGGCGTCATCGTGCGTCGAGACTGTTTATTTTGTCTCGAATTGCCCTCCGGAAACTGCATGGCTGCGACCTGCTTCAGCCAGGCCGCATCCATCGCCTGAAGTATGTCGACATGCACTCTGCTGATCGGCCAACCGGTTACGCGGCAATAGGCAATGATCTCGGCAAAGCTGATCGGGTTCGGTCCGTTCGCGTTCCAGGTCCGGGTGGCGCTGAGTTCACAAAACCATTGCCACAGAAGCTCCGAGCCTGCTGGCAGGACAGGAACCTCTCCGGACGCGAAATGCTGATCGAGCGCCGAAATCACCAGTCTTCTGAAGCACGCATCACTTGTCATGATCAGCCCTTCTGTTGGGACCATGCCTGTTGCACGGTATTGATACCGCCTCGCTTCATCTCTCTGCCGAAGGTCTCCAGCCCAACGGCTACCGCCCCGTTGGCTTCTTGCTGCGAAATACGCACAACCTCAGCCCTCCAGTTGTGGTTTTCATCCATGAAGACACGAATGTCGGACTTCACCGCGACGGACTGGCCCTTGCTTGCCGCCGTTGCCTTTGTTGGCCGCAGCATGTGGTTTGGAATGACCTGAGAACCACGGGGGAGGTTTACGAGCTCCGGGCCTCGTTCACCGACGATGGCAGGCCCGCCCGGCGCAAAGTTTGTCCCATCGGCATACAGGCCGGTGACAAGGCCGGCAGCGACATTTGACGATGCAACGGCCATCTGCCCGCCGCCAAACCCACTGAACAAGCCGCCGCCGAACATGCCGGCGAAAGGACCGGTTCCCAGCAGCGCCGCCTGCGCAGCCGCCTCAATCAGCTTGTTGATGAGGTTGTCGAGCGCGGCGTTTCCGGTTTCGATCGCGGGGATCAACGCCGTGAAGCTGTCATAGGCCGTTTCCCTGAAGAAGTCCGCCGTCTCTGCCGCTTGCTCTTGAGCTGCCTTTTGATCATGAATGGCGCCGGTCAATTCCGTTATCGCCGCCCGCTCGTCATCGGTCGCGGCCTCACCCGCCCTGCGCAGGTTGGTGAAGATTTCCTTCTCACGCTCGCTCATGGCAAGCGTTGCCTGTTCGTCCTTGAGCGCCTGAATAAGCCGCTCGATAGCGCGGCGATCCCGATCCGCCGAGCGTCCCCCTCCGCCACCTCGGCCGGATCCTCCGCCGCTCGGTTTGGTGGTGACATTGACCGGAGGAAGCATGATCGTGTCATCATCATCGCCTGGCGAGAGCCTGTCGTTCAGGATTTGCGTTATCTCGGCATCCTTGCGGTTCGCGTCGGCAAGCTGGCGGTTGATGTTGTTTTCCGCCCGCCGTCGGCTCTGATCCGTCATATTCGGATTGTTGCGAACCTCGAGGAGCTGGTTCTCAAGCGAGAAGCGTTCATGGGCGAGCTCTGCCTGTTTGACCTCGAGGCTCTTCGTGCTTCTGTTCTCGAATTCCCGGAACATGTCGAGAAACGACGCCAGGGCGGAAGCCGCCTCGACGATCGCGGATTTGAGCGCGGTTCCAACAGTGTCCGCCACGATGCCGAATTGCCGGTCAAGCTCCACGGCCTTGTCGATGAGCTCTTCGTCCATGACGATGCCCATTTCATTGGCCGTATCGATCATTCGCTGAATGCCGGCCTCTCCGTCATCGATGAGCTTGACGAATTCCTCACCGCCCGTTCCGCCGAATATCTCGTCAGCAATCCGGATTTGAGCGGCCTTGTCGAGCTGCTGAAGCCTGCCGATGATCTCGGCAAACAAGGCGGATGGCGTCTTGAGCTTGATCGCCAATGTCTCGGCGTCATAGCCCAGCCGCTGGAATGCCTCGGATGCAGAGCCGCTCTTGCCGCCGGAGAAAATGAATTCATCTGCCCGCAGGTTCATTTCCTTCAACCCGTCTGTCAGAGCGTCGACCCCGATCCGGTTTTGCTCGGCAACGAACTTCAATTCCTGAAACGACTGCACGTCGACGCCGGCGATGCGAGCCTGATCTCCAACTTCAGCAACACTAGCGGCAACATCGCGAACCTTGGAAACCATCGCCGTCAAACCTGCGATCGTCAGCCCTCCCACGATGCCTCCGGCGAACGCCTTCCCGAAGGTGCCGATCTGCGCGGTCGTCGAGGCGAGAGCCTTGTTCATCGCTGAGGTTGACCGCTGCATGTCCCGTTCCATGCCTCGCGTGGCAGAGCGTGAGGAACGCCGCATGCGATCGAAGTTCTTGTCCGCGGTGTAGCTCGCCTTGGCCATGTTTTTTTCGAGGTCACGAATACGCGCCTCGACCAGGACAAGCAGTCGCTCTTCATCACTCTTGGCCATCAGAACCACCCCATGTCTTCAGTGAAGTCTTCGCTGTCATAGACCGATCGGCCGGTATCGCCGGCCGCCGCGCGGCCCACTGCCATTGCGCAGGCAACCGCGCCGTCGATGCGATCCTTGCTCTTGCCCTTGTGGAAGGCCGTATTTCCCGCCGCGTCGACGTGCACCACGATGTTCTCGAAATTCCACCGCAACACCGGGTGTCCGCCATGGATCAGCCGGCGGCCGAGAATGGCGCGCTCAAGCTCCTTGACGGCGGGCGCCATGGTCACCCAGCCCTGCCGCATTTCCACGGCAGGCAGGCCGTCTTCCTGCAGGTTGTTAAGCATGTTGCGCGCCATGTGCGGATCGAAGGCGATTTCCTGCACATTGAAGCGAGCGCAAAGCTCCCTGATCTGGTCTTCGACAACGCGATAGTCGACGACGTTTCCGGGCGTCGGCGTGATGTAGCCCTGTTCGGCCCATTCCGGATAGGGAACGCCGTCACGATCCGCCCGGCCGCGAAGATTGTCTTCCGGACAGAAGAACCACGGATGAACGATATAGCCGTCGCCGTGCTGCCAGGCGGCAACCACTGCGGTCAGGTCGTTGTTTGAGGAAAGGTCGACAGCCAGCCAGCACGGATATTCCTCCATGTCATCCACATCGACGGGGAAGGCGCCCTGATCATAGACCAGCATGTCAACGAACGGGTCGGAGGAATGGTCGAGCCATACATTCAAGTGGAGCTGGCGAAACGCCTCACGATCGCCCGGTCGCTCTTTGGCCTCGCGCGCCATCTGGCGAAGCCCTTCGATGTCGGGAAAGCCATCGGTAAGGCCGGGATTGGCGCGATACCATAGGTCTTCATCCAGCCAGTCAGCATCGCGTGGTGTTTCGAAGAGAATCGGAAGGGTCGCCGGGTCATCGATCTCACCGCGCGCCACCTTGCGCGCATAGTCATAGAAATCATAGGCGACATTCTCTTGCCCGCGACCGGCAGTCGAGATCACCATGAGAAGCGAGCCCGGCACTTTCACAAGGCCGGTGCGAACCACATCCCACAGTTCACGCTTCTTCCAGGCATGAAGCTCATCGACCAGAGCAAACAACGGGGTGCGCCCATGCTGGGTTCCGGCATCCGCCGATATCGCCTCGAGGAATGCTCCGCTCTTTGGTGCCGTCAGCCGGTTCTTGGAATCGGTCAGCTTCAGGCGGCTTTCAGCGGCAGGAATAGCCCGCACGATGCCGATTGCCTCATCATAGGCAATGCGAGCCTGTTTGCGGTCGGAAGCCGCACAGATCGCCTCACCACCCTGCACGTGCTCCGGGCCGATGGTGTGAAGCAGACCAAGCGCCGCTCCAAGCGATGTTTTCCGATTGCCGCGCGGCAGAAGCATGGCGACATTGCGCACGATCCGCCGCCCGTTTTCGTTGCAGGGACCATAAATGCGCCGAATGATACGTTCCTGCCACGGCGTCAGGTCGAAGGCGCGACCCGGCAATCGTGATTTTGGATGGCGCAACGACCGCAGAAAGCGCACAGCGCGCTCGCCATAGCCGAACGGGTCGGGGATGGGGGATTCGTCATAAATCCAGTCCGGATAAGTATCAGAAGGTAAACAGGCCGAATTGCTCATCGCCATCCTCTTCCGGTCCCATGCCAGCCCGCGCGCGCGATGCCGGCGTCAGGCCAAGTTCGGCTGAAAGCCGGGTGATTTGCTGTTGCGCGCGGCCGAGAACCGTGCAGGCCGGGTTCTGTTTCAGGAAGCCTTCCTTGGTGGCGATCAGAGCGCCATGCTCGGCAATGGCCTTTTTGGCTTCTCCCTGCATCCACCGGGCAAGGATGTAGGTTTCAACGGCCCCCAGCATTGCCTTGCTGAGTATCTGACGCTTCACCAACTCGGTGGTCACCGCGTCCCATTCGTCACGCATGCTATCCGGCATGCTGTCCGGCATCGGTGGCGCTTCGGTCAGCGCATCTTCCAGTTCGCGCGGATCGGCTTTACGTCCGCGCGTGCTCATGGCCCTGCCTCTTGACCGCTCGAAACGCATCGCAACTCCAGACCTTTGCGGCGGCCGATTTCCTTCACCTGTTTCAGCTTGAAGACCATGCCGTCATGAACGACGCGATCGGCCGGGGTGATACCGTCGCGCCAGCGAACCCGGAACACCACTGCGGTTTCATCGATCGCGCCATAGTCGCGCAAGAATTCGTCCGTGCTGGCCTCGACTTTCTGGGCGCGCAGCGTATCAATATCCGTCCAGGAGAAGACGGGTGCGCCATATTCATTCACCGTCTCAGTACTGCGCTGAACCGTAATGATCTGATCGAGGCTTCCGGCTCTCATGCGGTCACCTCGACGACGGCTTCAATGGTCACAACGCCATGGCTGAATTCCCCGCTCGGGTCGCGAAGGAAGCGGGAAGAAGAGACGAAACAATCAGCGCAGTGAAAGCCGGGCGCGAGAACAGGACGACGCATATTCAGGACCGCCCGGGCGACGGAGGCGATCAGCTTGGCGCCGGTCAGCGCCTCTTCGCGCTTCCAGACATGCAGGTCCATGTAGATGCGCAGGCGGTTGCGACTGATCGCGCCGTCATCGACGCTCTGCCCCTCGCCAATGATGATGGCCGGGTCTGGCGCCGGACGCTCATTGCGGTCCAAAATGTTCTCGGCAGGCACCAGGGCGGTCATTGCTGCGCTTGAGATCAGGCGCTCACGAATGGCTTTCTGAAGGGCGAGTTCGGCGCTCATCACTTACCCCAGCGCTTTCTGACGGCTTTGGATATCGTTCGCTTCGTCCGGCTGGTGATCCGCTTCTTCAGAAGACGGTATGCCGGCCAGAAGAAGGGTTGCGCCGGCGCTGCCTTCGTTCCGTACTCGACAAGGTGCGGATAGCGGACATCTTCATTCCCGACCGTCACCGCCACGGCGTTTTCCGGAACCATGCTGGCGCCGCCAGGCTGCGAGTACGGTGGCGTCTGCTGTCCGGGTCCTGTGACAGCGATGCTGCTCTTCAGGTCTCCACTGTCTTCCGGCGCAAGGCTTTTCATGGTCGAAGCAAGCTCATTTCCCGATTTCATGAGGTCAGGGACGATCGCCTCGCGAACATCCTTGGGGATTGCGTTCAGCCTTCGCTTCAGTCTGGAGATGCCGCCGTCATTCGCCATGTCAGAAGCTCCAGTCCCGATATTCTCGGATGATTTCCCGGACCCCGAGGGGCATGGGAATGGCGGTCACGCCGACAATCACGGCCTCCCGGTTTTCATACCAATGAGCGGCAAGTTGCATCACAGCCTCGGCCAGTGAAGGCGGTACGGGATCCTGATCGGCATTGCCGTAGCTCTCTTCGATCCGGTATCCCAGAAGACGCTCGATATGGTTTTGAGCGGCGGCGATCTTGTTCGTGATCAGATCGTCGTCGCTGTCGCTGGTCACGTTCAACTGTGCCTTCATCTGATCGAGCGTCACGATTGCCATTGGATCAGTCTCCGGTCGTGGCCGCGATCTTGACGACGTTCGAGTTGACTGCCAGCGAGAGGTTCAGCTTCGGAACATTGTTGGCCTCGTCATAGGCTTCAGACACGCTCATAACCTTGGCAATCCACATGCGCTCGGAAGGTGCGGGCGCACTTCCCGTTTCCGGGGCGTCGGTCAGCACCAGCCGGAAGGCATAATCGTGTTTGGTTTTCTCAGCCGCCAATGCCGCAATCTGGCCGGCGTCCTCATTGTTGACGCTGCAGATGACTTCCATCGTCCCCGCCGAGCGGACGCCCTTCAGCGTGCGTTCCCGCGGATATCCGATATGCGCGACGGTGATCGGCTGGGACGTATCGCCAAGAGACCCCAGGTTTTCGAGATCGGCAATCTCAGTCCATGTCTCGCTGGAAAAATCGGCCTCGGTAAAGTCGGCGCTCTTCTGCGCCTTGGCACGGCCGATATAGAGCTTGGCGCCGGCTGTCGGGAAAAGGCTCATGGTTCCACCTCTTTGGATGCGCGCCGCTCTTCCGATTGCTTGGCGCTGTTGTGACAGTGATGGCAAAGGGGTTGCCAGTTGGTGCGGTCCCAGAAGAGCCGCTGATCGCCCCGATGCGGTATCTTGTGGTCGACCAGAGCGGCCGGCTCTCCGCAGCGGATGCACATGGGGTAGTCTTCAAGGAAAGCCTTGCTCTCCTTCTCCCACTGTCGGGTGTAACCCCGCTGGCGGGCATTCGGTCGCTTCCGGTCAAAGCGGGCTTTCGTTGCCCTGTCCCGCGCGGCCACGAGCCTGCATTGCTCACCCGTCATATGGGTGAGGCCGCAGTATCCACACACGCGCGGGGCTTTGCTCGGCATGGGCGTCAGGCCACCGGCCGTTCGGCGGCATTGCCCTTGATCAGCACCGCGCCGGCCGCGATCGAGGTGCCGCCATTCTTGGTGACGACGAGCCGGACATAGCGCTTGAAGCCCTTGTAGCCGACCTTCACAACCGCGTTTTCGGCGAGACTGGCAGGGAACGCCCCTTCCAGGTGACCGGCCGCGACATCGGTGAAATCGCCGCTGGTCGTGGTGTCCGATTCCTGCAGCTTCGCGGTAAAGTCTCCGGCCGAGTCGATCGCTCCGGTGTTGATCACAACGGCCACGCTGCCGAAGCCGATCAGGTCCAGCGCCGCGCCCGTCACTGTCGCGGTCAGAACGGCCGGCGCAAGCGCCGCGACCGCTCCGATATTGTTCACAAGATCACGCATATCGTGTTCCTCATCTGAGATGCGGCATTCGCCGCCGTTGAAATCGGGAGACGGTAACCCTTACGAGGTCGCCATCTTGAGTTTCTTGAACCGCGCGGCCTGAAGCACGCGCCCGCCGACGCGCCGCGTGGCGTGAATGCGGGTGAGGCCGGAGGTTGCGAGAAGGTAGGGGTTGACCAGAATGGACAGGCTCACCCGGTCGAGGATCCGGTAGGCGGAAAAGTCGCCGTAGATCAGCGGGAAGGCATTGGCCGCGATATCCTCCATGTCGACCATCTCGACAACCGGACGGCCGAGAATGGTTTCGGGCTGGCCGGCCTGATAGGACGGCTGCCAGAGATAATTGCCGTTGCCATCCTTCAGCGTGCGGATGACGCCGAGCGTGGTGCCGTTCATGGCCCAGGAGCCGCGACCGCGATAGGTTGCCGGCAGCGAGTACATGAGCTTGATCAGCGCATCGGCGGAAAGGTTGGTGGCGTGGCCATTGGCGAAAGAGGCGATATCCGGGTTGGTCATGAACCCTTCGGGCTGCTTGGCGCCCGTGCCGTTGACGAAGGCCGAACCTTCCTTCTGGCCGAAGTCTTCCGACAGCGCCAGGCGCACTTCGGTTTCAGCCTGTCCGGCGCTGTCGGCTAAGAGCTGGTTGGAGATATCGACGTAGGTCTTCAACTCATGAACCGGAATTTCGGCCTGTCCGAAGCTGGCCGTCGATTCTTCCTGCGCTTCGGTCTCGCCGCCCCACTTGGCATTGGTGATGCCGGTTCGCTTCGGATAGACCACGGAAGGTGCGCCGGTCGATCGCACTGAAGCGACCGAACGAACGGGAGAGAACTCGACCAGATCCTTGATGAACTCGGACGACATTTCCGCCGGCGCGAAATAGCCGCCGCTCGGGTCGCTCGAAACCGTCAGCGCCTTGCGCTCTTCGGCGGGAAGGGCATCGCCGCGCGCCAGATAGATCGAGAACGCCTTGCGCTCTTCAGTCGGCTCTTCGGTTTTCTTGTCGCCGCCCGGCCGGTTGGCTTTCGTCTCCAGCGCCTTCAGACGCTCTTCGACCTTCGGGTCGACGCCCTTTTCCTCGACCTTCTTCAGGCGTTCGTCGACGGTTTTCGACAGGTCCTCGATCGCCTTGGTGACGATGTTTTCGGGGTCGTCTTCCTCACCCTTCAAGATCAGCGCCGAGCTTGCCAGCGCCTGTTTGGTGAAATGCTGCATAGGTTGTTCACCCTTTCAGTTGCGCCGTGGCGCGGTTGAGGGCTTCTGCCAGTGTCAGAGCCCTGATTGCGGATTTCGCGCTGGTAACCCGTGCGCCGGGATGCATGCCGAAGGTGACAAGCGACACCTCCCAAAGATCGAGCTTGGTGATTGTCCGGCCGCCGCCCTTGCGCGGACTGGCCTTGCGGGTCTGGAAGCCGACCGAAAGCCCTTTGACGGCGCCAGCCTTCACCAGCGCATGAACCTCACGGGCGCGGGCGACTTCCTCGATCAGAAGCGAACCCTTCACCTTGAGGCCTTCATCGTCTTCGTCGGCCTCCGTCCAGGTTCCGACTGGATCATTCGGATCGTGACCGAACAGGAGAGGAAGCGGCAGCGACACACCCTTAAAAGCGCCCTTTTCGATGACGTCGCCGACACGATCGGGTGAGCCCCACGGCCACGCGATCCCCTCGATTACGCCGTCATCAAGCGCGGCCAGTTTGGTTTCGAAGAGGATTTTCTCCATCGTCACGCCTCCGGCCTGAAATTAGCGCGATCGCCGGCAAAGGCATCCGCCTGCGCCTGTATCCATGTGCCGGCGCAAAGGACGCGAACCACGGCCTTGTGGGTCATGGCGATAGCCTTGCCATCCTCCTCGATCTCCCAGCGCAGAACGCAGCGGGCGAGCATGTTGAGGCGGGCCTTTTCGCGGCTGGTCGCCGAAACCTTGCCGTGTTCGTCGGCAGCCTCGGCAAGCTCATCCATCATCGCGATGCGGGCGCGCCGCTGGGTGTCGCTGTCGGGGCCTGCCATCCAGAACCGCATGCCGGTTTTGGTCCCGGTCCACGGATCGATGATTTCGAGCATGCGGCCCTTGTCCTGGTCGGCCACGTTGGAAAGAACGTCACTCAGGTCCATTGCCGGGCTCCTGTGTCTGGTCATCGAGCGCAGGCCCGCCATTGTGGCCAAGGCCTGGCTGGTTGCTGCCCGTGTTCGGGTTCGCATACTCCTCGCCGCCATCGCGCGGCGGCAGGTCGAGCCATGCCCGGCCCTCATTGGGGTTCAGCACGCGGCTTGCGATAAGGCTGTTGATCGCCGTCGCACGGTCGTTCAGATCGGCGCGGGTCAGGTCGTCGCGGTCGAAGCGAATGCGGAAATCGCCGCGCTCCTCAGGCAGAAACAGCGCCCGGCGAAGCGCGCCCTCCAGCGCTCGCAGCCACGGCTCCAGCGTGTAAGAGAGGAATTCCTTGCCCATCTGCTCCGAGTTCGACCAGGTGGCGCGGTCGAGGTCGTAGATCATCGATGGCGGGACGCGGAAGGCACGGGCGATTTCGATGATCTGAAATTTGCGATTTTCGAGGAATTGGGCGTCGGTCGAGGTCAGCGTCATGGCCTGCCAGGTCGCGCCGTCCCAAAGAATGGCCGTGCGGCCGGCATTGTCTGGACCTTCATGGGCGGCACGCCAGGCCGCCCCCATCTTCTTGAAGCCTTCGTCGCCGAGAGGTTTCGGAGACTGGATCACGCCGCCGGGACGGGCGCCGTTCTTGAAGAGCTTGCTCGCGTGCCCTTCCATGTCCTTTGCCGCGCCGATGGCGCCGGCGGCGAGCGCCAGGCACGACCGACCGAAGGGGCCGCGAAGATGGACGATATTCTGCGCGTCCTCGGCGCGATTGTTGATTTTGAAGCTGGGTTCCTGCCGCCCGTCGGCGCTGAAGTCGACGGTCACATGGTCGGGCTCATACCGGACGATTTCCCGGACTTCATCGCCGACGCGGTTCACCCAGGCGATGCCGCCGCGATCATGGGTCAACGCCGTGGCGACGAGATCGCGGATCAGCTCGAAGGTCGAGGTCCAGTCATTGGGCCGGTCAGCCAGAAGGCGGGCGACCGGATGTTCGGTCTCGCGTGTCCAGTTGTTCCCGTCGCGCCTTTCAACGATGATATCGAGCGTGGCGGATGCTTCGGAGATCAGGCGGATCGACGATTGTACGGCCGGGACCGTGAGCGCCGTCGCAAGCGACACAGTGGATCCTGCCACGCTCCCGCCGGTGAACAGCGCGTATTCCGCCTCGGTCGGATTGCCGAGCGATTTTTTTTCAGAACGTGGAAAGGGCCATATCTTCATGTTCCATTTTATGCCCCCAATCGAGTCGTTTTCGGAAGGTGACAACTGGGGACAACTTGGGACACGAAATTTTCCTTACTAAATGTCACGCGCTTCCGCCGAAAACCCCATAACATATTGGTTCAAAATGGTTTTTCTTCCCAATTAGAAAAAATCTCGCGCAAACCTCCCCGCACCGGTCCCCGATAAGGGCGGGAAGTTTGAGACCACCCCCGGTCTGGCGCGGTCAGTCCGCGAACCTGTATCCATCGCGATCGATATCCACGATCGGCCCGCTATCTTCGGGGTCCAGTTCCGGCTCGCCCCGCAGGTTCCGGATGGCGCGCGCCTGACGCTGCCGAACAGCCGCCGCATAATTCGGGTCGCGGCCCATTTCGCGAACTTCGGACAGTTCATGTTCCAGCCGTTCACGGACTTCCCGCTCCCTGTCAAGGCGCTCATGAAGTTCATGGCATTCATGCCGAACGTTGCCATCGTCTTGTCTCTGCGATGCGAAATCGTCAGGTTGACGCCACCTCTTCCATTCGAAAGCCTCTTTCGGCCTTTCCTCACGACGATTGTTCGTAGTGTTATTGTTCTTGGTCTTCGAGGGGTTCAGCTTCTTGAACCCTATCAGGTTCTTCAGCCATCGCTTCCATTCCTGCGACACGATGCGAATGATGTTCGTGAGGTTCTTGCGTCCAGGCCGTGGCCGCTCCTGAATAGCGATATAGGGAGAAGCGCCGGACCGTGCTTTGCGGAAAGCATTCTGACAGGTCGTTCTTGATACGCCCGCAAGCGCCGCGATCTTGTCAATCGGAAGGTCACAGAGTCCGTTCCGCTTAACCTGTTCCGCTACGATGCTAAGCGCCGCACGTTCGCCTTCAGTGAACTCCTCACGCATTTCCTTGGGCAACCGGCTTGATCCGGCCCACGACCGCTTTCGCCGGCGGGATGCGTCCCGGTCAGGCGAGGCAACGCGCAGGCGATCCTTCTCGATAAATCGTCCTGGCCGACGACCGCCAACATTGCGCGGGCCGTGAAATGCCCGCCAAGTGTGGGCTTTCCCTGTCTCATAGGCATGGGCCAGTTCACCGTCACCAGTCCAACCACGCGCGACGATGGAACTGCGCAGGAGCGCAGCCGAGGGAGCGAAGCTGTCTGCCATCACTGCCCCCCGAAGTCGATCTCGTGAGCGCGCTTGGCGGCGTCAATGGCCTGCAAGTTCGTAAGACCAAATCGGTCTTTGAGGGCAGGTACGAACGCCGACCCAATCTCATCTCTGTGCTGGTTGAGACAATTCGCTGCTTCTTCAAGACGTGCGTCATCGTCCCGAAAATCAGTTGGATTTTCGGTCGTAACCCTTTGATTTCTCATCGGGTATTTTCTCCGGATTTGGAGAAAATCGTTCGGAAATTCAGCCTTTAAGCTGGGCCTCTGACTCCGTTAGTCCTGGTTCGAATCCAGGTTCCCCAGCCATTTTTTTCCTGCCTTGTTCAACATGATCTCCAGTCACGGACCCTCTCATCCTGAATTTTCAGGGTGTGGTTTGATGGCGGGTACAATTTCGGCGTCTGTATTTTTTGCGCGGTATGGCTGTATGGACGACCTAAAGTCACAATGGGCGTGACAAAGCCGCGAGGACCCCTTAAGGAAGCCGAAGCAGATGTTGGAAAAGGTCGGTTCCGCCAATGCCGCTTGTTGTCGAACAATTCCTGAAGTATGGCCTTGTCGGCGTAATGAACACGCTCATCACGCTGTTCGTAATAGCGGTTCTGAGCTATCTCGGCTTTTCTCCTGTCGCCAGTAACATCATCGGCTATGCCTGCGGGTTGCTGAACAGCTTCATCTTCAACGGCCGGTTCACCTTTGCCTCGTCTTACAACAGAAGGGCGGTCTACCGCTTCCTGGCAGGTTTTGCCGTGGCTTATGGCCTCAACCTGGTCGTCCTTGTCGCTTTGACGCGGCAAGGCGAGTTGCCTGAAATGGTCTCGCAAGTCGTGGCGATGGTGGCCTACAATGTCTGTTTCTTCCTGGTCATGAAATTCTGGATTTTCGAAAAAGATGGCTGATCCCTATTCCCTGGATGTCGTGGTTCCCTGTTACAACGAGGAAGACAATCTTCCCCACACCATTCCAGTCCTTCATGACTATCTCGCAGGCCTTCTCACGCGGGAGGACGTGAGCCTGGCTCGGTTCAGGATCATCCTCGTCGACGATGGCAGTTCGGATCGGACCTGGCAGCAGATCGAGGCGTTTACGCGGGAAATCGGCGCTACCGGTTTGAAGCTCAGCCGCAATTACGGCCACCAGAATGCCATGCTGGCGGGCCTTTCGGTCGCTGATGCCGACGTCGTTCTGACGATTGACAGCGACCTGCAGGACGATATCAACGCCGTTCTCGAGATGTTGAAGGCTTACCAATCCGGCGCGGATCTTGCGCTCGGCGTTCGCCGCTCGCGCGGCGAGGACAGTTTCTTCAAGAAGAACACCGCGAAGGGATATTATGCGTTGATGAAGCTGATGGGCGCGCAGATCATACCCGATCATGCGGACTTCAGGCTGATGTCGCAAAAGGCGCTCAAGGCGCTCCTGGCGCATGAGGAGACAAACCTGTTTCTGCGCGGGATCATTCCGAACCTCGGTTTTAGGGCTGAGGTTATCAAGTATGACCGGCAGACGCGCGAACATGGCGAGACCAAATACACGCTCAGGAAAATGCTCTCGCTGGCCGTCAACGGCGTGACATCGTTCTCTGCCGCGCCGCTCCGGTTCGTGGCCGCCTTGGGTATTTCCGTGTTTGTGCTTTCGATGTTGCTTGCTTTCTGGTTCCTCATGGAGCGGCTGTTTGTCGCCAAGAGCACGGTTCCGGGCTGGGCCTCGACCGTGCTGCCGTTGTTGTGGCTCGGAGGCCTCCAGATCTTTTGCATGGGGATCATCGGCGAATATGTCGGCAAGATATATCTGGAAGTGAAACGGCGGCCGCGGTTCATTATTGATGAAGAAATTAGCGCTGCAGATATTATGTAAGTATATTATATGTATCTATATTGAATAACTAATGTAAGGTGTAGGGAATGGACAAGGGGACTATCGAATCTAAGTTAATGTATTGGAGTTTCGGAGCGTTTATTTTATCATTTTCGCTAGGAATCGTTCATCACAGTCTATTTTTCCCAACTTTCTTTGATGGCGATGCGGCGGCCATGCAAGTTTTGGCTTCTGCCATAGTTGATGGAAAATCAATATTACCATCTGACTTTAGCTATGGAAATCAGATAATAATTCTTAGATCAAGTCCATTCATTGCTTTCTCTCTGGCTATCGGCCTTAAGGGCTATACAGCATTCTTAATCGGATCAGCTCTGAGTGTCGCATTCTGGGGCGTGGTGTTATATAATATTCTAAATATTCACTTTAAATATCCTCAAAAATCTATCTTGCTCACCGCAGTTATGCTTCTCCCCTTGGGAGTGTTTGAGTCCAATTATATCTTGGGTCAGCAATCTCACCTAACAAATGTGATACTAGCATTAGGCGTTGTCATCTTTGCAAAAGAATACTTGCATACCTTTAATAGAAAATATCTAATATTATTATCAATCACTGTATTTTTACTATCATTTGAGTCCCCTATTAGAGGGCTCCTCGTGATGTTTCCAACTTTTATGGCGGTTTTTCTATTTTCAAAACTCAGAAGCGCGGTATCTGTTTTTTCTACGGTCTGTCTTTCATTTGTGGCGGCTTTCTTCACAAATAAAATTCTTGTTCAAATGAAGGGAGTTAGAGTAAATTACTTTGAAACCTTAACATTTCGATCCGTAGATGAGATAATTTCAAATATTATAAAAAATTCGAATGAAACTTTGAATAACCTGTCAAGTTTGAATTTGTTTGCCGGGCAAAAACTTTCATTTTTTGCGCTTGTAGTTATTTCCTTCTCAGTATTATTATTATTTAGCTATTTTTATTGCCTCCTTTCTGGCGTGGCACGGGCAAATCAACTTGCTAAGTTAATGTTGCTCGCCATTCCAGGTGGTCGTTTCCCCAGTTCAATAGGGAGTCCAGACTTTGTACAGCTTGTGGGAATATTCGGTGTTCTCGTTGGCGCGATCGCCGTAGCTACACTGAATCCGGATTCATCAAGGCACTACCTTTGGGCCATTTTTGTATTAAAGCTGGTTATCTTCGATTGGTTCTATAATTTGTTCGCGCATAGAATTCGTAGAATTCCAGCTTCGCTACTTTTGAGTTCGCTTGCATTCGTCATGTCTCTCTGGTTCGCGCTGATTGTTCGGGATGGGGTATCTGTAGTGCATTCCGTCGATAGAAGATTGAGCGATAGCTCCGTATCCGAGATTGGGCGGTTGTCGCGCGAACTTGAAATTAGGAATATATATGGTGAAGACTTCTGGCGGATGATGCCCCTGAATGCGTTTGTCGACGATATGCACGCGCAAACTCTTTTGCTCTACGATGGCGAAATCCGCCCATATATGTGGCTATCCCGTCCGAGCGTTTTTTGCGCTAGTGATGAAGTGCTGTATTTTCTTAAAAATGGTGAAGCTGATGAAGCCCTTAAAGAACGGCTGCCAAGCCTTGGCGGTCAAATCATTGCCGCGGGAGATGGGTATTCGATCTGGAAAGGTCAGCCTGCTTGGAAGAAATTGGATGACTTAGACTGTGAGGAATGAGGCGGTGTTGCCCTTTGACTGAACGGCCCAAGGTTTCTCGGACATCCCTTCCGTCGTCTTCGCGTAAATCTCACTCCGTTAGATTGATGGACCTTACTGCGGGCGTATTGTCATGGCCTCTTCCCTGAAAGGCCCACCGAAGGAGCAGATTGTGCTTCACGAGAAAGGCCGCCAGTCCATCCTGGCAAACTGTGCCCCAGCTTCGAGTGGAGCAGCAGCGGCGCTTCGACAAGGAGCTTCTGGTTGATGGTCTCAATACACTCGTATTCGATTTGCCTGACGCTCGTAGGCTTGGTGGGCCGGACCAACGCGAACTGGCATTCGGCGTCAAAGAGATCGCGATCCGATAAATTCATGAAGCGAAGCCAGATGTTTGACGCAGGCTACTAGATGCAGTTCTGTTGGCGTCGACGAGGGACGCTTTATGGCCGATACGTCGTGTAGAATTCTCAAGAAGGGGAAATTATGCAATCGAAGTCTGGATACGGCATCGTGCTGGGGGGCGCGATACTCGTATTTGCAGCGCTGAACATATCGCTCGCACTGAATGTGGGGGCCTTGTCCGCACCTCCGGTCTATGACGATAACGGCTACCTTCTGGATGGCTACTATCGGTTCATGTTCGACGGTGTGCGCTCTTTTCGGTCACTGGCCGAGAACTTTGTCCAGCACCCCCCGCATGCGCCGGTCGAAACTTTGACGGTAATTCTCGGTTTTTGGCTCTTCGGTTCGAGCAATATCGGGCCGTACATCATGAATTTCTGGGGCTTTACCGCCTTTGCCGTGATGATGTTCAGCGTTGCGCATGACAGGATTGACGCCCGCTCGGCGACATTTCTTGCGATCACCGCCATGTTCGTTCCAGCCGCAGGCGCTATCATGTCGGAACTCAGGCCCGACATGATAGCCGGGCTTTTCTTCGCGTACTCCGGTTATGTGCTTCTCGTCCGGGACGGGGCGAGGCGCGACCGTCGGTCCGCGGCGCTAGTCGGTCTTCTCTGCGCGTTTTCGCTGATCATCAAACTTAGCGCCGTTGTGATCACTGTTCCGATGCTTGGTCTTGCGCTTGTCGCCGGCGCTGTCCTTCAGCGCGAGTTTAGATCACAAGCCATCTCTCGCGCTGCCATCACTGTGGCGACAACGCTCGTCATTCTTGTACCGGTCACGTATATTTGGGGAAGTCAGACGTATGCCTATATCTACCAGGCTTTGATTTCAAACAGAGATGTTTGGTTTACGCCCGGAGACAGGTGGTTCCATCTCAATTACTACGCAATGGGTCAGGGCGGTTCGATAGGGCTGGGTAACCTCTTTTATATCGCGGTCGCTTTGGTTCTTTTCGATGTCGCCGTCTCACTGGCGACAAAGAGAGGCGATCTTCGTTCCTTCGCTTATTATGCTTGGAGTTTGTTGATCTTTATCGGGATCGCCAATTCGGCGGAGAAGACGGTTTATCAGGGTAGCTTCTTTTTCTTTCCGCTTGTCATAAGCGCGGTGTTGGCCCTTAGCAGGTTGCTTGCGACGATTCCTCGCCGGGCTTTCGGGCTCGCGGGCGCTGTCACCCTGTTGGCGGTTGTGTTTCTTGAGCCCGCACACACCTATCAACAGGGCGTCTATCGCAAAGACACCTGGCCGATGCTTGAACAAATCTCGGATCTGGTGGTTCAGGGGACCTCTGTTGCACCTATTTGCAGCGGCCCCTTCTATCGCTACGCCACAGTGGGCTCTTATCCTGTAACGGCTCAAGCCGTCGCATTGGAGGTGGCGAAGCAGGATCACCTGCGCCTCGCCATTGATCAGTTGTTTATTATGCGGGAGTTGGAGCCAATGATGCAGGAGATCGAGAAAGCCAATTTTGTCCTGCTCCCAAATGAAGCCGGGATGCGCGAAGCCGTCAACCAACATCTGCCAGGTGTTGAGTTTAGCGATCAGATCATGGGTTTGCTGCGACAGGATAGTCGTTGGCGCGAATACCGCATTGATGCGACCGATCCGCCCACACTGTTTGTCCGTGAGGTCTGCGAACAGGCAGGATAACCGACGGAAGAGCCATGTGACTATTCCCCAGCGCTGTATTGTTGTTCCTGAAGCAACCTGTCGATGACGTGTTGCTTGGCATGCCGATCAGCGTCGATCGCGTCGCGTTCCGATACTAGTCTGTCGATGACAGCCTGCTTCGCTTGCCTGTCGGCATCGATATCGTCTCGATCTCTGGTGAGCCTGTCGATGACAGCCTGCTTCGCTTGCCTGTCGGCATCGATATCGTCTCGTTCTCTGGTGAGCCTGTCGATAACGGCCTGCTTTGCCTGCCTGTCGGCTTCAATGGTGTCGCGCTCGTCCAGAACTTGCTGGATGATGTTGGCTTCATCGTCAAAGAAGACGTCACCCATCGATTCTTTCCTGACGTAACGGGCTGTCTCTATCTGGTCGAAAGCCCCCGGTGGCAGGACAAAGTGCTTTTTCAGCTCAATGTCTTCATTTCGAAGGTAAAAATTATTCAGCCCGTCAAACCAGACCCTATTGTAGCCGTTGTCGGTCAGGATATGCTCCCATTCATCGCTGACCTGTTTTGTACCGTTGACCTCGACCGCTTCCATGACGATCGCCCGTGGTCGATACCGGTTCCAATCACCGCTCATGAGCAGTTCCGTTTCACCGCCTTCGACATCGATCTTCATGAAATCGATATCCTGTCCGTCAAGAAAGCGTTCGCAGATTTCGTCAAGGCGCATGAAGGGAACATCATGGGTCTTGATGGTGTGCCCCTGTTCTTCGAGATGGCGCGCAAGGCTTTCCAGCGCTGTCGAGTTTTCGGGATAGTCGGCGATTTCGTAGAACCGGCACGAACCGTTGGCGTTGCCGACGACTGCCTGAACGTTGATGTCTTCCGGGCGCAGGGCCGAAAGCCGACGTTGACAGCGCGGTAAGGGTTCAACGTTCACGCCGCGCCATCCCTTGTCGTAGAAGTGCTTGGTGACGGAGAGATACACGGGATCGGCCGCTCCGATGTCCAGATAAACGCCCCGGTGGTTCTGGGGGAATAGACGTGCGAGCATCACATCTTCGAAGTTTTGAGCGTAAGAGATCATTCGTCTTGCCTCCTGCCTGATGAGCGCGAGTTTGCGCAACTCTGCCCGGGTGTGATCATAAAGTTTTCGTCCTTCTCCGCAACGTATGTAAATATATCAGGGAAAGCTAAAGTGAACGCCTGATTCAGACGGCAAGGGCAATTTGGAGTTTTGCTAGTTCTCGTGATTGACGTTCGTAGCGAAATCCCTATCACTGCATTCATTGGACTAGAATCGGGCAGAAGCGCGATGCGTGGCAGTTGAGACATTAATCAGGCAAGGCTGAGGTCGTCGGCATGATGGGTAAGAAAAAAGAACTTTCGGAAAATGTAACCCAAGTCGTTGACTATATGTTTCGAAAGTATCTGAACCGCAGCCCGGACCCTGAAGGGCTAGAGGCTTACAGGACGGCCCTTCTGGGTGGAATGTCGCTTATATCCTTTATCAAGAGCATCTCCGACAGCGAAGAAGCCAGACAGAAGCGAAAGGGCAGGCGCAGGAGAGCAAACCTGGACTGGGCCGTTGATGACATCGATACAGTGATTGCCCTGTCATACCGCCTCTACCTGCATCGAGAGCCCGACGAAGCTGGCAAGCAAGGCTATCGAGCGGCAATCGAGCGTGGGATGTCCGTTTCCACGTTGGCCGATATCCTCTCCTCAAGCCCTGAGGCAGAGCAGAAGCAGCAGTTCTTCTCACCCGGAAACGAAAAGGCCGGTATCTCGGATGGCGCATTCATTCGCGAGATCGGTTATCTGCTCTTTGAAAGTACGGTGGCTCGGCCCCGGGATTTCGAACACTTCAAACAAAGGCTCGGCGAAGACCCGTTGAACCGCATGCCGGTTGTGCAGCAGCTTGTCTCCGAGCAGATTATCCGCCGCGAAGCACAGAAAAACTTTCGTCTGGAGATGGATAAGTGCTGGATAATGGGCACCAATGAGTTCCTCACACGGGAATCCTGGGACGCCAAGGTTGCCAGCCTTGACCCCGCAGCGATGGCATCACCGCCTCATGCTCGGCTCCAGGAACTCGAGCAGCGAAAATTCCGTCACACGGGCGAGTTTCGCGTATCAGCGATTGCCAGCATGTACAAAGGCGGGAAGTACCTTGAGACATTTCTCGAAAACATCGTCTCGCAGTCCATGTTTGACCAGTCGGAGCTGATTATTGTCGATGCCTGCTCGCCGGATGGCGAGAAGGAGTTGATTTCGCGTTACATGAAGGTCTACCCGAATATCGTTTATAAGCGTTTCGACTACCGAATAGGGATCTATGATGCTTGGAACTACGCGGCTCAGATCGCACGGGGAAAGTATCTCACCAATACGAATCTCGATGATCTGCGTCGCTGCGATTCGTTTGAGATTCAGGCCGCTGCATTGGACAGGCACGCGTTTGCCGATGTCGTTTACCAGGATATTTACTACAGTTTGGACTTCACGTTCGATTTCGAGACGATTAGCAAATGTGGCTTCAAGAGCAATCTGCCGATCGTGACCGTCAACAACATGTTGGAGTTCAATTCTCCCCATAACGCTCCCATGTGGCGAAAGCAGCTCCATGAGGAGATTGGCTATTTCGATCCGAGCTATCGGTCTGCCGGTGACTATGAATTTTGGCTGCGCTGCCTGAAAGGCGGGAAGTCTTTCCTCAAAACAAACACACCGCACGTTGCCTATTATCAAAACCCCGATGGAATTTCGACGGAGGCCGATACGCCAGGCATCCACGAGGCCCGCCGTGCGTGGCGGGCGCATGCCGAAGAGCTGATGTCGCGCGACTTCGAGAAGTCGCGTGCCGAATTCGCGCATGATCTCGGGTTGGCCGAAGCTCCCGGCACGGAGGTTTCTGACTATGATATGGTTCAGCAGAGACTTCGGTCCTTTGCCGCCGAGGCGCGGGCTGGTTGGCCCGAAGTGCGGCAAGTTGCGCAGACGGCCTGATCTGACTGAGAAGACGCAATGGAGTTTATATGAGACTTTTGGTTGATGGTGTTTTCTTTCAGCTATCGAACTCGGGAATTGCTCGCGTCTGGCGCTCGCTTCTCCCGCGCCTCGCGGCGTTTCCCGGCGTCGAAATAACGGTGCTAGACCGTGGGCGAAGCCCGCGTTTTGCGGGTGTCGAATATATCGACTTTCCTTCCTACACCTTTACGAGTACCGCTGCGGACTCCCTTTTGATTGATGTTTTCGCCAAGGATTGCGGTGCTGATGTGTTCTTGTCGACCTATTATACGACACCCACCCAAATACCTTCAGTCCTGATTGTCTATGACATGATCCCCGAGCTTTTTGGCTTCGACCTGAAGTTGCGCGCTTGGCAGGAAAAGAATCTGGCGATAAGCTTTGCTCAGTATTGTTTGTGTATTTCTGAGAACACACGAAAAGATTTGTTGGATATTTATCCGGATTTTGACCCGGATCGTGTTGTTACTGCCTATTGCGGACTTGATTCCAAAGCATTTCGCCCGCGTGAAGAACAAGAAGTTTCGGCATTTCGGAAGGAATACAAAGTTGCGGAGGATTACTGCATTCTTGTCGGCTCGCGCGAGCAGCATACCGGCTACAAGAACGCTGGCCTCCTTTTTGAGTCGCTGAAGAAGCAAGATCAGCTTCGCGACGTGTTCGATCGGCCGAACCGGCCAGAGTTCGAAGTATTGTGTGTTGGCGGTGAGCCCGAAATTCAGGCGCACTTTACCGAAGGTCTGCCGGATAACATCACGGTCAAACGCGTCGATTTGACGGATGACGAGCTGGCGTGCGCTTATTCTGGAGCTCGTGCGTTGGTCTATCCCTCCTTGTATGAAGGTTTTGGATTGCCGGTGGTCGAAGCCATGTCCTGCGGCTGTCCAGTAATTACCACCCCTCACGGTTCTCTGAAGGAGGTGGCTGGTGATGCCGCGGTTCTAATTTCGGGCAAGGACCCTGGCGAGTTGATGAATGCCCTCAAGCTGGTTCGTAATCCCGCAAAACGAGACGAATTGCGCGAGCGCGGCCTTGAGCGCGCCGGGCGCTTTACCTGGGAGCCTATGGCTGAGGAACTGCGCAGGCTTGTCTTCAAGGCGGCTGACGAGCGTGCATCGCCCGAAATTGTCAATTTCATGGAGGAGTGGAGCAGGCTTCGGCGGATTCAGGCCGACATTGACGTTAGTCTGTAGCGGAAGGGTATCGAGTTTCCAGCGGCCAGCCAAAGGCCGACTTCGGCCGATATTTGCAATAGTGAGGGTCGTTTCGACCTCAGAAAAGTTGGATTGGTGCGACATGGGGCGGTCGATCCTTAGTGCGTCAGTTGGTTTTGCACGGAAATTCAATTCCGCCCAGAACCTAAAACCCGCCAGGGGAATGGATTGAGACATCAAAGGGCTAAGGATGAAGCGAGCTCTCATTACGGGCATCACGGGGCAGGACGGATCATACCTCGCGGAGTTGTTGCTCGACAAAGGGTATGAAGTTTATGGCTTTGCCCGTCCGGAAAGCTGGTATCGGGCGAATTGTGCTACCCATCTGGCAGGGAAAATCAAAATGCTTCTCGGCGACATTGCCGAAGGCCTTGATGTTTCCAACGCCATTTGTGATTCGATGCCTGACGAAATTTACAATCTCGCTTCGCAGTCGCGCCCAGGTGAGTCATGGTCGCGTGCTGCAGAAACCTTGCAAGTAAATGGATTGGCTGCAGTACGACTATTCGAGGCTGTCAGACACAACCGGCCTACGGCGAGGATCTACCACGCCTCTTCATCTGAAATGTTCGGGCGGCCATCAAAAGCGCCTCAAGATGAGGATACGGCGTTTAGCCCGGTAAACCCTTATGCCGCAACGAAGGTTTATGCGCACAACATGGCATCGATCTACCGGTCAAGTTATGGTCTCTACATTGCGTGCGGAATTCTCTTCAATCATGAAAGCGAGCGAAGGCCACTGCACTTTCTGACGCAAAAGGTCGCCTACGGCGCTGCCTGCGCGGCTCTTGGGGTTACGGATTCACCCGACAGAAACGAACGCGGGCGTCCTATCGTGGAGCAGGGACGGCTTGCGCTGGGAAACCTGCAGGTAGCGCGTGATTGGGGCTATGCTCCGGATTTTGTTCGCGCAATGTGGATGATTTTGCAGCAACCGGAACCTGCCGATTTCGTAATTGGGACTGGAAGGTTGCATACGCTGGAAGATCTATGTGGCTACGCCTATGAATGCGTCGACTGTGATTGGCGAGAAAGCGTATTCAGTGATCCAGAGCTCGTTCGCCCCCTGGAAACCGCGCATGTGCTGGCTGATGCCTCCAAGGCCGAGAACGATCTTGGCTGGAGGCCAACAGTCAGCTTTCAAGAGATGGTCCGTCTGATGGTTGAGGCTCAGATAAAGCGCCTGAAACCACTGATGACCAGATAGGCCCTCAAAATGCAGGAGTGCCCGACGATCGAGGAACGCGCACCAGTCGCCTTCCGAGTGACAGGATGCTTTTGGGAAGTGACGGCTTATTAGCCAGGCTCGCCTCACCAATTTGTGTGTTGCACTAGACGTGGTGGCTTGATCCGGGCCGAATTCGGGGAGGTGGGTCTTGGCCCGAAATGGAAAAAGGTGTAGTTAGCCAGCAACCTGCGAAATCGGTCTGCCCGTGGTGGATATCTGCACTTTGAAGTTAAGGTTGGGGTGTTTGGTGCTTGCCGGCGAAGGACACTAAACATCAGTGCTTTCAACTATTTGGAGGCAACAATGACTTACCGCATCCGAGGGGAGAGTGGCGTTCGAACTTGAAGGCGCTCGCCCCGCGGTGCCAATGGCAGCAGGGGCGGATGCGCCGAAGGGCTGCGGTATTCATGCGGTAGGTCCTTGGCATCTCTGAGCATTTCTAAGAAGTACGGTCTGTCAGTTCGGGGCAGACATAAATGGATGATGAGAAGATGGTGCAGCTCACGGTTTCTGAGCAAAAGAAAACAAAACGTTCTCTTCGCTTGAAGTCTTTTTATCATCACCCATTTTCAAGCGAGAAGCGGAAGCATTACCGCAATCGCAAATTAGGCAAGCTGGCCGATGCTGCAGGCACGCCCGCGGCCGTCACTTCTGATCTCGGCCCCGGTTTCAGCGAGCGCGAAGAACGAAGAAAGATCAGATATACGGCGTTGTTGCGACATCCTTTCAGCGCCAGGAAGCGTCGGAAGTATCGGCGCAAGCGTCTGGACGCATTGGCGTTTGCGCTTTTGCCGCGCTTCGCCATGCCGGTTCCGCCCGCAAGAAAGCCGCATTCCGCTCGACCGGTCAAGGATTCTCCGGACCTCTGGTTCTATCTCGGCGACACGGTCGATTGGCTTGAAGTGCATGAGCGTTTCACCGGCGTCGGGCGTGTGTCGATTGAGCTGTTCGATGCGTTTCTGCAGGAGGCGACGGCATCGATCCGGCCATGCCGCACCGGCCAATCCGACCTCGATATTGTCGGCATGAGCAGCGCGGAATTGCGCAGTGGTGTGCTCGACCGGCTGGATGAGCGCTACGGCATAGGCCTGGGGACATTCAGTGGCGGCGGCGCTCCGGCAAGGGGCGATCATGTTTTCTTCACGGGTTTGGTCTGGACGCCCAAATTCACCTCCCTTTTCCGCCACCTTTCTTCGAAGGGTATCGGTTTTTCCATTCTGGTCCATGACATCATCCCGCTTGAGGGAGGCGACCATGTGGAGGAGGCGGAAGCCGTAAATTTCGCAGAATGGCTGGCCGTTTCTCTTCAGACAGCTGACAGGCTTTACGTGTCGACGAACGTCGTTCGAGACCAGATCCTGCGTTGGGCGACGCTGGAAGGGATCGAAGTGGCGGCTGAGGTCGTCAAGATCTCCTTCGGGTCGAAGCCCTGGAGCGAGGACGAGCTTCAAGACGCCGAGGGACTGAAGGCGTGTTTCCCAACGCTTGATGCCGATGATTTCGTCTTGAGCGTGGGAACGATCGACCCACGCAAGAATCAGACCATGCTCTGCCGGCTATGGCGAAACCTGATCAGGAGCGGCCTCGATGTTCCACAACTGGTGCTGGCCGGACGCGACGATCTGGGACTAGGCAGCAAGCATTCGATCTTCAGCGATCTGATGCGATCAGGCAAATTGCTGGTTCTGCCCGGGCTTGGCGACGCCGACATAGCCTCGCTGACTGCCGCCTGCAGGTTTACCGCCTTCCCCTCGACCAGCGAGGGCTATGGTTTGCCGGTTGCCGAAAGCCTGCGTCAAGGCAAGCTGTGCCTGGCATCCAGGCTTCCGGTGATCGAAGAGCAGGCAGGGGATCTGGCCTGGTATTTCGATGTTGACGATCTTCAGCAGGCTGAAGCGCTGTTCCGCACGGCCATTCAGGACCGTGATGCCGTTGCCGCGGGTGAAGCGAAAATCAGGTCCGGCTTTGTCCGCCCCAGTTGGTCCGAGGCGGCAAAGCGTCTTGAAGCCGAAGGCCTTGAGGCGGCGCGCGAAAAGCCGATTTCCATTATTCCCGGACGGTTTCTTCCGGAGTTTCCGGGCGCCGAGACGTGCAACAAAACCGAAGTGTTGAACCTGGCGTCGCGCTGGTGCACGGTCGATGCGCCGGAAGTGTCGATCTTGATCGTGAACTGGAATGCCGCGCCACTGACGCTCGAATGCATACGGCAGATCTGGATGCATACCGAGGGGCACACCTATGAGGTCATCATCGTCGACAATGGTTCGGACGAGGACGACATTGTCCGCTTTTCAAGACCAATCCCGGGTGTGACCTTCATTCCGATCGGAAGAAACCGGTTCTTCGGCGAAGCCAACAACATCGCTGCCGAGGCGGCGCGCGGAAAATACGTCGTCCTGCTCAATAATGATGCCTTTCCGCAGGACAAATGGCTTGCGGCGCTGATGAATATGATGGCTGAAAATCCCGCCCTTGGCGCGGCTGGGCCCATGTTTCTCTGGCCTGACGGCCGTGTTCAGGAGGCCGGCGGCATGATCGACGAAGGCGGCTATCCGGTCCGATATGGCCGCGGGTTGGCCCACCCGACGCCGGACATCCTCATGGAGCGTTATGTCGACTACATATCGGCCGCTGCTCTGCTGATCGATCGCGCTCTGTTCGTGAAGGTTGGCGGGTTCGATCTCACATTTGAGCCCGCCTACTATGAAGACTCCGATTTGTGCTTCAAACTCAAGGCATTGGGGCATCCGGTTGGCTATTGTCCCGCAAGTCGCGTCATCCATATCGAAGGGGCGGCCGCAAACGGAAATACCAAGGCCGAGGCCAGGCGAAAGGCACTGGGTGACGCCAACCGCGACAAATTTGTGTCGCGCTGGGCCAGTTTCCTGAAACCGGATGGCGACAAGACGCCAGAATTCTCTGTCGAAAGTATTGTCCCAACCAGGTGGTCTTCGCCGCCCGGCGAGAACTGCCAGCGGCCCACTGCCGTCGTCTACACGCCCTATGCCGTGACGCCCGGCGGTGGAGAGCGCTATGTTCTGAGCGCGGCACGCCAGTTGGCGCGCACACATCGTGTCGAAGTTGTAACGCCTTATCGCTATTCGAACCTGCGGCTTCAACAGATTGGCTGCGCCCTCGATCTTGATCTCGGCATGTTGCGGTTCAAGACGCTCCAGGAATTCGAACAGGATCCTGAGCCGGACCTGATGTTGACGATGGGGAATGCGGTTCTGCCTCCGATTGCCGGTCGCGGACGCAAGACGGTCTATCATTGCCAGTTTCCTTTCCTCCTGAAGGAGGAGCAAGAAAGTGACGAGGCCATGCTGCGGAGTTACCAGGAGGTCATGGTAAACTCGGCCTTCACGCAAGGGTTCTACGAGAGGCGCCTGGCGGAAGCCGGCATGGCCTCCATCCCGACGCGCATTGTCAATCCGCCGGTGCCGCCGGTGGCGCCGAGGACGCCACGCAAACGGTCCATATTATCCGTCGGTCGTTTCATCGTCGGCGGTCATTCCAAGCGGCAGGATCTCCAGGTCGAGGCTTTTCGCGCGCTCATTGAAAGCGGCGTCGAGGACGTCGAGCTGCACCTGGCAGGTTCCTCGTTCCCTGAGGCGACCGATATCGACTTCCTGGCCGCGATCAGACAATCTGCATCCGATCTGCCGGTATACTTTCATGTCAACTGCTCGGTGAGCGAACTCGAGACCCTCTATGGCGACAGCCTAATCTATTGGCACGCCACCGGTCTTGGCCGTGACCTGGAAGCTGAGCCGGAAAAGGCGGAGCACTTTGGCATCAGCATTGTCGAGGCTATGTCGGGCGGAGCCATCCCGATTGCGCTCCGTGCGGGCGGGCCGACAGAGATCATCACTGAAGGTGTCAACGGATTCTTCTATGATGATATCGAAGGTCTGGTCGATCAGACCAGACGCGTGCTGGATGAAACGCCGGAGGATGGGTTGAGGCAATTGAGCCGAGCGGCTCATGCACGCGCAGCGGATTTCAGCTACGATCGCTTCAACGCCGCGGTTTCCTCGCTTTTCGGGCTGGACAGTAGCGAAAGAGGCTCGGGCGTTTCCGGCAATGCCTAGAGTATCCGTGTTGCTCAAGCCCGTTTCCTGACCCATTTCCGATTATCGCGGAGCAATGCATTTGCGATTACGACGAGCTTTCGCATGACCGCTGCTATCGCGACTTAAGAGCATTTCGCAGTCAGATGCGAGCAGCTTGCCGCTTACGGTCTTTGGCCCGGCGCTTGCGAGCAAGATTAGCGGTTGACCTGCGCATCTTGCACATCCCAAGTCAGGCCTGCGTCACAATGTGTCCTTGCAATCTAGATTGCTTCCGTCGTGATGCCGAATGAAGGTCCTGGGGCAAATCGTGCGGCCTCGAGGTGTGACTGCTGCAAGCGGCGGGTAGGCGTCGGCAACATGGGCACGCGGGCTGCGGCGCCTGGGCTACGTGATGTCCGCATTGGGTCGAGGAATGATGCAGGCTCAAGCCGGTTGATAAACTTACCGGCGCCAGGCCGCTCACCGTGCTGCAGTTGCTCGTTGGAAAAGGCGGGAGGCGAAAAAGGGTCGCGGCATTCGCGCCGCGACCGAGGTGGGTTACTTCGCCGCTTCCGGGAAGATCGCTGACCAGTCATTTTTCATGCTGATCACGGTCCAGTCGCTGGCATCCGCCTCGTCGAGGGTGGACTGCGACATGTGACCAAAGGGGGAATCGGGCAGTCCGCCTGCAGGCCCATAGGCATATTCGCGAGTTCCGTCATCGTGATGGACCAGCATCATCAAGGTTGCGGCATCGCCGGCAGCGGTCCATTCCAGCATCTGGCGGTCGCCGTCGGAATTGCCGAAGGCGGCAACGGGCCGTTTGCCGATGAAGGCGTTGATGCCGACGGGTTTGCCGTCCTTGTCATCGTCGAAAGCGACTTCGGCGAGCCTGGTGAGTTGCGGTTTGCCGTCGATGATCTCGAACTTGGTCTTGACCGAAGAGCCGACGACCTGCTCGGGGGGAATGCCGTAGACATCCTCGGTGATGACGCGCATGAACTCGATGCCGCCGCCGGAGACGATATAGGTCTTGAACTCATTGTCGCGAAAGTAGTCGAGCACTTCCAGCATCGGCTGGTAGGCGAGCTCGGTATAGGGGCGGTCGAAGCGCGGGTGTTTGGCCGTCTTGAACCAGTCGGCGACGATTGTCTCGAATTCCGCCGTGCTCATGCCGGTATGGGTCGCCATGACCAACTGGGCCACACCTTTCTCGCCGCTCTTCGCCAGCCCCTTCATGTCGCCGGCGAGCACGGACTTGAACGGCTCGGTCGTCTTCCATTCCGGATGCTGCGGCGCCAACGCCTTGACGCGGTCGAGCGCGAAGGCAAGCTGGGTATACATGGGATGCTCGGTCCACAGCGTGCCGTCATTGTCGAAGACGGCGATCCGGTCCGCCGGCGCGACATAATTGGGGCCGGTCTCATCCGTGGCGCGTGCCACGAAGTCGAGAATGGTCTGCTTGGTGTCGCCCGCGTTCCAGGAGGGAAGCGGGTCTTTTTCCTGGGCCTCGGCGAATGCCACCATCGCGAATGCCAGGACGGGCGCGACCAGCGCGACCCGGAAATTCCTGCTCATTTTCATTGCATGTTTCCTCAGTTATCCGCTGAACGGAAAAGGCGACCCCGGGGCCGCCTTCTCTCGAAATTTCGACTTCGGAACTAGTCGCGCGCGGCGTTCGAGTTCTTCACCTGCTCCATGACCGCATCAAGGTTGTAGGCGGCCGGCTGTTGCAGCGGCGGGAACTCCTTGTAGGTCTCCAGTTCCTTCATCCACAGCGCCTGGCCGATGGGCAGCATGTTCCAGTCATAGGCATAGGCCGTCGCCGGAGCGCCGAGCGCGCCGCCAACGCCGTTGAACGTCTTGGAGAACGTGCCGATCGACTGTTCGAAGGGGTCGCGCTTGATGTTGACCACCTGCGTCCAGCTATAGTTCTCGACGCCGTTGAAGGTCTTGGTCGGGTCCTGGTCGACCATGGCGAAATACATCTTCCAGTTTTTGTAGCGAACCGCGGAAGCCGTCTTGCCGGAATAGTAGAAGAAGGTGTCACGGTTCGAACCGCCCTTGCCGGTCAGCGATCCGACCTGATTGACGCCGTCGATCGTTGTCTTGACGATGCCGGGATATTCGCCGGCCTCGATCTGCTTCTTCAGGTCGTCGCCCTTCGCGCCGCCGGCAAGTTCGACCAACGTCGGCACCCAGTCGAGCGCCGCGAAGATATCGTTGTTGACGGTGCCGGGCTTGATGTGGCCGGGCCAGCGCACGACGAGCGGAACGCGCATGCCGCCTTCCCAGGTCGTCAGCTTGCCGCCGGCAAACGGGGTGACGCCGCCATCGGGGAAGGTGATGGTTTCCGCGCCATTGTCGGTGGTGAAGACGACGATGGTGTTGTCGAGCTCGCCCATGTCCTCGAGCTTTTGCAGCACGACGCCGATATTGTCGTCGACCTGCTTCATCGCGGCTTCGTTGACGCCCCAGTCCTTGCCGCCTCTGGTGCCGAGCATGGCCTGATATTTGTCGGACAGAACCGTGGTGACGTGCATGCGCGCCGGGTTGTACCAGACGAAGAAGGGCTTGCCGGTCTTGTCGGGGTCCTTGCGGTCGAGGAAGTCGACGACCTTGGCGGAGATCTCCTCGTCAACCGTCTTGGAGCGCTCGAGCGTCAGCGGGCCTTCGTCCTTGCAGCTCTGGTTGTCTCCCGTGCCGTCCGATGATGTGCAGGCGATCACCGGGCGCGGCGGCGTCATGCAGAGGCCCTCGGAGGGGTCGATCGCGCCGGGCGGATCGGAAAGGCCGGGCACGGGCGTATTGGTGCAGGGCGGCGCGACAGCCTGGTCCGTCGGGCTGGAATTGATATCGGGGAAGGAGACGCCCTGCATTGCGTCGAGGTGGTAGAGATAGCCCCAGAATTCCTCGAAACCATGGGCCGTCGGCAGGGATTCCGCCGTGTCGCCCAGATGGTTCTTGCCGAATTCGCCGGTCGTATAGCCGAGGTCGCGCAGGAAGACGGCAAGCGAGGGGGTGCCCTTGCGCAGATAGGACTCCGAGCCCGGAATCTCCGGCAACAGCATGCCGGCGCGCACCGGGTTCATGCCGGTGAAGAAGGCGGTGCGGCCCGCCGTGCAGCTCTGCTGGGCGTAATAGTCGGTGAACATTGCGCCTTCATAGCCGATCCGGTCGATATTCGGCGTTTCGCCGACCATCAGGCCGCGGTGGTAGATGCCCGGCTGCATGTAGCCGACATCGTCTGCCATGATGAACATGATGTTGGGTTGGGCCGGCGTGGTGCCAGCGCTGTCCTGGGCGAGTGCGCTCATCCCCGTCAGGGCCGAGGCGCAAAGGGCAGCGGCCATCACGGCCCCCGTCTTTGCCATGCGTGCAGGCTTGAAACTCAGTGTCATGGGTAGTCCCTCCATCTCGCTCCGGCTTGGCCCGGGCGTCGCTAGAATGGTTGCGAATGCGTCAAGTGCGTTGTCGGACGGCAGGTTGCCGCGCAGACCGAAATTGGTGTGACCCCCGAAGCGGCCGTTGGACCGCTTCCACTTGTCTGAACTTGTCTTGTCGTCATCTGCGCGTTGAGGTTGATGCCTAAAATTGCTATGTCAGACACGGCATGAGTATCGTCAGTTCCGCCTGCGGGCTGATGGAGTAGCATTTGACGCTTGTTCAGTTTAAATCGGTTCGCACCCGTCCCTTGGTGCTCTATTTAAGTATCGTCAAATGAGGCAGATAGCTTTTCATTTGACGTCACTTTGGAGATGACAGTGCCGAAAAGAAGAGGTTCAGTCGCGCTTGCGCGCCTGCGAGGGATCGGGCCGCTACCGGTGATGATCGAAGAGGCGGCCGGTGAACGCGGACTGATCAGGGCGTTTCAGATATCCGGCCTTCCTCTCGAGATCCTCGAACACAAGGATATGCCGATACCGCTGAACCTGATGAGCGCGCTCTTCGAGACCAGCGCCAAGGCGCTCGGCGATCGGGGCTTCGGTTTGTCGGTCGGAAAACAGATGTCCTATCAGGTCTATGGACAATGGTCCGAATACGCGGCGCAGGCTGGGCGTTTGGGCGAAGCACTGCTCCGCGCCTCTGCGACGGTCGAATCGCAATTATTCGGTACGACGATGACGTTGGGACCGGAAGATGGCCGGTGGATCTGGCGGGTTGTCCCGCCGCTCGGTCACGAAACAAGCGTGCAATACGCCGACCATATCATCTTTCCCATGCTGGCATTCGCGCAAATCTATCTCGGTTCGGGTTGGCGGCCGGACTTTGTCGAGGTTGGCTATTCGCGCGATAGCGTCGCGGCGGCAATTGAGAACGCGCTTCAGACCGGTCTGCGCTGCAATCGGGGCGGGGTTGCGCTTCCCTTTTCGCCGGAGGATCTCGCCCGACCGCATCCTGCGGCGGCCGCGGCGGGACCGGCGTCGATTGCCCTTCCAAACGTGGTGGACGACCTCGTGTTGAAGGAGGCGCCCGAACCGGCGCGTTCGTTCTCGGCGATTGTGTCGGTGCGGCTTCTGGCTGGCGATACCGATATCGAGGGTGCTGCTGAGATCGCCGGTTTCGGCGTACAGGGCCTGCAACGGCGCCTGCGAACCACGGGATATACCTATCGCGACATCATCGAGGTGGCGCGGCGAGAGCGGGCATTGACGCTACTGGCGCAGACCGATTTATCTGTCTCGCAGATCGCACTTGCCCTCGGTTACGAGGAACATGCGAATTTCAGTCGGGCCTTCCAGCGCTGGATGGGGTGTTCTCCGTCTGAATTCAGGGCTGCAAGGAAGCAGACCTGTCCGTCGACGGTCGGGTGAGAAATTGTGTCTTGCGAGAGCAGAACATCCCCGGAGGCGAAGCCTGCCGGGGATGCGGTTCGCGCAGAGCGCGAAAAGGCGTTTACGCCGATTGGCCGTCGGAGCGGCGTCTTGCCTTTTCCTCTGCCGCGGCGTGGTAGAACGCGTCAGCCATTATACTCTTCGTCGGTCACTTTCTCGCCCCAGTCGACGGCCGAACCGTCGACCGATTCCTGGATAGCGTAATGGGTCACGGAAGTGGTGTCGGTCGCGCCGTGCCAGTGTTCAACGCCCGGCGGGCACCAGATGACATCGCCGGCCTGCATGACGAGCTTATCCTGACCGCGTTCCTGCACCCAGCCCGTGCCGGAGGTTACCACCAGCTTCTGTCCGCCGGGATGGGTGTGCCAGGCCGAACGCGCGCCGGGCAGGAAGGTCACTTCGCCGGCGCTGACATTGGCCATGTCCGGGCCGAATACCGGGGCGACATAGGCGGTGCCGGTAAAGGTTTCCGAACTGCCGATGCTGCCGCCGCGGTCTTCGGCGCGGGTGATCTCCATGGACTGGGCAAAGGCTGCCGGCGCGGCAAGGGCGATGGCGATTGCTGCGAGTGTACGTTTCATATCAGGTCGTCTCCTTGTTGATGAGGCGGCCATAAGGGCCCGTTCAGGACGGTTATCCGTCTCTGCCATTGAAGTGGGGCGCAGAAAAAGGAGAATAATGCCGGCACTTCACAAGACACTCATGAGGCCGGTTCATGACCCTGCCGACGTCAATCATGGTGTAAGAGCCAAAATTGATGAGTTGTGCTCATGAGTGACTGTATCTTACGGGGTATTATCTTTGGCCCTCAGAGCGCCATTTATGGAGCCAGAGAGGAAAGGGAGATCATATGTTCGGCAAGCACGCAGTTCTGACCACAGCGGTCGCGACCTTCCTTTCCGCCGGTTTCGGTTTTGCCGAGACGTCGAAAGGAGCCGAAATGATCAGGATCGAGTTCATCGCTGGAGAAGATGTGCTGACTGCAACGCTGGACGACACGCCAGCCGGTCGCGATTTCGCCTCCCTTCTGCCGCTTGAGTTGACGCTCAGCGATTATCACGGCGTCGAAAAGGTCGCCGACCTTCCGCGCAAGCTGGATACCACTGGCGCACCGGCGAGCTACGAGCCGAAGAAGGGCGATATCACGCAATATGTGCCCTGGAGCAATATCGCGATCTTCACCAAGCCGTTTTCCGATTCACGGGGGCTGCTGCGCCTCGGCGAATTCGACGGGCCGATCGATGTTCTGACTGAGAACGACGAAGTGTCCGTAGAGATCCGGCTTGCCGACTGAAAATTCCACCGAAGGCGGCTTTGCCTCTCCGGCTGCCATGGGCGCCGGTTGATTGGGCATTCCCGCACAACGAAGGAGCCTATCATGACCGACAATATCAAAGACAAAGTCATTATCATCACCGGCGCCTCGAGCGGCATGGGCGAGGCGACAGCCCGCGACCTGGCTGCCAAGGGCGCAAAACTCGCGCTTGGTGCAAGACGCAAGGACCGCCTCGACACGCTCGTCAAGGACATCACGGACAAGGGCGGTGAGGCAATTGCCGTTGCAACCGACGTCACGAAACTTGAGGATGTTCAGGCTCTAGCTGATGCGGCCAAGGACAAATACGGTCGTGTAGACGTGATCTTCAACAATGCCGGCCTGATGCCGCTTTCCCCGCTTGAAAGCCTGCGCATTGACGAGTGGAACCAGATGGTAGACGTCAACATCAAGGGTACGCTCTATGGTATCGCGGCCGTTCTGCCGATCTTCAAGGAGCAGAAATCGGGCCATGTGATCAACGTTTCCTCCGTCTACGGCCACAAGACCGTGGCGACCGGGGCGGTCTACTGCGCCACCAAGCACGCCGTGCGTTCGCTGTCAGAAGGCCTGCGGCAGGAAGTCAAGGACTACAATGTCCGCGTCACCGTGATCTCGCCCGGCGCTGTCGATACCGAACTGACCAGTCATATCAGCGAGCCCGGCGTTGGCGACCAGGTGCGCGATTTCGTCAGCCAGATTGCCGTCCCGGCCAGCACCATGGCCGACATGGTATCCTTCGCCGTTTCCCAGCCGGCCAATGTGGACGTGAACGAGATCCTGTTCCGTCCGACCGTCCAGCCGGAATAAGGGCGGCAAAAACAACCATTCAGGGCGGCTCTCGAGCCGCCCTTTTTCGCGGCGGCCTGAACCTCCGCCTCGTCTGATCCTGCCAAGAAGAAAAGGGGAAAACCATGGCTCACTCACCCATTCGCGTCGGCTTTATCGGTCTCAATCCGGACAGCAACTGGGCGGCGACCGCGCATGTCCCGGCGCTGAAATCGCTTGGCGACCGGTTCGAGATCGTCGGCGTTGCCAATTCGTCGCCGGAAAGCGGAAAACGCACGGCCGAGGCCCTCGGGCTCAAGCACGCCTTCGATACGCCGGCTGATTTGGTTGCCTCGCCCGAGGTTGATCTGGTCGTCGTCACCGTCAAGGTGCCCTTCCATTTCGAACTGGTGTCGCTGGCGCTCAATGCCGGCAAGCACGTCTATTGCGAATGGCCGCTCGGCAACGGGCTTGAAGAGGCGAAGACGCTCGCCGCGCTCGCCGAGGAAAAGGGCGTCGTCGCCGTTGCCGGCACGCAGGCCCGCGCCGCTCCGGAGATCCTGCATCTGAAGACGCTCATCGAAGACGGCTATGTCGGCAAGATGCTTTCCACCTCGCTGATCGGCACGGGCGGCAACTGGGCAGACCAGACGAGCGCCGCGCTCTACTATCTCTTCGACGCCAGAAACGGCGCCAAGATGGAAGATATTCCGATGGCCCATACCCTGGCCGCCGTGAAAGACGTTCTCGGCGATTTCGGGCCGCTGGATGCGACGCTCGGCTTCAATTTCGAGACCGTGAAGATCACCGACACCAACGACGAAAAACCGAAGACGGCCGCCGACCAGGTGATGGTGCAGGGTAAGCTGAAGAGCGGCGCGGCCTTCTCGCTGCACTACAAGGGCGGGACCAATCGCGGCACCAATTTCCTCTGGGAGATCAACGGCACGGAGGGCGACATTCAGGTCACCGCCGGTCTCGGCCATGCCCAGATGGTGCAGCTCACGGTCAAGGGCGCGCGCGGCGAGGAGAAGGTTTTGAGCGACCAGATGCCTGATCCGTCTGTCTACAAAGGCAAGCCCGAATTTCCCGGCGCCCGCAATGTCGCCGGCATCTATGCTCGCCTTGCCGATGATATTGAGAACGGCACGCGCACGGCGCCGACCTTTGCCGAGGGCGTCGCGCTGCATGAAGTGCTGGACGTTATCGCGAAATCGGCTGCCGCCAAGGCGTGAGCCGGCCGGAATCTCGGGTTTGATGAAGGCGGGCGCTGCGGCGTCCGCCTTTTTCTTTCGGTGCGTTTTGATAGCCTGCCCTTTTCGCAAGCGCCAAAAGCGGATAGGGCTCGGGAAGAGCCGGAAGGCCGTTGAAACCGATTGGCCAGGATGACGCGCGATGATGCCGAAGCAATATATCATTCCCGGGATGATGATCCGGGACATGCTGGTGCCGGTGCCGCTCGACTGGTCGAAGCCCGATGGCGCCTTCATCCAGATTTTCGTGCGCGAGATCGTCGATCCGGTCAAACGGCGCGATGACCTGCCGACGCTTGCCTTTCTGCAGGGCGGGCCCGGCGGCAAATCGCCAAGGCCCGTCGGCGGCGGCCCGTCCTGGCTTGCCGAAGCGCTGAAGACCCACCGTGTGATCCTGATTGACCAGCGCGGCACGGGGCGAAGCGCCCGCATCGAGGCGGAAACCATGTCGCGCTATGAAAGCGGCGAAGCGGCGGCCGACTATCTGATGCATTTCCGCGCCGACAGCATCGTTGCCGACTGCGAGCATGTGCGCAAGAACCTCATGGGCGATCGCAAGTGGGAGACGCTCGGCCAGAGTTTCGGCGGGTTCATCACGCTCACCTATCTGTCGCAGGCGCCGGAAGGGCTTGCCGCCTGCTATGTGACGGGCGGGCTTTCCGGGCTTTCGGCCTCTGCGGACGAGGTCTATCGCCGCACCTATCCGCGCGTGGCGGCCAAGAACCGGCAGTATCACAAGCGTTATCCGCATGACGCCGCGCTGTTCTCGCGCATTGCCGATCATATCGCGGCCAATGATATCCGCCTGCCGGACGGCGACCGGCTGACCGTGCGCCGGCTGCAGACGCTGGGGATCGCCTTTGGCGGGGCGACCGGCTTTGAAAGCGTGCACTGGCTGATGGACGAGGCCTTTGCCGATCCGGATGAGACGCGGCTTTCCGATAGTTTCCTTTTTTCGCTGATGGCTGAAACGGGATTCGATACAAACCCGCTCTACGCCGTTCTGCAGGAGAGCATTTACGGGCAGGGGGCTGCGCCCACAAACTGGGCCGCCGAACGCATTCGTTCGGAATTCCCGAGGTTCCATCCCGATCAGCGGCCGCTGATGATGACCGGCGAGATGGTCTATCCGTGGATGTTCGAGGAAATGCGCTCATTGCGTCCGTTCCGCGATGCGGCGGAAGCACTCGCCGCGCGGGCCGACTATCCGCCGCTTTATGATGCGACCCGGCTTTTTGCCAATGACATTCCCGTTGCCGCTGCCGTCTACCACGACGACATGTATGTCGATGCCGGGCTTTCGCTGGAGACGGCAGGCCGGCTCGGCAATTGCCAGGCCTGGGTCACCAATGAATACGAGCATGACGGGCTGCGCCAGAGCCCGGCAGTCTTCCGCCGCCTGCGCAAGCTCGTGCAGGAGCGCGGCGGCCCGCTCTGAGCGGTTTGCGAAGCTGCCTGAAGCCCAGAAAACCGCGCCTTTCAAGGCGGCCGGGGCGTGATTTTGTGCGCCTGGCGCTGTTGCCGCCTGTTATGAATTCTTCATCTTCCGTTTAACGAATTGTCGCGTTGCGAGCGTAATTGCAAATAGCCATCACATTGCAATTTTCGTTGCGACAAGGATTTTTCGAATGATGAAACTCTCCGCCTATCTTCTGGCCGGCTCCGTCGCGCTTTCCGCGTCAGCCGCCTTTGCCGCCGACACCACGGTTGAATTCTGGCACAGCTTCTCCGACACCAGCGCCAATGGCGCAGCATTGGCAGAAATCATCGACAATTTCGAAGCCGCCAATCCCGGCATCACCATCGATTCCCAGTTCATCGGCAACTACAACGACATCGTCGCCAAGCTGCAGGCCGCCATCCCCGCGCGTCGCGCGCCCGATGCGGTGATCATGGAAGTCACCCGCTATGGTCTTTTTGCCGACCGCGGCGTGCTCGATGATCTCTCCGATCGTCTCGCCAATGATCCGCTTGCCGACAACCTGTTCGATTTCGCCCGCGAGGTCGGCGTCTATGAGGGCAAGAACTATATCGTGCCGTTTAATTCCTCGACGCCGGTTCTCTATCTCAACAAGGCCGTTTTCGACGCTGCCGGTTTTGAGGAAGAGCCGAAGCTCGAGACCTATGACGATATCCTGGCTGCCGCGCAGCAGATCACCGATAGTCTGGGTGACGAAGGTATCATGGGTATGACGGCGCCGGGCCAGTTCGCCCGCTGGGGCCTGATCATGTCGAATGACAGCGATCTGATCGATTCCAAGACCGGCGAAATCCTGATCGACGCGCCGAACACGGTCGATGCCTATGAATGGATGGCTTCGCTGGTCAACGACTACAAGGTTGCCTCGCCGGATGGCGTGACCGACGAGAAGAAGGACAAGCAGTTCTTCATGTCGGGCAATGCCGGCATGATGATGAACTCGACGGGCAATTACGGCGATGCCAAGGAAGCGCTCGGCGATGATCTTCTGGTCCGTCCGATGCCCTGCAACAAGACCTGCGCGGTTCCGATCGGCGGCGCCGGTATCGGAATTCTCTCCTCGGCCGAGCCGGAAGTGAAGGACGCCGCCTACAAGTTCATCTCTTTTGCCGCCTCGCCGGAATCGAACGCCATCTGGTTTGCCGGAACCGGCTACATGCCGATCAACCGTCATACGGCAGAACAGCCGCGTGCCGCCGAAGCGCTCGCCAATGCCGAAGGCATCGATGTCGCCATCAACCAGCTCGATTTTGCCCGTGGCCGTCCGCGCCCGGTCGTCGTCACCTGGATGCGCGCCAACGAATATGATGTCTGGCAGTCGATCGCACTCGGTCAGCGCAGCGCCGAGGAAGCGCTGTCCGACTTTGCCGAGCGCACCCGTCAGGAAGCCCAGCGCCTTTCCAACTGATTGGTCTGTCGAAAACAACGGCCCGCGCGGTGTTCACGCCGCGCGGGCATCTTCCAATGACAAGCGCATTTCCGGCGCCTGTGCGAAAGTCCGCCCCATGCCGCGCAAGCTGACGCCCTATCTCTTCGTCCTGCCGCTGATCTCCTTCATCGCGGTCTTCACCTATATTCCGATTGCCACCAGTATCGATCTGAGCTTTCGGCAATGGGATTTCATGACCGCCGACAAGCCGTTTGTCGGGTTTGAGAATTACCGGATCCTGTTCAATTCCCGCGAGTTCTGGAATTCGGTGCGGGTGACTATGATCTTCGCCTTCGTCTCCGTGCCGATCCGCCTCGCGCTGGCGCTTTTGATTGCAAGCGCGTTGACGCGCGAGACCTTCTCACGGCGCATTCTGCGCGGCGCGCTGTTTCTGCCATCGGTGACCTCGACCGTTTCCATCGCCGTCGTGTTCTCATGGGTGTTCTCCACCGATTTCGGCATGGCGAATGGCGTGCTGGAGATGTTCGGCGTCGAGAAAATCCGCTGGATGCAGCGGCCGGATCTGGCGCTTGGCGTGCTGATCTTCATCAACACCTGGAAACAGCTCGGCTATGATATCGTCATCTATATTGCCGGCCTGCAGGCCATTCCGCAGGAGCTTTACGATGCGGCGGCCGTCGATGGCGGCAAGCGTCGTCATGTCTTCCGACGCGTCACCATCCCGCTTGTCATGCCGACGACTTACTTCCTGCTGGTGATCTCGGTGATCGAGGCGTTTCAGGTGTTTACCCTTGTCTCGGTGATGACCGAGGGCGGTCCGGCTGGCGCGACCGATCTTCTGGTCAACCTGCTTTACCGGATCGGCTTCACCTTCTTCGACATCGGACAGGGCTCGGCGCTTGCCGTGCTGCTCTTCATCCTCCTCATCGCGCTTGCCGTCATCAAGTCGCGCGTTCTCGGCCGGAAGGTGCATTATGAAGCCTGACAATCCCATTCTGGCCGGGTTGGCACTCCTGGCCGGGCTCATCTTCCTGTCGCCGGTTCTCTATTCGATCTGGATGTCGTTTCAGACTTCGACGGCCTACTACACCGGCACGGTCGATTTCACGCTCGGCAATTACCAGCTCGCCATCGGCCAGTATAATTTCGCGCGCTATCTGCTGAACAGTCTCATCGTCTCCGGCGCGGTCACGCTCATCGGCATCAGCTTTGCCACCATGGCCGCCTATGCCTTTGCCCGCTACAGCTTCTTCGGCTCGAACCTCTTGTTTGCCGCAACGGTGGCGACGCTGATGATCCCGAGCCATATCAGCCTGATCCCGAACTATCTGACGCTGGCGAAGGTCGGGCTGCTCGACAGCTATGCCGGCCTCATCCTGCCGGCGATCTCGAACGGCTTCGCCGCCTTCTTCCTGCGGCAATATATTCGCGGCATTCCGCGCGCGTTGGACGAGGCCGCCTATATGGATGGCGCATCGCCGCTGAAGGTCTTGTGGCGGGTGATCGTACCGATTGCCAAACCGGCCATTCTCTCCATGGGCCTCTACATCTTCATCACCGAGTGGAACAACTATATCTGGCCGCTCGTCGCCACCAGCCGAGAAGATCTTTACACGCTGCAGGTCGGCCTTGCCCGCCTCTACCGGATCAATCCGGGCGAGGGGCTGATCAACTGGCCACTGGTCATGGCGGCATCGGCCATTTCCATGCTGCCGGTCATTGCCGGCTTTGTTCTGGTCGAACGGCATCTGGTGCGCGGCATCACCATGGGCGCCGTCAAATGACGCGACATTTCATAAAAAAGGAAAAGACTGTGACACGCATTGCCTCCCATCGCGGCGGAACCCTGGACTATGGCGACAGCACCTTTGCGGGCTTTTCCGCAACGGCGGCGATGGATGTCGATGAGGTGGAATTCGACCTCCACCCGACCGCCGACGACCGCATCATCGTCAATCATGACGCAACGCTGGACCGAACCACCGACCGCACCGGCGTGATCGCCGAGATGAAGGCAGCGGATGTGCGCGCGGCGATTGTCAATCACGCCGCCGACGGGTTTCGTCATCCGCTGTTCGTCGAGGAGCTTTGCGACATCTTCAGGCTGAGCAAGGTCGCCTTCCGCTGCGAGATCAAGCCCGGCGCCGATGGCCGGCCTTACGAGAACTTCGTGCCGCAGGTGATTGCCGCGCTCGACAGGGCCGGCCGGCTGGAAACCACGGTGTTTTCGTCCTTCCTGCTAGAAAGTCTCGATGCTCTGAGAGAGGCAACCGAGCGGCCCGCGCTCTGGCTTGTCAGCCCGCCGGTTCTGACCCAGCTTGGCAGTCGCGGCGTGATCGAGATCGCCCGCAGCCGCGGCATTGGCGAGATCGCCGTCAATATCGACATGGCCGATGCCTTGCTGAAACAGCAGGCGGAAGACGCAGGCCTCGCCTTCGGCGCCTGGGCCGCGCACACCACCGCGCAGATCACCAGGGCCTTCGATCTCGGCCTCAAGGTGTTCACCACCGATCGGCCTCGGCTGGCGATCGACATACGTGATCAACGGACAAAGGAGGCCGCGCGATGAGCAGCATTTCCTTGAAAAACATCCGCAAGGCCTATGACAATGGCCCGACGGTGCTGCATGGCGTTTCGATGGATATACGCCCCGGTGAGTTCGTGGTCATCGTCGGCCCCTCCGGCTGCGGCAAGTCGACGCTTTTGCGCCTGATCGCTGGGCTCGAAGATTGCCGCGAGGGCGATATTGAAATCGACGGCAAGCGCGCCAACGACACCTCGCCGCAGGACCGCGATATCGCGATGATCTTCCAGAACTACGCGCTATACCCGCATATGAGCGTGCGCGAGAATATCGCCTTCGGGCTGGAACTGCGCGGCGTGGCCAAGAAGGAGCGCAATCGCCGGGCCGAAGAAGTTGCCGCCACGCTGCAGCTCACCCCCTATCTCGATCGCAAGCCCGCCGCCCTTTCCGGCGGGCAGCGTCAGCGCGTTGCCATGGGCCGGGCGATTGCGCGCGACACCTCGACCTTCCTGATGGACGAGCCGCTTTCCAATCTCGACAATGCGTTGCGCGTGGTCATGCGCCGCGAGATCAAGGAACTGCACAAGGCGCTGAAGGCGACCATCGTCTACGTCACCCACGACCAGACCGAGGCCTTGTCGCTTGCTGACAGGATCGCTGTGATGAAGGGCGGCTATCTGCAGCAGTTCGACACGCCAGAGGCGATCTATGACCAGCCTGCCAACCGTTTCGTTGCCTCATTCATCGGCGCGCCGGAGATGAATTTCCTTGATGCCGGCAATGTGCCCGGCGGCGTTGTGCCGGCAGGGCTGACGATCGGCCTGCGCTCCGATGCGCTGACGATCACGGCGACAAGACCGGAGGGCGTGGCGCTGCCGGCAAGCGTCACCTTGAGCGAAATGACGGGATCGGATGTCGTGCTTCATTGCGAAACGCCTGCGGGCCGGGTTACGCTGACGTGTCACCGCAGCGCGCTTCCGGGCGACCTTTCCGATTGCTGGATTGCCTGCGACATGAATGCGGCGCATTTCTTCGACGCGGAGACGGGCGCGCGCGTCGAAACGCAGCAGCAGGTTGTCTTGCAGGACTGAGGAAGACTTTAAGAGCCGACATGAACATACCCGATGGCATTCCCCAGCACCTGAGCGATCTCGTGGCGCTCAATTCCGAGCGTCTGACCCAGGCCGATACGCGGCTTCTCGACGTGCTTCTGCAAAACCCGCTGCGCGCGGCGCTGGAAAACGGCAAGGAGATCTCGACCCGCGCCGGGCTTCATCCCTCATCCGCCGTTCGGCTTGCCCGCCGTCTCGGGTTTGAAGGCTATCCGGAATTCCGCACCTTTCTGCAGAACAGCCTGGCAGGCGAGGGCGAGGACTTCGACAATGGCGCCGCCCGCGTCGCCGCCCGTCTCCTGCGCGCCGACGAGGGCGAACTGGTCTCCTCCGTCATCGACAGCGAGATCGCGGCTCTCGAGGCGGCCCGCAACAGCGTCGATGACCGGCAGATCCGAAAGTTCGCCGAAACGGTTCGCGACTGCCGCAAGGTCTTCATCATCGGCACGGGACATGCCGGTGCGCTTGCCCAGCTTCTGGGCCTCAGGCTCAACCGCTCCGGCTATGATGCGGTCGATCTGACAGCCACGCCGAACCAGATGCGCGAAAAGCTGATGACGATGACGGCCGATGATGTGCTCTGGCTCTTCGCCTTTCGCAAACTGCCGCCGCTGGTGCAGGATATCCGCACCGTTGCCGCCGAACGCGGCGCAACGACGCTTGCCGTGACCGATGTGCGGGGCGGCAGGTTTTCCCCGCCGCCGGAGCATCACATCACCATTTCGCGCGGCTCGCTCGGCCAGTCGCAATCGCTCGTCATCCCGATGACGGTCGCCAACACCGTGATCCTCGACCTTGCCGCCATCGACAACGGCCGCTCGATCCGCGCCATCGAGCAGTTCGACCGATTTCGCGAAGACGGCCCGCCGCTGAGCTGGGGGTAGGGCGATAAGATCGTGCTTTGCTGCGGGGCAATGATCTGATGATGTTGGGTCCCCGAGTGATTTGCCGCACCAATCTCCCCCCTTGAGGGGGAGATGTCGCGAACGCGACAGAGGGGGGTAACAGACCTCACCTCAGGCACTCTGCCGTCTTGCAGGTGTTTCACCCCCCTCTGCCCCTGTCAGGGCATCTCCCCCTCAAGGGGGGAGATCGGATGACCAGCGACTGGTGCTGTTCCGTCCCAGGCAGACAGGTATTATGGCGATCTCGCCGACTTACTTTTCGCGCCGCTCGACCAGATAGACATGGTCGCAGGCCATGACGACCTCTTCGCGCTGGTTCCAGACGCGGACCTCCTCGATCACCCGGCCATGGCCCGGCCGTTTCGGATCATCCTCGCAGCGGGCGATCGTCAGCACGGTGTGGATCGTATCGCCGATGAAGACGGGCTTCGGAAAGCGCAGCCGCTCATAGCCATAGGTGAAGGAAAGCGGGTTGATCTCGGATGCCGACAATCCGATGCCGATGGCAAAGGTCATGGTGCCGTGGGCGATGCGCTGGCCGAAGGGGTGATCCTTCATGAATTCCGTATCCATGTGATGCGGGAAAAAATCGCCCGTATGGCCCGCATGGACGACGAAATCCGTCTCGGTGATCGTCCGTCCATAGGTGCGGCGCTCCTCGCCGACCTTGATATCCTCGAAATGGCGTGGCCGCTCCATCAGAAACTCTCCTCGAACAATTTATTGATCCGCGCGATGGCCGCATGGGCGGTTGCCCCATCGCTGAGCGCCTCGTTAAGCGCATCGGAGGCTTCCGCCTGGAAACGCATGTAGCCGTTATGGCGCGGACGCAGGAACGACGTTTCCAGCGTTTGTCGCGTGTTGCGGTAGAAATCATGGGTCTTCGCGTTGACCGCTTCATCGGTCCAGCCGGCGTCATGACCGGGCTGCCCGCCGGCTTCCGGGTAGAGACCCGACTGAACCGCGCCGCCTGCGACCCAATAGGCATAGTCGATAGCGGCTTGCCTGTTTTCGGAAAACGCCGAGACGGCAATGCCGGTGCCGCCAAGCGCCGAGCCGCAGGGGCCGTTTTCGCCAAGTGCCAGAATGTCAGTGAAGGTCAGGCGTTGCGGACGGAAGCCGTCCATGGCGTAATTCACATAGCCGTAGATATAGGGTGAAAGGGCCGCCTTCGGCTCAGGCTCGGCCAGCGCTTCAAGCACGGCGATCGGGTCCATGGCAAAATTTTCCGCCGGCACCATGCTGGCCAGTTCGGCGAGTTTTTCATAGACGGCGATGCCGTCGTCAACGGCGATCAGCGGCGCTCGCGTTTCCGTCTGGCAGGGCGTGCCGGTATTGGCGGCGAGCGTATAAAAGGTCATCAGATTGTGCGGCGGGCGCAGCGGCAGCATGACGCGACCCTCGCAGGCAAGCGCGATCAGGCTGTCCCAGTCTTGCGGCAGCGCCGAAACCAGGTCCTCGCGGTAGGCCATCACCTGGGCAGCGGCATCCAGAGGGAAGGCCCATTGATGGCCGTGATAGTGGTAGCTCGGATAGGACGCGCCGACCGACCCCCTAGCAAGCGCATCCCGCTCGTCCTCGCGGCCGGGGACATCAAGCAGCGCCAGGCAGTTCTCGGCCGTGATCTGGCCCACATGCGGATGATCGATGACGATCATGTCGTATTGCCGGGCCAGTTCCTCGACCGGAAAACTCTCGAAATCCTGCAGGCTGCGCTTGTCCCACTCGATTGCGACGCCGGTCTTCTTCTGCCATTCGGCGGCACTTGCCACCATCGGATCATAGCCGCGCGGATGGCTCCAGGTCATGCCTTTCAGTTTGATCGTCACAGGCCGAACTCCGCTCTGATGGCATCGCTCTGCTCGCCGATTTTAGGCGCGGCGCGGTCGGTCTGCATGCGTTTGCCGTCGACCCTCAGCGGCGAGCGCGTGGTGCGGATCGAAACCCCGTCCTCGCGCGTCACCGTCTGCAGCATGTCGAGCACCTTGAAGCCGGCATGGTTCATCAGTTCCGGCCAGTCGAGCACCTTGGCGCACCAGACATCGGCGGGTTCGAGAATGGAGAGCCAGTGTTCCGTCGTTTCGGTGGCAAGGTGTTTGGCGATGATGCGCTTGATGTCGTCGCGCGCGGTAAACCAGAGGTCCGGCTTGCCGCGATAGGGCGCCAGATCATCGAGCTTCAGCACATCGGCCAACTGGTCGATCGGCATCATCGCAAGCGTCAGCCAGCCATCGGCGGTCTGATAGACGCCGTAGGGGGCGGAGAGATAGGCGTGGGCCGAGCGGAAGGCGGAACGCTTCGGCGGCCGCTCACCGTCATTGAGATGCGTCGTCAGAACCTCGAACTGGAAGTCGATCATGGCTTCCAGCAGGCTCGTTTCCACATGGGAACCCTTGCCCGTGCGGCCCTGCTTCACCAGCGCCGCGAGAACGCCCTGCGCGAGCGCGGCGCCCGCCAGCATGTCGGCAATGGCAAGGCCGAAGGGAACCGGTCCCTGGCCGTCATCGCCGTTCAGCCACATCACGCCGGAGCGCGCCTGCGCCAGAAGGTCCTGGCCCGGACGACTGACCCAGGGGCCCTCATCGCCATAGCCGGTGATCGAACCGTAGACGAGGCCGGGAAAGTCCTTCTTCAGCGTCTCGTAATCGAGCCCGATCCGCTTGATCACGCCGGGGCGGAAGTTCTGCAGCACCACATCCGCCTTGCCGATCAGCTTTTTCAGCGCGGCCAGGTCGTTCGGGTCCTTCATGTCCAGCGCGAGGCTTTCCTTGGAGCGGTTGATCGCGTGGAAAATCGTCGAATCGCCGCCGATCTCGGTGTCGGAGAGGTAAAGCCGGCGGGAAAGATCGCCGAGGCCGGGCCGCTCGATCTTGATCACGCGCGCGCCGAGGTCCTGCAGGCGCAGCGAACAATAGGGGCCGGAGAGAAACTGGCACATGTCGAGTACCAGCACGCCCGAAAGCGGCAGGTCAGTCTTGTCTGCGGTCATGGTTTTTCCTTGATCGGGGTCGCCGGGCGGGCGCTGCTCTCATAAGCGGCCTCGACCAGCGCCATGGTGTTCCATGCGTCCTCGACGCTTGTCAGAAGGGTGTCGTCCTTGCCGGCGATGAAACGCTGGAGATTGTTCATCACGCCGATGAAGGCGTGGGGAAACCAGGTGCCGGAAAGAGGGATCTCTTCCCAGTCGCCGCCCTTTTCGCAGAACCAGAGCTCGTCCGGCACGCCCTTGGGGTAGTCGAGATTGACGCCGAGCGTGGTGATGGCGACGCCCTTGGTGCCTTCGAAACGGAAATAGCAATCCTGGAATTTCGGGCCGAAATCATGATTGTGATTGACCGACATGACCGCGCGCACGGGCTCGGGATAATCGAGGATCGCCGATGTGCGCGACTGCGAAACCGTGGTGTCGGGATGGCCGAGGGTCTTTGCGTGGATGCCGCGCGGATCGCCGAGGAAATGGCGCATCAGGTCCAGATAATGGATCGAGTGCAGCAGGATCTCGACGCGCTCCATGCCCTTCAGGAACGGCCAGAGATGCCAGGGCGTCATGATGTTGGCGTGCAGTTCGACATCGACCAGTTCGCCCAGCGCGCCGCTCTTGTAAAGGTCATGGATCGCCAGCATCATCGGCGAGAAGCGAAGCTGGAAATTGACGGCGGCCGTCAACTTGCGCTCGCGGCAGGCTTTCAGGATCGCGGTCGCCTCTGCAAGGTCACGGCCCATCGGTTTTTGCAGAAGGGCGGGCGCCCCTTCCGGCAGTTTCTCGATCACGCCCTGATGAGCGACCGGCGGCAGCGCCAGATCGAAGACGGCGTTTTCCGTCGCGATCGCCTCCTCAAGGCTGGCAAAGGGCGTGATGTCCCAGTCGACGGCAACCTTGGCGGTGCGCTCGGCATCGAGATCGAACACGCCGGCGACCGGCAGGCCGGCCATGCGATAGGCGGGCAGATGGGCATCGGCGACGATTGAACCGCCTCCGATGATGACGATAGGGCGCGGCGAACCTGCCGCTGCCCAGCTTTGCGCCGGGCTGCGAGACGTTTTTGACAACCTGCTCCTCCTTCAGGTGAGAGCGTCATTCTTATGTGAAGAGATTATTCAAATTTGGATGGAATTCAAGGGGGCGCATTCGGCTCCGTGCGTTTTCCTTCCGGTCGCGGTCCTTGAGCGTGCTGCCGCGTAACTACGCGTCTCCACTCGACAGGCGTTCCTTTTCACACTACGAAGCCTTGTTTTCTCGACCATCGCAATATGCGCCGTGCAGTCTTCGTGGCGCCAATCCGGCTCACCGCAGCGCCAACAATCAAGAGGATGATCATGAGCGAATTGCCGCCCTGTCCCAAATGCCAGTCCGTTTACACATACGAAGACGGAGCGCTTTTGATCTGCCCTGAATGCGGGCACGAATGGACGCCGGGGACGGAAGAGAACGGCGAACCGGAATTCAAGGACGCCAATGGCAATCTGCTGGCCGATGGCGATACGGTCACCGTCATCAAGGACCTGAAGCTCAAGGGCTCAAGCCAGGTTCTCAAGGTCGGCACCAAGGTGAAGAACATCCGTCTTGTCGAAGGCGATCACAATATCGACTGCAAGATAGACGGTTTTGGCGCCATGAAGCTGAAATCGGAATTCGTGAAGAAGATCTGAGGCCCGCTCCGACAGGGGCCTCAGTTTTCTTGATGCCTCAGCCGCCATTGCTTCCGATTCGGCAATGGCGACGGATGACCGCGGCTTCGAACAGCCCAGTCCGTTGCAGCCCTCAGGCGAGATGGAAGACGTCTTCCATTTCGACCCACCATTCGCCTTCCTTGGCGGTGTCGAGCGGTTTCTGGCATGGCATGCAGACAGACCACCATTCTTGCGTCTTCGGATCGGCGGCCATCTTGGCCTGATCAGCCTCGTAGTCGTCGCCGGTATATTCGTAATAGGAAAACAGCAGGTTTTCCGGCTCGCGGAGAAAAATCGTGTAGTTCTGGATATTGCACTTCTTGATCATGTCCAGCACGTCCGGCCAGGCATTGGCGTGCAGTCGCTTGTACTCGTCAATCTTGTCGGCGTTGAGTTTGATCACCATTCCGATGCGCTGCATGGGTTCCTCCCTGTTTCAGCAATAAGATGAGGTCGCGTCGATGCCTTCTAGAGCCGGTAGACCTTCTCCGCATTGACGCTGAACAGTTTCTTCTGCTCGTCCGCGCTGGCATCCGCGACCAGTTCCTTCGACGCCGCGACCCAGTCCTCAAGGCTCGCGAACAGCGTGCACACCGGAAAGTCCGAACCCCAGACGACGCGGTCGAAGGTGAAGGTGTCGATGACGTGGCTGACATAGGGGCGCAGGCTTTCGACGCTCCAGTCCGCGCCGCCATAGGCGATCACGCCTGAGATTTTCGCCGTGACATTGGCGAGCCTTGCGATCTCACCGATATGATCGCGCCAGGGGTCCAGTCTGTCATTCTCGATGTCCGGCACGCCGCAATGGTCGAGCACGAACTGAACCTCCGGGCATTTCTGCGCCAGATCGATGGCGAGCGGAAGCTGCCGCGCGGCCACGCAGAGGTCGAAGGTCAGGTCGTGGGCTGCAAGCCGACGGATATTCTCGACAAAAATATCCGACTGGGAGAGCGCGTCCGGCATGATATGCAGCACGCGGCGCAGGCCCTTGACCCCATCGATTGCGGCGATGCGTTCCAGATAGGCGGCAAAGTCCGGACTTTCCGGCCGACCGGCGGCAATCGCGCCGGCAATCCTCTCATGAGCGCCGACGATGAAGGCGCTCTCGGCTTCCATGTCACCCTCCGCGACATCGACCTCCATGTGCAGCGCCTTTTCGATGCCGAGCCTTTCGGCGCGGGCGAAATAGTCTTCCGCCGTTGTCTGGCGGTCAAGGGCCGGGGCGTCCTTCAGCCAGGGATAGGAGAAGCGGTCCTTGTAGACGAGGTGGAGATGGGTATCGATGATGCGCATTTGGTCCTCCCTTGGCCCGCGCGGGCGTATTGCCTCGGTTTGCCCGGCCTTTTCGGGGCGGGCTGTCTAGATGTCAGTCCTCCGGCCGTCCCTTCGACAGGTTGGCGGCAGCCGCGCGCACCAGTTCAAGCGTATGGGCGCGGTCTTCGCTGCTGTCGCGGTCGAGGCGTTCCGTATAGGGCGAGGTGACGACCGCCATCACCGAGCCGAGCGGGCCGATGACGGGGGCCGAAAGGTTTGTGACGCCGGCGATCTGTTCCGACGGCATCATTGTGTAGCCGTCCCTGCGAATGCTTTCGAGCAGCGCCTCGACCTGCGGCGACATCGTCTCGCCCGCGCCCTTCAGCATCAGCGCCCGGTTCTCGGCCGACGAGAAGGCAAGGAAAACGAGGCCGGAGCCGGTCGAGGTCAGCTTGAGTTGAGTGCCGACACGAACGGCGAGCGTCCAGTAGCTCGGCGCGTCCACCTGGGCGACGACGACGGCGGCATTGCGGTCGAACACCACGAGATGGCACGACTGGCCCGATTCCTGCGCGACCTTCTGCAGAAGCGGGACCGCCTGGTTGACGAGCCGCCGCAGCGGCGGGCGGGCATGGACCAGCTCGAACATTTTCAGCGTGATCTCGTAACGGTCCTCCGGCGTGCGGCGGATATATTCGCGCCGGACCAGCCGGTCGAGCATGCGGTAGATCTCGTTTGGCGTGCGTCCGAGCGACTTGGCGATCTCCGCCTGGCTGAGCGCACCGTCCGTTTCCGCGAGCAGCTCGAAAATATCGAGTCCCTTGTCGAGCGCCGGAGCGCGGTAACGGTCGGATTCATCTGTTGCCATGGTCGATCCTCAAGCGGCGGGTAATCTTTTTCACCCTGAAAATGCAGCGAAGTTGCCGGTGTTCCTGTCCAATATCAAGAGCAGCGTTGACGGCCTCGCCGAAATGGTGCTTATATACGAATAGACTTTTCAAATATGGAGGATCAAGTCTTTTCTGGGCTTGAACGCGAGAGGAGGAGAATGATGCGAATGAAACTTCTGAAAGCGACGCTCGTCGCTTGCTGCGCCGTCGGCGGCCTTGCCGCATCGGCCCAGGCCGATGATTTCGACTATGGCAGCTTCCCGGACTATACGCTGAAGGTGAAGCTGATCGGCGGCACTCAGTATGAGAAGCTCTATACCCGTATCCCCGAATGGGAAGAAATGACGGGCGCCAAGGTCGAGATCGTTTCTTCGAAGAACCACTTCGATCTTGACCGCGAGATCAAGCAGGACATTGCCGCCGGCGGCATTTCCTGGTGCGTCGGCTCCAACCATACGAGCTTCGCCCCGCAATATGGCAATCTCTATATCGATCTGTCGGAGCACATTCCGCAGTCCGAGCTCGACAAATATGTCCAGGGCACGCTGAAGGCTTCCACGGTCGATGGCCGCCTCGTGCAGTTGCCGCGCGTCACCGACGTTTCCAACATCTACTACCGCAAGAGCCTTTATGCCGATCCGGCAAACCAGGCCGCGTGGAAAGAGAAGTATGGCACCGAACTGGCGCCGCCGAAGACCTTCGACGAGTTCCGCGACCAGGTGATCTTCTTCGCCGACCCGCCGAACCTCTACGGCACGGCCTTTGCCGGCAAGGACGAGGGCATGTCGGGCCGCTTCATGGAAATCCTCCGCGCCAATGGCGGCGATATGTTTGATGAGGACATGAAGCCGGTGTTCAATTCCGAGGCCGGCGTCGAGGCGCTGCAGTGGTTCATCGACATCTACGAGGCCGGTGCGGTTCCGGCCGGCACGGTCAACTACACCTGGGACGATATCGGCCAGGCCATGGCCGCCGGTCAGCTTGCCGTCGACCTCGACTGGCCGGGCTGGGCAGCCTTCTTCGCCGATCCGGAAGCCTCCAAGATCGCCGATGACCTCGGCTATGCGGTTTCGCCCGTCGGTTCGTCCGGCAAACGCGGCGGCTGGTCCGGCTCGCACTCCTTCTCGGTCACGCAGGACTGCGACAACAAGGACGCCGGCGTTTCCTTCGCCGTGTTCATGACCAATGACGAGAGCGAACTGATGGAAGCCATGGCCGGCAATCTGCCGACCCGCACGGCGACCTATGATGAAGTCGTCAAGTGGTTCAACGAGAACGGCAAGGAAAACCTCGCCGAGATGTTCACGGTGTGGAAGGGCTCGCTTGATGACGCCCGCACGCCGCCGCTCATTCCGGAGTGGATCCAGGTCTCCAACGTGTTGTGGCCCGAGCTGCAGGCGGCCATCGTCGGCGAGAAAACGGCACAGGAAGCCCTCGACGATGCCGCCGAGGAAGCGACCTACATCATGGAAGACGCGGGCTACTACTGATCCCGCTACCTCCCAAGGCATGACGTCGCCGGCCTTCGGGCCGGCGGCATTTGACCGGCCCCGGGGCCGGATATTCCTCCCATTCTTTTCAATTCTCGAAGGCGCGACATGAAGTTTTTCAGGTCTCCGCAGGCGACGCCCTACCTTCTGCTGCTGCCGGCCATCATCGTCATTCTGGCGGTCGTGCTGGTGCCGCTTCTCGTGTCGTTCTGGACGAGCTTCACCAGCTACAACCTGGTGCGTCCCGATTCCCTCTACAATTTCGTCGGACTGCGCAATTACGAACGGCTGATGGGCAATGACGACTTCTGGTGGGCCTTCGGGCGCACCGTCGTGTTCATCACCATTGCGCTCAACCTCGAAATGGTCATGGGTCTCGGGCTTGCGCTTCTGGTCAACCGCATCACCTGGGGCCAGCGCACCCTCAGAACCATCATGATGTTCCCGATGATGTTCTCGCCGATCCTCGTCGGCTTCCAGTTCAAATACCTGTTCAACGATTCCGTCGGTCTGGTGAACAATGCGCTGTTCGCGCTGAACCTGATCGAAAAACCGATCCCGTGGCTGGTCAATGGCTGGCTCGCCAACTTCTCGATCATCGTCGCCGAAATGTGGATGTCGACCTCGATCTTCGCCATCCTGCTGATGGCCGGCCTGCTGGCCATGCCGAAGGAGCCGATCGAGGCGGCCAAGGTGGACGGCTGCAACGCCATCCAGGTCTTCCGCCATATCACGTTGCCCTTCCTGATGCCGTTCATCTGGATCGCGATGACGATCCGCTCGCTCGACGTCGCGCGCGCCTATGACATGGTGAAGATCATGACCAATGGCGGGCCTGCGGGCCGCACGGAACTCATCTGGACGCTGATGACGCGGACCGGCTACCAGAACTCGCAGATGGGCATGGCGAATGCCATGGGCTATGTCTCCATCCTGCTGTCGATCGCCTTCACCATCATCTTCTACCGCAACCTTTCCAAGTCGCGGCTATTCATGGGAGGCGCACAATGAGTAGCGCAATGTCCATCGAAAAGCCCTGGCAGCGCTGGCTGTTCAGGATCACGCTGTTCATCGCCATGATGATCCTCGTCGTGCCCGGCGCCTGGGTGGTGATGACCGCCTTCCGTCCCAATGTCGAGGTCATGGCCCGCCCGCCGGTCTGGATCCCGCAGCAGTGGACGCTGAACAACTTTCTCGGCATTTTCGGGTTTTTGCCTGATCGCCAGCAGGGATTGCCTGTTCCGAGCTATTTCATCAACTCTCTGGTGATCTCGCTCACCTCCACCTTAGTGGCGATCCTCGTCGGCATGATGGGCGGCTATGCCTTTGCCCGCTATCGCTTCAAGGGCAAGGGTGCGCTGTTCCTCTCCTTCATGCTGTCGCGCACCGTGCCGGGCGTGGCGCTGTCGCTGCCGCTCTTCATCCTGTGGAGCAAGATCGGGCTGATCGATACCAAGTTCGGACTGATCCTGGTCTATATGGCGATCAACATCCCCTTCACCATCTGGCTGACGGACGGCTTCTTCCGCCAGATCCCGGCGGATCTTTCCGAGGCCGCCCAGATCGACGGCTGCACACGCTGGCAGGCCTTCTGGAAGGTGGAGTTCCCGCTCGCCCGTTCGGGCCTGGCGTCTGCCGGCATCTTTGCCTTTCTGACGGCATGGAACGAGTTCGCGCTGGCAAGCCAGCTCACCCGGACCACCGCGTCGAAGACCATGCCGGTCGGGCTGATGGATTTTACCGCCCAGTTCACCGTTGACTGGACCGGGATGAGCGCCATGGCGGTGCTGATCATCATTCCCGCGCTCATTCTCACCTTCATCGTACAAAAGCATCTGATTGCCGGACTGACGTTCGGTGGTGTGAAAGGATAATCCCGTGGCCGAAGTGCACCTTTCCAAAATCGTCAAGCGTTACGGATCGCTGGAAGTCGTTCACGGCATCGATCTTGAAGTCGCGCACAACGAATTTGTCGTTCTCGTCGGTCCCTCCGGCTGCGGCAAGTCGACGACGCTGCGCATGATCGCCGGGCTGGAGGAAATCTCCGGCGGCGAACTGAAGATCGGGGACCGCGTCGTCAATTCGCTTCCGCCCAGATCGCGCAATATCTCCATGGTGTTCCAGTCCTATGCGCTTTATCCGCACATGACCGTGCGCGAAAACCTCGGTTTCGGCCTGAAGATCGCCGGCATGACGCCGGAGGATATCAAGCCGCGCGTCGATGAGGCAGCCGGCATTCTGGGGCTGGAAAGCTTCATGGACCGCCTGCCGGCCAACCTGTCCGGCGGGCAGCGCCAGCGCGTGGCCATGGGCCGTGCCATTGTTCGCCACCCGGATGTCTTCCTGTTTGACGAGCCGCTGTCGAACCTTGACGCCAAGCTCCGTGGCCAGATGCGCGTCGAGATCAAGAAACTGCATCAGCGGGTCAAGACAACGGTCATCTACGTGACCCACGACCAGGTGGAGGCGATGACGCTTGCCGACCGGATCGTGATCATGCGCGATGGCTATGTGGAACAGGTCGGCACGCCGACCGAAGTGTTCGAAAACCCGGTCAATACCTTCGTTGCCGGCTTCATCGGCTCGCCGCCGATGAACCAGCTTGACGGCGTTGTCGAAAACGGCGCTGCGAGATTGAATGACGGTACGCTGGTGCCGTTGCCGGAAGATATCGCCGCAAGACTTTCCGACGGTCAGAAGGTCGTGGTCGGCTTCCGTCCGGATGCCTTTGCCCCCAAGGGCCATTCGCTGCACCCGGAAGACCGCTCGATCGAGATTTCGCTTCCGGTGGTGATCTCAGAGCCGCTTGGCACCGAGACCATCATCTTCACCGAGTTCGGCGGCAAGGAAGTGCAGGCCAAGATGCTTGATCCGCGTCCGCTGAACGATGGCGAAACGCTGACCTTCACCCTCGACCTCGAACGTCTGCACGTTTTCGACGGCGAGACCGGCAAGAGCCTGAGGGCCTGACAATGGCAAAGATCGTCCGTGCCGAACTGGTGATGGTGGATCTGAAGCCGAAGGTGACGCGGGTCGATGCGATCCAGTCTTTCGTCAGCCAGGAAACCCCGATCGTTCGCATCACCGATGCGGATGGCGTTACCGGCACGGGCTATTCCTATACGATCGGTACCGGCGGTCCGTCGGTGATGGCGCTTCTGGAGAAGACGCTGCTGCCGGCGATCATCGGCCGCGAGGCGCATGACATCGAGCACATCTGGCGTGATCTCTCCTTCCTGACCCATGCCACCACGGTCGGCGCGATCACCGCGATCGCGCTTGCCGCCATCGACACCGCGCTCTGGGACCTAAAGGCGGTGAAACTTGGCCTGCCGCTGCACAAGCTGGCCGGCGGGGCGAAGGACGAGATACCGCTTTACACAACGGAAGGCGGCTGGCTGCATCTGGAAACCGAAGCGCTTGTCGCCGATGCGATCGAAGCCAAGGCGAATGGATTCTCCGGCTGCAAGCTCAAGGTCGGTCGTCCGCTGTCGGAAGACGTCGCGCGGATTTCGGCGGTGCGCGAGGCTGTCGGCCCGGCGTTCGAGATTTTCACCGATGCCAACCAGGCCTTTGCCGTGGACGAGGCCGTGCGCCGGGCCGCCGCCTATCAGCGGCTTGATATCGGTTGGCTGGAAGAGCCGCTGCCGGCAGACGACATCGAGGGCCATGCGGTTCTCTCGCGCCACACGAGCGTGCCGGTTGCCGTCGGAGAAAGCCTTTATTCGGCGCTGCATTTCCGCGAATATCTGGAGCGGCGGGCCTGCTCCGTCATCCAGGTCGATGTCGGGCGCATCGGCGGCATCACGCCCTGGCTCAAGGTTGCGCATATGGCCGAATGCTTCAATGTCGCCGTGGCGCCGCATTTCCTGATGGAATTGCATGTTTCGCTGTGCGCGGCGGTCCCCAATGCGCGCTGGGTGGAATATATTCCGCAACTCGATGCGATCACGCTTGAGGGCATGACCATCCGTAATGGCCGCGCCATTCCTTCTTCCTCCCCGGGCCTTGGCATTGCCTGGGATTTCGAAGCCATCGGCCGCATGGCCGTCGAGGGTTCGCACAAGACAATCAACTGACGTTCAAGGGAGCGATCATGACCGACCTTTCAGGAAAAACCTGCTTCATCACCGCCGCCGCGCAAGGCATCGGCGCGGCATCGGCCAAGGCTTTCGCAAAGGCCGGCGCGAAGGTGATCGCAACCGATATCAATGCCGAGAAACTGAAGGAGCTTGAGGGCATCGAGAACGTCTCGACGCGGCTCCTGAACGTGCTTTCCGACGAGGCCGTCACTATCGCCGCGCGTGAGATCGGCCAGGTCGATATCCTGTTTAACTGCGCTGGCATCGTCCACAACGGCTCGATCCTTGAGAGCAATGAAGGCGATCTCGACCTTGCCTATGACCTCAACGTCAAGGCCATGGTGCGGACCATCCGCGCCTTCCTGCCCGGCATGCTCGAGCGCGGCGACGGCGCGATCATCAACATGTCCTCGGTCGCCTCCAGCATGAAGGGCGTGCCGAACCGCTTCGCCTACACCACGACCAAGGCCGCCGTTCTCGGCATGACCAAATCGGTTGCTGCCGATTATGTCGCCAAGGGCATTCGCTGCAACGCCATTTGCCCGGGCACGGTCGATAGTCCCTCGCTGCAGGATCGTCTGAAGGCGACCGGCGATTATGAAAAGGCGCGCACCGACTTTATCGCCCGCCAACCGATCGGCCGCATCGGGACGCCGGAAGAGATCGCCGATCTCGCCGTCTACCTTGCGGGCGCCACCTACACGACCGGCCAGGCCTACGCCATCGATGGCGGCTGGACCTGCTGATCCGCACCGACAACAACCGAAGTTCAGACCATGACCGAAATCACCGGACTGTCCGTCCACGACCTGCGTTTTCCGACCTCCGCCAAGCTCGACGGTTCGGACGCGATGAACCCCGATCCGGATTACTCCGCGGCCTATGTCGTGCTCGAGACGGATGGCGAACTTGAAGGCCACGGCCTGACCTTCACTATCGGGCGCGGCAATGAAGTGGTCTGCGCAGCGATCGCCGCGCTTGAAAACCGCGTGAAGGGGCTGAATCTCGACTGGATCGCCGAAGATCCGGGCCGCTTCTGGCGTCACGTCACCGGCGACAGCCAGTTGCGCTGGATCGGGCCGGACAAGGGCGCTATGCACCTGGCGACCGGCGCCGTCGTCAATGCTGTCTGGGACCTGATGGCAAAAGCCGCCGGAAAACCGGTCTGGCAGCTTGTGGCCGACATGACGCCGGAACAGCTCGTGTCGATCATCGATTTCCGTTACCTGACCGACGCGATCACGCCGGACGAGGCGCTCGCGATCTTCCGCAAGGCTGCGGCCGGAAAGGCGGAGCGGATCGCGGAGCTGAAGAAAAACGGCTATCCCTGCTATACGACGTCCGCCGGCTGGCTCGGCTACAGCCATGACAAGCTGCGTCGTCTGGCGCAGGAAGCGGTCGATAGCGGCTTCACCTTCATCAAGATGAAGGTCGGGCAGGACCGCGACGAGGATATCGCCCGGCTGAAGATCGTGCGCGAGGTGATCGGCGAGGACCGCACGCTGATGATCGACGCCAACCAGGTCTGGGAGGTCGATCAGGCGATCGACTGGGTGAAGGCGCTTGCGCCCTTCCGGCCCTATTTCATCGAGGAGCCGACAAGCCCCGATGATGTCGCCGGCCACAGGAAAATCCGTGAGGCGGTTGCGCCGGTGAAGGTCGCGACCGGCGAGATGTGCCAGAACCGCATTCTGTTCAAACAATTCATCGCGGGCGGCGCCATCGACATCGTCCAGATCGATGCCTGCCGCATTGGCGGGTTGAACGAGGTGCTCTCGGTTCTGGTGATGGCGGCGAAATACGGTCTGCCGGTCTGGCCGCATGCCGGCGGCGTCGGCCTTTGCGAATATGTCCAGCATCTGTCGATGATCGACTATCTCGTCGTCTCCGGCACCAAGGACGGTCGGGTCATCGAATATGTCGACCATCTGCACGAACATTTCGTCGATCCCTGCCGGATCGAAGGCGCGGCCTATATGCCGCCGGAAATGCCGGGCTTTTCGATTGAGATGAAGCCGGAAACGCTTCATAACTACGCACACCCGACGCCCCAGGCGTCGTAATACGGGAGAATTGACATGAAACTGCTTCGCCTTGGCGCCAAGGGCGCCGAACGGCCCGCCATCCTGCACTCCGATGGCACTTACCGCGACATTTCCTCCGTCGTCGTCGACATTGCCGGCGACACGCTGACGGCCGCCGGGCTGGCGCGCATCGCCGCTGCCGATATCGGCAGTCTGCCGGTTCTGCCGCAGTCGAGCCGTATCGGTCCCTGCGTCGGCAAGGTCGGAAAGTTCATCTGCATCGGCCTCAACTATGCCGACCACGCGGCCGAGACCGGCGCCGATATTCCGAAAGAGCCGATCGTGTTCATGAAGGCGACCAGCGCCATCATCGGTCCCAACGACGATGTCCGCATTCCGAGGAACTCGAAGAAGACCGACTGGGAAGTCGAGCTCGGCGTTGTCATCGGCAAGGAAGCATCCTATGTGGATGAAGCCGACGCCATGGACCACGTCGCCGGCTATTGCGTCGTCAACGATCTGTCCGAGCGCGAATTCCAGATCGAGCGCTCCGGTCAGTGGGTGAAGGGCAAGAGCGCCGACACCTTCGGCCCGATCGGCCCATATCTGGTGACGCGTGATGAGGTGGAAGACCCGCAGAAGCTCGCCATGTGGCTCGAAGTTGACGGACATCGTTATCAGGACGGCTCGACCAAGACGATGATCTTTGGCGTTTCGCACCTCGTCAGCTATCTGTCGCAGTTCATGAGCCTGCAGCCCGGCGACATCATCACCACCGGCACGCCGCCCGGCGTTGGCATGGGCATCAAGCCGGAACCGGTCTATCTGAAGGAAGGCCAGACGATGAAGCTCGGCATCGAAGGCCTCGGCGAACAGAAACAGAAGACGATTGCCTGGAACGCCTGACGTTCTTTCCCGGCGGTGTGATCATCAGCCATGCCGCCGGTGCTTGCCGTCGCTTAGGTAATCCTGTCGACGGCAAATTGGACGAGCGAGCGCAGGTGAGCGGCCATCGCCTGCTTCGCGCCTTCGCCGTCACCCTTTTCGATCCTGTCAAGGATCGCCTCATGCTGGCGGATATCCGGCTCCAGCCTTTCGGCCAGACGGTCGACCTCGAACAGTTTCGTCGTCACCCTGAGCGAGCGGATGATCCCGGCAACGACCTGATTGCCGCAGAAATCCGTGACCAGATCGTGGACCACCTTGTCGGCGGCCCAGTGCTGTTCCGGATTATAGGCCTGATCGCCCTTGAGCGCCGCCGTCATCGATTTCGCCACGGCCAGCCGGTCGGCAGCAGCATGGCCCGCACACATTGCGCATGCCTCGGATTCGATGATCTCGCGGGCCTTCAGGCTTTGCAGATACTCCTTGAGGTCGACCTTGCGCACGACGAAGGATTTGGTGTTCGCCTTGACCAACTGGCCCTCGATCTCAAGCCGTTGCAGCGCCTGGCGCACCGGCGTTCGGGAAATGCCGAGATAGGCGGCAAGTGATTGCTCGACCAGAACTTCGCCACCCGCAAGCTTCTTCTGCTCGATCAACCGCGCAATTTCCTCATAGGCCAGCGTCGCCCGGTTTCTTGTTGTCTTCGGGGCGAGCAGGGACGTTTCGCGTCCCTTTCTGGCCCTCATATCCTGTTCCGGAATAGCGCTCATCCGCTTATGCCCTCATTGCGTCAGGCTCCGCCTCTGCGCTGTTGCCCGACTCGCCCCTTCCCAGATTTTCAGGTCTATCATGCCTGACCTGAGCCGACAAAGATCAGCCGGTCCTGCCCGGCCGGTCGTCCCATGACGCGATGAAAAGCGCTGCGGCTGCAATCATGTCGCGGAATTCATCGCGGTCGACCCATTCATCGGTGAAGCCGTTCTGGCTGAGATTGCCGCAAAGCGCGCCGAACCCGACGGCGGGGATTGCCTTCTGGACGAAAGGGTTGCGGATGTCGCTGCCGGTATGAAGCGGGTTGAGCGCCGGCCTGTTGCCGGTAATGGCCGCCACGCTACGCGCAAGCGTGGAAAACAAGGGGGCCTCCGGGTCAACCTCGCTTGCCGAGACGCCGGTGAGAAAGGTCAGGTCCGGCGGGTTTTCGGCAAACCAGCCATCCTCTTCGGCGGCGGCCTTCAGCGTGGCCTCGATTTCCGCTGAGACCGCATCCAGGGTCTCGCCCGGTGGAAAGGAAAGCGCAGCGGAGAAACTGCAACTTTGCGGGTAGCGCGCAAGCGCACTCGGCTTGCCCATCGCGATATGGGAGACCATCAGATTGGTGGAGCGCTGCACCGCTTTTTCCAGAACAGGATGACGGATGCGCTCCGCCCGCTCGATGTCCATCCGGCGCAGCGCCGCGACAAGAGCAAGAGCCTTTTCCAGCGGATCGACGCCCTGATGGGCAAGCGCTGTCTGCAAGGGTTCTGTCGTCGGCGGCTGTCGACCCGCAATGGTTACTGAAAATTCGACATGTCCGGAGGACAGTCCCTTGATCTCGCCAAGCCCGGCGCCCGATTCTGCAGGATGAAGGTAGACGGCGATATCGGCCGTGATGCCGTGATTACACAGCAGCGCCGCCGTGCCGCGCGCAAGCGCCTTGCTGGGCGCGGAGGCGAAGATCACCTCGGTATCGTCCAGGTCCGCTGTCGCGTTGAGAACATCTGGCAGAGCGGCCATGGCGGCAACGCCCGCGAGATCATCGGCAATGCCCCAGCCATGCATGCGTCCTTCATCGGTGTCGAGCGTGAACGGATCGCGCGACCAGTTATCCGGCTCGCTGACCTTCTCTGCATCTGGATGGGCGAAGATGAGGATCCTGCGCGCGGCGTTGCTCGCGCCGAGCCGCGCCACAACTGCGGTCTGTTCGCTTGCGGGAAGAAGGGAAGGGTGGGCGAACTCATCCACGAGACGGACATCGGCAGGGTGATAGCGGACCGTCTCGACAGAACATCCATTATCGGCAAAATGCTCCGCGAGAAGCGCCTGGACCTGCCCGCCGCCGGTCTTCTGGTCGGCGATGAGAGCGCCAAGAAGGTCGAGAACCTTCGCCTCTTGTGTTCTGATCGCGTTTCTTATGTCTGCAACAAGGCTTTCGGGTAACGGCGCGTTCATGACGGTTCCTAGAATGTGATGACTTCCGACCGGGCGGAGAGCATGGCGAGGATCGAATAGGCCGTATGATCCGGGCCTTCCGGCGGCCGATCCCTGTATGGTCCGATATCGAGACGGATCGGCGCGCCGCAGCTTTCGATATCGAGCGCGTAGCGCATGTTGCCGACGCCCGGATCGCCGATCAGTTCGATCACCGTGTCATCGAGACCGGCGCCGGCCAGCGCGACGCCGACGGCGGCGTTGAGGTTGAAAGGAAAGCGCGCCGCAGCGGAGCGGACCGACCCTTCGAAGAAGGAACCGGTAAACTGAAAGGCGTCGTTCTCGCCGGCAATCTTGGCCCAGTGAGAGGGAAGATAGGTCTGGCGGAAGCGGACTTTCTCGAGTCCGGCCTTGCGCGCGACCCTGAGAAGGGGAAGGGCGGCGGCGGCTCCAGAGGGAATGTGCAGCCGCCCCGGTCCCGCCTTCGCCGCCATCCGCAGGCGCGTCTCGACGGCGGGGTCTGCAAAAGCGGTCAGCGACAACGCCACGAGATCGGCGCCTGCTGCAAGGATCTCTGCGCCCGTTCCGGCAAGCGCCGGCGGCGAGGCGCATTCGATCACCAGGTCGGGCTTCGTCGCCAGGGCTGCGTGAATATCCGGGAAGACGGGAATAGCCGGGTCCTCGAGATCCGCCGAGATTGCCGCAGGGTTCCTTGCAACAATGCCCGCTAGCGCCGGTCCGTGTCGATCGCGCAAAAGTGCGCCGGCGATCCGGCGACCGATGCGGCCATAGCCAAGGAGCACGCAGGTTTCGCGTTTGATCGGCGGATTGGGGGCCATGGTGAGAAACCTTTGATATCGGGACCGGCGTGCGGATGAGGCGCGCCGGTTCCTGTTTTCGGGAAACGAATGATCCTATTGGGGGCCGGGACCACGGATGGCAAAGCTATCACCGTCGATCTTCAACACGCCATAGCGGTCGAAGAGTTCGTCGTAGTAACCCTCTTCCTTCAGCTCGTTGAGCGCGTCGACTGCGGCGTCCGCAAGATCCTTGTCGGCAAAGGCGAAGGTGGCTGTCTGCGGGAAGAGACCGGAGATGGCTCGGGTAAAGTCACCGCGCTGCTGCCAGTACATGGCCGTGGCGTCGATCGAGGTGGCGGCATCCACCTGGCCGGCGCGCAGCGCCTGGAAAGCTTCGGCGAAATTGTTGAAGGTGCGGACGGTGATGCCCTCCATACCCTTCTCCTCCAGCATCTTGTTGACCTCGCGCGTGCGGGTTTCCTCGACCCCGCCGAGCTCCACGCCGACGGCGTAGCCCGACAGGTCTTCCCAGCTTTCGATGCCGAGCGGATTGCCCGCCTGAACGAGGAAGCTGATCGCCGCCTGCTCATAGGGGATCATGTACATGAGCTTGGAGCGTTCCTCGGTGAAATAGATGCCGGTATTGATCATATCCCACCGTTTTGCCGCAAGGCCCGGCACCATGGCGGCAAATTCGATGCGGATATATTCCGGCTCCAGGCCGAGTTTCTCGGCAAGCGCATTGCCAAGTTCGACCCGCATGCCCTGAAGCTCGCCCTTGTCGTTGACATATTGCAGTGGCGGCAGGGTGGGGTTGATCGACATGGTGAGCTTGCCCGGCGTGATGGTTTCAAACTCGGGAGCTGACTGGGCGAGGGCTGGTGTGCCGGCGACAATCAACAGGCCGGCAAGCCCTGCGGTGGCGGTGAGAAAACGGCGGCGGGCTGATGCGAAAGACATTTCTGTTCCCTTCTGGATTTTTTCGTCGCGCTTTTCAGTTTGAGGTCCGCTTGCGCCTGTCCGTCAAACTGTATATGTATTGTATACCGTAAGTGCACAAATAGGGCAAGCGGCGTGCAAGAGCGATCGCAGGCCCGCGAGACTGCAGGCAGGAATGGCATTTTGACGATAGATGATCCCCGAAAGGGCACGGGTTATGTGGAAACCGTGACCGGCCCGATCCGCCCGGAAACCCTCAGTGCAACGCTGATGCATGAGCATGTATTGTGCGATCTGACGCCTCTTGAAAGACGTGGCGAAGATGAGGCCGAGATCACGCTTCAAAACATCTTCGACGTGAACTGGCGGCCGAATGACTATCCAGGCAATCACCGCCTGCAGGATGAGGACGTCGCCATCCGCGAGGCCCGGTGGTTCGGAGAGGCGGGCGGCGGAACGATCGTCGACGTCACGACCGGCGGGATCGTTCCCGACCCTGAAGGGCTTGCGCGTGTGGCGCAGGCAAGCGGCGTCAACATCGTCATGGGTGCGGGCTTTTACACCGAACCCTTCCTTGATGCCGACACGCTGTCATTATCGGAAGATGCGCTTTTCGACATCATGCTGGGGCAGATGGTGGACGGCGAGAACGGTATCCGCTGCGGTGTCATCGGCGAGATCGGTTGTTCATGGCCGCTGACGCCGTTCGAGGCGCGCAGTCTTGCGGCCGCTGCCCGGACCCAGGTCGAAACCGGGGCGGCAATTACCGTACATCCCGGCCGCCATCGCGATGCTCCCCATGAGATCCTGGATATTCTGGAAAGGAACGGGGCGGACATCAGCAGGGTCATCATCGATCATATGGACCGTACGCTTGAGGAACCGCAGGTTCTGGCGCTCGCGCAACGTGGCTGCGTCGTCGAATATGATTTCTTCGGCATCGAGCAGTCGAACTACTGGCTCGGCATTCTTGATCTGCCTACTGACTGGATGCGGATCAGGACGCTTCGCAAGCTCTTTGACGCCGGCCTCGGCGACAGGGTGACGCTGTCGCACGACATCTGCACGCGCGGCCGTCTGCAAAGCTATGGCGGCCATGGCTACAGCCACCTGCTGCGCAATGTCGTGCCGCTGATGAAAGACCGGGGCTTTGCCCAGGCGGAAGTCGATCAGTTGCTGGTCGAAACGCCCCGCCGGCTGCTGACATTGCAAGGGTAGGGGCGGGGCGCCAAAGACTGCGCCCCTCCGCCTTCAGGCTTCCGCCAGTTCGAAGCGGATGTCCTGTGCGCCTTCCCAGAGCGTCAGGCGGCCGATTTCGGGCAGCTTGTCGAGGTTCGACGTGATTGTGATGAAATGGTTGCCGGCAAGCTGGCCCATCTTCGAGGAAAAATCGACGCCGCCATAGGCAAGCAGGATTTCCGTCTCGCTGATGCCGCCGGGATAGAGAATGATATGGCCGGGCGCGGGATGGCTGGTGTGGTTTTCGTAAGTGACGCCGAAATCCTTGTCGCCGAGCGGGATCCAGACGCCTTCGCCGGACCAGCGCACGTGAACGACCTGCCCGGTGAACGGCATGTGCTTCAGGAAGGCTTTGACGGTTTTCGGCGCCTTTTCGGCTTCCAGAACGGCATCGAATGTGTGCGGGCCGGCGGTGATCTTCAGTTTCATGGTCTGCCTTGCTTTGCTATTGGTTGGATCTATCGGTTTCGCAGGCTCAGTGCTGCAGGATCTTGCTGAGGAATGCCGCGGTGCGCGGATTGTGATTGCCGGAGAAGAAGTCTTCGCTCGGCCGGTCCTCGACGATCTCGCCCTGATCGATGAAGACGACGCGGGTGGAAACGCGGCGCGCGAAGCCCATCTCGTGGGTGACGACGATCATCGTCATACCGTCCTTCGCAAGGTCCGTCATCACGTCCAGCACCTCGGAGATCATTTCCGGGTCAAGGGCCGATGTCGGCTCGTCGAAAAGCATGGCGACCGGATCCATGGCCAGTGCGCGGGCAATGGCCACGCGCTGCTGCTGGCCCCCTGAAAGCTGGCCCGGAAATTTCTTCGCCTGATCGACAAGGCCGACGCGGTCGAGAAGCTGCATCGCCTTGGTATTGGCCGCGCCCTCGGAGCGCCCCAGCACGATTTTCTGCGCCAGCTTGATGTTCTCGATCACCGTCAGGTGCGGGAAGAGTTCGAAATTCTGGAATACCATGCCCACTTGCGCACGTAGTTCCGTAAGATCCGTCTTCGGATCGCCCACCTCGATCCCGTGCACCCGGATCGAGCCCTTTTCGAATGGTTCCAGCCCGTTGATGCATTTGATCAGCGTCGATTTCCCGGAGCCGGACGGTCCGCAGACAACGACGATTTCGCCGCGATCGACTTTCGTCGTGCAGTTCTTCAATACGTCGAAATCGCCGTAGGACTTTGTGACGCCGTTGATCTCTATCATCTGGTTGTTCCCGAAAAGCGCTCGATTGAAAAGGGGGCCGTGTCGAAGCCGGCATCCTCGCCGAGGATGGCTTGCGCTGTCGTTCTGCCGACCAGCGGCCCAAGCGTATAACCGTTGGAGGTGACTGCGTTGAAAAATCCGGGGCAGGCGGGATGTTCGCCCAAAATCGGCGCGCCGTCTATGTTGATGTTCATCGCAGCCCAGCTTCGGATTACATGAAGTTTTCTGAGGCCCGGCACCACGTGCTGGGCGACCCAGAGATTACCTTCCAGGCTTGCGGGCAGGGGGCGGGGGTGCTGGTGGACGGGGTCGAGCCCCGCCGTCCAGCCGCCGCCGATGATGAAATTGCCATTTGACGCCTGTTTCAGGGTGAGGTGCCGGTCGGCATGGGCGACGAGCGCCGTGATCGTCGGCGCCGCAGCCTCGGTGACGACCATCTGCAACGGCGCGCCGAAGACCGGGACATCAAGTCCGAGCATTGCGCCGATGCGGGAGGCAAAGGCGCCGGCCGCGTTGACGACGCGTTTCGCCTTGATCGTGCCGCGCGAGGTCGTGAGCGTGAAGCCATCATGGTCACGCTCAATGGTCTTGACTGTGCAGCGGTCAAAAAGCTGTGCGCCGTTTCTCTTCGCCTCTCTCAGCACGCCATCGGTCGCCACCAGAGGATTGATCTTGCCTTCCTGCGGGCAATAGGCCGCGCCGATGAATTGCTCGGAAAGCGCCGGCTCGAGCTTGCGCAGTTGCTGTTTGCCGATAACGTGACAGGAGATGCCCGCGCGCCGTTCGACTTCGGTTTTTTCTTCCAGAAAACGCAGGTGCGCCTCGGTCTCTGCCACCATCAGGCCGCCGGTGATCTTCAGTTCGAAGTCGCAACCCGTCTCTTTCTGCAGTTCCTGCCACAGCCCGATCGAATCCCGCTGCAGCGGAAGGGTTCGCGCCGCAGGGCCGCCGCCCGCCTCCGCTCTTGCGCCATGATCGAAAGAGAGAAGCTGCGCATGGAGACTACCGGCATTGCCGCCGGAGGCAACGGCATTGGGGAAGGCGTGTTCCAGCACCACGACGTCCTCTCCAGCACGGGCCAGGAACAGCGCCGTCGAGATGCCGGCGATCCCGCCGCCGATGACAACGGTCGACGCTCTTGTGAAAGGCAACGGTTCTTGTGTTTCGAAGGGTGGCTGCAAGGGCAGCATTGCATGCTTGTGACCGCCCCATTCGGCCTTTTCCACGGCAAGCGCTGAGAGCGGTACGGGTCGCAAGGGCATCTGCGGCGCCAAAAAGCTGCTCGTCTCCGAGGAAGCGGGCTTTGCGCCATTGGCTATTTCGGCAAGCGCTCTGCCGCAGTAGCGGGACTGGCAGCGCCCCATGCCGGCGCGGGTCAGCCGCTTCAGGCTGGCGATATCCGAAACGCCGCGCTCGACAAGATCATGCAGTCTCTTGAAGCTCACGCCTTCACAGCGACAGATGATCGTGTCGTATTCGGGAGCCGTGTCGGCATGGCAGACCGGAGCGAAAAGCAGCCAGAGCGCCTTCTGGAAGCGGCGGTGGCGGGCAAGCTTGCGTGTCTCTGTCGCCGTGTCGGCCGTAGTGTCGCCGCCAAGCTGCCTGATCAGAGATGCCGCGGCGATCCGGCCTTCGCTCATGGCAACGAAGGCGCCGCCGAAACGGGCTGCTTCGCCAATCACGTGGATATGGGGAAGCGAGGTCTTGCCGGTGTCGTCGGTCACCGTTTCCAGCGCGCCGTTCCTGGTCGAATGCGCGCAGCCGAGCAGGCGCGGCAATTCGTTGGATGATGTGAAACTGCCACCTATCAGAACCGTGTCTGCCGGAATGGTCTTCCTGCCGCGCGGGCCTTCCAGCGTTACGGTCTCGACGCCGCCACTGCCCTCGATGCGCGCGATACGGCTCTTCCAGTGGATCTTGACACCGGCGGCCTGCAACCGGGCGAGCTGGGCGGTGCCGGCGATCGCAAGCGCCCTGTCGGAGCGCACCAGATCCAGCCCGGCCATCGGCTGTGTGAAGGGAGAAGCCGCTTCTTCGATGATGGCTGCGACCTTGCCGCCAGCGCGGATGATTTCGAGCGCCACCTGGAAATTCAGCGGCCCGTTGCCCGCAATGACGATTGATCGTCCCGAAAGCGTTCCGTAGCTGCGCAGCAGGGTCTGCGCGGCGCCGACCGTCATTGCGCCGGGCAGTGTCCAGCCCGAGACCGCCGGCGGGCGTTCATGGGCGCCGGTCGCGATGATGATCGCGCGGGCCTTACAGTAGAATGCGCCGTCAGGACCAAGACAGGACAGCACGGTGCGCCTGTCTTCCTCGTGGAAGCCGCCCCAGACCAGCGTTTCGTGGTGAATGTTCACCCCGGCCTCTGCCACTCGGGCGATGAGTTCGGCCCCGTCTGCCGCCTGCCTGTCGCCGGCAAGCGCCTTTCGTGCACCGGCATTGGCGGGTTGCTTGAAGAACTGGCCGCCAGCAGCGTGACGCTCATCGACAATCGTGACGGAAAGCCCACTCTTTGCAGCTATCTCGGCGGCGGCAAGACCGCCAGGGCCGGCGCCGACGATCATCAGGTCCGTCTCAACGGACGGAATTGCTTCCGGCAAGGGGGCAAGATCGGCGATAGCGGGGCTTTCGATCCGGGGGCGGGGCTCCTGCAGGGTGATTGCCATGCCTTCTTCGGCCCGGCGCATGCAGGCACGCTGGCTCACCCTGCCGTCGATGGTCACCAGACAGTCATGGCATGTGCCCATGCCGCAGAAGAGGCCTCGTCCATTGCCTTTCACATCGCGCGAGAAACCATGGCAGCCCCAGGCCGTCAGCGCAGCCGCGACCGAACTGCCGCTTTCGGCGGAAACCGGCATGCCGTCGAAGGTCAGACGGACAGTCTGATCGGGCTCGGTTCCTGTCGCGGAAATGGGATCGGTTGCCATGGTCTTCACGTCGTCAGTTTTCGAAGCGAAGGCCGAACTGTTCGACCAAAGCCTTCATTTCGGCGTCGCGCTCGGCAGGGAGCGGTAGGCGCGGCGGCCGGGGCGGGCCGGCCTGAAAGCCCATATGGGTGAGCAGAGACTTGGACCCGGCGACATAGGCCTGACCGCCAACCGCGTTGATGATCGGCAGCCATTTGAGATAGAGCGCACGCGCCTCGTCATATTTCATCTCGTCTGCCACCAGTTCGAAGATCCGCGCCATCGGGCCGGGCGCGACATTGGAGGCGACCGCGACCCAGCCTTTCGCACCCATGACGAAGGATTCGTAGCCCATGATACCGCCGAAAACGGTCATGTTGTCGCCGACACCGAGAATGATATCGCGAACGCGGAAGATTTCGAGCGTCGATTCCTTGATGTAGTCGCACCCGTCGATCTCGGCGATGCGAGCGACGATGTCCGGCTTCAAATCGACATTGGCTGTTGCCGGATTGTTGTAGACCATGACCGGAATGTCGATCGCTCCGGCGATCTGACGGTAGTGTTCGACCAGCTCGTCATCGGTGGGGGTCGAGTAGAAGGGCGGGATCACCATCACCCCGTCCGCGCCCATGGCTTCGGCCTCGCGGCTGAGGCGCACGGCCTCGCGGGTATCTTCCGCGCCGGTGCCGATGAGGACGGGGACGCGACCGGCCGCTGTCTCGATCACGGTGCGGGCAACGCTGTCGCGCTCCTCCTGGCTCAGCGACAGGAATTCGCCGGTGGAGCCGAGCGGGATGAGCCCGTGTATGCCCTGATTGATCTGCCAGTCGGTAAAGCGCGCCAGCGCATCGAGATCGACGGCGCCGTCATCGGCGAGCGGCGTGATCATCACGGTAAAGACGCCGCGGAAAGTCTTGGTCATGTCAGTGGTCCTGTCATTCAGCGCTTCTCAGAGAGCGTCAACCGCTGGTCCGACTGGCCGAAATGCCGTTCGATGCGAACCTGGATAAGATCCCAGAGCGTTGTCAGTAAGAGATAATAAATTGCCGCGACGGCGAAGAGTTCGAGCACCATGAACTTCTCCTGGATCAGGATTTGCGTGCGGCGCAGGAGCTCCTCCATCGAGATGACGGAGGTGACGGACGTGGTTTTCAACAGCCCGTTCACGGAATTGCCGAGCGGGGGGATGATGATGCGGAAGGCCTGCGGCATGATGATCTTGCGCATGATCTGCCGCTCCGACATGCCGAGCGCCCTGCCGGCGCGCGACTGGCCTTCGGAGACCGCCTCAATGCCGGAGCGAATGATTTCCGCGAGATAGGCCGCCTCGTTCAGCGAGAGGCCGAGGAGGGCGGCTTCGGTCACCGAAAAACGGATGCCGATCACCGGCAGCGCCGTGTAGATGACGATGAGCTGCACCAGAAGCGGGGTTCCGCGGAAGAGCCAGATATAGGCTTTTGCGATCATCTTGATCACGCGGATCTTCGAGCGGCGCATCATGGCGATGCCGAAGCCGAGGATGAGGCCCGCGACCAGCGAGACTGCCGTCAGCCAGATCGTGGTGACCACGCCGCCCATCAGGAAGGGATTGAAAAGATAGTCGAAGAAGCCCGGCCAGTTCCAAAGCGACATTTAAGGAAACTCCGTTGGAAACGGACGCAGCCGAATGGCCGCGTCCGCGTTTCATGCATGCGAACGGGGCGTGATCAGCGACCGGGGCCCATGACGGAATAGTCGCCATCGACCATCGGCAGGCCGTATTCTTCGAAAAGCGCGCCGAGCGTGCCATCCGCCTTCATTTCGACGAGAGTCTCGGAAACGGCATCGGCGAGCGCCGGGCTCTTCATCGCAACGGCAACCGGAGCGGGGTAAAGGCCGCTGAGCGCTGTCTTGAAGTCGCCGCGCGTGTCATATTCCTTGGCCACGGCATCGATCGAGACCACGCCGTCGACCTGGCCGGCGCGCAGCGCCTGGAAGGCCATGGCGAAATTGTCGAAGGTGCGGATGTCGATGCCGTCCAGGTTTTCCCCCTTAAGCTCTTCATCCATCAGACGCAGCTTGCTTTCCTCGAAACCGCCGATCTCGACGCCGATGGTCATGCCGTCGAGGTCTTCCTTGGTGGCGTATGTGGTTTCGTTGTCTGGTGCGACGGAAATGCTGATTGCCTGATTTTCATAAGGGATCATCTGCATCAGGCCGGCGCGTTCCTCGGTGTAGAAGATGCCGGTGTTGATCAGGTCCCAGCGGCCGGACTGGAGGCCCGGGATCATCGCGGAAAATTCGATGCGGATATATTCCGGTTCAAGGCAAAGGCGCTTGGCGATTTCCTTGCCAAGTTCGATGCGCATGCCCTGGAGGTCGCCGTTGGAATCGACGAACTGCAGCGGCGGCAGCGTCGGGTTGGTGGACATGACCAGCGTGCCGGGCGTGATCAGTTCGCTGTCTGCGACCTTGGGCGTGCAATCCTGGGCGCTGGCGCTCGCGGCTGCGCCGAGAAGCAGTGCAGCAGAGAGCATTTTCATCGAAAGGGTTCTGGACATCATGTTCTACCTCTGGAGTTTTGTTGCCATCGCTTGATTATGTGTTCAAGTGGGATCCCACTATAGTGCACAAATCGGTTCGTAATGCAAGCTCCCTTCGCCCCGACGCATTCAGTAGTTTCTGAGAACGCCCTCGCGCACCATTTCCAGATGGCGCACCATTGCCTGGCGTGTGCCTTCCGGCTCTGCGGCGGCAAGCGCGTCAAGGATCGCGCGGTGTTCGGCCACGCCGGGCTTCGATCTGACCGACTTTGCCTGTCGCTCGAAAATGGTGGTGTAGCGCCGCATGTCGGCGATGGTTGCCTCCATGAAACCATTGCCGCATTGGCGGGCGATGGTCAGATGCAGCCCATCATCGAAATGCCAGACATCTTCCGGATCCGGGTCGCGCGCGCGGTCAATCGCGTCAAGTTCTTCCGAAAGGGCGGCAAGCGCATCCGCGTTGATATTCCCGCAGGCCTGATAGGCGGCACTCGGCTCCAGCAGCATGCGCATGGCCAGGCTGTCGAGATATTCCTTGAGCGTGACGACCCGGACGGCGAGAAGGCCCTTGCCGGTGCGCACGAGAAGCCCTTCGCCCTCAAGCCGGCTGATGGCGTGGCGCATCGGCGAGCGTGACACGGAGTGCTCGGTTGCCAGACGGCGCTGCTGGATCACCGTGCCGCCGGCAAGCCGCGCCGAGACGATCTCGGCGAGCAATGCGCGATAGGCCTCCTCGGCGAGGCTCGTTTCGGGCGGGTCCTGATTGTCGTCGAGCATCGGCCGAATATGTCCTTTGGTAAAATATGAAGATTATGCAACATATGTGATTCTTGAAAGACGCCGTGCGGCTCTGTTCGAAGACGCGCACAATCTGTTTCCGGGAATAGACCTTTGACTGGCTCTGTCGCACATCAAAAAACGAAACTTTCCGGGGGTGGTCAGCACAACCTCGCCTCTCTGACCTACAGGGCCGTCTCCGACATGATCCGCCACAGGCGCTTGCGTGGCGGCTCGGTCATCGTCGAGGCAAAGCTTGCCGAAGCGCTCGGCATTTCCCGCACGCCGCTTCGCGAGGCGCTGCAGCGGCTCGAGGGCGAGGGGCTGGTGCTGAAGGGAAACGGCCGCAACTACGTGGTGCGTCAGGTCGACATCGGCGAATATCTGCAGAGCCTGAAGCTGAGGCTGCTGATCGAGCCGGAGGCGGCCGTCCTGGCCGTGCCGGCGATCCCCCGCGCGAAGCTGATCGAGGTGCGCCGAGAGATCCAGGAACTCCTCGAGGCAAGCACTTACCATACGGACGAACACTGGTTTTCCGACGACAATCTGCACAACATGATCATCGACCACTGCGGCAATGCGGTCATGGCCAAGGTTCTGCGCGAATTGCGGGCGACGACGCGGCTGTTCGAGATCGACCAATTGAAAGACCGGCTCAGGCCGGATTCGACCGAGCATCTGGAAATCATCGAGGCGATCGAGAAGGAAGACCTTGCGGCAACGCGCCAGTCGGTCGTCAATCACATTCAAAGCCTTATCGATTTCGCCCGCAAGAACCTTGTTCTCGGCGTGGGGTAAGGCAGCCCACGCCTCAGCCATGCGGCTGATAAAGTGCGCGGAAGCGGGCATAGGCCTCGTCGTAGACCACCTTGTTTGCAGCATCCGGCGTGATCGTTGGTCCCTGGCCGACAAAGGCGGACACGCCCGCCCAGTCATCGACAAGGCCCGCCCCCATCGCCGCCGTCCAGGCAACGCCGAGGCAGGAGCCCGGATGACCGGTGAGGCACTGCACCGGCTGCTGCAACACGTCGGCCACGATCTGCATCCAGATCACGCTCTGCGCACCGCCATCGGAGACCAGAAACCGCGTGGTCTCAAGCCCCATATCATTCAGCACATCGATATGGTGCCTGAGCGCATAGGCATAGGATTCCAGCAGCGCCCTCCAGAGATGGCCGATATCGTGCGACAGTGTGAGGCCGGAGATCAGCCCGCGCGCATCGGGATCGTGGATCGGCGTCTTCTCGCCCAGGAGATAAGGCAGGATAACCACGCCTTCAGCGCCTGCCGGTCGGTTCCCGGCCAACCGGTCAAGGTAGCGATAAACCGAAATGCCTTCCGCTTCGGCGGCAAGCTGCTCCTTGCCGGCAAAATTGGCGATGAACCAGTTGAGCGCCGAGCCGCCGGTCGACATGCAGCCATTCGGCATGAAAAGACCGGGGATCAGGTGATAGTCGAGGAACAGACGCGGGTCGGGGCGCACCTTGTCGGTCGCCGTCAGGATATCGACCGCGCCGCCGAATTTTAAGAGAACATCGCCGGCCTCCTGCACGCCCGCGCCGAAGGCGGAAGCCACCATGTCGGCCGCGCCGCCGACAACCGGCGTGCCGGCCTTAAGCCCGGTGAGGTTTGCTGCCTCCTCGGTCAACCCGCCGAGCACTTCATGCGAGGCGATCTTCGGCGGGATGGCGCCTGCCGGAAGGTGTGCCCAGCCGATCAGGTCGTCATCGAGTTCGCCGCGTGAAACATCGACGAAGCCCGCTTCCAGCGCCCAGTTCTGCTCCACCGCGCGCTTGCCGGTGAGCTTGAAATTGATGAAGTCGTAGGAGCCTAAAACCGTGGCAATGCGGGAGAAAACCTCCGGTTCGTGCTTTTCGATCCAGCGCAGTTTGGCGGTAACGAGCTGCTGGTTGATTCCGTTGCCGGCCCTGGCGATGAACGCGGCTTCGTCGCGCTCCTTGCGCATGGCCTCCACCTCGCGCCCCGAACGGCCATCGCTCTGCTGGATGGAGGGGCGGAGCACCTTGCCTTCCTCGTCGAGAAGCACCACGGCCGGCAACATGCCGGTGACGCCGACAGCGCCGATATCGGCGGGTTCCGTTCGCTCTATCGCCAGAAGCTCGCGCGTGATCGCCTGCACATTTTCCCACCACTGAGCGGGGTCTTCCTCCGCCCAGCCGTGATGCGGCGAGGAAAGCGTGACCGGACGGCTCGCAAGACCCACGACCCGGTCAGGCAGTTCGATCAGAATGCCGATCGTGGATGTCGTCCCGATATCGAGACCGATCACATAAGCCATGCGGGGCCTCCGGGCGCGGATCAGCGCAGCGTTGCGACCTTGTCCATGAAGCGGCTGACGCGATCCTGATCGACCGGGTTCCAGGTGTCGCCGTCAACCTTGAAATGCGTGCCGATGATGCAGCCGTCGGCCACCGACATGACGTCGGTGACATTGTCGATATTGACGCCGGTATTGGCAAAGACCGGCACCTCCTCGATCGCCTCGCACACCGTCTTCAGGTCCGACTGGTCGGCTGGCTGACCGGTAATCAGGCCGGAAACCAGAATGGCATCGGCCATGGAGGAGAAGACGGCGCTTTTCGCCCTGAGCGCGATCGGACGCTGGTCCAGCGGATGGGCGAATTCGGCGTTGATGTTGAACAGGAGCTTCATGTCCTTGGCGCCGAGATTGGCGCGAAGCCTTGCCGGCGTGGCGCAATCGGGGGCCCAGACGCCCATGTCGGAGGCGAAGACGCCGGTGAAGATCTCGCGCACGAAGCTTGCGCCGGTGACCGAGCCGATCGCCACGCTTGCTTCCGGATCCCAGAGATAATTGACGCCGAAGGGCACCTTGATCTCGGGCTTCAGCGCCTGCACCACGGCGGTCATCGCGGCAATGCCCTCGACGGGAGCCTTCTTCACATAGGGGCGGTCATTCTCGTTGCCGAACATGATTGCGTCGACGCCGCCGGCCTGCAGCTTCTCGATATCGGCGAGAACATCGGCGATCAGCTTGTCGAGCCCGCCATCCTTGTCATATTGCGGCGAGCCGGGCAGGGCGCCGATATGGGCCATGGCGATGACGGCCTTCTTCTTTGCGCCGAAGAACTCGAAGATCATTGAAAAACTCCATTCAATAAAACAGTCCGGCGTGACCCGGAAATTGCGGTCAGGAGGCCATCTTGCGGGCGGGGCTGGCGATGCGGACCTCGACCTCGGCCTTCGAAAGCGCCTTGGCGATATCCGCCGGCGGCTCGGCGTCGGTGATCAACACGTCGAACTGCTGGAGATCGGCGACGTGCACGAGCGACATGCAGGAGAATTTCGACGCATCGCAGAGAACCACCTTGCGGGTCGAGCGGGCGAGGAAAACCCGCTTCATCTCGGCGTCATCAAAGGAATAATCGTAGATGCCCTGTTCGGTCAGGCCGGAAATGCCGATGAAGGCGATGTCGAACCAGAGTGCCTCGAACTCGGCAATCGCCGACGGGCCGGAGATCGACATCTCGTCGCCGCGCATGCGCCCGCCCGGAAGGTAGACTTCCGCCAGACCCTCGCCGAGGAAGAAGGCATTGCGCACTGAACTGGTGAAGATCTTGGTGTGCTGGCGGTCCTGAAGGCGGCGGGCGAGGAGCAACGTCGTGGTGCCGACATCAAGCGCGATCGTGCGGGCGCCGGCGGAAAGCGTTTCGGCTTCCGCAGCGATTGCCTGCTTGGCAAGGCCGTTCTTTACCGCCCTGAGCTGGAAGGAGGGTTCGCCGGGAAGGGCCGCGGCCGGCGCGGGGGCGGGGTCTGCCGCCTGATCGGAGCGCACGGCGCCGCCATGGGTGCGGGCAAGCTTGCCTTCCTTTTCCAGTTCGGCAAGGTCGCGACGGATGGTCATCTCGGAAACGTTGAGCTGTCCGGCAACATCGGAGACCGAAAGCGCACCGAATTCGGCAAGAACATCAAGGATGCGCGCATGGCGCACCTGCGCGAGAACCTTGGTCTTTTCTCCCTGCCCACCCTGCAAGACGGTTCCTTTCGGTAAGATAAAGGTTGCGGTCGAGCGCCATTCCGGCTGCTGCGACCTGGTCAATTCTGATCTTCATGACTATCAGCAGGTTCGAACAAATTCAAACATTATTTTCTCTTGTTGTGTATGTTTTTGTTGATATATGATCGAACGAACCAATAAGGGGAACGAAAAATGACTCACCCGATCTTTCCGGAGCTTGAGGGCCGCAAGGCGGTCGTCACCGGCGGCGCCGGCGGCATCGGCCGCGCCATTGTCGAGGCGTTGAGACGCCAGAAGGTCAGTGTCGCGCTGTGCGATATCGATCCTGATGCGGCCGGAAAGACCGCTGCCGAGACCGGCTCCGTCGCCATCACCATTGATGTGCGCAAGCGCGAGTCAGTCGAGAAAGCCTTCGCGGAGGCGGAAGAGAAGCTTGGCGGCTTCGACATGCTGTTCGCCAATGCCGGCGTCTCGACCATGCGGCCGGCGCTGGAACTGACGGACGAGGAGTGGGACTTCAACTTCGACGTCAACACGCGCGGTATCTTCCTGACCAACCAGATCGCGGGCCGTCGGTTCAAGGCCAATGGCAAGGGCGTGATCGTCAACACCGCCTCGCTTGCCGCCAAGGTCGGCGCGCCGTTTCTCGCGCACTACTCGGCGAGCAAGTTTGCGGTTCTGGGCTGGACCCAGGCGCTGGCGAAGGAGCTTGCCGGCGACGGCATCCGCGTCAACGCCGTCTGCCCGGGCCTCGTCAAGACCGCGATGCAGGATCGCGAGGTTGCCTGGGAAGCAGAGCTGCGCGGCATGACGCCGGATGAGGTGATCGCCGACTATATTGCCCAGACGCCGCTTGGCCGGCTGGAAACGGCGGAAGACGTCGCCGATGTGGCCGTCTTCCTCGCAAGCAATTCCGCCCGCTTCATGACCGGACAGGGCGTGAATGTCACCGGCGGCATCTACATGACGTAAGCCCGCTTTGCGGACAGGCCTGAACTGACGACGAAAGAGCGGGAAAGCGCATGGCAGACATCATTTTCGACGGCATCGGCAAGCGCTATCCGGACGGTTTCGCGGCGATCGCCAAACTCGACCTTCACATCAGGGACGGCGAGTTCCTGGTGCTTGTCGGCCCGTCCGGCTGCGGCAAGTCAACCGCGCTCCGGATGATCGCGGGCCTTGAGGAGATCACCGACGGGCGGCTGATCATTGACGGCGTGATCGCCAACAACCTCGCTCCGCGCGACCGCGACATCGCCATGGTGTTCCAGTCCTATGCGCTCTACCCGCATCTGAACGTCGAGGAGAATATCGGCTTTGGCCTCAGGGTGCGCGGCGCGGAAAAGAAGGCGCTGGCCGAAAAAGTGCGCCAGACGGCCGAACTGCTGGAGCTTTCCGAACATCTGAAGCGCAAACCCGGCCAGCTTTCCGGCGGTCAGCGGCAGCGCGTGGCCATGGGCCGGGCGCTGGTGCGCGACCCGAAGGCCTTCCTCATGGACGAGCCGCTCTCCAATCTCGATGCGCGGTTGCGCGGGCAGATGCGCACCGAAATCGCCCGCCTGCAGAAGCTCACCGGCGTCACCACAGTCTATGTGACCCATGACCAGGTGGAGGCGATGACCATGGGCGACCGCGTCGCCGTCATGCGCCATGGAGTGCTGCAGCAGCTCGACACGCCGCGCGCGCTCTACGATACGCCTGCCAATCTCTTCGTCGCCGGCTTCATCGGCGCGCCCTCGATGAATTTCATGGCCGCCGATCTGGTTAAGACGGAAGCTGGCATCGATGCCCGGGTCGGCCCGTTCGATTTCCTGTTCGAGGCCGATGATCTTGCCGCAAGGCCGGGCCTCAACCGCTCGGCCGGCGACCGGGTGATCCTCGGCATCCGCCCGGAAATGTTCACGCCCGTGGATAACCCGGACAGCGCGGTCAACACCGTGACCGGCGAGGTCATCTTCGTTGAGGATCTGGGGTCGACCCTGCTCGCCCATATCGACATCGGCTCCGCCGATGGCAGCCTGCGCGAGATCGGCGATGACGGCGAGGACGACGGCGCGTTGTCCGCCCCAAGGCTTCGTGTGGTTCTGGATGGACAGTTGCGGGTGAAGGCCGGCGAGACGATCACGCTTGCGGTCGATGCCGGCAACATCCACGTCTTCAATGCCCAGACGGAAGGCGCTATCCGGGATTAGGGCGGGTGCGTCCCTTTGGACGCACCCGCCCTAATCTATTGAATCTGCGCATCGTGCCTTCCGAAAATCGATTCCGATTTTCGGGCCGATGCGCTAGGCCCGCCGGTCCATCGCGCGCGAAACCAGCAGAACGGGCACCAGGCCGGCCAGAATGATGATCATCGCCGGCACGGAGGCGCTTTCGACCTGAGCGCGCGAGGCGTCCTCGTAGACGAGGGTCGCCAGCGTGTTGAAGTTGAAGGGGCGCAGCAGGATGGTTGCCGAAAGCTCCTTCAGCGTTTCGATGAACACCAGAAGCGCCGCCGTCCACAGCGCCGGGCGCATGTTCGGCAGCAGCACGGAGAAAAGCGCCTTTGCCGGGGAGCGGCCGAGCGTGCGGGCCGCCATGTCGAGGCTCGGAGACAGCTTGTGAAAGCCGGCGTCGACGCTGCCCTCGGCCATGGCGAGAAAGCGGACGGTGCAGGCATAGACGATGGCGAAACCGCTGCCGGAGAGGATCAGCCCGGTGGAAATGCCGAAATTGGCCCGCAAGGCCCCGTCCACGGCGTTATCGAGCCCGGCAAGCGGGATCAGCACCCCGATGGCGAGCACCGTGCCGGGAATGCCGTAGCCGAGGGAGGCGAGCCGCGTGACAGAACGGATCCTCGCGCCGGGATGGGTCCTGACCGCATAGGAAAGCGTCAGGCCGAACAGGACGGCGAAAGCGGCGGCCAGGCCGGAAACCGAAAGGGAGGTCAGAAGCGCTTCCAGCAGGCGTTCGGAGAAAAAGTCATCGAGCCTCTTGAGCGCGAAGTCGGCGAGAACCAGGGCTGGCACGACAAAGCCGATGATAACCGGCAACAGGCAGGCAAGGCTTGCTGCAAGCCCTGCCGCGTCCGAAAGCCGCTGGCGTTCCGTCTGTCCGCTGATCGAGCGCCCGGCGCTGTAGCGCTGGTTGCGGCGGGCGACCCGCTCCAGAAGGATCAGCGCCAGCACGAAGACAAGCATGATCGCCGACAATTGCGCCGCACCGGCAAGATTGCCGCGGTTGAGCCAGGTCTCGTATATGGAGAAAGTCAGCGTGTTGACCCCGAGATATTGCACAGCGCCGATATCGTTGAGGCTCTCCATCATCACCAGGGTCAGACCGACGACGATCGCCGGCCGGGCCATCGGCAGTTGCACGGCGCGGAAAACACGAAACCGCCCCGCGCCAAGCGTGCGCGCCACCTCGGCCGCATTGCGCCCTTGCATCGAAAACACCGAGCGGGCGGTCAGGTAGACATAAGGGTAGAGCACGGCCGACATGACCAGCACGGCTCCGCCAAGCGACCTGATGTCCGGGAAATAATAGTCCCGCGCGGATTGAAAGCCGAACAGCGCGCGGTAAAGCGTCTGGACCGGGCCTGTGAAATCGAAGAATTCTCCGAAGGCATAGGCCGAAAGATAGATCGGCATTGCGAGCGGCAGGACCAGGGCGACCGAAAGAATCCGTCTGAAGGGAAAATCGAAGGAAACCACAAGCCAGGCGGTGACGACTCCGACCGTCCCGGTGACGATGGCGTTGAAGAGAAGAAGCCGGAAAGTGCGGCCTGCCACGCGCGGCAGAACGGTCTCGGCCAGATGCGCGATGGCTGAGACGTCCGAGGAAAGGGCAAGCCAGCAGATCGCCGCCAGTGGCAGAAGCATCAGCGCGCAGATGAGACCGGCGGCCAGGGGCAGCGGCCGCAGCGCGCGTCGCCGTTCGGGGCGGGAAGGGGTCGCGCTTTTGGCGAAGTCGAGGGCCATGCTTTCCGGTCGCGTGTGGGCGCCGCCTGTAAGGTACGCCAAAGTTGACAAGTTTCGACCGGTTTTATTGCCTCTCGTCAAATTGCGCAATATGTCCGCTTGCCGCAGCCTTCGGGCATGGGGTGCGGGAATTCGCCTTCGGGCCTGTCGTCTAGTAGTGGAGCGGCCTTGCCTCTTTCAGCGGCAGGAAGACTTCGACCAGCATGCCCTCGCTTGGCACGGCGTGGACCAGAAAGCGTGCGTCGATTCCCTCGGCAAGCTTGCGCGCCTTTTGCAGGTGCTGGTTTTCCGCCTCCTTGCCCTCCGCGCGCGCGCCGGTCGTGCGCCTTCTGCTCGGCGCAATCCCGTTATCGCGGAAGCGCAGCACGGTCTCGCCGCTGGCAGAGACCGCCGTCGACACCACGACCTGGCCGCCGGCCGGCGTGAACTGCACGGCGCCTTGGAGGAGCTGGAACGCCATTTCTCTGAGCGCATCCGTGTCGCAAGGCGTTTTGGCAAGCGTAGGTGAAAGCGCCGCCCGGATGATGATGCGCCGGGCATTGGCGCGCGGCTGCACCATGCTCACGGCTTCGGCAATCGCGTCGTTGATCTGGGCGGTCTCATGCGCGCTCGACTGGGGCAGGCGTTCGGGCTTTCGGGGTTCATGCACAGGCTCTGGCGGCGCTATTTCCTCCGGCTCAGGCTCCGGTTCGCCGAGCAGCCGGCCGACGATACTGCGCGCCTGGCGGCTCTTGGCGGCGATCTCGCGGGCGAGCGCGTGGTAGCGGTTGTCGCCGAGCGCGCCGAAGGCCTGATGATCCATGGTTTCCGATAGCGAGACAATCGCATCAAGCGGCTGGCGCAATTCGTAACGCAGCGCCGAGCGGACGGTGTCTCGCTCTTCTTCCGCCTCTCGCGCTTCGCGCCGCGCCGTGCGCAGATCCTCTTCGCGGCGCTTCAGGGAGGTGACATCGCGCAGGATCGCGCAAACACCGCCCGATTGGGGCAAAAGGCCGAGCGTTAGGAACAGCGGAATGAGTCCGCCGCCCGATTCGCGGCCGATCACTTCCAGTCCCTCGTGCATCACGTCGCTGCCGCGCCCTTCGAGCAGGCGGGCGATCTGGATCTCCAGGTCGTTATGGCTTTCCTCGGCAAACAAAGTGCCGACATCCTCGCCAATCACATCCTGGCTTTCGACGCCGAAAAGGGCAGAAGCAGAGCTGGAGATGGAACGGATATGCCGCTTCTCATCGAGGATCAGGACGCCATCGGTGGACGTATCCAGCATGGCGTGCAGTTCCGCGATCTCGCCGTCATTGCGCGTGGTCGGCGCTGTTTCGTTCCCGCCAGCACGATCGGCGATGACGGGAAGCTCAGCCCTACCGCCTGCGGCCTGTTCCGGCCGGAGCGTCAGGGCCAGAGCGCGTCCGCCATTCCAGGAAATGGCCTGGAGGTGGAAGGAGACCGGCAGGCGACCGCCATCGGCCGTGCGCAGGAACAGCCGGTCGTCATCGCCGCGCTCGACGAAGGCATCGGGTCCGCCGGCGTCGATCACGGCATCGAGCGATCCATAGCCGGAAAGCGACAGGAAGGCGGGATTGGCGTGCAGAACGCGCTCTCCGGACTGAACGACGATCGCATCCCGGCTGGCATCGATTTCCAAAGCGTCAGGACCGGTGTGTCCGTCTTCTTGAACAGGCTTGGTTCGCCGCAGGATGACCGGCCCGGGCGTGTGCTCCGCAATCACGGGTTCGTTCGCGGGTGCCGGTGCAGCCGATCCGGTCTCGGCGGACCGGAGCTGGCTTGCGATTTCGTCAAGCGCGTGGCGTTCGTCATCCGTCAGTTGCGGTGCTGGTCTTGCGGGACCGGGGGCCGGGCGAGCGGCGGGCACGGCCTCGACACTAGCAGTTTCCTCGCCGAGCCGGACCAGGCCGAAGCCCCTGAAACCTTCGAAACGGCGTTCGCGCGTGTAGGTCGGCAGTGCGGCAAGGTCGATCGGCACCAGCTTGTCGGTGCCTGAGACCGGCCACTCGACCGTGCGGCCGGACCATGTGTCGGCGCTTTGCAGAAGACGTGCGATATCGCCTGCGCCTCTGACGCCAAGCTGCGTCTCGATCTCGCCGAAACGAAGGCCGGTGACGGCGGCCATCTCGGAGCCGACGGCCTTGGCAAGCTCGCCGGAAACATCGCTGATCCGTCCCGCGCTGTCGGTGCGCCAGACGAAACGCAAGGGGCGCGGCGTGTCGGCTTCGGCCCGCTCGGTTTCCCCGGTCCGTTCCTCGGGCAGCGCGGGCTGCCTGCGCACGACGGAAGCAGGGATTGAGGCGGGGTCGACCGGCGCGTGCTCGGCGGCGATAAGCGCGCCCAGGCTTTCATCGATGGCGGCAATCGCCTCGCGGGCGGAGCGCGTATCTGCCGAAGTGTCCTCTTCCTCGGTCGCTTCGATGATGGTGTTGACTTCTTCGGCAAGTTCTTCGGAAACGAAAAGCAGGAACTGCCTGGGGTTTCGCGAAAGCCGGCCGAGCGCCAGCGGCCATATGCCGGTTTCGGTCGTGACAAGCCGCTCGGTGTAACTGTCGGCGCCTGCCGACAGGCTCTCGATGATCGGCCGAAGGTTGCCGGCGCGAAGGCCGGTGCGGTCGAAACCAGCCGACGCCTGTCTGATTTCGCCGTTTTCATCTGTCAGCGCCAGATGCGCCTCGTCTTCCGCAAAGCCCGATACGAGATCGTTCTTTGGTTCTCCGCCGGCTTCGTTCTCGCATTCAAGGAGCAGGTATCGGCGACCATCAAGCACGAACAGGCTGGCGCGCGCCGGGGCGGAGACCCTGCGAAAACGCTGTGTCGTGCTGATCGCAAAGTCCCGGCTGTCGCCGGGTTCCCCAAGAGATCCCGCTGCCGCCATGAACTGGCGCAGGAGAATATTCTTGTCGACGTCGGTCCCCGACGCTTCCGATATCAGCGTGTGGCCGAGCAGTTTCGCGCCGGCGGCGCTGGCAAAGACCACTGTTCTTTCTCTCGGATCGACGACCAGCATGGCCCTGCCATCCAGGAAGCGTCCGCGCAGCGCGGGATGGCTGGCAAAGGCGAGGTAATGTGGAATTGCCGCATTCATGGCTCTTCGGTCCGCTCGGGGTTCTCTTCAAAGCGATGCGTGCCTGACCGGCGTTTCGCGCATCCTTCACTTAACGCTTTCTTAATAATAATAATGGCGATTGTGGTCCAGATCAGGTCCGGTCTTTTCATCGCGCACGGTTAACGGTCGGATTGGCGCCAAGGCACAGGATTTTTATCGATCGGTCATCAAGGGGCTTGCAAAAAGCTGTCAGGCCTTTTATGTGAGCCGCGATGCATGACGCATCGTCCTTGTGCGGTTGTAGCTCAGTTGGTTAGAGCGCAGGTTTGTGGCACCTGAGGTCGGTGGTTCGACCCCACCCAACCGTACCATCCATTTCTTCCGGATATTCGACTTGCAGCGGATAAATGCTTGGCTAAGCGCAATCTTCCCGCGGGCCTAGCGTCGCTCGCGCAGCACGATCACGCCGCTTGCAACGATGATGGCGCTGCCGAGAAGCGAGATGGCGTCGGGACGCTCGCCCAGAATCAGAACCCCGAGAACAAGAGCAAAGAGCAGGCGGGAATATCGGAAGGGCGACACCGAAGCGATGCGTCCGGTTCTCATCGCAAGCGTCAGTCCGCAATAGCCCAGCATGCCAAAGAGCGTTGCCGCCGCCAGAAAGCTCCAGGTCAGAGCTTCTGGTGGTGCGGTGCCGCCCGAAAAGATCAACAGGACGGCGCCAGCCAGTGTCAGCATGGCAAATCCCAGCACGCCGATCTGTGCCGTTGACATGGAGACCGGCGCTGCCCGCGTCGCCAGATCCCGCCCGGCAAACCCGATCGTGCCGAGAACGGCGAAGATCGCGCTGGCGCGGAAACCTTCAAGTCCGGGGCGCAATATCAGCAGGACGCCGATAAAGCCCGCAAGGATCGACAGCCATTTTCGCGCTGTCACCTGTTCGGAGAAGAACAGGATCGCGCCAAGGGCAACGATCGCCGGCGCCGCCTGCAGGATTGCCGATGCGTTTGAAAGCGGCGTCAGGGCCAGAGCCAGAGCATAAAACAGCCGGCCGCCGATCTCGCAGACCGAACGCAGCATCATCACCTTGGAGAAGATGGCGGGATGCAGCGCCCGCTCGCCCTTGAAGCGGGCGAAGAGGGCAAAGCACAGCGTGCCGACAAGCCCGTAGATGACGACAGCCTGTCCGACCGGAATGTCCGTTGATGCCTGCTTGACCGCCAGATCCTCAAGCGCGAAAGCGCCCATTCCGAGCGTCATGAACAACGCTCCCCGGGCTTCCGCGGAGAAATGATCCGGCGGGTTCAGGCGTCGGGAAAGGGGCAAGGCCATCTGTGCTCTCGGATTTCGGTCGGGACGAATGCCCGCGAAGGGCTTGGCCTATATCCATGCGAAGGTTGAAAATGTAAAGCGGATCCTCACTGCAACGCGCAGGGTCAGGTCTCGCCAGACATTCCTCGAATTCTGTTGTCGGGCTCTACTGCGGATGAAGCGTCTTCTGCCACCTTTCGCGACCGCGTCCGATCAGCCAGTCGCTGATGGCGATCGCGGCACGGCGGTTCATGCCGTGCTGGGAAAGTTGCAGGTAGTAGACGGAGGCTTTGTCGATCCGGATATCGGACAGTCGGACCAGTTCGCCACGTTCGAGATAGGGTTCGATCAGGGCTTCCCGGCACAACGCGACGCCGAGCCCGCTGAGCGCCGCGTCGCAGATCAGCGCCGAACCCGAGAAGAAAAGCCGCCTTTCGTCTCCATCTTTCAGTGCCCCAATGCCTGCGGCGGAAAGCCATGTTCGCCACATGCGCATGTCCTCGTCATGCAGAAGCGTGGCGCTGGCGATATCGGCTTCGCTTTCGATCGCGTGGCGGGCCTGGTAGGACGGCGCGCAGACCGGGATTGCCGATCCGGGGATGATCGGCTCGGCACCTTCCGGAATCTGGCCGTCGAGGGCAAAGCCGATCAGAAGATCGGGCTCCGGGCTTACCGGCTGGTCCGAAATATGTTCCTGGACATAGACGGAGACCTCCGGGTTTTCCGCCATGAAGGCTTCGATTTCCGGCAGCAGCCAGTTGGGGATCACAAATCGAAGCGAGGCGATCGAGACGGGAAGTCTCTCGCGCATCGTCAGCCGGTCGATCTCGTGCCTGATCGCGCCGAAGCTCTCGTTGATGACCTGCGCCAGGCTTTCTCCGGCCTCCGTCAGCGCGGTCTGGCGGCCTTCGCGCCGCATCAGCCTGATACCCGCCCAGTCCTCGATCTGCTTGAGCTGATGGCTGACGGCGGAGTGCGAGACGCTCAGCGTCCGAGCCGTTGCCGTCACCGATCCGCTTTGATGAAAAGCCTCCAGGGTTTTCAGCGCCCTTAATGGGGGCAGGCGATCCTGTGCCATGTCGATACCTCCTTGCGGCGCAATGTCATGTTAGTTTTATAGACGAGAAGAGGAAATTTTGTACTTTTTTTGTCGGATTTCTCATTCTAGCCTGTGGTTGATCGATTTTTCGGCTCTGCCCGTTTCTGAGGCATTGCCCTTGGCCGGAGGGACGCAGGATGACCACAACGACTGTCGCGACCAACGATCATGCGACCATCCGTCTCGCAATGGCGCAGATGTGCTCGTCAAATACGCATGTCCGCAATATCGAGATCGTCACAAGCCTTGCCGCCGAGGCCCATGCGGCGGGCGCCGACCTTCTGGCCCTTCCGGAAGCTTCCGGCATGGTCAACAAGGACGTGGCGTCCGCGCGTCTTTCCGTCACGGATGAAACGCGGGATCCCTTTCTTGCGGCCTGCCGTGAACTTGCGGCGAAATACGGGCTCTGGATCCATACCGGTTCGACACCGCTTGCCGGCGCCGATGGCGGCCGGTTCTCGAATGCCAGCCATCTCATCGACGGGAGTGGCGTGTTCGTGGCACGCTACGACAAGATCCACCTGTTCGATGTCGACCTGCCGGGAGAAATCTCGCGCCGCGAATCCGATCGATACGCGCCGGGTGGAGAAGCGGTGCTGGCGGATACGCCCTGGGGGCCCTTCGGCATGTCGGTCTGCTACGACGTGCGCTTCCCCCATCTCTACCGTGACTATGCCCATGCCGGCGCCAGGATCCTGTTCATACCTTCGGCTTTCGCGATGTCGACGGGAGAGGCGCATTGGGCGACGTTGCTGCGCGCGCGCGCCATCGAAAACGGCTGCTATGTCGTGGCGGCGGCCCAGTGCGGCCATCACGATGACGGGCGGGAGACCTGGGGGCAGTCGATGATTGTCGATCCGTGGGGCACGGTCGTGGAGGACATGGGCAAGCGCATCGGGCTTGCGGTGGCCGATCTCGACCTTTCGCTTGTCTTGAAGACCCGCCGCTCAATTCCGTCGCTCGTCAATGAACGCGACTACAGTTTTGAACCGGATGCAACGAACCGGAGGCGGCAAACCGCCTGAAGCGTTGCGGCAGCATCGTCATGCAATAAGAAACGGCGGGCCCGCCGCCCGTTGCGAGAAACGACTTTCAGAGGGATCGCATACCATGTTGAAACGAAGAACGCTTCTGACGTCCGCCATGCTTTTCCTGAGCGCCGGCGTATCGTCCCTTGCCACGGCGCCGGCCTTTGCGCAGGAAGACACAAGACCGGACTTTGCCTTTGCCGTCGACAATCTCTGGTCGACGCTCGACCCGGTGATCGGTCTTTCGACGACCGGCGGCCGGGTCTACGGCAATGTCTTCGACACGCTGGTGAAACGGAATTATTTCGAGGACCCGGAAGGCAACACCATCATCCCCGGGCTTGCTACGAGCTGGGAGCAGGTGACGCCGACCACCTGGCGGCTGCACCTGCGTGAAGGGGTGACGTTCCAGAACGGCGATCCGATGACCGCCGAAGACGTCGCCTTCTCGCTTTCCGAGGAGAGGCTCTGGGGCGAGAAGCCGCTCGCGCCGCGCGGCAAGAACTACGCGCGCGGGCTCGTCGGCGTCACCGTTGTCGATGACTATACGGTCGATCTGGAAACGGCCTATCCCGATGCCACCTTCATCAACCGTCTGACGACGCCGATCGGCTACGTTCTTCCGAAGAACTATTATGAGAGCCTTGGCACCGAGGCCTTCGGCCAGATGCCGATCGGAACCGGTCCCTACAAGATCACGGATTTCGATCCCTCCGACCACGCGATCGCGGAAGCCTATGACGACTACTGGGGCGGAACGCCGCCGCTGAAAAGCGTGACCTGGAAGATCGTTCCGGAGTTCTCGACGCGTTATGCCGGTCTGGTCTCCGGCGATTATGACCTGATCATGAGCGTTCCCGTGGACCAGATGGAATCCGTCGAAGCCACTGACGGGATTCATCTGATCGTTGACCAGATCGGCAATTATCCGATGTTCGCGTTCAACACGCTCACCATTGAGGGGATGGACGACAATCCGCTCGTCGATGCCAATCTGCGCAAGGCGATGGTGATGGCGATCGATCGGGACGCCATTACCGAGGCGCTGTGGAACGGCATGACGTTTACGCCGACGCCGTTCAATTTCCCGGAATACGGCCCCTATTATGATCCCGAACGCAAGGCGACCTACGGCTACGATCCGGAGCGCGCGGCCGAGTTTCTTGCCAAAAGCGACTATGACGGTCAGCCGCTGACCTGGAACATCGTGCGCGGGTTCTACCCGAACTACGAGGTGGCCGCCGAATACATGGTCGAGATGTGGCGCGACCTGGGCATCAATGTCGAACTCAACATCGTCGACAACTTCTCGCTCGCCTATCAGCGCCCGTTCCACATGCTCAACATGTCGATGTCGTCCGAGTTTACCGGAGACCCCTACCGTCCGCTCTGGCTGGACTGGGGGCCCTCGTCGAGCCGCGTTACCGCCGCCCACCGCACATGGGCGCCGACCGAGGATTTCCTGGCCGATGGCGAGCGCTTCGAGCGCGCTCAGACCTTCGAGGAGAGGAATGCCGCCTATCTCGACCTGGTAGAGGACTGGGAAGACGTCACGCCGGGCATGTATCTGTGGCGCAACGTCCAGACGTTTGCCATGAGCGACGAGTATGAATGGGATCCGGGAAGCTCGCAGTTGACGATTTTCACCAGCGATTTCCTGACGATCGAACCCTAGGACATGCATGTGCCTGACGATCGGTCGGAACTGCTGGAAATTCGCGGCCTGACGATCGCCCTGCCGGATGGCGCTGACCGCGAGCATGCGGTCCGCGGCCTCGATCTCTCGATCCGTCCGGGCGAATGCGTATGTCTGGTCGGCGAGAGCGGCTCGGGCAAGTCGATCACCGCCCAGGCATTGCTGGACATGCTGCCGCGCGGTCTGGAAAAGACCGCCGGCGCGATCATGTTCGAGGGCGCTCCGCTTCCGACGGGCGATCCTGCCGCCATGCGCAGGCTCAGGGGAGGAAGGGTCGGCCTGATTTTCCAGGAGCCGGCGGCCACGCTTGATCCGGTGATGACGGTCGGAAAGCAGATCGAGGAATTGCTCCTGGTCCACGGCATGGGGTCGGCGCGCGCCCGGCGCGAGCGAGCCATGGAGATGATTGCGGCCGTCAGGCTGGCCGAACCCGAACGGATCCACAAATCCTACCCGCATCAGCTTTCCGGCGGGCAGGCCCAGCGGATCGCCATCGCCATGGCGCTGGCGCTCAAGCCGGCGCTCTTGATCGCGGACGAGCCGACGACCGCACTCGACGTTACGACACAGGCGGAAATCCTGGCTCTGATCCGAGACCTGCAGGACGAATTCCAGGCAGGCCTTCTGTTCATCACCCACGATCTTTCGGTCGTCGCCGATATTGCCGACCGGGTGATGGTCATGCGCGATGGCGAGATCGTCGAAGCCGGCACGCGCGACGCGATATTCGAGGCGCCCAGCCATCCTTACACGATCCGTCTGCTCGAGAGCCTGCCGAGGCCGGGCTCACGGATTGCTCCGGAACGCGACAGGCCGGCGGTGCTCGAGGCGCGCGATATTGCCATCACCTATCATCAGCGCGACGGTCTTTTCGGGAACCGGGACATCGAGGCCGTGCGCGGGGTGTCGCTTTTGCTGAAACGCGGCGAGACCCATGGCCTTGTCGGCCAGAGCGGGTCGGGAAAATCCTCCCTCGTGCGCGGCATTCTCCAGCTCGAGCCGCTGGCCGGCGGGTCGGTGATCCTCGATGGCACCGACATCGGACAGTTCGCGACCGGCATGCCGCGCGCCATGCGCAAACGCATCCAGCTCGTGCAGCAGGACCCGTTCAGCGCGCTCAACCCGCGCCAGAAGGCCGGATGGAGCGTTGCCGAGGGCGCTCTGATCCACGGCGCGACCCGTAAGCAGGCAGCCGAACGCGCGCGCCAGATACTCGCATTGGTCGGACTGCCGGAACAGGCCTTCGATCGCTTCCCGCATGAATTTTCCGGCGGGCAGCGACAACGGCTCTGCATTGCTCGCGCGCTGGTGGTCGAGCCGGAAATTTTGGTCGCCGACGAGGCGATCTCGGCGCTCGATGTTTCGATCCAGGCCCAGATCCTGGCGCTGTTTTCAGCACTTCAGGAAAAGCTCGGCTTCGCCATGCTGTTCGTGACCCACGACCTGCGCGTCGCCGCTTCGATCTGCGACGAAGTGACGGTGATGTACCGCGGCGAGGCAGTCGAGCAGGGGCCGGCTTCAAAAGTGCTGGTGACCCCGGCCCATGATTATACCCGAACGCTGCTCAACGCGGTTCCAGACAGGGCCGGGCGCGCGACCTCATCGCTTTCGAGGACAGGGGGGGTATCGGCCATGGGAGGCGATCTTTCATGACCCGGATCATCCTGTTTCGCGTTGTTCGTTCGCTGATTACATTGCTGATCGCAGTGACGATCGTATTCTTCTTCATTCGCCTTTCCGGCGACCCGGCGCAGGCGCTCGCGCCGCCGGACGCTCCGCCGGAAGTGGTGGAGGCCTACCGTGTCAAGCTGGGGCTCGACAAGCCGCTGCCGGTTCAATACGCCAATTACGTTCTCGGCCTGTTTCAGGGCGATTTCGGCTATTCGATCCACACCGGGAAATCGTCGCTCACGCTGTTTCTCGACCGGCTCCCGGCAACATTGCTGCTTGGCGGCACGGCGCTCGCCATCGCGGTCGTCTTCGGCATCCTGATCGGCGCAGTCGCCGCGCTTAACCGCAACAGTTTCATCGACCGGCTGGTGATGGGCTTTTCGGTCTTTGCCTTCGCCATGCCGAATTTCTTCTTCGGTCTGGTCGTGATCCTGACGGGCGCGCTCGTCTTCGGCGTGTTCTTCGGCGCGGCGGCCAATGGCCATATCTCGCTGCTTCTGCTGCTGCCGCCTGCGGCAACGCTGGGGCTTGCCTCGATGGGCGCCTTCGCGCGGTTCACGCGGTCCTCGCTGCTGGAAACGATCAACCAGCCCTTCATGATGGCGCTTGAAGCGCGCGGGGTGCCTGCGGCGCGGCGATTGTGGCGGCATGCCGCTTCCAATGCGGCCATTCCCATCGTCACCATGCTGGGCCTCAGCCTTGGCGGACTGGTGGCAGGCGCGGTGGTCACGGAGCAGGTTTTCGCATGGCCGGGCGTCGGGCAGTTGCTGGTGCGTTCGGTCGCCACCCGAGACATCGCCGTGGTTCAGTTCCTGGTGCTTGCCGTCACCTTCTCGATGACCTTCGCCAACCTTGCAGTCGATATCCTCTATTCGTTTCTTGATCCGAGAATCCGGAGGGCTGCGTCATGAGGCACGGAAACTCGCTTTTCCATGGCATGCCGCTCGCCGTGCGTATCAGTATCGGCTTCGTCGTCCTGTTCGTCCTGTTCGCCCTCTTCGGTGGCTTCCTGACGCCCTATGACTTCCGTCAGACGTCGTTGCTTGACCGGTTCGAACCGCCGGTGTTTCTCGGCGGGTCCTGGGATCATGTTCTGGGCACGGACGGCCGCGGCCGCGATCTTCTGGCTCGGCTTGCCATGGGGGCTAAGGTGACTCTGCTGGTCGCCATCTTCGGAACGCTGATCGGCGCGGTGTTCGGCTCGCTTCTCGGGTTGATTGCCGGCGGCATGCGCGGCAAGACGGACACGCTGATCATGATGGCGGTCGACGTGCAGGCCTCGGTCCCGATCATCATCGTCGCATTGTTCGTGCTGGCGCTGTTCAAGAGCAGCCTGCTGCTGATCGTGATCATGGTCGGCTTCAGCGGCTGGGAAAACTACGCCCGTCTGGTGCGCGCCTCCACGCTTTCGGTGCGCGAACGCGGTTACGTCACGGCCGAACGGGTTCTGGGGGCCTCCGCGTCTCGGATCTACCTGCGCTATATCCTGCCCAACATCTTCAACGTCATTCTGGTTCAGTTCACCATCAACCTGCCGCTGACGGTGCTTCTGGAGACGGCGCTGAGCTTTCTCGGCCTTGGCGTGCAGCCGCCAATGACGAGCCTCGGTCAGATCATGAGCGACGGGCGCGACAGGCTGATGACCTCGTGGTGGCTCACCATGTTTCCCGGCGCCATCATCTTTTTCCTCGCGCTTTCGGTTTCAATCGTCGGCGACTGGCTGCGCGACCAGCTTGATCCGACGCTTCGCAATGCAAGCCGGCGAGGCGCCTGATCTGAAAGCCGCACTTCTTTTCTTTCGACAAACAACATGAAAATGAAAGACACGACCATGCTGATCGAAGCTCTTGCCACGGGTCGGGGCCTACCCGCCATCGAACCTGATCTCTGGGACAATGCACCCCTGAGCGGGGTCTATCGGTCGTTTCATCCGCAGAGCTACTGGAGCAACGGCATGTTTCCTGCGGGGTTTCGCCTCACCCTGACCATGCGGTTTGAAGAGAATTTCCTTGCCTATGAGGGCGTCAACGACACCAATCCCGAAAAACTTTACGTCAACAAGTTCGATGCGACGCTGGATGACAAGCCTGCGCCGATTGCGGGTAACGCCCGCTACAACGAAGTGCGCATCCGTCAGTTGAGCGCCCGCGAATTCCAGGTGCTGGAACAGCTCGACGGCGATGTGATCATCGGCCAGTACTGGTGCTTCTCCGAGGACGCCTCGACCCTGATGCGCTGGGGCGTCGGCAAGGCCCCGGATGGTTCATCGAAGGCCTTTTTCGAGACATTCGGCCGCCTCGCAGACTAGTGCGGCGGCGAAGCGGCAGAGGCGTGGAACAGCCGGGGCCTGATCCGAGCGCATCTATCCGAGATAGACGGTGCCTGCCGGATAGCCGATCCGGCTGGGTCTTCGGGTAGCCAGGAGGAAACCCAGCGTCATGGGTCCCACGCGGCCCACAAACATGACCGCCATGATGACGGCGCGTCCGGCACTGTCGAAGTCGCCCGTGATGCCGCGGGACATGCCGACGGTGGCGAAAGCCGAGACCGTTTCGAAGGCGATTGCGAGAAAATCGCCTTCATGAAACAGAAGAAGCATGAAGATCGAGCATAGAACGAGCAGGGTGCTGATTGTGGCAAGCGCCAGCACTTTCATGACCTGTTCCAGTCCAAGCTCCCGTCCGAAGACATGGATAGTGGCCCGCCGCCTGAAAAAGGCGATCGTCGCGAGCATGAGGACGATGAAGGTCGTGACCTTGATCCCTCCGCCTGTCGAGGTGCTGCCCGCGCCGACGAACATCAGGGTCATGAACATCAGCGAGGTGCCGTCTGAAAGATTGCCGATCTCGACAGTATTGAAGCCTGCGGTGCGGGTTGTCGCCGCCTGAAACCAACTTGCCCACAGACGATCGGACCAGGCGAGTTGACCGAGGGTCCCCGGATTGGTCCACTCCATCATGGCAAATGAGATCGTCGACCATGCGAGCAGCGCCACTGTTCCGGTCAGCATCAGCTTGGTGTGCAACGAGAAATGGCGCCAGCTACGCTTGCGCCACAGATCCGAGGCGACCGTGAATCCAAGCCCGCCCATGATGAACAGAGCCGGAATGGTCAGGTTGATGACGGGGTTCCCGACCCAATGGCTGAGACTGTCCGGAAAGAGCGCGAAGCCTGCATTGTTGAAGGCGGAGACCGAGTGAAAGAGGGATTGCCACAGGCCTTCGCGCCAGCCTGATTCAGGCACGAAAACCAGTGCCAGCAGAACAGCTCCGATCAGTTCGCACAACAGGACGACCTTGAGGATCACGCGCGTCAGCGCAAGGAGGTCGGTGGCGGAGGTCTGGTTGAGGTCTTCCTTCAGGTACAGACGGTGCGTGAAACCGACCGGCAGGCCAAGCATGGACAGGATCAGGACCGCGAAGGTCATGAGGCCGAGCCCACCAAGCTGGATCAGCATCATCACGATGGTCTGGCCGAAAAAGGTGTAGACGCTGCCGGTATCCACCACGACGAGGCCCGTAACCGTAACGGCCGAAGTCGCCGTGAAGGCGGCATCGGACCAGGTGATCGGGCTTGCCGTGGCAAGGGGGAGCTTCAGAGCAGCCGTGCCGAGGGCGATGAGACCGGCATAGATCAGGATCAGGACGAGCGGCGGCGCCAGTTGAGGCGTTGGACGTTTCGGATAGATGCGCAGCATGCGTCAGTCTCCGTCACGCAGGTCGTCTCCGAAGTGACGCAGGTCCCCTCGTTTTCCGAGCAGGAGCAGCTTGTCGTCCTCCCTCAGCGTCAGGTCGCCGTCGTCACAGGACAGATACTGGTTGTCCCGCATGGCTCCCAATGCCCTGACATTGTATTTTTCGAAAATCGCGGCCTTGCCAACCATCTTGCCATCGAGTTCCGCCGGGACCTTGAAGTCGACCACGTGATAGCCGTTGCCGAGGCTGACATAGTCTCGCACGAGCGGGTTGTGCAGCATCTGCGCGATGTGCTGTCCGATTTCGTGTTCAGGAAGGATCACGCGATCGGCGCCGAGCTTCGTCAATATCCGGTGATGCGTCCGGTTGAGGGCCTTGACCCAGATCGTCTCGACGCCAAGCATCTTGACGTTCATGGTGCAAAGGACATTGGCTTCCAGGTCTTCCCCGATCGCGACTATGGCGACGTCATAATCTCCGACGCCGGCTTCTTTGAGCGCGAGTTCGTCCTTTCCATCGGCAATCACGGCCTCCGTCAGCGTTTCTGCCAGCCGCGTCACATACTGTCCGTCGATGTCGATGCCCAGGACCGGATTGCCAAACCGGGCGAGTTCACTGGCGACTGTGCTGCCGAAGGTTCCAAGACCGATCACGGCGAAGCTGCGGGTTTTCATCGTTTCCCCTTTCGGCTGATGCAGGTGACGGCAGGAAGCGTCATCTTTGCCTGGAATGCAAGTCTTGCTGACCGGCGACACCGGCCCTGCGTATCCGGCCGTTTCAGGCAGCCCGGCGCGCTGAACGACGGAGCCGGGATCGGTTCCCGCCGGTGCATCTGGTCTTCCGCGTGATGAAGAGGTCAGGCCGTATGTGGGAGAAAGGCCAGCCAGATCGCCGGCCGGCAGATGACAGAGCGGGCCTGGGCGACAGGCTTTGTTGGCCCGGGGTGAGGCGCGCTCCATCTCATCTAGAGACTGCCCTGCGTAGTTTGGGTGACCGGCACGGAACGGGAGCTCCGTCTCCTGCGCTTCCATGGAGCCGCCCTTCTTGTCGTTTCGCCTCTCGGATCGGTTGCGATGGAGGCGATTTGGTTGTTTATGGTTAAAATGCTGTAAAAATGCCGCTTTCCTTTGGGGGGCGATGCGCCTGAGGGCGGGATTTGGCGTTATGCCGTCGTCTGTGACCTGTGGAAACCTGATCGCACTGAGAGTATAAGTACTTCGAATCACTCATAGCGGGCATTTTTTCGGGTATTGATGGCGCATTCTTCTACCCTTGGTTTATCTGTTGGTTCTGCGTGCCTTTAGGTTCCTGACATCCGCTTGTTTAGGATTTGTTAATGGGCTATCGTCACCTCGATTTTTTAGGATGTTTTACGATCGGGAAACGGCGGTTTATGTCCAGAGTATCGAACCTGGCCGGTTTTCTTCTTTTGCCCGCTTTTCTGGGCGGCTTTATCGGTTTGGCGGCCTCGAGGCCGGCGGAGGCTCAGGTCCTTGAGGGGCCCGGAGCCCTGTTTCTTGACCAGACGCCGATCGAGATGATGGCCTCCAACTATTCGAGTTTCGAGACCGGATACCTTCTGCCCAAGGGGGCTGTCTATCTTCAGTTCGGCTCCGATCAGACCCTTGGCGGCGCCTCGACCGGCACGCAGGTTTACGACGGGCGCGCCGACTGGGCGATCACCGATCGCTTTCAGATAAGCGGCTTTGCTCATGTTTTTGACGACCCGCCCCTTTGCGCGGCGGCGATCTGTGATGACAATCTTTCCTTTCTCGCCGGTGGAGCCGGCATCAAATACGGCCTGATTGACGGCTACGGTCTCTCCATGGCGGCCTTCGGCTCGCTGGAAGGCGTTTTCCTGTCCGGCAATCTTTATCAGAATGACGGAAACGGGACGCTGGATCTTGCCGGCAGCCTCCAACTGCCGATCAGCCTGACGGTGACGGATTCCCTGCGTTTCCACGTAACCCCGGGTGTTTCTTTTCTGCCCGACAGCATCAACGGCCAGCCCTATTACGGAACAGTGCCGTACATCGGCGCCGGTCTGACCTGGCAGCCGGTCACCGGACTGCAATCCTATGCAACGGTGATGCTGCCATACGGAACCGATGGCAATACGCTCTCCAGCTCGGCCGGCCTCGAGACGACGCCGGTCTGGATGGCGGGCGTCAAGCTGGCCATAACCCCCAAGGCGGCGGTTGATCTTTTTGCCACCAATGGCTGGGGAATGACTCCGGCAACCAGCATCATCGCGCTTCCGCCAAGCTCGGATGATATTGCCTATGGTGTCCGCCTCAGCTACACGCCCTTTGTCGGCGAGGCGACGCGTGACGTCTATTTCGACAGCTACAGGGTGGATATGCTGAGCCCGGTTACCGAACTGGAACTGCAGGAGCAGATCGGCGGTATCACTCTTGCAAGCGCCGACACGCTGTCGCCCGGACGTATTCTGGTGGAAGCGGGGATGGGAAATCGGGGCTTCGGCGACGTCCATCTGGCCTTCAGTCCGGATCAGGACCTTCAGCTTGACGCCATCTTCTCGCAGTATCCTTCAGGCGGCGCCGCCGGAAACGCGCTGAGCGTTTGGAACGATGAATGGTCCTATATGATCGGCGGCAAGCTCCGCCTGATGGACCAGAAATACGGCGATCTGTTCTCGCTGTCAGGTCAGGTGCTTGCCGGCCGCGATTTCGTTAAACCGACGACCGGCGTGCTTTACGGTGCGCTCCCGGCAAGCCTGGCTTTCTCGGAAAAGGCCAGCGTGACGCTTGAAACGAAATTTGCCGCCTATCATCAGGAACGCATCTGGGGCATCGGCGCTGGCGTCTCGGTCCGTCCGTTCCGTGATCTCGAGCTCATGGGCGAGGTTACGGGCGTTTCCGATGGCGCCGACGTGATCTGGTCGGCGGGTGCGCGGTATGATCTCCACAACACGCCCTTCAGCGCCGATGTCTATGCCACAAATGCAACAGGTCTCCACGGAGTGGGAACGATGCTTGCCCAGGATGAGCCGCGCTATGGACTCACGCTGCGATTTGCTTATTAAGGGAGAATGAATTGACCCGGTTTCCGCATTCAACCCGATGTCGCCAATTGGTCACAGGGCGAAGAGAAAAACACCATTTCTGGTCGTTTTGCCGTTCCGTCAAGGAGCAGAACCAGTTTCTGATTAATTGTTTTCGAGTATCCATGTATTCTTGCCGGGCGCTTTGCTTGTCTCCCGCGGGGTGATACGTTCTGGGCTTATAAATTCGGGGCAAGTGACAGCAATTCGGAGAGTTTCAATTGCGTGCCATTACCGTCATCCTCACCGCGATCGTCATGACCGGGTGTAGTGCATTGTACAACGTATCGGAGGTTCGCCCGGTTGTGGGAGAGACCTCCGTAGTCAAGGTTGTGCCGGTGACGAGCCAGAACGTGACGATGGCGAACGCCATGACGCCCTATACGCCGCGCTCGCTGCCGCCCGTTTTCGACCAGACGGCAACGCTGCAGAGTTCGGCCGTGCCGCGTATTTCGGCTTATCGCCCGCAGAAGCGCCCCGGTTCGGTTCAAACCAACCTGCCGCCTTTGCAGGAGCCAAAGCCCTACAAGATCGGCGTTGGCGACGTGGTGCTTCTGGCAACCCCGAATGCTGATTCTTCGACGCTGAACCAGATGAATGGCCTGCTTGCCGCTCAGAATTCGCGCCAAGGTTACACCGTACAGGATGACGGAGCCATCGCGATCCCGACGGTCGGGCGCGTCTCCATCGCCGGCAAGACCCTCAAAGAGGCTCAATCCCTTCTGTTTCAGAAGCTCGTCGAGAGTCAGATCGATCCGAACTTCAATCTCGAGATTACCGATTTCAACTCCCAGCGCGTCGCCGTTGGCGGCGCTGTGGGGCAGCCGCAGCTCGAGCCGATCACTTTGACGCCGCTTTATCTCGATGAAGCGGTAACCGCGGCCGGCGGCATCGTTGCCACGGATCCGGAATACGCGACGGTCAGGCTTTACCGCGATGACAAGACCTACCAGGTCCCGGCAACCAAGCTGTTTGCCAAGAAAGATATTCCGCGGGTTCTGCTGCAGAACGGGGACCGTGTCTTCGTCGACACGGAATTTTCGGTCGAGCTGGCCGAAAACTACATGCGCCAGGAACTCGACCTCGCCAAATTCCAGCGCGATGTTCTGGACGAGCAACGCGACATCTTCCAGACCCGTCTCTCAATGGATGCGGTTGATCGCGACTACGTCTACGTCTTCGGCGAGGTCAAGAACCAGGGCCGTTGGCCGCTGCCCTTCGACCGTTACGCCTCGCTTGCAGACGCAATGTTCGAGCAGGGCGGCATCCAGCCTGTCACGGGCAACCCGCGCCGAATCTATCTCCTGCGCAAGGATCGTGACCTGAGCACCGGCGCAATGGGCATCACGGCCTGGTCGCTCGACGCTCAGAATACCGCCAATCTTCTGCTGGCAACCGAGCTTCAGCTTCGTCCGAACGACATCGTGTTCGTCGCCAGCCAACCGGTCACCAACTGGAATCGCCTGATCTCGCAGATCCTGCCGTCGATCTCGATCATCGGTACGGCCAACGGCATTCTCAACTGATCCGGAGCCGCGTTTCGTGAAAACGCGGCTCTGCCTCTTTGTTCGGCATAGAACCATGATTTCGAGGCTTCGGGTGTGCGGGGAACGCGCTTGCATGGCTTATCGACCGGCAACGCGATTCGCGCGATGAGCCATGCCCCGCCGCGTTTCTCGCGGCCGAGGGAAAGCATCTGTCTTTGTCGAAAGTCCGCCCCTGCATTGCGAGTGAACGTCCGCGGTGCGGCGATCAGCGCGCTTGGAAACGATGCGGGACGCGCGGTGTCATCTCATTCCCAGAGAGGATATCGGCAATGGCCGATCGTCGTTTCGGACGGAATAAGCGGATGATGGGGTCGTCCGCAGAGGCGACCGGCGTCCTGGCTGGAGCCTTCTGGCCGGGACCTTCCGGCAGCGTTGCCGCATAGAGCATTTCGCAGTCAGGCGGAAACGCCTGACTGCGAAATGCGTCAAAACAAACAGATAGAGCGCCGTGCGTCCGAATGGACGCACGGCGCTCTAGTAGCCCGGCGGCAGGATAGAGAGTTCGTCGCACGTCGCCTCGTTGCCGATCAGCGTGTCGCGCAGCCCCGCCTGCTGTCGGGCGCGCAGCCGGGCGGCATCGATATCTGGCTGGTCAGCGCCCATCTCCCGCGCCTTCGCATAGATTTCTTGGGAGGCGTCCCGCAGTTTCCTGTCGCCGCGCAGGCTCGTATAGCTTTCGCAGCGTTGCGCCGCGAGTTCGGCGCGCGCGCCCTGGTCCAGCAATTCCTGCAACGGCGTTTCGGGCGGGGCAGTCTGGCATCCCGCGATCGTTGCCAGAGCGACGATCGCGGCCGCCTTGATCAGATTGACCATTGTTTTTTCTCCCAACTGGTTATTGCCGCCCATCATAGCGGAAATCAGTCGCGTGAGTCTGCCTTCTTGCGAGAGCGAGCGAAGCTATTGTTGCTCCAGTCCGAAAGGCGGCAATGCTGCCGGCAAAAAAATTCAGCCCGATGCGGCCGGGCCGGAAAATCGGGAGTTTGGGAAAGAGGATTTTGCCAACCGGGACGGCGATCGTCTTCAGGCCGCGATGGTAACGATGCCGCAATCGCCGGCTTCGGAGGCGAAGGCCAGGCGCTGACCCGCTTCGTCCCAGGAGAGTGCGGTAATGGCGCCCTTGCCCTGGCGGCGCAGGAGGGCTTCCTTCTGGTCGGAAAGGCGCACGGCCAGGATCATGCCATCGATGAAGCCGATGGCGAGCATTTCCTCCGAAGGGTGGAAGGCGACCTGGGTGACCAGGATATTGGCGCGGGTGCCCAGTTCGAGCGGCGCCTTGCCCATCGGCCCGTCCTTGCCGGAAAACGGCCAGACGATGGCCGCCGGCGCGCCGGACGTGGCGAGCCACTTGCCCTTCGGCGACCAGGACCAGGATTTTACCTTGGTCGGATAGCCGCTCATGCGCATGTGTCGCGCTTCCGCCGAAAGCTTCCCGTCCAGCTTCCAGCCATGCAGCGCGTTCTCCTGCATGGAGGTGACGAGGAAGCGCCCGTCCGGGGAGAAGGTGATGCCGATATGAGCGCCCTTCCATTCGAGATCGACCGGGGGAGCAGAGCCCGCGACCCAGTGCAGCGAGGCGCCGTTATAGCGCGCGGCCGCGATCCTGAGCCCCTTGGGGGCGAATGTGACCGCCTCGACGCTGCGCTCCTCGGTGAAGAGATGTGACGCGCCGCTGGCAATCACCCGCGTCTCCTTGCCCACGGCATAGGCGACGGCGCCGTGCGGGCCGCCGGCAACGACGGAAATCCACTTGCGCGGCACGCTCGCCAGTTCCTCGAAAGAGCCGTCTTTGGCAACGCGAAGAACGCGACCGTCCTCGCCGCCGGTGATCAGCGACTGGCTGAAGGGGTCGCGCACGCAGGTCAGGAGGCCGTCATGGGCCTCCGTCACCTTCTCGCCGTCATCGAGCCGGTGGATCCGGCCTCCGGCCGTGGCAAAGAACGCAATTCCGCCGAGAAAGGCGGCGGCGATGACATGATCGTCAATGTCGACGGGCGCAACGCTCGGCATCAGCTCTGGACCTCGCAGGCCCGGAAGCTCTTCTCCAGCTTTTCGCGGTCAAGGTCGCGGCCGATGAAGACGAGCCGGCTTTCGCGCGCCTCGCCGTCCTTCCACGGGCGCTGGTGATCGCCCTCGATGATCATGTGGACGCCCTGGACAACATAGCGTTCGTCGTCGTTGTTGAAGGCGAGAATGCCCTTCAGGCGGAGAATGTTCGGGCCCTGGTTCTGGGTGACCGACTGGATCCACGGGAAGAAGCGGTTGGGATCGAGCGCGCCGCCGCGCAGCGAGACCGACTGTACCGTCACATCATGGTGATCGGAGAGACCATGATGATGGTGGTGGTGGTCATGATCGTGGTGATCGTGATCATGGTGGTCGTGGTTGCAATCGGGGCCACAGACATGGTCGTCATGATCGTGGTCGAGGAAGTGCGGGTCGTCCTCCAGAACGTGCTTCAGATCGAAGGCGTTCTGGTTGAGGATCCGCTCCAGCTCGATGCCGGAGCGTTCCGTCTTGAAGATGCGGGCAGCCGGATTGATGGCGCGCACCAGACCCTCGACGTCTGCCAGTTCTTCGGCGCTGACGAGGTCGGTCTTGTTGAGCAGCACGATATCGGCGAAGGCGATCTGGTCCTCGGCCTCGCGGCTGTCCTTGAGACGCAGCGGCAGGTGCTTGGCATCGACCAGCGCAATAACCGCGTCGAGCGCGGTCTTGGCCCTGACGTCGTCATCCATGAAGAAGGTCTGTGCCACCGGAACGGGGTCGGCAAGGCCGGTGGTCTCGACGATGATGCCGTCGAAACGCGGGCGTCGCATCAGGCCCTCGACAACCCGGATCAGGTCGCCGCGCACCGTGCAGCACACGCAGCCATTGTTCATCTCGTAGATTTCTTCGTCGGATTCCACGATCAAGTCGTTATCAATGCCGATCTCGCCGAATTCATTGACGATGACCGCATATTGCTTGCCGTGGTTTTCGGAGAGGATGCGGTTGAGCAGGGTGGTTTTTCCCGATCCCAGATAGCCCGTCAGCACGGTCACCGGGATGGGCTTTGCAGCTTGCGTGTCAGTCATGATCGTTCCTTTGAAGGATTTTCCGCCTATATAAGGAGGATGGCGGCGGGCAGCAAGGCGGGGCGTCGCCCGGGCCGACCGAGAGAAGCCAGGCGCCACGGCGGTTTCCCCGGAAAATTAAACCGATTTTTGCTTTTATGTTGAAATCTTCTCGGTTTTTGAATTAAAATTTTAAATCAAGATCCCAAGCGCGGGGCGTTCAATCACCGGGAGAAATGCCGTGGCCCAGAAAGTTAAACTTTCCACTATTGCCGAATCTCTGGGGATTTCGACGGCCACGGTGTCGCTGGCGCTGCGCGACAGCCCGCTCGTGGCCAGCGCCACGCGCGAGCGGATCAAGGAACAGGCCCGCACGCTCGGCTATATTTACAATCGCCGGGCCGCCAGCCTCCGGACCTCGCGTTCGGGCATTATCGGCGTCGTCGTTCATGACATCATGAACCCGTTCTATGGCGAGATCCTCAAGGCCATCGAGAGCGAGCTCGACCGCAACCAGCACACTTTCATTCTCTCCAACCATTACGACTCGGTCGAAAAGCAGCGCAATTTCATCGAGACGCTGCTGCAGCTCGGCGGCGACGGGGTGATCATGTCGCCGGCGATCGGCACGCCGCCCGCCGATGTGCAACTGGCGGAAGACAATGGCATGCCGGCGATCTTCGTCGCCCGCACCATGGAGGAGCTGGACCTGCCGACCTATCGCGGCGACGACAGCTACGGCATTGCGCTGGCCACCAACCATCTGATCGGCCTCGGCCACCGCTGCATCGCCATGATCGGCGGCACGGACCAGACCTCGACCGGGCGCGACCGCTATGCGGGCTATGTCAATGCGCTGAAGAAGGCCAATATCCCGGTCGATCCGGGCCTGCGCATTCCGGGACCACGCACCAAGCAGGGCGGGTTCGAGGCGGCGGTGCATTTTCTGTCACTGCCGCAGAAGCCGACGGCGGCGGTCTGCTGGAACGATCTGGTGGCGATCGGCCTGATGAACGGGATTTCGCGCGCGGGGCTGACGCCGGGCGCCGATATTTCCGTCACCGGCTATGACGATCTGGAGGAAGCCTCGATTTCCACGCCGTCGCTGACCACGGTCTGGAACGGCCAGGCCGAGGTCGGGCGGCTGGCCGCGCGCGCGCTGCTCGACAGGCTGGCCGGTTCGAACGCGCCCAACGGCATGCACCTGATCAAGCCGGAAATGCGCATCCGCCAGTCGACAGGACCCTACCGCGAGACCGCCGAGAGCTATCTTGCGCTGTAGCGCTCTGCTACATGCTTCCATGTCCATTTCAGAACCAGAACATTTTCGGGAGGCCCCATGCCCAAAGAAACCGTCATGCTGTCGCAGAACCTCAATCCCTTCGTGCAGGGCGTGCTGAAGGACGATTACGAACTGGTGACCATGCCCGAGGGCGGGCCGGGCGCGCTGGGCGAAAAGGCCGCCGACATCCGGGCCGTCGTCGCCTTTGGCGGGTTCTCCGGCGTGCAGATGGATGCCCTGCCAAATCTCGAGATCATCGCCTGCCCGGGCGTCGGCTATGACGGCATCGACACGACCCATGCCGCAGAACGGGGCATCGTCGTCACCCACACGCCGAATGTGCTGAATGACGAGGTGGCCGATACGGCCATCGCGCTTCTCCTGAATTCCGTGCGTCGTCTCTATGCGGCCGAGCGCTTTCTGCGCGAGGGACGCTGGGAGACGGAAGGCAATTTTCCGCTCTCGCCCTTCTCGGTGAAGGGGCGCAAGGTCGGGCTCTACGGGCTCGGGCGGATCGGGCTTGAGATCGCAAGCCGGCTGGAGCCGTTCAAGGTCGAGATCTCCTATCATACCCGCAGCCCGAAAAAGGGCGTCGACTACGCCTACCACCCGACGCTCGCCTCTCTCGCGGAAGCCGTCGACACGTTGATATGCATCGTTCCGAAAACGCCCGAGACCCACAAGGTGGTCAATGCCGAAATTCTGTCCGCGCTCGGCCCTGACGGCATCCTCGTCAATGTCGGCCGTGGCTGGAGCGTCGACGAGGACGCGCTGATCGCCGCCCTCGAGACCGGAACGATCGGCGGCGCGGGCCTCGATGTCTTCTACGAGGAGCCGCATGTGCCGGAGAAGCTGCGCGGTTTCGACAATGTCAGCCTGCTGCCGCATGTCGCTTCGGCTTCCGTGCCGACGCGCCAGGGCATGGCGCAGCTTGTGGCCGACAATCTGAGGGGCTGGTTTGCCGAAGGCCGCCCGGTCACCCCCGTGCCGGAGACGCCGGTTCCGCCGAAGGTCTGACCTCAGGGCCGCTGCCTTCGGGTCGCGATGATCTTCTGCATCAGATGAAGAAACTGCGCGCTCTCTTCTGCCGAAAGGCCGGAGAGGGCGTCTTCGTTTTCAGCCGCGGCAGCTTCAATGGCCGGATCACGCAGGGCGCGGGCGCGCTCGGTCAGCTTGATGCGCTGGACCCGGCCATCTTCAGGATCTCTTTCCCGCTTGATCAGCCCGTCTCGCTCCATGCGTGACAGCGTGTTGGCCATGGTTGCCTGCTCGATGTCGAGCCGCTCCACCAGTTGCTTCTGCGTCAGCCCGTCATTTTCCCACAATTCCAGAAGCGCCGGAAACGTGCCCGTGGTCAGTCCGAGAGGCCGGATGCGGCCCGCAAGTCCGCGTTCAAACAGACGCGCCATGTGATTGGCGAGGTAGCCGGCCGATTGGTCTTTCTGAAACGTCATGCCCTTCGGTAGCATTTGCATAGCTTGCTATGCAATGATATATAGCATGCTATATAAAATGAAGGAGAAAACCCATGCTGAAGACATTGCATCCCGTTGCCGGCGCTCTGGCGCTGGCGATCATTGTCACTTTCTTCCTGTCGACCATTCTTTCGGAACTCTTCGCCGGGCCCGCCCTTGTGGCGCAGGTCAAGACCTGGATTCCGTGGGGTTTCCTGCTGCTGGCGCCCTTGCTGGCGCTTGCGGGCTTTTCCGGCTTTCGCCTTGCCCGGCCGATGCGCGGGCGGCTCATCGCCGCTAAGCGCAGACGCATGCCGCTGATCGCCCTCAACGGCATCGTCGTATTGATCCCGTCGGCGCTTTTTCTTGCGGCAAAGGCCGGGGCGGGCGCATTTGATGGGTGGTTCTATGCCGTGCAGGCCGTCGAACTCGTCTTCGGCGCGGTCAATATCGCGCTCATGGGGCTGAACATGCGCGACGGCCTGAGGATGACGGCAAAGCGCCGGTGACCAGCACGGTCGTCGGCAGCAGCGGGAAGAGGGGCGTCAACCCCGGCGAACGCCCGCCGCATAGGCCCTGACGGCGTCGCCGAAGGCCGCAAACAGTCTGCGCGAGGTCTCGTCTGTCTTCGCCCAGTATTCCGGATGCCACTGGACGCCGACGGCGAAATTCCTCGCGCCGATGACGGAAACCGCTTCCACCGTGCCGTCGGGTGCAACAGCCTCGACGGCAAGACCGGGGGCGACATCGCCGATTGCCTGGCGGTGCAGCGAGTTCACCTGAACCTCGCCGGCCCCGAGTATATCGGCAAGGCAGGTGCCTTCCTTCACATGCACCGGCTGACGGATGACGAAGAGGGCATCGCGGTCGCCTTCGGGCGGCTGGCGGTGGTCGATGCGGCCTTCGAGCTCATGCACCTCGCTTACCAGCGTACCGCCAAGCGCGACATTGAGTTCCTGGATGCCGCGGCAGATGCACAGGAGCGGCATGCCGCGTTCGATCGCGCGGCGGATCATCGGCAGCGTGGTGGCATCACGGCCGGGGTCGAAGGGGCCGTCGCGCTCCTCTTCCGTCTTGCCGTAGAGCGCCGGCGCCACATTGGAGCGCGAGCCGGTGATCATCACCCCGTCGACGCGGTCGAGCATGGCGTCGATATCCTGCGCCTCGCCCAGCGCGGGAATGATGAAGCTCATCGCGCCCGCGACATCCAGCGCCGCGCCGACATATTGCTGCTGTGCGGCATGCCAGGTGGTTTCGCGGAAAAAACAGGTATCGGCGGGAACGGCGACGATCGGTTTTGACATGAAGGCTCCGGCGTTTGTTTTTCGAAGTGATGTCGCCTTGGGGGATGTCTGTCAAACGAATCCGTTGCCTCCGGCCATGGCAAATTCTGATCGGACGATAACGCCCGGCGATCGGGGGACATTAGACATTGGTCTTACGGCGCCGGATTTCGGGGCAGAAAAGTCCCGTTCGTCTGCAGGCGAGAGTTGAAACATGTCAAGCAAAGTGCTTTCTTCGCTGAGACGTCCGCCGGAGGAGAGTTTGCGCGGACGCATCACATTTTGGGAGGTATCTATGGACCGTCGTTCGTTTATCAAAAAGGTCGGCGCCGGCGGCGTTGGCGCTGCTGCGGCAACCGCGCTTGCCGCGCCTGCGATCGCGCAGGAAAACCCGAAAGTGACCTGGCGTCTCACCTCGTCCTTTCCGAAATCGCTCGACACGATCTATGGCGGCGCTGAAGACATCGCCAATCACGTTTCCGCTGCCACCGGCGGCAATTTCGAGATCCAGTGCTATGCCGCCGGCGAAATCGTCCCCGGCCTGCAGGCCTTCGATGCGGTGCAGAGCGGCACGGTTGAGGCGGCCCATACCTGCTCCTACTATTTCTGGGGCAAGGATCCGACCTTCGCGATCGGCACGGCCATTCCCTTCGGCCTGAACCAGCGCCTGTCCAATGCCTGGTTCTACGAAGGCAACGGCAACACGCTGATGAACGAGTTCTACGACACCTACGGCGTCTACGGCCTGCCGGCAGGCAATACCGGCGCCCAGATGGGCGGCTGGTTCCGCAAGGAAGTGAATACCGTCGACGACCTGAAGGGTCTGAAGATGCGTATTGCCGGTCTCGCCGGTCGCGTCATGGAGAAGGTCGGCGTCGTGCCGCAGCAGATCGCCGGCGGCGATATCTACCCGGCGCTTGAAAAAGGCACGATTGATGCCGCAGAATTCGTCGGCCCCTATGACGACCAGAAGCTCGGCTTCTACAAGGTTGCCAAGTACTACTACTATCCCGGCTGGTGGGAAGGCGGTCCGGTCATCCACGGCTTCTTCAACAAGGCGAAGTACCAGGAACTGCCGAAGCACTACCAGGCAGCGCTCGATGATGCCTGCGCCTTCGCCAACACCAACATGATGGCGAAATATGACGTGAAGAACCCGGTCGCGATCCGCGAACTGATCGGCGACGGCGCGGTGATGAAGGGCTACAGCACCGAGATCATGCAGGCCTGCTACAACGCGGCCATGGAAGTCTACGCCGAGCTCGGCGCCGAAAACGCGACCTTCAAGAAGATCTACAACGATCAGACCGAATACAAGAACGCTGCCTATGGCTGGCTGAAGACCTGCGAGTTCCGTTATGATCAGTTCATGATGGCCCTTCAGAACGCCGGCCAGATCAAGCCGCTCGCCTGATCTGACAGAAGTTTTCTTTGTGCAATCGAAGGCCCCGGAAGCGATCGCTTCCGGGGTTTTCGCATTGGCGGAATTGATTTTGCCGATCCCCTGAATTTCCGTCATGCCGGGTTTATCCCGGCATCCTGTGTATAGCGGCTTGTGGTATGATGTGTGCGGGCGGAAGGTCGTCCGGCATCCTGGTCGTTAGAGACCGTTCCCTGGCACCTGA
>NZ_JACIDZ010000012.1 GCF_014196625.1 Martelella radicis
ACGAAAAATCCTAACCCTTGCAAACGCAATGCTAAGAGATCAGACCATGTACAAACCAGCCTGAACAGGTACAAAACAATACAGTTGCCAGGGCCGTATGGCAAGGCCATCGCAGGCTGCGTTGCTGATTGCTGAGTCTTCGTCCTGCGGCCCTGGATCCCGGCTCAAGGCCGGGATGACGGCGGTGCGGGGATGGGGCGTTGGCAGCGTTGCGGTCCAAATATCCGCCGAAAAATGACAACACCCCGAAAGCGACCGCTTTCGGGGTGTCGTTTGTTCTGCTTGCGTAAGCGCCTCAGTTGAAATTCAGGCTCGGCGGATCATCGAGATTGAGGCCGTCGCCGTTCGAACCGCCGTCCGGATTGTCGCCGAAGTCGGGGAGCGCGAAGGGATCGCTCGTACCGCCGTCTCCGCCGCCGAAATCGAGGTTGAACGGATCGTCGACGCTGCCGCCGAAGGAGGGCATCTCGATCGTCACCGAATCGGGATCAACCGTCACGACCTCGTCCTTGTAGTGGGTGACGAGCTTCGGGAAGAAGATCACCGCCAGGATGGCGAGGAACTGGATCACGATATAGGGGATGATGCCCTTGTAGATCTGCAGCGTGCGCACGCCCTGCATGATCCGCCCCGTGCCCTTGTCCGTCCACTCGCCTGCCGGCGTGACCGAGCGCAGGTAGAACAGCGAGAAGCCGAAGGGCGGCGTCAGGAACGAGGTCTGCAGGTTAAGGCCCAGGATGATGCCGAACCAGATCAGATCGATCCCCAGCGCCTGCGCCGGCGCCACCAGAAGCGGCACCATGATGAAGGCAATCTCGAAGAAATCGAGGAAGCAGCCGAGGATGAAGACGATGATGGTGACGACGATCAGGAAGCCGTATTCGCCGCCCGGCAGGCCCGTCAGCAGTTCCTCGATCCAGACATTGCCGTTGATGCCGTAGAAGGTGAGGCTGAAGACGCGCGCGCCCATCAGGATCATCATCACGAAGGCGGAAAGCTTGGTCGTGCTGTCGAGGGCGTTCTTCAGCGACTTCAGGTCGAGCCGGCCCTTTGCGAGCGCCAGGATGAGTGCGCCGGTGGCGCCCATGGCGCCGCCTTCCGTCGGCGTCGCGATACCGAGGAAGATCGTGCCGAGCACGAGAAAGATCAGCGCCAGCGGCGGAACCAGGACAATGATCACCTGCTGGCTGAGCCGCGACAGGAGATTGAGCTTCATCCGGTCGTTGGCAATTGCCACCAGATAGACGATGACGACGCCGAAGACCATGGCCGCGACAAGCCGCCAGGCATCGCCGAGCCCGGTGAACAGGACATGATAGCCGAGGAAATAGAGCGCGACGGCAACCGCGATCATGACGAAGAGCGAGATGACGCCGCTGCCAAGCGTGCGTGCGGCCGCCGGCATGGCGGGTGCCGCCTTGGGGCGGACCATCGTGACGATGAAGACGTAGAGGCAGTAGGCGGCAATCACCATCAGCGAGGGATAGAGCGCGCCGACATACATGTCGCCGACCGAGCGGCCGAGCTGGTCGGCCATGACGATCAGCACGAGAGAGGGCGGGACGATCTGCGCCAGCGTGCCGGACGCGGCGATCGTGCCGGTGGCAAAGGAGCGGTCGTAACTGTAGCGCAGCATGACCGGCAGCGAGATCAGGCCCATGGCCATCACCGAGGCGGCAACGACGCCGGTGGTGGCGCCAAGAAGCGCGCCGACAAGCACCACGGCATAGGCAACGCCGCCGCGCACGGGGCCGAACAGCTGGCCGATCGTGTCCAGCAGGTCCTCGGCCATGCGCGAGCGCTCGAGGATGATCCCCATGAAGGTGAAGAATGGCACCGCCAGCAGCGTCTCGTTCGACATGATGCCGCCGAAGAAGCGGTCGGGGTGGGATTGCAGCAGCGGCCAGAACAGGGTGATCTCGGGCGAGATCGAGGAAAACTCGACGCCGAGCACGAAAAAGGCGAGCCCGCCGGCGGCGAGCGTGAAGGCGACGGGATAGCCCAGCAGCAGCATCGCCATCACGGTGATGAACATGATGGGGGCGAGGTTATGCGCGATCAGATTAATCATTCGGCATGTCCTCGGTCATCATGTGGGCGGCATTGCCGGCGTCCGAATAAAGCGCATCGTCTTCCTTGAGATGTCCGGAGAGAACGGCCGCGCGCTTGATGATTTCCGAAAAGGCCTGCAGCAGGAGCAGGATGAAGCCGATCAGAATGAAGGATTTCGCCGGCCAGAGGATCAGCCCGCCGGCATTGGTCGAATGCTCGCCGCTTGCAAAGGAGCGCCAGAACCATGGCCAGGCCAGATAGATCATCATCCCGGCAAAGGGCACGAGGAAGATGATATGCAGCACCAGGTCGATCCAGTCGCGGGTGCGTTTGCTCCACGATGAGGACAGAATGTCGATACGGATATGCTCGTTCTTCAAGAGCGCATAGGCGGCCGCCAGCATGAAGACGGCGCCGTAGAGATACCATTGCAGTTCCAGCATGGCGTTGGACGAAAGCGAGAAGAGCTTTCGGCTCACCGCATTGCCGGCGCTGACGAGGACTGCCACAAGGAGCAGCCAGGACACCGAATGTCCGATGAATTCATTCAGCCTGTCGATCGTACGGCTTATTGTTATCAGTGGTTTCATTGGGGCCTCCAAACCGTCCGACCTCCATAGTGGAAGTTGTCAAGGTCACGCAACATGCCTTTGGTACAATATGGGATGAAAACGGCCCTCATTTTGTATTTTTCCGTCGGTTCCGGCCGGTCGGACGGAAATGAATTTCTTTTCGGCGCGTTTCGCCTCCGCCAGGATGCCGCCGCATTGTTGCCCGCAGCGCGCCAGATGTGGTAATCGGAAAAAGGATCGGGACATATGTCCGGAAAATGGCTGGTGCCGGAGGCCGGCAACGCCGGACTGACAGGAGGGATTGATGCAGAATGTTGATACGGGCGCCACGAAGCCCGCGGACGAGATGGACTATGCGGAGCACGCGAACACCTACAAGCTTTTCCTGAACGGCGCCAAATACGGCACGGTCATCATCGGGGCGCTTCTGGTGGCCATGGCCGCAGGGCTTGTCGGTCCGTTCGGATTTATCAGCAGCTTGATCATTTTCATTCTCATCAGCGCGATCGGTCTTTATATTCTTCGCTGAGCGTCCGTCCGGACGTATCTTTTCCTTGAAACGCGGCATGACAGACGCATTGCTGCGGACCTCTGTCGCGCGTTTCGATCTGTCTTTGGGAGACAAGCTTGAGCAAGACATTATTTGTGCCGAAAGAGACGGCCTTCGCGGAAACGCGGGTGGCGGCCTCGCCCGACACAGTGAAAAAACTGAAAGCGCTTGGCCTTGATATCGTTATAGAGACCGGCGCAGGCTTTGCCTCGGGGATCGATGACGATGCCTTCAGGGATGCCGGCGCTGAAATCGCGGGCCTCGATGCCGCCGCCAATGCCGACGTGGTCTTCAAGGTCCGTCGGCCGGAACCCCACGAGTATGAAGCCTACAAGAGCGGCGCGATCGTCATTGCGATGATGGACCCCTACGGCAATGAGGAGGCGCTTGCCGCCATGGCCGGGAAGGGGATCTCGACCATTGCCATGGAACTGATGCCGCGCATTACCCGCGCCCAGTCGATGGACGTCCTGTCCTCGCAGGCGAACCTTGCCGGATACCAGGCGGTCATCGAGGCGGCGGCCGTGTTCGACCGCGCCATGCCGATGATGATGACGGCGGCGGGCACCGTTCCTGCCGCGCGCGTCTTCGTCATGGGCGCCGGCGTCGCCGGGCTTCAGGCCATCGCGACCGCGCGCCGGCTTGGCGCCGTGGTCTCGGCGACCGACGTCCGTCCCGCGGCCAAGGAACAGGTCGCCTCGCTCGGCGCGAAGTTCATCGCCGTCGAGGATGACGAGTTCAAGGCGGCCGAGACCGCCGGCGGCTACGCCAAGGAAATGTCGGACGAATACAAGGCCAAGCAGGCTGAACTGGTGGCCGCCCACATCGCCAAGCAGGATGTCGTCATCACCACCGCGCTGATCCCGGGTCGTCCCGCGCCGCGGCTCGTCACCCGTGAGATGCTGTCGGCGATGAAGCTCGGTTCGGTCGCCGTCGATCTCGCTGTCGAGCGCGGCGGCAATATCGAGGGCGCGGAAGCGGGCAAGGTCGCCACCGTCGAAGGGGTTTCGGTCATCGGCTACGTCAACCTGCCGGGCCGGATCGCGGCCTCCGCATCGCTGCTCTATGCCAAGAACCTGCTCACCTTCTTCCAGACGCTGGTCGACAAGGAGAGCGGCGCAATCAACATCAACCGGGAGGACGAACTCGTCGCCGCCACGCTTCTGACGCATGAAGGCGCGGTCGTTCATCCGAAATTCGGCGGCGCTGCCGCCGGGGGAGAGGCCTGATGGCTTTTGAAGATGTCACCAACTCCATCAACGAGGCCATGACCTCGCTGGAGCAGGCCAAGACCGCGCTCGGCAATTTCGAGGACGGCTCGCTGGCAGCCCTTGCCCACGGGGCAACGGGCGGCGCGATCGATCCCTTCGTCTTCCAGCTGGCGATCTTCGTGCTCGCCGTCTTTGTCGGCTATTACGTCGTCTGGTCGGTCACGCCCGCGCTGCACACGCCGCTGATGGCCGTTACCAACGCCATTTCCTCGGTCATTGTCGTCGGCGCGCTCCTGGCCGTCGGCCTTTCAGCGAGCGGTCTTGCAACCGGCTTCGGCTTCGTAGCGCTCATTCTCGTCGCTATCAATATCTTCGGCGGATTTCTTGTCACCCAGCGCATGCTGGCGATGTACAAGAAAAAGGAAAAGTAAGGCGGTTCGAACATGTCAGTCAATTTCGCAGCCTTGCTGTTCCTCGTATCAGCGGTTCTCTTCATTCTCGCGCTGCGCGGCCTGTCGCATCCCTCGACCAGCCGCAAGGGCAATATCTACGGCATGGTCGGTATGGCGATCGCCATCGGCACGACCCTGCTTCTGGCGCAGCCCGGTTTTTCGGCGCTGGTCTTCATCGTGCTGGCCCTGGCGATCGGCGGCGGCATCGGCGCCTATATCGCCCGCACCATTCCGATGACGGCGATGCCGCAGCTGGTGGCGGGCTTCCACTCGCTCGTCGGCCTGGCGGCCGTTCTGGTGGCTGCCGCCGCGCTCTATTCGCCGGAAAGCTTCAATATCGGCGTGCCGGATGACATTCATCTGCGCGCCCTGATCGAGCTTGCCATCGGCGCGGCTATCGGCGCGATCACTTTCACCGGGTCGATCATCGCCTTCCTGAAACTCGATGGTCGCATGTCCGGCAAGCCGATCATGCTGCCCGGCCGTCACGCGATCAATATCGCGCTTCTCGTGGCTCTCGTGGTCTTCGTGGTGTCGCTTTCGGCAACGGCGAGCCCGATTCATTTCTGGCTGATCGTCATCATAGCTCTCGTACTCGGCGTTCTCATCATCGTCCCGATCGGCGGCGCAGACATGCCGGTCGTGGTCTCGATGCTGAATTCCTATTCGGGTTGGGCGGCTGCCGGCATCGGCTTCACGCTCGGCAACATGGCGCTGATCGTGACCGGGGCGCTTGTGGGGTCGTCGGGTGCGATCCTGTCCTACATTATGTGCAAGGGCATGAATCGCTCGTTCATCTCGGTCATTCTCGGCGGCTTTGGCGGCGAGACGGCATCTTCGGGCGGCGGCGACCAGGTCGAGCGCAATGTGAAGACCGGCTCCGCCGACGATGCCGCCTTCCTGATGGAAAACGCCTCCAAGGTGATCATCGTGCCTGGCTACGGCATGGCGGTCGCCCAGGCCCAGCACGCGCTCAGGGAACTGGCCGATCTGCTGAAGGAGAAGGGCGTCGAGGTCAAATACGCCATTCATCCGGTTGCCGGCCGCATGCCGGGCCATATGAATGTGCTGCTCGCCGAAGCCAATGTCCCCTATGACGAGGTGTTCGAGCTGGAAGACATCAACTCCGAATTCGCCCAGGCCGATGTGGCCTATGTGATCGGCGCGAACGATGTCACCAACCCGGCCGCCCGCGACGACAAGACCTCGCCGATCTACGGCATGCCGATCCTCGACGTTGACAAGGCCAAGACCTGCCTGTTCGTCAAGCGCTCGCTCGGCTCCGGCTATGCCGGTATCGACAACGAGCTGTTCTACAAGGACGGCACGATGATGCTGCTCGGCGACGCCAAGAAGATGACCGAGGACATCGTCAAGGCGATGGACTGATCGGTCCAAACTGCGTTCCGACGCCCCGGTCTTGCAGAAGTCCGGGGCGTTTTCGTTTTCGCGGGCGCCCCGAAGCCCACGGAACCTCCCCATGCGCTCCGGCGTTCAACTCAGACGATTGATCATGAGGAAACTGCCGTGATGCTTGTCCGCCCGCTCTTTGTGTATCCGTTTCTCATTGTCGCGGGTCTTGCGACGATGAGCATGGATATGCCCGACAATCCGCCTGTGCCGGAACAGCGACCGGACGATCTTGCGACTGAAGCGCAGAGTGAGGCAGCGGAGCCCGCGGCGACGGCAACGGACGAAGAGGTGACGGAACAGGCCGCGCCCGAGGATCCGGCTCCACCGATGGAGGAGGCAGGCGAATTCGCCCGCTGCACGGCGGCCCTGACGGCGCTTGGCGTCGAATACGAGGTTCTGGAGACGATCGATGATCCCGGCCAGTGCGGGGTGGGGCGGCCGATCAAGGTCACCAGGGCGCTTGAAGGCGTGCCGCTCGAGCCGGCCGGCACGATGCGCTGCAAGACGGCGCTCTCGCTCGCCAATTGGCTGTCATCCTATGTCGGGCCGTCCGCCGAGATTGCGTTCGGCGCCGGTACGAAGCTGACGGAAGTGCGTCAGGCCTCCACCTATGTCTGCCGCAACCGCAACAGTCGCTCCGACGGCAAGATTTCCGAACATGCCAAGGGCAATGCCGTCGATATCCGCTCGTTGACCTTCTCCAACGGCAAGACCATCGACATGGTGCCGCGCAAGGAGGATGGCAGCTTCACCGGCGCCTTCCAGCGCACGGCAAGCGCGTCTGCATGCCTGTTCTTCTCGACGGTGCTCTCGCCCGGCAGTGATGCGACCCATCAGGACCATATGCATCTCGACGTCATCGAGCGCAGCCGGGGCTATCGCTACTGCCGGTGATGTTTTGCTGCGGGCTTACGCTGCGACCCAGCGTCTTGCCTCGTCGATGGCTTCGGGCTGAAACAGCTTCACCTTGGCCGGTATCAGCACGCCGAACATGTGGGCGATGCGCGCCAGAGCGTGATCGCCGGTGACGAAGGCGATCCGCTCGAAATCGAAGAAATGGCCAAGGCCGAACTTGGTGTCATCCCACATCGCCCTCGCCTCGACGCCCTCAAGATCATCGCTCGTGGCGATCAGACAGCGGATCTTGCCCTTGCCAAGGCGGCTTTCCAGCGCCGGGATGAGGATTGTCTCATAGTCCTCGGCCGTGACCTTGCCGCTCATGGTCCAGCCGACGATATTTGCGGGCAGGTCGTTCATCATTCTGATCATGGCACGTCTCCGGATTGAAAGACGCGACACAAACGCAATTTTGTGGCGAAATAACGCCGTCGCGGCTTGCTTCAATCCGGATCGACCCGTCGATTCAATATATTAGGGCGTCCTTTGTGCGTCCGAACGGACGCACGGCGCTCCAAGAGGCGTCCGCGCCTATTGTTCAAGCCAGGTGACGGCAGCGTCCTGCTGTTCGGGCTCGAACACCTTCACGTCCGCGTGAAACAGCATGCCGAACATCTGCACGGCCTGGGTGAAGCCGCGATTGTTGCTGACGATGGCGATGCTCTTGAAGTTCAGTGGTTCCGACCGGCGGAAGGGCTGGCCGCCGCCTGCAGAGCCGATATCGGAGCCTGCGAAGTCCGTTGCGGTCACCAGAAGCAGCCGCAGGCCACCTTCGGTGGAACTTTGTTCCTCCAGCGCGGGCAGCAACACATTCTGGTAGTCATTGGCGCTCAGCGCATTGTGGACGGTGAAGCCGATGATATTTTCCGGCAGGTCTTCGATCTTCTCGAGCATATAAGGCCTCCATTTTGCGTTTGTTTTAACGCGCCCGGCGCGGCAAGGCCAGTGAAAGAAGTTTGATCAATGCGTGCGGGGAGCTTCGGCCTGCCAAACGTCGCGCGATAAAACATGAGTGTGATAGTCATATTTATACTTTACCTTTTTTGTCATGTTTTATAGTGTCCTCCTGTCATCATCAAAACGGCAAGCGCCGGGAGGACGAAAATGGCGAAGAAAAACAAGCGGAAGGCCGGCAAGAGCCAGTCGAATGCCTATAACAGCGACGTTGCGCTCGTCGCCGATGCGCCTGAGGGGCTCAATGGTCGCAGTTTCCTTTATGTCGGTGGGCGGGACTGCCAGGTTGCCCATTTACGCGCGGTGGCGGACGATTTCGGCGCCGAACTGATCCATCATGACGGCGGGCTTCGCGAGGCGGTCTCGCGCATCGACAGGGTGCTGCCCTCGGTCGACTGTGTCTTCTGTCCGATCGACTGTATCAGCCATGATGCCTGCGTGCGCGTCAAAAGCGGCTGCAAGAAGTTCAAGAAGGCCTTCATTCCGCTGCGCAACGGCTCCAAATCCTCGCTGGAGCGGGCGCTTCAGACCATGAGCGAGCGCAATTCGTGATCAGCGGCGTTCTTGATGGTCGGGCGGTCGGCCTGATCGGGCTGCACCCGTGGCGAGGCTGCGGTTGTGTCACGATCAAAGGCGCAAGCCTGGCGAAACCGGGCGCCGCCGCCATCCTTCCCTTTGCCCCGCGAAAAGCCAGAAGACCGCCGCCCGGCGGCAAAAGCCCGGCCGAGGTGATTGACCTCGCCCGCCGGCGCAACCACATGCTATCTGCAAGACAAACCGCCTGAGGTGCCCCATGTATGTCGCGATGAACCGCTTCAAGATTGCCATCGGATCCGAGGATGAATTCGAAGCCGTATGGAAAGGGCGCGATTCGCGTCTTTCCGAGCTCCCGGGTTTCATCTCCTTCCATCTCCTCAAGGGCAAGACGTTTGAGGATGAGGGCTACACGCTTTATGCTTCCCACACCCTGTGGGAGAATGAGGAGGCGTTCACGGCGTGGACGAAATCCGAGCAGTTCCGTGATGCCCACAAGAACGCCGGCGAGCGCAAGGTGAATTATCTGGGCCATCCGGAATTCGAAGGGTTCAACAGCGTTGAGGGAGCCTGAATGGCCGATCCTGCCGACATTGCCGTATTGCCGGTCCTGCCGTCGCTCGATCTCGCCGAGACCAAGGCATTCTACACGGAAAAACTCGGCCTCTCCGAAGTCGTGCACGAGGATGGGACCTATCTCATCCTCAGGCGGCCTGGCATCGAACTGCATTTCTGGCTGACGGACGACCGCGGGCTTTGCGAGAACACCTCGATCTATATCCGCGGCGGCGGGATTGATGCGCTTCACGCCGAGTTCTCGATGCGCGGCATCGTGCATGAGCGCGGCTTCGAGGTGCGCGAATGGAACATGAAGGAATTCTACGTTTACGATCCGCACGGCAATCTGCTGCGGTTCGGGCGCATTCCGGGCGAGGAAGCGGAATAACCTTCGGGCTTCAGCCCTTGCGCGCGGGCATCAGGGCGGCAAGGGCGACCAGCAGCCAGCTTGCAATCACCGAGGTGCCGCCGATGGGGGCGGCCATGGGGAAGAAGCCGAAACCCAGATAGGCGCGCGCCACGAGGTCTCCGGCAAACATCACCGTTCCGAAAATCATCAGAATACCAGCGGCAAGAGCGGCTGCCGTGCGCATGGAAAGCAGGGCAAGGCCGATCAGCGCCGGTCCGTTGGCAAGGCAGACGAGGGCTGCGGAAAGCAGCACCGCGCTGTCGCCGTGATAGGAGGCTGCCGCGAGCATGATGCCTGCGGCCCCCGTGAGGCCGGCGAAGAACAGCAATATCCGGGCGGGGAGCGTCAGGGCGGTCATGGATCAGGCCTTGTTTTGCATGTGATAGGCGAGCTTTTCCACCGGCGGCAGGATGATTGCCCTCAGCTTCATGTCGGGCACGGTCTCTTCCAGCGCGCGGCGAAAGCACAACAGCCACTCGTCGCGCTCCTCCGGTCCGATCGGTGCTGGCATGTGGCGCATGCGAAGCCGGGGATGGCCGTGTTTTTCCACGTAGACCGGCGGTCCGCCGAGATAGCCTGTCAGATAGTCGCGGAACTTTGCCTCCGACCCCGAAAGATCCTCCGGGGGGATCGCCCGGCAATGGGCGGCTTCCGGGAGCGTGTCCATCAGTTCGTAGAAGCGGTGCGTCAGGCGCTCGACCGTGTCGGCCCCGCCAATGGCCTCATAGAGGCTGATCGTTTCTTTCGCGTCCATCGTTCGTCCGGCCGGCTCATTGCGTGTGAGCCCTGATGTAACCATTTCAGGCGGCGATGCAATGCAGCGAGACCCCTTTTTCGGTCAGCACCGCGCGTTGAGCCTCGTCCAGCTCGTCGCCCGTCAGCACGGCGGAGAAAGTCTCGAGGCCGGTGAGGAAGTGCAGGCCGGGGCGACCGAACTTCGTATGGTCGGCCAGAAGCACGCGGCGTTCCGCGCCCTTGACGATCAGCCGCTTGGTCTGGACCACTTCCGGATCCTGGTGAAAGGCCTCGCCCTCATAGATCGCCGAGGCCGAGATGAAGCTGATATCGGCGCGCAAACCGCGCAACGCGTCTTCGGTCAAAAGCCCGAAGAAGCCGTTGAACTTGCGGCTGTACTGGCCTCCGAGCGCCATCAGTTCGATGCCCGCCACGCCGGCGAGTTCCGAAATAACACTCAGATTGTTAGATATCACAGTCAACGGCAGGCGCTGCGGCAGATGCGTCGCGAGGTTCGCCGCTGTCGAGGAATCGTCGATCATCAGCGTCATGCCCGGCTCGATGAATGCGGCGGCTGCCGCAGCGATGCGAGCCTTCTCGCCGGCCGCGATCTTCTGGCGATAGCGGAAATCGGCCTGGAACATCGCCGAGGACTGAACCGAAGCTCCGCCGCGCACCTTGCGCAGTTGGCCTGAGGCCTCCAGTTCATCGAGATCACGATGCACCGTCATCTTCGAGATGCGGAAGCGCTGGCTCAATTCCTCCACGCTTGCAGCGCCGCGTTCCATCAGCAGCGCCATCATCGCCGCGCGTCTTTCGTCCGCTTTCAAAATCTTCTCCTCAGCCGGATGTTGTCGCCATTTTGATATAACACCAAGTATGGCGGTATATATCACATATAGAAACGATTAAAATAACATATAATATGATAATTATAAAATAATCTTGTGATTTCGTATTCCCGCATTATCATTCTCCCACAATAAAGCCTTGTGCCGCTGAAGCGGCTTGACGCTTGGCAATCACATTCGAACCTGCGTCGGCTATGGCGTTGGTCAGGCAACAGGAGAATTTGTTATGGCCCGGGTTACCTTGAGGCAATTGCTCGATCACGCCGCCGAATACGGCTATGGCGTGCCCGCCTACAATATCAACAATATGGAGCAGGGGCTGGCGATCATGGCGGCCGCCCAGAAGACCTCCTCGCCGGTGATCATCCAGGCAAGCCGCGGCGCGCGCGCTTACGCCAATGACCTGATCCTGGCGAAGCTGATCGACGGGCTGGCCGAACTCTATCCCGACATTCCCCTCGTCATGCATCTCGACCACGGCAATTCCGAGCCGACCTGCATGACCGCGATCCAGTACGGCTTCACCTCGGTGATGATGGATGGTTCGTTGAAGGCCGACGGCAAGACCCCGGCCGATTACGACTACAACGCCGGCGTGACGAAGCGTGTGTGCGACTTCTCGCATTGGGCCGGCGTTTCGGTCGAGGGCGAAATCGGCGTTCTCGGTTCGCTGGAAACGGGCGAGGGCGAGAAAGAAGACGGCCACGGCTTCGAGGGCAAGCTCGACCACGACCAGCTTCTGACCGATCCGGACCAGGCCGTCCAGTTCGTCAAGGATACGCAGGTCGACGCACTCGCCGTTGCCATGGGCACCAGCCACGGCGCCTACAAGTTCACCCGCAAGCCGGATGGCGAAGTGCTGGCGATGAACGTGATCGAGGAGATCCACCGCCGCCTGCCGGATACGCATCTCGTCATGCACGGCTCGTCCTCGGTGCCGGAGGATCTGCAGGAGATCATCAACAAGTATGGCGGCGAGATGAAGCCGACCTGGGGCGTGCCGGTGGAGGAGATCCAGCGCGGCATCAAGCACGGCGTTCGCAAGGTCAATATCGACACCGACAACCGCATGGCCATGACCGGCGCGATCCGCAAGGTCTTTGCCGAAAACCCGTCGGAGTTCGACCCGCGCAAATATCTCAAACCCGCCATGGAAGCGATGACCAAGCTTTGCATCGAGCGTTTCGAGGCATTCGGCACGGCCGGTCACGCGGAAAAGATCAAGCCGATCCCGCTGTCGGACATGGCCAAGCGCTACGCCGACGGCTCGCTGGCGCCGAAGATCGGCTGATCAGAGGTCGAAGACTGCCAACAAGTCGCCGCCTTTGGCGGCGGCTTCAGTTTGTTGACAAAGCATGTTTCAGATGCAAGCGCCTGCTCCCAATTCTCCGTCACCCCGGCCTTGAGCCGGGGTCCAGGGCCACAAAAACACCATTTGCCACAGTGCCTTAAGCGCGATGGTCCTCATTATTTGGCCCTGGATGCCGGCTCAAGGCCGGCATGACGGATGAGGGTGAGGCGCAGTCTGTCAGCAGCCTGACGCCGCCGCCCTTTGCAACAGCCTTTGCCGCTTCCAGGTCTCGCCATCGAAAAACCGGCCCTCAGTGGATCCCCTTGGTCAGTCCCTGCACGAAATAGCGGTTCAAAAACAGGATCACGACCACGATCGGGATGGTGGAGAAATGCGCCAGCGCGCCGAGCGTGCCCCAGGTGATGTCCTTGGTGCCATAGGCGGACAGAAGCGCGACCGAGAGCGGCTTTGATTCCAGCCGGGTCAGGAACATCGGGTAGAGGAAGTCATTCCAGGAAAACATCAGGCAGAACAGGACGCAGGCGATGATGCCGGCGCGAACGGCGGGCAGCGCCACCTTGAAAAAGGCGCCGAACTGGCTGCAGCCATCGGTCAGCGCCGCCTCTTCCAGCTCCGGAGGAAGCCCGCGAAAATAGGAAAACATCAGCCATGTGACGAAGGCCGAATTCAGCATCGAGTTGATCAGCACCACCGACATCCAGCTTCCGAGCAGGCCGATATCGCGCATCATCAGATAAAACGGAATGAGCGCCGCGACCGAGGGGATCATCCGGATCGCCATCAGGAAATAGGCGATGCCCATGGCATAGCGGCTTTTCGAGCGCGCCAGCGCATAGCCTGCCGGAACGCCAAGCGCCAGCGACAGGACCACGGAGCCCGCGGCGATCAGCACACTCGAACGCAAGAGGCTCCAGACATCGAACAGCCGGAAGATCGTGCGGAACTGGTCGAGCGTGGGCGAAAAGCCGAAGGTCGGCGGGATCGAGAAGATCGCGCTGGAGGGCTTGTAGGCCGTGGTCGCGAGCCACAGGAAGGGCGCCAGGAAAAACACCAGCATGATGATGAGAAAGGCGCGGCGACCCGCCTGAAACCAGAGCTTTGCCGTCATTTTCCGTTCGCCTTCTTGTCCGCGTGGCGGATCATCATCACGAAGCCCGCCGCAATCACCGCGATGATCAGCAGCGTCAGATTGGCAATCGCCGAGGCGCGGCCGATATTGAAGAATTCAAGTCCCTGCTTCACGGCGTGCAGCATCAGCGTGTTGGTGGCATTGCCCGGCCCGCCGCCGGTTGCCACATAGACCGTGTCGAACACGCGGAAGGCATCGACGGTGCGCAGGATCAGCGCCAGCAGCACCGCCGGCAGCATCAGCGGGATGACGATGATCCTAAGCTTCTGCAGGCCCGTCGCGCCGTCGACGGAGGCGGCTTCGAGGATGTCGGACGGCAGGGCCTTCAGGCCTGCGAGCAGGATCAGCGCCACCAGCGGCGTCCATTCCCACACATCGATGAAGATCAGGGTCGCAAGCGCGGCGTGCTGGTCGGCAAGAAGGCCGCGCGGGTCCGTCAGCCCCCATTCGGCGAGAAAATAGCCGATCATGCCGTAGTCGGCGGCAAGCAGTCCCTTGAAGATGAGGCCGACAACCAGAGGCGTGATGGTGACGGGAATGAGGATCAACGCCAGCGCGAAACGGTTGAAACGGTCATCGCGCCACAGCGCCAGCGCCAGCATGAAGCCGAGCAGCAGTTCAAAGAACACCGCGCCGACGGTGAAGATCGCGGTGTTGATCAGCGCCTGCCGGCTCACCGGATCGGTGATGATCTCGACATAATTGTCGAGCCCGGCGAATTTCGTCCGCTGCGGGCGGATCAGATTGTAGTCGTAAAGGCTGTACCAGATGCCCTGCGCCAGCGGCCATATGCCGACGACCAGAACATAGGCGACCACGGGAACGGCCATGACGACGAGAAACAGCTTTCGCCGGGTGGCGAAGGGCATGCCCCTGGGTTCGACAAGTTCAATGCCCGGATGATCTGCGATCGCACTCACGGCGCGTCTCTCCGATTTCATAATCCATGCGAGAGCCGGACCGCCCGGCATTGCGACAGGCGGTCCGGGAAATGCGGTATCCGATCAGAACAGGTCTTCGGCCTGCGCCTGTGCGGCGTCGAGCGCTTCCTTCGGATCGGCATCGCCGACGAGGACGGAGTTGACGGCCGTGCCAAGGAAATCCTGGATCTGCGGATATTCCGGAATGCGCGGACGATAATCATAATTGCCGTTCTCGAAGGTTTCGGCAAGCACCGGCAGGAACGGGAATTTCGCCATCAGGTCCGGATCGGTCATCTCGCTCTTGCGCAGGAAGCTTCCGGCGCCCATGAGGTTGAATTCCTTGTGGATCTCGGGGCTGGTCAGCCATTTGATGAAGGCCCAGGCGGCTTCCTGCTCTTCCGGCGAGACGTCGGCGTTGATCGCCATGCCCCAGCCGCCAATGCCGTAGCTCGGCGCCATGTCGCCCGAATGCGGCGCGGTGGTGATGGCGACGTCGTCAACGACCTTGGAGATTTCCGGATTGTAATAGCCCGGCGCGCCAACCGACCAGGTCTGCATCAGGGCTGCGACGCCCTGGCGGAAGCTTTCCTCGCGGCCGCCCCAGTCATAGCCGGCAGCGCCGGGAGGGGCCGCCTCGCGGAACAGATCGCGATAGACCTTGAGGCTTTCCACATTGGCATCGGAGTTGAGCGTCGGCATGCCGTCCTCGCCCATGATCGAGCCGCCCATCTCGCTGTTGTATTGCATCCAGTCCTGGGCGCTGGCCGGGCCCTTCTGGCCATTGGCGACAAAGCCGTAGAGACCGGCGTCGGGATCGGTCAGCTTTTCGGCGGCGGCGACGAATTCTTCCATCGTCGTCGGCGCTTCGAGCCCCGCTGCATCCAGCCGGGTCTTGTTATAGGCCAGCACATTGGCATAACCGGCGAAGGGGAAGGCGACCTGCTGGCCTTCGTAATTGCCGAGACCCATCATCAAATTGGGGTAGATGTCATCGACATCGATCTCGTCGGCGTCGCGTTCGATCAGTTCGGAAAGCTCGACCGAATAGCCGTTCTCGGCATATTCGCCGGCCCAGACGATGTCCATGGTGACGAGGTCGTAGCCCTCGGTATCGCCGATATAATCGGCGGTGGTCTTGGTCAGAAGCGAGCCGTAATCGAGGATGTCGACCTTGACGGTGGCACCGGTCTCTTCTTCGAATTTCGGCGCCAACTCGGCGATCACCGGCGCGAACTGGTCATTCTGCGAGGCGATGGTGAGTGTGATACCCGAAAAGGGCTTGTCCTGCGCAAGGGCGGTCGAGCCCATCAGGCAGGCGAGAAGCCCTGCCGTCGCGAGTTTTGCGGCGTCTGCGTTTTTCATACTGTTCCCCTTTATATCATGCATCTGTTGTTCTCATGAATGTCATGATCGATAAGCACTATACATCAAACAAAAACGCACTCAAGCGCACTTGACAAAAAAAGGATTCAGGGAAAAAATCACAAAAAAGAACATAATCGCCCAAAAATCAGACAATTCCGGCCGGATTTGCCTTGATTTTGAGCAAACGCCTGATCGGGAACCAGAATGCAGTGCCTATCCGACCTATCGCCGTCTTTTTCCGGCGGCCTTGAGCAGCGACTCGAACAGCTTGCCGCCCGTGCTACATGGGAGATGGAGTGTATCGAGGCCGAGGCGCCGGTGTGGTTGAAGAAGCCGGCAGACGCGGCTCATTATAATGTCGTGATCGTTGGGGCAGGGCTGAACGGCCTTTCTGCCGCCTTTGCGCTCAGGCGTCGCGGCATAGAGGGTGTTCTGGTCATCGATCAGGCCGCAGCCGGGCGCGAGGGGCCGTGGATCACGTCCGCGCGGATGAAGACATTGCGCTCGCCGAAGACGCTGGCCGGTCCTGATTTCGGCATTCCGAGCCTCAGCCCGCGGGCCTGGTATGAAGCCGTCTATGGCGCCGAGACCTTTGCCGGGCTTGAGAAGATCGGTCGCGAGGACTGGATGCGCTACATGCTCTGGTTCCGCCAGGCGAGCGGCGTGACGGTTCATAACGAAACCCGGCTTGAGGCCGTGGCCGAAGCGGAAGAGGGCGTGCGCCTGACGATTTCGGGCAATGCGGGGCTTCCCGGCGAGATCACCTGCCGCCGGCTGATCATGGCCAATGGCATGGATGGCTGCGGCGGGCCATATGTGCCGGAGAATGTCGCCGCACTTCCCAAGGCATTCTGGACGCATAGCGGCGAAGAGGCCGATGACGGTCATCTTAAGGGCAAGGATGTGGTCGTTCTCGGCTCGGCCACCTCCAGCTTCGACTGGGCCGTGACCGCGCTTGAGGCGGGCGCGCGCCGCGTGACCATGGTCGCCCGCGCAAAGGAACTTGCCTGCACCGAGGTGCTCGCATGGACCAATTTCCCCGGCTATCTCGGCACCTTTGCTGAATTGCCGGATGTAGAGAAATGGCGCTTTTCGCGGCATTATTATGATCTGAAGGTGCCGCCGACGCAGGACCAGTATGACCGCGCCACGTCCTATCCGAATTTCACGATGGAGCTTGGCAGCGGCATAAATGCGCTTGCCGTCGAGGACGGCCGCATCCGCGCCGAGACGAAGAATGGCTCGCTGATGGCCGATCATATTCTGCTGGGCACCGGCTACAGCGTCGATTTTTCCATGCGGCCGGAGCTTCTCCCCCTTGAGGGGCGTTTTGCCCATTGGCGCGACCGTTTCATACCGCCTGAAGGCGAGGAATGCCCGCCGGTCTTGCAGGCGCCCTATCTTGGGCGCACATTCGAACTGACGCCGATGGATGAGGCGCGCGACCGGTGGATCTCGCGCATCCACATGTTCAATGGCGGCGCGGTGCCGAGCCTCGGGCCGGTTTCAAACGGCATCACCGGGGTCAAATACGGCATTGCCCGCATCGCCGACGGCATGACGCGGGCCTTTTTCCTGGAAGACGCCGCGCGCTTCCGGGAAGAGCTTGCCGGCTATCGCGAACAGCATTTCAATCCGCGCGGAAGGGTCTCGGCCTGATAGGGCCGGGGAGGACAACATGACGACACCGCTGACACTCGATGCCGTGCTGGCCAAGGCCCAGACGCGCAGTTTCGAATTTCCCTACATGCTCGCCAATCACGTGCCGATGGTGCTGATCGCGCTCGATCGCCTTGGCGCCACGCCTGAGCGGCTCGACGAATGGTACGAGACCTATCGTGACGCCCATGCCGTGCCGCCGATCGCCGCCCCCGTCGCGCCGATCAATCCCGGCAACTGGCAGGAAGCGCTCGGCGACCGCGCCCGCGAGGCGGATTATCGCGGCTTTTTCGTCGGCGAGGTGCAGCGCCTCGGCATCGACAAGGCAATCCGCGCCTATCTCCCGGCGATGACGCTGGGGATTGCCGGAAGCGCGACGCATCCGCTGATGCGGCTTGCCTATGGCGTGTTGAAGAATGACGCCCGCGAGGTCGGCCACGCGCTTGGCTATTGGGCGGCGACCTATCTGCCGCTGCCGGGGCCGGGCAGGTTCGAAGCTGACACGGATGATCCGGCGGAGGTGCTCGCCGGCATCGCCGAGATCGAGGGCATCCGCGATTACGAGACGGAGACCGATCTGCTCTGGCACAACATCCGCGCTGTCGGCGCGCTTCCGGGGTTTGCCCCGGTGATCGATCGGCTGCGGTTTCACGACAACACGGTGCGGCGGATGACCGAGGTGTCGCTTGTTGCCTTCGCCTTCACGCTGGATTTCTCCGCGCTGCACGCGCTCACCGGCATGCACTGGATGCGCCTTATCACCCCGCATGTGGATGAGGACAAGGTCGAGCCGCTTTACCGCGCCTTCTGGCAGGTGATTGCCGCGCTCATTCCCAAGATCGGCTTTCCGGTCTTTCCAACGGCAGACCAGGTGCAGGAAATGCGCGAACGCGATGCCCCCGAATGGCCGGAGATCAAGGCGGCGGCCATTGCCTCCTATGACGAGCACGACGTCAGCTTGGCCTTCTCGGCTTCGGAAGAGCAGAAAGCATGGGGCGGCGACCGGCTCTACCGCGTTGCCGCCGCCCGCCGTCTTCGCCTGATCGACTGAGGCCTGATCGACTGAGGAAAGCCATTGCCTGCACATATCGCCGTTGAGAATATCCGCAATCACCGGGGTGAGCGCGTCACGCTCCTGGTTCGGGAGGGGCTTGTCGCCGGATTTGCGTCGGAAGGGACGGTTGATGTTCCCGATACGGCCGAGCGCTTCGACGGCGGCGGAAAGATGATCCTGCCGGGGCTTGTCGACGGGCATATCCATCTCGACAAGACGTTGATCGGCCTTCCCTTCATTCCGCATATTCCGGGCGAGACGGTAGCCAAACGGATTGCCGCCGAGCGCGAACTGCGCCGCACGGTCGCGCTTCCCGTGAGTGCGCGCGGCGGGGCGCTGATCGAGAAGATCGCCGCACTGGGAACGGTCGCCGTCAGAAGCCATGTCGATATCGACACCGAGATCGGGCTGAAGGGGCTCGAACAGGTGCTGTCGCTGAGAGAGAGCCACGGCCATCTGATCGAGATCGAGATCGTCGCCTTTCCCCAATCCGGCATTATCCGTGATCCGGGCACGGCAGAGCTGCTGCACGAGGCTGTCGCGGCTGGCGCTGACCTTGTCGGCGGGCTGGATCCGGCCGGCATCGACAAAGATATCGAGGGTCATCTCAATGCCGTGTTTGCCGTTGCCGAGAGGCACAATGTCGGCGTCGACCTGCATCTTCATGACGGCGGCACGCTTGGCGCTTTCGAACTGCGCCAGATTGCCGAGCGCACGATCGCGCTGTCGCTTCAGGGCCGGGTGGCCGTCAGTCATGCCTTCTGCCTTGGCGAGCTTGATGAAGCAGACTTCGGCAGGACGGCGGCGCTTCTGGCGCGCGCCGGCGTGTCGATCATGACCAACGGCCCGGGTCCCGTGCCGATGCCGCCGGTCAAGCGGCTGGCAGAAGCCGGCGTGCGCGTTTTCTGCGGCTCCGACAATATCCGCGATGCCTGGTCGCCCTTCGGCAATGGCGATCTGATCGAGCGCGCAGGCATCATCTGCGACCGGCAAGATTTCCGCGCCGATGATGATCTTGAGCGGGCCTTTGAGCTGGTGACCGAGGCGTCAGGCGCGATGCTCGGTCGGGCCGACCCGCTTTCCCCCGGCGCGCCTGCCGATTTCATTCTGGTCGATTGCGGCAGCATTGCCGAGACCCTGGCCGAGCGCCCCGTGCGCCGCACCGTCTTCAAGGCCGGTCGCAGGATCGCCGAAGCCGGGCGGCTGGTGTAGTTCATGGCGGAGATCGATTTCATCATCCGCAATGCCCGCCTCGCAGAACAAGAGACGCCGGTCGATATCGCCTTTTCCGGCAGCCGTATCGCATCTGTTGCAAACGGCATTACCTGCGATGCGCCCTCGTTCGATGCCGGCGGCAGGCTGGCCACGCCGGGGCTCACGGAAACCCATATCCACCTCGACAAGGCCGGGATTATCGACCGTTGCGCGCTCTGCGAGGGCACGCTTGCCGAAGCCGTGCGCGAAACCGCGAAGGCCAAGGCGGCCTTCACCGAGGCGGATGTCTACGCTCGCGCCGCAACGGTCGTCGAGCAGGCGATTTCGCATGGCACGACGCTGATGCGCACCTTCGTCGAGATCGATCCGCGCGCGGGCTTCCGCTCCTTCGAGGCGATCAAGGCGATCCGGCGCGATTATGCCGATGCCATCGAGATCATCATCTGCGCCTTTGCCCAGGAGGGGCTGACGAACGACCCGGGCACGGAGGAGATGCTGGCCGAGGCGCTGGCAAACGGCGCCGATCAGCTTGGCGGCTGCCCCTATACCGATGCCGATCCTGCTATCCATGTGACGAAGATCTTCGACCTTGCCGAGCGCTTCGGCGCCAATGTCGATTTCCACGTCGATTTCGACCTGAAGCCGGAGGGCTCCAATCTTGGTGCAATCATCGCCGAGACGAAGCGGCGCGGCTATCAGGAGCGCGTCTCCATCGGTCACGTCACCAAGCTTTCCGCGCTTGAACCGGACGCCTTTGCCGAAGCGCTTGCGGCACTTGCCGAGGCGGGCATCGCGCTGACCGTGCTGCCGGCGACCGATCTTTACCTCAATGGCCGCGAGTTCACGCATCTGGTGCCGCGCGGGATGACGCCCGGCCACAGGCTGATTGCGGCGGGCGGCATCGCCACGCTCTCCACCAACAATGTGCTGAACCCGTTCACCCCTTTCGGCGATGCCTCGCTGATGCGCATGGCCAATCTCTACGCCAATATCGCCCAGCTCGGCACGCCGGACGATCTTGCGACCGTCTACGACATGATGTCCGGGCAGGCGGAGCGGCTGCTGGGGCGAGAGCCCGCCGCCATCGTGGAAGGCGGACCGGCGACGGTGGTGCTGTTTGATGCGGAAAACCCGGCCGAGGCCGTGGCGAGGGTGGCGCCGGCCCTTTGCGGCTGGCGAAACGGGAAAAGGACCTTCGAGCGTCCGCCAGCCCGGATTTTCTGTTCATCGGGCGGATGAAACACGAGGGCGTGGCCGGATCGGCACGCAAATTGCATTAAGTCAGCTTGGGAGACCGTTTTGTGCATGTGAAAGGCGATTTGCATGATCACGGATCAGAACGGCACGATTGATGTCCGATTTTTACGCACGACCTTCCTTCTGTTGAGCGAACAGAACGTCTCGCGCGTCGCAGCCAGGCTCGGCCAGAGCCAGCCTTCCGTCAGCGCGGTGCTGAAACGCGCGCGCTTGGTTTTCGATGATCCGCTTCTGGTCAGGAGCGGGCAGGGCATGGCCGTGACGGAGCGGGGAGAGGCGGTGCGGACCTCGCTCGGCCGCATCCTGGCGGAACTCAGCGAGACGATCAGCCCGGAAGAGGCCTTCGATCCGGCCACCACCGCTTTCGCCATGCGGGTCTCGGCGATGAGCTGTTTCAACGGTTTTCTCATTCCGCCGATTGCCGAACGGCTGCGCAAGGAGGCTCCGGCCGCTTCGATCGACTTTTTTGCGCCCTCGGAAAATGACGATCTGACCGAGCAATTGAGTTCCGGAGCGTCCGATCTGCTCGTTGCCAACTGGCCGGCGCCACATGAAAGCCTGCGCTCCAGCACGATCTTCGATTGCGAGACCGCCTGCATCATGCGGGCCGATCATCCCTTTGCCGGAAACGGCAGCATGTCGTTGGACGATTACCTCGACCTGCCGCACCTCTCGCTCGGCTCGGTCGTGCGCCCTTCCTTCAGTCCCATCGGCGGACGGCTCAAGCAGCTTGGCGTCAACCGCCGGGTGGCGCTGTCCGTCCCCGAATATGCGCTGGTGCCGCCGGTGATCGCGCGCACCGACCTGATCTTCACGACGGCGCGGCCCTATGCCGAGTTCGTTGTGGACCGCTATCCGGATTACGGCCTCTGCGTCGTTCCCGCGCCGCGCGATTTTGGCAATATGCGGCTTTATCTCCTCTGGCACGAACGCGCGCACAAGAGCCCGGCCAATCGCTGGGTTCGCAATCTTATTCGTGATGTTTCAAGGCGTTACGGTGCGGATCTGGAAGCGCGGCCGACGCCTGCCGCCATGGCCGGTCTTGCCGAACTCGCGGCGGTATAAGCCGGAGCCTATACCGCATATAACTCACGGCGGAATTGCCGAACGTCAAATGCCATGATCATAATGTAGGCACAAATCGAAATTGCATAAAACTTAGTCCGGTTTATCTGCCGTGCCGAGCCTTGTTGCTCGCGCCGCCGGCGGAGCTTTGCCCGGACGATGGATGGAAGGAAGGCCAAATGCCGCTCAAATCGCACTGGTGGTGGGATCACACGACCAAGGACTTCACCGATATGGACATGTCGGAATTCGTCGCGATCCTGCCGGTGGCAGCCGTCGAGCAGCATGGCCCGCACCTGCCGGTCCGCGTCGATAGCGCCATCAATGCCGGGATCATCAATCGCGCCGTCGAGATCATGCCCGACGACATGAAGGTTCTGGTCCTGCCGATGCAGGCAATCGGCAAGTCGGTCGAGCATCTGGAATATCCGGGCACGCTGACGCTGTCCTACGAGACGCTCGCCCGCCTCTGGTTCGAGATCGGCGAGAGCGTGGCGCGCGCAGGCTGCAAGAAGATCATCTTCGCCAATTCCCATGGCGGCCAGCCGCAGGTGATGGAAATCGTCTGCCGCGAGCTTCGCATCAAATGCGGCATGTTCGCCGTCTCCTCATGGGTGTCCGACGGCGCAAGCCAAGCCGCACTCTACAGCGAGCACGAGCTGAAGCACGGCATCCATGGCGGCGAATCCGAAACCTCGACCATGCTGCATCTGCATCCCGATCTGGTCGACATGCAGTATGCCGATGACTTCCAGCCCATGTCGGTGGAGATGGAGCGCGGCAATCAGGTGCTGACGGCGGAAGGGCGGATCGGCTTCGGCTGGCAGACCCAGGACCTGCACCCCTCCGGCGCCTGCGGTAACGCCGCAGCTGCCGACGCTGAACGCGGCAAGATCCATGTCGAGCGTTCCGCTCAGAGCCTCGTGGCGCTTGCTGAAGAGGTTCTCGCCTTCCCGATGGAGCGGCTCACCCAGAAGACCATGTTCAAGGACTGATCGCTTGCTGGCCCGAAACCCGACATCTGCTGTTTCAAAGCGCGTCGAACACCTCACCCTGAAAGACGGTGTGGTGCTGGCGGCGGATGTCTATCGGCCGGCGGGCGAGGGGGGCTGGCCGGTTCTTCTGATGCGCCAGCCCTATGGCAAGGAAATCGCCTCCACCGTCGTCCTCGCCCATCCCTCCTGGTATGCCCGCCACGGCTACCTCGTGGTGGTGCAGGATGTGCGCGGCATGGGGGCGTCGGAAGGTGATTTCGATTGCCTGCGCCAGGAATTGAGCGATGGCGTGGAAACGGTCGCGTGGGCACGGGGCCTTGACGGCTGCAACGGAAAGATCGGGCTTTACGGCTTTTCCTATCAGGCGATCACGCAATATCTGGCGCTTGCCGGCGGCGCGAAGGTCGATGCCATGGCGCCGGCCATGGGGTCCTTCGCGCCGGAGAAGGACTGGGCCTATGAGGGCGGCGCGCCGCGCTATGCCGGCATGGTCGGCTGGGCGAAGCAGATGGCGTTGCTGAAAGTCGCCCATGACGGTGACCGCGAGACCCATGCCGCCCTGTCGACCCTGAGCGGCCTCGCGGAAATCGCGCGCTATCTCTGCGAACGCCCGGATCTCTCCCACCTCAGGCGCTGGCTCGACAATGCCGAACGCGACTGGGATCAGGTCTCCCCGGAGCGCCTGTTGAAGGACGCCCCGCTCGACATCCCGGTTCTGCATACCGGCGGCTGGTTCGACTTCATGCTGGAGGGCACGCTCGGCGCCGACAGAGCCTTTCGTGATGCATCGCCGAAGACGGCCCATCTTGCCGTCGGACCATGGACGCACATGCCATGGAACGGGGCGAGCGGCGCGGCCCGTATCCCGGAGGCGGAGACGTATTCGGTCGATCGCGCCAATATCGCCTTCTTCGATTTCTATCTGAAGGGCAAGGGCGCACCGCCGCGGTCGCTGACCCTCTTCGATATGGGCGCGAAGGTATGGACGCAACTTGATCAGTGGCCCGCGACGACGGAACGGACACTGGCTCTTACATCCGGCGGGCTTGCCGCCACCCTTGCCAATGACGGCAGGCTTGGCGATGAGCCGGGCAATGGCGAGGACGTGCTCGTCAGCGATCCCTTCCGCCCGGCGCCGCTTGTCGGCGGCCATGTCGGCGAGCCGTCGGGCTTCGTCGATCGGGCTCCGGCCGACGATCGCTCCGATGTCGCCGTCTACACCTCCGCGCCCCAGGCTTCACCCTTCACCCTTTGCGGGCCCGTCAGGGCCGACATCACCATATCGACGGAAGCACCGGTCTTCGATCTCGTTGCCACGCTCTCTTTGGTCACCCCCACCGGAAGCGCGAACGTGATCCAGACCGGCATTACCCGTACGAAAAACACGGGTGCGCCGGTGAGCGTCGGTTTGCGTGCGGCCTATGTCACAGTGCCGGCGGGCTTCAGCCTTCGCCTGTCGCTGCAGGCCGCCGCCTGGCCCGCCTTTTCTCTCCACGCACAAGACCCGGCAATGGCCGGCGGGCCGGATGCCAGCCCGCTGACGCTGGCGATCCGCCACGAAGCCAGCCGTCTCGTGCTTTCCGTTCTGAATGAGGACACCGCAAATGGCGCCTAAGCCCTATCTCACCCTCGACAATGTTTCGGCGACCTATGGCGATACAACGGCCGTTTCGGGCCTGACCATCGAAGTGCCCAAGGGCGAGCTTTTGTCGCTGCTCGGCCCGTCCGGCTGCGGCAAGACGACGACGCTCCGGATGATCGCCGGCTTCGTTGAGCCCTCGGGCGGCCGCATCATCCTCAACGACAAGGACATCAGCCACAAGCCGGTGCACAAGCGCAATATCGGCGTCGTCTTCCAGTCCTATGCGCTGTTTCCGCATCTGACCGTGATCGACAATGTCGGCTTCGGCCTCAGGATGCGCAACGCCTCGCGCGCCGAGTGGCGGGAGCGGGCGGCGAAGACGCTGGAAACCGTCGGCCTCAGCCCCTATGCCGACCGCTATCCCGGTCAACTTTCCGGCGGCCAGCAGCAGCGCGTTGCCCTTGCCCGCGCGCTGGTGATCGAGCCGGATGTGCTGCTTCTGGACGAGCCGCTGTCGAACCTCGACGCCAATTTGCGCGCCGATATGCGCAACGAAATCCGCTCGCTGCAGCAGCGTCTCGGCATCACCACCATCTTCGTCACCCACGACCAGTCCGAAGCGCTTTCCATGTCGGACCGCGTGGCGGTGATGAGCAAGGGCGTGATGAGCGAGATCGGCACGCCGCTTGCGCTTTGCGACCAGCCGAAGAGCCCGTTTACCGCGACCTTCCTCGGCCACCGCACGGTGATCGACGGCAAGGTGGAAAATGGCGTGTTTTCGGCCCCCGGCATCACCTGCGCCGGCGCTCCGGAAAAGGCCACCAAACTGGTGCTGCGCGCCTCAAGGCTGCGCTTCGGCCAGGAGAATTCCCCGCTTTCGGTTTCAGGAACGCTCGTCAATGCAGCCTATCTTGGCGAGACCTATGAAGCCGATATCCAGGCCGCCTGCGGCATGATCCGGCTTGTCGTTCCGTCCGACACGCCGCCGCCGCCGGTCGGCACTGCATGCCAGGTCACCGCCGAACCGGGCGGGACCACCTTTATCTAGAAAAACAAAACCAGGAGAACAGCTGTCATGAACATCAAGAGACGTTCCTTCAACAAACTCATTCTGGGCGGCGCCGCCACGCTTGCCGCTCCCTATTCCTTCGTTCGCGCGCAGACGCCGGACCCGAAGCCCGGTGACGAACTGGTCGTCGGCATCTGGGGCGGCACCCAGGAAAAGATCGTCAAGCAGTATATCGAGCCGGTTCTGGTCGACAAATACGGCTGCAAGATCTCCTATGTTCTGGGTGGTACCGTCGAGCGCCGTGCCCGCGCCTATGCAGAACGCGGCCGTCCGAGTTTCGACGTCCTCTACCTCAACATCTTCGAAAGCCGTCAGGCGGTGAAGGACGGCGTCACCCAGCCGGCAAGCGATGCGGTTGAAAACGCCCAGTACCTCTACCCGATCGCCCGCAAAGGCGGTTATGGCGTCGCCATCAACCCCTGCACCATCGTCTACAACAAGACCAAGGCATCCGCCCCGATCACGTCCTGGAAGGACATGTGGAAGCCGGAATGGCAGGGTCGCATCGCATGGCCGAACGGCCTCGGCGCCGAAGGCATTTCCGCGCTGATGATGTCGACGCTTTCCTGGTTCGGCGACCAGACCAAGATGGCGCCGGAAGGCTTCGACAAGGTCAAGGAACTGAAGCCGTTTGCCGCCATCCAGGGCAGCCAGGCGCAGCTCTTCGACATGTTCGACCAGGACATCGCCGACCTTTCGGTCGAGTTCGGCAGCTTCTGCGAAAAATACATCGAGGAACGCAATCCCGATTTCGCGCTGGCCAATCCGGAAGAAGGCAAGGCGCTGGCCATGAACGTCGCCTGCATCACCGAGGGCACGAAGAACCAGAAGCTCGCGGAAGAATGGGTCAACCTGCACCTGTCGCCGGAAGTCATGCAGGCCTATGCCAAGGAGATCTACTACTCCCCGACGGTCACCAACGCCGATATCCCGGCAGACATCCAGAGCAAGCTGATCATGCCCGACCAGATCGACACGCTCGTCGACTTCGACTGGGATTACATCAATGGCAACCGCAACAAATGGCAGTCCATCTACGACCGGGAGATCGCCGGATGAGGAAATGGCTTGGACCGGCGCTTTCAGCGCCGGTCACCATCTGGCTCCTGATCGCTTTTGCCGCGCCTCTTGTCGCGGTGGTATTCCTGTCGCTGCATGAATATTCCGACCCGTTCGGACCGCTGATCCAGTCGCCCTCGCTGCAGCAGTTCATCGATATCGCCTCCGACAGTTTCTACTATCGGGTCGTGTTCGAGACGATCTGGCTGTCGGTCGCGGTCACCATCGTCTCGGCGCTGCTTGGCTACCCCGTGGCCTACTGGCTGGCGCGCATGCCGGGCAAATACCGCGCCTTTGCCTTTGCCATCGTTCTCATTCCGCTTTTGACCAATGTGGTCGTGCGCTCGCTCGGCATCATTCTTCTGCTGTCGCCGGAAGGGCTGATCAACATCGTCACCGGCTGGTTCGGCATTCCGCCGGTCAAGACCATGCTGTTCAACCACGGCGCGGTGATCGTGGCGCTGACCCAGGTGTTCATGCCCTTCATGGTTCTGGCGCTTTACGACAATCTGCAGAACACTTCGCCGCGCGTGCATGAGGCGGCCCAAAGCCTCGGCGCCTCGCCCGCAATCCGCTTTCTGACGGTCGATCTTCCGCTGTCCCTGCCGGGGCTCAAATCCGGCATGATCGTCGTCTTCCTGATGTCCTCGACCTCTTACGTCTCCGCCACCATGCTGGGCGGCAAGAAGGTCTGGACCACCGGCATGCTGGTGCTGCAGGAAGCCATGCACAATCTCAACACGTCGCTCGCCGCAGCGCTTGCACTGGTGATGACCGTCACGGGCCTTGCCTTTGCCGTGCTGGCAACGCTGGCGCTCAACCGGCTGATGACCTGGCGCTACGGCGGCAAGAGCCGGCCGATCGCGCTGCCGCGCTTTGTCGAGCCGGTCGTCAATTTCGCCGGTCCGATTGTCTCCTGGCTGCTGTTTGCCGCCTCGGTCGTCCTGCTTCTGCTCCCGCTCGGCCTGGTTTTCATCCAGAGTTTCAACGATGTGGAACTGGCAACCGCCGCCGGTTTCCGCGGTTTCACGCTGCGCTGGTATCACGAGGTCTTCGTCTCCGGCTATTACACGGATTCCTTCATCGTCTCGGTCAAGGTGGCGCTGGCGGCTCTTGCCGTGTCGCTGATCATTGCGGTGCCTGCAGCCTTTGCGCTGGCGCGCTTTCCCTTCCGGGGCCGCTCGGCGCTGCTCGCCTTCTGGCTGCTGCCGCTGACGTTGCCGCATGTGGCGCTCGGCGTCGGCATGCTGAAGCTCCTGCAGATCTATGTGGCCGTGCCGGCCTTTATCGGCCTCGTGGCGATCCATGTCGTGGTCATCCTGCCCTTTGCCATCACGCTCCTGACGGCATCGGTGATTGGGCTGGACGAGGCACAGGAAGAGGCAGCGGCAAGCCTTGGCGCCAATGCCTGGAAACGCTTCCTGCTGGTGATCGTGCCGGGGTTGTTGCCGGGCCTGTTCGCCACCTCGATTGTCGGGTTCCTCTTAAGCTTCGACGAGGTGACGGTGACGAGTTTCCTCACCACGGCGCGGCTGACGACCCTGCCGGTGCGCCTCTACGCCGAAGCCTCCTTCGAACTGAGGCCGACAGCGCATGCGCTCTCCTCCGTGCTGATCCTGCTGACCATCGTGCTGCTCGCCGTCGTCGGCCGCTTCGTGCGGCTGGACAGGCTTTATGCAAGGTAGTGTAGTGGGTCGGGAATCCGATTTCCTCTTTTGCATAGGAGAAGTCGGATTTCGGTCAATGCATGCCATCGGCTCCCGTCTACCCTTTCTCCGTCATCCCGGCCTTGAGCCGGGGTCCAGGGCTAAGTCAAGGGGGCCTGCGTGATCATGGTCAGCATGGCCCGAGAGAAGACAACACAGGATGCCGGCTCAAGGCCGGCATGACGGGGTGTTTATGGAGGGCTGTGCCGTAAAAAGGTGCCCACCGTCTGACAAGGCATCAGGCTAGAACTCAATCCGCCATCTCCCGCATCACGGTCCGGATATTCTCCACGAACACGCTGGCAATTGCCGAAATATTGCGCCGCCCGCCGATCAGCATCAATTGCTGGGTTTCGGACTGGAACTCCCGCACCGGCACATAGACGAGCCGGCCCATGCGGCTTTCAAACGCGATATCGAAGGGCGTGAGGAAGGTGAGATAACCTTCGCTCATGGCGAGATGACGCATCATCTCGATCGAATTGGCCTCCACCGCGAATGACAGCTGCAGGTTTGCGCGGGAAAAGACCTGTTCGATATGCGGACGGATCGCCGTGGTCGGGTCGGCGCCGGCGACCGGATAGCCGACGCATTCGGACAGGCGCACGCTGGTGGAACGCGCCAGCGGGTGGTCGGGCGCGACCGCGATGCCCAGTCGTCCGACGGCGATCTCAAGAATACTGATATCCGCATCCGACGGAAAATCGAATCCCAGCCCCATATCGGCCTCGCCGGCGCGCACCGCGTTGCGGATATCATCGCCCGTCGTCATCAGCATCATCCTGACGCTGATGCCCGGATTGGCGCGCTGAAAACGGCCGACGGCGCGCGGCAGGAGGTTGGCGGCAAGGCCGCTCATCAGCGCGATCGTAACGACCCCGCGGCGCAAACCCTTCAGGTCCTCCATCATCGCCTCGGCGCGGTTCATGCCCTTCAGCGTCTCGCGCACATGGCCGATGAGGATTTCACCGGCCGCCGTCAGCGTCAGGCGCCTGCGGCTGCGGTCGAAGAGCTGGGTGTCCAACGCTTCCTCCAGCGCCGCGATCTGACGCGAGATGGCGGAGGCGGAGACATTCAGCCGTTCGGCCGTCTTGCGCACAGACCCCGTGCGGGCGACCTCGTCCAGATAATTGAGCAGGCGACCGTGGAGCATGGCGGATTCCCTATGTTGCCTTTCAGGCAACATTCTATGCGAAAATAAATGCTTTTAAAGCGACAAAAACTACAGCACCATAGCGTCAGTGCTGAAGGCGTCATGGGCCACCGCAAAGCGATTTTTCCCCAGCAGATGCGGCGGTTTCAGCCTTCGGTTCCGGCATGAGCGGTTAATTAAGGTCTCCCACCACCTTGAAATGCTCCGCGCCGCTCATGCCGGCCCCTGTTTGCGTCAGAAAAGAATTCCAGAGGGTCCCATGCTTACCTATGCATTCGAACAGGTCGAAAAGGCCGAAGTCTTCAAGATCGCGCCGACCGACACCAATTATTTCGCGATCCTGTTTGATCCGAAGAAGGACGAGATCGACAATATCTTCGTCATCGAGATATTCACCGTCGGCGGCGCGACGCCCCCGAACGAACACAGCCATGCGCATGAATTCTTCTATGTGATCGAGGGCGAGGGCATCGCCTCCAGCGACGGCGAGGAAATGCCGATCAAGAAGGGCGACGCGCTGATGCTGCGTCCGGGGTCTGAGCATGTGGTGAAGAATACCGGCTCCTCGAAGCTCTACACGCTGACGGTGATGACGCCGAACCAGGATTTTGCCGAACTGATCCGCTCCGGCGAGCGCGTGTCGCTTGATGCGGAAGACCTGAAGGTGCTGACCGGGAAGGCGGCCTGATGCGGAAAGACGCCGATGCCCTGCCGCTCGGCCCCTCGCGGCTGAACCGGTGGCAGGTTTCAAAAGGCCGTGTCGACATGATCCGGCCGCAGCCTGACCCGCGTCCGCTTGCCGTGAAGGATCAGGAGCGCGAGATCGTCTTCGATCTGAACCGCACGGCCATCATTGTCATCGACATGCAGAATGATTTCTGCCACCCCGATGGCTGGCTTGCCGGCATCGGGGTTGACGTGACGCCCGCGCGCGCGCCGATCGAACCGTTGCAGCGCCTGCTGCCCGGCTTGCGTGAAGCCGAAGTGCCGGTCATCTGGCTCAACTGGGGCAATCGGCCGGATAAGGCCAACCTGCCGCCCTCCACACTCCACGTCTACAAGCCCACGGGGCGGGAAACCGGCATCGGCGATCCGCTGCCCAATGGCGCACATGTTCTGGAAAAGGGCAGCTGGGCGGCGGCCGTGGTCGACGAACTGGAGATCGCGGAAACCGACATTTCCGTCGACAAGTTCCGCATGTCGGGCTTTCAGGATACCGAACTCGACAGCGTGCTGCGCAATCTCGGCGTCACCACCGTGCTCTTTGCCGGCGTCAATGCCGACCAGTGCGTGCTCTGCACGCTGCAGGACGCCAATTTCCTCGGCTATGACTGCATTATGGTGGAGGATTGCTCGGCAACCACCTCGCCGCAATTCTGCATGGACGCCACCCTTTACAACACACGCCAGTGCTTCGGCTTCGTCTGTTCCGCAGACGATATCGTCGCCGGCCTTTCACGAGCAGACGCATGACACAGCAAGACAAGGACGCCGCCGTTCAGCCCGTCAACCTTCCCGACGTTCTGGAAGAGGTCACCAGGCTTTGCGACCTCTACGAAAAGGCGCTGATGGACAACGACCTCGATACGCTGGACGCGCTGTTCTGGGATAGCGAGAACACGCTGCGCTACGGCGTTGGCGAGAACCTTTACGGCATTTCCGAAATCCGCGATTTCCGCAAGGGGCGCTCGGGCGGTTCGCCGCAGCGCGACGTCATCCGCCGCCAGATCACCACCTTCGGCAAGGACTGCGCGGTCTGCGACCTCGAGTTCCAGCGGCCGGGCGCTGCCGTTCGCGGTCGCCAGAGCCAGACCTGGATCCGCACGGCCAATGGCTGGAAGGTTGCCGCCGCTCATGTCTCGCTGATGGGCAATTCACATTAAAATCGATTAGCCGGTCTGTGTTCCGTCGCATCAACGTTACGCTTTGCGTTGCGTTTTCAACGACCTGCGTGCATGCTCCGGTTATCGATCTTCAAATTTCCGGGCAGGCTTCATGACGCAATCCATCGGTCCCTTTGTCGAACGCTTCGAACCTCCGATCACCGCCGAGGCGCCGGTTTCCGACCTGCTTTCGGGCCTCACCGTTGCGGTGAAGGACAATTTCGACATCGAAGGAACGGTCACCGGCGGCGGCAATCCCGAATGGGCCGAGGATCAGGCGCCTGCGGCCAGAAACGCCGCAGCGGTCCAGACCCTTCTCGACAATGGCGCCGCCCTTGCCGGCAAGGTGCATATGGATGAGCTTGCCTATAGCCTGATGGGGATGAATGCCCGGTTCGGCACGCCGGAGAACCCGGCGGCGCCTTCGCGCGTTCCGGGCGGTTCCTCTTCCGGCTCGGCCTCTGCCGTCGCGTCCGGCCTTGCCGATATCGGGCTTGGGTCGGATACGGGCGGCTCTGTGCGCCTGCCTGCCTCCTTCTGCGGCCTGTTCGGCTGGCGGCCGACCCATGGGCTGGTGCCGAGCGACGGCCTGTTGCCGCTTGCCGAAAGCTACGATGTGCCGGGTTTCCTCACCCGCGATCTCGAGACGCTCGAGACGCTTGGCGAGATCTTTGCGGGAGAGCAGGAAGTCGATGCGGATGTCCGGCTGGTCTACCCCACCGATGTCTGGCGCCTGTGCGAGGACGAGGCGGCCGCGGCGCTGAAGTCGGCGCTTCCGAGGGGAGACCGCAATGACAGCTCGCTTCTGCCGGGCGGGGACCTGAAGGCGTTGCTGCCTGTGTTCCGCACCCACCAGGGCTATGAGATCTGGCAGCATTTCGGGGCCTGGATCGAAAAGCGCGAGCCGGACTTTGGTCCCGGCATCCGCGAGCGTTTCGCCATGGCGGCGAAGATCACGCCGGAGGAATTCGAGGAGGCCAGGGCCAAGCGCGAGGCCTTCCGCGCCCATCTGGCGCGCGTGCTGCAGCCGGGCACCATCATGGTCTATCCGACCTCGCCGGGGCCTGCGCCGCTTCTGACGGCCGGCAACGACATCGTCGAAACCTTCCGCAACCGTGCGCTCGCCATGCTGGCAATCGCAGGCCATGGCGGTCTGCCGCAATTGTCCATCCCGATCGCCGCAAGCCAGGGCTCTCCGCTCGGGCTTTCGCTGGTTGCAGCACCCGGCAGCGACCTGTTGCTGATCGAAACGGCGAAACGCTTTATCTGAGGGTATCATGCTTCATTCCGCGACGGGCTTCGACGGAGCCTTCACCGCGCCGCATCGCGCTGCGGCGCTTGCCGGCCGCGACATCCTGCGTGCCGGCGGTACGGCGATGGAGGCGATGGTCGCTGCCGCCGCGACGATCGCGGTTACCTATCCGCACATGAACGGCATCGGCGGCGACGGTTTCTGGCTGGTCCACAGGCCGGGCCAGAAGGTCACCGGCATATCCGCCTGCGGACAGGCTGCAGGCCTCGCAACGCCGGAATGGTATGCGAACCACGGTTTTGAGAAGACTATGCCAACGCGCGGGGCCCTTGCAGCGCTCACCGTACCGGGCACGATCGGAGGCTGGGAAAAGGCGCTGTCGCTCGTGCCGGGCGAAAAGCGCCTGCCGCTCGAAGATCTGCTCTCTTCCGCAATCCATTATGCCGAAAACGGCATCGCGGTTACCGGCAATCAGGCGCAGTGCACGGCGGACAAGCTCGACGGCTTGCGCGATGTGCCCGGCTTTGCAGAGACCTTCCTGCTGGACGGCGCGTCCCCCAAGGCGGGCGACAGGCTCTGCCAGAAACCGCTTGCCGCGACATTGCGCAAGCTCGTGGTGGAAGGATTATCTTCCTATTATACCGGCGGCACCGCCCAAACCCATGCCGCTTTCCTTGAGGAAACCGGATCGCCGCTGCGTTTGGAGGATTTTGCCGCTTACGAGGCGCGCATCGTCGATCCGCTGCTCGTCGAGACATCGCATGGCCGGCTGATGAACATGATCCCGCCGACGCAAGGCATCGCCTCGCTGATGATCCTGGCGCTGTTCGATCGGCTGGGCGTTGCCGAGGGCGAGGGGTTCGACCATCTCCACGGTCTGATCGAGTCCACCAAGCAGGCCTTCTTCAAACGCAATGAAGGGCTGGGCGATCCGGATTTCATGGCCGAACCCGCCCAAGCCTGGCTCGCCGATGACCGGCTCGATGCGCTGGCCGCGAAGATCGACATGAAAGCGGCGCTGCCCTGGCCATACGAGCCGGCAGAGGGCGACACGATCTGGATGGGGGCAGCGGACCGTTTCGGCAATGTCGTCTCCTTCATCCAGAGCGTCTATTGGGAGTTCGGCTCCGGCCTCACCTGTCCCGAGACCGGCGTGTTTTTCCAGAACCGCGGCGCGGGTTTCTCGCTGTCTCCTGGGCCCAACCAGCTTGCGCCGGGAAAACGCCCCTTCCACACGCTGAACCCCGCGCTTGCGCATCTGAAGGACGGGCGCGTGATGGCCTATGGCACGATGGGCGGCGAGGGGCAGCCGCAGACGCAGGCCGCCGTGTTCTCGCGCCATGTGCAGTTCGGCGAGGATTTGCAGGCCGCCGTCACCGCGCCGCGCTGGTTGCTCGGCCGGACATGGGGCGAGGAGACGACGACGCTGAAGCTCGAGGCTCGTTTTGATCCCGCCCTTGTTGCTGCCCTGAAAGCGGCCGGCCACGATGTCGAGATGCTGCCGGAATTTTCCGATGCCGCCGGTCACGCCGGCGCCGTCGTGCTGCACGAAAATGGGCTGATGGAGGCGGCGACCGATCCGCGTGCGGATGGCCTGGCGCTGGTGGATTGAGGCTCAGGCCGGGAAACGCTTTCTGAGAAAGCCATCGATGAAATCCACGGCCCTTTCTTCCAGCAGCGGAAAGCCGAGATTTCGGGCCGTCTCGGCTGCAAAACAGGCCGGGAAATCCTGTGGTCCGTAGACCGGCGGATCGGTGCGGTCGATCAGCGACAACAAGTCCTCGCCCGCCCGTTCGGCAAGCGCTGCAAGCAGCACTTCGACCGTCAGCGAGACGCCGGGCATGACGAGCGCGCGTGCCTCAGCCGGGATCGGTCCTTCAAGGTTTGCCGCGTGGATGAGCTGCGCGACCGCCGTTTCCGGCGAGGCCAGCCAGTGGCGCACGTCGTCCGAGGCGGGAAGAACCGCGCGGCGACCTTCCAGCGGTTCACGGATGATGTTGGAAAAGAAACCGGAATTGCCATGGGTGGCCTCGCCGGGCCTCACCGCGATTGTCGGCAGGCGCAGGCAGATGCCGTCGACAAAGCCCATGCGCGAATAGTCGGCGATGATCGCCTCGCTCATCAGCTTCTGCGTGCCGTAGGAACTGTCCGGCCGGGGCTGAACCGCGTCATCAATGAGGGCCGGGAAGGGGGCGCCATAGACCCCGATCGAGGAGGCATGGACAAGGCGCGGGCAATAGTCATCGCCGGCAAGCCGGATCGCTTCCACAGTGGCCCGCACAGTATCGAAATTGATATGATATCCGATGGAAAAATTGCTGTCGGCCTGGCCCATGGCGGTGGCGGCGACGTGAAAGATCACGTCCGGTCGGGACGCCACCAGCCGGTCTATGGTTTCGAAATCCGCCGCATCCCCCGTCACCCAATGCGTGGCTTCCCCTTCGATATCGCTCTTGCGGATATCGGAGAGGATGAGCGCGTCAAGCCGCTCTCGGCCGAGCGCGCCGCGTGTAATCAGCGTACGGGCGAGACTGGCGCCGATCATGCCGGAGGCGCCGATGATGGCGACGGAGGCCATGGGCGATCTCCTCCCTTACACTTTCACACGCGGATAAAGGCCGATTTCGCGCGTCGTTGCCGTGTCGTACATCTGGTCGAGATAGGGCCGAACTTCGGCCGCACCCTTGCTCATTTCCGGGCAGTGGTCACGCTCGAATTTCGCAGCCGCCTCGGCGATTTCCCCACGCAGATCGTTCTCGTTGACGGTTGTGAGCTTGCGATCCTCCATCACCAGCTTGCCGCCGACGATCGAATGGGTGACGACATCGGAATTGACCGAGAAGGCGATCTTCTTGATCGGGTCATGCAGCGGCATGAAGCCCCAGTCGGTCTTGTCCATCAGGATGACGTCGGCGAGCATGCCTTCCTCCAGCGTGCCGACTTCCTTCTCCATAAGGCTGGAGCGGGCGGCAGACGTGGTTGCCATGTCGTAGACCTCATGGGCCGAGATCCAGTCATTGTAGTCGAATGTGCCGATTTTGTGCAGGCCGGCGGCCGCCTTGAAGGCGACGAAGATATCGGCGGTGTCGGCAGAGGCCACGCCATCGCAGCCGAGCGCGACATTGACGCCGGCATTCATCATCCGCCGCACCGGTGAAACGCCGGAACCGAGCTTCAGATTTGCCAGCGGATTATGCGTCGTCGAGCAGCGGGCCTCGCCCATCGTCGCGATGTCCTCATCGGTCAGCCAGATCGCGTGGTTCATGGTCAGGCGATGGGTCATCAGGCCCATATCCTTCAGGAACTGAACCAGCGTGCGGCCGTACTTCTCCTCGCCGGTCACGGCCTGGGTCTTGGTTTCCAGCACATGGCAGTGGACCGGCAGGTCGCGCGCTTCGGAAAGGCTTGCCACCTCCTGCAGCAGTTTCTCCGAGCAGCGTTGCGGCCCGCAAGGGCCGAGGATGATGCGCATATTGTCCTTGCCGTGCCACTTGCCAGACAATTCCTCGAACAATTCGATCTGCGCCTTCCAGTCGGGCGCGGGCATGGCATCGAGACGCGCTTTCATGTCCGCCGGTACGAGATCGCCGACGAAGGGCAGGCTGTTGCAATAGCTTTCGTCCCACATCGACGCGGTGATCCAGCCGCGCAGGCCTGCGTCGCGGAAGGCGGTCGCGGTCGCGTCGACGGCTTCCGGCGTGCCGGAGATGTTGATCACATCGTCCTGCAGCGTGGTGACGCCCGAGCGCAGCGAGATGATCGCGACCAGCATGGCGCGCAGATAATGCTCGCGCCAGCTCATCGCCGGCGAGCCGAAGGGCGGATAGACCTCCGACAGCCAGATTTCGAGCGGCAGGTTGTCATAACGGCCCATCTCGAAGCCCTCATTGGAATGCATGTGCGCATCGATGAAGCCGGGCATGACCAGCTTGTCGGTGGCATCGATCACCTGCAGGTCCTGAAAGGCGGCGGCGCGTGCCGAAAGATCACCGCCTTTGCCTATTATCCGGTCACCATCGATCAGCACATCGCCGCGCGCAAAGCTGTGCGCGCCGGTTTTCTGGTTGATGACGAGGCCGTTCTTGATCAGGATTGCCATGCTTTACTCCGTTTGGCCGCCGCTTTGTTCGGGCGGCATGAAAATTGCATAATTGTCTATCGGGGATGACGTTAAGCCGACCGGGGCGCCTGTGGTGGGGGCGAACCGGCGAGCCTTGTGAAAGGAATCCATGTTTTGGCCACACCAGCCGGAGACCACGGACTTGACCTGCGCCTGATGCGCATTCTCGACGTGCTGCTTGATGAATGCAGCGTCTCGAAGACCGCCACGATACTCGGACAGAGCCAGCCTTCCGTTTCGCTCGCGCTGAAGCGGCTTCGCGAAATTCTCGGGGATCCGCTGCTGGTGCGCTCCGGCGTGAAGCTGATCCCGACGGAGAAGGGCATTGCGATCCGCGCCCAGGTGTCCAACATCCTGCGCGAGATCGATGCGCTCGCCGTCTCCGAGGATACGTTCGATCCGGCGAGCTACAATCGCCGCTTCCGCGTTTACGCCGCCAATTGCCTCGGCACCTTCTTCATGCCGCGCATCGGTGAACTGGTGCGCCGCGAAGCGCCCAACATGCCGCTCGATTTCTGCACGATTCCCGAAGAATCCCGGATATTTACCGAGCTCGAGGAGGGGAAGCTCGACCTGGTGATCGGCAACTGGCCGCTGCCGCGCGACTACCTGCGCTTTGCGCCCTTGCTTGAGACCGATATCGTTCTCGTGATGCGCAACGAACATCCGCTCGCCGGCCGTTCCCGCATCGACCTCCAGGAATATCTGAACCTCGACCATCTTTCGCCGACGCCGCATACGAGCCCGGCCATCAGCCCCATCGACGGTCAGCTCGCCCAGCTTGATGCCAAGCGCGAGATCGCCATGTCGGTTGCCGAGTTCACGCTGGTGCCGCACATGCTGGCGCGCACCGATCTGGTGTTCACCAGCAGCCGCCCCTTTGCCGAGCAGATGGCGCAATCCGGCGCCTTCTCGGTTGTCGGCGCGCCGGCGGAACTCGCCCGGATGAGCTTTTACACGCTGTGGCATGAACGGTCGCATCTCTCCCCCGGCAATCAGTGGTTCAGGAAATTGTTGCGCCGGGTTGCCAAAGAGATAAGCGAATTCACACCCCATCCATCAAGTGAAACTTCGCCCGAAGCCATTAGTGGGAACTAATAGAGTCTATTGGGGCAAGGGGTCTTATGAAACGTCAATTCCTGCCGTTTAATTGGTTTCGAGAGAGCCGGTCTTCTGCGGACCTCTTCTTGACACACGGCAAGCGGCCGACCTGTCCGCGACCCGGGTTTCAGCCAATCAGACAAACAAGGGGAATTGGAACATCATGCTGAAGAAACTGACCACAGCCCTTCTTGCCGGCGCCATCGGCCTGCCCGCCGCCGGCGCCTTTGCCGCTGACGATTATTCCGGCCACACGCTCGTTGTCGGCGTCTGGGGCGGCGATATCGAGCGTCTGCTGCGCGAAAACGTTGCCGAGCCGATCGAAGAGGAAACCGGCGCTTCCGTCGAATTCGTCCTCGGCGGCACGGGCGACCGCATGGCCCGAATCTATGCGGAAAAGGACAATCCGACCATGGATGTCGCCTTCCTCAACATGTACGAGGCTCCGCAGGCGCTTTCCGATGGCATCGTTCTGCCGCCCGATCCGGAAACCGACATGTACAAGGCCATCTGGGACGGCATGAACAATGGCTGCTATGCCATGTCGCTGGTCGGCCTCGGCATTGCCTACAACAAGAACATCGTTGCCGAAGCGCCGGAATGGGAAGATATGTGGGACCCGGAATATAACGGCATGATTGCCGTTGCCCAGTATCCGGGTTCGGAGGGCGATGGCCTGATCGGCGTGGCCGCGCGCCTTGCCGGCGCCGACGAGCATGATCCCGATGCCGCTTTCGAAAAGCTTCAGGGCCTGAAGCCGATCGCCATGACCTACACCAATCTCGACGAGATCTTCGCCATGATGGATGCCGGCGAAGTGGCCATGGCGCCGATGATTTCCGGCTACGTGCTTTCCGCGCTGAAGGAACACCCCGATATCGGTTTCTCCTTCCCGACCGATCCCGGCCCGGTTCTGGTGCGCGACATGCTGTGCCTGGTCAAGGACAGCCCCGAGCCCGAACTCGCCGCAATGTTCGCCGAGAAGGCCCTCGGCGTTGCAAACCAGACCGATTACGCCGAGCAGATCTTCTTCGGTCCGACCAACTCCATGGTCGAACTCTCCGAGGAAGCCTCCGCCGACGTGATCGACACGCCGGAAGAGGTCGAAAGCCTGGTGCAGCTTGACTGGCCCTATGTGATCGAGCAGCGCAGCGACTGGACCCAGCGCTGGAACAAGGAACTGCTCGAGCAGTAAGCCCACGCCCCCTGCCGCCGCGCCGAAACCGGTGCGGCGGCATTTCGGTGACGCGGCAACCCGGTGATTTTCATGAACAAACGCGCGCTCATGCTGCTGATGCCGGCACTCATCCTGTCGGGCATCGTCTTTCTGCTTCCCTTCCTGTGGCTGTTCGTCACCAGTTTCCGGGTGCAGGGGGAAGGCTCGCTGTTGATGGCGGAAGGTTTTTCCGCGGCCAATTACGCCAGGCTGGTGTCCGATACATACTTCGCCGAGGTGTTCTTCCGCACAATCTGGATGAGCGCCGCGGCAACCGCGATCTCCCTTGTCATCGCGCTGCCGATGGCGCGCCAGATCGCCGTCAGCGCCGGCCGCGCCAAGGGGCTGCTGCTAGCCCTCATTCTGGTGCCGCTCGTCTCCGGCGCGCTGCTCCCCACACTCGGCATGCTGCATCTTCTTGGCCCGCTCGGGGTTATCAACTCCATCCTCAAGGACCTCGGCCTGATTACTCGCAGCGTCAAGTTCCTCGGCACGGTGCCGGGCGTCATCATCGGCCTGGTGCAGGCCTTCCTGCCGCTGATGCTGCTGCCGCTGGTCAACGCGCTTTCCCGCCTGCCGAAGGATGTGGAGGCCGCTGCCGAAACGCTGGGCGCGCCGACATTCATCGTCTGGCGGCGCGTCATCCTGCCGCTGATCGCGCCGGGCATCATTGCCGGCTCGGTGCTGGTGTTCTGCGCCTCGCTCACCTCCTTTGTCACGCCTCAGATCCTCGGCCAGGGCAAGATCGCCACCTTCGGCACCATGGCCTATCAGCAGGCCTCGCTTGTGCTGGACTGGCCGTTTGCCTCGGCAATCGCCGTGGTCATGCTGGCGATCCTCGCGCTCGGCCTTGCCATCGGCTCGTTTGCCTCGAAACTGCTCGCACGGAGGCCCGCATGAAGACCTATGGGTTCGCGGTTTCGGCCCGCTTTGTCTGGACCGTTCTCGCCTTCGTTTTTCTTCTGGCGCCGATCGCGGTGCTGATCTTCGCGTCCTTCGACGATGCGAGCTTCTTCCGCTTTCCGCCCAATACCTATTCGCTGCGCTGGTACGAGGCGGCCCTTGAGAGCCGTGAGTATAAAAGCGCGCTGTCGGTCTCGCTGCTGGTCGCAATCCTTGCAGGTTTCATCGCCGTCCTCTTCGGCGCCATGGCGGCCTTCGCGCTGGTGCGCTACCGGCCCGCCGGCGGGCGGATTGTCGAGGCGATCCTGATGACCCCGCTGGTGCTGCCGCTGATCGTCTGGGCGATTGCGCTTCTGCAGATCTATTCGCGTCTCGGCATGTCCGGCACACTGCCGGCACTGGTGCTCGCCCACGCGGTGATCACCATGCCCTTTTCCGTGCGCATCATGGTTTCCACCTTTGCCGATCTCGATCCGCTTCTGGAACAGGCCGCCGCCACGCTTGGCGCGTCACCCGGCCGCGTTGTCCGCCGCATCACCCTGCCGCTTGCCATGCCGGGGCTTGTCTCATCGGCTGCCTTCTCTGTGCTGATCTCCTTCAACGATGTGATTGTTTCCTCGCTGATTGCCGGCGCGCGCTGGATCACCTTTCCGGTCCGGCTTTACGCCCAGCTTCGAAGCCAGGGCATCGATCCAATCACGCTTGCCATCGGTTCGGCGATCGTCGCCTTCATCCTTGTCGCCGCGCTGATCGGCGAATTCATGTTCAAATGGTCACGCCGTCTTTGAGAAAGAAAGAACAATGTCCGAAGAATACCGCTATCTCAAAACCATGCCGCATTTCGTGCGCGACGGCGTGCCGCTGCTGACCGGCTTCAAACGCGACCGCATCGCCCCTTATGTGGTGCTCGCCGTCAAGGATCCGCTGGTCGTCGGTGACGGCGCGGAGGAGGACTCCCTTGCCGCCGCCCTCGACAACGCCGAAATCTCGGCAAAGACCGGCCTCTTCACCACGGTGACGGGCACTTATGACGGCGCGCCGATCTCGATCGTTTCCGGCGGCTCCGGTTCGCCCGAGGCGGAACTGGCACTGATGGACCTGTTCAACTTCACCGATTGCACCACCGTCATCCGCATTGGCGGCTGCGGCGCGTGGAGCCCGAAGGTTGGCGTCGGCGATATCGTCATCTCCTCCGGCGCGGTGCGCGACGAAGGTATGACCAAGGCGCATGTGCGTCCCGAATATCCGGCGGTTGCCGACTGGCAGGTGGTCGGCGCGATGAAGGCGGCGGCCGATGAGGTTGGCCATCCCTATCACATTGGCATCACCCGTTCGGGCGACAGCGAATATTGCGGCTGGGGCAAGCCGGGGCCGGGCGGCTATCTGCAGGAAGACCACAAGCAGATCATCGATTACTGGAGCCGCGCCGGCGTGCTCAACACCGACCGCGAGGCCGCCGCGATCCTGACGCTCTGCAGCCTTTACGGCCGGCGCGGCGGGGCCGTCTGCTCGGTCGGCGACAATGTGGTGACCGGCGAATTGCACAAATCCGGTTCCGGCCAGACGGCGGCGATCACGGTCGGGCTTACCGCGCTTGCAAGGCTTTTCCGGGAGGACGCCAATGGCTGAGAAGCACGCACCCGACCATCTGGTGATCCAGAAGGTGATGAAGCATTATGGCGGCGGCGGCGAGCCGGCGCTGAAAAGCGTGTCCCTCAATGTGCGCAAGGGCGAATTCCTGGCGCTGCTCGGTCCTTCCGGCTGCGGCAAGACCACCTTGCTGAAGATCATCGCCGGCCTTGAAAAGGCGACCGAGGGCCAGATGGCGCTGGCGGGCGAGGGGCTCGATGCCATCCCGACCTACAGGCGCGATATCGGCATTGTCTTCCAGTCCTATGCGCTGTTTCCGCACATGACGGTCGATGCCAATATCCGCTTCGGCCTCGACATGCGCGGCATCAAGGGCAAGGAGGCCGATGACCGCGTCGAAGAGGCGCTCGACCTGGTCAAGCTCGATGGGCTTTCGGCCCGCATGCCGAATGCGCTTTCCGGCGGTCAGCAGCAGCGCGTGGCGCTCGCCCGTGCGCTGGTCATCCGGCCGAAGCTTCTGCTGCTCGACGAGCCGCTTTCCAATCTCGATGCGGTGCTCAGAAAGAGCGTCCGCGTCGATATCCGCGAACTGCATGAGCGCATCGGACTGACGACGGTCATGGTCACCCATGACCAGGAGGAGGCGATGAGCATGGCCGACCGCGTGGCGGTGATGGCCAATGGCTATGTGCTGCAGCATGATACGCCCGAGACGATCTACGAGCATCCGGCATCCGCCTTCGTGGCAACCTTTGTCGGCAGCCCGCCGGCGATCCTTCTGCCGGTGGAAAAGACAGGCGAGGGCTACGGCATTGGCGGCACGGCCTTCACCCCATCGAGCTCACTCGCCGCCGCAATCGCGATGCAAAACGGCAAGCCGGTGCTGCTGGGGCTCCGCTCCGACCGGCTCTCCTTCGCCGATGAACCCGGTCCGCTGACGATCACCGGCGAGGTGCATTCCAGCGAATATATCGGCGGCTCCTGGCTGGTGCATGTGGCGCTCGGCGAACACCGTATCGCCGTGCCGACGCGCGAGCGCCCGCCGCAGTTCGGCGAAGTCGCCCATATCCGCATCGACGAGGCCGAGCCGCTGCTCTTCGATCCCGACACCGGCGCCAGGGTCGCGCACTCATGAACGGCGCGATCTATTGCCTCGGGCCGCTTGTGCTCGACCGGGTGCTGACCGTCGATGACCTGCCGGGCCACGACGAGAAAGCCTTCATCAAGAAAAAGGAAGAACGCGCCGGCGGTCCGCCGCTGAATTGCGCCTGGGCGCTGAGCCGGCTCGGCGAGGATGCGCGGCTGGTCTCCACAATCGGCGATGACGGCGAGGGCGCGATACTGATGCAGTGGCTCGCCGAGCGCGACATGAGCACCGAGGCCGTCGACGTGAAGGCCGACAGCGTCACGGCCTCCGCCACCATCATCGTCGATCGCACCGGCGAGAAGGCGATCCTGATCGATCCCGTTCCCGTCGAGACGCTGGCGGTGATCGGCGACCGTGTTTCGCTGCAGGCAGGCGATACGGTCGTCTCCAATTTCTTCCATCCGGAAGCCGTGGCGCGCATGTTCGATCGCGCAGCGAAAACCGGCATCGACCGGATGATCGATCTGGAATTGCCGGAGATCGAACGCTGGGGCTGGCAGGCGATGGAAAACATCCTGCCCTTCGCCTCGCTGGTGGTCACCAACCGACAGGTGCTGGAGGCTTGGATGGCGCGGACGGGCAATGATCGTCCGATTGGCGAAGCCGCTGAAGATCTGGCGCACTTTCTGTCCGGCGCGGGGGCGCGCAAGGCAGTCGTCACGCTCGGCTCGGGGGGACTGGTCGCAATCGATGGCGATGCAGTGTTCTACCTTGATGCCTTCAAGGTGACGCCGCGCAACACGACGGGTGCGGGCGATGTGTTTCTGGCAGGCCTTGCCACTGCCATGCGGCGCGGCCGCAAATTCGAAAAGGCGCTCGCCTTCGGCACGGCCGCTGCCGCGCATTTCCTGGAAACGGGACGGTGCGACGCTGCAGCCGCGGAAGCCCTGATGAAAGACAAGATGAAGGAAAGACTGTAGAAAATGGCTACCACGTCCAAAGCAATCGAGGCCGTGCTTTCGGCCGCCTGCGTCGCCGATGCGCTGGGAGCCGCCACCGAATGCATGCATCCCGACGAGATTATCCGGGTATTCGGCGGACCGGTGACGGCATTCCGCACGCCGCCGGAAAAATCCCCCTTCGCCAAGGGTCTCGCGCCGGGCCGGCTGACGGATGATGCGACGCAGATGCTGGCCATGGCCAAGCGCATCATCGGGCTTGAGCGTGCGCCGGTCTCCGCCGACGCGATTGCCGGCTTCATCGACTGGTCGCATGACGAGGAAATGTTCCAGCGCTTTGCCGGGCCGACCACCCGCATTGCAGTCGAGGCCATGCGCGCCGGCGCGCCCGCGGAAGCCGTCGCCACGCCCGAGACCTATTCCTGCATGTTCGGCACCTCTAATGGCGGGGCCATGCGCGCACCGACGGCAGGCTGTGCCGCCGCCGGCAATCTTTCCGAGGCCGTGCGCATTGCCTGCCTGATGTCGGCGCCGACGCACAACACCCAGATTGCCTATGCCGGCGCCTCCGCCGTTGCCGGCGCCATCGCCGTCGGGCTTTCGTCCGAGCGGTCGATGACGATTGTCGAGGCAGCGCTTGAAGGCGCGCGGCTCGGCGAGGTGGAAGCGCGCACAACCGGCCGCATCGTCGGCGGCGCAGGCGTTGCCCGCCGCATCGAGATCGCGGTCGAGATCGGTATCCGCTACAAGGCGGATATCGAGGCCGCGCGCGCCGAACTGATCGAGGTGATCGGCAATGGCGTTGCCATGTCCGAAGCCGTGCCGCATGCTTTCGGCCTTGTCGCCGCCGCTGACGGCGACCCGTGGACGGCAATCGTCGCTGCCGTCAATGGCGGTAATGACAGCGACACGATCGCGATGATCGCAGGCGCGGTTGCCGCTGCCTGGAACGGCGCGGCGGGCATTCCGGCTCAACTGGTCGAGGAGGTCTCGACTGTGAACGGGCTTGATCTGGCGGGCGTTGCCGAGGGGCTTGCGACATTCAATGAACAAGTGATTGCGGGAGAACACGCATGAAGCGCTATTGGCTGGAAATGACATCGCCGGACCATGCGGCGCTGCCGGAAAACACGGTGGCGGTTCTGCCTGTCGGCGCGACCGAGCAGCATGGCCCGCACCTGCCTGTCGGCACGGATTGCCTGATCAATAGCGGCATTGTCTCGGCCGCGCTCAACAAGCTTGGCGATGATGTTCCGGCCGTCGTCCTGCCGCTGCAGCCGGTCGGCGCGTCTCAGGAACATCTCGATTATGCCGGATCGCTCGCCCATCCCGCGCCCGATTTGATGCAATCCTGGACGCGGGTGCTTGATTGCGCGGTGCGCTCCACCGGGCTGAAACGCATCCTGATCTTCAACAGCCATGGCGGCCAGGCGGGGCTTCTGGCGACGGTCGCGCTCGATCAGCGCGTGCGCCACAATATCCTCGGCGCCTATGCCACCTGGTTTGAGGCCGGCTATCCGGAAGGGCTTTTCGCCGATGACGAGATCCGCACCGGCTTTCACGGCGGCGATATCGAGACATCGCTGATGCTGGCGCTGCATCCGGAACTGGTGGTGATGGAGAATCTTGGCGATTTCCGTTCTTCCGTCGATGAAATCGAAGCGGGTACGCAGCAGCTTTCCGCCAATCCCGGCGGCGGACGCGTCGGCGGCCTCGGCTGGAAGGCGCAGGACCTCAATGCCGATGGCGTGACCGGCGATGCGAGCCGCGCCACGGCGGAAAAGGGCAGGGCGTTGCTGGAGCACACGGCGGCAAGCCTTGCGGCGCTGATCACCGATCTGGCGAACGCCCCGATGCCGTCGGACAACTGGCCGCCGGAGAAGTACCGGGCTTGAGGTGAGGGCCTCGAGCGCATCGAACGCATGCTTGCTGAACCCGATCTCCCCCCTTGAGGGGGAGATGCCCCGACAGGGGCAGAGGGGGGTGAACACTATCCGAGAGCACGGAGCAGACGGCTTATGCCACATACCCCTCTCTGTCGCGTTCGCGACATCTCCCCTTCAAGGGGGGAGATTGATGTTGTCGGCTATTCTCACCCCGCCAGGAGGCTCGCATTGCCGCCCGATGCCGTGGTGTCGACGCAGAGGTGGCGTTCGTAGGCCACATGCGCCTTGTCCGGCATCGCGGTGATCAGCGGCAGGACGGGACCTGAACGTTTGGCAAGCGCTGCGGCAAAGGCCCGTGCCACGTCTTCGTCCCCCCACCAGAGAGCGCCGGAAAAGCCCTCAAGCGTCATCAGCCTTTCCGGCTCGACATGGCCGTCGACGGCAACGGCGCGACCGCCCAGCGCCTCGACGGCGGCCTTCTGGGCCGCGGCGATTTCCTTGCCGGGGCCGAGGCAGAGAAGCGGCGGGCGGGTGTAGAAGGCAAGCCGGTTGAGCTCGCCGGTAACGCCGGGCATCAGCTCCTCGCCGAGTTTTACTTCGGCAAGCGCCGACAGCATGGCCTCGACCGGTTTCATGTCGGCATTGTCCGTCCAGTCCTTACCGCCGCTCTGGCCTGCCTCGGGCGTCAGGAAGCGCGGCAGATAGTCGGGGCCGCCGGCCTTCGGGCCCGTGCCGGACAGTCCCTCGCCGCCGAAGGGCTGCGAGCCGACGACCGCGCCGATCTGGTTGCGGTTCACATAGATATTGCCGACACGGATGCTCTCCGACACGTCCTGCACCCGGTCGTCAATGCGGGTGTGGAGGCCGAAGGTCAGGCCGTAACCTCGGGCGTTGACCTTCTCGACAACCTTCTCCAGATCGCGCGCCTTGTAGGTGGCGACATGCAGAACCGGGCCGAAGATCTCGCGCTCCAGATCATCAATGCCGCTGACCCTGAGCATGGTCGGCGGGATGAACGTGCCGGTCTCCGGCGCCTTCAACTGATGGATGATGCTACCGGATTTTTCCTTGAGATAGGCGGCAATACCGTCACGCGCCTCGGCATCGATGACCGGGCCGACATCGGTGGAAAACAGCCAGGGGTCGCCAACGGCAAGTTCGTCCATCGCGCCCTTGATCATCTCGATCAGATGCTCGGCCGTGTCTTCCTGAATGTAGAGGCAGCGTAGCGCCGAGCAGCGCTGGCCGGCCGACTGGAAGGCCGAGGCGACGATATCGCGCACGGCCTGTTCGGGAAGCGCCGTACTATCGACGATCATGGCGTTGAGCCCGCCGGTTTCGGCAATCAGCGGCGTGCCGGGCGCAAGGTTTTCGGCAATCGATTTCTCGATCAGCTTGGCCGTGTCGATCGAGCCGGTGAAGACAGCGCCGGAAACGCGGCTGTCGGCTGTCAGCGCCGCGCCAACGGTGGGGCCGTCGCCGGTCAGAAGCTGGAGGGCCGATTTCGGCACGCCCGCCTCATGCAGGAGCTCGACGGCCTTGTGGGCGATCATCTGCGTCTGTTCAGCCGGTTTGCAGAGCACGCCATTGCCGGCCATCAGGGCCGCGGAAATCTGGCCGGTGAAGATCGCCAGCGGAAAGTTCCACGGGCTGATGGCGGAGATGATGCCGCGCGGGGCCCGCACCGTGTTCTCGCCCTCGCGGGCGTAATAGCGCAGGAAATCGACCGCCTCGCGCACCTCGCCGATGGCATCGGCAATGGTCTTGCCGGCTTCGCGGGCGAGAAGCGCGAACAACACGCCGTAGTTTTCCTCGTAGAGATCGGCGGCCTTGCGCAGCGCGGCGGCGCGCTCGGATGCAGGCGCATCCCAGGTGGCGGCGTCATCGAAGGCGCGGGCAACGGTCGCCTCGTCGGCCTCCAGCACCGTGCCGATTGTCTCGCCCGTTGCCGGGTTGGTGATGGTCACGGATTTGCCGGTCGGTTCGGAAACGGTGAGCGGCTTGCCGTCGGGAAGGGGGACGTCGCGCGCTTCCTCGATGGCGGCCAGCACGTCGTCCGCCGTCGTGTCCCAGCCCTTCGCCGCCACCCGGCCTTCGCCGAAGATATCGGCCGGCTTCTTCAGCGCCGCCGGCGGCTTGGCCGTCTTCACAGCCTCGAAGGGATCGCTGGCGACGGTTTCCGGTGCAATGCTGGTGTCGACGATCTGGTGGACGAAGGAGGAGTTGGCGCCGTTTTCCAGAAGGCGGCGTACCAGATAGGCAAGGAGATCGCGATGCGCGCCGACCGGCGCATAGATCCGGCAATGCCCGCCGGTTTCCTTCTTCACGATGTCATGCAGGCGCTCGCCCATGCCGTGAAGGCGTTGCAGCTCGTAGGGGCGGCCATCGGCGAGTTCCAGAACGGCGGCAATCGTATGGGCATTGTGCGAGGCGAATTGCGGGAAGATGCGGTCGCCCATCGAAAACAGCTTCCGCGCCAGGCAGAGATAGGCGACATCGGTGGCCGCCTTGGTGGAATAGAGCGGAAAGTCCGGCATGCCGTTGACCTGGGCAAGCTTCATTTCCGTGTCCCAGTAGGCGCCCTTCACCAGCCGCACATTGATCTTGCGGTCATAGCGCGTCGCCATGTCGTAAAGCGCGTCGAGAGCGGCATCGGCGCGCTTGCCATAGGCCTGGACGACGACGCCGAAACCATCCCAGCCGTCGAGCGCCGGATCGGCCATCACCGCATCGATCACCTTGAAGGAAAGCGCTAGACGGGCCTGTTCCTCGGCATCGATATGCAGCGCGATACCGGCGTGCTTTGCCTGAAAGGCGAGGCGTTTGACGATCGGAACCAGCTCCTCCATCACGCGCTCTTCCTTGGCGACTTCGTAACGCGGATGAAGGGCGGAAAGCTTGATCGAAATGCCGGGATTGTCGACGATCTTCTCGTGGACGGCGGCCTTGCCGATCGCCTTGATGGCGTTTGTGTAGTGGCGGTCGTAGCGCGCGGCGTCATCGGCGGTCATCGCCGCCTCGCCGAGCATGTCGAAGGAATAGGTAAAGCCCTGCTTCATGCGGCTGTCGCCGCGTTTCAGCGCGTCCTCGATGGTTTCGCCGAGCACGAACTGTCGGCCCATTTCCTTCATCGCGCGCAGGACGGCGGTGCGGATCACAGGCTCGCCCATGCGCTTGACGAGGCCGTGCAGCGTGGTGGCGATGCCGGGGTCGTTTCGGTCGTCCAGCACCTTTCCGGTCAGCATCAGCGCCCAGGTGGAGGCGTTCACGAGCGAGGAAGCGGCGGTGCCCAGATGGCTGTTCCATTCCGAAGGTGCGATCTTGTCCTCGATCAGCGCGTCCATGGTGAACTTGTCCGGCACGCGCAACATGGCTTCGGCCAGGCACATCAGCGCCACGCCTTCCCGTGTGGAAAGCCCGTATTCAGCCAGGAAGTGCTCCATCAGCGTCGGCTTGCTTTCCGAGCGGATGCGCCGGACCAGATCGGCGGCCCGCTTGCTGATCGCCTTGCGTTCGTCCGGGGTGATGTCCGCCCGTTCGCTCAGGGCTTTGAGAAACGGGGCATCGGGGGCGAATTTCTGCTCGGAACCGAGCGCTGGGAAGGTGTTTTTGGCCAAATTCTGCTCCTCGTTTTTTGCCAGACTAACGTCAATTGCGTGGACGATGCGACCAGTTTTCGATATTTATTTAGCCATTCGTAACAAAAAACAATGAAAACCAGGATCAGGCGATGGAAATCGATCCCATCAACCGGAAAATCCTCGAGGAACTGGTCGTTGACGCGCGCATCTCCATGACGGATCTGGCGCGCAAGGTCGGCCTGTCGAAGACCCCCGTCGCGCTCAGGGTCCGGCAGATGGAGGATATGGGACTGATCAAGGGCTACCGCGCCATGCTGTCGCCGATCAAGCTCGGTCTTACCCATGTCACCTATGTCACGGTGAAGGTCAGCGACACCCGGCAAAAGGCGTTGCAGCAGTTCAACGAGGCGGTGCGACAGATCCCGGAAATCGAGGAATGCTATCTGATCGCCGGCGGCTTCGATTACCAGATCAAGGTCCGCTCACGCGATATGGAGCATTTCCGCCGGATCATGGCGGAAGAGATTTCCGAGCTGCCTTTTGTCAGCTGGACGACGAGCTATGTGGCGATGGAAGCGGTTGTCGACCAGAGCTGGGTGGCCGTCTGACCTTTCTTCCTGCGGTGCGTCAGAGCGATGTCAGGATGCTGGTGACGGCCCAGATGACAACCCCCACGGGCGCAAGCGCCAGCAGCGCGAAAAGGCCGTCTCGGGTCAGCATCGAAAAGGCGATCAGCGTCACGGCGACGCCGATCAGCGACGACGAGAACGGAACGATCTCCATCAGCGGCATCACCGCGCCGAAGAGCGTGCAGGCAAGAGGCAGCACCATGATCAGCGGCGGCTTGAACAGGAAAGTCAGCCGCTTGCGGCTGATCCGGTCGACGAAGCGGGTAAACGGCAGGATCTTCTCCAGCCCGGCATGAAGGCTGGCGGTCTTCATCGTCCTGCGGCGGATCCAGCCGGGCAGCCAGATCTGCCTGTGGCCGACAAGCCGCTGTCCCGCGATCAGCATGATGATCAGGCCGCAGACGGTGGAAAGCCCCGGCACGCCGCTCAGGGGCGTGATCAGGATCAGAGCCGGCAGGATGAGAAGCGGAATGAAGGAGGCGTGGCCGAATGAACGCATCAGGTGTTCGACGGAGACGGTTCCGCCTCCGGTCTCTTCGATGGTGCGTTCGACGATTTCCGTCAGGGAACGGAATTCATGCTCGGCCGTATCGGCTTGTTCCAAGAAAAACTCCTGCCGCTATCGAGGGTGCATTTCGGTTCAAACGCCACGGACAGCGATCCGGTTCCCCCAATCCGCATCATCGCCCGCACCATTGATTTATCACGCCGGCTGTGCCCTGTTTATGAAAAGGACAAGCTTGAGAGGACAACATGTCGGAAGAACGTCTTGAGAGGCTCGAAGCGCAGATTGCGGCGCATCAGGAAGTATTGATCGCGCTCGCCGCCGCCCTTCCCGAAGGGGAGAACCGGGCGGTGTTCCGCGCCGCGCTGGACGGGCTCTTGACCGTCAAGGGGCAGGAGGAAGACCCGGGCTTTGATCCCGACAGCTCCTTTGCCTTCCAGTATCGCGTTGCCGATACCATCCGGGCCATCGTCGACGGCGCCGAAGCACGCTCGAAGCGCTAGTGCATCGGCCCGAAAATCGGAATCGATTTTCGGAAAGCACGATGCGTGGACTCAACAGGTTAGAGTGTCCTTTGTGCGTCCGAATGGACAAACGGCGCTCTAGACGCAAAGGGGCGCATCTGCCTGAATTCCGGGAACCTTCCGGCCGTTTGCGGCGTTTCGAAAGCGGTTCGAACGGAGGATCAGGACAATGCCCAGGACATCGCAAGACCAGCGCTCATCGATCAAGGATGAGGAAACCTATCAGGCCCTGCGCGATGACGGGGCCTCGAAGGAAAAGGCCGCGCGCATTGCCAACGCCAAGGCCAACAGCCGCATGAAGCCGTCGAAAAAGGGCGGCAAGTCAGAGCCTTACGAAGAGTGGACGCGCGACGACCTCTACGACCGCGCGCAGGTGATCGGCATCGAAGGCCGCTCGAAGATGGACAAGGGGGAGTTGATCGACGCTCTTCGAAGCCACTGAGGCGCGTCGCTCAGTGCTCTGAGTACCCGCTTTCGGGCTTGGTCGTCTCTTCCACGTCGAGAAGATCGGCCACGCGTCTGAACGAGGTGACGATGGAAAACTGCTCGTTCCGGTCAAAGGCGGAAAATTCCGCGGCGAAGCCGTCGGCAAAGAGCGAGGGCGTGCCTGCAAGCGTCTTCGAGCCCGCATCCGTCAGCACAGCCTGCACCTTGCGTCGGTCTGTCGAAGAGCGCTTGCGCTCGATCAGCCCCTTGGCCTCCAGCTTGTCGAGAATGGTCACCGTCGTTGCCGGGCTCAGGTCGGCCTGTTTCGAGATCGCCGCCGTGGTCAGCGCGCCCTGGTCGGCAACGGCCTGCAGTACGACGATCTGCGGAATGGTCAGCCCCGTCTCGCGACCGATACGTTTCGAGCGGATGTCGATCGCATGCGCGATGCGGCGGATGGCCTTCATCACGGCTTCGGCGTTCTTCGATGTCAGATCCTCGTCCTTCATGCGATCAGTCAATTACAACAGAAATGATTTGAACTCAAATGATTTTTGTTGTAACCAAATAGCAACCCAGAAGCGCGGGCTTCCGCCCGCAACGCAATTTCGCCGCGCGGCCTGACCGCAGACGGCGACGAGACAATCGAATATGCGCCTGTTCTGTGGAGACCTCCCTTGCTTCTCAGGCCCGGCGCCAAGGACAGGAGCGATCGGCCAGAACATGTGTGGTATTGCCGGAGAAATCAGATTTGACGGAACGCTTGCGGACGCCGAAGCCGTCGCCCGCATCACCGAGGCACTGGCCCCGCGCGGGCCGGATGGCAGCGGCATTCTCGGCCGCGGCAATTATGCCTTCGGCCATCGCCGCCTGAAGATCATCGATCTCTCCGAGAAAGCCGCGCAGCCGATGACCGATCCCGAACTCGGTCTGACGATCGTGTTCAACGGCTGCATCTACAACTATCCGGAATTGCGCAAGACGCTGGAGGAAAAGGGTTACCGTTTCTTCTCCACCGGTGACACGGAAGTCATCCTCAAGGCCTATCACGCCTGGGGCCGTGATTGCGTCAAGCATTTCCACGGCATGTTCGCTTTTGCCGTGATCGAGCGAGACAGCGGCAGGGCGATGATCGCGCGCGACCGGTTCGGCATCAAGCCGCTCTATTATACGACAAGCGGCAAGAACATCCGCTTCGCCTCCACGCTTCCCGCACTTCTGCGCGGCGGCGGCGTCGACAAGACTGTCGATCCCGTGGCGCTGCATCATTACATGAGTTTCCACGCCGTCGTGCCGCCGCCGCACACGATCCTGAAGGGCGTGCGCAAACTGCCGCCGGCGACGACCCGCTGTTATGAACCCGACGGTTCCTTCGAGGATATCCGCTACTGGGCGCCGCCGCATCAACGCGACCCGGCAACGTCGGGGCTTTCGCGCGAGGAATGGCGCGACCGCGTGCTGGAGGCGCTGCGCACCGCCGTTCGTCGCCGTATGGTGGCCGACGTTCCGGTTGGCGTGCTCTTGTCCGGCGGCGTCGATTCCTCGATCATCACCGGGCTTCTGGCCGAGGAAGGGCAGAAGGACCTGATGACCTTTTCCATCGGCTTTGAGGAAGCCAATGGCGAGAAGGGCGACGAATTCAGTTACTCGGATCTCGTGGCCGAACGCTTCGGCACGGATCATCACAAGATCTTCGTGCCGTCCTCGGAGCTGATGAGCGCTCTGCCGGACACGATCAACGCCATGTCGGAACCGATGGTCTCCTACGACAATATCGGCTTTTTCCTGCTGTCGCGCGAGGTGTCCAAGCACATCAAGGTGGTGCAGTCCGGCCAGGGCGCGGACGAGATCTTCGCCGGCTACCATTGGTATCCGCCGCTTGAAAATTCCAACGATGTCGTCGGCGACTACGCCAAGGGCTTCTTCGACCGCGACCATGCCAAGCTGTCGCGTCATCTCTCGCCGGAGTGGCTGGCCGAAGAAGACGTCAGCCGCGCCTTTGTCGAGAGCCACCTGATGGCGCCGGGCGCGGAAGGTCCGGTTGACCGCGCGCTTCGCCTCGACAGCCAGGTCATGCTGGTCGACGATCCGGTCAAGCGCGTCGACAACATGACCATGGCCTGGGGACTTGAGGCGCGCGTGCCGTTCCTCGATCACGAGCTTGCCGAACTGGCGGCCACCATCCCGCCGGAATTCAAGCTCAATGACGGCGGCAAGGGCGTGCTGAAGGACGCCGCCCGTCTTGTCGTGCCGCATGAGGTGATCGACCGCAAGAAGGGCTATTTCCCGGTGCCGCAGCTCAAATACATCTCGGGCGAGTATCTCGACATGGTTCGTGATACGCTGACGAGCCAGGTCTCCAGCGAGCGCGGCCTGTTCAACAAATCCTATCTCGATGACCTGTTCATCGATCCGATCGGTCACATCACGCCGCTGCGCGGTTCGGAGCTGTGGCAGGTGGCGCTTCTGGAAATGTGGTTGCAGTCTCACGAGATTTGAGGAAAAGCCGATGAGCTCGGAAAAGGGGCCGAAGGATCACCCGGAGCACCGCAACCGCGATGCCTATTCCCACCGCCTGAAGAAGATGCGGACCCAGGGCATGAAGCCGCCGATCAACAGCGGCGATGACAGCGGGGTGATGAAATCGGATGTTTCGATCGATTGCGGCTGGGGCCGGATCGTCTTCGGCCAGACCTTTTCCGACGCCAAGCTGCTGATCGAGACCTTGCGGGCCGAGGTGCCGGACCACCGCGATATCGCCATCTATGTGCGCGATCCGCATGTGGTGCTGGCCAACGCGCCGCAGGAAGTGTTCCTCGATCCCTCGCACACCTACCGGCTCGATCTTTCGACCTATCGCGCCGCGCCCTCAAAGCCGCCGCAGGGCTTCTTCATCCGCCGGCTGACATCGGAAATCGATGCCCAGGCGATCAACCGCATCTATGCCGCGCGCGGCATGGTCGTGGTGCGGCCGGACTTTTTTTGGCGTCAGCGCGATGCCCGCTCGATCGTCTATTTCGTCGCCGAGGACGAGCATACCGGCAATATTCTGGGCACGGTCACCGGAATCGACCACGGCCGGATCTTCAACGATCCGGAAAAGGGCGCGTCGCTCTGGTGCCTGGCAAGCGACCCCCAGGCGCGCCAGCGCGGCATCGGCGAGGCGCTGGTGCGCAGGCTGGCCGAGCATTTCCTCGCGCGCGGCGCTTCCCACCTCGATCTCTCGGTGCTGCATGACAATGTGCCCGCCATCAAGCTTTACGAAAAACTCGGCTTCAAGCGGGTGCCGTTCTTCACCGTCAAGCGCAAGAACCAGATCAACGAGAAACTGTTCACCGGGCCTGAACAGGAAGACTACGAGGCGCTGAACCCCTATGCCCGGCTGATCGTCGCCGAGGCGCGGCGGCGCGGCATTTCGGCGGAGGTGACCGATGCAAAGGGCGGCTTCTTCCGCCTTTCCTATGGCGGCCGCTCGATCCACTGCCGCGAAAGCCTGACGGAACTGACGACCTCCGTCGCCATGTCGATCTGTGACGACAAGTCGGTGACCCGCCGCTTCGTCGAGGAGGCGGGCGTGCGCGTGCCGCGCCAGATGACGTCCGACGCCGGCGAGGAGGCGATTGCCGGTTTTCTTGAGGAGGCCGGTCCGCTGGTCGTCAAACCGGCGCGCGGCGAGCAGGGCAGGGGCATTTCCGTCGGCGTCACCACGCCCGAGGAAGTGCGCGATGCGGTGGAGGCTGCCAAGGCCTATTGCGATACCGTGCTGATCGAGGAGATGGTCGAGGGCGAGGACCTTCGTCTCATCGTGATCAACTATCGCCTCGTGGCCGCCGCCGTGCGCCGTCCCGCGCATATTATCGGCGATGGCCGCTCGTCCATCGAGCAACTGATCTCGGCACAAAGCGCGCGCCGCAGTGCCGCGACCGGCGGCGAATCCTCGATTCCGCTTGATGCCGAAACCGAGCGGACGGTCCGCAGCGCCGGCTACACCTTCGCCGACGTGCCGAAGGAAGGCGAGGAGATCCGGGTCCGCCGCACCGCCAATCTGCATACCGGCGGCACGATCCATGACGTGACCGATATCGTGCATCCGAAGCTTGTGGATGCCGCGATTTCCGCAGCCCGCGCGATCAATATTCCGGTCGTGGGGATTGATTTGATGATCAAGTCGCCCCAAAACCCTGATTACGCATTTATCGAGGCCAACGAGCGCCCGGGGCTTGCCAACCACGAGCCGCAACCGACGGCCGAACGGTTCGTCGATCTGCTGTTCCCCCTGTCCATGCCGGCAGGGGCCAGGGCTTCAGCCCGCGAGGCGCAGAAAAACGAGTGAGTGATGCAAAGACTGACGATTGATTCCGAGTACCTGTCCGACATTCTGAAATCGCTGCTCGCGATCCCCTCGCCGACAGGCTACACCGATCCGATCGTCCGCTTCGTCACCGGAGAGCTTGAGAAGCTTGGCCTCTCCGTTGAATTGACCCGCCGAGGCGCCATCCGGGCCGTGCGCCGGGGCGTGGACAGCCGCGGCGCGCGTGCCGTCGTTTCCCATGTCGACACGCTTGGCGCGCAGGTGAAATTCCTGAAGGACAATGGCCGGCTCGAACTGGTGCCGATCGGCACCTGGTCGGCGCGTTTTGCCGAGGGCGCGCGGGCGACGCTTTTCACCGAAAAGGGCGCCTATCGCGGCACCATCCTGCCGCTGAAGGCCTCCGGACACACCTATAACAACGAAATCGACGAAATGCCGATCGGCTGGGACTATGTCGAGCTGCGCGTCGATGCCTTGAGCCGCGACGAGGAGGATCTCGACAGGCTGGGCATCGAGATCGGCGATATCGTCGCCATCGACCCGCAGCCGGAATTCCTCGACAACGGCTTCATCATCTCCCGCCACCTCGACAACAAGGCCGGCGTGGCGCTGATGCTTGCTGCCTTGAAGGCGATGCAGGATGCGAATGTCGAAACGCCGGTTGCCAGCCACTGGCTGTTCACCATTGCCGAGGAAGTCGGCGTCGGCGCCTCCTCGATCGTCGCGCCGGAGGTTGCCTCCATGGTCTCGGTTGACAACGGCACATCTGCACCGGGGCAGAATTCCTCCGAGTTCGGCGTCACCATCGCCATGGCCGACCAGACCGGGCCCTTTGACTGGCATCTGACCAAGAAGCTGGTTGATGTCTGCAAGTTCAACGATATCCGCTACCAGAAGGACGTCTTCCGTTATTACCGTTCGGATTCGGCCAGCGCGGTGGAAGCCGGCGCGGATGTGCGCACCGCGCTTGTCGCCTTCGGCGTCGATGCCTCGCACGGTTATGAGCGCATCCACATGCATGCGCTGCGCTCGATCGCGGAGCTGATCACCGCCTATCTGACCTCCGATGTCGAGATCAAGCGCGACTTCCAGCAGACCGGCCCGATGACCGGCTTTACCCGTCAGCCGACCGGAAAGGCCAGGCAGGAACTCTCCGCCGATGTCGAGACGGAGAAGATCGACGACCCGGAACATCCCCACCATGCCGGCCATGCCTGAGCGATTGCTGCAGTGCACGCGCTTGCCAAGCGGTGCAATCTTGCTATGAATGCTGATCACCCTGGATCGTTTCAGGCGTGGTGCAAGGGGATAGAATGCAACGTGTGACCACTTATATTCCGGCAGGCGCGGCCAGTGGCCCGGCCTCCGGACGCGTCGAACTGACCCATGACGGGCGTCACCTCCGGCGCAAGGCGCTGAAGCTTGCCGATGGCGGCTCGGTGATGCTCGATCTGAAGGAGGCCGTGCTATTTGCCAGCGGCGACCGGCTGGTGCTGGAAGACGGCTCGCTGATCGAGATTGTCGCAGCCCCCGAGGAGCTTTACGAGATTCGCGCCCGCGACGGCCTCCACATCATCGAACTTGCCTGGCATCTCGGCAACCGGCATCTGCCGGCACAGATCGAGACCGACCGGATCCTGATCCTGCGCGACCATGTCATCCGCCAGATGCTCAATGGTCTTGGCGCGACGGTGAGCGAAGTCGTCGAACCGTTCCAGCCTGTGCGCGGCGCCTATCACAGCCATGGCGGTCACGATCACCATCACGGCGATCACGACCACAACCATGATCACGGAGATCACGACCATCACGGCCATCACCACCACCACGATTGAAGCGGCCAACGTATCGGGTACGTCGCTGCTCAGGCTGATGTCCTGGTTATCGCCGGCCTTTCCGCTCGGCGGCTTTGCCTATTCCGGCGGGCTGGAACGTGCCGCTCATGACGGTCTGCTGCAGGACGCGGAAGGCCTGAAGGTCTGGCTCTCATCGGGGCTCGCGCAGGGCTTTCTCTGGAACGACGCCGTTCTTCTGTGCGAAAGCCATCGCGCGGAGGGTGACAGCGCCCGCATTGGCGAGACCGCAGCGTTGGCCGCCGCCCTTGCGGGTTCGCGCGAACGCCATCAGGAGACGCTGGCGCTCGGATCGGCCTTTGTCACGGCCGCCGCCGCCTGGCCTGCACCGGTGCTTGCCGAACTGCCGGGCGAGATCGCGCTGCCGGTTGCCTTTGGCGCTGTCGCCGGAGCGCACGGCATCGGTCTGGAAGCGGCCTGCCAGGGCTATCTCCATGCCCAGATCGCCCAGTCGGTCTCCGCCGCCATCAGGCTGTCGCTCTGTGGCCAGGTCTTGGGGCTTGAAGTGCTGGCGGGGCTGGAAGAGAAGATCCTTGAAACGGCGGCGCGCGCGGCGATCTCCGGCCCTGATGATCTCGGCGGCTGCACGTTCCGGGCGGATGTCTCGGCGCTGCGCCATGAAACCCAGCATTCGCGACTTTTTCGCAGCTAGAGCGGTTCCGCCTTTCATGGAAACGTGTAACCGTTCTATCTCTTTGTTTCGACGCATTTTCACGGACGTCAGATGTTTCCATCTGACTGCGAAATGCTCTAACTTTTGGATTTGACGAGGTTCGACATGAAGTCTGAAAACGGTCCCCTGCGCGTGGGCATCGGCGGTCCGGTGGGCTCTGGCAAGACGGCGCTGACGGAGAAACTGTGCAAGGCGATGGGCCGCGATTACTCCGTCGCCGTCGTGACCAACGACATCTATACGCGTGAGGATGCCGAGGCGCTGGTGCGCATGCAGGCGCTTTCGTCGGATCGCATTGTCGGCGTGGAGACCGGCGGCTGCCCGCATACGGCCATCCGCGAGGACGCGACGATCAACCTGCAGGCGATTGCCGAGCTGAATGCCCGCATTCCCGATCTCGACATCATCTTCATCGAATCGGGCGGCGACAATCTGGCGGCCACCTTCTCGCCGGACCTTGCCGACATCACCATCTATGTGATCTCGGTCGCCCAGGGCGAGGAAATTCCGCGCAAGGGCGGGCCGGGCATCACCCGCTCCGACCTTTTGATCATCAACAAGAAGGATCTGGCTCCTTACGTCGAGGTCAATCTCGACGTGATGGCTGCTGACGCCGAACGCATGCGCTCCGGCGCGCCGACCGTGTTTACCGACCTGAAGCGCGGCGACGGGGTGGAGGCGATTGTCGCCTTCCTCAAGGAAAATGGCGGTCTTTGAAAGAGAACTTCCGTAAACGAAAAACCGGCGGGAGTTACCCCGCCGGTTATCAGGTCGGTCGCATGACCGGTGCGCAGATCAGAGAGCCCGCAGCGCGTCCATATCCTCAATTTCGATGATGCGACCGTGTACGTGAACGCCGAGACCTTTCAGCGTCGCGAAGGCGCGGGAAAGCGCTTCGGGGGCAAGCCCCAGCTTTCCGGCAAGAAGGCTCTTCTGGAAGGAGAGGCGGAAGGAAGCCGGGGATTCCTGGCCTTCGGCCTGTTCCAGAAGGTAAAGGGCAACGCGCTGAACGGCGGTGTTGAGCCGGTCATTGGCGATGCAGTCCATGGTTTCCTGAAGCTGGCCGGCAAGCGAACCGGCAATGGCGCGCGCCAGCATGCCGTCATCGACAAGGCTCGCATTGCGCACGCGATTGATGTCGTAGCGCGCCAGCATCGCCTTGTCGGCGGCCTGGGCGTGGTATTCATAAGTGTCGCCGCCGAAGATCAGGTCGTCGGCAAAGCTGTCGCCCGGTCCGCAGACGCGGATATCGGCTTCGCGTCCTTCGCTGTTCTGCCGGTAAAGGCGCACATAGCCGGAAAGCACGCTGTAGAAGTGGGTTGCCGGATCGCCTTGGCGAAAGACCACGTCACGGGGATAGCAATTGGCGAAGGTCGCGCATTCCATCAGCTTGTTCATGGTCGCCATATCCATGTTGGCCGTCAGCTTGGTTTCGACAAAAAGCGTTTTCTTTCGCTCGTTCAGCAAGAGGGTCCTGTTCACTGTCCGTCTCCTGTCCCGGCCCCGCGGCGACCGGGCTTTTTGCCTGTCCAGATCTGCAACACGACCGGTGCACGCCGCAATGTCGCCGGTTGCTGCGCCGGAGCCCGTCTCCTCGTCAGGGGGAAACCCGGACCCTCGCGCATAATGTCTGACTATCGCAGGCCATACGGACCATCCGTATCGCCCGTCCTGCGGCCAGGGCCGTCTCATCGGTTGGGAGGGAGGAGACCGGCCTTCTGCCTGGATGAAACCTAGAAGCAGATGCCGCACGGGGTATTGATTTCAATCAACTGAAAGCCGGAAATTTTGACGTTTGCGGCGCGCGCGGATGTCGCGTGTGGCAAAAAGCAAAAGGGCCGGTTTCGGGCCGGCCCTTGAGCGAAACGATTTAAAGAAATTCGCGTTTTCCGCTAGCGGAATGTTTCCGCTCGCCAATCCGGAACGCTCACGCCATGCCGTGCCTGCCATAGCCGTCGCGGTTGTTCTCGATCTCGTCGATCCGCTCTTCGAGTTTGGCAATTTTGGCGCGGTTGGCCTCGCTGAGCCGGCCCGCTTCCTCAGTGGTATAGACATGATCGTCCGGGTCGCGCTGGCCGATGAAGCGGCTGAACGCCCACCTGAGAAGTCTGGCGATATCATCCATGATCATGAAGAAGGCCGGCACCACCAGAAGACTGAGCACGGTGGAGACGATGATGCCGCCGATCACCGCCGTTGCCATGGGCGCGCGGAAGGCCGAGCCCTCGCCGACGCCAAGAGCTGCCGGCAGCATGCCCGCCGACATGGCGATCGAGGTCATGATGATCGGCCGGGCGCGTTTGCGGCCGGCTTCCACCAGGGCAGCGCGCCGTTCCATGCCGTGCCAGATCGCCTCCTTGGCGAAGTCGACGAGCAGGATCGCGTTCTTGGTGACGATGCCCATCAGCATCAGCAGGCCGATCATGACCGGCATCGACACCGGCTCATCCGTCAGGATCAGCGCGATCGCCACCCCGCCAAGCGCCAGCGGCAGCGAGAACAGGATGGTGAAAGGCTGGATCACATCCTTGAACAGCAGGATCAGCACCGCCAAGACCAGGAACAGGCCAAGCAGCATGGCGTTGATGAAACTCTGCTGCATCTCGGCGAGGATCTTGGCATCGCCGCTTTCAGCCAGCGTCACCGTATCCGGGATCTCGGTGTTCTCGACGATCTCGCGGAAGCGCGCCGTTGCCGGATCGAGCGCCACGCCCGGCGGCAGGTTGGCGCCGATGGTGACCACGCGGTGGCGATCGTACCGGTCAACGGTTGCGACGCCTTCCGTATAGTTGACGTCGGCGACGACCGACAGCGGCACCATTTCGCCGGTTGCCGTCTGGATCTTCAGGTTGCGGATTGCCGAGAGGTCGCGCCGCAGTTCCAGATCGGTGCGAACGCGGATCGGAATCAGCCGGTTGTCGAGCGAGATCTTCGGCAGGTTGGCGTCGATATCGCCGACGGTCGAGACGCGCACGGTGTTGGCGATCTGGGCCGGCGTGACGCCAAGCCGGGCCGCGATTTCCTTCTTCGGATGGATCTGCAGCTCCGGCCGGGGAAGGGCGCCTTCGGAGGAAACCTTGTCCAGCATCGGATCGGCGCGCAGCTTCGATTCCAGAATGGCGACCGCCTGCTGCAGGTCTTCCTCATTGTCGGAGAGGAAGTTGAACTGGATGTCGCGCTGGCCCCGGTCGTTCAGCTTGGTGACGCGCAGGTCGGGAATGTCCGAAAGCGCCGCCAGAACCTCCTGCTCGATCTGCCATTGCGGGATGGTGCGGCCCTGCGGCTCGAGCTTCGGCAGGTACTGGCCGATCAGCGGAAGGCCGCCGATCAGGTCGTTGACAATTGCCTCGGGCAGGGAATGGGCGAGGTTTTCGAGCGTAACCGTCACGGTTGCGCGGCGATATTCGAGATCGCCCAGCGGCGAGGAGCCGCCAAGAACCGTGACGCTTTCCACGCCCTGAAAACCTTCGATCCGGTTCGCGACCAGCCGCGTCATCGCTTCGGTGTCGGAAAGCTGGGCGTTCGGCGGCAATTCGACGGAGAGGACGATGCGCGAGGCATCTTCCGGCGGCATGAAACTGCCGGGGATCTTCGACATGAAGTAGCCGGAGATGATGAGGACCATGATGGCGAGCCCAAGAGTCGGGTAACGCCAGGCCGTCGTCCAGCGCACGGCAGCCGTATAGCCCCGCATCGCGCGGCCGTCATTGGCCTCGCTGTCTTCGGCCGCCTTGTGCTTTGCGGGCTTGAGCATATAGGCGGCCATGACCGGGGTGATCAGGCGGGCAACCACCAGCGAGAAGAACACGGCAAAGGCCACCGTCAGACCGAACTGGATGAAGTACTGGCCCGGAATGCCCGGCATGAAGGAGACGGGCGCGAACACGGCGATGATGGTGAACGAGGTGGCAATCACCGCAAGGCCGATCTCGTCGGCGGCATCGAGTGCCGCGCGGTAGGGCGTCTTGCCCATGCCGATATGCCGCTCGATATTCTCCACCTCGACGATCGCGTCATCGACCAGAATACCGGTCGCCAGGGTCAGCGAGATCAGGCTCACAAGATTGAGCGAGAAGCCGAGCATATCCATGATCCAGAAGGTCGGGATCACCGAGAAGGGAAGCGCCACGGCGGCAATCAGCGTTGCCCGCCAGTTATGCAGGAACAGGAAGACGACGATGATGGCGAGGATCGCGCCCTCATAAAGCGTGTCGAGGGCTGCGGTGTAATTGCCCTTGGTGAAGTAGACGGCATCATCGATCAGGTCGATGGAGACGTCCGGGTGTTCGGCGCGGACTTCGTCCAGAGCTTCGGCCACCGCATCGGCCACCGTCACTTCGCTGGCGCCCTTGGAGCGGAACACGCCGAAGGAGACCACCGGATTGCCTTCGTGGCGGGCGAAGGTGCGCGGCTCCTCATAGGTATCCGTTACCGTGCCGAGATCGGAAAGCCGCGCGAACCGGCCATTGCCGAGCGCGATCATGGTGTTGGCGAGATCGGAAACGCTGCGGGCATCGCCCAGCGTGCGGATCGCCTGTTCGGCGCCTGCCACCTGGCCGCGGCCGGAACCGGTGTCGGCATTGGTCTGGCGCAGCTGCGCGTTCACATCGGAGGCGGTGATGCCATAGCTCGCCAGCTTGTTTTCATCGAGCGAGACCTGAATTTCCCGATCCGCGCCGCCATAGCGGTCGACCCGGCCGACGCCGCGAATGCCCTGAAGCGCCCGCTCGATCGTGTCATCGACGAACCACGACAGTTCTTCCAGCGACATGTTGGGCGAGGAGACGGCAAAGGTCTGGATCGCCTGGCCCTCGACATCGATCTTGCGCACCACCGGCTCGTCGGCATTGGCCGGCAGATCGGAGCGGATATTGTCGATCGCGTCCTTGACGTCGCGCAGCGCCTCGTCGGGCTTCACTTCCATGCGGAACAGCACCGAGGTGGTGGAAACGCCGTCGGTCACCGTGGAGTTCAGTTCATCGACGCCGGAGACGCTGGCGATCGCGTCCTCGATCTTCTTCGTCACCTGCATTTCCAGTTCCGCAGGTGCCGCGCCGCTCTGGGTCACGGTCACGGCGACGACGGGAACGTCGATATTCGGGAAACGGGTGATCGGCATGTCGCGGAACGACTGCAGGCCCATGAACAGGAGCAGGCCCAAGAGCAGAAGCGGCGCAACCGGATTTCGAATGGCCCAGGCTGAGAAATTCATGTGTCCTGACCTCAGTTCAGCGGCGCTTCGGCGGCCGGTACGGGGTTGATCCGGTCACCGGCGCGCACATAGGCGCCGGCCTTGGCCACCACCTGGTCGCCCTCGGCAAGACCGTCAACGATCTCGATCGCGTCGCCGTCCTGAATGCCGGTCTTGACCGTCACGATCTCCACCGTGCCGTCCTTCACCCGGCGCACGGTGGAGCCCTGGCGGTCGATATTGACGGCGGTCATCGGCAAGGCCAGGTTCTCGGCTTCCTCGACGATGATCTCGGCGCTGGCATACATGCCGGGCCGGGCGCGTCCAGGTTCATCAATGGAGATGAAGACATCGCCGAGACGGGTGATGTTGTCGACGACGGGCGAGACCAGCCGGACGGTGCCGCTGAGAGCGGGCGCATCGCCGACCAGCGAAATCGTGGCGCTCTGCCCCTCCGATACCTTCATCATGTTTTCCTCGGGAACCTCGGCAACCAGCTCGATCGCGCCGTCGCGGATCATGGTGAACATCGGCGTCGAGGCGCCGGTGGCAATCGCGCCGATGCGGGCATTCTTGCCGGAAACGATGCCGGAGACAGGCGCCTTGATGTTGGTGCGCTCAAGCCGCAGGTCGATATCGTCGATCTGCGCCTGCTGGACGTTGATATCGGCTTCCGCCACGCTGACGGCCTCGCGCGCGGCGGCCGTCGAGGCATCGGCCCTCAGAGCCGCCGTTTCCGCCTGTTCCAGTGCGGAGGTGGAGACCGAGCCGTTGTCGGCGAGGCGTTTGGTGCGCTCGAATTGGCGGCGGGCATCCGTCTGCGCGGCTTCGCTTGCGGTCAGCTGGGCGTTGAGCTGGGCCAGACTGGCCTCGGCCTTCGCCTTGCTCGCCTGGAGGCTGCTCTTCTGCAGAAGGAGTGAATCAGTTCTGAGCGTCGCCAGCACGTCGCCTTCTTCGACCCTGTCGCCGATCTCCGCATTGATCGTCTCGACCGAGAGGCCCTCGACCAGCGGCTGGACATAGACCTCCTCGACCGGTTCGATCGTGCCGGTTGCCCGAACGATCGCGGTCAGCGGCATTACCTTCACATCGGTGACAATAATGGAGGGCAGGCTCGTTCCTGTCTCGGCGGGCGCGCTCGCTTCCGCGCCGAGTGCCGGCGAGAAAGCCATCGCGAGAAGCATCGGAGACAATACGGCGAGACGGACATGTTTCTGCATGACGGTTTTCCTCTATCGGCCGGGAGGAGGCCACAACTCTATTGCGGATCGTCTTGCGCAAAACTGAGCGCGCGGTGATCGACCGGTCTTGCACCGGGCACCTGCAGCCTGTTCTACGCGAACGGGCGAGTGCCGGATGATGTCGCTGGGCAGTTCGTCACAACCGGGCGCTATTTCAAGTCGGTCTGGTGCAAAAACATTCATAATTGAACCAAGTGGTTCGATTAATATCGGCACTGGTGCAAAAATGCAATACGCGCGGCTCCGAAGGGAACCGCGCGCAACAGGATTTAATCAAGTGTTTGAATTTTAGTTGGAAAGTGCCGCGTCGGTGATTTCCAGCGTATAGGCGCCTTCCGGCGTCTTGGTGATGACCGGGTCCGAACCGCCGCCGAGCAGAACCTCGACGGTGCGCTCGTAGTCGGCCGGATCAAGCGCGCCGTTGGAGCCGGCCGTCAGCTTGGCCACTTCGCCCATCATCCGCTTCTGGTGCTTTTCGGTCTGGGCGCCGGTATCGTCATATTCGAGCACGATTTCGGCGGCTTCGTCCGGGTTTTCCTCGGCCCATTTCCAGCCCTTCATCGAAGCGCGAACGAATTTGACCATGTCTTCCTTGAATTCCGGATTGGCCAGGTCGTCTTCGAGAACATAAAGGCCGTCCTCCAGCGTCGCCACGCCTTCATCCTCGTATTTGAAGGTGTTGAGCGCATCTTCCGGGATACCGGCGTCGACCACCTGCCAATACTCGTTATAGGTCATGGTCGAGATACAGGCTGCCTGCTTCTGCAGGAGCGGATCGACGTTGAAGCCCTGTTTCAGCACGGTCACGCCATCTTCGCCGCCATCGGTCGGGATGCCAAGATGCGCCATCCATGACAGGAAGGGATATTCATTGCCGTAGAACCAGACGCCGAGCGTCTTGCCGGGGAAATCCTCGGGGCTCATGACATTGTTTTCCTTCAGGCAGGTCAGCATCATGCCGGAGGATTTGAACGGCTGGGCGATGTTGACGAGCGGCACGCCCTTTTCGCGCGTTGCAAGCGCGGACGGCATCCAATCGACGATGACGTCTGCGCCGCCGCCGGCGAGCACCTGTGCCGGCGCGATATCCGGGCCGCCGGGCTTGATGGTGACGTCAAGGCCTTCTTCCTCGTAGAAGCCCTTTTCCAGCGCCACGTAATAGCCCGCGAACTGGGCCTGCGTCACCCATTTGAGCTGCAGGGTGATCTCGTCTGCGGAAAAGGCCTGACCTGCGCCGAGCGCCAGACCGCCAGCGGTCAATGCCGCGAGAAATGTCGATTTCATGTTTTCGTTCCCCTTGGTTTCGATTGGTTCATCACGACCGCCCGGACCGGACGGAGGGATGCCAGAACGTGACGACGCGCTGGATGAGCGCCACCACGCCATAAAAGGCGGAGCCGGCAACAGCCGCCACCGCTATTTCGGCCCAGACCATGTCGATATTGGCCCGGCCCACTTCCGTGGAGATCCGGAAACCCATGCCGACCGTGGGTGTGCCGAAAAACTCTGCCACAATGGCGCCGATCAGCGCCAGCGTGGAATTGATCTTCAACGCATTGAAAATGAACGGCCATGCCGCCGGAAGCCGGAGCTTGACCATGGTCTGGCCCCAGCTTGCCGCATAGGTGCGCATCAGGTCGCGCTCCATGCTGGAGGAGGCGGACAGGCCCTGAATGGTGTTGACCAGCATCGGGAAGAAGGTCGCGACCACGACAACGGCGGCCTTTGACGGCCAGTCGAAGCCGAACCACATCACCATGATCGGCGCGATGCCGACAATCGGCAGCGCCGAGACGAAATTTCCGAAGGGCAGCAGCCCGTTTTTCAGGAAAGGCGAGCGGTCGATGAGGATGGCAACGATGAAGCCCGAGCCGCAGCCGATCGCATAGCCGATCAGCACCGCCTTCAGAAAGGTCTGCTGGAAATCGGCCCACAGGATCGGCAGCGAGTGTGTCAGCCGCACCCAGACATCGCTTGGGGCGGGCAGCAGGATCGGCGGGATGTCGAAGGCAATCACAACGCCTTCCCAGATGATGATGATCGCGGCGCCGAAGATGACGGGCACGGCAAACCAGGCGAGGCGATTGAGCACGGGGTTGGAGAATTTCTGCCGCACCAGCCATTCATTGAAGGCCCAGCCGCCGAGCCAGAAGGCGATTGCGAACCAGACAAAACCGTCATTCATGGCTTGACCCCCATGCGTTTGAGGACCGCCGTTTGCGCAAGGCCGACAATGGCGACGAGAATGGAGGCAAGGATGGCCGCCATGAACAGCGCCGACCAGATCTGCACGGTCTGCCCATAATAGGAGCCCGACAGGAGCCGCGCGCCAAGTCCCGCCACCGCTCCCGTCGGCAGTTCGGCAATGATCGCGCCGACCAGCGAGATCGCAATGGCGATCTTCAGCGAGGTGAAGAGATAAGGCATGGCCGATGGCAGCCGCAGCTTCCACAGGATCTGCCGGTCATTGGCGTTATAGGTGCGCATCAAATCAAGCTGCAGCGCGTCGGGCGAGCGCAGCCCCGAGACCATGCCGACGGCGACGGGGAAGAAGGACAGATAGGTCGAGATCAGCGCCTTGGGCAAAAGCCCGGTAATGCCGATGGCGTTCAGCACCACGATCAGCATCGGCGCTATCGCGATGATGGGAATGGTCTGGCTAGCGATGATCCACGGCATCATCGAGCGCTCCATCGTGCGGTTATGAACGATGGCGATCGCCAGAATGATGCCGAAACCGGAGCCGATGGCAAAGCCGAGCAGGGTGGAGGAAAGCGTGATCCAGGCGTGGTAGACGAGGCTGCGCTTGGAGGTGACCTTCTTCTCGATGGTCGTGCTCCACAGCTCCGCCGCGACCTGATGCGGCGAGGGCAGGACCGGCCTTTCCAGCGTGTAGGATTGCGAGACGACTTCGCCGAAGGTGATCTCCTGGCCTGCCCGCCTCGCCTGGTCCTCGACGAATTGCCGGTTCAGGACCACGACGAAGACACACCAGATGGCGAGGATGGCGAAGACGACGGTGGCAACGGGAAGGACGCGCTCACGCAGCATGGCGGTGTCCTTTCCAACGGCTGGACGTCGATCGCGATGCCGCAGCGCCGGCCAAGCCCACCCCCCAATCTCCCCCCTTGAGGGGGAGATGTCGCGAAAGCGACAGAGAGGGGTACAGCGCACCCGATCTGCTCTGCGTGCGCGGCTTGCGGTTCACCCCCCTCTGCCCCTGTCGGGGCATCTCCCCCTCAAGGGGGGAGATTGATTGGAGGTTGCGGCCGCGTTCAGCCACTCCCCAACCTCTCCCGTCATCCCGGCCTTGAGCCGGGATCCAGGGCCACACAACGGGAGGCAGCGATTGATGTCCGGCAGCAGAACCGGTTCGCGCGGTCATACCGTGCCGCCCTGGACTCCGGCTCAAGGCCGGGGTGAGGGTATGTGGGGGTAGCAGGCGCTTATTCATAACGATGCCCCTGAAGTTCGCTTTGTTCGGGCCAGCCGTACAGTATATCCGGAAGTCCTTCTTCATTATCGCCATCGGTGCGGCGAAGCTCGCCAAAGCCTTCCCGCTCATAGAAGCGTCGTGCTGCGGTATTGGCCTGAAAGGTCCAGAGCCTGAGCCCCGTGGGCCGGTTCGTCTTGGCTTGGTCGAGCAGTGCCTTGCCAACGCCGGCGCCGCGCGCGATGGCGGAAACGTAGAGCGCGGTGACATAGTCATCATCGGATAGGGCCAAAAAACCCAGAACGCTCATGTCAACCGCTACGACGGACACGGCGCGCTCGTTGAATACAGACTCCCGATAGTGGTGTGTGACGTCGGCATGCGTGTGCACTCGCGGCATCCAGGGCGTTTCATCGATCCAGTCGTTGAGGATGGCGGCACAGGCTGTCATATCGCCGATTTCGGCAGGGCGAAGTGCGTATTCACTCATAACTATGCCCCGCCCTCAGTCCCTCGCGCACGCGATGGGCGATCTTCAGAAACTCGGGGCTTTCGCGAATGTCGAGCGGGCGCTCCTTCGGCAGCGTCGAATCGATCACGTCGGTCACCCGTCCGGGGCGCGGGCTCATCACCACGATCTTGGTCGAGAGATAGACGGCTTCCGGAATGGAGTGGGTGACGAAGCAGATGGTCTTGTTGGTCGCCGCCCAGAGCTTCAGGAGCTGTTCGTTCAGATGGTCGCGGACGATTTCGTCGAGCGCGCCGAAGGGCTCGTCCATCAACAGGAGATCGGCATCGAAGGCGAGCGCGCGGGCAATCGAGGCGCGCTGCTGCATGCCGCCGGAAAGCTGCCAGGGGAATTTCTTCCCGAAACCCGCAAGGTCCACCAGTTCCAGCACCCGCTCGATGCGGCGGTTCTGGTCGGCCCTGGTATAACCCATGATCTCGAGCGGCAGGGCGATGTTCTTCTCGATCGTGCGCCAGGGATAAAGGGCGGCGGCCTGAAACACATAGCCATAGGCGCGGTCGAGCCGGGCGTTTTCCGGCGTGGTGCCGTTGACGGTGATCTCGCCGGCGGTCTTTTTCTCCAGATCGGCGATGACGCGCAGAAAGGTGGTCTTGCCGCAGCCGGACGGGCCGATGAAGGAGACGAAATCGCCCTTCTTCACCTCCAGATTGACATCCTTCAGCGCGTGGACCGGACCATCATTGGTCTCGAAGGTGAGACAGAGATCCTTCGCCGAGACGACGGAAAGGGGCGCCTTGTCATTCATGCTGCGCTCTCCAGTTCAGAAAATCGTTTGCGCGCGATGGGAAACAGGTGGTGTTCGCTCAAACCCGCGCGCTTGACGTCGACCGGCCCGAACAGCGGAAGCCAGCGACATTCCGCGATTTCGGCCTGCGGGGCGACATTCGGCGCGGCGAAGGTGGAAAAGGCATGCGCCTCGACGATCATGCCGGGTTCGTTCGCCGCCTTTTCGCGATGGAGACCTTCCGGCCGGAAGGTTTCGGGCGAAAGCTTCAGCGCTAATTCTTCGTCCAGTTCACGAATAAGCGCGTCAATCGGGGTCTCTCCGTCATCAATCTTGCCGCCGGGCTGCATGAAGGCCTCAGTGCCGCGCTTGCGCACGGTCAGCATCTCGCCCTTGTCATTGATGATCAGCGCGACGGCGATGCGGATGGTGTTGTCGTCGCTCATCGGCTCAGGCCCTCTTCTGCAGGGCAAGCGCTGCCCCCAGCATCACCAGGAAGCCGCCGGCGGAAGCCTCGAGCCAGGCAACCACGCGCTCCGTCACCACCCGGGCAAGGGCGGAAAAGGCGAGCGCATAGATGATCAGGATCGGCAGTTCGAGCATCACCGAAATGCCGCCGAAGACCACCATCTGCATGGCCACATCACCCGTCGGATTGACGAATTGCGGCAGGATGGCAACGAAGAATGCGAGGTTTTTGGGGTTCGCCGCCTGCACGCTGAAGCCGCGGAAGAACAGCCGGAACGGGGCCTCGGGTGCCACGCGCTTGAGATTTGCCGCACCAGCCAGGGCCGAACCGCCTTCACCTTTCCGGCGAGACAACAGCGGGGCGATCATCTTGATGCCGAGATAGCCGAGATAGACCGCGCCGACGATTTTCACCACATTGAACAGCGTCGCGCTCATCAGGATCAGCGAGGCGACGCCTGCGGCCGAAAGCGCGAAATAAAGCGCATTGGTCGCCAGAATGCCGGCCGCTGCAGCTTGCGAGCGCCAGAAGCCCTGCCGCATGGATAGCCCCACGACCAGCAACACGGCAGGCCCCGGCGACAGGCACAGAAGAAACTCGGTCGCGGCAAAGGCCGCCACGCTTGACCAGTCCATGCGTCAGACTCCTGACGGCGGAATGCCGGCGCGCTCGATCTTGCGCGGGGCAACGAGGTCCTTCCAGGTGGAGAGCGCCTTGTTGACGGCCGGGTAAGGCTCGCGCTTGACGTATTTGCCGTGTCCTTCCTCGGTCTTCAGCGTGGTCTCCTCGACCACGACCTTGCCGCGCGACAGCGTGAAGCGCGGCAGGCCCTTCACATGCTTGCCCTCGAACACGTTGTAATCGATGGCGGAAACCTGGGTCTCGGCGGTAATCGTCTTTTCCAGCGTCGGATCCCAGACGATGAGATCGGCATCAGCGCCCACCAGAACAGCGCCCTTCTTCGGATACATGTTGAGGATTTTTGCAATATTCGTGGAGGTGACGGCGACGAATTCGTTCATCGTCAGCCGGCCGGTCGAAACGCCATAGGTCCACAGAAGCGGCAGCCGGTCTTCGAGCCCGCCCGTGCCGTTCGGGATCTTGGTGAAGTCGTTGACGCCGTAGCGCTTCTGTTCGGTGGTGAAGGCGCAGTGGTCGGTCGCCACGCAGGACAGCGTGCCCGATTGCAGCCCGGCCCAGAGCGAGTCCTGATGCTGCTTGTTGCGGAAGGGCGGCGACATCACCCGGCGGGCGGAATGGTCCCAGTCCTTGTCGAAATATTCGCTTTCATCGAGCATCAGATGCTGGATCAGCGGCTCGCCATAGACCCGCATGCCCTTCTGCTTGGCGCGGCGGATCGCCTCGTGGCTTTGTTCGCAGGAGGTGTGAACCACGTAAAGCGGTACGCCAGCCATGTCGGCAATCATGATAGCGCGGTTGGTGGCCTCGCCCTCCACTTCCGGCGGGCGCGAATAGGCGTGGCCTTCCGGGCCGTTATTCCCCTCGGCCATCAGCTTGGCCTGCATGCTGGCAACGACATCGCCGTTTTCGGCATGCACCAGCGGCATGGCGCCGAGCTCGGCGCAGCGCTGGAAGGAGGCGAACATCTCGTCGTCATTCACCATCAGCGCGCCCTTATAGGCCATGAAATGCTTGAAGGTATTGATGCCGTGCTCCTTGACGACCGCTTCCATCTCGTCAAACACCTGTTTGTCCCACCAGGTGATCGCCATGTGGAAGGAATAGTCGCAGGTCGCACTGGTCGACTTGTTGTCCCAGCGCTTGATCGCGTCGAACAGCGACTGGCCGGGATCCGGCAAGCAGAAATCGACGACCATGGTGGTTCCGCCGGCAACGGCCGCGCGCGTGCCGCTGGCAAAATCATCCGAGGAATAGGTACCCATGAACGGCATCTGCAGATGCACATGCGGATCGATGCCGCCGGGCATGACGAAACAGCCGGTCGCGTCGAGTGTCTCGTCGCCGGAAAGATCATGGCCGATCTCGATGATCCGGCCGTCCTCGATCTTCACATCGGACTTGTAGGTGAGGTCGGCGGTGACAATGGTGCCGCCCTTGATAACTGTGCTCATTATGCTGTTCCCTTGATTTTCAAACGGGCGGTTTTCCGCTTCTCGTTTTCATGATGTCTATTTCAGCCGGTATTTTCCCCGCGGATAGGTGTTCTGGTTCATGTCCGAAGGTGCGGCGCCGACGCTGGGGCTGATGCTGCCCCGGCTTCTGGCGGCTTCGCCTGCTTGCGGCGCGACCGCCGCCCCGCCGCTGACGGTCGAGGCCGGTTTCGCGCCGATGAAGCCGCGCGATCGGAGAGCCGGTGTTGCGTCCTTCGGTTTGCTTTTCATGCTGTGTTGCCAGTGGTGAAAAAGGAGCGGCGGCTATCCGTCGACCAGGTCGAGCCGCTTCTCGATGCGTGAAATGCGCTCGTCCACCCGATCAAGGCGATTCGAGAGACTTGCATATTGCGCAGTAAGAATGCCGATTTGGCTTTCGATAATGCCAAGCCTGCCCTTGATCTCAAGCAATTCTTCCGTGTGCCGATCTTGCGTGGCGCGGATCGCTCGGAGATGCTCAAGAACAAGATTCTCTGTTGCAGGTGACATGTGCGTTTTTCCATCGCGTTGAGACAGCAATATAGCGCCAAACCATTGGCCTCACAATCTGCCCGGTTTTGTCCGCCTAGAGGCATCGCTTTAGCTCCTCGATCCCGCTATTTGTGAGCATGAATGCCGTCTGGTTGCTATCCGGGCCGCCAATCTCAATAAACAGAACGCGTTCAGTGTTTGCTCCCCAATCGCCTTTGCAAGTCCTGTCGAACAATGTTGCATTCATACCGACCACCTCAACCGGCGCGCCGAGCCTGCATGTGCCTTCACAATCGTCATAGCCAAAATCGGAAATCGGTTTCATGCTTCCCATGCATGCATCTGCCGGAAGACACCAGCCGTTCGGATCGAACGCTAGAGCGGGTGCCGACCAGAAGCTGAGGCAGACAAGGCTTAACGTAACTGAGTTGGCGAGGTGCATTGGAAATTACTCCACAATCTCCGCCGTCTTCAACACCGCCCTCAGCAGCACGTCTGCGCCGGCGGTGGCCCATTCCTTGGAAATATCCTCGGCCTCGTTGTGCGACAGCCCGTCGACGCAGGGGCACATGACCATGGTGGCAGGCGCGACCTTGGCGGCCCAGCAGGCATCGTGCCCTGCGCCGGAGACGATGTCCATGTGGCTGTAGCCGAGTTCGACGGCGGCATCGCGGACATTCTTCACAAGCTCCGGATCGAAGGTCACCGGGTCGAAATGGCCGACCGGCTCGACCGAACAGCCGACGCCGAGGTCATCGCAGATTTGCGCCGCCTGCTTCTCGATCGCCGCGCGCATGCCGTCGAGCTTGTCCTGGTCAACGGTGCGGATATCGACGGTGAAGGTGACGGTGCCGGGCAGAACATTGCGGGAGTTCGGCTTGAAGAACATCTGGCCGACGCCGCCGACGGCGTTCGGCTGCGCGTCCATGGCCACCTTCTGCACCATTTCCAGAATGCGGGCCATGGCAAGGCCTGCATTGACGCGCATGGCCATCGGCGTGGAGCCGGTATGGGCTTCCTTGCCGGTCAGCGTAAATTCCAGCCACCACAGCCCCTGACAGTGGGTGACGACGCCGATTTCCTTCTTCTCCGCTTCCAGGATAGGGCCCTGTTCGATGTGGTATTCGTAATAGGCGTGCATCTTGCGCGCGCCCACCTCTTCCTCGCCCAGCCAGCCGATGCGCTTCAGCTCGTCACCATAGGCCTTGCCTTCGGGATCCTTGCGGTCATAGGCATAGTCGAGCGTGTGGACGCCGGCGAAAACGCCGGAAGCGAGCATGGCGGGGGCGAAGCGCGCGCCTTCCTCATTCGCCCAGTTGGTGACCACGATCGGATGCTTGGTCTTGATATTGAGGTCGTTCAGTGTGCGCACCAGTTCGAGCGCGGACAGCACGCCGAGCACGCCGTCATATTTGCCGCCGGTCGGCTGGGTGTCGAGATGGCTGCCGACATAGACGGGCAGGGCGTCGGGATCGGTGCCGGGCCGGGTCATGAACATCGAACCCATCTTGTCGACGCCCATGGTGAGGCCGGCATCGTCACACCATTTCTGGAAGAGCGCGCGACCTTCCGCGTCCTCGTCGGTCAAGGTCTGGCGGTTGTTGCCGCCGGCGATGCCGGGTCCGATCCTGGCCATTTCCATGATCGCGTCCCAGAGGCGGTCGCCGTTGATACGCATGTTCTCGCCTGCAAAGGCTGCCATGACTGTTCCCCGTTTCTGTTCCCGAGGCTTTGCCCAGGCCGATCTTGTTACCGGCGAAAAAGGGCATTGCCTTTCTTGTTTGGATCGGTCACGTTTTTGACCGCTTGGTAAACTTTACAACTTCCGCGCCAAGGCTCAAGTGATCAACATCAAAATCCGCCATCATTTTTCGGAAAAATGGCCTAAAGTTTAGGCTAGATTCGAAATTGTGCAAAATAGCTGCGGGTGGCAGCGCAGGACGAGAGGCGACAGGAGTGGAAATGACACCACGGGCGGGGCGGACGCAAAGGCGGACGCGGATACAGGAGGCCAAGGAAGAACTGATCCTTGAGGCCGCTCTGGATGTGTTCTCCGCAAACGGTTTCAGGGGGGCGACCGTCGATCAGATCGCCGAGGCGGCGGGTATGTCCAAGCCGAACGTCCTCTATTATTTCCGCTCGAAAGAGGCCGTGTTTACAGCGCTCGTCGCCCGGGTGATGGACATCTGGCTCGATCCGTTGCGCGTCTTCGATGTCGACAAGGACCCGGCCTCGGAGATCCGCTCCTATATTCGCCGCAAGCTGGAAATGGCGCGGGACTATCCGCGCGAAAGCCGGCTTTTCGCCAATGAAGTGCTGCAGGGCGCGCCCAATACCGAGGCCTTTCTCAAGGGCGAGCTGAAGGATCTGGTGGACGAGAAGGCCAAGGTGATTCGTGCCTGGCAGGACGCCGGCAAGCTGCGAAGGGTCGATCCCTATCACCTGATCTTTTCCATCTGGGCGACGACGCAGCACTATGCGGATTTCGACGTGCAGGTGCGCGCGGTGCTGGGCGAGGGACTTTCGGGCGAGGGCAGGTTCGAGGATGCCGCGCGCTATCTTGAGACCCTGTTTATCAACGGTCTTGGTATGCGCTGAGCATCAAAGGCCGTGGCATTTTTCGTCAGAGCACGCTATGGTTGATATCTGTTGGTGCTTTGGTGGTCATGCCTATGCCGAAGGTCTCTGTCGTCATGCCGGTCTATAATGGCGAGGCGTTTCTCTTCGATAGCATTTCATCGATGCTCTGCCAGACCTACGCCGATTTCGAACTGGTCATCATCGATGATGCCTCGCATGACGGCTCCGGCGAAATGGTCTCGCGGTTTTCGGACCGGCGGATTGTCTACCGTCGCCTGGCCGAAAACGGCGGCTCTGCGATTGCTACGAATGAAGGGCATCGGCTTGCGGGCGGAACATATATCGCGCACATGGACCAGGACGACGTCGCGCCCCCGGACCGCCTGCAAAAACAGGCGGAGTTCCTGGAAAGACATCGGACGGTGACCGTGCTGGGCGGGATGATGTCTCTCTTCGGGCAAGGGGCCGGCGAAGCGAGGGTTCCGCTTCGAGACGGCGAGATCAAGGCGGGTTTGCTGGCCGGCATTGGTCATGTCTACAACCCGACCGTGATGTTCCGTCGCGGGTTCTCCCAAAGACACGGCCTTCATTTCCGTCCCGCTTTGAAACAGGCGGCAGACTGGGGCTATTTCGCGGAGGTCTTGCTGTGCGGCGGTCGGTTCGCGAATATCGATGCGGTGCTGCTGAGGCACCGCATTCACGCCCGGCAGCAAAGTCAGTCCGTCCCGGCCGTCGACGCGGAATTGTCGGTTATGCGGGCTCGCATCCTTGCCCTGTTCTATCCCTGCCTCAGCGGACGGGAATGCGCCGCGCTTGCGCCTCTGCTGCAGTGGATCGCGCCGTCGCCGCTGACGCGCGATGCGCTGACGGACGGGCTTGAGGTTCTGGCAAAGGCCTACGCCTGGAAAAAGCGATCTGCGGCAGGTGAGGACCGGAAGGCTCTTGACCGATATCTTGGAGCATGCAGGCGAAGGGCTGAAGCGGCGTTGGCGCAAACCCGCACGGTCTGAACCTTCATTCCGACGCATCCTCGAACCGTTCCGGTCCCTCGCCCAGGCACCGAAACCACCCGCGCTCTCGCACGAAACTCTCCAGCGCGTTGCCGCTTAGTGGCGGAGCGAAAAAATACCCCTGGAAGCTGTCAACGCCGAGTTCGCGCAGGATGCGAACGTGCTCTGCCGTTTCGACTCCCTCGGCAATGACCTCGATACCCAGCGCCTTGCCGATTTCGACGATCGATGCCACGAGACGCCGCTGGCTCTGGCCGGTCGTGATCGGAAGCACCAGTTGCCGGTCGATCTTGAGCCTCTTGGGCGACAGGGACAGCAGGCTGAGGATCGATGCATAACCGGTGCCGAAATCGTCGATTTCGACGTCCACGCCCAACGATTTTATGGCGCTGACGGCGGTTTCCAGACTGGTGTCCTGATCGTCGAAGGAAATCGATTCCAGCAGCTCTATGCAAAGCTGGCCCGGATCGAGTTGGCTTTCGGCGATGCTTTGAAGCAGGGCCGGGTCGATCAGTCGCTGGGCGGAGATGTTGACCGAGATATGAGGGAGCGCGATCCCATCCTGCCGCCAGGCCTGGAACTGTGCGCTGGCCTTTTTAAGCACGACCGCATCGATGCGCGCGATCGAGCCTGTTGTCTCGGCGGTGCCGATGAAATGACTTGGGGCAAGTTGGCCGCGTGTCGGGTGGCGCCAGCGCACAAGCGCCTCGACCCCCTGGATTTCCAGTGTGCGCGCGGATATCTGCGGCTGGTAGAAAACCTCGAACTGATCGTCTTCAAGGGCGGCAAGCAGTTCATCCGCCACCTTTTTGTTGGTGATCGCGATATTGCGCAGCGTGGCGTCGAAGATCACGAACTGGTTGCGCCCCATGCGCTTGGCCTCGTAAAGCGCGATGCCCGCATTGACCAGAGCGTCGCGCATGTTGACGGTGTCCTCGTCCATCCAGGCAATGCCGACACTGGCGCTGACGCGCACCTGATGTTCGCCATAGTTCAGCGGTCTGCCAAGCGCCCGGATGATCTCTTGCGCCAGACGCGTCAGCCGCTCGACATCGCCGTTCCAGTGGGTGACGAGTGTGAACTCATCGCCGCCGATCCGCGCCAGAAAGTCCCTGGAGCCGGCGATGCTGCGCAGCATGTTGGCGCTATGACGCAGCATGGCATCTCCGGCGGCGTGCCCCAGCGTGTCGTTGATCTCCTTGAAGCGGTCGATATCGATATGAAGAACGGCATAGGGCGGTTCGGTCAGTTCGGGGCTTTGGCCTTTTTTCCTGTCGGAAAAGGCTTCCGCGAGATAGCGGCGGTTGGCGAGCCCGGTCAGCGCGTCGTGGAGTGCATTGTGACGCAGCACCTTCTGGGCCTCCTCCAACGCCTGGTTTTTCTGGCGAGCCTCGACATTGGCCCGTTTCAGGTCTTCATGAAGCCTGACGTCTTCGGTGATGTCCCAGTTGACGCCGACCACCTGTTCATTGCCGCCGGGATCCCTGAAAAAGGCCCCGAAAGCCTGCATGTGGCGGATATCGCCGTCATCCATCACAATGCGGAAGGTGTTGCGGAACTCCTTTCCTTCCGCAACGGTGATCTCCATTCTCGCTCTTTCCTTCTGCCGGTCGTCGGGATGGAGACGGTCGAACCAGATCTGCATCGGGGCCTCTGCGCAATCGGGCGTCCTGCCGTAGAGCGTGTACATCCTTTGGTCCCAGATCGCCTCGCCGCTTGCCACGTCCATCTCCCACACACCGATTTTCGATGTGTCGAGCGCAAGCTGCATGCGCCTCGACAGGCGTCCGAGTTTGGTCAGTGTGTGCAGGCGCAGGCGCAGGAGATGGGCGATGCCGGCGACGGCCGCGATGATGACAAAGCCGATCGTGCCGATCAGAACCTGTCGAGGCACAGCCATTCGGGCCGGTTGAGTCCAGCCGGTCCTTGGCGCGGCGGCGAGCGTCCATTGCGTATTGGCGAGATCGATCGGCTGGGTCACGGGATCCGCTTCGAATACCGATGGCGGACCAAAGAGCACCTCGACCGGAGAGCCGCCGGCATCGTTCTTGGCGAGGGCCAGTTCAAGGTCGGGATAGCGTTCGGTGATCGTGCGATCGGCGAGCAGATCCTCAAGGTCGACGATGGCGGAGAGAAGCCCCCAGACCTGGCTCTCCTCGCCGTCGAAGAGAGGATAATAGGCGAGCAGCGCTGAGCCGCCCTGAACCAGCGGGATCGGACCGTCTACGACCGGGCCGCGCTGCAAAAGCGCCTTTTGTATTGCGGCGAGCTGCTCCGGCCGGTCGCGATAGTCGAGGCCTATGGCTTCGCTGTTTTCCTCCAGCGGATAGACCATGGTGATCTTGAGGTCACGCGCCAGCGCTATGCTCGCGATCGCATTGTGACCCTCGATCAGCTTGTCGGCCAGCCGTCCGAAGCGGTTGGCGTCGATTTCCGGCTCAATCGAGAGGGCAAGGCCAAGTCCTTCGACGAGTTTGAGGTTCTCCTCAAGGTCAGCCTCAAGCTGCGACGTGGAAACCGCCATGCGTTCCGAGGTCTTCAGGCGAAGGTTCTGGGTGAAGTTGCGTTCGGCCTGGCGGTTGGCGAGAAGCATCGAGCCGAGCACCAGCGTGACCACGGCCAGAGCAAGGAGATCGCTCGGAATGAGCCAGAACCTTTTTTGGGGTCGCCGTTTCTCCGGCTTCAGCATTCTCCCGCCTGCTCCCGTCTGCTGTCGCGTGCCGGTCGCCATGCTGCAGGAATTCGCGGTGTGAAATCAATGTAAAAACGAAATTCCCATTAATTTATACATAAGAATCACATGCTATATAAAGTATATTAAGAATTACTATTTAAGTAAATATGAAATTTGTAGAGAGGTTACAGAAAATCCGCGGGTCGGAATGACGCCGCGGCTTTCTGATTTACTTGTGAACGCCTGCCTATTCGGCCGCCTTGATTGCCATCGGGTTGTTCGGGTGCGATGTCCAGTTGGCGTAGTCGGCGGAAACCGTCTTGCCTGTGCGCTGGTCCGTTTCACCCGGCGCAAGCGTCACCATGTCGATGCAGTTCTCGACGGGACAAACATTGACGCAGAGATTGCAGCCCACACAGTCCTCTTCCTTCACCATGAAGTGGCGCTCGCCGTCGACGATCGCCGTGATCGCCTGGTGCGAGGTGTCCTCGCAGGCGATATGGCAGCGCCCGCATTTGATACAGGCGTCCTGGTCGATCCGGGCCTTGGTGATGGAATTGAGGTTCAGGTACTGCCAGTCGGTGACATTGGGCACGGCGCGGCCGGAGATTTCGTCCAGCGTTCTGAAGCCCTTGGAATCCATCCATGCCTCAAGCCCGGAAATCATTTCCTTGACGATCTTGAAGCCGTAGGTCATCGCCGCGGTGCAGACCTGGACGTTGCCGGCACCAAGCACCATGAATTCGGCCGCGTCACGCCAGGTGGTGATGCCGCCGATGCCGGAGATCGGCAGGCCGGCGGTCTCCGGATCGCGGGCGATTTCCGCCACCATGTTGAGCGCAATCGGCTTGACCGCCGGGCCGCAATAGCCGCCATGCGTGCCCTTGCCGCCGACCGTCGGGTTGGGCGCGAAAGTGTCGAGGTCGACGGAGACGATGGAATTGATGGTGTTGATCAGCGACACGGCATCGGTGCCGCCGCGATGGGCCGCGCGGGCCGAGTGACGGATATCGGTGATGTTCGGCGTCAGCTTGGTGATCACGGGCATGCGCGTATACTGCTTGCACCAGCGCACCACCATCTCGACATATTCCGGCACCTGGCCGACGGCAGCGCCCATGCCGCGCTCGGACATGCCGTGGGGACAGCCGAAATTGAGCTCGATCCCGTCGGCTCCCGTTTCCTCCACCAGCGGCAGGATCGCCTTCCAGCTCTCCTCTTCACACGGCACCATGATCGAGACCACGATGGCGCGGTCCGGCCAGCGCATCTTCACTTCCTTGATCTCGCGGAGGTTCAGATAGAGATCGCGGTCGGTGATCAGCTCGATATTGTTGAGGCCTAGCAGCCGGCGGTCGGCGCCCCAGATCGCGCCGTAACGCGGTCCGTTGACGTTGACGACCGGCGGGCCTTCCTCGCCCAGCGTCTTCCACACGACGCCGCCCCAGCCTTCGCGGAAGGCGCGCTCGACATTATAGGCCTTGTCCGTCGGCGGAGCGGAGGCGAGCCAGAACGGGTTGGGCGACTTGATACCGACGAAATTGTTGGAAAGATCAGCCATGTCCTTGCTCTCCTTAAGCCACGGCGCTTGCCAGCGGCGCTTCGCCGGCGAGAACGAGATTGATGGAAATGGCGGCGTCGCGGCCCTGCTGGACGGAGGTGACGGTCAGGTCCTCGCCGCGCTTGATGCAGTCGCCACCGGCCCAGACATCGGGAAGCGACGTCCGGCCCTCGGCGTCGACGGCGATGCGACCGTTCTCCAGTTTAAGCCCTTCAAGATGTTCGGTGACGAAGGTCTGGCCGATCGCCTTCAATACGTGGTCGGCGGCAATCACGCCGGTCTCGCCGGTGCCGACGAGCCTGCCGTCGCGGATTTCCGTATGCTCGAACAGCACGCCGGAGACGCGACCGTTCTCGCCGATGATTTCCTTCGGCGCGAGGTAGTGGCGGATGAAGACGCCGCGCGAGGCGGCAAGGTCCTGCTCGAACTGCGAAGCGCCCATGGCATCCGCGCCGCGGCGGTAGCAGAGCGTCACCTCGTCGGCGCCGAGGAGCTTCGACTGGACCGCGGCATCGATCGCCGTCATGCCGCCGCCGAGAACGACGACGTGAGAGCCGACGGAGACGGTCGAGAGGTCGTCTGCCTGGCGCAGGTTTTCGATGAAATCGACGGCGTTTTCGCAGGCGCCGAGGTCCTCACCGGGGATGCCGAGTTCGTTGACGCCGCCAAGGCCCATGCCGAGGAAGACCGCATCATAATCGCGGCGCAGCTCTTCGAGGGTAAAATCGCGCCCGAGCATCTGGCCGCCCCGGATCTCGATCCCGCCGATTTCCAAGAGATAGGCGATTTCCTTCTGGGCGAAATCATCGACCGTCTTGTAGGCGGCAAGGCCGTATTCATTGAGGCCGCCGGCCTTGTCCCTGGCTTCCAGCACGATCACGTCATGGCCGGCCATGGCGAGGCGATGGGCGCTGGCAAGACCCGCTGGCCCGGCGCCGACCACGGCGACGCGTTTTCCGGTCTCGTGGGCGCGTGTATAGAACTGCGTGTTCTTTTCCATCGCCGTATCGGTGGCGTAGCGCTGGAGAAGGCCGATCTCGACGGGCTTTTCCTCCGCCGTGTTGCGCACGCAGGCTTCCTCGCACAGCGTTTCGGTGGGACAGACGCGGGCGCACATGCCGCCGAAAATATTCTGGTCGAAGATGGTCTTCGCAGCGCCCAGCGGATTGTCCGTGGAGATCTGGCGGATGAACAGCGGAATGTCGATCGCCGTCGGACAGGCCGTCATGCAGGGCGCGTCGTAGCAGAAATAGCAGCGATCGGCCTCAACCGCCGCCTCATGCCGGTCGAGCGGCGGGTGCAGGTCGGCAAAATTCTTGTGATAATCGTCGGGCGCAAGGCGCCCGCCTTTCAAGGCAGGTTCCGGATTTCGCATCGCAATGTTCCCCGTTTTTAACGTTGTTGAGGAAATGCTACCGCGAAATAAAAATTTTATCAAACGGTAAAAGTTTTGGCCGCCGATGCGCGCTGCATCCTGAAGGAAAAGGGAAGGCGGCTCGGCGTGGTCTGGCGCGTCCGGCATCAAGCCGAGCACGGCTGTCGGAAGCAGTCTTGATCAGAAAATGTCGAGTGCGCCGCGTTTCTTGCGGTCGGCGTCTTCCCTCAGATGGTTGACGTTTTCCCGCCAAAGCAAGGACGCGCCGGCGACCATAGCGATTGCGATCGCCAGCATCGCGCCTATCAGGAGATCACGGGCAAGGGCGTGATTGATGATCTCCTGATAGGCGCTGCCGGAAGAACCCGAAAACGGCAGGTATTCGGAAAAGAAAGTCGATGCCGGGTCGGCTGCCGAAATCGGTGCGTTTTCGAAGCCGGTTCGAGCCGCTGCCTGCAGGGGAGCCATCGCCATCAGCGCTGGCATGCCCATGAACGCCATGGCCGCAAGCCAGCGCCTTGACGCCTTCGATCGAACCGTTTTCAACATTTGCGTTGTCGTCCACATTGACCTTCTCCTTCATCGGGTCGTTCCGCGTCTGCCAAAAGGCCATGGAATTGCGACCGCTTCTGGATCAAAATTGGTTGAAGGGGACCCATTTTGAGGCGGAATCGTGGCATGGTTACCGGCGGCTGGCGAAGGCGGATTGGCTCTGAATTTCGCAATGCCGCGCCAGAGGGCGTTTCTCGAAGGGCACAACCGGCCCGGAATTGGGCAGGAACCGAGGATAGCGCTTGAAACGGCGGGCAAATTGGGCTTAGACCAGCTACTTGGAAAATATGCCGCGATCCGGCGGCTTTCCAAGGTTCAATCTAGACATCAGGACATTGAAAATGGCCCTTCTTGCTGACGCTCTTTCTCGTGTGAAGCCCTCTGCCACCATCGCCGTGGCGCAGAAAGCACGCGACCTCAAAGCGAAAGGGCGCGATGTCATCAGCCTCGGCGCCGGCGAACCCGACTTCGATACGCCGGACAACATCAAGCAGGCCGCCATCGAGGCGATCAATCGCGGCGAGACGAAGTACACGCCGGTGCCCGGCATCCAGCCGCTGCGCGAGGCGATCGTCGCCAAGTTCAAGCGCGAGAACAATCTCGACTACAAGCCCTCGCAGACGATCGTCGGCACGGGCGGCAAGCAGATCCTGTTCAACGCCTTCATGGCTACGCTGAACCCCGGCGATGAAGTCGTCATTCCGGCGCCCTACTGGGTGTCCTATCCGGAAATGGTGGCGCTTTGCGGCGGCACGCCGGTTTTCGTTTCCGCGACGAAGGAAAATAATTACAAGCTGCAGGCCGAAGACCTGGAAAAGGCGATCACGCCCAACACCAAGTGGTTCATCTTCAACTCGCCGTCGAACCCGTCGGGCGCCGCCTATACCCATGACGAGCTGAAAGCGCTCACCGACGTGCTGATGCGCCACGAAAACGTCTGGGTGCTGACCGACGACATGTATGAGCACCTGACCTATGGCGATTTCGAGTTCGTCACGCCCGCTCAGGTCGAGCCCGGCCTCTACGACCGCACGCTCACCATGAACGGCGTTTCGAAGGCCTATGCCATGACCGGCTGGCGTATCGGCTATGCGGCGGGACCGGAAGTGCTGATCAAGGCGATGACGACGATCCAGAGCCAGCAGACCTCCGGCGCCTGCTCGATCGCGCAATGGGCCTCCGTCGAGGCGCTGAACGGCACGCAGGACTTCATCCCCGAGCGCAAGGCTGCCTTCGAGAAACGCCGCGATCTGGTGGTTTCCATGCTCAACCAGGCGACCGGTCTTGAATGCCCGGTTCCCGAAGGCGCGTTCTACGTCTATCCCTCCTGCGCCGGCCTGATGGGCAAGACCGCACCGACCGGCAAGGTGATGGAGACGGATGAGGATTTCGTCACCGAGCTTCTGGAATCCGAAGGCGTGGCCGTGGTCCACGGTTCGGCCTTCGGCCTCGGCCCGAACTTCCGAATCTCCTATGCGACTTCGGAAGCCGAGCTGGAAGACGCCTGCAATCGCATCCAGCGCTTCTGCGCCGCCTGCAAGTAAGCAAGACGGTCGCTCAATGCATCAAGGGGCGCGCCGGCGGCGCGCCCTTTTTCGTGCCGGTCGCGCTTAACAGGCAATGTCATTGGCGCTATAGCCGTGGTTGTTCACCATCGAGCCGGGATGTCATGAAACTGAGCTTCTTCTCCGTATCCAGCCTGTCCGCCATGGCGGCGTTGCTCCGACTGGTCAGTTTGCTGCTGCTTTTCTTGCCGGCCGGCGCCATCTGGGCGCAACAACCGGCGGACCAGACGGCGGCCGCCGAACAGGCTCCCGTGGCGGTCGGCGTGCATGCCGTGCCGCCCTTCGTGATGAAGGATCGCGACGGGTCCTGGTACGGGCTCGGCGTCGACATGATGAATGCTCTCGGGCGCAGCCTTGATATCGACTATCGCTTCGTCGAGACCGATCCGGCCGACATGGTCGCAAGGGTTGAGGACGGAACGCTTGGCGCGGCGATCGGCCCCGTTCCGATCAATGCGCGCGACGAGGCGGTGATCGACTTTTCCCAGCCCTATTACAGCGGCAGCGTCGGCGTCGCGGTCCGGCTCGTCGACCGGCTCGGCCCGCGCTTCATGCTGGAACTGCTGACCTCGCCGGCCTTTCTCTACATGCTCGGCCTTTTGACCGGCCCCGTCTTCATCATCGGCGCGCTGATCTGGCTTCTGGAGCGACGGGCCAATCCCGAACAGTTCGAACCGCGGCCGGCACGCGGGGTGTTCTCCGGTTTCTGGTGGGCGACGGTGACGATGACCACGGTCGGCTATGGCGACAAGGCACCGGTGACCTTTCTCGGTCGACTCCTTGCGATGTTCTGGATGTTTGCGGCCCTGATCCTGGCGGCGATCACGACCGCGCAGCTTGCCGCCGGCCTTACTTCGTCGATCAACACCAGTGCGATGGAGACCGTCGGCGATCTCGGCGGCCTCGATGTTGGCACGGTCGCCGGCTCGTCGGCATCCGCTGAACTCGATATCCTGCATATCGACGCGCGCGACTTTGCGGATGTGAACGCCGGCCTCGACGCGCTGGCGCGCGACGAGATCGACGCCTTCGTCTATGACCGGGCGGCGCTGCAATGGGGCCTTCGCAATTATTCCGGCCTCTATCTGGCCGGGCTTTCCTTCTCTCAGCAGAATTACGGCCTAATCCTGCCGCAGAATGATCCGAAGCGCGATGCGATCAACATCGCCATCCTGTCGACGCTGGCGAGCGAACAATGGCATCTGATCGTCGATCGCTACCTGCCGTCGGACGGACGCTGATCCCACGCAAGATAGGCCTTCAACCCGTTTGCCAACGCATCGAAGGTGACCCGGCAGCGCGGCGAATGGCGCAAGTCCTCGTGCATCACCACGAAGAGAGGCAGGCTGAGCGGCACCTGTCCCACAAGCACCTCGTCAAGACGCGGATCGCGGCGGCCGATCGGCGCTTGGCAAAAGCCGAAGCCGCATCCTGCGCGGATCGCCGCCAGTTGCGCCAGGTTGCTGTCGGAGCGGAAGTCGAAATCAGGGAGCGTCATGTCGCCGAAGGCGCTCAGCGCCTCGCGGATATAGACCAGTTCGTGATCGAAGCCGATGGTGGGAACGTCGGCGACATCTGCGAGTTTGGCAGGCGCACCGTGACGCTCGATCACCTCCCGGCGGGCGAAGCAGCCGATCGGGATCACGCCGATACTGCGCACAAGAAGCGCGTCTTGCGTCGGTTCCACCATCCTGACGGCTATATCGGCCTTGCGCGCCAGAATGTCCTCCACCGCGTCGGAGACCGAGACTTCGATATCGAGCGCGGGATGGGCTGCCATCAGCGGGGCAAGAATTTCGGGCAGGACTTCGATCGCGATGACATCGGACGCGCTGATCCTGACGCTGCCTGCAACAGCGCTCCGGCTTTCCGATGCCGTCCGGCGGATCGCATCAGCCGAAGCGGCCATGGCCTCAGCAAGATGGCGCATGGCGCGCGCCGTGTCCGTCGGCTCCAGCCCGCGCTGCGATCGGGTAAACAATTGCTGGCCCGCTTCTGTCTCCAGCGCCTCGATATGGCGGCCGACGGTCGGCTGCGTCAGTCCGAGCCGGCGCGCCGCGCCGGAGAGCGTGCCGGTATCGAGCACGGCCAGCAAGGTTCGATAGTGATCCCAACTCATTCTTTCCATACAAATATGTATAGCATCGGTACATTTTTATACAATTCCGTTTTGATAAGATTTCTCCGATCATGGCTTTGGTTTTTGACACGATAAAGGACTGGACCGATGACTGAGACCAATTCCCCCAATGCGCTCGTGACGCGCCCGCTCGCCCTTATCCTCGGCGCCAGCGGCGGCGTCGGCGGCGCGGTAGCCGCAGCGCTGCACCGGCGCGGCTATCGCATCCGCGCGATGAACCGCAATCACGAGAAGCAGACGCGCAAATTCCCGGCCTATGAATGGGTTGCCGGTGACGCCATGAAGCTTGAAGATGTCATGGCGGCGGCCGAAGGCGCGACCCTCATCTTCCACGGCGTCAACCCGCCGGGCTACCGCAACTGGCAGAAGCTCGTGCTCCCGATGCTGGACAACACCATCACCGCGGCCAAGGCCAATCGCGCGCGTATCCTGTTCCCCGGCACGGTTTACAATTTCGGGCCGGACGCTCTGCCTGGGCCGACGGAAGACAGCCCGCAGAACGCGACGACCCGCAAGGGCCGCATCCGTATCGAGGTGGAGGCGCGGCTCAGGGAAGCGGCCTGGAACGGCACGCAGGTCATTCTCGTCAGGGCAGGGGACTTCTTCGGCGGATCAAGCGGGGCCAATAGCTGGTTCGGCCAGATGGTCAAGCCCGGAAAGCCGCTCCGTTCGGTCACGCGGCTGAGCGCGCCCGGAACCGGTCATCAATGGGCCTATCTGCCGGACCTCGGCGAGACCTTTGCCGCGTTGGATGCCCGTGCCCGCGAACTTCCGGCCTATGCGAATTTTCACTTCGAGGGCTATTGGGACGAAGACGGGACTGGGATGATCGAGGCGATCAGACGCGCAGCAAACAACCCCGACCTGCCTGCCCGCCCGTTTCCCTGGTTCCTCGTGCCCCTGCTCGCGCCCTTCATGCCGTTGATGCGTGAAGTCCTCGAGATCCGCTATCTCTGGCGTACGCCGATGCACATGAAGAATGACCGGTTGGTGAAGGTGCTCGGCCACGAGCCGCGTACGCCGCTCGACGAGGCGGTCAGGCGCGCGCTCGGTGATCTCGGCGCGATGACGCCGGAGGAGGATGGCGCAAGGCAGCCGAGCGCTGCCTGAAAGTTCAAAGCCCCAGGAAGGAGAGCATGATGAAGGTTGCGAACAGCACGAAATGCGTCATGCCTTCGATCGCATTGGTCTCGCCGTCGCTGACATTGATGGCGGCGGCGACCAGCGTGATGGCGACCATGGTGATCTGAACCGGGGTCATGGCCATGGTGAAGGGCTGGCCGGTGAAAAGCGCGATCGCCTCGACCACCGGCACGGTCAGGATCACGGTCGAAAGCGATGCGCCGAGCGCGATGTTGACGACCGCCTGCATTCGGTTCTTAAGCGCGGCCCGGAGCGCGGTCAGAATCTCCGGCCCTGCCGCGATCGATGCCACGAGGATCGCCGTCAGCGCCAGCGGCGCGCCGGTTCCCTCAAGGCCGTCGGAAAGAAGGGCGGACATGAACTCCGCCAGAAGGCCGATCAGCGCCACGCCGGCCAGGATCACGCCGACCGAAAGCGCCGTCGGCCCGTGCTCCTCCTCATCGGCCGCGCTCTGCTCCGCGCCCGCCCGCATCTTTGGATAGCGGTAGGAGAAGAAATAGCTGTGCTGGCCGACCTGCATCTTCAGGAATACGGCGTAGAGCGCCAGCATGGCGACGATGGTGAAGGCCGAATAGTAGTGCCAGCTTTCCGCAGGCACGAAATCCGGCACGATCATCGAGATGCCCATGGCGGTCAGGATCATCACCGAATAGGTGCGGCCGGAATCGTCATTATAGGGCTGCTCGCCGTGCTTCAGCCCGCCAATCAGCGCGGCGAGGCCGAGAATGCCGTTGATATCGAGCATGACGGCCGAGTAGATCGTGTCGCGGACGAGCGTCGGTTGCTGGGTTTGCTGCATCATGATCACCAGGATCAGCACCTCGACCAGCACGGCCGAGAGGGTCAGGATCATCGTGCCGTAGGGTTCGCCCGCCTTGGCGGCGAGGATCTCGGCGTGATGCGCGACGCGCATGGAGGCGCAGGCGATCGAGACGATCAGCACGGCGGCACCCATCAGGGCAAAGAGCTGGCCGGCCTCCATGACGGCATGCTCGAACAGATAGGCGAACAGGGCCATCGGAACCGCCTGCAGAAGCAGGATTTCACCACGCAGAAATTTCAACATTGTTCGAGCGACCCTGTTCTGTCGCCCCGAAGGGCGTGCGATTTTCAGCCGCCCAGCACGGGATAGTCGGTGTAGCCCTTCTCATCACCGCCGAACAGCGTCCTCTGATCCAACGCATTGAGCTGCGCATTGATCCGCAGGCGGCGCACAAGATCGGGATTGGCGACGAACGGGCGGCCGAAACAGATCAGGTCGGCACGCTCCTTTTCCAGTGCATCGATGGCGAGCTGCCGGTCGTAGCCATTATTGACCATCCAGGCCCCGGAGCCATCGGTCCGGTAGTAGGTCTCGCGCATTTCCTCGTAATTGAACGGTTCTGGCCCCTGCTGGTAGACGCGGTCGCCGCCGGTCGCGCCCTCGATGACATGAACATAAGCGAGATCATAGGCGCTGAGCTGGCTTGCCAGATAGTTGAAGAGCGCCTGGGGCTTGTCGTCGTGGATATCATTCGACGGCGCGACGGGCGACAGGCGGATGGCGGTGCGGCCGGGGCCGATCTCGCGCGAGATTGCGCCGACAACATCGAACATGAAGCGCGCGCGGTTTTCCAGTGGGCCGCCGTAGAGGTCGGTGCGTTGATTGGCGCCGGAGCGCAGGAACTGGTCGACGAGATATCCATTGGCGCCGTGAATTTCGACGCCGTCGAACCCGGCTTCCATGGCGCGGGCGGCGGCGCGCCGGAAATCCTCGATGATGCTGGAGATTTCATAGGGCTTGAGCTGACGCGGCATCGAGGTTTCGATGAAATCGCTGCTGCCGTCGGAATAGACGACGAAGGTCTTGGCTCGCGCCTGGATGGGCGATGGGGCGACTGGCGGGTCACCGAAAGGCTGCAGCGATTTGTGCGAGATACGCCCGACATGGACGAGCTGGCAGAAGATCTTTCCGCCCGATTCGTGCACTGCCGTCGTCACATGCCGCCAGCCTTCGACGGCCTCATCGCTGTAAATGCCCGGCGCATGCGAATAGCCCTGGCCCTGTTCGGTGATTGCCGTTGCCTCGGAAATGATCAGGCCGGCGGAGGCGCGCTGCCGGTAATATTCGACGTTGAGCTCGTTCGGAACGGCATCGGGGGAACGGTTGCGCATCAGCGGACCCATGATGATGCGGTTTTCGAGAGTGACGTCGCCGATCGTGATGGGATCAAAAAGATTGGCCATTCAATTCCTTTCCGTCTCGGGCCCTCGAAGCTTTGTCCTGTGTAGCCTACGCCAGACGTATGCGCAATTTTGCAATGGTCCCGAAAAGCCCTTCGAAAGCCATTGCGCCGCCGTCACCTCGAAAGGTCTTGTCGTTCTAGACCACAAAAAGACAAGAAAGCGTATACGTATTGAAGTGCCGAAGGGTGCTGCCGGTTCCCGGCCTTGACGCGAGGCAAAAAAAAAGGGCCTCCAAACGGGGCCCTTGTTAGGTGTGAAGGTAAAACCTCCAGAGGGGAACAGCTGCTGCAGCGAGACTCAACGAGTCGTCGCCGTATGCATCAGCTAACTCAGCATATGGTTCTTTTTTGTGCGCGTTGCAACAGTTTTCATCGCGAAATGCGAAAAAAAAGAACAGGGAATCGCGGGCAAAAAAAGAGGGCCGCCGAAAAACGGGGCCCTTTGAGTTAGAAGGTCTCTCAAAACCTCCAGAGGGGAACAGCTGCTGCGGTGCACCAGGGAGAAATTGGGCACCAACTGCATCAGCTATGTGCGATATGCTCCCAAATTAGGCATTCTTCAATGCGATTTTCTGCATGGCTGCCATGCAGGAAACGAAATTTGCAGCCAAAATTGACTAAAAGAAAGCAGATAGGAAAATTGCACAAAAAACAGTCTTTTTTGGCGTTGAAATGGTCTGTCCGCCACCGGTTGCCGCGCTGCGCGGATATTGCCACACCAAAATGCGGCTTGCCTTGAACAAACAAAGCCCTCGGCCGGCCTGCCGGGCCTGGTCGCAGAGCGCGAAAAACGAATCGTTTCAGGCGGTGAAGAGCTTCAGAAGCTCCAGTTCCTTGATTTCGCAACGATGAAATCGCGGAATACCTTGAGCTTGGCCGAATTCTTCATTTCATCGGGATAGCAGAAATAGGTGTCGAAGCTCGGTACATCCGCGTGAGTAACGAGTTGCAGAAGGCCCGGGTCGCGCCCGACGATATAATCCGGTAGCATGACGATGCCGATGCCGAGCAGCGCCGCGCGCTTGATCGAGGTGAGCGAATTGATCTGCAGGTGCGCCGGGCGCGGATTGTCAGGCGAGCGCCCGGCGATCTCCAGCCAGTTCACATCGAGCAGATAGGCCGGCGCCGGCTCGCCGAATGTGATGATGCGGTGATTGTCGAGATCCTCGATCGACTGCGGCTCGCCGTGACGGTTGATGTAGGACGGCGAGGCATAGACATGCATGTGCACGGTGAACAGCTTGCGCTGGATCAGGTCCGGCTGTTGCGGCTGGCGCAGGCGGATCGCGCAATCGGCATGGCGCATGTTCACGTCCAGCTCCTCATTGTCGAGGATGAGCTGGATCTGCATGTCGGGGTAGAGCTGAAGGAATTCCTGAACCTTGTCGGTGAGCCACCCCTGACCGAGACCCACCGTCGTCGTCACCCTCAGCTTGCCGGAAGGCTTTTCCTTGGTCTCCGTCAGCCGTGAGCGAACACCCTCGAGCTTCAGGAGAACGTCATGGGCGGTGCGATAAAGCAGCTCGCCCTGCTCGGTGAGAATCAGGCCGCGCGCATGGCGGTGGAACAGCTTGACGCCGACATCCTGTTCGAGGGCCGAGACCTGCCGGCTGATCGCCGATTGGGACAGATGCAGCTTGTCTGCCGCATGGGTGAACGAGCCCGCCTCCGCTGCCGCATGGAAGATGCGCAGCTTGTCCCAATCCAGAGGCATGCTCGTGCTTTTCATAAATTCTACTCCGCGGCCGCCAGTGTACCGGTTTTCTGTTCGGTCAGGAAGCGCTCGGCCTCAAGTGCGGCCATACAACCCATGCCAGCCGCCGTTACCGCCTGACGATAATTGTCGTCGGTAACGTCGCCGGCGCCGTAGACGCCTTCGATGCTGGTCTTCGTCGTGCCCGGTTCGGTCCACAGATAGCCATTCTGCTTCAACTCGAGCTGGTTTCTGATCAGGTCGACCTGCGGTGCGTGGCCGATGGCGATGAACACGCCGTCGGCATCGACCGTGGTCTTTTCGCCGCTCTTAACATCTTTCAGCCTGACGCCGGTGACGGAGGGCGGCAGCGGCGGAACTGCGGCAGTGCCGACGATTTCCTCGACCGCATGGTTCCAGATCACCTTGACGTTTTCGAGCGCAAACAGGCGTTGCTGCAGAATCTTTTCCGCGCGGAACTCGTCGCGCCGGTGCACGACCGTCACCGTCTTTGCGATATTGGCAAGATAGAGCGCTTCCTCGACGGCGGAATTGCCGCCGCCGACAACCACCACATCCTTGCCGCGGTAGAAGAAGCCGTCGCAGGTGGCGCAGGCCGAGACGCCGCCGCCGTTGAAGGTCTCCTCGCTTTCGAGGCCCAGCCACTTGGCCTTGGCGCCGGTGGCGAGAATCACGGTCTCTGCGGTGAAGACCTCACCGCTGTCGGTCGTGGCGGTGAAGGGACGCTTGGAAAGATCGAGCCTGGTGACGACATCGTTGACGATTTCGGTGCCGACATTTTCCGCCTGCGCGAGCATCTGCTCCATCAGCCAAGGTCCCTGGATGGGGTCGGCGAATCCCGGATAGTTCTCGACATCGGTGGTGATCGTCAGCTGTCCGCCCTGTTCCAGTCCGGCAATCAGGATCGGCTTCATCATCGCGCGCGCGGCGTAGATCGCAGCGGTATAGCCGGCCGGGCCGGAGCCGATGATCAGAACCTTTGTGTGATGGTCGGGCATTTCAAATCCTTTCAGCGCGGCCTTTGACGCGGGCACGCCCGCTCAATTCAGCGTCTCGGCTCATTTATGGCTGGACGGGCATCAGTTTCAAGGCCATGGAGGTGCTACCAACAGACCATTTCGGTCAGTTGAAAGAATCCTGCGGAGTGTTGTAATATTATTGCTCGCTCCATAGCCAAACGCGTCCCCGATCCGCCTCAGGAGAAATCAATGCGCGCCGACCTCGATTCCGTCGATCTCAAGATCCTGCGCGAACTTCAGCGCGATGGTCGGATGACCAATGTCGAGCTTGCAGAAAGGGTCGGCATTTCCGCGCCGCCCTGTCTCAGGCGCGTACGCAGGCTCGAGGAGGCGGGCGTCATCGAGGGTTATAATGCAATGCTGAACGCGCCGCGTCTCGGATTCGACCTTGTCGCCTTCTGCATGGTCGGGCTCAAGCACCAGTCGGAGGCCGAGTTGAAGGCCTTTTCCAAGGCGACCGATGACTGGCCGATCGTGCGCCAAGCGTGGATGACTTCGGGCGAAACCGATTTCCTGCTTCATTGCGTCGCCGAGAACCTGATGCAGTTTCAGGATTTCGTGATCGAGGTTTTGACCACCAACATGCATGTCGACACGGTGCGCACCATGCTGACCATCCGTCAGGTGAAGAAGGAAGGGCTTGTCGCGCTTTAGTCGCGCTCGGCCATCAGTCTCTCATAGGCCGAGAATTCCTTCTCCAGCATGGTTTCGACGGTGAAGTTTTCAAGCACGTGGGCGCGGGCCACTCGTCCCATTTCCTTCAGTCCTTCCGGATCGGCCAGCGCCGTGTCGATTGCGGCGGCAAAGGCCTTCGGGTTGGCCGGCGGCACAAGATAGCCGGTCTTGCCGTCAATTACCGTTTCGAGGCTGCCGCCGTGATTGGTGGCAATCACCGGGGTGCCCATCACCTGAGCCTCGATTGCGACCCGCCCGAACGCCTCGGGGCGGATCGAAGCGGAGACCGCGATGTCGGCGGCTGCCATGACGGCGGGAATGTCGCGCCGGCTGCCGGTCATCGTCACGCGGCCGGATAGGTCCAGTTCGGCAATCAGCGTTTCCAGTTCGCCGATCACGCTGGCACTGCCTGAGCCGATGATGGCCAGGCGAAAATGCCGGTTTTCGGCAAAGCCGAGTGATTCGATCAGGTAACGATGTCCCTTCCAGTCGGTGATGCGCCCGACGATGACGATGAGCGGCTGATCTTCTCCCGCGCCGAGTTCGGCGCGCGCAAGCGCCTTGTCCTCTTCGCTGACCTTTTCTGGATCGAAAACGGACGTGTCGACCCCGCGCGGGGCGAGGATGATCCGCTCTTCCGGAAAGCCGTAGACCGACATGATATGATCACGGATAAAGGCCGAATTGGCGACGACCAGCGGTCCTTTCAGCATCACGCCGGCATAGGCCCGCTTGAAACGGTTGCCGTGGCTGTAGACGCCGTGAAAGGTGGTGAGGAAACGCGGCCTGCGGTTGGCCCGCCCCGCGGCGAGCCAGCCGACCCAGGCCGGCGCTCGACTTCGCGCGTGAACGATGTCGATCTCGTTCGCGTCGATCAGATTGGCCAACCTGTTCGCATTGGCATTGATGGCAAAGGGTGATTTCTTGCCGACCTTGAGGTTGAGATGGTGCGCGCCCGTTTCCCGAAGCGGCGCCAGAAGCGCGCCGCCATCGCTCGCCACCCAGTTCTCGAAGCCCTTTCGCGCGAGGTAGGCTGCCATTTCGAGCGTGCCGCGCTCGACGCCGCCATCGCCCAGGGCCGGGAGAAGCTGGAGGATTCGGGGTGGGCGGTCCATCATCTGTACTCTTTCGCTCATGCGCGTGCCGGAGGAAGAATGGTCCGGCACCCTCTGGACGTGGTGCGGCTTGTGGGTATAGTTTTGCCGAAGCGGCTGCAGACTGCCGCCGCATGGTTTGCGGCGGGCGTTCGAGGCGCCTCCTTCGCAATGATCTTGTTGTAACCGAAAAATCCTTTTTTCATAACTGGGTGTTTTAAGGGCCGGGTGGAAGCCATCGTTTTCCACATCATGAGCGTGCCTGGGCAGTTGCCTTTGCCTTGGCTTTGTTCAAAGACAGAAACGAAAAAAGTCGTAACCAATTTTGGCGTCCACTTCCGGGCAGGCTTGCCGCCCTCGGGGTTGGAAACCGCCGATATTGATAGGATGATGCCCTTTGCAGACCGTCGTATGCATGAAATGGGGAACGCGCTATCCCGCTCTCTATGTCAATCGCCTCTGGTCGATGATCAAGCGGCACACGACGCGCCCGACGCGACTGGTCTGCTTTACCGATGACGCCGAAGGCGTGGATGATGCGGTCGCGACCTTTCCGCTTCCCGAGATCAAGATTGCTGACGACATCGCCTATACGCCCTGGCGCAAGCTTTCGTTGTGGCAGGCGCCGCTTGCCGATCTTTCGGGCGACGTGCTGTTTCTCGATCTCGATATCGTCATCACTGGCCATCTTGATGCGATGTTCGATTTCAAGCCGGGCACTTTCTGCGCCTGCGAAAACTGGACGCAGATGGGGCAGGGTATCGGCAACACCTCGGTTTTTCGCTGGCACGTCGGAAAAAATACCCATATCTTCAACGAGTTCGAGAGCAAGGGCGAAGCGATCCGGAAAAAATACGGGATCGAGCAGGTCTACATCTCGGATGTTGTCGACAAGATGGTGTTCTGGCCGCACGAATGGTGCGTGAGCTTCAAGCACACGCTTGTACCGACATGGCCGCTCAACTTTTTCCGCACGCCGCCTCTGCCAGAGGGTACCAAGATCGTCGCGTTCACCGGCAAGCCAGATCCAGACGAGGCGGCGATCGGAAAATGGCCGCTGTCTACGCCGTGGAAGCGCATCTACAAATATGCGCGACCGACCCCCTGGATTGACGAGCACTGGTGCTGACCGACAGAGACTTGCCTAAAGACGCCGCGCGGGGCCTGAAGGGCGGGTGCGCCTTTGAGCATTTCGCTGTCATATGGAAACATCCGCCGCCCGCGAGAAAGCGTCAAAACAAATAGATAGAGCGGTTATGCGTTTCCATGAAAGGCTGAAGCGCTCTAGCGCCGCCGCCCGGAGAAGAAGGGGCTGCGGCCGCTATAGAGCGGCTTGCCGGGCCTTCGTCTTGTCCTGAACAGCCGCTTGCGCGGAACCGAGGCCTCGCCTCTGGCATTGCCGGCAAGGAAACCGAGACCAAATGCCACCAGCCCGACAAGAGCCAGCGCGGAGCCGCTTGCCGCTGGGTGTTCCCGTGCAGTGCGTCCCAAAGCGTCGACTTCGCCACGCACCATAGATCCCGCACGTTCCACCGGCGTCTTTTGAGAAGGGCGCAGGCGGTCGAGCAGATCACTCGGGGACGTCTTGTGTTCAAACATTCTGTTCTCCGTGCCAATTGGTCCGCATGCGTCGTCCATCAAGAAGCGCACATGCTGGCCGGCCGCGTTCGCCGGTCCCCGTCATGGTGAGCCGATCACACGCTGGCCGAATGTAGGACCATATCAACGCAAAACTATGGCGGCCGGTTCCAACCGGCGTCGCCTTGGCAGGGAAGGCGCCGGAGCGCCCCGATCCGGTTCAGATGAAGAGCATCGCCGTTACGAAAACGAATGCGGCTCCGATCAGGATCGTATGCAGGGACCGTGATAAACTCATTTTGTCTCCTCCATTTATGGTTACGAATATATGACGGTTTCCACGCTTGGCAAAGAAAAATCGTTGTTGCGTTGCGGAAGCGCCCTTGGTCCGGTCCGGCCTGAAAACCTCCCATTTTCCCAGACTGTCAGGCTTTGCGGTCCGTTTACATGCGCAATGTCAAACGCGCGATTTTTCTCGGAACGGGGCGCCTTGAGGCGGCTTCTAGCCTGTCGCGGTAGGGATTGCTTGAGCATTTTGTGCGATGGCTTCTATTCTGTGGACAAGCGAGCGGCTTTCGGGCCACCGGCAAGAGGTACGAGATGGAGCAGGTAGTTCACGAGGCCGTCACCCACGGCGCGTCCCATGGCGGCAGTTTCGCCGCCGTCGCGCTCGTCATCGCGGTTGCCGCACTTGCCGGTCTCGGTTTTCTCTGGCTGCGCCAGCCGCCGCTGGTTGGCTTCATCCTCGCCGGCATCCTGCTCGGCCCGACGGGAATGGGGCTGATCGCCAACAGCGACAGCGTCGCCTTTCTCGGCGAGATGGGCGTGGTCGTTCTGCTGTTCTTCATCGGCATGGAACTGTCGATCAGGGCCTTCGTCGTGTCACTCCGTCAGGCGCTGCTGGTGGTGGCCGGCCAACTGGCGAGCGCCGCGGTCCTCGCCCTCGTCATCGGCTTCCTGCTCGATGCCACCACACGGGAAATCGTGATCCTCAGCTTCGTCATCGCCATGTCCTCGACCGTGGTGGCGATGAAGATGCTGGACGAGATGGGGGTTCTGCGCGGCGATGCCGGCCGGATCGCCGTCGGCGTGCTGATTGCCCAGGACATCGCCGTGGTGCCGATGCTGATCTTCGTCTCGAGTTTTGGCGGCGAGGGCTTCGACGTGACGTCGACGGCGGTCCGCGTGGTTGTCGCCGTCGGCATCATGGCGGGCCTGCTCTGGTATTTCGGCCGGTACGGCAAGCTGAAGATCCCCTATGCGGAGAAGGTGGAGGACAAGGTCGAGCTTCTGGCGCTCGGCGCGCTGGCGCTCTGCTTTTCGGCGGCTGCCCTTTCGGGCGTGGCCGGGCTTTCGCCGGCCTATGGCGCCTTTCTCGCCGGCATATGCGTCGGCAATTCCACGCTTCGCAGCCGCGTCATTCCGGTCGTCGAGCCGATCCAGAGCGTGCTTCTGGTGATCTTCTTCCTCTCCATAGGCCTTCTGATCGATCTCGGCTTCATCTGGAACAATCTTCTGACCGTGCTCCTGGCCGCCGTCGGCGTGATCGCCGCCAAATCCGTGCTCAACGTGATGTTCCTGCGCTGGACAGGCTCCTCGGCCCAGACGGCGCTGGTCGCCGGGCTTTCCATGGCCCAGGTCGGCGAATTCTCCTTCGTGCTGGCCGCAGCCGGCCTTGCCGCCGGCGCGCTCGGCGAGGACCTCTACCGCCTCGTCATCGCCATGACGGCGATCTCGCTTCTGGTCTCGCCCGTCTGGGTCTCGGTGATGCGCCGGCTCGAGGCGAGCTTCAGCGAGGGGCTGCAGAGCTATCGCAACGCTCTTGCCGTTGCCTATGCCCAGGAGCTGCGGGAGGTCGATCGCGGCCGCATCTTCGTCGGGCGGATGGCTGCGGGTGCGAGGGCAAGGCTTGTCGCGCTCAGCCATGCGCGGCGCGAGCGCCGCCGTAGAAAGGCCGAGCGCAAGGCGGAGATGGCGCGGGAAAAGCAGGCGGCAGCGGCAAAGGCCGGATCTGCCAGCGCAGAAAAGCCCGCGCCGCACGCACCCGAGGGCGACAAGGCGGAGTAACAGCCGCTTTACCTCGGACCCAAGCTCCGTTAACCTGACGCCTGTTCAGCTTACCGCCCTTCCGGCGGCGGGCCCCGGTATGCCAGGCCGGGAGGAAGGCGATGCCTTCGGTTCGGCCCGACCTTTCCATACCGGGATATCCTGATGACCGTCCTTGCATTCCTGCGCGAAAACGCCCGCTGGGTGGGCGGCGCGTTCTTGATGAACTACTTCACCGCCTTCGGCCAGACCTATTTCATCTCGCTTTCGGCCGGCGATATCCGCGCCGAATATGGCCTCAGTCACGGCGATTTCGGCCTCATCTACATGGGCGCGACGCTTCTGAGCGCGGCAACGCTCACGCGTCTCGGCCGGATCGTCGACCATCGCAGCGTGGTGCAGGTGGTGTTCCTCGTCATGCCGCTTCTGGCGCTTGCCTGCCTGCTGATGGCCTTTTCCCAGTGGATTTTCCTGCTGTTCATTGCGCTCTACATGCTGCGGCTCTTCGGCCAGGGCATGATGAGCCACATCGCGGTGACCGCCATGGGCCGCTGGTTCAATGCCATGCGCGGACGTGCCGTCTCCTTCTCCTCGCTCGGCCTGCAGACGGCGGAGGCCAGCTTTCCGTTGATCTTCGTGGCGGTGTCCGGCCTGGTCGGCTGGCGCGGAAGCTGGGTTGCCGCTGCCGCCCTGACGCTCGCCGTCGGTCTGCCGCTGATCATCGCCCTGATGCGGGTGGAGCGCGAGCCGCAATCGGCAGCGACCGGCCACAAGGTGCAGATAGCGCCGCGCGACTGGACGCGTGGCGAGGTGCTGCGCGACCCCTTGTTCTGGGCAATCCTCGCCGTCTTCCTCGCGCCGCCCTTCATCGGCACCACGATCTTCTTCCACCAGGTCTATATGGTGGAACTGCGCGGCTGGACGCTGGAAATGTTCGCGGGCTCGTTCTTCCTGATGTCGATTTCGAGCCTGGCGGCGATGCTGGCAACCGGCGTCATGGTCGACCGGTTCTCATCGGTCGCGGTCATGCCCTTCATGCTGCTGCCGATTGCCGCCGCCTGCCTGATCATCGGCGTTTCGGGCGCTGAATGGACGCCCTTCCTCTTCATGCCGCTGATCGGCTGCTCGATGGGCGCGTCGGGCACGCTCAACGGCTCGCTCTGGCCGGAGCTCTACGGCGCGCGCCATCTCGGCAGCATCCGCGCCGTGGTGATCGCGGCGATCGTGTTTTCCACCGCCGTCGGCCCCGGGCTGACCGGCTATCTGATCGACGCCGGCGTCTTCTACCCTGGCCAGATCGCGGCGATGGGCCTCGTCAGCCTTGCCCTGGCTGTCCTGATGGCCGGCCTGCGCCGCCGTCTTCTGAAACGGGCCGGCGCATAGAAAAAGCCCGGTCCAGAAAGGCCGGGCTTTCACAAATCCAGAAAAAACTAAGATCTTACTTGATCTTGGCTTCCTTGAATTCGACGTGCTTGCGCGCGATCGGATCATATTTGGTCTTGACCATCTTTTCCGTCATCGTGCGGCTGTTCTTCTTGGTGACGTAGAAAAAGCCGGTGTCTGCCGTCGACAGCAGCTTGATCTTGATCGTTGTTGCTTTTGCCATGTTCTTCTGCCTTCAAGAGCAATCCGCCCTCCATCCTGGAGAAAGCGGAACCGGTACGCCCGGACTGTTACCTAAAAAATCAAGAAGCGCCCGCATCGGACGCTTCGCTGGGCTCGCCGGGCCTTCGCCACGGCAAAATCTGGCGGGACACTACGAATCTTCGCGCAAAAGTCAAGGCTGAGTGGCCGCAAAACCGTTTGCCTTGCCCTTCCGGCCAAACTTTTGTTGCCGCAGGGGCGATTCTGCCCCTAAAACACGCCGGGCGCAACCACCGCATTCTGGAGAGGGAGCCGGCAATGATTCCATGGGTCGAACTCGATGAGGCCGAAATTCCGGGCGAGGCGGGCACGCTGCGGCTGAAGCAGCGCGGAACCGAGTTCTCCATCATGCTCGGCGCGAACGAGCTGATGAACAGCCGGCTTTCGGGCTCCGAGGAGGCGCTTGCCGAACTTGCTGCCGAAAGGATCGCCGGTCGGGACCGGCCGTCTGTCCTGATCGGCGGTCTCGGCATGGGCTTCACGCTGCGCGCCGCCCTTGCGGTTCTGCCCAAGGATGCCCGTATCGTGGTCGCCGAACTGGTGCCGGCGGTCATCGCCTGGGCGCGCGGGCCGATGGCCGCCGTGTTTGAGGGGGCGCTCGATGATCCCCGCGTGGAGATTTACGAGGGCGACGTGACGCAGTTGATCGCGGCCTCGCGGAACAGCTTCGACGCGATCCTGCTGGATGTCGACAACGGGCCGGACGGGCTGACACGGGAAGACAATGACCGGCTCTACAGTCTTTCCGGTCTTGCCGCCTCGAAACGAGCCTTGAAAAAGGGCGGCGTGCTCGCCGTCTGGTCGGCGCATCCCGATGACCGCTTCACCGCGCGCCTGAAGAAGAGCGGGTTCGAGACCGAGGCGAAGACGGTGCGCGCCCATCGCAAGAAGCGCGGGCTGAAACATGTGATCTGGCTCGGTCTCGCGCGATAGCTGCAAAAAGCCTTCTGGCGTGGCAAAACCGCCCGGAACTGTTGACCCGTCCGCCTGTCTTAACCATAGAGTTATCAGGCGTGCCATTGTCCGCAGCGTGCGCTGAGACAAGAAAGAGGACGCTTCCTTTTCATGGAAAGCAAACTGAGACGCATTCTTCGCTTCATGGAACTGACCGACGTGTTTTTCGCGGTGTTCGATGAAGAGGACAGGCTGATCTTCGCCAACCGGAAGTACCGGGAAACCTTCTATCTTGCGGCGGAGGAATATCCGCTCTGGCCGGATCTGATGCGCCGCAATTTTCACGCACGGCGCGGAACGGTGATTTCCAATCCGGATTTCGAACTCTGGCTGAAGGGCACGCTGTCGCGGCGCGGCAAGGTGCCGTTCCGCGCCTTCGAGACCGATGTGCATGACGGCACCTGGCTGTGGATGACGGAGACGGTGGACGAGGACGGCTGGATGCTGTGCCTTGCAAGCGACATCACGCCGCTTCGCGCCCAGGGCCGGACGCTGAGGCAGGAGCGCGACATCGCGCTCAGGTCATCGCTGACGGACGAACTGACGGGCATCGCCAACCGCCGCTTTCTGATGGAGCGGCTTTCCGACATGGTCGAGCGCGAGCCGGAGACGGGCAGGAGCCCGGCGGGCTGTTTCGCGATCTTCGACGTCGACAATTTCAAGCAGGTGAACGACCGCTTCGGCCACGCCTTCGGCGACCGGTTGCTGATCGGCTTTGCCCAGAAGATTTCGACGCTGGTCCGGCGGGTCGACTGTTTCGGTCGGCTCGGCGGCGAGGAATTCGGCCTTGTTCTGCCGCGCATGACGCCGGCAGAGGCCGCTGGCGCCGTCGAGGCGATGCTTGAGGACGTGGGCGCGTTGCGGCCATTTTCCGAGCACCCGGAATTTGCCTATTCCTTTTCCGCCGGCATAGCCTCCGCGGCCCGCCGCGAGGATCAGGCCGATCTCTACGCCCGCGCCGATGCCGCGCTCTACAAGGCAAAACGCGCCGGCAAGAACAGGGTCTGCCTCGCCGATTGACCCCGGAGCGCGCAGCGGCTAGAGAAGTCCCGCGCGGGACGGCCCGCGCCAATCGATACCCATCCGGGACGGCCCGGCCACTCTTGATCAAAAGGAGGGCCGCGTCATGGCCTGGTTCATTCTCGCAATTGCCGGTGTTCTCGAGATCGTCTGGGCCTTTTCGATGAAAAAGTCCGCGGGCTTCACCCTTCTCACCCCCACGCTCGTCACCATCATCGCCGCTGCCGCCAGCTTCGTGCTGTTGTCGATCTCCATGCGCACGCTGCCGCTCGGCACGGCCTACACGATCTGGACCGGCATCGGCGCCATCGGCGCCTTCGCCGTCGGCGTGGCCGTTCTCGGCGAGGCGGCAACGCCCGGAAGGCTGATTGCGGCGGCGCTGATTATTTCGGGGATCGTGCTGATGAAGCTTTCGGGCGGTCAGGGGTGATGCACGGCGTCAGGCGACGCGGATGGTCCTTCTGAACGTCAGCGAAATACGGCGCTGCCGGCTGATTTTCGCGCCTGCGACACTGTCGCTCTTGCGTGCCGGGATTTCATGCGTCCAGTCATAGCGGGCCGATCCTTGCATGATCAGCGCGGAGCGTGGATCGAGAAGGACGGCGCGCTTTGCTTCACCGCGGCGAAAGATCATTTCGCAGGATGACAGAAGACTGAGAGACACGATCGTTTCGCCGAAGCAGGGCGGACAGTCGATATGGGCGCTGATGCCCTGTCCCGGAAGATATTCGTTTGCAATCACCTGGTCTGGCTTCTCGCCGAATACCACTTGAAGCTTCTCGGTAACATCGTCGAGCCAATCGGGCAGAGGTCCGATATAGGCATCGGGCGTCACCGCGCGGGCTTTGTAATCATAGCGATAGCCGAAGTGCTGGACCCGTCGCTTGAGTTCCGTGCTCCAGGCAAGAGCATCAAGCGCTTGCGCCAGGGCGACCTCCTCCGAAGGCGCAACGAACTCCGGCAGAATGGCGGCGCCCGGTGGCAGGTCATCACCCATGTCGAAGAGCGTATTCATCACCGCTCGGAATAATCCACCGCCTCTTCGCGTCCCTTGCCGTCGAATCCGTGCATCTTGAGCGCCCATTGCAGGCCGATGACTGCGCCTTTCATGGGCTGGATGAGGGCGAAGGCGGTAAGCGCCGTGAGCGGGACCCAGACGGCGAGGTGCACCCAATCGGGCACGTCGAAGAGTTCCGCGCCGGTCATGTAGCCGCCGACCATGAAATGGCCGAGCACGAGGATAACGAGATAGGCCGGCAGGTCGTCGGCGCGGTGGTGATGGATTTCCGTGCCGCAGTTTTCGCAATGGTCCACGGTCTTCAGATATTTGTAGAACAGCTTTCCCTTGCCGCAGGCGGGGCAGCGGCCCTTCAGGCCCGTCAGCATGGCGGGCGCGAGCCGGCGCTCGTCATCCGGCTTGTCGCCATAGCGGTGGTGATTGTCGTCGGCCTGTTCGGACATGGTATCCTCCGTGAGGCCCGATTTATCCCGAAAGTCTGACGAAACGCAATGGTGTGGGGGTGACTGTGGCGGGTATCGCGGCATGGGCAGTGTCCCCCGATCTCCCCCCTTGAGGGGGAGATGCCCCGACAGGGGCAGAGGGGGGGAACCGATTGCTACACGGTCTTGCGCCAGAGGTTGGCTTCGATACCCCCCTCTGTCGCGTTCGCGACATCTCCCCCTCAAGGGGGGAGATTGTTGGCGGCGAGGCCGGTGCATGCCGTACAGCTACAGCCGAGACTGTCCTTACCGCGCGGCGCAGACCGTGGCGTTGCCGTTGGTCCAGCAGCCGCCGCCTGTCAGGCGGAAGCCTTCGCCGAGCGGGGCCTGGGCGTGGGTGGCGCCGGGCTCGGCATTCCAGTGCGCGCCTGCCGTTCCGTCGCCGAAGGGTGAAACCTCCGCAAAGTACTGGCCGAGATAGTTTTCCCGGTCGGTGTTGATCCAGAACGTGCCGGTGCCGTCATTGGCAAGCCAGATCGGGCAGCCGGCGGCCATGTCCACATAGGTCTTGCCGGCAACGATCAGCTTGCAGGAGCCGTAGATCACGTTCGGGCCGGAGGATTGCTGCTGCGGCTGTGCCGGCGGCGGGCTCGAGGCATTCTGGAAACAGGCGAAGGTTTCCTCCGAGGCCCGGCTGCTGCCGGAAAGCGCAAAGGCCACCTCGTTCCAGCCCGTGCCGGTGTCGTAGCCGAAATGGATGGAGGAGGCGTTGGCGAAGAGGTCGATCTCGCCCCAGGGCTCGTCATTCGGCAGAAGCAGCGTGCGCCACTCGAATGTGTACTGGTCGGGCACAAGCTGCATCGCATAGGTCATGCGCGAAGACCGATCGCCGTCGAACCACATCTCGACATCGACCGGAAAGGGTGAGGCGGCCGAAGCGTAGCTCGAAAAGCCGATGCCGGTGGTCGACGCGTCATGGCGGAAGAAAAGGCCTTCTTCCGAGCCGGTGATGCGCATGGCCTCGCAGGCCGTCACCTGGCCATTATCCTTGATCTGGGTGATTTCCCAGCCATTGAACTGGGCATAGGGCACGGCTTGCTGCGCCTGCGCCATCGGCGCGAGAGAAAGAACGCCAGCGGCAAGCGCCGCCGCGAAGGCAGAGCTGATCGAGTTCATTCGGATGTTCCCCTGTTCGCTCGGGCGGCATCCCCCTTAGACCCGCTCCGGCGATGATAGCGTTATCCGAAGCTTGCGATCAGTCAAGGTAGGCGGCCCGTCCGGCCGCCGTCTTTTATGCAATAGTTCTAATAAAAGTCCGAGAAAGCCTGTGGCCCGGTCTAGCGCCGCCCGCGTCCGCTGCGCCGTCCCGCGCCGCCGCCGCGCATCGGGCGGCCGGTCTTCGATTTGTGGAAGGAGCGGGTGGGGGCGGGGAGCTTGCGGCCGGACGACAGCATTTCGAAGCGCAGCGCGCCCGCAAGCGGGATCGCCTCCACAAGCTGAACCTCGACATTGTCGCCAAGCTGATAGCCGAGATTGGAGCGCTCGCCGACCAGCGCCTGACGCACCTCGTCATGCACATAATAATCGCCGCCAAGGGTGGAGACCGGCACGAAGCCATCAGCCCCATATTCCGGCAGGGCGATGAACAGGCCGGAGCGGGTGACGCCGGCAACGCGGCCGTCGAAACTCTCGCCGATGCGGCCGGCCAGATGATGGGCAATCAGCCGGTCGACGGTCTCGCGTTCGGCGGCCATGGCGCGGCGCTCGAAGGTGGAGATTTCGGCGGCGATATCGTCGAGCTGCTCTTCCTCCTCGCGCTCCAGACCGCCCTCGCCAAGGTGCAGGGCGGCCACCAGCGCGCGATGGACGATCAGGTCGGCATAGCGGCGGATCGGCGAGGTGAAATGCGCGTACTTCATCAGGTTCAGACCGAAATGTCCGCCATTTTCCGGCGAATAGACGGCCTGGCTCTGCGAACGCAGCACCATTTCGTTGATCAAGTCCTTCTGCGGCGATTGCTCGGCCTTCGACAGGATGCCGTTGTAGGAATTGGCCCTGAGATTGCCGCCCTTGGCGAGCGGAATGGAAAGCGTCGCCAGGAATTCGCGCAGGCTCTCCTGCTTGGAAAGCGACGGCGCGTCATGGGTGCGGTAGATCAGCGCCTGGCGCTTCTTCTCCAGCGTTTCGGCAGCCGCCACATTCGCCTGGATCATCATTTCCTCGATGAGCTTGTGCGCATCGAGACGCGGCGGCACCACAACCTTGTCCACCGTGCCGTCATCCTTCAGCAGGATGCGGCGCTCGGGCATGTCGAGTTCCAGCGGCTGGCGGCGGTCGCGCCCGCGCTTCATCGTCTCGTAGGCGGCCCAGAGCGGCTTCAGCACGGGTTCCAGCAGCGGACCGGTCTTGTCGTCGGTCTTGCCGTCGATGGCGGCCTGCGCCTGTTGATAGGAAAGCTTCGCCGCGCTCTTCATCATGATGCGATGGAAGGTATGGGAGGCCTTGCGGCCATCCTTCGAGAAAACCATGCGCACGGCCATGGCGGGCCGATCCTCGCCCTCGCGCAGCGAGCAGAGGTCGTTGGAGATGCGTTCCGGCAGCATCGGCACGACGCGGTCGGGAAAATAGACCGAATTGCCGCGCTTCAGCGCCTCCCGATCAAGCGCCGACTTGTGGCGGACGTAATAGGAAACATCGGCAATCGCGACGGTGACGATAACGCCGCCCTCGTTTTCAGGCCGCTCGTCGGGTTCGGCGAAGACCGCGTCGTCATGGTCCTTGGCATCAGCCGGGTCGATGGTGACGAGCGGCACGTCGCGCCAGTCCTCGCGGTTCTTCATCGTCGCGGGCTTGGCCGCTTCGGCCTCGTCGATCACTTCTTTCGGGAAGATATGCGGAATGCCGTGCGAATGGATGGCGATCATCGACACGGCTTTTTCCGACGCCAGCGAACCGACAATGGTCAGCACCTCGCCGCGCGGCAGGCCGTAGCGGCCCGAGCGCTTGACATCGGCCTCCACAAGGTCTCCGTCCTTCGCGCCGTTGAGCGCGGTCTCGTCGATGGCGATCTCGTTGTCGCGGCGGTCGATCGGCATTAGCCGGGCCGAACCATCGTCGAACATGCGGATAACGCCCAGCGCTGCCGCGCGCCGCTTGTCGATCACCTTGATGATGCGGGCGGTATAGGCCGGGCCGGTTTCCGATTTCGACGGGAAGATCTTGGCGACGATCCTGTCGTTGAGGCCGGCGGTCGGCACCTTGCGCTTGCCGTTCTTGCCGCCGCCGGACTGGCGGATGAGGACGGCAGGGGCTGCCCCTTCCTCCTCCGGCCATTCGGCTGGCCGGCCGATCAGCTCGCCATCCTTGTCGCGGGTGGTGATGTCGAGCACGGTAACGGGCGGCAGCGCGCCGGGACGGACCAAGCTCTTGCGCTTCTTCTGCAGCATGCCCTCGTCCTCGAGGTCGCGCAGCAGGTCCTTCAGTTCGACGCGGGCCGCGCCCTTGATGCCGAAGGCCTTGGCGATCTCGCGCTTTGACGCGCGGTCGGGATTGTCGGCGATGAACTTCAACAGCACATCGCGCGGCGGCACATCGCCGTGAATGATTGCGTCGGGCTTATTGGAAGCCGGGCCGGTTTTCGGTTTTGCGCTCAACTGTCGCTCTTTTCGGCCTCGGCCTCATCGGTCTTCTTCTTTTTCGAAGCCGATGCCTTCTTGGTTGCCGAAGCGGTTTTGGATGTTGTCTTCTTGGCTGCGGGCTTCTTGGCCGGAGCCTTCTTCTTGGCAGGCTTTTTTGCGCCGGTCTTTTCCATGCGCGCCGTCAGAAGCGGAATCGCCTCTTCCATGGTCACTGACTGCGGGTCCTTGCCCTTCGGCAGCGTGGCGTTGATCTTGCCCCATTTCACGTAAGGACCGTAGCGGCCGTCATTGACGGTCACTTCGCCGCCGCCATCGGGATGTTCGCCGAGCGACTTCAGCGCGGCCGGCGCGGAGCGGCGGCGTCCGCCATTGGCGCGCTTGTCGGCGATGATCGAGACGGCGCGGTTGACGCCGACGGAGAACACATCCTCGATGCTCTCCACATTGGCATAGGTGCCGTCATGAAGCACGAAGGGACCATAGCGCCCGAGGCCGGCGGAAATCATCTTGCCGTCTTCCGGATGCGGTCCGACCTCCCTCGGCAGCGACAGAAGCTGCAGCGCCTTTTCGAGATCGATGTCTTCCGGCTTCCAGCCCTTGGGCAGAGACGTCCGTTTGGCTTCCTTGCCTTCGCCGCGCTGAACGTAGGGACCGAAACGACCGGTCCTCAGCGTCACGGTCTCGCCGGTTTCGGGGTCAACGCCGAGTTCGTTCGGCTCGTTCGGATTGATGCCATTGGCCTCGGCATCGGCGTCCGCGCCGAGCTGGCGGGTGAAGTTGCATTCCGGATAGTTCGAGCAGCCGACGAAGGCGCCGTATTTGCCGAGCTTCAGCGAAAGCTTGCCGGTGCCGCAAACCTGGCAGGTGCGCGGATCGGAACCGTCCTCCCGCTTGGGGAAGACGAGCGGCGCCAGCGCCTCGTTAAGCGCGTCAAGAACATTGGTGACGCGCAGTTCCTTGGTGTCCTCGATCTGGGCGAAAAAATCCTTCCAGAAATCGCGCAGGACCTGCTTCCACTCCAGCGAACCGTCGGAAATCTTGTCGAGCTTTTCCTCAAGGTCGGCGGTGAAATCATATTCCACATAGCGATTGAAGAAGTTTTCAAGGAAGGCCGTCACCAGCCGGCCCTTGGCCTCCGGCGTCAGCTTGCGGTTTTCGATGGCGATATATTCGCGGTCGCGCAGCGTCGCCAGCGTCGAGGCATAGGTCGACGGGCGGCCGATGCCGAGCTCTTCCAGCTTCTTGATCAGCGAGGCTTCCGAATAGCGCGGCGGCGGCTCGGTGAAATGCTGGGTGGCGCGGATCTTGTCCTTGTCGACGCTTTCCTGGGCGTTGATCTCGGGCAGGCGACCATCATCCTCGTCATCGTCGGACGGCTGCTTTTCCTCACGATTGTCGGCATAGGCCTTGAGGAAGCCGTCGAACTTTACGACCGTGCCGACGGCGCGCAGGCCGGCGGTCTCGCCGCCCTTGGCTGCGGTGATCTCGGCCGTGGTGCGTTCCATCTCGGCGGATGCCATCTGGCTGGCGATGCCGCGCTTCCAGACGAGATCGTAGAGGCGGAACTGGTCGGCATCGAGATATTTCTTCACCGATTGCGGCGTGCGGGTGAAGTCTGTCGGGCGGATGGCCTCGTGGGCTTCCTGCGCGTTCTTGGCCTTCACCGAATAATGCCGGGGGCTTTCCGGCAGGTAACGCTGGCCGAACTGATCGCCGATCGCATCACGGGCGCCGGTGATGGCCTCGGGCGCCATGGAAACGCCGTCGGTACGCATATAGGTGATGAGGCCGGCGGTTTCGCCGCCGATATCCACGCCTTCGTAAAGCCGCTGGGCGACCTGCATCGTCCGCGAGGCAGAAAAGCTGAGGCGGGAGGAGGCTGCCTGCTGCAGGGTCGAGGTGGTAAAGGGCGGGCCGGGATTGCGGCGCACGGGCTTTGCCTCGACGCTTGCCACCGAATAGGTCGCGCCTTCGAGCAGTTCCTTGATGCGGCCGGCATGCTCGCCGTCCTTGATCGAGTTCTTCTGGACGCGCTTGCCATCAGCCTGCACGAGGCGGGCCTCGAAGGCATCACCGCGCACCGTCTTCAGGTCGGCGACGATGTTCCAGTATTCTTCCGGAATGAAGCGTTCGATCTCGCTTTCGCGGTCGCAGACGAGGCGGAGCGCCACCGACTGAACGCGGCCGGCCGAGCGGGCGCCCGGCAGCTTGCGCCATAGCACAGGCGACAGGTTGAAGCCGACGAGGTAATCGAGCGCGCGGCGGGCGAGATAGGCATTCACCAGCGCCTCGTCGATGTCGCGCGGATTGGCCATGGCATCGAGCACGGCCTTCTTGGTGATGGCGTTGAAGACGACGCGCTTGACCGGCTTGTCCTTCAGCACCTTCTTCTTCTTCAGCAGGTCGAGCACATGCCAGGAGATCGCTTCGCCTTCCCTGTCCGGGTCGGTTGCGAGAATGAGGCCGTCGGCGTCCTTGACCGCGTCGGCGATATCCTTCACCCGCTTGGCAGAGGCGGTGTCGACCTTCCAGGACATGGCGAAGTCCTCGTCCGGCAGCACCGAGCCATCCTTCGGCGGCAGGTCGCGCACATGTCCGAAAGACGCCAGAACCTTGTAGTCCTTGCCCAGATATTTGTTGATGGTCTTCGCCTTGGCGGGGGACTCTACAACGACTACGTCCATGTCTTCCGTCTCAATTCTGTCTGTGCCTTCTCGCGCGCATCTTCGGCTGCCTCCCCGGCGCGGTCAACAGACGGGGGAAGCCGAGTGGCCTCCGCCGATCTTTTCAGCGCGGATATGAAGGCCGAAACCGGAGCGCGGTCGGCATATTCCGTCAGCGTTTGCCGGGATGGCGCTGATGCGAGGAGGCGTGTTCAAAGTTCACATCCCTGCCATCGCATGCGTTCTCGCTGGCTCTTTCGGCACTGCCTTTACCTCGAAACAGGGGAACAGTGCAAACCCGACGTTTGTGTCGGCTTTCATGCTGGCCGAAATGGACAGGCTTGGGCTTCCGGTCAAGTCCCGTCATCGAATTTCGGATAAATACAACCAGGCACAACCGGCAGGCAATACTTTTAGTAATTGCAATCCCCATCTGGAACGGTATTGTTTGGTAACGACAAGAGCTAGGGCGATGCGGTGGACATGCAAGGCTGATGGGTGAGTAAATGCCAGCGAATATTTCCGGAAACGACAATGAGAGAAGGCTGACGGAGGATGAAATTATTTATATAAGGCAGATACTTGGTCAGTTACGCCGTCTCTCTGACAAGGAAGGTACGGAAATTCTCTGCTATCTGATCGATATGGCTTATCTTGAGGCTGGGGAAGTGCAGTCGCAGCTCATTACAAATCTCCGAAAAGAGTAGAAACCAATCTTTTTGTTTCAATATATAGTTGTGTAGGCGATACCTATTTGATCGGAAATGCACAGCCGATCAGGTGAGCGATATCCGGCCGCCGGGATGACGGACAAGCCGGCCGGCAAGATCAAGCTCCAGCAGGATCAGCTGTACCTTGGCCGCGTTCACCCCGGTAAACCGGATCAGATCGTCGATCTCGCAGGGGCTTGGCCCCAGCGCCTCGGCGACGCGAAGGCGATCGTCCTCGCGGGGCTCGACTTGCGCCTGCCCTTCCGGTTCGCTCTCTTCGCCCGCATCGCCGGACAACGGCAACTCCAGATCAGAAAGCGGCGCCAACGCCTCCAGGACGTCCTCGGGCGAACAGACGATCATCGCTCCCTGCTTGATCAGGCCATTGCTTCCCTGAGCTCGCGGATCGAGCGGCGAGCCCGGCACGGCAAGGACAAGCCGGCCGGCCTCGTTCGCCAGCCTGGCCGTGATCAACGAGCCTGAGCGCATGGCGGCCTCGACGACGACAACCGCAAGCGCGCAGCCGGCAATCAATCGGTTGCGCCGGGGGAAGTCCCGTGCGCGCGGCTCCCAGCCATAAGGCATTTCGCTGATTGCGACCCCGCCTTCCGCACAGATCCTGCGATAGAGCTCGGCATTTTCCGGCGGATAGATCCGGTCGAGGCCGCCGGCAAGGGCGGCGAGAGTGCCGTGTTTCAGGCTTGCATGGTGGGCGGCGGCGTCAATGCCCCGGGCAAGCCCGGAGGCGGCCGTATAGCCGGCGCCGGAGGCTGCGGCGGCGATCATGGCGGCGAATTTGGCGCCGGCGACCGAGGCGTTGCGCGCGCCGACAATGCCGAGCGTCGGCCGCGTCGCGGTCTCGCCGCTGCCACACATGGCGAGAAGCGGCGGCGCGCCGTCGATCGCGCGCAGAGCCGGCGGATAGTCGGGCTCGCCGATGGCGACGAAGCGGCCGTCATGGCGGGCGGCCATCTCCATCTCGCGTTCGGCATCGGCAATGCTGGCAACGCGGATCCGCTTCATCGCGCCGCCGCGTTTTGCCAGTTCCGGCAGCATTTCGAGCGCCTTTTCGGCGCTGCCGCAATGATTGATGAGTTCGCGGAAGGTTGCTGGCCCGACATTGTCGCTCCTGATCAGCCGGAGCCAGGCGATGCGCTGGCTCTCGGACAGCGAGATGCCGGAGGGGCTCACCGTATGGCTTCCATGTCCTGACGCAGCGCGCACGCTTTGCCGCGAGAAGCCAAACCGTTCGTCACCCTTTTTCTCCGATCCTGCTTTCCTTGCCCGATATCAGGCGCTCGATATTGGTCTTGTGCCGCCACCAGGAAATGATAGTGAGGACGGCCATGACCATTGAAGCCTGCGGTTGATCCATTATCCACAAGGCAACCGGGATGACAAGAGTGGCGACGAGAGCCGACAGCGAAGAGTAGCGCGACAACCGGGCGACCAGAAGCCAGACGAAGGCAAAGATCAGCACCGCTGCGGGGGCGACGCCGAGAAGCACGCCGATATAGGTTGCCACGCCCTTGCCGCCCTTGAAGCCGAGCCAGACCGGGAAGAGGTGGCCAATGAAAGCCGCCGCGCCCGCTATCAGGCCGGCGTGAGGACCATAGAGCTTGGCGCAGATGATGACGGCGAAGGTCGCCTTCAGCGCGTCGAGCAGCAAAGTGAGGGCGGCGAGATGCCGCTTGCCGGTGCGCAGGACATTGGTGGCGCCGATATTGCCGGAGCCCATCTTGCGGATGTCGCCGAGGCCGGCCATGCGGGTGATGAGATAGCCGAAGGGCAGGGACCCCAGAAGATAGCCGATCGCGATGACGATCAGCGCGTCAACAGGCGTCAGGTCGAAAGCGAATAATTCCCCCACGATGCTCATCCTCTCCTAGCTTGCCTGATAAACGCATTTGCCGCCGACATAGGTGCGCACGGCGCGACCGGAGAAGCGGGCATTTTCAAACGTTGTGTTCTTCGAAAGCGAGACGAGGCGGTCGGGCGTGACGATCCATGGCTCTTCCGGATCAATCAGCGTGATATCCGCACGGGCGCCGGGCTGAAGCGTACCGGCATCGAGATCGAAGACTTTCGCCGGTCGGGTCGACATCGCATCGATCAGCCGCATCAGCGGCACTTCACCGGAATGATGCAGGCGGAGCGCGGCGGACAACATGGTCTCAAGCCCGATCGCACCGTCCTCGGCATCGGAAAAGGGCAGGCGCTTGGTGTCGACATCCTGCGGATCATGCGAGGAGACGATGATGTCGATCAGCCCGTTCTTCAGCGCCTCGACCATCTGCAGCCGGTCCTCTTCGTGGCGCAGCGGCGGCGTCAGCTTGAAGAAGGTGCGGTATTCGCCGATGTCGTTTTCATTCAGCGTCAGATTGTTGATCGAGATGCCGCTGGAAACAAAGGCCCCGCGTTCTCGGGCGACGCGGATCGCCTCGACCGATTCGGGCACCGAGATCAGGGCTGCGTGGTAGCGGGCGCCGGTCAGGGCTGCGAGCCGCAGGTCGCGTTCTAGCGGAATGATCTCGGCCTCGCGCGGAATGCCGGAAAGGCCGAGCCAGCTGGCGAACAGCCCCTCGTTCATCACGCCGGTTTCGCTGAGGTAACGGTCGCGCGGCTCCAGCGAGACCACGGCGTCGAAGGCGCGGGCATAAGTCATCGCCCGGCGCAGAACCCGGTTGTCGGAGAGCGAATAGCGGCCATTGGTGAAGGCCACCGCGCCTTCGCCCTTGAGCAGGCCCACTTCCGTCATCTCGAGGCCGGCAAGCCCCTTGGTCAGCGCCGCAGCGGGGAAGATGTTGACCACAGCATTGTCGCGCGCGGTCTTCAGCACGAATTCCAGCAGCGCGACATCATCGATCGGCGGATGGGTGTCGGGCATCATCACGAAGGAGGTGATGCCGCCGGCGGCAGCCGCAAGACTTGCCGAATGGATGGTCTCGGTGTGCTCTGCGCCGGGCTCTCCGACGAAGACATGGGCATCGACGAGACCGGGGGCGGCGACAAGGCCGCGGCAATCGACGACCTCCGCGCCGTCCGGCGCGCCCTGGTTAGCCGCATCGCGGCCGGCAGCAAGAATGCGGCCGTCCTCGATGATGATCGTGCCGGTCTCGTCAAGATCGCGGGACGGGTCGATGATGCGGGCGTTGTTCAGAACCAGCGGTTTCATACCCGTGCGCCTCCATTGTCCGAGAGCATCAGCGTTTCCATCACGGCCATGCGCACGGCGACGCCCATTTCCACCTGTTTCTCGATCACGCTTTGCGGCCCGTCGGCGACATCGGTGGCGATTTCCACGCCGCGATTCATCGGGCCGGGATGCATCACCAGCGCATCTTCCTTGGCGGCCTTCAGCTTTTCGGCATCGAGCCCCCAGAAGCGGAAATATTCTCGGATCGAGGGGACGAAGGCGCCGGACATGCGCTCGCGCTGCAATCTCAGCATCATCACCACGTCGGCGTCCCTCAGCCCGTCTTCCATGTTGTCGAACACCTCGACGCTCATGTCGCGGATCCCGGCGGGCAGAAGCGTTGCCGGGCCGACAACGCGCACCCTGGCGCCCATCGTGTTCAACAGAATGATGTTGGAGCGGGCGACGCGCGAATGCAGGATGTCGCCGCAGATGGCAACCACGATATTGTCGAGCCGGCCCTTGGCCTGTCGGATGGTCAGCGCATCGAGCAGCGCCTGTGTCGGGTGTTCATGCGCGCCGTCTCCGGCATTGATGACCGAGCACGCGACCTTTTGCGAAAGCAGTGCTGCCGCGCCTGCCGAAACATGGCGGATCACCAGCACGTCGGGGTGCATGGCATTCAGCGTCATCGCCGTGTCGATCAGCGTTTCGCCTTTTTTCACCGATGAATTGCCGACCGACATATTCATCACGTCGGCGCCCAGCCGCTTGCCGGCCAGCTCGAAGGAAGCTTGCGTGCGGGTCGAGGCTTCGAAGAACAGGTTGATCTGGGTGAGCCCGCGCAGAACGCTGTTTTTCTTTTCGCGGGAACGATTGAATGCTATGGCCTCTTCGGCCTTGTCGAGAAGTGTCCCGATATCAATGGGCGAAAGGCCCTTGATGCCGATCAGGTGGCGGTGGGGAAAGAAGACCATGAAGCTTTCCTCCATATGAGGCCGTGCGGTCTATCGCTTGAAGTCCTGGCGTCTATAATGGCTCGCCGGCTCGGCTGCAAGCTTTGACAGATTATATCGAAGCATGCCAACTCTGTGATCTGTCTTCAAAAAGAAGTGCGTAAACGGCGATGCCCGATAATGATGTATTCAAGACGCTGAACCAGCCCAGGCCCTGGAGCGGGTACAACGCCTTTCATTCCGATCCGCTTCTTGGTGATCTGACGCGCAATCTGGCGCGTCCGTTGCGTGATGAGTTCGACACGATCGGGCGCTATGTGACTTCGCCGGAAGCGCAGGAACTGGCGCAAATGGCCAATACCAGCCTGCCGCAACTGAAGACCCACGGTCCCGCGGGCGAGCGGCTGGACACGGTCGCCTTCCACCCGGCCTGGCACGCGCTGCTGCGACGCTCGATGTCCTCCGGCCTGCATTCCTCCCTCTGGGAGCCGCCGCGCGACGCCGATTCGAAATCGAAGGCGCACAAGCTGAGAGCCGTTCGGCTGTTCCTGACGGCACAGCTTGAGTGCGGCCACCTGGAACCCTTGTCCTCCACCTCCGCCTCGCTTGCCGTTCTGGCGGCCACGCCGCAACTGCGTTCGGAATGGGCGCCGAAAATCCTGTCGCGTAAATATGATTCCACAAACCGTCCGCAGGCGCAGAAGACGGCGGCGACGATCGGGCTCGCGATCACGGAAAAACAGGCCGGCAGCGATATGCGCGGGCTTACCACGAAAGCCGCGCGCGTCAGCGAGGGCGTCTATCGCCTCACAGGCCACAAATGGTTCGTTTCCGCGCCGATGAGCGACGCTTTCATCATGCTCGCCGATGTCGACGGCAAGCCGGGCTGCTTCCTGGTGCCGCGCCTTCTCGACGAAGGACGGACCAATGCGCTTCGCTATCAGCGGCTGAAGGACAAGCTCGGCCTGCGCTCGAATGCGGCGGCCGAGATCGAGTTTTCCGATGCCTTCGGCTTTCTGCTCGGCGCGCCGGATGGCGGTCTCAGGACCATTCTCGACATGCTGACCCTGATGCGGCTCGACAGCGCGGTGATGGCATCCGGCCTGATGCGCGCCGCCCTTGCCGAGGCGACCCATGCCGCGCGCGGGCGCAGTGTGCAGGGCCACGCGCTGGTCGGCCGGCCGCTGATGATGCGGGTCCTGGCCGATCTGGCGCTCGATGTGGCGGCCGCAGGCGCGCTTTCCTTCCGTCTTGCCGAGAGCTTCGACCGCGCCCGCGACAGCGCCGAGGAAGCGGCCTACGCCCGGGTGATGACGCCGGTGACCAAATACTGGACGACCAAGATCGCGCCTGCCGTGGTGGCCGAGGCCATGGAGGTGATGGGCGGCAACGGCTTCATCGAGGACCGGCCGATCACCCGTCACTATCGCGACGCGCCGGGGCTTGCGATGCATGACGGCGCAGGCAACATGATGGCGCTTGATCTGAGGCGCGTCGTCGAGCACGGCAGCGACCTGTTCGAGGCCGTTTTCCAGGTGATCGCGCGGGATCTCGGGGCCTCCGGCGCCAAGATCGTCGAATTGCTCAGGGCCGCCATGGCGCTGTGCAAGAGCCATGAAAGTGCCGCCCGTATCTTCATCGAACAGTTGGCGCTTGCGGCAGGGGCCGCCGAACTCTACCGGCTGGGCGCCGGCCGCATCGCCGACGCCTTCCTCGAAACCCGGCTGGCGGCGGGCTGGCGCTCGACCTATGGCATGCTCGATACGCGGTTCGACGCGAGCTATGTCGTGGAGCTGCTGTTTCCGGAGATGGACTGAGGCCGACCATGAGGAAAGGGCCGTACCTTGCAGTACGGCCCTTCAGACTGCCGACAAGGCCTGTTGCAGACAGAAGCAGCTTACACACCCACTGTCCGTCATGCCGGCTCAAGGCCGGCATGACGGATGCGAGAGGTGAAAACATTTGCCAAAAGAAAGGGCCATGCCTTGCGGCACGGCCCTTGTTTTGCTGACCTGCGGCGCTCCGCGAGCGGGGAGGACGCTCAAGCAGATTGCGGGGTCTGCACGACGCTATTCTGGCGCCGGAACTCGGCTCGATTAGAACAACATCGAGCTGTTGGCGTTGCGGCGCAGTTCTGCGCGGGACTTGCCGATCTTCTTCAGGGACTCATCGTCGAGCTTCAGCAGTTCGGCATTGACGAAGCGGTTGGCCTGGCTCTGACGGGCATTGGCAATGTTCTTGTAAGCGCTACGGAAGAAACCCATTTCAGTTCTCCTTTTCCTGCGGATCGCACCGGACGGCCCTTCCGTCCTTCGATCCATTTTGCTTCGCGGCTATCAGTCCTGATCCTTTTGATCACCACCGGCGCGAAGCCTTCATCAATCAACTGTCTGGAATATAGATCGTCCCTTCCGCCTCTGGCAGGTGGGAAGCCGAATGGGAGCCATGCAGAAAACGCATGCACTTTTCGGGAACTGGCAAATCCCCTGTCATGATGCACGAATATTGTGCACCACTGCCTGAGCCGGATGCAGCCCCCGCCAAAAGCGCGGCGAGCCATTGCAAAGCCGATTGTTGTGATGCCGCCGCAAAGGCTCTATCGTCGCGCCGATCGAATTGATTGGTGATTTTCATGTTTCAGTCCTATGACGTTTCCGCCCGCCCGGAGCAGGCCGCCCCGCGCATCAAGGCCCTGCGCGCCTTGTTCCCATCCCTCGGCATCAACGCCTTTCTCGTGCCGCGCACGGATGAATATCAGGGCGAGTACGTGCCGCCGTCCGCCGAGCGGCTCGCCTTCCTCACCGGCTTTACCGGGTCCGCCGGCGTGGCGCTGGTGATGGCGGAGACCGCGATTGTCTTCGTTGATGGCCGCTACACTTCGCAGCTGAGGATCCAGACCGACCCGGCGCTGATTGCCGGCGGCGATCTCGTCGGCTGCCCGCCTGCTGCATGGCTCACCGAAAATCGCCCGGAAGGGATACGGCTCGGCATCGATCCCTGGCTGCATACGCCAAGCGAGGTCGAGCGGCTGAAGTCTGCGCTTGCCGAGATCGGCGGCGAGCTTGTTCTGCTTGCCGAAAACCCGATCGACCGGATCTGGCAGGACCGCCCGGCGCCGCCCGCAGCGCCGGTGACCGTGCAGCCGCAGCAATTTGCCGGAAAGCCTGCAAAGGAGAAGCTGGCCGAGATTGCGAAAGCGGCGCGCGGCAAGCGAGCAGACGCGGTGCTGATCGCCGATTCGACCTCGGTCGCCTGGGCATTCAACATTCGCGGCAATGACGTCGCCCATACGCCGGCGCCGCTCTCGCGCGCGATCGTGAAGGCGGACGGCAGCGCCGTGCTGTTCCTGTCCCCCGACAAGGTCTCCGGCGAGGCCAGGGCACATATCGATGATCTTGCCGAACTCGAAGCGCCCGAGGCCGTTTCGGCCCGTCTCGCGGCGCTTGCGGGCGAGGCGATCATGCTCGATCGGTCCGCCGTGCCTTATGCCTGTGTGCAGATCATCGAGACGGCCGGGGGCAGGGTGATCGACGCTGCCGATCCTGTCGTCGCCGCCCGTGCGATCAAGAATGAGGGCGAACAGGCCGGCACGCGCAAGGCGCATCTGCAGGATGGCGCGGCGATGGTCTCCTTCCTGAGTTGGCTTGACGGAGAGGCCCCCGGAACCGTCAGCGAAATTGCGGCCGCGACCAGGCTCGAGGCCGCGCGGGCTTCCGTCGGCGAGCGGATGCAGAACCCGCTGCGCGACATTTCCTTCGACACGATCTCCGGCGCCGGCCCGAACGCGGCGATCATTCATTACCGGGTAACGACCGAGACCGACCGCAAGCTTCAGGACGGGGAGATGTATCTCGTCGATTCCGGCGCGCAGTATCAAAACGGCACGACCGATATCACCCGCACGCTCGCCATCGGGGCGGTGGACGAGGAGAAGCGGCGGTTCTTCACGCTGGTGCTGAAGGGTGTGATCGCGCTCTCGACCGCGCGCTTTCCCGCCGGCACGCGTGGCATGGACCTCGATCCGCTGGCCCGCATCGCGCTGTGGAAGGCCGGCGTCGACTATGCCCATGGCACGGGCCACGGCGTCGGGTCCTATCTTTCCGTGCACGAGGGTCCGCAGCGGTTCTCGAGGCTTGGAAGCCCGGAACTGAAGCCCGGCATGATCCTGTCGAACGAGCCCGGCTATTATCGTCCCGGCGCATTCGGCATCCGCATCGAGAACCTGCTTCTGGTGAAGGAGGCGGAGGCGGTCGAGGGTGGCGAAATTCCGATGCTCTCCTTCGAGACGCTGACCTGGTGCCCGATCGACCTGCGCCTCGTCATGGCCGAACTGCTGACAGAGGAGGAGCGCGACTGGCTCGACGCCTACCACACTGAGACGCGCGAGAAGCTGATGCCGCTCGTTGCCGACGACAGGGAGCGGGCCTGGCTTGAAGCGGGGACCCGGCCGCTCAACCTATGATGAAATAGCGGCAGACCATGACCACCGACCAGCCGACCGCGATCATCGGCAATGGCGACTTGAAGCGCAGCCCCGTCAAGAGGGCTGCCCCGATCGCCAGCTTGCTCTCCCAGCCGCCGGCATAAAAGGCAGGCGCCACCAGCGTCGTCAGCACCGCCGCCGGAATGGCATTGAGCGCCGCTTCCGCGCGCGGCGGAATGTCCGAGACCACCGAGAGCAGGACATAGCCGGCAATGCGCGTCATGTAGGTGGCGACCGCCGCGCCGAGAATGACGAGGATCATGTGGTCATTGGTGAAATCGCTCATTGCGCCGCCTCCTTGGTCTTGCCGGGCGGCAGGAGGGCTGCGAGCAGGATGCCGGCGAGCGCGCCGATGCTGACATGCCAGGGCGAGCCGACCGTGGCATAGGCGAGGATCGATCCGAGCGCGCTTGCGGCGACGATCGGCAGATAGTTCGGCCGTTTCCTGAAGCCCATGACCAGGCTAAGGAAATAGATCGGCAGCAGGATGTCGAGGCCGAGCGCCTCCGGGTTCTTGATGAAACCGCCAAGCGTTGCGCCGATCAGCGTCATGATGTTCCAGAGGACATAGAGGACGAGACCCGCGCCGAGATACCAGGAGAAGGTGACGCGCTCCTCCTCTTCGTGGCGCTTAAGGGCTTCGGCAAATTGCGGATCGGTCATCAGGAAGAAGGCGATCAGCTTTTTCGGCAGCGAGAAATGCGCGATGACCGGCGTCAGCGCAGCGGAATAGAGCACGTGGCGGAAGTTCACGGCCACGATCGAGGCAATGATCAGCCAGGGCGCGACCCGTTGGCCGAAGAGTTCGACGCCGACGAGCTGGCTGGCGCCGGCAAAGATCGTCAGGCTCATCATCGCCGTTTCGAACACGCTCTGGCCTTGGGTGACGGACACCGCGCCGAACAACATGCCGAAGGGAGCGGCCGAAAGAGCCGGCACAATGCCGGAGCGAAGGCCGCTTGAAAATTCTGAACTCTCTGGCAAGGAAGGCGACTCCTGATCAATTCGGGCTGGTTCCCCATGGGAAGCGGCGGACAGGCTGCAGGAGGGGATGGGAGGTTGTCCACCCGTTTACCGTCTTTGCGTTGCGTGTACAAATGAGAAGAATTGATAATGCGATCAAACCGGAGGACCGCGTCATGATCAAACTCAGCGCCCGCGAAAAGGCCGCCCTATCGGAACGGCTCAGGGACTATTGCGCCGAGGAACTCGACTGCGAGATCGGCACGCTTCAGGCCGAGCTGTTTGCCGAAGTGATCGCGCGCGAATTCGCGCCGGTCTTCTACAACGCCGGCCTGCGCGACGCCGAGGCCCTGCTGATGAAGCGGATGGAAAGTTTCGGCGACGAGATCGCCGCTCTGGAAATGCCTGAGGCGAACCGCTAGGGCGGAACCGCCTCTTCAGGGGGTCAGGCAACGCCGTCAGCCGGCGATCGGGCGATTGCGGGGCCTGCCAACAGTGCCCGCTCCGCAAGGCCTTTTGTTGTGTCCATGTATTGTGATTGCGACCAGCCGCAGGCGCGCACCAGGCATTCCCAGTTTTCCACCGACAGCAGCATCCACAACAGATCGGTCGCTTCCTCTTCCGTCAGTTCGGCCGTCAGCCGGCCTTCCGCGGCGAGCGCCCGCACGGCGGCCGCGCATCCGTGGCGAACCGCCCGCATCCGGTCGTCCCAGGCATTGGCTGCCTCCTGGTCATTGTCGCGCATGGAACGCAGCGCGACCGATATGCCGTGAATTTCGGGGATATAGCCGGTCCATGCCTCGATGAAGGCATTGAGGCGCTCCAGCCCCGAGCCTGCCGAGCGGCTGGGCGCGAGCCGCTCGTCGACATTCTTCACGCGGTCGATGTGGCGTGTTGTTGCCACCAGGAGATCCGCCCGATTGGGAAAATGCAGATAAAGCGCCTGGCGGCTGATGCCGACCGCCTTGGCGATATCGGACATGCGCACGGCCTTGTCTCCGGATTCCAGCAGCTGCCAGGTGGTTTCGAGGATTCGTGATTTGGTATCGTTTTGATGACTTGACATGACGTCAAGATATCGCTTATTGACACCATGTCAACTTTACACGGTGTCAAGTTATCGGTTTGCACCCATCACGAAGGAGAATCGCAATGAAAGTCATCATATTCGGAGCCACCGGCAGCATCGGGCGTCTCGCCGTAGAAGAAATGCTCAAGGCCGGCCACGCGGTCACGGCCTTTGCCCGCCACCCGGAAAAGCTGAAGCTCGCCCACCCAGACCTCAAGCGTGTGGCGGGCGATGCGCTCAAGGCCGAAGATGTGCTCGAGGCGGTGGCCGGCCATGACGCGGTCGTCATTACGCTGGGCGCTGGTACGGCGCGCAAGGGCGTCATCCGCTCGCAAGGCACATTGAATGTCATCCGCGCCATGCAGGCCCACGGCGTGCGGCGCCTGATCTGCCAGTCGACGCTGGGCGCGCGCGAGAGCTGGCCGAACCTGAATTTCTGGTGGAAGCGGGTGATGTTCGGGGCGTTCCTGACGGAGGTGTTCCGCGATCATGAATTGCAGGAACAACTGGTGGAGGCGAGCGGACTCGACTGGACGATCGTGCGCCCCGCCGCCTTCACCGACAGGAAGACGCGCCGTCCGGTGATCGAGGACGTGTCGCCGGCGGCGCGCGGGCTGGACCTCAAGATCGCCCGGGCTGATCTTGCGCGTTTCCTCTCCCGCCAGGTCAGCGAGCGCACCTATCTGGGCCGCGCCGTCGGTCTGTCGAGCTGAAGGAGGCGCAAACAATGACGTTACTGCTTCTGACGGCCGGCCTTGCGATGGCGCTTCTGGCCGGTGTTCTTCTCAGCTTCTCCGATTTCGTCATGCGCGGGCTTGCCGAGGCGCCGGGAAATGCCGGCGCGGCCGGTATGGTCGGGCTGAACCGCACAGTCTATCGATCGGTCTTCATGGTTCTGTTCATCGGCTTCCTGCCGGGCGCGGCAGTGCTTGTCCTGCTGTCTGTCCTGCTGATCGAGGGGCCGGCGCTCATTCTGGTCCTGGCCGGCGCGCTCGTCTTCTATCTCGGCGTCTTCGCGGTCACCGGATTTGGCAATGTGCCGATGAACAAGCGGCTTGGGCGAATGTCTTCCCGGGCGGATCAGACAGCCGTCTACTGGCCGCATTATGTCCGGCGCTGGACCCGGCTGAACCATGTGAGAACACTCGCCGCAACCCTCACCGCAATGGCCTGGCTGATCGCGGCCAACACGCTCTGAATGGCAGGCGGGGCCAGTCGGTGCTTGTGCAAAAGACGGGCATTGGCGGGTCTTGCCGATCGCCGATGCCCGAGCTTGCCTGATGATTGTGATCTTCCGGTTGCTGCCGGTTCAGGAAGCGGGGCGAACCGCCGCGGCCTTTCTTGCAGCCCGGAGACCCGCTCCGCGCAACGGAGAGACGGCGAGGCGATAGCCGAGCAGAAAGGCAAGCGGGGAGAGGAGCGCGAACAGGAACTTCTGCAGCGCGATCGGCGGGCCCGCAATGTAGAGATGGTCGCGATAGGCATTGAGCTTGAGCGCGGTCGTCAAAAGCTTTGGATCGCCGTTTTTCGAGAAATAATGGGGCTTTTCCGCCGTCAGCCTTGCGAGGTCGATGAAGAAGCGCTGGTGCTGCTGCGCATTGGTGAAGGTTACGGTCGCTTCGGTTTCTCCGTCATGGGCGTTTCTGAAGAAATGCGCCTGTCCCGCGTGCACGGTCGCGCTTTGCCCGGCGTCAACGAAATGCTCTTCGCCGTCGATCGAGACCATCAGCCGGCCGCGCCGGACGGTGAAGATTTCGTCGGTCTTGGGGTGAATATGCGGGATGGCATTGCCGCCGCCCGAGCCGCCTGCGCCGAGAATGACATCGAAGCGCGTCGATGCGCCCCCATCATGGGGGTGGGTGAAAATGAAGGTCTCGCTGTCGAAGGGATTTGTGATGCGCGTTTGCGCCGGCACGATCTGGCCGCTCATGGTGTTCGCTCCGGATAAGGTTGAAAATGTCGAATGCTCAGCTTCAGATTGCCGCAGCCTCCTGAAAAGGCGTATAGAACTGGCGAAGGCACGGTTCAAACACCGTTCCTGCAATGTCGTTCACCGTTTTTGCAGAACCATGGCCGCTTCTATCGATTTTGACGATCTGCGCTTCTTGCTCGCCGTTGCCGAGAGCGGGTCGACGCTCGCCGCCGCGCGCCGTCTCGGAGTCAGCCAGAGCACGGTCGCCCGCCGGATCGCCGCGCTCGAGGCTTCGCTCGGGCGGCAGCTTTTCGACAAGCGTCGCGACGGCTACCGGCTGACCGCCGACGGCGAGAGCCTTCGCCCGGAGGCGGAGGCCGTCGAGACGGCGATGCGCGCCTTCGCGCTCGCGGCCGACGGGCTTTCGCGGGCTGTCGGCGGGACAGTACGCTTCACCACCAACGAGGTCATGGCCGGTCTCTTCGTGCCGGAGCTTGTAAGCCGGCTCAAGGCCCGGCATCCGGGCATCGGACTTGAGGTCGATGTGACGCCTGTGCTGCGGGATCTTGGCGCCGGGGAGGCCGATATTGCCTTGCGCGCGGCCCCGCCGCCGCAACAGGCGGGGTTGGTCGGCGTCAGGCTTGCCGAGGATCACTGGAGCCTCTATTGCGCCAGGACTTATGCAGAACGGCATGGAGCGCCCTCAAATGTGGAGGAACTCTCCCGTCACTGCCTGATCGGTCTTGTGCCGGACGGAAGGCACGACGTCGCGGTTGCCTGGGCGGAGCGGCATTTTCCGCCGGGCAATGTCGTCGTTCGCCAGAACTCCATTCCCTCGGCTTTCGCTTCCATCGCAAGCGGCATCGGAGTCGGATTCTATTCGGACATTCTGGCGCTCGGGCGCGACGACATCGTATTGTGCTTTCGCCCGGACATCCCGCCATCGGCCGAAGTCTGGCTTCTCACTCACGAGCGTCTCAGGCACGCGCCGCGCATTCGTGCGGTCATGGAGGAGACGAAGGCTTTGGTGGCGGGGCGGATACGCGCAAACGGGCAGTAGTTGCAGCCGGCGGGGGGCAAACGGAGAGCATTCGCCCTTGCCTGCGCCCTTCGTCTCCGGTCGCCGATGCTTCAGCCTGCCGTCAGGCTTCGATCGCGGTGCGCAGATCGATGAGCTCGACGCCGGCCTCGCTCATTTCGGCAAGCGCCTCTTCGACGCCGTCCTCGCTGATGCCGCGGCAGCCTTCGAGAATCACGCGGACGGTCACGCCGGGCAGCATTTCGCGCGCGTCGAGCGCGGTAAACCGGACGCAGAAGTCGAGCGCAAGCCCCGCAATGTCGAGCGTCGTGACGCCCTTCTGCTTCAGATAGTCGGCAAGCCCGGTGACGGCATGATGTTCATTGTCGCGGAAAGCCGAATAGGAATCGATCTGCGGATCCTGCCCCTTGCGCTGAATGTAATCGACGGCGGCGATGTCGAGATCGGGGTGGAATTCGGCGTCCTGCGTTTCCTGCACGCAGTGGTCCGGCCACATCACTTGCGGTTTGCCGTCAAGCTCGCCCATATCGAAGGGATCCTTGCCGGGATGGACCGAGGCAAACGAGCCATGACCTTCCGGGTGCCAGTCCTGTGATGCGGCAATGACGTCGTAGTCACCTTCGGCAATCAGCCTGTTGGCGATCGGCACGACCGCATCGCCATCGGCGACGGCAAGGTTGCCGCCGGGGCAAAACCCATTCTGGATGTCGACAAGCAGGAGGGCTTTCATGTTTTTGCTCCGAGTTCGAGCAATCGCAAAGGCGGGAGGTGCCCGCGACCGGCTCAGGGGTTCAGGTAGTAGGAAGCCGGCTGCGGAGGGCTGAAAAGGAAACCTTGAAGGCCTTCGCAGCCCTGATTGCGCAACCATGCTTCCTGTTCGCGCGTCTCGACGCCTTCAGCTATGATCGATATGCCGAGATGGTGGGCCATGGTGATGATCAACTCCACCAGCGATGTATCGCTGCTGTCATGCGGCACACCGGCAATGAAGGTCTTGTCAATCTTGAGTTCGTTCAACGGAAACTGCTTGAGATAGACAAGGGCCGAATAGCCGGTGCCGAAATCATCGATCGACAAACGGATGTTGAGCGCCCTGATTTTCCTGAGCTGCGAAAGCGCCAGGTCGAAATTGGCGATCATGAGGCTTTCCGTCATTTCCAGCGTCAGCCGTTCGGGCTCGAATTGGTATTGATCGAGCAGCAGCGCAAGGTCGTCGACGAATTTTTCGCGCAGGAACTGGCGAACCGATACGTTCACGGCCAGATGCAGGTCGGGGTTGCGGGCAAGCATCCTGCAGGCCTCCTCCAGAACCCAGGCGCCGATGGGCACGATCAGTCCCGTTGCCTCGGCGACATGGATGAAGCTGCCGGGACCGATGATGCCGCGCTCGGGATGATCAAGCCGCAGCAGCGCCTCGAAATGCCGTCCCGGCGCGCCCTCGATGATCTTTGGCTGGAGAAACAGCCTGAGGCCGCCGTTCTGCAGGGCCTTCTCCAGCGCGGTCTCGACATCGAACCGGGCAACGAGATCCTCCACCATTTCGGCGTGAAACCAGGTGATGCTGCCGCGACCGCGCGATTTGGCGTTGTGCATGGCCAGATCGGCGCGGCGCAATTCCTCATCCGCGCCTTCCGAGGAGGGGCTGACCAGAACCGCTCCGGCGCTGGCGCTTGGCGTGAGCTGGTTGCCGTTGATGAAGGCCTGGCGCGAAAGGCAGGCGTGCAGGTCCTCGATTTTCGCGTGCGCGGCGGCGCGTGCCTTGTCTTCCTCGCCTCCAAGCGCCGTCAGGAACACGACGAATTCGTCGCTGGACAGGCGTGCCGTGAAGGATCCGGCATCGATGTTGTCGCTCAGCCGGCGGCTGGTGGTTTTCAGCAGCGCGTCGCCGATATTGTGCCCGAAAATCGAGTTCACGGCGGCGAAACTGTCGAGGTCGAAGATCGCGATCGCCATATGTTGGCGGTTGACCCTGTGGGTCGCGAGGAAGCCGAGAAGCACTTCCTGTGCCTTGGCCCGATTGGCCAGCTTCGTCAGAGGATCGTAATAGGCAAGCGCCTCGATCCTGGCTTCCGTGCGCCTTCGCTCGGTGACGTCGCGCCAGACGCTGACCGAGCCGAGACGTTCGCCGCGCGCGTCGATCACCGGCGCCTTGATCATTTCCAGCGTGTACTTGCGTCCCGCGGGATTTGTGACCTCACCCTGATTGATTAGCTTGCCCTGGTTGTTCACGTCGGAGAAGACCTGCTGCATCAACAGCGCGTCTGTGCTCTTGCCAAAAATCTCCCGATCCGTCTTGCCGACGATCAGCTCGGCCGGCATGCCGACAAACTCGGCGGCGGCCTGGTTGCAGGCCTCCAGCGTGCCGTCAGGTCGCTTGAAATAGATCTGGTCGGGAATCGCATCGATCACGACGCGCAGGAGAAGGTGCTGTCGGCCGAGCGCGCGCACCAGCTTGCGCCCGCGAATGAGGACAATGGCGAGAATGATGACGATGCTCAGCAGAACCGCAATCGCGGAAATGAGCGTCAGGTTCAAGAGACCGTCGGTCGCCTTGAGTTCGGCCGATGTCTGACGAACGGCGTCTTCCAGATTGGATGAATAGGCGGCCAGCGGCTCGTCGCCCATGTGCAGGTTTTCGGCCTCCGCGATTACCGAGAAAAGCCTGGTCTTCTGCTGGAAAATGATAGGCCAGGAGAATATCCGGACCGTGTGGATGGACCCGTCCTTGAAGCGGTGGGGGAACAGGAAATAGCGCTGTTCGCCGTCGCGCGCATTCTCCATCTGTCGCTTGATCTTGTCTTCGGACATCTGGTTGAGATCGTGCACGAACAGTTCCCTGAACTCGGTGGAAGTCCAGCCGTAAAGGGATTGCGCGGCGTGATTGGCAGCAAGGATCTTGCCGTCGGCCGGCTCGATCAGCAGCATTGCGACGGGGCTGCCCTCGAAAAAGTCGGGAAGGCGGATGAGCGGGACCTGAGCCCTGAGTTGCGCGGTAGCGACGGCCATGAACATGAAGACCGCCAGGAAAACGCCGGCCAAACGGCGTTCGTATCGTTGCGCCTTTCTCATTGCCATCTGCATGTTACGGGGAGGCCCTGTGAATCGAGATGAAACGTGTACCCAATAAAACCTATGAGCGAATAAACGGAATACGATTAGTGTGTAAGCTTACACTAAATAACGGCAGGTTAAATAAATAAAAAAATCTTCCCGGACCTTGCATTGTGCAGTGCAAAAGGCAAGGGGGGAAGAGCATTGATCTAACACTGGGATACACGAACGAGCGCGTTGCAGGCGTCTCAGATCGCGACGGGCGCCTGTTTTGGCCGAGGCGGTGTCTGGATGTGAGCTTGGGGTGGCTAGATAGGGTCGGGGCTGCCGTGCGATAGCCCCTGGATTGGCGCCAAGGTGTCGCCGCCGAGGAGGCTGTTCGCCGAACGGCAAACCTAGTCATGGCATTCCTTTTCGAACTGCGGGAGCCCGTCTGCCGGCCCAGCGGCCGGCACCCGCGCGAAGAGGGGCGGCAACGGCTAGGCCGGCTTGACGAAACCATCCAGAACCCGCTTCTGTCCGGCCTTGTCAAAGTCGATCGTCAGCTTGTTGCCCTCGATCGCAGCGATGTTTCCATTGCCGAACTTCAGATGAAAAACGCGGTCGCCGATGGCAAACCTGGACGGCGTCTCTTCGCTGCTGCGGGCAACGAGTTCTCCCTCGATCGTCCGTCCGCGCGGGCCGCTTTCGCCATAGCCGATGCGTTCGACGGCATGGCCAGAACGCGTGCCCCAGTTGTCACGGGTTGCATCGGTGCGATTTTCCTGCGCCCGTTTCCAGCCGGGCGTGGCATAGGTATTGGAAAACGGCGCCGCCCGGTCGAAGCGCGACTGGCCGTAACCGCCATAGGAGACTTCGGTCTCGCCGACCTCCACATGGTCTTCCGGCAACTCATCGAGAAAACGCGACGGCATGGTCGACTGCCACAACCCGTGAATGCGCCGGTTGGAAACGAACCAGATGTGGCAATTGCGTTTGGCTCGCGTCAGCCCGACATAGGCGAGGCGGCGCTCTTCTTCGAGGCCGGCGCGGCCGCTTTCGTCCAGCGCACGCTGATGGGGAAAGAGGCCTTCCTCCCAGCCGGGCAGGAACACGGTCTTGAATTCCAGTCCCTTGGCAGAATGCAGCGTCATGATCGAGACGGCGTCCATCTCCTCGTTCTGGTCGGCGTCCATCACCAGCGAGACGTGCTCGAGAAAGCCGCGCATGCTCTCAAACCCGTCCATGGAGCGGATCAGCTCCTTCAGGTTTTCAAGCCGGCCGGGCGCTTCCGCCGAACGGTCGTTCTGCCACATCTCGGTATAGCCGCTTTCCTCCAGAATGATTTCGGCAAGCTCCGTGTGCGGCGTGGTTTCCAGCAACTCCTGCCAGCGGGTGAACTGGGTGACGACGTCGAACAGCGCCTTGCGCGGCTTCGGCTTCAGTTCGTCGGTGTCAATCATCTCCCGGGCAGCGGCCAGCATCGGAATGTCGCGGGCACGGGCATAATCATGGATCTTGCGCACGCTGGCATCGCCCAGACCGCGCTTCGGCGTGTTGATGATCCGCTCCAGCGCCAGATCGTCGGCCGGCTGGCAGGTGAGGCGGAAAAACGCCATGGCGTCGCGGATTTCGAGCCGCTCGTAAAAGCGCGGTCCGCCGATGACGCGGTAGTTGAGGCCAAGGGTCACAAACCGGTCCTCGAATTCGCGCATCTGGAAGGAGGCGCGCACAAGGATGGCCATGTCGTTCAGAAGCTCGCCCCGGCGCTGCAGCTGTTCGATTTCCTCGCCGATCGCGCGCGCTTCCTCTTCGGAGTCCCAGGCGGCGTGAACCTGTACCTTGTCGTCGTCCGGCTCGGCGCGTTCGGTGAAAAGCGTCTTGCCGAGCCGCCCGTCATTGTGCTCGATGAGTTTGCCGGCAGCGCCGAGAATATGCGCCGTGGAGCGGTAATTGCGCTCCAGCCGGACGACCTTTGCGCCGCGGAAATCCTTCTCGAAGCGCAGGATATTGTCGACCTCCGCGCCGCGCCAGCCATAGATCGACTGGTCATCGTCACCGACGCAGCAGATGTTGACCGGTCCGTCGTCCTCGCCGGGGCGCTGGGCCAGAAGCCTCAGCCACATATATTGCGCCGTGTTGGTGTCCTGGTATTCGTCCACCAGAATGTAGCGGAAGCGGCGGTGATACTCCTTCAGAATGTCCGGGTTTTCGCGGAAAAGCCGGATCGGATGCAGCAGAAGGTCGCCGAAATCGCAGGCGTTCAGCGTCTTCAACCGGTCCTGATAGGCTTTGTAGAGCTCACGGCCCTTGCCGTTCGCGAAGGCGCGGGCGTCGCCCTCCGGGATGAGCTCCGGCGTCAGGCCCTTGTTCTTCCAGCCGTCGATCATCGAGGAAAACTGTCGCGCCGGCCAGCGCTTGTCGTCAAGCCCTTCGGCCTGGATCAACTGCTTGATGAGACGGATGACATCGTCCGTGTCGAGAATGGTGAAATCGGACCTGAGTCCGGCCAGTTCGGCATGGCGGCGCAGGAGCTTGACGCCGATGGAGTGGAACGTGCCGAGCCAGGGCATGCCCTCGACCGCGCCGCCGACGAGGATGCCGATACGCTCCTTCATCTCGCGCGCAGCCTTGTTGGTAAAGGTCACGGCCAGGATCTGGCTTGGATAGGCCCGCCCGGAGGCAAGAATATGGGCAATGCGGGTTGTCAGCACCCGCGTCTTGCCGGTGCCCGCGCCCGCCAACACCAGAAGCGGGCCTTCGATGGTCTCGACCGCGTCGCGTTGTTCGGGGTTGAGCCCGGTCAGGTAATCGGGGGCTTCCGGCGCGCGCCGCGCCGCCATGGCGCGCGCGGCAAGGCCGCCCGTCTGCCGCGCGGTCTCTCCGGATCGGGGCGCCGGCTTGCGCGGTTCGTCGTCGTCATCAAAGAACGGTATGTCGTCGTGGCCGTGAATCATGGGGCCAATCTAGTGGCTTGAAGGGCAAAGGTGAAGGCGTGCATCGAAATGAGAACAAAATATGCACAGACGACGCTCCTTCTCCGCCGAAACCGCGCCGCAATCAAAGTGATGAATGGGCCGGAACATTACAATTTTGTGAGGTTCAATTCCTTGGCTTGCAGTGCGACGGGTGATCTGGATAATTCCACTCATATTCTTTTATCTTTCCGCACGCCGCCATTTTCGGCATCTTCTTGAAAACCGGGGTTTTTGATGCGTTTCTACCAACAGGTTGCCGTCAGTGTCTGTCTTCTGGCGATCGGGTCGGCTGCCTGGCTTTTTCTGGCGCCCGGCGGGCGCGCTGTGCTGACTTCCTATGGCGTACTTGAGGCGGAACCGGCTGCCGGCAGCGGCGGACGTCCCCCCGGCGGGTTCTCGGGCGGCGGCATACAGGTCGTGACCGCGCCGGTGACGACGGGCACCGTCAACGACGAACTGACGGCGATCGGCAGCGGCGAGGCGATCCGTTCGGTCACGGTGCTGCCCGAAGAGGCAGGGACCATCACCGAGCTCAATCTTTCTTCCGGCGACATGGTCGAGAAGGGCGAGGTCATTGCCGTGCTTGATGACCGCGAACAGGTGCTCGCCCGCAACCTTGCCGAGGTTGCGCTCGAAAGCGCGACCCGCCAGGCAGAGGTCAACCGCCGGATAAAATCCGCAATCTCCGATCTCGAAGTCTACAATGCCGAGATTGCCGAGCGATCGGCCGAACTCGACCTCGAGGCCGCCGAGCTTGATCTCTCGCGCCGCCGCATCGTCGCGCCGATCGACGGTATTGCCGGCATCGTCGCCGTCAATGTCGGGGATTACGTCACGACCTCTTCCGAAATCGTCACCATTGACGACCGCTCCTCGATCCTCGTCGACTTTTCCGTGCCCGAGCGTTTCGCGACCGCAATCCGCTCCGGCGCGCCGGTGGAGGCGAGCCTCGTTTCCGCCCCCCAGCAGGTGTTCGAAGGTGAGGTGCAGGCCGTCGACAACCGCATCGACGCGGCAAGCCGCACCTTCATGGTGCGCGCGCGGCTCGACAACGAGGACGACGCGCTGCGCGCCGGCATGTCCTTCGATGTGTCCATGCGCTTTCCGGGCGATGTCTATCCGGCCGTCGATCCGCTCTCGATCCAGTGGGATTCCGACGGGGCCTATGTCTGGCAACTCGTCGACGGCAAATCGACCAAGACGCGGGTCCGCATCATCCAGCGCGACCCGGACGTGGTCCTGGTCGATGCCCAACTGGGCGAGGGGGACAGTGTCATCATCGAGGGCATACAGCGCCTGCGCGAGGGGGCGTCCGTCAGCGACATGACCTCCGGCGCGCCGCAGCGCGAAAGCGCGGGGTCCGCATCATGAGCGACCTCGAGAACGACAAGACGCCTGGCGAAGAGACGGCGGCCGAGAACCAGACGAGCGATGCCCGCAGCGAAGCGGAAAAGGCGATCGCCGAGCATGAGAGCGAGCACGGCTTTACCGCTCTCTTCGTGCGCCGGCCCATTCTTGCTGCGGTGTTCAACGCCCTGATCGTCGTGGCCGGTCTCGCCGCCTTTTTCGGCGTCGAAGTGCGCGAGCTGCCCGATGTCGACCAGCCGGTCATCACCGTGCGCACCACATTTTCGGGCGCCGCGCCCGAGACAGTTGACCGCGAGGTGACCAATGTCATCGAGGGCGCGGTGGCGCGCGTACCGGGCCTGCAGTCGATGTCCTCCCAGTCGTCCACCGGCTCAAGCCGGGTGACGCTGGAATTCAGCAAGGATACGGATATCAATGTCGCCTCGATGGATGTGCGCGATGCTGTCGGCCGGGTCGAGGGGCAATTGCCGGACGATGCCGACGAACCGCGCATCGTCAAGGCGGATTCCGACGCGCAGCCGGTCGTCCGGCTGGCGATCACGTCCTCCACGCTCGATATCGACGACCTGACGGAGCTTGTCAGCGATGAGATCGAGGATCGGTTCGCCGCCGTGCCGGGCGTGGCCGACGTTGCCGTCTATGGCGAGCGGGAGAAGATCTTTCGCATTGATATCAACCAGGCGGCCCTTGCGAGCCGGGGCCTGTCAGTGGCCGACCTGACATCGGCGCTTTCCGATATCTCCTGGGACGTGCCGGCGGGCTCTCTGACCAGCACCACTCAGGCGCTCGGCGTGCGCGCCACCGCCGACATCACCACGCCGGAAGAGTTTGCCGATATCCGCGTAGCCGAAAATGTCCGTCTCGGCGATGTCGCCACCGTCGTCTTCGGACCGGATACGGCGGCAACGGCGCTGCGCTACAACGGCCAGCCCGGCATCGGCCTCGGTATCGTCCGCCAGGCGAAGTCGAATACGCTGGAAATTTCCGAGGGCGTCCACCGGGTCGTCAACGAGATTGCGCCGAACCTGCCCGAAGGCACGACGATCCGCGTTTCGAGCGACGACGCCGTGTTCATTTCCGGTTCGATCGAGGAAGTGGTGCGCTCGCTCATCCTCGCGGCGATGATCGTGGTCGCCATCATCTACGTCTTCCTGCGCGACTGGCGCGCCACCATCATTCCGGCGATCACCCTGCCGGTGGCGCTGGTCGGCACGCTGGCCGCGATCTATGTGGCGGGCTTCTCCGTCAATATCCTGACACTTCTGGCGATCGTGCTGGCGACCGGCATGGTCGTCGATGACGCGATCGTGGTTCTGGAAAACATCGTGCGTCTCAGGGCAAACGGCATGGGGCCGCGCGCGGCCGCCGTGCTTGGCACGCGCCAGGTGTTCTTCGCCGTCATCACCACGACCGCGACGCTTGCCGCCGTCTTCGTGCCGCTCTCCTTCCTGCCGGGGCAGGCGGGCGGGCTGTTCCGCGAATTCGGCTTTGTGCTGGCCTTTGCCGTGATGCTGTCCTCCTTCGTGGCGCTGACGCTCTGCCCGATGCTGGCATCGCGCATTCTGGTGAGCCACAAGGATCAGAAGCCGGGGCCGGTCGCGCGTTTCGGCTCGGCCCTTGCGCGGATCTATGCCGTGACGCTCGGCTGGGTGCTGGCCGCGCCGCTGGTGCTGCTGTCGCTGGCCGGCCTGCTGATCTTTGGGGCCTATCTCGCCTATGCCAACCTCACCACCGAGCTTTTGCCGCGCGAGGACCGGTCGATGCTGATGATGCGGGTCTCAGCACCCCAGGGCGTCAGCCTCGATTATACCCGCGACCGCATCCAGCAGGTGGAGGAAAAGCTCCAGCCGCTGATCGACAGCGGCGAGATCGAGAGCGTCTTTTCCATTTCCGGCTTCGGCAGCAACACGAACAGCGGCTTCGTCGTCATGTCGCTTGCGCCCTGGGCGGATCGTGAGCGCACTCAGGACCAGATCGCCCGCGACGTGAACGCGGCCTCGGGCAGCATTCCGGCGGTGCGTGCCTTCGCCTTCCAGCCGAACTCGCTCAATATCCGCGGCGCCGGCAACGGGCTCTCCGTCGCCCTTGTCGGCTCCAGCCATGAACGGCTGACGGAAGCCGCGAGCGCGCTGGTGGCGGCGATGGAGGCCGATCCGATGTTCTCTGCGCCGCGCCTGTCCGAGGATGCGACGCAGGCGCAACTGGCGCTAACGCTCGATCGCCGCCGCGCTGCCGATCTCGGCATCGATATCAGCGGGCTTTCGCAGGCGCTGATGGCCTTGCTTGACGGCCGGTCGGTCGGCGAGGTGTTCATCGACGGCGATTCCTATGATGTCCAGCTTCGCGCCGATACCCGCAAGGTCGACGATCCGAGCGATTTGCGGAATATTTTCCTGCGCACCGGCGACGGCCGCATCGTGCCGCTGTCGACCATCGCCTCGCTCGAGGAAAAGTCCATCGCGCCGACGCTCGAGCGCGAGCAGCAGCAGGCCGCCGTCTCGCTTTCCTCAAGCCTCGGGGCTGGCGTGGCGCTGGGTGACGCCTATCAACGGCTTCTGGAACTTGCCGAGCCGCTTCTGCCGCCAGGTTCCCATGTGGAAGCCCAGGCGGAAGCCGCGGCGCTGGATGAAAACGCGTCCGGCATGGGCATGGTGTTCGGCTTTGCCATCATCATCGTCTTTCTCGTGCTTGCCGCCCAGTTCGAGAGCGTTTGGAGCGCGCTGATCATTCTGGCGACCGTGCCCTTCGGCATCGGCTGCGCCTTCATCGCCATGCTTCTGACCGGGACGAGCCTCAACATCTATTCGCAGATCGGCCTCGTGCTTCTGATCGGCGTGATGGCGAAGAACGGCATTCTGATCGTCGAATTCGCCAACCAGCTCAGGGATCGCGGCGAGAGCGTGCGCGATGCGATCGAACATGCGACCATGCTCAGGCTTCGGCCGGTGATGATGACGATGATCTCCACCGTGCTCGGCGGCATTCCGCTGGTCGCCGCCTCCGGCGCAGGCGCCGAGGCGCGTATCGCGCTCGGCTGGGTGATCGTCGGCGGGCTTGGCCTTGCCACCATCGTCACGCTCTACGTCACGCCGGTCGCCTATTACCTGCTTGCGCGCTTCTCCAAGCCGAAATCGGATGAGGAGCGGCGTCTCAATGCGGAAATGCACGAGGCGGCGTCGATCAGTCACTGACGGTGAGGGTATCCGCTTTGGTTTCCATGGAAAACCTTGCTAAAGCGGGCACTATACTGTTGTTATAGGCCTTCAACGCAATGATCGGCATGACCGATTCCGATAGTCCTGAAGGGGGAAACATGAAAGCCAAGATCATCACGGCCATCTTCGCAACCGCGCTGCTTGCGGGCTGCGCGGCCAACACGCAGAACAGCGTGAACCAGGCGCCCGAGGAAGTATCGGTCACCAATATCTCCGTCAGCGATCCGGCGGCCTATATGGACCGCCAGGAAAGCGAGATGCGCCAGCAGCTCGAAGGCACCGGCGTTACCATCGTGCGCACGCCGAAATATATCGCGCTGGTCTTCGATTCGAGCATCACCTTTGCCACCGACAGCTCCGATATCGTGCCGTCCTTCGGCCCTTCGCTCTCCGTCGTTGCCGGTCTGTTGCAGAAGTATAACGCCACCGATATCGACGTGAACGGCTATACCGATTCGACCGGTTCGGACGCCTATAACCTGAAGCTCTCGCAGCAGCGCGCCAATGCCGTTGCCGGCGCGCTGATCCAGCGCGGCGTCAGCCCGCAGCGCATCATGCCGGTGGGTTACGGCAAGGCCGATCCGGTGGCATCCAACGACACGGCCGACGGCCGCGCCCAGAACCGCCGTGTCGAGATCCGCATTGCACCGCCGCCGGCGGCGGATGAAATGGCGGCAGCGACCAACTGAGTTTTTTGAAACAAACGATGAAAGCGGCGGCCCCGGACATGTCTCCGGGCCGCCGTCGTAGCGGTGCGGCGACTCCGCCATATCATTGCCGCAATGAGGCGGCTTGAGATTGATTAAGGCTTTTCTTATTCGAGGGACACCATGCTGAAGAAAATGACCATTGCTGCGGTAAGCGTTGCGTTTCTTGCCGGCTGCACGACCACGGACCCCTATTCGGGGCAGACCGTCAACAACAATACCGGAACCGGCGCGCTCGCCGGCGGCGCGCTCGGCGCGCTGGCGGGCCTTGCCGTTGGCGGTGACGCAAAGGGCGCGGCGATCGGCGGCGCGATCGGCGCGATCGCCGGCGGCGGCATCGGCGCCTATATGGACAGCCAGGAACGCGAGTTCCGTCAGGCTCTGGCCGGTACCGGCGTTACCGTCGTCCGCAACGGCGACATGCTGACGCTGGTCATGCCGGGCAACGTCACCTTCCCGACGGACGGGTATTCGATCCTGCCGAACTTCTACTCGACGCTGAATGCGGTTTCGACGGTGCTGCGTAAATATGACCGCACAGCGGTCAATGTGAACGGCTACACGGATTCGACCGGCTCGGTCGAATATAACCAGAGGCTGTCGCAGGACCGCGCCAACAGCGTCGGCAACTATCTGGTTCAGTCGGGCGTTGGCGCCAATCGCATCTCCGCCGTTGGCTTCGGGCCGTCCAACCCGATCGCATCCAACGCGACGCCGGAAGGCCGGGCGCAGAACCGGCGCGTCGAGATCCAGATCTCCGCCGTCAAGATGTGACGCAGGCCCTGAAGGGCTTGCCGAAACGACAAAAGGCGCCGCGCGGCGCCTTTTTTCATGGCTGTACTCGAAAGAAACCGTCAGCGCAGTCTGAGGTTGACCGGCGCGCGTCCGTCACGGTCGGCGCGGATATAGAGATGGATGCGGGCTGAAGGCTGGACGGCGCGCGCGGCGCGCTCTCCTTGGCTTGTCAGGAGGCCGACAAGCTCCCTTGCCTTGTAGCGGCCCTGGAACCGGGCATATTCCGCCAGCTTCTGGGCTGCTTCGTGGAGCGGATTGAAACCGCTGCGGCGGGCGGTTGCGGGTTCGATATTGCCTGACATCATGCCGGAACGCTGTTTCCTGTTCACTTCAATCCCCATCGCTACGCAGGACAGATAATGGGCTTTTCCATGGCGCCGAAAGCTTTTGCGTTTCTTGCTTTCTGAAACCTTACCGATGAGGCTAGCGGATAAATCTTTCGAAACCCTTTACGCAAAAACGCCGGCCCGCGATGCGGACCGGCGTTTTATTCCGGCATTCTGTGCCGGTGCATGGGAGCACCGGTTTTTAACTTCGGTTTTACTGCAGGCTTGCCCAGCAACTTACGCCGTTGCGCTTCAGCGCGCGGCAAGCCTTGACCGCCTCTTCCTGGTCGGGGAAGCCGCCGAAGCGGGCGCGGTAGATCTCCTGGCCGCCATTGTTATAGGCAAGGGCGAAGGGTTCGGACTTGTCGAGCGCGCCACCGGCCTTGCCCCGGGTGCGGGTCAGAAGCGCGCGGGCGCCTTCGGCGGTTGCGGCCGTGCCGACCTGGACGACCCAGCCGCGCGGCTGACTGATCGAGGCCGTCTTGATCGAGGTGTCGGGCGCGCTTTCCGAGGCCTGGGCCGCGGGAATAATCGCATCGCCGACGGCATCGGCGACAGTGTCGGCCGTTTGCAGCACATCCTCGACGCTCAACCCTTCGTCATTGTCGGCCGGGCGGCGTTCGCTCGGCAGCGGCACGTTGGAGACGAGCTCGGCCTGGACGCCGGTGAGGCCAGCCGAAGCGGTCGGCGCGGCGTTGTCGTTTGCCGCATAGGCAAGCGCGACGCCGCCCTCTGCCACCGGACGCGGATAGGGGATCGGGCCCTTTTCGGGGAAGACCATGGTGTCGGCGCGGGCGATCACGAAATTGCCGCCGCGGCCGTTGGAAGCCTTGGGCAGATAGGTTGTCACCAGACGCGTTGCCCACTGGTTGCGGCTTGCCCCGGTCGCGCCGCCCATGACGATGGCGACGATCGAGCGGTTGCCGGAAACGGCGGAGGTCGCAAGATTGTATCCCGAGGCGTTGGTGTAGCCGGTCTTGATGCCGTCGACGCCCTTCACCTGGCCGAGAAGGCGGTTGTGGTTGCCGATATTGTATTTGCCGTATTTGAAATTGCGCGTGCCGAAATAGTGATAATATTCCGGAAAATGCTGGCGCAGCGCGATGCCGAGCCGGGCTTGGTCGCGCGCGGTGGTCTTCTGCGCGCTGTTGGGCAAACCGTGGGCATTGCGATAGGTCGTACGCGTCATGCCGAGCGCGTGCGCCTTGTTGGTCATCATCCTGGCGAAATTGCTCTCCGAGCCGCCGAGATATTCACCGACGGCGGTGGCGACGTCATTGGCAGAGCGGGTGATGAGCGCATAGATCGCGGTTTCGACGGTAACGCTGCTGCCTGCAGGAATGCCCAGCTTGGTCGGCGGCTCGGCTGCCGCGTTCTTTGAAAACGGGATCTTGGTGTTGAGAGTGACGCGGCCATCATCAAGCGCTTCGAACAGCATGTAGAGCGTCATCATTTTGGTCAGCGATGCCGGATAGCGCGGCGCATCGGGCGCCTCGCTGTAGAGAACTTTTCCGGTATGGGCGTCAATCACGATGGCCGCGTCGTTGGAATCGGCGCGGGCCTCGTTAACGGGTAGGCCGGTGAGGAGGGTCATGAGTGCCGCGAAAACCATCACGGCATTGAAAAACCGGCTCAAACGGAAGCGGCGGTTTGCCTGTCTCTGCATTCGAAAAACTCTTGCGAAATCTGGCGGTTGTTGGTTCCTGGCGAAGCCGTGCCGGCATGATACCGGCCGCGTTCATCCAATACTAGGCTGTGGCGAAATCTGATCAAATCGCGGTTAATATTCGTTTAAGTTACCGGCGCGACGACATTTTTTCGTTCTGCCCGTGTCCGTCAAAGGCGCTGTTGCGGGCCTTTTCTGCCACGTCTGCCGATGCTTTTCAAACGGGGCGCGATCGGATAATCAGAAGCCGAACAGGAGCAAGACCCATGCGCACACCGCGAACCGGCGGCGACCCCTTCCAGCCCCAGAGGCGCGAGCCGCCGATCAACCTTCCGCCGGTCGTGCTGGCGGCACTTGCGGCGCTGTTTGCGGTCTTTCTGCTGCAGGAATTCGTTCTCGGCTACGCGACCAACATGATGGTGTGGCAGGAATTCGGCTTCATTCCGGCGCGTTATGTCCATGCGCTCGGATCCCAGGATCTCGCCTGGCTATGGTCGCCGCTCACCTATTCTCTTCTCCACGGCGGCTGGAGCCACATCATCTTCAACGCGATCTGGCTGGCGATCTTCGGCGCGCCGGTCGCCAAAAGGCTCGGGCCGGTGCGGTTTCTTCTCCTGTGGCTGACAAGCGCTGCCGCCTCCGCCTTTTTCTTCGCGCTCACGGACTGGGGTGCTGCAACCGTGCTGATCGGCGCTTCCGGCGTGGTCTCGGCCTATATGGGCGCTGCCTGCCGTTTCGTCTTTGCCGGCGGACGGTTCCTGCCGCAGGCGCATCTCGGCCCCAGGCTTTCGATCGGCGCGGTCTTCGCCGATCCGACGGCGCGCGCTTTCGTCCTGGTCTGGCTCGTCGGCAATCTTCTTGTCGCCGTTGGCGTCAGCTTCATCGGCGTCAGCGCGGCCGATATTGCCTGGCAGGCGCATGTGGGCGGTTTCCTGTTCGGCTTCCTGGCTTTTCCGCTGTTCGACGTGAAGACGCCGCGCACGCTGATCTTCTAGCGCATCGGGCAAGGAGCGGACCGCACGGGTTTTCTTGCAATCGCCCAATTCCTCATGCACCATAATCGTCCGCGCAGCGCCCTGGAGGAGGGATGCGCAGAAGGTGCCGGAAACGAGGAGGTTTTGATGGCGATCACTGTCAGGATGATACTGGACGAGAAGGGCAGGGCGGTCGTGACCGCGCCGGCGACGACGTCAATTTCCGAGGTGGCGGTCATCCTCCACCAGAACCGCATCGGCGCCGTGGTGATCGCCGACGAGGGCGGCAGGATCGCCGGCATCTTCACCGAGCGCGACCTCGCCGCCGCCGTCGGCAAGCACGGCGCGCGTGCCCTGACCGCGCCCGTCTCCCAGGAAATGACGGACAACGTCTACCGCTGCGACGAGGGCACCACCGTCAATGAACTGATGGAGGTGATGACCAAGCGGCACTTTCGCCATGTGCCTGTCGAGGTTGACGGCAAGCTTGCCGGCATTATCTCGATCGGCGACGTGGTGAAGTCGCGCATTCGCGAGGTCGAGCAGGAGGCCGAGCACATCAAGTCCTATATCGCCGGCTGAGCCTTATTTGCCGTAGACCGCCTTCGGATCGAACGCCTTGTGGTCGTCGATGCTTTCGAGCACGGCCTTGCCGCCAGCGAGCGTCACCTGGCGGTAGAAGCAGGAGCGTCGGCCGGTGTGGCAAGCCGCGTCATGGCCTGTCATCGAGACCTTCAGCAAAACCGCGTCCTGATCGCAGTCAGCCAGCACCTGTTCCACCTTCTGCAGGTTGCCGGAAGTCTCGCCCTTCTTCCAGATCGTGTCGCGCGAACGGCTGTAATAATGGGCAAAGCCGGTCTCAAGCGTCAGCGACAGGGCTTCGGCGTTCATGTGGGCCAGCATCAGCACCGCACTGTCGCGGGCATCGGTGACGATGGCGGTGACGAGCCCCTTGTCATCGAAGCGCGGCGTGAAAACGGAGGCCTCGTCGAGCAGGGCCTTGTCCTGCGGCGGCTTTTCGAATTGCGGCATGGTCTTTCCTGTCGTTGCTGCCGGCGTTGATAGACCGGTCGCTTGCGCTTGGCAATGCGCCGGGGCTTGCCGCAGCCTTGCCGAAATCCCATGTTTTCCTGTAACCAGTCAATTCCGGCCCGCCTTTTCCGGAAAGGGTCCCACGGAAAGCGAAGATGGACGATATCTATTCCGCACGCATCCTCGGCCATGCCGGCAATGTCACCCGGCTGGGCGCCCTTGGCGATGCAGATGCCAGCGCCGCGGCCCACTCGAAGCTGTGCGGCTCGCGGCTGACGGTCTATGTGAAGCTCACGGACGGGGCGGTCAGCGACTTTTCCCATGAGGTGAAGGCCTGCGCGCTCGGCCAGGCCTCCTCGGCGATCATGGCTGCCTCGGTGATCGGCGCGACGCCCGACGAGATCCGCGTAGCGCGCGCCGAGATGCGTTCAATGCTGAAAGAAGGCGGCGACGGACCCGACGGACGGTTTGCGGAAATGCGCTGTCTGCTGCCGGTCCGGGACTATCCCGCGCGACACGGCTCGGTGATGCTGACCTTCGAGGCGCTGGTGAAGGCGCTTGATGAACTGGATGCCGCCGCGCCGGAACAGCATGAGGTCGTCCGAACCGATGTGTGAGAGCCATGGCGGGACGAAGCCGTCTTCACGCAACTGGCAAGGGCCGTTCCGCAAGACGCCCGGTCGCCTGTTCGGGCTTGGCTTCATCCGTTTCTACCAGCTGACATTCTCCAGCCTGATCGGCCAGTCCTGCCGGCATCTGCCGACCTGTTCGGAATATGGTTATGAGGCAATCGCCCGCCACGGCCTCTGGGCCGGCGGCTTCCTGACGCTCTTCCGCGTCGGGCGCTGCGGGCCGGGCGGCACCCATGGCTTCGATCCCGTGCCCGAGACGCTGGACCCCGAGTGGCGCTGGTATACGCCATGGCGTTTCTTCTACGCCGGCCGGCGTTCTCACGCTTCCGAGTAGCGGGCAATCACCAGATAGCCCGGCGTCGGCCTTCCGTTTTCGAAGCGGACATTGATGTCGGTGACGTCGACCGTTTGGAACCCGGCCTTTTCCAGGCTTTCCGTCAGATAGGCAAGGCCGTGGGCGAAACGGTGATGCGGGGCGACCATGTAGTCGCGCCCGGCCAACACGTCATCCGGCAGGGTTTCCGCGGAAAAGGCGAGGATGCCGCCGCCGGCCGTGCTTTTCGCCGCGCCTGAGAAAAACGCGTCGAGCGTGCCGAGATAGGGCAGCACGTCGGCGGCGATGATCAGATCGAACGCCTCCTCGCCGTCGTCGTTGAGAAATTCCTCGACTTCCGCGACGAACAGCGTGTCGTAGAGTTCCTTCTCATAGGCGATCTCGACCATTTTCTCCGAGATATCGAGCCCGGTGATGTCGCCCGCCATATCGCCGAGCGCGCTGGCGCCAAGCCCTGTGCCGCAGCCAAGATCGAGCATGCGCTCGAACGGCCCGAGTTCCAGCGCCTGGAAGCGCTGGCGCATGATCATCGGCACGCAATAGCCGAGTTGGTCGACGAGAATGTCCTCGAAATCCTCGGCATGCTGGTCGAACAGGGTCTCGACATAGGCGTCCGGCGCCTTTTTCGGCGCTTCGCCGAAGCCCATCGCGGCAAGACGCACGGCAGCGCCGCCGTGATCGTCCGGGTCGATCGTCAGCACTTCGCGGTAGGCCTCGGCCGCCTCGGCGAACTTGCCCGCCTTTTCGAGCGCAAGCGCCCGGTTATAGGCTTCCGCCAGTCTTTCCTCGTCGATCATGCGTGCCATTGCGCTTATCCCGTTGAATATCCGCCATGCTCTATGCCGGGATCGGCCGCGGCGCAACCGGCTTTCAGGTCTGCGCGATCCGTTTTGCGATGTGACGGGCGGCGGCGAGATCATCCGGCGTATTGACGTTGAAGAACGGATCGATTGCGCCGTCTTCGGCCGGGATCAGCGGAAAATCGACGATCCGGCTTTGGTGTTCCCGGACAAAATCCATCAGTCGCCGGTTGACGCCGGACGCCAGCCAGTCTTCCAGCGGCTCGCGCAGGACAAGCGGCCAGAGGGCGAAGACCGGATGGACGCGATCATCCGTGCGGGCAAGCACGATCGCGTCGGGCGCGGGGCTGGCGGCAGCCAGGCGTTCAACGAGATCGGCCGGGAAAAACGACGTGTCGACGGCGAGCGAAACCATATGCGTGGCCTCAGAACCCTGCGCGGCGAGGTGACGGAGACCCGCAAGGATGCCGGCAAGCGGACCTTCGTGCCCGGTCCCGGCGTCGCGGATGACGGTGGCGTCAGGCAGCCCCGCCAGATCATCGCCATGCCGGCTGATGAGAACCGGGTGCGCCTGCGTCTTGATCCGCCGATGCGCCCGCGCGAGAAGGGTTTCGCCCTCAAGCGTCAGCATCGCCTTGTCCGTGCCCATGCGCCGCGAGGCGCCGCCGGCGAGGATGACGGCGGGAAACGGCGTCATTTTCTCTCCTTCAGCATGTCTTCCTCCGCCCTGACGATCGGTCCGCCGCCTTCCGAGGCGACAGGCTGACCGGTTTCGGCGAGCGGCTCCAGCCCCTTCTTGCGCTCGCGGTAGAAGGAGTAGAGCCCTGCCAATACGACGATCGCGCCGCCGACAAGCACGTTCACGTCCGGATAGGTCCGGAACAGGAGGATACCCAGAAGCGTCGCCCACAGCAGCCCGGCATAGCGGAACGGCGCGATATAGGAAATATCGGCAAGTCGCACGGCAAAGACGACGAACTGGTAGCCGGACAAGAGGAAAATGGCGGCGAGGACGAGCTTCAGCATGATCGGCCAGCTCATCATGCTCCAGTCCTGCTCGAGCGTGCCCAGAACCGCGCCGCCGATCGTCAAGAGCACGGCGGTGGCCAGCGTGATGATGATGGCCGGAACGTCGGATCGGATCGTCTTGGTCAAAAGGTCCCTGGCTGAAGCCGCGAGCATGGCGATCACGGCATAGCCCGCGCCCTGCTGAAAACCGTCCGGACCGGGCTGGATGATGATCATCACGCCGACGAAGCCGACGATGATGGCGCTCCAGCGCCGCCAGCCGACCGGCTCTTTCATGAAGAGCGCCGCGCCGAGAGTCACGGCCAGCGGCAGGCACTGTATGATCGAGGCGGCATTGGCGAGCGGCATCTGTTTCAGCGCCTGAAGAAAGGCGACTGCGGCAACGAGTTCGCACAGGCTGCGCACGATCACCCGCCGGTCGGAAATCGCGCCAAGGCGGGAAAGCGCGCGGCTGCGCCAGGCGATCAGCACTGTGAACACGGTGAGGATGATACCCCGGACGAACATGATCTGACCGAGGCCGATTTCCTCGGTCAGCAGTTTGGCGGTCGCGTCGGTCAGGGAAAAGCCGGCCATCGCCGCGATCATAAAGGCGGCGCCGGTAACATTGGAGGAGGTGCGCATCATTGGTCTCGTTATCTTATGTCTTGTTCATATAGACGATCAACGAGACTGAGAAGTGATCTGTGTCACTTGGCTCTCCGCTATCCGGCCGGAAGGGATCAGCCGCCGGTCATGCTCATGTGGCGGGCGACGGCAACGCGCGAATGGGTTTCATCGAGCTCGAAATTGTGCTCCTCCGGCTTGCGGGCGATCGCGCTGTCGATCGCGCGGTGCAGCACCGCGTCGTCATCGGGATTGTCGCGCAACACCTTGCGGAAATCGGCATTGTCGTCGTGGCCGAGACAGAGATAGAGCATGCCGGTGCAGGTCAGCCGCACGCGGTTGCAGGATGCGCAGAAATTATGCGACAGCGGCGTGATGAAGCCGAGCTTGCCGCCGGTCTCCGCTACCGTGACGAAACGGGCCGGGCCGCCGGTGGTCATCGGAATATCGGTGAGGGTGAAATTCTCCTCAAGATCGCGGCGAACCTTGCTCAGCGGCAGGTATTGGGAGGAGCGGTCGGTATCGACCTCGCCGAGCGGCATTGCCTCGATCAGCGTCAGATCCATGCCGTTATCGTGAGCGAAACGCAGCAGTTCCGGAATTTCGTGCTCGTTGAAGCCGGCAAGCGCAACGGCGTTGAGCTTGACCTTGAGGCCTGCCTTGCGAGCGGCTTCCAGCCCGGCCATGACCTTGTGGAAATCGCCCCAGCGGGTGATCTCGCGGAATTTCTGCGGGTCGAGCGTGTCGAGCGAGACATTGATGCGGCGCACGCCGGCGGCATGGAGATCGTCGGCAAAGCGCGCAAGCTGCGAGCCGTTGGTCGTCAGCGTCAGTTCGTCAAGCGCGCCTTCGCCGATGCGCTTCCCGAGGTTCCTGATCAGCTGCATCACGTTCTTGCGCATCAGCGGCTCGCCGCCGGTCAGGCGGAGTTTCCTGACGCCCTTGTCGATGAAGGCGTTGCAGAGCCGCTCAAGCTCCTCCAGCGTCAGCAGGTCGCGTTTCGGCAGGAAGGTCATGTTCTCCGCCATGCAATAGGTGCAGCGGAAATCACAGCGATCCGTGACCGAGACGCGCAAATAGGTGATCTGCCGGCCGAAGGGGTCGATCATCGGCGTCGGCTGGTCTGCGACGGGCTGTTTGTCGAGCAGGTGCTGGTTCACAGGGAATTCTCCTTGAGCCGAACATGGAGCGGGCCTTGGCAAGCGTCAAGTGAAGTGCGAAACACAGCCGCGTGATTTTGTCGAACCACCGGGATGGACCATGACTGCGACACCCACAGAAATCCGCGTCTCGCGCGACCGCAAGACGCTGACAGTCTCCTTCGACGATGGCGCGCGTTTTGCGCTTCCCGCCGAAATGCTGCGCGTGCTTTCGCCTTCAGCCGAGGTCAAGGGCCACGGACCCGGCCAGGCGGTGACGGTGCCTGGCAAGCGGAATGTGGAGATCATGACGGTCACGGCCGCCGGGAACTACGCGATCCGTATCGGCTTTGACGACATGCACGACAGCGGCATCTACACCTGGACCTATCTGCGGGAACTCGGCGAGGATGGCGCGCGGATGTTTGCCAATTACGAGGCCGAGCTTGCCGAAAAGGGCATGACCCGCGACAGGGCGGAACGACCGCGCTGACGGCTGCCGGGCTATTGGCCGGGCGAGGGCAGGCTCAGCTTGCGGCGGGTTTTCTGCTTGCGCGGCCCTCCGCCGAGAATATCCGCCACCCATTTCAGCGAGGGGATGTTCTCGCACACCGTCAGAAGCGCGATCGTGATCGGCACGCCGAGAAAGGTGCCGAACAGGCCCCACATGAAGGTCCAGAAGAAGATCGAGAACACCACGACGAAGGGCGAGATCGACAGCGTCGAGCCTGAGACCATCGGCTCCACGTAATTGCCGATGATGAACTGGATCAGGTTGAGGCAGACGAACAGCGCCAGCGCCGTCTCCCAGTGCTCGAACTGGATGACGCCGTAAAGCGAGGGGAATACGGTGGCGATCACCGAGCCGATGAAGGGAATGTAGTTCAGCGCAAAGGCGATGACGCCCCATTCCACGGGGAAGTCGAGGCCCGTCAGCGTCGCCGAGCTCCAGAACAGAACGCCGGTCATCGCGCTCATCTGCGTGCGCACCAGCATGTAGCGGCCGAACTTTTTCGCCGTCGCATCGGCAATGCGGATGGCGGCGGAGGCGAATTCCGGCTTGGAGAGGGCCGCGATCTTGTGGCGGAGCTTGTCCACTTCGGTGAGGCCGAGAACGACATAGGCAAGCACCACAAGCCAGAAGCTCAGCGTCGTGCTCGCCTGTCCCGTCACCTGCCGCGCGGTGCGGGCGATCAGGCCGACATTGAAAATGTCATTGAGCGAGCTTGCGACGGAAAAGCCCTTTTCCCCCAGCCAGGCAACAGCATCCTGATAGGCGGCCTGAAGCTGCCAGGCGGCATCGACGAAGGAGGTCGCCATGCGCGAGAAGCCCCAGATGACCAGCGTCGCGAAGATGACGAAAACGACGATGGTGCTGATGACGGTGACCGCAAGGGCCAGTAGCGGCGGCATCACCTTCTGCAGCGCGTTCTTGATCGGCCAGGTGACGGCGATGATGAACAGCGCAAGCGCAACAGGCTTCAGGAAACCGCCCGCCCAGCGGATCGCGATCAGGAGCACGATGACGAATATCAGGGATGTGACGACGGTGACGCCGCGTCGCGAGCCCGTTGGCCCAGTTTCAGACATTCGTGTCTCTTAAAATGACTAGCTTGAGCGGATGTGACTGAAAATGTATCGTTCCCGCCAGTCATACGCAAGCGCCCCCATGCGCTGCCACACGCGATTGTGCGCGGGAAGGAAAGTCATGAGTGAGTTCATCGAAACCGTCGCCAGCCCCGATCAGGTGCTTTCCTTCTGGTTTGACGAACTGACGCCGAAGGACTGGTTCCAGCCCGATGATGTCGCCGCCCTCGACAACGCCATTCTCTACCGGTTCTTTGCCACCCACAGGGCGCTCGCACGCGATGTCGACGCTCCCTGGCGGGCGACGCCGGAGACCCAGCTTGCCGCCGTGATCGTGCTCGACCAGTTTCCCCGCAACATCTATCGCGCCACGCCGATGGCCTTTGCCACCGACATGCTGGCGCTTCGGGAGGCAAAGCTCGCGATTGCCAGCGGTGCCCATGAGAAGGTTTCCGAAAACCGCCGGGCCTTCTTCTTCATGCCGTTCGAACATTCCGAAAACCTTGCCGATCAGGACCGTTCCGTGGCGCTGTTTGCCGCGCTTGGCAATGACGAGTTCTCTTCTTATGCGGAAAGCCACCGGGAGGTGATTGCCCGCTTCGGCCGTTTTCCCCATCGCAATCCGATCCTGAAGCGCCGGTCGACCCGCGCGGAACTGGCCTATCTCGCAGGCGATGAAAATACCGGCTGGGGTCAGAAATAGGCGTGCATTTGCCATCAAAACGGCGCGATTTGACGGTGGAAGGCGCATCTGCCGGGGTTTGCAAACAGGAAAGGGAACTGATGAAGCGGGTTGAGGCGAGGGGCGTTTTCCGGTTTTTCCTGGTGTTCGCGGCGCTCTTTTGCGTTCTGTCCGGCGCGCCCGCTTTTGCCCAGCAGGCGCAGCCCGCGAGCCAGTCCGCGTCAACCGGCACGGGGCAGCAGCCGAATGACGCGGTGGCGCCGGCAAGCGATCCTTTCATCGCCGAGACATCGACCGCGCTCGACGAATATGCCAAGGCGCTTTCCGCCGTCTCCGACGTCGTCGGCAGGGGGAGCAACGACGACGGCGCACTCTCCAGGCTTCAGGTCCAGGTCGACCAGCTGCAGACCGAGCTTTCCAAGACCGAAAGCGCCATACAGGCACGGCTGTCCGACGTCCGCTCCCAGCTTTCGGAACTCGGCAGCGCGCCGGGTCCGGGCGAAGCGCAGGAGCCGGACGTGACGACGCAGGAACGCAACACGCTTCTGGCCGAGCGGTCCGAACTCAATGCGCTTGCCGACCGGGCGAGCAAGCTTGCGTCCTCCGCCGGCGACACCTCCGATCAGATCTCCAGCATCCGTCGGGAGCAGTTTGCCCGGGCGCTGTTCAAGCACACCGATCTGCAGGACCTGTTCTCGACCGATTTCGCAGCCCTCTGGCGCCAGCAGATTGCCACCTTCAACGCCTCCTATGGCGGCTGGCTCAGCTATATATGGCAGTCGAAGCGCATACAGTTCCTCATCGCCAACCTGTTGTCGATCCTTGCGGCCGCCTTCGCCTACCGTCTCTCCACGCGCTTCGTCGAACGCACGAAACTGGACCTGCAGATGGAGGAGCCAGATTATGTGATCCGCCTGCTCGCCGCCTTCTGGACCACGGTGATCCCCTGTCTCGCGCTCCTTGCCTTTCTGACGGTCTCCTATGTGCTGTTCGTCGGGATGGGAATTTTCCTGCCCGATGTCGAGCGCTTCGTGCTGCAGGCCTATATTTCGGGCTCGATCATCTTCTTCGTGTTCCTTCTTTCGCGCAATGTGCTGACGCCCGGCCGGCCGCAATGGCGGTTGATGCCGATCGGCAATTCGGCCTCGCGCAATCTCATGTTCGCCTTCACTGCCATGGCCTTCATCAACTGGGTCGACATCCTGATCGGGGTGCTGAACGAAACGCTTGATGCCGGCGTCCAGGTTGATGTCCTGCGCAGTCTGATCTCCTCGGTGCTGATCGGGGCGATACTGGTGGCCGTCTCTTTCATCCGGCTCAGGGCCCCGGCCAAGGAAGAAAGCAAGCGCACGCGCACGATCGACCTGCTGTTTCCCTCCGCCATTGCCTTTTCCGCCCGTGTCGTCGGCCTGTTCGTGGTTCTTTGTGCGCTGATCGGCTACGTGGCGCTTGCCCGGTTTGCGGCCAAGCAGGTGGTGCTGACGGGCGCCGTGCTGATCACCATGTATATCGGCATCCTCGTCGGCCAGGCGGTCTCGCAGGCCGGCAGCATCGCCCGCACCAGTTTCGGCAAGCGCTTCGTCGAGCGCTTCCAGCTTTCCGCCGTGCGCGCCGATCAGCTTTCGCTTCTGGGCGGGCTGTTGATCTATGCGATGACGCTGATGATCGGCATTCCCCTGGTGCTTCTGTCCTGGGGCGTGCGCTATGAGGAGATGCGGCTCTGGGCGGCCAACAACCTCACTTCCGTCAGCATCGGCTCGATCACGATCTCGCTCGGCGGCATTCTGATCGGCGTTCTTCTGTTTGTCGGCGGTTTCCTGGTGACGCGCTGGTTCCAGGGCTGGTTCGACAACAACGTCCTCCTGCGCTCGCGCGCCGATGCCGGCGTCCGCAATTCGGTCAAGACGGGCATCAGCTATCTCGGCATCGCGCTTGCCGGACTGCTGGCGATCTCGGCGGCCGGCGTCAATCTCTCCAGCCTGGCGCTGGTGGCGTCCGCCCTTTCCATCGGCATCGGCTTCGGTCTGCAGACCATCGTGTCAAATTTCGTTTCGGGTCTCATCCTGCTGGTCGAGCGGCCCTTCAAGGTCGGCGACTGGATCGTTTCGGGGACGACGGAAGGTTTCGTCAAGCGCATCTCGGTGCGCGCCACCGAGATCGAGACCTTCCAGCGCCAGTCGATCATCGTGCCGAATTCCGAGTTGATCAACGCCTCGGTCGGCAACTGGATGCACCACAACCAGATGGGCCGTTCCGAGGTTGCCGTCGGCGTCTCCTATGACAGTGATCCGCGCAGGGTGATGGATATCCTGATGGAGATCGGCACCTCGCATCCGCTGGTGCTGCAGAACCCTGAGCCCATGGTGATCTTCATGGGGTTTGGCGAATCGACGCTCGATTTCGAGGTGCGCGTCTATCTCGCTGATGTGTTCAACGGCATTGCCGTGCGCAACGATATCCGCGTGGCGATCTTCGAGCGCTTCAAGGACGAGGGCATCACCATCCCCTATCCGCAACGCGACCTGCATATCATTCCGCAGAAGGAACGGCGCGACGAGCTGGCGGATTCGATCCGCAAGCACACGAAGAAGGCGGCCCCGGCGGAACCGGTCGAGCCGCAGGCAGAGGTCCGACCGATGTTCGACCACCCCGATGCCGGCAATGACGACAGCGGCGAGCGGTAAGCAAATCGAGCCGCGTCGCGCCCGCAGGACTGCATGTCGCAAACGGGCTGTTTCCGTTTCGGCGCCCGTTGCATAGTCATCTGAAGCGATGCCCGGCGGGCGGGCGGTCAATCACGGCGGCAAGAGGCGGAACGGATGACGACGAAGACAAGGGCTCTGGTGATCGGCGGCGGCGTCGTCGGCGTATCGACGCTTTATCATCTGGCGAAGAAGGGCTGGGACGATGCGGTCCTGATCGAGCGCAAGGAACTGACCTCCGGTTCGACCTGGCACGCGGCCGGCCTTCTGCCGCTGTTCAACATGAGCTATTCGGTTGGCCAGCTGCACAAATATTCGGTCAATCTCTATTCGGCGCTCGAGGAAGAGACTGGGCTCAATGTCGGCTTCTCGAAGGTCTCCAATATTCGCCTGGCGATGACCAAGGACCGGATGGACGAGTATCTCTATTATTCCGGCATTGCCGAGACCATCGGCGTTGATTTCAAATTCCTGACGCCCGAGGAAGTCAAGGAAGTCTGGCCGCTCTGCGAAACCGACGGCATTCTGGGCGCGATCCAGCATCCCGACGACGGCTATATCCAGCCCGCCGACCTGACCCAGGCGCTGGCCAAGGGCGCGCGCGACAACGGCGCGCGGATCATGCGCAACACGACGGTGACCGAGATCCGCCAGAACCCTGATGGCACCTGGCACGTGGAAACCGACAAGGAGAGTTTCACCGCGGACCACGTGATCTCCTGCACCGGCAATTTTGCCCGAAAGACCGGCGAAATGGTCGGCCTCAACGTGCCGGTCATCCCGGTCGAGCACCAGTATATCGTCACCGAGCCGCACCCGGCGATCCTGGAGCGGAAGAAACAGGGCTTGCCCGAAATGGGCGTGCTCCGCGAGTCCGACAGCGCCTGGTACATGCGCGAGGAAGCGGGCGGTCTGATCCTCGGGCCTTATGAGGTCGGCGCGCCGGTCTGTTATGTCGACGGGCCGTCTGCCGACAGCGAATACGAGCTGTTCCAGGAAGAACTCGATCGGCTGATGCCGCATATCGAGACGGCCTTTACCCGTGTTCCGGCCTTTGCCGAGGTCGGCATCAAGAAGGTCTATAACGGCGCGATCGCCTATACGCCCGACGGCAACCCGATCGTCGGGCCGGCGCCGGGACTGAAAAATTTCTGGCTCAATGAGGGCCATTCCTTCGGGATTACGGCTGCCGGCGGCGCCGGCTGGCAGCTTGCCGAGTGGATCGTCAACGGCGAGCCGACCGTGGACCTTGCCGGTGTCGATCCGCGCCGCTTCGGGCCCTACGCGACCGAGGGCTATCTCATCGCCAAGAATGAGGAAGCCTATGCCAACGTCTTCACCATGCATTATCCGGATGAGGAGCGCGGGGCGGCCCGGCCGCTGAAGGTCTCGCCGGTCTATGAGCGGCTGAAGGCGCTTGGCGGCGTGTTCGGCTCCGTCTATGGCTGGGAACGCGCCAACTGGTATGCGCCGGAAGGCTATGCGCTGGATGAGAGCGAACTCGGCGTCGGCGCTGATGTGCTGACCAATCACAATTACGCCCCGGCGCTGGACGATGGCCGGATCGTGGAAAAATGGTCGTTCCGCCGCTCCAACTACTTCGAGCATGTCGGCAACGAGGTGAAGCATGTGCACGAGAAGGTCGGCATTCTCGACATGACGCCCTTTGCCAAGATGGAGGTTTCCGGCCCCGGCGCGCGCGACTTCCTTGACTCGATCTTCGCCAATGCCGTGCCGAAGAAGCAGGGCCGCATCGCGCTTTGCCATCTTCTCGGCAGCCAGGGCGGCGTGCGCGCGGAATTCACGCTCTATGAATGGGCGCCCGGCCGCTTCTATCTGGTTTCCGGCGCGGGGCTTGAAAGCCACGACCACGATCTTCTGGCAAAGCTCGCACCGACAGACGGTTCCGTGACGCTGAGGCCGCTGACCATGGAAATGGGCGTGCTGGTGATTGCCGGACCGAAGTCGCGCGACCTGTTGAAGAAGCTGACGCGGACATCGCTGGAAAATGCTGATTTCCCCTGGCTCACCGGCCAGCCGATCTCGATCGGCGCGGCGAGCTGTCATGCGCTGCGCGTCAATTTCGTCGGCGAACTCGGCTGGGAACTGCATCACCCGATCGCCATGCAGACCTATATCTTTGACAAGCTGATGGAAGCGGGCGCCGAATTCGGGATAAAACCCTTCGGCATCCGTGCAATGGGGTCGATGGCGCTGGAAAAATCCTACCGCGCCATGCAGCGGGAGATGACCATCGAATATACCGCCTACGAATCGGGCCTCGATCGCTTCATCAAGCCGAAGAAGGATTTCATCGGCAAGGAGGCCCTGCTGTCGAAGAAGGAGGAGGGGCTTTCCGCCGTCTTCGCCACGCTGATCGTCGATGGCGTCACCGATTGCGATGCCCGTGGTTCCGAGGCGATCTACGACCTCGACGGCAATCTGGCCGGCCGCGCCACCCAGGGCGGCTTCGGCTGGCGCATCGGCAGGTCGATCGCACTCGCCATGCTGAAGCCGGACTATGCCGCGCCGGGCACGAAGCTGAAAATCCGCATTCTCGGCGATCTGTTTGATGCGACGGTGGTGGAGGAAAGCCCGTTCGATCCGGAGAATGAGGCGCTGAGAGCCTGACGCGGGCGGAATGTCCCCAATATCTGCCGCCATCCCGGCTCAAAGTCGGGATGAGAAAGTGCAGGGGTAAGCAATCGGGACCATAGTTGTTCTGATTTTGTTGGCTTTGTGCCTCACAGGCGTTTGGCCGGAAGCGGGTTGATGGGCCAAGTCCTTCCGCCTGATGGGAAAGGGGCACTTTGGCGCGAACAGCTCGTGGTGAACACTCGATGTCCTGCAGGCCATCCGCTATCGTTTTCCGTGACTTCGCAATATCATAGCTAATGACAGCTAAGCTGGGATAACTACAAAAAGCATAGTTTTGAAGCAGCCAAAGCGATCCAGGGTTCATCAGTCGCTCCGGAACAGCCACGGACGGCGAGGTTCGGCCCGCGGGGCAGTATTGCCGCTATCAGGGGCATGACGCGAAGGGTCACAGACTATTGGCTCTATCACGGAAGCTTGAAACCTGTTTTGAGCCGGAATTATTGCGCGAAAAAAAGCGAAGTATGACATATATTGAACATGAATTTGCGTTTACTTCCGGGCACAACTCAAGCGGCCAGTTCTCAAGCTTGAGTTTGCTCAAAAGAATATACCGGCGGCAAATGGAATTTCAAAATGCGCTACCAGCAGATAGACGATGTTCTCGATTTCATCTCTGATGAGTTTGAGGGAGGAGCCGGAGGTAACTATAAAAACATTTTATCGAATGAATTATATGGCATATCTGAACATGAAAAAGAATTAATAGACAATTTTCTGAATTTTGGAGCGACAAGTCATTTCTTTCAAAGAGATAGGACAATCGAGAAAAATAATAATAAAATTCAAATCATCAAATCGATTCTTCTGGCGTACTATCTTTTCTCACAGCGAGGCATTTCACAGCTTGAGGTCATCAAATCTCGGATCTCGGGTTGTTCCGTATCCGAACTGATAAGGATTTTTCGCAGCAGGTTACCTCCGGTCGTGGGTTTCAACGATAGGCGCGCCTGGAATCCGTCAAGTATGACTGATCCTAGAAGCTTGGTGGCATTCCAACGGTTCCGCCCCGAACTTTCGGAATTGACGCTCCCTTCGCCGAGTTTTAGGTTTATCGTTCATGGTTGCAACTGGAGTTATATAGAGCAGTTTAAGAATACTTTAAAATATGATAAAGATGATATACTTTCTACGAGCCTAATAAGCAATACTCGTTTCTATACATATCGTACATTTGGGGTTATTTTTAAAGTTCCCGAAAATAATATTCTTGTGACATCGATAACTGATGCCGGGGTTCATAACCGTGCCCAAAGCGTTCTGAAGCGGGTGGATACCGGGTCCCGTACGGCGACAGAGGAAATTTTGACTTTGTCTGATCGGTGGGGAGGGATTGTCTCACCGGAGGCGATCTTGCACGGTACATTCAGGGGTGCCTACAACGAGATTGTTATTACCGGGCGCGAAAATGTGCCGCTTTCGCATGGATGCACGGGTAAACTGGAAGTCGTCGGGTTGTTTCTGGTGTTGGACAGTGCAGGCCAGCCAATACGCCTCTTTCATGATCCTCCGGGTGATTACCCTAGATTGCGGGAAATTGTGGAGGAGAAGGCAAGGCGCGAGGGGCTTCCATTGATATACCTGCCGCGTCAAAGGCGTGGGTGACGGTATGGCAGGGTCCGGTCTTCCCCGCAGTTCGAATCCGTCGGTGTTATCAAGCGGGCGCGGCCCTCGAATTATTGAAAAACACTCTTGCCAAGCGCGCCTCATCCCCGTAAATGGGGCGCCAGATCGGATGGGGCCGCGCGGAAACGCTGGCGGCCTGATTTGATGAAGGGGTATAGCTCAGTTGGTAGAGCGGCGGTCTCCAAAACCGCAGGTCGGGGGTTCGAGCCCCTCTGCCCCTGCCAGTTCGACGGTTCTGCCAGCGCGGTGCGCGGCGGCTCGCGTGAACGTGATACAAGAAAATTTCGTTTTTCTCTTGTCTGAGCGAAAAACGATGATATGTAATGCAAAACAGACTCGCGGTGCGTGGAGCTGGTTACTTCCGCTTTACGTGCCGTAAAGGTGTGGGCAGTTTATGGCATCGAAAACCAATCCATTCACGTTTCTGCAGCAAGTACGCGCTGAGACGGCCAAAGTCGTTTGGCCTTCCCGGCGCGAAACTGTGATCTCGACTCTCATGGTCATGGTGATGGTTGTCGTGGCAGCGTTCTTCTTCTTCGCGGCTGATCAGCTGATGAGCCTGGCGATGAATTTCATCCTCAATCTCGGCGCCTGATCGGGAAAAGGGGAGAAGCACTATGGCGATGCGCTGGTATATTGTTCATGCCTATTCCAACTTCGAAAAGAAGGTGGCCGAGGCAATCGAGGAGAAGGCCAAGCAGAAGGGCCTCGATCATTTCTTCGATCGTATCCTCGTCCCGACCGAAAAGGTCGTCGAAGTCCGTCGCGGCCGCAAGGTCGATTCGGAACGCAAGTTTTTCCCGGGCTATGTTCTGGTGCGGGCAGACCTCAATGACGAGGTCTTCCACCTGATCAAGAACACGCCGCGGGTAACCGGTTTTCTCGGTAGCGACCAGAAGCCTGTACCGATTCCGGATTCCGAGGCCGAGCACATTCTCGGCCAGGTTCAGGAAGGCGTCGAGCGCCCGAAGGCGACCGTGTCTTTCGAAATCGGCGAGAATGTCCGCGTTTCCGACGGCCCGTTCGCCTCGTTCAACGGCGTCGTGCAGGATGTCGACGAGGAGCGCGCCCGCCTGAAGGTCGAGGTCTCGATCTTCGGCCGCGCAACGCCGGTCGAACTGGAATACGCCCAGGTCGAAAAAGTTTGATTTTTGCCCCTCGGGGCAATTTCGCGTGGAAGGGCAGGGCGCTTAGCCGGTGTCCATCAAACCCGCACCACGCAACCGCAGCCGCCGGCAGGTGCCGGCATGATGGGCCGGCAAGCCGGTCCGAGATGAGAAAGGCAGAGTAATGGCTAAGAAAGTTGCAGGCCAGCTCAAGTTGCAGGTCCCGGCAGGTTCGGCAAATCCGTCCCCGCCGATCGGTCCCGCTCTTGGTCAGCGCGGCATCAATATCATGGAATTCTGCAAGGCGTTCAATGCCGCCTCGCAGGAAATGGAAAAGGGCATGCCCATCCCGGTAATCATTACCTATTACCAGGACAAGTCCTTTACCTTCGTCATGAAGCAGCCCCCGGTCGCTTACTTCCTGAAGAAGGAAGCGAAGATCAAGTCGGGTTCCAAGACCCCGGGCAAGGCGAGCGCAGGTTCGATCTCCTCCGAGCAGGTCCGCAAGATCGCGGAAGCCAAGATGAGCGACCTGAACGCCGCCGATATCGAAGGCGCAATGCGCATGGTCGAGGGCTCCGCCCGCGCCATGGGCCTGGAAGTGACGGGTTGATTGCCATGACGAAGATTGCAAAGCGTATTCAGAAGACCCGCGAGGGCATCGACGTCAACAAGCTTTACCCGCTTTCCGAGGCCGTTCAGATGGTCAAGGAACGGGCTGTTGCCAAGTTCGACGAATCCATCGAAATCGCGATGAACCTGGGCGTTGACCCGCGTCACGCCGACCAGATGGTCCGCGGCGTCGTCAACCTGCCGAACGGCACGGGCAAGAGCGTCCGCGTTGCCGTGTTCGCCCGCGGCCCGAAGGCTGATGAAGCCAAGGAAGCCGGTGCGGATGTCGTCGGCGCGGAAGACCTCGTCGAGCAGGTTCAGGCCGGCAATATCGACTTCGACCGTTGCATCGCGACCCCGGACATGATGCCGCTCGTCGGCCGTCTCGGTAAGGTTCTCGGGCCCCGCGGCATGATGCCGAACCCGAAGGTCGGCACCGTCACCATGGACGTGAAGGCCGCCATCGAAGCCTCCAAGGGCGGCGCTGTCGAGTTCCGCGTCGAAAAGGCCGGTATCGTGCATGCCGGCGTTGGCAAGGCCTCGTTTGACGTAAGCGCGCTGGAAGAAAACATCCGCGCCTTCGCCGATGCCGTCGTCAAGGCAAAGCCGGCCGGCGCCAAGGGCAACTACGTCAAGCGCGTCGCGCTGTCGTCGACGATGGGCCCGGGCGTCAAGATCGACTTCTCGTCGGTCAACGCTTAAGTTTTGAATTTCCGGAAGCGATTGTCTTCCGGTGAAAAGTTTCCGGGCTCCAGGGCCCGGAAAATGACCGGGACGAAAATCCCGGTTTCCTGTCCGAGATTGCAGGTGGGCAACCTTAATTCAATGCCTGCATGAGACGGGTGAGACCAATTTTCCCGCGATGGAAGGCGGCAAGCCTCCTGCGGTTAAGTTCGGTTCGAACCTGGTGTGCCTAGGCGCTTGAGAAATCGCGCGCCGAAGGGGGCAGGATCCTCGAGCGTCGCTTGGGATCTTGGGTCAAAGCAAGTCCCTAGCGGCAAAGGCAACCGACAGGTCCGTCAATGGGCCTGTCAACTGGAGATAGGCAGTGGAAAGAGCGGAAAAACGCGAATTCGTCACGGAACTGAACGAAGTCTTTAAGGCTTCCGGCTCGGTTGTCGTGGCCCACTATGCCGGTGTCACCGTTGCGCAGATGAACGACTTCCGTTCGAAGATGCGTGAAGCGGGCGGCACTGTCAAAGTCGCGAAGAACCGCCTGGCCAAGATTGCCCTTCAGGGTACGGAGTCCGAGGGAATGGCTGACCTGTTCACAGGTCAGACGCTCATCGCTTATTGCGATGACCCGGTGACGGCTCCGAAGGTCTGCATGGATTTCGCCAAGGGCAACGACAAGCTCGTTGTCATCGGCGGCGCCATGGGGGCAACCGTGCTCGATGCTGATGGCGTCAAGTCGCTTGCGACGATGCCTTCGCTGGACGAGCTGCGTGCGAAGCTGGTTGGTATGATCCAGACCCCGGCGACCCGCATCGCGACGATTGCTTCTGCACCCGCAAGCCAGCTTGCGCGCGTGCTCAACGCCTACGCCACGAAGGACGAAGCCGCTTGAGGCGGTTTTTCGCTGTTTATGAAATTTCGACCCAGTTCGAACCAAACACACTGAAGGAAGACTAACATGGCTGATCTCGCCAAAATCGTAGACGAACTTTCTGAACTGACGGTTCTCGAAGCCGCTGAACTGTCCAAGATGCTCGAAGAGAAGTGGGGCGTTTCCGCCGCTGCTCCGGTCGCCGTTGCTGCTGCCGGTGGTGCTGGCGAAGCTGCTGCCGCTGCTGAAGAGAAGACCGAATTCGACGTTGTCCTGGCTGAAGCCGGCTCCAACAAGATCGGCGTCATCAAGGAAGTTCGCGCCATCACCGGTCTCGGCCTCAAGGAAGCCAAGGAACTCGTCGAGAGCGCTCCGAAGGCTATCAAGGAAGCCGTTTCCAAGGGCGAAGCCGAAGAGCTCAAGGGCAAGCTGGAAGCAGCTGGCGCCAAGGTCGAGCTCAAGTAAGCTTTACTTTACTGTTCCGCGGGCGGGCGCAAGCCTGCCCGTGGGGCGACAATTGAACTGAAACCATTACCCAAAGTCCCATTTCGGGCCTTTGGGTAATGGGTTCTCTTCAGGACCCTTTCGACGGGCAGCGCTGCCGGCAACGGCCTGACGCTCGGATAGTCGAGAAATTATGGAGATCGAGCCTTTCCGGCGGAATTGGAAAAGGCTCTCAAATAACGACGGAGCCGACTGGCCATCGGTACCCGTCTGTTGCAGGCCCGGATGCAGATTGACAAGGAGCGACGATGGCTCAGACCCTTTCCTATAATGGTCGCAGGCGCGTGCGCAAGTTTTTCGGTAAGATCCCGGAAGTGGCGGAGATGCCGAACCTCATCGAGGTTCAGAAGGCTTCCTACGACCAGTTCCTCATGGTTGACGAGCCCAAGGGCGGCCGTCCCGACGAAGGACTGCAAGCAGTTTTCAAATCCGTCTTCCCGATGACAGATTTTTCGGGCGCTTCCATGCTGGAATTCGTGTCCTACGAATTCGAACAGCCGAAGTTTGACGTCGAGGAATGCCGTCAGCGCGACCTGACCTATGCAGCGCCGCTGAAGGTCAAGCTGCGCCTGATCGTGTTCGATATCGACGAGGATACGGGCGCGAAGTCGATCAAGGACATCAAGGAGCAGTCGGTCTACATGGGCGACATGCCGCTGATGACCAACAACGCGACCTTCATCGTCAACGGCACAGAGCGCGTCATCGTCTCGCAGATGCACCGTTCTCCGGGCGTGTTCTTCGACCACGACAAGGGCAAGAGCCATTCGTCGGGCAAGCTGCTTTTCGCTGCCCGCGTGATCCCCTATCGCGGTTCCTGGCTCGACATCGAGTTCGACGCCAAGGACATCGTTCATGCCCGTATCGACCGTCGCCGCAAGATCCCGGCAACGTCGCTCCTGATGGCGCTCGGCATGGATACCGAGGAAATCCTCGACACCTTCTACGAAAAGGCGACCTATGAGCGTGATGGCGACGGCTGGAAGGTTCCCTTCTCGCCCGAGCGCCTGCGCGGCCAGAAGGCTGTGACCGATCTGATTGACGCCGACAGTGGCAAAGTCGTGATCGAGGCCGGCAAGAAGCTGGCGCCACGCATGCTGAAGAAGCTTGCCGAGGGCGGCCTGAAGGCGCTCAAGGTCAGTGACGAAGAGCTCTACGGCACGTTCCTTGCCGAGGACATCGTCAACATGGAAACCGGCGAGATCTATCTCGAAGCCGGTGAAGAGCTTGACGAGAAGAATCTCGCCGGCATCATCGAGCAGGGCATTGACGAACTGGCGATCCTCAACATCGACCACGTCAATGTCGGCGCCTATATCCGCAACACGCTTGTGGCCGACAAGAACGAGAACCGTCAGGACGCGCTTTTCGATATCTATCGCGTCATGCGTCCGGGCGAGCCGCCGACCATGGAATCGGCGGAAGCGATGTTCAATTCGCTGTTCTTCGATGCCGAACGCTACGATCTGTCGGCCGTTGGCCGCGTCAAGATGAACATGCGTCTCGACCTCGACGCTCCGGACACGATGCGCGTCCTGCGCAAGGAAGACATCCTGGCCGTCGTCAAGACGCTGGTTGATCTTCGCGACGGCAAGGGCGAGATCGATGATATCGACAACCTCGGCAACCGCCGCGTCCGCTCCGTTGGCGAGCTGATGGAGAACCAGTATCGTCTGGGCCTCCTGCGCATGGAGCGCGCGATCAAGGAACGCATGTCCTCGATCGAGATCGACACGGTGATGCCGCAGGATCTGATCAACGCCAAGCCGGCGGCTGCCGCCGTGCGCGAGTTCTTCGGCTCCTCGCAGCTTTCGCAGTTCATGGACCAGATCAACCCGCTGTCGGAAATCACCCACAAGCGTCGTCTCTCGGCTCTTGGTCCGGGCGGTCTGACGCGCGAACGCGCGGGCTTCGAAGTTCGCGACGTGCATCCGACCCATTACGGCCGTATCTGCCCGATCGAAACGCCGGAAGGCCCGAACATCGGTCTGATCAACTCGCTGGCGACCTTTGCGCGCGTCAACAAGTACGGCTTCATCGAAAGCCCGTATCGCAAGATTTCCGAGGACGGCAAGCTCACCGACGAGGTGATCTACCTGTCGGCCATGGAAGAGGCCAAGTACTATATCGCCCAGGCCAATTCTGTGATGAATGATGACGGTACCTTCGTTGAAGAGTTCGTCGTCTGCCGTCATGCGGGCGAAGTGATGCTGGCGCCGCGCGAAAACATCAACCTGATGGACGTTTCGCCGAAGCAGCTCGTTTCCGTTGCAGCGGCGCTCATTCCGTTCCTGGAAAACGACGACGCCAACCGCGCTCTCATGGGCTCGAACATGCAGCGTCAGGCCGTGCCGCTTCTGCGCGCCGAAGCGCCGTTCGTTGGAACCGGCATGGAGCCGATCGTTGCCCGTGACTCAGGTGCTGCCATCGGCGCCAAGCGCGGCGGCGTGGTCGACCAGGTGGACGCGACGCGTATCGTTATCCGCGCGACGGAAGATCTTGATGCCTCGAAGTCCGGCGTTGATATCTACCGGCTGATGAAGTTCCAGCGTTCCAACCAGAACACCTGCGTCAACCAGCGTCCGCTGGTGCGCGTCGGCGACGTGGTCAACCGTGGCGACATCATCGCCGACGGTCCGTCCACGGACCTCGGTGACCTGGCGCTCGGCCGCAACGCGCTCGTCGCGTTCATGCCGTGGAACGGCTACAACTACGAGGACTCGATCCTGCTTTCCGAGCGGATCGTTTCGGATGACGTCTTCACCTCGATCCATCTGGAAGAATTCGAGGTCATGGCCCGTGACACCAAGCTCGGTCCGGAAGAAATCACCCGCGACATTCCGAACGTCTCGGAAGAAGCGCTGAAGAACCTCGATGAGGCGGGTATCGTCTATATCGGCGCGGAAGTGCATCCGGGCGACATTCTCGTCGGCAAGATCACGCCGAAGGGCGAAAGCCCGATGACGCCGGAAGAAAAGCTTCTGCGCGCCATCTTCGGCGAGAAGGCCTCCGACGTTCGCGACACCTCGATGCGCATGCCGCCCGGCACCTTCGGTACCGTGGTTGAAGTTCGCGTCTTCAACCGTCACGGCGTCGAGAAGGACGAACGCGCCATGGCGATCGAGCGCGAGGAAATCGAGCGTCTCGCCAAGGACCGTGACGATGAGCAGGCCATTCTGGACCGCAACGTCTATGCGCGTCTTGCCGACATGCTGCGCGGCCACACCTCGATTGCAGGCCCGAAGGGCTTCAAGAAGGGCGTCGAGCTCTCCGACGAGGTGATCAACGCCTATCCGCGTTCGCAGTGGTGGATGTTCGCCGTCGAGAACGAGGAAGCCCAGGGCGAACTCGAAGCGCTTCGCGGCCAGTATGACGAATCCAAGGCCCGCCTTGAACAGCGGTTCATGGACAAGGTCGAGAAGGTCCAGCGCGGCGATGAAATGCCTCCGGGCGTGATGAAGATGGTCAAGGTCTTCGTGGCTGTGAAGCGCAAGATCCAGCCCGGCGACAAGATGGCCGGCCGTCACGGCAACAAGGGTGTGGTCTCCCGCATTCTTCCTGCCGAAGACATGCCGTTCCTGGAAGACGGAACCCATGTCGATGTCGTGCTGAACCCGCTTGGCGTGCCGAGCCGCATGAATGTCGGTCAGATCCTTGAAACGCATCTCGCGTGGGGTTGTGCCGGCATGGGCAAGCGCATTGGCCAGATGCTCGAAGAGTATCAGGAGACCAATGACATCAAGCCGCTGAAGGAAACGCTGACCAAGGTCTATGCCTCGGAAGCCAAGGATGAAGTCTCGAATTTCGACGACGATAGCCTGGTCCGTCTGGCCGATGAAGCCAAGCGTGGCGTCTCCATCGCTACGCCGGTCTTCGACGGTGCGCATGAGGGCGACGTCTCCGAGATGCTGTCCTGGGCGGGTTACAATCCGTCGGGTCAGTCGACGCTTTACGACGGCCGTACGGGCGAGCCCTTCGACCGCCAGGTCACCGTGGGCTACATGTACATGATCAAGCTCAACCACCTGGTTGACGACAAGATCCATGCCCGTTCGATCGGTCCGTACTCGCTCGTTACCCAGCAGCCGCTGGGCGGCAAGGCGCAGTTCGGCGGTCAGCGCTTCGGCGAAATGGAGGTCTGGGCTCTGGAAGCCTATGGCGCCGCCTATACGCTGCAGGAAATGCTGACCGTGAAATCGGATGACGTTGCCGGCCGTACCAAGGTCTATGAGGCGATTGTCCGCGGTGATGATACGTTCGAGGCCGGTATTCCGGAATCGTTCAACGTTCTCGTCAAGGAAATGCGTTCGCTGGGCCTTTCCGTCGAGCTTGAAAACCGGGCGGACGAGCCCGGCGAGGAAGCCGACGAAATGCCGGACGCTGCGGAATAAGATCAGAACACGGTGCGCCCGCCGCCAAAAGCCGGGCGCACCTTTGACACCGAGCGCATGGTAAGCGCGAAGTGTCATTTTTGCCGCATTTAGCGGCTATCACCGTTTCAAGAGACATGAGTTCCGGCATCGGGGTTTGGCCGGAATGATCTGTCAGCAAGGGCGATGCCGCCCAGTCAAGGAGACAGGCATGAACCAAGAGGTCATGAATCTTTTCAATCCGCAGGCGCCGGCGCAGGTCTTCGATTCGATCCGGATCTCGATCGCCAGCCCGGAAAAGATCCTTTCCTGGTCTTATGGCGAAATCAAGAAGCCGGAAACCATCAACTACCGCACGTTCAAGCCCGAGCGTGACGGCCTGTTCTGCTCGCGCATCTTTGGTCCTATGAAGGACTATGAGTGCCTGTGCGGCAAGTACAAGCGCATGAAATACAAGGGCATCATCTGCGAAAAGTGCGGCGTCGAAGTCACGCTGTCGCGCGTTCGCCGCGAGCGCATGGGCCATATCGAGCTCGCCGCTCCGGTTGCCCATATCTGGTTCCTGAAATCGCTGCCGAGCCGCATCTCGACCCTTCTCGACATGACGCTGAAGGATGTCGAGCGCGTTCTCTATTTCGAGAACTACATCGTCACCGAGCCTGGCCTGACGGATCTGAAGGAAAATCAGCTCCTGTCGGAAGAGGAATACATGCTGGCCGTCGACGAGTTCGGCGAGGACCAGTTCTCGGCCAATATCGGCGCCGAAGCCATCTACGAGATGCTGGCCGGCATGGATCTCGACAAGATCGCGGGCGACCTGCGCGCCGAGCTTGCCGACACCACGTCGGACCTGAAGCAGAAGAAGCTGATGAAGCGCCTCAAGATCGTCGAGAACTTTCTTGAGTCCGGCAACCGCCCGGAATGGATGATCATGAAGGTCGTTCCGGTGATCCCGCCGGACCTGCGCCCGCTCGTGCCGCTCGACGGCGGCCGTTTCGCGACGTCGGACCTCAACGATCTCTATCGTCGCGTGATCAACCGTAACAACCGTCTGAAGCGCCTCATCGAGCTGCGCGCGCCGGGCATCATCATCCGCAACGAGAAGCGCATGCTTCAGGAATCGGTTGACGCCCTGTTCGACAACGGTCGTCGCGGCCGAGTCATCACCGGCGCCAACAAGCGTCCGCTGAAGTCGATCTCCGACATGCTCAAGGGCAAGCAGGGCCGCTTCCGTCAGAACCTGCTCGGCAAGCGCGTCGACTATTCCGGCCGTTCGGTCATCGTGACCGGCCCGGAACTGAAGCTGCACCAGTGCGGCCTGCCGAAGAAGATGGCGCTCGAGCTGTTCAAGCCGTTCATCTACGCGCGTCTCGATGCCAAGGGCTATTCCTCGACCGTCAAGCAGGCGAAGAAGCTGGTTGAAAAAGAACGTCCGGAAGTCTGGGACATCCTCGATGAGGTCATCCGCGAGCATCCGGTTCTCCTGAACCGCGCGCCGACGCTGCACCGTCTGGGCATCCAGGCGTTCGAGCCGACGCTGGTCGAAGGCAAGGCCATTCAGCTGCATCCGCTCGTCTGCACGGCCTTCAACGCCGACTTCGACGGCGACCAGATGGCCGTTCACGTGCCGCTGTCGCTCGAAGCCCAGCTTGAAGCCCGCGTGCTGATGATGTCGACCAACAACATCCTGCATCCGGCAAACGGTCAGCCGATCATCGTGCCGTCGCAGGACATGGTTCTCGGCCTCTACTACCTCTCGATCATGAACGAGAACGAGCCCGGCGAAGGCATGGCCTTTGCCGACATGGGCGAACTGCACCACGCGCTGGAAAACAAGGTCGTCACGCTGCATGCCAAGATCAAGGGCCGTTTCAAGACGGTCGACGAGGACGGCAACGAAGTCTCGAAGATCTACGAGACGACGCCCGGCCGCATGATCATCGGCGAGCTTCTGCCGAAGAACTCGAACGTGCCGTTCGAAACCTGCAACCAGGAAATGACCAAGAAGAACATCTCCAAGATGATCGACACGGTCTACCGCCATTGCGGCCAGAAGGACACGGTCATTTTCTGCGACCGGATCATGTCGCTCGGCTTCGGCCAGGCGTGCAAGGCCGGCATTTCCTTCGGCAAGGACGACATGGTCATCCCGGACGCCAAGCACGGCATCGTCGCCGAGACAGAAGCGCTGGTGAAGGAATACGAGCAGCAGTACAATGACGGCCTCATCACCCAGGGCGAAAAGTACAACAAGGTTGTCGACGCCTGGGGCAAGGCGACCGAGAAGGTTACCGAAGAGATGATGGCCCGAATCAAGGCCGTCGAATTCGACCCGGAGACCGGTCGCCAGAAGCAGATGAACTCGATCTACATGATGAGCCATTCCGGCGCGCGTGGTTCGGTGAACCAGATGCGTCAGCTTGGCGGCATGCGCGGCCTGATGGCGAAGCCGTCGGGCGAGATCATCGAAACGCCGATCATCTCGAACTTCAAGGAAGGCCTGACCGTGAACGAGTACTTCAACTCGTCTCACGGCGCCCGTAAGGGTCTGGCCGATACGGCGCTGAAGACCGCGAACTCGGGCTACCTGACCCGTCGTCTCGTCGACGTGGCCCAGGACTGCATTGTCAACACGCCGGATTGCGGAACCGACAAGGGCCTGACCATGACGGCCATCGTCGATGCCGGTCAGGTGGTTGCCTCCATCGGTCAGCGTGTGCTCGGCCGTGCGGCGCTTGTCGATATCGAGGATCCGGTCACCGGCGAACTGATCGTCGAGGCCGGCCGTCAGATCAACGAAGCCGATGTCATCAAGATCGAGGCTTCGGGCATCCAGTCGGTCCAGATCCGTTCGGCGCTGACTTGCGAAGTCCAGACGGGCGTCTGCCAGGTCTGCTACGGTCGCGACCTTGCCCGCGGTACGCCGGTCAATATCGGTGAAGCCGTCGGCGTTATCGCAGCCCAGTCGATCGGTGAGCCCGGCACGCAGTTGACCATGCGTACCTTCCACCTTGGCGGTACGGCGAACGTGGTTGACCAGTCGTTCCTGGAATCCTCCTATGAGGGGACGGTGCGGATCAAAAACCGCAATGTTCTGCGAAACTCCGACGGCGTTCTGGTGGCAATGGGCCGCAACATGGCGATCCAGATCCTCGACCAGCGCGATCAGGAGCGGTCTTCGCAGAAGGTTGCCTATGGTTCGAAGCTGTTCGTCGATGATGGCGACAAGGTTCGCCGCGGCCAGCGTCTTGCCGAGTGGGACCCCTATACCCGCCCGATGATGACGGAAGTCTCCGGTACGGTCGACTTTGAAGACCTTGTTGAAGGCCTCTCTGTCACCGAAACCACCGATGAGGCGACCGGCTTCACCAAGCGTTCGGTTATCGACTGGCGTTCGACGCCGCGCGGTTCGGATCTGAAGCCGTCCATCGTCATCAAGGACGAGAACGGTGACGTGCTGAAACTGCCGCGTGGCGGTGACGCTCGCCTGCCGCTTTCGGTTGACGCGATCCTTTCGGTCGAGCCCGGCCAGAAGGTCAGCCAGGGTGACGTGCTTGCGCGTTCGCCGCTGGAAAGCGCCAAGACCAAGGACATTACCGGTGGTCTGCCGCGCGTTGCGGAACTGTTCGAAGCTCGCCGTCCGAAGGACCATGCCGTGATCGCCGAGATCGACGGTACGATCCGCTTCGGCCGCGACTACAAGAACAAGCGCCGCATCCAGATCGAGCCTGCGGAAGACGGTGTCGAGCCGGTGGAATACCTCATTCCGAAGTCGAAGCCGTTCCATCTGCAGGATGGCGACTACATCGAGAAGGGCGACTACATCCTCGACGGCAACCCGGCCCCGCATGACATCCTTGCCATCAAGGGCGTCGAGGCGCTGGCCTCCTATCTCGTCAACGAGATCCAGGAAGTCTATCGTCTGCAGGGTGTGGTCATCAACGACAAGCACATCGAGGTGATCGTTCGCCAGATGCTGCAGAAGGTCGAGATCACCGCTTCGGGCGACAGCGGCCAGATCACCGGCGATATCGTCGAGGCGATTGCCTTTGACGATATGAACGAGGAACTGATTGCCCAGGGCAAGCGGCCCGCCGAAGGCGAACCCGTGCTGCTCGGCATCACCAAGGCCTCGCTGCAGACGCCGTCCTTCTTCTCGGCTGCCTCCTTCCAGGAGACCACCAAGGTGCTCACGGAAGCCGCGATTGCCGGCAAGGTCGACACGCTGCAGGGCCTGAAGGAAAACATCATCGTCGGCCGTCTGATCCCGGCCGGCACGGGACGCGCGATGGGCCAGGTTCGCCGCATCGCCACCCAGCGCGACGACCTCATCATCGACGCCCGCCGCAAGGCTTCCGGCGCCGACGAGGCCACGCCGATGCTGTCTTCCATGAACGAGGAGCCGCAGCCGGGCGAATAAGCGCCGGCTCCGGGCCTTGCGCCCGGTCGCTTTCAAGCTCATCAATGTCTGAGGCCGCCGATTTCGGCGGCCTTTTTCATTTTCTGCTAAAATGCTAACGTTAGCATCTTCTGTTTGCGCGGGTCTTGTCGTCGCCCATTCGATGGAAGAATGATTGTCGGAGCGATTTGCGCTTTTGCAGGCTGGCTCGGGAGGCTGCCTCGATGGCGCGACTGCGGAGAGGACGCGCTGTGGAGGTCGGCAGGCGCAACATCTGGATCATCGGTCTCGTCTGGGCGTTCGTGGGCGGGATATGTTCCCTGCTGATCGCGGAATTCTTTCAAAACCATACTGCCGACGAATATGTCGACTACTATGGCTCCGATGTCTTTCGCAATGCCGTTTCCGTCGCCGAAACCGGTTTGACGGTGTTGGGCACGCTCGACCAGTCTCCCGATGAACCATGCTCGGCAAGCGATGTGGAAGCCATGCGCAGCATCGTTTTCAGTGTCCCGTTTCTGGCCGATGTCGGACGCTTGCAGGATGGGAAACTGGTCTGTACCGGGATATGGGGCGAACTCGCGGCGCCCGTGACCATGCCGCCCCGCTCGAAGGTCATTGCCGTCAACGGGACGATCCTATGGAAAGCAACCGACGGCATTGTCCCGGCGGGCCTCACGGCCGATATGGCCTCTTTCGGAAACAGCGTCGTCATGACCGAGCCGAGCGCGTTTGCGCGCTACGAACACCCGGAGTCGCGTCTTGCCGCACTCGTACTGACGCATGACGGCAGCCATATCTTTCAGTCCTTCGGAGAAACCGAAGGACTGCCTCAATTGCTTGGACAAAAGAGCGACTGGTATCGTCTCGCACGGCGCCGGGTCTATTCGCGGTGCAATGACCATGTCGATGTCTGCGTGGTCGCGGCCTATAACGCGCCGCCCATGTTTCGCGCCGCACCCTTCGATTTTCTGCTTGTCCTGGCCGGCGGCGTTGCTGTCGGCGGAGGCATCGGCCTCTGGCATGCACGGCTCTATCGCGAAAGTTTGTCCTGGCGCTACAAGCTGCAACGGGCGCTCGATGACGATCGACTGATCGTCCATTATCAGCCGATCGTCAGGCTCACCGATAACACGCTGCGCGGCGCCGAGGCGCTTGTTCGGTTGGTTGATTTTGACGGGACGATGATTCCGCCTGACCAGTTTATCCCTGCCGCCGAGACATGTGGTTTCATCCGACAGATCACGCGGAGCGTCGTGAGGCAGACATTGCTCGACATGGCTGCGCATTTGTCGGCGGATTCCAGTTTCTATGTCAGCATCAATGTCGCCGCAGAAGATATCTTGAGTCCTGATTTCCTTTTGTTCCTGAAAAGCGAGACAGAAGACTACGGGATTGCGGCCGGACAGGTTGCGCTGGAACTGACCGAGCGTTCGACCGCCAGCCATGACAGGTTGACCGAGGCCATGGAGGCATTCAACAGACGGGGATACAAGATCCTGATCGATGATTTCGGAACAGGTTATTCCAACCTTGCCTATATCGCCCGCATGCCGATAACGGGGATCAAGGTCGACCGGATGTTTACCCAGGCGCTCGACCAGCAGGCGATCGGCGGCGTGATCGTCAGCAAGGTCTGCGAGATCGCCGAGGCGCTAGACGTGACGCTGATCTGCGAGGGCGTGGAAACAAGGGAACAGGCCGCGACGCTTCTTGCCATCTATCCTGAAGTCTGCGCCCAGGGCTTCCTGATCGGGCGGCCGATGCCGGCAGAAGCGTTTTCGCACGCTTTCCCCGCAGCCTCTCATGCCGAGGGGGTATGATCGGCCCTTCAGTCCAGCGTCTTGTTGAAACGGCTGACGGCGATGGCGATGGCGACGAGCGCGATGGCTGCCAGCATGGCGCTGTCGAAGCCGAGCACCTTGATGTTCGCGCCCTTCAGCATGATCGCCCGCACGATCCTGAGGTAATGGGTCAGCGGCAGGATCTCTCCCAGATATTGCGCCCAGCGCGGCATGCCGTCGAAGGGGAACATGAAGCCGGAAAGCAGAATGCTCGGCAGGAAGAACATCATCGACATCTGCACGGCCTGAAGCTGGTTCTTCGCGACCGTGGAGAACGTGTAGCCTATCGACAGATTGGTGACGACGAAGAGCAGGGTCAGTAGCGCCAGCGACCATGGGTCACCTAGGATCGGAACGTCGAAGATGAACAGGCCCGAGGTGATGATCAGGGCCGCCTGGAAGGCGCCGACGAAGACATAGGGCATGATCTTTCCCATCATGATCTCGATCGGCCGGATCGGCATGGCGAGCAGGTTTTCCATCGTGCCGCGTTCGATCTCGCGGGTGACGGCAAGCGCCGTGAAGATCAGCAGCGTCATCGTCAGGATGGTGCCGAGCAGGCCGGGCACGATGTTGAGCGTCGACTTGCCCGCCGGATTGTAGCGGCGGTGCTGGATGATGTTGAAGGCCGGCTGCTGGGGCTCTGCGATTGCAATGCCGTGCAGGCCGGTAAGGGCGGTGGAGACCACGCCCGAAAGCGCGCCGAGCGCGGAGGAGGCGGCGACCGGGTCCGTCGCATCGGCCGCCACCAGCAGGGAAGGGGACTGCCCGCGTCTGAGATCGCGCTCGAAATCCGGCGGGATCTCGACGACGAACAGGACCTCGCCCGACTCGAGCAACCGGTCCATGTCCGCATCACTGGTGACGATGCCGGTGATGTTGAAGAAGTCGGTATTTTCCAGCGATGCCAGGATGGCGCGGGAGGCATCCGTGCTTTCCGACAGCATGACGGCTGTCGGCAGGTGGTGCGGGGTCGTGTTGATGGCGAAGCCGAACAGCAGAAGCTGCATGATCGGCAGCATGATCATCATGCCCATGGTCAGCCGGTCGCGCGTCATCTGGATGAATTCCTTGACCGTCATCGCCCAGAAGCGGCGGAAGGCGGGAAAACGTTGTGGTCGTTCATCCGTCATCGAAATTGTCCTTCGAGGCGTTCATCATGTAGATGAAGGCATCCTCCAGCGTCGCCTCGCTCGGGCGGCATTCGGTATCGGGGCGGTCGCGATAGGGTTGAACGGCGCGCTCGAGCGCCGCTTTGTCATGCCCGCAAACGTGAAGTGACGAGCCGAAGGGGGCGACGAGATCGACGCCGTCGGCCTTTTCCAGTTCCGCCTGAAGGTCATGAACATGGGCACCGGTGATCAGGTAGCTCTCGAGCTTCGAGGCGGCCACAACCTCCTTCACCGTGCCGGTCACCATCAGCTTGCCATAGGCCATGTAGGCGATCTCGTGGCAGCGCTCGGCCTCGTCCATATAGTGGGTGGAGACCAGGACGGATAGGCCGTCTGCGGCCAGCGCATGGATTTCGGCCCAGAATTCGCGCCGCGCCTTGGGATCGACGCCGGCTGTCGGCTCGTCGAGCAGCAGCAGGTCTGGGTCGGGCAGGGTACAGGCCCCGAGCGCGAGCCGTTGTTTCCATCCGCCGGAAAGATTGCCGGCAAGCTGCTTTTCCCGTCCGCCAAGGCCGAGCCGCTCGATCGCGTCCGAAACCTTCTTGCGCGGATCCCGCAGGCCGTGGATGCGGGCGACGAAATCGAGGTTCTCGCGGATCGTCAAGTCTTCATAGAGTGAAAAGCGTTGGGTCATGTAGCCGACATGGCGGCGGAGCCGCTCGCCGTCGCGGGTGATGTCATAGCCAAGGCAGGTTCCGGAGCCGCTGTCGGGCGTCAGAAGGCCGCAGAGCATGCGGATCGTGGTGGTCTTGCCCGAACCGTTGGGCCCGAGAAAGCCGTGGATCGTGCCCTTGCGCACATTCATGGTCAGGTGGTCGACCACGGTGCGCCCGCCGAAGCTCTTGGTCAGTCCCTCGACGGATATGACGTTTTCCTCCGCAGCCATCAGCGCGCCTCCGTCTCGACATTGACCGGAAGACCGACGGCAAGCGCCGCGGGGTCTTCAGGTCGCGCCTTCAGCCGGTAGACCATCTTGGCGCGCTCCTCGCGCGAGAAGATCTCCGGCGGGGTATATTCGGCGTCCCTGGCGATGAAGAAGACAGTGGCGTCCTGCGGACGGCAGCCGTCGCAGGTGATGCGCACCCTGTCGCCGACCGCAAGCGAAGCCCGCTCGCGCTCGGGCACGAAGAATTCGATCTTGATGTTTTCCGGCGGTAGCAGCGCGACGACCGGGCGGCCCGCCGGCACCACTTCGCCAGTCCGATAGTAAATCAGCTCAATGCTGCCGGTCGCAGGCGCCATGACCGTCTTCAGCGAAAGCGCTGCGTCGGCGGCGGAAAGCTCCGCGCGCGCGGCGGCAACGCTCTGCTCCGCCTGTTCGATCTGCTGGTCGCGCTGCGGCAGTTCGCCAAGAGCGATCTGCGCGTTGATCTTGTCGAGCGCGGCCTTGGCCTGCGCGTAGGAACTGACGGCGCTGTCGAGATTGGCCTTGGTGCCGCTTTCCTGCTGGAACAGAGACCGCGCCCGCGTCAGGGATTTGTCGGCATAGTCGAGCGCCGCCTCTGCCTCCTTGCGCGAGGCTTCGAGCGCTTCCAGTTGTTCCTGCCGGTCCTGCGGGGCGCGGGCGAGCGAGAGGGCCGCCCTTGCCTTTTCGAGGTTGGCGCGAGCGGTTTCGACCGCGGCCCTGTCGGTGTCCGCTTCAAGCGAAAACAGCAATTGCCCGGTTTCGGCTTCATCGCCCTCTTCGACGGTGAGTTCCGTCAGCCGCGCGGTGTTGGGCGCGCCGATATAGAGCGCGTCCGCCTCGACCCAGCCGAGAAAGCCGTGGTCTTCGGCGGGGCGGAACAGCGCAAAGCCCGCGCCGGCGGCAGCGGCGAGCAGGACGGCGATGATGATAATGCGCTTCATGGGGCTTCCCCCTCGGCTGGCTTGAACAGGGTATCGAGATAGAAATCGAATGCGGCATCAAGGTCGAGATCGCCGTAGCGGGCGAAATTCGCGTTCCAGATCACCGACAACAGCGCCGGCGCGAAGATGACCTGCGGGACCTTGAGCACCTCGGTCGAGCGCAATTCGCCGCGCGCTTCTGCCCGTTCCAGAACGCGCAGGATGAGGGCGAGGCCGGAGCGGATGATGTTCTCGTGGTAGAATTCGGCAATCTCGGGGAAATTGCGCATTTCCATCGCCATCAATTGCACCAGATCGCGTTTCTCCGTGCCGAGAATCTCCGTCTTGAGCAGGTCGAAGAAGATGCCCAGCGTCTCGCGCGGGGTCAGCTGCGCTTCCTCGAGCCTTGCATGCGCCGTCATCAGCAGCGGGCCGAGCGCCTCGCTGATCAGCGATTTGAACAGGCTCTCCTTGTCCGGGAAATAGAGATAGACCGTGCCCTTGCCGATGCCGGCATGCCGGGCGATATCCTCGATGCGCGCGTTGGCAAAACCCTTTTGCGTGAAGACGGCAAGGGCTGCATCCATGATGGACTTGCGGCGGGCCTCGGGAGCGAGTGATCGGCGTTTTGGCGCTTTGTTCATGGCAGAGCCTATCCTTTCCGGATTATGACTGACCAGTCAGTCATAACAGGCGAGCATATCTTTCGCAAGACGCCTTCGGCTCGTCGCGACAAGCGGCAGGTAGGCGAGGCTGTCTGGAGGGGTGTGCCGTGCCGGGCGCAATGCAACATCAAGTGTGCGGCATGGCGTGCGATACTCGGATCGGTTGTCGCGGCGGGCACGGTCCCGTCCGAGTGACCTGCGCTCTGGCAAAACCCTTTCCTTATAGTCCTCCAGGCATTTCTCGGTGTTTGCTTCAGGTCATTGCCGGCGCCTCCCGAACCGGCTTCAACACACCGGTCATGCCTGATGACGCACCGCAACAAGTGTGCGGGTTTCGGGCTTGCACGCAAAGACGAAAACGTATAGTACCCACCGGTACGGATCGCCCGGACATGGTTCCCTCCCGTCCGCATTGGGATGATCCTTGGATAAAGAAGCAGGAAACACCAATGGACCGCCGCACATTCTTCAAAAAGGCAGGCGTTGCTTCGGCCGGCGCACTTGCCCCGGCCGCGCTCGCCGCTCCCGCCATCGCCCAGGAAAGCCCCAAGCTCAACTGGCGTCTTTCGTCTGCCTTCCCGCAGTCGCTCGATATTCTCTATTCCGGCGCGACCGGCATTGCGGACCGCGTGCGCGAGGCGACCGACGGCAATTTCGACATTCAGGTCTTTGCCGGCGGCGAACTGGTTCCGCCGCTGCAGGTGCTCGACGCCGTGCGCGACGGCACGATCGAAATGTGCCACACGCCCTCCTATTACTATATCGGCCAGGACATGACCTACGGTCTCGGCACGGCCGTACCCTTCGGCATGAATGCGCGCCTGAAGAATTCCTGGCTCTACCAGGGCGGCGGCAACGCGCTGTTTGACGAATTCTTCGCCGAGAAGGGCGTCTGGGGCCGTCCGGCCGGCAATACCGGGGCACAGATGGGCGGCTGGTTCGCCAATGAGATCAACTCGCTGGAAGACCTCAAAGGCCTGAAGATGCGCATCGCCGGCCTGGCCGGCCAGGTCATGGCCAAGCTCGGCGTCACGCCGCAGCAGATTGCCGCAGGCGACGTCTATTCGGCACTTGAGCGCGGCACGATCGATGCCACCGAATTCGTCGGCCCCTATGACGATCTCAGCCTCGGCCTCGTCAAGGTCGCCAAATACTACTACTACCCGGCCTGGTGGGAAGGCGGCCCGGTCATCCACGCCTTCACCAATCTCGACAAGTTCAATGAACTGCCGGAAAGCTATCAGCAGATCCTGACGGATGCCTGCGACGCCGTGAACCTCGACATGCTGGCGCGCTACGACGCCGGCAATCCGCAGGCGCTGCGTCAACTGGTGGCCGAGGGCGCCGTGCTGAAGCCGTTCAGCGAGGAAATTCTCGACGCCTGCTACAAGGTGTCCCAGGAGACCTTTGCCGAGATCTCGGCCGAGAATGCCTGGTTCAAGCGCATCTATGACAGCCAGCAGGAGTTCAAGAAGGACGCCTATCTGTGGATGCAGCTTGCCGAATTCTCCTTCGATAAGTTCATGATGGTCCAGCAGCGCAAGGGCAATCTCTGAAGATTGCTCCGCCATCGGCTGGATCATGGAACAGCAAGCGAGGAGGCCCGGCGCAAACCGGGCCTCTGACTACTGGCAATGCCGGCTGCGGATGCAAGGAGCCTGCTCCCCACTCTCCGTCACCCCGGCCTTGAGCCGGGGTCCAGGGCCACAAAAACACTCTTTGCCACAGTGCCTTACGGGCGATAGTCCTTGCTCTTTGGCCCTGGATACCGGCTCAAGGCCGGTATGACGGATGAGGGTTACGCAAGTTTTGTCAACAAACTGAGGCCCGGCGTAAACCGGGCCTTTTTTTGTCGCGCACCTGTGCTTATTCGGCGCTGCTCAGATGATTGACGGAGCCGTGATCACGACGTAAGCCATTGGTCTGCATCGAAAACAAACGAAAAGAGGGGCACCCGTGTCTGATCGGATTGTCATTGTCGGAGCAGGTCAGGGCGGCTTTGCCGTCGCGGCTAAATTGAGGGCGCTGAAAGACGGGCGACCGATCACGCTGATCGGCGCGGAAGCCGTGCCGCCCTACCAGCGGCCGCCGCTTTCGAAGAAATACCTTCTCGGCGAAATGTCCTTCGATCGCCTGCTGTTCCGCCCCGAGACCTGGTACGGCGAAAACGACGTGAATCTGCTGCTGGAGCGTTTCGTCGAACGCATAGACCGGAACGCAAAACAGGTCGTGATGCAGGACGGCTCGACGCTTTCCTACGGCACGCTGGTGCTCGCCACGGGCGCCACCCCGCGCCGCCTGCCGGAAGATATCGGCGGTGATCTCGACGGTGTGTTCGTCATGCGCGACAAACATGATGCCGACCGGCTGGCTGCGGCGATGAAGCCGGGCGCCAGGCTTCTGGTTGTCGGTGGCGGCTATGTCGGCCTCGAGGCGGCTGCCGTCGCGCGGAAGTTCGAGGTCCACGTCACCGTGATCGAGATGGCCGATCGCATCCTCAAGCGCGTCGCAGCGCCGGAGACGGCGGAGATCATGCGCGCCATCCACACCGCCCACGGCGTCGATATCCGGGAAAGTACCGGCCTTGTCCACTTCGAGGGCGAGGGCGGCCACGTCCGCCGTGCCGTGCTTGCCGGCGGTGAGACGCTGGATATCGATATGGTCGTCGTCGGGATCGGCGTCACGCCGAATGATCAACTCGCCAAGGAAGCGGGCCTCGCGGTCGCAAACGGCATCGTCGTCGACGCATTCGGGCAGACCTCGGATCCGGCTATCTTTGCCGTCGGGGACTGCGTCGAGCAACCCTATCGCGGGGAACGGATCCGGCTCGAATCCGTCCCCAATGCCGTCGATCAGGGCGAGGCCATTGCAGCTGTCATCGCCGGCTCGCAGAAGCCCTATGAACCCGAACCGTGGTTCTGGTCGGATCAGTATGATGTGAAACTGCAGATCGCTGGCTACAATGGCGGCTATGATTGCGTCGTGACGCGCGATGGCGCCCGTGAGGGTGCCAGGTCGGTCTGGTATTTCAGGGGAGGAAGCCTGCTGGCTGTTGATGCGATCAACGATGCCCGGGCCTATGTCTGCGCCAAGAAGATGCTTGCCGCAGGGATCAATCCGCCACCCGAGGTGATCGCGGATCCGCAGACGGATCTGAAGGCGCTGGCCAATCCCTGAGGAGCAACTGCTCGCTCTCATTGACAAAAGCCGTTTTACCGTGAATTTGAAATTCGTGATAAAACGCTAAATCAGAAAGCGTTAAAAAGCGGGTGCAGAGGTGTCGGATGAAAGGCAGAATAGGCATTTGCCCAAATCCGGCGCATAATTCAGGGCAACTGAGGCAGCGAGCGAGCAATAATGATCGTCCTCTGCTTCGATGAAACACCGCAAGGCGGGACAGGGGATAGTTGAATTGTCTTTTCGGCTGAGGGGCGGATCCAAATCGCGAACGACATTGAGCGATGTCGCAAGGCTGGCAGGTGTCAGTCCGATCACGGTTTCGCGCGCCCTGCGCGAACCGCACAAGGTCAGCGACAAGTTGCGCGAGACAATCCTGGAAGTCGTCGAAGAGATTGGGTATGTGCCGAATTTCGCCGCCCGAGCGCTTGCAAGCCGCCACAGCGGTATTGTTGCCGTGCTCGCGCCGATCATGGATATGAGCGGCTTTTTCCACGCCGCCCGTGGCGTCGAGGAACGGTTCCTGACCAGCGACGTCAGCACGCAGTTTGCCAATATCGGCCTGAACGCAGCGGAGGAAGCCAAGCTTCTGCGCCTTTTCGTGGCGCAGAACCCCGCCGGCATCATCCTCGAGAGCGTTGCCGAGTTTCCGGTCAACAAGCCGCTGATCGCCGAACTCGGCTGTCCGGTGGTGCAGATGATGGATACAAGCATCGAGCCGCTGGACATGGGCGTTGGCATCCGCAACCGGGCGGCGGCGACGGCGGCGGTCGAGCATCTTCTGGAGCAGGGTTATGAGCGAATCGCGCTTCTGGGCGGCGGCAAGGACATCCGTTCACGCCGCCGTTTCGAGGGATATCGCGACGCGCTCTTGAGGGCGGGTCGCTATGACCCAGCCTATGTCTTCGAATCCGAGAGCGGCAATCCGATGGAGCAGGGGGTGAAGCTGATTCACAACCTCAAACGGCGCATGCCGGAAGTGGACGCCGTCTTCTGTCACAATGATCGTCTTGCGATGGGGGTCTATTTCGGCGCCCAGCAGATGGGAATCCGCGTCCCGGAGGAATTCGGCATCTGCGGCTATAATGGCGTGGATTTCGCCGAGATGGAGGAATCGCCTCTCACCTCGGTCTATGTGCCCCTCTACGAGATCGGCTTCAAGGCGGCCGACATGATCATGCGTTACCTGACTGAGGGCGTACGGCCGGAAACCGCCGTGGAGCTTCCGTTCGAAATCATCAAGGGGAATTCAACGCGAAGGTAGCAGGATGCCGGCTTTTCAGCGGGCTTCGCCTGCCACATGCAGGCCGCATTCCCGCTTTGCGTCGTTTTCCCACCACCAGCGGCCGGCTCGCTCCGGCTCGCCCGGTCTGATGGCCCGGGTGCATGGGGCGCATCCGATGGAGGGATAGCCGCGATCATGCAACGGGTTGAGCGGGACGTCGTGCTCTTCTGCAAAAGCGCGAATGTCCTCTATGCTCCAGTCGGCGAGCGGGTTGATCTTTGTGAGATGGCGGGCCTTGTCTTCCTCCGAATAGGGCGTCGTGGCGCGATTGCCCGACTGGCCGCGTCTCAGCCCGGTGATCCAGTATGATGCACCCTTCAGCGCCTCGGCCAGCGGTTCGAGCTTGCGTACGTGACAGCAGGCGTGGCGTGCTTCGACGCTCTCGTAAAATCCGTTGCGGCCATGTTCGGCGACATAGGCGTCGACGGCATCCTGTCGGGGAACAAAACGCTCGATCGTGAGGCCGAAGCGGCTCTCGGTGTTTTCGATGAGCTGAAGCGTCTCGTCAAACAGACGGCCGGTATCGAGCGTGACGATCTGGATCGGCAGGCTGGCCAAGGCGATTGCCGCGGTCAGGACCTGATCCTCTATGCCGAGGCTGGTGGTGAAGACCGCGGGGCGGCCGGTCTCGGCGATGAGCCGCAGCCGCCCTTCAAGGTCAAGCGTGCCGAGCGTCTCTTCGAGGTCGATCTTTGAGGATAGCGTCATCGTCAATCTCGCTTCATGTCCGTTTCAGGCAGTATCGCGGCGAAACCGGGCGCCGGCGAGGAACCGGCTTGCCGATGGTCGCGGGCGCCGGGAAAAGCTTGGCGCGAAACCCCTGATCGCTAGAACGCGCTGCCCGCAGGTCCGTTCTTTTTCCGGAAGGGCGCCTAGATTGCGCCCTTGTCGTTATAGCGGCGGGTTTCCTCGCGCATCTCCTCGGCGGTGCTGCGCTCTTCGGCAGCCGATTCGCGATTGCGGGCGCGCTGGAACTTGATGCTGTCGGCGATGAAGGCGCGCGACAGGCCGTGATAGAGCGGCTCGCGCGAGATCATGCGCGAGGCGATATAGCCGAGCATGGAGGTCGCCATCAGGGTGATGATGCCGTCATGGTTGTCGGTCATTTCCAGGATGATGACGAAGGCGGTCATCGGCGACTGAACGACACCGGCGAAATAACCCGCCATGCCGAGGATCGCGCCAAGGCCGATGCTGACGCCGAGAAGGTCGGCCACGGTGGAGCCAAGCGTGGCACCGACCGACAGCGAGGGCGCGAACAGGCCTCCGGGAATGCCGGACGCCATGGAAAGGAAGGTTGCGGCCAGCTTGCCGACGAAGAAGAAGGGGCTGATCGAGCCACCCTCGATGACGGTTCTGGCCTGTTCGTAACCTGTGCCGAAGGTTGCGCCGCCGAAGATGATGCCGATCACGGCGACGGAAAGGCCGCAGCCGCCAGCAAGAATTGCCATGCGCTTTATCGGCGCCGGCTGCGCCCAGCGCTTGGCGCGGCGCGCTACCTTCAGCGAATAGAGCGAGAACATGGCCCCCAATAGCCCGCCGCCGATGCCGCAGACGAACACCGCGACCCATTCCTCGGGCCGGACCGCGATGGCCGAAGCCTGGCCGAAATAGGTGTAGTTGCCCGCAAGCCCGATCGCGGCCAGGCCGGAAAGGATGATGGCCGAGACGACGAGGCCGTTGGCGCGCGATTCATAGGCACGGCTCATTTCCTCGATGGCGAAGACGATACCGGCGAGCGGCGTGTTGAAGGCGGCGGAGATGCCGGCTGCCGAACCCGCGACGATCAACCCCTTGGTCTGGATCATCTTTCCCCAGCGCGCGGTCTGGATCATGATCGAGGCGCCGACCTGCGCGGTCGGACCCTCGCGGCCGATCGACGCGCCGCAAAAGAGGCCGATCACGGTGATCAGGATCTTGCCGGCGGCGACCCTGAGATTGAGCAGCCGGTGCTGGCTCTCGGTATTGTGCAGATGCCGGGCGGCGATCGCCTGAGGAATGCCCGAGCCCTGCGAATTGGGAAACCAGCGCGTGCTCAGATAAGAACAGAGCATGAAGCCGAGCGGCGTCAGGATCAGCGGAAGATAGGGCGAATAGGCGGTCGAATGCCGCATCGCCTCGAAGAGCTCATAGGCGAAATCGGCCGCGCGTGCGAAGAACACGCTGATCACCCCGATCATGAGGGCGCCGACCCAGAAAATCAGCCTTGGCTGCCATATGCGCCATGATCCCCACATCACCCGTGTGCGACGGACCATTTTGACGTTCTTGTAATAGGGGCGCATGACCTGGCTTTCGCGGCAATCTCTTTGGTGTTGTCAATAAAATATCCCGGTCCGGAGCCCGGCAACAATGTACAGCAAGCGCGGCGGTTGCACCCGTTATCCTCTTGCCTTTGGCCGATTTCAAGGCCGGGGCCCGGAATTTCCGTTCACCGACAGCGATTTGTGGTCGAGCGTCGTCTCACGGACGCAGGCTGTCGTAAGAGACCATGACATGGGTGCGATAGGCCGGCCGCTCGGTCATCGCCGCATAATAGGCCTCGACCGTCGGCCGCGACGGACGCTCGATCTCCATCGTGTAGTAACGGTAGAGAATATGGGCGAACATGATGTCGGCCAGCGTGAAGTCGTCGCCCGCAAGAAAGGCGTGCCTCTTGAGCTCGGCCTCGGCGATGCCCAGAAGCCGGTCGAAGGCGAGAAGCGCGCGGGCGATCGCTTCCGGGTCGCGATCCTTTTCCGGAAGGCGCACCGCGGGCCAGAAGATCGGCATGGTGAAGGCGGAGGCGGCGGTGAGTTTTGCCCATTCGGCCCATTTGTCGACATGGGCGCGCGCTGCGGGGTCCTTCGGCCAGAAGGCATCGCTGCCGTAGCGGGCGGCGAGATAGCGGCAGATGGCGGCCGATTCGAACAGCGCCTCGCCGTCATCGCCATCCTTGAGGACCGGAACCAGTCCGTTCGGGTTCATCGCCAGGAATTCCGGGGTATCATTGCCGCCGAACTTGAAGCCGATGTCATAGCGTTCGAATGCGAGGCCGAGCTCGCCTACGGTCCACATCACCGCCTGGACATTGGATGATGTCGTGCGTCCCCAGATCTTCAGCATGTCAGGTCCTTCCGCCATGATTCGCCTTATCCCGCGCATTATGCACGCAATGCCAATTGTTGATCAGTCCCCGCGCACTCGCCAGACTGATCAAGATCAACGCGCCGGCGATCGAGGCTGTTAGGTATCGGCCACACGCCTCCCAAGCGTCTACCGACGGAGTTCTCTGACCATGCAGCATTTCAATTTCGATGCATTCCCGCCCCATGTCATGGCCGAAAAGGCCGAAACCGCAGGCATTGCGAAGGTCAAAAAGGATCCAGTCTCGCTTCTCGTTTCCGCGATGATGGCCGGCGCCTTCATAGGCATAGCCTTCATCTTCTACACGGTCGTGACAACCGGTAATAGCGAAATCGGCTGGGGCGCGAACAAGTTCATCGGCGGCCTCGCCTTCAGTCTCGGGCTGGTTCTCGTCGTGCTTACCGGCGCCGACCTGTTCACCAGCACGGTGCTGACCATCATCGGCAAGGCGACCGGTCAAATCAGTTGGGGCGCGCTCGCCCGCAACTGGGCGACGGTCTATGTCGGCAATTTCATCGGCGCGATCACGCTTGTCGGGATCATGCAGCTTGCCCGGCACTATGAGGGCGATGGCGGGCTTCTCGGTATCAACTACATGCACATCGCCCAGCACAAGCTGCATCACACCTTCCTGCAGGCGGTCGCGCTGGCCATCATGTGCAACGTCCTCGTCTGCCTCGGCGTTTGGATGACCTATGCCGGACGCACGGCGACCGACAAGATCCTGGCCGTCATCCTTCCGGTCGCCATGTTCGTCGCCTCGGGCTTCGAACACGTCGTCGCCAACATGTTCCAGATCCCGATGGCGATCCTGACCAGGATGCTTGCCGGACCGGAGTTCTGGGCGACCTCGGGCGCAAATCCGGCAGACTTCGCCGATCTGACCTGGAGCAATTTCGTGTTTGCCAACCTGATCCCGGTCACCATCGGCAATATCATCGGCGGCGCGCTGTTCGTCGGGATCGCCTACTGGGTGATCTATCTGCGACCGGCGGTACGCAACCAGGCGCATTGAAGCGCCCTTTGGAAAACGCGGCTTCGCGCGAAGAATAGTTGCTAATATTCAGCTTCATCACTATCGTCTGCTCGATTTAATGCGGTGATGAAGGGGATATTCCACCATGACGACTTTTGGAGAGCAGGGCCCGGATATTGACAAGATCAGGGGGCGCTGGGGGTGGGTCATGGCCTTTGGCCTGCTGCTCGTGCTGCTGAGCCTCATCCTTCTCGGCAATCTTGTGGCGACGACCGTCGCCTCGGTGGTCTTCTTCGGCGCGATGCTGATCGTCGCCGGCGTCGTCCATCTTCTGCAGCTGTTCTACAACCGCTCGAAGGGCCATGTCGCCTTCTGGGTGATCTCGGGTCTTCTTTACGTGCTGGCCGGCATCGTTCTGATGCGCAATCCGGTTCTGGCCTCGAGCCTGTTCACCATCATCGTCGGCGTCTCGCTGGCCGTTGCCGGCGGTTTCAGGCTTTACCTCGGCATGACCATGCGCCCGGTCAAGGGCTGGGGCTTCATGATCTTCTCCGGCCTGGTGCTCATCCTGGCCGCCGTGCTGATCGCCTCCAACTTCCCGCAGAACAGCCTGTGGCTGCTCGGCCTGTTCGTCGCGGCCGACTTCCTGGTCTATGGCGTCTCGATGGTGGTCTTCGCGCTTGCCCTGAGGCCGCGCAGCAACGGTTGAGTTGAATGAAGGCCCGGCCGACGTTCCCTGGCGGACGCGGCCGGGCCTTCTGTTTTTTTGGGTTCGAGTAACCGAGGGAAGAGAACAATGTCTTCAGACGGTTCGATGCGCTACATCACAATCAGCGGCTTTGGCGGCCCGGACGTCATGTCGGTGGCAACGGGACCGCGTCCCAAGCCTGGGGCGAACGATGTTCTGGTCAAGGTTGCCGCCGCTGGCGTCAACCGGCCTGATGTCGCCCAGCGGCAGGGCAGCTATCCGCCGCCGCCCGGCGCGAGCCCCGTGCTTGGTCTGGAAGTCGCCGGCACCATCGTCGCCAAGGGCGCAGAGGTCGAGGGTCTTGAGATCGGCGACCGTGTCTGCGGTCTTGCCAACGGCGGTGGGTATGCGGAATATTGCGTACTTCCGGCCGGTCAGGTTCTGCCGGTTCCCGACGGCATCGATGATGTTTCGGCCGCCGCGATCCCGGAGACCTTCTTCACCGTCTGGGCCAATCTCTTCCAGATGGCGGGCCTTCGCGAAGGGCAGGATGTCCTCATCCACGGCGGCTCGAGCGGCATCGGCACCACGGCCATCCAGCTTGCAAAAGCGTTCGGCGCCCGGGTCTTCGCCACGGCGGGCACCACGGAGAAATGCGATGCCTGCGTGAAGCTCGGCGCGACGGTTGCGATCAACTATCATGAGCAGGATTTCGTCGAGGTGGCGAAGGCGGCGACGGAGGGGCGCGGGGTCGACATTATCCTCGACATGGTCGGAGCTGCCTATTTCCAGCGCAATCTTTCCGCCCTTGCCAGGGATGGCTGCCTGTCGATGATCGCCTTCCTGAGCGGGCCGAAGGCCGAGAATGTCAATCTGACGCCGATCATGGTCAAACGGCTCAAGGTGACCGGCTCGACCATGCGTCCGCGCACCGATGCCGAGAAGAAGGCCGTGCGCGACGATCTTGCGGAGAAGGTCTGGCCGCTCATTGCCGAGGGCCGCGTGAAGCCGCTGATCGATCGCGTCTTTGCCTTCGAGGAGGCTCACGATGCGCACCGGCACATGGAAGCGGGCGATCATATCGGCAAGATCGTACTGACATTCGACTGACATCACGGGTAACGGAGGAGGTTCGGGCTGATGGTCAATCCTGTTCTGGTTGAGGTGACGCGCGGTACGCTCGTCGAAAGCCGCCATCGCGGCATGATCGCGGTCACCGATGCGGCGGGCGGCGTGGTCTATGCCGCTGGCGATATCGACGCGGCGGTGTTTCCGCGTTCGGCCTGCAAGGCGATCCAGGCGCTGCCGCTCGTCGAAAGCGGGGCGGCGGATGCCTATGGTTTCGGCAATCGCGAAATTGCACTTTCGGCCTCTTCCCATTCCGGCGAGGATGCCCACGCAGCGCTTGCGGCGGAAATGCTCGGAAGGGCGGGGCGCGGCGTCGACGATCTCGAATGCGGGGCGCACTGGTCGTTCCAGCAGCCTGTCCTCATTCACCAGGCCCGCACGCGGGATATGCCGGATGCGCTCTGCAACAATTGCTCGGGCAAGCATGCCGGCTTCGTCTGCGCCTGCTGTCACCAGGGCATCGATCCGAAAGGCTATACCGGTTACGACCACCCGCTGCAGGCGCAGATCCGCGAGGCGATGACGGATGTGACCGGCGCCTTTGTCGGCGCGGATGTCTGCGGCGTCGACGGCTGCAATATTCCGACCTATGCGGTGCCGCTGAAGGCGCTCGCCCGAGGCTTTGCCCGCATGGCGACGGGCGAGGGGCTCTCGCCCAATCGTGCCCGCGCCGCGCGGCGCATCATCGATGCGGCGATGGCCGAGCCCTATCATGTCGCCGGCACTGGTCGGGCCTGCACCGCGCTGATGGAAATGGCGCCCGGCCGCATCTTCGCCAAGACCGGCGCGGAGGGCGTTTTCTGCGCGGCCCTGCCGGAGCAGGGGCTCGGCATAGCGCTTAAATGCGAGGACGGGACGACGCGTGCCGCCGAGGCCATGGTCGCGGCCGTTCTCGCTAGGCTTCTTGCCGATGACGCGGCGCTCTCGGAGCGTCTGCGGCTGATGGCCGATTCCGGGCTGAAGAACTGGAACGGTACGGAAGTGGGCAGGGTGCGTGCCGTTCTGCCCTGAGGCGACGCTCTAGCCTATTGAATCTACGCATCGTGCTTTGCGAAAATCGAACCCGATTTTTTTCGGGCCGATGCGCTATTCCTCGCTCTCCAGGAGATGCTGCCTCAGCGCGTTCAGCCGGGCGTGAAGCGCGCGGGCCTCTTCTGCCGTACACCCCGTTTTCACGGCGATCGACCGTCCGACAGCCTCGGCATCCTCGCGCATGTCCGCGCCTTTTGGCGTCAGCGTGATTTCCACGCGGCGCTCGTCATCGGCAGCCCGGCGCTTTACGACAAGGCCCGCCGTTTCCAGCCGCTTCAGAAGCGGCGACAGCGTGCCGCTGTCGAGCCCCAGCCGCGCGCCAATGGCATTGACCGACAGCGTGCGATGCTCCCACAGCACCATCATCACCAGATATTGCGGATAGGTCAGGCCGAGTTTCGACAGGAGCGGCTTGTAGGCGCGCGCGAATGCGTGCTCCGTCGCGTAAACGGCGAAGCAGAGCTGGTCATCGAGCCGGGGCTGGCGGTCGTCATCATTGGTCATTGGCGCAATATAGGAGGCGCGATAAAAATCGCAAAATAATATTGTAAACAATTTAATTGTGCACTATTTAAATGTCAGGCGATACGGAACGGAACCGATCGGGCTCCGCCGCGTCGTAGAAGAAATGGAAGTTTTCTCAAGGAAGGCGGTTTTCGCCTCAACAAGGAGCAATGCCATGATCAAGACGCTTTACACCACCAAGGCCATTTCGACCGGCGGCCGCGAAGGCAGCGCCCGCACCGAAGACGGCGCGTTCGAAGTCAATCTCGCCTTGCCGAAGGAAATGGGCGGTCCGGGCGGCGACGGCGCCAATCCCGAACAGCTCTTTGCCGCCGGCTACGCCGCCTGCTTCAATTCCGCGCTTCATAACGTCGCCGCCAAGAAGAAGGTCGAGCTTCCAAAGGAAACCACCGTATCGGCGACCGTCGGCGTCGGCCCGCGCGATGACGGCAAGGGTTTCGGCATCACTGCCGAGCTTACCGTTGCCATTCCTGGCCTTGATCGCGCGACCGCCGAGGATCTCGTCCACCAGGCCCATATCGTCTGCCCCTACAGCCACGCGCTGAGGGTGAGCTACGAAGTTCCGGTTTCGCTCGCCGAGTAAGGTCAGCGACCGGACCAATATGTCGAGATAGACCCTTATTTCCGTCATGCCGGCCTTGAGCCGGCATCCTGTGTATAGCGGCTTGTGGTATGATGTGTGCGGGCGGAAGGTCGTCCGGCATCCTGGTCGTTAG
>NZ_JACIDZ010000013.1:0-114255 GCF_014196625.1 Martelella radicis
CGGCAGACCGCCAACCCGGCGATATCGCCGGCTCCGTTTCGAACTAGGAGACAGACCATGTCAGCCTATCTCAACACCCTCGTTTTCGGCATCTATCCCTATATCGCACTCACGGTGCTGATCCTCGGTTCCGTCATTCGCTATGATCGGGAGCCCTATTCGTGGCGGTCGGGCTCCAGCCAGTTGCTGCGGCGCAAACAACTCATCTGGGGCTCCGTGCTCTTTCACGTCGGCGTTCTGTTCATTTTCGCCGGCCACGTCGTCGGCCTGTTGACGCCGATCTGGGTCTTCGACACTCTTGGCGTTAGTCATGGCGCCAAGCAGTTGCTGGCCGTCGTCGCCGGCGGCATTGCCGGGGTTTTCGGTATCGTCGGTGCGAGCCTGCTGGTTCATCGCCGCCTGTTCGATGCGCGGGTGCGCGCAGCCTCGACCTTCAGCGACACGATGATCATCATTCTGCTCTGGCTGCAGCTTCTGCTCGGCCTTTGCACGATCCCCGTGTCGTTGCATCATCTGGATGGCCATGAAATGGTGAAATTCATGAGCTGGGCGCAGGGTATCTTCACCTTCAATTTCGCTGCCTCGTCCTACGTCGCCGATGCCGCCTGGATCTTCAAGGCGCATATTTTCCTGGGCCTGACCATCCTGCTCGTCTTCCCTTTCACCCGGCTGGTGCACATGCTGAGCGTTCCGGTGCGCTACATCTGGCGGCCCGGCTATCAGGTCGCCCGGCAGAAGGGCGACGGATCGCGCATCAACGGCAAACCTGCGGAGTAACGGGCAATGGTCAATCTCTTCACACCATCACAGCCAAAGACGTCCGGCGCCGGACCCGAGCCCGGCAGCGGCTATCAGGCAGTCGACACGAAAATCCCGCCGAAGGCGCGACCGGTGTTTTCCGAGATTTCCGTCAACGGGGTGGCAATTGCCGAAAGTGCCATCCTCGCCGAGGCGCAGAACCACCCGGCCGATAATCCCGGCGCGGCGCTGCGGGCGGCGGCTGAAGCGCTCGTCATCCGTGAGCTGCTGCTGCAGAAGGCCGCAGAGGAACAGGTCGCCGGTGCGCCGGAGACGACCGCCGACGGAAGGACCGAAACCGCCGAGGATGCGAAAATCCGGGCGCTGATCGAGATGGCGGTCGATGCGCCTTCTGCCGGCGACGCCGAATGCCGCCGGTTCTACGATAACAACCGGGAGCGTTTCCGTTCGGAACCGATCTTCGAGGCAAGCCATGTCCTGCTTGCCGCAAACCCGGCCGACGAGGCGGCGCGTCGGCAGGCGCGCGCCGAGGCCGAACAGATGATCGCTGATCTTGCGGCTGGTGCCATTGGCTTCGGCGAACTGGCGCGCTTGCGTTCCGCCTGTCCTTCGGCGCAGCAGGGCGGCAATCTCGGCCAGCTTTCGCCGGGCAGCACCGTGCCGGAATTCGAGGCGGTGCTGATGCGGCTGCCGGAAGGCGAGGTAACAGGGTCACCGGTTGAAACCCGCTATGGCTTTCATATCATCCGCATGGATCGGCGCATCGATGGCGAGCAATTGCCGTTCGAAGCGGTCAAACCGCGCATCGCCGCCTGGCTCGAGGCCGCGTCATGGTCGAAGGCCGTTCAGCAGTTCATTGCCGTTCTGGTGGCGGACGCGGCCATCGTGGGTATCGAGATGACCGGCGCGGACGGACCGCTGGTGCAGTAAGGGCAAAGGGGGCTGGAAATGGCGAATGCTGAAACTGTGATGGGTGAAAGCACGTCGCTCGCCTATATTCCCTTCATGCAGGATGACGCGGCCGACCGCGTTCTCGAAGCGGTTGCGCGGCGTTTGACTGCAATGGGCCATCGCGTGGAAGGCTTTATCCAGCATGCCGAAAAGGATGAGGGCCAGTGCTGCGGCGCGGTCGATCTTGAGGACATTGCCACCGGCAAACGCTGGCAGATCATGCAGGCGCTCGGCGCTCATGCGCGCGGCTGCAGGCTGGATTTCAATGCGTTGTCCGAGGCTGCCATTTTCGCCGAAGCGCGCATCGGAGCCCGCCCGGACCTCCTCATTCTGAACCGTTTCGGCAAGGGGGAAGAGCAGGGCGGCGGTCTGCGTTCGGTTTTCGAGACCGCCTTTTTGGCAGGCGTGCCGATCCTGACATCGGTGAAGCAACCCTATCTCGATGGCTGGCAGGCATTTGCAGGCGGGTTGTCCGAGCCTCTGCCGGCGGATGCCGAGGCTGTCCTGACGTGGAGTTGCAAGGCCATTGGCGAGGCAAGGCGGGTGCGCGATGCGGCATGAACGCACGATAAGAGAGGCCGCGCCGCGCCCGCTTGTCGACAGGTTCGGTCGGACTGCAACCTATCTCAGGCTGTCGGTCACGGACCGTTGCGACTTGCGTTGCACCTATTGCATGTCCGAGAACATGACCTTCCTGCCGCGCCGCGAGGTCCTCGACCTTGAGGAGCTCTATCGGCTTGCCCGCATCTTCATGGCGCGCGGGGTGCGCAAGATCAGGATCACCGGCGGTGAGCCGCTGGTGCGCAAGAACATCATGGCGCTGTTTGCCATGCTCGGCGCCCATCTTGAAACGGGGGAACTCGACGAGTTGACGCTGACGACCAATGGCACGCTGCTGGATCGCTACGCGGAGGCGCTGTTCGCCCATGGCGTGCGCCGGGTCAACGTCTCGCTCGACACGCTCGATCCCGAGCGCTATCAGGCGATCACCCGCTGGGGCCGGATCGAGCAGGTCTTCGCCGGCATCGCGGCGGCGCAGGCGGCGGGCCTCAGGGTCAAGATCAACGCAGTCGCCATGCGCGGCGCCTTCGAGCAGGAGGTGGACGACCTGATCCGCTTTGCCCATGAGCGGGACATGGACCTGACCCTGATCGAGGAAATGCCGCTTGGCGAGGGGCGACATGACCGCCGGGAGAGTTTTCTGTCGCTTTCGCAGCTTCGAGACACACTTTCGAAGCGATGGACACTTCAGCCGCTTGCCTTGAAAAGCGGCGGGCCGGCGCGTTATGTGCGGGTCGCGGAAACGGGTGGCCTGCTAGGGTTCATCACGCCGCTTTCCTGCGATTTTTGCGCATCCTGCAACCGCCTGCGCGTCAGCGCCACCGGTGACCTCTACACCTGCATGGGCGATGAAGGCCGGGTCGGTCTCAGGGAGACCCTGCGGGCGAGCGAGGACGACACGCCGGTCGACGCGCTGATCTCGCAAGCGGTGGCGATGAAGCCCGAGGGGCATGCGTTTTCCATTACAAACGACCGTGTCGAGGGCATCGGCCGGACGATGTCCGTGCTAGGAGGATAAGATGCTGATCGTTGCACTGACCATTTCCGATCGCGCCAGCCGCGGCGAATATGAAGATCAAAGCGGGGCCATGATCGAAACCTGGCTGGCGGAGACCGTCACGTCGCCTTACGCTCTAAACCGCGTCATCATCCCGGACGGGGTGGCCTCTGTGCGGGATACGTTGACGGAGCTCTGCGACACTGTTCGCGCCGACCTGATCCTGACCACCGGCGGCACGGGACCGGCGCCGCGCGACCAAACACCGGAGGCGATGCAGGCGGTGATGCAGAAAGAGCTGCCGGGCTTTGGTGAACTCATGCGGCGCGTCAGCCTTGAGCAGGCGCCGACCGCCATCCTCTCGCGCCAGACGGCCGGGGTGCGCGGGAAGAGCCTGATCGTCAACCTGCCGGGCCGCCCGGCCTCGATAAGGCTTTGCCTTGATGCGGTTTTCCCGGCGGTCCCCTATTGTCTCGACCTGATCGGCGCCGGCCGGATCGAGACCGATCCGGCGCGGATCAAGGCCCACCGGCCGCCGGGCTGAGGTCGGTCGTGGTTTGCAAGAAGGAGTTTCAGATTATGAGAGGACGTCGCGCGCCGGAGCGCACGGTGATCATCGACGGCAAGCCGCTTCCCGAGGTTCTGGACGAGGCGATGATCCGCGATGTGGTGCACGGCTTTTATGACCGGATCCGTAAGGACCCGCTGCTCGGGCCGGTCTTCAACAGCCGGATCGCCGCCGATGACTGGCCGCGCCATCTTCAGCGCATGTGCGATTTCTGGTCGGCGACGCTGTTGCGCACCGCGCGCTATCAAGGCCGCCCGCTGCCGCCGCATCTGGCGATCCCTGAAATTGAGGAGCGGCATTTCCGCCGATGGCTGCAGCTCTTTGCCGAAACCGTGGATGCGCTCTGCCCGGAAAAAGTGGCTTCGCTGTTTCTCGACAGGGCCATGCGCATCGCCCATTCCTTCCGTCTGGCGATCGGCTTTCATCGCGGCGAAGATACGACCGGCCTGTGCCCGATCGGGTATGCCGACCTTGCCCGCCCGGCAAACGGTGCGAAACCATGAGCGCTCAGGAAATCGGGACCTTCATCGAACGCAATGCGAACGGCCAGTTCGAAATCGGCGCGGAGCGGCTCGCGCGCCGCTTCGGCCTCGGCGTCGGTGATCTGCGCGCCATGACCGCGCGCGGGCAGGTGCGGTCGTCGGTGGAGCGCGGCGACGGCGAGGATGCGGGGCGCTGGCGCCTCTCCTTCCGCATCGGCAACCGCCGCTGGCGGCTGTCCGTGCGCGAGGATGGCATGATCGAGGACGACGAGTTCAACATCGTCACCTCCGGCGGACGTTCGCTCTGAGCGCTATTCCGGGCGGCCGGTTTTCTTGTGAGAGGGCTGTTCGTCGGCTTCGGGATCTGCCGGCTTGCCGCTGTCGTCGCGGCTTTCCGTTCCCAGCCAGGCCGGGTCCAACTCGTGCAGAAAGCAGGGTGGGGACGACACCTCCACCGCGCCTTCGTCCGGCTGATCCGTCTCGGCGTGGCGGCCGCTCCTTTCCGCGATGACGGCCGCAAGCACCCACGCGTGGTTGATGCATTCGTCGCGGGCGGCATAGAGCAAAGTTACGGTGTCTTTCCCGCTTTTTGCGCAGATTTCATCAAGCGCGGCATTGTCCGCAAGCTCCGCGCGATATTGCCTTTGAAAATCCTCCCACCGGTCTTTTCTGTGCGCGAACCAGTTGCGCAATTCGCCTGAGGGCGCGACCTCCTTGGCCCAGAGGTCAACGCGGGCCTTGCCCTTCGCAAGGCCGCGCGGCCAGAGCCGGTCGACGAGAACGCGCAGGCCGTCCGCGTTTTCGGGTTCGTCATAGACCCGTTTGATCTTTACCGGCATCCTGCTGTCTTCCTCCCTTGTGATGCCCCGCAACTGCAAATCAGCGGTCGGGCTTGAAAGTCGCCGCGTGTAGGACTATCGTTGAACATATCAATGTCCAATGGCGGGCATTCCATCGCAAAGCTGCGGATCTGAGAACCGTTTCCTTCAAGGGAGCGCTTCGAATGATGCCGCGGCTTTTTTGTTTTCATTTTAGACAGCGAGGAAAGCCGATGCCACGCCGGCATGTGATCCATTCTGCGCGTCATCTCCCGTTTCCGTCAATCGTCAGCCCTTCTCGAGGCGGGGGACGGCGATGGGCGTAGAGCGTGTCAAAAGCGTCTGTCCCTATTGCGGCGTCGGCTGTGGCGTGGTGCTTGATGTCGATGACGAGCGGATCGTCAGGCTTTCCGGCGACAGGGACCATCCGGCCAATCGCGGGCGGCTCTGCACCAAAGGCAAGACCGCGCATGAGGCGATCTCTGCGCCGGGCCGTCTCGAAACCGCGCTGGTCCGGCGGGAGGCGGATGTTGTGCCCGCAACCGCGTCTGTCGAGACCGCGATCTCCGAGACTGCGAAGCGCTTGCGCGCCATTGCCGACCGCCACGGGCCAGACGCAGTTGCGCTCTATGTCTCCGGCCAGATGTCGATGGAGGCGCAATATCTCGCTAACAAGCTCGCCAAGGGTTTCTTGCGCACCCGCCATATCGAATCCAATTCCAGGCTGTGCATGGCCAGCGCCGGGTCTGGCTACAAGCTATCCCTGGGCGCGGATGCGCCGCCGGGATCCTATGACGACATCGAGAGCGCCGATCTGTTTCTGGTGATCGGCTCGAACATGGCCGATTGCCATCCGATCCTGTTCCTGCGGATGATGGACCGGGTGAGAGAAGGCGCGAAGCTGATCGTCGTCGATCCGCGCCGCACGGCGACCGCCGAGAAAGCCGATCTGCATCTTGCCCCGAAACCCGGGGCCGACCTTGCGCTGCTGAACGGGCTTCTGCATCTGATTGTCGAAGCGGGCGGCGTCGATCGGGCCTTTATCGATGCCTATGCCGAGGGCTGGGCCGATATGCCCGCATTCCTCGCCGACTATCCGCCGGAGCGGGTTGCGGCGATCACCGGCCTCAAGGTCGAGGACATCAGGGCGACTGCCGACATGGTGCTCGCCGCGGGCGAGTTCATGACGTTCTGGACCATGGGGCTCAATCAGTCGGTGCAGGGCACATTCAACACCAATGCCATCTGCAACCTCCATCTGGCGACGGGCAAGATCTGTCGCCCCGGCAGTGGTCCCTTCTCGCTGACCGGCCAGCCGAATGCCATGGGCGGACGCGAGATGGGCTATATGGGGCCGGGCCTGCCGGGGCAGCGTTCGGCGCTGGTGGAGGGTGACCGGCGCTTTTGCGAAGATCAATGGGGGCTGCAACCCGGCGCGATCCGCGCCGAGGAAGGGACCGGCACCATCGCCATGTTCGAGGCGATGGCGGCGGGAGAAATCAGGGCCGCCTGGATCATCTGCACCAATCCGGTGGCGAGCGTCGCCAACCGCAAGACGGTGACGACGGCGCTTGAGAGCGCCGAATTCGTCGCGGTGCAGGATGCCTATGCCGAAACCGAAACCACGCCCTATGCCGATGTGCTTCTGCCGGCGGCGGTGTCTTTCGAGGCCGATGGCGTTATGGTCAACTCCGAGCGCAACATGGCGCTGACGGCGGCCGCCGCGAAGGCGCCGGGCGAGGCCCTGCCGGACTGGCAGATCATCGCGAAAGTCGCCTGCGCCATGGGTTATGAGGCGGCCTTCAGCTATGAGAGTGCCGAAGAGGTTTTCGAAGAAATCCGGCAGTTTTCCAATCCCGCGACCGGCTACGATATTTCCGGCGTCACGCATGAACGTCTGCGCGGAGGCAGCATCCAGTGGCCGGCATCTAAGACTGGTCAAGACACCCGCAACCCGATCCGCTACCGCGCCCCTGATAGAGGACTGAAATTCGCCACCGAAAGCGGCCGGGCGAGGTTCTGGCCGCGGCCGCATGCCGGTCCGCGCGAAATGCCGGATGGCGATTACCCGTTCATTCTCAATACCGGCCGACTGCAGCATCAGTGGCACACGATGACCAAGACCGGCAAGGTCGCCCGGCTGAACAAGCTCAATGCCGCGCCATTCGTCGAGATCAACCCGGCCGATGCGGCGGCGCTTGCGATTGGCGAGGGTGACCGGGTTTCGGTTTCCTCGCGTCACGGCAGGGCGGTGCTGCCCGCTATCATCACCGACAGGGTCTCGCCGGGCGCGTTGTTTGCGCCATTTCACTGGAACGATGTGTTCGGCGATGATCTGGCGGTCAATGCGGTGACCGGTGATGCCGTCGATCAGATATCGCTACAGCCGGAGTTCAAGGTGACGGCGGTTGCGCTCGCCCGCCTGGCGGCGGCAGAGCCGGATGCGCCGGTGGTTGCGCGCGGCAAGGTCGAGGCCGTGCCGGTGTTGGCGGAAGGCAAGGACGCGCAGCCGGACACGGCCCCGCCAAGACCCGGTGTCGCGGTGTTCTTCGCCTCGCAGACGGGGACTGCGGAAATGGCGGCCGCCGATCTTTGCGACGCGTTGGACGAGGAGGGTCACCGCGCGGTATTGCGTCCGCTCGACGCGGTTTCCCCGGATGACCTTGCGACAAAGGAGCCAGTACTTTTCATCGTCAGCACCTTCGGCGATGGCGATCCGCCCGACCATGCGGCCGATTTCTGGGCGGCGCTTTTGCGCGATGACGCGCCCCGCCCGGAGGGTTTGCGCTATGCCGTGGTGGCGATGGGCGACAGTGCCTATGATCAGTTCTGCGGCTTCGGCCGGAAACTGGATGCCCGGCTTGAGGCGCTCGGCGCGGCGCGTCTGGCGGCCTGCCGCACGCTGGATGCGGGCGAGGAAGAGGACGCGGTTGCGGCGGCGATGGCCGCTCTTTCCGGGCGTTCGAATGGCGCGGCGGCTTCGGCTGAAATCGCCGCCCGATCCAATGCGCGCAAACCGCCGCAAACCGTTGCGGCCAGGCTCAGCGTCAACCGGCTGCTGAGCGGTTCCGGCAGCGCCAAGGAGGTGCGCCAGTTCGGGTTCCGGGTCGATGGCACGGCGGATTACGAGGCGGGCGATGCGCTTTCAATCATGCCGCGCAACTGTCCCGAGCTTGTCGATGAAATCCTGAGCTCTCTGCAACTGCCGGCGGAAACGCCGATTTCCGGCATCAACGGACACGATATCGGTATTGGCGAGGCGTTGCGCGATCATTTCGAGATCGGTCAGCCGCATCCGGATTTCCTCAAATGGTGGGCGGATTTCAGCGGACATGAAACGCTGAAGGCGCTGACAGGCGCCGCTGATCGCAAAGCTCTCAATGACTGGCTCTGGGGCCGGCAGATCGCCGATATTCTCGCCATGGCGCCGAGACCCGTTGCCGGGCAGGACTTCTGCGATCATCTGAAGAAGCTGCAGCCGCGGCTCTATTCGATCGCCTCCAGCCCGAAGGCGAGCCCGGACGAAATCCACCTGACGGTTTCGGTGCTGCGCCATGCCCGTCACGGAAAGAGCCGCAAGGGCGTCGCCTCGGCGTTTCTGGCCGACAGGGCGGCGGATGAGCCGGTGCGCGTTTCGGTGAAGAAACAGGCGCATTTCCGCCCGCCCGCCGATCCGGACACCCCGGCGATTATGGTCGGGCCGGGCACCGGCATCGCGCCGTTTCGCGCCTTTTTGCAGGACCGGGAGGCGGCGGGCGCGGGCGGGCCGAACTGGCTGTTTTTCGGCGAGCAATCGCGCGACAGCGGCTATTACTACAGCGACGAGATCGAGGCCTGGCTGAAGTGTGGGTTGCTGACCCGCTTCGACACCGCCTTTTCGCGCGATCAGGCGGAGAAGATCTATGTCCAGCACCGCATGGCGGAAAACGGGCGTGAAATCTGGAAGTGGTTGGAGGAGGGCGCGCATTTTTATGTCTGCGGCGATGCGAGCCGCATGGCGAAGGATGTGGATGCTGCGCTCCAGGCGGTTGCCGAGACCCATGGCGGGCTTTCGCAAGCGGCCGCCGAAGGATACGTTAAGACGCTCATCAGGGAAAAACGTTATATGCGCGATGTCTATTGACCGTTTTGCGGAAGCCGCCTCATGAACAACAGTGATCTCGCGATCCTTGTCATCGATGAAAACGCGATCCGCGCCGCCATTATCAGGGACGGCCTGCTCAAGGCCGGCCACCATAATGTCACCGTGGTGGAGGAACTGGTCGGCGTCGCCCGCACGATCGAGCGCCTGTCGCCCGATGTGATCGTGATCGATATCGAAAACCCCAATCGAGACATGCTCGAAAGCCTGTTCGTGCTGTCGCGCACGGTGAAAAAACCGATCGCGATGTTCGTCGACCGCTCCGATGCCGAGACCATCCATGCCGCGGTGGAGGCCGGGGTGTCGGCCTATGTCGTCGACGGGCTGAAGCAGGAGCGGGTCAAGCCGATCCTCGACATGGCGATTTCGCGATTCAACGCGTTTTCGCGCATGGCGCAGGAGCTGGAGGCGGCGAAGAGCCAGCTCGAAAACCGCAAGGTGGTCGATCGCGCCAAGGCGCTTTTGATGAAATCGCGCGGCATGGATGAGGAAAAAGCCTATGCGCTGCTGCGGCGCACGGCGATGGATCAGAACCGCAAGATTGTCGATGTGGCGCAAAGCCTGATCATGACGTTCGAGATGCTGGAGAGATAGAGATGCAGGACCTTTCAATCGGATTTGTGCCGCTTCTCGACAGCGCCATCGTTCTGGCGGCGGAGGCGAAGGGCTTTTTCATCGAGGAGGGGCTGAAGGTGCGCCTGACGCGGGAAACCTCGTGGAGCGCGATCCGCGACCGGCTGGCGGTCGGTAGCCTGCAGGCCGCCCATGTGCTGGCGCCGATGCCGATTGCCGCCAATCTTGGCCTGTTTCCGCTGGCGCCGAAGCTGGTTGCGCCGATCGCGCTCGGGCTCGGCGGCAATGCGGTGACGGTGTCGGCGGCCCTTGGCGCGGCGATGGAAGCGGAGGGGGATGAACGCGACCTGGATCCGGCCAAAGCGGGTGCGGCGCTGAAACGCGTAATTGCGGCCAGAAGGGCTGAGGGCCTGCCGCCGCTGCGCTTCGGGGTCGTCTACGTGTTTTCCGGGCACAATCTCGAACTGCGCTACTGGCTCGCGGCCAACGGCATCGATCCCGACCGAGATATCGAGATCGTGGTGCTGCCGCCGCCCTTCATGCCGGATGCGGTGGAAGCCGGGCGGATCGACGGTTACTGCGCCGGCGAGCCGTGGAACACGATCGCCGCGCGGCGCGGCGCGGCGCGGATCGTCACGGTCAAGGCGAAGATCTGGCGCTCCAGCCCGGAAAAGGTGCTGGCGCTGCCGGCCGATTTCGTGGAGGCCAACGAGGAGACCGTGGCGGCGCTGCTGCGCGGCCTCTACCGGGCCTCGCAATGGGCGGCCGAACCGGAAAACCATGGCGAACTGGCGGCGATCCTCTCCGAACCGCATCACCTCAATGTCGATGCCGCGGTGCTGCAGCCACTGCTTTCCGGGACGGTCGCGATCAGCGAAAAGGCGGAAGCCACGGTCGAGGATTTCTTTCTCACTTCCGCAAAGGCCGCGACCTTCCCCTGGCAGAGCCATGCGCTGTGGTTCTACAGCCAGATCGTGCGCTGGGGGCTTTGCGATCACTCGGCAGAAAACGCCGAGATCGCGAAAATGAGCTACCGGCCGGATATTTATCGCAGGGCCCTTCAGCCGCTACACACGCCCTTGCCGGGGGCCAGCCTGAAGGTCGAGGGCGCACTCAAGGCGCCGACGCCGGTGGGGGCGAGCGCCGGCGGCCTCATCCTCGGTCCCGACGGCTTTTTCGACGGTCAGACCTTCGATCCCGATCAGGTCGGCGCCTATATCGAACAGCAGAAGGCGGCCGTCTGAGCCCGTATTTCGTGCGCCTTTCAAGTGCATTTGCATAAATTTTAGACTGTTGTCCGGTTCATACATTTTTTATGCAAAAATCCGCCGATGCCGCTTGTCTGATGCGGCATTGTGTGTTTCCATAAGCCTCAAGAATTCGGCGCCCAATGGAGGGTGCCAGGCAACGCCGCCAACGCATTCGCGCCACAACTGGCCCGATGACCGTTAGGCGGCTTTTTTCGTTTTTTCGATCTTCCCCATCCATCAGGAGAATGCCATGCGCCATTTCCTTTGCTCTGCCACCATGCTCTGTTCGCTGACCTTCGCGGCCACAGCCGCCCACGCCGAAATGCTGTTTCCGGAAAAGGACGAACTGACCATCGGCTTTATCAAGCTGACGGACATGGCGCCGCTGGCGATCGCCAAGGAGATGCATTTCTTCGAGGATGAGGGGCTTTACGTCACGCTGGAGGCGCAGGCGAACTGGAAGGTGCTGCTCGACCGGGTGATCACCGGCGAACTGGACGGTGCCCACATGCTGGCCGGCCAGCCGCTGGCGGCCACCATCGGCTATGGCACCGAGGCGCATATCGTCACGCCGTTCTCGATGGACCTGAACGGCAATGCGATCACCGTGTCGAATGCGGTCTGGGACCGGATGAAGGAAAATATTCCTGTCGGCCCGGATGGCAAGCCGGAGCATCCGATCAAGGCCGATGCGCTGAAGCCGGTGGTCGAGGCATACAAGGCCGAGGGCAAGCCGTTCAAAATGGGCATGGTCTTCCCGGTCTCGACCCATAATTACGAACTGCGCTACTGGCTTGCGGCCGGCGGCATCAACCCCGGCTATTATTCGCCCGGCGATATTTCCGGCCAGATCCAGGCCGATGCGCTGCTGTCCGTCACCCCGCCGCCGCAGATGCCGGCGACGATGGAAGCCGGAACGATCGACGGCTATTGCGTCGGCGAACCCTGGAACCAAGCAGCCGTGTTCAAGGGCATCGGCGTGCCGGTGGTCACCGATTACGATATCTGGAAGAACAATCCGGAAAAGGTTTTCGGCCTGACCGAGGAATTTACGGAAAAATATCCGCAGACGACGCTGGGGCTGACCAAGGCGCTGATCCGCGCCGCCATGTGGCTGGACGAGAACGACAATGCCAACCGCGAGGAAGCGGTCGAGATACTGTCGCGGCCGGAATATGTCGGGGCCGATGCCGAGGTGATCGCCAATTCGATGACCGGCACGTTCGAATATGAGAATGGCGACACACGCCCGGCTGCGGACTTCAACGTCTTCTTCCGCCACCATGCGACCTATCCCTATTATTCCGATGCCGTCTGGTACCTGACGCAGATGCGCCGCTGGGGCCAGATCGCCGAGCCGCAGGAAGACGGCTGGTATGACGAGGTCGCCCGTTCCGTCTACCTGCCGGATATCTATCTGGAAGCCGCCCGCCAGCTTATCGACGAGGGCCATGCCACGGAGGCCGACTTCCCCTTCGACACCGATGGCTACAAGCCCGCGACAAACGAGTTCATCGACGGCGTGACCTATGACGGCCGCCATCCGAACGCCTATCTCGAAAGTTTCCCCATCGGGCTCAAGGGCGATGAGGTGATCGACGGCAACAAGATTGCCGGACGCTGAGCGCGATTGACACCAGCACGGACAAGGAAGGCTCAGACGCTATGACCATTGCCACAGACATGATGGAACCCGAAATCGCCGCCCGGCGCGAACGGCGCATCGCCCGGATCAACCGGGCGGGCAAGGTGCTCGCGCCCTTCGGTCTCGGCTTCGTCGTGCCGCTTCTGAAGCTGGCCGCCGGCAATACCCCGTCTGAGCAATGGGCGGACCTGAAACAGATGCTGTTCGTTCCTCTGATTGGCATACTCGCTTTTCTGGCGGCCTGGGCATTCCTGGCGCCGAAGGTCCATACCTCGCTTGGTGCGATCCCGGGCCCGGCGGCGGTGTTCCAGCAGGCCGAGGTGCTGATGGACGATCATTTTGCCGAACGCCAGAAGGCCGAGGAATTTTACGCCCGGCAGGACGAGCGCAACCAGATGTTGATCGCCGAAGGCTATGGCGACCGGGTGAAGGTGCGGCCCTATACCGGCAAGCCGACCTATCTGGACCAGATCTGGACCTCGCTGCTAACGGTCGCGCTCGGTTTCTTCATCGGCACGGTGATCGCCGTTCCGGTCGGCATAGCCTGCGGGTTGTCGAAGACCTTCGAGGGCGCGATCAATCCGCTGATCCAGCTGTTCAAGCCGGTCTCCCCGCTCGCCTGGCTGCCGATCGTGACCATGGTGGTGGCGGCGCTTTATGAAAGCCAGAACGACCTTCTTCCCAAATCGATGGTGATCTCGGCGATCACGGTGACGCTCTGTTCCATCTGGCCGACGATCATCAACACCGCCCTTGGTGTCGCTTCCATTGACCGCGATCTGGTCAATGTCGGCAAGGTGCTGCAGCTTTCCACCTGGACGACGATCCGCAAGCTGGTGCTGCCGTCCTCGCTGCCGCTGATCTTCACGGGCATGCGGTTGTCGCTCGGTGTGGGCTGGATGGTGCTGATCGCCGCGGAAATGCTGGCCCAGAACCCCGGCCTCGGCAAATTCGTCTGGGACGAGTTCCAGAACGGTTCGTCGGATTCGCTCGCCCGCATCATCGTCGCGGTGATCACCATCGGCCTGATCGGCTTCTTCCTCGACCGGGTGATGTTCGCGCTGCAGACCGCCTTCACCTATTCGGCGAACCGGTAAGGAGGGGATGATGAACAGCATTCTTCAGCTCAAAAACGTCGAAAAAGGCTTTGGCGAAGGCGTCAAGCGCAATGCCGTCCTTTCCGATATTTCGCTCGATGTGCACGAAGGCGAATTCATCGCGATCCTCGGTTTTTCCGGCGCCGGCAAGACGACGCTGATGTCGATGCTCGCCGGTCTGGAAAAGCCGGACAGCGGCGAAATCCTGTTTCGCGGCGAAAAGGTCGAAGGCCCGTCGCCGAAGCGTGGCATCGTATTCCAGAATTATGCGTTGATGCCCTGGCTTTCGGTGGAGGCGAATGTGCGCCTTGCCGTCGACGCCGTGCATCGCGACAGTCCGGCCACGGAACGGGCCGCGCTCGTCGACTGGTATGTGGCGATGGTTGGCCTCAACCATGCGCGCGATCGCAAGCCGTCTGAACTTTCCGGCGGCATGCGCCAGCGCGTATCCGTCGCCCGTGCGCTTGCCATGCAGCCGGAACTGCTGCTGCTCGATGAGCCGCTATCCGCCCTCGATGCGCTGACCCGTGCCAAGCTCCAGGACGAACTTGCCGATATCTCGCAAAAAGAGAAGAAGACGATCATTCTCGTTACCAATGATGTCGACGAGGCCATTCTTCTGGCCGATCGGATCGTGCCGCTGACGCCCGGCCCCAACGCCACTTTCGGCCCGTCCTTCGATGTGAACATTGCCCGGCCGCGCGAGCGTGCGGCGATGAATTCCGATCCGGATTTCATCCGGCTTCGCTCGGCTGTCACCGAATATCTGATGGATGCGGGCCTCGGCGCCAAACCGGACACGACCCGTGTCGATGCTCTGCCGAATGTCGTCCCGATTTCGATCAAGTCGACCTCGAAACCGCTGCCTGCCGTCTACAGGGAGAAGGCGCGATCGGCGATCGAGACGGGCTATGTCGAGTTTTCCAACGTCACCAAGATCTATCCGACGCCCAAGGGCCCGCTGACGGTGGTCGACGCCTTCGACCTGAAGATGAAGAAGGGCGAGTTTATTTCCATCATCGGCCATTCCGGCTGCGGAAAATCGACGGTGCTGTCGATGGCGGCGGGCCTCAACCCAATCAATGGCGGGGGCATCATTCTCGATGGCCGCGAGATTTCCGGCGCCGGGCCGGATCGCGCCGTGGTGTTTCAGGCCCCCTCGCTGATGCCTTGGCTGACGGCGCGGGAGAATGTCGCGCTCGGCGTTGACCGGGTCTATCCGAAGGCAAGCCCCGCTGAACGTCGCGATGTCGTCGAATACTATCTCGAGCGTGTCGGTCTCGGCGATGCCATGCACCGGCCGGCGGCCGACATGTCGAACGGCATGCGCCAGCGCGTCGGCATTGCCCGCGCCTTCGCGCTGTCGCCGAAGCTCTTACTGCTCGATGAACCTTTCGGCATGCTCGACAGCCTGACTCGCTGGGAGCTTCAGGAGGTGCTGATGGAGGTCTGGTCGCGCACCAAGGTCACCGCCATCTGCGTGACCCATGATGTCGATGAGGCCATTCTCCTGGCCGACCGGGTGGTGATGATGTCGAACGGGCCGAACGCCCGCATCGGCAACATCATGGAGGTCGACCTGCCGCGCCCGCGCTCCAGAAAAGCGCTGCTCGACCACCCGGATTATTACGCCTATCGGGAGGAACTGCTGGAATTCCTGGAAGCCTATGAGGGCGGCGCCTCGCCCGCCGAGGAACAGCTCGCCGCCATCAGGCAGAAGCGCGACCAGCGCATCAGCCGGCAGACCTGCAACAAACGCGTCGCAGCGGAGTAGACATCATGGCCCAGAAACTCGTCATCATCGGAAACGGTATGGCCCCCGGCCGCATGCTCGAAGAGCTGTTCGAGCGCGCCCCCGGCCTCTATGACGTCACCATCTTCAACGCCGAACCGCGGGTGAACTACGACCGCATCATGCTGTCACCGGTGCTCTCGGGCGAAAAGACCTATGAAGACATCATCATCCATGGCGATGACTGGTATGAAGCCCATGGCGTGACCTTGCATCGTGGCTCCAAGGTCGCAAAAATCGACAGGGAGGCGAAGACCGTCACGGCGGGAAACGGCGTGGCGGCCTCCTATGACCGGCTGGTGATCGCCACCGGCTCCTCGCCCTTCATCATCCCCGTGCCGGGGCATGATCTGCCCGGCGTTCTCGCCTATCGCGACATCGACGATGTTGATCGCATGCTGACGATTGCCGAAGGCCAGGGCCATGCGGTTGTCATCGGCGGCGGGCTTCTGGGCCTTGAGGCGGCCTACGGTCTGAAGCAGCGCGGCATGAGCGTCACCGTGCTGCACCTCATGGATACGATCATGGAACGGCAGCTCGATCCGGCCGCCGCCTATCTTCTGGAAAAGGCGCTGGACGAGCGCGGCATCGAGATCATCACCAAGGCCAATACCAAGCAAATTCTCGGAGACGGAAAAGTCGAAGGCGTTGAGCTGGAGGATGGCCGCATCATCTCCGCCGACACGGTGGTGATGGCGGTCGGCATCCGTCCGGCAGCGGGGCTTGCCAAGGATGCGGGGCTTGAGACCAATCGCGGCATCGTTGTCGATGACTGCATGGCGACCTCCGATCCCGCCATCTTCGCGCTCGGCGAATGCGCGGAACATCGGGGCGTCTGCTACGGTCTCGTCGCACCGCTTTATGAGAGTGCAGGCGTGCTGGCCGACCGGCTGGCCGGCGGTGCGGCCGAGTACAAGGGCTCGCATGTCAACACCAAGCTGAAGGTCACCGGCATCAAGCTGTTTTCCGCCGGCGATTTCGCCGAGGGGCCGGACCGCGAGGAGGTGGTGTTGCGCGATGCCACGCGCGGCGTCTACAAGCGCGTGATCCTGCAGGATAACCGCGTGATCGGCGCGGTTCTCTATGGCGATACCGCCGATGGCGCGTGGTATTTCGATATGCTGAAGCGCGGAACCGATGTCTCGGAAATGCGCGAGACGCTGATCTACGGCCAGGCCTATCAGGGCGGCGCTGCGGCCGATCCGGCGGCGGCCGTCGCGGCGCTTCCCGATGACGCGGAAATCTGCGGCTGCAACGGCATCTGCAAGGGCAAGATCGTGACCGCGATCAAGGACAAGGGGCTGGCCTCGCTCGATGATGTCCGCGCCCACACCAAGGCCTCGGCGTCGTGCGGCACCTGCACCGGGCTGGTCGAACAGCTGATGGCGCTGACGCTGGGCGATGCCTATAACCCCACCGCCGTGCAGCCCATCTGCGGCTGCACCGATCTCGGCCATGACGATGTTCGCCTCCTGATCCGCGCCAAGGGGCTGAAGACCATTCCCGCCTTGATGCAGGAACTGGAGTGGAAGACCTCCTGCGGCTGCGCCAAATGCCGCCCGGCGCTCAATTACTATCTCGTCTGCGACTGGCCCGGCGAATATGCCGATGATTATCAGTCGCGCTTTATTAACGAGCGCGTCCACGCCAATATCCAGAAGGACGGCACCTATTCGGTGGTGCCGCGCATGTGGGGCGGGGTCACCTCGTCGAAGGAACTGCGCGCGATCGCCGATGTCGTCGATAAGTTCGCTATCCCGACCGTCAAATGCACCGGCGGTCAGCGCATCGATATGCTGGGCGTGAAGAAGGAGGACCTGCCGGCGGTCTGGGCCGATCTCGGCAAGGCGGGCTTCGTTTCCGGACAGGCCTACGCCAAGGGCCTGCGCACCGTGAAGACCTGTGTCGGCAGCGACTGGTGCCGGTTCGGGACCCAGGATTCGACCGGCCTCGGCATCCGGCTCGAGAAATTCATGTGGGGCTCGTGGACGCCGGCCAAGCTGAAGCTTGCCGTTTCCGGCTGTCCGCGCAACTGCGCGGAGGCGACCTGCAAGGATATCGGCGTGATCTGCGTCGACAGTGGCTTCGAAATCCATTTCGCCGGCGCCGCCGGACTGGAAATTCGCGGCACGGAGGTGCTCGGCATGGTCAAGACCGAGGACGAGGCGCTGGAGCATATCGTGGCGCTCACCCAGATGTACCGCGAGCAGGGCCGCTATCTGGAACGCATCTACAAATGGGCAAAACGCATCGGCTATGACAAGGTCCGCGCCCAGATCATGGACAATGCGGAAAAGCGCAAGGCCTATTTCGACCGCTTCGTCGAGAGCCAGAAATACGCTCAGGTCGACCCGTGGTCGGAGCGCGTCTCCGGCAAGGACAAGCACGAATTCAAGCCGATGGCCGTGGTCGGTCAGACCGAGCCGGCGGAGTGAGGAGCCCATCATGAGCAATGATTTCATCGCCATCGGCCGTATTGAAGATATCCCGCGGCGCGGCGCGCGCTGCGTGAATACGGCCTTGGGGCGCATAGCGGTGTTCCGCACTGCGGAAGACGAGGTCTTCGCCATCGACGACCGCTGCCCGCACAAGGCTGGTCCGCTGTCCGAGGGCATTGTGCACGGAAGGGCCGTGACCTGCCCCTTGCACAATATGGTGATTTCGCTGGAAAGCGGTTCGGCGCTGGGCGCCGATGAAGGCGAGGTTCAGACTTATCCCGTACAGGTCGAGGACGGGCGGCTGTTCATTGCGCTCTCCGCACTGCCGATCGCGGCGGAATAGGGGAGGCGGATCATGGCCACCGGACGCGCAAGAACATCTGTCCGCATGGAGGCCCTCGCGGTCCTACCGCTGTTCTTCCAATTGAAAGGCAAGCCGGTTCTGGTTGCCGGCGGCAGTGATGCTGCTGCCTGGAAAGCCGAGCTCATGGCCGCTGCCGGGGCTGACGTCACGGTCTTTCTGGGTCGCGAAGCTGCCGACGAGGCGCTGCTTGCGCTCGAAGCCGATGGCCGGGTGCACCTTTCCGGGGCGGACTGGTCGACCACCGACTGGACGGCTTTTGAACTGGCGCTGGGCGATTGCGAGAACGACACGGAGGCGCAGGCCTTTCGCGCGCGGGCGAAGGCGGAAGGCGTGCCGGTCAATGTAATCGACAAGCCGGCCTATTGCGATTTCCAGTTCGGCTCGATCGTCAACCGCTCGCCGGTCGTCGTCGGCATTTCCACGGACGGCGCTGCGCCCATCCTCGGCCAGGCGATCCGGCGGCGGATCGAGACGCAGCTGCCGAAGGCGCTTGCCGAATGGGCAGGTCTTGCCGCAAGGCTTCGCGATGCCATCAGCCTGAGAATGAAGCCGGGCGGCGCGCGCCGGGCTTTCTGGGAACATTTTGTCGACCTGATCTTTTCTGGTGCCTCTGGCCCGGATGAAAGGGCTGAGGAGCGACTTCTTGCGCGTGCTGAAGTGATCGCCATGCGCCCGCAAACCGGCAGCGTCACGCTGGTCGGCGCCGGGCCGGGCGATCCGGAACTCCTGACGCTGAAGGCCATGCGGGTGCTGCAATCGGCCGATGTCATCCTGTTCGATGACCTGATTTCGCCGCAAGTCCTCGAACTGGCGCGGCGCGAGGCCAAGCGCATGCTTGTGGGAAAACGTGGCGGGCGGGCAAGTTGCCGGCAGGAGGACATCAACCGGATGATGCTCGATCTGGCGCGGTCGGGTAAGCGCGTTGTGCGGCTGAAGTCGGGTGACCCTTCGGTGTTCGGGCGTTCCGGCGAGGAAATCACGGAGCTTCAGCACGCGGGTATCCCAGTCTCCGTAATCCCGGGCATTACCGCCGCGAGCGCGCTTGCGGCCGGCACTACCACCTCGCTTACACATCGCGACTGCGCCCAATCGGTGCGTTTCGTCACCGGACATTCGAGAAAGGGCGAACTGCCCACTGATATTGACTGGCGCGCCATTGCCGATCCGACGACAACGACGATGTTCTACATGGGCGGTCGCACGGCCGGAGAGATCGGGGCACGGTTGATCAAGGATGGCCTGCCCCCCGAAACTCCGGTCCTGATCGCATCCAATATCAGCCGCGCGGATGAAAAACGCTGGCACGGCACGCTCGCCGGTTTGGGCGACGGTATGGCGGAGATCGGCTATGACGACCCGGTCCTGTTTGGCGTTGGTCGGGTCTTCACGCGGAAGACAGCGATGACAGAGGCGATTGCTGAGACGCGGGTTCTTCCTCTCACGCCGCTCGGCGGTGCGCATTCCTTATCTGCATTTTCTCGGTAGCCCGGTCTTCGCTAGAATGTTCTAGAAGCCCGCCTTGGCTCAGCAGCCCTCAGTCGAAATCCTGTCGATGGAACGCACGAGGCGCCGCATTGTTGCCGCGCTCGGTGCTTCAGGATGATATCAACCTTATCGTTCTTGTGGAATTGGAATGATGCGAGCGCTCGCCTCTTTGCTTTCGCTGTCCCGTTGTTTTCCCAACCGAGCCGGGCCGAACTTGCGGACAAGAGCGCGCTTCCTGCCGATTGCACTGCCCTTGTCGCGTCCTTTGCTGGCGTCGCAACCGGTCAAGACACCGATATCGAAGAAGACGATGGCGGCTGCAGCGGCACCAACCTGTTTTGGTCCGAGTGTCATTCGGCGCGCCACTCGGACTCCGCACACTTTAAGTATTTCAAAGACTTATCGTGCCTATCGGCGTCGAACCCCTATGCTCATTTTCAGCTCGCCCACGTGATTCATTCGTATTTCATTCTTTAATTAGCATTTGCAGAATGGTGAATGGTCCTCACTCCTTTGTGCCGGGTCCGTAATTTGGCCTGCTTTGGGAATGACCAGGATGAGGCAGGGAGCGGAAGGCCGGCTGTTCCGGCGATCTCGCGAGAAGCAGACTTGCGATGGGCCTTTGCAACCGATGGATATCAAGTGGAAGCCAGCTTGGGCCGGATTTGCCTGCACGCTCCCGGCCTAGGATCGGCCTGCTTCTTTGGACCGCACGGTTGAAAAAACCATTTCGCGAAACCAGCGCTGTTGCGGATCGGCGTCCAGTCTTGGATGCCACATGGCGGATATTGTGATCCCGGGCACCCGGACCGGTAGCGGGACCTCGATCAGATCATCACTCAGGACAGACGCCGGGATTTGCGCCACGAGATCCGACCGGCGCGCGACATCCATCGCATCTGGGAAGCCGGCCACTACCGCCACAATTCTGCGGGAAAGCCCCAATTCTGCCAGAGCCTGATCAACAGGACCCGCCCACAGGCCTCGGCGCGATGCGACGACATGCAGGCAATTGGCGAACCGCTCCGGCGTCACCGGACCGCTCAGCAACGTGTGGCCAGGGCGCACGGCGGCAATGAAGCGGTCCTGGAAGAGCGCGCGGGTTCGGATTTCCGGAGCGAACGCACCAAGCACGCCGATTTCGAGGTCAACGGCACCCTCGCGAAGCAGCGTTGCATCCTTCGCCGGCTTTGACGCCATAAGAAGCCGGGCCTGGGGAGCCGCTTCCTGCATCTTGACGATCAGAGCTGCCGCAAATCGGTGGAAAAACCCCTCATTGGCACGGAGCGAAAAGGCCCGGTTCAATGCCGCAGGATCGACCTTGCCAGACAGTGGGGCGAGAACAGCGCTGACTTCGGCAAGAAGGCCCGACACCCTATCGCCGAGTGCCACGGCATGAGGTGTCGGCACCATACTCATTCCAGCCCTGACGAACAGAGGGTCCCCGGTGGCCGTCCTCAATCGCGACAAGTTTCTGCTCATCGCAGAGACACTCAGACCAAGCCGTTCGGCCGCCTGAGTGACGCTGCCTGTCTCGAGAAGCGCATCCAAGGCACGCAACAGGTTCAGATCGATCATGGCGGGATGATGCGATTGTGTTGCATCAAACGCAAGTACTTGTTGAACTGCATGCGTATGGAGAAAGAAGTGACAACCTCCTACCTTCGAACCTGACTGTTGAAGAGTAGAGAACGGAGACTATCCCATGAAACGCATTCTCATCATCGGCGCCTCCCGCGGCATCGGCCTTGCCGCGGCGGAGGAATTCGCGACCCGTGGCTGGCACGTCACCGGAACTGTCCGCGGTACAGCCAAGACCCCTCTTCATGATTTGCGCACGGCGAGGCCGACTGCCATCGATATCGCTTCGGTGGATATTACAGACCGGGATCAGATCACGGCGTTACACCAGCAACTGAAAGGTCAGAGCTTCGACATCCTGCTGGTGAATGCTGGTACCGCCAACACCAACCAGAACGAAACGATCGCGGAAACGACCACGGAAGAATTCACGCGTGTCATGGTGACCAATGCGCTGAGCCCGATGCGGGTGGTCGAAGCCCTGAGCGATCTGGTGATGCCGGAGGGGGACAATCGCTGTCATGTCTTCCGGACAGGGCAGCGTCGCGGAAAATACCAAAGGCGGCCATGAGGGGGTCGTTTGCAGGACGGGGCGGAATCCTACGCTAAGGTTTCGGCCAACGATATTCTCCGGTGAGATTGATGTGTTCCCAACCGAGCGGCGAGACATGGGCCAGTAAATCGGGTGATAACGGCTTTCCGGCTCGTTTCTGGTTGGCGACGGCTTCGCCGAGCTTCATGGTGTTCCAGAAGATGATGATGGCGGCGAGCAGGTTCATGCCGGCAATACGGTAGTGCTGCCCTTCTGCCGAACGGTCGCGGATTTCACCTCGCCGATGGAAGCTGATAGCCCGTTTCAGCGCGTGATGCGCTTCGCTTTTGTTAAGACCGATCTGGGCGCGGCGTTGCAGATCGGCATCCAGAATCCAGTCGATCATGAACAAGGTCCGCTCGACGCGGCCAACTTCCCGCAAGGCTGTGGCCAGTTCGTTTTGCCGTGGATAGGAGGCAAGTTTGCGCAGGATCTGGCTTGGCGCAACGCTTCCGGCTGCAATGGTGGCGGCGATACGCAGGATGTCAGGCCAATTGCGCTCGATCATGGCCTGGTTGATCTTGCCTCCGATTAAACGGCGCAGATGAGCTGGTGCTGTCGATGGATTGAACGCATAGAGCCGTTTGGATGGCAGGTCCCGGATACGAGGAGCGAACCGGTAGCCGAGAATGGCGCATGCAGCAAAGACGTGATCGGTGAAGCCTCCCGTGTCAGCGAACTGCTCGCGGATATGACGGCCAGCATCATTCATGAGTAGGCCGTCAAGGATATAGGGAGCTTCGCTCGCTGTCGCGGGAATCATCTGGGTCGCGAAAGGTGCGTATTGATCGGATACGTGGGTGTAAGCTTTCACACCCGGTGTATTGCCGTATTTCGCGTTGACCAGGTTCATGGCCTCGCCTTGCTCTGTCGCCGCGAAGAATTGCCCGTCGCTCGAGGCCGAGACACCCGCGCCCCAGAATTGCGCCATAGGTAACGCCGCCTGCGCCTCGACCACCATGGCCAGCGCCCGATCGTAGGCCTCGCCCTCGACATGCCACCGCCCAATGCGGATCAATTCCCAGAAGGTGTGGGTATTGGTCGCATCTGCCATCTTCCGAAGGCCGAGATTGATCCCCTCCGCGAGAATGACGTTCATCAGTCCAATCCGATCGGCGCAGGGCGCTCCCGTGCGCAGATGGGTGAAGGCTTCGCAGAAACCGGTTGCAGCTTCCACCTCAAACAGGATGTCGGTAATCCGCGTAGACGGGACCTGCTTATAGAGATCGAGAACCATATCCTCGCCACCAGACGGCGCGGCGGCTTCGAGCTTCTCGATATGCAGGACGCCGTTCTCGATGGACCCACCGGGAATTGTGCCCGCGAGAGCGGCGCGACCAAGCTCGCGTAGCCGTAATTCGAGCCGGGCTTGCCGGTCCGCCAGCCATTCCTCCGGCCGCAATGGCACAGCCAGGCGGCCGCTTTCGGCCAACGCCTGCGCCGGCACGAGTGCGTGTTTAAGATCACCATAGCGCCGGGACCTTGCAAGCCAGATATCCCCAGAGCGGAAGGCATCGCGCAGATGGAACAGGACTGCGATCTCCCAGAGGCGAGTGTCGCCGACCACCTGTGTGCGAAGATGACGATGCCATTTCGAACTCGGGCGCAAAAAGGCCGTATGCGCGGCATTGTTCAAGCCAGTGCGTAGGGCCGTAACCGCTTCTAGAAGCGGCTGCGCGACCGGCGCAACCCGGAGATCGAGCAGGCGCAACATGCGAGGAGCATAGCGGCGGAAACGGTGATAGCCGTCCATTACATGGTTGAGGGGATCGTCCGCCATAGTGGCGGTCAGCCTGGCTGCCATCGTGACAAGGGTTTTGAAGCCGTCCCAGCCTGATCCGCTTGCGATGACGTCGCCCAGCGGCTCCCCATCATCCTGTGCATCGACCAGCGCGCTACCGATTTCGGCGAAAGATTTCAGGGTGTCGCGCACCGCGTTCGCCTCGTCGGCGACCTTCGCCTGGCAAATACGCTCTGAAGTACGGTAGAGCTTGCCGACGATCCGGTCATGGGTCTCAACTACCGCGTCGGCGAGCATCGCCTGCCATTCCGCGGAGCAAACAGCCAGAATTGCAAGCCGCCTGTCCTCCGGGAGATCACGCATGCCATCAGCATAATACCGCTCGCCCTGCCTACGCAGACGTGTCACCCGATGAGCAGGAACACCGGCCAGCAGATTTTCGGGAAGATCCACACGTTGTAGGTATTCGAGCCGGTCGAGCAGCCGGTTGGCTGACGAAGAGTTCGACCCCGGCTCGAACTGCCGCAGCCACACGAAGCGCGTTACCCGATCGTCGGCCGTGTCCTCGAGCAATGCCAGCAACTGTTCCCGGCTGGGCACGGACAGCCGACCTGCGATCCTGGTCTCGATCCGCCGCTCGGCATCGACCAGAGCCGTGGCGCAAAGACGCTCGATCGTCGATGTCGCGGGAAGGACCGTGCGGGTGCGTCGGCACTCGGCCACGAAGCGGATGGCTATATCCTCGTTCGACACCGCCATCTCGGCTTCCCGAAACAGCCATTCCTTTAGCTCTCGCGCACCGCGTCCGGAGAAGGTGCGGAATCGGTAGAGCGTCCGCAACTCTGCAAGATGCTCATGTCGCGTTTCTTCACGGGAGGCATAGTCAATTAGATCGTCGGAATGCAGGCCGAGCTGCGCTCCGATAAATTCAACGACCTCCGCCGGTATCATCTCGCCAGGCGCCAGTACCCGGCCGGGATGGCGGAGGACACACAATTGGAGAGCAAAGCCAAATTTGTTGTGAGCGCGCCGGCGCTGCCTGATATGGCCGAGATCCTCATCGCTCAGCGTGTAGTGCCTCAGCAAATCCGCCTGTGAAGTCGGCAGGCGCAACAGTTCATCCTTCTGCCGATCGGTTAGAGTGACGCGACGCGGCATTCATGTTCCTTTTTCAAAATCCGACGGTGTTAAAGATGCTTTGTTTATGAAGCTGGTATGAGATACATTTCCAGTGAACAAATCATCCATGGCTCGCCCGCCGCCTCAAACCAACGTTTAAGAAACATGCTGATCGGATATGCCCGTGTCTCAAAAGCTGATGGCTCGCAATCGCTCGACCTGCAGCACGACGATCTGCGCGCCGCCGGCGTCGAGCAGGAAAACATCTATGAGGATCGCGCTTCTGGCACTTACGATGATCGGCCAGGTCTGGCAGCCTGCCTGAAAGCTTTGCGCGATGGCGATGTGCTGGTGGTCTGGAAGCTTGATCGCCTCGGGCGGTCGCTTGCTCACTTGGTCAATACCGTGAAGGATCTGTCGGAACGCAATATCGGTCTGCGGGTGCTGACCGGGAAAGGCGCTCAGATCGACACCACGACCGCATCAGGCCGCATGGTGTTCGGTATCTTCGCTACCTTGGCCGAGTTCGAGCGGGATTTGATCCGTGAGCGCACCATGGCCGGGCTTGCCGCCGCCAGAGCCCGTGGTCGCAAGGGGGGGCGAAAATTCGTCCTGACCAAAGCGCAGGTGCGTCTTGCCCAGGCCGCCATGGCCCAGCGCGACACTTCCGTTTCCGATCTGTGCAACGAACTCGGGATTGAGCGCGTCACATTGTATAGATATGTAGGTCCGAAGGGCGAACTTCGGGACCACGGGAAGCGCGTTCTCGGCTTGGTGTAGGGTTTCGCGCCATCCCGCAAACTTCCCCTATATAGCTGTCCTGGGATAAAGGACAGACCACGTCCGGTGTCCCTGGCCCTGGATGTCCGGGTCAGGCGCGGGGCGTAATCGGCAACTTGCGGGTCCGGCCCCAGACGACGAAGGCGGCGATGGCCAGCGCGATCATATTCATCGGCAGGACTTCGATCTCACCCCGGTAAATATGAAAGGCGATCGCCAGGATCTGAATGGCGACGAAGCCGAGCGCCGCGAGAGGCGTCAGGGAGGGTTTGATGCGCGTCAGTGCCGGAAGAAGGATGCCAATCGTCCCGGCGAGCTCGCAAATGCCAATGAAGCGCAGCAACAGGAACGGAATCTGGGTGGCATAGTTCAAACCCATGGCCGGCAACGCGTCCGGGGGCATGAATGTCTTCAAAGTGCCGGCGAAGCCGTAGAAGACTGCGAGGAGGATCTGCGCGGCCCACAGGCCGATCTGCCATTTGAATTGATTGGGCCGCAACGAAGCGCTGCTATTGGCAATACTGGACATTGTCTGTTCCTTTGATTGTGCGATTGATGGCAAATCGGGCTACTGGGCGCGCCGCTAAGAAGGCCGCCTCAGTAAGCGACGCCGATCTGCGCCCTGTGGCGGGTCGGGCTCTCGATCTCGTCGAGGACCGCACGGGCATAGTCGATGCCGCTGATCGCCGATTTTCCGTTCTCGTCGAACAACGCGACGTCGTCGCCGATCCGGTAGCGGCCGAGATCCTCGCCCGGCTGCCAGGCCGAGAATTCCATGGCCGGCGACACGAACAGCCAGTCGACCCCGGTCGTATCGGCGAGAAGGTTGTTCAGGACGTCCAGATTCTCCATTGCCTCGGCGACAACCTCGGCAGGAACCTCAGCCGGGAAGCTCTCGCCCTCCAGCATGCGCGGCGCGCCCGCCGTGCGCCGCAGGCAGGAGAACCCACCGACCAGGACGAGGCGAGCGCCCGCATCCGCGGCCTGCTTCGCCAGATCCGCATAGACCTTCACGAGAGCGCCCTTGTTGGCCCCACGTGGGGAGAACGCGCCGACGATGACATCGGCGTCGGCGATCGACGCGCCCGCGCCCTCGACGCCGGACGCGACATAGGTGACGTCCGGGATCGGCTCTGCGGGCACGGACCGGCTGACCGAGGTCACCTGATGGCCGCGCTTTATCGCTTCGCGCGCAATCGCCGAACCGGCATAGCCGGTCCCGCCGATGACCGTGATTTTCTTGGATGCAGTCATAATGGAACTCCTGTTTTGATTTGTGTTCGATGGTAAAGCAGCAGCGATTTCCAGGGGAGTGCGCCTGCTAGACAGGCTCCAGCCGGCCCATCTGACCCGACTGGAAGCGCAGGCGAGCGCTCCGGATACCGGCCGCGTCGTTCATGATGAAAGGCCCCTCGGCGAACACGGGCTCATTAAGTGCCGGTCCGGACAGCAACAGGGCATGCACGACCCCTCCGGCGGAGCTGAGACGCACCTCTCCCGTGCCGGAGATCGCAATTGCCGTCTCCGACGGCAGACGATGCACTTTCTCCTCGATCACGACGTCGAGTTGGCCTTCGAGGACGTAGATGACGCTGTTTTCGCCGCTGGCGAGGGGATAGGCGACCTGGCCGATCAGGAAGGCGTCGAGGATGCTGTACGGCTCGACCGGCTCGATCGGAGAACGGACATTGCCGAAGCCGCCGACCAGAACGCGAATGCGGTCGCCGGCCTCATTCCGCCATTCCGGAACCTGTGAGGAGAGCATGTACATCGTCTTCGGATCTGCGAGCTTGTTGCTCATGCTGAGATTGACATAGATCTGCGCCCCATGCAGTTCGCTGCCGGGCACCGCCGGCACCTCCTGATGTTGCGCGCCGCGTCCCGCCTGCAGCCAGACAATGCCGCCCGGACCGATCTCCAGGTCATTGCCGAGGGAGTCGCGGCTACGCAGCGCCCCTGGCGAGTCCTCGAAAATATAGGTTATGGCTGAGAAGCCGGCATGCGGATGCGGCCCGAAGGGCTGACCGGACACACGGAAATTATCGAGCAGCGCGAGTGGTGCAGCGAGGCCATTCATCCGCTCAAGGCCGATGGCATTGACCGAGAATATGCCACCGCTGCTGTGGCGGCGCGCTTGGACGATTTCGGACACTTGCGTGGCCATGACTTCACCTCATGATTTGTGAAGCCGTTATCATCCGTTGCGTGCTATCGGACAATCCTATATGTTTCGATATCATGTATCGGAAATATCATTAGATGATCGACGGCTTTTCCCTTGATCAGCTGCGAACCTTCGTGGCCGCGGCCGATACCGGCAGCTTTTCTGCAGCGGGACGGCAGCTTGGCCGGGCACAGTCGGTCGTCAGTCAGACGGTCGCCAATCTCGAGAGCCTGATCGGTGTCGCGTTGTTCGACCGGAGCGCCCGCTATCCTGTGCTGACCAAGCAGGGGCGGGCGCTGCTCGAGCAGGCACGAGCAGTCACGGGGGCAATGGATCAGTTCAAGGCGAGCGCACGAGGCTTGTCGGATGGCTTGGAGCCGGAACTCAGTGTCGTGATCAACGTCCTTTTTCCGACCCGCGTGCTGACGGAGGCGGTGGCCGGCTTCCAGATGCGATTCCCCGATACGTCGCTGCGCATTTCGGTGGAGGGACTGGGCGCCGTGCTCGAACTGGTTCTCGATGGAACCTGCGCGTTTGGTATCCGCGGTCCGATCGGCGGAGCGCACCCCGATCTCGGCAGCGAATACTTGCTGCAGGTCGGCTATCAGATGGTCGCCGCGCCCTGTCATCCGCTGGCGCATTACCGTGGCCCGATTCCGACCAAGACGCTCGGGCAGCATGTTCAGCTGGTTCTGTCGGACCGTTCCAAGCTGACAGAGGACAAGGATTTTCGCGTTTTTGCACCGAAGACCTGGCGACTCTACGACCTTGGTGCAAAGCACGCGTTGTTGAAGGCGGGGCTCGGCTGGGGCGGGATGCCGGTCGAGGTCATCCGTGATGATCTCGATAGAGGCCTTTTGGTTCCGCTTGAGATTGCCGACATGACGATCGCCTCAAACATTACCATGTCAGCGATCTACCGCACGGATACGCCACCCGGTCCCGCCGGCCGCGGCCTCATCGAGGAGCTAGTAAAGGCATCGTCGCGGCCTTGAGGGGCGTCTGATCGCCCGGATTGCGGCTCGGCCCACGAACGGGCATCAACGAGCCGACCGCGCAGTAGCAGCGATCGGAGCTTGCGAGGAATGCAACGGTCTCAGCCTGCCTTGGTCGCCTTGGTTCAACTGAGCAAATTCTCGAACAGTTCGGGTGTGAAGAGCTCATACACGGCCATGAAGTCGCTGCCGCGGATATGGATGGCCTCCCACGCATTAGCGGTAGGTGGTTCGCCAAGGATCATACGCAGATGTTCGAAGCCCCGCGCGCCGACGACCCAATCGAAGGCAACGAAGGCTGCCGCCTTTTTTATGAACAGCTTGCATGCCAGTCGGAATGCGAAAAAAACCTATGGCTCCGCGCCGAGATCCATCCAACCCGCTGAATAGAGGGTGCCGCTACACTGCCATAGTCGGCTGGCAGGTAGCGGGCGACATTTACGAACTGCCCCATGGGAGCCTGAAGCGCGACCGATCTCTCCTCAGGCTTGATGGTGTTGAGCGCGTCCTAATCCTAGCCCGAGCTAAGCGCAGGATTCCGCCCCCTACCGCAACCACCCCCATGAGGTCTATCGCGGGTCCAAGGCCGCTTTGAACCAGTATATGCGCAGCTATGCGATCCGCGAGGGTGAAACGCGCCCGATGCTGCTGATCGCGCCTGGCTGGATTCAGACCGAACTCGGCGGCGCCGAGGCCCGCTATACGCTGGAAGAATCGGCACCGAAGCTCGTGGATCTGGTCTTGGCGCAAGAGGGCCGACCCGGCCTGCGTTATCAGGACCGGGACGGCCGCACAGTGGCTTGGTGAATCCATGAAAATCATTGCGACCGAAGAGCATATGGTAACCCGCGACGTTGCCTACGCCTGGCACGCCCTGGGGTTGGAAGCCTCTGATCCCGGCGTCGCCTACCATCGGGTGGGCGACATCGAGAAGCGACTGCTCGATCTTTCCGACGGACGGATCGCACGCATGGATGAAGCAGGCGTCGATGTCCAGGTCCTGTCCCTTACCACGCCCGCACTCCATGATCTGGGTCCTGAAAGTGTTGATATGGCGCGGCGCGTCAACGACGTTCTGGCTGAGGCGCTGCAGCGCCACCCCGACCGTTTCGAGGCGATGGCAACCCTGCCTGTCGCGCAACCTGAAGCGGCTGCGCGTGAGCTGGAGCGTTGCATCGTGAAGCTCGGCTTCTCAGGCGCCATGCTCTGCGGACGTGTCGGTGAACGAAATCTCGACCACCCGGATTTCGCACCGATCTTCGAGGTGGCCGGACGGTGCCACGCACCTCTCCTTCTTCACCCGCGTGTCGCTCCCGGCGCGGTGCGGAGCGCCTGGTTTACAGGGCTGGGAGATCGGGTCGAAATGGCCCTTGCAGGCTACGCGATCGGATGGCACCTGGACGCCGGCTTCCAGTTTCTGCGCCTGGTCCTTTCGGGACTCTTCGACAGGCACCCCGATCTGCCAGTCATTCTCGGTCACTGGGGCGAACTCGTGCTCTATTATGTCGACCGACTAGCCTCTGTCGATCGCGTCTCCGGCCTTGATCAATCGCTCGACGCCTACCTGCGCCGGAACGTCTATCTGGGGACCAGCGGAATGTTTTCGTCCGAGCATCTCCGTCGCGCTGTGGGGATCGTAGGCCCGGATCGTCTCCTGTTTTCCACGGACTATCCCTACCAGTACCGACCAGGGGCAACGGCACGAACCTTCATCGAGACATGCGGACTGGAGGGGCGCGAGCTCGAAAACTATGCGTCTGGAAACTGGTTACGGATGAGCGCGGCAATTCTGCGATAAGCCACCGCCGACGACGCGATCGTGCGAGCAGGCACGCAAGCCTTGGAAGCTTCTTATGCAGAACAATTGTAAATGCCGGCTAGGCGCAACAGCGTGAGCGCCCTGTCGGACAGCAGATCATCCTCATCGCGCCGAACAGCCAACCTGACATTCGTCCGTTCGATGGGGTGCTCCAGGTGCCTCAATCGCGAGTGAAAATGCAAAGGAGATCACATGGAGGCAGTCGCGCGGAACGGCGGCTCTCCACCTCAACTTGGGCCGGAGCGCTTAGCCTATTGGGCGTTCCAGAGCGGTAATACTGTCAAGGACCTCGGCAACTTGCCCGCCGGGGCCATGCGCTTCGCGAGGATAATCAGCGATCTCGATCGGAGTCCAATCGGCCAGAGCAAGGGCGTCGGCAACGTCCTGCGCCTTGGGGCGCTGTATTTCCGGATCGCTCCAAGACCATGGGGCCAGACTTCCGTGCCCCGCGATCAGAAACAGGCCACCGGGCGCGACAAGGGTTGCCGCGGCACTGAGCATGGCCGCACGATCAAATTCCAGCGGCGTATGAGTGAACATCGAGAGGACAAGATCGAACGGACCATCGGGGAGCGTCCTGGAAAGGTCATGGCGCTCGCAGGCGATTCGCCCGGCGACCCCGGCCTTCTCGGCGTTGCGCTGCACCGCTTCGAGAGCCGATTGCGATACATCGACCGCAACCACCTGCCAGCCTTTCTTCGCAAGCCAGACCGCGTCGTCTCCGCGCCCGCAGCCAAGGTCTACGGCGCGTCCGGCAGGCCGGCCCGCGATAAGGCGTTCCAACGCTGCGGAAGGCATGCCGCTGCTGGGTCGGGTCATCCCGGACCAATGACGATCCCAGAAGCTTTCGGGTGTGTCGCTTTCGCGTCTGGTCGGCTTCATATGGTTTTCCTTCCGAGTTTGCGCAGGCTGTCGAGCCCGAGGAGCGCGAAGAGGATCGTTGGATAGAGGCAGGCTGCAATCATGGCAGCCAAGGGAGTGCCGTTCGCCGAAAGCCCGAAGTAGATGCTGGAGACGATCGCGATACCGAGTGCGGCGCCGATCTGCTGAAAGGCCTGCAACGCGCCGGAGGCAGCTCCGGATTCCGCCGCAGCGGCCGCGGACATCACCGACTGGAACAGCGCCACCACCACTGTTCCCATCCCGAGCCCGCAGATGAGGAGGGCGGGCATCAGGTGCCACGGCGTGATACCCGTTCCGATCTGCCACAGCACCAGAGCCGTCAGCGTCATGCCCGTCACAAGAAGCCCCGCGCCGATACCGATCCGCCAAGGCAGCGACCAATTGTTCAGGCGAGACGCGTTCATGGAGGCAACCATGACCCCCGCCGGAAACGCTGCCGTCGCAAGCCCGCTTTGTAGGGGCGTCAAGCCGAGGACCGATTGCAGGTAGACCGTCAGCACGAGGAAGAAGCCGGGGATCCCGGAAAACACGCACACGACGCGGCAGAGGCCCTGCATGAAAGACGCATTGCGCAAGAGAATGGTGGGTATCAGAACTGCCCGACCGCGACGTTCGCGCCGCAGCATGTGGCTGAATGTCAGTCCTGCCAGTGGAATGGCGGCGACAAGAACTGCGATCAGCGGCCATGGCCAGTCCATTGCGCGTCCTTCAATTGAAGGCAGAACAAGGCAGACAGTCGTCATTGCGAAGAGCGCCGTGCCGATCCAATCCACCTTCTGCGACCCGGCTCGGTCTGCCGCAACGGTGAGCACCGAGCCGACGACTGCCACCATCCCCAACGGCACGTTCACGATGAAGATGGCGCGCCAGTCCAGGCCCCAGGGATCAAGTGCCATCAGGCCGCCCCCCAGGACCGGTCCGGCCACAGAGGCGAGACTCGACACTGCCGCGAACAGGCCGAAGACGCGCGTCTTTTCCTCCTGCGGAAAGGTCACATTCAAAATGGCCAGGACTTGCGGCACCATCATTGCTGCTGAAAGCCCTTGCACCAGACGCGCGCCGACCAGCATGGTGATGCTCGTGGCCCCTGCGCATGCAGCGGAGGCCAGGGTGAATCCGATCATCCCCCCAACGAAGAGGCGCTTGCGCCCCCAACTGTCGCCGAACCTGCCCATGGGCAGCAGTCCCGCTGCCAGCGCCAGCACATAGATCGCCGCCACCCATTGCAGCTGGGTCGGCGTGGCCCCCAGGTCAGACTGGATGCGCGGCAGGGCGACGTTGACAATGGTAACATCGAGGAGATTGATGAAGCTGCCAAGGCAGAGGAACCCCATGGCAAGCCATCGGGCGCGCGGAGTGGTCACGGTCATATCGAACTCTTGAGCTTGGGACGAATTTCTCGTAACATCGTATGGCACGTGAATGACGAGAGGTCAACCTCTCGTATCATCAAAAGTATCATGAGAGGCATCATGCGAACCGACAGCCGCCTTCCCCGCGTTCTTCATGCACTGTTGCACATGGCCGAAATGGATCGCCCAGCGACTTCGGAGGAGATTGCCGCAATGCTGGGGACGAATGCCACCGTCGTGCGCCGAACTCTTGCAGGACTTCGGGATGCGGGCCTGCTTGCCTCCACCAAAGGGCATGGCGGAGGGTGGGTCCTGTCACGCCCGCTGACCGAAATATCTCTGTTGGATCTGTATAGTGCACTCGGCTCGCCGGAGCTTTTTGCTATCGCTCCGGATGAGGGGCAGCCTACCTGCCTGCTGGCCAAAGCCGCGAATACCGCCACGAATGATGCGCTTCATGCGGCGCGACAGGTATTCAGAGAACGTCTCGCGGCCCTCACCGTGGCAGAGATTGTCAGGGCGTAAGGCAGCCCAAGCCAGCTTTCGATGCCGCGGCGCAGCCGATACGACTGATGTGTGCTTGTCGTGATCAGAATAGTCGCTGAAAAGCAGAAACGCCCGGTTCGATCTGGCAGGGCGTTCTCAAAGGTCGAGTGATCACTGTCAGTTTTGATTGGGCGTTGGAGTTGGAGCTGGCGTCGAGCGCCTTTGGACAAATTCTGCAACGGCTTGACGCATTAGTGCGTGTGGGGTGCTGTCCAGTCGATTAGCCAAGGCGTTCAGTCTCTCGCGCGTATCGACATCCAACCGAACTGAAACGGGCGAGTTGGTGCCAACCATTTCCTGTCCTTCCTTATTCATTTGTTTTAGGGGCCTTGCTTGCAATTCTTTTATTAAAGCCGCCGCCTGCCGAACTCGTCAGGCTGCCCATTGAACCGGCTGTTCCACCAGCGGCGACGTTCGCGCGCATTGCGGCATGCGTGTCGAGATCGCTGACGGCATCCGGCTCGATCAGTCGGAACACCTTACCAGGAAATTCGGCGATCAAGGCAAAAGAGCGTTCCAGCATGACGACATATGCGAAGAGCATAAACACCATGATGGCCAAAATGCCGATGAACCAGGTGATTTGGGTGTAGCTGTCACCAGACAGAGCCTGAGCTGCGGTGATGGCGTAGTAGAAGCCCCCGTTGAGAAGCGTTCCGCCAATCCGGAAGATGATCATGCCCACGAGAAGCCCGAAGAGCATGAGCACCGGTGTTGCCGTCAGCGCCAGCAACATGACGTACCCGCGTCTGGCCTGCCGCCCGCCCAGACCTTCGCCTTCCATGGACAAGTGAGCGATCGCCCACAGCGGTGCGGCGAAGATCATCTCGACAACCAACAGGAAGAAAGCCGTCACGCCGATGACCCATATCACGGTCGGGATCATCGGCAGCACAAATGCCATGAAGTAGCCCGCGACGGATATCCCGCTCAATACCCAGCCGAGGAAGCCGGCGAACGCGATCACGGATTGTCCAAGAAAAGGCACCGCTGCCAGCACCGCGAGCGAAATCATGATGACGCCGCTATAGAACGCCAGCTGATTGCCGACGGCGATCAGGCCCACCATAGGGTCGCCGTCATTGGCAGCCGGGTTCAGAAAGTCGAAGGCTTCGTACAGATTGCCAGCAGACACCATATAGGATGTCATGTCGGCCGTTGAATCCGCAAAGGCTGCGCGCTCGTTGGTAAAGGCGCGAACATTGCTTCTGGCGACGCTCTCGTTCCACCATTCGACCACACCATTATAGGTGCCGGCGAAACTCTCAAGGAATTTCGTGGCGTCGCCCTGGGCTGAACCGAACAGATACCAGTTGGCGTCGTCATACTGCGAGGCAATAGACTCTCCGACACGTCCTTTCGGATTGGCCGTTGCCCCGATCGCGCCACCGGGGGCCGTCTGCGGAATTCCTCCCGCGACGGCGGAAGCGTCGGCGGTAAAGCGGCTGATCAGCTGATAGTAGTAACCCGCTTGCAGCCAACCGCCATCCTTCAGACTGGCAGACAGGTCGATGTTCTGCTCCTTGTCGCCGATGCCGTTGATGTTGATCGTTTCTGTTTCGGATGCCGCGGATTGCACGTCGTTTTGCAGCTTGTCTGTTGCGATATAGTCCTTGAGGATGTTGGCATGAAGTTCGCGCCATTCTGCAAGATCATCTGCAAGGCCCCTATATTCGGGCAACGGTTGCCGTTGAGAAACGGCCAGGGCGACTGAATTCGCCGTCGGCGCATAGTTGTTGGTTATCTGAGTAACTGCGTCGCGCATGGCTTTTGCATAATCGGCGTATGTTTTGTCCGATGACGCAGCGATCCTTTGGAAACCTTTGGTTTCGGAAGGAAGCGTGATTGTGCCGCACGCACCCCGATAATTGGGCATGTCATAAGAGAGCGCCAGGCTGCCGCTGGCGGTTGTCCGCCAGTTTTTGGTAATGCCTGCAATGTCGCCGCCGCCCTTTGCAGCTTCAGCGTTGTAGACAGCCCGGCACATCTCCATGCGCCAAACAGCCTGAATGAACTGACCGTCCTTTTGGGACATGTCCGTGCCAACGATCGGCATATGGTCGTTGAAGACGAGATCCACGCTTTTCTGCCAGAAGTACGATGCCGTGCCCGTACCAAATTGCACCAGATAGGCGGCTGCATGCTGAACGCCATTATACCCCGTTGCAGGGATGGGAATGAGCAGCGCTGCTGCGACCAGTGTGCGGATCGGCGCCCACAGGGATGAATGACGTCGGCCGAGGACTTCGCCGTGGTGCGCGGATTCCATCGTCCCGATAATAATGTTGTAGGCCAACAGGATCGCACCGAGGGCGAAGAACAGGATATTGAAGTCCGAGATCAGCACCGAGATCAGGGTTTTGTCGTTCGGGCCGGGAAAAAGCGGACCAAAAATCATGTTCAGATAGGTATTCGTCCGCTCGTCGCCGCCGCCGGAGAGAATGTCCACGACATCGATTTCCTGTGCGAACGCGCCGGAGCTGGTAAAGATGAAGGCCAGGGGCAGACCTTTTAGAAATCGCCGCAAGGTTCAATCCTTCCTGATTATCTGCATGTCGTAAGGAAGACGGTGCTGGAGGTAGTCCGCAAAGGGGCCGAAACGGCCCTGTCGGATTTGCCAGTAGGCAAAATCGGCTTTCATCGCTTTGACCGCCAACAAAAATGCCAAAACGATGAGCGCTATGAACGTGAAGATGCTGAAAATGCCGAAGGCAATCAGGGCCGGAATCGCTGCGAGACTAAGAAACGCGATGATCGTATAAACCGTTCGCTCCCTTAGCCAGGCGCGGGCGTCGTCGTCGATTTCATCTTGGCTCATGCCGGAGGTCTGAGCCTTGAAACGGGCGATGCCGCCGTCTTCGTCCGTCTTATAAAACTTGTCGCGAGAATAGCGTTTCGGCCGCATTGTACGGGCGATGACATCCCAGGCAGCCACGCCGACCGAAAACCCGGACGTGACGATGAAGGCAAGCTGATGAATGCCGCCGCGTCGGGCAAGCCAGCCAGTCTTATGCGGATCAGCCTGCCGGTTCCGCCGCCTTTTCATCAGTCGTTCACCGGGATTACGGTTGTCCTGCTGTCGCGATCGTCAAGCTGAAGAGCGAGCAGTGCAGACAGGGCGGCCGCCTGTCGCCGTTCGAGTCCGAAACGCTCCCAGGAGACGTAGAGCTGCAGCGCATTGGTCAGAAGGTTTTCGCGCTCAACGGCCTCTGGCGACATCTTGGCAACCGCCTGATGCCATTCCGGATTCGGGAAGCGACTTTCAACGAAAATATCCAAAGCCTGAAGCTTCGAAACCTTGTCTCCGATTTCATAGGGGTAATTGGTCGGTGCAGCCTTTTTGGCCCAATCGGCGAGCTCACTGCTGCCGGTCGGCGCGCTCAGGTCGCCAAGGTAGGAGAGAATGGCGTGGGAGGCCGACCGGCGTGTCGCGTCGACCTGGCGCGCCGCCATCTGTGCCTTTCCTGCCGGCGTTTTCGCTTCACCTTCCGTGATTGGCTTTGCCGGGATCGGGTCGACCATATTGTTGACCATGCGCGCATATGCCTGGGCGACCTTGCCTTCGGATGTATCCAACGTCTGCGCGTCGGTGAGGAAGCGAATGTCAGATGTGGGATCTTTGAAACCGCCAACATCTTCCAGCTCGTCTCGGTCCTTGATAATGGCATTGGCGATCGCAAGCCCACCCTGGGACACTGCCTGTCCCTCAGCACCGTTTCCACGCGAGCGATTGCGGGACAGGTTCGAGACGTCAGTCCCGCCGACGCCATAGGAAGCGGTTCCGCCGCCGAATTGCATCAGACCGGAAAGGTCGAAGCACGCTGATGCGGCCGGATCGTAGCGGCCGCCTTCCGCCTTGCCGCGGGCCTCCTGACGCGCCCGCAGCGTGTCATTCAACTGTGCTGCGTCCTCGATGCGCTTTTGCGCCTCTACGGAGCGATCGGAATAGGCACTCAGCTGTGCGACCCCTTTCAGGATCGTGTCCGCAATCTGCTGCCCGACATCTGTCGTGTGGTCGTTCACGTCCTGGATGGTCTTGTTGCTGTATTGAGCAACAATGTTGCGCACGCCACCGCAAGAGCATGCCGCCTCAGCCGACTGCGCCAGACCGACACTCGCAACCGAAACCAACAGGCCGTAAATCAGATGTTTCATCACTGTCCTCCGGTGCCATAGAGCTTCTGATAGGTGTCGCGCAGCAGCGAATTCTCGCCAGCGTCTCTAACGCCCGCGTCGCCGCCATAGTCGCCGCCCTGTGACAAACCCATTTTGACGGACCCGAAGTCGAGTACGTCACTGGAACCGCCGGTAAAGCTGTCTACCGAGATGCCGTCGAAGGACGGCAGCTGAAGCGCCGACGTCAGGGGCTCCGTGGCCTTGTCCCAGGCTTCTTGTGCAAAGGAGCAGATCTGTTGTTCCGCGTTGGACAATGCAGAATCGAACAGGCCCTGCACGTCAGGAACCTGAATGGCGATATCCAGATCCAGATTCATGAGATTGTCCAGGCAACCAAGGCCATCAACGGGCTTTGGTTGTTGAAGCGCCGCTTCTTTTCGCGCCACCTCAGTGTCGATTCCTGCGCGGATTGCGTCGGTCAAACTGACTTTGACTGTGTCAGTACATGCGCCGCTTTGGCCGCCGAGCATGGAATCGAATAGCTGTTCGATCTGGTCGGTTCCCTCTGCGGCATGGGTCAATCCCGCGTGCAGCATCAGGGCAGGTGCAAAAAACAATACAAGCTTCTTCATAGCGTTTTCTTTTCTCCCTGATATGGCGGCACTTCCTGAATGAGAACGGGCCGCTTTGATCCAAAGCCGGGAAAGTCGCTGGTCGCGCCATACATTCCCCCGACGGAATAGGTGTTCGTGTATCCGAAGCCGTCGTATGAATTGCCGTTGATGGATGCCATGCGCTTCAGGATGAGATCCTGCAGCTCCGCGTAGGATGACAGGCCATTGGCCGCGAGATAGCTCTCGGGTAGCGCGTTGGGATCAAAACCGCTTGCGACCCAATCGTTCAGGGCGCCGGCGCCAAGAAAATGCGCCGCATCCAGAAGGCTTTCCTGTGTGATCTGCACGCCATTGACTGTCTGACCAACCAGCCCGCGTGTTTGGGAACTCATTGAATTCCAGTTGCTGATGGTCAGCTCGTTTACGGCGCGTTCTTGCAGCGCCTGACCAGCTTCGGAATAACGGAGATCGTCGAGCGATGAGACGCCGGCGGCGCGGGCCTTGTCTGTGAAGGTGTAGTTCGACCAGTTGCCACCAGATCCCTGGGTGTATCCGAGCGTGGCCCACGTACCGGCCGTGATCTGGTACTTGCCGAGCGCGGTGCCCTTTTTGTTGATGACCGAGTAGCTGTCGCCTCCCTCATGTCCCTTGAGAGCATCCAGATATCCCGCATGTGCCGCTACCGATGCCAGTCCGAGCGAAAAAGCGGATAAGCACAAGATAACCTGTTTCATAACGGCTTCTCCCGACCAGCCTCCAGGACAGGCATAAGACCGATTGTCTTGACCCGTTCACCACTGCCGACGCTGTAAACGCCGATGCCGTCGTCGATCGACAATTCGATCAGGCGGTAACCTTCCTCGTCGCGCTCTGGCTCGAGAGCGAAATCTTCGGCATAGGTCCGGAAGTTGGCGATCGCCTTATTATCGCCGTTGAGGACAATCAGTGGGCAAGGACCATTGCCGCAATAGTAAAGGGAACGTGCTGTAATGACGGTCTCGTCGCCGCTCTTCAGGTTCACGTCAAATGCGAGAAACTCGGGCGGTTCGATGCCCTCCGGAGGGGCCGACCGAGCATTCAGGACGCCATAGGCAGCACGCTTCTCATCTTCCGTGGCAACACGGGATTCGAAAACGTCGCCAAGCACCTGGGGTGAGTATGATGTGCTGAACCACTTCCAGACCCGGCCGTCTTCAGCATGGATGGAACGAATGCCATCCAATCCCACTTCGCCAATGCCAACCGCATCACCGAGACCACGCCAGACTTCAAGCCACATCGCGTCCGGCTCGCTGTAATAAAGAGCGACAACACCGCAATTGGGATCGCATTTGCGGTTGTCGCCGAGACGCACGACCATCTGGTCGTAGCTATCGGTTGGCTCTTCGAGCCAGACGCGCTCGGCCTCAACCATACGATAAAAGCGCCCATACATTTTGCGAGCAACCTGTGTCGCATCCGAATCCACGTCATTAAAGGTGATGTATTTGGTCGCTACATCCGTATCTTGCGCGACAGCTGCCGATGACGACAACAGAAGCGCCAGCGCCACGTTTCGAAAACTCATGCTACTGCCTCCTTCACAATTTGATCTGCAAGGTCGCGGATGACATCGCCTCTCTTGCCCTCGTCAACGGCAACGCCCCGATCTTCCAGCTCACCGAGCCGGCGTTCGATCGTTGCCTTTGCAGATCCGTCGGGAAACCGGGCGGCCAGAATGGCGCGCGCGCGCTTCGAACCGAGGCGGTCATAGAGCATGGACCGCAAGGCCGTGTCCTCGGATGTCGTTGACAGCGCCCATAGCTCGATCGGACCGAGCTCATTGATCAGATATTGGGTGTAAACACCGCTCTTAAGTGTCAGATAAGCCATGACCGGAGCGCCCTCGCCTGGGACGGGGCCATGCAGTGTACGCAGGATTGATCGAGCAGAGGCCGAAAGATTGTAGGTTTCGGAGACCTCTGAGATCGCGCTTTCTGTCGGTACATTGCAGAACCAGATATTGGTGACAAGCTTCTGAATGGCCTCATCGAAGTCATCCATCAGCTGCGATGCCAAGGCAATCTGGACACCCGCCTTACGGCATACCCGAACGTCATTGATAACCTGCTGGCGAATACCGAGCCCACCAGTCATGTGGTACTCGTCAAAGCACAGTCGTTTGTGCATCTGACGGTTATTTTTCCAACGGCGCAGATGATAGTCGATGTAAACTTGTGGCGCCTTGAGGCCTCGCAATTCGTCTTCATCCAACCAGAAGTCAGAGGTTACGGCATGGTGGGCCAGCATATACATGATAGCCGTATGTCGTTTCGCTTGCGGCCCGACCGTTGCGGTCACGTCCGACAGATCAAAGGCTATGATGCGCGCGCCGGAGACATCGAAGCGCGTCGGGCGAGCGAGAATGGGGAAATCCTTGGTCGCGGAGCTGACCATGCGCTGAAATGCTTTAAGCACGGGCTCCTGAGTGCGCGTCACCATTTCTCTGAACGGTTCTCGCACTGTCTCAGAATTCGACACCAGGATGAGATCTGACAGCGTCGGAACGGCAAAACGCTGCGCCAGCGCCGCTTCATGTCGTCGACCCTTTTCCATCAGAACATCGGTCACCTCCCACCAGGTCGAGGACTGGTCTGCGACATAGCCGATCTCGCCGAGAGCGGCGTCGACCTCATAGCTTTCCGATGGGACGTATTTCTTCGGCTCCCGGTCATCCGAAAACCGCTCATAAGCTTCGTTGATGCAGCTTGCCGCCAGCGCGGAAATGCCGTCATAGGCCGATTCAGCCCCGTCCGGCGTGCATAACAAGGTCACAAGATTGACGAGGTATCCGCGCTCGTGAGCCAGAGGAAAGCGCAATGCGAGTTGTGTGTCGAACGGATTGACCGAATACTGTTCTTCCATCCGGAGCCGGTGATAAACAATTTCGTGACGCCGGTTCGCCGGCAGGCTGTCACGCAGCAGCGAAATCAATCCGGCCGACGACGGGCCGACATCGATGATCGAAATGCGCGGCAACAATCCGCTACCATCATCTGACTGGCCACTTTGCGGGGACAACGCCACGCCAAGGTTCATCGAGTTCAGCAGGACAGACTTGCCGGAGCCCGGCGTTCCGACGATAACGTCGACCCATGACGTCTGCTTGGATGATCCCGGCTGATAGGGCCATAGCTTTCCGTCCGAAGTTCTGAACAGCACAGCGCCATGATCCCAGCATTTCGCCGGACGCGAAATCGGGCTCATCGCCAGTGCATGCGACAGGCTCGCTGCCATGGGCGGCGCCGTCGATGCGCAGTTCATCGCAAGCGCTGACGACATGACGTTTTCAACGGGATCTCCGATCAGCGCGTCGGTTTGCGCCGATCCCCAGCGCTCGACAGCTCGCCGTAGATTGGCAACCTGTCTCATGAGCACGTCCTTGTCCGTTTTTGGTGCCCAGGCCGCAAAGGAGACGCGAAAGCGAACTGCCGTATCGTCGATGCCGTCGGCTTCCCGCAAGGCATCGAACGCCTGTACGATACGCCGGTTGCGCGACGGCGCGGTCCAGGTGAACAGCCGCGCATATTGTTCTTTAAAGATCTGTCCTTGATAGCCGCCTGCTTCAGTCAGCATTGAGGTGCGCCAGGAAATCCTGTCTTTGCTGTCGAGAACCCGCCGCACAAGTTCGTTGAACGAAACAACGATTTCAGGCGGCAGGGACAAATCAAATCCTGAGAAGACGCTGTTGCCGATTTCAACTGTTGACTGATCGATGATCGTCGCGCTTTCGGTCAGCAACTGGCGAGAAAGCGCCGGCCATGTAAGATTGGATATGTCGCCCTTCTTCAGCTCCGCCTCGGTGGACGGCATTTTCTTCCGCATCGTGTCTCCTGGAAGAACAGGCTTCCAGCTTGGTGATGCATGCAGAAACTCGGGATAGAGAACGCCTCTGGCGGCTGTGATGGCGTTGCGGGCATCCAATCGCTCCATTTCGATGCCGACCAGCGCAAATTCGCGCAAAAGCGCATCCGAGACCGACCTGTGACGTGTTCTGAGTGCTTCCAGAGCAGCATCGGGCCATTGCGATTGTCGCATCGAGGGCGCGCCTGAGAGGTTTTTCCTCCTCGCCGCCTGCCCCGCCTTGATCTCGTTCTTTTTCAGGTTGGAGGGGCGTGACCACACCGCCAGATAAGAACGTTCTCCGGTCAGCTTTCGCGGCAAAATCCTACGGCGCTCGTCAATCAAGTCGCCAACGTCAAGCCCGCTGTCATGGGCGACGCGCCCTATCGAGCTTAATGCCATGTCGATTTCAGATGCGCCGAGATCCGGCGAATGGCCGAACCAGAATTGCAGGGCGCATCCGGGAGAGGCAAAATAGGGTGTGATCGTGCGTCGCAGCTGTTCCACAGTCTGCGACACTTCCGTTTCACCAGCCAGCGAGCGGAACCCTTCGAGCGCAAAGACACTCACCAGCGACCCGTCATCGGCGACAAGAGTATCATTGTCCTCCGCGGTCACCAGACGGCAATAGCCATCCAGCGACTTGCGGAAGACCGAGCGGCTCAAGGCTGCTGCGATGTAGTCGAGGGTTTCGCCGAAACGTGCCATATCAGTTAATGCTTCTCAGCGTTCCATCAATGGTCGAGGTATCCGCACCCGAGCCGAGGAAGCTCGTGACACCAACGCCAGCCCAGGCCGGCAAGCCGATCAACAGTGCGCCGGCGAGAAACCAGATGAGCATCGACATCGGGGAATGCTGTTGATGCGGATTCCTCGAGTTCGAGACGAGTTTCACAATGCCGATGATGATGCACAAAAGGCCGCCGAAGAAGGCGATGGAGCCGAGAAGGTCGGCCCATGGGCCAAGCGTGGTCGTCGAAAAATTGCTGGCTAGATCGCCCAGCGATTGTTGGGCCATCACTGGCCCAAGCATGGCCAGATAAAAGCCGGAAAATGTCAGCAGGCCGGTGCACTTTCTCTGCATTTGGTCTCTCCTTTTTATTTGACTAGAAGTTTCTCAAGCATCTGCAGGACAACGACGATGTTGATCGCCAACGTCCCTGCGACGAGATGGACAATCCCGCGTCCCGTGTCGCCGACTTGTCCGCCGTTGCCGGCGCGGGCGAGCAGGAACAGACCCCTTACAAATCCGAGAAGGCCGATGAATTGCGCGAACCGAACGAGAGCAATAACGGCTCGCTGGCTCATTTCGGCGGAAAGCGGCTTGGTGATTTCGGGCGCGTAGGTGAATACCTGTTCCGCCGACACGCTCTCGGATTGCAGGAAGAAGCTCATCAGGAATGCCCCGATGACCGTCGACAGCGAAATTAGAAGTGAGCCGACGAAGAACAGGACCAGCGGACCGGTGTATGAGCCAGACGCCGCGCCCCCAATACTACGGAGCTCGTGGGCTGAAGCCATGCCGACGATCGAGCGCGCCACGAATATGAGACCCACCAAAAAGCAAGTGCCTGCGACCAACGCCTGCAGGGGGGCAATGATCGCGACACCGCGCTCCAGAAGCTGGACAAAACTATCCATAGCCCGCCCTATTCCGCACTATCCCCGTCCGGGGCCGGCATGGCGACGACCGGATGGGTTACAATCTCGTGCTGCACGCCAACGCCGCCATTGGCGGCCTCGAAGCCAAGAGGCCCGCCGGTGCCCTGGAGCGTGACCAGTTCGTTCAGGATAAACTCGTCCTGCTTCTTCAGCTCATTCACATGACCGATAATGCGCTCAAGGACGCCGTTCCTGGCGGTCAGCGTGTTCAGTTGCTGTACCAGATCAGCCTGCGAAGTTTTAAGCCGTTGTACCTCTGAATGTAGCTCTGAGACCTGCGCCGATGTTGCATCGGAGACCCGACCTGATTTGACCGCCTCTGGTTGCCGCATAAACAGGTAGAGGTTGACCGCCGACACGGCCACAGCGACCAAGATCGCCATGAAAACAAGTGATTTCGGGCCACTTTTCAGCAAATTAGAGTTGCGTCGATACGATTCGTGTTCGTATAACTCAATTTGATTTGTCACGAGAGCCCCCGATGAGGTCTGATTTTTCCCCGAAATCACCCGTCTTCCAAGGGGACTTCACAGCTCCAATGTCTTGATGTATTACAGGCTCACGCCATTATATGCAACATTGACAGGAACAAAATAGCACCCGGGGGCCTCCTTAATGTTCAAACGCAAGTCGGCGGTTTCTACGTCCGTCCTTTTCCCCGCCGCCTTACTCGGCCTGTGGCCACTCGGGGCGATCGCCGAAAACGGGACTCAGGCCGACATCGATCTGCCCTGGCAGACCACTTTTGTCGGTTGCAGCACATCAGCAGCACCTTTTATCGAGAACCAGCTCAACCTCTACGGCGCGCGCCTGCTGATGAAAGTTGGCGGCATGCAGGCATGGGCTGTGCCGCAGGGTGACGGCACAGAGAAATTCGCGCTGACAACGGAAGACGGACTGACGATTTTCGGCTCGGTTGTCGGACCACAGGGCGAGGACATTTCCGGCGCGTTGCTATCGACCAAGCCGAATGCCGTCTCACTCAAAACCGCCATCGCCCCCCCTCTTTCACGGCCCCCTTCACCGAAGGTCGCCCACGAGGAGCCCGCTGCATCGAACCCCAGCGCTCTCGGACCCCCCGGTCGGTTGACCGAGGCAGTTCCTGCGGAAGCGGAACCTGTCAAAGCACCGTCTTCGGATGTAGTTGAACCGGGCGACGATGCCGCACGGGCCGCATCGGCCGATCAGGCGGACGCTGGCAAACCGCCCAAACTGGCGTCGGTGGGCTCTCAAAATACACCAGACATTCCGACCGCCCAATCTTTGGATGAGCTGGTGCAGCAGGCCCATGATTTCAGCGCCTGGTTCCCTGTCGGCAATCCAAAGCCCGACGCACCGACCTTTTTCCTGCTTGCCGATCCCACGTGCCCGCATTGTGCATGGTCAATAGATTCAATGAAGCCGCTCATCCAAAACGGCGATATCGACCTGCGCATCATTCTCGCCCCGATACTCAGCGAGGCGGCTTTCAATATTTCAGCCGCCATACTTCAGTCGGATGATGTCGGCACGGTCTTCCTGAAAAATGAGTATGCCGCGACTTCAAGCGTTGGTGGTCAAAAGGTTGCGGCAATCGCTTCCGACAAGATCGACGATCAGACAGCAGATATCCTTCGCCGAAACGTGTTGTGGATGCGCCAGAACGGGATCAAGGGCGTGCCCTTCTTCATCTACAAGACTCCTGAGGGCGGACAGTTCGCATTTGGCAATCTCACCCAGCAGGCGCTCGATACGGCGCTCACGATGGAGTAGTCATGAGCGAGCAATCCTACGGTGCACTTGAAACCGTCATGAAGCGCACACAGACATATCGGACAGCGTTCCGAGTGATGTCGGTGATTAGCGGTGCGCTTCTGGTCACAACCGTCGTTTCGGTGGGCGCGGCGGCCTATCTTTCCACTCATAAGCCCGAGCCGCGCTATTTTGCGACAACGACCAACGGCCAAATCTTGCCATTGGTGGCCTTGGATAAACCGCACCTCAATGCAAACGAAGTCGCCAACTTCGCCACCCAGGCCGTGACCGCCGCGTTAACCTATTCGTTTACCAACTATCGTGCCGACCTCACCGCTGTGCAGAAGTATTTCACCCAGCCCGCTGGATGGAATTCGTTCATCGACGCTCTCGACAAGAGCGGTCAGCTCGAAATGGTGAAGGAGCGCAGGCTGAATACCACGGCGGTCGCACAAGACGCGGTGATCCTGTCGCAGGGGCCAAACGCCCGCGGGGTCTATCAGTGGATCGTGCAGATCCCGCTCCGCATCACCTATGAATCCGCGAGCGAAGTGTCCGGGCAGGATCTTCTTGTGACAGTTACCATCAATCGGATGGAAACCTATCAGACCCCTGAAGCCGTCGCGATCAACCGCTTTATCGCAGCGCGTGGAGGCGCCTAATGAAAATGCGTACTTCAGGCGCCCTGCTATGCGTTCTCCTAGCGACCACTGCCCCTGCATTCGCGCAGGATGCGCCGAGCGGGCTTGCCCAAGCGGCTGCCCAAGGCACGCAGCGCGCCGAACAGATCAATCAGCAGCAAGCCGACCAGCAACAATACGAGCAGCCCGACAGCGAGTTTCCTGTCATTGGGTCTGACCATCTACTCAAGTCGCTGGATGAGTTGGACCGCCCACTTTCGCCAGAAGAAATCACGGCTTACGGCGCGGCGGTTCAATCTCAAATGCCGATGACCCCCGAGTTGATCCGCGACTACAAGCGTCGGGTGAATGAAAGCCAGAAAGCCGCAGCTCAACCGGCGACCGGCTTTCGGCCGAAGGCGATCTCTGATCAGGTTCAGGTTTCGCTCGAGGCAGCCGCCCAAACCACCGCGATCAAAACCTCACCCGGAACGATCTCCAACCTCGCCTTCTTTGACCGCACCGGAAAGGCTTGGCCCATTGCCAGCTATGGCGTCGGTCGCCCCAATGCGTTTCAGGTCTATGCGATGCAGGAGGGGAGCAATCAGCTCATGATCACGCCTCTTCTTCCGCATGCCTTTACAAACCTGACCGTTTCTCTGGTCGGTGAGGACCGGCCATTAATCATCGACGTCGAAACAAACGAAAAGGTCACTCAATATCGGCGCGACTATCAGGTCGACGGTCTTGGCCCGAACGCGCATGTTTCCACGGCCGTCAGCGCTCCGCCGAGCCGCGCCTCCAACCAGGTCATGATGGCGTTCGTCCAAGGCGCCGGCATTCCACAAAACGCCACGAGGCTTTCCACGGACGAACCGTCCGTATCGGCATGGCGATACGGAAAGGATCTCTACATCCGGACGACCAGCACGCTGCTTTCACCATCCTGGACTGAAAGCCTGACCGGTCCTGGCTCGGTGCACGCCTACAAGCTCAAACCTACGCCCGTTGCACTGATCTCGTCCGATGGCTCTGTCAAGAAAGTGAGAATTTTCCAATGACCGATGCAGAAAACCGATCTGACGAGAACCACAACAACCCCGATACCAGCGAAACGTACCAGGCCGCGCCGGAAGTCGAGACGGAATCGCCCATGAACGATGAACGGCGTTCCACGATCGATCGCAGCGCACAGCGCAACAATCGTATTGTCTACGGTGGTATTCTGGTGATCGCGGTCGGTCTTGGTTTCGTGTTGTGGCAGAGCTATTCGTCTTCGCCCGTTCCATCGTCGAGCGTTGCGCGCCCGCCGAATGTCGACAGTACGCCCGGTGGCGAACAGCAAGGACGTTCAGAGCGCTACCAGAATACGCTCGATCAGTCGAACGAGGTCGGTGCCAAGACAGCTTTTGAAAACGACGAGAGCTTCATCGCGACGCCTGACGAAGCCATGCGGTCGATTGATACGATCGGGCAAAAGAAAGAGCCGCCGCCGGTAAAACGGCCAGTCGCCCCCGCCAATGTAATCGAGCATCGCGACCAACCTGTTGAATACCGAACCGCCGATCGTCGGCCGCCACCCAAACCGCAAACTGACTATCGACGCATTGATCAGCTTGCGAGCGCCATGAGCGCGCAACAGCAAGGATTGCTTCAGTCCTGGCAGCCTGTGGCCTCGCAGGCGACAGTTGTCGTTGAACAGGATCTGTATACGCCGCCCGAACAGCTCACAGCCAGCAAAGGACAGGACGGTGGCAACGGTTCTGTGCAGGCGTCCGGTTCTTCGCCGGTTCAAACCTATGCAGTCGCCGGCGATACGGTCATGGCGCGTATCCAGAACGCTTCCGATTCCGATACGCCCGGACCTGTGATCGCCGAGATCATCAATGGCCCCCTAGATGGCGCACGCGCCATTGGCGCCTTTGAGGTAAACAAGACGCAGAGCGCGCTCGTCATTCAGTTCGATCGGATCGCGATGCCCGATGGCGCTAACTACGACACCAGCGCCTATGCGATCGATGCGCAGCAATCGACCATCGCGGTGAAGACAGACATCGACCGCCGTTATTTTCAGCGCTACGGCGGTAAACTGGCGGCCGCATTCATATCCGGTCTGAGCGGCTCTCTGTCTCAACCGCAACAGCAATATGTTGGCATTTCCGACAATATTGGCTCCATCATCACCAACAAGCCGACGGTGAACGAAAGCATCTATGCCGGCTTCGCCGCAGCTGGCGACGCCATTTCCAGCGACCTCAACAACAATGCGCCAAGCGGCCCTCTGGTCAAGGTTCGTGCCGGTCAGATGATCGGTATCCTGTTCCTCGAAAATGTCGGGGTGGCGAACTGATGGCGGAAAGCAGCTTCAATATCTACGGCACGCCGGTTTACTGGCGGGAAACAGTGCGAACGCCGCGCCTGCTTATCTTCGATGCCCGCCTGATATTCTTCTTCCTGCTTTTGATATTGCACCTGCGGCTATGGACCTTCATCGCTCTGGTGCTCGCGTGCTGCGGGTTCTGGCTCATCGAGCGCTATGGGTACGCTTTCCCGAATGCACTGAGGGCCATTCGCAGTCTTATTGCTGGCCGCCAACGCCCTGCCCTACCCGGCTACAGATACCGTTCAATGATCGACTATGGCTTTGAGACGCGTGAGGTTCCGGGATGAGCATAGCTCGAGCAAACACAGCCAAAGCTCCCGTCTGCGCATGTGTGCTCTCGGAAGGCATTGCCGGCGGCAGCGCAATTTGCGCTGTGGGTGGCGACTATAGCTTGATCAACGCGAGCCAGAACCAGTTGGCGGATGCCTCTGAATCTATTTTGGCTTCTGTGAAGTCAAACTCAGCGCGACAAAAAGGAGAGATGATTTGAGGTAGGCTTAAAACGACAAAGCCCCGCGCGGCGGCAACCGGCGAGGGCTTAGTGCTAAAATAGCCGAAGACATTGATAGGCTCTTTTTAGCATTCACCCGACATCGTAGGCAAGAGGAAAAACGCATTTTATGCGCACGATACCGCTTTGCCTGCTTCCTGCTCATAAGCAAGGAAAACGGAATGTTAAAATCATCGAGTGCACAGCCGTCAGGCTGGCGCAAACAAACGCCAGACCGCGCTTACTTTTCCGACCTAGCGGTCAAAGCTCTCATCGGCGATCACAGCCGCGCCGAAATCAGACAGCTTCTCAATCGCATTCGGCCCGTCCTGCGGACGAACACCACGCAAATGCTCCTGTTGAATATCCTTTTCGATGCCACCTATGAGCAAGACTGGCAGAAAGGATCGAAGCCGGTCGTCTGGCTGTCCAACGACGCCCTTGCCCGCCAGCTCAATATCAGCGTCAGCGCCACGCGCGCCGCGCTGCGGGCGCTCACTGACATGGGCGTCATTACGCATCATGACAGCGCCAATTGCCGCCGCTTCGGGCATCGCGACCGATCCGGCCGGATTGTTCATGCCCACGGCATCAGCCTTGCCTTGCTGGAAGCGCGGTTTGACGAGCTGACGGCCAAGGCCGACAGGCTCGATCTCGAAAACCATCGCCGGCGCGTCCTGCGCAACGACATCACGTCGCTTAGGCGCAACATCATGGCCGCCCTGGATATGTCGAAAGAGACGCTTCCAGCGCGCCGCTGGCATAGCTTCGCAAAGCGGCTCGATCATCTGAGGGCATTCCTGGGCAAGATTGGCCGCGCCAGTCTCGATCACCTTGAGCGTATGCACCGCGATTTCGAACGCCTTTGGAAGACGCTCAATGCGATGGTCATGCGTGATAAGGACAAGGAAACTGACACCACGGAGTCCGTCAACAGACATCTATTAAAACCTACAACCGAACCTGAAATAGTATCTTGTAATGACGAACGGAGTTGCGCTGACGCGCAACACTCTGGCTTTCAAGCTGACAGCGCCTGCGGCGCTGAAAGAATGGCTCTTGAAAATGAGCCTGAGCGGATTGTGAAGCCCGAACAAGCGGAAAATCCGGTGAAGTCCGGACGGCGAATAGATCTTCGAACCGTGCTGACAGCGTGCCCGATCATTTCCGAACTTTCCCCCGTGCCACCGCGAAGCTGGCGCGAATTGGACGCATACGCCGCTGAACTTCGCCCCATGCTCGGCGTGTCGGCTCACGCCTGGGCGGAAATGCGACAGGTCGCAGGGCAAGAGCTCGCTTCGCTCGCCCTCGCCATCACCGCCCAAAAGCAGGCCGACGGCGAGGTCAGTTCGCCGGGAGGCTATCTGCGGGGAATGGCCCGGAAAGCCGCCGACGGCGAATTGCATCTCGAAAAGTCTTTGCACGGGCTACTCGCTCGAAAATTGGCCGCGCGGCCGGATCAAGGCCGCCAAGAGCTGTTCCAATAGTGGGTTAGGAGGCTGAAATTCCACCATGAAACGCATGCGATCCAAGTTTTTGCTCGGTATTGCCGGGGCCGTCGCGATCATTGCCGCCATTCCGGAGGCCGGCAACTTCGTCCAATCGATTGGCGTGCCGAAATCGATCCTTCGCGAAATCGGCCGGCAATCTGAGAAATACAGTCGGCAAACGACAATCGTCACCAGTGCCGGGGAAATCAGCGTTTACGACGGGGACACCATCAAAATCGGCGGTCAACGGATGCGCTTGCTCGACATCGACACACCCGAGATTTCCAAGCCGCGGTGCAGCTATGAGGAAAAGGCGGGGTCTGAGGCCCGGGACAGGCTGCGAGAGCTGATCGGTCAGGCCGGGACCGTCGAAATCATCGACAGCGGAACAACCGACAAGTACGGTCGGAATCTGATCCATGTCGAGATCGACGGTCGGGACGCGGGTAAGGTCCTCTTAAACGAAGGTCTTGCGCTTCGCTACCGGGGCGGGTCCGCCGCCTGGAGCGCGAGAAAACGGCATTGGTGCGGGTGAAAGAGAATATGGCGAACCAAAAATACGACGATATTCCAAGAATTTTGGCTGAATACAACGATATTATGAGGGTGCTCGTCGAACGGTTGGATACACCTCAGACTAGAAAGACATTGGACGCTCTGTTGGATGAGATCCGGGGCGTAGTCAACGCAATCACCCCTTTGGCCGTTTTCTCTGCCAAATTTGATCAAACCATGCAGCTCAACGAGAAAATAGTGCAAATTGGCTGGATGCCTCACCCGGTTTTTCCGCTTGATACGCTCGACTTGCATCTACAAGACTCCGAACTTGACGCACTTCTCGCCCGATATGTCGAGGAAAATTTCGAAGCAATAGAATGCTTCTTTATAGAGAGTGCCACGAAATATGGCATTACTGATACAGTGCCGATGGTGATGACCGAGGCGTTGAATTGCCATTGTCATAATAACTACCGCGCTGTGGTCCGTCTGCTGTTTCCGGAAATCGAGAGTGCAGCGCGAACGGTTTTCAGGTACCCCATCCAAAAGGGCATTGCGAGCATACCGGATGTGCGCGAGATAATTGGGAAGTTGTCGTTTCCAATGGTATTTGACCACCCCGGAACATTCTCAATATATGATAAGCTCAATGAACATATGTATCGCCAAGTTAAATCATCTCTAGAATTAACCGCTGCGCAAGCCGATCCGGTCCCGAACCGTCATGCTGCAATCCACGGTTTGGTCGATTATAGTTCGATGCAGAACAGCATGAACACGATCATCATGGCCGATTTCATCTTTAGGCTTTTGGGTGAGATTTCGAAGATGCCTCGCAAAAACGGGAACTAGATCTCTGTCTAAATCTATTGGCCTTTCGCCCGTTGGCCGACCGCGCTCTATGTCTTCGGCACGAAGCCAGCCTTTGGTCGTCTTCGCCCATTCGGGTGACGATCGCTAAGGCAGACTGCCGCCATTGGCATCGGGCAATGAAGGACCGGCCATCGATGCAGTCGGTCGCGGCTGCGCTTCGCTTTAAACTGGAACTTCGTCGTAAGTGTGCGTCTCCCGATTGTGAGAACGGCGGTGCAAAAGTCGGCCACGGAAGCGGCGGAATAATTCGGTCGCGGGCGGCGTAAAAACCGGCCACCTATTTTCCTTCTGCAATGATCGCAGGAGGGACAGAGGATCTACACCGTGGAACTTTATCTGAAGGTTCGTCTGGCCGTCTCGGAAGGGATGAGCCGACGTCAGGCAGCCAAACACTTCAACATATCCCGCGACAGCGTAGCGAAGATGCTGTCGTATTCGACGCCACCTGGCTATCAGCGACAATCACCAGTCCGGCGGCCGAAGCTGGATGCGTTCGTTTCGACGATCGACCACTGGTTGGATGAAGACAGACACGTACCGCGCAAACAGCGCCATACGGCCAAGCGTGTATTTGACCGGCTTCGTGATGAGTGCGGGTTCACCGGCGGTTATACGATCATCAAGGACTATATCCGCGAACGGGAACAGCGCCGTCAGGAAGTCTTCGTGCCGCTTTCTCATCCGCCCGGCCATGCGCAGGCTGATTTCGGTGAGGCGATGGTGGTGATCGGCGGTGTTGAGCAGAAAGCCCGTTTCTTCGTACTCGATCTTCCGCATAGCGACGGTTGCTATGTGCGGGCTTATCCGGCGGCGGTGGCCGAGGCCTGGGTCGATGGCCACGTCCATGCATTTGCGTTCTTCGGGGCCGTGCCGCAATCGATCGTTTATGACAATGACCGCTGCCTTGTGGCGAAGATCCTGCCTGACGGCACGCGCAAGCGGGCAACACTGTTCAGCGGGTTCCTGTCCCACTACCTGATCCGGGATCGCTATGGCCGACCCGGAAAGGGCAATGACAAGGGGAATGTCGAGGGCCTCGTGGGCTATGCCCGGCGTAACTTCATGGTCCCCATCCCGCAGTTTCCGACGTGGGATGCGTTCAATGCCTTTCTGGAAGAACAGTGCCGCAAGCGCCAGCGCGACAGGCTGCGTGGTGAGAGCGAGACGATCGGTGAACGGCTGCAGCGCGATCTGGCGGCTATGTGCCCCTTGCCAGCGTCGCCCTTTGACGCCTGCGATCAGGCCAGCGCCAGGGTGACGGCCCAGTCTCTCGTTCGCTACAAGACGAACGATTATTCCGTACCCGTCGCCTATGGCCATCAGGACGTTTGGGTCCGAGGCTATGTCGACAAGGTGGTGATCGGTTGCCGCGGCGAGGTCATCGCTCGCCATCCCCGAAGCTTTGATCGGGAGGATATCATCTTCGATCCTGTGCATTACCTGCCGCTGATCGAGCGGAAGATCAATGCGCTTGATCAGGCAGCCCCTTTGCAGGGCTGGGATCTGCCGGAGGAATTCGCGACACTGTGCCGTCTGATGGAAGGCCGCATGGCAAAGCATGGCCGGCGAGAATACGTGCAGGTTCTTCGACTGCTGGAAAGCTTCGATATGGCTGACCTGCATGCGGCGATCAAGCAAGCCCTGCAACTCGGTGCGATCGGCTTCGACGCCGTCAAACATCTGATTCTTTGCCGGGTGGAGCGCCGGCCGCCTCGACTGGATCTGTCGATCTATCCCTACCTGCCGAGAGCAACCGTGGAGACGACATCGGCGAAGGCGTATATGGGCCTCCTGTCATCGGTGAAGGGAGAAGCGGCATGAGCGCCGAAGCCCCAGAGATCCTACTTGCCCACGACCTCAAGAGCCTGAAGCTGCCGACCTTCCAGCGGGAGTATCAGAAACTGGCCCGGCTTTGCGCCACCGAGGGCGTCGACCATATCGGATACCTCACCCGGCTTGCCGAGCGGGAAATGATCGAACGGGATCGCCGCAAGGTCGAGCGCCGTATCAAGGCAGCCAAATTCCCGGTCGTCAAAAGTCTCGACAGTTTCGATTTTGCCGCCATACCGAAGCTCAACAAGATGCAGGTGCTGGAACTGGCCCGCTGCGAATGGATCGAGCGTCGCGAGAACGTCATCGCTCTCGGCCCCAGCGGAACCGGCAAGACCCACATCGCGCTGGCCCTGGGCCTAGCCGCCTGCCAGAAGGGCCTGTCCGTCGGCTTCACCACGGCCGCTGCCCTGGTCAGCGAGATGATGGAGGCTCGTGACGAGCGGCGCCTCTTGCGTTTCCAGAAGCAGATGGCAGGATACAAGCTGCTGATCATCGACGAACTCGGCTTCGTGCCGTTGTCAAAGACCGGCGCGGAATTGCTGTTCGAGCTGATCTCGCAACGCTATGAGCGGGGCGCCACCCTGATCACCAGCAATCTGCCCTTTGACGAATGGACCGAAATCCTGGGATCCGAGCGACTGACCGGCGCTCTGCTCGACCGCGTCACCCACCACGTCAACATTCTCGAAATGAATGGCGACAGCTATCATCTCGCCCAAAGCCGCGCCCGAAAGGCCGGCTGAAACCCTTCAGAAAATCGCTACGCCGGTATGAGGCCCCCGCTCGGGCTACGCCCTCCCGCGAGCCTCATACCGGCGTCCAAAGTGGCCGACTTTTGCTCCGCCCCGTGGCCGGTTTTTACGCCGCCGTTGACAGGCAAGCGCCTGCAAGCTCTAAAAAAAACAGCGGGCCGATAAATGCGTAGTTCCAAGACCAAGGTTGATTTCTGACTTGATGCAGAATTCGGCTCGCATGTTGCGAATGCACTGTTTAATATTCTCAAATAAGACGTAAGTATTGAAGCGCCTTATTTTTTGAAAAAGGAGGCCGAATTGTGCCGTAGCTCTTTGTCTGATGCTGGACTTTATCCCATTCCGGAAGATGAGGGGGAAAGGCTCGAAGTTCTGCGTCAGTTCCAGATCATGGATACGCCTCAGGAAGAGAACTTCGATCGTTTGACGCGCCTTGCGGAACTGCTGTTCGATGTGCCGATTGTTCTCATCTCGATTGTGGGCAAGGACCGGCAGTTCTTCAAGTCTCGTGTCGGGCTCGATGTATGCGAGACGAGCCGCGATGTTTCGTTCTGTGCGCACGCCCTTGTTCAGGACGACGTTCTTTTCATACCCGATGCGCTGAAGGATCCACGCTTTTCGACAAATCCCCTGGTCCTTGGGCATCCTTTCATCCGCTTCTACGCCGGAAAGCCTCTGATTACACTGACAGGGCATAGGCTCGGCACTATCTGCCTGATCGACAATAAACCCAGGGAGTCTTTTTCAGAAGACGATCGCAAGATCCTGTCAGATATTGCGGCGCTGGTGATGGATCGCTTCGAGTTACGGCGATTGGAATTCATGCGATCAGTCAGTCATGAGCGCTTTGAGAGCATTGCCCGCAGCGCGCCCGACGCCATCATCTTTACTGACAGTGAAGGTAAGGTCACCTTCTGGAACAAGGCGGCCGAGACAATATTCGGATACAAGGAGGCGGAAATTCTGCATCAATCATCCGAGATGCTTCTGCCTGAAAGCTGGCATCCAATCTTTGATGCGGAAATGGAAAGACTAAGATCTGGTGCTCCGCTGGAGTTGGCCGACCGGATCGTAGAATTGTCGGGACTGAGAAAAGATGGAACCGAATTTCCCTCAGAGTTCTCACTTTCAACATGGTATGAAGGGGATCAGATTTGTGCTGGTGCGATTGTAAGGGATATCAGCGAGCGTCGGTACAATGAGGAACGTCTATTCCGCCTTGCCTCTCTTGACCCGCTGACGGATCTTCCAAACCGCGGAGCCTGGAGGGCGTGCCTCCAGAAAGAGCTTAGGGGCCACAACCCTCTGACCGTTTTATTGATGGACCTCGACGGCTTCAAGGAGGTCAACGACACGCACGGGCATTCCGCCGGGGATGCCATGCTCAAAAACGTGGGCCAGCGTCTCCAGCGCGTTTGTGCCGATGCCGTGATGATTGCACGATTGGGCGGCGATGAGTTTGTTGCGCTTCTAAGAGGTAATGACGAACATGCAGCGCTCGTGAAGGCTCGCGAAATCATCAGGACTGTATCGGAGCCTTACGAGTTTGCCGGATTGCGGGCCGATATTGGAATAAGCATAGGAATATCGCTTGCTCCTCAACATAGCGCACGGCCTGAAGAATTGCTTGGTGCTGCCGATCTTGCACTCTATCGCGCTAAAAAGGACGGCAAGGGTCGCTCGGAGCTGTTTGTGCCAGCGCTGCGCGAGGTCGCGGTCGCTCGGCGCGCCTTCGAAAATGAACTGAAACGCGCTTTTTCGGAAAGGGAGTTCGAGCTTTTCTTTCAACCTCAGTTCGAAGTCGAAACGATGCGGTTAATGGGGGCTGAGGCCCTGCTGCGATGGAACCACCCAGAGCGCGGCTTGTTGTCGCCTGCTTCCTTTATCGATGTGCTTAGCAAAAAGGCGTCATCGCCCGAAATTGGCGAGTGGATATTGCGTAGTGCTCTGAGACAGACGGCGGCATGGCGAAAGCAGGTGCCGCATTTCCGCGTGGGCGTCAATCTGTTTGAAAGCCAGTTTCGACGCGGAGATCTTGTTCAGGTTGTCGAGAACGCCCTTGCGCATTTTTCGTTAAGCGCGGATGCTCTCGAGCTTGAAATCGTAGAAGATACGCTTCTTCACGACGACTCATCAACACTCGAGATGCTGAAGGAGCTGCGCAACCTTGGCGTAGGATTGGCCTTTGATGATTATGGCACCGGCTTCGCATCCCTCAGTCTCCTGAAAAAGTTCCCTGTGAGCCGGTTGAAGATCGACCGTACATTCATCCGCGATATCGACACAAATCCCGAAGACGAAGCTATTGTCCGCGTCATTCTTCATCTGGGCAGGGTATTCGGAATGAAGGTTATTGCTGAAGGTGTTGAGACCGAAGCTCAGATGGAACGCCTAAGGAAGTTCGACTGCCCCGAAGTCCAGGGCTACCTGTTCGGTCGACCAATGCGAGCAGCTGATTTCGAAGAAACCTACATTTTTAATGGTTGAAGAATTGGCTCTAGACGCCAAGTGCATTGTTAGCGTGTGTCTAATTCGAGTCGAGATGCTAGCAGTGGCGGCTGTTACGTTTCCCGGGCTTTTTTGTATACGTCAGGCGTTGTTTCCCAAAGTGGTAGGAGGGAGCGTTCCTCAATTACGGAACTTCAAATTGAAAGAATACAGGGTATGGGGCCTGTGCAGGAGGAGCTAAATGTCAGGTGAAACAGCGTCTTGCGATGAAACCGAAAAGGCTCGCCTTGCGGCCTTGCGAAGGCTCAAGGTTATGGACACGCCGCCTGAGGTGCAGTTCGATGCGCTGGCGAGAGCAGCAAGTCGCGTGTGTGAAACACCGATGTCAGCCATTACGCTCATCGATCAGGACCGGCAGTGGCTGAAAGCATCGATTGGGCTCTCTGGCATTGACGAGACAGAACGTAGAAATTCTTTCTGTACTTATACGATTGAGGGAGACTCCCTGCTTGAAGTCGAAGACACGACATCTGACAGCCGCTTTTCACGCAATGCCTTCGTCGTAAGAGAGCCGGGCATTCGTTTTTACGCTGGCGCTCCTTTGAAGCTATCTGGTGGCGAGAGTGTTGGTTCGCTCTGCGTTTTCGATACAACACCCCGTCGGCTTTCGGAAGCACAGAAGGAAACCCTAAACGATCTGGCTGAGGCGGCCTCTAGGGCGCTCGAAGCGCGCCGGGCGACGTTGCAGGAGAACCGGCTCGTTGCTTTGGCTGCCCAGACCCAGTCTATTTTGAAGCACAGCCCTGATGCAATTCTGACCGTTGATCTGGAAGACCGGATAACGCAGTGGAACCTGGCAGCGGAGCGATTGTTTGGATACAGCGCAGAGGAGGCAACGGGCGCTTCGATTGGAATAATCATTGGAGCTGAATCTGAACGGGATATCCGCTATTTGGAACTGGAGCGAGCGGGTAATGCCCCACCGGTTCGCGCCACCCGCATCCACAGAAACGGGACAAAAATTCCGGTCTTGGTCTCGATTGGACCAGTGGTTTCCGAAGAAGGCGAGATCGTCGGAGCTACCGAGATTATTCGCGATATTTCGGACATTGTTTCCAGAGAACGCGAACTTGCCAGCGCGGAAGGGCGCGTCCGGCGGCTTTATGAGGCCACACCGGCTATGCTGTACTCCGTTGACCTGGCGGGCACCCTTCTGAGCGCCAGCGATCGATGGCTTGATATCATGGCCTACCGTCGAGAGTATGTCGTCGGTCGCAAGCTCGCCGACTTTATGACCGAGCGCTCCGCTCGCCTGTTTCAGGCGGAACTTCTTCCATTGCTCTACAGCGAAGGGCATTTCGAGGAGGCGGAGGGGCAGATCATTACCCGTGATGGCGTAGTATTGGACGTGATGATCTCTGCCGTACTTGAGCGCAGAGGCTCAAGCGAAACCGTCCGGTCTATCGGCATCATGGAGAATATTAGCGATCGCCGTAAGATCGAGAGGGTGTTGCGTTCGGAGAGAACAAGACTCAACCAAATCATACAAACCACGCATGCGGGGACGTGGGAATGGAATGTTGCGACCGGTGAAAACCGTGTGAATGCGATGTGGGCTACGATGCTCGGCTATACACCGGCAGAGCTGGAGCCAGTGACGATCGAGACGTTTAAGGAACTCGTTCATCCCGATGATCGGGGGGTGCTGAATAGCTGTATTGAGGCGCATCTCAGCGGAACAGAGTCGCGCTTTGCTGCTGAAATCCGTATGCGCCACAAGGCGGGACACTGGCTTTGGGTCGCTTCGAGTGGCCAGTTGCTGACAACGCTCGAGCAGGGGCAACCCGAATGGATGTTTGGCACCCATCAGGACATCACCGAACGCAAAAACAAAGAGGAGGACTTACGTCTGAGCAAGGAGTTCCTCGACAGGATCGGACAGGTCGCCGGTGTCGGGGGGTGGGAAGTGGACCTTGTCAACAGCGCAATTCACTGGTCCGACAAGACATGTCAGATCCACGAGGTCGAACCGGGTTTTAAGCCCGATCTGGACGTTGCTATCGACTTCTTTGCTCCTAAGTCTCAACCGGTTATTCAGGCGGCAGTTGAACACGCCATCTCGACGGGTGAGGGCTATGATCTGGAACTGCAGCTTGTCACCGCCAAAGGTCGGCTGATCTGGGTACGGGCTGTCGGTACGGCCGAATTCGAAGATGGAAAAGCCGTCCGGCTGATCGGCTCTTTTCAGGATATCAGCGAGGCGATCAAGCGCCGCAAGGACGTGGAGGACATAAACCAGCGCTTCGCCGTGGCATCCGAGAATGGACGCGTTGGCATATGGGACGCCGATCTTTTGACCGGGAAGACACTCTACTCCGATATCTGGCTTGCTCAAATTGGTTATGAGCGCAACGAATTGTCGGACGACGGAATGCTCTGGAAGAGCTTCATTCATCCTGATGATATTGAGCGCGTGCGAGAAGCGAATGAAGCGCACCTGCGGGGTGATGCGCCATATTTTGAGGAGGAATTTCGCTTCCGGCACAAGGATGGTCGCTGGATATGGATACTCGACCGCGGTCTGATCACCGAACGAGACAGCGATGGGAACGCGGTTCGGATGATTGGCACCCACATCGACATCACCACGCAGAAGGAGCAGGAGGCGGAAAGGCTTCTTCTGGGAGAGCGTATGGCGATCGCCACTGATAACGGCGGAATCGGCATATGGGAACTGGACCTTGATACGCAGGCGGCGCGTTGGGACGATTGGATGTACAGGCTCTACGGGCTTCCCGTTGATACTCCTGGTTCACTGGTTGATCTGTGGCACCGCTACACATATCCGGAAGATGCCGAGCGTGTTCAACAGGCTGTCAGGAGAGCCATTGAAAACGATGATCTTATGGATGAGGAATACCGTGTTATCTGGCCGGACGGTTCAATTCACCATTTGCATGCTTCAGCACGCCGCGTGGCGGGCGTTGACGGCGGTCCCGACAGGTTTATCGGAGCGACATGGGATGTCACTGAAGAACGACAACTGGCTCTGGATCTGGCCGAGCAGCATGAGCTCATGCACGTCACGCTTAAATCGATCGGTGACGCCGTTATCACGACGGATGCTGACGGGAATATCCGCTGGTTGAATCCGATTGCTGAAAAAATGACAGGCTGGTCAGCCGGCCAGGCGCTCGGACAGCCATCCCATAATGTTTTCAACATCGTTCATGAGGAAACGAGGAAGCCCGCACTTGATCCACTTCGAACCTGTCTTGAGTTGGGTGAGGTCGTAGGTCTACCAGAGGATACGCTGCTTATCTCAAGAGACGGCTATCAGTATGGAATTGAGGACTCATGTGCCCCAATTCGCAACCAAGATGGCGAGATTCTCGGAGCTGTTCTTGTTTTCCACGATGTGAGCGAACAGAGGCGGCTTTCCCGGGAGATGTCCTATCGGGCTAGCCATGATCAGCTCACAGGCCTGATCAACCGTTCGGAGTTCGATAGGCGCATGGATTCAGCTTACGAAAATGTCAAGAATGGCGATCCCGGAGCGGCCTTGCTTTTCATTGACCTTGATCGTTTCAAGATCATCAATGACAGCTGCGGCCATGCGGTCGGCGATCAATTGCTGGTGGATATCAGTGAGCTGATGCGAAGTGTCATTCGCGCTGGTGACTCGCTCGCTCGATTGGGTGGCGACGAGTTTGCGGCCATTATCGAAAATTGCTCCGATGAGATGGCAATCACCATCGCCGAGAAAATCTGCAAGGCAGTGGCTGGCTATTTGCTTGTTCATGACGAAAAGCATTACCGCGTGGGCGCGAGCATCGGAGTGTCAATGATCGAACATTCTTCTGCGAGCACAGCCGCGATTCTTCAGGAGGCGGATGCCGCTTGCTATGCGGCCAAGGAAGGCGGTCGGAACCGCGTCCACGTCTGGCAGCAGAATGACAAGGCCATTGAGGCAAGACTCGGCCAGACAAGTTGGGTCGCACGCATCGAGCAGGCGCTGGAGGAAGATGGTTTCGTTCTCTATGGGCAGAAAATCGTGCCCTTTGATGGCCAGCACGATGGCAAGACGCACGTGGAGCTGTTGTTGAGGATGCTGGATGAAAACGGCGGCATAATTCCTCCCAGCGCTTTCCTTCCCGCTTCTGAGCGCTTCAATCTCGCCACCCGTATCGACCGCTGGGTGCTCGAGCATGGACTTCAATGCATGGCATCGGCGCGCGTTGGCGGCAGCAGTGTCGTGTCGGTAAATGTCTCGGGACAGTCTGTCGGCGATCGCTCGTTTCACCGTTTCGCTCTTGAGCTGCTGCACTCAACGAGCGACGAGCTTCGGCGCAGCCTTTGTCTTGAAATCACGGAAACCACGGTAATCTCAAACATGGCTGAAGCGGTGGAGTTCATAGAGGCCGTTCGCGAACTAGGTGTCATGATCGCACTGGACGATTTTGGCGCCGGCTCAGCTTCCTTCAATTATCTCAAGAACTTCTCGGTCGATTTCCTCAAGATCGACGGCCAGTTCTCTCAGGGGCTTCTGAACCATCCAATTGATGAGGCGTCGATCCGATGCTTCATTGATATGGCGAGGATACTCGGGATTCAAACGGTCGCAGAGTATGTTTCGGACAAAAAGATTGCCGATCGTCTGCGCGCCATGGGCGTCGATTTCGCCCAAGGGTATTTCTATCATGTGCCCGAGCCTGTCGCGAATCTCAAGCTATGAATAGCCCCTAGATTTGTAGACACCTTCGTGCCTAAAGATGAGTTAGAAGGCGACTATGAGCAAATCGAATTTCAGTGACGATTTTAAACGCGATGCCGTTCGTCAGATCACGGAGCGAGGCTATCCGGTGTCAGCAGCAGAAAATCTAAACCGAGGGTGTCTATCAAACTCGCGGCTATTCACAATGACCGATAATGCAGATGGTTCTCATGGGAGGCGTCCAGTCACATATTGGGCCTCGCCCTGGGCAAAGCTCCAGTCCTCCTCGCGATTGGTAAATACGGAAATCAGGAGGTCGTTGGGATTGAGACCACATTCCTTTTCGAGGCGCTCAGCGAGAAGCCGATAGACCTCCATTTTCTCCACATGCGTTCGCGGACTGGTGAAAAACTGGATTGAAACCATTTGGTTCGTGCGCTCAAAACCAAGCCCCGTATCAAGGAACACCATGCGTCCCGGCTTATGCTCATGGACGATTTGATAGCGGTCGGTATCAGGGACGCCGAAGGCGCCAACGACGCAGCCTTGTATGGTATCAAGAAGGCTTTGAACCTGCTTTTCCGAGCGGCCTTCGATTAAGTCAATTCGCAGCAGTGGCATTTGGGAAACTTTCCGGGAGAGATCGATGAAAGACTATATGTTGATCTGCAACGCTCGACCGCCGAACTGGTTCCCTGTCTTATTCAAAGGCTGGAAATTGGAAGAAAGCCCACTTTTCCAAAGATTGATCAGGCTGCCAATGAAACCACTTGAGCCAACACGCGCTGCTTGAAAAAAATGGATTTTCAAAGCGTTTGCGCGACGCGATAATCATCGCTCTGGCAGCAGGTGATGTCAACCGCGGGTGCCACAGTCTGAGGGAAAAGCAGATCATGACCGTTTGCGGACAAAAACCGAAAGGATCTGTATGAAAGTCGGTCTCGTCGTGATCCTGTTCCTGCTGGCCACGGTCATCAGCAGCCTATTGTCGCGCGTTGTTCCCGGTCTGCCACGGCCTTTGGTGCAAATTGCGCTCGGGTCGGCCATCGGGTCGCTGTCGACATGGTACATCACACTTGATCCGCATCTATTCTTCCTGATGATCGTTCCACCGCTTCTCTTCTATGACGGCTGGCGGCTGCCGTTCTCACCGGAAAGCTGTTATTCCTTTCTACCTTGCATAGCAGACTTGGCCAATCTCACAGCACTGATCAATTTTGGCACGAACTGGACTTGCCGCGATACAGCATCCCAATCTGACATCTTTGATATGAAAGCTGCCTGTGGGTTGTCAAATACCTCATCGAGCTTGCCGTCGAAATAAACCACCTTTTGCAACCTGGTCTTTTCAGGATCTACGCGATGGTGAAACCAGGCGTGTTCTGTGTCGAATGCAACCACAAAACCGGCGTGATCGTCGGCGTAATGCGCCCACATGAGCGCATTGTCCATACGTTCAGACAAAGAAAAGCAGTGCAAATCTCGACCCATTTGTTCCAACAAATTATTTATAGTTTTGGGATTATTCGCATACGGGACAAGAAGGTTATCAACCGTAAGATTTATGAAGTCCGGCAATATTCTCTCTAAAGGAATGCCTCCGTACTGCTGCTCCACTAACTTCTTGGCTTGTTCAGGAGAGATATAAGCTAAATTATTTTCTTTCAGCGTTTCTGACAATCGTTGCAACACGGCTTCTTCGGAAAGCATAGGCTTCATAAAATCCGCAAGCGTCGACAGCGCCTTAGGTCCAATCAACTTGTCGAAGGTTGAACGAACTTCAAAAGTATCGTTTGTATTCAGCAATGGGGTGAAACGCACCGTGCCATCTTCAAGAACGTTGCCGATCCGCTCAGCGGTCAGGTACTTGTAAAGGAAACGAGGCGGAGGAGGAGAATTCTCAAAATCGTCTGGGCTTAGAACATCCATGTTTTGCACTTTCCACATCATCCAATAGCGCATTCTTGCCCATTTCTATTCTGGAAAATAGGCCATGGCGGCGGCTAGGTATGAATTGGTGACGAGAAGAAGATGTTTCTATGCAGTTTGGACCTGAGCACCCTTCATATCAAGTGACTACGCGACTTACTCATCAGGAATTTAGCCTTCCGCTTTTACGATCGACCGCGCTCTATGCCTTCGGCACGAAGCCAGCTCCAAGCTGTCTTCGCCCATGCGGGTGACGACCGCTAAGGCAAGCCGTCGCCGTCGGCTCCGGCCAATGAAGGTCCGGCCGGCGATGAAGTCGGTCCGGCCTTCGGCCGTCGCTATGCTAAGGCTCCTGCGGCTGCATTTGATCGCCGTCCGGACCTGTCGAGAATTACCGCAATCCCGCCTAAAGGCGGCGCTACGCTGATTGCTCCGATACTCTCCATTTTTCCTTTTAGGCCCTCCCAGCTGGAACCTCTAAAAAGCTTGCGACCGCCGGGTTGAATAATCAGGGGGCGGGAGCACTCTAGCCAGTAACGCTCTTCGAGATCTCGGTTGTGCCCTGCCATATAAGGCGGATCTATCCGAACTGGAACCTTTGTCCTGATGCCAAAAAAGATAGAGGCATGTGTGAGCCCGGTGAGCGGGCTCAAAAGGAAGAGAAAGCTGTTCCGGCCTGCTCGAAAAAAGGAGCATGACCGTGACCAGAGAAAACACCGGACCCGATATCTATCAACTCGTTACTGATAGGATTATCCAGGCAATCGAGGCAGGTACTCCGCCCTGGCAGAAGCCGTGGACGGGTGGTGCCGGCTTCGCCGGCTTCCCGCGCCGCTCAAACGGGGAGTTCTATAAGGGCATCAATGTTGTCATCCTGTGGTGCATCGCAGCAGAAAATGGATACCGATCTAGCTATTGGCTGACCTACAAACAGGCAAAGGCCATGGACGCCCAGGTTCGCCGAGGCGAGAAGTCCGCTCCTGTTGTCAAATACGGCACGTTCGAAGTCGATGATCCCGATAGCAGTGAAACGGTTGTCCGGCCATACGCGCGTGGCTATCGTGTATTCAATGCGGATCAAATCGACGGACTGCCGGATTACTTTTACGGCGCTGACCCGGATGAACCGCGCGATCTTGGCACGGAACCCAATGTGGAGCTGGATCGGTTCTTCGCTGCGACCGGCATCGAGATACGAACGACTGATGAACCTCAGGCGTTCTATCATCTTCTCGATGACTATGTGCACATGCCACCAATCGCGACGTTTCACTCCGCCAACGGATACTATGCCAGCCTCGCCCATGAGATGATTCACGCGACGAGCCATAAACGCCGGCTTGATCGCGATCAGAGATTTACCCGCAAATCAGAGCTGGCCTTTGAGGAGCTTTGTGCCGAAATCGGTTCCGCCATGCTTTGCGTTTCACTCGGGTTGGTTCCCGACTTCGAACAGTCTGCGGCATATGTCGAGAGCTGGCTGCGATCACTGAAGGACGACAAGAAATTCATTTTTCGCGCCGCCAGCGAGGCGCAAAAGGCGACTGATTTCCTGTTGCAGGCAATGTCTGACCAAGACGTTCAGCGCGCTGCATGATCTGTCCAGAGTTTTCCGTGAATCAAACGGGCTTCGCGCAGTGGCGAAGCCCGTTTTTTTGTTGCGGCACCTGCCTCGTACAGGGGTTTCGCCAAAGTGGGGGACTTGGCTGCGAAATGACCGCAACGCATTTCATACAACATGTGGAAGAACAAAAACACAACGGAAACGTTGATTTTGCCAGCTGTATCGGTTCCACTCATAGATAGAGAAAGAGTTCAGCGAAGCCCGGTTGCCGGGCTCCCAAAAGGAGAGAAAGTCTTTCCTCCCGGCCGATACCGGAGAACAAGAATGACCTCTACGACTATCAAGCTCATCCCGATCAAACAGCTTGCTCTCAGCCCGCTGAATGTCCGTAAGACGCAGGCTGGACCGGCCGCCGATGCAGAGCTGAAAGCCTCGATCAAGGCCGAGGGTGGTATCAAGCAAAACCTGCTCGTCCATCCCGCAGGCAAGAACAAGTTCCTGGTCCATGGCGGTGGTCGCCGGCTGAAGCAGCTGCAGGCGCTGATCGAAGAAGGCGCGCTGCCGGCCGATACGACCGTACCCTGCAAGGTCGAAACCGAAGAGCAGGCGATCATGAGCTCCACGACAGAAAACGTCGTGCGTGCCAATATGCATCCCGCCGACCAGTACGAAGCCTTTGCGGCCATGGTCGAAAAGGGCTTCAAGACGACCGAGATCGCCAACCAGTTCGGCGTGACCGAAAACCTCGTGCAGCGCCGCCTCAAACTGGCCGACGTCGATCCGGTCCTTCTCAGTGCTTTCCGCGACGACGAGCTCTCCCTGGACGCGCTGACGGCGTTCACGCTTTGCAAGGACAGGAGCCGGCAGGTCGAGATTTTCGAACAGCTCAAGTCTACCTATCATGGCATCAACCCCTATCAGGTCGCCACCTAGCAACAGAGAACGAGGTTGCGGCGACTGATCCGGTCGCACAATTCGTTGGCGTCGACGCCTATGCTGCGGCTGGTGGTGCACTGCGCAAGGATCTGTTTTCCGATGATGACAACGCTGTTCTTGAAGATGTTGCTTTGTTACATCGTTTGGCGACCGAGGCATTGAACGCCGAGGCCGAGAAGCTGAAAGGTCAGTGGAAGTGGGTCGATGTGCATCTCTCAGTCACCTATGACCAGTATATACGCTACGGTCGCGAATACCCCCTCCCCGTCGAGCCGGCGCACGACGATCAGGCCAAGCTTGATGTCTTGAACGGCGAGATCGAGCAGATGGAGGAGATCGGAGAGGAGGCCTGGACCGACGAGGTGCAGGCGCGCTGGGATCAACTTCATAACGATCTGGAGGCGCTTTCCGCAGACGTGAACCGGTCGGAATACACCGATGAACAGCGCGCCCGGGCAGGCTGTGTTGTGTCCATCGATCACCGCGGAGCGTTGAGGGTTGAGACGGGTCTGGTGCATCCGGACGACAAGCGACAGCAGGTTCGCTCTGGCGGTTCTGAAGCGATGTCGGCCGAGGAAAAGCGCAAGGAGGCCGGCGTGTCGAATTCTCTTTCGGCAGATCTGCGCGCCATCAGGCACCAGAACCTGCAGGCCCACCTTGCCAGCGACTATCAAACCGCCTTCGACGCGATGCTCTATTCGATGATCGTCCGCCTGCCCATCGCCTATGCCGCCGCGCCGATCGATATCTCGATGCGTCAGGCGGAGGTCTTCAAGAGCCGTGAATATCTGGAGGATACAGTTGCGGTTGCCATGCTAGAGGAAATCAAGAACACGCTCGACCTGTCGTGGATATCGCTCGAAAGTCCGCAGGACTTCATCACGATGTCCGCGTTGCCGGTGGAAAAGAAGCAGGCGCTGTTCGCCTGGGCGACGGCGCAGGCTGTTCAGCAGCAATTGGCCAACGATGACCATAGCTCGCCGGTTCTTGAGGAGATCGGCCGCCGTTGCAGCACTGATGTTGCATATTGCTGGCGTCCGGACGCGAAAAACTACTGGTCGCGCGTCCCGAAAAAGCATGCCCTTTCCGTCGCCGCGGAGGTTATCGGTCAGAAGTGGGCCGATGAGCGCCGCGACTTCAAGAAGGATGCGCTGGCCGCCTCGATGGAGACAGCTTTCCGGGAGGGCGCGGACGAACGGGTCGGCATCGATCGGGAAACGGCCAAGCGCACCGCGCGCTGGCTGCCCGAGGGCATGGCCTTCGAGATATCTGATGAACAGCAGCAAACTCCTGCCGAAAATCCGGAACCAGACGTGCTTCCGGCATTCCTGAAAACAGCCGCTGAATAGGCTCCATCACCACCAGGTCTCCGGTCGGCGGTCGCTCTAAAGGTAGAGGGCGGCCGTCTTTTCCGTGAACGGAAAACAAAACCGAGAAAGTCGTTTTCTCCGCCGTTCGATACGGAGACAAAACCCATGCAAACGTACAAACCGAAACGAGAAGACTTCATCCCCGAAGGTGCGGAAGAGCGTTCCGATCTGGAATCCGATGCCGTCGCCTATCTTTTCGAAAATCGTGGTAGGCCGTGCGCCAAGCTGTTTGTCGGCAAGCGTGCGCGCCCCGAGTGGCATTATTGGTTCAAAACTCCGGAAGCGCGAGACAAGCGGATCGAAGAAGGCTTTCGGGACCGCCGCAGGACACTTGCGAGCAAGACGCGATATCGGCCGTCTAATGCTGGCATCGAGGTCGGCCATATCTTCGTTGCATCCTGGGGCTACGACCAAACCAACGTCGATTTCTGGCAGGTCACAAAGCTCGTAGGCAAGTCCATGGCCGAGGTCCGGCCGATCGGATCGGTTGACGCATCGAGCGAGAATGTGGCGCCGATGACCGAGCATGTCGTGCCGTATGCCGACCACTTCATCGGTCCTGCCCGCCGCGTCAGGATCTCCAACAGTGGCTTCAACCCGGAATCCTTCATTCATGCCTGTCTGTGGGATGGAAAGCCGTGCTACGCTTCACACTATGCGTAGGTGTAATCTATCGGTTGACATATGTAATCAGATTGTTTACGGTTCCGTCATGATAAAAGGCTTCGCCAACAAACAACTCAAGGCGCTGTGGGAGACGGGAAAGTCGAAAATAGACGCCCGTCTTCACAAGCGAATCCTGGTGCGCCTCGATGCTTTGGACGCGGCTTCAAAACCGGAGGATTTAAACATTCCCGGCTTCAATTTTCATAGCCTCACCGGTTTTAGCCCAACCCGCTATACGGTGCATGTCAATGGCCCCTGGTGCGTGACATTCGAGTTCGGGAATGGTGACGCCTATGTGGTCGATTTTGAACAGTATCACTGAGAGGTGACGATTATGGCCCGCAATCCTGACCGCTGCCCGTCGCATCCGGGCGAATTGCTGCGTGAAACCGTTATTCCGGCCACGGGCAAGTCCATCAGCGAGATCGCCCGTATGCTCGGTATCTCGCGCCAACAGCTTCATGCCATTCTGGCAGAGCGTAAGCCGGTCAGCCCGGAAGTCGCTGTTCGGCTTGGCAAACTGTTTGGTAATGGCGCCGGCCTCTGGCTGCGCATGCAGAGTGCCTATGATACCTGGCACGCCGAACGCTCCGTCGATGTGTCCAGCATTCCGACGCTCGATACGGCAGCATAGCAGCTGCCCTTGCAAAAGGCGCCGCCTCGATGTTCGAGGGCGGCGCTTTCGCCGTGCATCTAAACAAGGAGCACGGCATGTTTGAGCTGCACCGCGAAACCCTCAATGACAAGACAATCCGGATCATCCCCGATCCCGATCCGATGAACCCGCGTGTCGAGTGCGAGACGCTGGGCACGATGATCTGCTGGCATCCCCGCTATAACCTTGGAGACAAACACAGCTATCGCAACAATCAGGAGCTGTTCATCGCTCTTGCCGATTATGAGGATGAAGCGCCTTTCGATCTGGAAGCGATCGAAAAGCGCGCTCTGCGAAACGCGATCATCCTGCCGCTTTACCTCTATGACCATAGCGGCCTGACGATGAACACCACTGGTTTTTCCTGCCCGTGGGACAGCGGTCAGGTCGGATACGTTTTCGTCACACTCGAAGACGCCAGGACTGAATTCAGCGCCAAGCGGCTATCCTCCAAAATGCGCGAGCGCGCGCTCGACATTTTGAGGACGGAAGTGGATCTCTATGACGCCTATCTTCGTGGAGACTATTGCGGTTTTGAGATCATGGGCGACGACGATGAAGTCATCAATTCATGCTGGGGCTTTTCAACAATGGCTGACTGCCTGACGGAAGCGCGTAGCGTTCTCGCCGCATAGGCATCTATCCATATCGACAAATCAAAAGCCGTCCGAACAACCGGGCGACTTTTTCTATGTTGCGGTTCGTCTTCGAAACCAAAAGCAAGAGGGGGACCGGGAAGGTTTGAACCTTCCCAGAACAGAGAAAGGGGAGGTCTCAACCGTCAACCAAGCCGGAGATCCCCATGACCATCGTCGAAGCCGTTACGACCGTAACCCCCGTCACCGATGATCCCGCCGCCATTTTGAACGCAGCCAGGCTCTTGTTGCCGATCCTCGAAAGCGGGACCAGCATCTCGTCATCTGCGTTGCGAGACGCCATGGAACGAGCCTCAGGCGGTTCCGATACAGACGGAACCTGGCTGTGGAAGCACGCCTACGAAGCTGCCGAGTGCGCGCAGGTTCAGTTCCTGCAAAAATATGGCGCCACCATACGCAAACAGGCGAAGACGCCGCAGCAATTGCTGACGATGATCGAGACCATCGCCAGCCTGTCGCCGAGCCAGACGAAACGCTCCGATGAATCTCAGGCCCTTCAGCAATTTTCCACTCCCCTACCCCTGGCATTCGCCGCCGCGCACGCGGCGGCGATCACCGCCGACGACCTTGTTCTCGAACCATCGGCCGGCACGGGACTTTTGGCTGCTTTCGCCGCCATAGCCGGCGCAGACCTGCATCTCAACGAGATTTCGCAAACGCGCGCAGCCTTGCTGGGTGAGCTGTTCGCGGGATCAAACGTTACCCACCATGATGCCGGCACAATACATGACCGGCTCAACCCGTCGGTCGATCCGTCGGTCATTCTCATGAACCCGCCTTTTTCGGCCGCCCCGGGCGTCACTCGCCGTTACAGGGCCGCGACCGCGCATCATTTGCGCTCTGCCCTCGCCCGACTTCGCCCTGGCGGCCGCCTTGTGTTGATTTCCGGCGCTTCCTTTACGGCGCAGTCGCATTCTTGGCGCTCGTTCTTCGACGACCTGCAGCAAACGGCTTCGGTTGTCTTCACCACTTCGATTTCGGGCAAAGCCTATGCGCGGCATGGCACGACCGTTGAGACGCGCCTGACCGTGTTCGACAAGGTGCCACAGTCGGTCGAACCGCGGGCGTTTGCGCGCTGTGATACCGCGGGCGAGCTGCTCGACCTTGTGGTCGAGCACTGCCCTGCCCGGCTGGCGAAGACAACTCCGTCGACAGCGCCGCACCCGGTTCCGGCCGCCCCGGCCTTGGCACAGATCCGCGCCAAGGCACGCGCGACCGTTAAAACCTCTACAGCGCATCCCCTGGACAACGCCGATATCTACGACGTCGCCTACCAGGCCCGCGACGACATCAGCGCCGGCGGTCAGGGCTCGGATGAAATCTATGAGCCCTACGAGGTTCAGACGATCGCGATTGATCACGCCAAGCCGCATCCCGGCGAACTGGTCCAGTCGGCCGCCATGGCGTCCGTACAGGCTCCGCTTCCTTCTTATCGGCCCCGCCTTCCAGCGCAGCTGACAGCCGATGGCGTCTTGTCAGCCCCTCAGCTCGAAACCGTGATCTATGCCGGCGAGGCCCACGAGACGTTTCTGAAAGGCACCTACGATGTGGTCGACGATTTTGCGTCTATCCAGCCCGCTAAGGCTGAATCCGGCGCGTTCTCGGTCGAAGCGCTGCCGGAAGACGCCTCGAAAACCGTCCTGAAAAACGCACGGTTCCGGCGCGGTTTCTTTCTCGGTGATGGGACCGGTTGCGGCAAGGGTCGACAGGTCGCGGCCGTCATTCTCGACAACTGGTTGAAGGGTCGCCGGAAGGCGCTGTGGATCTCGCGTAGCGATAAGCTCATCGAGGATGCCCGGCGTGACTGGCAGGCGCTCGGTGGCGTGGCCTCCGATATCATTCCGATTTCAAGTTTTCCGCAAGGCCGGTCGATCCCTGATCAGCCGGGCATTCTGTTCGTGACCTATGCCACGCTGCGCAGCCAGGCCAGGCAGGACAAGAAAAGCCGCCTTGCGCAGGTCCTCGACTGGATCGGTCATGACTTCGACGGCGTGATCGCGTTCGACGAGGCCCATGCAATGGCCAACGCCGTCAGCGCCAAGGGCGAGCGCGGCGAGCGCAAGCCATCGGAGCAGGGTCGCGTGGGACTTCTGCTACAAAATGCCGTTCCCAGCGCGCGCGTGCTCTATGTGTCGGCGACCGGAGCCACAACGGTCAGCAATTTGGCCTATGCCTCACGGCTCGGCCTTTGGCAGACCGGCGACTTCCCATTCAGCACGCGGGCCGATTTCATCGCCTCCATGGAAGACGGCGGGATCGCCGCCATGGAGGTGATTTCACGCGACCTGAAGGCGCTTGGCCTCTATACGGCTCGCCTGCTTTCGTTCAAGGATGTCGAATATGAGATGCTCGTCCATGAGCTGACCGAGGCACAGACCGAGATCTATGACGCCTATGCCAACGCGTATCAGATCATTCACCAGAACCTTGAGAAGGCACTGGAAGCCGTCGGTATCACGGCGGACGGAGCAACGCTTAATCCACGCGCCAAAAGCGCCGCGCGATCGGCGTTCGAGGGCAACAAACAGCGGTTCTTCAACCATCTGATCACCGCGATGAAATGCCCTTCGGTTTTGCGGGCGATCCAGGCGGATATCGATGACGGCCACGCGCCCGTCGTCCAGATCGTATCGACAGGTGAGGCGCTGATGGAACGCCGCATTTCGGAAATCCCGCCGTCGGAATGGAATGACCTCAACGTTGATGTAACACCGCGCGAGTACGTACTCGACTATCTCAACAGCTCGTTTCCGACCCAGCTTTTCGAAGCCTTCGAGGACGAGAACGGGGAACTGCGCTCACGCCCTGTTCACGATGCACACGGCAACCCGGTTGTCAGCCGTGAAGCGGTCGAGGCCCGCGACGACCTGATCGAGCATCTTGGCGCCTTGCCTCCAGTCCAGTCGGCCCTTGACCAGATCATTTGCCATTTCGGGACCGAACAGGTCGCCGAAATCACCGGCCGCTCGCGCCGCATCGTCAAGACGCGCGACGGGCGCATGAAACTGGAGCGCCGGCCGGCATCATCGAACTACTCCGAAACCGATGCGTTCATGGGCGACAGCAAGAAAATCCTGGCATTCTCGGACGCCGGCGGGACCGGCCGTTCGTATCATGCCGATCTTGCAGCGACGAATACACGCAAACGTGTCCACTATCTGCTGGAAGCCGGATGGCGCGCGGATGCGGCCATTCAGGGGCTTGGACGCACGCACAGGACCAATCAGGCGCAACCGCCCTTGTTCCGCCCCTGTGCGACCAATGTGAAAGGCGAGAAGCGGTTCCTGTCCACGATCGCACGTCGTCTCGACAGTCTTGGCGCCATCACCAAAGGTCAGCGCCAGACTGGCGGTCAAAACATGTTCCGGCCCGAAGACAATCTTGAGAGCGACTATGCCCGCGCGGCATTGCGCCGGTTCTTCAGCCAGCTCTATGCCGGCAAGATCCCGACATGCTCGCTGACGAAGTTCGAGGAGGTGACCGGTCTGGCGCTGACCGATCAGGACGGGTCGCTACGCGAAACCCTGCCCCCGATCAGCCAGTTTCTCAATCGCTGCCTGGCGCTCACGATTGCCATGCAGAACACGGTGTTTGAAGCATTCACCCAAATCCTCGACGGGATCGTCGAAGAGGCGATTGAGGCTGGCACCTATGAGGTCGGCCTTGAGACGCTCACGGGTGAACGCTTCACCGTCAAAAAGCGCGTGCCGATCTACGAACACGGTCACAGCAAGACCGAGATCCTGACGATCGAGAGGCTCACCCGAAACAAACCGATGTCGCTCGACGATGCGCGCCGGTTTCTGGAGCGTCAGCCTGACGCCCAAACCTATCTCGACAAGAAGACCGGCGACGCTGCCATTGTTATCCCATCGGCGACCTGGTTCACCGAGGCGGGCGATCCGATCCGACGCGTGCAGTTGATCCAGCCGATGTTTAAAAAGGCGATGCACCGATCGACGCTGGCGGATTCCAGCTGGAAGCCCGTCGAGCGCGCTGCGTTCGAAAGGGCATGGGCAACCAAGGTCGAGACCATCCCCCAGTTCGAAACATCGACGATCACGATTGTAGCCGGCCTTCTGCTGCCAATCTGGCAGCACCTTCCACAGTCCAACACGCAGGTCTACCGCCTCACTGCCAAGGACGGAGAGCGTGTCCTGGGCCGCATGCTGACCCATATCGATGCGGTCAATCTCGCAGCTCAGCTCGGCGTTTCGGATGCCATCAAGCTTGATCCCGAGGAGGTGCTGCAAGCCCTCCTCATTGGCAATGCCCAATTCACATTGTCCAATAAAATCAAGCTTCGGAGGTCGAAAGTGATGGATCGCCACCGCATCGAGATGCTAGACTTCAAACCGGGGGATTTGAAAGCTTTCAAAGCGCTTGGCTGCTATACGGAGACCATCGCATGGAAGACACGCCTTTTCGTTCCGGACGACGAAAGCGTTCTCGCAAAAATGCTGGACGGCACGAAAATCGTCGCAGTCAGGGAGAGGTGGACATGATTTCCGCCTCCCAGCTTTCCGATCAGCTCGCTGCGCGGGCCGAACAGTTCTGCCGTACCTATCTGCCCGCCGGTCGGCGGGCGGGCAATTATTGGCAGGTTGGCAACAAATACGGTGACGCCGGTAGATCCATGGCCGTGCGCCTTAAAGATGCCGGAGCGCGAAAGGCTGGCAAGTGGGCCGATCGCGCGACCCATGAATACGGCGATCTTCTTGATCTGCTGGAAAGTATCGTTGGGGCGGGCAGTTTTGCCGAAACCTGCAAGGAAGCCCGTCGCTTCCTGAATTTGCCAGAGGCATCGGATTATCCTGGGCGAGCCGAGAACGATCACGAAAAGCCACCCTCCAATGTCGATCAGGTCGAATCCGCCCGGAAGCTCTTCTCTTATGGCAAGCCGTTCAAGGATACACCCGTAGAGCGCTATCTGCGCAGAAGGGATATCAGCCGCTTCGGCCCGGCTCTCAAATACCACCCCCGCGTCTTTTTTCGCGATGAGGACGGCCAGTCCCGGCAGTTGCCGGCCATGCTGGCGGCCGTGACAGACAATGACGGCACGGTCATGGCATGTGCGCGGACCTGGCTCGATGTGAAAACCGACTCTGTCGCGCGCATCACCGAACCCAAACGGGTTTCGGGCCAGCTTTACGGCAATGCCGTGCGGTTTCACTCAAGCAATGCGGGCGGCGACATCATCGCCGGAGAAGGCATTGAAACGGTGTTGTCCATCGGCTCGGTGTATCCGGTCGCGGAGCTGGCAGCCTGCCTGACAGCGACACATCTTTCGCTGTTCGATCCGCCATCAAGTTGCACGAGGCTGTTCATCGGTCGCGACAACGATGATGCTGGCGAACTGGCAAGCCGCCAGTTGCGCAGCCGTGCTGAAGAACGAGGCATCGAGGTGGTCGATCTTGTTCCGACGCTCGGCGACTTCAACGATGATCTCCGACAGCTCGGAAGGCAGGTCCTTCGTGACAATCTCAACCGGCAGGTCATGGCGGCGATCACCGGGCCGGTAGCGTGGGCCAGTCTGCGCATGCCATAACGTTTGGCCGACGCACGGTTTCGCCTGACAAGTCGTTTTCCATAGCGGCTTGTATGGCTTTAGCGATGAACCGAAAGCCGACCGCAAAGGCGGTCTGGCAGGACAAAGGACAACCCCGCCCTCTCAACAAAAGCGGTTTCCACCCTCAGTGGACCCTCCCCTTTTCTTTTCGGTTGGGGTCCAGCGCTTACGCTCGGCCCTACGGGTGTCAGCCCTGCCCTTTCGGTTCTGTTATCGCCCCATACAAACCGCAAGGAAAACGAGAGGACGAACCAATGAACGCCTACACAACCGAAGTTCAGCAGCCGCAGAGCCCGACCGCACGTCTCCTCGACGAAATCGCCCTCTTTGGCTACCGCCCGAACGGCGATGAGCACGACTACCGCCCTCTTCCTGATGCAGAGACTGTTGAGATGGGCTTCGCCGGCATCTTCGAAAGCCTTGAAACGATGTTCACAAACACCCGGCTCGAGGACGAATTGTCCGAGGTGCTGTGGGCCGTCGCCAATGTATTCCATCGCCGTCTGACCCAAACGCAGAAGAAACTTGATGACAATGAAACCGAACAGCGAACGTTGATTGCAGCGCAGGATGGCAGCGAGATCAGCAGCGTCGAACTGGAAAGGAAGGCTGCCGCAGGAGATACGCTGACTGAAATACGCAATGCCTTCGAGGCAATGCGAGATCTGGCCGCAGACCATTACCGTGCGAGTATCGGCTGTGAATGGCTACCGCGCACCGGTTCGAAAACCTCGTATAGCGGTCTGACCGCAGCGGTTATCGACAGTCGCGATTACCTCGCCAAAAAGCGCCACGAAGAAAAGGAAATCTATTGCCCGACCGGTACGAAGATCGCGTTCACAGGCGGCGCCGATTATCAGGATCACGAAGCCATCTTCCACGTTCTCGATCAGACGCACAAAAAGTACCCGGATATGGTTCTGATCCACGGTGGTTCGCCGAAGGGCGCCGAACTCATCGCCGCCAAATGGGCAGAACTTCGCAAGGTGACGCAGGTTGTCTGCAAGCCCGACTGGACCGCGCATCGCAACAAGTCCGCTCCGTTCAAACGCAATGACAAGATCGTTGAGATGATGCCCAAGGGCATGATCGTGACGCCCGGGAACGGCATCAATCAAAACCTTGCCGACAAGGCGCGCAAGGCGGGCATCCCGCTTATGAAGATCGGCTTCTAGGCCGATCTACATCGCCTGAAGCAAAAAGGGCCAACACTGGCGCGTTGGCCCCTATTGATCAGGACGTTCAATCTCGCCAGAAGATCACGGACATCAAACTATCATCGGTTTCGCCCGGATATTTGCCAAGGTTGGCCCGCACAGTCCGGCCCGGCATGTGCACGGACAGCTGAAGGTATTCTTGCCCCTGATCATTCTTGCGCCGCCAGACTGCGCCGATTTCGACCTCCCGGTCTTTCGGGGTCTTTCCGAAAACGCGGTAGGCGGGTGCCCCGGTATTGCTGCTTTCGAGCTTCACCCCTCGAATATCTTCATCGAATTCCAGCGATGCGATATTGCCCTCAAACGTTTCGCCTCTTTCGTCGAACCGAACATAGTTCAAGCGTTCCAGATTCTTCATTTTTTCTCCGTCGATTGCATCAATTTTCAACGGTCCGCCATGGGCAAGGCATCCAATCCTTTCCCCGGAAAACCAAGATTTCCGGGGGCAAAGGAGGGGGGCGTTGCCCGCCCGACGGCTTTTTCCTTCGCTGTCATGACACATCTGTTGAGGTGGTGCGGCCGCAGGCGAAGCCGAGGCACGGCTCAACAGATGTCATCTGCCATGCAGATGCTTGGTCATTGACCGCGAAGGGAAAAGATGGCGGCGGACTTCGAGACAAAGCCGCGGCCAATTGGTCGCGACCTTATTGCTGGAAGCACTTTGCGCGCGCTTGTTTAAACCGCGGTCGCCGTATCAGACGAAGATGTGATGCTTTGAGAAGAAAGAGGCAGGAATGCGACTGTCCGTGGGTCTTCGGTGAAGTTTGCTTCGAACCGGCCACCTGGGAGTGACACGCGTAAATGCAGATATTCATTCCCATTCGCGTCGAAGCGTTTTCCGATGCCGCCGATCGCGACCTTTCGGCCGCGCGGTGAATACCCGAACATATGGAAGTTATAAGGTCCCGAAGGTTCGCCAATGATATGATACAGCGTACCGTTATGATGAATTTCACCCTCAAGGCCAGCTTCATTTGTAAAGCGAAGAAAATTGCGTGCTTGAGGCATGATGTCTTCCCGTATTCGATGCATTGCAGGGGTGTACTACATCTTTTAATCAACCGGTCAAATTGCGGAGTGTCAATAAATCTTGACCATTCCATAACAGTTTTCACTAAGACTTTTGTCTAATTCCTATCGGACGACGACGTGCGCGCCGATGCCGACACGGTCATATAAATCAATGACATCGCTGTTGAGCAGGCGGATGCAGCCACTCGACACTGACTTTCCAATCGAAGACGGATCATTCGTGCCATGAATGCGATAGAGCGTGTCGGCGCCATCCTTATAGAGGTATAGGGCACGCGCGCCGAGCGGATTCACCTCGCTGCCGAAGAGGCCCGTGGCTAGGGGTGTGTTCACCTTTGGACGGTCGCGGATCATGGAGCTTGTTGGAGTCCAGGTCGGCCATTCGGCTTTCCTTCCAATGACAGCCTTTCCCGAAAAGTCATGGCCTTTTCGGCCGACTGCGACGTTATAGGCCAGCGCCGTGTTGGCCTCCTGGACGAGATAGAGCTTGTGGTCATCCGGCTCTACGATGATTGTTCCGGAGGGCTCTGTTGTCCTGAAGCTAATTAGCGATGGACCGCCGTCCCTTTTCTGCTGGCCGGCATCTTTAGTCACTTCCGTCGAAGGAGATGCGACGCAGCCGAGAAGAAGGAAGACTATGAATAGGGACGCCAGTGCTTCCGCAATCTGATTTGGTTTCGGCATTTCCAGCTATATCTACTTCAACGAGCAAAAAGACGGCAATGGTGTTGACACGCGCGATACTGATGGCCTTGGCATCAGCGACGAGGAGTTTCACAGCTGGGCCTCAAACAGTCCAAGCAATCCGGTGGTGAAGAGCACCGTTCGGCTTATTCACATCCACCGACCCAAAGCCATGACTGAATGGAAAGGTGCAGCCCAAATGGAGCATGAAAACTTCCGGTCTGCGCCGCTGTGCCCACCCGCAAAATAGCACCCATTTGGCCGTTTTCTGGAACTCACGATTCGCGGTAGTTGTGGTGACTGTATGGCGATTTTTCATTCAAAGATAATGGAGTGGGAGTTTCTGACGTCGTCTACATCGTATCACGGCGTGGTTCACGCTTACTAAACACAACATGAATTCAGTCTCTTACGAGAGACCAACACGACTCAACCCAGCTTGCGTTAACCTTTCATTAACGAATAAAAGTTTGACCTCGTTCATGAATCAAGGCAATCATCGATGCGACGGATTTAGGTCGATTGATGCCATTTTTCCGTCGCGATGGGATCAGGGGTATTCAGGCGGACATGAACAAGTCTCACGAGACATCGACACAGAAGATCAGCAGACAGGCCCAGTCTCTCTCGACCCAGCTGCAGAACCTGCGCGAGCAGATGTACCCGCCGGAAGCACGAAAGTCGCTAAAAAGCTTCTCTTCGCGCGAGACAGCCGCTCTGCTTGGTATCGCTGAATCCACTTTACGGCAAATGTCCCTTGACGGCGAGAGCGCCATACCGGCGCGTCAGGATAATGGTCGGCGCGTCTACACACTATCTCAGATCAACCAGTTGCGTCGCTATCTCGCCGAAAAACGTCCGCAGGACGCGTTGCGCTTCCTTCCTCAGAGACGGGATGGAGAGAAACTCCAAATCCTAACGGTGGCCAACTTTAAAGGCGGCAGCGCCAAAACGACGACCGCGCTTCACCTCTCCCACTATCTTGCGCTGAGCGGCCTCCGGATCCTGGTTGTCGATCTGGATCCGCAAGCGTCGCTGAGCGCCATGTTTGGGTACCAGCCTGAGTTTGACGTCGAAGACGGTCAAACACTCTACGGCGCTTTGCGTTATGACGACGAGCGCGTTCCAGTTCGCGATGTGATCCGCAAGTCTTATTTCGACGGTATCGACATCATTCCCGGCAATCTGGAACTCATGGAGTATGAACATGAGACCCCTCAGGCTATTATGAGCGGTCGTTCCCGTGGCCAGGGCATCTTCTTTCGTCGCATCAAGACCGCGCTGCTCGAAGTCGAGGGAGATTATGATGTCGTCATTATCGACGCACCGCCCCAACTCGGTTACCTGACGCTAGGCGCGATCTTCGCTGCAACAGGTATGCTGATCACTGTTCACCCAGCGATGCTCGACGTGGCCTCCATGAACCAGTTTCTGGCAATGACCAGTGATATGTTGTCAGTCATTGAAGAGGCTGGCGGCACTATGGATCATGACTTTATACATTACGTGCTGACACGGCATAACCCGCATGACGGACCTCAGGTCAATATCGTGACGCTGCTTCGCTCCCTATTCGGAGATGATGTTCTTGCTGCCGTTGTGGTTGAGACAACCGCAATCGCGAGTGCAGGCCTGGAGAAAAAAAGCCTCTATGAAATGCCACGCGGATCCATGGTGCGCGACACACTCATTCGCGCAATCGATTCCGTTGACGCTGTCAACTCAGAGATCCTGGCGCATATTCAAACTGCTTGGGGGCGAACATGACCAAGTCTTCCGATCGCAAGAAAAGAATGCAGTCGATGTTTGGCAATGTGTCTCCCGAGACCCTTGCCAAACAGGCATCAGATAGTGGGGAGGAAACGCCTCGGACAAATGATGCGCCTTCCCGGCCGCGCTCCTCCGGTTCGGTCAGAGCCATGTCGGATTCTTTATCGGCGATTGAGGCCGAAAATGAAGAGCTGCGTCGTTCGCTCTCTGATGGAGAGCGCGTTGTTGATATTGACCCTTCCAATATTCACGCGTCTTTTGTGCGCGATCGCATGGACATCGGGAGCGATCCTCAGTTCCCCAACTTTGTCGCGAGCATAGAGGAGAGCGGCCAGCAGGTTCCGGTCCTAGTCAGGCCGATGAAAGATCGTGTCGGGCACTATCAACTGGCCTATGGACACCGGCGGTGGCAGGCGTGCCGCCACCTAGGGCAGCCGGTCAAGGCGATTGTTCGTGAACTATCGGACGAAGACCTCGTGATCGCTCAGGGACGCGAGAATACTGAGCGCAAAGACCTGTCCTTTATCGAACAGGCGCTTTTCGCCCATAGCCTCAAGGAGCGTGGATTTACTCGCAAGACAATCGCTCAATCCCTCGGTCGGGACGGCGGAAGTGCCCTCCCCTACATATCCATGCTGACCGCGCTCGTGGATGCCTTGCCGAGTGACCTTCTTCACCGGATCGGCCCCGCTCCCAAAAGCGGTCGCCCGAGGTGGGACAGGTTTGCTGAGCTTTACCGCAAGGGCGCCCTATCCGCGCAGAAGGCCAGCTCAATTGATGATCTTGTTGAGTCATCCGACTGGGTCTCAATGGACAGTGATGTGCGCCTCACTCGGTTGATCGGCGTTTTGGAAACAAAGAAAGCTCAACCGGCGTCCCGAGAGATCAAAAACGACGCTGGAAAGAACGTTATCAAGGTCACAAAGACCGCCAAGGCAACGCAAATTTCGATCGACCAGTCGGCGTCTGATGGTTTTTCGGACTGGCTCGTGGAACAGCTTCCCGAACTTCTTAGAGCTTATAGTGGCAAGCAGGAGACCAAAAGATGACTTAGCGCGCCAGCAAAAGAAAAGGGCTCACCGACTGGCATCGGCAAGCCCATTTTCGAGGCCAAAACGATCTGAAAATCATCCGTCGTAGCCCCATTTTCCAATTACTTTCTACGGCAGATGTGAGAGCGAATCAAGACCGGACCGAACGGACCGGCGGTTTCGTGTGTTCTTTTTTGGACTTTTTGGCTGCAAATCCCTAGAAGTGAAGAGGCGTCGATCCCTGGCAGGACGGCGGGTGGTTTGTTATGCAAAAAGAAATCTGTACTGCCGGCTTCCGCCGGATAACGCCGGCAATTGCCAAAAGCATCCGGCTAGCCAATGCAGAGAAATTTCCTGATGTGGACAAAGCTCAGGCGTGCCTAACCTTGAAAAAAGTCGCGCCCGTTCTCGGTATATCCGGGACCGCGTATCATGTGCTGGACATCCTACTGAACCTCACACGTCAATCCGACTGGATCGGAAATGCGCGCCCGATCGTGGCTATCTCAAATCGTAAACTGGCTGAATTCACGATGCGTTCGACCAGAACCGTCATCCGCGCGGTTAGGCAATTGGTAGAGGCGGGCCTGTTGGCCTATCGGGATAGCCCAACAGGCCGACGCTTTTCATACCGTACCGCAGATGGTTCACTTGGCGAAGCGTATGGTCTCGACTTCTCCCCTGCCCGCGCATCATTTCAGGAACTGAAGTCCAAGGCTGATGAGAACCAACAACGCATCGCTCGCGAGCGTACAGCCCGCCGCTCGATCACGACGCTTTCACGCGCCCTGGTAGATATGTCGAGCTTGCTCACCAAAACCGAAGCCTCCAAGTTGATCGATGAGATCGCTTTCGTCCGTGAAGCCCACACCGATGTCTGTGAGACTGAAGCGCACTTGGAAGCATTATATTCCAAGACGATTCATCAAGTTGAAAGAGCCATAACACCAAAAGAGAATGACAAAGTGTCATCCGAGGATGTCACAAATGTCACCCGCAATACTACTACAAATTATCAAAAACAGATTCCTGTAATCGATAGTCATGAGCGAACACATATGCATGAGTTGCAATCAATTCCGAAGGGCTTGGAAAAGAATGAACGCTGCGCAGAGTCATCGCGAATGATTGATAGAACTCCTGCCGATCGTATAGAGCTACCCATCTTTAGCAGCGCTTGCCCAAAGTCTCGAGCAATACTCGAGGCAGAATTTCAAACATGGCGAGATGTCGTGCATGCTGCGCCAACAGCTTGTTCGATGCTCGGGCTGCCACAATCCTTATGGAAAAGTGCTTGCAATGATGTTGGCGTTTCCCGTGCCGCCATCATGGTTGTCGTCATTCTCGAAAAGTGCCTGAGAAATCCTGATGCTGTTCGAAATCCGGGGTCTTATCTAATTGGTTTGGTCCGCAGAGCAGCCGAGGGCAAACTGCATCTAACGCGGAGCATTTACGGACTTAGCCAGCGGCCGTGTTGAATTCCCTGCCGCTCTGCTTTGTTTAAACGAATAGCTGGCGGAGAGAGGGGTAACAGCTGTTACCCTTTGGAGTAAGGTACGACCGCACAAACCTGTGGCTTGATGTAGTCGCCCAGTTGAACGAAAGCCAGGCTGCAGGGAGTAACAGCTGTTACCCTAGAAGATACAGCATCCGAGCAACAGGGATAAATCCGCATAAAGCTGTTAAGTGCACTGTACCGCTCGCCAACGGAACAGACAAGGTCACGATTAAGGTCACAGCTCGACAAGCGCTATGCCGAGCCGCTCGCCCGCCCAAAAAGCATGGAGCTTGCGCTGAAACCTCTCCGGATCAAAGCAAATCAAGTCGGACCTGCATTTACCAAAGTCAAAGACGGCATCACTGTTCATGGAACGCCGCCGGTCATTGGACCAACTACATGCAGTTCAAGCATGGATACGATAAGCTCGAACAGAACCGTCATTCGCTAAGCCAGCGTCTCGTCGAAGAAGTGTCGCACGAACGTGGGATTATCGTATCTTACGAAGCTATGGCACGCTCATTGCAAACACTGGAAGAAGCTCGCAACTCTATCAGAGGCCAGAAGCACCGACTTTAGCACACTGTCGAGCAGGGTGAGTCCGCCCTATTTTCCGTTCAGCGATCTGCTGCCAAGCGGCCCTTCCACTCCGTCCGGAACAGATCAATAGCGTAAAGATAATGGATAGCGTGAGGGGAGGGGTCGGCAGTGTTTGAAAATGAACCGACACACGGTCTCAACCTGGCGATTGAGCTACTTTGTCTGCCCCGTCCATGCAGTTTCAGCAATCAGAACGTCGCAGCGGAGCGATAGCGACAGTCGGCCGGGCTGGATTTGTACTTCACACGGCCCATGGATCGATCAGCTCTACGCCGCAGCCCGTGAAATCCTTGATGTTGCGTGTTGCGAGGGTGAGCCCATGTGCCATTGCCGTGGCCGCGATCAGCCCGTCCATCGATGACATTCCGCGGCCACGGCGCTTTGCATCTCCCATCAGTTCACCCCAGGCGAAAGCCACGGCCTCGTCCACCGCGAGCACGCGATGCTCGAAACGTTGCGGCAGATCATTGGTAAGCCAATCGGCGAGAGCATCGCGTCTTCGCCCGCTGTCCATGAGCGCGACACCACGACGGATTTCGGCAAACGACACGACACTGATAAAGGAGCGATCCTCATCAATCTCATCCAGCCATGCAAGAACGCGGCTCTCGGGGCGCGGTTTCGTCACCTCCGACAACACATTGGTGTCAAGCAAGAGCTTCACAGCGAAAGATCGCGCGGTTCGTCGCCCTTTCGGTCGAGATCAAGCTCGGCACCATGCAGCGGGGAGGCCATCAGAAACTCCGCCAGGGTCCCCTTTCGCGCGACCTTGCGCTGCCATTCTTCAGCTGAGACGACCACGACGCTCGGCTTGCCGTTGCGCGTAATTGTCTGCGGTGTGGATTGCGCACGTTCGATCACTTCCGAAAGCTTTGCCTTTGCCTTGGCGACCGTCCAGTTCTTTTCGTCCTTCGATAAGTGCTCCATTGATCGCCTCCTGACCAGAATGACTATGATGACTATAGATAGTCCATCGCCTGACAAACGGCAAGTAGGGCCAGGGCAGGGGAGGCGTCTGGCGCGTTTCTGCGTTCCGTGAACGGTGAACCGCTATCCACTTTGCCTGGAATTGCTCTACAACCCCGCGGCCTTGGTGAGATTGACGCGGAACCTGTCGCGCCTTCGCTGGTATCGCCTTGTCATTTCGGCGGAGGCATGGCCGAGCTGTTTCTGGACGTAGCGCTCGTCGACTTCGGCCGAAGAGGCGAGGACCGCTCTCAAGGAGTGACCGGAAAACCGTTTTATCCGTTCGGCCTCTGGCAGCTCGCCGCGAATGCCGGCAGCAAGAACGGTCTTCTTGATCAGGCGGGCAATCTCCTGATCAAGAAGACCGTTCGGGTCCGACCGCCTTGCCCTTGCCGGTGACCCGGCGGAAGAGGGGGCCGTGACCGATCCTGCCGAGTTTCAGTCAGGTTTCGACCGCGGCGACCGGGCAAGTGAGATCCGAGGAGCCGCGGCCAATCTCAACCTCGCGCCAGCCGGTCTTGCCGCGCAGCGTCACCAGCATGCCCTTGTCGAGGATGTCGATCCAGCCGTTTCCGTCCTCGCTCTGGTCGCGGCGATCGAGCGAGAGGCCGCTGCCATGTGCCAGCGCCTGTGAGTTGGGCGAAAGCCAATTTTCAAACATAGAAGCTACGGATAATTTATCATCCGCTGGCCTCTTCAGAGGAAGAGTTACTGTTGTCTCCAGGAGAGATATGGGCTATATATCCCAAAGTATCTATATCGTTTAGGATATTAAATGACGGAATGGAAGGTCGCGTTTCATGACCGCTTTAAAGGCGAGATCACAGATCTTCCAGCAGATGTTCGGGTCGAATTGCTCGCGCATCTGGTGCTGCTTCGCGAAAAGGGATTTCGACTGGGACGGCCTGAGGTCGACACACTCGAAGGCTCCAAACACGCGAACATGAAGGAACTGCGCGTCAAGGTGTTGAAGGTGCAATGGCGGTTCGCCTTTGCCTTCGATCCGGAGCGAAAGGCTATAGTCCTCTGCGGCGGTGCAAAGAGCGGTGTGAGCCAGAAACTGTTTTACAAGCGCCTGATCGATCTGGCGGACAAACGGTACGATGAGCATTTGAGCGAGTTGGAGAAGAAACATGGATGATCTCGATAAGCTGATGCAGACGCTTCCTGAAGAAGAACGAGGCGCTATTGAAAAGCGTGCCGGCGAGCTTGTTACGGCCTACAATCTGCGGGAACTGCGCGTACTTGCCGGACGGACGCAGGAGGATGTGTCCGTCGGAACAGGTATCAAGCAGAACAATGTTTCGAGACTGGAGAAGCGGGCCGACATGAAACTGTCGACGCTTCGCGATTATGTTGAATCCCTTGGCGGCACGTTGAAGATCGTCGCGGATGTCGCGGGCAAGAAAGTTGATCTGTCGAGCATTGCGGAGCGCTCCCGACACGGCCCAAAGCTCTGAGAGAGCCACGGCAGGGGAATGGCAGCCTACAACCCCGCCGCTTTCGTCAGATTAACGCGGAACCGGTCGCGCCTGCGCTGGTAACGCCTTGTCATCTCGGCGGAGGCATGGCCGAGCTGTTTCTGGACATAGCGCTCATCGACTTCGGCCGAGGAGGCAAGCCCGGCGCGCAAGGAGTGACCGGAGAACAGTTTTATTCGTTCGGCCTCGGGCAGCTCGCCGCGAATGCCGGCGGCAAGAACGGTCTTCTTGATGAGGCGGGCAATCTCCTGGTCCTTCAGCCGTTCCGCCCCGACGGCCTTGCCCTTGCCGGTGACGCGGCGGAACAGGGGACCGTGGCCGATCCTGCCGAGCTTCAGCCAGGTTTCCACGGCATGGACCGGGCAGGTGAGGTCCGATGAGCCACGGCCGATTTCAACCTCGCGCCAGCCGGTCTTGCCCCTGAGAGTCACCAGCAGCCCCTTGTCGAAGATTGCGATCCAGCCGCTTCCGTCTTCTGTCTGGTCGCGGCCGCAATCAAGCGCGACGATTTCCGAACGCCGCAAGCCGCCGGCAAAGCCGATCAGCAGCATGGCGCGATCGCGCAGGCCCCTGAGCGTTGCCCGATCGAGCGTTTCGACCATGGCGATCAGTTCTTCGGGCAGGATCGCCTCCTTCTGACGCGGAGGGGCTGCATGACGGTTACGGATGCCGGCGAGCACTGTGGCGATATGGCGGTCGCGGCGCTCGAGCGTGAGGCCACGCTGCTTGTAGTTCCAGCATATCGCCGACAACCGCCGCTCGATGGTGGAGACCGCGTTCGGCTTTGCCCCTGGTGCCGCCTCGCCAGCGGCAAGCGCCGTGATGTAAAGCCCGACGGTCCGCGGATCGGGGGGCAGGGGCGCAAGCCCCTTGCGCCGGCACCAGCTTGCAAAATGCGCCCAGTCGGCGCCGTAGGCGCGCCTTGTATTGGCCGCGCTTGACGCCTCGACATAAGTGCGGGCGCGTTCGACCAGCGGCGCGAGATGGCCCGAAAGCGTTCCCGACGCCTCCGATGGCTGCAATTCATAAGCGGCGCTCGTGTCGGGAGACGGGCTGGCGTGCGGATCGGCGTCGTTTTCGGGCATTGAGGGCCTCAAAATGGGGTTTTCTCTATAATGAGCATTATGAACGATAATGCAAGATTATCAGTCATTATATGTAAAAGACAAGCAGTGCGGTTAATTGCGAAAAATCTGGCCTAAACCGCACATATGCAGTAGTCTTGCGGACATGGATTCGTCTTTCGCCACCGCCATTTCGAGATCCGCGCCACCGGCCCTTCTGCCCGCCTGGTCTGTTCCGCGCGGACGTGATCTGGCAGAGGCGGATGCGGCGTTTCATGCGGGTATCGCACTGAAATCACTTGATGATCTTGTTCGCCCCGAACCGAACTGGGCCGGCTGCTGGCGGCAGCGACAGGCGCTGAAATGCGCCGCGACGGCCGTGCGACTGATGGGCCGCAACGAGGACGAAACGGCACTGCGCGACGCCGTGCTGTTGACCGTGGCTGGTGACGATCCGGGGCCGGCCGGGCGCGTGGTTTTGGCCTACAAAAGGATCGCGGGTCGAAAACTGGGTTTTTCCTCCAAGGCGGTCGCCGAGTTCGCCAACCTTTTGGGATTGGCCTGGGACGACGGCCTTGCTTCCATCCCCGATCTGGTCGACTCTATATTCCGGTCCGGACGGGCGGCACCCTTCGCAGTGGCGGACCTTGTGACTGCTATCCTTGCCGTCCGTCCGGATGCCGAACCACTCGCCTGGGCGCTCTCCGACATGCTGATCGCCACCTTGCTGAAATGGGACCGGACCGTTCCGCTGCTGATGGCCGAGCGTTATGGTCCTTCCTTCCGCACACTCGGCGGCCGGGGGCGGGTTCGGCCGGGGGAGCCGGGTTTTCCGCGAGCGGTCTGCCTGGCCCTAGTCGATGGTGCCGGTACCGCATTGCGGTCGGCGAATGAGATTGCCCGGCGTGCCGATATTCTGATAACCGCAGCGTCGAAGGTTCGCACGAAAGGCGCAGCACCAGTCATTCAAAGGCTGCTCGAGGAGGACGCTGTGCTCGCATCGGCGCCCGGTAGCAACCTGTCCCGCTGGGCGGCGACACGGCTGTTTGAACGGCTGGAAGGCCTTGGCGCCGTCCGCGAACTGTCGGGCCGCACCTCCTTCCGGATCTACGGGTTGTGACGATGGCAGGATCAAGCACAGCCAAAGCCCGCCGGAAAGCGAACGCTGCAGACGAACGTCTGTTTGATCGGGAGCTGGAAGACCTGCCGGCGGAACTGCGTTGGCGGGAATGGATGCTGCGCGTCGAGGCAGTGATCTTCGCGTCCAGCGAGCCGGTCACACGCGAGACGCTTGCTCGGGTCGTCGGTAAGGACTGCAGCATCGATCTGTTAATTGATGATCTGCGCGAGGAACTCAGTTCCCGCCCCTACGAACTCGTGTCGGTCGCAGGCGGCTGGCAGCACCGAAGCCGTTCGGCTTACGCGGACGCGATCCGGGCGTCGCAGGCGCCAACGCGGGGAGGGGCTGCGGCGCTGTCGGAGTTCGAGGCGATGGTGCTGATGGCGGTGGGGTATTTCCAGCCGGTCACTCGCGGGGAACTGTCAAAGATCTTCGGCAAGGAGGTCTCTCGCAATACGATCGGATCGCTACGTGGTGTCGGCTTCCTCGCCTCTGGGCCGCGCAGCCCGACGCCCGGCGCGCCCTACACCTACGTGACGACGAAACATTTCCTCTCCGCCTTCGGCATGGAAGCGCTGCGCGACCTCCCAGACATCGAGGCTCTCGAAGATGCCGGACTGATTACCCGGTCTACCTTACGTGCTCAGGCGGCCGAGGTGGATAACCGGGACAGTGACGGGGAATAGGGGACTGTCAATCAAAGAGAACAGCACCGATCCCCGCACTACGGAGAGAGGGGCTGCAAGTCGTTCGCTTCAACACTGTGACGTAGTTAACGTTTCCGCGAGCTTGGCACGTTGCCCGCGACGCACGCCATCACTTGCATCTTCTTGAACCGAATACTGCGTCGGATGGCGCAAATGGGCCAGATCGAAAGGGAGTTCCTGGGCCGGCCCGAAGGCTGTGTTCATCAAGAGCAGGATCTTCCTGTCTGTGAGTACGCCCCGGGCGTAGCCGAACTCAATCATTACATTCGGATTCGGCATTTTCTTGCCATTCGACGTGGAGCCAACGAATGTGACGTCTCCGATGAAGACATCGCATTCACGGATTTTCCCAAGAATCGTCTCACTGACATGAGGAGTACCCGGCACACCGGACGTATCCGAATCGATAAAAATCTCCAGACCGTGGGAATCTTTCAGGTTCGCAACGGCCGCCTCGAGCGCGTGGCGAATGAAATTCCGGCATACCTTGCTGCCGCGGTCGCTTTGCCAAGAGTAAAAAAGATGAATCGGTTGCATCGTAAGACAGTAACACCAGAGAGCGCAACCTTCGGAGGGCAACAGATCCATGATCCCCAGCTAAAAGTGCAATGCAGGAGAAGCAAAATTCAGCGCCAGCTTCTCTAAGTGCAAGGCCCGATGAACACTCTTGAACTTTCTGTTTCTGTCGTTCAGTGTCAGGTTGTGGGCAGGGAAAGAATGTATGGTAAAAATTGAAGCCTTGAAAGCAAAGTCGGTGCGACGTGCGCCTGACGATCTACCCTCAAGTCTGCGGAATTACATCGATTATCGAAAATCCGGCCTTAGCTTGAACCACATCGTTGGATGTCCGCTTGATTGCGGCTATTGCGTACGCCACCTGTTCGACAATTTCGCTATGAAACGGCCTCATCTCATCGTCGACGATGAGATTGCGGTAGAACAACTGGTAAGACACTGGGCATTTCGCGCGGACACGACCCCAATCCAGATTTTCAACCGGGCGACCGACCCGTTCCTTCCCGGCGTGAAGACGCACCTATTCAGAACCCTGGAGGCCCTCGATAGCCGCGGCTTCCGAAATCCTGTCTTGGTGATCACTCGTTGGAAGATAGAGCCGACCGACGTCGAACGACTTGAGGCGCTGACGAACCTGAAGCTGACGATCTTGGTTACATGGTCAGGGATCGACGATGAGCGGATTGAGCCTGTTTCGTCAGCTATCGCCGAAGGAAGCTTGGAGGTGCTGGCCAGTTCGGCTTCGCGCGTGAAGAAAATCCTCTACTGGCGCCCGATTATCTCGGGGTTGAATGACACGGCAGAACACTTCGCGGCGGCGCGCAGGCTTGCAGAATTCGCCGATGCGACCGTCTTCACCGGACTGTTCTACCGAGAGGAGATCCGGTCATATTTTCGAGAAGCAGGGGTGCCGGACCTCTATTCGGACATAGCGCGACGGAAGATTCTGCCTCGTGAGGCCGAAGGACGGGTTCTAGAATATTTCGAGGGAAGGCCAATTTTCCGCAAGACGTCGTGCGGGGTCGCCTTTTCGCACGGCATCGCAGATTTCAATGGCCATTTCGGGATAAGCGAAATTTGCGACATCTGTCCTGAGACCCAATGTAAGATTTGCGAAAAACACCATCAGAAACCTGACCTGGAGGCTGTTCTGAGCCTTGCCCGCTTGGTGTCCTTGGTAGATCTAGATGGCATTGAGGTTTCTGATTGTCGGGTCGAAGTCAACGGCAGCACCGAGGCGCAGCGCTATTTCATGCAGCACGCGTTGAACTTCCAAGTCCATGACCGCGCGCAGCCTCATCGAAAGCATCGGCACGGCCGGGCGGAGATCGGATGGGAATGATGTGGGAAAAGGCTTGGGTGGTCGATGTAGAAGGCAACGGCGCGACACCTCCTGAAATTGTCGAAATCGCGTTGATGGAGCTCGTCGATCTGCAGCCGAGTGGCCGCACGTTCCATTGGCTCGTCAAGCCAGAGAAACCGATCAGCGCGGCTGTAACCCGGATACATGGTCTCACAGACAGCGATGTCGAAAATGCGCCGAGCATCGACGATATTGCCGAGGACATCGTGAGATGGACGGATGGAACGGTAATCATCGGGCACAACGCGCGTGTCGAACTCGATGCCATTGGCAGATCAATTCCGGAATGGAAGCCGACTGCAGCAATCGATACGCTCAAACTCGCTCGAGCGCTGCGCCCCGGACTCGACTCTTACAGTTTGGAGAATCTCGGTGCAGCTTTCGACCTGACCGCTGAGGCGGCACGTCAAACAGGGCTGAAGCACCACTCAGCGCAGTTCGATGTTGCACTGACCGCTCTTCTGTTCGCGTTTCTGCTTGCTCCCCTAGATCGCGAAGGGCGCGATGTCCGCTCGCGCGAGGCAGATATTCTTTTCAAAGCGCAGGAGAGCTTTCTATGAGCATGAGGAAAGTAAAGGTCGGGATTGCTGGCACCCACTCAACTGGGAAATCGACCTTCCTCGAGCAATTGGGCTCTGTTCTCGCCGCGGAAGGAATTTCGATCGGTCGGGTTGCCGATCTTGCCAAAGCTGCTCGGGACCGCGGCTTCCCTATTCTGACTGAGCATAATTTTGAAAGCACCGCGTGGATCATGGCGGAAGGCATGAGGCAGGAGGCTGAAGCAGCCCTCAGCAACGAAGCCATTCTGGTTGATCGGCCGGTCTTCGATGCGCTTGGCTATCTTTATGCAGCCCTCGAGATCTCAGGGCGCTCGTTGCCGGCCCGGCAGCTCGAGGAACTTCGTTTGATCGCGCTCGCTCACGCCGGAGATTACGATGTGCTTGTGATGACGCAGCTTGATCCTTCAATCAGTCTTGGGCCAGGGCGCGACAAGAACCAGAAATTTCGGATTGCAGCTGGCGACAAAATCCGCGTCATCGCTGAAGAAGCCGCTTTGCAGCCTGTTATCCTCACATCTGCCAATGGTGATGAGGTGTTGAAAAAGGTTTTGACGAGTGTCCGGAAGCACTTGGCAAACTGAGGACAAGCGTGGTCGCACGACCTAAAAATTTTAATAAAGTGCAATAGCGGGGAAAAATGCAGGAGCTTCTGAATAAGGTCATCAAGGATCCGATTCACGGATTTATTGATTTCAACGGGGCGCGTGAGAACGACCTAAAAGATTTGCTTTCCGATCCATTTTTTCAGCGCCTACGCCGCGTTAAGCAACTCGGTTTTTCCGACTACGTTTTCCCCTCGGCCGCCCATTCCCGCTTTGCCCATTCTCTCGGCGTATTCAAGATCGCAAAGCGAATGCTGACAATCATCGAGCCCGAGGGATCAAGAGGACATTGGTCGCCAAAAGCTGAAGCATGCCTCGCCGCTGCGCTACTCCATGACGTGGGCCATGGGATGTTCAGCCATGCGTTTGAGAAAGCCATGGAGTTCTTTCTTGCACGCAATAGGCTCGATGAAGCGAAACGAGAAAGCCTCGAAGAGGCCGTTGATCACGAAAAGGTCACCCAAAAAATCATAGTCGACTCTACGATCGGCAAGGCACTGATCAATTTTGGAGGCACCGAATTCCCCGCTATGGTCCGCGACATCATCAAGAAGGCGGATAAAAATTGCATCTATACATCCGTTGTTTCCAGCCAACTGGATGCCGACCGGCTCGACTATGCCAAGCGTGACGCTTATTTCGCCGGCGTGTCCTCTGGCGGCATCGACCTGGATTGGCTGCTGCGAAATCTAAAGGTCGGTGAAAACGGGGATGCACGTTTCCTCTATCTTGACAGCAAGGCGTACATCTCGCTTGAACAGTTCACAGTGACGCTCTTCCAACTCTACCCCACCATATATTTGCACAAGAAGACACGGGGGCTCGAATTCATGTTCGCCCTGCTCCTTAGCAGAGTTTTCGAGCTAATTGCGGCAGGTGATGTGTCTGCTACTGGCCTGTCAGATACTCATCCATTCGTTCGATTTTTCCGAGATCCAGGCAATCTCGACCAAGCTCGCCTGCTGGACGACACACTGTTTTGGGGCGCACTCCACCAATTTCGAGAGGCAAGTGATACCTCAGTCAGCGATATGGCGACGCGAATTTCTGATCGTCGAATCCTCCCAATGATCGATATCTGGAAGGTTGCTGATGAAGTCCTTGCCTTGAGCCCGAACATTGTTGAGTTCACAGCGAAGGCTCGTGTCGAGCAGATCGAGGCTATATGCAAGGCTGTTGCGGAAAAACTCCCGAAGGAGACATCAATTTGGAGCGACGGCTGCTACTATGACACTTACAATCGCCCGATTTACAAGCCGATGAGCGTCGTTGGTGGCGATCCTCAGCAGATAAACGTCAGTGTTGGCGGACAGATTTTGGACATCGCGTCCATTTCTCCCCTAGTGGCTAGCGCCGCGTCCTTCAACATCCATCGGATTTATTACGACGATCGGAAAGTCCGTAACGCAGATGAACTGAAGAAGTTTATCCGTGACGCAGTCGAGACGGAAATGGCTTGCGTCTAGGACTAAGTTTTTGCCGTAGCGGCCTTTCGATGAGTAGACCGTAAGTCCATTTGACTACGATCGTGTCGCGCGATTCAGAAAAGTATCGGCTCCATCCCGTTCCCGGTGGTGCTCGGTCTTTTCCCCGAAGAGATGCCGGTATCCCGGTAGACAGGTGCATTGTCGGGCACGATCATCGCCAATTATACCAACGACTTCGGCCGCGCTCTCTGGAGGGATACGCATGCGCCCGTCACGCAACGCCAAAAAGAGGGCATCGACGGAACAGTCAGCCCCCAAACTGGCCATAGTGTTCGGGTGAGACAGCAAGTCGAGCGACCATGCCGGGTCGATCCCGATTATTTCCTTAGCTCGCCTGCGGCCTCGCCGCTCGTCGATTACCGGGACGAGACCTCGCCCCCTCGAAATGGCGATCGTTGCGGCTTCACCGTCGTCAAGAGAGGACGCTGCGGACGTGAGCTCGAAGAACATTTCGAACTCCTCATCCGAAAGATCAACCAGGGTGATATTTCGAGCCGCGGCCAGCGCCTGCAGAAATGCCTCCTCACCGTTTCGGTGGCTCGTCTCGTGATTGAGTTCTCGGGCGACGATATGCGTGACGAAAATTCGATTGGGAATCGCAGTGAGAATCTCTACGCCAAATCGGCAGGCGTGCAGATTGATCAACACACTCGTATCAAGGGCCAATGCGGCGGTGTTGTCACTCAGAATGCTTGAGTAGGTCATCCGTCTCTTTTTCCTCAAGCTCGATCTGATCGATGATCTCGCGCAGTTGAAGCCTGCTTAGCTTCAGCAGCTCCGAGAGCTGGCCCTCTGACATCAGTTCGCGCTTCCATACCGCGTGGGCCATCAGGCTCATCCGGTGTGAGATCAGCCGATCTGCATCTGCCTTGCCGGCATCGCGCCGATCGGCTTCGCCGCCAAGCACTTCTCGAGCTTGGTCGTCCGTGATGCCGCCGTTGTTCTCAAACCAGGACCAAGTTCCCTTTTTAACAAGCCCCAACTCTTCCAAGCGAAGAACGCAGGCCTGACGTGAGATCCCGTATTGGTCGGCGAGGAGGATGACGAGCCGACGCGTGGTTTTACCAGTGATCTCCTTGAGCTGACGGAAGCTCTCGCCAAAACTATCTGCCGGCGTCAGGAAAGCGCGGCCGAAGGAATTCGCATAGCGCTCGTCCCGTGAGAGAAACTTCTCGTCATCTTCCAGAACCTCCGGCATGCGCCGCGTTCCGTAGAAATGCCCGGTTTCGTGCGAGGCGGTTTGAACTCGTCGAGGGAGTGGATGGTTGGCATTTAGCAGGATGCAGGCACCGACGTTGTCGTCATAGGTGAAGAGACCCGCAACCCGTGAGCGCGAGGACAGCCGCCGCTGGTAGAGGCGAATTCCGAGCCCATGCTCGATTACGGAGAAGATGTCGGCAATAGGGCCCGACCCTAGTCCAAGCCAGTCGCGAAGCTCGCTTGCATGAGCCTCGCCCAACATTACTGCGTCGCCTTCGTTTAGGCCTCGCTCAGGAGGATAGTTAAATCGGCGTTGGATCCCGAGGACATTCTCCAATTCGACGTCGGCTTTGATCAGATCATTGAAGAGTCGGACGGCCTCGACCGTATGTTCGTCTTCCGTCTCCCGAAGCTTTCGAAATCGCGGCACCAAATCCGTATGAACAGCCTCGCGTCGCAGTAACGCGTTGACCGATACGCCATAGTGGCGAGCCAAAGCCTGGATCTCCTGGATCCGCACCCTTCGTGCACCCTTTTCAATAGAGACAAGGGTCGGACGGGAGACGCCAATGAATTGTGCGGCATCGTCTTGGCGAACGTTTGCGATCTCGCGAGCTATCCGGAGCCGGCGTCCTATCTCTTGCGCACTCAGCTCATTTAAAGCGGTCATGGCGACCTCCGTCCAGCCAACTTCTCAGAAAGCTTCCGTCACCTTGCGCGGACAAGAATGCCCGCCATTCTTTGGCATGCGTCATTAACATCAATCTCAAGTTTCGAAGGGTCTGCTCATAAGGCTCTCCAGTCGCAGCCGCAATCTGAGAGGCGAAAGGGCGTAATGCTGTGTCGGGCAGTTCGGCCATCTCGGCAAGATGCTGAAAATGGCGCGTCCCAACACTCCCATATTCGATCATGATATTGCGATCGGCATCGTCTGCAATCTTCGAAAGGGCTGCCTCAATCTCCGCGGCAGCGAGATCCGCGATAACATAGGTGTCCTTAGGCTCAGTGACTTCAGCTGCGTAAAGGCTCATTCGGCGCAAAAGGCATGCTGCGCAGAGCCCACATTGCCGGCGGCGCTCAGCATTGACGATCCGGCGCGTTTGCCAGCAGGAGCGGGTTTGGACGAGGAATTCTTTCTTTTTGCCGGGCAACCCGAGGAACGCCGTCATGGTCTCTCCTTTCGTGGACCAAAGCCGCGGTTGCTCGAACTTGATACTGGTCCCGAGGAGCGCGCGAGTGAACCGCTCCATTTTTCTGAAGAACGTCGGGAAATTCCGGTAGTCGGTATAGATATTGTAAAGCGGCACGAGCACCGGTCCGAGCGCGCCTTGGCCACTTTCAGGAACCACAATCCTAGTGATATTCGAAAGATGTGATGCGATAGTCGCGATAGCCGCAAACTGAAATCCGCGAGATCGGAAGCTGCTTTCCTTGCCCTTAAAGCCCTTCACCCGGAAAGGAATCTGCGTGAAGTAGCTGTCACCATCCAGCCTGCGCTGCTTGGTGCTGGCGACGCGAATACACAATGCTTCTGCAGGAGATCCGCTGAGCGCCGAGACCGCACGTGAATCCAATCCGTTGCTGTAGGCGATTGCAAAGGTCTTGGTCTGATCGAAGACGAGCGGCATCTGCCGCGATCCAATCGGCGAGCGGTCGGTGGCTTTGACGAAATTGAATTGCCAACTGTCGCCGGTAAGAAAGTTTATTGCGCTGCGAAGCGTCGTTTGAACTTCCGACCGTGACCAAGCATCGTGGTCAATCACAGGGACCGTAACGTGAAGCCTACGTAACCAAGACGATGGCCGGCTCCAACGGCGATCGGCAAATTCGATCGCGGCTGCCACGACCATCAAATCGTAATGTTTTGCAGTAAAGCCCTCCACGTGGAAGGAATCGAGAATATCCGGGACGAACAGGATATGTTTGCCGATCTCGGCGAACACTAGATTTTGCGACGTGGGGCCATGGCTGCGCTTACCTTTTTCAAGGGTAACGAGGTGCTTCTCTTCTAAGGCGTCCGAGGCAGCGTCAGTCATCTGGTCCATCATTCACATCCTTGCGCGCGGTTCGACGGAAAGCATTCTTGTTGCCGTTCTCGAGAGCCGCACAAACGCTACCAACGTCTATGGCAGCGAAGGTTTCTCGGTTTCGTTGTAGCCCTTTCGTGAAGTCCGAACGGCTCATATCGCCGACATCGCGCGCTCGAATACATTCCTCGTCTATGCGATTTTTCGCACTGGCGAGGAATTCCCCGACGGCTTGCCCGAGAGCCAAATCCAGTGACTTCCGTTCGGGTATCCCTTCCCTCAGGTTGCACAAGAGGTTTCGTTCTAGTGCATCGCCCAGTGCGGACCTTTCATTGTTGTCAAAGATCGTTTCGGTAGCCGCCACAGAATCAAGATCCATCTGATCGCGCGAAGCCCGAGCATCGAGCTCAGCGTAAAGCCGATCGAATGACTTAATATCGCCGAGAACACTGTGGCAGGCCTGCGTGACGCGTTCTTCCTTGGAGACCGCATCGCTGACGAGGTCCTGCCCGTAGTGCTTCCATCTCGTGGTCAGTGCTGAATTTCGGAAAGGGCCATCAGTCATTATCGCCTCCAATGGCCAAAACATTACCTCAAAAGCTGACAAAGTCAACATATCAATGAAAAAATCTGACAATATGGCGACGCGGCTTGAAGTCGCAGCTTCGCATGGGCATCTCAGAAGGAGGGCAGCCACTCGGAAACCTGACTATCAATGGCTAACGCGAAACATGTCCTGAATCAGGATATGTTTTTGACATGGAGGAATTTGAAGATGTGGGGAGAGGTCAACTTCGGTAAGTGGAAAGGTAAGGGCAAAACGCTTCCGCAGGTCTTGGTCGCAGATCCCGACTGGTTCTTTTGGGCACTGGATGAAGGTGCATTTAAAGGGTCGCTTGCGACAGAGGCAGAGAAATTGGCGCGTCGAGCAAGGTCCATAAAATTGCCGTCAGCGTTGGCGGGTACGCATTGCATCCAGCACTGGATCTCGCACGATGGCAAATATGCCCGTTTCGACCTGATTGAATCAAGCCAAGGGCCGCATCACGGTTCTAGCACCGAAGTACGCCGACCCACCCTCAACATGGAGTTCCCGCGTGGGATTAAGCAGTACGACAAGCTCGGTTGCAAGCAACTGATGGATAGCTTCAAGTACCATTGGTTTGAAGGAAAACCTTTTAAAAAGGCGAAAGTGGAGGCGTTTTTTGATAATGTCGCGAACTTTGAAAATCCATAAAGGATGGACATCTCATAAAGTCTCAAGCTCTTGATAAGCTTGCATGTAAGCGGTTGAGCTCCTTTTCTTTTGTAGGGTAGCAGGTTCAAATCCTTTCAAGACCTTTGACGCTGTCCCTCGCCGTCAGATGGTCGCGCGATGGAACCTCCGAGTTGTTCAGGTCGATGACGGCCAATGCTGACTGTTTAACGCATCCGGTCAGCGAGCTGCCGCATGGATAGAATTGGAGTGTCCAGATTCATGAGTGGAGTTAGCGGAAAGTGCCCGAAATTCCGCACATCTCGAAAGCGGTTCGTTTCACCGATGAACATGCGAGAGAGAAAGGCTCATCTTGGCGTGATGAATTCTCAGCAGCGTCTCTCTCCATTCAATGACAGGTATGTATGGCCATTTTTCAGTATCGAGATGGCCTGCAAACGGATCTCCGGATGGAAACCGCAACACTTACCGGCCTTGCACTTTATGCTTTCGTGATGACGATCACGCCGGGGCCGAACAACCTGATGCTCACCACATCAGGCCTTGTCTTTGGCATGGCACGAACATTGCCACATATTCTCGGAATTCCATTTGGTGTTGCCGTTCAATTGATGTCGGTCGGCGCTGGACTTGGGGCTGTCTTTGCACTTGAGCCCCGGATCCAGATTTTTTTGGAAATTATTGGCACGGCTTACCTGCTCTGGCTTGCTTACAAACTCTGGCGTGCCGCCGAGATGCCCGATGCCTCTTTGGCAAAGCCGGTTTCCTTTTTCCAGGCTGCCGCATTCCAATTCGTAAACCCCAAGGCCTGGCTGATTGCGGTAACCGTCATCGCGGCCTTTATTTCTCCAGATAACGGCTATCTGATCCAGCTTGTCTTTGCCTCAGCGATTTTCACCGTTGTCGGTATTCCGTGCCTTGCAGTGTGGGCGGCCTTCGGGGCTGGACTGCGACAAGTGCTTCACGATCCATCGAAACTTCTTCTCATAAATCGCAGCATGTCCGCGCTCGCGGCACTGACAGCAGGATTGTTTTGGCTATGAATTTTCTTTCACGCAAAGAGCTCGAAAATCATGCAACAACATGGATCGAAGCATGGAACCGCCACGACGTCGATGCGGTGATCGCGCCATTTTCCAAGTCCGTGGTATTCGTTAGCCCGAGGCCGGCAATCGTGACCGGGGACGCAACGGTGCGAGGCCGAGATGCTCTTTCTGACTACTGGACGAAATCCCTCGCCACCGTTCCCGACCTGAAATTTGAACTTGAATCCATTGCCTGTGACGAGAACGCACAAACCGTTCTGGTCCACTACATGTCGCATGCCGGTGGAAAGACTCTTCGAGCATGTGAACTCATGCGGTTCGAGAATGGACTGCAAGTTTATGGCGAGGCGTTTTATGGCGCGGATGTTTCGGAGTCGTTGCAATGAGACCCGTCGAACCTTCAAGCGAGAATTTCTATCGTTGGGGAAACGGCTGTTCGGGCTGGCGCCTGCTCGACCTCGAGCACCTGCAGGTGAGGCAGGAAACAATGCCGCCGTCGACGGCTGAAGAGGCCCATGTACATCGTGGGGCGCATCAATTCTTATATGTGCTGGATGGGCAAATGACGATCCTCACCCCCATCGGCGTCACTCTCATTGGTTCGGGTCAAGGCATCCATATACCGGCCGGGCAACCGCACTGGGTCAGAAACGACGACGTTTCCGATCTTATATTCCTGCTCTCATCCAGCCCGAGTACATCCGGTGACCGCTACCCCGCCGACCCAATGGATTGGGGAGCTTGAACTTGGATCGACGGCGATCATCACGCAAAATTGCCGCCGGTGGTCAGGCCGGGCGATCAGGGGCGCTGCAAAACGACCAGCAATCCTAGCTGGATCTGACCTTCGCTGTATTCGTGCACAACCTCGCCTTGTTCAATAAGCTCGAAGCCTGAGCGCTCGGCCGTCGCCTCGATATAGGCGGAGCCGTGGGAAAAACTGCCTGCGCTAGCAAGCTCCGGGTTGATGCAGGGGCCGAAACCGAGAGGGTCCAGTTTGTCGTTGGGATAGACTGTGAAGGCAAACAGCCCTTCGGGATCCAGGATATTGGCGACGCTCGAGAAGATTGCGGCCAGATCTCCGAAATGGATCAGGACGGCGGCAGCTGCGACCGCATCGAAGCGAAGCGCAGTGGCAGAGAGAAACGATGCCAGATCGTCACGGAGAAGCGTGTCGTAAAGCGATTTTTGTCTCGCGACTGACAGCATCGCCTCGGACAGATCAATACCCGCCAGATGCGCGGCCCGATCTCGCAGCAGGCCACCGACCAGTCCGGTTCCGCATCCTATGTCGAGAATCCGGTTGCCGTGTCGAGGCAACAGCCGGGCGAGCGCGTCGCCGACATGGCGATGCGCCAGATAACCGTCCGCCCGATCCCAGTCGCGCGCCCTGGATGAATAGAGTTGGTCGAGCTGCGCTGCGGAAGCCCTTGAGGGGACCGGCCCCCTGTTCATCTGCGCCAGACGCATGCGGGCGCCATCGACATCGCTCGGATTTTCGCGCAGATATCGCTCCAAATGGGCGGCGGCCTCTTCATGATCGCCGGCATCGACCAGCAGATCCCCGAGCAGGAAGCGGGCGCCGGCATGGCCGGGTGCGTGTGACAGGCACCGGCGCAAGGGTTCGATTGCCGAGCCTCTGTTGCCCGTATCGGTCAATACGACAGCCAAGTTGTAAAGAGCGTCCGGATAGGTCGGGCGGCAGGCGACGGCGTTTTCGAATGCGGCGATCGCTTCCGGCAGTCTGCCGTGCTTCCGCAGCGCAATGCCGAGATTGTTCCGGGCCGTCGCGTCGTCGGGTTGACATTCCGTCACGGCTGTCAGCTGTTCGATTGCTGCCTCCAGCCTGCCTTGCGTCATTTCGATCAGTCCGAGAAGGTGCATCGCGTCGACTGGCGGCGGATTTTGCGCGCAAATGTTGCGGCAGATGCTTTCGGCCTCGCCGAGGCAACCGGCGCCATACGCCTCCAGCGCAAGGCTCAGATCAAAGATGGCGGCGGCATGGGTCAGGAGGGTGGTTCTCGCCATTGGCAGCCCTCAGTCAGCTATCTCGATCTGGTAAGTCGCCATCGGCCTCAGCGTCGCCACGCGGTCATACAAGTGCCGGGCGGCCGCGTTGTCCTCGGCCGTTTCCCAGTAGAGACGCCGCCAGCCCTCCTGCCTGCCCAGAACCTCCAGATGTTCGATGAGCCTCGTTGCAATGCCCCGGCCCCTGTGCAGGGGAGAAACCCGAAGGTCTTCGAGATAACAGACGAGGCGTAGCGAGAATGTGTGGGGATGGAGAATTGTGTGCGCCAACCCGACCGGTTCCCCGGCCCGAAACGCGAGCCAGGCATTCATCGGTGAGGAGGGATCGAGAACGCGCTGCCACAGCCCGGCGATGACCGCTTCCTTCATGTCCCCGGCGCCGAAATGCACGCGGTTTTCTGCCCAGAGTTTTTCCCAGTCGCTTCTGTCTGCGTGGCTTGCGGCCTTGATCGTTATCGTCATGTCGTTGTCCCTGGAGTTGCTTCATCGAGCAGAAGGCCGGGCGCGTCGGCCGGGATCTCGCCCGCGCGCAGCCAGCCAAGCGCGAGTGGCCACAGGCTGTCCCTGAACCGGTCATGGAAAAAGGCGAAGTGTCCGATGGATGATACGCCGATGTCGGCTGGGGCAATGCGCCAATGATGTCGGTGGCTGGACATGAAATAGGCGAGCAGCCGGTTGAGTGCTGCCGGGGTGCCGTGCGGATCGTCTTCAAGGCCAATCGCGAGTATAGGCGCCGTCACTCTGGCGAAGCGTCTTTGCAGGATTACAGATTCCCGCTCCCCACCGACGAAAAGATCCTGCCGCACGGTGTGCTCGAACCGGGCCTTCATCCGGCTCCAGTCCCGGACCACGCCTGCGGGCGTGTCCTCCATCCAGCCAAGCCGTTTGGCCGGAAAGTAACCGAACATTCGTGTCAGCAGCGGCATGACGATGTGCCACTTGATAAACATGCGCCGGCGTTCGGCCTCGCCGTAATCCCGCCAATAGGCGAATTGGGATCCGACGGTAAGAATGCGTCCGATCCGCCAATTCGAGGGCGCAAGCCCGATGGCAAAGCCGCCGATCGAATGGCCGACGACATGGATTTCCTGCCCCGGAAAGGTGCGTTCAGCGTATGCGAGCGCTGCCTCCAGATCTTGCGCGCCCCAATCCACCCAGTCGGCACGGAATCCGCGCAAGGATTTCGGCCGGGATTCGCCGATCCCCCGGTAGTCGAAGGTGAGCACGTCGAACCCGTTGAGAAACAGGTAGTCGGCGAAGCGCGCGTAGTAGCGGCACCTTACAGACGTCGCGGCGCTGATGATCACGATCGGCCACGCGGCCGCAACACCGCTGTGTCGCCATAGAAACCCGCCGAGAAGCCGGCCATCGTCCGTTTCCAAGCGCAGAGGCAAGGCCTGGCCTGCCACCTCCCGGACGCTGGCGAGGTCTGTCTCATGTCCGGGTTGATCACGCTCGCGCCCCTCGATTGTTGCTTTCAGATATCCGTTTTTGCTTCGCCAGAATGGAGATTGTCGAATGAGCATCCCTCCATACGGCGTGAGAAGCACTCATTTGTTTTCATCTTCGATTGCAGGTTCTTTTGCTGAAAAGCTTGAAATCAGCCAAGGAAAGTCGATGCATCCAATCGTTCACCTTCGAGAACTACCGCTTCAGACACAATCGCATGGTGGAGCTTATGAAGCGCGCACGGCTGCCGTCGCAGCGCCGTCTGGCGCGAAGCGGCTTGGCGCTCGCTACGTTGAAATACCCCCGGGCAAGAAGGCTTGGCCCTTTCATTGCCACCATGCAAATGACGAGCTCTTTGTCATTCTGGCGGGGGCCGGTGTGCTGCGATATGGCGAGGAAGAACATGGGGTGAGCGCTGGTGATGTCGTCGTTTGCCCCGCCGGCGGCGTTGAAACAGCGCATCAATTGCGGGCAGGAGGCTCCGAACCGCTTTGCTATCTGGCGATCAGCACCATGAATGAGCCCGACGTCCTGGAATATCCCGATAGCGGCAAGGTGGCGGTTTTTGCTGGCTCCGCACCGGGTGGTGAGAAAGCCGCCCGACGTCTGGAACTGACCGTGAGGAAAAATGCCGCAATCGGCTATTGGGAGGGGGAAGAATGAAGCTGCGACCAAACAAGGAACATGCGCTTGCCGTAAACCCTGCTTGCCGGGCGCTGACGCTTCTCGCCTTCGCTGCCTTGCTGCCCACATCAGCGCTTGCGATGGAGCTGACCAGTCCATCCTTTGATGACGGCGGCAGGATTCCTGACCGACATGCACTGCGCGGATTGGGATGTCTTGGCCAGAACGTCTCGCCCGCCCTCGATTGGAAGGACGCGCCGGAGGCGACGAAGAGCTTTGCCGTGACCATGTTCGATCCAGATGCGCCGACCGGAAGCGGCTGGTGGCACTGGGTGCTGGTCAACATTCCCGCCGGTGCGACTGGTCTGGCCGAAGGGGCGCGACCGGGAACGGCGATCGCCACGCGGACGGATTTCGGCATGGCGGGCTACGGCGGCCCCTGTCCGCCGGTCGGCGCTGAACCGCATCGCTACGTCATCACCGTCTATGCGCTCGATGTCGACAGCCTGCCGCTGGACAGCCTGTCCTCAGGCGCGATGGCAGGCTTCATGATCAACAGCCACTTGCTCGATAAGGCGAGCATCACGGGGTATTTCGGGCGCTGAGACAAGGTCTGGACGCCGCAAGGAAGGCCGCTCCGCCGCGCTCGTCCGGTTCGGCTAAGGACTGGACAAGGGCATTGATTGAGCTGTCTTTGCGGCCTCCGCCAGCATCCAGGTCCTGACATTCCTGATGCGGCGGTCGCGCTCAAGGGCCGGCGGATAGCAGAGGTAATAGCCGGCGTTCACCGGAAGCTGGTGCGGCATGATCTGGCTGAGCCTCTCGGCGGCTATGTCGCAGGCGGCAATTTCTATGCCCGCGAAGGTTATTCCTGCGCCGTCAATCGCGGCCTTGAGGCCGAGGCCCGAAGAGTCGACGATTGTGATTGCCGCAGGTCGGGTCGGGCCGCCCGGTAGCGTCTCGTTCCAGCGCTCGAAGTCCTTGCGCCGGTGCTGGGACAGAAATAGGTTGGTCCGCGAGATGGCCTTGCGAATATCGATTTCGTCATGCGTTTGCCAGTCGGCGGGGCGGCCAAGCAGCGTGACGTTTTCATCAAACAGGCGCTCGGAGAGAACCCCGGCCCATTGCCCGGAACCATGGCGCACCGAGGCATCCGCGACGCCGGCGCTGAGATCGACGGCGGTCTGGGTCGTAGAGATCAAGAGCTCGAAACCGGATCGCGCAAATGGATAGGATGCCATCCGCGGCGACAGCCAATGGACCGCGAATGTCGGCAGCATGGACAGGCGCAAGGGACCAAGCTTTCGCTCCTGCTTCACCGCCCCGACGGCCTGGATGATCCGCGTGAAGCCGATGGTAAGATCCGGAGATAGTTGCCGTCCGGTCTCCGTCAGTTCCAGGCGCGGCCCCGCGCGGCGCATCAGTTCCACCCCGAGCAGATCCTCGAGGATCCTGAGTTGATGACTGACGGCGGAGGGCGTCACGCCGATTTCCTCGGCCGCATCCTTGATCGACATGTGGCGCGCGGCTACTTCGAAAGCGCGCAGGGCGTTCAGTGGCACGGACAATCGCATCGTTTCGGTCATGGTGCGCTCGCTCTCGTATTTCCCGTCACCGCCAGGTCCCGCCGTTCTCCTCCTGCACCTCGCGTCCAACAACGAATTCTCAGCTTTCTCTGAGGATTGCTCACTCGCCAGGCACGGATGTTCGGTGACAATGGGATGTCTTTCAAAAGGGCCAGATTGCTATGAGTGACGTGCTTGCCTTCGATGATCGCGATGGCCTGATCTGGCTCGATGGAGCACTCGTTCCCTGGAACGAGGCCCGGCTCCATGTCATGACCCATTCGCTTCATGCCGGCGGGGCCGTGTTCGAAGGAATTCGGGCCTACGACGGATGTATATTTCTGTCCCACGCGCATTTCTCCCGCTTCCAGCGTTCCGCCGAGATCGTCGGGTACACGCTTCCCTATTCGAGCCTTGAGCTCGTCAAAGCATGTGAAGCCGTTCTCTGGGCGAACGAATTGAAGGATGCCTATATCCGTCCCATTGCCTGGCGCGGCAGCGAGAGTGTGACGGTGGCCGCCCGCAACGCCACTATCCACGTTGCGATTACCGCCTGGGATTGGCCGACGCCGGCCGCCGAGGGAAGGAGCACGACGGGTATTCGCCTCCAGCTCTCCTCCTGGAGGCGTCCGCGTGCCGATACGGCGCCGACGGCCTCCAAATGTTCCGGCCTCTACATGATCGGCACGCTCGCGCGGCATGCCGCAAATGACGAGGGTTTCGACGATGCCCTGCTGCTCGACGTCGACGGAGATGTTGCCGAAACAACCGCGACGAACATCATACTGGTCGAGGGTCGCAAGCTCGTTTCCCCGGTGGCAGACTGTTTTCTCGACAGTATCACCAAACGCCATGTCTTCGCTCTCGCGCAGAAGGCTGGTCTGGAACTCGAAGAGCGAAAAGTCTCGCTGGAGGAGTTGTGTGCGGCCGATGAAGTCTTCGTTGTCGGCACTTCGATCGAGATCCAGCCCGTCGTCGAACTCAAGGGGCCAGCGATTGGAGCCCAGTGGAGCGTTGGCCCGCTTACCCAAAGCCTCATCGACAACTTTCAGAACTCGGTTCGCCAAAAATGTCCCGCATAGGCGGACACCCTTGCCCAGAGGGCCGGATTTTGTTGCGGACGTCATGTCGTTTGTCCCGGAGCAGAACATTTTCGCGATTGCCGATAGTATTTGACGCTACACTTTGTTGAAAGTCTTGAGCAGGTGCTTCCCGCGATCAGACCCATAACCGACCGCTTCACGAGCGGGGCCGGCGCAGAGACGGCCAAAAATACCAGACCACTGCCGCCATTACGATAGAACCACCCGCTATCGCCCATTTTCCTGGATCTTCGGCAAAGACCAGCCAAACCCAGAGCGGACCGAGGACGACATCCAGAAGCGCGATCAAAGCCGATTCCGATGATGCGACATAGCGCCCACCCGCGAGAAACAACAGGAATGCGAGCGCGGTCGTGAGAAGGGCCAGCATGAAGATCAACGCAAGCGCACCATACCCCGGAAGCTGGCCGGATGAGAATGGAAATGCCGCGACCGCGCACAACGCCGCCCCTGCGGCATTGACATGGACTATGTTGAGGGCTCGAAGGCGTCGAGTGAGGATCAGAAGCGCTCCGAAGCTCAAAGTCATGGCGAGGGCCAGTATATTGCCCTTGATATCGCTCATCCCCGATGATGTGCCCGCAACGAGCACGATCCCGATCATTGACAACGAGCTCGCCATCAACAGGCGTCGCGAGGCCGCTTCCCGACCGACCGCGAAGGCCAATGCGGCGGTCACGAAGGGGAGTGTCGCGTAGATGATCAGGACGTTTGCGACTGTCGTCATCGTAAGGGCGGCCACATAGCAGAACATTGCGGCGGCAGAGAAGCAGGCGGCCAGGCAAAAGCGCCAGTCGAAACGGACCGCTTCCGCCGGCCTTGCCATGGCGATGGCAACAAGGCAGAGACAGGCGAAGAGAGAACGCCACAGGATCAGATCCCAAAGCCCAAGATCAATTGCGCGTACGAACAGGCCAGCAAGGCTCCAGAGCACGGTTCCTGAACCAACCAGTATCAGACCGTAGATGCGCCGTCTCCCGCCATGTTCCTCCGACCGCCGCATCTCAGACAGATTGCCAGCCCAGTCCGGCGCAGAACGCAGCCAGGAGCATCCGCCCCTGTTCCCAGATGCCGAGGCCGCTTGCGCCGTTGATATGGCCGCACGGGCCAATCTCGATGCAACCGGCACCCCATTCCTCAGCGCGTGCCTTCACATACTCCGGGGTGGCATAGGGATCGTTGGCGCTTGCGACGATGAGGGCCGGGAACGGCAGACGATGACGTGGCGGGTTTGCGAAGCTGGCCGCTGCTGCCGGGAATGCAGCGGAAGCAGGATCAGGGACTGCGACCAGAAAAGCACCCATAACCCGGCCCGCGACCGTCTCTGCCGCGTGCGCGACGAGCAGGCAGGCCAGACTATGCGCGACGAGAACAGGCGGCGATGGCGAATTGTCGATTTGCCGTTCCAGCGCATCTTGCCAGTCTGTAAGTCCGGGCTTGTCCCAGTCGGAAGGATGGAACCGGGTGAAGCAAGGGTCTGACGCCTCCCAATGCGTTTGCCAATGGGTTTCACCGGAACCGCCGATACCTGGCAATGTGATGAATGAGGTCATTCCGTCGCCCTTCTATTGTTGGGAAAGATCCATCGAAGGCTCGTAACTGCGGTCAGGAACATCCTTCGTGATCGCCTGCCCGCAAATCACGGCCTGACGCACGCCGTCGTAGGTCAGGACCGGGCTCCCGTGCAGGCTCCAGCCTAGATTGAGGGCCTCGGTAATGCGGTGACAGAAGGTAGCGTCATCAACGCCGGTCACCAAACGATAAGCTTTCATCGTGAGGATCCCCAGTTTCCTGCTCGAAATCATAAGCGTCTTCGGGAAGCGCTAAACTGAAGTCATCTCAGGCAATCCGCAGTATTTCTCATTTCGCCATTTCTTGGACCGGCGAGCAGTGCGTAGTACGCAGGGGACATGAACGAGATATCCGACGGCTCCGTAAGGGTTACGGCGCTACGCCTTTTGGAAGAGGATCCACTCCTTGCCGCTTCTCGACGGGATTGGCCGGAGGTGGCCGGCGCTCTTGGTTGGCGATGGGAGACATTCGTCGGCGAGGAGCTCATCAATCCATTTTGCGGCAGCCCGACAGATCATGAACTCGACGCCTGCACACGGTGCCTGTTACGATTCGGCCGCCTGAGTTTTCTTTCCTCGGACGCCGAGCCATTCCGCTCGGCCGGCCACCAATTGCTGGAGACTGGTAGTCGATCGGATTTGTTAGGCCGTATGCGCAAGCTGCTGTTCAGAGAGCGGCTTTGGCTTGTCACGGCGGATCATGAAGTTGCGATGAGAGAGGCGTATTTTGCCTGCGGGCGATGGGATTTCGGGCACCAGCCCATGCTGGTGATGGACAGGGGCACCAAACCCGTCCCAGATGAAGCTGATTTCCTTGTGGGTCTTCTCGCGGGCGATGAACGAAGGTTGCGGAGAAGGCCGCGCGGCATGCTCGCCTGGGTCGCGCCCTTGGTGGATGGCGTCGGAATTCTCATCGCTCCCGCCAGAATCGGGGACCAAGAAAGTCTTGCACGGGATTTCATGGCGGATCACGACACGTGAAAAACGTCCGTCCCACGACCGGGCCAGGGTTCAGCGATCAAGCAGGTCGCTCGCCCGAGCCGACAGGGGGCACCCCTTCTCTGCAAGCCGTTTGATCGCGTCGCGTGCGATATCCCTGTTGCCCGTGTTGCCGACGAAGCTCGACAGAGAATCCGAAAATTCCAGCACGATATTGGCCGTCCCGACAGTTTGTCGGTAGTCCACACGGGAAACCACGTCATAGGGTTTCCTGCGCCGCCTGATTACACGGCACTCGATATGGTCGGCGTGCAAAATAAGCGTTGGCTTCAGGTCACTCGATGACCAGCAAATCCAGGGTACGCCCCGCCAGCCCGAAAATGCGGCGACCAACGGAATGTTCGCGACCTCTCCTTCGGTCTCGATCCTGCTGTGCCTTACCGCCGACAGGCGGCTCTTGATGTAGAGAAATATCGTCAGCCAGCCGACACCGATAAGCAAGACGATGGCGAAAATGAAAATCGTGGCTTCCGCTTTGCCCATCTGTGCTGGCCTGCCGTTTTGAGCCTTGTGGGAAACGCGCGTTTTGCGGGACGCATCTTCCAGCCGGTCATCTCAATAATCGTAGTTTTCATATTCGCGGGTACTCAATTCATCGTCCGGAATGAATTCTTCTTCATCGAGGGTGAACGCCACCCAAGCCCGCATATGGAGTGTGAACAACGGCTCGTCTGCTGCCCTGGCAAGGGCAAGAGCGGCGCTGCGGGCCTCTCCGATCGACCAACCCGTACTGTTGAGGGTCAACCAGGCTTCCTTTAGACGACCGCTTTTAAGGTACTCTCCGAAAACTTCGTTCAGCGGCGCATTCGCGACAAGCCAAGGCGGTAGTTGAGATGCCCCATTTCTCAGCCCCGATCGCCCGTGCTCACTGAGCTCGAAATAGGCGACATCATTTGTATTCTCGTCAGATAAACCAGACAGGCTGATCGCCGACAGCGCTGCTCGTCGTTCGCCGATGCCAATGGGCACGCGTCCAGTATACGCGGCGAGCTTGTCCAGCTTTTCCGGATCGTCACCGAATTCAATTGTGTGTGCGTCTATTTCAGCAAATTGACGACCCGAAATCCCGGCCGCCTTACTAAATGACGCTATTTCTTCCGTCTCATCGTCCCCATCCGTGTAAACGAGCGCCCGGACCAACAGCCAGTTCGCAAATTGCTCATCATCAAGAGCGATCTCCTCCAGCAGGAAGTGGTCCTCCGGGCCCGCGCAGACATAGCGTCGGATGTGGTCCGGCTCGTCACAGAACCAGCGCATCCAGATCCCTTCATATTCCGGCAAGCTACCATTCGAGGTGATGGGAATGAGAGCGGGCGGGCAACCATAGTATTCGGCAGGCTGACCGATCAGAAAGGTTTCTTTCAGGAGTGAACCGAGCCGGTACTGCCGGAGCCAAGATGGCGCGCACAATTCATCGAGGAGTGCATCATATCGATCGAGCATGAGCCTCAACTTTCTATGAAACCCTTCGCTCGATAATACAAATTCGCCGCGCCGAACACTGAAGCCTTCTCAATTCAGGTGAAGCAATTCTCATTCAGGCGCAAGCAGAAGTCCGCAGCGGCATGCCGGTGACGCATCAAAAGCGACGCGCGACCATCATCAAATGCAAACGCCGAGCGGGAAGTGGAAGGATGGCGATCCGGCTTTGAACTCTTCTGTTCACTCGTCAGCAGTCAAGACATCTTTCCAAGATCTGGCGCAACCGTAACTGAGTTTGAACGCTATACGCTGCAACCTTAAGGTTATATACTGAAATGCCTCCAGGAGCCAGTTTCGTGCGCGCGGGATTGGATGTCCCACAAGCTGATCCTCCAGTGAAACAGCAAAAGCTTGCTTTCCAACAGAAAATTGGAATCACAGCCGTTTCGCATCTCTGCTTTTTAATCCTTCCTGAAATCGGAAACTATCATGCATCAGGCTTACATTTTAGCAATTGATGTTGTAGCTTTCGCTTACGAAGCTTCGGGACGTGGCTCATATGTGAGTCTATCCTGCCTCGAGCTTTCGCTTAAAGCTATTGGGGGATTGCATGGTGGACCGTTCTTTCGGGAGCCAGCGTATAAACGTTGCACGCCTTTCGGCGCGTTTTGCGCTGGGTCTTTTGGCATCTTCGGCTCTGTCCTTGCCGGCGCTTGCGGGCGATGCGCTGCCGACCGGGGGGCAGGTGGTCTCGGGTTCTGCCCATATTGGTTCAGCCGGCGGCGCGATGACGGTAACGCAAGGCTCCGACAGGGCGATCGTCAACTGGCAGAGCTTCAATATCGGCGAGCCCAACAGCGTCGACTTCGTCCAGCCGGGCGTCAATGCGGCGATCCTCAACCGCGTCACCGGCAACACCCGGTCCTCGATCGCGGGGGCGCTTTCCGGCAATGGCCAGGTCTTTCTCGTCAACCCCAATGGGATCGCGATCACGCCGACCGGAACGATCAAGGCTGGCGGCGGTTTCGTCGCTTCCACGCTCGATATCACCAATGACGACTTCATGTCCGGCAATATGGTGTTCCGCGGCACTGGCGCGTCCGGCACTGTTACCAATGAAGGCGTGGTGACGATCGGGCGCGGAGGCTATGCCGCGCTGATGGGCGGCAGGGTGAAGAACAGCGGTTTGATCGCCGTGCCCTATGGCAAGGCCGGGCTTGGCGCCGGCGAGGAGATCACGCTTGATCTGTCCGGTGACGGCTTCATGCAGGTGGCGGTTCCCTCGTCGCTGATTGATGACGGCGAGGCGCTTGTCGAGAACTCCGGCACGGTGACGGCCGAAGGCGGCGTGATCGTGATGAAGGCGGCAACGGCGCGGGCCGCAGCGCGCCACGCCGTCAATCTTTCCGGCGTTGCCGAGGCGCGCTCTGTTTCGGGCCGCAATGGCAAGATCACGCTTGGCGGCGGCGATGGCGGCAAGGTGACGGTCTCGGGCAAGGTCTCGACCCGCGCCAAGCGGGCCCAGCCGAAGACCACCAAGGGCGGCGCGATCAAAATCACCGGACTTGAGATCAATCTCGACAACGCCGTGATCGATGCCTCCGGCTATGGCGCGGGCGGCAAGGTGCGCATCGGCGGCGACTGGCAGGGCACGGGCGATATCCCGCATGCCGATATCCTGACGGTGAGCGCCGGCACGGTGATCAGCGCCGATGCAGTCTCCCAGGGCGATGGCGGCTCGGTGGTGCTGTGGTCGGATCACCGCACCGAGTTCGCCGGCCGCATCAGCGCCACCGGCGCGACCGGAACCGGCGGCGATGCCGAGGTTTCCGGCAAGGCGCTGCTTTCCTACACCGGCTTTGCTGATCTCACGGGCGCTGCAGGCTTCGGCTCGCTGCTGCTCGATCCTTACAATGTCACGATTTCGAACGGCGAGAACCAAACGTCGTCCGGCTTCACCGCGAGCGGTGATGACAGTGTGATCAATGTCACCACGCTGCAGAATGCGCTTGCCGGCGCCAATGTCACGGTTCGACTGGCTCCGGCGGCAGCCAGGACGGCGATATCACCGTGGCCGATGCCGTGACCTGGAGCTCGGGCTCCACGCTGACGCTGTCGGCCTATCGCAACATCGCTGTCAACGCCAACCTTGCAGGCGGCACGGGGTCTAAGATCGTCTTGCGCGCCGATAGCGGCGCCACCGGCAACGGCACGGTCAGTTTCGGCTCCGGCATCAAGGCAACCGCCAGCGGCGGGGTCTCGCTCTACTACAATCCGGGATCTTACGCCGCGCCGATCGGCTATTCTGCCAATGCGGGCGTCAGCACGACGCTGACGGCTTACATGCTGGTCAACACGCTCGACAATCTCCAGGCCATCAACACTAATCTTTCGGGCACATATGCCCTCGGAACGGATATTGACGCCAGCGCGACCGCCGGCTGGAATTCCGGCGCGGGTTTCGAGCCGATCGGGAACGACATTTCCAAATTCACAGGCACGTTTGATGGTGACGGTCATGTGATTACCGGGCTGACGATCAATCGATCAGGCTCGAGTTATGTCGGCCTGTTCGGATACGCCAATACCGGTTCGATCCTGCGCGATGTCGGCCTTGTGGGCGGTAGTGTTTCAGGCAATGAGGCTGTCGGCGGGCTGGTCGGGTACAATCTTTCGAGCGAGATCAGCAACGCCTATGCGACCGGCGGCGTTTCGGGGAGCGGCAGTGTCGGCGGACTGGTTGGGTTAAATCTTTCTGGCACGATCACTAACGCCTATTCGACCGGAAGCGTTACAAGCAGCGGAGATTATGTCGGCGGTCTTGTCGGGTTCAATGTTTCGAGCGAGATCAGCAACGCATATGCGAGCGGCAGCGTCACGGGCGGCGGCAGCTATGTCGGCGGACTTGTCGGGTACAACGCTGCTAGTACTTTGAGCAATGCCTATGCGACGGGTATCGTTTCGGGCGACACTGCTGTCGGCGGGCTGGTCGGGCACAATTTTTATAGTACGATCAAAAATACCTATGCGAGCGGCAGCGTTGAGGGCAGCACCGATGTCGGGGGGCTGCTCGGTTACAGTGAAGGCGGTACGAACGAGAACTCCTATTTCGACAGAAAGACAACTGGCCAATCAAATGGCGTCGGCTCAGGCGATGCTTCCGGCGTGACCGGTTTGACGACGGCCGAGGCGCGTTCTGCAAGTTCGTTTAGGGGCTTCGATTTCACCAACACCTGGTATCAGGCTGGCGATATGCGGCCGATCCTGCGTTCCGAGGCGGCAGCGCCCGTGGATGGGGTGATCACGGTCTCCAACCTGCACCAACTCCAGCTCATCGGCGCCAATCTTTCCGCAAGCTATCGGCTGACCGGCGATATCGACGCCAGTGTCACAGACGCCGCAGCCGAAGATTATGATGCCAGCGGCATATGGGGCACTGGCGGCTTCGTGCCGATCGGGAATAACAACACATCGTTCACCGGCACATTTGACGGCGACGGACATGTAATCACCGGGCTAACAATCTATCGCCCCAATACTAATAGTGTTGGTCTTTTCGGATATGCCGGTTCCGCTTCGATCCTCCGCAATGTCGGCCTTGAGGGCGGCAGCATTACCGGCAGCGGCTATGTCGGCGGGCTGGTCGGGACGAATACTTCTGGCGCGATCAGCAATGCGTATGCGAGCGGCAGCGTAACGGGCGGCTACGAGGTTGGCGGGCTGGCCGGGTACAGTTCTGGCACGATCAGCAATGCCTATGCGACCGGCAGCGTTGTCGGCGACGGCAGCTATGTTGGCGGGCTGGTCGGGTACAATTCTGGCACGATCAGCAATGCTTATGCGACTGGCAGCGTTACGGGTAGCGTTACGGGCAGCGACAATGTCGGCGGGCTGGTCGGGAGGAATGCTTCTGGCACGATCAGCAATGCGTATGCGACCGGCGGCGTAACGGGCCGCTACGAGGTTGGCGGGCTGGTCGGGTGGAGTAGTTCTGGCACGATCAGCAATGCGTATGCGACCGGCATCGTAACGGGCCGCGAAGATGTCGGCGGGCTTGTCGGCGGGAGCAGTTCTCTCGCGATCAGCAATGCCTATGCGAGCGGCAGCGTTACGGGCAGCCGCCATGTCGGCGGGCTGGTCGGGTACAACAATTCTGGCACGATCACGGCATCCTATTTCGATACGGACAAGACGAACCAGTCGAACGGCGTCGGCACAGGCGACGGCGAAGTGACCGGGCTGACCACCGAACAGTTTCAGGATACGGCCGGGTTCTACGCGCTGGCTTCGGCCGCCGGCTGGGATTTCGAGACGGTCTGGGCACCGCCGAGCCAGGACTTTTATCCGGAGCTATATGCGCTCTCCGACGTGGTCTTCGTCAAGACCGATGGCCAGACCATCACCTATGGCGATGCGCCGGGCCCGCTCACCTATTCCGACGTTTACGGTGGTCACAGCGGCGCGGGCGTTTTCGCGCCGACGCTGACGACGGAAGCCAACGCGACATCCAATGTCGGCAGCTACGCCATCTCGGGCGAGCCAAAGTTTGTCGGCGATGACGGGATCACCTACCGCACCGTCTACGGGCCCGGCGTGGTGACGATCAACAAGGCCAAGCTGACGGTGACGGCCGATAACGGCTCGATGATCTATGGCGATGCTGTTCCGACGATCGGCTACACGGTAACCGGGTGGAAGAACGATCAGACGGGCGCGCTTCTGACCGGGGTGAACGTCACCACGGATGCCGACAAGGCCTCGGATGCCGGGACCGGCTACATCACGACCGCAGCCGGCGGCACGCTTTCGGGCGATGCGACGGGCAATTATACGCTGAGCTATGAGAAAGGCGCTTTCGAGGTCAAGAAGGCCACGCTGACGGTCACGGCTGATAACGGCTCGATGATCTACGGCGATGCTGTTCCGACGATCGGTTACACGGTGACCGGGTGGAAGAACGATCAGACGGGCGCGCTGCTGACCGGTGTGAACGTCACCACGGATGCCGACAAGGCCTCGAATGCCGGGACCGGCTACATCACGACCGCAGCCGGCGGGACGCTTTCGGGCGATGCGATGGGCAATTATACGCTGAGCTATGAGAAAGGCGCGTTCGAGGTCAAGAAGGCCGCGCTGACGGTCACAGCCAATAGCGGCTCGATGATCTATGGCGATGCTGTTCCGACGATCGGTTACACGGTGACCGGGTGGAAGAACGATCAGACGGGCGCGCTGCTGACCGGGGTGAACGTCACCACGGATGCCGACAAGGCCTCGAATGCCGGGACCGGCTACATCACGACCGCAGCCGGCGGGACGCTTTCGGGCGATGCGATGGGC
>NZ_JACIDZ010000013.1:114353-172178 GCF_014196625.1 Martelella radicis
GTTCGAGGTCAAGAAGGCCGCGCTGACGGTCACAGCCAATAGCGGCTCGATGATCTATGGCGATGCTGTTCCGACGATCGGTTACACGGTGACCGGATGGAAGAACGGTCAGTCCGATGCGCTTCTGACGGACATCGGCGTCACCGCCGATGCGTTTTCGACGTCGGATGTTGGCACAGGCTATAAGACGACGGCTTCCGGAGGAACGCTTTCCGGAAATGCATCCGGCAATTACACGCTGGATTACGTGGACGGCAGCTTCTCGGTTACCCCGCGTGCCCTGAAGATCACGGCCAAGGACGCGTCAAAGACTTACGGCGATGTCGCCAGCCTGACCGGTTATTCCGTCAATGGCCTTGTCAACGGTGACGAGGTGAACGCCGTAGACCTGACGAGCGTTGGCAGAGCGGCCACCGCCAATGCCGCCTCCTATGACATTGTTGCCTCGGACGCGACGGGCTCGGGTCTTTTGAACTACAAGATCAACTATGTCGACGGCACATTGACGGTCAACAAGGCCACGCTGACGGTCACGGCCGATAATGGCTCGATGATCTACGGTGATGCCGTGCCGACGATCGGCTACTCTGTCAGCGGCTGGAGAAACGGACAGGACGATGCGCTTCTGACCGGGGTGAACGTTGCCACGAATGCGAGCTCGATCTCCAATGTCGGCAGCACATATTCCACGTTTGCCGCTGGCGGGGAACTGTCCGGCGCGGCCTTCGGCAATTACACGCTCGACTATGTTGATGGCAGTTTCGCTGTGACGCCGCGGGCCTTGACGGTAACGGCATCGGATGTGGTCAAGACCTATGGCGATACGGCCAGCCTGACCGGCTTCACGACCACCGGGCTCGTCAATGGCGACAGCGTGTCCGCCGTTTCCGAAAAGAGCCTGGGCGCGGATGCCGAAGCTGATGTCGGAAGTTACGATATCATCGCCGGCGGCGCGACGGGCAAGGGTCTTTCGAACTACGTGATCAGCTACGACAAGGGTACGTTGACGGTCAACAAGGCGCTGCTGACGGTCACGGCCAATAACGGCTCGATGATCTACGGTGATGCCCTGCCGACGATCGGCTACGCGGTTTCGGGCTGGAAGAACGGCCAGAACGGGTCGCTGCTTTCCGGGGTTGTCGTGGCCACGGATGCGACCTCTTCTTCCGATGTCGGGGCGGGCTATAGCACCGCCGCTTCGGGTGGCGCGCTTTCCGGTGCTGCCGCGGGCAATTACGACATCAGCTATGTGGCCGGGTCGATGACGGTCCAGCGCCGTGCGATCACGGTTGCGGCCAATGCCGCCGCCAAGACCTATGGCGATCTCGGGCTGTTGAGCTACACGGTCGGCGGCATGGGGCTTGCCAATGGCGATAGCCTTTCGGGCGAGCTTGAAAGCGCCGGCGTATCCGGTCTTGCGGATGTCGGCTCCTATGCGATTTCGCAAGGCTCGGTGACCGATGCCGCCAATGGCAATTACGCGATCAGCTATGAGGGCAACACGCTTGCCGTCACGCCGCGCGCGGTGACCGTGACCGCCAATGATGCGGACAAGGAAGTCGGATTCCCGGCCGGCGCGTTCACCTGGTTCGTCAGCGCGGGCAATCTCGTCAATGGTGACGCGCTCTCGGGCACGCTTGAAAGCGCCGGCGCGCCGGCCGATGCGCCGGTTGGCGTCTATGCGATTACGGCGGGCAGCCTGACGGATGCGCAGAACCCCAATTATGCCATCACCTTCGTGCCGGGCGAACTCGAGGTTCTCTCGATCCCTGCGCCGGCGGTCGCGGGCAGTCTGCCGCTTCCGGAGGCTCAGTTTGGCCCAGGCGGCTTTGCGGGACCGGCAACGCAAATGGCTTTCGGCGGCTCGCAGAACCAGAGCAACCCGTTGATCTTGACGGATCCATCGGTGGTTTCGGTTGCCCTTTGCGGGATGGGCGCGCAGACGCTGATTGTCTGCCAGTAACGGGATCGACGGATGAATAAATAGCCCGCGAAGCGGGCGTGGACTTTTATGCTGGAGTGGGACTGGATGAGAATTTCGATGAACGCCGCGGCGCTGGCAGGCGTGCTTGTGCTCGGCACGCTCCAGACGGGGGCCGCTTATGCGCAGACCGCCGGCCAGGTGGTCGAGCCCTCCTATGCCCCGCCCGTGATCCGTCAGCCAAGCGGCGGGCTTGTCCTGCCGCAATCGACGGGGCAGGAAGCGCCGGAAGGGGCGGATCAGCTGTTCGTCACGCCCTCTGGCCTCGATATCGAAGGCGGCCTGCCGGCCCTTGCCGGCGAGACCGCGCGCATTGAGGCGGAGTTCACCGACAAGCGGGTGAGCGCAGCAGACCTGTTCAGGGCCGCAAACGAGCTCGAGCTTGCCTATATCCGCGCCGGCTATCCGCTGGTGCGCGTATCGCTGCCGCCGCAGACGATCGAGGATGGGCAGGAGCTGAAACTGGTGGTCAGCTCAGGCTATGTCGAAGGCGTCGATACCGCCGCTCTGCCAGAGACCGTGCAGCGCCGGGTGGACGCAGTGATGGCGCCGCTGGTCGATGCCGAGAACCCGAGCGAGAAGGAAATCGAGCGCCGTCTGCTTCTGGCCGGAGACACGCCCGGCTATGACATGACGTCCACCCTGAAGCGCGGGGATACGCCCGGCGGCACGCTGCTGGCGCTTTCCGGCCGTTACGATCCGGTGACCGGCTTTATCGGCGTTGCCAATGACCTGACGGAAGAGCTTGGCGACTATTCGATCAGCGCCGGCGTCAATTTCAACAATCTCCTGGGCCTCGGCGAGGTCGGCTATCTGCAGGTCGGCGGCTGGCCGGGCTTCTCGGAGGGCAATTTTTTCTCCGACGATCCGCGCAACCGCCAGATCGTGGCCGGCTTCACCCTGCCAATGGGCACCAACGGCGTCTGGCTCAATGTCGAGGGCGTCGACAGCCGCACGCGTTCCGATACCGGGCTTGGTTATGACCTGCCCGACCATTACCAGCGGCTTTCGACCAATCTCGGATATGACTGGCTGAGAAGCCGCGCCGCCAATGCGTCGACCACCATCAGCTTCGATATTGTCGATGAGGAGCAGACATTCAGGTCGCCTGTGCTTACCACGCCGTTCACGCTGGACCGGCTGCGGGTGATCCGGCTGACCCAGTCCGGCGATTATTTCTTCACCTCCGGCGCAAGGGTTGCGGGCTCGGCGACGCTGTCGCTCGGTCTCGACGGGCTTGGGGCCTATCAGCCGACGGCGGCACTGCCGATGTCGCGCGATGGCGCGGAGCCGGATTTCCAGAGGCTGAAGGCCGAGGGTAGCTATCTTCAGCCACTCGGCGATCTCTTCAATCTGTCGCTGACAGCCAAGGCGCAGACCTCGTTCGGCAAGCCGCTGGCCTCGTCGGAACAGATGGGCCTTGGCGGGCTCAACTGGGTCTCGGCCTATATGGTGAGTGAGATCGAGGCGGATACCGGCGCGGCCATGCGCGCCGAATTTGCCTATCCGAACACGTTCCGGCCGTTTGAAAGCCATACCGGCTTTGCAATTTCGGCAAACCCCTACGTGTTTGCCGCAGGTGGCATCGCCAGGCTCGAACAGCCGACCGTGCTGGAAGACGAGATCACCCGCGCGGGCGCCTTCGGCGTCGGCGTGCGCTTCGCCGCCGCCGAGATCGACAGCCCCTATGACGGCAGCCTCACGCTCGAATACGCCCATGGCGCCAGCAATGCAGATGGCGATGCCAACCGCTTCAACCTCAGCTTCGTAACAAGGTTCTGATCCGGCCGGGTTTTGTTGCAGTTGTCGAGCCTGCATGCGTGTTCGTGGCTGCGCCGAACGTTGAAAATCCGCAGACCGCGGACACAGCTCAGAGTGTCAAGCGGTTGTTTCGAAAGGTACGTCAAAGCAACCTTCTTCAAGGACGTATCGCTGTTTGGGAGTGCGAACAGCGACATATTGCGCTTCCAGGTGATCCAGCGAGCGGAAGACGAAACCAAGGGGCAGTGATGGGCAGGCCCGCCGCCGAGGCTACTTGCGCTTCAGCTTATCTTTCGTCAAGCTACGAGAAGAAAATAGGTGTCGGCAGTACTGCTTCCATAGGGAGACTTTTTTGCCAGAAGAGACCAGAACCGGGCCAATCGGTGAGGATTTGATCCCACGCGATTCGTTCTCTAGCACCGATTACGGACAGTGGCGGGAAGCCATTAGTCAGCTTTACGTACCCACTCGTGACGACGCGTTCAGGCGTCCGTTTCGGGTCGACATGAATAGCTTCATGCTGGGGATCGGGACACTAGGTCGCTGTATAAGCGTTGAACAGCCCTTCTCGCGCAGCCGTGCCCAGATCGGCCGAGACGGCATCGACAACTACATGGTTCAGATATTCCGAAAAGGGCGGTGCCATGCCCGCGCGCCGGGCGGCGATATCACGCTTGATGCCGGCGACATCTGTATTTTCGATAACACCGAACCCCTCGACACCGTCAATGAGGACTTTGACCTCATGGCGCTCGCCATTCCGCGCAGCAGGCTCGCTCCGTTGCTGCATGATCCGGACGGACAGCACTATCGTCGCGTCCGCGGCGACATTCCGCTCGCCCGCCTTTTCCGTTCTCATGTTATGGATGTCTATCGCATCGCGCCTACCATGAAGGCGGAGGACGGGCCGCAGGTTTTTTCGGCGCTCGTCCATTTCCTCGCTGCTGTCATCAACGGCGGCAGGGACCTCACCGGCGACCAGAAGACCTTGCTGCGAAAGAGTTTGATGCAGGAGGTGCGCCAGCATATCGACAACAACCTCGATAGCGACAAACTCACGGTGGAGGACATCTCTGCACGGTTCGGGATGTCGCGCTCCCGGCTCTATGCCCACTTCGAACCGCATGGTGGCGTCGCCGCCTTCGTGCGTCAGCGACGTCTGGCGGCGGCTTATCAGAAGCTTACCGATCCGCTGGCGCCGCAACCCAAGATCAACATCGTCGCTACGTCGGTGGGGTTCCAATCCGAGAGCGCCTTCATTAAGGCTTTTCGCCGGCAATACGGAATGACGCCGGGCGAAGCCAAGCGCCAGCCGCTTGTGGGCGCCGCGCTCTCCCCAAACGCCGCCGCATCCAAATATATCTGGTCCGACTGGTATACGCGCCTCTGAGACGGACCGGCGCAGTGCCGGAGAATGTCATTTCAGGACGTTCGACACATAATTAAGGACGTTCGAGCGATACAAGGTGTTTTTCTTCCGTTAGTCAGAATGTGGATCCGATGGGCAGCGATTGCGAATGCTCATGGAGAGCCCACGGGACCGGAGATGTGAAATGCCAGCTACCGCAAAGAGGAGAGGGCGCGCTTTTTCGAGGTGCTCGCGGTTTGGCTGGCGTCCGACCGGTGCGGTGCCTCGGCCGTGTCCTTTTCTTTGAATTCGCAGGAAAAATTCGCAGCTACTGCCAAACCTTGACGGCCCTATCACAAAAATGACTTTCAACGACAGATTTCAGCCTTCCAGATCCGGCCGCTCGAACAGGAGGGCTTTGCGCCTCTTCGTCTGTTCTTGCGGTCATAAATTGCGTTTCGGGAGGTCGTTCTGTGGTCGGTGCGGCCGTGATACGCCTGTTTACAATCGGCGCTGGCCCCTTTGGCTGGTTTGTTTCCTCATCTTTGTTTTCGCTTTGCTTTTATTACCGCTCTTGTTCAAAACTTTATTGCAGTAGAAGCTTAAATGTAAATCTGCGAAGGCGTTCGATGCTGGTCGGCGCTTTAAGACCTTGGAATATTAAAGTTTGCGAGGTCCCGAAACCACACCGAATGACATCGTCAATCTGCCTTCGGCCCAATGCCGTTCATTTCGGAGCGCAATATTTTGTAAAAATTAACAAATCAATGTCGCTACACAAGAGAAACAACGGGGCGCAGGAACATATCCCTTCAAGACCTTTGATACCAAGCATTTTCTTACAGCAATCCTAGGTGCCAGCTCGCTGGGTGGATGCGAGCCTGTGATAGCCTTGCGTGACGTAGGCCAATGCTTCGATTTGAAATTGAGCTAGATCTGCGGTAACGCTCGTGAGGTAAAATGACATCGTGAGATTCCGTAAGGGAGGACGGACTTCAAGTGATGCCCAGTTCGACAAACTACGCTTTCTTCTCGCACCCCCCATGTTCTCTTTGCAGCAAGCACGCAGCAGGACGCTTACAGGTGCTTTCATGAAGGCATCCCCGCTTCTTCAAATGGAGGCCATCTCAAAGACCTTTGGTCCGGTGAAGGCGCTTTCCGATGTTGCGATGACCGCGTATGGCGGTGAGGTTCATGCGCTCATGGGCGAGAACGGCGCGGGCAAATCCACCCTGATGAAAATTCTTTCCGGTGCTTATGTCCCGGACAAGGGCGGCTCTATTCTGGTTGGCGGAGAAGCAATGCCGACCGGCAACCCGAAAGCGGCCAAGGCGCGTGGCGTGGCGGTGATCTACCAGGAACTGTCGCTTGCGCCCAATCTGACAGTTGCCGAAAATATCTTTCTGGGAGCGGAGCGTGCGCGGGCAGGTATCGTCGATCGTGCCGAAATGCGGGCCGCGACAAGGCCTATTCTGAAGCGGCTTGGCGTTGACTTTTCTCCGTCGACGATTGTTGGTCATCTGTCGCTTGGCGAACGGCAGTTGGTGGAGATCGCGCGCGCCATGTCCGCCAATGCCCGCATCATTGTCATGGACGAGCCGACCACCTCGCTTTCGAGTCACGAGACGGAGCGCCTGTTCGATGTGATTGCCGCACTGAAGGCAGATGGCATCGCCATCATTTATATCAGCCACCGCATGGATGAAATCTACCGGCTTTCCGACCGATGCTCGGTGCTGCGCGACGGCCACTATATCGGCACGCTTGAGCGCAACGAACTGAGCGCGGAGCGCCTGATTTCGATGATGGTCGGCCGCGAGCTTTCATCTTTCTATACCAAGGAACATGTCGACTACGGCGAAGATACCGAGGTCATTCTCGAGGTGCAGAACATGAGCGCCGGGTCCAAGGTGAAAGACTGCTCCTTCCGCGTGCGTAAGGGCGAGGTTCTCGGTATTGCAGGGCTTGTCGGGTCAGGCCGCACGGAACTGGCGCGTCTGATCTACGGCGCCGACAAGGCAAGTGCCGGTAAGGTTTTCCTGAACGGTCGCGAAGTGACGCCGCACAGCCCCGGGGCAGCTCTTGCCGAGGGCATCGTCTACCTGACCGAAGACCGCAAGCAGCTTGGTCTTTTTCTTGATATGACGATTGCCGACAACATCAACGTCAGCGTGATGGGGAAGGATTCCGGTCCGGGCGGCATTCGTAATTTTCGTGCGGCACGCGATCGAGCGAAGCATCAGTTCGAGGCGCTTTCCATCCGCGCGCATTCGCCGTTCGCGAATGTCGGATCGCTTTCGGGCGGCAACCAGCAAAAGGTGCTGCTTGGCCGGCTGTTGGAAGTGCACCCCAAGGTCATCATTCTGGATGAGCCGACGCGTGGTGTCGATGTCGGGGCGAAATCGGAGATCTATAGGATCATTGATGAACTGGCGGGGCAGGGACTTGCCATCATCATGATCTCCAGCGAATTGCCGGAAATCATCAACGTGGCAGACCGTGCAATCGTTATGCGCGAGGGCAGTATTGCAGGTGAGGTCAGGTCCGCTGCCGGCAAGCCTATCGAGCAGGAAGCAATCATGCGGTTGTCGACCGGAACACGGGCGGCCGCCTGAAGCGGGAAGGCCGAAAGGCCGGGGAGACGAGTATGAGAGAAGCCGGGAGCGGATCGTCAGGACGCAGATCCCTGAATGTCAGCGCATTGGCAAAGACGGTAGGCATGCTGCCGGTGCTGATCCTGCTTGCAATCGGGTTTCAGTTGCTGACTGGCAAATTCCTTGCCGTCAACAACCTGTCGATCGTGCTGCAGCAGGCATCGATCAACATCGTGCTGGCAGCGGGCATGACCTTCGTGATCCTGACAGGCGGCATCGACCTTTCGGTTGGTTCCATCCTAGCAGCGTCCGCCATGGCAGCGGTGATTTTTTCGCTGATGCCGGAACTTGGTTGGCTCGGCGTGCCGGGGGGGCTAGGTCTTGGCCTGGTCTTCGGGCTTGCCAACGGCGCGCTTGTCTCCTTGTTGCAGCTGCCGCCCTTCATCGTGACCCTTGGATCATTAACAGCGGTGCGTGGGGTTGCGCGGCTGATGGGTAATGACACGACCGTCTTTAACGGAGATTTACCGTTCGCGATTATCGGCAACGGGGATATCTTCGGCGTGCCCATTCTCGCTTTGCTGGCGCTGGCCGTCATTCTCGTGTCTTGGTTCATTCTCCGCCGTACCGTTCTCGGCACCTGGATTTATGCCGTGGGCGGAAATCAGGAGGCTGCACGGCTGACGGGCATCAAGGTTCCGGTCGTCTTGCTATTCGTCTATGGCTTCTCCGGCCTGATGGCCGGTCTCGGCGGCGTCATGTCCGCCGCCCGCCTTTATGCTGCCAATGGTCTTCAACTCGGTCAATCCTACGAGCTTGATGCGATCGCCGCCGTCATTCTGGGAGGAACGAGCTTCGTCGGTGGCGTCGGCTCTATTTGGGGTACGTTGATCGGTGCGCTGATCATCGCTGTCCTTTCGAACGGCCTCATTCTGACAGGAACGTCCGATATCTGGCAGTTCATCATCAAAGGCCTCGTGATCATTGCCGCCGTGACGCTTGATCGGTTCCGCGGCAAGAGTTCCGGCACGACCTGACCCGTGCCAGAAAACCTGAAAAAAACCAAAGTGGAGGATGACTATATGCGCATTTCGAAAAAGATTCTTTTTGCCGGAGCTGCAGCGCTTGCCATAACGGCCGGCAGCCTTTCCGCCCAGGCTGAAGACAAGCCCCTGAACAGCATCGGCATTTCCGTCGGTCTTCTGGGGAACCCCTTCTTCGTCGCAACCATCCAGGGCATTGAGGATCGCGCCCGCGAAATCAACCCGGATGTTGAAATCACATCGGTTTCCGCCGATTACGACCTCAATAAGCAGGTTAGCCAAATCGACAGCTTCATCGCAAAGGGCGTGGACATCATCATGCTGAATGCGGTTGACGACACTGCGATTGCGCCTGCGGTGCAGCGTGCGAAGAAAGCGGGGATAACCGTTGCGGCCTTTGACGTGTCAGCGCCTGGCGCTGATGTCACGGTCATGACGGACAATATCGCCGCCGGCGAGAAAGCCTGCCAGTACATCGTCGATGCGCTCAACGGCAAAGGCAATGTCGCCATCATCAAAGGCCCTTCCTCGTCGTCGCTGAACGACCGGTTTACCGGCTGCATGGACGTATTTGAGGCCAATGACGGCATCAATGTCGTCTCCAACGACCAGAATGGCGGCGCGGCTCGCGAAGGCGGCATGAACGTGATGCAGGGGCTGCTGACCCGTTATTCCGATCTCGACGCTGTCTTCGGCGCGAATGACCCGATGGCACTCGGCGCCCAGCTTGCAGCCAAGCAGCTTGGTCGTGATGTCATCATTACCGGTGTCGACGGTGCGCCGGACACCGAGAAATCATTGAAGGACCCCAACTCGCTCCTCAAGGCTTCCGCATCGCAGGACCCCTATGTGATGGCAGGCGAGGCACTGGAACTTGGTTACAAGTTCTTCAACGGCGAGGAGATCGAGGAGACTACGGTTCTGCTTGAACCCGAGCTCATCACGGCTGACAACATCGACAGCTATAAGGGCTGGACAGCCAAGCGCGACTGATAGAGTGGCGAGCCATGTCGAATCGTCGACATGGCTCGCTTCTTCTTGCGCGGTCGCGGTCGGAAAATGAACGGCGCGTGTTTGTTCCATCTTCACTTCCTCGTGTCCAAAGCGCTCAGCCGTCGCATCTATTCAGGCAACGGGACCGCTGTGTTTTTCCTCCGGTTGTAATAGGCCGTGGATCGATGGTTCGCGCGCAGAAAATGCTCAGTAGATCGAAAAATATATAACCTCCTCATGCGGTGCGGCGGTCAAATATCTCACAAATCTCGCGCGAATGCTCCTTCACGCCGGCGCGCTGCTGCACGACAATGCCAGCCTAACAATAACGACGCGGAAATCCGCGCGACCGCTGTAGGGTGTTGCTTGGAGGAGGAGCGAACCATGAAGATCGGTGTGAACACCTGGGTCTGGACGTCGCCATTCACGACGGCCGATTTTGACCTCATCCCGAAGATCGGCAGGATGGGCTTCGACGTGCTCGAGGTTGCGCTTGATGACCCCGGCCTCATCGATGCGCCTTTGCTTCGGAAAGCTGCTGCCGACAACGGCCTTGCGATCACGGTTTGCGGCGCCTTTGGCCCGACACGGGACATAGCGAGCGAGGATGCGGCGATCCGCGCGAACGGCGCGAACTACATTCGCTCAAGCATCGCGTTCACTGAGGCCGTCGGCAGCACGCTGTTCTCCGGCCCGGTCTATTCCGCCGTCGGCAAGACCCGTATGGTGCCCGAAGCCCAGAAGAAGCGGGAATGGGCGTGGTGCGTCGAAACCCTTCAGGACATCGCGGGCGCGGCGATGGACGCCGGCGTCACGGTGGGGATCGAACCGCTCAACCGTTTCGAAAGCGATATGGTCAACCTGACCGAACAGGCGCTGGCGCTGATCGACGATGTCGGCAGCTCCGCTTATGGCATCCATATCGACACCTTCCACGCCAATATCGAGGAAAAGAGCATTCCCGAGGCGATCCGCGCCGCTGGCAAGCGGCTCGTCCATGTGCATGCCTGCGAGAACGACCGCGGTATCCCCGGCTCCGGACACCAGGACTGGAAAGGCATCCGCGACGCGCTTGCCGAGATCGAATATGACGGCGCCCTCGTCATCGAGTCCTTTACGCCCGGCGCGGTCGAGATCGCCAAGGCGGCCTCCATCTGGCGCCCGCTCGCTCCGTCCCAGGACGAACTCGCCAGCGCCGGGGCAAACTACCTTCGCAACCTGTTCGGCTGACCGCTTGCCATTTCGCTGGGAGCGCGCGGATCCGGACTGTATGATCCGGCTTCGCGCTGCGAAAAAGTGCTCTTGTGTGGCGCCGTGAAGGGGAGAGGAAGGTGGACGAGAGAAATATCGCACTCATTATCGAAACGTCGAACAGCTATGCGCGCGGCATTCTTCACGGCATTCATGAATATGCCCGCACGCGGCGCGGCTGGACGCTCTATCTCACCGAGCATGGCCGCCACGAAATCGACGAGTCTTTTGTCGGAAACTGGAAATTCGACGGCGTCATAGCCCGCATCGAAACCGACCAGATGGCGCGGATCATCAAGGCGATGAACGTGCCCACGGTCGATGTCAGCGCCGCCCGGCTGATCGAGGGCATTCCCTGGGTCGAGACCGATGACGAGGCGATCACGCATCTCGCTCTCAACCATCTGCGCGATTGCGGGCTGCAGAACTTCGCCTTTTTCGGCGACCCCTTCTACAATTGGTCGATCTGGCGTCAGCACGCCTTCGAGCGCATTCTCGGCCACCCCGATATCATCCGGTCGCGGATCTACAACCTGCCGAAGCGCAAGGAGCCGCGCGTGCGGTGGTGGACCCAGCGCGAACCGATCCGCGCGTGGCTCAACGCGCTGCCAAAGCCGGTCGGCATCTTTGCGTGCTACGACGCCTGTGGACAGCAACTGGTTGAGATCTGCCGCTATTACGGGTTCATGGTGCCCGAGGATATCGCCATCGTCGGCGTCGATAATGACGAGCTCCTGTGCGAGATCACCACGCCGACCATGTCGAGCATTATTCCCAATTCACTTGCCGCCGGGGCCTATGCCGCCGAAATTCTCGACCGGTTGATGCTTGGCGAAAAACTTTCGGGGCGCAAGCACTCGGTGGAGCCGCTCGGGGTGCGAAAGCGCGTGTCCACCGATATGCTGACCGTGCGCGACCGCCATGTCGCCGAGGCCATCGCCTTCATCCGGAAAAACGCCCACAAGAATATCAGGGTCGAGGACATCCTGGACATCGTGCCGCTGTCCCGTCGCGTGCTCGAAGCGCGTTTCCGCAAGGCGCTCGATCGCACCCCGCACCAGGAGATCCTGCGCGTGCGAACGAATGCGGTCAGGGAGCTTCTGCTGGAGACGGACATGTCCCTGTCCGAGATCAGCGAAGCGCTCGGCATTCAGCACCCCGAATATCTGAGCGTGTTTTTCAAGAAGGAAACCGGCCTGACGCCGCGCGAATACCGCGAACAGGTCAAGGGGCGCGCCTTGCCCAAATTGCCGGACTGACTGAAAACGCTGGGACTGACAGGACGGCTGCGGCACAAAGTGCAGCGGCCCGTTTATCCGTGGGAGTACTCCAATTTAGTTCAATATTACGCCACGCGTTTCATGGTTCTATAATTTCGGTCAAATACATCAAAAATCTAGCGCAAATATTCATTCTCAAATACTGCGGCATCCCCAATAATCCAGATCAAGGAGAAACTGGGGGATACCATGGAAAAGGCAAGAGTTGGTTTGATCGGGCTTGGTTTCGGGTCGGAATTCATTCCGATCTATCAGGCGCATCCGAAAGCCGAGGTTACGGCGATCTGCCAGCGTTCAAAGTCCAAGCTGAACAAGGTTGGCGACCAGTTCGGCATCGAGACGCGGTACACGGATTTCCGCGACGTGCTGACCGACCCGAACGTCGATTTCGTGCATATCAACAGCCCGATCCCCGATCACGCGCCGCAGACCATTGCCGCGCTGAAGGCCGGCAAGCACGTCATGTGCACCGTTCCTATGGCGACAACGCTGGACGAGGCCCGGGAGATCGTCGACCTCGTGCGCGAGACCGGGCTCAAATACATGATGGCCGAAACGGTTGTCTATGCGCGCGAATATCTGTTCATCAAGGAACTTTATGACAAGGGCGAACTGGGCAGGATCCAGTACCTGCAGGCTTCGCACCCTCAGAACATGGAGGGCTGGCCAGACTACTGGAAGGACATGGTGCCGATGCATTACGCCACCCATGTCGTGGCCCCGCTCATGGCCATGGTTGACGGCATGGCCGATTATGTCTCCTGTTTCGGCTCCGGCACGATCAACGAAGAGTGCGCGTCCCGTTCCGGCTCGAAATTCGCCGTCGAATCCTGCCAGATCAAGATCAGGGATTCCGACGTCGCCGCTCATGTCTGGCGCTTCCTGTGGGACACCGCGCGCCAGTACCGCGAGTCGATCGACGTCTACGGCTCGAAAAAGAGCTTCGAATGGCAGCTCATCACCGACGAGAACCCGGTGCTGCACACTGCAAACAGGCCCGAGCCGGAGATCGCCGAGCGCGTCGAGGTGCCGGACTATGCGCACCGGCTGCCCGAGGAAATCCGGAAGTTCACCCGCGGCATCGTCGACGAGGACCATCTCAGTTTCGTTCAGGGCGGCGGGCACGGCGGTTCGCATCCGCACCTGGTGAATGCGTTCATCAATGCGCTCCTCGAGGACCGCGACCCGTTCCCGAATGTCGAGCAATCCGCCAACTGGACCGCGGTCGGCATCTGCGCCCACCAGTCTGCGCTCAAGGGCGGGGAGATCGTCAAGGTGCCCGACTTCACGAGGCGCTGAGGCAGCGAATGAGCCATCGTTCGGCCGAGGGAGGGGACCATGGACGAGATACTGCGTCTGTCGCGCATTTCAAAGACGTTTCCGGGCGTACGGGCGCTGGAGGACATTTCCTTCGACGTCAGGCGCGGCGAGGTTCACTGCCTGTGCGGCGAGAACGGCGCGGGCAAGTCGACGCTGATCAAGGTCCTCTCCGGTGCGCACCAGCCAGACGAAGGCGGCGAGATCCTGTTTGACGGCAAGCCGGTTTCGCTGACGCCGCGCTCGGCGCTGCAACTGGGCATTCACACCATCTATCAGGAGCATATCGTCTTCAACGACCTCTCGATCACCGAGAACATCTTCACCGGCGCCGAGATCACCCGCTGGGGCCTCCAGCAGCGCCAGCAGATGCGCAAGGAGGCCGAGAAGGTTCTGAGATATCTGAAGAGCGACTTGTCGCCCGATCTGAAGATGCGCGATCTGACCAGCGGCCAGCAGAAGGTGGTCGAGATCGCCAAGGCGGTGCTGTTCAATTCGAACCTCGTCATCCTCGACGAGCCGACGGCTTCCTTCTCCTCCAGGGAAATCGACACGGTCCTCGAGATCGTCAGGACGGTGCGAGAGAACGGCATCGGCGTCATCTACATCTCGCACCACCTGGACGAGGTGTTCGAGATCGGCGACCGGGCGACGGTCCTGCGCGACGGGCGCAAGGTCAGCGTCCATCCGATTTCCGGCCTCGCCAGATCGACCCTGATCAAGGATATGGTCGGACGCGACCCTTCGACCTTCTACGAGCGCGAGCGCATTCGACCGGGCGAGGTGGCGCTGTCGGTCCGCAACGTCACCGGCAACGGCGTGAAGGATGTCTCGTTCGACTTGCGCCGCGGCGAGATTCTCGGCTTTGCCGGCATGGTCGGTTCCGGACGATCCGAACTGATGGAGGTGTTGTTCGGCAGCGCGCCGATCGTTCATGGCGACATTCTGATCAACGGCAAAAAGGTCCATCATTCGAGCCCGAAGGCGGCGATCCGCAACAAGATGTGCTTTATCACCGAGGACCGCCAGAACACCGGCCTGTTCCTGCAAAAGACCATCGCGGAGAATGTCGCCGTCGCCAATATGGTGAACACGCGCAACTTCATCGCGCGCCCCGGCGAAGACGAGGCCGTCGGCGAGAAATACATCAGGCAGTTGAACATCAAGGCGCCGGACGCCCGCACCCGGGCCGTCAACCTGTCCGGCGGAAACCAGCAGAAGGTGGTGCTGGGCAAGTGGTTCAACACCGGGGGCGAGATCTTCATCTTCGACGAGCCGTCCCACGGCGTCGATGTCGGCTCCAAGCAGGAAATCTACAAGGTGATGGTCGAGCTGTTGAAGGAGGGCAAGGCCATCCTGATGGTCTCCTCCGACATGCCGGAGGTGATTTCGATGAGTGATCGCGTGATCGTCTTCAAGAAGGGCGAGATCGCAGGGGAACTGACCGGTGAGGAGATAACCGAAGAGAACATCCTCACCCTTTCAATAGGAGACCAGGAAGAGTGAGCACGCGCGACAACACCAGTTCCACGCCGGTCGTCAAGACGTCGCTGTTCAAGCGGCACGAGAACCTGACCGTGCTTTCGATCTTTTTGAGCTTTGTACTCATCATCGTGCTTTGGCAGTTGATCGCCTCGGGATTCTCCAAATATCCGACTTTCATCAGCCCGGTGAACATCCTCAACATCCTCCAGCAGGTCGCCGTGCCCGGCATCATCGCGGTGTCGATGACCATGGTGATGATTTCGGGCGGCATCGACCTGTCGGTCGGCATGCTGGCCTCGCTGGTCTCGATCGTCGTGTCTCTCGGCATCTCGCGCTGGGGTTTCGGCGTCGTGCCGTCCATTGCGCTCGGAATCTCGGCGGCGATCGTTTTGGAAGCGGTTATGGGCTTCATCATCTCGCGCACCCGCATCGAACCGTTCATCATCACGCTTGGCGGCATGATCTCGTTCCAGGGCATTGCGCTGCTCCTGTCCAATTCACGTGAAGTCGTGATGAAGGGCGAGCTCGATTTCCTGACCGCCAACCTGATCGAAGGGGCGAGGGACCCGATCACCGGGCTGGCGCTTCGGGTGCCGCCTTATGTGCTGATCTTTTTCCTGGTCGCGCTGATCGGCGGGCTGATGCTGACCTACACGAAGTTCGGGCGGCGCATCTATGCCGTCGGCACCAATCCGCGCGCCGCTTTCCTGGCCGGCATCGACGTCAAGAACATGAAGCTTGCCGTTTACTGCATCCAGGGTCTTCTGGTGGGTATCGGCGCCACCATGCTGCTGGCGCGCATCAATACCGGCATCATCACCCTCGGACAGGGCCTGGAAATCGACACCATCGCCATGGTGGTCATCGGCGGCACGGCCCTTTCCGGGGGCCGGGGCAACATCGTCGGCACGCTGATCGGCGTCATATTCCTCGGCTCGATCGCCAACGCCATGAACATGCTGAGGCTGCCTTCGGAGGTTCAGTTCCTGGCCAAGGGACTGATCATCATCATCGCCGTCTCGGCCGGAGACGTTTCCCGGCGTATTTCCGACTACCGGACGCTGAAACGGGAAAGGGCGAGTGCACGGGCGGCTGCCGCGGCAGCCACCGGAGGGGCAAACCAGCAAGGGCAGGAGATGCTTTCGGCAAGGCCGAAGCAAACCGTGTGACGTCGAGGGGCGGAACACAAACACAAGAGGGAGAAGGAAAATGAAGAAGCTTACACTTTCGCTGATGACGGCCATTGCCGTCGGCACCATGGCCATCGGAGCCCAGGCCGAAGACAAGGTCATCGGCTACTACATGGATGCCTCCGATGACTTCTACAAGGCCGGTTACGAGGTGTTCAGGACCCTTGCTGAACGTCAGGGCTGGACGGTGCTTGACGTGGTCGGCCAGGGCACCGCGCCGGAACAGATCGCCGCCGTCGAGAACTTCATTACCCAGGGCGTTGACGCGCTTCTGGTCGTGCAGAACTCGCCGGAAACCACATCGCGGACGCTGAAACTCGCCCATGACGCCGGCATTCCCGAGTTCCACCTGACGCATAACCCACCCAACGAGCCGGGTCTTGCCGGCTTTGCCGGCTACGACTGGGTCAAGATCGGCGAATATGCCGGCGAGTCGGCCCTGGAGCACGGCGTTGGGCGCCTTGTTATGATCGAGGGCAAGCTCGGTCAGGGCACCGCCTCCGGCCAGACCGAGGGTTTCCTGAAGGCCTATGACGAGCAGGGCAAGGATATCGGCAATCTCGCCGAGAATGTCGGCGTCAAGGGTGCCGGCGGCGAAGACCTGCAGGTGGTGTTCTGGGGTTCGGGCGGCTGGTTCGCCGACCCGGCCAAGAAGGTGATGCAGGATGCGATTACCAGCCTTGGCCCGGATGGTTTCGACGGCGTCTACGTCCACAATGACGAGATGATGGCCGGCGTGCTGCAGGCCTTCGAGGAGGCAGGTCTCGACCCGTCCGAATACTGGCTCGGCGCCTCGAACGGCAAGGAAAAGTCCTGGGATTGGGTCGAGGACGGCCTTATCACCATGGATGTGAACGAAACCGCGACCCTCGAGGCCGACATCGCCCATCAGCAGATCAAGGCCTACTTCGCCGGCGAGGACTACAAGAAGGCTGTGTTCGTGTCCGTCATCCCCTTCAATCAGGACAATATCGATCGCGACAAGCTGGTGCCGTTCTTCCATGACGACTACATGGCCAAGCGCGATGCGGGCGCTTTCGTCTACGACATCAACGATCCGCAGTTTCGTGATAATCCAGACTACTAAATCCTCCGCAGCGTCTGGACCCTGGAGGAGGCTGCCTCGGCAGCCTCCTCCAAACGATCGAAAACCGATCGTTTTTGTCGTCTGTTTTTGCGATTCTGCAAACTTCGGGAAATAGGGGGCAGGACAGGAGCAGTGCGAAATCGTACGCTAAGGTCGAACGGAACATGAACTGTCTCGGATCTCGGGTGTGCGGCCTCCGATCTCTGTGGATTGGCACCGTTAGGCTCCAGTTTTGGTATCTTCGTCCGTCCGACTCGACAACGCTCTGGGCAGATTGGTCGTGTGGGGTTGGGCGATGGCAAAACGGAAGCTTCTCAAAGTTCATGATCGACAGAAGATTTTCGACATACCAGCCGCCGAGGATAGCCTGATCCGGCACTATTCGTTGTCACCGGCGGATCGTCTGGAGATTGAGCTACGGAGGCGTAAGCATAATCGGCTTGGTTTTGCCGTGCAGCTATGTCTGATGCGATATCCTGGCCGAGTACTGGGAGCAGAAGAGACCCCGCCCCGCGCCATGCTTCGATATGTTGCTGACCAAATCGGCGCCGACCCAGAAGCATTTGCGCTTTATGCACGCCGTGAAGAAACCCGTCGCGATCACACGGCGCGGCTCATGGTGTATCTGAATACGAGAAGCGCGACGGCGCAAGATCGTCGAGCCGCGCTATTGGCTGCGATTCAATCGGCCACGATGTCCGACGACGGTGCTGCGATAGCCAGTTCCATTGTCACCACATTTCATGAACGTGGATCTCTTCTGCCCGCAATCGACACGATCGAACGGATCGGCCTTGCCGGCCGCGCTATAGCTCGCCGTCGGGCGGAGAGAACTCTGATTGAAGACATCCCGCTCGATACGCTTCAATCATTGGACAAGCTATTGGAGGTTGACCCGGCTATCGGCCAGACGCGCTTTCATTGGCTGCGGTCGGCGCCAGAAGCGCCGGGTGCGTCGAACCTGGTTGGATTGACTGAACGGATTGCATTCCTGCGCAAGCTAAAAATCGATCCGAAACTGCAGGCGCGCATATCATCGGGCCGGTGGGACCAGATGATCCGCGAGGGCAACGCCACGCCGGCATGGCTGGCCAACGACTTCAATGCGAGTCGCCGGCACGCTTTGATCGTGGCGCAGGTCATCAAGCTCGGCCAGAAGCTCACGGACGATGCAGTGTCGATGTTCATCAAGCTGATGGGTCGGCTGTTCTCGCAAGCCAAAAACCGCAAGAAGCAGCGACACATGGACTGCAGGCCGGATACTGGCAAGGCGCTGCGTATGTTCCTCGACACGATCACAGCCCTACAGTCCGCGAACGATCATGGCGGGAACGCATTGGAGGTTCTTGATCAGGAAGTTGGATGGCACCGGCTGCTCCGGATGAAGCCTGAGCTTGAATCGATGGTCGAGGACAACGAGGCGTCGCCATTAACTTTGGCGGCCGAGAAATATGCGACCGTCAACAAGTATATTGGTGCGTTCCTGCAGGCGTTCACGTTCCGCTCAGCGCGCCGCCACGATCCGCTTCTTGCGGCGATTGCGTTGCTGACACGGCTCTACCTGGAGAAGCGTCGGGCGCTTCCGGAGCGCATCCCAATCACCCACCTCAGCCAAGCTGATCGAAGGCTCATCCTCGGGCAGGGGAAGCCCGATCGTCGTCTCTATGAGATTGCAACCCTTGCGGCTTTGCGGGGCCGGCTTAGATCTGCGGACGTTTGGGTCGATGGCAGCCGATCCTTCCGGCCGATCGACGAGCATCTGATGCCGCGGTCGACATTCACCACGATGAAGGAGGAGGACCGGCTCGGACTAGGCGTCCAAAGTGACGGTGTGAAGTGGCTTGCCGAAGTGCGGCAGATGCTCGACTTCAACCTGAAGCGCCTGGCGCACAGAGCACGATCTGGAAAGCTCGAAGGTGTTCGGCTTGAAGCCGGGACCTTGATCGTCACACCAGTCGCCGGCGAGGTTCCCGCTACAGCCGAGGAATTGAAGGCAGAGATCAGCGATATGTATCCAATGGTTGAAGTTCCCGACCTGTTGAGGGAAGTGCACGATTGGACCGGCTTTGCGGATTGCTTCACGCACGTTCGCACGGGTGACAACCCGAGGAATGTCTCGGCCATGCTGGCGGGCGTTCTGGCAGATGCGACCAACCTGGGGCCGAAGCGGATGGCGAGCGCGTCCAAAGGTATCAGTGCTCACCAGATCGGCTGGATGCGCTCGTTCCACGCCCGGTCGGAGACCTATCGCGCGGCGCAAGCGTGCATCACCGATGAGCACACTTGTCACCCGCATGCCCGACTTTGGGGTAATGGAACGACCGCGTCATCCGACGGGCAGTTCTTTCGCGCGAGCGATAGAGCGGCGAAGCGCGGCGATGCCAATCTTCACTACGGCAGCGAGCCAGGCTCGAAATTCTATAGCCATCTGTCAGATCAATACGGCTATTTCAGCATCTTGCCGATCAGCCCGACCGAAAGCGAGGCAGCCTATGTGCTCGACGGGCTGTTCGATCAGGACACGATCCTCGACATCCAGGAACACTTCACCGATACGGGCGGTGCAAGCGACCATGTCTTCGGACTGTTCGCCTTGATCGGCAAACGCTTTGCGCCTCGGCTGCGCAATCTCAAAGATCGGAAATTCCACACATTCGAGAAAGGCGATGCATATCCCGCGCTGTCGAACCACATCGGGGCGCCGATCAATGCCACCCTGATCCTCGACCATTGGGACGATCTGCTGCATCTGGCGGCGTCGATCACAACGCGATCCGTAGTGCCGTCCACGATCTTGAAGAAGCTGTCAGCATCACCGAAGGAAAGCCAGCTCGCAAAGGCGCTACGGGAACTTGGCCGGATCGAGCGATCGCTGTTCATGATTGAATGGTACTCAAGTCCAGCGCTACGCCGGCGTTGCCAGGCCGGCCTTAACAAGGGCGAGGCGGCACATAAGCTGAAGCGCGCCGTTTTCTTCCACGAGCGTGGAGAAATCCGCGACCGATCGTTCGAAAGCCAGGCCTTCCGCGCCTCCGGTCTGAACCTCGTCGTCAGTGCGATTGTCCACTGGAACACGGTCTATATCGAACGGGCCGTTACCCACTTACGCAACATGCGTCGTGAGATTCCGGATCACCTGCTCAAGCACATCTCGCCGCTGAGCTGGGAGCACATCAATCTGACAGGCATTTACACTTGGGATAGCGAGCAGCATCTGTTGGAAGGTTTCCGGTCGCTTCGCCTTCCAGCTGGGCTGCGGCGGGCTGCCTAGAATTCCCGCTTCGTTCGCCCTTAGCGTACGATTTCGCACTGCTCTTGTTCCGACCCCAACCTTATGAAATGCCATAGTTTCTTTGAGCAGTCATATGGTCGTTCTTACGTTGTCTCCGGCGTCGCTTACGCTGCTGATGGTATTGCTGGCGGAGCGTTGAAGTAAGTCTAATCGGGTGTCTTCCGTTCAAGCGATGAATGCGGACGGCTGCCGTTGTAAAAGGCCAGATACCAACGTCGGAGGTGGGTTCATAATCAATCAGATGGCTCTACAATGACCTGCTTCGCTTAGAGTTCGACTTGTGCTTCCCGGCTTCCGCTAGCGTTAGGGCGGGGTTGTGTGTCTTCCCGGCTATTCTATCCGCAGCTTCGCGCCAGGTCGCGCTGTCGGTCAACTGAGACCGCTTGACCTTTAGCCTTTCGCAGCCAGGTATCTCCTTGATCGTCTTGATGAGGCTCTGAACTTGGTTCTTGTAGAGCCAAGGATTGAGATAAATGGTGTCAATCCACGCATGCGGGCAGCTGATGAAGATCGCCGGCTGCTGCTCGGAGTCTGTCTCGATTACAATCCGGTATTCATTCTCGTCTTTGAAACCGTAGCGCTTCAAAAAGGGGAGGTCTTTGACACAACCGGGGGAGAGTTCTTTCACCTCGGCAAGCTTCAGGTATTTGACCTCGCTGTAACGAATCTTTGTGCCTGGCTCCGGCTGATGGCTGTCGAGATACGCTTCGAGCGGCTGCCTTTTCAGAACTAGGCATGCGCCGTATAGACCACCTGCCTTGCTGAGGCTTTTATACACCCGCATGAATAGCTGATCGTTTCGGTCGTCCCAGCTCTCGGGATTCAAAACGGCCAGCTGTTGCTGTCGCAGGGTGTCGATCAGCGCCACAATGGACATATAGCGCCTGATACTCATCTTCTTCGTCTTCCTAATGATTTTCACGCCCCACTCTTCTGGTCTCTCAGCATAAACTCTATAAGCTTGACCAAGCAAGGTTGCAGGCAACCAGATCGTTCGTAGACGAAGTCGAGTGGAGTATGTTTTCGTTAGCCAAATCTTTTTTCGAGTAGCAGACAATCCTCTATCCGCCCCAAGGAGGACGGAAAGGGCTTGCGAAGTAAGTATTTCTCTGACCCGCTGGCGCAAATCCGCAGCTTGCGGAACCGCATTGCGCATCACAAGCCGGTCATGATGTGGAACTTGCCGAGGCTCTACGCCACCGTTGTAGAAATGACCGGCTGGCCGCCGAGCAAATTGCGCTGTATCTCCTGCTAAAAGAACCGAAAGGGTAGTAATTCTGACCGCATGAGCAACCGTGACGATTTTTCGCAAAAGACAAAGAACAGCGTGGCAGCGCGTGCTGGGTGGCGGTGCTCCTTCACGGGATGCACACAATCGACACACGGTCCGAGTGCTGAATCGCCCGATGCGGTCTCTAACATCGGAGTAGCCGCTCATATCTGCGCAGCAGCGCCGGGGCCGGGGGCGCGGCGCTATGACAAAACCATGAGCCGCGAGGAACGGTCGGGCATTGGCAATGCCATCTGGCTTTGCGCAAACCATGCCACATTAATCGACCGCGATGAAGCGACTTATACCCCCGCAATCCTGCGGGCAATGAAGGCGGCGCGCGAACAGGCAAGTGAAGAGGATCTGCTAGCCGGTAAAAGCGCAGGCCTTTTCGCGATCGGTCCCGACATCGTGTGCACGGGCGAGCTTGCCCAAGTCACGTCAGGGAGTTGGACCCTGCATCCGAAGCATTTCGTGGCAGGTGACATGCACTTGCTGATCGGCTTTATCGACAGTTTTCCCAGTCGCGAGGTGGAGGACAAGTACGTGCTTTCAAGCCAGTTGGGCGATGGCCGGGTGCTTTCGGGAGCGCCGACACTCATGATGAAGGCTAGCGGGAACATACTGACATGCCCCGTTGCTCCGTCCGCCCCGCGCATCAATGCACAGAAGCTTGGCAAGAGCTTGGCGCTTGACCCGAAAACAAACGATATCTCTCTTTCTGGCGGCGACATCGCCTGGGTTTCTGGCGTCGATTATCTCCAACAGGGAATGCAGTCGCTTCTTTCGATGCAACGCGGCGAAAACGTCTTTGTCGCAACGGCGGGAATGCGCTTTTTCGAGTACTTCACCGAATTCAATGGCACGGCTTGGCTTTCGCGATTGCTAATGCTTGATGTGATCCGTCAAGCGGCGATACCCGACACCGACCTCACAGCGAAAGCACCGCCGTCGACACCATTGCGGTGCGTGACCCGCGTCCACAACGTCGAACTGCTCTCGGAAATCCCCGGAAAAAACCGGCTGGAATTGCGCGTCGATCTTGACGTGCAAGGCGTTGGCCGCTGGTCGCGCGAATTGTCGATCTACATGCCGACCAGCGAGCAGATGCGGGAGCGCGTGAAGCTCATAAAATAAGCGGGTACGCGGACGGCAGCTTCTCCCGCCATTATTCTGAAAGCCGACTGTCAGCAGTCGGCCCCATTACCGACGTTCAAAGCGTGCCAAGGTTTTCTTCCGTTTCTGTCGACCTGCAGAGTATATGTCGTTTCATTCGGGCGTGGGGATCACAGCAAACTCATTTGAGGCTCTCGTATCCCATCAGAGCTTTCCCCCAATGAGGAAAGGGTAATCCCGAGCAGGCGGATCCCCTTCTGAACTGGAAACAACTCAGTCAACAACACGCTGGCAATCTCGACAATCTCGCTTGCACTTCGCATGCTCTGCCCGACCGACCGGCTCCGTGTGATCTGCTGGAAGTCCGCGTATTTCACCTTCAGTGTCACGGTCCTCCCACTAACCTGCTTGTTCTCGGCATGGCGCCAGACCTTCTCGGCAAGCGGGATCAACTCCGCCCTTGCTGACTCCAGCTCGAATATATCGGTAGCAAACGTGTCTTCCGCGCCGATGGATTTGCGCGGCCGATTGGGTTGAACCGGCCGCTCGTCGATCCCCCGCGAGATCCGATAATACCAGCTACCCGACTTGCCGAAGTTATCACGCAGGAAGGTGAGCGATTTCTCGCGCAGGTCGGCCCCGGTCACGATCCCAAGCCGTTGCATCTTCTCGGCCGTCGCCGGCCCAACGCCATGGAATTTCTTGACGGCAAGGTCAGCGACAAAGACTGGCCCCATCTTCGGCGTGATCACAGCCTGACCGTTTGGCTTGTTCAGATCGCTCGCCATCTTTGCGAGGAACTTGCAGTAGGAAATCCCGGCAGACGCATTCAGACCGGTCACTTCCTTGATCCGGGCGCGAATGATCGTCGCGATTTCGGTTGCGAACGCGATGGCCTGCTTGTTCTCGGTCACATCAAGATAGGCCTCATCGAGCGAAAGTGGTTCGATCAGATCTGTATGCTCGGCAAATATCTGATGGATTTGCGCCGAGACCGACCGGTAGACGTCAAACCGTGGTTTCACGAACACCAGGTCGGGACAGCGGCGCTTTGCTGTCACTGACGGCAAGGCGGAACGCACGCCAAACGCCCGCGCCTCGTAGCTGGCAGCGGCAACCACGCCTCTCGCCGCCGAGCCTCCAACCGCGACCGGCTTGCCGCGCAGGTCGGGATTGTCGCGCTGTTCGACTGAGGCATAGAAGGCATCCATGTCGACATGGATGATCTTGCGGATGACCGGGGCGGCATCATCCGTTTCGACCTCGTGGTCTCTTTCCAAAACTGTCAGTTCGTTCGGCGTGGCCATGGCCATCTCAAGAGCGTGATCCGGGACGACGTTAGTCGTCTTCGGGGTTTTCAGGAGGATCGACGAGGACCAGCATGTTGCCGGGCAGCGGCCGCTGAAGGTGTTTCACATCTGCCCATTCTCCGGTGAGCCAGAGATCGACCTCCTCCGGTGTCGTCAGGATCGCGGGCATTGCTTTCTCATGAATGGGTTTGACGATCTCGTTCGGCGTTGTCGTCAGGAATCCGAACAGTTCATATTCCTGTTCACCATCCCGGACCTTCCGCACGCCCTTCCACGGCGTCCAGAAACCGGCGAAGAACATCAGGGGTCGGTCCGGGTCCTGAGCAAACCAGGCATTCGGCACGCGTCCGCCCTCCACCTTGCTCGCAGGGTCAGGTTCAGCAAACGAGGTGAACGGCACGACACAGCGGCTTGTCGGCCCAAGCCAGCGCCGCCAATGCGGAGAGCCGACATTGCGGATATTGGTGACCCCGCGATCGGCCTTGCCTTTGACGAAGGCCGGCGGCGTCGGCATGCCCCAGGTGGCACTGACAATTTCCCGATTGCCACCGCCATCGACGCGAACGATCGGCGCCAGCGTGTTGGGATAGACATTGAGCGACGGCTCGTTCCATCCGGCCTTGTCGCTCATCGCCTTCGTAAACTCGACGACGGCATCCCGTGTCGTCGTCAGATTGTAGAGATTGCACAAATTCCTGTCCCCCTCAGCGCCACATCCCGCGCATCCGCGCGCCGACATCGAGACGCACCTGGCGCGGGCCCGCGTTGCTCTGTTGCCCCGGTTTCACCACCGGCCATGTCCTGTTCTCAAAATGCTGCAACAACATAGCGGGAATGAACCGGGTTCGCGAGGCATAGACAGGCCTGTCGCCGGTCGAGGACTGCCCGTGCGTGAAGAAGCGCTGGGGAACGACAAGGTTCAAACTGTCCCGCGCTCGCGTCATCGCCACGTAAAGCAGGCGCCGCTCTTCCTCGATGTCGTCGGTCGTGCCGACGCCGAGATCGGAGGGAATGCAGCCGTCGACGGCATTGAGGACGAAGACCGAGCGCCACTCTTGGCCTTTGGCCGAATGGATGGTCGAAAGGATCAGATAGTCCTCATCGAGCAGCGGAACACCGGCCTGGCCGGAGGTGGCGTCCGGAGGGTCGAGCGTCAGCTCGGTCAGGAACCGTTCCCGTGACGGATAGCCGGCGGCAATGTCTTCAAGCTGCAGAAGATCGGCACGGCGCATCTCGAAGTCTTCATGGATGCGCTCCAGATACGGCTCATACCACGCCCGGACCCGGCCGAGCTCCGCGGGCCAGCCCATGTTTGATTGGCGGAGTTCCGTGACCAAAGACACAAGACCCGGCCAGTCAGCCGCCGCACGCGAGGGCGCCGGCAAAGTCGCGAGGGTCTCGACCGGGTCAGCTGTTTCCGCGATCGCATCCAGCGCGGTTTGCGCCGAGGCCGGTCCGACACCTGGCAAGAGCTGCATCAGCCGGAAGCCCGCCACGCGATCGCGCATGTTCTGGGCAAACCGGAGGGCTGCCAGCATGTCCTTTACATGGGCGGAATCGAGGAATTTCAGGCCGCCGAACTTCACGAAGGGAATGTTGCGGCGGGTGAGTTCCACCTCCAGCGGTCCGCTATGGTGGCTTGCCCGAAACAGCACGGCCTGATCCTTCAGCCGCATGCCACCCTCGCGGTTGTCGAGGACCTCATCGGCAATGAACCGCGCCTGATCGCCCTCGTCGCGAACCGTCACAAGCCGCGGCTTTTCGGTTGAGACGCGGTCGGTCCAGAGATCCTTGGTGTAGCGCTCCTGGGCAAGGCCGATGACGCCATTGGCGGCCGCGAGGATCGGCTGCGTCGACCGGTAATTGCGGTCGAGCGTGATCACCTCGGCCTTCGGCGAGAATTCATTCGGAAAGTCGAGGATGTTGCGAACCGTGGCCGCCCGGAACGAATAGATCGACTGCGCATCGTCACCGACAACGGTCAGACCCCGCCCTCCAAGTTTGAGCGCCATCAGGATCGAGGACTGCAGGCGGTTGGTATCCTGATATTCATCGACCAAGACATGATCCCAGCGTCCGCCGATCTCATTCGCAAGCACCGGGTCGCCCATGGTCTGCGCCCAGTAGAGCAGCAGGTCATCGTAATCGAGGACGTTCTGGATCTGCTTGGCCTCGACATAGGCCGCAAACAATTCCCTCAGCTCCTTTTCCCAGGCCGTGCACCACGGAAAGTTCGCTCTCAGGATTTCCGCGAGCGGCGCCTCGGCGTTGACGGTGCGCGAATAGATCGAAAGGCAGGTGCCCTTGGCCGGAAACCGGTTTTCTGTCTTCGAGAAACCAAGGTCGTGCCGGGCGAGGTTCATCAGATCGGCCGAATCCTCGCGGTCATGGATTGTGAACTGCGGATCGAGACCGAGCTCGATCGCATATTCGCGCAACAGCCGGGCGCCGATTCCATGGAAGGTACCGGACCAGGCTAGTCCGTCGGCCATGATCCCGGCCCTGTCACCAAGCGCCTTCGCGCAGATCCGCTCGACGCGTCTGCCCATTTCGGCCGCGGCGCGCCGGGAAAAGGTCATCAGCAGGATCCGGCGAGGATCGGCGCCGGAGATGACGAGCTGGGCCACGCGATGGGCAAGCGTGTCAGTCTTGCCGGACCCCGCGCCTGCGATGATCAGCAGCGGTCCGCCAATGGCGCCATCAGGCAAATCCATGCCATGCAGAACTGCGGCTCGCTGATTTTCGTTCAATTTTTCGAGATGCGCCGCGCTCATGCCGTTTTGCCTCAAGCCCTTGTGATTCAACGATGCGCGCCTTGCACATCGGTGTTCTGTCCCGGCTGCCGTCCACAGGGCCCGCCAATGGTGCCGATTGACTCAATACCGGGAAAAGAACAAATAAGGAACATACCGGAGAATTCCGCCGTTGCAAAGTCCTGAAGGAGACAGTCCGACCTCATGCCGAACCCCGCCGTCAGTCCCGCCATCGCAGAGCTTCGGGAGCGCATCGCGCATCTCGAAGGACCGGGCGGACGTGCGCGCTCGGTCCTGCCCTTCGGTCTGAAGGACATAGATCGCAAACTGCCGGGCGGCGGTCTGGCGCTCGGCTGTCTCCATGAGGTGGCGGGTGGCGGCAATGGCGCCGTCGATGGCGCCGCAGCCGCGCTGTTCGTGGCCGGCATTGCCGCACGCACCCGAGGCAAGGTGCTCTGGGTGGTCACGCGTCCCGATCTCTTTGCACCGGCAATCGCCCAAGCCGGGCTTCAGCCCGACCGCGTGATCCATGTCGAGGCTGGCGACGAAAAGGCATTACTCGCCTGTTTCGAGGAAGGGCTTCGCCATGGCGGGCTTGGCGCGGTTGTCGCCGAAACGGCGCGTCTTTCCATGACGGCCTCGCGCCGTCTTCAACTGGCGGCTGAGACGTCCAACACCATTGGGCTGGCACTGCGCCGATGGCGACGGCAGACCGAGGCGGGCGATTTCGGGCAGCCGACGGCGAGCGTCACCCGCTGGCGGGTTTCCGTCCTGCCCTCGCGGCCTCTGCCTGTTCCAGGCCTTGGCCGCGCGCGCTGGCTGGTAGAGCTCATCCGATGTCGTGCCGGCGAAAGTGCTGATTTTGAACTGGAGGCGTGTGATGACACGGGTCGTCTCGCTCTTCCTTCCGAGGTGGCCGACGGATCGCCTCAGAAGGAAGTCGGGCGACGCATCGCCTCCCGCTGATGCGCCGCTCGTCATGGTCGGCCGCACCGGCCGCCGCCGTCTGATCACGGCACTCGACGCCAATGCCGAACAGCTTGGTGTCCGTATCGGCATGGCCGTCACCAAGGCGCAAGCCCTTGTGCCGGGCCTGGTGATCGCCAATTCAGATCCTGCCGCCGAGGCTGAGGGGCTGAACAAGCTGGCGCTCTGGGCGCTTCAGCGGGTTTCGCCCGTGGTCATGGCCGATCCGCCGGATGGTCTGGTGATCGATACGACCGGCGCCGATCATCTGCATGGCGGAGAGGACGCCATGCTTGCCGACATGGTCCGGCGCTTTGCAGCGGCCGCCGTCGAGGCGCGTGCTGCGGTCGCGGACACTTGGGGCGCCGCGCATGCCGCAGCCCGGCTTCTGGCTCGACCCACGATCGTCATTCCACCGGGAGAAACCGAGGCGATGCTGCGAACCTTGCCGCTTTCAGCACTCAGGCTCGATCCCAGTAAGGTGTCCGACCTGCACACACTCGGCTTCGAGACTATCGCCGAGCTGCTGGATCAGCCGCGCGCACCGCTGACCCTGCGCTTCGGCCCGGAAGTCGTCCGGCGGCTGGACCAGGCGCTTGGTCGGATAGCCGAGCCGGTCGATCCGATCCGCTCGCCGGAGCTGGTCGAAGTGCGCAAGGCCTTCGCCGAGCCCATCGGCGCCCCGGAGACAATCGCCCGCTATATCGGGAAACTCGCAGACGCCCTCTGTCTTGAACTCGAAAAGCGCGGCCTTGGCGCACGGCGGCTGGATCTTCTTTTCCACCGCGTCGATAGCACCATGCAGTTCATCCGCGTCGGCACTGCCCAGCCGGTGCGCGATCCTCGACGCCTTGTCCGCCTGTTCCGCGACAGGTTGGAGACCGTTGATCCGGGCTTCGGGATAGAGATCATGGTGCTGGTCGCGATCCAAGCCGAACCGTTGCGTGAGAAGCAGACGATCTCCTCCCTGATTGAGGAGCCAGAGGCCGATGTTTCCGACCTCGTCGATGTCCTCGCCAACCGCGTCGGCGAACATCGGCTTTGCCGGTTCGTGCCGGTTCAAAGCGATGTGCCCGAACGCTCGGTCGCCCGCATTGCTCCGCTTGCGCCGGAGACCGGACTCACATGGGACGGCGACTGGCCGCGCCCCCCACGGCTGTTGCCAAGACCGGAGCCGATCGAGACCATGGCGCTTCTACCGGATCACCCTCCGGTCTGGTTCACCTGGCGCGGCGTGCGCCGTCGTATCCGTCGTGCCGATGGACCGGAGCGGGTCCGTGGCGAATGGTGGAAGCGGGATGCCGAACTGACAGCCGTCCGCGACTATTTCCGGGTTGAGGACGACACCGGCGAGCGCTACTGGCTGTTTCGCTCCGGCGACGGCGAGCATGAGGATAGCGGCTCACACCGCTGGTTCATCCATGGGATCTTCGGATGACCGGGCCGCGCTACGCCGAACTGCAGGTGACCACGCATTTCTCGTTTCTGCGCGGAGCGAGCAGCTGCGAGGAACTGTTCGCCCGCGCCGCAGACCTCGGCATCGAGGCCATCGGTGTCGTTGACCGCAATTCGCTGGCTGGCGTCGTGCGGGCATTCGAAGCTTCACGGCAGACCGGCGTCCGGCTGGTGGTCGGCTGCCGCCTCGACCTTGCCGACGGCCTGCCGGTCCTCGTCTACCCGACCGACCGGGCCGCCTATGCCCGGCTATGCCGATTGCTGTCGCTCGGCAAGAAGCGGGCCGGCAAAGGCAAGTGTCACCTCGAATGGACCGACCTCGTCGCCTATGGCGAGGGGCTAATTGCCGTCCTGGTACCGGATCGGGCCGATGATGACTGCGCCATGCATCTGCGCCGCCTGCGGGAAGCTTTCGGGGATCGCGCCTATCTGGCGCTGACACTGCGACGGCGGCCGAACGATCAGCTCCGGCTCTGGCAACTTTCGAACCTGGCTGCCGCAACGCGGGTCCCGACTACTGTCACGAATGAAGTTCTCTTCCACGCGGTCGGCCGGCAGATGATGCAGGATCTCGTCACCGCGATCCGGCACAATGTCACCATCGATGAACTCGGTCATCGCCGCGAGCGTTTTGCCGATCGCTACCTGAAGCCGCCGGAAGAGATGCACCGGCTGTTCGACCGCTACCCGGAAGCGCTCGCCCGCACGATCGAGATCATGGACCGGTGCAGGTTCTCGCTCACCGAACTCGCCTATCAATATCCGGAGGAAAAGCTCTTTCCGGATCTCAGCCCACAGCAGGCACTGGAAAAGCTCACCTGGGAAGGTGCCGCCGAGCGCTATCCCGAAGGCCTGCCCGACAAGGTGCGTTCCAAACTCAACCATGAGCTGGCGCTGATCGAGAGGCTGGACTATGCGCCCTACTTCCTGACGGTGAATGCGATTGTCCGCTTTGCCCGCTCCAGGGACATTCTCTGTCAGGGTCGGGGATCGGCCGCCAATTCCGCCGTCTGCTATGTTCTCGGCGTGACCTCGGTCGATCCGGACCGCAATGATCTCCTGTTTGAACGCTTCGTCTCGGAGGAACGGCGCGAGCCGCCGGACATCGATGTGGATTTCGAGCACGAACGCCGCGAGGACGTCATCCAGTGGGTCTATCAGACCTATGGCCGCGAGCGGTCCGCGCTCTGTTCCACCGTCATCCGCTACCGCGCCAAGGGCGCGCTCCGTGATGTCGGCAAGGCGCTCGGCCTGACCGAAGACCTGACCAAAACGCTGTCGTCACAGGTCTGGGGCTGGTCCGAGGGCGTCGAGGAGAAGCACGCCCAGGAACTGAACCTCAATATGGGCGACAGACGTCTGCGGCTCGCTTTGGAGCTTGCGCGACAACTCGTCGGCACGCCGCGCCATCTCTCCCAGCACCCGGGCGGCTTTGTCCTGACCCGCGACCGGCTTGATGAACTGGTGCCGATCGAGCCAGCGGCCATGGAAGACCGGCAGGTCATCGAATGGGACAAGGACGATATCGACGTTCTCAAATTCATGAAGGTCGACGTGCTGGCCCTCGGCATGCTCTCCTGCATGCGCCGCGCCTTCGACCTGTTGGCGGAATACAAGGATATCCGGTTGGATCTCGCCACCATCCCGGCCGAGGATCCACGCACCTATGCGATGATCCGCAAGGCCGACACGCTCGGCACATTCCAGATCGAAAGCCGGGCGCAAATGGCGATGCTGCCTCGCATCAAGCCGCGGACCTTCTACGATCTCGTCATCGAGGTCGCGATCGTCCGGCCCGGGCCGATCCAGGGCGATATGGTCCATCCCTATCTGCGCCGGCGCGAGGGCAAGGAAGATGTGACCTATCCGAAGCCCGAGCTCGAAGCGGTGCTTGGCAAAACGCTTGGCGTGCCGCTGTTTCAGGAGCAGGCCATGCGGGTTGCCATCGACTGCGCCGGGTTCACTGCCGGCGAGGCCGATCAGCTCCGCCGCGCCATGGCAACCTTCAAGCACACCGGCGGGGTATCGAAATTCGGCGCCAAGCTGATCGATGGCATGGTCGCCAATGGTTATGAGCGCGAATTCGCGGAGCGCACCTTCAGGCAGCTTGAAGGCTTTGGCTCCTATGGTTTTCCGGAAAGCCATGCGGCAAGCTTCGCGCTGATCGCCTACGCCTCATCCTGGATGAAGTGCTGGCACCCGGATGCCTTTTGCTGCGCGCTGCTCAATGCCCAGCCGATGGGATTCTATGCCCCGGCCCAGATCGTGCGCGACGCCCGCGACCACGGCGTTGAAGTCCGTCCGGTCTGCGTCAATGCAAGCCGATGGGATTGCACGCTGGAACCGACGAACCGCGACGACGGGCGTTTTGCCGTCCGCCTTGGGCTACGGCTGGTGAAGGGCCTCGCCAATGCCGAAGCCGCCCGGCTGGTCTCCTGTCGGGAAGACACGCTGTTTGCTTCGGTCGACGATCTCTGGCGTCGCGCCGGTATTCCTGCCGCCGCTCTGGTCGAACTCGCCGAGGCCGATGCATTCAGGCCGTCACTCGGGCTTGCCCGCCGCGAGGCGCTCTGGGCGATCAAGGCCCTCAGGGACGAACCGCTGCCGCTCTTTGCCGCTGCTGCAAGGCGTGAGGCCGGTATTGTACCCGAGCAGGCCGAGCCGGAGCCCCTTCTCAAACCCATGGAGGCCGGCCGGGAGGTGGTCGAGGATTACGGCCATCTGGGCCTGACCCTCAGGAAGCATCCGGTATCGTTTCTGCGGTCGAAGCTGACCCGACAGCGGTTCAGCTCCTGTGCCGAAGCCGTCTCGCTGCGCGACGGTCGCTGGGTCGACCTCGCTGGCCTCGTTCTTGTCCGCCAGCGACCGGGCTCGGCGAAGGGTGTGATGTTCATCACGCTTGAGGACGAAACCGCCGTGGCCAATCTCGTCGTCTGGGCCAAGGTGTTCGAGAAATACCGCCGCACCGTTCTCGGGTCCGGCATGCTCGGCGTTAAAGGGCGGGTCCAGCGAGAGGGCGAGGTTGTCCATATCGTTGCCCGCGAGCTAATTGATCTATCCGGCGAGCTTGCAAGCGTCGGCAGCCGGGATACAGCCTTTCCGCTTCCTCACGGGCGCGGCGACGAGTTTCATCATGGGGCGGCGGCGCCTGATCCACGCGGCATGCCGAAGCCACGCGATATGTTCGACCCCTATGGGCATATCGATGAGATCAAGGTGAAGCCGCGTGACTTTCGATGATCGCTGCGAACCCCTTATGGAGGGAGTGCTTTCGATTGTGCTTTGATAGACACGCCCCGTGCTTCGTCGTCCATCCGGACTGTTTTCTTTCCGGTTGCGGCGCCTTTTTGCGCAAAGCTGATGCAACCTGCCATGGCGGAGGAATGTCTTGCCGTTGTTGCTGGGATCAATTGACGATGGGACTGTAAGACCCGGTGTCTGTCAGCAACGTCTCCGCCCCAAAAAAGACGGTTTCCGCCTTCGGCAAACCCTCCGTCTTTTTGTGTTCTCCGCCGCCCTTCGCTTCGCTGCGGCCCTGAAGGGTGCAGTCATCCTTTTCCGGTCCTTCCTGGCGTCCCTGTCAATTCGATCAAACAACGGAGACATACCAATGGCAGACCTGATCAACTTCATCCGCTTCAACGACAACGGCACTTTGGAAGGCAACATCGCCGCACTGGACTTCGACTTCGACATCACTGGCGAAGAGCTCAACAGCACGAACCCGAAAGCGCCTGTCTACCGCTTGTATGGCGTATCCCCGCGAGGCCGGAAGATCGAGGTTGGCGGCATCTGGCGTCAGACGAACCAGAACGGCGAAGAGTATCTGCAGCTGACTGCTGCGACCCCGAGCCGGGCTTTCCGTGCAAACCTCGGCAAGTTTCCCGGCCAGGACGACGATGACCTGATGACCGTGATCCCCTGGAGCTAAGGCTCCACCGGCGCGGCGGTATCCGCCGCGCCGGTTCTGGCAAATCCGCGCCGACCTGAATAGTCCGCACTTGTGTCCCAGCCCTACTCAAATTAAGTATCATGCATTGAGAAATGCCCGCCATTATCAAGTCAACGACCGACGCCCGTGGGGGTGTCGTGGTTCATGACGGACTTTGACGCATATAAAAGAAGCACTAAGTGGGCTTGAACAGCTGTCGCGAGAGAATGACCAGAGACGAGATCATAAAAGGGCTGGGTGCGCAGCCACACGACCCGTTTGTGTGGTTCGAGGGACCACCGGTTCTGGAGCAAATACCCCCAGGAACTGTGGGTGTTAACGCTCTCAAGGTGGCAAGCGCCATCGAGAACCGGCCGAGCCGCTACGTGCACTTGCTGCCGATATTGCGCATGAGCCTGATCGGGCTGATCTATGATCCGCAGCTCGATGGCGGCATCTTGCCCCTCCAAATGCTTGCCGACCGTCTTGGCGTCAGCCGGTTTACGATCCCGCGCAACTGCGTCGTGCTTGAGGAGATGGGGCTGTTTTATAAGGTCACGAAGAACGGCCGCTACGCTGTCGAGCCTGATACGGCGTTGGTCGTGTTTCATGACCTGTTCGTTCCGTTGCCGGCGAAACGGCTCCGCAAAGACGATTGATGCACAGCGATAGCTGGGTCAAACATATAAAAAACAAGAGAATTATTCTTCTGGTTCTGGTAAAGTTGGCATGGTCAATAGACCTACGCTGGATTTGTCGACCAAGAGCGAGAGTGGATAGCAGGGCCGTGCCGGTTCAAGGGTTGAGAGATTCCAGGAAGACCGGCCTGACTGCAAAACCTCACCGATCTGAAGAAGGAAAAGACCATGGCGAGCACCCTTGAAAAGACGCGCATCTCCGATGCCGAAATGGAACAGCGACGCCGGCTGGTCAACAGCGCCGATCATTCCAATGCCATGGAAGGCCTGAAGCGCGATCCTGCCACCGACCAAATTTTCGAGGCTTTCATTCGCGGCGAGATCGAGGCCACCGACATCGTTCCGATGCTCAAAGAGTTCCGCGCCGCCAACGGATGACGAACTACGCTTACGAAAACCGTACCCTCAAGAACATCGATGGCTTAACCGATCACGCCAAGCTCTCTGCCGTTGAGGCGGAACGGGTTGCGGGCCGGCTCATCGAACTGCGTCTTGGGGGTGGGCCGCAGCCGACCTTTGATGCCCGGCATCTGAAAGCGCTTCACCATCATCTTTTTCAGGACGTCTATGAATGGGCCGGGCGCACCCGAGACGAGTGGGTACAGCTTTCTGATGGCACTGTCGCGACCATGCCGAAAATGCAGAAGATTGATGGCGAGCAATTCGCGATTGGACCGGCCATTTCCAGCGCACTGAACCGATTTTCCGACGACCTGCGCGGTCAGAATTTCCTGCGCGGTTTCGACAGGGAGACGTTTGCCGACCAGGCCGCAGTCTACTTTAATCGGCTCAACTCGATTCATCCGTTTCGCGAAGGCAATGGCCGGGCGCAGAGGGAATTCATGACTGCGCTGGCGAAGAACGCCGGTCACGAACTCAATTTTGATGTCGTGTCGGCCGAGCGCATGGCGCAAGCCAGTATTGCCGGTCATGAACGCGGCGATGTGGATGCCTTGAAGCGTATGTTCCGCGAGATCTCTGATCCTGAACGTGTGCAAGCCTTGGAGAAGGCACAGAATTTCCTGACCTCGCAAGGCTTTGACTGGCAAAATCGCTATATGGCAACGACTGAGCCTGGCCGTCGCTATGATGGCGTTCTGGTCGGGGTCGGCGGGTCGGATTTCATGATGCATGACAAGCAGAATATTCTCGTCGGCAAGACAAAAGACCTGCCAAGGCCGTTGCCCGAGCAAGGGCAGCATGTGACGTTCGAAACGCCACAGAAGACCCGCGCGAACGTCCGAGAGGGTAGGGGGCGTGACGACGACTTTGGCCACGGCCTCGGCTAAAATCCCATCCTTGTGATTTTGCTGTGCAGATTGCCGGCTGGACGCCGGATTCGGTCGCGGCCCTTAGGCCGCGGTTCTCTTCTTTTTCTGCCGGGATAGAGTACGGCTCCTTAGTCAGCGTCAATGACGAACGGTGCCCCCAATTTTGCCGCTGCCCTGCGGGCAGCAACAAAATCGGCACCCCCATTCACCGGCCTTGCCGGTCGCTTCGCGATCATTGACACTGCCCTGCGATCACCGGTGGCCGGTTTCCGTCAACAAAAGGAGACGGAAACATGACGACTATCGATCAGATCAATGAACTTCGCGCCGAGCTGACGAACTGCGACTTCTCAAAGGCCGAGCGGCAGGATGCTGAAGCAGAACTTGAAAAGCTGGAAGCACTGGTAGCAGCAGAGGAGCTTCAGTTTGAGCAGGACTTGGCAGCCTGGAACGCTGACCGCGAATGAGGGCAGTTTCAGGAAGGCTGTCAGCCTTCCTGTTCTCTAGCCGACACCCGAAAAGCCGAATATTTTGAGCGCTGAAGCTGCTATTCCGTGCGCCAGTTCAAAATAGAAAGCTTGAAGTCAGGAAAACTATCGAACCGACAAATCGAGCAATGCTGCACGAATACGTAACATGAGCAGGCTGTGACTTATAGTTTGCAATTTAGCCCGGTGTGACCTATAGTAGGCATATGGTCGAGTTAATCAAAACGGCAACATTTGATCGCTGGCTTTCGAGCCTAAAAGACCGAACTGTAGCCGCAAAGGTCGCCGCTCGCCTCGTGCGACTTTCAATGGGCAATCCCGGTGATGTGGAGCCCGTGGGATCGGGGATTTCCGAGCTTCGAATTCACTACGGCAAGGGATATCGAGTTTACTATATGAGGCGCGGCGAGTTGATTATCGTTTTGCTTTGCGGCGGCGACAAGTCGACGCAGAAAAAGGACATCAAGGCCGCAAAAATGCTGGCCGACGAGTGGAAGGATTGAAACTATGGCAAGGGAAGTTTTTAGCCGTTTCGATGCGGCCGATTACCTGAAAACCAACGAAGATATTGCTGCCTTCCTGGATGCCGCGATGGAAGAAGGCGGAGACGATCCTGAGTATATCGCTGTCGTTCTTGGAACCATTGCGCGAGCGCGCAATATGAGCCAGTTGGCGCGTGACACCGGGCTTTCTCGGGAAGGTCTTTCGCGCGCGCTTTCCGGCAACGGGAACCCGACAATGGCAACGTTGATGAAAGTGGCCAAAGCGCTCGATCTTAAAATTCAGGTTGTTCCTGCCTTGTCTGCAGGAGCAGCTTCGAGTGCTTCAGAACATCGAGCCGCTTCCCAAGTGTAGTCCTGCCGACCTGCTGCGCGGAAGGGCGTTTGATGCCTGTTGATGGCGTGACCACCGTGCGTCAACCACGGGTCAGTCGCGGTAGCCGCGCTTGCGCTTGCTTTGCTCCAGAATGGCGAGTGCATCATGGGCCTGTCCGGCCGAGGTGAACCAATCGAGCTTCAGCTGACCGCTGGTCCCGATCCGGCCCCAGCGGCGCACAAGGCACCAGTCTCCGAACAGGCCGCCCTCGATACTGAGATGATAGAACCGCCACTTATTCGTGGCCGGCTCGATGCGGCGCAGGAGCACTTCAGTCGGGAAAAGATCAAACTGTCCCAGCATCTTTAAATCCCCGGCAATTGCCCATCGAACAGGTCGAGCGTGTCGCCTTCTACCATCGCGGTGTTCCTGGGCGTGTCGACCGGCTCCATTCCCTTGAGAACGTCAATGGCCTCTTTCGGATAGTTTGCGCCACAGTCCGTCTGACCGGTCTCAATATCGTCGTCAGTCGTGAAACCTTCAAGTCGGCTGGCAGTGATAAGGTCGAGGGTCCATTGCGCTGGCGCTTGAGCATCGCGCGCATGGGGGAGGAAGGTATAGGGAACGCGCACCTTGTAGACGTCCTCGCCAATGCCCGTGACGAGGACATCGATACCGTTCTTGCGAGGCCCGAGCTGCGTCTCGAATTCGGAGCGCTCAATCGTGTTCTCGCGCCGCTCGTCGCGCACCCATTCCTGCCCGTTTCCGCGTGGCTCACGACGATTATAGACCACTGTGGCCTGACCGACATCGCTTTCAAGTCGCTGCGCGGTCGGTCCCGCATTCACTTTGGCGATGATCTTCGTTCCGACGATCGACATCCACGCGTCGGCGCGTTCGCGCCCATAGGTGTCACGGATCTGTGCAATATCCTGAACGCCGAGGCACACGCAAACACCCTTCGATCGTCCGATATCCAGTAGCGCGGAAAACCGGCTGATCTTCGGTAACTGGGCGAATTCGTCGACGAAAAACCAGATGCGGCGGAGCTTGGCGTCGCCAAGTTCCGGATCGGACACGATGCCGGAGGCAATGGTCAAAAACGCGCTGATCCAGCCGTCAGACTGGTCAGAAAACCGGCCAGACTTTTGCAGGATGACGGTGCGCCGATCTGTTTTGTAGAGCAGCCAGTCGCGCAACGAAAAGCGTTCCAGACCTTCATAATTCGCCCATGCCGTTGCAAGCAGACGCAGCGTGTTCGTATCAGCGGTGAGCGTCGAAAGCGTCGAGGCGACTTGTCGATAGTCAGCGTCCAGAAAGCGAACCGCATCGGGATGATAGCGATGCGCGACCTCAAGAAGTTCAAGATGGTCACGGCGCGTCTCGGCTACCAGATCGGCCCACGTCCACCTTCCAGGGTTCTCATGCATAAGGCGTATGGTGCACGCGGCCAGCACGGCACGAGCCGAGTTGGAAAAGAACCGATCTCTTGATTCAGGGATCAGTCGCGTGGACAGTTCAACGGCATCCTCTGCAATGCGCAGATCCTTGGCGATATCCCAGACATGCGAGCGCCGATCCTGCGGAGCAATGATGATTGGCTGCACCCTGGAACCATCCGGCTTGATCGTTGGCGGCAGCTTCTCGGTAAAGTCTCCCTTGATATCGAAGACGAGAACCTTGTCATGTCGCGCGATCGCGGAGACGATCAGCCCGATCATGGTCTGCGTCTTGCCGCCGCCAATGGAGCCAAAGATGATGAAGTGTCGCACCTCGCGCTCGAGCGCCAGCCGCCATCCGTTGAACCAGTGAAGGCCGTCCCTCTTGTCGATCTTTTCGGCTTTTGCGGCTCGCAGCAGTTCGGGCATGCTTGCGACGGTCCGGCCGGACTTGATCCATTTGTCCGGTGGCATGAGGAAGGCAATATAGCCGCCGATCAAAATAGCAATGATGCCTGTCACGAGCGTGGCAGTCACCAACCATTGGAGTTTAGACAGATCGGCCGGGACATAGCCGAGTGCCTGAATGAAGTGACTTCGGCAAAGATCGGAGGACCAGAATTTGAGGCAGTCGACCAACTGCGAAACCGATAGGCGGTAGGCCGATCCGTTCGGGGCGTTCCATGAACGAAGCGCAAAAAAATAAACCCAGACAAGTGCCGAGATGCCCACAAGGAAGAGACCGGCATAGAGCAGAATAGCAAATTCGGAACGTCTGGGTTTGGTGATCATTGGCGCAACGCCTCGCGACCCAGCTTGATCATTTGTTCGCGAAGTCGAGCGTCACCCTTTCTCCGATTTCCTGTCAGCAGAACGCCAAGAATGTAGGCGCGGTCCTCATCTCCGAGGCTTGCTTTGATGACCAGTCCGCCAAGCTCGATCTTGTGACGGGTGTCTTCGCTTCGTTCGCGCTTGCGCATTTTTCTATACTCGCCTTGCAGGGTGCTAAGCGTTCTGCGCAACGCCAGAAGGTCGCTGTTCATCCTCCCGCCCGGCGCGAAAGGAGTGAACCATCTCGGCAAATGCCGCCTCAAGTTCATTCTCCGAAAGATCAAGGGTTTCGACGCCGGCCTTCATGGCGATTTGTCCAATCCTGAGTGCTTCCTTTTCTTCAGCTTCGCGCAGCTGCTTTTGCAGAGTTCTGATCTGGTCACGGATCGCGGAAGGGGATTTGGCGCGGGCCATGTTTTTCTCCTTTTCGGCATTGAACGGTGAGAAGATTGCAGCGATGTTCTGTGTTTGTAAACACCGATGATGCATGAAAATGAACCCATGCGATGTAAGGTGGATCGGCGCAGCCGATACCGCACTCCGTCATGCGAACAAAACGATCGTTTTGTTAAATGCGCACTTATACATTGTTTTCAACAATGTAAGATGGTACGCGGGTTCCATGGCGATCTATCATTTGCGCGCTCATCAGATATCCCGTGGCAAAGGGCAGAGTGCCGTTGCTGCCGCAGCATACCGCCACGCGACACATATGAACGTCGCACGCTCTGGCGAGATCGCCGACTACAGCCGAAAGAAGGGCTGTATCCACAGTGAAGTCGCATTGCCCGAAGGCGCCCCGCGGTGGATACATGCGTGGCATGATCGATATTCGCCACATGAGCTTGCCGAGCATTTCTGGAACCGTGTCGAAACCAGCGAAAAGCGCGATGACGCTCAACTCGCGCACGAGTTCGTCGTCGCGCTGCCCGTTGAGTTGTCCGTAGAGCAGAATAAGGCTCTGGTTCGTGACTTTGTGCGGGATCAGTTCGCGGCCCGCGGGCAGGTGGCAGACTGGAACTATCATGATGCTACAGGCAATCCGCATGTTCACATCATGGTGGCGTTGCGGCCGCTGACAGAGACAGGTTTTGGCCCAAAACGGGTTCCGGTTCTTGATGGTGACGGTGAACCGGTCCGAAGGCCGCCAAAGGTCGAGGGTCAAAAAGGGGAGATCGTCTATCAGCACTTCGCAGGATGGAGGGACCGTCTTCCCGAGATCCGCGCGGCGTGGTCACAGGAGGTCAATCGTCATTTGGTCGAGCATGGCTATGACACGACGGTCGACCATCGCAGCTTTGAAGATCGGGACATTCCGCTGGAGCCGACGACGCATCGCGGTCCCGCCGTTGACGACATGGAAGCGCGCGGCATTCAGACCGAGATGGTGCAGCAGCACCACCAGGTCATGCGTGAGAATTTCCGCAGGCTGGCGGAAGATCCTTCGCTTGTTGTGAAAATGATCACGGCGGAAAAGTCCGTCTTCGATGAGCGCGATGTTGCGAAGTTGATCCACCGGTATGCGTCAACGTCTGAAGAATTTACAGGACTTTTCCTGCGGGTTGGCGCGCTCGATAACCTTGTGACGCTTTCCCAGGAAATCCGCGACCCGTTCACGAACAAGCTTCTTGAGCGGGAGAAAATGACGACGCGAGACGTTCTGCATATGGAAGCGCGGATGATCGACGGCGTGCGTCAGCGCGCGACGGATCAGTCGTTCGGCGCCCCGCCGCGTCGTGTCGAGAAGGCGCTTGCGGAATTCTCGAAGTCGCATGGATTTTCTCTTTCCGACGAACAGGCAATGGTGGTCCGCGCCGTCACGTCCGATCGCGGCGTTTCGACGGTGGTCGGCTATGCGGGTGCGGGTAAGTCCACGGTGATGGATGTCGTGCGGCAGGTGTACGAAGGGCAGGGGCGGCGTGTTGTTGGCGGTGCGCTTGCCGGCAAGGCGGCCGAGGGCTTGTCTGAATCGGCGGGTATCGAGAGCCGGACGCTGGCGTCCTGGCGCATGTCGTGGGAGCACGACAAGCACCGCCTTCAGAAAGGCGACGTGTTCGTTCTCGATGAAGCCGGAATGGTCTCATCAAACGACATGGCGATGTTGGTTGATGCGGTGAACGCGGCACAGGCCAAGCTTATTCTTGTTGGAGATGCGCGTCAGCTTCAGCCTATTCAGGCTGGCGCTGCGTTTCGCGCCATTGCGGATAATACCGGGTTTATCGAACTGACCGAGGTGCGCCGTCAAAGCGAAGCTTGGATGCGGGACGCCTCCCTGGCATTTGGCCGCGGCGATAGTCGCGCGGCGCTTGAAGCGTATGCCGACAAGGGACACATCCATATCCTGAGCCATCGTGACGACGCCATGTCTGAGCTGGTTGGAGCATGGGGTGCCGATTGGCGTGCAGGCGCCGATACACTGATGCTGGCGCACACCAAGGACGCGGTGTTCAGTCTGAATGAACGGGCACGCCATATCATCAAGGCGCACGGGGGGCTTCAAAACGAAGTGTCGTTTGACGCGGTGCGTGGGCCGCGCGCTTTCGCCGTTGGCGACCGGCTGTTGTTCCTGGAAAATGATCGCGACCTTGGCGTCAAGAACGGGATGCTGGCGACCGTTGAGAAAGCGAATGACGGCATTCTTGACGTTCGGCTTGACAATGGCAGGGCCGTTACGGTCAACCATGAGCATTACAATAACGTTGATTATGGCTACGCGACCACGATCCATAAATCTCAAGGATCGACTGTCGACCGGGTGCATGTGCTTGCCACACAGATGATGGATGCGCAGCTTTCCTATGTCGCGCTATCGCGTCATCGCCAGACGGTCACGCTTTATGCAGGTCGGAATGACTTTCCTGAAACCACGGATTTGCTGGACACGCTGTCGCGCGACCGACTCAAGGATTCAACATTGGCCTATGAGCATACGCCCGACTATCAGCTCGAACGTGACGCGTTTGTGCGGCGGCGCGACCTTCCGGACATTGGCGAACTGCGCGATCTTTGGCGTCGATCGCTCGATGCCATGCGTTCGCGGTTCGCGGCTATTGGGGAACGGTTCAGGGCAATCTCCGAGCGGCTTTCGCTTGCGCGTCCACAAGCCGTTGAAGTCTCGTCAAATGTCCCGCCTGCCGCCGGCGCGCGGGCTGTTGAGGCTAAAAGGGAGATCAGGCTTCCCGAATTGACGCCAGCGGTCAGTAAGGCGCTTTCCCGGCTTTCGGAAGTGGACCGCAACACGAAAGGCTATAGCGGCAAACGGGGGCGCTGGTTCCGCGCTGCCGAAACCGAGCTGACGCAGATGTCGTCAGCAACCGATCTGGTCATGTTCAATGACCAGATCGCAGCGCTCGTTTCTCCGGTTGAGGTTCGATCTCTCGGTCGCGATCCGGATGAGAACAAGTTTCAGTCACTTGTCGCGCATCTTCCGCCATCGGCGCAGACCTTCATCAAGGAAAATTGGCAGCTCGTGCATGTCGGTCAGCTGGCCGCAGACGACAAGAGCCGCGTTGATGTTGCGTCCGTCATGGTCACGGAGCGGCGCGATGCTGGCCTTGAGGCCGATTATGAAAAGGAGCGGGCACGTTATCGCCTTCCGGATGAACCGCTTATTCCGGCCGTGACGAAATGGCCCGTTTCGGTCGAAGCCGTTGCCCGTGATCCTGCCAATCAGGCGGCCGTCACCAAGGCCCTGCACCAGTCTGCGCTTCAGAACATGGGCAAGGTCTGGCGCGATCCGGCCGCGATCCTCGACAAGCTGGCGGCGGCGGTGACGGATGGCTCTGATGTCATTCAGGTCCTCAAAGCGATGGACGAAAACCCGGCATCACTAGGCGATTTGCACGGCAAAACAAACTTCCTGGGGCGTCCTGATGAGGAGCGGAAAGCAGCACTTGCGGCGGTGATGCCGGCGACCAGTAGCGCTGATGCCTTTGTCGGATCATTGAAGGTGAGCATTGAGGGTGCCGAAAAGTCGGAGAGAAAGCTGCGAAGCCAGATGGCCGCGCCAATCGACGGACTGTCGCCGGCCGCCAAAGATGTGCTGGCCTCTCTGTCGGAAGCCTCCAGTCTTCCGGAACGCTCTGACGAACGTCGCGCTCTTGAAAGGGCGGCGGTCGAGGACAGGGAAGCGATCGGCCAACTACGGGGTGTCGCTCATGATATCAGTGCAAGGTTTGGTGACGGCAGTGGTGTGCCGGACCGGGATATGATCGCACGTGCGATGCCGGATCTTTCTCCAGAAGAAAGATCGGGGATCTATCGTGATGCCCGCCAGATCTGCGCTGCCTATGACAGGTGTGTTGAGATCGATCGGACACAACGGCGCGAAACTCGCCTCGAGCACGAGAAGTCGCGGTATCATTCTATCGGGAGATAAGCGCTCCAAAATCGGCAAGAATGGTGACGGATCGCCCTTTTGTTCCCTTGTATGTTGCATCAAGGTGGCCATTGTGGTGAATTGCAGATGTAATACGCTGCAGTTTCCGCACCGCAAGAGGTTTTCCCATGCGCATCGCGATCAGCCTGGCACTGGCTGTGCTCGCTGGCTGTACCAGCACAAGAGACACCCCGTCGGATTCCCCTACGATCAATTACATCGACAATCAAGTCCATCTCGTTCGAAGCGAGTTGAACGACGCGGCGCTCTATCAAAATGTCCTGGAGCCGCGCGCTACCAATACGGTTGAGGTGCGCAATCCGGAGATTGCCCAAGGCCCGCTTATGAAGATCGTTCATGCCGAATGGCAGGGAACGTTGGATGAACTGACAACGCGGGTTGCCAGCGAAGTGGACTATAGCGTGTCAGCGTCCGGGGAAAAGTCCGGCGCTCCGATTTTGATCTCGACCAATTTCTACAATCTGACGGCCTTGGGATTGCTTCGGGAAGCCTATGGGCAGGCGAAGGGGCGAGCGCGCCTTGTGATCGATCAGGGCGCCAGACACATGACGATCTATTACGCTCGCCCTGAGCAAAGCCCGATCCCGCATCAGGAGGACCTCAAGCCGTGAGCCAGCCCCTTTTTCATCGTCGCAACCGTGCCATGGCGCTGACAGGTTTTCTTATGGCCGCGCTTTTGTCTTCATGCACAACCATGAAGGACGAAACCCCGGAACCGCCGCCCATCCCGCAGCTCGGCGGCCCTGACGACCTCACCAATCCGAGATATGCGCCGTTGTCTTACAAGCAGTTTGCTTCCCGGGCCAAACGCGGAAAGCTTGGCGGGACCGAGGTTGAGGAGCAGCGCTATTCGGTCCTTCGGGACGCTGCCCTTGCCTATGGGGCACAAGCAGGATTTGAGCGGCGCAGCTGGGAGATCATGAACGATCTGGAGCGTGAATCGGTCAAGCTCTCTGAAACCTTCAATTTCAACCGGGTCGCGTTCAAGGCGCCGCGGGAAACAGGCTACGTGTTGCCGCCGGTGATCACCCGCGCCACGGCAGCGATCAATGTCACCGACAACGGCCGCAAGAGCGTCGCCGCCGACGAATACTACCGCATCGAGGAGCCCGGCCGACTGGTCGCCATTCTGCCGACCTGGCGCGACTATCTTGTGCTCCCGCTCGATACGCCGCGTGAGCCTGACGATCGCCTGTTGCCCAAGGATGACGATGAAACGAAGATCTGGTCGCAATATCTCGATGAGGGCTGGGCGCAGGGCGTGCAGCAGGCCGACGCTGCTTTGCAGGAAAACATGAACCTGTTGCGGCGCGACTACCTCGGCATGGTCGAGTATCGCAAGGCGTTGGAAGCCGGCCTTATTACCAACCTCGTGCTGAAGTCGAGCGAGACGCGCGCGGCCGGTGATGTCGACGAGCTCTATATCGGGGAGCGCCGTGTGGAGATCGACGATGCCGCCCGGTTCGTCAAGAACCCTGCCCGATGGAAGCCGATCCAGAGACGTTTTCAGGTGGCCAAGTAATGCCGGCGGTTGATCTCTCGAATTTGACGGAAGACGCCTATGACCCAAGGGAACCCTATGCCCGTGTCCTGACCCATGAGCCGTTGCGTTTTGACGGCGACATGGACCCGTTTCAACAGTTGCTGGTCGGGGCCTCCATCAAAGGGGCGTCGGACATCCGGATACAGACCGACAGTCGTATCCGGATCAAGATGCACGGCACGCAGCATTTTGCGACGGCAAAGCCCCTGAACGCCTCCGAGGTTTTGAGTATCCTGAGCCATATGTGGCGGTCGGAAGATGCCTTCAGCATTCTGCGTCAAGGGCGGCCGCTGGACTTTTCGTTCGAGGTGCCGATCGATCGCCACCGACGTCAGCGTTTCCGCGTGAACGCCAAGGGCGTGATGAAAGGTGCCGGCGACGGCATTTCCATGACGATGCGGCCGCTGCCGACAAAAACCCCCACCATCGATGATGTTGGCCTGGACCGCGAGGTCCGCCCACACATGTCGCCCCAGCATGGCATCGTCGTTGTCGCCGGCGCGACGGGTCAGGGAAAGTCCACGACACTTGCCGGGATCACGCGATTTCATCTTGAAAACACGACCGATCCGAAAGCGATCGTCGATCTGCAGGCGCCAATCGAGTTCACATATTCCGACGTGCTGACCGATCACAGCGACTGCGCATCCTCCATCGAGCAGTCGGAAATCGGCGAAGGGCGCAACCTGCCATCTTTCGGCGACGGGGTGTGGGCGGCACTGCGCTGCGCGCCTGATATTATTTCGTTGGGCGAGGCCCGCGACAAAGCTTCCCTCGAGGGATGCCTTGAGGCCAGTCTGACCGGCCACTTGGTTTACACCACCACGCATGCCGGATCGGTTGCGGAAGGCTTGCGACGAATGGTCGTGAACTTTCCGGCCGAAGACCGCGATGCGCGCGCATTCGACCTGATCACGTCGCTCCAGCTCTTCGTCGTTCAGCACCTGGTCCGCACCAGCGACCATCGCGGCCGCGTGCCGCTGCGCGAGTATCTGCTGTTTGATGACTATGTGCGCGATCAGTTTGTTTCTGTCCCTATCGGCGACTGGCCCAAGGTTGTGAGCCGTCTGATGCAGGAGCCGGCCGACCGCGTTCTTGCACGCTCCATGCATGATGCGGCCCAGCAGAAAGTTGATGAGGGCAAGGTTTCGTATGACGACGTCAGGCGATTGCTGCCGCGCCATTAGTGGCTGATGATCACGAAGGAGGAAGACATGAAAATTCCCAGGTACCTTCGCCCAGTCAAGGACCAGAAGAGCTATGAGGCCGGCGTCGGAGAACGTGCTGTTCGAAAGCTTGTCTATTGGCCAATCATCTTGCTTCTCTGCTTGCCGGCCGCAGCCGTGATGGCAGCCGTTGCTCTCTCCTTCGGCCTGTTGTTCCTGAAATTCCTGAACATAATTGAGACTGCAATTGCAGATCACGACTGGCTCATGTTGTTTTTGATCGCTCTCGCTGCCATGGCTATCCTGTCGCTATGGAAGCTCGCCTACGTGATTCATCGGTATTTCATTCTTTAATTAGCATTTGCAGAATGGTGAATGGTCCTAACTCCTTTGTGCCGGGTCCGTAATTTGGCCTGCTTTGGGAATGACCACGACGGGTGAAAAAAGGACTGCGGCTTGCTCTTGCCTGCGATTACGCTGAAGCAGCCGTCGCGGGTGCTTTAATGTCGATCCCATTCATGCCGCAGAATAGCGTACTGCATGGTGTTTTCGTAGATTGGATTTCCGGCGCTGTCGTTTTGGAACGTCACATATTCCAAGAATAGGCCTTCCACTCGCATGCCAAGCTTTTCGCAGAGCCGCCGCGACGAGGCGTTGTGATCTTCAACATACGCGTAGATGCGCCTTGTACTTTGATGAATGAACAACTCGGCAAACAAGGCCTCTGCCGCCTCTAAAGCATAGCCCTTGCCACTGAACAGTGGATTGAAATTCCAGCCCACTGAAACAGTATCAGGTTGTTGAGGTTTCTCTGGATCGTCAGGCCAGGCAGGATCTGGATGGATGAACAGGTCGCCAATGAGCTGACCTGATTCCTTCAGGCAAACGGCGACATACTCGTCGTCGCCAGCGCGTTTCAGAACCTCCCTTTCGGCTGCCGCCAGATCAGCAAGTTTTAGCGAGAAAAAGCAACTCGCAACAGGCTCGCGCAGATATGCGAACAAGGTCTCCGCATCACCCACACGGAAATTTCTGATGCTCAGACGGTCAGTTTGGATCGTTTTCAACGGCTCAATTCCCTGCGTTCCAGACTTATAGAAAACCAAAGATGCCATCGCGCGTTTCTTTGATCGCTATTCTTCCCCGGCATTCGGGGCCGCACGATCTTCTTGCTTTTTTGCCGCTCGGCCTCATGAGGTAAATGGGCGGTCGGGGGATGGAGGTGCCGGCCCGAATGCCTGAGGCGAAAGCACGATATCGGCAAGGGTATAGTGATCGAAGACAGACAGGAAGGATGTGAGTGCTTCGTTCAGTATCGCCGGCAGTTTGCAGCTTTTCGTGACGAGACACGCATTTCCGGTCGCGAAGCACTCGACAAGCGCAAAATCCGCCTCTGTTGTGCGAATGATCGCGCCGAGATTGATTTTCTCGGGCGGAAGCGCCAGACGGAAGCCGCCGGAGCGACCGCGAATACTGATCAGGTACCCGTTCCTGGTGAGCGCATTCACGACCTTCATCAGATGTGTCTTCGAGATCGCATAGGCTGCCGACGTCTCCTCGATCGTGATCAGCCTGTCGCCCGCTGACGCTGCATACATCAGAACGCGCAGAGCATAATCGGAAAAGGTTGTCAGACGCATCGGCAAACTCCATGGATGCTGTTTAATGGAATGCAGCCATCAGAGGACATACCGCATCCAACCATTTCCCCTGTAACGGCAATATCATATATCGTAAATGAATCTTATATTTCGCACGGCGACGGGACCGAAACATGGCGAATTTTCTGCTTGCGATCCTTGCTTTTCTGCTGGCCCATGTCATTCCACCGGCGCCGCCCGTGCGGGCACGGCTGATTGCCCTGCTGGGGCGTCCTGTCTACCTCTTCACCTATTCTTTTCTGTCGATCGTGTTTCTGGTCTGGATCATCGCCGCGGGCCGATCTGCGCCGTTGATTTACCTCTGGTATCCCGCGCCCTGGCAGGCCCTTATTCCGTTGGTCGCGATGCCGTTCGCGTTCTGGTTTATCGTCGTGGGGTTGGCGGTGCAAAACCGGGTTTCGATCACGTTTCGGCGCGCTGGGGAGGCGGGCTCACAAGGGCCGATAACCGCAATAACCCGCCACCCCGTGCTTGTCGGCTTCCTGCTTTGGTCGCTCGCGCACATTCCGCCAAATGGTGATGTTGTTTCGCTGATCCTCTTTGGCGGCATGGGGCTTCTGGCGCTTGCGGGAATCCCGGTACTCGACCGCCGGGCGCGGCGCCGGCTCAGCGATGCCGAATGGGCGGCAGTCCGCGCGCAAACGTCCATCGTGCCTTTTCTGGCAATCCTTGAAGGGCGCGCGCACCTGCGTTCGGAAAGAAACTTCTGGCTTTGGACAGGCCTTGGGCTGGCCTTCTATGTCTGGTTTCTGTTTCAGGGTCACCGCCTGCTGATCGGCGTTGACCCGCTGACCTGGTTCTAACCGATTTCGATCTGCTGCCGCCGCTCAATTGCGCGGGCTAAACAGCATGGGCCCGTAAACCACGCAGAACCCGGCAAAGGCGAGAACCCAGGCCAGTCCGGCAAGGGGCATCAGCGAGAATGTCCAGCCCGGATTGAAGGCGGCTAGAATGCGCAGAACCAGTGCGATCATGATGGCCAGATAGATTGCCACGGTTGCCGGTGGAGCGGTCAGCGCATGGCCTGTATGGCCGCGGCTGGCGCGGGTCATGATGGCAAGCGTCATGCCGCCGATTGCGCCCACGGTCCAGCAGTGCACGGCAGCACTTTCAGCACCTGCATGGCCTGCGAGCGCTGCATAGCCGGCTAACACAAAGCCCAGACTGACCGGCAGAAATGCTAGGTGCAGAATGAAGGCCAGCGGCTCGGCAAGGGTTTTCAGCGGGCGCCAGCGCCATTGCCGCACCAGGTTGAGGATGCCGATGGTCATCAGCAGGATGCCCAAAACCTGCTCTTCGAGCGCATAGGCTGGAAGCACGACCCAGGCGCAAAGACCTGCAGCGCTTATGACCATCACAAACCGGTCGAACTGACCGAAAGAAGGCGGAAGAACCGGATAGTCCCGTTTCTTGAGCCAGTTCCGTGTGAAGCTCGGGACAACCCGACCGCCGATGATCTGGATCAGCATGATGACCAGTGCAATAGCGGCGCGTTCGCCATAGATCGACGTGCCGTAGCGGATGTTCTCATAATAGAACAGAAGCTGCGTGGCGGTGAGCAGCGACAGAACCACGATAAGCTTCAGGTTCCGCCAATTGCGGCCCGCCAAAATTTCCCGCGTTAGAAATCCGATCAGCGCCAGCGGAAGTGCCAAGGCTGCAAGATAGACAAACACAGGGGGGAGCGCTGCCGAAAAAGCGACAACGACGCGCGCTCCGAGCCAGAGACCAAACAGGCCCGCTAGCGGCCAACCAACCACCGGCAGGCGTCCCGTCCAGTTGGGAACGGAGGTCAGAAGAAAGCCTGCGATAATGGCTGGTATATAGCCGAACAGCAATTCGTGGACGTGCCATGAGACAGGCGTGAACATGCTCGGAACCTGGATGAACCCCAGATACCACGGCACCCAGAGCGCGATCAGCAGTGCTGCGTCAAGCGCGCCGAAAAAGAAGAAGGGTCGGAAGCCGTAGCTGAAAATCGCTGGCCCTTGCCATGCGCGTTGTCTTGCCATTGTCGTCATTGTTCATCTCGGAAGTCGTATCGGGCGCGCCCGGATTAAAAGACGCATTTAATATTCATCTTTTAATTTAAGGGTCAACACGATGCCGGACGGGAGGCGAATATGTCGCGCCGGGTCAAGATATGATCGATATCAGAGTGGCGTCAGGTTTTTGGGTCGTCGATCAGTGATGTTGGCTTGGCAAGCGTTTCCAGCGCCTTGATGTCGGTAAGCCGGATGGTCGTGCCATCCACTTCGACGCCGTAGGGTTTCAGCGTGTTGAAGGCGCGCGACAGGTTTTCCGGGGTCATGCCGAGCAGAGAGGCGAGCGTACGCTTGTCGTAGGGCAGTTCGAACGTTCCAGTGCCGTTGCCGAATTCGTGGTCCTGGCGCAGTAGCGTGTTCGCCAGCCGTTCGACGGAACTGCGCAGCTTGAGGCCCTTGTGCTCCTTGATGACATAACGGTAGCTGCCGGCCATCTCCAGCACCATTGCCCTTGCGAAGGCGTCATCGAGCTCGAAGATCGATCGGACGTTTTCCGAAGGGATCAGCAATATTTTCGAACGCGCCCGTGTGCGCGCCGACATCAGATAAACCGCATCCTTCAAGACGGCGGCAAGGATGAAGGCGCTGACCGGATGCACCATCGCCATCGTCGCCTCGCGGCGGTTGGCATTGGCATAAAGCTCGACGCAGCCCTCGATCACCACATAGAGAAAGTCCGCCGGATCACCCTCATGCACCAGATCGAGCTGTGGCGGAAAGGTCTGCAGATAGGCCGCCTGCATCAGCGCCTCGAAATTCTCCTCGCCCATGCTGTTGAACAGGCCGAGCGCCCGCACCTGGGGCAAATCGGATGACCGCATCTCTTTGCCTTGATTTTTTTCGTGTCCTCAATTGATAAATTTAGCAGCAACTGCCGGCATCCGCAACACATCCATTTGACGATGATTTCAGCGCGGGAAGGCAATTTCACACGCAATTCTTGTTTGTCCCGCGTCGCCCGTCAACCTTGACTTAGGTCAACTTCGTGGGGCTGCAAAACCCCCTAGCTCTCAGGCACAATTTCCAATGAGCGGGCTTCCGCTCGAGCCTTAGGGGGCATGTCATGTCTGCAATTGACGGTGTTTCGCGAAGTGATCAGCGCCGGGCGCTCGGTCTCAGCACGGTGGCGTTCACGGTCTGCTTCGCGGTCTGGACGATCTTCGCCATCATCGGGGTCGAGATCAAAAGCGAACTCGGCCTTTCCGAAACCCAGTTCGGCATTCTGGTGGCGACGCCGGTTCTCACCGGCTCGCTGTCGCGGCTGATGCTCGGCATCTGGACCGAGCAGTATGGCGGACGGCTGGTTTTTCCGTTGCAGATGCTGCTGGCCGCGGCGGCGACCTTTCTTCTGACCACCGCCACGACCTATCCGCTGTTTCTGCTGGCCGCCCTCGGCGTCGGTCTCGCCGGCGGCTCCTTTGCCGTTGGCGTCACCTATGTGTCGCACTGGTATCCGCCGGAAAAGCAGGGCACGGCGCTCGGCATTTTCGGCGCCGGCAATGTCGGCGCGGCGGTGACCAAATTCGGCGCGCCCTTTGTCATGGTGGCCTTCGGCTGGCAGGCGGTCGCCAATGTCTGGGCCTTCGCGCTTGCGGCCATTGCCGTCATCTTCTTCGTCTTCTCCAAGCATGATCCGGTGTTCGAGGCCCGTAGGCGTTCCGGCGCGAAGGCGACCACGGTCGCGGCCCAGCTTGCGCCGCTGAAGAACCTGCAGGTCTGGCGTTTCTCGCTCTACTATTTCTTCGTCTTCGGCGCGTTTGTCGCGCTGGCGCTGTGGTTGCCGCATTATCTGGTCGATGTCTATGGCGTCGATATCCGCACCGCGGGCATGGCGGCGGCGGCCTTCTCTCTCTCGGCAAGCCTGTTCCGCGCCTATGGCGGGCATCTGGCCGACCGGTTCGGCGCACGCTCGGTGATGTACTGGACCTTCGGTTTTGCGCTGCTTCTGCTGTTCATGCTGTCCTATCCGCCGACCAGCTACACGATCCATGCCAAGGGCGGTGACATCATCTTCTCGACGGCGATGAGCTTCGGCGCCTTCGTGCTGATGATCTTCTGCCTGGGTTTCTTCATGAGCCTCGGCAAGGCGGCGGTCTACAAGCATATCCCGGTCTATTATCCCGACAATGTCGGTTCGGTCGGTGGCCTTGTCGGCATGATCGGCGGTCTCGGCGGCTTCGTCCTGCCGATCGTCTTCGGCACGCTTTTGGACCTGACCGGCGTCTACACCACCTGCTTTGCCTTCCTGTTCGTGCTGGTGCTCGTCGCCCTGACATGGATGCATCTCTCCATCCGGCAGATGGAGCGCCGCAACCGGGCGGGTGACGACACCCTGCCGGAGCTGCCGGAATTCGAGGGCATGACGCCGAAGACTTCCGCAGCGACGCTCACCGAATGGAACCCGGAAGACAAGACCTTCTGGGAACAGACCGGGCGGAAGATCGCCAAGCGCAATCTCTGGATTTCCATTCCCGCGCTGCTTCTGGCCTTCTCGGTCTGGATGGTGTGGTCGGTCGTGGTCGCGCGGCTTCCGGCAATCGGCTTCGATTTCACTGATGCCCAGCTGTTCTGGCTGGCGGCGCTGCCGGGGCTTTCGGGCGCCACGCTCAGGATCTTCTACTCCTTCATGGTGCCGATCTTCGGCGGGCGGCTGTGGACCACGCTTTCCACCGCCTCGCTGCTTCTGCCGGCCATGGGCATCGGCTATGCCGTGCAGAACCCGGAAACGCCCTATCTCATATTCCTGGTTCTGGCACTTCTGTGCGGTCTCGGCGGCGGCAATTTCGCCTCGTCCATGGCCAATATCAGCTTCTTCTTCCCCAAGGCCGAAAAGGGCAACGCGCTCGCCATGAATGCCGGTCTCGGCAATCTCGGGGTCTCGGTCATGCAGTTCCTGGTGCCGCTCGTCATCACCATGGGCGTTTTCGGCGCGCTCGGCGGCGAACCGCAGGCGCTGTCGGATGGCGGAAGGCTGTGGCTGCAGAATGCCGGCTTCGTCTGGGTGCCGTTCATCATTGCCGCCACAGTTGCCGCCTATTTCGGCATGAACGACATTGCCTCGGCCAAGGCCTCCTTTGCCGATCAGGCCGTGATCTTCTCGCGCTTCCACAACTGGATCATGTGCATTCTCTATACCGGCACATTCGGCTCGTTCATCGGCTATTCGGCGGGTTTCCCGCTCTTGATGAAAACCCAGTTCCCCGAGGTCAATGCGCTCTCCTACGCCTTCCTCGGCCCGCTGGTCGGCGCGCTGAGCCGGGCGGGCACGGGCTGGATTTCCGATCGCTTCGGCGGCGGACGGGTGACCTTCTGGACCTTCGTCGGCATGTTCGTCGCTGTCGTCGGCGTGCTGCAATTCCTGCCGCATGGCGGTGAGGGCGGCAATTTCTGGGCCTTCTTCGCCTGTTTCATGGCGCTGTTCTTCCTCACCGGCGTCGGCAATGCATCGACCTTCCAGATGATCCCGGCAATCATGCGCCGGGAAGTGCCCCGCCTGATGCCGGAACTGGATGCGGGCGCGCTGCAGAAGCAGACGGATCGCGAGAGTGCGGCGATCATCGCCTTCACCTCGGCAATCGCAGCTTACGGCGCATTCTTCATCCCGAAATCCTACGGCACCTCGATCTCGATGACCGGCGGACCGGACATGGCGCTGTGGGGCTTCGGCATCTTCTACGTGCTCTGCGCCCTGCTCACCTTCTTCTACTACACCCGCCGCAACGCGCCGGTGCCCTGCTGATCGCCCGAAACAAAGGAACGGATCATGTCTCTTCTCCTCGACCGCCTCAACTTTCTGGCGCGCAAGAATGTCGGCACATTCTCCGATGGCCACGGCGTGACCACCAATGAAAATCGTGACTGGGAAGACGCCTATCGCAAGCGCTGGCAGCACGACAAGATCGTGCGCTCCACCCATGGGGTGAACTGCACGGGCTCCTGCTCGTGGAAGATCTACGTCAAGGGCGGGATCGTGACCTGGGAAACCCAGCAGACCGACTATCCGCGCACAAGGCCGGATATGCCCAACCACGAGCCGCGCGGCTGTTCGCGTGGCGCCAGCTACAGCTGGTACATGTACTCGGCCAACCGGGTGAAATACCCGCTGATCCGGGCGCGGCTCCTGAAGCTCTGGCGCAAGGAACGCGCCGACAAGAGCCCGGTCGCCGCCTGGAGGGCCATTCAGGACGATCCGGCAAAGCGGGCCGACTATATCAAGGTGCGCGGCCTTGGCGGTTTCGTGCGCGCCACCTGGGACGAGGTCAACGAGCTCATCGCGGCGGCCAACGCCTATACCGCGAAGAGGTGGGGGCCCGACCGCGTCATCGGATTCTCGCCGATCCCGGCGATGTCGATGGTCTCTTACGCGGCCGGGTCCCGCTACCTGTCGCTGCTCGGCGGCACCTGCATGTCGTTTTACGACTGGTATTGCGACCTGCCGCCGGCCTCGCCGATGACATGGGGCGAGCAGACCGACGTACCGGAATCGGCCGACTGGTACAATGCCGGCTTTCTGATGCTCTGGGGCTCCAACGTGCCGCAGACCCGCACGCCGGACGCGCATTTCTACACCGAGGTGCGCTACAAGGGCACAAAGTCGGTGGTCGTGTCGCCGGACTATTCGGAAGCCGCGAAATTCTCAGATCTCTGGCTGCACCCGAAACAGGGCACTGACGCGGCGCTCGCCATGGCGCTCGGCCACGTGATCCTGCGCGAGTACCACCTCGATCGGAAGGTCGGCTATTTCGACGACTACTGTCGCCGTTACACCGACATGCCGATGCTGGTGCGGCTGGTGAAACAGGACGGCCGTTTGGTGCCGGAACGCTTCCTCCGCGCCTCCGATTTCAAGGACGGTCTCGGCGAGAACAACAATCCGGACTGGAAGACGGTCGGCTTCGACGCCAGGACCGGCGAGGTCGTCGCCCCGCGTGGTTCGGCCGGCTATCGCTGGGGCGAAAAGGGCAAGTGGAACCTGGAACAGAAGGATGGCGCGGGCAGCGACATCGATCTGGTCATGAGCCTTGCCGAAAAACATGATGGCGTCGAGGATGTCGCTTTCCCCTATTTCGGCAGCCGGGCCCACGACTATTTCGAAGGCACCGACCATGACGACATTCTGGCGCGCAAGGTGCCGGTTCGCCGTGTGGCGCTCGCAGAGGGCGAGGCGGTGGTCGCCACGGTATTCGACCTGTTCGTCGCCAATTACGGTCTCGACCGCGGCTTCGGCGGTGACAATGTCGCCAGCTCCTTCGATGATGGAACGCCCTATACGCCGGCATGGGCGGAAAAGATCACCGGCGTGCCGCGCGAACAGATCATCGCGACGGCCCGCGCCTTTGCAGGCAACGCGGAGAAGACCAATGGCCGCTCCATGGTCATCCTCGGTGCCGGCCTGAACCACTGGTACCACATGGATATGAACTATCGCGGCATCATCAACATGTTGGTGATGTGCGGCTGTATCGGCCAGTCCGGCGGCGGCTGGAGCCATTATGTCGGCCAGGAAAAACTGCGGCCGCAGACCGGCTGGCTGCCGCTCGCCTTCGGGCTCGACTGGCAGCGCCCGCCGCGCCACATGAACTCGACCTCGTTCTTCTACGCCCATACCGATCAGTGGCGTTACGAGACGGTGAAGGTCGATGAGCTTCTGTCGCCCACCGCGCCGGAAGGCCCGTGGGATGCGACGCTGATCGACTATAATATCCGCGCCGAGCGGATGGGCTGGCTGCCCTCAGCGCCGCAACTGCGGACCAACCCGCTGGAGGTCGCCCGTGCGGCGGAAGCCTCGGGCCAAAAGCCCGCCGTATATATCGCCGATGCGCTGAAATCCGGAACGCTTTCGATGTCCTGCGAGGACCCGGACGCGGAGGAAAACTGGCCACGCAACATGTTTGTCTGGCGCTCCAACCTGCTCGGCTCGTCGGGCAAGGGACACGAGTATTTCCTCAAGCACCTGCTCGGCACATCCCACGGTCTGCTTGGCAAGGATCTCGGCGACGAGGGCCGTCAGGAGGTCCGTGAGGCCGTCTGGCATGACGAAGCGCCGGAAGGAAAGCTCGATCTGCTGGTCACGCTCGACTTCCGCATGTCGACCACCTGCGTCTATTCCGACATCGTGCTGCCGACGGCGACATGGTACGAGAAGAACGACCTCAACACTTCCGACATGCACCCCTTCATCCACCCGCTGACCAGTGCGGCCGATCCGGCCTGGCAGTCGCTCTCGGACTGGGAAATCTTCAAGGGCATCGCAAAGACGTTCTCGGAGGTCGCGCCGGAAGTGCTCGGCGTCGAAAAGGATGTCGTCCTTGTGCCGACCCTGCACGACACCCCCGGCGAACTCGCCCAGCCCTTCGATGTGAAGGACTGGAAAAAGGGCGAAACCGATCCGGTTCCCGGCAAGACCATGCCGACGGTCGCCGTGGTCGAGCGGGATTATCCCAATCTCTACAAGCGCTTCACTTCCGTCGGCCCGCTGCTCGACAAGCTCGGCAATGGCGGCAAGGGGATTTCCTGGAACACCGAGCATGAAGTCGGCCTGCTCGGCAAACTCAACGGTACGGTGACGGAAGAGGGGGCCTCGAAGGGGCGCCCGAAGATCGAAACCGATATCGATGCCACGGAGGTGATCCTGTCGCTTGCGCCGGAAACCAATGGCGAGGTTGCGGTCAAGGCCTGGGAGGCGCTCTCGGCGATTACCGGACGCGACCACACCCATCTCGCCCTTCCGAAAGAGGACGAGAAAATCCGCTTTCGCGACATCGTCGCCCAGCCACGCAAGATCATTTCCTCGCCGACATGGTCGGGGCTGGAATCGGAAAAGGTCTGCTACAACGCCTGCTACACAAACGTCCACGAACTGATCCCGTGGCGCACGCTCTCCGGGCGGCAGCAGCTCTATCAGGACCATCTTTGGATGCGGGCCTTTGGCGAGGCCTTCTGCGTCTACCGTCCGCCGATCGACACCGGAACCGTGACGCCGGCGATCGAGGCGCGCCTCGACGGCCAGCCGCATCTGGTGCTGAACTTCATCACCCCGCACCAGAAATGGGGCATCCATTCCACCTATACCGACAACCTGTTGATGCTGACGCTGAACCGCGGCGGCCCGGTGGTGTGGATTTCCGAACCGGATGCCGCCCGCGCCGGCATCGTCGATAATGACTGGGTCGAGGTCTACAACGCCAATGGCGCGCTGGTCGCCCGCGCGGTGGTCTCGCAGCGCATGAAGGACGGCACGATCTTCATGTACCACGCGCAGGAAAAGATCGTGAACACGCCCGGCTCGCCGCTGACCGGCCAGCGCGGCGGCATTCACAACTCCGTCACCCGCGTGATCCCGAAGCCGACCCACATGATCGGCGGCTATGCCCATCAGGCCTACGGTTTCAACTACTACGGAACCGTCGGGTCCAACCGCGATGAATTCGTCGTCGTCCGCAAGCTCGAAAATGTCGACTGGATGGATGACGCCCCAAGCCTTGCTGGAAAGGAGGCCGCAGAATGAAGGTCCGCGCACAGATCGGCATGGTGTTGAACCTCGATAAATGCATCGGGTGCCACACCTGCTCCGTCACCTGCAAGAACGTCTGGACGAACCGCGAAGGCGTTGAATACGCCTGGTTCAACAACGTCGAGACCAAGCCGGGGATCGGCTTTCCCAAGGAATGGGAAAACCAGAAGAAATGGAATGGCGGTTGGGTCCGAAAGAAGAACGGCCGGATCGAGCCGAGGATGGGCGCCAAATGGCGCATCCTCGCCAAGATCTTCGCCAATCCCGACCTGCCGGAAATCGACGATTATTACGAACCCTTCGATTTCGATTACGGCCATCTTCAGACCGCCGGCGAGAGCAAGACCATGCCGACGGCCCGGCCGCGCTCGAAGCTGACCGGCGAACGCATGGAAAAGATCGAATGGGGGCCGAACTGGGAGGAAATCCTCGGCGGCGAATTCGAGAAGCGCTCCAAGGACGTGAATTTCGAAGGCGTCGAGAAGGAAATCTACGGCCAGTTCGAAAACACCTTCATGATGTATCTGCCGCG
>NZ_JACIDZ010000014.1 GCF_014196625.1 Martelella radicis
CTGAGCCACAGCCTGTTGCGGCATGCCGCTGTAGAGCGCCACGCCGCTTGCCAGAAGCAGGGTCGTGAAAGCCGTTCCAGAAAGAAAGCGGGAAAGGCGATGCGGCCCGCACTCGCCGGAACCCGATACTCCCAGCCCAAAGCCGCCAAATCTCGTGGAACTTGCAGCCGTATCGCGAAATCTTGCAGACATTTTCATCCCCCCGGTTGACCGCCGTAGCAGCGTGGCCTCGTCGTTGCCTGAGCCAAAATTTAAAACGCTACAAGTATAAATTCACTATTCATAGTTTATACTTGTAGTAGACTCTACTAATTAAATCATATCAACAAAAATAACTTTTTCAAATTGAATCTTTTCAGAGTTTACTTCGATGTATACAAGTAAAACAGAAGTTCTGACGAAACGGTACTTCTCGCAGAGAGATGCCGAAGTCGTTTTGGGGCCAGCCTGCGTCGAAGGCGGCAGATGAAGAGAAGGGGCGCCTATGGAGCCAGCCGCATCACGAGGCTGTCTCACCTCGCCGCCCAAGAGGCTGAAACAATCACGAACGACAAGCCTCATGCTCTTTTCGTCCTGCTGATCATGGACTGAAGCTCGTCCGTTTACACCTGCATGCTGCAGCCGCGGCCTACCCGAGCGAATATATGGGCGTGACGAGACGCCAAGGCGCCGCTGCCGCATCCGTAAAGCACGATTGAGCAAGATAAAGCCGGTAACATTTAAGCTGCCGGGCTCTTCTCGCCGACTGAACGATACGCGCAAAAAAAAAGGCCTGCGACAGACAACCCCGTCGCAGGCCCTGAACGGACCGCCAAGAAGGCGGCGGTCCCATCCGGTTCTTGAGCGCTTCCGCTCTTCTTCGAACCGCGAAATCGCTCTATCTCTTTGTTTCTGTGCGTTCCCGGGCGGAAACCGGTACCCACTTTTCGTGGAAACGCTCTAGGACCGGTAAATAGCCGTAACGGCTTCCTCGCCGGCGCGGACATGACCGCGATACATACCTTCGGAGTTGAACGGCAGCGTGATATTGCCGTCCCGGTCAACCGCGATGACGCCGCCGGAGCCATCGTTTTCGCCGAGATCGACCATCACCACATGACGCGCGGCCTCTTCCAGGCTCTCGCCCTTGTAGCGCATGCGCGCAGCGATCTCGGACGCTGCCGTCCAGCGGATGAAGATCTCGCCGTGGCCTGTGCCGGACACAGCGCAGGTGGCATTGTCGGCATAGGTGCCGGCGCCGATCATCGGCGTGTCGCCAATGCGGCCCTTGGCCTTGCCGGTCCAGCCGCCGGTGGAGGTGGCGGCCGCCAGGTTGCCGTCATTGTCGCAGGCCACAGCGCCAACCGTGCCATGGCGGCGGGCCGGGTCGGCGTCATCCTCGCCCTTGGCCTTCATCTTCAGCGTTTCCTGAAGCGCGTCCCAGCGAGCCTGCGTGAAGAAATAGTCCTTGTCGGCGAATTCGACGCCGGCGTTACGGGCAATTTCCAGCGCATTCGGCCCGGTCATGCAGACATGGACCGTGTGTTCCATCACCGCGCGCGCCGCCAGAACCGGGTTCTTCGGCCCGAAAATGCTGGCAACCGTGCCAGCCTTGCGGTCGCGTCCATCCATGACGGCAGCATCCATTTCCTGCTCGCCATGATCGGTGAACACCGCGCCGCGCCCGGCATTGAAGAGCGGCTCGTCTTCCAGCGCGCAGACGGCGGCCGTTACCGCATCAAGCGCTGCCCCACCATCCTTCAGCACGGCTTCACCTGCTTCCAGCGCCCGGCGAAGGCCTGCGTGATAGGCCGCTTCCTTTTCCGGCGTCATCTTCGATTTCAAAATGGTTCCGGCCCCGCCATGGACCGCGAGAGAATAACGCATGTCTACTCCTTCAGCCCGGCTTCGGTAGCACAGTAGCGGGCGATATCGGCATGGGTGGCAATCCAGCAATCACCCTTTGACGTGATGTGCGACAGAAGCTCTTCCAGAATAAAAATCCGCGAACGATAGCCGGTGATGTGCGGGTGCATGGTCAGAAGGAACATGCCGCCCTCTTCATAGGCGCCATCGAACTCGCGACGAAAGATATCGAGCACATCGGTCGGCGGCGTATAGGGCCGCTGCGCGCCAAAACGGTTCATCATGAAATAGACCGCATCATCGCGGATCCATTCGACCGGCAGCTCGACGATGCCTGTGCGCTCGCCATTGTCGAGGATCTCGTAAGGATCGTCATCGGCAAACAGCGAACTGTCGTAGACGAGACCGAGTTCGCGCGCGATCTTCAGCGTCACATCGGAATAATCCCATGACGGCGTGCGCATGCCGACGGGACGGGTGCCGGTGAGCTTTTCCAGCGTATCGGCGGAGCGGAGCATCAGTTCGCGCTCCTTGTCGGCGGGCACCTGCGCATTGCGCTCGTGGATCCAGCCGTGAAGCGCGATCTCGTGGCCATCCTCGGCCAGCGATTTCTGTTCTTCCGGATGCAGCAGCGCGGAGACGGCGGGCACGAAGAAACTTGCCTTTGCGCCAAAGCGATCGAGCACCTTGCGGATGCGCGGGATGCCCCGCCTTGCGCCAAACTCACCCCAGCTGAGGCGAGCGGGCGACTCCCCGCCATCGCGCAACTCATTGGTCTCGTGGTCGCTATCGAAGCTGAGCGCCACCGCGCAGCGCGCGCCGCCGGGCCAGGCCTTCGGCAGCAGGCTCTTGCCCGCGCGCACCTGATTGACCCGGCCGCGCCAGGTCGCCTCGTCCCATTCATAGGGTTCGCTCATGCATGGCCTCCATCGACCGAAAGAATTTGTCCGCTGATCCAGCCGGCTTGCGGCGAGGCCAGAAAGGTGACGGCATTTGCAATGTCGGCCGGCGCACCAAGTCGGCGCATGTGTATTCCGCCGATGACGGCCTTCTGCCGCTCTTCGCCGAAGGCCGCCCACTGCTTTTGCGTGGACGGGTTGGAAAGGACGAAACCGGGCGCCACGGAATTGACCGTGATGCCGAAGGGGCCGAGTTCCAGCGCAAGCTGTTTCGTCAGGCCGACAAGCGCGTGCTTGGCGCTGGCATAGGCCTGAATGCCGGTCAAGCTCGGTCGCAGGCCTGCACCTGAGGAGATGGTGATAATCCGGCCTTCGCCGCGCGCTTTCATATCGGGCGCCGCAGCCTGCACGCACCACATGGCGGCGTCGACATTGGCCTGAAAGATCACATGCCAGTCATCCTCGCCGATTTCTTCGATCGGGCGGCCAGCCTGCCCGCGCACACCACCGGCTGATGTGACAAGCCCGTCGATACGGCCATGCTGTGAGAGCACGGACCGGATTGCCGCATGCGCGCCCTTACGCGAGCCAAGATCGGCCTGATGCAGGCTGATGCCGTCACCAAGAAGCGGTTTCATGCCATCGCCGTCGATATCGATGGCGGCGACAGCAGCGCCAGACGCCTTGAGCTGGCGGGCGATGGCCGCGCCGATACCCTGCGCCGCACCGGTGACGGCGAAAACCTTGCTGGAAAGATCTAGCTGCACAGCAGCACCATCTCATCGACAAGGGCCGCCGATTGCTCGCGCTTGCCGTCCTCGATGTCGTGAATGAGGTCGACCATCTTCGCGAGGGCGGGAACGGCAAGACCGTGCGCGGCGGCAAGCGGGATCATCGTGCCGATCTGCGCATCCACTTCCGTCTTGCGCTTGCGCACGGCAAGGTCGCGCCAGATGCCGGAATGGGTCTTGGCCGTCTTGCGGTTATGCGCCACCATCTTGTCGAGCGCCGCCAGCATACCTTCGGGATCAGCCGCCAGAAAGGCCGCCGGATCAAAACCGTTGAAGCCAAGCGGGCTTGCGCCCTCGGCCTCGGCCAGCAGCATCACCTCATGGCCGAGCTTTTCGTAGACGACGCGATGTTCCGGCCGCGCCATCGCATCCGACATGGAATCCGGCGTCAGTGCGGTACAGAACAGCAGCGAGCCATAGCCCATCTTGCCCCAGAGATAACCCCAGATATTGTCGGTCGCCACGGCATCCGGCTCGACCAGCGACAGAAGCTTGTGCACCTCGGCAACACGCGGCGTCATCCGGCCATCAAGTTCGCCGACAGCAACGGCAGCGCGGTTGCCATAAAGAATGCGGCCCGGCTCCAGCCAGTCGGCACCATAATTGACGAAGCAACCGACGGTGTTTTCAGCGCCGATCTTTTCCGCAATCACCTTTTCATTGAGGCCATTCTGGGCGGAGACGACATAGCCGTCTTCCGCCAGATGCGGGATGAGCATGTCGAGCGCGCCTGCCGTATGATGCGCCTTGACCGCCAGAAACACGCGGTCGAATTGTCCTTCAAGTTCATCCGGCGTGCTCGCCTTCAGGACCTGCCTGAACTCCTCCACCGGGCCTTCGATCTTCAGGCCAGTGGTGCGCATCGCCTCGACATGTTCAGGCACGATATCGACCATGTGAACATCATGGCCGGCGCGGGCGAAATAGGCACCGAGAACGCCGCCGATCGCGCCGGCGCCCCAGATCAGGATTGGCGAATTGCTCATGCCCAGTCACCCTCGATCAGGGCGCGGGTTTCTTCGACAGCCACGGACCAGAGCCGGTCCATGTCTTCATCGGGGCGCTGGTAGAGACCACCATAATTGCCATCGCCGATCAGCGCGCGAACGCCAGCGGCATTGCGATCGCGCAGGCGGTCGAAATCGACATAGGGCTTCTGCTCGGCCGGCATCTCGCGGCCCGGCAGGCGCGTCCAGGCAAAATTCTCCATCCAGCTGGCGTGGCTGGCGATGGGATCGATCTCGCGGACGGTCGCAAACGTCTTCGGCGCCCGCCACCAGTCATGGAAGCGGCAGCGCGCGCCTTCGTGACGCTCCATCCATTCCATGGTGACCGGCTGCACCGGCGTATTGCCGCCATGGCCGTTGACGACCAGGATACGGCGAAAGCCCGTCGCATAGAGACTGTCGAGAATGTCTGAGACAAGCGCTGCATAGGTCGAGAGCTTCAGCGTGACGCTGCCCGGAAAAGCCATGAAATACGGCGTCAGCCCATAGGCAACGGCGGGAAACACCGGAACGCCGAGCGGCTCGGCGGCATCGGCTGCGACCTTTTCGGACAGGATGCTGTCGACGGAGAGGCTGAGAAAGGCGTGCTGCTCGGTACTGCCAAGCGGCAGGACGCAACGGTCATCTGCCTTCAGATAGTCCTCGATTTCACCCCAGTTGCTTTCGGAAATTTTCAACGTTGCCCCTCCGTTTTTTGAGGATTTTTGTTCTGTAGGCTTCGATTGTGGGAAGCAGTTCCTTCCGCACGGAATGAATGTCGGGCGTGTGCCGGTATTCGAAGGCGCGCTGGTCGGATCTCAGCGTCTCAAGCAGATATTCGGCCCCCGTCGCATAGACCAGCACATCGGCCGAAGCGATCGCCTCCTCCACGCCAGGCTCGCCGCGCACCACCATCTTCAACTCGGTGATATGCGGACCGAACCGTCGGATACCGGCCTTCATCAGCGTCACGAACGTATCGAAATAAGAATAGCCGACGACCTCGGCATCGGTCGCAAGCGAGGCCAGGGAGACACGCGTCGCCTCATCCGGAATCAGCGTGACGCCGGTAATCGGCGTGTCAGCAAAATGGTCGCGAGCGGGCTTGAGGAGGCTGCGCGGCGAAATCACCAGATCGACGCTGTCAGGGGCGACATTCTCAAGCATGTCCATGGTCGCGACCGAAAGCGTGTCGCCATGGGCAAGATGCGGGCGCAGCGCCGCAGCATAAGCTTCGGTCGCCTCGACAAAATTACCGACGATCAGAAGCCGCATGTTCATGTTCGGCCTGCTGGAAGACATGGAGACCCGCGTCGCCAGTTCGGCAGGCGAAATGCCGCAATCGCGCCCAAGCTCAACCAATTCCGCAATCCGCATATCGAGTTCGCGCAGCCGTACCTGGTTTGCCGGAACGGAAATGCTTTTGACGAATGTGCCGGAACCGACGCGACCCTCCGTATGCCCGACTTCCTGCAACGCGGCGTAGACGGTGCTGACGGTCACAGGCGAAATGCCAAGCCTTGACGCAAGCGAGCGCACGGAAGGCATGCGGCCACCGGCCGGCAACTCTCCGGACGCGATCCCGAACTCCAACGCTCCGCGCAACTGCACCGAAACGGCAACAGAAGAAGAGCGGTCAATGGCATCGACGATGCGATCCATTGCCTGATCGAATTGCACCTGCGTGTCTGTCATAGTGTTATAATGGACAAAAACACCCAACCTGCCAAGCCTTTGAAGCAACTGTTTTTATGTTTTCAAAATGATATTTGTCTCAGTTCAGGGTTGACCGTTTCAAAAAATCGGGACTATCGTATCAGTCAGTTGAAACAAAGGGGAACAAACCTGATGAAAAAAGCTCTTCTCCGTTCCGCCGTCACCGCGCTTGCGCTGATGGCAGCGGCGCCGGCGGTGCTTGCCGACGACCTGATCATCGGCCTGCGCGCCGGCCCGGACTCCATTGATCCGCACTGGTCGACGCTCGGCAGCCAGGCCGAAGCGCTGCGCCACATCTATGACACGGTCGTTGATGTCGACGATAAGCTGCAGCTGAAACCCGGCCTCGCCGTCAGCTGGGAGCCGATCGACGACACGACCTGGGAATTCAAGCTGCGCGAAGGCGTAAAATTCCATGACGGCTCTGACTTCACCGCCGAAGACGTCAAGTTCTCGATCGAGCGCATTCCGGAAGTCACCGGCCCGATGCCGATGACGCTCTACACGAAATATGTCGACAGCGTCGAAGTGGTCGACGACTACACGCTGCGCGTCCATACAAAGGGCATGGCGCCTGCGCTCCCCAACGACTTTACCCGCCTCTTCGTCGTCTCCGACGGAACCAGCATGGAAGCCCGCAACGAGGAGTTCAACTCCGGCGAAGCCGCCATCGGCACTGGCCCCTACAAATTCGTCTCCTGGGAGCCCAAGGGTGATCTGGTGCTCGAGCGCTTTGACGGCTACTGGGGCGAAGAACCGGCCTGGGAAAAGGTCATCCGTCGCGAAATCCCGGATGACGCCGCCCGTGTCGCGGCCCTGCGTTCCGGCGATGTCGACATGATCAACTACGTTCCGGCGTCCGACTATCTGGCCTTCCAGAACGATGACAGCCTGGAAACCTTCATCTCCGACTCGATCTACATCCTCAACATCGCGCCGAGCGTGAAGGATGAAGAACCGCAGCCGATCACCGTCGACGGCGAGCCGGTCGACGGCAACCCGCTGCAGGACCTGCGCGTCCGCAAGGCGCTTGACCTTGCCATCAATCGCGACGTGCTGGTCAATGTCGTCCTCGAAGGTCTCGGCAACCCCGCAAATCAGCTGATGCCGGAAGGCTTCTTCGGCTATTCGGAAGAACTCGGCCCGCGCGAATACGATATCGAACAGGCCAAGGCGCTCTTGGCAGAGGCCGGCTATCCGGACGGTTTCGAGATCGACTTCACCTGCACCAACAACCGCGTTCCCGGCGATGCCGTGGTCTGCGAAGCGCTCGCCCAGATGTGGGCCCGCCTTGGCCTGAAGGTGAACGCACAGGCTCTCAACGGCACGGTCTTCTTCCCCGCCGCAGCGCGCGAGGAATACACGATGACCATGTCGGCATGGGGCACGCTGACGGGTGAAGCCGCCTACACCTATGGTGCGCTGACCCACACCAAGGACGCGGAAAAGGGCTTCGGCAACTTCAACCGCACCGGCTATTCCAACCCGGAATTCGACAAGGTCTTCGACGAAGGCACGCAGACGCTCGATGCCGAGGCACGCAAGAAGCTTTATGAAGAAGCTTCCTACATTGCCATGGAAGACCGCGCCCTGATCCCGACCGTCATCCTGCAGACCGTCTGGGCCGCTGATGCCGACACCATCGAAATCACGCCGCGCGTCGACCAGGAAACGCGCGCTTACGAGATCACGCCCGCCAAGTAAGGCGGCGCGGCGAACGCTCGTGCGCCAGGGCGTTCACGGGGCTGCGGCAGGTATCGCCGCAGCCCCTCATCGGCGAATTGATACCCGGCCAGATGCCGGATGATGCCATTCGTGCGATATTCAGCGCGTCGCGCAGATGCGCATGCTCTATTCCAAGAGGCTTAGATGCTTGGTTTTCTTGTCCAGCGGCTGCTGCAGGCCGTTGTCGTCATCTTTGCAATGTCGATCATTGTCTTTCTCGGCGTCTACGCAATCGGCAATCCGATCGATGTGATGATCGACCCCGGCGCGACCCAGGAGATCCGCCAGAAACTGATCGAGCAATACGGTCTCGACCAACCGCTCTGGCAGCAATACTGGACGTTTCTTTCCAATGTCATCCACGGCGATCTCGGCACGTCGATGGTCTACAATGTCTCGGTCATCAAACTCGTCTTCTCCAGGCTTCCGGCCACCATCGAACTGGTCTTCGTCGCTGTGATGATCGCAACCCTCATCGGCATCCCAGCCGGCATCTATGCGGGCTACCGCCCGAACAGCCTGCCTGCCAAGGCAATCATGGCGCTCTCGGTTCTCGGCTTCTCCGTTCCAACCTTCTGGATCGGCATGCTGCTGGTCATGGCCTTTGCGGTCAATCTCGGCTGGCTGCCCTCCGGCGGGCGCGGCGATATCGGTTCCATCCTCGGCCTGCGCACTTCTCTGGCGACCGTGGACGGCTGGAGCCACGTCATCATGCCGGCCTTCAACCTTTCGCTGTTCATGATGGGCCTGCTCATCCGTCTCACCCGGGCTGGAATGGTCGAGGCGATGCAGACGGACTATGTGAAATTCGCCCGCGCCCAGGGACTGCCCGACCGGCAGATCGTGTTCCGCCATGTTCTGCGCAACATCTCAATCCCGATCGTCACAGTCTTTGGCCTTGAACTCGGCTCAACGCTCGCCTTTGCCGTCGTCACCGAGAGCGTCTTCAACTGGCCGGGCGTCGGAAAGCTGATCATCGACAGCATCCTCCAGCTCGACCGCCCGGTCATGGTCACCTATCTCATTCTCGTGGTCATTCTCTTCGTGCTCATCAACCTTGTCGTCGACATCATCTACGCCCAGCTCGATCCGCGCGTGCGGCTGAAGGGAGGCAAGTGATGGCTGACGCTACGCCCGCTGCGGCGCCGGTGGAAACCCGCCCCGCCCGGTTCCGCAATTTCTGTTCCGACTTTGCCCGCTCCCCGGTCGCGGTCGTCTCTCTGATCATGATCGTAGGCCTGCTGTTCGTCTCCTTTGCAGCGCCGCTGGTGTCGCCGCAGGACCCCTATGACATGGCCAAGCTCGACTGGATGGATGCGTTTCTGAAGCCCGGCACGGTCGGTTCCGGCGGCTATACCCATCTTCTCGGCACCGACAATGTCGGCCGCGACATGCTGTCGGCGATCTTCTACGGATTGCGCACCAGCTTCGTCATCGGCCTTTCCGCCGGCGGGCTGGCGTTGATCGTCGGCATTTGCGTCGGCCTGTCGGCGGCCTATTTCGGCGGCCGGATCGAGGCCTTCCTGATGCGCATCGTCGACCTGCAATTGTCGATGCCGGCGATCCTGCTGGCACTGGTGCTGGTCGCCGTTCTCGGACAGGGCGTCGGCCAGATCATTCTGGCGCTGGTGATTGCCCAATACGCCTATTTCGCCCGCACCACCCATGGCGCGGCGACCGTCGAGCGCGGCAAGGACTATATCGAGGCCGCCCGCTCGACGCCGCTTCCCACAGGCCGCGTTCTCTTCCGCCACCTCCTGCCGAACGTGCTGCCGCCGCTGATCGTGGTTGCCACGGTACAGGTCGCAAGCGCGATCGCGCTGGAGGCGACGCTCTCCTTCCTCGGCGTCGGTCTGCCGCTCACCGAACCCTCGCTCGGCTCGCTGATTGCCAACGGCTTCAAATATATCCACACGGACCGCTACTGGCTGTCGATCTATCCGGGCCTTTTCCTGATGGTGACGGTGGTGACGATCAATCTGGTCGGCGATCAGGTCCGCACCGTTCTAGACCCGAGGCGCAGCCGATGACCAAAGCACTGGACGTCCGGGGCCTCACCACCCGGTTTGAAACCCGTCGCGGCGACGTCACCGCCGTCAACAATGTCAGCTTTTCGGTCGAGCGCGGCCGCATCATGGGTCTTGTCGGCGAGAGCGGCTCGGGCAAGAGCGTCACCGGCTTTTCCATTCTCGGCCTTGTCGAGGAACCGGGCCATATCACCGGCGGCGAAGTTCTGGTCGATGGCCAGGACCTCAGGGCGCTGAAGCCCGAGGCACTGCGAAAACTGCGCGGCGCCAAGGTCGCCATGGTGTTTCAGGACCCGATGATGACACTGAACCCGGTCTTGCGGATCGGCGACCAGATGGCGATGGCCGTGCGCGTGCACGAGAAGATGTCGAAGCGCGACGCCTGGGAGCGTGCGCGCCAGGCCCTCGAGACCGTCGGCATTCCGGCTGCCCGCGAAAGGCTGAAGGCCTATCCGCACCAGCTTTCCGGCGGCATGCGCCAGCGCGTGGCCATTGCCACCGCGCTTTTGCACCGCCCGGCGGTGATCATCGCCGACGAACCGACGACGGCGCTCGACGTCTCGATCCAGAGCCAGATTCTCGCCGAGGTGCGCAGGCTTGCCGACGAGACCGGCACGGCGATCGTCTGGGTCACCCACGACCTTGCCGTCATCTCCAGCCTCGCTGACGACATCTGCGTCATGTATGCTGGCAGGATCGTTGAGCGCGGCACGGCCGAAGAGGTGATTGTCGCCCCCCGCCACCCCTATACGGTTGGCCTGATCGGCTCCGTGCCGAGCCTGCATGAGCCGGGCGCGCATCTGCCGCAAATCCCCGGATCGACGCCGCAGCTTGCCAATCTGCCATCGGGCTGTCCGTTCAGGCCGCGCTGTCCGCGCGCGTCAGACATCTGCGCCACCGAGCCGCCCCTGCATGAGACCGGAACGCATTCGGTTTCCTGTCATCATCCGATGGAGGCCCCATGAGCAAGCCGCTTCTGACGATCAAAAGCGTTCACAAACGCTTCACCCGAAAGCCCGGCCTCGTCATCCAGGGCATCAACAGGCTCGCCGGCAAGCCCTCGGGCGAAACCGTTCATGCGCTTTCCGATATCTCGCTGGAGGTCGCCGAGGGCGAGGTGCTCGGCCTTGTCGGCGAATCGGGCTGCGGCAAGTCTACGCTCGGCCGCATCATCTCGGGCATCTACACGCCAAGCGAGGGTCAGGTGCTTCTGAGCGGTGCGCCCGTTGCCCGCAAGCACGGCAACAATGTCGACAAGCTCACCACCAAGGTGCAGATGATCCATCAGGATCCGTTCGCAAGCCTCAATCCGCGCATGAAGGTGGGCGAGACGATCGCCGAAGGTCCGCGCATCCATCATATCGTCAAGGCCAATGAAGTCCGCGCCCGTGTGCGCAGTCTGCTTGAGCAGGTGGGCCTTGAGGGCGCCTATGCCGACCGCCTGCCGCACCAGTTTTCCGGTGGTCAACGCCAGCGCGTCGCCATTGCCCGCGCGCTCGCCATGGAGCCGGAGCTGCTGGTGCTGGACGAAGCGGTGGCCTCGCTGGACGTCTCGATCCAGGCGCAGGTGCTGAACCTGTTCATGGATCTGCGCCGCGAACTCGATCTTACCGCCGTTTTCATCAGCCACGACCTTTCGGTCGTGCGCCATGTGTGCGACCGTGTGGCGATCATGTATCTCGGACGGATCGTCGAGCTCGCCACAGCGGAAGAGCTTTATGCGACGCCGCGCCACCCCTATACTAGGGCGCTGTTCGCCTCGATCCCGAAGCTTGGCGCCGGGCGCGGCTCGTTTCAGCCGATCGAGGGCGAAATCCCCTCGCCGATCAACCCGCCGAAAGGCTGCGCCTTCCATCCGCGCTGTCCGATGGCCGGCCCGAGGTGCAAAACCGAACTGCCGCGCCTCAAGCCGGCGACAAGCGGAACGGCATCGGTTGCCTGCCACCTCAACGACGGCGGCACCGGCGCCACAGCAAAGCCGGAGGCCGCATGAACGCGTTCACAACCCGCACAGCCGAAATCAACGATATTCTCTCGGCCGTCAACCTGCTGCAATGGGATGCGCGAGTCATGATGCCTGCAGGCGGAGCAGCCACCCGCGGCCAGCAGATTGCCACGCTGAAGGCCAAGGCGCGCGCGATGCTGCTCGACACCGCCACGGAAGATGCCGCCGAAGCCGTGCTGGCAAAGCCTTCCGATGAACGCGAGCGCCGCGCCGCCGAGGCTGTGCTTGCCGCTCGCAAATGGCATCTGAGCGTGCCGCCCGAACTGCTGCGTCGCCAGGACGAAATCTCGATTATTGCCGGCCGCGCCTGGGAAGGGGCTCGTGCGGAAGGCGACTTTGCCCTGTTCCGTCCGCATCTTGCCGAGATCGTCTCGCTTGCGCGCCAGATGGCGGACGCGATCGGCTATGACGCCCACCCCTATGACCCGATGGTGCAGATCTACGAGCCCGGCGAGACCGCCGCCTCGCTGAAGGCTCTGTTCGACGACCTGCGCGACGGCATCAAGCCGATCCTGACGGCAGCGCTCGAACGACCGAAACCGCGCGCGGATTTTCTCTACCGCGCCTATCCGGTCGAACAGCAGAAAGCGCTCTGTGCGGAGCTTGCCGAAGTTCTCGGCCTTGATTTTACCCGCAGCCGGCTCGACACAGCCGTCCATCCCTTCGAGATCTCGTTTACCCGCCAGGATGTGCGCATCACCTCGCGCTGGAACCCGAACTATCTGCCGATGTCGATCTTCGGCACCATGCACGAGACCGGCCACGCGCTGTACGAACAGGGCGTCGATCCGGCACTGACCCGCACGGCACACACGACCGATCTGATCGGTCTTTATTCCGTCGGCGGCAGCAGTTTCGGCATGCATGAGAGCCAGTCGCGGCTTTTCGAAAACCATATCGGACGTTCCGCTGATTTCTGGGCGCTGCATTTCGGACGGCTCAAGGCGCATTTCCCGGACCAGCTCGCCGATGTCAGCAAGGAAGAGTTCGTCAGGGCCGTCAACCGCACCGAGCCGGGCCTCATCCGCGTGGAAGCGGACGAACTGACCTATGATCTGCACATCATGCTCAGGGTGCGCATCGAAATGGCGCTGATGGACGGTTCGCTTGTTGTCGATGACGTGCCGGCGGCCTGGAACGCCGCCATGCGCGAGGACCTCGGCATCGATGTGCCGCATGACGGGCTCGGCTGCCTTCAGGACGTCCACTGGTCGAGCGGCTATATCGGCTCCTTCCCGACCTACACGATCGGCAATGTCACCGCCGCTCAGATCATGGCGCGGCTCGATGAAACAGATCCTCAATTGCGCAGTGCCACCAAGGCCGGCGATCTTGCGCCGCTGCGGCAAAAACTCGGAGAGGCTGTCTGGCAGCACGGCCGCTCGAGAAGCCGCCGCGAGGCTCTCTCCTCGATCGGCGCTGACGCCGGCGACTGCGGCGCCTATCTCGACTATCTGAGGACCAAATTCGCATAGGTTTTCGGCGCGAGCGCCTGGCGCGGGCAGGTCGAAGGCGGCCCAAAGTCCGGCGCGGCCGGCCCATATGTGCTTCAGCCACCGGCAGGCGGCCTCATGGTTGACTGCCGGATCATCAGTGTCGGCTCCAGCCTGTAGTCGCGCGCAATCTCCTTGCCCGCGATCATCGCCAGGATCTGCTGCATCGCGATCTCGCCCATGGTCTCGCTGCGCATATCGACGGTCGTCAGCGATGGCAGGACATAGCGGCTCGGTTCGATATTGTCGAAGCCGGCAAGGCCGACATCCTCCGGTATGGAGATGCCGAGCGCGCGCGCCTGAATCAGAAAGCCGAGCGCCACCTGATCGTTACAGGCAACGATCACCTCCGGCCGGTCGGGCCGCAGCAGGACATGGGCAGCCGCCCGCTCGCCCGACTCGGTCACCGTGCCGTCCACCTCGAAGACCTGAAGCTCCAGCCCCTCGGCTTCGACCACCTCCTTCAGCCCCCTCAGGCGCTCCTCGTTCCAGGAGGCAAGCGGAAAACCGGCATAGGCGATACGCCGATAGCCCTGACGCACGAGATAGCGCGCCAGAAGCCCGGCGCCGAGGTAACCGTCGGTGCGCACCGTATAGATCACATCGCGCATCGGCCGGCCGACGAAGATCACCGGCTTGCCCATATTGGCGAGCCAGTCCATGTCCTGTTCCGGGATCCGCGTGCTCACGATCAGCCCGTCGACGCGCATGGCCAGCGCATCCAGCATCTGATGAACGCCTTCGCGACGCTCCTCCATGTCGACGACAAACTGGCTGTAGCCGCTCTTCATGCCGACGCGGTTCGCGCCCTTGACGATATTGGCGTAATGCGGATTGCGGATATCCATCACCGCAAGGCCGATCGCCTGGGTGCGCCCCGTGACCATGCTGCGGGCGGCCGGGTTCTGCCGATAACCGAGAGATGCGATGGCCGCGCGGATGCGCTCCTCCACCGCAGGCGAAAAGGTCTGCTGGCGATTGACGAATTTCGACACCGTGGCGATCGAAACGCCCGCCGCGGTGGCGACATCCTTGATTGTGGCAGCTCTGGGCTCGGACATAAAAAACGTTTACCTGATTTTGTCGATATGGCTGTATTGTGGCACTTTCTCGCCGAGCCCACAAGCATTTACAGCGCTAGACACACGCGTGTCAGTTTGACGCAGCTTAATTAGATATGCAGCTATTTCAAAGACGTAAGACAAGCTTAGGTCGCCTCTTTCATCGCATGGAATCGCCGGTCCAAAGTTTAGTTAAACGTTTTCTTGATTCCGGAAATTTGCTGCGTTATGGTCCAAGCCAGTCGGATGCTGAAGCTCTAGGCCAGTCTCCGTCGACAGCAGTGAAACCGTGGAGGAGACCACATGAAAAAGATCACTTGCATTGCCGGGCTTGCCGGCGCCCTTCTCGCCGGAACGGCAGCCATTCCGGCAAACGCGCAGGACCTCGATGTGTGGATCCGCGCCAGCAACGACTCGCGCGAAGTCTATGAACAGATGGCCGAGGCCTTCGAGACGAAGACCGGCATCCATATCAACTATTTCAACGCCACCACCGATTTCGAGCAGCGCCTGGCCCGCGCCGCCGCAGGCCGCGAACTGCCGGACCTGCTTTTCAATGATGCTACCGCCATGGGGCAGATGGAGCAGATGGGGATCATCGAGGAGGTCGACCGTTCCAAGATTGAGGGCGCTGACGACATCTACCCAACCGCCTGGAAGAGCGCCGAGGCCGCTGACGGCAAGTATTACGGCGTGCCGACCTCGGCCCAGTCCTTTGCCCTCTTCATCCGCAAGGACTGGCGCGAAAAGCTCGGGCTTGAACAGCCCAAGACCTGGGATGAGCTGAAAGCCATGGCTGCGGCCTTCACCCACGACGACCCCGACGGCAACGGCAAGGATGATACCTATGGCTTCATCCTGCCCGCGTCGACAACGCGCGGCTATGCGAGTTGGTTCATGAGCAGCTTCATGTGGCAGGCCGGCGGCGGCTATCTTGCCAAGGAAGGCGATGGCTACAAGGCGGCGCTGCCCCAGGAAGGCAATGTCGAGGCGATGGAATTCATGCGCAGCCTCGTCTGCGAGGGCCTCACCCAGCCGGGCGCCATCAACGCCACCACCGCCGATGTCATCCCCTCCTTCCGTTCCGGCCAGACCGGCATGTTCTTTACCGGACCCTACCACATCGCGCTTCTTGACGCCGAACCCGGCGCCGACAAGATCGAGGTGATCGCACCGCCGGCCGGGCCTGAGGGCGTTGCCACGCTTGCCGAAGGCACCAATGTCTACTTCATGAAGGGCAGCGAGAAGGTCGACGACGCCCGCAAGTTCGTCGAGTTCATGATCTCGCCGGAAGGCCAGACCATGGGCATGGCCGTGGGCACCGGGCGCATCCCGATCGTCCGTCTGCCGATCAACAAGAATGTCGACACGCTCGCCACCCTGAAAGACGAGCGCTGGGGTCTGTTCGCCAAGCTCTATGCCGACGCGGGCCGCTATGTTCCGACCGTTCCGGACTGGACGCCGATAAGGCTCGACACGGCCATGGGCTTCAACAAGATCTTCGCTGATTGCGAGTCAGACATTCCCGCACTTCTGGAAGAAACCAATGGCACGGTTACCGGCATCCTGAAGGATCAGGGCGCGCTGGCCGAATAGGCCTCAAGGCAGGGCCGGCGGCACCTCCGCCGGCCTCCAAACGGGCCATCACACCATCCATTCTTTGAAAGTCCAGGCGAATTCAATGCCCAGTGAGCCCATGATCGCGCAGAACGGCCAGGTGGCCGCAGCGCCAAACGTCACCCGACGTCGCAAAACCAAGTTTTCCAGGCGCCTCAAGCGCGGCGTGATACCGTGGCTGTTTCTCATGCCTGCCCTCGTCATCTTCACCTGGTTCAAATTCTACCCCATGGTCCGGGGACTGATCATCAGCTTCTACCAGATGAATTTCTACGGGCCGAACGAATGGGTCGGGTTCGACAATTTCCAGCGCGTCCTCACCGACACGGCGCTGCATTCCGCCGTGATCAACACGGTGATCTACGTTATCTTTTCCATGACGATCGGCGCAGTCATCGCCTTTGCCCTGGCTCTGGCGCTGGAAGGCCCGGCCCGGCACCTGCGCTTCATCCGCACGGCGATGTTCCTGCCGGCCGTCACCAGCGCCGCCGTCGTTGCCGAAATCTGGCGCATCCTGTTCAACCCGACGCCGAGCGGCGTGGTCAACCAGATCATCGGCTGGGTCGGCGTCGCCCCGCAGGGCTTTCTTGCCGACACCCACCAGGCGCTGGCGACGATCATTCTCCTGCACATCTGGAAGAGCGTGCCCTACAGCATGGTCATCTTCATCGCGGGTCTGGCGGGCATCAACCGCGACCTCTATGACGCTGCCCATGTCGATGGAGCCTCGCCCTGGCAGCGCCTGCGCTATGTCACGCTTCCCGGCATGATCCCGGCGATCTCCGTGGTGCTGATGCTCTCCTTCATCCGTGGTTTCCGCGTGTTTACCGAAGTCTATGCGACAACCGGCGGCGGTCCGGCCGGCTCCACCGAGATGATCATGACCCACATCTACAAGATCGGCTTCGAACAATTCGATTACGGCTATGCCTCGGCCGTGTCCTTCCTCCTGTTCCTGTTCACGGTGCTGCTGACGATGGTGCACCTCGGTATCAAGAACCGGATCTCCAGGTTCTAGGAGAGTAAAAATGCTCAAGAAACAATGGAATCGCGCCGGCCGCCTGATCATCTACGCGCTCGTGCTGATCGTCTTCGTCGGTCCCTACTGGGGCATTGTGGCCACCGCCTTCAGCGGTCTCTCGGTCAAGCCGGGCGAGCTTCTGGCATGGCCGAACCAACCCTCCTTCGACAACTTCATCTTTGCCTGGCAGAACCTTGATGTCTGGCGCTACCTGATGAACTCGGTGATCGTCGTCACCTTCGGCACCGTGCTGCAGACCATGGTCAGCGCCATGGCGGCCTATGCGCTGGCGCGCAAGAAGTTCCGCGGGGTCGCCTTCGTCGCCCTGCTGATCCTCTCGACCCTGATCCTGCCCGAGGAAGTGATCGCCATTCCGCTTTATCTCGTCGTGCTGCAGCGCCTGCCGGTCATCGACGTCTCGCTCTACAACACCTATGCGGCGATGATCCTGCCGATTGTCGGCTGGGCCTTCTCGATCTTCCTTCTGACGGAGTTCATGAAAGCGATCCCGAAGGAGCTGGAGGAAGCCGCCCGCATTGACGGCGCCAACGAGTTCCAGATCTTCTACCGCGTGGTCCTGCCGCTGGTGAAGCCGGCGCTCGGCACCTGCATCATCTTCGGCTTCATCATGATCTGGGACCAGTACCTGTTGCCGCTGATCGTCGTCAACGACGAGGGGCTCTACACGATCCCGGTCATTCTCGGCTCCATCCGCGTCGATGAAAGCATCACGCCGAACATCTTCATCGCCGTCACGCTTCTCGCAATGCTGCCGAGCATCGTCATCTATCTCCTTCTTCAAAAGCACTTCAACCGCGGCCTGATGTCCGGCGCGGTGAAGGGTTGAAGACCTGAAAGTCAGAGGAACTCGTCATGGGATCTGTCGTTCTCAACCACGTCTACAAGTCTTTCGGCGCCGTCAATGTCATCAAGGACGTGTCGTTGAACATCGAAGACGGTGAATTCTGCGTCCTGGTCGGTCCGTCCGGCTGCGGCAAGTCGACCCTTCTGCGCATCATCGCGGGTCTTGAGGAAACCACCGGCGGCAGCATCGATATTGCCGGCGCCGACGTCACCGATTTGGAGCCCAAGGAGCGCGACATCGCCATGGTGTTCCAGTCCTACGCGCTCTACCCGCAGATGACGGTGCGTGAAAACATGGGCTTCGCGCTGCATCTGGCGCGTCGGCCGAAGGAAGAAATCCGCTCCAAGGTCGATGACGTTGCCCGCATGCTGGGGCTCGAAGCCCTTCTCGACCGCCTGCCGAAGGAACTCTCCGGCGGCCAGCGCCAGCGCGTCGCCATGGGCCGGGCGATCGTGCGCAACCCGCAGGTTTTCCTGTTCGATGAACCGCTGTCAAACCTCGACGCCAAGCTGCGCACCCAGGTGCGCGCCGAGATCCGCGACCTGCATGCCCGCCTGAAAACGACCTCTATCTATGTCACCCATGACCAGATCGAGGCGATGACGATGGGCCAGAAGATCGTGGTCCTGCGCGATGGCTGCGTGGAACAGGTCGGCACGCCGCTGGAACTCTACGACACGCCCGCCAACGCCTTTGTCGCAGGCTTCATCGGATCTCCGGCGATCAACCAGCTTTCCTGCACCATTGCCGAGAAGGACGGCGCCTACCACGCCCTGATGAATGACGGCAGTCTCCTGCCCTTGCCGCAGGGACTGGCGGTGAGCGAAGGACAACCGATCATCTACGCGATCCGGCCCGAACATGTGCGCATCGTTTCGGCCGAAACGGAGCACAGCCTCAGTGCGGAAGTCACCTCGGTGGAGAACACCGGCTCCGACATGATGGTGTTCTGCAGGACGGCCGGCGGCCAGCTCACGGCCGCCTTCAAGGACAGGGTCGACATCGAAACCGGGGACCAGCTCTCGCTGCAGCCCTTCATCGACAGGGTCCATGTCTTCGATGCCGGAACCGGCGCCCGGATCGGCCTCAAATGAAGCATTTCGCGGCAAAGCGGGAGAGCGCGACGGCATCAGGATCGCCGCCCCTTCGGCAATGGCCCCGTCAGACAGCAGAGAATACCACCGAAATGGTCACCAAGATGACATCGCCCGGTTTCGCCGAGAAAGCACGGCCCTTCAGCCCGCCTGCCGGCCCAGTCTTCCTTGAGGAGGTCGAGGCATCCGCGCTTTCAGCGCTTGTGGCGCAGGACAGCCTGATCGGCAGTACGCTGCGCAATGAGCGAGACGCTTTCAAGCGTTTCCTGCAGGCGCCGGTCGATGTACCGGGCAGCGGCCCCGGCGGCAGCTCGGCCCATGAGGCGCACAAGCACAACTACCAGATGATCTTTTCTGGCGGCCGCCTTTGGCAGATTTTTCGAGACGAACGCTACCCGCGACGGATCCGCGACATTTTGCTGGCCTATGCGCGAAGATACGAAACGCTGCCCTTTGCGGTGCCGAACACGCCGAACCCGCCGGGCCGCCTCTTCCACCAGATCCTGAACGAGCATATGTGGCTGCTGTTTTCCGCCGCTGGTTATGGCAGCATCCGGGAATGGCTCAGCGAAGATGATCAGGCGATGATCGAAGGTCATCTGTTTTCGCCGATGGTGGACATGTTCACCCGGACCTATGCCCACCATTTCGACATCATCCACAATCACGGCATGTGGGCCTCCAGCGCCGTCGGCATTGCCGGTCTTGCCACTGGGCGGCGCGACTGGCTGGACCTGGCAATCCATGGCCAGAACGGCGACGACCGTACAGCGGGTTTCCTTGCCCAGCTTTCCGGCCTGTTCTCTCCCTCCGGCTACTATGAGGAAGGCCCCTACTACCAGCGTTTCGCCATTCAGCCGATGCTGCTCTTCGCCGAGGCGCTGGAACGCCGCTGCCCGGCACTGACGATCTACGAGTTCAACGACCAGGTCATTCGCCGCGGATTTTTCGGCGCGCTGTCATCGGTTTTGCCAGACGGCACTTTCCTGCCGCTCAATGATGCCCTGAAGCGCATGAATGTCGACAGCCTCGGCTATGTGATCGGCGCAAGCACGCTGTTCCGGCGCTACGGACCGGATCCGCGCCTGCTATGGCTTGCCGAGCGCCATGGCCGCGTCTGGCCGGATGTTTCGGGCGGCATGCTCTCCCAGGCGCTCGAAGACGCGCGGGAGCGCGCGCCGGAGGGCGGCCTGTCCGCACCCAGCGTAGAACTGACCTGCGGCAGGAACGGCGAGAAGGGCGCCATCGGGATCATGCGCGCGGATGACGGCGATAGCGGACAGGCCGTCGCGAGCCTCGACTACGGCACGCACGGGCTTGAGGAACATGCCCATTTCGACGGGCTGACGCTCGGCTATTTCGCCGGCGGCCACGAGATCCTCCGCGATTATGGCTCCGTGCGCTGGATCAACATGGAGCCCAAGAACGGAGGCAGCTATCTGCCCGAAAACATCACTTTCGCCAAGCAGACCATCGCCCACAACACCGTGACCGTGGACGAGGCCGCGCAAAACGGCGGCAACGGCCAGCATGCGATGAAGCGTCATGGCGAGCATCAGGTGTTCTTCTCCGAGAACCCCGACTGCCAAATGATGAGCGGCGCGATCCGGGAATTCGATCCCGGCGTCACGATGAAGCGGACGGTTCTCCTCGTCCGGCATGCCGATTTCGAACACCCCGTTCTGATCGATCTCTTCCGCATCTTTGCCGATCGCCCGCACCAATACGACTATGCGCTTTATTATGAAGGTCAGTTGGTGCGCATGGATGAACGCTTTTCTGCCGCCGAAAGCCTGTCGCCGCTTTCGGAAAAACCGGGCTACCGGCACTTGTGGAAACGCGGCGAGGCTACGCTTGAGGACGGCGCGACGCGGCTGACCTGGATGCAGGACAGCGAATATGTTTCGCTTTCGCTTGCGGCGAGCCGGCCTGCGACGCTGATCGCAACACTTGTCGGGGCCGAGGACCCGCACTTCAATCTGCGTCCGGAAACCGGACTGATGATCCGGGTCAATGCGCAGGATGCGGTTTTTGCGGCAGTTGTCGAACGGCATGGCGTTTTCGACGAGGCGCGGGAGCTTTCGGCCCGCACCGAAGGGCAGATCGGCGGCATCAGCGTGCTATTTGCGGACGGGGAGCACGCTTTGCTCGCCCTTTCCGGAAAGAGGCAATCGTGGCGCGTCGCGATCGCTTTGAAGCCGTGCAGCCCTGATACAGGCCACCATGTCGCGGGGCCGTTCGGAGAGGTGACATGGCAGGGGCAATGTGCCTTCATTGCGAATGAAAGCACTTTTTGTAACGCGGTTTGAGGACAGGACATGAACTTGGCAGACAATTTCTCGCTTGAAGGCAAGGTCGCGCTGGTGACCGGCGCGTCCTACGGCATCGGCTTCTCCATCGCCTCGGCGCTCGCCGAAGCCGGTGCGACGATCGTCTTCAACGACATCAATGAAGATTTTCTGGCGAAGGGCGTCGCCGCCTACAAGGAAGCCGATATTAACGCCAAGGGCTATATCTGCGATGTGACCGACGAACCTTCGGTTCAGAAAATGGTGGCGCAGATTACCGAGGACGTCGGCCCGGTCGACATTCTCGTCAACAATGCCGGCATCATCGCCCGCACGCCGATGCACGAGATGGAAGCCAAGGATTTCCGCAAGGTCATCGATATCGACCTGACGGCGCCCTTCATCATGGCCAAGGCCGTGCTGCCGTCGATGATGGAACGCCGCTCCGGCAAGATCATCAACATCTGCTCGATGATGAGCGAACTCGGCCGCGAGACCGTCTCTGCCTATGCCGCCGCCAAGGGCGGTCTGAAGATGCTGACCCGCAACATCGCGTCCGAATACGGTTCCTACAACATCCAGTGCAACGGCATCGGCCCGGGCTATATCGAAACGCCGCAGACCGCGCCGCTGCGCGAGCCCGGCCATCCGTTCAATTCCTTCATCCTGGCCAAGACCCCTGCAAACCGTTGGGGCACGACCCAGGACCTGAAGGGCCCGGCGGTCTTCCTCGCCTCGGCGGCTTCGGACTTCGTCAACGGCCATGTGCTTTATGTCGACGGCGGCATTCTCGCCTATATCGGCAAACAGCCGTAAGAAAGAGCCGAACAGACGACAAATATTTGGATGAAGAACATGACCGAAGACGATATCCGTACCGTGGCGACCGCTTTTGTCGCCGCACGACAGAAGACAACCATCCTCGACACCTTTCCCGGCAAACTGCCGGACACACTCGATGAAGCTTATCGGGTCCAGGACAAGACGCTTGAACTGGACGGACGGCCGGTCGCAGGGTGGAAGGTCGCAGGCGTGCATCCCGACCTTCAGGCAAAACTCGATGCGACGCGGATCGTCGGCCCGGTCTTTGCCGAAAACGTTCGTCGCCTGCCTGCGGGCGGCATGGCCGAAGTGACGGTTTTCGACGGCGGTTTCGCCGCGCTCGAAGCCGAATTCACCGCGGTGTTTGCAAAGGATCTGGAGCCCTCGGATGAAGGGTTCACCGATGCCGTCATCCTTTCGGCGCTTGAGGGTATCCATGCTGGCGCGGAAATCGCCTCCTCGCCGCTGCCAAGCCTCAACGCCATCGGTCCGCTCGCTGTCGTCAGCGATCACGGCAACAATGCCGGCGCCGTCGTGGGCCCGATCATCGAGGGCTGGGAAAATCTTGATCTTGCGGCGATGACCTCGCGGATGCTTGTCGACGGCACGCTGGCCGGCGAGGGATCAGCCGCCAAGCCCGCCGGCGGCCCACTGGAATCGATCCGCCAGCTCGCCGAGAACCTGAAGGCGCGCGGCCTCAAGGTCAAAAAGGGCGATATCGTGCTGACCGGCATGACAACCGGCATTCACGAGGTTACGCCCGGCGCGCGCGCAAGGGCCGAGTTCGCCGGAGCCGCGCCTTTCGAGATCGCTGTTTCCGCAGCAAGACCACGCTGACGCACACATAAAAGGCGGCGCGTGGCGAACGCGCCGCCCGTTTGAGGGCCGTATTCATGCGCCAACCTATTTCCACAAGACGGTCCGTTGCAAACATGCTGACGATCGATCCTGGCGCGCTTGAGAACGCCCGCAAGGCTCTCGACCGGCCCGAGAGCGCGGAAAACATCGCCATTTGCGCCCTCCTTGCGCGCGCAAAGAAGGCGCTCGGCGCCCCTCTTGAGACCGTGACCGCCAAATCTTTCCTGCCGCCGAGCGGCGACCGGCGCGACTATATGAGCCTCGGCTCCTACTGGTGGCCGAACCCGGACACCGCTGACGGCCTGCCCTATGTCCGCCGCGACGGCGCGCGAAACCCGGCTTCTCTCAGCGAGGATGTCGATGAAAGCCGGCTGACACGGATGGCCAACACCGTGCTCGACCTCGCGCTCGCCTTTCATTTCACCGCAAATTCAGATTTTTCGGCAAAGGCCGTGGACTTCCTCCGCGCATGGTTTCTCGAGGAGAAAACCCGGATGAATCCGAACTTGCGCTTCGGCCAGTCGGTGCCCGGCGTGGCCGAGGGACGCGGCCTTGGGCTCATCGACACACGCTGCCTGTGGCGAGTCATCGATTCAGCTTTGATGCTCGAAGCATGCGGGTTGCTGGATAGAAGGGATATGGAAGGTCTCCGCGACTGGTTCCACGCTTTCCGCCGGTGGATGCACACGCACCCGCTCGGCCATGACGAATATATCTGGCACAATAATCACGGCACCTATTTCGACGTCCAGTCCGTCAATTATGCGCTTTTTACCGGCGATACGGCCTCGGCAAGAGAGATGCTCTACGACGCCGTCCATCGGCGGATGGCAAGCCAGATCCTGCGCGACGGCACGCAGCCGGCAGAGCTCGAACGCACCCGGCCCTTCCATTATTCGATCTTCAACCTGATCGGTCATTTCCGGCTGGCGCGTTACGGCGAGATCGCGGGTTTCGATTATCTGAACGCGACGCAGGACGGCAGATCGCTGCGCGGAGCGACGGAATTCATGATCGGGCAGATCGCCGCGCCGGAGGCCCGTTTCTTCCCCGCGCGCGAGGATTTCCTGAACGAACTCACCCTGCGCTTTGTCCTTCAGGCCGAAAACCTCTTCGGGCTTCGGGTTCAAGATAACATGGTCCTCGCCGAACTGCTTGCGGGAAACGCCCGGGAAATCACGTGCCTTGCCTTTGGCCAGGGGCCGGCGCATTGACCGACTGACGCCCTTGTCCACGCCCGATTGCAGGAAAGACGCGAAAGGGCGCGCCGCAGCCCTCAGCCCGTTGCTGCCTTGCCGCGCTCCCAATACCAGGCGACATACATCATCTTGCGGTCATGCTGCCGTTCCTTCAGTACTCTGCGAATATCGCGCACATCGGCTTTCTCGCAGGCGATCCAGACGAATGTTTCCCGATCGAGCCCGGCGATCGCATCCTTTGCCGCGTCGGCAAGTCCATGCATTGCGTTCTTGCGATCGTTTGAGCGGTGCAGCCAGCGGAGTTCCAAATCACCCGCGCTACTGATCGGTTGCTCCTCGGTCTCGTTTTCGACCTCGATGATCGCTGAAAGGCGCGTGCCGGCCGGGACTTCCTCCGCGATGCGGGCAATCGCCGGCAGCGCCGCCTCGTCGCCGACCAGAAAGATCTTGTCGGCCTCGGGCACCACGCCGCCGCCGGGTCCGAGAAACGCGACCCGATCTCCCGGCCTGGCATCCCGGGCGAAGTCGGCCCCTGGCGTCGCAATATCCGCGGCCGGATGCTGCAGAAAGTCGACGGAGACCTCACGGCGATCGACATCCACGCGACGGATCGTATAGACGCGGACCAGAAGAGCGTCCTCGCCTTCCGGCCATTTGATACGGCCGTCACCGGCCACCACAGGCCAGACCGGCTCCCGCCCCTTCGGTGGCACGAGAAGTCGAACATGCATATTGCCGCCGACATAAGGGTGGACATCGCCGCAGGAAAATATCACCCGAACCATATGCGGGGTCACGGTCTCGGTGGAAACGACAACGGCTTCGCAGAGGTTCGAGGGCGTTGCCTCGGCCGGAGGCATCGACCACTCGAGCGCAAGCTTTTCGTCCCCGGCAAAATAGAACATGTGCTCGGCCAGCATGGTTCGTGAAAGCTGCAAGGCCCCCTCGCTCGCTGCCGAAAGCAGAATGTCGAGCTGCTCTCCGTCGGTTTCGATCCTCGCCACGCCGAACGCGCTTTTCAGCGTGACAAGACCACCGTCCCGTTCGACCTCGGCATGTTCGGCGAAATGTTCTGCGATCAAATCGAGCATGGCGGCGGGCTTCCTCGGCACGGCAACGCCCGAGAGCGTGAATGTGCTTGGTTCGACCATGGCGTTCCTACTTTCCTTGCGTTCCGTTTCAGGCATCGCGATTCTCCCCGGCCATGTGATGACGGCCGACCGGCAGCATCATCGGCCGGCCGGAAACCGGATCGGGAATGATCCGGCTTTCGAGACCGAAGACATCGCGGACCAGCCCAGCTGTAAGAACCTTTTCCGGCGTGCCTGCCGTGTGGAGCGTACCACCCTGCATGGCGACCAGATAATCGGCATAACGGGCTGCAAGGTTCAGATCGTGCAGCACCATGACGATCGTGGTGGCGTTTATCCGGTTAAGGTCGGTCAGAAGATCGAGAACTTCGACCTGGTGGTTGATGTCCAGGAAGGTGGTCGGCTCATCGAGAAGCAGGATGTCAGTCCGTTGGGCGAGCACCATGGCGATCCACACGCGCTGACGCTGGCCGCCGGACAGCTCGTCGACGGGGCGATCGGCAAGGTCTGCGGTGCCTGTGGTGTCCAGCGCTGCGGCAACGGCCTCGTCATCTGCCGCCGTCCAGCGTGAAAAAAGGCCGTGATGCGGATGACGGCCACGGCTGACGAGATCAGAAACCGTGACCCCCTCCGGCGCCAGCGGCGATTGCGGCAATAGCCCGAGCGTGCGGGCAAGCATCTTCGTCGGCATATTGTGGATCGCCTTGCCGTCGAGCAGCACCTCGCCCGCCTTCGGCGCCAGCAACCGCGACAGGGTGCGAAGAAGCGTCGACTTGCCGCAGGCATTCGCGCCGACAATAGCCGTGATCCGTCCCGAAGGCACGGCAAAGCTCAAATCGTTCAGGACCACGCTATCGTCGTAGCCCGCCGAAATGCGGTCGGCCTTGAGAGTATGAACGGTCAAAGCGAACCTCCGGCCCTGTTGGCCCTGATGATGAGATAGATGAGATAGGGTGCGCCAAGCGCGCCGGTGACGACGCCGACGGGATAACGGCTCGGCAGCAGAAACTGGCCGGCATAGTCACCGGTCAGCACAAGGCTAGCTCCGATAAGCGCCGCCGGAATGAGGGGCGAGCCGTTGTTTCCGATGATGCGTACGGCGATCGGTCCGGATAGGAAGGCGACAAAGGCAATCGGTCCGGTAACCGCGGTCGCCACCGCGATCAGACCGACGGCAGCGATGATGACGACGGCCCGCGTCCGCGCGACGCCGACCCCGAGGGCGGCTGCCGTATCATCGCCAAGCCGGAGTGCGTCAAGTTCGCGTGCCCGGCTCACCAGCACCCCGCCGAAGAAGACGAGGCTGACGATAAGCGGCAAGACCTGGCTCGATGTCGCGCCATTGAGACTGCCCGTCAGCCAGCGCATTGCCTCCTGCAGGTCCCACATCGGCGCCATGGAAAGAATATAGGCGACAATGCTTTCCAGCATGGCCGAGATGCCAATGCCAACCAGAATGAGACGCGTTCCGGCAACGCCGTTGCGCGCGGCAAGACCGTAAACCAGGATTGCGATGCCAAGGCCGGCAATGACGGCGACCACGGAAACGGCGGGACCGCTCCAGGACAGGACCACGATGGCGAAAACCGCCGCCGCGCTCGCGCCGGACGAGATGCCGATGATATCCGGGCTTGCCAGCGGATTGCGCAGCATAACCTGGAACGCAACGCCGCCAAGGCCGAAGCTGAGGCCCGACAGGATGGCCATACAGGCGCGTGGCAGCCGTAACTGACCGACGGTAAAGGAAGCGCCCGGCACATCCTCTCCCATCATCACGCGCAGCACGTCACCCGGCGGCGTGAGGGATTGCCCCAGCACCAGCGTCAGCGCGAACAGCCCGAAAAGCAACAGCAGGAAGCCGGCAAGGATCCGGTATCTTCGCCGCAGCCTGGCCTGCCGGATTATCGAAATGGCTGAAAGCGTGGTCACAGTTCACGTACCTTCTGACGCCTGACGATCCAGATGAAGAAAGGCCCACCGACAAGCGCGGTGACGATGCCGACATCGACCTCGCCGGGCCGCGCGACAATTCGCCCGAGAATGTCGCTCGCCAGAAGCAGTGCTGCGCCGACAAGCGCCGAGAAGGGCAGCAGCCAGCGATGATCGACGCCGACCAGAAGGCGGCAGACATGCGGGACAACGAGGCCGACGAAGCCGATCGGCCCGCAAACGGCCGTGATGGCGCCGCAAAGCAGCACGGAGGAAAGAGCGGACAGGGCGCGGCCGAGGGAGACGTTCTCGCCAAGGCCCGCTGCAATCTCGTCGCCCAGCGCCATGGCGTTCAGCTTTCGGGCGGAGACGAGCGCCAGAACGAGGCCCGCTGCAAGAAACGGCAGCACCGGCAGTATCCGCTCGAATGTCGCGCCGCCGACGCCGCCGATCTGCCAGGAACGGATTCCGCCGGCGATATCGCCGCGCGGCAGCACGACGGCAATCACCAGCGAGGCAAAGGCGATTGACGTCGCAGCCCCCGCCAGCGTCAACTTCAGCGGGGTCGCCCCGCCGCGCCCGAGCGATCCGACGGCATAGACAAAGACGGCCGTGACGCCGGCCCCGAGGATCGCACTCCAGATATAGGCCTGGGACGAAGCAATACCGAACCATGCGACGCCGATGACCACAGCAAGCGAGGCCCCCATGTTGACGCCGAATATGCCTGGATCGGCGAGCGGGTTGCGGGTCATGCCCTGCATCAGCGCCCCGGAAAGGCCGAGCGCCGCGCCGGCGAGCAGGGCGAGCAGGGTGCGCGGGATGCGCATGGTCACCACGGCCTCGCCTATCGTATCCGCATGGCCGGCGAGCGCGCCGGCGACATCTGAAAGCGAAACCGACCTTGTGCCGATGGCAAGCGATGCCGCCAGCAGGACCGCCAGCACGGCAAGCATGGCAGCCAGCCAGAAAGCCCGGTTCTGCCGCAGCCGTTCACGCAGACGAGGCGCCAGTCGTTCGAATGAGATCAAGGTCTTCGCCGTCATTCCGATTTTCGGGCAGCGGCTGCAAGCTCGGCCACATAGTCTTCAAGAACAAAGGAAATCGACAGCGGCGTCGGGTTGGCGGCCGTCCCGAGCGGATCGCGCCCGAGCAGAACCACCGCCCCGTTGCGAACGGCCGGCATGCGCCGGAAAAGCGGATTGAGTTTCATGGCCTCAAGCAGAAGACTGTTGCCATAGGTGACGATGATATCGACATCGTCGAAGGCATCGATCCGCTCGACGCTGATCGATCCGGAGAAACTGCCGCCGGTCGAAGCGGCCTTCACGCTTTCGGGCATCTGAAGGCCGAGATCCCTGAAGAACTGAACGCGGGTGTCGTGAGTGGTGTAGAAATTGACCACGCTCAGATCCGTGACATCGAGATGCGTTATGAACATCGCAGTCTTGCCTTCAAGCTCAGGATATCTGCCGATTTCGGCATCGATCTCGTCCTCGATATCGGCAATCAGCGCCTCGCCGTCTTCCGGCATGCCAAGACCGGCAGCGTTGAAGCGGATCATGTCGCGCCAACCCGTTGACCAGGGAGCTTCGGGATAGGCGACGACGGGTGCAATCCGGCTCAACGTGTCGTAGTCGGATCGGGTGAGGCCGGAATAGGCCGCGAGAATGACATCGGGTCTGACTTCGGCCACCGCCTCGAAGTCGATCCCGTCACCTTCATCAAAGAGAACTGGAGCATCGGCGCCGAGTTCGTCCAGCCGCTCGGATACCCAGGGCAAAAACCCGTCACCGTTGTCATCACCGAAATTGGCGGCGGCAAAGCCGACAGGCACGATCCCGAGCGCCAGAGGGACCTCGTGATTGGCCCAGGCGACAGTGGCGACACGCTCTGGCTTCTCGGTAATGACGGTTTTGCCGAAGGCATGTTCGATCGTGATGGGTTGTTGAAGGCTCTCCCCGGCCCGCGCTGCCGGACCGGACGCGAGTACCGACAGGAAGGCAACGATGAGCAGGGACAAACCGGACAGGCGCGACATCGGCAACCTCTTTGATTGACCGCTTAAAGTTGACTTTCTGTGTCATGTTCATATGACGGGGTCAAGCACGGTGCCTGCAACGAGACTGAGGCCTCTGAATTTTCAGGGGAATCCTACAAAAAACAAGAAAATCTACAATACTGGACTAATTCATTCAAGTTAAAGAGCCACAGAACATGCCCTCATCGGCACGGTGCGCGCCACGGCCGCAAGGTGAAGGCAGCGCCCGTGAGACGTCAAATTCTGGAAGCCAAGATGGATCATTCACACCGCAATAGTCACGGCCCGCGATCCCCGATCGGATTGAGGACCACGGTTCTTCTCGCCTGCACCGCCCTTGCGGCCAGCGCGCTGCCCGCACTGGCGCAGGAGGCTCTCGACACGTTGCCCGCCGATACCACGATGCTTGATCCGGTCAACATCGACCTTGTCGGCTACGGCGATGACGACGCCAATTCCATTGTCGCCTTCGGTTCCTCCGGCGGCGGTCGCTTGTCACAGGAAATCCTCGACACTCCGGCCTCGGTTTCCGTGATCACGGCAAAGGAAGTCCAGCAGCGCGATGCGCAGACGGTCGAGCAGGTGCTCGATTATACCGCCGGCGTGACAACGGACTTTTACGGTTCGGACGACCGTTTCGACTATTTCAAGATTCGCGGCTTCGATGCCTATACCTATCGTGACGGCCTGCCGCTCGGCTCGCCCTTCGGCGGTGTCCGGGAAGAGCCCTTCGCCTTCGAGCGGATCGAAGTGCTGAAGGGCGCCGACTCGACCGTTTACGGCGTCTCCGATCCCGGTGGCACCGTCAATTTCGTCTCCAAGACGCCGCGTCGGGAACGCTTCGGTGAGGCCTATATCTCCGGCGGCTCCTTCGACCACGCCGAAGTGGGCTTCGATTTCGGCGACAATATCACGGAAGACGACACCCTCTCTTATCGCCTGACGGGCAAGTTCCAGAACGCCGATGCGGAATATGACTATTCCAATGATGACGAGACATTCATCATGGGCGGCATCACCTGGCGGCCCTCCGATGCAACGACGATGACGCTGCTCTATGACTATCTCGACACCGACGGCACGCCGGGCGGCGGCGGGCATCCGATCGGATCGGATTTCGACCGCAGCTTCTTTCTCGGCGAACCGGACTACAACTACAATGACGTGACCCGCAACACCGTCACATGGATGTTCGACCATGACTTCGGTTCGGGCCTGACCTTCAGCTCGCGGGCACGCTATACCGATGCCGACAAAGGCTTTGGCTATGCCTATGTCTACGAGCCGGTCGACAACGGCGACACGATCGCCGACCGCTACTATTTCGGCAATGCCAGCTCCTATGACGACTTCGTCATCGACGCGCATCTCGAGTACGACACATCGTTCAGCACCGTCGACAGCCGCACGCTGGCGGGCGTCCAGTACAATGACTATTCGGGCACGAACAACGCCTATTACGCGCCGGCGCCCGGCATCGACTGGACCAATCCGATCTATTCCGGCGGTCCGGACTATGCCGGTCCCTATGCCAGCACGAACAGCAAACAGAAGACCACTTCGCTCTACCTCCAGCAGGAACTGACCTTGGCCGACAAGCTGATCGGAACCATCGGACTGCGCAACGACTGGCTGGATCTCGAAGAGCGCAACAACCTGACCGGCATCACCACGGCCGGCGACTACAGCGAATTTACCGGGCGCGCCGGACTGATCTACAAGGTGACCGACGAGGTCTCGACCTATGCAAGCTATGCCCAGTCCGTCGCGCCGCCGACGCTTGGCACTGAGCCGGAACGCGGCGAGCAGTTCGAGCTCGGCGCGAAATACGCGCCGCTTGCCTTCCCGGCGATGTTCAGCGCATCGATCTACGATCTCACCAAGGACAATATCACCGTCACCAATCCGGCAACCAACCTGCAGGAGACGATCGGAAAGTCCCGCGTGCGCGGTATCGATCTGGAGGCCAAGGCGGAACTGTTGAACAATCTGAGCTTCACCGCCGCCTATTCCTACATGATGTCGGATATCGTCGAGAATGGCGCCGGCGGCAATGTCGGCAACCAGCTTGCCTTCGTGCCCAACAACGTCGCCTCGCTCTGGGTCGACTATACGCTTGAAGGCGAAGGCAGGCGCGGCGACATGACCTTCGGTCTCGGGGCGCGCTACCAGAGCTCCTACTATTTTGCCGAGGACAACGCGATCAAGTCCGATCCGAACATCACTTTCGATGCGGCCTTCACCTATCAGGTGGCCGAGAACACCACCTTCCAGGTCAACGCCACCAATCTGTTCGACGAGAAATATGTGGCCTATGGCGGCTACGGCGCCGACTGGTACAATCAGGGACGTGCCGTCTATGTGACGCTGCGCCAGGCCTGGTAGAACAAGGAGCGCCGCCCGTCCCGCGCGACGGCGCTGGGCGGGCGCTGCTCAAAATCGCTGAGCGCGTCTCCATGCCGCCGGGGTTTCCCCGGTAAACTGGCGGAAGACCTTGGTCAGATGCGCCTGGTCGGAAAATCCGAGCTTCGCCGCCACATCCGCCACGGAAAGGACTGTTCCGTTCAAGAGCGCCTGAGCGCGCTCGATGCGGCGCGCAAGCTGCCATTGAAGCGGCGTCTTGCCCGTGGTCTGCCTGAAGGCGGTAGAAAACCAGCTTTCCGACAGACCGGCCGTTTCCGCCATTTCGGCTACCGACATGCGGAGACCGGGACGGGCGTCGAAGGCGGACAGCAGCCGGTTCATCTGCGCCTGGGTGACCCCGCCGCCCGGCACGCGCTCGCCGGCCCCTTCCGGGATATCGAGAAGCGCCGTCGCCACGCTGCCCACGAGGCTCTCGGCATAAACAGCGTGACGGGTCGGGTTCTCCACCTCTTCGACGATCATCCGCGCCAGGGTCTCGATCGGCCCGACCTCCTGCACTTCGACCGGGCGGCGCACGATACTGCGCGCCACCGAGGCGCCGACCGACGGGATCAGGTAGCGCAGCAGACGGTCCTCATGCAGATGCAGGTCGAGATGCGAAAACCGGTGCGACGCGGTGAATTTCGTCCACATGGGCGTGCCGGCGGGCACATAGATTGCCCGCGTTAACGGCCGCTCCTGCGCGCCAAAACCGAACTGCCTGTTCGACATGCGGATGTGCGATGAGACGTCGTTGAAGAAGATGACGATGCGCGGATCCGGCGAAAGATAATAGGCGCCTGCGCCGCAAGCGCCCTCCGCATCCCAGTAGACGCCCACGAGACCGTCAAGACCGCGCCATTTGACCGGAGCGATCGGGTGAATGCCATCCGTATGGCAGATCATGGAATGCTGGTAGCCCACGGCATTTTCAACGTTCTGGTGCGGGATAGGCACGCAAGGAACATCCCGCCGTTCATTCGTTCAAAAGACACAAAGCGTAGCGCCCAGCCCGGCATCCGGCAGGGCGCCATGCATTAACTTGACTTTTAATATCATATTTTTGTGATGCGCAAGGCCCGCCGTCTCATCGCGTCTTCGCGCCCACCTTAAAGCTTCCACCGAGAGCAGCGCTCACCGCGTGGTCACTCCGCGGCCGATTTCGTAGCCCAGGCCGGAACCCAGCCATCATAGACCGGGTGATCCTTGCCAAGCGGCAGGCAGACGTCCTCGCGCAGCCTGGCAGAGTGATAGAAGGCGCTCGCGAGCTCGATCGACCGGCGGGCATCGGCAAGCGTCACGGGAAGCGCCGCACCGTCTGCGATTGCGGCGTGAAAGCCGCGCACCTGATACTCGAACCCGTCTGCACGGGAGGGAAAATCGGCGAGAGCCGCGTTAATCGCATCGCCGATCTCGTCATTGCGGGGAATGAAGGTCCAGGGCTCCCGGCCAGGCGCATAGGGAACATGCCCACTCTCGATCGTGACGTTTTCGAACATCAGCCGGATGCGGCTGATCTGGTCCTGTGAGCCGAGCGTCGCGCTCAGCGATGCCAGCGCGCCGCTCTTCATCTGGAGGCAGGCGGAGGCGCAGTCGTCGACCTCGATGGCATTGACCCGCGTTGCGATCCGCCCGAACAGGCAGTCCACCGGTCCCATGAGATGGGTGAAGAGATCGTGGATATGGATGGCATGGGTCACCAGAACCCCACCCATCTCGCCGCTCCAGCGTCCGCGCCAGGAATTGGCGTAATAGTCCTTTTCACGTCGCCAGAAGGTTTCCGCCGAACCGAAATAGGGCTTTCCGGCAAGACCGCTGTCGATGATCAGACGTGCTTTCTGCACGCCCGCACCAAAACGATACTGGAAGATCGGCATCAAAAGGCCGCGTGCCGCGGCGGCAGTCTCTTCCAGGGCATCCATTTCGCGGAGCGAACTCACCAGCGGCTTCTCGCAGATCACATGCTTGCCCGCCTCTAGCGCAGCGATGGTCTGGGCAAAATGCAGCTTCGAGGGGGTGCAGATATCGATGACATCGATATCGCCGCGCTCCAGGAGGTCGTCAAAGCTGGTGACGACATCGTCAATGCCATGACGGGCGGCCATGGCCGTCGCACGCGCGTGATCGACATCGCAGATCGTCGTGACCGCGAAGAGGTCGGCCGCCGGCGCGAAACCCTTTTGCAGGTGCTCCTCGCCAATGCCGGCCCCGACTATGGCGACCTTCAGTTTATCGATCATGTTTGCTCCTGGCATTCGGGTCATCAAAAGCGCCCGGCCTGACGGCAGCGCGCTCGATAAATTCGGTTGGCGTGATGTCTCGGATCTTCTGTCCGGCACGATCGGCCGGCGCGCGAAAGGCCGGAGGCGCGGCTCACGCCTCCGGCAGGCTCGGGTTATTCCTGGGCGGCAACCTCCGCATTGATGACGTCCATGTCCTTCTTGAGCGTGTCGAAGGTCTGCTCGACTGACAGTTCGCCGACGATCATCTGGGAAAGACGCTGGACAACGGCGGTGAAGAACGCCGTATTGCCCTTGGCAACATTGAGCTGATAGGCCTGCGGGGTTGGGGTGTCGCGGTTCGCGTTGAAGACCTTCATCGCGTTCTGAACGTTCGGATCGTCGGTCTTGTAGTCGAGCCCTTCGATATCTGCGCCGGGAACAAGAATAAACTCCTCGGCAAGCGCGCGCTGGATGTCCTCGCTGCCGATATATTCCATGAACGCGGCCGCCGCTTCCGGGTACCGGGTATGTTCGAAGGCGATTACCGAACTTCCCCCCGGCATGGCGACGCAGCCGCCGGGACCGCAAGGAGCCTGAATGGCGGTCCATTCGAAGGCATCACCGATCATGCCGGCGAGCGCTCCGACCATCCAGTTGCCCGACAGATAGGTCACGGCATTGGCGTTGGCGAATTCCTCGCCCATGGATTTGTAGGCCGAACCGCCGGCCGCGCCCCACATTTCGGGCGGGAACGCGCCCGTTAGCGTGTAGCCGTAGAGCTCTTCAATGACGGAGCGCGCCGCCTCGTCCGGGAAGGTGTAGACCCCGTCCTCGGAAATGATATCGGCGCCTGCCGACAGAAGCGGCCCGGTGATGCGGTGCCCGGAGCGATCGAGCGTGAAGGGGATCGCGACGCCGGTTGCCTCGGCCACTTCGACGGAGGCCGCAACGATTTCGTCCAGCGTTGCGCCCGGTTCCGGAATATCGACGCCTGCCTGCTCGAACAGGGTGACGTTGACGAAGGGCAGGTTCAGGGTTTGCGTCCATGTGATGCCGTTGATCGCATCCGAACCGGGTTCTTCGTACTGGCGCAACGGACTGAGGCTTGCGCCGTAGAGCGCCTCGAAACCCTCCGGATCCTTCAGCAGCGGCCGCAGATCAAGCGCGTAACGGCCAAGGGTGCGGTCGGTCACTCGGGCGATATCCGGCCCCTCGCCGACAGCAAGCTGAAGCGGCAACTGGCGAAGAATGGTGTTGTAGCCCGTGCTGATGAATTCGACGTCGATGTCGTCATGCGCCTCGTTGAAGGCTGCAACGATCTCCTCCATCCGAACCAGGTTCTCCGGATCATCGTCAGAATAAAGAAATGTCAGGTTGGCGGGCTCCTGCCCTGATGCCGACGTTGCGAGCAAAGCGCCGAATGCAATCATCCCGGCAAGCGTGAAATTCAGACGGATTGGCATACAAGTCCTCCTCTTGTTTAAACCATGCAAAATTTTAATGATTTTTGTTCAATCATCGCATTTTCTGCTTACATGCTCGACATTAGCAATAATTTATGCAATTGAGAAGAGGGAGTTACTCATGCAATTTTTTCATGAAAAGGTAAAAGCATGGTGAGGAGACGATTCGAGCAGACACTCAAGACGGGTGATGCGCTGACATTGTGGGAGCTAGGCCCGATCATCGAGGCGGCATTTCCGGGCTATCCGGCTCCGGCCGGCGGGGAAATCGATTACGCGTTTCGCAATGGCACGCATCCCGCCCCCCCGCTGCCATGCCGCGTCGCCTTTGTGGCGGAAATGAAAGGCCGGGCGTTACCGCCGCCAACGTTCTGGACACGCGACGGCTTCTACGCGCCCGAAGGCAACCCCAAGATTGAATTCAGCGAATTCGGCTACACGCCGACGCATAAGCGCCGCTGGCTGCGCAATACGCTCAGCGTGGAAAAGACAGGCGACTATCGCTTCTCGGTTTCGACATGCGGCGGCGTGCGTCTGAGGGTCGACGACACGGAGGTCGTATTCGAGCCATACCAGCTCAACGGTTTCCAGGCGACAGAGATCACACTGCCGCTGAAGGCCGGCGAAAACGACATCCTCATGCATATGGAGGAGCTGTTCGAGCGCGATACCAAATGGATTGTCGAGATCCACTATCTCGGCGAGGAAGAGATCGTTGCTGGCGTCGCGGCGGACGCCGAGCCGGAGAAGATAGCCGAAGTCAGCGCCCTTGCCGCCGAGGTCCGACCGGCGCGGGATTTCTTTGGCCGCGAACCCTTCATTCTGGTCTTCGACCGTCCCGCGAGCTTTGACGTCCCCGTCTCGGCCCGGATGATCTCCCACCAGCATGATCGCGCGGTGTTGCTCGATGTCGATGCCGTCCTGCGCGCCGGGGAACATGAACTCGACCTCGGTCCGGCCGACAAGCTGCGCGAGGGCTTTCACCGCCTCGAACTCACGTTCGGCGCCGGGGATGTTGCGGTCGCCCGCTCAATCGATGCCGCCTTTCTGCGCGAAACAGAGCTCCGGCAAGCCGCCGAAACGGAAACCGAGCGCAAACGCGAGGCGCTTTTCCATGCGGCACGGCACGGCGCGCCACGGGTCGGCCGAGTTCTCTCGATGTTCGCGACCGACGAAATCGATCCGGTCGCCGTCGAAACGATCCTGCGCGATGCGCTGACAACGATCGAGGAGCGGCATGACTGCTCCGATTTTTCCATGGTGCCGCTGCTCTGGGTGTGGGGGCATTACCGCGACAAGCTGACTGATGCGATGCGCGCGCGCGTCCGTCGCGCCATTCTCGAGTGGCGTTACTGGATCGACGAGCCCGGCAATGACGTGATGTGGTTCTGGAGCGAAAATCATGTGCTCTGCTTCCATGTCTCGCAGTATATAGCCGGCGCGCTGTTCCCCGACGCTATCTTTTCTTGCTCGGGGCGAACGGGCCGTGAGCAGCAGAAGACCGCCGAGGACCGCCTTCATCGCTGGTTCTCATCGATCGAGAAGCACGGTCTTGGCGAATGGAATTCCTCAGCCTACTACCCGATCGATTTTATCGGCATCTTCGGCCTTTACGGCTGGTGCGACGAGGCGCTGAAAACCCGTTGCAAAGCGCTGCTTGACCGTATTTTCCTGATGACCGGGCTGCATACGCTGAAAGGGATTGCCGCCGGTTCACAGGGCCGCGCCTATGACAAGGAACTCAAGGCTGGACCGCAGACCGAGCTCAGCCCGTTCTGCCAGGTGGCCTTTGGCGAGGGCTGGCTCAACAGCGGCGTCGCCGCCCTTCCGCTCTATTGCCTGAGCGATTACGAAGCGCCCGAAATGGCCCGAAAGGCAGCGCTCTGGTCAAAGCCGGACGGCATCATCGCGCATTACACACAAGGCCACGAGCATAGCGGCAAGCTCGCGCTCTACAAGAACGACAGGGCCATGCTTTCGAGCGTTGTCGAACATTCGCCGGGCAGAAAGGGTTTTCAGGAACACGTGGTCGATGTGCGGCTTTCCGGCCATCCGATGGCCAGGCTCTGGGTCAATCATCCGGGCGAACTCGATCCGTGGGGAACCAAGAGACCGTCATTCTGGTCCGGCAACGGTATTCTTCCTCAGGTCGGGCAGTATGGCGACACCGCCATGCTGATCTACGATCTCGGCGAAAACCCCGACGTGGACTTCGTGCATGCCTTTGCCGAACGCGACGGGTTGGACGCAGTCGAGACCGACGGGCATTGGCTCTTTGCCCGCGCCGGCGACGGCTATGTCGCGATATGGGCATCCGAGGAGATCGAGGCGGTCCGGAAAGGCGCCACCGCCGGACGCGAATTCAGGGCCGCTAGCCTTCGCTCCGGCTGGATGGTGCGCGTTGGCGGCGGCGATGGCAGGACAGGCTTCAAGAGCTTCATGGCAGAGAACAAGGGAGCGCCACCGCAATTTGACGCGGATCGACGCGTTCTCGAAGTGACCCGCAGCGAGGGGCCAGAACTCGCTCTTGGCTGGAGCGAAGGCCTTTCCGTCGACGGCAGGCCAACCCCGTTCACAGCCCTGACCGTCATCCCGCAGATCAACTGGGGAGCGTGAAGCATGGCCAGTCTTTCGATCGAAAACGTCACCAAGAACTTCGGCGCCGTCAAGGTCATCAAGGGTGTCGACCTTGAGGTCGAGGACGGCGAATTCGTCGTTCTCGTCGGCCCATCCGGTTGCGGAAAATCGACCCTGCTGCGCGTGATCGCCGGGCTTGAGGATGTCACCGGAGGCGACATCGCCGTCGGCGGGAAGCAGGTCACACGCCTCACCCCGGCCCAGCGGGAAATCGCGATGGTGTTCCAGTCCTATGCGCTCTATCCGCATATGAGCGTGCGCAAGAACCTGTCCTTCGGCCTTGAAAATCTCCGCATGAAGAAGTCGGAAATCGATGAACGGGTATCTCGCGCCGCCGGCATGCTTGGCCTCGATCCGTTCCTGGATCGGCGACCGAAGGCCCTTTCCGGCGGGCAGCGCCAGCGCGTTGCCATCGGGCGGGCGATCGTGCGCGAACCGACATTATTCCTGTTCGACGAGCCGCTTTCCAACCTCGATGCCAAATTGCGCGTGCAGACGCGCGGCGAAATCATCAATCTGCACCGCAAGCTCAAGTCAACGATGATCTATGTGACGCATGACCAGATCGAGGCCATGACCATGGCCGACCGCATCGTGGTCATGCATGACGGCATCATGGAGCAGGTCGGCACACCGCTTGAACTTTTCGACGCGCCGGTCAACCTGTTCGTCGCTGGCTTCATCGGATCGCCCCGGATGAACTTCTTCCCCGGAACGGTGCGCGGCATAAACGGCGAAAACATCACCGTCACGCTCGACCACCTCGGCTCCATCGTCCTGCCTTTCGCCACGGGCAGCGTTACCGACGGGGAGCGTCTGGTTATCGGCGTCCGCCCCTCGCATACGAAAGTCAATGAAGGGCCATACGCGGTCGAGGTGCAGTATCAGGAAAGCCTCGGCACAGAGACCTTCATTTACGGCAAGCTTGAAGGCGTGGAAGAACTGGTCACCCTGCATGTGCAGGATCACTTCCAATCCGAACCCGGTCAGCAACTGGCCTTCGACCTTCCGGTTGAGCGCGTGCATGTCTTCCGCGAGTCCGACGAGAAACGCGTGCCGACACGCACCGAGGCAGGCCAGGGAGGCGGCCGATGACCAATCTCAGAGCGCTTCCCGGCATGACCTTTTCCTGGCTGGTCCGGCTGCTTGAAGTTCCCTTCGATCTGATTGAGCGGCTGATCGGCGGACGGCGCATGCCGTGGGCGTTCCTGGCGCCCAACATGGTCATCTTCGGCATATTCAGCTTTCTGCCGATCGCGCTACTGATCGGCTACGCCTTTACCGGCGGCTCGGACGTCCTGCTCGGGGACCGGCCTTTCGTCGGCCTGGAGAACTTTGCGAGGCTGTTCGACTGCGAGAATTACCTTTCGCCTTATACCTGCCGCGAGTCCTTTTTCTGGATCGCGGTCAGGAATACCCTTTGGTATGTGACGATCAAGGTCACGGCAATGCTTGCCATTTCGCTGATGACGGCGATCATCCTCAACCGGATATGGTTCGGAAGAGGCTTTTTCCGCGCCGTGTTCTTCTATCCGGTTCTGCTCTCTCCCGTTGTCGTGGGACTGGTCTGGCAGTGGTTCCTCAACACCAACGGCCTTTTGAACGCCTTTCTGGTGGAGCTCGGTTTCGAGCGCGTGATCTTCATGCTCGATATTTTCTGGTCGCGCTTCTTCGTGATCTTCGTGTCGATCTGGTTCCAGATGGGCTTTTACACGCTCATCCTGCTTGCCGGACTGCAGGCAATCCCAAGCGACATCTATGAGGCGGCCGCCATTGACGGCACCCCGCGCTGGCGGGTCTTCACCCGGATCACCCTGCCAATGCTGGCGCCCAATCTTGTCGTGGTCCTCGTGCTCCTGATGATCAGGGCGGTGCAGGTCTTCGATGAGGCCTATGTCCTGACGAATGGCGGCGGGCCGGGCACCGCCAACACCTTCCTCGTCCAGTTCATCTACGAAACCGCCTTTGCCAGCGACCTGAAACTCTACGGCCTGGCATCCGCCGCATCGGTGGTCATGGGGTTCGTGCTTTTGATCCTGACGCTCGTGCAGCTCCAACTGGCTCGTAAAGCGGAGTAAAGATTCATGCCTGTAAAAAGCTTTCTCGCACAGACCCGCGGCAAGAACGGACCGGATATCGCCGACTGGCTTTCCTGGTTCTGGCTGGTATTCGGGACGCTGCTGATTGCCATACCCGTCGCCTGGGCCGCGATCTCCTCGCTCAAACAACCCGCAGAGATCACCCGTTTTCCGCCGAGTTTCGTGCCCACGGCGCCGGCACAGGTGGAAGTTGCCGGTTACGACAGGCCTCTGGGTCTGTGGGAGGTGAACATCGACGGCAACACGGAGGAGATGGCGCTCGTGCGGCGGATCGGCATCCAGGCCAGCATGGTCGACCCTGAAAATCCGGAGGAGACCGTCAACGTGCCGACGAGCGACATTCGCCCGTTGCTGGAACTGTCCATAGCGGCGAGCAACTACACAGAGCCGCTCGAACGCTTCAACTTCCTGACCTATTTCAAGAATTCCGTGTTCGTCACCACGGTGGCAACCCTGCTTACCTTGCTGCTGAATGCAATGGCGGCATTTGCGCTCTCGAAATATCGCTTCCGCGGACGCAATGCGGTATTCGTGCTGATCATCTCGACCTTGATGATTCCGCTTTCCGTGGTCATGGTCCCCGCATTCCTGGTGGTTGTAGGCCTCAACCTCATGGACAACCTCTGGGGCGTCATTCTTCCGACCATCGCAACCCCGACCGGCGTGTTCCTGTTGCGCCAGTACATGCTGACCATCCCCGATGAACTGATCGAGGCCGGCCGCATCGACGCTGCGAGCGAATTCCGCATCTTCTGGCGGATCGTTCTGCCGCTGACGGCGCCAGCGCTTGCGGTATTGGCGATTTTCTCGGTGATCTGGCGCTGGAACGATTTTCTCTGGCCGCTGATCGTTCTGATCCGTCCGGAAAATTTCACGCTCCAGGTCGGCCTCAACGCCTTCAAGGGCCAATATCAGGTCCAGTGGCACTATATTCTGGCGATGACGATGCTGAGCCTTGCGCCGGTCACAATCATCTTTGTATTTCTTCAGCGCTACATTACCGCTGGCATCGCCAATACCGGCATCAAGTAGATCAGGAGTGTCAAAATCTTGGCGAAGACGACAAAAGGTCCGGGATCGAAGCCCCGGGTCGGCCTCAAGGACATCGCCCAAAGCGCCAATGTCTCGATCAGCACGGTCTCACACGTCATCAACCGGACCGCGCCAATCTCCGAGGATGTGCGCGAACGGGTCATGCAGGCGGCACGTGAAACCGGCTATCTCGGCCTGCGCAGGGAGCGGGAAGCGCGCGGCGGCATCCGAAAGGTGCTGCTCGCCTCTTCGGCCTACGGCCTTGCCGAAAATGACAACAACCTGTTCCTGTGGAGCATCTTGTCCGCGCTTCGGGCACGATGTGAACAGATCGGCGTCAAGCTTCTCCCTCACTCGCCGCCGGGCGATCATCTGAGCGCCGAGGGCATCATTCGTGCTGCCAATGACGAACGCGCCGACGGCGTTCTGCTCATTCACGACGATCGGCGCGAATTGCTGGCGCTGCTCAGCGAACGCCGGGAGGAATTGCCGCCGGTCGTCCTGATCAACGGCGAGGATCCCGACATGGGCATCGATACGGTCTCGCCCCAGAACCGTTTCGCCGCGTTCAAGGCCACACGATGGCTGACGGAGATCGGTCACCGCAACATCCTGCATGTTACCTGGCACGGCAGAACGACGATCTCGCGGCGGCGAGACGGATTTCTTGACGGCATGGCAGAGATCGGGGTCAGGCCCGAGAATGCGCCGATCTTCGCCTTTTCCGGTCCAGACGCCTGGCGCGCCCAACCCTTCCTATCGGACAAGCTGATCGAACAGGTTCGGTCCGAGAACATCACCGCGATCTTCTGCGGGGCCGACGATGTCGCGCTCCGGGTCCACAGATCCCTTCACAAGGCCGGATACAAAGTGCCGGAAGACATATCGCTCATGGGGTTCGACAATATCGTCCATGCGGAAATGAGTTCGCCTCCGCTCGCCTCTGTCGCCGTTCCGGTCGGCCATATCGGTCCTGTCGCCCTGAAACTGCTCGAGGAGCGTCTGAGCGAGTCCTTCGGACCATCCGCGCCCGCACGACGGGTTGAACTCGCCTGCACGCTGATAAAACGCGCAAGCGTGGCGCCGTTGCGATAGGCAGATATTCCCGCTGTCACACGTTGGCGGCTCTGCCATGATCGCGCGGCAGGCCCTGCCCAGCCTTGGCCGGCCTCAGCCGATGACAAGGCCAAACCCCGCTGCTGCGAGAACGCTCCAGATGACGTAAAGCACCTTGATGCGGGAAATGCGGCCGCCGAGCAGGCTGCCGAAGGCCAACCCGCAAAGCATGGCGGGAAGGCACCAGACAATCAGGTGCAGGGTTTCCCTCCGCGCGTAGTAGCCCGTGCTCAAGAACCATGAGAACCGGCAGACGCCGATACTCAGGATGAACAGGCTGATCGTCGCCCTGAACGTCCTGTGATCCGGCAGACGCCGCGAGAGATAGACAGAATAGATCGGACCGCCGGTACCGAACAGCGCGGTAAAAATGCCGCCGGAAAGACCGGTAGGGATTGCCCAGCGGCTCGATACGGGGCCGCCGGCCGGCCGTTTGAGAAAGTTCAAGCCGGAATAGGCAAGCAGGAACACACCGAGCGTCAACCTCAAAGCACGCTCCGGCGCATAGTGGAAGACCACAAGCCCGAGCGCGATACCGACCGCGCAGAAGGGCGCAAGCCGGGCCAGCTCAGCAAAGTCCGCCAATTTTCGGCCACGCACGCCGACGAGGAAGCCGGCCAGGATATCGAGCACCTGCATCACCGGCGAAGCGGTGGTGATCGGCAGAAAAAAGGCGAGCAACGGCAGCGCGGTGATGGTTGAACCGAAACCCGTCAGCCCGTAGACGGCATAGCCGAAAAAGATGATCGGCGCCGCCAGAAGGAACGCATCCGGTTGCTCGAGCATGGCTCAGCGACTGGATGCTTCAGGCGGCGCGTCGTTCAGGATCATGACGCAGTCCACCACGCGCGGCCCGCTCTTGCCGACAAGCACGGGGTTGAGATCCAGTTCAAGAAGACGCGGCGCCATCGCATCCGCCCATTGCGACAGCTTGGCCAGCAGGTCGGCGATTTCGTCGCGGTCGACGGCCGGCTTGCCGCGCACGCCGTCGAGGATCGCGCCCATCCGCAGTTCCGAAAGCATGAGGGCGGCCTCATGGCGGTCAAAGGGCGCCTTGCGGAAGGTGACATCCTTCAGCACCTCCACGAGCACGCCGCCTAGACCGACCATGACGATCATGCCGAAAACCGGATCACGGCTCACGCCGACGACGAGTTCGACATGTCCTTGCGACATCTCCTGAACCAGGATGCCGGACAGACGGGCCTTCGGCATGTTCTCCTTCGCCCGCGACACCAGTGTCCGGTATCCCTCTCGGATCGCGGCTTCGCTGTCGACGCCGAGAATGATGCCTCCCATGTCCGACTTGTGCAGGATATCGGGCGATTCGACCTTCAGAGCGACAGCGCCGCCATTCCCGCGCCACAGTGCGACGGCGGCATCCTCGTCTCCGGCAAGCGCGACGTTGGCCATCGGAATGCCGGCGGCGGCAAGGAGAGCGGATGCCTCGACCGTCGGCTGGACGCCGCTTGGCGCCTTGGGCACGGGTGGCGAGAGGCGTGACTTTGCCGGGCCGGCGTCGGCTTTTCGCTCGCTTTGCCCATAGCGCGCGAGTGCTGCTGCGGCCTCGACCGCCCGTTCTCCGGCGGAAAACACCGGAATGCCGAGCGCGCCCAGCCCCTTCGCTGCCGCCTCGGGCGCGGCGACCCAGCAGACAAGGAACGGTTTTTCCGTGTGGTCCCTGATCTCGGCGAATATCTTCAACAGCGCATCGACATAGCCAGTCATGAGTTGCAGCCAGACGATCGCGACATCAATTGCGGGATCGTCGAGCATGGCAACGACGGATTCACTCAAGAGTTCCGGCCGGGCAACGAACTGGCCGGTCACATCGACCGGATTTCCGGCAGCGCCGAAGGCCGGCATCACCGATGCGAGTTTTGCCTGTGTTTGCGTGCCGAGATGGGGAACGGCAAGCCCGACCTCCTCCGCACGGTCGGCCATCATCACGCCGGCGCCGCCCGATTGCGTGGCGATGCCGAGCCCGTTTCCGCCGGCGCGACGGGCCTGGCAGAATACCTCCATCATGTCCAGCATCTGCTCCTCGTTGCGCGCGCGGAGGATGCCATATTGCCGGGCCACCGCATCGAAAACCGCATCGGAGACCGCCAGCGCCCCGGTGTGCGAGGCGGCGGCGCGCGCGCCGGATTCCATCCGTCCGACCTTGGTCAGAATGAGCGGCTTGCCGAGTGCGCGACATTTCTGAGCAAGCTTCACCAGCGCCTCGCCATCGGAGATGCCTTCGAGATAGCCGGCGGCGACCTTGACGCGCGGATCCTCGACGACCGCCATCATCAGCTCGGCAAAGTCGAGGTCGGCCTGGTTCCCGGTGTTGACGAAGTATCCAAGGCCCAGCCCGCGCCTGCGCGCAAGCGCCGCGATCGCCGTGCCGAACGCGCCGGACTGGGTGACGAAGGCGACCGGGCCCGCCCCGGTGTCACCGTCCGCATACTGGCTGAACGTGGCATAGACGTTTTCGAAGGCGTTGATGAAGCCGAGGCAGTTGGGCCCGAGCAGGATCACGCGGGCCGCTTTCGCCGTGTCCGCGAGTTCCTGTTCAAGCGCCTTGCCGTCCGGCCCCATCTCGCCGAAGCCGGAACTGAAGATAACCGCTGCGCGGATGCCTTTCCTCCCCAGTTGCCGAATGCAATCGCAGACGAGCGCCGCCGGCAACGCGATGATCGCCAGATCGGCGGCACGCGGAAGCGAGGCAATATCGGGATAGCAGGCAAGCCCCGCAATCTCACGGTATTTCGGGTTTACCGGAAGGATCTCGCCGCCATAGCCCTTGTCGATCAGGTGTTTGAGCGGGCGTCCGTTGACCTTGGAGAAATCGGCCGAAGCGCCGATGACGGCGACTGACCGCGGGTTGACGAGCTGTCGGATGACCGCCGCGCGGTCGGGGTTCATGAACGTCATGGTACTGACCCTAAAATGCCGGAATGTCGGTCTGCGCGCGCCCGAGAACGAGCGCGTGAATGTCGTGGGTGCCTTCGAGTGTGTTTACCGTTTCCAGGTTCATAAGGTGCCGGATAACATGATACTCGTCGGAAATACCGTTGCCGCCGTGCATGTCGCGGGCCTGGCGTGCGATCTCCAGGGCCTTGCCGGCATTGTTTCGCTTCAGCAGCGAGACCATTTCCGGGCTGGCCTTGCCCTCGTCGCGCATCCGGCTGAGATGCAGGCAGGAGACCAGGGCGAGCGTGATTTCGGTCTGCATGTCGGCCAGCTTCTTCTGGATGAGCTGATTGGCGGCGAGCGGTCTGCCGAACTGCCGGCGCTCGAGCGCATAGTCGCGCGCTGCATGCCAGCAGAATTCGGCAGCCCCGACAGCCCCCCAGCAAATGCCGAAGCGGGCATTGTTGAGACAGCTAAACGGCGCGCCGAAACCACGGGCCCCGGGAAGCCGGTTTTCCTCGGGCACGAAAACATCATCCATGTGGATCTGGCCGGTCGGAGAGGCGCGAACCGAGAACTTGCCCTCTATCTTGCTCGTTGCCAGCCCCTCCATGCCGCGCTCGAGAATGAATCCGAGCAACGCGCCCTCATCGTCCTTGGCCCAGACCACCATGACATCGGCGATCGGCGCATGGGTGATCCAGGTCTTCGACCCCGTCAGCCGGAAACCGCCATCCACCTTGCGCGCGCGGGACTGCATGCCCGAGGGATCGGAGCCGTGATCGGGCTCGGTCAGGCCGAAACATCCAAGCTTTTCCGCACGCGCCATCGCCGGCAGGAAGGCTTCGCGCTGGTGTTCTGATCCGTAGAGATAGATCGGGAGCATGCTGAGCGTGCTCTGCACGCCGAGCGCCGAGCGATAACTTGTGTCGACGCGCTCGAATTCGCGCGCAATCAGCCCGTAGGCGACATAGCTGATGCCGGCGCAGCCAAAACCATCGATGGTCGCGCCAAGAAAGCCGAGTTCGGCCATTTCGGCCATGATCTCGATGTCGAAGCGTTCGTGACGGTTTGCCTCCAAAATCCGGGGCATCAGGCGTTCCTGCGCATAGTCGCGGGCCGCGTCGCGGATCATGATCTCCTCGGAGGTCAGCAGGTCCTCAATCCGGAACGGATCCTCCCAGTCAAACCGGGCACCCTTCATGCGCGCGCGATCCAGCACATCCGCCGGCGGTTGGTGATACGTCATCTGTTTCCCCCTCCTACTTCTCGCGCTGCTGGCGCGTCCTCCAGTCCCGCCTCAAAACCCGTCGCTTTCCGGCTGCGGGCCGAATTGCGGTTCCCGTTTTTCGAGAAACGCCGCCACGCCCTCCTTCTTGCCAGCAGAGGCAAGGCAGATCTGAAACCAGCGGTGCTCGTAATCGATGGCGTGATCAATGGTCATGTCGGCGCTGCGGGAGACGGTATCAATGACCGCGCGCGCCGAAACGGGCGCCAGTTTTGAAAGGCGCTCGGCCAGTGCCTCAACCGCGCCGTCGAAAACATCCCCATCCACGACCCAGTCGAGGATACCGAAACGCTCGGCTTCAGAAGCATCGATCCGTTCGCCCAGCAGGATCATCCGCATGGCGCGACCGCGTCCGACAAGGCGGGTCAGCCGGGCCGTGCCGCCATTGGCGGGCAGGATTCCGATCCTCGTCTCCGGGAGCCCCACGACTGCATTGGCAGAAGCGATGCGCAAATGGCAGGCAAGCGCCAGTTCCAGACCGCCGCCGAGCGCAAACCCGTCAATCGCGGCAACCGTCGGAAAAGGAGCGGTTTCAAGTTTGCGGGCAAGCAGGCGGCGGGCACCGAAATCGATTTCGCTCCACTGCGTGCGCTTCTCCATTTCGCGGAGATCGGCGCCTGCGGCAAAGGCTTTTCCGCCAGCGCCGCGCAGAACGAGAACCCGGGTGTCCGCAGAAAGCCGAGAGACTGCATCGAGCGCCTCCGCGATCAGATGATTGTTGAGCGCGTTGAGCACATCGGGCCGGTTGAAGGTCAGATATGCCTTGGGGCCGTCCTGCCGGAATCTGATTGTCTCATACTCTGCCATACGCCTGCCTTTGGAAACTAGCCCGGATCACCGGCACGTTCATGAAACCACCCGATAATCTGTCATCTCGACGCTCCGATTCCCGACAGATCATCAACGGGAATTTCACCGGCGCTCAAAGCAGCTATCAGGTCGAGGTAAAAACAGTCCAATTTATTTTGGGCAGAATGATTATTCATAACTTGAATAATACTGGCGCCAAACGCCTTAGAGCGATTCACACAGCGCGATCAGGTGATTGCGCAGCCACCGATGCGCCGGGTCCGTGTTGAACGTATCGTGCCAGATCAGGAAGACAGGAAATTTCGGCGTTCGGACCGGCGGCGTATAGGTCTTCAGGCGAAAATGATCGGCATAGATATAGGCCATGCGACGCGGAAGCGTTGCCAGAAGGTTGGAACGCTGCACCACGGTCGGCATCGAAAGAAAATGCGGGACCGTCAGGGCAATCTTCCGCTTCAGTCCGCGCTTGTCGAGCGCCAGATCGATCATCGGACGGGATTTGCGCCGCGGCGTGATGACCGCATGCTGGAGCGCAAGATAGGTCTCCAGGGAAAGCTGCTCGCCGATCGCCGGATGATCGATCCGCGATAGCGTGACGAGGTCTTCCGTCAGCACGCACCGGCTTTCAAAGCCGTCTCCGCGCAGGGCGAAATAGTCGAGCGCGAGATCGACCGTCCCCTCCCTCAGTTCACGGGTCAGCGACGAACTCAATTCCGGGCGGATCTGGATGTGAATGCCGGGCGCGGCCTCGGCAAGCCAGTCGATGAAACGCGGGATCAGGACGGTCTCGCCATAATCCTCGACCGCGATCACGAATTCCCGGCTGGACTGAGAGTGATCGAAGGTCTCGTCGCTGCGAAACCCGCGTTCCAGCAGCTCCAGTGCCTGGCTTATGGGATCGCGCAGCGATTTGGCGCGGGCTGTCGGCACCATGCCGCTGCCCTCCCGCTTGAACAGCGGATCTTCCAACGCATGCCTCAATCGCGCCAGCGCATTGGAAACAGCAGGCTGGGACAGGTTCAGCCGCAATGCCGCCCGCGAGATGCTGCGCTCGGAATAGATCGCGTCGAAGATGAGCAGCAGGTTGAGATCCATCGATCGAAGATTCATCACGCCTCTCAGTGGCTTTGCCAAAATATTCACAAAGTCAATATTGTCTATCATCTATAGAAACTAGACAAATACAGGTCGCCTGCGCACCCTGACGCCTGAAATGCGGGCTGCCGACAAAACGGGCAGACCTGGGAGGAGACAAAATGCGCGGAAAAGTGGCTATCGTCGGCTATGGCAGAACGCCATACAGCCGGGTGAAACCCGGCGAGCAGGTTTACACGGTTGATGAATATATCGCCTGGGCGGCGGAACTGGCGCTTGAAAGTGCCGGCATGTCGAAATCCGATTTCGATGGCCAGGGCCTCGGCGTTTCCCACGCCGAAGTCGCTCACACCGTGAACTGGTCGGCGGCAACGGCGGAGAACCTTGGGATCAGTCCCAACGCCCTGATCCGCGGCGACCAGGGCGGCTGTTCGGCCACGTCGATGCTGATCCGCGCCGCGGCACTGATCGATGCCGGCGTCATCGACCGGGCGTTGATCGTCGGCGCCGACACGCCGCTTTCCATGCCCTCGATCGCACCCGGACTTCCGCTTTCGCCGGAGCGCACGCGCGGCGTCTTCTGGGATTTTCAGGGGCCGTTCGGGGTGATGGGGGCCACGGCCCAGTTCGCCCTTGTGCTGCGCCGTTACATGCATGAACATGAGGTGACCCCCGAGCAGCTCGGCAAGGTCGCGGTGTCGAACCGCTATCATGCCTCGCTTCATCCGGGCGCCATCTACCGCAAGCCTTATACGCTCGACGACTATCTCGGCTCGCGCATGCTTTCCGATCCGATCAGGCTCTTCGACTGCGTGCCGATCGTCAATGGCGGCCTGGCCTTCATCGTGACCTCGGCCGAAACGGCAAGATCGATCACCGACAGGCCCGTCCATGTTCTGGGTTTCGGAGAGACCAATAATTTCTACGCCGGTTCGAAAGTGTTTCCCGATGTGACGGTGACCGGTTTTACGCAATCGGCGCCACGCGCAATGGAAATGGCCGGGGTGACGCATGACGACATCGATTTTCTGCAGCCCTATGACGATTATCCCTTCATCTCGATGATGACGATCGAGGATTGGGGCTTCTGCAAGAAGGGTGAAGGCGGCCGATTCATCGAGGAGCACGATCTTCATTATGATGGCGACTTTCCGCTCTCCACAGACGGCGGCCAGCTCTCGGGCGGCCAGCCGGGCGGCGCCAATGGCGGCTTCATGCCGCTGGTGGAAGGTGTGGCCCAGCTTCGCGGAGAAGCCGACGGACGCCAGGTCAGGGATGCAACGGTCGGTGCGGTCTGCGGTTTCGGCGGCATTCCCTATGGCCGACCCGGCCGCAGTTGCATCTCAGTCATTCTCGGATCGGAGGCCTGAACCATGAACGCTTTGCCGAAAAAGCCACTGCCCGAGATTTCCGACCTGACGCGCCCGTTCTGGACGGCGGCGCGCGAGGGGCGGCTCGTCATGCAGAAATGTCCGCGCTGCGGCACGGTCAATTTCCAGCCAAAACCATGGTGCATCGAGTGTGGAGAACGCGCGCTGGAGTGGACTGAAATGCCATCCGAGGGCACTGTCTACTCCTACACGATCTCGCATTCCGTCGCCATGAACTATCTCGGCTGGCAGGAGGAGCTGCCTGTGGTGATGTGCCTCATCGACATTGATGACGGCGCCAGAATGTACGCGCAACTCACCGATACTGTCGCGGAGGACGTGCATGTCGGAATGCGGGTACGGGTCTATTTCGAGGAGATCAGCAAGGAGGCGGGCATCCCGAAATTCAGGCCGGCATAAAAGACTGGGCGACGGTCCGGACGCCTTCGGCAATCGCCATCCGGGCGGGGGAATGAAACTCTGGGAGGAGAACAGTTATGCAAAAGTCAGCCAATGCCAAAGTCCGCGGGATCACTGCGGCGGTTTTCGCCTGCGGGCTACTCTCTTTCGGCGCTGGCGCTGCATCGGCGCAGGACCAGACCGACATCAGCCTGATCAGCGCCCCCTTCGGGACGGGATCCTATGTCATGGGATCGGCGCTTGAGGAGATTTCGAAGAAGAACGGCAACGGCGTTCGGATTACCCACACCGAAAGCCCCGGCTTTGTCTTCAACATCAAGAAGCTCGACGCTGAACCTGACCTGAAGGCCAACACGATCGTGGGCTCCGGCGGCGGCGTGCTGGGTCTTGCGGAGGCCGGCGACGCGCCTTTCGACAAGGCTTACGAGCCCTTGAAGCTGATCGCCAACTACAATCTCAACTCGAGCTGGCTTGCCACGCTCGATCCCGATATCAAGACCATTGAGGACCTGAAAGGCAAGAAGATCGCCGTGGGCCGCCGAGCGCAGATCAACTGGGCTATCCAACCGGTGGCAATCTTGAAGGATGGCTACGGCTTTACCGATGACGATATCGACATCGAGTATGTCGGAACGCAGGAGGCGGTGAACGCCCTTCTCGACGGCACGGCGGATGCCGCCGTTGTCGGCGGTTATATCGATCCGGTAAGCGACCGCGTGATGATGAGCCCGCAGACCATCGAGTTCCTCGCTTCCGGGCGCAAGCCGCATCACCTGCAATGGGGCGCCGAGCAGGTGGCCAAGGCGCGCGAAGCCGGAATCAGCATGGCCAATGCGACAATCCCGGCCGGCGCCGATCCGTCGATCACCGAACCGATGGAGGGTTTTGCCGACAGCGTTGCCTGGATGGTCGCGCCGGAATTTCCCGACGAGGAAGCCTATCAGGTGACCAAGCTCATTCTGGAGAATATCGACCAGTTCGGCGAATACCAGGCCACCGGCAAGCTGATGTCGCCCGAAGGCATGATCTATGGCTGGGACGTGGAGGATATCCACCCCGGCGCCCTTCGTGCCTATCGCGAGGCCGGCCTGATCAACTGATCGGCTGCGTCATGGGAAAGGGCGGCCGATCATCCGGAACGCGTCGCCTTTTCCCACGCTGAGGCAAGGATGAACACCCGCCCCCGGAGCCTTTGGCGTTTCTGGAAACGCAAGAGCGCTCTCACTGTTTGTTTGATGCATTCTCGCGAATGCCAGGCAGCCCGGCCTGACTGCGAAATGCTCTATCGGAGCCCGACGTCATGCGGTTGAGATTGTTGGACGGCGCCCTCGTCCTTTCCGGACTGGCGATGTTCGGCTACCAGATGCTGACAACCCAGTACCTGTTTCTGGGATCCTACGAGCATCAGGCCGTGCATCTCGCCTTCATCTTCCTGCTTCTGTTTCTCTATCAGGCGCGCCAGTCGAAGACGCGGATCGGCATGGTCCTCAATCTCGCCCTTGCCGCGCTCGGCGTTGCCGCGTCCGGCTACGTGCTCGTCAACATGGTTCACCTGGAGGAGGTATTCGGATTTCCCGACCCGACGGATGTCGTTGTCGGCGTTGTGCTGATCGGCCTTGTGGTGATTGCGACCCGGGCCGCATGGGGCTGGACGCTACCGATCGTCGCGGCGATTTTCGTGGCCTATTTTCTGTGGGGGGACGCGCTGCCCGGCCACCTTTACCACCGTCCGTTCAATTTCGACTATGTCGTCTCCTATCTCAGCATTGGGCTATCGGGCATTTTCGGCCAGTTTCTGGGCATATCCGCAAATCAGGTCTTCCTGTTCGTTGTCTTCGGCTCGCTACTCGGCATCATCAAGGTGAATGATTTCTTCCTGGAGGCGGGAAAGATCGCCGGCAAGGCCTTTCGCGGCGGGCCGGGCCAGACGGCTGTGGTCTCGAGCGGCTTTATCGGCATGATCTCGGGCGCCGCCGTTGCCAATGTCGCCGTCACCGGCGCCTTTACCATTCCCTACATGAAACAGGTCGGCTACAAGCCGCAGCATGCCGGCGCCATCGAGGCTGCCGCCTCCACGGGCGGCCAACTCATGCCGCCAGTCATGGGGGCCGCGGCCTTTCTAATGGCGTCGTTCCTGGGCGTTTCCTACGATGCAGTGATGCTCGCCGGCATCCTGCCCGCCGTTCTTTACTTCTGGGGCGTGATGCTCGGCGTGCAGTTCCTCGCCGTCCGCTTCGACATCAAGGCGCCGCTCGAGCGCGTCGACTACCGAAAGCTCATGCGCCGGCTGCCGCTGTTCGGCCTGCCGCTTGCGGTTCTGATCACACTGCTGATCATGCAGTACAGTCCAGCAAAATCGGCTTTCTGGGCGATCCTGCTAGCCATCGGCCTGTCCTATATCGATCCACAGACGCGGCCGCGCCCACTGGAGCTCGTCAAGAGCATTGCCGGCGGCGCGCTGATCGGGGCCCAGATCGGCATTTCGCTCGCGATCGTGGGCATGATCGCCCAGACCCTGATCACAACCGGTCTCGGCAACAAGATCGCAGGTCTCGTCGAGATCCTGAGCGCAGGCAATCTTTTGATCGGACTCGCCCTGACCATGGTGGTCTCGATCATTCTGGGATGCGGCGTGCCGACGAGCGCTGCCTATACGCTGGTTGCGATCGTGGTGATCCCGTCGGTCATCAAGATGGGCATAGACCCGATGGCCGCGCATTTCTTCTCGTTCTATTTCGCGGTAATCTCATCCCTGACGCCACCCGTGGCGCTTGCAGCACTGGCCGGGGCGGGGATTGCCGGAGCGCCCTATTTCAAGACAGCGCTCTCGGCCGCCAAGCTCGCCATCTCCGGCTTCATCATTCCCTTTCTGATCATCTTCAACCCACTGTTGACTTTCAACCCGGTCAATTGGGTCTGGGGGCTCGGCACCATCATCGCGGTGCCTCTAGGCATGACAGCGCTGACGGCAGCCATCTATGGCTGCGGCCTGACGGTGCTGTCCGCGCGCGAGCGACTTCTGGCCACGGCCGCGGCCGCCCTCATGCTCGGTTATTCCGGTTTCCGGCACGTCGACGGCCTGCCGATCGAATATCCGATGCTGGCGCTCGGAGCATTGGCGTTCATCGCCGTTCTGGTCTCCCAGATCCGCACGAGCCGCGCAAAGGAACAGCCGGCCGAGTTCCGGCTCCAGAACGGGTGAAGCCAGGCAGCTCGGGAGCATTCCGGACGCCTTACGGAGACAAGCGGTAACGGCAATCCCGGCCGGGCGACCACAGGCGCCGGATCGCGCCTGACCTGCCTTCGTGAAGCCGCTCAAGTTGCGGGCGAAAACGCTCCCTGCAAGACCCTTGAGCGGCATCGATATCGCGGCTGCCGATTCCTGTTCCGGACGCATGCCCGGCTGCGGCCGCTGGGGGTTTGTTCAGATCGAACTCACACGATGATTGACGCAAAGCCGGTCGATCTCGTCCCAATCTAGATCAACACCGAGGCCGGGGCTATCCGGCACGACCGCATTGCCTTCGGCATCGATCGGCAAGCCACCCTTCATCGGGAATACGAACGGCTCCTGCGGTACGAACAACTCGAAATAGTCGCAGTTCTTGATCGCGCAGGAGGCATGGAGATTGGCGATGTCCATATAGGCCATGGTGGTGGTGTGGATCTCGCACTTCAGACCGAAGGCTTCAGCCATATGCGCAATCTTCATCGTCCCGGTGATACCGGCTTTCCATGAAACATCGGCGCGCACGATGTCTGCCGCACGCTGGGCAATCACCTGGGCGACCCCCCAATGTGCCCCTCTTGTCGTTTCGGTGGCGGCAATGGGGATATCGAGCGCCTGGCACAGCGCCTGGTACTTCTGAAGCTCGAAATCGCGGAAGGGTTCCTCAAACCACACGTAGTCAAGTTTTTCGAGGTCCCGGCCGACCCTGATCGCCTCTTCCAGCGTGTATTCGCCGACCGGGTCGGTAAACAGAAGATAGTCAGGTCCAACGGCCTCGCGAACCGCGCGGTGGACCTCGATATCCTTTCGCCACGGGCATGGCGGGTGTGCCTTGTAGCCCGGAAGGCCGAGTGCCTTGTAGTGTTTCGCCTCCTCGACATATTCATCGACCGTGTCGTGAAAGAGACCGCTGGCATAGGCAGGCAGGCGGTCGCGATAGGCGCCGAGATAGCGGTAAAGCGGCTGACCGGCCTCCCGGGCAGCAAGGTCCCACAGGGCGACGTCGACCGGTCCCGGCAGGTAGACCGGAAAGAAAGTCAAATGCCGGTCGACATTCCAAAGATCGTGCCAGATCGCCTCACGCTGATAGGGATCGCGCCCGAGCATCACCGGCGCTATCGTTTCGTGCAGATAGGCCTCGGTGATGGCCCCTGAGCGCGCGGCAAGCGCGGAAGCATAGCCCGCAGCCCCCGTATCGGCCGTCACCTTCAGCACGACGACGTCCCACGGCATATTGTTGCCCGCCCGGCTTTCGGGAAACAGGCTGAGGTCGCGGCGGCATTGCCACGTCTCGACGCTCTGGATTTTCATGATGCACCTTTCATAAACCTATCATCCTGTAGGATAGGTTATCTCTATCGCAATTTTCAGCGCTGGCAAGACAGTTTCGATCATTTTTCATGATCTGCGGCAAAGCGACCTCCTTCCGATCCCCCCAGAATAGCCTCTGGCCGGTTCTGGAAAATCATGGCGAAAGCGCTTCGGTCATGATGGCGGATGACGTGCAATCGATGGCGATCAGCACCTCGCCTGACGTACAGCATCCCGCCGAAAAGAAATTTCATGAACAAAAACAATGTCCATGATGATCGTCAGGCGAAAATCAAAATATTCTTTCCCATAAACCTATCAGACAGGTTGACATGTTTGTCGATGGGCATATTTTGGCGTCCGAGACCGACGGAACGCGAAACCAACCGTCTCCGGAAGCTCTCGTCACAATGCGAAGCAGGCGGCCGCTTCGCGCCAAGCCAATTGAGCGAGTTCACACATGAATGCCGAAAATGCGTTTTCACTTGCGGGCAAGACAGCCCTGATCACCGGCGGCGGCAGCGGCCTCGGTTTCGCGATGGCAAGCTGCATGGTTGCCGCCGGCGCCACGGTCGTCATCGCGGATCTGAATGAGGAAACCGCCAAAAGGGCAGCAGAGGAGCTCGGCGCTGCCGCTATCCCCATGGTCTACGATGTGTCGAAGACCGAGATGGCGGACGCCTTTGTCGGCGCTGTTCTGGAAAAGACCGGCAAGGTCGACATTCTCGTCAACAATGCCGGCAATCACAAGAAGAAGCCGATCGAGGAGATGACGGTCGCCGAATTCGAGGCCGTGCTCGATGTCCATGTCGTCGGCGCCTTCGCGCTCACCAAGGCGCTGGTGCCGTTCATGAAGCAGGCGGGCGGCGGATCGGTACTGTTTACGGCGTCCATGGCATCGTTCATCGGCACGCCTTTGGTTTCCGGTTACCAGGCGGCAAAATCGGCTTATCTCGGCCTCATTCGCGGTCTTGCCTCCGAACTTTCGCCGTCCGGCATCAGGGTCAACGGCGTTGCCCCCGGCTGGATCGACACGCCGATGCTGCGAAAGGCGATCGAAGGCGACGACGCACGCAAGAACAAGATCCTCGGTCGCACGCCGATGAAGACTTTCGGCAAGCCGGAAGATATCGGCTGGGCCGCCTGCTACCTCGCCTCACCCGCCGCTTCCTTCGTCACCGGTCATGTTCTGGTGGTCGATGGCGGCGCGCTGATCGGGTTCTAGAGACCCGGGCATACCCCGATGCCGGCGTATCTCTCGCCTGCCAAAGCGACATGAGTTCGCCGGGACACCAACACCACACAGAACGAAACGGGAGGAATCATGCGTTTCATTTCAAAACTCTCACTGGCCTGCTCGGTCGCCTTCATATCGGGCGGCGTGGCCATGGCCGCAGACACGGTCACGCTGCAGCTTGCCCATGATGTCGACCTTGAACATTCGGGCCAGAAAGTCTCCGAATTCGTCGCCAAGGAAGTCGCCGAACTCTCCGGCGGCAAGATGAAGATCAACATCTATCCCTCCGGCCAGATGGGCTCGACCCGCGAACTGATGGAAATCCTGCCCGACCGCGGCGTCGACATGACCTACATCTCCGCCGGCGGCCTGGAATCCTTTGCCGATATCTACTCGGTCCTGACGCTTCCCTATATCTTCAAGGACAAGGATCACTACAACGCCGTCGTCTGGGGCCCGATCGGCAAGGAAATCATGGAGTCCACGAGGGACAAGGGCTATGTGGCCATCGGCGCCTATGCCGCCGGTTCGCGCAGCTTCTATGCCCGCGACCCGATCACCGCCTATGAAGACCTTCAAGGCAAGAAACTGCGCGTTCCGCCGTCGCCCATGCTGGTCGCGATCACCGAGGCCGTCGGCGCCCTTCCGACGCCGATCGCCTTTGCCGAATCCTATACGGCGATCCAGCAGGGCGTTGTCGACGGCGCTGAAAACAACATTCCCTCCTTCGTCTCGACCCGTCATTTCGAGGTTGCCAAATACTTCCTCGAAGACGAGCACAGCTCCTTCCCGGACTATCTCGTCGTCTCCACGCAGACGCTCGATGCCCTGACGGAAGAACAGCGCGGCTGGCTGTTGCAGGCAGCCAAGGACGCCCAGGGCTATCAGCGCGAACTCTGGGAACAGATGGAAACCGAAAACCGGCAGACCGCGATCGAGGCCGGCGTCACCTTCACCCCGGTCGACAAGGCTCCCTTCCAGGCGGCGGTCAAGCCGATCGTCGATGACTTCAAGGCCTCCCATCCGCAATATGAGGACCTGATGCAACGGATCCAGGACGCCGCCAACTGATCGCCTGATGAGAAGTCCGGCGCCTTTGTGAAGGGCGCCGGAACCTTTGGTTCACGCAAGAACCTTTCGGCGCTGCATCCCTGATCTTTCTCTCGCTCCCGATGGAGACAACAATGCTGGAACAAATCAAGAAGGGGCTCGACAAGACGCTGTCCTTCGTGTGCGTTCTCTTCCTGGGCATCATGGTCATCTGCGTTTCCTGGCAGGTGCTGAGCCGCTATGTCGTGCATGTGCCAAGCACGTGGACGGACGAGATTGCCCGTTTCCTGATGATCTGGACCTGCCTTCTCGGTAGCGCCTACGCGGTTGGCGCGCAACGGCACATCGCCATCGATATCGTCCCGATCCTTCTCGGGCCGAAGAAACGGGCGATCCTCGATGTCTTCATCAACCTTTGCATTCTCGTCTTCTCGCTGGTCGTCATCACCGGCGGCGGATGGTACCTGCTGGCCAAGGTCTTCCGTTCCGGCCAGCTCACCATCGCGCTCAATATCCCCTACTGGATCGTTTACATCGTCATTCCGGTCAGCGGGCTCCTGATGGCGTTCTACAGCCTCTACCACCTTCTCAACCCGAAGCCACCGGAACCGGTCGATCCGCTCGCCGATCCCGCCGTCTCCTCGGTCCTGGACTGATATCATGGAACTCGAGATTTCCCTTCTGCTCTTCGGCGTGTTCTTCGCCCTCGTGATTGTTGGCGTTCCGGTACCGTTCTGTATCGGCCTCGGCACAATTTCGGCGATGCTCGCCATCTTCCCCTACGGAAATGCCCTAACCATCACCGCCCAGCGCATGGCCGTCGGCATGGACAGTTTCGTGCTGCTTGCTATTCCCTTCTTCGTGCTGGCCGGCATGTTGATGAGCAATGGCGGCATAGCCATGCGGCTTGTGCGCTTTTCCGAAATGCTGCTTGGCCGCGTTCCGGGCTCGCTCCTGCATGTGAACATCCTCTCCAACATGCTGTTTGGCGCGATATCCGGATCGGCCGCCGCCGCTGCGGCCGCTGTCGGCTCCACGCTGAGCCCGATCCAGAAGAAACTCGGCTATGATCCGACACTCTATACCTCGGCCAATATCTCCTCCTGCATCACCGGCGCACTGATCCCCCCTTCGACGCCTCTGATCGTCTATTCGCTGTCGGCGGGTGGCGTATCGATTGCCGCGCTCTTCGTCGCCGGCTATCTGCCCGGAATCCTGATGGGACTGTCGGTCATGATCGTTGCAGGCATCCTGGCAGCACGCCGCCACTATCCGCGATCAGAGCGACCAACCTTTCGCCAATGCGTCACGATCACGCTCGAAGCCCTTCCGAGCCTGATGCTGATCGTCATCGTCATCGGCGGCATCCTGGCCGGTGTCTTTACCGCGACGGAAGGTTCGGCCGTCGCCGTGGTCTACACCTTCCTTCTCTCGGTCGTGTTCTACCGCTCGATCGCGCTGAAGGACCTGCCCCGGATCATGATGGAATCGATCATCACCACCTCCGTCGTGATGCTGATGGTCGGCCTTTCGATGGGCATGGCCTGGGTGATGACCCGTGCGGCCATTCCGCAGGCCGTCAGCGCCGGGCTGCTTTCGGTCTCCGACAACCCGATCATCATCCTGCTGCTGATCAACCTGATCCTGCTGGTCATCGGACTGTTCATGGACCTGACCCCGGCCGTCCTGATCCTCGTGCCGATCCTGCTGCCGATCGTCAAAAGCCTTGGCATGGACCCGATCCATTTCGGCATCATGATGATCTTCAATCTCTGCATCGGGGTCATCACGCCGCCGGTCGGCACCTCGCTCTTCGTCGGCTGCTCGGTCTCCGGCGTCAGGGTGCAGGACATCATCAAGCCGATCCTGCCCTTCTATTTCGGCCTCATCACCGTGCTGGCCATGGTCATCTACATACCGGAACTTTCACTGTTCCTGCCCAGGCTTCTGGGGCTGACCAACTGACCAAAAAACTGGCGCCTGCCGGCACATCCTGCCGGCCGGCCCGACCGGGACCCTCCCGAACGCATTTATCCGGAGCCAGCCATGCCCAGTTTCATCCATGACGATTTCCTGCTCGACACGGAATTCTCCCGCCGCCTCTACCACGGCTACGCCAAGGACAAGCCGATCTACGACTATCACTGCCACTTGCCGCCGAACGAGATTGCCGGCAATTACCAGTTCCAGGATCTCTGGGACATCTGGCTCAGGGGCGATCACTACAAATGGCGGGCGATGCGGGCGAATGGCGTGTCGGAAAGGTTCTGCACCGGCGATGCCGCGCCGCGCGAGAAATTCGACGCCTGGGCCCGCACCGTTCCCGCGACGATCGGCAATCCGCTTTACCACTGGACGCATCTGGAGCTGAAACGCCCCTTCGGCATAGACGATGTCCTGCTGTCGGAGAAAGCGGCGGGTCATGTCTGGGATGCCTGCAAGGAGATGCTTGCCGATCCTTCATTTTCCGCCCGTTCCATCATGGACCGGATGAATGTCCATACCGCCGTTTCGGTCGATGATCCGGTGGACGACCTTTCCTATGTGGTCGAGGCCGCCAAGGACACGCGTTTCAAGGCGAAGGTCAGACCTTGCTTCCGTCCGGACCGGATCACGGCGATCGACCATCCCGGTTTCGTTTCCTATCTGGAAAAGCTGGAAGCTGCATCCGGGGTTTCGATCACCGACATGGCCTCGCTGTTCGATGCCCTTTCACAGCGGCTCGACCATTTTGCCAGTCACGGCTGCACCATCGCCGACCAGGCGCTCGATGTCGTCACCTACCGCGAGGCGGGCGAGGCCGAACTCAACGCCATCCTGAAGGCCCGCCGCGATGGTGTGATGCCGTCGCCCGATGAGTTCTCCGCCTTCCGGACCGCGCTTCTCATCTTTTTTGGCCGCGAATACAACCGCCGTTCATGGGTGCAGCAGTTCCACATCGGCGCCTATCGCAACGTCAACACCCGCAAGGTGGCGGAAGTCGGCGAGGCCTGCGGTTTCGACAGCATCAATGACCAGCCGATCGCCATGCCGCTCGGCCGCCTTCTCGACGCGATGGAGAAAACCGGCGAACTGCCGCGCACGATCCTCTACTGCCTCAACCCGGCTGACAATGAGATGATTGCGGCCATGTGCGGCAATTTCCAGGACGGCGAAATCCGCGGCAAGATCCAGTTCGGTTCCGGCTGGTGGTTCAACGACCAGAAGGACGGCATGCTGCGGCAGATGAACCAGCTTGCCAATTTCGGTCTTCTGAGCCGTTTCGTCGGCATGCTGACCGACAGCCGCAGCTTCCTTTCCTACACCCGCCACGAATATTTCCGCCGGGTGCTCTGCCAGTACCTCGGCCACGGCGTGGCAAGCGGCGAGATCCCCGCCGACGAGGCGCTTCTGGGTCGCATGGTCGAGGATATCTGCTTCGACAACGCGGTCGAATATTTCCAGGTCAATGTCTAGCGTGAAAGCAACGTCCATGAAAGATGACGAACTCTTCAACCTTGTCCGTTCCGAGCTCTATACGCCGGTCGTGGGCGACATACTCGATGCGATGGGCCTTTATCACCAGTTCCTGCCCCAGCCGATCCAGCCTATGCTGACGGAGATGAAGCTTGTCGGCCGCGCCATGCCGGTGCTGATGATCGACGTCTACGGGCCGCAGGCCGAGCCCTTCGGCAAGTTGACCCACGCGCTCGACCAGCTTGAGCAGGGCGATATCTACCTGGCGAGCGGCGGCGACATGCGCTGCGCCTACTGGGGCGAGCTGCTGACGGCAACGGCACGCACGCGCGGTGCGGTCGGCGCCGTCGTCAACGGATATCATCGCGACACGCCGATGGTTCTCGATCAGGACTGGCCGGTCTTCTCGCGCGGACGTTTCGCCCAGGACAGCGGCGTGCGCACAAAGGTCATCGATTATCGCTGCCCGATCGAGATCGGCTCCGTCTGGATCGAACCGGGCGACCTCGTCTTCGGCGATCTCGACGGGGTCCTGATCGTGCCGCAAAAGCATGAAACCGAGGTGATCGAACGCGCCGTCGAAAAGGTGCGTGCCGAAAAGACCGTCCGCAAGGCGATCGAGGGTGGAATGACCGCGACCGCCGCCTTCGAGAAATACGGCGTTCTCTGACAGGGAGAGAAATCATGGCTCCGCGCTGCTTCCGGATTCACGAAGCCGACAATGTCGCCACCATGCTGGATGCGGCCGAGGCGGAAGTCGTCAGCGTCACGGGCGCTGCGGCGGATGCCACGCTCACCCTGCTCGAGGCAGTCGATCTCGGCCACAAGGTCGCCCTGAGCGACATTGGCGCAGGCGTGCCGGTCGTCAAGTTCGGCGTTGCGATCGGTGTTGCCTCGCAGCCGATCGCACGCGGCGCATGGGTTCATCTGCACAATTGCGAGAGCCGGTTCGATGCCCGCTCCGGCTCGCTCGACCTGCATACCGGCGCAACGACGGACACGAAATATGAGTAATCCATTTGACCGGACATGGTCCGGATATCTGCGCGAGGACGGCGCCAAAGGCGTCCGCAATACGATCGTCGTCATCTACACCGTGATGTGCTCGAGCCATGTCGTTCACGAGATCGCCGCCGGAGAGGACGACGTTCACGTCATCGGCTTTCCCGGCTGCTACGACAATCAGTATGCCGTGAACCTTATTCTTTCGCTTGCCCGTCACCCCAATACGGCCGCTGTTCTGGCCGTCGGCCTTGGCTGCGAGTATACCCAGCCTGGCAAGATCGCCGAGCTGGCGGAGGCAAGCGGACGCCCGGCGGCTTCGTTCTACATCCAGGATGTCGGCGGCACACGCGCTTCCGTTGAAAAGGGCAAGGCCATTCTCGGCGCGTTGCGCGAGCGCATCGCTGCGGAGACCGTACGCACGGAAATGTCCCTGAAGGACATGACCATTGGCTGTGAGTGCGGCGGATCGGACGGAACAAGCGGACTTGTGGGCAACCCTGTCGTCGGACGCTTCTTCGACATGCTGGCGGACAATGGCGGCTCGGCAATCTGCGAGGAAATCGTCGAGATGATCGGTCTTTCGCAAGTCATCTTCGATCGGGCCGCATCCCCCAAGGCACGCGGCGAACTCGAGGCGGCCTATGCAAAGGCGGAAGACTATTGCCGGAAGGTCCGGCAATACTCGGTCTCGCCGGGCAATTTCGCCGGCGGCCTGACGACGATCGAGGAAAAGAGCATGGGGGCCTTTGCCAAGAGCGGTTCGCGCCCGATCGAAGGCGTGATCAAGGTGGCCGAGCGTCCGCCCTATCCAGGGCTCTGGATCATGGACAGCGTTCCGGACGATCACTTCATGAATTTCGGTTATACCAATCCGAACGATACCGAAGGCATCATGGATCTTGTGAGTGGTGGCAGCCAGGTCGTTCTCTTTGTCACAGGGCGCGGCAGCGTCATCGGCTCGGCGGTCTCTCCGCTTGTCAAGGTGACCGGCAATACGCGCACCTATGCACGGATGCGCGAAGACATGGATTTCAACGCGGGACGGGTGCTGGCCGGCGAGGTGACACTTGATGAGGCGGCCCTCGAACTGGCGGATCTCATCTGCGATATCGCTTCCGGCGTCCCGAGCAAGCCGGAAGCGCTTGGGCACCGCGAGCAATATGTCATGTATAAATATCAGGATAGCGGCAGTGATAACGGCTGCAGGCTTTGACATTGCCCACCGGCGCCCGCAAAACGAAATCGGTTGCAGCGTTGGCAAACTCACAACGAACCCGCTTCAACCGGGCCTGTCGCTAGAGGGACAATTCCTTGGTCAAGATCGAAAAAAAGACGCTTACCGAGCAGACCGTCGAGTACATTCTGGAGATGATCAACTCCGACCGTCTCAGCGTCGGCATGGAAGTGCCGAGCGAGATGCAGGTCATCCGTGAGCTCGGCGTCAGCCGCGGCGTTGTGCGCGAGGCCTTCAAGTCGCTCGAAATTCTCGGCGTGCTGCAGGTCGAAAGCGGCAAACGGCCGAAGGTCGCGGAATTCAACCCCAAGGCGCTGCAGATCATCTTCGGCTTCGCCCTTGCCACCGAACAGGTCGAGACCACCCATATTCTGGGCTTCCGACGCCTGATGGAAGTTTCCAGCGTCGCGCTTGCCGCGCGCAACGGCACGGAAGAGGATTTTGCCGAGATTCGCCACCACATGGATCATATCCGCACCGATATTGCCGATATTCCGCGTTTCCTCGAGCACGATATCGCCTTTCATATCGCCCTTGCCGATGCCACCAAGAGCCCGATGTATTCCATCATGCTGAAGGCCCTGCGCTCGGCGGTCGCGCGTACGATCATCGACGGTCTTTATGCCGAGCGCCTGCGCAACCATTCAGAAGAGATCATAGAACTGCACCAGGCCATTACAGACGCTGTGTGCAATCGCGACGAACAAGGCGCCATGAAGGCGATGGACAATCATTTCGATTCCGTGATCGAGGACCTCCTGCGCGCAGGCGGCTGAAGCACCGGACTTCGGCCGGTTATGCAAGAAGACGATCGAGCCGAGCGATTTGCCCATTTTCGTAACCCCAACGACATCGGCGTGGAACTCCGCCGGCCGGCCGAATACACAAGGTGAATATGACCGTTTGGGCGGGCTGAGATCATTCTTGATTGGCTTTCGGCCTCGTTCATGCCACCGCCTGCTTTCTCCGGCCGCGCTTAACAACAAGCCGTTCGGAATCATCCGAAACGCCTGCAAGGCCATTAGGGTCAAACCGTTCTTCGCGCTTCAAGCCCAAGACAAAAGCGTCACCCGCGCGGCAAGGACATCGCGATCTAGCGCTTCTGCCTCGCCTTAAGCAAACGCGTTGCCTGTCCTGCATCCAGAGCTTCGGGCCTGCGGCAACGGGTCGAAACCGCGACGCTGCTGTTTTCTTCACTTGAGCGCAGAATAGCCGTCAGAACATCCACGACGTGAAGCGCGAATTCGCCGTTGCAGCGGTGCTCGCGTCCTTCGACGATGGCCTGGGCCATGTCGGCGAGGCCGGCGGTGCGGTAATCAGCGACATCGCCGCGCGAGACCGTCCTGTTGGGCGGGCCGAGCGGATGATCCCACTGCGGCAGCGCAGCCGCTTCACGTCGTTTGGTAACCATCACGTCCCCGCCAAAGAAATTGGGATCCGGGACATGAAGGGTTCCCTCGCTGCCATAAAGCGCCATCGGCGCGAGATCATGCTGCCAGACGTCCCAGCTCGCCACCAACGTCACCAGCGCACCGGATTCGAAGGTGAGAACGGCCTGAACCGTGGTCGCGACCTCAACCGGCACTGTTTCGCCGGCGCGCGGACCTGCGCCGATGGTCCGCGATCTCTCCGGCATCGAGGCCTCGGCCACAACACGCGCCACCGGACCGAGAAGCTGGACAAGATTGGCGACGTAGTATGGGCCGAGATCGAGAATCGGGCCGCCACCCTTGCGGAAGAAGAAATCGGGAGACGGATGCCACTCCTCCATGCCATGGTTCATGACGAAACAGGTTCCCGACGTCACGGTGCCCACCGCCCCATCATCAATCATGTGCCGGGCAAGCTGGTGCGAGGCGCCCAGGATCGTGTCCGGCGCGGAACCGATCCTGAGCCCGCGCGCTTCGGCAAGCTGCATGAGCGCCTTGCCTTCCGCGACATCCAGCACGAACGGCTTTTCACAATAGACGTGCTTCCCAGCCTCAAGCGCCATCTTCGAAACGGAAAAATGCGCGGCGGGAGGCGTGAGGTTCAAGACGATATCGACATCGGGATGCGCCAGAAGCGCTTCGGGCATCATCGCCGGCAGTCCGAATTCCGCGCCGCGTTCCTCGGCTGCAGCGGCGTTCATGTCTGCGACGCCGACAAAGGCGATATTCGCGAAGGTTTTGGCACGCGCAAGATAGGCCGAGGATATATTGCCGCAGCCGATCAGCCCGACGCCGAGAACGGTTTTCATGATTGCTCTTCCAGTATGTTGGGGCCGGGCGTCAGCCGCCCGTGCCCTTGCTGTTGATGTCGGCCTGGAGGACCGAACTAAGGCGTCAGTCCCAGTCCGGACCGACTTCGGGCACAACGATGCGGAAACCGCGATCGAGCGCGGCGATCCGCTCCATGTCGGACTTGCTCAAAACGATCTTTTGCGCGTCAAAATTGCTCTTCTGACGCTCGGCGCTGGCGGACGCCGGAATGACGGCGATGCCGCGCTGCATCAACCAGGCAAGCGAAATCTGCGAGGCGGATGCGTCATGCTTTTCCGCAATCTCCTGCAGCACCGGATCTTCGGCCACGCGCCCCTGGGCCAGCGGCATGTAGGCCGTCGGCGTGATGCCCTTCGACAGGGCGAAGTCGACGAGCTTGTTGTTCTGCAGAAACGGATGGATTTCCACCTGATCGGTGTGGATCCGCCCCGGACCAAGGATTTCCTCGGCCTGTTTCAGGCGCGCGATCGGAAAATTGGAAACGCCGATATGGCGTGCCTTGCCTTCATCCTGGATACGGCCGAGATCTTCCATATAGCTCTCGAACGGCACATCGGGATCGATCGACGGCCAGTGGATCAGCACAAGATCGATGACGTCGACCTGCAGATCCTTCAGGCTGGTCTCGACCGAAGGCAGGAACTGGGCCCGGTCGAGCTTCTTCTGCGCGACCTTGGTGGTGATGAAGACCTCATCGCGATCAAGGCCGCTTCTGCGCACGGCCTCGCCGACCGACGGCTCCGAGCCGTAGCTTTGGGCCGTGTCGATGTGGCGATAGCCGATTTCGAGTGCGGACAGGATGGCGCGGATGCCTTCTTCTTCGAGGCGGCCATAGGTTCCAAGGCCCATCATCGGGATTGTGTCAGGCATGATATCTCCTTCAGCCCTTGGTTCCGCCGGCCGTCAGACCGCCGACAAAGAGCTTCTGCATGGCGAGGAAAAGAATGGCGATCGGGACCGTCATGATGACGGAGGCGGCCATGACAGCACCCCAGTCCGTGTTGAATTCGGTGGTGAATTCCGACAATCCGATCGGCAGCGTCTTGGTCGAGGAGTCGATGGCGAAGCACAGCGCGAAGATGAATTCGTTCCATGTGGTCACAAAGGCATAGACGATCACCGCGACAACGCCTGGAAGCGACAGCGGAAGCGTGATGCGCAACAACGCGCCAAGCCTCGAAGCGCCGTCGACAATGGCCGCCTCTTCCAGCTCAACCGGAATGCCGCGGAAATAGGAGATCAGCATGAAGACGCTGAGCGGCAGGGTCAGGATGAGGTAGGCAAGGATCAGGCCGAGATAGGTGTTGAGCAGGTTCAGCCAGTTGAGCACGACATAAAGCGGCACGATGATCGCCGCCGTCGGCAGAAGCTGGCCGACGATGATCAGCGAGATGGCCAGCGACTTGCCCTTGAACTTGAAGCGGGCAAAGCCGTAGGAGGCCAGGATGGCGAGCGCCAGCGCGATTGCGGTTGAACCGGCGGAAATGATCAGCGAGTTCAGGAAGTAGCGCGGCACGTTCGATTCAAACAGGACCTTGGTGTAGTTGGCCCAGCTCGGCGCCTCCGGGATCCATGTCGGCGGAACGGTGTAGAGCTCGCTCAGCTTCTTGAAGGATGAAATCAGCATCCACAGGAAGGGGAACATGGTGACGACAACAACGGCTGCGATCGCGGGATAGAGGGGCCATTGGGCCCTGGTACGTGAAGCCATGACCTTACTCCTTTTCTGCGAAGACGGTGACGTAGAGAACCATCAGCACGCCGGTGATGCCCAGGAACATGACCGACAGGGCCGCCGCCTGGTTGAACTGGAAGAACTGGAAGGCCTGCCGGAAGATCTGGATTGGCAGGATGATCGAGCGGTTGGCAGGCCCGCCGCCGGTCATCGCGTAGATGATGGTGATGGCGTTGAGCCCCCAGATGGCGAGCAGCAGGGACAGCGAGCTCAGGACCGGCTTCAGATAGGGCAACGTCACGAAGATGATCTCGTGGTGCAGCTTGGCGCCGTCGATGCGGGCGGCTTCATAGACATCCTTCGGAATGGCCTGCAGGCCTGCGAGCACCATGATGGCGACGAAGGGGAACATCTTCCAGACATTGACGGTGACGAGCGCCGGCATGACGGTGTTCGGGTTGGTCAGCCAGCCGATCGGCTGATCGATGACGCCGGCACCCTGCGCCATGTAGTTGATGATGCCGAACTCGGTGTGAAACATCCAGGCCCAGGTCGTGGCGGCGACGATGCCCGGGATGACCCACGGCACGACGATCATCGCCCGAAGCGCGCTGCGCCCCCAGAAGGGCGCATTGAGCAGAAGACCGACGGCGGTTCCCAGGATGATCTGGAACACGATCGAGAAAAACACGTAGACGAAGGTGTTGCGCAGCGTAATGCCGGTCAGGCGCTGATCCAGCATGGTCCGGAAGTTTTCCAGGCCGACATAGTTGCCCGCGGGATCGGTAACGGAAAGGACGACTGTGTAGACCAGCGGGTAAAACACCAGCAGGGCGAGCACAAAGAGCGCTGGAAACACGAACAGCGGTCCGGTGAAGCGGGAACTGACACGCATGGCATTCCTCTTGAAAGCGGCGGGGGGACCGGGCCGCACGCAAGCGCGCGGCCCAACCGAAGCGTTGTTATTTCAGAAGACCATCGATCTGCTGCGTGGTGTCCGTCAGGACCTCCTGGACATCGGCGCCACCAAGGAGGATTTCCTGGATGGAGTCGAAATACATCTGCGTGATCTGCACCCAGTTGTTCACCGGCGGCTGCGGACGCGCATACTGCAGCATTTCACGGAACTTCTCGTATTCGGGAAGCTGGAACTGCTCCATCTGCATGGCCGTCTCGCGGGCCGGGAAGTTGTTGTCGGTGTAGTAGCCCATGTTTTCCGGCTCAAGCAGATAGGCCAGGAAGGTCTCTGCGTCTTCCTTGTTCTTCGCAGCGTCCGGGATAACGAAGTTCCAACCGCCGAGAATGACGGAGGTTTCCTTGCCTTCCGGATGCGGGATCAGGGCCGTGCCGACATCGATATCCGGGTTTTCCTGCGCGATCGAGCCAAGGTCGAACTGGCCGGACTGATAGATCGCGATGGTTTCGGCGATGAACAGACGGCGAAGCGCCGTGCCGTCGTTTTCAAGCGTGGACGGCGGCGCGGAGCCCTCGGCCAGGAAGCTCGTATAGAAGTCGACGGCTTCAACGGATTCCGGCGTATCGAGAATGCTCGACTGCAGGTCTTCAGAGAGTACGCCGCCGCCATTCATCCACAGGAAGGGAAGCGAACGGAAGATCGTGTTGGACACTTCACCGCCGCCGGCAATGCCCATGCCATAGTGAGAGCCATTGGTCAGCGCTGCAGCGACTTCCTGCAGTTCCGCCCAGGTTTCCGGAAAGTCTTCCGGATCAAGGCCGGCTTCACGGAACATGTCCTTGTTGTAGATCATCGCATGCGCTTCGGCGCGGAAAGGAATGCCGTAAAGACCGCCATCAACCTTGGCGGTATTCAGGGCCGCCGGGAGGAAATCGTCGAGGTCGATTTCATTGTCCGCGATGAAGTCATCGAGCTGCATCAGTCCGCCGGTGGTTGCGAACGGAACGGTCCAGCCATTGGCGACATCGATGAGGTCAGGCGTATTGCCGGACTGCAACGCGACGAGAACGCGGTTCTGCAGGCCGTTGGGCACCACGCGTTCGACCCTGACTGAAATGTCCGGGTTCTGCTCTTCGAACTTCTGCGCAAGCACTTCGGCGCGATCGGCACCGAATTCAGGGGCCCACCAGGTGATTTCCCCGGCAAAGGCCGGAGCCTGCATCAGAAACAGCGGCACCGCTGCCGTCATGGCGAGTTTGGATTTGAGCTGCATATTCTTCCTCCCAAGTAAGAAGTTGTTGCTGTGTTCAAGACATTTGCGGCACGGAAAGCCGCGGCGCCGTCTTGAGGAGGGCGTTCATGTAGCCCACCGCATGCGCCATCCCGACATGCCAGGGGGCAGGACAGGAAATTTCTGGAATGTGATCGGGTACCAGCACGCCGTCATAACCTTCGACGTGCAGGATCCGGGCGATCTCGGACATGTCCGTATCGCCGTCATCGATGAAGGCCTCCGCGTAGCGGGGAACCTTGCCCTTGACGTTGCGGAAATGCACATAGGCAATCCGCCCCGTACGCGCGTAATGGCGTGTCGTCTCGTAGACATCGCCGGGCATTTCCATCAGCGAGCCGACGCAGAACTGCATGGCGTTGGACGGGCTGTCGATGACCGACAGGAGCCGGTCGTATTTTTCGGGCCGGTTGACGAGGCGTGCAGCGCCCCGAAGCATATCCGCCGGCGGATCGTCGGGATGGGCGGCGAGCACGACGCCCGCGTCCTCCGCCACTGGGACGAGCTCCTTCAGGAACCATTCGAGGCGCTGCCAAAGCTCTTCTTCGCTGCAGGTCACGGGACCGAGACCCCGATCTTCCCGCACGCGCATGTTCCAGACGACGCCGTCAGGGATCGGCCGATCATGATCGAAACGCGACATGTCGAATGTCGTCGCCATGGCTCCGCCGCGGGCGATCGGCTGCCTTTGCCATCCCCACACGCCGGCCAGCGAGAAATTGTAGCCAATGACCGGGATGCCGGCCCGCCCGCAATCGCGGACGAGCCTTTTCAGACCATCCATCTGCCGGACCCGATCGGGGCCGTTCAACAGGATGTCGGACCAGAATGACGGAGAGAGGTTCTCAAGCGCGGCGACCCGAATGCCATCAGCGGCCAGCATTTTCACCACATCCGAAAGCGTTTCGTAGTCCCAGAGCGGCGCTCCGAAATCTTCCGAAAGAGGCGGCCCCGGCTGACCTTTCAGCCAGTCGGACGGATCGGCGTTCTGGCCGTAGCGGACCAGGTGGATGACAACATCACGGATGCCGAGCTGGGCGGCAAAACGCGCTCCGGCCCGCGAAAGGCTTTCTCCGAAAAGTGTCAGTCCTACCCGCATTTTCCGCTCCCTGAGCGCGATCTCCGAAACCTTTGCCTCTCCCGGTTTCGGACCGCCCATCGAAAAGTCCATATTTGGAACTAACTGTTCTTTATATGAAACTAGATTGTTATCGCATGCCGAGTCAAGAGATTTGTCCTGACGGCGGCATGTCTGGCTGGTTTTTATGAACGCTCGGCCTTCATGGCCTTGATGGCTGCAAACTGCATGCAGTCCGGCATCATCTGCATGATCTCGATGCGGTTGCCGTCGGGATCATCGATCCAGCACTGACGGTTGCCGTCACGGCCGGTCACGACCGGTTTTGCGAGTGGAACACCGAGCTCTTCAAAGTGCTTTGCAGCAGCATTGATATCAGCCGTCTCAACGCATAAGTGATTGTAACCAGTTGCATTTGGCCCCGGCACCTTGTTGCCCTCGCCATCCGGAAACAGCTCGAGATAGAGCGTATCGGTCACCCGCAGATAGACAAGCCAGACCCGGCCGTCATCCTGGTTCAGGCGGAACATTTCTGGAAAACCAAACACATCCGTATAGAATGCAAGGGACCGATCAATATCCGTGCAGCGGATGGCCACATGGCCGATTCCGGTAAAAATCATTGCTTTAACTCCTATGCAATGTCGGTTGAGACTAATGTTTGTGTACCAACCCGATAGACAAGCACACAAAATCCCGATACCCAGATGAAAAGTTCATATTTGGGATCGTTCTATGAAGACGAAGAGTGAGGGGCAGGCGGCTGAGGGGTACAGCGCGGCCATGGAGAAAAACCGGATTCCGGCGATCGACCGCATGATGGATGTGCTGGCCTACCTGGAGAGGAAGCCGAGCGGCGCATCCATGCGCGAACTGGTCGAAGTGCTGCATCTGCCGCGCACGACCGTCTACCGCCTGCTCAATTCGCTCCACGCCTACGGGATCGTCCGGCATCTGCCCGATGGCAGCTACGTCCTCGGCACCCGCCTGATTTCGCTTGCCGCGCGCGTTCTGCCGAGCGCGGCCGATATCGACATCGTTCTGCTCGCGACGCCGCATATGGAGCGACTCTCCGAAACCACCGGCGAGGGGTGCAAGCTTTCGATCCTCAGCGATGACGGCGTCGTCGTGATCGCCGCCAGTTCCGGCTCGCGCCGCCATGCCCTTGCCGGCGTACCCGGCCAGCGCTTTCCGCTTCACACCGGCGCCGCCAGCAAGGTCCTGCTTGCCAGCCTGACGAAATCGGAGCTCGATGCCATTCTGCCGGAGGCGCTGGCGCGCTACACGCCCCGCACGATCACCTCGGTCAAGAACCTGCGCAGCGAGCTGACCCGCATCCGCCGCCAGGGCTGGGCCTGGGACGAAGGCGAATTCTCCACTGGCGTAAACGCCTTTGCCGCCCCGGTTCCGGACCGCAACGGCAAGACGATCGCGGCACTCAGCCTGCCCTACCTTGCCGACGAGACCAATGCCGGACGCCTTGATATGCTCCGGGCTGCCACCATCTCGACCGCCGGCGCGATCGCCGCCGACCTTCCGGCCGTGCCCACCCGCGGCTCGACTGGCTGGAATGGTTGACATCATTTGAAGAAATCCGCGTCGTCGTCGTTCAGATAGCGTTCGGCAGCCTCGGGGATCAGGTCAACGCCGAGGCCCGGCGCCGTCAGCACATCGACAAAGCCGTCCTTGACGATCGTCTCCGGCAGTCCGGTGACGATATCCGCCCACCATTCGGGAACAGCGATCGGATATTCGAAGGCGATGAAATTGGCCGGCAGCGTTGCGCTCACCTGAATGAGGGCGGCAAGGCCGATCAGCCCGTTGGCCGTGCCATGCGGGGCCATCATGATCCCGTGAAGATCGGCATATTCGGCGATCCACTTGAGTTCCGCCAGACCACCGACATCGGCCGGGTCCGGCCCGATCACGTCGACGGCGCGTGCCTCGATCAGCGGCTTGTAATTGTTTCTGAGATAGATCTGCTCGCCGGTATGGATCGGCGTCGACGTCGCCGTCGTCAGATCGCGGTAGAGATCGGTATCCGACCAGGGCGTGTAGTCGCCCGAGATCAGATCCTCAAGCCAAAGCAGATCGAGATGCTCCACCCCACGGGCAAATCTGAGCGCATCGGAAAACATCCAGCCCGGGCCGCAATCGAGCGCAAGGCCGACCGAGGTGCCGGCAACCTCCTTCATCGCCTCGACGCAATCGATCGTGTGGCGCAGCCCCTTTTCGGAAATCTTGCCGCGCTCCATGATGCCGTGCTGGCCTGCACCCGCATGTTCGCCATAATGAAAGCCGGGAATGACTTCCTTCATTGCGCAATGAAAGGCAATCGGCTGCTTGATCATGGTGAAGCCTTCCGGCAGCGCCATCATCCTGCGCATGTCATCGGCATAGTCTTCCGGCCGATAGCCGTTCAGCGGAAAGCGGATGCCGCCATTATAGACCCGCAACCTGTCACGTACCTTGCCGCCGAGCAGTTTGTGCACCGGCAGGCCCGCGGCCTTGCCGGCGATATCCCAGAGCGCCATTTCAATAACGCTGACGGCGCTGCCGAACGGTTTGTTGCCGCCGCGCTGGCGAATGCGCAACATGACGCGCTCCACATCGGTCGGGTCGGCGCCCAGGATCGCCTCGCGAAGCTGCAGGATCTGCGGCTTGATATAGGGTTTGTAGAATTCGGCCTGGCCGACCCCCACAATCCCTTCATCAGTCATGATGCGGACAACCGGATGGTTTCCGATGACCGCGCATTTGAGGTCCGTGATCTTCATTGGGCGCTCCTGCTTCCCTGCCCGTCGCTGTAATCGCGACTCTTCGCACTTGACTTTGACTGAAATTTCCTCTCTTTTCAATCCATATTCGGAACCTATTTGGTCCAAATATGAAACTTATGGGAGGACATCCATGTCCGATAGACTGAAATGGGGCGTCTTGAGCACAGCCGGAATCGGTATGCGCAAGGTGATTCCCGGCATGAAGAAATCCGAACTGGGCATTGTGCACGCGATCGCCTCTCGCGATGAGGCAAAGGCTTCAGCGGCCGCAGAGAAGCTGCAGATCCCGGTCAGCTACGGCAGCTACGAGGCCCTTCTGGCGGATCCGGAAATCGATGCGATCTACAATCCGCTGCCGGTCAACATGCATGTCGACTGGTCTATCAAGGCCATGGAATCCGGCAAGCACGTCCTGTGTGAAAAACCGATCGCGATGAGCGCCGAGGAGGCCAAGCGACTGATTGACGCACGTGAACGCACGGGCAAGCAGGTGCTGGAAGCCGTCATGGTGCGCCAGCACCCCCAATGGCTCCGTGTTGCCGAGATCATCCGCTCCGGCGAGATCGGTGAGGTCTGCCTGATGCAGACGACGATGAGCTTCTTCAACGACGATCCGAACAATATCCGCAACATTCCCGAGGTCGGCGGCGGCGCGCTCTACGATGTCGGCTGCTATGCCCTCTTCCTCTCGCGTTTCGTCTTCAACGCCGAACCGGAACAGGTCGTCGCCATGAGCGATATCGACCCGAACATGAAGACCGACCGGCTGATGAGCGGGATCGTTGATTTCGGAGGCGGAAAACAGCTCTCCTTTGCCTGCGGCACCCAGCTTGCCCGTTTCCAGACGGTGCAGATCTTCGGTCGCAAGGGCCGGATCGAGGTGCCGATCTCGCTCAATGCACCGCAGGGCGGAGAGGTCACGATCACTATCGATGCAGACGGCACCAATGAACCGGACAAGATGCGCCGGGAGGTGATCCCGGCCAGCGATCAATACACGCTGCAGGCAGACCTTGCCGCTCGCGTCTTCCTTGGCGAGACCGCCGCCGAATATCCGATCGAAAACGCCGTCAACAACATGGCGGCAATCGACGCGCTTTACCGCTCTTCCAAGAGCCATACCTGGGAAAAGGTCGCCTCCATATGATCATCGATCCATCCGTCACACCACCTGTTGACATTACCCGTCCGCCCAAGGCGCTCGTCGATGGCCTGGCACAGATCGGCACGGCTGCCGTGAGCGGCGAACTCAGCCGGCTGGGCATTCGCGATCCGCAGCTGACCGGCCTGACGCCGATGGCCTATGGCCAGTGCATGGCCGGCCCGGCGCTGACGCTGCAGTTTCTGCCCAAGCGCGAGGACCTGGCGCCCGGCGAGGAATATGAAGAACCGGAAAAGCAGATCCATCGCCATGTGCTCTACCTCGTGCAGGAAGGCGATGTGGTGGTCGTGGATGCGCGCGGCGACATGCATTCCGGCATTTTCGGCGAGATGATGATGACCTATTTCAAGGGCCGCAAGGGCGCGGGCCTCGTGGTCGACGGCTGCCTGCGCGACACGCCGAAGATCGCCGGCCTGGGCGTCAACATCTGGTCACGCGGTCGCACGCCCAATTTCCACACCCAGACCGGCCTGATGCCCTACGCCGTCAACGTGCCCGTCGCCTGCGGCGGAACCACCGTCATGCCGGGCGATATCATCGTTGCCGATGATGACGGCGCCGTCGTCGTTCCCATCGCGCTTGCCGAACAGATCCTCGAAATGGGCAACAAGCATGCCGACTGGGAGGATTTCGCGCGCCTGAGGCTGAGCCAGGGCGCCGACCTCAGGAAATATTACCCGATCTCGAAAGAGGTCGAAGCCGAATACCTCGCCTGGCGCGAAAAGAACCCGCTCTGAACCAAAACGCCGTGGAGGAGTAACATGGCTACGATCAGTCTCAAGAACATAAAGAAGTCCTTTGGCGCGGTGGAAGTCATCCACGATGTCAGCCTTGACGTCGAGGACGGCGAATTCCTGGCCCTCGTCGGTCCGTCCGGTTGCGGCAAGTCCACCCTCCTGCGCATGCTCGCGGGGCTGGAAGAAGTAACTGCCGGCGACATCATGATCGGTGGCGAACGGGTCAACGACCTTTCTCCGCGCGAGCGCAATATTGCCATGGTGTTCCAGTCCTACGCGCTTTATCCGCATATGACCGTGCGCCAGAACATGAGCTTCAATCTCAGACTGTCACGCACGCCGAAGGCCGAGCAGGAGAAACGCGTCAACGAGGCCGCGCGCATGCTGGGGCTTGAAAACCTGCTCGACCGCAAGCCGGCCAATCTCTCCGGCGGTCAGCGTCAGCGCGTCGCCATGGGCCGCGCGGTCGTGCGGCACCCGGAAGTCTTCCTGTTCGACGAACCCCTGTCGAACCTCGACGCCAAGCTGCGCGTCCAGATGCGGGCCGAGATCAAGGCGCTTCACCAGAAGGTGCGCACGACCTCGGTCTACGTGACCCACGACCAGATCGAGGCGATGACGCTTGCCGACCGTATTGTCGTTCTCAACGGCGGCATCATCGAACAGGTCGGTCGTCCGCTCGACCTTTATCGCCAGCCGGCAAACCTTTTTGTCGCAGGCTTCATCGGCTCGCCGGCAATGAATTTCATCGATGCCAAAATCTCCGAAAAAGATGGCGCCGTGGTCGGTCATTGCATTGACGGCAACGATGTCGTTCTACCGGGGGCCTACGGTGAACATGCCGGCCGCGAGGTAACCCTCGGCTTCCGTCCGGAAGATTTCGCATTGGGCGACGGCAGCATTCGCGGCTCCGTCGCCATGGTCGAGCCGACGGGCGCACAGACCCTCGTTTCTGTCGCCACCCCTGGTGCAAAGGAACCCTTCCTCGCCGTCGTTGATGCGGCCTGCGAATATGATGTCGACCAGGCGGTTGCCGCTCATATTGCCCCGGAAAAGGTTCACGTCTTTGACAGGAAAACCGGGAGGCGCCTGTGAGCGAACGCCTGGAACAGATCGCGTGCCTGGAAGCCGAACGCCAGGCGCTCACCCTGCCCGCATTCAACGCCGATGTTGCCTGGGCGATCGGCAGCCACATCAGGGACCGCGCCTCCGCCGAGAACCACCCGATCGCGATCGAAGTGTCGGGCATCGGCGGGCGGCTGTTCTTTGCGGCCATGCCGGGCGCAAGCCCGGACAACGCCGAATGGATCCGCCGCAAGCGCAACGTCGTTGAGCGCTTCTTCGAAAGTTCGCTGCTGGTGACCCTCCAGTGCGATGAGCGCGGGCGGAAAATTCCCGAGCAGTTCAAGTTGAGCGAGGCGGATTTCGTCCACTCCGGCGGCGGCGTGGCGATCAGAACCGCCGACAGCGGCTTCGTCGGCTGCGTCACGGTTTCCGGGCTCACCCAGTATCAGGACCATGAACTGGGCGCAGAAGCGCTGCGCGCTCTGGTCCAGGCTGCGCGATAGGTTTGCGCATCATAGCCTAGAACGGGCAAACGCGCTCGGCAATCGGGCAGCTCCGTGTCACGCCCGAAAAAGCCTCAAGAACGCACCATACGCACGACACCTTCCTGGTTCATTAATGGACAGGAAGGTGTCTGTCTTCTGCGGGAGATCCAGTCGGATAGCCGGATCGATACGCGCGCTAGAACGGCTCCGCCTTTCTTGGAAACGCGCAACCGCTCTATCTATTTGTTTTTACATATTTTCGCGGGCGTCAGAAGTTTCTATCTGACTGCGAAATGCTCTATGCATATCCAAACAGGCGCGGGAAATACATGGTCAGCACCGGCAGATAGGTGATCAGCAGCAGAACCACGAGTTCCGCGGCGATGAACGGCAGGATGGCCCGACTTATTCGCGACAGACTAACCTTTGACACTCCGCAGGCCGCAAACAGCACAAGTCCGAAGGGCGGCGTTGCCAATCCTATGGTCAGGTTGGTGCAGGTGATCAGGCCGAAATGGATCGGATCGACGCCGTATTTGTAGGCGATCGGCGCGAGCAGCGGCCCGAGTACGATGATGGCGAAGCCCATGTCGAGGAACATGCCGATGACCAGGTAGATGACATTGACCAGCAGCAGGAAGACCAGCTTGTTCTCCGTCAGCGACACGAAGGCGATGGTGACATGCTCGACGAGATTGAAATAGGTCACCAGCCAGCTGAAGGTCTTGGCGCAGGCCATCAGGAACATGATCATCGCCGTCGCCTTGACGGTATGGGAGAGGATCGGGACCAGGTCCGACAGTTTGAGCTTGCGGTAGAACAGGAAGCCGATCGCCAGGCCATACATGACCGCCACGGCGGATGCCTGGGTCGGGCTGAAGAAACCGCCGAGAATGCCGCCCATGATGATCACCGGCAGCAGCAGCGCGGGAGCACCCTGAATGAAGGCGATGATCAGCCGGACGACGCCGACGAACGGCGCCCGCTCGCCGTATCCCTTGCGCACGGCAACGAGATAGGCCGTCACCATCAGCGCCAGCGCCACCAGGATGCCCGGCACCATTCCGCCGAGAAACAGGCCGGCAATCGACACGTTCATCACCGAGGCATAGATCAGCATCGGGATGCTCGGTGGAATGATCGGACCGATGACGGAGCTGGCCGCCGTCACGGCCGCGCTGTAATCCTCGCCATAGCCGTTCTTCTTCATGGCGGGCACCATGATGCTGCCGACGGCAACGGTGTCGGAGACCGCGGACCCTGTGATACCGGCAAAAAACATGCTGGAGACGATATTGGTGTGGGCAAGGCCGCCGCGAATCCAGCCCACCAGCGACGATGACAGCGTCATCAGCCGGTCGGTGATCCCGGCCCGGTTCATGATCTCGCCTGCCATGATGAAGAACGGGATCGCCAGCAGAAGCATGTTCTCCGTGCTGGTGAACATGCGTTGCGGGATCTGCAGGAAAAGCCGCGGATCACCGATATCGACATAGACGAAAATCGTCATCAGCACGAGGCAGAGCGCAATCGGAACCCCAAGCAGAAGCATCGGGATGAAGCTGCCAAAAATGATAGCAATCAAGGTTCAAACTCCGGCGGTTTGCGTGAGGTCTGCCTTGTCGCGCGGATCGGGAAGCGCGGCAGCGACACTGAAAAGCCCCAGCAGCGCACCGCCGACCGGAACCGAAAGGTAATAATAGAAGAGCGAGATATCGAGGTAGAGCGAGGTCTGGTACTTGCCCACGAACAGCGCCATCTCCCAGCCGAAATAGACCATGACGAAGACAACGACGAGCGTCAGCAGCGTGTACCCGGCCTTCAGGACGGCCTGCAGGGACGGACCCACCATCTCGTAAAGGAGTTCAACGCCGATATGTCCGCCATGCCGCGCGATTACGCCGGCGCCGATGAAAATCGCCCAGGCAAAGAGCAAGTTGCTGACCTCTTCGACCCAGACCGGCGAATTGCCGACAAGCTGGTTGGCGATAATCTCGTAGGCAGAGATGAGAAACAACAAGCCGGTCAGAACGATGGCGACGGCCATACAGGCCTTCTCCAGGCCATCGACGGCGGTCTGGTATCCGATAAGAAGTTTTTTCATTGAATAGGTCTCCCTGCCGCCAGAGCTGCGCGCGCTTTGCGGAAGCTGCCCTCAGACCGGCCGCTCCCGCAATTGCGCGCGCAGGGACAGCGACGCCGCCATCAATCAGGTCGCCCTGATCGCTGTCGCCGCGGCGTCGCCAGTCCTGCTCCTGCCAGCAAACTCAGCGCTGGCTTTCAGCCTCCTTGGTCGCTGCAAAGATGCGGTCAACCCATTCCTGCCCGTCATCGCCCATCTTGCGCAACACCATGTCGATATAGGGCTGTTGGGCGAGTTCGCGGAATTCCTTGAGTTCGGCGGCAGTCGGGTAATAAAACACCGCGCCTTCGGCTTCCATCGCTTCCTGGATCACCAGCGAACTGAGATAGGACTGGGCATTGCCCATGCGCGAGCAGAGATCACCGGCCCTCAGCATAAGGGTCTGGTTTTCCGGCGACAGCGACTGGAAGAACTCCTCGTTGATGAGGATCGGATGCAGGTTGTAGCTGTGGCGGGTCATGGTGACGTAAGGGTTCACCTCATAGAGCTTCTGCGAATACATCGAATAAAGCTCGGTATCGTGACCTTCCGCCATGCCCGACTGCAGCGCGGTATAGAGCTCGCTCCAGCTGATCGTTACAGTATTGGCATCCCAGGCGCGGAACATGGCCAGAAGCCCCGGGTTTTCGGGCACCCGCATCTTCATGCCCTTCATGTCGGCAACACTGTGGATCGGCTTTTCGGAATAGATGTTGCGAAAGCCCGCCCCTTCCGGCCAGGCAAGAACCCTGAGGCCGGTCCTCTCGAGGAAAGCCTCGGCCAGTTCATCGCCCAAAGGCCCTTCCATGACCTGCCAAGCGGTCAGGCTGTCGGGAAAGACATAGGGAATTTGCGTGATCGCCATTTCCGGCAAGAACGGAACCATGATCGAGGTGTAGGTGCCGACCATCTGGATCACGCCGGCCTGCGCCGATTCGATCATCGCGCGGGCGCCGCCAAGCGAACTGTCGGGATAGACGTCAAGCTCAATCTGGCCGTCGGTAGAGGTACTCAGATAATCCTTCATCGCCGCGACACAGGCCGTGCGACCGGCGCCCGGCAGGTGCAGGTCACCCTCCGAACCATGTCCGATCTTGATGACGATCGGTTCGGCGCTTGCGGCGCCGGCGAACGTGCTGACGGCCATCGACAGACCGACGGCAAAAGCTGCAAATTTCTTCATAAATTCCTCCCAGCCCCGTTTTCCTCCTCCTGGGACGCGATCAATCCGGCTCTCCCACCGTGCGATCAGCGACCCGTGGCCTGGGACAACAGCCACTTTTGAAATTCTATTTCAAAAGTGTGGATATGTCGACAGGACTTGCCAGTTTAAATTGCTAAAAACGCCGGGATTCTTCCTTTTTTGGTCTCTTTTTTCGTCGTCGAAAACAGGCGGCATCGCACGCAGCAATCTCCTTCGCTGCGCGCTCCGGCATCTTCAGATGCACATCACAAGAGTGTCGAGCGAAAGTCTGTCGGCATTGCCGTCAGGGCGGAGCTTGAAATGCCCCACACGCGCGCCAACCAGGCGTTTCAGAGTATTCCGCGAGCGACGTGCTCTATCTCGCGGGCCACGTCGAGGAGCCGCAGCGCAAGGTCGCCTTCCAGCCGCTCATTGGTGACGATCGAACGCAGGCCGCCGACATTGATGCCATAGACCGGATAGCCATCAGGCCGGCGCACGACGGCGCCCGCCGAATTGGCTTCCACGATCCAGTCGCCATCGCTCAGCGCGAAACCGTGCGCCTGCGCAAAGGCGATCTGCGCCCGCGCCTTGGCTTCCACGGCAGGCCAGTTGTCGCCGAAATTTCCGGAGACTGCGCTGATCTGCGCCTCACGCTCCTTTTCCGGCAGAGCCGCAAGATAGGCCCGGCCCATGCCGGTGCAGATCATCGGAATACGCGAGCCGACGCCAAGCCGGATGGCCATCGAGGCCTTGGTGCGGCAGGCCTCGATATAGATCATCTCGTTGCCGTCGGCCGTGCCGAGATAGACGCTGGCATTGGCATATTCGGCAAGCGACTGCATGTAGGGCCGCGCGATGTCGCGGATTTCCATCTGCGCCATCACGTCATAACCGAGCGTGAGGACGGCCGGCCCCAGCGAATAGCGGCCCACTTCCTCGTCGTAATTGAGGTAGCCGAGTTCTGTAAGCGTAAACGTCAGACGCGAGACGGTCGCCTTCGACAGCCCGACGCGCGCGGCGATCTCGGCGTTGCCGATCGGCCTGTTGTCAGGGCCGAACGCCTTGAGAACCGCCAGGCCGCGTGCAAGGCCGGAATTGATCCTGTAGTCTTTTGTGCTGCTGGACGCAGGCGGCGCTTGTCTTCTTCTGACCAAGGCAGGTTCCATCCCGGAAATGTTGGGAAAATGTTGCCAAAGTGGAGACATAACCAGAAGAAAGTCCAAATGCAAACGTCGAAGAAGCGCGAGCGGCTCCGCTTTCACGCGGCCCGCCAAAGTCTCTGCGCCTGCATCCTGCAACATCATCATCTCAGACCGAGGGCGGCGACCAGGCCTCGGGCGCACGCGGATCAATATACGTCACGACATCGATCAGCGCGGGCTTGCGCGCTGCAATGGCGGCCTTGAGCACCGGCCCGAGATCCTCCGCACGCTCCACGCGGTAACCGTCAACCCCGAAGGTCCTGGCGAGCGCACAGAAATCCGTCGGGCCGAAGCGGTTGATCTCTTCCGGCGACCCTGAACGCCCGTCGTAAAACGAAGCAACCTTCGGCGTGCCCTGCCCGAAACCGGAATTGTTGTTGATCACGGTGACGACGGGAATGTTCCAGCGCCGCTGGGTTTCGAGCTCGCTCAGGTGATAATAGAAGGCGCCGTCGCCCGAAAAACAGACCACCGGCCTGTCCGGCGCACCGCATTGCGCGCCAAGGGCTGCGGGAAAAGCCCAGCCGAGCGAGCCGGCCGCCCTCAAATAACTCTGCCCCGGATGCGGCAGGTCCACCATCGTCGCGGTCCAGATGCCGGAATAGCCGGTATCAGCCACCAGGATCGCATTTTCCGGCAGGGCTTCGGAAATCTCGCGGCAGAGCCGCTCCACCCTGAGCGGCGCCGCGTCCGAACGCATCGCGGGCTCCATGCCGCGCCACCATTCGGCAACCGCCGCCGTCGCGTGAGCGGCAAAATCGGCCCATGCCGTCTGCGGCGTCACATGCGCGGCAAGATCGGCCACTGCCTGGCGCGGACATCCCCAGACCGCGGTGACGCCGGGATAATTGCGGCCGATTTCCTGGCCATCGAGATCGATCTGGATGATCGCCGTTCCTTGCGCGGGAACGGTATAGTTATTGGTGGGCTGATCGCCTGCATGGCAGCCGATATAGATGACCAGATCGGCTTCATGCACGAGCCGGTTTCCGGGCGGCGCGGAATAGGTGCCGACCGTGCCGATATGCAGCGGATGGGTGGTCGGCACGATGGTGCGCCCGCCAAGCGAGGTCGCCACGGGGATCTTGCAGGCTTCGGCGAAGGCGCGGATTTCGACATGGGCATCGACCTGGATCGCGCCGGCGCCGACGACCATCACCGGTCGTTTCGCCTGCGCAAGCCGCGCCGCGGCCGCCTCGATCATCGCCCTGGAAGCGACCGGGCGATGGGCGGGCAGGCGCCCAAGCGCCGGATCGGGCAGAACGGGAGACGGCACCGCGCCCTTTTCGATGATTTCGCCGCCCAGCCCATTCAGGTCCAGATGGACCGGGCGCGGCGAGCCGTCCGTTGCCATGCGGAAGGCCTGCGGCAGAAGATGGGGCAGTTCGCGCGCCTCGGCCACATCCATGCTGGCCTTGGTGACGGACTGGAACAGGGGCGCATGCAGCACCTCCTGATAGGCGTTGCGATAGCGCAACATCGGCTCCTTGCGCCCGGTCAGGGCGACGACCGGCGCGCGGTGCAGATAGGCGTCCTGAAGGCCGGCGGCCAGGTTCGCAGCCCCCACCGACTGCGCCATGCAGACGCCGACGCGATTGCTCGCCCGCGCATAGCCGTCGGCCATATAGACGGCGGATTTTTCCGAATGCGCCAGAATGCGCTTGATGCCGAGTTCCTCCATCTCGACCAGCGTCGGGCGCAGGATCGCATCCATGAAGAAGACGTGGGAGACGCCGAGCGCCTCAAAGGATTCCGCGATATAGCGCGCGCCGTTCATGGCGGCCTGACCGTTTTCCGACATATCGCTTTTCTCCTCCCAATTTGAAAGCGCTTTCAAAAATGAGTGATTCCATATTATTTCTTTTATTTCAATACAAATTATCTAGAGATATCGATCAAGGACATAAAAATGAATTCGTTTGCAATTGACGAGACCGCCGCTAAGATCGCCATTGACGAACAGGATCGAACCGAGGGTACAGAGTCGTGCCGCGAAAGGATGACATGCAACTCGCCGGCAGGCGGGTAAGGATGGAGGAGGTTGCGCGGGTCGCGGGCGTCTCGCTTGCCACCGTGTCGCGTGCGCTCAAGGCGCCCGAAACCGTCTCGAAAAAACGCCTCGCCCTCGTTCGGGAGGCGGCGGAACGTCTGGGCTATGCCCCGAACCGGATTGCCGGCAGTCTTGCGGGCACAAGCTCGCCGCTGATCGGCGTGATCGTTCCAAGCCTCACCAACGCGTTCTTCGCCGCAACGCTCGACCGGATGTCGGCCATTCTCGAGGAGGCCGGCTATCAGATGATGATCGGCCAGCATGACTATGACATCGAGCGCGAGGAACGGATCGTGACCGCCTTTGCCAGCTGGAATCCGGCAGCGCTCGTGGTCACCGGCCGCGATCACACGCGCGGCACCGTGGCCATGCTGACCGCGGCGAACTGCCCCGTGGTGGAAATGTGGGACCGCGACGAGCGCCCGATCGACAGCGCGATCGGGTTCAGCAATCGCAGGGCCGGGCAACTGGCCGGACGCTATTTCGCCGAACGCGGGTTTGAAAGCGTCGCCTTTGTCGGCGCGATCCTGGCGAGCGACCCTCGCGCGGCGGCCCGCGCCGAAGGCTTTGCCGAGCGTTTCGCCGAAGGCGGCAAACAAACGCCCCTCATCGTGACAGCGGCCGGTCGCGATATTGCCGCAGGCGGCATCGCGCTCAGGCAGGTTCTTCAACAGCAGCCCGACACCCGGGCAATCGCCTTTTCCGGCGACATGCTCGCCGTCGGCGCGATGTTCGAAGCGGCGCGGCTGGGGCTGCGCGTCCCCGAGGACATAGCGATCATGGGCTATGGCGATCTCGATATCGCCGCCTGCACCAATCCGCCGCTGACGACAATCCGCCCGCCGCACGAAAAGATCGGCAAGGCCGTGGCGGAGCATCTGCTGGACCGGATCGGACATGACGACGCGGAGCGGGAGAACCTCGACCTCGGCGTCGAACTGATCGTGCGCCGCACGGCCTGACAAGGGACAAGATAAAAAGGGAGGGGAGGCCCGATGTCGATAGAAAGAGTTGCCATGATCGGCGCCGGCACCATGGGCCATGCGCTGGCGCTGGTGCATGCGCTGGGCGGATGCCGGGTGATGCTGCATGATGCGGCATCCGAGGTGCTGGCGCGCGCGCCGGCCCTGATCGCCAAGGCCAGCGCCACGCTTTGCGAGGCCGGCACGATATCGACGCATGAGGCCGAGGCTGCGCGCAATCGCGTGTGCCGCGCACACACGATCGAAGAGGCTATCGCGAATGCCGATCTGATCGTCGAGGCCGTGGTGGAAAAGGCCGAGGTGAAACGCGCCGTTTTCGAAGAGATCGACCGCTTCGCCCCCGCATCGGCCATCATTGCCTCCAATACCTCCTATCTCGATATCTTTCCGCTGATCCCGGCCTCAAGGCAGGAAAACGCGGCAATCGCGCATTGGTATTCGCCGCCCTATATCGTCGATCTGGTGGATATCGCGCCGGGACCTTCGACCGCGCCGGAGGTGATCGCGACATTGCGCGCGCTCTATGAGAGCTTCGGCAAGGCGCCGCTGGTGTTTGACCGGCTGGTGCCCGGCTATGTCGCGAACCGGCTGCAGGCAGCCCTCAATCTCGAATGTCTGCGGATGATCGACGAGGGGTGGGCGAGCGCGGGAGATATCGATTTTTCGATCCGGCACGGACTGGTCGATCGCCTGGCCCTTCTCGGCCATATGCGCAAGATGGACTACACCGGGCTCGAAATGATCCGCAATGGTCTTGCTGCGCGCACCTATCAGCCGCCGGAGAACACCGGACACAGCCCCGCCCTCGCTCGCCTGATCGATGCGGGACGAACCGGCGTTCGCGCCGGCGCCGGCTTTTACGATTACGGCGACGAACCGGTGGAGGATCTGCTGCACCGGCGCGATCTCGGCCTTCTGCAGCTGAAGAAAATGCTTTCAGGAACAACGGGAGGACAGGAATGATCAAGGCCGATCTCAAAGGAAAACGCGCGCTGGTGACGGGCGGCGCTTCGGGCATCGGGTTGGCGACGGTGACGATGCTGGCGGAAATGGGCGCAAAGGTGGCGATCAACCATCTGGAAGGCGATCCGGCGGGTCTGGAGAAGGTGGCCGAGCTGAAGGCGCAGGGCCTGGACGTGATTGCCGCGCCCGGCAACATCTCGATCCCCGGCAATGCCGAAGCCATGGTCGAAACCGCCATCGAGGCCATGGGCGGGCTCGACTATCTCGTCAACAATGCCGGCACATCCGGCACGCAGGACAAGATTCCGCCTTCCGATCTGGACAAGATGACGGAGGACTTCTGGCAACTCCTCCTCGGGACCAATCTGATCGGCCCGTTCCGCTGCGCCCATGCCGCAGCGCCCGCCCTGAAGGAGAGCCGCGGCGCGATCGTCAACATGGCCTCGATCGCCGGCATCGGCCAGCAGGGCAGTTCGATCGCCTATGCCGCCAGCAAATCCGGGCTCGTCAGCCTGACGCGGAGCCTGGCGCGCGGCCTTGCGCCGGAAGTGCGGGTCAACGCGGTCGCGCCCGGCCAGACCCGCACGCCCTGGACCGACAGCTGGCCGGAGGAGCGCAAGCAATGGGCCCGCGATCTCGCGGTGCTAAAACGCCGCTCCGAGCCGGAGGATATCGCCGAAGCCGTGCTCTATCTCTGCGCCGGCGCCAGCATGGTCACAGGCCACGTTCTGGTGGTCGATGGCGGCATGACGCTGTAAGAAAAATCGGTGTCAGGCGATACCGCCTGACCCCGCAACACAGCCGGAAAATCCGAAAACGGCCTGAGCCGGGGCTTATGCCGCCTTTTCAAAGCGCTTGAGGTGGGCGGCGCGGTTGCCGCCGGTCTGGGTGAGGACAAGAAGGCGCTTGACCAAGTGACCGACGGCCAGTTCATCCGAAACGCCCATCCCGCCGTGAAGCTGGATGGCATCGCGAAGCACCGCGCGCGCCGCATCCGAAATCTTCACCCGCGCGGCAGAGACCAGTCTGGCGCGGAACGCGGCATCGTCGCTTTCCATCGCCTCGGCGGCCAGCAGAACCATGGAGCGGGCCTCCTCGCAGGCGATGAACATGTCGGCCATCTTGTGCTGCACCACCTGGAACTTGCCGATCGGGCGACCGAACTGCTCACGTATCTGGACATAGTCCAGCGTCGCCTTGTGGAGGGCGTCGATCACGCCTGAGGTTTCGGCGAGCACGCCCACGAGCGCCAGATCGGCGCCGAAGTCCAGCGCCGCGTCGCAGCCGGAGATCGCCTCGGCCGCCGGCACCGTCACATCGTCGAGCAATACCTTTGCTGCGGCCTGACCATCGACCAGCCGGCACGGCGTCACCGCCGCATCTTCGGCAGGGATACGCACCAGCATTCGCGATCCGTCCAGTTCCGCCACGACCCAGAACGCCGTCGCGGCGGCAGCGCCGATCACGGCGGGAGACGCGCCGGAAAGAACGAGGTTGCCGCCCTCCCGGCGGGCCGCGATCGGAGCGCCGTCCCGCCCCGCGACAACGACCTCAATCGCCTCGCCGGCAAGAACAGGCGCAAGCCTCTCGGCCACGTCATCGGGAGAAAGCGCGCGCGCCAGCATGGCGGCGCAGCCGAGGCTGACGGCGCCGACCGGCTCCAGGATCAGGCCTGCGCCCAGCACCTCCATCATCGGCACGACCTGTGCCGGCGTCAGGCCGAGGCCGCCGGCGTCCTCCGGCACGCAGGCCACGAGCCAGCCGAGTTCGGCCATTTCGGCCCAGTGCCGCGGCACATCGCCCGGCGCGGCCGAAAGGGCCTTTGCCCTTTGCTCCAGCGCATAATGATCAGCGACGAAGCGCTCTGCCGTATCCTTCAGCAGCAGCGCTTCTTCTGTCGGAAGTTCAAAACGTATCATGCGACGTTCCCCCTCAAAGTCCCAGGACCTGGCCGGCCAGGATGCTGCGCTGGATTTCATTGCTGCCGCCATAGATCGACAGCTTGCGCCAGTTCAGGAACTGATAGGCGACATTGGCAAACAGGGCGTCGGCACAGTCGCCGGCGCTTCCCGGCAGTGCGGCGGGGCCGGCGATATCCAGCATCAGCTCGGTCAGCCCCTGTTGCACTTCGGTGCCCCTCACCTTCAGAAGCGAGGTTTCCGCGCCCAGCGTGCGGCCCGCCTCGGCAGCCGCCAGAAGCCGTAGCGTCGTCGCCTCGATCGCCATGATATCGATCTCGAATGCGGCAAGGCGCGCGGAAATCTCCGGATCGTCGCCGAGGCCGGCCGCCTCGGCCATCTCCCGCACGCGCGCCAGAAGATGTTTCGAGCGCCCGACGCCGCCAATCCCCAGCCGCTCGTGCTCCAGCAGCGCCTTGGCATAGGTCCAGCCCTTGTTGATCTCGCCGACGACCAGATCATCGGGCACGAAGACGTTGTCGAGGAAGATTTCGTTGACCTCTTCGGTTCCGTCCATCAGCCGGATCGGGCGTCGGGAGACGCCGGGTGCTGCCATGTCGATCAGCATCATCGAAATGCCCTGCTGCTTCTTGACCTCGGGATCGGTGCGCACGAGGCAGAAGATCCAGTTGGCGTATTGCGCATAGGTCGTCCAAGTCTTCGAGCCGGAGACCAGCCAGCCGCCATCGGTCCTGACGGCGCGGGAGCGCAGCGAGGCGAGATCGGAGCCGGCGCCCGGTTCGCTGAACCCCTGGCACCACCAGTCCTCGCACGACAGGATGCGCGGCAAAAAACGCTGCTGCTGTTCGGGGCTGCCGAAACGGATGAGGATCGGGCCGATCATCTTCAAGCCGAATCCGGGCAACGGCGGCGTGTGCAGCCGGAACATCTCCTCATCGGCGATCAGCCGCTGCCGCGCCGTCCATCCGGGGCCGCCATGTTCTGCCGGCCAGCCCGGCGCAACCCAGCCCTTGCGGTGCATGCTTCTGTGCCAGCGCAGAAAATCCTCGCGCGCAAGCGGGCTACCGCGCGAGACTTTCGCTCTTGTCGCGGGATCGAGTTCAGCCTCGACGAAAGCGCGGATCTCGGCGCGAAACGCGCTGTCCTCGGGTGCGTTGAGAAGATCGGTCACGCCTCATCCTCCGGTTTGACAATCAGCGCATCGACAGCGACGCAGCCCTCGCCTTCGGGCAGGACGAGAACCGGGTTGATATCGATGCTTTCAATGGCGTCTGCATGGGCGACAGACAGGGCGGAGAGCCGCAGGACCGCATCTTCCAGCGCCGCGCGATCGGCAGCGGGTGAACCGCGATAGCCGGCGAGCAGCCGGCCAAGCCGGGTTTCGTCGATCATCTCGGCAACGTCCGTGCGGCTGAGCGGGGCGCGGCGCAGCGCGACATCGTTCAAAAGCTCGGTCATCACGCCGCCGACGCCGACAAGGATCATCGGCCCGAAATCCGGATCATTCTGCATGCCGAGAATGACCTCGACACCGCCGCCGACCATTTTCTGCACCAGACAGGGCGCCGGCCTGCCGTTCAGCGTGTGGCCGGCAAGCTTTTCGGCAAGATCGGCATAGGCACGGCGCACGGCCTCACCATCGCCAAGCTTCAGGTGCACCAGCCCGGCATCGCTCTTGTGCTCCATGCCATCGGCCAGCCCCTTGAGCACGACCGGGTAGCCGATCGCCTCGGCGGCGCGCAGCGCGTCGGCCTCGCTCTCCACCAGGGTTTCGCCGACCATGGGCAGACCATAGGCAAGAAGCGCCTGCTTGGCGACATCCTCGGCCATCGTCCGCCCGCCGACGGCAAGCAATGCGTCGACGCGCGCGCCCGCATCTGCAGGAATCTGCGGCCCCGCGCCATCATCTGCCGGGCGTTTTGCGCGCTTGTGATAATCGATAAACCGTTTCAGCGCCTTCAGCATCTGCTGGCTGCCGCGATAGATCGGCAGGCGTCCGTCGCGGGCAAGCTGTTCATAGCCCGCTTCCACCACCTTGCCGCCGTCATAGACGACGATGATCGGCTTGTCCGCCGTCTCGCTCAACTCCAGCACCGGGCCTATCAGCCGCCCGCGCCAGCTTTCGCGCACCTGATGGATGAAGACGACGAGAATGTCCGTATTCTCGTCATCGAGGGCGATCTTCAGGCTCTGGCCCCAGCGTTCGGGGTGATTGTTGACATTGCCCGACAGATCGAGCGGATTGACCGGCGGGGTGAAATCGAGAAGCGGGCGCAGGCACTCGACGGTCTTTTCGGTGAAATCCGCCATCGGCAGGTCCAGCGCCTCGCACTGATCCGCCATGACCCCGCTCCAGCCGCCGGAAAAGGTCACCACGGCAATGCGCTCGCCGCGCGGCGCAGGGCATTTTTCGAAGAGTGCCGCGGCCTCCGCCAGTTCCATCGGGTCATCGACGGAGACGACGTTGTTTTGCCGAAACACGGCATCATAGGTACGAAATGCGCCGGCCATCTTGCCGGTATGGGCAAGCGCCGTGCGCGCCGCGCGCTTGCTGCGGCCGAGTTTGAGCACGATCAGTGGCTTTTCGACGGCCTGCGCCTTCTTCGCCAGGGCGAGAAAGCGCGAGGGCGTGCGCAGCCCTTCGAGATTCATGCAGACCGAGGCAATTTCGGGATCATCGAGCGCCCAACTCGCATAATCCGCCGCCTCGACATTGAGCTCATTGCCGGTGGAGACGAGATAGCGCATGCGCACGCCCTGATCATGGGCCCGCGCCAGAAGCACCATCAAGAGCTGGCCGCTCTGGGAAATCAGCGCCGTGCGGCCGGCTGACATGTCCTCGGGGAAGGTCGCCGCCGTCAGCCCCATGAAGCCGCTGTCGAGATTGGCAAGGCCCAGGCAGTTCGGCCCGCAGATGGCGATCCGGTTGCGGTTGGCGATCTCGCGCAGCGTCTCTTCCATGGCGCGGCCCTCCTCGCCGGTCTCCGAAAAGCCCGATGCGAGAATGACGGCGCCGCGCACGCCCTTCCTGCCGCAATCCTCGATGATATCCGGCAGCAGCTTCTGCGGCACGAAGATGAGAACGGCATCGACAGGCTCGGGGATGGCCGAGACGGACGGGTAGCATTTGAGATCGTTCAGCTCTTCATATTTGGGATTGACCGGGAAGATGCGCCCCGCAAAGCCGAGCCGGCGCAAGACCGGGACCGCCATGCCGCTCCAGCCGTCGCTCCTGTTGCTGGCGCCGACAACGGCAACGCTCTTCGGGTTCATCAACCCCGAGAGCTGAGCGAAGACGCCCTCGCCCGCCGCGGCCTCCTGGCCGGCCGGCGAACCGGACGCAGCATTGTTCAACATACCATTCCTCCCTTGGCCTGTCCGGCGGGACTATTCCCGAAACATCACCAAGGGTCAACAAATTTTTGGAACATTTGTCTGCACTGCAGACGAAACAAAAATCTATTCGGAGTAGCGCCGCCGCATGCGCCCCTCGATGACACGCGCCGAATGCATCAGCGCCGCCGCATAATCGGAGCGCACCTTCTCGGGCGTGAGCGCAGACGAGAGCCCGGAAATAGACAGGAGAAGAGGATCGCCGTCCTCGGCAAAGCGGATCGTCGTGGCCGCAGCATTGAGTTCGGGCCACCAGCAGCCAAACGAGGTCACATAGCCGTCCGATTGATACCGCTCCATCTCGGCGGCCAGGAGCGGTGCCTGCGCATCGTAAAGCGCGGGATCCTCCGCATTTAGCTGCCGCAGCACTGCGGCGCGACGGGCCTCGGAAAGTGCTGAAAGATAGGCCCGGCCGATCGCGGTCTGCAGCGTCGGCACCAGGGCGCCGACATCCAGATTGAGCACGACCGCCTCCGGCCGCCGGGCAAGTTCCAGATAGCGAATACCGCTATCGCTTGCCACGCCCAGCGCCACGGAAACGGGCCCGAGTTCGGAAAGCGCCTCCATGGACGGTCGCGCCAGTTCGCTGATGCCCGTGCTGACCAGCGCGGCGCGGCTGAGTTCGATGACGCGCGGCGCAAGGCTGTAGCCGGAGGAGCGTGCATGATGGACGAGATAGCCGAGCCTGTGCAGCGTATGGGTGAACCGGGCGACCGTGGATCGCGGCAGGCCGGTGCGCTCGGCGAGCGCCTGGTTGCTGAGCGCCCGATCATCCGGCCGATAGGCCGTAATGACCCGCAGACCGCGCTGAAGCGACGTCACGAAATGGCGATCATTCGCATTTTCATCCTCAGCCCCGATATCGTCCATGCCCGCTCCTTGTTCCACACACCCGACCTGACTAGGCCGGAAGCGCCCCTCATGCAAGCCGCCGGACACGCCTCGTCTTGCCAGAAGAGATAAAGCTTGCTAACTGTAATTTAAAATATATGCCTGCATTGCAGACAGTACTGCATTTTTGCGAGACGGGGAAGAGCGTATCGCGGCAGGCGCGCGTTCAGGGAGGAAAAGCAATGACGGCACATTTGCCGGCTTCAGGGCCGGATCTTGAATTTCAGGCCCATGTCGAGGATGGCCGGCTCTGGCTTCAGACATGCCAGGACTGCGACACGGCGATCTTCATGCCCCGCATCATCTGCCCCCATTGCGGCTCGCTGAGGCTTGCCTGGCACCCCGCCTCGGGGCTTGGAACCGTCTACTCCCGAACCGTCCTTTACGGTCGCCCGAAGCCCGGCGATACCCGCCCCTCCCGCCATGCGCTCGTCCTTGTGGATCTTGACGATGGGCCGCGCATGATGAGCCGGCTTCCCGACACCGATCCCGATGACATCACTATCGGCATGCGCGTGAAGGCGCGCATCGAAGGCGAAACCGGCCAGCGTTTCGTCGTGTTCGACCCCAGCGCGGAGGCAAACGCATGACCTCTCGTTTACGCGGCAAAGCCGCCATTGTCGGCGTCGGAACGGCCGGGCTCGGCGAAGCCCCCGGCTTCAACGCCATGGATATCCAGGCGCTCGCCGTTCACGAGGCGCTTGAAGACGCCGGGCTGAAACTGTCCGATGTCGACGGGTTGTTCACGGCCAATATGAGCCACACCTTCCCGGCGATCTCGACGATCGAATATCTGGGGCTGAAGCCCCGCTGGATCGACGGCACGAATACCGGCGGCTCCAGCTTCGTTGCCGATACCCTGTCGGCAACCATGGCGCTCGAGGCCGGACTGTGCGATGTGGCGCTGATCTGCTACGGCGCGACACTGCGTTCGGATGCCGGGCGCATGACGCCGGCCGCCGAGCAGCCGACCTATGAAATTCCCCACAAGCCGCGCTATCCGATGACGGCCTATGCCATGGCGGCGGCCACCCATATGGCGCGCTTCGGCACCACGCGCGAACAACTCGCCGAAGTGGCCGTTGCCGCCCGCGCCTGGGCGCGGATGAACCCCGAGGCCTTCGAACGCGATCCCTTGACCATCGAGGATGTCCTGTCTTCGCGCATGGTGATGGAGCCGCTCAGCCTGCGCGATTGCTGCCTTCTGACCGATGGCGCCGGCGCCGTGGTGATGACCCGCGCGGACCGCGCCCGCGACCTGCCCAACAAGCCGGTCTATTTCCTCGGCGGCGGCATCGCCTCCTATAACAGGGCCGTCTCCGAAATGCCGGACCTGACGACGACGGCCGCCCGCGATTCCGGAGCGCGTGCCTTCGCCATGGCCGGGCTGAAGCCGGAGGACATGAACGTGCTTCAGCTCTATGACGCCTTCACCATCAACGTCATCCTGTTTCTGGAAGACCTCGGCTTCTGCCCCAAGGGCGAAGGCGGAGCTTTCGTTTCCGGCGGGCGCATCGCCCCCGGCGGCGCGCTGCCGGTCAATACCAATGGCGGCGGGCTCTCCTTCTGCCATCCCGGCATGTATGGCGTATTCACGCTGATCGAGGCCACGCGGCAATTGCGCGGCACCGCCGGCGAACGCCAGATCACCAATGCCGAAACGGCGCTTTGTCACGGCAACGGGATCACGCTGTCGCACCAGGCGACGGCGATTTTCGGAACGGAAGCAGCCCTTTGACGCGGAGAACGACATGACCAACACGCTGATCGAACAGGAAAAGCGCGGCGCGCTCGGCATCATCCGCATGAACCGCCCGCCGGTCAACGCGCTCGGATACGAACTCAGAAGCCAGATCGCCGAGGCGCATGCCGCCTTCGAGGCCGATCCGGAAATCGCCGTCACCGTGCTCACCGCGACGGGCCGCGTCTTTTCCGGCGGCGCGGACATCACCGAGTTCAACACCGGCCGCAAGCATCCCTATCTGACCGAACTGATCACCATGCTGGAGGAGGGGCAAAAGCCGGTCGTCGCGATCGTCAACGGCATCGCCTTCGGCGGCGGCTTCGAACTGGTGCTCGGCTGCGATTATATCTACGCCCTGCCGGGGGCGAAATTCTCCTTCCCGGAAATCAAACTCGGCAATATTCCTGGTGCCGGCGGCACGCAGAAACTGCCGCGACTGGCCGGCGGGCCGAAGGCGCTGGAGCTCATCCTCACCGGCAAGGCAATCCCGGCCGATGAAGCCGTTGCTCTGGGCATCGCCGAAACCGTTGCCGCGGACGAGGCGGCGGCACTCGCGCGTCTCGAAAAGGCGGTCACCGACGACCTGCCGCGCCGCCGGGTCCGCGATATCGTCATGACCGGCTCGCCCGATGAACTTGACGCGGTTGCCGAAGGCTTCCTGCGCCGCAGCCGGGGCGCGCCGGCGGAGAAGACGGCGCTTGAGGCCGTACGCAAGGCCTATGACACGCCGATTGACGAGGCGCTTGCATGGGAGCGCGACACGTTCCAGATCCTCAACGCCACGCCGGAAGCGCGCGCCATGCGGCATCTGTTCTTCGCCGAACGCGAGGCGCGCAAGATTGCCGACCTGCCGAAGGATACGCCGCAACGGACCGTCTCATCCGTCGGCGTCGTTGGCGCCGGCACGATGGGCCGCAGCATCGCCATGTGCTTTGCCGATGCCGGCCTGCCCGTCATTCTTGTGGAGGAGGCGCAGGACCGGCTGGATGCGGCCCTGGCCGCCATCGCCAAGACCTATGAGGCCTCGCGCGAAAAGGGTCGAATTTCCGCCGAGGAAGCCTCGGCGCGCATGGCGCTGATTAAGGGCACGATCACGCTTGATGACCTGGCCGCCGTCGATCTCGCCATCGAGGCCGTATTCGAATCCATGGCGGTGAAATGTTCAGTCTTCGCCGCTCTCGACAAGGTCTGCAAGCCGGGCGCGATCCTTGCCACCAATACCTCCACGCTTGATGTCAATCGCATTGCGGCCGCAACCGCGCGGCCAGAAGATGTCATCGGCCTGCATTTCTTCAGCCCGGCCCATATCATGAAGCTCCTGGAGGTCGTGCGGGCGGAAAAGACCGCGCCGGACGTGATTGCGACCGCGATGGAGATCGGCCGGAGGCTTGGAAAGCACAGCGTTCTCGTCGGCGTCTGCGATGGTTTTGCCGGCAATCGCATGTTCATCAACTTCAATCGCGAGGCCCAGATCCTGATCGAGGAGGGCGCCCTGCCCTGGCAGGTCGATGCGGTCATGACCCGCTGGGGTCTGGCCATGGGGCCATTGGCGGTGATGGATCTTGCCGGCCTCGATATCGGCTACCACATCCGCCAGGCGCGCGGGCCACAGACCCCCTATCCCTTCACCGCCGCCGACCGTCTTTTCGAGGCCGGGCGCCTCGGGCAGAAGTCCGGCAAGGGCTGGTATCTCTATGAAGACGGCGCACGGCGCGGAACGCCCGACCCGGAGGTTGAGGAACTGATCAAGGCGGTTTCGAAGGAAAAGGGCATCACGCGGCGCGCGGTCAGCGATGACGAGATCCTGCGCCGCTGCATGTGGCAGCTGGTCAATACCGGCTACCAGATCGTCGAGGAGGGCATTGCCCAGCGCGTCAGCGATCTCGATGTCATCTTCGTCAACGGCTATGGCTTTCCCCGAACGCGCGGCGGCCCGATGTGCTTTGCCCGCGAAACCGGCCTGGAGCAGGTGGCGCGCGACATCATCCGCTACCACGCCGAGATCGGCCCGCACTGGAAGCCTTCGGCGCTGCTGCTGGAACAGGCGGGCATCGCCAAGGGGAATGTGTAATCAGGCACGGCCCCCTTGGCCTGCATTCCCCTCAGTTCACATCCAAGGAAGGGCTTTGTCGCGGGCAATCCAGCCGACCTGCCACTGACCCTTCGACCCGCTGCGGCCGGATCTCCGCAGGAACAGGCGAGGCCTGCGTTCGACGGAAGGCGCACGATAGCCATCTGGGCCAAGTTCCCCTTCGGGGTCATGCGAAATGCGAACGCGACCAGAAGCCGGTTGCACAATCGAAAGTTTTACGGACAAATGCTGACGGGTTGTCTCGCTTAGGCTATCTCGCTCTGATTCCTGTTTGAGGGCGGGCGGGCATTCTGCTGACGCAGCCCGGTTCTTGTTGTGTCATGCGTTGAGTTCAGACCGGGGGGCGGTGATGAGGACGGAAACGAGTGGAAAAACGGTTCGGGCTGGCGTTGCGCGTGTCGATTGTGGCGTGATGGGACCCGGTACCAGCTGTTCTCTGAAGCAGGACATGTTCTTTCTGTTCCGTGACGGGACCGCCATTCCGAAGGGAGCCGGGGCCGAGCGTCGCGATCTGAAAGCGCCGAGAAACGCTACCAGCCCGCGTGCGAAAACCGAAGGAAGCGAAAATCAGCACAATGACTTCGTGCACGGTCCGATCGCGGCTTCAATACGATCTCGGTTCTTGCGGAAACATGCGCTGGCAAAAGCCGTATCGTTGGCAGGGCTCGTTCTTGCAGCCGGCGCGGCGCAAGGTCAGGACATTAATCCGGAAATTGTCAACTACGGCACCGCGTCCTGCTCCTATGCCGGCTCCCTGAATTTCAATCCGCCGATTTCCTGCACGGTTGATCTTGCCGGAGGCATCGGTTCAGCAGGAGTGCAGAACGGCGTGAGCTTCCAGGACACACAGGCCGCGCAGATGTCGGTGACGCTTTCGGGTTCAGCCAGCGTGACCAATACCGCTTCGTCCTACACTGTCGGTGCCAATTTCTCCGGTTTCGGCATTTCGGCGAATGCCGACTGGAATGCGAGCAATTTCGTCGACGGCGCGACGCTTTCCGTCGTCAACAATGGCGCGATCAGCCTGTCGAACGCCCTTCCCGGAGAAATCGGCCTCATTGCGGCCGGCGCCGCCAGCCAGTCCTTTGCCGAAGGCGGCGGCATCATCGCCGCCGTCTCCGTCGGCGCGGACGGCTATGCCGATTCGCGTTCAACGCCCTATGTGCCGAACTATTCCGGCGGAAAGGGCGGAGCGATTTCGCTTACGAATAACGGCACGGTCAGCGCGACGACCGACACGCCCCCGCCGTTCGTCGTAACCTATGCCAATACGCTGGTCACGCCGGCATTCCTCAACGGTCTCGGGGCGGTTTCCATTGGCGGCGACGCGGTGGCGATCAAGACAGGCAATGACAATTATGCCGGCGATGGCGGCGCGGGCGGGGCGATCACGATCACCAATCCCGGGGCAATCTCGATGTCCGCCACGACCATGGAAAACTACGGGGTCAACGGCATTTTCGCCCTCTCCCAGGGCGGTATAGGCGCCAACAGGGAGGGTTACGCCATCGGGGCGGGGGGCGACGGCGGCGTGGTCAAGATCACCCACAGCGGCGCCATCACCATGAGCGGGCTTGATTACAGCGGCGGCGGCGGCATGACGGGCATGCTGGCGATCTCGCTTGGCGGCGATTCCAACAATTACAGCATGTTCGGCACGCCCGACACGACGGCTGCCTCGTCCGCCGGCAATGGCGGGAATATCGAGGTGTCGCTGGCGGCAGGCAGCGCGGTGAATGTCGCGGCAACGATCGCCGGCCAGTCGGGCATCGGCGTCATGGCGGTCAGCGCCGGCGGCTATGCCGACAATATCGCCACCGGCGAGGGCGGAGACGTCACGATCAGGCTCGAAAAGGGAAGCGCCGTCTCGACCGCCGGCAGTTCCCTTGCCATCGGCGTTCTGGGCGTCAGCGCGGGAACGCTCGCCGATATCTCGCCCTTCGAGACGGGAGCGGTGGATGCCGCCTATCCCGGCAAGCCGGGCAGGGTCTCGATCATCAACAAGGGCTCCGTCACCACGTCCGGTTTCATGGCCGTCGGCATTGCCGGCGTTGCCGCCGGCGGCACCAGCATCGTTACCAATGGCGCGGCCGATGCCAGCAACGTTCTTGGCAACAGCATTTCCTATATCGATCGCTATGACGGCAACGCAGTGACGGTCGCAAACAGCGGTACGGTCCAGACCCTCGGCGCGGCCGCGCACGGCATCTTCGCCCTGTCGGCGGGCGGCGGCGGCGGACTGATCAGCGTGATCACCGATAGCGAGCAGACCGCGATCGGCAGCAAGACCACAAATTCGAGCGGCGGCAACGGCGGCAGCGTTACGGTCTTGAATTCCGGCAGCGTGACGACGGGCTCCTCTGCGAGCGCCGGCGAAAGCGAGGCCGCCATCGGCATCGTCGCGCAATCGATCGGCGGCGGCGGCGGGTCGTCCGGCGGCCCCGCCTTCCTGCTCGGCGGCAATGACGAGGCAGGCAGCGGCGGCGGCGATGGCGGTGCCGTGACGGTTCACGCCTTCGGCGACAGCTCCGTCTCGACCTTCGATGCCGGCGCCATCGGCATTCTGGCGCAATCGGTCGGCGGCGGCGGCGGCAACGGCTCCAATTCCTACGGCAAGTTTGCCGCCGTCGGCGGCGCCGGCGGCCAGGGCGGCACGGGCGGCGCTGTCACGGTCAAGATCGCGGGCGCATCCGGCGTGGTGACGCGCGGCCATTACGCCGCGGGCCTCATCACCCAGTCGATCGGCGGCGGCGGCGGCAATGGCGGCTCCGGCGATGCCTATGGCAGCATTTTCGCAGACACGATCGGCGGCACCGGCGGCGATGGCGGCAATGGCGGCGCCATCACGGTGAACAACGAAAGTCCGATCACGACTGTCGGCAATCAGTCATGGGGCATCATCGCGCAATCGGTCGGCGGCGGCGGCGGCACGGGCGGCTCGGCCAACAGCTATTCCGCGAGCGTCATCACCGTTTCGCTCGCCATGGGCGGCGCGGGCGGCTCCGGCGGCAATGGCGGGGATATCACGCTTGATAATTCCGGAACGGTGCTGACGGGCTGCAGCGACCCGTCGGCCTGCATCTATGATTATTCCGGCGGTCCGGCGCTTGACGGCGCCAACGCCATCGGCCTCCTCGCACAGTCCGTCGGCGGCGGTGGCGGAACCGGCGGCGCTGCCACGGCAAAATCCCTCTCGCTTCCGTCCTCGGACATCCCGAGTTTTTCGCTGAGCTTCGCCGTCGGCGGCTCGGGCGGCAATGGCGGCCATGGCGGCGGCGTTACGGTTTCCAATCCCGGCGCGGTCTCAACGGCGGGCGATGCCGCCTTCGGCGTTGTTGCCCAGTCCATCGGCGGCGGGGGCGGCAATGCCGGCGACGCGACGGCCGCGGCCTTCGGCATCGAGAGCAAGGAAATGCCCAGCATGAAGCTGGCGCTTGCCATCGGCGGTACCGGCGGCAGCGGCGGCACGGGCGGCTCGGTGACCGCCACCAACGGATCGGACCAGGCAGGCGGGACGATCGCGACCTATGGCAACGATGCGACGGGCATTGTGGCGCAATCGGTCGGCGGCGGCGGGGGAACCGGCGGCTCGGGCAATGCCTCGGCTTCGAGCCCCAACCTGGGGGATGACACGAAAACGGCGATCGACGTCACCATCGGCGTCGGCGGGGCCGGCGGCACGGGCAATACCGGCGGCGCGGTCAGCGTCACCAACATGGCCGGCAGCACCATCATCACGCAGGGCTCGACCGCCCGTGCGATCCTGGCGCAGTCGATCGGCGGCGGCGGCGGGGCCGCGACCGGCGGCCAGGCTTCGTCCAGCGGCGACAGCTACGACGGCAATCTGTCCATCGGCGGCAATGGCGGTTCCGGCAATGACGGCGGCGCGGTGACGGTGACCAATGCCGGCACGATCGTCACGGGTCTTGCGGCCTACACGAACCTGGCAGGCCTGACGATCACCACGGGCGGCGATTCGGTCGGCATTCTGGCCCAGTCGGTCGGCGGCGGCGGCGGTGTGGCCGGCAGTTCGGATCCCTCCGCCAATATCGACATCGCCGGCCAGGTCGAGGATGCCTTGAAAGGGCCTTCCGACAGCTATTCGGCCGATATCGGCATCGGCGGCAAGGGCGGCGCGGGCGGCGCCGGCGGCACGGTATCCGTCACCAATTCCGGCACGATCACCACCTACGGGCTGCGCGCCTACGGCATCGAGGCGCAATCGATCGGCGGCGGCGGCGGCAATGGCGGTCTGGCATCCGCCACGTCCAACGCCGTCCTTACCGATCTCGGCATTGGCGGCGAGGACGGCACCTACAGCGCCAATCTGAGCCTCGGCGGCAATGCCGGGGAAGGTTCGTACGGTGGTTCGGTGTCGATTACGAACAGCGGCAGCATCGCGACCGCCGGCTATGGCGCGCATGGCCTGCTGCTGCAGTCGGTCGGCGGCGGCGGCGGTGTCGGTGCGGAAGGAACGGTCGACACCCAGACGACGATCGGCCTCGGCCTCGGCGATGCCGGCAACAGCGGCGCCGGCGGCAATGGCGGATCGATCGATGTTTCTGAAACCGGCCTGATCGTTACCGCCGGCAATGACGCCTATGGCATTCTCGCCCAGTCGGTGGGCGGCGGCGGCGGGCTCGCGAGCACAGGCTGCTCCAATCCCAAGATCAGCGCGAACCTTCAGGGCGTGACGGCCTCGACCTGTCTTGGCGCCGACAGCATCTCCTATTCGGACGCGCCCTGGAGCGACGAGACGGACCTTTCCGTCACCCTCGGCGGCAATGCCGGCGCCAACGGCAATGGCGGCGCTATCGAGATCGACAAGACCGACGGGCTGATCTTCACCTCCGGGGCGCGCGCCTTCGGCATGTTCGCCCAGTCGATCGGCGGCGGCGGCGGGATCGCGGCGGCAGATGCGGTGAATGTCGCCGACGCCAGCTTCGGCGCGGCGCAGGCCGACAGCGTCGGCGGCGAGCTTTCGCTTACCCTCGGTGCGGGTGCTGCAATCGAGACCACCGGCGACGGCGCTTTCGGCATCTTCGCGCAGTCGATCGGCGGCAGCGGCGGCTTTGTCGGCGATGCCGCACTCAATCCGGCCTTCGTCAACGTCAACAGCCTTCCTCTCACATCGGCGGGCAGCCAGAGCGCCGGCGGAAACATCTCGGTCGACATTGTCGGGGACATCACCACGAGCGGCACGAATGCCCACGGCGTCGTTTTGCAGACGAGCGGTTCGGGCGGCGGCGCGATCGGCGCCCATGGCGCGCTTTCAATGGGGGCCGGCGCGAGCGGGGTTGCGACCGGTGACGGCGGGCAGATCACCCTCACACAGGCCGCCGGCAGCACGATCACGGCCTCGGGCTTCAACGCCAACGGCATACTGGCGCAAAGCGTCGGCTCGTCGAGCCAGGAGAGCGCCATCGCGCTTACGGTGGCCGGCACGGTTTCCGGCGGCACCTTCGTGCTCGACGGCCAGAGCCAGTCCGGCACAGCGGCGGGAATCCTCCTCTCCGGCGGCGTTGCCTCGGCGGCATCGAACGATGCGGCGAACGAGATCGAAATTGCAGCGACGGGCACCGTCACCAACGCGAACGGCGCGGGCGGCACGGCGATCCTTTCGGCGGACGGGCGGACCCTGGTCGAAAACAGCGGAACGGTGACCGGAGCGGTGCTGCTTTATGACAGCATGGACAATGTCTCCCCCGAACCGTCTTCCGCCTTCCGCAACCTTGCCGGCGGCCTGTTCAACATGGGCAGCGCCAATGTCGCCGCCAGTGTCGACAATGACGGCACGATCAATCCCGGCGGCAGCGAGACCTACCGCTCCTATGTCGTGCTCGCCGGCGATTTCGTCCAGAGCGAAACGGGCGTGCTCGCGGTGACGATCGACACGACCGACACCGCTACGCCGAATGACGCTCTCATCACAAGAGGCAGCGGCAACGCAACGCTTGACGGCGAGATCGCGCCGGAGGTCCGGGCGGTTCTGCCTCAGACCTACACCGTCTTCGAGCTTGGCACGGAAGGCGGCTATACGCTGACGGGCGCAGCCGATGTTGCCGCAAATTCACTCGTCTTTGGCTGGAGCCGCCAGTTCCTGCCGACGGTCGTGGAGATCACGCCGACGGCCGATTTCCTGCCGCCCGGCGCGGACTTGAATGCGAACGAGACCTCGGTTGCCGGCTATCTTCAGCGCGCCTGGGACGATATCGCGACGGTGTCCGGGGCCGGCCAGACCTATGGCGACATGTCGCGCGTCTTCGGCATGGTTTATAACAACCAGACTGCGGCCTCCTACGCCGAGACACTGGACGCCATTTCAGGTCAGGCGTCCGCCTTCAGCGCGAACGACCAGACGCTAGCCGCGCGCGGGGGGCTCGACAGCGCCTTCAGCTGCCCGCGCTTTGCCGGCGACAGTGGCACTCTTCTTGACGAGACGTCCTGTGTCTGGGGCAATGTGACCGGATCGGATATCACCTACGATGCCATCGAAGGCGCGCCGTCGCGCAAGGTTTCGACCGGCGGGTTCAGAGCGGGCGGCCAGGGCGAATTCGCACCGGACTGGTACTTCGGCGCGACGGCCGCCTATTCGAGTGTGTCTTCGAAGACAGACAGTGCGTCCGCTCGCAGCGACGGAGACCGTTTCAATGCCGAATTTGCGGTCAAGCATGTCACCGGGCCGTGGTATTTCGGTTTCGGCGCGGGCGCGGGCTATGGCTGGTACGACAATCAGCGGCAAGTAGATGTTCTCGGCACGCCAGTCACGCTCAAGAGCAATGTCGACACGCTGACTGCTGGCGGCCGGTTCCGCGTTCAGTATGAAATGGACTTCGAGAACTGGTATGTAAGGCCAAGGGCGGATTTCGATCTTATCTACACGCATGTACCAGCCTATGGCGAAGATGGACCGCCCGGTCTCGCGCTCGACGTCCGCGCACAGAACGAACTGACATTCGCCATTTCGCCGAACATTGAAATCGGCGGACGAATAGACCTGGATGAAGGATGGACGCTGAGGCCTTATTCCGGTCTGGGACTAGCCGCCATGAGCAATGGCGACTGGACGACGCGCGCCAGTCTTCAAGGCGCGCCCGCTTCGGCCGGAACATTTGAGATCGGCCAGCGTGTTCCCGACCTGATTGGCCGGTTCGATCTCGGACTGGACCTGCACCATGAAAACCGTTTCTCGGCCAGGCTCGAATACGGGCTGCAATTCGGTTCGCATCGGACGGCAAATACGGCGGCTCTGCGACTGGGCTTCGAGTTCTGAAAAGACGCTTGTCCGGCTCAGGACTGGAGGCCGCCGGCGGAGCGAGGACCGCCCGGCCAATGGCGCTTGGCCTACCATGTCACCAGGGAAACAGCTCAGCGGCGACCTGCATGCTCCTCATCGCGGCAAAAGGCTTTCCAGTTCACAACGCGGCTAGGAGGCGCGATCAGGCCTGCCTGTGCGAAAGGCCCGCCTCGCCCGATTCGCGACCTCAAAAAACCAAACGCCGGGCTTCTGCGCCAATGCCATTCTGAAATGATCTTGCTCGCGGCGATCCCGGAAACTGTGTGTCACTTCCGGGGCTGAAAACGCCTCAAACTGAACATTTGTCACTATAGCAGGCTTTTCCTGTGTCTTGACTTGATAAATTCTACTTTCGCCTTCCGCTCCGCAGGCGCACTTTCCAGCGGCGAAATCCAACATTTGCTGCATCGCGGCTCTTGCTCGTATCCGCGCGCCCCTCAAGGCGTAGGTCCCGGCCGCCGCAGCCAGAAACCTCCAGGACAAGATGACGATGACGATCGAACAAACCGATACTCTTATAGTTGGCGGAGGGCAGTCCGGCATCGCCATGAGCGAGCATCTGACGGCGGCGGGCGTCGATCATATCGTGCTCGAGCGCAGCCGCATTGCCGAGCGCTGGCGTTCCGAGAGATGGGATTCCCTGGTGGCCAACGGCCCTGCCTGGCATGACCGTTTTCCCGGTCTTGAATTCGAAGACGTCTCGCCCGAGACCTTTCCGCCGAAAGAGCGCATGGCGCTGTATTTCGAGGAATACGCCAAGATGATCAAGGCGCCCATTCGCTGCGGCGTCGAAGTGAAAAGCGTTCGCCGGCTGGAGGGGCGCCCCGGCTTCCGCGTGGAAACCTCAGACGGCGTGATCGAAGCGCAGCGGGTCGTTGCCGCCACCGGTCCTTTCCAGAAGCCGTCATTTCCCGCCATCGTGCCGGACGAGGCCGGAATTACCCAGATCCATTCCAGCGCCTACCGCAACCCCGATCAGCTGCCAGAAGGCGCTGTTCTTGTGGTTGGCGGCGGGGCTTCCGGCTCGCAGATTGCGGAAGAACTGAACCGCGCCGGACGCAAGGTCTTTCTGTGTGTCGGCGAGCACTACCGTCCGCCGCGCTCCTACCGCAATCGGGACTATGTCTGGTGGCTGGGCGTTCTTGGCAAATGGGACGAGATCAAGATCGATTCCAGGAGGAAACACGTGGCTTTCGCGGTCAGCGGTTATGATGGCGGCAAGACCGTCGACTTCCGTCGCCTCGGTAATACGGGCGTGACCATTCTCGGCAAGGCCGAAAGCTACACCGATGGTGTCATGACCTTCAGCGATGATCTCGCCGCCAATATCGCCGAAGGCGATCGCGCCTATCTCGAAGTGCTGCAGGAGGCCGACGACTATGTCGCCGCCAATGGCATTGACCTGCCAGAGGAACCGGAAGCCTGGAGGATAGAGCCGGATCCGGAATGCATCAGCACGCCGATCCTGAGCCTCGATCTCGCCAAAGAGGGCGTCACCTCGATCGTCTGGGCAACGGGTTTCCGCTTTGATTTCAGCTGGCTGCAGGTTCCCGGCGCCTTTACCCCCGAAGGAATGCCCTTCCATAAGCGCGGCATCTCGGCCCAGCCGGGCATCTACTTTCTCGGCCTGCCGGAACTGACCAACCGTGCATCTTCCTTTATCTATGGCTGCTGGTACGATGCCAAATACCTCGCCACCCATATCGGCGTGCAGCAGGCCTATGTGGCCTACCAAAAGGCCTGACATTCAACGCAACTGACATGCCCGCTGCCGGTCGTACTCGCTGTCTATTGCAGATGACCTGTAGCGGGCTACCCGTTTTACAGACAGACAGAAGGACCGCTTCCCTTGAAATCAGTGATGTTTCTCAACGGCCCGAATGCCAATCTCTACGGGTTGGACCCTTCGGGGACCTATGGCACCGACAGCTTCCCGCAGATCGAAGCCGCCTGCCTAGCGCGTGCAGGTGAACTCGGACTGTCCCTGGACTTCCGGCAGTCGAACCATGAAGGCGTGCTGGTGGACTGGATCCAGGAGGCGCGACAGTCCTGCAGCGGGCTGCTGATCAATGCAGCCGGGCTCACCTATACCTCCGTTTCGATCCTCGATGCGCTTCTGGCGTTTCCGGGACCGATCATCGAATGCCATATGAGCAATATCTGGAAGCGCGAGCCCTTCCGCCATCACTCCTATGTCTCGCGCGCGGCAACCGGCGTTGTCGCAGGCCTCGGCCTGCGCGGCTATCTGCTTGGCCTTTCGGCAATGGCCGAGCTCATCGGAGACACTGAGGCATGACCGATACGCTGGTGTTTTACAGCAAACCCGACCCGTTTGAGCTCTGGCGCGACGCGCTTTCGCCGCTTCTGGGCGACGCCGTGCGGATCGAACGTGCCGATGAGGTGACCGATCCCGACAAGGTGCGTTTCGCGCTGGTTTGGATGCCGCCCGAGGGGTTCTTTGCACGTTTCCCCAATCTTGAGCTCGTCATAAACCTTGGCGCCGGCGTCGACCGGCTGGTGGCGCGAAACGATCTGCCGGATGTGCCGGTCACCCGCCTTTCCGACCCGGAAATGGCGCGGATGATGGCCGGATTCGTGCTTTTCTCGGTGCTGCGCCACAGCCGCGATATCCCGCATTTCGAGGCAGCGCAGACCCGGCGCGAATGGGCCTACCGCCATCCGCGGGCAGCAGCCGAAATCTCGGTCGCGGTGCTGGGTCTCGGTGAACTCGGCGCGCTCGCTGCCAGCGAAATCGCGCGGCAGGGCTACCAGACCGATGGCTGGGCGACCGGACCGAAGGATCTGCCCGGCGTTGACGTGCATCACGGCGAGGAAGCGCTGGAGCCACTCCTTTCCATGGCCGATATCGTGGTCTGCATGCTGCCATTGACACCCGGGACGCGCGGCCTGCTGGATGAGGCGGCCTTTGCGGCCATGAAGCCCGGAGCCGCCTTCGTCAATGTCTCCCGCGGCGAGATCGTGGATGAGGCGGCCATGATTGCGGCGCTCAGTTCAGGTCATCTCTCCGGCGCGACACTCGATGTCTTTGCCTCCGAGCCTCTCTCTGCGGAAAGCCCGCTTTGGGCGCTGCCCGGCGTGCTGATCACGCCGCATCTTGCCTCTGTGGCATTGCCAGCGAGCGCCGCTCCGCAGATTGCTGCCAATATCTTGTCAATCCGCAAGGGCGTACCGATCGCCAACAGCGTGTCACGAGAGCGAGGATACTAGACGTTCGTCACTTTTATTTCGGCACCGCAAGACGAATATATCTAAAAAAATACAATAAAATCAATTAATTGAATAGCTGAATTGGCAAAATCTTCGCAACGCGTCGAGAAATGCGATTTCTGTTTCCTGCCCAAGGTCGGCAAATTGAGAATTGCTAATTGCCAAGCGGATTTCATAGCGGACCGCTCCCGTCCCTGTGATGCATCAAAGCCGCATTCCCGACTGACCGTGTTGCAGAGAAAAACACGGTTTTCTCTCAGACCAAGAGGATATTCAGACATGAAACGACTGCTTCTTACAGCCACTGCCCTCAGCCTTATGGCACCGGCAGCCTTCGCCGAAACACTTGTCGTCTCCAGCTGGGGCGGCAGTTTTCGTGATTTGATCCAGGACACGATCGCCAAGAAGTTCACCGAGGAAACCGGCGTCGACGTCGAGTTCATCACCGGCGGCACGATCGACCGGCTGAACCAGGCCAAGCTCAGCAAGGACACGCCGGAAAGCGACGTCACCTTCACCACTTCGCATATCGGCTGGCTCTACAATAATGACGGGCTGTTCGAGGAACTCGACATGTCGAAGATCCCGAATGCCGAGCACCTTGTCGAGCAGGCCAAGATCAGCCCTTCGCATATCGGCGCCTGGGCCTATGTCTACACGATCGGCTATCTGCCCGACATGATCCCCGAGGATATCGATTTCGATAGCTGGGAAGACCTGTGGTCGCCGGAACTCGAAGACATGATCGCAGCGCCGGATTTCGACCCCTCGCACATCATTGCCGTCGCCTCCAAGCTGGAAGGCGTCGACATCGAGAACTGGGAAGAAGCGCAGGGCAAGCTCCTGGAGCTGAAGCCCAATTTCCGGGCCTTCTACACCAATGACGCCAACTCCCAGCAGTTGCTTTCCACCGGCGAGACCCCGGTGCAGATCCTGCTTTCGATGAACGCCTATTACATGAAGGACCAGGGCCTTGATGTCGAGCTGGCGATCCCGGAGGAAGGCGCTGTTCTCGGCGTGGATACGATGGGGATTACCGCCGGTACCGACAAGGAAGAACTGGCCTACCAGTTCATCAACGCCGCACTCGATCCCGAAGTCCAGGCCGAGATCGCGCGCATCAAGAAGGGCAGCCCGGTCATCGACAATGCCACTCTCGATGAAGATCTGATCGGCCTTCCCGGCATCTTCACCACGCCTGAGGAGTGGGATACGCAGACCCTGGTCATCCCGCACGAACTGCGCGCAGAAATGACCGCCGAATGGCGCCAGTGGTTCTCGGAAAACATGATCGCAGGCCAGTAATCGGCTTTACTTTTCGGGCCCCGGCGGCTGTTGTCGCCGGGGTCTCTCCTCTTTCCCGATGCCTCCGAACTGACGCTGAAAAATGTCGAAACGCCCCTTTCTAGGCTGGTTTGCCGCGCCCTCCGTCCTGATCGCTTTCGCGATCGTGGCATCGTTTCTTGCCATCGTACAATACAGTCTGCGCGCCTATATTCCGGGGTCGCTTGATCCGGGCGGCTTCACACTGGAAAATTTCACGACCCTTTGGAAAGCCGCATACGGTCAGGCCTTCGTGACAACGGTGATGCTTTGCATCTGGACCGCGATCTTCACGTTGCTTGTCGGCTATCCGCTGGCCTATGCCATGGTGCGTGGCCGCTCCGCCGCACTGCGCAGCGCGATCCTCTTGATCTCGCTGACGCCGCTTTTCCTCGGCGAGATCGTGCGGACCTATTCCTGGATGATCGTGCTCGGAAACCGCGGCTTTCTGAATGTCGTGCTTATTGAGATGGGGATCATCGACCGTCCGATCCGCTTCATGTTTACCCAGCTTGGCGTGGTGATCGCGCTTGTCCACTTCACCCTGCCGATCGTAGTGGTGATGCTGGCCGCCGCATTGTCGCATATCGATCGCAATTATGAACGGGCAGCCTCCTCGCTTGGCGCCGGACGGGTGCGCGTCTTCCTGACAGTGACCCTGCCGCTTTCGATCCCCGGTATCGTCGCGGCGACATCCACCGCCTTTGCCTGGACGTTTTCGGCTTTCGCGACCCCGCAGATGATTGGCGGCGGCAAGGTCCAGACGATCTCCACGATGGTATATCAGGTCGGTTTTGCTTCCTTCAATTTCCCGCTCGCTGCCTCGCTTTCGCTGGTCGGGCTGCTGTTCACCATCGCCATCCTTGCCCTGTTCAATACGGGCATGCGCCGGGTCGAGAAGCTGGGAGTCCACTGACATGCGCAAATCCGTAATGGATCACGTCCTGGACTGGAGCGGGCGGCTCCTGCTGACGCTGATCCTGCTTTTCGTCATCCTGCCCTTCATCGTCGTGGCCATCGCCTCGTTCAATGACAGCGCCATTTTGACATTCCCGCCCAAAGCCTGGTCGCTGCACTGGTATGCCAATGCGCTCAGCTATCGCGATTTTGGCGAGGGCCTTGTGAATTCGCTTAAGATCGCCGGTATCGCCGCGGTCATTGCCCTTATCGCAGGATCTGGTTTTGCCTATGTGATTGACCGTTACGAATTCTCGCTGAAGAGTCTCCTCAACGGCGTGCTGATGTCGCCGCTGATCATCCCGAATTTCACCATTGGCCTCGGCTTGCTGGTCCTGTCGGCCGCGGCTTCCCTGCCGCGCTCGCTCTGGCTGGTGGTGACGGTCCATGTCATCATCGTCATGCCCTTCGTCGTGCGCTCCGTCTATGTATCGCTCCGCAATTTCGAGCGGCGCTATGAACAGGCCGCCGAAAGCCTTGGCGCGACGCCGCTGCATATCCTCTTGACAGTCACGCTGCCGCTTCTGCTGCCCGGGCTCATTTCGGGCGCGCTGTTTGCGGCAATCCTGTCGTTCAATGAATTCACCGCCTCGCTTTTCGTGGTCAACCAGACGACCCAGACCCTGCCGGTGGCCATGTACAACTATGTCCGCGAATATGCTGACCCGACGCTTGCCGCGATCTCCGTCATCTATGTGGCGGTGGTGGCCGTGACGCTTCTTGTCGTGCACAAGATCTTCCGCCTCGAAAAGGTGCTCAATGTCGAATGATAAAACCCCCGCCGCCATGCTGCAGCAGGGTGATCATCCTGCCGTGCAGATTGACGGTGTATCGAAGTCCTTCTCCGGAACCACTGCGCTGGAGCCCGTCTGGCTGAAGATCCGTCGCGGCGAGTTCCTGACCCTGCTCGGCCCGTCGGGCTGCGGAAAGACCACGCTTCTCAACCTGATCGCCGGTTTCCTCGAATCCGATAATGGCGAGATTTTCATCGATCGGGAACTGGTTACGCAGGTGCCGCCACATCAGCGCGAAATCGGCATCGTGTTCCAGAACTACGCGCTTTTCCCGCATATGAGCGTGGCGCAGAATGTCGCTTACGGCTTGCGCACCCGCAGGGTTTCCAAGGCCGAGATAGAGACACGCGTGCGCGAAGCCCTGGCGCTGGTCAAGCTGGAGGATTTCGCCGATCGCCGCCCGCGCCAGCTTTCCGGCGGCCAGCAGCAGCGCGTGGCCCTTGCCCGTGCGCTGGTGATCCGTCCGCGCGTGCTATTGCTCGACGAGCCGTTTTCCGCGCTTGACCGGAACCTGCGCACGGCAATGCAAGTGGAGCTGCGCGAGATCCAGACCCGACTCGGCCTGACGACGGTGTTCGTCACCCATGATCAGGGCGAGGCGCTCAGCATGTCGGACAGGATCGCGGTGATGTCGCGCGGCCGTATCCGCCAGATCGGCAGTCCGTCAGCGATTTACGACACGCCGGACAATCACTTCGTTTCCACCTTCGTTGGCGATGCCAACCTGTTCCATGCCACCTTGCGCGAAGCATCGGGCCAGGAACTCACCCTTGAGGTGGACGACACAACGATGGCACTGACCACCTATCAGGAGAGCCTGCCGGATGCGGGTCCGGTCACGCTCTTCACCCGCCCCGAACATTGCAGCCTGACCCCGGCGGGAACCCCCGGCAGTATTCACGCGACCGTGGCGCTCTCCGTCTATCAGGGGAGTTATGCCGAGCTGCATCTCGACTGCCCGGTCGCGATCGGCGGCCGTGTCATGCTGCGCGTGCCCTCGGCGGAAGCCCTGCCTGCGGGCACTGCCGTCGGGATCACGTTGCCGAGCCGTGGCCCTGCCATTTTCGCAAATGAGGAAGCTGCAGCATGAACACCATGATGAAAGCCGTCATTGCCACCGCCACCGGCGGCCCGGATGTTCTGACGCTGGTGGATCGCCCCGTTCCCGCCCCGGCTGCCGGTGAAGTGCTGATCCGTGTGGGCGCCGCCGGCGTGAACCGCCCCGATGTCATGCAGCGCAGCGGCGCCCTGCCCGCACCCGCCGGTGTCTCTGACATTTTCGGGCTGGAAGTCTGCGGCGTGGTCGAGGCACTGGGCGATGGCGTTGATCCCGCCTTGCACGGGACGACCGTCATGGCGCTCACCAAGGCCGGCGGCTACGCCGAGGCGGTGACGGCCCCCGCCGACCATTGCCTGCCCTTGCCTGAAGGGCTTGATATTGCCGAGGGCGCCGTTCTGCCCGAAGGGCTGTTCACCATCTGGCATAACCTCTTTGAGCGCGGCGCGCTGAAGCCCGGCGAGCGACTGTTGATCGAGGGCGGCGCAAGCGGCATCGGAACGCTGGCACTGCAACTGGCCCAGGCCTGGGGCGCGAGCGTGATCGTCACCGCCGGCGGCCCTGAAAAATGCGCGCGGCTGGAAAAGATGGGCGTTGCCGCCATCGACTACCGAAGCGCCGATGTGACGGCGGAAGTCCTGCGGTTGACCGATGGCGCCGGCGTCGATGTCGTTCTTGATATTCTCGGCGGCGACGCGATCAACCGCCACCTTGCCTGCATGGCCTATGGCGGGCGTCATGTGGGCCTTTCCTTCATGTCCGGCATGATGGCCCCGGTCGATCTCGGCCTTTTGATGCGCAAGGGGCTGTGGCTAACCTCTTCGACCCTGCGTCCGCGCTCCGATGCGGAAAAGGCCGCCATGGCCGAAGGCGTTCGCCGCGATCTTCTACCGCTGATCGGGCCGGAAAAAGTGCGGCCCGTCCTGTCGCGCCGCTTCCCGCTTTGCGATGTCGCTGAAGCCCATGCCCTGTTGGAGAGCGGCGAGAATTTCGGCAAGATCGTTCTCGAACTGAACGGAAAGGCCGCGTGATGATCCTTACGCTCTACTGGGGCTCTGCTTCTCCCTTCGTGCGCAAGGTCATGGTCACGGCCCATGAACTGGACCTTGTCGACAGGATCGAAATCCTCGACAGCGCCGCCCATCCCGTGGAGCGCGATGCGCGCATCCAGGCCTTCAACCCGCTGGCCAAGGTTCCCGCAGCCCGCACCGCCGATGGCATGGATCTCTATGACAGCCGGGTGATCTGCGAATATCTCGATGAGCTTGCATCGGGCGGGCTGTTTCCCGCTCCCGGTCCTGCCCGCTGGACGGCCCTGCGCCGCCAGGCGCTTGCCGATGGTCTTCTCGATGCCGCGCTTCTGGTGCGTTACGAACGCCTTGCCCGCCTCGAACCGCAGCGCTGGCCGCTGTGGATCGACAAGCAGCTCGAGAAAGTATCAGATGCGCTTGATGCGATGGATGCCGATCTGCCCGCTGCAGACTGCCACGACATCGGTGCGATCTCGATTGCCTGCGCGCTCGGCTGGCTCAGCTTCCGCTTCCCCGAAATCGACTGGCGAGAGGGCCGCGCGGAACTTGCGCAATGGCATGCCGGTTTTGAAACCCGTCCGGCCATGCAGGCCACGCGTCCTGCCGCCTGACATCACCCTCCAGAAAGACCCCGAACATGGCTCATTACCGTCACCGCCCTTTCAACACCAAGGAAACCTATCCCGAGCAGAACCTCGACAATGATCTGGCCCAGGCCGTCGTCGTTGCCGAAGGTGGCAAGACGATCTTCCTGCGCGGCCAGTGCCCGCAGGATCTCGACACCGCCGTCAACATCACCTCCAGCGATCCGGTCGAGCAGACCCACAAGGTGATGAGCAATATCCGCCAGCTCGTCGAGGAATGCGGCGGCGAAATGGGCCATGTGACCAAGCTGGTCGTCTACCTCACAGATGTGCGCCATCGCGAGGCTGTCTATCGCACCATGGGTGAATATATCCGCGGCGTGCACCCCGTCTGCACCGGCCTTGTCGTCGTGGCGCTGGCGCGTCCCGAATGGCTGGTGGAAATCGATGCCACGGCCGTGATCCCGGCGTAAGCCGGGCTCAACCATCCTCTGAAAGCAAAGCCAGCCTCGCAGGAGACAGCATGACCTTTTCGATTATCGGCCACTGCCCGGAAACCGGCATGTTCGGCATGGCGATCTCTTCCTCCTCGCCAGCTGTCGCCGCCCGCTGCGCCTTCGCCCGCGCGGGTGTCGGCGTTGTCTCGACGCAGAATGTCACGGACCCCCGGCTCGGACCGCATGCGCTTGATCTGATGGCGCGCGGAGCAAGCGCTGCCGAGGCAGTTGCGATCCTTGCACGCAGCGGCGGCAAGCCCATGGCATGGCGTCAGGTTCTCGCCCTCGGCCGCTCCGGCGAAAGCGCGATCCATTCTGGCACCAATGTTCTCGGCATGTGGTCGGAGGCCCAGGGGCGCGACACGGCGGCCGCAGGCAATCTTCTCGCCGATGCCGGCGTTCCCGAGGTGATGGTGCAGCATTTCCAGTCGAGCACGGGCCATCTCGGTGCCCGTCTTGTCGGCGCGCTGCGTGCCGGGCTTGATGCCGGCGGCGAGGCCGGTCCTGTCCATTCCGCAGGCCTGCTTGTCGTCGACAAGGAGAGCTGGCCGCTGACCGAACTGCGCATCGACTGGACGGAAGATTGCCCGATCGCAGCCCTTGAGGCCGCATGGGAGGTCTATGCGCCGCAGATGCAGGACTATGTGACCCGTGCCCTCAACCCCGAGGCCGCGCCCTCATACGGCGTCCCCGGCGACGAGTGACTAGCTTTTGCCAAGGTGAGGGGCTAGCTTTTCCTGTGGTTTTCCTGCAGCGATCATGAAAGGCCAGACAGACTGATGCCCCTTCGATTCACGCTTCGTCAGCTGGAATATTTCATCGCCGTGGGCGAGGCCGGCAGTATCGCGCTGGCCTCGGAAAAGGTGAATGTGACTGCGCCCTCCATGTCCTCTGCCATCGCGCAGCTTGAGGCGGGTTTCGGCGTACAGCTTTTCACCCGACGTCATGCTCAGGGCTCGGTGCTGACGCCGACCGGCCAGCGCTTCATCGAGCAGGCCCGGGCCGTCCTCGCCGAGGCTGAAAAGCTCAATGACATGGCCAACATCTATAACGACAGTGTTCGCGGCTCGTTGAGGGTCGGCTGCATGCGCACCTTCGTCCAGCTCCTCGTGCCGCAGTTGCGGCGCAGTTTCGAGGACAAGTACAAGACCGTGGATTTCACGCAGGTCGAGCTTGATCAGGCGCAGATCTTCGATGCTCTGGGCGCAGCCCGTATCGATCTGGCGCTGACCTATGACCTCTCATTGCCCAGCGATATCGAGTTCCAGCCGCTCGTTGCGCTTCCCCCTTACGTGATGGTCGACCCGGACCATCCGCTTGCCGGCCGCGACCGGGTCTCTCCTGCCGATCTGGTGGACCACGACATGGTCCTGCTCGATCTGCCGCACAGTTCGAGCTATTTCCTTTCGCTGTTCAGGGCGCTTGGAAGACGGCCCCATATTGCCGAACGCACCGCTGAAGTGGCGGTGCAGCGCGGTCTCGTCGCCAATGGGTTCGGCTTTGCCATTTCCAATATGCGCACTGTGAGCCAGTTCTCGATGGACGGCAAGCCGCTGAAATTCATCCCGCTTGAAAGCGATGAACCGCCTCTGCAGCTTGGCATTGCAATGTCGCGTGCCGCTCATGTTTCCCGCACGATCCAGGCCTTCATCGACCACTGCCATGAGATGGTGGACGCCGGTGGCCTGCCTGGCCTTGTTACCGACCGGAAGCCCCCCGCATGACGTCTGATCTTCCGTCCGTCCCTGAAATCCTTGCCAGACTCGTCGCCTTTCCGACCGTCTCGCGCCAGTCAAACCTGGCACTGCTCGATTATGTCGAAGGACTTCTGGCGCCGGCAGGCGTGCGTCTGGAACGTTTTGAAAGCGAGGATGGTACCCGCGCCAACCTTCTCGCCCAGCTCGGGCCGGATGGCCCCGGCGGCATCATGCTTTCGGGGCATTGCGATGTGGTTCCGACCGAAGGCCAGACCTGGCAGAGCGATCCCTTCATTCTGCGCCATGAAGACCGGCGCTATTACGGGCGTGGAACGGCCGACATGAAGGGGTTTCTGGCTGTCGCGATCCGGGCGATGTTGAAAGCTGCCAGCGCGCCGCTTTCCCTGCCGCTGCAGCTCGCGATCTCCTATGACGAGGAAATCGGCTGCATGGGCGTGCGCGGCATGCTCGATGCGCTCGGAACGCGCGAGGACCGGCCGGCGCTGTGCCTGATCGGCGAACCGACGGGCATGCGCATTGCCACAGGCCACAAGGGCAAGCGCGCGCTCAGGGCCTGCTGCCACGGTCAGGAAGGCCATTCGGCGCTCGCACCGGACGCGCTGAACGCGCTCCATCTCGGCGCTGATTTCCTGATCCGGCTGCAGGCGCGTCAGGAAGAGCTGCGCCTGCGAGGCGCTCAGGACCCGGATTACGACATCCCCTATTCCACCATCCATGTCGGCGTCATGCAGGGCGGCACCGCGCTCAACATCGTGCCGAACCATTGCGAACTCGATTTCGAGATCCGCAATGTCGCCGGCGATGATCCGGATGAAATCCTTGCCGGCATCCGCGCCGATGCCGAGGCCACAGCGGCCCCGCATCGCAACCGCTTTCCCCATGCCCGCGTCGAGGTGGAGGAAATCTCCGGCTATCCGGGGCTTGATACATCGGCAGGCGCGGTCGTGGCGCTTCTCAAGGAGACCCTCGGGCGGGATGACCCCACGATCAAGGTCGCCTTCGGTACCGAGGCCGGGCTGTTCTCCGACACGCTGGGCGTCACCAGCCTCGTCTGCGGCCCCGGCCACATGGCCCAGGGCCACAAGCCGGATGAATATGTCAGCGGAGAACAACTTTCGGAGTGCGCCGCCTTTCTTGATGCCCTGACAGCGCTTCTTGTGAAGGGCGAGGCCTCGGCACTTTGCGCTTGAAAACGCCTTCGGCCGTCGCCCTCCTTACCGTTAGTCACCCGAAAGTCATCGCGCCGAAACGCTGAAAGGATCCCCTCTGATGTCCCGTTCCCTGATTTCGGTTGAGGACCTGCGTCGCCGCGCCAAAGCCCGCATGCCGCGCTTTGCCTTCGACTACATCGATGGCGGCGCAGGCCGGGAAATGGCCTTGCAGCGCAGTGAGGCGGCTTTCCGGGAGACCTGCCTGACCCCGCATGTGCTGGTCAATTCCGCCACGCCCGCCGATCTCGGCACCCGGTTTCTCGGACGCGACTGGACGCTGCCGTTCGGGATTGCGCCGATGGGGTTGCCGGGGCTCGCCTGGCCCGGCGCCGACCTGATGATGGCCCGTGCGGCCGAAGCAGCGGGTGCGCCGATGGTGGCGGCAACGCCGGGCACCGCCCGGCTGGAAGCGGTGCGCCACGCCGCGCCGACCGCCTCGATGTTTCAGCTCTATGTCGGGGCTTCGGCGGAAATCACCGAGGACCTGATCGCCCGTGCCGAGCGCGCGGGCTATGACACGTTGATCGTCACTGCCGATGTTCCACGCCCCGGCAAGCGCCTCAGGGATCTCCGCAACGGCTTTTCGCTGCCGCTCAGGCCCGGCCCGCGCATGCTCGCAGACCTCCTGCGCTGCCCGGCCTGGAGCCTCGCCACCGCGCGGCATGGATCGCCCTCGCTGGTCAATCTTGCCGATTATGCTGCCCCCGGCGCGAGTGCCAGCGGTCTTGCGGCGCTGATGGCGCGCCAGAGTTCCGGGCGGCTGGACTGGCAGGTCTTTGCTGAAATCCGCAAGCGCTGGTCCGGCAAACTGGTGCTGAAGGGCGTGATGACGGCCGACGATGCGCTGAAGGCGCATGAGGCAGGTGCCGACGCCGTCTGGATTTCCAGCCATGGCGGGCGCCAGCTCGATTCCGCTCCAGCGACGTTGACTGCATTGCGCCAGATCCGTTCGGCTCTTCCACCCGATGTGCCGCTCGCGGTGGATGGCGGCGTTCGAAGCGGCGAGGACATTCTGAAGGCGCTCGAGGCCGGCGCCGACTTTGTCTTCATCGGCCGGCCTTTCCTTTACGCTATCGGCGCACTGCGCGCGGCCGGCCCATCCGCACTTTTGGAGATGTTTGCCGCAGAGCTGGAAGCCGCAATGGCCCTGACGGGTCGCCGCTCATGCACCCGAGATGGCGGTGAACGCCAGAAAGCCTGCTAGGCAGCTTGTCGATACTTCGGAGAAACGATCTTGTTGCAGGGCCGGCCATGCCCAAAACGCCGCAAGTCATGAACAGAAAGAGAAGACAATCAGCCCTCTTGGAAAATTCCCATCAGGGCGGATTTGTTTTTCCTTCGTCCCGCATATTATAACCAAACCGATATCGCCGGTTTTCCGGGCCCTCCAGCCTTGCATCCAATGCGCCGAAGGCCGCCTCGGCATCGTTAACGCCCTCTGGATGCGCAATTCTTCCAGAAGCGGACTTCGCGCGCCTTGCGTTTGTCCGGTTCACCTCTGACCGTGCCGAACCTGCTTTCCCGTATCTCTCGATAATCCTTCTGGCCTTTGGGAGGGCCGGGAGGCACGAACAGGGCCCGGAAGTTCAGCGTGCGCAGATCAAGATGCAGCTCGTCCTCGAATTCCAGGAGCCCGGCGATCTCGTCACGTCGTCCCTCCGGGATCAGCAGGGGCTCAGGGTATTTCTCCTCCAGATGCAACAGAATGTCGTTGGTTTCGATATGAACGTCCCCCTCATCGACAAGAACGGGCACCGGTACGCGCGGTTTGATCCCAAGAGAAAATTCCGAACGGTTTTCATTGCACAGAATGATCAATCCCATGCGAGCGCCAGTCGATGCCTTTCATGTTCAAAAAAATCAGCAATTTCTGCGAACATTGCGACGATCGCATGTGAAGGACATGCAAGCCCTCCCAATTCAAAAACTCGCGGGTCCTGATATCGGCATCCGTCTGTTTAACGCCCGGTATGTATGGTCTTCGGTTGACCGCCTTTGCCGCAGATCCGCCCGAGGGACTGCCCTACGCCCCCGCCGAGAACGGCAAAGGCGCAGCAGTACAAAAATGCCTCTGAGCATCCGTTCCACAAATCGGAGGCTCTGAGGAACTGGTTTTCTCCAAAATGACCGTTTTTTGAAAGTTCAGTGCCTGCATTTCTAGCCGCATTCATGGAGACTGCCGGCCCTGTGTAATAAACGGAGCCTCTTATGCGTCTCTCCATCATTTCCGCGGCGTTTGCGATTGTCACCGCATTCGTCACCCCGGCATCGGCTGAACGGCTGACCGACGCCCCTCTCGTCGACGCGGCCTGGCTTCAGGATCATCTCGGCAGCGACGGTCTGATCGTCATCGATACCCGAGCGCCATCAAATAGCGCCAATCCCTACACCGAAGGCCATATCCCCGGCGCGATCTGGGCTCCCTACGGCAAGTTCGGCTGGCGGGCGACCGTGAATGGCGTTCCCGGCCAGCTTCCGGCGATCCCGGAGATCGAAGGCCGTATCAAGAGCCTCGGCATCAATGACGATACCCAGGTCGTCATCGTTCCGGCAGGCGCATCCTCCTCCGAGTTTGGCGCTGCCACCCGCGTTTACTGGACGTTCAAGGTTCTGGGACATGACAATGTCACGATCCTCGATGGCGGTATGCGCGACTGGCAGGCTGCCGACGGCGCGCTTGAAACGGAAATCGTCATTCCCCAGCAGGCCGGGAATTTCACCGCCGATTTCCGCCCGCAATACTATGCCTCGACGGAAGATGTCGCCGCGGCCGGAACCAATGGCGTCAAGCTGGTCGATGGCCGCCCCGTCGAGCAGTTCGAGGGCAAGGCGAAGAGCCCGGTTGTGCGTGCCCCCGGCACCATTCCCGGCGCGATCAACCTGCCGCAGAGCCGGTTCTACAACGCCGAGACTGCCCGCTTCGTGAACAAGAACGAGGCCCGGTCGCTGGCCGCCGATGCCGGTCTCTCCGGCAATGACGAAACCATCGCATTCTGCAATACCGGCCACTGGGCGTCGATCGCCTGGTTCGGTCTCTCCGAGGTCGACGGCAAGGAAAACGTCAAGATGTACGACGGTTCGCTCGCCGAATGGGCGGCAGACGAGAGCCGGCCTCTGGAATAGGCGGCGCGCTCGCGACCCACCGGAGTACCTTTCAACAACAGGCCTCTCGCCTTCCGGCGGGAGGCCGCCCGTGCTTTTTCAGGACCTGAATTCATGGCTATTGCCCAACCGACCGCTTCCGACACGCTGAAAAGCCCCGCGCCTGACCGCGGCACGGCGCTGGTGCTCATTCTTATCTTCGTTCTCGGCGAGGTGCTCATTGCCTCTGCAGCGGGCGCGCGCCAGTCGGCGCTGTTCCTGATCGGCGGTGTTATGGGCGTGACGCTTTTTCATGCCGCCTTCGGATTTACCGGAGGTTGGCGGCGCTTTTCAGTGCACCGGCGCGGCCGCGCCATCCGCGCGCAAATGCTGATGATTGCTGTTGCGGCGCTGTTTTTCATCCCGTTGCTAAAGATCGGCACATTTGCGGGTCATCCGCTTGTGGGTGCGTTTGCGCCGGTTGGCGTTTCCGTGCTGGCAGGCGCGGCCATGTTCGGCTTCGGCATGCAGCTTGGCGGCGGTTGCGGTTCGGGTACGCTTTTTACCGTCGGCGGCGGTTCGGCGCGCATGCTGGTCACGCTTGCCGGCTTCGTTGCCGGGGCGCTGATCGGGACGGCACACTTGCCCTGGTGGCTCTCGCTTCCGTCCCTGCCGCCGGTCAATCTCGGCGCTTCGCTGGGCATGGCGGGTGGTCTTGCGGTCACGCTTGCCGGGCTCGGGCTTGTTGCCCTGCTGACGGTGCTGATCGAGCGGCGCGCGCATGGCAATCTCGAACGGGCTCCGCGCCCGGATACCGCCGGGCTCGAGCGGCTTCTCCATGGTCCCTGGCCGCTGATCGGCGCGGCGATCGTGCTGGCGCTCGCCAATGTCGCGACACTGCTGACAGCCGGCCACACATGGTCAATCACTTTCGGGTTTGGTCTATGGGGCGCAAAGATCGCGGAGGCCGTCGGCGTGCCGGTCTCCAACTGGGCCTTCTGGCAGTGGCCTGGCCCGGCAACGGCGCTGTCAGCCAGCGTTCTCGATGATACCGTCTCGGTGATGAATTTCGGCATTCTGGTCGGAGCGGCGGTCGCGGCCAGCCTCGCTGGCAAGTTTGCGCCAAAGGCAAGCCTGCCGCTGCTGTCATTGACAGCGGCCATTCTCGGCGGCCTGCTGATGGGCTATGGCGCCCGGCTTTCATTCGGCTGCAATATCGGCGCGTTGTTTTCCGGCATCGCGTCTGGCAGCCTGCATGGCTGGTTGTGGTTTGCGGCAGCCTTTGGCGGGTCTCTTGCCGGCATTGCAATCAGACCCCTTTTCGGACTGGATGGCTTCAGAAAATGAGTGACCGCAATACGTTTCTTTTCGGCACGGCACTGACCGTCGCCGTCGTCGGCATCACCGCTGACTATGTCGCGCATCGCGCCGCTCCGGCGGCCATGCCGCAGGCAGGATACAGCGCCGCCTCGCCATGTTCTGCAGCCAGCCCCTGCGCGGCCGCGGCACCTGTCGCAGCAAGCCCGTGCGCGGCCGGCGCCCCAGTTCCTGCCAGCCCCTGTGCGGCGGCGCCTGCGCCGTCTGCCAGCGGCTATTCCCCCTTCGCCGAGACGCAGACAACCCCGCCTGCGCCGGCCAAACCATCGGCATCGGGATACGCGCCGTTTGCCGCGGACCAGAAAACCCATGATACTCAATCGACCACGGGTTATGCGCCCTTTGCCGAAGATCAGGATGTCTCAAACAGGTAAGGTGACAGCTTATGGATGAAGACCGCCAGCGGGCCGCAGCGGAAGCCCTGTTTTGCGAGGCGGTGCTTGCCAAGACCGGCGACAGCGTGCTTCTCGATACGCTTGCCGGCGTGAATTCGCCGACAAGCTTCGAGCACTATCCGCAAGGTGATGTCTACGACCCGGAAAGCGGCGCGCAATGGTATTATCACAGCCATGCACCGGCGGGTGACAGCGGCGAGCACGGCCATTTCCACTGTTTCCTGCGTCCTCTCGGGCCAGATGGCCCCGTGCATCATCTCATTGCCGTCGGCGTTGACGCGCATGGCAGGCTGGTGCGGCTCTTCACCGTCAATCAGTGGGTCGTCGGCGATGACTGGCTCGCCGCCGAGGACACGATCGCACTACTGCCGCGTTTCGATGTTCATCTCGGCCGTCCGTCATATCTGGTCAATCGCTGGCTGACAGCGATCATCCGCCTTTATGGTGACGAGATCGCGGGGCTCATCCGGTCGCGTGACAGCATCATCGCCCAGCACCGGCCAGCCGCGCCTTCCATTGCCGCGCATGATGACAGGGCGCTGGAAGTAACCGCCGAGCTTGTCACAAATCTTGAGGACAAGGCCAGGAGTGCCGGCGCTCTCCCCTGATATATCCTTATGTCCGCTTCGTCTGGATCACCGGACCGGATCAAAACAAACACGAACTTTGGCCCATCAATTGCGATCTCGCACAACCGTTGTCCAAGAACCGCATGCAGCAGATTATGCGCTGAACGTGTGATCGTATGGGACGGCCCGAGCCAACGCCTGCCTGCACTTGGGCATCAACTACCACCAGTGGCTATCGACGAGCCCTGCCCCGCTTGCGCCATCGCCCATGCGGACAGATACGGCCAAGGCCGACGGGGCGGTCGTGACTGTCTGCAGCCATCCCGGCGGGAGAACCGGTAAAACTCCGGTGCATCGGCCAACTTATTGCCGGTTGGTCGAAATGCGTGAGCCATGGCGACGGCGGCGCTTGCGTCCGCTTCCGCGATTGCCGTCTCTGTTTTTCTTCCACGGCCAATTCGCATGCGCGGCTTCGGATCAACCCTCGCAGTCGCCCCGCGCGATAGGGGCCGGTTTCTCGCCATCAATTCGGTCGGCGCATCGGCAATGAAGCCAAGTCTTCATGATGAAGGACGTCCCTTCTCTTGTGACCACGCTGTTCTCGCAAACTGCCGGGAAAAGCATCTTTCAGAAATCGTAGGAGAAGCGCAGCATTCTCGCGTTCCGCGACGTGCTATCGGAGAACGCACCGTCATGTTCGGCACGCGAATGCCTGCCTTGCCGAAATGGGCAAGCTCGGCGCCGAGACGCACCCGGCTGAAGTCATCGTCCACCGGTAAGGTGAGGCCAAACGTTCCCGCACGCGCTGAGCGACCTGGGTCCTCGTATCGAGCAGGGGGATGACGCAGGAGACGGGTTTGCCAACAAAAGAGCCCGGCCTGTTGGTCCAGGCCGGGCCTTGATCACGACAGGAATGTCGCGGGAGAGAGCTTTTTGTCAGTCGGCGGTCATGCCGCCATCGACGGGCAGGCGCACGCCGGTGACGAATTTCGCCTGATCGCTGGCGAGATAGATCACGGCATCGGCGATCTCGTCGGGCTCGGCATAACGCTGCAGCGGAATGCTGGCGGCAAACCCCTTCTTGGCCTCGCCGCCATGGCCGGGCGCGAACCCTTCCTCCAGCGAACGCATCATCCGCGTTTCGACAGGCGAGGGATGGATCGAATTGACCCTGATGCCGTCGCGCGCGCCCTCGAGGGCAGCGGTGCGCATCAGTCCGACAAGCGCATGTTTGGATGTGATATAGGCGGAGACATCCGGCGTGCCGCCAAGGCCTGCCACCGACGACATGATCACCACATTGCCCTTCGTCTTCTTCAGCTCGGGCATCGCATATTTCAGGCCGAGGAAGATGCCGCGCACATTGACCGCCAGCACCTTGTCGAACATCTCGATCGGATAATCGGTAATCGGCTTGACCACGCCCTCGATGCCGGCATTGGCGACAAGAATATCGAGCTTGCCGAACTCTTCGACCGCGGCCGCGACATAGGCCTGCGTCTGATCGGGATCGGTGACGTCGGCCACCGCATAGGCCGCCTTGTCGTGCCCGAGTTCGGCGACTGCGTCCTTCAGCGCATCCTCATCGAGGTCGACCAGCAGCACCTTCGCGCCTTCGGCGGTCATGCGCTTGGCCGTGGCGATCCCGATCCCGCCGGAACCGCCCGTGATGATGGCCACCTTGTCCTTCAGTTGAGCCATTTCAGCCTCCCATCATTGTCTCCCACAGATGTGGGAAGCGAATGGTTCGCAGACAAGAACAATGACGGATTTGTAATCCAGCTTGCGCAGAAAACGGATCGATCAGTTGCTGGCGAGATAGCCGCCATCAACCGGAAGGCTGGCGCCGGTGATGAACGATGCCTTGTCGGACAGCAGGAAGGCTGCTGCAGCCCCAACCTCTTCCGGTTCGCCAAGACGCTGGATGGCCTGCGGCTCGGTGATCAGTTTCAGGAACTCTTCCGACGAACCTTCCAGAAGCTTGGATTTGATGGCGTTCGGCAGGATGGCGTTGACGCGGATGCCGTCCTTGCCGCCTTCTACCGCACCGGTCTTGGTAAAACCGATGATGCCGTGCTTGGAGGCGGAATAGATGCCGGCCGTGCCAAGCCCCGTCATGCCCGCAACGGAGGAGATGTTGAGGATGGCCCCGCCCTTGCCCTGTTCGCGGAAGAGCCGAATCGCAGACCGCATGACGCGGAAGACGCTCTTCAGATTGATATCCATGGCAAGATCATAGGTCTTGTCATCGCTTTCCGCGATCTCTCCCTTGGGGCCGATACCGGCATTGTTGACGACGAAATCGAGATGCCCGTCGAGCGCCTTTGTCTTGTCGAAGAGATTGTCGATGTCATCCTGTGAGGTCACGTCGGCGGCGACGAAGACCGCCCTGCCGCCAGCCTTTTCGATCATATCGACCACGGCGAGACCGTCTTTTTCGGCGGAGGCAAGGTCGCTGACCACCACATGCGCGCCCTCGGCCGCAAGCTCAAGCGCAATACCCTTGCCGATACCATTGGCCGCCCCGGTCACGAACCCGGTTTTTCCATTCAGAATGCCAGACATCCTCATCTCCTTGCTTCAGTGTTTTTCTTCATTTTGATCTAATGATTAAAACACTGAAAACAACCGTGATAACGGCGTTTTGATGTGGCAATCCGCGCCCGACCATGCGGCACAAAGCGAAAGGCCCGGGCGCTTTTCACCCGGGCCTTGCCAGATCAGTTCACGTGACGCGCTCAGTCCTTGTGGCGGCGGGCCGGGAAGAGGATGACGTCGCGGATCGACGGGCCGTCGGTCAGAAGCATGATCAGACGGTCGATGCCGATGCCAAGTCCGCCTGCCGGCGGCATGCCGTGGTCCATGGCATTGAGGAAATCGTCGTCCAGCTTCTTTTCCAGTTCGCCGCGGGCATGGGCCTGCTCAAGCTGCTCGACCATGCGGCGGCGCTGCTCGACCGGATCATTGAGCTCGGAAAATGCATTGCCGAGTTCCCAGCCGTTGACATAGGTCTCGAAGCGTTCGACCAGACGCGGCTCGCCGGGCACTTCCTTGGCAAACGGCGAGATGTCCTTCGGGAAATGGGTGACATGCGAGGGCTGGATCAGCGACGCCTCGACCTTTTCCTCGAAGAGGAAGGCCAGGCACTCGCCCCAGGTCCAGTCGCTCTCGATTTCGAAACCGGCGGCTTCGGTCGCCTCACGGGCTTCCTCGTCGGTCGCGATCGACAGGAAGTCGATGCCGGTTGCTTCCTTGACAGCATCCGGCATCGGCACCCGCTTGAACGGGCCGGTGAAGTCCAGTTCGATTTCGCCGAACTTGACCTTGGCGCTGTCATGGAGCGTCATGGCGAGCGTTTCGAACATGCGTTCGACAATGCCCATCATGTCCTCGTAATCGGCATAGGCCCAGTAGCACTCCATCATGGTGAATTCTGGATTGTGCCGGGTGGAAACGCCTTCATTGCGGAAGTTGCGGTTGACCTCGAACACCTTGTCGGTGAGGCCGGACACCAGGATACGCTTCAGGTAAAGCTCCGGTGCAATACGCAGATACATGTCGATGTCGAGCGCATTGTGATGCGTCTTGAACGGGTCGGCAGACGCGCCGCCATAGATCGACTGCAACATCGGCGTCTCGACTTCCATGAAGCCTTCGCCTTCGAGAAAGCGGCGCACGCCGGAAAGGATCTTAGAGCGCTGGATGAAGCGCAGCTTGCTGTCGTCATTGCTCATGATATCGAGATAGCGCTGGCGATAGCGCGTCTCGATATCGGCAAGACCATGATATTTCTCCGGCATCGGCTTCAATGCCTTGGTAAGCATAGTGATCTCTTGCGCATTGATCGTCAGTTCGCCGCGCTTGGTGCGGCGGACCACCCCGGAGACGCCGACGATATCGGCAAGATCGACCAGCGACCACATCTCACGCACCTCTTCCGGCGTCGTGTCCTTGTGCGAAAATATCTGGATCTTGCCCGAGGCATCGCGCAGGTCGACGAACATGCCGGAATTGCGCATGGAATAGACGCGGCCGGCCACGGTGACGACATCTTCCGTCACCGTGTCGTCGGGAAGGTCGGCGTATTTTTCCGCCAGTTCCGCATTGGTGATCGTGCGGTGGAAATGGGCCGGATAGACGTCGCCGATCTTCTCGCGCAGGATTTCGAGCTTCTGCGCGCGCACTTCCGTGGCGTCAGAGGACAGTGCCTGTTCTTCGGTCTTCTTGTTCATCTTACTTGCCTGTCTCTTCTTCTACCATCTTTGCCACCACGGCCTCGGCGTTCTTCAGGCGCTGGCGCACCACGGCGCGGCCAAGGATCGCCATGCTGTCGAACAGCGGCAGCGAGCGCGAGGAGCCGGACATGGCGACAAACAGCGGCGCGACGACGATGCGCAGCTTCTTGTCCATGTCGTCGGCGAGCTGGCGCAGCGCTTCCTCGACGGTCGTTGCATTCCACTCAGTCAGCTTTTCCAATACGGGCTGGACGGCCTTCAGGATTTCCAGAATTTCTTCCGGATTGGTCTTCTTGATCTTCGAAAACGCTTCCGGCGCCGGCACCATGTCCGACTGCAGCAGGAAGCCCATCAGTGCCGGCAGTTCGCCGAGCTTGGTGATCCGGCTCTGGGAGAGCTTCAGCCCGTCCTTCAACCGTGCATTCTCAGAGGCCCATGCGGCGACGCGGAGGATGAAATCCTCTTCCGTGAGCGTTTCGCGCAGGAAACGGCCGTTCAGCCATTCGAGCTTCTGCGTGTCGAAGACGGCGCCGGACTTGTTGAGATTGTCCTGATCGAATTTTTCGACCAGTTCATCCATCGACATCAGTTCCTCGCCCTCGGCGATCTGGATGAAGAACAGGCCAAGGAAGTTCATCAGCGCTTCCGGCAGATAGCCGAGCGCCGAATAATAGGAGATCGACGTCGGGTTCTTGCGCTTCGACAGCTTCGACTTGTCGGGATTGCGCATCAGCGGCAGATGGAAGAATTTCGGCGGCTCCAGACCGAGATAGGTATAGAGCAGGATGTGCTTCGGCACGGAGGCCAGCCATTCCTCGCCGCGCGCCACATGGGTGATCTTCATCAGATGGTCGTCAACGACATTCGCCATGTGATAGGTCGGCATGCCGTCGGCCTTCAGCAGAACCTGCATGTCGACCGCGTCCCACGGGATCTCGACATCGCCGTAGACGCCGTCGGTGAACTTGCACACGCCCTCTTCCGGGATCTTCATGCGCACGACATTGGGCTCGCCCGCTTCGATGCGGCTTTTGACCTCTTCGGCCTTCAGATGCATGCAGAGCCCGTCATATTTCGGGGCGCGGCCCTCGGCGCGCTGGCCGGCGCGCATGCGCTCCAGCCGCTCGGGCGTGCAGAAGCAGTGGAAGGCATGGCCTTCTTCCACCAGCCTGTCGACGAAGGGCTTGTAGATTTCCTTGCGGTCGGACTGGCGATAGGGGCCATAGTCGCCGCCGACATCGGGACCTTCGTCCCATTCGAGCCCGCACCATTTGAGCGCGTCCAGCACGTTCTTCTCATATTCGGGGGTCGAGCGCGAAGCGTCGGTGTCCTCGATACGCAGAATGAAGGTGCCGCCCATCTTCTTGGCGTAGAGATAGTTGAAAAGCGCCGTATAGGCAGTGCCGACATGCGGCTCGCCGGTGGGGGAAGGCGCAATGCGCAGGCGGGGGCCGGTTGTGCTCATCGTGTTCGTCCATGCTGCCGGCCGGAGACGGACACATCCGGCCGAAAGAGTTTTCCAGTGCTGAATATCGCTGAGCCGCAAGGCGTGGATAGCCCGTCAGTCAGGGCGGCTCTTAACTGGCCTGCCTTAGGCCATATTCAACCCTTTCCGTCAAGCCGTCAGGCTCAATGGCCGGCCGATCCGCCTTCCGTGGCGGGCTTTTCGCCGCCAGCGGCGCGATCAAGCCTGCGCTTGCGCCGCGCGGCCATGTTGAGCAGCTCCACCAGACCGGAAAAGGCCATCGCCGCGTAGACATAGCCCTTCGGCACATGGAAGCCGAGCCCGTCGGCAATCAGGGTCGTGCCGATCATCAGCAGGAAGGCGAGCGCCAGCATGACGATGGTCGGATTGGCTTCGATGAAACGGGCAAGCGGGCCGGAAGCAACCAGCATCAGCGTCACCGCGACGACGACGGCAATCACCATGATCGGCAGGTGCTCGGTCATGCCGACGGCGGTGATGATGCTGTCGATGGAGAAGACAAGATCGAGCAGCAGGATCTGGAAGATCGCCGCGGAAAAGCCGGTCTTGACCGCGCCGCCGACCAATTCACCCGGCTCTTCCTCCGGATCGACATTGTGGTGGATCTCCTTTGTCGCCTTCCACACCAGGAACAGCCCGCCGGCAATCAGGATGATGTCCTTCCATGAGAAGCCATGACCGAAGGCGGAAAACACCGGCGTCGTCAGTTGCACGATCCAGGCAACGGTTCCGAGAAGCACAAGCCGCAGCACAAGCGCCAGACCGAGCCCGATGCGGCGCGCGGCCTGCCGGTTCCTCTCCGGCAGCTTGTTGGTGAGAATGGAGATGAACACCAGATTGTCGATGCCGAGCACGACTTCCATGATGATGAGGGTTACGAGGGCCGCCCAGGCTTCTGGACTGGCGGCAAGAGCCAATAGGTCGGTCACGTGATCTCCTCGGCCGGGATAGTTCGGGGGTCGATGCGGTCGCTGATCTATAGCCGGAAAGCGACGATTGCACCATCAACGTCTTCGCCTGGGGGAGGTTCCCTTCAGGCCGTGCGGGTTGACAGCGCGCGAAGCGAGGCGCATTAGCAACGCAACAATCGAACTCATCAGTTCGAAATGACCATTGCCAGTTCACTTGCCGGTCCGCCTCCCGGGATCGGCGCAGAAAGGCCTTTCAGGATGAGCAACGAAAACGAGGGCAACCACACCGCCGAGGAACAGGCTCCGGCGGAAAAGTCCGGCGGCGCGCGCAAGATCATCTTCGCCGTCATCGGCCTCGCCATCATCGCCGGCGCCGGCTGGTTCGGCTATGAATGGTGGACCGAGGGCCGCTTCATCGTTTCCACCGACGATGCCTATGTCGAGGGTGACATCGCGACGATCTCGCCGAAGGTTTCCGGCTATGTCGAAAGCGTCGCGGTCACGAACAACCAGAAGGTCGCCAAGGGAGACCTACTGGTCAAGATCGATGACGGCGACTACCAGAACGCGCTCGCCCAGGCCGAGGCGCAGCTCAACGCGCAGAACGTGGCGCTGAAGGCGACCGAGGCGCAGATCGCCGGCGCCAAGGCCCAGCTCAATCAGGCTCAGGCCAATCGCGACGCGCTCGACCCGCAGATCGAGAATGCGAAGAGCGCGTTTCAGCGGGCCAACACGCTGAAGGAAAAGGGCGCAGCCACCGTTGCCGCCTTTGACGATGCCAAGGCGCAGGTCGACCAGCTGAAGGCGCAGGTCGAGGCCGCCAATGCCGCCATAGAGGTCGCGAAGTCGAACATCAACACGGCCGAGGCGCAGCTTGCCCAGCAGCAGGCGGCGCTGAAGGAGCGCCAGCTTGCCGTCGACATGGCCAGGCGCAATCTCTCCTTCACCGAGATCAGGGCACCGTTTGACGGCGTCTTCGGCAACCGCAATGTCCAGGTCGGCGACCTTGTTTCTTCCGGCGCTCGCCTCGGCGCGCTGGTGCCGACGGAGGAGCTCTATATCGTCGCCAATTTCAAGGAGACGGATCTTGATCGCCTGGGCATCGGCGAGGAGGTCCATGTCAGCGTCGACGCCTTCAAGGAGGATGAATTCACCGGCGAGATCGTTTCCTTCTCGCCGGCCTCGGGCGCGGTCTTCGCCCTTCTGCCGCCGCAGAACGCGACGGGCAATTTCACCAAGGTCGTGCAGCGCATTCCGGTGCATATCTCCATTCCGCAGGACATGCTGGACCGGGGTTATCTGAAGGCCGGGCTTTCGGTGACGGCGGAAGCCGACAGCCGCACCGCGCCCGACGGCACGCTCGGCAAGGTCGTTGCCGGCAACCGTTGAAAATGAGGCGCGGAACCCGCCGCCGAGGTGAAGCATGACAGAGACTGCCGAAAGCAGAGAGCACAGCGAGAACGCGCCTGCGGCCCCCGCCGGCGCGCCGTCCGACCATGTCAGCGCCCGCACATGGGCGGCCTTCGTCGTCATGGCCTTCGGCATGTTCATGGCGATCCTCGACATCCAGATCGTCGCCTCCGCGCTGACCGACATCCAGGCCGGCATTTCCGCAAGCGCGGATGAAATCGCCTGGGTGCAGACCTCCTACCTGATCGCCGAAGTGATCATGATCCCGCTGTCGGGTATTCTGGCGCGGATCTTTTCCACGCGCGTGGTGTTTTCCGTTTCCGCCGCCGCGTTTACCGCCTGCAGCGCGCTTTGCGCCACGGCCACCTCGATCGACCAGATGATCATCTACCGGGCGCTGCAGGGCTTCATGTCGGGCGGTCTGGTGCCGGCCGTCTTCGCCGTCGCCTTCACCGCCTTTCCGCCATCCAAACGCTCGACCGTCATTCCCGTGGTCGGGCTTGTTGCCACGATGGCGCCGACCATCGGCCCGACGGTGGGCGGCTATCTCGTCGATGCCTTTTCCTGGCACTGGCTGTTCCTGATCAATGTCGTTCCCGGCATCCTGGTCACGATCGGCGCCTGGCTGCTAATCGATTTCGACAGACCCGACTATTCGATCATGAAGCATTTCGACTGGATCGGCCTGATCGCCATGGCGCTGTTTCTTGGGTCGCTCGAATATTTCCTTGAAGAGGGCAATATCGAAGGCTGGTTCCAGGCCGAGGTGATCCGCTATGCCTTCGTCATCATGGTCGGCGCCGGCATCGCCTTCTTCTACCGCTCCTTCACCAGTCGCTATCCGGTGGTCGATCTAAGGGCCTTCGGCAATTTCAACTTCGCCGTCGGCTCGATCTTTTCCTTCTCGCTCGGCATCGGGCTCTACGGTCTCGTCTACCTCTTCCCGCTCTACATGGCCCGCATCCGTGGCTATGACGCGCTGATGATCGGCGAGACGATGTTCGTCACCGGCGCCTTCATGATGGCGACCGCGCCCGTTGCCGGCATCCTGCAGAACAAGCTCGATCCGCGGGTGATGATGGGCGCGGGGCTTGGCCTCTTCGCGCTGTGTACCTGGCAGATGACCCATATCACCGCCGAATGGGACTATTGGGAACTGTTCTGGCCGCAGGCCGGACGCGGCGTGGCGCTGATGATCTCGATGATTCCGGTCTCCAACATCGCGCTCGGCACATTGCCGCCCCAGGACGTCAAGAATGCCTCAGGCCTGTTCAACCTGACGCGCAATCTCGGCGGCGCGGTCGGGCTTGCCATCATCAACACGCTTCTGAGCCGCCGCGACGATTTTCATTACGACCGGCTGGCCTCGAGCGTCGATGCGGCAAGCCGGACGACGCAGGAATGGGTCGGCACGCTTCAGGGGCTTTATTCCAGCCACGGCCTCGACGGCGAGAAGGCGGCGCTGCTGCAGCTAGGCCAGATGGTCTCGCAACAGGCCTGGCTGCTCGCCTTCATCGATGTCTTCGTTCTGCTGACGGTGCTTTTCGCCTTCCTCACCCTCTGCAGCTTCCTCGTGCGCAAGCCGAAGGACGGCGCCGGCGGCGGTGCGGGCCACTGATGAACCGTGCTGGAATTCAGGTTCGGGCGGAATAGCGACTGAGGAACAGGGTGACGGCATTCTCCGCCATCTCCGAGATCTCCGCCTCGCTGGGCGGGGCATCCATCAGGCCGAACAGGCGTTGTTTCCAGAGATGCCCGGTGGAAAGTTCCAGTAGCTGGACGGCGGCAAGGCGCGGGTTCTCGGCCTGAAGTTCTCCGCTCTCGATACGCGCGACGACGAAGTCACTCACGGTGTCGACCAGATTTTCGGGATGACCGCCGAAAAATGAGCGTACGAGCTCGGGGAAACGCTCGGCAACGCCGATGGCGATCCGCATCGCCTTGACCGTCTCCTCGCAGGTCATGCCTGTGGCGAGGCGCGCGGAGAAGCGCTTCAGTATATCCTCGGCCGGACCTTCCGCATTCAGCGTTGCTCTCAGGTCCTCGAAAATACGCTGCTTGGCCTCGAGGATGATCGTCTGGAACAATTCGCCCTTGTTTTCGAAATAGACGTAGATCGTGCCCTTGGAAACGCCGGCGGCACGGGTGATGTCGTTCATGCTGGCGGCATCGAAACCGACATTCATGAAGACTTCCCGCGCCCCTTCGACGATCTGGTTGCGTTTGACGGGGTCTTCGCCTGCCGCATGCCGGCCCATACGCTTTAATGCGCACCGTGTCGGCTCTTCGCGGCGACAGAACCTGCTTTTCGATTTTCCAAAGCCCATTTCAACCCACACACCAGCGCACAAGGAAATGCGCCGTCAGCCTTTCGCGTTTTTCCTAGGGATACGCTGAGGCCCGGCGCATTTCAATGATTTAGTGAACTGATCGGTTCGATCAGTCTTCCCTGACTTCATCCGGCGTATAGACATAAGGCGTCGAGCAGAACTCGCAGGTCACCGTGATCTTGCCGTCCTCGATGCTGTCATCGACCTCCTCGGCGGTGAAGCCCTTGAGCACGCCGAGAATCCGATCACGCGAGCAACTGCAGCGGTCGTAGACGCCCTGGGCGGGATAGACCGTCACGCCACGTTCGTGGAACAAGCGGTAGAGCAGCCGTTCGGCGCCCACTTCCGGATCGGTCATCTCGTCGAGATCGATGGTCTCGACCAGCGCCTGGGCTTCGGTCCATGCGTCATCGGGGGCATGGGAGAGCGTACCGTCATCGCCGTCGCCGCCGTGGAGATCAGGCTGGCGCATGCGGCCCGCCTCCTCCGGCAGAAACTGGGCGACAAGACCGCCCGCCCGCCAGCGTTCGCGCGGCTGACCGTCATCGTCACGGTCGAGCAGTTTGGCGACGCCGAGCCTGACCGCCGTCGGGATCTGCTCCGACTGGCGGAAATAGCCCATGGCGATCATTTCCAACGAACTGCCGTCAAGCTCGACAATGCCCTGATAGGGCTGCATGAAACTGCCCTGGTCGATGGTAAAGGCGAGCACGCCGCGACCGAGGAGGTCCTCCGGCGCCGACTTGCCTGCGGCAACCGCCGCCTCCAGCGCTTCCTCGTTGAAGCGGGCATAGCCGCGCAGCGCGTCCGGCGTCGAGAAATCGGCGACCAGAAGATCGACGGGTCCGTCGCTCTTGGTCTGCACGGTGAACTTCCCTTCGAATTTCAGCGACGTGCCGATAAGCGCCGTCAGCACCACGACCTCGGCGAGAAGCCGGGCAACGGGCTCGGGGTAGTCATGGCGCGACAGGATGGCGTCCAGCAACGGCCCGAGCTGGACCGTGCGGCCGCGCACATCGAGCGCATCCACCTGGAAGGGCACAACCATGTCGTCTCCGGCGAAACCGAGTTCGCCGAGCTGCTGTTTCAGATCCTGCATATTTCGTCTCCTTCACCCCTTCGCGGGGGAGACCGGTGGCTCAGTCAATAGCCCCGAGACACCAGGCCATTACGGATTTCTGGGCATGAAGCCGGTTCTCGGCTTCATCGAACACGACCGATTGCGGCCCGTCCATCACCTCGTCAGTCACTTCCTCGCCGCGATGGGCCGGCAGGCAGTGCATGAAGATCGCATTGTCGGCAGCGCGCGCCATCAGCTCGGCATTGACCTGATAGGGCTGGAAGACATTGTGTCCGCGCGCCTTGTGTTCCTGGTTCATCGAGACCCAGGTATCGGTCACCACGCAATCGACGCCTTCAACCGCCTTCTTGGCATCCTCGAAGAAGGTCACTTCGGCGCCTTCCTTGCGGGCCCAGTCGACAAAGCGACTGTCGGGTTCGGATCCCGGCGGCACGGCGATGTTGACGCGATATTTGAACCGCGCCGCACCCTCGAGGAAGGAATGCAGCACATTGTTGCCGTCTCCGGTCCAGGCGATCGTCTTGCCGGCGACCGGCCCCAGATGCTCCTCGAAGGTCTGCAGATCGGCCATGATCTGGCAGGGATGGGTGGCATCGGTCAGCCCGTTGATCACCGGCACGGTCGCATATTCGGCAAGCTCCAGAAGCCGCGAATGATCGGTGGTGCGGATCATGATCGCATCGACATAGCGCGACAGCACGCGGGCCGTATCGCCGATCGTCTCGGCGCGGCCGAGCTGCATGTCCTTGCCCGAAAGCACCAGCGTATCGCCGCCGAGCTGGCGCATGCCGATGTCGAAGGACACGCGGGTGCGCGTCGACGGCTTCTCGAAGATCATCGCCAGCACCTTGCCGGCAAGCGGCTTGTCGGCGGTGCCCGCCTTCTGGGCAGCCTTGCGGGTCGCCGCGTCATCCAGGATGTCGCGCAATGCGGTTGCCGAAACGGCGGAGAGATCGAGAAAATGTCTCGGAGAGGACATGGAACTACTCTTTCTAATGCTTCAGGCGGACCGGGCGGGCGAAAGCTTCGCCGCAGCGCGCGAGAGCCGCGCAAGCCCTTCCCGGACTTCGTCGTCACTGACGGTGAGCGGCGGCAGCAGGCGCACGACATTGTCGCCGGCGGGCACCGACAGCAGTTTCTCGTCGCGCATCGCCGCCGCAAGTTCGCCGGCCGGCACCTTTGCCTTGACGCCGACCATCAGGCCTTCGCCGCGAATTTCCTCGATCACGTCGGGATAGCGGTCCTTCAGTTCGGCAAGCCCCTGACGGAACAGAAGGCCCATCTCGCGGACATGGGCAAGAAAACCCTCTTCCAGCACCACGTCGAGAACGGCATTGCCGACGGCCATGGCCAGCGGATTGCCGCCGAATGTCGTGCCATGCACGCCCGGCACCATGCCCGAGGCCGCCTCGTCGCTGGCAAGGCAAGCGCCGACCGGAAAGCCGCCGCCGATCCCCTTGGCAATCGCCATGATATCGGGCGTGACGCCGGTTTGCTGGTAGGCAAACAGCGTTCCCGTCCGCCCGACGCCGGTCTGCACCTCGTCGAAGATCAGCAGCAGGCCCTGTTCATCGCAGATCTCGCGCAATGCCTTGAGGAAGGCCTTGTCGACGCTGCGCACGCCGCCCTCGCCCTGGATCGGTTCGATCATCAGTGCGGCGGTCGTCTCGCCGATCGTCTCCTTCAGCAGGTCGATATCGCCGGCCGGGATCTGGACGAAGCCCGGCGCCTTCGGGCCGAAGCCCTCCATGTATTTGGCCTGGCCGCCGGCCGCGATCGTGGCGAGCGTGCGCCCGTGGAACGCGCCCTCGAAGGTGATGATGTCGATCTTTTCCGGGTGGCCCTTGGCAAAATGATAGCGCCGCGCGGTCTTGATCGCGGTCTCCAGCGCTTCCGCGCCGGAATTGTTGAAGAACACCTTGTCGGCGAAGGTCTCCGCCGTCAGCCGTTCGGCAAGCTTCTCCTGGCCCGCGACCTCGTAGAGGTTCGAGACATGCCAGAGCCTCTCCGCCTGATCCTTCAGCGCTTCGACCAGATGCGGATGAGCGTGGCCAAGGGAATTGACCGCGACGCCGGCCGCAAAGTCCAGATATCGCTCGCCCTTGTCCGTCACAAGCCAGACGCCTTCGCCGCGCTCGAACCGGAGCGGTATTCTGGCGAAAGTGTTGAAGAGCGGCGATGATGCGGACATGGTGGTCAAGCTCCCGGCAAGGACAATATGCCAGCCAGTTTCAGTCTGGGGCGGTTGCGGAAATTAAAAATGCCGCCTCAGGCGGCGGCTCGGCATATATTGTCATCTCCAACCCCAATGTCAACAAAGGCGGTGCAGCGCAACACGATCGCGCGCATGGCGCATGATAAATGCGAAAAACACCAAGTTGGGGAAAACCGCGAAAAAGGATTCCGCCGATTCGCTGTCGCCTTGCCACGATAGTGCCATGGGCCTAACTTAAGCCCCAACAGAGAACTGCAGGCGGCGGATCTGATTACCCGGATTGGCGACACTTTCCTGTTTCGGATGCATTCCGGAGCATGGTGACCGATTCCGCCCGCAAATAAGCCGGAGATAACGCATGAGCTGGACAGACGAGCGTGTTGAAAAACTCAAACAACTCTGGTCCGAAGGGCTGAGCGCGAGCCAGATCGCCAATCAGCTCGGCGGCGTGAGCCGCAACGCCGTCATCGGCAAGGTGCACCGTCTGGCGCTGCCGGGCCGCGCCAAGAGCGGCGGGGCCGCCCCATCTGCCGCGACCCGCGCGACTGCCCGCAACACCGCACCGCCGCGCGCGCCGAACTTCGCTTCGCGCGCCGCCGGCCGCAAGCCTTCGGATACGCCGGTATCGGCACCGAGCGCGCCGCGCACCGCCGGCGCCACCGCGTTGAAACAGGAGATCGTCGCCGAGGCCGAGGCTGCACCTGAACAGAAGACCGCGCCCGACAACAATGTCGTGCCGATCATGCGCAAGATCGCGCTGACGGATCTGACGGAGCGGACCTGCAAATGGCCGGTCGGCGACCCGACCCAGGATGATTTCTACTTCTGCGGCTGTGAATCGCCGGAGAACTCGCCCTATTGCAAATACCACGCAAAGCTCGCCTACCAGCCCGCCAGCGACCGCCGCCGGGCCGGCTGATCCGGAGCTTCTGGTGCCGAAAAAAGACCCTCGCAGCATGGCCGCGAGGGTCTTTTCATATCCGGGATGAAGACGGATCAGGCAGCGCGGCGCAGCGGCTTGACGCGGGCGGACGGCGCCTTGGCGCCGGCGGCAACGAGAAGGCCGGCAGCGCCCGAAAGAAAGCCCTCCCTCAGTTCCAGACCAAGAAAACGGCAACGTTCGAACGGGCCGGGCATGACGAGATGCTCCGCTTTTTCGGCGGCAAAGCCGAAACGCTGATAGTATTCCGGATCGCCGACCAGCAGGATCGCGCCATGGCCACGGGCATCAGCCGCGGCAATTGCCGCGCGCATCAGGGCCGAACCGACGCCCTTGCCGTTCGTCGAAGGATCGACGGCGAGCGGGCCAAGCAGCAGCGCGGGCACGGCGCGACCGGCAGCATCCACGCCGGCATCGACATGCCAGAGCCGGACCGTGCCGATCAGAACGCCATCCTCATCGCGGGCAACGAGCGCCAGGCCGTCGGCCGGCAGCCGGTTGCGGCGCAGCTTTTCCGAGGATTTCTTCTTGCGCATCGGGCCCATGGCGCGATCGAGAAGGTTTTCGCGCGCGACGACATCAAAAGCGGCCTCCTCGCCAATGGTGAAGGCCGGCGCGTCAATGACGAGAACAGTGTCCTGAAAGAAAGGGGCCATCAGACCAATCCCCCAAAAAATCAGCCTCAAAAAACCGGCAGCGTTTGCCGCGCCGGCGTGCTACCGAGACTGCGGCCGCAGGGAGGGCCGCAGTCTCACTTCACACCCGTCATCCGAAGAGGTCTTCAGATGACGTAGGACTTGAGCGGTTCGAAGCCGTTGAAGGCGACGGAGGCATAGGTCGTCGTATAGGCGCCGGTGCCTTCGATCAGAACCTCGTCGCCGATCGTGAGCGTGATCGGCAACGGATACATGTTCTTCTCGTACATCACGTCGGCGCTGTCGCAGGTCGGACCGGCCAGGACGCAGGGCTCCATCTCGTCGCCGTCGCGATCCGTACGGATCGGGTAGCGGATGGCTTCGTCCATGGTTTCGGCGAGACCGCCGAACTTGCCGATGTCGAGGAACACCCAGCGATGCTTGTCATCATCGGACTTCTTCGAGATCAGGACAACTTCCGACTTGATCACGCCGGCATTGCCGACCATGCCGCGACCCGGCTCGATGATCGTCTTCGGCAACTGGTTGCCGAAGTGACGCGAAAGGGCTGCGAAGATCGCCTGGCCGTAGGCTTCCGCCGTCGGCACGTCGCGCAGATATTTGGTCGGGAAACCGCCGCCCATGTTGACCATCTGCAGGTAGATGCCCTGCTTGGCCAGCTGTGCGAAAACCCGCTTTGCGTCCGCAAGGGCAGCATCCCAGGCTTCGAGCTTGGTCATCTGCGAGCCGACATGGAAGGAAACGCCGTAGCTTTCCAGACCCAGCTGATGCGCATAGACCAGAACGTCGACGGCCATCGGCGGAACGCAGCCGAACTTGCGCGACAGCGGCCATTCGGCGCCTTCGCCATCGGTCAGGACGCGGCAGAACACGCGGGCGCCGGGGGCGGCGCGGGCGATCTTTTCGACTTCCTCATGGCAATCGACAGCAAAGAGGTTGACGCCGAGCGCATGAGCGCGGGCGATGTCGCGCTCCTTCTTGATGGTGTTTCCATAGGAAATACGGTCAGCGCCGGCGCCGGCCTCAAGGGCCATTTCGATTTCGGCCACGGAGGCGCAATCGAAATTGGAGCCGAGGCTGGCGAGGAGTTCAAGGATCTGTGGCGCGGGATTGGCCTTGACCGCATAATAGATGGCGCTGTCGGGCAGCGCGCGGCGGAAGGCGGTATAGTTGTCGCGCACGACTTCGCGATCGACGACCAGGCAGGGGCCTTCGGGACGGCGGGTCTTGAAGAATTCTGCGATACGTTCGGTGGTCATGGTAACCCCCTTCTTTCGAAGCAATGACCCTGAAGCTAGGGTCGACAAAGGGCGCATCGCTCCGCGAACGAACCCGGCCGGTGGAGACCCCGGGGACCGTTAGCGGCGACCGCTCAAGATTGAACAAGCCTTGCGGCTTATCCGGCTTTGTCTGCCTTGGATTGGAGGGATATCCCGACCGCACTTCCGGCAATGATGGTATGTGCCTCTTTAGTACCCCGGCCGTTGGAAAGCCGGGAGACACCAGAAAGGCCCGCACCGTCGTTGCTTCAAGATGTCCTCGCTTGACCGGTTGGCCGGAGAAGCGACTGGAGGGGTTAATTCCAGGTACCTTACCGATGATCCTCACCATTCGAGGGTTCGGCGGACACCCACAGGCACGCGCGACTTTGGGCAAGCGGAGAGATATTAAAATCGCTCTTGAAAATCAAGTGGGTGAACCCCAAAATCCTCCAATACAAGATCGCATTCGTGCTATCTGTTTGACAAAGCTCAAACAAATTTCCCTGCCAGCCAACAGGAGCGGCCATGGACACCCTGACGCGGATGCGTGCCTTTATCGATGTGGTCGAAGCCGAGGGGTTTTCCGCCGCCGCTCGCAAGACCGGACGCTCAAAGGCGCTGCTTTCCAAATATGTGCGCGAGCTTGAGGATGACCTCGGCGCGTTGCTGCTCAACCGCACCACGCGGCAGTTCTCGCTGACGGAGGCGGGCCATATCTATTTCCGCCGCGCCGCCGAGATCATCCAGGAGGTCGACAACCTCTCCGATGCCGTGCGCGCCAACAATACCGACCTGCGCGGCAGGCTGCGGATTTCGGTCCCGCGCACCTTCGTCGATGCGCCCGCCGGCCAGTCACTGATCGATTTCGCCAAGGCGCATGCCGAACTGACGCTCGAGATCGTCGCCGAGGACCGTTTCGTCGATCTGGTCGAGGAAGGCTACGACGTCGCCGTCAGGATCACCCGGCTTGAGGATTCGACGATGATCGCCCGCAAGCTCGCCGATTCGATCAACCGGGTCTGCGCCTCGCCCGCCTATCTGGCCAATCTGGAAAAGCCGCTCGACAAGCCCGCGGACCTTGCCCACCACCCGGTGATCGTCGACACCAATCCGAAATCCTTCAACACGATGCGCTTCGTGAACCCGGAAGACGGCACGTCCTTCAGCGTGCCGATCCACGGGCCGATCGAGGTGAACTCGCCGATGGTGACCATGCGCGGCGCGCTGTCCGGCCTTGGCATCGCGCTTCTGCCCGATTTCGTCGCCCGCCGGGCGATCGATTCCGGCGAACTCGTGTCGCTGTTCGATGAATATCTGCCGCAACAGGCCGGCATCTATGCCGTCTTTCCGCACCGCCGCTATCTGCCCGTCAAGGTCCGTTCCTTTGTCGACTTTCTGTCAAAGTGGTTCCGGGAAAACGACTGCGAAAAACACTGAGCCGGCACGTTTCTGACTCAATTCTGGTCCATGAGACCACAATCCGGCCAGCTCGCCGCCATCGGGGGATGATGACTTGAAAATCAAAGCCGCGCTTTTGGGTGTGCTCTGCGCCGCCGGGGCCTCCGGACCGGCCTTCGCGCACCCGCATGTCTTTGTCGATGCGCGCCTCGAGGTGGTTGCCGACGGGGACGGCAACGTCGCGGCGTTGCAGAATGTCTGGCGCTTCGACGAGTTCTTTTCCTCCTCTGTGATCCTCGACTACGACACCAATATGGACAACCAGCTGACGGGCGACGAGCTTACCGAGATCGGTGAGACCGTGCGCCAGTCGCTCGCAGAATATAATTACTACACGCAGATCAGCGACAATGGCGAGGACGTGAAACTTGCCATGCCGGATGTCATTCATGCCGACATGGTGGACGGGCAGTTGCTGCTGTTCTTTGCCGCAAAGCCCGAAGAGCCGCTGCCGCTTTCCGGTCACCTGACCTTCGGCGTCTATGACCCGACAATGTACACGGCGATCGAGTTTCGCAACGACGGCGATCTGGTGATCGAGGGTGAAGCCTTCGACAAATGCGAAAAGAACGTTCTGCGGCCTGACGCCGACCAGATCCTGTCGGAAAACGCCGACAGCCTGACTGCCGCCTTCTTCAACGACCCGACCGATATGAGCAAGCTGTTCGCCACCAAGCTGGATATCACATGCGACTAGCCCGTCCCCTTCTCGCCGTTTTCCTGATGGTCCTCGCCTTTGTCGCCGGCGCGAAATTCGCCGCCGCCCAGTCGCCGCTCGGCATCGGCGCCTCGGAGCCGTCCTTTTCCTCCTCCTTCGGCCCGTTCCAGGGTCTTCTGATCACCATCAACCACTACCAGCAGCAGTTCTACCGGGCGCTCACCGGCGCGCTGAAAGCCATGCAGGACGACCCGGTCAAGGTGCTCGGCCTCGTCGGGCTCTCCTTCGCATATGGCGTCTTTCACGCGGCCGGCCCCGGTCACGGCAAGGCGGTGATCTCATCCTACATGATTGCCAACGAGATCGAACTGAAACGCGGCATTCTGATCTCGCTCTTGTCGTCGCTGGCACAGGGGCTGACGGCCGTACTGCTGGTTGGCGCAGCCTATCTCGTGCTGCGCAGAACTGCCGTTTCCATGGGTGATGCGACAGTGTTCATGGAACGGGCGAGCTTTCTTCTGATCGCCGGGTTCGGCGCCTGGCTCGTCTTTTCCAAGTCACGTCCGTTGTTTTCCGGCCATGACGGCCATGCATTGGCCCTTGCCGGTGCAGGCGGCGATCATCATGGGCACGACCATGATCACGCACACGCCGACCACCATCACCATCATGACGACCATCATCATGCCGCGCATGATCATGTTCACGGCCCCGATTGCGGCTGCGGCCACGCCCACATGCCCGAGCCGTCGACGCTTGGCGGTAAGGATTTTGACTGGAAGGGCGCAGGCGCGGCAATCCTCGCCATTGGCATGCGCCCCTGCTCCGGCGCGCTGATCGTGCTGACCTTCGCCCTGCTGAATGGCCTGATCCTCGGCGGCATCGCCTCGGTCTTCGCCATGGCGATCGGCACGGCGATCACGGTTTCGGCGCTCGCCATCATCGCCGTTTCCGCCAAGGGGCTCGCCATCCGGCTCGCCGGCCCCGGCTCGGGACGTGCAACGACCATCGGCCGCGTCATCGAGATCGGCGGCGCGTTTCTGGTGATGCTGATGGGCCTCACCCTGTTTGCCGCCTCGATGGCCGGCTGAGACGCTCAGGCGTCCGCTGCCGCAGCCACCATAGCCGCCCCTTCGCGCCCGTAGAGAAACCCGTTGGAGAGCGGAACGTCGGGATAGATCGCGCTCAACCGCGCCCTTGCCGCTTTGGCATCCAGCGTGCCGTCAAGGACGGCGCGATAGACCTCGGCCACCGCCACCATGTCACAATCCTGCGGCGACAGACGGAAGCGATTGATGCCCGCGCGCCTCAATTCGTCCAGCTCGCCGATGAGCGACTGGCAGGTGTGCGACATGGTCTGAACGCCGTTAAGGCTGAGGAACGGCTGGCGATCAAGCGTACGCACATCGAGACCGTCCGGCTCCTCCGCACAGACGAACATGCAATTGTCCTTGATCTTGCCCTTCGAGCGCGCATGGGCGCAACGCGCCGAAATCGCCAGCGGAACGCGACCGAAGGCGAAGACCTCAAGCTCGACCCCAGGTTCGTCTCCGGCAATTGCCGCAACCGAGTTCATCGGCAGTTCGGGCGGCAGGCAGAGCGCGGTCGCGCCCCGCGTCTTCAAGAGCCTTGCCGTTGCCGCGTTATAGACATTGACGAGCGGGCCGACCGTATGCGGCCTGCTGTCGAGATACATGAAGGCGGAGAGATCGTTCACCTCGATCAGCCGGTCGGTCTCTTCGGCGATTGCGCGCAACTTCTTCGTCTCGCGCATCAGCGTCACCAGCGCATAGGTGGAGATCACCACTTCCTTGCCGGCGGCCTCCAGCCGTTCGATCACTTCGTCCATATGCGGATCGATGAAATGCTGACGCTTGGAACAGACCGTCTCACCGACGATGACGCGCGAAACGGGCGCTTCATCGGCGATGCGGAAATAGAAGTCGCGCCATTTCGGTCCGTCCCAGAGATAATAGACCGGGCCGAGCGTGAGTTGCGTGCTGGTCATGCGATCTCCTCCTTATCGCCACTTCTTTTCATAGGCGCCAGACGTCGTCTTCTGGCCTTCCGACAGGCCGCGCAGCCCGGCGAGCAGCGACGCCCGGCGTTCCGGCTCGGCATCGAGCGCGGCCTTGAGCGTCGAAACGACCTCGGCCACATAGGCCTTGCCGCGCTGGCGACCCTCGATCTTCAACGCCGAAACGCCCGCCGCGCGAAGCGCATCGATCTCGCTCATCACATCGAGCGACACCGGATCCTCGAAGGCATAGCCGCAGGCCTCGCCGACATCGAACCGGCCCTTGCAGAGCGTCGGATAGCCGGCGGGCTCGCCCTGGCCGAAGCGGTTGATCGTGTAGCCGCCAAGCTCAGAAACCATCTCATTTCCTTCGCGGCGATAGCGCACATGGCTTGCAGGCGAACAGACGCCGTTCATGTTCGGCGACTTGCCGGTCGCATAGGAAGACAGCGCACAGCGCCCCTCGGCCATCACGCAGAGCCCGCCGAAGACGAAGACCTCGATCTCGCATTTCACGGCCTTGGAAATCCTGGCGATGTCGGCAATCGTCAGCGTGCGCGGCAGGACCACGCGCTTCGCACCGAAGGCATCGACCAGAAAACTGATCGCATCCGCATTGGAGGCCGAGGCCTGAACCGAGACATGAAGGCGCTGCTCCGGCAGGTTTTCCGCCACATAGGCCATCAGCCCCATATCGGCCAGGATCAGGGCGTCGGCGCCAAGCCGCGAGGCATCGCGCGCGCCTTCATACCAGACCTCTTCCGCTCCAGCGCGCATGAAGGTGTTGAGCGCGACCAGAACCTTGGCGCCGTGGCGGTGGGCGTAGGCGATCGCCTCGCCCAGTTCGTCACGCGAAAAATTCAGGCCCGGAAAATTGCGGGCATTGGTCTCGTCGCGGAAACCGCAATAGACAGCGTCCGCGCCGGCGTCGACGGCGGCGCGAAAGGCGGACGGGGTGCCGGCGGGGCAGATCAGCTCCATGAACGCGGCTCCTCGAACAGGACCTTGCCGCGAATGCGCGCCGCCGTACGGGCAACGACCGGGGCAAAGGGACCGGCAAGCGTCGAAAGATCGGTCGGCAGGTCGATCTCGCAATCATCAAGCGCGTTTCTCAGCGCCAGCATGGCTTCCATGTCGCCCGAGATCGCCAGATCGCGCGAGAAGAACAGCGCATCGCCGTCCAGCCGGCCTTCCATCAGAGCCAGCAGCATGAAGAACGGGCCTTCGACGGACGCATCTGCGCCATCTGCCGCATCGCCGCGCAGCACGGTGACCTCTTCGTCAGCCGGGGATACAACGAAGACGAAAGGCAGATCGATCGGGCGAAACGCATAGCGTTTGGACCTGTGTTCGCCCAGACGTTCAAACAGGCCGGGGTGGCGGCGGACCAGCCGCTGCAGCAGCATGTTGGCGGTGCGCTCGGCAATCGGAACCGGCACAAGATCAAAGGGTATCGCGAGTGCTGGCGGAAGTCTCATCAGTTCTGCCTTTTGTTAAGCCGTGATGGCTGCAAACTATCGGCAGTGTGGCCGCTCCGATTTGAGCTAGCGCAAAGACCCGAGCTTTTGCGAACGTCAATGAAACAACATGAAAAAAGACACGCCGCCGCACCGTTATGACGGGCTCCAGGACTTCCTTGAAACACTCGAACGCCGTGGCCGGCTGAAGCGGATTTCAAGGCCGGTCGCGCTGAAACACGAGATCACGGAAATCCACAGGCGGGTGCTTGCACAGCGCGGCCCGGCGCTGATGTTCGAAAAGCCGGTGGACGATAACGGAAGAATCAGCGCGATCCCGCTCGTCACCAACCTCTTCGGAACGCGCGAGCGGATCGAATGGGGGTTCGGTCTGGCCGAAGGCGGAATCGGCGAACTGGCCACGCTTCTGAGCGAGCTGAAATCCCCCCATCCGCCGGCAAGCCTGAAGGATGCAATGGGAAGCCTTCCGCTTTTGCGCTCGGCGCTTTCGCTTGGCGTGAAGGAAGAACACCGGCCGCCCTGCCAGGAGATTGTCTGGCGCGGCGAGGATATTGATCTTGGCCGTCTGCCGATCCAGTGGTGCTGGCCGGGTGAGCCGGCGCCGCTTGTCACCTGGCCGCTGGTGATCACCCGTGAATGCGGGGGCTCCGGTCCCGTCAATGTCGGCGTCTACCGCATGCAGGTGCTCGGACAGAACCGGCTGATCATGCGCTGGCTCGAGCAGCGCGGCGGGGCAAAACATTTCCGTTCGTGGAAAAAAGCCGGCAAGGACATGCCGGTGGCGATTGCCATCGGCGCGGATCCGGCCACGATCCTGTCCGCCGTCATGCCGCTGCCGGAGGATATGAGCGAGCTCGATTTCGCCGGCGTGCTCAGAGGTCGCAAGACCCGCATCGCCCCTGCCCTCACCCAGCCACTTTCCGTACCCGCCAATGCGGAAATCGTGCTGGAGGGCACGGTCTCAGTGACCGAGGAGGCCGATGAGGGGCCATACGGCGACCACACCGGCTATTTCAACGCCGTCGAACGCTTCCCGGTGGTCACGATCACAGCGATCACCATGCGAAAAAGGCCGGTCTACCTGTCGACCTATACCGGACGTCCGCCGGACGAACCCTCCGTGCTCGGCGAGGCCATGACGGAGCTGTTCATTCCGCTGGTCAAGCAGCAGTTTCCCGAGATCACCGACATCTACCTGCCGCCGGAGGCCTGTTCCTACCGCGCCATCGTCGCCTCGATCGACAAGCGCTATCCCGGCCAGGCGCGCCGGGTGATGATGGGGCTCTGGTCGATGCTGTCGCAGTTCAACATGACCAAGCTGATCATCATCGTCGACCCCGATATCAATGTCAGACGCTGGGACGATGTGATGTGGGCGCTCGCGACGCGTTTCGATGCCTCGCGGGATACGCTCATCCTTGAGAGCACGCCGGTCGACTATCTCGACTTCGCCTCTCCCAAGCCGGGGCTCGGCGGCAAGCTCGGGCTGGATGCGACCAACAAGATCGGCCCGGAGACCGACCGCGAATGGGGCGAGGTGCTGACTATGCCGGATACGGTGAAGGACAGCGTCGACCGGATGTGGCACGAACTGGGGCTTTGAGGGAGCGCGAAGGCCGGTCAGATTCCGGCGCCCTGGTTTTCGTAATTCGCCATGCCTTCCAGAAACTCCGCAACGAAGGGGCTCGCCGGCGTGCGCAGCAACTCATCGGCCGTGCCGAACTGTTCGATCCGCCCATCCGACATGACGGCGATGCGGTCGGCAATCTCGAAGGCCTCTTCCTGGTCGTGGGTGACCAGAATGGCGGAAATGCCGACCCGCTTCTGCAGGTCGCGCAGCGCGGTGCGAAGCCCCTTGCGGATCTTGGTATCAAGCGCGGAAAACGGCTCGTCCAGCAGAAGCAGGCGCGGCTCGATGGCCAGCGCGCGTGCAAGCGCCACACGCTGGCGCTGACCGCCGGAAAGCTGCGAGGGATAGCGGTCTGCCAGATGGCCGATCTCGGCCATGTCGAGCAGGGTCTTCACCCGTTCGCCGATCTCGCCGCGCGAGGGCCTGTTCCCGCGCGGACGCATCTTCAGTCCGAAGGCGGTGTTGGCGGCAACGCTCATATGCTCGAACAACGCATAGCTCTGGAACACCATGCCGAAGCGGCGCAGCCGCGCCTCAAGCCCGGTAATGTCCTCGCCCTCCATCAATAGCCTGCCGCTGTCTGCAAACTGCAAGCCGGCGATGATCCGCAAAAGCGTGGTCTTGCCGGAGCCGGACGGGCCCAGGAGCGCAACAAACTCGCCCGGCGCCACGTCGAGATTGACGGCATCCAGCACCAGATTGCTGCCATAGGATTTCGATACATTTTCGATCTCAAGACCCATGATCGGTCTCCCGGTTGAACTCAGTGCACATTCGGATGCCGCGCCTCGATCACCGATCGCAGGATCAGCGTGAGAACGGCGATCACGGCAAGGATGGTGGCGGCGGCGAAGGCGCCGGTCACGTTGTAATCATCATAGAGAAGCTGGACCTGCAGCGGCAGCGTCATCGTTTCCCCGCGGATATTGCCGGAGACGACGCTGACGGCGCCGAATTCGCCGATGACGCGGGCGTTCGCCAGAACTGCGCCATAAAGCAGCGCCCAGCGGATATTGGGCAGCGTCACATAGAAGAAGGTCTGCCAGCCATTGGCGCCGAGCGTGAGCGCAGCCTCTTCCTGGTCGCGCCCGCTAATCTCCATCAGCGGGATCAGCTCGCGCGCGACGAAGGGGCAGGTGACGAACAGCGAGACCAGAACGATACCGGTCAGATTGAACATCAGCTGGATGTTCCACTGGTCGAGAAACCCGCCGACGAGCCCGGTCGAGCCATAAACGAGCAGATAGCAAAGACCGGCGACGATCGGCGAGATCGAAAACGGCAGTTCGATGATGGTGACCAGCGCGCGGCGGCCCGGAAAACGAAAGCGGGTGACCGCCCAGGCCGCACAAATGCCGAAGACGATGTTGACCGGCAGTGCGATCAGCGCCGTGATCACCGTCAGCGTGATCGCATGCAGCGTTTCCGGCTCGTTGATGCTGGCAGCGTAAGCGCCGATCCCGGCAGAGAAAGCGCGCACGAAGATCGCAAGGCTCGGCAGGCCCATCACCAGAGCCGCGAAGGCGACGGCGATGATGACCAGAACGAAACGGCGTGCACGGCGGCGGCGCACCAGGGCGCGAACCTGCGGATGCATGGTGTTTTCCGCCATGGCTCAGCCTCCCCTCTTCAGGTGACGTCCGGCGCGACCGGTGGCGATATTGGCCGCAATCAACACGACCAGCGCCAGCAGCAGCAGCGTTCCGGCAATCGCGCTTGCGGCGGGAAAATCATATTCATCGAGGCGGATCATGATCAAAAGCGAGGCGATCTCGGTCTTGTAGGGCATGTTGCCGGCAATGAAGATCACCGCGCCGAATTCACCGAGCGAACGGGCGAAGGCGAGCGAAGCGCCCATGATGAAGCTTGGCCAGAGCTGCGGAAAGATGATGTGGCGGAACACCTGAATGTCGCGCGCGCCCAGTGTCTGCGCCGCTTCCTCGAGATCCGTTCGGAGGCTTTCCATGACCGGCTGCACGGTTCTGACGCCGAAGGGTACGGAGGTGAAGGTCATGGCGATCGCGATGCCCCACCAGGTATAGGCGACCTTGATGTTCATCTCCGCCAGCAGCATGCCCATCCAGCCATTGCGGTCGTAAAGGGCCACAAGCGCGATGCCGGCAACGGCGGTCGGCAGCGCAAACGGCAGGTCGATCAGTGCATCGAGCAGTCGCTTGCCGGGAAATTTGTAACGCACGATGACCCAGGCGAGCAGCAGGCCGAAACAGGCATTGAAAACCGTCGCCATCAACGCCGCCGAAATGGTCACCCGGAAAGCTGCCAGCGTGCGGTCCGACGAGATGATGCGCCAGTAATCGCCAAACCCGAGTTGCCCGAGTTGAAAGAAAAGGGCGCTCAGCGGCAAGAGGATGATCAGGCAGGTAAACAGCAGCGTGACGCCAAGCGTCAGCCCGAAACCGGGGATAACACGGCCGGAGGCCCGTCGTGATCGGCTGGCTTGTGGAACGGTAATCGACATGATGGCCCTGATTGATGTGGTGGAAGGATGCACCACATCGGTGGCGGAAAGGCAAGAGGCCCGCACACAAGCGCGAGCCCCGGATTGTCAAAGGATGTGGCTCAGTTGCCGGACTGGATCTGGTCGAGCACGCCGCCATCGCTGAAGTGGGTTTCGTTGGCTTCGCCCCAGCCGCCGAAGATCTCCTCAACGGTCACCAGCTTCACCTCCGGGAACTTGTCGGCATATTCGGCCTTCACTTCCGGGTTGTGAACGCGGTTGTTGAAGGAGGCGACGATTTCCTGGCCTTCCTTGGTATAGAGGAATTCCAGATAGGCCTTGGAAACATCAAGCGTGCCACGCTGTTCGGCAACCTTCTCGACGACGGCGACCGGGAATTCGGCCAGGAGCGAGATCGAAGGCACAACGCGCTGGTATTCATCTTCGCCATACTGGGCGCGGATGTTTTCGACTTCAGCCTCGAAGGTGATCAGCACATCGCCGATCTCGCGTTCGACAAAGGTCGTGGTCGCGCCGCGGCCGCCGGTATCGAAGACGGCAACATTGCCGAGAATATCGCCGACGAATTCCCGCGCCTTGGCGTCATCGCCGCCGAACTTGTCGAGCGCATAGGCATAGGCCGCCAGATAGGTGTAGCGGGCGTTGCCGGAGGTCTTCGGATTGGGGAAGACGAGCTGGACATCGTCACGGGCAAGATCATCCCAGTCCTTGATATCCTTCGGATTGCCCTCGCGCACCAGGAAGGCCGGCAGCGAGTAATAGGGCGATGCATTGTTCGGCAGCGCCTGCTGCCAGTCCTCGGCGACAAAACCGTTGTCGGCGAGGATCTGCACGTCGAGCACCTGGTTGAAGGTCACCAGATCGGCCTTCAGTCCCTGCAGAATGGCGCGGGCCTGCTTGGAGGAACCGGCATGGGACTGCTTGATGGTGACGTCCTGCCCGCTTTCGTTCTTCCAGTATTCAGCGAAAGCCGGGTTGATCGTCGCGTAGAGCTCGCGCGCGATGTCATAGGACACGTTGAGAATTTCCACCTGTTCCTCGGCCTTTGCAGGCGCACCGGCGGTCAGGAGGAGAGCGGCGCCAAGCGCGGCGAAAAGTGTTTTTTTCATAGGGGAAACCATTTTCTCGTGTTTCGAACTGTGGCGAAATCTAGAAAACCTGATCGCCCGTTCCAAGAAAACGGTTCGCCGCAACGCACCTAGAATGGAAAATTAAATTTAATCTTTAGCCATTTGACGCCCGTTGTTTCTGCAGTGCAAAAAACGAGGGGATGTGGCCGCCTCAGGGCCGATGAAGCGGAGCTGCAATGTCAGCCGGTTAAAGTCTCCGGCGTTTTGAGAGCCGTTATTCGGCTCCTTGTCCGTGAAGGGAAGACCTGTGCACCGAAGCTGGAGTATCGCTGTGGCCCGCAGAGCCCTGAGCCGACCCGAAGCCTCTCTTTTAGGAAGCCACGCATGGCCGCGACCTCCACCGGGGCTAAGCCCTCATGCAGGTCACCGCCATGCGTCCAAAGAGGCAACCCTTTTGCGCACCCCTTTTGGCCGGATTTGGTCCGGAGCTTGAAGAACCTACCTCTCATAGGTTCCCTTAGGAATAGGTAATAAAAAGTGCTTCTTCAAAATTTCTGGATGATCGAAGACTAAAGTGACGAAAGTAATAAAAAAAGAAAAAAGAGAAAAAATAAAAACAACGCAATAGCGATAAACCATCGCCGATTATAAACAGGCGTTATTTGATAACAACGTCGGCATAAAGAGACCCCAAGACGGAGCTTGTGCCCGCACCTGCAAGTGAATATTCGCAGCGCTTTCCGATTGGATGTCTCGGATCGTGATGATTGAAGTTTGGTATTGAAGGGCATTGTCTTTAGAGCGGAAAAGACGGAACCGAGGCGACCTTTGTCTCCGCTGCCGATGAAGAGCAAGACGAGGACATAAGCCGTGTTTTTCGGGTGAGCCGGACCATCTGGACGACTTTGAGACGGTAAACGCTTACCCCTGATGCAAAGTAGCGACCATAGACCGCGGTAGCACCATCCAGCCTGCACGAAGTTTCACAATGCAATTCCGCCTCCAATCAGGAACGCCAAGCGCACCGCTACCGGAAACCTGGCAACTCATATCGCCCGCTCCTGAGGCAATGTTTTCCAAAAAGCGATGAACCGGATCGCCCGGAAGGAGCGTTCGTCTGAGTAGCGGAAGAAATAAGCCCTGTATCGCCCGCACGTCCCCAATCATGTGCCGAACGTACCGAACCGGCTTGACGATGATGGCAGACGGTCTTCGTCAGAGGCCCGCGAACCATTCAGACCAGGTATATCGGGACGAGGCGCCCGATGGGTCGGGAAGCGCGATCGCATGACGTTGCCGCCTGGCATCGCCCGGTGTCATGCCATACCGACGGCGGAACGCCCGGATAAAGGCGCTTTCGGACTGGAACCCCACGGAAGCGGCGATGACATTGTTGTTAAGCGGCTCCGACCGCGGATCGGTGAGTTTCTGATAGGCCGCAGCCAGCCGCCGTTGACGCACGAAGGCAGCGACGCCCCCATAGGGTTCGAAATGGCGATAGAGCCCGGTTCGCGAAATACCGAAGCGGGAGGCGATGTCCTCAACCGTCAGACTATCGCTCTCAAGGTTGGTATCGATGTGCCGGCGCACCTCCTGAAGCACGCTTTGCCGCAGCAATGCCTTCTGCTCGCATGTCTGGTCCCTGCCGCTATTGATGACGGCGGCCAGGAATTGGAGCAGCGCCGAGAAAACCTCCGGTCCCTCCTCAACCCGCATCCTGGGCGCCATTCGGTAGACGTCGAGAATGTGTGAGCGAAACAGACGCGCGAGTGGCGTGTTGCGACCGATGCACCGATAATGGAGCCCCTCGGGATCATGCAACAATGGAGCAAGCCGGTCGCGTGGGACGGCAAGGGCCATGAGGTCGAAATCCTCGTTGACGGTGTCGAGAGGCTCGGCATTGTCGAAAATGCAGATATCTCCGGCATCAAGGATGGTATCGCCGCCGGGCGCGCGGGCATGGCAGCGCCCTTTGCGGAAGATCTGGATCATGTAATTGTCGATGCCATCCAGGCCGATCTGAGCCCGGCTGCGCGAAAAGGCCTGCTGCACGCTCACACAACGCCCCAACGTTCCGGCACCGAGGAGAAAACTGTCCACTTCGACCCGGAAAGGATCACGGGACGGGTCATCGAGCGCAGGCACATAGAGCTGGCTCATTGCCTCCCGCCACTGGCTGTAATCGGCGCTCGAAAAAAAATCGTGTGGGATTGTTCCCGCACCCTCTGGCTCGGTTCTCGTCCCTCCAGGCAAATTGCTCCCCCTATGACGGCCGCGGCGGCGCTATCTAGTTCTATCCAGTAAATCTGATAAAAGATAAACTTAAGAGCACAGGATGTGAAGGTTGCCGGAACACGCACTTCTATTGCTTCGAGGCAAATGCCGATTTCGACGTAATCGTAATCCATCAGCGCCTTGGATCTTGCGAGGCGCTGTCGGAAACGAAGCCGGGATCGGAGAACTATTGTAGGTGGAATACATCAACACAGCACACCGCCACGGGCGCCGTGCCTTTGAGGCAATCAGAGTTCTGTTTGGATTATTGGTGCCCCTTGCCGGATTGATAGCACCCATAGCATCATTGTTTTTATTTTATTTTTTCCAACTGAGTCATTTAATGATACACATAATGTTACCCATTTTGCGCCCCATAAACAATCAAGCGAACGGCTGTGAGCCCCGTCGAGATTTTGTAGAAACCGACCGAGAGCTCTCATGACCGCTCAGCGCTAGTGCTGCGCCCCGGCCGTGAAGTCCGAACAACGGAATACCATCTGAAAGAAATGGGCACCTCCAAAACGGCGATCAGACAGCCATTTCTTTGACGCGGCGCCCGTCGGCATCGAACAGATGAAGGCAGTCTTCTTCTGCGCCGAGAAAGACGAAGTCTCCGCGCTTGATGTTTGGTTCACCAGGAAGTTTGACCACAAAGGGCGTTTCCTCCCGACCGATGTCAACATAGGCAAGCGTGACCTCCCCCAAAGGTTCTGTCATCATCACCTTGCCGGCAAACAATGCGCCTTCTTTCGCCACCAGTGTCGTGTCTTCAGGTCTTAATCCAATATACCCCGGACCGCCTGTTCCCGGCAGAGGTCGCGAAATATGTATACGCTCGCCCGCCTCCAACGCGATCGCGAAGCCGTTGTCGTCCGGAGAAAAAACGCCGGAAACAATATTCATGGATGGCGAACCGATGAACTTGGCAACAAACAGGTTTGCCGGATTGCGATAAAGCTCCATCGGTGTCCCGAACTGTTCGATCATGCCCTGATTGAGGACCACGATCCGGTCGGCCAGCGTCATCGCCTCGACCTGATCATGGGTCACATAAACCATTGTCGTATCGCTCATGCGCTCGGCAAGACGGGCAATTTCGAGGCGCGTCGCTACTCTCAAGGCCGCATCGAGGTTACTCAATGGTTCGTCGAAGAGAAAAACCCTCGGGTCACGGGTAATGGCGCGTCCGATGGCAACGCGCTGGCGCTGGCCGCCCGACAGTTCCTTGGGCTTTCTGTCGAGGTAGGGAGTAATCTGCAGGATTTCCGCAGCCTCCCGAACACGCCGATCGATCTCGCTCTTGAGCGTGTTGCGTCCCAAAGACAGACCGAAGGCCATGTTTTCGTAAACGGTCATATGCGGATAGAGAGCATAGGACTGGAAAACCATGGCTATGCCGCGTTCTTTCGGGGTCAGGGAATTCACTACACGCCCGTCAATTTCCAGCGTGCCGGCGGTAATCTCCTCCAGGCCCGCAATCATGCGGAGAAGCGTGGATTTTCCACAGCCAGACGGTCCAACGAAAACGACGAATTCGCCAGGGTGAATGTCGAGGTCAATGCCGTGAAGCACCTCGACCGAGCCGTAGCTCTTTTTGACACTGGACAGGGTTACACCGGACATGGATCATTTCCTCTCGATTTTTCCGAAGAATGCGCTGGTGCCTTCCAATGAGATGACGCCATCTGACACGCTGTTCCTGAAACTTGGCACCTCAAGTGCGCTGAACGTGCTCACATCGAAGGGCGGCTTATATCGCGCCGGCCAGCGCCCCAGATTGAAGACACAGAGGACCTCCTCGTCTGCATACATACGGCGGAAAGCCAGGATCGGCTCGCCGCCAACGCTGGCCGGGAGCAGTTCGATATCCCCTTTGATCATCGCCGGATGAGCACGCCGGAAAGCGAGAAAAGCCCTGTAATGCGACAAGACGGAGGTCGGATCGGCTTCCTGACGGTTCACAGCCAGCGGCAGATGGTTGCTATCCACCGGCAACCAGGGGCGGGCTGGCGAAAAACCGGCATGATCCGCTTTGCTGTCCCAGGGCATTGGGGTACGGCAACCGTCACGACCCTTGAACTCGGGCCACAGCCGAATGCCGTAGGGATCGACGAGATCCTCGTAGGCCAGTTCGGCCTCGGCCAGCCCGAGCTCTTCACCTTCATAACAACAGACCGATCCGCGAAGCGAAAGCAGGAGCGAACCCATAAGCTTGGCAAGCTGGCCGTCATCATCGGCATGTTCATGCCACCGGCTGACGTGTCGCGAAACATCGTGATTGGAGAAAGCCCAGCATGGCCAGCTGCCGGCTGCCTTTTCCTCAAAGCGGGCAATTCGCTTTCGGAAAATGTCAGCATCGTACTCGTCACCCAGAAAGTCGAAGGTGTAAGCCATGTTGAGCTTGTCGTTGTTCGACGTGTATTCGGCCATCAGGTCAAGCGACTGAGGACCATAGCCGATCTCGCCGACGCTTGCAGAGCCCGGATATTCGTTCAGCAAAGCCCGGAAACGGCGCAAGAAATCCACTGTTTCGGGGCGATTCTTGTCAAACAGATGGTTCTGGTAGTGATACGGCTCGATCTCTTTGGACTTCTCGACAAAGTCTGCCGGCGGATTGGAACGAAGGCGTGCGTCGTGACAGTAAAAGTTCGTCGTATCGAGCCGGAAACCATCGACGCCGCGTTCCAGCCAGAAGCGTACCGTATCCAGAATAGCGTCCTGCGCTTCCGGATTGAGCAAATTAACATCCGGTTGTTCAGCCAGGAAGTTATGAAGGTAGTATTGTCGACGCGTGCTGTCCCATTGCCAGGATGAACCGCCAAAGACCGAAAGCCAGTTATTCGGGGGTGAGCCGTCAGGCTGCATGTCAGCCCAGACGAACCAGTCCGCCTTTGGGTTGGTTCGGCTTGACCGGCTTTCGATGAACCACGGATGCTGGCTCGAAGCGTGGCTTAGAACCTGGTCAATCATGACCCGAAGACCGAGACGATGCGCCTCGGCAATCAAGGCATCAAAATCGTCAAGAGAGCCAAACATCGGGTCGACATCGCAATAATCCGAAATGTCATATCCGAAGTCCTTTTGTGGCGAGGCGAAAAAGGGCGAAAGCCAGATCGCGTCAACGCCAAGCGTCGCAACATAGCCCAGCCGGGCGGTTATTCCGGCGAGGTCCCCAATGCCGTCGCCATTGCTATCCTGAAAAGACCGGGGATAGATCTGATAGATGACGGCGCCGCGCCACCAGTTTTCATCGCTGGAGATAGAGGCGAAGCCATTCTTCATATCTTTGGAAGGCATAATAAAAGTCATCCTTTGACACCTCCGGCAGTCAGACCAGAGATGATCTTTCGTTGGAAAATGAGAACCAGCCCGATCAGCGGAACCGTGACAATCACCGAGGCGGCCATGATGTTGCCCCACGGAACCTCGAACTCGGTGGCGCCGGACAGGAGCGCGATTGCCACCGGAACGGTTCTGAGGTCATCGTTGGAAATAAAAGTGAGCGCGAACAGGAACTCGTTCCACGCGTGAATGAAGGCAAGCAGCCCGGTCGTGACCAGTGCCGGCCACATCAGCGGCAGGAACACTCGCGTCACGATCGTCCACGGAGAAGCGCCGTCAACGATCGCCGCTTCCTCGATTTCGACGGGCAGGTCGCGCATGAATGTGGTCAGGACCCAAACCGTAAACGGCAGGGTAAAGATCATATAGGCAAGGACGAGCGACCAGAGTGAATTATAAAGGCCGATCGCGCGAATGACTTCAAACAGCCCCGCCAGCACTGCGATTTGCGGGAACATCGATACCGACAGGATCGTCAGAAGCAGCAATCCGCGGCCCCGGAACTGAATGCGGGCCAACGCATATGCCGCAGTGACTGCCAAAAGAAGCGAAATCAGAACGACGACCGTGGCTACGAAGACGGAATTCAGGATGTTTCTCGGAAAGGTCCCGTTGCCAAGAACAGCCATGTAGTTGGAGAGATTGAAATCAACCGGCAGATAGTTCACCCGGAACAGGGCCGTGCCGGACTTCATCGATGTCAGGGCGGCGTAGTAAAAAGGGAAAACCGACTGCAGCACAATGAATGCGACCAGAGCATAGAATGCAACTTGCTTGATCAGGCGCGGCATATCAGGCTCCTTTCCCGATATTGATCCGTCCGATACGGATGTAAGCGATGGTAATCAGCGCAACGACGAGAAACAGCAGTGTCGATGCGGCCGAGCCGTAGGCGAACTTGTCGAAAGCGAACAGGTTCTGCTGGGCAAACACCGACATGGTTTGCGTCTGCTCGTTGTTCGGCGTGAGGATGTAGATCAGATCGAAAATACGAAGCGCATCGAGCAGACGGAAAATGACGGCGACCATCAATGCGGGCCGGACCAGCGGCAGCGTAATGCGCCAGAAAACCTTGAGCGGCGAAACGCCATCAATATAGGCGGCTTCATAAATGTCGCCCGGAATCATCTGCAATCCGGCCAGAACAAGCAGAGCCATGAAAGGCGTTGTTTTCCAGATATCAACGATCAGCACCGCAATCATGGCCGTGTCGGGAGAGGCCGTCCAGGCGATGGGCGTCGATATAAGGTGAAGGTTGAGCAGTACATCATTGATGATGCCGAACTGGTCGTTCAGCATCCAGCCCCACATCTTGGCTGAAACCACCGTGGGGATTGCCCAGGGGATAAGCACCGCCGCACGCACCACGCCCCGCCCGGCGAATTTGCGGTTCAGGACAAGCGCGATAACAGTCCCGAAAACGGTTTCGAATGCGACGGACACGAAAGCAAAGCGCAGCGTGTTCCAGACCGCTTGCCACCACGCAGCATCGGCCAACAATCCGAAGGTGAGCGTTCGTCCGTTGGGCAGCGTTATGGATGAAAGATAGTTTGAAAAACCGACAAACTCTGCGGCAGCGAGGTTGCTGAGCGAAGCGTCCGTAAAACTGTAGTAGATGGTCAGGAGAAGGGGCCACCCTGCCACGAATGCCAGGATGATCAACATCGGGGTCACAAAAAGTATCGCCCAGCGTCTTCGGCTGGCTGAGAGCTGCAGCTTCTGATTCATGGCACGCCGCCAATCCCGTCTGATTTTTTCAATGTATATGGAGAAGGAGGGCGCGGCGGCGGCTTGACCGCCGCGCTGATGGCCGATTACCAGCCGTTGCCGCGAAGCTGATAGAGCTTCAGTTCAAGCTCTTCCAGATTGTCCTGAGCAGAACCATTGCCTGAAAGCGTATTGTAGGCGGCAGTCCAGAACAGCGACGAAACTTCGTTGTATTTCGACTTTGTCACGTTCGATGGTCTGGAAACGGCGGTCTCAAGCGAATCTTCCCAACGCAAAGCGAAGGGTTGCTTGGCCTGCACTTCCGGGTCCTCATACAATGCGACGGCGGTCGGCGCGTTCGAGTTATACATCACGCGATATTTCTGCGCTTCGGGCGAAGTCAGGTATTTCACCAGTTCAACCGCCGCGTCCGGGTGCTCCGAATATTTGGAAACCGCGAGGTTGAAGCCGCCAAGGGTCGCGGCGGACTCGCCGTTTTCGCCGGCGGGAAGCGGCGCAACATCAAATTTGCCCTTAATGGCCGAATCGTCCTGCTCACCCAGAGCGTAGGCATATGGCCAGTTGCGCATGAAGACAGCATTTCCAAGTTGCCAGATGCCGCGCGTATCCTCCTCCTTGTAGGAAAGAGTTCCTGGCGGAGAGATAGTGCCGATCCATGATTTCGCGCGCTCGAGCGCTGCTGCGGCATTTGGGTTGTTGACGCTGATTTCCCCATCAGCCTCGACGATATTGCCGCCGCCGCTGGAGACAAGCCATTCCAGCCCGTCGCATGTCAGTCCTTCATAGGGCGCCCCCTGAAACAGAAAGCCCCACATGCTGGCGTTGCCGTCCGCTCTTTCAGCGTCCATGATTTCCCGAGCAGTCGTGGTCATTTCATCCCAGGTCTTTGGGACATCCTTGCCGTATTTCTCTAGCAGGTCCGTCCTGTAATAAAGTCCGGGGATAGTTGCATACCAGGGCAAGGCGACGAGCTTGCCATCGACGGTCTGGGAGCGGATGATCGACGGGAAATACTCATCGATGACATCTTCGGTATAGGGCGTCAGATCAATGAACTGATCGGCAAGTTGCGGCGCCCAAACCACATCGGTGCGATAGACGTCGATGTCGGGGTTCCCAGCCGCAAGCCAAAGCCGGTACTGAGAGAATTGATCGCTTGAGGAGGGCGGCAGAGAAACCACCTTGACCGTATGTCCGGTCTTGTCCTCGAAAGATTTCAATTGCTCCTGAAGAAGCCCGAGATCGTTCCCGACAAGCCCGGTCACAATCGATATTTCATCGGCACGGGCTGCGGTCGAGGCGAGCAGCGACAAGGCGAGTGCCGCACCGCTTATGGTGCAACCGGCCAATAGAGATTTCATGGTTTTCGTCCTCCCAAGGTTCTAGATCCTGATTCCTCAAACACGGGAGATTGCAGCGACGGCGAAGCCCGACTGCAGCCTACAGGACCCAAATTGACTATCCAATTCGTATTGGACGAGTCGTAACCTAATCCCTATTCATCAGTTGTCAAACACATTTTTTTGACGTTTTAATTGGAAATATGACCCTTTTTGCTATATGTTTGATATAATTATGTTTCCAAATCGAATTGGAATTTAACCAGCTCGCCATTTTCGCGAGCCTCTACACCAAGTGCCTTTTGACATGAACCAGAAAGAACTCGCGACATTTCTCAATCTCTCCCAGACCACTGTTAGCCGCGCGCTTGCCGGCTATGCCGACGTGAGCGAAGAAACGAAGCGGCTCGTTCTTAAGACGGCCCTGGAACATGGTTATCGCCCGAATTCGTCAGCACGCCGGCTTGTCACCGGAAAGGCGGGCTCTATCGGCGTGGTCTTTCCGATGGAGAGAAATTTGATCGTCGATCCGCACTTTCTCGAGGTGCTCGCGGGATTGAGCGAAGCGCTGGGTGAAGTGGGAACCGACATTCTGCTGACGCCCACAATTGCGGCTCGCGAAATCGACACCTATGACCGTTTGGCTCGTGAAGGCGCCGTCGACGGCATCATCATCGTCGGCACAAAGGTCGAAGACGAGCGGGTCGAACACCTTGCCAAGCTTGACTTCCCGTTTGTCACGCATGGCCGGACGAAGCGCGGAAGCGAGCACGCTTATCTTGATATAGACAATGAAGGCGGATTTCGGCGGGCAACAGAACTTCTGCTTGACCTTGGCCACGAAAAGATCGGGCTGATCAACGGACAGCCCGACCGAAATTATGCAGATGACCGGCTTGTTGGCTACCGGAAGGCCTTGGAGGGCCGCCATCTGAATTTCGAGCCATCTCTTGTGGTTGCTGCGCCGATGACGGTGGAAAAAGGATATCAGGCTGCGCGTGCGTTTTTGTCCCAAACCGTGAAACCCACGGCAATTGTCTGTGGCTCAACCGTTGTTGCCATAGGGGTCATGCAGGCTTTGCGGGAGAACGGGCTCGATATCGGAAAAGATATCTCGATCGTTGCACATGATGATGGCCTATCCACCGTTCGCGCGGATCTGTCGAGCCTTCCGCTGACGACGACATTCTCTCCCGTTCAAGCCGCCGGCAAGCGCATCGCCCAAATGCTGCTTGACCGCATTGGAGGTGAGGCCGTGACGGCACTTCAGGAAATATGGCCCGTCGACCTGATTGTCAGAACATCCACCGGCAAGGTTTGACGACCTGCGATCACCACTATCCCCGCAAGCCCTTCACCCAGAAATCCGTATCATCAGGACGCCAGAGCATAAAATGAGTGCTTAGTCGCCTCCGAGCGGGTTTCCCACTTATACACGATGGAGGCGAACAGCTTCTTTTCATGGGCCACCCGCGCATGATCCGCGAGTCATACCGAAGCCGCGTGACATGTTCGACCCTTGTCGGCATGTCGATGACTGCGCATAAGCACTCGACAGCAGTAAGCGTTGGTCCCTTGCGGTTTCCACTTCGCCATCGCACCGCTTTTCCAACGCTTTGAAAAGATCGTACCGCGCTGTAAGAGAGACCTCCCGTCAGCCAAACGCAATAGAGGCTTCGCGTTCAAGCTGACCGAAATCCATCCACGCCGCCCAGCACTTTCGGACGGTTGTTCCTGGAAAACGCCGTACCTCTATCATCAAAGAGATGCAAAGCGTCCGGCTGAAAGGTAACAGGGTATGCGCCCCCGCGGCTCCAGAACGTATCACCGCTTGCTTTCACCATCAGCGACTGCCCCCCTGCCCCCTGCAACTGCAGCATGGCATGATCGCCAATATTCTCGGCAACCTCGATAGCGCAGGCGAAACCACCAGCATCGCCAGCGGGGTCGATATGTTCCGGGCGGATGCCGATCGTCACCGTGTCGCCACTGCGCGTATCAGAAGCAGGGCGAACCGGCACGGAAACCCGGGCAAATCCGGGAACCTCCACAATAATCGCGTCGGCTTCCACGGCGGCGATGGTCCCTTCGAGAAAGTTCATCTTCGGCGAACCTATGAAGCCCGCAACGAACAGGTTTTGTGGCAAGTGATAGAGCTCCAGCGGGGTGCCCACCTGCTGCACATCGCCATGGTCAAGCACCACGATCCGGTCGGCAAGCGTCATCGCCTCGATCTGGTCGTGGGTCACATAGGCCATGGTGGTGCCAAGGTCGTCATGCAGTTTCGATAGCTCGAGTCGCATGTGGACGCGCAGCGCCGCGTCAAGGTTCGACAGCGGTTCGTCGAAGAGAAACACCTGCGGGTCGCGGACGATCGCCCGGCCAATGGCGACGCGCTGGCGCTGGCCGCCCGAAAGCTGGCTGGGACGCCGCTCCAGCAGATGCTCGATGTGCAGAATGCCGGCTGCCGCGCGCACCTTGCGGTCGATCTCGTCCTTCGGGCGCTTGGCGAGCTTCAGGCCGAAAGACATGTTTTCGTAGACGGTCTTGTGCGGATAGAGCGCGTAGGACTGGAAGACCATGGCAATGCCGCGCGCCTTGGCGGGAATATCATTGCAGCGCTTCTCCCCGATCATCAGATCGCCGCCGCTGACCTCCTCCAGGCCCGCGATCATGCGCAGCAGCGTGGATTTGCCGCAGCCCGACGGGCCGACAAAAACGATGAACTCGCCATCGCGCACCTCGAGATCAATGCCCTTGATGACTTCCAGCGCACCGTAGGACTTGCTCAGATTTTTTAGGGTAAAGCCGGCCATTGGTTTCCTCCTCGGCTGTTTCGCGTCTTTCAGGGCCGCGCGTCGAAGACAACGCCATTGCCGGTGATGAACTGGTTTGAATAGGGGTAGAAATGCTTCTCGAAAGGCATGCGCGGAGTGGCGGCATAGCGCGCGGCAAAGCCCTCCGGCCTGAAAAAGGCCTCGGTCGCCGCCCGCAGATCCGCCTTCAGCGCCGCCTCTCCCGGCGCCCGGGAGAGATCGTTCCACTCGTCGGGATCATCGGCGAGGTTGTAGAGCTCCTCGGCGCCATCCAGGTAGAGGCAGTATTTCCAGTCGCCGCGGCGCAGCATGCAACCGGCATATTCCGGCTGCTTCAACACGGCACTTTCGCAGAAGAGGTCACGGTCCGGCGCCTCACCTCCGGTAATGACCGGCGCGAGGTCACATCCTTCCAAACCGTCGGGCGGAGTAATTCCCGCTGCAGCGCAAAGGGTCGGGTAAAGGTCGATCAGTCCGGCAAGCGCATTCGTCCGGCACCCGGCCTCTGCCACGCCGGGCCAGCGGATGATCAGCGGAACACGCGCGGAATCCTCATAGAAGACGGTCTTCTGCCAGAGCCCCCGCCGCGCCGCCATCTCACCGTGATCGGAGGCGTAGATGACGATCGTATCCTCGAAGAGACCGAGATAGTCGATCACATCCAGAAGCCGGCCGACGGCATCGTCGACCCATTCGACACAGCCGTAATAGGAAGCCAGCGCCCGGGCATTCACCGCGTCATCGCCCCGGTGATGCGCCGTGCCGCTTGCCGCTGCCGCTTTCTGCACAAAGGCGGGCGCATGGGAAAGCCAGTCGGGGTCATAGTCCTGCAGTTCCACCCTGCCCGCGAAGCGCTCGAAGAAGCGGCGCGGCGGGTTGATGGGAAAATGCGGTTTGTCGAAATGGACGGCCAGAAAGAACGGCGCATCTCCCGGTCGGCCCGCATGGCCCTGCAGCCATTTGGCCGCCTCGCTGACGCAGATTTCCGTCTGCGTCATGGCAAGGGGAATGCCTGAAGGGCCGGCATCGCCCAGGATATCGCCAAGACCGGATTCGTTGGCGTGGCGCGCGGGATCCGGCTGGTGGGCCTGGCCGTAGAGATCGCCGTAGGGGCGTTCCTGAAAGCCCTGGAACTGCTCGCCGTTGAAATGCGTCTTGCCCACAAGCGCGGTGCGGTATCCGGCGTCGCCGAGCGCGCGCGCCAGCGTTGGGCCGTTGGCGGGGAGTATGTGGCGATTGTCGTAAATGCCGGTGGTGCGGCAGTATTTTCCGGTCAGAAGGCTCGCCCGGCTGGGCACGCAGAGCGGGTTCTGGCAATAGGCATTGTCGAAACCCATGCCGCCCGCAGCCAGGCGGTCGAGCGACGGTGTTTCCACCGGCGTGTCCGCACAATCACCCATCGCACGCACGCTGTGCTGGTCGGAAAACAGGAACAGAATATTAGGCTTCTTTTTCATGATCTCTTCCTCAGGCCTTGACCGCGCCGCCGAGCCGGAGTCCCCCCTTTTGCAGCGGCTTCTGGATCAGGAAATAGACGAGCAGCGTGGGCGCCGTGTAAAGCAGCGCGAAGGCGGCAAGCTGACCATACATGGCCTCGCCATATTCTCCGAAGAAGCTGTAGAGCGAGACGGCCATCGGATAATTGTCGCGGCTTTGCAGCAGGATGAAGGGTACGAAGAAATTGCCCCAGTTCTCGATGAAGGAGAGGATGAAGATGGTCGCGATCCCCGGCGCCAGGAGCGGCACGACGATATAGGCAACGCCTTCCATGCGGGATGCCCCTTCCGTCCACGCCGCCTCTTCCAGATCGGTCGGAATGGCATCCATGAAGCCCTTCATCAGCCAGACCGCAAAGGGAAGTTCCGCCGCCGTGCGGAAGACGATGACGCCCGCAAGCGTATCAACGAGGCCGATATGGACGAACATCACATAGATCGGCACCATGATGGCGGTGATCGGCAGCGCGCTGGCAAAGACGATGGTGTAGATATACTGCTTTCCGTAGCGCAGCCTGTAGCGCGACAATGGATAGCCGGCAAAGAGCGCGAGGATGACCACCAGGCAGGACGTCCCGGCCGAAATGATGACGCTGTTCATGAAGGGGCGGATCGCGACATCCTCCGTCAGGATCGCCCCGAAATTCGTCAGGCTCCAGCGGGCCGGCAGTTGGATGGCAAGCGTCGCTTCCGCATCAAAGGCGGCAAGCACCATCCACACCATCGGCACGACGAAGGCGATGGCAACGAAGGTTAGCGCGATATCGGCGGCCAGCCGGTCGCGGCTCCTGGCCTTGGCAAGATTAGCCATTGCGCGCTTCTCCCACTTTGAACAGACGGACATAGATGAGGGAGGCGATGACGCCGAAGCCAAGCAGCAGGACGGCGATTGACGAGCCGTAGCCGATAAGGCCGAAATCATAGGCCTGATTGTACATCAGGAGCGGCAGCGTTTCCGAGCGCGTGCCGGGCCCGCCCGCCGTGGTGATCCAGATGATACCGAACACACCGAGCGTGTTGAGCGTGGTCAGCACCACATTGATGGCGATCACCGGGCGGATGATCGGCAGGATGACGCCGAAGATCGATTGCATGCGCCCTGCCCCGTCGATCTCGGCGGCTTCAAGCACTTCGCTTGAGACATCCTGAAGAGCTGCGGAATAGACGAGCATGGAGAAGGCACAGCCGCGCCAGATGTTGATGACGATCACCGCGGCAAGCGGCGCCGTCAGAAGCCATTGCTGATGGGCAAAGCCGAAAATATCGAAAATCTGGTTCATGCCGGATTCGTCGCCGCGCAGGAAGGTGTACCAGAGAAAGCCCGCAACGACTTCCGGCACCACCCAGGCGGTGATGACGATGACCGAGGCCAAACTCTGGATGGCAGGCGTCGCCATCTGCCGCACATAGGCAATGCAAAAGCCGACAATGTTCTGCCCGGCAACGGAGAGGCCGACGAACACCGCCGTCCGTCCGAGCGCCGCCCATGTGCGCGGATCGGTAAAGAGATAGTAGTAGTTCTCAAAGCCGATGAAGGCCGGATTGCGAGCTGCGTAGCCCGACAATCCGAGATCGGTCATGGATGTGTAGATGGCCCAGATGATCGGCACCAGAAAGAAGGCGACGATCATCAGGGTGGCCGGGGCAAGCGGCACAATGCGCATCAGCACTGCTGCCGGCCCTTGGCCCGTTCCGCTTGCCCCTTGCGCCATGTCAGTTCGCTTTTTCGACGTTCGATGAGCCGGCAAGACGGGTGAGCTGGCGGTCGAAGCGGCCGGCGGCGTCTTCGACGCTGTCTCCGCCGACCGTTACGGCCTCCATCGTCTCCTGGATGAGGGAGGAGACCTGCGGATAGATTTCCAGCGCCGGGCGGAAATTGGTCACCTCAACCAGTGAGGAGAAGAAACCGGCGGTCGGATTGGTCTCGAGATAGGTCTCGTCCGCGATGACGTCCTTGCGCACGCCGATCGATCCGGCGCGAATGGCATAGGTCAGGCTGTTTTCGAAATTGGCGACCGTGGTCATGAAATCAAAGGCGAGATCCTTGTCCTCGGCCTTCGGGCTCATGGCGATGGTCCAGCCGCCGGACATGGAGGTGAAGCCGTTGCCCTGGCCATTCTGCGTCGGGATCTGGGCCATGCCGAGCGTCTCGTTCCACGCCGCCCAAGGCGCGGTGCCGCCCTCGATCCAGCGCGCCCAGATCCAGTTGCCGTCGATGAACATGGCAACCTTGCCCTCGGGCACGCGCTGTTCGACCAGAACGTTCTGGAAGCTCGAATCCTGAAGATCGGTATCGGAGACGAGATAGCCGTTGTCATAGGCGGTTTTCAGGAAGGCCAGCGCATCGCGGAAGCCCTTGGATCCGACGATCCATTTCTGCGTTTCCGGATCGAAAAGCGTTGCCGAGAGCCCGCCCGGCGTGCCGGAGATCAGGTTCATGAGACCCCGCATCGTGCTTGCCTCGTTGCCGGCCTTCGTCACATAGATATTGATCGGATCGACGCCGGGGAGGTTTTCCTTCACCTTGGCCGCGGCATCGAGAATGTCCTGCCAGGTCTTCGGCTGCCAGTCAGCCCCCACTCCGGACTTTTCGAGAAGGTCCTTGTTGTACCAGATGGCCTGGGTATCGGTGCCGAGCGGAATGCCGTAAACCTTGCCGTCGACGAAAGACTTGCCGTTCTGGACCGCAATCTGGGAGAACTGATCCCACTCGTCCCAGCCGGAGAGCCGCTCGTCCAGCGGCTCGAGATAGCCCGCGGCGGCATCCGCGGTGATCTGGAAACCATCCTCATAGATAATGTCAGGCGCCGTCGATGCCGACTGGTTCATCAGCGAAACCTTGGTGTAGTAGTCGCGCGCCGACGAACTGATCGCGTTGAGCTCGATCGTGTCGCCGGGGTGTTCGGCTTCGAATTCGGCCTTGGCCGCCTCCATGACCGCCGACACATAGGGCGATTCGCGATAGACAACGGACAATTCCTCCGCCTGCGCCAGGGCAGGTAGACCACAGGCAAAGCCAGCGGCCAGCAGCGTTGACAGCTTCAATTGAGCACGCAAATTCATGTTGTTTCCTCCCTAAAAGACCTGCAAACGATATCACATATTTTTCTCTGGTCAACAAAGCCTCACACCGAATTTCACGCTCTATCCGCTAGTTCTGCCTTAAAACTAGCCATCTACGGGACTTCTCCTTGAGGTATTGACTAAATTTGAGGCGCATGCCAATGATGTGGACATGCAATCGTTACCAGATAAGTGATATGGCAGAACAAAGAGACACTATGACGCCCGTCGTCCTGGCGGTGGATATCGGGGCCACCAAGATCGCCGTCGGCCTCGTGCATGCCGATGGCGCGATCGCCTTTCAGTCTCGCGAGCGCTCGCCCGTCAGGGCGGAGCCGAGCCTGGCGCTGATCGAGCGGCTCGGCAGGGCAGCCGAGGTCCACGCCAGAAAGAACGGGCTCACCATAGAGGGAACGGGCATTGCCTGCGGCGGTCCGCTCGACCTCGAAAAAGGCCTGGTCCTGTCTCCGCCCAACCTGCCGGACTGGGATCGCATACCGCTGACAACGCAGATGGAAACCAGCTTCGGCGCGAAGGCCTATCTGCAGAATGACGCGGCAGCGGGCGCAATCGCCACGGCGCTCTGGGACAATCCCGACGCGGTGAGGGACGTGACCTATATCACCGTCTCTTCGGGGATTGGCTGCGGCGTCATCACCGATGGCTTTCTTTATACCGGCCATACCGGCAACGGGTCGGAGCTCGGCCACATCCCGCTGATTTACGATGGCCGCGCCTGTAACTGCGGCCTGAAGGGATGTTTTGAAGCCTATGCCTCGGGAACAGCGATCGGCAAGCGCTACACCGAGGCCAAGGCCACGTGCATGGCGACGCCGCGGTCCTATTCCGCGCGCGACGTCGCCGATGCGGCGCTTGCTGGCGACGAGGAGGCCCTTGCCTTCTGGCACAGTTCGATGGGCATGCTTGCCCGCGCGGTGCGCGCGGCCGCCGATCTGTTCGATCCCGCCCTGCTGGTGATCGGCGGCGGCGTGACCGAGGCCGATGGAGAGCTCTTCGCGCCCGCGATGGCGCTCGTCGGCAGCAGCATGGCCGCCAGCGTCGGTCAACGCCTGACGGTGCGCAAGACGGGCTTCGGTCGCAATTCGGGCGTCGCTTCTGCGGCCTCCGTCGCATGGAACGAAATCGGCAGCGCCACGGGCTTCAAGGTGAGGATCAGAGAATGACGGCAAGCCTGGAAGAAGAGATGGCGGCCCATTTTGCCATGAACGCGGAAATGCGGGCTCGCCTTCCCGATATCATCGCCATCGCGGACGCGATCTGGCAGAGCGTCTGTGCGGGCGGTTGCGTCTATGTGTTCGGCAATGGCGGTTCGGCCGCGGAAGCGTTGCATTTCAGTGGCGAGCTGATCGGCCGCTATAAATCCAACCGGCGCCCCCTGCCCGCGACCTGCCTCTCCGCCGATGTTTCGGCGCTCACCTGCATTGGCAACGACTTTTCCTTCAATGCCGTTTTTGCCCGTCAGGTCACGGCCCTTGCCGGACCGCGGGATATCGTCATTGCCTTTTCCACAAGCGGACAGTCGGAGAATATCCGCTCGGGAATTGCCGCCGCCTGGGCAAAAGGCGCCAAAACCGTTCTCTTCACCGGCCAGAACGGCGCCGAAATCGCAAAGGATTGCAGCCTCGCCTTCATTTCACCCCATACGATGACCGCCCGCATTCAGGAAATGCACCAGCTTGCCATGCACCTGATCTGCGCCCGTCTGGAAACACTCGTCGCGGAGAGCGAAAATGTCTGAGCAGAAATCGCGTTTTGCCACCATTCACATGGTCGGCCATGCCCATCTCGATCCCGTCTGGCTGTGGCGCTGGACGGAAGGCTATCAGGAGGCCCGCGCGACGCTTGCCGCAGCCGTCGCCCTTCTTGAGGAATTCGAGGATTACGTCTTCACCTTCGAGCAGGTCGCCGTCGTCGACTGGATTCGCGAGAGCGACCCGCAGCTTTTTTCTCGGCTTCGCGACCTCATCGTTTCCGGGCGCATCGCCATGGTTGGCGGCTGGTGGGTCGAGCCGGACTGCAATCTGCCGAACCTCGAATCCTTCGTGCGGCAGGGCCTGATTGGCCAGCGCTATCTGCTGGAGCATTTCGGCGGCATCGCCAATGTCGGCCTCAACGCCGATCCCTTCGGCCACTCCGCGGCCCTGCCGCAAGTGCTTGCCGGTCACCGGATCGCCTCCTACTGCTTCCTGCGCCCCGGCCCGCACGAAATCGACATGCCGCATACGCTGTTTGAATGGCAAGGGCTGGGCGGCGCCTCGGTTGCCGCATACCGGATCCCGCATGAATACTGCACGACGGCGGAAAACGTCGACCGACATATGGAATCCGCCGTCAGTAAGATCGGCGCGGCGCTCAAGGACGAGGCCATGGTCTTCTATGGCGTCGGCAATCATGGCGGCGGCCCGACCCGGCGAAACCTGAAGAGCATCGAGGCGCTTGATGCAGATAGCCGGTTCGGCAGATTGATCATGTCCGGCCCCGACCGCTATTTCGAGGCGCGCCGCAAGAACGGCAGGCCCATGCCGGTTCACGAGGGCGAGCTTCAGCGCCACGCCGCCGGGTGCTACGCGGCCTTTGCGAAGATCAAGCAGATGAATCTGAAGGCAGAAGCAGCCCTTCTGGAGGCGGAGCGCTATGCCACGCTTTCCGCTGCCACACAGGGGGTCCCGTACCCCTGCGAAAAGCTCGACGAGGCGTGGAAGACGCTGCTCTTCAACCAGTTCCATGACATCCTGCCAGGAAGCTCGATCCTTCCCGCCTGCGAAGACGCGGTCCATGCCCTTGGCGGCGTGATTGCGACGGCAGACAGGGTCACCAACCGCGCCCTGCAGATCGCCGCTCGCGACATCGCCATACCGGCAGACGAGGAAACGCAGCCGGTCATCGTCTTCAACCCGCATCCATTCGAAGCCGAGATCACCGCCGAGCTGGAACTTTCCTTCCTGCCGGGTAACTGGATCGTCAGCGCCGAGGATGGCGAGGAGACGCCCTGGCAGAAGATCAGGGCCGATGCGACGATCCGCGAGGAAGACATCTTCCGCGACCGCTATCGCGCCCGCATTGCCTTTCCCGCCAAGGTGCCGGCCTTCGGCCACAGGCTCTATCGCGTGCGTAGGACCGATACGCCGCAAGCCACACCGCAGGTCCAGGCACGCGCTCACGGCACCACCATCGAGAACGCGCATCTGCGGGTGACGATCAACCCGCAGACCGGCTGGCTTGACGAATTCGTCACTCTTGCCGACGGGCAGGATCTTGCCCCTGCCAAAGGCGCCATCCATACCGTCGTATCGGCCGATGGTTCCGACACCTGGGGCCACCGGGTGGAGACCTATGTGGGCCAGGGCCGCCAGTTCGAAGTCGAGAGCATCCACATCGAGGATGCCGGCCCCGTTCGCGCCGCCATCCGCGTCAATGCCCGCCTCGGACGCTCTCGCCTCAGCGAACTCTTTGTGCTCGACAGCGCCGCCCGCTCGCTCGAAATCCGCACCGAAATCGACTGGCATGAAGAACTGCACCTTCTGAAACTGCGCTATCCGACGGCGATATCGGCTAGTACGGCGCGCTACCAGATGCAGTATGGCTATGTGGAGCGGCCCGCAGACGAGCTCGAATATCCCGGCCAGCGCTGGGTCAGCGTCGCCGGTTCGGATGGCAAGCGGATCAGCGTGATCAACAACGCCAAATACGCCTATGACTGCGTCGACGGCGATATCGGCATCACCGCCGCGAGAAGCCCTGTCTTTGCCTGGCATGATCCCCGCGAGCTGCGTGACAACGAGCACTATCACTACCAGGATCAGGGCCTGCAGCGCTTCAGCGTGCGGCTCCTGCCCCAGACGGGTGACGATATGGCAGAGGCAAACCGGCTGGCCGAAATGATGGTCATGCCGCCCCGGGTGATGATGGAAAGCTTCCATCCTGGCGACATGCCCGCCGCGCGCGGACTAATTTCCGGCCTTGAGGAAGCGCCCGGCCTTCGGCTGACGGCGCTCAAACCCTGGGAAGACGATCCTGCGACAACCGTGATGCGTTTCGTCAATGACACGTCCGGCCCGATTGCGGCCCGGCTTGGGCTTGACTTTGCCGGCGGCCATCTGCTTTCGCTCGACCTCGAACCTTTCGAAATCCGTACGCTGGCCGTCACGCCTTCCGGCAAGATCGTCACCCTCGATCTTCTCGAGTTCGAGCCCGACCGCCAATTTCACCTCCTGTCCGAAGGTATCTGACCATGGCCCGCCAACCCGAGATCTGGCCGCCCCTTCTCACGCCGTTTCTGGAAAACGGGGAGATCGATTTTGATGCCATTCAGGGCCTCGTCGATTTCTATATCGAGCGAGGCGTTGCCGGCCTGCTGGTTACAGGGCTTTCTGCTGAACCGCTATCGATGAACGATACCGAGCGCGCCGAGATCGTCGCTGCTTCGGTCCGCGCCGTGGCGGGGCGTGTCCCCATCGCCGCTTCGGTGTTTTGCAAGGAAGGCGAAGCCTGGCCTGAGGCAATTGCGCGCCTAAGGGCAATCGGCGGCGTCGATTGCGCCGTGCTTTTGACCGGACACCTCGTCGAAGAGGGTGAAAGCGACGAGCGTTTTCTCCAATGTCTTGAGACGATCATCGCCGATAGCAGCGGCGATCTCGGTCTCTACGAGGCGCCCCGCCCCTATAAGCACCTGATCTCGGACAAGGCTCTTGCCTGTGCGGCTGAGAGCGGACGCTTCACCTTTTTGAAGGATACATGCTGCGATCTTGCGCGAATCAAGCGCCGGATCGACATTGTCGGCGGCAGCCGGCTGAAGCTTATGAACGCCGAGGTGGCAACATTTCGGGCCTCGTTCAAGGCCGGTGCGGACGGATTCTGCGGTCTCATGGCCAATGTCTTTCCGGACATGCTTGAGCGGGCGGCGACCGAGGAGACCGACGCGCTCTCACTGCTGCTGACCGCCGGGGATATGGCGCTGGAGCAGAGCTATCCCGGATCTGCCAAGGCACTGCTCAGCGAAAATTATGGGGTCGGCCTGACCAGTTTCTCACGCGTTTTGGGGCGGCTGACGACGCGCAGCGTCTGCACCGGTCTTTTCGCTCTTGATGAATACTTCAACAGATACCAGAAAACGCGCTAAAAGAGCATTTTTGATGAGGCACGTACTCCATGGCAGATAAGCGCGTCACGATCGGCGATATTGCGGAGGCGGTCGGTCTTTCGACATCGACCGTCTCGCGCGCACTCAGCGGCAAGGGCTATGTCGCGGCCGACGTCAAGGCGCGCGTCGTCGCAGCGGCGCAGAAGATCGGCTATGTGCCCGACCTCAATGCCCGCAATCTCAGGCAGGGCTCCAGCACACAGATCGGCCTCGTGGTCTCAAGCATTCTGGACCCCTTCTATGCCGAGCTTGCCACCGGTTTTCAGGAGGTCGCGCGGGCGGAAGGATACGAGGTCATCCTGATCATAGACCGCGCCGATCCGAAGGAGCAGAGGGCGGCAGTGAAGTCGCTGATCGCCATGGGTGTTTCGGCAATCGCGATCACGCCGGTCTCCGCAGAAGCGGTGGCAAGCGTGCGCGATTTCGGCCGACCGGTCCTGCAGGTCGACCGCTCCGTCAGCGACGACAACGCCCTTGTCGCAGGCGACAACCGAGCCGGCGGCAAGATGGCGACCGAACATCTGATCGGCTTCGGTCATGAACGGATCGCCCTCCTCATCGATCACGACCAGTGGACGACAGGACGGGCGCGCATCGAGGGCTGGCGCGAAGCCTTCACGGAGCGCGGACTTGCCGTGCCGGAAGACCTCATTTTCAAGCTCGGATCCTCCGACGCGGAAATCGCCTCCGGTCTTGACCGTTTTGTTGGGGCGCTGAAATCAAGGTCGATCACCGCGATCTTCTCGGCCAACAGCGTCGTCTCGCAACGCCTTTACGTGGCGCTTGGCAAGCACGGTGCGCGCGTTCCAGAAGATGTCTCGGTGGTAGCCTATGACGATGCGCTCTGGATGACGATGGTGACCCCGACCATCAGCGCCGTCAGCCAGCATGTCGAAGAAATGGGCCGCCATGCTGCGGAATTGCTCATCCGACAGATCGGCGCGGGTCGTAAAGGCCCTTGGCCCGTTCGCACGTTTGTTCAACCAAGCCTGATAGCGCGCTCAAGCGTGCTCGCTCTGCATAACGGGTGATGATCGAGCCCCAGGCTCTGACACGGCAAAGTCCGTGAGCGTAGATGTCGGAATTCCGCAGACGCCGAAGCACCGGCCGGCCGCTCAATCGTGCCAACCAAGGCGCTGGGAGATCACGCGCGCCTGATAGACGACGATCTTGGCCAGATCCGGGATTTCGTTTTCGGGAATCTGCCAGGCCGGGCCGTTGACGCTGATGCCGGCGAATACGCGGCCGTTCTGATCGTGGATCGGAGCGCCGAGACATCGCAGTCCTGGCTGATGCTCCTCATTGTCCACGGCATAGCCCTTCTCGCGAATTTCGGCCAGAGCCCTTCGCAGATCATCGGGATCGGTCATTGTCTGGTCGGTGTAGCGCGACAGGCCCGCCGCAATCACACGCTCGACGGCGTCTTCCGTCTGAAAAGCGAGGATCGCCTTGCCGATGCTCGTGCAATGCACCGGCGCGTTCTCGATCATGCCCGCTTTGGTATGGCTTTCGTTTCCGGTACCCACACGATGGATGACAACGGCCTGCATCCCGTCGAAAACAGCCAGATGAACGGTCTGGCCGGTCATGTGCTGAAGAGATTCCATCATCGGCCGGGCTTCCCGGCGCACATCGAGATTGGCGAGCACAATATCGCCGAACTCGAACAGCCGGAGTCCCAGGCGATAACTGTCGCGCTCCCTGTCCTGATCCAGAAACCCGACCTCCCGCATGGAAGCCACCAGCCTGTGCGTCGTGCTCTTGGGAAACCCAGTCCGCTGGCATATCGTCGCAAGCGATAATGCACGGTCGTTGACCGAAAAGCACTCCAGGATGCGCACCACCTTCGACAGCGACTTCAACCCCTCGTCGCCTCTGCTTTTCCCCCGTGCGGTCTGATCGTCTTTCATTATTACCCCCAAAAGCGTTCCGTGAACCTGCTTGCCATAATAAGGAATTCAATCCTGCTATACGGAACATCTAAATCGTTTCAGTCTCAAGATAGATTCTGAAACGAATTGATCAAGAGACACCATAACCGATCTTCACCGTGCCGTAAATCCCACTATTCGGAACGCTATTCTTTTTTTTGGGATTTAGGTTGACACACTCGGTCTCTGGTGAGAGCATTATTTCGCGGTACAGCGTTCCATTATGCGGTATTGCTACCGGGAGGTTTGATTTGACGTTCAACGCCATTGCGATGCGGCGGGGCCGTTTCTGAACACAAAGGGCATCGGCTTTCCTGCCCGCGTCAAACAAAGGGGGATTCTGGACCGCAGGGCCTTGTCGGCTCTTTTCGGAACCCAAAAGGAAGATTGGGAGGAGAATTCAATGAATATTCTGAAGACGCTTCTGGCGACGACCGTGATCGTCGTCGGTGGTTTTTCGGCAGCGTGCGCCGAATACCCGGAGCGGCCGATCACGCTGATCGTGCCCTGGGGCGCAGGCGGCGGAACGGATGCCACCGGACGAATCCTGGCAACGCTGATGGAAGAAGAGCTGGGTCAGCCGATCAATGTCGTCAACCGCACCGGCGGCGGCAGCGTCATCGGCCACAAGGCAATCGCCGACGCCGATCCCGATGGTTACACGCTAGGCATCATCACCACGGAACTGTCGATGTTCCATTGGCTCGGCACATCCGAGCTGACCTACAAGGATTTCACGCCGCTCGGCCTTTATAATGCCGACCCGTCCGCCGTGGTCGTCAGAACGGACGGCCCGTTCGACAGCATGGACGCGCTTACCGCCGCGATCGAGGAAAATGCCGCGGCGATCCGGGCCGGCGGCGCCAATCAGGGCGGCGTCAATCACCTGGCCTATGTCACGCTGGTGAACGAGCTTGACGGCAACAGGGCATTCTGGGTGCCGACCGAAGGCGCCGCTCCTGCCCTGCAATTGCTGGCATCCGGAGCGATCGATGTCGGCGTCGTCCAGCTTCCCGAGGCTCAGGGATTGATCGATGCCGGCGAACTTAAGGCGCTGTCGATCCTCGGCACCGAGCGCGA
>NZ_JACIDZ010000015.1 GCF_014196625.1 Martelella radicis
GATGGAAGAAAAGCTGCGCTTCGCCATCCGCGAAGGCGGCCGCACCGTCGGCGCCGGCATCGTGGCATCGATCGTCGAGTAATCGACGCGCGACAGGCACTTTGATTGCGAGGTAGGGACGGGGCAACCTGTCCCTACTTTTGAAGATTGAAGAGAGCGGTCGAAGTTCAACGAATGCGCCTGATCGATGACGAGAAGGCGGCAAGAAGAAGAAGACAAGGACGAGTCGCATGAACGGCCAGAATATCCGCATCCGCCTGAAGGCGTTTGATCACCGGATCCTTGATGCCTCCACGCGTGAGATCGTTTCCACGGCCAAGCGTACCGGCGCCAATGTGCGCGGTCCGGTTCCGCTGCCGACCCGGATCGAGAAGTTCACGGTCAACCGTGGCCCGCATATCGACAAGAAGAGCCGCGAGCAGTTTGAAATGCGCACCCACAAGCGCCTGCTCGACATTGTCGATCCGACCCCCCAGACGGTCGATGCTCTGATGAAGCTCGATCTGGCTGCCGGCGTCGACGTTGAAATCAAGCTCTGATCTTTCAGGGTAGGGATAATTAAACGGGACCAATCGCTGCGCGCGCTGTGATGCGATGCGCATGACGTCCCAAACAGAGACACGCCAGGGCCGCAAGGGCTTGGCCGGAACTCTAAAAGGAACGAACCGATGCGTTCAGGTGTAATAGCACAGAAGGTGGGAATGACCCGCGTCTTCAATGACGCAGGAGAGCATATCCCGGTAACAGTTTTGCGAATGGACGGCTGCCAGGTCGTCGCAACGCGCACGAAAGATAAAAACGGCTACACCGCCGTTCAGCTCGGTGCGGGCCGTTCGAAGGTCAAGAACACGTCGAAGGCGCTGCGCGGCCATTTCGCCAAGGGTTCTGTCGAGCCCAAGGCCAAGCTGGTCGAGTTCCGCGTTTCGGAAGACAACCTGCTCGAGATCGGCGCCGAACTGACGGCCGGCCATTTCGTGTCGGGTCAGCTCGTCGACGTGACCGGCACCACCATCGGTAAGGGTTTTGCCGGTGCGATGAAGCGCCACAACTTCGGCGGTCTTCGCGCCACCCACGGTGTCTCGATCTCGCACCGTTCGCATGGTTCGACCGGTTCCAACCAGGATCCGGGCAAGGTCTGGAAGGGCAAGAAGATGGCTGGTCACATGGGCCAGACACGCGTCACCACCCAGAACCTCGAAGTCGTCCGCACCGATGAAGAGCGCGGTCTGATCCTCGTCAAGGGAGCCGTTCCCGGTTCCAAGGGCGCATGGATCACGGTTCGCGACGCTGTGAAGTCCGGTGTGCCTGAAAATGCGCCGCGGCCTGCAGGCCTGCGCGCGGCCGAAACGAATGGAGCCGAGTAATGGATCTCACCGTCAAAACACTTGAGGGCAAGGACGCCGGCAAGGTCAGCCTGAAGGACGAGATCTTCGGCCTGGAACCGCGCGAAGACATCCTCGCCCGCATGGTCCGCTACCAGCTCGCCAAGAAGCGTCAGGGTAGCCACAAGACCAAGGGTCGTTCGGAAGTCGCTCTGACCGGCGCCAAGATGTACAAGCAGAAGGGCACGGGTAACGCCCGCCACCACGCCAAGCGTGCGCCGCAGTTCCGCGGCGGTGGTCGCGCCCACGGTCCGGTCGTCCGCGATCATGGTCATGACCTGCCGAAGAAGCTTCGTGCACTGGCTCTGAAGCATGCGCTGTCGTCGAAGCTGAAGGCTGAAGACCTTATCATCGTTGATGATCTCGTCGCCAAGGAAGCAAAGACCAAGGCGCTCATCGCGCAGTTTGCCGGCCTCGGCCTGGAAAACGCTCTGATCATCGGCGGTTCGGACGTCGACGGCAACTTCAAGCTTGCCGCCCGCAACATTCCGAATATCGATGTTCTGCCGGTTCAGGGCATCAATGTTTACGACATTCTGCGCCGCGGAAAGCTCGTGCTTTCCAAGTCCGCAGTCGAAGCTCTGGAGGAGCGGTTCAAATGAGCGATATCCGCCATTACGACGTGATCGTTTCGCCGGTCATCACCGAGAAGTCGACGCTGGTTTCGGACAATAACCAGGTTGTCTTCAACGTTGCGAAGAATGCGAGCAAGCCCGAGATCAAGGCCGCTGTCGAAGAGCTCTTCGGCGTCAAGGTCAAGTCCGTGAACACGCTCGTGCGCAAGGGCAAGATCAAGCGCTTCCGGAACTTCTCCGGCAAGCAGAAGGACGTCAAGAAGGCGATCGTCACGCTGGCCGAAGGTCAGTCCGTAGACGTGACGACCGGCGTTTGAAACAGACCCGGTAGGGTAAAGACCCAATAGGGAATGAGAAAATGGCATTGAAAACATTCAATCCGACAACGCCGAGCCAGCGCCAACTGGTGATCGTCGAGCGTTCGGAGCTTTACAAGGGCAAGCCCGTCAAGGCTTTGACGCAAGGCCTGTCTTCGAAGGGTGGCCGTAACAACTACGGCCGCGTGACGGCTCGCTTCCAGGGCGGCGGTCACAAGCGCACCTACCGCATGATCGACTTCAAGCGTCGCAAGTTCGGCGTTGAAGGCACGGTCGAGCGTCTGGAATACGACCCCAACCGGTCGGCTTTCATCGCGCTCATCAACTATGCGGATGGTGAGTTTGCCTACATCCTGGCACCGCAGCGTCTGGCCGTTGGCGACAAGGTTATTGCTGCCGACAGCGCGATCGACGTCAAGCCCGGCAACGCGATGCCGCTGCAGAACATTCCGGTCGGCTCGATTGTTCATAACGTCGAGATGAAGCCGGGCAAGGGCGGCCAGATCGCCCGTTCGGCTGGCACCTACGTGCAGCTCGTCGGCCGCGACCAGGGCATGGCTATCCTGCGCCTGAATTCCGGCGAACAGCGTCTCGTGCCTGGCTCTTGCCTTGCCACGATCGGCGCTGTATCGAACCCCGACCATTCCAACACGAATGACGGCAAGGCCGGTCGTTCGCGCTGGCGGGGCAAGCGTCCGCATGTTCGCGGCGTCGTCATGAACCCGATCGACCACCCGCACGGTGGTGGTGAAGGCCGTACATCCGGTGGTCGCCACCCTGTTTCGCCCTGGGGCAAGCCCACCAAGGGCAAGCGCACGCGCAAGAACAAGTCGACCGACAAGTTCATCATGCGCTCGCGCCACCAGAAGAAGAAGTAAGAGAGGTAGTCTGAAATGGCTCGTTCAGTATGGAAGGGACCGTTTGTTGACGGCTATCTTCTCAAGAAGGCTGAGAAGGTGCGTGAAGGCGGTCGCCACGAAGTGATCAAGATCTGGAGCCGCCGTTCCACGATCATGCCGCAGTTCGTCGGCCTGACCTTCGGCGTCTACAATGGTTCCAAGCACATTCCGGTATCCGTGTCGGAAGAGATGGTCGGCCACAAGTTCGGTGAATTTGCACCGACGCGGACCTACTACGGTCACGGCGCCGACAAGAAGGCGAAGAGGAAGTAACAATGGGCAAGGCAAAAGCCGCACGCCGGCTTAAGGAAAACGAGGCGCAGGCCGTTACGCGCACGATCCGCGTCAGCCCGCAGAAGCTCAACCTCGTCGCCGCCATGATTCGCGGCAAGAAGGTTGACCGGGCTCTGGCCGATCTCGAATTCTCGCAGAAGCGGGTTTCCGAGACCGTCCGCAAGACGCTCGAATCGGCCATCGCCAATGCTGAAAACAACCACGACCTCGACGTTGACCAGCTCATCGTCGCGGAAGCCTATGTCGGCAAGTCGATTGTCGCCAAGCGCTTCATGGTCCGTGGCCGGGGCCGCGCATCGCGCATCCTCAAGCCGTTTTCGCATCTGACGATCGTCGTCCGTGAAGTCGAAGAGGAGGCCGCATAATGGGTCAGAAAATCAATCCGATCGGTTTCCGCCTCGGCATCAACCGTACCTGGGACAGCCGCTGGTTCGCCGACAATCACGAATACGGCAAGCTGCTGCATGAAGACCTGAAGATCCGTAGCTTCATCCAGAAGGAACTGAAGCAGGCCGGCGTCTCCAAGGTCGTCATCGAGCGTCCGCACAAGAAGTGCCGCGTCACCATTCATTCGGCGCGTCCGGGCCTCATCATCGGCAAGAAGGGCGCAGACATTGAAAAGCTGCGCAGCAAGCTGTCGACGATGACCGACTCGGAAATGCACCTCAACATCGTTGAAGTGCGCAAGCCGGAAACCGATGCCACGCTGGTCGCCCAGTCGATCGCGCAGCAGCTGGAACGCCGTATTGCCTTCCGCCGCGCCATGAAGCGCTCGGTCCAGTCGGCCATGCGTCTCGGCGCCGAAGGCATCCGTATCGTCTGCTCGGGCCGTCTTGGCGGCGCCGAAATCGCACGTACCGAATGGTACCGCGAAGGCCGCGTTCCGCTTCACACGTTGCGCGCCGACATCGACTACGGCACGGCCGAAGCTGAAACCGCATACGGCATTTGCGGCATCAAGGTCTGGGTCTTCAAGGGCGAAATCCTTGAGCATGATCCGATGGCCTCCGAGCGTCGCGCGACCGAGGGCGACAACAAGGGTAACAGCGGCAACAATCGCCGCCGCGAAAACGCCTGATAAGGGCGTTTTCCGCGAAGTTCGGAGATAGAAGAAAATGTTGCAGCCAAAGCGTACAAAGTACCGCAAGCAGTTCAAGGGCCGCATCCATGGCGTCGCCAAGGGCGGCAGCGACCTGGCTTTCGGTGAATATGGGCTGAAGGCGCAGGAACCCAACCGCGTCAACGCGCGCGAGATCGAGGCGGCCCGCCGCGCGATCACCCGTCACATGAAGCGTGCCGGCCGCGTGTGGATCCGCATCTTCCCCGATACGCCGGTCACCTCGAAGCCGACCGAAGTGCGTATGGGTAAGGGTAAGGGCGGTGTCGATTACTGGGCGGCCCGCGTAAAGCCCGGCCGGATCATGTTCGAAATCGATGGTGTGAGCGAAGAAATTGCACGTGAAGCCCTGCGTCTCGGCGCAGCCAAGCTCTCGGTCAAGACGCGCTTTATCCAGCGTATCGCAGAATAAGGAGTGGTACTGATGAAGACTTCTGACGTACACGCCATGACCGAAGACCAGCTCAAGGACGAGCTCGCCAACCTGAAGAAGGAGCAGTTCAACCTGCGCTTCCAGAAGGCGACCGGACAGCTGGAAAAAACGGCGCGCATCAAGGAAGTGCGCCGCGACATCGCGCGTGTGAAAACCATTGCCGCCCAGAAGGCGGCAGCCGGCAAGGCTTGAGATTAAAGGACCGACAAGAAAATGCCTAAACGCATCCTGCAAGGCGTTGTCGTAAGCGACAAGAACGATAAAACGGTCGTAGTCCGGGTTGAGCGTCGTTTCGCCCACCCGCTGATGCAGAAGACTGTACGCCGCTCGAAGAAGTACAAGGCGCACGACGCCGACAACCAGTACAAGGTCGGGGATACCGTATTCATCGAGGAATGCGCTCCGATTTCCAAGGACAAGCGCTGGACGGTCGTTTCCGCCCAGGCTTAAGCCCAAAATTGAACAGCTATTTCGCCGAGGCCCTTGCGCTTTGGCGAAATATCTGTATGTAGCACGGCATTGAGATGCGGGGGCGTCCGGCAACGGGCGGCCTTTTCCGTAAGGGCATTCTCCAGGTTGGAGACATTTGCGCCCCGAAAGACGCTACACATAAGACGCTCTGGCTCTTGCACACGGTGTAGACCCCGGAAGAAATCCTTTTCGGGCGGCACGGTTTTGAAAGTGCTGGACAGGAAATTCGAGCGACCGCCGGGGTCATTCTGACAGGGCGGGCGCTTTGATACGTGTCGATTAAGCTGGTCTAGGGGGCAGAGGTGCCCAACCGGGCCGGTAACAACAAGAAGGCGACCTGATATGATTCAGATGCAAACAAACCTCGACGTGGCGGATAATTCCGGCGCGCGTCGTGTCATGTGCATCAAGGTTCTGGGCGGCTCAAAGCGTAAATATGCCTCGATCGGCGACATCATCGTCGTATCGGTAAAAGAGGCTGTTCCGCGCGGGCGCGTCAAGAAGGGCGATGTGATGAAGGCCGTTGTCGTTCGCACGGCAAAGGACATCCGCCGCGCTGACGGCTCCGTCATCCGCTTCGACAGCAATGCTGCTGTTCTGATCAACAACAACAAAGAGCCGATTGGTACGCGTATCTTCGGGCCGGTTCCGCGCGAGCTGCGTGGCAAGAGCCATATGAAGATCATCTCCCTGGCTCCGGAAGTTCTGTAAGGGAGCGCGGAACATGCAGAGAATCAAAAAGGGCGACAAGGTCGTCGTGATCGCCGGTAAAGACAAGGGTCGCACCGGTGAAGTCGTAAAGGTTTTCCCGAAGGAAGACCGTGCCGTCGTTTCGGGCATCAACGTTGTGCGTCGCCATCAGCGGCAGACGCAGACCGCCGAAGCCGGCATCATCACCAAGGAAGCGCCGGTTCACCTTTCGAACCTCGCGATCGCCGATCCCAAGGACGGCAAGCCGACCCGCGTTGGCTTCAAGGTCGAGGGTGAGACGAAGGTCCGCTATGCAAAGCGTTCGGGAGAAGTGATCGATGGCTGAAGCAAAGTATGAGCCGCGCCTGAAGACGGCATACAATGAAAAGATCCGCGCTCAGCTGCAGGAAGGCTTTTCCTACACCAACCCGATGATGATCCCGCGCCTGGACAAGGTCGTGATCAACATGGGTGTTGGCGAGGCTGTCGGTGACTCCAAGAAGCCGACGAATGCTGCCGCTGATCTGGCCGCGATTGCTGGCCAGAAGGCCGTGATCACCCATGCGCGCAATTCCATCGCCGGCTTCAAGGTCCGCGAAGGCATGCCGATCGGCGCCAAGGTGACGCTGCGCGGCAACCGCATGTATGAATTCGTTGACCGCCTGGTGAACATCGCGCTGCCGCGCGTTCGTGACTTCCGCGGCCTTAATCCGAAGAGCTTTGACGGCCGTGGCAACTTCGCCATGGGCATCAAGGAGCACATCGTGTTCCCGGAGATCGAATACGACAAGGTCGATCAGATGTGGGGCATGGACATCATCGTTTGCACGACGGCGAACACGGACGACGAAGCACGGGCGCTGCTGACTGCGCTCAACTTCCCCTTCCGCAAATAACCGTAACGACGAGCGTAGAAAAGGAAAACGACATGGCGAAAGTAAGCGCAGTCGAAAAGAACAAGCGCCGCCGCAAGACGGTCGCCCGGGACGCCGAGAAGCGTGCCGAGCTGAAGGCGATCATCAAGAACCAGGAACTGCCGATCGAAGAGCGGTTCCGCGCTTCCCTGAAGCTGGCGGACATGCCCCGCGACGGCTCCAAGACGCGTATCCGCAACCGCTGCGAAGTATCCGGCCGTCCGCGTGCGTATTATCGCAAGCTGGGCATGTCCCGTATCGCGCTGCGTGATCTCGGCAACACCGGCAAGGTGCCGGGCGTCGTCAAGTCGAGCTGGTAAGGAGGCGTCCAATGGCAATGTCTGATCCCCTGGGCGATATGCTCACCCGTATCCGCAATGGCGCCTCGCGCCGCAAGTCCTCCGTGACCACGCCGGCTTCCAAGCTGCGCGCCCACGTTTTGGACGTGCTGCAGTCGGAAGGCTACATCCGCGGCTACACCCAGACCGAATTCGAAAACGGCAAGTCCGAGATCGAAATCGAGCTGAAGTACTATGAAAACGCGTCCGTGATCCGCGAGATCGCCCGCGTTTCCAAGCCGGGCCGCCGGGTCTATGTCTCGGTCAAGTCCATTCCGCAGGTCGCAAATGGTCTGGGTATCACGATCCTTTCCACCCCCAAGGGTGTGATGGCTGATCACCAGGCGCGCGAACAGAATGTTGGTGGAGAGGTTCTCTGCTCGGTCTTCTAAGGCTCAGGCAGATCCTCCTAACGAAACAGACAGGTAGATAAAATGTCTCGTATCGGTAAAAGACCCGTTCAGGTTCCGGCTGGTGTGACTGCGACCGTAGAAGGCCAGAAAGTCACAGCCAAGGGCCCCAAGGGCGAGCTTTCATTCGTCGCCAATGACGAAGTGAGCGTCAAGCTCGAGGACAACGCGATCGTTGTTTCCCCGATCAACCAGTCCAAGGACGCCCGCTCCAAGTGGGGCATGTCCAGGACGATGGTTGAGAACATCATCAATGGTGTCACCCAAGGCTACGAGCGCAAGCTCGAGATCAACGGCGTTGGTTACCGCGCGGCCATGCAGGGCAAGAACCTGCAGCTGTCGCTCGGCTTCTCCCACGAAGTTGTCTATCAGCCGCCGGAAGGCATCACGATTGCCTGCCCGAAGCCGACGGAAATCACCGTCACCGGCATCGACAAGCAGGTTGTCGGCCAGGTCGCTGCGAACATTCGCGAATATCGCGGTCCCGAGCCCTACAAGGGCAAGGGCGTGAAATACGCGGAAGAGCGCATCGTCCGCAAGGAAGGCAAGAAGAAGTAAGGAACACGCGTTATGGCTAGCAGGAAAGAAACCATTGCACGCCGCGCCGCGCGCGTGCGCCGCCAGGTCAAGAAGGTGGCAAACGGTCGTCCGCGTCTGTCGGTTCACCGTTCGTCCAAGAACATCTACGCCCAGATCATCGACGATACGGCCGGCCGCACGCTGGCTGCCGCCTCGACGCTCGACGCTTCGCTCAAGTCTTCCCTGAAGACCGGCGCGGATCGTGAAGCTGCCGAAGCCGTTGGCAAGCTCGTCGCCGAGCGCGCCACCAAGGCAGGCGTCAAGGAAGTCGTCTTCGATCGCGGCGCTTTCATCTTTCACGGCCGCGTCAAGGCTCTCGCCGACGGCGCCCGCGAAGGTGGCCTGAGCTTCTGATGAAGCTTTGAGCGCCCTTTATCGGAGGGGCGCTCCTTAAATTCGGCCAAGGCGATACTGTCTCTTCGGAGCCCAAGTCGCCTTCGGTCAATCACCGGCCGCCCATGCCAGAGATGGCGCAAGCGGCCTTCGCATTTGCCGATTGCACCCGGAAAAGAAAAAGGAACAGGACAATGGCACAGGACAGACGGGGATCGCGCGACGATCGCCAGAACAGGGATGAGCGCGACAGCGAATTCGTTGACAAGCTCGTCGCTATCAACCGCGTGGCCAAGACCGTCAAGGGCGGCCGCCGCATGGGTTTTGCAGCACTCGTCGTCGTTGGTGACGGCAAGGGCCGCGTTGGCTTCGGCCACGGCAAGGCGCGTGAAGTGCCGGAAGCCATCCGCAAGGCCACCGAAGCCGCCAAGCGCGAAATGATCTTCGTGCCGCTGCGCGACGGCCGTACGCTGCATCATGACGTCAAGGGCCGCCACGGTGCTGGTAAGGTTCTTCTGCGCACCGCCAAGGCCGGTACCGGGATCATCGCCGGTGGTCCGATGCGTGCCGTTTTCGAAACCCTGGGTGTTGCCGACGTCGTCGCCAAGTCGACCGGTTCGTCCAACCCCTACAACATGGTTCGCGCCACCTTTGATGCCCTGAAGAGCCAGATGCATCCCAAGGACATCGCAGCGCAGCGCGGCCTCAAATACGCTACGCTCCAGGCTCGCCGCCAGGCCGCCGGCGCTGTCGTCGACGAGTAAGGGGAGGCACACATGGCCAAGGCTAGCACCAAGAAGACTGTCACCGTTGAGCAGATCGGCAGCCCGATCCGCCGTCCCGCCGTCCAGCGCCAGACGCTGATCGGTCTCGGCCTCAACAAGATGCATCGCGTCCGCACCCTGGAAGATACGCCTGCTGTGCGCGGCATGATCAACAAGGTGTCCCATCTCGTGCGCGTCGTCGACGAGAAGTGAGACGGGAGTAGATTATGAAACTCAATGAAATCAAGGACCGCGAAGGCGCAACGCATTCGAAGAAGCGCGTCGGCCGTGGCATCGGCTCGGGCACCGGCAAGACCGGCGGCCGCGGCGTCAAGGGTCAGAAGTCGCGTTCGGGCGTTGCCATTAACGGTTTCGAAGGCGGCCAGATGCCCATCTACCGCCGTCTGCCGAAGCGTGGCTTCACCAACATCTTCGCCAAGGACTTCGTCGAAGTCTCGCTCGGCCGCCTGCAGGCCGCCGTCGATGCCAAGAAGCTGGATGCGAAGACCACGGTGACCGCCGAAGTGCTGAAGGAAGCCGGCGTGATTCGCCGCGTTAAGGACGGTGTCCGCATCCTCTCCGACGGCGAACTGAAGGCGAAGCTCAAGCTCGAGGTTGCCGGGGCTTCCAAGCCCGCGATCGAGAAGATCGAAAAGGCCGGCGGTTCGATAACCGTTCTGGCTGGCGCCAAGAACGCTGAGTAAAAGCGCTGATTTGAAAAATGATCGCCCGGAGTGCTTCACACCGGGCGTTTTTTCTTCCATATGTGCCTCGACCACCGGCCGGCCCCGATCGTTCGTGTCCTGCGGGTGGTTTGTCGCGAATGCCGATGAGCGCCTTTTGCGGGCAGCGCGTCGGCTGACGTGATCTGGCACTTAATCGCATCGGGCGCCTGTGGCGGCCGTGCGGCGACGCGGAGATACGCATGGCTTCTGCAGCGGAACAACTTGCATCCAATCTCAATTTCTCGACCTTCGCGAAGGCGACGGATCTGAAGAAGCGAATCTGGTTTACGCTTCTCGCTCTCCTCGTCTACCGGCTCGGCACGCATATTCCGCTTCCCGGCATCAATCTTGATGCCTATGCGCAGGCTTTCCAGGGCCAGTCCGAAGGCATTCTGGGCATGTTCAACATGTTCTCGGGCGGCGCGGTGCAGCGCATGGCGATCTTCGCGCTCGGCATCATGCCCTATATTTCGGCCTCCATCATCGTGCAGCTTCTGACGGCCGTGGTGCCGTCGCTCGAAGCGCTGAAGAAGGAAGGCGAACAGGGCCGCAAGATCATCAACCAGTACACGCGCTACGGCACGGTCGTGCTTGCGACAGCGCAGGCCTACGGCATCGCCATCGGGCTGCAGTCGGGCAACAATCTCGTCACCGATCCGGGCTGGTTCTTCATCTTCTCGACCGTCATCACGCTGGTCGGCGGCACGATGTTCCTGATGTGGCTCGGCGAGCAGATCACTTCGCGCGGCATCGGCAACGGCATCTCGCTGATCATCTTCTCCGGCATCGTCGCCGGCCTTCCGGCCGCTGTCGGCAACCTGCTGGAACTGTCGCGCGTCGGCTCGATCTCTGCCTTCGTCGCCGTCGGCATCCTTGTCGTCGTCGTCGCCATCTTTGCGCTGATCGTCTTCGTCGAGCGCGCCCAGCGCCGGCTTCTGATCCAGTATCCGAAGCGTCAGGTCGGCAATCGCATGTTCCAGGGCGATACCTCGCACCTGCCGCTGAAGCTCAATACCTCGGGCGTCATTCCCGCGATCTTCGCCTCCTCGCTGCTGCTTCTGCCGGCGACGCTTGCCGGGTTCTCCTCGAACGAGCTTCCGAGCTGGGCAACGGCCATCATCGCATCGCTCGGCCATGGCCAGGCGCTCTACATGGTGGCCTATGGCGCGCTGATCGCGTTCTTCGCATTCTTCTACACCGCGATCGTCTTCAATCCGAAGGAGACCGCGGACAATCTGAAGCGGCATGGCGGTTTCATTCCGGGCATCCGTCCGGGCGAGCGCACGGCCGAGTACATAGACTATGTTCTGACTCGCATTACCGTGGTCGGTGCGATCTATCTGGTGTTCGTGTGCATCCTGCCGGAGATCCTGGTGGCGCGCACGGGCGTTTCGCTGGCGCTGGGGGGCACGTCGCTTCTCATCATCGTCAGTGTCACGCTGGACACCGTTTCGCAGATACAGGGACATCTGATCGCCCAGCAGTATGAAGGGCTGATCAAGAAATCGAAATTGCGGGGAGGAAAGAGGGGACGATGAGACTTATACTTCTGGGACCGCCGGGCGCCGGCAAGGGAACGCAGGCGCAGCGTATCGTCGCCAATCACGGCATTCCGCAGCTATCGACGGGCGACATGCTGCGTGCCGCCGTTGCCGCCGAGACCGAGGTCGGCAAGAAGGCCAAGGCTGTCATGGACGCCGGCGGCCTCGTCTCCGACGATATCGTGATTGCCATCGTGTCGGAACGAATCGATCAGGACGACTGCAAGGACGGCTTCATTCTCGATGGTTTCCCGCGCACGCTGGTGCAGGCGGATGCCACCGAGAAGATGCTTTCCGCAAAGGGCATCGAACTGGACGCGGTGATCGAGATCCAGGTGGATGACGAGACGCTGACGGAACGAATCGCCGGTCGCTATAGCTGCGCCAAATGCGGCACGGGCTATCACGACGAGTTCCACAAACCGAAGGTGGGCGGCGTCTGCGACAAGTGCGGCTCGACCGAGTTCAAGCGGCGTCCGGACGACAACCGCGAGACGGTCGAGAAGCGCCTGAAGGCCTATTACAAGGAAACGGCGCCGCTGATCGGCTATTACTATGCCAAGAACAAGCTGTCCTCGGTTGACGGCATGGCCGACATGGACACCGTGACCGCCAGCATCGAGAAGGTTCTGGCGAAGGTCTGATTTTGCCGCAAGGCTGCTGCCTAACGCAGGAGCCGAGCGGCAAACACGATTTGGAGGCGTCCGGCTGTCCTCACGGGCTTCGGACGTCATAAAAGTGAAGGAAGCGGTTGCATTCAGATGCAGTTTCCGCTATGAGCGCTCCAACTCGCGACATGGGGCAAAACGGTTAAAGTCCTTTTTTGAAATTAAACAGGACGTGTTTTGCCACGGGTTTTTGTTGCGGCAGAGCTATTTGAGGCGACGCGTTCGCCTGCAAGAAACCGGTAAGTGCCCGAGCAGGGCAAACTGCCCTTTAAGATACTTAAGGAGAATCGGCGTGGCTCGTATTGCTGGCGTCAACATCCCGACTGCCAAGCGCGTTGTCATCGCGCTGCAGTATATTCACGGGATCGGACCGAAATTCGCTCAGGACATCTGCGCGGCAGCTAACATTCCGGCAGAGCGCCGGGTGCATGAGCTGACAGATGCGGAAGTTCTGTCGATCCGTGAGCAGATCGACCGTGACTACATGGTTGAAGGTGACCTGCGTCGCGAGAACTCGATGAACATCAAGCGCCTGATGGACCTTGGTTGCTACCGTGGCCTGCGCCACCGTCGTGGCCTTCCGGTTCACGGCCAGCGCACGCACACCAATGCCCGTACCCGCAAGGGCCCGGCAAAGGCGATTGCAGGCAAGAAGAAGTAATTCACGGAATATTTTCATTCCGGAACAAGCCGGCGGTTTCACGCCGGCTTTCTGCGTAATTGATTGGGGCCTTGCAAAGGGTCCCGTCGGTGGAGCCGCTGGGACTACGGCGGTGAAGAGATCAACGAAAGGGAAGTCATGGCCAAGGAAGCCACCCGCGTTCGCCGCCGCGAGCGCAAGAATATCTCGTCGGGCGTTGCCCACGTCAATTCGTCGTTCAACAACACGATGATCACCATCACGGATGCACAGGGCAACGCAATTGCCTGGTCGTCCGCCGGTGCCAAGGGCTTCAAGGGTTCGCGCAAGTCGACCCCGTTTGCCGCTCAGATCGCTGCCGAAGACTGCGCCAAGAAGGCTCAGGAACACGGCATGAAGTCGCTGGAAGTCGAAGTTTGCGGTCCCGGTTCCGGTCGCGAATCGGCTCTGCGCGCGCTCCAGGCTGCCGGTTTCGTCATCACCTCGATCCGCGATGTGACGCCGATCCCGCACAATGGTTGCCGCCCGCGCAAGAAGCGCCGCGTTTAATCGTCTGTCATTTTGCTCCGGCGTCTCAGCAATGAAGCGCTGGTTCTACGAAGCTCGGCCGTCACGATTGGATAGTGCGGCGAACGAAAGGTAGAAACATGATCCAGAAAAACTGGCAGGAATTGATCAAGCCCTCGAAGGTGGAGTTCACCTCCAGCGGGGCCAAGAAGGTGACGCTCGTCGCCGAACCGCTGGAACGCGGCTTCGGCCTGACGCTCGGCAACGCGCTGCGTCGCGTTCTGTTGTCGTCGCTGCGCGGCGCTGCCGTCACCGCCGTCCAGATCGACGGCGTGCTGCACGAATTCTCCTCGATCCCGGGCGTCCGCGAGGACGTGACGGACATCGTGCTGAACATCAAGGAAATCGCCATCCGCATGGAAGGCGATGAAGCCAAGCGCATGGTCGTGCGCAAGCAGGGCCCGGGCGTGGTGACTGCAGGCGACATCCAGACCGTTGGTGACATCGAGATCCTCAATCCGGGCCTCGTCATCTGCACGCTGGACGAAGCTGCTGAAATCCGCATGGAGTTCACGGTCAACAACGGCAAGGGCTACGTGCCGGCCGAGCGTAACCGCTCGGAAGACGCGCCGATCGGTCTCATCCCGGTCGACAGCCTGTACTCGCCGATCCGCAAGGTCTCCTACAAGGTCGAGAACACCCGTGAGGGCCAGGTTCTCGACTATGACAAGCTTCTGATGACGATCGAGACGGATGGTTCGGTCTCCGGTGAAGACGCGGTTGCCTTTGCAGCCCGCATTCTCCAGGACCAGCTTTCGGTCTTCGTCAACTTCGAGGAGCCGCAGAAGGATCAGGAAGAGGACGACGTCACCGAACTCGCCTTCAACCCGGCCCTTCTCAAGAAGGTCGACGAACTCGAGCTTTCGGTCCGTTCGGCCAACTGCCTGAAGAACGACAACATCGTCTATATCGGCGATCTCATCCAGAAGACCGAAGCCGAAATGCTGCGTACGCCGAATTTCGGTCGGAAGTCTCTCAACGAGATCAAGGAAGTGCTGGCCTCCATGGGTCTGCATCTGGGCATGGAAGTGCCGGCCTGGCCGCCGGAAAATATCGAGGACCTCGCCAAGCGGTACGAGGATCAGTACTAACCAGTCATACTGCGGGCTCAAGCCTGCAAGTGAAGGAGAATAGCAATGCGCCATAAGAATGCAGGCCGCAAGCTGAACAGAACGGCAAGCCATCGCAAGGCGATGTTTGCCAACATGGCCGTCTCGCTCATCGTCCATGAGCAGATCGTCACCACTCTGCCGAAGGCGAAGGAAATTCGCCCGATCGTCGAGAAGTTGATCACGCTCGGCAAGCGCGGCGATCTGCATGCTCGCCGTCAGGCGATCGCGCAGGTCAAGGATGTCGAAGCCGTCAAGAAGCTGTTTGACGTTCTGGCTTCCCGTTACGCCGAGCGTAACGGCGGCTACACCCGCATCATGAAGGCCGGCTTCCGCTACGGCGACAACGCCCCGCTCGCCGTCATCGAATTCGTTGACCGCGATGTGGATGCCAAGGGCGCAGCCGACAAGGCCCGCGTCGAGGCCGAAGCCGATTCGGAAATGGAAGCCGCGTAAAACGCGCTTTCATTGCCTGAGTATTGAAGAGCCGGGGGCGAAAGCCTCCGGCTTTTTTCGTTGAAACCTACGATTCGTTATTGCCGTCATGCCGACTTGATCCGTCTCGGTTCGGGTCATGCTCGGGCTCGACCCGAGTATCCGGGCCACTCGGAAAGCGCCGCCTGGATCCTCGGGTCGAGCCAGAGGATGACACCGAGAGGGACAGGAGCGTCTCAACCAAGTGTGCAGAAGGCCGAGAGCCGTTGATATGGTGAGGTCATAAAGCCACGGGTTTTGCTTGGGCACAGGAACCGTCTACCGCACATGTTTCAGCGAGACGACGATTGTAGACGTTATGATCACCCGCAGCGCCCATGAGATCCATTCGCCAAGGCGGACGGTTGTGCGCGTGCCTGGCGCTTGTCGCCGGCTGCTGTTTCCCTGCGGTGAAGCTGGGGAGGGCGATATTGGGCGGAAGCAGGGCGAGGCCGCTCATGCTTCAGTGATGCAGGCAAGTGCGTTGGATGAATACCGTGCAGCCATAATCTAACCGGCGCCGGCCGCCATTCGAGCCGCCTTCTTCCTCGCGCGCTTGCGCTCCATCAGCTTGGGGCGGAGGAGGCGGTAGCCAAGCAGCAGAACGCACGCTGCGATATAGAACATGATCTCCGGTCCGATGACCTTGCGGCCCATGGCGAAATGCAGCGTGCCGAGGGCGGCGATCACATAGACTAGCCTGTGAAGCCGGATCCAGTTCTGTTTCAGCGTGCGGATTGCCCAGTTGTTGGAGGTCAGCGCCAACGGGATGAGCAGCACGAGCGCGATCATGCCAAAGGTGATGAACGGCCGCTTGATGACGTCCTGGACCACGACGGAGAAATTCATCTGCTGGTCGAGCACCAGATAGACCAGGAAGTGAAAGCTCACATAATAGAAGCCGAGCAGGCCGAGCGCGCGGCGATAGCGCAAAAGGTTGATATCGGCGAGATCGCGCAGCGGGGTGACGCAGAGCGTGAGCAGGATGAAGCGCAGCGCCCAGATGCCGAGCAGGTGTTCGAAGGTCTTGACCGGATCGACGCCGAGATTGTTGGTCGCGCCGAGCCAGAAATACCATAACGCCGGGAGAAGCCCGACGGCATAGAGCGTCCAGACGGAGGCGGGCCGCCACCAGGCGGCGCCGGATGATTTGGCTTTGGTTCGGGCCATGTCTCGCTCTGCCGGCCTAGTAATACTTCGCCAGGTCCATGCCGGCGTAGAGGCTTGCCACCTCGTCGCCGTAACCGTTGAACATCTGCGTGTCGATGCGCTTGCCGCCGCCGAACAGGCCGCCGCCTTCGCCGATGACGCGCTCCGTGGCCTGGCTCCAGCGCGGATGCGGAACATTCGGGTTCACATTGGCGTAAAAGCCATATTCGCTCGGCTGCAGCAGGTTCCAGCTGTTGGGCGGCTGGGTATCCGTGAGCGTGATCTTCGTGATCGACTTGATGCCCTTGAAGCCGTATTTCCACGGCACCACAAGGCGCATCGGCGCGCCGGACTGGTTCAGCAGCGTCTTGCCATAAAGCCCGACGGCGATGATGGTGAGCGGGTGGTTGGCCTCATCGAGCCTGAGGCCCTCCACATAGGGCCACGGCATCGGCTGGCCGAAGCCGCTCTGGCCGGGCATTTCCTTCGGCCGCACCACGCCTTCGAAGGCGACATATTTGGCGGAACCGGTGGGTTCCGCCATGTCGAGGATCGATTTCAGGGGAATGCCGACCCAGGGAATGACCATCGACCAGGCTTCCACGCAGCGCATGCGGTAGACGCGGTCTTCCAGCGGAAACTTGGTCATCAGCGTTTCGATATCGACGGTCTGCGGCTTCTGCACCATGCCGCCGATTTCGAAGGTCCAGGGGTAGGGCTTGAAGTTTTCGGAGTTCTTGAACGGATCGGCTTTGCCCGTGCCAAACTCGTAGAAATTATTGTAGTGGGTGATGTCCTCGAAGCTGGTTTCCGCGCGCTTCGGCTTGGGGAAGGGGCCGGGCACGGTCTTCAGCGCCTCGCCTTGGACAAGCGTTGCCGCGTTCGCTTCGCCGCTGCCGGCGCCCGTGACGAAGGTGGCGCCGGCTGCAAGGCCCGCGGCCAGAAGCGTGCGGCGCTTCAGATAGATGTGCTCCGGCGTGATTTCGGAGGCCGGAATGTGCGGCGGTTTGTATGCTGGCATGATCTCTGCCTCCCGATTTGGCATTCATGACACTCTACGGTGAAAGATCGCCGATAGTTTCGCCCTTCACAATAAACATCTGAACCACGTTTTCGTGTGGTGCGTGTGAGTGGGGATTTATCCGAGATGATCAATTCCCGCCGCTGCTGTCAAAAGGCTTTGGGCAAACCTGCCTGCTTCAGGGTTTCGTTGGCAGTGTGCCGGGATTTTGTGCCGCTATCGACGGTGAAGTGCCGGTTGGTGATCGGGCTTCGCCAGATTTCGTGATCGCCTTTGCCGGGCCGGACGTATTCGCATCCGGCCTCGGTCAGACGTTTCTTGAGTTCACGTAGATAGCCCGCCATAACGCGCTAGAAGCTTGGGTTGGGCACTTTTGCCATGTGATCAGCCAGGATGTGGACGGAAATTTCTCTCGCGTCAAAAGCCAGTCCGTTCAATTCGATAAGATCGGAGATGGCGTTGACCACTTTGATGCGAAGCTGTTCCACTGTTTCCGCTTCAACGGCAAGCCCATCGATATCCGTGCTGCTTGCGACCCAAACATGTGCCTCGTCATCCCACATGGCCTGCACAGTGATCGAATCTCGCTTCATCGCCCGCTCCCAAGCTTCTCAAGATAGGCATCTCAGCCGGAACTTTCGCACGAAATATGGGCCGTTGAAAGCAGATTGTCAGGTCGCGCTCAACCGTACCGGAGAGTACCATTTTCGCCCCAAGCGATAGTGACAGGCCTCGTGAATTGCGTTACGACACAATCAACACGGCGGATTTTCGCCCGAAAAGGGCTGTACGGAGAAGAGGAGCTCCCGTACTGACGCCCGATTTTTTTTGGAAAGGAAGACCCATGCCAGCCTATCGTTCCAGAACGACGACCCATGGACGCAACATGGCCGGCGCGCGCGGTCTCTGGCGCGCGACCGGCATGAAGGAAGGCGATTTCGGCAAGCCGATCATCGCCGTCGTCAACTCGTTCACCCAGTTCGTGCCGGGTCACGTGCACCTGAAGGACCTCGGCCAGCTTGTCGCCCGCGAGATCGAGGCGGCCGGCGGCGTTGCCAAGGAGTTCAACACCATTGCCGTGGATGACGGCATCGCCATGGGCCATGACGGCATGCTCTATTCGCTGCCGTCGCGCGAGATCATCGCCGACAGCGTCGAATACATGGTCAATGCCCATTGCGCCGATGCCATGGTCTGCATCTCCAATTGCGACAAGATCACCCCCGGCATGCTGATGGCCTCGCTGCGCCTCAACATCCCGACGATCTTCGTCTCCGGCGGTCCGATGGAAGCCGGCAAGGTGGTGTTGAACGGCAAGGAACAGGCGCTCGACCTGGTCGATGCCATGGTTGCCGCCGCCGATGACCGGATTTCCGATGCCGATGTCCAGTCGATCGAGCGCTCGGCCTGCCCGACCTGCGGATCCTGCTCGGGCATGTTCACCGCCAATTCGATGAACTGTCTGACGGAAGCGCTTGGCCTTTCGCTGCCGGGCAATGGCTCGACGCTCGCGACCCATGCCGATCGCCGCCGCCTGTTCGTGGAAGCCGGTCACCAGATCGTCGATATTACCCGCCGTTACTATGAGCAGGATGACGAGAACGTTCTGCCGCGCACCATCGCCGGCAAGGCGGCGTTTGAGAACGCCATGACGCTGGATATCGCCATGGGCGGATCCACCAATACGGTGCTGCACATTCTGGCGGCTGCCCATGAGGCCGAACTCGATTTCACCATGGACGATATCGACCGGCTGTCGCGCTATGTGCCGTGCCTGTGCAAGGTCGCGCCGGCGAAAAACGATGTTCACATGGAAGACGTCCACCGCGCCGGCGGCATCATGGCGATCCTCGGCGAGCTTGACCGGGCGGGCCTGATCAAGCGCGAAAGCCCGACCGTTCATTCGGCCACCATTGGCGATGCGATCGACCAGTGGGATATCGTCCGCACCAATTCGGAAAGCGTGCGCAATTTCTACATGGCGGCCCCCGGCGGCGTGCCCTCGCAGGAAGCGTTCTCGCAGAACCGCCGCTGGGCCGAGCTCGATCTCGATCGCGTCTCCGGCGCGATCCGCAATGCCGAGCATCCCTTCTCCAAGGATGGCGGGCTTGCCGTGCTGACGGGCAACATCGCGGTTAATGGCTGCATCGTGAAGACGGCCGGCGTTGACGTGAGCATCCTGAAATTCTCCGGTCCTGCCGTCGTCTTCGAAAGCCAGGACGCGGCCGTCAAGGGCATCCTTTCCAACGAGGTGAAGGCCGGCGACGTCGTCGTCATCCGTTACGAAGGGCCGAAGGGCGGGCCGGGCATGCAGGAAATGCTGTATCCGACCAGCTATCTGAAGTCGAAGGGTCTCGGCAAGGATTGCGCGCTGATCACCGATGGCCGCTTTTCCGGCGGCACGTCCGGTCTTTCCATCGGTCACGCCTCGCCGGAAGCGGCCAATGGCGGCGCCATCGGCCTCGTGCGCGACGGCGACATGATCGACATCGACATTCCCGGCCGCACCATAAACCTGCGCATCTCGCCGTCGGAGCTTGAAGCCCGCCGCAGCGCGCAGGACGAAAAGGGCTGGAAGCCGGAAAAACCCCGCCGCCGCCAGGTCACGACCGCGCTGAAGGCCTATGCTGCGTTTGCCGCCAGCGCCGACAAGGGCGCGGTCAGGATTTTGCCGGAATAGGTAAGGGATTGGTTCAAGAATGGAGAAGGCGCGGGCCGTTGGGTCCGCGCCTTCTGGCTACTGAGAAACCGGCTGCAGATGCAAGACGCCTGCTCCTCACTGTCCGTCACCCCGGCCTTGAGCCGGGGGCCAGGGCCACAAAAGACCCTTTGTCGCAGTGTCTTAAGGGCGATAGTCCTTGCTCTATGGCCCTGGATACCGGCTCAAGGCCGGTATGACGGATGAGGGTTACGCATGTTTTGTCAACAAACTGAAGGCGCGGTCCCTGAGGGCCGCGCCTTTCAAATAAGCAAGCGTATAGAATCAAAGCGGCTTGTCGATCCCGTCATAAAGCTTCTGAAGCTGGCCGATGCGCACTTCATAGGCCTTTTCGATGCAGGATACGTCGGTTCCGCAGGCTTCGCGGGTTTTTAGCCAGGCCTTCTGGTCGTCGGCCATGTTGCCGGAAACGCCCATGGCGAAGAGGCCCTTCAGCATGGTGTACATGGTCGCCATCTTCACGTCGTCATCATTGAGCTGACGGTTGTCGCAGATGGTTTTCTCGTTGGCGTTGAGGCCGGATGCCGAGCAATCGAAGCTGGCGGCCCGTGCCTCGTCGCCGCCGAAGGGGGCTGAAAGCGAAAGCGTGAGCGCCAGCGCCATGGCGGCGGGCAGGCCGCCGAATGCGAGATAGGACTTGCGGTTCATTCTGATCTCCTCATCACTGGTTTCCTGCCGGTTTGAAAATGCGGCAGCAATTACGGCGAAATCATGCTTTGGCCAAAGAGGCTTTCTAGCCTTGATTCTCCGCCCGGCGTAACATCTCTATAGCGCCGGGAAGGCTATGTCGTGACACATGAAGGAATTCTGAATGCCAATGGATGTGATGAACGAGCCGATGATTTCAGATACCGGAGTTCGCGCCGCGCCGCATCGGGCGCGGGTCAGGTCAAGGCGCTTCGCCGTGGCAGGCGCGCTTTCGATTGCGCTGGCGTTGTCCGGCAATCAGGTGTTCGCGCAGGAGCGGCAGGTGCCCGCGGCGCAGGCTGACGTGATGCTCTCCTACGCGCCGCTGGTGAAGGAAACCGCGCCCGCCGTCGTCAATGTCTATGCTGAGCGCATGGTCCAGCGGCGCATGTCGCCGCTCTTCTCCGATCCGTTCTTCGGCCGCTTCTTCGGCGAGCAGATGCCGGGCCGCTCCGAGCGGCAGACCTCGCTCGGCTCCGGCGTGATCGTCACCGGTGACGGCATGGTGATCACCAACAATCATGTGATCGCAGGGGCCGATGACGTGCGCGTCGCCCTTGCCGACGGCCGTGAATTTCCCTGTACGGTGCTGTTGAAGGACGACCGCTACGATCTTGCCGTGCTGAAGATCGAGGCGGACGAGGAGTTCCCGACCGTTCCGATCGGCAATTCTGATGACGTCGAGGTCGGTGATATCTCGCTTGCCATCGGCAATCCCTTCGCCGTCGGCCAGACGGTGACCAGCGGCATCATCTCCGGCCGCGCGCGCAATGCCGTCAATGACGGCGAATTCGGCTTCTTCCTGCAGACGGACGCGGCGATCAATCCCGGCAATTCCGGCGGCGCGCTCTTGAACATGAAGGGCGAGCTGATCGGCATCAACACGGCGATCTTCTCCTCCGGCGGCGGTTCCAACGGCGTCGGCTTCGCCATTCCCGCCAACATGGTGAAGGTGTTCCTGAAGGCGGCCGAAGACGGCGAGACGCGCTTCCAGCGGCCCTATGTCGGCGCGACCTTCGGTCCCGTCACCTCCGACATTGCCGAGGCGCTGGGGCTGAAGGCGGCGCGCGGCGCGATCATTTCCGCCACCCGCCCGGGCAGTCCGGCGGAGAAGGCCGGCCTTGAAACCGGCTCCGTCATCATCGCCGTCAACGACATTCCGGTCGAACATCCCGATGCGCTGCTCTATCGGCTGACGGTTGCCGGCATCGGCAACACCGCGGATCTGACGGTCGAGCGCGACGGGCAGGTGAGCCACGTCGCCCTGCCGCTTGATCTGGCCCCGGAAGACCCGCCGCGCGATACCCGTGTGATCGCTGGTTCCTCGCCTTTCTCGGGGCTTACGGTGGAAAACGTCTCGCCGCGCGTGGCCGAGGAGTTGCGCCTTTCGGGGATCGATGATGGAGTGGTGGTGAGCGATATCGAACAGGGCTCCACGGCCCAGCGGATCGGTTTCGCCAGGGGCGACGTCATCGTTGCCGTCAATGACGCGCCGATCGATACCACCGCGACGCTGGAGGATGTGGCGGGCGAAAAGCCCGGCTACTGGCGTCTTTCCATCAATCGCGGCGGCAGGATGATAAACCAGATATTCAGATGAACGACCTTTTTGCCCCGCACGTCCCCGAGGACATCGAAAACAAGCGACCGCTCGCCGACCGGCTTCGCCCGAAGACGCTCGGCGAGGTCACCGGCCAGCCGCATCTGACCGGGCCGGACGGTGCGCTGACGCGCATGATCGGCTCCGGCTCGCTGGGCTCGATGATCTTCTGGGGGCCGCCGGGCACGGGCAAGACCACGGTGGCGCGGCTTCTGTCCGGCGAGGCCGATCTCGCCTTTGAGCAGATTTCGGCGATCTTTTCCGGCGTGGCGGACCTGAAGAAGGTGTTCGAATCAGCCCGTGCAAGGCGCATGAACGGGCGGCAGACCCTGTTGTTCGTTGACGAGATCCATCGCTTCAATCGCGCCCAGCAGGACAGTTTCCTGCCCGTGATGGAGGATGGCACCATCATCCTCGTCGGCGCGACCACCGAAAACCCGTCCTTCGAGCTGAACGCCGCCCTGTTGTCGCGCGCCCGCGTCTTGACCTTCCGCTCCCATGATGCCGAAAGCCTGGCCGAGCTGATGAAGCGCGCCGAGGAGGCGGAGGGCAGGGCGCTGCCGCTTGACGACGATGCGCGCGAAACCCTGGTGATGATGGCCGATGGCGACGGCCGGGCGATCCTGACGCTCGCCGAGGAAGTCTGGCGTTCGGCCCGTGCGGACGAGCGGCTCGATCCGCAAAGCCTGATGAACATCGTCCAGCGCCGCGCGCCGATCTATGACAAGGGCCAGGACGGACATTACAACCTGATTTCGGCCCTGCATAAGTCCGTTCGCGGCTCGGACCCGGATGCAGCGCTTTATTATCTGGCACGCATGCTCGATGCGGGCGAAGATCCGCTCTATATCGGCCGTCGGTTGGTCCGTATGGCAAGCGAGGATGTGGGCCTTGCCGACCCGCAGGCCCTGCTGATCGCCTCTGCCGCCAAGGATGCCTATGACTATCTGGGTTCGCCCGAGGGCGAGCTGGCGCTTGCGGAAGCCTGCGTCTACCTCGCCACGGCGCCGAAATCGAACTCCGTGGAGGTCGCCTTCCATGCCGCCATGGCCGCGGCCAAACGCCATGGCTCGCTGATGCCGCCCAAACATATCCTGAACGCTCCGACAAAGCTGATGAAGGAAGAGGGCTACAATGCCGGTTACCGTTATGACCACGACGAGCCGGATGCGTTTTCGGGTCAGGATTACTTTCCCACCGAAATGGGTCGGCAGAAATTCTACCGGCCGCCCGAACGCGGTTTCGAGCGCGAGATCAACAAGCGCCTTCAGTGGTGGGATAAGCTGAGGCGCGAGCGCAACGGCGACTGACAGCTTTCGACAGGTCCTCGCGGGAACTCTTCTCTTCATGCGGCGTTTATTCAGCAACACGAAGGGAGAACTGCAATGGATAACCTGCCCGCCCGCGTTCTTGCTTACATTGTTATTGCCATTGGCTGCGCCGCGGTTGTTGCGGTGATCCTCACCGTGCCGCCGCTTTATGATGCCCGGATATTCCTGCTGCCGGCGATGCTGCTGATCGCCTGGGTCGCGGGACCCGTGCTGACCCACTATCTCGCGCCCGCAGCCCGCGCCCGTCTCCGCAAGCGGTAACCCCCCTGCCGCGCGACGCAAACGCCCGACCAGAAGGGAAGCTGGTCGGGCGTTTGTTGTTTTTCTAGAGCGCCGTGCGTCCATTCGGACGCACGGCGCTCTAACCTATTGAATCTACGCATCGCGCTTTCCGAAAATCGATTCCGATTTTCGGGCCGATGCGCTAAACCGGAACGGCTCGGCTTACTGCGCCGGGCCCTTCTTGATTGGCTCCTGATAGGTGAAGCCCATGTCCCAGGGGAAATAGATCCAGGTGTCCTGGCTGACTTCTGTGACGAAAGTGTCGACGGTCGGCACGCCCTTGGGCTTGGCGTAGACGCAGGCGAAATGCGCCTTCGGCAGCATGTCGCGCACTTCCCGCGCCGTGTTGCCCGTGTCCGTCAGGTCGTCGATGATCAGCACACCTTCGCCGCCGGTCTTCGTCAGTTCCTCGGAAATCCCCTTCAGAAGCTTCGTCTCGCCCTGGCTCGTATAGTCGTGATAGCTGGCGATGCAGACCGTCTCGATCAGCCGAATTTCCAGCTCGCGCGAGATCACCGCCGCCGGCACGAGGCCGCCGCGCGTGACGCAGACGATGGCGTGGAAGGTCTGGTCAAGACCGGACAGGCGCCAGGCAAGCGCGCGCGCATCGCGGTGAAACTGATCCCAGGATACGGGAAAGGCTTTTTCGGGAAGGGACATGAAAGGCTCCGGGACACGGGTGACGCAAAGGGTTTGACGGCCGACGACTCCGTCCGGCCCAGTGGCAGCCGACCCGCCCCGAAAGCATGCAAAATGCGGATGCGATGCCCGGGGCAGGCGACGGCCTGCCGTTGGGCATCGCTATTAGCCGCATTCATCGCCAAAAGGCAAGACATGCGGTCTTTCTGCCGCCGGAAAGATGGCTGATCGTGGGATCAGCGCGACATCAGCGTCGCCGCCGTCATCGATTCCAGCAGCGTACGGGTCACGCCGCCGAACAGCATCTCCCACAGCCTGGAATGCGTATAGGCGCCCATGACCAGAAGGTCGACGGAATTGTCCGACAGGCGGTTCTCGATGATGGTTGCCGCCTTGGCCTTGTCCGCGTGCGCGCTGGTGGCGATCACGTTGACGCCGTGGCGAGCGAGCGTCGAGGCGATTTCCGCACCCGTGAGGCCGCTTTCCTGATCCTTGCTGTCATGTGGATTGACCGAGAAGATCTCGACCTCGCCGGCCTTCTTCAGGAAGGGAAGGGCATCGAAGGTAGCGCGTGCGGCCTCGCGCGAGCCGTTCCAGGCGACCATCACGCGGTTGAAGGGTTTTGCCACCTTGTCCACATGCGGCACCAGCAGCACGGGGCGTCCGCTCTCGAACAGGAAGCTCTCGAAATCGGCGCGGGCGTCTCCGGGCGCGTCGGGGCTGACCTGCGGGGCGATGATCAGATCGCAGGAGCGGGCGCTGTCGATGACCGAGGATCCGGCAAAGCCGGAGGCGGAGACGATCTTGCGCCATTCATGGGAGATGTCTTCGCGCGCCGCGCGCTTGCGGAAGATCTCGCCGAGCTCGGCGCTGCGCTTTTCGGCCATGTCCTGCAGCGACTGGATGGAAATGGGATCGGGTATCTCCATCGGCGCGATGATCGGCGTCGGGTTGACGGTCTCTGCATGGAGGCCGATCAGATGTGCGTCGAAGGAGCGAACGATTTCAATGGCGTAATCGAGGAAGCCGCCGGCCTGCGTCGGTGATTCCATGACGGCGAGTATGGTCTTGTAGGTCATCTCAAACACTCCTCTCGGGCTTGGCTCCCACCCGTATCAAGCGCCGGCGGACGCGCCGGCCGTTGCTGCTCTTCCAGTTTAAGCCTAATGCCAGAAAAAGCGAAGAACCGAAACGCGTCTTTCGGGTAAGGCGGCGCTTCGATCAGGCGCCCGGCATTGCTTCCAGCATGGCGCGGATATCCGCGGCCGCCGCCTCGGCGTCGGCCTCCGCTCTCGCCCTGATAACGAGCTGCGTGCGGAAGCCTTCGGCGGAAAAACGGGGATAGGAGCCGATCGAGGTCTTCGGATGGGCCTTCTGGATTTCGCCGAGACGCGCCGCGATGTCGCCCTCGCCGAAAGGGCATTCCACGATTTTCGAAACGAGCGGCGCGCCGCCCTTCAGAGTCGGGATCACATTGTCGAGCATCGCCTCGAAAATGCTCGGCACCCCCGCCATGACATGGACATTGCCGATGACGAAGCCGGGGGCGGTGGACACCGGATTGTCGATCAGGCTCGCGCCTTCCGGCATGCGCGCCATGCGCTGGCGCGAGCCATTGAAGTCGATCCCGCGCCGCTCGTAATGGGCGGCGAGCCGGCGCATCGCCTCGTCATTGTAGATGCAGGGCAGGCCGAAGGCGGCGGAAACCGAATCAGCGGTGATGTCGTCATGGGTGCCGCCGATGCCGCCGGAAGTGAAGACATAGGTATAGCGCTCTCGCAGCGCATTGACCGCCTCGACGATCGCGGCCTCGTCGTCGGCGACGATCCGCACTTCCTTCAGGCCGATCCCGATGAGCGTCATCGCTTCTGCCAGATGGCCGATATTCTTGTCCTTCGTGCGGCCGGACAGAAGTTCGTCGCCGATGGCGAGCATCGCTGCGGTCGGATTGTCGTCTTCGCTCATTGTGATCAGATCCGTCATTCTGTTGAAAGCAGGTTTGTCGCTATGTTGTGGACCCTGGCTTGTGTTTCTTCAAGCCTGCCGGTGACCGTTGCGGCCGCCTTGCGCGCGTCCGATGGGTGAACAGTGCGTCTATGGCCCGGCATCTGGACTTTGCCGTATCCGAGGGCCTATCTCCGGGGCACAGATTTCAAGCCCATTCGATTGGAGTTTTCAGATGGCTAAAGTTCTCGTTCTCTACTATTCGGCCTATGGCCATATCGAAGCCATGGCGAAAGCCGTTGCCGAAGGCGCCGCTGCCGAAGGCGCGGACGTGACCGTCAAGCGCGTTCCCGAACTGGTTCCCGAAGAGGTCGCCAAGGCATCGCACTTCAAGCTCGACCAAGAGGCGCCGATCGCCGACCCGAACGAACTCGACCAGTATGATGCGATTGTCTTCGGCGCCGGCACCCGTTTCGGCACCATGGCCTCGCAGATGCGCAACTTTGTTGACCAGACCGGCGCGCTCTGGGCAACCGGCAAGCTCGTTGGCAAGGTCGGCTCGGTGTTCACCGCTTCGGCCACGCAGCACGGCGGCCAGGAATCCACCACGCTCGGCTTCATCCCGACGCTCATGCATCACGGCATGGTCGTCGTCGGCCTGCCTTATGCCTTTGCCGGCCAGATGGGCGTTGACGAGATCAAGGGCGGTTCGCCCTACGGTGCTTCCACCATCACGGACGGCGACGGATCGCGCATGCCCTCGGCTGTCGAGCTCGAGGCCGCCCGCTTCCAGGGCGCACATGTTGCCAAGGTTGCCGCCAAGCTCGCAGCCTAAGCCTTTTAGCTGACCTTATCGAAGACGCGCGGCGCCCCCGGGGCCCGCGCGTTTTTGTATCCCCGGTTTTCCCCGGCGGCTCCCGCTTCGACCGCCACGCTTAGGATTCCTGCAGTTTCAAACAGGCAGGAAGGAGCCGCGCGATGCGGATCGAAAACCATAAAATTCCGGGCATCTGGTACGGGCAATCCTCCAATCTCGGCGCCAGGCGGCAGAAACCGCCCGTCGTCATCGTGCTGCACTACACCACCGGCTGGAACGGAAAGGCGAGCCGCGACTGGCTGATGGGGGCGGCGGCAGGTTCCTCCAATCGCGGCTCCAGCGCCCATGTGGTGATCGACCGTGACGGCACGGCCTGGCAGATCGCGCCCTTCGACCGCACCGCCTGGCATGCCGGGCCGTCGCGCTACGGCACGCTTGAAGGGCTGAACGCCCATTCCGTCGGCATCGAATTCGTCAATCCCGGCTGGCTGAAGCCGAACGGGCTCGGCGAGTTCACCGATGCCTATGGCAAGCGCTTTTCCGAGCGGGCGCTGAAAAAGGCGGGCGGTTATCAGATGGCGCCGCAGCCCCGAGTCGGGTCTGGCAGCTTCGCCTGGCCGCTTTTCCCGGAAGCGCAGATTGCGACCGGGATCGACCTTGTTCAGGCGCTTGTCGGCCATTATCCGATCCGGGCAATCGTCAGCCACGAGGAGATCGACACGCGCGGCTGGAAGACCGATCCCGGTCCGGCCTTTCCCTTCGAGCGGTTCCGCGCGCTCCTCGGCGAGGCGGAGGACCGCGAGCCCGCAGCCGTGGTGACGGCGGGCCGGCTCAACCTGCGCGGCGGGCCGGGCGCGACGTTCGAGAAGGTGGTGCCGCCCGGAACGCTTCTGAAGGGTACGCGGGTGAAGATCATGCAGCGGCAGGGAGACTGGGCCTTTGTCGCGCCGGAAAACCCTGATGGCCGGGAGGGCGTCGTCACAGGCTGGGTGCATGCGGCCTATATCGCGCCGGAGTTTGCCGCCTGAGCATCAAGGCTCGGCTTGCGTCCAGCCGGCAGGGCCTTTATATCACCGCCAACATAAACGGTTTGACATCCAACCTTGAACTGGACTGGCGGATCATGAATTCACTTGGTTTTGACAAGAAGCCGGAGGACACGCGCGTTGTCGTCGCCATGTCCGGCGGCGTCGACAGCTCGGTCGTTGCCGGGCTTTTGAAGCGTGAGGGCTATGACGTCCTCGGTATCACCCTTCAGCTCTACGATCACGGCGCGGCCGTGCACCGCGCGGGCTCCTGCTGCGCCGGACAGGATATCGATGATGCCCGACGCGTGTCCGAGCGGCTCGGCATTCCCCATTATGTGCTTGATTATGAAGCGCGGTTTCGCGAGACGGTGATCAACCCGTTCGCCGAAAGCTATATCGCCGGCGAGACGCCGATCCCCTGCGTTGCCTGCAACCAGACGGTCAAGTTTGCCGATCTTCTGACGACGGCGAGGGAGCTTGGCGCCGATGCGCTGGCGACCGGCCACTACATCCGCTCCAAGGCGAACCCGACGCCGGATAATCCGATGCGACGCGCGCTTTACCGTCCGGTGGATGCCGAGCGCGACCAGAGCTATTTCCTGTTTGCCACCACGCAGGAGCAGATCGATTTCCTGCGCTTTCCGCTCGGCGGCCTGCCGAAGGCCGATACGCGGCGGCTGGCGGAAGAAATGGGCCTGATCGTTGCCGACAAGCCGGACAGCCAGGACATCTGTTTCGTGCCGCAGGGCAAGTATTCCGACGTGATCGCCAAGCTGAAGCCGAATGCCGAGCTTTCCGGCGAGATCGTGCATCTCGACGGCCGCGTGCTCGGCCGGCATGAGGGGATCGTTCGCTACACGATCGGCCAGCGCAAGGGGCTTGGCGTTGCCACCGGCGAGCCGCTCTACGTAGTCTATCTCGATGCCCGCTCGCGCCGCGTCATCGTCGGCCCGCGCGAGGCGCTGGAGACGCGCCGCATCTATCTGCGCGATGTCAACTGGCTGGGCGACGGGCCGCTCGAAGAGGCGGCGGCGGACGGGTTTTCCTGTTTCGCCAAGGTCCGCTCCACGCGTCCGCCGCTGCCGGTGATGCTGCATGCGGACGACAACGGCGTCTATGTCGATCTTCTGGAAGGCGAGGCGGGGATCGCCAGCGGCCAGGCCTGCGTGCTTTATGACGCGCCTGGCAATGACGCCCGCGTCTTCGGCGGCGGTTTCATTGATCGTTCGGAACGCTCCGCCGATGCCGAAGCGGCGCTGAAGAGCCTGCTGACGGGGCTCGCGGCCTGAACGTCATCGCGTCTCGGCGGCGGCAGGCCGGCGGGTCATATCGCGAGCGGCTCGGTTCGTTCACAAGCCTAACCATTTTACGGACGTCATCCTCGGCCTTGTGCCGAGGATCTGACCACTGTTCCGCACGGGCGGCGTTGGCCTTTTGGAAGAGGTTGATGTAAAAAGATTTTTTCGCCCGAGACGCCTGTCACGTTGAAACGTGCTTAGATGCTCGGGACAAGCCCGAGCATGACGGCGGAGAGTGGGGCAGGCTTCGTCCACAAACCGCTCCGCTCAGGTGGCGATCGGCGCTTCTGCGGACATGAACAGCTTCAGCGATTCCTGGTAGCCGAGCCGGAGAAGCTGTTCGATATAGGCGATCAGCTGGTCGGCCCAGCCGAAGCCGAGATAGGCCGCGAGCCAGACGATGAGGCCGGCGATGATCAGGGCATAGATGAAGTTCCGGAGGATCATCAGCAGCATGGCGAGCAGCACGAAGGCGACCAGCCCGTAAAACAGCGACGGCGTCAGCGCCACGCCGTCGGAATGGGCGAGATAGCCCATATAGATGCCGAAAATGATGCAGATGGCCGCGCTCAGCCGGTCGCGGATCATTCTGTGGGTGTAGCTCGAGCTTGCCATCTGACGGTCTTTCTTCGCTTACGTATTTTTCCGGTGTTTGATCATGAACGCGCTGCCCTCAAGGCGGGTTCCGCGTGTGCTTATAGCAGCTTGCAACCCGCTCGTCAGGAAAGTTCCGCGACGATCCTGTTCAAAAGCAGCATGCCTTCGGGCGTGGCGCGCAGGCGGGCATTGCCGATGCGCTCGATCAGGCCGAGTTTCAAAAGGAAATCCTCGCGCTCGGCATCCATCGGCTTGCCCGAGAGCGAGGACCAGCGGGCGAGATCGACGCCTTCCTTCACCCGAAGCCCCATCAGGAGAAGCTCGTCGGCCTGCTCTTCCCGAGAGAGCACTGTCTGCTCGATCATGCCATGGCCATTGGTCTCGGCCGCCTGAAGCCAGGTTTCGGGGTGCTTTTCCGTTGCCGTCGCGATCTTGCCCGAAGCGGTCCCTAAGCGCCCATGGGCGCCCGGGCCGATGCCGGCATAATCGCCATAGCGCCAATAGGTGAGGTTGTGCCGGCTTTCCGCGCCGGGGCGGGCATGGTTGGAAACCTCGTAGGCCGGAAGGCCGCGCGCCGCGGTCACGGCCTGCGTCACCTCGTAGAGATGCGCCGCCTGATCCTCGTCCGGCACGACGATCTTGCCCCGGTTATAGAGGTCGAAGAAGCGGGTGCCTTCCTCGATGGTCAACTGGTAGAGCGACAGGTGGTCGGCGGCAAGGTCGATCGCCTGGTTCAGTTCACGCTCCCAGTCTTCCGCCGTTTGCCCCGGACGTGCATAGATCAGGTCGAAGGACATGCGCGGAAAGATTTCGCGCGCCAGCCGGATCGCCCCAAGCGCCTGCTCGACATTGTGAAGGCGTCCGAGAAAGCGCAGTTCGCGGTCGTTCAATGCCTGCACGCCCATGGAGACGCGGTTGACGCCGACAGCGCGGTATCCGCGGAACCGTTCGGCCTCGACGCTCGAGGGGTTGGCCTCCAGCGTCACCTCGATCCCGTCCGGCACATGCCAGGCCGCAGCGACGCCCTCAAGGATTGCGCCCAGCGTTTGTGGTTCCATCAGCGACGGCGTGCCGCCACCGATGAAGATGCTGGTGACGGCGCGCGGGCCCGAGAGCGCCCGCATATGGGAGATTTCTCTCAGGAAGCCGGCGACAAAGCGCTTCTGGTCGACCGGCTGATGGCGGACATGGCTGTTGAAGTCGCAATAGGGGCATTTGGCCGCGCAGAACGGCCAGTGCAGATAAACGCCGAAACCCGGTTCGCCGTCACCGCCATTGATGCCTGCTGTCGTCGCCGGGTCGTTTGTCAGAGCGAGAGCCCCGTTTCGGTGAACAGCTTGAAGGCGCGGGCGCGGTGGGAGAGCGCGCCGCCATCGGCCGGGCCGCCCTCGGCCTTTTCCGAAGGCTCCATCTGGCCGAAGGTTCTGTCATGACCCTTCGGCTGGAACACCGGATCATAGCCATGGCCCTTTTCGCCGCGCGGCGGCCAGACGAGATTGCCTTCCACTTCGCCGCGGAAGGTTTCTGTGTGGCCGTCGGGCCAGGCCAGGCAGAGCACGCAGACGAAGCGGGCGGTGCGAGCCTCGGGCGCTGTCGCGCCTTTTTCGGCAAGCGCCTTTTCCACCTTTTCCATCGCCATCATGAAATCGCGGCTGCCGTCTTCCTTCTCGGCCCAGTCGGCGGTGTAGACGCCGGGCGCGCCGTCAAGCGCGTCGACGACGATGCCAGAGTCATCGGCAAGGGCCGGCAGGCCAGATTTTTCCGCCGATGCCCGCGCCTTGATCGCGGCGTTTTCCTCGAAGGTCGTCCCGGTCTCTTCAGGCACGTCGAAGGAGAGTTCTGCCGCTGATTTGGCCGAGAAGCCGAGCGGGCCGATCAGCTCGGCGATCTCGGCGATCTTGCCGGCATTGTGGCTGGCAACGACGATGGTCTTGGTTTCGAGTTTGCGCATGTCAGTTCCTGATGAACGAAGTGATGTTCGGTTGCGTCGTGTTGCCGCCAAATCAATCTCCCCCCTTGAGGGGGAGATGTCGCGAACGCGACAGAGAGGGGTATCGGGCATAAGCCGCAGGCTCCGCGCTCTCGGAGAGGGTTCACCCCTCTCTGCCCCTGTCGGGGCATCTCTCCCTCAAGGGGAGAGATTGATTGGAGCGAACCGGCAATTGCCATCAAAGCCCCCAGAGTTTCGCCTCCGCGCATTCCAGGCTGTTGCCGGCGGGGTCGCGGAAATAGATCGAGCGGGCGCCGTTGGGCCAGCGGAAATCGGTTTCGATCGCGATGCCAGCAGCGGCAAGCCGGTCGATCATCGCGTCGAAATCGTCGCCTTCAAGCCGGAAGCAGGCATGGCCGGGACCGCGCGCGCCGTGGGTCGGCACGGGCAGCGAACCGGGGCTTGCCGGTTTTTTCGTCTCCTCCGGATTGAAGACCAGCAGCACGCCGGGGCCGCAGCGGAAGAACACATGCCGGTTTTCAACGCGCGCGATCTTCTCAAGCCCCAGAACGCCGCCGTAAAAGCCTTCGGCGGCATCGAGGTCTGCGGCATAGAGCGCGGTTTCCAGAACGGCTGCGATCGGCATGGCGGGCTCCTTCAGGCGCCGGCGATGGTCTTCTTCTGCAGGTCCACCAGATCGGAAATGCCGTTGCGGGCCAGGTCCAGGAGCGTCAGGAATTCGTCCTGCGAGAAGGGCTTGCCCTCGGCGGTGCCCTGGATCTCGACGATGCCGCCGGTACCGGTCATGACGAAATTGGCGTCGGTCTCTGCGGACGAATCCTCCAGATAGTCGAGGTCGATGACCGGCTGATCGGCGAAGATGCCGCAGGAGATCGCCGCCACATGGTCCTTCAGCACCTTGTCGGTCTTGACCATGCTGCGGGCTTCCATCCATTTCAGGCAATCATGCAGCGCGATCCAGGCGCCGGTGATCGAGGCGGTGCGTGTGCCGCCGTCTGCCTGGATGACGTCGCAGTCGACGCTGATCTGGCGTTCGCCAAGGGCTTCGAGATCGACGACGGCGCGCAGCGAGCGGCCGATCAGGCGCTGGATCTCCAGCGTGCGGCCGCCCTGCTTGCCGGCGGAGGCCTCGCGGCGCATGCGATCGCCGGTCGCGCGCGGCAGCATGCCGTATTCGGCCGTCACCCAGCCCTTGCCGCCATTGCGCAGCCACGGCGGAACGCGCTCTTCGAGGGAGGCCGTGCACAGCACATGCGTATCCCCGAATTTGACGAAGCAGGAGCCTTCCGCGTGCTTGGAAAAGCCACGCTCGAAGGAAACATTGCGCATCTGGTTGAGTTGTCTGCCTGATGGCCGCATGGTGTGGTCCTTCCGGTTTTCGTTGCGGCGGTTCTAGAAGGAAGAGGCGGCTTTTGCAAAGAAAAACGGCAGGCCCGTCATCTGCAAAGACGAATTGCGAAGCGGCGCGCCGGCACTATATTAAAGGGCGAAGCAGACGAACCATCCGGCCATTTGAAGCATGACAGCAGATCGAAGAGCAGACAATTCGGCAATGACACTGGACGACCGCTCGCGCGAGGTGTTCCGCGCGATTGTCGAGAGCTACCTGGAAAGCGGGGAGCCGCTCGGCTCGCGCAACCTGTCGCGGCTCCTGCCGATGTCGCTGTCGCCGGCCTCGGTGCGCAATGTGATGAGCGACCTCGAGGAACTCGGCCTGATCTATGCACCGCATGTTTCCGCCGGTCGCCTGCCGACGGAAAGCGGCCTGCGCTTCTTTGTCGATGCCTATATGCAGGTCGGCGATCTTGCCGAAAGCGAACGGTCCGAGATCGAGCGCCACATGAAGAGCGTCGATCGCGGCCAGCCCGTCGACGGGCTGTTGAACGAGGCGAGCCAGATGCTCTCCGGCATGTCTCGGGGGGCGGGGCTGGTGATGACGTCGAAGAGCAATACCGTGCTCAAGCATGTCGAATTCATCCGCCTGGAGCCGACCAAGGCGCTGGCCGTGCTTGTCGGCGAGCACAACGAGGTGGAAAACCGGATTATCGACCTGCCCGCCGGCACGACCTCCTCGCAGCTGACGGCGGCGGCGAATTTCCTCAACGCGCATCTGAACGGCCAGACCCTGCCGGAACTGAGATCGGTTCTGGGACGGCTGAAGGACGAGGTGCGCCACGAACTCGACCAGCTTTCGCAGGATCTCGTCGGACGCGGCCTTGCCGTCTGGTCGGGCAGTTCGGAGGAGGGCAAGCCCGGACGGCTGATCGTGCGCGGGCGCGCCAATCTTCTCGAAGGCGTTGCCGATGCATCCGATATCGACCGGCTCAGAATGCTGTTCGACGACCTTGAGAAAAAGGAAAGCCTGATCGAACTGATCAGCCTGGCCGAAAGCGGTTCGGGCGTGCGCATCTTCATCGGCTCGGAGAACAAGCTGTTCTCGCTGTCGGGCTCCTCGCTCGTGGTCGCGCCCTATCGCGACAGCGACAATCAGGTCGTCGGCGCGGTCGGCGTGATCGGACCGACCCGGCTCAACTATGCCCGGGTGGTGCCGATGGTCGACTACACGGCCCATCTTCTGTCACGAATGTCGCGTTCTCGCTGAGCGAGCCCTGTGAATACCGGGGGAGGGCCTTGATTTTTCGGGAGTGAACCTCGATATCGTGGCCCGAGAGATTCAAGAACAAACTGCAACCTGCGGAGACGTCATGACCGACGAGACCAAGAAAAACGGCACTGACGAGGAAATCAACGAGACGGTGGTTGACCTTGAGGCGGATGCGCCTGTCGAGGAGGCTGCGGATGCCGAGATCGCTGAACCCGATCCGATCGATCTTCTGCGTGAGGAAAACGAAAAGCAGCGCGACCAGTTGCTCAGGCTCGCCGCCGAGATGGAGAACCTGCGCCGGCGCACCGCCCGCGACGTGAAGGACGCCAAGGCCTATTCGGTCACGGCGTTTGCGCGCGACATGCTCGGCGTGTCCGACAATCTGCGCCGCGCGCTCGACAGCCTGCCCGAAGACAAGCGCTCTGACGAGATCAAGGGCTTTGTCGAAGGCGTGGAGATGACCGAACGCTCCATGCTTTCGGCGCTGGAACGCCATGGCGTGAAGACGATCGAGGCGGAAGGGCAGAAATTCGACCCGCATTTCCATCAGGCGATGTTCGAGGTGCCGAACCCGGAGATCCCCTCCAACACGGTGGTTCAGGTCGTCCAGACCGGCTACATGATCGGCGATCGCGTCCTGCGCCCGGCCATGGTCGGCGTCTCGAAGGGCGGGCCGAAGGCGGAAGCCGCGCAGCAACAGCCTGCAGAGGACAAGCCGGAATAAGTGCGGCTTCGCGGATAAACGCAAAGAGAGGCGTTTCGCTTGAGCGGGACGCCTTTTTTGATGGAAAAATCCGCAGTATCAGGCGCCCAGGGTCAGGCCGCGGAAGAATCCGGATCGGAATTCAAAAAGGCGAAGATCGCGCTTTCCGAATTGGAGGCCCTCAGCTTCTTGACCAGCTCCTGGTCACGCAGGAGCCGCGCGACGCGCGACAGCGCTTTCAGGTGATCCGCGCCGGCGCCCTCGGGGGCGAGCAGAAGAAAAGCGAGGTCGACCGGCTGGTCGTCCAGCGCCTCGAAATTGACAGGATGCTGAAGGCGGGCGAAGACGCCGCATATGTGATCGAGTTTCGGCAGTTTTCCGTGCGGAATGGCGATGCCGTTGCCGACACCGGTTGAGCCGAGGCGCTCACGCTGGAGCACCACTTCGAAGATCTCGCGCTCGGGAATTCCCGTCACGGCCTCCGCTCTGGCAGCCAACTCCTGCAACAATTGCTTCTTGGAGTTTGCCTTGAGGGCGGGGATGATCGCCTCCTGTTTCAGCAGGTCGTCAAGGGCCATATCCTGGTATCCTGGGTTGCGGCTTGAAGGCGGGCGCCTGAACGGCACCCGCCGAAGTGGGTTCAGCCCTTGATGCCGGCTGTGTCGATCCAGCCGATATTACCATCGGGGCGGCGATAGACGATGTTGAGCGTCTTGTTGTCCGGGTTGCGGAACAGCATCAGTGGCTTGTCGGTCATATCGAGTGCCATGACGGCCGTTGCCACTGCCATCGTGCGGACTTCGGTTTTTGCTTCGGCAATGATGGCCGGCGCGTAGTCTTCCGGTATCTCGCCCTCATCTTCCTGCGGCAGGTCCATGACCGAATAGGCGACTTCGGCGAAATCGGCATGTCCGTTGGCGTTATGATGATCCTTCAGCTTGCGCTTGTAGCGGCGCAGGCGCTTGGCAATGCGTTCGAACGCAGCTTCGAAGGCGGCCTGGGGGTCATGGGCCTTGCCGGCTGCGTGCAGCACGGCGCCACTGTCGAGATGGACCTTGCAGTCGGCCTCGAAACCGCCTGCGGATTTCTCGACCGTGACCTGGCCGGAATAGCCGCCGTCAAAATATTTGGTGACCGCTTCCTCGATCTGGTCTTCGATTTTTTCACGGAAAGCCTCTCCGACTTCCATTTGTTTTCCCGAGACGCGAACACTCATGGATCTTCCCTTCTTCTATCGTTGGCGGACACCAGTTTAAGCCAAGCCTTGTTCTCCTCCAAGAACTTCCACGCCTGGCCGCCGGTATCCCGTACGGCACTGAGATGACACATAGTCATCATAACTCATTTGGGCATTTTTCAGCCGTTTGCCAGCGGGATATCCGCAATATTCTTCTGCGTGTTTTTGCCGCCGGGTGCGGTCGGTTTGCCGCTTTCCCGGTCCTGGAGGCATCTGCGTCCCGTCTCGTTAGCTGAGGCGGCGCCCCTCTTGCGGCGGATGCTCTACAGTTCATGTTCCCGGAAGTCAATCACGCCTGCGCTTTTGCCGCAGGTCCAAAAGGAGGGGCTCAGGCGCCGACGACCTTCGCATAGGCCCGTTTTTCGCGGCGGCGCTGGACGGAGGAGGGGATCGACATCGCTTCGCGGTATTTGGCGACGGTGCGCCGGGCAAGCGTGATGCCCTCTTCCTTCAGGGCGGCGACGATGTCGTCATCGGATAGCACCGCTTCGGGCGTTTCGGCCGTGATCATCCGGCGGATCTTGTGGCGGATGGATTCCGCCGAAAGGGCGCTGCCGTCCGCCTGGTCGGAGGCGATCGAGACGGAGAAGAAATAACGCAGTTCGAACAGGCCGCGCGGCGTCAGGATGAACTTGTTGGAGGTGACGCGGCTGACGGTCGATTCGTGCATCTTGATCGCGTCCGCCACGGTCTTCAGGTTGAGCGGCCGCAGATGGTCGACGCCGTGCTTGAGGAAGGCGTCCTGCTGGCGCACGATTTCGCTCGCGACCTTCAGGATGGTGCGGGCGCGCTGGTCGAGGCTGCGCGTCAGCCAGTTGGCGGTCTGCAGGCATGTGTTCAAAAAGGCGTCATCGGCCTCCGACATGCCCCGGGATGCCTTGATCTCGGTGAGATAGGAGCGATTGACGAGAACGCGCGGCAGCGTGTCGGGGTTAAGCTCCACCTGCCAGTCGCCGTCCTTGCGTGCCGACACGATCACATCGGGCAGGACCGCTTCGGGCGGCTGGCTTGAAAAGGCACTGGCCGGTTTCGGGTTCAGCCGGCGAAGCGCATGCATCATGCCCAGAAGGTCTTGCTCTTCGACCCCGCAGAGCTTTTTCAGCTTGGTGAAATCGCGCCGGGCGACCAGCTCGAGATTGTCGACGAGGGCGGCCATCGCCGGGGTCAGGCTTTCGGTCTGCAGCAATTGCTGGCGCATGCAGTCGGAGAGCGACTGGGCGAAGATGCCGGGCGGATCGAGTGTCTTCAGTCGCGCCAGGACGGTATCCAGCCTGTCGACCGTCAGCCCGGCCCGCTCGGCGATCTCCGCCGTGTCGGCCCGGAAATAGCCGGCCTCGTCCAGATAATCGACCAGATGCCGGGCGATCGCCTGTTCGTCGGAGCGCTTGAAGGTAAGCGCGATCTGGCCGGTCAGATGGTCGCGCAGGCACGGCCTTCCGGCGACGAATTCGTCAAGGTCGACATGGTCGTCGCCGCCAACGCCGCCGGGCATGGATTTCCACTGGCTCATCAGTTCTGGCGCGTCGGGCCGGGCGGGCGCGCCGTCATCGCCGTAGGCGCTGTCGAAATTGCTGTCGAGACTGTCGCCGAGGCGGGCCGTGCCATTGGCCTGCTGGTCGTCGGAATACCAGTCGCTGGCCATTTCCGAGCCGTGAGGCTCGTGCGTCTCGGATGTTTCGGAGCGTTCGTCGCCGGCATCTTCCTCGCCGCCGACCTCCAGCAACGGGTTCTTTTCCGCCTCCTGGGCTATGAACTGGCTGAGCTCGGCATGGGGCATTTGGAGCAACTGGATTGACTGCATCAACTGCGGCGTCATGACGAGTGACTGGTTCTGGCGGAGGAAAAGATTGGCGCTTAGTGCCATGTTGCGAGCAAAACCCTTACACCGCAACGGTCAGCCGTCTCGGGCGTCCGTCTGCGTACTGAACAAATTAAAACGTGCAAAGGAGAGACTGGCACAGAAATTGCTTGATGATCAAGCCTGAATCATCGCCCGGCAAAGCCGATCTACAGGCTGAAATTGTCTCCGAGGTAGAAGCGGCGCACATCGCTGTTGGCGACGATCTCGTCGGCCTTGCCGTGGGTCAGCACTTCGCCCGCATGAATAATGTAGGCGCGATCGATCATGCCCAGCGTTTCGCGGACGTTATGGTCGGTGATCAGGACGCCGATGCCGCGTCGCGTGAGGTGGCGGATCAGGTTCTGGATATCGGCGACCGAGATCGGGTCGACGCCGGCAAAGGGCTCGTCCAGCAGCATGAAGGCCGGGTCGGTCGCAAGCGCGCGGGCGATCTCGAGGCGCCTGCGTTCGCCGCCGGAAAGCGCCACGGCCGATGACTTGCGCAGCTTGGCGATGCCGAACTCCTCCATAAGCTGCTCGAGCTTCTCCTCTCGCTCCTTTTTCTTCAGCGGGGTCAGTTCGAGCACGGCGCGGATGTTGTTCTCGACGCTGAGCCCCCGGAAAATGGAGGCTTCCTGCGGCAGGTAGCCGACGCCGAGGCGTGCGCGACGATACATCGGCAGGCCCGTCACGTCGCGGCCGTGCAGCGCGATACTACCCTCGTCAACTGGCACAAGGCCCGTAATCATGTAGAAACAGGTCGTCTTGCCCGCGCCATTGGGGCCGAGCAGGCCGACGGCCTCGCCGCGGCGCACGACGAGCGAGACGCCATTGACGACGCGACGGCTGCGGTAGGTCTTGGTCAGGCCCTGCGCGATCAGCGTACCGTCATAGCGTCCGTCCTCGCGGTTTCCGTTTTGGGGCAGGGTTGCGGCAACGGACGGGCGCTCGGCGGTGGAGAGCGTTTTTCTTGTCGTTCTTTTCGGCATGCGTGATCAGTCGCCCGGCCGTGACTGCGGGTTCAGCCTGATCTGCACCCGCTTGCCGCAGGCGTCGAGCTTGGCCTGGCTTGTCACCATGTTGACGGTGAGCTTGCAGCCGACGAAGACATTGCCGTTTTCTTTCAGCACCACCTCGTTGCCTTCCAGGACGAAATGCTGGGTGACCATGTCGAAATAGCCGGTATCGCCGGTCGCCGTCTGCGTGTCGGTCAGAAGCTCCACCGACTGGCTGAGATCGATCCGCTCGATATCGCCCTGGCCCGAGGCGATCCCGGTCGAGCCGCCGGCATAGCGCACGGTCATCTTGCCGGCCTTGACCTGGTTGACGCCCTGATTGGCGACGACATTGCCGGAAAAGGTAATCAGCTTGGTGGCGTCATCCACTTCGAATTCGTCGGCATCGATGTCGATCGGCTCGTCGCCGGAAAGCTGGAAACCACTCGTCTGGGTCGACTGCGCGAAACCTTGCCCGGCGGGCAACGCCAGCGCGCACAGAAGCGCGAGCGTTGCTGCGGTCGAGCGCCGGGGCGTGCAGAATTTCAAATTGCTCAGATCCATCCGAAACCTCATTGTCCGGTGCGGGCCAGCGCCGACGGAGACAGCGTTACGTGAACGCCGCCGCCAAACCGGATTTTCTGACCGTTATCGATGATATTCACGTTTTCGGCAACCACCGATGCCTGCGGCGACGTCACGGATACCGGCGTGTCGCTGGAAAGCGTTCCGGCCTTGATGTCTATCTCGGCCGAGGTGAAGTCCGCATGCATGCCGTTCGATAGCTCGATGGTGAAAGGGTCATTGATCGTCAGCTTCTCGGTGGTGCGATCATAGAGCGTGCGCGCGGCGTCGACCACGGCTGTAACGCTATCCTCGACCGGGACGGTGGCGATGACGTTTTCGAGCAGCACCGTGCTGTCATCCGGATTGGCAGCCGGCAACAGCGCGCGATCGGCTTTCAGCGAATAGCGGATGCCATCGGAATTGCGGCCAGACATGCCGGGGTTTGTCATGACGATCATGCCATTTTCGATCGAGGCGGCATCAAGCGTGATATTGTCGGGCACGATCGAACGCAGGAAGGTCGTCGCGACAAGTCCGATCGTGATCACCACGGCGGCCAGCGGCAGCAGGAACTTGAGGCGGCGCACATGGCCGGAATGCCGCCGCGCCTTGCGGAAGCTTTCCTCGATCGAAGGGCCGACGCCTTCATGCGCTGTCATTGCCATACTCATGTCGTGCCGTCTCGTCGCTGTCGCACAGCCTGTCATCCGCATTGGAGCCAAGACACTCTGCGCCCGAAGCCGTTACCTGTCAGGGCCCATGGGTAGTATGTTTTGCGGGCCAGAACAAGTTTGCCGGCCTAAATTAGCCCCGTCCGCGATTGACATCAGATGAGTCCGGAACGCACATTCGCCAAGCTTGAAAGCGGCAAGCGCCGTTCAAAACACTGTGAGGGCATTGATGAACCTATCGGATATCCTTGAGCGCAGGCGCCTCAGACGGCGCGTGGGCTGGTGGCGAGCGGCCGCGCTCGTGGTTGCCGTTCTTCTCGTCGTCGCCCTTTACAAGGCCTATGGCGGAGCGGAGCCTGGCACCATGCTCGCACGTCCCCATGTCGCGCAGCTTACGATCTCGGGCGTGATCGGCGACGACCCGGCGATGCTCGAGACGATCCGTGAGATTGGCGAGGATCCGGCGGCGAAGGCGCTCGTCGTCTCGCTTTCGACCGGGGGCGGCACGACATTCGGCGGCGAAGCGCTCTACAAGGCGTTGCGCGTCGTCGCGGAGAAAAAGCCTGTCGTCAGCGAAATTCGCACGCAGGCCGCCTCGGCGGGCTACATGATCGCCCTTGCCGGCGACCGCATCTTCGCCGGGGACACCTCGATCACCGGCTCAATCGGCGTGATCTTTCTCTATCCGCAGGCAAAGGAATTGCTCGACAAGATCGGCGTGTCGGTGGATTCGATCAAATCCGCGCCGATGAAGGCCGAGCCCTCGCCGTTCGATGATGCGAGTGCGGATGCGAAGGCGATGGTGCGCGCCATGGTGATGGACAGCTATGACTGGTTCGTCGATCTCGTCGCCGAGCGTCGCGATATGCCGCGCGAAGAGGCGCTGACGCTGGCCGACGGCCGGATCCTGACCGGACGTCAGGCCGTTGATGCCGGTCTTGTCGACGAAATCGGCGGTCGCGACGAAATTATCGCCTATCTTGCCGCAAACGGCGTTTCGGACTCCCTTGAAATCCGGTCTTGGGATAACGTAAACAGGGATGGGTTCGGGGTCGGTTTAGCAAGAATGGGGGCCAGACTGCTCGAATCGCTCGGATTGGGTTGGTTCGTTAGCGAAGACATCCTTCGTCAGACCGGGCTTGTTGACGGGCTGGTGTCCGTGGGGCAGACTGATTGGCAATGAAAATCATAGAGTTGAGGGGCTGGGCGTGATCAAGTCGGAATTGGTACAGATTGTTGCGGCGCGAAACCCGCATCTCTATCACCGCGATGTCGAGAATATCGTGAATGCAATTCTGGACGAGATCGCGGATGCGCTGGCGGCGGGCAACCGCGTCGAACTGCGCGGCTTCGGCGCTTTTTCGGTCAAGAACCGCCCTTCGCGTTCGGGACGGAACCCGCGCACCGGCGACACCGTTTTCGTTGAAGAGAAGTGGGTGCCGTTCTTCAAGACCGGCAAGGAGCTGCGCGAGCGCCTCAATCCCGACCAGAAAGACGACGACTAACGGCTGCGGGCCGGATCGCCGGAAATAATGAAACGCGTTCGAGGCGCATGATGTCAAAGCTTGTCAATCTCATCATCCTTCTGCCCATCGGGGTGGTTCTGGTTCTGTTGTCGGTTGCCAACCGGCAATCGGTCACCATGGCGCTGAACCCCTTCAATGCCAGCGATAACGTGCTCTCCGTCTCCGCGCCCTTCTTCGTCTACATCTTCATCGCCTTCATTCTCGGCATTCTGCTGGGCGCGCTGTTCACCTGGATCTCCCAGCGCAAGCACCGCAAGACCGCAAAGTCTAGCAAGCGCGAGGCCGCTCTCTGGCGCGCGGAGGCCGACAAGCAGAAGGCGCGGAGCACCGAAGTTTCGTCTGTCCGCCCGCTTGATCAGCTGCCGTCCTCCTGAGACGATGCGAGAAGACTTGCCATTTTCGTCACAGGGCTGATAAACCGCAGCTTTCCAACACTCGCGGGATAATCGCCTTTCATGACGCCTTCCAGAGCCGACAAGACCCGCCGCAACAAGGCTGGCGGCAAGCCGCAGGCCAAGCCTGACCGGCAGCGCAAGGGCGTGCGTCCCGATGGCCGCGCCGAGCGGCGCAAGGCCGGAGCCCCGGCGGACAAGCAGACCGAACGCCGCAGCCGCCAGCCCGAGCCGCAGTGGATCGCGATGCGCGAAGGCGAGCGCCCGGCAGAACGCGTGCCGACTATTCTCCAGTCCATTTCCGCCGACGGCTTTCACCTGATCGACAGCGGCCATGGCCTGAAGCTCGAGCAATATGGCGACTACCGCATCGTCCGTCCCGAGGCGCAGGCGTTGTGGCCGCCGCTCCTTGATGAAAAGATCTGGGCCAACGCCGATGCCATCTTTACCGGCGACACGGACGAGGACGGCATGGGCCGCTGGCGCTTTCCCAAGGCTGCCCTTGGCGAGACCTGGCCGCTGCGGATCATGGATATCGATTTCCTCGGCCGTTTCACCGCCTTCCGCCATGTCGGCGTTTTTCCCGAACAGGTCGCCCACTGGCAGTGGATGCGCGATGTGCTGGAGACGGCTCGCGGCGGCAAGAACCCGCCCAAAGTGCTCAACCTCTTCGGCTATACCGGCGTCGCCTCGCTGGTCGCCGCTGCCGCCGGCGCTGAAGTGACCCATGTCGATGCGTCGAAGAAGGCGATCGGCTGGGCGCGCGAGAACCAGGCGCTCTCCGGCCTCAACGATCGTCCGATCCGCTGGATCTGCGACGATGCGATGAAGTTCATCGAGCGCGAGGAACGGCGCGGCAACCACTACGACATCATCCTCACCGATCCGCCGAAATTCGGACGCGGGCCGAATGGCGAGGTCTGGCAGTTGTTCGAGCATCTGCCGCGCATGCTGGATCTCTGCCGCTCCATCCTGAAGCCGGATGCGCTCGGCTTCGTCCTGACGGCTTATTCGATCCGCGCCAGCTTCTATTCGGTTCACGAACTGATGATGGAGACGATGCGCGGTTTCGGCGGCGTGGTCGAATCGGGCGAACTTGTCATTCGCGAGGCGGGGCTTTCCGGCGATCAGCCCGGCCGCGCCCTTTCAACATCCCTTTATGCGCGGTGGTTGCCCCAATGAGCTTCGAGCGAGACGACAGGCGCGCGCCGCGCGTCGGCACGGTGAAGGAAGTCACATCCCTTTCCAATCCGATCATCAAGGATATCCGCGCGCTGTCGCAGAAGAAGCACCGCGAGGAGACCGGAACCTTCATGGCCGAGGGGCTAAAGCTGGTCATCGACGCGCTGGAACTCAACTGGTCGATCCGCACGCTGATCTATGCCAAGGCGGCCAAGGGCAAGGCGCAGGTGGAAAAGGTCGCCGCCAAGACGATCGCCTCCGGCGGCCTGGTCTTGGAGGTTTCGGAGAAGGTGCTTTCGGCAATCACGCGGCGCGACAACCCGCAAATGGTCGTCGGCGTGTTCGAAAGCCATTACCGCCCGCTTGCCGATATCCGACCGGCGAAGACCGAGACCTATGTGGCGCTTGATAGGGTGCGCGATCCGGGCAATCTCGGCACCATTATCCGTACCGCCGATGCGGCGGGCGCGGCAGGGGTGATTCTCGTCGGCGAGACGACCGATCCGTTTTCGCTGGAGACCGTGCGCGCCACCATGGGCTCGGTCTTCGCCCTTCCGGTCTCGCGGGCCGAACCGCGCGAATTTCTCGACTGGGCGCGGACAAGCGGCGTCGAGGTCGTCGCCACGCATCTCGCGGGCTCGGTCGACTACCGAACCATCGACTACACGAAAAGGCCGGTCGTGCTTTTGATGGGCAATGAGCAGCAGGGGCTTCCTCCGGAACTCGCCGAAGGCGCAGGGCGGCTTGCCCGCATTCCGCAGCAGGGCAGGGCTGATTCGCTCAATCTTGCGGTTGCCACCGGGGTGATGCTCTACGAGGCGCGCCGGCATCTTCTTTCGCTCGACGCACCGGAGAAAAGCCGATGAGATCGCCGCTTTCGCGCCCCGGCCCGGCCATCGCCTTCGTCGTCATCGCGCTCCTCATCGATGCGGCGGTCAAATATGCGGTCGAGCTTTATCTGCCGTTTCACCGGACGATCGACGTCCTGCCCTTCCTGGGCCTGTTCAAGACCTATAATCCCGGCATTGCCTTCTCGCTTCTGTCGGATACGAACGGCTGGGCGCTGGTCGGCATGCGGCTCGTCATCGTCGCGGTCGTCATCTATCTCTGGCTGAAGACCGATTCCCGGCAGACCTGGGCGCTCCTCGGCTTTGCGCTGGTGGTAGCCGGCGCTCTTGGCAATATTCTCGATCACTTCATCTACGGGCATGTCGTCGACTATATCCGTTTTCACGTCGGCGGCTGGACCTTCCCGATCTTCAACCTCGCCGACAGCTACATCACGGTCGGAGCGGTGATGATCTTCGTCCAGGAGTTTCTGTTCAAAAGGCCCGATCGTGAGGGCGACTGAGCCGTTCATGCCCGCCTTCAAATTAGAAAGCGCTTGAACATCAAGGCATTGTCCGGGCGCTGTCGAGGTCCCGTGGCGTCTTCGGATGTTGATGAGGCGTCAAAACCTTCTGGACCTCGCTTCCGCCATGTACTAGTCTTTTACACGTTGGGACCGTGCCGTTGCGGCACATGAGAGGCGGCGGAAAATTGACGCGAGAGGACCTCTTCCAAACGAAGTGACCTCCAGAATGGCGGGATGCGACTGTCACGAACGTGTCGCAGTTAGATGGTTTATGACATCCAAGATGAACGATCCGGAACACGCGATGACCATGGAAGCGCTCGATCTTCTTCAGGCTGCCGAACGCGCCGGCGCGGCCCCGGCCGTGAGCACGGAACTTCTGCAGGAAGGTATCCTGGGTCGCATAGGCTCCCTTGAGACCCGCATTGCGCGCACGCCAGGCGAGATCGAGGCCGCGCAGGCGGTGCGCTATCGCGTCTTCGTCGAGGAGATGCAGGCGCGCCTTCCAGCGGACGCCATGCGCGCCAAGCGCGATTTCGACCAGTGGGACGAAATCTGCGATCATCTGCTCGTGCTCGACACCAAGCTTGACGGCGATGTCGAGGACCAGATCGTGGCAACCTACCGATTGCTGCGCCACGAGGTGGCGATGGAGCATGGCGGGTTCTATTCCGATGCGGAATACCAGACCGACAAGCTCGTCGCCCGTCATCCCGATACCCGTTTCATGGAGCTCGGCCGCTCCTGCGTGCTGCCGGATTATCGCAGCAAGCGCACGGTCGAACTGCTCTGGCAGGGCAACTGGGCCTATGCGTTGAAGCACAATATCGGCGTCATGTTTGGCTGCGCCTCGTTCCACGGCACGGACCCGGCAGAGCACGCCATGGCGCTCTCCTTCCTCTACCACAATGCCCGCGCCACCGGCGAATGGGCGGTCAATGCGCGGCCGGAACTTGCCGTGGACATGAACCTGATGAGCGCCGAGGAAGCGTCCGGACGCCGGGCGCTGACCGGTCTGCCGCCGCTGATCAAGGGCTATCTGCGCCTCGGCGCGATGGTTGGCGACGGTGCGGTGATCGACCATGCCTTCAACACGACCGATGTGCTCGTGGTTCTGCCGATCTCGTCGATCTCCGACCGCTATCTGAACTATTACGGCGCCGACGCCGGCCGTTTCGCGAGCTGAATTTTCGGAGCGTCGTCCGCCTTGATGTGGCCTGGTTTGTTGACAAAGCTCACCTCGCCCTCATTCGTCATGCTCGGGCTTGACCCGAGCATCTAAGCACGCATCCCCGTAACAAGCGTCTCGGACGAAAAATCTATTTAAATTCAATATTTTATGAAACGCGAACACCGTTCGTGCGGAACGGTGGTTAGATCCTCGGGTCAAGCCCGAGGATGACGACCGCAAAAAGGATGGCTTTGTCGGCAGCCTGGGCCGCCTTGGAGGCGGCTCTCCGGTGATTGCGGTTCCGCGTTGAACCTCAGGCGACCGCTCGTCGTCGTGCTGAAGGTTTTGCCCAGCTTTCTCTTTTCCCGCTCTTCCGACGCTTCCGATTTCATGACACATGAAAGGGAGGCAAGGATGCGGTCGTTTGGACCCGTCCGGCGCAATCATCAATCCATGCAAGCAAGTGACCGTGGCAGACGATAATCGTATTCCGACCGAAGAACTGATTTCAGAGGAAAGCCGGGCATCGGCGACGCCGATGATGGAGCAGTATATCGAGATCAAGGCGGCCAATCCGGATCTCCTGCTGTTCTATCGTATGGGCGATTTCTACGAGCTGTTTTTCGATGACGCCGTCGAGGCGGCGCGGGCGCTGTCGATCACGCTGACCAAACGCGGCCAGCATCTCGGCCGCGATATCCCGATGTGCGGCGTGCCGGTCCATGCGGCCGATGATTACCTGCAGAAGCTGATCGCCCTCGGCTTTCGCGTCGCCGTTTGCGAGCAGACGGAAGACCCCGCCGAGGCGAAGAAGCGCGGCGCGAAGTCCGTTGTCCGGCGCGATGTCACCCGGCTTGTCACCGCCGGCACGCTGACGGAGGAAAAGCTGCTCGCCCCCGGCGAGAGCAATTTCCTGATGGCGCTTGCGCGGGTGAAGGGCGAGGGTGATGCGGCCTACGGGCTCGCCTGGATCGATATTTCCACCGGCGTCTTTCGCCTGTGCGCCACCTCGGAAAGCCGCCTGGCCGCCGACATCATGCGGGTCGAACCGCGCGAACTGATCGTCTCCGATACGCTTTTCGCCGAGGAGAGGCTGCGGCCGGTCTTCGATCTTCTCGGCCGCGCGGTCGCGCCGCAGCCGGCCGTACTGTTCGACAGCGCCACGGCGAAGGACCGGCTGTCGCGCTTCTTCGGCGTGGCGACGATGGACGGCTTCGGCCGGTTTTCGCGGCCTGAGCTTTCGGCCGCCGCCGCCGCCGTTGCCTATGTCGAGAAGACACAGATCAACGAACGCCCGGCACTCGGCATTCCCGAGCAGGACGGCGCTTCGGCGTCAATGTTCATCGATCCGGCGACCCGCACCAATCTCGAACTCGTGCGCACCATGAATGGCGGTCGCGACGGCTCGCTCCTCAAGGCCATCGACCGGACGGTCACCAGCGGCGGCGCGCGGCTTCTGGGCGAGCGGCTGATGTCGCCGCTGACGGACCCTGAGGAGGTACATAGGCGGCTTGATTCGGTTGGTTTCTTTCTCGATGAAGTCGACCTTGCCTCTTCGCTTCGCGATCATCTCAAGCAATTGCCGGACATGCCGCGCGCCCTGTCTCGACTGGCGCTTGATCGCGGAGGGCCGCGCGACCTCGGAGCGATTCTGAAAGGGCTCGAGTCGGCCCGCGCTATCGCGGAGCTTCTGAGGCCTGCGTTGCTGCCTGACGAGCTTTCGGGCGCGCTCAAAGCGCTCGCCGGCCTGCCCGCGAGGCTTGAGACAGAACTCGCCGCGACGCTTTCCGATGAACTGCCGCTCCTGAAACGCGACGGCGGATTCGTGCGCGAGGGGGCGGATCAGCGCCTCGATGAAGCGCGCGGGCTTCGCGATGCCTCGCGGCGCGTGATCGCAGGCCTTCAGGCGCAATATGCCGAAGAGACCGGTGTCAAGGCTCTGAAGATCAAGCACAACAACATGCTTGGCTATTTCATCGAGGTGACGGCCGGCAATTCGAAGTCGCTGACGGAAGGCGATGAGGCCAAGGCGAAGTTCATCCACCGCCAGACCATGGCGAACGCCATGCGGTTCACCACCGCCGAGCTTGCCGATCTGGAAAGCCGGATCGCCAATGCCGCAGGCGAGGCGCTGGCAATCGAACTGGAAGCCTTCGAGGCGCTGCGCCAGGCCGTGATCGACAGTGCTGAACTCTTGAAGCGGGGCGCCCATGCCCTTTCCGCGTTCGATGTTTCCGCTGGCTTTGCCGTTCTTGCCGAGGCCGAGGCCTATTGCCGGCCGGCAGTGGACGGCACCACGGCCTTCGAGATTGAGGGCGGCCGCCACCCGGTGGTCGAACAGGCTTTGGCGCGCCAGTCGGCGGGGCCGTTCGTTGCCAATGACTGCACGCTGTCGCCCGAAAGCGGCGACAAGGGGCGGCTGTGGCTTCTGACCGGGCCGAACATGGGCGGCAAGTCGACCTTCCTGCGCCAGAACGCGCTGATCGCCATTCTGGCGCAGACCGGAGCCTATGTGCCGGCGGCAAAGGCCCATATCGGTGTGGTAGACCGGCTGTTCTCGCGCGTCGGCGCCTCCGACGATCTGGCGCGGGGTCGGTCGACCTTCATGGTCGAGATGGTGGAAACGGCTGCGATCCTCAACCAGGCAGGGCCGCGCTCGCTGGTCATTCTCGATGAGATCGGACGCGGCACGGCGACCTTCGACGGCCTGTCGATCGCCTGGGCGGCGGTCGAACATCTGCACGACGTCAATTGCTGCCGCGGTCTGTTCGCCACGCATTTTCACGAGCTGACAGCGCTTTCGGAAAAGCTGCCGCGCCTCGTCAACGCCACGATGCGGGTGAAGGAATGGAAGGGCGAGGTCGTCTTCCTGCATGAAGTCGGGCCGGGGGCGGCCGACCGGTCCTATGGCATTCAGGTCGCGCGACTCGCCGGCCTTCCCTCCGTCGTCGTCAAACGCGCGAAGAACGTTCTGGCGCGGCTGGAGGATGCCGACCGCAAGAACCCGGCGGCAAGCCTGATCGACGACTTGCCATTGTTTCAGGCGTCGATGCGCGCGCCCGAGGCCGAGCCGAGGACGTCCGGGGTCGAAGCCATGCTTGACGGGCTGAAGCCGGACGACATGACCCCGCGCGAGGCGCTGGAGGCGCTCTACGCGCTGAAGCGGAAATTGCACGATGATGTTTCCATTGAAGGGTGATTTGCTTTAAGACGACACCGGCGGCGAAAGAACCGCAGGTGAAAAGGCAAGTCGATGCAGAGACCCGCAAGCGAGCAGCGTGAACGCGCTACCGGTGAGACAGTCAAGAGCGGCGCCGACAGGCCGCTGTCCAGTCCCTATGCGATGACGGAAGCGCTTGATCCATCAAGGCTCCGGGCAGAGTTGCGGGCAATTGCCAGAAAACATGCCGTAAACCCTGACAAGCTGCGCCAGGACGTGCTTACTCGCCTGAAGGAGGTAAATGCTGCCGGCCGCGAGCGCGCCTATGAGATATTGAAGGAAAATGGCGGCGGGCTGGAATGCGCGCGCCGGATTTCGTGGCTTCAGGACCAGATCCTGATTGCGCTCCACACATTGGTGGTCCAGTCGGTCTATCCCGAGGCCAATAATGAATTCACCATCACTGCCGTCGGCGGTTATGGGCGCGGCACGCTGGCGCCGGGATCGGATATCGACCTTCTGTTCCTGATTGACGGCGGCGATCGCGCCGAGACGCTGAAGTCGATCGAGTATGTGCTCTACATGTTGTGGGATATGGGGCTGAAGGTTGGCCACGCCACCCGCAGCGTTGCCGAATGCATCAAGCTTTCCAAGTCCGACATGACGATCCGCACCTCGATCCTGGAGATGCGCTATGTCGCTGGCCGCAAGTCGCTTGCCGATACGCTGGAACATCGTTTTGACGATGAGGTGGTTGCCAATACCGCGCCCGAGTTCATCGCCGCCAAGCTTGCCGAGCGCGACCAGCGCCACCAGAAATCCTTCGACACGCGCTATCTGGTCGTTCCCAATGTCAAGGAGGGCAAGGGCGGGCTTCGCGATCTCAACACGCTGTTCTGGATCGCCAAATATTTCTACCGGGTGCCCGAGCCGACCGAGCTTGTCGATCTTGGCGTGCTGTCGCGCCAGGAAATGAAGCTTTTCCTGCGCGCGGAGGATTTTCTCTGGGCCGTGCGCTGCCACATGCATTTCCTCACCGGCAAGGCGGAGGAGCGGCTATCTTTCGACATCCAGCGCGAGATCGCCGAGGCGCTCGATTATCAGGACCGGCCCGGCCTTTCCGCCGTCGAGCGGTTCATGAAGCATTACTTCCTGGTGGCCAAGGACGTCGGCGATCTGACCCGCATCTTCTGCTCCGACCTTGAGGAGCAACAGGCCAAGGCTGCCCCGACACTTCCCCGCGCCGTCTGGTCGAAATTCGCCAAGCGCCAGCGCAAGATCCCCGGTTCGATCGAGTTCGTCTCCGACAGCGGCCGTATCGCGCTTGCCGAGCCGGACGTGTTCAAGAAGGATCCGGTTGCGATCATCCGCTTCTTCTATGTCGCCGTCATCAACGATCTCGAATTCCACCCAGACGCTCTGAAGGTTGTCACCCGCTCGCTGTCGCTGATCAATGCGGACTTGCGCGAGAATGAGGAGGCCAACAGGCTGTTCCTTTCGATCCTGACCTCGCGCAACAAGCCGGCCCTTTATCTGAGGCGCATGAACGAGGCCGGCGTGCTCGGCCGTTTCCTGCCGGAATTCGGCCGCATCGTCTCGATGATGCAGTTCAACATGTATCACCACTTCACGGTGGACGAGCATCTGATCCGCGCCGTCGACGTTCTGTCCGAGATCGACAATGCCGGCGGCGAGAGCGAGATGCATCCGCTCGCTGCTCGGCTGATTTCCTCGGTTGAGGACCGCACGGCGCTTTATGTCGCCGTGCTGCTGCATGACGTCGCCAAGGGCCGCAAGGAGGATCATTCGATTGCCGGCGCCCGGCTTGCGCGCAAGATCTGCCCGAGGCTCGGCCTTTCCGTCAAGCAGACGGAGCTCGTTTCCTGGCTGATCGAATTCCACCTGCTGATGTCGATGACCTCGCAGACCCGCGATCTCAACGACCGCAAGACGGTGGTGGATTTTGCCGACAACGTCCAATCGCTCGACCGGCTCAACATGCTGCTGATCCTGACGGTTTGCGACATCCGCGCCGTCGGTCCGGATGTGTGGAACGGTTGGAAGGGGCAGCTTCTGCGCACGCTCTATTACGAGACCGAGATCCTGCTCTCCGGCGGGTTCTCCGCCGTCTCCCGCAAGGCCCGCACGGAACGGGCGATCGAGGCGCTCGACAATGCACTGGACGGCTGGGGCGACAATGAGAGGCACAAATACGCCAATCTGCACTACCAGAACTACATGCTCTCCGTGCCGCTGGAAGACCAGGTGCGCCATGCCCGCTTCATCCGCGATGCCGACAAGGAGCGCAGGCTGTTTGCGACCATGGTGCGCACCCACGCCTTCCACGACATCACCGAGATCACGCTTCTCGCGCCCGACCATCCGCGCCTTCTGTCGATCATCGCCGGCGCGTGCGCGGCAACCGGCGCCAATATCGCCGATGCGCAGATCTTCACCACCACAGACGGCCGCGCGCTGGACACGATCCTTCTCAACCGCGCTTTCGACGACGACGCGGATGAACTGCGCCGCGCCAAAACCATCGGCCGGCTGATCGAGGACGTGCTGACCGGCCGCAAGCATCTGAACGACCTGATCGCCGCGCGCACGCGCGAGCGCCGCACGGTGCACGCCTTCTCCGTGCCGACCCATGTCTCGGTCACCAACAAGCTTTCCAATATCTTCACCGTGATCGAGATCGAGTGCCTGGACCGGACGGGCCTTCTCGCCGACGTCACTCAGACGCTTTCAGAGCTTTCGCTCGATATCCAGACGGCGCGGATCACGACCTTCGGCGAGAAGGTGATCGACAGTTTCTACGTGACCGACCTGGTTGGCGCCAAGATCACCAATGAGAACCGCCAGGCGGCGATCGTGGAACGGATGAAGGCGGTGCTGGAAGACAAGGGCGATGCCTATCGCAAGGGCATGCCGCAGGGCATGCTGCTGCCGGCGGAAAACGGGCAGGACAACACGCCGCCCAAAGACGACGGAAACCGTAAATGAGCCTCGTCGGCAAGTTCGCCACTGTCGGCGGCGCCACATTCGCAAGCCGGCTTCTCGGCTTTGCCCGCGAGACGATGATGGCGGCGGCGCTTGGCAACGGTGCCATGGCCGACGTGTTCTACGCCGCCTTCCGCTTCCCGAATCTGTTCCGCCGGCTTTTCGCCGAAGGCGCGTTCAACGCCGCCTTCGTGCCGCTGTTCTCCAAGGAGATCGAGGAGAACGGTGTTGACGGCGCCAAGCGCTTTTCCGAGCAGGTGTTCGGCGTCCTGTTTTCCTTTCTCCTCGTCATCACCGTGGCGATGGAACTGGCGATGCCGCTTCTCGTGCGCTTCATCATCGCGCCGGGCTTTGCCGATGACGCGGAAAAGTTCGAGATGACCGTGAGGCTCGCCTCGGTCATGTTTCCCTATCTGATCTGCATGTCGCTGATGGCGATGATGAGCGGCATGCTGAATTCGCTGCACCGCTATTTTGCCGCCGCGATCGCGCCGGTCTTTCTCAATGTCGTGCTGATCGGGGTGCTGGCCTATGGCGTCTATGCGGGCGCCGATCCGGAACATATGGCGCGCAATCTGTCCTGGGGCGTGCTCGGAGCGGGGATCATTCAGCTTGGCGTCGTCTATATCGACGTCCGCCGGGCGGGCATGCGGCTCACCTTCCGTTTGCCGAAGATCACGCCGAAGATCCGCCGTCTCGTCGCGCTCGCCGTGCCGGCTGCGGTGACCGGCGGCGTCATCCAGATCAACCAGATCATCGGCCAGGCGGTCGCCTCCGGCAAGGACGGCGCGATCTCGGCGTTGCAATATGCCGACCGGCTCTACCAGCTGCCGCTCGGCGTCGTCGGCGTTGCCGGCGGCGTGGTGCTGCTGCCGGAGCTTTCGCGGGCGCTGAAGGCGGGCAACAGTTCAGAAGCCTCGCATATCCAGAACCGGACCATCGAATTCGTGCTGTTCCTCACCGTCCCGGCCGCCTTCGGGCTGATGGTGATCTCGCCGGAAATCACCCGCGTGCTTTACGAGCGCGGCGCCTTCGGGCCGGAAACGACGGCGCTGGTATCGGCGATCATGACGGTCTATGCCTTCGGACTTCCGGCCTTTGCGCTGACAAAGGCCCTGCAGCCGGCCTTCTACGCGCGCGAGAACACCAAGCTGCCGATGCGCTTCACGCTGGTCGCTGTTGTGATCAACTCGATCCTGGCAATCTCGCTTTTTCCGATCCTCGCCGAACGCGGCATCGCGCTCGCCGAAGTGGTCTCGGGCTGGACCAATGTTCTGCTTCTGGCGGCGACCCTGATCATCACCGGTCATCTGCGCTTCGACAAGCTGCTGATGAAACGCGGGCCGCTGATCATTGCAAGCGCCATTGCCATGGCGGTATCCGTGCGGCTGGCGGCCGGGCGCATGTCCCACTGGTTCGCGCCGGAGGCAGCCTTCCTGCAGCAGCTCGGCGGGCTTCTCATTCTGCTCGGCCTTGCGGCGAGCGTCTATTTCGGCCTCGTACTGGCAACCGGCGGCGTCAATCGCGCGCTGCTCGGGCGTCTGGTCAGGCGTGGCCGCAAGGGGTAGGGCGTTTCGCCGTTTGACCTGCCGCCGCCTGCGGTGCATAAGCGCTATCGAAATTCAACCGACCGGGCCTTCCACCCGTCCGAAAGAGACCAAGACATGAGCGAATTCAAGCCGCAAATCTTCTCCGGCGTGCAGCCGACCGGCAATCTTCATCTCGGCAATTATCTCGGCGCATTGCGCAAATTTGTCGCCCTGCAGGATCAGATGGACTGCATCTACTGCGTCGTCGACCTGCATTCGATCACCGCGCAGCTCGTCCATGACGACCTGAAGAGCCAGACGCGTTCGATCACGGCGGCCTACCTCGCCTCCGGCATCGACCCGGTGAAGCATATCGTCTTCAACCAGTCCGCCGTGCCGCAGCATGCCGAGCTTGCCTGGATTTTCAACTGCGTCGCCCGCATCGGCTGGATGAACCGGATGACCCAGTTCAAGGACAAGGCCGGCAAGGACCGCGAGAACGCCTCGCTCGGCCTTCTGGCCTATCCGAGCCTGATGGCGGCCGACATCCTGGTCTATCGCGCGACCCATGTTCCGGTCGGCGACGACCAGAAGCAGCATCTTGAGCTGACCCGCGATATCGCCATGAAGTTCAACCTTGATTTTGCCAAGAAGATCAAGGAGATCGGCAAGGGCGTTGACATCACCGTCGGCGACCAGCCGGTCCATGCCTTCTTCCCGATGGTCGAGCCGCTGATCGAGGGGCCTGCACCGCGCGTCATGAGCCTGAAGGACGGTTCGAAGAAGATGTCGAAGTCGGACCCCTCCGACCTTTCGCGCATCAACCTCACTGATGATGCCGACACCGTCGCCCGCAAGATCCGCAAGGCTAAGACCGACCCGGACGCGTTGCCGAGCGAGGTCGACGGGCTGAAGGGTCGTCCCGAGGCCGACAATCTCGTCGGCATCTTCGCCGCCCTTTCCGATCGCACCAAGGCCGATGTTTTGTCCGAGTATGGCGGCCAGCAGTTCTCGCAGTTCAAGCCGGCGCTCGCCGAACTGGCGGTCAACGTCCTGTCTCCGGTCAATGCCGAGATGCGCCGCCTGATCGACGATCCGGCCCATATCGACGCCGTCCTGAAGGATGGTTCGGAGCGGGCAGGGGCCATTGCCGAGAAGACGATGAAGGACGTGCACGAGATCGTCGGCCTCCTCTGACGCTTGCTTTTGCGTCATCTATGCTATGATGCCGCGTTCGGATCGCCGGCAGGACGTTGCCTGAAAAGGCATGCTTCCTGCCGGCCCGGCCTTTTCTGCCGGGCTTTCAAGCCGTTTACTGCCGGAAAACACGGAGTTTCGCAAACATGGTTTCCAAACGACTTTCCGGCGAGGCCGGACATCGCCGTAAATTCATGGCCATTGTCGATGATACGCCGGAATGCAGCCGGGCCGTGCGGTATGCCGGGCGGCGCGCCAAGAACTCCAATGGCGGGCTGGTGCTCTGCTATGTGATCCCCGAACACGATGTGCAGCAGTGGATCGGCGTGCAGGAATTCATGCGCGCCGAAGCCCGTGAAGAGGCTGAGGCAATCGTCAACAAGGTGGCCGAGGCCGCGCGCGAAGGCATTGGTATCGAACCCGAGATCGTCATCCGCGAGGGCGACAGGTCCGAGCAGATCAACGCCGTGGTCGAGGAAGATCGCGACATTGCCATCCTCGTGCTGGCCGCAGGTTCGGCCAAGGACGGGCCGGGGCCGCTGGTCTCGCTGCTGGCCGGTCGCGGCAAGGCCTTCACCATTCCCGTCACCGTTCTGCCCGACGGGCTGGAGGATGCGGATATCGACGCGCTCTGCTGATGCCCTTGCGGTTGAAGGCCAAAGCGCCGATATAGGGGCAAAGCCTTGCCCGACGACAAGATTTGGAGATGAAGATGTTCATCCAGACCGAAACGACGCCGAACCCGGCGACCCTGAAATTCCTGCCCGGCAAGATCGTGATGGAAAGCGGCAATGCGGATTTCCGCTCGGCCGATGACGCGATCGTCTCGCCGCTGGCGACCCGGCTCTTTGCCGTTCCCGGCGTGGAAGGTGTGATGTTCGGCTATGATTTCGTGGCCGTGACCAAGGGCGAGCCCGAATGGCAGCACCTGAAGCCGGCAATCCTCGGCGCGATCATGGAGCATTTCATGTCCGGCGCGCCGGTCATGGCCGGTGAGGCTCCGCAGGTGGAAGAGGACAGCGGCGAGGAATTCTTCGACGCCGGTGACGAGACGATCGTCGCCACCATCAAGGAACTGCTCGACACCCGCGTTCGCCCGGCCGTTGCCCAGGATGGCGGCGACATCACCTTCCGCGGCTATCGCGAGGGTACGGTCTTCCTCAACATGCGCGGCGCCTGCTCGGGCTGCCCCTCCTCGACGGCGACGCTGAAGCACGGCGTCCAGAACCTCCTGCATCACTTCGTTCCCGAAGTGGAGCATGTCGAGGCCGTCTGACAACCGTGGCCATACGGTTCTGAAAGGTCCGCAATGCTGATACTGGCGCTCGATACGGCGCAGGCCGATTGCGCGGCCTGCCTTTTCGATACGACAAACGATGTCGTGCTTGCCCGCACGGTCGAGACGATCGGCAAGGGGCATGCCGAACGGCTGATGGCAGTGATCGACGAGACGCTGCGGCAGGCGGGAAGGGCGCCTTCGGGTTTTGACAGGATCGCGGTCAATGTCGGGCCCGGTTCGTTCACGGGCGTGAGGGTCGGCGTTTCGACCGCCCGCGCGCTGGCGCTTGCGACAAGGACGGAATGCGTCGGCGTTTCATCGCTTTCCTCGCTCGGCTTTCAGGCGCGGGAACTGGCGAAGGGCCGCGCCGTGATGGCGACCATCGATGCCCGGCGCGGCGAGGCCTATGCCCAGGTCTTCGGCGGCGCTGACGGGGAAGCGCTCACCGAGCCCTCTGCCTATGCCTATGAGGCGCTGGACGGCCTCATGCGTCGCCACGATGCCCTTGCCTTTGGCACCGGGGCAAGCGTTGCCGGGCTGGAGGTCGCTGGCGACGTGACCCACATCGAGATCGAGACCATCGCACGGATTGGCGCCGTTGCCCGTCCGCAAGGGCCGGTGAGCCCGCTTTATCTGCGCGCGCCAGACGCCAGGCCACAGGCGGGATTTGCCGTCGCCCGCCGCTGACTGTTCCGGATTTGCCATGCTTCCCTTTTTCAGACGATCGCCGGAAATAGACCTGTTTCCCCTGGGTGACGAGCATCTGGGGCTGGCCGCCGATCTTCACCGCAAGCGTTTCTCCCATGCCTGGAGTGCGGGGGAACTGCGCAGGCTCCTGGCCCAGGCGCCGGTCTTCGGTCATATCGCGCGGCATGTGAACCGCATCGTCAGCCCGCCCGCGGCCGGCTTCGTGCTGGCGCGCAGCGTCGAGGAGGAGGCGGAGATCCTGACGATTTGCGTCGGCCCCGATTATGCTCGCAACGGCGTCGGCTGGCGACTGATGGTGGCTGCCATGCAGGAGGCGCGCATGCGCGGCGCCGCCTATATGCTGCTCGAGGTGGATGCCCAGAACCAGGCGGCCATCGGGCTTTACCGCAAGCTCGGCTTTTATGAGGTCGGCCGCCGCAAGGCCTATTACGCATACGACGACGGAACCCGCTCGACCGCGCTTGTCATGCGCCGCGATCTCGGCTAACCCCGAACGTCACGACGTTTTTCGGGGAGGTGAGGGCGATGATCTGGCTGCGCTATGCCTATGTGGCGCTCGCCCTGTTTCTTACGACCGTCATCCTCTCGCCATTGCAGATCATCGCGCTCTGGCGCGGCTGGAAACTTGCGCGGAGAATGCCGCGCTACTGGCACATGGTCGCCTGCTTCGTGCTCGGCATCCGCATTCATGTCCACGGCGCAATCGAGACGCGCCGGCCGCTGATGCTCTCGGCCAATCATACGAGCTGGCTCGACATCATCGTGCTCGGCCGCGTTGCCGATGTTGCCTTCATCGCCAAGTCGGAAGTACGCTCGTGGCCGATATTCGGCCTGTTCGCCCGGCTGCAGAACTCCGTCTTCATCGAGCGGACGGACAAGCGCGGGACCGGCCGGCAGGTCAATTCGATCGCCGAGCGCATGGCGGCCGGCGAGATCATCATCCTCTTTCCCGAAGGAACGACCTCTGACGGCAACCGACTGCTGCCGCTCAAATATTCGCTCTTCGGCGCGGCCTCGAGCGCGGTGCCCTATTCGCCGGACGGCACGGTTCACGTCCAGCCGGTGGCCGTCGCTTATACCGGCATCCAGGGCATGCCGATGGGCCGGTTCATGCGCCCCGTCGTCGCCTGGCCGGGCGATGTCGCCATGCTGCCCTCGCTTGCCGGCGTCATCAGGGCGCGGGCTCTGGATGTCGATATCTGTTTCGGCGAAAGCGTGACCTTCGAGGAGGGCACGAAGCGCAAGGAAGCGGCGGCCGAGGTCGAAAGCCGGATGCGAACGCTTCTGGCCGAGCGCCTGAGCGGGCGCTGAAACGCGGCGGCAAAAGCCCGGCAGGGTCACGTATTTTTTCATTTTCTCGGAAGCCAAACCGCGTTAAAAGGCCCGCCATGACACAGGAAACGACGACAGTGATCCGGCAGGACGCCACCAACCAGCGCAAGGTCTTCATCAAGACCTATGGCTGTCAGATGAATGTCTACGACAGCGAACGCATGGGCGAGGCGCTGGCCGCCGACGGCTATCAGCCGACCGAGGTCATCGAGGATGCCGACCTGATCCTGCTCAATACCTGTCACATCCGCGAAAAGGCGGCGGAGAAGGTCTATTCCGCGCTCGGGCGTTACCGCGACCTGAAGGCTTCCCGCGCCCGCGAGGGCCGTGAAACGCTTATCGGCGTCGCCGGCTGCGTTGCCCAGGCGGAGGGCGAGGAAATCCTGCGCCGCGCGCCCGACGTCAGCGTCGTCATCGGCCCGCAGACCTATCACCGCCTGCCGGAGGCGCTGCGTCGCGCCAAGACCGGCGAGCGGGTGGTCGACACCGAATATGCGGTCGAGGACAAGTTCGACTATCTGCCGAAGAAGGAACGCGGCATCCGCCCGAAGAACGTCTCGGCGTTTCTGACGGTGCAGGAGGGCTGCGACAAGTTCTGCACCTTCTGCGTCGTGCCCTATACGCGCGGCGCGGAGATTTCCCGCTCGCGCAGGCAGATCGTGGACGAGGCAAAGCGCCTTGCCGAAAACGGCGTGCGCGAGATCACGCTTCTCGGCCAGAACGTCAATGCCTGGCACGGCGAGGGGCCGGACGGCGCCGAATGGGGGCTCGGCGAGTTGCTGTTCGACCTCGCGAGCGTCGATGGCATCGACCGGTTGCGCTACACGACCAGCCACCCGCGCGACATGGACGAGAGGCTGATGGCCGCTCACCGGGAACTGCCGGAGCTGATGCCCTATCTGCATCTTCCGGTTCAGGCCGGATCCGACCGTATCCTGAAGGCGATGAACCGCCGTCACACGGCCGCCGAATACCTGGCGCTGATCGAGCGCATCCGTGCCGCGCGTCCTGACATCGCCATGTCGGGTGATTTCATCGTTGGTTTCCCCGGCGAGACGGAAGAGGATTTCCAGGCGACGCTCGATCTCGTTGAACAGGTGCGTTACGCGCAGGCCTTCTCGTTCAAATATTCGCCGCGTCCGGGCACGCCCGGCGCCGAGCTTGGCGATCAGGTGCCGGAAGCCGAAAAGGCAGATCGGCTGCAGCGGCTGCAGGCGCTGCTGTCGCGCCACCAGCTCGAATTCGCCCAGTCGCGGATCGGTATGGAGATGGACATTCTGCTGGAAAAGCCCGGCCGCAATCCCGGCCAGCTTGTCGGCCGTTCGCCCTGGCTGCAATCGGTCGTCATCGATGCCGGCGATGCGGTGGTCGGCGACATGGCGCGGGTCCGGATAACGGATGCTTCCGCCAACAGCCTGGCGGCGGTTCGCCTCGATTGAGGCGCGGTTGGCGATCTGTGACGTGTCCGTGAAATCTTGGGGCTTGCCTGAAATTTGCTTCACAAACAGCAGAATCGCGTTTAGCCTTTCTTCATGAAGAGAGATTGGCGAACAAAGACTCACATTTCTGCCGCTTTACCTCTGTCGTTGACTGAACGATTTCCTATGTATCGCACCAGGGACGCTGCGCATGCCGGGTCTGAAACCGGCAGGCAATGTCATTTTCTTTTTCCAGGGAGCCGGACCGCTTGAACGCTACTGAAATGGTTGCAAAGCACGAAATCCAGGCGGGGTCGTCTGCGGACGCCAGCCATTTTGTCCTGACCTTCGAGAACAACCGCCACGCCAGCGAATTGTTCGGCCAGTTCGATGAGCACCTGAAATTGCTGGAAAACCAGCTTTCCGTCACGGCGGTGGCACGGGGAAACTCGGTCGCGCTTTCCGGCTCGACGCTCGCCACGCATCAGGCGAGGCGCGCGCTCGATTATCTTTATGACCAGTTGCAGAAAGGCGTTCAGTTGGAAAAGTCCGATGTCGAGGGGGCAATCCGAATGGCCCAGGCCGCCGACGACCAGTTGACGCTTCCGACCCTGGAACGCAAGGCCCGGCTGTCGATGTCGCAGATTTCGACGCGCAAGAAATCGATTGCCGCCAGAACGCCGGCGCAGGACGCCTATATCCGCGCCATGGAGCGCAATGAACTGGTCTTTGGCGTCGGCCCGGCCGGTACGGGCAAGACCTATCTTGCGGTCGCCCACGCTGCCCAACTTCTGGAGCGTGGCGCGATCGAAAAGATCATCCTGTCGCGCCCGGCCGTGGAAGCGGGCGAGCGGCTCGGCTTTCTGCCGGGCGACATGAAGGAAAAGGTCGATCCCTATCTGCGGCCGCTCTATGACGCGCTTTACGACATGATTCCCGGTGAGCGGGTGGAGCGGGCAATGACGGCCGGCGTGATCGAGATCGCGCCACTTGCCTTCATGCGCGGGCGCACGCTCACCAATGCCGCGGTCATTCTGGACGAGGCGCAAAACACGACGTCGATGCAGATGAAGATGTTCCTGACGCGGCTCGGCGAAAATTCGCGCATGGTGGTCACCGGCGATCCGAGCCAGGTCGACCTGCCGCGCGGCGTCAAGTCCGGCCTCGTAGAGGCGCTCTCGGTGCTTGACGGCGTTGAAGGCGTGTCGACCAACAGGTTCACCGACAAGGATGTCGTTCGCCATCCACTCGTCGCCCGCATCGTTGCGGCCTATGAGGGCCGTCTCGTGCCTTCCACGGGCGAAAAAGACGACTGACCATGCCGGACTTCGACTATCAGGTCAGCCGCGAAGCCGACGGCTGGCCCGAGGATGAGGCGCTTGAGGCCTTCGCAGCCCGCGTGATCGGTGCGGCGTCCGCCTATCTGGCGGAGGCGGAAGGTCAGCCGTTTCCCGAAGATCCGCCCGAATTGTCGCTGGTCTTTGCCGATGATGCGATGATCCGGGAGATCAACGCGGAGTGGCGGAACAAGGACAGCGCGACGAATGTTCTCTCCTTCCCGGCCTTTCCGGTGACCCCCGGCGCGATGCCGGGACCGATGCTCGGCGATATCGTGATTGCCTATGAGACGGTCGCGCGCGAGGCCGAAACGCTCGAAAAGAGCTTCGACGATCATCTGACCCATCTTCTGGTGCATGGATTTCTGCATCTTTTGGGGTATGATCATATCGAAAACGAAGAGGCGGAGGTCATGGAAGGGCTGGAGACTCGCATTCTTGCCACACTTGACCTATCTGATCCCTATCAGGGCAGCGACCCTCTCTAACGCCTAAGGAACGATGAACCAGCAACAGATCGCACCGCTTGCAGAAAGCGGTCAGGATACCGAAGACGGATCCTCGCTCGACGAACCCAACAGTCCGGTTTCGGACAGGAATTCCAACAAGCACACTGGCTCGCCGCTCAGAGGCCTTCTGCTGCGCTTCCGGCGCAACGGACATGCGGGCTCGCGCCTGCGCGAGGACCTCGAGGACGCGCTGTCGACCGAGAGCGCCGGCGACAGCGACTTCTCGCCCGAAGAGCGGGCGATGCTCAACAATATTCTCAGCTTCCGCGAGGTTCGGGTCGAGGACGTGATGGTGCCGCGCGCCGATATCGACGCGGTGGAGCAGGGCACGACGATTGGCGACCTCTTGCTGATCTTCGAGAACTGCGGCCACTCGCGCATGCCGGTGTTCTGCGAGACGCTGGATGACCCGCGCGGCATGGTGCATATCCGCGATCTTCTCGCCTATCTTTCCAAGCAGGCGCGCGGGAGACGCCGGGCCCGTCCCGCCAATGCGCGTGACGCGGCAAAGTCGAGCGCGGCCAAGGGCGGCGAGGTCAAGCCCGCCGAACGCCAGTCGAGAGCGCAGCAGAACCCGCTCGACCTCGGCAAGGTTAACCTCGACAAGACCGTGGCCGAAGCCGGCATCATCCGGCCGGTGCTGTTCGTGCCGCCCTCCATGCTCGCCTCCGACCTGTTGCAGCGCATGCAGGCCGGCCGCACGCAGATGGCGCTGGTGATAGACGAATATGGCGGGACCGACGGCCTTGTCTCCCACGAGGACATCGTGGAGATGGTGATCGGCGAGATCGATGACGAGCATGACAGCGAGGAGGCGATGTTCACGCGCGTCTCCGAGGATGTGTTCCTGGCCGACGCCCGCGTCGAACTCGAGGATATCGCCGAGGCCATCGGCCCGGATTTCGAGATCGGCGAACATGCCGAGGACGTCGATACGCTCGGCGGATTGATCTTCTCGGCGATTGGTCGCATTCCCGCGCGCGGCGAGGTGATTCAGGCTCTGCCCGGTTTCGAGGTGCATATCCTCGATGCCGATCCGCGCCGTATCCGTCGCGTCCGGATCCTGCGCAAGCGCGGTCCGGCGCGCCGTCGCTCGGCCGCAGCCGCGCGCTCCGGCCTTCCGGTGCAGGAAGAGCAGCGCGAGATGGGCGCGGGCGAGGAGGCGGCTTCCGTTCGGGCAGGGGAACCGGTCGAGGCCAGAGGCGAGGAATAGAGCCTTTCGCGGTCAGGTCAGTTGCCCGGCATCCGTGAAGATACGTCACTACCTGGAGGCAGGGGGGAGCCGCGCCTAGACGAAACGCGGCTCTCGCGCCTCTTTGGTGCGCAAAAAGGGTGGACGCTTTCTTGAGGCTGGCGCGATATTTTCGGAACCTCGGCCGCTGGCAAAGGCGTACGGCGCTTTTCGCCTGCGGAGCGCTGTCGACATTCGCGCTGGCGCCATTCGGCGTCATGCCTGTCATGTTCGTTTCGATGCCGGTCCTTATCTGGTTGATGGATGGCGCCCTCGAAGCCGCCCGCGGGCGGAGACGCATTCTTGCCGGGTTCGCCGCGGCCTGGTGGTTCGGCTTCGGCTACTTCGTTTTCGGCCTCTGGTGGCTTGGCGCGGCGCTTCTGAAGGACGCCGCCCTTTACGCCTGGGCGCTTCCTCTCGCGGTCCTGGGCTTTCCAGCCATGCTTGCGCTTTTTTACGGGCTTGCCGGGGCGCTCGCGGCTCCCTTTTGGCGTGCGGGACCCGTGCGGCTTGTCGCGCTTGCGGCCGCGATGGTTCTCGCCGAGTGGCTGCGCGGTCATGTGGCGAGCGGATTTCCCTGGAATGCGATCGCCTATACGGCCATGCCGACGCCGCTTTTCATGCAGTCGATCCGGCTTGCGGGCCTCTACGCGATGGGCGGGTTCGCCGTCTACATTTTCGCCAGTCCGGCGCTCTTGGCCGAGCGGCGCGGCCGGCTTTCAGGTCTTTCCGCGGCGCTCCTTCTGATTGCGATCGATCTCGGCTATGGCGTGCATCGGCTCAACGAGGCCGAACCGGTCCCGGAAAAGGTCGTCAATTTCCGTCTGGTGCAACCCTCAATCGGCGATCATGCCTGGCGCACGCCGGAAGGTCGGGCGGGGATATTCGCCCGGCTGATTGCACTTTCGAGCGCGCCGGCAGAGCCGGGAGCGGCACTCCCCGACGTGATCGTCTGGCCCGAAAGCACGCTTCCCTTCCTGCTCGAGGAACGGCCGGACGCGCGCACCGCGATCGGCGAGATGCTGCAACCCGGCCAGACGCTGATCCTCGGTGCAGCGCGGTTTGCCGGGCGCAAGCCCGATGGCTGGCCGGAGTTCTACAACGCCATCTATGTGCTCGACGACAACGGACAGACGGTCTCCGTGGCCGGAAAGACGCATCTGGTGCCTTTCGGCGAATACCTGCCCTTCGAGGATGTTTTCCGGGCAATCGGACTACAGGCGCTGACAACGCTTCCCGGCAGCTACGTACCGGCTGACAATCGCCAGATGCTCGTGTTGCCCGACGGTCTGACGCTTTATCCGCTGGTCTGCTACGAGGCGATCTTTCCGCGCCTCATCGCCGACGAGACGACCGGGGCTTCGGCAATCTTGAACCTGACCTACGATGCGTGGTTCGGTCGCACGCCGGGGCCTTTTCAGCATTTCGCGCAGGCAAGGGCGCGAGCTGTGGAGGCGGGGAAAACGCTGATTCGAGTCGGTGAAAACGGTGTTACCGCTGTCATTGATTCGCACGGAAACGTGATGCAACGGCTGCCATTTGACAAACCCGCGGTACTGGATGTCCCGGTTTCGCTTCCTTAGGTTGCAAGGGGTGTGATAAGATCGAATTTTAAATCATAGCGTGCGACAACAATTGCTTCATTAGGAGCCATTTATTCATCCCATGGTTTTATATTTGGTCCAGAATTGACCGCATTACCCCAAAATTGCATAGTGAAACGGCTTGGTTTTCAACTAGGGCTTTTTGTTGCCCAACTCTGATGGTTGTAATGGATCCGTCGGGCTTGGGTTTCGGGGTCAGTTGTCAAGCTCGTAAAAGTAGGATGGAAAATGACAGAAAACAAAAAAAAGCCGAACCCCATCGACGTTCACGTCGGGAGTCGGATCAGGTTGCGCCGTACCATGTTGGGCATGAGCCAGGAAAAGCTTGGTGAAAGCCTCGGAATTACATTCCAGCAAATCCAGAAATACGAAAAGGGCACCAATCGCGTCGGTGCCAGCCGTCTTCAGAACATTTCGACAATCCTGAACGTCCCGGTGTCTTTCTTCTTCGAGGATGCGCCCGGCGATCAGGGCGCGAATGCGCCGGGGATGGCCGAAGCGTCGAGCTCCAGCTATGTGGTCGACTTCCTGTCGTCTTCGGAAGGCCTGCAGCTCAATCGCGCTTTCGTCAAGATTGGGGACGCGAAAGTACGTCGCAAACTGGTTGACCTCGTCAAGTCGCTGGCCGCTGAAGCCGACTGAGGCTTTCAACGCTGAGGCAAACGATCCGGAAGGTTGCCAAGCCGCCTTCCGGGCCGTTTTGTGCGCATTTTTGAGGCATATCCGAGATATAAAGATATATTTATATCGTTGTGCGCTTGTCATTTTGCGGTGAAGCGTCTAACAAAATCGGGTCAACTTCTATGTGGGGAATCCCGATGCGCACCAATTATTTCTTCACCAGCGAATCCGTTTCCGAAGGACACCCCGACAAGGTCTGTGACCGGATTTCCGATGAAATTGTTGATTTGATCTATCGCGAGGCCGTCAAGACCGGTGTGGACCCGTGGTCCGTCCGGATCGCCTGCGAAACGCTTGCGACCACCAACCGGGTTGTCATCGCGGGTGAGGTGCGATTGCCGCCGAGCCTGATGAAGATGGACAAGAACGGCAACGAGATCGTCAATCCCTCGCGCTTCAAGTCGGCCGCGCGTCGCGCGATCCGCAATATCGGCTACGAGCAGGATGGCTTCCACTGGAAGACCGTGCGCATCGACGTGCTGCTGCATGCGCAATCGGCCCACATTGCGCAGGGCGTCGACAATGCCTCCGACAGGCAGGGCGATGAAGGCGCGGGCGACCAGGGCATCATGTTCGGCTTTGCCTGCCGCGAGACGCCCGAGCTGATGCCGGCGCCGATCTATTACGCCCACCGCATTCTCCAGACGCTTTCCGAGGCGCGCAAGGCGGGCGAGGGCGAGGTCGCGCTTCTCGGCCCGGATGCCAAGAGCCAGGTGACCGTGCGCTATCACCACGGCAAGGCCGCGGAGGTGACGTCGATCGTTCTGTCCACGCAGCATCTGGATGAAAGCTGGGATTCTGAAAAGGTCCGCAGCGTGGTCGAGCCCTATATCCGCGAAGCGCTCGGCGAGCTGCCGATTTCCGATGACTGCGCCTGGTACATCAATCCCACCGGCAAGTTCGTCATCGGCGGCCCGGACGGCGATGCGGGACTGACCGGCCGCAAGATCATCGTCGACACCTATGGCGGCGCTGCGCCCCATGGCGGCGGTGCCTTTTCCGGCAAGGATACGACCAAGGTGGACCGTTCGGCTGCCTATGCCGCGCGTTACCTGGCCAAGAATGTGGTGGCCGCCAATCTCGCCGAGAAGTGCACGATCCAGCTTGCCTACGCCATCGGCGTGTCGCAGCCGCTGTCCATCTATGTCGATCTGCACGGAACCGGCAAGATCAAGGAGGATGAAGTCGAGAAGGCGATCCGTGCGACCATGGACCTGTCGCCGTCGGGCATCCGTCGCCACCTTGATCTCAACAAGCCGATCTACGCCAAGACCGCCGCCTATGGCCATTTCGGCCGCAAGGCCGGTCGCGATGGTTCCTTTTCCTGGGAGCGGCTCGATCTTGTTCGTCCGCTGAAACAGGCTCTGAAGTCCTGATCTGCCGAAGTGAGCGATAATCCCCAACACCAGGCCGGCAAGGCCTTCTTTGGCCGGCGCAAGGGCAAGCCCTTGCGCGACCGGCAATCACGCAACCTTGCCGAGGTCCTGCCCGCGCTGGCGATCGATCCGGAAAGCCCGGCGCCCGACGATCTGAAATCGCTGTTTTCCGCAAACGTCGACAGGCTTCGCCTTGAAATCGGCTTCGGCGGCGGCGAGCATCTGCTGCATCGGGTGCGCGAGAATCCGCGAACCGGCTTCATCGGCATCGAGCCGTTCGTCAATTCGATGGCGAAGCTTCTGGGCCAGGTGGAGGGCTCGGAGCCAGACAATCTGAGGCTTTATGATGACGATGCGGTCACCGTGCTCGACTGGCTGCCGGCGGCTTGCCTCGACCAGATCGATCTGCTTTACCCGGATCCCTGGCCTAAACGCCGGCACTGGAAGCGCCGTTTTGTGTCGAAGGTCAATCTTGACCGGTTTCATCGCGTGCTGAAGCCCGGCGGCCGGTTCTGCTTCGCCTCCGACATCGATTCCTATATCAACTGGACGCTGCTGCATTGCCGTGACCATGGCGGTTTTGCCTGGCAGGCGCACACCGCCGCCGACTGGCTGACGCCCTATGACAATTGGCCGGGCACGCGATATGAGGCCAAGGCGCGCCGCGAGGGCCGCTCAAGCGCCTATCTGACGTTTCTGAAGGTCTGAAAGCCCGTTGCTCAGTGGAGCGTGACGGTCTTGAGATCTTCTTCCATGGCCTTGAAGAAGATGCTGGTGCGGTTCTCGGTCAAGAGCAGCAGCGTGCCGTCGGCGCCAAACAGGCCCCACAGTTTCTCGGCCGTCTTCACCCCTTTGGCATCGGGAAACTGCCTGAGCGCTTCTTCCCGTTCAAAGGCGCGGAAGTAACCGAGGCGGCCGGCGCCGAAAGCGGCGAGCTGATCGGTTTCAAGGAAGGTTGCCGCGGACGGGAATTTCATGGGATCAGGCTGCCTTTGTGTTGAGCGTGTGAGGCACCAGCTTCGGACGCTATCTGCACGCGGACGCCGAAGTTCGTGTTTTCAAAGGCTATTCTGAAACCGAAATCTTAATTTTTCGTACCTCCTGGGGGCGTCTTGCGATGTCGATGGCAAGAAGGCCGCGATCAAGCGTCGCGCCCACCACCTCCATCCCTTCGGCAAGGGCGAACTGACGGCGGAACTGCCGGCCGGCAATACCGCGAAACAGGTATTCACCGCTCTCGCGCTCTTCCCGGTTGCCGCTGACGATCAGGATATTGTCCTCGGCAACGGCGTCGAGCTCGCTTTCATCGAAGCCCGCGACTGCGAGCGTGATGCGCAGAAACACGCCGCCCGGTTCTTCGGGAAACCACTCGACGTCGAAGGGCGGATAACCGGACGCGCCCTTGAGGGCGGCATCATCCGCGCGATTTTGCAGCATCGTCGGATTGATGCGCAGATCGATTCTCGGCATAGGGCGGCTCCGGTCGCAGGCGTCGGGCGAAGAGGCGGAAAACGGTTTCTGATAGCCCTCCGCGCCAAAGGGAAGATAGAGCATTGGGCGGTTCGGGCCAACCGCCCGATGTTTCGGTCTTTTGCCATATGGGGCCGGGCGGCGGGCGCGACAAGTTCGCGCTAGCTTGACAAGCCCGGGGCCAGTGTCCATTCCAGCGTTTTGGATTTCACGAAGGCAGAGACATAAGAAGATGTGCGCAAGAAAAATCATCATCGATACCGATCCCGGACAGGATGACGCGGCCGCTATCATGCTGGCGCTGGCGAGCCCCGAGGAGATCGATGTTCTCGGCATCACCGCCGTTGCCGGCAATGTGCCGCTGGCGCTGACGGAGCGCAATGCGCGCATCATCTGCGAGCTTTCGGGCCGGCCGGACATGAAGGTGTTTGCCGGCTGCGACCGGCCGATGCATCGCCCGCTGGTGACGGCCGAACATGTCCACGGCAAGACCGGTCTTGACGGCCCGGAACTCGATGAGCCGACCATGGCGCTGCAGGAGATGCACGCGGTCGATTTTCTCATAGAGACGCTGCGCAACGAGCCGGAAAAGACCGTGACGCTCTGCGCTCTCGGCCCGCTCACCAATGTCGCGACGGCTTTTGAAAAGGCGCCTGATATCGTTGGCCGCGTCCAGGAAATCGTGATGATGGGCGGCGGCTATTTCGAGGGCGGCAACATCACGCCGTCGGCCGAGTTCAACATCTATGTCGATCCGGAAGCGGCAAAGGCCGTGTTCGCCGCCGGCATTCCGATCGTGATGATGCCGCTCGACGTTACCCATCAGCTGCTCTGCCTGAAGGAGCGTGTTGACCGGATCGACGCGATCGGCCGTCCGGCCGCACAGGCGATGGCGGCGATGCTGCGGTTCTACGAGCGTTTCGACGTCGAGAAATACGGCTCGGACGGCGGCCCGCTGCATGATCCGTCGGTGACCGCCTATCTGTTGAAGCCGGAGCTCTTTACCGGTCGCGAGTGCAATGTCGAGATCGAGACCGGCTCCGAGTTCACGCTGGGCGAGACGGTGATCGACTGGTGGCATGTGACCGATCGCAAGAAGAACGCGCTGGTAATCGGCAAGGCCGATGCGGCGGGTTTCTTCGACCTGCTGACGGAACGCCTGGCGCGGCTGTGATGGCCAAGGTGCCGCCCTTTGGGGGCGGCATCCAGACTGCTGACAAAGTTCGCTTCACCCTCATCCGTCATGCCGGCCTTGAGCCGGCATCTAGGGCCAAAAGCGAGAACCGTCGCGATCAATAACTGTGATGGATACTGTTTTTCTGGCCCTGGACCCCGGCTCAAGGCCGGGGTGACGGAGAATGGGAGCGGGCTCTTTGCCACTGCAACAGGCTTGTCAACAAACAGAATGCCGGCCATTGGGCCGGCGTCTCTCGCTTGCCGCCGCTCTGCGGCGGCTACAGCCGCGCCTTCACCTCGTCCGCTGTCGGGATCGAGGGCTGAGCGCCGGGCTTGAGGCAGGCAAGGGCGCCCGCGACCGAGGCCCGATGGGCTGCGGCCTCGAAGGAAAGGCCCTGTTCCAGCCCGCTGGCGAAATAGCCGCAGAAGGTGTCGCCCGCGCCGACCGTGTCGATGGGATCGATCTTCAGCGCGTCGATCCTGAAAAAAGCGCCTTCATGCATCGCGATCACGCCGTCGCCGCCAAGGGTGATCACCATGGTCTGGCCGGTCTTGTCGTGGTGGGTCTTCAGCATCGCGATCCGGCCTTCGCTGCCCAGCTCCTCGGCGCCGACCAGGCGTTCGAACTCGGTCTCGTTGGCAATGACGATGTCTGCGAGCGCGCCGAGTTCGGCGGCTTCCGGCGTCAGCGGCGCGGTGTTCAGGACCGAGGTCACGCCCTTCTTGCGCGCCGCCTCGAGCGCCGCACGGATGGCGGGGGCGGGGACCTCGAGTTGCAGCATCAGCAGATCGCCGGGCGACATCCGCTCGACTGCCGCCAGCGCGTCCTCTTCCGTCAGCGTGCCATTGGCGGCGGCGTTGATGACGATCACGTTCTCGCCGTCGCCGCCGACGAGGATCATCGCCGTGCCGGTCGGTCCGTCCGTGGTCTTGAGAAAGGACAGGTCGACGCCGGCCTCTGCCAGAAGCGCTGTCGCCGGCGTGGCGAATTCGTCGCTGCCGACGGCCCCGACGATGGCGACCTCAGAGCCGGCGCGCCGGGCGGCAAGCGTCTGGTTTGCCCCCTTGCCGCCCGGTGCGGTGGTAAAGGACGTGCCGGTCACGGTTTCGCCGGGTTCCGGCAGGCGTTCGGTGGTGGCGATGAGATCCATGTTGATGGACCCGAAAACCGTGATCATGACGCTATCTCCTCTGCCTTGGGCCGTCGCGAACGGGGCGCTCCGGACTTGCTTTCAACGAGGGTTTTATGGCGAAGATCAGGCCATGACAATCAGTCCTCGTCGACGACGCGCAGTTTCATGCGGCCGACGCCGGACAAGGCCGGGTCGTCATCGCCGTGCGGGGCAAGCGGTCGCTCGCCGCTTTCGGCATGCTTTTCGCCGCGGGTCTCGAATTCCAGCGCCCCGATCCGTTCTCCGCGCCGGGCGATCTTGCCGGTTGAGACCCTGATCTGCTCGACATCCTGCCGCGCCTGCGAGAAATGGCTGTTGAGCTTCTCCACGCGCTCGTTCAATCTGCCCAGATCGCCTATCAGATGGGCGACTTCGCCCTGGATCAGATGCGCCTGTTCGCGCATGCGCTGGTCCTTCATCACCGCCTGCACCACCTGGATGGAGAGGAGAAGAAGCGTCGGCGAGACGATGACCACACGGGCGGCATGGGCGCGCTGGACGCTGGCCTCGAAATGTTCGTGGATATCGGCGAAGATCGATTCGGACGGCACGAACAGGAAGGCCGTGTCCTGGGTTTCGCCCGGCAGAAGATACTTGCCGGCAATGTCGCGGATATGGGTTTCCAGATCGCGGCGGAAGCGCTGTCCGGCGGCGCGGCGTGCGTCGTCCTCCTGCGCGTCGCGCATCGTGTTCCACGATTCCAGCGGAAATTTCGCATCGATGATCAGCGGCGGCGCACCGTTCGGCATGTCGATCACGCAGTCCGGCCGCGTGCCGTTGGAAAGCGTTGCCTGAAACCGGAAGGTGCCGGAGGGCAGCGCGTCGGCGATGATCGCCTCCATCCGCCCCTGGCCGAACGCGCCGCGCGTCTGCTTGTTGGAGAGGATCGCCTGGAGGCCGACCACGTCCTTGGCGAGCGACTGGATATTGTTCTGCGCGGCGTCGATGACGGCGAGCCGTTCCTGCAGCCGCCGCAGGTTCTCATGCGTCGTCTGGTGCTGCTGGTGGAGCGTGGAACCGATGCGCTGCGACAGCCCGTCCATGCGCGAGCCGAGCGCGGCATTGAGCTCCGACTGGCGGCTGCCGAAAAGCTCCGCCATCGTCGCCATCCGTCCTTGCATCTCCGTCTGGGCGCGGACAAGATTGTGCAGTTCCCGTTCGAGCCCTGCCGAGCGCCGGCTCGAGCCGGATCTGAACGCCAGTACGAGGATCGTCCCGGCAAGCAGCAGAGCCACCGCCCCGGCCAGGACAATGACCGGGTCGGCCATCGCGATCGCATTTATCAGTCTGTCCATCAGGCGGCCCTCTCTTGAAACGAGGCTAGCATAAAACCATCTGAAGAAAAGATCAAAACGGGAACATTCATCGTTTTGTCCGGAAAGCCCGATCGGTCGGCTTTTCAGCAAAACGAAACCGTTTCCTCTTTCGCCAACATGCGCTATCAGAGCCCCATGACAACGATGCCTTTGATAATTCTGCCGGACCCTCTGCTGCGCAAGGTCTCCGAACCGGTCGAGCGGATTGACGACGACCTGAAGAAACTCGCCGGCGACATGCTGGAAACCATGTATGAGGCGCCCGGCATCGGGCTTGCCGCGATACAGGTCGGCGTACCGCGGCGCATGCTGGTGGTCGATGTCGCCAGCCGGGATGAGGAAGAGGGCGAGGAGGAAAGCGAGCGGAAGAAGAACCCGCTCGTGGTCATCAACCCGACCATCCTGACATCCTCCGACGAACGTTCCGTCTATGAGGAAGGCTGCCTGTCGATCCCGGAATTCTTCGCCGAGGTCGAGCGTCCGGCGCGCGTGAAGGTGCGCTATACCGATCTCGACGGCAAGGAGCAGGAGATCGATGCCGATGGGCTGCTTTCCACCTGCCTGCAGCACGAGATCGACCATCTCGACGGTGCACTGTTCATCGACTATCTCTCGCGGCTGAAGCGCGACCGCGTGATCAAGCGCTTCACCAAGGCATCGCGCCAGCAGAAGATGTAATCCTCTGCCGGCGCATGAATGCGAAAGGACGGATCATGGCGCTCAAGATCATCTTCATGGGAACGCCCGACTTCTCCGTGCCGACCTTGCGGGCGCTCGTCGAGGCCGGGCACGAGATCGTCTCCGTCTATACCCAGCCGCCGCGCGCGGCCGGGCGCCGTGGGCTGTCGGAAGTCAAGTCGCCGGTGCACCAGGCGGCCGAACTCCTGGGCCTTGCGGTGCGAACGCCCGTCAGTTTCAGAGCGGAAGAGGACCGGGCGGCGTTTCGTGCGCTTGATGCGGATGTCGCCGTGGTGGTCGCCTACGGGCTGATCCTGCCGGAGGCCATTTTGAGCGGGACGCGGCTTGGCGCCTATAACGGCCACGCCTCGCTTCTGCCGCGCTGGCGCGGGGCCGCGCCCATCCAGCGCGCCATCATGGCCGGCGACGCGGAGACCGGCATGATGGTGATGAAGATGGACAAGGGGCTCGATACCGGGCCGGTGGCGCTCACCGACAAGGTTTCGATCGGCGAGAACATGACAGCCGGCGAACTGCATGATGCCTTGATGCTGAAGGGCGCGAAGCTGATGGCGATAGCCATGGCGAAGCTGGAAGGCGGCGAACTGCCGCTTGTCCCGCAGGCCGAGGACGGCGTGACCTATGCGAGGAAGATCGAGAAGACCGAGACCCGGATGGATTTTTCCAGACCGGCGAAAGAGGTTCACAATCACATTCGCGGGCTTGCGCCCTTTCCCGGCGCCTGGACGGAAATGCCGACGGAGAAGCGCGCCGAGCGGGTGAAGGTGCATGAAAGCCGGATCGGCGCGGGCGAGGGGCCGGCAGGAACCGTGCTCGACGGCGACCCGCTGACCATTGCCTGCGGCGAGGGCGCGGTGCGTCTCACGAGGCTGCAGAAGGCCGGCGGCAAGGTGCTGGACGCGGAGGATTTTCTGCGCGGCAATGCGCTGCCGCCCGGCACGGTTCTTTCCTGATGCCGCGCTATCGCTGCACGGTCGAATATGACGGCACGGCCTATGTCGGCTGGCAGCGCCAGGCGACCGGCCGCTCCGTTCAGGGCGCGCTGGAAGAGGCCGTCAAGGGCTTTTCCGGCGAGGATGTCTCGATCCGCGGAGCGGGGCGCACGGATTCCGGCGTGCATGCGCTCGGCCAGGTCACCCATTTCGACCTTGAACGGACATGGAGCGAATTCACTCTGCTGAATGCGGTCAACGCGCACCTTCGCCTGGCGCGCGACGGTATTGCCGTGACCGAGGTCAGCGAGGTTGGCGATGATTTCGACGCGCGCTTTTCCGCCGTCAAGCGTCACTATCTTTATCGCATCATCAATCGCCGCGCTCATCTGGCTGTGGACTACAAACGGGCCTGGTGGGTGCCGCGCCCGCTTGACCATGCTCTGATGCACGAGGCAGCGCAGCGTCTCGTCGGCCGGCATGATTTCACCACCTTCCGTTCGGTCCAGTGCCAGGCGAAGTCCCCGGTGCGCACGCTCGACCGGCTCGATGTCACTCGCGATGGCGATGTCATCGAGATCCGCGCCTCGGCGCAGAGTTTTCTGCATAATCAGATCCGCTCCTTTGCCGGCACGCTGAAGCTCGTCGGCGAGGGCAAGATGAGCGTCGAAGATGTCCAGGCAGCGCTAGAAGCGCGCGACCGGCGGGCCTGCGGAACCGTCGCGCCGCCCGAAGGGCTTTTCTTCATGCAGGTCGATTATCCGTAACCCTCAGGCGGCTTGCATCCGGCATGGAATGAATGTATCAATATTTCCAGATTTATGGATATATTGGAGGCGCTGATGCCGGTGACCATCTATCACAACCCCAATTGCGGCACTTCGCGCAATGTCCTGGCGATGATCCGCCAGTCGGGCGAGGAGCCGGAGATCATCGAATATCTGAAGTCCCCGCCGACGCGCGAGCGCCTTGTCGCGCTGATCGGCGACATGGGCATTCCGGTGCGTGATCTTCTCCGCCGCAAGGGCACGCCCTATGACGAACTCGGCCTCGATGATCCGGGGCTTTCCGATGAGGCGCTCATCGACAAGATGATGGAGCACCCGATCCTGATCAACCGGCCGATCGTGGTGACGGCGAAGGGGACGAAGCTTTGCCGCCCGTCGGAGACCGTCCTCGAACTGCTGGACAATCCGGATATCGGCGGTTTCTCGAAGGAAGACGGCGAGGTCGTCATTCCGGGCAAGGGCAGGTCCGAATGAAACTGGCTGCTGACGATGACATGCCGGTGCTGGATCAGGAGGCGTTTCGGCCGATAGACCGCGCGCGCCTCTTTGCCGAGGACGATTTTTCGCATGCGCCCCGCATCCTGATGCTCTACGGCTCGTTGCGGCAGCGTTCCTATTCGCGGCTTCTGACGGCAGAGGCGGCACGGCTCCTGAAAGCCTATGGCGCCGATGTCCGCATCTTCGACCCGCACGGCCTGCCGCTCGTCGGCAGTGAAGCGGATGACCATCCCAAGGTGCAGGAACTGAGGAACCTGTCGATCTGGTCGGAGGCGCAGGTCTGGTGCTCGCCGGAGCGCCACGGGGCGATGAGCTCGGTGATGAAGACGCAGATTGACTGGTTGCCGTTGTCATCCGGCGCGGTCCGGCCGACCCAGGGCAGGGTGCTGGCGCTGATGCAGGTCTGCGGCGGCTCCCAGAGTTTTAATACCGTCAACCAGCTTAGGATTCTCGGCCGGTGGATGCGGATGGTCACCATTCCCAACCAGTCCTCGGTCCCGAAGGCCTTCACCGAATTCGACGAGGCCGGCCGGATGAAACCCTCCGCCTATTACCGGCGCGTGGTCGATGTGATGGAAGAGCTGATGAAGTTCACGCTGCTTCTGCGCGGACGCAGCGACTACCTGACCGAGCGTTATTCGGAACGGGTGGAGACTGCGGCGGAACTGTCAAAGCGGGTCAACCAGCGGGCTCTGTAATGTACTTTGAAATGCTTGCGGCCATCAATCTCCCCCTCAAGGGGGGAGATTGAGCCATGGGGCAGCCATCCGGACAAGTCCCGCCTCAGTTCGGATCGAAACTCTGGCCGGAAACGCAGGCGATCTGGGCGGCGTTCGGCTGGGCGGGGAGCAGCGCATAGGCGGTGCGCTCTTCGCGGGTCTCGCAGATGGGGCGTTCGATCGTGGAGAAGCCCTTGTCGACGAGGCAACGGTTTACGATCCGGTTTCGAAGCCTCTCATTGGTGTCGTAGCTGTAGCTGGAGACCGGGGTCGTATAGCCGCCGACCTCGCCGCAGACGGTGGTGTTGCCGTCGGTGTTGCAGTCGATGATGCCCGGCACGCTATAGCCGCCGGTAACCTCCGTCACCATGTTTTGCGGCACTTCCCTGAGGCTTTGGATGAAGCACTGGTCATAGGCCTGCTGGCGCTCGCCGCGGGTGCTGCCCTCCTTGTATAGCACGTCGATCGGTCCGGACTGGCAGGCGGACAGCGCAGCCAGCATGGCGAAAGATAAGATGGTCTTTGTTTTCATGCCTTTGCCCCCAGAAATGCACGGCGCTTACGATTGCGGGAGGCGGGCACCCTGTCAAGCCGGAAGCGCCTCAGCCCCCCATGATATAGCGCGTGCCGATATCGGTGATCAAAAGCGCGGTGATGGCCGAGGCGATGATGGCCGCCGCCGTTGGCAGCGCCTTTTCGTTCATCAGCAGGTAGACGATGCGAATCTCGATCAGGAAGGCTGCAAGCACCACGGCCTGGAACAGAAGCAGAAGGACGCTTGAGAGCGGTTGCAGGCCAGTCGCAATCAGAAGGATCGCAAAGGCGGCGAATATATTGATCGGCAGGCTCATCCAATTGGTCGCCACCACGATCTTCAGGAAGGAACGCGGCATGCCGGAAACCATGCAGACGAGACCGAGAACGACGATCGGCCCCATCCAGCCGAGACCCTGGATGAGCGCGCTTCTGAAGATTGCCCGTGCATCGACAGGAATGGTCTGGGAAACGAGCATCGAAAGGCTGATGAGTTCGCTGCCGACCATGAAGGGGAAGGAATAGGCAAGCGCCCAGAATGAGCGCGCAAGGCCGCGTTCGGTGAAATCCAGATAGCGCGTATGGGCGGGATCGCCCTTGATCAGCAGCCACAGGCCGCGCATGTAGAACAGGATTTCACCGGGCGTCGGCAAGGGCGAACCACCTTTCGATGAAATGGCTGTAGATCTCGGTCAGCTTTTCCAGATCGGCGACCGGCACATGCTCGTCGACCTTGTGCATGGTCTGGCCGACCAGGCCGAACTCGACCACCGGGCAGTAATCCTTGATGAAGCGCGCATCCGATGTGCCGCCGGTGGTCGAAAGCGCCGGCCGCTTACCGGTGACCGTCTCGACGGCGGCGGCCAGGCTACCGGAAAGGCGCTCGTTGCGGGTGAGAAACACAGGGCTGACGCGCCCGAGCCATTCGAGCGAATACCGCGCCGGTCCGCGTCCGGGCCTCAGCCTATCGTCGGTGGCCGCACGGTCCAGCCGGGTTGCAAGCTCGTCCTTCAGCGTCTCCTCGCTCCACAGGTCGTTGAAGCGGATGTTGAAGGTGGCCGAGACGCTTTCGGGGATGACATTGGTGGCCGCGTTGCCGGTATCGACCGAGGTCACTTCCAGGTTGGACGGCGGAAACAGGTCCGTGCCTTGGTCCAGCGGCGCGCCCATCAGCGCGTCGAGCATTCCCGTCATGGCGCGAAGCGGGTTGTCGGCAAGGTGCGGATAGGCGACATGGCCCTGCGTTCCGGTCACCGTCAGCCTGCCCGTCAACGATCCCCGGCGACCGACCTTGATCATGTCGCCGAGCGCATCGGGATTGGTCGGCTCGCCGACGAGCGCCGCATCCCAGTGTTCGCCGCGCGCCTTCGCCCATTGCAGCAGCTTGTCCGTGCCGTTGACGCCGGGGCCTTCCTCGTCACCGGTAATCAGCAGCGAGACGGAGCCGGGCAGCGTAAAACCTTTGTCCAGAAGCCGGGCAAGCGCCGCGATGAAGCAGGCGATGCCGCCCTTCATGTCCACCGTTCCGCGCCCGAACAGAAGCCCATCGGCGATTTCCGCCGCAAAGGGGGGATGGCGCCAGGACGCCTCGTTTCCGGGCGGCACCACGTCGGTATGGCCGGCGAACATCAGATGAGGACCGGTTGTCCCAAGCCGGGCATAGAGGTTCTCGACATCCGGCGTGCCGTCCGTATGGCCGGTCATCCGCTCGACCGCAAAGCCGAGCGGCGCGAGCATCGTCTCCAGAGCGGACAACGCCCCACCTTCCTCCGGCGTCACGGATGGGCAGCGGACAAGCGTTTGCAGCACGGAAACGGGATCGGTGACGGTCATAGGAAATATCTAGATGTTTTTTCGGCCGTTGCGAGAGCTGTGGGAGTGCCGCCGGGCAATTTCCGGCAGCGCTTTGTCCTTTTCTGCCGATATCAGTCGCGCAGAAGCTCGTTGATGCCGGTCTTGGAACGGGTGCGCTCATCGACGCGCTTGACGATCACGGCGCAGTAGAGGCCCGGTCCCGGCGCGCCGTTGCCCATGGGCTTGGCGGCGGGCAGCGTGCCGGCGACGACGACCGAATAGGGCGGAATTTCGCCATAGGTGATCTCGCCCGTGGCGCGGTCGACGATCTTGGTCGACTTGCCGATATAGACGCCCATGCCGAGAACAGAACCTTCGCGCACGATGCAGCCTTCGACCACTTCCGAACGCGCGCCGATGAAGCAATTGTCCTCGATGATGGTCGGGCCGGCCTGCATCGGTTCCAGCACGCCGCCAATGCCGACGCCGCCGGAAAGGTGGACATTCTTGCCGATCTGGGCGCAGGAGCCGACGGTGGCCCAGGTATCAACCATGGTGCCTTCATCGACATAGGCGCCGAGATTGACGAAGGAGGGCATCAGCACCACGCCGGGCGCGATATAGGCAGAGCGGCGCACAACGGCGTTGGGCACGGCGCGGAAACCGGCTGCGCGGAACTGGTTGTCGCCCCAGCCTTCGAATTTGGACGGCACCTTGTCCCACCAGGTGGCGTTGGCCGGGCCGCCCTTGATCACTTCCATGTCGTTGAGGCGGAAGGAGAGGAGCACAGCCTTCTTCAGCCACTGATTGACCTTCCAGGCGCCGTGTTCCTGGCGCTCGGCAACGCGTGCCTCGCCGCTGTCCAGCAGGTTGAGCGCATCCTCGACCGCTTCGCGCACTTCGCCTGTGGTCGAAACGGAGATTTCGGCACGATTTTCAAATGCGGTCTCGATGGTTTTTTCAAGCGATGCGTGGTCGGTCATGTGGTCGTCCTTTGAATGACGCGCCTCATCGGCGCGGAAGAATCCGTCAAGCGTCTAGCTGTCCCAATGCTCTAGGCGAGGCGCGCCAGTGCGTCAATCTTTGCCGACGGCTTTGAAGGTTCGCGGGCGGGAAACGCAAATGCCCCCGCCGTGAGGCGAGGGCATGCCGATGAAGCGCATCGGGCGCGACCGATGGAGACGGTCTGGAAAGCGAGCCGGATGTCTACCAGCGCATCGGACGGTCCGGCAGGTCGTCCACGGTGATCACCATGTCGCCGTTGCGGTCCATGCGGGAGAACATCTTCGCGGCCACGGCGCCAAACTCCTCCTGCGAGATCTGCCCGCTGCGGTCGCTGTCGGCGCGGATGAAGAAGACGCGCTGCATGTCGCCGCGATGATGGCCGTTCCATTCGCCCCGGCGGCGCTCGCCATCGGGGCCCATCCGGTGGTATCCGCCGTCGCGCATCGCCATGTGCGGCTTGAAGCCCTGCCGGTTGTCGTCATCTTGATCCTTGGCCATCGCCGCGCGCTCTTCGTCGCGCGCCTCGGGGCGGGGATTGTTCTTGCGAAATTCGGCGATCTTCGCCTTGCGGTAATCGGCAAGTTCGCCGGGCGTGATCACGCCGTCGCCATTGACATCGATCGCCGCGAAGCGACCGTCCTGGAAGGCCGCGACCTCTTCCTTGGTGATCTTTCCGTTCTTGTCGGCGTCGGCATTCTTCAGGAGAAAGATATAGCCGCGTTCGACGGGGGCGGGGCCGCGCATGTCGCGCGCCGCTCCCGGCATGGCGGTCGCGCCGAACGCCAGTGTCGTTGCGAGTGCGGTCAGGGTCAGATGCTTGACGGTCATGGCTCAAATCCTCGTTTTGCCGTGATGACAAGACGAAGGTAAGCGAGCGCCGTCGCCGGGACGACTTAATTATCCGCAAGGTAGCTGAATTATCGGTAATTCATATTCCGTTCACCAAAGACATCCAGCACGGAGCCGACAAAACCCGCGAGGTCCTCGGTGACGTAGTCGATATGGGCGGTCTCGTCGCCAAGGCGCTCGAAGGCCTCGGCGAAACCGTATTCGAGGTTGGGCGGCACGATCAGCACGGTCTTCATGCCGAGCGTCTTCGGCTCCCGCAGATTGCGCGGCAGGTCCTCGAACATGGCGGCATGGTCCGTATCCACGCCGGAGCGACGGAGGAATTTCGCATAGGCATCGGCCTCGGGCTTCGGCGTGAAGCCGGCCGCCACGATATCGAAGATATCGTCGAAATGATGGAGAATGCCGAGCGCCTCGGCGGTCTTTTCCGCATGCGGCACGGAGCCGTTGGTGAAGATGAACTTGCGTCCCGGCAGCGCCTTGATCGCCGCGCCCAGAACCGGGTTCGGCTCGAGCACGGAATAGTCGATCTCGTGCGCCTTTTCGAGAAAGTCGTTGGGGTCGATGTCGTGATTGATCATCAGCCCCTGAAGCGTCGTGCCGTGGTCGCGGTAATAGTTCTTCTGCAGCACGCGGGCTTCGTCTTCCGGCAGCGACAGGAGTTTCGACACATAGGCCGTCATGTTGCGGTCGACCTGGGCGAAGAGGTCGACATGATGCGGGTAGAGCGTGTTGTCGAGATCGAAGACCCAGTCACGGATCGTCTCGAAATCGGCGGCTTCGGGATGTGTTCTGGTCATGGGTCTGCTTATGGCAGAGCCGGCGCTGGAAGGGAACTGATTTCCGTCAAGGACAGGGTGGCCTGCTTCCGGGTCTGGCGAGACTGTGCTAAGCAGAAGCCATGAAAACCGGATCGATCAGCTTTTCGCCTTGCGGCGCGATCATCCTGCAGGACAGAAAGCGCCTGCCGGCCCGGTTTTTCGCGAATTTCTGCAAGACCGCCTGCGGCAGGCTTTGAGCGAGCGTGAACTGACCTCCACCCCTTCGGTTTCCCGCCTCGCAAGGTCTTATCCCCATGGAACTCTGGATCGGCATAACCTTCGCCGCCGCCTTTCTGCAGAACATGCGCTCCACGCTTCAGAAATACCTGAAGGGACGCATGGCGACGCTCGGCTCCACCTTCACCCGTTTCGGCTTCGGCCTGCCTTTTGCCGCGCTCTATTTCGCTTTCCTGGCATACGGTCTCGACCGTCCTGTGCCGGCGGCCAATGTTGACTTCGCCTTCTGGGCGCTGATCGGCGCCGTCAGCCAGATCGGCGCCACCTTCCTGCTGGTCTATCTGTTTTCCTTCCGCAATTTCGTGGTCGGAACCGCCTATTCGCGCACCGAGCCGGCGCAGGCGGCCATCCTCGCCTTCCTCTTCTTCGGCGCGACCATATCCTTCGCCGCGATTGCCGCCATTCTCATCTCGATTGCCGGCGTCATGCTGATCTCGCTGTCGCGCAACGACATGGGTTTTGGCGGGCTCGTTCGCGGGCTTCTGACCCGCACGGCGCTGGTCGGCATCGCATCGGGCACGCTGTTCGGGCTTTCGGCGGTCTCCTATCGCGCGGCCTCTCTGGCGCTCGCGCCGAGCCTGCCTCAACCCGATGCGATCATGCAGGCCGCCTTCACCCTGGTCATCGTCATCGCCGTGCAGACGGTCGCCATGCTTGTCTACATGCTGGCCTTCGACCGCGCCGAACTGGTGAAGGTCGCGAGGGCCTGGCGGCCGGCGCTCGCCGTCGGTTTCGTCGGCGCGACCGCCTCCTTCGGCTGGTTCATCGCCATGACGCTGCAGCAGGCGGCGATCGTCAAGGCGGTGGCGCAGGTGGAAATGCTGTTTTCCTTCGCCACCTCGGTCATCATCTTCAAGGAGAGGATGACCGGGGCCGAGGCGGTCGGCTGCGCGCTCGTCGTCCTCGGCGTGCTGACGCTGCTTCTGGCTTAGCGGTGCGAGAGCCGCTCTCTAATTATAGATTCGTTAGCAATCAAGAAGTTTTCTGCCAGTATTTGGCTTGCCCAACCCTCATACGTGTACATGTCAGGGGGCGAGAATTTAGACTGTGACAAGTCTTCAATTAACGTAACCTTCTCGGAAGGTAGATACTCATTTTTCTCTTTGGCGTTCCTACATTCACGCTCAAATTCATCGTCGTCGATGAGGTTGATCGCCACAAAAAAAAGTTGAGGCTTTCCCGCCCTAGGCAACTCTCGAGCAATACATATAGGGAAGAGAAGATACTGATCGGGATCAAGGTTTGTTTCCATTTTTATTTCCTGCCTTGTCCCATACAAAAAGAAGTCAAATTTGTGCTCGCCTGCCTTGCAGCCAGGAGGCATTTCAAGGACGCCTGACACAGTGCAGTGCAGTGCTTTTTGTGCAATTGATGCAAGGTTATCCGAACGCAACCTCACGAGGGTGCGAGTAAGGTCACGATTGTAAAACATTATAGCGGTACCCAAATTATTTGCCAACAACGATTGGCTCAAAGGAGGCAACAACCCATTCTGCGGCCGTTCTATCTCGGAGCGTATTGTTGTTGCTCTGTTCGGAAGTTTACCACTCGCCCAATCGACGGTTAGGTTTGTGGCTACCTGATCAAAATACCTGACGGGCTCACAATAAAAAGTGCCATCTTCTGAAAATTCTTCGAGGCGGATAGATGTGTTATTTTCCCATTCGTTATTTTCAAAGTCCCATTTTATTTTTTTTAATTTTATAAAAAAATCTATAGAAGTTTCAGAATGATATTTTAGACTTGGAGGGAGACGATAAGGTATGGATGAAAAACTTATTCGAACTGAATTTATGTTTATAGATCTTCGAGAAATAGGTAGAATTTCATCTGAATAAAATGAAAATAAATCTGCATACAGAAGTTCAGTGCGCCGCTCATAGCTTCCGGCATATCCGTGGTAGTATCCGAAGAGTTTATCCGCTTTCATCTCGTAAAATGGCTCGCGGCTTTCTTCATTCAACCCGCGCCGCGTCTCTTGAGGTTCGTCACCGATCCTCAATGGAATGGAAAATCTCGGACCAGATGCGGTTGCATCAACTTTTTCATGTGATTTCCACGTTTTTCTTAGAAATGCTCTTGTGGCAGGAATTATCTTTGACATTTCATTAACCTCCTTGGCACGCTAGATTAGTGATGCCAGAATAATACATTGAAGCTTCTGTGCCGCCATCGAAATCTGGTAGCGGCAGCCTACTTTAGCTTCAAATGGGCAAACGGCATCAAAGCATGCTTCGTTGAACGTGCAGACCACTATCTTGCCGCTACCGAGCGCTGCCTGGACAGCAGCCGACCTAGGCAATTCTGTTCAGGCTGCTTCAGCTATGACTGACTTGATCGCCACGAGCGGCAAAGGAATAGAAAATGGATTGTCGGGCCGGAAGAGATATTGAATGGTGAAGGCTGCTGAGGTGGGGGATGTTGCCTATCCGGGGCGATGGCTGGCGATGTCGGTGCTGATCGCCGCGGCCTTCATGAACCTTCTCGATGCCACCATCGTCAATGTGGCGCTGCCGGTCATCGGCAAAGATCTGAATGCCCACAGTTCGTCGCTGGAATGGGTCATCGCCGGCTATGTGATGGTCTTCGCGCTCGCTCTCATGCCTTGCGGGCGGCTTGGCGACATCATCGGCAAGAAGCGGATGTTCCTGTTCGGCGTGGGCTTCTTCACCCTGGCCTCGGCCTGTTCCGGCGCCGCGCCCAATATCACGACGCTGGTGGTCGCCCGGCTATGCCAGGGGCTGGGCGCGGCGATCATGGCGCCGCAGGTTCTGGCGCTGGCGCAGGACATGTTTGCCTCGAAGGAGCGCTCCAGCGCCTTCTCGCTGTTCGGGATCGCCAGCGGCATCGCCATCGTCTCCGGCCCGCTGATCGGCGGCTGGCTGATCGCCATCGACCTTTTCGGGCTCGAATGGCGCTCGATCTTCTACATCAACGTGCCGGTCGGCATCGCCGCCGTCATTGCCGGCCGCATTCTCATTCCCGACATTGCGGCGAGTGAACGGTCCTCGCTCGATGTGATCGGGGTGCTGATCGTCGCCGCCGCCTTCGTGCTGCTGATCTTCCCGCTGGTCGAGGCGCGGCGGTTCGGCTGGCCGCTCTGGTGCTTTGCGATGATCATCGCCGCCTTTCCGGCCTTCGCCGCCTTCTATTTCTTCGAGCGGCGGCGGGAGCGGCAGGGATTGTCGCAGCTTCTGCCGGTCTCGCTGATGCGCAATCACGGCTATCGCCTCGGCGGCTTCGTCGCGCTGGTGTTCTACTCGACGCCGGCGGGCCTGTTCATGACCTTCGCGCTCTTCCTGCAGCAGGGTTTTGGCTTCACCCCGCTCGAGGCGGGGCTTTCCACCGTCCCCTTTCCGCTCGGCGCCTTCCTCTCAGCCTTCACCAACAGCCGTCTCTCCGACCGCTTCCTCAAGGGGCGTATCCTTGCGGCATCGGCGACGATGGCGGCCGGGTATGTCATGCTGTTCTTCGTCGTCCTCGGGGCCGACCAGCATCTCGCCATTCTCGATTTCGCCCCGCCTCTGTTCATCTGCGGCTTTTCGCTCGGCATGACGGCGTCGCCGCTGTTCCAGACGATCCTTGCCGATGTGCCGGGCCGCGATGCGGGCTCTGCCTCCGGCGCGCTGCAGGCCATCCAGCAGGCGGGCAGCGCGCTCGGCATCGCCATTGCCAGCGCCCTGTTCTTCTCCATCATCGCGGCGCGCCAGCAGACGGGGGCGGCAACGGCGGATGCCTATGTCGCCGGCTTTTCCGCCAGCATCGGCTACATGATCCTTGCCATGGCGATCGTCTTTGTCGCCGCGCTGTTCATGCCCGCCGTCAAGCCGTCCGGAGAAAAGCCCGAAACCGAAGGCATGATGCTCGGCTGACCGGGCGAAAAGCTGTGAATTGACATTTCCGCCGTCCTCGCCCAATTGGTGACGGCCCTCAACCAAGATGCGGAGATCCCATTGGCTTCCAGTCAGACGGAAACCGCGCCGACCGGCGCGACGGCGGAGCAGAACCCGGGCCGCTGGACGGCGCTTGCCGTGCTGCTGTCGGCGGTGTTCATGAACATGCTGGACGTCACCATCGTCAATGTGGCGCTGCCGTCGATCCAGGAGGGGCTGGATGCCTCCAACTCGGCAATAGAATGGATCGTCGCCGGCTATGTGCTGATGTTCGCGCTGGCGCTTTTGCCCTTCGGGCGGCTCGGCGACATTGTCGGCAAGAAGACCATGTTCATCGCAGGCGTGGCCTCCTTCACGCTCGGCTCCGCCCTTTGCGGCCTTTCGCACACGACGCTGATGCTGGTGCTCGCCCGCCTGTTCCAGGGCTTTTCCGCGGCGATGATGACGCCGCAGGTGCTGGCGCTGACGACGGTGATGTTTTCGGCAAACGAGCGCGCCCGCGCCTTCAGCTTCTTCGGCATGATGGCGGGAATCGCGACCGTCAGCGGCCCGATCATCGGCGGCTTTCTGGTCGAGCACAGCCTGTTCGGCCTCGGCTGGCGGGCGATCTTCCTGATCAATTTGCCGATCGGCCTGTTCGCCATCATCGCCGGGGCAAAGCTCGTGCCGTCAACGCCGCGCCGGACCGATACCCGCAACGACTATCTCGGCATCTTGTTGATCGCGGTCGCCATGTTCATGCTGATCTTCCCGCTGGTCGAGGGCCGCACCTTCGGCTGGCCGCTCTGGTGTTTCGCCATGATGGTCGCCGCCCTTCCGGTGCTCGTCGCCTTCGTCATGTGGGAGCGGCGGCAGAACGCCCGCAAGAAGCCGCAGCTTCTCTCCTTTCAGCTGATGAAGAACCGCAACTTCATGGTCGGCGGCTCGATGGCACTGTTCTTCTTCTCGACGCTGCCGGGTTTCTTCCTTTGCCTCGCGATCTTCCTGCAGGTCGGCTTCGGCTTCTCGGCGCTGAAGTCGGGCATGACCACCGTGCCGTTCTCGCTTGGCGTGTTCACCGCCTCGCTGATCAGCGGGCGCATCGGCCACACCTATCTGAAACCGCGCGTGATCTTCGGCATAGCGCTCCTCGGCGTCGGCATGTTCTGGCTCAGGCTCTACGTGCTCGGCGTCGGCGACGAGGTGTCGCGCTGGGCGCTGTTCGCGCCGCTGATCGTCTCCGGTCTCGGCCTCGGCGTCGCCATCGCCTCCATCTTCCAGCTTGTGCTGTCGGGCGTACCGCATGAGGAGGCGGGCTCGGCGTCCGGCGCACTGCAGGCCGTTCAGCAGCTTGGCGGGGCCTTCGGCATCGCCATCATCAGCGGCATCTTCTTTGCCCGTCTCGGCATGTCTCTGCAGGTCGGCGCCGACAATCATCCCGCCTATGTCAGCGCCTTTGCCCTGGCGCTGATCTACAATCTCGTCGCCTATGTCGGCGTGATCGCCCTTGCCCTGCTTCTGCCGGCCGACCGCAAGCCGGACGCGCCCGCCGCAAAGGAAAACGCCCCGCACATTGCCTGAAGAGGGCTGAGCGGGGCGCTGAAAGAAACAGGGCGGGGATAATTGCTTACGGCACGATCAGCGTGCCGGCGCCGCCCTTGGTCAGGATTTCGAGCAGAACCGAATGCTTGACCTTGCCGTTGAGGATGACGACGCCCTCGACGCCGGCCTCGATCGCCTCGATGCAGGTCTCGACCTTGGGGATCATGCCGCCGGAAATCGTGCCGTCGAGGATCAGCTTGCGTGCCTCGGCGACCGAAAGCTCCTTGATCAGCTCGCCGCTCTTGTCGAGCACGCCGGGCACATCCGTCAGGAACAGAAGGCGGGTCGCGCGAAGCGCGCCCGCGATCGCGCCGGCGAAGGTGTCTGCGTTGATGTTGTAGGTATGGCCGTCATTGCCGGGGGCGACGGGGGCGATCACCGGGATCATCTCGGACTTGGCGAGAAGATCGAGCAGCGTGGTGTCGACGGTGTCGACCTCACCGACGAAGCCCAGATCGAGAATGCGCTCGATATTGGAATCGGGGTCGATGACGGTCTTCTTCGCCTTTTCGGCGAAGACCATGTTACCGTCCTTGCCGCAAAGGCCGATGGCCCATTCGCCGGTCTGGTTGATCAGCGCAACGATTTCCTTGTTGATCGAACCGGCAAGCACCATCTCGACGATCTCGACGGTGGCCTGGTCGGTGACGCGAAGCCCGCCCTCGAACTTCGATTCGATCCCCATGCGCTTCAGCATGTTGCCGATCTGCGGGCCGCCGCCATGCACCACGATCGGGTTGACGCCAGACTGTTTCAGAAGCGCGATGTCGCTGGCGAAGGCCTGGCCGAGTTCAGCATCGCCCATGGCGTGTCCGCCATATTTCACGACTATGGTCTTGTTCTCGTATTTCTGCATATAGGGCAGCGCCTGCACCAGCAGACGTGCCTGAACTTCGCTTTCCGACAATGACATGGATTACCCCGGTGCTTTGATCCTCGCGGCCTTTTAGCGCATCCGCGCGGCTTAGTGAATATTGTTCGGCCGAACTATTGCGGCCGCTGCCTTGTCGGAAGAGGTTCGCGCCCTATAACGGTTGGTACAACGGGAAGGGGATCAAGGCATATATGGCGGATGACGATCTTGGTGCATTGATCGCACGCGTATCCCTGAAGGACCGGCAGTCCTTCAACCTGCTTTATCAGAAAGCGAGTCCGAAACTTTTTGCGATCTGTCTGCGTATTCTGGGCGATCGCGGTGAAGCCGAAGACGCCCTCCAGGACATTTTCGTGCGGATCTGGCAGCGGGCCGGTACATTTGCGTCCGACGGCCGGTCGCCGTCCGGCTGGCTGGCGACGGTTGCCCGCAACCACGCGATCGACCGCCTGCGGCAGAAAAAGCCCGCCGCGCGCGATATCGATGCCGTGCACGACCTGGCCGATGGGAAGGAGAGCCCGGAAGAGCGCGCGCATCTTGTCGGCGAAGGCCGCAGGATCGACACCTGCATGGAGCGGCTGAAGCCCGAATGGGCGTCTGCCGTGAAGGAAGCCTATGTGAGCGGTCTGAGCTATAATGAACTTGCGGAACGCTACGGCGTGCCGCTCAATACGATGCGGACATGGCTGCGGCGCAGCCTGCTGAAACTGAAAGAGTGTCTGGAAGCATGAAAAGGCCGACGCAACAGCAAGGCGGCGAACCCGAAGACGAGATGCTCGCCGGCGAGTATGTGATCGGCGCGCTTTCGGATGCCGAGCGGCGCGCGGCGGAGGCGCGGATCGCGCGCGATCCCGCCTTTGCGGCGCTGGTGCGCGACTGGCAAAACAAGCTCGAGCCGCTCGATCAGGCCTACGGAACCGAGACGCCGTCGGCGGAGGTCTTTTCGGCCATCGAACAGCGGCTCTTTGCGCAGGAACAGGATAGCAGACCTTCGCTTGCCGCGCGCCTCTGGGGCTCTGCGGGCCTCTGGCGCGGCGTTGCTGCCGCTGCCGTCATCGCTGCGGTGGCATTCACTGTCTACAATGAACGCCTGACGACGCCTCAGACGACATTGCTTGCTGAACTCAGCGGTCCGGACAATGCCGTCAATCTAGTGGCCCGCTACAATGCACGTACCGGGCGCGTATCGCTCACCCCCGTGGCGGCCGGCGCGCCGGATGAGAAGTCTCTGGAGCTCTGGCTGATCGAAGGGGAAGATCCTCCGGTCTCGCTCGGCGTCCTGCCCCAGACCGGGGAAGGGGAGCTTACGGTTCCGAGCGATATCAGTGACCGGATCGGGGCGGGGACCTTCTTCGCCGTCAGCATCGAGCCCTATGGCGGTTCGCAGACCGGCGGGCCGACCGGACCGGTGATTGCCGTCGGTGAGCTTCAGTCACTTTAAAATTCGCGAAATCAATTGCTTGCGAAGAAAATCGAAGCAATCTGAAACTCTTTGGGCAATGGCTTCGTCTGTTGTTTCATCCCCGGCGCCAGGAGGGTGCCGGGTGAAGCGAAACATCAAGAGGAGACTATCATGCTGAAGACCTTCAAGCGCACCGCCATTGCCGCCACACTGATCGGCGGTTCCGCCGTTGCGGCGCTTGCCGCCAATCCGATGGTCGGCGGGGCCGCGATGTATCCCGACAAGAACATTGTCGAAAATGCCATGAACTCCAATGATCACACAACGCTGGTGGCCGCGGTCAAGGCGGCCGGCCTGGTCGAAACGCTTCAGGGCGAGGGGCCCTTCACCGTCTTTGCCCCGACCAACGCGGCTTTCGCCGAACTGCCGGAAGGCACGGTCGATGAACTGCTGATGCCGGAAAACAAGGAAGCGCTCGCGAAGGTTCTGACCTGCCACGTCGTATCAGCCGATGCGATGTCGTCCGCGATCGAGAAGATGATCGCCGATGATGGCGGCGTGCATGACGTGCCGACGGTCGGCGGTTGCACGCTGAAGGCCGAGGAGATGGACGGAACGATCACGCTCACCGACGAGAACGGTCGCACGGCCGAGGTGACGATCGCCGATGTCGAGCAGTCCAACGGCGTCATTCACGTCATCGACACGGTGCTTCTGCCCGCAAGCTGAGCGCCGTCTCTCAGATAGCCTGACCGGGCATGACAACCAGACCCGGCAGGAAGCGACGCCCTGGGTCGCTCACTCGAACCGCCTCCCCCCAGGCGGTTCGTTTTTTTGCGGCTGGAGCGCCGCGCGTCCATTCGGACGCACAAAGGGCGCTCTAACCTATTGAATCTACGCATCGTGCTTTCCGAAAATCGATTCCGGTTTTCGGGCCGATGCGCTAGCCTGCCACCGTCTCCTGGATTGCCTGCCTGAGGTCGTCGAGGCCGGCATTCTTTTCCGAGGACGTGGCGATCAGGGCGGGGAAGGCGGCGGGGCGCTTGCGGATCTTCTCTGCCGTGGCGGCAAGAAGCTTCTCGACCGCCGGCGGCTTGATCTTGTCAGCCTTGGTCAGCACGATCTGATAGGAAACGGCGGCCTTGTCGAGCAGGTCGAGCACTTCCTCGTCATTCTTCTTGATGCCGTGGCGGGCGTCGATCAGCACATAGACGCGCTTCAGCGTGGCGCGACCGCGCAGATAGTCGAAGACGAGCTTGGTCCACTGGTCAACCTGTTGTTTGGGCGCCTGGGCATAGCCATAGCCGGGCATGTCGACGAGCGCCATTGGCGGCAGGTCCTCGCCTTCGCCCGAATAGCCGTCGGGAACGAAATAGTTGAGTTCCTGGGTGCGGCCCGGCGTATTGGAGGTCCGCGCCAGACCCTTCTGGGCGAGAAGCGCGTTGATCAGAGACGACTTGCCGACATTGGAACGCCCGGCGAAGGCGACTTCGGGCGGGCCTTCCGGCGGCAGGAACTTCATCGACGGCACGCCGCGGATGAAGATCCACGGACGGGCGAACAGGGCGGCGTCTTTGTCGATCGGCTGGGTCATGTCCGTTTCTCTAGCATGAAGGGCTGGGGGACAAAATGTCGGTCAACAGTGTTCCAGGATTTCCCGGCCCCAATCTCCCCCCTTGAGGGGGAGATGCCCCGGCAGGGGCAGAGGGGGGTGAAACGCAAGCCGCATATTCTGTGTCTTTTAAGAGGGTTCACCCCTCTCTGTCGCTTTCGCGACATCTCTCCCTCAAGGGGAGAGATTGTTGCTGTGAGCCTTCAGTCCTTCATCGCTGGCAGAGCGAGCGGCAGAGGCCTGGTAACCCCCGGAAGTGGCCTACTCCGAAGCCGGCTTCTTGCGGCGGAACAGGCCCTTCAGATTGTCGAACAGTTCGATCTTGACACCGTGGCGCTTCATGATGATCGACTGCTGCAGGATCGAGAGCGAGTTGTTCCAGGCGTAGTAGATCACCAGACCGGCCGGGAACTGCGCCAGCATGTAGGTGAAGACCACCGGCATCCAGTTGAAGATCATCGCCTGTGTCTTGTCCGGCGGCGTCGGGTTCATGCGCATCTGCAGCCACATGGTGAAGCCCATGATCAGCGGCCAGGCGCCGATCGCCAGGAAGGCCGGAACGCCCCAGGGCAGAAGGCCGAACAGGTTGAAGAGGCTGGTCGGATCGGGCGCGGAAAGGTCCTGGATCCAGCCGAAGAACGGCGCGTGCCGCATTTCAATGGTGACGTAGAGCACCTTGTAGAGCGCGAAGAAGATCGGGATCTGCAACAGCACCGGCCAGCAGCCGGCCACCGGATTGATCTTCTCCTTCTTGTAGAGCTCCATCATGGCCTTCTGCAGGCCCATGCGGTCGTCGCCATACTGCTCCTTCAACTCGGTCATCTTCGGCTGCATGCGCTTCATGTTGGCCATGGAGGCGTACTGCTTGGAGGCGAGCGGGAAGAACAGAAGCTTGATGATGACGGTCGTGATCAGGATCGCGACGCCGAAATTGCCGACCTGGTGATAGATGAAGTCCATCAGCTGGAACAGCGGCTTGGTGATGAACCACAGCCAGCCCCAGTCGATCATGCGGTCGAACAGAGGAATATTGTACTGCTTCTGGTACTGGGTCAGGATGTTGGTGACCTTGGCGCCGGCAAACACCATGGTCTTCAGGTCTGCACTCTGCCCCGCGGCAATCGTCAGCGGCTGGTTGTCGGAATAGTCCGCCTGGTAGCGCGCCCGGCCGTCGTTGAAATGCGAGAAGCGGACGTCGTAGTTCATGTCGGACTGGGGAATGATGGCCGTGCCCCAGTACTTGTCGGTGACGCCGAACCAGCCGCCGTTCGAGCCGGTGTAGGTCTCGTTCTCGTCGGCCACGTTCTTGTAGGTGTCCTCGGTAATGCCGCCGTCGGGCGTCATCACGCCGAGAAAGCCTTCATGCAACACCCAGGCCGACGGCTCGTCGGGCAGGTTGAAGCGGGTGATGCGGCCGTAGGGGTTGACGGTCACCTGCTTGTCGGAAGCGTTGGTCACCGTGTCGTCCATCGTGATCATGTAGTCGTCATCGATGGAGATCGTGCGGTGGAAGGTCAGGCCGGAATCATTGGTGTAGGACAGCTCGACGGGCGTTGACGGCGTCAGCGTATCGCCCTTTTCCAGCGTCCAGACCGTCTGCGGTCCAGGAACCGAACCTGAATTTTCGCCCTGGACGAAGCCGAGTTCGGCGAAATAACCGTTTTCGGTATCGGCGGGGCTGAACAGCGTGACGATCGGGCTCGTCGGGTCCACGGTGACGTGGTAGTCCTTGAGCTTGATGTCGTCGATGCGCGCGCCTGCCAGATTGATCGAGCCGGAAAGCGCGGGCGTCTCGATCTTGACGCGCGGCGCGGTCTCCTGCTGGGCGCCGGCCTGCGAGAACACGGCATCGCTGCCGCCGCCAGCCGTACTGCCGGCCGCTCCGGAGCCGCTCGCGGAGCCGGCTGCATTATTCGTCGAAACGGTCTGTTCCTGTGCCGCCTGCTGCTGCGCTGCCTGCTCCTGCGCGGCGCGCTGCTCTTCAAGGCGCGGGCCCATATACAGGAATTGCCAGGCCAGAACGACCAGGACGGTGAGCGCGATCGCAATGATAGAATTGCGGTTATTTTCCATCTTATCTTCCTGGTGCGGACGCCTTCCGGCTCCGTCCGGTTCGAGGCGATTTTGAAATCCGTGATTCCAGCTCATCTGCGAGCATCGCGAAAGGAGCGTCGAGCACCTCCCGACGGCCCACAACGACATAATCGCAACCGGGTTGCATTGCAAATGCGCCTTTGAGACGCACAGCCTCTTTCAGCCGGCGGCGCATCCTGTTGCGCTCGACGGCGTTTCCCTGCCGTTTGGTCACAGTAAAACCGACGCGGGGCCCTGAGGAGGGATCGCGCCGGTCAAGTACTTCCAGCAGAAACAGCGGGCCTTTCCGCCGTTCGCCTTTCTGGACGGCCAGAAATTGCGGGCGGGTCTTGAGCCGCCCGACAACCGTTTCGGTTTTTGTATCAGGCCGGGCCATAAGGGCTAAAAAGCCCTTAAGCCGAAAGACGCTTGCGACCGCGGGCGCGGCGGGCTGCGAGAACCTTGCGGCCGCCCTTCGTGGCCATGCGCGAGCGGAAGCCATGGCGGCGTTTGCGAACAAGCTTGGAAGGCTGATAGGTACGCTTGGTAGACATTTGTTTAAATACCGCGGTGTGCGGCCCTTCTTGATGGACTGCCGAAGCAGCGTAAGCGTGTGGGTGATGTCACCGGCCTTTATCCCGCCTTGCGGGCAGGAAAAGGGGCGCGGAAACTGCGCGGCTTATAAGGGAAAGGGCCGCAAATTGTCAATCATGCCGGGCGCGTGACTTCACAAGTGCCTCAAATATGGCGGTTTTGTCTTGTTGGGGATTGGTCTATGATCACTTAACTGACCTAACCGGAGACAGGCAATGCGGTGGGCGAAGCCCGGGACGACTGAGGATGCGCCTCACGGCAAGATGGCCGTGCCCGGTTTTCTGTCGGGGCTTTCCGGCCGTATCCTTGCGCTCACCGTCGCGATCATCATGTTCGCCGAGGTGGTGTTCTTCGTGCCCTCGCTTGCCAGCATGCGATTGCGGTGGCTCGACGACCGGCTGAGCACGGCTGCCGCCGCCGCGACCGTGATTGACGGGTTGCAGCCGCAGGTCCTGCCGCGCGCCCTGCAGGACGACACGCTGATGGCGACCGGCACCAAGGCGATCGTTCTGCGCAAGGACGGGGCGTCGCAGCTTCTCGCCATCACCGACATGCCGCCGGAAATCGCCAAGACCTATGACCTGACCCAAGTCGGTCCGGTCGAGGCCGTTGTCGATGCCTTCGATGAGCTCCTGTTCGGCGGTGACCGGGCTATCCGCGTGTTCGGCCATATCGGCGACAGTGACGCGATCATCGAACTGGTGATTTCCGACGACGAGTTGCGCCACGCCCTTCTGGTCTATGCCCGCAACATCTTCCTTCTGAGCATTCTGCTGTCGACCTTCACGGCAATGCTGATCTTCTTCCGGCTGAATTCCATACTGGTGCGGCCGCTCAGACGCCAGATCGCCAACATGCAGGCCTTTTCCGACCATCCCGACCTGCCGGAAAGCGTGTTCCGGCCGGCCGAGCGGACGGATGAACTCGGCATTGCCGGCCGTCACCTTGCCTCCATGCAGACGCAGTTGCAGAAGACATTGCGCCAGCAGAAGCGACTGGCCGAACTCGGCCTTGCCGTCTCCAAGATCAATCATGACATGCGCAACATCCTGGCCTCGGCCCAGCTCATGTCCGACCGCATTGCGGGAACGGACGATCCGGTGGTCCGCCGCGTTGCGCCGAAGCTTCTGCGCGCCATCGACCGCGCGGCGGCCTATTCGCGCTCGGTGCTGAGCTATGGCCAGGTCTCGGAGGCCGAGCCCAAACGTGAAATGGTCTGTCTCTTCGAACTGATCAACGATGTTCATGACTATCTGGACCTTTCGGCCGACCAGCCGATCGACTGGATCAACCGCGTGCCGGAGGATCTCAAGGTCGATGCCGATCCCGAGCAGTTGTTCCGGGTGGTCTTCAACCTCTGCCGCAACAGCGTCCAGGCGCTGTCACAACAGGCCGGCGAGAGGCGCGATTCGCTCAATTGCCTGATCGTCTCGGCCCAGCGTCACGGCAGCGTCGTCTCGCTCTCGGTCGACGATACCGGGCCGGGCATGCCGCAGAAGGCGCGCGAGAACCTGTTCGCCGCCTTCAGGGGCGGCGTGCGCAGCGGCGGCACCGGGCTCGGCCTTGCAATCGCCCGCGAACTGGTGCTCGCCCACGGCGGCACGATCGCGCTTGTGGAAAAGGCAGGGCAGGGCACGCTGTTCCGCATCGAGATCCCGGACCGCCCGGTCGCGCTTGAAAACTGGCGCAGCGAAACCGGTGCCTGAGCCGCCGGGGCCTGGTCCGCGCGTGTTCCGCCAATGCGCGGCCAGATGAAGATGGTATTCCATCTATATGAAAATGAAGTTTTTTTCCTGTCCGGCTGTGGTTGTCAGTCTCTGTCGCGCCACCTTGCGCAGCGATTTGACGGTCTATATCAGAAAAATGACAGGTTTTTTTCGAAATGCGCTTGCATTCCAAATCTGAAGGCCGTAGAAGCCCTCTCGCACGCCGCAGACAACAGCGGCGCTTCGCAAGGCCAAGCGCTCGTAGCTCAGCTGGATAGAGCACCAGACTACGAATCTGGGGGTCGGGAGTTCGAATCTTCCCGAGCGCGCCATTTCACATTTTGACGCAAAATTCTCCAAAAACCTAAACGGAACAGACGTTTGTGGCGTTCGAAACCCGTTTTCACGGCTGTAGGGCAAACGCGATGCAAAGGTAAGTTTCAGAACCGCCCGCTTGTCCTCCAAACGCTCGGAAGTCCAGAGTTTGCAAGGGTTTGACAGAAACAGCATGGCGCGTTCGAACATTTCCTCAAAGCTGTGTTTGGGAACCATGCCGTTCGTGCGTTTTTCTGCCAGAATCAGCTTTTCCTTCTCAAGCTTGGCAATACGTTTCTCATAAGCACTAATCGCCGTGGTGCTGTCGGATTCGACAATCCGATCCACCAGAAGTTCGATCTGCTTCTCGATTTCGGTTTCCTGTTTCTGTGCGATAATCTTCGCCGCCTCGGCCTGAGACAGACGAGCAGACCACGCTTTCTTGAACATAGCTCGCGTGAGGTCGTAGAGCCCTCTGGTTGGCTGCATCCCATGCAGAAGCTCTGCGAAGGCGTCTTCGATCCGGTCGCGCGGGATCGACTTGCGATGGCTCTCGCATGCACGGTTGTGGCAGAAGTAGTAGGGGTGACGCTTGCCCGTGCTGCTCTTCGACCAACAGGCCGTCAATGGCTTGCCGCAATCGCCGCAAGTGACAAAGCCGCGCAGGGGGAAATCCTGATTGATATCCTTGCGCGCCGGAGCACGGGCGCCACCCTTGAGACGGGTCTGGATTTTGTCGAAGGTCTCAAGCGTGATGAGACCTTCATGCTTGCCCTCACGCAAGGAAATGTCCCATTTCGGAGCCTCGACATAGCCAGCATAGACAACGCGGTCCAGCATATCCCGGATACGCTGATTGCGGATTTGGCCCTTCGGCAGGTCTTTTGGAAAGGCGGGCTGCGTTTCAAGGAAGCGTTTGACTTCCGCTTGCGTGTCGAAGCGACCCGAGGCATAACCTTCGAGAGCTTCCTGCACCAGCGAGGCGATAGGCTCGTTACGGACAAGGATTTTGCCGTGTCCGTCCGCTCGTCCGTATTTGAAGCCTATCGGTGGCTGGAATACCCAATAGCCGTTATAGCAGCGGGCTTTCATCCGATTCAGCGTCTGTTCCCGGTTCTTGCGTGCCTGATATTGTGCGGCCGAGGCCTGAATATATTCGTTGAATTCGCTGTCGGCATCGTCCTTGAACTCCATGGAGGGAGATTCCAGAATCCCGCCTGCCTGTTTGATTGTCTCGCGCAATTCAAAATGGATCGGAACACGGCGGGCGAAGCGCGACACCTCATCAATGATCACGACATGCGGATCGCCACTATTACCCTGCAAGAAGGAGATCAGCGCGTTAACACCCGGTCGGTCACGCCGTTGACCGGTCAGGTCGTCGGTAAAGACACCAACGACATCATAGCCGCGATACTCGGCATACTGCCTGCATCGCGTCTCCTGTGAGCCGAGACCGTCGCCGCGGCGAACCTGTGCCTTGGATGACACGCGACAGTAAATGACCGCCTTGTTGCAATTGTGGTGGGGTTGATGATCGAAACGCATGATTTGCCTCCTTCCGGCTTACTCCTCTATTTCTGTTTGATCCTTGCTACCTCGAATATCGGTTCGAGCGCCTTTGACCTTGTTGCCTTCGTCGGGCGCTAGCGCGGCCTCCGTGATGGCGTTCATGGCCTGTTGCGTGGCCTCGATCCCGAAACCTATATCGACGAATATCAAAACGATGTTCCACAGCGTTTCGATAAAAGCCTGCTTTTCCGCTTCCGAGATATCCACCTCATCCAGAAACTGCTGGTATAAGGCGACATCCAACTGGAGGCCTGGTGGTGCCGTTTGTCGGGCGGTGCCCGTTAGTTTTTCCGTGTGGGTCATAGTCCGGTCCTCAATTTGACTGTCTGAAACGCGCCCCTTGGGCGGTTTCGCGATTGACCCGGAACGGAATACGAACATTTTAGAGGTTCACGATTCCGGATCAAAGAAATTTCTGCAATTTATCCGCATCAAAATCCCAGCGTTGGGCTGGTTGAAGCTTCGGCCTTTGCCTGCTGTTCGCGGTCCTGGGCCCTGAACCTGCCGATGGCGCGATAGGCCTCACTGGCAAGGCGCTGGAGTTTCAAGAGCTCGGTGCCCTGAAAGCTGCGGGCCTCCGCCACTGCTCCTGTGGTGGGATCGGTATAGACCCGCTGGAAGGTCACGGCGTAAAACGCCTTGCCGTCCCCGGCATCATTGCGCCAGACTTTTGCGGAAACCGCGCCATCGCGGAAACTGGCGACCGGCGCTTTGTGGACCGGTTGGCGGGTTTGGCTTTGTTGTTCTTGTCGTTCTTTGTTTTGCTGCTGCATTGTCTGTTCCTTTCATTGACGGGTGAACGAAAGGCGCAATCCTATTGCTGCGGCGCGGAATTGTGCAATTATAAATAGAAATAATTTATGCACTTCTATCTATAATCTATGTCCTTTTCCGCTTCGGCTGCGGCTTTGCGCCGGGTTTGGAATTTTATTCCAAACATGCGGGCGTATGCGCCTGCGTCTATCGTTCCGGCTCGCGTGATCTGGTTCTGGCCCGTTCGGCGGCTTTGCGCTGTGCATCGGCATAGCTTTGCTCAGCGGACGAGCGGGCATTGAAATCGGCCTTCGCGCGACCCTCCTGCGAGGCGAAGGTGAGGTCGGAGCGCATCTGTTCGGAAACGGCATTCAGCCGTGCATGGCCGGTGCGGATCGCATGATTGCGCTCGGTCTCGATGACCGAATGCGCCTGCGTCTCCTGTATGCCGCCGATGGTGTAGGCCAACTGCGCCTGCGGTTTCGCGCGGTGCGCTTCCAGCGTTTCCAGATGCGCGCGGGTGACGGTGTTATGCTCACCCGCACGCGGAAAGTTGTTGGGCTTGATGCTGCTCATCGGTCATACTCCCGATCCGGCCTGCGCTTGCTCCTGTCTGCGTCCTGACGCTGGCGTTCGGCATAGTTTTGCCGGTTGCGCTCGTTCTGGCGCTCCTGCACGGCATCGTAGGACTGTTCGGCAAGACGGGAGAGTTTGAGCAAATCCGTGCCGGAGAACCGGTTGGTGTCGGCATAGTTGCCGTCCTGATCGCGGTAACTGCGGGCAAAGGTCACGGAATCGAACGACCCTTTCTCGCCGTCATTCTCCCAGATGGCGGCCTTGACCTGGCCATCGCGGAGCGTTCTTACAGGTTTTCTGGTGTTATCTTCGGTCATGTCGCATTCTCCTTTCCGGTTTGGTGCCTGTTCAAAGCGGGCGATAGCCCTTGAGGTAAGACCATGTGCCGCTGGCGCGGTATTGCGGCCAGTCGGCGAACGGATCGGGGACGGGCTCGGTAATTACGGGTTTGAAGCGCTGGCCGAAGGCGGTGCCAACCTCGACCTTGCCGTCCGGCGAGTGATAGGGATCGCCGAGATAGCGGCCCGCCAGATCGCGGCGCTTCCAGTAGTTCTCGATCGTGAGATCGGCAGGCCGTTCCAACACGCCCGGCATGAATACGAAGGCTCTGCCGTTCGGGCGGTTGACGATCTCGTCGCCTGTTGCGAGCGGACGCGGGGTTTTGATCCGATGTGCGAGGCTCGCATCCCGCTGGGCCATGGCAAAACCGGCTTCCATCGGATCGAGCCTGCCGGAGACGACTTCCAGCAGCGCCTGTTCGTTTTCGAGCTTTGCGCGCTCATTGGTCTGGAAATCTTCAAGCGTGATCGTCTGGGTGCCCAGAGCCTCGGAAACCGCCTTCGCCTCGCGGATATCGCGAATGCCCTTGAAGATCTGCGTGCCGCAGGAATTGGGAATGATCTTTTCCGCATTCTTGCCGAGACCGGCAAGCTGGGCGGCTGATTGAACGACGAAGACCGGCCTGATGCCATAGCCCGCGCCGAAGGTGGCGAGCCCGATGGCCATCGGCCATGCACCGATATTGCCGATCTCGTCGCAGAGCCAGAGCTGACGCCGCGCGCCGATTGCCCGCCGTTTGGCGACCAGTGCGCCGGAATAGACGGACCTGATCACCGGGCCGGAGGTTTCGGCATATTCCTGGGCTTCCATGATATTGACCAGATACGGATTACAGCCCGGTTTGGTCAGCTCTTCAAAATCGAAGTCGAACGGGGCCGAGACGGCATCGCGCAATTGCGGATCGGAAAGGCCGGAAAAGGCTCGCTTGGTTTCGGCCTTCACACCGGAAACGCCGCCTGCATTGGGATTGTCGGATTCACGTGCCTGTTTGAGCTCTTCGACCACGCTGCGGATCGAGACTTCCGGCATGGCGGCCATATGGCGTTCGAAGGAAAGCCAGTCATCGGACAGCAGGCCGATCTGGTTCATCAGATCGGCAAGTACCGGCAGCGTCACCACGCCTGCAAGACGGCCAAGGGTGACGGCAACCGCTTCGATCCAGCGCTGGCCGGTTTCCTCGAAGAATTTGGCATTGGCGCCGCCGGTGAGCGTCAGGAAGCTTGCGGCAAACAGCTTGGCATCGGGAATGAGCGTGGGGGAATTGCCCCGCAGATAGGAGGTCGGGTTGATCCGGTGGGAAGGCACGCCGCCATTGCCGCGCGGATTCCAGTTTATCACCCGGCGCCCCTGCAACACCTGCAACTGTGCAATTGCGCCGTTCTGGCTCTTCCAGTCCATGGAAATGATGTGATCGCCGTAATGGCCATCGACCAGCCAGGGGATGATATGATCGCCCTTGCCCGAACGTGCTCCGCCGACCAGAAGCACGGCTGCCTGTTGGTCGGAATAAAGCGCCCTGCCTGTTTCGTCATGGCCGAGATAGAGCCCGTTCTTTGCCCGGTAGAGACCGGCGCGGGCAATCATATGCGGATCGGCAAAGGATGCCGTGCCATGCGGAAAGGCCTGATAGTCGATCATCGGAATGGCTCCCTGCGCTTGGAAGGTGGCAGGAGGCCATGACGGCCTCCTGCAAAGGGCAAAGCGGCTACCATTCGGAGCGGCGATTAACGAAACCGCCGCTGGTCGTGATAATCCGAGGCTTGATCCTGGCGGCCCACGAGAGGCAGATGATCGCGATTACGCCGCTGTAGAAGATGAAGCCGCCGAGAATGCCGCTCGGTACGGATTGAAAGAAAAACGCGATCAGGATCGAAATCCCGCAGATAGCGGTGGCGATGCCGCCGATCCCGTTGAGCATGTCCTTGACCTGCTTGCGGAACGGGACATTCTTGCTTGCATGCGTCATGTCGAACTCCTCTCGAGTTTCGGTTCAGGATTTGCTGAGATAGGCCCGGGCGCAGAGGATCACGCCGAGGACGATGGCGGTGCCTGCCGCTCCGCCGGATTCGGGATGGTCGAGGGAGAAGGCAATGCCGCTTGCGATAAACGCCATGCCGCTACCCCAGAGCCATGCGGTGAATTGTTCGCCTGTCATTGGACGCCTCCCGCCTACACCGCCATGAAGCGCCAGCCGTAGCGGGCGAACGAAATGCCGATCAGGGAGAGCATGATCGAGATCGAACGGGAGAGCCCCAGAAAGACGAGGCCCGCCGTCAGGATCGAATGGCAGACCCAGACAAGGCCCTCCACATCCTGTCCGTAAATTCCGGTAAAATACCGAACCGCCCAGGGGCCGGTCAGATCGATGATCCCCGGCGCAACGCCTGCGGTGAGATAAGCCGCGATACCGTTCGATATCACCTTGTTCGAAAGGCTCTGGGCTGTGTCGGGCCTGTTGTTTGCCGTCCTGTTCATGATACTATCCTCTATCTCGTGCCGAAGGTGAAACCTTTGATCAGATTTCACAGGACCTGTTTTCTTCATCACAAGATTAGAATAGCGAAGCCTATTGTCACCGCTTGACAAAACGCATCCAAAATCGGGGACTTCAGTCCAGATTTTGCCTAAGAAACACCGACGGAATCCAATTAGACCGCTTTGGAAAAATGGCTCTGAACTACAATAAGAAAAATTTGCTATATTTATTGCTTTGCGCAAATTTATACAAAGGAAGAAGTGGTTTTGTTTCCGGCCTTGTCAACTATTGCAATGATATTGTTGACAAGCATAATAAATTTAAAAATACTGGAGATGCAAAAGGAAAAATATCTAGATCTATATTCTATAATTATTTTAGTGAAATTGACGAAATATCAGGTAATTACAATATAGAAGATACTATCGATTTAGCTAATAGAATATCTATTAATTATATTGACTTATCTCAAAAGTATATGAACAAATTTAATGATCTTATTTTTTTATCGCTTTATAACTACTTAGAGAGTAACGGTTTTATTCATATCGACGCAGGAATTCGGTCGATAGAGGGTGTTAACGATCCGCTTTTCTTTTCGTTGTCATCTTTTCTAGATGTCACAGTTTCAGATGTCGGAAATGACGAATCTCTTGTCGGTACTTTTGCTGTTCTTCGCCCATCTCTCCGGGCTCCTGGGAAAGCAATCGTGTCTTGCGCAAAGATTAGAATTGGTGCCCTTGGTGTTATGCACTATGAAGAGATAATGCACTATAGATTCTGGGGCGCAAGTTGGGTTCGACAATACTTCCAAGGGTACGCTCTTCACAGAAACGGAAAATATACAATTATAACAAAAGATGACAATACAAAACACATTCAAGTAAGTTATCTAAATGTTAAGCAAAGAAGTTCATTTAATTCAGTTGATGCGTTAGCGGGATCATATAATGGATTTTCGCCACATGCCGCGTCTGGAATATTTTCTAGTGGTATTGTCATTTATAGAGCGAAATCACTCGCAAAACTGGATAGATACGACCTCAAGAAATGGCGATGTGGCTTATCACCATCTTTTGGATTGGTTTCTTTGGAAGCCATCGATCCACAAATCAGAAAATATCTAGCCTTGCGCGTCCCGGAAAGCTAGATGTAATGGTAATAACCATCGTCATTACTATGATACTCAGCAATTGCTTTGTCTGTCTCGACAGGATTTATTTTTTGAGAAATGAGCATATCTCTACGTTTCTCCAGCTTCTCCACTCCAATCCAGTCCGTCGCGGTCAGGTCGTGAAATTTTCCTTTTAAATCTATATACCCTTTGGATTCTTGTAGGGCCGTATTGTTACGGAATACCGCCATTAATCCTGATTTCAAGGTAGTTTTCTGTATTTTTAAAAAGGTACAATATTCACTTTCTATTTTTTTAAATTTTTTATCCATCTTTCTTCATTTTTACTTTTGCAATCGCAATGTAATCAATATAATATTTTTTTTACAATGAATAAATATATCAAAGATATAATATTATTAAAATCATAAGTATTTTGACTCACGAAATCAACTTCTGGTACAATTGGAATGTCAATAAAACCAAAGCAATGAGGGGAGATGGACGAGGCAGATAGCGGGTTTCGGGAGATTGAAGATGCGGCAGCGGAAAAGCGCCGCCTTGCCGATCTGAACGATCTCAACAATGAGCGCAATGGCGATGATGTCGGCAGGATTGCGCGGTTCCTAAGCCCTAAAGCAAGGGCCCTGGCGCGCGGCGAGGCGTCTGACGGCAAAAACGGAAAACGTCTTTCAGCACTTGAACTGGCCTTGCTCGATCCAGCCTATGCCTTTGTCTACAACGCCGCCGTGAAGGAAAACCGCGAGGCGCAGAACCGGGCACAAGCCTTCCAGGCCCGCATCGATGATGCCATCATCCATATGCAGCGCGAAATTGACGGTACCCTTGATAAAGCGATCACGCTCCCCAATGGTGAAAAGGCCTTTATGAACCGCCATGGCGAAGCGTGGTCAGCAGATGGAGACCGCGTTGACGACGCCATTGCCGAAGGGTTCGACTGGACCGGACGGCCAAGCCTTGAGACCTATCAGGATCAAAAGCAACGTCTCGAACGGCTGGAAGCTCTATCCCATGAAGGTCGCGCCATGAGCCTGCGACTTGGCGAGATCGGGAATGATCTGGACGACCGTGATCATCCGCTCAAGAAAGACGAAATCGACAATCTCCGCGCTGAGATGAAGTCCATCACCGATGACATCGAGACGATGGACAGGAGGCTGGATTCACTGGTTTCCGATAACAGCCCCGGGATACAGGCGGATCACGAACTGGCGGTTGTGAAAACCGCCAATCTCGTTCCATCGCTCTGATCAACCGCCGAACTTACCGCACTGTTTCTGAATGACCGCGACGACGATCCCTGTGGGATAGCTGTCGGGATAATCGGCCATGATGTTCAGGATTTCCGCATTGCGCTGTTTCACGGTTGCGGGATCGTCGGTGTACCAGTCGGCAATACAATCAGCCATGCTTTGCTCGATCTGGGTTGCGATGACACTCGCAGTCCAGATCGTCGAGCCGATGAATTGCGCCTTTGCCTCGTCACCAAAGGACAGAAATTCTTTGGTGCGCACGTTCTGACCTGCCAATGCCGGTGTGGATAAAACGGAAGAAACACTAAATATTACTGTCAATACGGCACCCTTTATGGCGATCATAAGGGATCGTTTCTGAACTATACGATATTTTGAGGAGGTAAATAATATGTATAACTTGAGAACAGCGCGTTTCCGGGCTATTTTAAGAACACGGAAAATCAGGGAGCTGGCCAATGCCGCAGGATCACAACCGATCCCTTATGGCAGACGGGAGGCTCCCTTATGATTTTGAATTCCAATGACGTTTCAGGCGGGCGGCGGATTGGCTATGCCCGCGTTTCCACCGATAAACAAACACTGTTCCAGTATCAGGATATGCTCGAAGCGGCAGGCTGTGATCCTGTCTTCATGGACGAAGCCATCTCCGCCGTTGCCGCCCATCGTCCCGGCCTTCAACGCGCTCGCGCCGATCTGAAGCCCGGCGATACATTCGTAGTCCCATCAATTGATCGGGCCTTCCGCTCGACGCTGGAAGGCATTCAGTTTCTCGATGCACTGCACCGGGAAGGCATCGCCTTCGAATCCATCTATCAGCGCATCGACACGCGCACGCCGGAGGGCCGCAAGTGGTTTATCGACAGCGTGAACAATGCCGAATACGAGCGTGCCATCATTTCCCGCCGCACCCGTGAGAAAATGGCCGCCGCCAAGAAGCGCGGTGTGCATCTGGGGCGAAAGCCGATCCTTGCCGACAGCGACATTCGCGTCGCCCACCGCGCCATCAATGATGACGGCGTTACGCTGGCAGACGTTGCCCGCCACGCTAATGTCTCCGTCCAAACCATGCGGCGCAGCTTCAGAAGGTTGGAGTTGACGTTATGAGAGACAGAGAGCACGAAATCATGATCGATTGCCTCATCGATATCATGGCGGAACTGGGCGAGATCGAGCAACGTGTCAAGGCCGTGCGAGAAACGTTGGAACCCATCGCGGATACGTTGTTTTTTTCCTGGAAAGAAAGCTGAAGCTCAGAAAAGGTCTAAACACAGTTTCTAGCCCGTTCAGATCCGTCGAGACCAGCCAAAATTTCAAAAATCAATGAGTTGTATCTCTATTTTTATTTATGTATATTCAATTCTGTGAGTTTTTCAGGAGATTTCTGATCAAATTGTGTTTGATAATCTGACAGAACACTCTGTTTCGTATATTATTTTGAAGGAGTGGATTCCTCCACTCATCGCCATAGTCGTTGGCGGTTTGTTCGCCTCGGTGCTTTTCCCGCGATGGCAGGAGAATTTCTCGCGGAACAGAGCAAGGGAGCTGCGCCGTCTAGAAATACTGGAAGAAGTAAGCCGTTGTGCGAACCGTTACATTGTAAGCTGGAAGCGCTTGATTATTATTTCAAAATTCGAACTGGAAAGTGGCGAACCCTTGGAAGGCGACCCCTTGGACAGGAAAAAAGGATTCATAGAGGATAGAAATAAATGCCGCATGGATCTTTCGGATGCGCTCTGCATAGCCGAGATCTACGTTTCCGATCATGCGTCCGACTATATAAGAAAATTCCGCAGGTGGGATGATGGTATATCCCATAAACGCCTAGACGAGCTTCCTGACAACGATGCTCTCGATCTCGAATTCGGGAGGATGATACATGTCCTGACAACGGAGCTAAGGAGACGAAGTTGACACGAAGTTTGACCGTGTTTGTTGCTCTTTGTCGGCATTTAAGAGGACCTAGGCTAGAGATTGGAAAGGCTGCGAGGGAGTGGTGAGACTGCCTGTTGATTGTCCGCAACCAGTTTTATGCATCGACTTGCTTTACACTTCTGGTGGCACTAATCGGCGATTTTGCCTGTCCCTCTCTGTGAGGTTGTTTTTTCCAACGTGAGCAGGGCTTCACCAGGCGCAAAAAGGAGAGGGAGACTATGCGGCACGTATTCCTAACATTGCTTTGTTTGGTCTTGGCTTCATGCGTTAGCTCGAACGGAGGCAATGTAGGCTCGGTATATGGTAATGCAGATAGCTCTGTCTGGTTGCAAGCATGGGATTGTCCGGGGCCTGCCTGCCCTTCGAGTCCAGTCGCGTCAATTCCTATTATGAACTGAGTGCGTTACCGCAGAATTGAGATGCTGCGTGCTCCCCATTCACTTTCAAGGTATTTCTCTTGCAGTATATCGAACTCATTCCAGAACAGAAAAAACATATCGTCGACCAATCATTCGCAATGATACTTCGCTATCCCTGCGCCTGTCGATCCCCTCAGGAGAATCAAAAGCTTTCGTATCCTTGAAGCCCACGTATGGTCTTCCGATCACCGATCCGCAGGACGTTCCTGCTCCGCTCGATATAGCTCGCTGCATCATACATCACTGTTCTCGCGCATGATGAATTCGATTAATGGTCTGAGCGCGCCGGGTCTGTAGTCTCGTTTCTCGGGCAGGTTTTCTGGGCTTTCCAATACACGCTGCTTTGCAAAATTGGAAAGCCAGACGATCCGGTCTGGCCCTGTGCGATCCGCCTTTGGCAGAATTTGAAAGATGCGGCCGAAAAAGCCCACCCTGTCAGTATTCTTGAGCGCCGTACGATAGTCGGCCCCGGACCGGATAGCCGACAACGGTGCTTCGAGGAAAGCCAAGCCGGCGCGTTTCGATTGGTCCGCCATCCAGGCAAGCGCATTGTCGGAAAGACCGGTTCGTTCTCCTCCCCCCCCTACGCTGCCATGATCACCCGGAAACCAGACTTGCTGATAGAAACTTTCCCCTTCGGTGCCGTTGAGGTCATCGATATTTGACCACAGGCGAGGCGGAAAAGTTTTGCGCCGTTCGTCGATTGCGACGGCGTGGGCTGCCCGCTCAACAGTGCTACTGAGACGCGGGTCGTGAAACTGTTTATCCCCATTGAACCATTTCGCGATCCACAAATGATTGGGAACGCCAAGCGCCCCGACCGTATCCCAAACGCCAATGAAACGTATCTTCAATTTTTGGCAGGTTTCGCGCGTGATCTGCGGGCTGCGCTTCTTGCGCCAAACGAATTCCTCGTCATTAAGATACATTTGTGGTGCATACTTTTCTCGGAATTCTAGACTTTGCCACCGATCAGGATGGGCATCGGGATCACGGCTGCGATAGAGCTTCTCCGCATCGGCGATCTTGTGGGCACTCTGGCGTCTGATAATGCCGCAGTTGCGGATCATACCGCCAAGCGAACGGGCCGTATAGGCTCCACGGGAAAAGCCCAGAATGTATATCTCATCACCGAGTTCATAGTTGAAAACTAGGAAGCGATACGCCTCCATTACATTAGCCATAAGACCAATGCCAAACATGCCCCCCAAGATAGTGTCGAGCCATCGCGCTGTCGCGTGGCCGGTGCCCACACCCTCATCATAGTAGACAATTTGCAGCGTGCCTTCCGCATCACGCGGGGCGACCAGTTCCGAGAACTTGACCACATTTGTCAGCTGTGGCGCCGAAAGGCGGTTCCATGTTCCATCGCAACATATGACGATACGCTTCATTCATACCCCCCAATTCGTCTAGTTCAGCAAACGCTCAATGGTGTCGTCAAGCCCAGTATGCCCGAGCGGCGGTTGCCCATCTCTTTGCCATTGCATCAGCGCTCGACGCGTTTGCGGCCCCATAAGCCCGTCCTCCGCTCCCGCTTTATACCCAGCGGCGTTCAGCGCTTGCTGCAACTTGCGGATTTCATCCGGAGCAATCGCAATACTGCCATTATTCAAGCCGTATGTTTGCCGGTAGCGTTCGACTGCCTCGTCAGAAATATCGCCGTGAAAGCAATAAGGGGCACTGCCGCCCGGCCTCGAATATGCACTGCGGCCACCGCAACGACTGCCATTGCTTGCACGATTGAACGGACAGGGACAACTTCCAGAATATGACGCAATGGATTGCTGTATCATGCGATCACGGACTTCCGAATTCGTCTGTGCACATACCGGAAAAGCCACGAAAAATGCGACGAACGCAACTGGAACTACGTGAAGAAAGTAGCCGTTTCGCCCGGTAAACTTACCAATGCTGTTTTCTCGGTATTGCATCGCTACTCTCCTTGGCCAGAAAACATCCTGTCAATGCTTTCGCAACGTAGCCGTCACAAAAACAAAATGAAAAATTCTAGTTCCTCAGCAGAGCTGCCATATTATTAAAATCCGTTGTAAAATCATGCTGTAGGAAAATTAGCCTTCTTTCAAGAGGATAATTTTCATAAAAATGATATCGACTCTATGCTCATCCAACGGTAATTTGTTTTGTGTCGAAAAATTATAGTATCCAGAACCGATGAACAATTCGGATTTTCTTAGACTCTCACAAAACTGTGGGGCGCTTGCCACTCACATTTTCAAGCGGAGAAGTTTCATGAGACGGTACCTCGTAGCGGCACTCTGGGCGGTCATTATTCTCTTCCCACTACTTGCTTCAGCGCAAGAACTCACGGTGGGCAACCGAGTCGTTTTGCACCCGACCAGTCCTCTCGGCGTGCCACTTCACAGCGAGTCCCGCTCTAGCATGTTTGGGCGCGGCATAGATGGAGCAGAAGGGGAGATAAAGGAAACAGCTCACGGTGGTCGATGGCTCAGAGTCCAGATTGATGACGGGCCGCTCGCCTGGATTATTAAGAAATATATAGAACCCGCCCGGTCGAGCATGGGCAAGCCGAAAGCAATGCCGGGCGAGGTTGAAGCTATCACTGACGTCTTTGAAAGTCCGGGAAAATGCGAAGAGGCCGTATGGAGTGGAGAGCGATTGAATGGAAACCTGGACCAAAATCTGCGTATTGCTACATGGAACATTCGTTGGTTTCCAGTTGGGGACCCTAGGCGTCCCGGTAAGGAAACCGATCTCGCTTGGCTATCTTGCGCGCTCGCTTACATCCAACCCGATATCCTTGCCCTCCAAGAAATAACCGCAACACGCGAAGCCGATGTCGCATGGGCGGCAGTCACAGATGGCCTCGAAGCCTTTCTCGGTGGCGACTGGCGGATTGATCTCCAAGAATGTGGGGGAGAACACGTCCAGCATGTCGGGTTTCTCTATAATGCTGAGCGTGTCAGCCTCTCTGAGCCTTTTGATGCCTGGCAGATGAATGGAGCCGCTGAAGACGATGCCCATCCCTGCCAGAATAACCTGAGACCCGGGCGCGCAGCTTATGCGCGTGCGATAGGCGGAGGCGTCGATTTTCATATCGTTGCCCTGCATAGCGATTCAGGCACTAGTGCCAGGGATTTTGATCACCGACAGGAAACTGTCGAGCGGTTGGACAACCTTTCGGAGCACCTTCGGAGCATTCAAAATGATAGTGACATTATTGTGCTTGGCGATTTCAATACGATGGGCGCGGATGATCGCATGAACGCCGCAGAAGAAATTGAATTCCTTCGTCGCAAGATTACCGGCGAAGCACCGGGTTTTCGTTTAGTGGAACCACAACTCCGCTGTTCCGAATACTTTCGAGGCGCTTGTGGCTGGCTCGATCACATCATCATAGCCGAGCCAATGGAAGAGGCACGGGAGGTCCAAGCGCGGCTCAGCGGGTACTGTTCGAAGCTAAATGGCGCTCCGTTCGGCTCGTCCGAACCGCCTGCGTATCGCCAGTTAAGTGATCACTGTCCGCTCGTAGTCGATATCAGCGCGGCTGATATCGATTGAAAAGAGTCAGGCATTGCCGCTTACGACCGAGCGCTTCCTCGAGGGCTTTAATGCAGAACGCGCTTTGCGGCGTGATCGAAAGTTTCCACGATAACACTAGCTGAGAGAACCAGTCGACGACGGCGCAGAGCAGTTAATAAAGACGCCTTACGCGCAAAAGCGCGTTGCGCAAGGTGTGCGTGGGTCATCCCACGCAACACTCGCCAACCTTCGGCTGGCTCGGCAAGGGAGACTTGCTGCGCATCTCCCGTTGCATCCCTCTCAGCTATTTGGCCCGCTCTCAGCGGGAGTCCAAGCGTTCATACCTTTTCGTATTTGATCTGAGCTTGACAGGAACGCCACACTAAGCCTGGCCCGCGTTGTAGCCACATAAAAGCGGTTGATTTCTTTATCCGTTTTCATTCCACCGAAAGCGGCTTCGTCGCCCGAAATATATCTCTGCTGTCGCGGTGTCGGAATGATAAGTGTTCGATCAAACTGAAGACCTTTCGCTTCTCCAAAGTTGAAAGCTTCGCGACTAGCGCACAGCTCGATCGCAACATCCCTCCGATCTCTCAAAATCGTTGGCTTAAAAAGCTCGATGTAACCTTCAACATGCTCTCTGCTTACCGCAAACACCCCCTGATGCTGGTCATCAACTTGGCCCACGAGCGATTTAGTCGGAGGCAACTTCAGTGCCGCGTGTATGCCATCTGCAAATTCGCAGATCGGTGTAATACAGCGATGACTGACAAACCGGTTTTCTACATCGAAACCCAACTGTTTAAACGTCTCCAGTTTTTCCGCTATCGTTCCGGGCTTCTTGCTATCGTGATGAGTAACATAGATTGTCTGGCGAAAATCACCTACAGACGTAATGTTTAGCTCTGCCAACATGGATAGCTTTTCCAAAACCACATAATCCCAGCCAGTCAGATCTTGCACTTCATCGATGATTACGGCGCTGTATATCTCTGCTAGTCGCTCGAGAGCGTATCCCGTCTTTATGGTTTTTCGTCCCGCTTTGCGCTGCGAGCTAGTTTCCGGAGCTTCAGCTATCCGGCAGACAAGCTTCGACAGGAATGCTGTGTGGGCCTGGTCTCTCGAACTTGTCAGGAAATGTTTCGCGTTGAGTTTCCCATCACGCTGGTATTCCTGGCGCCCCCGAATTTGAAATTTCTGATTTGGAAGCTTGTGGGGACTGCTCTCGTTAAAATTTATATTCTCGATCCGCTTTTCGAAAAAAGGCAATTGATAGGGGCGAATTAGATCCTCAAGGAGAAAGGTGAACCAGCCCTTTATGTGAATCCTGTTCGGAACAGCGCCCAATCTCCGAGCAACGCGGCGGTGAAGCTCAATTTGGTTGTTCTGCGTGTAAGTAAGGATCAACACGGCTTCCCCGGCTTCATATCGCCCAACCGCCTCGTCAATAATCTCTCTTGTTTTCCCCGCGCCAGCGCTTGCGAGCACAAGTTTCCTAGTCGCCAAAATCAAGAGCCTCCTTCAAATAGTCAGGAAATATAATGTCCTCCGCGCTGTCGAAGATTCTCATGGCAGTGCTAACTTTTTCCGCACCACTGTTATTACCCTGATATCGTTTCCTCAGAAATTCTTGCCTTTCAGCTTTATCTTCTGGGAGGGCACTGTAATCTGCAAAAACTTGCGGTCCTAGCACTACGGCAGCAAGCTTATTCAACTGCTCCAAATCCGATGAATTTGCCTCAATCAGAGCGGGCTCCAGTGAATGCAAATTGTTATCTTCTGGAGAGAACACTTTGATGAAATCGAAACCTTCAAAAGGCGCTTTCCATGAGTTAATGTTTGCCGCATAATCATGATCATTGTCTTTGACAACGTGAGTTTTGTTTCCCAGATGGCGAACAATGTTCAGGTAGTTCCTGAAGCCAATGCCGCGTACTACTATGATGTCGATGCCGTCCGCTTCTGGTAATTTTTTCGTATTTTTGAGGTATATTTTCTTGAGCAAAAGCTCATCTGAAGGCCCCTCAACCAATATGACTTTCGAACAGAGAACTATTCTCAGAGTGTCATAACCAGGCAGACGTTTCAGTGTTTTTACTGTGTCACTGTCCACCTCTGAAAGACGCTTGTAACCGTCCGCAAGCAAGCAAATTTTCTCAAAACTGAGCTTGTTGAGAACATAGGAACTATGGGTGGAAACGAACACTTGTTGCCCCTCCGAATTACCTTCGATGTAATCCACCAATTTCACCAAGTTCATGTGTGACAGGTGGTTCTCGGGCTCCTCAATCATTACAACATGTGTGTTTTTCGCCTTCTGCCAAAGTGCGAGCTTGATTTGAATCTGGTGTTGCTCTCCTTTGCCAATCTGAGAAAAGGGAACATCGTCCACATTGAGCTGCAAGTTGTTTTCCCAAGTCGTCTTTGAGGCGAAATCGACTGAAATTTGAAGGTCTTTATCTGTAACGGTGTTATCGCTGTCCAAGTCGGCGTTGACCTTCTTGATGTCCGGCTCCTCATCAAATTTTTGCTTTAACCTTCTAAAGTTCAAATTCAGAAGTGAGCGAGTATTCGGCTCAAGGTTTTTGGTGACAATGTCGGATATATATTTCTTGGAGCCAAAATTCGGATGCAATCGCGGTGGGTCGACGAACAGGCACTTCATTTGCTTGGAAAAGCTATTTTGAGCCTTCCAGCCGAAATTGAACCATTCAACCTGATAGAACTCGATTGGTATTGTCTGAAGATCGGGATTTTCTTTGAGAAAATCCGCATAGGCTGACCCCAACTGATCGTTGAAAGCAATTCGGACAAAAAGGCCGTCCCGGTTCTCACCGAGGGTGTTTTTGTTACCCTTGTGCTCCGGGCATCCAACCAAATACGCCTCGACAAGAATTTCAGGGAGCTTATCCTGAGTTTTATCACTCGCCACAAACTCCTCTGTGCAGGAATTGTTGAACAGATCAATAGTGAGGTTGGAATCAATTGATTGACCGCGGTAGCTTTTGTTCAAAACAATATCAATTGCTTCGAGAAGACTGCTTTTCCCGGATGCATTATCACCGACAAGGATGTTTATATCTGAATTGAAATCAAACAGACTGTCACGGAATCTTTTAAAATTTTTAAGTGCAAGCTTTTCAATATGCATCCTGATTGTTTTCCATTTCAGTGCCTTTGACGGCGAATTTAACGACTCGTTCTTTTTTGGACGATGGTATGGTTTAGAATCCGACGGTTTATCTTAACCTTCCATTCAACTTGTTTTCGCGACAAATTTCGCTTGTTTTTTGTTTGTTTCAGGAATGTGTATTCTTTTTCACTAAACAGATAGCCACTCCGATAGGCATACTCGATAACGTCACTGTTTGCGTTTGCCTCATTGTCCTTGGCTATGCGTTTCAGCCCTGCGAACAGGTTGCCGGTAGAGATATCCATAAACCGATTTATACAAACGTTGCCAACATAGGTCTTAGCTCCCGTCAGGCGGTTATGAATATAGCAGTGCTCCTTAATATCTTGCCCGCAAGGGCACTGGTCCCATTCTTCGCTTATCTCCAGATCTTCGAGAACCCATTCCGTTCTCGCGACGTTGAAGTCTTTTGATACCGACAGTAGAAGAATGTGAGCCTTAAGCATTTCGAAGTTATGACTCATTTTCTCCTCCCATGATCTTGTTCATAGGTAATAATACATAGGAACTTGTGTTTTTACAGAAATTTTGACGGGAAATCGAATTTATACATTGAATGTCCGCTTCCACGCATCCCGCCTTGGCGGGACCGGGCTGTCGTGAACCGAGCCAGTGGTCTCGGCCATCCGGCTTCCATCCCTTGCGTTTGACGGGCCGCCTTTCGCGGCCCTTTTGCTGAGCAGGGCTCTTTTACGCGCCCTGCGATATTCCCGCTTTCTGTTTTGGGGCTTGCAGCCCCGTCCTCCGTCAAGACCAAGCCCTTTGGGCAAAAGCATCCGGGCCGTGGCTCGGCGTTCGCCTGCGCCCGCACCACCCCTGACGCTTTTGGTCTGGACGGTTTCCCCCCTCTCTTCGCCAGAGGGGCAGATCGGTTGCATGCGCAACACGATCAAAGGAAAAAGGAAATGAAAACAGATGTCTATAAGCAAGTAACCGGCAAGATTGTTGCCGATCTGGAAAGGGGCGAGCTGACTTGGCTGAAGCCTTGGAGTGCTGGCAATATGGAGGGACGGATCACCAAGCCGTTGCGGCATAATGGATTGGCTTATAGCGGCATCAATGTTCTGATGCTGTGGGGCGCGGCCATCGAGGCGGGCTTTTTCTCACCCTATTGGATGACCTTCAAACAGGCCAAGGAGCTTGGCGCGCATGTGCGCAAGGGCGAGCGCGGCAATATGGTTGTTTACGCCAACACCATCACCAAGACCGAAGAACAGGATGACGGCAGCGAGGAAGAGCGGCACATTCCGTTCATGAAAGCCTATACGGTTTTCAACGTTGAACAAATCGAAGGATTGCCCGAGCATTATTACACGAAGCCCGAGCCAGTGATTGACCCTGCCCAACGGATCGAACATGCCGAAGCCTTCTTTGCCGCGACCCGTGCCGATATTCGCCATGGCGGCAATCAAGCCTTTTACAGTGGTGGCCGCGATCATGTGCAAATGCCCTATTTCGAGAGCTTTCGCAGCCCAGAGGCCTATTATGCGACGTTGGCGCATGAGGTCACGCACTGGACAAAACACCCCAGACGGCTGGATCGCAGCTTTGGCCGTAAGACATGGGGTGATGAAGGCTATGCCCGTGAAGAACTGGTTGCCGAGCTTGGCGCGGCGTTTCTTTGCGCCGATTTGGAATTGACGCCCGAACCAGGCACGGATCATGCGGCCTATATTCAAAGTTGGCTCAAGGTGCTGAAAGAAGACAAGCGCGCGATCTTCAGCGCCGCCGCCCATGCGCAGCGCGCCGCCGATTTCCTGCATGGTTTGCAAAGCGGTGCAGACACCAAAGAAGGAGCCGCCGCGTGAAGCGGCGGTTCCCCTCCTGATGGCGGAAAAATCGCGCGCGCCATCGGCGGGCGTTGGTAGGTTTGGTTTGAATATTATTTAATATGCTCAACAGGACTGAGCTTATTCGGACATATTCAAACTTGAGGTCGGTTTGAGAATCGTGTAATATACTCAATATGGCTGAGCAATCTGCGTCACTATTAAACCGACTTGAGAAAGACCTCCCCGAAGGTTTGGTCGTGGATGCCGCTTGGCTGGAACAGCGCGGTATCGCCAGCAATCTGCGCGCCTACTACGTCAAGAACGGCTGGCTCGAACAGCCCGCGCGCAGCGTCTATAGAAGACCGCGCGGCACGCTGAGCTGGCAGCAAGTCGTCATATCGCTCCAGACCCTGCTTTTGCGCGCGCCGTTCTATGTCGGTGGGCGCACGGCATTGGAGCTACAGGGATTCGCGCATTATCTTTCGCACGAGACTAAGACCGTTCACCTCTACGGTCCGGAAAAGCCGCCCGCATGGCTGGACAAGCTGAACCTTCCCCAGCGTTTTGTCTATCACAACAGCGCGACCCTTTTCCGCAATGATCCGATCACGCAGGGGCTTGGCAGTCTTGCCTGGAATGTCGCGGAGGGAACAGGCCGCGATCTCACCCGCTTTCAGGGCGGCAGTTTGACCTCGCTTGCCTGGGGGCAATGGGATTGGCCATTGACGCTTTCGCAGCCCGAGCGCGCCTATCTCGAAATGCTCGATGAATTGCCGCGCCATGAGAGTTTCCATCAGGCCGACATGATCATGCAGAGCGCAGCAAATTTCAGCCCGAGGCGGCTGCAAAAGCTACTGGTGGATTGCGACAGCGTGAAGGTCAAACGCCTGTTCTTTTATTTTGCGGATCGCCATGGCCATGCTTGGCTCAAGCGTCTGGACAAAACCGCCATCGATCTCGGCAAAGGCAAGCGCATGCTTGTCCCCGGCGGCAAGCTCGATCCGGTCTATCTCATAACCGTGCCGGAGGACCTCAATGCCGTTTCGTGATCAATACCAGGCCCAAGTCCGGCTTCTCATGCGCCTTATTCCCATCGTGGCGCGCGAAACCTGTTTTGCGCTCAAGGGCGGAACGGCGATCAATCTTTTTGTGCGCAACCTGCCGCGCCTCTCCGTGGATATCGATCTGATGTATCTGCCCGTGAATGACAGGCCGGAGGCGCTGGCGGACATCGACGCGGCAATGAAGCGTATCAGGGGGGCAGCTCTGGCGGAACTGCCCGGCGCGCGTGTCACCGAAAACGTTCATGATGGCGCGATCCTGCGCCTTCTCGTAATGGCCGAGGGAACGCAGGTGAAGATCGAAGTCTCGCCCGTGTTGCGCGGCGTGGTTCATGAGCCTGCCACAATCCCCGTCACCGAGGCCGTGGAAGAGGCCTTCGGCTTTGCCGAAACCAGCGTCGTTTCCTTCGAAGACCTGTTTGCGGGCAAGCTGGTTGCAGCGCTGGACCGTCAGCACCCGCGCGACCTTTTCGACGTGCGCGGTCTGCTTGCCCATGAAGGGCTGAGCGACGACCTCCGCGAAGCATTCATCGTCTATCTGCTCAGCCACAACCGCCCTATGGGCGAGGTGCTTTCAGGCCGCGTCAAAGACCTTGCGAATGAATACCGCAACGGCTTCGAGGGCATGACCGAGGAGGCTGTTGCCATCGAGGAACTGATCGAAACGCAGCATGAAATGATCGAGATGCTGATCGGCGGGATGCCGGATCATCACTGTGAATTTCTCATCGGCTTCGAGCGCGGCGAGCCGGATTGGTCCTTGTTGCAAATCAGCCATGTAGCCGACCTTCCGGCGATCCGCTGGCGGCAGCGCAATCTGGACAAGCTCAAACCGGAGCAACGATCTGCCCTAGTCGAATTGCTGCAATCTTCTCTTGAACGCGACAATAAAAGCTAAGGCTCCAAGTTTTTTTTCAATTTTACGGATCTCGTTCTCCAAAAGATCCCGCAAAAAAACTTTCAGAGGAGTAATAAATTCCGCCAGCTCTAAATATATAATCACGAAATACACGCTGTCCCTCGCTCGCAGATCTTTGAAAGACATCAATATTTTCTGAAATTAATAGGAGAAGGGCTTCCGCTTCCGCCGAGGAATTCGATAGTATTAGAAATACGTCACTATATGACTCCGGTACACGATCAATGCCGGAAAAGAGCAAAGCAGAAGTCATCTCTTTATACCTAGGTAAAGTGGTGATATCTGAAGTAAATTCATAGCTCGCCAAAGCCGTGTAATTTTCTCTAGCTTGAGAAAAATCCGCAGCCGCGTGCTCAAGAAGAGGCAATAGACCTGAATATACTCCCATAATCATAAGCCTTTTAATCAGTTCTGACCCGCATAGAGCTTTAGAAAATTGCGCCGACGCTTCCTGATATTGTTTCATGACTTCAGAGCACTCTATAGAATCGGCAGGTAAATCTAGAGTTCCACTTGGAAGAATGTCATCAAACCTACATTCAACAACATCATCTTGCGCGAGAGCATCTGATGAAGAATTAAGATACCCTGCAGATGACAATAAAATCATCATTGTAAAGAAGGCTGCAATACGCATTTTTCATAGTCTCCCCTTAACGGTCCGTTTAGTGACTGTATGCGCTCCATGACGCGATCCCTGAGTAGGCAGTGCCCATCCAGAAAGCGCTTCCTCCGGGAGCATATAACTGACCATTCGTCTTTGAGATCATATATAATTGCTAGTTGATGAAGATATTGAACGTCAGATAGGTATATATCTGAAATATTTAATATGTTTATCTGACTTTCCTTGTTAATATATTCCCAATCATCACAATTTGCCAGCACCTCTAAATCAGATAAATTGTCTTTTATAGCATTTGAAATTTTATTTGATTGAACTTTATCTTCAAGAATAAAATTTGCCTTTATTTCATTTTGAGTTTCATTAAATTGAGCTTGCATAATAATCATCGTTTTATTTGATGTATATGCTTGCAAAGCAGAAATTATAAATAAAAGAGCGGTAAAAAATATACCTGCGACAGATGTTAACTCTATTATATTAAATCTTTTTTCAGAAATAGATGATTGGATATTACTATCGTTGTTTTCCGACGAGGCGTTATTATATTGATCAAATTCGCTACCGTCACCGTCAGGTGGGTCGGATGTTTGACTAGCTGGCGCTGGATTGTCGCGATCTGCCATTTCAAGCTTCCAATTAGTGTCCAATCAAAAAATATCATGAAATCGGCTGATCGAGTATGCATAATTGATTCTAGTTATGGTCGAATATCTTTGACTGAGTGAGTTCTGCTGTCACGATTCATTATCTCTGCACCTAACAAGCCAATTGCAGATGACATTCCTAGAGCGCCGAAGCCTATTACTGATTTGATTGAAATTTCAAATAGATTATTTGATTGTGTAACCGCCGAAAAGCATAACCCCAAAGATCCAGTTGACATCCCGATGGGGGCCACAACAAAGCATGAATGCATAAATATTGACCTCAGGATTCGATTTTCTTTTTTAAATTTCAATATAAATTCTACAATCCTCCTAAATAATATTTTTTATACATAGATTATTATTTGATAAGTTTCAATTAAATATCGTATAGAATTTATATTTAGAGACCTATTGCGGTTTTACTTATCGCTTTGTGCGCTGTATCGTGTTTCCTATGGCGACGGATCGCGCGAGCGCAGTTCAGCCTGAATATTTTTCAGTGATGCTAGCGCTTCGCGGTGCTGAAGGCTTGCCGGAGCGGTTTTGGCCAAAGTGTTGAATATTTGGTGCAACAGGCCGCGCAACTCATCAATGCGTAGGCCAGCCAGTTCTGAACGGGTGACAAGGGTCATTCTTTCCTCCTGAATATTCAAGGAGGCCCCGACCATCAGGGCCTTTCGGCCCGTCCGCACACCATTCCGGCCATGAAGGCCTGATGGAGCTGTGGCTGACGCTGATCAGGTCAGGAGGAAAGAGACTGGCACTCCCGGAAACGGTTTGGGCTGGCGTAACGCATCATGTTGCGCGCAACGTCTACCGATCAAAACTCGGCCCATCGCGTGACCGGCTGCGCCGAGGCATATTCGCGTTGGCTCGCTGTTCCTCGATATAGGCTTTGCTGCGCTCGTCGGCATTGGCGGAGAAGTGCGGGCTGAGCTGCCTGATATCCGTACGCAGCTCTCTGACGGCTTCGATATGCGGCGCGCGGGCAGTCTTCGCCTGTTCCCGTTGACGCTGAGCCTCAGCAGTCCGAATCCTGGCCTGCTCGTCTGCCTGTTTGCGATCCCGCTCTTGTGCCTGTTCGGCTTCCTGCCGGTTCTGTGTTTCTGTTTGCTGACGGCGGCCCGTCAGGCGATCCCAGAGCCCAAACAGACCATGACGGATGCGCGCTTGACGTGCTTCCTCTTCCAGTCTTTGCCGTTCGTCCTGCTGTCGGCGCAGCCGTTCGGCTTCTTTGGCCTGTTCGGCCTTCAGCCGCTCACGCTCGACAAGGGCCTGCTGACGCTTTTGCTCCAACTCCCTGCGCTGTTCCGCTTCGAGTTCCTTCAACCGATCCGTGACCTGCTGTGCGGCCTTGGTATGGGCTTCCTCGACAGACGGCAAGTCTTTGGCATCGCCAAGACGGGCGCGGACATCTTTCGCCTTCACACCGACATAACGGGAGACGGCATAAGCTTCTCCCTGATAATCGACGGCGATATGGCCGCGCCGTCCTTTGGCAAGGAAATAGCCGTGCTCTTCCAGAGCATGGGCGAAGGCCGTGGTGGAATCCGAGGTGGCCCAGCTATCCTGAAACGCTTCCTTCACCGCGCGCGGGTCTTTTTCGGCCCGTTTGCATTGCTGCCATTGTTCCAGCGTAAAATTACGCGGATTGCGATCATGGGAATGGATCAGACCGGGCGGCATTTGCAGGTCATGCTGGATATGCAGTTCGCGTGAGACCTCCCGCAGTTTCTCATGGCTGAAGGAAAGTTGTTTGGCCGTCATGGTCTCGGCATCAATCCGGCACCAGACAGCATGAGCGTGACGGCGAAGTTCGCCGTCCGTTCCGCGCTTTTCGTGAAACACAATGGCGCGGGGCTGTCCCTCCAAACCGAGACGCTTTTCCACCTGATCCGCCGCATCGATAAAATCCTCCGGCGCGAGTTCGGCGGAGGACGGTGGATTGATGCTGAGCGAGAATAAATGCTGTTTGCATTTGGTGGCCCGGCTAATCGCGTAAGATTCCTGAAACGCGCCCTGAAGGTCATCGGCGATAAAGCCGCGCAGTTCATGGACATCGACGCGCTCGTTTTCCGGTTTCGCCAGATGCACGGCTAAATCCCGCGCGCCGCCGCGCTGATTGCCGTGAAGAATCATGAGACCGCGCCGCTTCTGAGGCCAAGGGCCAGGATCAGGGTTGTGCGGATCGTGGCGATATCGGCGCAGGCCTGCCGCAACTCCGCTTTGATCTCCTCATCCAGCAAAAGCTTGCGGGTTTCGGCACAGGACAGGACCTCACGCAGCAGTGGCGAAATCTCCGAGCGGCCCAGCAGGGCCAGAAGTAGAGCCAGCTCTTTTTGATCAGCGGTAGCTTGTTTCCGGCGTGGCCTGCGCTTGGCCTTATGTCCGCGCAGCACATAGTCCCGGACATAGGTGCTGAGTGGCTTGTCTCCTGCATGAGCAGCCAGCAAATGCCGCTCGTCATCGCTGAGGCGGATGGAGACCGGCGGCGTTCTCTTGCGCCGATCCGGTTTGCGGGTACGGGAAGCCCTGCGGAAATCACGCTCGGGCTTGCGAGATGCAACGGAACCGCTCATGGCTGCGGCTCCTCGAACTCAATCTCAATATGCTGAAGTTGCTTGTTCCAATCTGCAAGCGTATCGAAAAGGGCACTCAGATCATCGAATTCTTGCGCCAACGCGTTCGAAGTTTCTCCTCCGAGGTGCGCCATTTCTTTTCCTTTCTATTATGCCGTTTAGGACAATTGTCGGTCCAACTGCAAGCTCGGATTTCGCGATCGCGTTTCGGCGCATTTCCCGGTGCCGGCCAGACTTTGTTCGTTGGAGATGTCCTGCGCGCACCGCAGCGTGTGGCCCTGGTCGCCAACGGAGGCCTTCCGGGAGGCGGGGGCTTCGAACGACGTTTCCGCATGCGCCGTCCGTCGTCACGGCTCTCCGGTATCCTTGATTCGCAAAGGCATCGGCTCTCAGCATTTCCGCGACATTGGAGCCGGGTATGAGGTTGTGGTCGGGAAACTGCTCGACGATTTCCTCGCCGGGAACCTCCGGGAGGACGCCCGGCAGCCTCGCTCGGGCGGCTGGAGCCTGCGCCAGGCGCTCTTGGAAGGCCACCAGATCGCGCGACGCGACGCGTGCAGGGAACACCTCGACAGGAAGCGAAGGCCGCCAGCGGCAGCGAGAGGCCTTGTTCAGGGCCGTTCATGTATTCGCGCTGGGTCAGCCCCGCCGTTCGGGGCGTTCGGGGGCATTCCGGATGGCACGTGAGCCTGAGTTCCCGATGAGTTCTCAGGTCCGGTCTTCGCGGTCAAGTTGGTCTCGTCGCTGGCGGACGGAACGTGGTGATGTGGTTGCCGACATGTCCGGGCGGGCAGAAGGATGGGGCGGTGCCAACCGCGACCTGGATGTCAGCCTTGGCTGAGCGCGACCGCTTGATCGTGCAGGCGCGAAGCCCGGCTCCAGCAGAGGTCCGGACAAGAAAAAGCCGGCAGCGCATGACGCGCTGCCGGCCCGATTTTCGTTTCCGGGCCCGGGAGCCCGTCTCCCGGAAACGCGGAATTGCCCTATCTGTTTATATTGACGCAATTTCGCGGCCGTCAGGTGTTACCGCCTGACGGCGAATTGCTCTAGAACTGCACGCGCATCGACAGGGAGACCTGTGCGCCCGATACGTCGTCGCCGACGGGGAAGTCTGCCCGTAGCTGGCTGCTGAGCTGGCGCATGTTGCCCATGGCAGGCGCTAGGTAGTTGAAGCCCAGGCTGACTTCGCCGTAGCTGTCGACGGTCGAAGTGGTGATCGGCGTCCTGATGCCCGCAGAGGAAACATAGTTCGCTGTCGGGTCGTCGGCGAAGTTGTTGTAGTAGGTTCCCGACAGGAAGGGCTGAATGGTGCCCTTGTTTTCGTCGAGCACGAAGGATGCAGAAGCGGCCAGGCCCACCGAACCGACAAGGGTGTCCATGTCATCGAACGTGATCCTTGCCGGCGTGCCGCTGGCGGCCAGGAGGTCGTCCTTGAAGCTGCTGTTCGAATAGGACAGCCCGATCGAAGGCAGCAGCGAGAAGCGGTCCATGTCGAAACTGTAGCCCAGATAACCGGAGGCCGTGTACTGGTCGACGTCGAAGCCGGGCTGGTCGAAGACCGTTGTCGAAAGCCCGGGCGCCATGCGCATCTGGTTGATGTCGTAGGACGTCCGGCCATAGGTGGTGCGCAACTCGGCAATGAACGGACCCGCGAAATAGGATGCATAGGCGCCGAAATAGCGCTGGTCGAAGTCGTTCAGTCCACTGTAGCCGATGCCGCCGGCAGTCTCGTTGCTGCTGACCGAACCGGAGCTCAAACCGCCGAGAAGGCCGAAATTGACCTGACCGCCGGTCTGGCCGAGATCGAAGCAGCCATAGTCGATGCCGAGCTCGACGCCGCCGAAAGTCGTGTTCGCGTTCGTCTTGGCGCTGGGGGAGCCAGCAGAAGAGGCCGTCGAGGCCGTCTTGAGCGTGCCGCCATTCATCCGCGTATAGCTTCCGGCACTGCAGCCCTTCTGCGCTGCGTCGACTTCCGTGACATAGCTGTCGTCGAACCGGTTCGTGGTGATCCCGGTGAAGGCCTGGGTGGCATAGATGCCGCCGAGCGTGCTTCCGATCGAGATCGTGTCCAGAGCGGTCGACAGGAACACCGCATTGGAGCTTTCGCGGACGCTGTTGACGATCAGCGGGTTTGCAGTGTTGCCAAGGCCATAGACGTTGCCGACTTTGGCGGAATAGGTGCCGTCGATCGAAATCAGCGTGCGCTCGTCCGGCGTATCGAGGTTTTCGAGGCCATAGAGCGCCAGATCGAAGGCGTCGCCGGTGAAATCGCCGGTAACGTCAATCCGATCGGTCGTCGTATCCGCGTAGGTTCCAAGAGCGATCCGGCCGCCGCGGGTTATGTTGCCGTCCACGGTCAGCGTCGTTGCGGAAGCTCCCGCGGACTTGAGCGTGTTCGTATCGGTATTGAAGTTCGAGGCGTTGAGCGTGCCGTTATTCTCGATATCGATGCCCGCGATCGTGTATCCGCCCCAGGCCGTGAAGGTACCCTGGTTGTCCAGCGTGCCGTTGCCGGAGAGGTCTCCGGTCAGAACGAAGCTGTCGTCCAGCGCATTGGTGTTGGTGATCATGCCGTTGATCACGCCGCGTATGCCCGCTACGCCCGAATTGACCAGGCCGCCGTTCAGCGTGCCGGTGGAGGTGAACACGCCGTTATTGGTCGTCAGACCGTCAATCACGCCGCTATTGTTCAGCAATCCGGCGAGTGCGATATCGGTTGCGCCGCCGATCCGGCCCGTATTCTCCGCAGAACCGCCATTGATGGCGACATCACCGCTGACCGTGCCTGCATTGCGGAAGAAACCGGCATTGCTGGTCACGGAGGCAAGCGTTCCGCCCGTCTGGTTCTCCGCGTTCGCGCTGTTGGTGAGCGCACCGGCCACACCGCCATTCTGGTTGATGAAGCCAAAGCCGCTGCCGCCGGCAGACGAACTGTTGGCGACGTCGGAAAGCGTTCCGCTGTTGGTGACGACGCCATCATTGGAGATCGTCGTCAGGCCGCCGACCGTGCCGGTGTTGCTGGCCGTCCCGCCCGTCACGTCGAGCGCTCCGGTGACATTGCCGTCATTGGTAAAGCCGCCGGCCGACGTCATGACCGAGGCAAGCGTTCCGCCCGTCTGGTTGATGGCGTTTCCGCTATTGGTCAGCGTTCCGGCCATGCCGCCGCTCTGGTTGATGAAGCCGAAGCCGCCGCCGCCGGCAGACGAGCCGTTGGTGACGTTGGCGAGCATGCCGCTGTTGGTGACGACGCCGTCATTGGAGATCGTCGTCAGGCCGCCGACCGTGCCAGTATTGTCCGCAAGTCCGCCGGTCACATCGAGCGTTCCGGTAACGCTGCCCGCATTGGCGAACGATCCGGCGGTGTTCAGCACGGAGGCGAGGGTGCCGCCTGCCTGGTTGGTTGCGCCGCCGCTATTGGTCAGAGCGCCCGCGACGCCTCCGGCCTCGTTGATGAAACCGGTCCCGCCGCCGCCGGCAGAGGAGCTGTTGGTGACGTCTGCGAGCGTGCCGCTGTTGGTCACGACGCCATCATTGGAAATCGTCGTCAGACCGCCGACCGTGCCGTCATTCAGTACGCCATTGCCGTTGTTGTTGACAAAACCGCCATTGACGATGAGGGCGCCATCGATGCTGCCACTGTTGTTGAAGGAACCGGCCTCGTTGGTAACGGTACCGATCGATCCTCCGATCAGATTGGTTGCCGAGCCGTGGTTGACGAGGCTTTCGGTGCGGCCGAAGCTGCCATTGGTGAAGCCTTCGGAATTGACCGCGCCGGTCGAGTAATTCACCACCGCGCCGAAATTCGCGCCCGAGATCAGGCCATTGGTCACATCGCCATCATAGATCGTGGTAAGTCCGACGACATCGCCACCCGCTTCGTTGGCGACGAAGCCGCCGGTCACGTCGAGCGTGCTCTGAAGCGTGCCGGTATTGGTAAGCAGGCCGCCGGATACCAGCGCGGGGCCAGCAACGGTGCCGGTATTGGTCGCAATGCCGCCGGAGACTTCGAGCGTGTCGTCTATGGTGCCGGTATTTGTGAAGACGCCGGCGCTGACGGAGGTCGCGCCATTGACCGTTCCGGTGTTTGTGGCAACACCGCCTGATACGGAAAGCGTGTCGTCTATGGTGCCGGTATTGGTGAAGATACCGGCGCTGACGGAGGTCGCGCCATTGACCGTTCCGGTGTTTGTGGCGACACCGCCTGATACGGAAAGCGTATTGTCTATGGTGCCGACATTGGTGAACACGCCGCCGCTCACGGAAGTTGCGCCCTCAAGCAGCCCGCTTGCCGTATTGGTGACAACGCCGCCGGAGAAGGAGGCGGCGCCAGTCACGGTGCCGGTATTGGTCACCACGCCGCCGGAAACCCCGAGCGTGTTGTCGATCGTGCCGTTATTGGTAAAGACCGTCAGCGCGCCGGATACCGTCGTCGCGCCATTGATCGTGCCGTCATTGGTGGTGATGCCGCCGGTGATTGTGGTTGCACCATCAAGAACGCCGCCGCTGTTGTTGGTCACCACACCGCCGGAGATCGCCGTCGTCCCCGTCACCGTGCCGTCATTGGTGAAGATGCCGCCGGTGTTGGAGAGCGTGCCGATCGTGCCGCCGCTCTCATTGGTGGCGAGGCCGGAATTTGTCAGCCCGCCGATTGTGCCGCCGCTCGCATTGGTGAAGCCGGGAACCAGGACCAGGCCGAGCGAGGAATTGGTCACCATCCCTGTGACGGAACCATTATTGGTGACGACCCCGCCAGTAATGCCAAGCGTGTTGTCGATCGTGCCATTGTTGGTGAAGACCGTCAGCGCGCCGGATACCGTCGTCGCGCCATTGATCGTGCCGTCATTGGTGGTGATGCCGCCGGTGATCGTGGTTGCGCCGTCGAGGATGCCGCCGCTGTTGTTGGTCACCACGCCGCCGGAGATCGCCGTCGTCCCGGTCACCGTGCCGTCATTGGTGAAGATGCCGCCGGTGTTGGAGAGCGTGCCAATCGTGCCGCCGCTCTCATTGGTGGCAAGGCCGGAATTGGTCAGCCCGCCGATCGTGCCGCCATTGGCATTGGTGAAGCCTGGAACCGCGAGGAGGCCGAGCGAGGAATTGGTCACCATGCCGGTGATCGAGCCGTTATTGGTGACCACGCCGCCGGAAACCCCGAGCGTGTTGTCGATCGTGCCGTTATTGGTGAAGACCGTCAGCGCGCCGGATACCGTCGTCGCGCCATTGATCGTGCCGTCATTGGTGGTGATGCCGCCGGTGATCGTGGTTGCGCCGTCGAGGATGCCGCCGCTGTTGTTGGTCACCACGCCGCCGGAGATTGACGTTGTGCCCGTAACCGTCCCGGAATTGGTGAAGGTTCCGCCGGTGTTGGAGAGCGTGCCGATCGTGCCGCCGTTTTCATTGGTGGCAAGGCCGGAATTTGTCAGCCCGCCGATCGAGCCGCCATTGGCATTGGTGAAACCGGGAACCGCAAGGAGGCCGAGCGAGGAATTGGTCACCATCCCTGTGACGGAACCATTATTGGTAACCACGCCGCCGGAAACCCCGAGCGTGTTGTCGATCGTGCCATTGTTGGTGAAGACCGTCAGCGCGCCGGATACCGTCGTCGCGCCATTGATCGTACCGTCATTGGTGGTGATGCCGCCGGTGATTGTGGTTGCACCATCAAGAACGCCGCCGCTGTTGTTGGTCACCACGCCGCCGGAGATCGACGTTGTCCCGGTCACCGTGCCGTCATTGGTGAAGATGCCGCCGGTGTTGGAGAGCGTGCCAATCGTGCCGCCACTCTCGTTGGTGGCAAGGCCGGAATTTGTCAGCCCGCCGATCGAGCCGCCATTGGCATTGGTGAAGCCTGGAACCGCGAGGAGGCCGAGCGAGGAGTTGGTCACCATCCCGGTGACAGAACCATTATTGGTGACGACCCCGCCAGTAATGCCAAGCGTGTTATCGATCGTGCCGTTATTGGTTGCCGTCCCGGAGGAAACTGACGTCGTACCGTTCACCGTGCCGGAATTGACAATGGAGCCGCCGGACACAATCGCCGCACCGTTGAAAACGCCACCTGCGTCGACTGTGATGCTTCCGAACAAATCGGCGGTCATGGACGTAGCCGTCAGGTCGCCGCCGTTGCGAATTGTGAGACCACCGCCATTGCCTACGGTGACTGTCTGGACGGTATAGGTCTGATCAAGCCAGGCGGGCGTCAGGGTGGCGGAGATGATTGCGCCATCACCGGCGCCAGGGGCGGTATTTCCGCTCCAGTTCGAACCGTTAACGAAATTTCCGTTTGATGGAATGAAGTCCCAGGTTCTGTCGACTGCCAGGGAAGGAGACGCTGCGAAAGCGACCATGCTGAGAGCCAGGGCACCGGAAAGAGCGGTATGATTCGCCAGGCGCTTCTTCTTCAGAAAAATGCCGGTATTTGAACCGATTACACCGCGTGCGGACCTGACCATCTAACCCTCCCTCAGTCTTTGGTTGAGTTTGAATTATCTTATGTTAGACGTTAAGTACATAAAAAAGTAGTGATTGCTTGTTTATTTGTAAGGCACAGGTCTTGTCAGTCCAGTCCGGCGCCCTATCGGCAGCGGATCGTCGCAAAACCTGGCGCGCGCCATTCCGGGCCAGCGTATTGAAGCCGATGATGAAAGCCGCAGAGCGCATCTTGGCGCCGTCCGACTTCGTCTCCAATGGCTATCGCCTGCAAGAGGAGATTGCGCTCAAGGGCGTTGGACCGCAGGCTCTTCCTTACCCGGGCGAAGGAGGTTTCCGGTATCGAACCGTGCCTGGCCGCAAATACCGGTTGCAGCCGGCATTGATTCAAGAAAACGCCGGCCTGTTTATGGTTTTCTTGCCAAGCTATTGTTTTTTCTTGGGGCTGAAATGGAGGATGCCTTGCAGATGAACGCTTCTCGATCGACCCCGCTCATCAGGGCATGAGTTCGGATCTCGGGGCAGAGACTTCCCGTGCGGGCCGACCAAGTCCTGCCGTCTTTCTCGCTTTGCCTCTGCCTAGGCGTCGCCTCGGGCGCTGGTCCTCGACGCCCTGCATATGTCGTCGAGCCGGCGCCGCGGCGAGACACACAAAGCGTTTGAGCCAGGCCGCTGACGCCGGGACACCCCTCGGCTTTCGTCTGTCGCCACGGGAACAGGCCTCTGGCGGCCTGTCCTGAGGAGTTCTTCCGCCATCTGCAACCTTGAGGTTCAGCCATATTCCGCCATGTCGGCGGCGACGGCGGCCTGCATTTCGTCGAGAATGTCTGGCAGGGCGCTCAAGACGCGGTTCCAGCGCGGCATCAGCGGCGTGGCGTCCGGTTCCTCGAGGAAGGAATTGCCGGCCTCGATCAGGTTAGTGGCAAAGAGCTCCACGGCCTGTTCTTCCTTGTGACGGTCGGTCGAAAGCCCGTTCATGCGGGCGTCGTTGTGATAGATCTCGACGAGATCGAGCGCCGTGCGGAAATAGGAGGCCTTCACCGTTCGAAGCGTTTCCTGGGAGAAGGTCACGCCATCGGTGGCGAGCTTGCGGAACACGGCCTTGCAGATATCCGTCGACATGCGCGACAGGCCCTTCTTGGCATCTTCCGGCGACAGCGGCTGGTGCTTGTGGTCATAGGCATCGGCAATGTCCACCTGGCAGATGGCGGCGTTGGAATAGTTGCGCCACAGTTCCGAGAGAACGCCGATCTCGAGCCCCCAGTCCCAGGGAATGCGGATGTCCGGCAGGATATGGGTGCGCATGGCGAATTCGCCGGCAAGCGGATAGCGGAAGGCCTTCAGGTAATCGATATAGGGCTGGTGGCCGATGGTCTTTTCAAGACTCAGGAGAAGCGGCGTGACCAGAAGCCTGGTAACGCGACCGTTGAGCGAGCCGTCGGCGATGCGCGGGTAGTAACCCTTGGAGAAGACATAAGGGAAGGCCGGGTTGGTGACCGGGTAGACGAGGCGCGCCAGCATCTCGCGCGAATAGGTGACGATGTCGCAGTCATGCAGCGCCACCACGGAGGAATTGCGCGCGCCGAGCACATAGCCGATGCAATACCAGACATTGCGGCCCTTGCCGGGTTCCTGGGGCGCAAGCGCCGCGTCGCCGAGCCGGTTGTGCACCGCCTTCATCCGCGGGCCGTCATTCCAGAGCACGGCATGGCTCTGCGGCAGGCGGCTGAAATATTTCAGGGCGTAGCGATACTGCTCCTCGTCGGCCTGGTCGAGACCGATGACGATGTTGGAGATATAGGGCACTTCCGTCAGATGGTTGACGATATTGTCCAGCGCCTCGGCCTCGAGCTCGGAAAACAACGACGGCAGGATCAGCGTGATTGGCCGCGTCGCCGAGAAACTGGTCAGCTCGCGCTCGACCCGGTGCAGCGAGCGCTCGCGCAGATTGTGAAGCGTTGCGACAACGCCATTTTGATGAAAATCAGCCATTGCGGGCGCTCCTGGTGTTTTTGTTGCGGCAGGCCCCGAAGACGGGTGGCCGAAAGGGGAGGGACCTCATCTACCAACTATATTATGCCAATAATTGCAATATCATGTCGTTCCAACCAGATGGCCCGGCCTTGTCCGAGCGGAGGATGTGGCCCTCGCGTTCGCGGGCCGTCTCGGCAAGCGGCGCATGGGCCGGATTTGCTATGATGAAACCCTTGTCGGCGGCTTCGAGCATAGCCGCGTCGTTCGGCGCGTCGCCGAGCGCGATGGTGAAGACGTCTTCACCCATCTTCTCTCGGTAGGCCTCGGCGACCCGGTGCATCGCATCGGCCTTGGATGTCTCCGGCATCAGCGTGAAGAACCGGCCGCCCTGGACGGCCTGAAAGCCGCTTTCCTTCAGCCGCGCGCGGAATTCCGCCCGTTCATCCTCGCTGCCGGACCAAAGCCCCGGCTCGGAGAATTGTCGCTGGCGAGCGAGCCGGGCTGCCTCAAGCCGCATGCCGGTCTTCTCGGCCACCTCTTCATCGTTCCAGTCTCCGAAACCCTGGAATTTCCGCCGGAGTGCGGGCGGCATCGCCTCAAGCGCCGCGCGCAGCCGCTGATATGTATCTGTCTCGCCGCCTTCCGCACCCGGCAGGCCGACGATCCCGGCGCCGTTTTCCACGATCATCGGGTCTTCGATGCCGATATCCGCGGCGATCGGCCGCATCTCCGCCTCCGTCTTGCTGCTGGCGAGGATGATCGGGATGCCGCGCCCTTTCAGCGCCTCGAGCGCGGGCCGGGCCGGCTCCAGCGAATAGGTCTCGTGATCGAGAAGCGTGCCGTCGAGATCGGTGAAGACGACTTTCATGGTCAGACCTCTTTTTGAGCCGTTCTGGTTCGAAACACCCGGCGACGATCCTTCATCGCCCGACATCTCTCAACGTCTGGCAATGCTGCTTTGTTGCCGGAGGAGGTACATTTTCAGCCCTTGGCGAATTTCGCCAGATGCTGGCGGGCGGCATAGAGCGCGATTGCCGAGGCGTTGGAGACGTTGAGCGACTTGATGGCGCCCGGCATGTCGAGGCGGGCGAGCGCGGTGACGGTTTCGCGGGTCTTCTGTCGAAGCCCCTTGCCTTCAGCGCCGAGAACCAGCGCGACCTTGCCGCCGGCAAAGGTTTCCTCCAGCGGAGCGGGGCCTTCCGAATCAAGCCCGATCGAGGCAAAGCCCATGGCGTGCAGCTCATCGAGCGCCTTGGCGAGATTGGTGATCTGGATATACGGAATATGTTCCAGGGCGCCGGAGGCCGATTTGGCGAGCACGCCTGATTCGGCCGGGCTGTGGCGCATGGTGGTGATCACCGCGCCGGCGGAAAAGGCGACTGCCGAGCGCAGGATCGCGCCGACATTGTGCGGATCGGTCACCTGATCGAGCACGAGCAGCAGCGGGCTGTCGTTCAGCGCGTCGAGGCGGCGCACGGGAAGCGCCAGGGTCTTCAGCATCACGCCCTGATGGATGGCGTCCTCGCCGAGAATGTCGTCGATCTCGCGCGGGCGCACGATCTCCACGGGGAGGCTCTCCGGCAGTGCCAGCCCGTCGGTCAGCCGGGCAAGGGCGTTCTGCGTCACCTTCAGCGAGATCAGCTTGCGCTCGGGGTTCTCGATTGCCGCGCGCACGGTGTGCAGGCCGTAAAGCAGCACCTCGTCACCGCTGACGGGCAGCGGTCCGGGCGTCTTTTTCGGCCCGCGTCTGTCCGCCTTTGCCGGCATGCCCTCGCGGGCGCGCTTGGCATCGCGGTGGGCGCGTCTCAGCTTGGCGTAGTGGGCATCCCTGGGGGAGCCGTTCTGGTCATCTTTTTTGCTCATGCGCCCGTTATAAGGCCCGGCGCGGCCTCAGGCTAGGCCATTCCGGCGCAAGAAAGGGGAAAGCGCGCGGTCCGGCATGCGGCTGTGATTTTTCTGTCATTTTTTTCTGTCGCGCCGTGTTGACAGAGCGAGGCGAGCCGGTCATATACGCGGCGCAGATCGACATCGCCAAGGCCAACGGGCAGCGGCGAACGATTCAAGGCATGACTGCCGTCCAGGCTGGTACTGGAGGAGTGCGTGAGTGGTTAAAACGGACGGACTGTAAATCCGTTGACTTAGTCTACGTTGGTTCGAATCCAACCTCCTCCACCACCGGCGCCTGACGTTTGCGCGGGTATAGCTCAATGGTAGAGCAGCAGCCTTCCAAGCTGAATATGCGGGTTCGATTCCCGCTACCCGCTCCAGTCTGACATCATTCCTTCCGGTTTTCCTCAAATATTGAAATAAATCACTTTGCGCGTAAGATGGCGCGGACCGTACCGGGTTTGCCGCTGTGCCCAAGGTGCGGTCGATGAAGTCCTGCACCTGCTTGCGTTTCTTTGCGGGCCGGGGGGTACGGCATGGGCGAGGGGAGCGCTTCGGCGCCGGCAGTTAAGACGTGACAATAATGCAAGCACTCATCGTCCCCGGCGGCCTCTTGATTCTGGCCGGGAGTTTCATCGTCGCCTGGTTGACGGGCGTGCGCCGTTTCTATCTGCTGCTGCTTGCGGCCTGTTATACCCTTCTCTCCGCCGGTTTCGGCGTGATGATGCTGCGCGGCGTCTTCGCCGACCATGCCGTTCTTCTGGTCGCCAACGGACTTTTCATCGCAACCCAGGTGATCCTGGCGGAAGCCCTGCTGCAGCGGCGCGGCAAGACCTTCACATTGCCGGGCAATGTCGCCATATTTCTTTCCCTGTTTGCCGTTTACGCGGGCTTCCTGTTCTTCGGCTCCGTCTTTTCGCGCACGCTGGCGGTCAATATCGGCCTGTTCCTGATCATGCTGACGACCATGCTGCGCTTCTGGATCCGCCGCGGCGACAATATTCACGACAAGCTGATTTTCTGGACGATCGTTGCTCTCGGCATTGCCCATACCGTGCGCAGCGTCGGCATCTTCTTTTCAGACAACATCGTCGACCCGGATTCGATCTTCTGGCAGTTCATGCAGGTCTATATGCTGCTCCTTGCCATGATACTGGCTCTGGAGATCCTGGCGTCGCATTTCGTGGAATCGCTCGACCGGCTCAACAATCTGCGCGACCGCGACCAGCTGACCGGCGTGTTGAACCGGGAAGGCTTCGACCGGGCGCTTGCCGGCTTCTATGCCGAGCGCTCGGCGTCGCTGGTAGCGCTGACGCTGCTCGATCTCGACACGTTCAAGATCACCAATGATACGCTGGGCCATCCTGCCGGCGATGCGGTGCTGAGGGCTTTCGGCGAAATCCTTCTGCGCGAGACGCGGGCGACGGATGTGGTCGGAAGGATCGGCGGTGATGAATTCGCCATTTTTTCGGTCGGGCTTGACCGACAGGGCGCATGCGCCATGGCGGAGCGCATTCGCGTCCATCTGGCCCATCGCCGTTTTCCCGACGTGGCCGAGGACCTGGAGGCGACCTGCAGCATCGGCGTTGCGACGGCGCGCTCCGAACGCGGCTATGAGACGCTTTATCGCATGGCTGACAACGCGCTCTACGGGGCAAAGCGGCTGGGGCGCAACCGCGTGGTGGCCGATGGCGCGCCTTCCGCAGTGGAGCCCGGCGGGGTCTCCCGCGCCGGCGCGTAATCGCGGAGCCGGGGTCCGGACGGCCAGCGAATGCCGCAAACAGGCGTTCCCGCAAGCTCTTGGTCATGCGTTGCTTTTTCGCAAATGCCGCTGGCTTTTGCCGCGCCGGACGCCCCGGCGCGCCAAACAGGCGAATTTGGTCTTGCTTATTGCTTTCGAAAGCCTTAAACGGCGGCACTAAACCGGTTCGCCGGGTCATCCGTGTTACCAGTTACAGGAAGCATTTTCATGGCAAAGGCAAAGTTTGAGCGGAGCAAACCGCACGTCAACATCGGCACGATCGGTCACGTTGACCACGGCAAGACGACACTGACGGCTGCGATCACGAAGTTCTTCGGTGACTTCCGTGCGTATGACCAGATCGACGCGGCGCCGGAAGAAAAGGCCCGTGGCATCACCATTTCGACGGCGCACGTCGAGTATGAGACGGAGAAGCGTCACTACGCCCACGTCGACTGCCCCGGCCACGCCGACTATGTGAAGAACATGATCACCGGTGCTGCCCAGATGGACGGCGCGATCCTGGTGTGCTCGGCCGCCGACGGCCCGATGCCGCAGACCCGCGAGCACATCCTGCTTGCCCGTCAGGTTGGCGTTCCGGGCATCGTCGTCTTCCTCAACAAGGTTGACCAGGTCGACGACGAAGAGCTCCTCGAGCTCGTCGAAATGGAAGTTCGCGAACTGCTCGACTCTTACGAGTTCCCCGGCGACGAAATCCCGATCATCAAGGGCTCGGCTCTTGCTGCTCTGGAAGACAGCAACAAGGAAATCGGCGAAGACGCGATCCGCGCGCTGATGGCCGCTGTCGACGACTACATCCCGACGCCCGAGCGTCCGGTTGACCAGCCCTTCCTGATGCCGATCGAAGACGTTTTCTCGATCTCGGGTCGTGGTACGGTTGTGACCGGCCGTGTTGAGCGCGGTATCGTCAAGGTTGGCGAGGAAGTCGAGATCGTCGGCATCAAGGCGACGCAGAAGACGACGGTGACCGGCGTTGAAATGTTCCGCAAGCTGCTCGACCAGGGTCAGGCCGGCGACAACATCGGCGCGCTGATCCGCGGCATCAACCGCGACCAGGTCGAGCGTGGCCAGATCCTGTGCAAGCCCGGTTCGGTGACGCC
>NZ_JACIDZ010000016.1 GCF_014196625.1 Martelella radicis
ATCGCAGCCGTCAGTGTCGTCTTGCCGTGGTCAACGTGACCGATCGTGCCGATGTTGACGTGCGGTTTGCTCCGCTCAAACTTTGCCTTTGCCATTTTAGGCTCCTATTCTTTCCAGACCCCGCGAAGGGGCTAACTCGTTGAGGTGACGACCCCGGTTACTTAGAACCGGAGTACTTCGCCTGAATTTCCTGCGCGACGTTCGACGGGACCGGCGCGTTGTGATCGAAGGTCATCGTGTACTGTGCACGGCCCTGAGACATCGAGCGCAGCGTGTCGACATACTTGAACATGTTCGCCAGCGGAACCTCGGCCTCGATGACCGTTGCGTTGCCGCGCGGCTCCTGGCCCTGGATCTGGCCACGACGAGAGTTCAGATCGCCGATGACGTCGCCAACGTAATCTTCCGGGGTTACGACCTCGACGCTCATGATCGGCTCGAGGAGCTGGGCACCGGCCTTGCGGGCAGCTTCACGGAAGCAGGCGCGCGAGGCGATTTCGAAGGCGAGAACCGACGAGTCAACATCATGGTAGGCACCGTCAATGAGGGTGGCCTTGATGCCGAGCATCGGGAAGCCGGCGAGCGGGCCCGACGACAGAACGCTTTCGATACCCTTCTGGACACCGGGGATGTATTCCTTCGGAACCGAACCGCCGACGATCTTGGATTCGAAAACGAAATCCTCGCCATCCGGATTGGGTTCGAAGATGATCTTGACGCGGGCGAACTGACCCGAACCACCCGACTGCTTCTTGTGGGTATAGTCTTCTTCGTGGGCCTGCGTGATGGTTTCGCGGTAGGCAACCTGCGGCGCACCGACATTGGCCTCGACCTTGAACTCACGCTTCATGCGGTCGACGAGAATGTCGAGGTGAAGCTCACCCATGCCGGCGATGATCGTCTGGCCGCTTTCCTCATCGGAGAAAACGCGGAAGGACGGGTCTTCGGCAGCGAGACGGTTCAGAGCGATACCCATCTTCTCCTGGTCGGCCTTGGTCTTCGGCTCGATCGCGATCCGGATAACCGGCTCGGGGAATTCCATCCGTTCCAGGATAACAGGCTTCAGCGGATCGCAGAGCGTGTCACCGGTGGTGGTTTCCTTCAGGCCGGCCAGGGCAACGATGTCACCAGCGTAAGCCACTTCGATGTCCGAACGCGAGTTCGAGTGCATCTGCAGCATGCGGCCAACGCGCTCGCGCTTTTCCTTGACCGTGTTCATCACCGAGGAACCCTTTTCAAGGGTACCGGAGTAGACGCGGCAGAAGGTCAGCGAACCGACGAAGGGGTCGTTCATGATCTTGAAGGCCAGCATGGAGAGCGGCTCTTCATCATCAGCGTGACGAGCGATGTCGGCTTCGGTCTTGACGTCGATACCCTTGATGGATTCGATGTCGACCGGCGACGGCAGGAAGTCGACAACAGCGTCGAGCAGCGGCTGAACGCCCTTGTTCTTGAACGCCGAGCCGCACAGCATCGGGAAGAACTGAACGCCGATCGTGCCCTTGCGGATCAACTGACGGATCTTGTCGTTGTCGGGCATCTCGCCTTCGAGATAGGCTTCCATGGCTTCTTCGTCGATTTCGACGATGGCTTCGATCATGGCTTCGCGCCATTCTTCGGCCTTGTCCTTCATGTCAGCCGGAATATCCGTGATATCCCACTGCGCACCAAGATGCTCGCCGTCCCAGACGAGCGCCTTCATCTCGATCAGGTCAATCACGCCCGCAAAGTCGTTTTCAGCGCCGATCGGCAGCTGAATGACAACCGGGGTCGCGCCGAGACGGGACTTGACCATCTCGACCGAGCGATAGAAGTCGGCGCCGATCTTGTCCATCTTGTTGCAGAAGATCATGCGCGGAACGTTGTACTTGTCAGCCTGACGCCAGACGGTTTCCGTCTGCGGCTCAACGCCGGCATTGGCGTCGAGAAGCGCAACGGCGCCATCAAGCACGCGCAGCGAACGCTCGACTTCGATGGTGAAGTCGACGTGTCCGGGGGTGTCGATGATGTTGAAGCGGCGCTTCTTGCCATCGCGGCCCTGCCAGAAGGTGGTGGTGGCAGCGGACGTGATCGTGATGCCACGCTCCTGCTCCTGCTCCATCCAGTCCATCGTGGCTGCGCCGTCGTGAACTTCACCGATCTTGTGCGACTTGCCGGTGTAGAAGAGGATGCGCTCGGTCGTCGTGGTCTTGCCAGCGTCGATATGCGCCATGATACCGAAGTTACGGTAATCTTCGATTTTGTATTCGCGAGCCATGATATCAGGCCTTCCCTCGTATCTGAATTACCAGCGGTAATGGGAGAATGCGCGGTTGGCGTCAGCCATCTTGTGCGTGTCTTCACGCTTCTTGACGGCAGCGCCACGGTTGTTCGCAGCATCCATGAGCTCGCCGGAGAGGCGCTCGATCATGGTGGTTTCATTGCGCTTGCGCGCAGCTGCGATCAGCCAGCGGATGGCGAGAGCCTGACGGCGCTCGGGACGGACGTCGACCGGAACCTGGTAGGTTGCACCGCCAACGCGGCGGGAACGAACCTCAACGTGCGGCGCAACGTTTTCGAGTGCCTGATGAAAGGCCTCGATCGGGTCCTGCTTCATCTTGCCTTCAACGGCGTCAAGCGCACCGTAGACGATCGTCTCGGCGACCGACTTCTTGCCATGCAGCATGATGGCATTCATGAACTTGCTGATCACCAGATCACCAAACTTGGGATCCGGGTTGATCTCACGCTTTTCTGCACTGTGGCGTCGTGACATGCTTTTGTCTCTCAACAGTTGCGGCGCTTAAGACGCGGAGAACCTCGCGCAGCGCCAGAAAAATGAAAACCGAATTACTTCGGACGCTTCGCACCGTACTTCGAACGGCGCTGCTTACGGTTCTTGACGCCCTGCGTGTCGAGAACACCGCGGATGATGTGGTAACGCACACCCGGCAAGTCCTTTACGCGGCCGCCGCGAATCATGACGACAGAGTGTTCCTGCAGATTGTGGCCTTCACCCGGAATGTAGCCGATGACTTCGAAGCCATTGGTCAGGCGGATCTTGGCAACCTTACGAAGAGCCGAGTTCGGCTTCTTCGGCGTCGTGGTGTAGACGCGCGTGCAGACGCCGCGCTTCTGCGGGTTCTGTTCCAGCGCGGGAACCTTGTTCCGCTTGACCTGAGGCTGGCGCGGCTTGCGGATCAGTTGGTTTACGGTAGGCATGTACCCATCCCTTTAGAATTCGTGTCTCGTCGCCCTTCTGGGGCATTTCAATGCCGTCACCGGCGAACAGAAGCACTTTCAGCGTCTATATGCGCACAAGCACGGCCCGACCCGCCTACCCGGCAGATGGACCTTAAAGCAGAGGACACAGGCGCCTTGCCGCGTCATGCGTGCAGCATTTGATCTTCAACGTGCTGTATGAGAACCTAGTCTGAGGTGAACTCCGGGACATTTGGCTTCCCGAACGGCCATGCCTCACATGGGTTCTGTTGGCGCCGACATACTCAAATAGATAACCTCAGTCAAGAGAAAGCGCCGAAAATCTTGCACTGTGGCACCCAAAGGCTTCGCTTTCGCGACCGGCTTCAGACGAACGGCAATTTTCGGCATAGTATCGGCGCTCTGGCGCAACAAAATGTTTCAGGCCCAGAAAAGGGAAGACTCGCTTTCGCATCGTGCCCGAAAACGCGCGAATCCCGCCCGAGCTTGACGAAGAAGCATCGCTAAACTAACAGGCAAGTCTTTCTGAGTTATTCGTCTGAAATCTGCAACTTTCCTTATATTCGCCCGGAGCCGGACTGCCTCACCGACAGACCGGCTCCGGGCGCCCGTTGATATAGTCAGAGATTGGGCAATCCGTGAATCCAAACGCGAAATACAGAGCCGACATTGATGGTATACGCGCTATAGCCGTCATCGCCGTCTTGCTTTTTCACGCCTTTCCCAGCGCCGTTCCCGGAGGTTTCGTCGGGGTCGATGTCTTTTTTGTCATTTCGGGCTTTCTGATTACCGGAATCCTGCACGCTGAGCTTCGAACGGACCGGTTTTCTATCAAGAATTTCTATATTCGCAGAATCAGACGAATCTTCCCTGCCCTTTTGACCGTTCTGTTTGCTTCCATTCTCCTAGGATGGCTTCTGCTTTTGCCGAGCGAGTTTGCGCAGCTCGGAAAACATATCGTTGCCGCCGCGAGTTTCTGCGTCAATCTAGTTTTGTGGAACGAAAGCGGCTACTTCGACAACGCAGCCGAGACGAAGCCGCTGCTGCATCTCTGGTCGCTGGGCGTCGAAGAGCAGTTCTATATTATCTGGCCCATCGTGCTCTGGTTGGTGTTTCGGCGAGGCCGGTCCGTCTTGTGGGCCACGGCGCTCATCCTTGTCGGTTCTTTTATCCTCAACATCGCACAAAGCACCTCCAACAACACCGCCGACTTCTATTCGCCACTTACACGGTTTTGGGAACTCCTGATTGGCGGGGCGATTGCTATCGCCTGGGCGCAGCCGACCTGGACAGGTTCACCGGCCTTTCTCAAATTTCAGCGGTCTGAACGCGCCACATTAATAATGAGCCTGACCGGCCTGTTTCTGATCGGCGCTTCGATTGCTCTCGTGCGCGAAGAAGGGTTCCCCGGATGGCAGGCATTATTTCCGGTGCTTGGAACGGCCCTCATCATCGCCTCCGGTTCCCTGGCCCTTCCGAACAGGACTGTGCTGTCATTGCGCCCGGTGGTTTATGTCGGCAAGATCAGCTACCCGCTTTATCTCTGGCACTGGCTGCTGCTTTCGTTCGCAAGGATCTACACACAATCGGTCCCGAGCCCGGCCCTCGCTTCGCTCTTGCTCATAGCCTCGTTGCTGCTGTCGATTGCCACATATCACGTGATCGAGCGGCCCTTCCGGCAAAAAGCGTTCGGGCGCAATGCGCATGTATGGCTTGTCACCGGCATGGCAGCTCTTGCAATCGCAGGCCTGGGCATCATGCAGTTCAACGGCTTGCCGGAAAGGGCCGTCGCCAAGAACAATACGGACCTGAGTGCAGGTTTCGACGGAGGCCTTCCCGGAAACGCCGAAGTTTGCACCTTCCTGACGCCCGAGGAAGACAAACTCTACGACTGCGTGATCGACACCCGAGAAAAACCTCGTTTCGCCATCTTCGGTGATAGCAAGGCAGGCGCCCTTTATCCGGGAATCTTTCGCACGTCAGAGCCGGGCGGGCGCTGGCTATATCTGGGATCGGGCAAGTCTGGACCGCTCGTGACGGTGTTATCTGACAATCCCATCTACGGATATGTCAATCAGGCAGCCGTAAGCTCAGCAATCAACACAATCAACTCGTTCCCCTCGATCGACACGGTCGTGATAGCAACCGCAGCGCGCGCACTCTTTAGCCTCAAAAATGATTCCGACATCGAGGATCTGCCTTCCAGCCCCAACTTCGATATCGCTTTGAAGGGGTTCGACGACGCGGTCAGCGCATTGCTTGCCGCGGGCAAGGACGTTATGCTTGTGATCGACAATCCTACTCTACCGCCGCCCGAGGATTGCATCGTCAGGATTACAGGTTCCGACATGCTCAACCGGTGGCTGGGCCAGACCCGAAATTCCGCCTGCACTATCTCTGTGGAGCGACAACTGGAACTGTCAGCACAGTACCGGAAGCTGCTGACAACAATCGCGGAGAGGCACCCGGGCAAGGTAACATTGTTTGATACGATTCCCTTGCTTTGCGATCAGGAGAACGGGCTGTGCTCTATGGCTATGAACGGTCGGCCGCTCTACGGCTATACCGATCATATTTCCGATTTCAGCGGGACCATGCTAGGCACAGAGATCAACGGACTTCTGGAAGAACGGCGTCAGCAGTCCGCCGCAGGATCAATGACGGAATAGACCGGCTTGGTCGAAGCTGCGTCCGGAGCTTCTGGTTGGCCTCACGCAATAGTCTATCGTCGGATCGCGCCATCGCCCGAAAGCGCGATCCGCGTCGCAATCCCGATTCTTTCCAGAAACACGCGGTCGTGGCTGATAACGAGGAGCGCGCCATCATAGGCGTTGAGACCCGCCTCCAGCGTCGCGAGGCTTTCAAGGTCGAGATGATTGGTCGGCTCATCGAGGATCAGGAGTTGCGCAGGCCGGGTTCCGCCGACGGCGACGGCAAGTCCCGCCCGCAGCAATTCCCCGCCGCTCAGTTCGGCGACCCGTTTCAGAGCCTCGTCGGCGCGGAAACGGAACCGCGCAAGCGCTGCCCGGCAGGCATTCTCGCCGTCATGCGGGTTGAGGCGCCTGAAATTCTCGCGCACGCTCGCCGCGGGCTCGAGCATGGAGACCGCCTGGTCGAAGAGCGCAAAGGGCACGCAGATCTCCGCCGCTCCGCCAAGCGGGCGTAACCCGCCTGCAAGCGTCTTTACCAGCGTCGACTTGCCGGCACCGTTGCCGCCTTCGATTGCCACGCGCTCGGGCCCGGTCATCTCGAAGGAAAAATCGCGGAAGAGCGGCGCTTCGGCATCATAGCCGCCGGCCAGGCGGTCCGCCTTCAGCACCCGCCGCCCGGCGGCAAGCCCCGAGGGCGGGAGGGTGACAGCAAAGGGCGCGACCACCTCAAGGCGTGCCTTTGCCTCGCTGAGCGCCTCTGCCGCCTTTTCGGCCTGCCGCTCTTTGAGCGCGTTCTGTCGGGCTGCCGTCGCCTCGGACTGGGCCTTCATGCCGTCGAGCACCATTTTCGGCATGTCGTTGCGCTTGCGCGCCTTGCGCCCCTTGGCATCGGTTCGGGCCTTGCGTTCCGCGCGCTGGCGCGCCGCCGCGGACGCCTGCCGCACCTCTCGCTCCGCTTCGCTCAATCTTCGTTCGCGGTTTTCGATTTCGGCAGCCTTTTCCCGTTCATAGAAGCTGTAATTGCCGCCATAGCGCGTAATGCCAAGGCTGGTCAGCTCCGCGATCTCCGTCATTTCTTCCAGCAATTCGCGGTCATGACTGACGACCAGCGCTCCGCCGCGCCAGCCGCCAAGAAAGCCCATGAGAAGCTTTCGCCCGGCCGCATCGAGATTGTTCGTCGGTTCATCGAGCAAGATGAAGTCCGGATCGTCATAAATGAGCGCCGCCAGCCGCGCCCGCGTCAGCTCGCCGCCGGAAAGGCTGACAAGCGGGGTCGTCAGCGGATAGGCAATGGCGAACCGGGACAGGGCGGCGACGGCCTTCTCCTCGGCAAGCCAGTCGATGCGGCCCATGGTCTCGACGCTTGCCCTGCCCTCGCCGGCCTCCCTGATCATCTCAAGCATGGCCGTGATCGCGAAACAGTCGGCAAGCGTCTCTCCGGCCTTGGGGCGAACCGTCTGGTCAAAGAGCGCAAGCCGGCCCGCAACCGAGACAGTGCCGGATGACGGCGCGATCTCACCGGCGATCAGTTTCAGCAGCGTCGTCTTGCCCGCGCCATTGCGCCCGACAAGCCCGGTCAGCCCCGGGCCGAAGGCAGCGTCAATATTATTGAAAAGAGAATGGCCGTCAGCGGTTGTAAAGGACAGGCCGGAAAGCGTGATGGTGGCGTGCATGAAAAGAGTTCTCCCGTAAAGCCAGTGCGTTTGCTGTCTTCAGGTGAGAAATCATTGGCGGCACGTCCCTTGTGATCACGGTTGATCTTTCAACTACCCCCGAAGGGCGGCGATTTCAAGACGGGCCCGCGCCAATTGCCGGATCGCCAACTTTCAATTGCCCTCGTCTTGTGAAAAGAAGGGCCGAACGGAAACGAGAGGCAGAAACATGATCGCTATTCCCGGCTACACCAGCGACGGCGAGCGCATGGTCTTCATCATCACCGGCAAGGTCTATCACGAATGGAACGGCGAGGCGGAAGTGCATGTGATCATCGCCGCCCCGGACGAGGACACCGCCGTGCGCAACACGCTGAACGCGCTCGCCAATGAAGGCTATTCGGAAGCCGATCTCGACCAGATCGGCATGATCACCGAAATTCCGGACGAGGAGCCCCACGCTTCCGCCTATCAGACGGCGCTCGAGGGCGAGGTGGCGATCGTCAAACTCTCCGGCTGACGGGGGGACGGCCGGCTTCCACAGCCCAAGCAGCCGCAGGCTTCGGAATCTCGCGCGCTGCGAGCAATCGCGCTTGCTTTATCGCCGTGCTTTGCCCAAACTCGCCTGTATAAGAACAGGGGAACATCAAAGGGTATTTCCGGCGCTTTCCGGAGGTCCCTTTACCGCCGGCAAGGACAAAGATGTCAATCAAAGCAGCGATTTATCACCTTACCCACTACAAATACGACAATCCCGTCAATCTCGGACCGCAGATCATCAGGCTGAAGCCGGCGGCCCACTCCAAGACCAAGGTCATCTCGCATTCCCTGAAGGTCACGCCGGAGAACCACTTCGTCAATCTTCAGCAGGACCCCTACGGCAACTACCAGGCCCGCTTCGTTTTCCCCGAGCCGGTCACCGAGTTCAAGATCGAGGTCGATCTCGTCGCCGACATGACCGTCTACAATCCCTTCGACTTCTTCGTCGAGGAACAGGCGACCAAATATCCCTTCGAATATGACGAGGCGATCCGCGAGGACCTGTCGATCTATATCAAGCCGGAGCCCATGGGCCCGCGGCTGAAGGCCTTCATGAAGAAGCTCGACCTTTCGCCCGGCCAGGGCACGGTCGACATGATCGTCGGCATCAATGCCCGCCTGCAGCACGAGGTCAATTACATCATCCGCATGGAGCCCGGCGTTCAGACGCCGGAGGAAACGCTGGAGCGCGCTTCCGGCTCGTGCCGCGACTCGGCCTGGCTTCTGGTGCAGATCCTGCGCAATATGGGCCTCGCCGCCCGCTTCGTCTCCGGCTACCTGATCCAGCTCGAGCCGGACCTGAAGGCGCTCGACGGGCCTTCGGGCACCGATCATGATTTCACCGACCTGCATGCCTGGGCGGAAGTCTTCCTGCCCGGCGCTGGCTGGATCGGGCTTGATGCGACCTCCGGGCTTCTGACCGGCGAAAGCCATATCCCGCTGGCCGCGACGCCCCATTTTCGCAATGCCGCGCCGATCACCGGCGGCTATTTCGGCAAGGCGGAGACCAGCTTCGACTTCGACATGACGATCAAGCGCGTCGCCGAGCATCCGCGTATCACCAAACCGTTTTCCGACGAAAGCTGGGAGGCCCTCAACGCGCTTGGCAACAAGGTCGACCGGTTGCTCGAGGAAACCGACATGCGGCTGACCATGGGCGGCGAGCCGACCTTCGTCTCGATCGACGACTTCGAGGCTGATGAATGGAACACCGGCGCCGTCGGCCCGACCAAGCGCGGCCTCGCGGACGAGCTGATCCGGCGATTGCGGCAGCGCTTCGCCCCCGGCGGTTTCCTGCATTACGGCCAGGGCAAATGGTATCCGGGCGAAAGCCTGCCGCGCTGGACCTTCTCGCTTTACTGGCGCAAGGACGGCGTGCCGATCTGGAACAACCAGGACCTGATCGCCGAGGAAAAGCGTGAAATCAAGGTCGACGAGAATGATGCCGGCCGCCTGCTGCAGGCAATCGCCAACGAGCTCGATGTCGATCCCGAACTTGTCACCCCCGCCTTCGAGGATCCGGCCGAATGGCTGATCCGCGAGGGCAATCTTCCGGAAAATGTCGACCCGTCCAACTCGAAGCTGAAGAACCCGGAAGACCGCGCCCGCATCACCAAGGTGTTCGAACGCGGGCTAACGCGGCCGACCGGCTATGTGCTGCCGGTGCAGGCCTGGCAGGGCCGCGCCTCTGGCCTCACCTGGGTTTCGGAAAAATGGACCACGCGGCGCGGGCGCATCTACCTGATCCCCGGCGACAGCCCGGTCGGTTTCCGCCTGCCGCTCGATTCGCTCGCCTGGATCCCGCAATCGCAATATCCCTTCATCAATCCACTCGACCCCTCCGTCAGGCGCGAGCCCCTGCCCGATTACAGGCGCGATGAGGGTCGGCCGCTGCCGCAGGCGAGCTTCACCCCCTTCGAGGAAAGCCCGCAGCCGGCCATTCCTGCCTCCGGCGCATCGATTGGCGGCCATGTGCGCACGGCGATCTCGATCGAGCCGCGCGACGGCAGGCTCTGCATCTTCATGCCGCCGACGGTGACACTCGAGGAATATCTCGACCTGATCGCCTCGGCCGAGCGCGCTGCCGAGAAGCTCGGCCTTCCCGTCCATATCGAAGGCTATCCGCCGCCGCATGACGAGCGCATCAACGTCATCCGCGTCGCACCCGACCCCGGTGTCATCGAGGTCAATGTCCACCCCGCCGCCAACTGGAAGGAATGCGTGGAGACGACGACGGCGCTCTACGAAGAGGCCCGGATGACGCGGCTGGGCGCCGACAAGTTCATGATCGACGGACGCCACACCGGCACCGGCGGCGGCAACCACGTCGTGGTCGGCGGGGCCAATCCGGGCGACAGCCCGTTCCTGCGCCGCCCGGACCTGTTGAAGAGCGTGGTGCTGCACTGGCAGCGCCATCCCTCGCTCTCCTACCTGTTCTCCAGCCTGTTCATCGGACCGACGAGCCAGGCGCCGCGCATCGACGAAGCCCGGCACGACGCGCTCTATGAGCTTGAAACGGCGATGGCGCAGATCCCGCATCCGAAGTCGGGCTTCATGCCGCCGCTGCCATGGCTGGTCGACCGGCTGTTCCGCAACCTGCTGATCGACGTCATCGGCAATACGCACCGCGCCGAGATCTGCATCGACAAGCTGTTCTCGCCGGACGGGCCGACCGGCCGCCTCGGCCTTGTCGAGTTCCGCGGCTTCGAAATGCCGCCGAATGCGCGAATGAACCTTGCCCAGCAATTGCTGGTGCGCGCGCTGCTCGCTCGTTTCTGGAAGAACCCGATCGACGGCAAGTTCGTGCGCTGGGGCACGGCGCTCGCCGACCGTTTCATGCTGCCGCATTACATCTGGCAGGATTTCATGGACGTACTCCAGGACCTGAAGGATAACGGGCTGGAGCTTCGCCCCGAATGGTTCGAGGCGCAGTTGCAGTTCCGCTTCCCCTTCTTCGGCGAGGTCGAATATGAGGGCAACAAGCTGGAGCTGAGGCAGGCGCTCGAACCCTGGAACGTCATGGGCGAACAGGGCGCGCCCGGCGGCACGGTTCGCTATGTCGATTCCTCCGTCGAGCGGCTTCAGGTGCGCCTCGAGACCCAGGCGCCGGAGCGCTACATCGTCACCTGCAACGGTCGCAAGATGCCGATGAAGCCGACCGGAACCAACGGCGTTTCGGTGGCGGGCGTGCGCTTCAAGGCCTGGCAGCCGGCCTCCGGCCTGCATCCGGTCCTGCCGGTCAACACGCCGCTCACCTTCGACATTTACGACACATGGTCGGCGCGATCGGTCGGTGGTTGCATTTATCATGTTGCGCATCCCGGCGGGCGGAACTATGAGACCTTCCCGGTCAACGGCAACGAGGCGGAAGCCAGACGGCTTGCGCGCTTCGAGGCCTCCGGGCACACTGCCGGCGGCTATTCGGTGTTCAGCGAAACGCCGTCGCCGGAGTTCCCGCTGACGCTGGATCTCAGGCGCCCGGCAGGGCTTTGAGGCCGTTCGCAATCGGGTCCATGACCTGAGTTTGCGTCAGATACGACAGATGGAGCATCGGGGTCCATTCGCCCGGTGCTCCGACGCCGGCAAACGGGCGGCACGGACCGTCCCGACCGATTCGATTTGTGGCGGACAAGGGATCCCTCCCCGCATCAGCGGCCGGGGTCTTCGACAATGAGCGGCAGGAAGCGCTCGCGATGGCAGAACCGAAGGCGGAGATTTCCGCCGACAAGCATATGGCTGACGAGGACCACGAGGCGGAACCCGCCATCGCCTGGAACGCCCGGGACTACGTTCCCCTTCCCGGCGTGCCAGACGAAATGGTCGACGCCGAGGGAAAGGTGCGCCCCGTCTGGCAGCCCTTCGTCAACGCGCTTTCCGGCATGACGGCGTCCGAGCTTTCCGAGCGCTTTGCCCGCGCCGATCGCTATCTGCGCGACGCCGGCGTGTTCTACCGCGCCTATGACGGCCAGGACGACACCCGCGCCTGGCCCTTCTCCCACATTCCGGTGATCATCGACGATGACGAATGGCAGGTGCTGGCCGACGGTCTGAAGCAGCGCGCCGATCTTCTGGAAGCGATGATGGCCGATTTCTACGGCGAGAACCGTCTGGTCTCCGAAGGCTTCATCCCGCCGGCTCTGGTCGCCTCCAATACCGAGTTCCTGCGCCCGCTCGTCGGCATCGATCCGCCCGGCGGCCATTACCTGCACTTTATCTCCTTCGAGGTCGGGCGCGGGCCGGACGGCAAGTGGTGGGTGCTGGCCGATCGCGCCCAGGCGCCCTCCGGCGCCGGCTTCGCGCTGGAAAACCGGGTCGCCGCCTCGCGCGCCTTTTCCGGCATCTACGGCGACATGCATGTCCGCCGCGTCGCCTCCTTTTTCGGCGCCTTTCGCGATGCGCTTCAGGGCGAGCCGGCCGGCAATGAGGGCCGCATCGGCGTGCTGACGCCGGGGCCCGCCAACGAGACCTATTACGAGCACGCCTATATTGCCCGCTATCTCGGCATCTCGCTTCTGGAGGGCGAGGACCTGATCGTCGTCAATGACCGGGTGATGGTCAGGACCGTCGCGGGACCGATGCCGGTCAGCGTGCTGTGGCGCCGTCTTGACGCCGGCTTCACCGATCCGCTTGAGCTCAACCCGAATTCGCGCATCGGCACGCCCGGCCTCGTCAGCGCCATCAGGGCCGGCAATCTCACCATGGTCAACGCGCTCGGCTCGGGCATGGTCGAGACCCGCGCGCTTCTCGCCTTCCTGCCGGCGCTGTCGCGCCGTCTCCTGAACGAGGAGCTGAAGATCCCGTCCGTTGCCACATGGTGGTGCGGCCAGGAAAACGAGCGTCGCCATGTGGCCGAAAATCTCGACCAGATGCTGATCGGCCCGGCCTATTCGCGCATGCCGTTCTTTGATGACAGCGGGCAATCCTTTACCGGCGAGCGTTTGCGCGCGCGCAAACCCGGCTCGGTTGCCCGCTGGCTCGACAAGCGCGGCCCCTGGCTTGTGGGCCAGGAAGCGGTCAAACTGTCGACCGCTCCGGCCTTCGTCGACGGCAAGCTGGCGCCGCACCCCTTCTCCCTGCGCGTCTTCGCCGCCCGCACCCGCGACGGCTGGAAGCTGATGCCCGGCGGCTTCGCCCGCATCGGCTCTTCCGATGACGTCGCCGCGATCGCCATGCAATCCGGCGGCAGGGCTGCGGACGTGTGGGTCGTGAGCCAGACGCCGGTCGCGCGGCCGACGCTTCTGACCCAGGAAAGCCGCATCCCGCGCAACAAGCCGGCAAACCTTCCAAGCCGCGCCGCCGACAACCTGTTCTGGCTCGGCCGCTATATCGAGCGCGCGGAAGGCAATCTGCGTATCCTGCGCGCCTGGCACGGACGTTTTGCCGAGGTCGATGATCGCGGTCAGGCGCTTCTGACGCGGGTGGAAGCCTATCTCGACCAGATCGGCCTCGACCTTTCCGAGGCCGCCCTGCCGCCGAGCCTGCTGCGCGACATCGACAGCGCCGTCTATTCCGCCGGCAATATCCGCGACCGCTTCTCACCCGATGGCTGGCTGGCGCTGAACGACCTGTCGAAGACCACGCGTCGCTTCGTCGACAGGGTCAAGCCCGGCGATGATGCTGCCCATGCCGTGACCGTGCTGTTGCGCAAGCTGGCGGGCTTTGCCGGTCTGGTACACGAAAACATGTACCGTTCCACCGGCTGGCGTTTTCTCTCGATCGGCCGTTATCTGGAGCGCGGCCTGCACATGACCCGACTTCTGGGCGAGCTTTCCGGCGAGGACGCGCCCGACGGCGCGCTCGATATGCTGCTCGAGATCAGCGACAACGTGATGACCCACCGGCGCCATTACAACGTCTATACCGATCACCTGACCATCACGGACCTTCTGGCGCTCGACCCGCTCAACCCGCGATCGGTGCTGTTCCAGCTGAACCAGATCCTTGCCGAAGTGGAGAAGCTGCCGGACCACGGTTACCCGACGCAGATGTCGCCGCTCCACCGCGAGACCATGCGGGTGCAGTCCGGCCTCGCGGTGATGACCGCCGACACGGTGTCGACCGATTACTACCTGACTCTGGAGCGCGATTTCGAGGCGCTTTCCGACTGTCTGGCCCGAAACTATCTGTGAGCGACGATGCTTTACGACCTCTCCCTCAAGATGGAATACCGCTACGACACGCCGGCCTCGCTCGCCCGCCACATCACCCGCGTGATGCCGCTCTCGATTGCCGGACGCCAGCGGCTGATCGCCGGCCATGTGAAGTTCGACCCCGAGCCCGACGAGGAGCGCGGTTTCATCGATTTCTTCGGCCATCCGGCGATCGCGACGCTGGTCAACCAGCCGCATCAGCGCTTTGCCATCATGATGAAGGCCCGGGTCAGCATCGATGCGCCGCGCACCATGCTGGAATTCGCCACGACGCTTGCCGAACTGAAGGGCGAATATGACCGCGTGCTCGATCTCGGCCGGGACTCGCCGCATCATTTCATCGGCCCAAGCCCGCGCATTCCGCTCGACCGGAAGATCGGCGCCTATGGGCGCAGCCTCGCGGCCGCCGATAGCAGCGTCTACGCCATCGCCAGGACGATCTGCGCGCGGGTGTTCGAGGATTTCGCCTATGACGGCGAGGCAACGACCGTCGACAGCACGCCGGCGGAAGCCTTCGCGCTGCGCCGGGGCGTGTGCCAGGATTTCTCCCACGTGATGATCTCGGCGCTCAGGATGATCGGCATTCCGGCCGGCTATGTCAGCGGCTATCTGCGCACCATTCCGCCTCCGGGAAAACCGCGCCTTGAAGGCGCGGACGCCATGCATGCCTGGGTACGGGTATGGTGCGGCAACGCCACCGGCTGGGTCGAGTTCGACCCGACCAACAACATGGAGGCCGGCGCCGACCACATCGTCGTCGGCTATGGCCGCGACTATGGCGACGTTGCGCCGGTTCTCGGCATGATGAAGACCTATGGCGAGCATCAGGCGACGCAGGCCGTGGACGTGATCCCGGTTCAGCAGCCGCAGACCGCGCAATAATTGCATGACCGCTCCCCGTCCGCTGGAAACGCGGACATTTCGATCCCTCCTGCGTGCAGCCTTGCCCTTCCGCTGGCGGACGTGCCATGCCGTGCCCATTGGTACCCGGCCCCTCGCGTCTCGGTGATGTCATCAAACCGCCTTATGTCGACGCTTAATTCGCCGGGATTGTCTGGCATGGCGATAATTTCCGACGCCAACTCATCGGTTTGTTGCAAGTGCGTCATATCAGTGCATAAATTGGACGCAAGGATAAGAGCATACCGGTCCTCCAGAGCGGGGAGACTGTTTTTTACGGCGCCGCATATTTCGAAAATTCCAGCCATTGTTTGACGGAAAAAGCCAATGAGCAAATTGACCAACCCCGACCTGCCTCTGCCGACGCCCCGCCCCAACGATGTTGACGGATTGGCCGCCGACATTCTGGAAAAGCTGACATACCAGGTCGGAAAGGATACGATCGTTGCCCAGCAGCATGACTGGCTGCGCGCCGTCATCCTGGCGGTTCGCGACAGGATCACCGACAAGTGGATGGAATCGACCCGCAAGACCTACGAGGCGGGCTCGAAGCGGGTCTATTACCTCTCTCTGGAATTCCTGATCGGCCGGCTTCTGCGCGATGCCATTTCCAATCTCGAAATGGTCGAGGCGATCAATCAGGCGCTGGCCAAATTCGATGTCAGCCTCGCCGAACTGGCCGGGCTCGAGCCGGACGCGGCGCTCGGCAATGGCGGTCTCGGCCGGCTTGCCGCCTGCTTCATGGATTCCATGGCAACAGTGGATGTGCCCGCCTATGGCTACGGCATTCGCTATGTTAACGGGCTTTTCCGGCAGGAGATCGCCGATGGCTGGCAGGTGGAGTTGCCGGAGAACTGGCTTGCCCACGGCAACCCGTGGGAATTCCATCGCCGCGAGAGCACGCATGAAATCAATTTCGGCGGCAAGGTCGACATCATCGAGGAAGCCGGCAAGGAGCCACGCTATGTGTGGAAACCGGCCGAACGCATGATCGCCGAGGCCTACGACACCCCGGTCGTCGGCTGGCGCGCCAAGCGCGTGAATACGCTCCGCCTCTGGTCGGCCGAGCCGATCGACCCGATCCTGCTCGACAAGTTCAATGCCGGCGACCATATCGGCGCCCTGCAGGAAAGCACCAAGGCCGAAACCCTGACGCGGGTTCTCTACCCGGCCGATGCCAATCCGGCGGGACAGGAACTGCGCCTGAGGCAGGAATATTTCTTCTCCTCCGCCTCGCTGCAGGACATCTTGAACCGGCACATGCAGCAGTTCGGTGACATCAAGCTTCTGCCGGAAAAGGCCGCCATCCATCTCAACGACACGCATCCCGCGATCGCCATCGTCGAAATGATGCGTCTCCTGGTCGATATCTACGATGTCGAATTCGATGACGCCTGGGAGCTGACCGTCGGAACCTTCGCCTATACCAACCACACGCTCCTGCCGGAAGCGCTGGAAACATGGCCCGTGCCGCTGTTCGAGCGGCTCTTCCCGCGCCACATGCAGCTCATCTATGCGATCAACGCCAAGATCCTACTGAAGGCCCGCAAGGAGGCGAATGCAACCGATGACGCCATCCGCCAGATCTCGCTGATCGACGAGGGCGGCGAGCGGCGCGTGCGCATGGGCAATATCGCCTTCCTCGGCTCGCATTCGATCAACGGCGTCTCCGCGCTCCATACCGAATTGATGAAGGAGACGGTGTTCTACAATCTCCACCGTCTTCATCCCGACCGCATCAACAACAAGACCAACGGCATCACCCCGCGCCGCTGGCTGAAGGAGTGCAATCCGGGCCTCACCAGCCTGATCCGCGAGGCGATCGGCGACGCCTTTCTGGACGATGCCGAGGAATTGCAGGCGCTCAACGGCCTTGCGGAAGATTCCGCCTTCCAGGAGAAATTTCTGGCCGTCAAACGCGAGAACAAGGTGCGCCTCGCCAATCTCATCGGCGAGCGGATGGGGACCCGGATTGACCCTTCGGCCATGTTCGACATCCAGATCAAGCGCATCCATGAATACAAGCGCCAGCTTCTCAACATCATCGAGGCGGTGGCGCTCTACGACCAGATCCGCTCGCATCCGGAGATGGACTGGGTGCCGCGCGTCAAGCTGTTCGCGGGCAAGGCCGCGCCGAGCTACCACAACGCCAAGCTGATCATCAAGCTCGCCAACGACGTCGCCCGCGTCATTAACAATGACCCGGCGGTGCGCGGCCTTCTGAAGATCGTCTTCATTCCGAACTACAATGTCTCCACCGCCGAAGTGATGATCCCGGCTGCCGACCTTTCCGAGCAGATCTCGACAGCCGGCATGGAGGCGTCCGGTACCGGCAACATGAAATTCGCGATCAACGGCGCGCTCACCATCGGCACGCTCGACGGCGCCAATGTCGAGATGCGCGACTGGGTCGGCGCTGAGAACATGGTGATTTTCGGTCTGACGGCCGAAGAGGTTGAACAGGCGCGCGCAAAAGGTCACAATCCCCGCGAGATCATCGAAGGCTCCAAGGAGCTTTCGCAGGCTCTGTCGGCCATTTCGTCAGGCGTGTTTTCGCATGATGATCCGGGACGCTATGTCGATCTCATCGGGGGGCTCTACGATCATGACTGGTTCATGGTGGCCGCCGATTTCGACGCCTATGCCGCCGCCCAGCGCGAAGTCGACGCGATCTGGAACGATCAGACCGCGTGGAACGTTAAGGCGATAAGGAATACTGCCCGTATGGGATGGTTTTCGTCCGACAGGACGATCAGGGAGTATGCACACGACATCTGGAGTGCTTTATGAAAAAGCCGGAATCAGACGGTCCGGAACAGGCGCGGGGCGATGCCCCGTCGCGGGAGGAAATCAACGCTATCCTGAATGCCACGCACGGCGACGCCTTTTCCGTGCTCGGCATTCACGATATCAACGGCAGTCACGTCGCGCGGTGTTTTTTGCCCGGGGCGGAAACCGTCGAGGCCTGCGACCTCGACGGCAAGTCCCTCGGCAAGCTGAAATGTCTTGATGAAGCCGGCTTCTTCGCCGGCCCGGTCGATATCTCCGGTTTTGTGCCGATCCGCTACCACGCCACGCGCGGCGGGGCTGAGTGGACGGTCACCGATCCCTACAGTTTCTGGCCAGTCCTCGGACCGATGGACGATTATTATGTCCGCGAAGGCTCGCATCTGAGGCTGTTCGACAAGCTCGGCGCCCACCAGATGAACCATCAGGGCGTCGAGGGCTTCCACTTTGCCGTCTGGGCGCCGAACGCCCGCCGCGTCTCGGTCGTCGGCGCCTTCAACGGCTGGGACGGCCGCCGTCACATGATGCGGTTCCGCCGCGATTCCGGCGTCTGGGAAATCTTCGCGCCCGATGTCGAGCCCGGGCAACCCTACAAGTTCGAGATCATCGGCGCCGAGGGCAAGCTGTTGCCGCTGAAGGCCGATCCCTTCGCCCGCCGCAGCGAACTGAGGCCGCAGACCGCATCTCTGACGGCCGCCGACCTGGAACAGGAATGGGACGACGAGGCCCACCGCGAACATTGGGCAAGCGTTGACCGGCGGCGTGAACCGGTGACGATCTACGAGGTCCATGCCGGCTCCTGGCAGCGCCATGACGACGGCTCCTTCCTCTCCTGGGATGAACTCGCCGACCGGCTGATCCCCTATTGTTCGGACATGGGCTTCACCCATATCGAGTTCCTGCCGGTTTCCGAATACCCCTACGACCCATCCTGGGGCTACCAGACGACCGGGCTTTATGCGCCGACGGCCCGCTTCGGCGAGCCCGAAGGCTTCGCTCGTTTCGTCAATGGCTGTCACAAGGTCGGCATCGGCGTCATTCTCGACTGGGTGCCCGCCCATTTCCCGACCGACGAGCATGGCCTCCGGCAGTTCGACGGCACCTCGCTTTACGAGCATGCCGATCCGCGCCAGGGCTTTCATCCCGACTGGAACACGGCGATCTACAATTTCGGCCGCACGGAGGTCGCGTCCTTCCTGTTGAACAACGCGCTCTATTGGGGCGAAAAATTCCACGTCGACGGTCTGCGCGTCGATGCCGTGGCCTCGATGCTCTATCTCGATTACTCGCGCAAGCACGGCGAATGGGTGCCGAACGAATATGGCGGCAATGAGAATCTCGGCGCCGTCCGCTTCATCCAGGAGACCAACAAGGCCGTCTACGGCAATCATCCCGAGATGATGACCATCGCCGAGGAATCGACCGCCTGGCCGAAGGTCTCGCAGCCGGTGCACGAGGGCGGCCTTGGCTTCGGCTTCAAGTGGAACATGGGCTTCATGCACGACACGCTGAGCTATCTCGCGCGCGAGCCGATCTACCGCAAGCATCACCACCAGGAGATCACCTTCGGCTTGCTCTATGCCTTCGCCGAGAACTATGTCCTGCCGCTTTCCCACGACGAGGTCGTACACGGCAAGGGGTCGCTGATCGCCAAGATGGCCGGCGACGATTGGCAGAAGTTCGCCAATCTCAGGGCCTACTACGCCTTCATGTGGGGTTACCCCGGCAAGAAGCTTCTGTTCATGGGCCAGGAATTTGCCCAGTGGAGCGAATGGAGCGAGGCACGCGGGCTTGACTGGAACCTGCTCGACTATCCGACCCATGAGGGCATGCGCCGCCTGGTGCGCGACCTCAACTTCACCTACCGCTCCAAGAAGGCGCTGCATGCGCGCGACTGCGAGCCGGAGGGCTTTGAATGGGCGATCGTCGATGATGACGACAATTCCGTCTTTGCCTGGCAGCGCAAGGCGCCGGGCGAGAAGCCGATCATCGTGATCTGCAATTTCACGCCCGTTCCGCGTGAGGACTATCACGTCCCGCTGCCGAAGGCCGGCGTCTGGCGGGAAATCCTGAACACCGATGCCGAAATCTACGGCGGCAGCGGCAAGGGCAATGGCGGGCGCGTGCGCGCCGATGTCCATGGCCATGGCGGCATTTCCGCCACGCTGCTCTTGCCGCCGCTTGCAACCATCATGCTGGAACCGGAAGACTGAGAGGGAGGGAAGGATGAATACGCGCACTGGATACCCCCTGGCACGTGACGCCATGGCCTATGTTCTGGCCGGCGGTCGCGGCAGCCGATTGAAGGAACTGACCGACACGCGTGCAAAGCCCGCGGTCTATTTCGGCGGCAAGACCCGCATCATCGACTTCGCGCTGTCGAATGCGCTCAATTCCGGCATCCGGCGTATCGGCGTCGCCACGCAGTACAAGGCGCACTCGCTGATCCGCCACCTTCATCAGGGCTGGAACTTCTTCCGGCCGGAACGAAACGAGAGTTTCGACGTGCTCCCCGCCTCCCAGCGCGTTTCGGAGACGCAGTGGTATGAAGGCACGGCCGACGCGGTCTACCAGAATATCGACATCATCGATTCCTACGGCCCGGAATACATGATCATCCTGGCCGGCGACCACATCTACAAGATGGACTATGAGGCGATGCTCCAGCAGCACGTTAACGAGGGCGCCGACATCACCATCGGCTGCCTCGAAGTGCCGGTGGAAGACGCCAAGGGCTTCGGCGTCATGCATGTGGACGCCACCGACCGGATCGTCGACTTCGTTGAAAAGCCGGCCAAGCCGCCAGGCATTCCGGGTAATGAGAAGATGTCGCTCGCCTCCATGGGCATCTACGTCTTCAACACGAAATTCCTGTTCGAATGCCTCTATCGCGATGCAGCCGATCCGACCTCAAGCCGCGATTTCGGCAAGGATATCGTCCCCTACATCGTCAAGAACGGCAAGGCGATGGCGCATCGCTTCTCGCAAAGCTGCGTGCGCTCGAGCTTCGAGAAGGAGGCCTACTGGCGCGACGTCGGCACGATCGACGCCTATTGGCAGGCCAATATCGACCTCACCGCCGTTGTCCCGGAACTCGACATCTACGACAAGTCCTGGCCGGTCTGGTCCTATTCGGAGGTCACGCCGCCGGCGAAATTCGTCCATGACGACGAGAACCGTCGCGGCTCGGCCATCTCCTCGGTGGTTTCGGGCGACTGCATCATCTCCGGTTCGCAGCTCTACAAGAGCCTGCTGTTTACCGGCGTCAGGGCCAATTCCTATTCCCGCCTCGAAGGCGCCGTCATTCTCCCCCATGTCCATATCGGGCGGCACGCGCGGCTGAAGAATGTGGTCATCGATCATGGCGTCCATATTCCGGAAGGCCTCGTCGTCGGCGAGGACCCGGACGTGGACGCCCGCCGTTTCCGCCGCTCGGAAAACGGCATTTGCCTGATTACACAGTCGATGATCGACAGATTGGATAACTGAGACATGAAGGTCCTCTCCGTTACGTCGGAAATCTACCCGCTGATCAAGACGGGTGGTCTCGCCGATGTGGCCGGCGCGCTGCCGCTTGCCCTTGCCGGCCTCGGCATCGAAACCCGCACCATCGTTCCTGGCTACCCGGCAATCATGAAGGCGGTCGACGGGCATGCCGAGAAGGTTCACACCTTCGCGGAGCTTTTCGGCGAGCGGGCAACGCTCTACGCGGCGAAATACGAGGGACTGGACCTTCTCGTGCTCGATATCCCGGCGCTTTTCGGCCGGTTCGGCAATCCCTATAATTCGGCAACCGGGGAAGGCTATTCCGACAACTGGCGCCGTTTCGGCGCGCTGTCGAAGGCAGCGGCGGAAGTGGCCGCCGGCGTGCTGCCGGACTGGGAACCGGACATCGTCCACTGCCATGACTGGCAGGCGGCGATGACGCCGGTCTACATGCGCTTTTCCGACGTGCCGGAAAAACCATCGATCCTCACCATCCACAATATCGCCTTCCAGGGCACGTTCGGCCCCGACATCTTCCCCTGGCTCGGCCTGCCGGCCCATGCCATGGCCGTCGACGGCGTCGAGTATTTCGGCAATGTCGGCTTCCTGAAGGGCGGGTTGCAAACGGCCTGGGCCGTCACCACCGTCAGCCCTACCTATGCGCGCGAGATCCAGACGCCACAATACGGCATGGGTCTCGAGGGGCTGATCGCCGCGCGCGCCCACACGGTGCACGGCATCGTCAACGGCATCGACACCGATGTCTGGAACCCGACCACGGATCAGTCACTCGCCAGCCGCTACACCCCGAGCCGGTTGCGCCTGCGCGAGCCGAACCGGCAGGTCTTAAGCGAGCGTTTCGGCCTCGATGACGATCATTCTCCGATCTTTTGCGTCGTCTCTCGCCTCACCTGGCAGAAGGGCATGGACCTCCTCGCCGAAGCCATAGGGCCGCTTGTCGCCATGGGCGGCAAGCTCGCCGTGCTCGGCACCGGCGATCATTATCTGGAGGAAGCCTTCCGCAATGCCGTGCGGCTCTACCCCGGGCGCGTCGGCACCATTATCGGCTATGATGAGACGCTGTCGCATATCCAGCAGGCCGGCGCCGACGCGATCGTCATCCCCTCGCGCTTCGAGCCGTGCGGCCTGACCCAGCTTTACGGCCTGCGCTATGGCTGCGTTCCGGTTGTCGCCCGCACCGGCGGTCTGGCCGACACGATCATCGATGCCAATCCGGCCGCGCTTGACATGAAGGCGGCGACGGGAATCCAGTTCTCGCCGGTAGAGACCTGGTCGCTCGTCCACGCGCTACGCCGCGCGGTCAATCTCTTCAATGACAAGAAATCCTGGATGCACATGCAAAAACAGGGCATGAAAAGCGATGTGTCCTGGAAATCCAGCGCCAAAATTTACGCCGACCTTTATTCAAGCCTTTTCGTATGACGGTTCCAAAATCATGACCAAGACCATTGCCACCAAACCCTTCGACGGACAGAAGCCCGGCACATCGGGCCTCCGCAAGAAAGTGCCGGTTTTCGCCCAGCCGCATTATGCCGAAAACTTCATCCAGTCGGTGTTCGACAGCCTCGAGGACTATCAGGGCAAGACGCTGGTGATCGGCGGCGACGGGCGCTATCTCAACCGCGAGGTGATCCAGACCGCGATCAAGATGGCGGCTGCCAACGGTTTCGGCAAGGTCATGGTCGGCCAGGGCGGCATCCTGTCGACGCCGGCCGCCTCCAACATGATCCGCAAATACCAGGCCTTCGGCGGCATCATCCTTTCGGCCAGCCACAATCCGGGCGGCCCGAACGAGGATTTCGGCATCAAGTACAACACCGCCAATGGCGGCCCCGCCCCCGAACGCATCACCGACGCGATCTACGAGCGCACCAAGCTGATCGACCGCTACCGCATTTCAGAGGCCGACGACGTGCCGCTCGACGAGATCGGCGCCTACAAGGTCGACGACATGGACGTGGAAGTCTTCGATCCGGTCGCCGACTATGCCGCGCTGATGGAGGAACTGTTCGATTTCGAGGCGATCCGCTCCTCGATTGCCGGCGGCTTCCGCATCGCCTTCGACGCGATGAGCGCGGTGACCGGACCTTACGCCAAGGAAATCATCGAGAACAGGCTCGGAGCGCCCGAAGGCTCGGTGCGCAATTTCGTTCCGCTCGAGGATTTCGGCGGCCATCATCCGGACCCGAACCTTGTGCATGCCAAGGCTCTGTATGACGAGGTGATGAGCGCCGACGGTCCCGATTTCGGCGCGGCCTCCGACGGCGACGGCGACCGCAACATGGTGGTCGGCAAGGGCATCTTCATCACGCCGTCCGACAGCCTGGCGATCCTTGCGGCGAACGCCCATCTGGCGCCGGCCTACAAGGCCGGCCTTGCCGGGATCGCCCGTTCCATGCCAACCAGCCAGGCCGCCGACCGGGTCGCCGAAAAGCTCGGCATCGAGGCGTACGAGACGCCGACGGGCTGGAAATTCTTCGGCAACCTGCTCGACGCCGGCAAGGCGACGCTGTGCGGCGAGGAGAGTTTCGGCACGGGCTCCAACCATGTGCGCGAGAAGGACGGGCTCTGGGCCGTTCTTCTGTGGCTCAACATTCTGGCCGTGCGCGGCGAAACCGCCTTCGACATCGTCAAGAAGCACTGGGCGGAATACGGCCGCAACTACTATTCCCGCCATGACTATGAAGGCATCGAAACCGATGCGGCGAATGCCCTGATGGATGCGCTGCGCGAAAAACTTGCCAGCCTGCCGGGTTCCTCCTTCGGCGACCTGACCGTGAAGGAAGCCGACGATTTTGCCTATCACGACCCGGTCGACGGCTCCGTCAGCCGGAATCAGGGCGTGCGCATCATGTTTGAAAGCGGTTCGCGCGTGGTCTTCCGCCTTTCCGGCACCGGCACGTCGGGGGCGACGCTGCGCGTTTACCTTGAGCATTTCGAGCCGGACCCGGCCCGCCACGAGGAAGACACGCAGAAGACCCTTGCCGGGCTGATCGCCTATGCCGAGCATATCGCCGGCATCAAGGAACGCACCGGCCGCGATGCCCCGACCGTGATTACCTGAGAACGAGATGCACAACCCTGAAGCAAGACCCGGCGTGAAGGTTCTCGACCGGGGCGTCGAATTCTCCGTCTATTCGGAGAACGCGACAGGCATGGAGCTATGCCTGTTCACGCCGGACGGTACCGAGACCGCGCATCTGCCGATGTCGCACGAACGGGGCAATCTCTTCCGCCTGCTCGTCGACGGGCTGAAGCCCGGCCAGCGCTATGGCTACCGCGCCTTCGGACGCTATGACCCGATGGCCGGCCACTGGTTCGATTCTTCGAAACTCCTCGTCGATCCTTACGCGCGGGAGATCGATGCGGCCTACCGCTACGATCCGAAGCTAGCGCAATATGGCGTAGAGACCGCTGACATCGTGCCGAAAAGCGTTGTGGTCGCCGACCTTCCCGAGGCGACAGACCATGTCGCCCTGCCCGATGGCGCTTTCATCTACGAGGCCGGGGTAAGGTCGCTGACCATGCTTAACCCGCACATTCCGGAAAGCATTCGCGGCACAGTCGCGGCCCTTGGCCACCCCGCCCTGGTCGAGCATCTGCAAAAGCTTGGAGCGGATGCGATCGAGCTTATGCCGATCACCGCCTGGATCGATGAACGCCATCTCAGGGAACTTGGGCTTACCAATGCCTGGGGCTACAACCCGGTCACCTTCATGGCGCCCGAACCGCGGCTTTGCCCGGGCGGGATCTCCGAATTGCGCGGCGCGGTCGAGGCCCTGCACCAAGCGGGTATTGCCGTGATCCTCGATCTCGTTTTCAACCACAGCGGCGAAAGCGACCAGTTCGGCGGCTCGCTCAGTTTCCGCGGGCTTGACAGCGCGACCTATTACCGGCTGGCGGAAGACGATCCGTCAGTGTTCATCAATGATACCGGCTGCGGCAACACGATCGCCTGCGACCATCCCATGGTTCGGCGCTATATCATCGACAGCCTGCGGTTCTTCGTCACCCAGGCCGGCGTAGACGGCTTCCGCTTCGACCTCGCTCCGATCCTCGGACGCACCCGGCATGGCTTCGACACGCATGCGGCCACACTCGACGCCATTCTGTCAGATCCGGTGCTCAAGGACAGGACCATGATCGCCGAGCCATGGGATATCGGCCCCGGCGGCTACCAGCTCGGCCATTTCCCCGCTCCCTTCCTGGAGTGGAACGACCGGGCGCGCGACGACATGCGCCGCTTCTGGCGCGGCGACCCGAACATGACCGGCCTTCTTGCCGATGCACTTTCGGGTTCCTCCCACATTTTTTCGGTGCGCGACCAGCATGTGACCCGCTCTGTCAATTTCATCGCCGCCCATGACGGCTTTTCGCTACACGACGTGACCGCTTATGTGCACAAGCACAACGGCCCGAACGGCGAGAGCAACCGCGATGGCCACGACGAGAATTTTTCGTGGAACAACGGCGTGGAGGGCGAGACCGAAAATCAGGTGGTGATGGCAAGGCGCCGTCAGGACATCAAGGCCCTTCTCGCCACCCTGTTCGCCAGCCGAGGCGCCATCATGCTGAAGGCGGGCGACGAAGGCGGCATGACCCAGTACGGCAACAACAACGCCTATTGCCAGGACAATGAGACCACCTGGATCGACTGGAAGGCCATGGACGAGGAGCTGATCGCCTATACCGGCGAGCTTGCGGCGCTGCGCAGGCAGTTCGCGGTCTTTTCCGAGACCGCGTTTTTCACCGAGGAGGATGTGAGCTGGCTGCGCCCCGACGGCGAGACCATGACCGTAAAGGACTGGGAGGCGGCCGAATGCGACAGTCTCAGCGTCGTTCTTTCAACGGTCGAGCGCGAGAGCGCCGCCCCGACGCGCCTCGCCATCCTGATTAACCGCAGCCACGAGGAAGTGGCCTTTAGCCTGCCCGAACGCGACGCCCATGGCTGGCACAGCCTCGCCGGTCAGGCGCGGGGCGCGGTCGAGATCGCGCTTGCACCGCGTTCGGTATCGTTTTATGCGGAGATGCTTTCCGAAACCGGATAGCCTTGAACAACAACAGATGTGCGCACACGAAAGAAGACCATGGCCAAAGAGATTTCGCTTGCGGAAGTGAAGGACTATATCGGCCAGGAGGTCGGCGTGTCGCGCTGGTTCACGGTCGATCAGACGATGATCGACACCTTCGCCGACGCAACGCTTGACCATCAGTTCATCCATACCGATCCCGAACGCGCCCGTGCGGAGACGGCCTTCGGCGGCACGATCGCCCATGGTTTCCTGACGCTCTCGCTGCTTTCGGCGATGAATTACGATTGCGCGCCGAAGGTGCGCGAACAGACCATGGGCATCAATTTCGGCTTTGACAAGGTCCGTTTCATGGCGCCGGTTAAATGCGGCAAGCGGGTCCGGGGCCACTTCACCCTGAAGGAGGCCCGTTTCCGCGGCGCCGAGCTTCTGGCAATCAACTACGCCGTCAGCATCGAGATCGAGGACGAGCGCAAGCCAGCGCTCACGGCCGACTGGATCACACTCGTTCAGTTCGCCGCCGAAGACCGCCCGGAAACGGCCTGAGCGATGCTTTCCGGCACGCCCGTTGGCGCAATGTTGGAACGGCCGGCGAAAAAGTGGTCGCCGGATTTCGATAAACCGAAATCTCAATGCAAAAAGCTGGATCAGTGAGCGGCTCTGATTGACCGCCCGATGATCCAGAAGGCTGGCTTCGGCCTGCGATGAAGGCGGCTCTGCATTCCACGAAAATGCAATTCCGCCCTGTCGTTCTGTCTTGGCAAATTCTCGCCGTCAGGTGTTTCCACCCAACGGCTGAGAAGTGCTCGGGCACGGAAGGCCGAGCGAGCAGATAACCAGTTGCTGTCTTCACGCTTCATCTGCGCGAAGAACGGGGGGTGGCCAGATCGAGCCACGGCCAACGATCAGCGGGATCAGAAGGGAGAGGCGCGACCCCCATTCTCGCGTCCAGATCGTGTCCGCGCTTCATCGCATCACCGATGTCCGTGAAGAGATTGAGCGCCGCCGCCGGGTGCATGTGCACCCCTTCCGGGCTAGATGTGATTGCCTCGTATTTTTTCGAAATTGCGTCTGCTTCATTCGGAAACGCGAAAACATGTTTTTCCCCTCCTCCCTCCCGGTCGACAATGACCACGCGTCTAAGCTTGTCTGCGATCCCAATTTGGGATATGTCGCGCATTACTGTACCAAGTTGATTGAACATAAAGTCCGAGCCACGGTCTGTCATAAACCGCGGACCATCTTTGTGGTTTTCACGAAACTTCTTCGGAGAAGCCTTCAATTCTGCCCGCTGCTTTTCGTAGCGGAGATAGGAAGACAGGCGGGTGGTCATGAGTTTCGTTGCAACTACCCAAAGCTCGATATTCTGCACGCGACGCAGCACCTGTGGAAGTCTGCCTGCTGCAGCAACTGTCGGCGCACTCAGGAAAATTATATTGCGCCGGCAACTAATAGCCTCCTCCAGAAGCATCTCCTTGGCTCTGTCGGCATAGCTGTTAATTGGCAAGAATCTTGGGTCGGTGTACGGGCTCTCCACTCCGGTTGTGAACAGATTGTAGTGATCTGGATGATACGTACTCAACATATCTTTGTCGATAACAACGCCGCCGGCGTGACCGAAACCCCGTTTGATCTCACTGACTGCGTATGATTTTCCGCTGGCAGGCTGGCCGATGAGAAGTATAAATCGAGGGTTTTGTTCCATGAACGTGCCAGCAAAAGCGCGTTTCCTGATCTGACCATGATAGATAGTTGCAAAGCTTTGATCATCAATATTACGACTTTCTCGCTGTTCGCTGGTATCTATTTCGTGCAAATACATTCTGCTTGGAGGAGAATAAACTCTGGGGCGTTGCATGTTTTCTGTCATCCTTCAAATAACGCATATGCCGGTTCTCCGACGTCTGCGTAAATTTCGTTGGTTCATGCATGACGACATCGTATGGACCAATGCGCCTTCGGCTTTCAGACTCGAAAGGCGACCGAGAGCATCAGATTTCTCGTAGATTGTTCGCCGTTCGAGTCAGCGATTGGCCGTAGTTTTCCCCGACCATTCGGATTGCAAGTTCACCCCCGTAGCGTGGCTTCCCTATGACGGAAAAGTGGCGTTGAGGTCTTTTTAGGGCCGCGCAAGGCGGACAGCACTTGACCAGCGTTGTCTTCCGACGAAAATCCTAGCCATGGCTCCGTCGGCAATTCCGGGGCGGCGAGCAAAAGCTTTTATGGCGAGTATGCCGGGGCATTCGTACCATACCGACATTGGCTCTCACGATGACAGAGCGGGCGAAGGCATCGAACATCAGAACGTGGCCTCATGAGCGAGGAGATTCTGTTGCGCCGTACGTCCAGCAATGAAGGTCGCCCTCAGGCTTTGCGGTCTCCATCCGCCGCAACAGTATGTCCTCTATTGTCTCACCCCTGCGGATCGCAACATGCAGCCGACCCGAGCGTTGGTCCACGGATGCTTCACTTTTGACAGGCGATGTTCAAAGGCCGTTTCCATCGCGAACCCGATCAAAGTTGCTCCGGAAAGCAAAGAGCTAGCCTACCCGCGTGGTGAATTGGGTGCCGCTGTCGGTCAGAACAGTATGGATGATATACGGCACGGTGGCGATCAGATTGCGCAGGACCTGTGCCGCATTCATTTTTGCGGCCCTGGTATGGAGTTCAGTCAAAGCCGAGGATCAAACACCACGCATCGGGCAATCAACTGGAATCGGCCGATTATCGAGTTTCTTTCTTTTGGTGCATTGGGGTAATGCCGCCGTCGGAAGAAGCCGGAACGCGCCAGAGGCGTGACGCCCTTCTCTTGTTCAACTTCAAAAATACTGCGGAAACTGTTCCCTGATCTGCGCGACAGCAGCAAGGGTTCCGCTCAGATGCTCCCTCAGGACGCCTTGCGCCTCCTCCAGATTGCCCGTGCCGATGGCCGCCAGAATGGCCTCATGATGCCGGATGACGGATGCCATCTTGCCGGGATCCGGCAGGTTGAGCCGGCGCAGGCGATCAATATGTCCGGACCTGGTAACCAGATGCTGGTAGAGTGAGACGACGCCCGCGGCCTCGGCCAGGGAAAAGTGAAAGAGCCGATCGAGCGAAGTGAACTCGTTGATGTCCCGGTCCTCGCCCGCCATTTTCTGAAGCGCCAGAATGCGCCGGGCCGGACCGAGCAGTTCCGGCTGCCCACTGAGCGTGAGCGCGCGAACCACTTCCAGTTCCAGCGCCACCCTCAGGAATTGCGTTTCTCGGGCATGGTCGACGTCGATCCGTGAAACCACGGTGCGCGATTGCGGATAGGAGAGCACCAGCCCCTCCTGTTCCAGCCGGTTGATCGCCTCGCGTATCGGCGACTGGCTGAGGCCGAAGCTGTCGGCAATCTCGCCGCGAACCAGGTTGGAATGCGGCTCTAGTTCGAGCAGGATGATGCGCGCACGGATGCCCTGATAGACGCGAGCAGCCGCCGGGGCGAGGCCTGCCGGCCTGAGCAGGTCCTCCTGCGTGCCGGTCAGCACCGAGTGGAGCGGATTTATCGTCATTTGCCTCGTCATTCACATGCCCGTCTGCCGCTTGCTTTCTCCCTACATAAGCGTTCCCGGCAGAAGTAGCGACAGTTGGGGAAAAATAACCAGCAAGAAGAAGAAGACGCCTAGCGCGATGAAATAGGGGATCGACGCGCGGGCAAACGCACTCGTCTTTACATCAAGAAGCCCGCAGACCGTGAACATGATCACGCCCACGGGCGGGGTCAGGCCGCCGAGATTGATCAGGGTGACGATCAGAATGCCCATATGCACCGGATCATAGCCCGCATGCACAAGGACCGGCATGACGATCGGCGTGATCAGGAGAATATTGGCCGCGCCCTCCAGGAACATGCCGCTGACGACCAGAAGCGCCATGATCAGGATCAGGATCATCACCGGCTGGCTGGTCAGCGACGTTACGAACTGGGTGACCTGCTGCGGCCCCTGCTCGATCGTCACCGCATAACCCAGAACGCCCGCCATCATGATCAGCAGCATCACCATGCCGAGATCGGAGACGGTGCCCTTCAGCGCTTCATAGAAGGTCTCGAAGGTCAGTTCCTTGTGCATGACGATGCCGACGAACAGCGCATAGAAGACCAGGAACGCACCGGCTTCCGTTGCCGTGAAAAAGCCGAAGCGGAAGCCGACGATCAGGATGATGGGAAAGGCGATCGCCCAGATGCTGTCGCGGAAGCTCGCGGCCAGTTCGCCGAATTTCGGAAAGCCCTCGATATCCGGCTGGTAGCCATGCTTTTTCGCCACGAGATAGGTGGCAGCCATCAGGATGGCCGTCAAGAGCGCGCCGGGAATGACGCCGGCCAGGAACAGACGCCCAATCGAGACCTCGTTGATGAAGCCGAAGAGAATGAGCCCGATGCTCGGCGGAATGGTCGCGGTGATGACCGAGCCGAAGGCGATGACGGCGGCCGCACCCGCTTTGGAATAGCCGTTCTTGTTGATCATGCCGGGGCCGAGAAGCCGGGCCTCCATGGCGGCATCGGCAACGGCCGAACCCGAGATGCCGCCCATCAGCAGGCTGAGCACGATCGACGCCTGGCCAAGCCCGCCGGCCATCCAGCCGGTCAGAAGCCGGGCGAAATTGATCAGCCGGTTGGTGATCCCCGTCGCGTTCATCAGATTGCCGGCGAGGATGAAGAAGGGCACGGCCAGGAGCGGAAAACTCTGCGTTGCGGTCACCATCTTCTGCACCGCGACGGTCGGCGGCATGGCGCCGCTGACGATGAAGACCGGGATCGAGGCCAGCGCCAGCGCGAAGGCGACCGGCAGGCCGATGAAGAGAAACAGGACGAACAGTCCGGCAATGGTCAGCAGCATGGGTTACGGCCTCTGGCGGAGGGTGGCGATGAGCTTGACGGCAAGCGTGCGGACGAGAAGCCCGAATCCGAGCACCATGGGCGCATAGAAAAGCGAACCCGGCAGTTGCAGCGCTCCGTCGAGGCGGCGGTGCATCAGGATCATGTTCTTCCAGGCGTAGTAGAGAAAGAACGCCGAGAGACCGATCAGGATGACGATGTTCGCCGCTTCGATAAGCTTGCGCGCCAGCGGCGACACATTGTCGAGCACCAGCGCCAGACCGAAATGGCGGTCCTCCTGCATGCCGAGGTCGATAGCCAGCACGCAGAGCCAGAGGAACATGAGCTGGGCGATTTCGACGGACCAGATGATCGGCCAGCCGAGAGAGCGCGCGGCCGCCCCACCGCCGACGAGCAGGACAATGCCCGTCAGCAGCAGCGCGGCGCACGCATATTCGATACGTTTCAACATGAAGTCAGATCCACACCCGAAAATGCGCGCTGCAGGATCCGGACGGCACTTTACCGACCGAGAACCTGGTTTACGATCTTGACTTCATTTTCGAGATCGAGATCGGCGTAGACGCCCTTTACCGCTTCCTTGAACGGCGCGATGTCGACACTGTTGACCGCGACGCCCGAAGCGGCAACCTGCTCCAGTGATGCCTTGCCGAGCTCGATGGTGAGACCCGACGCATAGCGTCCGGCCTCGACGGCCTTCTCGCGCACGATCGCCTGGTTTTCCGCCGAGATGTCGTCCCAGGAATCGGCCGAAATCACCAGCGCGGTCACGAGCTGGATATGGCCGGTCAGCGTGACATCCTTGATCACCTCGAAGAGCTTGGCGCCGGTAATGGCAGTGGGCTGGGCTTCCGCGCCGTCGATGACGCCCATCTGCAACGCCGGATAGACTTCCGCCCAGGGAAGCGGCGTCGGCGTAGCGCCCATGGCCTTGATGGTCTCGATCCAGACCGGAGCGCCGATGGTGCGCATGCGCACGCCGGAAAGATCGGCCGGAGCCGAGATCGGCTTCTGGGTGAGAAGATGACGCGGGCCCTGATACCAGTTGGAGGCCAGCATCACGAGATCGGACTTTTCCTTCAGTTCGTCGCCCCAGGCGAGATAGTCGGGCGACAGCGCGAACTTGTCTGCCTGTTCATAGGTGTCGAACAGGAACGGCGCCGACATGATGGCGAGCGACGGCACGAAGCTCGACAGGCGGGCGACGTCCGTAATCGTGCCGATCGAAGCGCCCGCGCGGGCCTGGTCGATCATCTCTGACGTGTCGCCGAGCTGCGAATTGTGGAAGATGGTGACCTTCACATCACCGCCGGTCGCGGCCTCGACCTCCTCCTTGAACTTCTCCAGACCCTGCCCCATTGGGTCTTCCGGCGGCAGAACCGTGCCGATCTTGAGCGTCACGGCGGCAAAAGACGGTACAGCCATGCCGAAAGTCGCGGCGGCAACGCATGCCAAAAGTGCGGCAGTTGAAAATCGCATGATATCCTCCCCTAAGCGATCAACAGGCAACTGATATTTTAGTTGCACTAATATATCAATCTGATTAGTTGCAAAGAGTCAAGCCGTTCTTGGTATGATTGACCATTGCGTTCATGGAGGAGCAGAACATATGGCGACAAGTCGCATTTCCGCAGCGTATCGCTTCGCGCAACCGGCAGGCGCCGCGGCGCTTCTGGGCGAGAGCCCGGCGGTCGACGACAGGACCGGCCATGTCTGGTGGGTCGATATCGCCGGACGACAGCTCAACCGGACGCACAAGGAAAGCGGCGAAACGGAAGCATGGCCCAGCCCCGAGGAGCCCGGTTTCGTCGTGCTCCTGCGCGACGGAACGCCGGCAATCGGCATGGAGACAGGTATTTTTGCATTCGAGCCTGAGAGCAGCGGCTTCCGCAAGCTGATCGATCAGCCGCGCGGCGGGCACCGGTTCAATGACGCGACCGTCGGCGCCGACGGTACGCTCTTCGTCTCGACCATGACGCGCGATGTCGCTGCCGGCGAAGCGGCAATCTTCCGGGTCGACCGTTCGGCAGCCCTCGTGCCGGTCACGGACGGGCTGACGATTCCGAACGGCATGGTCGCGGATCTCAAGCGGGAGCGGTTTTATTTCTCTGACTCCGAGCCCCGCACACGGCGCATCTGGGTCGCCGATCTCGATCCTACCGACGATACGATCGGCACGCCCGCGCTGTTCGCATCGATGGAGGGCCTGCCCGGCCGGCCGGATGGCGCGGCGGTGGATGCCAGCGGACGGTACTGGATCGCCGCTGTCGATGGTGCAGCGCTCTATGTCTACACACTGTCCGGCGAGCGTGAATTCGAGGTGCCGCTGCCGGTCCGCTACCCCACGAAGCTCGCCTTTCTGGGCACAAACCGGGACAGCCTGGTCGTGACATCGAAAGCCGATGGCCAGGACGGCGGCAAGCTGCTCTTCGTCACCTTTCCGCACGGGACCATACGCGGCACAGCCCAGCACAGATGGCGCTTTGGCGGCTGACCAAACCGCAGGTCAATCAGTAGGCTGTATCCTTTGCGCCCTGGTCGAGCAGGCCGAAGACATAGGGTGCGAAGGAACGCCAGCATTCCACGCGGAAGGTGTTCTCCTCCTTGCGGAACAGCACGATCTCGGCCTTGCCGAGAACGGTGCGGACAACCTTGCCGACGGGAAAGCTTGCAAGCCTCAGGTCCTGCGGGCAGGCGGCGTTGATCGCCGCCGCGGCCCCCGGTCCGTCAACCATCACCGCGACATTGCGGTGGGAGACGTCGACGGCGGAGAACGGCGCGTCGATCCCTTCAACGCGCGACATCAGGTCGTCGCCATATTCATTGATCACCAGCCACTCATCCGGCCCCAGCCAGAAGGCATAACGGGCGTCCTTCATGGTGGCAGACAGCGGCGCGCGGGGCAGGTCGATCTCCAGAGCGCCGGAAAGCGCGCCGAGCGCCTCTTCGCCGGCCCTCAGCGCAAGCCGCGTCGCGTCGCCGGCAACCACGAGCCGGGCGAGGCCCGATCCGCCATAGGCGCCGGCGAGCGGAAATGCGCGTGTCGCAACGAGTTCCTCAGCCATGGATGCGCGCTCCTTCCTTGTCGTAGAATACGGTATCGACCACCTCGACGGCGATATTGCGGTCCGGCATCGGCACGTAGAGCGTCTGGCCCTTGAGATTGTGGCCGTTCTTGACAACCGCCATGGCGATGCCGCTCTGCAGCGCCTCCGACCAGTAGGCAGAGGTCACATGGCCAAGCATCGGCACCGGTTTGGCGGCATTCGGATCGGCGACGATCTGCGCGCCCTCCTCCAGAACCAGACGCGGATTGTTCTTGACCATCAGGCCGACAAGCTGCTTGCGGTCCCCGGCCACCAGATCCGGGCGTTTGAGCCCGCGAATGCCGACGAAATCGGTCTTCTTCTTCGACACAGCCCAGCCCATGCCGGCATCAAACGGCGTCACGGTGCCATCGGTATCCTGACCGACGACGATATAGCCCTTTTCCGCGCGCAGCACATGCATGGTCTCCGTGCCATAGGCGCAGGCGCCGAAGCTCTCAGCCCGCTCGAAGATGGCCTTCCAGACGGAAAGCCCGTAATCGGCCGGCACATTGATCTCGAAGCCGAGTTCGCCGGTAAACGACACCCGGAAGAGCCGCGCCGGAACGCCGCAGACGGTGCACTCGGCAAGGCTCATATGCGGGAAGGCTTCCGCCGAAATATCGACGCCCTCGACAAAGGGCTCGATGATCTCGCGCGCCTTCGGCCCCTGCACGGCGATCACCGACCATTGCTCTGTCGCAGAGGTCAGCCAGACGTGCAGATGCGGAAACTCGGTCTGCAGATAGTCTTCCATGAGGTTCAGGACGCGCGGCGCGCCGCCGGTCGTCGTCGTCACATGGAAGCGGTCCTCGGAAAGCCGGCCGACCACGCCGTCATCATAGATATAGCCATCCTCGCGCAGCATCAGACCATAGCGGCACTTGCCGGGCTTCAGCGTCGACCAGGCGTTGGAATACATCAGGTTCATGAAGGCTTCGGCATCCGGGCCGACGACCTCGATCTTGCCGAGCGTCGAGGCATCGAAGACGCCGGCCGCCTCGCGCACGGTGCGGCATTCGCGGTTGACCGCATCATGCTTGGTCTCGCCGGGACGCGGGAAATACCAGGCCCGCTTCCAGTTGCCGACATCCTCGAAGGCGGCTCCCTCACCTTCCGCCCACTCATTGATCGGCGTCTTGCGCGCCGGATCGAAAAGCGGGCCCCGCGAATGGCCGATCAGCGTGCCGAAGGTCACCGGCGTGAAGGGTTGCCGGAACGTCGTCAGACCCACCTGCGGGATCGGCCGGTCCAGCATCTCGGCGGCAATCGCCAGGCCGTGCATGTTGGAAAGCTTGCCCTGGTCGGAGGCCATGCCGTTGGTGGTGAAGCGCTTGATATGCTCGATCGAAGCCATGCCCTCATGCACGGCCTGCCGGATATCCTTGGCGCAGACATCGTGCTGGTAGTCGATGAAGGCGCGCGCATGGCTGTCGGCGCTGTCGTCTTCACCCAGCATGCCGCCAGTCCACGGGCGGGCATTTTCGGCCGTGATATCGGCAGCGCCGCCGCCGGCTGCCGCCGCCTCGCCGATCAGCGCCTCGATTGCGTCCGTACCATTGCAGGCGCCGACGCAGATGGATGCCTGCGCGTGGGTGCCGGGAACGAAACGCTGCTCATCCGCATCGAAAACCAGCTTGCCGCGCGACTGGGAGAAGAGATGGACGGAAGGCGTCCAGCCGGCAGAGGTAATCAGCGCGTCGATATCGAAGCTGCGCGTCTTGCCGCTGGCCTTGTCCTTCACCTTCATCGACGAGACGCGAAGCCGCCCCTTGGTGCCGACGACCGTATTGTTGGCGAGCACCTTGATGCCGAGCGCCTTTGCTTCTTCGGCCAGCCCCGCACCCGCTTCCGCACGGCTGTCGACGATGACGGCGACGTCAACGCCGGCCTTCTTCAGGTCGAACGCTGCCTCATAGGCCGAATCATGGGCGCAGTAAACGCCGACCCTCTTGCCGACGACGACGCCGTAGTGATTGAGATAGGTCCGTGCGGCGGAGGCCAGCATGATGCCGGGCCGGTCGTTTTCCGGAAACACCATCGGCCGCTCGATCGCACCGGTGGCGAGAATCACTTCGCCGGTCCTGACCTGCCACAGCCGCTCGCGCGGTCCGTTGGCCTTTGCATTCGGCAGATGATCGGTCAGCCGTTCGCAAAGCGCGAGAAAATTGTGGTTGTAGTAGCCGAAGGCCGTTGTGCGCGGCAGGAAGCGGACATTCTCCATGCCCTTCAGTTCCTCCACGGCGGCAAGCGCCCAATCGTAGCCCGGCTTGCCGTCAACCGTGGTGCCGCTTTCATATTGCAGCGCGCCGCCGGGTTCGGGTTTTTCATCGCAGACGATCACGTCCTTGCCGGCTTTCGCGGCGGAAAGCGCCGCCGTCAGCCCGGCAAGGCCTGCGCCGACCACCAGCACATCGCAGTGAATGTAACGGCAGGCATAGGTGTCGGGGTCTTCCTCCGTCGGCGCTTCGCCAAGACCGGCGGCCCAGCGGATCAGAGGTTCATAGAGCTTGTGCCAGGCAACGCGCGGCCACATGAAGGTCTTGTAGTAGAAGCCGGCAATGAAGAAGGGCGAGAGGAAATCATTGACCGCGCCCGCATCGAAGGAGAGCGACGGCCAGCGGTTCTGCGACGACGCCTTCATCCCGTCGAAGACTTCCTGCACCGGACCGCGGACATTCGGCTGACGCCGGGCGCTGTCGCGGGAGATGTCGAACAGCGCGTTCGGCTCTTCCGAGCCTGCCGTCAGAAAGCCGCGCGGACGGTGATACTTGTAGGAGCGGCCGACCAGATGTACGCCATTGGCCAGAAGCGCGGAGGCGAGCGTATCGCCCTCAAGGGCCGAATAGGTCTTGCCGTCAAAGGAGAAGCGAATGGTCTTGGCAGGCGTCAGACGCCCCTTGCCGGCAATGCGCGATGCGCCGCTCATCGGCCTTCTCCTTCGAATTCAGAAAGATCCGGCTTCGGCTCGCCGGCTTTGTAGGTCTTCAGGAACCGGTCGGAGACGGTATCGCGCACGGCGTTGAAGAAGCGGCCGCAGCCATGGGCATGGCGCCAGCGCTCGTAATGAATGCCCTTGGGATTGCTGCGCATGAAGAAATATTGCGCAAAGTCCTCGTCAGAGATTTCGGCGATGTTGTCCGGCCGGGCGATATGGGCTTCGCCGGCGGCGGCAAATTCCAGCTCGCTTCGCGCTTCGCCGCAATAGGGACAGTGGATGAGCAGCATTTTCTAGTTCCCTTCCAGTTCGGGCAGGGCTTCGGGCAAGGAGAGGATCATGTCGAGCAGCGGACGCGGCGCCTCGAGCTGCGGCATATGACCGACGCCCTCGAGCGCTTGAAGCTGGACGCCGATGGCGCCGGCAAGCTGATGACCGCGCGAGACCGGGATCCACGGATCCTTCTCGCCCCAGATCACGGTAACGGGGCAGTCAATTGCCTTCAGCTTGTCTGCGAATTCGTCGGTGAAGCGGTCGTCGGCCTGGGCGAACTGCTTGTAGAAGCTTGCCTGCCCTTCCGGCGTCAGCCAGGGCGAGGCGAGTTCGTGCAGCTCGTGCTCATCGAGCTCGCTCACCAGCGCGCTGCGGATATAGGCGGCAACGATCGCCGAATGGATATGCGGCGGCAGCGGCGTGAAGGCGTCGATATGGCGGCTGACATGGTCGAAGAATTCCGAACCCCAGGGGCTGACGGCCACGACGTTCATCAACAAGAGGTCGGTATAGGCAACATCATGCAGCAGGTTGGCGCGTAAGGTCACCGCGCCGCCGAAATCATGGGCGAAGACGCTCGGGCGGTCGAGTTCCCAGAACTCAACCATTTCCTTGAAGACACGCCCCTGAACATCGAGCCCGGTCGCCTGCTCGGGGTCCTTGGCCGAACGGCCAAAGCCGGGCATGTCGTACCAGTAGCAGGTATAGGCGCGCGACAGGGGCAGGATCATCCGGTGCCAGGAAAAGGACGACCACGGCCAGCCATGGGCCAGCACCAGCGGCGGCCCCTCGCCTGCCGAACCCCAGGCAACGGTGCCTGCGCTCGTTTCTGTCTTGTTGTTGACGCTCCAGAGCATGGCGGGCCTCAATGCGCGACGGCGGCAGCAGCCGCCTCGTCGATCAGGCGGCCGGTGCGATAACGATCAAGCGTCAGCCCTTCGGCAAGCTTGTGCGGCTCACCCTTGGCGATCAGATGGGCGAAGAGATGGGCGGAACCCGGCGTCGCCTTGAAACCGCCTGTGCCCCAGCCGCAATTGACGAAGAGCCCCGGCACCGGCGTCACGCTCTGAATCGGCGAGCGGTCCGGCGTATTGTCGGTAATGCCGCCCCATTGCCGCATCATCTTCACCCGGCGGAAGATCGGGAAGAGTTCGCAGATGGCATCGAGCGTGTGGGTGATGATCTGCAAGCCCCCAGTTTGCGAGTAGGAGTTATACTGGTCGGTGCCCGCCCCGATGACGAGTTCGCCCTTGTCCGACTGCGAGATATAAGCATGAACCGAATTCGACATGACGACGCAGGGGAAGATCGGCTTCAGCGGCTCGGAGACGAGCGCCTGCAGCGGCTGGCTTTCGAGCGGCAGGTTAACGTCGGCCATCGCCATCACCACCGAATTGTGGCCCGACGCCGAAACGCCGATCTTCTTCGCGCCGATAAAGCCCTTCGAAGTCTCGACGCCGGTCACGGCCCCATCCGGCCCGCGACGAATGCCCTTCACTTCGCAATTCTGGATGATGTGGACGCCGCGATCGGAGGCCGCGCGGCCATAACCCCAGACGACGGCATCATGACGGGCCGTGCCGCCGCGTCGCTGCAGGGCGGCGCCGTTGACCGGATAGCGCGCGCTCGCGGCGATATCGAGCGGCGGACAGTATTCCTTCGCCTGGACCGGCGTCAGCCATTCATTGTCGATGCCGTAGAGCCGGTTGGCGTGGACGTGGCGCTTGAACGACTGGCGGTCATGTTCGTTATGCGACAGCATCATCACGCCGCGCGGCGAATACATGACATTGTAGTTGAGATCGAGCGCGAGGCCTTCCCAGAGCTTCAGCGAGTGCTCGTAGATGTCCATGCTCTCGTCATAGAGATAGTTGGAACGCACGATGGTGGTGTTGCGGCCGGTATTGCCGCCGCCGACCCAGCCCTTTTCGATCACGGCGATATTGGTGATGCCGTGCTCCTTGGCGAGATAATAGGCCGCCCCCATGCCGTGGCCGCCGCCGCCGATGATGATGACGTCATATTCCGGCTTCGGCTCGGGCGAGGTCCAGTGCTTCTCCCAGCCGGTGTGATGGCGCATGGCCTCGCGCGCCAGGGCGAAAACGGAATATTTGCGCATCTGAATGCTCCCTCGGGCCGGCTGCGTTTGTGCGTCTCACCCTATACCAATCGCAAATCGGAAAGTGACGCAACGTCCTTTTTGCGACGCTTTTGCCACCTGCGTTCGACATCGAATTTTCCGAGCTTGCGTGGCGGGGGAAACCGGACTATCGAGGCGCAATCGCGCAGACGCAATTGGTTTCGCGGCAAATTGGGCTTGATCGCCTGATATCAGGCGCCTAGGGGCTGGACTTCACCGCCGAAATCTGATACTCGCGACGCCAAATGTCGGGCAGAACCCGATAATGACAAGCAACACTGCCTGACGTGCAAGTATTTGCCAGGCTTAACGAGACCAACGAAATTTAAGGAACGGGATACACGTGCAAGTACTTGTCCGCGACAACAATGTTGACCAGGCTCTCCGCGCTCTGAAGAAGAAAATGCAGCGCGAAGGCATCTTCCGCGAAATGAAGATGCGTGACTTCTACGAGAAGCCCTCGCAGAAGCGCGCCCGCGAAAAGGCCGAAGCGATCCGCCGCGTTCGCAAGCTGGCCCGCAAGCGCGCCATCCGCGAAGGTCTGGTTTCGCGCTGATTGTCGTTATTTCGGCACATTGAACATGTTGTGATGGCGGGAGCGTAGGCCCCCGCCTTTTTATTTGCTAGATATTTACCTTGCGGCGGTACACATCACCGCGCGCATGCAATCTGCGCGCGACAAGCGATACGACACGAGGGACGGACATGACAGAGATGACTGCTGGCACATTCATGACAGGCACTGGCCGGAAGCTGAGGTTCGCCCTGCTCTTCGGGACTGTCAGCCTGCTTGCCGCCTGCCAGAGTTCCCAGATGATGAACCAGAACGTCGTCTCGATCGACGCGACTCAAGGTTCGGAGCAGAACATCGCATCGCTGTCCAACGTGATCGCCGCAAACCCGAACGATCCGGAAGGCTACAATGTGCGCGGCGCCGCCTATGGCCGCGCCGGCGACAACCGCCGCGCCATGGAAGACTTCAACAAGGCGATCGCGCTCAACCCGAACTATTATCAGGCCTATGCCAACCGCGCTCTGATCGAGCGCAGCCTCGGCCAGCGGATGGATGCGCTGAACGACTACAATCGCGCGCTGCAGATCAACTCGAACTACGACGTTGCCTATATCGGGCGCGGCAATCTCTATCGCGAGGCCGGCCAGCAAAACGACGCGTTCAACGATTTCAGCCGCGCCATCCAGTTGAACACGACGGACGCGCGCGCCTATCACAATCGCGGCCTGATCTACCAGCAGCGCGGCCAGCAGGAATTGGCAATCGCCGATTTCTCCAAGGCGATATCGCTCTCGCCGAAGGCTGCCCAGCCCTATAACGGCCGCGGCGTCTCCTATCTGGCGCTGAACGACGACCAGAATGCCCGCGCCGATTTCGACAAAGCGCTGGCGCTCGACCAGCAGAATGCCGAGAGCTGGGCCAATCTCGGCCTGATCTTCGAGCGCCAGGGCGACTTCACCAAGGCGGCCTCCTACTATCAGCAAGCCAAGAGGCTGAACCCGAACTATCAGCCGGCGCTGCAGGGCCTGCAGCGCACAATCGGCACCACATAGGGTTCCGGTTCTCGCGGAAACGCAAGCCCGTTTTTCTTTTGATTTTGATCCACTTGCGCCGGCGGATGCTTCTGCTTGAATAAAACGGATACTCTAGCGGCGCAGGGTGAGATTGATCGGCAGGCTGAAGCTTTTCCCGGAACCCGAATAGCTTGCCGGGAACGGCCCGAAAGAGCCGGCTGCGCGCGCGCGCTGCAGAACGACCGCATCGACCTTGGCATTTCCGGAAGAGCGCGCAAGCGACAGGGACGTGATATTGCCCGAGCGGTCAAGCGAGACGCGCACGACCACCGTCGCCGTCAACGGACCGAGGCCACGATAATAGCGTTCGGACGAAACCGCACGGGCAAGCCGCGCCCGCACCTTTCCCGCATAATTGGCCATTGCCGCAGCACCGTTGCCGGACGCGCCGCTACGCGCATCGGCGGCCTGGCTCGCGCCGCGCTCCGATGTGCCGCTGACGGAGCCCCGGCGCGCATCGTTCGTCGACTGCCCGCCTGAACCGGAAGACTGGCGCTCGACAGTCCGTGTGCGCTCGCGCGCGCGCTCGGCCTCCGCCTGGCGCGTCGCCACCTGGTCTTCGGGAAGGGGCTCCGATTGCCACGGCGAGGGTTCGGGGATCGGCGGAGCGATGTCATAGGCAAGATCGGGATCATCTTCCTGCGCCGTGATCGTCTCGGTCTCGGGCGCCTGAGCGGCAAGCGGCAGCGTCTCCTGCTGCGGCGGCGTCAGCGCGCTTGCCTCCGGCGGCGGCGCGTCGGCGGCCTCGGGCATGGCGGCTTGCGCGATTTCGACCGCCTCGGCCGCTTCCGCCTCCGGTGGCGGCGCCTGCTCGGACAGAACGGGCGCAGCAGCCGGCGCCTGATCAGGAGACGCAGCTTCGCTCGGCGCGACGGCGAGCACGTCCGGCAGCGGACTTGAAAGCGCAGCGGCAGGCGCCGATTCGGTAGGCTCGACCGGAAGAGAAGCCGCAGTTTCGACCGGTGGAGCCAAAGCCTGTTCGGCCACCGGTCGGGGCGCGGCGAGCGTCTCGACCGGTGGCGCCTGCTCGGCCGGCGAGGCCTCAGGCGGCGGCTCCGTGACCGCGGGTCTCAGCGCCTCGGGTTCGCTTGCGGTCGCCTGCCCCACCGGAACGGTCTCTGCTTCGACCTGTATGGGTTCGGCATTCTCCACGCCGCTTGCCGCCGCATCGACATCGCCGTTACCGAGCATGACGACGCTGACCACGGCGCCCCCTTCTTCGGCTGGCGCCTCGGGGATGATTTCGGCGACATGAAGCGCCATGGCGAAAGCCACGCTGTGAACGAGGATCGAGGCAAGCGCCGCCATGGGCAGACGCCTGCCGCTTTCCGCTTTGGCGGAAGCACCGGCAATGCGCGGCAGGGTCACGCTGCCGAGATCCGCCTCATCGGCGCCAAGCTCCGGCCCGCGTTCCTCAACATCGCTCGCCCCGGGCTCCGGCGCGGCGAAGACGCCCGCCGCCGCCTTGAGCTCGAGAACGATGGCATCGAGATCGACAGGCTTTCTGCCGGGTGGGACGACAGCAGGCGCATGTCCCGCCGGGCCGGCTTCGGCCCGGAAATCGGGCTCCACCGGTTCCGCGTCGCGGACGCCGCCTGGCAACCCAAAAGCAAACATCGCCCTGTCATCCGTCATCGGCAGCTTCGTTTCAGCGTGTCTTATTGGTCTTGGCGCAAAGAGCGCAGTGTCTCGTCAAGGGGCTCAGCCGTCGAAGGGAATACCTGCTTTTGATCCGGTCTTGAGCTCCGCCATGCAATCGGCTCCGGCCACGTCGCAGACCTTGAGGTCATTGAGAAGCAGCCCGCCCAGAGCATCGCAGCCTTCTCCCGGCAGTTCGAACTGGCGCACCCGCATCTTCCCGGCTGGCAGAGAAAGAAAATCGAGCATGGTCAAGCGGTCGACAATACCGTCGGTGTCGAACAGCGCCACCTCGGCCTGCAGGCTGTTAATCGGCTCCGACAGGTTGTTTTCCACCAGAAAGGTGAGCTTGCAGCCATTGTCGGTCGTATCAAGCGCATTGAGCGAAATCGACAGACCTGCGGTCTCGTCGGCCGGCATCGCGGCATCGCTGGCGGCAGTGTCCTGAGCCAGCAGCGGCTGCGACATGACGAAAAGCGCGGCGGCGGCGCATGGGAAAATTTTCATTTCTCAAATCTCCGGCGGTTTCAGATCGGAAGTAAGGGGCAACACGCAGGGTGCTCCGTGACGCGTCATCCTACCGCTCACTTCGGAAAACGTCTATTGCGTGGATAGACAAAGGTGACTAATAGAGTCAACTTATAAAACCGGATTCGAAGATTCAAGTTTTAACACGAGAAGACAATATCGATCAGGATGAGTGACGACAAGACGACCGCACGGGCCGAGGCAAGCGAAAACAGCGCACCGGTGCTTCAAAGCGAGACGCTCTTCAAAGGCGGCAATGAGGTCATCATTCGCCACCAGGGCGCCGATTACCGCATGAAAATCACCCGCCAGGGCAAGCTTATTTTGAACAAGTAGACCAGACGAGATGAGACCGATGACGACCATGACACCCGAAGAGATCCGCGCCTTTCGCCGCGACAACCCGAAAATGCGCGAGCGCGATATCGCTTCGCAGCTCGGCATTTCCGAAGCAGAACTCGTTGCCGCCGAAGTCGGCATCACGGCAACCCGCATCTCTCCCGAACCTGCCCACCTTCTGGCGCATGCCGAAGGCTTCGGCGAGATCATGGCGCTGTCGCGCAACGAGAGCGCGGTGCATGAGAAGATCGGCGTTTTCGAGAACATCAAGAACGGCAAGAAGGCCGCGATCGTGCTGGGCGAGAACATCGACCTCCGGATATTTCCGAACCGTTGGGTCCACGCCTTCGCCGTGACCAAGACGGATGACGAGGGCCATGAAAAGCTGAGCCTGCAGTATTTCGATGCCAGCGGCGCGGCCGTGTTCAAGCTGCACTGGCGTCCGAAATCCAATGTCGAGGCCTATCGCGCCTTCGTCGAGGCCCACAAGCTTGATGACGACAGCCAGGCGATCGAGACAGGCGAGATCAAGGCCCACGACGCAGACCACGCCCGAGACCCTCAGGCCGTCGATGTCGAACTCTTGCGCGACCGCTGGACGGCGCTGACCGACACGCATCAGTTCTTCGGCATGCTGAATGACTTGAAGGTCCACCGCCAGACGGCGATTTCGACGGTCGGCGACGACTACGCCTTCCGCCTTGCCGATGATGCGGTCGGCACGATGCTGCACGGCGCATCGAAGATCGAAGACCTGCCGATCATGGCCTTTGTTTCCAACAACGGCATCGTGCAAATCCATTCCGGCCCGGTGAAGAAGATCGTCGAGATGGGACCGTGGATCAACGTCATGGACCCGACCTTCCATCTTCATCTGCGCCGCGACCACATTGCCGAAACCTGGCTGGTGCGCAAGCCGACGAGCGACGGCCATGTGACCTCGGTCGAGGCCTTCAATGCGGCAGGCGAGATGATCATCCAGTTCTTCGGCAAGCGCCTCGAGGGCTATGCCGAACGCCCGGCCTGGCGCGAACTTGCCGAAAGCCTGCCGCGCCACAGCGAAACCGCAGCCGCCTGAGGAGAACCATGTCTGCCATCTCATCCGCGCTCAAAACCGCGCCCCTCCTCGCCGGCTTGCTTCTGGCCGGCGCCACGACGGCATCCGCCGTCGAGCCGCTTGACGACACGTCGGCCATCGTCACCATCGGCGGCTCGGTCACCGAGATCGTCTATGCGCTCGGCGCAGGCGATGCCGTGATCGGCCGCGATACGACCAGCACCTATCCGCCGGAAGCGCTCGCGCTGCCCGATATCGGCTATATGCGCCAGCTCTCGCCGGAAGGCATTCTCTCCGTCAATCCGTCCGCGATCATCAGCATCGAAGGGGCCGGTCCGCCGGAAACCATGGAGGTGATGGAGAAGGCCGATGTCGACCTCGCCTTCGTGCCGGAGGACTATAGCCGCGACGGCATCATCGAGAAGGTCACGACCATCGGCAAGCTGCTTGGCCGTGAGGACCAAGCCCAGACCCTCGCTGATGAGATTGCGGCGGAGCTGGATCCGGTTCTCGCCAAAAACGCCGCCCGCGATCCCGAAGAGACGAAAAGCGCGATCTTCATCCTCAGCCTGCGCGGCGGCAAGGTGATGGGCTCCGGCACGGGCACGGCCGCCAATGGCGTGATCGAAGCCGCAGGTCTTGAAAACGCCTTTGGTGATTTTGCCGGCTACAAGACGCTGTCCGATGAAGCCGTGATCGAGGCTGCCCCCGATGTCATCCTGCTGATGGATGGCGCTGCCGGAAATCATGTGCCGAAAAACGAGGATATCGCATCCCAGCCGGCCCTGGCCCTGACGCCGGCTGGCGAGGCCATGGCGATCTACCGCATCGATCCGGTCGGCATGATGAATTTCGGCCCGCGCTTCGGCGAGAACCTTTCGAAGCTGACGGCGGAAATTTACGGAGACTAAGACAGGCATGGTGGTGATCGACACACTGACCTCGGCCGGAAGGCGGCTCAACTGGCGCGAAAGCGGCGACCGCTCACATGTCGCGGTCTTCACCATCATGGTGCTTGCCGTGGCCTCCGTCTTCGCGGTTCTGATCTCCGTGGCCAACGGCGCCTCGGATGCCTCGGTCTTCGATGTCGGCCGGGCGATCCTCACCGGCAATGCGGATGATGCGCTTGCCGCCCGCGACCGCATCATCGTCTTCGACATCCGCCTGCCCCGCGCCATCATGGGCTTTCTGGTGGGGGCGTCACTCGCGGTCTGCGGCACGGCCATGCAGGGCCTCTTCCGCAATCCGCTGGCGGACCCCGGCCTTGTCGGCGTCTCCGCCGGCGCCGGCCTCGGCGCGGTGGTGATGATCGTGCTTGGCGGCACGGTTGCCGCGCCGCTGACCAATCTTCTGGGCTTTTACGCCCTGCCCGCCGCCGCATTTCTCGGCGGGCTGGCGACGACGCTGATTCTCTACCGGATCGCGACCCGGCACGGGCAGACCTCGGTCGCCACCATGTTGCTCGCCGGCATCGCGCTTTCGGCGCTTGCGGGCGCGGCCACGGGTTTTCTCGTCTATCTTGCCAATGACCAGCAATTGCGCGACCTGACCTTCTGGTCGATGGGATCGCTTGCGGGCGCGACCTGGACCAAGATCTGGGCGATCGCGCCGATCATGCTGGCGGCCTTCGCCGTTCTGCCCTTCATGGCGCGCGGGCTCAACGCCATCACGCTCGGCGAGGCAACGGCCTATCACATCGGCATTCCCGTGCAGCGGCTGAAGAACATTACCATTGTCGCGGTGGCGGCCGCGACCGGCGCGGGCGTTGCCGTTTCCGGCGGCATCGGCTTTGTCGGCATCGTCGTGCCGCATCTCCTGCGCCTCGTCATCGGCCCGGACCATCGCTACCTTCTGCCGGCCTCCGCCCTTCTCGGCGGCGCGCTTCTGGTGCTGGCCGATCTGTTCGCGCGCACCATCGTCGCGCCCGCCGAACTGCCGATCGGCATCATCACCGCAACCGCCGGCGGCCCCTTCTTCCTGTGGATCCTCTTGAAGAACCGCTCGCGCCTCAATCTGTGACCGCATGACCATGATCACCACCTCCCGGATCTCCGTGGCGCTTTCGGGCCGCCCGGTCCTCAACGACGTTTCGCTCGAGGCGCGCGCCGGCCAACTGACAGCCATCTGCGGCCCGAACGGCTCCGGCAAGACGACAACGCTGAAGGCGATCTCCGGCGACCTGAAGCCCGGGAGCGGCAATGTCGCCATCAACGGCGCGGATATCGCAGCGCTTGCGCCCTGGCAGCTTGCGGAACTGCGCGGCGTGCTGCCACAGGCGTCCAACCTCGCCTTCCCCTTCACCGTGACCGAAGTGCTGCGCATGGGGCTTTCCGGCCGCAGCCACCGCGCAGGCGAAGCCGACCGGCAGACCATGGCCAGGGCCCTGAAGGCCGTCGATCTCAACGGCTTCGAGGGTCGCTTCTATCAGGAGCTTTCCGGCGGCGAGCAGCAGCGCGTCCAGCTTGCCCGCGTGTTGTGCCAGATCGAGGCGCCGGTCGCCGACGGCGCGCCGCGCTGGCTGCTCCTCGACGAGCCGGTGGCAAGCCTCGACATTCTCCACCAGTTGGCGATCATGCGCCTTGCGCAGAGTTTCTGCCGCGCCGGCGGCGGCGTCATCGCCGTCATGCACGATCTCAACCTGACGGCGCTTTTCGCCGACCGGATCGTCCTGATGAAGGATGGAAGCGTGGCGGCTGCCGGTACGCCAAAGGATGTGCTGACCGACGATAATCTCTACGCCGTCTTCGGCGCACGGCTTTCCGTCAACCAGACGCCAACGGACGGCACGACCTTCGTCCTGCCGCACAGCGCGCTTTGAAAGCCTAGGGCTGGTACCGGTAGAAATGCATGCGCGTATCGCCGAATTCGCGCTCTTCGATCGCAGCGAATGTCGACGGAAGCGCAGGGCTGACTTCGTCCGTCTCTTCCAGAATGACGAGCGCATCCGGTTTCAACCAGCCGCCCTCTCCGGCCGCCGCAATCGCTTTTTCGCCGAGCCCCTTACCATAGGGCGGGTCGGCAAACAGCAGATCATAGGGCTCCAGCTTGCCGACGCTGCCGAGCTTCGTTGCATCCCGTCGCATGATGCGGGTGCGGCCTTGAAGCCCGAGCGCTTCGATATTGGACCAGAGCAGCCCTCGGCCCTCGACGCTGTTTTCCACGAAGAGTGCTGCCCGGGCGCCGCGCGACAGGGCTTCAAGCCCGACCGCGCCGGTGCCTGCGAACAGTTCCAGTAGCCGCGCGCCCTCAACGGCGTCTGGATATGCATGCGCCAGAATGTTGAACAGGCTTTCGCGGGTGCGATCCGTCGTCGGCCTTATCTCAGAGGTCTTTGGAGCTGCGAGCGTGCGCCCGCGAAACTCACCGCCGACGATCCGCATTGCCCCTAGGCCCCTTGCCGCCTGCGCCACCGCGTGGCCGGTTATTTCCCTCCGGCTTGCCACGCTTGCCGTTGTCGGGACGTGCGGCGCGCTTGTCGCCCGAAGGACGCCCACCTGCCGGGCGGCCTTCACCGCGCGGAGGCCGGCCTTCACCGGCTGGACGCTTCGGCCCGGAGAAACGCTTCTCGCTACCGGCCGCCGCATCGCCCTCGGCGCGCGGCTTGCGCGGTCCCTTGGCGAAACCGCCGCCGGGTTTGCCGCCGGAAGGCTTGGCGCCGCCCCTCGGTCCCTTGCCGCCTGCCGGGCGCGCGCCGCGCGGGCTGTCGCCCTCGTCGCGGCGGCGTGAATCCTTGCGGGCGTCGCGGCGGGCATCCTCACGGGCCTTGTCCTCGGCCTTCTTCTTGGCCTTCGGACCGAGCGGACGGGCGCCCGACGCCATCCACACATTGGCGGAGCGGGTATTGCGCTCGACATCGCGGATGGGCTTTTCCTCGCCCTTGCGCTTGGTATCGAGCCGGTCGCGGCCGCGTTCGGCGCGCTCCTGCCGGTCAAGCTTTTCCCGGCGCGGCGCCCGCTTCGGCGCTTCGGCCTCAGCCGGCTTCGGCACGGCGGCCTCGCCGTCATGGTAAAGCGGCGCGTCGAAATTGGCGCCGGCTTCCTCGATCAGGCGGGGCCCGAGCTGTTCGCGCAGCGTGCGGCCGCGCACTTCCAGCACATTGCCCTCGGCAAGCTCGCCCAACTGGAAAGGTCCGTAGGAAATGCGGATCAGGCGGGAGACTTCGAGACCGAGCGCGCCGAGCACGTTCTTGATCTCGCGGTTCTTGCCTTCGCGCAGCCCCATGGTGATCCAGACATTGGATCCCTGCTCGCGGTCCAGCGTCGCGTCGATCGCGCCGTAGAGCACGCCGTCAACGGCAATGCCGTCTTTCAGCTTGTCGAGGTCCTCCTGCGTGATCCGGCCGTGGGCGCGCACGCGGTAGCGGCGCAGCCAGCCGGTCGCCGGCAGTTCCAGAACGCGGGCCAGGCCGCCGTCATTGGTCAGGAGAAGAAGACCCTCGGTGTTGATGTCGAGGCGGCCGATCGAGATGACGCGCGGCAGGTCCTTCGGCAGCTTTTCGAAGACCGTCGGCCGGCCTTCGGGATCGGAATTGGTGGTCACGAGGCCGCCGGGCTTGTGATAGATCCACAGCCGCGTGCGCTCGATGCCGCGAATTTCCTCGCCATCGACCTCGATCTTGTCGGCAAGCGTCACGTTCAGAGCCGGGCTTTCGAGCGTCTTGCCGTTGACCTTCACCCGTCCGTCGAGGATCATCCGTTCCGCGTCGCGACGCGAGGCAACGCCTGCGCGCGCCAAGAGCTTGGCGATGCGCTCCGGGGCCTGTTCTTCCGTCGCAACCTTGGGCGCGTCCTTGGCCGGCGCGGGCTTGCGGTCAGGCTTGCCCTGGGGCTTTCCGCCGCGTTTGGGGAATTTGTCTTTCTGGTTCATATCGCTTTGCCTGTTGATCCCTGTCCGCCGGAACGCTTCTATTCGGGAAAGAAACGCTCTAACAGGACAGGAAGAATTGGTTAAGAGGAAACTTGTCAAAATGGCCGAGCGCCTCGATTTCATGGCACTTGCGCTGGCCGAAGCCGAAAGTGCGGGCGCGCGCGGCGAGGTGCCGATCGGCGCCGTCATCGCACTTGACGGCGCGGTCATCGCCTCTGCCGGCAACCGCACGCGCGAACTGAACGATCCGACGGCCCATGCCGAAGTGCTTGCCATCCGCGCCGCCTGCGAGAGGCTCGGCTCGGAACGGCTTCCCGGCGCGCATCTCTATGTGACGCTCGAGCCCTGCGCCATGTGCGCGGCGGCGATCTCGTTCGCCCGCGTCGAACGGCTTTACTATGGCGCGGCGGACCCCAAGGGTGGCGGCGTCGATCACGGCGGCCGCTTCTTCGACCAGCCGACCTGCCATCATCGACCGGACGTCTATTCCGGCTTTTCCGAAACCCGCGCCGCCGCGCTTCTGAAGGATTTCTTCAACGAGCGCCGATAAGCCTCACCGGCCGGCAAAGGCGGAAAGCGTCTCGTCTTCCAGCCGGTAGCGGATCCATTCGCTCTGCGGCTTGCCGCCAACCGCGTCGTAAACGCGGATCGCATCGACATTCCAGTCAAGCACGCTCCACTCCATGCGGCCGCAATTCTTCGCGACGGCGACCTCGGCGACCGCGCGCATCAGCGCCTTGCCCAGCCCGTTGCCGCGAAATTCCGGCGACACGTACAGGTCTTCCAGATAGATGCCGTTGCGGCCCTGCCAGGTGGAGAAGGTATAATAATAGACCGCGAAACCGGCGGGCTTGCCATCGATCTCGGCGATCAGGCCGCCGGTCACGGAGCCATCGCCGAAGATCGCCTCGGCGAGGCCTTCCTCGGTGGTCTCGACCTTGTCCAGCGCCTTCTCGAATTCGGCCAGTTCGCAGACAAAGCGGTAGATGGTCGCGGCGTCAGCGCGCTCCGCCGGACGGATCGTGTAGGTCATCGTATCCCCTCGAAATAAGTCCTACTGGCCGGCGTTCTTCGATGATTCGAGGAAGTCGTCCGTCTTGCCGCTGTTGCAGTTCAGGAACAGGAAGCAGCGGTCCGGGTCCTTGCCCTCGGCCAGCTTCTGGCGGCGGCGTTCCTTGGCGCGCTCGGGCTCGCCGAGATCGCTCAGCGCGTCCGGGCTGGATGGCGTGCGATATTCCTCGGGCGGATCGATCAGGTAACGCCGCTGGCTGATGTCGATTGAATTGGCTTCGGCGCGCGCCTTGCGGAAGGCCTCAAGCTGTTCCTTCTCGGTCAACTGTCCCGAACCACTGCCGACAAGCGGCGACTTGTAGAACGGGTTGTCCTCATTGTCCTCGATTTCCTGATAAACGCGTTCGCGCTGCTCTTCCGGCGATTCGATCCAGTTCGGATTATCGGCTGAGGCCACCGACTTCTGCGGCGGCACCAGCGTCCGGCCGGCAGTGCTGCTGGTCGGCTTGACCAGTTCGGGACGCGGCTCGTAATCGATATCGGGCTGATCGGGATTGATCACCAGAACGGCTTCGCCGAGATCCTCGACAAGCTGGGTTGTGGCGGATGTGCCGGTTCCGTAGGTCGGCGCACTGATGCAGGAGGCGAGCGACGCAACGCCCGCCAGGGCGAGTGCGATTTTCATCGAACGGGGAACAAAAGTCATGCGCTCTACTACCACTCCTTCGATCGCCAGGCGGCCGTTGAAACCGCAAGGTGATCTCGTTCTTTCCTTGACGCGCCCGGACGGAGACCGGTATCCGCGTTCCAGCACCGCTGGGCCATTCAACTCTTAAGGCAATCCGCCATCATTCGACGACAAATCCGGCGAAAACGCGACATTCCTACCGCAGAACGGCCGTTTTCGCAATTCGCCCTGAAAATTGCAGCCGGACGAAATTTCGCCCGGCCGCCTGTTTCGTTCAGGCCTTGCCGGCCAGTTCCCGCAATGCCGCCGCATCGCGCGCGGAGACATCCGGAAAATCGGGATCCGAGCCGACATCATCGGTGATCCGCCAGGAGCGGGCGCATTTGCGACCCTCCGCAAGAGCGGGCACGACGGCGACATTGGCGACCTCCGACAGGCGGAAAGCCTCTTCCGGCCCCTCGCCTTCCTTCACCGTGATCGCCGAGGTGATGCAGATCTCCTCGAAATCGCGGTCATCAAGTGCTGCCAGAAGCGCCTTGTCGTTGACGTAGACGACCGGAGCCGCTTCCAGCGATGAACCAATCCGCTTGTCTCGACGTTCGACCTCCAGCGCGCCGGTGACGACCTTGCGGACCTCGCGGACCTTCAGCCACTTGGCCGCAAGCGCCTCGTCCTTCCAGTCAGCCGGCACCGTCGGGAACTGCTCCAGATGAACAGAAACGGCCTCCGGATTGCGCGAAAGCCAGGCCTCTTCCATGGTGAACGGCAGCATCGGCGCAAGCCAGGTCACCAGGCAATCGAACAGCCTGCGGATGACGACGAGGGCCGAACGACGACGCAGCGAGGACGGCGCATCGCAGTAAAGCGCATCCTTGCGGACGTCGAAGTAGAACGCCGACAATTCGATATTGGCGAAATCCGTCAGCGCGCGGGCGATCTTCTTGAACTCGAAGTCGTCATAGCCCTTGCGCACGAGCTGATCGAGTTCGGCCAGCCGGTGCAGCATCAGCCGCTCCAGCTCCGGCATCTCGGCGATCGCGATGTCCTCGCCCTCGTCATGGGCAAGCGTGCCGAGCATCCAGCGCAGCGTATTGCGAAGCTTGCGATAGGTGTCGACATTGGTCTTGATGATCGTTTCGCCGAGACGCTGGTCTTCCCAGTAATCCGTGGTCATGACCCACAGCCGCAGGATATCGGCGCCGGATTTGGCCATCACGTCCTGCGGGACCACGGTATTGCCGAGCGATTTCGACATCTTGCGGCCCTGCTCGTCCATCGTGAACCCGTGGGTGACGACGGCGTTGTAGGGCGCGCGGCCGCGCGTGGCGCAACCTTCCAGCAGCGAGGAATGGAACCAGCCGCGATGCTGGTCGGAACCTTCGAGATAGACATCGGCCGGCCATTTCAGGTCCGGGCGGTCTTCCAGGACGAAGGAATGGGTCGAGCCCGAGTCGAACCAGACATCGAGGATGTCGGTGACCATCTCCCATTCCTCGTTCGCCCGGCTTCCAAGGAAGCGCTCGCGCGCGCCTTCGGCAAACCAGGCGTCCGCCCCTTCCTTTTCGAAGGCCTCGAGGATGCGGCCGTTGACAGCCTCGTCCACCAGCACTTCACCGGCCTTGTCGGCAAAGATGCAGATCGGAACGCCCCAGGCGCGCTGACGCGACAGCACCCAGTCGGGCCGGCCCTCGATCATGCCGCGCAGGCGGTTCTTGCCGGCGGCCGGCACGAAGCGCGTATCGTCGATCGCCGAAAGGGCGCGGGAGCGCAGCGTCGTCTCATCGCCGAGGTCCTTGTCCATATAGACGAACCATTGCGGCGTGTTGCGGAAGATGACCGGCTTTTTCGATCGCCAGGAATGCGGATAGTCGTGCTTGATCCGGCCACGGGCAAACAGGCGATCGGCGGCGATCAGCGCCTTGATGACGCGGTCGTTCGCATCGCCCTTCTTGCCATTGTCGTCCATGACGCGGGCAGCCCCGCCTTCAGCCGAGGGGCCGAAGCCCGGTGCCTCGTCGGTGTAGAAGCCATCGTCTCCCACCGTGAAAGGGATTTTCGGCGAGACGCCGCGCGCTTCGAGGTCGCGGGCACGGTCCATCCAGGCATCAAAGTCCTCGCGACCGTGGCCGGGCGCGGTGTGGACAAAGCCCGTACCGGCATCATCGGTCACATGGTTTCCAGCTAGCAACGGTACTTCGAAATTGTAGCCTAGAGCTGCGAGCGGATGAGCACATGTGATACTCGCGACTTCATCGGATTCGAGATGGGTAAGCATCTCCAACTTGACTTTAGCTTTGGCTGCGCACTCCTCATAAAGGCTATTTGCCAAAACAACGCGCTCTCCCTGTTGCGGCCCATACTCGTTTTCTGCAGCCGTGACCTCGTAAAGCCCATACGCTACGTTTGGCGAATAACTGATGGCACGGTTGCCGGGTATCGTCCAAGGAGTGGTAGTCCAGATAAGGACAAAAGCTGACTTGAGCTGAGCCAAACGTTCGGAAGCCTTATCTGGGTCGTTGAGGCGGCGAGCTTCGTTGACACTCGCCTCGACCACCGGAAACTTCACCCAGATCGTGTCCGACTGGACCTCGTGATATTCGACTTCCGCCTCGGCCAGCGCCGTGCGCTCGACCACCGACCACATCACCGGCTTGGAGCCGCGATAGAGTTGGCCGGATTTCGCGATCTTCAGGAGTTCGCCGGCGATCCGCGCCTCGGCATGAAACGCCATGGTCGTGTAGGGCTTTTCGAAATCGCCCTCGATGCCGAGCCGCTTGAATTCCGCCGTCTGCACGTCGATCCAGTGCTGGGCGAAGTCGCGGCATTCCTGGCGGAATTCGTTGATCGGCACCTCGTCCTTGTTCTGGCCCTTGGCGCGGTAGGCTTCCTCGATCTTCCATTCGATCGGCAGGCCATGGCAATCCCAGCCCGGCACATAGTTGGAATCGTAACCGCGCATCTGGAAGGAACGGGTGATCACGTCCTTCAGGATCTTGTTCAGCGCATGGCCGATATGGATGTTGCCGTTGGCATAGGGCGGGCCGTCATGCAGCACGAATTTCTCGCGGCCGGCGGCGTCCTCGCGCATCTTCTTGTAAAGATTGATCTCCTCCCAGCGGGCGACGAGCTCGGGCTCCTTCTTGGGAAGGCCCGCGCGCATCGGGAAATCCGTCTTCGGCAGATAGAGTGTTTCGGAATAGTCGATCGTGTCTTTTGTGTCGCTCATGGTTTCGCGGCTTTTTCTCTGGTGCGGCGCCGTGTGGCGAGCTTTCGCAAGTCTTTGGGGAAACTGTCGGTGGCAGGGGCGTGAAAACGCCAAAATCCCGGACCTTCCGGCGCCTCAAATCAGGCTGCGCGGAAAGCCGGGCCGATAATTCGAATGATGCGAAACCGTATCCCAGTCATCATGGGGCCGTCTTTACGGCTTTTTGGCCGGGATGAAAAGAGGGTTGTCGGGGACAGGGAAGGGCGAATTGCAAAAACGTCTACATGGTCAAGTTAAAACGCGATCTTCGCATCCAGCGGCGAGAATGGCTGAACGGCGGAAAGCAAGGCCTTGGCTTGATCGGCGTCGCGGTGCATCTGGGCGACGAGGGCTTCCAGGCCGTTGAACTTCAGCTCATCGCGCAGGCGGCCGAAGAGCGAGACGGAACCGGTCTCGCCGTAGAGATCGCCCTTGAAATCGAAGATATAGGTTTCGAGCAGCGGCCTGCCGTCTTCCACCACGGTCGGGCGGCGGCCGAAGCTTGCCACGCCATCATGCAGCGTGCCGTCGGGACGGCGATAGCGCACGGCGTAGATGCCGGGCCTGAGCTTGGCGTCCGGATCAAACGCCATGTTGGCAGTCGGAAAGCCGAGCGTACGGCCGAGTTTCTCGCCATGGATCACCTCGCCCGAAACCGTGTAGCGATAGCCGAGCAGGCTGGACGCCTCCACCACTTCGCCGCGGGTCAGAAGATCGCGGATGCGGCTGGAGGAAACGACATCGGCGTTTTCGTCACGAAAGGCATCCATCAACGTGACGCCGAAACCGTGGCGCTTTCCCGCCTGCATCAGATAGGCAGGCCCGCCCTCGCGATTGCGACCGAAATGAAAATCGAACCCGGTAACGACTTCGCTTGCGGCAAGCCAGTCGATCAGAACGGTTGTGACGAACTCCTCCGGCGAGCGCTGCGAGAAGGTCCGGTCGAAGGGATATTCGATGACGGCATGATAGCCCATCGCCTCCAGAAGCCGCGCCTTCATCGGCGCTGGCGTCAACCGGAAGACCGGGGCCTTCGGATTGAAGACGGAACGCGGATGTGGCTCGAATGTCAGCACCAGCGCCGGCACGCCGCGCTCTTCGGCAATGGCGAGCGCGCGTTCCAGCACGCTCTGGTGCCCGCGATGGACGCCATCGAAATTGCCGATGGCCACCACCCCGCCCTTCAGTTCGGAAGGCAGGGGTTCACGAAATTCGTTGCGGTGAAATACGGTCATTCTCTTTGTCCACGTGGCTGCGGCGCTCTTATGCGAGGTCAGGCATCCAGTATTTCGGCTTTGCGTTCTTCTCCGTCAAGAACCGATCGAGCAACGCTTCGTCAACCTTTCCGTCGACCGTGTAGTCGGCTGCATGAATGCCCTCGGCGATGAACAAGAGGTCGAGGCCGTAGTCGAGCGCGCCCTTCACATCCGTCGGCATGCCGTCGCCGATCGCCAGGATACGGGACTTGTCGACCTCTCCCGCAAGCGAACGGGCTTTCTCGAATGCGGCCTCATAGATCGGCGTATGCGGCTTACCGGCAATGCGCGTCTCTCCGCCAAGCTCATCATAGAGCGCTGCCAGCGCGCCCGCGCATGGGATCAGCCGGTTGCCGCGGGTAACGACGAGATCCGGATTGGCGCAGATCAGCGGCGCGCCGCGCTCCTTGAAGCTGACAAGCATGTCGCGATAGTCTTCCGGCGTCTCGGTCTCGTCATCGAAGAAGCCGGTGCAGAGAATGCCCTCGGCCTCCGCCTCGCCGACGAGTGAGGCGCCGGTTCCATCGATCAGGCCGGTATCGCGTTTCGGCCCAAGGTGGAAGAGCTTGCGCGGCCCCTCGGCAACAAGCGTCTTCGTCACGTCGCCGGAGGTGACGATCCCGTCATAACTTTCGTCATATATCTCGAGGGCCGCAAGCTGTTTGGCGACCGCCGGCGAAAGCCGGGGCGAATTGGTCAGAAGGATCACGGTCTTGCCCGCTTCGCGCGCCGCCGAGAGGGCGCTCCGCGCCTCGGCGAAGGCTGCCACGCCGTTGTGCAGCACGCCCCAGACATCACACAACACCACGTCGTAATCGGCATAGAGCGCGCTGAGGGCGGGGATCGAACGGGGCATGGCATGTCCTTTTGGGGGTCTGGCGATCGTCTTGGGCGGAATTCACGGCCCTAATGGTCATAACCAGGTGGCAATGGCAAGCCCCGCAAGTCCAGCGCCAAGAAGAAGCGGCACGACGCCGATGCGCAGCGCAAACAGCGCGACCGCAGACAGCAGGCTCAACAGCAGCGACCAGCCATGCAGGCTCGACCAATCCGGCCAGACCGGCCCGGCATCGATGAAGGGCGGCAGAACGAAAAGCTCGATGCGCCCCACGGTATCGAACATCACATGTAAAGCAAACCAGAGCGAGAGGTTTGCGATCACCCCGACGATTGCCGCGCCGATGCCAGCCATGGCGCCCGTCAGCGCCGGGTTCTTTCTGAGTTCTTCGATGAAGGGCGCGCCGGCGAAGATGAAGACGAAACTGGGCACGAAGATCGCCCAGGCCGTCAAAAGCGCGCCGATCACCCCGGAGATGAGCGGCGCGGAAAAGGCAGGCACCGCATAGGCGCCCAGAAAGCCGACGAAACAAAGCACCAGGACGAGCGGGCCCGGCGTGGTTTCGGCGAGCGCCAGACCATCCAGCATTTCCGCAGGCGTCACCCAGTGATAGGTGGTGACAGCCTCCTGCGCCACGTAGGAGAGCACGGCATAGGCCCCGCCGAAGGAAAACAGCGCCACTTTGACGAAAAAGCCGAAAATGTCGGCAAGCGTCCCATCGCCGCCCAATGCGGCAAGGATGCCGAGCGGCAACAGCCAGATGATCGTCCAGACGATGATCGTGCCGATCGCCCGCATCCCCTTCTTCGACGTAGGGGACGCGGATATCCCGCCTTCATCCCAATCGTCGGGACCGCCGCGCAGCAGAAAGTAGCCGCCGACCCCGGCCGCGAAAACCACGATCGGAAATGCGATCCCGAACACGAACAACGCCACGAAGGCAATGACGGCGAAAGCCACCGAAACCGGCCCCTTGAGAGACTTGTTCGCCATGCGCCAGAGCGCCTGAACAACGATGGCGAGAACCGCCGCCTTCAGCCCCATGAAGACAGCCTCAAGCCACGACGTATCGGCGAGCGCTGCATATGAGGCTGCAAAGGCGATGATGACGAGAAGCCCCGGGAGGACGAACAGAAGACCCGCCGCAACGCCGCCACGCACGCCAAAAAGCAACCAGCCGATATAGGTGGCAAGCTGCTGCGCTTCCGGCCCCGGCAGCAGCATGCAATAGTTCAGCGCATGGAGGTAACGGTCTTCCTTAAGCCAGCCTTTCTCCTCGACCACGATCCGGTGCATCAGCGCAATCTGGCCTGCCGGGCCGCCAAATGACAGGCAGCCGATGCGGGCAAAAACTGCGATCAGCTCGCGAAAGGACGGATTATTATCCTGATCGACACTTTCGGTCACAATCTCCTCGCATTCCGCGTAGAAAAAACCGCCTCAGGGTTATCGCCGCCGCATATAATCTGTATGAAGGTCGAAATCCCGGACCTTGGCCCTTAGTCGGACGCGATAAAAATTCTTTCGCCGATTTCTTGACACGCCGCACCCCACCTCCTAAATCTCCGCCATTAGCACTCACCCAACTAGAGTGCTAACACTTATCCAGGTGGCCGCAAATGCGGCTGCGAATGTCATTTGATCGAGGGTACAGACAATGGCAAGCATTTCTTTCCGCCCCCTGCACGACCGCGTCGTCGTACGTCGCGTTGAGTCCGAGGAAAAGACCAAGGGTGGCATCATCATCCCCGACAGCGCCAAGGAAAAGCCGCAGGAAGGCGAAATCGTCGCCGTCGGCAACGGCGCACGTGACGAAAGCGGCAACGTTGTCGCGCTCGACGTCAAGGTCGGCGACCGCGTTCTCTTCGGCAAGTGGTCGGGCACCGAAGTCAAGCTCGACGGCGAAGACCTTCTGATCATGAAGGAAGCCGACATCATGGGTGTTGTCGCCTGATCGGCGGTCATCCCTGACGCTTACCATTCCATTCAGCCGGGCTTTTGAGCCCATCAAGGTTTGATAAACCAGGAGTTTTCAAATGGCTGCCAAAGAAGTCAAATTCGGCCGCACGGCCCGCGAAAAGATGCTCGACGGCGTCGACATTCTCGCCAATGCCGTAAAGGTCACGCTCGGCCCCAAGGGTCGTAACGTTGTTATCGAAAAGTCCTTCGGCGCTCCGCGCATCACCAAGGACGGTGTTTCGGTCGCCAAGGAAATCGAACTCGAAGACAAGTTCGAAAACATGGGCGCCCAGATGGTCCGCGAAGTTGCTTCGAAGACCAACGACAATGCCGGTGACGGCACCACCACGGCGACCGTTCTGGCCCAGGCCATCGTCAAGGAAGGTTCGAAGGCCGTTGCTGCCGGCATGAACCCGATGGACGTCAAGCGCGGTATCGACCTCGCCGTCGCCGAAGTCGCCAAGGAACTCGTCGCCAAGGCCAAGAAGATCAACACCTCGGCCGAAGTCGCCCAGGTCGGCACGATCTCCGCCAATGGCGAAAAGCAGATCGGCGAAGACATCGCCGCCGCCATGCAGAAGGTCGGCAATGAAGGCGTGATCACGGTTGAAGAAGCCAAGACCGCCGAAACCGAGCTCGAAGTCGTTGAAGGCATGCAGTTCGACCGCGGCTACCTGTCGCCCTACTTCGTGACCAACTCCGAGAAGATGGTTGCCGAGCTGGAAGACTGCTACATCCTGCTGCACGAAAAGAAGCTTTCCAACCTGCAGGCCATGCTTCCGGTTCTGGAATCGGTCGTTCAGTCCAACAAGCCGCTCCTCATCATTGCTGAAGACGTTGAAGGCGAAGCTCTTGCAACGCTCGTCGTCAACAAGCTGCGCGGCGGCCTGAAGATCGCTGCCGTCAAGGCTCCGGGCTTTGGCGATCGTCGCAAGGCCATGCTCGAGGACATCGCCATCCTGACGGGCGGCACGGTGATCTCCGAAGACCTCGGCATCAAGCTCGAGAATGTTACCCTCGACATGCTCGGCACCGCCAAGAAGGTCTCGATCACCAAGGAAAACACCACGATCGTCGACGGTGCCGGCCAGAAGTCCGACATCGAGGCGCGTGTTGCCCAGATCAAGGCCCAGATCGAGGAAACCAGCTCCGACTACGACCGCGAAAAGCTGCAGGAACGTCTTGCCAAGCTCGCCGGCGGCGTTGCCGTGATCCGCGTTGGCGGTGCCACGGAAGTCGAAGTGAAGGAAAAGAAGGACCGCGTCGACGACGCCCTGAACGCAACCCGTGCTGCCGTTCAGGAAGGCATCGTTCCCGGTGGCGGCGTAGCCCTGCTGCGTGCCTCCGCTGCCGTCAAGTCCAAGGGCGAAAACGCCGATCAGGACGCCGGCATTGCCATCGTTCGTCGCGCTCTGCAGGCTCCGGCCCGCCAGATCGTCACCAACACCGGTGACGAAGCCTCGATCGTTGTCGGCAAGATCCTTGAGAACAACGACTTCAACTACGGCTGGAACGCCCAGACCGGCGAATATGGCGACATGATCGCCATGGGTATCGTCGACCCGGTCAAGGTTGTCCGCACGGCCCTGCAGGACGCAGCGTCGGTTGCCTCGCTGCTGATCACCACCGAAGCCATGATCGCCGAAGCGCCGAAGAAGGAATCGGCCGGCGGCGGCATGCCCGACATGGGCGGCATGGGTGGAATGGGCGGCATGGGCGGCATGATGTAATCAGGCGACAGCCTGATTGCCGAGCGCCCAGCTCGACCATTGGAATTTCGGAAAGGCGCCTTTCGGGGCGCCTTTTTTGCGTTTTCGGGCAGAACGGGCTTTTCCGGACTGCGGCGTAAATGCCGCAACCGTCAAAAACATGAACAAATGCTAATATTTGAATTGCGGAAAAGGCCGACGCCTGCTGAAGTTGACAGGCTTCAGAAGAAGCTGCGAACAGGCGTTGCGTTTCATTTTGCGTTTCGAGAGTAGACCGCATGTGACCCCCGGCGCTGCTGTGCGCCGTGATACAAAGAACATGCAGGGTGAACTCTTAAGATGAAAGCATATCTTCTGGCGCTTGTCGCCGCAGCGTCCGCTGCTTCCGCTCAGGCTGCCGATCCCATGATTGCCCCGGCCCCGCCGATGCCTGCGGCCTACGACTGGACCGGCGCGTACTTCGGCGCCCAGGGCGGGTATGGCTGGGTCGCCGGCGAAGTGCCTGATGACCTTTTCACCGGAACCAAGACGGAAAGCGCAGACGGCGGGGCTGCGGCTGCGTTTGGCGGCTACTACTACCAGTTCCCCAATGATTTTGTCGTCGGCGTCAACGGCGAGTTTGGCTATAACTGGAATGACAATTCCTACGCCATTGTTTCGCCCTACCCCATCCTGAACGGCCAGAGCGTGACCTTCGGGACCGAGTGGCGGGCAAGCGTGGAGGGAAGCGTCGGCTACGCCTTCAATCGCATTCTCGTCTTCGCAAGCGGCGGCTGGACGGCGACGCGCCTCGAAGGATCGTTCTCGCTCACCGGAAAGAGCTATGACGAAGTGATGAACGGCTGGACGCTCGGCGCCGGCGTCGATTACGCCATCACCGATAACGTCTTTGCCCGCCTGAAGGCGAGCTACAGCGACTATGGCTCCACCGACATCATCACCCAGGCGACCGGCATGGCCGGATTGCCGGACAGCAAATTGAGTCAGGCAAGCCTGATGCTCGGTATCGGTTTCAAGTTCTGAGGTCCCGGCTTTTTCAGAACCCCGAACGTGAAAAAGGGCGGCGTGGCCGCCCTTTCCTTGCCTTTGGTTTCAGGCCATGCCTCACGCCGCATCGGCATGCGCGTTCAGCGACTTTTCGGCGAGCTTGGAAAGCTCCAGATCAGCCGTTGATTCCTGCTCGAAGGTTTCTTCCAGAAGCTTGGCGACATCCTTCTTGCCGAGTTGCTTCGCCCAGGCGATCAACGTCCCGTAGCGGGCCATCTCGTAATGCTCCACGGCCTGGGCGGCCGATATGAGGCCGGCATCGAGCGCTGGCGTATCCTTGAAATCCTCGATGATTTCCTCGCCTTCCTCGATGATGCCCTGAATGGCTTCGCAGGTCTTGCCCCGCGCCGGCTTGCCGAGAAGCTCGAACACCTCCTGCAGGCGTTCGATCTGGCCCTCCGTCTCCTCCCTGTGATTGCGAAAGGCCTCGGCCAGGTCATCCGATTGTGCCGCGCGGGCCATTTTCGGCAGCGCCTTCACGATCTGGCGCTCGGCGAAATAGATATCCTTGAGCGTGTCGAGGAACAGGTCCTCGAGCGTTTTCTGTCTGGTCATGTGATGATCTCCTCGTTGGAAAGCTGTCTTGCTTTCCTGTGCGGGAGAAACGCGGGCCCCAGCGAAACGGTTCCTCACAAAAAACGCGCGCAGATGACAAAAAAGCGCGGCGTGATGGCCGCGCTTTTTGAAACCACTCTGCAGGGCCCGATCAGACCTCTGCCGGCACCGAAAATCCCTTGACGCTGGCAGGTCGGTCCGAGCAGCGTTCGACCCAGGCGGTGACCGCCTTGAAGTCGGAAACCCTCAGAACATCCTCCGCATCGTAGCCGACCGACAGTCCGCGCACCCAGGGAAACAGTGCGATGTCGGCGATCGAATATGCGGAGTAATCCTCGCCCATGATGAACTTGCGATCGCGCAGGCGCCCTTCAAGAACGCCGAGCAGCCGGCGAACTTCCTTCTTGTAGCGCTCCACCGGATAGGGATTGTTGGCGACCTTGTCGGCGGCATATTTGTAGAAGTGGCCGAACTGGCCGAACATCGGGCCGACGCCACCCATCTGGAACATCACCCACTGGATCGTCTCATAGCGGCCGATCGGGTCGTTGGGGATCAGCCTGCCGGTCTTTTCGGCGAGATATAGCAGGATCGCGCCGGACTCGAACAGGCCGACCGGCGTATCTTCCGGGCCGTGCGGATCGATGATCGCCGGGATCTTGTTGTTGGGGTTCAGCGACAGGAACTCCGGCGACATCTGGTCGTCCGTGCCGAAGGACACGCGATGCGCCTCATAGGGCAGTTCGAGCTCCTCAAGCGCGATCGAAATCTTCACGCCATTGGGGGTCGGAAGCGAATAGAGCTGAATGACGTCCGGGTCTTTCGGCGGCCATTTCTGGGTAATCGGGAAATCGGACAAGCGCGACATGGACGCTCCTGAAAATGTTTTGCGGATAAGTGCCAGATGTGCAGTGCGGATTGATTTCGCAAGTCCATGCTTGTCATTAAAACGGCAAAAAGGTGTCATCCGCACGAAAAAATGACGATTCCTCTAAATCGTCACCAAGTATCGGTGGATCAGCCGCGCGCCCGGCAACAAGGGGTTGCGTCGCCTCTTATCCGCGCATCGCCGCGAGAATTTCGCCGATCACCGGATCGCTCTCATGCGAAGGCTTTTTCGCGCGCACGAAGCAGGCCTCCGATTTAAGGATCACGCCATCGGCGAGGATCTTCAGGTGGTTGGCTCTGAGCGTCGAGCCTGTGGAGGTGATATCGACGATGATGTCGGCCTGGCCCGCCATCGGCGCGCCTTCCGTCGCCCCAAGGCTCTCGACAATGCGATAGAGCTGGATGCCGTGCTTCGACGTGAAGAACTGCTGGGTCAGCCGCCAGAACTTCGTCGCGATCGCCAGACGGCGGCCGTGACGGCTGCGGAATTCGGACGCCACGTCATTGAGATCGGCCATCGTGTCGACATCGAGCCAGATCTCCGGCACGGCGACGACCACATCGGCCTGGCCGAAACCGAGGCGGGAGACGAATTCGACCCGGGCATCGGCGTCCGCCACGTTCTCGCGCACCACATCCTCGCCGGTAACCCCGAAATCGACCGCGCCGTTGCCGACCTCGCGCGAAATCTCGGATGCCGAGAGAAAGGCGATCTCGATATCCGGGCGGCCGCGCACCTGGCCGCGATAGGAGCGGTCGTTGCCGTTGGTCTCGACCGGAAAGCCCGCTCTTTCGAGCGCCTGTTCCGCGCCTTCCTTGATCCGGCCCTTGGAGGGCAGCGCGATGGTGACGGTCATGTTTTTTCTCCGGCGCGTTCGATCCGGTCGAGCCACAGCGAGAAGCCGACGGCGGGAATATGATCGCTGGCGCCAAGCAGCGTCAGCAGCCGGTCATAACGGCCGCCGCCCGCCAGAAGCGCGCCGCGCGCGCCGGCCTCGGCGATCTCGAAAACAAGCCCGGTATAGTAGTCCAGCGGACGGCCGAAAGCGGCGCGATAGGTGATCGCGGCCACATCGACGCCGGCCGCCTCAAGCGCCGCGATGCGCGCCTCGAACGCGCCGATCGCCGCGCCGATGTCGAGATCGAATTTTTCCGAAAAGGCCGCAAGCGCCGACGATGCGGCGTCAAGACCGACCTCGAGCGACAGAAAACTCGTCAGCGCCTCCAGCGCATCGGCATCGAGGCTGGTGACGGAAAGCGCGAGCTTCTCCTTCAGTCGCCGCGCGATTTCCTCCGGGCTGCGGCTGGCATTGGTGGAATAGCCGGTGGCCTGCATGGTCTCGTCGATATGGGCAACCAGCCCCGCCTCGTCGCCATCAGCCAGGAAGGCGGCGACGCGACGGTCGAGGCCGGAGACGGGCTGCGGGCGGGCAAGCGTTTCCAGAAGCGCCTCAAGCCGGGCGTGGTTGCCGAAGGCCTGGATCAGCCGTTTCTGCCAGCCACCGGGAAGCCCGAGCGCGCGCACCACCGCCTCGAAAATCGCCTGGTCGCCGAGCGTGACGGCAAGAGGCTCGCCCGGCAGGCAGGCGCCAAGCGCTTCCCACGCATCGGCGATGGCGCGGGCATCGGCGGCGGCGACATCGGCCGTGCCGAGATCCTCGATGCCGGCCTGGAAGAACTCGTCCGCCCCGTCCTCGCGCGCCTGGCGGAACACCATGCCGCAATAGGCGTAGCGCATCGGCGTGCCGGCATTTTCGGCGATGTGACGGCGGCAGACGGGAATGGTGAATTCCGGGCGCAGGCAGAGGCTCTCGCCCGTCTCGCTCTCGGTCATGAAGATGCGGCGGCGCAGCGCCTCGCCGGTCATGTCCAGAAACGGCGCGGCGGGCTGGATCAGCGGCGTGTCGGTCAGGACCGTTTCGCGCGCGGCAAAGACGGAAAGGATCGCGTCGGCGCAATCCGGCAGGCTGGTGGACGGCATCATTGTCCCATCATCATTCAAGTTGGTGCATCCGATGACCATCCTTTGCGGCAAAAGTCAACGCATGGGCGGTGATGAATGGCGTTTTGGTGGCAGGGTTCGGTTTAGCCTGTTCTGGTTGCTGCGCCGAGGAGACCCCCGTTCCTGCGGCTACCACCGGAACTCCCGTGCTTTCCTTCCGTCATGCCGGGCTTGACCCGGCATCTAGGGCGGCACGGCAAGGCGGCAGCGCAAAGCGAATTGGCAAATCAAGTACGACTTCGATCTGCAGCCCTGGATCCCGGCTCAAGGCCGGGATGACGGCTCCGGGATTGCCGCGCTCGAACCAGCACCCGCCGCGCGCCTTCAGATTATCAGGCTTTTCCGCCTCCGGCACGCCAAGCACGCCGGCATAAAACGCCCGCGCCTCGTCTTCCCGGCCCTCGGGCATGGCGAGCTGGATGTGGTGGATGGATTTCAGCATGGCGGCTTCCCCTTGTGAGAGCGGCATTCGGCCCCCGCAGATGCGATGGCCCCATGGGCGAGCATGCCCACCAGACAATCTCCCCCCTTGAGGGGGAGATGTCGCGAACGCGACAGAGGGGGGTATGGAGCGCTGGCTGCCAGTTCTGAATCTGTCGAGGAGCTTCACCCCCCTCTGCCCCTGTCGGGGCATCTCCCCCTCAAGGGGGGAGATTATGAGAGCATGCTCCGTTCCGTTACCCGCCGCGCGTCTTCAGATTATCAGGCTTTTCCGCCTCCGGCACGCCAAGAACGCCGGCATAAAACGCCCGCGCCTCGTCTTCCCGACCCTCGGGCATGGCGAGCTGGATGTGGTGGATGGATTTCAGCATGGCGGCTTCCCCTCGTGAGAATGGCGTCTGCCCCCAAAGATGCGATGGCCCCATGGGCGAGCATGCCCACCAGACAATCTCCCCCCTTGAGGGAGAGATGTCGCGATCGCGACAGAGGGGGGTATGGAGCGCTGGCCGCCAGTTCTGAATCTGTCGAGGAGCTTCACCCCCTCTGCCACTGTCGGGGCATCTCCCCTCAAGGGGGAGATTGTGAGAGCATCTACCTGCCCCGCTCAGCTACCCCGCCCGCCGCCGGTCCTCCGCCTGCGCGTCCAGCATCTGGCGCACCTTCGCCACCAGATCGCCTTCCGGCACGGTTTCCTGCGCCACGCGGGCCTCGCGCCATTCGGCATTGTCCTCGATCTCGCCGGACAAGCGCTTGCCCTCGATCAGGTCCTTGATCTGGACGACGCCCTCGGCGCGCTCGTCGCCGCCCTGGATGATGGCGATGGGGCAGCCGCGGCGGTCGGCATATTTGAGCTGGTTGCCGAATTTCTTCCAGTTGCCCTGATACATCTCGGCGCGGATGCCGGCTTTACGTAGTTCCTGCGTCATCTTCTGATAACGGCCCATGGCCTCCGCATCGCCATCCATGACGGTGACGAGCACCGGCTCGATCACCTCGGAGGCGCCGAGCTTGCCGAGATTCTTCAGCGCCGTCATCAGCCGCGACACGCCGATGGAAAAGCCCGTCGCCGGAACCGGCTGGCCCATGAAGCGCGACACCAGCCCGTCATACCGCCCGCCGCCGCCGACCGAACCGAACACGACCTTTTCACCCTTTTCATTGGTGACATCGAAGGTGAGTTCGGCTTCGTAGACGGGACCGGTGTAGTACTCGAGACCACGGACGACGGAGGGGTCGATTTTGATGCGGTCCGCAGAATACCCCGCTGCATCGAACATGATCTGCATGTCCAGCAACTCTCTCATACCCGCGCTGAGCGCACCATAATCCGACGGAAGTTGATGCTCAGGCAGGGCTTCGAAGCCGGGGAGCAATACCCTATTCCAGCTGAAAGAACCATCTTCTGAACGTTTAAGCTTGAGCTGAGAGGTTAGGAATCCAAGCAATTGATTTGCCTGTATTTCGCCCAACCCAGCACCTTTCGTGAAATCCCCCTTACCTTCTTCACCGCCATCCCATCTGCCGGTACGGAGCAGCTTTTTGACTTCGTCGATCGGAAACTTATCCAGCTTGTCGATCGCTCTGAGCACCGTCAGCCGCTGCCCGGCATTCTCCTCGCCGCCAAGGCCAATCGCCTCCAGCACGCCATCCAGCACCTTGCGGTTATTCACCCGGATCACATAATCCCCGCGCGGAATGCCGAGAGCTTCCATGGTGTCGGCCATCATCATGCACATTTCGGCATCCGTCTGGACGCCGGGGGCGCCGACGACGTCGGCGTCGAACTGCATGAACTGGCGGAAGCGGCCGGGGCCCGGCTTTTCGTTGCGGAACACATAGCCGGCGCGATAGGTGCGGTAGGGAAGCTGGATGTCGTTGAAATTTTCGGCGACATGACGGGCGAGCGGGGCCGTCAGGTCGTAGCGGAGCGACATCCACTGGTCGTCATCATCGGTCAGCGAGAACACACCCTCGTTCGGCCGGTCCTGGTCGGGCAGGAATTTTCCCAACGCATCGGTATATTCGAACAGCGGCGTTTCCACCGGATCAAAGCCGTAATTCTCGTAGACCGCCTTGATCTTCGCCGTCATTTCCTCGGTGGCGCGGATATCGGCAGCCGAGCGGTCGACAAAGCCGCGCGGCAGGCGGGCCTTCAGTTTCTGCGGCTTCTTTTTCTTCTTGTCGCTCATGGGATCATGTCTCTCGGTCAAAATCTGGCGCAGTCTTAGAAGATGCGCGCCCGTGCGGCAAGGCTTTGCAGCGCAAAGAGGCGGCAGGTCCGGCTTTCCAAACGCGGCGAAAGCCGTATTCTGCCGGCAGCGAAACCGGAGGGGCGACGACATGCATTCCTTTGACGAGATTTTTGCCATCGCGGCGGAGCGGAAAGGCGGCGCCGAGGTCGTGGAGGCGGCGCTTCAGCGCCCTGCCCCGGCTGCGGAAATCCGCGACCGGCCGGATGACCGTTACCTCTCGATGATGACCCGCTCAATCTTCAATGCCGGCTTCAACTGGAAGGTCGTCGATGCCATGTGGCCGGGTTTCGAGGCAGCTTTTGAAGGCTTCGATATCGGCCATTGCCTGATGCTGCATGACGAGGATTTCGAGCGGCTGGTGTCCGACACACGCATCGTCCGCCACGGCCAGAAGATCCGGGCTGTGCAGGAAAATGCCCGTTTCATCGCCGCCCTTGCCGAAGAGCATGGCTCGGCGGGCGCGTTTTTCGCCGGCTGGCCGGCAGAAGACTATGTCGGCCTGCTCGACGTGCTGAAGAAGCGCGGCACCCGGCTCGGCGGCAATACCGGGCAATATTTCCTGCGCTTTTCCGGCGTCGACAGTTTCGTGCTGTCCGCAAGCGTCATCAACCGGCTGATCGCCGAGGGCGTGATCGACAAGCCGCCGTCATCGAAATCATCCATGGCGGCGGTGCAGAAGGCATTCAATGCCTGGCGCGCCCAGTCCGGCCGCTCGCTCACCGAAATCTCCCGCGTTCTTGCCTTCAGCATCGACTGACCGGCTCAGGCATCAAGCGAGAAGGCGACGAGCTCGGTCGCGGCCTTGCTGAGATGCCTCTCCCTGTGGCGCAGAAGCTGGAACGACCGCGACGGCAGGTCGAAATTGACCCGTTTCAGTCCGCCCGAGGCCAGCCAGGGGGCGGCAACCGCCCCGGAAATCGCCGTCGCCGCATGGCCGGAGCGCACGGCAGACAGCACCGCCTCGTTCGAGGGCAGCACCATCACCACGTTGAGGTCTTCGGGCGCAATGCCGAAATCGGCCATGGCGTGTTCAAACTCGAAGCGGGTGCCGGAGCCCTCCTCGCGCAGCACGAAGGCCACCTGCCGGGCAAGCTCGCCGGGCGTCACCGGCCGCCCGTCTGCCAGTGGATGGGTGGGCGCGACCACCACCATCAGCGCGTCGTCGGTCAGGTGACGCTTGGCCAGCAGCGGATTGTCGAGCGTGCCCTCGATATAACCAAGCTCCGCCTCGCCGCCGGCAACGGCCTCGGCCACAGCCATGGTGTTGCCGATCGCAAGCTTGAGTTCGATGCCGGGATAGCGCGCGTGAAAGCGCATCAGCACCTGCGGCAGCCAATAGCTGGCAATCGTCTGGCTGGCGAAGACCGAAAGAGCCCCGCGCTCCAGCCCGCCGAGCTCGCCCAGCACGCGTTCGGCGGACCGCACCCGCGCGAGCGTTGCCCGCGCCTCTTCCAGAAACGCCCTCCCCTCCGCCGTCAGCACGATGCCGCGCCCGACGCGATCGAACAGCGTGACGGAATAGAAATCCTCCAGCTTGCGAATGGCGCTGGAAACGGCCGACGGGGTCAGATGCAGCGCTTCGGCCGCCCGCGTCAGGTGCTCTCGCTCGGCAACCGCGACGAAGACCACCAATTGTTCAAGGGTCATCATGGCTAAACATTCTATTTTATCGAACGAAACGTCAATTATTATTCGATGGAAGGCGACATTTGAGCATGACATGCTTTGCGCAACACAGGATCCTCCCCATGCGCATCGCCGTCGAAACCGAACAAACCCATCCCTGGACCGGACGCTTCATCTCGCTCGCGCCCGGCATCCTGCTCTCCTGCATTGTCGCGCTGGCGGCCTTCGGGCTGGAAGCGGTCGAGGTGCGCCTGACCGAACATCGCTTCATCGAAAACCTGGTGCTCGCCATCCTCATCGGCACGGCCATCCGCTCGCTCGTCTATCTGCCGGCAGCCTTCAATGCCGGCATCCGTTTCTGCGAGAAATTCGTGCTGGAAGTGGCGATCGTGCTGCTCGGCGCGTCGATCAGCGTTCAGGCGCTGAAAGCCGCCGGCCCGGCCCTGGTGCTCGGCATCGTCTTCACCGTGATTGCCGCCATCGCCATTTCCTACGGCATCGGCCGCGGCCTCGGGCTGAAACACAAGCTCGCCACGCTGGTCGCCTGCGGCAATTCCATCTGCGGCAATTCGGCGATCGCGGCGGCCGCCCCGGTGATCGACGCGGAGCCGGAGGATATCGCCTCCGCCATCGCCTTCACCGCCGTTCTCGGCGTCATCATGGTGCTGGCGCTTCCGCTTGCCCTGGTCGGCCTCGGGCTCACCGCGCCGCAATATGGCGTGCTGTCGGGACTGACCGTCTATGCCGTGCCGCAGGTGCTGGCCGCGGCCCAGCCGGGCGGGGTGATTGCCGTGCAGACAGGCACGCTGGTCAAGCTCATCCGGGTGATGATGCTCGGCCCCGTGCTCTTCGCGCTCGGCATGACCGCGCGCGCCGCATCAAGCGGGACAGGCGCGAAAGTGAAGCTGAAGCATATCGCTCCGTGGTTCATCATCGGCTTTGCCCTGATGATGGCGATGCGCTCGGCCGGCGCCATTCCGGAAGGCTTCGTGCAGCCGCTCGCCCACACCTCCAACGCGCTCACCGTGCTCGCCATGGCGGCACTCGGGCTTTCGGTCGACATCCGCTCGCTAGGCCGCGCCGGCGGCCGGGTGATCGCCACCGCGATCCTGTCGATCGGCGTGCTGACGGCCATCGCGCTCGGCCTGATCTTCGTGCTGCAGATCGGCTAATCTGATGGGAGCGCCGGGCGAACCAGTTCCGCCCTCAGCCTCTCCACCTCGCCACGGCAGCAGCAGCCCTCGATATGGTCGTTGACGAGGCCCATGGCCTGCATGAAGGCATAGACCGTGGTCGGGCCGACGAATTTCCAGCCGCGCTTCTTCAGTTCCTTCGATATGCGGACGGAAACCGGCGTGGTCGGATTGGCCTGCAATGTCTTGAGATCGACGATGGCTGGCCGTTCTTCCGCACCCGGTTCACGCGCCCAGAACCAGGCCGCAAGCGAACCGAACTCGCGCTCCATTTCGATGGCGCGGGCGGCGTTGTTGATCGTCGCCTCGATCTTGCCGCGATGACGGATGATTCCGGCATTGCCGAGCAGCCGTTCGATATCGGCCTCGGTGAAAAGCGCGACCTTGTGAAAATCGAACCCTTCGAAGGCCGCGCGGAAATTCTCGCGCTTCCTCAGGATCGTTAGCCATGAGAGCCCCGACTGAAAACCCTCCAGGCAGATCTTCTCGAACAGCCGGAAATCGTCGGTGGCGGGCCTGCCCCACTCGGCGTCGTGATAGGCAAGATAGTCCGGCAGATTGCCGTGCCAGGCGCAACGCCTGCGCCCATCCTCGCCTTCGATGAGGCCGGCTATCTCGGTCATTGCGCTCTCCATCCATCCTGATTCGTCGATGCGCTCAGGAAAGACCGGCGCGGGGCCCGTGGCAAGCCGGACCCCGCTGTTTCAGAACCGGCGTTAGATCTTCGGGTCGAAGGATCCGTCGCTCGCCGGCGAACCGTCGGCCGGCTTGTCCTCCACCGCTGCCGGAGACGCAGGCGCGCTGCCGCTCTCCGCGCGGCGCGCCATCATGCCCTTGCCGCAGACGGCGGCGATGGCGCCGAGGCCGATCAGCACCACGGCGAGATTGATGATCCAGCCGAAGAACCAGAGGTAATGCGTCATCGACAACAGCACGATGCCTGCCGCGGTCGCCAGCAGCTTGTTCGTCAGCGATGGCGAAATCGGCTTGATCTTCGACAGGATGCCCCAGGCGAGGGCGTAGGCCGCAACCAGGTAGGACAATATACAGGCCGCGACGATCAGCAGGATCACGAAGGGAATGAGAACGATACCGACAATGGTGATGGCGGCCACCGGCACCGCGCCGACCAGCATGGATAGCGCCAGGAAGCCGTAGCAGAGCGAGGCAAAGGGCTTCGCCATCAGCCGCGCCCTGATCGTCTCGGTGCGCGCCGGCGCGAAGTTGAAGAAGATCGCGGCGATGATGACGTAGGCGATCAGCGTGACGAGGAAACCTGCAAGCAGCGCCCAGACATTGTCATCGTCGTGTCCGAAGGTCTTCTCTCCGGCGACCTTGACCGCTTCCTTTCCGGCCGCGATTTCGGCTGCCGTGCGCACCGCGCCGTTTTCGCGCAGGTCGTGAAGCGCCTCGCCCGCCGCCGTCATCTGGGCCAGCGACGAAAGCGCCGCGCCGGCGATGCGGCGATGCGTGACGCGGTCGGCCGAAATCACGCTTTCGGGAATTTCGACATCCGTGGGTCCGACATAGGAGAGCAGGCCGCTAATCTTCGCGTTCGGGCCGAAGGTCAGGTTGTCGACGGCCAGCATCACGTCGCCGGTGATCTCGGTGTTGATGGTGATGTCCTGAGCAACCGCCAGCAGGCTGCCGGCAAGGTCGGAGTCAATCTCGATCGTGCGGGCGGCGATGCGGCTGTTGCCGCCGATCGTGGCGTTCTTTTCGAGCGAGACCGAATAGCCGGAGGCCGAAAGGTCACCGCCGACCGGCCCGTCGACCGTGATCCAGAAGCCTGCCGCGTAGAGATCGCCGGAAACCGGCGCGTCAACGCTGACATGGCCGCCGGCGATATGGGCGTCCTTGGTCACCGCCGCGTCAATGGAGGCGGAGAACCCGGAAACGAAGGCGCTGCGGCCGCTGTCCGTGTCCAGATTGGCGGTCTGGCCGCTGACATATGTGTCGCCGCCGAACACCATGAAATCGTCGTCAGCCAGTGCGGTTGCCGGCAGAAGCGCCAGCGTGGCGGCCGCGACCCACCGAATTGTCTTGTCCATCATGATGTCCCTCTCGTCATCCCTTGCGCCACCCCCGGCGCTTGTGCCCGCAATCATGCCGTGTCTTGCGCAAAATAGCCATGACCGCCGACAAGGCGATGACAGAAATCCCGGCGTTTGCCGAAAAATCAGCCGTGCCGGTCGTCTCGGCAGGCGATCACGGCCTCGGCAAGCGCCGAAAAATCATCCGTGCGCTTGTCCGAGCGCCGCCAGGCGAGGCCGATGGCGCGCGACGGCACCGGCTCGGCGAAGGGTAGGATCGTAAGCGCGGTGCGCGCGGTCTCCGCCGGGATCGCCATTTCGGGGATCAGCGTCATGCCCATGTCGTTCGCCACCATCTGCAGAAGCGTTGTCATCGACGTCGCCCCGACATTGACGATGGACCGGCGCGGCGTGCGCGCGCAAAGCGCCAATGCCTGGTCGCGCAGACAGTGCCCCTCTTCCAGCAGCAGCAGCCGGTCCGGCACGATGCTGGCCTCCGTCAGCGGCGAGGCCAGGATGGTGGTGTTGTTGCGCGCCACCGCCATGAAGAACCGGTCGTCGAACAGTTTCTGCGCCGCGAGCCCGTCGCGCTCCAGCGGCAGAGCGGCGACAACAGCATCCAGCGCGCCATCTTCGAGATCCTCGAGCAGGCGGTCGGTCACCGCTTCCTTGAGCGCGATCTCGGCGTCGGGAAACCGCGCGTTCAGATAGGGCACGAGCTTCGGGATGAGATAGGGCGCCACCGTCGGAATCAGCCCGAGGGAAAACGGGCCGGAAAGCGGCGCGGCCGATGGCCTTGCCGCGCGCTCCAGTTCGGCCATGGCGGAAAGCACCGTGCCGGCATGGGCAAGCACCCGCCTGCCCTCCCGCGTCAGAAGGATCTGCCGTCTGCCGCGCTCCACCAGGCGCGCGCCGAGATCGGCCTCCATCTCCATGATCTGGGCAGAGAGCGCCGGCTGGCTGACATGAACGGCGGCGGCGGCCCGGCCGAAATGGCCTTCGCGCGCCAGCGCCTCGAAATAGCGAAGTTGTCTCAGGGTGACCATAGGAAATACTTATCGTAAAATACGGAAATCACAATTGGAAATTATCTCACCTCGGTGCGAAGATTTCCGCCAAGAAGAAAGATTTCCGGCGCGCCACCGGAAAGGCCCCTCGAGTGGCCGAAAGTCAGCCAGGAAAACAGGCGACAAGAAGGAGGAAATCATGACCGACAAGAAACCGACATTGACCACGACGGCGGGTGCTGCCCTGCCCGACAACCAGAATTCGATGACCGCCGGCCCGCGCGGCGGGGTGATGATCCAGGACTACCAGCTGATCGAAAAGCTCGCCCACCAGAACCGCGAGCGCATCCCCGAGCGCGTGGTCCACGCCAAGGGCTGGGGCGCCTTCGGCACGCTGAAGATCACCGGCGACATCTCGAAATACACCAAGGCCAAGTGTCTCCAGCCGGGCGCGGAAACGCCGATGCTCGCCCGGTTCTCCACCGTTGCCGGCGAACAGGGCGCGGCGGACGCCGAGCGCGACGTGCGCGGCTTCGCCCTGAAATTCTACACCGAGGACGGCAACTGGGACCTCGTCGGCAACAACACGCCGGTGTTCTTCGTCCGCGACCCCTACAAGTTCCCCGACTTCATCCACACGCAGAAGCGCCACCCGCGCACCAATCTCAGATCGCCGAAGGCGATGTGGGACTTCTGGTCGTTGTCGCCGGAAAGCCTGCACCAGGTGACGATCCTGATGTCGGATCGCGGCATCCCGGTCGACCCGACCTTCATGAACGGCTATGGCTCGCACACCTATTCGCTGTGGAATGAAGCCGGCGAACGCTTCTGGGTCAAGTTCCACTTCAAGACGGAACAGGGCCACAAGCACTTTACCAATGACGAAGCGGAAAAGCTGATCGGCAAGAGCCGCGAGACCTATCAGGAAGCCCTGTTCGACAAGGTCGAGACCGGCAACTACCCGCGTTGGAAGGTCCAGGTGCAGATCATGCCGGAGGCCGACGCCGACAAGACGCCCTACAATCCGTTCGACCTTACCAAGGTCTGGCCACACAGCGACTATCCGCCGATCGACATCGGCGTGATGGAGCTCAACCGCAACGCCGACAATTACTTCGCGGAAATCGAACAGGCGGCGTTCTCGCCCTCCAACATCGTGCCCGGCATCTCGCATTCGCCGGACAAGATGCTGCAGGCGCGCATCTTCTCCTATGCCGATGCCCACCGCTATCGCCTCGGCACGCATTACGAGGCCCTGCCGGTCAACGCGCCGAAATGTCCGGTCCATCACTATCACAAGGATGGCCAGATGAACTTCTTCGGCCAGAAGACCGGAGTGACGGATGCCTATTACGAGCCGAACAGCATGGGCGGCCCTGTCGAGGACAAGTCGGCGATGGAGCCGCCGCTCGCCATCGAAGGCGACATGGGCCGGTTCAACCATCGTGAAGGCAATGACGACTTTTCCCAGCCGCGCGCGCTGTTCGAACTGTTCGATGATGGCCAGAAGGCGCGTCTCTTCGACAATATCGCGGCGGCCATGGGCGGCGTTCCGGGCGAGATCATCGAGCGTCAGCTGGCGCTCTTCAAACAGGTCCACCCGGACTATGAAGCCGGCGTGCGCGCCGCGCTGAAGGAAGCCCATGGCTACGAGGCCAACGCGATCTCGACGCCGGGCACGCCGAACGCGGCGGAGTAACCCGCCATCCGATACGCCATAAGGCGAAGGCCGGCGTCCGATGCGCCGGCCTTTCTCGTTATTCGGCCGCCACCCGAGTTTGGGCCCGAGCGAAATGCGCAGGCGCCAGCCCGCTGTGGCGTGTGAAGGCGAGACTGAACGCGCTGGAGGAACCGTAGCCGACGCGTTCCGCGATGGCCGCGACCGACAGATCCCCCTGTGCCAGGAGCTTTTTCGCCAGAGCCATCCGCCAGGCAAAGAGGTATTCCATCGGCGGCACGCCGACGGTCTTGCTGAAGCGGGCAAAAAACGAAGACCGCGACAGCACCGCGAGATCGGCGAGCTCAGCGACAGTCCAATTGCGCTCCGGCGCGCGATGCATGGCGCGGATCGCCTCGGCCAGCCGCGCGTCGCCAAGGCCGCGCAGCAGGCCAGGGGCGGCATCGCAGGCGGCCGTGGACCTGAGGGCTTCGATGAACAGTACCTCCAGCAGGCGTTCGAGCACGACATCGCGCGCCGGACGCCGCGACAGGGTTTCCTCCCGCACCAGCTTGGCAAGAGCCGCGAGGCGGTCTTCGCGCCGTACGATCACGATTTCGGGCAGAAGCGAAACCAGAAGCGACGCATCTTCCGCGCCGAAAACACAGTGGCCGACAAGATACTGGCTCTCCGCCGGGCCGCCCATGCGACCAAGCCGGAGCGCGCCGTTTTCGAGAAGCACCGGCGTCGAAGCAACCGACGGTCGCGTATCGACAGAACTGCTGGTGAACCCGAAGGATGACGGCACCAAGACGAAATCGCCCTGCCGGAGCGTGACCGCCTCCCGCCCATCGGCCTGGAAACGGACCGCCCCCTCAAGAACAAGGCAATAGAAGACCTGTCCGGTCTGTTCGCGGTGTATCAGCCAGGGGCCGGCCGTCGTGACCCATTTCGAATAGGGAGCGCGCGGTTGCAGGAACGAAACAAGATCGGCGAGAGGATCGGACAAACCGGACTTTCTATGATGTAATAGCGATGATCCATTATGGCCCGTCCAGAGCCTTGCGTCTATGGTGCTTCTGTCAGCACGGGTGCTGATCCGTCATGAAATCCACCTGTCGTGGGCCCCAGACCGGCGTGCAAGCGCCTGCGGCCGCGGCGAAGGAGTCCCTTATGAAAACCATCCTCATCACCGGCTGCTCGTCGGGTTTCGGGCTTGAGACCGCGAAAGCCTTTCTCGATCGCGGCGACAAAGTCATCGCAACCATGCGCACGCCCGATGCCGCGCTGTTCCCCGCATCGGAAAATCTGAAAATTCTGCCGCTCGACGTGACCGACCCGGACAGCATCGCCGCCGCGGTCGAAACCGCCGGACCGGTCGACATTCTCGTCAACAATGCCGGCATCGGCTGGCTCAACGCCCTCGAGGGCACGCCGGTCGAGGTCATTCGCAGGGTTTTCGAGACAAACACGATCGGCCTGATGGCGCTGACCCAGGCGTTCCTGCCGCAGTTTCGCGCGCGCGGATCCGGCGCGATCGTCAACGTCACATCCTCGGTCACGATCCGGCCGCTGCATCTTCTTGCGGTCTACACGGCCAGCAAGGCGGCCGTGAACGCCTTTTCCGAGTGCCTGGCGCTGGAACTTGCGCCCTTCGGCATCAACGTCCGGATCGTCCTGCCCGGCCGGTCACCGGCCACCGATTTCGGCAAGAACGCGGCCGCGCTTTCGCCCGACGGCATGAGAGTACCGGCGGCCTATCAGGAGCTTGCTGACGGCGTCTTCAGGCAATGGGCCGAAGCGCCCGCGGATCTGGTGACGCATCCAGAAGATGTCGCGGAGGCGGTTCTGCAGGCGGCGACCGATCCGGCCATGCCGATGCGTATTCCGGCCGGCGCGGATGCGAAGGCCGAAATGGCTGCCCTTGAAGGCGGCGCGGCGTTCGCCTGACTTCCCGCCGGAGAAACAGCCGGCTTTTGGCCCGAGACGATAAAAAGGCCGGCGCATGGCGCGCCGGCCTTTGTTCATTCTCCGCGTGACAAGACAAGCCTACCAGCTTGCCGCAACATGAGCGGGCTTCATCCGCTGCGAACGCGGCAGCGCCTTGACGTCCAGCTCGAAGCCGGGAGAAGCCTCGACGGCGCTGATATTGTCGAGCGAGGCGATGATGTGGTTGGAGAGCGCCGTCGTCAGCGAGGCGGAGGCGCCGGGCCGTTTCATCAGGCCGATCTGCACCGGCGGCAGCGGCGGAAAGCCGTCAGCCTGGGTCAACACCCGCATGCCGTTGCGCAGTGCCGATTCCGGCAGGATCGAGATCGCCATGCCGGCAAGAACGGCAGAGGCCACGACCGTTGCCGACCAGCTGGTGAACAAGACGCGGTATTCCCTGTCCACGCCCTCAAGCGCCGCAATGGCAAGCTGCCGCCAACGGCAATCGCGCCGCCCGACGGCCAGCGGCACCGGCCGGTCGACCGGCAGCGCGTGGTTGGCCGACGCCACCCAGCACAAGGGCTCGGTTCGCACCACTTCCGAATCGCGCGTGCGCGGATTGTGGGTGACCAGCGCCATATCGAGTTCGCCCTGCTTCAGCCGCTCCACGAGATCATTGGAATCCTCGCAGACGATGTAGAGTTCGACATTGGGATGGGATTTGGCGAAACGGTTGATGATGTCCGGCATGTAGCGGTCGGCATAGTCATCCGGCGTGCCGATGCGGATCGAGCCCTCAAGCCGATTGTCGTCGAAGGCGGCGATCGCCTCGTTGTTGAGCCGGATGATCCTCCGGGCGTAGTTCAGGAGCTTGTCGCCCTCATCCGTCAGCCGCACGCCGCGACCGTCCTTGGTGAAGAGCTGCTTGCCGATCCGGTCTTCGAGACGACGCATCTGCATGGAGACCGCAGACTGGGTCTTGAACACCTGCTCGGCGGCGCGCGTGAACGAGCCGTTGTCGACAATGGCGACGAAAGTCTGAAGCTGATCGATATCCAAAGGCGCAACCATGAAACCACCCATCAAGTCTATTGATGTTTGATATTAAAAACATTCGTTGGACTGATCAATAAGGAATCGCCATTTTGTCAAGCAACGAAACGGGCATTCCGTTTGCCGGCAGAAACACCATTCGCATGTTTCGGGTGGCTGCAGGGCAAAAATTTCGGTTTGTTCGTCAAAAGCCGGCGGCAGACGCGCGCAAAGACGCGCTGAGGGGAATGCTTCCGGAACGAGTTCACCAGGGCCGCGACTGGCGGTCCGACCGAAGGAGGCGACGATGTCGTTTATTGAAAGAGCGCCTGCAAGCCGGGCTCTGGCGCACCGGCACCACTCCCTTTTCGCGGGCTTTGCCGCACTGCGCGCCGCATTCGCCCGTTTTGCCAAGAACCGCGCGGCCATCCGCTATATGGCCGACATGGACGACGCGCTTCTGAAGGATATCGGTCTTTCGCGCCTTGATGTCGACCGCGCCTATATGGCTCCGGTCAAGGAAGATCCGATGGTGGACCTGAAGCGGGCCGCCTGCAACCGTTCGCAGCGCATGGTCATCTGACGGACCCTGTTGCCGCGCCGCCGGGGCATGATGCCTTGCGTGGCGCCGGCGGCAGGCCTTTCGCACCAGAATTCCGAAATTCTGGCTTTTCTCAAGTTTTGGCGTTGGTTTGACGGCCGTAATCCCAACCTCGGCCCGAAGAAAAGCGTCATTTTCCCCGCAGGGTGGTTCAGCCTTCACTCTGCATTTTGCCCGGAAACATCGTTTTCCGGGCTTTTTTTATGCGGATGCCGACCGCAGCAATGCGAAGCGCTGCAACAGGATGACCGTCTTGGCGTCACGGATGACACCTGCCTCGATCATCGCCAGTGCGTGGCTCAGGCCGATCTCGAGGACCGCGATATCCTCGCCCTCCTCCCGGTCTCCGCCGCCGTCCCCAACCCTGTCCGCATCCCGATACTCCCCGGTGAAGAAAGCGAGATACTCGCTCACGGAACCGGGACTCATGTAGAGGTCGAAGAGATGGGTCAGCGCGGAGACCGCGTAGCCGGTTTCCTCCATGAGCTCCAGGCGCATCCGCTCCGCCGGCTCGGCTCCCTCGAGAAGCCCGGCCGGCGTCTCGACCAGTTCCGTCAGACCGCCATTGAGCAAGGCGGGCAGGCGAAACTGCCGGGTCAACAGCACGGTATCCCGGTCGAGATTGTGAAGAAGACAGGTGGCGCCGTTGCCCCGGTCATACACCTCGCGGGACTGCCTTTGCCAGCTTCCGTCCCGCAGACGGAGCTCGAAGTCATATTTCGTCAACTTGCCCCAGTCTTCTGACAGAAGGCTTTGCGAGAGCAGCCTGAAATTGTCGGACATCGCCAGATCTCCCTGTTAATTTCGTGCATTTTCGTGTACTTTCGTGCAGAGTCAAGGAGCAAATCATGCTGGTCGAAGAACGCAAGGCGAGACTTCTCGCCATTCTCGCCGAAACGGGGCACGTCGTTGCCCGTTCGGCAAGCGATGCAATGGGCGTGTCCGAAGACACGATTCGCCGCGATCTGCGGGAACTCGCCCGCGACGGCAAGCTCAAGCGCGTGCATGGCGGCGCAATGCCGCTTTCGCCGGCGACCGCGCCCTTTGACGGGAGGCTGAAGCTCCAGGATGCGGAAAAGGCGGCGATCGGCCGGGCGGCGGCAAATCTGGTCGAAGCCGGGCAGCTCATCTTTCTCGACGGCGGCACGACGGCCCTGAATGTCGCCCGCAGCCTGCCTGAAACGCTTGCGGCAACCGTCATGACCCACTCGCCCAATGTCGCCTTGGAACTGATGCGCTGTCCCCGCATCGACATCGAAATCGTCGGCGGCCGCCTGTTCCGCCATTCCATCGTCACGACCGGCGCCGCGACCATGTCCTGGCTGTCCCGTTTTCGCCCCGACATCGCCTTCATCGGCGCGACGGGGCTGCATCCCGATCACGGGGTCACCACCGGCGACAGCGAGGAGGCGGAGGTCAAGAGGAAGGTCATAGACCTTTCGGGTTCGACCTATGTCCTCGCCTCCTCCGAGAAGATCGGCGCGGTGTCATCCTTCGTCATCGGCGCGTTAGGCGATGTCGACGGCATCATCACCGGCGCTGAGGCCGACCGCGCCATGCTGGAGGCGATCGCCGCCGCCGGACCCGCGCTGATCGAGGCCGGATGAGACCCGGCGCAGACAAGGAAAGCAGGCCTGTTTCTCGCAGAGCCATGCCTTCGCTCTTTCACCGCATTTTGCAGCACTCTCGCGGGTTCGAGCGTGGAGGGTTTCAATCGCCCTTGTCGGGCTGCCAGAGTTCGAGCGGATTGCCTTCGGGATCGTGAATGCGGGCGAAACGGCCGACGCCCGGCATGTCCCATTCCGGATTGGTGATCACCGCGATGCCGGCCGCCCGCAGGCTGGCGCAGAGGCCCTCGAGGTCGTCGACCCGCAGGTTCAGCATGAAGCCGTGGTCTTCGGGAAAATAGTCGGTATCGGCCGGAAAGGGCGCGAACACCGAAGGACCTGCCATCGTGTCCCAGGCCCCATAGGGCACCGATCCGACTCCCAGATGTTCGACATACCAGGCGCGAAGCGCCTCCGGATCGCGCGCACGAAAGAAGAAACCGCCAATACCTGTAACAGCCATCGCCAAGCCTCCGCCTGAAGCGGAGACTATAGACCCGGAACGACGAAAAATCTTCCGGCAAATTTTCAGGAATCTGGGCTCAATACTGGAACTCGGCGAACAACGGGTCGACCGAACCGTTCCAGCGACCGTGATAGAGTGCCAGAAGGTCCTCGGCGAAGGTCGCCTTCTTGGCCATGATCTCGTCGAGCGTCATCAGGAAGACCGCCTCGCTCTGGCCGCTGGCATTCAGATTATTGCGGGTCTTGAGCCCGGTCCGGGCGATCTCGATCACCTCGCGGCCGACGTCGAGCAGTGAACGCCCGCCGATCTCGGCCTTCAGCGCCAGCCGGGGCACTTCGTCGCGCAGGCGATGAATGTCGGCGATCGACCAGTCGGCGGTCAGTTCTTCGGCGGCATCCATGGCGCCGGCATCATAGAGCAGACCGACCCAGAAGGAGGGCAGCGCGCAGATGCGCCGCCAGGTGCCGCCGTCGGCGCCGCGCATTTCCAGGAAACGCTTCAGCCGCACATCGGGAAACAGCGTCGACAGGTGGTTGGTCCAGTCGCCCATGGTCGGCTGCCATTCCTCGACCTCGCCCTTCAGCGCGCCGGCCATGAACTGGCGGAAGGTGATGTTGGTGCAGTCGCGATAACGCCCGTCGCGAATGATGAAATACATCGGCACGTCGAGCGCCCATTCGACATATTGCTCGAAGCCGAAGCCGGGCTCGAAGGCGCAGTCGAGAAGACCGGCGCGGTTGTTGTCGGTGTCGCGCCAGATATCGCCGCGCCAGGAGAGGAGCCCGTTCGGCTTGCCCTCGGTGAAGGGCGAGGAGGCGAAGAGCGCGGTGGCCAGCGGCTGCAGCTTCTGCGACAGCGCCATCTTCCGGCGCATGTCGGCCTCGGAGGAGAAATCGATATTCACCTGGATCGTGCAGGTCCGGTACATCATGTCGAGGCCCTGCGTACCGACCTTCGGCATGTAGTTGCTCATGATGCCGTAGCGCGATTTCGGCATGCGCGGCGTTTCGGCGAGCGTCCATTTCGGGCTGCCGCCAACGCCGAGAAAGCCGATACCCATCGGTTCCGCCACCGAGCGCAGCACCGCCAGATGCCGGTTCGATTCCCGGCAGGTCTCGTGCAGGGTTGCAAGCGGCGCGCCGGAAAGCTCGAACTGGCCGCCCGGCTCCAGCGAAATCGCGCCCATGCCGGAGGGTTCGGCGAGGCCGATGATATTGTCGCCGTCCATGATCGCGTCCCAGCCGAGCTTGGCTTTCATGCCCTCGAGAATGGCCGAGATCGAGCGCTCGCCCTCATAGGGCACAGGCGAATTGTCCGCCTTGAAGAAGGGAAACTTCTCATGCTCTGTGCCGATGCGGAAATCCGCCTCGGGCTTGCAGCCTGCCTCCAGATAGGCGGCAAGTTCCGCCGTGTCGGTGATCGGCGTGGCGTCGGAAGTGTCACGGGCCATGGAAGTTCCTCGATATCGTCTGCCGGTCGGCGCCGGGTTTTCCATCGCTATTGGCCCGGTTTGTCCGGGCGATCAAGTCAATTTCCTTGAATAATGGATAAATGCACGGGGACGTGACAGGCTCCGCAGACCGTTGGCTTTATTTCCAGTCGCCGATTGTCGCCTGGATCACCGTGAGGGCGGCGACCGCTGCCGTATCCGCCCTGAGGATGCGGGGACCGAGCGGGATTGGCGTGACGAAGGGTCGCGACCTGAGCATCGCCCGTTCCTCGTCCGAAAACCCGCCCTCGGGCCCGATCAGCAGCGCGAGTTTCTTCTCCGTAACCCGCTGAAGCGCCGTCACAGGGTTCTGGTCTTCATCCGCCTCGTCGCAGAAGATCAGCCGCCGGTCCGCCTCCCACCCCTCCAGAAGGTCGGCGAGCTTCACCGGTTCAAGAAGTTCGGGAACGGCGAGAACGCCGCATTGCTCGGCCGCCTCGATGATGTTGGCCGCGAGCCGGTCGCTCTTGCCGGGCTTGCCCTGGACATGCTGGGTCATCACCGGCTGGATGCGGCCCGCGCCCATCTCGACCGCCTTTTGCACCATATAGTCCATCCGCCCGACCTTCAGCGGCGCGAACAGATAGGTCAGGTCCGGCAGGGGCGGCTGCGGCCGGGTCTGTTCCACGGGCTGAAGCGTGATCTTCTTGCGGGTCGGATAGGAGATCCGCGCCAGCCATTCGCCATCGCGCCCGTTGAACAGCAGAAGCTCGGTGCCCTCTTCGGCGCGGATGACATGGGCAAGATAATGAAACTGGTTCCTGTCGGCCTCGAAGGCCTCTCCGGCGGCAAGGCCGGCCTCGACATAGAGGCGCTGCAGACGATAATTGGCGCGCATCATGGCTCCCGCGATTCGAATAGTCTTGCTGTGAAGCCTATCGGATTTCAGCGCCAATCAGAATGGCAGGCGGCCGCCTCACCCTTCGAGCAGGTTGATGAGCTCGATCAGCAGCGTCTTCAGCTCGCTTTCATGCACGAGTTCGGCTGCTTCCTCCGGCGTCGTCCACTTGCGGGTCCGCTCGTCGGCCTCGGGGTATTTCGACTTGGCCTTGCGCACGCGCAAGGGGTAGAGATCGACGACGCAGGGCACGGACGTGCCGTTGTCGAGCCGTTTCAGATAGGAATAATTTCCGAGGGGCTTTTCGGCGACCTTGCCCTTGATGCCGGCCTCCTCGAAGGCCTCCTGGGCGGCGACCTCGTGCGGGGCCTTGTTCGCCATCGGCCAGCCCTTGGGCGTGACCCAGCGGCCCGTGTCGCGGCTGGTGATCAGCAGCACTTCGATCGCGGTCTTCTTCTTGCTGCGGGTCAGCCTGTAGCAAAGGGCGGCATATTGCTGGCGGGCTTCGATCATGTCCGTCTCTTCAGCCAGCTTCTTTTCTGATGGCATGTCCCGCGTGGTTCCTTCCGGCAGGGCGTCCGCAAAAAGATGCAGACTCAAGCACAGTCCCCGCGAAATTGATAAAACCCGTTTCTATCATGGCTTGTCACCATGGAAACGGCACTCCCGTGAAGCTTTTGTGAAATTATCTGGCTTTTCGGCCATTCTCGCGACAGCAAAACCGCGCGTGACCGGCATCGCGGGAACTTTCGGCTTACATCGCCGTTTTTGTTTCAACTTCACAGATGAAACACGCCGAAAGGAAATACAATGCTTGAGTGGATCCTGATATTGCTGATCATCGCGGCAGTCGCCAGCCTTCTCGGCTTTCGCGGCGTGGCGGGTCTTTCGGCCGGCATCGCCCGCATTCTGATCTTCATCGTTCTGGTCGTGATCCTGATTTCGCTGATCACCGGCATATTGATCGTCGCCTGACGTGGGCCTCTGCTCACGCCCCCCAATAGGATGCGGGGGCGTAGAGCTTGGCCAGGAAGTCGATGAACAGCCGCACTTTCTCCGGCAGGAAATTGCGGCTGGGATAGACCGCGAAAAGCCCGACATCGCCCGGGCTTTCATATTGTTTCAGCACCTGAACCAGCCTGCCGCTTGCAAGCTCCGAACCGATATCCCAGGTCGAGCGCAACGCAATCCCCATCCCCGCCAAGACAGCCCCGCGCACCACCTCGCTGGAATTGGTGACGAGCCGACCCTGCGGGCGCAGCGCGATCGCCCCTTCCGGTCCGGCAAGTCGCCAGTGATCGCCGTTATGCGCCGGCAGGCAGATGTGGCGATCGAGATCGGCGAGCGTTTCCGGCATGCCCATTTTCTCCACATAGGACGGCGCCGCGCACAGGATGCGTTTCACCGGCGCAAGCTTGCGCGCAACAAGCGAACTGTCGCTCAACTCGCCGATGCGGATGGCGACATCGAAGCCCTCGGCGACGATATCGACAAAGGCGTCGTTCAAAAGCAGCTCGATCTCAAGCGACTCATGGGCGTTCATGAAGGTGGAGAGGTGCGGAGCGATATGCATGCGGCCGAAGGATGTGGGCGCGGAGACCCGGAGCCGCCCCCTGACGGCGGCCGTGCGCCCCTCGACAAAGGCCTGCGCTTCCTCCGCCCCTGCCAGAACGGGCAGGATACGCTCATAATAGCCCCGCCCGGTTTCCGTGAGCATCACCCGCCGCGTGGTTCGCTGCAGAAGCCGCGCGCCGAGCGCCTCCTCCAGCCGCTTGATGCTTTTGGAGACGACGGCGGGCGAAAGCCTCAGCTCATGCGCCGCCTCCGTCATGCTGCCGGTCGTCGCCACGCGGGCAAAGATCTCGATATCGGTCAGGTTCATAGTGCCCGCCATTTTTGCCATATGGGAACAAGTGTTAGCATTTGTCTTGCCAGAAGGCCAATGATAGAACGCGGGAGGAGACCGAAACACGCATTGTGTTTCGCAAGATGCGGAGGTGACCCCTTGTCCGGCGCTATCGCGTTCAGCACGCCGAAGGCCGATATTCTGGCCCGGCGGAGCGAGATTATTTCCGATCTTCAGGCCATTCTGCCGAAGGACGCGCTCATCCACGAGGGGCGCGAACTGGTGCCCTTCGAGACGGACGGCTTCATCGCCTATACCCGCCTGCCGCTCGCCGTCTGCCTGCCGGAAACGACGCAGCAGGTGGCGAAGGTACTTTCCTATTGCCACGAGAACGGCATTCCCGTGGTCCCGCGCGGCGCAGGCACCTCGCTTTCCGGCGGCGCCATCGGCCAGGAGGACGCAATCATCCTCGGGCTTTCGCGCATGAACCGCATTCTCGACATCGACCTGCCGAACCGCGCCGCGACCGTCCAGGCGGGCGTCACCAATATCGCCATTTCCGAGGCGGTGAAGCCGGAGGGCTTCTTCTATGCGCCGGACCCGAGTTCGCAGCTTGCCTGCACCATCGGCGGCAATATCGGCATGAATTCCGGCGGCGCGCACTGTCTCAAATACGGGGTGACGACGAACAACCTTCTCGGCGTGAAGATGGTGCTGATCGACGGCACGGTGATCGACCTTGGCGGCAAGGCGCTGGATAGTGCCGGCTACGACCTGATGGCGCTCGTCTGCGGCTCGGAAGGCCAGCTCGGCATCATCACCGAGGCAACCGTCCGGCTTCTGGCAAGTCCGGAAGGCGCGCGGCCCGTTCTCTTCGGCTTCCCGACCTCGGAACAGGCCGGCGCCTGCGTCACCGATATCATCGCCTCCGGCATCATTCCCGTCGCCATCGAATTCATGGACAAGCCGGCGATCGAGATCTGCGAGGCCTTTGCCAAGGCCGGCTATCCGCTCGACGCCGGCGCGCTTCTGATCATCGAGGTCGAGGGCTCGGAAGACGAGATGGAGGCGATGCTCGCCGAGATCGTCGCGATCGCCGAACGCCACGGCGTGATGGCGATCCGCCGCAGCCAGTCGGCGACGGAAGCCGCCCTCATCTGGAAGGGCCGCAAGTCCGCCTTCGGCGCGACCGGCCGGATCGCCGACTATATCTGCATGGACGGCACCGTACCGCTCAGCCAGCTTTCCTATGTGCTGCAGAAGACCAGCGAGATCACCGACCGCTACGGCCTGCGCGTCGCCAATGTGTTCCATGCCGGCGACGGCAACATGCATCCGCTGATCCTCTACAACATCAACGATCCGGAAGACGCCGCGCGCGCCGAGGAAGCGGGCGCGGAAATCCTCAAACTCTGCGTCGATGCCGGCGGCTGCCTGACCGGCGAGCACGGCGTCGGCATCGAGAAACGCGACCTGATGCGCCATCAATATTCCGACGCCGACCTGCGTCAGCAGATGGCAGTGCGCGCCGCCTTCGATCCGGACTGGATGCTGAACCCCTCCAAGGTTTTCCCGCTGGAGGGCCGTGATGACTGAGATCCTGACACCTGACAACGAGGCCGAGGCCGCCGGCATCATCGCCCGCCATTTCGAGACGGGCGTGCCGCTTGCCCTTTGCGGCGGCAATACGCGGTCGGGTTTCGGCAATCCGCCCACGGCCGAAACCACGCTTTCGTCGTCGGCGCTTTCCGGCATCGTCTCCTACGAGCCATCGGAGATGGTGATGACGGCGCGGGCCGGCACGCCGCTAGCCGAAATCGAGGCGGCGCTCAGGGCAAACGGCCAGTTCCTCGCCTTCGAGCCGATGGACCATCGCGGCATCATGAATACCGAGGGCACGCCGACGATCGGCGGCGTGTTCGCCGCCAATGTCTCCGGTCCTCGCCGCTTCGCGCTTGCGGGGGCTGCCCGCGATCATCTGTTGGGCGCGCGTTTCATCAACGGCAAGGGTGAGGCGATCAAGGCCGGTGGCCGGGTGATGAAGAATGTGACCGGGCTTGACCTTGCCCGACTGATGGCGGGCTCCCACGGCACGCTCGGCTTCCTGACGGAAGTGACCTTCAAGGTGCTGCCGGCGCCGAAGGCGGCGACCACCATCGTCGTCTCCGACCTGACCGATGACGACGCCATTGCGCTGATGGCGGCCGCCATGGCGCTGCCGCTGGAGGTCTCGGGCACGGCCCACCTGCCCTACAGCGTCCGCCCCGCCTTCCTGTCCGGCGCGCTCGAAGGCGACAGTGCCACCTGCCTCAGGCTTGAGGGCCTGCCGGAATCGGTTGCCGTCCGCGCCGAAAAGCTGAAGGATTATGCCGGCGCGATCGGTCCCGTCGCCGAACTGGAGGCGACGAAAACCGCCACGCTCTGGCGCGAGATCCGCGACGCCGCGCCCTATGCGGAAAAATCGCTGCGCCCGCTCTGGCGCGTCAGTATCGCGCCGTCGGAAGCCGCGAAGCTCGTCGCCGACATCCGCCTGGGGGCAGCAGTGGACGCCCTTTACGACTGGCAGGGCGGGCTGATCTGGATGCGCATGGACGGCGCGCCGGAACCGGGCCGGCTGAGGGCGCTGATCAAGTCCCATGGCGGCGGCCATGCCACGCTGATGCGCGCGGACCCGACCGCGCGGGCGCTGATCCCCGCCTTCGAACCGCAGCCGCCGGCCATTGCCGCCCTTTCGGCGCGGATCAAGCAGAAACTCGACCCGAAGGGGATCTTCAGCCCCGGAAAGATGGCGAAAGAGGAGATGGCAGCATGAGCGACCCGCAGACGACACCGCCCAAACGGTTTGGCGATGGTTGGATGGATCCGACCAGGAACAACGTCATCCTCATCTATATCCTCTATCTCGTCAGTTGCGTGATCTTCATCGCCGGCGTCATCGGTCTGATCTCGGCCTATATGAACCGCGACAAGGCCGAGGACTGGCTGAAGACGCACTACACCTGGGCAATCCGCACCTTCTGGATCGCGCTTCTGTTTTCGGCGATCTCCTTCGTGCTGACCTTCGTCATCATCGGCGTGTTCGGTTTCCTGGCCACGGCCGTCTGGGTCATCGTCCGCGTGATCATCGGCCTGCAGAAGGTCAACCGTTCGGAGCCGATCGAGCGCCCGGAAAGCTGGCTGGTTTAGGCGCATCCCATGCAGACCCGTTTTTCTCTAGAGCAGCTTGCCGACCCCAAGGTCGCCGAAGCCGAATCCATCCTCCGCAAGTGCGTGCATTGCGGTTTCTGCACGGCGACCTGCCCCACCTATGTCACGCTCGGCAACGAGCTCGACAGTCCGCGCGGGCGTATCTACCTTATCAAGGACATGCTGGAAAACGGGCGTCCGGCGGATGAGGAGGTGGTCACCCATATCGACCGCTGTCTCTCCTGCCTGTCCTGCGTGACCACCTGTCCGTCGGGCGTCGACTACATGCATCTGGTCGACCATGCCCGTGTCCACATCGAAAAGACCTACCAGCGCCCCTTCATGAACCGCTTCACCCGCGCGGTTCTGGCGGCGGTGCTGCCCTATCCGGCCCGTTTTCGCGCGGCCCTTTCGCTGGCGCGGCTCGGGCGGCCCTTTGCCGGGCTCTTCGGCTCGGTTGCCGCACTCAAACCCTTCGAGGCGATGCTGAAACTCGCGCCTTCGCGCCTGCCCGCGGCTTCCCCCGTCTCGAAACCCGCGACCCATACGCCCACTGCCGACAAACGCGGCCGCGTGGCGCTTCTGACGGGCTGCGCCCAATCGGTGCTCGACCCTGCGATCAACGAGGCGACCGTGCGCCTTCTGACGCGGCTCGGGGTCGAGGTGGTGGTGCCGAGGGGCGAAGGCTGTTGCGGCTCGCTGGTCCACCATATGGGCCGCGAGGAACAGGCGCTCTCTGAGGCCCGCAGGAATGTCGACGTCTGGACGCGGGAGATCGAGAACGGCGGGCTCGACGCCGTCATCATCACCGCTTCCGGCTGCGGCACGACGATCAAGGATTACGGCCACATGCTGCGGCATGATCCGTCCTATGCGGAAAAGGCCGCCAGGGTTTCAGCGCTTGCGAAGGACATCACCGAATATCTGACGACGCTCGAGCTTCCCGAGCAGAAACGCCAGGGCATCACCGTCGCCTATCACTCCGCCTGCTCCATGCAGCACGGCCAGCAGATCAAGGCCGGACCGAAACTGCTTCTGGAGGCGGCCGGCTTTGCCGTGAAGGAACCGGGCGAAGGGCATCTGTGCTGCGGATCGGCCGGCACCTACAACATCATGCAGCCGGAGATTTCGGCAAAGCTGAAAGCCCGCAAGGTGAAGAATATCGAGGCGACCAAGCCCGACATCATCGCCACCGGCAATATCGGCTGCATCACCCAGATCGCGTCGGGCACCGCCGTTCCGATCCTGCACACGGTGGAACTCATCGACTGGGCCTATGGCGGCGAGAAGCCTGACAAGCTGAAGGGCCTGAAGCTTTCCGCCTGAAACGACCAATCACCGCTGCCCGGAGGACATCTGGCTGACAATCCAGCGGTCGAGCACCGCGACGACATAGGCAATCTCGCGCTCGTCTAGCGGCCGGCCCTTTTCGATGCCGTGCCATTTCATCAGGCAGCCCCGGCAGCAGGTGGCGGTCGCATGCTGGGCGACGAAGGCCGGGTGGCCGCGCATCGGCGTCTGCTTCCCGTCATTGGCGGGCTCTGCAGGGGCAAGGCGCGCGCGGATGAAATCCTCGGCATGGGCGTTGACCTCAGCCCTGCCCCTGGAGGCGGCATAGGCCCTGTCCTTGTCCGAAAGCGCAAACCGGCTTCGAAATTGCGAACGCGACAGCCGGTCGAACAGCGGATCGAGATCGTGGCCTGCCATCTCCTCCCTCAATTGAGCCGAGCGCCGCTTTCCGTGTCGAAAACATGCATGCGTGCGGCGTCGAAGGCAATTTTTACCTGCTGATTTCGCTCATGCGGCACGCGTTCCGGGGTGAGCAGCAGAACCTGGTCGCCGCCGGCCGTCATCGTCGCATGGGTTTCGGAGCCCGTGGTCTCGGTGAACTCGATCACCGCCTCGGTTCCCTCGTCGGCAAAGGAAACGTTTTCCGGGCGCACGCCGATGGTGACCGCAGCGCCGACTTCAACGCCATCAACCGCCGGCAGGGGCCAGAGCGCCCCGCCCCTGCTGCGCAGCGCCAATGCGCCGTTGTCGTCCTCGACCTTACCCTCGATGAGGTTCATGCCCGGCGCGCCGATGAATCCGGCGACGAAGACATTCTGCGGCCGGTCGTAAAGCTCGAGCGGCGTGCCGACCTGCTCGATCACGCCGGCGCGCATCAGAACGATGCGCTCGCCCATGGTCATCGCTTCCATCTGGTCATGGGTGACATAGATCATCGTCGTCTCGAGCCGGCGATGCAGCGCCTTGATCTCGGCGCGCATCTGGGCGCGCAGCTTGGCGTCGAGGTTCGACAGCGGCTCGTCGAAGAGAAAGGCCTCCGGATTGCGCACCAGCGCCCGGCCCATGGCGACGCGCTGTTTCTGCCCGCCCGAAAGCTCGCTCGGATAGCGCTCCAGTTCCTCGGTCAGCCCCAGCATCTCAGCCGCTCGTTCGACCGCCGCATCGCGTTCGGCGCGGGAGATGCCGGCCATGCGCAGGGCGAAAGCCATGTTCTTGCGCACGCTCATATGCGGATAGAGGGCGAAATCCTGAAACACCATGGCGATGTTGCGCTGTCGCGGCTGCATCTTGTTGGCAACCTGGCCGTTGACCATCACCTCGCCCCCGGTGATCTCCTCAAGCCCCGAGATCATCCGCAACAGCGTCGACTTGCCGCAACCGGAGGGGCCGACAAGAACGACGAATTCGCCATCTGCGATGTCGAGATCAAGACCGTGGATGACCTGGCGCTGGCCATATTTCTTGACGATGTTGCGCAGCGTGAGACTGGCCATTGTCTTTCTTACCTCCGGGGGGCGCGTGTTTGCGACCCGCCTTAGCCTATTTTTGCCGATGATGAAATTGCCCGGCGCAAACGGCACGCGTAAACCGCGCCGTTTTTTTTTGCCGGGATCAGGAACCAAACGGAAGATTAGAACGTTTTAAAAGTCTCCAGATAAGCTGTATCATCATAAGACGGCGGTCTGGGACAGGGTGCGACCCGCCCCGGCACAGGGAATCTGTGCCGGGGATGCTTTCTTCCAGTCGCGCTGAACGTACCATCGCCGGCCGGCCAAACCCATCAAAGCTTCAGCAACAGCGATGCCAAAGGCAGATGAACGCCATTGGACCACTGGTCATGCCCGCGCGACTGTTCTACGAGAGCAGCAACGGAGCAGGCAGAACGATGGCGACGATCAAGGATGTAGCGAAGGCCGCTGGCGTATCGGTGACGACAGTTTCGGCCACGATCAATGACAGCGCGCCGGTCAGCGCGCATTTGCGCGCCCGCGTCAATGCCGCCATCGCGGCCGTCGGCTATGTGCCAAATCCGGTGGCGCGGAACCTGCGGCTCGGCCGCTCCCGCCAGATCGGCCTGCTGGTGCCCGATATCGCCGCGCCTTATGCGGCAGGCTTCGCCCGCAGCATGCAGATGACACTCTCCGACAAGGGCTATGCGATGTTCCTTGCCTCGAACGGCGGAGACCCGGCGCGCGAGTTAACCGACATCGCCCGCATGAACGACCACCAGGCAGCGGGCCTGGCGTTGTTGCCGGCCGGCCTTGGCGCGCGCTACGCCGAGACCCTTGCTGCGGCAATCAAATGCCCGACCGTGATCATCGACCGCGTCATCGGCGGCGCGCCGTTTGACTGCGTCGCGGACGACAATGCGCTCGGCGCCCGACTGATCGCCCGCCACCTGCTGAAGCTCGGCCACCGCGACATTGCCGTGATTGCCGGACGCACCGGAAATTCGGTTTCCGACGAACGGCTGGAGGGGATCCGTGCGACGCTTGCCGAGGCCGGGCACCCCATTCCCGAAAATCTCATCTGTCGGGATCACCCGCGCGAGGATCAGGCCCTGCGCGCCACGCAGGACCTGATGTCGCGCCGGGAGCCCCCGACGGCAATCGTCACGATCGACACGGTTCAGACGCGCGGCGTGCTGCAGGGCCTGAAGTCGATGGGACTGAAGGCGCCGGATGACGTATCGCTGATTTCATTCGACGGACTGCATTTCTCGGCGGGCTTTGACCCGGAAATCACATCGCTCGACCAGGACATTTCCGCAATCGCCGAAGCCGCCGCCGAGATGTTGATCGGGCGGCTGGAAGCCGGTGGCGCCGCCGGGCGTGAAACCCCGCCGCGCCTTCTCCGCCTGCCGCCCCGCCTGATCGTACGCGCGTCGTGCCGGCGGCCGGGCTGAAGTGGGGTGCGGACGGCAAAAGGCTAGCCCAGCCGTAATCCGTCACCCCGGACTTGATCCGGGGTCCAGGGCGACAAGACGCCGATTACGCCGGCGGCTTGAAATTGACAGCCTTTGATACTTGGCTCCGGATGCCGGCTCAGGGCCGGCATGACGGAAATGGAGGCGAGGATTACCACCAAAATGCCAAGGGGCAGAGCGGAAACCGCCCTGCCCCTTTGGATTGTCAGACCGTGGCTTTCGCCGTCAGGCCTTGTTCTTGTTGTAGACGTCGAAGACGACGGCGGCGAGCAGGACAAGGCCCTTGATCACCTGCTGGTAATCGATACCGATGCCCATGATCGACATGCCGTTGTTCATGATGCCCATGATGAAGGCGCCGACAACCGCGCCGACGATCTTGCCGACGCCGCCGGACATCGACGCACCGCCGATGAAGACGGCCGCGATGACATCGAGCTCGAAGCCGTTACCGGCCTTCGGGGTTGCGATGTTGAGGCGGGCAGCGAAGACGAGACCGGCAAGGGCTGCGAGCATGCCCATATTGACGAAGACGATGAAGTTCAAACGTCTCGTGTTGATGCCGGAAAGGGCTGCCGCCTTCTCATTGCCGCCGATTGCATAGACGCGGCGACCGAAGGTCGTGCTTTCGGTGATGAAGGTGTAGATCACCGTCAGGACCGCCATGGAGACCAGAACGTTTGGCAGGCCGCGGAACGAGGCGAGCTTCCACGAGACGAACACCAGAACCGCTGCCACGATGATGTTGCGCCCGAGGAAGAAGGAATAGGGTTCATCTTCGATGCCATAGGCAACATTGCGCGAGCGAGCCCGCCAGGCGAGATAGACGATCGCGGCGGCAGCGATAATGCCGGCTGCAAGTGCCGTCATATTGGGCCGGCCGACACCGAAGATATCCGGCACGAAGCCCGTGGACAGAAGCTGGAACGAACTCGGGAACGGACCGACGGACTGGCCGTTCAAAAGCCAGAGCGACAGGCCGCGGAAGATCAGCATGCCCGCCAGCGTCACGATGAAGGAAGGGATCTTCCAGTAGGCGACCCAGTAACCCTGCCATGCGCCGATCAGCATGCCGGCGAAGATGCAGACGAAGATCGTGACGATGACCGGCACGTTCCATTGCACGATCAGAACGGCGGCAAGCGCGCCGATGAAGCCGACAATGGAGCCGACCGACAGGTCGATATGCCCCGCCACGATGATCATCAGCATGCCAAGCGCCATGATGATGACATAGGAGTTCTGCAGGAACAGGTTGGTGATGTTGACCGGGCGCATCAGAACGCCGTCGGTCACGATCTGGAAAAACGCGATGATGACAATCAGGGCAAGCAAAATGCCGTAGTCGCGCATGCGAAGCGTCAGGTAGGAGCGAATCGAGGGTTTGCTCTGGCCTGCATTTTCCTCAGGAGTATTCATCGTCATCTCTTTCTATTTTCTGACAATGAAGGACATGATGCGTTCCTGGCTCGCCTCTGCGGCGTCCAGTTCTCCCACCAATGCCCCCTCGTTCATGACGTAGATGCGGTCGCACATGCCGAGCAGTTCCGGCATTTCCGACGAGATCATCACCACGCCGCGGCCTTCGGCTGCAAGCTGGTTCATCAGAGAGTAGATCTCGAATTTCGCGCCGACATCGATACCGCGCGTCGGCTCATCGAGGATGAGCACGTCCGGCTGGGTGAACAGCCATTTCGACAGAACGACCTTCTGCTGGTTGCCGCCGGAAAGATTGACCACGCGCTGGGCGACCGTCGGCGTGCGGATATTCATCGCCTTGCGATAATATTCCGACGTCTTGGTCTCCTCGGCCGTGTTCAGAACGCCGTATTTGGAAACGCCCGGAAGGTTTGCGAGCGTGACGTTCTTGGTGATCGGCTCGTCAAGCACGAGCCCGAGTGCCTTGCGGTCTTCAGTGACATAGGCAAGCCCCGCGAAAATGGCCTTCGGAACGGTCGAGACATCAACCTTCTGACCGCCCAGCCAGACCTCGCCAGAGATGTTGCGGCCATAGCTATGGCCGAAAACGCTCATCGCGAGTTCGGTGCGGCCTGAGCCCATCAGGCCCGCGATACCGACGATCTCGCCGGCTCGGACGTTGAACTTGACGTTCTTGATCACCTTGCGATCGGCATGTTCGGGATGCCAGACGGTCCAGTCCTTCACCGACATCAGCTCTTCGCCGATATTGCGCTCGCGGTCGGGATAGCGGTTTTCCATCGCCCGGCCGACCATGGCCTGGATGATCTTCGCCTCGCTGACCTCTTCCTTGCGGCAATCGATATCGGCAACGGAGGAGCCGTCGCGGATGACGGTGATGCTGTCGGCGACCTGTTCGACCTCGTTCAGCTTGTGCGAGATCAGGATCGAGGTGATGCCCTGCTGCTTCAGTTCCAGAAGCAGGCTCAGAAGCTTTGCGCTGTCGCTTTCCGAAAGGGCGGCGGTCGGCTCGTCGAGGATCAGGAGCCGCACGTCCTTCGACAGAGCCTTGGCGATCTCGACAAGCTGCTGCTTGCCGACGCCGATCTTTTCGACGAGGGTTGCGGGCGGATCCTTCAGCCCGACTTTCTTCAGCAGTTTTTCGGTGCGCTGATAGGTATCCGGCCAACTGATCACACCGGTCTTGGCGACTTCGTTTCCGAGAAAGATATTTTCGGCGATCGACAATTGCGGAACCAGGGCAAGTTCCTGATGGATAATGATAATGCCCTTCTTCTCGCTGTCGGAAATGCCACCGAACGTCGCCAGTTCGCCGGCATAATGGATCTCGCCCTCATAGCTGCCATGGGGGTAGACGCCTGAAAGGACCTTCATCAGCGTCGACTTTCCGGCGCCGTTTTCGCCCACAAGCGCGTGAATTTCACCTTCTTCTACAGCGAGATCGACATCACTCAACGCTTTCACGCCCGGAAAGGTCTTTGTGATTTTTTTCATTTCGAGCAATGTTGTCATGACACCCTCACCCGGCTGGCGTCCGGCGCCGCCGCCGACCAACACGGTCGGCGACAGGCCCCACGCGAACTCTCGGGGTTATTTTTCGATCTGCTGCATGGTGTAGTAGCCGCTGTCATCGACCAGGATCTGTTTCCAGTTTTCCTGGGTCACGGCGACGGGTTCCAGCAGATAGGAAGGCACGACCTTGTCACCATTGTTGTAGGTCGACGTGTCGTTGATTTCCGGCGCTTTGCCTTCGGAGATCGCCTCGACCATGCCGACGGTGACTTCGGCCAGCTTGCGGGTATCCTTGAAGATCGAGGAATACTGCAGGCCTTCGATGATCGCCTTCACGTTCGGAAGGTTCGAGTCCTGGCCGGTGATGATCGGCATCTTGAGATCGCCGGAACCGTAACCGAGGCTCTTCAGCGACGAAATCGCGCCCATGGCGAGGTCGTCATTGGAAGCATAGACGCCGTGTAGCGGCTGCTGCGTGTAATAGGCCGACAGCAGGTTGTCCATGCGGGCCTGGGCGGCGGCGTTCGACCAGTTCAGCGTGCCGATCTTGTCCATGCCCATCTGGCCCGACGGGATGACGATATCCCCGGAATCGATCAGCGGCTGGATGACGGACATGGCGCCGTTGTAGAAGAAGTAGGCGTTGTTGTCGTCCGGCGAACCGCCGAACAGCTCCACATTCCAGGGGTGAACGTCGGGGAAGCGGGCCTTCAGGCCTTCAACCAGGCTGTTGCCCTGGATCACGCCGACCTTGAAGTTGTCGAAGGTTGCGTAATAGTCGACATTCGGCGTGTTGAGGATCAGGCGGTCATAGGCGATCACCGGAATGCCGGCGGCAGCAGCATTGGCGAGCGGAGCCGTCAGCGAACCACCGTCGATCGCGGCAATCACGAGGACGTCGACGCCCTTGGTGATCATATTCTCGACCTGTGAAAGCTGAGCGGGGATTTCGTTTTCGGCATATTGCAGGTCGGTCTTGTAACCGGCTTCCTCGAACTGCTGAACCATGGACGCGCCGTCCTTGTTCCAGCGGTCCAGACCCTTGGTCGGCATGGCAATGCCGACATAGCCCTTGTCTGCCGCGATCGCCGGTACGGCGAGCGCCGCGACGGCCACGCTTGCGGCGGCAAGCATAGAGATAACGCTTTTCATGTCTCTCTCCCAATTGGAGGCCTCAGGCACCCGGCCAGGACCTCAACTTGAATGTGGTGCCCACCGGTTGAAACGCTGATGAGCGCCCTTCCGGCTCCTTCCGCAAGGCCCCCGGCAATCGCCGAATTTCGACCATTGCGGACGAGGTGACGATACAATGTGAGGCACGTTAGTCAAATCAATTTATTCGATTTAAACTTATTTGTGCGGCGCAAATTTCTTCTTTCTGACAAACGTCATAACTGTACATTTGTCGTCATTTTTGCGATTAGACCGTACTTAATAACACAACCCGGCAATACTGCACTTGCGAACAAATGCCTTGACCGGAAAACAACTGGAGACGGCGGTTTCCGACCGGAAAAAGGCGGAGCAAGCGCTCCGCCTCTTCTTGTTGTCAGGACTTATTCCTGGATCTGTTCCAGCGTGTAGTAGCCGCTCTGGTCGACCAGGATTTCCTTCCAGTTCGAACCATCAACCGCGACCGGCGCCAGAAGGTATGACGGCACGACCTTGACGCCGTTGTCATAGGTTTCGGTATCGTTGATTTCCGGTTCTCCGCCTTCGAGCAGCGCCTGGACCATGCCGACGGTGACGCGGGCAAGCTCGCGGGTATCCTTGAACACGGTGGAGTACTGCTCGCCCATATTGATCGACTTGATCGAGGGCAGCTCGGCGTCCTGACCGGTCACGATCGGCATTTTCTGATCGCCGGAACCGTAGCCGACGCCCTTCAGCGACGACAGGATGCCAATGGAAAGACCATCATAGGGCGAAAGCACGCCATGGATTGTCTCATCGGTATAGTTGGCCGAAAGCAGGTTATCCATGCGGGCCTGAGCAACCGCGCCGTCCCAACGCAGGGTGCCCACCTGATTCATGCCCATCTGGCCGGAAACGATATCGATCTTGCCGTCATCGATCAGCGGCTGCAGCACCGACATGGCGCCGTCATAGAAGTAATAGGCGTTGTTGTCGTCGGGCGAACCGCCGAAGAGTTCGACATTCCAGACATCTTCTTCAGGGAAGCGCTCTTCGAGACCCTTGACGAGGCTGGAGCCCTGCTGGACGCCAACCTGGAAATTGTCGAAGGTCGCGTAATAATCGACGTCTCCGCTTTCGCGGATCAGGCGGTCATAGGCAACGACCGGAATGCCGGCCGCGGCCGCATTGGCCAGTGCGTTGGACAGCGTCGTGCCGTCGATCGAGGCGATGACCAGGGCATCGACGCCCTTGGTGATCATGTTTTCGATCTGCGACAGCTGGTTGGGAATATTGTCCTCGGCATATTGAAGGTCGGTGCTGTAACCGGCCTCCTCGAACTGTTGGACCATGGATTCGCCGTCGGAAATCCAGCGGGCGGACGATTTCGTCGGCATCGCGATGCCGATCGTGCCCTTATCCTGCGCAAAGGCCGGCACGGCGAAGGATGTCACTGCCATTGCCGCGACGGCGAATGCAGATACTACGAGTTTCATATCTCTCTCCCAATTCACGAAACATGCGTTTCGTCTGCCCCCGCACCGGACGCATGATCCGGTGTATTCCGCCCTCCCGACGGGCCGAGACGAAGCCTTGAGCAGGGTGCAGATCGCGTTTCGAAACTCGTTCAAGGGGCGTGGGGTGTCAAATTGAGAACGCCGAAGCAGATATACCAATTCTGCTATAATTCACGTGGAGCGCTTGTTAACATTATGGCAAATATGTCTTTTTTCTGGCCACCCAGTTAAGTCAGCTTAAGTTGACTTAGACTTTAGTCTATAGACTCCTCCGTTGCCGCGCCGCGTCCGGAAAGCCTCATTTCGGGACGTTCGTCGTTTCGCGAGGCATTTATGTTTTTTGAGATTGATGCGCGCGGCAAGCTGCGCTAAACAACGCGACAATGCGAGGCTATCGACGCGGCCTTGCGAAAGCGCCCGTAGCTCAGCTGGATAGAGTGTTGGATTCCGATTCCAAAGGTCACAGGTTCGAATCCTGTCGGGCGCGCCACTGATCTCTCCTCGCCCAGTCGCGATCGTTCATCGCTTCGTTCCAGAGTGGCGGCCTGCCCCGGCCGACGCGCTTTCATACCAATCATCCCCGCACCTCGGACAGCAACAATATAAAATAAAATCAATAACTTAAATGTTATTTTTTTCCAAATCTGGTCGTCGTCTTGTCGCAATTGGTCTCCCGACCTCGTGACCCGATATTTCTGCCAAAGGCGTAATGTGTGCGGCCTTTTGGCGACCGTGATTTGCCCCCCTTCGAGATAAGCGCTAAAAACCAAGGCAGTATACCGTTCCGGCTGAAGAAAATGGGATACGGCAGGGGGAGGCATGCTGATCCACAAAGTCAGGCGATACCTGACCGCGCATTGGCGCGGCGAACAGGGGCTTGCATGGTCGTTCTGGATCAACCTTGTCCTTATTCGCGTTCTGGTGTTGCTGCTGCAGGACTGGCTCCGCCCGGGCAAGGGGCAGAATTTCCATGACACGCAGCTATTTGTCCTGCTTTTGGTATTGCTCTTTCATGGCGTCCTCTTTGTCTGGCAGGCCGTTGGCGTCATTCGCGCCGCTGAGCTCTATGGTCGCACCACCGGATACATGGCCCCGGTCTGGGGAACTCAGATGGCTTTGGTCCTGGCCGTCTTCTGGGTCATGACCTACGCCTTTGATGCCTGGCACATGACGCGCCCGGCTCCCGATAACTTGAGACGTCAATATGCCGTTGAGGCTGAGGCTGAACGCGCGGAAAAATACAGCATCGAGCCGACGCCGGATGGGCAGTCACTGACCTTGACCGGTTCGCTGGAGCTTGGGATCACCAACCATCTCAAACACCAACTCGATGCCTATCCGGATGTGAAACAGATTATCCTGGCCAGCACCGGCGGCAATATCTACCAGGCGAGAGGCTTGTCGAATACGATCAGGCAGAATGGTCTGAACACATTGGTCGTCTCGGAGTGCAGCTCGGCCTGCACGACTGTCTTCATCGGCGGAATCAAACGACAACTGTCGTCCGGAGGCAGGCTTGGGTTCCACCAATACCGGATTGACGCCGACTATGCCGTCCTGAATGCGGACCCCTTGCGCGAACAGGACAGGGACCGCACGATCTTCCTTCAGGCAGGGGTTGCTGCCTGGTTCCTCGACATGATGTTCGACAGCCGCCCTTCAGACATGTGGTATCCTGACTTGCCTGAACTGATGGAAGCGCATGTCGTGACAGATGTCGCGCCCTAGCGCATCGGCCCGAAAATCCGCGCACACCCCGGCGCCTTGCATCCCGCACGGGCCCCATTCTTTCATCACGCCTCACGATCTTGTGTCTCCGCCCTTCCTTGCTGGCGGCCTGTCGGGTTCTAGCTCTTCTGGCAGAGACCTTTAAACGCAGATCTGCCGCAGGAGGCCACCCGTGATTTTTTCCCTATCCAAGTCCGTGATGACAGCAGCGCTTGCCGGGCTGATACTGTCGACCGCTTCCGTCCGCGCCGAAACACCCCCGCATGAAGTTGAGGAAATCGCTTCGGGACTTGCCAACCCATGGTCGGTCGAGCCTTTTGAAGATGGCGGCTACCTTGTGAGCGAACGCCCTGGACGGCTGAATATCATCGACCCGGACGGCACCATTCGCCAAGTCTCCGGCCTTCCGGATATCCATGCTGCCGGTCAGGGCGGCCTTCTTGATCTGGCGCTCGACCCGGATTTTTCCGACAATCAAGTGATCTACTTCACTGCTTCGATCGCCGGCGACGGCGGCCAGGGTACCGCGGTCTTCCGCGCAACCCTCGATCGCGCGGCTGCGGAACTGAGCGCCGTCGAGCAGATCTTCGCCATGAACCGTTTTACCGGCACCAACCGCCATTTCGGCTCGCGCATCGCCATAGACAACGACGGATACCTCTATTTCGGCATCGGCGACCGGGGCGAGAGCGACCGCGCCCAGAACGCCGGCGACCATGCCGGCTCGATCCTGCGCATCCGGCCCGACGGCAGCGTGCCGGACGGCAACCCCTTTGCCGGCGATGGCGACGCTCTGGCCGAGATCTGGTCCATCGGCCACCGCAATCCGCAGGGGATCACCATCGACCCGGCAACCGGCATTCTCTATACCGTCGAGCATGGCGCGCGCGGCGGCGACGAGATCAACATTCCCGAGGCCGGCGCCAATTACGGCTGGCCGGAAATCTCCTACGGCGTGCATTATTCCGGGGCAAAGATTGGCAAGGGCACCCATGCCGAGGGCTTGGAACAGCCGCTCTATTACTGGGACCCCTCGATCGCGCCCGGCGCCATTGCCGTCTATCGCGGCGACATGTTTCCCGAATGGGACGGCGACTTTCTCGTCACCGCGCTGAAGGACCGGCTGCTTTCCCATGTCGCGCTTGACGACAACGGCGTGCCGACGGCGGAAAACCGCCTGTTTGAAGATCGGTTCGGCCGGCTGCGCGACGTGAAGATCGCGCCCGACGGCGCCGTGCTGCTGACGACCGACGAGGCGAACGGACAATTGCTCAGGGTCTACCGACCCTGAACCGCGATGCCAGAGGGCTGCCGCTTCTCCCCGAATTGCGAAAGCGCTCTATTTCGTCTCGGAGGCTTCTTCGGCCTTTTCGGCGTGACGGCCGAGCGTCGACTGCCAGGTGACCGGCCAGTTGGCGGCGCCGACATCCTTGCCGTCGCAGGCGCTCTTGGCGCGCTCATGGGTGAGAACGAGCGGATTGCCGGTCGCCTGTTCATCGAGGCTCCAGTAATGCGCCAGCCCGCAATCGCCAAGCCCGCGCCCCAGATAGACCGATGAGAGCTTGCGGTTGTCGAGATCGAAATTCACGTTGTAGACCGTGTCGAGAACGGTGATGCCGGCCTCGCTGACATTGGGGAATTCGGCCCGGTGGAATTCCTGGTCCTTGCCGACATAAAGCTGGTAGGGCTGGTTATAGGCCCCGGACGGGCCGCAGGGCAAAAGCATGATGGTGCTGGCGCCGGCATTGAAACCGAAGGCATCGGCCTGATCGAGATGAGCCTCGTCCGTGTAGCAGACGCTGTTCTCGTCGCTCAGGTTCCTGAGTATCGACGGCGGCAGTTGCTTGTAAGTGTCGATCGACCAGACGCTGACGCTTTCGGGCGGAGCGCCGTCTCCCTTTTCCTCCAGCGCATCGGTGCGCCCCTTGCGGCCCTGCAGGTCATCGACGAATCGGGCGCCGTCGGAAAGCCCGGCAAGCGTGATGGTCGAGGAAAAATCGCCAAGCCCGCCGCTATAGGCAATCGTCGCGCTCGTTCCGGCCATCATCTTCTCAAACAATGCTGACAGAGCCGCCGGATCGCTGACGCCGAAAGTGCCGACGGCTTCGTCCTTGACGAGGTCAGCGATCGAGACGGCATAGGCGGCGGAACCGTCGATGCTGATATTGAATTCGCCCTTTGCGTCCCCTTTCTGGAAGAAGCCGGGCGGAAAGGGCAGGCTGAGGGAGAGCGGCGCGGAGGGATCGGCACTCCTGTGCCACTGGATCGCGGCCAGATCGGCATTGCCCTCGGGCGGCGCAGGCGGATTGAGCGAGATCGTGCAGACATAGGCGTTGTCACAACTGACGGCCCAGTCATCGATCTGGCGATACTCGAATGCGCCGGCAGGAAGACAGCCGAGCGTGAGGACGAAGGCGGCAAACGGTAACGACAGTTTTCGACGCATGGGCATCTCCCGGAAATCTCAAAAATCGCTTCGCGCACCGCCGGCGCGCTCTTGTCATCGGGGCTTCGCCGTCACCACTCACCTACACCAGCTTCAGGCCAAAAAGCTAGAGCCTCGACTGCAGCAACGGATGGCCTGCCGCCGGCCGGCACAGACCGTCTGCCCGGCACAAAGTCCGCACCAGTATATCCGCGATCGATGTTCTTGCCACCGCTCTGAATTGTCGTAACAAATACAGGCGGCGGCCCTGGTTTCGCTCGCCCTGTGCATCAAACGTCAAAGTTTCGCTTGCCAAATTCGTGTAAACACCGCATTCTGATCGCGTTCGGGCATTTTGCGAGCACGGGAAGACCATATAATCTCATGCGCGCCGGAAACGCTAACTTTCCGGGCGGCCTTTGAAGGATTTGGCCTGTAGTCGTGTTCAGGCCGTCCGAAGCCGCGGTAATAAAGGTACCTTTCCTCAAAATTCGAGAAACGCCTGCGCTGTCCATAAGGGCAAAACGAGCATTGGAATATCCGCCCATTTTCGTGCAAGCGGGGCGGTGAGAAAAGGACCTTGAAGTATGGCCGAAACTGGCACCGTGAAATTTTTCAATACCGATAAAGGCTACGGCTTCATCAAGCCGGACAATGGCGGCGCGGATATCTTTGTCCATATCTCCGCCGTGCAGTCTTCCGGCCTGACCGGACTGACGGAAAACCAGAAAGTCAGCTACGACACCGAGCCGGACCGTCGCGGCAAGGGCCCGAAAGCGGTCAACCTGCAGGTTACGGAATAAGTTTCTCCGGCCCTTGCGCCGGAAGCTGCGCCGAAGGTCCTGCCTTCGGCCTGCAAGACATGCACAGGCGCTTCGAGAAGCGGCGCCTGGGCTTTTGGGCTCTCCGCACGCACGAGGGAGCCGTCGTTTTCTCCGCTGGCCATGGCCCCATGCGGGGAATGCCTTTCGGCGCTTGCCGGACGCGCGAGTGCCGCTCGCTCCGGTCTTTGCCTCTCCTCCTCGCCCCCTTCAAGAGAACGCCGGCCAAGGCGAGACGGACAAGCGCGAGCTTGCCGATCAGAATCATCAAGTCGAGAATTCTGGCGCCGTCCATCCATCGATTTGCTCCGCGCCGTAGTGGAGCGACCATTTTCGCACCAACGCCGAACGGTTAAGCGCGAAAAACCCGGCCTTTCGGTCGCGTTTACCCTGTCGACAAACCCGTCCCCTTCGAACGTCATCCTCGGGCTTGTCCCAGGGATCTATCCACTACTCCGCACGGACGGCGTTGGCGGCCCGTAATAGTTCGTTTAAAATGATATTTTGCCCGATACGTTTGTCGTTTCGATACGTGCTTGGACCCTCGGGACAAGCCCGAGGGTGACGAAAGAGAGCGGGGTTTTCTTGGTCAGTAGACAAAAACCCGGCCTTTCGACCGGGTTCTCATCATTCTCAAACCGACATCCGCCGATCAGCTATCCAGGAAGCTCCTGAGCTTGCGGCTGCGGCTCGGGTGTTTCAGCTTCCTCAGCGCCTTGGCCTCGATCTGGCGGATACGTTCGCGGGTGACCGAGAACTGCTGGCCAACCTCTTCGAGCGTGTGGTCGGTGTTCATGCCGATGCCGAAGCGCATGCGCAGCACGCGTTCCTCGCGCGGCGTCAGCGATGCCAGAACGCGGGTCGTGGTCTCGCGCAGGTTCGCCTGAATGGCCGCGTCGATCGGCAGAAGCGCGTTCTTGTCCTCGATAAAATCGCCGAGATGCGAATCTTCCTCGTCGCCCACGGGCGTTTCGAGCGAGATCGGCTCCTTGGCGATCTTCAGCACCTTGCGGACCTTTTCGAGCGGCATGGAGAGCTTTTCGGAAAGCTCCTCCGGCGTCGGTTCCCGGCCGATCTCGTGCAGCATCTGGCGCGAGGTGCGGACGATCTTGTTGATCGTCTCGATCATGTGCACCGGAATACGGATCGTGCGGGCCTGGTCGGCGATCGAGCGGGTGATCGCCTGCCGGATCCACCATGTGGCATAGGTCGAGAACTTGTAGCCGCGGCGGTACTCGAACTTGTCCACCGCCTTCATCAGGCCGATATTGCCTTCCTGGATGAGGTCGAGGAACTGCAAGCCGCGATTGGTGTATTTCTTCGCGATCGAGATCACCAGACGGAGGTTGGCTTCCACCATCTCCTTCTTGGCGATGCGCGCCTCGCGCTCACCCTTCTTGACCATGTGAACGATGCGGCGGAACTCGGCGATCGAGATGCCGGTTTCGGTCGCAAGGCTCTGTATCTCGCTCCGGAGCGCCTTGATGTCGGCGCCATCCTGGCTGGCGAATTCCTTCCAGCCCTTGCCGGAAAGATTGCCGATCGACTTCATCCAGTTCGGATCAAGCTCGGCGCCGTGATAATGCTGCAGGAAGTCATCGCGCGAAACGCCGCGCTGGGTCGCCTTGCGCAACAGCTTGCCCTCGTTTTCGACGAGACGCTTGTTGATGTCGTAGAGCTGTTCGACCAGGAGGTCGATGCGGTTCTGGTTGAGCGACAGCGACTTCACCGCCGTGATCAGCCCTTCCTTCAGCTCCTTGTAGCGGCGCTCCTGAGCATTGGTCAGCGTGCCGGAAGCGGCAAGACGCGCTTCCACCTGCTGGTCCTGCAGCTTCCTGAGCTTGGTATAGGTCTCGGCGATCAGGTCGAGCGTTTCCATGACCTGTGGACGCAGTTCCGCTTCCATGGCGGCCAGGGACAGGTTGGATTCGTCCTCTTCGTCCTCGTCTTCTTCCGGCTGCACGCCTTCGCCGCCGACATCGGTAACGTCGTCGGAGCGTTTCTTGCGGGCCTGTTCCTTTTCCTCGGCCTTCTTGCGGTCGGCCTCGATCTTTTCCGGGCTCTGGAACTGCGGCGCAGCCTTGGCCTCGGGACCGGAATAGGTGGTTTCCAGATCGATGATCTCGCGAAGAAGCGTCGTACCCTCGTTCAGCTCGTCGCGCCAAATGATCAGCGCCTGGAAGGTCAGCGGGCTTTCGCAAAGGCCGGCAATCATCGTTTCGCGGCCGGATTCGATCCGCTTGGCGATCGCGATCTCGCCTTCGCGCGACAGAAGCTCGACCGAACCCATTTCGCGCAGATACATGCGCACCGGATCATCTGTCCGGTCGGTCGGTTCCTTCTTTTTGGTCTGCGCTACGGCCGTTCCGGTCGTCGTCGCGACTTCCGTGCTGTCGCTTTCGGAATTGCTGTCGTCATCCGAACTGTTGTCGCTTTCGCTGTCGTTATCGTTGTCGACCTCGTCCTCATCCTCAATCACGTTGATGCCCATGTCGGACAGCATCGCCATCGTGTCCTCGATCTGCTCGGAGGTCACTTCGGAGGACGGCAGGACGGAATTCAGCTCGTCCATGGTCACATAGCCGCGCTTCTTGGCGGCCTTGATCATCTTCTTGACGGCATCATCGGAAAGGTCCAGAAGAGGGCCGTCGGTTCCGCCTTCGCGTTCGGTTTCGGCTTCTTCGTTTTCCTTGACTTTTGTTGCCATAGATTTTGTTTCCCTGACGCTTAATGCCGTTATTCCACAGCGGCATTACCGGCAAATGATTAAGGACCCTTTGAGAGGGCCCGAACGAGCCGGCTTTCAAAACTTCAACCATGAACAGGACAGAATTCACCGTCGCGGAGCCTGTCACCCCGGGTGAACACTGTCCAGATCATGAAATTGCGCTGCGTTGTGCCATTCAAACTGGTGATTCCCAGATTTTCGCCATCCGTCAAGCGTCAAAACGGGTATCGCGCGATTTCATATCGTAAATGCGCTCCAAAAGCCACCCGCGTGACGCTTCTTGCGATGTCCGGACCGATGCAGCCTTCCTGACGGCCCGCGAGACTACATTTAGAACGAAGTGGGGGAAATACAAGTACCACCGCTCCTTCCGGTTTAGAATCGCGAAAAGCAACACCACCGCCGCTTGCTACCCCGTCGCGCCGGAGCGCCCGCCGCGCCCCGACATCAGCCCGAAACCCTCGATTTCCGCTTCCTGGTTGTCGATCCGGCTGATTTCGTTCTGCACGGTGATCAATGCCGGCATCAGTTCCTCCAGAAGCTCCAGATTGCCTTCCTCCGTAGCCTCGCCGATCTCGCGCTCGATCTCTGCCTTCTGGCGGGCTAGCGAGCGGGCGCGGTTATGCAGCGACAGCGCCTGGCGATAGACCTCACGCACATCCTCAAGCGCCGCGTCCGGCCCGGCGATCCAGCTTACATTTCGGCTAACATGGTTCTTGAGCTGATTGATCAGCGCACCGAAGCCCGCATCCTCAAGCCGCTGGCGAAGCCGTTCGCGACCGGCATCAGGCCTGGAGGCCTCGGCGAGAAAGGCCGGCCAGAAGGCCCGCATCTCGGCCGCGTCGAAGGACAGCGCTGCGATGCTGTCGAAATCCTCGCGCGCCAGTTCCGGGTGGGTCAGAAGGCAAAACACAAGCTGGCATTCCCGGAAAGTCAGCGTGGCGCCGGCCAAACGGAAACTTGCAAGCGGCGAGCGCGAAAGCCTTTCGGAAGGCGAGAAACCGCCCGTCCGTTGTGCCTCCAAGCCCCTGCCCCGGGCGCCTTTCGGCGGAAAACCGCCGCCGCGCGGGCCGCCGCGAAAACGCTGATAGAGCCGGTTGCGAAAATCCTGCTGATAGTGGCGGCGCACATTCTCGTCGCCGATGGTCTGCACAAGCGTGTTGATCCGCGCCTCGATCGCCGCGCGCCGTTCGGGCGTGGCGTTGTCGTCCTGGCCCGCCTCGCGCTCGAACACGGTGTCGGCAAGCGGACGCGCCTGACGCATGATCTGCTCGAACGCCTGCCTGCCGCCCTCGCGCACCAGATCATCCGGGTCCTTGCCCTCCGGCAGATAGGCGAACTTCAGCGAATGGCCGGGCTTCAGCAGCGGCAGGGCGACACCCGCGGCGCGATCGGCGGCGCGCTGGCCGGCGCTATCGCCGTCAAAGCAGAGCACCGGTTCGCTGGTCATGCGCCAGAGAAGCTGAAGCTGGTTTTCCGTCAGCGCCGTGCCAAGCGGCGCCACTGCGTTCTCGATGCCGGCCTGATGCAGGGCGATCACGTCCATATAGCCTTCGACGGCGATCACCGTGCCGGCGCCGTCCGCGCCAGAAAGCGCACGCCGCGCCCGGGCGAAGTTGAACAGCACATTGCCCTTGTGGAACAGTTCGGTCTCGTTGGAATTCAGGTATTTCGCCAGCGCATCGGGCCGCATGGCACGGCCACCGAAGGCGATCACCTTTTCACGCGAGGACAGGATCGGAAACATGATCCGGTCTCGGAAACGGTCATAGGAAACGGCGATGTCCGGCCCGTGGACGACGAGGCCGCAGGCCTCGATCTCCTGCCTTTCAACGCCCTTGGCGGCCAGGAATTCCTTCAGCGCATTGCGGCTTTCCGGCGCATAGCCGAGCCGGAACGTATCGATCGTGCGCGCGGAGAGCCCGCGTTCGCGCAGATAGGCCCTTGCCTTCGCGCCATCGCTCGCCTGCAGCCGATCCTGGAAGAAGGCGGCCGCAAGCTCCATCACATCGATCAGCGTGCGGCGCTTCTCCTCGCGCTTTTCGGCCTGAGGGTCCATCGCCGGCATTGGCACGCCCGCCATATCGGCGATGCGCTGCACGGCTTCGGGAAAGCTCATGCTGTCGAGATCGGTCAGAAAGCGGAAATGATCGCCGGAGACCCCGCAACCGAAGCAGTGGTAACGACCCTTGCGGTCCTCGCAGTGGAAGCTCGGCGTCTTCTCCCCGTGGAAGGGACAGCAGGCCCAGTAGTCGCCGCGCCCCGCATTGGTCTTCTTGCGGTCCCAGGAGACACGCTGGCCAATGACGCTCGAAATCGGCACTCGATCGCGAATTTCATCCAGAAATGATGGCGGAAAGCGCATCTGGCCCTCGTTTGCGCGGGCAGGGCTGACTGCCTGCGGATGAACAGCTTATGGCGCGGCGCACATGCCGCGGCACCATCAACGCGGGTTATCCTCCATATCCACGGAGTTATCCACAGCCCTGGAGCGCGGTTCTTATTTCAGCATTTCCTTGACGACGCCGGACGCCTTGGAGAAATCCATCTGGCCGGAATAACGGTCCTTCAGCGTCTCGATGCACTTGCCCATATCGCGCAGGCCCTGGGCGCCGGTTTCTTCAACGACGGAGGCGCAGACCTCGCGAATCTTTTCCTCGGGCAATTGCGCCGGCAGGAATTCGCGGATCACGGCCATTTCCTCGCGTTCCTGGGCGGCAAGGTCATGACGGCCCTTCTCTTCGTAGAGACGGGATGATTCCTTGCGCTGCTTCAACATTTTCAGCAGTATCTGCCCGATATCATCGTCGCTGACGGGATCCCTCCCGCTGGCGCGATGGGCAAGGTCACGGTCCTTGATGGCGGCATGAACCAGCCGCAGCGTGCAAAAACGAACCGGATCGTCGGCTTTCGAGCTATCTTTGAGTGCAAGTGCGAGTTTGTCGCGCAACATCAACCTACTCCTGGCAACGCCAGTTTTTTTGAGAACCTTCGCCGACACATGTCGACAAGCGGCGGCGTTTACCGAAAACGAGGACTGCGATCAAATTAAAAAACGGGCTCGTCATATAATTTGAGCAGATGCCACAAGTCTGCACCGAGAGCAATTGACCCGCAAGCAGCGTTTGACTATTTTCCCGCGACCGCATCAAAAAAAGGTCTGCCCGTCTCTCTGACCACCGGCGTCTCGCCGGACCGAAGAGTGAACCCGTTCGTGCGGGTCATATATAAGCGCAGGGCAGGCCTCGTTCAATCGGCCATGAGGCCGGCGAGGAACACGACAAGGATTAAGATGACGACCTCCTCCGCATGGATGACTGAAAAGCCGACGGCCGTTCTGGTTCTGGCCGACGGCACGGCGATTTTCGGCAAGGGTATCGGCGCAACGGGCCGTGTGCAGGCGGAAGTCTGCTTCAACACGGCGCTGACCGGCTACCAGGAAATCCTCACCGATCCGTCCTATCTCGGGCAGATCGTGACCTTCACCTTCCCCCATATCGGCAATATCGGCGCCAATGGCGAGGATATCGAGGACCTGACGCCGGCGGCCCGCCGCGGCGCGGTGGGCACGATCTTCAAGGCCGACATCACCCAGCCGTCGAGCTACCGTTCGGCCGGCCATCTCGACGCCTGGCTGAAGGCGCGCGGCATTATCGGCCTCTCGGGCATCGATACCCGTGCGCTGACGGCGTGGATTCGCGAGCACGGCGCGCCGAACGCGGTGATCGCCCATGATCCCGACGGCAATTTCGACCTCGATGCGCTGAAGGCGGAAGCCAAGGCCTGGGGCGGGCTCGAGGGCCTTGACCTCGCCGTCGTCGCCACCTCCGGCCAGTCCTCCCGATGGGACGAGACGCCCTGGGTCTGGAACGAGGGTTATGGCACGCTCGGCGAGGCGGATGCGAAATACCACATCGTCTGCATTGATTACGGCGTGAAGCGCAACATCCTGCGCCTGTTTGCCGGCCTTTCCTGCAAGGTCACCGTCGTGCCGGCGAAGACCTCGGCCGAGGACATTCTGGCGCTCACGCCCGACGGCGTGTTTCTCTCCAACGGTCCCGGCGACCCAGCGGCGACCGGCGAATATGCCGTGCCGGTCATCCGTAGCCTGATTGACAGCGGCCTGCCGGTCTTCGGCATCTGCCTCGGCCACCAGATGCTGGCGCTGGCGCTTGGGGCCAAGACCGTGAAGATGCATCAGGGCCACCACGGCGCGAACCATCCGGTGAAGGACTACACCACGAACAAGGTCGAGATCGTTTCGATGAACCACGGCTTCGCGGTTGATTCGGCCTCGCTGCCGGACGGCGTCACCGAAACCCATGTCTCGCTGTTCGACGGCTCCAATTGCGGCATCTCGCTTGCCGGCAAGCCGGTCTTCTCCGTCCAGCATCACCCGGAAGCCTCTCCGGGCCCGCAGGACAGCCACTACCTCTTCCGCCGCTTCATCAATCTCGTGCGCGAGAAGAAGGGCGAGGCGCTTCTGGAAGAGCGCGCGTAAGCGGCATCGGGTTCATTAAGTCCGAGGCGACAGACGTGATGCTCCTCGCCCCAGGACAAACCCTCGTCACCCCGGCCTTGAGCCGGGGTCCAGGGCCATGCGGGAAAACGTGGCGATTACTCCTGACGATCGCCGATATCCGAATGAAAATGATCCAGTGACGCGATCGCGCAAACGACGCGTTGCCAAGCCGCCCTGGCAACTGTATTGTTTTGTACCTGTTCAGGCTGGTTTGTACATGGTCTGATCTCTTAGCATTGCGTTTGCAAGGGTTAGGATTTTTC
>NZ_JACIDZ010000017.1 GCF_014196625.1 Martelella radicis
CCGCTCAAAACATGCGAGGGAAGGTTGGAACATGGGTCAATTCTCAATGGAAATATCAGGCCACACCGGGTCAGTTCTCAGTGGCAATCAACAAAATTTTCTCACTGCCTCGCTATGTTGATCCACCGAAAGGATTGGATGTTTACAACACCGCCACATACCTACCGATAACCTTCGAGGACACGCAAAAAGCAACCGCCCATCCTATGGCCCACTTAGTGAAAACGAGGCTCCTTACGCCATGGTGTCCGGCTCTCGTCGTTGAACGATACTTTTATCCGCACCTGCCGGCTCTGGAATCTGCAGCCGAATGTCGCCAAAAGCTCGGTTCTTCTCCAATGTTAGGGACGCAGATTGGCTACTACGCGGATCGTATCGAGGTTTTTGATAGAGAATGTTCGCTTGACTTCGATGCGCTTCAGGATGCCCCTACCGACACAATCCGCTTTGTATCCTTCATCGACAAAACCGATGCATTCAGTATGGCCCAGCAAGATTTTGTGCGCATAATGGCGATCAACCTCAAGCAGACGTTCCGGAGCAACAGTTTCGAAATTGTCGAAATCATAATCAAGGATGAAGGTGGCAAGACGCCCCATTACGATCTATTTCTTCAAGAGCATCGGCGCAACTTGCTTCTCAACAGCCAACCCGGAGACAGTTTTGGCAGTCTGCCAAAGTCTTTTTCTGTTTTGATCGGTACGCCGAGCACCGATGGTAATAAACGGGCGCAGATACTCATGTGCTTTGATCTGTTTAAGGGATGTGTATACGGTCACCAACTTCCTCACGAATTCAGCGCGCACCGCACTGTCAGACAACACCGTCTCAGCGAGCGAAACAATACAATCTTTCAGAGCAATATAAAATATCTCACCCATACGCTTATGGCTCTTACGGGGTATTGTGCGCCAAAAGCATCCTCCCGCAGCTTCGACATGAGAGGCCGGGAAGATATAGATTTAGCCTCCGCCTATGTCATGCTTGGAAAACACGCTGTCGTCGTCACCGTTGCCGACGAGAAAGGCTCACGCGCCGAAAAGCTTGCTCTCAAAGCTGCGGACCACATGGCCCTGCGCGGCTATCCGCACGTCATGACACTGCTGATAGACAGACACGACAAGGATGCCGATGTGGTGGAAGTCCATATCGCCGATGAATATTGCTATTACGGACACTCAGCGGAAAAGCTGGAAAACCGCGACGACGACGAATTCGCTATTGGCATATGCATTGACATAGAAAGAGCCTACAAAGCCACTCAAGCGCTGAGCAGCCTGCTGCCGGAAAACCACCCTGATCTAACCGTCGACAATTACGTCAAGCCCAGACTGTTTAACGACCCGCAGCGCCAGATGGGCTTTCTCGAAAAAGAACGCCCGAAGAGTTGATCGTATCGGTCGCAATTCTTCAAGTCAGAGAATACGCCCCACATAAGCTAAGTGCTTGTTATACTTTAGAATAGTATCGCACCTAAGGTACTGATTGTTCAGCGCTTTTTGCATGTTTCCATATTGGAATGCTATCATAGGTATATGAAAGGGCAAAACAATACACGCATAAGAACCAACGCTTCTGCCTCAGATACACCCACACAGTCTACCGATCTAACGGACTTTGGCAAAGACTTCAGGTCCTCTCAAGAGAAAGGTAGATGCCGTGGAGCACGATAAGACCACCAAACGTTTCAACGGAGCTGCCCGCCCGACTGTTCAAGTCGATGTTGGACTATATCAATCTTACCTCGACAACACCAATATGAGCCAAGCGCAGAAAGAAGAATTTCTGCAAGCAATGTGGTCGATCATCTTGGGTTTTGTCGATCTTGGATGGGAGGTGCATCCTGTTCAAGAAGCCTGTGGGCAGAATGACGAAACGAACGATCCACCGCCCGAAAGCAAGCCAGAGCGGCTATACTCGGAGAACTCGAAGATTGCTGAAACATTTAACAACGCGCCCGAAGTGGAATAACCGTAGCGCGAGAAAGGAGGAGTCTTGGAAAAAGTGAAATTACAGCCGGAAATGGTGCCAAAGGCGTTGATTTACTGCCGTGTGTCGTCAACGCGGCAAAAAACTGAAGGTGGCGGGCTCGAAAGCCAGGAACATCGATGCCGTCAATATGCGAGTTCTAAGGGGTATGACGTCGAAGCGGTGTTCCCCGATGACGCATCCGGTGGCGGAGATTTCATGAAGCGGCCCGGCATGGTGGCGCTTCTTAGCTTCCTAGATGCCCAGCCCGGCAAAAACTATGTCATCATCTTCGATGACCTGAAACGCTTCGCCCGCGATACCGAATTCCACATCAAGCTTCGCCGGGAATTTCAGAAGCGCGGTGCGCGGATCGAGTGCTTGAACTTCAAACTGGACGATGAAACGCCCGAAGGTAAGTTCATCGAAACGATCATCGCTGCTCAAGGCGAGCTCGAGCGCGAACAAAATCGTCGCCAGGTTATCCAAAAAATGCGTGCAAGGGTCGAAAAGGGCTACTGGGTCTTTCATGCCCCTGTTGGCTATCGCTACGCCTCTGACCGTATTCACGGCAAGCTGATGGTGCATGACGAACCGTTGGCCTCCATTGTTCGAGAAGCATTGGAAAGCTACGCAATGGGCCGATTCCGTTCTCAGGCAGAGGTCAAACGCTTCCTTGAGGGTAAGCCGGATTTTCCCAAGGACTTGCCAAATGGCGAGGTTCGCCTATGGAAAGTCACGAAGATGCTCAAGCAGCCAATCTATGCGGGCTATATCGAGGTGCCCAACTGGAACATCAGTCTACGTAAAGGTCACCATGAGCCACTGATCAGCTTTGAAAGCTATACGCGCATTCAGGAAAATCTTGATGCAGGGGCAAGGCCCGCAGCTAGAAAAGACATCAATGCTGACTTTCCCTTACGCGGCTTTGTCCACTGCGATGATTGCGGCAAACCCATGACAGCAGCCTGGAGCAAAGGCTGCCGTAAGCATTACGCCTATTATCTCTGCGACACCCGAGGCTGCGAGTCAAAGCGCAAGTCGATCCCGCGCGCGAAGATCGAAGACGGTTTTTCGGAAGTTCTCAAGCGGATGCAACCGTCAAAGAGCTTCTTTGCACTCGCGAAGAGGATGTTCATCGATGCATGGGAAATGCGATTGGCCGAAGCTCATTCGGCAAAGCAGACGCTCGTAAAGCAGCTCAAGGATGTTGAGGCCCAAATCGAGGGGGTTTTGGATCGGCTTGTTGAAGCGAACAGTCCATCGGTGGTTTCGGCGTATGAGAAACGTATTGAACGGCTGGAACGTGACAAGATCATTCTGGCGGAAAGGGTCGAAAACTACATCCCGCCCAAAGGGAGGTTGGAAGAGTTTATCGAACTCTCCCTTCAGTTCCTATCAAGGCCTTGGGATATATACGAAAATGGGTCTCTTGCCGTGAAGCATACAGTGCTCAGATTGGCATTTTCAGAGCCTCTACGCTATAGCCGGGAGAACGGTTATCGAACTACAGAAACCACCTTTCCATTCAAGGTGTTAGCTGGTTTCAACAACCAAAATGATGAGATGGTGCTGCTAGAGAGATTTGAACTCTCGGCCTCTCCCTTACCAAGGGAGTGCTCTACCCCTGAGCTATAGCAGCCCGACTTCGGCCTTGCGAAGCGCGCCCGGCACTGTTTGGTGCAGGCAAGCGGCCTATTGCCATAGCTCCGCTTCAAGTGCAAGACGGGAAACACATTTCTTTTCTCTTATCCGCATTTCGGCGGAAAGCATGCTTTGCGAGAAGGTGGCGAGATGGACAACGCCGATCCACAGAAGAAGAAACCGGATGCCGCGACGCAGCGTCGGGAGCGGGCGGCGCAGAAACTGCGCGAGAACCTGATGCGGCGCAAACAGCAGTCGCGCGCCCGGCGCAAGGGCGCCGCCGACGAGACCGACGGCCTGCCCGCCTCCCGGCAAAAGGACGAAGGCTGAAAACTGCGATCGCTGGACTCCCGGTATTTTAGCGCTCCGGAACATAGACCTGCCATTTTTCGCTGCTTTGACCGGTGCACTCAACAACTTGTCAACCATTGCGATTGATCATGGCCGACGTTTCGTTTAGACGCGCCTAAGCTTTCAAGAAGAGGCCGGGTCCAACCCGGAAAATGTGGAATGGATCAGATCAGAGTCGTCGGCGGCAATCCCCTGAAGGGCGTCATTCCCATTTCCGGCGCGAAGAATGCGGCGCTTCCCCTGATCATCGCCTCGCTTCTGACCAGCGACACGCTGACGCTCGAGAACGTGCCGCATCTGGCCGACGTCGAACTTCTGATGCGCATTCTCGGCAATCACGGCGTCGATATCTCCGTCAATGGCCGGCGCGAGCGCCAGCAGGACGGTTATGCGCGCACCATTCATTTCAACTGCCCGACGATTACCGACACCACGGCCTCCTACGACCTGGTGCGCAAGATGCGCGCCTCCTTCTGGGTCATCGGTCCGCTTTTGGCGCGCGAGGGCATTGCCCGGGTCTCATTGCCCGGCGGCTGCGCCATCGGCACGCGCCCCGTCGACCTCTTCATCGACGGGCTGAAGGCGCTTGGCGCGGAAATCGAGATCGAGCAGGGCTATGTCGAGGCCAAGGCGCCGAAGGGCGGTCTGATCGGCCGCCATTATGTGTTCCCGAAGGTCTCCGTCGGCGCCACCCACACGCTGATGATGGCGGCAACGCTCGCCAACGGAACGACCGTGCTGGAAAACGCCGCGCGCGAGCCGGAAGTCGTCGACCTTGCCAATTGCCTGAAGGCCATGGGCGCGAAGATCGAAGGCGCCGGCACGCCGACCATCACCATTGACGGCGTCACCTCGCTTTCCGGCGCCCGCCACACCGTGCTTCCGGACCGGATCGAGACCGGCACCTATGCCATGGCCGTCGCCATGGCCGGCGGCGAAGTAACGCTGGAAAACACCGATGCCGCGCTTTTGAGTTCCGCCATCGAGGCAATCAGAGCCGCAGGCGCCGAGATCACGCCGACGGAAACCGGCATTCATATCGTCGGCCACGGCGACGATATCCGCCCGGTCGATATCACCACCGAACCCTATCCGGGCTTTCCGACCGATTTGCAGGCCCAGTTCATGGGCCTGATGACGCGGGCCAAAGGCACGTCGCGCATCGTCGAGACAATCTTCGAAAACCGCTTCATGCATGTTCAGGAACTGGCCCGTCTTGGCGCCGACATCTCGCTTTCCGGCCAGACGGCGACCATCAGGGGCGTGAAAGAACTGCACGGCGCGCCGGTGATGGCGACCGACCTGCGCGCCTCGGTCTCGCTTGTCATCGCCGGCCTTGCGGCCAAGGGCGAGACGACCGTGTCGCGGGTCTACCACCTTGATCGCGGCTTCGAGCGGCTGGAAGAAAAGCTCACGCGCTGCGGCGCGGTCGTCGAGCGGATCAGCGACTGAGGCCGCTCACGGCATCATTTTCCTGTCGACACGGGCATTCCCGGCACCACAATGGTTGCGAAACGGCGGCTATCGCCTTATCTCGGTTAAAAACCTCGAACCCGCCGGGAAATTTGTCATGTCCACCGATCAGCTGAAACTCATGGCGCTGGATGAAGAAGACCTCGCCATCATCTCGGCGCATGTCCAGGATGCCGTGTTTCTGTCGAAGGACGTGACCTTCTCCAGGGTGGCGGGCCAGTTCCAGCTCCTGTGCAACCGGTTCGTCTGGGAAAACAAGCGCGGCTTCTTCAAAAAGCCCGAACGGCGGCGCGCGGCGCTGGTGTTCAAACGGGTTACCGCCGTGCGCAGCATCGGGCTCGACCGCAAGGCCGACGACGAAGTCTCCAACCTGCTTTCGGTGACATTCGAAAAGACCGGCGAAGGCCCGGAAGGCTCTCTGATCATCACCCTTTCGGGCGGCGGCGAGATCGTCGCGGATGTAGAATGTATCGAAGTGCTGCTGGCCGATCTTTCGGCAAGCTGGGAAGCGCGCGGCAAGCCGCATCATCCGCGCTGAGGCAGCGCCTGTTTTTTGACCGGAATGAATTCCTACCTGATTGAGTGAGGCAAGCATGGCCATCTGGCTCGATACAGCCGCCGACGATTTTGAAACCGCCTTTACGGCGCTCTTGTCGATGAAGCGCGAAGTCTCCAAGGATGTCGGCGATACCGTCGATGCGATCATCGCCGATATCCGCGCAAACGGCGATACTGCGCTTGCCGCCTATTCGGCGCGCTTCGACGATGTTGATTTTTCCGATCCCGCCACGCCGATGAAGGTTGGCACGGAGGAGATTGAGGCCGCAATCGCCGCCGTCGACCCGAAGGTCATCGACGCGTTGCGGCTGGCCGAGGAACGGATCCGCAAGCACCATGCCCGCCAGCTTCCGCCGGATGATTCCTATGAGGACGAGATCGGCGTTACCCTTGGCCATCGCTGGACGGCTGTCGAGGCCGTCGGGCTCTACGTGCCGGGCGGGACTGCGAGCTATCCAAGTTCGGTGCTGATGAATGCCGTGCCGGCCAAGGTCGCCGGCGTCGAGCGCGTCGTTATGGTCGTGCCGGCGATGAAGGGCAAGATCAACCCGGCAGTCCTGGCTGCGGCCAAGATCGCAGGCATCACCGAGATCTATCGGATCGGCGGCGCGCAGGCGGTGGCCGCCCTCGCCTACGGCACGGAAACCATCGCCCCGGTCTCCAAGATCGTCGGCCCCGGCAATGCCTATGTCGCGGCCGCCAAGCGCGCCGTCTTCGGCACGGTCGGCATCGACATGATCGCCGGCCCCTCCGAAGTGCTGGTGATTGCCGACGGCGACAACAATCCGGACTGGATCGCCGCCGACCTTCTGGCCCAGGCCGAACATGACACCGCCGCCCAGTCGATCCTGATCACCACGGACAAGGCGCTCGGCGAGGCTGTCGAGAAGGCGGTCGAACGGCAGCTGAAGACCCTGCCGCGCGGCGAGATCGCCGGGGCGAGCTGGCGCGACTATGGCGCGATCATCTCTGTTCTTGATCTCGATACCGCGCTTTCGCTTGCCAACCGCGTGGCGCCGGAACATCTGGAGCTTGCGGTCGATGACCCGGAAGCGCTGATCCCGAAAGTGCGCAATGCCGGCGCGATCTTTGCCGGGCACTATACGCCCGAGGCCATCGGCGACTATGTGGGCGGCTCCAACCACGTCCTGCCGACCGCCCGTTCGGCCCGGTTTTCATCGGGCCTCGGCGTTCTCGATTTCATGAAACGCACATCCATCCTTCGTCTGGGGCCCGAACAGCTGAATAGACTTGCGCCATCGGCCATTGAGCTTGCAGAATGCGAGGGTCTGGGCGCGCATGCACGATCGGTTGCCATCCGCCTCAATCGCAAGGAATAGACATGACGACGGGCGAATACAGGCTGAGTGACGTTGTTCTCGATGAGAGCATCGGCCGCGCTTCGCCCGATGTCGAGCATGAGCGTGCTGTCGCCATCTTCGACCTGCTCGAGGAGAACCACTTCCACCCTGTCGGTCATCCGGGCGGCCCTTACAAGCTGACGCTCTCGATCATCGAAAAACGGCTGATCTTCGACATCACGCTCGAAAACGGCGACAAGGTTGCGACCCACATCCTGTCGCTGACCCCGTTCAGGCGGATCGTGAAGGATTATTTCATGATCTGCGAGAGCTATTACGAGGCGATCAAGACGGCGAGCCCGAGCAAGATCGAGGCGATCGACATGGGCCGGCGCGGGATCCACAATGAAGGCTCGCAGACCCTTCAGGACCGCCTCAAAGGCAAGATCGAACTCGATTTCGATACGGCGCGGCGTCTCTTCACGCTGTTCTGCGTGCTCTACTGGCGCGGCTGAGCCCTTGCGTCGCAGGCCATCGAACGACACGTGAACAAAAAACGACGGCGGGAGCAAACATGGTTCACAAACGTTGAACTATTGTGTAGGTTTCGCCGCAATTCAGCAGCGCCGCGCGTTTGTTTTCAAGCGCAGCCGATACGCTGCAGATCATTGAAGCAACAGTGTCCCCGTCTGTCATGCCGGCAATCGGCCGGGCGGGGATTGAAGCGTTCGGGCCGATCCCGGACGCAGAGAAGAAAAGAAACGAACTAAATGGCTAAAGAAGAAGTACTGGAATTTCCGGGCGTCGTCGTCGAGCTTCTGCCGAATGCGACATTCCGGGTGAAGCTTGAAAACGACCACGAGATCATCGCCCACACCGCCGGCCGCATGCGCAAGAACCGTATCCGCGTTCTCGCCGGCGACAAGGTTCTGGTGGAAATGACCCCCTACGACCTGACCAAGGGCCGGATCACCTATCGCTTCAAGTAGAAGCGCTTGCCTCCTTTCAAGCGTTCGGGAACGGGTTTGACCGTGGCAAAGACAAAACTTGTCCTGGCATCGGCTTCTCCGCGCCGGGTGGACCTTCTGGCCCAGATCGGCGTGACGCCCGACCGGATCTTTCCCGCAGATATCGACGAAACGCCCGCCGCAAGGGAGATGCCCCGGCTTTTGGCCGGACGGCTGGCTCGCGACAAGGCCGGCGTTGTCGCCGAAGCGCTAGGCAATGACGCGGCATGGAGCGGAGCCGCGGTTCTCGCCGCCGATACGGTGGTTGCCGTTGGACGGCGTATCCTGCCGAAGGCCGAGAGCCAAGAGGAGGCGATCTCCTGCCTTTCTCTTCTTTCGGGCCGCAATCACCGCGTATTCACGGGTCTTTGCGTCAGGATCGCCGGTGAGGCAACCGAAAGCCTGCGCATCGTAGAAACCCGCGTCAGCTTCAAACATCTTTCCGAAAGGGAGATCGAAGCCTATCTCGCCTCCGGCGAATGGCGGGGCAAGGCTGGAGCCTATGCTATTCAGGGGCGCGCGGCGGCCTTCATCGAACATCTCGTCGGCTCATATTCGGCCGTGGTTGGCCTGCCGCTTTACGAAACGCAGACACTGCTTTCCGGCCGTGGCTATGACATACAGGAACGTTGGAGCGAAGATGGGCACTGACAACGACGCCCGCGTCGAGCCTTTGAGAAAACCCCGCAAATGTCCGGAATGCGGGCGTCCCTCCACGCGGGAGAACTACCCGTTCTGCAGCGACCGATGCCGCCAGCTCGATCTTTCGCGCTGGCTTACCGGATCCTACGCCATTCCCGTCGCCGAGGACGAATCAAAACCAGGTGACGAAGATCAATAGGAAGCAACCATTAGTGGTGCAGATTCCTATCGCTTTCATTTTCCGGTGAATTTTCCCGTTCGCACAGCACCCTGACTACAATTTATGATCGTTTTTTGAAACGAACTGCTCTATACTTGTAGCCAGGGAGGTTCTCGTCCAGCGGACGGGAACAGGAACGACAAGGGAGCGAGGCAGTGAGACGGAAAATCTCAAGCCGCCGGGATTCTGCCGCCACGACAGCGGATGCCAACGTCATCGACGTGCCGGAATTTGATTTCGGCAATCGATTGCGCGCCATGACCAGATGGGGCGCGGACGAGGCGAGGATCATCTATCTTTCAAAACATGCGCGAAACAAAAGCACGAACTGGGCCCTCTGGCTGACCATTTTCGGCAGTCTGTGCTTCTTCGCGGCAAGCCTCGTCGGCCTCTTCGCGCTGGTGAACATTTTCATCGGCGCGCCAAGCTGAATCAGGAAAAGGGCCCTGCTCTAGGATCGAGGCTCAATCATCTCGCCCACCGGATTATGATTGCGGCGATGACGATAGCTGAAGCGAAGTTGGCGGCAAGTTTGTCGTAGCGCGTTGCGACGTGCCTCCAATCCTTCAAACGGCAGAGCATTCCTTCGATGACGTTTCCGGCTTTGCAGGCGGGCCTGCCGAGCGATGCGCCTTTGCTGTCGTGATGTCGATCGCCTGGAATTCGCTTGCACCCATCGCGGTCAAGGCTGCCAGGATGCGGTGCCAGATACGTCGGCCCGACCATCGGTGAAAGCGATTGTCGTTGGCGGCCCGTATTGTGATGGACAATCCTGCCACCGGCAACCTGACTGAAGGACATGGCTGATGCCGCTGATGACACGGCGATCATCGACACGACGCGCGCCAGCAGCATTCTCGGGCAGCAACGGCTCAATCACCGACCATTGCTCATCACTCAAGCAGAACCCGTTTTTCGTAGTCAAAGCCTCCGTTCGGGGCGTTGAATCAGAAATACAACTCTATTCAATAGCGTGGTTGGGTTTTTATCCTGAGGCTGGCCAAGGCGATACGGCCCGGGGGTCTGGGTAAGTCGCAGGCACGGCATCGGACTTTGATGTTCGGCTCAGACCTCGAAAATGCCGAAGCCCTCGATTTCCTTCACGAGATCCAGATGGGGCCAGCGGTCGCTGTCATGCAGGATGATCAGGCGGCTGAGATCGCCTTCGATCGCCTTGTTGATGTTGTCGATGGCTTTCAACTGATCCCATGTGCTGCCGGCGGCATTAGCCAGCGGCGCGTAGACGCCGTCATTGTTGTGCCCGCAGATATTGCGCTTGCCGTAGATGCAGTCGCCGGCAACCACGACCCGTCCGCGTTCCGTTTCAAGAATGACGAATTGCTGGCCGAGCGTGTGCCCCTCACCCAGACGCAGATCGAGACCGGGAAAATAGTCGTCATGATCACCGTCCACCAGATTGAGCCGGTGCTCGAGCGAGGCGTCATAGGCCGTGCGGATATCGTCCGGGTTGATGATTTCGCTCAGCACGGCGAATTGCGGCGGCAAAGCGAGAATCTCCATCCAGCTCAGATATTCCTTCTTCTGCAGATGAATCTTCGCCTTCGGATAGGCGCCGAGCCCGCCCATATGGTCGAAATGGGCGTGGCTGAGCACAACGTCGGTCACGTCGTCAGGCTCGACGCCCAGTTCGGCAAGCATGGTCAGTGGCGAAATCCAGTGGGGTATCCCGAATTTCTCGGCGAAGGCGGCGCCGCTGCCCTCACGCAGGAAGCCGGTATCGATCAGCACGACCTTGCCAGCGCTGCGAGCCAGAACGAAGGAAAACGGCAGATCGACAACCCCGCCGTCATGCGCGCCGTGAATGATCCCGGCCACAAGCTGGTCCTTGGAGCGCGCATATTCGATAACGTGGACATCCCAGAGCGTATTGGTCATTCGAATCTCCTTTATGGTTCAGCTTTCGGCAAGAGACCGGCCGAGGCTCGAAAGCCCTACGGCCACGATCAGAATCGCGCCCTGCAGCACATATTGCGAAAAGGTCGGCGCCCCGAAAATGTTGAGGCCATTGAAACCGAACGCGATGATGAGAGCGCCGATCACCGTGCCGAAGATATGGAATTCGCCGTCGCGCAACGTCGCGGACCCCAGGAATACGGCGGCAAAGGCCGTCAGCAGATAGCTGTCGGCAGCACTTGCCGTTCCCGAACCGAGCCGTGAGGCGAGCAGGATGCCTGTCAGCGAGGCACACATGCCGGAGATGACGAAGCCGAGGATCTTGATGCGATCGACCGAAATGCCGGCCAGACGCGCGGCCGCCGGATTGCCGCCGACGGCCTGGATTTCCTGGCCGACGGGCGTGTGTTCGACCAGCACCCAGAGCGCCAGAACGACAAGCACCATGAAGACGATATTGTTGGGAATGCCGAACAGCCAGCGTCCGAGCGAGATGTCGAGGAAGGCGTCCGGAACGCCGGAAACAATCGGCACGCCCGCGGAATAGGCAAAGGCAAGCCCCGTCAGAATGGTGCCGATGCCGAGCGTCGCGATCACCGAATTGACCTTGAGCTTGGTGACCACCAGCCCGTTCACCAGACCAACCAAGGCGCCCGCGGCGATCACCACGATGATGGCGACCGGGATCGGCAGCCCGGTGCTGACGATCAGGCCCGTCACCAGAATGCCATGCAGGCTCGCGGCAAAACCGACGGAAAGGTCGAGCTCGCCGACGATGACCGCCATCGTCAACCCGCTGGCGATGATCATCGTCAGCGACGCCTGGTTCAGCACGTTGGTGAAATTGTAGACCGTCGGAAAGGCGTTGGGCGAGAGAAACGAAAACAGCACGATCATCGCGAAGAGGCCGATAATGGTGGCGTAACGCGCAAAGAAGCCCAGTCGCGCCTTGGCCTGGGCGGAAAGTCTGCGGTTGCCCGCATTGGTATCAGTCATCTGATCATTCCTGAAATTATGACGCCTGAGCGTAACTTGCCTCGATGATGGCGTTGCGGTTCATCTCTTCGCCGGTAAGCTCCCGCGTGATCAGGCCTTCGACCATCACGAGCACACGGTCGCATAGATCGGGCAGCTCATCAGGCTCGGAAGAGATCACAAGCACCGCCATGCCTTCTGCGGCCAGATCGCGGATAAGCCGGTGAATTTCACCGCGCGCGCCGATATCGACGCCCCTTGTCGGCTCATCGAGAATGAGCACGTCCGGCCGACGCAAAAGCCAGCGGCCGATCACCACCTTCTGCTGATTGCCGCCCGAAAGCCGGCCCACCGGCGTATCGACGCCATCCGTCTTGATCGCGAGATCGCGGATGATTTCCTCGCTTTTCGTCCGGCGCTTACGATAATCGATCAGCGGCAGAGCCGGAGATCGTATGATATTGGAAAGATTGGCGATCTGCATGTTGAAGGCGAGGCTTTTGGTCAGGAGCAAAGCCTCGGAGCGCCGTTCCTCGGGCACGAAGCCCAGCCCCTTGTGAACCGCCTCGCTCGGCGAACGCGGCGCGAAGGGGATGCCGTTCAACTCCATCTTCCCGCCGTCAACCCGATCAGCGCCGTAGATCAGGCGCGCAAGCTCGGAGCGCCCTGCCCCGACGAGACCGCCTATGCCCAGCACCTCGCCCTTCCTGAGGCTGAAATCAACGCCCCTGACCCTGGGCAGGCGCTTGAGCCCGCTGACGGAAAGCGCGACCGGACCGTCGATCGCATGCCGTTCCTCGCGCACCAGCGGCTCGACGGCGCCGCCGACAATCGCCTCCACAAGATTTTCCCTGGTCAGCGTCTCGCCTTCAAGGCAGGCGACCGACCGGCCATCGCGAAACGCCGTGACCCTTGAGCAGAGCCGCATGATTTCATCCAGCCGGTGCGACACGTAAAGCACCGCTACGCCGGAACGCGACAGATCCTCGATGATCGCGAACAGCCGCTCCGCCTCATTGGCCGAGAGCGATGCGGTCGGCTCGTCCATCACAATCAGGCGGGCCTTGCGCACCAGCGCCCGGCAGATGTTGACCAGCCAGTTTTCCGCCGTCGACAGGGTTTTGACATTGGTCGAAAGCGAAGCCTTGAGGCCGACGCGCGCGGCAATCGGCGCAATGTCCTTTTCGATCGCCGCCCAGTCGACCCAGCCAAAGTGGGTCTTCTTGGGCAGGCCCAGCATGATGTTTTCCATCACGGTCATGGACGGGATGAAGGCAAGTTCCTGATGAATGAAGTTCATTCCAAGATCGCTTGCCTGGTGCGGCGTCGCCACCTCGACGTCCCGCCCGTCGATCCGGATCCGACCGCCATCGGCGCGGGTCAGGCCGGCAAGAACCTTGATGACGGTGGACTTGCCGGCGCCATTGGCGCCGACGAGGCCGTGAACTTCGCCGGCGCGCAGCGTGAGCGAAACGCCCTTGAGCGCATGGACGCCGCCATATGACTTGACGATATTTTCAGCTTCCAGAAAGACTGCGTGTTCTTCTGAATTTTGTTTTGCGCTTTCCGCTTTTAAGTCAGTCATTTGAACGGCCCCTGCCGGTCCTTCCTCAATTGCCGTAGGCGTCGGGATGCTCCTTCAGGAACGTCTCGATATTGTCCTGCGTGACCAGAATGGCCGGAACCTCGACCGCTTTCGGCTCCCAGGCGTCGCCTTCATCGATGATCTTCTCGAGCAGCATCACCATATCATAGCCTTCGGTGTAGCTGTCCTCCCAGGCGGTGGCGGTCATGTGGCCGCGACGGATATTCTCAAGCGCCTGGGCATTGCCGTTGACACCATAGACCTCGACATCGGTGCGCCCCTGCTGGCGCAGCGGCCCGATCGCGCCAATGGCCGGATCGTCCCAGCAACCCCAGATCGCCAGGTTCTCGTCCCCGGGCGGACGCGATGCGAGCCAGGCATTGGCATATTGCGCGCCGTCTTCCAGATAGCCGGGAATACGAACTTCGTTCTTGGTCACATTGATATCGGGATAGTCCTTGAGCTTTTCGTCAAGCAGGACTTCGCGATTGCGGCAAACCTCGCCGGTGCGATAGGTCAGCGCCAGAATGTCGCCCTTGCCGTTGAGATCCGCGATCATCTTGTCGATCACCGGCGCGGCGATCGGCGCGCCTGAACCATTGGTCGAGGCAACCGAGCGGCCAAGACCGCCGCCCCAGGTAACGACGGGGATGCCGGCGCTGTCGGCGGCGGCAAGACCTGCCCCGATCGACGAATAGGGAAACACCATGTCGATGATCGCGACGGCGCCGCGGCCGGCGAAGTTCTGGATCGCGGAATTGGCCTGGTCGGCGCTGCCCGCCGCATCGACGACATCCACATCCCATCCCAGTTCTTCGGCAGCCGCCTTGGCGCCGTTGATGTAGCGAACATTGTTGGCCTCGTTCGCTGCGATCGAGACGATGCCCAGAAGCTTGCCGTCATCGGCCAGGCTCGGCGACGCCGTCGCCACAAGCGCGCTTGCGACAAGCGCCGAGAAGATTGCGGTTTTCATGTTTTCCTCCCTTGGGTCTCCACCCTTCGCTCTGGCGAACGCCAGAAAAACGTTTCGCCAGATAAGCCCAAAATTATCTTTCGGGCAAGACTGAATTGAAGAAAAACCTTTCGAATACGCTGAACTTGCTCTATTTATCGATTTGATTTTATCAGCGAACCGTTTTGCGGAGGCCAATTTGGCGAACATCAAGGACGTTGCAAAGGCTGCCGGCGTGTCACCGGCTACGGTATCCGCCGTCGTCAACGACACGGCCTATGTGAGCCCGGCCCTGCGCGCCCGCGTCCTCGAGGCCGTCGAGAGCCTCAACTACTCGCCGATGTCGGCGGCCCGCAACCTGAAGCGCGGTCGCAGCCAGCTGATCGCGCTCGCGGTTGCCGATCTGCAGAACCCGTTCTTCTCCCGCATGGTCTGCGCCGCAGAGTCCGCTGTCAGTGCCTGGGGTTACAGCCTCGTCGTCTTCAACAGCGACGAGAAGCCTGAAAACGAGCGCACCATCCTCGGCAGGATCCGCTCGCTGTCCTGCGACGGCGTGATCCTCGTCCCGATCGGCAGTCCGGAGCGCTATCAGCAGTTCTGGCGCGACCCGGCCGCGCCGCCGCTCGTTCTCTTCGGCCGCGAGATCGGCGACAATCGCTTCGATGCTGTCACGCTCGACAATGTTCTGGCCGGGCGACGGGCGACGCGCTACCTGCTGGATCTCGGCCACCGCAGGATCGGCTCGATCACCGGCCCCACCTTCTTGAGCACCGGCGCCGGTCGATTGCAGGGCCTCATGCAGGCCATGGAGGAGCGCGGCTTGAAGCCCGATCCTGCACATATCCGGTCCGGCGATTTTCGCGAGGAAATCGCCTATTCCGTCGCCATGGAAATATTGCAGAGACCCGATCGCCCGACGGCGCTTTATGTGGCCAACGGCCTGATGGCGCTCGGCACGATGCGGGCGATCAACGATCTCGGCCTCAGTTGTCCGGAAGATATTTCGATCGCCTCCACCGACACCTTGCCCGGCGTGGGGGGCTTAAGGCCCCGCCTCACCCGCACGGAACATCCGATGGGGGACATGATTGACCAGGCGGTCCGGTTCCTGATGGAGCGGATCGGCAATGAGGACACGCAGATCCAGGGCCGCCGGGTGACCTTCCCGCCGGAGCTTCTGCTCGGCGACAGTTGCGCGCCGCCTCCTGCGGAAAAATGACGCGCGGTGGCGGGCCGGCGCGAAGCAGCTAGCGCTGATCGATGGCTTGCCGCGTTACCGCCTCCAGCAGATCCATGAGGCCGGAATTGTGCCTTGCGGCCATCTCCTGATCGCCATCGGCAATCGCCCGCAACGTGTCGGCATGGCAGACCGCGGCCTTGGAAAAGGAATGCGTGTCGGAAATGAAGGAAAACCAGAACCGGCGCGACAGGTTGTGAATGACGTTGATCTGGCTTTGTAGAAACCGGTTGTTGGCCGCCTCCGCCTCCAGCAGGTGGATCGCCTTGTTGATCGCCAGGTAGCGGGACCGATCAGCCTCCGCGATCGCGCTTTCCAGCCGGTCGGCGAGCGAACGCATCTCTTCACGCTGGGCATCGCTGGCGCGCTTGCAGGCAAGGGTGACGACGAGGTTTTCCAACGGACGCCGCGTTTCGAGGAGCTCGAGCTGTTTCGACACGTCAACGGCGGTCACCAATATGCCGCGTCTGGGCAGGATCTCGACGAAGCCCTCGAACTTCAGTCTTTGCAGCGCCTCGCGCACGGGCGTACGCCCGCAATTCAGTTCGCGGGCGATCTCGCTTTCGGACAGAAGCTCGTGCGATTTGAGCGCGCCCGTGACGATCTGGTTCTGAATCGTGTCATAGGCGACATCCGTCATGGAACCGTTTGCCGACGTTTTTTCCACTCTCGTCTCCTTCGCCCCCTAAGGCAGTGCGATTTGCCAGAACATAGCGGTTGACTTCGTTATCCGCAACAGATAGTCATCAGATCAACATGTAATATATCAGACGGTTGTGGAGGAGGAACCATGCCTGTTTCGATGGACACGCGAGAGCGCCAGCGGCTCGATTGCGACCTGGTCGTCATCGGCGGCGGCGCCGCAGGCGTGACGGCCGCGACAATTGCCGCCCGCAATGGTCTTTCCGTCATCATCGTGGAGCGTCACGGCTTTTGCGGCGGCGGCGCGGTTGCCGGGCATTCCGGCACGATCTGCGGCCTTTACGAGGCGAGCGACAATCCTGAAAACGGGCCCATCCCGGCGGTCTTCGGCTTTGCCGGCGAATTCGTCTCGCGCATGGAAGATCGCGGTGGCCTCGGCGAACCCGTGCGCTACGGCAAGACCTTCACCCGCGTCCACGACCCCATCGTGTGGCGGGAGGTTTCCGACGATCTTCTGAGCGAGGCGGGCGTGACGGTCATCTATCACGCCGTCGCGACCGAGGTGCTGATGGAGGGCGACCGGATCGAGGGCGTTCATGTCTGGACCAAGGAGGGCCCCCTCGACATCCGCGCCAAGCGCACCATCGATGCCTCCGGCGATGCCGATCTCGTCGCCATGGCTGGCCTTCCGAGCTTCATCGGCGACAATGGCCGCGTTCAGAATCCGACCATGATCTTCCGACTGCAGGGCGTGGATGTCGCAGCGTTCCGCGCCGCTTATGGCGAGGACACGATCATGCCGCCGGAGGTTTCGGAAATGATCGTCACGGCAAATCAGAGCGGAGACTACGCCCTGCCGCGCGCCAAAATCTGGCTGTTCCCGACCACGCGGCCCGGCGAACTGCTCTGCAATTGCACCCGCATCGTCGGCGCCGACGGACGCGAGCTCAATCCTCTCTTCTGGCGCGACTTTTCAGAGGCGGAGACGCAGGGCCGCCGGCAGGCGCGCGAATATGCGCGTTTCTTCCGCGATCACCTCACCGGCTGCGAGACATCCTTCGTCAATGACATGGCGGTGCAAGTCGGCGTCCGTCAGACCCGCCAGGTCGAAGGCGTCACAAAACTCATGAATGCCGATGTGACCGGCGGCACCAAATTCGGCGATGGCATTGCCCGCTCGCCCTGGCCGATCGAGCTCCACGCCGGCGCGAAGCCGAAGGTCGAGTGGCTGCTGAACGACGTCTACGAAATTCCCTACGGCTGTTTCGTGCCTCAGAGGGGCGAGAACCTGCTCGTCGCCGGGCGCTGCCTTTCCGCCGAGCACGAGGCGGTCGCCTCTGCCCGGGTGACGGCGCAGTGCTTCAGCTATGGTCATGCCATCGGCCACGCGGCGACGATCTCGGTGAAGGATGGGATTGCGCCCCGCGACATTTCCGGGGCCGACATCCGCGCCATCCTCAACCGTGAAAACGCGCATCTGGACGGGTAAGGCATGAGCGAGGAAATCACTGTCGAAAGGCGCGAAGGCTTCGCCATTCTCACCATGAACCGCCCTGCGCGCCGCAACGCACTCGGCGCGACAAGCATGGCCGCGCTGTTTGAAAATCTGAAGGCTCTTGCCGTCGACCCCGAATGCGCCGCCGTGGTGCTCACCGGCGCACCGCCGGCCTTCTGCGCAGGATCGGACCTGAAAGAACTTGGCGGATTGTCCGTTGCGGACATGTGCGAACACGAGGCCGAGACAGCGCGGATCGCGCGCGCGATCGGGCTTCTTCCGATTCCGGTGATCGCGGCGGTGGAAGGTTATGCGCTCGGCGGCGGCTTCATCCTGGCCGTCTCCTGCGACATCGTCGTCTCGGCGGCAGGCGCGAAATGGAACATGCCGGAAGTGCGCAATGGCTGGCTGCCGCCATGGGGGCTGCAGGCGCTTCTTGCCCGCACGAGCGCCGCCAATGCCCGCCTCATCACCTGGGGCATTATGGAAATCGACGGGAACGAGGCCAGACGACTTGGCATCGCCGATGCGGTCGCCCCCGACGGCGCCGCGCTTGAGACCGCCTGCACGCTGGCCGGCCGGCTAGCGGCTCTGCCTGCCAATGCCGTCGCCTCGGCCAAGCGGTTCTTCGAAATCGCGGCGAGCGCCGATGCCGAACGCAAAGATGCGGAAGCGGGCAGGCTCTTCGCGCAGGATTGTGAAAGTGTGGCGGCGAAAGCCGTCCTCTCCAGATTTACGGTGAAATGACATGCAGAAGATCGTCACGGCCGAGGAGGCCGTCGCCAATATCAAGAGCGGCGCAACCGTCGCAAGCGCCGGCGTAATCGGCTGGGTCACGCCCGACGCCATCCTGAAGGCGCTCGGCGCGCGCTTCGAAAAGACCGGTTCGCCCGGCGACCTCACCTTCTATTTCCCCTGCGGCACCGGCGATGCCATGGGCATCAAGGGCATGGACCACGTGGCCCGCGAAGGGTTGATGAAACGCATCGTCTCGGGAAGCTACATCAACCCCGTCGACCCTCAGACCGGCAAACGCCCCGAACTGATGCGGCTGATCCGCGAAAACAGGGTCGAGGCCTATAGCTGGCCGATCGGCGCTTCCATGCACTGGCTGCGCGAGGTCGCGCGCAAGTCGCCCGGCTACATCACCCGCGTCGGTCTCGGCACCTATGCCGATCCGAGACTGGGCGGCGGAAAGTTTACCGAAAAGGCGAAGGACGACCTGATCCGGGTCATCGAGATCGATGGTGAGGAACTGCTTTATTATCCCACATGGCCGGTCGATATCGCGATCCTGAGGGCCGCCAGCGCCGACAAATACGGCAATCTGAGCTGGGAGGACGAACCGCTGACGACCGCCAATATCGCGCTGGCGCTGGCCGCCAAGGCGAGCGGCGGCAAGGTCATCGTTCAGGTGCGGCGCATCGTCGAGGCCGACAGCCGGCCGGCGACGGTCAACCGCCTGCCCGGCGTCTTCGTCGACCAGATCGTCGTGGACGAAGACATGATGATGACCACGGATGTGGCTTATGAGCCGGCCTATTTCGGCGGCCAGCGCCGGGATCTTACGACGCTCGAGCCGCCGCCCTTTTCGGCGGACAGGATCATCGCGAACCGCATCGCCGCCGAGGTCCGCAGCCAGGAGCTTGCGATCTACGGTTTCGGCGCGGCGACCGATGTGCCTCTGGTCATGGCAGAGCAGGGTCTTTTTGCCGGCGAGGCGATCCACGACTATCCGGCAACGACAGAACACGGCGCCTATGGCGGCATCGTCATGCCGGGCTGGCAGTTCTCCGCCAATATCAACCCGGACGCGCTGCTTGACGGTCCGACCCAGTTCGATGTCATCGACGGCGGGCTGTGCACATTCACGGCGCTCTCCTTCGCCGAATATGACAGCGACGGCGTGGTCAACGTCTCGAAGTTCGGCAAGGCCAATCCCGGCGCCGGCGGCTTCATCGATATCGCCCAGAATGCGCAACGGCTGATTTTCGCCGGCACCTTCACCACCGGTGGACTGAAGGCCGATGTCAGTGACGGCAGGCTTGAAATCCTGCAGGAGGGCAAGGTCCGCAAATTCGTCAACGCGGCGGCGTCCGTCACCTATCGGGTCGAGGAGGGGGTGCGCAAACGCGGCCAGGAGGCCCTGATCGTCACCGAGCGCGCCGTCTTCCGCTGCGCCGGGGACGGGCTTGAACTGATCGAGATCGCCCCGGGCATCGACCTTCAGAGCCAGGTGCTCGACCTGATGGATTTCGCGCCGGTCAGGATCAGCGATCCCCTGCCGCTCATGGACGAAAAGCACTTCGCCCGAACGCTGAAAGAGGAGCGTGCAGACGCATGAAGTTCACCGACATCCCCGAAGGCTCTCGTGCCCTCCTGAGAAAGGGCACCGTCCTGCCCGCCCACCCGCTTCTGCTCACCGCAGAACGCAAGCTTGACGAGGCGCGCCAGCGCGCGGTCACCCGATACTATGTCGATGCAGGCGCCGGCGGCATGGCGGTCGGCGTCCACACCACGCAGTTTGCCATCCGCGATGTCGGGCTCTACGAGCCGGTCCTGCGCCTTGCCGCGGAAACGGCCTACGCCTGGACCGACCGGCCGCTTCTGATGGTTGCCGGCGTCACCGGCAGGACCGAGCAGGCGCTCAATGAAGCCCGCATCGCGCGCGGGCTGGGCTATCATGCGGTTCTCCTGAATCTTGCGCGCCTGAAAGGCCAGTCGGAAACCGAAATCCTCGACCATTGCCGTGCCATCGCCGCCGAAATGCCCGTGGTCGGCTTCGCCCTTCTGCCCGAGGTCGGCGGCTTTCATCTCTCCTACGATTTCTGGCGCGCCTTTGCGGAAATCGACAATGTGGTGGCGATCAAGATGGCGCCGTTTGATCGCTATCGCACCATCGAGATCGTCCGCGCGGTCTGTGACGCAGGGGCTCAGGATCGCGTCACGCTTTATACCGGCAATGACGATCACATCATCCTCGACCTTGTCCAGCCCTTCGTCGTGCGATCGGCCGACGGCAAGAGCGAGCAAAGGCTGCGCATTCGCGGCGGCCTTCTGGGGCACTGGAGCGTGTGGGCGGAAAAGGCAGTGGAACAGCTCGAGCGCATCCATGCCATTCCCGATGGCGCAGCCATTCCCGAAGACGTGCTGGCGCTCGACAGCGTGGTGACCGACTGCAATCTCGCCATCTACGACGCGCTGAACAATCTGGCGGGATGCATTCCGGGCTGCCTGGAAGTGCTGCGTCGCCAGGGACTGGCCGCCGGAACCTGGTGCCTTGATGAGAAAGAGATCCTGAGCCCCGGCCAGAGCGAACAGATCGACCGGGTCTATGCCATGTATCCCGAAATGAACGACGACCTCTTTGTGAAGAAGAATTTGACGCGCTGGCTGAGCGGCGACGCCGCCGCCAATCCGCTTGAGCGATGAAACAGGTTTGGGAGGAAACCGAAATGAACAAGACGATTGAGACCCTTCATCCCGGCATGTTTCCGGACACATTTCGTGACGTCGAGCATCTCGAGGATTTCATGTCGGTGCCGACGGCCGAGGTGGTCGAGGACCTGAACGCGCTCGACGGCGACATCATGATCCTCGGCGTCGGTGGCAAGATCGGCGTCACCATGGCGCGCATGGCCAAGAAGGCCTGCCCCGACAAGCGGGTCATCGGCGTGTCGCGCTTTTCCGAAAAAGGCGTCGAGGAACGCCTCAACGCCTGGGGCATCGAGACGATCGCCTGCGACCTGCTTGACCGGGAGGCGGTGAACGCGCTGCCGAAGGTCGCCAATGTCATCTACATGGCCGGCCTCAAATTCGACTATCGCGGCCGCGAGGACTTTCTCTGGGCGATGAACACGATCGCGCCGCAAATCACCGCGGAGGCCTTTCGCGACAGCCGGCTGGTGACCTTTTCGACGATCCATGTCTATCCCTGGTCGAACCCGCTTCACGGCGGCGTGACGGAGCGGGACCTGCCCATGGCCCGCCCCGGCGAATACGCCAATTCGGTCGTCGGCCGCGAGCGCACCTTCGAGCATTTCTCCAAGAAATACGACACGCCCGGGCGCGCCATGCGCTTCGTCTACGCGATCGACCCGCGCTACGGCGTCATGCAGGAGATTGCGAGCTGGGTCTTCGCCGGCAAGGAGGTTCCGCTTGCGACCGGCCATGTCAACATCATGTGGCAGGGCGATGCCAACGCCCAGTTCCTGCGCATGCTCGGCCAGTGCACAGTGCCGGCAAGCCCGATCAATGTCGGCGGGCCCGAGACCATGTCGGTTCGCTATCTCGCCAACCGTTTCGGCGAGGCCTTCGGCATCGAGCCACGCTTTACCGGCACGGAACAGGATAATTGCCTGCTCGTGAACTGCGACAAGGCGAACGGCATTTTCGGCAATCCGGTCGTGTCGGTCGATCCGATGGTCCGCTGGGTGGCCGACTGGGTGAAAACCGGAAAGCCCGTCCATGGCAAGCCGTCGAAATTCGAAGTCCGCTCCGGTGAGTTTTGAGCCAACGCCATGACCCTACGCCACTATTCCTACGCCATCGCTTCCCATATCGGCTTCATCCTGCTGTGGCAGGCGGTCGTCGTGCTCGCCGATGTGCCGACCTATATCCTTCCCACACCGCTGCAGACCATCGCCGAGCTTTCGGAGGGGTCTTATAACTGGGGCATGCAGATCTGGGTGACCACACTCGAGATCTTCGGCGGCTATGCGCTGGCGGTTGTCGTCGGCGTGGCGCTTTCGGTCCTGTTCGTGTGGATCCCGGCTCTCAACAATTCGCTGATGCCCCTGCTCGTCACGCTCAACATGGTGCCGAAAGTGGCGATGGCGCCGCTGTTCATCATCTGGTTCAGCTACGGCATCGTCCCCAACATGATCATCGCCTTCACGATCTGCTTCTTCCCGATCGTGCTGACGACCTATCGCGGACTGATCGAGGTCGAGCCCGACCTCATCAATCTGGTCAAGGCGCTGAAGGCCAGCCGCTGGCAGATCTTCGTCAAGATCCAGCTTCCCGGCTCCCTGCCCTATCTGTTCTCCGGCATGAAGGTTGCCGCCATCCTGGCGGTCGCCGGGGCCGTCGTCGGCGAGTTCATCGCCTCCGACAAGGGGCTCGGCAATTTCCTGCTGATCCAGCAGAACGCGCTGAACACACCCGCGATGATGATGGCACTGCTTCTGATCACGGCGATCGGCATGGCGCTCTACGGTTTCGTGCTGGTGCTCGAATACATCTTCATCACGCGCAAGGAGATAGCGGCATGACCCAGATGGACCAGAAGCCCTTCATCAGGCTCGATGGCGTCAAGAAGGTGTTCAATGTCGGCGGCAGCGAATTCCTTGCCGTGCAGGACGTTTCGCTCGAAATCCGGGAGGGCGAGCTCGTCTCGATCGTCGGGCCATCCGGTTGCGGCAAGTCGACGGTGTTGTCGATCCTTTCCGATCTCAACAAGGCCACCGAAGGCACGATCGAGATCGGCAATGAACACTCGCCGTTCACCCCCGGCCGGGATGTCGGCATGGTGTTCCAGAAGGCGCTGCTTCTGAAGTGGCGCACCATCATCGACAATGTACTTCTACCCGCCGAAATCCTCGGCCTGCCTCAAAAGGAAAGCCGCGAACGCGCCGCCGACCTTCTGGACATGGTCGGCCTTGCGAAATTCGCCGACGCCTACCCGCAGCAGCTTTCCGGCGGCATGCAGCAACGCGCCTCGATTGCCCGCGCCCTGGTTCACGATCCACGCCTCATCCTGATGGACGAGCCCTTCGGCGCGCTCGACGCCCTGACGCGCGAGCGCATGAACCTCGAACTCCTGCGCATCTGGAAGGAAAGCCGCAAGACGATCCTGTTCGTGACCCACGGCATTCAGGAAGCGGTGTTCCTCGGCTCGCAGGTCGCCGTCATGACTGCAGGCCCTGCCCGCATGGCGGCGCATTTCGATATCGAGCTGCCGGAGCCCCGAACGCTCGACGTCAAGACGACCGAGAAATTCGGCGCCTATACCCGCGACATCTACCATCTGCTCGGACTGAACTGAAACTGGTTTTAAGGGAGGAAACCATGCGAAAGTACATGACATTTCTGATGGCAACCGCGCTTTGCGGAACCGGCGCCAGCGCCGCCATGGCCGAGGATTTGAGCCTGCAGCTCAACTGGAAGGCCGGCGGCGACCATGCCCCGATCTATTATGCGCTGGAACAGGGCTGGTATGAGGAGGCGGGCGTCGACCTCGACGTGCGCCAGGGCTCGGGCTCGGGCGCCTCCGCCAAGGCGCTCGCCGTCGGCCAGGCGGATCTCGCCATCATCGACACGCCGACCGCACTTCAGTTCATCGGCAATGACACGCCGATCAAGGGCGTGTTCGTCGCCTATAATGACAGTCCCTATGGCATCTACTGGAAGAAGAGTTCAGGCATCGAGACGGTGGCCGACCTGAAGGGCCGCAAGATCGGCGCTCCGGCCTTCGATGCCGCGCGTCAGATGTGGATCCCGATCGCCAATGCGCTGAACCTCGATCCCGATTCCGTCGAATGGGTGAACCTGCAGCCGACCGCCAAGGTTGCCGCACTTCAGTCAGGCGCGATCGACGCGACAACGCATTTCTATTCGGTGCACTTCATCTATGAGGATGTGCTCGGAGACGATCTGGGCTATGCGCTGCTGCGCGACGAGGGACTGAACCCATACGGCCTCGCCTATTTCGCCAGCGACGATTCCATCGCCGAAAAACATGATGCGATCGAGGCCATGGTGCATGTCACCCAGCGCGCCTTCTCCGCCTGCCTTGAAGACCCCGCCCCCTGCGCCAAGGCGCTGTCGCAGGCCGTCAGCATGAAGGAAAGCGACGCCGCCCGCGAGCTCGAATATGCCTCGCGCGTCATTCCCGGCATCGATAATCCGCTGGCGATCGGCGAATGGGACATCGAGCGCGTCGCCGCTGACTATGATCTCGTGGAGGCTTCCTTCGAGATCACGCCGTTTGACCCGAAGACCGCCGTTACCAATGAATTCATCGACACGTCGATCAAATATCCGACGACGAATTGACCCACGGCATTAACCGGCAGGCTGCAGAAGGCCCCGCGCTCAGCGCCGGGGCCTTTACTTGCACAGGAACAGAGCGCCTGACGACGACGCTTAGCAAAATCTGCGGCTCGGACGCAGGCGCCCGGGCAAGGGCTGGCGGCGGGTTTCACCTTCTGTGTCGGTGAAGGCAATTCATCTGCACGCAGCCGCGGCTTTGCCCCACATTTGCGCCGTCCGTTCTGCTCCCGGAGGCCGCTCCATCCTCCTCGCCCGCTGCGTTGTTCGCCTGACGCACGGAAACGATCTCTATTTGAACAAAATTCATAATGCGAACTTTTGCGCTGACATGAGACCGCCTTGTTCCTAAAGTTCCTCCGTCGGTAGGAGGTCGACAAAATGGACAAGACAATTCCCACACTGGAAGCGGCCGTCGCCCCTATCTTTGACGGCGCGACCGTCATGATCGGCGGTTTCGGCGGGTCGGGCGCGCCGATCGAGCTCATTCACGCGCTGATCGACCAGGGCGCAAAGGACCTCACGGTCATCAACAACAATGCAGGCAACGGTCATGTCGGGCTCGCCGCCCTGATCGAGCAGAACCGCGTGCGCCGGATGATCTGCTCGTTTCCGCGCTCCTCAAACGCCACCGTGTTCAACGAGCGTTATCTTGCCGGAAAGATCGAGCTGGAACTGGTGCCGCAGGGCACGCTTGCCGAACGCATTCGCGCCGGTGGCGCCGGCATTCCGGCCTTCTACACGCCGACCGGCTACGGCACTGAACTTGCCGACGGCAAGCCCACGGCGGAGTTTGAAGGGCGGCCTTATGTGCAGGAACGCTGGCTGAAAGCCGATTTCGCCCTGATCAAGGCGGAGACTGCCGACACCCACGGCAACCTCACCTATCGCATGGCCGCGCGCAACTTCAATCCGCTGATGGCGATGGCGGCCGCGACCACCATCGTCCAGGCAAGCCGCGTTGTCGCGCCCGGCGGCATCGACCCCGAACAGGTGATCACGCCCGGCATCTTCGTTTCCTCCGTCGTCGAGGTCGCCGCGCCCGCGCAGGAGGAACTCCTCACCTGGCAGGAGGCCGTCTACCCATGATTTCCGTCGACGACATCAAGCTTTCCAATGCCCAGATCGCCTGGCGCGCCGCCCAGGACATCGAGGACAGCGCCTACGTCAATCTCGGCATCGGCTTCCCCGAAATGGTCGCGAAGTTTCAGCCGGAGGGCCGGCAGGCGATCTTCCACACGGAAAACGGCGTGCTCGATTTCGGGCCCGCGCCGGAGCCGGGCGAAGAGGACTGGGACCTCATCAATGCCGGCAAGAAGGCGATCACGCTGCGCCCCGGCACGGCTTTCTTCCACCACGCCGACAGTTTCGCCATGGTGCGAGGCGGCCATCTGGATGTCGCCATCCTCGGCGCTTATGAAGTGGCCGAAAACGGTGATCTCGCCAACTGGTCAACCGGCAAGGGCGGCGTTCCCGCCGTCGGCGGGGCGATGGACCTTGTCCATGGCGCAAGGCGCGTCGCGGTCGTCACCGACCACGTGACCAAGAAGGGCGCGCCGAAACTGGTGAAACGCTGTTCACTGCCGCTGACGGGTGTGGCCTGCGTCACGCGGGTCTACACCTCGCTTGCCGTCATCGACATCGCAGACGGCCATTTCGTGCTGCGCGAAAAACTAGCCTCGCTGTCCTTCGATGATCTGCAGGCGCTGACGGGCGCGCGCCTCCTCACCGAGGGCGATGTGGCAGACCTCTCCGTACCGGAAGTGTGATCCATGAAAGACGTCTATATCTGCGACTATATCCGCACGCCGATCGGCCGTTTCGGCGGCGCGCTTTCCGCCGTCGGAGCCGATGATCTTGCCGCGATCCCGATCCGCGCGCTGATGGAGCGCAACGCGAACACCGATTGGGCCGCTGTCGACGAGGTGATCCTCGGCTGCGCCAACCAGGCCGGCGAGGACAACCGCAATGTGGCGCGCATGGCCGCGCTTCTTTCCGGTTTACCGGTGGAAGTGCCGGGCACGACCATGAACCGGCTTTGCGGCTCGGGCATGGACGCCGTCATCACCGCCGCGCGCGCCATTCGCGCCGAAGAGGCGGAACTGATCATTGCCGGCGGCGTGGAATCCATGTCCCGCGCGCCCTTTGTCATGCCGAAGGCGGAGACCGCCTTTTCGCGCCATGCCGAAATTTATGACACCACGATCGGCTGGCGTTTCGTCAACCCGTCGATGAAAGCGCGCTTCGGCGTCGATTCCATGCCCGAGACGGGCGAAAACGTGGCCGAGGATTTCGCGATAAGCCGCGCTGACCAGGACGCGTTTGCCTGCGCGTCACAGAAGAAGGCGGCACGCGCCGCCGAAAGCGGGAGGCTTGCCCAGGAGATTACCGCCGTTACCATTCCGCAACGCCGAGGCGATCCGAAGATCGTTGAGCACGACGAGCAGCCCCGCCCGGAAACGACCGTCGAGGTGCTGTCGCGCCTTCCAACGCCCTTCCGCGCCGGCGGCACGGTGACGGCAGGCAACGCCTCGGGCGTCAATGACGGAGCAGCCGGGCTCATTCTCGCAAGCGAGGAAGCCGCCGTCCGGCACGGCCTCAACCCGATCGCCCGCGTGCTTGGCGGCGCAACCGCCGGGGTCACGCCGCGCATCATGGGCTTCGGCCCGGCGATTGCGGCGCGCAAGCTGCTGCGCCGGCTCGGGCTTCAGACCGGCGATTTCTCCGTGATCGAGCTCAACGAGGCCTTCGCCTCGCAGGCGCTGGCGACACTGCGCGACCTCGGCATTGCCGATGACGACCCGCGCGTCAATCCGAATGGCGGGGCGATTGCGCTTGGCCATCCGCTTGGCATGTCCGGCGCGCGCATCACCGGCACCGCCATGCTGGAACTAAAGCCGGGCGAAAAGGCACTTTCGGCCATGTGCATCGGTGTCGGTCAGGGCATAGCGGTGGCACTGGAACGGCTGTGACAGGAGACGCATCGGTAGTGGCGACAGACCCGGTTCCCCGCCAAGGGGAACCAGGCCGGCGGACATGCCGCGGCCGGCAGGACAGCCGATCACCTCAGTAAGGCAGGCCGATATAATTTTCGGCCAGTTCCCGCCGCGCGGTTTCCGACTGCGAGAGATGAAGCAGACTTGCCTTTCGCATTTGCGCGGCGAAGCTGTCCTCCTCATCGAAACGGTGCAACAACATGGTCATCTGCCAGCTGAACCTCATGGCCTTCCAGATGCGCTGGAGCGCACGGGCGGAATAGGCATCGATGCCCGCCGCCGTGCCCGAGGCAAAACGCTCGACCAGCGCATGAAAGAGATACCAGACATCGGAGGCGGCAAGGTTGAGCCCCTTGGCGCCGGTCGGCGGAACGATGTGCGCGGCATCACCGACGAGAAAGAGATTACCCCATCTGAGCGGCTCGGACACGAATGAACGTAGCGGCGCGATGCTCTTTTCGATCGACGATCCTGTCACCAATCGTGCAGAGACATCGCTCGGCAGGCGGCATTTCAGTTCGTCCCAAAAGGCCGCGTCCGACCAGTCCTCCGCCTTGTCGGAAAGTGGCACCTGCACATAGTAGCGGCTCAGAGCCTTGCTGCGCATGGAGGCGAGCGCGAAGCCGCGATCGGAATTGGCGTAGATCAGTTCGTCATGCACCGGCGGGGTGCGCGACAGGACACCAAGCCAGCCGAAGGGATAGACGCGTTCGAACTCCCGTCTCTTTTCCTGCGGTATGGTTCGGCGCGAGATGCCATGAAAGCCGTCGCAGCCGGCGACATAAGAACACGTTATCGTCTTGCGTTCACCCTCATGGGTGAAGCCGACCGTCGATTGCGCTTGGTCGAGGTCACTGATGACGACATCCTCCACGCCGTGGAATATCGGAGTTTCCATGTCCTCCTGTGCGCGATAGAGATCGGCGGTCACCTCGGTCTGGCCGTAAACCATGACCCGGGCTCCCGTCAGCCCCGCGAAATCGATGCGGACCTGAAGATCATTGTCGGAAAGCACACAGCCGTCATGGGCGATGCCCTCTGCATCCATGCGTTCGCCAACGCCGGCCTCGCGCAGAAGCTTGACCGCCCCCCATTCGAGAATGCCAGCGCGAATGCGCGAGAGAACGTGATTGCGGCTTGCTCGCTCCAGGATGACGGTTTCGATCCCCTGCCGGTTCAGAAGCTGGGACAGGAGCAGGCCGGATGGCCCGCCCCCGATGATCGCTATCTGGGTTTTCATGAAAGACCTCCTCCCGTCTTTGACCTTTCAAGGCTAGCGCCGCCTCACCGAACGGGAAATGCACGGAATCGGCAATGGATGGCACCAATCGTGCATTAATGCGAATTATCAAAAAATACGCGTTTTGGAAAACTGTTCATTGACAAAACAATTTATTCCAGGCTCTACTCTCGCTTGGGAGTTGAGGATATTTCATGAAGATCGAAGGCGAAGTGGCGCTGGTCACAGGGGCGGCAAGCGGCCTCGGCGAGGCGACGGCAAGGAGACTTTCCGCTCGCGGCGCGAAGGTCGCCGTCGTTGATCTGTCCACCGAAGCCGCCGAAAGGACGGCGGCAGATATCGGCGGCATGGGCTATGGCGCAGATGTTTCCGACACATCGGCTGTCGAGGCGATATTCGCGGCGTTCACGGCAAAGCACGGCACACCGCGCATCGTGGTGTCCTGCGCCGGGATCGGCACCGCGTCGCGTATTCTGCCGCGCGACGGGTCGCTGACGATCGGCCTTTTCGAACGCACGCTTCGGGTCAATCTTCTGGGCACTTACACGGTGATGAACATAGCCGCTCGGGCCATGGCCGCTGCCAAACCGGTCGATGAGGATGGCGCGCGCGGCGTGATCGTCAACACCGCGTCGGTCGCCTATGAGGACGGGCAGATCGGCCAGGCTGCCTATTCCGCCTCCAAGGGCGGGGTTGCTTCCATGACTCTGCCGGCTGCCCGCGAGCTTGCCCGTTTCGGCATCCGCGTCATGACCATCGCGCCCGGCCTTTTCGAGACGGGCATGAGCTCGGGCCTGCCTGATGATATCCGCGCCGAAATCCTCGCCAACGTGCCCTTTCCGAGCCGAATGGGACTGCCCGATGAGTATGCCCGGCTGGTGGAGCAGATCGTCGAAAATCCGATGTTGAACGGTTCGGTGATCCGGCTTGATGCGGCCGCGCGGATGCCGGCGAAGTAGGGCCGGCAGAGACAAGGACGAGAAAGAGCGAAACGCATGACGAAGACCCATTTTGACAGCACCGACATTCTGACGATCGACGTCGACGGTCCGGTCGCGACGCTCACCATGAACCGGCCTGAAAAGCGCAACGCGATGTGCGACGCGCTTCTGGAAGCGCTCGACGCCTTTTTCTGCAAACCGCCGGAAGACGTGCGCGTCATCATCCTGACTGGCGCCGGCGGTCATTACTGCTCCGGCCTCGATCTTGCCGAACACATCGCCCGCGATGCGGAGGGTACGATGCACCATTCGCGCAACTGGCACCGGGTGATGGAGCGCATCCAGTTTTCCGGTCTTCCGGTCGTCTCGGCCATGTTCGGCGCGGTCATCGGCGGCGGACTCGAGCTGGCGTCTGCCACCCATGTGCGCATCGCCGAACCCTCGACGATCTTCCAGTTGCCGGAGGGCATGCGCGGCATCTTCGTCGGCGGCGGCGCAACGGTCGGCGTCGGCCGCATTCTGGGGCCCGACCGGATGCGTGAGATGATGCTGACGGGCCGAAAATACGATGCTGAAGAAGGGCTGATGCTGGGTCTGACCCATTACAGTGTCGGCGAGGGCGAGGCGCAGCCGCTGGCGCGCAAGCTTGCCGCGAAGATCGCGAAGAATGCCCAGCTCTCGAACTACATGATGATCCAGGCGATCAGCCGGATCGCAGACATGCCGCGCGCCGACGGGCTCTTTACCGAGAGCCTGTGCGCGGCGGTTTCGCAGACGAGCGCGGATGCCGAGGAAGGCCTCAACGCTTTTCTGCAGAAGCGCGCGCCGGTCTTTCGCTAGGCCGGATTTCCCCGCCCGCAGGGAGTGAGCGGTCGGGAGAACCACGCACGCATCGTCAAGTCGGTCTACAGGGAGGAGAACCGTTATGACTGATAAGCTGAAAATGACCCGCCGCACGGCGCTGGCGGCACTGGGAACGGCGCTGGCCGCCCCCGTCTTCCTGCGCCAGGCGCATGCGGCGGAGGTGACGCTGAAACTGCATCACTTCCTGCCCGCCATGGCGCCGGTGCAAAGAAACGTGTTCGAGCCCTGGGCCAAGGAGATCGCCGAGGCCTCCAACGGGGCGATCGAGGTGCAGATCTTTCCGGCCATGCAGCTTGGCGGCAAGGCGCCGCAGCTTGTGGACCAGGCCCGCCAAGGCATCGTCGACATCGCCTGGACGCTGCCGGCCTATACACCGGACCGTTTCCCGGTCGGCGAAACCCTGTCGCTGCCCTTCATGGTCACAGATGCGGAGAAGACCTCCGTGGCCATGGACACGCTCATGCGCGAATACGGCCAGAACGAATACAAGGGCATGAAACCGCTCGCCTTCCATACCCATGCCGGCGGCAAGCTGCACACCCGTGAGAAGGCCATCACCTCGACCGCGGATATGGCAGGCATGCGGCTTCGCGCCCCGAGCCAGTCGACCGGCGCAATGCTGAGCGATCTCGGCGCGGAAGTCGTGTTCTTCCCCGTTACCGAAATGGTGGTCGGCCTTTCGAACGGCGTGATCGACGGGTGCTGCCTGCCTTTTGAAGTGGTGCCGGCCTACAAGCTGCAGGAACTGACGAGCTATTCCGCCATGCCCGCCCCCGGCAATCGCGGCATCTATACCAATACCTTCTCGCTGGTGATGAACGAGCGCGCCTATGAGGCCATGCCCGACGACGCCCGCAAGGTGATCGATGCACATTCGGGTCCGGCACTGTCGAAGCGTCTTGGCGCATCCTTCGACATGGCGGAGGCCCACGGCGAAAAGATCGTCAGGGAGAACGGCAACACGATCGTGGAGATCCCCTCGGGTGTGATCGCCGAATGGCGCAAGGCTTCCGAGCCGATCACCGCCAACTGGCAGAAGAAGCTCGATGACAAGGGCTACGACGGCGCGGCAATCCTCAAGCGCGCAAACGAACTGCTGGACCAGGGCTGATCGATGGCGGAAAAAGCTCCGTCCGGTCCCGTGGAGCGGGGGGCATCGCGCCCCCGCTTCGTCTGGCTTTACCGGCTTTGCCTCATCTCCGCCGGCGCGGGCGGCCTGGCCGCCTTCGCCGCGGCGCTGATGGTCACGCTTTCGGTGCTGATGCGCATTTTCGGCTTTGGCGGCATCCGAGGCGATTTCGAGGCGGTCGAACTCGTCTGCGCGGCCTGTGCCTCGCTGTTTCTGCCCTATTGCCAGTTCACGAAAGGGCATGTGATGGTGGATCTGTTCACCAACTGGCTGTCCGCCGCCGGCCAGAACCGTCTCGACGGCTTCTGGACCGTGCTGTTCGGGCTCGGCTGGTCGGTGATCTGCTGGCGACTGACCCATGGCCTGGAGACGATCTACGGCTATGGCGACCGCACCATGCTGCTCGGCTTTCCCGTGTGGATGATCTACCTGCCGGCCGTTGCCGGAACCGGGCTTTCGGCTCTCGTCGCCTTCGTCACCGGCATTGACGACCTGGTAAACGCCCGTGCGCCCGCCCCCTTGAAGGAGGGCGTCTGATGGATCCATTGGCCATCGCGCTCGGCATGATCGTCATCCTGCTGGCGCTGATCTTCGTCAGGATGCCGATCGCGCTCGCCATGGGCGGCGTCGGCGCTGCCGGCTATATCCTGCTTGGCGGCTCTTCGAGCCTGATCTTCTATCTCGACACCGCATGGGTCGACAAGTTCATGTCCTATGAGCTGGCGATCGTGCCGCTCTTCATCCTGATGGGTCACATCGCCACCCGCAGCGGCATTTCCGCGAAACTCTTCGGCGCATCGAACGCCTGGATCGGGCATTTTCCCGGCGGACTTGCGATGGCGGCCGTTGCCGGCTGCGCCATGTTCGGCTCGATCTCGGGCTCTTCGCTCGCCACCGCCTCGACCATGGCGCGCGTGGCGCTGCCGGAAATGCGCCGCCACGGCTATTCGGGAGCGCTTTCGGCCGGATCGCTTGCCGCCGGCGGCACGCTTGGCATCCTCATCCCGCCCTCGGTGGTGCTGATCATCTACGCGCTTTTGACCGAGCAGAACATCGTCAAGCTGTTCCTGGCGGCGACGGTCCCGGCAACGATCGCGGTTATCGGCTTCTTCCTCGCGATTGCCATCTTCGTGCGGATTTTCCCCGAACAGGGCCCGACCCACGACCCCGTGCCCTATCGGGAGCGCTTTCGCGCCGTGCTCGGCATCTGGCACATCGTCGGCATTTTCGTCGTCGTGCTCGGCGGCATTTATGGTGGCTTCTTCACGCCAGCGGAAGGCGCATCGGTGGGCGTGGTGCTGACGCTCCTTGTCGGCGTCCTGAGCGGCGGCCTCACATTCCGCGCTTTGATCGGATCACTGATCGACACGGCTGCGGCCTCCGCGATGATTTTCGCCATCGTCTTCGGCGCCGATATTTTCAACGTCGCCCTCGCCTTGAGCCGGATGCCAACGGATATCGCCGCCTGGTTCGGCCAGTCGGGCCTGCCGCCGATGATTGTGATGCTAGCGATCGTCGTCTTCTATCTGATCATGGGCTGCGTCATGGACAGCCTCTCTATGATTCTTCTGACCGTGCCCGTGTTCTTCCCGACCGTAATGGCGCTCGATTTCGGCCTGACGGCAGAGCATACGGCATTGTGGTTCGGCATCATCACGCTTGTGGTGGTCGAGGTGGGCATGATCACGCCGCCGGTCGGGATGAACCTCTTTGTCATCTCGTCCATGGCAAAGCATATTCCGTTGAAAACCATCTTCGGCGGCACCATCCCCTTCATCCTGTCGGAGCTTATACGCATCATCTTGCTGATAGCATTTCCCGCGCTCAGCTTCTGGCTCGTGGACCTCGTCGCGGGCTGAGAGAAAGGACAGAAATGGCCAGACCCGAAAAGACAGCAATTCCGGAAACCGACCGCAACGCGCCGGCCGTCGGCGACGAATTGCTGCGCCAGTTCATCGGCTACAACATGAAGCGCACCTTTCTCGTCGTTCGCGAGGACATGCACCGCGTGCTGGAGCCGCTCGGGCTCAAGGTCGCGACCTTCTCGGTGCTTTCGGTGGTTGTCGAAAATCCTGACATCTCCCAGTCGCAGCTCGCCCAGGCGCTGAAGCTGGAGCGCTCCGGCATGGTGGTTCTGGTCGATGCGCTGGAAAATGACGACCACATTTCACGCAATCGCGTGCCGGGCGACCGGCGCACCTATGCGCTGCGCGCCACGCCGAAGGGACGAAGGCTTTGGGAAAAGGCGCGGACCGTGGTCGAGGCGCATGAAGAAGCGCTGTTTGGAGCCGTCTTGAACGAAGAGGAGCGCGCTCTTCTTCTGAACCTGCTCCAGCGGGTAAGCCACGCGCTCTAACAACAAGACGACGGCCGCCGGCGGTCGCAAGCGGGAGGTCGGCCGATCCGGAGGGGGGCTTACCGCCGCCATCGAACCGACACGAGGAGAGGCTTTCCGCGCGGCACCGCCCGGACGCCCGGGGAGGAGAGAAATGAACGTTCTCGCAAAGGAACTGACGCTTGTTCCACATTCGGTGAACATCGAAAGGCGGGGGGACGGAGCACTGTTGGCAACGACCAATGTGCCCCTCGATCCGGTTGTGGAGCATACCGGCAAATGGCTGGAGAAATGGGCAAAGGAAACCCCGAACCGCGTTTTCCTGGCCGAGCGGTCCGGAAGCGGCTGGCGCGCGCATGGCTACCGCGAAGTGCTGGAGATCGTTCGCGCGCTTGCAGCCGGTCTTCTTGCGCGCGGCCTCGGACCGGAGCGACCGATCCTGATCATGTCCGGCAACGGCGTCGACCACGCGCTTTTGTCGTTTGCCGCGCAATATGCCGGCATACCGACAGCACCGCTCGCCGAACAATACTCGCTGATCGAGGAGGCTCACGGACGGCTCGCCTACGCGATCGCCAAGATCAATCCGGCGCTCGCCTTTGTCGATGATGCGGGCAAGTTCGCCGCCGCCCTTTCGCGGCCGGAGTTTGATGATATCCCGGTCGTCGCGGTAAAGACCGAAGGCGCGCCGCGCGCCGTCATTGCCTTTTCCGACCTGATGAAAGGCGATCCGGGCGTGGACCTTGAAGCCGCTCATGCGAAGGTCGGACCCGACACGCTCGCGAAGCTGCTGTTCACATCCGGATCGACCTCCAACCCCAAGGCGGTGATGACCACCCAACGGATGATGTGCGCAAACCAGAGCCAGATGGCCTCGGTCCTGCCCTTCATCAAGGAGCGCCCGCCGGTGATCTGCGACTGGCTGCCGTGGAACCACGTCTTCGGCGGCTCGCACAATGTCAACATGATGCTCGCCCATGGCGGCAGCCTCTATATAGACCACGGCAAGCCGACGGCGCGCGACATTTCAACCAGCATCGAGAACATCAAGATGCATCCGGGTAATCTCGCCTTCAACGTCCCGGTGGGCTTTTCCATGCTGGTTCACGCCATGGAGAAGGATCTTGCGCTGCGCGAAGCCTTCTTCGGCGATCTCGACATGCTGTTTTACGCCGGTGCCTCGCTGCCGCAGGACATCTGGACAAGGCTTGAGGATATGGCGATGGAGGTGCAGGGCCGCCTGCCGCTGATGATCGCCTCCTGGGGCATGACCGAGACCGCGCCCGCCACCATCATGCTGCACGAACAGATCGGCCGCTCGGGCGTGGTCGGCGTCCCGCTGCCCGGCACCGAGCTCAAGCTGATGCCGGACGAGGAGATGCGCTGCGAACTCAGGGTCAAGGGCATCAACGTCATGCCCGGCTATTTCGGCGATCCGGAAAAGACCGCCGAAAGCTTCGATGAAGAAGGTTTTCTCATCACCGGCGACGCGCTGCGCTTCGTTGACCCCGACGACTACGACCGGGGGCTTTATTTCGATGGCCGCGTCTCGGAGGATTTCAAGCTGATGACGGGCACCTGGGTGCAGGCCGGGCGACTTCGTCTCGATGCGCTCGATGCTCTCAAGGGGCAGGTGCGCGATGTCGTGATCTGCGGCCACGATCGAGGGGAGATCGGCCTCTTCATCTTCCCACTGCCCGACGCCGTGCATGACGGCAACACATCGGAGGGCGCGGTCATCGACGCCCATCTGCAGGCCGCGATCCACTGGGAGCTCAGGCTCCTGGCGCGCAAGGCCACCGGCTCTGCCCGGCGCATCGCCCGCGCCATCATCCTCTCCGAGCCGCCGAGCCTGAAGGATGGCGAGATCACCGACAAGGGCTCGCTCAACGCCCGCAAAATCATTACCCGCCGCGCCACATTGCTGGAACGGCTTTATGATAATCAGGACCCGGCCCTGATCCGGGTCTGAAGGACAAAGACATGGTTGATTTTTCCAAGGTACGCGCCATCGATTTCCATACCCACGCCGAGGAAAGCTGCGGCTGCCACGCCGATGACGGCTATGACGATCTGCAGTCGGCGATGGCCAAATATTTCAACGCGCCCTGGTCCCATCCGCCGACCATCCCTGAGACCGCTGCGCACTACCGCGAAATGAACATCGCGGCCGTGATCTTCCCCGTCGACGCCGAACGCGAGACCGGTTATCGCCGCTACAACAATTACGAGGTGGCAGAGGCCTGCGCCAAGGAGAGCGATATCCTCATTCCCTTCGCCTCCATCGATCCGGCCAAGGGCAAGCTCGGCGCGCGCGAGGCTCGCGATCTGGTGGAAAACCACGGCGTCCAGGGCTTCAAGTTCCATCCCACCATGCAGGGCTTCTATCCCAATGATCGGATGGCCTATCCGCTCTATGAGGCGATTGCCGAGACCGGCAAGCCTGCGCTGTTTCACACCGGCCAGACCGGCGTCGGTTCCGGCATGAAAGGCGGCAACGGCATGCGGCTGAAATATTCCGATCCGATGTATATCGACGATGTCGCGGTCGACTTTCCCGACATGCCGATCATTCTCGCCCATCCCTCCTTCCCCTGGCAGGAGGAGAGCCTGTCGGTCGCCCAGCACAAGCCGAATGTCTATATTGATCTCTCCGGCTGGAGCCCGAAATATTTCCCGGAGATCTTGGTGCGCTACGCCAGTACGCTGTTGAAGAAGAAGATGCTGTTCGGTTCCGACTGGCCGATGATCGCGCCGGAAAAATGGCTCGACGCCTTCGACAAGGCGGCCTTCCGCGACGAGGTGCGCCCGCTGATCCTGAAGGAAAACGCCATGCGGCTTCTGGGCGTGGAGGCCTGAGATGATCCCGTTTACGGCCCCCGTTGACGATATCCTGTTCTCGCTGCACGATGTCGCCCGCGCCGACCGTCTGCCCGATTGGGACGAGGCGCTGGCCAGCGAGATTATCGGCCATTTTGCAGATTTCGCCGAAGGCGTGATCGCCCCGATCAATGCCACGGGCGATGCCGAGGGCTGCCGTCTGGAGAATGGCCGGGTGAAGATGCCGGAAGGCTTCGCCGATGCCTTTCGCCAGTTGGCGGACGGCGGCTGGCAGGGGCTGACCGCACCGGAAGATTTCGGCGGCATGGGGCTTTCGCCGGTTATCGCGTCCGCCGTTTCGGAGATATTCTCCGGCGCCAACCACGCACTGCAAATGGTCTCGAGCCTCGTGCCGGCAGCCGTCGAGACGCTGTTGCGCTTCGGCACAGAGAAGCAGCAGCAGGACTGGATCCCGTCGCTGATCTCGGGAGAGACGCTGTCGACCATGTGCCTGACCGAGCCCGGCGCCGGTTCCGACCTCGGCCGCATTCGAACCACGGGCCGCAGGGACGGCGAAGCCTGGCGGCTGAACGGCGAGAAGATCTTCATCTCCGGCGGCGATCAGGACATCTCCGACAACATCCTGCATCTGGTCCTCGCCCGCACTGGCGCGCCCGATACCGGCGTGAAGGGGCTGTCGCTGTTCCTCTGCGACAGACAAGGCGCCGGCGACGCGATCAAGATCACCCGGATCGAGGAGAAGCTCGGTCTCCATGCCTCGCCCACCTGCCAGATGGCCTTCGACGATACCCCTGCCGAACTGATCGGCGTCGAGGGCGAAGGCCTGAAGGCGATGTTCACGGTGATGAACCACGCCCGCATCGATGTTTCGCTGCAGGGCGTCGCCCATGCCGCCCGCGCTTCCGCGATCGCCACAGCCTATGCCGGCGAGCGCCAGCAGGGCCGCAAGAAAGACGGAAGCCCGGCCATGCTCTCGGACCATGCCGATGTGCGGCGCATGCTCGACGAACAAAGGGCGCTTGCGCTCGGAAGCCGCGCCATGTGCCATGTGGCGCTGGTGGAAATGGCGCTTGGCGAACGCCCGGCGCTCGTCGATTTTCTCACCCCCGTGTGCAAGCTGTTTTCCTCCGAGGCCGGCATCCGCGCCGCCGATCTCGGCATTCAGGTGCTCGGCGGCTATGGCTATCTGACCGAATACGGCCTGTCGCAGGTCTGGCGCGATGCCCGCATCACCGCCATCTACGAGGGCGCGAACGGCATCCATGCCCTGACCACGGCAACGCGCGGCCTGCGGCTTGAAGGCGGTGCGGGGGCAGATGCCTTCTCCGACCTGATCGGCGAGCTTGCGGGAGAAGAAGACGAGGTGATCACGCTTGTCACCGCCTGGCAGGACTGGCGCAAGCGGCTTCTTGCCGCCGACGACCCCTCCGAGGACGCTCACAACTTTTCCGTGTTCACGGCGAACCTCTTCTACCGGGCCATCTGGTGCCGGATCGGAGCCGTCTCGGAGGACCCGGCCATGGCCGCGCTGAAGCGCCGCGTTCTTTCAGCCTCCCTGCCCGTGCGTCTCTAGAGCATCGGGTGGTTAGCGGGCATTGCCCGGCGCTTCGGCCACCTTCGCATCACACACGCCGGTGCAGCACTTGCCGGGGGCGGCAGATCCGCGCACAATGCGTCCATTGTTCACAGTCCGCACAATGGAGCAACCGTGGACCGGCCGACCGACATCATCGCCTCCTTCGCCAAGGGCCTGCGCGTCATCACCTGTTTCGGCGCGGACACGCCCCGGCTTTCGATCGCAGAAGTCTCGGCGGCGACCGGGCTCGACCGGGCCACGGCGCGGCGCTGCCTGCTGACGCTGCATGCCGAGGGTTACGCGAGCTATGACGGCAAATATTTCGCGCTGACCCCGCAGGCGCTGAGGCTCGGCATGAGCGCGCTCAACGCGCTGCCGCTGCCGCAACTCGTCCAGCCCTGGCTCGACCAGTTGTCCGAGCGGATCGGCCAGTCCTGCTCGGTCGCGATCCTCGACGGAACCGAGATCGTTTACATCGCCCGCGCGGCGCAGCGGCGGGTGATGTCGATCGGGCTGATGCCGGGCTCCAGGCTTCCCGCCCATTGCACCTCTATGGGCAGGGTTCTGCTAGCTGCCCTCCCCCAGGCCGAGGCGCGGACGCGGATCGACGCCACGGACCTCTCGCCGCGCACGCCGGCCAGCCTCTCCTCGCCCGACGATATCATGGAGAAGATTGCCGCCGCGCGGCGCGACGGCTTTGCGCTCATCGACCAGGAAGTGGAAACCGGCCTGCGCTCGATCGCCGTCCCCGTTATCGACGGTCGCGGTCGCACGCTTGCCGCACTCAACACCGGCATGGCCGCAACCGCGGAACCTGCGGAAACCCTGATCGAAACCTATCTTCCGCAATTGTTGAAGATGCAGCAGAACCTCCGCCGGATCGTCTAGCGCCTAATCCGCGTTGGTCGAGAAGCGCTCGCGATAGTCGCTTGGCGTCACACCCTGCAATGCGCGGAAGCGGCGCGAAAAATAGGAGGGATCACGGTAGCCGAGCCGGTAGCCGATCTCGGCGACGGCCTCGCGCGTAAAGGCGAGCAGGCGGCAGGCCTCTGCAAGAACGGCGTTCTCGATATACTCCGTCGCGCTCTGGCCCACGGTTTCGCGGCAGATCCGGCTCAGATGGCCCGTGGTGATGGAAAGCGCGCGGGCGTAGTCTCTCGGGCGCCAACGATCGGCCAGATGTTCGGCCAGAAGCGCATCGAGACGCTGACGCTGGCGATCATACCCGGAAGCCGCGGGATCGCGCGCGCCAGCCTTTCCGGCTGCGATCGCCGCAAGGAAGGCCTGGGTAAGGCCGACCAGCAATGCGCTGCGATGGAAGCGCGCGACATGGAAACACTCGCTCAACTGGCCCAAAATACCGAGCACGGTATCATCCGCCGCCCCCGAAAAGGACCGCGAAAACCGATCATTGAGCTCTGCCGAAGCAGACGCGACGCCGGACACCACGAAGGCGGGAATCGAGATCACATGCCCGTCCGAACCGCCAGCGATGCTGAGCGAATGTACCGCCTGCGGCGCGATATAGAGAAACTGCCCGTCGCCGAGAAGGCTCCTCTCCTGATCGATACGGATCGCGGCCTCGCCGCGATGCATGATGAAGACCTGCGACATCTGTCCATGACGATGCGCGCCGATATGCCAGTCATGGAGCGGCGCGCGATCGCGAAAGCGTTCGCAGTGAACAACATCCGGAAAGGGAGCAGTCTCCCCGAACAGGCTGAAAACCGGTATGTCGCGTGTCTTTTCCATGCACGCTTTCTACCATCATCCACACGGCCTGTCGCCTTCTGGATCCTTCAGCGACGGTTTCTCAGCCCGCCGTCGAAGTCGACGACATTGCCGGAGATGTAGCCGAGCGCCGGCGAGGCCAGCGACACGATCAGCCGGGCAACCTCGTCCGGCTCGGCAAGGCGGTCGAAGGGAAGGTTCTGCAAGACATCGCGCCAGCGTTCTTCGTCGCCATAGATGCTTTTCGCCCGGCCGCGCGCCACCTTTTCCACCCTTTCGGTCCCCGTTCCGGCCGGATTGATGCCGAAGACCCTGACATTCCAGTCGGTCGAACGCGACCCGACGGCCTCGGTAAAGGCGATCAGCCCCGCATTCGCGGCGCTGCCGGCGACATAGTCGAAGCGCGGCGCGCGGCCGAGATCGCCGATGATGTTGATCACCGTCCCGTCCCGGCGCGCCTTCATGGTTTCAAGCACAAGCTGGGTCAGGTGGATATAGCCGAAGACCTTCAGCTGCCAGGCCTTTTCAAGCTCGGCAAAGGGAAGACTCAGGATATCGCCGCCGGGAATGGCGCCGGCATTGTTGACGAGGATATCGACCGGGCCTGCCTCCTTCACCAGTCTTTCGCGCTCGCCTGCCTGCGAAAGATCGGCGGCGATGATGCGGACGTCAAAGCCGGAAAGCGCGGCTTGCGCCTTTTCCAGCGCCTCCCCGGAGCGCGCGGCCAGAACGAGCGAGCAGCCTTCCCCGGCAAAGGCTCTGGCCGCCGCGAAGCCGATGCCTTTCGAGCCGCCGGTGATCAGGACGGTCTTGCCTTGGAGTTCGAGATCCATTCAGACGGCCGCCGCTTTGGGGACGGCCGCAGCCTTGGCATGGGCATGGCGCATCTCGTGCATGATCTCCGCCTTGTAGGCGACGAATTCCGGCGAGGTCAGGTCATCAATGCTGCGCGGGCGGGCAAGCTCGATGTCGATCTCGCGAGCGATATGCGCCGGACGCGCCGACATGACGCAGATGCGATCCGCCAGAAGCACCGCCTCGTCGATGTCATGGGTGACGAACACCACCGTCGTCTTGTGCTTTTGCCAGATCGACAGCAGAAGCTCCTGCATGGTCAGCCGCGTCTGGGCATCGAGCGCGCCAAACGGCTCGTCCATCAACAACGCGCGCGGCTGCATCACCAGTGCGCGAGCGATGCCGACGCGCTGGCGCATGCCGCCGGAGAGCTGCGAGGGATAGGCATGCTTGAAATCCGTCAGCCCGACCATGTCCAGCATGGCATTGACCTCGGGCTCGTAGTTCATGCGGGTCGAGCCCTGCAGCCTTCGGCCGAAATTGACGTTGTCGAACACCGTGAGCCAGGGGAAAAGGGCCGCCTCCTGAAAGACGACGGCGCGCTCGGGCGCGGGCTTGGTGATCGGTCCGCCGTCGAAACGAACCTCGCCTTCCGTATTCGCCTCGAAGCCTGCGAGGATATTCAACAGCGTCGACTTGCCGCAGCCGGAGGGGCCGAGCAAAGCGACGAACTCTCCCTCGCGGATCGAAAGGTCGACATTGTCGAGCGCGCGCACCGGTGGGTTTCCGGGATAGGTCTTGGCGACGTTGGTAATTTCGATATTGGCCATGATCTTGTCCTTCACCGCGTCCCGCCGGCAGCCTGCCAGGCAAGAAGGCGATGCTCGATGATGAGAATGATCCGGTCGCTCAAAAGGCCCATCAGGCCGATCGTCGCCATGTCGGCGATCACCACATCCATGCGGCCGACATAATAGGCATCCCACAGCACATAGCCGAGGCCGGATTTGACGGCGACCATCTCGGCGACGATCACCGCCGTCCAGCCGATGCCGAGGCCGATGCGCAGCCCGGTGAAGATCGACGGCAGGGCAGAGGGCACGACCACCTTCAGCAGCACGTCGCGACGGTTGGCGCCCAGCATGCGGGCGGCCCGCACCAGGTTCTTCTCGACATTGCGCGCGCCCTGTGTGGTGTTGATGACGATCGGATAGAACGCGCCGAGCGCGATCAGGAAAATGGCACCGAAGCTGGAAATGCCGAAGACGGCGATCGAAAACGGCAGCCAGGCGGTGATCGGGACCGGGCGCAGAAGCTGGATGGTCGGGTCGACGGCTTCGGCTGCAAGCCGGCTCCAGCCGATGAAGATGCCGGTCGGGATGGCGACGACGATTGCGAGCGCGAAACCCTGGGCGACGCGGATGGTCGAAAAGCTCAGACTGTCCCACCAGGTACCGCTATAGGGATTGAGCCCCATGCCGGAGGCGCCGAAAGCCCAGGTCTGCCAGCCTTTCCAGACGCGATCCGGCGTCGGCAGAACGCCGCCGAAAAGCGAGCCATTCGTGCCGCTCACCTGCCAGATGACCAGAACGGCAATCGGCAGGATCAACGCGATCAATGTACGCCGGATATTGAAACCGCGAACGGCTTTCCAGGCTCCGCTCGCCCGTCTTGCGGTCATCGAGCCGGTCGTGCCGAGCGCTGCGCTTGTCTGTTCCATTCTGTTCTTTTCCAGCGGCAGGCTTCAGCCGCATTTCAATTGGCGTTCGGCAGGCGCAGCCAGAGCGCCTGCCGGTTGCTTGGGTCGAAAGGTCAATAGGACTTTGCTTCCTCGACGATGGTCTCGTCCCAGTGATCGGGAATGTCGCCGGAGACATCTTCCTGGATGACGCCGAGTTCGGCGAAGGCCTTGGCCTGGGCGGCGGCCTGCTCGGGCGTGACGACGGAACCGAGGGTGATCGCCTTGGAGGCCTGTTTGGAAAGCTCGAGGTCAAGGCCGGTATGGGCCGCATAGGCCTCGGCAAAGGCCTCCGGATCATCGGCAAGCGCCTGCTGCGCCGCAAGATAGGCCCAGACGAACCGCACGACGGCATCGCGCTTTTCCTCCAGCGCGTCCTTGGAGGCGACCATCATGCCGAGCTCGGCGCCGACGGACTGAGACGTCGAATAGTCGAGATTGGTGGCGAAATGGCCATAGCCTTCCAGAACCGGGATGGATTCGAAGGGCTCCCAGGTGATGATCGCATCCACATCGCCGCGTTGCAGCGCCTGGTCGAAGGCGGCGCCGCCGCCCTGAATGTTCACGGCCTCGAAGCTGTCATAGGGAATATCGTTCTCGATCAGCGTCGCGGCGAACTGGAACCAGACGGCGGAGCCGGGCGCGATGCCGACCTTCTTGCCGGCAAGGTCGTCCCAGCTTTCCATTTCAACGCCGTTGCGCACGACGGGATATTTGGCAGAGGAGCCGACGCCCATGATGCCGTAGACCGCATCCGAGCCCTGAGCGAGCGCGATCGGAAGGTCCGCCGGGCCGACGGTTGCAATATCGAGCGAGCCGGCGAGAAGCGCGGTGCGCGTATCGGCATAGCGCGAGAATTCGACCATCTCGATCTCGACATTGAGCGGATCCAGCATCTCCTGGACGAGCTGCAGCGGCGCCAGATGGCCGACCTTCTGATAGCCGACGGTCAGCGTGGTTTCGGTCTCAAGCGGCGCCGGCTCTTCGGCATGCGCCGTGATGGCAGGGGTCGCGATCAGGCCTGCCGAAACGGCGGCTATCGCGAATGCATTCGACAGATTTCTCATCAATCACCTCTGGAGTTGTTTGTTCTTGTCCGGCGCCCTGGCCCCTGCAGCACGAGAAAGGGCGGAAGCCTCGCGACGGCAGGCTATCGAGCAACCGCTCCCTGCAGGTTTCTGCGGAAGCGCATGAGCAAAAGCGCCGTGAAGACTAAACATTGACACGGGCGATGCCGTCCATGACGCACGCGCTCTAGCAGCTATGCCGCAATGCATGATCGGCTGTCCGGGCATGATCGACGGGAGAGGGACGACGCCACCGCTTGTCCTCAGACGGTCTCGCTTTCCGCCGGCTCATCGACCGCAGAAGCGGCAGCAATCTGCAGCTGTATGGCGCGGCGAACCTCGCGCATGGCGGAGGTGAACGGCTTGTTGGGGACGCTTGCCATCAGCATGACATTGAGGAGTTCCGGACTGGTGATGCGCCAGGCCGAGAACTCGCCATCGGCAAGCTGACGGTTGACGCAGCCGATCGGCAGGATGCTGAAGAACGGCTCGACCTGGACGAGCTTGGTGATGGCGGCGATCGCGTCGATCTCGATCTCGATATCAAGCGTGACGTTCATCTCCCGCGCGGTGCGGTCAATCAGCCGCCGGAGACCATGGCTGTCGCCCTGCAGGATCAGCGGCAGGTTGGCAACGGTATCGAAGGACACGGTTCCGATAACGCCTTGCGGATCCGGCAGGATATCCGTCGCGGACGGTCGCCCGACCAGATAGAGCGGCTCGGACATCAGCGGCTCGAGCAGAAGCCCGGAGGACTGGCGCGATTCGTGGACGATGCCGATATCGATCTTGCCCGCGGCCATCCATTCGCAGATATGGCCGGAAAGCCCGTCGATGATGTGCAGCTTGATGTCGGGAAACTGCCGGCGAATGCTCAATAGCAGCGAGGTCGCGATCATGGCGCTGACCGACGGCGGCATGCCGACCGTCACCGTTCCCGACGGCGCATCGCGATCCTCGGCCAGTTCGGCGCGAATGCTTTCCAGATCGCCGAGCACGCTGTCGGCCACGGCGAGAAAGCGCTTGCCGGCATCCGTCAGCGCCACGCCGCGTCCGTTGCGGTAGAAAAGCTTGGTCGACAATTCGCTTTCAAGCCGGCCGACCTGTCGGCTGAGCGCCGGCTGCACGACCATCAGCTCCGACGACGCCCTGGAAAAACTGCCCGCCCGCGCAACGGCGCAGAAATATTCAAGCTGCTTCATTTCCATGATGCGTGATTGCTCCTTCGGGCATAGCTGTTAGACCGGTGAGATCGGCTCACAATCCCGTTTGCCCATAATAAGTTCGTCGCCGACGGACCGGTCGGATGATCCGGCGCCCGTCGCTGAATGAACACTATGCAAGTTTTGCGCCAGACGGACCGCTTCGCGCGGCATCGTTTCGCACGATGGCGAAACGGCTGGCTCGCAGGCCTTTTGCCAGAAGGGAAGAGCTCATGATCGCCTCCAATCCGCGCATTCCATATCGATTGGCCGATGACCATGATGCCCTGCCCGCTTTCAACGACCGGCGCATCGTTGTGCAGTTCGTCGTCAATATGGAGCACTGGCGCTTCGACCATGCGATGCCGCGCGGCATTTCCACGCCGCCGCAGGGCCGCGCCGCCATTCCCGACATTCCCAATTTTGCCTGGGCCGAATATGGCATGCGCGTCGGCATGAAGCGCTTCTTCGATCTCTTCCGCTCGACCGGCCTGCCTGCCTCCGCCAGCCTCAACGCCAATGTCATCGATGTCTATCCCGAATGCGCGGAGCAATCCGTCGCGCTCGGCTGGGAGTTCATCGGCCACGGGCTTTACCAGCAGGCCGTCCATACGGAACCGAACGAGGCGGAGATCATCGAAAGAAGCCTTGAGCGGCTGAAGGCCTATACCGGCGTCAAGACGCGCGGCTGGCTCGGACCGGGCCTTGGCGAAAGCGAGAAGACGCCGGATATTCTGAAAGGCCTCGGCATCGAATATCTGCTCGACTGGGTGCTGGATGACCGCCCCTGCCGGATGGAGACGAAGAATGGCCCGCTTCTTTCCGTGCCCTATACGCTGGAGCTGAACGACAGCACCGTCTACGCCGTGGAAAAACACCGCACCGGCGAATTTCTGAACCGCGTCAAGCGTACGCTCTATGCCTTCGAGCGCGAAGAAGCCAGCGGCACGGTCATCATGACGATCGCGCTTCATCCGCATCTCATGGGCGTTCCCCACCGGATCACCGAGCTCGTCGAGATGGCCGAGGCGCTGATGGCCCACCCCGATGTGACTTTCGCCCAGCCGGGAGAGGTGGCAAGCTGGTTCGAGGCGCTCTGCAGCGATACGGCAAAACAGAAGACGGCATGAAGCTCATGGATGAGAAGGACACTGTGCGGGCGATCGCCGAGGCCGCCGGCCTCACCCGCATTCTGGCGATGGATGAGGAAGATATTCAAAGCGCAGCGGCGAGCGCCCGCGCCTTTCGCTCCGCGCTTGTCGAAAAGGACACGCCAGCCGATGAGCCATGGCCGCCGATGACCATCGGGAGGCCTGATGACCGCACCTGAATTCGCCTCTGCAGAAGAAATCGGCGCGCTTTATCGCGACCGCAGGCTTTCGCCTTGCGAATATGTCTCCGACCTTACCCGGCGCATAGAAAGGCTGGACCCACATCTCAACGCCTTCATCCATTTCGATGCAGAAACCGCCGCAAGACAGGCCGAGGCCCTGACGGCGGAGCTTGATGCCGGAAGGACGCGTGGACCGCTTCACGGCATCCCCGTCGCCATCAAGGACATTATCGATGTGGAAGGCGTTCCCACCACCTGCGCCTCGCACACGCGACAGAACGCGATTGCGGCGGACGATTCCCATGTTGTTGCCCTTCTGCGACGGGCCGGCGCCATCATTTTCGGCAAGACCAATACGCATGAATTCGCCTGCGGGCGGCCGAGCTTCGACCTTCCGGTTCCCCCGGCGCGCAATCCGTGGAACCCGGATCATCACCCCGGCGGCTCCTCGTCCGGCTCCGGTGCGGGCGTGGCCGCCGGCCTGTTTCCGCTGGCCTTGGGAACGGATACGGGCGGCTCCGTGCGCCACCCGGCAAGCGCCTGTGGCATTGTCGGCTTCAAGCCCACCTATGGCGCGGTGTCACGGCGCGGCGTGTTTCCGCTCGCCCAGACGCTCGATAGCATCGGCGCGCTTGCCCGCACCAGCGCCGACGCCGCGCTGCTGATCGATGCCATTGTCGGCGTGGACACAAAAGAACCGTCAACCACGCCCATGCCGTGGAAGACCTGCGCGGAGGGCGACACCTCCTCTCTCAAGGGCCTGAAAATCGGCTATATCCGTCAGTTTCACACTGAGGATCTTGTCGCGCCCGACGATACGGGGAGGCTGATCGACGGCGCCGCCGCAACCCTTGCCGCGCTTGGCGCAGAGGTCGAGGCGGTCCGCCTGCCGCCGCTTTCCTCCTTCTTCGCGGTCAACCGCATTCTTCTCTCGGCTGAGGGGTTTGCTGTCCACGCCGACCACCTGCGCACCCGCCACGAGGACTATGGCCGCCTGACACGCCGGGCATTGCTCGCCGGCGCTTTCCTGACGGCGGAAGATTATGTGCGGGCACAGAAGCAGCGCAAACGCCTCGTCGAGGCCGTCAACGATGCTTTCTCGCGCTATGACATCCTGATTTCGGCGAGCTCGATGGAGGCCGCAGCACGGCTGGACGATCCGGCGGAGACGGCCCGCACCTATACGCGACAGGCGCGAACGCCGTTCAGCGTCACCGGCCATCCGGCCTTGAGCGTCATGGCGGGACTTTCCGATGATGGCCTGCCGATCGGCGTCCAGCTTGCGGGCCGCGCTTTCGAAGAGCCGAAGCTGATTGCCGTCACCCGCGCATTTGAAGACGCGCGCGGTCTGCCGATGACGCCGCCTGCCCTATGACGCGGGACCGGATGATCTTCGGTGCGGGGCGCATGGCCGCAACCGCGATTGCCGCTGCGATCGGCGGCGGCGTCGCAAATGCCGCCGGCATTCCGCTCGGCTTTCTGATCGGCGCGATGTTCGCGACGGCGGCCCTCTCGCTCTTCAACCTGCCCGTCGCCGTGGTGCCCAACAGCCGGCAGGCGGCGCAGGGGCTGATCGGCATTGGCGCCGGCCTTCGTTTGACACCGGAGGTCGCCGAGCGTCTGGCCGGCCTCTTCCCGGTCATGCTGGCCTCGGCCTTCGCCCTCATCCTGGCGGCCTGCCTCATATCGCTTGCCATCAGCCGCCTCACCCGGCTTGACCCGGACACTGCCTTTTTCATGAGCCTGCCCGGCGGTATCGCCGAAATGGCCGTGCTCTCCGAGCGCTATGGCGGCGTGCCCGGCCTGGTCTCGATCGGCCAGTTCCTGCGCATCCTGTTCGTCACGCTCACCATTCCGCAAATCGTCTTCGCCTTCGGGCGCGACGGAGCGGTGCAGCCGGAAATACCCGTCCCCCACGCGGAGGTCGTGATCCTTCCGCTGATCGTTCTGTGCATCGCGGCTATCGTTCTGGCGCGGCTCTTGAGCGGAAAGCGCGTGCCCAATGCCTGGCTGCTTTCCGGCATCATCGCCGGCGCGGTGGCGGCGCTGTTCGAGTGGCATACGGCCGTGCCGGTGGAAGGACTGGAACTGGCGCAGACCTTCATCGGCATCTCGCTCGGCGCGCGCTGCACCCGCGCCGTCTTCCGCGACGGCTATCGCTTCCTGCCGGCCAACCTCGCCGGCACCGCCACGCTCGTGGCGTTCTCCACGGCTCTCGCCTTCGTCATCGGTCGCGCCTTTAACATCGACACGATCTCGCTCATCCTGGCGCTGGCGCCGGGCGGCATTGCCGAGATGTCGCTGGTCTCCGGCCAGATCGGCGCGGATACCGTGCTCGTCGTCGCCTTCCATCTGGTCCGGGTGGTGATGGTGCTGTCGCTTGCCGTCCTCCTGCGGCGGATTTTCCTGCCGAAAGAGCGGAACGGATAGGCAGACGGAGCGCGCGCCGTCCGCGCCGAAATCCGTTTTCTTCAACGCAGAACGGCGTTTGGCCGCCATGTAATCCCGTGCCGAATGCAGCCTTGCGCCTGCCCCCGACTTTTCCTGCGAAAGCGCGTGCTTCACCAGGCGGGCTGCTCATTTCCACGATGTCCTATATAGGACTTGCCAATATTTTAAACATGTGCGTTAATTTAGGCAGAAAAACCTACGAAGGACATCCTCATGCCCTCTGGTATGCCATCCCGCTCCAATATGGCGCTCCATCGCCGGATCTCGGAACAGATCCTGACCGATGTGGAAAACGGCCGCTGGCTTCCCGGCGATCAACTCCCATCCGAGGATCAGCTTGCCAGCGAGATGAATGCCAGTCTCGGCACCGTGCAGCGGGCGCTGCGCTCGCTGGTGCAGATGGGCGTTGTCGAACGCCATCACGGGCGCGGCACCTTCGTTTCCGGCGCCCGCGCGCTTGAGGAACAGCTCCAGCATTTCCGCTTCCACGCCGAAGGCAGCGAAAAGCTGCTGCCGGTCTATTTCAAGATCATCAGCGTTGAGGAAACCACGGAGACCGGCCCCTGGAGCCATTTTCTCGATGAGGGCGATCCCAATTTCCTGCACATCAGCCGGATTGTGTCCGTCAACGACGAATTCGAGGTCTACAGCGAGATCTACCTGCCGGCCGAACGCTTCGCCGATATTGCGCGCATGAGCGAGAAGACGCTGAACGGCGTCTCCTTCCGCGACCTTCTGGCCGAGCGGTTCAACGCGCCAACACTCAACACCCGCCAGACCATGTCGTGCCAACCCTTTCCGCCACGCGTTGCCCGCAGACTTTCGGTGCCAGCCGGCCAGTACGGGCTTGTCTGGACCATATGCGGCATGAGCTACCGCGACGCCCCGATCACCTGGCAGCGCATTTTCGTGCCGCCGAGCGACCGTGTCATCGAAATCGGTTCGTTCTCGCCCAAGAACGCCAACAGCAACAAGAGTTCCGCCTGACCGTCAAAAGACGGCGGCGACACAAGCGGGCAAAGATCCGCATCAACGACCCATATAACCAGGAGAACAGCAATGAACGCATTCAGCATGGAATTGTCGCATCTTGCGACCGGACTGACCCGTACGGCGAAGGCAGCGGCCTTCGGCGCCAGCCTCGCCATCGCCGCCCTCTCCTCCTCCGCGCTCGCGCAGGACTACCCCGAGATGACGCTCAAATTCGGTCATCCCTACAATGAGAGCCATCCGCTCGCCCAGGGCGCCCAGATGTTTGCCGATATAATCGGCGAAAAGACCGGCGGCAATGTCGATATCGAGGTCTATCCCAACTCCACGATCGGCTCCTCGCGCGAGCTTGTCGAAAGCATGCAGATCGGCGTCGTCGATTTCGCACTGGTGCCGACCACCAATGTGGCGAGCTTCTATCCGCCGCTCGACATCTTCTACCTGCCCTTCCTGTTTCGCGACAGCGAACATGCCTATGCCGTCTCCGACGGCCCCGTCGGCGAAGAACTCTATGCCGGTCTTCTGGCGGAAACCGGAATCCGCACGCTCGGCATGTTTGAAAGCGGCTTCCGCACCATCACCACATCCGACAAGAAGATCGAAGCGCCGGAAGACATGCAGGGCGTCAAATTCCGCGTCGTCAACAATCCGCTGAACGTTGCCACCTTCAAGGCGCTCGGCGCAAACCCGACGCCGATGCCGCTGTCTGAAGTCTTCACCGGTCTGCAGCAGGGCACGGTCGAAGGCCAGGACAACCCGGTCGGCAACGTCAAGGCCTTCGGCTTCGACAAGGTGCAGGACTATATCACGCTCTCCAACCACCAGTGGGCCGGCATCATGTTCCTGGCCGACGACAAGATGTGGGAAGTCCTGCCGGAAGATCTGCAGGCGCTGTTTGCCGAGACCGCTCTTGAAACGCAAACATGGGAACGCGCCGAGTTGCAGAAGGTCGAACAGCAGTATCTCGACGAAATGGAAGCCGACGGCATGACGGTGACCGTGTTGACGCCCGAACAGGCATCGGCCTTCCAGGAGGCGATGGAGCCGGTCTGGGCCGAATACGGCCCGAAGATTGGCCAGGAACGCATCGATGCCGTCGTTTCCACCCAGTAAGCCGCCGCATCGCGGTCAGGAGGCGGTCATGCCCAATCTTGTGAAGTCGCTGGATCTGTCGGAACGTCTCCTGACGGTGCTCTGCGTCGTTGCCTTCATCGCGATGTTCGTGCTCGGCATCGCGACGGTGGTCTTCCGCTTCATCATCGAAAGCTCGCTCGCCTTTCCGGACGAACTGATCCGCTATCTGTTCGTCTGGATGATCGCGCTTGGTTCGGCGGTTGCCTTCAGGCGCAACATGCATGCCGCCATCGGCGTCGTCGTCGAGCGGTTCCCCGTGCGCCTGAAGAGGGGCAGCCTGTTGTTTTCAACGGGCTGCAGCCTCGTCTTCTTCGTGCTGGTCTTCTGGTATGGCCTGCATCTGATGCTCAGGGTGAGGCCGCAGATTTCCCCGGCGCTCGAGATATCCATGGCCTGGGTCTATGCCGCGATCCCCGTCGGCATGGCCTTCCTGGCGGTCTATGCGGTCGAACTGTTCGTCCGCCAGACGCGTGCGCCCGCCGACGAACTGACCGCCCAGAGCGCCTGATGCCTTTTCGTTTTTCCGTTTGCAAGGATAGCCGCTGATGGTTACCGCAGCGATCTTCATCTGCCTGCTCGTACTGATGCTGCTGCGCGCACCGATCGCCGTGGCGCTCGGGCTCTCGAGCGTCGTCGCCCTGTTGATGAGCGATATCAGCCTGGAAATGGTGGTGCAGCGCATGCTGTCGACCAACAATTCCTTCCCGCTTCTCGCCATTCCCTTCTTCATTCTCGCCGGCGAGATCATGTCCATCGGCGGCATGTCACGCCGCCTTGTCGCCTTCGCCAACGCGTTGGTCGGTCACCTGACCGGCGGGCTTGGCGCGGTAGCCATTCTCGGCTCCAGCTTCTTTGCAGCGCTTTCCGGCTCGAACGCGGCAACGGTCGCCGCCATCGGCGGCGTGCTGAACCAGCCGATGGCGGAAAAGGGCTATCGCCCGTCCTTCACCGCGGCAACGATCGCGGCAGCCGGCGTCACCGGCATGATCATCCCGCCGAGCATCCTGCTCATTCTCTACGGCGTGGTCACCGGCGTTTCCATTTCCGACCTGTTCCTGGCGGGGCTGATGCCGGGTATCGTGATCTGTATCAGCCTGCTCATCCTCAACCGCTTCCTGGCGGTCAAGGAGAACATCGCACTGCAGCCCTATGAGGGCGTCGGCGAGATCGCCCGGCAATTCCGCTCCGCCTTCCTGCCGCTGATGATGCCGGTGATCATCCTGTCGGGCATTTACGGCGGCGTTTTCACCCCGACCGAGGCGGCGATCGTCGCCGTGCTCTATGGCCTCGTCGTCGGTCTGATCTACCGCGAGCTGACGCTTGCCGCGCTCTACACCGCCTTCCGCCGCGCGGTCTTGTCCTCCGCCGTCGTCATGTTCATCATGAACGCTGCCGGCATCTTCGCCTGGACGATCACCATCAACCAGATCCCGCAGAGCATCTCGCTCTGGCTCTCCGAAATCGCGGGCTCGCAGATCGTCTACCTGTTGCTGGTCAATGTCTTCCTGCTCTTCGTCGGCTGCCTGATGAACGCGGCGGCCGCGATCGTCATCTTCACGTCGATCCTTTATCCGGCGGCCATGAGCTTCGGCATCGACCCGGTGCTCTTCGGCATCATCATCTCGGTGAACCTGTCGATCGGCACGGTCACGCCGCCGCTCGGCGTCGACCTGTTCATCGCCTCCGCCATCACCAAGGTCTCCATGGAACGCATCGTTGCGGCCATCTGGCCCTATATCCTGGTGCTGCTCATCGATCTCCTCATCATCACCTTCTTTCCGCCGCTCTCGACCTTTCTTGTCAGCGTCTTCTCCTGAATTTCCGGACCCTTTGAAACATGACTGAACCCGCCAAGACCGAAAAACCATGGGCCGCGATCAACAGCGGCGTCATCCGCGCGCCGATCGGGACCGAACATCTCGGCCATGCCGTCATCGACCCCTCCGGCGCCTTCGAGGCGGGATCATACGCATCCTTCACGCTCACCTATACGGCGGGCACGTTCGGTATTGACGATTCAGGCAGTCTCAGGGTCTGCTTCCGCTTTGCCTCCGACCAGAGCAGCCCGCAATTCGATGATCCAAAGGCCGCCAATTACTGCACGGTGGAGGCCTCGAATGGCGCCGTGCTGCAGGTCCGCTTCGATCCCAAGGGCAATGTCCGCCCATGGGACCGGACCATCTGGATCAAAGTGGTGAAAGGTTACCTGCAGGAGGGCGACCACATCACCATCCGCTTCGGCGTCACCGACCACGGCGGCCCCGGCATGCGACTTCAGACCTTCTGCGAGAAGAATTTCGAATTCCGCGTTCTGGTCGACCCGATCGCCACCTTCAACTTCCAGACGCTTCCGGTCCAGCCTTCGATCTCGATCGTGCCGGGAGCCCCGGAGCGCTTCGCCGCCGTTCTGCCGACGCTCAAGCGCCCCGGCGAACGTTTCACTCTGAAGGTCAGAGGCGAGGACAAGTGGGACAATCCCTCAAACCGCTGCAACGCGGTCTTCACCGTGGAAGCCGAGGGCAGGATCGAGGGTCTGCCGCAAACCCTGACGTTGGGCGAGGGCCCCTATGCCTTTGAGATCGGAGACCTCGTCTCTCCCGAACCCGGCAAGGTCGCGATCACGCTGAAGGACGAGAGGGGCAATGTCGTGGCCCGGTCCAATCCGCTGATCATCGAGGACCGGCCGCTGATGCATTTCTGGGGCGACATGCACGGCCAGTCTGGAGAGACCATCGGCACCGGCTCGGCGGAGGAGTATTTTGCCTTCGCCCGCGACCGCGCCTTTGTCGATGCCTGCGGCCATCAGGGCAATGACTTCCAGATCACCGACGCCTTCTGGGAGGAACTGAACGCCATCACCGCCCGCTTTGACGCCCCCGGCGAGTTCGTTGCGATGCCCGGCTATGAATGGTCGGGCAACACCGCGCTTGGCGGCGACCGCAACGTCTTCTTTCCGGAGGAAGGCCGCATCATCCGACGATCGTCCAAGGCCCTGATCGAAGGCGGCGCGGATACCGACTGCGTGACCGCCGGCGCGCTTTTCGAATCGCTCGCGAGAAACGGCGAATTCGATGTCGTCTGCTACGCCCATTGCGGGGGACGCTACGCCGACATTGCGCTGGCCCATGACGGAAGGTTCGAGAAATCCGTGGAGGTTCATTCCTCATGGGGCACGTTCGAGTGGCTGCTGCAGGATGCGCTCAGGCTCGGTTACCGTGTCGGCGTTGTCGCCAATTCCGACGGCCACAAGGGGCGACCGGGCGCAAGCTATCCGGGCGCGGGCAAATTCGGCGCGATCGGCGGGCTGACCTGTTTCCTGACACCGGAACTGAGCCGTGAGGCGCTGCTTGATGCCATGCGCAAACGCCATCACTACGGCACGAGCGGCGGTCATAGCGGCCGCATGGCGATCGACCTTGCCATAGGTTTTGACCGGCCCGCGACGCTTTATCACGACGACCCGAAGCTTGGACCAACTGAGGGCATCGCCGCCAGAACCGCGATGATGGGCGACATCATTCACCTGCCCGAGGGCGGCGCGAGGCTTTCCGTCAGCATAGCCGCGCGCGCGCCCGTTCTCCGGGTCGACCTCTTCAACGGCCTCGACCATGTGGAGACGATCCGCAACTACCGGCAGGAAGACCTTGGCAAGCGCATCCGCATACGCTGGGAAGGCGCGGAATATCGCGGCCGTTTCCGCCAGGTCGTCTGGGACGGCAAGGCCATGCTTTCATCGAACAGCATCGTCTCGGCATCACCGCTCAATTTCTTCAACCACGACAAGACGGTTGAACTGACCGGACCGCGCGATGTCAGATGGAAAGCCCAGACAACCGGCAATTTCGGCGGCGTCGACCTGGTGTTGGAAAACGAGACGGACGGCGCGCTTGCAATCGAGACGCCGCTGGTCAGCGCCGAGATTCCCATCTCGGAAATCGGTTATGACGGCGTCATCTTCGACAAATCCGGCGAACTGCCGCGTTTTCTCTCCGTAACGCGGCTGCCCGATGCCGGTATTGCCGCGGAGATTGCCTTCACGCGCGAACTCGACATCCGCCCCGAAGGCGACAATGCCTGGTATCTCCGCGTCGAACTCGAGGACGGCACCTGCGCCTGGACCAGCCCGGTCTACCTCTTCCGCGATTGACCGCGTGGCGTTCTGCGGGACCCTTCCGATCATATGTAGCTGCCGAGACGTCAATTGAGGCAGAAATGGCCGGGCGAGACTTCGCTGTAGTTCTGCTTTTTCGCTGCATAGTCAAGCGGACGGATCGGGCTTTTCAGATCATCGACCTGTCCGCCGCGCTTCATGCCGAGACGGGCGGGATCGGGGATCGGCACGGCCTGCATCAACTTGCGCGTGTAGGGATGCTGCGGATTGGAGAAGACGGCATCGCGCGGGCCGATCTCGACGATTTCGCCGAGATACATCACCGCCACCTGATGGCTGACGCGTTCGACCACGGCCATGTCGTGGGAGATGAACAGGAAAGCGATATTCATGCTCTCCTGCAGGTCGAGCATCAGGTTGATCACCTGCGCCTTGATCGAGACATCGAGGGCCGACACGCTTTCATCGGCAATGATCACCTTCGGATTGAGCGCAAGCGCGCGGGCGATGCAGATGCGCTGGCGCTGGCCGCCGGAAAACTCGTGCGGATAGCGTTTCGCCATATCCGGCGTCAGGCCGACCTTGTCGAGAATGTCGGAAACCATGTCGCGGGCTTCCTGCCGTGTGCCCAGTCTGTGTTCGAGATAGGGCTCGGCAACCGCCTCGCCGACGGTCATGCGCGGATTGAGGCTTGCGAAGGGGTCCTGAAAGATCATCTGCACCGACTGGCGCAGCTTGCGCATCGAGCGTCCGTCATAACCAAGCACGTCTTCGCCATCGACCAGCACCTCACCGCTGTCCGGTTCAAGCAGACGCATGATGGCGCGCCCGGTCGTGGATTTGCCGCAGCCGGATTCTCCGACAAGCGAAAGGGTCTCTCCGGCATGAAGCTTGAACGACACATTCTCCGCCGCATGCACACGCCCGCTCAAGCGCGAGAAAAGGCCGGAATGGATGTCGAACCGCACCGACAGGTTCCGCGTTTCGAGAACCGGCCTTTCGGCGCGCGCGACCGTGTCCTTTGACACGGCGGCAGGCGTGATGTCGCCGGTCTTAACATCGGTAATCGGAAAACGCTCCGGCAGCTGCGTGCCGGACATCGAGCCGAGCACCGGCACGGCCGACAGCAGGGCGCGGGTATAGGGCTCGCGGCTGTTGGCGAAGATATCGCTGGTCTTTCCGCTTTCCACCTGCTCGCCGCGGAACATCACCACCGTGCGGTCGGCAATCTCCGCTACCACACCCATATCATGGGTGATGAACAGGACGGAGGTGCCCTCCTCCTCCTGCAGGGTCTTGATCAGATCGAGGATCTGGCCCTGAATGGTGACATCCAGCGCTGTCGTCGGCTCGTCGGCGATCAGCAGTTTCGGGCGGGCGGCGAGCGCCATGGCGATCATCACCCGCTGGCGCATGCCGCCGGAAAAGCGGTGCGGATATTCATCGAAACGGGATGCGGCAGACGGGATACGCACCTTTTCCAGAAGCCGGATCGTTTCGGCGCGCGCTTCCTTTTTGCTCACATCGCTGTGGCAGCGGATCGCCTCGGATATCTGGTCGCCTATGGTGAAGAGCGGATTGAGGCTCGTCATCGGCTCCTGGAAGATCATCGAGACATCGGCCCCGCGGGTGGCCCGCATCTCCCTGTCGGAAGCCTGCAGCAAATCGCGGCCATCCAGAAGGATGCGGCCTTCGACGCGCGACATGTCGCGCGGCAGAAGCCCCATGATCGAAAGCGACGTCACGCTCTTGCCCGAGCCGCTTTCGCCGACGATCGCGAGCGTCTCCCCCGGCATCACGTCGAAGGAGACATTGCGGACAACGCTGCGCCAGTCGCCTTCCGCATAGAAGGAGGTGGTCAGGTTCTGTACCGACAGAACCGGCGTCATCTGGCTGACATTCGTGTTTGGCTGATGTGTCATTTTGCAGTCCCCTTCGTCGTCTTCCGGTCCTCAGTCAGGCCATTTGAGCAAGCTGTCGAACCGGTGACGGCTCAGGTCTTCAATCGGCGTGGCGATGATGTCGTTGGAGCGCTGGGCACGGTCCAGCTCCTCGCCGAGACGGCGTGCCACGATTTGTTCCTGACCGGGATGCAGGTTGCACGGGTCGAGATAGAAATACTGATGCTCGGCCTCATGATCGCGCACGATGATCGGCGGATCGCCGGCGGCAAGCGCTGCGGCCAGATCCCATGCGGTGATCCGTGCCTCGGTGGGATCAATCATGACCTTGAGGCGATCAAGCGGATTTTTGGTCGGATCGGGATCGATGACCGGATTGATGCCCGGCCGACCGTCAAGCGTATCCTTCCAGAGGTCGAGATAGCTTTTCTCGCGGGCGCGAATGCCCTCGTGATCGCGAACCTCCCAGGCTTCAAGCGCGGCCATGACACCGAAAATGCTTTCCTTGCCGACCTTCATGCCACGGCCAATGCCGTAGTTCTGGATATAGGCGTTGCGAACCATCTCCTTGGCGCCCGCGACAATGCCCGTGGTCGGGCCGCCGAGGAACTTGTGGCCGGAATAGAGCACCACATCCGCACCAGTCGCGAGAAAGCCCCGGAGGTCGTATTCCGACGCCGCATCGACGATCACCGGTACGCCGCGCGCATGGGAGATCTCGACGAATTCGCTCAAGTGCAGGAGGCCGTAATCGACCACGTGATGGGAGACGACATAGACGGCCGCCGCCGTGTTCTCCGTGATCGAGTTTTCCAGATGGAAGCGATGGGTCGAGGTCGCCTGGCCGATCGGAACCACCTTGCCGCCGGCAAGACGGATCGCCTGATCCACGGGCGCTCCGTAATTGACGATGTGGCCGACCTGCACGATAACCTCTTTTCGGGTCGTCGTCGTTTCGGGCAGGCGTTCGACGGCCAGGAGATCAGGACCGGTAATGGCGCCGGCGACGGCGAGGCTGATGCCGGAGGAGCAGGATGCCGTAACAAAACCCGTTTCCGCGCCGGTCAATCGCGCGATGACTTCGCCGGCCTTTCGCTGCAGGTCATTCATCTCGACGAACTGGGTCATGATCTTCGGCACGGCCGCGACGGCCTCGGGCACCGCGATTGATGCACCGAGACTGGTCATGGTGCCCGAGACGTTGATGACGGGGCGCAAACCAAGCGATTGCCTGATATCTTCACTCATTGAAAGTCTCCGTGGATTTGCCGACAGCGCCCGGCGCTGCTCGACAACTGTATCGTAATAATGCAATATCGCCCCGAACTGAGGAACGATCATGACCGAGACGAACGACACCGGCTCCGTTGAGAAAACGGCGTCTGCCCCTGAAAAAAAGACAAAAAGAACCCGTGTCAGCGGCATAGACCGTGTTCTTCAGATCATCGATCATCTGTATGAAACCGGAGAACCGGCCGGCGGCTACGCCATTGCCAAGGCGATCAAGGCTCCGCTTTCGACCATCTACACGATCACCGAGGACCTGGTTGAAAAGGAAGTGCTGACCCGCGCCCATGACGGCACTCTGTGGCTCGGCCCCCGTCTTTACAATTACGGCATCGCCTATGCGCGCTCCGTCGATTTCATGCGGGTGGCCACACAGGAAATGCATGACCTTTGCCGCCGCGCGGGCGAAACCGTGCAGCTTTGCGGGCGCGACGGCCACCACATGCTGGTCATGGCCATGGCCGACGGGCCCAGCCATTTCCAGGTCATGTCGCGCGTCGGTTCGCGCATTCCGCTGAACTGGACCGCGTCCGGCCGGCTTCTGGTCGGCCACATGCCGGAAAAGGACCGCATCGAGCTGTTCAAGCGCGGCGCCCGCGCCTCGCCGACGGGACGGGCAACCATCGACCCGAAAGAACTGTCCAGCGCGGCGGCGATTGCCTTTGACAACAGGCTTTCGGTTCAGGTCGGTGAGTCCGACTATTCCGTTGCCTGCATCGCCTCGCCGATCTGCAATGCTGCGGGGGAGTGCACCGCGACGATCTCCATCGTGCTGCCCGAGCAGAAGGCGACGGCGGGCGACGTGCCCTTCGGCGACTATGTCCGCGATTCGGCGGAACGTATCGAGCGGTTGATGGGATGGCGCGAACACTAGGTCTCAGTCCTTCAGAGCGACAATCGCTTCGATTTCAACAGTGATGTTGTTCGGGAGCGAACCAAGGCCGACCGCCGAGCGTGCATGAATGCCGGCCTCGCCGAACACCTCGATGAAGAGATCCGAGCAACCGTTGATGACGGCCGGATGCCGGGTGAAATCAGGCGCTGCGTTGACCATGCCGAGGATCTTGACCACATGCTTGATGCGGTCGAGGTCACCCAGCGCATCCTGCATCACGGCCAGAAGATTGAGCCCCGTCAGCCTTGCATGCTTGTAGGCTTCTTCGACGGTCACGTCGCCGCCGACCTTGCCGTAATATTGCGAACCATCCTTCTCGCTCGGCCCCTGCCCTGACAGATAGAGGATATTGCCCTCCTGCTTGTAGGCCGCGAAGTTGGCGATCGGCGGCTGCGCTGGCGGGATCTCGATGCCGAGCGTCGCAAGACGTTCAGCGACGCTCGCCGCTTCGCCTTTCTTGATTGCGGATGTCTGGGACACGAAAACTCCTGTACTTTCAAAATGTGGTGGCTGGCCGCTCGTTTGGTCAGCGAAATGCATAATTCTGTCCGTTGTAACCGGCACGCCATGTGCCTGGCGTGTGACGCGACGCCTTGACGGCCTTCGTGCCGATAACGGCATAGGCCGGGTCGAACAGGCGCGTCATATGCGCCGGGTCGCCGTTGGAATCGACCACGTCCAGTTCTTCATCAATGAGGTTGAAGATGGTGAACTCGGCGCGTGCGCCGGGGGCCAGCAGGTTCTCCATCGGCAGGCCGATCACGGCGGCCGGCGCGTGGGTGACGGCGTCGACAATCTTGTCGAACGGCATGCCGACCGACAGCAGTTTCGACATGGTGGTCGCCATATCCCAGACCGCGCCGTTCAGAGAATGGCCGTGGAGATCGGTCGAGATCGAAAACGGCATCAGCCCGCGTTCAATCGCCGCCTCTGCAACCTTGAAGGAGAAGGACGCGCCGCCATGGCCGATATCGAGGCGCACGCCCTCGCCGGCGCAGCGTTCGGCCAGGTTGAAGAGGTCTTCATCCTCCATGATCGAGGAGCCGAGCTTGCCGTTGAAGCAATGGGTGATGATGTCGCCGGGGCCGAGAACCTCGAGCACGTCCTCGTAAAGCGCGGGCGGCTCGCCGACATGGACCATCATCGGGATTTTCAGGATCTTGGCGATCTTCTTGCCGAGCTTGACCGGCGTAATGCCCCATGAGCCGGTGATGACGTGGCTGGCGCGCACCTTGATGCCGATGATGTGCTCGCGGTTTTCCTCGTAGCACTGCAGGATGCGATCGAAGTCGACATCCTTGATGTCACGCAGTTCGGGTACGCGGTTGCAGGCAACCAGCCCGATGGAACCGAGATTGAGGAATGCCTTCACGCGTTCCACCGACGGTTCGATGATGTATTCACGGAAGCCGTGGAAATTGGCCTCGCCTGCGGAACCGGCATCGACCAGCGTGGTCACGCCGCGCTCGACGCCGCATTGCGACGGCCTGATCGAGATATCCGTGCCGCCATGCCAGATATGGACGTGAAGATCTGTCCAGCCCGGCGAGATCCATGCGCCCGCGCCATCGATAACCGCCATGCCTTCGCTGACCGGCAGACCAGGTCCGGTGGCAGCGATCTTTCCGTCAGCGCCGACGGCAATGTCGATCAGGCCTTCCGGTGTACCGGCCCCGAAAGAAACCGGGCGGACATTGCGGATCAGCATGGGTGAACCAGTGTTTTCAAGCGGCATTTTCTTATAGGTCCTTTTTCAGGCGGGGATCCAGCATGTCGCGCAGGCCGTCGCCGACGATCTGGAGAGAGAGAACGGCCAGAATGATGGCCAGCCCCGGAAACAGCGTCATCCAGTCGGCCGCCCCCAGATACTGACGCCCGGCGGCAATCATCGTCCCCCAGGTCGGCACTTCCGGACTGACGCCGAGGCCGAGGAAGGAGAGGCCGGCTTCGGCGAGAATGGCATTGGCAAACAGAAAGGTCGCCTGTACCAGAATGGGCGAAACCAGATTGCGCAGCACATGCCGGGTCATGATGTGGCCGGTGGAGATGCCCATCGACCGGGCGGCTTCAACGAAGGGGAGCTCGCGCAGAACGAGGGTCGAGGCACGCACGATGCGGGCAAGCCGCGGTGCATAGACGATCGACAGCGCGACAATCACCGTCATCAGCGAGGGGCCGAGCGCGGCGACCAGCGCGATTGCCAGCAGAATATCGGGAAACGCCATCATGGCATCGATGAGACGGGCGATCGGCGTGTCGAGATGTCTGAAGAAGCCCGCGATCAGACCAAGCGTCACGCCGATGATGGTGGAGAGCGCGACGACGGCCGCGCCGACGAGAAGCGAGAGCCGTCCGGCAAAGAGCGTGCGGGCGAAGACATCGCGGCCGAACTCATCCGTGCCGAACCAGTATTCGGCGCCGGGCGGCGTCAGACGGTTGGCAATCGACAGCTTGTAGGCCGAATGCGGCGTGATCCAGGGCGCGAGCGCGGCGAGGGCGACAAAGATCAGCAGCACGATCAGACCGAATGCCACGCTCTTGCGCTTCAGAAGCTGCCGGATGAATTTCGCCCGTTCACTGCCGGGGCTTGCGACGGTTTGAGTATCGGCCATCAGTAACGCACCCTCGGGTCGACGAGCAGGTAAAGCATATCGATTGCAAAATTGATGAGAACATAAAGCCCGGCGATGACCAGCAGCGCGCCCTGGATGACGGGATAGTCGCGCCGGAGCACGGCCGAGACCACAAGGCTGCCGACGCCGGGAAGCGCAAACACCGTCTCGGTCACCACCGCCCCGGCAACCAGCACGGCCGCCGTCAGCCCGAGAACCGTGAGGATCGGGATCAACGCATTCTTCAGCGCGTGCTTCAGCACCACGCGGCCTTCGGCAAGTCCCTTGGCGCGGGCGGTACGGATATAGTCATCATTGAAGACATCGAGCATGGCCGCGCGGGTAAACCGCAGGATCAGCGCGGAGGACACCACGCCGAGCGATACCGCCGGCAGGACCAGATGATGCAGCCGGTCCCAGAAGCTGGCGCCGGGTCCGCCATAGCCCGAGACGGGAAAGAAGCCGAAACGCACCGCAAACACCTGAATGAGAATGAGGCCCAGCCAGAAGCTTGGTACGCTTGCCGCCGTCATTGCCACCACGGTTGAGGCCTGGTCGACAAAGGAGCCACGCCGGTAGGCGGCATAGATGCCGACCGGCAGCGCGATGACGGCCGCGAGCAGAAGCGAGAACATCGTCAGGAAGAAGGTCGGCTCGGCGCGCTGTGCCAGCGCCGTGGTCACCGGGATATTGAGGAAGATCGAGCGCCCGAGATTACCCTGCAGCATCTGCCCGATATAGATGACATATTGCTGGAGGATCGACTGGTCGAGACCGAGCCGCGACCGCAGTTCGGCGATATCCTGCGGCGTCGCATCCGGCCCGAGCATCACGGCGGCCGGATCGCCGGGCGTGACGCGCACGATGACGAACACGATGGTCACCACCAGAAACATCACGACGATCATTCCAAACAGGCGTTTGAGAATATACCGGATCATGAATTCGTTTTCCTGTTTCGGCAGCCCGGCCGGGCCGGGACGGTACGGTCTTCAAAGGGCATTGTCTTCGATCACGCCTTTCAGCCAGTGATACGAGGCCTTGGGGATGCGCTGCAGCGTCGGATAGTCGACATAGACGAGCCCGAAACGCTTGGAATAACCGCGCCCCCATTCAAAATTATCCATCAGCGACCAGGCGAAATAGCCGCGCACATCATGGCCTTCATCGATCGCATCGAGCAGCGCGCCAAGATATCTGTCGAAATAGCGGATGCGGTCATTGTCGATCACCGTACGGTCGGATCTCAGCATATCAGGATAGGACGCGCCATTCTCCGTAATATAGATGACCGGCTTGCCGTAGCGGTTGCTGGTGTCGCGGATCTGCTCAAGGAAGGCGTCCGGATCGACGAGCCAGTTGACGTCGGTGAGCGGCCCCATGCCCGACGGCGGCATGACCTCGGAATAGCCCAGCGTGGCATTCGGATTGGGCGCGACGAAAACCGGATTGTAGTGGTTAAGCCCGAAGAAATCGAGTTTCTGGCTGATCTCCTCCATGTCGCCGGGCTTTATCAGCGGCTCGATCTTTTCGGCAATCGGATCGGGATAGGTGCCGAGCCACAGCGGGTCGACCATGACGCGCCGCCACATGCAGTCACCGAAAACGCGCGCCTCTTCATGGGCGGCATCGTCATAGTGCGGGCGGACGGGTCCGAGCGAGACGATATTGCCGATTTCGGCATCCGGCGCTTCGGCACGCACGGCGGACACCGTCTTGCCGTGGGCGAGATTGAGATTGTGGATCGCCTGAAGGCAGGCGTCGTAATTCTGCTTGCCCGGCGCATGGCGACCGAGATTATAGGCAACCCACGGAATGACGTTCGGCTCGTTGATCGGCGCAAAACGCTTCACCCGGTCGCCGAAACGGCGGATGACCTCGGCAGCATAGTCACCGAAGATCTTGGCGGTCTCGCGCGAACGCCAGCCGCCGGCCTCCTCGATCGGCACCGGCATGTCCCAGTGGTGCAGACAGATCCAGGGTTCGATGCCCTCATGCAGCATCAGGTCGATCAGCCGGTCGTAGAAATCGACGCCGAGCTGGTTTACCTGCCCCTTGCCTTCGGGGAAGATACGCGGCCAGGCGGTCGACAGCCGGAAGGCCTTGACGCCGAGCCCGCGCATCAGCGCAACATCTTCGGGATAGCGGTGATAGTGGTCGCAGGAAATATCGGCGGTATCGCCGTTCACGATATTGCCCGGCACTTTCGCGTAAGTGTCCCAGACGCTGGGCCCGCGACCATCAGTCTCGGTCGCGCCTTCGGTCTGATAGGCGGAGGCGGCAGCCCCCCAGAGAAAATCGGGCGGAAAGTTTCGGGCCATCAGTCAGCTTTCGGAAAGGGGGACCGGTGACGCAGTAGCTGCAGTTTCCGGTTAACTTGAAATTCGGCAAAGGGTGTTCCCGGCAGGAAAGCCGGAAACACCGTTATTTTCGCGAGGGAGTACGGCTTACTTGCCGTTTTCCGTGCTGACATTCCAGAAGTAGGGCCAGGGCGAAGGCTGGAAGTCTTCCAGCGTCACGGCTTCGGCGCTCAGCGAGTTGAAATCGCCAACCTTGAAGACGGGCGCGTCTTCATAAAAAGCCTTCTGCACCTCGGCGAAGAGTTCCTTGCGCTTTTCCGGATCGGCTTCCGCCAGGAAGGGATCGGTTACCGCATGCTTGGCCTCAGATGCCCACCAGCCCGGATAGTCGTCCGACATCCAGCCGTTCAGCGCCGGCTCGGCCGGGAACGGACCATGGGTGATGAAGATATCCCACAGAGCCGGATCGGCACGACGCTGGGTCAGCGTTGCCCAGTCATAGACTTCCAGCTCGACCGGGAAGCCCGCCATTTTCAGATATTCGGCGGCAACCTGAGCCATCTTGTAGTGGAACTCATACTGGCGACTGGTCAGGATACGCAGCGGGCTGCCATCATAACCGGCTTCCTCGAGCATTTCCTTGGCCGCCATCGGATCGGCATCGCCATAGCGCTCGATACCGTCCTCGGTATGCCAGACATAGCTGTCAGGATAGAGCGCGCCGTTGACGGCGAAAAAGCGCGGATCGCCAAAGGCGGCGAGCAGCATGTCTTCCGGGTTCAGCGCTTCCTGAACAGCATGGCGGATGCCCTTGTTGGTCATCATGCCTTCTTTGGTGTTCATGACGAAGACCGGCGCGCCGTAAGGATCGAGCACGACCGGAACGGCCTGTTCGGAGTCTTCGATGCGGCTGAAATTCTCGGTCGGCAGCGATTCGGCAAAGTCGAACTGGCCGGAGACGATGCCTTCAAGGCGCGTATTGGGATCGGAAACCGGAACAAACCGGATCTCGTCAAGTACCGCTTCGCGCTTGCCGCTAAAGCCATTGGCCGGCTCGGAACGGGCAGCGTAGTCATCGAAACGCACAAGCTGGATATACTGGTCGGGGCGGTGCTCCTTCAGCATATAGGGGCCGGTTCCGATGAATTTCGTCAGCGGTTCAGCGAGGTTCTCCTTCGGCATGATGACAGCAGCCGAATTGTTGAAGGCCAGCAGCGACATCAGCGGCGCATAGGGTTCGCTGAGGACGATGCGGACCGAATTATCACCGGTTGCCGTGACTTCCTGAATGTACGGCGCGGCTTGCTTGCCACGCGAAGCAATGTCCATCCAGCGCTCGATCGCTGCAACAACGTCACTGGAATCCATGGTCGTACCATCATGGAACGGTACGTTTTCGCGCAGCGTGATGTCATAGACCGTGCCGTCCTCCGAAATCTCCGGCGCAGTCGCGGCGAGCAGCGGCACGACATTCCACTGGTCGTCATAGGTAAAGAGCGTCTCGAAAATGTGCTGGGTGGTCATGCCGACAACGTCGGCTGTCGATGCCATCGGGTCAAGCGTCGGCGGTTCGCCGATCGTAGCGACATCAATGATGCCATCGGCCAGAGCCGCTGCCGGAGCGAGCGGCAGGATCATGCAGGTTGCAGCAAGCAGCATTCGTTTCATCATGAGGCAGTTCCCTTCGGTTTATTCCGTTATAAAAGAATAACAGTTATTATTATGATATTAGTGAGCAACTCGTTTCGGCTGTCAAGACCCGGCTTTTCTTTTCTGTCGAAAATGCCCGCCGTCGGGCTGCCTTTCCGGCTCGGTGTCCCCCTGCAGGCGGGATCACCGGCGGCGCGGAGCAAGCCGCGGAAGTGCCGGATTCTTATAACAAAGATACAACTTGTATACATGTATATACAAGAATATCTCTACGAGTTAATCCGGGCTTTTTTGGTCGCAGATAATGAATGTTCGAAGACGGGGCGCGGACATCTCCTGACCCTCGGCAGGGAATATCCGACCTCCGCGAACCAGCGGAACCTTCAGAGACGTGAAGCAATGTGTGACAGGAAACGAGCCGGCATTATTGGGGGCGGGAGCGATCAACCGCGCGATGTTCCGGCGTTGCAGACTTCCACCAATCGAAAGTTCGTTCTTGTGCTGATTTTCACCATCGCTGGAACAGAGATTTCCAGGGGCAGCGCGCTCGGTTTTTTGGTTCACCGCATGTTGAAATTTCCCGGCTCTGATCACGATGGCGGGCACACTCGACCCGACGCCCAGACTCAGGAACATGACCATGGACGGCACGGCTGACTTGCCCGTCATCGCGTTGATCGCCAATATGCCAGGGAGGCGGTGAACGGGGAGCGCCATTTGCGAAGACCTGGCCAACCGGCGAACAATCAGCCCATGCTGGGGCGTGATTGCCGCTTCGGGGCCAGATGCACGCAAGTCGGCTGAGGTCCTGTAGAAACCGCAAAAAGCGGCTCTCGGGTGAAATAGTCATGATCGAAAAACTGGACATGTTCATAACGCTGGCGCGGGAGCAGCATTTCGGTCATGCGGCGGAGGCCTGCGGCGTTTCGCAGCCGGCGCTCTCGGCATCCATAAAGCAACTTGAAGAGCAGCTGGGCGTGCTTCTGGTGTTGCGCGGCTCCAGGTTTCAGGGACTGACGCCTGAAGGCGTGCGGGTGCTGGAATGGGCACGGCGGCTTGTCGGCGACGCTCGGACCATGCAGCAGGAGCTCGAGACCATGCGTCATGGGCTCAGCGGTCACCTGAAAGTGGCGGCCATACCCACCGCGCTTTCTTATGTTCCCGCGCTGACGGCGCCGTTTGTCGCGAGCAATCCCGGCGTGACCGTGTCGGTGTTGTCGCGGTCTTCATCCGAAATCCTGTCGCTTCTTGAAAATCTCGAAGTTGACGTCGGCATAACCTATCTCGACAACGAGCCGGTGGGAAAAGTCACACAGATCCCGCTCTACCGCGAAACCTATTGCCTGGTGACAGGCGCGGATACAGAACAGGCGGCCAGCAAGCGGATCACCTGGCAGGATGTCAGCCGCCTTCCGCTCTGCCTTTTGACCAAGGATATGCAGAACCGGCGGATTCTTGACGGGATACTGTCCGATGCGTCCGCCGATGTTGCGCCGACGCTTGAATCGGATTCGATTGTTACGCTGTTTGCCCATGTGCAGACCGGGCTCTGGTCAACCATCATGCCGGAAAGTCTGGCAACGACGTTTGCCATCGGCACGCTGAAGACCATACCGATTGTCGACCCGGTTGCAGGCGCCCGGGTCGGTCTTGTTGCCACCCACCGCGAGCCGCATGCGCCCCTGATTTCGGCCGTGTTGCGGCTGGCGCGGCATCTGTCCAAGACAGACAAACCTGAACCCTGAAGTCATCTATAAGCAAAAGCCATTGACTGACGGAACTGCGGCATTGATCAACCCGCCGTGGATATGACATTTTTCAAGTCAGGTTCTGCGGGAGGAGCGGCTTGATGAATGTGAATGTGCAACGGGAGGCGATTTCCGCACGGACAGTCGCGATCGTCGAAGACCATCTGCAGCGTGAAGCGCCGCTCCTGCCGATCTTGCACGACATACAGGCAGAGTTCGGCTATGTGCCGGAAACCGCATTGCGGCTTGTCGCCGACAAGCTGAACCTCAGCCGTGCCGAAGTGCATGGCGTCATGAGCTTTTACCACGATTTTCGCCGCGAACCCGCCGGTCATCATGTCCTGAAGATCTGTCGCGCCGAGGCCTGCCAGTCCATGGGCGGGGAGGCGCTGGCCGATGGTCTGCGCTTAGCCCTTGGCCTCGACTGGCACGAGACCACGGCGGACGGCAGGCTGACGCTTGAGCCGGTCTACTGTCTTGGTCTCTGTTCCTGCGCGCCGGCGGCCATGCTGGATGATGCGATCTATGGCCGGCTTGACGAAGCGACGCTGAAGGATGTCGTAGCGGAGGCCGGACAATGAAACCTGTCATTTTCATCCCTTGCGATGCCGCAGCCCTCGCCGTCGGAGCCGACAAGGTTGCGTCCGCCATTGCCGAAACGCTTGCCGCACGCGGGCTGTATGCCGAGATTGTGCGCAATGGCTCGCGCGGTCTGCACTGGCTGGAGCCGATGGTCGAAGTGCGCACCGACCATGGCCGCGTTGCCTATGGCCCGGTGAAGCCATCGGATGTCGAAAGCCTGTTCGATGCTGGTTTTCTCGATGGCGCGGAGCATCCGCTATCCCTTGGCAAGACGCGTGACCTGCCGTTCCTGAAGAAGCAGACGCGCCTGACCTTTGCCCGTTGCGGCGTGACCGATCCGCTGTCTGTCTCCGATTACCGCCGCTACAAGGGGCTGCGCGGGCTGGAAAACGCGATCGCCATGCAGGGTGCGGATATCGTTCAGGTGGTTACCGACAGCGGCCTTCGCGGCCGCGGCGGTGCCGGCTTTCCCACCGGCATCAAATGGGACACAGTGCGCAAGGCGGCAGGCGCACAGAAATATGTCGTCTGCAATGCCGATGAGGGCGACAGCGGCACCTTTGCCGACCGGATGATCATGGAAGGCGATCCCTTCGTTCTGATCGAGGGCATGGCGATTGCGGGCCTCGCGACGGGCGCGACCAAAGGCTATATCTACACCCGTTCGGAATATCCGCATGCGATTGCAACCATGCGCAAGGCGATTGAAGTCGCGCGGCGCGAGGGCATTCTGGGGCCGTCGGTGCTGGGTTCCGGACATGCTTTCGATATGGAAATGCGCGTCGGCGCCGGGGCCTATGTGTGTGGCGAGGAAACCTCCATGCTCAACAGCCTGGAAGGCAAGCGCGGCGTCGTGCGCGCCAAGCCGCCGGTGCCGGCGCTTGAGGGGCTGTTTGGCTGTCCGACCGTGGTCAACAATGTGCTGTCGCTGGCCTCCATCCCGCTGATCCTGGATCGCGGCGCGGATTATTACCGTGATTTCGGCATCGGCAAGTCGCGCGGCACTATGCCGATCCAGCTTGCCGGGAACATCAAGCATGGCGGGCTTTTCGAGACCTCCTTCGGGATCACGCTCAATGAGCTGATTTACGATATCGGCGGTGGCACGGCGAGCGGACGGCCGGTCAAGGCCGTGCAGGTGGGCGGCCCGCTCGGCGCCTATTTCCCGACGAGCCACTTCGACATCCCCTTCGACTACGAGGCCTTCACCGCCAATAACGGGCTGATCGGCCATGCCGGCATCGTCGTTTTCGACGACACGGCCGACATGATGAAACAGGCGCGCTTCGCCTTTGAATTCTGCGCGCTGGAAAGCTGCGGCAAGTGCACGCCCTGTCGCATCGGCGCGGTGCGCGGCGCGGAGGTGATCGACAAGATTGCCAGAGGCGCCAGTGTGAGCGAGCAGACAGCGCTGCTGGATGACCTGTGCAACACGATGCGGCTTGGTTCGCTTTGCGCGCTGGGCGGCTTCACGCCCTATCCGGTTTCAAGCGCGCTCGACCATTTCCCTGAGGATTTCGGACCGCGACCTCAGTCACAGACCCAACCGGCAGAAGCAGCGGAGTAGTGATATGTCCCTGATCAAGGAAATAGATTACGGCACACCGGCTTCGAAATCGGAAGAGACGGTTAGCCTGAAAATCGACGGCTTTGACGTCACGGTTCCTGCGGGAACCTCGGTGATGCGCGCGGCCATGGAAACCGGGATCGCCATCCCCAAACTTTGCTCGACCGATATGGTGGATGCCTTCGGTTCCTGCCGGCTCTGTCTGGTGGAAATCGAGGGCCGTCGCGGCACGCCCGCCTCCTGCACCACCCCCGTTACCGAAGGCATGGTGGTTTCGACACAGACCGACAAGCTGAAGACGCTGCGTCGCGGGGTGATGGAGCTTTATATCTCGGACCACCCGCTCGACTGCCTGACCTGCGCTGCCAACGGCGATTGCGAGCTGCAGGATATGGCCGGCGCCGTGGGCCTGCGCGATGTGCGCTACGGCTATGATGGCGATAACCACATGAAGACGCGCGACGGCCTTGGCGAGGTCAACGCACGCTACATGCCGAAGGATGAAAGCAATCCCTATTTCACCTATGATCCGTCGAAATGCATCGTCTGTTCGCGCTGCGTGCGCGCCTGCGAGGAAGTGCAGGGCACATTCGCGTTGACGATTGCAGGCCGTGGTTTCGAATCCCGCGTGTCGCCCGGCAGTCTCGGTGATGATTTCCTCGGCTCCGAATGCGTGTCCTGCGGCGCCTGCGTTCAGGCCTGCCCGACAGCAACGCTGCAGGAAAAATCGATTTACGATATCGGCCAGCCGGAACATTCCGTCGTTACCACCTGTGCTTATTGCGGCGTTGGCTGTTCGTTCAAGGCGGAGATGCGCGGCGAGGAACTGGTGCGCATGGTGCCCTACAAGGATGGCAAGGCCAATCACGGGCACTCGTGCGTCAAGGGGCGGTTCGCCTATGGCTATGCGAGCCACAAGGATCGTGTCCTGAACCCGATGATCCGCGAGAAGATCACCGATGCCTGGCGGGAAGTCTCCTGGGAGGAGGCGCTCGGCTTTGCCGCGTCGAAGCTGCGGGGTCTTCAGGCCGATTACGGGCGGGATTCGATCGGCGTCATCACCTCTTCGCGCTGCACCAATGAAGAGACCTTTCTGGTGCAGAAACTTGCCCGCGCCGTCTTCGGCAACAACAACACCGATACCTGCGCCCGCGTCTGCCATTCGCCGACCGGCTACGGCCTCGGTCAGACATTCGGCACGTCGGCGGGAACGCAGGATTTCGACAGTGTCGAGGACGTCGATGTCGCGCTGGTCATCGGCGCCAATCCGACCGATGGCCACCCGGTGTTCGGCTCGCGGCTGAAAAAGCGGCTGCGGCAGGGCGCGAAGCTGATCGTCATCGATCCGCGCCGCATCGATCTGGTCAAGTCGCCGCATGTGGCCGCAAGCCATCATCTGGCGCTGCGCCCGGGCACCAATGTGGCGGTCGTCACCGCCCTTGCGCATGTGATCGTCACCGAAAAGCTTTATGACGAGGCCTTTATCCGCGAGCGCTGCGACTGGGACGAGTTTCAGGATTACGCGGCCTTTGCCGCCGAACCCACCAACAGCCCGGAAACCGTCGAGGCGCTGACCGGCGTTCCGGCTGCCGCGGTTCGCAAAGCAGCCCGGCTTTATGCGACCGGTGGCAATGCGGCGATCTATTACGGCCTCGGCGTTACCGAACATTCGCAGGGTTCGACCACCGTCATCGGCCTTGCCAATCTTGCGATGATGACCGGCAATATCGGCCGTCGTGGCGTCGGCGTGAACCCGCTGCGCGGCCAGAACAATGTTCAGGGCTCCTGCGATATGGGCTCCTTCCCGCACGAACTGCCGGGCTATCGCCATGTCAACAATCAAGATGTCCGCGATATCTTCGAAAAGGCCTGGGGCGTGCCGATTTCGGATGAGCCGGGCCTGCGCATTCCCAACATGCTGGACGCCGCCGTCGATGGCACGTTCAAGGGGCTTTACTGCCAGGGCGAGGACATTCTGCAGTCCGATCCTGACACCAAGCATGTTTCCGCCGGTCTGGCGGCGATGGAATGCGTGATCGTCCATGATATCTTTTTAAACGAGACGGCGAATTACGCGCATGTCTTCCTGCCGGGTTCGACCTTCCTGGAAAAGGACGGCACCTTCACCAATGCCGAACGGCGCATCAACCGGGTGCGCAGGGTGATGTCGCCGAAGGCCGGCTATGCCGACTGGGAGGTGACGCAGCTTCTCGCCAATGCAATGGGCGGCAACTGGTCCTACAGGCATCCATCCGAGATCATGGCGGAGATCGCGGCGACCACGCCGAGCTTTGCCAATGTCACCTATGAACTGCTTGACGAAAAAGGCTCGATCCAGTGGCCCTGCAACGACAAGACGCCGGCAGGCACGCCGATCATGCATGTCGACGGCTTCGTGCGCGGCAAGGGGCGCTTCATCCGCACCGATTACGTGGCAACCGACGAGAAGACCGGCCCGCGCTTCCCGCTGCTTCTGACCACGGGCCGCATTCTCAGCCAATATAATGTCGGCGCGCAGACGCGGCGGACGGAAAATGTCGTCTGGCACGAGGAAGACGTTCTGGAAATCCATCCGCATGACGCCGAACTTCGCGGCGTGAAAGAGGGCGATTGGGTGAAACTGCAGAGCCGGTCCGGCGAAACCAGCCTCAGAGCGAAAATCACCGACCGGGTGTCGCCGGGCGTCGTCTATACCACCTTCCACCACCCGGCCACGCAGGCCAATGTCATCACCACGGATTTCTCCGACTGGGCGACGAACTGCCCGGAATACAAGGTGACAGCGGTTCAGGTCTCGCCTTCCAACGGGCCGACGGACTGGCAGGAGGAATATGAGAGCTTTTCAAGACAGGCCCGGCGGGTCGAGGCGGCGGAATAAAATGGCATGCTGCCGGCAAACAAGGCGGAGATGTCTTGTGGAGGACATGGCAAATGGCACCTGAAAAGCTCACCTATATGGCAAACCAGATCGCGGCCTTTTTCCGCACCCGCCCGCATGAGGAAGCGGTCGCCGGGGTGGCTGATCACATCAGCAAATTCTGGGAACCGCGCATGCGCACCCAGCTTTTCGAGATGCTGGAAAACCCCGACAGCGGGTTTGACCCGCTGGTGATAGAGGCCGGCGACCGCATCCGACCGGTGGCGAAGCACAATTGAGCGGATCAGGTCAAGGACCGCATGAACGACCTCGATCGCCGCCGCAAGGCCCGTGAGCACGCACTTGCATCCATAGAGGCGCCGGAGCCGGTCCTTTTCCACCCGTCGATGGCGGCACGCTATCGCGAGCAAGTTACAATGCTCATCGCTGGCTTGAGCGAAGCTGATCAGATGCTGGGCTCGAAGGAAGCGCTGCGGGACCTGATTGAGAAGATCGTTCCGACTCCATCAGAAGACGGAGCGGGTCTCGATATCGACCTTCATGGCGCGATTGCGGGGCTACTGCATCTCGCAACAGATATATCGGCGCAGAATAGCAAAAAGGCCTCACCCGGTAAGAGTGAAGCCTTTGATATGCTTGATAAAACAGTGTTGGTTGCGGGGGCAGGATTTGAACCTGCGGCCTTCAGGTTATGAGCCTGACGAGCTACCGGGCTGCTCCACCCCGCGTT
>NZ_JACIDZ010000018.1 GCF_014196625.1 Martelella radicis
CCCGCTCAAAACATGCGAGGGAAGGTTGGAACATGGGTCAATTCTCAATGGAAATATCAGGCCACACCGGGTCAGTTCTCAGTGGCAATCAACACTTTGATATTGCTGACAGATTAGTTTTGCTTGCGGGGGCAGGATTTGGACACAGTCCTGTCGCCCGAAGCCCACACACCGCGCTTGTGGGCTGACCCGGCTGTCCGGTCCAATGACATCTAGAAGAGAAGGCCGGGCAGCCAGAGCACCATCTGGGGCCATGCGATCAACAGGCCGACAAAGAAGAGCATCAACACGACAAAGGGGAGCGCGCCCCGGATGACGTCGACGATCGAGCCGCTTTCGCGCACGCCCTGGACGATATAGAGGTTCATGCCGATTGGCGGTGTTATCAGCCCGATCTCCATCATCAGCACCAGAAAGACGCCGAACCAGACCGGATCGATGCCCATATGCACGATCAACGGAAAGACGACCGGCAATGTGGCAATCATCATCGACAGCGTCTCCATGAAGCAGCCGAGGACGAGATAGAACACCACCAGAAGCAGGATGATTTCGAGCGGCGTCGCCCCGAACTGCGACACAAAGGCCGTCAGCGCCTGCGGAATGCCCAGCATGCCGACCACGAAGTTCAGGAACAGCGCGCCCACCATGATCAGCAGGATCATGGCCGATGTGCGCACGGTCGAGATCATCGCCTGGTGCAAGAGCGCGAAGCTCAGACGCCGCTTCATGATGGCGATGGCAAGCGAGCAGACGACGCCGATTGCAGCGGATTCCGTGGGCGTGGCCCAGCCAAGATAGATACTGCCCATCACCACGATGAAGATGACCAGCGGCGGCAGGATATCCAGAAGATTGGCCAGCTTCTCGCGCAAGGGACGCGGCTCAAGCGCCGGTCCCGCGAGCCGTGGGTTCAGCACGCAAAGGACGATGATCAGCGTCATGAAACAGGCTGTGAGCAGAATGCCGGGTACGAGACCCGCTGCAAACAGCTGACCGATGGACGTGTTGGTCATCGATCCGTAGATGATCATGTTGATCGATGGCGGGATCAGAATGCCAAGCGTGGCGCCGGCGGCGATCGTGCCCGTCGTCAGGCGCTCATCATACTGGCGCTCTTTGAGGATCGGCAGCGCAACGGTGCCAATCGTTGCAGCCGTCGCCACGGACGATCCCGACACGGCAGAAAAGATGGCGCTGACGCCGATATTGGAGTGCAACAGCCCGCCCGGCAGTTTTCGCATCCAGTCGGAAAGGCTGCGATAGAGCGCATCCGCAACGCCGGAGCGCACCAGGGTTTCACCGAGAAAGACGAACAGCGGAATGGCGGTCAGAAGAAAATCGTTTTGGCCGCTCCACATCTGATTGCCGAAGCCCATCAGCGTCGGCCAGCCGAGGAAAACCAGAGCGCCCAGAAAGGCTGTCGCAAAGAGCGCAACAGCCACCGGCAAGCCGGCCAGCATCAGGCCCAGCATGATCACAAAGCCGATCGCCGCTTCACCAACCCCGATCATGATTTTGCCCCCTCCTGATCGCGGTCGCCGGACATGGTCTCTTCCTCAATGATGTCATCAAGGCTCTTGCAGCCATAAAAGGCGTTCAAACGCGCGCGATCACGCAGCATCAGCCAGCTTGCGTGAAGCGCTACGCATGTCGAGCAAAACGCGAAGAAGGCAAGCCCACAGACCCACACCAGTTGCGGCCGCCACAAGGGTGTCATCAGCGGCGTTCCGGAAAGCGATTTGTACTCAATGCTTTCCATCATCGCGCCAAATCCCCGCCAGACGAAGAAGATCGCCATCAGGGCCACACACCAGCATGCGAAGAGGTTCAGCATCGCCTGGCTATTCGTTCCCACGCGCTCCAGCAGGATCTCGACCCGCGTATGGGCTCGCTCCAGAAGAGCGAATGAAAACCCGAAAGCCGCCACGACCGCCAGCGTGTAGCCGCCATATTCATCAGCGCCTTGCAGAGAAACATTGAAGAGGTTGCGCAGCAGGACCTCCAGCGTGATCATCAGCGATATGCCGAGCACCGCATAACCGGCGATGAGGGCCGCAAGGCGAGCAAAAGGCAAAAGCCGCCGGGCCAGAGGGTTTTCATTGACGCTCACGTGAAGGCTCCGAGAAAGAGCGTTTCCAGGAAAAGCCGATACCGGTTTTCCGTCCGGAAACGCGCAAGAAATAAAATGGAGCAATTTCGCATTTCGGAGAAAAGCGGAAACGCTCCGGAGGGCTGCAACCCGCGTTGCAGCCCTCCGTGTTTGGCATTTATTCGATCGTGATGCCGGCGGCCTTGCCGGCAGTCGCGTTCCAGGTGTCCGAGCAGCTCGGATCAACGGCGTTGCAGGTTTCCTTCCAGATCGGAAGCACGACCTCGGTCGCCACATCCTTGATGCGCTGCTGGTCCTCGGCGCTGATCTCAACCAGTTCCATATCGAACTTCTTGTAGGTTTCGCAGCCATCCTGTCCCGTATTGCAGGCGATCGCCTCGCCGTTTGCCGTCTTGGCCAGGTCCCACATATGATCTTCCAGCGTCTTGAACTGGGCCATCAAGGCATCCTGTTCATCCGGCGACAGGCTCTTCCAGGTATCGAGATTCATGAAATGGCCCTGCACGGAGCCGGAAACGGAAAGCGGCAGAAGGTAAGAGGTCACTTCGGGCCAGTTGCCGCTATTGGCGGAAATCGGCGAGGTGACGCCGCATGAGGCCACGCCGCGCTGAAGCGCCGGATAGACTTCCGAGAACTGCAGGGTCACCGGCGTCGCGCCGAAGCTTTCGAGCATCGCCGACATCGACGGGGTGAAGGAGCGAACCTTGAGGCCCTGAAGGTCATCCAGGCCTTCGATCTTCTCATTGCAGAAGAAAACCTGCGGACCGAACGGCCAGAGGGTCAGCACCTTGGCGTTGAACTTCTCCTGGAGCCGCTCATCGAACGGACCACGATAGGCGTCGACCACCTCGTGCAGGGCGTCCATGTCCGTGGCAACGCCCATCAAGTCGACGCCTTCGAAGAAGGGATCGTCACGCGAGGCCATGCCGATCTGGACGGACATGATGTCGAAGGTTCCGCCGCGCAGCAGCCGCAGGGCATCGGGGGCTTTGACGCCAACGACATCCATCGGGTTGTAGTTGATGCCGAGATCCACGCCGGACGCCTCGGGCAAGGCTTCAAAGAAGGATCGTTCGATCTCGACCTGATTGTTGTTCTGAGAAAAATTCCCGGCAATGCGGAGCGGTGTTTCCGCCATTGCCGAGCCGGAAAGCGCAATAGCGCCAGCGGCCAGGATGGCACGCGAAAGCATAGAGTGCATATTCAGTCCCCTTTTTTTGCATTCATTTTCACGACTGTGACAAAATCTTTCCGGAATGCCAAGGCCGAATCCACTATCTGGAGCGAAAAAATTACTCAACGGGAACGCCTGCCCATTATATAGGCTCAATGAGCAAAAACCGCGCAATATAGGGCGCGAAGAAGGTCATGTATTTGTATATACCGAATTTTGATATTGATTTTCGACGCAATCTGCGGATCATGAAGCGCATAAATCAGAAAATGTCGTCCGCAAAAATGAATGCAAAATATCCGCAGAAGAGAATTTTTTGAATGCACACAGACACAGCAATCGCACGGCCAGCCATCATTGGCATGCTGACCCCGTCTTCGAACACGGTTGTCGAGCCCTATACAAGCGCACTTTCCTGGCCGCTTTTTCCCGCTGTCAGCATCCATTTCGGCCGTCTCCGCGTGCGCCGGATCGCGCTTGACGGAGACTCCGACCAGCAATTCGGCCTGGAGCCCTTTCTTCAGGCGGCCGACCTCTTGATGGATGCAAAGCCCGACATCGTGGCGTGGAACGGTACATCGGCAAGCTGGCTGGGCTTCGATAACGACGAACGACTGTGCGACGCCCTGAAGGAGACGTTCGGCGTGCGTTCGACAAGCGCAGTGCTGAGCCTCAACCGTCTTCTGGACAGGTTCAATGTCCGCCGGCTTGGCCTTGTTTCGCCCTATACCGCAGATGTTCAGGACAAGATCATCGAGAACTACCGCAATATCGGCATCGAGACCGTTGCCGAAGCCCATAGCGACCGGAGCGACAATTTCTCCTTTGCCGAGCTTGACGAGGAAACCATTGCGCGGATGTGTCGCGACGTCGCCAAGGCAAAGCCGGACGCGATCATTATCCTGTGCACGAACATGCGCGGCCCGATGATCGCCGCAGCGTTGGAGAGCGAACTGGGGATCCCCGTCATGGATTCCGTTGCCTTCACGCTCTGGGGCTGCCTGGACACGATGGGCATTCCAATGCGACCTCTTGAAAAATTCGGACGAATTTTCGCATGATGGTCAAACCCCATGGTTTGGCGGCAGTTTGAGGGAGTGAGAATGGCAGATACCGGCCTATCCGAGGACCAACAGGCGCATCTGCAGCTTTCAGATGGCAGTGCCAGCCTGCACGGCAATCTGGTGGCCCAGATCAGGGCGATCCTGGTGGACGGCGAACTCGCTGACGGCACGCGCATCCCGGAAGGCGAGCTCTGCCAGCGCTTCAACGTGTCACGAACACCGCTGCGCGAGGCGCTGAAGGTTCTCGCCGCCGAAGGCTTTGTCGTGCTGCGCCCCAATCGCGGCGCCATCGTTGCGCCGCTTGATCCGGCCGAGATACCGCCGCTTTTCGAGTTCAAGGGCGCCCTCGAGCGGCTTATCGGTCTGACCGCCGCCGAGCGGGCGAGCGATACGGAAATCGCCGAACTGGAACAGATACATCTCGCGCTTGACGCCGCCGCCGTTAAGGGTGACTACAAGCTCTACACGCGGCTGAACTACATGTTCCATCGCAACCTCGCCGCAGCGAGCAAGAACGCCATCCTCACGCAAAACTATGATGTTATCCAGCAGCGCATATGGCGGTACCGCTTCATCGTGAACGAATACGAAAAGCGCTGCCGGGAGTCCTTTGCCGAGCATGAGCGGATCATCATCGCGCTGAGGGCACGAACGCCGCTGGACCTTGCCGAACGCCTGGAATTCCACAACCGGCGAACGGCTGAAGCCATGTCAGCCGCTCTGTGCTGAAAGTGCAAGCTCGCAGAAAGACCATCGTTCCGGGGCCTGCGTCTTCAGGAAAAGGACGGTCGCGAAGGCCTTGGCCGGCGGTTTCCGGGATACCGGGCTTCCGCGATCCCAACCGCCTCTTGTGGAAACATGCCGGCCATGGAACGGCATGGACTGACGCCCCCTCGGGAAAAGGGGCAGAATGCAAACGGCCCGCCTGATGGCGGGCCGCAGACTGCCGACAAAGCCTGTTGCAGAAGCAATGAGCCTGCTCCCGTTCTCCGTCACCCCGGCCTTGAGCCGGGGTCCAGGGCCACAAAAACACATTTTGCAACAGTGCCTTAGTTGCGAAGTTTTCGCTATTCGGCCCTGGTTGCCGGCTCAAGGCCGGCATGACGGACGAGGGTAACGCGACCTCTGTCAACACACTGCGGCCCGTCTGATGGCGGGCCGGTATTCGCTTGGTCTTCGTTACGGCTGCTTGCCGATATAGGCGAGGATGCCGCCGTCGACGTAAAGCACGTGACCGTTGACAAAGTCCGAGGCCGCCGAGGCGAGGAAGACGGCCGGGCCCTTCAGGTCCTGCGTCGTGCCCCAGCGGTTTGCCGGCGTCTTGGCCAGGATGAAGGAATTGAAGGGGTGGCCGGGCTCGCGCAGCGGCGCGGTCTGCGGCGTTTCGATGTAGCCCGGGCCGATGCCGTTGCACTGGATGTTGTAGGAACCGTATTCCGAGGCGATGTTGCGCGTCAGCATCTTCAGACCGCCCTTGGCGGCGGCATAGGCCGAAACCGTCTCGCGGCCAAGCTCGCTCATCATCGAGCAGATGTTGATGATCTTGCCGGAGCGGCGTTCCATCATCGACGGCAGGACGGCCTTGGCCATGATGAAGGGCGCCGTCAGGTCGATATCGATGACCTTGCGGAAATCCTTGGCTTCCATCTCGTGCATCGGCGTGCGGGCGATGATGCCGGCATTGTTGACGAGAATGTCGACCGGGCCGACGTCCTCGGTAATCTGCGCCACCATCTTCTGAACCGAAGGTTCGTCGGTCACATCGCAGATATAGCCCTTGGCATCGATGCCGGCTTGCCTGTAGGCGGCGACGCCCTTCGTCAGAAAATCTTCATTGATATCGTTGAAGACGATCGTCGCACCGGCTTCGGCGAGCGCCGAGGCGATGGAGAAGCCGATGCCGTAGGATGCGCCGGTGACCAGCGCGACCTTGCCTTCAAGCGAGAAATTGTCTGCATAACTCATGGGTCAAATCTTTCTGTTTTTGAGAGACTGTCGGTTTGAGCGGAAATGGCCCTGATCAGCGCAGTTCGTTGATCGGAATGACGTCCATGTCGTTGAAGGTCTGGTTTTCGCCGCCCATGGCCCAGATGAATGTGTAGTTGGTCGTGCCGCAGCCGGCATGGATGCTCCAGGACGGGCTGATGACGGCCTGTTCGTTCTGCACCAGGATGTGGCGGGTCTGCTTGCCTTCACCCATCATGTGGAAGACGGACTGGTCTTCCGGCAGATTGAAATAGGTGTAGATTTCCATCCGGCGCTCATGGGTATGGGCCGGCATGGTGTTCCACACATTGCCGGGCTCGAGCTGTGTCAGGCCCATGGAGAGCTGGCAGGTTTCCAGGACGTCCGGATGGATGAACTGGTTGATGACGCGCTTGTTCGATGTCGCGGTATCGCCGAGCGGCACCTTCTTGGCATCGGCCATCTTCAGGAAGGTGGTCTTGCAGGATTTGTGGGCCGGCGCCGAGACCATGTAGAACTTGGCGGGTTTGGACGCGTCGTTGCTCTTGAAGGTGACCGTCTTGGTGCCGCGGGTGATATAGAGGCAATCCTGAAAATCGAGATTGAAGACCTCGCCGTCAGCTTCGATCGAGCCGGCGCCGCCAATGTTGAAGATACCGATCTCGCGGCGCTCAAGCACATAATTCGTGCCGAACGTGCCCATGCAATCGATCCCCTTGTCCAGCGACACGGCTTCGGAAACCGGCATGCAGCCAAACGTCACCATCCGGTCGATATGCGAGTAGACCGCGACAACCGTATCAGCGACGTAGAGGTTTTCGATCAGGAATTCATCGCGCACTTCCTCGGTGTTGTAGCGCTGAAAATCCCTCTGGTTTACGGAATAGCGAATATCCATGGTTCTTTCTCCTTGTTCTTGCCGAAGCGGGCGGATGCAGCACGCTGCAGCCCTTGCTTCCTGAAATCGGTTTGTAAATCTGCGAGCCTAGAGGCGGATCTTGACGACGACCTTGCGCACCTTTTCGCCCGGGTTTGAGACGGCGCAGCCGGGCCGGTGAACGTCCCAGGGGTAGAAGACGGCGTAGCTGCCCTCCGAAAGCACCAGCGGCATTTCGTCATTCATGACGTCGTAGAACAGAAGGTCGCTCGTTTCGGCGAGATCTTCGGTTACCGGGCCGGCCTTTGCCAGCGGGGCGAAACCGATGGTTTCGGCACCGGAGACAACATACTGAATGTCGAGATAGCGGCGGTGGGATTCCGGCCGGTTCTCGTCTTTTGCGCGGGTCAGCCCGTCCTGCACATTGGCGAAAATCCGGTCGCCATCGATATCGAAACGGCCTGCAGGCACACTTGCAAGATCGGTCTCACTCAGGAAACGAAGTCCTTCCAGAACAGCTTCCGGCAGGCTCGCCCGCTCAAGATCGAAATTGTCCAATCGTCCGAAAATCACAGTCTTTACTCCTTGGTGGCCGAACTCTCGGTCCGGCCGGGGCGCATCAGCCAAGCATTGTAGCGCTTGCCGATCCGCGCATTTCATATGCTTCGCCAGGTTTTGCGGGATGCCAAACCTCCCTGCCCGGCGGGTTGCGGCTGCCCCAGCCAGGGGCAGCCGCGTCTTGGTTATCTTGAGATCACTGCACCAGACCGGCAGCGCGCGGCAGGGCCAGCGAAAGTTCCGGTATGAAGGTCACCGCCATCAGCAGCGCCACGAGAATGGCGAAGAAGGGCAGCAACGGCTTGACCACATCCTCGATCTTCAGTTCGGCAATCCGGCATCCGACGAACATGATCGGACCAACCGGCGGCGTGATCGTGCCGATGCAAAGGTTGAAGACCATCAGAACACCGAAGTGGATCGGGTCGATGCCCAGCGATGTTGCAATCGGCAGGAAGATCGGAGCGAAGATAAGGATTGCCGGCGTCGGGTCCATGACGAAACCCAAGAGCAGGATCACGATGTTCATGATGACCATGATCAGGATCGGGTTGTCGGTGATCGACAGCAGCGACGAGGCGATGATGTTCGGGATCTGCGCATAGGCCATGATCCAGCCCATGATGGAGGAAACGCCGATCATGAAGATGATCATCGCCGTCGTCTTGACGGTTGCCAGCAACAGAGCCGGGATCATCTGGACCGAAAGCGTTCTGTAGGCGAAGGACAGGATCGTGACGTAGACCACCGCGATCGCGCTGGCTTCGGTCGGCGTGAAGATGCCCGAGATGATGCCGCCGACAACGATCACGATCATGAGCAGCGCCGGAATGGCTTCGACCGTGGTCTTGAAGTTGGTCCTGAAGTTTGCAAGCCGTTCAGCCTTGTAACCGGCCTTGCGGGCAAAGAAGACCACCGGGATCATGCAGGCGATGCCCCAGAGAATGCCTGGAACGTAGCCGGCCATGAACAGGGCGGCAACCGACGAACCACCGCTTGCCAGCGAGTAGATGATGAAGGTGTTGCTCGGCGGGATAAGCATGCCTGCCGGCGCCGATGCGATATTCGCTGCGGCGGCGACCTTGGGATCATAGCCGTCCGCCTTCTGCTGCGGGCCCATGGCCCCGCCGATGGCGGCGGCGGCGGCGACGCCTGAGCCGCTGATGGCGCCGAACAGCATGTTGGCAACGATGTTGGTCTGCATCAGCGAGCCGGGAATGAAGCAGATCAATGCCTTGGCGAAGTTGATCAGCCTTCGCGCTATCCCTCCCGACGTCATGATGTTGCCGGCAAGGATGAAGAAGGGGATCGCCAGAAGCGAGAAGGAGTTGATGCCCGCAAAGATGCGCTGGGCGGAGGTGATCGCCATGCGATCGAAGGTGAAGATGGTGGCCATTGCCAGCACCGAGCCAATGCCCATGCTGACGCTGATCGGAACGCCGATCATCAAGAGGATCGGGATCGAGATCAGCAGGATCAGGCCGATATCGGCTGCGTTTGCCATTTACTTGGCCTCCCCTTCCGAGCTGACCGGGCGGAGCAGCTGCAGGATGTCATTCCAGATGTTGTACAGGCAGTAATAGGCCGAGAAGGCGCCGCAGATCGGCAAGGCCATGTAGATCTGGCCGGTCCTCAGGAACGGGATTGCCGCATTCGTCTGACGCATCGTGCGGTCAACGGCATCCAGCCCGCCAATCAGCAGAATGGCGACGACGAACAGAAGGATCAGGACATCCGCCGAAAGCTGGAACATGCCCTTCAGGCGCTTGGAGGAAAAAGCGTCCACGAAGATCCCGATGTTCATATGGCCTTTTTCGCCAAACAGCAGGGCGGCGCCCAAAAGAACCAGCCAGACAAACATGATCTTGGCCAGCTCTTCCGTCAGAGCGCCGGCGCCGTTGAACACATAACGGTTCACCACCTGCCAGGTGACGACAACCGTCAGGAGGCCACACAATGTAATGCAGATCGTTGCCAGAAACCGATCGACCCAAAGCTTGATCGTATGCATAGCAGTTTCTTTCTCATCCAAGCTGGCCCCGGCTTAGCCGGGACCAGACCAGGTCATTTGGTGTTGGGGATCATTCGCCCTGAGCGTGCATCTGATCGTAGATCTTCTTGGTCACGTCGCTGGTGAGCTTCTGCTCGGTCAGCGGGCGAACGGCATCACGGAAGGGCTGCAGCTCAACGTCATTGAACTGGGCGCCGGCTTCTTCGGCCAGGGCACGGGACTTGGCTGCATCTTCGGCGAAGATTTCGAACTCATAGTCGGCAGCCTTCTGAAGCTCTTCGATGAAGATCTGCTTCACATCGTCCGGCATGTCTTCGAAATAGTCGACATTCATTACGAGATAATCAGGGATCATCAGGTGCTGCGTGTAGGAGAAGTACGGTGCGACTTCCAGATGCTTGAGCGACCAGTAGGTGACCTCGTTGTTTTCGCCACCGTCAAGAACGCCGGTCTGGATGGCGGTGTAAACTTCACCCTGCCCCATCGCGATGCCGTTGCCGCCCATCATGTTCATCATGTCGATATTGGTCTGCGACTGCATCACGCGGATCTTCTGACCGGCCAGATCTTCCGGCGTATGAACCGGGTGGTCCTTCAGGTAGACATTGCGCGAACCAGCCGTGAAGGCTGCAACAACGACGATGCCCTGGTCGGCAACGGAGTTGTAGAGATCGCCGACGATTTCAGGATTGTTGACCACCGCCTTCTGGTGCTCGATGCTGTCGAAGACGTAAGGCAGGTTGAAGACGACGAAGTCCGGGTTCCAGCTTTCCAGAAGGCTGGCCGATGCGAGCGACATGGCGATCGTGCCGGTCTGCGCCATTTCGACGGTTTCCTTCTGGGCCCCGAGCAGCTCGTTCGGGAAAATCTGGACGGTGTATTCGCCATTGGTCCGTTCGGCCAGCGCTTCACCGAAGCGTTCCATGGCCTTGTACTGGGGATGCGTTTCCGGCTGGTTGAACGCGATCTCGAAAACGGTCGCGGCGAAGGCGGAGGAGGGGCCGAAGGCGGTTCCCAGCGCGATGATGCTGACGCCTGCCAGACCAAGAGTGTTTTTGAAGTTTTTCATGATTGCCTCCCGTAGGGGTATTGGATTTGAGGGTACCGGTCCGCCTAGATGGCGCCTGGCCGGTCTTCAGTTTGAGAAGCGATGTCGCCATCGCCCCACTTCTCGTAGACATCCTTGATGTCGCCGATGAAATAATCGGGATTGAGATCGCGGATCGGACGCAGGTCCTCCGCGCTCAGCCCTTCCAGATGGTGGGTCATGGCCTCGACCGCGCGCTCCGCATCATGTGCGGCCAGCGCGTCGACGATTTCGCCATGCTCCACGAGCACGCGCTCCATGCGGTTGATCTGCGGCAGCGTCAGCCGCCGGTAACGGTCAACCTGCAATTTGACCTGCTCGATGATTTTCCAGATGCCGGGATAACCGCCCGCCACCGCAATCGCGCGATGAAGCGCCTCGTCGGCGGCATGGAACTGGTCGCTGTCGCCGGCATCCGTGCGCTCGCGCTGAAACATCAAAAGGGCGCGCATGTTGGCAATTTCGCTGCCCTGGACGCGTGCGGCGGCGGCACGGACATTCACCTGCTCAAGCGCCGTTCTTGCAACCTGGGCTTCCAGCAATGAGGCCACCGGAATTCTGGAGACCCTCGTCCCTGATTTGGGAACGATATCGACAAGCTGCTCTTCGGCCAGCCGCAAGAGCGCTTCGCGAATGGGCGTACGGCTCGTTCCGCATTCGGCGGCGATTTCCTTTTCGCTGATCGTCTCGCCGGGCAGACGCTTGAGGGAGACGATCTCGGCGCGCAGACGGCGGTGAACGATCTGCGTGGCCGTGCCATTGCGGCTATCGCTTCCCGGGATCTCAATCATGCCATCAGATGCGTAAGCCATCCGTGCCTCCATCAGTGTTGTATATCTTGTATATCAGTTATATTAGATATACAACGACGCACGCCTGCGACAAATTGACAGCCCCACCAAAAGAGATTATATGTTTTATTTCATGGACTTAATAAATGTAGGCGCCGACCGGATGCGCAGACGCAATGAATGACCTCAGCCGTTCGGACGTGACGCTTTCTTCCGGCAATATTGGGGCTTCTGTCATTTAGCGTCAGCTGATGCCGACGTTCCAGACTTGCATCATGTCGAAGCCTCCCGGCAGTTCGACGAAACAACAGCACGCCTGCTTTCTTGCTCTATCGCCGGGAAGAGCGTCGTTCAGAAGTCGTAGGAGCGGCGCGGCATTCCCGCGTTCGGCGACGTGTTTTCGGAGAAAGCGCTGCCATATTCGGCGCGCCAAGTCGTCCCCCTGGCGGGATGGGTGAGTTCGGGGCCAAGGCTTCACCCGGCCAGAGACGATGGCCGGGGAAACGAGCGCTTCGGCTATCGCGGAATCCATATCATGCCGGATCGGCAGGGGATCGTCATGAACTTGAAGAAGCACCGTCAGCTTTCCCGGGAAGAGAAGCTGACTTTGCGCAAGCGCGGCGGTCGCAAGAGGGCTTTGGGAACAAATCCGCCATTGGCCTTGCCCTCACGCCACAACGAGCGTTGGAGCCTGGGCTTCATCGGTGAAGCCTTCACGGATGGCCGTCGCTTCCGGGTGCTTTCTGTCGTGGTCGACTTCGCCCGCGAATGCCTTTGCCTCGTCGCGGACACATCACTGTCTGGCGTTCATCTTGCCCGGGAGTTGGACATACTCATCGCCTGTTCCGTCTCAACACTTTTGAGACGGAACAGAATGCCGCGGCGAAAATCGGCGTGAAATCGACATAGGTGATTTTGCCGAGGCTTATGCTGTTCGAATGGACTGCGATGACGAAATGAGTCCTTTCTGAACGGAAAACTGGGGCGTCATCGATACCAATCCGGCATTGCAACGGTATGAAGTCGATCACTTGAGGAAGCGACGGCGGTCGAAAAACATAGATGCCCCAAAATTGGGTGGAACCGCGTTTCCATGTCGTACGTCATTGTTGATGCCGCCGATAGCGGAACCGCCATCTCGACCGACCGCCGGCTTGGCATATTCCAGTATCTCAGGAACCAAACACAAAACGCAGCCATGCGGCGCGCAGGTAACAACTGTGTGGCGCGCTTCATCTTGCTCTTTTGATATGCGTCAACTTGTAGCGGGGCGTCGGGTTGATTGCACCAGACCGAAAGCATAGTTGGAAAGCAACGAATGCATCCAATTGCATCTCCACGATTACCACCTCTCGCGGATCACCTGAAGGTTGAGATGCGAAGCGTCCGGGGGAACGCCACGGTGCCTAAAGAAGACGTTGCCGCCAGTCAAAATGGCGAAGACGGCGTCAGATCGCCTTTTCAGGGGATGAAGTGCCGATATCGAGGACAAGCATGCGATACAAACGCGCGTCACGTTTCTTCAAGGTAGCGCCAGGACGAACAATCCATCCTTGGCGACGCATCTGAGGCAGTATTTTTCTCGATAGCCTTCCGGATAACATAGCAAGCAAAGAGTGAAACGATGATTTGGGTTCCTATAGTCCTCGGGCTGTTCAAGATTGGCGTGCTGGGCGCGGCCATGTTCTTCGCGATCAAGTCGCACTACGATGGAGAAAAGCAGCAAGAGCGAGAGCGTGAAGCCGGCGGACAAATTGCAGGAGCCGAGAACGTCGCCGTTACCTCAAAGCTCGACTAGAAAAAAGCCGGAAGCCATCGAAGGCCTGTGACCCAGCCACGTCTGCAGGGAAGCTGACGCACCAGTATTCCTCTCGCGTCTTGCTGCGGACGCTCGCCTTCCGCCGCCTCTGTCGCCCTGCCGCGCCAGACGATCTGGCTGCGTCAGGCTCCCGCCAAACCCGCCCCCCTTGCCCACTGGCCAGTCATCGCATTGAGAACAGCGGACTAAGCCCCGCAGGTCATTTCGTGCGGGCAATCGAACTATTGAGGCCGGTCAGCGATGGCGGATCGATCCTCGACAGCCGTCCCAGACGCGGGAACACGCCGCCATGCCGGCGCAAGCCTCGACCGCATCGCCGCCATCATTCGCATTGCTCTTGTACCGGCGCCTCTTCTGCCCCTTCAGCCTGTTCTGTTCAAACCGGAGCCACGTCTTGACGCGGGCCGCATGGCCAGAGGTGTGGCTTGGATGGCTTGTGTGGTTTCGACACATTCTCCTGCCTTTCCAAAATAACCGATTGACAAAAGCAGGCGTTTGGAATTTTCTTGTAAAGCGGTTTAGTAAATCGCTTTACCGAAGAATTACGATGGTCGAAAAGACCTCCCGAGGGCATACGAAATGGCGAAGGCACCAGGCCTCAAAGATGTGGCGAAGGCCGCGGGGGTTTCCGTGGCAACGATCTCGCGCCTGCTGAACGGCTCTCTGGTTCTGCCGGATGAGACCCGCAAGCGCATCGAGACCGCCATCCGCGATCTCGGCTATGTGCCAAACCCGCATGCAAGGCGCTTAAGCCGCGGCCGATCCGACATGATCGGCCTGGTGATCCCGGACATCGCCAACCCCTTCTTTGCCATGCTCGTGGCAGCGATCGAGGAAGAGGCCGACAAGCTGGGCCTTGCCGTTTCCCTCAACGCGACGCTCAACCGGCCGGGCCGCGAGATGAAATATCTCGGGCTGATCGAACATCATCATGTCGACGGGCTGATCTTCGTGACCAACCACCCGGATGACGGTGAGCTTGCAGGTCTGATCAACCGCACCGGCAAGGTCGTCATCGTCGACGAGGATGTGCCGGGCGCCATGGTGCCCAAGCTTTTCTGCGACAATCACCAGGGCGGCTACCTTGCCGGCAAACATCTTGCCGAGTTCGGCCACAAGAAGGTCGTCTTCGTCGGCGGGCCGGACGAAATGATTTCCACCACGCGCCGCCACGCAGGGCTTGAGCAGGGACTTCGCGAACGTTTTGGCGAAGAGGCCGAGATCAAGCGGTATCGCGGCGAATATACCGTTACCGCCGGTCGCCACGCCGCGCGGCGGTTTCTCGACGAGAAGCTGCCGGCCACCGCTATTTTCGCAAGCTCGGATGAAATCGCTATCGGCCTGATCGAGGTGCTCTATTCAGAAGGCGTGAGCATTCCGGATCGCGTCTCTGTCGTGGGCTTCGATGATGTCGGCCCGCTTCACCTGTTCACGCCGCCCTTGACCGCCGTCCGCCAGCCGGTGCGTGCCATCGGGGCGCGTTCTCTTTCTCTTCTTCTTCAAACAGATTGGCAGCAGCCCGAAACCCTCGAGAGGGAAGAGCTGCTGCCCGTAGAAATCGTCGTGCGGAGTTCCGTCGCGCCGCCGGCGATCGAAAAAAAGCGACGTTCGTAACCAAGCCAGAGGATGAACTCATGTTACCCAGATTTTCCCGCAGGACGCTTCTTTCGACAGCTCTCGCCGCCGGCGTAATGGCAGGCGTCGTTTCGACCGGCGCCGAAGCTGCCGACAAGACCTTCGCGCTCGTCCAGATCAACCAGCAGGCCCTGTTCTTCAACGACATCAACCGTGGCGCCGAAGAAAAGGCGGCTGAACTCGGCGTCGCGCTGCAGATCTACAACGCCAACAATGACCCGGCGATGCAGAACAACGCGGTCGAAACCTACATCCAGGAAGGCGTTGACGGCCTTGCCGTCGTTGCCATCGACGTGAATGGCATCATGCCCGCCGTCGAACAGGCAGACGAAGCCGGCATTCCGGTTGTCGCTATCGACGCGATCCTGCCTGAAGGCCCGCAGAAGGCCCAGATCGGCGTCGACAATGCCAAGGCCGGCGGCGATATCGGCGCCTACTTCCTCGACTACGTCAACGCCAATATGGATGGAGAAGCCAAGGTCGGTATCGTCGGCGCGCTCAACTCCTACATCCAGAACGTTCGTCAGCAGGGCTTTGAAGACGCCATTGACGGCATCGACGGCATCGAGGTCGCCGGCGTCGTCGACGGCCGCAATATTCAGGACAACGCCCTGACGGCCGCCGAAAACCTGATCACGGCCAATCCGGACCTGACCGCCATCTACGCCACTGGCGAGCCGGCCCTGATGGGCGCTATCGCCGCTGTCGAAAGCCAGGGCAAGCAGGACGACATCAAGATTTTCGGCTGGGACCTGACCGCGCAGGCGATCAACGCCATCGATGACGGCTTCCTCATCGCAGTCATCCAGCAGGATCCGTCCCTGATGGGTGCTGCTGCCGTGGAAGCGCTCAACGACATCTCCAATGGCGACAGTGTCGAGGCTTCGATCTCGGTGCCCGTCACCATCGTCGATGAAACCAATGTCGAACCTTACCGTGCTATCTTTAAATGATGTCTGATCTCCAGCAAACTGGTGCTGCAGGCAGCGGAGGGGACACTCCCCTCCGCTCGCCGGACAAGCCCTCAAAAGAACCCGCCATTTCCCTTCGCGGCATAACAAAAACCTTCGGCTCGCATCAGGCGCTGCGCGGGGTTGATCTCGACCTTTATCCCGGCGAATGCCTCGGCCTGGTCGGCGACAACGCCGCAGGGAAATCCACCCTCACCAAGATCATCTCGGGCACCTATATTCCCGACGGCGGCACCATCAAGATCGCCGGTGAAACCGTCGAGCTGACAGGTCCTGCCGATGCCCGCAACCGCAATATCGAGATGGTGTTCCAGGACTTGAGCCTGTGCGACCATATCGATGTCGTCGGCAACCTGTTTCTCGGACGCGAAATCTCCAACGGCCTGTTCCTTGACCGCAAGAAGATGACGGCCGAGGCCGAGCGCATGCTCGAAGCGCTCGAAATCCGCATTCCCCGGCTTTCCGCCAAGGTGGAAAAGCTCTCCGGCGGTCAGCGACAGGCAATCGCGATCGCACGCGCTGCCTCGTTCCAACCCAAAGTCCTGATCATGGACGAGCCGACTTCGGCGCTTGCCGTGGCGGAAGTGGAAGCCGTGCTGCACCTGATCAACCGGGTCAAGGCCAAAGGCGTATCCGTCGTTCTCATCACCCACCGTCTGCAGGATCTGTTCCGCGTCTGCGACCGCATCGCCGTCATGTATGAGGGCACCAAGGTTGCCGAACGCATGATCGGCGACACCAGTCTTGAAGACCTCGTCCAACTCATCGTCGGGGGAGAAAAACATTGAGCGCCTATACCGAACGCGCCAAGGGCTCGCCGATCATCGATTTTCTCGGTGAAAATGCCCAGGTGCTCTCCATCGCCTTCTTCTTTGTCGTCTGCTTCATATTCTTCTCCGTGAGCACCGACACATTCCTGACGCCGGGCAACCTGCTCAATGTAATCCGCCAAGCGGCCCCCATCCTCATCGTTGCCATCGCCATGACCTTCGTGATCATCACCGGCGGCATCGACCTGTCGGTCGGCTCGATCATTGCCGTCATCAATGCCGTGGTCGCGATGATCATTGCCGCAGGCATGCCCTGGCCGCTCGCCATCGTCGCCATGCTGGCGCTTGGCGCGTTCATCGGCCTGTTCCAAGGCTGGTTCGTCTCCTATCAGGGTATTCCCGCCTTCATCGTCACGCTTGCCGGTCTTTCGATCTTCCGCGGCATCGCGCTTTATTTAACCAAGGGCTATTCGATCCCGATCCGCGGTGTGGATGGATTTCTGTTCCTCGGCCGTGGCGAACTCTTCGGCGTGCCGTTTCCGGCGATCATCGCCATCGTCGTCGCCATTATTGGCTATATCGTCATCTCCAAGACGCGCTATGGCCGTCAGGTCGTCGCCATCGGTTCCAATCTGGAGGCCGCCCGTCGCGTCGGCATGCCTGCAAAATTCGTTCTGATGTCGGTCTATGTGCTTTCCGGCCTTGCCTGTGGCCTTGCCGGCCTCCTGATGGCGGCCCGCCTCGGCTCCGGTTCGTCCAATGCCGCCGTCGGCTTTGAGCTTCAGGCAATCGCCGCCGTTGTTCTCGGCGGCACGTCGCTGATGGGCGGTCGCGGAACCATTCTGGGCACTGTGCTCGGCACCATGACGATTGCCGTCATTGGCAACGGCCTGATCCTGATGCACATCTCGCCCTTCTTCACGCAGATCGTCACCGGCGCGATCATCCTGCTCGCCATCTGGCTCAACACCCGGATATTCGGCGCGAATTTCAGTTTCGGCCGGCTTAAGGGAGGCAAGTAATGTCCGCAATCGAGCTTTCCGAAGCCCATACGGGCTCCGGCAAGGTCATGACCGTCAACGGACCGGTCAGTGCCGCCGATATCGGCGTCACGCTGATGCACGAACATGTGCTCAATGACTGTACATGCTGGTGGAACCCTCCGAAGACCGAGGACCGCCAGTATCTCGCCGACAGTCTCATCTGCATGGAGATATTGAGCGAGCTACATCAGGACCCCTTCGTCAACAAGCCCAACATCACGCTTGATGACGAGAACCTGGCGATCAAGGAACTGTCTGCCCTGGTGAAAGCCGGCGGCAAGACGCTGGTTGAGCCGACCTGTCAGGGTATCGGTCGAAATCCGCTTGCCATGCAACGGATCTCGAAGGCAGCGGGCCTGAACATCGTGATCGGTGCCGGCTACTACCTTGAAAGCTCGCATCCCGAAAAGCTTGCCGCCATGTCGGAAGACGACATTGCCGACGAGATCGTCAGCGAAGCCGTCAGCGGCGTCGATGGCACGGATGTCAAGATCGGCCTGATCGGCGAAATCGGCGTTTCTTCGGACTTTACCGAAGCGGAGCGCAAATCGTTGCGTGGGGCGGCAAGGGCGCAGGCCCGTACCGGCCTGCCCTTGATGGTGCATCTGCCCGGCTGGTTCCGTCTTGGCCACGACGTGCTCGACATCGCCGAAGCGGAAGGTGCCGATCTTCGGCACACCGTGCTCTGCCACATGAACCCGTCGCATGACGATTTCACCTATCAGAGCGAACTCGCCGCTCGCGGCGCCTTCATCGAATACGACATGATCGGTTCGGACTTCTTCTATGCCGACCAGCAGGTCCAGTGCCCGAGCGATGAAGAATGCGCCCGCGCCATCGTCAAGCTGGTCGAGGCCGGTTATGAGAGCCGTATACTGCTCTCACACGATGTGTTCCTGAAGATGATGCTGACCCATTATGGGGGGCATGGCTATGACTTCATCCTCAAACACTTCCTGCCGCGTCTCTCCCGTCACGGGCTTGATGAAGCGGTACTGGGCCGTCTGATGAACAACAATCCGCGCGCCGTCTTTGACAGCGGCTTTGGTGCGCAGTGAACAGAAAACGGAATTGAAATGACAACAAAAGTACTTCTGGTCGGCGAAAGCTGGGTCACCTCCGAAACGCATTACAAGGGCTTTGACCAGTTCGGCAGCGTTCACTTTCATCTGGGCGCTACGCCACTGGTCAACGCGCTGAAGGGCAGCGAATTCGAGTTGACCTACATGACCGCGCACGAAGCCGCAGACGGCTTCCCGTTCGAGATGGAAGGGCTTGATGAATATGACGTCATCATCCTGTCCGACATCGGCGCCAACACGCTTCTGCTGCCGCCGGCCGTCTGGCTGCAGTCGAAGACCGTTCCCAACCGCCTGAAGCTGATCAAGGCCTGGGTGGAGAAGGGCGGCGGTCTTCTTATGTGCGGCGGCTATTTCTCCTTCCAGGGCATTGACGGAAAGGCCCGCTGGCGCCGCACGGCCGTTGAGGACGTGCTGCCGGTCACCTGCCTGCCATGGGACGACCGCGTTGAAATTCCCGAAGGCACGACCCCGGATATCCTGATGACCGATCACCCGACGATTTCCGGCATTTCCGGCGAATGGCCGGTCATGCTCGGCGTCAATGAAGTCGAGCTTCGCGACCGTGAGGACATTGAAGTTGTTGCCCGCCTGCCGGAAGACCAGGGTGGTCATCCGCTGCTGGTCACCGGAAAGGCCGGCAAGGGCAGAAGCGCCGTCTGGACGTCCGATATCGGCCCGCACTGGCTGTCGCCGGCTTTCTGCGAGTGGGAAGGCTACGGCATGTTGTGGAAGAACATTCTCGGCTGGCTTGCCGCCAAGGACTGACGGAACAGGGACGGACTTGCCTTCCCACCCCGCCGGCTTCCCCCTTAACCGGCGAAAATAGCGGCAAGTTCGTCCCGGCTGGGAAAGGCGCGGCGCGTTCCGCGCCTTGCAACGGTCAGCGCCGAAGCGGCACTTGCATGGGAAATGGCGCGCTGGTCGAGCATGCCGCCCCTGAGTGCTGCGGAAGCCAGCGCCGCGCCCATGAAGGTGTCGCCTGCGCCGGTGGTATCGATGGCTTTCGCCTTGACGGCGGGGACATGGATGAAGTCGCCGCCCTTCGTGCTCAGCATGGCGCCGTCGGTGCCGGCTGTCAGCACGACCTGGCGAACGCCCTTGGCGTGGAGCGCTTCGGCGGCCTTTCCGCCAGTGCTCCCGGCAAGGCTCAGGCTTTCACTCTCGTTGAGGAAGGCAATGTCGATGAAGGGCCAGAGGCGCTCGAAATAGGGCCTGAGCGGCGACGGGTTGAAGGCCGTCACCATGCCGCGCGCGCGCCCGGCTTTCAGCAGCGTCTCGGTGGTCTCGCCGCCGAGATTGCCCTGCATGACGAGGAAGTCGCCGGATGAAGCTTCGCTAAGTGCTGCAAGGGCAGCTTCAAGCGGCAGCGCCTCGGCGGCCTCGGTGGTTGTGACGATGGAATTTTCGCCATCCGGCGTGGTCAGCACCATCGAGAAATCGGTGGAGATGCCGGCAAGACGGGAAATCCGCAGGTCTAGCGGTTCCTCGGCAAGCTGCTCGCGGATCGTGGCGGAGCGGAAGTCGTCGCCGGTGGCTGAAACGAGTATGGTTTCAAGCCCGCCGCGCGCCATCACAACGGCCTGGTTGGTGCCCTTGCCGCCGAGATCGCGGCTGGCGATCCGGCCCAAAATCGAGACGCCGGGCTCGGGAAGCCCGTCGACTGAAATTGTTTCGTCAATGGCTGCATTGCCAATCACAAACGCACGCATTTTTATGCTTCCTGGAGAACTTTATGCAGAAAATATCAAGTGGAACTTCAAGCGCCATACGGGAAATATTCCAGGCTGACAAGGCTTTGCTCGGAATGATCCATTGCCCGGCCTTTCCGGGGTCGCCGCGCTACAAGGACCAGTCTCTCGACAGTATCTACGACGCCTGCATGCGCGATGCCGATGCGCTGATCGGCGGCGGACTGGACGGTCTGGTGATCGAAAACCATGGCGATATCCCGTTCTCCAAGCCCGAGGATATCGGCCACGAAACGGCAGCTTTCATGTCGGTCGTCACCGACCGGATCAAGACGGCGACCGGTGTTCCGATCGGCATCAACGTGCTGGCCAACGCCCCGATCCCCGCTCTTGCCATCGCGCTTGCCGGCGGCGCCAGCTTCATCCGCGTCAACCAGTGGGCCAATGCCTATGTCGCCAATGAGGGTTTCATGGAAGGCCGCGCCGGCGAGGCGCTGCGCTACCGCTCGCTGCTGCGCGCCGAGCACATCAAGGTTTTTGCCGACAGCCACGTCAAGCACGGTGCCCATGCCATTACCGCCGACCGCACCATTCCCGAACAGACGCGCGACCTCGCTTTCTTCGATGCCGATGTGGTGATCGCCACCGGCCAACGCACCGGCAATGCGGCAACGATCGAGGAAATCGATGAGGTCCGTTCCGCAACCGATCTGCCGCTGATGGTCGGCTCCGGTGTCACCAAGGACAATATCGGCGAAATCCTCGCCCGCACCAATGGCGTCATCGTCGCCTCCTCGCTGAAGGAAGGTGGCGTGTGGTGGAATCCGGTCGATCCCGAGCGGGTCAGGGCCTTCATGGATGCCGCGCGCCCTGCGCTTGGTCGCGACTGAGGAAAACGCAGACGATGGAAAAGCTTTCCGATTTTATCCTGCGGGAAAACAGGACGGTTTTCGATGAAATGGTCGGGCACCGTTTCGTCGAGGACATCAAGGCTGATACATTGCCGACAAGCGCATTCGAACGCTATCTGGTCTTCGAGGGTGCCTTTGTCGAAACGGCGATCTCGATCTTTGCCTATGCGACGGCCAAGGCCGAGACCATGACCGATCGCCGCTGGCTGATCGGCGTGCTCGATGCGCTGGCCAACAGCCAGATTGCCTATTTCGAGAAGACCTTTGCGGCGCGCGGGATCGATGTGGCCGACTTTGACGTCGATATGCCGGCTGTAGCCCGTTTCCGCGACGGCATGCTGGCCATTGCCCGAGACGGCGGTTTCATCGACACGGTCGCCGCCATGTTCGCCGCCGAATGGATGTACTGGACCTGGTCGAAACAGGCCGAACAGAACCCGATCTCCGATCCGCTTCTTGCCGAATGGATCGGACTGCATACCGATGAGACCTTTGCTGCACAGGCGACATGGCTGAAGGACCGGCTCGATGCAGCCGGCGAGACGCTGGGCGACGCCGAAAGGGCACATCTCAGTGCCGTCTTCGGCAAGGCGATGCGGCTAGAGATCGACTTTCATTCTGCCGCATACGAAGAGGAAACGGCGGTATGAACTCCCATCCTGAAATTAACGGGGAACGCCTTCTGGCGCGTCTCGATATGTTCGCCAAGATCGGCGCCACGCCTGGCGGCGGGGTCAATCGCCAAGCGCTGACGCCCGGTGATCGCGAAGCCCGGGCGCTGCTGACGCGGCTTGCCAAGGCCCGCAGCTTCTCCGTCTTTCAGGACGATGCAGCAAATCTCTTCATTCGCATGGAAGGCAGGGACGGCAGTCAGCCTCCCCTCCTCATCGGCTCCCATCTCGACAGCCAGCCCTCCGGTGGCCGTTTCGATGGCGCGCTCGGCACATTGACCGCTTTTGAAGTGCTGGAAAGCCTCGCCGACGCCGGCGTCGAGCCGGAACGGCCGGTCGAGGTCGTCGCCTGGACCAATGAGGAGGGGTGTCGTTTCGCACCCGGTTGCATGGGGTCTCGCGCCTTTGTTGAAGGAAAAATCCCTGCCGAATGGGCCGATTTGCGCGCAAGCGATGATGGCGCGCGCTTCGAGGACGAGCGGCTCTCCACCATTGATGCGCTGGCGGCGGATAGCAGTCACCGCCGTCTCGGCTTTCCGGTTGCCGCCTATCTCGAACTGCATATCGAGCAAGGGCCGTCGCTCGAAAGCGAGGAAATCCCGATCGGCATCGTCACGGGCGTTCAGGGAACACGTTGGCTGGAAGTCGCATTTGAAGGGCAGACGGCGCATGCTGGAACCACGGCGCTGCAGTATCGTCGCGACCCGCTAAAGGCTCTGACGATGGGCCTTTCGGCGCTTTATGCAGGAGTGATGCCGGAAAATGCCGATGCCCGCTTCACCGTAGGGCGGATTGCGGTGGCGCCCGGAAGCGTCAACGCCATTCCGGCAACGGCGTCCTGCACGATCGACCTTCGCCACCCCGAAACCGCTGTCCTCGATCGGCTTGAAGATGATATCAGGTCAGGACTGACCGAGGCGGCCGCCAGGGAGAATGTCTCCGTTGCCATTCGCAAAACCGTGGATATGGAGCCCGTGACATTCTCCTCCGATATGGTCGCCGCATTGCAGGCGGCCGCGCAAAAGGCAGGCCTTCCGACAAAGACCATGATTTCGGGGGCCTTTCATGACGCGCTGTTTGTTGCAGGTTGCGCGCCCTCGGCCATGATCTTCGTGCCATGCCGCGATGGTCTGAGCCACAACGAGGCTGAATACGTGAAGCCGGAAGACAGCGTGACCGGCGCGCGCATGTTCCTGGCGTCAGTGCTTGAACTGCTCCCCCGGGCATAGGATCTGCGGTCGAAAATCGAGAGAGTGTCTCTCCGTCGCAAAGTGTGCGCTTTCGCCGTTGCTGCGGATGAAATCCTGCCGGGCAAGCTGCGCTGCCCGCGCCAGCCGGAGCGCTGCTCCGCGCCTGCACTTCTACACGCGCAAACCCGCAGACAGCGCTTCTCTGCAAGCCTATTCCCGGATCGCGAAACGCGAACGGCCAACCATGGCGTAAAGGCAGGCCCGACCCTGCTTGATGCCTGTTCCCATGCGGGCGTCATCACCGCGCGCGATGCACGGATGGTCGGCGACCTCGCCAAAGGCCGTGTAGAAAATGTCGACATATCCGTCTGCGAATACCGCGCTTGGCGCCATGACGCCCCATTGCGAAAAGGTCCGGTCGCGAGTGATCAGGGTCTTCTCGTCCTCCCAAGTCAGGCCGTCCTCAGAATAGGCATAGCGAATGTCCTGATTCTGGTGGAAATCGTCGTCGCCCAGAGACGTGTAGAACGCATGATACCCGCCATTCCTGTAGTAGATTTCCTGAATGTTGAGCGGCAACCTGGTGGCCGACATGTCCAGCGACCACGGCAGGTCGGAAAGGTCGAGCGCGTTGCTCATTTCGATTTGCGGATCGGCCAGGCTCTCATCGGCAAACGTCGCGCGCATGAGAGCTATCCCGTCCAGCCCGTCGCCAATGTCGCGGGGGTTGGTCAACCGCAATGCCGTGAAGAACAACTCGATCCCGCCGTCCTCCCTCAAGACCACGCTCGGCTCCTGCACGTTGTTTCCATAGGCTCTTTGGTCGGTGATGAAATCCAGGACAGGCGCGTCGCCGAGCTTTTCGAATACCTCGCGGTCACGCAAAAGCGCCTGCCCGATCGTTCTGCCGGCAAGATCGAGCCTTGCCCCGCCGATCGCGTATCGGGCCGGCACGAACCCGATATCCGCGTTCTGCCCGGTCGCGCTGTAGAACAAATAAAGCGCGTCGCCGATCACGATCGGGAATGCCGTTTCGGTCTTGTCGCTGTCGTAAGCGCCTGGCTCGGGTGCGAGAACCGGCTCCGGCCGTATCGCCCATGTTCTGCCGCCATCTCCGCTATTCGCGTAAAGGATCGCCGCGCCGTGATTGTGCCGCGGTCCGTCGGGATCAAGACAGGCTGCAAACATCCCTTCTGCGTCGAACTGGTAGTCGTTATCGTTGAAGACGCCGTCGCCCGCGCGGTCGCAGAAGTGATTGGTGACGAACAGATGATAGCCGCTCTCGTCGGCAAATACGCCCGGATCGGCCAGGAATGTGGGCTGTCCCGGCCTCCCGGCATCGATGACCTTGGCCGTCTCGACCAGTTCGAACGAAAGTGGTCCGGCGGCAACGGGTGAAACGCCCAACAAGGCGATCATCAACGCCGGTATCAGCATGTACGCTCTCAATAGTCCGCTCCCTGAACCTGCCCGTCATCGAATGATTTTTGACAATGTGTTCCGGATTTCAGGAGGTCAAAACTCTTCTGATACGAGGATTTAAGCGAGGTTTGCGTGCTGTTGCAAGCAGCCGGGGAAATGCTGAGAGGGAGCCGATCCCAGACATCGCAAGCGGGGTATTCCTCATGACCCCTCCGATGACAAGGAAAGTCTGGCCAGGATGAAGCAATCGGCGGCGCGGCCCACTCGGCGCAGCGCGTATTCGGCCGTTTTTTTTTCCGGCGGGCGGATACTGTGGCCAAGCGTGCGCCGCTTCACAGAATTTCGAGCGGTGTGGACCTGCTGGGCGGCGCGAACATCCGATCCAGGGTGCGAAGGGTCTCGTCATCGAGCGTCAGGTCGGCGGCGGCGGCATTGTCGTTGACGTGCGCGAACGAGGCAGCCTTCGGGATCGCCATCACATTGCGGCGGCGAAGCACCCAGGCAAGCGCAAGCTGCGCCGGCGCAAGGCCAAGCCTGACCGCCAGCTCCCTCAGGCCGGGGTGCCGGAGCAATCTTGCCTGCTCCACCGGCGAATAGGCCATGACCGGGATGTTTCGATCCGCGCACCAATCGAGCAGATCCCACTCGATACCGCGACGGCTCAGGTTATAGAGCACCTGATTGACGGCCACTTTTTCGCCGCCGGGAACGGACAGCAATTCCTCCATGTCCTGCACGTCGAAGTTGGAGACTCCCCAATTGCGGATCTTTCCCGCCCTCAACAGTGTTTCGAAGGCCGAGATCGTTTCGTGAAGCGGCACGCCGCCACGCCAGTGCAAAAGATAAAGGTCGATCCGGTCGGTTCCAAGCCGATCCAGAGATGCTTCGCAGGCAGCGATCGTACCCTTGCGCGACGCGTTGCCGGGCAGCACCTTGGAAACCAGGAACACCTCGTCCCGCCGCCCGGCAATGGCCTCCCCGACCCGGCTTTCCGAACGGCCGTTGCCATACATCTCGGCGGTGTCGATCACGTTCATACCGAGATCAATCCCGCGATTGAGCGCTTCGATTTCATCTGCTCGCCGCGCCGGATCATCGCCGACATACCAGGTCCCCTGCCCCAGCGCCGCAACCGTTTCGCCGCCCGGAAGCGTGATTGTTTTCATCCCTTGCCTTTCCTTCCCGCCTCGTCAGCGCTGCGCGGCAGAACCTGCCTTTCCCTTTCGATCCGGCTGCCCCGCTACGGGTCTCACCCGCCGGGCCCCGCGCGCATCATTCCAGGTGCCAGTCTAACACCGCTCGCTTTGGAAAACATGCACGGTCTCGCGACCACGGCTGTCTCGGTCAACCGTCTGCGGGACCGGAGCAGACGGCCGGCCCTTCAAGCCGGTTGAAATCGAGGCCGGGACCAATGCCCATGATCAATCCGGCATATGTGTGTCTCGCCCCCCGCTGCTGCGTTTCGGCAACGGGCGGCGACGAGGCTTTCGCCTTTCAGGCGTCTTCGGCCTCGCCGATTTCATATCCCGCCAGCAGTTCCAGCGCTTTCACCATACCGGAATGATCCCAGCCGCTGCCGTCATGCGCCGCGCAGGCGTTGAACAATTCCTGGCAGGTGGCGGTGTTGGGCAGCGACAGACCCATCTGCCGGCCGGCGGAAAGCGCAAGATTGAGGTCCTTCTGGTGGAGCGCGATCCTGAAACCGGGATCGAAGGTGCGCTTGACCATCCGCTCGCCATGCAGTTCGAGAATGCGCGAGGATGCGAAACCGCCCATCAGCGCCTCGCGCACGCGCGCCGGATCGGCGCCTGCACGTGAGGCAAACAGAAGCGCCTCGCCGACGGCCTCGATGTTCATCGCCACGATCATCTGGTTGGCAACCTTGGCCGTCTGGCCGGCGCCGATACCGCCCACCAGAGTGATGTTCTTGCCCATGACGTCGAAATAGGGTTTTACCCGCTGGAAGACTTCGTCCTTCGCGCCGACCATGATCGACAACGAGCCCTGTTTGGCGCCGACTTCGCCGCCGGAAACGGGCGCGTCGACATAGTCGCATTCAAGCGCCTCGATGCGCGCGGCATAGTCCTTTGTCTCGACCGGCGAGATCGAGCTCATGTCGACCACCGTCTTGCCGGCCGAAAGGCCTTCCGCGACGCCGCCTTCGGAAAACAGGACGGCAGCGACATCCGGCGTGTCGGGTACGATGACAAAGATGATGTCGGCCTCCTCGGCCACTTCGCGACCGGTTTCGCAGACGGTCGCGCCCGCTCTCACGATCTCTTCGGGAATACCGCCCTTCGTGTTGACGACGAGGCTGTGTCCGGCGGCCATCAGCCGTCCGGCCATCGGCGTGCCCATGATGCCCAGTCCGATAAATCCGAGCTTGCTCATTGTTCAGTTCCTCCGTATTGCGGTCTTCCCGACGAGGAGACCGCCTCTTGGGTCAGGGTGTCAGGAAAAGCGCTTCAGCCAGTCGAAGCCCCGGTCGGGCACATATTCGCAGCCGATCCAGCCGTCATAGCCAAGCGTGTCGATATAGGGCAGCAGGAAGTCGTAATTGATCTCGCCCGTTCCCGGCTCGTGGCGGCCGGGATTGTCGGCGAGCTGAATGTGGCCGATCCGCAAAAGATGCTTCTTCATGGTATTGGCGAGTTCGCCTTCCATGCGCTGCATGTGGTAGATGTCATACTGGTAGAAGAGATTGTCCGATCCGACCCTGTCGAGAACCGAAAGCGTCTGATCTGTCCCCGACAGGAAGAAGCCGGGAATGTCATAGGTATTGATGGCCTCGGCGACCAGCATGATGCCGGCGCTCTTCATCTCAGCGGCGGCAAAGCGCAGGTTTTCGACGAGAATGTCCTCGGCCTTTTCCGGGTCGGCGCCCTCGGGAAGCTTGCCTGCAAGGCAGTTCACCTTCGGGCAGCCAAGCGCCGTGGCATAGGCGATGGCCTTTTCGACGCCGTCCTGAAACTCGCCGGTCCGACCTTCAAGGCAGGCTATGCCGCGCTCGCCTGCGCCCCAGTCGCCGGAGGGCAGATTATGAAGCGCGACCGAGAGCCCGTTCCGGTCGAGACGATCGCGCAGGCTCCCGGCGTCGAAATCATAGGGAAACAGAAACTCAACGCCCTTGAAGCCCGCTTTCGCCGCCGCGTCGAAACGGTCGGGAAACGGCATTTCGGTAAAGAGCATCGAGAGATTTGCTGCAAGTTTCGGCATTTAAGCCTCCTCATTTTCATGCTGTCTTCTGCGCATTGGCCTGTTTCAGGTCGTCGAATGCTGCAAGCGCGCGCTTCGCGCCGTTGATCAGAAGCCCGATATCGGAACCGATCGCGGTGAAGACACAGCCTTCCTCGGTGAAATGGCGGGCAAGCGCTTCATTGCCGATCAGGATTCCGGCAGGCTTTCCGGTGGCCCTCACGCGGGCAATGGCCGCATCGACCTTGGCAACGACATCGGGGTGACCGGGCTCGCCCGGGTGTTTCATGTCGGCGGAAAGATCTCCGGGACCGATGAAGATGCCGTCCACGCCCTCGACGGCGGCGATCTCCTCGATATTTTCCAGCGCCGCGAGGCTTTCGACCTGCACAAGCACGCAGATTTCCTCATGCGCATGCTGGAAATAGCCTTCCATGCGGCCATAGGCGGATGCGCGCGATTGCGAGGCAAACCCGCGAAGGCCATCTGCCGAAGGATAGCGGGTCGAGGCGACCGCGCGCTTTGCCTCTTCGGCATTCTGCACCATCGGGATCAGGAGTGTCTGGGCGCCCGCATCGAGAAACCGCTTGATCAGAACAGTGTCGTTCCAGGCGGGGCGCACCACCATGCTGGCGGTTCCGGTTTCGGCTGCCTGCAACTGCCGCACCACATTGGGAATTTCGTTCGGCGCATGTTCGGTATCGATTAGCAGCCAGTCGAAACCGCTCGCTGCCAGAATTTCGACCGAGATAGTGTCCGAAAGGCTGCTCCAAAGCCCGATCTGCAGCCTGCCCGCCGAAATTGCCTGTTTGAACTTGTTTTTCTTCATCTGCATCGTATCTGCTTTCTTTCGCTCCTGTGCGGCTGCGCCGGACAGGCATGCGCAAGGCACGCGTATCCGTTGCGGCCGCGCAGGGCGGTCGCTGCTCAAGTCGCTGTCATTGCCGTTTGCGGTGAAGACCGAATTCATTTCGGAAAGGCACCGAACGGCGGATTTCGTTCTGCCGGGCTCGAGCGTCCGGCGCTTTCATTCGCTCGGCAGGGGCGTCAGGCCGCGTAGCCGAGGCTGCCCTGGCGAAGATGCCGGGTGTAGTCGTGACTGACATCGCCGGTGATCAGTTGCTCCCGGTTCACTTCCTCGACGATGACGCCGTCCTTCATCACCGCCACCCGGTCACACATATGGGTGACCACGCCCATGTCGTGGGTGACCATCAGATAGGTGAGGTTCTTCTCCCTGCGCAGATCCTTCAGCAGGTTGAGGATTTCCGCCTGAACCGAGACGTCGAGCGCCGAGGTCGGCTCATCGAGAAGCAGGATCGGGGAATCGAGAGCCAAAGCCCGGGCAATGGAAACGCGCTGGCGCTGTCCGCCGGAAAGCTGATGCGGATAACGGTAGCGGAATTTTCGCGGCAGGCTGACAAGCTCCAGCAGTTCATCGACACGCTTGTCGCGATTGGCGATCCGGTGGATTTCCAGGGGTTCGGCCAGCGTGCTGCCTATCGTGTGCTTGGGATGGATCGAGCCGTAAGGATCCTGAAACACGATCTGCAACGCCCGCAACTGGGCCCGCGTGCGCTTGGCCAGAACGGTCTCTCCGTTGAGGCCGATCCTGCCGGTCCAGTCCTTGTGGCGGCCGGCTATGGCGTTGAGCACGGTCGATTTGCCCGACCCGCTTTCGCCGACAAGCCCGTAGACCTCGCCCCTGCCGACGCGGAAGGTGACGTTTCCCACCGCCATGAACCGCTTGTGGCGCTCTCCGTAGAAGATGGAAAGATCATCGACGTCAATCATTGGGAACTCCCACTGTATCTTCCAGCCAGGCCGGATCGCGCTGGAGCACGGCGAGGCGTTCACGCGGATGGTCAAGCTGCGGCAGCGCCTTCAGAAGACCCTGCGTATAGGGGTGCCGTGCCTCGTCGAGTTTCGATGCCTCGATGGTTTCGACGATGTGTCCCGCATACATGATCATCACCCGGTCGCAGAAACTGCGAACCAGATTGAGGTCATGCGAGATGAACAGGAGCCCGATATCGCGTTCGGCCAGGATCTCGTCGAGAATATGCAGCACCTGCTGACGGACGCTGACGTCGAGGGCCGATGTCGGCTCGTCCGCGATGATCAGCGAGGGCTGCGCGATGATCATCATCGAGATCATGATACGCTGTCCCATACCGCCGGACACTTCATGCGGATAGAGCGGATAGACCCGTTCAGGATCGCGGATATGCACCCGTTCCAGAAGCTCCAGCGTACGCCGGCGCGCGGCCTTCTTGTTCATTTTCAGATGGATCCGGCAGGTCTCGGAGATCTGATCGCCTACCGTCATGACCGGATTGAGCGAGAATTTCGGATCCTGAAGGATCATCGCAATCCGCCGACCGCGCATCATGCGCATCTGTTCCTCGGGCATGGACAAAAGGTCCTCGCCCTCGAATTTCAGCCGATCCGCCGTTACCCGGGCCGCTTTCGGCAGCAGCCGCATCAGCGACCGGCCGGTCATGGATTTGCCCGATCCGGATTCGCCGATAAGTCCGACCTTTTCGCGTCTGATATCAAAGGAGACGCCGCGCACGGCCTTGTTCAGTCCCATGAGCGTCGGGAATGCGACCTCGAGATTGCGGACAGACAGGATCGGGGTTGTTGCAGTCTTGAAATCAGCCATTTCGGGGATCCAATGCATCACGAAGGCCGTCGCCCAGAAGGTTGAAGGCAAGGCTGACCATGAGAATGGCGATGCCGGGGAATGTGGTCATCCACCAGGCGTCCAGCAGATATTGGCGACCGGCTGCAGCCATCGAACCCCATTCGGCGATCGGCGGCTGGGCGCCAAGCCCGAGAAAGCCGAGGCCGGCAGCGGTCAGAATGACGCTCGACATGTTGAGGGTCAGCCGGACGATGATCGAGGGAAGGCAGACGGGTACCAGATGACGCCACAGGATGCGGGGCAGTCTCGCGCCCTGCAGTTCGGCAGCGGCGACATAGTCGGCATTGCGAACCGTGAGCGTTTCGGCCCGCGCCAGACGGGCGATCGGCGGCCAGACGGTAAGCGCGATGGCAAAGACCGCATTTTCAAGACCCGGGCCGAGCGAGGCCGAGAAGGCCAGAGCCAGAACGAGAGGCGGAAAAGCAAGGAAAATGTCGGTGAGCCGCATGAGCACCACATCGAGCACGCCGCCGACATAACCGGAAATCGCACCGATCAGAAAGCCGACCGGTGCCACGATCACGGTCACGAGGACGGTGATGTAAAGCGTTGTCCGCGCGCCGTAGATGAGCCGCGAAAACACGTCTCGACCCAGTTCGTCGGTCCCAAGCCAGTATTCCGAGGACGGCGGCAGAAGCGTCGTCGACAGGTCCTGAAGATAGGGGTTGTGGGTCGCAAGCAGCGGCGCGAAGGCCGCGATCAGCAGGAGGGCGATCACGATCACGAGGCCGATGGCCGCGACCGGATTTTCCAGAAGAACCAGCAGGCCGACATACCAGCGGTGCAGGATCGCCTGCTTCTTCGACTTGAAGTCGTCGTCCAGAAGCCACTGATGCAGGCTCTGCTTTTGCGGAGAAGCGGTTTCGAGTGTCATTTCGTCCTCGGATCAAGAAGGCGATAGGCGACATCGCACAGGAGATTGACGCTGACCGAGATGAAGCCGATGAGCAGAACGGCGCCCAGGACCGCGTTCATGTCGGCAAAGAAGAGCGCTGTCGTCAGGTACTGTCCGAGTCCCGGCCAGCCGAAGACCGTCTCGATGAGAACCGTGCCATCGAGCAGACCGCAATAGGCAAGCGCGATGATCGTCAGAAGCTGTACGCGCATGTTCATGAAGGCATGGCGCCAGATGACCGCGTTGCTGGCGAGCCCCTTGGCCTGGGCCGTCAGGATATATTCCTGATTGAGCTGCTCCAGCATGAAGGACCGGCTCATGCGGCTGATATAAGCCATGTTGGCATAGCCCAGCACCAGCGCCGGCGTGATCAGGTGATGGAACGCGTTGAAGAACAGTTCCCACTCGCCGGCAAGGGCGGCATCGAGCATCTGGAAGCCCGTCGGCCCTTCCACAAGCCCCTCGTAAAAGATCCCGACCCGGCCACCCGGCGGAATGACGCCGAGATAGGCATAGAAGACCAGGATGATCATCATGCCGAGCCAGAAGATCGGCATCGAATAGCCGACAAGGCCGACAACGCGGGCGATATGATCGAACCACGAGCCGCGCCTGACCGCCGCCATGACGCCGAGCGGCACGCCAAGCGTCGTACCGATGATCAGCGCCAGCGTCGCCAGTTCGATTGTCGCGGGAAAGACCCGCGCGAGGTCGGCGGCAACGGAATTTTTCGTAAGATGGGACTGGCCGAAATCGAAATGGGCAACCTGATAGACATAATTCAGGAATTGCCGCCAGAGCGGCTGGTCAAGCCCCATCAGATGATAGACGCGGTCATAGGCTGCCTGGTCCGCCTGATCGCCGATGACGGAGATCACGGGGTCGGCCGGGACGAGCCGGCCGACGACGAAAGTGATAACAAGCAGTCCGAACAACGTCGTCAGGATCACACCCAGCGATGTCAGCACCTTGCGCAGGACCTGAAACCAGTCGCTGTCCATCAGCCTGTGTTCACGTGCAACGGTGTTCATGGTTTTCTACTCGGTCTTTGTGACGGTGTCCCAGCGAGTGACCCAGGTCATCTGCCCGACATAGCCCTGGACCTCGTTGCGCACCGCGCGCGCGTCCATGCGCTGGAACGAAGTGACCAGCGGCGGCGAGGATTCCAGGTATTTCTGGTTGATCTCCCGGTAGAGCGCCTCGCGGCGGGCAGGGTCGACCTCGTGCGCCACGTCCCTGACAAGCTGCTGGATATCGGCGGGCACGTCCCAGCCGGCGCGCCATGCCATATAGCCGGTCAGATTGGCTTCCTGGCTGTTGTCGGGATTGAGCGCATAGGAGCGCAGAATGGCATAGGGGTCGGGCATGCGCTCGCCGGTGCGGGCGGAGAAGACCTCGTAGTCACGCTTGCGGAAGTCCCCGATATGGTCGCCCGACTGCAGGTCAAGATCAATGCCGGCCAGCGCCGCATTGGCCTGGATTGACTGGGCAACCTCGTATTCGGGGGTCACCGGCGTGGCGTAGTAGACCTTGGAAAAGCCATCCGGATAGCCGGCTTCCGCCAGCAATTCCTTGGCCTTTTCGATGTCGAGCGAATAGGGATTGTCATCGATCGCGCCGGTCATACCCTGGGGAATGACCGTCTGCTGCATGCGCCCGTAGTACTTCATCACGGTGTTGGCGAGGCCTTCATAGTCGATCAGATAGCGGAAGGCTTCGCGAACCTTGGGGTTCGACAGGATTTCATCCCCCTGGTTGAGCGCCAGGTAATAGAAGCCGACGCCTGGCGTCGTTTCGATGTGAACATCGCCTTCCTGCGCGAGCGCGTTGAGGTCCGATGACGACAGGCGCGTGGCGACATCGACGTCATCGGACTGAAGCTGCAGGCGCTGCGAGGAGGATTCAGGGATATTGCGCAGGATGACGCGCCGCATCGCCGGCTTTCCGCCCCAATAGTCCTCGAAGGCTTCGGCGATCAGCGTATCGTTGGCTCGCCAGGTGCGCAGGGAATAGGGGCCCGATCCGGCATCATGCGTCTGCAGGAAACTGCGGCCATAGTCGTCGTCCTGGATATTCTCCTCAACGAGGGCGCTGTCGACCACCGATGTCGAGAACGAAGCCAGGGAATAGAGAACCAGATTGGGGCTCCAGATTTCAGGCGTCTCAATGACAAGCGTATGGTCGTCCGTCGCGCGGATCAGATCTTCGACATTGTCCTCGGTGAACCCCCACTGCTTCAGGTCGCGCGACGGCGCGAGCCCCATCTTGACGAGGCGGTGCAGGCTCCACTCCACATCGCGCGCCGTCAGGGCGTTGCCGCTGTGAAAGGCGATGCCGTCGCGAATGTGGAAGGTGTAGGTGCTGCCGTCTTCCGACACGTCCCAGCTTTCGGCGATCGCAGGCTCCAGAACGGTCTGGTCCTCGGCATTGGGCATCAGCAACCGGTCATAAAGATTGGCGACAACCTCGGCCGCCTCGAACTGATTGAGCTCCTGGGGATCCAGCCCGCGCATGGAGGTCATGGTCATCGCGATCACGAACTGATCCCTGGGCGCCTTGGCCTCGGCGGGCATGCTCGCCACGAGCACGACACCGGCAAATACCGAGCAGAGCAATATCTTGTGCAAGTTCATATTATCCTCCCGTTTGATATAGACATTCGCATCTGATGTCTGATATATCATATCTCATACACCAGATATCGACGTCAACCGCCAAAACGCGATCAAGGGGACAAAGACAGTGACGGACGAAAAATCTGCAGGCACTCCGCTGGCGCCGCTCCATGTGGACGCGCACATGAATTTGCGCGACCACGTGCATCAGTCGCTGCGCATGGCAATCATTTCAGGGCGTTTCGAGAAGGGCGTCAGGCTGAACGAGCGTCGCCTGGCCGAGGATCTCGGCGTCAGCACCACCCCGGTCAAGGAGGCCTTGCGACAGCTTGCCGCAGAAGGACTGATCGAGGTCAGGCCCCGCCGTGGTCTGATCGTCTGCTTTGATCGGGCTTTCGCCGAGGAGATGATCCTGGCGCGCGCCGCGCTCGAAAGCACGATAGCGGCTCTGGCGGCAGCCCGCATCACAGAAGCCCAGAAAGAAGATTTGCGGGCGATCATCGCGGATATGGAAAAGGCGACGAAAGGCGCCGACGCCGACTTCCTGGTGGAGCTCAACACCGTCTTTCACAATGCCATCCACGATGCGTCCCGCTCGGTGCACATGACCCATCTCGTTGACCTGCAGATGTTCTACGACAAGAGCGCCCGCCGGGTCATTCACGACGATGAAACGGAGCGGGGCCGCGCACTCAAGGAACACAGGCAGATTGCCGCCGCCATCATCGACGGCGACCCCGAACGCGCCGAACAGGCCATGCGGGAACACGTCCGGCGTTCGGGCGAACACTACATGAAAGCGGTCTTTCCGCAAAACAAGCAAAAGGAATAGCAGCCGTCCGCCTGCCGGGCGCAAGGCTGCAGAAGCATCTGCCCTGGCAACCGCCGGGGCATATGGGAGCGAGACAATGAGAACAACAAAACTTGAGACCTTCATGCAGCGGGTCGACGACCGCCCGCGCCTGCTCGTCAGGATCGAGACCGATGAAGGCATCGTCGGCTGGGGCGAGGCCTATAATCATGGCCCGGACAAGGCGCTCGCGCCAGTCATCGAATATCTTTTCGAGCAGTTCAAGAACGACGACCCCCGCCGCGTGACCTTCATCAACCAGAAGCTCATCCAGCAATCGCGCTTTCCGCCCGGCGCGCTCGGACTGGCCGCGATCGCCGCCATAGACCACGCGCTCTGGGATATTGCCGCCAAGGCGGCGGGCGTTCCCGTCTACATGCTGCTGGGCGGCCATGTGCGTGACCGCGTCCGCGTCTATTGCGGCGTCTACAGCGCTCCCGATCCGGAAGAAGCCGTTCCGGCGATCCTGAAGCTCAACGCCGACTACGGCTTTACCGCCTTCAAGCTCAGCCCCTACCGGCGCAACCTCTATAACGGACGTTGGGGAGCACTCTGCGAGGAAGCGGGCAATTATCTCGGCGAATTGCGGCGGCGACTGCCGACCGATTTTGAATTCTGCTTCGACGCCCATGCCAAGATCTATGAGCCGAACCAGGCCCTGCAGCTTGCGAAGGCTCTGGAACCGCACGACCCGCTGTTTCTTGAGGAGCCGATCCGGCCCGAACATATTCCGGCCTGGGGGGCGCTGCGCCAGCAGATGGGCACCGTACCGCTTGCCACGGGCGAATCGCTTTACAGCCGCTACGAGTTTCTGGCGCTCCTCAATGCCCGCGGGGCGGACATCATCCAGCCCGACATCTGCGTCGTCGGCGGCCTGACGGAAATGCGCCGAATCGCCGATCTTGCCGATGCCCATTATGTCAGCGTCGCGCCCCACAATCCGATGGGACCTCTGGCCACCGCGCATAACGTCCATTTCTGCGCCGCGCAGGTGAATTTTCGCTTCCTCGAATACAAATTCGCAAAGGAAGCCTCGTGGGCCACGGATCCCTACATTCCCGTTGATGGCCACCTCGAATTGCGCCCCGACCGCCCCGGCTGGGGCATCGAGATCGACGAAAGCCGGCTGAAGCAGGACGACTACATCCATTGGGAACGCATCATGGCAACCAAGCCGGACGGTTCCACGGCCTACCCTTGACACCACTCTCCCCGGCGCAACCCGCGCGAGACGGGTTGCCTGCCCCTGGAGCCGGCCCTTTCGGGCCGGTTCCGCCTCGCAGACATCGGCGCCTTCGGCCCGGGAATCGGCAACGAAAACAACTTGCTCACGTCATCGGCATTGCCGGAAGCGCGTGCCGGGCGCAATTGAAGAGCTTCCCTGCTCAAATCGGGAAAGCCCCAATCTCCGCGACACTGATCGCCTGGAGCGTTTCCAGGACACGCGGAAACTCTAGAGACGAGCTCCCGTTTTTTCTTCAAAGAAAGAAGCCTTTCTGACATCCGCAGAGACGGATACCCGATCGCCCACGTCGCAATGTTCTTCCTGACTCAGCCGGTGCGAAAGGGTCGCGCCTTCGAAGTCCGACCAGGCAAGAATATCACTGCCCATGGGCTCGACCAGAGAGACGGTTCCGCTCCAGGCAGCGTCTCCCTCGCGAGCGAGATGCAGGTGTTCCGGGCGCAGGCCAAGCGTCGCATTCTGGCCATCCTTGATCTCACCGACAAAGGGATAGTCGCTGACGTCCAGGCTGAAATTGCCGGACCTGAAGACCAGGCCATCATTTTCCGAGGCAAAAACGCCCGCGATCTTGTTCATTGCCGGCGAACCGAGGAAGGTTCCGACGAACTCGTTGGCCGGCTTGTTGTAGACGTTGAGAGGCGTGTCGAGCTGCTGAATGATGCCGTCCTTCATCACCGCGATCCGGTCGGCAAGCGTCAATGCCTCGATCTGGTCGTGGGTCACATAGATCATGGTTGAACCGAGCGCCTTGTGCAGCTTCTTGATTTCCAGACGCAATTCGGCGCGCAGCTTGGCATCGAGATTGGAAAGCGGTTCGTCGAACAGAAAGATATCGGCATCGCGCACGAGCGCGCGGCCGATGGCGACGCGCTGCCGCTGACCGCCCGAAAGCGCCGATGGCTTGCGGTCAAGCAAATGCGTGATCTGCAGCAGTTCCGCCGCCCATTTCACCTTCTTTTCGATCTCGGCCTTCGGCACGCCGGCAATCCTCAAGCCGAAGGACATGTTCCGCTCGACGCTCATCGTCGGATAGAGCGCATAGGACTGGAACACCATGCCGATGCCGCGATCCTTCGGATCGACCCAGGTTACGTCCTTGTCGTTGAAGTGGATCGTGCCGCCGCTGACATCGGTCAGTCCGCCAATGGCGTTCAAAAGCGTGGACTTGCCGCAGCCGGACGGACCGAGCAGAACCAGAAACTCGCCATCCTTGATTTCAAGGTCGAGGCTTTTGACGACATGGACATTGCCATAGCGAATGTCGAGATTTTCAATGGTTACAGAACTCATGGACTTATCCTTTCACGGCGCCGGAGGCGATGCCGCGCACGAACCAGCGGCCGGAAACCAGATAGACGACAAGCGGGACCAGCGAGGTCAGGATGGTTGCCGCCATATTGACGTTATAGGCGCGTTCGCCCGTGGTCGTGTTGACGATATTGTTGAGCTGGACGGTCATCGGCAGGTTGTCGCGACCGGCGAACACCAGGCCGAGCAGGAAGTCGTTCCAGATCGCGGTGACCTGCATAATGACGGCGACAATCGTGATCGGCACCGACATCGGCAGGATGATCGACAGGAAGATCTTCCAGAACCCGGCGCCGTCGATGCGTGCGGCTTTGAAGAGCTCCATCGGCAGGCCCGTGTAATAATTGCGGAACAACAGCGTCATCACCGGCATGCCGAAGATGATGTGGGTCAGCACGATGCCCGGAAGCGATCCGTAGATGCCGGCCTGCGCATAGAAGCGCACCAGCGGGTAGATGAACACCTGATAGGGAATGAAAGAGCCCATCAGCAGGCACGCGAATAGGACATTCGCGCCCTTGACCCGCCAGAAGGACAGCGCGTAGCCGTTGACGGCCCCGAACAGGATCGAGAGGATCACGCTCGGGATCAGGATCTTGACCGAGTTGAAGAACCCCACCTGAAGCCCGGTGCAATCGAGGCCGGTGCAGGCGCTCGTCCACGCCTTGATCCAGGCGTCGAGCGAAAAATTCTGCGGCAGCGCGAAGATCAGGCCGAGGCGGATCTCGTCCATGCTCTTGAACGAGGTGACAAGCATCACGTAGAGCGGCAGCAGGAAGAACAGCGCCACGAAGAAGAGAAATCCGTAGACGCCGAAGCGTCCCCAGACGTGTTCGGCCTTCACAGGACGTTTTGAAACGGATGGCTGCGTCATGACGCCCTCCCGTTCTTGCGGAAATACTGGGAATAGAGAACCGGCACCATGATCAGCAGAACCGTGATCAGCAGCACGGTCGATGCTGCGGTCGCCAGGCCGATATTGGCGCGCTCGAATAGGTTGTCCATGATGAACTTGGCCGGCACTTCACTCGCCGTTCCGGGCCCGCCATTGGTCATGGCCACGACCACGTCATACATTTTCACGATCGAGATCGACAAGAGAACCAGCGAGGTAATGATCATTGGCCGAAGCATGGGCAGGATGATCGAGAGGTAGACCCGCCACGGCGGAATGCCGTCGATGCGGGTCGCCGACCAGATCTGCGTGTCGATGCCGCGCAGGCCCGCCAGAATGAGCGCCATGACGAGGCCGGAACCGTGCCAGACCGTTGCAAGGATGATGGCGTAGAGCACTTTGTCGGGGTTGACCGTCCAGTCGAGCACGAAATCCGGAAAGCCGAGGTCGCGCATGGTTGCCTGGATGCCGAGGTCGGGATTGAGGATCCATTGCCAGATGAGGCCGGCCACCACGAAGGACATCGCGTAGGGGTAAAGGAAAACCGTTCTGAACAGGCTTTCGGCCCGCACACTCTGATCGATGAAAATGGCCAGAAGCGTGCCCAGGACGAAGCATATCAGCAGGAAGAAGAAGGCGATGATCGCCAGGTTTTCCAGAGACGTGATCCAGCGCGAGGTTTCGAAAAGCCTTGTATATTGGGCAAAACCGACGAAATCGTCTTTCGGCAGAAGCCTTGAACTGGAAAACGAAAGCCGGACGGACCAGAGCATCGTCCCCAGATAGGCAAAGACGACCACGATGGCCATCGGCAGCAGGGCGATATAGGCAAACAGGTTTCGCCTGATATGCCGGGTGAAGGCAGCGGCGTGCAACGGAACCTCCCTTGAAAACGAGAAGGAGGCGCAAGCCCCCTCCCCGCCTTGTTGTTCCAGATGGATGGATCAGCCGTTGAGGGCCTGGTCGAAGCGCTCGACGGCCTCGTCAACCGACATGTCGGTGTTCCACAATTCGGTCACGACATCCTGGACGGAGCCATAGATGTACTCGGCCATCATCTGCGAGGCGTCCGGGGCCTGACGGCTCGGGTCGGCCATGATTTCCAGGCCAAGTTGCGCGCAGGCGTCGAGCTTCGAGGCATCGACGTCCGAGCGGATCGGGATCGATCCCTTGAGGTTGTTGAACTCGACCTGGGTTTCCGGATCGGTCATGACCTCCACCAGCAGACGCTGCGCTTCGACCTGCTCGGGATCATCGGTCTTCGGGAAGACGAACACGTCGCCGCCGAGAACATAGGGGCTGTCGGGACGCAGGCCGGGAATGCAGCCGTAATCGGTTCCAATTTCCTTGTCCGCCTGCTTGAACTCGCCCTTGGCCCAATCGCCCATGACCTGGAAACCGGCCTGATCATTGATCAGCATGGCGGTCGTGTCGTTCCAGTTGCGACCCGGGGACGCGGCATCGACATAGGGCTTCAGCGCGATGAAGGTTTCGATGACCTCGCGGAACTCCGGCGAATGGATGGCGTCCTCGTCCTTGTCGGCATAGACCGCCTCCCAGAGTTCGCCGCCGCCGACATTGGTCAGCATGGCCGAAAACAGCGAGTTTTCCTGCCAGCGCTGGCCGCCAAGCGCCAGCGGGGTGATGCCGGCCGCCTGAAGCTTGTCGAGAGCCGCGAAGAATTCATCCATGCTCGCCGGCGGGTTTTCAACGCCGGCCTCGTTCAGCGCGTCGACCGAATACCAGATCCACAGCGGCATATGGATATTGACCGGCGCGGCGTAGTATTTCCCGTCGATCTTGACCGCATTGACGATCGGCTCAGGCAGGATCTCGTCCCAGTTGTTGTCCGTCGCCACGGCGTCGATATCGTTCAGCAGGCCTTCCTCAACAATCTCGTGATATTGCTGCGAAGTGTTGAAAAGCGCCGCAGTCGATGGGTCTCCACCGATGATGCGGTTGATGGCGGCGCTGCGCGCGGCCGAACCGCCGGCAACGGCGCTGTCCTGCCAGTTGCCGCCCTCGGCATTGTAGGCATCAGCGAACACGCCGATCGCCGCGGACTCGCCGCCGGACGTCCACCAGTGAATGACTTCGGCGTCGAGCGGCTCTTGCGCGTGAGCAGCGCCGGCCATTGCCACAGCCAGCGCCAGAGCGGACGCGGCATTCTTCAAAATATACATGTGTCCTCCCCAAAAGGGTCATCTGAGGGACCGTACGGTCCGGTCAAAAGCGATACTGATCTCAAAAATGGGATCGGTTCCAATTACAACGACAGGCACTTGATTTTGTCAATGGTTCCTGCAAAAAAAGATAAGGGCCAACCAAGAGACATATTGTTTTTGACCGAAACCCATTGAATAATAATGAAATACGGCATCAATGCCTGGCAGAATGGGCGGAGGGGAGTTCAAATATGGCTACAGTGAAAGACGTCGCGAGGCTGGCTGGCGTTGGATCCGGCACCGTTTCCCGGTACATTTCTGGAAACGGTTCCGTTTCGAGTAAGGCCGCCGAGAAGATCGAGCGCGCCATCAAGCAGCTCAACTATCGCCCCAACAGCATGGCGCGATCGCTGTCCTCGCGCCGGTCCGACCTGATCGGAGTCTGGGTGCCATCGCTTGAAGGGCCATATTATCACATGATCATCCGTGCCGTTGAGCAGGAGCTCAGGCTCCACAACAAACACATGATTCTCGCCAATGCCGAGGACGCCCAGTCCGATGCGGACCGCCGCGCCCATTTCGACTACCTCGTCAACCGCGATTGCGACGGGATCCTGATGTCCTGTTCGCTTCAGGGCACATTTGAGCTGGCGCGCACCTCCGAACACTTTGCCAATCTCGTCCTGCTCAACCATCAGGCCGATGCGCTCGCCGGACAGTGTTTTTTCATCGATCACGAACTGGGTGGCCGGCTGGCGGCGCGCCACCTTGTCGAGCTTGGCCACGAAAAGATCGCGGTGATCACCGGTCGCCTTTCCGCGCAGGACGCTCGTCAGCGACACGACGGCTTCCTGGACGAAATGGGCAAGCTCGGCCACTCCGTCCCGGAGAATTTCGTCGTCGAAGGTGCTTTCAGCTACGCCGCCGCCGAACGTCTGGTCAGCGCCTTTCTCGACATGAACCTCGACTTCACGGCCGTATTCTGCGGAAACGACAAGGTCGCCATGCTGTTGATTTCGGAACTGAACAACCGCGGCATCTCGGTACCGCGCGATGTTTCTGTCCTGGGCTATGACGATGTCGACTTCGCGGCCTACACCGCACCGCCGCTGAGCACAATCCACGCCCCGATCGAGGAGATGGCCCGCTCGGCCTGCCGGCAACTCCTCAATCTTACCTATGACATGGACCTTCCCTTTCAGGAGCGGTTCGAGCCCTCGCTATGCGTCAGGCGCTCGACGGCCGCACTGAACTGAGAGGCCGAATGCAAACACCAACGCAACGAGAACAGGATGACTTCCTTCATCGAGAGCGGACAGCGCTTCCGCCTGAATGATCCGACATTGGCACCCAATGCCGCCAGCTATCTCTGGAACCGGAAAATGATGATCCAGATGAACGCCCGCGGCTATGCGGTCAGCCAGTATATGGATCCCGAACCGCGCAAATACGCGCATGTTCCGACGATCGCTGCGCAGACTTTCATGCAGCCCGAACAGGACTATTTTCCGCATCACCCTGGTCGGTTCTTCTACATCCGCGACAACCAAAGCGGCGACCTGTTCTCGGCTCCCTACGAGCCTGTGCGCGCCAAACTCGATCGTTTCAGTTTTGAACCCGGTCTCTCGGATATTCGCTGGGTGATCGAAAAGGACGGCGTGCGCGTCGAACTGCGGCTCGACCTGCCGGTCGAGGATGTCGCCGAGATCTGGTCGGTGCGGATCACCAATCTGACCGGCGCGAAAAAATCCCTCTCCTTCGTTCCGTTCTTCCCGGTCGGCTATTCCTCATGGATGAACCGCGGCGGCCATTTCGATGCGGCGCTGAACACGATCGTCTGCACCAGCGTAACGCCCTATCAGAAGGTCGAGCAGTATTTCAAAAACAAGGCCCTGAAGGATATCACCTTCTTCGCCGCCGATCGCACGCCCGATTATTTCGAAGTCGCGCAGGTGGCGTTCGAGGGGGAAGGCGGGCTGCATAACCCGTCCGCGCTGCAGGATGGCGGACACCTTGGCGGCGGCGACGCCAGCTATGAGAACCCGGCCGGCATCATGCAGTGGGACCTTTCTCTGGGCGCCGGCGCATCTGAGGATTTTCGCCTCCTGTTCGGTCCGGCCTTCGACAAGGCCGAGATCGCGGCCCTGACGGAGAAATACATCAACGGCGCCCTTGAGCCGGTGCAGCGGGATTATGACAACTATATCCGCTCCGGCCTCGGCAGCCTGGAACTGCATTCACCCGACGAAGACCTCGACCACTTCGTCAACTACTGGCTTCCCCGTCAGGTCTTTTACCACGGCGATACACACCGGCTGACCACCGACCCACAGACCCGCAACTACCTGCAGGACGGGCTTGGCATGATCTTCATCGCGCCGGAGCGCACGCGCACCGCAATTCTGAAGACCGCCAGCCAGCAGTTCTTCTCCGGCAAGGTGCCGGACGGCATTCTGCTGCGGCCGGACACCGAACTGAAATACATCAACCAGATCCCGCATACCGATCATGCCGTCTGGCTGGTCATCGCCACCAAGGCCTATATCGACGAGACCGGCGACCGCGCGATCCTCGAAGAAAAGATCGCCTGGACCGACAGCGACGAAGAGGCAACGCTCTACGAACATGTGACGCGAGCGCTGCGTTTTCTCGCCAGTGAAGTCGACGACCGCAACCTGCCCTATATCGCCCAGGGCGACTGGTGCGATCCGATGAACATGGTCGGCTACAAGGGCAAGGGCGTTTCCGGCTGGCTGGCCGAAGCATCCAGCCATGCGATGACGACCTGGGCCGATATCTGCCGAACGGAAAACGACGGCGAAACCGCCGACTGGCTGAAACATGAGGCCGGCAAGCTCAACGACAGCATCAATCGCTACCTTTGGGACGGAAGCTGGTATGCCCGCGGCATCACCGATGACGGTATTGCCTTCGGCGTTGAGGCCGACACGGAAGGCCGCATCTATCTGAATGCACAGAGCTGGGCCTTTCTGGCCGGCGTGCCCGATCCGGACAAACAGGCCAGCATGCTGCAAGCCATCGACGACCAGCTCGACACCCCCTATGGCGCCGCCATGTTTGCGCCCGCCTATACGGCCATGCGGGATGACGTCGGTCGCGTAACCCAGAAATGGCCAGGCAACGGTGAAAACGGCGCGGTTTACAATCACGCGGCCGCCTTCTACGCGGCATCGCTCTACCACATCGGCGAGAAGGAGCGCGGCTTCGCCGTTCTCTCCAAGATGCTGACGCGTCCGAGAGCACAGGACATCAAGACCCGTGGTCAGTTGCCGCTCTATCTCCCGAACTATTACCGCGGTGCTTACTATCAGTACCCGCGCACGGCCGGCCGCTCCAGCAATCTGTTCAACACGGGAACTGCCTCCTGGTATTACAGATTGGTGATAGAGCAGCTTTGTGGCCTGCGCGGCGATGGCGACGGTGTCCTCATCGCACCACAACCGCCTGCCGAATGGGACAGGTTCAGCTTCAAGCGCTTGTTCCGGAATGCAACCTTCAAGGTCGAGGTGAACAAGGACACAGCTTTGAAGGCCCCGGTCATGACCGTCAATGCCGCGCCGATCGAGGGAAACAGGCTGAAGCAGGTGGAAGCCGGACAGATCTACGAAGTCCATATTCGTCTTGCCTGGTAGGCACCAGAGCCACCTGCCCCGCCCTATTGAACGTTGTAGATCCGGGCAATATCCGCAAGCATGAGCCGCGCGGCGATGATGCCGCCGGCCGTGTTCCAGACCGCATCTGACACGGGATGAACCCTGCCTGCCTGAACGGCGGAAAGCGACTGCCAGAGCGGATCATTGAGCACGTCCTCTTCCATTGCCTCGCCTTCGCCGTTACCGGTCTCCCAGGTGAAATAGAAGATGCGATCGCCGTCCATGTCCGGAATGCTTTCCTTGCCGGTACGGATCGCGAAGGCATCGACATTCTGGTTCTCGGGCCGACCAAAACCGATATCCTTCAGCAGCACGCCGGAAAAACTGTCGAGCTGATAGATGCGGATTTGCCCCGGCAGGAAGCGGATGACCGAGACCTTCTCGTCGATGGCATCTCCGAGTTTGTCCCTGAGATCGGCGACTGCCGCGTCATAGGCCGCGATTTGCGCGGCCCCCTCGTCGGCAAGCCCCAGCGCCTCGGCATAGAGCTTGAAATTGACCTTCCAGTCTCCACGCAGTTCCCCGGACATCACCGTCGGCGCGATGGCGCTGAGCTGCGGATAGACCTCCTCCTGCCGCTGGCGATTGGCAAGGATGAGGTCCGGTTCGAGTGCCGCGATCATCTCAAGGTTCACCGCGCTTTCCGTACCGACGGGAATGGCTTCGCCCATCTGATCCTCGATGTGATCCCACCACGGATCGCCGCGCCAGGAGTTGACGGCGCCGACGGGCTGAACGCCAAGAGCGAGCACCGCCTCAGTCCCCTCGTTGGTGAGACCCACCACACGCTGGGGATCATCGGGCACGCTCACGGTTCCCATCGCATCCTCAACATCGCGCGCGGAAAGAGGCGTAGAGCAAAGCCCTATCGCGAGAGCCGCGAACGCGGCGAGTTTGGACAAGGACGGCATCAGTTTCCTCAAGTTGACTACTAATCTCATATTTTGCTTTAAAGTTGACCGTTACACTCCGCAATGTCAAATCGTCTCCCGAAAGGATGAAGAGTCGTGATACGCACCTTGCTGCTGCTCCTGCTGACATTGCTGATAGCCGTGACCGCCAGCCTGCATCTCGGCGTCCACATCTATGGGCCGGCCACGGTGTGGCAGGCGCTCTTCGGCGGCGCAGACGGCTCGTCTGAAATCATTATCCGAACATTGCGGCTGCCGCGCACGCTCAATGCCATCCTGACCGGGGCCGCGCTTTCCCTGTCTGGCCTGTTCATGCAGGCCGTCACCCGCAATCCCCTGGCCGAACCCGGCCTGCTCGGCGTCAATGCGGGGGCGGCCTTCGCGGTTGCCTGTGGCCTCGTGCTTCTGGGCGTCGTTTCGATTGCCGGGATCGGGCTGCTGGCCATTGCCGGGGCGCTGGCGGCGGCGGCACTGGTGTTCGGGCTTTCGGGCGCGCTCGGCCCAGCCGCCGGACCGACAGGGATCCTTCTTGTCGGGGTCACGGTCACGGCGATGCTTGCCTCGCTCACCCAGCTTTTCCTGCTCATCGACGAAACCGCGCTCGAAACCCTGCTGTTCTGGCTTTCCGGTGGCTTTGCCGACCGGCCCCTGGCGCTCTTGTGGATCGGACTCGGCGCGCTGTTCATCGCTTTCATCGGCGCCGCCGCTCTTGCGACGTCCATCGACGCGCTGCAACTCGACGATCAAAGCGCCAGCGGCATCGGCGTCGATGTGGCGCGCACGCGCCTTTCGGCGCTGACGCTTTCGGCCCTGCTTTCCGCCGGGGCCGTCGCCATGTCCGGTCCAGTCGCCTTTCTTGGCCTGATCGCCCCGCATATCACCCGCCGTTTGATGCCGATGCGGCCGGGTTTCCTGGCCCTGGCGCTGCTGGCCATGCTGACCGGCGCCATCATTGCCGTTCTTGCCGATATTCTGGCGCGGCTGATCGTGGCGCCCGGCGAGGCCCCCATCGGCGCGGTGCTGGCCTTTGTCGGCGTGCCCTTCCTCATTCATCTGCTGAGAGCGAAGCGTATGCGCGGGGTCAACGTGTGAGGACGGTTCCGCTGCGTATCACCATTCTCATCCTGATCCTCGCCGGCGGCCTGGTTATCGCAACGGGGCTCGGCTCGAGCTTCATCGGTCCCTCGCGGGTCGCGGCGGCGCTTCTCGGCCATGGCAGCCGGACTGATGAGATCATCGTGTGGACACTCCGCCTGCCCCGCGTCGCGCTGGCCACGCTTGCCGGCATGGCGCTCGGCCTGTCCGGCGCGATCCTGCAAAGGGCGTTGCGCAACCCGATGGCCGCCCCTTCGATCCTCGGCATCACCGATGGCGCGGCGCTGGGCGTGGTCACCTTTCTGTGGCTTTTCTCCGATCAAGCCAATGTGCTGACGGTATCAATCCATTGGCAGCCGTTGGCCGCCGTCATCGGCGCCTTTGCCTTTGCGCTTCTTGTCGGCCTTCTGACCATGGCCGACCGGGGTCGCAGCGATCCGATCCGTCTCATTCTCTATGGCATTGCCCTTGCCGCTCTCGCCAAGGCCTGCGTCACGCTGATGATGATCGTCGGTCCTGTCTACCGTGCGAGCCAGGCCTTGCAGTGGATCACCGGATCGGTCGGTGCCGCGCACTGGATGGATGTCGGCGTCGTGGCGGCCGGGCTCGCGCTGAGCGTCCCCCTCCTTGTTTTCATGCGCCTGCCATTGCGACAGATCGTGCTCGATCAGCAGACGGCGATGACGACGGGATTGCAGGTCAGCGGCAACCGGATCGGGCTTCTGGTTCTCTCGGTGGTGCTGACCGCACTTGCGATCGCGCAGGTCGGGGCAATCGGGTTCGTGGGGCTGATTGCGCCGCATGCGGCACGGCTGTTCAACGGACAGTTCCGGCCGGGATATCTCTTCAGCACCGCACTCATCGGCGGCATTCTGGTGCTTGCCGCCGACACGCTTGCCCGAACCATCGCAAGCCCGCTGGAACTTCCGGCGGGCGCCGTGACCGCGCTGATCGGGGCGCCGCTCTTCCTCTCACTCATCTTACGGAGGCAAGTCCGCAATGGCTGACACGCTCGCAACCCTTTCCGCGCTCTCGGCCAGCTATGACGGGTTCAGTGCTCTTGACGACATCAACCTCACTTTGCCCGAAGAAAAGATCATCGCCTTTTGCGGGCCGAATGGCAGCGGCAAATCCACGGCGCTGAAGGTCCTGCGTGCGCTCCATATGCCGCAATCCGGCGACGTCAGCATTGCAGGACGCCCGCTTTCGCGCTGGACATCGCGGGAGCTTGCGCGCGCAATCGCCATGCTCAGCCAATCGCCCGAAGCCCCGCCGGACATGAGCGTCGAAGACCTCGTCATGCTTGGCCGCTACGCCCGGCGCAGCCGCTTTTCCGCCCCATCCGCCGAAGACGAAAGCGCCATCGACCGTGCTCTGCAGACAACGGGCATGACTGACCTGCGCGCGCGCAGTCTTGGCCAGCTATCGGGCGGACAGCTGCAACGGGCGTGGATCGCGATGACGCTTGCGCAGGACGCACCCCGCATATTCCTCGATGAGCCGACCAATCATCTCGATATCGCGCATGCGCTGGAGATACTTGACCTCCTGCGGATGCTGAACCGGCGGGAGAAGCGCAGTTTTGTCATCGTCCTGCACGACCTCAACCACGCCCTGCACTATGCCGATCATGTAGTATTGTTCAATGACGGCAAGATCGCTGCGGAGGGGCAGACTGGCGAGGTGCTGACAGAAGACATGATCAGTCGCGTTTTCAGCATCAACTGCCGCATCCTGGCACTGCCGGGCGAGGAGATACCCGTGATCGTGCCCTTCACCCGACGCGGAGCGGCAAGATAGCACCCGGCGGCTTCGGCGCTGCAAATGCTAGGGCTTGCGCCCTTCGCCTGATACCGGCGGCAACGTCACGCCGTAGATCTCGGCAAGGTCATCCAGCATGGCCTGCGCGGCAAACCAACCGCCCGCCGTCGCCCAGACGCCGTCGTCCACTTCGCTCACCCGTCCGTCCTGGACTGCCGGCAGCCGTGCCCACAAAGGGTCGGAAAGGAACGCGGCAGCCGCCTCCTTGCCCTTGCCGTCGCCTCTGTCATAGGTCAGCCAGAATATCCGGTCACCATCCATATCAGGGATGCTTTCCCGCCCGACCGCGATAGCAAGTCCGTCGCCCTGCTGCTGTGCCGGGCGGGTGAAGCCGGCATCATCAAGCACATGCCCCAGAAAGCTCCCTTTCAGATAGAGGTAGGTCTGGCCCGGCACGAAACGAACCACGGAAACGCGCTCGCCGGCATGTTCTCCAAGTCCGCCGCGCAGTGCATCCACGCGCGTGTCATAGGAAGCGAGCGCGGCCTCGCCTTCCGTCTGCCGATTGAGCGCGCGCGCCACGAAGACGAGATTGTCCTTCCAGGCTCCCAGGCCTTCCACGAAGACCGTCGGCGCAATGGCCGAGAGCTGGTCGTAGATCTCCTCATCCCGCTTGCGGCTGCCGATGATCAGATCGGGCTCAAGCGCGGCGACCAGTTCCACATTCACAGCCAATTCCGTGCCCAGATCGGCCGTGTCGGAAAGCCTGCCGCCAAGGTGCGGGTACCATGGATCGCCGTACCAGGAGCGCGTCGCCCCAACCGGCGTCACGCCAATGGCAAGGGCGGCTTCGGTGGTTTCATTGGTCAATGTGACCACGCGCCGGGGCGCGGGAGGAACCTCTGCCGTTCCCATCGCATGTTCGATCGTTTCGTCGGCCCGAACGAACCCGACTGAAGCAAGAGAAAGGAAAAAGAACGCGGCGGCAAGAAGCTTGAAAGGCATAGAGAGAACCCGGGACATTGAGAACAAGACATATTTCCTGACTATAATAGTCAATTTTGTCAATGGTCGATGCCCCGCATGCACATGCGCGGGAGCGGGTTTCGAAGATCAAGCGCAGGCCCGACAAGCATACGATGAAACACTGGCCGAAGGGGCTTTGCTGTGTGGAAGACTGTCGTCGGCCAAGTGAGAACCAGGCGGTTCGGGCCGAGCCATGTCTCCCCTCGGAGGATACCGTTCCGCACGTTCATTTTCGCGGGGCCGCCTTCGCCTTCGCGCAAAACCTCAAGATATCCAGATCACCACGCGCCACAATCGCCCCCCCAAGAAAACACGACATGTCACGGAGCGTCGAATCGTCCGTGGAAACGCCGTCAACACAGGGAAAGCAGACCTTTGGCAACGCCCTCAAGACCCTGCAGGAGCGCTAGGCAAACTATCTGATTGATATCTTTGGTGATCCCGACGCGATTCGAACGCGTGACCCTCAGATTAGGAATCTGATGCTCTATCCTGCTGAGCTACGGGACCACTCGCCTCTCAATACAAAAGCGAAGGCCCGATGAAAAGCCCTGAATTGCATGAAAGGCGTGGCGACATTCAGCCGCCCAGACGCGTCTCGGCAAGGCGGACCCAATAGGAGATGCCGTAGGGCAACGCCGCATCGTTGAAGTCATACTCGGCGTTGTGCAGCTCCGCGCTATCGCCGTTGCCCATCAGGATGAAGGCGCCCGGACGGGATTCGAGCATGTAGGAAAAATCCTCCGCCGCCGTCCAGGGCGCGAAATCCGTGTCGACTGCGGCCTCTCCCGCAATGCTGCTTGCCGCCGCGATCGCATGCCCCGTCTCCTCCGGGTGATTGACGGTCGGCGGATAGTTGCGTGTGTAGGTCACCGACGCGACGCCGCCATGAGAAAGGGCCGTCATCTCCGCGATAGCCTTGATCCGTCGCTCGGCTAGGTCGCGATTTTCCGGCGAGAAGGACCGCACCGTTCCGCCGAGCTCGGCCTCGTCGGGAATGACGTTATGGGCAAAGCCTGCGTGAAACTCGGTGATCGAGACGACCAGCGGGCTCACCGGGTCGGCATTGCGCGAGACGATTGTCTGGCAGGCGCTGACGATCTGACTGCCGATCATGATCGGATCGACCGATTTCTGCGGCTGGGCCGCATGGCCGCCGTCGCCCCTGACGACGATCCGGAATTCGTCCGTTGCCGCCATGATCGGGCCCGGCCGGATCGCGAAATGCCCGACAGGAATGCCCGGGAAATTATGCATGCCGTAGACTTCCGCGATATCGAAGCGTTCCATCAGACCGTCATCGATCATCGCCTTGCCGCCACCGCCGCCCTCTTCGGCCGGCTGGAAGATCAGCGCCACGCGACCGGCGAAGTTGCGGGTGTCGGCAAGAAGCCGGGCGGCGCCGAGAAGCATCGCCATATGGCCGTCATGGCCGCAGGCATGCATCTTGCCGTCGACTTTGGACGCCCATTCCTTGCCGCTCCTCTCGCCGATCGGCAGCGCGTCCATATCGGCCCTGAGCCCGATCGTGCGCCCGCCTTCGCGGTTGCCGCAGATGACGCCGACGACGCCCGTCCGGCCAATCCCCTCGACGACCTCGTCAACGCCGAAGGATCGCAATTGCGCAGCGACGAAGGCGGCCGTATTTTCGACATCATAGAGGAGTTCGGGATGCTGATGAAGAAACCGCCGCCATGTCGTGGCCTCGTCCTGGATCTGGGCGGCACTGTTCAACACCGGCATTAAGCATACCCCTGCAATTTTCTAAAATTCGTTGTAAAAGACGGTAATACATGTGGGACCGCACAGGACCGCACACAAGGATTTCATCCTTCAAGGCGTATATCGATACCGCGCATCAGGCAAGTGGAGACAGTTTCGTGTTGCAGACGACAAGACCCGCACATAGCCAGTTCAAAGCCCTGATGGCCTCGTGGCTGGTCGCGTTGGCTCTCGTCCTTGCGGCGGCGGCAAGCCCGGCGCTCGCCAGTCCCTATATCGTCGTTGACGCGAATACGAACCGCGTACTGGCTGCGGAAGAGCCGTTCAAGCGCTGGTATCCGGCTTCGCTTGCAAAGCTGATGACGGCCTATCTGGTGTTCGAGGACATGAAGGCCGGCCGGCTCGATCCGCAGGCCGCCATCACCTTCTCCGCCGCCGCGGCAAACGAACCCGCCTCGAAGATGTACTTCGCGCCGGGCACGCGGGTGACCGTCGACACCGCGCTGAAGATGATGCTGGTGCATTCGGCCAATGACGCCGCGCGCGCCGTTGCCGAACATGCGATCGGCGGGCGCGAGGCCTTCGTCAAGCGGATGAACGAAACAGCAAGGACGCTTGGCATGACAGATACGCATTTCGTCAACGCCAACGGCATGAACTCGATGAGCAACCCTCAGCCCGGCCAGTACACGACCGCGCGCGACATGGCGGTGCTCGCCATCGCCATCGAGAAGACATTTCCGGAATATCTCTATTATTTCACCATTCCGGGCATTGCCAGCGACAGCGGCAAATACCGCAACACCAATCTCCTGATCGGCAATTTCGACGGGGCGATCGGCATGAAGACCGGCTTCGTCTGCGCCTCCGGCTATAACCAGGTCTCGTTCGCAAAGCGCAACGGCCGCGAGGTGGTCGCCGTCGCCTTCGGCGCGCCGAGCGTGCCTGCCCGAGCCGAGAAGGCCGCCGAGCTGCTGGAGACCGGACTGACGACAAGCGACCGCGACGGGCCGCGGCTTGACAGCTATCTTCCGCCGGCCGCCCCCGATCGTCCGGTCGCCGATGTCACCAGCCAGATCTGCAGCGCCGAAGCGGCCGAGAACCGCGTGGTGCTGCGCGACGATGACGGCAATCTGATGTTTTCCTCGCCCTATCTGAAGCCGCTTGAGAAGGACTATCCGACGGTCGACGCCTATCGCCTTCCCAATGATACGGAAATGGCCGCGTCGTCCCTCGACAACCTCACCTCCGTACCCCTGCCCTATGCCCGTCCCGTCCAGTAGCCGCATCCATGTATAATCCGCCTGCCCCCATACCCGTCTCGATCGTCACCGGCTTTCTCGGCGCCGGCAAGTCCACGCTGCTGAACCGCCTGCTGAAGGACCCGGCGCTCAATGATGCCGCCGTCATCATCAACGAGTTCGGCGAGGTCGGCATCGACCATCTTCTCGTGCAGTCGTCCGGCGATTCGATCATCGAGCTTTCCAACGGATGCCTGTGCTGCACCGTGCGCGGCGAACTGATCGACACGCTGGCCGATCTTCTCGACCGGATCCAGACGGAGAAGGTGAAGCCGGTGAGCCGGGTGATCATCGAGACCACGGGCCTTGCGGACCCAGTGCCGGTGCTGCTCGCCATCATGGCCCATCCGGCGATCGCCGCTTCTTTCCGTATCGACGGCGTGGTGACCCTGGTCGATGCCCTGACCGGTGTGGAGACGCTTTCCCGCCATGAGGAGGCCGCGCGCCAGGCAGCCGTCGCCGACCGGCTGGTCATCACCAAGACAGACCTGGCAACGCCTGAAGCGCGCGATGAACTGCTGGTGAGGCTCAAGGGGCTGAACCCGCTGGCCGAGATCATCGATGTCTCCGATCCGGCAGCTTCCACACCGGCGCTGCTCGTCACCGGGCTTTTCGATGCCGCCCGCAAGACCGCGTCCGTCGGCGAATGGCTCACTGCGGAACAAGATGCCGGCGGCCATCATCATCACCACCACGACGTCAATCGCCATGACGCCCATATCCGCGCCTTCGCGCTCACAGCCGGCCGGCTGGCGTCGCCTGCGATCATCGAGGCTTTCCAGCACCGGCTTGCCGCCGAACACGGCGAAAAGCTGCTGCGGCTGAAGGGCGTGGTGGCGCTTGCCGGCGATGACCGGCCGCTCGTGGTCCACGGCGTGCGCGACACGGTCTATCCCGCAACCCGGCTTGAGGCATGGGAGGGAGAGCCGGCAACGCGTCTTGTCGTGATCACCAGCGACCTCGCGGAAGCCGTGGTGCGGGACCTGTTCGAAACCTATCTCGACCGCCCTGGCATCGACCGGCCCGACCGGGCAGCGCTCGACGACAATCCGCTCTCGGCCTTCGGCTTCAAGTATTAGGGTCTTCCCCGCGCGCAATCACGAAACGGTGGCCGGGCTCGGTCTTTTCTGACGCGAGCAGACGATGGCCTTTCTCGTTGCACAGATGCGGAATATCGATCACCGCCAGCGGATCGCTGGTCTCGATTGTCAGAACCGTTCCGGGCGGAAGCTGTGCCAGGCGCTTTTCCGTCTTCAGCGCAGGCAGCGGGCATTTCAGCCCGCGAAGATCGTAGTGATCGCTCGCCTGCCCGTCCTGCGTCACCAGAACTTCCAGAAGGGCTTGTCCTTCTTCGGCGGTTCCTCGGCATAGGCGGCCATCGGGCTTCTCTGCGGGATCGGCACATCGGAGACCGCCGGCATGTCGGCGGGGATATCCGGAATGGCGGCCGTCTGGGTCGCGGTGTCGACCTCCGGCGTTTCCAGCGGGCCGTATTTCGTCAGGCGATACTGTTCGATCGTGACGTAGCGCCCGGCCTCGAGCGAAGAGCCCGTCGGCTGGTAGAGCGGATCGGTCGGATCCTTGCGCAGATCGGCGACAAGCGCCTTGCGCTCAGCCTCGCTCGGATCGAGCCAGACCTTGTCGTCATTCTTCGCCAGCGCCTTTTCGAAGGCGTCCTGATAGTCGGTCCGGTAATCGGCGAGCGCCATCATGTATTGCGAGGGAATATTGGAGGCAAGCGCCGGGCAGGACTGGTCAGAGGCAAGCGCCCCGCCCTGTGCCGGATCCTTGTTGAAGACGTATTTGCCGCCGCAGACATCGACATCGGGCACCTGTTTGGTGACCTCGAAATAATCATAGCCTTCCTTCAGCATCTGCCAGAAGGGATAATTCTCGTTATAGCGGTGGCGCACCATGTTCTCAGCGGTCATGCGGAAGGGATAGGCCTGCAGCATGATGGCCTGCTGGCCGCCGGAAAAGGCGTCGCGGGCAAAGGCGAAGATCTCGAGAATCTGCTCGTCGGTCATCGAATAGCAGCCGCGCGAGGAGCAGGCGCCGTGGATCATCAGGTCGGAGCCGGTCAGCCTGTTGGCGCGGTCATAGCGGTTCGGATAACCGGTATTGATGGCGAGGAAATACTGCGAATAGGGGTTCAGCAGTCCCTTGGACAGCGGATAGAAGCCCTCCGGCGCCTGGCGGTCGCCTTCCTTCTTCTTCGGGCCGAGCTTGCCGGACCAGGCGCAGATCTCGTAGGTCTCGAGTTCGCCATAGGTGCCGTCGCGCTTCTGCTTCCAGATCTCGAGGATGCCCTCTTCCTTGAAGATCCGGATGGTGATCGGCGCGAGCTTGTCCATGTCCTGGGCGCGCATCTTGGCGACCATGGAAGACGGCAACGAGTAGTTCATCTTCTCCTGCACGGTGGAGAAGTCGGTACTATCAAAAAAGCTGTTGCAGCCCGTCAGCGCCAGTGTGGCGAAAACCATGGGGGCCAGGACATTCAAACGCATGGATGGAACCTGCCGGATTTTGCCTCAAAACGCAACGTCTCGGCCGTTGCGCAATCAATGATCATAATGCACAGCCAAACTTCAAGAAAGCGTTAACCGTTTCCCCGGAACCGCGCAAGCGGGCATCCCCTCACCTTTCCGGCATTACCGGGTTCTAGAGATTGCGCCCGATCGCGAGGAATTTCTGCCGCCGCTCGTTGCGGACCTCGTCGGCCGACATGCCGTCGAACTGGGCAAGCCCCTCGGCGATCTGGTCACCGGAGGCATCGATCACATGTTCGGCATTGCGGTGCGCGCCGCCGACCGGCTCGGCAACGATCTCGTCGACCACGCCGAATTCCTTCAGGTCGTGGGCGGTGATCTTCATGTTTGTCGCCGCTTCCTTGGCGCGGGCGGAATCGCGCCACAGGATCGAGGCGGCTCCCTCGGGCGAAATCACCGAATAGATCGCATGTTCCAGCATGTAGACGCGGTTTGCCGCCGCAATGGCGATCGCGCCGCCGGACATGCCCTCGCCGATGACGAGCGTCACCATCGGAACGCCGATCCTCAGACACATCTGCGTCGAACGGGCGATCGCCTCGGCCTGGCCGCGCTCCTCCGCGCCGACGCCCGGATAGGCGCCCTGGGTATCGACCACGGAGATCACCGGAAGGTTGAACCGGTCGGCAAGTTCCATCAGCCGGATCGCCTTGCGATAGCCCTCGGGGCGCGGCATGCCGAAATTGTGCTTCAGCCGGCTCTTGGTGTCGTGGCCCTTCTCCTCGCCGATGACGGCGACGGGGCGGCCGCGAAAGCGCGCGAGGCCGGCCTGGATGGCAGCGTCCTCGCCGAAATTTCGGTCACCGGCCAGCGTGGTGAAATCGGTGAACAGGCGCTTGGCGTAATCGACGAAATGCGGGCGCTGAGGGTGGCGGGCAACCTGCGCCTTCTGCCAGGGCGACAGTTTGGCGTAGATATCGTTCATCGCCTCGCTGACGCGGGTCTCCAGACGCGCGATCTCCTCGGAGGTGTCGATGCTTTCCTCGCCTTCGGAGGCAAGTTTCTTCAACTCGATAATCTTGGCTTCCAGATCGGAAATAGGCCTTTCGAAATCGAGATAGCTGTACATTTTCGAACTTTCCGTGGGTTAACTGACGCGCCCGGGCAGTAGCCCTGAAGGCTTCCTCTTTCAATTTAGTGCCGCTTATTCCCGTTTTTTAGCATGTTTTGCAAGGGGGTGATGCATTTCCACCAGTTCTCGCAACCGTTCTTCCAGCACATGGGTGTAAATCTGCGTTGTCGAAATGTCGGAGTGACCAAGCATTTCCTGCACCGCGCGCAGGTCGGCGCCGTTCTGCAGGAGATGGCTGGCAAAGGCGTGGCGCAGCACATGCGGCGAGATTGTCGTGGTCTTCAGACCGGCCCTTGCCGCAAGTCCCTTAAGGTCGCGGGCAAAGACCTGACGCGGCAGGTGACCGCTCGCGCTCCTCGAAACGAAAAGATGGGGATTGTCATCGCCCGTCTCGTCCGCGCGCGCCTTGCGCTCGGCATCAAAGGCCATCAGCGCCGCGTGGGCGCGCACCGAAAGCGGCACCGCGCGTTCCTTGTTTCCCTTGCCGCGAATGGTCAGGAAACGCTGGTTGGGCTTCAGCGCGCCGACCGGCAGCGTCACCAGTTCGGAGACCCGCATGCCGCTGGCATAGAGCGTTTCCAGAAGCGCGGCCATGCGCATGCGCTCGAACTGGCCCGGCCCCGGTTCGCGGGCCTCGCGCTGCGCCTGTTCCAGAAGCCTGTCGACATCGGTAACCGAAAGCGTCTTTGGCAGGGGCTGCGCCTTCTTCGGCGCGTCGATCACGCCGGTCGGGTCGTCCTCGCGCAGACCTTCGCCATAGAGAAACTGGTAGAACTGGCGGAGCGCCGAAAGCCTGCGCGACTGGGAACTGGCGGCAAAGCCGCGTTTGCCAAGGGCCGAGAGATAGGCAGTGATGTCGGCGCTCGAGGCAGCATCGGCGGCAATGCCGAGATCGATGAGGAAGTCGCGAAAATCGTCGAGATCGCGCTGATAGGCGGCAAGCGTGTTGTTGGCCGCGCCGCGCTCGGCGCTCAGCATTTCGATAAAGGCTTCAATATGGGCGCCCGAAAGATCCAATGGTGTTATCCGCGTTGAAACCCGAATTCTGCATAGCCCGGCTTGACGCCCTTAAAGCATTTGCCGATACGTGGCTGACAAAGAATGGGCGCAGTATGAACGCAAAGCAAGATACCGGCAAACCGGGGCTGAGGCAAAAGGCGCTTGCCGGGCTTTCCGGCCGCAACCTGATCCTCGTCGGCCTGATGGGCGCCGGCAAGAGCGCCATAGGCAAGCTCGTCGCCAACGCGCTCGACCTGCCCTATGTCGATACCGACCAGGAGATCGAGACCGCCGCGCGCATGACGATTTCCGACCTTTTCGCGCAATATGGCGAGCCGGAATTCCGTGCGCTGGAAACGCGGGTGATCGAACGCATCCTGGCGGAGGGGCCGGCTATCGTCTCGACCGGCGGCGGCGCGTTCGTCAATCCGGTCAATCGAGAACTGATCGCCCGTTCTGGCCTTTCCATGTGGCTGAAGGCCGATCTCGACACGCTTTGGGACAGGGTGCGCCGTCGCCAGACGCGGCCGCTTCTGAAGACCGAGAACCCGAAACAGACGCTCAAGGACCTGATGGACAAGCGCTATCCGGTCTATGCTGAGGCGGATGTGACCGTATTGTCGCGCAATGTCCGCAAGGAAACGGTGATGCGCGACGTGCTGAAGGCCCTTGCGGCCCTTGACGGAGGAAAGACGCGTGAAGAGTAGAGAGACAGCCGACAAACGCATCGTCCGCGTCGATCTCGGCAATCGTTCCTATGATATCCTGATCGGATCCGGCCTGCTGCAAAGCGCCGGCGGCGAGACGCTGGCCCGGCTTGACTGCCGCAAGGCGGCGATCATCACCGACACCCATGTCGCGCCGCGCTATCTCGACACGCTGACCGAAAGCCTGCAGACCGACGGCATCGAGACCTTTTCGCTGACACTGGCGGCGGGCGAGAAGACCAAGAGCTTCGAAAACCTTCATACCGCGGTCGATTTCATTCTCGATGCCCGTATCGAGCGCTCCGATGCGGTGATCGCGCTCGGCGGCGGCGTGATCGGCGATCTGGCGGGCTTTGCGGCAGCGATCGTGCGCCGGGGCGTGAACTTCATCCAGGTGCCGACCTCGCTGCTCGCCCAGGTGGATTCCTCCGTCGGCGGCAAGACCGGGATCAACACCCGTCAGGGCAAGAACCTCGTCGGCGCCTTTCACCAGCCGCATCTGGTGCTCGCCGATACCGACACGCTCGACACGCTTACCCCGCGCGAATTCGCCGCCGGTTACGCCGAGGTGGTGAAATACGGCCTGATCGACCAGCCCGATTTCTTCCACTGGCTGGAGAAGAACCGCAAGGCCGTGTTTTCCGGCGGCGCGGAGCGGGCGGAGGCGATCGCGCGGTCCTGTGCGGCGAAAGCCGCCGTCGTTGCCGCCGACGAGCACGAGAACGGCGTGCGCGCGCTTTTGAACCTCGGCCACACTTTCGGCCATGCTCTGGAGCGCGCGACCAGCTATGACGGTGCCCGCCTCGTTCACGGCGAGGGCGTTGCGATCGGCATGGTGTTGGCGCACGAGTTTTCCGCGCGCATGAACCTTGCGAGCCCCGACGATGCCAAGCGGGTGGCCGCGCATCTGAAGGACGCAGGCTTGCCAACCACGCTCGGTGATATTGACGGCGACCTGCCGCCGCCCGATATATTGATGGATGCAATCGGGCAGGACAAAAAGGTAAAGGGCGGGAAGCTGACCTTCATTCTGACGCGCGGCATCGGCGAGGCCTTCATCGCCGATGACGTGCCGCCGTCTGAGGTGCTGGCTTTCCTGACGGAAAAACAATCGCAATGACGCTGAGCGATCTATCGCACTTCTTCGCCGAACACTGGATGCTGATGGCCACGATCGTGGGCCTGATCGTCGTTTCGGCATTCTTCTCGGGCTCGGAAACGGCGCTGACGGCCGTCTCCCGCGCCCGCATGCACACGCTGGAACAGCAGGGCGACAAACGCGCCGGCTTCGTCAATGTGATGATCAACCGCCGCGACCGCCTGATCGGCGCGCTTCTGATCGGAAATAACCTGGTCAACATCCTCGCCTCGTCACTGACGACGACGCTGTTCCTGAGCATTTTCGGCGCCAATGGCGTGGCCTATGCGACGCTGATCATGACCGCACTTTTGGTGGTCTTCGCGGAAGTTCTGCCGAAGAGCTGGGCGATTTCTGCGACCGACCGCTTTGCGCTTGCCGTCGCGCCGCTGGTGCGCGTGCTGTTTTTCGTCATTGGCCCGCTCTCAAGCCTCGTCAATATGATCGTGCGCTTCATACTGGGCCTCTTCGGCGTGACGCTGACCAAGGGCAGCGAAATGCTGACCGCCCATGATGAGATCCGCGGCGCCGTCGACCTGCTCCATCGCGAGGGCTCGGTGATCAAGGCCGACCGCGACCGGCTCGGCGGCGTGCTTGACCTCGGCGAACTCGAGGTCTCCGACGTGATGATCCACCGCACGGCCATGCGCGCCGTCAATGCCGACGATCCGCCCGAAGCGGCGGTGAAGAGCGTGCTGGAAAGCCCCTATACCCGCCTTCCCGTCTGGCGCGGCTCGATCGACAACATCATCGGCGTGGTGCATTCCAAGGACCTGTCGCGCGCGCTCGCCGAACCGCATGCCGCCCCGTCGACGATCGACATCGTCAAGGTGGCGCAGAAGCCCTGGTTCGTGCCCGACAGCACCAACCTCAAGGACCAGCTCAACGCCTTCCTGCGCCGCAAGGTGCATATCGCCGTCGTCGTCGACGAATATGGCGAGGTGCAGGGCATCGTCACGCTGGAAGACATTCTGGAGGAAATCGTCGGCGACATTTCCGACGAGCACGATCTGGAAATCTCCGGCGTGCAGCAGGAGGCTGACGGCTCGATCGTCGTCGACGGCACGGTCCCGATCCGCGACCTCAACCGCGCGCTCGACTGGACGCTGCCGGACGAGGAAGCGACCACAATTGCCGGCCTCGTCATCCATGAAAGCCAAACGATCCCGGAAGAGCGCCAGTCGTTTACCTTCTACGGCAAGCGCTTCATCGTGATGAAGCGCGAGAAGAACCGCATCACCAAGCTCAGAATCCGCCCGCTCGGCGGGGCAGCCGCGGCAACGCCGCCGGCGGAGTGAGGCGGAAAACGATACGACCGCCTCCGGCTACTGGTGGTGAAGTCTATCCCCTCGGGCGACGTCATCCTCGGGCTTGTCCCGAGGATCTATCCACCTGTCCATATGGATGGCGTCGCCGCCGTGCAGCCGACTATCCCGTCCAATTTGACACGCCTATCGTGGCGAGACGTGGTTAGATGCTCGGGACAAGCCCGAGCATGACGGAAGAAAGTGGAGCAGGCTTTGTCAATAAAAACAGGGCGCCGGCTGCCCTACCATCACCAACGCGTCTTCTCGCCCGGCGCGGCCGCCTCGATGGCGAGTGCATGCAATCCGTTTTCGATTTCACCGGCGAGCGCCTCATTGACGGCACGATGACGTGCAAGACGATTCATCCCCTGAAACTTGTCGGAGACGATCCGAATCCTTAAATGGGTGATTTCGGGGGCGTCCGGCTCATCATAGTGCCCGGCATGCTGGGCACTTTCATCCATCAGCACCAGCCGTTCGGGGTTGAAGAGGCTTTTCAGCCTGTTTTCGATTTCGGCGGTTGACGACACTGTCTGCTCCTGATTTGTCCCTGCTTCGCGTTCTCACGCGTTAACGGTTCAGGAAGCCAGTAAGAAATCCCGTTGTCAATTCTTGTTGTGGCGGGATCACAAGGTCATAATCGAGCGCCATGAATCTTGACTCCAAATATTTCGATCGTCTGCGCACCAAGCGCAAACGCCCGGCATCGGCCAAGGCCGAGTCTGAAGCCGCTGCCGCCGTCTGCCAATGGGACGGCTGCAACAAGCCCGCAAAACACCGCGCACCCGTCGGCCGCAACGCCGAGGGGCAGTTCTTCATGTTCTGCTTCGAGCATGTGAAGGCCTACAACAAGGGCTACAATTACTTCGACGGCCTGTCCGACGGCGAGATCGCCCGCTACCAGAAGGAAGCGCTGACCGGCCATCGTCCCACCTGGACCGTCGGCGTCAACGGCGCGGCCCGCAAGACGCCGCTCAACGGCTCGAAAAAGGCCGGCAACACCGCGTCATTTTCGCGCATGCGCGATCCCTTCGGCTTTGTCGATGACGGCAAGGAGGGCGCGCCCAGGCGGCCGCGCCACCAGCGCAAGTTGAAGACGCTGGAATCCAAAGCCTTCGACACGCTGGGCCTGACGGCAGAGGCAACGCCCGACGACATCAAGAAACAGTACAAGGCTCTGGTCAAGAAGCACCATCCCGACGCCAATGGCGGCGACCGGGGCTCCGAGGAAACTTTTCGTGCCGTAGTGCAGGCATACCAATTGTTAAAGCAGTCCGGCTTCTGCTAGACCGTTTTTGACCGAAAGAGCAGCGCAGACGTTTGAGCGGCGCTTTTTGAAAAGGCCGCGCTGGAGACATGATGAGCAAGATTGAACTGGACTATTCCAACGCACCGGATACGACGGTTTCGGTTCGCGAAACCTTTGGTATCGATGTCGACCTTCAGGTTCCCGCCTATTCGACCGACGACCCCTACGTGCCGGATATCGACCCCGACTATCTGTTCGATCGCGATACAACGCTCGCCATTCTCGCAGGCTTTGCCCATAACCGCCGCGTGATGGTCTCCGGCTACCACGGCACCGGCAAATCCACCCATATCGAGCAGGTCGCCGCGCGCCTCAAATGGCCGTGCGTGCGCGTCAATCTCGACAGCCATGTCAGCCGTATCGACCTTGTCGGCAAGGACGCGATCGTCGTGCGCGACGGCCTGCAGGTCACCGAGTTCAAGGACGGCATCCTGCCCTGGGCCTATCAGCACAATGTCGCGCTCGTCTTCGACGAATATGACGCCGGGCGTCCGGACGTGATGTTCGTGATCCAGCGCGTGCTGGAAAGTTCCGGCCGCCTGACGCTTCTCGACCAGAGCCGCGTCATCAGCCCCCACCCGGCCTTCCGCCTGTTTGCCACCGCCAACACGGTCGGCCTCGGCGACACGACCGGGCTTTACCACGGCACGCAGCAGATCAACCAGGCGCAGATGGACCGCTGGTCGCTGGTGACCACGCTCAACTACCTGCCGCATGAGCAGGAAGTCGCGATCATCCTCGCCAAGGTCAAGAGCTTTGCCAAGACCGAGGAAGGCCGCGAAACCATCTCCAACATGGTACGCGTCGCCGATCTCACCCGCTCGGCCTTCGTCAATGGCGACCTCTCCACCGTCATGAGCCCGCGCACCGTGATCAACTGGGCCGAGAACGCGGAAATCTTCGGCGATGTCGGCTTTGCCTTCCGCGTCACCTTCCTCAACAAGTGCGACGAGCTCGAGCGCACGCTGGTGGCCGAACAGTATCAGCGCGCCTTCGGCGAGGAACTGAAGGAAAGCGCCGCCAACGTCGTCATCAGCGCCTGAGGATCAAGCCATGGCCGGCCCCGGCGACAACAGAAAGACCAATCCGCACGCGCCCGTGGACCTGGAACCGCTGCACCGCGCCGTGTCCGGCTGCGTGCGCGCCGTCTCCGGCGACAAGGAGGCGGAGGTCGTCTTCTCGCGCGATCGGCCGGGCATGAGCGGCAGCCAGATCCGTCTGCCGGAATTCTCCAAGCGCCCGACGGCAAGCGAGCTTGCGGTGGTGCGTGGCCTCGGTGATTCCATGGCGCTTCGCATGGCCTGCCACAATCCGGTGACGCATGCGCAGATGGCGCCGAGCGGCAGCGATGCCCAGGCGATCTTCGACGCGGTCGAACAGGCCCGCGTCGATTCCATCGGGGCCAAGCGCATGCCGGGCATGGCGCGCAACCTCGCCGCCATGCATGCGGAAAAATACGACAAGGCCAATTTCGCCGCGATTGACCGCAAGGAAGACGCGCCCGTTTCCGAGGCCGTCGCCATGCTGGTGCGCGAAAAGCTTTCCGGCGAGAAGCCGCCGGAATCGGCCGGTCAGGTTCTCGATTTCTGGCGCGACTTCATCGAGCAGAAGGCCTCCGTCGACCTCGACCGGCTGGCCGAGAACATTGATGACCAGCACGCCTTCGCCCGCACGATCCGCTCCATTCTCTCCTCCATGGAACTTGCCGACGATTATTCGGACGAGGACATGGAAAGCGAGAACGAGGAGGAAAACATCTCCGACGAGGAGCAGCCCCGTTCCGAACGCCAGAATGACGAGCAGTTCGACGAGGATGCCGGCAATGATTCTGCTCCCGCCGATGAAAGCGACGACAGCGACGAGGAGATGGACCAGGGCGAACTCGACGGCGCGGAAGTGGCCGATACCGAGCTTGATGAGGATGCCGACCCCGACAGCGAGGTCGCCGGCGAGACGAAGCGCCCGAACACGCCCTTTGACGACCTGAACGAGAAGGTCGACTACAAGGTCTTCACCGAGGAATTCGATGAGGAGATCCGGGCCGAGGAGCTGTGCGACCAGGAAGAGCTGCAGCGCCTGCGCGGCTATCTCGACAAGCAGCTTGCCCATCTTCAGGGCGCGGTCGGAAGGCTCGCCAACCGCATGCAGCGCCGGCTGATGGCCAAGCAGAACCGCTCCTGGGATTTCGATCTCGAGGAAGGCTATCTCGATACCGCCCGCCTGCCGCGCATGGTCATCGATCCGATGCAGCCGCTCTCCTTCAAGATGGAGCGCGACACCCAGTTCCGCGACACGGTGGTCTCGCTGCTGATCGACAATTCCGGCTCGATGCGCGGTCGCCCGATCACGGTTGCCGCCACCTGCGGCGATATTCTCGCGCGCACGCTGGAACGCTGCGGCGTGAAGGTGGAAATCCTCGGCTTCACCACCAAGGCCTGGAAGGGCGGGCAGAGCCGCGAGAAATGGCTTGAGGAAGGCAAACCGACGACCCCGGGTCGGCTCAACGACCTGCGCCACATCATCTACAAATCCGCCGACACCCCCTGGCGCCGCTCGCGCGCCAATCTCGGCCTGATGATGCGCGAGGGCCTGCTCAAGGAAAACATCGACGGCGAGGCGCTGATCTGGGCGCATGACCGGCTGATGGCGCGGCCCGAACAGCGCCGCATCCTGATGATGATCTCCGACGGCGCGCCGGTCGATGATTCCACGCTTTCCGTCAATCCCGGCAATTTCCTGGAAAAGCATCTGCGCGCAGTGATCGAGCATATCGAGACCCGCTCTCCGGTCGAACTGCTCGCGATCGGCATCGGCCATGACGTGACGCGTTACTATCGCCGGGCCGTCACCATCGTCGACGCCGACGAACTGGCCGGCGCCATGACCGACCAGCTTGCCGGGCTGTTCGAGGAACAGGCCGCCGGCATCTCCAGGGGCAGAAAACGTCGCTGATGAAAGCCGCCTCTGTTTTTCTGGCGCTGGCGTTGGTCGCGACGCCGGCTGCCGCTGCCGTCATCCCGGTTGATGCCATCCCGATCGAGACATTCGCGCCTGAAAAGGACACGGATCGTTTCGGCCGCCTCGAATTCATCGGCGGGCTGACACTCACCTCGCCCGATCCCGATTTCCAGTCCCTTTCCGCCATTCGCTTCCTGCCAGACGGCCAGCGCTTCATCGCCGTTGCCGATACCGGTGAATGGGTCGACGGACGGGTGACGCGCGATGCGTCCGGCCGGCTTTCCGGTCTTCAAGGTGTCACCGTCACGCCGATGAAGAATGCGAGAGGCGTGCATGCGGGCAAGAGCGGCATGGATGCCGAGAGCCTGGTGATCGCCGGCGACCGCATCTATGTGGGCTTTGAAGGCCGGCATCGCATCGATGTCTATCCGCTTTCCGGACATGACCGGGCGAATGCGTCCGCGGGGCCGGATTTCCTGATCCCGACCTATGAGCTCAGGCGCAATGGCAGTTTCGAGGCGCTTGCGGCTGACGATGCCGGCCGCATGGTGGCGATCGCGGAAAAGAGCATCGACAAGAACGGCAATCTCTTCGCCGCCGTCATTCGCGGGCCGCAGAAGGGCATCTTCAAGGTCGTCAAGCGCGAGGGCTATGACGTCACCGACGCGGCCTTTCTGCCGGGTGGCGACCTGCTGGTGCTGGAGCGGCGCTTTTCACTGCTTTCCGGCGTGGCCATGCGCATCCGCCGCCTGCCCGGCAGCGCCATCCATCCCGGTGCGGTGGTTGACGGACCGGTGATCATGCAGGCCTATGGCGGCACGCACCGGATCGACAATATGGAAGGCATGGACGTCATCCGCGCCGATGACGGCTCCCTCCATGTCATCCTCGTCTCCGACGACAACAATTCGCCGCTGCAGAACACGCTGATGCTGGAGTTCAGGCTGGTCGACTGACGTCCGGCGCGACCATGGCCTGAAGCATGGCAAGGCCCTGAACATTGATCCGCTGCGCTTCTTCCGGAGCAAGATCGTCCCAGTTTTCCGCAAACCAGCGGTCCAGAGCGCGGGCGGCAGCGAAAACCATGTCGATGATCAGTCCCTGCGGCATGTCGGTGCGGATGGCGCCAAGCCTCTGGCCGTGCGCGACAAGGATGGCGGCGCCCGTCCTGAGGCGTCCGAGCGGCACTTCCAGAGCCCTTTCAGTCTCCTGACCCTCATAGATGGTTCGCCCGAGCGCTGCCGTTTCGTGCTCGGCGATGAGAAGCGCGCCCAATTGCTCGAAGGCAGCGTTGAGCGCGTTCCAGAACCCGGCCCGATCCCCGGCCTCAACGACGCGCGCGAAATCGAGCCGACCGGAAAGACGGGCGAGCGCGCGGTCAATGACTGCGCAATAGAGGTCGGCCTTGTCGTGGATGTAGTAGTAGGCCTGCCCCTTGCTCATCTCCGAGGCCTTCAGGATGGCATTCAGCGAAGCGCCGGAGAACCCGCGTTCGGCAAAGTCCGCCGTCGCTGCCGCAAGCAGTTTCTCGCGGCGTTCAGGCGCCAGCGTCTTCAGCCGCTCCAACGCTGATTTTCCCTCCGCCATCGGCTTCCCGGTTTTGCTCGATGCCATTTCCATACTTCCATTGACGCAATTAGACCACTGGTCTAATAGACACAGTAACCATTATTCAGCGGGCCTTCCACCGCAGAAACGAGAAAAAGGAGATGACCGATGCGCTGGCGCGGTGTCAATCATGTGGAATTCTCGGTGATCGACTACGAAAACTCGGTCGCCTTCTACGACAAGATGTTCGGCTGGCTCGGCTACAAGAGCTTCTGGACCATGGATATCGGCTATCGCTCGACCTATTACATGGCGCGCTTTCCCTTCCCCCACAGCTATATCGGCATCCAGCCGGCAAAGACCGGCGGCAAGCTCGATCATGAAGCGCGGGCAACGGGCATCCACCACATCGCGCTCTGGGCGAAAAGCCGCCGCGAGGTCGACCGGTTCCACAGGGAATTTCTCGTCTGGAATTCGGTTCCCGTCACCGAGACGCCCGCCGAATATCCGGTCTATGCGCCGGGCTATTACGGCGTCTTCTTCGACGACCCGATCAACGGCATCCACTGGGAGCTTGCGCATATTCCGAAGATCGCCTCGCCTGGCGCCTATCTGCGCAGCAGGCGTGCCTGGAAAGACGCAGAAATGCAGCATCCCGAATGGGACGGCTCGCCCGCAAGGAAGGCTTTCCGCACACTGCCGCGCGGCTAGCGCAGCGTCCTTTGTGCGTCCGAATGGACTCACGGCGCCTTAATGCTCAAAGACTGTCCTCGCGCACCCAGACGCTGACGCTGCCGGCATTGACGGGAAAGGCTGCACGGCCTTCCCCGTCCGTTTCAACCGCGTCTTCCCGGTGACCGAGGAAATCGCGGAAGGTGGCATTGGCGTGCGCTTCGCCGAGGTCCACGTCCTTTGCCGTCTCCTCGCCATTGGTCAGCACCGTCACGGATCCGGGGGCCTCGCCGGTTCCCTCGCGCACGACCGCCAGACAGTTCGGATCGTCGAAGTAAAGCGTCTCCGCGCCATTGGCAAAGCGCTTTCGCGCCTCGATCAGCTTCGGCAGGCATTCGATCCTCGGCATGTCGATATCATATTCCGCTCCGTCCGAGCCATTGTCGCGATACCGAGCGCCATAAAGATCGGCGTAGAAGACGCTCGGCACGCCCTGTTCGCGCATCAGGATCAGCGCATAGGCAAGCGGCTTGAACCAGGGCTCGACGGCAGCCTCGAGCGATTGCAGCGGCTGGGTGTCGTGGTTTTCGACCAGCGTGACGGCATGGTCCGGCACCTCGGCAACCAGCGTGCCGTCAAAGATGGTGCGCATGTCGTAGTCGCCGCCGGCAGCCGAGGCATCGTGGAAACGGTGATGCAGGCCGACATCGAACAGCATCAATTGCCGGTCAACCAGGTCGAGATAGGCCCTCAGCGCATCGATTTCCGGATGCCAGTATTCGGCGACGACGAACATGTCCTCCTTCACGGTCTCGCGCATATGGGCGATCCAGTCGCGGAAGAACCAGGCCGGAATGTGCTTTGCGGCATCCAGCCTGAAACCGGCGACCGGCACCTGCTCCGAAAGCCAGCGTCCCCAATATCTCAGCTCTTCCGCCACGGCACGGTTGCGGAACTCGACGTCGGCGCCGATCAGATAGTCGTAATTGCCGAGCTCCTGATCAACCTCGTCGTTCCATTCGCCCTCGCCATATTCGTTGACCAGGCGGAAGACGCCGGTCTCGTCCGGATCCTCGATATAGTCGACGCCGGTGAAGCATTTGTGCGTCCAGACAAATTCGGAATGGGCCCCGTTGCGGCCCGGGAAGGTGAAGCGGGTATAGGCCAGCGCCTCGAAGGCCTCGTCCTCGATCTCTGTGCGATCCTCAGGGTCGGCGCGGCGCACCATCACCCGTTCCTTCTCGTCCGCGCCGAGCTTGTGATTGAAGACCACATCATGGATGGCGCCGATGCCGTGGCCGGCAAGCGTGTGGCAGGCATTTTCAAGAGCTCCGCGGTCGCCGTATTTGGTGGCAACCGTTCCCTTCTGGTCAAATTCGCCAAGGTCGAAGAGATCATAGGTGTCGTAGCCGACAGAAAACCCGCCCGCAGCCCCCTTGGAGGCCGGCGGCAGCCAGATGTCGGTAATGCCCATGCCGGCGAGTTCCTCCGCCTTTCCCGCCACTTCGTCCCAGAGCGTCCCGCCCGCCGGATAATACCAGTGAAAAAACTGAAGCAGCACGCGTCCGGCCATGTTCATCCTCGCCTTTTTCAGGAGACCCGCCCGTAAACGGCCAGGCTCGCCAATAGTTCCCGCACGCAGGGGGCTTGCGGCGGCTGCACCCTTTGCGCCGGGCCGAGAATTGTGCAAACAAGACTTGACGGCTGTCACCCGCCGCGCCGATATCCTCCCCATGACGGCGACCAGAAGGAAGACCCCCATGCAAGAGACCATCATCCGCGCCAATCCGGAATTTGCCAAGGACGAGCTTCGTCCGCGCATCTTGCATATCGGCTTCGGCGGTTTCGCCCGCGCCCATCCGATGGTCTACCTGCAGGAAGGCATGAACAAGGCCGGCGGCGATTTCGGCGTCGTTGCCGTGCGCCTGAATTCGGGCATGGAGGAATTGACCGCGCTGGACGAAGCCGGCCATAACTATCTGATCGCCGAGATGGATGCCGAAACGGTGACCGCGCGCAAGATCGGCGTGGTCACCGGCACCTGTCACCCCAAGCGCGACGGCATCGATACGCTTCTCGACCTGATCGCGTCCGAACCCATGGCCGTGATCAGCCTGACCATTACCGAGAAAGGCTATTGCGTCAGGAACGGCCATCTGGATCTCGAGAACAAGGGCATCATCGCCGATCTCGCCAACCCGGAAGAACCCGGCACAGCGATCGGCGTCATCGTCGAGGGCCTGAACCGCCGCCGGAAAGCAGGCCGCGACGGGCTGACCGTGCTGTCCTGCGACAACCAGCCGGACAATGGCAAGCTTGCCCGCGCCGCCGTGCTCTCCTACGCCCACCAGCGCGACGGAAAGCTGGCCGACTGGATCGACGCCAATGTCTCCTTTCCCTCCACCATGGTCGACCGCGTGGTCCCTGCGCTGGACGATTACGGTCGCGGCGTTCTGCGTTCGTTGAATGACGGCAAGGATGACGAGAACGGCATTGTCTGCGAGCCCTTCCGCCAGTGGGTGATCGAGGATGATTTCGCCACAGACCGCCCGCCCTTTGAGGAAGGCGGGGCGATGATGACCGATGACGTCCGCCCCTTCGAGATGATGAAGCTCAGAATGCTGAACGGTGCGCATACATTTCTGGCCATGCTGGGCAGCCTTTCCGGTCTCGAAACCGTCTCCGCCTGCATGGAGGACGAGGTCTTCCGCAGGGCCGCGCGCCAGATCATGATGGACGAGCAGCGCCCGACGCTGCCGGAGATCGACGGCGTCAGCTTCGAGGAATATGCCGACGCGCTGATCCACCGCTTCGCCAATCCGAAGCTGAAGCACCGAACCTCGCAGATTGCCTGGGACACCAGCCAGAAACTACCGCAGCGTCTTCTCCACGGCATCGAGATCAATATCCAGAACAACCATCCCTGGCCGCTTCTGGCGCTCGCCGTTGCCGGCTGGATCCGTTTCATCAAGATGACGGCGGAGAATGGCGGCAAGCTGACGGACCCGCTTTCCGAAGAGCTTCTCGCGGAAGCCAGGGCCTATGACGGCGACCAGCTTGTCGACCGCATTCTTGCCAACGAATCGATTTTCGAAGAGGACCTGCGCCGCGAACCGGCCTTCCGCTCGGCGATAACCGGCGCCTACCGCTATATCGTGGAAAAGGGACCGCGCGAGGCCGTTGAGGCCGTGCTGAAGGCTTGACTACAGGCGGGAGATTTTCCCGTCTTGGCATCGTGAGCGCTCGTCCCAAGCGCTCGTTTCTTCCGTCATGCCGGCCTTGAGCCGGCATCCTGTGTATAGCGGCTTGTGGTATGATGTGTGCGGGCGGAAGGTCGTCCGGCATCCTGGTCGTTAGA
>NZ_JACIDZ010000019.1 GCF_014196625.1 Martelella radicis
CGACCAGGATGCCGGACGACCTTCCGCCCGCACACATCATACCACAAGCCGCTATACACAGGATGCCGGCTCAAGGCCGGCATGACGGAGGAGGGAACTTTGTCAGCAGCCTGACCCCGGTCATTCGGCCGGGGTTTTTGCATGTGCGTGCGTGGCGATGGGCGACGGGGCGGGACCGCCTGTCATGCGGCCGAGCCAGAGGCTCGCCAGCACCAGCACGGCGCCTGCGGCCTGTAGCGGCGACAAGGCCTGACCGAGCAGGATCCAGCCGAGCAGGACCGCGCTCAAGGGGCTCAGGAAGCCGAGGAGGGCGGCGCGCGAGGGGCCGATCCTGGCGATGCCGCGGAACCAGAAGAAATAGGTGAGCGCCGCGCCGATGAGGCCGAGCCAGGCAAGGCCGATCAGGTTTTCAGCCGTCGGAACCGGGAAGGCGGGTTCGAGGATGAGGGCGAGCAGCAGGAGCAGCAGGCCGCCGGTGGTCAGTTGCCAGGCGGTCAGCGTCAGCGGCGGCACGGGAAACTGCCATTTACGGGTGAGTACCGTGCCCGCCGCCATCGACAGCGCGCCGCCGAAAGCTGCGGCAATGCCGAGCGGATCGAGCACGGCGCGCGGCGACAGCACGAGAAAGGCGACGCCTGCGAGCCCGCCGAGCGCGGCCAGCACGCCGAGCGGCCGGATGGCCGTGCCAAGCGCTGCGCGCGACAGGAACAGCACGATCAGCGGCTGGGTTGCGCCAAGGGTTGCGGCAACACCGCCGGGCAGGCGGTAGGCGGCAACGAAGAGCAGGCTCCAGAACAGCGCGAAGTTCAGGAAACCGAGCGCAAACAGGCGCGGCAGCATGGCGGGGGACGGAAATTGCCGGACCACGAGAAGCAGGATCAGACCCGCCGGCAGCGCGCGCAGGAGGCCAAGCGTCAGGGGCAGGCCGGGCGGTAGAAGCTCGGTGGTGACGATATAGGTGCTGCCCCAGATGGCGGGCGCCAGCGCGGTCAGCAGGACATCGGATGTTCTCGGCATGGCTGCCTCCATTTATCTTGACGTCAAACTATCTGATTATAGCTTGACGTCAAGATAAAATCTCAGCATGGTCGAACCATGGATCATGTCGACAGTATTCTTGCCGAGTGGCAGGCCGAGCGCCCGGACCTTGATGCCATGCCGATGGGCGTCATGGGACGCCTCAAACGGCTGCAGCAGCATCTTGCGCGCAATCTCGAGACGGTGTTTTCCCGCTACGGACTGAACGCCGCGAGCTTCGACGTGCTGGCAACGCTGAGGCGTTCCGGCCCGCCCTATGCGCTCTCGCCCTCGGCGCTGATGGAGCGGACGATGGTCTCCTCGGGCACCATGACCAATAGGCTCGACCGGCTGGAGGCGGCGGGCTTCATCTCGCGCGAGCGCAATCCGGAGGATGGGCGCGGCTTCGTCATCGCGCTGTCAGACAAGGGTTACGCCCTGATCGACGAGGCGGTGACTGCCCATGTCGAAAACCAGCACAGGCTGATCGCGGCGCTGCCGATGGAAGACCGCGCTGCGCTTGACCGGCTCCTGGCGAAGTGGCTGGCGGCGTTTGAATGATTGCGGCCGCGCCGAAGGGGCGAAGGCCGGATGCCTCGACACCCGGCCTCCTTTGCGAAAACTCAGACGAGTTCCGCCAGCGTTTCACGTGAAAAGGCCTGAAGCTTGTCGATCTCGCCGGCCTCGACCTTCTTCACCCATTCGGGATCCTTGATCAGCGCGCGGCCGACGGCGATCAGGTCGAACTCGTCCTTTTCCATGCGGTTGACCAGCTTGGCGATGCCGGACGCGGAAGCAGACGTCTCCGCGCCGCCGAAGGAGCCAAGGAAGTCCGCACCATCGAGCCCGACCGAGCCGACCGAAATCGTCGGCACGCCGGTGATCTTCTTGGCCCAGCCGGCGAAGTTGAGGCCGTTCTCCCCATCGATCTCGGGGAATTCCGGTTCCCAGAAACGGCGCTGCGAGCAGTGGAGAATATCGGCGCCGGCATCCACCAGCGGCTCCAGCCATTCGGCCATCTCGGCCGGCGTGGTGGCGATCCTGGCGTTGTAGTCCTGCTGCTTCCACTGGCTGAGGCGGATGATCACCGGCATGTCGTCAGAGACGGATTCGCGCACGGCCTTGATGACCTCGGCGGCAAAGCGCGCGCGTTCCGCGATCGCCGGCCCGCCCCAGCGGTCCTCGCGCAGGTTCAGTTCCGGCCAGAAGAACTGGTCGATCAGATAGCCATGCGCGCCATGGAGTTCGACCACGTCGAAACCGAGGCGTTCGGCGTCGGCGGCAGCTTTGGCAAAGGCCGAGATTGTGTCGGCGATATCTTCCTCGCTCATGGCGCGGCCGCGCTTCTCGCCGGGCTTGACGAAACCGGAAGGGCTTTCGGTATCTTCGGCCTTCGGCCATTCGGGGTGGGCGACGGTGTTGGCCACATGCCAGATCTGCGGGCCCATCTTGCCGTTCGCCGCATGAACGCTATCGATCACATTCTTCCAGCCGGAAAGCGCCTTCTCTCCATGAAAATCGGGGATCGCCGGATGGTTCTTGGAGGTCGGGCGGTCAATGACCGTACCTTCGGAGAGGATCAGGCCGACGTCGTTTTCCGCCCGGCGCCTGTAATAGGCGGCGACATTGTCGCCAGGCACGCCTTCGGGCGAAAAAGTGCGCGTCATCGGCGCCATGACGATGCGGTTCTTCAGTTCGAGAGACTTGAACTTGAACGGCCTGAACAGGGTTTGGGTGGCTGAACTGGGCATGGACATTCCTTTTCGGGCTCAGATGCCTTGGGATCGAATGTCGCTATAGGTATAAATTGTGGACCTAGTGTCAATAAGGCACTATATGTTTTTCAGGTATAGTGGAGGAAACCCGAGCCATGAACGGATGCCCCCATTTCGATGCCGGCTGCATGAGCCGGGACATTCTCGATCAGATCTCCGGCAAATGGTCGATCATGACGCTGGCCGTTCTCGATCACGGGCCGATGCGGTTCAACGGCATCAAGCGTCATCTGGAAGGGGTCAGCCAGAAGGCGCTGACGGATACGCTGCGCCGGCTTGAGAGGAATGGGCTCGTCGAACGCCGCGTGCTGCCGACCTCGCCGGTCGGCGTGGAGTACGCGTTGACCTCGCTCGGCCATTCGGCGAAATCGCTTCATTTCGCCCTCTATCGCTGGACGATTGATAACCGCGACGAGATCGCCGAGGCGCGCGCGACGTTTGACTCTCGTTCAAAAACGTGACCCATGGATAAGAGATGACTGGATGGCGCAGAATCCGGGAAACTAGGGGTCGGGGTTTTATGAGGGCTTCCCTGCTATGCTCGTATTTGTCGATGAATCGGGGGACCCGGGATTTAAGATCGCGAGAGGGTCATCTGAAGTCTTTGTGATAGCGATGGCGATATTTCATGATTTGACTGAAGCCCAGTCGGCATCGTCACTAGTTCGCGACGCAATGATTCGAAACAGGGTGAAACCCGAATGGAAATTCTCCAAGTCAAGTTTTGACGCAAAAGACGACTTCTTCAGTTCTATCAGTGAGGTAGATTTTTTCTGCAGAGCAATCGTTGTCAAAAAAGAGATAATTAGGTCAGACCTTTTGAAGAAAAATCCTAGGAAATTTTATAACTTTTTTACGCGCCTTATGTGCTCACATGATGGCGATATATTACAGAATGCAAAGGTAGTTATCGACGGATCAGGAGATCGCCGATTCAAGCAAGAACTGCAATCCTATATGAGGAAAGAGCTTCCTTCCGGCACAATAAAAAAGATCGAATTTAAAGATTCGCGGAAAGACCCTCTTGTGCAATTGGCTGACATGTGTGCCGGAGCAATCGCCCGCTCATATGATGGCGATAAAAAGGAATCAGGTCGCTGGCGATCGATGCTATCTCGATCGGGACATTTACACGACGTGTGGGATTTCAAATGAAAGGGTGCGCCCCACCTGCCTATCCATACAGCCTGTATGGAACGCACACCCTACGGAGACAGTTCGGACAGGTTGGGCGACTTCGCTCTCTTTATATAGCGAAAATACCCGCAATCCACAAGGTCGTATTGACATTTCGTTTTCTGTTTCGACTCATCAACAGGTCAGGCTATTAATAGTATTTGTCAAAACCAAGCGAGGCTCACGGCCTCCACTGTTTATCAATACGACCGCCGTGCTTGGGCACTTAGCGGTCATCCTCGTCTTCTTCTTCGTCATTCTTCAGCGAGGCAAAGCGCGAGAACACCTCGTCGGCGGACATTCCCTTGTCTTCCTGCGAGGAGCTTACGCTGTCGCCGAGGCTTTCCATTTCGGCAGCCGAGGCGAGGCGGGCGTTGTCGAGTTCCTCGGCCGATGGCAGCGGGCGGTCCTTGGCGGATTTTTCGACTTCGAGATCAAGGTCGATCTGGCTGCAGAGGCCGAGCGTCACCGGATCCATCGGCGTCAGGTTGGCCGAATTCCAGTGGGTGCGGTCGCGGATCTGCTCGATCGTCGACTTGGTGGTGCCGACGAGGCGCGAAATCTGCGCGTCCTTCAGTTCCGGATGGTTGCGCACCAGCCAGAGGATGGCGTTCGGACGGTCCTGGCGTTTGGAGACGGGCGTGTAGCGCGGTCCCTTGCGCTTGGATTCCGGCACCCGCACCTTCGGCTCGGAGAGCTTCAGCTTGTGGTTCGGATTGTTCTCCGCGCGCGCAATCTCGTCACGCGAAAGCTGGCCGGTCGAGATCGGGTCGAGACCCTTGATGCCCTGCGCGCTCTCGCCGTCGGCAATGGCCTTGACTTCCAGCGGGTGGAGTTTGCAGAGCTCGGCGATCTGATCGAACGACAAGGCCGTGTTGTCCACGAGCCATACGGCTGTCGCCTTGGGCATAAGCAGCTTTTGTGCCATTGGATAAAGTCCTTCTGTCGTCCGCGCCGGTGTCGCGGTCCGTGGGTGTTTGCCACAATTTCCGGGAATAGTTGGGCCCCATATAATCCCTTAGCGCTTCGAATGCAATCACGTCGAAACAATTGACGAATGTCTTATTGAAGACATCGTGTGAGCCTGTATGAATGGGGCAACGGAGGAACTTTCGAGGAGGAAAGTATGTCAGGCAAGACATATCCGGTTTTGAAGCCGGCAAAGACGCGCGCACTGATCGACGCCAACAAATACGAGAAATGGTACAAGGAAAGTGTCGAGGAGCCGGAAATCTTCTGGGACCGGCACGGCCGGCGGATCGACTGGTTCAAGCCCTATACCAAGATCAAGAACACCTCGTTTACCGGCCGGGTCTCGATCAAGTGGTTCGAGGACGGACAGACCAACGTCTCCTATAACTGCATCGACCGGCACCTGAAGACGCACGGGGAACAGACCGCCATCATCTGGGAAGGCGACAACCCCTATATCGACAAGAAGATCACCTATAACCAGCTTTACGATCAGGTTTGCCGCATGGCGAATGTGATGAAGAAGCACGGCGTCAAGAAGGGCGACCGGGTGACAATCTACATGCCGATGGTGCCGGAAGCAGCCTTCGCCATGCTCGCCTGCGCGCGCATCGGCGCCATCCATTCGGTCGTCTTCGCCGGCTTCTCGCCGGAAGCGCTGGCCGGCCGCATCGTCGATTGCGAATCGACCTTCGTCATCACCTGCGATCAGGGCGTGCGGGGCGGGAAGCCGATCCAGCTTAAGGAAAATGTCGACCTCGCCATCGATATCGCCGCCAAGCAGTATGTCATGGTCAACCACGTGCTCTGCGTGCGCCGCACCGGCGGTCATGTCGGCTGGGCCCGCGGGCGCGATCTCTGGTATCACGAGGAAATCAAGACGGTGAAGGGCGATTGCCCGCCGGTGAAGATGCGCGCGGAAGACCCGCTGTTCATCCTCTATACCTCCGGTTCGACGGGCAAGCCGAAGGGCGTGCTGCACACCACCGGCGGCTATCTCGTCTGGGCCTCGATGACCCATGAATATGTGTTCGACTACAAGGAGGGCGAGATCTTCTGGTGCGCGGCCGATGTCGGCTGGGTCACCGGCCATTCCTATATCGTCTACGGGCCGCTCGCCAATTGCGCGACGACGGTGATGTTCGAGGGCGTGCCGACCTTCCCGGATTCCGGACGGTTCTGGGAAGTGGTCGACAAGCACAAGGTCAACATCCTCTACACGGCGCCGACTGCGATCCGCGCGCTGATGGGCGCGGGCGACGATCTGGTGAAGAAATCCTCGCGCGAGAGCCTGCGCCTGCTCGGCTCGGTCGGCGAGCCGATCAACCCGGAAGCCTGGGAATGGTATTACCGTGTCGTTGGCGAGGAGCGTTGCCCGATCGTCGACACCTGGTGGCAGACGGAAACCGGCGGCATGATGATCACGCCGCTGCCGGGCGTCACCGACCTGAAGCCCGGTTCGGCGACGAAACCCTTCTTCGGCGTCCAGCCGCAGCTTGTCGACAATGAAGGGAATGTGCTGGAGGGGGCGGCCGACGGCAACCTCTGCATCACCGACAGTTGGCCGGGGCAGGCGCGCTCGGTCTATGGCGACCATCACCGTTTCGTCCAGACCTATTTCTCCACCTATAAGGGGAAATATTTCACCGGCGACGGCTGCCGGCGCGACGAGGACGGCTATTACTGGATCACCGGCCGCGTCGATGACGTGCTCAATGTTTCCGGCCACCGTCTCGGCACGGCGGAAATCGAGAGCGCGCTGGTCTCGCATCACTTCGTGTCCGAGGCCGCCGTTGTCGGCTATCCGCATCCGGTGAAGGGGCAGGGCATCTATTGCTATGTCACGCTGATGAGCGAGCATGATCCCGACGAGGCGCTCCGCCAGGAACTGATCAAATGGGTGCGCGCCGAAATCGGCCCGATCGCGACGCCCGACAAGATCCAGTTCGCGCCCGGCCTGCCGAAGACGCGCTCCGGCAAGATCATGCGCCGCATCCTGCGCAAGATCGCCGAGGATGACTTCGGCGCGCTCGGCGACACATCGACGCTCGCCGACCCCGGCGTCGTCGACGACCTCATCGAAAACCGCCAGAACAAGTCCAAGGCGGCGTGATCAAGGACCGGAAAGCCGTTTCGGCGGCTTTCCGATTGCCCTGGGTGGGGAGGAAACGCGATGAGCCGGATCGCAATTGCGGCTGCCATATCGCTTGTTGCAGTGACGGCGACGTGGGCGGATGACCTGAAACCGGGTTGGAGCGTTCAGTTCCACCAGGATACCTTCGACAGGACGATCGTGCCGCTGGCGATGGTGAGCGAGGAAGGCGACGATTTCGACAAGGCTTCCCTCGGCGCCCTCTGCTCGGGTGAGGGAGATGTCATCATCTTCTTCCAGCCCGAGCGGTTCATGTTTTTCGACACCTCGGCCAAGCTTGCCCTGCGTTCGGGCGACGCGGTCACGGAATACAATTTCGTTGCCGAGAAACTTCCGGCTTTCGGAAACCTGCTTGCCGTGGATCCCGAGCAGTCGCAGAAGATCATGATCCTGTTTGCCGATGCCGGCGGAGCCGATCTCGCCTTCCGGACCGATGAAAAGAATGGGCTGATCAGCAGTATCGGGGCCGGAAAGGCCTTTGAGATCGTCAAGGCCAACTGCCCTGTTTTGCCTCGTTAGGCCATTATAGGAAGAGAGCCATTTCTTCCTGCCGATAGGGTCCCGGCGCGCCTCTTGTGAGAGGCACCACGTTTTCTCCAAAGACAGACTTCACCGTTTACGATGCCGATCCGGGCGCAGTGCGCCGGATAATCATGCAACCCTGGCCGCCGGCATCGCGCTTTACCCTTGCCTGCACGTTCAATCTCGATTATGCACGTTTATGCACGATTTGGGCGAGACCATGCATCTGATCCGCGAACGACAGGACATCATTCTGCAACGGCTGAAAACCGGCAACCGGGTTCTGGCCGCCGATCTGGCGGCGGAGTTTTCCGTGTCCGAGGACACGATCCGCCGGGACCTGCGTGAGCTTGCCGCGCGCGGATTGTGCGAACGCGTCTATGGCGGGGCGCTGCCCGTTGCGCCGGCCGCGGGGCCGTTGAAGGCCCGCGACAAGAAGAATGACGCGGAGAAGCAGGCGCTCGGCCGCCTGCTTGCCGGCGAAATCCGCGATGGCATGAGCGTCTTTCTCGATGCCTCCAGCACGAATATCGCCGCCGCCCGCGCTCTGCCGGAGACCCTCCGAGCGGTGATCGTCACCAACGCGCCGGCCATTGCCGCCGCCCTCGACGGGCACCAGACGCTTGATGTGATCATAATCGGCGGCCGCATCCACCGCGAGGTCGGCGGGGCCATCGGCGCGGGCGCGATCGAAGACCTTCAGGCCTTTCATTTCGATCTTTGTCTGCTCGGCGCCTGCGGGATCGACGTCGAGGCGGGACTGACCTGTTTTCACTATGAGGACGCCCTGTTCAAGCGCGAGGCCGCCGCTTGCGCCCGCCGCGTCGTCACCGCCATGACGGCCGCGAAATTTGCCACCCGTGCGCCCTGCAGCGTCATCGCGCTCGACGCGCTTGATGCGCTTGCCGTCCCGGAAACGCTCGATGCCGCGGCACGGGCAGCGCTTAAGGAAACCGGCCTGGAACTGATCGGGGAGGAAGCGGAACGATGACCGCCATTCGCATTGCCCATGTCGCCCTCTGGACTGCCGATCTCGAACGACTTGCGGCCTTTTATGAGCGCGTCTTCGCCGCGCATGCCGGCGCGCGCTATGAAAGCCGCCGCCGTCCCGGTTTCGTCTCGCGCTTCATGACGCTGTCAGACGGTCCTGCTATCGAGATCATGCAGGCGCCCTGGCTCGACCCGGCCGAGGATCCGGCGGGCGAGCGTCCGGGTTATGCCCATATCGCCATCAGCCTCGGCAGCGCGGCGGCGGTTGACCAGCTGGCGGAGGAAGCGGATCAAGGCGGCTTTCTGAAAAGTCCGCCGCGCCGGACCGGCGACGGCTTTTACGAGGCCATGCTGACCGATCCGGACGGTAATCTGATTGAAATCACTGCATGACGAGAAGACCAATGACCGACACCCCGCTTGACGAGACCCGCCGCCCGCGCCGCTACATGTCGCCTCACCGCCTCGGCGTGTCGCTGCTCTTTCTCATGAACGGCTTCTACATGGGGTCCTGGGCGCCGAAGATCCCGATCTTCGCCGAGAAGCTTGGGCTGTCGGAAGGCGAGCTGGGGCTGATGATCCTCGTTTTCGGTGTCGGCTCGATCCTCGCCATGCCGCTCACCGGCATTTTCAACGCCCGCTACGGCTCGACAAAGGTCGGCAAGGCGGCGGCGCTGATGTTCCTGCCGATGCTGATCCTGATCACGCTTTCCAACACCGTCTGGCTGGCGGCGATCGTGATCTTCCTGTTTGGCGGCCTGATGGCCTCGATGGATGTGTCGATGAACGCCAATACGGTCGCCGTTGAAAAGGTCGAACATCGGGCGATCATGTCCTCCTGTCACGCCTTCTGGAGCCTTGGCGGACTTCTGGGCGCCGCGATGGGCGGCTTTCTGATCGAAATGACGGGGCCGCTCGGCCACGCGATTGCGGCAACTTTAGTGGCGGGGCTGTTCCTGGCGATCGGCTTTCCACGCCTTGTCGAAGACACGCCCTCCGGCGAGGAGCGTCAGCAGAAAATCCGCCTGCCGATGACGCCGCTGCCCTGGCTGATCGGCGTCGTCGCGCTGTTCTCGATGATCCCCGAAGGCGCGATCATGGATTGGAGCGCGCTTTATCTGCGCAATGAGCGCGGCGTCGATATCGCCCTTGCCGGTTTCGGCTTCGCCGCCTTCCAGCTCTCCATGACGACGATGCGCTTTGCCGGCGACCATGTGCGCGACCGCCTTGGCGGGGTCAAAACCATGCGGATCTGCGCCGTGCTTTCGGTCACGGGGCTGTTGCTTGCCGGCCTTGCGCCGACCACGCCGCTGATCATCTTAGGGTTTGCCATTGCCGGCCTCGGCATTTCCAACATGGTGCCGATCGCCTTTTCGGCCGCCGGCAATCTGCCGGGCATGGCCCCGGGCATCGGCCTGTCGGTCACGACCACGCTCGGCTATTCCGGCATTCTGGTTGCTCCATCGCTGATCGGCTTTCTCGCCGAGCACACGGGCTTCTCGCCGATCTTCATGGGCCTGTCGCTTCTCCATGTCATCGTCTTCCTGCTGGCGCCGCTGATGCGCTACGCCGACCGCGACCGGGTGGGCTGACAGTTGACAAGACCGCGCCATTGTACCACCTGAAGGGCAGAGCCGTTCCGGAGAAGATCATGACGCTTGCCGCTCCCCGCAATTTCGACCCCTTGCCCCGCCGCGCCTCGGTCGCCGTCGATGTCGGCGGCGTCATTGTCGGCGGCGGCGCGCCGGTGGTCGTGCAGTCGATGACCAACACGGATACGGCCGATATCGACGCCACCGTGGCCCAGGTTGCGGCCTTGTCGAAGGCCGGCTCCGAACTGGTGCGCATCACCGTTGATCGCGACGAGGCGGCCGCCGCCGTGCCGCGCATACGCGAACGGCTGGAGCATCTGGGGCTTGATGTGCCGCTCGTCGGTGATTTCCACTATATCGGCCACAAGCTTCTGGCCGATCACCCGGCCTGCGCCGAGGCGCTTGCCAAATACCGCATCAATCCCGGCAATGTCGGCTTCCGCGACAAGCGCGACAAGCAGTTTGCCGAGATCATCGAAATGGCGATCCGTTACGACAAGCCGGTCCGCATCGGCGTCAACTGGGGCTCGCTCGACCAGGAATTGCTGACCCGGCTGATGGACGAGAATGCCGAGGCCGGTTCGCCGCTTTCGGCCCGCGATGTGACGCGTGAGGCGATCGTGCAGTCCGCGCTGCTCTCGGCTGAGCTGGCCGAAGAGATCGGCCTTGCGCGCAACCGCATCATCCTCTCGGCCAAGGTCTCCCAGGTTCAGGACCTGATTGCCGTCTATTCCATGCTCGCCGAACGCTCCGACCATGCGCTGCATCTGGGGCTCACCGAAGCGGGCATGGGCACCAAGGGCATCGTAGCCTCCTCGGCTTCCATGGGCTATGTGCTGCAGCACGGCATCGGCGATACGATCCGGGTTTCGCTGACGCCGGAACCCGGCGGCGATCGCACCCGCGAGGTTCAGGTGGCGCAGGAGCTGCTGCAGGTCATGGGTTTCCGCCAGTTCGTGCCGGTGGTGGCGGCGTGTCCCGGTTGCGGGCGCACGACCTCGACCGTGTTTCAGGAACTGGCGTCGAAGATCCAGGCCGATATCCGCCGCAATATGCCGGTCTGGCGGGAGAAATATCCCGGCGTGGAAGCGCTGAACGTCGCCGTCATGGGCTGCATCGTCAATGGTCCCGGCGAAAGCAAACATGCCGATATCGGCATCTCGCTGCCCGGCACCGGCGAAACGCCCGCCGCCCCAGTTTTCATCGACGGCAAGAAGGCCAAGACGCTTCGCGGCCCGAACATCGCCGCCGATTTCGAGGCGATGGTCAGCGATTATATCGAGAACCGCTTTGGTTCGGGCAGTCAGGCTGCGGAATAAGAAGCATAGAGGCCGCCCATGAGTTGAGCGGCCTCCAGTTGCGTTTTAGTGCTTCTTCTTACTCAAAGCCACGTCTCGACTTCCAGGGTGACGCTTCCCCGTTTTGACTTCCGAAATCCGACCGCCATTTGTGTCAAACTTCGCAGCAATACGGCTTTGGAGCCAGCCATCAAGAAGTAGTTGGTGGACGACTACAGCTTCATCAAATGTAAGCCTGTGAGAAGGTCTTCCAGTGCTGTTAGCTTTCATTTTTCGTTCCTATGAAAGCGATATCAGGCTTGACCCGAGGAGTCCGCAGACTGTAACGTCTGCTTTGCATACACTGCTCGGTCCCACACCTGATAACAATTTAGGTGGGATTGAAATTGAAGACCGTCACCTGCCAGTGACGGTTTTCTTCTTCAAGCAACACTATATATATGGATCGACTCGCTTTTTCCTGTCAACTTGAAGTGTCTATATGCATTGGGAATGCACATTTCGATGTGATTTCTAAGAGAAAAACCACAGGATTCTGTGTTTATTGATCGGCTGGGCTTGTCAAAACAGCCAATTTGGCTGCTCTGATGGCGAATCACCTCTTCACATAAACGCGGCCGCCGCCCTTCTTGCGGCCGGTGTCTTCAACGCCGGGAAAGCGGCCCTTGCGCACGGCGTTGAGGAATTCGCGGCCGATTTTCACCTTGTCGCCGATATAGAGCCGGTTCCAGCCTTCGCCGTAAAGTTCCGGGAAATGAAATTCGCCCGGCTCCAGCGCGAGGAGCCGATTTGCGATCTCGTCTTCGTCGAGCATGTCAGAACCTTGTCGTCAGCAGTTTCAGGCCGGCAAGCGTGAAGAGCGCGGCCATGGTCCCCTCGATGGCGCGACGGCCCTTGCGGTAGCCGCGCACGACAACGTCGGACGAAAACATCAGCGCCAGCGCGTTGAAGGTCAGAAAGCCGATGATATTGGCGCCGGCGATGAACAGGATGATGGTGCCATGATCGGCATCCTTCGGCAGGCCGATGGATACGAGCGAAACCCAGGCAAAGATCGCCTTCGGATTGGTGAGGTGAATATAGAGGCCACGCCGGTAGAAGGCGGCGAGGCTGAGACGCCCGGCTATCTTCGGCGCCATGTCGGCGGCGTCCGCGCGCATGGCGGCGCGGAAACTCTTGTAGGCAAGGTACAGCAGATAACATCCGCCGATGATCTTCAGCGCCATCAGCCCATAGGCAAGCTTGGTCACCACGGCGGCCATGCCGGCGCCGGCCAGCACAGCCCAGAAGAAGGACCCGGTCAGAACGCCGTTTGCCAGCGCCACGGCCTGCCGCCTGCCCTGGCCCATGGCCGTGCCGGCAATGGCAAGCGTTGCCGGGCCGGGGCTGACGACGGCGATGAAATAGGCCGCCCAGGCAAGCGCCAGAGAACCCAGAAGCTGCGGCGTATCCATCATCGTGTCCTGTCAGTCGGAAGAGGGTTTCGCATTCTCGAACCGATCCCAGATGCCGTCAAGCGCCTTTGAAAACGCGGTGTAGACGTTGTTGTCCTTCAAATGCTTGAGCACCTGTTCATTGGTGCCGCCGCGCGTTGCCGATTCATGCGTCAGTTCGGAAAACGACATCTCCGGCGCGTTGCGAGCCGTTGCGGCAAGCGCGTAGAACACGGCGCCGGAAAAGGCCCGTGCCTTGTCGGCCGGCAGGTTCTTCGCCTGCAGCCAGTCGGCAATCGTCTCGTAATAGGCATAGGCGCCGGCAAGCGAGGCGGTGGCGACGCACATCGCCTGGTATTCGTCATCCGTCTCGGCGGCAACCACGGTGCCGAGCGGATCGAACATCGCAATCGCATCCTCATCCGGCGGGAAGACCGGCGTCGGGCCGCCGTGAAAGGCGACCGCAGGCAGCGGCGTCACCAGCGTGATCCGCGTCGCCGGGGCGACGATCCCTGAAAGCCGCGCCTGGCTGAAGGTCGGCATGAAGCTGATGACGTGGTGCGATGGACCGAATTTCAGTGTCTTGATGATCTCTTCGGCATCGCCCGGCCTCAGCGCCAGGCACACGGTTTCCGCGCCGTCAATCACGGCCTGATTGCTCGCCGCGATTTCGACATTCTCGAAGCGGTCGGCAAGTCCGGCCGCGATCTCCTCATTGCGCGGCGAGACAAGGATGGTCGGCTTCTCGCCATCGACCGTGCTCATGCCGGTCACCACGGCTTTCGTGATTTCGCCCGTTCCGATAAACCCGATTGTCATGACATTCCTTCCTGAATTGCTGCCCCAGCATAGGAAGCCATGACCAGTTTGAAAACGGGGGTCGCCCGGAAAAGCGGGTCCAGGGCGGCGCGCGGCGTTGCCGCCGGAGGAGACTTGCGCCGCCCTGTATTGCTGAAGCGCCTGAATTGATCAGGCCCTCAGTTTGTTGACAAAGTTCGCCTCACTCTCCTCCGTCATGCCGGCCTTGAGCCGGCACCCAGGGCCGAATAGCGATAACGCTCGCGATTAAGGCACTGTTACAAAATGTGTTTTTGTGGCCCTGGACCCCGGCTCAAGGCCGGGGTGACGGAGAACGGGAGCAGGGTCATTGCTTCTGCAACAGATTTTCTCAGCAGTCTGGGGCCTGAAATGATCCGGCCCTCATTTTCCGCAGCGCTCACGCCATATGGATCGACTTGGTCTCCAGATAGTTGGCGAGCCCCTCAAGACCGCCCTCGCGGCCCATGCCGGATTCCTTGAACCCGCCGAAGGGCATGCGCGGATCGACGATCACGCCGTTGACGGTGATGTTGCCGGCCCGCACCTGGCGGGCCAGGCGGAAGGCCCGTTCCGGATCGCCGGCATAAATCGAGGCGTTGAGGCCGTAGACGCTGTCATTGGCCTTGCGGATCGCATCCGCCTCGCCGTCATAGGTGATGATCGAGACGACCGGGCCGAAGATCTCCTCCTGGGCGATGCGCATCGAGGGATCGACATCGACAAAGACGGTCGGCTCGACGAAATAGCCCTTGTCGAGGCCGGCCGGCCGGCCGCCGCCGCAGGCAAGCGTCGCGCCCTCGCTGCGACCGAGATCGATGTAATTGGTCACCCGGGCATATTGCTCGGCCTTGGCCAGCGGACCCATCAGCGTTGCCGGATCCATCGGATCGCCGACGGTCACGCCCTTGAGCGCGCCGACATAAAGATCGACAAATTCCTGCTTGCGGGATTCGGGCACCAGAATGCGGGTGAGCGAGAAGCAGACCTGCCCGGTGATCGGCATGGTATAGACCATCAGCGAGGGAAGGGCGGCGGCAAAGTTCGCATCCTCCATCAGGACGGCGGCCGACTTGCCGCCGAGCTCCAGGCTGACGCGGGCCAGACGTTCGGAGCAGGCGGCTGCGATCTTCTTGCCGGCGGCGGTTGAGCCGGTAAAGGCCACCTTGTCGATGCCGGGATGGCGCACGAGATGATCGCCGCCTTCGCGGCCCGCCGGTACCAGGTTGAACACGCCGCGCGGAAGGCCTGCCTTCTCGATGCATTCGGCCAGGATATAGGCCTCAAGCGGCGTTTCCGGCGAGGGCTTGGCCACCATGGTGCAGCCGGCGGCGAGCGCTGCGGAGACCTTGTAGGTCAGAAGCACCAGAGGTGCGTTCCACGGCGTGATCGCGCCGACGACCCCGACCGGTTCCTGCGCCACGCGGGTGACGCCGCCGTCGAGCCGGTCGCGCGGATCGACGAAGGGATAGGTCTCGATGATATCGGCGTAATTGTCGAAGAGCAGCGGGCTCTGGCCGGCGAGCTTCTTCGTCAGCGAGATCGGCGCGCCCATCTGCCACGACCAGTCATGGGCGACATCGTCCAGCCGTTCGCGCAGATGTTCGGCGACCTTGCGCAGATAGCGGGCCCGCTCCGCCGGCGCCATATGCGGCCAGGGGCCGTTGTCGAAGGCCTCGCGCGCGGCGGCAACCGCATGGTCGATATCCGCCGTCGAGGCTTCCGGATAGGTCATCACGACCTCCTCGGTGACCGGCGAGACCACGTTGATTTTGGCAGACGACAACGGCGCGACCCACGCGCCGTCGATGAAGAATTTGTCCGGCGCGCGCGTTGCCGCCTGTTTCACGTCCTGTGCAATATTCACTGGTCTTCTCCTCCCTATGTCAGACCGCGATGATGTATTCTACAGTCACAGATTGCGCTTGGCCCGCGAAAAACACCATCCTCCGGAAGGAGGGGCATCAGGCCGTAAGCTCCTCCGGTTCGGCAAGGCCGTGGCGGCGGCAGGCGGCCGTCAGCGTGTTGGCAAGCAGGCAGGCGATCGTCATCGGGCCGACGCCGCCCGGAACCGGCGTGATCGCGCCGGCGACAGCGCTTGCGGCGGCGAAATCGACGTCGCCCGTCAGCCGGGTCTTTCCTTCCCCGCGTTCCGGCGCATCGATGCGGTTGATGCCGACATCGATCACGCTCGCGCCGGGCTTGATCCAGTCGCCCTTGACCATGTTCGGCCTGCCGACGGCGGCGACCACGATATCGGCGCGGCTGACGACTGCTTTCAGGTCTCTTGTGCGCGAATGGGCGATGGTGACGGTGGCGTTGGCGGAAAGCAGCAATTGGGCCATCGGCTTGCCGACGATGTTGGAGCGGCCGATGACGACGGCTTCAAGGCCCGAAAGATCGCCATGTTCGGCCTTCAGCATCATCAGACAGCCAAGCGGGGTGCAGGGCACCATCGCCTTCTGTCCGGTAGCGAGAAGCCCGACATTGTGGATGTGAAAACCGTCGACATCCTTCGCCGGGTCGATCGCCGCCAGAACCTCGGCTTCGGCAATATGGGCGGGCAGGGGCAATTGCACGAGAATGCCGTCGACCGCGTCGTCGGCGTTCAGCCGGGCGACCAGCGCCAGAAGGTCAGCGGCGGACGTTTCCTCCGGCAGGCGGTGCTCGAAGGAATTCATGCCCGCCTCAACCGTCTGCTTGTGCTTGGCGCGGACATAGACCTCGGATGCCGGATCATTGCCGACGAGAACCACGGCAAGGCCGGGCGTTACGCCGTGTTTGGCCTTCGTCCGCGATACGTGGCAGGCCACCGCGCCGCGAATGCGGGCCGCAAAGGCCTTTCCGTCAATGATCTTCGCCGTCATGTTCTCCTCCCGTCGGCGTTTCCCATGCGAGCCGGCTCACTCTGCCGGAAGGCGCGGGCTCATCGGCTCGCTGATCCGCCCGACCTGGAACGTGTCGGGCAGGGGGGTCAGCTCGATGGTCGCGATAATGCCGGCCTTGCGGAAGGGGTCGCCCTCGGCAAAGGCTTGGGCATCGGCGCGGCTTTTGGCTTCCAATATGCCGAAATTGCCGCAGGAGCTGCCCTTGTCATCGACAAGCGCCGAGCCGATCAGCACCGAGACCAGACCATTGCCGCCGGAGCCCACCCATTCGCGGTGCTGCGGGCGGATTTTTTCGCGCAATTCATGGACATCCGGATTGTTCAGGCAGCGCATCAGGAAAAACGCCATCACGCGTTCTCCAGCACGACCATGCCGGCGCCGGTGAGCGAGGCGGGGGCATAATAATGCCTGTGCTTCATCTCCACATGCGGGTTCATCGCCGCCCGCATCACCAGCCACATGATCAGTTCCGCGCCTTCCGAGCCGAACTGGTCGACATAGTCCTTGCGGCTCATGTTCCGGTATTTCTCGTAGTCATTTGCGATGCCGTCGAGCCAGGCCTCGTCGGCCTCGCGGTTGATGAAGCCGGCGCGGCTGCCCTGAAGCTGGTGCGAAAGTCCGCCCGTGCCCATGATCACCACGCGCTCATCGCCGGGGAAGCTTTCGATCGCCTTGCGCAGCACCTTGCCCATCTCCCAGCAGCGCTGCGGGGTGGGGATCGGGTACTGGATGGTGTTGACCCAGATCGGCACCACCTTGACCGGCCAGTGTTCGGGACGGCCGAAGAACAGTTCCAGCGGCACCTGAAGGCCGTGGTCGACCTCGATCTCGCGGCAGACCAGCGGGTCGAAGTGGTTTTCCACCATCGTGTCGACGATATGCCATGAGAGATCGACGGCGCCCTCGAATTCCGGCACGGCGCGCGGGCCCCAGCCCTCGTCCACCGGCTTGTAGCTGTCGGCAACGCCGATGGCGAAGGTCGGCACGCGGTCGAGGAAGAAGGTGTTGCCATGATCGTTGAAGATGACGACCGCAACGTCGGGCTTCTTGTCCGCCATCCACTTCTTGCCGGGAATATAGCCGTCGAAGAACGGCTTCCAGTCGGGCGTTTCGGCAAGGCCCTTGTCGAGCGCCACGCCAATCGAGGGTACGTGGCTGGTGCCCACGCCGCCAATGATTTCGGCCATTACATCTTCCCCAGTCTTGTCTTGAGAAATTCTTCCTGGCTCATGCCGGCCTGCGCCGCGCCGATCTCGGCCATGCTGGCCGGGTCGATCGCCGCGATCTTCAGGATGAAGAAGAGATTGCCGCCAAGGGAGACCATCCTGTGCCAGTCGCGGTTCATGACCGCCTGTTTCTCCGCCTCGCCGAGGCCGAAACTGTCAAGGAACGCCTCCTCGTCGGCGATGAAGGCCGCGCGGTTTTCCGGCTTGCCGAGCGACATGGCCATCTTGTTCATCCGGTAGCCGTTTTTCGAGCGCTCTCGCTCGAAGAGCGGCGTTTCGGGGATTTCGAGCACGTCAGACATTGAGCACCTCCTTGTGCTGATCGAGCCAGCCGGTGATGGCGGCAACCGTTTCGTCCGGGCGCTCGACGGGCATGAAATGCCCGGCGCCGTCGATGATCTGAAGCTCGGAGACCGCAAGCTTCTCGGCGATTTCGCGATGCTGCTTTTCCGGCGACCAACTGTCCTGCGCGCCTGTGAGCAGCAGAACCGGACAGGCGATGTCGGCGATGTAGTCCATCGCGTTCGGGCGCTCCATTATGGCGCGGATCTGGCGGGCATGAATGTCGGGACCGGCTTTCAGCACCATGTCCGTCAGGTCGTCGACAAGCGCCGGGTCCGGCGTGACGCCTTCAGCGAGCATCGGCGGCAGCCATTCGGCGGCAAGGGCCGTCATGTCCTCGTAGCCGCGGGCGATCTTGGCGAGCCGCTTGGGCGCCTCGTTCTCTCCCACGCCGTCATGCCCGGTATTGGCCAGAACGAGGCCGCGCACGCGCTCCGGCGCCTGGTGCGCCATTTCCATGGCAACGCGCCCGCCCAGGGAATGGCCGACGGGGATCAGAGGGCCGTCGTTCTCGCGCAGGAGCCTGGCCGCCATGTCCTCAATGGTCGGTTCGCGGGTGATGTCGGCGTTGGCCGCGGACAGCCATTCCGGCGCGGCCTGGGCAACAGCGCGCCAGACGCGGGCATCCGACACCAGGCCGGGAATGAGAAGCAATGTGGTCATGATCGGCCCTCCCAACGCCGTCGTGAATACATTTTTTGTAGGGTTAGCGAAAAATATGGGGTAAATCAACCAAAAATCGCCCATTATGTATACATAGATCGATCGAAAGACGTTCAGGGCGGGCTGGCGGCTCGGATGAGCTTGCCCCGGTTCGTACTATGTATACATTAGGCGTTCATGACCCGGTCCAGCGGGTCGCATCAGGTCCGGAGGTAGGAATGGACAGGCAAACGACGGCGAAGACCCACACGATGCGGGCGCTGGTGGAACTGCGCAAGCGGATTCTCGACGGCGCCATTCCGGGCGGCACGCGCCTGTTCGAGGTGGCGTTGGCCGACGACCTTCAGATTTCGCGGACCCCCGTGCGCGAGGCAATGTCGCGTCTGGCCGAAGAGGGACTTCTGGAGCGCGCCCGCAGCGGTGGCTTTCTGGTTCGCAGCTTCGCCTATGCCGATGTGCTGGACACGATCGAACTGCGCGGCGTGCTGGAGGGGACGGCGGCGCGGCTTGCGGCCGAACGCGGGGCGAGCGAGAAGGAGCTGAAGGAGATATCCGCCATTGTCCGCGCGCTTGACGGCTGTGTCGGCGTTCATCCCGACGAGGTGGACTTCGAGACCTATTCGGAACTCAACAGCGAGTTTCACGATGCGCTTGCCGCCCTGCCGCGCTCGGCCACGCTGGAGCGCGAACTGGCCCGTGCCAAGCAATTGCCGTTTGCCTCGCCCTCTGCCTTCCTGCCGGACAAGACCAAGCTTTCCGACTTCCGCCGCTCGCTGCAGGTGGCCCAGGAGCAGCACCGCGAGATCGTCACCGCGATCGCGCAGCGACAGGGGTCGCGGGCGGAAGCCCTGACGCGCGAACATGCCTGCGCGGCGCGGCGAAACCTCGAATATATCTTCTCCAAGGACCGCAATCTCGTCAGCACCGTGCCCGGCCTTGCGCTGGTGGCGCCGAACGACCCGGCACTGCCCTGAGCGCGCGTGCCAGTATCGCGAGAATTTGCAGGCGGGGTGATTTTTCCGCTTGCATTCTCGAGGCCGACTTGCAAATGTATGTATACATTTTTTACGAGCTGGGAGGAGCGAGAAAGTGTCAGGTCAAAGCCTTTCGACTGTAATGAAGGGGTTTTCAAACCCTGTAGAGCTTTTGAGGAATTCGCGTTCGGGGATTTATGTATACCCCGTCGTGGCGCCTGAGTTTTCCAACTGGCGCAGCGAACAGATGGCATGGCGCCACACCGCCGTGCTGTTCGACCAGACCCATCACATGGACGAGCTGATCGTCGAGGGTCCGGACGCCGAGGCGTTTCTCGCCTATGTTGGTATCAATGCGTTTTCGAATTTCGATCAGAACCGCGCCAAGCATTTCGTGCCGGTCACGCCCGCGGGCCATGTCATCGGCGACATGATCATCTTCCGCGAGCGCGAGGACAAGTTCGTGCTCGTCGGTCGTCAGCCGACCGCCAACTGGACCAAGTTCCAGGCCGCCATCGGCAAGTGGAACGTGCGCCTCATCCACGATCCGCGTTCGGATTCGCGGCCCGAGGGCGAGCGCGTGCTGCGCACCCACTATCGCTACCAGATCCAGGGTCCGGACGCGAACAAGATCCTCGACGCCATCAATGGCGGTCCGGTTCCCGAAATCAAGTTCTTCCATGTCGACTGGATCAATGTCGGCTCGAAGCGGGTGCAGGCGCTGCGCCACGGCATGGCCGGCGCGCCGGGCCTGGAAATCTGGGGTCCCTATTCCGACAAGGCCTATGTCCTGTCGGTCATCCTTGAAGCGGCGGCCAAGACCGGCGTCGATCTGCGCCGCGTCGGTTCGCGCGCCTATTCCACCAACACGCTGGAATCCGGCTGGATTCCCTCGCCGCTGCCGGGCATCTATTCCGGCGACGGCATGATGGCCGACTATCGCGACTGGCTGGGCGCCGATGCCTATGAGGCCGTCGGTTCCATCGGCGGTTCCTTCGTCTCCGACAATGTCGAGGACTACTACACCAACCCGTTCGAGCTCGGCTACGGCTTCTATATCGGCTGGAAGAAGGATGATTTCATCGGCAAGGACGCGCTCGCCAAGCTGAAGGACGCGCCGACCAACCGCAAGAAGGTCACCTTCGAGTGGAACCCGGAAGATGTCCTGAAGGTCATCGCCTCGAATTTCGAGGACGGCACGCCCTACAAGTGGATCGATTTCCCGCAGCCGAACTATGCGTCGTCGACGGCCGACATGGTCATGAACGGCGACAAGATGGTCGGCATGTCGATGTTCAACGGCTATTCCTACAATGAGCGCCGGGTTCTCTCGCTCGGCGTCGTCAGCCCGGACGTCAATGTCGGCGACGTGCTGACGCTGAAATGGGGCGAGCCGGAGGCCACGCAGAAGACTTCGGTCGAGCCGCATCGCCAGGCCGAGATCCGCGTGCGCGTTTCGCCGACGCCCTATGCGGCCGAGGCCCGCGAGAACTACGCCGACAGCTGGCGCACCAAGGCGAGCCGCTGATCGCCCTTTCGTCTAAACGGCGCCGCCTTTGTCTAGGGCGGCGGCCGGTAATGTGCTAGGTTGCAATGCGCTGCGCGGCGTCATGGCGGTTGCCATCGTCGCCGGCGCGGCAAATGGGTGGAACTCGGGGTTCCGGGAAGGCCGAGGAGGGCCTGCCGGGTCGCTGCCCTGGCCACCTCCCTGTTGCAACTGATGCATGGCCGCAGCATTTCCGGCTTTCGTGGCCGGAGCGGCGCAAAATGGAACATCCGAGCGTGGCCGCGGACCAGCGGACACGCTCACGCTTTCAAGTCATGAAACCTGGGGAGGAGAATCATGATCTACAGGTCCCTGCGCACTCTTGCCGTATCCGCCGCGATTTTTGCCGGCGCTGCTGCGGCCTCTTCGGCGGAAGAACTGTCTTTCGCCCATTTCGTTCCTCCGCAGCACACGCTGACCGGCTCGGTCATCGAGCCGCTGCAGGACGGTATCGCCAACGAGGTCGGCGATGATCTGACCATCCGCGTCTATCCCGGCGGCGAGCTCGGCAAGGGCCCGCTGGAACAGTATGTCCGCGTGCTTCAGGGCGTCGCCGACATCGTCTGGGGCCTGCCGGGCTACACCTCGTCGCAGTTCCCGAAAACCATGATCGCCGAAATGCCGGGCGTGATCGAGCTCGGCGAGCCCGGCTATCCGGCAATCTGGCGTTCCATGGACATGATCAAGGACGAGTTCCCGGGCACCAAGCCGCTGGCGCTGTGGACCTCGGAGCCGAACATCTTCATCATGAAGGACAAGGACGTCCGCACGCCTGATGACCTGAAGGGCCTGAAGATCCGCGCCGCAGGCTCGACGTCTGCCGCCGTTCTCGAAGCGCTCGGCGCCACGCCGGTGCAGATGCCGGCCGGCGAAATCTACAATGCGCTGCAGACCGGCCTGATCGACGGTGTCGTCACCGGCGCGTCCGCCGTCACCGATTTCAAGCTTTCCGAAGTCGCCGACAGCTACACGATCGGCGCGCCGCTCGGCCGCCTCACCTTCTATGTGGTCATGAGCCAGGCACGCTATGACGGCCTTACCGACGAGCAGAAGGCGGCGATCGACAAATATGCCGGCGAATATCTCTCCGAAAGCGCGGAGACGGCTTGGAACCGCGTTGCCGAAGAGACCATCGCCGGCCTTGAGGCCGATCCCAACAAGACCGTGATCACACTCGATGCCGATCAGGCGGCAGCCTTCGGCGCGATCACCATTCCGGTGACCGAGGAGATCGTGACCGAGCTCGGCGCCGAGGATGTTCTTGCCTCGATGCGTGGTGAATAAGACCATGCTTTCCACGCTCCGCAGGCTCGCGGATGGGCTGATTTCGCTCTCCGCTTTTGCCGGCACGCTCGGGCTGATCTTCGTGACGCTGGTCGTGCTTGCGGACGTGATCGGACGGGCATTCGGCGCGCCGCTTCGCGGCGCGCAGGACTTCTACCAGATGGGCATGGTCATCATCGTCTTCGGCGGCATGGCGCTGTGCGACAAGCTCGGCGGCCATGTCGCGGTCGATGTCTTCGAGGATCATTTCCCTGATGCCTTCAATCACTGGCTCAACATCTTCGCCGCGCTTCTCGGCGCGGTGATCTTCGTCGGCATCGCCTATACCGTCTACGATTCATCGAAACTGTCGCAGATGCTCAAGCTTGCCACCAATATCGTGCGCATGCCCAAATGGTATTTCCAGTGGGCCTTGTCGATCATGGCGCTGATCACCGCCATCGGCATGGCGCTTCGCGCCGTTGAGCTGGCGCTGTCCGGGCCTTACGGCCGAGCCAGGCGGGAGTTTGAGGAATGAGCGGAGAACTGGTGGGCCTGGTCGGTCTTGCCGTCCTGTTTGTGCTGCTGGTGATCCGCGTGCCGGTGGCGCTGGCAATGTTTTCTGTCGGCTTTGCCGGAATCTGGGCATTGCGCGACCTGAAGGCGGCGATGAGCCTGATGGCCTCGGAAAGCTTCACGCTTGCCTCCTCGGCCGAACTGGTGGTGGTGCCGCTGTTCATCCTGATGGGCAATGTCGCCTCGGTCACGGGCATGAGCGGCAGGCTGTATGATGCGGCCTATGCCATTGTCGGGCGGTTTCGCGGCGGGCTCGCCTCGGCCACCGTGCTCGGCTGCGCGGGCTTTGCCGCGCTTTCCGGCTCCTCGGTCGCCTCTGCGCTGACCATGGGCAAGGTGTCCATGGCCGAGATGGACCGCTTCAATTACGACAACCGGCTGTCGACCGGGGTGGTTGCCGCCGGCGGCACGCTCGGCATCCTGATCCCGCCCTCGACCGGCTTCGTCATCTACGCGATCCTGACGCAGCAGTCGATCGGCCGGCTTTTTCTGGCAGGCGTTTTGCCGGGCATTCTGCTGCTTTCGATGTTCATCGCCACCATCACCATCCTGTGCTGGCTGAGGCCCGGCTTCGGCCCCGCCGGCCCGCGCACGACGATGGGCGAAAAGACGAAGAAACTCGTCGGCGCGCTTCCGGTGCTCTCTGTTGTGATCCTGACGATCGGCGGCATTTATGCCGGGATCTTCTCGCCGGTCGAGGCCTCCGCCGTCGGCGCCGGGCTGATCATCGTCATCGGCGCGGCGACGGGCAAGCTGACGCCAAAAACATTCTGGACGGCGGCCAAGGATTCGGTCGTGACCACGGCGGCGGTGATGCTGATCCTGATTTCCGCCCATATCCTCAACCCGTTCCTGGCGCTTACCCACATTCCCGATCTGGTCGGCACTTTCCTGGAAGGCCTTGAGGTCGGGCCGCTCACGGTTCTGGCGCTGATCCTGCTGACCTATCTGGTGCTCGGCTGCTTCCTTGAAGGCTTCGCCATGCTGGTGCTGACCATGCCGATCTACTTCCCGGTGATCTCGCAACTCGGGATCGATCCGATCTGGTTCGGCGTGCTGGTGGTGCTGACGCTGGAAATGGGTCTGATCTCGCCGCCGGTCGGGGTCAATGTGTTCATCGTCAAATCGGTGGCCCGCGACGTGCCGCTCGCCCGCATCTTTGCCGGCGTCACGCCGTTCTGGTTCGCGATGCTGGCGACGCTGATCGTGCTGATCGCCTTTCCGCAGATCACGCTGATCCTGCCGAACACGATGATGAACTAGCGGAATTCGCAGAAGGGCGGAGACGGTTCTCCGCCCGCAGGTGCGTTGGAAATATCGGCGGAGCCTTTGACCGAAAGGCGGCGCCCGGCAATGCCGTGAAAGACAATCGAAGCCTTGACTGCCGGCGTGGACTGCGCGCCGGCAGCGGGAAAACGCGCGCCGAAACGGCCGGAGAGCCGCAACGCGGCGTCATGAAGGAATGAAAGATCGTTCGCCGCCCGCAAGAGGGTGGGAACACATGCTGTCTGAAAGGGGCGGGTTTCCGCGCCCCGATTTGGAGGAGATCCCTGCGATGAAGTCCTATGTCCTGACCATCAAATGCGCCAACCGTCCCGGCATCGTCGCCGCCGTTGCCACGCTTCTTGCCCGCGCCGAGGGCGATATCACCGAGGCGCGCCAGTTCGACGATGCCGTGAGCGGCACCTTCTTCATGCGCGTTGTCGTGGAATATCCCGGCGATGAGGCCGCCTTGCGCGCGGAGATGGATAAGCTCGCGGCCGAATACGGCATGACCTGGGAATTGTGGGACATGGCGCGGCGGCCGAAAGTGCTGATGATGGTCTCGAAATTCGATCATTGTCTCGGCGACCTGCTTTACCGTAACCGGATCGGCGAACTGGACATGGAGGTCGTCGCGATTGCCTCCAACCATCCGAAAGAGGCGCTGAACCTGACGCTGATGGGCGATATTCCCTATCATCACCTGCCGATCACCAAGGACACCAAGCCGCAGCAGGAGGCCGCGATCAAGGCGCTGGTGAACGAGACGGGGGCGGAGCTGGTCGTGCTCGCGCGCTACATGCAGATCCTCTCGGATGATCTCTCGGCGTTTCTGTCCGGACGCTGCATCAATATCCACCACTCATTCCTGCCGGGCTTCAAGGGTGCGAAACCCTATCACCAGGCCTTCGAGCGCGGGGTGAAGATGATCGGCGCGACCTCGCATTACGTGACCGAGGACCTCGACGAGGGCCCAATCATCGCCCAGGACGTCGAAGCCGTCACCCATGCCGATACGCCGGAAGATCTGGTGCGCAAGGGCCGCGACATCGAGCGCCGGGTTCTGGCCAAGGCCGTGACCCTGCATCTTCAGCGCCGGGTGATGCTGAACGGGAAGAAGACCGTCGTCTTCGAAAAATAGAACCGGTTGCGGGGAGGGCGTCTTTTAGCCTTGGGGCGGGAGCGCTGCGGCAGGCGTCGATGGCGCTCCGGTGTCGCAAACGCCAAAGCAGGGCGCGCCTTGTCATGCATACAGTCAGAGAATGCCTGCGGAAAGAATTGGCGAAAAGCTTGCCAGACGAGAGTCAAATGTATACATTTGATTCATCCCAACCTGGAGGAGGGTCTGCGGAATGATTGGATTTCTGGGCAGGCGCGGCAAGCAGGCCGCCGCCGACAACGCCGCCATCGAGCCTTTGATAGAAGGTTTTTCGATCGAGGTCATGCCGCGCACCGCGGCCAAGGTGGATGATTTCAAGGCGTTGCTGCCGGCCGGTACCCGTGTATACATAGCCCATATCGAAGGCACGCCGATCGAAGAGATGGTGGGCACCGCGCGGCGTCTGTCGGACGATGGTTTCCCGGTCATGCCGCATTTTCCCGCCCGCATCATCAAGGACAGGGCGACGCTGGAAGACTGGATCGCGCGCTATCAGGGCGAGGCCGGCGTCGACCAGGCGCTGTTGCTGGCCGGCGGCGTCGCCGCGCCGGTCGGCGAATTTCATTCCTCGATGCAGCTGATGGAAACCGGCCTGTTCGACAAGGCGGGGTTCCGGCGGCTTCATGTGGCCGGCCATCCGGAAGGCAACAAGGATATCGATTCCGACGGGTCGACCGGCAATGTCGACGCCGCCCTCAGGTGGAAGCAGGACTTTGCCGAGCGCACCGACGCCGAAATGGCGATCGTCACCCAGTTCGCCTTCGAGGCGGCGCCGGTGCTGGCCTGGATCGAGCGGCTGCGTGGTTTCGGCGTCGACCTGCCCGTTCATGTCGGCATTGCCGGGCCGGCCAAGCTGCAGACGCTGATCAAGTTCGCGATCGCCTGCGGCGTCGGCTCGTCGCTCAAGGTGCTGCAGCGCCGGGCGATGGATGTGTCCAAGCTGGTGCTGCCCTATGAGCCGACGGATGTTCTTGCCGATTTCGCCGATGCGGCGAAACGGGATGGCGGCTCAGCCGTGGCCCAGATCCACTTCTTCCCGCTGGGCGGCATCGGCGCCTGCGCCAACTGGGCGGCCCGACGCAGCGCCGCCGCCCCCGCCTCGGCCGCCGTCTGAAGTCGCTGCGAGGGAAGCCGGATCACAACCAGGCAAAGCCATGACCCGACCGGTCCGTCTGTTAGAGCGACGGGCCGGTTTTTTTGCGCAGGCCGCGTAAGTGAGTCCCGACGCGGCTGGTCAATCGTGCACTTTTCACGCAAAATGTATACGCAACCTGTTGATAGACTTTTTCCATTTTGTATATAAACATCGATTTTCTTCAAAATACGCGCTAATTTTGTTTATTTATTGAGTATACTGGGCTAAAGTATAAGCACGGTCAGATTGAAACATGTATCGGCGTATACATTGAGACCGGAGACCTCCGCGTTTGTTCCCGTCTGGGAGGTCGGGAAAATGGGCCTCAAAAGCCTGCGGAGGGACGAGATCGCGTCAGGCCTGAACGCCGTTTTCGACAGAGCGGGCGACGCGATACGAGGAGCAATTCCAGCCGGTGGGGTAGGCCGGCTGCGCATGCCCGCCCGGCCTGTGCCGGAAATTTAGCGGTTTTAGACAATGCTGTCCCGTTTCAGCGTCCGGTCTCTATTCGCGACGGATGTGCGGGAGGCGGTGTGCCCGGTTGCTGCGGCTATCTTAAGAGACTGAGCCGTCAGCCAGAAGGTCAACCACCCGGATAGAGGGGCTGCAGGGCCGCGCGCTCATGGCGGACGTCGAGGACGGAGGAGGTCCGGGCATCCGTGTCACTGATCCTAGAGGGAGGAGAACAGATGAAACTCAATGCGATTATCAGATCCGGCATGGCGGCGGTGTCCGTTGCCGCGATCATGCTGGCGGGAGGCGTCGCCGCCAAGGCCGATCCGATCGACCTGGAAGGCGAAACGGTGACGCTGGTGCACAATGTCGCGCCCGGCGGCGCAACGGCGATCAGCGCCCAGGTGCTGGCCGACGCCTGGTCCAAGACCATGGCGGATCATCCGACCATGGTGGTGCAGTCGGTCTCCGGCGGCGCGCTGACCAAGGGCATCGACTATGTCATGGACGCCCGGCCGGACGGCAAGACGCTCGGCTATCTCGCCTGGCAGGGCACGACGCGCATCCTCGATCCCGAAGTCCTGCAAATCCCGTTCCAAGATTTCGGCGTGATTGGCGGCATTGGCGGCTCCAACTTCCTGTTCCACGTCAGAACCGATGTTGGCGGCGGGATTGAAGACCGCGACGATCTCGCCAATCTCGACGGCGTCACGGTCGGCGTCTATTCGCCGCGCATGACCCAGGGCATGCAGACGGCCGCGGCGCTCGATCTTCTCGGCGTCGACTGGACGTTCGTCTCGGGCATGCTTGGCGACGGCCCGCTTTATGCGGCGATGCAACGCGGCGAGATCGATGCCTATCCGGCCACCACGTCCCAATACATCTCCGAACTCGGCGATGGTCCGATCGCCAGCGGCGAGACCATGGCGATCTGGCAGACGGGTCCGATCGAGGCGGACGGTTCGATGAAGCTCGATCCGGCGCTCGAAGGCGTGCCGACGGTTGGCGAATATATCGAAAAGGCGACCGGAAAGGCGCCGGAAGGACCGCTTTGGGATCTGATCATGTATCACGCCCAGTCGTCCGCGCCGGTCAACTGGATCATCGTCGCGCCCCCCGGCACGCCGCAGGACCACCTCGACATGCTGCGCACGAGCTTCGATGAAGCGACAGCCTCGCCGGACTATCTGGAAGCGGCCACCAAGGTCTATGGCTCGCCGCCGAATATCGTCCACTGGCAGGAGATGACCAAGATCATCAACGATGTCCAGAACACCTCCGAGGACATCAAGGACACGATGCGCCAGCTGGTCGAGCGGATCGAGCAGTAGCAGGCAGACCAAGGGCGGCGCATGTATCGCCGCCCCGAGAGCCGGAGCCTGGAAAGGAGCACCGGGCGGTCGATCGCGCATTGATGCGATCGCCCCTTGCCGTCGCCGATCGCATCGCCGGCAGCGCAATGCGCTCGAGGTCAGGCCCGCGGTCTCCATCGGTTCTACCGATTTGTTTTCGTGCCCTTTTTTCGGAGGTGGCGCTCGCCATTCGCGGCGGAGCGCAATCTGAAGAGGTCTATTTCGTCATCTTTCGCTCAAATGGCGAGCGATGATCAGCCAAGCTGACCTGGAGCTGGAACTTCATGTTCGATTCATTCATGACAGGGCTGTCGCTGGTTCTGTCCTTTCCCGGTTTTCTTTATCTGCTGGCAGGCATTGCCGTCGGCCTCTGGCTCGGCATCGTCCCGGGCCTCGGCGGGGTTACCGGCATGGTGGTGCTTCTGCCGCTCACCTTCGGCATGGATCCGGCCTCGGGCCTTGCCATGCTGCTCGGCATGTTCGCGGTGGTCTCCACCTCCGATACGATCACATCGGTCATGCTCGGCATTCCCGGCACGATCGCCAGCCAGGCGACCGTGATCGACGGCAATGCCATGGCCAAGCGCGGCCTGGCGCAGACGGCGTTCGGCGCGGCCTTTGTCAGTTCGGCCTTTGGCGGGGTGCTCGGCGGCCTGGCGATGGCGGCCTCGCTGCCCTTTGCGCTGGCGATCATTCTCGCTTTCGGCTCGCCGGAATTCTTCCTTCTGTCGCTGCTCGGCCTTCTCATGGTCGGCGCGGTCAGCGGCAATGCGGTCTCAAAGGGGCTTGGGGCGGCTGTTCTCGGGCTGATGCTCTCCCAGATCGGCTATCCCGTCGCAAGCTCCATGCCGCGCTATTTCTTCGGCGAACGCTCGCTGCTTGACGGTCTGCCGCTGGTGCCGGTCATCCTCGGGCTCTTTGGCCTGCCGGAAATGATGGATCTTGCCGCCCGGCGCACCGCGATCGCCCATCTCAGCGACGAGCATACGGCCGACGACAGTATCCTGAGCGGTGTGCGCGCGGCGATCCGCAATCGCTGGCTGGTGATCCGCTGTTCGCTGATGGGCGTCTATGTCGGCATGTTGCCGGCCATCGGCTCATCCGTGGTCGACTGGCTTGCCTATGGGCACGCCACGCAGAGCTGCAAGACCGATCCGCAATTCGGCAAGGGCGATGTGCGCGGCGTGATCGCGCCGGAGGCGGCCAATAACGCCGTGCTTGGCGGGTCGCTGATCCCGACGCTCGCCTTCGGCATTCCCGGCAGCGGCGCCATGGCGGTGCTTCTGGGCGCGTTGACCATCCACGGCTTCTCGCCCGGCCGTAACATGCTGAGCGACAATCTCGACATCACCTTCTCGATGGTGTGGACGATCATCATCGCCAATATCATCGGTGCCGCGGCGTTGATGATGTGGGGCCGCCAGGTGGCGCGCGCCGCGTTTGTCGACGGCAATTTCATCGTGCCGGCGGTGATCCTGTTCATCTTCATGGGCTCCTGGGTCTGGCAGCCGGGCATGTTCACCTGGATCACGCTTTTAGGGGTCGGTCTGCTCGGCTACATCATGAAGGCTGCCGGCTGGCCGCGCCCGCCCTTCATTCTCGGCTTCGTGCTCGGGCCTGTCCTCGAAAACGCCATGTCGATCACATGGCAGAGCTACACGGTGATGGAAGTGATCACGCGCCCCACGGTGATCGGCCTCGTCATCGTGCTTGCTCTCGTCTTCTTTTTCGCGCTGCGCTCGACCCGTCAGGGGCTTGCTGCCCACGCGATCGAGGATACCGTGGAGAGCAAGGCAAGCCTGATCCTGTCGTCAACACTGGCGGTGGCGCTCATCGCCCTCTTCGGCGCGGCGGTCTGGATGGCGCGCGACTGGAAGCTCCTCGCCAAGGTCTCGCCGATGGCCTTTGGCCTGGCGGGGATCGTCATCATGGGCTTTGTCCTGTTTCAGGACCGCAACCGGCTTCAGGCGATCGCCGCCGCGCGGCGGGCAGGTGATGCGCTCGCGGGTGGAACCGTGCAGCAGTTCATTGCCGCGAACCAGCGGCAAATCATTACCTTTCTGGCGATCGCGCTGATGGCGGCGCTGACGCCGTGGCTCGGCACCTATGCTGCGATCCTCGGTTTCGCCGCGATCTATACGGCGCTTTGGGGCCGGTTCCGGTGGTGGGTCGTTGCCCTCTACACGGCGGGCCTCGGGGCGGTGCTCTATTTCCTTTACGACCGCCTTCTTCATGCCCCGTTCGAATTACCGTTCTTCATGTGATGAGGAGACTGAAACATGCTGACAGAGCTTGATGCCGAAACAAGGCCGGAACCGGCGGCGGGAATCGGCGCCATCGATTGCGACGTGCATCCACGCAGTCCCGAAATGGCCGACCTGATCCCGTTCGTCGACAGTTACTGGAAGGACATGATGCCCTATCGCAATATCGGGCATATGGAACTGATGTCCTATCCGTTCTCGACCAAGCCCTTCCGGGCGGAAGGGGCGGATGGCGGGGTCGCAAGCCCCGCGCGGCTGGCGGAAGCCCATCTCGACCCTATGGGCCTTTCGGCGGCGATCCTCAACGTCGTCAACGGCGTCCAGGCGTTGTTCGACCCCTATATGCAGGCGATGATGTGCCAGGCGACCAATCGCTGGCTGGCGGCGGAGTGGCTGGATCGCGATCCGCGCCTGCGCGCCGCGCTGCTGGTGCCCTTCCGTCACCCGGAAGAGGCGGTGGCGGAGATCAGGCGCTATGCCGACGACCGCCGCTTCGTCCAGATCCTGGCGATCTGCATGGGCGAGGCGACGCTCGGCCAGCGCCAGTTCTGGCCGATCTACAAGGCGGCATCCGATGCCGGCTTTGCCCTCTCGATCCACCCGGGCAGCAATTACCGCCACGCGCCGACGCAATCCGGCTTCATGTCCTATCTGGTCGAGGAACAGGTCAACTGGTCGCAGGGCTTTGCCAGCCAGGCGGCAAGCCTTCTGAGCGAGGGCGTGCTGACCGAGTTTCCCGACATGAAGGTGGTGATGGCGGAAAGCGGGATTTCCTGGCTCTTCGGCGTTTCCTGGCGCATGGCGAAGGACTGGCGCGGCTGCCGCGTCGAGGTGCCGTGGCTGAAGGAGGGCCCGGACAAGATCATGGAGCGGCAGTTGCGCTTCACCCTGCAGCCCTTCGATCTTCCGGTCGAGCCGGAAGAGGTCGAAGCCGTTGTCGAATGCATCGGCGGGCCGGAGCTGCTGCTTTATTCATCCGATTTTCCGCATGATCACGGACCGACCGCCGCCGGATGGCCGAAGGGGCTTTCCGCCGATCTTGCCAATGCCATCTGCCGCGAGAATGTCCTTGCCACCTATCCGAGACTGGAGGTCTGACATGACTGTTGCCGAACTGGACAGGCCCGACACGGCCAAGACGAAACTGGGGATTGTCGATTGCGACATTCACCCCGCGATGACCGAAAGGAACGAACTCTCCCGCTTCATGCCGCTGCGCTGGCGCGAGCACGTGCGCGATTTCGGCATGCGGTCGGGCGGTTCGCTCGTCGGCATGCTGCAATATCCGCGGCTGAACCATGGCGGCATGCGCCAGGATGCCTATCCGCCGGAGGGCGGTCCGCCGGCCTCCAGCCTCGCCTTCCTGCAGAAGCAGCTTCTGGACGAGCTCAATATAGAGTTTGGCATGCTGCAGGCGCTGAACCCCGGACCGTCACTGCAGAACCTCGAATTAAGCGCGGCCGTCTGCGCGGCGATCAACGACTGGCAGGTCGACAAATGGCTGGCGCCCGAACCGCGCCTGAAGGGCGGCATCTCCATTGCCCAGGAAGACGCCGAAGCCTCGGTGCGCGAAATCGAGGAGCGGTTGAAGGACAAGCGCTTCGCCCAGCTGCAATTCGTGCCGCGCAGTCTCGAACCGGCCGGCCGCAAGCGCTACTGGCCGATCTACGAGATCGCCGAGGCGCATGACCTGCCGATCGCCGTCCATCCGGCGGCAACGGGCTGGCACGCCAATACCGGCGCGGGCTGGGCCTCCTTCTATGTCGAGGAGCACTATGCCTTTTCGCATTCGATCCAGACCATCCTGATCTCGATGATCTTCGAGGGCGTGTTCGAGCGGTTCCCGAAGCTCAAAGTGGTGCTGGTCGAGGGCGGCTTCGCCTGGCTGCCGTCGCTGATGTGGCGCATGGACCGGGAATGGGAGCGCATGCGCGGGGAAGTGCCGCATGTGAAGCGCCGCCCATCCGACTATATCCGCCGCAATATCTGGATCACCACGCAGCCGATCGAGGAACCGCCGAACGTCCGGCACATGAACAACCTCCTTCAGTGGATCGGGGCGGACCGGCTGATGTTCTCCACCGACTATCCGCACTGGGACTTCGACCATCCGGACCGGGCCTTCCGCGTCGGGCTGAGCGAAGAGGCAAAGCGCGGCATCATGCGTGACAACGCCTTTGCCGTTTACGGACTGGGTTGAGGAGAGGCCATGACCGATCACATCATCTGCAAGGTCGATGAAATTCCCGAGGGAAAAGCGAAAAGGGTCGAGGTCGCCGGCCGCGTCATTGCCATCTTCAACCTCGGTGATCGCTTCGCGGCGATCACCAACACGTGCCCGCATGAGGGGGCGGAACTCTGTCACGGCAGGGTCGCCGCGCTCGTGAATGCCGATGGCCCAGGCGCCTACCGCACCGAGGACGAGAAGATCATGGTCCGCTGCCCCTGGCACGGCTGGGAGTTCGATCTTGAGAACGGCCGCTCCTACTGCGACCCGAGCCGGATGCGGGTGAAGATCTTCGACGTCAAGGTGGCGCATGGCCAGAGCCTGGCGGAAGGGCCTTATCGCGCCGAAATATTCGAGGTCCGCACAGAGGATGATTATGTCGTCCTCACCATCTGAAAACGGGCGCCTTCCTGTGCTTCCGCTTATGGGCGGGTGCCAGTGCGGGGCGCTCAGATACCGGGTGAGCGGGGCGCCGCTCACCTTCTACCTCTGCCATTGCGCGAGCTGCCAGCGCCAGTCCGGCAGCGCGTTCGGCGAAAGCCTGATGTTTTCCTGCGAGGACCTGACGCTCGACGGCACGCCGCAGGAGCGCTGGACGGTCGGCGGTTCCGGCGTGCCGATCCGGCAGGTTTTTTGCGGGACGTGCGGCGTGCGGCTGACCCATCAGCGCAAGGACAGTCCGGTTCTGGTGGTCAAGCCCGGCACGCTCGACGATCCGTCCTGGCTTTTTCCGGCGGCGGAAATCTTCACCGCGTCCCGCCAGCCATGGCTCTCGCCGTTACCCGGCGTGGCGCAATATTCCGGGAGCCCGGACATGGAGCGTCTGAAAGTCGACTGGGCGCGGTGGCTTGCCGGGCATGAGGAGGCCGGCCGATGAGCGGTATCGTGGTTGCGGGCGCGGGCCAGGCCGGTCTGGCGCTGGTGGCGAAGCTGCGCGCCGAGGGCTATCACGGCCCGCTGAAGCTTCTTGGCGAAGAGGCCTGGCCACCCTATCAGCGTCCGCCGCTTTCGAAGAAATTCCTGCTGGGGGACCTGGCGCGGGAGCGTCTCTATTTGCGCTCAAGGGAGTTCTACGCCGAGCACGATATCGATCTGAGGCTCGGCGCGCGTGTCGAGGCGATCGACCGAGAAGCAGGGACGGTCACGTTCGGTGATGAGGCACTTGCCTATGACAGGCTGGTACTGACGACCGGTGCAACCCCCCGGCGGCTACCGACAGCAATCGGCGGCGACCTTGGCAACGTCTTCACCCTGCGCGGGATCGACGATGTCGATGCCATGGCGCCGCTCTTCGTCCCCGGGGCGCGGCTTCTGGTGGTCGGCGGCGGCTATATCGGCCTGGAGGCGGCGGCCGTTGCCGCGCGCTCCGGTCTCAAGGTGACCCTGATCGAAAGCGCGCCGCGCATTCTCGGCCGCGTCGCGGCGAAGGAAACGGCGGATTATTTCCGCGCCCTTCACCGCGAAAACGGCGTCGACCTGCGAGAGGGAACGCGGCTTCGCCGGCTTCTTGGCGGCAAGACAGTGGAGGCCGCGGAACTTGCCGATGGCGCGACGGTTTACGTCGATCTGGTGATTGTCGGCATCGGCGTTCAGCCCGCGACGGCGCTTGCCGAAGAGGCGGGGCTGGTGGTTGACAACGGCATTGCCACGGACGCCTTCGGGCGCACGGCGGATCCGGCGATCTGGGCAGCGGGGGATTGCGCCAGCTTTCCAAACGCGGGCGGCAGGCTTCGGCTGGAGAGCGTGCAGAACGCCATCGAACATGCCGAATGCGTGGCCAGGAACCTGCTGGGCGCAGAAATGCCCTACCGGCCCGAGCCCTGGTTCTGGTCGGATCAGTATGAGGTCAAGCTGCAGATTGCCGGTCTCAATACAGGCTATGACCGAGTCGTGGTGCGCAAGGGAGACCGCGAAGGTTCGGTCTCGCACTGGTATTTCACCGGCAGGCGCTTCATCGCCATCGACGCGATGAACGATCCGCGCGCCTACATGACCGGAAGGCGGTTGCTTGGCGCGGGGATCAGCCCGGACCCTGACGATCTGGCCGCAGCCGACCTGAAGACGCTGACAGCGGCCTGAGCCCCAACAAGGAGAAACCTGGAATTGGTGAAGATTATCTATATCGAGCATGCCGGGAAGCGCCACGAGCTTGACGTCGCCGCGGGCCAGAGCGTCATGGAGGGCGCGCGCGACAATGGGGTCAACGGCGTTGTCGCCGAATGCGGCGGTTGCTGTTCCTGCTCCACCTGCCACGTCTATGTGGCCGAGGACTGGTTCGACCGTCTGCCGCCGATCGAGCCGATGGAAGAGGACATGCTCGATTTCGCGCCGGGCATGGAGCCCGGCCGCTCGCGGCTTTCCTGTCAGTTGACCGTCACCGAAGAGCTTGACGGGCTGACGGTTCAGGTTCCCGCCGAACAGGCGTGAACCTCACTCAGAACCAGGAAGCGAAGCCGCCTTGTCGCGCAGAAGCTTCAGGAACAGCGCCTGGGCGGCGGTCGGCAGGAAGCCGGCGCGCAAGGTCAGCCCGATCGGGCGCGCGCTTGCCGGAAGTTCGAACGGCAGGGCGACCATCAGCCCGTGGCCGATTTCCGCCTCCGCCTGCCGTTTCGAGACGCAGCCGAGATGATCGCTCTTTTCCAGAAGTTCGCGCATCAGGATCACCGAGCGTGTTTCCACCAGCCGTGATGGAACGGCAAGCCCGGCGGCCTCGAAAATGCGGTCGAAATGGCTGCGGATCGGCGTGCCTTCAGGGGCGACGACGAAGGGATAGCGGGCAAGAGCCTCGAATGTCGGCTGCAACAGCGTGCCATCCTTCCTCTCGCGCAGAAGCGGATGCCCGGGCCCGGCGACCAGAACCACGCTGTCGGTAAACAGTTCCTCCTGGACAATATCGCCGATCGGCGCCGGATCGCGCAGCGCGCCGATCAGGAAGTCCGTCTCGCCGCGCCTGAGCCCGGCAAGCAGGTCGTCGTAATCGCCTTCCAGCACATCGACCGGGATCGCGCGACCGAGCGCGCGAAAGGCGACGATCGCATCCGGCAGCACGCAGGCGCGCGACAGTGGCATGGCGCCGACGACGATCCGGCCGGTCTCCCGCTTCATCGCCTCCGCCAGATCGGCGTCCGCCTGAGCGAATTCGGCAAAGGCGAGCCGCGCGGCCTGCGCGAGCGCGGATGCCGCGCGGGTGGCGACGATGCCGAAGGAGGTGCGCTCGAACAAAGGACGCTCCGCCTCGCTTTCAAGCTGGCTGACGGCGCGGTGAACCGTCGGCTGGGCAAGGCCGAGCCGCTTGGCGGCAAGCGTGAAGTTCTGGGTTTCGGCAACGGCGATCAGAGCAAGCAGTTGCGCGCGCGTGACCGTCACCTCCAGGCGCGGCGCGACATCGGCGAGCGCGGGATCGAGATAGGCGAAAGCGCGCCTGACTCGGCGTGCAAGCGTCTCGCCGGCCTCGGTGACGAAGAGCCCCTGGGGCGTGCGCGAAAAGAGCGTCGCCCCGGCAAGGCTTGCGATCTTGCCCAGCGCCTGGGTCACGGCCGGTTGCGAGACGAAGCACAATTCTGCCGCCCGCGTGACCGAATGCGTCTCGGCGACGGCCAGGAAGACCCTGAGATGGCGAAGATTGTAGGGCAAGGGCGCCTCCGCGACGTGTTCGGCGGATTTATAGCATGCGGAACGGCGGAAGCGATGGCAAAGGCACGGGTTGGTGCGAGGGCCTCAGTCTTCGGCGCGGGAATTGCTCTTTGCCGAAAGGATCAGTCGAACGCGCTCCGCGAGGTCATCGTCTCTTGCCGTCTTCAGCTCATAGCCCCCGATTTCCGCCTGCCATGCCGCGGTTGCTGCGCTCATGCGCGGTTCAAGTCCGAGATCGCTCACGGTTGCCGCGACCTCGCGCATTTCCGCGGCGCGCCGTGTGCCGTGCACCATCATCCGCTCGAGGCAGTAGGCGGCCTTTTTCGGCCAGTCGATCTGCGGATCGGAGGCGGAAAGCGAGGCGAGAACCGCAGCGCTGACGCCCGCCTTTTCGGCGGCGAGAAAACACTCCGCCATCAGCGCTTCCGTGCCCTTGATCATCACCGAGCGGATCATCTTCACCGAAGAGGCATCGCCGATCTCAGGGCCGGTCACCCGTCCGTTCATGCCAAGGCCTGCCATCGCCTCCGCGCCTTTTCTCGCGTGCGGACCCGAGACGAGGCACGGCGTTTCGTGGCGTTTCGGGTGGATCGGGCTCATGATCGCGACATCGACGTAACGCGCGCCGGCGGCATCGATCAACGCCGCGTTACGGCGCTTGGTCTCCGGCGAACAGGAATTGCCGTCGAGATAGAGCGTGCCGGGCCTGATATGCGGCGCGGCCGCCTCTGCAGCGGAAAATGCGTTGTCGGCGGTGACCAGGCTGAAGACGAGATCGCTTCGCTGCAGCAGAGCGGCGGAAGACGGGGCGCAGAAGACGCCGCGCTCGTCGCAGGCCTCGGTGATTGCTTCTGCCGTGTCGGCCCGCAGCGTCTTGATATCGAAGGCGGCAAGGGTCGCGGCGATGCCCGCCGCCGCCCAGCCGTCCGCGATTGCGCGCGCGGCCTCGCCGAAACCGATAAATCCGATGGCTGTCATGGCTCTTCCTCCGTTGGTGTCCGCCCTCTCGGCAAACCGGAACCGACATCTAGAACCACGCGGCGGGGCAAAGGCCATTCAAAAGCCCGGCGCGGCTATAAGTATTAGCTATAGAACGACGTCATGCTCAAGCCATTCGAATGTTTTCGGCGTGGCTCTATAGCAAATTCTTATGCGTACGCCGCAATCCGAAATTGTCATTGCGGGCTCTCCGGCGTGAGATGCGGATCAACGGAGTAACGGAGGAAACCATGCCGGAAACCAACAAGACCGCGCTCGTGATCAGCGCCCATGCCGCCGATTTCGTCTGGCGCTGCGGCGGGGCGATCGCGCTTCACGCTGCCAAGGGCTATGACGTCACGGTGCTGTGCCTTTCTTTCGGCGAGCGCGGCGAGAGCGCGAAACTCTGGAAGCAGGAGGGCATGACGCTCGACAAGGTGAAGAGCGAACGCCGCAAGGAGGCCGAACAGGCGGCGGAAGCCCTTGGCGTCCACGATCTCGTCTGTCTCGATCTTGGCGACTATCCGCTGGAGCTTTCCCGCGAGGACAAGAACAGGGTGGTCGAGGTCATCCGCAAGGTGCAGCCCGCCTTTATGCTGTCGCACTCGCAATATGACCCCTACAACACCGACCATATGTACGCCACGCAGGTGGCGCTCGAATGCCGGATGATCGCCCAGGCCTGGGGGCATAATCCCGGTGAGAAGGTGCTGGGCGCGCCGCAGCTCTATCTGTTCGAGCCGCACCAGACCGAGCAGATGGGCTGGAAGCCGGACACGTTTCTCGACATCACGCCGGTGTGGGAGAAGAAGCGCGCGGCGATCGAATGCATGGCCGGGCAGGAGCACCTCTGGGAGTATTACACCCGCGTCGCCATCAACCGCGCCAATCATTTCAAGCGCAATTCCGGCGGGCAGGCCTCGGGGCGCGACTGCAAATATGCGGAAGGGTTCCAGTCGATCTTTCCGCGCACGGTCGACGAACTCTGAGGCGGCGGGAAACGCCTGAAGAAGAAAGGGGAGGAACAGGAATGACGACGGAACCGACAAATCCGAGCTTCGACATCGCCCATCTCGGCCATGTGGAAGTGCTGACCAACAAGTTCGAGGAGAGCCTCGATTTCTTCACCCGGATCTACGGGCTGAAACTGTCCGGACAGGACGAGAGTTCGGCCTATCTCAGGGCCTGGGACGATTATGAATATGCAACGCTGAAGCTGACGAAATCCGACACCACGGGCATCGCCCATATCGGCTATCGCGCCGCCTCGCCGGAAGCGCTGGAACGGCGCGTCGCGGCGATCGAGGCCTCCGATTTCAAGGTGATCGGCTGGAACGACGGCGACCTGAGCCACGGCCGGGCCTTCCGTTTCGAGGATCCCTTCGGCCATGTGTTCGAGATCTATTACGACACCAACTGGTACGAGCCGCAGGAGGACGCGGAGAAGGCGGCGCTGAAGAACACGGCATCCGCCTTTACCGGCATGCCGCCGCGCCGCCTCGACCATATCAACCTGCTGTCGGAAGACGTCACCGAATTCCGCCGCTTCATGATCACCTGCCTCGGCGCGCGGGTGACGGAATATATCCTTCTCGACAATGGCCGGCTCGGCGGTTGCTGGTTCACCATCAACAACAAGAGCTATGACCTCGCCTGCACCGAGGAGCATGGCGGCGGCAAGGGACGACTGCATCACGTGACCTATGCCACCGACCAGCGCGAGGACATTCTGCGCGCCGCCGACATCTTCCTGCAGAACGGCGTCCACATCGAGACCGGGCCGCACAAGCACGCCATCCAGGGCACCTTCTTCCTCTATGTGTGGGAGCCGGCGGGCAATCGCGTCGAGCTCGCCAATGCCGGTTCCCGTCTTGTTCTGGCGCCGGACTGGCAGCCGGTCTGCTGGACCGAGGCCGACCGCAAGAAGGGCCAGGCCTGGGGATTGAAGACGATCGAGAGCTTCCACACCCACGGCACGCCGCCGGTCGCCGGCAAGGAGTGAAGGATGAGCACGGACAATCTCAAACTGGCGCCCGGCACGCCCGGCTATGTCATCCAGAATGTGCCGCGCGCCGACGGCGCCGTCATCGACGCGCTCGGCAAGGCGGGCGTTGCGACCGTGCACGAGGCGCAAGGGCGCATCGGCTGCCTTGCCGCCGATCTTCGCCCGATCTATCGCGGCGCGCAGATCGCCGGTTCCGCCGTCACCATCTCCGCGGCCCCCGGCGACAACTGGATGATCCATGTGGCGATCGAACAGCTTCAGCCGGGCGACATTCTGGTGCTCGCCCCGACCAGCCCCTGCGACAACGGCTATTTCGGCGATCTGCTGGCAACCTCGGCAAAGGTGCGCGGCTGCCGCGGCCTGATCATCGATGCGGGCGTGCGCGATACGAAGGATCTCGAGGCGATGGATTTTCCCGTCTGGTCCAAGGCGGTCAGCGTCCAGGGCACGGTCAAGGAAACGCTCGGCTCGGTCAATGTGCCGGTCATCTGCGGCGGGCAGTTGATCGAGGCGGGCGATATCATCGTCGCCGACGATGACGGCGTCTGCGTCGTGAAACGGGCGGATGCCGAAAAGGTGCTGGCGGCCGCCGAAAAACGCCTCGACAACGAGGAGATGAAGCGCAAGCGGCTTGCCGCCGGCGAGCTCGGCCTCGACATCTACGACATGCGCCCGCGCCTTGCGGAAAAGGGCCTGAAATATGTCTGAGGACGGCATTGCCTGTCTTTGGATGCGCGGCGGGTCATCCAAGGGCGCCTATTTCCTGGCTTCCGACCTGCCGGACGAGAAGGCCGCGCGCGACGATCTGCTGCTGCGGATCATGGGCTCGCCCGATCCGCGCCAGATCGACGGCATCGGCGGGGCCGATCCGCTGACCTCGAAGGTGGCGATCCTGTCGCCGCCCTCGCGCGCGGATGCCGATGTCGATTATCTGTTCCTGCAGGTCTTCGTTGACAAGCCGCTGGTGAGCGACAAGCAGGGCTGCGGCAATATTCTTGCCGGCGTCGGCCCTGCGGCGATCGAGCGCGGGCTTGTGCCGGCGACGGGCGCGCGGACCGAGGTCAGGATCCATATGGTCAACACCGGCGAGATCGCGGTCGCGCGGATCGAGACGCCCGGCGGCAGGGTCAATTATGCTGGCGATGCCGAGATTGCCGGGGTGCCCGGCCGTCATGCGGCGATCCCGCTTCTGTTCAAGAACATCGCCGGCTCCATGTGCGGCGCGCTCTTGCCCACCGGCAATGCGGTGGACGAGATCGAGGGCGTGAAGGCGACGCTGATCGATAATGGCATGCCCTGCGTCATCCTGCGGGCGGAGGATTTCGGCCTCACCGGCAAGGAAGAGCCGGAGGCGCTGGAAAAGGACACGGAACTGAAGAAACGGCTTGAGGCGATCCGGCTGAAGGCCGGGCCGATGATGGCGCTTGGCGACGTGACGGAGGCCTCGGTGCCGAAGATGACGCTGGTCTCGGCGCCGGAAAACGGCGGTTCGATTGCCACGCGCTCCTTCATTCCGCACAGGGTCCACGCCGCCATCGGCGTGTTTGCCGCCATCTCGGTGGCAACGGCAACGCGGATCGAGGGGTCGGTGGCGAAGGATCTCGCCGTCGATCCGGGCGACGGCAATTATCTGGTCGAGCATCCGACCGGGGCGCTGGACGTGTTTCTCGACATCGGCGCGGACGGCGAAATCCTCGGCGCGGGCAATCGCCGCACGGCCCGCAAGCTGTTCGACGGTCGCGTGTTCCCGCGCGAGGGGTGAGCCGTCTCAGCGCGGCGCGCGCTTGGCGAGGATGCGCTGCAGGGTGCGGCGGTGCATGTTGAGACGGCGCGCGGTTTCCGACACATTGCGGTCGCACATCTCGTAGACGCGCTGGATATGTTCCCAGCGCACGCGGTCGGCCGACATCGGGTTTTCCGGCGGATCGACCTTTTCGCCCGGCGCCTGGGTCAGGGCATGAACGATATCGTCGGCGTCGGCGGGCTTGGCCAGATAGTCGAGCGCGCCGAGTTTCACGGCCGTCACGGCGGTGGCGATATTGCCGTAGCCGGTCAGCACCACGATGCGCGTGTCCTCGCGCGCCTCGCGAATGGCGGCGATCACGTCGAGGCCGGTGCCGTCTTCGAGCCTGAGGTCAACGACGGCATATTTCGGCGGCCGCGCCTTTGCCTTTTCAATGCCTTCGGCAACGGTCTCGGCGGTCTCGATGGCAAAGCCGCGCGTTTCCATGGCCCGGGCGATGCGGCGCAGGAAGGGCGTGTCGTCATCAACGATCAGAAGGCTCATTTCGCCGTCCGGTTCACCCGTCAGTGCATCCCGGCCGAAATCGGTTTCTTGCGTGTCGTCCATGTCTGTCATGCCTGAATTCTCGTGTGCGGCAAATGACCGCGCGTCAATCCTGTCAAATGGTTATGGACCTCCTCGGCCCGGGGGTAAACCCTGCACCGCCTCAAAAACGGTCGTATGCGACGCGTCTTGGCGCGGCGCAGGCCGGTTTGGCAGGAGCGATCCGGCCGGCTGGCCGGCCGATGGCCTCGAGGGCTCTTGCGGACGGTCTATCCGCTCAGCCGGACAAGGGCCGAGAGCACGTCGGAACGGCGCAGGAGACCGACAAGCCGGTTGCCGTCGGTCACGGGGAAGACGCGGTGCGGATGGGAAATGAAGGCCTCCGCCGCGGCGACCAGATCGGCGCTTGCCGGCAGGCTGACGACATTGCGGCTCATATAGTCGCCGACCGTTCCCTTCCATTCCTGGTAATAGCTCGCCTGCAGGGCGGGGTTGAAACAGTCTTTCTGGGTGAGGATGCCGCAAAGCGCTCCGCCTTCATCGATAACCGGCGCCGCCGCCGCTCTGCTTTCGACAAGCAGCGCAACGGCGCGGCGGATCGGCATTTCCGGCGTGACGGTCAGCGCGTCGGTCTTGGTGATCTCGGCGATCGTGTCGGTCATTCGGCCTCGCTCGACAGGCGGTTCGGGCAGCCCTCGCAGGCGGCCTCCTTCATGCAGGCCATGCCGCCGCATGAGCCCTTCAGCGGGCCGCGCCCGACGAAGAGGCTGACGCCAAGGCCGGCCATGCCGAGAACGACGATCGCGATTGCCAGCAGGATTTCCATGTCCGTGCTCCCTTCGAGGCGATTATAGCAGATAACGGTCGAAACCGCCCGTTGTTTCACGCCTGAGGTCTTGTCCCTCATGGAAGAGGAAGAGGGCGGCGATCGACTGGCGGCGGGCCAGCGCCGGGCCATCCTCGCCGGCGGCCGTCAGCGCCGTCGCCCAACCATCGGCCGTCATCGCGTCTTGCGCCAGCACCGAGACCGAGGCAATCGCGCCCTCGACCGGCACGGCATGGCGCGGATCGATGATGTGGCTGTAGGTATGGCCGGAGAGCGCATAGCTCTGGGCGCGAAGCCCGGAGGTGGCGACCGCGCCGTCGGCAAGCCGCAGCACGCCGGCGCCGCCGTTGGCGTCCGGCCGTGGATCTTCCACCGCCACCTGCCACGGGCGTCCCGCCGGATGATTGCCGCGCGCGACCAGTTCGCCGCCGAGATCGATGAGGAAGTCGGAATAGCCGGCACCCATCAGGCGGTCTGCCATCAAGTCGAGCGCGCGGCCCTTGGCTATGCCGCAAAGATCCATGGTCACGCCGGATTTCGTCTTTTCCAGGCGGTCTCCGTCGACGCCGAGCGCATGCCAGAGCGGCGGCGCGCCATCCTCGGCTGCATCGCCTTCGATCGGGCCGAAGCCGTATCGAGCGACCAGAGGCCCGACGCTCGGATCGAACCAGCCGTCGCTCGCGCGCGCCACATCGAGCGCCGATTGCGCGACGAAGGCGGTCTCGGCCGATACCCGTTTGCCGCCGGGGCCGGCGCGGTTGAAGGCGGTGATCTCGCTGTCGTCCCGCCAGGGCGACATCATCCGGTCGATGCCGGAAAGAAGCGTGTCGATATCGCCGCGAAGCGCTTCCGGCTGTCCGTTATCCGGCACGGCGACCCGCCATGTGGTGGCAAAGGCCTTGCCGGTGATCTGCCGGGTCGCGGGCGCGGATCTCAGGATCGCGGGCGCTTCGGCCCGGGCAGCGGTCGCGGCCAGAAGGCCTGCTCCGGAAAGCGCCAGAACGCGGCGGCGGGTCAGATAGGTATGACGTGCTTTCATGAGGTCAGACTCCGAAATCGTCGTAGAAGATGGACTTCGGCTCGACGCCGAGCCGGTGCAGCGTATTGGTGACCGCCGAAATCATCACCGGCGGTCCGCACATATAGTATTCGCAATCCTCCGGTGCCGGATGGCGGGAAAGCTCGGCCCGCACGATATCGTGGATGAAGCCGCTCGCCCCCGTCCAGCGGTCGCCGGGCGCGGGATCGGAAAGCGCCGGTGTCCACGAGAAATTGTCGTGCTCGGCGGCGATCTTTTCGAACTCCTCGACATAGAAGAGGTCGGCGACCGAGCGCGCGCCATAGAAGAAGCGCATCCGCCGGGGTGTGTTCTTGCCGATCTGGTCATGGATCATGGCCCTCAGCGGTGCCATGCCGACGCCGCCGCCGATGAACACCATCTCGCGGTCGGTCGGCTGCACCTCGAATTCGCCGAAGGGGCCGGACGCTTCGATCTCGTCGCCCGGTTTCAGCGCGAACAGGAAGGAGGAGACGATGCCCGGCGGAATTTCCTGCTCGCGCCCGGGCGGCGGGGCGGCAAGCCGAATGTTGAAGACGGCGCGCTCGGCCTTCGCGTCCTCCGGCCTGCAGGCGATCGAATAGGCGCGGGTTACGGATTTTTCCGCATAGGACGTCATCTCCGACCAGCCGGACATCGCCCAGGCGTCGCGGAATGGCGGGTCGATGTCGATGTCGCGGAAGTCGAGCCTGTAGGCGGGCGCTGTCAGCTGCATGAAGCCGCCGGCGATGAAATCAAACGGCTGGCCTTCGGGAAGCTGCAACACCAGTTCGCGGATCAGCGGCGCCTTCATCTCGTTGGAGACGACGCGGCAGGTAAAGCCGGTCGCGCCGACGAAGTCCTGCGGCACGGTTACCGAACAGGGGCCGCGCAGTGCTGTCTGGCAGGCAAGGCGCATATGGGCGCGGCGCTCGGCGGCAGACAGCACGCCGCGCTCGGTCGCCTGCGGCTCGCCGGCGCCTTCGCCGTCCACATGCACGCGGCAGAGCCCGCAGGTGCCGGATCCGCCGCAGGCAGCGGGAATACCGATGCCCGCCCCGTGCAGAACGCCGAGCAGGCGGTCGCCGCGATTGGCCTCGATTGTCATGGTTTCGTTGACCGTCACCGTCAGCGCCTCGGCGGGGATCAGGCGCGCGCGGGTGATCAGGAGCGCGAGCGTCAGCACGAGGACAAGGCCGATGACGACAAGGGCTCCGACTGCAATCTCGTTCATGGCGTCACCATTTGCGCGAATGCGGAAAAGCCGAGGGACATCATCCCGGCAAGGGTGAAGGTAATGCCAAGCCCGCGCAGGCCCTGCGGCAGGTCGGCATAGGCAAGCCGCGCGCGGATCGCGCCGAGAAGCACCACGGCAACGCCGAAGCCAAAGCCCTGGCCCAGACCGAAGACCGCCGATTCACCGATGGAATAGTCGCGGTCGACCATGAACAGGCTGCCGGCGAGGATGGCGCAATGCACGGTCAGAAGCGGCAGGAACACGCCGAAGGAGGCATAGATTGCCGGAAAGAAGCGGTCGAGCACCATTTCCACGAGCTGAACGGTGGCGGCGATGACGCCGATGAAGGAGATCAGCTTCAGATAGGAAAGGTCGATATCCGGCATGCCGGCCCAGGCCCAGGCGCCCGGCGCCAGCAGCGCGTGATAGATGACCTGGTTGAGCGGCACTGTGACGCCCATGACGGCGGTCACCGCGATGCCGAGGCCGATGGCCGACGGCGTGCGGCGCGACAGCGCCAGAAAGGTGCAGAGCCCGAGAAACAGCGTCAGCGGCGCATTCTCGACGAAGGCGGCACTGAGGAACAGGTTCCAGAGGTCGGTCATTTTCCGGCCTCCTCTGTCTTCGGCGGGTTGAATTCGGAGGGTTCGGCCTGCTGCGGCAGAACGGTGCGGATCGCCCAGACGAGACCGCCGAGCATGAAGAAGGCGCTCGGGGCGAGCAGCATCAGATTGAGCGGCGTGAACCAGCCGCCATCGGCGACCACGGGAAAGACCTGATAGCCCATGAGCTTACCCGCGCCGAAGAGCTCGCGCGCGGAACCGATGACGATCAGCACCAGCGAATAGCCGAGCCCGTTGCCGAGCGCGTCGACCATGGAGGGAAGCGGCGGGTTGGAACGGGAAAAGCTCTCCGTGCGTCCGAGCACCAGGCAGTTGGTGGTGATCAGACTGACGAAGACCGAGAGCTTGCGGCTGATGTCAAAGAAATAGGCCTGCAGGAACTGGTCGATGACGACCACCAGCGACGCGACGATGACGATCTGCACGATCAGCCGGATGGAATCGGGAATATGCCGGCGGATGAGGCTGACGAGCAGGGCCGAGAGCACCAGAACCGTCGTCAGCGAGGCTGACATGGTGAGCGCGGTCGCAACCGAGGTGGTGACGGCGAGCGCCGAGCAGATGCCGAGGATCTGCAGCGTCACCGGGTTTTGCAGGACCAGCGGCTCCGTCAGCGTCGACCAGAGATTGGTTGACCGGGCCATATCAGAACTCCCCGCGCTGAACGGCGTCTATGAACGGGCCGTAGCCCTCGGGTCCGCCCCAGAAGCGCATGATCTTGGTGAACGCGTTGCCGGTGCGCGTCGCCCCGGTAATGCCGTCGACCTCGTAGTCGTTGCCCGCAGCACCCTTGGCGACGGCAAAGCGCACCGTGCCCGTTTGATCGGCGAGCTCGGTGCCGGGGAATTGGGCGAGCCAGGCCGGCTCCTCGATGCGCCCGCCAAGGCCGGGGGTTTCGGCCTGGTTGGTGATCGCAAGGCCCGCGATCGTGTTCATGTCGCCGCGCAGCGCCACGATCGCGTCGATCGGCGCCTGGTAGCCCGGTCCGCTGATCGGCAAGAGCGCCAGCGAAATGTCGCCAGCCTCGTTGCGAAGAAGATAGATCTGGGCGTAATCCGGCCGCCGGCCGATGCCGGCCGTGTCTTCCGCCGGCGTCAGCGTGGTCCAGTTGGCTGCGTCATCCAGGGCTGCCGCAAGCGTCGCAGGGGTCACATCCTCCGCGGCCTGCCCCTTCGGCAGGTTGATCACGACGGTGGACAGCGAACCGCCGGATTGCTCGAGGATTTGCGTCATGCCGGGAATGCCGGCGACGAGCGCTTCAAGCCGGGCCTGTTCTTCCGCCGCGCGGTTTGCCGCCTGGATCGGCCGCAGGATGACCGTTGCGCCGGAGACCATGAGGGCGCAGACGGCGGAGACGAGAAAGGCGATGACGACGGTCTTTGTCCGGTTTTCATTGGGCAGCGCCAGGAACCGGCGCCATGCCGAGAACGGGTTCAGGTCAGCCATGACGTCTTCTCCTTTGGGCAAGCCACAGCGCAATGGCGGCTTCGTCCAGCAACGGGGCGGCAAGCGAGGTCAGAAGGGCGGCCGAAACGGCCAATTGGACATGGGCCGCACTCTGCCAACCAAGCGTGAACAGGATGATCATTGCACCGAAAAAGGCGCCGTTGAGCCAACCGCCGAGCTTTGTCGAGGCGCTGGCCACCGGATCGGCGACAAGCAGCACCAGCACCACGGCGATGGCTGGAAATGCAGGGGCAACGGGCAGGCCGGCAAGATGCGCGCCGCCAATGACGATGACAGCGCCGGCGATCACGCGCGCCGGCATGACGCCGAAGAGCGCGCCGAGAAGGGCGGCGGGTATGGCGGCCCAGGCAAGCGGCAGCGGCGGTTCCGGCCAGGGGGCCGTGACAAAGCCGAAGCCGAGAAAGGCAAGCGTGACAGTCGCCGGGTTCAGCACGTTGCGGCCCCAGCCGCCGAAGACGAGCTCGGCCATGACCGAGCCGAAAGAGATGCCGAGGACAAGCTGCAGGATGGAGAGGTCCTCCGGCGCCAGCATGGCAATGGCAAGCGCCGTCAGCGCGCCGGCAAAGGAGGGCGGCTGGGCCCGGGCCAGCATGAAGATGACATGCCAGAGGCCGGAGATGATCAGCGCCAGCACCAGAAGGCCGGCGGCATCCAGCCCGCCATACCAGAGCCAGGTCAGAGCCAGCGGCATGACCGAAATCAGCAGCAGGAGGGCGACGGTTTCGCGGTCCCACAATCCGTGGTTCATGCGGGCGCCTCCTCTTTCTCGATGGCGTTCAAAAGCCCGCGCAATTGGGCGGAAAGCGATGGTTCGGCAAAGGTGACGTAATCGACCAGGGCAAGGTCCTCTTCCAGAAGCGACAGCGCGCCGAGGCGGGCGGCGGCCTCCTGATCGCCGGAGGAAAGCGAGCGCATCAGGGCGGCGGCCGGAATATCGCCGCCGAAGGCCTGAGACAGGGCGGCCGTCGGAATGATCGGCAGCGGCCGGGCGGCGCGGGTCAATGCTGCGGAAAACCAATGGCCGCGCCGTTTGCCGGAACCGCGCGCAAGAACGCTCGCCTGCCGGTCGCGCGGGCCCAGCCAGTGGGCGGGCTGGCCGTCGAGCACGGAGCCTGCGAGCACCTGATAGGGCCCGGGCTGTACATGGCCGTGACAGAGCCCGCGCAGATCCGCGCCGGGCTGGCAGCGCAGAAGCCGCGGTTCGCGCATGGCCGAACCGGTGACGGTGACGAGCCGGGTCTCGGGAAGAAGGCCCGAGGCAAGGAGATCGCCGAGATCGGCGACATCCTCGGCGTGGATATCCCAGATGCGGGCGTCGACTGTGGCCGGCGCGTGGTGGTGGATCTGGATGCCGGGAAGACCCTGCGGGTGCAGCGAACCGCAGGTTATGCGACGGACTTTGGCGCTACCGTCGAGGTCGAGCTTCTTGCCGCTGGCCTCGCAGAGGAAAACCTGCTCGCCGGCGAGAAGGCCGAGCGCGGAAAGCCCGCGTGAAAGCGCTTCCTCACGGCCGGCAAGCGCCAATCGCGGATCGGGCGCGGCAGGCCTCGAATCGGTTGCCATCACGAAGATGGCGGCAGGGGTCTCGGAAAGGGCAGGCATATGGCCGAAGGGTCTGCTGCGGAACAGCCGCCAGAGGCCGGCTTCCTGCATCAGGGACCGCAGCGCCGCTGCATCGCTGTCTGCTTTTTCTGTCGGGAATGAATGCCGGTCGCCGCCATCCTCGCGGAACAGCAGCATCTGGATCAGCCTTCGGCCGGGATTGAGCTCGATCGCCGCCACCCGCGCGGGCATGGGCGCGACAAGCTTGATCTCCTCTGCCGCACGCAGCGAGAAGAGCGGCTGCCCCTGGACGACGCGCTGATCGACCTCGACCAGCGGCACGACGCGCAGTTCCTCGCCGGGGGCAGGCACAAGGGCCGCCTCTTCGGTCAGAAGCGTTTCGGCAGCATGGTCAGAGGGTAATGAAGGGCCGGTCGGCACGGACAGGCCGGCGGAAAAAAGACGGTCCAACAAGTCACTCCCAAGCGTTTCGGCGTCAAACAATGCGGTCTTTCCGACATTTGATTTGCCGGAACGGGCCGAATTGTTTAGCATAAGCCTAGCACAGACTATGAATTTTCAGCGGGGGTGAAAAGCCATGTCTTATGGAGTGAAGCGGTTTTCTTCAACTTTCATTGCAGTTATTGCAGCGACATTGACGTTTGTCAATTCTAGTGGCGTCTCCGCACAGGATAGCGGGGAAGGCGAGGCGGCGGTCGAAGCGCTTGAACTCTTCGTCATGCCGCAATCGGGGCCATTCCGTCCGGATCAGATTTCGATCCCGCAGCAGAAGATGATCGAGGCTTGGGCGCGCTCCGCCCATGCCGATGCCTCTGCCGAAGCCTTTACGCACTGGGATGGCGAAGGCGAAGTTCCCGCGAGCTGTTCCACCTGTCACTCCGGCGCGGGCTTCCGCGCCTTCCACGGCCTTGACGGCAGCGAGCCGGGCGTGGCGGCGGCCGTGCCGGTCGGCGGCGTCGTCGATTGCGAGACCTGCCACAATCCCGGCCTTGCCGAAATCACCGCGATCACGCTGCCGAGCGGCATCGAACATCCGGTCAAGCCCGGCGTCGAGGCGGCTTGTCTCACCTGTCACGCTGGCCGCGCGGCCGGCGTGACGGTTTCCAATGCCGTCGGCGAAAAGGCCGATGATACGCCGGATCCGGAAATCGGCTTCGTCAATCCGCACTACGCTCTGGCCGGCGCCGTGCGTCTCGGCGCTGTCGGGGCAGGCGGTTTCGAATATCCCGGCAAGACCTATTCCGGCCGCTTCTTCCATGCCCGCCCGGTCGCTGACTGCGCCTCCTGCCACAATCCGCACACGCTGACGGTGGCGGAAGAGACCTGTCTCCCCTGCCACGAGACCGGCAATTTCGACGCGATCCGCATTTCCCGCGTCAGCTATGACGGCAGCGGCGATCTTTCCAAGGGCATCCGTTCGGATGTCGCCAACAATGCCGCCTTGCTGATGAAGATGATCCAGGATTACGCCGCCAATGTCGCCGGCACGCCGATCATCTTCGAGCCGCACTATCCGTATTTCTTCGTCGATGCCGATCAGGACGGCCGCGCCGACGAGGTTGACGGACGGTCAGCGAGCTACAAGGCCTGGACGCCGCGCAGCCTGAAGGCGGCCTATAACTGGAAATTCGTCACCGCCGACCCCGGCGCCTTCGCGCACAATCCGCAATATGTGCTGGAACTGCTCTACGATTCGATCGAGGACCTTTCGGGCCCGCTTGAGGTCGATGTCAGCGAGCTGGGTATCCAGCGTTAAAGGCAGTGATCCAAGACTGCCCGTCGGGCCTCTCCGCCCGGCGGGACATTCTGTCCCGTTGCTGCAATCGGTTCGGTCATGTTAACGCAGGGCTCATGCTTGGCGGCATTGCCCGCCGTTTTTCCTGCCGGACCGGATGATACAATCAATGAACACGAACAAGGCCGAAGCGCCGCGCGCCATCATCGTCATGGGCGTGAGCGGATGCGGAAAATCCTCCATCGCAAGGCTGGTCGCCGAACGCCTGGGGTGCGACCAGGTGGAGGGCGACGACCTTCACCCGGCCTCCAACGTCGAAAAGATGAGCGCCGGCATCCCGCTAGAGGACGCCGATCGCTGGCCCTGGCTCGATCTCGTCGGCGCTGAACTGGCCAGATCCCGAGCGGAAGGCGTCGTGATCACCTGCTCGGCGCTGAAAAAGGTCTATCGCGACCGGTTGCGCGCGGCGGCGGGCCAGCCGCTTGCCTTTGTGTTCCTGAACGGCAGCGAGGCGCTTCTGGCTGAGCGGATCGGCGCGCGCGCCGGTCATTTCATGCCGACGACGCTGCTGAAGAGCCAGCTCGACACCCTCGAGGACCCGACCGGCGAACCCGGCGTGGTCACCGTTGATATCAACAATCCGCTGGAGGTGATTGCCGAGGAGGCGATTGCGGGCCTTGGCGCCGTGTCTTTTCGCTAGAGAGCGGCGGCTGCAAGGGCTGCTTCCCGGTCTTTCACGCAAGCCTCGGTTGTCGATATCGCCTTATATTAGGCTTGCCTTTCGTATTGCCTTCGGCCAATTTTCACTCCGACATACCGATCGGAGGGTGAAACATGGCGGTGACGGCGGGTGAGCGCAACCGGGCGCTTTTTCTGGGAAGTATGGGCGGCGGCCTGGAATTCTATGATTTCGTGATCTACGCCACCTTCGCCTCGCAGATCGGCAAGACCTTCTTTCCGGCCGAAGAGGCGTCGACCCGGCTTCTGGCGGCCTTCGCCGTGTTCGCCGCCGGCTATCTGGTGCGCCCGATCGGCGGCATTCTCTTCTCCCATTTCGGCGACAGACACGGCCGCAAGCTGATGCTGCGCCTTTCGATTGCCGGCATGGCAGGGGCAACATTCCTCATCGCCTTTATGCCTGGCTATGCGACCTGGGGCATTTCGGCCACCATCGCGCTCGTCGTGTTGCGCATGGTGCAGGGCCTTTGCCTTGGCGGCGAAATCCCCGGCGCGATGACGTTGATCACCGAAACCATGCCGAAGCGGCGCGGGCTTGCCTGCGGCTTCCTGTTCATGATCATCAATGTCGGCATGCTGGCGGCCCAGGCGGTGCAATGGGCGATCGAACATCTGTTGAGCGATGCGGCGGTGCTCTCCTATGGCTGGCGCATCGGTTTCTTCATCGGCGGGCTGGTGGCCATTGCCGGCTTCATCCTGCGCGCCCGCCTCGCCGAAAGCCCGGCCTTTGCCGAGATGGAATCGGCGACGCACAAGGTGCCGCTCACAGCACTCTTCCGCGACAATGCCCGCGCCGTCTGGCTCGGCCTGTTCATCACCGGGCTGGGTGCTGCCGCCGTGCCGCTGCTCTACCTCTACATGAACAGCTACCTGACCGATTTCCTGCACTATGATCCGGACCAGGTGGCAACCGCCGTGCTTGTCGGCATCATCGTCTTCTCGCTGCCCATGCCGGTGGCCGGGGCGATCTCCGATTTCATCGGCATCAAGGTTCCGGCCTTTGTCGCCACCCTTTTGCTCGCGATCGCGGCCATCCCGGTCTATGTCTGGATCCACGAGGGCATCGCCTCGCTGATGCCGGCCATGATCGTGATCTCGCTGATCGGCGCCTTTGCCTGGGGCGTGGGGCCTGTGCTTTTGACCGCGATCTTCCCGACCGATGTGCGCTATACCGGCGTCGCCTTCGTCTACAATATCGGCTTTGCCATTGTCGGCGGGCTGACGCCGCTTCTCGCCACCTTCATCATCCAGCAGACGGGCTTCACGCTTGCGCCCGGCTTTCTGCTGGCGCTGTTTGCGGCGCTCGCCACGGTCGCGATCTTCCTCACCCAGGTGATCCCGGCGGAGAAGTCTCAGCTCTGATCCGCCATATCCGCCTCCATCCGCCAGCGCGGCCAGGAGACGGTGATGCGCGCGCCGCCGACATTTTCGAAAGTCAGTCGCGCGCCGGAGCGTTCCAGCAGCGTCTTGGCGATGAACAGGCCGAGGCCGAGGCCGCCGGCGCGGCTGTCGGCCGGGTTCTTCTGCCGGTCGGAGACGAAGGGATCGCCGATGCGCGGCAGGATGTCCGGCGTGTAGCCGCCGCCATCATCGGTGACGGTGATCGTCACCCGCGTGTCGCTGTAATGCGCCGTAATTTCCACGGTCTTGCGGGCATGTTCGACAGCGTTCTCGACGATATTGCCGAGCCCGTAAAGAATGCCCGGATTGCGGCTGCCGACCGGTTCGCCGCCAGCCTCGCCGGAAACGCGGATCTTCATCTCGGAGACAAAGGGCCGGTGGGGCGCGACGACTTCCTCGATCAGGGAGGTCAGCGGCAGAAGCCGCATATGAGCCTCGTCCTCCTTGGAAAGCGAGGTGAGGCGGGAGAGAATATCCCGGCAACGCTGGCTCTGGCTGACGAGAAGCTGCACGTCCTCGCCATGTTCGGGATCATCGGAAAGCGCGCGCGCCATTTCCTTGGCCACCACCGAAATCGTTGCCAGCGGCGTGCCGAGTTCATGGGCGGCGGCGGCGGCCAGCCCGTCAAGCTGGGAGAGATGCTGCTCGCGCTGCAGTACCAGCTCGGTCGCGGCCAGCGCATCCGAGATTTGCTGCGCCTCGAGCGTGATGCGCTGGACGTAGAAGGCGGCAAAGCCCAGCATTGAGATGATCGCGATCCAGATGCCGAATTTCAGGATCGGTTCGATCTCGAGGATGATCCCCGCATGCCAGGGCAAGGGAAAAGGGCTGAGCGCCAGCGCCGAAACGCCCGACACGGCAAAGGCCAGCAGCGCGAAGGCGTAATGCAGCGGCAGTGCGGCGAAGGAAATGATCACCGGCACGCAGATCAGCGGCGCGAAGGGGTTGGCAAGTCCGCCGGTCAGGTAGAGAAGCGCGGTCAGCTGCAGAAGGTCGAAGCCGATCATCCCGAAGGCGATGCGCGGCGAAACGCGCTGGGTGGCCGGGAAGCTTACGCTCAGCACCAGATTGCCGAGCGCGAGCGCGACAATCAGCGCCAGCACGGGAATGATCGGCATCGGGAAGTCGAGCCCGAAGTGAACCGTCAGCGCCGTCGCCGTCTGGCCGGCAACAGCCAGCCATCTGAGCCGCACCAACGTCTGCAGGCGCAGGTTTCCGCGGCGTTCGTGCCCGACCATATCGGTGACCGGTTTGTTCATCGCATTCCTCCTTACGTCCCGCGCGGCTTTGCCCGCCGTGTCGGCTCGGCATCGGCCGGGTCCTCCGGCCAGACATGCTTCGGGTAGCGTCCGCGCATGTCGGAGCGCACATCCTTCCAGGATCCTGCCCAGAAGCCGGGCAGGTCGCGCGTCGTCTGGATCGGCCGACCGGCGGGCGAGGTCAGTTCCAGAACGAGCGGCACGCCGCCGGCAATCGTCGGATGGTTCTTCAGTCCGTAGAGCATCTGCACCCGGATCGAAAGAACCGGTTCGTCGCCATCATAACGGATCGGCACGCGGTCGCCGGTCGGCGCTTGAAAATGCGTCGGCGCCAGCCGGTCGAGATCGGCTGCAAGCAGATAGGGCAGAAGCGCCTGCAGGCCCTGCGTCAGGCTTTTCGGACTGACGGCGGAAAGAGCGGTCACGCCCGTCTGGAACGGGGTGAACCATATGTCCAGGCTTTCCAGCAGGCCCGTCTCCGAGACATCCGGCCAGGGATCGCCAAGCTTGCGATGGAGAAAACCGATCCGTTCGACGAGGTGCGCCGCCTCCTTCGGGAAGGAGAGAAGCGAAAGCCCGTATCGGCGAAGCCCTTCGGCCAGCGCTTCCGCCGCTTCCGCGCCGGATGGTCTTGTCCCCTGGCGTTCGGAAAGCACCAGCGCATCGAGCCGGGTCACGCTGCGCGCCCGGACGGAGAGGCTGTCGCGGTCGAACACGCATTCCGCGCGGGTGACGATCGCCTCCGCGCGGGCCTCGAGAATGGTTTCGCGGGTCACGGGGCAGGCGGCAAGCACGCGCCCGCGCGCCGCGGAGCCCGTCAGGTCGGCGATGACGAGAAAGTCCTCGCTCGCGAGCCGGTCGTCCTCGGCAAGCTCCGCGCCGCGACCGTTTGCCATCAGATAGCGCCCGCGTGCGCCGCGCGCCATGGCGATGCGGTCGAAAAAGGCTTGGCTCAGGGCCGCGCCGGGATCGAAGGGACCGTTGTCATCGCGGCTGGCGCCCGCCGTCTTCGCGATGCGGGCGGCAAGACCGCGCGCGGCCTCAGCCCGCGGGCCTTTCTCGGCGCGAAATCGTCTGAGCCTCTCGGAAAGGTCGATGCTGGTGCCGCCAAGTCCCTGCTCGGTCAGGAGCACGGCAAGCTCGGCCGCCTTGAAGGCCGTGCCGCTTTCCGCCGCCTTGACGACCATGCCCGCAAGGCGCGGCGGCAGGGGAATGGCGCGCAAGAGTTCGCCGGAAGGCGTCAGCCGCCCCGCCGGATCAAGCGCGCCGAGCATCTGCAGCAACTTGCGCGCCTCGGCAAGGGCAGGTCCCGGCGGCTGGTCGGCAAAGGAAAGCTGCGCGGGATCGACGACGCCCCAATGGGCAAGGTCGAGAGCCAGCCCGGTGAGGTCGGAAGAGAGGATTTCGGGCGGGTTGAAAGCGGGAAGAGCGGCCGTCTGGCCCTCGTGCCAGAGCCTCAGCGCAATGCCCGGCGCGGTGCGTCCGGCGCGGCCCGCGCGCTGGTCGGCCGCCGCGCGCGATAGTTTCACGGTTTCAAGCCGGGTGATCCCGGTTGCCGGCTCGAACACCGGCAGGCGCTGCAGGCCGCTGTCGATCACCACCCGCACGCCGTCGATGGTGATCGCGGTCTCGGCGATCGCGGTTGCCAGGACGACCTTGCGTTTTCCTGCCGGCGACGGCGCGATCGCTGCGTCCTGTTCGGCCCGCGACAGATTGCCGTAAAGCGGGGCGATGATCACATCGTCGGCAACGCTGGCGGCCAGCTTCTCGGCGGTCCGGCGGATTTCGGCCTGTCCGGGCAGGAAGGCAAGGATCGAGCCCTCTTCGCGCGCCAGCATGTCGAGCACCGCAGCCGCGACATCATCCTCGATGCGCGAACGGGGCGGGCGCGGCCGGTAGCGGTGTTCGACGGGAAAGGCCCGGCCGGCGCTCTCGATCACTGGTGCGCTTTCCAGAAGCGTTGCAATGCGGGCCGTGTCGAGCGTCGCCGACATCACCAGGATCTTCAGGTCCTCGCGCAGTCCGGCGCGGATATCGAGCGCCAGGGCCAGGCCGAAATCGGCATCGAGCGAGCGCTCGTGAAATTCGTCGAAAATGACCGTGGAAATGCCGGCAAGCTCGGGATCATCAAGCGCCATGCGGGCGAACACGCCTTCGGTCACCACCTCGATCCGGGTTCTCGCCGAAATCTTCGTATCAAGCCGCATGCGGTAGCCGACGGTCTCACCCGGGCTTTCGCCAAGAAGCGAGGCCATGCGGAAGGCGGCAGCGCGCGCGGCAAGCCTGCGCGGCTCAAGCAGGATGATCTTGCCCGTTCCGGCCGTGCCGCTTGCCAGCAGATGCAGGGGTACAAGCGTCGTCTTGCCGGCGCCGGGCGGGGCAGCAAGCACGGCCCGGCCTTCATCGTCAAGCGCTGCCGCGAGCTCATGCAGAACCTCATGGACCGGAAGTTGCTCCATCTGCGTATTTGTGGTCTCTTTCAAAGCTTTCAAATCCGAAAAATCCGTTTGCGCATTGATTAAGGTAAAAGCGCTGCGCGAGCAAAGGGCGCAAACTGGTCTTTCAGAGCGGAGGGTCCGCACTGACAGGAGCAGGGAAGAGGACGCGGAAAAAACAGGCAAACGGCATACTTGCCTCATCATTGTGCGCAGCAAGAAGCTTAACGGTTCTTAACCTTTGGCGGACTGCGGGGTGATGTATAAACCTCTACAAAAACAGCCACTTAACAAAAATGTCATTTTTTTTGATGTTGGTTGTTGACGGTTGGGAGAGTTGGGGTCTATAAGCCGCCTCACCGAACGACGGGGCGGCGCT
>NZ_JACIDZ010000020.1 GCF_014196625.1 Martelella radicis
AGGAACTTGACCACAACCGCAGATCCGAAACATACCTAGCAGGCGGGTCAATTCTAGGTGGAAACGCCGGGTCAGTTCTCAGTGGCAATCAACAGACTTCGCGCTTCATGGCGCGCCTGCTGCGGCCATGGCGTTCGCCAGAACACGGATGAATGATTATCGCTATATCCGCAAACCACCCCGGTACGGCAAGATCCAGCCATCAGACACGGTGCTCGTTCACGGAGATCATCGGCGCTGGCTGGAGGACCAACTTACAAAGCCGTTTGCGGGCAAGACAGTTGTGGTCACGCATCACTGTCCACATCCGGAGCTGCTGTCAGATATGCCAAGTGAGTTTGATCCGATCTACGGCTCGGATCTTCGGACGCTGATCACGAAGCACAATCCTGATGCCTGGTTGTTCGGGCATACGCATCGTCAGCGTGAAGCCGTTGAAGGCGACACGATCGTTCGCAATGTTTCGCTTGGCTATCCCTCGGAGGTGGAGGCCGGGCAGGAGGCTGAACTCTTGATGCGGGGCATGATCGATGTCTGATCTCGCCGGCAGGGCGAAGAGCGACGGTTTGAAGCGAACGACTGATCATTCGGTGGATTCGGCAGAGGATTGGTGATTGTTTGCCGGTCTTGCCGCAGCGATCAGAACGTTTAGTTTGGCACCGACCTCCGATACAGAGCAAACCCCATGATCGCGTTTCAAACCCTGCCAGACGACCATCCTGATCTGGCTCTGTCGCCCCTGTTACGCGGTGCTTGCCTGATACTAAACTATGCCGCGGAACATGGCGGGATCGGCTTGACTGCGACCAAGGCGTTCAAGCGAGACTTCGTAAGGTGGGCGGTGGAGAATTTTGAATGGCCAGGCAAATCAGCCGAAGAGATGTTCCGCTATCAGTCGGTCATCAATGAAGCTGATTTCCCGCCCGTCGATATGTTGCACTTCCTGCTGATCCGCCTCCGTCTGGGCCGCCATTACAAGGGCATGTTCCGCGTAACATCCGAAGGCAAAGATCTCGCGGCACATCCCGGCCTGCTGTTCAAACGGCTCATATCCTTTTTCGTGCTCAATATTGATCACGCGGCCTATTCCCGCCTCGGTGAAGGCGTCTTCGGCAATTGGGATGTCTGGCTCAATGTCATGAATGTCGAGATCGAAGACGGGACGAGCGAAGACAACCTGTTCAGCTGCTTTTATGGCGAGGCAGAGACCGGCAATGACCGGCGCTGGCGTGAAGTTCATGCATTCGGTGCTTGCGTGCTCAAGCCTCTGGAATGGAGCGGCTTGATCACCGCGCAAGAACTTCGCGACCAGGATAACAAGCTGGAATACATCGTAACGAAAACAGCCCTGTGGTGCTCAGGCCTGAAACTCGAGACGGACGACCTCGTTCAACCCATGACACGGCACTGAGAACGATTGAGGTGCATCCTCCCCGCACGAAACGCCGGCCAACATCCGCATACTGTTGCTCAGAATGGCTGCCTTCGGCAGACCTTGCGATTTCACCCTGCAAATTGGCAACCGCCGCGATTCGAGGGATTATCCAGATTGCTGTTGCTCGCGTACCTGCAAGGCCTTGAGCCAGCCCGAAGCCAGGCGAGCACTGTCGGCGCCGGCCCGATGAGGCACACGCATGCGCTCGAGCTTTTCGTATAGAAAATCCAGGGCAAGGCCATCGAAATGAGTGAAGCTCACAGCATCGTAGTCTTCGACGGTGATCGCTGAAGGTGCCCAGCGTGCGGCGCCAAGAAGACGGCTCAGCCAGTCGGTTTCGAGCCTTGGAGCATCGGAAACCAGAATAAAGCCCTCGATTTTGGGCATCAGCTGTTGAGCAACGTTTTCAACGGTCGGGGCGGTCTCCAGATCCGACATCGAAATCCCATGCACAGCTTCGCTTTGCTTCGACCAATCCGCACGATTCCAGACCGATGCTGGTCGTATCAGCGACGACCATGTCTGCACCTGGTTACCTTCAATCCATGATATGCCGACTTCGATCGGCCAGCTCTCTGCCGAGAGAGACGAGGCTTCGAAATCCAGGGCCATGAGTGTTTCGATATTTTTGCCGATCATCGATTTCGTGCGGTCTGTTGCTGCGTCGACGCCAGAATTTCAGATGCAAGGCGGATCGCGCCAGTCTCATCCAGCCGGCAGGAAAGCGCATCCTGTTGTAGCAGGTCTGCGCTCAGAAACGGGTGAAATTTTTCAGACTGTGGTTCTGCCTGTCGGTAGAACAAGGAAAGCCTCTTGCTTTCTGCAATCAAAGCAAGCGCGTCCTCAAGCCTGAGTTTAGCTTCTTTCGTGCGAACCTCGATAAACCCGTCATAGATCGATGTTTCAAATCCGAAGCCTCCCAGCGCGAGCGCCAGTGTGTTGGTCACGACACTGCCCTTGCGGGTCGCGATGAGATGGCTATCTTCCCCAGTGGCAATAATGCGGTGGAAACCTGCTTCTGTCAGCGCGAAATTCCCTCGCGCTTCGGCAAGGAGTGCTGCCGCCTGCTTGCAGAGGTAGATCGGCACGGCTTTGCCTTCCAGAACCTCGAACATCTTCTCCACCACCTGGTTATGGATCTCGCCGGGATCGCCTCCGAACAATGGCGGCGCACCTGCCTTCGATCTTGTTACAAGAATGACCTTTTCCCTCTCGTGGATCTCGACAATTTCCCATCGCCGTCCCGAAAAGATGATGGTCATGCCAGGCGCCAGGATGTTGTCGACAGGCAAGGTGCCGAGATCCTTGCCCTGCTCGACAAGGCGAAACTCCTCCGGCGTCTTGAACACGGCGTAAAAGCTGTAATGCTCGACCAGTTTCTCGCCCTGTCGGCCAAGGAAAAGCAGGCCGTTGTCGGACTGCTCGATCAGCGCAATGTCTGAACTTCCAATCTGTCGCAACACGGCGAGGAACAAGGTGGTGTCGACCGCATAAAACGGCCCCTTGCTGCATAGCGTAACGTAAAGACGTTCCGCGCTCGCGCCACCACGCTCGGCAATCACCGCAAGGATTTGATGAACCAATGTCGAAAGATGAAGCGCTGACGAGCGCGGGGGCTCATACCATTTCTGAAGATAGAGTTCGATCATGGCGATGGCCCGCACCAGTCCGAGCCGAAACCGGTCAGCAAGGTGACTGCTTTTTTCAAGCCTTGCTTCAATCTGATACTGGCGCAGGATCGAAGGTTGGCCGGCACGGCGGCCAGACCGCCCCAGCCGCTGCGCCAGCGATGCAACCGTGAACGGGGCGCCGATCTGCGCGACGCAAGTCACCGAACCGATATCGATTCCGAGTTCGAGCGTGGATGTACAAACCGCCGTCGTCGGCAGGCTCGCATCCTTCAGACGTTTTTCGACGAATTCACGGTGTTCCTTGGAAAGAGATGCATGGTGGGGATAGAACTCCTGCGGAAGTCCCTGAGCCTCGCCGAGCAGGCGCAACCGATCGGCATAGAGTTCAACTTTTCCTCTGGAGCCGGCGAACACCAGATTGTTGGAGCCGCGCAACTTCTCGAACAGATGCATGGCGATCGCCGCCTCGGCGGAACGATCATCTTTCGCCGCAACCTCATCCTCAGGCACTTTTCCACCCGTGAGGTAGCCTCTCAGCTGCACCTGAAATTCCGCGCCACCGCCCGCTGCCTCACACAGAACCACATCATCGGGTGCTTCTCTACGCAGAAAGTGACGAGCAAGACCGGTGTCGCCGAGCGTGGCGGAGAGGCCGACCCGCCGGATTTGCCGCCCCGTGGCGATTTCCATACGGTTCATCAGGGAGCGGAGTTGAATGCCGCGTTCCGAATCGAGGAGCGTGTGCAGTTCGTCAAGCACGATTGCCCGCGTTGCGCCAAACAAGGTCGCGATCGAGCTACCGCGGCGAACGAACAGCGCTTCGAGTGATTCCGGTGTGATCAGCAGAACCCCACGGGGCGCTTTGAGCGCGCGCGATTTTACACCGGAGCCGATATCGCCATGCCAGGGAACAACCGCAAGCTCGGCCTCCCTGCACATATCCTCAAGGCGCCGGGTTTGGTCGTTGATCAGGGCTTTCAGCGGGCCGATATAGACAAGGTCGAAGCCGTGGTCCTGAGCTGGTTCTTCAAGCAAGACGTCTGAAATCAACGGCAGAAAAGCGGCTTCAGTCTTCCCTCCTGCCGTTGCCGCGGTGATGATAACATCGTTATTCGTGCCGAGAATGGCGTTAATGCCTGCGGTCTGAACCGGTCGCAGCGAGGGCCAGCCCTGCTGCCGTATCCATTTTTGAAGCGGGGGTGCAAGTCGGTCGAAAGCATTCATCCGAGTTTGAAGCTGCTCAGTTCGTCATCCGATTGGGGCGCCACACCTGCACCATCTTCAATGTCGCTCATGTCATCGCCGGTGTCATTGGCGATCTCGATCTCCTCGATCAGGTCGCTCCACTCCGTGCCCGGATTCTGCTGCAGCACTGCGACAAGATTGACGAAGGCCGTCACCGTGTTGCGCGGTGTCCGGAAATAGGCCTCGCCGATCCTTTCGGAACAATGGCGCATGAAGGCTTCGAGCGCGGCATCCGGCAACTGCTGCCCCTCGTCATGGGCAATCAGGTTGACCTTGCTCAGCAACACGAACAGGTCTTCAGGCGTCAGGCTGGAAAGCCGGACCACAGGCCCTGAGAGGTCGACCAGGCCATCGCGGGCAAAGCTGTTTTCGGCGAGCCGGGATTGCAGCGCCTCGTAACTGTAAAGCCCGCGCCGCGTGTTCATCAGGAATTCCGGCGTGCCGCCCATGATGAAGCCGAGATGGCTGGCGCTGCCCTGCAGAACATCATTCAATATTCGCAAAATCTGCTCGTAGTTGGCATTGCGCGCCTGAGAGGATGTCAGTTTGAACAGGTTCACCATTTCGTCGAGAGAAACCAGCAGGCCGCTATATCCCGCCTCGCAGACGAATGCGGACATCAGTTTCAGGTGATCATAGACATTGGCATCATCGATGATGGTGCGCACGCCAAGCGCATTTCGGGCGTCTGTTCGTGTCGCGAACTCACCACGCAGCCAGCGAAGCGCTGCCGACTTGAGTTCCTCGTCACCGGTCTCGTGTCCCTCCCAGTATTTGCGGATCACTTCGGCGAATTCGAAGCCGTTGGTCATTTCCTCAAAATGCGCCAGCCGCTCCCGGATCAGTTCGCCTGTCGCCTTGTCCTGTTTTTCCGCATCCCGCTGCAATTGGCTGACGAAGCGCTCAACGACGCTCGCCATTGCACCACCATCCGGCTTGGTGCGCGAGGACAGGTTCCGCGCCATTTCGCTGTAAAGGCTACGTGCCTGACCACCGGTCGCGTGCAGCCGCCGATCAGGCGCAAGATCGGCCGACATCACGATCAGCCCCTTTTCGAGGGCAACGAGGCGGATGAGGTTCAGAAAGAAGGTCTTGCCGGAGCCGTATTCGCCGATCACGAAACGGATCGCCGAACCGCCTTCCGCGATCCGCTCCATATCCCTGACAAGTTCCTCGATTTCGCGGGCACGACCGACCTGGATGTGTTGCAGCCCCAGTCGCGGGACAACGCCCGCCCGCAATGCCTGGATGATCGTGTCGCGTTCCCGTCGCTTTATGGCAGCCATCTGTTCCCCCTTAAGCCGGCAACTGCAATTGCCGGACGATATCGGTATTCAACTCGAAACCTTCGTATTCCTCAATAAGCGCATCGTCGTAGCGCGAGAATGACCATTCATTGATCGTTTCCAGTCCACCGGCCGCCATCAGGCCATGCTGACTGGCCAGCATGTTGAATTCCACCTCCGACCACTGATCGCGAGTGACAAGCTCGATCACGAAACCCGCGTGAACCGGATCGAGGCCAGGCAGAACGTGCTGCTGCACGTCATCATGCGGCTCATCATCGAGATCATCGTCGATATCGGAAGCAAAGATGGCGCCCAGAACAGAGGAGACGCGTTCGGTATCCTGGCGGATCGATGCAATTCTGCCGCTGTCGAGAAAATCGGGCCGGGCCTCGGCAGGTATAGTCTCGCCCGGCTCGGCCGGCTGCGCGCGCAACAGAGTAACCGGTTCATCTGACGCCGAAAGCGCGTGAATGTCGGAGTAGACCTCCGCTTCGGAAATACCGAGAAACTTGTAGATCTTCTCGATCGCGGAGACCTCATCGGCTGCGACCACATTGTCGGCGTGAACCATTGCCACAATGGCCCTTCTGATCGCGCCGCTCTCGGCCGGAGAGACGTTCTGCAGGCTCTTGCGCAGCCCCCTTGCGTCAGGCGGCACGGAAAGTTGCCAGGCAAGATTGGCTGTCAGGCGATTTCGCTCGGCCTCGTTCAACGGTTTGTCGTCGATCAGGCGTTGCAGGGCCATGCGTTCGGCTGGCGCAATCTCGTTGTCGGCATGCGCGATGAAAGCGCCGACCGTCAGTTCGGTCAGCGCCTTTTTATATCCGTCGCTGACACTCTCAAGATCGCCGTCAGCTTGCTCAAAAAGCATCACCGGATCGCCGATCTTCGGACCGCGCGGGGCAAAGCGCGGATCGGGAGAAAAGCCGATGCCGAGCTGTGCAAGGGCATCGGCCGCGCTCACAAGCTGTTTCTTTCCGATCTTGTCAGGAACCGAGCCTTCCAGTTTGGCGATGAGATCGACCAGTGGTACCAGCCCGCCACCGTCGATGATACCGTGTGCCCAACGCCTGATCTCCTCGAGATCGGCGGAGGGGAACAGCGGCCACAGGGCTGGCGGAAGCAAGGCATGCGCTTCGACGCTCCCGCGCCCTTCAGGATTTCGACCGAGATAGCGGCTCAGCTTGTCGAGTTCATCGATGGCGTCGTCCGCGATTGACTTTGCCGCGGTAACAGGCGTTCCAAGGCTGGATATATCAGGGATCGGCTGACCGTTTGCTTTCGGAAGGAGCTCAACCTCAAACTCCGAAGACGCCGCCCGGTAGGTAACCTTGAGGTCGCGTTTGGGCTTGCGGAGCTTAAGCCCGTCCGGATGTTTTTCGTTGAACTTCAGGCCGAACAGTGCACGGAACTCCTCCGCACAACGCTGTGCCGGGGTACGTCCGTAACATTCCGGGTGGCAATACCAAAAGCTCAGCAGCTGTTCGGACGATAGTCGCCCTCCTTCAGCGATTGTCGTGCCCAGCAGGATTTTGACCGGAAGCGGCAGCTCGCCGCTTTCCGACCCGAACGCCAGCTCAAGCGGACGCTCATCCTCCACAAATGGAGCCGCGGCTTCCAGAAAAAGGCCAAGATAGCGCCGCGCCGAATGGTTCTCGGAATAGAGCGCCTGAAGACGTTCGACCTCGCGGACTATCTCCAGCTTTTCAGGCATACCGGGCTTGTCGACGAAGAACCGGCGTTCGAGACCGTAAAAATAGAGAAACATGTAACCGGCGTCATATCGGGCATCGTTACGACCCGACGCGAGCCAATCGAGATATGTCCCGCGGGCGATCGGGGACATCTCCGAATAACTCGGCCAATACGGCATGCTCGTCCCAGCGATGTCGCTGCTGCCCGATGAAGCTTTCAAACCGGGATCGATATATGCCCGGCATTTTTCCTGATAGCGACCAGCCCTTGGCGGTGTGCCGACATAGACCATCCCCGCGATCGTGCGCCCGGCAATCTTGACGGTCTCTCCGGGCGGAAGCCAGGCGCCCTGCTTTGCAAACCACCCACGATCGGAGGTCTCGCGCTTGCTGGTCAGGCGATCGGATCCGGTCTCGGCATGCAGCCCACCAGCGCTTCGCCGGTCAGCGACCGTAGAAGAGGCCGAAACAGGATGGCTTTTTGAAGCAAAGAGACCTGCTGCAGGATTGGCATTCGCTAGTCTGAAGTGACTGTCATCTGCTTTGCGCTTCGCAGAGGTTGACGCCGATGTGGCTCCGCCACCGACACGGTTCATTCCAGTGGGGACTCCCTTGCTCGACGAAGATACTGCCTGGCGTCCGAGCGGCGCAGTTGAATACGCCGATGCCGAACGATTTGCGGACGCGAAATTGCCCTCGACCGCGTCGTTTTTCGCATCAGCTTGCGCGATCTTTCTCTTGATACGTCTGCGCCGGAGCCAGATGAAAATCAACAGAGCGGGAATTGCGATTAGAAGAGCGGTCTCAAGCGGGTCATCTGACGAAGACGTCCCCCTCTCTCCGACGACCGCCTTCGGCACCTCCGTCGGGGCTGACGGCGGAGGCGGAAGAGTCTCGGCGCTATCACCGTTTCGCCCTTCCTCCGCAAGCTCCGGCGCAGATGAAGGAGCCGGGCTCTCAAGGGGAGGCGACAGGGCGCTTGTGTCCTCGGCAGGGAATTCCTCTTTGCTTTCCGACTCGGAATTTCCAAAGGCATCGACCGGCGCCGTCTCTTCTTGGTTTAATGGGGCCGGTTCCTCACTGACAGCCGGGACCGTCGCTATGGCGGGCGGATCTGGCTCTGACTCTTTCCCGATTGCCGCCTGCGTGGCCGCATCTTGCATGCCGGTTTCCGCCAGGCCGTGATCTGCTTGGAACGCTTTCAGTGCCGCACGTGTCTTGGGACCATCGATCCCGTCCACCGTCCCCGGCCTGTACCCATTTTCGGTCAGGAAACTCTGAAGTTCTCGAATAGAAAGTTCTTCTGCTTTAGCTATCGGCGCGAACCAGATCACCGCGCCAGCGAATAAAACTGCCAGACACTTCCAGAGTTTCGCCCCCACCTCACTCATTGCAAGTCCACTTTCAACGCATTGCTCGGAGTAAGGCCAACATTGCGTTTTTTGACCTCTTCTTGCAAGCACTCCTAAATATAGCGACCTATGACTTTGGCGACAGTCGGCTCGATATAGGCCAAGCTGGACTGGTGCAGCCGAGGCGGCGTCTGATACTCGCGATCAAGCTGCCACAACTCCAAAAAGCGCGGCGGTATAAGCGTGAAAGGTGCATAAATGAAAACCGATGGCACAATTATCGGCGACATCACACGGCGCACCACCATCTACAGGGTGTTCCCGCGCAATCGCTTCTTTGAACTCTTTGACGAGAAGAAGAACGCCTTGGTCTGGCCGACCATGTGGGAAGACCCGTTCGAGAATTTCATCCTGAGATCGCCTGTCCGCACTGCCGCTGGCGAGACCGGAGAATTCGCCTTCCACGAGGATGTCTACGGCCAGTGCTGGACGCTCAAGAAGAGATCGGATGCGATGTGGCGCATCTACTCGCCGAGAACGGATGCCGTCCGAGTCAGAACAACGGTTGGCAGACTGATCGACAGCCTTTGCGCTGCCAACAAGGGTGTGACCAACGATAGCTGCTTCATCGGCAAGGTCGACTATCCGCCTGATTTCAAGCTCCAGAAATTCGCGCGTACGGTCTTCAAGGACGGTCTGACCGCCGAAGCCGTTGCCAGGTCCCTGCTTAAAAAACGGGATCCCTTCGAACACGAGGCCGAAGTCCGGCTGATCTATTTCGAAGAACAAAACAAAAAGCACGACGGCGGCGTCTACAAATACGCACTCGACCCGCATGCCGCGTTTGACCAGTTCATGATCGACCCGCGTATGTCCTACAATAAATTTTGCACGTTCAAGGACGAGATCGTCGCGCGAACCAGCATCGACGAAGCACGAATCAAGCGTTCATTGCTCTACAAACCGCCCGAAGGCTTCGTCGTCGAAGTACCGTGACGGAGAGGACGAGCTTGGGTAGCGGTTAGGGGCAGGTCAATAGCCCCCCTCGTGGGGCTGGTCCACCACCATCGTAGTGTCCAGACTACGAGCCTATCGACGTGGGGTTTGACTGTTCGCTTCCGTTTGGATCCTAACTTCCAGCTCGTGGGCCTCTGATACGCCCAAGCTGACGAGACACCCTAGGATGGCATCGATGCGGCTGCGTGACAGGTGAGACTGACCATAGAGAGAGGGATCATCGACCGCCGCCGCCTTCAACCATTCAGCGACTTTTCGACCGATACCGAGCTCATGCCACATCGAGCGGTCGCCGTTCGTTACATCGAGCCAAGTTTCGACCGCGTTCAAGAGGAAATCGAGATGTCGTGCTGTCGGAGCAACGTTCAGGGTGTTCATCGTGCAGAGTGCGATGAAGGCCGTAGGACCGCCTGAAATCATCGGGCGTAGCGTTTCAAGAAGCGGATCAACCCGGTCGAAGACAGCCGGAACGAGATAAGATTTTGCTCCAGAAAATGGGTTGTGGAGGTTCATCAGCAACGTACTGATCATTGGACCGGTTTGTAAGTCGATCCCGAGTTCTAACCGGCGACGATCCCAAGACCATCGATTCAGCTCAATCGCCCGCGCAACCATCTTCTGCCGCAAAGCGGACGCCCGAGCTGACGGCCGATGCGGCTCATTGAAATAGTGAACATCAGCGGCATGTATGACCGTTTCAGCGACATCGCAAAATGACCTATCAGGTAGCTCAGTTATCGGCGTAAGAAACGACCAGAACTGATCCTCCGCGGCGTCCATCAAGGCAGATGATACCAGGGCGTAGAACTGATTGTTCCAATCGCTTGGCGTCTGACTGAGTTCAGCATCAGCGGAATAGCCGTGACCATTCATTCGTGCTGACCAAGGCGCATAAGATTCAATGATCTCAAGGTACCAGCCCGGCCGAGCGCATCCTTCAACATTGAGCAGACTCAACCACCGTGAAAGCTCTTGGTCGTTGGCGTGAACGACCGCCTCCCTGGAGCTACGCCTCAGGGAGACATCGTCACGTTTGAGGTCAATTTGTTCACCGTTCGGTGAGATAATCGCACGTGGCCGACGAGAAAATGATGGTGTCTCTTCCGGAAGTTCTGGCCAAGTCGGCTCAGGTCCGCCATCGAGCCAAGCGATCTCGGCTGCAACCGCGTCAGCGTCCATCCCCGCTTTCTCCTTCTCGTAAGCCTCTCGAGTAGAGGCGGCCTCGTCATGGGGATTCCAACGCCAACGGCAGCAGGTGAAAGCTATACGGACTGCAGCTTTTATCAGGCGCGGATCGGCGTCACTGATGCTTTTATGTGCTGACGTCATCGCAACTACGGCGGCCTGGTTTTGTCGAGCAACAATCCTCAGTAGCTGGTCGCGGTCCTCGACCCGCCGTCTCCGATGCCAAAAATGGATCAGGGTGCATATGCCCTGCGCCGGGCGATTGTAGTCCAGCTGTTTGTTCGAGCCGTAGCGGTCAACCTCTTCCGCCAGGCTGGTAGCGATCACAGTTCGGACCCAGTCCTTGTGCTCGTCCAGAAGTATATCATCACCGTCCCGCGCAACAAGCATGGCCGTCGAAATCAACCGCGTCGATCGTGACTTGAGATAATCTGTATCGCTGTAGTCAGGCAGATCGCCGGCAGCGTATTCGAAGGCCTCCCGTGCCAGCTCCGGCGAACCCTTCGTTGGATCGCTGATAGCCAACTGAATTCTCGCCTCAATCGTGCTGGAACGCTCATGCGCCTGTCGGCGGGCATCGAGCCGCTCGAGATGTTCGGCCTCAGCCCGTGGCGACCTGTAAGCGAGGCCTCCTTCTACCTCGACCCAGTTCGCTTGGTCGAGCATGTTGAGTGCATAGGATCCTATGAAGGCTGGATCCCCGAAGTCCGCGTCGTCGCCATATGCGCCGATCTCATTGACTGCCTCAGCCAATAAGGAGAGCACCCTTTGCCCGGGCTCGTCCTCGCTGAGGTAATAGGGGATGAGTTGCTCAAGCGCTATGAAGCGTGATCGGCGCTTCGCGAGATCGGCAAGCAAGACGCGGCCTTTGGGCTCCTCCTGCAACATCATCGCCGCTCCAAGCCTCTCCAGGGCCAAGCGGTTGCGATCATTGGCAAGCAGGTCGGGGTTAGCCACAAACGGCACGAGCGCATCGCGCGTCACCGGCCAGTGAGATAGAAGCACGTCGAGCGCGATCAGCAGATATGCGGCGCAGCTACCTTCCGATCCAATGATGTCCCTGACAACCGCGTCAACATCTTCGCCCCTGTCTAGGCGCTCTTGTGACCAGGCTTCGAGCGCCATTAGGCCAGACGACGCAGCGTATCCCTGCGCTTGGCTGGAGCGTGACCAGTAATAGGTCTGTACCCATGGAAAGAAGCGCGGCTTCCCGTCAAAGACGATCGTAAAGCCGTCCGTTCCCACCTTCACGCCATCCGCGCGGTGCGCGACCGCCGCGTCAACCAGTGTTCGGATTAGGCCGAGTCCGATCTCAGGGTCTGCATCGAGCAAGTCGAGAAAAGGAGGCTGCGCTGGTGACACCGGCATGTAGTCGGTATCCGCAAAGCCGAACGCGCCGTTCAGGGAATCCCCTCGTGATCGGCCTCGACGTGGCTGTCCAATAAGACTGGACGTGATTAGCGCCGCAAGCTCGTTCGGCGCGACGCTGGCCAAGGCCTTGCTGAACGGCCGCATTGCCTTGACCTTGTAGTGATCGTTCTCTTTCGCGATCGCGGTCAAATAGGCCTTCGTGTCTTCCGGCGCGTGTGGCGCCATAAGAAGCGCCATGGTTCGAAGATCTTCGATCATCGTCGTGCGCGAATGGCGTTCTAGCAGCGGCGCATCTGCGGCACCCGGGATCGTGATGTTGGTGTCACGCAAGTCGAGCTGCATCAGCCAGCCGAAGAGCATCTTCGCCGTTGCCCGTCCGAGTTCGCGTACGCTCATGATCGTGAGGAATTGGACTTCAGCGAGCTTCACGATGGCAGCGATCGCGTGCACTGGAATTTCGCTGGCATTCACAGCGCACCACGTGAGAACCGTGGGTGCCGATAAGGTCATAGCGATGCGAAGAGAGCTCGGTGCCTCGAATGGAAGCTCAACGCCCTTTGCGGTGACTTCCTTGAAGGCGGACGCTGCGGACATCGTTTCAGTTGCGACGATAGCGGTACAGATCTCGACGAGGAGCTCGCCTCCATCGGCAAGCAAAGCAGCGCGGCAGCGGTTGAGAAGCTGCGATGTCAGCTCGGATCGTACGATCGCCATGAGCGCTTGGCGGCGCCAAGCATCATGGGCGCCTGGTTGCGAGAGCGCACCAAGGAGGGCCGTCCAACTCGAGCCATCCTGTCCCAGTTCGAGCGCGAAGCGCCCGGCAAACTCGATGCCACGCGCCACCCGCGGCGATGGCGGCACGGAAAGATCGACGCTGTTAAGCAATGTGATATCTTCATTGAGGCGAACGCCGATCGCCCAGTCGCGCAGCACGTCATGGTGGAAGCCGAGACGGTCGCGCTTGGGTTCGGACAGGGTCAAGCTACGCAACAAATGGGTTCGTGCCGGCGTATCCGTCGACGCCTCGATCAAGTCCTGCCCCGCCAGAGCCGCTTCTGCGAGCTCGGCCAAGAGCCGTTGTGCAGGGCGGATATCATGTGCCTTGGCGCCATCTGCACTTTTCCACCAACGGTCTGCGAGTGCGGCCTCTGTGCGGATGTCCGCCGAGCTCCGAACCTTGAGCAACTGCGACAACCGATAGAGATTGCGCGCAATGCTCGCGGCTGGGTGGTCATTTGAGAGCAGAGTGCGCAATTCTGGGGCAGCATCACTTAGAGTTTCGACTTCGTCTTGATTAAGTTCGCCCACAACCACTTGATGGGGTTCACCGAGCGCCGCGAGCGCATCCTCGGCGACCCAACTGGTATCTTCAGCACCAACTTCCGGCCGTTTCGACACGACCACAGAGAAGCCTGGGACTGAAGCAATTTCGCGAAGCAGGTCGTTCACTGTTCGGCGGCGCTCGTCAGACGTGAACATCTCGATTCCGTCGATGAACAATACGCCTCCGCCGCTGGCAGCAAGGTCCCGCAGAAAATTCTGGGCGGTCCCAGGAAGGTCGAGACGTTGCGCGAGCGCCGACCAACCTCCGTCCGGCGTTCCTGCAGGATCAAGGACGATGACTTGCCCCTCGCGTCCTGTCCGCTCCGCGAGATGTCTCAAGACCCAAGACTTGCCCACGCCCGGCTTGCCGGTGATCTCTATGAAGCGATGCTTTTCTCGGGCTTTCTCAAGATCGGCCAGCGCGCCGAGTCGGGGAAGATTTACGCCTGCTACTGTGGTCCCGATCTCCATAAGTGCGTGGCGCGACATTTCCGCCAATTTGGCTCGCGCGAGCGCGAAATTCTGTTCGCCTGCGAGACAAAAACCGCGCTTCGTCAGCCTTTCCATGAGAGATTGACGCGAGATTGAGCCGCGAGCTTTACCAGTCTCAATGACAATCTCAATGAGATTGCTCCAGAGCGCTCCAGCGCGCTTCGCATCCTCGGGTGCGAGTACCTGACCGGACAATGTCAATGCATGGGCCTTTGCCTCGGGTGCAGCAGACTCGAAATCAAACTCGAGGATCATGAAGCGCCGGAGAACGGCCCAGACGACTTCGTCCTCGTCTACCACCCCTTGAGCCACAAGATTATTCCGGAACGACTCTGCAAAACTACGCATCTCTTCACTGGCGACGCCCTTTAGGGCGAGCCGTGCGAAAAACTGACTGCCGCTCTGAGCTCTGCGCGCCCATTCGAGCACGTCTTGATAAGGGCCGGAAATCGAATAGCTCGTCCTCTGGGTCGCAACCGCAAGCAGGTGGCGGTCCGTCGGTTTCTCAGCTGGATTACTGCGCACGATCTGTTCACAGACGCTTTTGAAGATAAGGTCTTTGGGTGAAAAGCGGATCGTGCGTTTCGACTGGATCTCGAGGATCGCGGTGCCCTTGTCCGATACGCCGTGGACGATCAGGTCATCGAGGGCATAGCCTTCGTTCTCTCCTTGAAGTTGAACCCGCTCGATCCTGGCATCGGGGAGGCCGCGCGCTACGCTGCCCGCCAACATCTGCAGGAGATAGTAGGCTCCAAGTTCGCCCTCAATATAGGTGCCGGCACCACCGCGTCCGACGGGACTGGAGCCTGTCTGTTCCGAACTTGTGCTTTCCTTTGGGGACGGGCTCATCGCGTCGGTCGTCTTCAAATCATTCCTGTGGTTGAACTAAGCGATAGCGTAATCATCGAATTATTTCGATTATTTTCTAAGTTATGCCTTCTTGGTATCTCAGAAGAAGTAACCTCGATTTTTGAGTTTTCCTCTCTGAGGCGCAAGTATTTGATGATCCGAAGATCTGGAATCCATTCGTTATGATGAACTCGCTGGCCTGAATTTCCGGCTAATATCCGCATTCCCAGGCGATCGGAGATCCCCTCGGGCCCGGCTCGCAACGGTCGTCTCTGAATTGCGGACATCGGCACCCGCCAATTTACTGGTTGGCTTTTGCCTTCGTTGGTAGCTGGCGCTAGGATCAAGCTACGGCCCAGATGGTTCAGGCATGGGTACCGTTTCCGTATCATCGCAAGAATGGGTATCATGGGGGAAGGCGTTGTCACAGAATCCTTATCTACGAAGCGATCGTCTACCGGATGTAATCGCTGCGATCACAACTTTAGGAACCTACAAATTCTACAAGTTGGATTTTGCGGGATGGGCAAATCGCATAAGTGGGCCGGTGAAAAGCGCAGATTATTGGGAAGCAGTTTTTCGTGAACATCCGGAATTTTTCCGTGTCAATTCCGACGAGAGGAAGGCTTCCCTTGTTTGGCGGCGTCAGCATCCTAGAAATTTTAATGTCGATGAAGAGCGTGAGCACATACCCGACCACGAAATCGATGGAACGAATGAGAGTAGGATCAGTAGGAGGCCATTGGCTGCTGCTGAGATTACAGCTCTAATTGGAGTGGCGATCAGCCTGCACGAGCGAGCACTTGAGCAGAATAAGGCTAGGATGTGGTGGATACCGCTAGCTACCGCCTTGCTTGCGTTCCTGGGTGGTCTCGTGGGCACATGGTTGGGAAGCTAGAGGCCTTTGGGCATTGGCTCGTGACATATGGCGAACCAATGTCAATTTTAGTCTTGCGTTTGGAAACGTTTGCAGTGTGAGCACAAGAGGGCTTTCACCTGTTTGCCTTGCTCGATTAACGCTTGCTTTCAGTTCAATGAAAAGTCGGTTTGAAGGTCTGCGACGGAGGCGCTTTCCAGACTGGCCGGTTTGTGTGTTACGCGATAGCGATCCAATCGTCCGAATGCTAATCAGGCAGCAACAACCACACGAAATGGCAATACCGAACCAGAGCGCTCATGATGCGAATACTCGTCACAGCCGATTGGCACCTGGACTTCTGGTGGCGAAGCTATCGCGATCCTTTTGCGACGTTCAGGTCCATTTTCGATGGGCTTGATGCTCTTGTGCTGGCGGGGGATCTCGCGAACAATCCATTGCAGAACTGGCCAAGGGGCCTGGAGCAGCTGGCACGCCTGATTGATCCGGCAAAGGTATTTATCCTGCCGGGTAACCACGACTATTATCAGTGGCAGCTGGATGGCGATGAGCGGCTGAAGTCATTTGTGAAAGATGCCGGCATGCGCTTTATCCAGAAGGAGGCGCTGGAGCTCGGTGGGGTTCGTTTCCTTGGTTGCACGCTTTGGACTGATTTCTGTTTGAGTGGAGATCGGGAAGCCGCAATCAGGCAGGCGAGCTATCGCATGACCGATTATGATCGGATCCGGATCAACGGGAGAATGGTGCGCCCGGATGATACGATCGGAGTTCATGCGGAGCATCTCGAATGGTTGACGCGAAAAGTCCGGGAGCCTTTTGACGGCCGCACGGTCATCGTCAGCCATCATGCGCCCAGTCCATGTGTGGTGGGACCTGTCGATGATTTGACGCCTTGTTTCGCTTCCGATCTGGATGGGTGGATTTTGCAGCATAGCCCCGACTTGTGGCTGTTTGGGCATACGCACCGCCACCTGAACGGAGAAGTCGGAAGGACGCCGATTGTGAACGTTTCTTTCGGGTATCCGGAAAACGTCAGTGCTGGTGCGGAAGCGAATGTTTTGCTGCGGGGTCTGATTGACACAGACAAAGCCGGACTGTTGGCGCGGGAAGCTTAGCGCCGGCTGGGCGGCGTTACGCGGCATCTATTTTTCAATTCATGGGTAAGGGGCGAAATCAGCAGGCGCCCGATTTGGAAGGCGACGAGGCCTCCAAGGCATCGCCGCAAGCGGCGAATCGAAAGACCGACTTTTGTCGCAAAGTCGGCGTTTCCGTGTCGGACGACAACAACAACGAAACTCGAATTTTTGGTGGGCCTGGAGGGACTCGAACCCCCAACCAAGCGGTTATGAGCCGCCGGCTCTAACCATTGAGCTACAGGCCCGACCGGCTGCTTCCAACAGGGTATTGTGCCGGCGCCGCGCTGGCAATGGCTCCTGGCGCGGTCATTCCGACTACCCCAAATTCAAAAGCACGGCAAGTCTCGCCGCAGGTTCGCTGAGGAAACATCCGGGCGATATCTTGCGGCAGGCGGCTGGAGGCTTTGAGTGCCGGGCTGCAAGGCCGTTCCGCGACCTGCGGGAAGGCCGTATGGACAGCCAGCTCGCCGTGAGAGTTCCGGACTACGGAGGGACGTCGCGGGTCAAGACAAGTCAATCGCCGGGTCTGCGACTTCGGGCATGCCGCCTGAAAGAGGTCGCGTTGCCGCATTGGCTTCACAATTGCCGGACAAGACTTGGACAGGACATAATCAAGGAGGGACTTCCCATGGCCAATCTTCCGGTTCGCATCGCCACAGCCGGGCTCTTGATCGCGCTTCCGTTTGCAGGCGGCACTGCGCTTGCCCAGTCCTCGGAAAATCCGGGCACCATCTCGATCTCGGCAGAGGGTGACGCGACGCTTGTGCCCGACATGGCGACCGTCTCGCTTGCGGTCGTCAGCCAGGCCGATGACACGGCCACCGCCATGACCGAGAATGCCAGCGCGATGCAGAAGGTGATTGCCGCGCTGAAGGAAGACGGGATCGCCGAAAAGGACATCCAGACCGCCAATTTCTCGGTCAATCCGCGATATCAGCAGGTCAAGGCCTCCGACGGCTCGATGCAGAGCGAGATCGCCGGCTACGAGGTCCGAAACGCGCTGAGCGTGAAGGTGCGCGATCTCGCCAAGCTCGGCGCCGTGCTTGATCGGGCGGTCGCGCTCGGAGTCAATTCCGGCGGTGGCATCTCCCTTTCCAACAGCGATCCGTCCGCCGCCGAGGACGAGGCGCGGCGCGAGGCGGTGGCAAATGCGCTCGCCAAGGCGGAGACCCTTGCAGAAGCCGCGGGCGTCTCGCTCGGCGACGTGCTTTCCATCTCCGAACAAAGCTCCATGCCGTCCCCGGTCATGTTTGCCCGCTCAGACATGATGATGGCCAAGGCCGAGGGCGCGCCGCCGATCGCCGCCGGCGAGAACACTTACACGATTACCGTCAACATGACGCTGGCGATCGAGCAGGAATAGCCCTCACGGCGACAGGTGCAGCACGATTTCGCGGCGGTGCGGACGATCGCGGTGCTCGAACAGGTAAATGCCTTGCCATGTGCCGAGCACCGGGCTCCCGCCTGCAACGGGGATTGAAAGCGAAACCTGCGTCAGCGCCGTCTTGATGTGGGCCGGCATGTCGTCCGGCCCTTCCAGCCGGTGGACGAGATAGTCCATTGCCGGGTCATCCGTGCGCGGCACGAGCCTTGCGAAATAGGCCGAAAGGTCGCGCTTGACGTCGGGATCGGCGTTTTCCTGGATCAGCAGCGAGCAGGAGGTGTGGCGCACGAAGACGGTCAGCAGGCCGTCATCGGCGGTATTGGCGCGCACGAAGCGGCAGGCCTCGTCGGTGAATTCATAAAGGCCCTGTCCGCGGGTCTGAACGCTCAGTCGGGTCTGGGGCATGAGTTTTCCTTTGTCGCGCCGGCCTTCTGATAAGACCGGCGCGAAACAGATCAGAGCGCCTTTTCGAGCTCGGGCAGGATCTCGAACAGGTCGCCGACAAGGCCGTAATCGGCCACCTGGAAGATCGGCGCTTCCTCGTCCTTGTTGATGGCGACGATCACCTTGGAATCCTTCATGCCCGCCAGGTGCTGGATGGCGCCGGAAATGCCGCAGGCGATGTAAAGCTCGGGCGCGACGACCTTGCCGGTCTGGCCCACCTGCCAGTCGTTCGGCGCGTAGCCGGCGTCAACCGCTGCGCGCGAGGCGCCGACGGCGGCGCCCAGCTTGTCGGCGACGGGCAGGATCACCTCCTGGAATTTCTCCGACGAGCCGAGCGCACGGCCGCCGGAAATGATGATCTTCGCCGAGGTAAGCTCCGGACGCTCGGATTTGGCGATCTCGTTCTTCACGAACGAGGAGAGGCCAGGGTCTTCCGCCGCGCCGACGGTCTCCACCGGCGCCGAGCCGTTGAGCCCGGCAGCGGCAAAGCCGGCGGTGCGCACGGAGATCACCTTCTTGGCGTCGAGCGATTTCACGGTTTCGATCGCGTTGCCGGCATAGGTCGGGCGCTTGAACGTGTCCGGCGCAACCACTTCGATGATCTCGGAAACCTGCATCACGTCCAAAAGGGCGGCGACGCGCGGCAGCACGTTCTTGCCGGTGGAAGTGGCGGCCGCCATGATCACGTCATAGCCATCGGCAAGCGACAGGATGGTGGCGGAAAGCGGTTCGGCCAGGCTCTCTGCCAGCGCATCGCTTTCCGCCAGCAGCACCTTGGAAACGCCGTCGATCTTCCCGGCCGCTTCGGCGGCTGAAGCGCAGCCCTTGCCGGCGACCAGCACATGGATGTCGCCGCCGATCGCGGCTGCGGCCGTTGCGGCCTTAGCGGTCTGTTCGGAGACGGTTGCGCCGTCATGTTCTGCAATGAGAAGAATGGTCATGGTCGTTTCTCCTTACAGCACGCCGGCTTCGTTCTTCAGCTTGTCGACCAGTTCGGCGGCATTCGCCACCTTGATGCCGGCCTTGCGGGCTTCCGGCTCCTCGGTCTTCAGCACTTCCAGGCGACGGGCGATGTCGACGCCGAAATCCGCCGGCGTCTTCTTGTCGACCGGCTTCTTCTTGGCCTTCATGATGTTCGGCAGCGAGGCATAGCGCGGCTCGTTGAGGCGCAGATCTGTGGTGACGATCGCCGGCAGCTTGACGGTGATGGTCTGCAGGCCGCCGTCGATCTCGCGGGTCACGGTCGCTTCGCTGTCGCCGACTTCGAGCTTGGAGGCGTAGGTTGCCTGGCTCCAGCCGAGAAGGGCGGAGAGCATCTGACCGGTCTGGTTGCTGTCGTCGTCGATCGCCTGTTTGCCGAGAATGACGAGGCCGGGCTCTTCCGCCTCGGTCACCTGTTTCAGGAGCTTGGCGACGGCAAGCGGCTCGACGGTCTCGTCGGTGGCAATCAGGATGCCGCGATCCGCGCCCATGGCAAGCGCCGTGCGGATGGTTTCCTCGGCCTTTGCGGGGCCGATGGAGACGGCAACCACTTCCGTGGCGACGCCGGCTTCCTTCAGGCGGAGCGCCTCTTCCACCGCGATCTCGTCGAACGGGTTCATCGACATCTTCACATTGGCGAGTTCAACGCCGGAGCCGTCGGGCTTCACGCGTATCTTGACGTTGTAGTCGACAACCCGCTTTACCGGGACCAGAACCTTCATCTTCTTCCTCCTGGATCAGGGCCAGATGGCCTCAATCGAGACTTCAAGAGCCGGAAACAGCTTTCCGGCGTGGGGTGAGATTGCGGACTTTCGACCGCGCTCGCTTGCCAATGGGCGACATGAATAATTTCATTTGCCTGCTTTGACAAAGAATCATTGCCCAATCCCGGGCATTTTTCAGCAATTCAGCGGTTTTTCCCGGGCTCCCACAAGATGTCCGCGCCGCCGTCGTCATTGGCATGGCGGGCGGCAACGAAGAGGTAATCGGACAGCCGGTTGATATAGGAAAGGGCAGGGGCGCCAACCGCCTCCCGCTCGCCCAGCGCGACCATGGCGCGTTCGGCCCTGCGGCAGATGGTGCGGGCCATATGCAGGCCGCTTGCAAGCCGGCTGCCGCCTGGCAGCACGAATGAGGTGAGCGGCGCAAGGTGCGCGTTCAGCCGGTCAATCTCGCCTTCGAGCCAGGCCACCTGAGCCTCGACGATCCTGAGCGGTTCGTAGGGAAGCGTTTCGCCGGTCTCGGGGGTGGCCAGATCGGCGCCGAGATCGAAGAGGTCGTTCTGGATCCGCTTCAGCGCCTCGGCCAGCGGGCTACCGTCTTCCGCATCGAGCCGCACAAGGCCGAGTGCCGCATTGGTTTCGTCCACATCGCCGATGGCGGCAAGCCGCGTGTCCGACTTCCTGCGGCGCGGACCGCTTGCAAGCCCCGTCGTGCCGCCGTCGCCGGTACGGGTATAGATCTTGTTGAGTTTGACCATGTCTTGAAAATCAGTGTCCGGACTGGATGAGCCAGAGGGTGAACATGATGAGGACGATGGCGATCGCCTGGAAGGCGATGCGGCCCTGCATCATCTTGTTGGAAAACTCGCCGCTTCCGCCCTTCATCATGTTGATGAGGCCGCGCACGAGGAAGAACACGACCAGCATCATCACAATGATTGTCACGAATATGAAAAAGCTGGACATGGTTCTCCTCCATTGTTCCCTGCCTGGCGGGGAGGGCGCATCAGACGACAAATTCACCGTGCATGCAAGGGCCTGACAATCGGCAAACTGCGTTCAAACGGTTCAAAGGCCGGCAACGGCCTTCTTCAGATGAGCTTCGGTGCCCTGATCGAAAGCGACCAGATAAACCACCTCGATGACGGCATGTTCGGCGACCATTTCGGCGATCGTGCTCGCGGCGATCGTGGCCGCTCTATCTGCCGGAAAGCCGTAAATGCCGGTCGAGATCGCCGGAATTGCGATCGTACGACAGGCGTTCTCGGCGGCAAGCCGCAGCGCGTTTCGGTAGCAGCTTTCAAGCAATGCGGCCTCACCGTTCGTTCCGCCGCGCCAGACGGGGCCGACCGTGTGGATGACATGGCGGGCGGGCAGGTCGTGGCCGCCAGTGATGCGCGCCTCGCCCGTCGGACAGCCGCCAAGGCTGCGGCATTCGGCGAGAAGACCGGGGCCGGCCGCGCGGTGAATGGCGCCATCAACCCCGCCGCCGCCCAGAAGCGTGCTGTTGGCGGCATTGACGATGGCGTCGACCTCAAGCGCCGTGATGTCGGCCCGTATGACGGAAATGGCGTCCATTGCGTCGGCCTCTCTCAACTCATGCGGCCCATCAGGCGATAGAACCAGTCGGCCGGCATGACCCGTTTCAGGAACGCGCCCTGTTTGGCCGGCGTGGTCACAAGATAATGCGGCTTCGGCCGTCTCGCCGTCAGCGCCTTCTTCAAAACGGCATGCACCGCGTCCGGTTCCAGCTTGTGCCGGTTGGGCGGGCCGGAACCGTCGAGCCGGGCCAGCTGCTTGCGATAGTCCTCGGTATGGACCGAGCCCTCGATGTCGATGCTGGCCCTGATGTGCTTCAGCGCGTTGGCGGTGAATTGCGAGGCGATCGGCCCCGGCTCGATCAGGCTGACGAAGATGCCGCTGCCCTCAAGCTCCATGCGCAAGGTGAGCGAGAGGGCTTCGAGCGCGTATTTGGAGGCGGAATAGGGTCCGCGATAACGATAGGGCAGGAGGCCGAGGATGGAGGAGCATTGCACGATGCGGCCATGTCCTTGCCTGCGCATCACCGGCACGATCCGGCGCGTAAGCTCGTGCCAGCCGAAGACATTTGCCTCGAACTGGGCGCGCAGCACATCGGTCGCTACATCCTCCACCGCGCCGGTCTGGCCGTAGGCCCCGTTGTTGAACAGCGCGTCGAGCCTGCCGCCGGTGCGTTCCAGCACGGTTTCGACAAGGGCGGCAATCGAGGCTTCGTCTGTGTAATCGAGATAGAGCGCCTCCAGACCATCGGCCTCAAGCGCCGCCAGATCCTCTGCGCGTCGTGCGGTGGCGAAGACGCGCCAGCCGTCTTTCGCCAGTGCGCGGGCGCAATAGGCGCCGATGCCGCTGGAGCAGCCGGTGACGATTATCGTGGATTTTTCAGCCAATTGACACTCTCCGGTACATGAAGCCGTTGATCATCCTATATAAGGAAGCCAAGAGCGCCACAAATGCAGATGAACCGCCATTGGGAGCCAGAATGAAGACAGCGATCCGGATGACGTGGAAGGTTGCCTATGATGCGCTCTACCACTTCAGCGAGGATGACGGGTGGGCGATGGCAAGCCATGTGGCGCTGTCAACGCTGCTGGCGCTGTTCCCCTTCCTGATTTTCGGAACAACGCTTGCCGGTTTTCTCGGGGCGGACGAATTCGCCAATGTGGCGATCAATTTCATTGTCGGCGCCTGGCCGGAGGCGATCGCAGAGCCGGTGTCAAACCAGATCCGCGAGGTGCTGACCGTGCCGCGCGGCGGGCTTCTGACGGTCTCGGTCCTTGCGGCGGCCTATTTTGCCTCGAACGGCGTCGAGGCGGTCCGCCTGTCGCTCAACCGCGCCTATCGCGTGGAGGAGACGCGCAGTTGGTGGTGGCTTCGCATCCGGAGCCTCGGCTTCGTGTTTCTGGCGTCGATCATCTTCGCCTTCTTGAGCATCATGTTCGTGGTGGTGCCGATCGCGCTGCATTTCGCCGAGCGCTGGTTCCCCTGGCTCGAGGACGCGCTCAACCTTCTTTCCAACGCCCGTCTTCTCGGCACATTCCTGCTCTTGATGTTCGGCCTGGTGATCGCGCATCTCTTCCTGGCGGCGGGGCGCCGGCGGCTTGTCGATGTGCTCCCGGGCGTCATCCTGACGCTGGTCGTCTGGTCGGTCTTCGCGTCCGGCTTCGCCTATTATCTCGGCACCTTCGCTCAGTACAGCGCCACCTATGCTGGCCTCGCGACGCCGATGATCCTGCTGGTTTTCCTCTATTCGATCGGCGTGATCCTGCTTCTGGGCGCGGAGGTGAATGCGGCGCTCTTGAAATACAAGGTCATCAAGCATGCGCCCTGGAGCCGCCATCACGCCCGCAAGGCAAAGCACTCAGAAACCGCACATGACCCGGATATCAGCGGGTGAGACGCCGTTTGCGCGCAGTTCGCAAAGCGCGGTGTCGCCGTTCGATTTCGAAAGCTTGCGCCCGTCCTCATCGAGCATCAGCCGGTGATGGTGGTAGATCGGGGCAGGCAGGCCGAGAAGCGCCTGCAGCAACCGGTGGACGGCGGTGGCGTGATAGAGGTCCATGCCGCGAACCACATGCGTGACGCCCTGTGCGGCATCATCGGTGACGACGGAAAGGTGATAGCTCGACGGCGCATCCGAGCGCGACAGCACGATATCGCCCCAGGCAGAAGGTTCGGCCGGAACTTCGACAATGCCGTCCGCCGTTTCCTCCATCCAGAAAAGCGGCGCTTCGAGCGCGTTGACGGCGGCTTCCATGTCGAGCCGGAACGCATGGCGCATGCCCGAGGCCAGGCGCTCCTGCCGCTCTTGCAAGGAACGCCCGCGATCGCGGTCGGGATAAAGCGGCGCGCCATCGGGATCGCGCGGCCAGACCGTTCCGGAAGCCTCGCTCTCGCCCACCAGCCGTTTCACCTCGCCGCGGGTCATGAAGGCCGGATAGGCGAGGTTGCGGTCCATCAGCACTTGCAGCATGTTCTGATAATCGGCGAAATGCTCGGACTGACGGAAGACAGGCCCGTCAAAGCCGATGCCGAGCCAGCGAAGGTCCTCGATCACGCCCCTTTCGAGGTCCGGCGTGCAGCGGGCGCGGTCGATATCCTCGATCCTCAGCAGAAGCCTGCCGCCTGCCGCTTTCGCGCGCCGCTCGTTCTCGAGAGCGGAAAGCGCGTGGCCCAGGTGCAGGCGGCCGTTCGGGCTCGGCGCGAAGCGGAAAACGGGTCGATCGTGGTTCTGGTTCATGCGATGAGGCATCCGCTTACACTGTTCGCCGGGAGGGACAAGACCGATGCAGCGCATCAGCAACAGAGCCGATCTTGATCGCGCCGTGGTCCGGTTATGCGAAAGCGCGCCGGCAATGGCAAGCATTGCGGCGCAAAGCGGCGAAATCCCGCTCAGGCTGCGGCCCGGCGGTTTCGAGGGGCTTGCGGAGGTGATCACCGGCCAGCTGATTTCCAAACAGGCGGCGGCCTCCATCTTCGCCCGCATCAAGGCGGCCTGTGATCCGCTGACGCCGGAAGCCTTTCTGGCGCTCTCACCTGAAACCCGCGCGGGTCTCGGCCTCACCCGCGCCAAGCAGGCAAGCCTCGAGGCGATTGCGCTGGCCATCCTTGACGGCCGTCTCGACCTTGCGCGCGTCGCCGAAATGCCGAGCGGGGAGGCGATTGCCGCGCTCACGGTTCATCGCGGAATCGGGCCGTGGACGGCGGAGGTCTATCTGATGTTCTCTGCCGGTCACATCGACATCTTTCCGGCCGGCGATCTGGCGCTGCGCGCCGCTGCCGCGCAGGCCTTCTCGCTTGGCCGCCGGCCCGACATCGATGCGCTGAGGACGCTTGCCGAGGACTGGCGACCCTGCCGCGCCGTGGCGGCCCGCATCCTCTGGGCCTATTACGCGCGTGTCATGAAAAAAGACGTTCTTCCGGTGGGATAAAGAATTGCCTGTCATTTACCCACTGCATTCGAGCCCTCGATTTATCAGGCTTCACAATGCTGTAACAACAAGCCTAATATACAGGAGAAAGATGCCGAATCGATCAGGAGAGCAACTTGACGATTGCAGTCTCGCCTCAGGCCTTGCCGGCGCTTGTTCTGAACGCCGACTACAGGCCCCTGAGCTATTACCCCTTGTCGCTGTGGTCCTGGCAGGACGCGATCAAGGCCGTCTTTCTTGACCGCGTGAACATCATTGCCGAATATGATCAGGCTGTGTCTTCGCCCAGCTTTTCCATGCGGCTGCCGAGCGTTGTCTGCCTGAAGACCTATATCAAACCTTCACGCAACCCGGCCTTTACCCGCTTCAACGTGTTCCTGCGCGACCGGTTTCAGTGCCAGTATTGCGGCACCCGCGACGAACTGACCTTCGATCATGTGATCCCGCGCTGCCGCGGCGGACAGACCACCTGGGAAAACGTGGTCGCCGCCTGTTCGCCCTGCAATCTGAAGAAGGGCTCTCGCCTGCCCAAGCAGGCCGGCATGATCCCCCACCAGAAGCCTTTACAGCCAACGGTCCAGGACCTGCACAACAACGGCCGCCTGTTCCCGCCGAACTATCTGCACGAGAGCTGGCTCGACTATCTCTACTGGGACAGCGAACTCGAACCGTAGGGCGGTTTTCTACAAAAACTGTTCAAGACAGGCAGGACGTTAACACCATCAGGTCACGCCTACTGGTAGCCGAAATGAAGGCGAGCGCGAGGGCGGACGGCGGCCGCATGCCCTTGGCTTTGCTGTGCAGGTTCAAAGTTTTTTCTCTATTTCATACGCTTGGTCTGCAATCGGGCAATTCGCGCCGGGCCCCAGATTCTGGTTGTCTCGGGAAACGAATCTCGTGCTAAGGTATGCGTCATGCTCACGCTAGGCTGGGGAGGGCCTTGTGACATCATGCCGAGGATCGCACGTTTCAATTCGCAACTGGTGGCGCCGCAACGTCGGCTGACGTATTGGAACGACGTCTGCACGGCCGCGCTGGACGGCACCATGGTGGATAGCCCCGTCGACGGATTCCGCGCCGAAATGTGGCAGCTTACATTGGGAGACCTGAAACTGCTGCGGCCAAGATCGGACACCTCGGTCGTGCAGCGGCCGGCCGGAACGGGCGACGTGCTGCTCATGCATCTACAGATCAAGGGCAGTTCGCACTTCAGGACGCGGGCCCGGAACCGCCGGAACGAGGCGGTGCTGAAGGCCGGCGACTTCGTCCTGTCGACCGCCGAGCATGGCTACCGGTTCGACCTCAGTTCGAACCATGAACTGATCGTGGCCGAGTTGCCGCAGGCTCTCATCGCGCCCCATCTTCCGGGGCTGGAGGACCGCTATTGCCGCACCTATACCAGCGGCACGCCCGGCGGGCGCATGTTCCGCGAGTTCCTGCTGTCGCTCTGGCGTCAGCCCGAGGATGAAGGCGCAGCCTGCGACGGCGCGTATGCACACGGCATCTCCTCGGCCTTCTCCACGCTTTGCGCGCTGGCGGTTGCCGGGGCCGAAGCCGCGCCGGAGGCGATGGACGGGCTGTTGTCGCTGCGCATGCGCTGCGACAGCTATATCGACGCCCATCTCGACGATCCCGAATTGGGCACGGCGGCGCTGGCGGCTGAGTTCGATGTATCGCCGCGGACGATCCAGGGCCTTTTTGCAGCCATCGGCACCACGCCCACAGTATATATCCAACAACGCCGCCTGCAGCGCGCCGCCGACTGCCTGCGCGCCGACCTCTCCCGCGCGATCACCGACATTGCCTTCGACTTCGGCTTTAACGACAGCGCCTATTTCACCCGGCTGTTCCGGCGCCGGTTCGGCTGTTCGCCAACCGAATGGCGCACAGACAACTGACACGCGCCCGCCGCGTTTTTCGTTTCTGTCCCGGTTGCATGCGCTCCAGTACAAGCGGACGGCTTCGCCCTCTCTTAATGTTCGGTAACCGGGCCCTTGTGGCCCGGATCGCAACCAAGCGTTTTCTGAGGGAGGAGGAACGCAATGGCAGCCGAGCATGACCCGGCCGGAGACCCGGTCGCGCATGGTGCCTCGTCCTCTGCCCGAGGGGATAGGAGGAGAAAGCCATGCTGAACAAGAAGATTTCAAGCGACGCGCCGCCGTCGACCGCCTTCCGCATCGTCGACGTGCCGGACCCATACAAGGATCTGTCGGCCCGAAGAGGCACAGAGGGCACCTTTGTCGGCTACAATGACGAGGAGAGCCCCTGGGTCCCCTTCGGCGAGAACGCCGCGATCCGGCACCTCGCGTTCGATGTGCGCAACAACATCTATTCCAACATCCTGTGGATCAAGAAGCCGGGCGTCATCGGCACTCACTACCACCGCGGCAAGATCATCATGCTCGTACTCGAAGGCAGCGTGCGTTACCTCGAATATGACTGGCTCGCAACGCCGGGCGGCTTCATCCAGGAAGTTCCGGGCGAGGCGCATACCCTTGTGACCGAACATCCCGAGGGCACCAAGATCTTCGGCTGGATGCAGGGGGCGATCGACTTCTACGACGAGGATGCAACCTTCGCCTTCACTGCGGATGTCTGGTGGTTCATGAACCACTACGAGACCTATTGCCGCGAGAACAACCTGCCGATCAACGAGCAGCTCTACATCTGAGCCCGTTCACCGAAACGCCCGGCGAGCCCGGTTCCGGCCGCGCCGCCCCTGCGCGACGCGGCACGGGCGCACGATACCTGCGGAGACCCTGAATGAGACAAGTGCTAGGTCGGCTGACCGCGCGCGCGACGGACTGGGCCATGGCCGTGGCCGAACTCGGCATCGCGCTGATGATGTTCCACGTGGTGGCCGAGGTCATATCGCGTCGGCTTTTTCGGGTCAGCCTGGACTCAGTGCCCGAGATCGTCGCCTTTTACTACATGGCCTCGGTCGTCTTCCTCTCGCTGGCCTATGTCACCCGGGCCGACGCGCATGTGGCGGCCACGCTGTTCACCGACATGCTGCCCGAACGGGCGCAGCGCCTGCTCTCCGGCGTCGTCCTGCTGATCCTCGCCGGGGTGATGGCCGCCCTCTGCTGGCAACTGGGCGTCGAGGCGGTGCGGATGACGCAGGTCGGCGAATTTCACCAGGGTGCGACAATGAACCTGCCGAAATGGCCGACGCGCTGGTTTCCGCCGCTGGGCACAGGGCTGATGGCGCTGACGGCGCTCCTCATGGGCCTCGACAAGCTGACTGATCGTCAGACCGTGCCTTCGGCCTGGGAGAGAAATGTGCCGTCCGAAGAAAATCAGGAGCGACCAGCCAAGTCAGCCGATGCATCAGGGGAAACTGCCTAATGTCCAACCTCGTCATCGGGTTCGCCGGCTTTTTTGCCATCGTCACCCTCATCGGACTGCGGTTCCAGGTCGGCCTGGCGCTGATTATCGTAGCCTTCAGCGGGCTGGCTCTGGTCACCAATGTCGACATCGCGCTGTCGATGCTGCGCGTGCTGCCCTACGATTTCGTTGCCAACTGGGATCTTTCGGCCGTACCGATGTTCCTGCTGATGGGCGCGATCGCCCACCGCTCGGGCATGACGGCAAGCCTGTTCGAGGTCGCGCGACTTTGGTTTTCGCGGCTGCCCGGCGGGCTGGCCGTGGCCACCAATTTTGCCTGTGCGGGGTTTGCTTCGGCCTCGGGCTCATCGCTGGCGACAACCATGGCGATTGGCCGGATCACCATCCCCGAAATGCGCAAATATGGCTATGATCCGGGGTTGTCGGCCGGTATCGTCGCCTGCGGCGGCACGCTTGGCGTGCTGATCCCGCCATCGATCTTCCTGGTGATCTACGGCATCTTCGCCGAGGTCTCGATCGCCGCGCTCTTCATGGCCGGCGTGGTTCCGGGGCTGTTGACCGCGATCATCTACTTTGCCCAGATCGTGCTGCGCTGCTGGCTCAACCCTGCGCTTGCTCCGCCGGTTCCCGATCATCCGACCTGGTCGGAAAGACTTGGCGCGTTGCGCACCATCTGGCCACTGCCGCTGCTCATCCTTGCGGTGATCGGGGGAATTTATTCGGGCATCGCAACGCCGACGGAGGCCGGCGCGCTGGGCGCGTTTCTCGCGCTGTTGATTGCCATTGTGCAGCGCCGGATGAGCTTCATCAACTTCCGCCAGGCGGCGCGGGAAAGCATTCTCGCCACGGCATCGATATTCTTCGTCGCGATCGGCGCGGTGCTCTTGACCCGATTCATGGCGTTCAGCGGCGTGCCGGCCTTTCTTGCCGGGCTGGTGGCTGACTATTCGGTGAATGTCGTGACCATGATCCTGGTCACCATGGTGATCTACCTGGTCCTGGGCATGTTTCTCGACCCGCTGGGCATGATGCTGCTGACTTTGCCCGTCATGCTGCCGATGTTCGAGACGGCGGGCATGAACCTGGTCTGGTTCGGCATCCTGATGGTCAAGTTCATCGAGATCGGGCTGATCACGCCGCCTGTAGGGCTGAACGTCTATGCTGTGAAGATCCTGGCCCCCGACTACCGCCTGCAGGACATCTTCCGCGGCGCGCTTTGGTTCCTCCTCGCCGAGGCCTTCATCATCGCGCTGCTGATCGGGTTTCCGCAGATCACCCTGTTCCTGCCCGGCATCATGTGATGTTCGGCGGATCATAGCGGCCGTCCAGGGAGAGGACGGTCGAATCTTCAAAAGGAGGAGACGTGCATGAGCAAGAGACTGACCCTGGCGCTTGCCGCCGCTGCGATGATCGGAGGAGGCCCCGCCATCGCCACCGATTTCACCTATTCGTCCTGGACGCCGCCGGCGGCGCCGAACAACCGGCTGGGCACCGTGCCCATGTTCGAGCGGATCACCGAAGAACTCGCCGGAACCGAGGACGCGATCACCTTTCAGAATTTCATGGGCGGCCAGTTGTTCAACAATGCGACAACCCTGCCGGCAATCCGTGACGGCATCGTCGATGGCGGCGTGCTGGTGCCGGCCTATAATTCCGCCGAACTGAAGACGCATGTCACACTCGGCGAAACCCAGGCGCTGGTCAATGACGGCCTGTCGGGTGCCGCCGCCGCCACCGAGACGCTGCTCATGAACTGTCCCGGCTGTCTTTCGGAATACGCGGCCCAGAACGCCATCCCCATGGGCTCCTACGCTTCGACGCCCTACTACCTGATGTGCAATTTCGAGGTCACCGGGATTGATGCGCTGCGCGGCAAGCGCTCTGCCGAGGGGAACCCGATGTTCAACCGCTGGGCCCAGCGCATGGGCATGTCGCGCCAGTCGCTGTCGCCACCGGATTTCCAGCAGGCCCTGCAGCGCGGCACGGTCGACTGCGTCTTCGCCCCCAAGGACTGGCTGGTGGCCTACAGCCTCTCGGACGTGGTGGTTTCGATCGTGGATGACACCTCGCACGGCGCTTTCTCTGCGGTGGTGCTGATGGCCATGAACCAGGACACATGGGGAGCCTTGAGCGAACCCCAGCGCGAAGCCTTCCGTAAGGAGATGCCGAAGGCGATCATGGATGTGACCAACGGCTATTACGTCGACGAGGCGCGCGGAATGGCAGCGGCGGAGGAAGAAGGCATCATCCTGGTAAATCTCGGTGAGGAATATGCCCAGGCCTGGTCAGACTTCCAGCAGTCCGAGCGCGCGGAGATCATCCAGGCAGCCAATGCCCGCGGCGTGGAAAATGCCGAGGCCCTGGTTAACGATTTCACGGCCCTGCTTGCGGAATGGGAAGCCATTGCCGACGAGCTGGATCATGATCCCGAGGCCATCGCCGAGCGGATGTATGAGCGCATCTTCTCCAAGGCCTCGTTCTGAGGCCCTCCCCTCCCGGTCGTCGTGGCAACCGCCGAGAGGCATCCATGGCGACCGGGGTTATTGTCGGGCATCAGGCCGCAAAAAAGCATGAAAATTTGGATGGTGACCGGCGGCCGCACTCGACCGCCGCGAACCGTCGGAGCAGCCATACCCCGCACGGCGACGGGACGGCTAGATGAGAGCATTCAGAAAAAGTGGTTACCGGTTTTTCGTCCGGAAGCGATCCTAAGCGTGGTTGACCGCGGCTGGACAATCGTAACCATCTGGATGCCGAGGCCAGTCTCTGACGCGACTGCACCAACGATGCCCCCGCGGCTCAGACGATCTCCGACGGCCGGAGCCTGCATTTTTCGGCCGTTTCGGCCGTTTCGATCTGCAGCGTGGCGTGGCCGATCTCGAAATGCTCATGCAACTCGTCGGGGAGCGTGGAGAGCAGGGTTCGGTGATAACCCTCGGCACACACGATATGCGCCGTCAGCGCCGTTTCGGTGGTGCTGAGCGCCCAGATATGGAGGTCGTGAACCTCGTCGACGCCCTCGGCCCCTTCGAGAAGCTTGCGCACCTCGTCGATGTCGATGCCGGCGGGTACCGCATCCATGGCGAGCCGGGTGGAATCGCGCAGCAGGCCCCAGGTGCCGATCAGGATGACGATGCCGATGAGAAGGCTCACGGCCGGATCGATCCAGTCCCAGCCGGTGAAGCTGATGACGATGGCCGCGATGATGACGCCGACGGTCACGCCGGCATCGGCCGCCATGTGAAGATAGGCGCCGCGAATATTGATGTCCGATTTACTGCCTGAGGCAAACAGAAAGGCGGTGAAGCCATTGACCAGCACACCGGCAGCCGCGACCCAGATCACCGTGCCGGTCTCGATCGGTTCGGGCGTGAAGAACCGGCCGATCGCCTCCCAGCTGATGGCGCCGACGGCGACAATCAGGATGATGGCATTGGCGAGCGACGCCAGGATCGGCGCGCGCTTGAAGCCGTAGGTGCGGATGCCGCCCGGCGGTTTCGCCGCAAGCCAGATCGCGCCCCAGGCGATCACCAGGCCCAGAACGTCGGAAAGATTGTGTCCGGCATCGGCCAGAAGCGCCAGCGATCCGGTGATGACGCCGAAAACCGCCTCCAGCGCCACATAGATGATGTTGAGGGAAATGCCGATGGCAAAGGCGCGGCCGAAGCTCTTGGGCGCGTGGGAATGCCCGTGGCCGCCATGGCCATGTCCGCCATGGCTGTGATCGTGATGATGCCCCGACATGCTTCGCCTCCGCGTTTGATATGCAGAGGAATGTAGAAGCTATAGCGGGGTGAGGATCAAGAGGCCCGGGCGCGAAAAATGCGCCCGGTGTTCTGCCATGATCTTACTTTTTCGGCTTGCCGACGCCCCAGAGCGCGATAGCCGCGATGATGATGCTGACGACTACGTTCCAGCCGGCGAAGGAGAGGCCCAGCACGCGCAGCGCCGCCTCGTCGCATTTCGGACCGGTGACCCGGTTGAGGTCGGCCAGAAGCGAGCTGGCATCCGTCGTCATGCCGGAAAGGGAGCCGGAGCAATCCGTCGGGCCCGCCCACCAGTGCCATTCGACGCCGGAGTGGTAGATGCCCATGATCATGCCCCAGATCATCAGTCCGGCGATGACGAGGAGCGCCAGCCTGCCGACAAGGCGCGGCAGAAAGCCGAAACGGATGGCGAGCAGGCCGACAATGCCGACGGGCACGCCGATATAATAGGGTTTGCGCTCCAGAAGGCAGAGATGGCAGGGGATATAGCCGCCGATATGCTCGAAGCCGAGGGCCGAAAGCACCGAAACGGCCATGCCAAGCGTCACCAGAACGAGGCTGATGACGAGGCGATTGTCTGTAATGAAGCGGGGGAGCATGGGATGAACCTAGAAGACGTATTTGACGAGGTAGAATCCGCCGAACAGCAGAACGACGAAGACGGTGAAGAGAATGCCGAGATATTTCTCGATGAAATCGCGGATCGGCACACCGTAACGGTTGAGCAGAAAGGCGATCAGGAAGAAGCGGAACGAGCGGCCGATGACGCTGACCAGCAGAAATATGCCGAAATTGAGCCCCGTCGCGCCGGAGAAGATCGTCAGCACCTTGTAGGGGAAGGGGGTGATGGCGGCGAAGAGAACGCCCCAGCCGCCCCATGTGTTGTACCACTCGGCGATCTGCTCGAAGGAGTGTTCCTTGCCGTAGAAGGCGAGGATCGGCTGGCCGACGGCCTCGAACAGGAACATGCCGATCAGGTAGCCGCCGATCGCGCCGAGGATCGAGGCAAGCGTGCAGATGAGGGCAATACGCAGCCATTTGAGCGGCTTTGCGATCACCATCGGGATCATCAGCACATCCGGCGGAATGGGAAAGAACGAGCTCTCGGCGAACGACACCGCAAAAAGCGCGCGTTCGGCGTGGCGCGTCGCGGCAAGGGAGAGTGTCCAGTTGTAAAGGCGGCGCAACATGGGATGATCCGGAAATGATTGGCGACAGGGATTTAGAATATTGCCGGAGGATGGTAAATCCCGCGCCGCTTGTCCATTCTTCACTACGGCGTGATGCCGGCTTTTCGCATGATCGGGATCAAAATCCCGGTTGACGCAACGCCCGATCCCCGTATATTTCGCCCCAACCCGGTCTCGACCGGCGGGCCCCTTTGGCGGAACTGGTAGACGCGCCTGACTCAAAATCAGGTTCCGAAAGGAGTGCTGGTTCGATTCCGGCAAGGGGCACCAAATTTCTTACCGTTGCTCTTCATTAAGCTTTTGTTTTTCAACTGAAAATTAGGAAATCTCTTCCCTGGATATTGCGCTCAATGCCTTTTGCGTGCAACAAAGTGTGCAGCAAATTGGGTAACGAGCGCTATGCGAACCACGTCCAAAGGAAAGAATCCTGACCGCTTTCTGACCACGCGACAAGGTATTTACATGTACGTTCGGCGGGTGCCGAAACTTGCGATAGACCTTGATCCCCGAGCGCCGGCTATTCGAATTTCGCTCGGGACTCGTGATCTTGCGATGGCTCGGATTAAACGTGACGCCTACGAAGAGGCTGACAACGCATTGTGGGGCGCATATTTAGGGGGGGATGATCGCAGTAATGCGGACGCACGCTACCGCGCAGCCGTGGCGCGAGCGCGTGCTCTGGATTTCACCTATCGTCCGGCAGCCGATGTGATGGCAAGTGAGACCGGCGATCAGATCATGTTCCGACTGGATGCATTGTCGTCTTCACCGCCAAAGAGCATGGACGCCACGGCGGTTTTGGGGCTTGAACCTCGGCCGCGCGTTCGATTGTCCGAAGCCTTCGAGCTATATCTGACAGAAATTGCTGCACCGGAAGTTGCAGGCAAGAGCGCTACACAGAGGCGCAACTGGACTAAGGTGCGGCGCCGGGCCGTTTCAAATTTCATTGCGGTTGCCGGAGATAAGTATTTCGATGAAATCGATCGCCAGGATGCTCTGAAACTCTACCGATACTGGCGGGAGAAGATTGCACCGGCTGACGGCCCCGCCCAAAGAAGCGCTTCGTCCGGCAATAAGGATATCGGCTGCCTTCGCAACATCTGGCGATCCTATCAACGCTATCAGGGTGTATCGTCGGACAATAATCCGTTTGCTAACCTATCATTCCGCGACAAGAACAGCGCCCAGCGGCCTCCATTCTCTGCTGAATGGCTTGAGAGGTGTGTATTGGCACCGGGCGCGCTATCAGGTTTGAACGAAGAAGCACGTCATATCGTACAGATTCTGATCGAAACGGGCGCTAGGCCGTCTGAGATCTGTAATCTGGTGACTGAACAGATTCACCTTGATCACGAAGTTCCCCACATAGCGATAGCGCCCCGGGCTGATCGGGCCGATCCGCGAGAAATCAAAACGACCTCGTCGATCCGGCTTGTGCCGCTTACGGGTGTCGCACTGGCAGCCATGCGATTTCATCCGGACGGCTTTCCCAGGTACAAGAACCGCGAGGAAACACTCTCCCAGACGCTGAACAAGTATTTTCGAGCCCGTTCCCTGTTTCCGACATCAAAGCACAAGATCTATTCAATCCGCCATGCGTTTGAGGATCGTATGAAGGAAGCGGGGCTGGATACAGAGCTGCGTATGATGGTCATGGGGCATGCGATTGACAGGCCGAAGTATGGTTCTGGTGGGTCGCTGGAATGGAGGCGTCAGGAGCTTGAGAGGATCACGCTCAGCTTCGATGAAAGCTGTCTCTGAATGGGGGGCAGCGAGCATGTTTGCATGACTTGGCGAATTTTCTGGGCCAGCCGCTTTATTGATGTGCTCTTTTTTCAGCCCGGGCGCGCACTGATGCCATCACAGCTCGGTTTTGTTCCCGCTTCTCCAATTGACCTTCTAGCCAAGAATACATTGGCAGCAGGACCTGTCCTTTTTCGCCGCGTGCTATGATCTCTTCTGCCAGACGACTGAGTGCCTGTTCGATCTGTTCGATGCTCCATTTCTCGGATATATCTGAGGGCTGAACCGTCAAACTCTTCGCCTCCAAGCCTCAAATTCTCTCACCATTTCCCGCCAGTGGGCTGCTGCCGCAGGGTCGATGTTCAACGCGCTGCGGCTTGCGATCGCGAGAACAGACCGTACCCGTGTTGCAGTCGTCTTTTCTGTCGCCGGTTGCGCAAGGTCGTGCCGTTCGATGAGAAACCGCATGAATGACGGCTCGGCGCATTTCATGGCGCATTCGGCAGAATAGTCCTTCGCTGGCCTTCCGCCCTTGGCTTCAAGCTCTCGCCGCAGTTGCTCGATCTCGCGTCGTCGTTCGGCATCACGACGCGCTGCTGCATCCAACATGCCGATCAGGTCGGCTGGAATCTCGATATGCCTTCGGATCAGTTCGCGGTTGTCTGCCGGACAGGAGACCGGAAGCGAGCAGATGATCTCCGGTTCGCCCGGTCCGGATATTTCCAGATGCATGCCCTCCGTGTCGGCCATGACGTCGGAAGGCGGTGTGGCGCTCGTTATCAGCGCGCGATAACTTTCCAAACGCTTCCTTGCGGGCAATCTATCATGCATGGTGCACCTCGCACCGAGGCAACCCAGCCGCCGCGAGGGAGTTCGCTTCCATTGGGCTCGTGGCGGCACGCGCTCCTGTCATGGTGTCAGACTCCAGAGACCGCAGCGAGGGCGCTTTCGAAGACGATGATTGCCCGCACTGTGAAAATGAGAAGAAGCGCGCTGCCGATGACGACCGCTGGAAGTGCGATACGGCGTAGCAGGTCGCAGTCATCTTGCGTAAGGGGGTGACGGTGAGCTGTCAGGCGCGTGTTCATACTTCAGCGCCTTTTTCAGCATTCATGTCCGCAAAGATCCGAGAAACCATGCCATGCTTGCCGAGCGTATCGTCGAAGCGCCTCCAACGCAGACTATCTGGGTCGAACAGCGCGTCGAAGGTTCGCTCGGATGGCTCCATATCTGCGGGGAGGAAACCGCCGTTGGCGAGGGGCGTTTGGGTGGTGCAGTCGGTTTCGTTCGTTTTCGCAGGCTCTATCCCGGAGGGCGAAAGCAGGCCGCCTGGCTTGAGTTTTGCGTATTCGAAGAAATCCGGTTGGTCCATCTCGTCCAGGGCGTCCCATATTTGATCGAGATTACCCCAGACGATGCCATGCAGCATTTTGGTTTCTGTGGCCCGAACCAGATAGACACTCATCACATTCTCCATGCGTCGTGCCTGAGGTGAGCGTCATAATCGGTGCTGCATCCTCGGGCAGATTGTTTGGCATGAAAAATGTGCCATATGACAATATTGTTGGCAAGAGGGAATGTGCCAAATGGCATAATCGTGCTGTCGACACAAAAAAAGCCCGCTGGAGCAGGCTTCTTGAATTATGCTGAAAACGGATTTCTCAGGGACTGAGACCGCAGTTCACACCCCGGCTTTCGGCAAGCGCCGTTATCCGCGCCATTGGAACCAGGCAACAATGCGCCCATAAACGCGAACATCCCGGCGAGAGAGGCGGTCGGGTTCGCCATACCGCTCCTTGTTATCCGAGATGACGAGTATGTCGTCGGTTCTAGGAACAAGCTTCAAGCGCTTGATGACGAGACCGTCCCCGTAATCGCAGGCATATATGTCTTCCGGACTAGGAAAGACATGATCTGTATCGACAAAGACGGTGGAGCCTTTTTTAACAGTGGGCTCCATGCTGTCACCGATTACGGGCACCGCCTTAATACGGTTGAGGTTGGGCCATCCAGCCTTAATTGTTTCAGGAAATGACCAGAAGCCATCAGACATTGACGGGTCGAGCAATTCCCCGTCATCGGTGTATTCGACGCTCAAAAGACCACCTCCGCCGGCTCCTGACACGATGTTGAGATTTTCAACATCTCCCGTCTTTCGGGCGGGCTTTAGAAGAGACGGCATATCGCCAGCGAGAGACAGGGCTTCATGATCAAACTCGTCTGTCAGTTCGATTGGTTCGACCTCAAGACCTCTCGCGATCTTGATTACATTTTCGAGTGTAAGTCCACGCTTTCCGCTTTCCATGCGGGAAAGATGGGTATGGGAGATACCTGTCCGTTCGGACAGCTCCTCTAAAGTTACAGATTTGGATTTGCGGAGTTCGCGAACTCTGTTTGCCATGGGTTAGGTATTTTGCCAATTGGAACAAGTTTCAACCGCCAAATGGCAATGTGCCTATTGACAAAATAGCGCCATATGACACATTGCGCACATGAAGCTGGATCCGTACGTCAAATATTCAGGTCTAGGGTGCGGTCTGTCGGTTGCCCCGACGCCTCTCTCCCCATCCCCCCAATCCGCGTGTGTCCAGAGATCCGCGCGGACACCTTGCCGGTTTCGTTCCGGTGAAGCCGTGCCAATGTCCTTGCGTCAGGCACGGCCCTTTCTTTTCCCTCACATCCCATGCCGCGCGCGCCGAGCCACACCTCCCGTGGCCTGTTGCAGCGCGGGACGCACGGGCAGTCTTCGGGCTGGCTTGTGCCGGGTGCGCCGGGGCAGGGCTTGTGGGAGCCTGCTCCGGCGCTGCGGTGATGTGCGGTCGCAGGCTGCGGCCCTTCTTTCATCCTGTCCTTCCCGACTGCGCCCGCCCTAGAGGCTCTGTTCAACTGATCCAACCCTAAACCGCGATCAACCGTCCCACCATGGGAAACGACGCCGGGCCTTTCCCGGCGCGAATGTCTTTTTTTGTCTTCGAAAGGGAGAGACATGGCCGAAGAACCTGCAATCGATCCGTTCATCCTCGCCATCCGCTGCGCCCAACGTGACCTGATCCGCCGGGCCGGCGGAATTGAGCGCGTGGCTCTGATCACCAGCCGCTCAACCAGTGCCGTCGGCCGCTGGAACGGCAAGCGCGAAACCGACATCATGCCGATCCCGGTGGTGCGGATCCTGGAAGAGGATACCGATGCACCGCTGGTGACAGCGGCAATGGCGTCTGTGACCGCGCGCCGGCTTTCAGGTTCGGGAGAGCGGCGTGAGCGCGCGCTGTCGCTGATCCAGTGCCTTGCCGGCGATCAGGCCAGTGAAAGCGATCTGACCGGCACCATTCTGGAGGCGCTGTCGGATGGCCATGTGACGCCGACGGAAGCCCGGCTTTGCCTTGAGAAGCTCTCCGACAAGGAGATCAGTCATGACCGGCTGAAGCGCTGCCTGATCGATGCGATTGCCGGCGGCGGTCTGGATGTCCTCAAGGGGAGGGCTGCACGATGAAGGGCGCCTTTCCCTTTGCCGAAGCACCCTCACACCGGGTGATGCCAGGCGAGATCAGACCGCGGCCGGATGCCTGGCAGCCAGTCCGTGATTCTCAGACCATCCGGATCCTCCAGACCATCGATCCCGATCAACTGAGCGAAGACGAGATGGATGCGCTGTGCATGGAGGCTGTCGAGGCGGCGGTCGACTGGCGGCGAAAGCCACGGTTCAGCTGATTGTTCCGCTCCGGTGTCCCGCCGCCTGTCTTGGCAAAGGGGCGGGCATCCCGAACGGAACGGAGAGGCTGGATGACACGCTGGAACCCTGAAGCGCTTGATCGGATGGCGAAGATGTATCGCGGCGGCGAGACGCTTGCGGTGATTGCTGCCGCCTTTGATGTCTCGCGTGGTGTGATTGCCGGTCTTGTCTCGCGCAATCCCGAACGCTTTCCCAAGGGGGCGGTCCCCCGAAAGCCGGGTCCGCCGAAGAAGCCGGCAAGCGAGAAAGCAAAGGCAGCAAAGGCAGGGAAGACTGCAAAGAACGGGAAAGCTGGGCGAGGGCGGGGCAAAGCGCCAACGCATCAGCAACCTACATACCCGACGGCAGAAGACGAGGCACTGGCAGCCGCGCGTCGGATCGAGGCACGCCGGCGGGCAGCCATCCGTGCCTATGACACCCGGCACATGCAGATTGCCGGATCCAAGACAGTTCCCTTCATCGACTGCGGCGAATTCCAGTGCCGCCTGATCATCACCGCTGGCGAGGATGCCCTTGGTCCCGATGCGCCGTGTTGCGGGAGACCCGTGGCAGAGGATTCTGCCTACTGCCCGCAGCATTTGAAGCTGATGTACCGGAAACCGGGGAGGGCGACATGACCATCTCTTCACGACCCGCACAACCCGACCTCCGACACATTCGCCACTTCGAAAGCACTGGCATTGCCAGTAGCAGCGGCCGGGTATCGGCACTGCGCATTGTTTGCGGCTGCTGCGAGGCAGCGGGCTATGTGCCGGCCACGGCAGCACTGCGGCAGGGAGAGCCGGCGGCGACCATTGCGGCCTTTGGCGCTCATGGCTGGCTGGTCGGTGCGACACCGGCCGAAGACCGCTGCCCGGCCTGTAGCCGCAAATCTTCTTCAGACAGGAAACAGACGACGAAAGGAGCCGACACGATGGCGGCAGGACCGCGCAAGACAACAGCAAATGCGGCAAAGGCAAAGGTGGCAGTAGCAAGGACGACAGCGATCACCACCTCGCCAACCCCGACCGAGGCACAGGCTCTCCAGGCAGAGCTCCCGCCGCAGATGGGCCGGGATGATCGCCGGATCATCATGGAGAAGCTGGATGACGTCTATGGCGACAATGCCTATGGCGGCTCATGGACGGATACGACGGTTGCTCGTGATCTCAACGTTCCCCGCGCATGGGTGAGCGAGGTGCGAGAAGCCTTCTTCGGGCCTGAGGGCAGCAATCCGCTGCTGGATCGCTATACGGCAGAGAAGGAAGCGTTCGAGCGTCTTCATGCCGGCTTCATGGCCGCCCGCAAGAGCCATTGCGAGGCGCATGATCAGCTGGTGAAGATGGCGATGGACATCTCGAAGAAGGCCGACGAGATCAATCGTCTCGGCAAGCGGGTCGAACGGGAACTCGGCTGATGTCTGAGGTTGCCGCACTCATTGCCGATATGGTGCGTGCCGGGGTGGATGCCGATCTGATCGGCCGCACGGCTCAGGCACTGGCCGAGCGCGAGCCTGTGTTCGTGCAGGCCGGCGATGATGCCGGCTTGCCGGCAGAGGGCAATGGCGGTCGTTCGGCGGCGGCCATCCGGCAGGCGCGCTATCGGGCACGGCGTGCGGCAGGGAGCGATGCTGGGCATAACGCAGGCGTAACGCGTTACGCTTCGTGTTACGGTGCGGCAGAAACAGACGATGGTGCCACAGGCCCTGGAATTGCTTGCGAGAGCGGCGACAAGGCGACTGATGGAGAGGCTTTTGACCGTAACGCGGCGTCACGCTGCGTTACGGGTGACGTAACGCGTTACGGTGACGGGCAAAAAGAGAACACCCCCCACACCCCCCAAGAGAAAAATTCTCCCCTTAAAGAAAAGGCCCCTAAAGGGGCCCAAAAGAAAGTTCCCCCCGAACCGGCGGACAAGGGGCTGTTCGAAGCAGAACCCGAGGCCGATCTCAGCGCCAAAACGGACAGGGCAGGGAGGGCAGGAGCTTCCGAAGCCTTCGATGCAGCCGAGGCAACCGATGCCAACCAACAAACCGGATCGTCCTCGGCCTCGGCAGGCACAGACCGCAAGCGCCGCTCGCGCCGTCATGGCGGTGACATCACCGGCCTGACAGCCGAGTTCGACACCTATGTCTGGCCGCTCTACCCGCAGAAGGTCGCCCGCAAGACAGCGGCAAAGGCCTGGGCCTCGGCACGCCAGCGCGCCGACTTCGACACGATCATGGACGGGCTGAAGCGCTACGTCGCCAAACGCGATGACAGGCCGTGGTGCAATCTCTCGACATGGCTCAATCAGGACCGCTGGACCGACAGGCCGGCAGCAGCACCAGCCAGAGCGCCGCCATCACCCTCCGGCAGGCAATCACGCTCCGAACAGATCCGGGACCACAACAGGCGGGTCAGCGAAGCCCTCCACAAGCGCATGAGGCAGGACAATGGCAACGCAACTGCAGACATCATCGACATCGACAGATCAGACTGGACGGTTGAAGGCAGCGCTTGAACCGGCTGAAAGCTACCAGTCAGACCTGATGCTGACCAAGCTGATCGAACGCGGCTTCGTGGTTCCAGACAGCATCGACCCGGATATGGCGCCGGAGCTCTATGCCGAAGTGCTGTGCGGCAAACCGATCGCCGCCATGCGCCGTGTGTTCGAGAACCTCAGGCTTGGACGCTATGAGCGCTATCGCTCCTTCCTGCCCAAACCGGCAGAGCTTTCCGCCATGATCGACGAGGCCGCCCGGCATGACCGGGAGATGCTGGTGCTGGAGCGGGAACGACAGAAGGCCATGGAAGAACGCAGGCGTCTCACCAGACAGATGAGCGAGGAGGAACGCGAACGTCGCCGGAAGAAGGCAGCGGCCGTCAGGGCAATGCTGGCAAAGGCTGCCGCAGCCCGCACGGTCAAGGAGGAAGTCGATGAGCGCTGAGAGCGATGCACCGGGCCGGAAGACCGTCAGAAAGGCCTTCCTCAAATTCTACCGGCAATGGCCGACCTTCGGCGACGACAGTGATGAACGCGCCTTTGCCGAATGGCAGGCACTGCCTCATGCAGAGCGTGAAGTCGCTGCTTCCCTGCTGCCAGCCTTTCTCAGCTTCTCGGCGATGAAGGGACAGGCGGTGAAGTTTGCCGCGAGCACCTATCTGAAGGAACGGCGCTGGCAGGAGGTGCCGGAGGGGATGGAGGCAACAACAGGCCCGTCGATTGCCGCGACCTTCGGCAAGGCATGGATGGCCGAACGCTTCATCCGGCTTGCTGATCCCTGCGCCCGTCTTCCACCGCTGACCCGCTTCCAGGAAAGCCAGATTGCCGGTGGCAGGGCAGACCGCAAGGCACTCTGGCGCGAGCGCATGCAGAAGATGGGCTGGCCTGCCGTCAATGCCATGCATGAACAGGCCATCCGCTATCCCGGACGCGGTGTCCGGGTCTCCCCGCAAACCGTGCTGCTTTCGGCAGACTTCGAACAGGTGAGGGTGGATGGCAATCTCTGGCGGGCATGGGAGGCGGAGCATCATGCCCATGGCTATCCATGGCTTCCCGATACGGGACGGGTGGAGTGGGTCTACTTCCCGCCAGTCCCTGATGAGGACGGACCGAAGGCGGCGCTTGCTGCCTTCTTCGACAGGCTGGAACGGATCGGACGGACAAGCGGGGCAGCAGCACAATGACACGGGATATGACGAGCCTTGAGGCCGAACTCGGCAAGGACAGCCTTCGGCGTCTGGAACGGGATGCAGCCCTCAGACGCATGCGCCTTGATGAGCAGCATGCCCTGACGGAAGCCCATGACCAGGCGACATGGTATGTGGCAGCGGTTCATCCGGGCCATGAGCAACAGGTGGAGACGGTGCTGAAGGACATTGGGGCCGAGGCGCTTGTGCCGATGCGCAAGGGCAAACAGAGGCGCAGGCGCGGGCGAATGCTGCCGGTCAGGGACGAGGTGCTGATGACCGGTTATGTGCTTGTCCGCTTTGTCAGCACGGCGCGGGCGCTTCGAGGTCTGCTGAGGCTTGATCATGTTATCGCCATTCTCGGGGGCTGGGAGACGCCTTACCCTGTATCCGACGACAAGGTGGCTCAGATCATGCGCAAGGCTGACAATGGCGACTTCGACTATGAGCGCCACAGCGACGTAATGGTCGCAGCCGGCGACCGGGTGATAATCGGCGACGGAATCTTCGAGGGGCAGATCGGCACGGTGGTCACGGCCAACAGCAAAGGCAAGGGTGATGTCGTGGTCGAGGTTGATCTGTTCGGCCGGCTGACGCCGATGGTCGTGCCGCTTGCCGTGATCGGCAAGGTGTGAGCCAATACGCCTGGCGGTCGAAGATGATCCCGTCGGGATCTCGGCACGATCGCAGCGTATCAGCGGGACGGGTGCTCCGCATGAGACTGATGAGAGCGGGTTGCTTCGGTGACCCGCTCTTTGTCGTCAGGGCAGGGGGCAGGCAATCCGCGGGTCCTTCCTACAGCCCCTTGCCCTGCGGGTATTTGGCACCGCGCGGTCTGCCCAGTCTGAGGCTAAATTCGAAGCCTAAAGTCAGGGCTAAAGTTTAGGGTAGGGTAAAGTAGCGGGTCGCGTACAGGCAAATAGTGGGAATGGTCGGGACTTGCCAGACATAAACAAAGAGCTGTCTGAATGGCAGATATGGGGCGGTAAGCAGCCGTTCGCGGCACTCAACCCGAAGGTCCCAACAGGGCGGGTTTCGGACATTTGTTGCGCACCGTGCAGACAGCTGGAATGCGTCAAGATTTGCCGTTCGCAGTACCCGACTTTAACGGTAGCAATGGGCCAAAAGCGATTATGTTTCTCTCAAGCCTGAAGGTCCGCTTGGCTAGTTGCTGAGACTAAATCTGCCAGTAAGCAGTTGGCCCCGTATCTGCCGGTTCGGAGGGCACCGCCATGATATGACGCGCCTCCGGGCATCACCAACTTTCGCGCGTTTCTCAGCCGGATGTCTTGACCAGACGTTTCTCTTCGGGTTGATGAGGCAGACACGTCAGAGGGGGGCGACTTGCGTATCATACTGGTTGCGATTTTGGCAGCTTTGACAGTTTTTAGCGAAACACCAGCCGAGGCAATCGAGCTTTCGGCGATCCGTCGTAACGCGGTGACAACCATCGTTATGGCTGGTGACATTGAGCCCGGAGATGCCGAAAAGTTTAGGGCCTTTTGGGATACCAGTGAGTTTGACACTTTCAATTATGTTGTGGCCATGGATAGCCCAGGCGGAAGCCTTTGGGACGGACTTGATATCGGTAGCTTCCTGAGAGAACGCGGGGCGGAAACAGTTGTCACTCGCTATGGCCCGCTTGCTCCGGGCGAAGATGAGTTTAGTTATCGAGAGGAACATGCTGGTGCGGGATGCTATTCTGCCTGTGCATTTGCCTTTATGGGAGGGGTAAAACGCGATGTGCCTGACGGTAACAAAATCGGCTTTCATCAGTTTTCCAATTCGGATGGAGCAAGTAATTCAAATCTGATGTCTACCCTTACGGTGACCGCTATTTTGAATTCTTATCTGCGCGATATGGGCGCTGCTCCGCAGCTAACAGATTTTATGATGAAAACCGGGCCGGATGACATGTTCATTCCAGATAATGCCCAGCTGCTCTGGCTTGGTATTGTCGATGATGGAAGCTTTAAAAAATTCCGAATCGAACCGAAATTCGATCTCCCGGTAGCCGTTGCGACCAGTTTAGGCAATATTGATACACGTGAGCGAGTTTATGAGGTGGACACGTTCTGCCTGCGCGGCACGCCGATGATTAATTTCTATGCCATCAGTCCCGAACGTGGCCTGCCTACGGACATAGCAGACCCTGCAACAACACATATTGATGGCTTCAGCATCTCTTCGCCTGAAGGTACACGAGATTATGGAAGAAATAGCTTCTGGCTTTATGCCAATTCCAATCTGCTGGCGACGCTGGCAATCTCAAAAGCTGATGCCTGGGCAATTGCCAGCAGCAATACCTTAATCGCCTTAAATAGTTATGGGGCTTCCGGTTTCTTCCTAAGTGCGAGAATTTTGGTTCCGGTCGGTGGCGATCCAGCCATTAAGGTGAGCTTTAATGATTGCCTCAAGTGATCCTTGAAAGATTGCGACTCAGCCTGTGAGGCCAAATGCTTGAAGGGTAGAGCCAACGGCTATCACTTAATTGTCATCGAGATCGTTCCGCGCTTTCTGCAGGGCCTCGGAGAAGGCGCGCGCTAGGACACCTGTCGGAATCGCGATGATGCCGATTCCGGTCAGGGCGTTTACTCTTACCGTCTTCGCCAGACAGGAAGGGCAGCGCCATAAGCTGTCGGAAACATCGATCGAGGTCATTCAGCAGCTTGCCGACAGTCAACAGGCACTCAGCCTCAGGTCCGTCATCCGCTTGATTGGTCGAGCGGAAATGTTTGAAACCCAGCCGAAGTTGCATTGAATAGGCGGAGCGACGGCAAAGGGGCCGGCAGGAGACGGGCCGCTTAAGGAGTCACAAATGGCGAATGCAGACATTCGCGCCGCCAGATCATTGCCAGCGTCCTTCGCCGACATCCGACAGTAAACCCATATCTGCGGGCGGCAAGACGCAGATGGCGGCGGCGAGGGATGCCGCCTTTTCTGCCGTCGAAACCGGGACGAAACTTCAGCGGCCCACAGAACGCACTCTTTCAATGTCCGAAGCAGCGTTGTCCAACAGGGTCAAAGAGGCAACGCGGGCTTCTTCCGGCTTGCCGTCGACGATGGCCGAACAAAGATTGCCGTGCTCGATGATGGCGCGTTGGCGGTGCGAGCCTTTGGCGGCAATCGAAAACATCTGCGACAGGCTTACCGCCAGCATCTGCCCGATCGGCCAGAAAAACTCGTTTCGGGTCGCCAGATAGATGGAGCGATGGAAGGAAAGGTCAGCTGCGACCCACGCCCTGTCGTCGTTGCCGGCATCCACCATCGCCTGGAAGTCCGCCGACAGGCGTTCACGATCGACCGGCAGGGCGTGGCAGGCCGCGAGCGCTGCTGCTTCCGGTTCCGTGGAGCGGCGGAGCTGAAACATTTTCTCCAAATAGCGCGAGAGATCGCTCGTCTGCACCCTCCAACTCAGCACATCGGTATCGAGGTGGTTCCAAAAAAAGGGATCACGAATGAACGTGCCCCGCTTCGGCGCGGTTTCGATCAGTCCTTTGGCAATCAAGCCGCGGATTGCCTCCCGCAACGCGGTGCGGCTGACCCCGAGCTGTTCGCAAAGCTGCGTTTCAGGCGGCAGTGCTTGGCCGGGCTGATAGTCGCCTCGCACAATCGCCAGGCCCAGGGCATCGGCCACGCGTAAATGCACTTTGACCGTCAGTTGTTCGAATCCCATTTCAGTGTCGCCTCCGTCGCCTGTCATATGCAGGAAAGCCCCATTAGCACATTTTTGCGGTCGTTTCGCCATAATTTATCAATTTTGCCTATAATCAAGGCAGTTGCGTTAATATCATGTACAGTGTAGTAGTATTGTATGAGCAAGATGAATCACGGGAGGATTCAAGATGAGAAAGCTGCTACTCGCAACACTGGGCTTTTCCGTTTCCCTTTCGGGCGCGGCATCCGCGCTTGATATCAAGGTCGCGCATTCAAGCCAGGCCTCGTTGGCGTCTGAGCTGCACGCAGCCGCATGGGCCTTTCAGAACTATCTGGATGATTTCGGCAATGACATTCACGTCACCATCTACCCCAACAATCAATTGGGGCAGGAGCGCGAGGTGTATGAGGCCATGCAGTTGGGTTCGGGCGCCGATTGCGCCATTTCCGGCACGGCGATCCTGAACAATTTCGACACGCGCCTTGGCGTTATCGAACTGCCTTATATCTGGAACGACTACAATCACCTCAACCGCGTTCTTGACGGCGAAGTCGGCGATGAGCTGGCCGAAGGGCTGAAACAATCCGGCTTTGAGGTCGTCGGCTGGCTCGCGAGCTGGGGTTACCGCAATGTCGCCACGAACAAGCCCATTGAAAGTCCCGCAGATCTCAAGGGCCTGAAGATCCGCACCATTCCCACCGACGTTTATGTGAAGACGGTGAACGCCATGAGCGCCAACGCCACGCCGATGGCTTTCGGCGAGATTTATACCGCCATGGAGACCGGTGTCCTTGATGGCCTCGAGCACAGCGCGGCGCTGGTTTATGCCAACAAGTTCTATGAGGTTGCCGACCACTATACGCTGACGCGTCATCTGCTGGGTCCGGTCGCCTTCGTCTGCTCGAGCGCGTTCATGGGCAAGCTCAACGATGAACAGAGAGAACAGGTCCTGGCCGCGGCGGATTTTGCGGCAGACTTCGAGCGGGCGCTCGCTCCGTTGCGCGAACAGGATGCTCTGGATGCACTTGCCGAAGAAGGCATGGTCATAACGCAGGTCGATGTGACGCCGTTCAGGGAATTGGTTCGCCCCGTGCAGGATGAACTTGCCGCCTCGCTGGGCGCTGAGGAAATCCTGGAAAAAATCCGCGCTGAAGGCGGATCGAACTAGCGCATCGGCCCGAAAGCCGGACTCGATTTTCGTAAAGCACGATGCGTCGATTCAACAGGTTAGAGCACACTTTGTGCGTCCGAATGGACGCACGGCGCTCCAAGCGGCGCAACCTTCGCAAGACAAAGACCAGAGGGTGTATTCGATGCCCTCTGGAGACCAACAAAATCCTGACATTTCAAAGGGGGCGGTCATGGAAAACCATGATGCCGTTGCAGAAGTGCGTCCGGACGAAACAGGCGATGCTTCGGCAAAGCCGCCGTCGCTGGGACCGTTGAGATATCTTCATGCAGCGATTGAGGTCATCGTCATCGCAATGTTCATTGCGATCGTTGTTGTGGCCATCGCACAGGTGATCAATCGCTTCTTCCTTGGCCAGTCTCTGTCGTGGTCGGAAGAATTCCAGCGCTATGGCCATATCTGGCTGGTTTTCATGGCCATTTCCATTGCCTATCGCCGCAATGCCCATATTGGCGTCGATGTCCTGCAACTGATGTTGCCCAGGATGGCCGGCTCGACCGTGCGTCTGGCCATCGATGTCTCCTGGCTGGCGTTTGGCATCCTGCTCATCTGGTCGGCTTCAAAGCTGCTCGGAATCACCTCGCGGCAGATCAGCGCCGGCCTGGGCGTCACCATGAATTACGTCTATTTCGGCTTCGTTCTGGGTGGCGGCTACACAATCATCTGTGCGGGCGAGCGGCTGATCCTGCGCATGCTGGGGAGGCTCTCCTGATGACCCTCATTCTTCTCTTCGGCGGGCTTTTGACACTCGTTCTTCTGGGGTTTCCGGTGCTTTTATCCATCGGCCTGACAAGTGCGGCCGGCATTCTGGTGCTTCCCGGCGTGAATTTCGGGCTTTTTGCCCAGCGCACCTTCGCCATGATTGACAGTTTCAGCCTGCTCGCCCTGCCCTACTTCATTCTTGCCGGCGCCTTGATGGCTCAAGGTGGTCTGTCGCGGGCGCTGGTTGGCTTTGCGCAGACGCTTGTCGGCCATCTTCGCGGCAGTCTGGGGCATACCAGCGTTGTCACCTGTACCGCCATGGCCAATGTTTCCGGCTCATCGGCCGCAGAGGCCGCAACTGTCGGCTCGATCCTGATTCCGGAAATGAAACGTGAAGGCTACCCCGGCGGGCTGGCCTCGGCCATTGTCGCCGTGTCGGCCATTATCGGTCCGATCATTCCGCCGTCAATGACCATGATCGTCTATGGCGCGATGACCGGCGTTTCGATTGGCGGCCTGTTTCTGGCAGGCATTCTGCCCGGTCTCGGACTGGCTGTCCTGCTGATGCTGTTCATCCGCTTTCTGGCCGGCACCGGACGTTATCCGGCTCTTGCAAAGCATTCCAAGCGGGCAACAATCATCGAAATGATCCGGGCCGTTGGCAGCGCCTGGGTCGCGCTTCTTGCGCCCTTCATCATTCTCGGCGGCATTTTCGCCGGGGTCTTCACGGCCACCGAGGCCGGCGTGGTCGCCTGCCTTTATTCCGCAGTTGTCAGCATGCTGATCTATCGACAGATCGGATTGAAGGATCTGCCGCGCATCGTTCTTGATGCTGCTGTGACAACGGCCATGGTTGTCGGCATCATCGCCGTCACCGGCGCGCTCGGCTGGATCCTGTCCTATGTGAATTTCAATGAACTGGTGCTGGGCTTTCTCAGCAGCGTATCGGACAACAAATACGTGATCGTGCTGTTGATGCTGTCCATCGTGCTGTTGCTGACCATGTTCCTGGAAGCGCTGCCGGTGCTGATTGTCTTCGTGCCGATCGCCACCTATGTCGGCCAGACCTATGGTTTCGATCCGTTGCAACTGGGAATCATGATGATTCTGGCCAACCAGATCGGTGCTGTCAGTCCGCCGGTTGCCGTCCTTCTCTTCGTTACCAATGCGATTGCGAAAGTCCCCTACATGGAGACCGTGCGCCATGCCGCCCCCTTCATCCTGCTGGTGGTCGCATATCTGGTTCTGCTCGTCTTCGTCCCGCAGATCTCAACATTTATCCCGCACCTCGCGCAGCCGTAAGCGCGGCCCCGGTTTCAGCGGAACACAGAAAAGGTTTGAATGATGGAAAAGTTAAAACGCAAGAGGGCTTTCATTACCGGTGCTGAACAGGGCATTGGTTTTCACACGGCCAAATCGCTGATCGAAGCCGGATGCGATGTCTACGTGCACTATTTCAGCGGTAGGGAAGGTCCTGAAGAACTGGTGGCACTCGCCACGTCGCGGGGGCAACGTGCGGCGTTCGGCTATGCCAATCTGACCGATGTCGAGGAAACCAATAAATGTGCGCAGGATGCTGCCGCTTTCCTCGGCGGCATCGATGTCCTGATCAACAATGTCGGCGGCATTATAGCGCGCAAATGGCTGGGCGAGATTGACCAGGATTTCTGGAAGACGGTCATCGACGTCAACATGACGACCATGCTGAATGTCACGCAGGCCGCTCTCCCCCATCTGAAGGCGGCAACCGAAGGCGCAAGCATTGTCAATCTCGCTTCGCTGGCCGGTCGTTCCGGCGGGCACTCCGGTTCGCTCGCTTATTCCACGACCAAGGGGGCCGTTTTGACGTGGACGCGCTCGCTTGCCGCCGAACTCGGCGAATACGGCATCCGGGTCAACGCGGTGGCGCCGGGACTGATCCTTGGCACACGCTTCCACAATATCCACACGACCAAGGAGTCTTCAGACGAGACCGTCAAGGGCATCCCGCTCGGTCGTGCAGGAACTGCTGAAGACGTGGCGCGCACGATTACCTTCCTCGCATCGGAATATGACGGCTTCATCTCCGGCGCGACAATCGACATAAATGGCGGCATTTACCGCATGTAACCAGGCAACCGGTGCAGGCAGGCCTGCATCGGCTTCCCCCCAGGGGTTTGAAATGCTGAAAACACAAATCATTCATCCGCAATTGCTGTCAGCACTGGCGAAATGCGGGCACAAGGCGAAAATCCTCATTGCCGATGCCAATTATTCCGTGGTCACGAATTCGTCGGCCGATGCGGAAATCGTGTATCTGAATTTCGCGCCGGGCATGATCCCGGCGACCACGGTTCTCAAGGGGATCAGTCAGTTCATCGATATCGAAGCGACCACCATGCTCGCCTGGCCGGACGATTTTGAAAACACCATCCACGGCGAATACCTTGAGATCCTGCCTGCCGAAACGCCGATGACACTGACAAGCCGCGACGCGTTTTACGCTGAAGTGCGCGCGAAGGACGCGCTCCTCGTGATCGCAACGGGCGAAACGAGGCGATTTGCCAATCTTCTGATCACCGTCGGCTCGGTTATTCTCTGAAAGCCACCATTGAAAACGGCGTTTGAAAGGACGAATGAAGAGAAGGCAATATATCAAACGCCAAAGCGCAAATGGTTATCGGCATAGACCTCTCCGGCGCATGCAAATCGCCGATCGCCAAGATGCTGGCTGGCGGAAATGGGGCCGGGTACGGAATGTCGCTTTCCGGAACGTTCGACGCGAAGTTTGCCGTTGAGGAAACCGAACATCTGGCGCGCCTGCTAGTCACATATGTAGTATGTGACAGGGGGATCCGGTCTTTGCAGTGGCGCTCCGCTCAATATATCTTCGACGAGCTTCATCTGACCAGCCAAGAATATCCGGAGATCCTCGCGCTCGTCTTCGGTCATCGCGCTTGCCCCAAGATTTTGCGCCATATCTTGAAGAGAAAGTTCGGATAGCCTCAGAAGTCGACTAACAGCGACCAAACTTCGGGCAAGCGATCGTGAGCCTTGATCCTCCAGTTCAAAAAGGGGAAACCGATCAATCTCGCTAGCGACTTCCGACATTGTGAGACCCGCGGCCCTGAGGTTAATCGCCTGTAGGTGCAGATGCTCCGACGTACGGTGGAAACTCTCGAATGATTCATAACCGTTCAGGAGCAATCTCTTTGCCGACGACTCTAATTGCCTTTTCCGGTGTCGCAAAGGGTACTGCGCCGTCCAGTACGTTAAGAAGAGGGCTATCATAGCGCCTGCGAATTGAGCCCAGCCTGACAAGTCGGCGTTGTCCTTCAAAAACTGAACTAATCCCATTGTCTCTCCATACCATGGGTGCCCTCAAGGTCCGATGCGGCATCATCTATGATGGCATAATTATGACTGTGGTAGAGCCATATTATTCGTGGCTCGTCACTTTTGTGATAGCAGCAGGATGGGCAGCTTTTAGGCAATTTTCGCAAGGATCCGAATGACTGAATAGGGGGCGCCTTCCGGACCGGCAGAAACGGGGCCGGGAGCGGACTGTCGGCTTGTAGGCCCACTCCTCGACAAATCGGAATCTCCACCATTGGCAGGCATCTACGACTATCGAACAAGCTGTACTAACCGCATCGCATAGTACAAAATATTGGAGCTTTGAGTTTAGTCCCAAAGAACAGGAGGGGGGGCTAGATGAAATCTGATACGAATAACGATGCCTGTTTGAGCGTCCGGGTCAAGCACATCGGTCCGGTCATGGAACTTGAAGGCAAGCTCTCTCCGAAAGGGCAGAATCTGCTTTTCGCTACAAGTGGCACGGGGAAGTCCTTCATCTCGCGGGCTTTGCGGGCGTTGGACGGGCCGCTCGGAGAGGGTGAGAAGGACATTGACCCCGCTGACGTTGTCTCCGAGGAGAGCTCGGACGGCGCGCTGTCACTCCTCGAAGGCACCGCTGAGATCGCCAGAATCGCATTCGATAAGACCTCCGGACTCATCAGCCGCTTCCCCAGCCAATATATCTTTCACGTTTTCTCGTCCGACTACGTCGGCGCCGAGTTAGCCAGTCGCTCTTACGAACTCGACGGCGACATCGACCATCAGATCATTCTCGGGAAGGAGAATCTCGAGTTGCAGGACAAGGAGGCAGAGCTCGAGAAAATAGTTGGCGATCTCGATGAAGCCGTCCTTGCGCTCAGCGAGGCCTTTCAAAGGGGGAAAGACAAGCTCCGAAAGGCCCTATCAATACGAGCCAATCTGCAGGATTTTAGCGGGCTCGACCTGGAGAAGTGCCGAGGAACTGGTAAGCGTCCCGAGAAGCTGCCGACGAGTGCGGTGATCCTTGAGCAGTTCAACGCTTTGAAGGCCGTCCCGAGTGATCCGGAGAAGCCCAACCTATTAGCTGCGATGAGCGTCCAACTGAACGTGGACGAGATCCGCTCCCTCTTGGAGCGCCGCATCGACCAGTCCACCATCGCCGCTGAGGTGAAGGCCAAGATCGAGGCGGATAGAGAGTTCTTCGAAAAGGGCGTCCAGCTCCTAAAGAACGACGAGGAGTGCCCCTTTTGCACGCAGAAGTTCGACCTCGACGCCAGATCTGTCATTGACGCCTACCTGGCTTACTTCGCCGACGCCGAGGCAAAGACACGCACATCTATCAGGCGCATGAAGGGCCAGACGACTGCGATCCGCGACGAGCTTTTGCGTCGTGAGGCAAACCTTAACCAGGCTATAATTCGATACGACGCGTTGAAGGTCGCTTTCCCTTCGTTGAGTTCGACATCGCTCCAAGACGATGCTGAGCCTCGAGAGAAGATGTTCCGCCTGCTGGACGAGGTCGATGGGCTGCTCGAAGAGAAGGCGGCCGACATCACCCGCTCGATCTGGCTCCGTGATGATTTCAGCATTGAAGGGTTGCAGGCGAGAATCAACGAGGTCCGAGAAACGAACCGAACTCACATCGAGAAACTCAATTCGACTGTCGATAACTCGACGAGCGAGAGGTTGGCTTTGCAGCGTCGCGGGTGCTCGGCGTTCAACCACGACTTCCGTGAGGAGAACAAGGCCGCGATTGATGAGCTGGCCGCCAAGGAGGTTCAGCGGGCTGCGCTTTCCGACGCGATAGAGGCACTAAAGAAGACCAGCGGCGACAAGGTGGAAGCCCGTGAAAAGGTGGCCGACACTCTAGAAGAGCTGATCAGCTTCGCCTTCCACGGTCGCTACTCCTTCGATAGAGAGAACTTCAGTGTTAAGCGCGATCAGAAGAACATGGTGCGCGGTAGCGACCGAACTCTTAGCGACGGCGAAAAGACAGTTTTGGCATTCTGCTACTTTGTGGCGCAGTCGCACCTGAAAATATATGAGGTGGGCGACTATCGGAAGCTCTACCTAATCGTCGACGATCCTGTATCATCAGTCTCGTTCGACTACGTCTACTGCATCTGCCAGATTCTCAAGACTCTGCGCATCGACGGCGGAGACATTAGAATCAACACGAACGGCTCAGAACGTCCTAAGCTGCTCATTCTTACCCACCACGACTTCTTCTACAACGTGGTGCTGAACAACAACGTAGTTCAGAAGAACGCGCTTTTCCAATTGGTGTCGCGCGGTCACAAGCACGAGATAGTCAACCAGAAGAACTTTGTCGCGCCTCACATCTTTCACTTGCAGCACATCATCGATGTCGCCACATCCAGAGCATCGCCGAACCCAGCTACACCGAACGCCGTCAGGTCGGTGCTGGAGGGCATCTGGCGCTTCGCCTATCCCCAGAAGGCGGACCTTCAGGCATTCCTGAACGAGGCAAACTCCCAGCATGCATTCCAGGTGAGAAGTGTGCTTATCCAAGACATGAGCCACGGAGGCAAAATGTGGACAGAGAGCCCTCTAAGTGCCGACATTGAAACGGCTTGCAAGGAGGCTATCGAGATCTTGCGATACTACGCTCCCGGGCAAGTCGAAAGCGTCGGTCGTTTCGAAGGTGTTCTGAACCCCGTCAACAAGGCTTCATAAGAGATAAGAACTCTAACTAACCCAGCGGGTGACAACTAGCCTTTGAACGATTGGCCGCTTTCAGGCGCGCAATTTGGTGGAGGGAATGACCGATTTGGGGGCGCCTTCCGGACAGGCTCAAAAGGGGCCGTAAAGTGATCCTGAATCGGCCTACAAATTGAAGACATTTACCTGCCCAAAATGAGAAAAGGAGGTGGAAATAGCAGAAAAAGGCCGGTCGGTGGTTGTGGATCTGGCCTGATGTGGCGTGCACAACCTGCGAGCCTGCGCAGCCGGAGATCAAGGGCGGCACGCCAGTCACTTCGCTCGCACCGCCGCCTCCAAACCAAATTTCTCGCTGTCACAGAGTCGTCGGTTGATTTGCGGTTACCCCTGTCATCACCGCTTCATGTAATATCTCCTGCATCTATTCGTCTTTCACGCCTTTCAGAATTGCCGACAGCCGGTCGACCAGTTCTTCCGGCACATCGGACATCGGGCTTTTCGAGAAGCCGCAATCGCGCCCGAGAAGCCCGGCTGCCGCCTTCATGCGGGCGGGAAATTGCGGTCCGCGCACGATCTTCCAGAGGGGATAGAGGCGATTTTGAATCTTGAGCGCCTCGTCGTATTTTCCGGCCCGCGTCAGGTCCCACATGCGAACCGAAAGCCGGGGGAAAAGAGCCAGAATGGCAGAGATCGCGCCATCGGCGCCGAGTGCGAAACAGGAATGGAGCATTTCGTCGGTTGCGGCATAAACCATGCCGCGATCGCCGCAGGCGATCCGCATGTCGTACATGGCCATGATGCCGCCGACGCTCTGCTTGACGCCGATTACATGTTCGATATCGAGCAGCTCGGAAAAGAGTTCGGACGAGATCTCGTTTTGCGGCACGACGTTGTAGATGATGATGGGCAGGCCGACCGCCTCGGAAATCGCGCCGTAAAAGCGCTTGTTGCCGGCCGCGTCCGGCACCAGGACATTATAGAATGTCGGCGTGACCATAAGCGCATCCGCGCCGGCCTTCTTGGC
>NZ_JACIDZ010000021.1 GCF_014196625.1 Martelella radicis
CACGAAAAATCCTAACCCTTGCAAACGCAATGCTAAGAGATCAGACCATGTACAAACCAGCCTGAACAGGTACAAAACAATACAGTTGCCAGGGCCCAATGCTGGAGACCATCGCGCTTGAGACACTGTCGCAAAGGATGTTTTTTGTGGCCCTGGACCCCGGATCAAGTCCGGGGTGACGGGTAGACAAGCTCCTTCTGCCTGCAACAAACGGCCCGCAGGGTTTGCTCAAGGCCGGTTCCGCAGTGCCTCGGCCTCGGCATAAAACTTCTTTTCCCAGTCCTTGTGGTTGTCGAGGCCTTCGCGGATGAAGGGCGTGAAGATCGCCATGTTCATCAATGCCCAGTTGACGAACTTGGCCGGAAATCGCGTCGGCTTGACGAAATCGACGAACAGCACCACGCGGGTCTTGTCCGTATGGTTCCAGGCCTCGTGCTCATAGGCATCGTCGAAGATCAGCACCTTGCCCTCTTCCCAGTGGCAGATCTGGTCCTTGACCCGGATCGCGAGCTGATCGGGCTCGGCCTCCGGCACGATCATGCCCAGATGAAGGCGCAGCACGCCATTATAGGGGCCGCGATGGGCCGGTAGGTGTTTTCCCGGTTCGAAGATCGAGAACATCACGGTGGTGAGACCGGGTATTTTCTGCATCGCCTCCCAGGTCTTCGGGCAGGCCTTGATGTTCTGTTCCGATTTCAGCCCGTAGCCGAGCAGGAAGAAGGTCTTCCAGTGATTGTCGTCGGAAATCGTCTTCACGTCGGTGGAGATGTCCTGGAAGCTCGGAAGCTCGCTCTGGCGTTCCAGCACCTTGTCGAGCTCGGCGCGGATGGCGGGGGCTGCCGCCTCGATCTCCTTCGACCAGGGAAAGGTCGCATTGTCGTAGACGGGCGGATTGCCGTAGATGGCATGTTTGAAATTGAGCTTTTCCGCCCAGTTGACGACGCCCATGAAAAAGCGCGTCACCGCGCTCGGGCGCTCCATCGGCGCGATGCCCTCTGTTCCGAAGCTCTGGCCGTCCTTGTCTTTCGTTTCGGTGTTCGTCATGAACCTCTCCTCTATGCGGCTCTGCAGCTTCAATTGACCGCGATGATCCTAACATTCCCCATAAAAAGGAAAAAGTGCGGCGAATGGCGCGAATCGGCCGGCGATTTCGCTTGCCATTGCAAGCCATTGCCTGAACATTCGAAAAAGCCAAGTTTCTTTTCAAGGGCCGCCGCCGCACACGCTCCATGACACCACGCCAACGCATCATTCCCGTCCGGCGCGAATATAATCGCTGGGTCGCCAACCAGACGCTTGAAGACTATGCGTTGCGTTTCACCGCAAAGAGCGCGCGCCGGTTCTCCTCAAGCCGCATCTCGCAGACGGCCATCGGCGCGATTTCCTTTCTGGCGCTGGAGGCGATCGGCGGCACGATCACGCTGTCCTACGGCACGACCAACGCCTTCTTCGCGGCCATCGTCGCCTCCGCCGTCATGCTGCTCGCAGGTCTTCCGATCGCCAAATACGCGATCCGCCACGGCGTCGATATCGACCTTCTGACGCGCGGCGCCTCCTTCGGCTATATCGGCTCGACGGTCACCTCGCTCATCTATGCGAGTTTCACCTTCATCCTGTTTGCCATCGAGGCCTCGATCATGTCGGGGGCGCTGGAGCTTGCCTTCGGCATTCCGCTCTGGATCAGCTACATCATCTCCGCCGTGCTGGTGATCCCGCTTGTCACCTATGGCGTGCAGATGATCTCGCGCTTCCAGATCCTGACCCAACCCTTCTGGATCATCCTCAACATCCTGCCCTTCATCTTCATCGCCTTCATGGACTTCGAAAAATTCGAGCTCTGGCGGGCCTTTGGCGGCATAAGGGCGGAAAGCGCTGCCCCCGGTTCAGCCGCCCCCTTCACACTGGCGGGCTTTGCGGCGGCAGCCGGCGTCATCTTCGCGCTGATGCCGCAGATCGGCGAACAGGTGGACTTCCTGCGCTTCCTGCCGGCAACGGGCAAGCGCAAGTTCCGCCACCGCCTGGCGATCTTCCTTGCCGGTCCCGGCTGGGTGGTGGTCGGCGTGCCGAAGCTGATGGCCGGCTCGTTTCTGGCCGTGCTCGCGCTTTCCACCGGCATGCCGGCGACGGCGGCGGCCGACCCCGCGCATATGTACCTGACCGCCTTTGGCTACATGATCCCGAACGAGACGGCTGCTCTTCTGCTGATGGCCGCCTTCGTCGTGGTCTCGCAGTTGAAGATCAATGTGATGAACGCCTATGCGGGCTCGCTTGCCTGGTCGAATTTTTTCTCCCGCCTGACCCACAGCCATCCCGGACGGGTCGTCTGGCTGGTGTTCAATGTGGCGATCGCGCTTTTGTTGATGCAGCTCGGCATCTACCGGCTGCTGGAAGCCTCGCTCAGCGTCTTTTCCATCGTCGCCATGGCGTGGCTGTCGACGATCTCCGCCGACCTCTTCATCAACAAGCCGCTCGGACTGTCACCTCCGGGCATCGAGTTCAAGCGGGCGCATCTCTATGACATCAACCCGGTCGGTCTCGGCGCCATGGCGCTTTCCGGTGGCGTTGCGCTGGCCGCACATTTCGGCCTCTTCGGCGCGCTCGCGGTTTCCTTCGCGCCCTTCATCGCGCTTATCGTCGCCCTCATCGCCTCGCCGCTGATCGCCTGGGGCACGGGCGGGCGTTATTATCTGGCGCGCAAGCAGCGCAAGGGCTGGCAGTCGAAGACATCGATCACCTGCTCGATCTGCGAACATCCCTTCGAGCCGGAGGACATGGCCTGGTGCCCCGCCTATGCCGGACCGATCTGCTCGCTCTGCTGTTCGCTCGACAGCCGCTGCCATGATCTGTGCAAGCCCAAGGCCCGGCTCAACACCCAGATCGCCACCGTCGCCGGCGCGCTGCTGCCGGGCCGCATCGTCGAACAGCTCTCCACCCGGCTTGGCCGCTACGGCATCACGGTTGCGCTCTCGATCACCTTCATCGGCGCGATCCTGTTCATGATCGCCTACCAGATGGCGCAGGCCGCGCCGGAAACCAGTTCGGTGGTCTACGACACGGCGCTGATCGTGTTCTTCGTCTTTTCCATGCTCGCCTGTATCGTCGCCTGGTTCTACGTGCTCGCCCATGACAGCCGCATGGTGGCGGAGGAGGAATCCTCGCGCCAAACGACGCTGCTTCTGAAGGAAATCGCAGCGCATGAGAAAACCGACGCCGCGCTTCAGGCCGCCAAGGAAAGCGCCGAAGCCGCCAACCGCGCCAAGAGCCGCTATGTGGTCGGTCTCTCGCACGAGCTTCGAACGCCACTCAATGCCGTTTCCGGCTATGCACAACTGCTGGAGCGCGATCCGACCATTCCAGACGCGCGACAGCCCGCAATCAAGTCGATCCGCCGCTCGGCGGACTATCTGTCGGGTCTGATTGACGGGCTCCTCGATATTTCGCGCATCGAATCCGGCCGGCTTCAGGTCTTCTCCAACGAGATCAACCTCACCGAGTTTCTCGACCAGATCATCGACATGTTCGAGACCCAGGCCCGAGCCAAGGGTCTGGCATTCGAGTACAAGCTCGACCGCAACCTGCCCGCCTATGTGCGCACCGACGAGAAGCGGCTGCGCCAGATCCTCGTCAACCTGCTCTCCAATGCCGTGAAATTCACCGACAGCGGCAGCGTCACGCTTTCGGCGCGCTATCGCAGCCAGGTGGCCACCTTCACCGTCACAGACACGGGCAGCGGCATCGCCAGGCAAGACCTTTCGCGCATCTACGAGCCTTTTGAACGCGGCGGCGGCAGGAGCGAAAAGCCGGGCCTTGGGCTTGGCCTCACCATCACGCGGCTGCTGGTCAATACGCTCGGCGGCGAAATCGAGGTGGAAAGCGAGGAAGGCGCCGGCACAAGCTTCACCGTACGCCTCATGCTCGCCTCCATAGACCGGCCGCAGCCGGCGCGCCTTGCCGGAGAAACCGCTGCGACGACCGGCTATGACGGGCCACGCCGCACGATCATGGTGGTGGACGACAACGCCGATCACCGCACGATGATGAAGGATATTCTCGTGCCGCTCGGATTTGACGTGCAGCTTGCTGCAGACGGCGAGGCGGCGCTTGCCTGCCTTGAGACTGCAATTCCCGACCTCTTCCTGCTGGATATCCGCATGCCCGGCATGAACGGCTGGCAGTTGGCGACACGACTGCGCGACGCCGGCATCGCCAAACCGATCGTGATGCTTTCGGCCAATATCGGCGACGATGCGATCATCGGCCATGGCGACGACAGCCACAATGATGCGCTTTCAAAGCCGGTCGACCTCAAGCGGTTGCGCGATGTGCTGGCGCTGCATCTCGGTCTTGTCTGGCAGGATGAGCCCGCGGCGGAGCGCGATGAGACGCCAGATCCGCCGGAGGAGCCATGCGCGCCGCCGGATTCCGACCTTGAGGAATTGATCCGGCTCGCCGAGATCGGCTATCACCGTGGCGTAAGGGAAAAACTGGCGACGCTTTCGGGGGAAGGAACCTACGAGCCTTTTGCGCTACGCGCCTCCGCCTTTGTTGCCCGTTTCGATATGGACGGCCTCATTGCCCATCTGAACTCGCTCAAATCCGGCGCGGCCGGGAAGGATATCGCCCACGATGGCTGAGAACGCCGCACAGGAAATCGTCCTTCTGGTCGACGACAGTCCGGAGGCGCTCAGCTTTCTCACCGAGGCGCTCGAGGCGAGCGGCTATTCGGTGCTGATCGCAACCTCCGGCGAGAGCGCCATCAACATCGTCGCGCGGATCACGCCCGATATCGTGCTGATGGATGCGGTGATGCCGAAGATGGACGGCTTCGAGGCCTGCCGGCGGTTGAAGGCGGGACCGGCAGCCGAAAGCCCCGTCATCTTCATGACCGGGCTCTCCGAGACCGAGCACATTGTCCATGCGCTGGAATCCGGCGGCGTCGATTACCTGACCAAACCGATCAATATCGATGAGTTGAGGGCCCGCATCCGCGTCCATCTCGCCAATGCCCGCTCGGCCCAGAGCGCGCGCGTGGCGCTCGATGCCACCGGCCGCCATCTGCTTGCCGCCGGACCGGACGGCATGCCGCGCTGGATGACGCCCCAGGCCGGCAGGCTGATCGGCGAGGCAGCCGGCGGTTCGCCGGACATGAAGATCGTCGGCAGCCAGATCGCCGCCTGGCTTGCAGAAGGCAATGCGGAGACAACCCCCGGCAGCCAGCCGATGCTGCCGGTCAACGCAAACGGCAAGACACTGTTTCAGCTTGCGTTTCTGGAAAAGACCGGCGCGGACGAGTTCCTGTTCCGCGTCACCGCCGCCAATCCGGTGAGCGATGACGAGGCGCTCCGAAAACACTTTCCCCTAACAATGCGCGAATCCGAAGTCCTGCTATGGATCGCCAAGGGCAAGACCAATCGCGACATCGCCGACATTCTCGGCCTTTCAACGCGCACGGTGAACAAGCATCTGGAAACGATCTACGTCAAACTCGGCGTCGAAAACCGCGCCTCGGCGGCGGTGAAGGCAGCCTATGTGCTGCATGATATGTAGACGCCGACACCGGGATGACGGCAGAGTGCGGGGCATTCGTCGGTGGTGAAAATAGCCTCCCTCAATCACACAAAAAGCGCGGGGACCGACCCCGCGCCCAGTTTGTTGACAAACCTCGCCAGCCATACGGACGTCATCCTCGGGCTTGTCCCGAGGATCTAACCACCCCTCCCTACGAGCGGAGCAGTAGGTTTATAAGACCTTGTTTCTAGTTTTTTTGTCGAACACGCCTCGCGCCGAAACGTGCTTAGATGCTCGGGACAAGCCCGAGCATGACGAATGCGTGGGGCTTGCTTCGTCGACGATCCGAGCGCGGGGACCGAACCCCGCGCCTTCAACATTCACCAATTCGGTGAAACTTACGCCCCAAGCCCTTCAAACAGCGCTGTCGAGAGATAGCGCTCGGCAAAGGACGGGATGATGATGACGATGTTCTTGCCTTCGTTTTCCGGGCGCGAACCGACTTCGATCGCGGCCTTCAGCGCGGCGCCGGAAGAGATGCCGACGGGCAGGCCTTCGACGCGGGCCACTTCGCGGGCAAGCGCGAAGGCATCGTCGTTTTCGACCTGGACGATCTCGTCATAGACCGAAGTATCGAGCACGCCCGGCACGAAGCCGGCGCCGATGCCCTGGATCTTGTGCGGCGACGGCGAACCGCCGGAGAGCACCGGAGAGGCGGCGGGCTCGACGGCCACGACCTTCACCTCGGGCTTCTTCTGCTTCAGAACCTGGCCGACGCCGGTGATCGTGCCGCCCGTGCCGATGCCGGAGACGAAGAAATCGACAGCGCCGTCCGTGTCGTTCCAGATTTCTTCCGCCGTGGTGTTGCGGTGAATTTCCGGGTTGGCCGGATTTTCGAACTGCTGCGGGATAACGGCGTTCTCGATCTCGGCCGCCAGTTCCTCGGCCTTGGCGACCGCGCCCTTCATGCCCTTCGGCGGTTCAGTCAGCACCAGTTCCGCGCCGAGCAACGCGACCATCTTGCGGCGCTCGATCGACATGGATTCCGGCATGGTGAGGATCAGGCGGTAGCCCTTGGCAGCGGCCGCGAAGGCGAGCGCGATGCCGGTATTGCCAGAAGTCGGCTCGATCAGCACGGACTTGCCGGGCGTGATCTTGCCGGCCTTTTCCAGCGCGTCGATCATGGCGAAGCCGATGCGATCCTTGACCGAGGAGATCGGATTGAAGAATTCGAGCTTGGCCAGAAGATTGGCCTTCACGCCCTTCTCCTTCGCCAGCTTGTCGAGACGGACGATCGGCGTGTCACCGATCGTGTCGAGAATAGAGGAATATACCTTCCCGCGTCCGGGTTTGCCGTTCTGTTCCATGGTGGTTGCTCCCTGAATGAGTTACCTTCTAGGTAGGGTCCGGCAAAGGAAAATTCGAGGCACGAAACAGCGATCCGCAGCCCGGTTCAGAAATGTCATTCCAACCTCAAGAGGTTTCAGGAAATCCCATTCCCGGCATTACCGTTTCGCTGGCGCCTACCCCGCAAAATTGACAAACAGCCAGAAACCGGCCCCGCCGACGGCCATCACCGCAAGCGTGACCAGCCCCAAAAGCCGGCCGTAGACGCGCGTGCCGCTGCCAAGGGCGAGCACCACCTTGGTGATGAGGTTTGAGGCAGCCGCGATCAGCACGGCAAAGGCGGCCGTCTGGACCGGGAGCGCGTTGCCGGCCATGTGGGCGGTCGACAGCGTGATCGCGTCGAGATCGGGAATGCCGGAGACGAGGGCAATTACGGTGATGCTGTCCGGCCCGAGAAAATGCACCAGCACCCTGGCGATGAAACCGACAGCGCCAAGCAACGCGCCGAAGCGCAGCACCGCGCCGAGTTCGAACGGGTTGGAAAGCTCTATCCCGGCCTTGGCGTCAACAGCCCGGTTGCGCCCGATCAGGATCAGGCTCGCCGCGACGAAGACCAGGAGGCCCGGCGCCAGCGCTGCGGCAAGCGGCACGATCAGAGAGGGCGCTACGGCCGAGCCGATGATGAAACAGCGCACTAGCGACAGCCCGCCGGCAATCGAGGCAGCGCCCGCCAACTGGCGCGAAAGCTTGGGCTCGGCCGTCGAGATGTGGGCAAAGGACAGAGTCGTTGCCGTCGACGAGACGATCCCGCCGGTTGCGCCCGCAAACAGGATGCCCCGTTCCGGCCCCGCCACCCGCATCGCCACATAGCCGGCATAGGAGAGCGCCGCGATCATGATCGTCATCAGCCAGACGGTGAAGGGGTTGAAACCGCCCCACGGGTCGATCGCCCGGTTCGGCAATAGCGGCAGCGCCACGAAGCTCATGGTGAGAAGCACCAGCGCCGAGCGCAGTTCCACCCATGTCATGGTCTTGAGGAAGCCATGAAGGCTGTGGCGCGCGGCAAGCAACACGGTCGTGACCACGCCGCCGGCGGCCGCCAGCCGCATGTCGCCCGTCGCCGAGACGATGCCGAGGGCAAAGACCACGAGGGCCGCGATCACGCCGGTCACGGAAAAATCATTGCGCGGGGTTGCGGCGCGATAGGAAAAGACGATGAAGGCCGCCATCAGCCCGATGCCGAGCGCTGCCGGCACGACCGGGCCGGAAACCGCGCCGAGGTAACCCGCAAGCCCGCCGAGCAGGCCGACCAGCGCGAAGGTGCGGATGCCGGCGGCGCGTTCGCCATCGGCCATTTCGCGCTCCTGCCAGCCGCGCTCGATCCCGACCAGAAGCCCGATCGCAAGCGACAGCCCGACACGCTGAAACGCTTCCATCATATCCATGGGCAAGCCTCCCAAAAAACGAAAGATTGCAGGCTCACCGTCCTTGCACGCGAGAGACTAGCGCATTGGCCGAAAAACGAAAACCGCAAATGAGGCCCTGACCCCGCGTTGCCGGTCTTGCTATCCCGACGCTTCCCGCTACAAACGGAAGCATTGCGAGGAAGCCGCCATGCCCGAACCACGCCACCTTCTGGCCTTCATGTTCATCGCCCTTGCGATGGTGATGACGCCGGGGCCCAACATGATCTACCTGATTTCGCGATCGATCTGTCAGGGCCCCGCGGCCGGACTGGTCTCTCTTGCCGGTGTCGGGCTCGGCTTCGTCATCTACATGCTCTCGGCGGCGTTTGGTCTGACAGTTCTGCTGATGGCAGTTCCTTTCGCCTATGACACCATCCGGTTCCTGGGGGCCTGCTATCTGCTCTACCTCGCATGGAACGCGGTCAGGCCCGGCGCTCAGCCGGCCTTTGCCGTGCGCAGGCTTCCATCGGACAGCATCCGCAAACTCTTCGTCATGGGGCTGGCCACCAATATCCTGAACCCGAAGTCAGCGGTGCTTTACCTTTCACTGCTGCCACAGTTCATCGATCCTGAACGCGGGCATATCCTGTCGCAGACACTTGTGCTGGGCTTTGCGCAGATCGCCGTCAGCCTTGCGGTGAACACGCTGATCGTGCTCGGCGCAGGCGCCATCGCCGTCTTTCTGGCAAACCGGCCGCTCTGGTCGCGCATCCAGCGCTATATGATGGGAACGGTTCTCGCAGGCCTTGCCGCACGCATGGTGTTCGAAGCGCGGCGCTGATTGCCGCGGCGCCGAGAGCGACGGACCTAAACCCCGGTCGAGCCGAAACCGCCCGCCCCGCGCACCGTCTCGGTCAGGTCGTCCACGACCGTCACCGGCATCTGCGTCACCGGCGCGATGATGACCTGGGCGATGCGCATGCCGCGTTCGATGGCAAAATCCTCGGTCCCGAGATTGACGAGCAGCACCTTCACCTCGCCGCGATAGTCGCTGTCGATGGTGCCGGGCGTGTTGAGGCAGGTGATGCCGTGCTTGAAGGCGAGGCCGGAGCGCGGGCGGACCTGCGCCTCAAAACCGTCCGGAATTTCGAAGATGAAGCCGGTCGGCACCAGCGCGCGGGCGCCGGGCTTCAGCACCAGCGGCTCGGCCTCGGGCACGGCGGCGCGGATATCCATGCCGGCGGACCCCGTCGTCTCATAGGCCGGCGGCGCGATGCCTTCTGCGTGTTCCAGGCGTTTCAGCTTCAGTGTCATTTTTGTTTCCATGTTCATTGCGGCTTCACGGGACCTGTCCGGTTGGACGACCGCCTCACTTCTGGCCGATCTCCCCCCTTGAGGGGGAGATGCCCGGCAGGGCAGAGAGGGGTGCAGCAAAAATCCCATATTCTGTGCTTGTTGAAAGGGCTCACCCCTCTCTGTCGCTTTCGCGACATCTCTCCCTCAAGGGGAGAGATTGGCGCCGGCAGGGTCCTCGTCAATCTCGCCCGCATCCTTGCCATGCCTCACAAACAGGTCAATTGCATCTTGGCCCTCAAATCGCTAGATAGGCCCCCATCAACAGGATATTGCATCGATGCCCGAAACGCTTGCCGAGGCGGTTGCCCGCCGCCGAACCTTCGCGATCATCTCGCACCCGGACGCCGGTAAAACCACGCTCACTGAAAAGCTGCTGCTGTTCGGCGGCGCCATTCAGCTTGCCGGCGAAGTGAAGGCCAAGAAGGACCGCATCCAGACGCGGTCCGACTGGATGAAGATCGAGCGCGAGCGCGGCATTTCAGTGGTCACCTCGGTGATGACATTCGAGTATGAGGACACGGTCTTCAACCTTCTCGACACGCCCGGCCATGAGGACTTCGCCGACGACACCTATCGCACGCTGACGGCGGTGGATGCCGCTATCATGGTCATCGACGCGGCCAAGGGCATCGAGCCGCGCACGCTGAAGCTCTTCGAAGTCTGCCGCATGCGCGACATCCCGATCATCACCTTCGTTAACAAGATGGACCGCGAGGCCCGCGATACATTCGAGATCATCGACGAAGTGGCGGAAAAGCTGGCGCTTGATCCCGTGCCGATGACATGGCCGATCGGTCAGGGCAAGAGCTTTGCCGGCACCTACCACCTGCGCGACAGCGCGGTGCGTTACGGCGACGGCGAGCGCGAACTGACCAAGGTCAACGGCCCGGAAGTGGTCGCCGAAAGACTGCCCGAGCATGAGCGCGAAGACTGGGCGGAGATGGCCGAGCTTGCCATTGACGGTTACCCGGTCTTTTCCCGCGAGGCTTTCCTCGAGGGCCATATGACGCCGGTCTATTTCGGCTCGGCGCTGAGAAACAACGGCGTGCGCGACCTCATCCACGCGCTTTCAGAGTTCGGCCCGCCGCCGCGCGCGCAGGTCGCCGATGTCAGAACCGTGGAAGCCACCGACCCGAAGATGAGCGCCTTCGTCTTCAAGATCCAGGCGAACATGGACCCCAACCACCGCGACCGCATCGCCTTTGTTCGCGTGTGCTCGGGCGAGTTGAAGCGCGGCATGAAGGCGCGCCTTTCGCGCACCGGCAAGCAGATGGGACTGACGGCGCCGCAATTCTTCTTCGCTTCGCAGCGCCAGCTTGCCGATACGGCCTATGCCGGCGATGTCGTCGGCATCCCGAACCACGGCGCACTCAGGATCGGCGATACGCTGACCGATGGCGAGCAACTCGTCTTCCAGGGCGTGCCGAACTTCGCGCCGGAAATCCTGCGCCGCGTCCGGCTTGAGGACGCGATGAAGGCGAAGAAGCTCAAGGAAGCCCTGCAACAGATGGCCGAGGAAGGCGTCGTGCAGCTCTTCACCCCGGAAGATGGCTCGCCGGCGATCGTCGGCGTGGTCGGCGCGCTGCAGCTCGATGTCCTGAAGGAGCGGCTGAAGGCCGAATACGGCCTGCCGGTCTCCTTCGAGATGGCGCGCTTTTCCATCTGCCGCTGGATTTCGGCGGAAAAGCCCGCCGACCTAGACAAATTCGTCTCCTCGCATCGCGGCGATATCGCCCGCGACCTCGACGGCGATCCGGTGTTCATGGCGCAGGACGGTTTCTCGCTGAACTATGAGAGCGAGCGCGCCCCGGAGATCAGGATGATCGCGATCAAGGAATACCATCAGGCAAAGGCGGCGTGAGACGATGAGCGAGAAGGAAGTCATCGGCATTTGCGGCATCGGGCGGATGGGAAGCGCGATCGCCGACCGTCTCGCGGCAAAAGGGTTCCGCCTCGTGCTTTGGTCGCGAAGCGGCGTGACGGATGAATTCGCCGACAGGAATCGCGCCGAGATTGCCCTCAATCTCACTTCGCTCGCCTTCAAGTCCGACATCATCATCACCTCGCTGATCAATGACGGGGCGGTAGACTCGGTGCTTTCGAAACTGGTGGAGACCTCGCTGCCGGGCAAGCTGGTCGTCGAGGCATCAACGGTGAGGCCGGACACGCTGAGGCACTTTTCGGAGAAGATCAAAGCCAAGGGCGGCAGCGCCATCGACGCGCCGATCTCCGGCGGCCCTGAACTCGTGCGCGAAGGCACGGCGGGCGTCTATGTCGGCGGCGCCACGATCGATTTCAAGCGCTATCTCCCGGTCGCCGAAGCGCTTTCCGACCGCATCCACCATACCGGCGCGCTCGGCGCGGGTGCTGCCGCCAAGATCGTCAACAACATGATGCTCTGCGGCTACTGGGAAGTGCTGAAGGAAGCGCTCCTGACCGGCAAGAAGGCCGGCCTATCGGTTGAGACCATGCTCGACGTGCTGTTGACCAGCCCCGGCGGTTCGCCGGCGCTCAAGTTCCGCGCGCCGCGCATTCTGGGCGAGGACAAGAGCGTCGGTTTTCCGGCAAAAGGCGCGCTCAAGGACGCGACGCTCTTTGCCGAAGTGGCGGAAAACTTCGGCATCGAGACCCCCGCCATCAAGGCGGCGCTCGAAAGCTACCGCGCCTGCATCGAGGACGGCCACGGCGACGAGGACCTGTCGGCAATGGTGAGGACGGCGCTCGCGAAGGAGTAAGCGTTACTCCCGCGCCGCGCCCGGCAGGCTGGCGATCTCATTGACCCACGGCGCCGCCTCCTCGCACCAGATCTGCCGTCTCGGCGGCAGGTCGGCGCGCTGGTCGATCAGGCCCCAGCGGAGTGCAAAATCACGGGCAGCCTCTCCTTCTCCGTGGGAAAATACCGGGCCGCCACAGGTCTCGCAGAAAGCCTGGGCGCGCTTGGCGCCGCTTTCTGCCATCTTCCAGTATTCCCGAAGCACGCCGCTCAGGATCTGGACATCATCTTCGTCTACAAGAACAGAGACGCGATAGGGCGAGCCGGAGAGCCGCTGGCACTGGTTGCAATGGCAGACGACCACGGCCTCGGGGTCAATGCTTGCCGCAAAGCGCACATTGCCGCAAAAACAGCCACCGGTGACGTCCATGATCCATTCTCCGTTTTCCGTAGGAAGGCTTTACATGCCATGGGGACGCGGCCGGGTGCAACACGCAGAGGCTTGAAGAATCCTGATGGCAGCATCAGATTATGGAAACCACACATTGGACCTTCGAGCTTGCTGGAACGCGTCGACGGTCCAGATTATCGTTTTAGACGCATGATCTCATCGAACCTCGCTCCGCTGAGGTTGGATCATGCCCGGGAGAGCGTTGATGAATATCGGCGAAGCCGCACGCCAGTCGGGCCTGCCGCCCAAGACCATTCGTTACTACGAGGAAATCGGTCTCGTCGTCGCTGATCGTGCATCCAATGGATATCGGGACTATTCCGACAATCACGTCCACCGGCTGAACTTCATCCACCGCTCGCGCGACCTCGGCTTCTCGGTCGAGGAGTGCCGGCTGCTGCTCTCGCTTTACGACGACAACGCCCGCGAAAGCGCCGAGGTGAAGGCACTCGCGCTTTCCAAGATCACCGAGATCGACGCCAAGCTCGAAAGGCTCGCCAGCCTGAAGGCGACGCTGCAGCATCTGGCTGAAACCTGCCACGGCGACCACCGCCCGGACTGCCCCATTCTGGAAGAATTGTCTTCCGGCCATTGCTGCTGACGCGGCTTCATCGCATTCTGGCAATATAGGGCAGGGCGAAGAGATAGAGCCCGGAAATCAGCAGCGGGATCAACGGAACAAGAGCCAGAAACCCGATCCAGGCGATCTTGAGCCCCATGATCATGCCGACGATGTTGGCGATGACGGCAAGCGTGAAGGCAAGCGCGATCCAGCGATGCGCGCTTCTGATGAAGCGGTTCATTGGGAACTCCTTTGAAATATGGGTTCAATCGAGCCGGGCGAGGACCTGCTCCAGCCCATCGAAAAATCGTGGCCAACCCTGCTTGGCGCCGCCATAGTAGCGCGGCTGGGTCGATCTGAAACCAGTCTGCTCCATCCGCAGCCGCGTCCCCTTTGCAACCGGCATCAGCGTGAAGGTCACGATCGTGTCCAGGTCGCCGTCGCCCCAGCTGTAGGAAAGCAGCCGCTGCGGTTCGATCTCCAGCACCTCGCAATCGACCGCTCCCCATTCAGCGGTGAAGCGGAACCGGTTGCCGACCTCGGATCGGAAATCGGTATCCATCAGCCATTCAGCAATCAGATGGGGTTCGGTCAGCGTCCGCCAGATTTTCGCCGGCGGGTGAGGGAAATCGCGTTCGATCAAAACCGTGCGGGTTTGTTGCGTTGTAGTGTCCATCAGTCCATCCGTTTGAGAAGATCATCAAGGGCATCGAAGCGGTCTTCCCAGAAGCCGCCCATGCGTCGTGTCCAGTCAACCAGCGGCAGAAGGGCCGCTGGCCGGGCGGTGTAGCGGGTCTCGCGCCCTTCCGGCTGGTCCTCGACGAGGCCTGCCTGTTTCAGAAGACCGAGATGCTTAGAAACTGCCGGCTGGGAAACTCCGGCCCGTGCGGTCAGCGCCCGGACGGTCAGCCCGCCGTCGGTGCACAGATGCTCAAACAGTGCCCGGCGTGTCGGATCGGAAAGAGCCCGGAAGAGAGAGGCGTGCGTATCAGTCATCGAAACCCATAACCATTTGATTATGAGTTAATTCATAACTCAACGGTTATCAGTCTGTCAAGACGAAGCCAACCTCACCGCGTGGGCACCGGCTCCTCGCCGCGATAGTCGTAGAAGCCCCGGCCCGATTTGCGGCCGAGCCAGCCGGCATCGACATATTTGACAAGCAGAGGGCACGGCCGGTACTTGTTGTCGGCGAGGCCCTCATGCAGCAGTTGCATGCCGGCAAGGCAGGTGTCGAGGCCGATGAAATCGGCAAGTTCCAGCGGCCCCATCGGGTGGCGCGCGCCGAGCTTCATCGCGACGTCGATCGCATCGACCGAGCCGACCCCCTCGTAAAGCACATAGATCGCCTCGTTGATCATAGGCAGCAGGATGCGGTTGACGATAAAGGCCGGGAAATCTTCCGAGACCGTCGGCGTCTTGCCGAGCGAGCGGACGAAGTCCTTCGCCGTCTCGAAGGTCACTTCCTCTGTTGCAATGCCGCGCACCAGTTCGACCAGCTCCATCACCGGAACCGGGTTCATGAAATGCACGCCCATGAAGCGTTCCGGTCGATCGGTCGCGGCCGCAAGCCGGGTAATTGAAAAGGCGGAAGTGTTGGTCGCCAGCAGGGCTTCCGGCTTCAAAATCGGGCAGATCTTTGCGTAGAGCGCGCGCTTGGCCGCCTCATCCTCGGTGATTGCCTCGATCGCCATGTCGACGGAGGCAAGGTCTTGGAGATCGGTCGAGCCGCTGATCAGCGCCAGCGCCTTCTTGCGCGCGTCATCGGTGAGCTTGCCGGAATTGACCTGACGGGCGAGATTGCCGTTGATCGTCGCGAGAGCCCGCTCGATCTGCTCGCGCTCGCTGTCGATCAGGTGCACGTCATAGCCGGCAACGGCGCAGACATGGGCGACACCGCAGCCCATGGCGCCGGCGCCGACAACCCCGATGCGCTTTATGTTATCAGCCATTTCGCGCTCCCTTGCTCATTTTCCGGGCGAGCGGCAGGCCGCTCGCGAAAGTCCGTACCACTTGATAGTCCCTCGTGCCTCTCATTTCCAGTGCCAACCCCTTTGCCACGCCAAGTTCGGGATCGGGCGAAACATGTTCTTTTCCCTGTCGCCGGCGATGAAAAACCGTTAGAGGCTAGTTCAGAAATAACGAGGAAACGGCATAACAAGAATGTCTACGCGACGCATCGCCATTTTCGGCGCGACCGGGTCGATCGGGCTCAACACGCTCGACGTGATCGAACAGCTCGGCGGGCGCGACAGTTTCGAACTGACCGCAGTCACCGGCAACGCCAATGTCGAGGCGCTGGCAAAAAAGGCGATCGACCACGGCGCGCGCATGGCCGTGACCGCCGACGAGACGCGCTACAAGGCGCTGAAGGAGGCCTTGTCCGGCTCGGGCATCACGCCTGCCGCCGGCACAAGCGGACTGTCCGAAGCCGCGCGGATGGACAATGACATGGTGATGGCCGCGATCGTCGGCACGGCGGGGCTGAAGCCGACGCTGGAGGCCGCAAAGGCCGGCGCCGACATTGCCCTTGCCAACAAGGAATGCCTTGTTTCCGCCGGCCCCCTGTTCATGGAGGCGATTGCGGCCGGCGGCGGCACGATGGTTCCTGTCGACAGCGAACATTCCGCCGTGTTTCAGGTGTTCGAGGAAAACCAGCGCCGGGCGCTGGAACGGGTGATCATCACCGCTTCCGGCGGTCCCTTCCGCACAAAGAGCCTTGAGGAAATGCGCCATGTCGATGTGGCCACGGCGCGCGCCCATCCCAACTGGTCGATGGGTCTGAAAATCTCGATCGACAGCGCCTCGATGTTCAACAAGGCGCTGGAGATGATCGAGGCCATGCATCTCTTCGCGCTGAAACCGGAACAGGTGGAGGTGATCGTCCATCCGCAATCGATCATCCATTCCATGGTAGGCTATGCCGATGGCTCGGTGCTGGCCCAACTCGGCGCGCCGGACATGCGCACCGCGATCGGCTATGCGCTTGCCTATCCGAACCGTCCGGCGCTTTCGGTCGAAAGGCTCGATTTCGCCAAGCTTGCACGGCTCGATTTCGAGGCCCCGGACGAGACTCGCTTTCCCGCCCTTCGCCTCGCGCGGGTCGCCATGGCCCGCGGCGGACTTCAGGGCTCGGTGCTGAACGGCGCGAAGGAAGTGGCGCTGGAAGCCTTCATTGACGGGCGCTGCGGCTTTCTGGAGATGGCAGAGATCACGGAATCCGTCATGGACAGCCTCTCGCACCTGCCCGCCGCCATCGATATCGATGATATCTATGCAGCCGATGCGGAAGCGCGCCGAAGGGCCGCAGGCCTTGTCAGGGCGTAACCCCTACCATTCGATGCGGCTGCCGTCATAGGCGAGGAATATTCCGCTCTCGCCCTCGGCGACGCCGTTCAGCGCAGCGAGCATGTTTCCGGCGGCCTCTTCAGCCGCGACCCGGCGATTGCTGCCGGCATAGGGCGCGGACAGCGGCGTCGCCACCGTGCCGGGATGAAGCGCGACAAGCGAAAGCAGGGGATGTTTGCGCCGCGCCTCGATTGCAGCGGTGCGCAGGATCTGGTTCAGCGCTGCCTTGGACGAACGGTAGGACATCCAGCCGCCGATGTGATTGTCGCCGATCGAACCGACGCGCGCTGAAAGGCAGGCGAAAATCGCCCGCCGGTCCCGTTTTGCCAGCGGCAGAAAATGCTTGAGGAGAAGCGCCGGACCGATGGCATTGACGGAAAACTGCCGCGCCATGGCATCGGGCTCGATCGCGCGGATGGTCTTTTCCGGGCCAACGCCATCGATATGCAGCGCGCCAGTCGCGCAGATGATGAGATCGAGCGACTGACCGGAGAAGCGCTGCGCCGCCTGGGCCACGGACGCCTCGTCGGTAATCTCCAGGCCATCCTTGCGCCGCGACAGCGTCTCAAGGGCGCCGCAGCGCGGATCAGCCCCGATCGCCGTGCAAAAGGCGCTGCCGATGCCGCCAGAGGCGCCGATGACGAGCGCGCGATAGCCCTCGGCAAGGCTGGTCATGTCGGTTCCTGGCATCTGTCTCTCCCTTTTCGGAAGGAACTACGCCCGAATGCCGCCGGCGGATCAGTCGCCGAAGACCGCCCGCCAGACATCGAAGGGGAATGCGCCTTCGCAACCCTCCGGCGCCGTATTGGTCATGGCGACGGCGACCGTGCCGGTTTCCGGATCAAAGCACCAGCGATTGCCATAGACCCCGCCCCAGGAAACCGTGCCATTCGGCAGGGGTGAATTGTCGAGCGCGGCATCTTCGGTGACGGCCCCTATGAAGCCGAATTTCACGCCCGGACGCACATTGAGATCGCCGATCTGGTTGCGGATCGCGGCTGCCGCCATCTCCGGCTTCAGCACGCCGTCGCCGTTCTTGCGAACCATTTCGAGAAGCCGGATCACATCGCCGGCGGTTCCCGCCATGCCGCCGCCGCCGCCCTGGAAGGCGCGGGCGTTGAAGATGCGCTCGGGCGAAAACGTGAAGACCCGGTCGGGTCCAAAGGCCACGCGTTCCGGCTCGCCCATGGGCAGGGGAACGGGGTCGGCGTTGAAATAGGACACGGCGATGCGATCGCGATCCGTCACATGGAAGGTTGTGTCGCGAATGCCAAGCGGCGAGAGGATATAGCGGTCGAGCGCCTCTTCCACGGAACACCCCTCCACTTCGGAAAGCACGGCGCCGAGAATGTCGATCGCGATCGAATATTCCCAGGCCGTTCCCGGCTTGTAGGCCAGCGGAACGGTGTTGTGGCGGGAGAAATTGTCCTCGAGTGTCAGCTCGGTATTTTCGATACCGACCGTGATGGAATCATGAACCGAGAGAATGCCGGCGCCTGGGCGATAGGTAAGCCCGGCTGTATGCGTCAGAAGCTGACGGATGGTGATCTCTGCATGCCTGCCGTCCGGTCCCGGCGGATGAAACCAGGGCAGAAGGTCGCTGACATGATCATCCAGCGAGAACTTCCCGGCATCGATCATCGCCAGCGCGGCGGCGGCGACAAAGGGTTTGGTGACGGAGGCGTAGCGGAAGATCGTGTCGAGAGAAACCGGTTTCCCCGCCTCCCGGTTGGCAAAGCCTGCGGCGCGTTCATAGACCGGCTCGCCGTTCCGCCAGACCATAACCACGGTTCCGACGATGCGCGCTTCGTCGATCGCGCGGTCAATGGCCGCGTCAACGCGTTGCGAAAGTTCCATGAGAAGCCCTCCGGACCAGAAACAGCATTGCCTGTTTGATCCGGAAAGCCGAGGCCCAAGTCAAGTGAATTCCCGATAAAGGGCGATTACGCGACGGCGCGCGCCAGCGCGCATTGCGACCAGAGCGAATGCAGCGCCGCCACCAGATGGTCCATATCCTCATCGGTATGAAGCGGCGTCGGGGTGAAGCGCAGGCGCTCGGTCTTGCGCGGCACGGTCGGGTAGTTGATCGGCTGCACATAGATGCCGAAATCATCGAGAAGGATGTCGGAAATCCATTTGCACTTCGAGGCATCGCCAACCATCACCGGAACGATATGGCTTTCATTGTGCATATGCGGAATACCCTGCGCATCGAGCTTGCGGCGCAAGGTCGCGACCCGCTCGCGGTGGCGCTCGCGCTCGATCTGGCTGACTTTCAGGTGGCGGATCGAGGCAACCGCGCCGGCGGCCAGCGACGGCGGCAGCGCGGTTGTGAAGATGAAGCCGGAGGCGAAGGAGCGGACGAAATCGACGACGGCCTGCGAGCCGGCGATATAGCCGCCCATGACGCCAAAGGCCTTGCCGAGCGTGCCTTCGATGATCGTCAGACGGTCCATCAGGCCCTCGCGCTCGGCAACGCCGCCGCCGCGCGGACCGTACATGCCGACGGCATGAACCTCGTCGAGATAGGTCATCGCCCCGTATTTGTCGGCGAGATCGCAAATCTCCTTGATCGGCGCGATGTCGCCGTCCATCGAATAGACCGATTCGAAGGCGATCAGCTTCGGCGCATCGGGATCGGCCGCCTTGAGCTTCGCTTCGAGATCATTGAGGTCATTGTGCTTGAAGATGACGCGGGCGCTCTTGCCGTGTCGGATGCCCTCGATCATCGAGGCGTGGTTGAGCGCATCGGAAAAGATGATCAGGCCGGGGATCTTCTGACCGAGCGTGCCGAGCGTCGCCCAGTTGGAGACATAGCCCGACGTGAAGATCAGAGCGGCTTCCTTGCCATGCAGGTCGGCGAGTTCTTCCTCAAGCTTGACGTGATAGTAATTGGTGCCGGAAATATTGCGGGTGCCGCCGGCCCCTGCCCCGCAAGCCTCGATCGCCTCCTGCATGGCGGCGATCACGGTGGGACACTGCCCCATGCCGAGATAGTCGTTCGAGCACCAGACCGTGACAGGCGAAGCCGTTCCGTCCTTGAAACGCGATGCACGGGGGAATTCACCGCGATGCCGTTTCAGTTCGGCGAAGACGCGGTAACGACCCTCTTCATGCAGTCCCGCAAGTTCGCTTTTGAAAAATGCTTCGAAATCCATCGCTCAAGTGCTCCACCGCCAGGCCATTTTGTTTTCCGCTAGGATTTGACGAAGTTTGCGCAACGTCAAGCCGCAAAGCCCCAGATTTAACATGGGTGCGGCAATAGGCCCTTCGTTTGAATTATTCCAAACTGCTTCTACACGCAACCGCCGAGGACAATTCTTGATCAAGGTCAAGTGATCCGCTTAAAAAGGAAATTCTGAAATTGCCGTGCGGAAGCGGGAACAAATGCCTGACCCGACACATTATTTTGCTACCTCGGGCATATCCGGCCGGCGACGCAGGGCGCTTTTTTGCTTCCCGCATCAGCGCTATTCGGATATGTATTTTCAGAAGCGGCCGGATAAACGGCCGCGACAAGGAGAGCGGCGGCAGGCACGGGACCCCGGGGAGCGTCCGGTCGTAGCGCGACCAATCGGTGATGAGGGAATCATGAAAAAAGTATTCGCAGGACTTATGATCAGTGTCTTCTCGCTTGCGGCCACGGCCTGCACGCCCACGCAGGAAGGCGCGGCCATCGGCGCCGGCAGCGGCGCTCTGATCGGCACGGCCATTGACGGCGGCGGCCTCGGCGGCGCCCTTCTCGGCGGCGCAATCGGCGCTGGTGCTGGCGCGCTTGTCGGCCGCGCGGTCGAAAACCAGCCGGGCAAGTGCTACTACCGCGACCGTTATGGCCGCGAATATGTCGACGACTGCCCGCGCTAAGAACGCCTGAGCGGGACCGTCGCCGAGCCGGGCGACGGTCTTTCCTCCGGTACGGCCGTGCCGCAGGAGGATGGCAACGCAGCACAATCTGATAGCCTGGCCCGACAATCGCGCGCATCCGAAAGGTTCGGTTAACGCTGTTGCCGGGTTTTGGATTTTGGCGGAATGCCCGGTCCGCTTCCGTGCTAATATACTGTCGCGCCAATTCAATCTGCGGATCAGCGGCATCGTTTAGAGTACATCATGGTAACCCGTTCCAACCGGCGAAAATCCAGAAACCGTGCCTCCTTGAGGGCTGGACTCTTACTGTCCGCAGCGCTTTTCACGGTGTATTCGTCAGGTATCGACGAGGCCCGCGCCTTTTCCCTGTTCGGCGTCCATCTCTGGGGCGAACAGGAGGAGGAGATCGAGAACGTCCAGGATCCGGTGCGCTACAACGTAACCTTCTCCGTAACCGGCGGCGATGACGGCCTGGATCGTTTCCTGCGCAATCGCTCCCAACTCGTCAGCGACGAGAAGCAGCCGGTCGACGGCGACCTCGGCCTTCTTGTCAAGGCACGCGACGATCTGCAGATCCTCGTCGGCTCCCTGTTCGAGCGGGCCTATTACGGCGGGCTGGTGAACATCAGCATCGAAGGCCAGAATATCGAGGACATTGTCGGCCTGCCGAATTTCGATCGCGTGAACCCCGTGCCCGTCACGGTCAGCATCGAGGCCGGGCCGCGCTTCACTTTCGCAAACATCGATATCGAGGATGCGCCGCCGGCCTTCAATGCCGCTGAGTTCGGCCTTGTCACCGGAACGCCGGCCTATTCGACGTCCATTCTTTCGGCGGCCCAGGACATCGTTGCGAAGCTCAAGGATGACGGGCATCCCTTCGCCAAGATCACCAGGCGCGAAGTCATCGCCAACCACGAGAACGCGACGATCAACGTGATGATCGACGCCGATGCGGGACCAAAGGCCGATCTCGGGCCGATCGCGATCAAGGGCGCCGATGCGGTGGACCCGGATTTCATCCGCACCTATTCGCGGCTGAAGGCCGGACAGGCCTATTCGCCGGAAGAGCTTACCGATGCGGCAAACCGTCTTCGCACGCTGAAGACTTTCGATTCCGTGGTGGTCAATACCGGCGATTCGCTTGATGAAAACGGCCAGTTGCCGACGACGATCACCGTCAAGGATGGCAAGTTCCGCTATTTCGGCTTCGGCGCAACGGTTTCCTCGATCGACGGTCTCGGTCTTGAGGGCTATTGGGGCCACCGAAACCTGTTCGGCAAGGCGGAAGGGCTGAGACTGGAAGCTGGCGTCTCGCGCATCGGCGTTACCGACAATCTCGACTCGCTCGATTATGCAGGCGGCATCACATTCACCAAGCCGGGCCTGTTTCATCCCTCCGGCATGTTTACCGCGAGCCTTGTCGCGGGTACCGAAAACCCCGACCCCTACAATGCCAAGACGGTGGCGGGCTCCGCTACCTACAGCTATGAGCAGAACGAATTCAACACGATCACGCTCGGCGCGACCACCGAATACTCCCATATCGAGGATGCTTTCGGCACCGAAGACTACCTGACCTTCTCGCTGCCCGTCGGCTTCGACCGCGACACCCGCAACGACGCGCTCAACCCGACCGAGGGGATCTACCTCGTCACCACCGCCGAACCGGCCTATGACTTCCTCAACGGTACGATCTATTCTTCCTTCGATGCCGTCGGCTCGACCTATTTTTCCGCCGGAGAGGATGACCGCTTCACGCTCGCCGCCCGCCTCGGCGCGGGCACGATCGTCGGCGGCGACAGCCTGGAAGACATCCCCGCCAACCAGCGCTTTTATTCCGGCGGCGGCGGCAGCGTGCGCGGCTATGCCTACAAATCGATCTCGCCACGCAACGCCAATGGCGAGGAAACCGGCGGGCGTTCCTATGTCGAGGCAACGCTCGAGGCGCGCATCGGCATAACCGAGAACATCCAGGTTGTGCCCTTCATCGACGCCGCCGATGTGTCTGCCGACAATTTCCCCGATTTCAGCGATATCCGCGCCGGCGCCGGCATCGGCGTGCGCTACCTGACCGGCTTCGGTCCGATCCGCCTCGATGTGGCCCTGCCGCTCGACCGTTATCCGGGCGGCGACAAATTCGGCATCTACGCGGGGATCGGCCAGAGCTTCTGAGCCGCCGGTTCTTCCGGCCGCACAAAAAAGTGCGGGCCGGCAACCCTTATCGGCGCTGTATTCCCCCTCTTCCATCGCGTATAGACTGCCCCAGATTATGAATGGGCATGAATCAGGGATTGCTCCAGACGATGAGACTATTGACGGCAACGCTTCGAATTCTGACAAAGCTGGTCGCAGGCCTCCTGGCCGGCGTGATCTTGATCGCGCTCGCCGCAGTCCTCCTGGTGGGCTTCACCGGTTTCGGCGCCAATTTCGCCGTACAGCAGGTGACCAAGCGGATCGCCTCGCCCGATTTCGCCGTGCATGTCGGCGAGGTCAGCGCGCCGCTGACCGGCCATTTCACCGTCGAATCCGTTTCGGTTTCGGATATCAACGGACCCTATGCGACGGTCGAGGATGTCGTGCTCGACTGGTCGCCGGTCGCCCTTTTCAGCGGTCGTTTCAAGGCCGAAAGCCTCTCCGCGCAGTCGGTGACGCTTGAGCGCCTGCCGGCAGCCTCGGAGGCCGCGCCGCAGGAAAAGACCGGCGGCGGCGGCTTTTCGCTGCCGATCGGCATCGAGATCGACCGGTTCGACTTTCCCCAGATCGATATCGCCGCCCCCGTGCTTGGCGAGGACTATCCGCTATCCGCGGCGGGCAGCGTCACTGCGCTTTCCGACACGATCGCCGCGTCTCTGGACGCGAAGCACCGGGCCCGACCGGAAACCTATGTGAAGGCCGACCTCGAATATGCGCCCGCCGACAACCGCCTTGATCTGGAGGCGGAAGTGAACGAACCCCAGGGCGGCATCGTCGCAACGCTGATGCAATTGCCCGGCGCGCCGGCGCTCAACATCGCGGTTGATGGCGATGGGCCACTTTCCGACTGGAAGGGCAAGGTGACGGCAGAGCTTTCCGGTTCCGCGCTTGGCGAGATCGATATCCGTCACCAGCTCGATGATGCCGGCGAGCGGACGGTCACGGTCAGCGGCAGCGGCCAGTTCGCGCCGCTCACGCCCGATGCCTTTGCGAGCCTTGTCGAGGGGACGACGCGGCTCGACGTCGCGGTAACGCTTTCGCCGTCCGGCCGCATCGCCATCTCGAAGGGCAATGTCACCACCGGCAGTTTCGCGCTTGCCGCCTCCGGGGCCTATGACCCCCAAGGAAATAACGACCTCAAGGCGACGCTGAACGGCACGGACGGGCCGGTGCCCTTCTCCTGGCCGCTCGGCGAGGACGCGCTTGCGCTTGAGATCGAAAATGCGTCGCTCGCTTTGACGGGCGCTGCCGACAAGGCCGACCTCCAGGCATCCGTGACGCTCGACCGGCTTTCGATGCCGCAGTTGAGCGCCAGCGGCATTGCCGCCGTCGCCAGCGGAACGGGGCTTGATCTGAAGGGGCGAAACGGCGCGCTCGATACGTCGCTCACCATCGAGGACATTTCCTTTGACAGTGACAATCTGAACCAGCTCGTTCAGGCGCCCATTTCGCTTTCCGCGCCGGTCTCGCTTTCCGGCTCGACGATCGAAATCACCTCTGCCGAGCTCGAAAGCGGCACGATCGGCGGCACGGCCTCGATTTCCTATGATCTGGATGGCCGTCAGGCCTCGGGCGATGCGCGCCTGTTTGTTCTCGCCGATGCCCTGCCCGCTCCCGCGTCGGACATGATCAGCGGCATGACCCGGATCGAAACCGGCTTTTCGGCGGATCTTGCGACCGCCGACTATACGCTTTCAGACCTCAAGATCGAAAACAGCCTCGTCAGCGCGACGGGCAACGTCGCCCTTTCCGGCGATACGATCGACGCCACGCTGAAGGCGACACTCTCCGAGCTTGGTACGCTTGCCCCGCAGGTGGGCGGCGCGGCGGAGATTACCGCTTCGGCCAGCGGTCCCCTTTCCGCACCGGATGTCGAGGCGACGGCGAGCGCCGATAACCTGGTCCTGTCCGGCGAGACGCTGAAGGGTTTCTCGCTTTCGCTCAAGGGCAAGGCCGATCCGGCCTCCCCCTCCGGCACAGTTTCGGCAAAGGGCACCTATGCCAATGCACCGCTTTCGCTTGCTGCGGACGTGACTTCATCTGCCGGAGGAATCGAAATCTCCGGGATCGACGGCGCGGTCGGCGGCAACACGCTTTCCGGCGACCTGACGCTGAATGACAGCTTCCTGCCGGCCGGCGGCATCAATTTCGATTTCCCCGACCTGAAGCTTCTCGCCGGGCTGGCCGGCCAGGAGGCTTCGGGCGACATTTCCGGCCGGATCGCGCTCGACAATGCGGAAAACAAGCTGGGTCTGTCGCTGAATGCCTCCGGCGACCAGCTTTCCGCCGCGACGGTCACGGCGCGCAATATCGCGGCTGACATGACCGTCTCCGACCTTGCCGAATTGAAGGCGAACGGCAAGATCACTGTCGGATCCGTCACGGCAAGCGGACAGAATGTCAGCGACATCGCCCTTTCGGCCCGCAATGAGGGGACGACGACATCCTTCGACCTCTCCGCCCGCTATGACGGCCAACCGGTTAGCGCCGAAGCGAAAGTGACCCGCGCCGACGCGATGGAGATCGAGCTTACGAAACTCGAAGGCTCGCCGATGTCGCTTGCCCTCAGCCTTGCCAAGCCGGCCAGGATCACGATCGCAGACGGTGCGGCCGAAATCGACAGTCTCAGCATCGGCATCGGCGGCGGCACGGTCAGCGCCAGCGGCAGCGTCGGCGACCGCCTGAACCTCGAGGTCGATGTCGCAGGCGTCAATGCTTCGATCGCCAATTCCTTCGTGCCGAGCCTCGGCGCCCAGGGCACGATCTCCGGAACAGTGACTGCCAGCGGAGCGCTTTCCAGCCCGACCGCCGATTACAGCCTGTCCTGGAACAACGCCAACGTCGCCCAGAATGCCGCCATTGGCGGCCAGCAATTCAGTATTTCAACGAGCGGTCGCTACGTGGGCAACAGCGTCACAACGGACACGACGCTCACCAATGCGCAGGGACTTTCGGCCAGGGCCACGGGATCGGTCGGGCTCTCGGGCAGCATGCCGCTCGATATCGCCGTAAACGGCCGCCTGCCGCTCGCGCTCGTCTCCGTGATCGCAGCCAATGCCGGCTATGCGGTCTCGGGCAATGCCGATGTCGACATGACCATCGGCGGCAACGTGCAATCGCCGTCCTATTCGGGCGGGATCGACGTCAACATCGACAGCGTGACCGATCTCAGGCGCAATCTGGCGATCAACAATATCCGCGGCCGCGTCTCGGCCTCCGGCAACAGGCTGGTTGTCGAGGACATCGCCGGCAGGCTTGCGGCCGGCGGCACGGTTACCATCAGCGGCAGCATTGCCCTTTCCGGCGATTTCCAGGCCTCTTTGAGGCTTTCGGCGGACAATGCCGTCATCAATGACGGGCGCCTTCTGACTACGACGGCCAATGGCGCGCTTTCGCTGGAGGGACCTCTTCTCGGCCAGCCGACCTTGTCGGGCCGGATTGATCTGGCGCGAACCGCCATCGTCATTCCCGACCGGCTGCCGGCCTCGATCGCCGACATCAATATCGTGCATGAGAATGCCTCTGCCGCAGTTCTCAGGCAGGCGAAGGAACTCTCTCCGCAGCAGGCGACCGACTCGCGCTCGGCCTTCAATCTCGACATCACCGTTTCGGCGCCCAATGCCATCTTCGTCAGGGGACGCGGCATCGACGCCGAACTCGGCGGTACGATCCGTGTTGCCGGCACGACCGCGAACCCGATCATCACCGGCGGATTCGACCTTATTCGGGGTCGCCTGTCGATCCTGAACCGGCGCTTCGATTTCGACCGCGGTCGGATCACCTTCGGCGGCGCGTTGGTCCCGCTCATCGACCTGCAGGCGCAGACGACGGCAGGCTCGACGGCGATCACCATATCGCTCTCCGGCGTCGCGAACGACCCCCAGGTCAGCCTCAGCTCCACGCCTGCCTTGCCCGATGACGAGATTCTGGCCCAGCTTCTGTTCAACCAGTCCTCCTCGAACCTGTCGGCACTGCAGATCGCCCAGCTTGCCGATGCGGTGATCCAGCTTACAGGCGGCACCGACCAGTCGCTGTTCGGTTCGATCCGCGATGTTCTCGGCATCGACAATCTCGACGTGACAACGGATTCGGCCGGCAATACGGCCGTCAGCGTCGGCAAGTATCTCAACAGCAACACCTATGTCGAAGTCGAGCAAAGCCGCGACACGGGAACAAAAGCGAGCGTCAATATCGACATCGGCCGCAATTTCATCGTCAAGGGATCCGCCGGATCGCGCGGCGAGGCGAGCGGCGGCATTTTTTACGAGAAAGAATACTAGGAAGGGACCGGTCGAAGCAGTTGAAATAGTGGCGAGATCATGGCAATCGAAATAGGTGGCGGGCGCATCCCGATCTTCTCTGTGCTGGCCCATAAGAGGAGTTTTCCGCTTGCCCAGCCCCGAACGCGCTGCACACAAGACCTCTCTTCCTGATCTGCGGACCATTGTCCGCCGCGAGCGCTTTCTCGGCCTCACGCTCGCGACCTGCCTTCTCGTCCTGCTGTTCGAGGACTGGGTGTTCTCCGGTCTCGACAATCCATTTCACCTCGTCCCGGTGATGGCCTGGCTTTTTTTCGTCGTTCTCGCCACGGCAATCGGCGTTGTCCGCCATGCCGAGGCGCTTTCGGAACGCCTTGGCGAACCGTTCGGAACGCTGGTGCTTACGCTCTCCATCACCGGCATCGAGGTGATGAGCATCACCGCCGTGATGCTGCACGGCGAGAACAACCCGGCCCTTGTCCGAGACACTCTGTTTTCCGTGGTGATGATCATCATGGGCGGCATGGTCGGCATCTCCCTCCTGCTCGGGGCGTTTCGCCACTGGGAACTGACTTTCAACCTCCAAGGCGCCAATGCCTATCTCGGCGTGATCATTCCGCTTGCCGCCTTCAGCCTGATCCTTCCCGACCTGACGCTCTCGACTGCCGGACCGACGCTTTCGCCCCTGCAGAAGGTCATGGTCGGGGCCATGCCCGCGGGGCTCTACATCGTTTTCCTGCTGATCCAGACCGGCAGGCATCGCGGCTATTTCGCCCAGCCGACAGACGAAGCCGAGGACGAGGAGACGCACGAGGGGTCCGGTGCGCCGGCGCTGTTCCATGTCCTGCTGCTGTTTAGCTACATCATCCCGGTCGTTTTTCTCGTTGAGCAATTCGCCAGGCCCGTCGACTACGTAATCGAAACGCTCGGCGCGCCGGCGACAATCGGCGGCATCCTCATGGCGATCCTGGTGACCACGCCCGAAGGGATTGGCGGCGTCCGCGCGGCCATGAACCGGCGGCTCCAGTCCTCGGTCAACATCTTCCTTGGCTCGGTTCTCGCCACGATCGGCCTTACCGTACCGATCATGCTGGTCATCTCCAGCCTGCTTGGCCTCGATCTGGAACTGGGCCTCGAGCCCGCCGACACGCTGTTGCTCGTCCTCATCCTGTCCGTCAGCTTCGTAACCTTTTCGAGCGGCCGCACACATGTGCTCCAGGGCGCGGTTCACTTCTTGATCTTCATCGCATTTCTCATCCTGAGCTATAGTGGATAAGCTAAGACGAACGCAGCCGGAAAGGGCGGACCTACGATGACGACAGCAGGCAAGGCACGGTTTTCAGGGGTGGGGCTCAGCTTCTTGCTCGGCCTCCTCCTCTCACTGCTCGTTCCCGTTCTGACAACGCCGGGCGCATGGGCGCAGGAGGGGGAGCAGCCGCGCGAAGTGCGCGTCGGCTACCGCGTCACGCCCCCTTTCGTCACCCGCGACAGCGAGGGCAATTTCAGCGGAATGGCCGCCGAACTGTGGAAGGAGATCGCCGACGGGCTCGACATCAAGGCCACCTATGTCGAATACCCCACGATCGCAGATCTTCTCGCCGCCATCAGGTCTAAAGACCTCGATGTTGCCGTTGGCGCCATCTCGATCACCGAGGATCGCGCCGAAGTGGTGGATTTCACCCAACCCTGGTTCGATTCCGGTCTCAGGGTCATGGTCGACGATCGCTCCTCCTCCTCGCTCGCCAATATCTGGAATGGTCTCGCCGAGGCCGGCTACCTGCGCTATTATGGCTGGCTCTTGGTTTTCATCATTGTCGGAACCGTGGGCCTCACCTTCTTCGACCGCCATTTCGACAAGAATTTCCCGCGCCGCTGGCGCGAGGGCGTGGCCGAAAGCTTCTATGCGGTGATGCTGGTGGTCACGAAGGGATCGCTTCCCAGCCGCACCAGGCTTTTCGGCTGGATCGGCCGGGTCTTTGCCGCCTTCTGGCTGGTCATCGGCATCGCCGTCGTCGCCTATGTCACCTCCTCCGTCACCAGCGTCATGACCAATATCGCGATCACCGGCAGCGTCACCGGACCCGACGACCTGCCCGGGCGGACCGTGGGCGTCTTCCGGGGCTCCACCGCCGAGAATCTGGCGCGACGCGAGGGCTATGATTTCGTCACCTTTGGCGGGATCGAAGAGGCGGTCGACGCCTTGCGCAGCGCCGAAGTCGACGCGCTGGTCGCCGATGCGCCGGTGCTGGAATATTACAAGGCGCAGAATCCGGGCCTCGGTCTCGATGTCGTCGGGCGGCTGTTCGCGCCGGACAAGTTCGGCTTCGCCCTGCCCTATGGAGAAGACACGCTGATCTATCCGGTCACCGTGCGCCTCCTCGCCCTGCAGGAGAGCGGTTATGTGAAGGAACTGAGCCAGCGATATTTCGGTGACGAACGGTAAGACGCCTCACCCCGCACGCCGCGCCAGGATCGCCTCAAGCCTTGGAGCCCTGTATCCCGGCACGGCATGATTGGCGAAGCCCAAGAAGCCGCCGATCCGGATCGCGACCTTTTGCGCATGATTGCGAGCAATATCGGAGAGCTTGTGGTCGAGATAGGGATTGGCGAAGCGATCGAGCGTCTCGTCGATATAGCGATCCGCCTCCGCGCCGCGTCCCTCGGCGGCGAAGGCCGGCAGCACCTCATCCATATAAAGGTTGAAGAGGTCAGCGCGGATATTCTTCTCTTCCATCAGCTCGCGCACGAATGATTGCCGCCCGCCTGCCCTCTGCCAGTTCTCGACAAGATAGGTGTGGCCGAGATTGAGGACGAAGAGCTTCATCGTCTCAACTTCGTTAAGATCGCCCACCACTTTCAAAGCCGGATGAGAACAGGGAAGCGTCAGGCCGACACAAGCTTCGATCGCCCAGAGCGCATAGGGTTCGGTGACTGCGCCCGCCGGCTCAAGCGGCTCGGAAACGATCCGGTCGACGAGCGAGTTAACCCACAGAACCCGGGTCTCGAGCCAGCGCGCGTAATCTGCGGAAAGTCGTTCGGCGACCGGCAACACGCGCGCCTTCAGCGCCGCCCCGTTCTCGTGCAGCAGTTCGCAGGGCATGATCTGCAGCGGTCGGGCATTGGCCCTGAAACGCGAAAACAGAAGATGGGCGAGTTTGGCGGGAAAGGACATCGCCTGGCTGAAGGCGGGATTGCTGTCTTCCGGGCGGGGCAGAAACCCCTGCTCCGTGGTGTTGGAGAGAATGATCTCCGCTTCATCGCGCAGAACCCGCTCGACCTCCAAGCGGTCTTCGGCCGTCGACAAGGCCTTGCAGATGCTGGTGACCTTCAGGATCTTGTCGACGGGGGCGCCTTGAAGCAGACCGCGAATCCGCACGTTGAAACCGTTCTGGAGGGCAAGCGATCGCAGTCGAAGCGCCCGTGCGGGATCTCCAGAGGTCTGAACCACCGTTATCGGTCCGACCGCTCTCCCACCCTTCAGCCCCTCGGAAATGAAGAGGTCCGCATGGGCTTGCAGAAAGCGGCTGGTGCCGAATTGCACGATCGGCGTCGCCGACATTTAAGCGCCCCTTTGCTGTGCAGCACACGACAAGATGGCCATCATCCGCCTTAATTTATCCATTGTCAAAAATGCGCCCGATGGTGGAGCTGCTCCGGACGATATGCGCCGCCGCCGTGCATGGCGGCGCAGCGGGGTTCAAAGGCGAGCGAGCCATGTCGCGATCGCCGGGAAGGCAACGATCAGGACGAGCGAAACGAGCATGGCACCGACAAACGGCAAGGCACCCCTAAAAATGTCGGAGACTTTCAGCGATCGGTCATTGATCGCCGATTTGATGATATAGACCGAAAGGCCGAATGGCGGCGTCAGCAGCCCGACCTCGACGGCCACAACGGTCAGTACGCCGAACCAGATCAGGTCGAACCCTGCGGCTTCCGCGACCGGCAACGCGATCGGCAACAGGATCAGCATGATCGAGATGGAATCGATCAGGCAACCGAGCGCGATGATCAAGAGCAGGTAGAGCAGAAGGAAGCCATAGGGGCCGATCGGGCCCGACAGCATGGTTTCCGCCAGAAAACGCGGGACGCCCGAAAGCGCCAGCATGCGGCTGAAGAACGTCGCGGCCAAAATCAGAAACAGCACCGAAACGGTAATCTGCCCGGTTTCAACCAGCAAGTTCCAGAAGGAGCGCGGCGTCAGCGAGCGCCGCAGAAGCGCAATCAACAGGGCGCCAAGCGCACCGGCCGCACCGGCCTCGGTCGGATTGAGGAAACCGCCATAAAGCCCACCGAGGACGAGCAGCATCAAGAAGATGATCGGCACCGCCTTGCGGGCAAGCGCCAGCCAGCCGATCTCCTCGTCGTGGGTCTCCGGCTTTTCCGGCGTGAAGACGAAATCCGGCTTCAGCCATGCCAGAAGGAAGATGGTGAGCGAGAAGGCAAAGGCCAGAAGAAGGCCCGGACCGACGCCGGCAAGAAACATCCGCCCGACTGATTCCTCTGCGAGAACCGCATAGACGATCATCAGCAGCGAGGGCGGGATCAGCATGCCGAGAACGGAGGAGCCGGCGACGACCCCGGTCGCGAATTTGGCCGTATAGCCGTGGCGCGTCATCTCCGGCACCGCGACCCGGCTGAACACGGTGGCAGACGCGATGGAAACGCCGGTGATCGCGGCAAACACGGCATTGGCGAAGACCGTGGCGATACCAAGCCCGGCGGTGATCCGGCCCATCCGCTTCTGGAACACGTCGAACGTATCCTTGCCGACTTTGGAAATCGTCACCAGAAGGCCCATCAGCACGAAGAGCGGGACGATGGCGTAGAGATATTCCCTGAGCGAGTTGTTGGCGACGGCGCCGAGCATGCGCATGGAAACCGGTTCGCCGCGAATGGCCGCAACGCCGATGAAGGACACGAACAGCATGCTGACGCCGATCGGCATGCCGACATAGATCAGGACAAGCAGGCCAGCGATCGCCAGGCCTCCGATTTCGAGCGGGCTCATGGATGGTCTCCGGCATTTCGGCAGGCGAGAAGGTCGCTCAAGGCGCGGACGAGGAATTCGAGCGCGGCGACGCTGACACCCAGGACGATGAAGGCGCGGAACGGCCAGACCGGCAGGGTGGCAATGCCGGTGACCCCGATATATTCGCCGGACGCCCAGTCCTTCTGCAGGATCAGGAAACTCGACCAGGCGATCAGGCCGATCATCGCCGCGCCGGTGAGATTGAAAATCGCCGACAGCAGACTGCCGGCCACCGGCCGCTTCAGCCTGAAGGCGGGAAAGAAGATCTCGGTCCGGGCGAGCCTGTCCGCGCGGATGGTGGTGGCAAGCTGCAGCGAGACGATCATGACCAGAAGCAGCGCGCCGAGCTCGGAGACCAGCGGCAGCGACGAGCCCAGCAGGTTGCGCATGAAGATATCGGCCGAGATGACCAGCATCAGCACCAGAATGAGCACGGTTCCAAGCGCCGCAAGACCATCGACAAGCATGTGCCAGGCCCGCCCGAGGGCGTTCGGGGGGCGCCCGTCAGGATGACGGGCGCTTTCGGTGGTGGATGACATCGGGCCGCCCTACTGGTCCCAGTCGCGCATCGGCGTTTCGCCGCGTTCGCGCAGACCGTCCATATAGGCGCTCAGAAATTCGCGCGCCGGAAGGCCCTGGGCCTCCAGATTGTCGGCCCATTCGCCGGCAAGATCGGGAAGCATGGCAACCCAGGCTTCACGTTCCTCCTCGGGCATTTCGACGAGCGTCACCGGCGGGTTCTGGTCGGCGCCGAGTTCCACCATCGCCTGAAGGGCAGCCTCATGGCCTTCCAGAAGCTGCTTGCCGTGGGCGGCGGTGTAATATTTGCCGGCCTCGATCATTGCGTCCTGGACTTCCGTCGGCAGCGTATCCCAGATATCGCGGTTGATGGCGAGCGCGCCGGAGAAGGACACGGCCGCATCGAAGCGGTTGAGATAGGGCGCGACCTCATAGAGCTTCGCAGGCTTCGCGCCGAGCGCAAGCGTCAGCACGCCGTCGGAAACGCCGGTCTGGATATCGGTGTAGAAAGTGGTCAGCGCGCCGTCCACGGCATTGGCGCCGGTTCCGCGCAGCCAGGTGCCGAGCACGCCGGGGGCTGAGATCTTCATGCCCTCGATATCGGCGATGCCTTCGATCGGCTCCTTGGTGTAGATGTCGTACATATCGGTGCCGGTCAGGCCGAGAACCTTCAGATTGTACTGTTCCCATTCCTCGCGGAAGGCCTCGTTGTTCTCCATCAGATCTTCCATCACCTCGAGCTGAAGCTGAGGATTTGCGGTGGAGAACGGCGCGTAGCTCGTCGCCTGGCTGAGCGGCAGCTTCGCCGGCTCCAGCAGCGAGAAGACCCAGCCGATATCGGTGATGCCTTCCTCGACGGAAGACAGCGTGGCATTCGCCTTGTAGAGCTGGCCGCCGAAGGCCTCATTCCAGTTGATCTTGTAATCGCCGGTCTCGGCGAGGATCTCATCGGTCTTTGCCATGAAATGGGTCTGGATCATGCCGACCCACGGGATCACCGTCGGATGGCTGGAGGCCACCGTCAGGTTGATGGTTTCCTGCGCGAAGAGCGCCGAGGGCATCGCCACCATGGCGACAGTCGTCAGTCTCAGAAAATTACGCATGTTTTCTCCTCCCGAAAGATGCGTTCAGTCGATCACGAATGTCTGCGTCGAATAGTCGAGCCGGACGGAAACCCGGCCCTCATTGATCATCCAGGGACGTACCCTGAATCGCCGCGCTCCGGCCTTGTGCATGGGGTCGTTGCGGGCAATCTCGGTTGCAGCTTCCACGCTTTCGGCGCGGATGATCACCATGCCCTCGCCCGCCCAGTTCTCGCCGTCATCGGAAAAGAGCGGGCCCGCGGCATAGAGCACGCCGTCCCGTTCCAACCCGACCTGATAGGCGAGATGGGCCTCCATGTTCTCAAACACCGGACCCATGCCGTTCGTCGCCTCGGTGAAGACGGCGAACAGTTTCTTCTGCAGCATGGCCTTGCTGGCTTCCATCACGGCTGCCGCCGGAACGGTCTCTGTCTCTTGCATGCCGGTCACCTCCTCCTTGTGGCCGTTGCCATATGCGCCGATCAGCCGGCCTTGCGGCGGGCGATCTCGGCGCGGATCTCAGCACCGTGCTGATCGAGCAGCGGCGGCGCGCCGATCTCGGTTTCGACAGCCTCGTCAAAGCTGTAGGGCGGGCGCACGGTCTTGGTCTTTCCCTTTTCCGGGTGGTCCATCTCGACGGCGATCTTCAGGTGCTGCGCCTGCGGGTCATCGAGCGCCTCGTCGCTGTCGTAAGCCGGCGCATGGGGCACGCCGGCCTCAAGCAATTTCTCGCACCAGGCATCCCGCGTTTCGGTCTTGAAGACGGGCGTCAGGATCTCGATAAGATCGTCCTGGTGCTGGATGCGTTCCAGCCGCTCGGCAAAGCGCGGATCATCGGCAAGCCCTTCCTGTCGGGTCGCCTGAAGCAGCCCTTCCCAGAACTTGGCGGGCGAGGACATGTGGATCGCCACCCATTTTCCGTCCGCGCATTCGAATGTGTAGCTCTGCGAAACGGTCGGGCGCGAGAGCGGTCCCATGACTTCGCCGACAGCGAAATAATGGGTGAAGCTGTCGAGGTTGAAATGGGTCATCGCCTCTAGCATCGAGATATCGATGCGTCGGCCCTTGCCGGTGCTCGTGCGCTCCAGAAGCGCGGCGAGAATGGCCATGGCGGCGTATTGCCCGGTGAGCGCATCGGCAATCGCCGGGCCGATGACGCGCGGATTGGTCGGCGGCGTCACCAGCCGCAGGAAGCCGCTGGCCGCCTGGGCGACGGTATCGAATGCCGGGCGGTCGCGCGCAGGTCCCGTCTGGCCGAAACCGGAGATCGCGCAATAGATCAGGTCCGGCTTTACCTTGCGTAAGTCCGCCTCGCCGACACCCAGCCGCTCGGAAACGCCGGGGCGAAAGTTCTGGATGAACACATCGGCGGTGGAGACAAGATCGTGCAGGAAGGCCAATTCGGCCGGATCCTTGGTATCGATCGCGATCGAGCGCTTGTTGCGGTTATAGGTCTGGTAATGCGGCGAATAGAGCCCGCCCTTGAAGGCGCGGAAGGGATCGCCCGCGCCCGGCCTCTCGACCTTGATCACATCGGCGCCGAGATCGCCGAGATGCATGGCGGCGGCCGGCCCTGTGATATAGGTGCCGAGTTCGATAACCCTGATGTTCTTGAGGATCTTGACCATCCGGCTCTTCCCGATCAGTTGCTTTTCGCGGCGGCCTTGGGGCCGTCATAGGCGATGGCGAGGTCCGCCTTGTGCGACATGATAAAGCCGATCGAGCGTCGGCTTTCCTCGAAGAGATGGGCGGAAAGGCCTGCGGTGCGCGCGACGATCGGGACGGCCTTCAGCGCATCCACCGGCCAGCCGGCATCGAGGATCGTCGCGGGGATCGCTCCGGACACGTTGATCGGCAGCGGCCGTTCGATGATGCCAGGGGCAACCTTCGCCAGCATATAGAGTGCGTCGATGTAGCGCCCCCTGATTTCCAGTTCGGCGGCAACTTCCAGCAACCGGTCGGCACGGGGATCGCCGGAGGAATGCTGCGGATGGCCAAGTCCCGGCACCTTGCGGCGCTCGGCCTTCAGTGCCGTAACGCTTTCGATAGCCGCCTTTTCGAGGTCCCCGCCCATGCTGTCGGCCATCTCCACTACGGAGACGAGAAAGCGCCCGGCCACTTCGGATGAGCCAGCAACAACGCTTCCCATGCCGAGAATGCCGGCCGCCATGGCCCCCTGCCAGGCATCGGGTCCCGCGGCAAGGGTCATGCGCGCGGCCTGCACGCTTGGCACCAGGCCGTGTTCGGCGATGGAGACCAGGCAGGCATCCATCATGCGTCGCTGCGCGGGCGCGGGCTTTTCACCAGTCACGAGAAACCAGAAATAGTCGCTGAAATCGATCTTCCCGATCAGTTCGCTGCACAGGTCCTGGCCGCGAACCGTGATGCTTTCAGCATCGGATTCGGCAATGGCGGTGAACGCGGCGTCCTGTTTCCCAATTCGCATAACAAACTCCCTTTTCGCTGTGCGAAATAATTTCCTCTTGCCGAAATCGTAGAGAGCAATTACTCTAGCGTCAAGTTGAAAGCGCGCCGCCCGGCCCGACAGACCGGAAAGGCGCCTTCATCGGGAGGGAGATCAGGTCCCGCGCCAAGGACATAAGCCTTGTTTTCATCATGCGGCTCACCCACTCTGGCGCTTTACGGATCTGGTTCTTGAGGACAATGACGTGGCTGAAGTTCTGAAATTCATCGAAGACAGCGAACGACCCGCCGAATTCGTGGAAGCGCTCGCCAAGGGGCTTGCGATCCTCGAATGTTTCGACGCCGCCCATCCCGAAATGACCCTGAGCGAGGTGGCGCGCCGCGTCGGCCTTTCCCCTGCAGCCGCGCGCCGCAGCCTGATCACGCTGCAGACGCTCGGCTATGTCGGCCAGACCAACAAGCATTTTCACCTCCGCCCCAAGGTAATGACGCTGAGTTCGGCCTTTTATTTTTCCGCCCATATCGACGAGGTGCTGCAGCCCAATCTGAGAGCACTGGTCGAACAGTTCGGCGATGCCTCCTCGGTCGGCACGCTTGACGGCGACCATGTGATCTATGTCGCCCATGTCTCGGTGCAGCGCGCGCGCCGCGCCGCCGCCGTCATCGGCGCGCGCTATCCCGCAGGCGCCACCTCGCTCGGCCGCGTGCTTCTCGCCGGACAATCCGACGAGGCGCTGGAACACTATCTCAGGACGGCGAAGCTCGAGGCGCTGACCTCCAAGACGGTCACCGACCCCGATGTCCTGCGCGAGAAGATCATGGCCGTTAGGGACGATGGCTTTGCCACGACCGTCGACCAGCTCGATTACGGCATCACCGCGCTTGCCGTGCCGATCAGGAACTTCGAAGGCCGCACGATCGCGGCGCTCAACACCTCGGGCTACACCGGCATGGTGACGCCCGAAAGCATGATCGCGGAACGACTGCCCGCGCTCAGGGAAGCGGCATCGCATATCGCGCATGCCATGAGCCGGTATCCGGTTCTGCAATCGACAATGGGAACCTGACCGAGGGACAGGTTTTCCGCGCAGGTTCAAGGGAGGAGAAACCATGTGCAGGCTTTGTGACATTTCCAGACGCCATCTGCCCTACCCGAACTTCGGGCCCACGGGCGGCGGCATGGGCGCATCGGCGTACGCCACGCCGGTTGCCGAAGGTGTTCCGGAAGCATGCGGCCGTGAAGGCCAGCGCACGCTGATCAAGAACGGCATCATCCTCTCCATGGATGACAGCGTCGGCGACTTCGAAAAGGGCGATATCCTGATCGAGGGATCGCGCATCATCGAGATTGCCGAGACCATTGCGGCGGACGACGCCATCGTCATCGATGCTTCCGGCAAGATCGTCATGCCCGGTTTCATCGACACGCATCACCATCAGTTCGAGACAGCGCTGCGCGGCCAGCTCGCAAACGCCATCCTCATCAATGACGGCCTGCCGGCGAATGCCCAGAATTATTACGAGACCGTGCTGCAGTCCTTCTCTCTCGTCTACCGGCCCGAGGACGTCTACATCAACGAACTCTTCGGCGCCCTGTCGCAGCTCGATGCCGGGGTGACGACGGTGATGGATGTCAGCCAGATCCACCACTCTCCCGCCCATTCGGATGCGGTGGTCTCGGCGCTGAAGGATTCGGGCCGCCGCTCCGTCTTCGGCTATTTCGAAGGCTGGGGCGATGATGCGCAATATCCGGGCGACGCGGCGCGGCTGCGCGAACAGTATTTCTCGTCGAACGACCAGCTCATGACCATGATCATGGGCGGCGAAATCTACCTGCCCTTCCACGAGCAATCCTGGAAGGCCGGGCGCGACCTGGATCTCCCGATCGCGCTGCATGTGGTCGGCACGTTCGGCATGCAGCCGACCTTCGACGGGCTTGGCGCGGGCGGCGCGTTCGGCGAGGACAATATCTTCATCCACATGACCGGCATGTCGGATGACGGCTGGAAATATGCCCGCGACGCCGGCGCCCATATCTCGCTGTCCGTGCCGATCGAGATGCAGATGCGCCATGGCACACCGCCGATCCAGAAGGCGCTCGACTACGGCATGAGCATCTCGCTTTCCACTGACGTGGAGTGCACAATGACGGCCGACTTCTTCACCCAGATGCGCGCCATGGTGACGCTGCAGCGCATGTTCGCCAACGAGAAGGCACTTTCCGGCGAGGAATACCCGGCGCTTCTGACGGCGCGCCAGGCGATCCGCGCGGCAACGCTCGGCGGCGCCGAGGGCCTGAAGCTCGACCGCCGCACCGGCTCGCTGACGCCGGGCAAGGATGCCGACATCATCCTGCTCGACGCCGAGGCGCTCAATGTCGCGCCGCTCAACAACGTACCCGGCACGGTCGTCACCCTGATGGAGCGTTCGAATGTCGACAGCGTGCTGGTGGCGGGCAAGGTGCGCAAATGGCAGGGCAAGCTTGTCGGCGCCGACATCGCCCATCTGCGCGGCGAACTGGAAAAGAGCCGCGACTACATTTTCGAAAAGGCCGGCATCGCCCGTTCGCTGTTCGGCGACTGAAGCCCGGACGGAGACGAGGGAATGGCGCCCGCGATGGCCCTTTGTTGAGGGGACGCGGGCGCAAGAGGACATCCGCAAGAGGAGAGAGCATTGGCAAAACTCGTTGCAACACTGGCGTCGACCCACCATCCCTTCTATCTGAAGGCGACCACGGCGCCGCCCGAACAACAAATGCCCGAGGCGCCGACATGGAAGCGCAAGATCGAGGCCTACCGGGAGACGCTGGCAAAGGCGGAACCGGACGTGCTGGTGATGGTCGGCTCCGATCATTTTCACCAGATCTTCCTCGACAACTGCCCGCAGTTCCTGATCGGCAAGGCGGAACGCTATGACGCGACCTTCTACAATGAGGAACGCGAATTCGGCATTCCGAAATATGTACTGGAGGGCGACGAGGACATGTCGCGCTTCATGCACCAGCACCTGATGAACCAGAATTTCGATTTCGCCTTTTCCAACGAGCTGAAGATCGACCATTCCATCATCTGCCCGATCATCACCGTCAGGCCGCAGAACGACCTGCCGGTCGTGCCGATCTACACCAACATCTTCGCGCCGCCTTTGCACTCGCCGAAGCGCTTCTATGAACTCGGCCGCGCGATCCGCAAGGCGATCGACGACTTTCCATCCGACAAGCGCGTTGCCGCAATCGGCACCGGGCATCTCTCGCTCGAGCTCGGCGGTCCGCGCCAGTTCATGGAGACCGGCCCCGATCCGGCATTCGACCGCCAGGCGATCGAGTGGCTGAAGACCGGCGATATCGACGCGATCCTCGAAAACGTCACCCATGAGAGCATGATCGGGAGCGGCAACGCCACCCAGGGCTTCCTGAACTTCATCCTGATGCTCGGCGTCGCCGGGCCGGAAGGCGCGGACTATGTCGACAATCTCGACCTGTTCCACACCATGGAGGCCTATTTCACCTGGTATCCGAAGGAGGAAGCGGCATGAGCAAATATTACGTCAACAAGTTCCTCTACACGGTCGACCGCGACCCGGAACTCTTGCAGCGCTATATCGACGAACCGCGCACCTTCGTTGCCACCTGGGAACAGTCGATCGGCCCGAAGCTTCTGGGCAATGACGTCGAGGTCTCCACCGTCCACGCCCTGACCCATGAGGAGCGCGAGGCGCTGATCAACCATGATTATGTGGCGCTGTTCGAGATGGGCGCGCATTTCTTCCTCAACCTGACGATCTTCATCGGCATCTATGACGAGCCCTATATGAGCAAGAGCGGCCCGCTGTCGTTCCAGCGTGAAATGGCCGCAAAATTGCAACACTGGCGCGGCAAGGACTATCCGTCGGTCCAGACCTGAAACGCCTCTTCCATCCTCCTGCATGACTTGCCGGGCGCATCCGCGATGCGTCCGGCCTTTTTTGTTTGTCCGGCGGCGTTGCCGTCACGCGTCAAACGTGGTCTGTGGGGCAAGGGAACGAGGTATTGGTAATCCGGGAGGTCTGAATGGATCCGCTTCTTCGGCGCAAGGAACACTTCATCGAGCGCGATGCGGTCTGCGCGCTGATCGAAAAGCTCGCCGACAATCTCGTCAACATCAGGGACGAGACCGGCGAATTCCTGCTGAGGCTGGAGGACGGCCGGGTGATCGACACCAAGGGCTGGGCCGGCTGGGAATGGACACACGGCATCGGCCTTTACGGCCTGTTGAAATACCGGGAGATGACCGGCAGCGCGCTGGCGCTCGACATCATCACCCGCTGGTTCTCCGAACGCCTGGCCGAGGGCACGCCGACGCGCAACGTCAATACGGTCGCGCCCTTCCTGACGCTCGCGCATCTTTATGAAGAGACGAAAAACCCGGTCTGGCGCCCCTATCTGGAAAGCTGGGCCGAATGGGTGATGCACGACATGCCGCGAACCGAGGACGGCGGTCTCCAGCATATCGTCTACAACTCGGTCAACCACCAGCAGATGTGGGACGACACGCTGATGATGACCGTGCTGCCGCTCGCCAAGATTGGCCTGGTGCTCGGCCGGCCCGACTATATCGAGGAGGCGAAATACCAGTTCCTGATCCACACCCAGTACCTTGCCGACCGCAAGACCGGGCTCTGGTATCACGGCTGGACCTTTGACGGAAACCACAGCTTCGCCAACGCGCTCTGGGCGCGCGGCAACAGCTGGGTGACCATCGCCATTCCCGAATTCATCGACATGCTGAAACTGCCCGAAAGCGATCCGGTCGCCCGGCACCTGACGGCGACCTTGCGTCGCCAGGCACGCATGCTGAAGGAGACGCAGGCCGCTTCCGGCCTCTGGCACACGCTGATCGACGACCCCGGCAGCTACGAGGAGGCCTCGGCCGCCGCGGGCTTTGCCTATGGTCTTCTGAAGGCGACCCGCATGCGTCTGATCGGCCCGGAATATCTCGAAACGGCGGAGCGCGCGGTCAAGGGCCTCGTCGACAATATCAGCGACGACGGCGAATTGCTGAACGTCTCCTTCGGCACCGCGATCGGCGCGGATCTCGACCATTACCGCGAGATCAAGCTCACCTCCATGCCCTACGGCCAGGCGATGGCGATGTTCTGCCTCAGCGAATATCTCTGGCAGTATCTCTAGGGGAAGCCCGGACACCGTTCCCGGACGCCAGCCCGGATGAGGAGCGTCAGGCGCTTTCGGCGACGTAGCCGAGCGCCTGCGAGACGTCACAGGTCGCCGATTTCAACAGCGCGACATACTCGTCCTTGCGGGTCTCGTCGAAGCGGAACAGCGGAAAGGCGATGCTGATTGCCGCAATCGACTTGCCGACATGGTTGAGCACCGGAGCGGCGATGCAACGGACGCCCGCCTCGCTTTCCTCGATTTCCTCCGCATAGCCGCGGGCCCGGACTTCGCGAAGCTGTTCGCGCAGAACCGCCTTGTCGGTCACCGTATTGGGGGCGCTTACCTCCATCTGCATCGCCGCCAGGCGCTCCGCGATCTCCTCGTCGTCGCGGAAGGCGAGAAGCGCCTTGCCCAGCGAGGTCGAATGCAGCGGATTGCGCTTGCCGAGCGTGGAGTTCATCGACAGGCTGTAGGTCGAGTCATACTGGTGAATATAGACGACGCGCTGCTCGCGCCCGTCGAGAATGCCGAGATTGATCGATTCGCCCGTGGCGCGGGACAACCGGCCCATGGCCTTGTCGGCGACCCGCAGGATATCGGCCTGGCTCTTCATCGTCTGCGCGGCGAGGCTGAAGAGGCGCGGCGTCAGTTCGTAGCGCTCGCTCTCTTCATCCTGCGCCACATAGCCGAGTTCCACCATCGTATGCAGCAGGCGGTGCGTCGTGCTTTTCGAGGTCATGGCGCAATGGGCGATCTCCGCCAGGGCGGCGCTGCGGTTTTCCGCCAGCGTCTCCAGAACCGCAAAAACCTTAAGGACGGCGGCCACATTTTCCGTTTTCGGCCTGTTGTCTTTCACTGCAAGTCCTCCACCTGTCGCCTCCGTCCAATACCGCCCTCACCGCGCCGGGCCATGCCTTTTGTCAATTCGGGGGTGCAGCGCCTTTTAGTGCCTACCTGTCCCCCTGCCTAGCCCCGGATACCGAGCAGCGACAAAATATCTCAACCTGCGGAGGAGGGCACGGCTCCGCCGCCTCGCATGCGCCGGGCAGCGAGCGAGTGACCGTCTTCCGCAGCCGGTGCGCGCCCGGCACGCCGGCTGTCAGACGAAGAGCGCCTCCTCTGTGCTGATGCGCTGGCCGTCGGCATCGAAGAGATGCTGATCGGCCGGATCGAAACCGACGCGAACCGTTTCCCCGACGCGATGCCGTTCCATCTGGTGGGTCTGGAAGATCAGCGTCTTGCCGGAGGGAAGATCGATATGGACGATGGTTTCGCTGCCGAGATATTCGATAATGCGCACCCGCCCCTCTGTCTGGATCGCGCCGCTCTCAGGCTTGATCGCCTCAGGCCGCACGCAGACCGTGACGCGGTTATGAGCTTCGGAAAGCCCCGGCGGCAGCGGATGGGTTCCGAAATCATCGAGATCGAGCCTGCGTTCGGATCCGGAGCCGGCAACCGTCGCCTCGAACATGTTGATCTTCGGCGAGCCGATGAAGCCAGCGACGAAAAGGTTCGCGGGTTTCGTGTAGAGCTCTTCCGGCGTTCCGACCTGTTCGATCTTGCCGGCGCGCAGCACCACGATCCGGGTCGCAAGCGTCATCGCCTCCACCTGGTCATGGGTCACATAGATCATCGTCGTCTTCAGCCGCTCGTAGAGGCTTGCCAGTTCCACGCGCATCTGCACGCGAAGCTCGGCATCGAGGTTCGACAGCGGCTCGTCGAAGAGGAAGAGCTGCGGCTCGCGCACGATCGAGCGGCCGATGGCGACGCGCTGTTTCTGTCCGCCTGAAAGCTGGCGCGGCTTCCTGGCCAGAAGCGGCTCGATCTGCAGGATGCGCGCCGCCTCGTCCACCCGCCGGTCGATCTCGGCGCGGTCCATCTTCAGGTTCTGCAGACCGAAGGCGAGGTTCTTCCTGACACTCATATGCGGATAGAGCGCATAGGACTGGAAGACCATGGAAAGCTCGCGCTTGGAGGCGGGAAGGTCGTTCACCACCTTGCCGTTGATCGCGATCGTCCCGTCTGTGATCTCCTCAAGACCCGCGATCATGCGCAGAAGGGTCGATTTCCCGCAGCCCGAGGGGCCGACGAGGACGAGGAATTCGCCGTCGTGGATTTCCAGGTTGAGGTCGTGCATCACCGACAGCGTGCCGTAGGACTTGCCGACTTTTCTGAGTTTGAGTTCAGCCATTTTGTTCAGCTCCTCCTTACTTCATGCCCGATGTCGCGATGCCGCGAACGATGAGTTTCTGGAAGGCGATGAAGAAGATCACCACCGGCACCAGCGATAGCACCGACATGGCGAACATCTGCCCGAAGGCGGATTTGCCCTCCTGGTCGATGAACAGCCTGAGCGCCAGCGGCACGGTGTAGTTCTTGATGTCGTTCAGATAGATCAGCGGCGCGAGGAAGTCCTCCCAGACCCAGATCATCGAGAAGATTGCCGATGTCGCCAGCGCCGGAAGCGACAGCGGCAGGATCACCGCCCAGTAGATCTTGAAGGCCGAACAGCCGTCGATCTGCGCCGCCTCGTCAAGCTCGCGCGGGATCTGGCGGAAGAACTGCACCATCAGGAAGATGAAGAAGCCATCGGACGCCAGAAAGCGCGGCACGATCAGCGGCAGGTAGGTATCGACCCAGCCAAGCTTCAGGAACATCACATATTGGGGGATCAGGACGACGTGATAGGGGATCATCAGCGTCATCATCATCAGCCCGAAGAACAGCCGTTTTCCGGTGAATTCCAGCCGCGCGAAGGCATAGGCGGCAAAGGAGCAAGAGAACAGGTTGCCGAGCACCGACAGCACCGTGACGATGGTCGAGTTGCGGTAGAAGATCGAGAAGGAGACCGGCAGCGCTTCCCAGCCGCCGGTATAATTGCTCCAGTTGAAGGTCGACGGCCAGAGGCCGAGACTTCCGAAGATCTCGTTTTCCGGCTTCAGCGACGACGCCAGAAGCCAGAGCAGCGGATAGAGCATGATGAAGGAGAAGACGATCAGGAAGATGTGCTTGAACAGCCGCGCCCGTCGCTCCCGCTTGTTCTTCGCCAGCCGGTATTCATGCGCGACGCGGGCCGCCTCGTCACGCTCGGCCTCCAGTTCCGTCTCGGCCAGCGCGGCCTCAGTCGCGTTCATTTTCATAATGCACCCAATATTTCGAGGTCGCGAAGGCAAGCGCGGTGAACAGGCCGATGATCACCAGCAGCACCCAGGCAAGCGCCGAGGCATAGCCCATGCGGAAGAACTTGAAGGCCTCGTTGAAGAGGTAGACGGTGTAGACCAAAAGGCTGTCCGCCGGGCCGCCCGTGCCGTTCGAGATGATGAAGGCGGGCGAGAAGATCTTGAAGGCTTCAATGATCTGCAGCACCAGATTGAAGAACACCACCGGCGCCAGCATCGGCAAAGTGATGGCGTAGAACTTGCGGAAGCGTGACGTCCCGTCGATATCCGCCGCCTCGTAGAGATCCTTGGGAATGCCGCGCAGCCCGGCCAGGAAGATCAGCATCGGCGCGCCGAACTGCCAGATCGCCAGCACGATCAGCGTATAGATCGAGGTCGATGGATTGGTGATCCAGCCGACGCCCTGAATGCCGAAGACGGCCAGCACCTGGTTGACCACGCCGTCGATCGAGAACAGCTGCCGCCATAGGATCGCGATCGCGATCGAGGCGCCGAGCAGCGAGGGGAGGTAAAAGATCGCGCGGTAAAGCCCGATCGTCCTCAAGCCCTTGTCGAGCAGCATGGCGACGCCGAGCGCCATGATCAGCCGCAGCGGAACGGCGAAGACGACATAATGGAAGGTGACTTCCAGCGTCTTCCAGAACCGGCGGTCGCGGGTGAACATGTAGATATAATTGTCGAACCCGGTCCAGCGCGGGTCGCCGACCATGTCATAGCGTGTGAATGACAGATAGAGCGACACCAGGATCGGACCGATGGCGAGCAGGAAGAACCCGATCAGCCAGGGCGTCAGGAACATGTATCCGGAAGCGTTGCGCGCTTTCGTATTCTTCATCGAACCACTCTTTCAGACGGGAAGAGCCGGTCCCCGCCTTTTGAAAAGCGGGGACCGGTGCTCAATCAGCGCGCGCGATCGATGATCGCCTGGGCGTCATCGACGAACACCTCGGCCGCCTGTTTCGGCTCGATGTCGCCGAGCACCACATTGGTGGCCGCGCGAATGAAGGCATCGCGCACTTCGCCGGCGCCCTTCGGCTCGGGCGGCGGAAGCGGGCCGACCTTGTCCTGAATGGCGTTGAAGTAATCCACGGAAACCTTCTCGGCGGGCGTGAAATCGGGCGCCAGCGCCGCACGCACGTCAGGATTGGCGGGGATGCCGCGTTCCAGGCCGAGGATCTTGGTTTCCTCCGGATTGTTGATCCAGTCGTTCATGTACATGATCGCGGCTTCCGGATCCTCGCTGTCGCGCGTCAGGCTCATGAACATCGACGGCTTGATGAACTGGCCGGGATCGCCGCCTTCCTTGTGCGGCACCATGGCGGCGCCGACCGGATCCTGCATCAGCGCCTGAACGCCGACGATCTGGTTCGACCAGAAGTTGGAGATCGCCGTATCGCCGGCGACAATGCCGACATCCGACATCGGCAGGTTGGCATCGAGCGACTTGTCGGCCGAGCGCAGCGCGCCGGCGGCCCTGAGGTCGCGCCAGAACTGCCAGTAGTCGGCGATGATATCCGGCGTCACGGTGACGTCGCCCTCGGGACCGAAGAAGCTGGAGCCGTTCTGACGGATCCAGACCTCGCAGACTTCCAGAACCACCGAGCAGTCGTCGGAGCCCTTGACCTTGCCACCGGTCGCTTCGGTGATGGTCTTGCAGACGTCGGCGAACTGGTCCCAGGTCCAGTTGATGACGTCTGTATCGCCAACGCCGGCCTCATCAAAGATCGTCTCGTTATAGACGAAGACCTGGCTGTTGGAGCCGATGTTGAGAGCATAGAGCTTGCCGTCAACCATGCCGCCCTGCAGCGGGCCCTTGTCGAAATTCGACAGGTCGAGGCCATTGCCGATGAACGGGTCAAGCTCCTGCAGAGCGCCGCGGCGGACATATTCGAACAGGAAGCGGTAATCCATCTGCACCAGGTCGGCCATGTTGCGGCCGGCGGTCTGGGTCGCCATCTTGGTCCAGTAGTCGCCCCAGCCGATCGTCTCGCCCGAGACGTCGATGCCGGGATGGTTCTTCTCAAAGACCTCGATCACCTCGAAGGTCCGCTTGTCGCGCTCGGGATTGCCCCACCAGAAATGGCGGATGCTGCGGTCCTGGGCAAACGCCGGCATCGGCAGGCCGGCGGCAAGCGCCAGTCCGCCCGTGGTGGTCAGAAATTTTCTACGTGAAACGGCCATAAACTCCTCCTTTTCATGGCTTTTCCCATCGCGATCCGGCGAAAGGCCGAACCATGGCAGATATATGCGGGCACAGCGGATCGAGCGCGCGCGAAGGCACACCTGAAGAAGCCATAACCCTGAAAATCCGGGAAAGAACCGCGTCATCACAGCCAGTCCACGCACGGCAATAAAGCCGTCGCGAGAGCCGGAAAACGCAAGCGCTCCTCAGCGCACAATCCTGTATTCCCGAAAATCCTCCCTTTCAAACGGGACGGCACGCGCCGTCTGGACATCCGGTCGGCCTGCTTCGTTCCTCCCCGCAGGCACTGACCGGCACACTCCGTTTCAACTTGGCCGCAATCCATAAACATGCGAACCATTTTTTTTGAAACGGCATTCCGTTTTCAGAATTTACAACACAGGCCTTGACCGATTGCAAGTCAAAACTTGCCGGGTCTGAGTTACGTGCACAATTTCAGGATGCCGGAGAACCGCCCCCGCCGCAACCGCCATTCGCCAGGCCTCGGGCACGAAAACGTTTTCAGGCGGACATGACGAAGCGGAAGCTGTGCGGTCCGGCGGCAAGACGGATCCGGCGGCCCGCAAGCGGGGCATCGTCGACGATCACGGCGCCAAGCCCCTCCGGCAGTTCGACATCCGCCGTGACGGAGGGCGGAAGGACCAGCTCCCATTCGCCGGCGTCACCGTCGATCCGCCAGCGACTTTCGACCGTGCCCGTGCGCGCCTCGTAGGCTGCCGCAACATGGCCGATGCGGCGATCGAAGACCGGACGCGCGGTGACATGGGCGTAGCCCGGTCCCGCCTCGCTCCAGTCGATGCCGGCAAGGCGCGACCAGATCCATTCGCCGACCGCGCCATAGGCGTAATGGTTGAAGGAGTTCATGTTCGGGCTCTGGAAACCGCCTTCCGGCGTCCAGCCGTCCCAGCGCTCCCAGATCGTCGTCGCTCCGTGGGCAATCGAAAAGCCCCAGGAGGGATAGGTTTCCTTCAGCAGCAGATCGACCGCGCGCGCCGGCCCAATATGATCGGCAACCACCGGGCAGACATGGCGCACGCCGAGAAAGCCGGTTTGCAGATGCCAGTCCGCCGCCTCGAAAAGCGCTTCCAGGCGATGGGCTGCCTCGCCGCGCTCGGCCTCCGGCAGGATGGCGAAGTCGAGCGCCAGCAGATAGGCGGTCTGCGTATCCGACACCAGCCTGCCGTCACGCCAATAGGCATCGACAAAGGCCTTTCGAAGCTTTTCGCCGAGCGTCTGCCACCGCCCCCGGTCCCGCCCGGTCGCGCCCGCAATCTTTTCCATCAGATCGGCGAGATGCACCCAATAGGCGCTCGCCACCAGGAAGGGGTCGGTCTTCGGGCCGACATTCAGCCAGTCGCCGTAATTGTTGTTGTTTCGGTTGACGCGCAGACCATCCGGATTGGCGGCCTCGATATAATCCATCCAGGCCACCAGCCGGTCATAGTTTCCGACAAGGAGATCCCGGTCGCCGTAACGCAGAAAATGATGCCAGGCCACGATGATCGGCGCATCGCCCCAGCCGGGCGCGCCCGGTTGCGGGGTCAGGCGATAGGGGTTGAGCGGCTTCGTCGGCGCGACGTCGGGAAAGGCGCCTTCCGGCGACTGTCCGTCGGCAAGATCCACCATCCATTTGTTGAGAAAGGCCTCAACGTCCATGTTATAGCCGGCCGTGCGCCAGAAGACCTGGGCATCCGCCGACCAGCCATAGCGCTCGTCGCGCTGCGGACAATCGGTCGGTACGGAAAGGAAATTGCCGCGCTGGCCCCAGACAATGTTCGACAAGAGCTGATTGACCAGCGGATTGCCGGTCTCGATCGTTCCGCGGACCGGCGTATCCGTCTGGATGGCGATCGCGGTAAGCTGCGGTTCGCTCTCCGCAGCCCCCTCCACCGTCAGCCCGGCATATTGAAAGCCCCGGAAGGTGAAGCGCGGCTTGAACACTTCCTCGCCCTCGCCCCTGGCGATGTAGATGTCCTCATTCACGGCGTAGCGCATATTGTCGAGATAGAGCCCGCCGTCTTCCTGAAGACGCTCGGCAAAGCGAAGGCGGAAGACGGTGCCCGCCGGAGCGCTGACCCTGAGCTCGGCGTAACCGGCAAGGTTCTGCGAGAAGTCGAAAATCCGCATGCCGTCTTTCTCATGCAGCAAACGGCCTTCGAACCGTGCGACCTCACGAGCGGGCGGCACGCGCTGGGCGTCGAGCGCCGGCGCGCCGGGCTCAGGAATGAAGGCCTCGACCGGTTGCCAGGCGGCCGTATCGAAACCAGCCTTGTCCCAGCCATCGATCTCGAGGCGCGCGTCATAGGCCTCGCCGGCCAGGAAATCGCTGTAGAGGATCGGCCCCTGCGTCGTCTGCCAGCTTCCATCGCTGACGACCGTCTCCACGCGTCCGTCGGCATATTCGAGGTGGATCTGGCATTTGAAGGCCGGGCGGCCGCCATAGTGATTGCCGGCGCGGCGCTGGTTGTGGCCGATGCGGCCGGAATACCAGCCCTCGCCGAGGATCGCGCCGACGACATTTTCGCCGGCAGCGAACATGTCCGTCACATCGAAGGTCTGGTATTCGACGCGGGTGTGATAATCCGTCCAGCCCGGCGCCATCACATGATCGCCGACGCGGGCACCATTGATGAAGAATTCGTAGAGCCCGAGCGCGGTGACATAGGCAAAGGCGCGTACCGGCTTTTCGCCAAGCTCAACCGAGCGGCGCAGATAGTCGGCGGGCCGCGCCTGAAAGCGGTTGTCATAGCGGTTGCCTTGCGGCACGTCGCGGCCGGCCGGCAGCACGAAATAGCGCGCGATCCACTCAGCCTCCCAGTCCTCCGCCCGAAGCCCCGTGAAAAAACGGACCGGTGGCGCAAAGCCTGAGTCCCTGCCGTCTTCATCCCAAAGCGCAACCGACCACCAGATGGCGCGGTCGGAAGCGGGCGGCGCACCGTCCCAGGTCACACCCGGCCAGTCGCCTTCCCGTCGGCCGCTGTCGAACAGGTCGCCTCTGCCCTCTGCAATACTTTCCCGATCGGTCCCGGCGACAACCCGGAAAGCGCTCTGCGCCTTCGCATCCCCGCTCACGACCCAGGAAAATCGCGGCAATTCGCCGTTCAGCCCGCTCGCCTCGTCAAGGGCCGCAACGCGCAGGTTCAAGGGTTTCAGCATCTCTCTGCTCCCCGGATTTTATAAATGAATTCAGAGCTGCAGGGCACGATTTCGGGCATTGCGCACATGCTTGTCCATCGCGTCGATGGCCGCGATCCTGTCGCGTTTCTGAATGGCATCGATCACCGCCAGATGATCGCCGAAGGCTTCCGGCAGAACGGTTTCGTTGAGCCGGATCCGGTCGAGCTTGATCAACCGCATGCGGATGGCGTTGATATTGTAGGCATTGCGCAACAGTTCGTTGTCAGTGGCGGAAATCAGGAGGTTGTGAAACCCGGTATCAATCTCCTGCCCCCGTGCCAGAAGCTCCGGCGTCGGCGCTTTTTTCACCGCCTCGACGATATCCGTATGCAGCTTGCGCTGGCTCTCGAGTACGGCGTCAGACATTTCCTTCACGGCATGGATCACCGCTTCGCGCTCAAGCGCTGCACGCATCTGAAACGTGTTGCGGATCATCGACAGATCGATGGCCGGTATCAGGATGCCGCGCTGCGGCAGCACGCTGACGAGCCCTTCGGCCTGAAGCCGTGGCAAAAGCTCGCGCAGCGCGCCGATGGAGAGGTTCAGCATGTCCACCAGCGCGCGCTGGGAGACCATCTGGCCGGGCCGCAGGCGCCCGCTCATCAGAGCATCCTGAAAGAGGTCATAGGCCGCGTCTTTCACGCCCGCGCCGCCAGTCTCGGCTGCAGCTTGTTTTACCACGGCTTTTCCTCCCTCTTCCAGATCAGGACGACGCATCTACGCCGTCCTTACCACTTGGCATATCAGCCTGCGACCTGTTCTTCACCTGCTGCCGCATGGACCTTCTCCATGATGTCCGCACTGGCCGGAGAAAGCGGCGGCAGCGTCAGCCTGAAGGCGTCATCATTGCACATTTCGGCGACCAGTCCCTTCAAGACAGGCGTTCCGCCATAAGCATCGACAGCTTCGATGCGCGCTTTGGCCCGTGCGCGCAACTGATCGGTGAGCGGCCCGATATAAAGCCGGACTGTATCAGCGGGATAAGGATTTGTCATACCACCGATCATACCAGCGCCGCCGGCGGCAACCATATCCGGCAGGATTCGGTCATCGCCGGTAAAGATCGACAATTGCGGGAAGGCCTCGATCAGCTTCAGCCCGTCAGCGAGATTGCCGGTGGAGTCCTTGATGCCGATGATTCGCTTGCCGAACCGCTCCAGCATCACCTCCACCAGCGGCACGTCGAATTTGACGCCGGAAAAATGCGGAAAATTATAGAGCACGATCTCGATGTCCGGCGACCCAGCCCGCTTGATCATCGCCTCATAGAAGTCGGCAACCGCCTCGTTCGAGGACGGCGTGTAGTAATAGGGCGGAATGACAAGCGCCGCGCGCGCACCGACCTCTGCAATCGCGGCAAGCATGTCGCCCGCCTCATCGACGGCGGAGGCGACGACGCCGGGGATATGGCGTTTCATATCCATGCCGGCGCCGGCGAGCGCGCGCAGGGCGGCGGCCTTCTGGCGGGTCGAAAACGAAGCCCCCTCGCCCGTCGTGCCGAATTCTGAAACGAAGGAACAGCCTCCGGCAAGCACGAATTCCATATGCGACTTGAGGCGCTGAACGTCGATTTCGAAATCAGGCGTCACCGGCGTTATGCACGCTCCCACGACGCCCCTCAGATCACTGTCCGCCAGCATGATGTTCCTTTCCCGGCATTGATCATATGTTTTATCGTATAACTGATACAATCAGTATTTACATCAGTGATCGAAACCCGTAAAGTCCATTTTGCCAGCCGGGACATTTTGGTACATGAGGGGCCCGGCAGACCTGACGTTTAGGGAGGAATGATTTTGAAGAAGTCACTTATCGCCAAGGCTCTCCTGTGCTCCGTGTTCATTGCGACGCCCGCTCTGGCCCAGGATCCGATCGAATTCAAAATGACCGTGCCGAGCGTGCCGACCGACCTGCACACCAAGGCGCTGCACGTTTTCGCTGAAGAAATCGAAAAGGAAATGCCCGGCGCGTTCGACGTGCAGATCTATGATTCGGGCTCTCTGTTCGGCCAGGGCGCCGACCTTGACGCGCTTCAGCGCGGCAATGCCGAGATGACCTACGTCTCCTACCAGCTGATTGCCGACGCCCTGCCCCAGTACGGCCTTCTGACCGCCGGCTATCTGTTCCAGAACCCGGAACACTACCGCGCCTTCCTGGCAAGCGACATCGGCACGGAATTCAAGCAGACGGTTTCCGACGAGATGGACATCCAGCTCCTCGACGCCTGCTATCTCGGTACGCGCCAGCTCAACCTGCGCAACCAGATGGACATCCAGACCCCGGACGATCTTGCCGGCGTGAAGCTGCGCATGCCGAGCTCGGATGCATGGCTGTTCCTCGGTCAGGCACTTGGCGCCAACCCGACGCCTCTGCCCTTCGGCGAAGTCTATCTGGGTCTTCAGACCGGCACGATCGACGCCCAGGACAATCCGCTGCCCACCGTCGAGGCCGCGAAGTTCTATGAAGTCACCGACCAGATCACGCTGACCTCGCATCTTGTCGACGCCATCAACTTCTCCGTCTCCAACATCTTCTGGGAAGAACTGGATGACGCGCAGAAGGAGGCCGTGACCAAGGCCGCCAAGGCTGCCTGCGACTGGAACAACGCCGAGCGCGTGAAGGTCGAGCAGGACCTCGTTGCCTTCTTCGAAGAGGAAGGTCTGACCGTGACCACGCCGGATGTCGACGCGTTCCGCGCCCATGTCCAGGAGGCCTACATGCAGTCGCCGCGCGCTGCCGACTGGCCTGAGGGCTGGGTCGAAAAGATCAACCAGATGGCTGAGTGATCCGCCATGCCGGCCCGAGACAATGCCAATGCCCTGCGAAAGTGGGGCATTTTTCTAAAAGGCGTCGCGGACACGATCGGCGCCCTGTTCTTCCTGTCGGCCTTTGTCGGATTCATCATCCAGATCTTCTACCGTTACGTGATGAACCGGCCATTGCTGTGGACCGAGGAATTCACGATGATCGCCTTCGTCTGGGCGGTCTTCTGGGCGGCCGCCTTTTGCGTTCCGATGCGCGAGCACGTCTCCTTCGATGTTGTCTATGACATCGTTCCCGAGCGCACGCGGCGGATTTTCACCATGTTCTCGATGGTGATGCTGATTGCCGCATTTGCCCTCCTGATACCCTATACCTGGGACTATCTCGACTTTCTGACACGCAAGAAGAGCTCGGTTCTGCGCATCCCGATGAACTATGTTTACGGCTGCTACCTGCTCTTTCTGTTCGGCTTTACCGTCCAGGCAATCTGGCGGCTCGCGCGTCTTTTCGGAGCCAAATGGACCGAAGAGATCTGACGGGGGACTTTTGACATGGCATTTCTTTCCGAGCATGCGCTGATCGTCATGCTGGTCATCATGGTGACGATCACCATCACCGGGCTGCCCTTCGGCATCTCGATGATCGTTGCCAGCATTTTCTATCTGTTCCTCGCCGGCCGCGATGTCGGCCTTGCCGCGGAGAACGTGCTGAACGGCGTGTTCGGCAATTTCGTCGCGCTCGCCGTGCCCCTCTTCATCTTCGCGGCCAATGTGATGAACGAGGGCAAGATCTCCGACAGGCTCCTGGACTTCGCCCTCGCCGTGGTCGGCCGGCTTCCCGGCGGTCTGGCGCAGGTCAACATCTTCACCAGCCTGATCTTTTCCGGCATGAGCGGCTCGGCGATCTCGGATGCCGCGGGCGTCGGCAAAATCATCACCGAGATGATGATGAAGGAAGGCCGCTATCCGCGCGGCTTCGCCGGCGCGCTGACTGCGGCCTCCGCCGTTGTCGGCCCGATCTTCCCGCCGTCGATCCCCATGGTCTTCTACGCGCTGATCTCGTCGACCTCCGTCGGCGTGCTGTTCCTCGGCGGCGTCGTGCCGGCAATCCTGATGTGCACCGTCATGGCGGTCGCCGTCGGCATCATGGCCAAAGTCCGCGGCTTCCCGATCGAGGAGGCCGTGCCGTTCCGCGCCCTGCCGTTGATCATCATCCGCGCGTTTCCGGCCCTCCTGATGCCGATCATCCTGCTGGGCGGCATCTATTCGGGCATCTTTACCCCGACCGAGGCAGCCGCCGTTTCGGCGCTCTACGCCCTGCTGCTCGCCGTCTTTGCCTACCGGGTGCTCGGCCTGCGCTCCTTCTGGAACGTCGTCGTTTCCAGCATGAAGACCACCGCCGTGGTCACCATGGTGCTCTGCGGCGCCTTCATCTTCAATTATGTGATCACCGTCGAGCGCGTACCCCAGGCCGTCTTCCATCTGTTCGAAAGCTTTCAGCTGGAGACCTGGCAGTTCCTGATCCTGCTCAACATCCTCTATCTCCTGCTGGGCTGCATCCTCGACGTCTCGACGATCATGCTGGTGGTGACCCCGCTGTTCATCCCCACGGCGGCAGCGCTCGGCATCGACCTCAATCATCTGGGCATCGTGCTGGTGTTCAACATGATGATCGGGCTGATCACTCCGCCCTACGGCATATTGCTGTTCATCATCAAGGCGCTGAACGGGATACCCTTGTCGGAGATGATCCGGGAGACATGGTTCTTCATGGCGATCCTGATCACCATGCTCCTGGCGCTGACCTTCATCCCGAGCCTCAGCCTGTGGCTGCCGCGCGCGGCGGGCATGCTCTGAGCGCGAAAGATCGACAGAAAAGGCAAAAGGCCGGCTCGATGGTGGGGCCGGCCTCCGACTACAGACAAAGCCCGTTGCAGCTGTGAAGCCTGCTCCCCATTCTCCGTCACCCCGGCCCTGAGCCGGGGTCCAGGGCCACAAAAATGCCTTGTGCCACAGCGTTTTAGGCGCGATGGTCTGCGCAATTTA
>NZ_JACIDZ010000022.1 GCF_014196625.1 Martelella radicis
TCTAACGACCAGGATGCCGGACGACCTTCCGCCCGCACACATCATACCACAAGCCGCTATACACAGGATGCCGGCTCAAGGCCGGCATGACGGATTTTGAGTGTGCCGATGGCTCTGCCGAGCATAGACAGAACTTCATTCACGGGGTCGCGTGTCGCGGCCCTTTCTTGTTGCGAGGGTGGCGTGAATAGGAATGCTTCTCCCGCTCGGCCTCGGCCTTGGCGATCGCCTCGCCCTTCCTGCTGCCATAGCGCCAGCTCCACGCCATCATCAGCGCGAAGACCGAAATCCACATTGCCTCCGAGACCACCAGGAAGACGCTGATCGGCATCAGCGGGATGATCAGCGCGCGCAGACACGCCTCGGCAATGAGCACGACCGCCCAGACGATCGTCATGAAGCGCATCAGCGCGCGGTAATCCGGCGAGGCCGCATAGAGCCGGTTCAGGCTCTTGCGTTCCTCGGGGTCGCCTTCCGAGGCGAAGTGGAACACCAGAGGACGCGGCATCATCAGCGAGCCGGCAAAGACAAGCCCGATAAAGCCGGTGATCAGCGAATTCTTCAAAAGCGCGAGATAAGGACTGTCGAAATAAAGACTGCCGATCAGCGAAGCCAGCGTTGCGGCAAGCGTGATGACGCCGATCGCCGCCAGCCGGTTGCTGCGGACATAGGCCACGACAATCACCGCGATCGGAAAGACCGAGCCGAACGCCAGTGCGTGAACCGTCGAAAAATCGTAGTGCTTGGCCAGAAGATAGGTCAGATAGGGCAGAATGGCCCCGAAAATGATATCGTTGCGCATCGTTTTTCCTCCCGCCCGCGATGACAGGCCCGGCTTGCGCCGGCCCCGCCATTATCCGCCTGTTTTAGCGAAAACGAAAGGAAAAAGGCCCGTTTCGCCTAACCTTCCGCCCTCTGCAGCAAACGCCAGTAGCGGATGCTGAGCATCACCGCGGCTGTGCCAAGGCCGCAGAGAAAGCCGGTCCAGATGCCGATGCCGCCGAGACCGAAGGGAAAGGCGAGCAGCCAGGCGAGCGGCAGACCGATGATCCAGTAGGCAATCAGCACCAGAACCATCGGGATGCGGGCATCCTTGAGGCCGCGCAGCAGCCCGTTCATGATTGCCTGCGCCGTGTCGAGCAACTGGAAAAGCGCTGCGATGATGATCAGCGGCGCGGCATAGGCAATGACGGCCGCCGCATCCGGCAGGCTGATATCGATGAACAGCGACGACAGCGCGCGTGGCGCCAGCGCGAAGGCGATGCCGCTCGCAACGGCAAAGCCGATCGCCACCACCATGACCGTGACGGAGGCGCGCATCACATTGGCCCGGTCGCCCGCGCCGTGAAACAGGCCGACGCGCACCGTGCCCGCCTGCGACAGGCCGAGCGGCACCATGAAGGTGATCGAGGAAAGCTGGATGGCAATGCCGTGGGCGGCGAGCGGCACGGCGCCGAACTGGCCCATCAGCACCGAGGAGACGGTGAACATCGAGACTTCCGCCAAGACGGCAACGCCGATGGGCAGGCCGAGCATCACCACTTCGCGGAAGGCCTGCCAATCCGGCTTCCAGAAGCGGACGAAAAGCTCGTAGCGGCGAAGCTCCGGATCGCGCTCGATATAGACGGCAAGAAACAGGAAACCGAAGAGCTGCACGAGAAAGGCAGCCACCGCAGCACCGCGAATGCCGAATTGCGGAAAGCCGAAATGGCCGAGCACCAGCGCATAGGCGAGCACGGCATTGACCACCAGCATGGCAACCGTCGCCCACAGGACGACGCTTGCCCGGCCGGTGGCGCTGACCAGCGACCGCAGCACATGGAACAGCAGCGCCGGGAACATCGCGAAGCCGACGATATGCAGATAATGCGAGGCCTTCAGCGCCACATCCGCCTCCTGCCCCATGGCCAGCAGGATCGGGTGCGACCAGATGAACAGCGGCAGCATGATCAGGCCGAACAGGATCGACGCCCACATGCCCATGCGCATCGCGCGGCGCACGGCGACCTCATCGCCCTGGCTGTAGGCCTGCGCGACCATCGGGATGACGGCGATGGCAAGACCCGCGCCGAAGATGAAGATCGTAAAGAAGTACTGCGTGGCCAGAACGGTTGCGGCAAGATCGACCGCGCTCAGCTGACCGAGGATGAAGATATCGGTGGCATTGATGCCCTGCTGGGCAAGCTGTGCGCCGATGAGCGGAATTCCAAGAGCAAAGGTTTCCCGGAAATGGGACAACCACGAATGACCGGCTGCGGCTGCAGGAGGCATTGTGACAGACATGTTTTCACCAGAGGCTGACACGCCGGCGCCAGACAATAGCGGGGCCCCGGCGGCCAGTTTCTCTAGCCTGTTTTTTAGGCAATTGCCAGTGTGACGGGCGGTCAAAGAGGCGCAAACCTGCGATGGAACCCTTCACGTTCGATCACAAGCGCGCAACCCTCAGCGCAATATCAGGCGATCACGAAATCGGATTGCCCCCATAGCGGTAGGCCCCGCCGCGTTGCAATGCGTGGCGGTAGGCAGGGCGGGCGTGGATGGCGACGAGGTAGTCGAGGAGTGCCTGCGGGCGCTGGTCGAAGGGAATGCGCTCCATGCCGACTTCTATCGGAAAGCTCATCATGATGTCGGCGGCGGTGAAGTCCGGGCCTGCGAACCAGCCATCGCGCTGAAGCTCTTCTTCCCAGAATGCACCGTGGGTTTTGAGCTGCGGATCGGTCAGTTTACCCATCACGCCTTTGGAGATCGCCTTCAGCAGCGGCCGCAGCAACTTCGGTCCCTGCTCGGGGATCTTCTGGAAGACGAGCTTCATCACCAGGATCGGCATGGCCGAACCTTCGGCATAGTGCAGCCAGTAGCGATAGCGCAGCGCCGCATCGGTTCCGGGCGCGGGACGCAAGCCGCTGTCGGCGCCGTATTTGTCGATCAGATATTCGACGATTGCCGCACTTTCGGCGATGATCGTTCCGTCATCCTCGATCACCGGCGACTTGCCGAGCGGATGCACCTTCTTCAGGCTTTCCGGCGCGCTCATGTTCTGACCGCGCTTGTAGGTCTTGATCTCGTATTCGACGCCCAGTTCCTCCAGCAGCCAGAGAATGCGGTGGGCGCGGGAATCTTCGAGATAGTGGACAAGCAGCATGGGAAACTCCTGAACGAGGGCGGGCACAAAAGCCTAGATGGCTGTCCCGCGGGCGGGATACAAGAACGACTACGCGGAGATGAAGCCTGCGGATCGCCGCCCTTCAGGAAAGAGGTCTGTGCCTAGCTGACGGTGAGCGCGACGGCGCCCGCATAAAGGGTCAGAATGCCGGCGCTCTCGAAGCCGATCCGGCCAGGCCCCGCTTTCTGCCGCACGATCAGCCCGAGAAGCAGGATCGCCGTTGCCGAAAGGCCGACCGAGAGCCAGATCAGGTCACCCTTGGTGATCGCATCGTAGAGCGAGCCGTCACGATAGGCGACATCCGAGAGCGTGAGGAACAGCGTGTCGAATGTGTTGCCGCCGATGATGCCGCCGACGGCAAGCTGCAGCGCCCCGCGGCGGACCGCGGCCAGCGTCGTCACGAGTTCGGGCAACGAGGTGACCACCGCCGTCATCAGCGCGCCGACCACCGAGGCGGAAATGCCGTAGCGATCCGTCAGCACGCCGGCAACGCCCGAGATCGCGTAGCCGGCGATACCCATCAGCAGCATCAGCGCGCCGAAAACGGCAAAAATAGTGACGTTGCCGCGTGCATCCTGCTGCTCTTCGTCCGGTGTGTCCGTGCGGGTCTCGCGCGTGCCGACTGGCCGCCACATCGGGTCATCGCGCACGCGCTTGGAGGCGATGACGCCGGCGATATAGATGCCGAACAGGATGAGCGAGAACGGGCTGATCGCGAAGAACGAAATATCCGGCGAGACATAGGCGATCAGCGGAATGGAGAGCAGCAGCACCAGAAGCGCGCCCTGGAAGAGGTTGGAGAGATCGGCCGCCGCATGTTCCAGATTGACGCGGCGATAGATCATGTCGGCCAGCGCCAGAAACGCCGTCTGCGCGGCAATGCCGCCGACAGCGTTGGAAAAGCTGAGCGACGCCCTGCCCTCGAAGGCCGTCGTGATCGACACCACCGTGCCGGACAGCGAGGTGGCCGCGCCCAGGAGCAGGCCCCCGATCAGCGCCTCGCCGAGACCGGTGCGGTCGGCGATGCGGTCGGCGACATCGGTGATCCGCACACCGCATGCGAGGATGACAAGCCCGGCGCCGGCAAAGATCGCCACCAGCCAGACAAGCGACAGGTTTTCAAAATTCATTCTGCTCTCCGTGTTGTTCAGGCAACGCCCGACAGCACGAATTGTTCTGCTTGAGGTTCAGTTCTTCAAATTCCGCTTCTGTCGTGCGCGTTAACTGCAGCAGGCGCCTTTGACGCGGCGATCAACGCAGAATGACCCAGCCGCAAGCCGGGTCATTCAGTTTGTTGGAAAAACAAGCGTCACCCCCATCCGTCATACCGGCCTTGAGCCGGTATCCAGGGCCAAAGAGCAAGGACTATCGCACTCAAGGCGCTGTGACGAAGGGTATTTTTTGTGGCCCTGGACCCCGGCTCAAGGCCGGGGTGACGGAGAGCGGGAGCAGGCTTCTTGCACCTGCAGCCGGCTCTGTCAGTAGCCAGAATGACCCGGCCGCAAGCCAGGTCATTTGTGTTCAGTATCGATTCTGAGTTTTCACGTCATGTAACGCCGACAGGAGCCTTTGTCAGGCAGCGGCCCGATTGCGGCCATGCTCGGCGGAATGGCCACGCCTTCCGGCAAGCGCCGGTTTGGTCGCCGGCTTTTGGATGACACCGCCGACCATCCGGTAAAGAATGGTCAGCCCGGCGGCGGCGAACACAGTCTGAAATGCGATCAGTGGCAGATATTCAAACATTGTTAACTCCCCGTTTGGAAAGCATAACGCAACATGTGAGGAAAAGGTTCACATCCGGTCTGACGATTGTCACAAAAACTTTGCGGTTGACGGCTTTGTGATCGCTTCATTTTCGGGGTTCCGTTCGCCTCGCAACTTCCCTATAAGGCCCTCCTAGCCTAAACCTTCTGACGTCCCGCACCCGGCCCGGTTCTCCGTGTCGGTTTTTGATGCAGAAATAGAACGACGGATAGCACACATGCCCAAGCGCCAAGACCTCAAGTCCATCCTCATCATCGGCGCGGGGCCGATCGTCATCGGCCAGGCCTGCGAGTTCGACTATTCCGGCGCTCAGGCCTGCAAGGCGCTGAAGGAGGAAGGATACCGGGTCATTCTGGTCAACTCCAACCCGGCCACCATCATGACCGACCCGGAGCTTGCCGACGCAACATACGTCGAGCCGATCACCCCGGAAGTCGTCGCCAAGATCATCGCCAAGGAACGACCCGACGCGCTGCTGCCGACCATGGGCGGACAGACCGCGCTCAACACGGCATTGTCGCTGCGCCGCATGGGCGTGCTGGAGCGCTACAACGTGGAAATGATCGGCGCCAAGCCGGAAGCGATCGACAAGGCCGAGGATCGGGCGCTGTTTCGCGAGGCGATGGCCAAGATCGGGCTGGAAACGCCGAAATCGATGCTGGCAAATGCCACCGAGATCAAGGATCAGCACCGCCAGGAGCATGAGGCCAAGCGCGCAGAACTGAAGAAGACGCTGTCCGGCGATGCCCTGGACAAGGCGCTGGACGAGCTTGAGAACCAGTGGAACCTCGGCAATACCGACCGCAAGCAGCGCTACATGTCGCATGCCATGGCGATTGCCGCCCAGGCGCTCGACGTCATCGGCCTGCCGACCATCATCCGTCCGTCCTTCACCCTTGGCGGCACTGGCGGCGGCATTGCCTATAACCGCTCCGAGTTCTTCGAGATCGTCGAGCGCGGGCTTGATGCCTCCCCGACCACCGAAGTGCTGATCGAGGAATCCGTGCTCGGCTGGAAGGAATACGAGATGGAGGTCGTCCGCGACAATGCGGACAACTGCATCATCATCTGCTCGATCGAGAACGTCGATCCGATGGGCGTGCATACGGGCGATTCGATCACCGTCGCCCCTGCCCTGACGCTGACCGACAAGGAATACCAGATCATGCGCAACGCCTCGCTGGCGGTTCTGCGCGAGATCGGGGTCGAGACCGGCGGCTCGAACGTGCAGTTCGCCGTCAACCCGGCCGATGGCCGCCTCGTCGTCATCGAGATGAACCCGCGCGTGTCGCGCTCCTCGGCGCTTGCCTCGAAGGCGACCGGCTTCCCGATCGCCAAGGTCGCCGCCAAGCTTGCCATAGGCTACACGCTCGACGAACTTGAAAACGACATCACCGGCGGCGCGACGCCGGCCTCGTTCGAACCCTCGATCGACTATGTCGTCACCAAAATCCCGCGCTTTGCTTTTGAAAAATTCCCGGGTGCGGAAAACACGCTAACCACGGCAATGAAATCGGTTGGCGAGGTGATGGCGATCGGCCGCACTTTCTCCGAATCGCTGCAAAAGGCACTGCGCGGACTGGAGCGCGGGCTCACCGGCCTCGACGAGATCGAAATTCCCGGCATCGAGAATGGCGAGCCGCACAACGCCATCCGCGCGGCCATCGGCACAGGCACGCCGGACCGCCTGCGCATGGTTGCCCAGGCGATGCGGCTTGGCGTTTCTCTGGAAGAGGTTCACGAGCACTCCAAGATCGATCCCTGGTTCCTGGAGCAGTTGAAGGCGATCGTCGACATGGAAGAGCGCGTGCGCGAGCACGGCCTGCCGCAGGATGCCGACAATCTACGCATGCTGAAGGCCATGGGCTTTTCCGACCAGCGACTGGCGAGCCTCACTCATGGCCGTCCGAAGGAAGTCGCCCAGCTTCGCAACAAGCTCGGCGTGCGCCCGGTCTACAAGCGCATCGACACCTGTGCCGCCGAATTCGCCTCGCCGACGGCCTATATGTATTCGACCTACGAGACGCCTTTCGATGGCCAAGCCCGTTCGGAAGCCGGCATTTCGGATGCCAAGAAGGTCGTCATCCTCGGCGGCGGACCGAACCGTATCGGCCAGGGCATCGAATTCGACTATTGCTGCTGCCATGCCGCCTTCGCGCTGAAGGATGCGGGCTACGAGTCGATCATGGTCAACTGCAACCCGGAAACCGTCTCGACCGACTATGACACCTCTGACCGGCTCTATTTCGAGCCGCTGACGGCCGAGGACGTGATCGAGATCATGCGCGCCGAGCAGGAAAAGGGCACGCTTGCCGGCGTCATCGTGCAGTTCGGCGGCCAGACGCCGCTGAAGCTGGCGGAAGCGCTGGAGAAAAACGGTATCCCGATCCTCGGCACCGCGCCCGACATGATCGACCTTGCCGAAGACCGCGACCGGTTCCAGAAGCTTCTGATCAAGCTCGATCTCAACCAGCCGAACAACGGCATTGCTTACTCGGTCGAGCAGGCGCGTCTTGTCGCAAGCGAGATCGGTTATCCGCTGGTGGTCCGCCCGTCATACGTTCTTGGCGGCCGCGCCATGGAGATCGTCCACAACGAAGCCGGACTGTCCCATTACCTTCTGGAAGTGGTGCCGGAACTTGTTACCGAGGACATCAAGCAGCGCTATCCGAATGACAAGACCGGGCAGATCAACACCATGCTCGGCAAGAACCCGCTTTTGTTCGACAGCTATCTGACCAACGCCATCGAGGTCGACGTCGACTGCCTGTCTGATGGCGAGGATGTATTCATCGCCGGCATCATGGAGCATATCGAGGAAGCCGGCATTCACTCCGGCGACAGCGCCTGCGCCCTGCCGCCGCATTCGCTCTCGCCCGAAATGCTGGACGAGCTCGAGGAACAGTCCCGCGCACTCGCTCTGGCACTGAACGTCAAGGGCCTGATGAACGTGCAGTTCGCCATCAAGGACGGCGTTGTCTACATTCTGGAAGTCAACCCGCGCGCCTCGCGCACCGTACCCTTCGTGGCCAAGACCATCGGCGCGCCGATCGCCAAGATCGCGGCCCGTGTCATGGCCGGCGAAAAACTGAATGACGTCATCGCCTCCTACGGCGAGCGCCCCAACCCGCGCAAGCTGAACCATATCGCGGTCAAGGAAGCCGTCTTCCCCTTCGCCAAATTCCCCGGCGTCGACACGCTGCTCGGCCCGGAAATGCGTTCGACCGGCGAGGTCATCGGCCTCGACAAGGATTTTGCCATCGCCTTCGCAAAGTCGCAGCTCGGCGCGAGCGTCGATCTGCCGCGCGATGGCTGCGTCTTCGTCTCGGTCAAGCAGGAAGACAAGGAGCGCGTTCTTCCCGCCGTCAGGCTTCTGGTCGAACAGGGCTTTTCGGTGATGGCGACCGGCGGCACCCGGGATTTCCTCGTCGAAAACGGCATCGAGGCGACAAAGATCAACAAGGTCCGCGAAGGCCGTCCGCATATCGAGGATGCAATCCGCAACCGTCAGGTCCAGCTTGTTTTCAACACGACGAGCAACGACAAGACAATCTCGGACTCCAAATCGCTGCGCCGGGCGGCGCTGACCCAGAAAGTGCCCTATTACACCACGATGTCCGGCGCGCTCGCCGCAGCCCAGGCAATCAAGGCGCTGAAACAGGGGCAACTCGAAGTCCGGCCGCTGCAGAGCTACGCCTGATCGCCGGACATGTGACGACACGAGATGAAAAAAGGCGGGCGACAACCCCGCCTTTTTTCTCATTTGGGACAGGGAGCAGAACCCCATGGCCGATACGATCGAGATCATCAATGAACGGGTCTTTCCCGTCGACCGGCAGACGCTTTACGCAGCCTTCGCCGATCCGGCGATCCTCGCGCGCTGGTGGGGCCCGCACGGCTTCACCAATCGCATCCTGGCCTTCGACCTTGTTCCCGGCGGAAAATGGCTGATCACCATGACAGCCTCCAACGGTACCGACTTCCGCAATCGCTGGAGCTTCTCGGAAGTCAAAGAAGGCCGCTTCATCCGCGCCCGCCACCACGAACCTGTACACGTCTTCACGCTGGAAATGAGCTTTGCCGATGACGTGGGCGGCGCGCGCCTGACCTGGCGGATGCTCTTCGACAGGACGGAAGAGAACGAGGCGATCTGGCACTTGCTGAAAGCCGCAAACGAGCAGAATTTCGACCGGCTGTCTGCTGTTCTGAAGTGAATTGTCGGGTGCGACGGGCCCCGCCTTTCTGCCGATCAGTTCGAGATGATGTTATGCTCCGGGCCAAAGGGGAAGCCGGTGATGTCTTCGGCGCCATCTTCGCCGACGACCAGAATATCGTGCTCGCGATAGCCGCCGGCGCCGGGCGCCCCTTCCGGCACCCACAGCATCGGCTCCATCGAAACGACCATGCCGGGTTCGAGCACCGTCTCGATATCCTCTCTGAGCTCCAGTCCGGCCTCGCGGCCATAGTAGTGGCTGAGGATTCCGAAGGAGTGGCCATAGCCGAAGGAGCGGTACTGAAGGACGCCTGCATCCACGAGGAAGCGGTTCAGCTCCGCGCAGATTTCTGCACAGGACACGCCCGGCCTGATCAATGACAGGCCGAATTCGTGCGCGGCCACATTGGTTTCCCAGTATTTCAGGGAAGCCGCATCCGGCTCGCCGAGAAAGAGCGTGCGCTCCAGCGCCGTATAGTAGCCGGAGATCATCGGGAAAGTGTTGAGGCTCAGGATATCGCCCCTCCGCAGCCGGCGCGACGTCACGGGGTTGTGGGCTCCGTCGGTATTGGGGCCCGACTGGAACCAGACCCAGGTATCGCGATACTCGGCTTCCGGAAAGGTTTCTGCAATGGCAAGCTCCATTGCATCCCTGCCGGCGATGGCAATGTCGATTTCCCGCACGCCCTCGGCAATAGCATCGCGGATTACCGCTCCGCCGCTATCGGCGATCCGCGCACCGTGCTTGATGAGCGCGATTTCCTCTTCGGATTTGACCATCCGCATCGCCATCACATCCGGCGCGATATCGGCACACTCGAAGGCTCCGACGGCTGCCTTCAGGGCCTGGCTTGCCGCAAGCGTCATGTGATCGGCCTCGATGCCGATGCGGCGGCTTCTCGCCAGCAGGCCGGCAGCGGTCTTCCAGAAATTATCGCGCTTCCAGTCGGTATAGATGATGTTGTCACCGTGGCAGCGCCGCCAGGGCTGGCCGGCGTCGATATTGGCGGAGATCGTCACCAGGCTTTCCTGCGTCACCACACAGCCGAAGGAACGGCCGAAGCTGCAGTAGAGAAAGCCGGAATAATAGGCGATGTTGTGCATGGAGGTAAAAAGTACGGCGTCAATGCCGCGTCGCGCCATCATCTGCCGCAACAGGCCGACGCGCCGATCGTATTCGCCCTTGCTGAAGGGCAGTGCCGCCTTTTCGCCGTTCCGGCTCCTGAAGTTCTGAGGACGCGCCATCATCTCGGTCATCGAAGGAATTCCCTGTCCAGTTCACCGGACGGGTATTCCCCTGCCCGGTGTCGAACGCATCAGCGCTCAAACGTCCGGGCGTGCAGGACCAACAACACAATGAATAAGACCCCGTTACCGCGCACGACGCCATCGCCGCCGGGATCACGCTTAAAGGCTAGCGCAGCTTGGGGCTGTAATCAATCGGTCGTGACGCGATGATACAACCTGAAAATCGTCAATTCGGCTTGACGACCACAGGTTACGTTGATATCAACTTAAATTGATTGAAGCAGACCCCACTGTGCCGACGGAGGACATGATGCAGGGACAATTCATCTGGTATGAGCTTCTGACAACCGACACTAAGGCCGCGTCGGATTTCTATAGCAAGGTTGCCGGCTGGGTCGGTGCAGACAGCGGCATGCCCGGCATCGACTACACGCTTTTCAACGTGCCCGGCTTCGAGATGGGCCTTGCCGGAATGATGGCGCTGACGGACGAGATGTGCGAACAGAACGTCCCGCCGCACTGGCTCGGCTATGTCTATTTCGCCGATGTGGACGCCAAGACCGATGAATTCGTCAAAAAGGGCAGCACGACGCTGATGCCGCCCCACGACATTCCGGGCATCGGACGCTTCTCGGTCATGCGTGATCCGCAGGGCGCCGCGATCTGCCTGATGAAAACGATCATGCCTGAAGGGCCGATGCCCCCCTGCCCCGAACCCGGCTCACCCGGCACATTCGGTTGGCACGAACTCTATGCCGCCGATGGGGCCGAAGCCATGGCCTTTTATGCGGAAATGTTCGGCTGGCAAGAACTCTCCACCCACGATATCGGCCCGATGGGGACCTATCATCTCTTCGGCGTGGATGGCGAGCAAATCGGCGGCATGATGACCAGGCCACCGCAGATGCCTCAGCCGGCATGGGCCTTCTACATCAATGTCGATGCGATCGATGATGCGGTGGAGCGTGTCAAGACAGGCGGCGGCCAGGTGCTGACCGGCCCAATGGAAGTGCCTGGCGGCGACATGATCGCGCAATGTTTTGACCCTCAGGGCGCTTTCTTCGCGCTGGTCGAGCACAAGAGTTGAACGAAACACGGCCTGTCCGGACCATGATTTTCATGTTGTCCGCCATGCGGATTTGACGATAGTGAAAACGCGCCGCTCGACGGCGCGTTTTCCGCCACCGAGGATTTCCTGGACAAGATGATGACTGAGACCGCCTCGGTTCCGGCGAAAGCCACAAGACGCGAATGGATCGGGCTCTTGGCGCTCTCCATCGCCTGCCTCGTCTATTCCATGGATCTGTCGGTCTTGTTTCTGGCCATTCCCTCGATTGTCAGGGAACTGGAGCCTTCGGCGACCGAACTGCTGTGGATGAATGACATCTACGGCTTCATGGTTGCTGGGTTCCTCGTCACCATGGGCGGTCTTGGCGACCGGATTGGCAGGCGGAAGCTCTTGATGCTGGGCGCGGCGGCCTTTGCCGCGGCCTCCACCTTCGCCGCCTTTTCCCAGAGCGCCGGCATGCTGGTGTTCGCCCGCGCCCTTTTAGGCATTGCCGGCGCCACCATTGCGCCTTCGACCCTTTCGCTGATCATGAACATGTTTCGCGACGAGGCCGAGCGCAACCGCGCCATCGGCGTATGGGGCACGGCCTTTGCTCTCGGCGGCCTTGTCGGGCCACTGATCGGCGGCGTGCTGCTGCATTTCTTCCACTGGGGTTCGGTGTTTCTCGTTAACGTGCCGATCATGGCGCTGCTGATCGTCTGCGCGCCGTTTCTGTTGCCGGAATACCGCTCCGGCGAGAACCCTCGCCTCGACCTCGCAAGCGTGGTCCTGTCGCTTGCGACCGTGCTGCCGATCATCTACGGCTTCAAACATATCGCGATCTATGGTTTTGATCCGCTCTACCTTCTGCCGGTGGCCGCAGGGTTCGGCTTCGGGGCGCTCTTCGTCCGACGCCAGCGCGGCCTCTCCGAGCCGCTGGTGGACCTCGCCCTTTTCCGTGTCCCGGCCTTTTCCGTCTCAATGCTCGTCAATCTGGGCGGCGTGTTCTTCATCTTCGCCCTGTTCCTGATGCAGACGCAGTTCTTCCAACTCGTGATCGGTCTCTCACCGCTTGAGGCCGCGCTCTGGGCGGCGATCCCCGGCCTGTTCTTCACGATCATGTCGCTTCAGGCCTACCGTGTCACCAATCATTTCGGCCCCGTTGCAACCGTGCTGGGCGGCCTGGTTATCTTCGCGCTCGGCGCGGCGCTCATGGGATTTGCCGCCTATGCGGAAAGCCTGGCGGGCATTCTCTTCGCCAATGCGGTTCTGGGCGCAGGTTTCATCCCCGTGGTTCTGACGACGACCGGCCTCATCGTCGGCTCGGCTCCGCCTGAGCGCGGCGGCGTGGCCTCCGCGATGTCGGAAACCAGCGCCGAGTTCGGCGGCGCGCTCGGCGTCGGCCTTCTGGGGAGCCTCGCAACGATGATCTACCGACTCGATATGGCCGATGCCGACCTTTCGGGCCTTCCCGACGAGATTGCCGTCGCGGCGAGCCAGACGCTTGCCGGCGCAGTCGATGGCGCGCTCGAACTTGGGCTTTCGGATTCCGTGTGGCTCGCCGAGGCCCGCTCCGCCTTCAGCCTCAGCTATGCGGCCTGCTCAGGCGTCGCTGCCATAGCCCTTATCCTGCTCGCATTGGTCGCCAGGCACATCTACGGCAATCACAGGCCCCGTATCGTTGAAGCCGGTCACTGAGCCCTGCCACGCCTAAAATCTACCTTTGATTGCATCTGTGCGGTTTGGCGCGCTACCGATTTGTCTGGAAATGGCATCGCCGCATCTGCTATAACCCGGCAAGGTTTGAAACTGGTTCCGGGGTCAACGCTTCGGAACCTGTTTCTTTTTGTGTGGCAAAACGGCCTGGGACTTCCTATGTGGAGGGCTGTTTGTCTCGCGACATGACGAAAGAACAAGGAGAAGCGGCGGCGCAAGACGGCTCTTGAGCGAGCCACGGCCGCCGCTTCGCAAATGACCGAAGGACAAGAACATGGTCGAAAAAGTACCGATGACCAAGGTCGGCGCCGACAAGCTTAAGGAAGAGCTGCGCTGGCGCCAGCAGGAGGAACGTCCGCGCATCATTCAGGCGATCTCCGAAGCGCGCGCCCATGGCGACCTTTCCGAGAATGCCGAATACCACGCCGCCAAGGAAGCCCAGAGCTACAATGAGGGCCGGATCAGCGAGCTTGAGGACGTCACCACCCGCGCCGAGATTGTCGACCCGGCCAAGATGAACGGCGACAAGGTCCGTTTCGGCGCGACGGTGAAGCTTGTCGACGAAGATACGGAAGAAGAAAAGGTCTACCAGATCGTCGGCGACCAGGAGGCAGATGTCAAAGCCGGTCGCATCTCGATTTCCTCGCCGATCTCGCGTGCTCTCATCGGCAAGGAAGTCGGTGACTCGATCGAGGTCAACGCGCCGGGTGGCGCGCGCGCCTACGAGGTCCTGGAAATCCTCTGGCGATAAGGCCGGCATCGAAGGAAATGAAATTAGATGGTCGCAAGGGTTAAAATCGTAAGCCGGTCAACCTCCGGCAAGACCCAGGACAATGTTGCCCGCCAATTGCCGGAAGGCTTCGCTGAAAAGAACGATATCGAATTTGTCTTTGATGCCGATTCGACCGAATATGATTGGCTGGCGGTTTATGATGACCTTCCGCGATCGCGGCAGCCAACCGTAGAACCCTTGGCCTGCCCGCCGGCAAACACCATTCTGATCACGAGCGAGCCAAGCGGAGTGAAGATTTACGGGCGGGCTTTCACCCGCCAGTTCGGCCATGTGCTCACCAGCCAGGAACCATTTGCCCTTCGTCATCCGGGTCGAATCTGGAGCCAGGTCGGAGCGCTCTGGTATTATGGCAGCAACTGGAATGAAAATCGCTATGTGACGGCTGACGAAATCAGTCACCATTTCCCGGAAAAGACCGACACGATCGGTTCCGTGTGCTCGACCAAGCAGCAGCGGCATACCCTGAACGGGCTCCGCTTTGCATTCACCGAATATGCCATGCGGCAGATGCCTGAGCTCAAGGTCTTCGGGCATGGAAGAAAGCTGATCGACGACAAGGCGCTGTCGATCGACCCGTTCAAGTATCATCTGGCGGTCGAAAATCACGTGGCGCCCAATCACATCACCGAGAAGCTTTCGGATGCCTTCCTTGGCCTGTCATTGCCGTTTTATTTCGGCGCGCCGAACGTTCTGGACTACTTTCCCGAACAAAGCGTAATTCCGATCGACATTCGAAACCCTTCCGAAGCGGTGGCCACGATGAAAGCGGCCATAGCAGACAACGAATACGAAAAACGTCTGCCCGCTATCATCGAGGCTCGCCGCCTCGTGATCGAAGAATATAATCTGTTCACAATGATCGCGGGCATCGTCAACCGTCACGAACGTCCGGCTTATGTACCGGCCGTAACCGAGATCAAGGGACAGCACGCGGCTCGCAAGGCGGCTCCGATCTCGGGCATGGCTGATTTGAGCTTCAGGGCGGGCCTGCACTTGAAAAACCTCATCGGAAATCTGCGGCAACCGGATTGGAGCAATATCTAGAACCCGTCGAGGACAGGCGCCACGCCGAAGCGGCTTCAGGCGCATCGCGGCAGCAAAGCCGAACACGACCGAAGCCGCTGTGGCGCTTCGCCGGGCCGGAGGATGCACCTGCCTGCCCCACCGGATCAGATGCGGAAAAAGCCGGCCAGTCCCAGCGCGATGCTGAAAAGCGCCGAAAACTCCATGGCGACAAGGGCGAGGACGCGATAGCCGTCGTCCGATCCGCGACGGAAGCACGCAGCCCCAAGCGCAGAGCCCAGGTAGCAGAAGGGCGAGGAAATCAGTCCGAGCAGGATGATGTCGAGGCTGAGCGTGCCGCGCGCCGCCGCCGTCAGAAGCGCGAACACTGCCATGACAGCAAAAAGCAGGATCATCGAGGCGCGCTTCTCGCGCGCAGAGATGTCGCGCGCGAGGAAGTAGGCGACTACCGGCGGCCCGGGTGCGGCGGCCAGCCCGCCGAACAGCCCGGAGAAGAAGCCGACCAACCCGGTCGAGACAATTCCGGTGTCGGATTTCAGCGAAAGCCCGAAGAAAAGGACGAGCGCGGCGACCCCGGCAATCACGCCGATGATGATCTGCGCCAGGTAAAGCGGCACGAAACCGATGGCGATCAGGCCGATGGGCGTGCCGCACAAGGCAGCAATCGCCAGAATGGACACGGCCCTGCGATCGGCAAAGATCATGCATTCTCTCATGTCGAAGCTGCTGAGTACGATCTGGACGACCATCAGCGCCAGGATCGCGCTAGTCGGCGGCACGAGCAGTATGAGAAGCGGCATGGAAACGAGCGCCATGCCAAAGCCGGCAAAGCCGCGAAAAAAGGCGCCGACGGACAGGATCAGCGCAAAGCCCAGATAAACCGGCCAGGTGAAGGCGAGCTCAGGCATCCGCCCGCCTCGCCAGGCGGCAGGGACGATCCTTCAGATCCGAAGGCATCATAAATGCGCATCCACCTGGCAGGCCGTCACCGCGATCATATCCAGCACATCTTCGGCCGAACAACCGCGCGAGAGGTCATTGGCGGGCTTTGCCAGCCCTTGCAGCACCGGCCCGACAGCCGTTGCGCCGCCGATTCGCTCGGCAATCTTGTAGCCGATATTGCCGGCTTCCAGGTTGGGGAAGATGAAGATGTTGGCTTCGCCGCCGAGCGGTTCGCCAGCGCCCTTGGCTGCCGCGATCTCGGGCACGAAGGCGGCATCGAACTGCATCGGCCCATCAACCAGAAGGTCGGGACGATTGAGCTTCAACAGCTTCACAGCCGCTTCCACCTTGTCCACGGAAGGATGCGAGGCGCTACCGCGCGTAGCAAAGGAAAGCATGGCAATCTTGGGCGTCTCGCCCGTCAGCACGTCAAAGGAATGAGCGGCAGCGATTGCGATCTTGCTCAGTTCGCCCGGATTGGGGTCGACCACGAGGGCGGGATCGCAGAAGATGAAGGCGCCTTTTTTCGGGTGGTGATCGGCTTCCATCAGCATCAGGAAAAAGCTCGAGACGAGACGCGTGCCCGGCGCCGGCCCGATCACCTGGATTGCCGTGCGCACCATGTCGGCCGTGGAATGATGCGCGCCGCCGACCGTGCCGTCGGCATGGTCGGCCTTGACCATCAGCGCGGCGAAGACATGCGGTTCGCGCGCGATCCGCGCCGCGTCTTCCTCGGTAATGCCCTTGTGCTTGCGCAGCCTGAAATAGAGCGCGACCAGTTCGGACAGAAGCGGCGAGTTCTGCGGGTCCTCGGTCTCGATCGCCTCCGGCAGGCTCAGTCCCAACTGTGCGCAGCGGGCGGAAATCGTCTCGCGGTTGCCGACAAGAACAATCCGCGCAAGCCCCATCCCGGCCGCCTTGCAGGCCGCCTCCAGAATGCGCGGATCATCGGCTTCCGGAAGAACGATCTTCTTGTTGAGCCGCTTTGCAGCGGCCATGATCTTTTCAAGCGGTTTCATGCGTTCACCTCACGATCACGATTGTGCCCACCAGAACGATTGTGCCGATGAACAGGGTTTCCAGAACAATCAGCAGGATGGCCTGACCACCGACCTGCAGCATGCTTTTGAGCGAGGTCTTCATGCCCACCGCTGCGACGGCGAACAGAAGCGCCCAGCGGGAGATTTCGGCAAGCAGACGGCCAAGAGCCTCGGGCACAAGGCCGAACGTGTTCGCCGCCGCCAGCACCAGAAAGGCAATCACGAAGAATGGGAGGAGCGGCGGACGGCCCGTCTCCGAGACTTCTCCCGACATCTGGTTGCGGATGACGAGCGAGAGCACGAGAATGACGGGCGCCAGCATCGTCACCCGGATCAGCTTCACCAGGGTTGCCATTTCCCCGGCAGGCACCGAGACGGAAAACCCGGCCCCGACGACCTGGGCGACATCATGGATCGTGCCGCCCAAAAAGGTGCCCGACTGCAGATCGGTGAAGGCGAGCATGCTGGTCAGGATCGGATAGAAGATCATGGCGATCGTGCTCAGGATCGTCACACCCATGACCACGAAGATCAGATTGCGTTCCGAATCCTTGTCCTTCGGCAGGATGGCGGCAATCGCCATGGCGGCGGACGCGCCGCAGATTGCCACCGAACCACCGGAGAGCGCGCCGAAATGCCAGCTTCTGCCCATCAGCCGCGCCAGCGCCACGCCGAAGAGAATGGTGCCGGCAACCGCCAGAACCAGAAGCAGCACCATCTGCCAGCCAAGCCCGATCAGCATGTCGGCGCTGATGCGCGCGCCGAGAATGGCGACGCCGAAGCGCAGCACCTTCTTCGCCGTCAGGTCGATGCCGGACGCCATGCGCGGATCTTCGGTGAGAAAATGAAAGGCGATGCCGATCAGAAGCGCCATCAGCATGGCCGGCGCGCCGTAATGCTCGGCAAGGAATTGCGCCGCCGTCGCGATCAGCGCGCAGACCAGCAGCCCGTATTTGTTGATATCGAAAAATCTGCGCAAACGCGTCAGCGTATCGGCAGCCGGGCCATCATCGGCCATGCTCTTCCCTCCCCCGGAAGATATTGGAAGGGGCAGAGACCGGCCCCGCCCCGCTTATTGTCAATACTTGTTGAAGACGGAAGTACCTTGCCTACCCAATTTCCGTCACCCCGGACTTGATCCGGGGTCCAGGGCCGCAAAAAACACCTTTGTATCAATACCTTGAACTTGATGGTCTTTGCCAATTGGCCCTAGATGCCGGCTCAAGGCCGGCATGACGGAAGTGAGTGGCGCAGGCCTTTGTCAACAAACCGAGGGCCGGAGACCGGCCCTTCCTCCTTGTGGTCTCAGGCGTCGGCGCGCATGTCGGCGGGATCGATGCCGGCAACGGAAACCGGCTTCTTCATCGCATCGCGACGGAAGGGCTCGCCGAGTTCCTGGTTGAGCACGACCTCGATGAAGGTGGTTTTCTTCTCCTTCATCTGCCGCTCGATCGCCTTGTCGAGCTCGGCCGAAAGCGACTCCATCGTGGTCACCTGCACGCCCTCGACGCCGCAGGCCTTGGCGATGTCGGCATAGCGCACGTCCAGCGAGAGCTCGGTTCCGACGAAATTGTCATCGAACCACAGCGTCGTGTTACGCTTTTCCGCGCCCCACTGATAGTTGCGGAAGATGACCATGGTGATCGCCGGCCAGTCCTCGCGCTTCAGCGAAACCATCTCGTTCATGGAGATGCCGAAGGCGCCGTCGCCGGCAAAACCGATCACCGGCGTATTCGGCTGGCCGATCTTGGCGCCGGTAATGGCCGGAAAGCCGTAGCCGCAGGGGCCGAAGAGACCGGGCGCCAGATATTTGCGGCCCGCTTCGAAGGTCGGATAGGCATTGCCGATGGCGCAGTTATTGCCGATATCGGACGTGATGATCGCATCCTTCGGCATAGCCTTCTGGATGGCGCGCCAGGCCATGCGCGGGCTCATGCGCTCCGGCTCGCGGTTGCGGGCACGCTCGTTCCAGGTCGTGCCGACATCATCTTCCTCGTGATCGAGCGATGTCAGCTCCTGCGCCCAGGCGGACTTGGTCTTGGCGATCAGCGCCTTGCGCTCGTCACGATCGACATCGCCCGCAGTGCCGGAGAGCCGGTCGAGAATGCCGGTCGCAACCTTCTTGCTGTCGCCGACAATGCCGACGGTCACCTTCTTGGTGAGCCCGATGCGGTCCGGATTGATGTCGACCTGGATGATTTCCGCATCCTTCGGCCAGTAATCGATGCCGTAGCCCGGCAGCGTGGAGAAGGGATTGAGGCGGGTGCCGAGCGCCAGCACCACATCGGCCTTGGCGATCAGTTCCATCGCCGCCTTGGAGCCGTTATAGCCGAGCGGGCCGGCAAACAGTGGATGCGAGCCCGGGAAGGCGTCATTGTGCTGGTAGCCAACGCAGACCGGCGCATCGAGCCGTTCGGCAAGCGCCTTCGAGGCTTCGATCGCGCCGCCGAGGACGACGCCCGCGCCATTGAGAATGACCGGGAACTTCGCCTTGCTCAAGAGCTCCGCCGCGCGGTCAACCGCTTCCTCGCCGCCGGCGGGACGCTCGAATTCGACGATGGCCGGCAGTTCGATATCGATGACCTGGGTCCAGAAATCGCGCGGCACATTGATCTGCGCCGGGCCGCAGGCGCGCTTGGCCTTCAGGATCACGCGGTTCAGCACTTCGGCGATGCGGGTCGGATCGCGCACTTCTTCCTGATAGGCGACCATGTCCTTGAACAGCGCCATCTGCTCGACTTCCTGGAAGCCGCCCTGCCCCATGGTCTTGTTGGCGGCCTGCGGGGTGACGACCAGAAGCGGCGTGTGGTTCCAGTAGGCCGTCTTCACCGGGGTGACCAGCGAGGTGATGCCGGGGCCATTCTGCGCCACAACCATCGACATGCGCCCACTGGCGCGGGAATAGCCATCGGCCATCATGCCTGCATTGCACTCATGGGCGCAGTCCCAGAACTTGATGCCGGCGCGCGGGAACAGGTCGGAAATCGGCATCATCGCCGAGCCGATAATGCCGAAGGCATGCTGGATGCCATGCATCTGCAGGACTTTGACGAAGGCTTCCTCGGTGGTCATTTTCATCGGGTTTCTCCTCTTCGAATTTTCGAAATCGTGTTGTCGGTCGCCCTCAGGCGGAGCGCCGCGCGTCATCGCGCACGAGATCGCTCAGTTTCTCGCCGATCATGATCGCCGGCGCATTGGTGTTGCCGGAGACGATCTCCGGCATGATCGAGCAATCGGCGACGCGCAGGCCCTGAACGCCGCGCACGCGCAGCCGCTCGTCCACCACGGCGCGCTCGTCCTGGCCCATGCGGCAGGTGCCGGTCGGATGGTAGATCGTCGTCGAATAATCGCGCGCCCAGGCGAGCGTCCCCTCATAATCATCCATCGCCAGATCGCTGGAGGGTCGGAACTCCTCGGAAATCTTCGAGTTGAGCGGCGCCTGGCGGGCGATGCGGCGGGCAATGCGCACGCCCTCGACAACGGTGCGCCGGTCGGTCTCGGTCGAGAGATAATTGGGATGGATCTTCGGATAGGCACGCGGATCCGGGCCGTTCAGCACGATCTCGCCCCGGCTCTCGGGCCTCAACTGGCAGACCGACATGGTGAAGGCGGAGAAGGGATGAACCCCCTCGCCCGGACTGTCCGCCGACCAGGGCTGGACGTGAAACTGGATATCGGGCGTTGCCACATGATCGCCCGTGCGCAGGAAGCCGGTGGCAAGGCTTGCCGCCATGGTCATCGGGCCTGCACGGAAGAGCGCATATTTGAGCGCGATCCGCGCCTGGTTGAACAGCGACCGCACCTCGTCATTCAGCGTCGGCTCGTTGCACTTGAACACGAGGCGGGCCTGAAGGTGGTCCTGCAGATTGCGACCGACATCCGGCGAATGGCGGACGACCTCGATGCCGTTCTTCTTCAGTTGCTCCGCATCGCCGATGCCGGAGAGCATCAGAAGCTGCGGCGAATTGATCGCGCCGGAAGAAAGGATCACCTCGCGCCGCGCCGTGACCAGCGCCTCGCGCGTGCCGCCCGAAAGATAGCGCACGCCCGTGGCTCTGCCGTTTTCGATCACCACCTTTTCGACCAGCGCGCCGGTGACGACCGTGAGGTTCGGCCGTTTTTTAGCGGGGTTGAGAAAGGCGACGGCGGACGAACAGCGCCGCCCCTTGCGGGCCGTCAGCTGGAAATAGCCGACGCCTTCCTGCGTGGCGCCGTTGTAATCGGGATTGAAGGGATAACCTTCCGCGGTGGCGGCCGCCACCCAGGCATCGCAGATCGGCCGCTGCAGGCGCATGTTGGAGACGGAAAGCTCGCCATCCGTGCCATGATATTCATCCGCGCCACGCTCCTGGTTTTCCGAGCGCTTGAACAGCGGCAGCACGTCCTCCCAGCTCCAGCCGGCGTTCCCCATCTGGGCCCAGCGGTCGTAGTCCTCCTTCTGGCCGCGCACGTAGAGCAGGCCATTGAGCGAGGACGAGCCGCCAAGCACCTTGCCGCGCGGCCAGTCGAGCGAACGGCCGTTGAGGCCCGGGTCCGGCTCGGTCTTGTAGCACCAGTCGACGGATGGATTGTGCATCATGCGGAAATAGCCGACGGGGATGTGGATCCAGGGGTTCCAGTCCGAAGGCCCGGCCTCCAGCAGCACGACGCGCACGTTCGGATCCGCGCTCAGCCTGTTGGCGATCACACAGCCGGCCGAGCCCGCGCCGACAATCACATAATCTGCTTCCAGCCGCTCCATGAGCCCCCCTCAAGCCCTGAATTGACAAAATGCAACGAAATCTCCTTGCAAGAACAGTCGATATATGATTGAAATCGATACTGCAAGTCTCATTTTTTCAGAGGGAGGGAAGAAATGACGGGACTGAATGAGAAACTGCGCGGCATTTCGCGGCGCGATCTTTTCAAGCTTTCAGGGAAATTCGGATTGAGCTCGACGCTTCTGGCGGCAAGCTCTATGGCAGGCGTGGTAACGCTGCCGCGCCTGGCACAGGCGGTCGAATCGACCTATGAGAAGCGTTTTTCCAAGGAGCCGAAATACACGCTGAAATACGGTGCATCCGGTTTCAACGAGCGCAACCTGCTGATCGAGCGCGCCGGCTGCCTGGAGTTCGCCCGCGATCTCGAGGAGCGCACCGACGGTCTCGTCCGTGTCGAGTTCATCGGCGACAATCAGATCTGCGGACAGCTGAACTGCGTCGAGAAGACCCAGCTCGGCATTATCGACATCTATGCCGCCTCGACCCAGAACTCGGCCGGCGGCGCGCCTTACCTGAACGTGCTGGACTATGCCTACATGTTCCCGGGCCGGGCCTCGCAGTATCACTTCCTTTACAGCCCCGGTTCCCAGCGCATCCTGCGTGATCCGCTGGAAAAGCGCCACGGGCTGAAATTCCTGTTCTCGCACTGCGAACTGCGCGGCATCCAGCTTGGCCTCAAATATCAGGACAAGCCCACGGTGACGAAGCTGGAGGAGCTCTTCGGCACCAAGAACCGCGTGACCGGCACCCAGCTCGGCCGTATCGCCATGCAGCTTCTGAACCTCAACCCGGTTCCGATCGCCTGGGAGGAAACGCTCGACGGCCTGAAGCAGGGCCTGATCGACGGCGCGGAAACCTGGGCGTCTGCCGTGGCCTACGCCAACATGTCGCCGGTGGTCTCTCAGTCCGTCGACCTCAAGTTCTTCTGCGGCACGGAGCACACCTCCATGTCTTCCAAGGTGTTCGACAGCTTCGAACCGGAAGTTCAGGAGGCGGTGATGGAATCGTCCTACCTGACGCAGGTACAGATCCAGGCGGCAAACGAAGCCGCGCTGGTCAAGACGGTCGGCTTCTCCGATCCGCAGCTTCCGGGCACCATCTTCGACGAATACAATGTGCGTCCGGCATTCCTGCCCGACGACCAGATCAAGATGGCGGAAGAGATGTGCTCGCCGGAATATAATCCGGAGCCTTGGGCACAATGGCGCGAGCGCCTCAACAACTGGGCCGGCGGCATCGACACCTATGCCGAGATCAGCGCCATCGCCCGCGAAGTGCCGGCCGACATGAAGCCGGAAAATGTCGAACCCCGCCGTTGGTGGAAAAGCTGATCGTCGATCGGCCATGAAATGAAGACAGCCGGCATTCGGGAGGGATGCCGGCTGTTTGCGACTGTCGCCGCCTGCCTATCGGGGCGGGAAAACCGGCGAGAACATTCTTTGGGAGGAGATGACGTTGGTGACGTTGTTGAACGAAGCCTGGTCGATTATTGCCGCGATCCCGAGCTGGGATTCCTGGACGATAAGCGAGACCCTGGGCACGAATGGCGCCTGGCTCGTGGGCCTTGTCGTCACGCTTCTCGGCGGCCTCCTGGTTGCCGTTCTCTATGCGCGCTTTCCCGCGCTTGAAAATCACTTCGAAAAATCGGTGATGATCTGGTCCTATCTGCTGATCGCCGCGATCATCGGCGTCGAGGTGGTTCGCCGTTTCGTCTTCTCGGTGCAGGCGCCCTGGTCGACAACGCTGCCGCCCTTCCTGTTCCTGATCATGAGCTGGGCGGGCTGCGCCTATAATCTGAAATTCCGCAATCACTTAAGTTTTGCCGAGTTCCGCTCGATGATGCCGCGCAACGCCCAGTTCGCCTGCCTCGTCATCGATGCCGTGCTCTGGCTCACCTTCTCCTGGGTCGTCGTCGTCACCTCGACGCGGGTCGTGTTCAACTCCGCGGCCAACTTCCAGATCCTGCTCGGCACCGACAATGTCATGCAATGGTGGCTGCTCATCTCCGTGCCCATCAGCTTCATCCTGATTGCCGGACGGGCAATCGAGAACCTTGCGATCGACTATCGCAAATACAAGAACGGCGCAGACCTTATTTCCGCGTCGACGCAATTCGGCGATTGAGGAGGCCCCATGTCAGACTCCCTTCTGGTTACCTTGATCTCGCTCGGCGCCACCGGCTTCTTCCTGATCGGGGTTCCCGTGCTCCTCGTCATCGGCCTTTGGGTGATCGGCATGAGCATGATGCTCGGCCTGCCGCTCGACAATCTCGGCTCCGCGCTGTCGGATGTCTTCACCGACGGTTTCGCGCTTCTGGCCATGCCGCTCTTCATCCTCACCGGCGATCTGATCAACCAGTCCGGCATTGCAAGGCGCATGTCCGACTTCGCCTATTCCTGCCTCGGCTGGCTGCGCGGCGGCCTCGCCATGGCGGCGATCGGCGCCTGCGGCCTGTTTGCCGCGATCTCCGGTTCGAACTCTGCGACGACGGCCACGATCGGTGCCATGCTGCATCCGGAAATGAAAAAGGGCGGCTATGACGAGCGCTTTTCGGCGGCGACGGCGGCGGCCGGCGGCACGCTCGGCATCATCATTCCGCCGTCGATCATCTTCATCGTCTACGGCTTCCTGATGAACCTGCCGATCTCCGATCTCTTCGTCGCCGGCATCATTCCGGGCCTTCTGATGGGGCTTTCGATGATGTTCTTCTGCTGGCTGATCTGCCGGAAGAACGGCTGGGGCCACATCATCGCGCTGGAGCCGTCCCGCATCCTGAAGACCGGCATCGGCTCATGGCTCGGCTTCTTCGCCATCGGCATCGTGCTCTGGGGCATCTACACCGGAAAATTCTCGCCGACCGAAGCGGCTGCCGTCACCGTCGGCTTCTGCGTGCTTGTCGGCTTCCTGTCGCTGCCGTTGCACCGGATGATGGGCTCGCCTTCCGAAGACCGTTCCCCGAATGAGCGCAGCTATGCGGAAATGCTGGTGGTGCGCGGCTTCACGCCAATCGACATCCCGTCGATTACGCTGCGCTCGGCCCAGATCACCGGCATTCTGGCACCGCTGATCGCGATCTCGGTGGTGATGCAGCAGATCCTTTCGGTTCTGGGCGCCGAACAGGCGATCGGCGATTTCGTCCGCTCCATGGGCGGCTATTATCCGGTCCTGTTCACCGCCATGGCGCTGGTGTTCATCACCGGCATGGTGCTGGAAAGCCTGCCGACGACGATCATCATGGCGCCGATCCTGGCGCCGATCGCCGCCTCCATCGGCGTTGATCCGATCCAGTTCGCCGTGGTCTTCCTGATCGGCGCATCGATCGGCTTCATCACCCCGCCCTACGGCCTCAATCTTTATGTGGCCTCGGGCGTGACCGGCGTGTCCTATTTCCGCATACTGCGCTATATCTACCCCTATATCGTCGCGCTGATTGCGGTTTGGGTCCTCGTCGCGCTTGTCCCGTCGCTCTCGACAATGCTAATCCCGCAGCGATGAGCCGGCGTTTCGCCAGATGAATTGAAAAGCGTTTGAGAGACGATATTGGACGATCAAGCCAGGGACGGACAGATACCGACAAACCTCCGCCTTCTGCTGGTGCTCGAAGCACTGGCGGAAGCCGGATCGCCCGTCACGCCGACCGAGGTGAACCAGAAGCTCGGCCTGCCGAAGCCGACGATCCACCGGCTGTTCGCCACGCTTGAGGCCGAAGGCTTCATCCAGCGCGAGATCGACGGGCGCGGCTATTGCCCCGGCCGCAGGCTGCGCGTCATGTCGGCAGGCATCCTCTCCTCGCTCAGGATCAGGACCGCGCGCGTTGCGATCCTCACCGAGCTTGCCGAGGCGATCAACGAGACCTGCAACATCTCGCTGCCGGATCTCGACGCGATGATCTATTTGGAACGCGTCGAAACCAAATGGCCGCTCCGGATCCAGCTTCCGGTCGGCTCGCGCGTGCCGTTTTACTGCACAGCCAGCGGCAAGATGTATCTGAGTTCTCTCGACCGGAAACATCTGGAAAACTATCTGCGCGCGACCGAACTTTCGGCCCGCGCGGAGAACACGATCACTTCGCCTGGCGATCTAGTCGGCGAACTCGACCAGGTCCGCGAGCGCGGCTATGCGACGGACAACGAAGAGTTCATGGACGGCATGATCGCCGTCGCCGTGCCGATCCGCGACAGTTTCGGCCGCCTCGTCTCCGCGCTTTCGTTTCACGCGCCGCTGCAGCGGCTTTCGCTGGACGAGGCGATCAACAATGTCGACCGCCTGAACGCCGCCGCCGACAAGCTCTCGGCGCTGATCAGCAAATCCGATCTCTGACGCGAAGGTTGGCGGCTGGTTCGCCCGCCATAAGCCAGAACGAAACAGCCGCCGCCCCTTGAGGACGACGGCTGAGCCACGGCGCACGCCGCTTGAGTTCAGTTATCAGTTGTTCGGGTTGCCCATGCCGCGCGGCATCGGCGGCTGCTGGCCCTGATTGCCGGCCGGCCCCTGGGCGAAGGGCCGCTGCGGGCCGGCGCCGGGAACCGGCAGTTCCGAAACCGCGACCTTGCCGTCGCCGTCGCTGTCGAGATACTGGAAGTGGCGCTCGAACATCGGGCGTCCGACCTCGACCTGGAAGGCCTCGAACTCGTCCAGCGAGAGATAGCCGTCGCCGTTCTTGTCATACTGACCGAGGTCGCCCATCATCTGCGGGCCGCCCGTCGGGCCTGCGCCGCGCGGGCCATTGCCGGGCCCCATGCCGGGACCGCGCATGCCGCCGGGCCCAAAGTCGCCCTGCGCGCCGCCGCGCTGGCCCTGCATCATGCCGGGGCCATAAGCGCCGCCGTCATTGCCGCGCATCGCCATCTGGCCGGGGCCCCTCTGCTGACCCTGGGCGAAGCCGCCCTGCGGCCCACCGCGCGTCGGACCTGCCTGCTGGCGATCCTGCATCATGCCCTGACGTCCGCCCGGACCTCTGGCTGCGCCCTGCGGACCGTCGCAATCCGTCATCATCTGCCGGGGGCCCTGGCCACGGCCGCCCCAGTTGTCACCAGGCCCTGCCGCGAATGCGGGAACGGCAGCGCCGCCGATGAGTGCTGCAACCAGTCCTGCTGCGAAAATCGTATTGCGTTTCATGACATCGCTCCTTTCGATCTGTCGATGTCGCCAATCTGCCCCTTCTATGTCGCAGTACGATGCCGGGATAAGGTTGAATTGTATCCGTTGGTCGCAGGACCTTCCGCCTGATACAAAACGTGACACAGTTTTGCGCAACGGCTCGTGTGACTGCGCTAAGGTAAGACTATGGACAAGGAACCCCACATCCTGATCGTCGACGATCACCGGGAAATCCGCGATGCGGTGCAGAGCTATCTGCAGAAGAACGGCTACCGGGCGACGGCCGTGCGCGATGCTGCGGAAATGGACGACAAGCTGCGCAGCGGCAGCTTCGACCTGATTGTGCTTGACGTGATGATGCCGGGCGAGGACGGCATTTCCGTCTGCCGCCGCCTAAGCGCGGATGGCAGCGTGCCGATCCTGATGCTGACCGCACTCGGCGAGGAGACCGACCGGATCATAGGCCTCGAGGTCGGCGCGGATGACTATCTGCCGAAACCCTTCAACCCGCGAGAGCTTCTGGCCCGCATCCGCGCCATTCTGCGCCGCTCGGAGCGCCAGCCGAAGCTTTCCGGCGCGCCCGCCGGCGAAAGACTGCGCTTTGCCGACTGGACGCTCGACACCGACACGCGCCGCCTGACCGCCGATGACGGGCGCGAGGAGGTGCTGACGACGGCGGATTTCCGGCTTCTGACCGTGCTTCTCGCGCGCCCGCGTTTCGTTCTGAGCCGCGAACAGCTTCTCGACGCCACCTCCGGGCGCAGCGCCCATGTGTTCGACCGCACCATCGACAACCAGATCAGCCGCCTGCGCCGCAAGATCGAGCCGGATCCGGCAAGCCCCGCAATCATCGTGACGGTGCGCGGCGGCGGCTACTCGCTTGCCTGCGACGTGGAGCATGTGTCGTGAGAGCGCTTCTTCCCCGCACACTGCGCGGCCAGATCATCGCGCTCATCGTCGTGGCCCTGGCAATCGCGCAGGCGCTGACGCTCTGGCTGTTCGTCGACCAGCGCGCGCTCGCCGTACGCTCTGCCCTTGCCATCGAGGCGGCGGACCGAGCCGGCAGCACGGCGCGCCTGCTGGAGGATGCGCCGCAGGATCTCCGATCCGAAATCCTGCAGGCCGCAAGCTCCTCGCTCGTGCGCTTTACCATCGGCCAGACACCGCTCGTCTCGAGCGAGGCCGGCAACGCGCCGAACTGGATCGAGCGGCGGATCCGCGCGGTCTTCGCAACAGATGATCCGCGCACCATCCGCGTCGATCTGCACACCGACCAGCCCCGGCCGCCGCCGCGCGCCGGGCCAGTTCCAGGCGCAGGCCAGATGCACGGAATGGGTCAGATGCGGCCGCCGCCTGGCCAGCCCCCGGTCAGCGCGACGGCGCTCGACCTTTCGATCGCGCTTGCCGACGGAAGCTGGCTCAATGTGACCTCCCGCTTTCGCGATCCGCCCTATCAATGGGTCTGGTCGGAGGCGCTGCCCTTTGCGCTGACGGCGGGGTTTCTGGCTGTGGTTCTGTGGTTCGCGCTTTCCCGTCTGACGGGACCGCTTCGCCGCCTTGCCGCCGCCGCCGACCGGCTCGGCCGGGGTGAGGATGTCGAACCGATCGCTGCCACGGGGCCGGAGGAAATGAGCCGACTTGCCGTATCCTTTAACGAGATGCAGGCGCGGCTCGACCGATTCGTGCGCGAGCGAACGCAACTGCTCGGTGCCCTCGGACATGATCTGCGCTCGCCGTTGACAGCGCTGAGGGTACGCGCCGAGATGGTGGACGAGGAGGAAACCCGCGAGCGCATGGTCGCGACGATCGAGGAAATGCGGGAGATGGTCGAGGCAACGCTCTCCTTCTCGCGCGGTATGGCCATGAACGAACCGGTCGAGACGGTGGAGCTCCAGACGTTTCTCTCGGACCTAGCCGGCGAACTCATCGAAACGGGACATGACGTGACGACTGCCGCGATCGCTGACGCCGAGCTCAGGCTCCGGCCGCTTTCCATGCGGCGGGCTTTGCGCAATCTCATCGAGAACGCCGTGCGCTACGGAAAGCGGGCGACGATATCAGCCGCGGCCGAAAACGGATCGGCTGTCATCAAGATCGAGGACGAGGGAGCGGGCATTGCCGGCGATCAGCTTGACCGGGTGTTCGAGCCCTTTGTCAGGCTAGAAACATCGCGCTCACGCGAGACTGGGGGCGTCGGCCTTGGCCTTTCGATCGCCCGTACCGCCATCCTGGCCCATGGCGGCGGAATTGCACTCGAAAACCGCCCAACCGGCGGATTACGTGTGACCGTCACGCTGCCGCTTGCCACCTCCGCCTGACATCCTGGTGCAATAGAACGCCCCTACAATCGCCAAAATAGAAAATATGCATGTTTTTGCTCGCAAAAGGTGCTTTTTACCAAAAATGGCGCCAAGGAAAAATTGTTACCCGTCAAGTCTGACTTGATCTTGATACCGCAATCATTTTATGAAAGCATAATCTTACCGAAAACAATCAACATTCCGGCGCCGTGCGGGCATCACCTCGCGAACAACAGTGAAGAGTTGGGGGGAATCTGAACGCCTGGAGTTTACGTGTATCGTCCTGTTTTTTTTGCTTTGAAGACAAAACTGCGCAGCGGCATAGGCACTAGAACAGTAGCGTGAATTCACCTCGACTACGCTTATTACCTTGGGACTTCGTCCCCGGTTTCGACGAAACAGATTAGAACTAACGTGTTGAGCACGAAAAAGATTTTCCATGAGATTTTTCCATTGCACCTATTGTGGCCATAATCTCCGCTTCAGGAGGCCGGTTTGTTCGCAGTGCTATCAACCGACACCCGTTTATAACCGGTTACGCTTCTGGCTCCTTCTGGCTCTGCTACCGCTGATCGCAGGCGCCGCATTGCTGCTGATGTTGCTCATCTAGAGCCATGCCGCGTTTCACGGAGACGCGGAGTAGTTCTATCTGTTTGTTTTGACGCATTTTCGCGGATTTCAGATGTTTCCATCTGACCGCGCGAAGCAGACGAACAGACAATGGCACGTCTCATCGAGGCCGACAGGGACGTCGGGGCAAATTCCGTGAGATCGGCAGCCGCGGCTTGCACTGAGTATAAAACATACTCATAATAACCCGATGCAGAGCAAGACAAAACAGATCCTCGCTGATATCGGCAGATGGGTCGACAATAAGATCGCCGAGGCGGAACCCGGGGAACGTCTCCCGACCATCCGCCACCTGATGCGGGAATTCGGAACCGCACAGCGCACCGTCGAAGCAGCTCTGAGGCCTTTTCTTGATGACGGGCGGCTGATCTCGCGCCCTGGCGCAGGCATCGTTGTGGCAGGCGAGACGCTGGACGCAACGCAGAACGCTTATGCCGCCGACCTGCTGATTCTCTATCGCAATTCCGACAGCCGCCTTGCACGCGTGACCCTGCAGGAGGTCGCCGCGCGGCTGAAGAGTGCGGGATCCTCGGTTCTACAACTCGGCTTTTCCGGCGACGATCAGGCAATCGACGTGCTGGAGCGGATCGGTCGCTTTCGCGCCTGCCTTATCCAGGTGAATTTCGAAATCCTCACCGTCGCCTTTCTGGCGGCCCTCCACCGGCAGGCCGATCACATCGTCATCGACGGCGTTTCGGCAACCGGCATCGATGTCGATGCGATTGGCACCAACTGGCGGGAGGCACTGTCGATCGCCTTCCGCGCCGTGCGGGAAAACGGCCACGAGAAGATCGCCTTCCTGACCTCTGCCCACCACGCCCGCCAGATCGCCATGGCCCGGCGCGAGTTCGAATTGCTCGGCAGCACGCTTCCCGATCCAGCACAGCGCTGGCTGATTGAACTGAACGCCCTGCCCGGCAGCTACCAGATCAACGACATCGCCGAGGCGATCGGACGTCATGCCGATGACGCGGGTCGGCTCCCCTTTACCGCGCTCATCGTCTGGGGCGTGGTCGAGGGCTTCATTCTCGAGCGCGCGCTTTTCGAACTTGGCCTCGAGGCCGGGCGGGACCTCAGCGTGATCATGCTCGGCAGCACCGACTTCCAGTCGGAACATCTCGGTCGCTTCGACGTGGTCGGCAACAGCCACGCGGAGAAACTCGCCGTGTTCGAGCGGATCATCGCGGAGCGGATCGCCGACAGACCGCACGAACCGCAGACCCATTACCTGCCGATCTCCCATGTGCGCCATGGCTCCGTCATCGATCTGTCCTCTGATTGAGTACATATGATATTGTAGCCATATATATACTCACATAGCATCCGATGCCGATGACAATGATCAAGTCCAGAGGCGTTGCATGCTCCACGAGCCGGTCCAGCAAAAAACAACAGGCGTCGCCATTATCGGCGCGGGTGAACGCGGCATCTATTATGTCGGCTCCCGCATGGCCGAAATTGCCGGCGAAACCGGCTTTCGCGTCGTCGGCGTCTTCGACCGGCTGGAAGACCGCGCGGGCTATGCCGCCGACCACCTGAACGCGCTCTACGGCAAGGCCGGCGTGCGACACGCAGTGCGCGTCTTTGCAGACCTCGAGGATGCCGTGTCCGACCCCGCCGTCGACCTCGTGGTGGTCACGACCCACACCAACGCGCACCGCGCCCCGGTCGAAGCCGCGATCGCCGCCGGCAAGCGCGTCTATCTCGACAAGCCGATTTCGGTGACGCTCGAGGATGCCGAGGCCATTCTGGCGGCTGAGCAGAAGGCCGGCCAGCCAATGCTGATGGCCTTCACCCGGCGTTATGAAAAGCCCTGGGTGGAGACGGTGAAGCTTGCCCATGAAGGCCGCGTCGGCGATCCGCAGATGATCCTGCTACGCTCGGTCATCCCCTATACGCGCTATCTGCAGCTCTGGCACCGTAAGCAAGCGCTTTCGGGCGGCGCGCTCAACGACAAGTGCTCGCACCATTTCGACGTGCTGAACTGGGTCGCCGCATCCAAGCCGGTCTCCGTCACCGCCGTCGGCGGCCGCAGCAACGTCTTTCCGCCCGATCCGAATGCCCCGGAGCGCTGTTCGCTCTGCGACCGCGACTGTCCCTATCGCCGGCACGAAACCCTCGTCGACCGCTTCGAGGGCGCCGGCGCCGTCGCCAATGCGAGCTGGAGCGAGGCGGCGCTGATCGAGGACCGCAACGACACCTGCGTCTACCAACCGGGTGCGGATATCGACGACCACGCCATCGTCACCATCCGTTACGCGAATGGCGTCACGGCCTGTCTGTTCTTCGCCATTTTCGGCCCTTGGGCCGAGGATCAGGAGACGCTTGAGATCGTCGGTTCCTCCGGCCGCATCCGCATGGAGCGCCATTCCGGCGCGATCGACATCGTCGAGGATTACGGCCGCAAGCACGGCACGCTCGGCTTTACCAACCCGGACCGGACCTCGACCCATTTTGGCGCAGATCTCGAACTTGTCAGGACGCTTCGCCGCTTCATGGATGGCGAAAACCCGCCGGTCGGCATCGAAGACGGGCTTGCTTCGCTGCGCCTCGTGCTCGCCGCGCAGAAATCCATGAAGAACGGCGGCATGCCGGTGGACCCGGCAACACAGGAATTTGCCCGATGACCAGACGCTTTCCCGAACGCCTGACCCCGCTCGCCAACAGGCTGGGCCTGCAGCCGCTTTATGGCGACATCCATAACCACTCGGCGCTGTCCTATGGCCATGGACGGCTGGAGGACGCGCTGGCGCGGGCCGCACTGCAGCTCGATTTCGTCTCCGTCACCGGCCATGCCGCCTGGCCGGACATGCCGGTCGACGTGCCGGAGGTGGCGCATATCGTCGACTTCCACGTCAAGGGCTTTGCGAAGCTGAAGGCCAACTGGAAGAGCCATTTCGAGACGCTTTCGGCGTATGAAAATCCGGGACATTTCGCCGTTTTTCCCGGCTACGAAATTCATTCCTGTGCACATGGCGACTACACCATCGTCTACGCCGACCTTGATGTCGCGGAGCCGGAACTGGCCGATACACCGGAAGACCTGAAGACCGCGCTGGCCGCCGCCAAGGGTGATCGCGCGCTCGCCTTCCCGCATCACATCGGCTACCGCCAGGGCGCGCGCGGCATCAACTGGGACACGTTCGATCCGGCCCTGTCGCCCTTTGTCGAAATGTTTTCCATGCATGGCTGCGCGGAAGAATCAGAGTCCGAACGCTCCTATCTGCATTCCATGGGTCCGGTGAACGGCGCCTCGACCATGCGCGCGGGGCTGAAGCGCGGCGCGGTCTTCGGCATTGTCGGCAATACCGATCACCACTCCGCGTTTCCCGGCTCCTACGGTCATGGCCGCATGGCGGTCTATGCCGAAGCCGATGACCGCGACGCAATCTTCGCGGCCATGCGCGCGCGGCGCACCAACGCGCTGACCGGTGACAATATTCATCTTCTGACGGCAATCGGCGACACGGTTCAGGGCGGCATCATCGCCCCTTCGGACAAGGCCACACTCGATATCGAGGCCATCGGCGGCGGCTTCATCGACGTCATCGACGTCTTCCGCAACGGCGCGCTTTTCGCCCGCATATCGCCCGAACTCGAGCCTGCCCCGGTCGACCCCGGCGACGGCGCGACGACGGAGACCATTCTCCATGTCGAGCTTGGCTGGGGCGCGCGCGGCAAGAGCCACGACTGGGCGGGAACACTCAACCTCGAAGGAGGCGAGATTCTGAGCGTGGAGCCGCGTTTCCGCGGCGCCGAAATCGTCTCACCGCTGGAAGGCGAGGATGAGGCAGCAGTGCTGCCGACGCTCGACCTCGCCGACGGCAAGGTGACCTTTTCCGTCACCGCCGCGGCCAACCCCAACAATGTCACCTCGGCCACGCAAGGCTTTGCCATCCGGCTCAGGACGAAGCCGGGTGCGAGGCTGAAGGCCGTGCTTTCCGGCAAACAGCTCGACATCGCGATCGACGACCTTTTCGAGGGCGCCGTCTCGGGCAATCTCGGCCCGATCGACAGCCCCGCCTACCGGTTCCACGCCCTGCCCCGCCCCCACCAGTGGCAGTGGCAGGGCCGCGTGGCCCTCGGCGCGCTCGAAGCCGGAGAGAACATCTATGTGCGACTGCGCGAGAAAACCGGCCAGATGGCCTGGACCTCGCCGATTTTCTGCAGAAAGGAGGCGTAATCGGACCAGTCAGACTTCGCGGGTCTTCGTACCGGCGTGAACCAGGCAATCGGAGCGGAATATCGCCGGATTGTCATCAGAAAGGAAAGGCCGACCGAAACAGGCGGTATTCCAACAAGCGGGAACTTTTCAAAACCGGTCCGCGAAAAGGGCCGGAGGGAGAACAGGCAATGAAGCATTTCAAGACATTCACCGGCGTGCTGCTGGCCGCCAGCGCCCTGATGGCGGTCTCGGCCGGCGCGGTCGAACTCAACATCGTCCATGGCGCGATCGGCAAGGACAACGAGGTCCTGCGCAAGGAACTCGACCGCTATCAGGAGAAGACCGGCAACACGGTCAACATCGTCTCCATGCCGGAATCGACCACCGACCAGTTCGGTCAGTACAAGCTCTGGCTTTCGGCCAAGTCGCCGGATATCGACGTCTACCGCATCGACGTCATCGGCGCGCCGCAGCTCGCCGATCACTTCGTCGACCTGACCGAGGCAACCGCCGACATCATCGACCAGTTCGTTCCGGCATCGGTCGAATCCCAGACCGTCGACGGCAAGCTCGTCGCGCTGCCGATGTTCCTCGGCGCGCCGGCGCTCTATTACCGCAAGGACCTTCTGGAAAAATACGACCGTCCGGTGCCCGAAACCTGGGACGAGATGACCGAGACCGCGAAGATCATCATGGATGGCGAGCGGGCCGAGGGCAACGGCGACATGTGGGGTTTCGTCTTCCAGGGCGCGCCCTATGAGGGGCTGACCTGCGACGGCCAGGAATGGATCTACTCCTATGGCGGCGGCCGCATCGTCGAACTCGACGGCTCCATCGCCATCAACAACCCTGAAGCCGCCGAAGCGCTCAACATGGCGAAATCCTGGGTCGGCACGATCGCGCCGCAGGGCGTGCTCAACTACATGGAAGAGGATGCGCGCGGCGTGTTCCAGTCGGGCAATGCCGTGTTCATGCGCAACTGGAACTATGCCTATGCGCTGGCAGACGGTCCGGATTCCCCGGTCAAGGGCAAGTTCGACGTGACCACGCTGCCCGTCGGCGCAGAGGGCGACAGCTCGGCGGCAACGCTCGGCGGCTGGCACCTGGCGGTTTCCAAATATTCGCCGAACCAGGAAGAGGCGATCGAGTTGGTGAAATACCTCAACAACTTCGAGAACCAGAAGGAACGCGCCATCGAGACCTCGCGTCCGCCGACCGTGACCGCCGTCTACGACGATCCGGAAGTGGCAGAAGCCCAGCCCTTCATTCCGCGCTGGAAACCGGTCGTGCTCAACGCCCTGCCGCGTCCTTCCGCCGCGACCAAGCGCAAGTATAACGAGGTATCCTCGGAATTCTGGACCGCCGTGCACGATACGCTTTCGGGCGACGGCACCGCCGAGCAGAACCTCGCCAAGCTGGAAGCAAAGCTGAAGCGCCTGCGCGGCAACGGCTGGTAAGATCGGCCGGCGCCGCGCGGCAACCGACCGCGCGGCGCCGTCTCAACCAATGACAAGAAGGGAACGGAACATGGCAGAACCGGTCGAAAAATCGACCCTGTCACAACAGCGGGTGCTGTCCGCCTGGGTCTTCCTGGCGCCGATGCTCGCGGTGCTTGCCGTGGTCGCGGTCTATCCGCTGGTCAAGACGATCTATTTCGGCTTCACCGACGCATCGATCGATTTTCCCGGCCAGGCGCAATGGGTCGGCTTCCGCAACTATCTCGAATATCTCGATTATGGCGGCGGCGAAGGCGAATATTACGGCCTTCTGGCCGATCCGGACTGGTGGCAGGCCGTCTGGAACACGCTGCGTTTCACCTTCTTCTCGGTGCTGTTCGAAACCATTTTCGGGATGATCATCGCGCTGGTGCTCAACACCCAGTTCTTTGGCCGCTCGCTGGTGCGCGCCGCAGTGCTGATCCCCTGGGCTATTCCCACCATCGTCTCGGCCAAGATGTGGGCCTGGATGATGCATGACCAGTTCGGCATTTTGAACGACATGCTGATGAAGCTGCATATCATCGCCGAGCCCGTCGCCTGGACGGCCGATCCAGATACCGCGATGCTTGCCGTGCTGATCGTCGACATCTGGAAGACCACGCCCTTCATGGCGCTTCTGATCCTCGCCGGCCTGCAGATGGTGCCGAAGGACATGTATGAGGCGGCAAAGCTCGACGGCATTCATCCCGTCCGCGTGTTCCGCAAGGTCACCCTGCCGCTGATCATGCCGGCCGTGCTGGTGGCAATCGTCTTTCGCGCGCTCGATGCGCTGCGCGTGTTCGACATCGTCTACGTGCTGACCCCCAACAACGCCAATACGGCCACGATGTCGGTGTTCGCGCGCGAGAACCTGTTCGATTTCGATCGTTTCGCCTATGGCTCGGCGGCCTCCACGCTGCTGTTCCTGATCATTGCGCTTCTGACGATCGGCTTCATCCGCGCCACCCGCATGAACCTTGGAGGCGACAGATGACCATCCCCGCTCCGCTCAAGCGCATTGCGTTCTACGCGCTCGTCCTCGTCATCCTCGCCCAGGCGCTGTTTCCCTTCTACTATGCCGTCCTGACCTCGCTGGAAAACGGTCAGGCGCTGTTCGAGGTCAACTATCTGCCGAAGGCGCTGACCTTCGCCAACTACGAACACATGCTGACCGACGGCGTGTTCGGCCACCAGATCTTCAACTCGGTCTTCGTCGCCACGGTGGTCGTCATATTCTCGCTGTTCCTCGGCGTCACCGCGGCCTTTGCCTTGAGCCGCATCCGGTTCAGGGGACGCGGCATGCTGCTCTTCACCATCCTGTCGGTGTCGATGTTTCCGCAGATCGCCGTGCTCTCCGGTCTGTTCGAGCTGATCCGCGCCTTCGGCCTGTTCAACTCGCTCTGGTCGCTTGTGTTCTCCTACATGATCTTCACCCTGCCGTTCACGGTCTGGGTTCTGACCACCTTCATGCGCGACATGCCGATCGAGATCGAGGAGGCGGCGATCATGGACGGGGCCTCGTCGTTCACCATCATCCGCCGCATCTTCCTGCCGCTGATGTGGCCGGCCATGGTGACGACGGGCCTGCTCGCCTTCATCCACGCCTGGAACGAGTTCCTGTTCGCCCTCACCTTCCTCTCCACCGACAGCCAGCGCACCGTGCCGGTGGCGATCGCGATGATCTCGGGCCTTTCCGAATTCGAGGTGCCGTGGGGCAACATCATGGCGGCGTCCGTGATCGTCACCGTGCCGCTGATCGCGCTCGTGCTCGTCTTCCAGAGAAAAATCGTTTCCGGCCTCACCGCCGGCGCCGTGAAAGGATAGTCTCATGGCCTCCATCGAACTCAACAAGATCTGCAAGTCCTTCGGCCATGTCGAGGTGCTGAAGGATATCGACCTCAGCCTCGAAAAGGGCGAGTTCATTGTCTTCGTCGGGCCGTCGGGCTGCGGCAAGTCCACGCTTTTGCGGCTGATCGCCGGGCTTGAGGATATCTCCGGCGGCGATCTGATGATTGACGGCGAGCGCGTCAACAACGTGCTGCCGGCAAAGCGCGGCATCTCCATGGTGTTCCAGTCCTATGCGCTTTATCCGCACATGACGGTCTATGAGAACATGGCCTTCGGTCTGGAACAGGCTAAGCTCGACAAGAGCGAGGCCGACAAGCGCATCCGCGAGGCGGCCGAAATGCTGCAGATCACCCCCTATCTCGAGCGCAAGCCCCGCCAGCTTTCCGGCGGCCAGCGCCAGCGCGTTGCCATCGGCCGGGCGATCACCCGCCAACCGCGCATCTTCCTGTTCGACGAGCCGCTGTCGAACCTCGACGCAGCCTTGAGGGTCGATACCCGCATCGAGATCGCGGCACTGCACAAGCGCATGGCGGGCGTCACCATGATCTATGTGACTCACGACCAGGTCGAGGCGATGACGCTTGCCGACCGGATCGTGGTGCTGAATGCCGGACGGGTGGAGCAGGTCGGGACGCCGATGGAGCTCTACATGAAGCCCGCCAGCCGCTTCGTCGCCGAATTCATCGGCTCGCCGCGCATGAATGTGATCGAGGGCGCGATCGCGGAGAATTTCGGTGCGGCCGCCTGCGGCATCCGGCCGGAACACCTCGCGATCTCGCGTGAAGACGGCCGCTGGGCCGGCAAAGTGCTGCTTTCAGAGGAACTTGGGAGCGATACTTATATCCATGTGGAAACCGATGACGCCGGCATGCTGAATGTGCGCGCGCCCGGCGCGCAGGATTTTTCAGCCGGCGAGACGGTCTTTGTGACGCCGGACGAGGCGGCGCTGCACCGTTTCGACGAGGCGGGCGTCGCGGTTTGAGGGGGCGAGCGATATGAACAGCAGCTTCAGGCCATCCGACGCGCCGCGCCCGATCGCGGTCATCGGCAATGCCAATCTCGATCTCGTCACCGGCAGCATCGATGACTGGCCGGACTGGGGCACGGAGGTCTTTCTGGAAAAGTCTGACTTCCGCATCGGCGGCTCGGCGGCCAATACCGCGCTCGTGCTGCAGCGCCTCGGCCAGACCGTCGGCCTCGTCTCGGCAACCGGCAGCGATGCCGCGGGCGCAATGATCACGCGACAGTTCTCCGGCCCGCTCGACAGGGTCGAAACCCGGCCGGGTCCGACCTCGATTTCCGTCGGCGTGCTGCAGACCGGCGGCGAGCGCAGTTTCTTTTCCACCAACGGCCATCTCGACGGGCTCGATGCTGCCTACTTTTCCAGCGCCCTTGAGGACTGGCCGCTGAAAGGCGCGATCGCGCTCGTTTCCGGCGGTTTCGCCCTGCCGGGACTCTTCGACGAGCATACGGCCTTCCTTGAGCGACTGAGGGCGCGCGGCGCGACCATCGCCATTGACCCCGGCTGGCCGGGCGAAGGCTGGAGCGACCTCGCGATCGAAAAGGCCCGCGAATGGATTGGCCTTGCCGACCATATTCTTCTCAACGACAAGGAAGTCCTTGGGCTTTCCGGCGAGAAGACCGTCCATGCCGCCTGCCGCGCGCTCAGCCCGTTCATGCGGTCGGACGCGGTGCTCGTGGTCAAGCGCGGCGCCGACGGTGCTGCCTGCTACCATGCCCGCGACTACCTGGTCGAACATGCCGAGCCGCTCGCGGTGATCGACACGGTCGGCGCCGGCGATGCCTTCAATGCCGGCTATCTGAGCGCCGTCGCGGAAGCTGCCTCCGACCGTGCGGCGCTGCGGCGCGGCATTGATGTGGCCGGCGCGGTGATCAGCGAATTTCCCCGCAGTTCCGCCCCCCTCAGCCTTCAACGGAGCCAGCAATCATGCGCAATATCCTCCTTCTGATCGCCGACGATCTGGGGCGCATGACCGGCTGCTACGGCGAGACGGCGATCGCGACGCCCAATATCGACAGTCTTGCCGCGAGCGGCACGCGCTTCGACATGGCCTTCACCTCGACCGCCTCGTGTTCCGCCAGCCGTTCGGTGATCTATACGGGGCTCCACACCCATGAGACCGGTCAATACGGCCTCAACCACGACCACCACCATTTCATGACCTTCGATCATGTGGACACCGCGCCGGCGCTTCTGAACGCAGCCGGCATGAAGACCGGGATCATCGGCAAGGTTCATGTCGGGCCTGACGCGGTCTATCCCTGGCAGGTGCGGGAGGAAAGCTGGGAACGCGACGTGCGCTGGTCGGCAGACCGCGCGGCCGCCTTTTTCGACAGCGCCAAGGCCGAGCAAAAAACCTTCTTCCTCACCATCGGCTTCATCGATCCGCACCGCGATGAAACCCGCGGCGGCTTCGGCAATGACCGCGTCTATCCCGGCGTAGAGGATCGCGTCTTCGCGCCGGAAGATGTCACCGTGCCGCCCTTCCTGACCGACCTGCCGGAAGTGCGCCAGGAGCTTGCCGACTATTACCGTTCGATTGACCGCCTCGACCAGGGCGTCGGCATGGTGCTGGATGAACTGGAGCGTTCCGGCCTTGCCGATGACACGCTCGTCGTCTTCCTCTCCGACAATGGCTCGCCCTTTCTGAATTCCAAGACCACGCTTTACGATGCCGGCGTGCACCTTCCGCTTATCATGCGCAGACCCGGTGGGCGCGCTGGCGTTGAAAACCCCAATCTCGTATCCTTCACCGATATTTTGCCGACCTTTCTCGACTGGACCGGCCACAAGCCCCCGCCCGGCGCGCGCAAGGGCCGTTCGCTGCTGCCGATCCTTGACAGCGAGACACTTGAGGACGACTGGCAGGCCGTGTTCGGCTCGCATACCTTCCACGAGGTGACGAATTACTGGCCGACGCGCTTCATGCGCACCACGCGCTACAAATATCACCGCAATGTCGCCTGGCAGCTCGATTTCCCCTTTTCCGGCGACCTCTACGGCTCGCTGACCTGGGAGGGGATCCGCAATCAGGACCCGGCGATGATCGGCGGTCGCTCGGTGAAGGACTATGTCCGCCGTCAGCCGGAGGAGCTCTATGATCTGGAGACCGATCCGCACGAGGTCAACAATCTGGCCGGCGACCCCGGCCACCGCGACCGCCTGCTTGAAATGCGGGCAGCGACCGAGGCCTGGCAGAAGGAGACCGGCGACCCCTGGCTCTACCGCGACGGCGTATCGCTCAGAGCCATCGAAAAGCACCTCGAAGCCGGCTTGGCCGTACCCGACCGGTTCGACTTCGACCCGGACAATCCGGGTTCTCGCTAGCCGATCCGATTTACAAAGCCATTGCTTTGAAAAGGCGGGGCCGTTATACGGGTCGGGTGACACACAAGACCCGATGAAGCATGGCACGCGACACCGAGACCAATCCCCAGAACAGCACTCCGAGCGCCGGGTATACGACCCGCAGCGCCGGCGACCGCATTCTCATGCAACTGAAAATGCATGGCGGGCTGACGGCGGCCGAGCTCGGAAAGCGCCTCGGAACCACGGGCGAAGCCGCGCGCCAGCAACTGGCCCGGCTTGCAGAAACGGGGCTCGTTGAGCCCGAAAGCCGGCGTTCCGGCGTCGGCCGCCCGCGCCAGGTGTGGAGCCTGACGCCAGCCGGCGAGGCGCGTTTTCCCGACACCCATGCGACGCTGACGGTGGAGCTTCTGGAGAGCATTCGCGCCGAGCTTGGCGAAGCCGCGCTCGAGACGGTGATTGCCGCGCGCGAACGGCGCACCGGCGGCCTTTACAGGACCGCGATGGAGGGCTGCGACAGCCTGGATGAAAAGCTCGCCGTGCTGACCCGGCTGCGCTCTGCCGAGGGCTATATGGCGGACTGGTACGCGGCGGAAGACGGCACGCGCCGCTTTGTCGAGCACCATTGCCCGATCTGCGCCGCCGCCACCGCCTGCCAGGGGTTCTGCCGCTCGGAACTCGCGATCTTCCGCCAGCTTCTCGGCCCCTCCGTCGACATCCGCCGCGACGAGCACATCGTCAAGGGCAGCCGGCGCTGCACCTATGTCGTGAGCGAGACCCGATAGAAATGGGAAAGGAAAGCTGCATGCCTGCCGGAATTCGCGAGGCGCTGGAAAAACAGGTGGCCGAGGGCAAGGACAACGCGCTCTGCCGGTTGACGCTCGGCCGCATTCTCGCCGGCGAGGACCGGCTTGACGAGGCGATCGCCCATCTTGTCCGCGCGCTAGAACTCGACCCCGATTATTCCGCCGCCTATTCGGCGCTCGGCAAGGCCTATCAGCGCAAGGGTGACACCGCGCGCGCCATCGAGACTTTCGGGAAAGGCGCCGACGTCGCCACCCGCAAGGGCGACCTGCAGGCCGCCCGGCAGATGCAGGTGCTGCACCGCAAGCTGAACAAGGGCTGACGTTCAGCCGAGACCCCGATAGCCGCGACCGTGCCAGATCAGCGGCGACGCCCCCTCCTCCCGCGCGATTTCGGCGATCGAGCCGGCAAAGAGCACATGCGTGCCGGTATCGATCCGGCCGATCACGTCGCAATCGAGCGCCGTCATCGCGCCCTCGAGTTTCGGATTGCCGGAGGTCCACGCCGTCCACGTCCCGCATTTGAAGCGGTGGGCGGGCGCGATGCGGCCGGCAAAGGCATCGGCCACGGTCCATTGCGTCGCCGAAAGCATGGCGAGCGAGAACGCGCCCTTCTCCGCAATCAGCCCCGCCAGATGCGCGCTGGCGTCGATCGACACGAGGATGGAGGGCGGCGAGCCGCTGAGGGAGAAGACGGCGGTCGCGGTGCGGCCGGAGCGTTCCCCCTCAGAGGCCGCCCCCACGATGCAGACGGTTGCGGCAAGCGAGGCCATCGCATCGCGGAAGTCCTGTTTTTCGATCGGCGTTCGGGCCGGTTTTCCAAGCGGCATCGGCCGCGCGCCATGTGCGGCAAAGGCATCGACCGTCATGATCCCTCTCCCGGTTTTTCGGAGAAGAGATCGCGAAATTTGTTCGGCACGCCCTCCATCTCCTTGGCATTTTCAGGCGGCGTGCCCTTGGCGATGATGTTCGGCCAGACTTCCGCATATTTCCGGTTCAGTTCGATCCAGAAATCGAGATCCGGGCCGTCGACATCGGGCACGATCGCCTCCACCGGACATTCGGGTTCGCACACGCCGCAATCGATGCATTCATCCGGGTGGATGACGAGAAAATTCTCGCCCTCGTAGAAACAGTCGACGGGGCAGACCTCCACGCAATCCATGTGCTTGCAGGCGATGCAGTCTTCGGTAACGACATAGGTCATGGGATCAGCGGGCGCCGCACGCTGCGGAAGGCGCGGCGCCCGTCCTTTTCATCAGCCGAGATTGGCTTCGGCGAATTCGTAATTGGCGAGCTTGTCGAGGAAGTTGCCGACATAGTCGGGGCGGCGGTTGCGGAAGTCGAGATAGTAGGAATGCTCCCACACATCGAGGCCGAGCAGGACCTTGCCCTCGCCGGTGGCGAGCGGATTGGAGCCGTTCGGGGTCTTCGCCGTCTTCAGCTTGCCGTCCTCACCCAGCACGAGCCAGGCCCAGCCGGAGCCGAACTGGCCGACGGCGGCCGCCTTGAAGGCGTCCTTGAAGGCATCGACGGAACCGAAATCCTCAACGATCTTGGCTTCCAGACGGCCGGGCATGCCGCCGCCATTGGGCGAAAGAGCGTTCCAGAAATGCAGGTGGTTCCAGTGCTGGCCGGCATTGTTGAAGACCGGGGCGAGATCGGCCTTGTCCTTGGAAAAGGCGATGATTTCCTCAAGCGACTTGCCCTGAAGATCGGCATTCTTCTCGACGAAGCCATTGAGCGTCGTCACATAGGTCTGGTGGTGCTTGCCGTGATGCAGTTCCAGCGTCTCCTGCCCCATGCCGCGGTCGGCAAGGGCGGAATGGGCATAAGGCAGAGCGGGCAGTTCAAAAGCCATTTTGTTTCTCCCGTGATTGCGCGCCGAAGCGCGCCGGTTTATTTAACAAGCAATGCCTTTGAAAATCATCGGCGCAAATATGTCAAGCGATGACTTGGAAAATTAGAGGGATGCGACGACGATGCCCGCCTCCAAAACGATCTCCCGCCCCCTTGAGGGGGAGATGCCCGACAGGGCAGAGGGGGGTGAACCTTTTCAGAGAGCACGGAGTTGTCGGCCGATGCCCGACACCCCTCTCTGTCGCGTTCGCGACATCTCCCCCTCAAGGGGGGAGATTGATGACCGCGACGCCAGCGCCTCGCCGCCGCCAGGACATAGAAAGCGAACAGCCGGACGCCGCCGAAGGCCAAACGAAACGCGCAAGGAAAACCAATGCAGCAAACACCTATCACCGAAGCGCTGATCCGCACGGTCGTGACCGAATTCTACGCGAAGGCCCGCAAGGACGCGCTCCTCGGCCCGGTTTTCAGAGGCGTGGTGCCGGACGAACACTGGGCCGCGCATATCGCGACGATCACCGATTTCTGGAGTTCGGTCTTCCTGAAGACCGGCCGCTACCAGGGCCGGCCAATGCCCAAACACCTCGCCATCCCGGAGATCTCGGACGACCATTTCCGGCGCTGGCTGACCCTTTTCGGCGAGACGGCGGAGGAGGAATGCGACCCCGAAACCGCCGCACGGTTCAAGGAGCGGGCCGCGAAGATTGCCAATGCGATGCGAATCAATATCGCGATGCAGCGCGGGAAAAACCTGGTGGAGATGCGATCGCTGGAAGGATAATGGGCGTCAGGACCAAAATGTCTTGGAGGATGCCGGTGTTTCCGCCGGCATCCGGATTGCAAATTTTTCTTATTCTTCGGAATAGTTCCGGGACTACGGCGTAACGATATTGAACCAGAACTCGAATGTGTCGAGCAGAGCCACGAAATTTTCGACCTGCTGCCGGTCGCCCTCGACCATCACCGACCCGTCGTCGATTGCCCCCATCATGGTGACCTGGCCGAGATTGATACTATCAAGCACCGAACGGTCGAGCGTCACCGTCGCGTCGACATCGTCGCTCTGGCTGTCGAGCGTGTAGTTCATCACGCCGTTGGTGACGGTGACGACGAATTCCTCGCCGACATCCGGCATGACGAAGTTAAGCGCGATCTCCTGGCCGGCCGCTTCCGGATGGTTCAGCCGGACAGCGAGATAGTCGAGATAGGTACCGAGCGGCAGGTTGCGGACAATATCCGGCGAGGCAGTGGCCGGCGTCGCGGCTTCGATAACACCGTCACGCAGTTCCTTGGCGCCAGACAGATAGAAATTCCGCCAGGGGCCACTTTCGGCCTGATAGCCCATCTGCGCCAGGGCATCGGCCAGGAAGTTCCTGGCCTCCGCATTGTCCGGATCGGCAAAGACCACATGATTGAGAGCTGTGGCGACCCAGCGGTAATTGCCTGCCTCATAATCGGCTCTCGCCTTCTCGATCACGGCATCCGCACCGCCGGCATATTCCACGAACTTCGTGCCTTCCTCGACCGGCGGCAGCTCATTGAGCTCGGAGGGGTTGCCTGAGAACCAGCCGAAGTAAAGCTGGTACTGCGCCTTGGCATTGTGGCTGACACTGCCATAATAACCGCGATTGGAGAATGTCTGCGCCAGGCTGTCGGGAAGCGTCAGCTCCTCGGCAATCTCCAGCATGGTCTCACCGCTATTGGCAAGACGAAGCGTCTCGTCGTGGATATAGCGGTAGGTATCGCGCTGCCCCTTCCAGAATTCGATGATTTCTTCGTTGCCCCATGTCGGCCAGTGATGGCTGCCGAAGCTCACCTCGACCTCGCCGCCGAAACGGTTGATCGTATCATTGATATATTTGGCGAAAAGATCGCCAGAACGTACCTTGGCGCCGCGCAGCGTGTAGAGATTGTGCAGGGTGTGGTTGATTTCCTCGGCCTGCATCATCGCCTTGAACTGAGGAATATAGAACATCAGTTCCGCTGGCGCCTCCGCCCCCGGCGTATTCAGGAAGATCATCTCGATGCCGTCGATCGTCTCGGTCTGCGGCGTTTCGCTGATCGTCAGCGTCGGCTCCACGATGGTCACCGTGCCGGCTGCCGTCGTCGTGCCAAGACCGGAACCAAGCGAGCCTTCCGGTCCTTTTTCGACAACGTTGCCATACATGTAGGAGGCCCGCCTGCTCATCGTGTTGCCGGCAATCAGGTTCTCGCTGACTGCCTCCTCGAAAAAGCCGACGGGCGCGACGACGGGAATGCCGTTCGCCTCCATCTCCTCAGGCGTCGTGATCCCTTTGACGCCGCCGAAATGGTCGACATGGCTATGGGTGAAAATGATGCCGGTGACGGGCAGATCCTCCACATGTTCCCGCAAGAGTGCAAGCCCGGCCGCAGATGTCTCGTCGGCCGTCAGCGGATCGACAACGATCCAGCCGTTCTCGCCGCGGATGAAGCTCATTACCGCCAGGTCAAAGCCGCGCACCTGGTAGATGCTGCCCTCGACCACTTCGAACAGGCCGTGAATGGCATTGAGTTCGCTCTGGCGCCATAGGCTCGGATTGGCCGTCGGCGGCGCATCACCTTCAAGAAAATCGAAGGCAGCCATGTCATATACGGGGGTGCCATCCGGCATGGTGATTTGGTCGCTGTCGAGCGTCGCGATCAGTCCGCGACGCGCATTTTCAAAATCTGTGTCATCGTCGAAAGGCAGATAATCGAGCAAGGCATCATTAGCCTCGATGGTCGTCTGTGTCGCGTCTTGCGCGTTTGCGGTGGCGGCCAGACCCAGAGCGACACCGCTCACCGCCAATAAAAATCGAAACATCACAATTGCTTCCTCATGTTTTCATTGTTAAATCCAGTAGAAACCGCAACCGCACCGATTGCACCGGAATTGTCGTTCGCATCCAGCTTGTTTTAGTGTATGTTTAACCAATGCTTCCGACCTCCTCATCTGAGGATATTGATGAAATAAGCTGCGGAGGCGGCGCCGTGAGCTCAGAAATTGAACAGGCGATTGAATTAGTGTCGCATCAGGGCTGGTATTCCGAGTGTGGACCGGCAACCCGCGCGCTTCTGACCACGATCATGAAACTTCGCCGATACGCGCCGGGCGAGGCGATCTATCTCGTCGGCGACTGGGCGGACGGCGTCTACGGCCTCACCTCGGGCGGGATCGATATATCCATTCCACGGGCGGACGGTCTGGACTTCACCTTCCACCGCGCCGAAAGCGGCTTCTGGATCGGCGATCTGGCGATGATCTCAAAGTCGAGAAGGCTGGTATCCATCTATGCGGCGGAAGAGGTCACTATGCTGCATATGCGCGCAACCGACCTGAGTGTGCTCTTGCATAAGCACCCCTCCCTCTTTCACGACTTCTACAGGCTAAGTTACCAGAACTTCGCGGTCACCTTCCAGCTCCTGTCCAACATCTCCATGGCCTCATCGGAAGGCCGTGTGGCGCTGCGCCTTCTACTGCAGCTAGAGAATGCGCCGGACCCTCGCGGGCGGATCAGGATTTCGCAATCGAAACTGGCGGAGATCGTCGCCCTGTCGGCGCCCACGCTTCAGCGTGTACTGAGACGCCTGAAGGATCTTGGGTGCATCGAGCAGCGCTACGGCGAAATCCACATCACCAACCGCGCTGCCCTGCTGAAAGTCTGCGGCGAAGGCGCCGGCCTCGGTTCCTTTACCCGCGGTCCCGACTATATCCCGCCGCCTCAGCCGACCACGCTCGACCTGCCGCCGAGAGTTTGAGGTTCGAATGACACCGACGCGGAGCATGCTTCGGTCCGGAAAGACGAGTGATACTGGAGAGCGCCGGCACTACCCCCGAAACGTCCCGTTCCGCGGAAATCCCTTCGGCGCGATCCTTCCGGCGGTGGCGCGGTCGCCGCGCCATTCCATCAGTTCGTCGACATTGCGGGTGTGGGTGCGGCCCGCGCTGTCGGTCCAGGTGAGGCCTTCTTCCAGCGCGAAGCATTTGGCGTCCGAAAGGCCGCCATCCTTGTAGCGCTGCAGGCGCACGCCCTTGCCGCGCGCCATCTCGGCGATCTGCGACAGCGGGAAGACGAGGAGTTTGCGGTTTTCGCCGATGACGGCGACGTGGTCTCCGGTCGCGGGTGTCAGCAGCTTCACCTCCACGGGCATCGTCACATTCATCACCTGCTTGCCCTTGCGGGTATTGGCGACCATGGCGTCCTCATCGACGATGAAGCCGTTGCCGGCGGTCGACGCGATCAGCATCTTGCGGCCGGGCTCGTGCACGAAGGCGGTGACGACGTCCTGGTCGGCGTCGATATCGACCATGATGCGAAGCGGCTCGCCATGGCCGCGCCCGCCCGGCAGCTTGTCGGCGCCGAGGGTGAAGGCCTTGCCGCCGGTGGTGACGATCAACAGCTTGTCGGTGGTCTGCGCCGGGAAGGATAGCTTCAGGCTGTCGCCATCCTTGAACGACAGGCCGGAGGCATCGACATGGCCCTTCAGCGCCCTCACCCATCCCTTTTCCGAGATGACGATGGTGACCGGTTCCTTCTCGATCATCGCCTGCTGGATCGCCTCGACATCGGTCTCCGGCGCATCGTCGAAGGTGGAGCGGCGGCGGCCGAGCTCGGTCGCCTTGGCGAAGGTCTTCTTCACCTCGCCGATCTCCCAGGCAACCGTCTGCCACTGCTTGTCCTCGGAGGCGAGCAGCGCCTCGATATCGGCTTTTTCCGCCGTCAGCGCGTCGAATTCCTTGCGGATTTCGATTTCCTCGAGCTTGCGCAGCGCGCGCAGCCGCATGTTGAGGATGGCTTCCGCCTGCACGTCGGTGATCTCGAAGCGCTCGATCATCACCTGTTTCGGCTCGTCCTCCTCGCGGATGATGCGGATCACCTCGTCAAGGTTCAGATAGGCGACCAGGAGGCCGCCGAGGATTTCCAGCCGCCGCTCGATCGCCGCCAGCCGGTGGCGCGAGCGGCGCTGCAGCACCTCGCGGCGGTGGCCGAGCCATTCGGTGAGAACATCGACGAGGCCCATCACCTTCGGCACCTTGCCTTGGGAGAGCACGTTCATGTTCATGGAAAAGCGGCTCTCCAGATCGGTGAGCTTGAATAGCGATTCCATCAGCAGCGCCGGGTCGACGGCACGCGATTTCGGCACCAGCACGACGCGGATGTCTTCCGCCGACTCGTCCTGGATATCTTCGAGAAGAGGCAGGCGGCGGGCGATCAGCAGTTCCGCGATCTTCTCGATCAGCCGCGATTTCTGCACGCCATAGGGAATTTCGGTGACGACGATCTGGTAATTGCCGCGCCCGAGATCCTCTTTCTCCCAGCGGGCACGCACGCGAAAGCCGCCGCGCCCGGTCTTGTAGGTTTCGACCATGCTGTCGAAATCTTCGACGATGATGCCGCCGGTCGGGAAATCCGGCCCCTGGATCATGTTCGCCTTCGGCCCGTCGGCGTTCGGCAACGTCATCAGGTCTTCGACCGTTGCATCCGGATGCTTGATCAGGTGGATAGCCGCCTCGCACAGCTCATGGGCGTTGTGCGAGGGAATGGAGGTCGCCATGCCGACGGCGATGCCGGTCGAACCGTTGGCGAGCAGGTTCGGGAAGGCGCCGGGCATCACCACCGGCTCCTCGTCCTCCTCGTTATAGGTCGGACGAAAGTCCACGGCGTCCTCGCCGATGCCTTCCAGCATCAGCGCCGCCACATCGGTCATGCGCGCCTCTGTGTAGCGCATGGCCGCCGCGCTGTCGCCGTCGATATTGCCGAAATTGCCCTGGCCGTCGACCATCGGATAGCGCTGGGCAAAGCTCTGCGAGAGGCGCACCAGCGCATCATAGATCGAGGCGTCGCCATGAGGGTGGAACTTACCCATGACGTCGCCGACGATGCGGGCGCATTTCTTGTAGGCGGAACCCGGGCGCACCCCGATCTCGCTCATGCCGTGGATGATGCGGCGGTGCACGGGCTTCAGCCCGTCGCGCACATCCGGCAGGGCGCGGTGCATGATCGTCGACAGCGCATAGGCGAGATAGCGTTCTTCCAGCGCCTTGCGCAGGTCCACGGCATCGATGTGGTTGTCGCCGTCATCCGGCGGAAGAATTTCGTTTCCCATGGGGTTTTGTTAGTGGATGCAACCGGCTCCCGCAAGGCGCGAGTGGGCCCAATCCCCTGAAAACACGGGGGCTCGCGCGCGAAAACAGACGTCTCCGGCGCAAGGCTGGCCACTGTGACGCGGGCACATCTTTTCTGGCAGAATTGCAATTCGGTCCTATATGCCGAATAACATGATCCAGAATCAGACCAATCCCGGGAGTGACACCATGCGCAAAGCGCCTTTCCGCCATTTTCTCCTCGCCGGCAGCTTCCTGGCAGCAACGACGGTTCCCGCCTTCGCGCTCGATGCCGAAGACATGCTCTCCAAGCTCAATGCCGCCTCGATGGCCCAGGGCAGCGTCGGCTTCACCTATGACGATGTCGAGGAAGGCGACGACGGCGACATCACGGTTTCCGGCGTGATCTACGGCCCGCTTGCCGAAAGCCCGGATGCGCCGGTCGAGATCGAACAGGTCGCGCCGGTGACGCTCAACTTCGAGGGCGTGAAGGAAGACGGCAATGGCGGCTACACTATCAACAAGGTGTCCACCTTCGATCTCGCCTTTGCCGCCGATGAGTTCGAGTTCGACATCGGCTCTTTCACCCAGGAAGACATCAGGGTTCCGGCAGATCCGGACGCGGATATGATGTCGGGCATGAACTATGCCGGCTCCACGCAAGCCACCGACATCACCTTCACGACCAACGGTCATCAAGTGGCGACGATCGAGAACGCCAGTGCCGACCAGACTATCGAGGCCGGTACGAAAGCGAGCTTCCTCGGCACCGTTTCCGGCATCGCGATCGACCTTTCCGGCATCGACGACATGGAGGACGAGGCGCGCGATACGCTGACGGCACTTGACCTGATGGAGATGCATGCAGCCGTGACCCTCAGCGGCGACTGGGACATGCAGTCCGGCGACATGAACTTCTCGACCTATGAGATCGCGGTCGAGGATGTCGGCACGCTCAATATCAGCTTCGGTATGACCGGCCTGACGCTTGAGACCATGGAGACGTTCCAGAAGCTGGCCGAGGAAGGGCAGAAAGCGCAGGAGATGGACTCCGCCGAAGCCGGCGACGAGCAGAACCCCTCCCAGCAATATCTTCTCGAACTCGGCCAGAAGATCGGGCTTTCCGAACTCCGCGTCAGCTTCACCGACGATTCGATCACCACGCGGGCGCTGCAATATGCGGCCGAAAAAGAAGGCATGATCGCCGAGGAGATGGCCGACAAGATCGAGGTCGATCTCGGCGCGAGCCTTTCGGCGATGAATGTGCCGGGCCTCGCGGACATGGTGACCACCGCCGTCGGCACCTATTTCTCCGATCCGCAGAATATCTCGGTGTCCATCAAGCCGCAGATGCAGATGCCGATCCTGGCCGTCGTCATGGCCGGCGCCGCCGCCCCGCAATCGATCCCGCAACTGCTGAACCTGCAGGTTACGGCAAACGAATAGACCTATTTGCATGCCCCGGCGGAAAACCCGCCGGGGCTCGGACTGCTGACGCCTGTGGGAGATGCAAGAAACCTGATCCCCATTCTCCGTCACCCCGGCCTTGAGCCGGGGTCCAGGGCCGCAAGAAAACCTTTTGCCACAGTGCCTTACGCGCCACGGCCCTCACTATTTGGCCCTGGCAACTGTATTGTTTTGTACCTGTTCAGGCTGGTTTGTACATGGTCTGATCTCTTAGCATTGCGTTTGCAAGGGTTAGGATTTTTCGT
>NZ_JACIDZ010000023.1 GCF_014196625.1 Martelella radicis
CCCGCTCAAAACATGCGAGGGAAGGTTGGAACATGGGTCAATTCTCAATGGAAATATCAGGCCACACCGGGTCAGTTCTCAGTGGCAATCAACAACGGAAATTGGAAGAAAGCGTCCATCCGGACCTTCGGGAAAGTCCGAATAGGACACGAATGCGTTCCGGTTTCGCCAAGGCCAATCCGGAATAGCTTGCGTTCCGGATCAGCATCCACGCGCACCCGGAAGATCACAGGAACCGGAACCAAGAAGAAGCTGTGAGGCATCCGTTCCAGAATAGCTGAAATTTCGGGTCAGCGCAGAACCCGGAATGAAAAGCTCAAGGCCTTGTTCCGGGTCCGAGACAACGAAACGGAAAAACCATCGTCCCGGAACGGGCCGTGTCCGAAGCCGCCCGTCATGAGCACCATAACCGCGCATCGTCGTCGGGCGCACACCGTTTAGCACTCCCCCTTTAAAAAGGAGATTTCCATGTTTCCATCAACAAAGAACACTGACTGGCAGCTCTATGCCGAAACGCTCATCGAGCGCCTCAAAAAAAATCCGGACCTGAAGCTCTTTGAAGGCAAATATCCCGGACCACTCCGAGGTGGACGGCAAAAGGAAGAGGCGAAATCCCCTTCGTTCATCGCCGCGTTGAACGCCATCGAGGAAAAGGCATTCGCCCCACTACACGTCGATGGCGACGATCATAGCGACGCCGATGATCTATTTGTCGACGAAGAAGCACCGAACAATCATGCACTTCCATCCCGCGCTCTGTCCCTTGCAATCCGGCTTGCCCAAACATTCGGGGATGACGCTTCGTTTGACCGGAAGTGCCTTGGCCAGGGCAAGTTGGCGGTCCTAACGTGCACCGATCCTATTGATATCGACAGTCTTTACCGGTTGATTGCGGTGACGCTGGTCCCGTCCAACTGCCCAGTGACAATCGAACCGTCTCATTTCACCGGGTTTAGCTCCGAACTCATCCTCCTTTTCCCAAAGAATGAAGACGGTAAGATCTCAGACTTCAATTTCCGTCAGTTCACCAGCAACATCTACGCGGCTCTGGAGCAACAGACACCTTGCCTGATCATCTTGCCGACTACATTGACACTGCCCGGCGACCTGCTTGAGCTTCTACCCGCCCCCATCGCTGTTTCGCCGCTTTCTCGTGAGGGAATGGTGATCCATCTCAGGGAAAGTCACGGCGTTCAGAAAGACGACATGAGCGAAGTCGAAGCGCAGCTTCCCGACGACAAGGAGATGGCAACCTTGCCATTCAGGTCGATCGCGGTTGCTCTGCGAAACCCGACAGCAAGCGGCGTGGCCGCAGCGTTGAAATCGAGAGCGGAACCTCGAAAATCAAAAAGCCCAACGCTGGAGGAATTCAGTGTTGCGTCCCCTGCCCTGATGGCCGCCAGATCCATGGTCGCTGACCTGATGCTTTGGCGAGACGGCAAGTGCAGTTGGGAGGATATGACTCGATCCGTTCTGCTTTACGGCCCTCCAGGCACCGGGAAGAGCCATCTCGCGAGAGCCATGGGCAATAGCGCCGGCGTTTCGTTCATTCAAAGCAGCCTCGCAGAATGGCAATCGGCCGGGCATCTTGGGCAATTCTTGGCCGCCATGCAGCAAACTTTTGCTGAAGCGAGAAGCAGATCACCGGCAGTTCTCTTCATCGACGAAGTCGACTCCGCGGGGTCCCGTTTCGACCCTGACGATCATGGAAGGAACTACAGAAGGCAGGTGATCAACGGCATTCTCGAGCAAATCGACCTGATCATGCGGCATGAGGGCGTGTTGTTGGTAGGCGCCTGCAACGACCCATCCGCGCTTGATCCGGCGATCCTTAGAGCTGGCCGGTTCGACCTCAAACTGGAAGTCCCGCGTCCCGGCATTCCCGAACTTATCGGCATGCTCAAGCGCGCGCTACCTGATGCCGCCTGCGAAGACCGCCTTGAACCGCTCGCACGTCAGGCTGTCGGCCTAACGGCCGCTGAGGTCGATGCGGCTATCAGGCAGGCGCGATCCACAGCACGAGGTGCCGGACGTACATTCACTCTGAATGATGTCAGAGCCACGCTGAATATCAGCACGAAGACATTTCCAGCACTGGATCAACGTGTCGCTCTCCATGAGGTAGGACATGCCATCGTCGCGGTGGCTCTGCAGCTTGGAGAGGTTTCTCGCATCGCAATTACACCCCAAGGCGGCGAGACCTACAAGGTGGTTCAGAAGAACGAGGGTCTGCTGTCAGATATTCAGGCGGAGATGACATTTCTCCTGGCGGGGCGCGCCGCCGAGCAACTCATGCTCGCAGATGTGTCCGCCGGCTCAGGCGGCCCCTCGGGTTCAGACCTCGCGATCGCAACAAATCTGGCTTTGAAGATCGATACCAGCACCGGGCTGGGTGCGTCGGGTCCGGTCTGGCACGGTGACACTGCCACCCTCATGCTCCACGACGACTATCAGATGCAGCGCGTAAAGCGCCGGTTGGAAGATGCGCAGAGGATCGCCGAAAAGATCCTCGAACGAAATCGAAGTCTATTGGAGGATATGGCCAAAGTCTTGGTAAGCAAGCGTGAACTCAGTGGTCCTCAGCTCGAAGACCTACTGGGTCGTGTCGAGCCAGAGCGCGGGGAAGGGACCACGCTGCTCGGTCAGCACGAGCTGCACAACGGAAGGTCCATCTCTAAATCAGATGGCCTTGGCGATTGCGACGGATTCCGCAGCATTACAAAATAACAGTGCTCTTCACTGACAGAGGACGCCAAAATGAACGGCGTGTGCGCTAGGCGTCGAGCGCATCGAGGCATTACGATCGACTGGCAGCAGGTCTGACTGCCAATCGATCATTTCGGTAACTGGAGAGAAGACATTTCTGTCGCGCGCCCGCATCACACTTTCGGGGCGACAAAACGGCAGTTCCGGGTCCCTGCTCCACCTTGAACGGCATATAGAGCTGGCTCCAGTCACCGAACATACCTCTCAAATTCTCCCGGAAAATATCTCCCGAAAAACTATCGACAGTCTGTCAATGTAGATAGTTTTACGTCGACAGAAAATTCACTCATTCCGTTTTCGATTTTCACAACCGCCCCGTATTCTGTTCAGAGGATAGGAATACAGGTCAGATGCAGCATGAGCTACCAGTTTATACATATACAGACATATGGTGACAGCGTTCGAAGCGTGGGGCAGAACGAAAACCACGTAAACAGTGCACGGCAGGTGTTCGGCGAGGCGATGCGTTTGCCGGAATACTCGCGGCACGTCGACAACCCGCTTCCAGCACATTGCGTGGGTGGCACACACACAGTGGAGGAGCTCGCTCGGAGAAGGAGAGAACGACTCCTGTCAATCCGCGAAAAGGTTGTGTCCAAGACAGGGAAAACATATGAGCGCCGCCTGAGAAAGGATGCTCAAACTCTCTACACGGAAATTCACTCTCACCCCATGAAGTGCTCGGTGCTCCTGGAAAACTACGCGCAAAATCGGCATGTAATCAACCAATGGCTTGCACTTTTGCTCAGGGACTTCGAAAACCGTATGCCGTCTGGCATCGAGTGGAGCGCGGTCCTGCACCGTGACGAAGAGTATGTCCACGCACATATCTTGGCCATCAATGCAGACCAGCCGAAGCTTAATGCGGCCAGCCTGCATTGCGGCAAGACTGCGGCATCCAGATATCGCGCAGCACACGACACTTCCTCGGCGATCCCACCGCTTCCAAAGCCAGAGCTTCTGCTGCGCCCGCGCAAACCACGAAAACCAAAGCTGGCCAGAAAACAGCAAACGCGAGTCCGAAATCAACGGAAGTACGAGGCCGCTATCTTTGAATGGGAGCAAGCCTGCACTCAAGTCCATCAGGAAAACCAAAAACGGCTCCGACTATGGCGCGCGGAGAGCAGTGCCCATCTTCGCGAAGCGAGAAAGCTCCGCACACACGTGCCCGAAATGAAGGCTTACGACGATGCCATGCGTGCTCTTCAGGACCACTATCACGATGCTGTTGGAAAGCCCTGCGGGCTATTGCGCGACGGGCCGCGCAAAGAGAGACTTTCGACCGTCGAACATGCCACTCGCAAGCGACAAGCCGAAAAACTTGCAAAGGATATCAAGAACGTCAAACACATGCGGCGAGAAACGGCGGCAGAGGCTCAAAACATCGCGGACCAGACCAAGACGTTCGTAAAGAACCTTGAAGCACGGGAAGCGCGGCTTTTGCTTCGCGAAGAGGAAATCCAACGGCGAGAGAAAGACTTGACCGCAAGGGTCTCCGCATTTGATGAGCTTGAGGTTGCGATGGAGGAAACGCTCTCTGCAGCGGAACGGGGCGAAATCCATTTCTCCGCCAGAGGCTTCCAACTCTCCAATCCAAATATCACCGAAAAGCTCAAGAACTTCCTGAATCCTGACCTCCGCCAAACTCCAGCAAGAAAGATTTTCGAAAAGTTTCTTAAGCTGATCAAGAGGACGGTTGTCGGCTCAACCGGGCATCCCCCTGTCTCGACAGACGAAATACCTGCTGAAGACCTGGACAGACCCGGTCTTTAGTCCGGTTCGGCGCCTTCAGGCGTCTCTTGCTGTCGGCGTCCTTGAGCTACTTGAACAGCCTTTGGTGAGCCGGACGCAGGTGCTAGGCTGCGGATTCCGAAGTTAACCGGCCGGGTATTCCGATTTGAAGCCGGCCACGATTCCGATTAATAACCGGCCACCTTGAAGGCATGAGACACCCCCTGGGTCGTCAGCAACTTTGGCATGACTGTCCTTGTGACCAAAGGAAGCGTGATGCCGGCAAAGAGAAGGCTGACTATGAGACAATTACGACAGATGCTCCGGCTTGCCGAAACACCCGTGAGATTGCACTAACGCTCGGCGTGGCGCGCAGCATGGTTCAGGATAATCTGAAGCGAGCGGCCGCGGCGGGACTGCGCTGGCCGCGTTGCGGTGACCTTACCGACGATGCGATCGAGGACAGACCTGTATCCTTGGCCGACTGCGGCGGCAAACCTTTTCTCGCTTCCCGAGGCGAACGCCGCAATCGCCGGGGCGCTCGATCGCATCGACGATCTCTTTCCTACGGAAGAAAGAGCCATTGCCGAAAAGCTTGCCTACATCCATCGGCACTGGGGGATGCAAACCATCCTGCATAATGGATGGGTGAAGATCGATTCCAATAGCGTCGAGAACCTGATCCGGCCCATCGCTCTCAACAGGAAAAACGCGTTGTTCGCCTGACATGACGAAGGTGGGCGTGCCTGAGGCCGCATCGCATCTCTCATCGAGACAGCAGAGATCAACGGCATCGAGGCCTTCGCTTTCTCAAAGCCACTCTCGAGGCCATTGCCAACGATCATACCCAAAGCCGCATCGATGGCCTCCTTCCATGGAACTTCAAGCTATCGCGCTGATTACCGGTGCGGCGCAGACGATGCTTACGTTCTAGGAATCTGATATGGCGGTCAATGTAAGCGGTGTTCTGCCGCGACGTTGTCCGGATTGGCATGATCTAAGACCGGCATTCCATGGACGACGATAAGAAACTGCTCCAAGGAGGCCACAAAGGAGCCTAGGCTTTATCCGACCACCTCAGTTTCACTGCAAAATCTTCGGGACGGGAAACGAATTTTGCGTTCTCGAAACGCACCTTGGAAGCTAAATAACCCGTTGCCGAGGTCTCCGTGCTCTATTCACTCCGCCGAAGCCACCGAGTGTGATTTCACTTTGAGAGCGTTTTCATCGGCGGCTTTCCTGTTCAAACATCTCATGCTCTCTCGGCACTGCGCCCGCCCTGCAGGACCAGCCTTGCAAGGCGGGCCGGCTTCCGGACCATATTATGCCGCGGTATGTTCCTGTCGGACGATTGCCGCGCCGGCGCTCAGCGCTTCGAGCTTTCCGCGGGCGACGTTGCGCGCAAGCGGCGTCATGCCGCAATTGGTGCAGGGGTAAAGCTTGTCGGCATCGACAAACTGAAGCGCCTTGCGGAGGGTCGCGGCGACTTCGTCGGGCGTCTCGATGGTGTCGGTCGCCACATCGATGGCCCCGACCATCACCTTCTTGCCGCGAATGAGCTCGATCAGTTCCATCGGCACATGGGAATTGTGGCACTCCAGCGAAACCATATCGATGTTGGATTTCTGAAGCCTCGGGAAGGTCTCCTCATATTGGCGCCATTCAGAACCCAGCGTCTTCTTCCAGTCGGTATTGGCCTTGATGCCGTAGCCATAGCAGATATGGACGGCGGTTTCGCATTTGAGCCCTTCGATCGCCCGTTCCAGCGTGGCGATCCCCCAGTCATTCACATCCTCGAAGAACACGTTGAAGGCCGGCTCGTCGAACTGGATGATGTCGATGCCCGCTTCTTCGAGTTCCTTCGCTTCCTCATTGAGGGTTTTGGCGAATTCCCAGGCAAGCTTTTCGCGGCTCTTGTAATGCGCGTCGTAGAGCGTATCGATCATCGTCATCGGACCGGGCAGCGCCCATTTGATCGGGCCATCCGTCAGCGTGCGGAAAAATTTCGCATCCTCGACGAAGACCGGCTTTTGACGCGATACCGCCCCGACGACGGTCGGAACGCTGGCGTCATACCGCTTCCTGATCCGGACGGTCTCGCGTTTCTCGAAATCGACGCCATCGAGGTGTTCGATGAAGGTCGTCACGAAATGCTGGCGCGTCTGTTCGCCATCGCTGACGATATCGATGCCGGCGCGCTGCTGTTCGCCGAGCGTCACCCGCAGGGCATCCTGTTTGCCCTCGGCAAGTTCGGCGCCTTCGAGCTTCCATGGCGACCAGAGCTTTTCGGGTTCGGCAATCCATGCGGGCTTGGGCAGGCTGCCGGCAGTCGATGTGGGGAGCAGTTTTGTCATGAACGGCAATCCTGTCATTGTTCGAAGAACATACTGGGTTCAAAGAGCGTATTGGGCGGACCAGTCGTTGAGAATGGCCTGATAGGGCTTGATAAATGTTTCCTCGGCAAACCGGCCTTGCTCGGTCGCCAGGCGCGTGCGTTCAACCCGGTCGTAGACGATCCGGGTGAGCGAGTGATCGCCATGCCTGAGGTTCGGCTTGTAGCATTCGCCGGCGGCGGAATTGGCATTGTAGATCTCGGGCCGGTAGATCTTCTGGAACGTCTCCATCGTCGCGATGGTGCCGATCAGTTCAAGATCGGTATAGTCCTGAAGCAGGTCGCCGAAGAAATAGAAGGCGAAGGGTGCAGCGCTTCCCGGCGGCATGAAGTAACGGACCTCCATGCCCATTTTGCGGAAATACTGCTCGGTCAGGGATGTTTCATTCGGCTGGTACTCAAAGCCCAGAACCGGATGCTGGTTGGCCGTGCGACGGTAGGTCTTGCTGTCCGAAACGCTGAGGCAGATCACCGGCGGCTTGCGGAAATGCTCGCTATAGGTTTTCGAGTTGACGAAGGCCTTGAAGATCTTGCCATGCAGATCGCCGAAATCGTCGGGAACGCTGAAGCCGGCCCTGCCTTTGTTGTGCTCGGGAAGCACGACGCTGAAATCATAGTCGCGCACATAGGAGGAGAAATTGTTGCCAACGAGGCCCTCAAGCCGCGCGCCCGTCCTGTGGTCGACGATCGTCGTCTGGAGCACCTCGATCGCCGGGAAGCTGTTGCCGTTGCCTTCGATATCAAGCTCGACGGAAATGATGTCGAGTTCGACCGAATAGCGATCGCTCTCCGGGTTGTCCCACTGCGCCAGGCTGTTGCAGCGATTGTCGATCATCCGCAAGGTATTGCTGAGGTTCTCCCGACGGCTCTCGCCTCTCGCAAGATTGGCGAAGTTTGTGGTGATCCGCGTGCCGTCGGATGGCGTGTAATCTTCGTCGAAACGAAGGCTTTTGATCGTGAAGGTGAAATCTCTGGTCATCGTGATCTGCCGTCCTGGCTTTGAGGGCAAGGCCCGAGGCCGTTTCTTGCGTGTTCCTGGTTTCTTGATCTTCGTTTTGGGCTCGCCCGGTCAGCGAATTTCCTGCGGTGACGGGTCAGGCCGTGCCAGCTCTATGCCCGAGCTCGATCATGAACAAAAATGATTTTATTTCAGGAAAACATGTCACCGAGTCATGGATTGACCGCCCGACCTTGATGAACGGCAAGCCAGTGCGGGTTTTGGCAGCCGGGACGGCGTGACAGAATTCAGCGACCGGTTCAGATTCTGACCGTCCTGGCCAGTTCCATGAAGCCATCCAGATAGTCGGGGTGATCGCCCGTGCGCGCGCCGAGATGGATGGATTTTGCGATGCCTTCGCCGATCCGCACACCCCTCACCCCCTTGGCTCCGCGCAACAGCCAGTCGGGCGTGGCGCTGACGGCGCGGCCCGAGGCCACCAGCCGCAACATCAGATCGGTCGTTTCCACCGTGCGGTGGCGACGCGGCAGGGCGTGGGCTGGCACGAGAAAGCGGGTAAAGATATCGAGCCTTTCGCGCGAGACCGGATAGGTGATCAGGGTTTCGCCCGCCAGATCCTCTGGCTCGACCCATTGTTTTTGTGCGAGTGGGTGATTTTCGGTCACTGCCAGAACCAGTTCGTAATCAAACACGGGTCTGTATTCGAGGCCCGCGCGCTCGATCGGATCGGGGGTGACGAGAATGTCGATCTCGTGGCTCAGAAGCGCTGCCAGCCCACCGAACTGGAAGGCCGTGGTCACATCCAGCTCGACATCGGGCCATTCCGCCAGAAACGGATCCACGACGCGCATCAGCCAGTCCTGGCAGGGATGGCACTCCATCCCCACCCGGATCGCCCCGCGCCGCCCGCGCGCATAATCCTCGATCACCGTCGCGCCATGTTCCAGCTGAGGCAGGACACGCTGCGCAAGGCTCAGGAGATAGTCTCCGGCCAGCGTGAGGCGCAGCTTATGCCCCTCGCGCTCCCACAGCTTGACACCGTAGCGATCCTCGAACCGGCGGATCGCATGGCTGACCGCCGATTGCGTTAGGTTCAACTGCTCGGCCGCCTGGGTCAGGCTCCCGGTCCGGTCAATCTCGCGCAGGATGGCCAGGGGCTGGATATCGATCATCAATATGAGTCCTTGTCATGCACTCATATTATCAATTAATTCGGCGTCATGACAAACAGCGACATTTGTCTTTTCGACGCATCGTACCCCATGCCAGTTCCTCATGAAAAGAAGTGGCCATTTTAGCGTGTGATCGATCACCGTCTTCTCTCAAGGCCTGAACGGATACTCTAGCCGGCGATGCGTCGGGAAGCGCGCCGCGGCAGAAGCAAAGCGACGAGCAGAGCGATGAGAAAGAGACCGGCGGCGGCGGCGAATACCGCTCGGTAGCCCTCCAGTGTTTGCAGGCGACTGTCCGGGGTTGCCATCGTGGCGACGAGGAAGATCGTATTGAGCAGGGCCGGGCCAATGGAGCCGCCGACCTGCTGGGTGACGTTGACGGGGGCCGACGCCACGCCGGATTGCTCCTCGCCCACGCCGGTCAGAGCCGAGCTGGACGCAGGTACAAAGTAGATGCCGAGGCCGAAACTCATGACACAGAGTGCCGGCAATACTTGCGCCCAGAATCCGAGTCCCGGACCAACCGGAACGAGCCAGACCATCCCCAACGCGGCCCCGAACAATCCGATCCACATGGTTCGGCTGTCGCCAAAACGCGGCATCAGTTTCGATGCGATCGAAGAGCCCAGCACAATCCCGGCTGAGAAGGGCAGAAACGCGAGACCGGTCGCCAACGGCGAGAACTCCAGCACTGACTGCAGATAAAAAGCGAGGAACATCAGCATCCCGAACATTCCTGCCCCTATCACCGCCATCGAAAGGAAGGCTGTGGCGCGGTTGCGGTCCGCCGGAATGGAAAGCCGCAGGAGCGGATTGCGCGCGCGGCTCTGGCGAAGAATGAAAACCATGAGAAGCGCCACGCCCGTCAGGATCGTGGCGGGAGCAAAGGCACGATACGTTTGCGCCCGCCTTCACCGGCAACAGTCAGGCCGTATACAACGGCTGTGAGGCCGCCGCTCGACAACAAAACCCCGTAAAGGTCAAGAGCGCTGCGGTCCCGCGCCGTGCTGTGCGGAAGCGTGCGCAGCGCTGCAAGCGCCACAACCAGCGCGATGGGCAGGTTGATATAGAAGCACCAACGCCGGCCGAGATATGCCGTGAGCACCCCGCCAAGGAGAAGTCCAACCGCTCCGTCCAGCCCCTGAACGGCGCCGCAAACCGCGAAGGCGCGGGTGCGAGAATAAGCGTTGTGCCGGAGGCGGCAGCCCCGCCAAGGCCAGAAGCGAGCGCGAAGCCTGTTAATCCGAGCAGGAACATCCGCCGATGACCGAACCGGTCGCCGAGCCGACCGCCCAATAGCAGCAGGCCGCCGAAGCTCAGCGCATAGGCCGTGATCACCCAGGGGCGCGCCGTATCGGAAAGGCCGAGGCCAGCCTGCGCGCGCGGCAGAGCAATGTTGATGATCGAGGCATCGAGCACGATCATCAGTGTGGCCGAGGCGATGACGGCTAGCACGACGAAGGGGTAGCCCGCCCGTGACGGGGTCGATGAAATGGTCATTTTGGAAAATCTCACACCCGCCGTTTCAGGAAGAGGATATTGTCAGTCACCGTGGCGCTCTGTCCCTCCGGTCCGGAGGCGATGCGGGCTATCGGGCAGAGGCAGCGATGCGCCCATGCCTCCGGGTCGAGCTGCATTGAGGCGAGCGTATCTTCGGCGGTGGGAAAGCGGGTATTTTCAGGCGACCAGGACCAGGGCGCCCGCGAGGCATGCTCGACGATCAGAAGATGACCGCCCGTGGCCACTGCCGCGGCGGCCCGCGCCAGCACTTCGCCGCGCGGCCAGTCCTGCGGCGAATGCAGGAAGCTGGCGGTAACCAGATGGAAGCGCCCCTCCGGAAAGGACAGGGCGAGATCGCGCGCCTCGAACCGGATGCGGTCCGCAACGCCGGCGGCTTCTGCGTTTCGGGCAGCGATGTCGAGTGCTACGGAAGAGACGTCGACAGCCGTCACTTGCCAGCCCTGACGGGCCAGCCAGACGGCATCGTCGCCCCTGGCGCAACCAAGTTCCAGCGCCGTGCCGGGGCGAAGCGGCCCCGCGAACTGGGACAGGGTCAAGCCGGGCTTGCCCGACGAGGTCTGCGGGCCCTTGGCATATATATCGTTCCAGATGGTTTCGGTCTGCATCTTTCGTCCCCTTCAGGCCGCTTCGCCGAGATCGAGATCGAAGATCAGCGAGCGATGGGCAGCGCCGCCGGCCATCACCCCGGCCGCTGCCGCCAGCGTCGCGTTCGGCATCGGGCTTGCAAGATCGCCGGCGGCAAAGACGCCGGGAACTGTTGTCGCCTGCATCTGGTCAACCGCAATATAGGGCCCGGTCGGTCCGTCCTGCATTTCGCAGCCCAGTTGAGCCGCGATGTCACTGGAGGGCGCCGTCTGCGGCGCCAGGAAAAGCCCCGCAAGCGGAACCGTCCGTCCGTCTTCCAGCCGCACCGCTTCAAGCGCCGGACTGGTTCCGATGAGTTCCGCCACCGGCGTTTCCTCGATTTGAACGCCGCGGCTTTTCAGCGATTGCACCTGCTCTTCAGTCGGTCGGAAAGCCGTTCCGGTAAACAGCGTGGTTTGCCCCCAGTCGGGCAGCAGCATCGCCTGATGAAAGGCCATCTCATCGCGCGCGAGCACGCCGACCGGCTCGCGGTTGAGTTCATAACCATGGCAATAGGGGCAATGCAGCACGCTTGCACCCCAGCGTTCGGCAAGGCCGGGGATATCCGGTAGGGTATCGCGCACGCCATAGGCGAGGACGATCCGCCGCGCGGTGACGTCACCGCCGTCGGCCAGAGAGACGCGGAAACCATTGCCCTCACGCCGGGCTAAAAGTGTCGCCTCGTCGCGAAAACGAACGGTCGGATAGACGCTCAACTCTTCACGCAACCGCACCTTGATCGCGCCCGGGCTTTGCCCGTCCTGTCCCGGAAACCCGTGCGATGCTTCGGCAAAGCGGTTTCTGGGCATGCCGGTATCCAGCACCAGCACCGCCTTTCGCGCCCGCGCCAGCTGCATGGCGGCGGACATGCCGGCAAAACTGCCGCCGATTATCAGAACATCATGATCCATAGCCTGATCCCTTTTTGGTTTAATGTATTTTTATGAGTTACATGAAACACCAGACCATGGCAACACATGAAACTTTCATTGTTGCATGATGGATGCTAAACAACAGATACCCAATCGCCAGGAGCCTATTTTATGCCGCGTGATCTCCGCCTCTCCCGCATGCTGCACGTGCTGATTCATCTCGACCGGCATGTCGAGCGCGCGACATCCGACCAGATCGCCGGGATGATTTCGACCAACCCTGTCGTCGTGCGGCGGATGATGGCGGGGCTCAGGGACAAGGAAATCCTGATCTCGGAAAAGGGCCATGGCGGCGGCTGGCAACTGGCGCGCCCGCTGAGCGCGATATCTCTGCTCGATGTCTACGAGGCGATCGGCAGCCCGCCGCTCTTCAACATCGGCCCCGGCGCCGAACCCGCCGACTGTCTGGTGGAAAAGGCCGTCGACGCCCGGCTTGACCTGGCGATGCAGGATGCCGAACAGCGGCTACTGCAGCAGTTCTCCGAAATCTCGGTGGAAGACCTGGCGCAGGATTTCGAGCACCGGTTCGCCACACTTCAGGTCGAGGCGGGCGAGGCCGGCGCCAATGCAGCCTTCCAGCATTTTGGAACCGATAAGTAGTCAGCGGCATGGCGCTTAAACGCCATGCCGCATCACGAGCTGATTGCAGTATCTTCAGCCGACGAGGCCGTTGTCGTCGCGCTTGATCGCCATGATCGAGGAGCGCGGCAGGCCCTCTTCCGCCGGCCACGAGCCGCCCGGATGCTGGACGCCGACGAACATGGTGCGCCGGTCGGCCGACCAGCACAGGCCGGTGATCTCGCCGCCACGCGGGCCGGTCAGGAAGCGGACGATCTCGCCCGTTGCCGGATCGCCGGCAAGCTGCTGGTTGTTGCCCATGCCGGCGAAATCGCCCTCGTTGCTGTCCTCGCCATCGGTCTGGATCCAGACGAGACCGCTGGTGTCGAAGGCCATGCCGTCGGGCGAGTTGAACAGATTGCCGCTGTTGATGTTGGACGAACCGGCATAGGCGTCCGAATGAACCTCCGGATTGCCGGCCATGACGAACAGATCCCAGCGGAAGGTGTCGGCGGCGTGGTCGTCGCCATCGGGATACCAGCGCACGATCTGGCCGTATTTGTTGGCCTCGCGCGGGTTCGGCCCGCCGACCGGCGTGGCATCGCCGCCGGCATTGGCCTTGACGCCGCGGTTCTTGTTGTTGGTGAGACAGCAATAGGCTTCCACGGCATAGGGGTTGACGGCGACCCATTCGGGGCGGTCCATGGTCGTGGCGCCGACCTTCGATCCGGCCATGCGGGCGAAGATCAGGATGTCGGCGGGCTCCATGCCGGTGGTTTCCGGCGTCAGCGCCAGCCATTCGCCGGTCTGGTCGTCGTTGAACTTCGCGACATAGAGCGTGCCGTCATCGAGCAGGCCATCGGTATCGCCGCCGGTGACATAGGGATGGGTCGAGACGAAACGATAGAGGAACTCGCCGCGCTCGTCATCGCCGAGATAGACCACGACGCGGCCATCCGGGGCGAGCGTCACTTCGGCGTTTTCATGCTTGAAGCGACCAAGTGCCGTGCGCTTGACCGGCGTGCTGCCGGGGTCGGTCGGATCGATCTCGACCACCCAGCCGAAGCGGTGCGGTTCGTTGGGGGTCTTCGACGTATCGAAGCGCGGATCGAACTTTTCGTAACCGTACTGGCTTTCCGCCGCCATGCCATAGCGCTCGTAGCCGGCGGCGACGTCATCGCTGTAGCTCGTCTCTTCGGTCGCGCCGAAATAGCCGTTGAAGTTCTCCTCGCAGGTCAGATAGGTGCCCCACGGCGTCTTGCCGGCGCCGCAATTGCCGAGCGTGCCGAGCACGGCGCGGCCATCCGGATCCGCTTCCGTCTTCATGAGCGGATGACCGGCGGCCGGTCCCGAAATCGCCATCGGCGCATTGTGGTGCAGACGGCGGTTGAACGGGCTGGAGCGCACCACGGACCAGCCGTCAGCGCCTTCCGCGATCTCGACCACGGTCACGCCCTGCAGGTTCTGCAGTTTCAAGACATCGGCCGCGCTCTGCGGCACGCCGTCTTCGGTATGCGGCAGGTTGATGTCGCTGTTCACATATTCATTGTTGACCGCGAGAATCTGATGGCCACCGATCTCGAAGGTTTCCATGCCATCGGTATTCTCGCCGAAGACCTTATCGGATTCCTCGACCGAACCGCCGGTCTCGTGGTTGAATTCGGCCACGCCGTCATAAAGCGGATCGCCCCAGCTCACCAGAACCCTGGCTTTATAGCCCTCGGGCACGTGGAAGGCGTAATCGGTCTGGGTGGCGATCGGCGTGAACGGAAAGCGCGACTGCGGCGCTGCCGCTTCCGCCGTTCCGCCCGGCAACAGGCCGGCGCTCATGGCTACGGCGCCCGAGCCGAAGGCGACAACGCCGCCGAGGAAGCCGCGGCGCGAGATCGCGCGTTCGACCACCCGGTCAAATTCGCTTTCTTCGGGCCGGGGAAAGTTGAGTTCGTCCCACGCGTCGGCGGGTATCTTGATGGGCGGTATTCTGGTCATGAAAGGTCCCTCGTAATTTAATATCGTTACAAGGATTGTCCTTACAGGGCGTTCTTAACGGTGGCATGAAGGAACGCGCATGACCGACAAATGTTGAGCGTCAGGCTTGCGCAACTTTTTCAATTTTCAAACCTGAGGCAGACTTTCAATAAATCGGCAAAAATGCGTTGCCTTCATATAGCTCGTTCGATAAACGTTATGATATTACATTACCGATTCTCCTGTCTATGAACGAGACCCCTTCAATGGCCGAGGCCTGCCTGACCTTTCGCGATCTGACGCTCGGATATAACCGGCATCCGGCGGTGCACCACCTGAACGGCATTGTCGGCAAGGGCAGTCTGACGGCGGTGGTCGGTGGCAATGGCTCGGGTAAGTCGACGCTGATGAAGGGCATTGTCGGATTGCTGCGGCCGCTTGGCGGCAGTTGCGCGGTCGCGCCCGGCACCCGTCTGGCCTATCTGCCGCAGCTCTCGGAGCTCGACCGCAGTTTTCCCGCGCGGGTCGTGGACCTCGTCTCGCTGGGGCTGTGGCCGCGCCGCGGTCTTCTCGGGCGGCATCGCGCCGAGGACCGGCGGGCGGTCAGCGACGCGCTGATGGCCGTAGGTCTGGAGGGCTTCGAGAAGCGTCCCGTCGACAGCCTGTCCGGCGGCCAGCTGCAAAGGGCGCTGTTTGCGCGGGTTCTGGTGCAGGACGCCGATCTCATTCTTCTGGACGAACCGTTCAATGCGGTCGATGCGCGCACGATCACCGATCTTGTGGCGCTGATCAAGAACTGGCACGGAGAGCAGCGCACGGTCATGGTTGTCGTTCATGACCTCGATCTTGTGCGCGAACACTTTCCTCAAGCGCTGCTGCTGGCCAGACGGCCCATCGCCTGGGGCGACGTCCACGGCACGCTTTCGGCGGAGAACCTGCTGCGTGCCCGCCACTACAGCGAGCCATGGGATGAGCACGCGCCGTGGTGCGGGCCCGAGGGCGATGCAGGCCTGCCACGAGTTGGGGCGGGAGCGCGATCATGATCTACGACGCTCTGGTGCTGCCCTTCATCGAGTTCGCCTTCATGCAGAGGGCCTTGTCCGGCGCGCTGATGCTGTCGCTGAGCGCCTGCCCGGTCGGCGTGTTCCTGATGCTGAGGCGCATGAGCCTGACCGGCGATGCGATGGCGCATGCGATTCTTCCGGGCGCGGCCGCCGGCTTCTTGCTTTACGGCCTTGAGATCGTCCAGATGACGATCGGCGGGCTTGTCGCCGGCATTTTCGTGGCGCTCGGCGCGGGCGCCATCGCCCGGCTCACGGTGCAGAAGGAGGATGCCTCGATGGCCGCCTTCTATCTGATTTCGCTGGCGCTTGGCGTGATGATGGTGTCGCTGCGCGGCTCCAGCGTCGACCTGATGCATGTCCTGTTCGGCACGGTTCTGGCGCTGAACGACGATGCGCTGACACTGATCGCGCTGGTCTCCGTCACCTCCATCGTTCTCGTCGGACTGTTCTGGCGGGCGCTGGTGGCCGAATGCATGGACCCGCTGTTCCTGCGCTCCGTCTCCCGCCTTGGCTCGCCGGTGCATTTTATCTTTCTCGGCCTCGTGGTGATCAATCTGGTGGCGGGCTTTCAGGCGCTCGGAACGCTTCTGTCCGTCGGGCTGATGGTGCTGCCGGCGGCAGCAGCCCGCTTCTGGACGCAACGCGTTTCGACCATGTGCGCGCTCGCCATCGCCATCGGCTTTGCCTCCTCCATCGTCGGCCTGCTGCTGTCCTATCACGCCTCGCTGCCGTCCGGCCCGGCGATCATCCTGTCGGCCGGCGCGATCTATTTCGTTTCGGTCGTCGCAAGCCCGCGCGGCCTTCTTCTGTCGCGCCTGCCGAAATCGCTGCATCGCGCAGCCTGATCAAGCAACTTACCGGAATTCATCATGAAGACACTGACAACCCTTTTCACAAGCCTGATCGTCACCGCTGCATTCTGCGCGCCCGCCCATGCCGAGGACGAAAAGCTTGCCGTGGTCGCCAGCTTCTCGATCATCGGCGACTTTGCCGAACAGGTCGGCGGCGACCGCATCACGCTTCGAACGCTGGTCGGACCGGACAGCGACGCTCATGTCTATGAGCCGCGCCCGGCCGATGCCATGGCGCTGGCACGGGCCGACATCATCCTCGTCAACGGCCTGCAGCTCGAAGGCTTCATGGACCGCCTGATCGAGGCCAGCCAGACGGACGCGCCGATCACCACCGTAACCGATGACGCCGATATCCTGAACGATCCCAATGGCGGCCATTATCACTACATCGACGGCAAGGCGATTTTCCACGCCGCACCGAACGACCCGCATGCCTGGCAGTCGGTCGCCAATGCAAAGGTATATGTCGAAAATATAGAACAGGCCTTCTGCGCCGCAGATGCAGAAGGCTGCCCGACTTATCAGGCCAATGCCGAGGCCTATCTCGACGATCTGACGGCGCTCGATGCGGAAGTCCGGGCAACGGTCGATGCTATCCCCGAGGACCGCCGCGTCGCCGTCGTCGCCCATAATGCGTTCCGCTATTTCGAGCGCGATTACGGGATTACCTTCCTTTCGCCGCAGGGCGTTTCGACCGAGTCCGAAGCATCCGCCGCGGATGTCGCCTCGCTGATCCGTGAAATCCGGGAAAAGCGCGCGGCGGCCGTCTTTGCCGAAAACATTTCCGACGCCCGCCTCGTCGAACAGATCGCGTCCGAAGCCGGACTGGAACTTGGGGGAACGCTCTATTCGGACGCATTGTCTTCAGCCGATGGCCCCGCACCGAGTTATATCGACATGATGCACTACAACGTCGAAACGCTCGCCACCGCCATCAACAACGGCTGACAACAATAAACCGGGCAAGGCCGAACCTTGCCGCTCAACGTTACGTTATACCATCAAGGAGAGACAGATATGAAACGATGGATCCTGGGCGCTTCCACGCTCGCGATTGCGCTCGGCGCGCCTGCTGCCTTTGCTGAAGACCATGAGGACAGCGTCACCCTCTACCGCGTTTTCGTCGGCGACCATGCGGATGCGAAAATCACGGCCTTCGACCTCAGCGAGCCCGACCATCGCTGGTCCTTCGACACCACCGGCCAGAACAAGCTTTACGCGGTCAACGGTGGCGCGGCCATCGTCGCCGTGCAATCCGACGATGATGCGGTTCACTTCATCGACAGCGGGATTTCGCTGCACTCTCATGGCGACCATTCCGATATCGATATCGAGGAGCCGGTCGCACTCGAGGAAAGCCTCACCGGTCCGCGCCCGTTCCACATCATCGATCATGACGGCAAGGTTGTCATCAATTTCGACAAGGGCGGCTATGCCGAAATCGTCGATGCGGGCGAGCTTCACCATGGCGAGCTTGAAACCAGCCAGTTGAAGCAGGAACGCGCCCATCACGGCTTTGCCGCTCCCGTCGGCAAGTTCTGGGTCACGAGTGTTGCGACCGATACGCCGGTCGACGGCACCCGCATCGGCCTGCGCGCCGTGACCGAAGACGGCGAGCCGACCGGCGATGTCGCGACCTGCACCGGCATTCACGGCGAAGCCTTCTCCGGCGCCTTTCTTGCCGCCGGTTGCCAGGAAGGCGTGCTGACCGTGACCGCTGGAGAAGACGGCCCGGTATTCGAAATGCTGCCCTATCCGGAAGACCTGCCAAGCGACCAGACGACGGGCACCCTGCTCGGCGCGAAAAGCATGCAGGTCTTCCTCGGCAATTACGGATCCAATGGCCTCGTCGTCGTCGATCCCGCCGACGAACCGCATTTCCGCTATATCGAACTGCCCTTCCGTCGCGTCGATTTCGCGCTCGATCCGGCCAATGCCCGTTACGGCTATGTCCTGACCGAAGATGGCAGCCTGCACCAGATTGATATCCTGGACGCCAGCCTCACGGAAAGCGCCAAGGTCACCGAACCCTATTCGATGGACGGCCACTGGAATGATCCGCGTCCGCGCATCGCCATGGCCGGCGATGAAATCGTGATGAGCGACCCGAATGCCGGCCTCGTCCGCCGCATCGCCAAGGACGGCCTTTCGGAAGTCGGCACGATCAACGTTGGCGGCATGCCCTACAATATCGCCGTTGCCGGCGGCAGCGGCATGGTCCACGAAGGCGAACATGACCACGAAGGCCATGACCACGATCACGCTCATGGCGACGAAGCGCATGCCCACGATCATGGCGACCCGCAGATCGCCAAGGGCTATTTCGAGGACAGCCAGATCGCGGATCGCGCCCTTTCCGACTGGGAAGGCGACTGGCAGTCGGTCTACCCCTATCTTCAGGATGGCACGCTCGATCCGGTGATGGATCACAAAGCCGAATCCGGCGCGATGACCGCTGCGGAATACAAGGCCTATTACGACACCGGCTACAAGACCGATGTCGAGCGCATCACCATCGATGGCCACGACGTCACCTTTTATGAGAATGGCGAGGCGGTCGAAGGCCACTACGAAAGCGACGGCTATGAAATCCTGACCTATGCCAAGGGCAACCGCGGCGTTCGCTTCATCTTCGAAAAGACCGGCGGCGACGAGGGTGCACCGCAGTTCATCCAGTTCTCCGACCACCGGATCGCACCGGCCGACGCCGACCACTACCATCTCTACTGGGGTGACGACCGCGCGGCGCTTCTGGAAGAAGTTACCAACTGGCCGACTTACTACCCGTCATCGCTCGACAGCGACCAGATCGTCCAGGAGATGCTGGCGCATTGAGGCGGCCTGCGCGGCGATCCAAAAAACAAGCGTCCGCCCCTTCAGGGCCGGACGCACCGGTCTCTCAGGGAGCCCGTCGCCACACTCCGTCTCAGAGAGGAATCGATTGAAGCAGTTCTACGACCCTGTTGCGGTAACGCTGCTGACCGGCTTTCTCGGTTCCGGCAAGACGACGCTGATCAATAAACTGGTCAGCGATCCGCGCATGGCCGACACGGCCGTGATCATCAACGAATTCGGCTCCATCGCCATCGATCACGATCTGGTCCGCACCGGTTCGGAACGCTACCTGCGCACCACGACCGGCTGTCTCTGCTGCTCCGCCACCAGCGACATCCGAACCTCGCTTTACGAATTGCACGAGGCCCGGATGAAAGGCGCAATCGGCCCGGTCAGCCGGGTGGTCATCGAAACCACCGGACTTGCCGATCCCGCTCCGATCATCAACAGCCTGATCCCCGGCGGCGCGCCCGCGACTGCGCAGCGCGACCACGCCGTTGCGCGCCACTTCTATCTGCAAGGCGTCATCACCGCCTTCGATACTATCGATGGACGCTCGACGCTTGCAAGCTTCATCGAGGGCTGGAAGCAGCTGGCCTTCGCCGACGACGTCATCCTGACGAAAACCGATATCGCCGAGGAAAAACGGAACTGGCCGCAAGAACTGGCGGTACTCAATCCGGCCGCGCGCTTTCACGACCGGCATGCGCCGGACTTCGATCTCGTATCTCTTCTCGGCGAACCGCCCTATTCGGTGTCGCACAAGGCTGAAGACGTCAATGGCTGGCTGGCGATGGAGCGGCTCGCAGCGCATCCCGAGCACGACCACGACCCCAATCGCCATGGCGACGAGATCGAGGCGTTTTCCCTGACGAGCGAGGCGCCGCTGGACCCGGATGCGATCGGCATTCTGCTGGGCCTTCTTGTCAGCCCGCAAAACCGCGGCCTTATCCGCATGAAGGGGCTGGTCGCCCTCAGTGATGATCCGGAACGACCAATGGTGATCCACGCCGTCCAGCACCGGATAGACCCGACTGTGCGCCTGCCGGAATGGCCGGGTGAGGAACGCGGCACGCGGATCGTTTTGATCGGCATGGACCTTCCGCAAAAACAAATCCGCGCGCTGTTCGCCGCACTTGTCGCGCGGTCGAACAAAAAAGGAAGGACTTCCGCTTGAGCAATGCGTTTGTGAATCCGCTCGCCCCGAAAAAGCCGAGCGTTATCGAGGCAGCGCGCAGGATCAAAGGCTGGACGCGCGCGCTTCTGAAGATCGACGACGCGACCGTCGTCTCGATCAACGAGCTTGCATGTCACGTTCCCGGCTGTCCGCCGCGCGAAACGGTGATTCTGGTGATGGCGGGACCGACCGACACCCGTCAGTTTTCCATCCACAAGGCGATGGCGGATGTTACATGCGAGGATGTCGACGCGGTTGTCGCGGATGGACAGAGCCGCGCATGAAAGCCGCGCGACCGGCCGTCATTTCGCTTGCGTCAAATTGACAAGTTGCAATAACTTGCGGCTTCTATTCTTGTTTCGTCGAACGTGTTCGCTCAAAGGCGGAACAGCAGAATGATGGGGAGGTTTTGGGTTTGCGGGGATTGAAGGCTGCGATGCGGGAGCTGGCGGCGGCACTGGCCGTGATCGCCGTTTTTGCGCTTGCCTTTATCTATCAGCCCTTCATGCCCGCACTGACCCACCATGATGCGAGCTCGCTTCTGGCGTCGTCCCAGAGCGTTCTCTGCGGCAGCGGTCCCGGCGATGACGGGGCCATGAGCCACGGCCCCTGCCATGCCTGCCGTCAGGACGCCGCCATCCTGCCGCCGCCGCCGGACGAGGCCGTCCCGGCCTATACCTGCCTCTTGGCGCATGATCTCGCATTTGAAGACGAGACCCCGTCCCGCGTCGTCTACACAAGCCATTACAATCCACGCGCACCCCCGTTAGCTGTCTGATTCCGCAAAGCGGACCTGTCAGGGTCCGTAAAATCACGACAATTCCAAACGGAGTATTTTCCATGACCAAGTTCATGACCCGTCTCGCATGGGCCGGCGCAATCAGCCTTGCCAGCCTTTCCGCCGCCAATGCCCATATGACGCTCGAAACCGGCGAAGCACCGGCCGGCAGCAGCTACAAGGCCGTTATCCGCGTGCCGCACGGCTGCGATGGCGCGGCGACCACCGAAATCCGCGTTCAGGTGCCGGAAGGCTTTTACAGCGTGAAGCCGATGCCGCATGCCGGCTGGGAGCTCGAAACCGTCACCGGCGCTTACGCCGAAACCTATATGAACCATGGCACGCCGGTCAGCGAAGGCGTGACCGAGGTGATCTGGAAGGGCGGCGAACTGCCCGACGCCTATTACGACGAGTTCGTGATGCGCGGCTCGCTGACGGCCGATATCGCGCCCGGCACGGTGCTCTATTTCCCGGCCGTTCAGCTTTGCGCCGATGGCAGCGCCAACCACTGGACCGGTACGGGCGAGACCGGCGACGGCGAACCCGCGCCCAAGCTGACGGTGACGGCCGCCGGTCACGGACATGGTGGCCACGACGACCACGCCGCAATGTCTCATGACGTGAGCCACGATATGGACCACGCCATAAGCGAGGACATCAAGCTTGGCGATCTCGACATCACCGGCGCCTTCGCCCGTGCCACCCTGCCCGGCGCGCCCGTCGGCGGCGGGTTCCTGTCGGTCACCAATAATGGCGATACCGACGACCGCCTCATCGCCGCCTCATCCGATGCCGCGGGCGACCTGCAGCTTCACAACATGCGCATGGATGGCGATGTGATGAAGATGTACCAGATGACCGATGGCATTCCGGTTCCCGCCCATGAGACTGTGGAGCTTTCGCCGGGCGGCCTGCACATCATGTTCATGAAACTGAAAGGTCCGCTTGTCGAAGATACGGTCGTCGATGTCGAATTGACCTTCGAGAAGGCCGGAAAGGTGACCGTGCCCTTCGCCGTCAAGAGCATCGCCGCGAAGGAGGATGGTCATGCGATGCACGGCATGGATCATGGCCACGCCGACCATGGCGACATGAAGGCGAACTGAGTTTCGGACACCGCACCGCCCCCGCGCAGCCTGACTGGCGATGCGGGGCGTTCCCACATCGCACAAGAGCGTCTGCTGCCGGGCTGGCGACGGCCCTGCAGGCCTGTGTGCGTAAGGAGGAATTCAGGACATGAAGAACTTCAGAAGGACCCTCTGGGGGGCCGTTGCCGCCATCTGCGTGGTGATCATCTGGCTGGTCTATCAGATCGGCGAGACCAACGAAGAGATGATGCATATCCCGATGGGACCGGACTTCACGCTGACCGCCGATGACGGTTCCGAGATCACTCAGGCCGCCTTCCGCCAGAAGCCGACCGCGCTGTTCTTTGGCTTCACCCATTGCCCCGAAGTCTGCCCGACGACGCTTTACGAGCTCAATGGCTGGCTGCACGCGGTCGATCCCGATGGCGACAAGATCGACGCCTACTGGGTCACGATCGATCCGGAACAGGACACGCCGGAGATGATGCGGCGCTATCTCTCCAACGTCACCGACCGCGTCACCGGCATTGCCGGCGATCCGGACAAGGTCCGCGCCATGGCGGACGGCTTCGGCATCTATTACGAAAAGGTGCCGCTCGATCCGAACGACCCCGACGGCGACTACACGATGAACCATTCCGCATCGGTTTTCCTGTTGAACGATGGCGGCGTGCTGCAGAGCACCATCGCCTATCAGGAAGATCACGATACGGCGATTGAGAAGCTGAAGAGGCTGATCGACACCGACGATGGCTGAGTTGCGCGAAAACCGCGATCTGATCGGCGGTATCGTTCTGGTGTTCTTCCTGCTGTTCTCGCTGGCGCCGGCCGGCATCATGCCGGTTGCAACGCCGGAAGGCATCAAGGTCGTCATCTGCACGAACCACGGCCCGCTGGAGATCACGACAGAGCCGAAGCCCGCAAAACCGGAGCCGGCGCAGGGCAGCCCTTGCGGCTGGGCCATGGCGCATGGCCTGTTCAATCTCGCCGATGCCCCGCAAGCCCTGTCGAAGGGAAGCAGCGCCTTCCTGATCGTTCACGATCGACCGACGACCGTGCTCGCACATGCCAAGGCCACAGGCCTCCCGCCTTCAACAGGGCCACCGCTCGCTTCCTGAGTTTCGAAATCCGTTGAAACCTCATCGAAGCGAAAGACAGACATGACTGACACGATCTCCCGGGCCGCGGCCCCGTCGGCTTCGGCCGATGCCAGGAAATACTATTTCATCGCCTGGCGATGGCACTTCTACGCCGGGCTTTACGTCATCCCTTTCCTCTGCATGCTGGCCATCACCGGCCTGACAATGCTTTGGATATCCTGGGGCGCTGGCCTTGGCGCCGAGCGCATGGCCGTCACGCCGCAGGGCGGGACGATGGCGAACAGCGCACTTGAGGCCGCAGCGGAGGTGGCCGTTTCCGGCGGCCATGCCACGCAGTATGTCGAACCGCTTGCCGACAATCGCATTGCCGCCTTTGCCGTCGAAACAGGCGCCGGCACCACCGGCGTGGCGATCGATCCCTATAGCGGGGCGGTGATGAAGACCTTCCCGTGGCGCGCGGGCTGGTACGATTTTGCAACGGATATCCATGGCACGCTTCTTCTGGGCCGGTTCGGCGACCGGATGATCGAGATCGCCGCAAGCCTCGCCATCATCATGATCGCGACCGGGCTTTACCTGCATTGGCCGCGCAACGGTTCCGGCTGGCGCGCGGCGCTGGTGCCGCAGCTTTCTCTCAGGAAGCGAGCGCTCTGGAAATCCATCCACGGCGTCACCGGCATGTGGATCTCGCTTGTCCTGCTCGTCTTCCTGCTGTCAGGCCTGAGCTGGGCCGGCATCTGGGGCGAAAAAATGGTGCAGGCGTGGAACACGTTTCCGGCCGAAAAATGGGGGGCGCCACTTTCCGACAGCACCCATGCCGACATGAACCACGGCAATACCAAGGAGGTTCCGTGGGGCCTCGAACAGACGCCGCTACCGGAATCCGGTTCGCTCGCCGGCGTCGAGGCGATTTCCGGCGAGGTCGATATCGACAGTGTAGCGGCCTTCGCCCGCTCGCTCGGTTTCAACGGCCGATTTCAGGTCTATATTCCGGCAGACGCCACCGGCGTTTGGACCGTCAGCCACGACAGCATGTCAAATGACGGGCCCAACCCGACCGCCGACCGGACGATCCATATCGACCAGTATACCGGCAGGGTTCTGGCCGATGTCGGATTTGCCGACTATTCGCCCTATGCCAAGGCCATGGCCGTCGGCATCGCCTTCCACGAAGGCGACCTCGGCGTCTGGAACCTCGTGCTGAATACCGTGTTCTGCCTATCCGTCGTGCTGGTGTGGATCTCGGGGGCCATCATGTGGTGGAAGCGTCGCCCGGGCACCGTCGGCACGCGCCTGTTTGCGCCGCCCAGACCAAAGGACCTGCCATTCTGGAAAGGGGCGGCCCTGCTCGTCGTCGCGCTCGGCATCGTGTTCCCGATGGCCGGGTTTGCGATCGCGCTCATCCTATTGTTGGATGCGACAGTGCTGCGGTTCCTTCCAGGCATTCGGCGCGCGCTGAGCTGAAAAGCGTCGATGCGGCGCGCCACAAGCACGCCGCATCGAACTGTCTCGCGACGGGAGCCTTCAGTGGATCATCGTCCGGATGCTGGACAGAAAACGGCGGGTTCTCTCGTCTTCCGGCGCATCGAAGAACTGATCCGGGGCGGCGGTTTCGACAATCCCGCCGGCTTCCATATAGACGACGCGATCGGCGACCTTGCGGGCGAAGCCCATTTCGTGGGTCACGACCACCATGGTCATGCCGTCATCGGCGAGTTCCACCATCACGTCGAGCACTTCCCGAATCATCTCCGGATCGAGCGCCGATGTCGGTTCATCGAACAGCATGATCCGCGGCCGCATGCAGAGTGCGCGCGCAATGGCAACCCTCTGCTTTTGCCCGCCGGAAAGCTGCCCGGGAAATTTGGGCGCCTGGTCGAGAATGCGGACCCGCTTCAGGAAGGTTTCCGCCGCCGCCTCCGCTTCCGCGCGCGGCGTGCGCCGCGACAGGATCTGCGGCAGAACGCAGTTTTCGAGCACCGTCAGATGCGGAAACAGGTTGAAATGCTGAAACACCATGCCCGCATCGCGCCGGACCGCATCGAGATTGCGCAGATCGTCGCCAAGCTCGACGCCGTTGACGACAATCCGGCCCGCCTGATGGTCCTCGAGGCGGTTTATGCAGCGGATCAGCGTCGACTTTCCAGAGCCCGACGGCCCGCACACCACCACTTTCTCGCCGGCCGCAACCGTCAGCGAAACGCCCTTGAGGACATGAAAATCGCCATAGAATTTGTCGATATTATCGATTTCGATCGCAGGTTTCATCCGTGTGTCCTTGCGGCTACGCCCCGTTCGAGATGGCGCGAATAGATTGAGATGGAAAAGCAGATGATGAAGTAGATCGCCGCGACGAACAGATAGGCCTCGGTGGAAGGCGCCGGCCATGCCGGGTCGGTGCTGGCGCTGCGCGCCGCGCTCAGCATGTCGAACACGCCGACGATCAGCACCAGCGAGGTGTTCTTGATCATCACGATGGCGGTGTTGGTCAGCGGCGGGATCACGTTCTGGATCGCCTGCGGCAAAACGATGTGCCAGATCATCTTCCAGTAGGGAATGCCAAGCGCCTCGGCCGCCTCGATCTGGCCATCGTCCAGCCCCTGAAGGCCGCCGCGAATGACCTCCGCCAGATAGGCGGCCGCGAAGATCGTCAGCGCGGCAAGCGTCCGCCCCAGCTTGTCCACCGTCCATTCCGGCGGCAGCAGCAGCGGCAGCAGGATCGCCGCCACGAACAGCAGGCCGACCAGAGGAAGACCGCGCACCAGTTCGATCACGAAAATGCTGATCGCGCGGGCAACGGGCAATTTCCCCCGCCGCCCCAGCGCAAGCAGCACGGCGAGCGGAAACGCAAGCCCGAGCGAAAGCGTCGCCAGAAGCAGCGTCACCGGCAGGCCGCCCCATTTCGACGTCGGCACGTAGTCGAGGCCCAGCACGCCGCCGCCCATCAGCACCAGCATGGCGGCAATCGCGACGGCCCAGACCAGCAAGAGCCGAGCATTCCATAATCTCGGCGACAGCGAAACCAGAACCATGGCGACGATCAGCATGATGACGATGGTGGCCCGCCATTGTTCTGATGGCGGATAGAGGCCGAACAGGATCAGCCGCGCCTTGGCCCCGATAAAGGTCCAGCACGCCCCGCCGCCCTGGCATGCGGCCGGGCCGCCTACCCAGTGGGCATCGAGAACGGCCCAGTTGAAGGCCGGGATGAGGCCGACGATGATCAGGACGGCCAGAACCGTGAGGAATGCCGACAGCAGGTCGCCGAACAACAGCTTCAGCAGTGGCTTGCGCTTGGCCTTCGGCGGTTTCTGCGGTGCATCGGCAGCGGTGGTGAAGGTAATATCGGTCATCATCGCACCACCAGCGCAACGCGCGCGTTGTACCAGTTCATGAACGCGGAAACGGAGAGCGAAATGCTGAGGAAGACAGCCAGCATGATCAGGATGCTTTCGATCGCCTGGCCGGTCTGGTTGATCACCGTGTTGACCACGAGGCCGAGTTCGGGATAGCCGACCGCCACGGCAAGCGTGGTGTTCTTGACGGTTGAGAGATATTGCGAGGTCATGGGCGGCACGATGATCCTGAGCGCCTGCGGCAGGATGATCCGGAACATGATGTGGCGTTCGCCGAGCCCCAGGGCGCGCGCGCCTTCCCACTGGCCCTTTTCGACGGCGTCGATGCCGCCGCGGATGATTTCGCCGATGAAGGCGGAGGTGTAGATCGTCAGGCCGGTGATGATCGCGGCGAATTCGGGCGAAAGCACCATGCCACCCCTGAAATTGAGCCCCTTCAGGGCCGGAGCCTCGAGGCCGACCGGATGGCCGAGCATGCCGGAGAGCCCGACAACGACTGCCACCCAGAGGCAGACAGAGAGGCCGACGCTCGCGGCTTTTAGCGGCAGGCGCTTTCTTGCCGAAAGCTTGAAGCCGGTGACGAGCGCAATGACCATCAGGATCGCCGCGACGATCAGCAGCATGCTGGCGCCCGGGCCGAGCGTCAGGGCCGGAGCATAGACGCCTCGAATGGACAGGAACACGCCGGGCAGCGGATTGAGCGCCTCGCGCGGAACCGGAAACAGCGAGGTGGCGATCGCATACCAGAAGAGAAGCTGGACGATCAACGGAACGTTGCGCAGCACCGTGACATAGGCGCCTGCAAAACGCGACAGCAGCGGATGGGCGGAGCGACGCGACAGCCCGACCGCCAGACCGAGCACGGTTGCAAACAGGATCGACAGGAACGACAGCCACAGCGTATTGGCTAGACCGACGACATAGGCCCAGAAGAAGCTGTCCGATGCATCATAGCGGACGATGCTTTCGGAGATCGGAAAGCGCGCCGGCCGCCAGAGATAGTCGAACCCGGTGCGGATGCCGCGTTCGGTCAGGTTCTCATGCGTATTGCCCGCAAGCCACCAGACGAACAGGACCAGACCGCCCAGAAGGGCGATCTGCATGGCCCAGGAACGGGCCCGTTGTGAATACCAGAGCGACAGCATGACCGGCTTTACTGAAAGGCCAGCGGGAACATCAGCCCGCCGTCGTTGAACAGCGCGTTATAGCCTCGCTGCAGCTTCAGCGGGCTGTCCATGCCGACATTGCGGTCATAGACCTCGGCGTAATTCCCGACGGATTTCACGATGCGATAGGCGAAATCGTCGCTGAGACCGAGGGCCGCGCCATTGCCCGGATCCGTGCCCAGAAACCGGCGGATGCGTGGATCGTCACTGTCGAGATAGTCGTCGATATTCTCGCTGGTAAGCCCGAATGCCTCGGCGGCGATCATCGCCTGGATCGACCAGGTCACGATATCGAGCCATTGGTCGTCGCCATGACGAACGGCGGGCGTCAGCGCATCCATATAGGGCGTGGCCGGGAAGATGACATAATCGTCCGGATTGTCCGCCATCGTCGCGCGCACGGAGGCAAGCGCCCCGGCATCGGTGATCAGCGCATCGCAGCGGCCGGAGAAGAAGGCCTGGCGCGCGGCGGTGGTGTTGTCGAAGACGACCGGCTGAAGATCGAGATCGTTCTTGGTCGAGACATCGTTGACCACCACTTCGGTGGTCGAACCGGTCTGCACGCAGACGGAAGCGCCCGCCATGTCCTCGACGCTGGTGATGCCGACCGATTTCGGCATCATGAAGCCGGTATATTCATAGTAATTCGGTGTCGTGAAATTGATGCCGTTGGCGTCGCGCTGCAGTGTCCAGGTGAGCGTGCGCGGCAGCATGTCGATCTCGCCCGTCTGAAGCGCCGGAATGCGCTGCTGGCCGGACAGCGGCACGAAATCGACCGCATCCTTGTCGTCAAGCACGGCCACGGCGACGGCCCGGCAGGTCTCCACGTCGAGGCCGCGCCAGTAGCCATTGTCATCCGGAGCGCCGAAGCCGGGTGTGCCCTGGCTGGAGCCGCAGATCAGCCGCCCCCGCTCCTTCACGGTCTCAAGCGTCGAGGTCGATTGCGCCAGCGCCGGGGCGGCAAGCGCCGTTAGCAGCGCCATTGCGGTCAATGTGGTCTTGCAGGTCATGTTCCCATCTCCTTGTTGGATTTTATATGCTGCATGTGACTTGTCAGCCTGCGAGCGCAGTGAAGAAGCGGTCGAGGTCTTCCCTGAGATCGGAGGGATCTTCCACGCCGATATTGACGCGCAGAATGATGCGATCCTTGTGGGGGTGCGGCATCTGCCGCGATGTCTTGACGCTCATCGGGGCGATCAGGCTGCGGGTGCCGCCCCAAGATGCGCCGATGGCGAAATAGCTGAGACCATTCAGCGCGGCATCGAGACGCGCTTCGTGCCCCGCCGGCAGGACGACCGAGAACAGGCCGCTCGCGCCGGCAAAGTCGCGTTTCCAGATGGCATGTCCGGGACTGGAGGCGAGCGCGGGAAACAGCACCGGCCCGACGCTGCGGCTTTCGAGTTCCGCCGCGATTTCGCCGGCCACGCGACCAACATGGGCGAGACGCACGGCCATGGTTTCCAACCCGCGCAGAACCAGTTGCACGGCATCCGGCGAAACGCCGAAGCCCAGCATGCGCATGGTGTCGCGCAAGGCCTTGCGGAGATCCAGATCGTTGACGCTGACGGAGCCCATCAGTAGGTCGGAGTGACCGCCCGGATATTTGGTCAGCGCCTGCATCGAGAAGTCGACGCCATGGTCGAGCGGCTTGAACAGAAGCGGCGTCGCCCAGGTATTGTCGATGCCGGTCAGGATGCCGCGCCGTTTCGCAAGCGCGGTGATGGCCGGCACGTCCTCGATTTCCATGGTTGTGGAACCGGGCGATTCCATCCAGATCAGCCGGGTATTCTCTCGGATGAACGCCTCGATGCCAGCACCGATCCCCGGTTCGAACACCGACCATGCGATGCCGCGCGGCGCGAGGAAATTGCGGCAGAGACCGATGACGGGCGGATAGGCGTTGTCGGCCACCAGAACATGGTCGCCGGGCTTCAGGCACGAGAGCAGCACAACGGCAATCGCGGCCTGGCCGGAGGGCACGATGACCGTCTTCAACCCGTTTTCGAGCGCAGAAAGCTGCGCCTCCAGCACGCGCTGCGTTGGTGTGCCGTGCAGGCCGTAGGAATAGCCGTCGAGATCCCGCTGGGAGCGGGTCGCATAGGCCTCCGCATCCGGAAAGACGATCGTGGAGGCCCGGTGGGTCGGAACGCCGAGGGCGGCATAGCCCTCTTCGCTGATCTTCGGGTGATGAACGCTTCTTGTTGCGTCGCGCATGTGAACTCCTGAAATAATGACGCCATCATTGCCTTTTGCTGGCAGCAGGAATACTGATCAGGGCACATAGTTCTATGCGGAAACCTTATAGGCATGAATTTTCGCCAGCTCGAAGCCTTCAACGCCGTCATGATCTCGGGCTCGACCGTCCGGGCCGCCGAACTGATGGGCGTCACCCAGCCGGCCGTCTCGCGTCTGATCGCCGAGCTGGAAGCGGCGGTGCGGTTTCCACTGTTCGACCGGGTGCGCGGGCGGTTGATCGCGACGCCCGAGGGAACGCTGTTCTTCCGGGAGGTCGAGGTCAGCTTCAAGGGGCTGGACCGGCTGCAGGCAACGGCGGCCAGTATTCGCGACTACGGGGCCGGCACGCTGAAGATCGCCTCGCTGGCGGCGGCCGGGGCCATCCTGGCGCCTGCGGCCATCCGCGCCTTCCGGAAACAGAATCCGGGCGTGAGGATCACCTTCCACATCACCTGGTCGTCGGCGATCCGCAACGGCATCACCGACGGGCAGTATGATCTCGGGCTCGCGGCGGATGAAATCGACCGATCGGGCATCGACAGCCAGTTGTTCGGCAGCTTTCCGGGCCTCCTCGCCATGCCGAAGTCCCATCCGCTGACCCTTCACAAGTCGATCACCCCCGATTTGATCGCGGAATGGCCGCTGATCGGCCTCAGCCCCGAGGACCGGGCGCGGCAGCGCTTTGACGAGACCATGAAGAAAGCCGGGCACGAGCCAAAATATGTGATCGAGACCCCGAACGCCGCCACCATCTGCGCACTGGCGCAGGAGGGCGACGCCGTGGGACTGGTGAACCCGCTGGTCATCGGCGAAGCGGAAAGCAGAACCTTCGCGCTCCGCCCCTTCGCGCCCGAGGTGATGTTCCGCGTCTACCTTCTCTTTCCCGCCGACATCCAGAAGTCCACCCTCGTCCGCGGCTTCACGGCCGAGCTTTTCCGACTGCGAAACAGGTACGAGATGCCAATCGCATAGGAAAGCGGAAAGCAGCCTTTCCAGCTACATCGCACATTCTGTTGAGCTGCTTCAGGTCGTGACCGTCGAGCCGTACATTCATGGCGGCCAGCCATTATTGCCGTCCAACTTCGTAAATATCTCCGTCTGTCCTGCGAGTTGTGCGGCTCCCCAAGCATGGTTTCACGGCCGACGTCGCACGAATACGCGGTTGCTGTCCGTTCAGGCAGGATTTACATGCTTCACCCGATCATCATTGCTCTGGCTGCTTTCTTTGCCGGCAACCGGCTTCTCCTGCCCGGCGGCGGGTAGAACAACAACCTTTGCGCCGTCCGGGACGCGGCGATAGAGGTCCATAACGTCCTGGTTCATCATGCGGATACAACCCGACGACATTGCCTGGCCGATCGACCACGGCTCGTTGGTTCCGTGGATGCGATAAAGCGTGTCCTTGCCGTCCTCGAACAGATAGAGCGCGCGGGCGCCGAGCGGGTTCGTTGGTCCGCCTTCCATGCCACCCGCCCACTTCTTATAGGTGTCGGGATCGCGCTTGATCATGTCCTGCGTCGGCGTCCATTTTGGCCATTCGCGCTTGTAGGCGACATTCGCCGTGCCGGACCATGCCATGCCCGCACGTCCTACACCCACGCCATAACGCATAGCCTTGCTGTCCGCCATGACGAGATAGAGGAACCGGTTTTCGGGATCGACGACGAGCGTGCCTGGTTGTTCGCCGGTCGGATCGTCGACAAGCTGACGCCGGAATTCGGGATCGAACTGTTTCAGATTGACAGCCGGCACATTGAACGGCTCGTCGGTGACGGCGGCGTAGCGCGCGTCCTCAAGCACCGGCTTCGGCGCTGGCGGCTGCGGGGGAGCGCCGGTCGACGCACAGGCCGAGAGCCCTGCGACAACGACGATCGGAAGCAACCTGACTGATAGATACCTCATTCGACGCGTTCTCCCGCGGTGTGACGCCGTCTGGCCTCCGCCACCGTTTCCTTGAAGCCGTCATAGTCGAGCGTCGTCGTCATCATCGGGCCGATCAGATAGGTCGGCGTCGAAATCAGGCCGAGCGCATCGCCCTGCTCCATCGTGCGCCCCAGAAGTGCGGCGATCTCGGCGTGGTGGCCGGTCACATCGTCCTGCAATCGCTGCATGTCCACGCTGGTGTCGCGCACGGCTTCGAGCATCTGCGCCTCGGTGACCTTGTGACCCGGCACGCTCATCAGGGCATGATGAACCTCTTCATACTTGCCCTGATAACCGGCGGCGAGCGCCAGTTGGGCGCCATAGACGGAGGCTTCGGAAAGCACCGGCCAGTCCTTGTAGACGAGCCTGATATTGCCATCCTCCTCGACGATGCGGTCGAGGTCCGGGGCCGATTTCTTGCAGAAGGGGCAGTTGTAATCGAGGAAGGCGACGATGGTGATGTCGCCGTCGGGATTGCCCGCCTCGGGCGCGTCGGGATCGTGCAGAATGGCGTTGACGTCGATATTCTGGGCCAGTGCGGGCATGCCGCTGGCAAGGGTGAACGCCGCCAGCGCGGCAGTGGCCAGGAAGGTCCTGCGCTTCATGTCTGTCTCCTTGATTGGTCCTCAGGCGCCGGCCCGGGACAGGTTTTGTGAAATGGTTTCAGGGGTTATGGCGCCGGTGATCCGCGAATTGCCGATCTCCCGGCCGTCGCGATCCACCAGAAAAAGCGTCGGCGGACCAACGACGGAAAACCGGTCCATCAGCGCCCGCGCGTCGCCATTCTGGCGGGTGACGTCGACCGTGATCATGGAAACGTCCTGAAGCCGCGCGGCAATCGCCGGTTCGGCCATGATCTTCTCGTTGGACTTGCAGATCGTGCACCAGTCCGCAGTGAACGAGACCAGCACCGGCGTTTGGCCGGAGCGGGCAAGCGCTTCGTCAAACGCGGTTGACGCGGTGACCCGCGTTTCAGCGACCTGATGGCTGGGTTGCGGAGCGCCTGCCAGAAACGCCAACGGCTTGAGCGGGTCGCCCTCGCCTGCGGCCGCGCCGACAAGCATGACGGCGCCGGCAATGAACATCACAAGGCCGCCGGCCTTGGCTGCGCGTTGCCCCCAGCCGCTTCCGGCGGAAATGCGGTCGAAGGCGCCGACGAAGACGGCAAGACCGATGGCCGTCGCGCCCCAAAGGGCAAGCGCGGCGGGCGGCGGCAGAAGCCGCGCGACGAGCATTACGGCCACGCCGAGAAACACGACGCCAAAGACCTGTCGGATCGCCACAAGCCAGGGGCCGGATTTCGGGAGGATACGCGCGCCGAAAGTGCCAAAAGCGACCAGCGGCAGCCCCATGCCGAGACCGAGCGCAAAGAGCGCGACGGCGCCCTTGGCGGCCTCGCCCGTGTTGATGGCATAAAGCATGGCCGCCGCCAGCGGCGGGGTAACGCAGGGCCCAACGATGAGCGCGGAGCCGAAGCCCAAAACCGCGGCCCCCGCCACGGAGCCGCCACGCCCGCGACCGGCAAGACGGGATGTGAGCGCTGACGGCAGCTGAAGCTCGAAGAGGCCGAACATGCCAAGCGCCAGCACGATGAACACGGCCGCCGAAAGGCCGAGTGCCCAGGGTGTCTGGAGTGCCGCCTGCAGATTGGCGCCCGACAGACCGGCGACCAGTCCGACCAGACCGTAGGCGGCGGCCATAGCCAGCACATAAGAAAACGACAGGATGAACCCGCGTGCGGCGGAAAGCTTTGTACCCGCGCCGGCCAGAGTGGCCGACAGGATAGGGATCATCGGGAAAACGCACGGGGTCAGCGACAACAACAGGCCGAAGCCGAGAAAACCCGCCGCCATCAAAAACACATTGCCGTTGAGATAGGATGCTGCCCGCCCGGTCTCGTCCGGCCCGGTGTCCGCAGCATTCGTGTCCGAAACGGCGGGGCGAGCGGGTGAAGCCGTTTGCCAAGGGCCGGATCGGCTGGCGTCGGCACTCAGCCGGTTGCCGCTTCCCGATATCGAAAGGCTCGCCAGGTCGAGCGTCTTTTCGACCGGCGGATAGCAGATGCCCTGTTCGGCGCAGCCCTGATAGCGCACCGTTAGCCTGTCGGCGTCAAGTCCTTGCGGGAGAGCGGCCCGGACATGGTTGTGGTAGACGTCCACACGGCCGAAATTCGGATCGTCCTTTTGGACGCCCTCGGGCAAGGCGAGTGGAACCAGCTTCGCGCCCTCGCTCACCTTGAGGCTGTCGCGATAGAGATAGGTGCCCGGCGCTATCATCCAGTCGAGCGTTACCGCGCCGCTGCCGTCGCGGGCGGCCTGAAGCCGGAATACGTCGTCGGCGGGCGGCGGCATCTGCGCGAAGGCTGTGTACGCCATGCCGACAAGCAGCAGGACGGCGACGAAACAGGAGAACGGAAACCGGATCATTGCAGCCATTTGCGATTCCTGATTATCAAAGCAGCGCGTCAGATCGTCCCGCCAGCTTAAGTCAGCCTTAAGCTGGCGGGAAAACAACGGCCACGTTCAAACGGAAAGACAGTCCATGCGCATACTCGTGGTTGAGGATGATCCGGTTCTGGCTGATGGCCTTGCTGTCGGCCTCAGGCTCAACGGCGACACAGTCGACGCCGTAGCGACCTGCGCCGACGGCGTTGCGGCCATTGAAACCGGCACTTTCGATGCGATCATCCTCGACCTGATGCTGCCGGACGGCTCCGGGCTCGACCTGCTGGCAGAGGTAAGACAGGCCGGAAACCGGACGCCCGTGCTGATGCTGACCGCGCTCGACGAAACAGCAGACCGGATTCGCGGTCTCGATGTCGGCGCCGATGACTATATCGGCAAGCCCTTCGATCTGGACGAACTCGCGGCGCGCCTGCGCGCGGTCATGCGCCGGGGCCATGGGCAGGTCGAGCCGGTTCTGAACGCCAATGGCGTGGCGCTCGACCCTTCGAAAATGCTGGCGACCGTCGAAGGACGGGAGATCGTCCTGTCACGCCGCGAATTCGCGATCCTGATGGCGCTGATGGAGCGCCCTGGCGTTATCCGTTCACGGCAGGCGCTTGAAGACCGCCTGTATGGCTGGCAGGAGGAAGTCGAAAGCAATGCCATCGAAGTCCACATCCACAATCTGCGCGCCAAGATCGGCAAAACCAGCATCGAAACCGTGCGCGGGCTTGGCTACCGCATGAGGCCAGACCGATGAACTCCCTGCGTCGCCGTCTTTTCATTCTGCTTGTCGTCGCTTCCGGCGTCATCTGGGTGGCGGCTGTGATCTGGATTTCGAGCTGGAGCCGTTTCGAGGTTCAGCATGTGCTCGATACCCGGCTCCAGGAAGCCGCACGCATGGTTCACTCGCTGGTTTCCAGCAGCGATATCGACGCTGCGCGGAAAAACGGAACATTCGCCTCGGTCGACTACGACAAACAGTTGTCATGCCAGATCTGGTCGCTCGACGGCGACCTCATGGCCCGCTCCAGCGGCGCGCCGGATGAAAGCATCGCGCTCAACGAAGATGGGTTCGGCGATCGCGAGGTGAATGGCGAGGCATGGCGCGTTTATACCATCATCGACCCCGAAAAAGGCGTGCGGGTGGTCGTCGGTGACCGCGTCGGCCTTCGAGACCGGCTGGTCCGCGACCTTATTGCGGGGCTGCTGATCCCGGCGGCGCTGGTGCTTCCGGTGTTCGGGTTTCTCATCTGGTTCAGCCTCGGTCGCGGTCTTCGTCCGCTGAACCGGATGGCCGGCGACATCACCGCCCGCGACGCTGAGGATATGCGCGCGATTGACGCCGAAGACGCCCCGTCCGAGGTCCGGCCTCTGGTCGATGCGCTCAACGGCCTTTTCGGCAAGGTGGATGCCGCACGCAGACATGAGCGCGAGCTGACGGCCTTTGCGGCCCATGAACTGAAAACGCCGCTTGCGGGCTTGCGCATGCAGGCACAGGTGGCGCGTGCGGCCAAAGACGACGCGATGCGCGATCAGGCTCTCCGGCAAATTCTTGTTTCAGTCGACCGCACCGACCGTCTGGTCCGCCAATTGCTGACACTGGCCCGCCTTGAGGCCGGCTCGGAAAAGCTCAGCCGGGAACCGGTGATTATCGGCGAGGTGCTGCGCGATGTGATCGCGGGCCTGACCAAAGGAGGCAATACGACTATCGACCCGGCGCTGGACCAGCTCAGCGCCAAGACAAATGCCGAAACACTGCATCTTATCCTCAGAAACCTGCAGGAAAATGCGGTCCAGCACGCCGGTTCGAACGGCGCGGTGCACTGGCGCATGACGCCTGAAGGAAACGGACTGGCCATTGAAGATAACGGTCCGGGTGTGCGGGAAGAAGACCTTGAGCTCTTGACCCGCCGGTTTTATCGCGGCCACGACAACAAGGCATCCGGCACGGGTCTCGGCTTGACAATTGCCGCCATGGCGGCAAAACGGCTCGGCGCGTCTTTGACTTTCGAAAACATGGCGGACGGACAGGGCTTCCGCGTCTCGGTCGAACCGCTCTGATTTTGCAGCCCAATCCCCATTGCAAAAATGGCGCTACCTTTTCAGGCCGCGCCACTTCAAATTAGGTCATATTGCTGGTTCTTATCGGACCGAAAGCGGCGCCGTGAAGGTCTTTCCTTCGACATCGGTCAGCGTCAGCACCATATCGCGTTGATATCGGCTCCTGCCGAGACAGCGAAATCCGGTGACGCCTGACTGCCGAGCTGGCAACGAACGCTGTAGGCAAGCGCCTTGCAGGTCGAATAAGGCGCAAAGCTGTTATCCGCGATCTTGAGGACTTCCTTGTCCAGACGCGCGTAGACGCCATAGTCGAAAACCGGCTGATCGGCATTGTTCTTGTCCCCGAGCGTGGCACGGACAATGTGCCCCCCATGCGTTTCGGGGCCGCGGTCCATGTAGACGCGCACCGAAGCGGTATCGTCGGTCAGCACGCCCTCGCTCATCGTGACGCGGGGATGCAGGTTGTCGAAGCGCTTGCCGAGGGGGCTGTAGATGCCATCGAGGAAGAAACCATAGAAGAACACCGTGAAGACGAAGGACAGAACCCCAATACCGCACAGCTCGCAAGAACGGCTTTGGTCAGGAAGGTCAGAGCCACGCGACGCAGCCGGCAAAAGACCACCGCGCCGGGCCATTTTGCAAAATGACGGCGTGGCGAACCTGCTGTTATGGTATGTCCGGACATAATCGCGTCCACGATCACGAGAGCACCTGGCCTGATGCCAGGTTCATGGACATTGAGATAAGACCCTGACCAAGAAACTGGAGAATGGATTTGAGTGACGTGGTCCGATTTGATGCACAGCGTCGTAGGTCTTGAAGGGAATCGAACCGACGGCACGTTGCCGACTGAATCAATCCGCTGAAAGCGGATGGTTCTTCAATACTTTAATCAGTCTAGGCGGGAGCTCTCCTTGGCCCCCACCCCTCGGCTGTCAAAAAGTCGGTCCGACCTTCCACTGCGTCTATGATGCTTTCAGGATTGCAATTGCGAATTGTAACCCCGTAGTCTTCTAGCACTTCCGGAACTTCACGTCCGTGGAGCAACGGGTATGGACACCAATAATGCGCTTGCCTTGCGTGTCCCCGAGTCGACCCACGGCCTCACATGAGTTTCGATTAAGACGATCACTGTTGATGCCCAGTTCAATTTCATGCGCATGAGGCGCTTCAACGTCCTGTCACTCGCTCGGTGGTCATAGAGCCGACGTTGGTTCTCCGGCTTAGCGCGAATGGAACTGTTGCGAATTTCATAGCCCCGCCTTGCGAGGCTTGTCGTCAGCTGCGTTACTTGGACAACATCAGCATGATTATTTCTATTGAGATGTATCGAAGACCTGCCATCGCCTGACCTCCAATAATTACCCTATTCAATTAGGTATTGTTGGCATTTTTTTACAATTGTATATGAGACGTATTCTATGTACGCGATTTCGATAGTTGCTGTCAGGAATAAAGATCCAATCTCCCCAACGCTTCGTCAAGAATAGCCTCGGCGGCACGCAAGGCGCCCTCTTGAACCGGCTCGATCCGGATCCATTTTCCATAGCGGTCGTCCTTGGCGAGCTCGCGATATTCCTCCGAAACCTTTCTCATCAAATTGCCGTCGGCTTCAAACTTGTCGTATGTGGTACTGACATAGTCTCGCTTCCCTTTGCGCGCGATCAGCTCACGAGAAAAGTCCACCGGGATGTCCAGCCAGATGTTGTAGGCAGGCACGATCGTGCTCAATCTCTGGTACTCAAGATCAAGGACAAACTGGCGCACGCGGGCACTCTCGTCGGGATCATCAGCACGGGCGGCCTGGTAGGCAATATTTGAGGCCGCGTATCGGTCCGCGATAACCAGTTTGCCCTCTGCCAGCCACTTTCTTAAGTCCGGCTGTCCTTCCTGGCGATCAAGTGCAAAAAGAAGGGATAATGCGTAGGGGCTGTCGTTTCCAAGGTCGAAGTTTCCGGAGAGGTAGCGCCCAATCAGCTTGCCTGTCTCCGTACGGTCGTAACCGGGCGACGCGACCATTTTGACGTCATGGGAGGCCGCGAGGACCGTTGAAAGTCCACAAGCCAACGTATTCTTCCCAGACCCATCGATGCCCTCGACCGTAATCAACATGTTTTAGCCATTAGTCTGTCCCGCACTGATTGTGTTCACTATCTTCCAAGCCTTTTAAGTCTTATATGATTCCTCAAAGCTAGACATCTGATTTGACAAATCGTGGGTTGCTGCATGCAGGTTTTTTCAGGGACCACAGCAGACGAAGCTTGGCGCATTGCCGCCAAGACCATCTTCGATGATGCGGAGATCGGCGTTGAGCCGGGCCGAAACGGACCCGTCAAAGAACTCGTTCACGCGGCGTTCGTGATCAAGGAACCCCGCCAGCGGTGGGTTTTGAGCCGACGGCCCGCGATGAACCCGGCCTTTGCGATCGTTGAAGCCTTCTGGATCTTGAGCGGAAGAAACGATGCAAGGCTTGTGAATCGCTGGAATCCGTCGCTTCCCCATTTTGCTGGCGATACGTCGAGCTATCCGGGAGCCTACGGATACAGGCTGCGCCGGCATTTTTCGGTCGACCAACTCGACCGGGCGATCGATGCGTTGATCGCCAATCCCACCAGTCGCCAAGTGGCTCTGCAGATATGGAGCGCCGTGGACGACCTACCTGCGACGACAGGAGCGCCGCGGTCTGCCGACATACCCTGCAACACCGGCTCTTTCTTAAGGGTGCGGCAGAACGAACTGCATTGGCTTCAAGTCCTGCGCAGTAATGACCTCAATCGCGGAACGCCCTATAATTTCGTTCAGTTCACCGTTTTGCAGGAAGTGGTTGCCGGGTGCTTGGGTGTAAGCGTTGGTCCATACACCCACGTCTGCAACAGCCTTCACGTATATCAGAACGATCTTGATACGTTTTCCTTTGCACCCAAAAGCGCCTTGCGGTCAAACTCTAGCCTTCTTTTGCCAAAGAAAGAGGCTTTCGAGGCAATCTCAATCTTCGAAAGGGTACTCGAACGACTCGGCGACCCGGCGCTGACCGGCGCAGAGTGCACCGACATTATTAAACACGCCGTGCTACCGCCCGGCCATCACAACCTGTTGCTCATCGCAGCGGCCGATATTGCACGGCGCCTTGGCTGGGACGACGTTATGACAGAAGCGGCGCAAGGATGTTCCGACCCGCTACTGCTAGCAGTCTGGAAAAAATGGTGTGAACGGTGGGTTCGCTCTCGCGAACTAAGAAAGGCACTCTGAGATCATAATGGCAAAGAACGGCTTTATACTGCATGTCGCTGACCCTCATCTTTTTGAAAAGGAACCTGCCCGGGGTTTCCACGACCTGAAGGCCTCCGTCGAGGGTGTTACACAGGATACGAAAGAAGAAACATTCAAACTGACGCTCGAGCTGCTCGATAAGCGGTTGGCGAAAGAGGGCATCAAACTGGATGCGGTCGTATTTACTGGTGACGCCCAAGACAGGTTTTCTTCAGGCGGTCATACTTGGCTTCGTGACACGCTTCTCGAAGTCTTCAAAGATCGCGGCATCACCAAAAAGAATATCGTCGCAACGCCTGGTAATCACGACGTCGATCGAAATCTCTTGGCGGGTAATCCTGCGAGATTTAAGGAGTTCATCGAAGTCTGGCGCAACGGAGAGAGCGTTACCCCTTGGCTTGATGTTACCGACAATGCAGAAAGCTCTTTGGCGCATAGGTTTGAGAACGAGGGCAAGACCTTCGAAATATATCCCATAAATTCCAGCCAGTGGTCGCAGACGAAGCTCAAGGCGCCGGCATCGATTTTTTCCATGCTGCCGGAGCTGACGAAGAGCCTTACCGGTGTTGAACCAGACCTCGTCAAAAAAGCCTACGACGAGGTAATCCTGCCAAAGGTCGAGGAACTCCTTAGTGCAGATATCGCTCGTATCTCACCGGACCAGCTGTTTTACCTCAGCAATCTCATGCAACACAGTGGGCGCGATGAGCGAAGGCTACGGATTGTCGCGCTCCACCATCATCTGACTGCGCCAAATGTCAGCGAGGAATTTAGAGCCTTCAACGACATTACCGACCTAAGCTTGCTCAGAGAGTTCCTGCGCGAGAACGAGGTGGATGTCGTGATTCATGGCCACAAGCACGTCGAAAACCTCACCTACGACTATGTTTACCCAAGTGACGGAGGATCGCTCGACCGTCCGCCGCATCGCATGATGGTGATCTCCGGAGGCGCGTTGGAAGTCGCCAAGGGCGCCTCCCCATTGCGCCTCATAAAGTTATCCGGATTACCGGGTGCGCCGGAAGTGGAAGTCGAGACCATTCCATTAGCTACGCGCGGGCTCAGCCTCAAAAGAGGCCCGAGTCTTAAAGGACGCGTTTGGCGCGAAAACCATGCGGTCGCCGGCGGACCGGTCATAATCAAGGGAACGGATATCAACGAGGTCTACATCCGGGCAGTGCGTGCGGCCCAAGAAGAGGCCCGCGGTGGAATGTTGATCGTCCACCTCGATCTACCAAACACGACGACCGAAGACCGCGAGAACCTTCCTTTTCCGAGAAGCTATCCAGATCCGGATAGCGAGCCGTCTGGCTCTGCCGAACACGCCTGGGTGCGTGACCTCGTGTCGTGGTGGCAGCTACCGCGATCGACATTGGAAGAACGTATTCCCTATATCCACGGTACCCGCCTTGAGCGTTTCGCTGGCCGTTTCAATCAGATCAAGCGCTTGACCAGCCTGCTGCGTCAGAACAAGACGACGTCGCGGGGCATAGCAACGCTGGTCGATCCGACGCGAGATTTTACCGCTGATGGATCAAAGGAAGACTTTGCGTCCTTCTGCCTCATCCAATTTAAGTGGCATGTTGACAAGGTGGGGGGCCGCAACCTTCTGGACTGCATCGGCTATTATCGGGCGCAGGAATTTAAGCATTGGTGGCCGATCAACGTTGCGGAATTGAGAGAACTCCAACAACAAGTTGCCGCGGCTGTTGACGGTGAACCAGGCCGCATTACCACCATCGCCGCGGATGCAAGGGCAGTCCTCACTCGCGCACCAGGCCAGGTGGCTGTTCCGGTGATCGACCGATGGCTAGACCAGGCGCCGGAAAAGCTCGCTGGCCTCGCTACCCTGCTTGCTGGCGCTTCCAGCATACCGAATGGCACGGAGATCAAGACAGCGTGGAGCGAATTCCTCGCTTCCCAAGCTTCCGCAGCCGAGACCTCCAATTACAATCCAGAAGGCGTACCTGTAGCAGTCGACGGGCTGCAGATGCTAGCAAGGCTGATTGAGGAATTCTCAACCGATCAAGCAGACGCTAACGAGCTTCGCGTTACGCTTCGCTCTCTAGCGGCACAAAACGAACGTTATGAAAAGTCGGCAAGAAATCGGGCGGCGTACGATACTTGGGCTCCAATGGCGTCATACTATCTTGGGAAACTCGCCGATCTTACTCGTCCTATGATGTCCAAGTCCGAGGAACAAGGAACCGAAAGTTCCTCCGCATTAGCAGCTCGGGAACAGTGACCTTATCCCCGATTACGCGATCCCGTTCGACAAATTTGCGCCGGCGCACCGTTAGAAATGGCCCGCACTTCGGAGGCAACAATGCAATGCATTGTGGTCGGTTAAATTCAAGTTCGTTGGCTACGTGTAACATCCAGTTGTGCATACGTAAGTGCGCTTAGCAGCTGAACGAGTTAAAAGTTTTTTGTGCATTGTTTACCGAAGAAAGTAAACCAATGCTCTGAGCCTACGCCTACGCAGCAGCTTGACGACAATCGTCGCGGTGCCTTGCAGCGGGATCAGGACGTTGAGGTAGCATTCCATCTACCTCCATCGCCCCACAAACGAAGTTTGGCGTCGGGCGGCGGCCCCACCTGCGTTAGGTAAGTGGCGAGTGTGATTTCCCCAGTATTGCTGAATATTGCTTCTACCGCCATCAATGCATGGTTTTTGAAGACCTAGCGCACTATGCGCCGTGGCTTCGCCTCTCTGCGAAACAGGTTGTGCGCCAATATTTTCGATAACGGCACTCGCTTCTAGAAGGAGTTTACCTACCCCTTGCAAATCTAGTCGTGTAGGATTATCTTACGCTTCGGTAAGGAGTTCGTACCAATGACAAAAGACGAAGTCATGAATGCCATGCTTCAAGTGCTCGATCGCGTACAGTCGCTGAGTGGATGCCCAAGTCCTGCTCTCAAGGGCTCAGATGTTCCTGGTAAGGTGCTGGAAAGCTTCGACAGTACGGTTTGGCCGGTCGCGACTGGTTGGCTTGCGAAGAAGCTCGACATCATCATCCCCAACGATGTCCATATCTTCGGAACGTTGGACGGAAAAACCCTCCTAACTATCGACGAAAGCGTTGACCTGGTCCTCGCGAAGAAGCAAAGCAAGCCCCCGATTACGGTCGCGGCGGAGTAGTACATGAGCGAAAAAGATAGACAAAAAAGAATTGCGGACCGAATTAAGGAGGCCCGGCAACTGTCAGGCCTGAGCCAGGCCCAGGCTGCGAAGATGCTGGAGAAGCATCGGCCGACGATCAGTGAGATCGAGAACGGCAATCGGAAAGTTTCAGCGACAGAGCTCGCGCAGTTCGCGGAAATCTACGAGGTCTCAATCAACTATCTGATGGGAGCAGGCCCGGATCAAATGAATCCTTCTGACCCGAAGCTTCAGCTTGCGGCCAGAGAACTGAGCAAACTCAGCCCAGACGCGTTGAACAGTTTGATGCGCGCGCTTGCGGTCATCCAAGAGGACGACAAGGATGACGATTCCGATGACGGCGAAGCGTAATCTCATCATACAGGCGTCCCAAGCGGCAGCCGAAGCCCGTGATCAAGCAGACGTCGACGATATCGATCCGATCGACGTCTACACGGTTGCGGATCGGCTCGGTTTGCGAGTGCGTTTTCTCAAGGTCAGTATGGAAGGGCTTTACAAGAAGGGCCCTCCTGCGATTACGTTTCTATCGTCACTGCGGCCGGTTCCAAGACGCGCCTTCACGTGTGGACACGAGCTCGGACATCATTGGTTCGGGCATGGGTCAACGATTGATGAGCTTAAAGAGGACGAACGCAAGTCGTCTGATAAGCCAGAGGAAATTTTGGCTGATGCGTTTTCGTCGTTCTTGCTGATGCCATCGATCGGTATCCGGAGGGCTTTCGCTTCCCGCAAATGGGACATTTCGGCTCCATCACCGCTCCAAATAGCAACGGTAGCAAGCGAATTCGGCGTTGGATATGGGACCCTAATCTCTCATTTGACCTACGTGCTTCACCACATAGGTGAGGAGCAGCGGACCGCATTACTGAAGACGAAACCTCAGCAGATACGGCGCTCTATTATCGCCGACGATACACTGACAGCTCTGCCGGTCTTCGACGGACACTCGCTGACCTCCACGGTCGACCTCGACATTGGCAATGGTATCGCGCTTCCCAAGCTCAGCGAGATCAAAGGCGAAGGTTTGGACTATCTGCAAGATGGCGGGGATTTCGCCATTTATAAAGCGACAAAGCGCACCAAACTGAAGGTTCGGGCCGGCTTGCGTCAAATGACTGTGCGTATCGGCCCTACAGAATACGAAGGCTTGATGAAACACCGACACGTTGAGGAGGAAAATGATGACTAAGTCCGGATCACCACGGTTGATTGAGGCAAGCGGTCTTTCGATCGCCTGGGGCCATGTCCTGTCTGTGCTGACGGCACCCGGTTGCACGGAAATTTCGCCGCTGACACTTTCGATCACGGGTTTTGACAACGAGGGATACCCCGTGGAGAACCAGAATATTCGAGCGGCGCTCGATACTTGGCTGGAAATCACCGGCAAACGAGGGTGTGAAAATGTCGCATTCACGATTTTTCCAGAGCGGTATTATTTGCTGGCGCAAGGCAACCGCGCAGAGTTCTTTGAAATGTATCGAGAAGCCTTTCAACGCATCCAAGAATTAAACCCGCAAAACAACAGGAAAGGCTCCTATTTCCAGCGCCTGATAGATTTTGAAGGCGGGGGCAAGGGTTTCAATCAGTTGGAGTGGATCCTTGCCGAATACGAACGTCGCCCAAGCGGCCGCCGATCCAGATGGCAGGCGACAGCTTTCGATCCCTATCGTGATGTCAGCCGAACATCGCTTCAAGAATTCCCATGTCTTCAGCAGGTGAGTTTTACGTTCTCCGAAACGAACGGCTTGATCGTCAACGCCTTTTATGCGACGCAGCAGATCATTCGAAAGGGATATGGAAACTACCTAGGCCTCAGCCGACTTGGTCGCTTCATGGCACATGAGATGGGATTGAAGATGGAACGGCTCAACGTATTCGTTGGCGTCGCACAAGCGGACGATCTGAAAAAAACGGACCCGGATTTTCTTGCGATGATGGCCGTTATCAAGGCGGAACTGCAAAATGCCCCGGTTCCCGCGTGACTGCTGAACGAAAACTCGCTTCGCAACCATTCACGATAGGCTCGAACCAATTTTCGAGCCTTGAGGTTACACCGGTTTTCGACGCCTATTGGCAATTCGCTGCGGAGCGGCAGGAAATCTATTTTCGAAGAATTGAGAGGCGGCATGGTCCTTGGACTCACGATCCAATCTTGAAGCAGTTTCGATTTACCAATGCCTATCGAGCCGCTGATCGTGTTAGCCAATACCTGATCCGCTCAGTGATCTACGAGCCGAACTTCGATCAAGATCCCGCAGAAGTTTTCTTTCGCACGATCCTGTTCAAGGTTTTCAATAAAATCGAGACCTGGGAAATCCTTACCGAGCAAGTTGGCGCGCTCTCATGGAAGGCGTTTAGACCCGCCGCGATCGATAAGGTCCTGTCCAAAGCTCAACAGAATGGGGGCCGAATATACTCTGCGGCCTATATAATGCCTCCCGTAAAATTGGGGCCGACTGGCGGGGTGAAGCACCGCGGACATCTGGCTCTTCTTGAACTCATGATGCGGGAACGGGTTTATGAACGCATTCAGGAGACAAAAAGCCTGAAGCAGGTCTACGAAATTTTGACAGCCCTTCCCTCGATAGGTCCATTTCTCGGGTATCAACTAGCGATCGATCTCAACTACTCGTCGCTTATCCATCATGAGGAAAGTGACTTTGTCGTCGCCGGCCCCGGAGCTCTCGACGGCATTTCAAAATGCTTCGTAAACGCCGATAATCTGCAGCCTGCCGATATTATTGAGTTCATGACCGACCGCCAGGAACTGGAGTTCGAGCGCTTAGGTCTGAACTTCAAATCTTTGTTTGGCCGCCGCCTGCAGCTTATCGACTGCCAGAACCTGTTTTGCGAAATCAGCAAATATTCCCGGGTGTCGCATCCTGACATCAATGGACGAGCGGGCCGCACCCGGATCAAACAGAGTTTTCGCGATCACGGCGACGTGCCTCGACCGTTCTTCCCGCCCAAATGGAATCTTGTCGTGCCGACAAGTGTCAGCCTGACGCGATAACGACTGCTGCCGCAGCGTTTTGCGTATGCGTAATACTCAGGAGCCAGGACTTGATCTGCATTTTCTCAGCCCGAAGAGCGGCTTGGCCAGAAAGATGAATAGTCGGTTGACCAGCTGACGCGCGAACTTCGATCTCCGTCATAGCCGTCCCCTGCTGAAGACCACCAAGCACTTTCGAGACAGCCTCTTTGGCAGCAAATCGACCGGCAAGCCGGTCGATCCGGCTGGTGCTGTGCTCGGCTTCGGAGAGCTCGAATGAGGTGAATACTCGGCCTAGCACGACAAGATCGTCTAGGACGTAGAGTGCGCGAAACTGCGGAAGCTCCACCAGGTCAAGACCGACACCGATGACCACCACGCGCTAACGTGCCGCGCTCTTGCGCAATTCCGGGTCCTTGATCCTACCAATGGCTTCCCGGCGCTCTTCTGAGGCCTTCTGAGCCTTCTGCAGGATCACTTCCATCGCCGGGCGATGTTTCTCGATCGCAGTCGAAACTTTTTCGCCGGATCTCGGTGGGCCGCTACGAGGCGAAAAACTTGCGCTTTTCCAAGCCATTTCATTCCTCCATTTCTTTGAACCGGTCTGCAAGCATACCAAAAAACTCTCTCACATCAGTTTCGATGCTGGTTATCATCGTACCAACAGTTTCGTCTTCCGGCAAATCCCGACCACCATCAATTTGCACGACAAAGCCTACTGGTCCGTCACCAATGGAAATGGGTATGCACAGGACCCATTTCAAATCGCTTCGAAGGGCCTTGCGACGCAACCGATGTTCCGGAGCCGCTAGACTGAACTCCGGAGACAATGGAGCGAGTTCGAACCAGCTATCGCCGGTTTTCCAGGCCTGCCCTGCCACCGTTCCATCGATCGGGATCAACATTCGTTCATCATGGTGTCCCTCATATCCGGTTGAATACCGGAGCCGCAAGGAACGCGTGTGTCCGACATCCGGAATTGCAATCGCCACCCTGACCTTAGGGTTGCGCTGGTCGAGCGCGGCTTCGATGACGTCGTCGACGAGCCCTTTGGTGAAACGACAAGCCTCGGCATAGGTTTCAGGGGTTTGAAAGAGCCATTTGTCTAACTTGGCCGTTGCCGCCGTTTCTGCATCGAGGACCTCCTTAACGGCCCTATCGATGGACAGATCAAACTCGAGAAGATGCAAGCTTGTTGAAAGCTCAAGCCGTTCAGCTTGGCCGGCAGCACGAAGATTAAGTTCGGAAGAACCGAACAATCCAGTTTGAATGAAAGCACCCAGCCAGTTTAGCCGATTGAGGATTCGCCGTTCCGTGGTTGTCTGGATCTCAACGGCAAGGGTGATGGCATCAGGGTCAAGTTCGCGCTCTTCGTCAAACGACCATGCAGGGAGGTTTGAGACAATCCCCCCGTCCATATGCAAGTTTTCGTCAATGATCAGCGGTTCGAATATGATTGGAAGGGAGATAGAGGCAGCGACCGCATCTGCTACCGGGACATTCGGTGTTCGCTCAGGAGAAAAAAGCTCCATCTTCCCGGTCGTCAGATTGGCGCTTACGATCTTGAGGATAGGCCGACCGTCGCAGCCGTAGTCTCCCATTCGAACGACGCGTTCCGGCTCCGATGGGAACATTCGCTGCTGGAGAAGGATGCCAAGGGCTTCAGAAAACTCCCGCGATCTGGCAAGTCCTGATAAGAGCGAAGTAACAACGCAACAGAGAAGAATTATCAACGCAGCGAAAATAGCTGTGGCGAGATAAATTCTACCCCATGCCAGGAGAGCGCCGACCAAGATTAGAGTGAGCGCAACGCCGACCAGCGAGGCGCATAAAATCGTCGGCAACATCGGCATCGCTGTGCGAAAAAGCCAGACTTTCCACCATCCCCATCTACCGAACAGATGCTTCGCCTGTTTGATGGAGGGTCTGATCTCACCAAGCCGCGAGATGACGGAAGATTTGTCGAGCGGGTTCAGAAGTTCATCCGCAGAGAACCCCGAGGCCTTTAGTGTTGCAACCAGAGCTCCAGCGGATGTGCCAGAGAGCCCCCTGAAATCAACACCCTTTGCTTCCAGCGCTCTGAGAGCGCCAAGATGAATCAGGGCCTTCGCACCGCCCCCGGCAAACGCCACAAACATTCGATGTGTCAAACGCTTTCCACTGCTCGTTCATGATGTTGACCGTTCTTACCAAACAGAAGTGGAAAGCGGAACTATGAAGGTCAGGTGTTGATTTCCAGCCGGCTTTAGCCCGTTTAGCCATTCGCGTTACCCACCGGATCCGGTGTAATGAATTGGGTAACAACGATTTTTCCGGCGTAAGTGGATCAATGCGAACGGAAAAACGGGGCAAACACACACGGAAACGAACAGCAGGCCGTCAAAAAGAGAAACAAACAAGGCGAACAACACGCGTGATGCGCCATGAAGCGAGGGCCATAGCTCTTCACAAGAGTGGCAGTTGATGACAGTCGTTTCAGCGCAATCGGCATGCGTTCTCGTTATAAGAGGAATCTTTCATAGTTTTCTCTTGGTTATCAACATTTTGCGCTGTCTGGCGTGTTTTTTGGACTCGATAAAATTTTCGCACACCGGGTAAACTGCTCCCATCAACCACAGCGGAGGCAAGGCCTCCACCGGACTGGAGCACTCGGGGCCTATGGCGCGAGAACGGACGAGGCATGTCAAAATCAGGAACAAGGCAGCGGGTGCCACCCGCGCTTTGCCTGTTGACAATGCGACTGCTCCTTCAGACCATAAAGAACATAAAGAAGACTTCTACAATTTCATCCGCGCTCTCGCTCGTGATCAGGCACGCAAGGACCATGATCGCGATCCGGGGTGAGAGGCTATCCGGAGACCAGCGATGTCCAGTCCCATCCGCGCTGTCATATACGCCCGTTACTCGACCGACCTTCAGCGGGACGCCTCGATTGACGACCAGATTCGCGCCTGCGATGCCTACGCAAAGCGTCAGGGGCTCGATGTAGTCGAGACATATTCCGACCGCGCAACATCCGGCGCCAGCCTGATGCGCAGCGGAATCCAGAAGCTGATGCGCGATGCCCAGTCGCGGCAGTTCGATATCGTGATCACGCACGCCCTCGATCGTCTGTCACGCAATCAGGCCGACATCGCAGGCCTCTATCAAAAACTTCAATTTGCCGGGGTGATGATCGAGACGATCTCGGAAGGCAGCATTGATGAGATACATATCGGACTGAAGGGCACGATGAATGCGCTCTATCTCAAGGATCTTGGCAAAAAGACACGCGAAGGGCTTCGCGGGCGTGCATCGGCGGGCAAATCCGCCGGCGGCAAGACCTATGGATATGATGTTGTCACAAGGCGCGCTCAGACTGGCGAGCCTGTCCATGGAGAACGGGCGATCAATCAGAGCGAAGCGGCCATTGTCCGACGTATTTTCCGCGACTATGCGAATGGCGTCTCGCCGAAGAAGATTGCCGAAGCGCTGAACCGCGAACAAGTCCCGGCGCCCCGCGGAAAGCACTGGGGCGCCTCTACAATCCATGGAAATCGGGAACGAGGCACCGGCATTCTCAACAATGAACTCTATATTGGTAGGCTTGTCTGGAACCGGCTCACCTATATCAAGGATCCCGAGACGGGAAAGCGAGTGTCACGCCCAAACAGGCAAGAAGATCTGACCATCACCAACGTCCCGGATCTTCGTATTGTCAATCAGGGCGTCTGGGAGGCCGCCAAAGCTCGGCAAGGCACGCTCAAATCGAAGGGAACAGGGACTGCCGTCTGGGACCGACGGCGTCCTCGCACGCTGTTTTCCGGGCTGATGCGTTGCGGTTGCTGCGGCAGTGGCTTTTCGAAAGTGCAAAAGGATGCTTTCGGATGCTCCGCCGCGCGCAACAAGGGCAACGCCGTCTGCACCAACATGCTCACAATAAAGCAGCGAGATCTCGAGGACCGTGTTCTTGAAGCGCTCACCAACAATCTGATGGAGCCGGAAGCTGTCAGGATTTTCTGCGAGGAATATACCGCGGAACGGAACCGGCTGGCCAATTCAGCGGCATCAGATCGCAAAACCAAGGAAGCAGAGCTCGCGAGGGTCAAGAACGACCATGCCAAACTGATTGACGCGATTGTCGCTGGCGTGCCGGCCGATCAGGTCAAGGACCGCATGAACGACCTCGATCGCCGCCGCAAAGCCCTTGAACACGAACTTGCATCAATCGAGGCACCCGAGCCGGTCCTGTTCCACCCATCGATGGCGGCACGTTATCGGGAGCAGATTACAATGCTCATCGCTGGTTTGAGCGAAGCTGATCAGATGCTGGGGTCGAAGGAAGCTCTGCGTGATCTGATCGAGAAGATTGTTCTGACACCATCGCAAGACGGAGCGGGTCTCGATATCGACCTCTATGGTGCGATTGCAGGGCTACTGCATCTCGCAACGGGTGTTTCGTCGGCAAATAGCAAAAAGGCCTCACCCGGTGAGAGTGAAGCCTTTGATATTCTTGATAAAACAGTGTTGGTTGCGGGGGCAGGATTTGAACCTGCGGCCTTCAGGTTATGAGCCTGACGAGCTACCGGGCTGCTCCACCCCGCGTTATGTTTTGAGCGTTTTCGGGTTATGGCGTTTGACGGTGAGGTCGTGCCTTGCCCGGGTGTTTTTGTTTTGCCGGT
>NZ_JACIDZ010000024.1 GCF_014196625.1 Martelella radicis
CGAAAAATCCTAACCCTTGCAAACGCAATGCTAAGAGATCAGACCATGTACAAACCAGCCTGAACAGGTACAAAACAATACAGTTGCCAGGGCGGTTCTTGCAAACTTATCCGTTCACACCACGCCGAAAGGCCAGTCGTATGGCCCTGGATCCCGGCTCAAGGCCGGGATGACGGTAGAGTGTGCCGGAGGCCATGTAGCAAGACGCGCGAACGCGGAACCAAGCCTTTACGCATTCACCGGCCGCATCGGCCTCAGCCAGGTCATCAGCGCGCCATAGGGCAGCAGCATGACGAGGCTGAAGATCAGCTTGACCGAAAGGTCGCCCAGCGCCCAGGAAACCCAGCGCGGCACCTCCATGAACGAAAAGACGCCGAAGAGCGGCGCGATGCCGAGGGCGAATTCATCATTGGCGCCGATGAAGGCGAAGATGGCGGCGAAGCTGATGGAGAAGAACAGAACCGTATCCAGGATCGAGCCGAACAGCGAGCCGACAAGCGGCGCCTTCCACCAGCTCTGGCGGCGTAGGCGATTGAACAGCGTGATGTCGAGGAACTGGCCCACCAGAAACGCCGTGCCGGAGGCGATCGCGATGCGCGGCACCGAGGCGTAGAAGGAAAAGGCGACGCCGACGACGAAGCCGGCGACGACCACCTTGCGCGCGGCCGTCGGACCGAACTGACGGTTGGTCAGGTCGTTGACGAGAAAGGCAAGCGGATAGGTGAACGCGCCCCAGGTCAGTAGGTCGGCAAGCGAAATGCCGTAGACCATGCCCTGAACGGGATACTGAACCAGAATGTTGGAGGCGAGAACGACGCCTGCCATCAGCAGGCTGTAGATAATGACGGATTGCGACTGTCGCATTTTTTTATCCTGGGTGATGCCACCAGTTGGAGGACAAATAAAGAAAGCCTTACTGCCGGGCAGCAAGGCTCTCCAGTTTCAAAACTGCCTGAAGATCAGGCGGCGGCCTGTTCAGCCGTCTTCTTGATGATTTCCTTGCGGATCAGGCGCGCGCGCGGCGACAGATCGCCCTCGCCGGACTTGATCAGGAATGCGTCGAGGCCGCCACGATGTTCAACCGAGCGCAGCGCTGCAGCGGAAACGCGCAGGCGATAGCTCTGGCCGGTGGCTTCGGACATCAGCGTCACGCGGCACAGGTTCGGCAGGAACTTGCGGCGGGTCTTGTTGTTGGCGTGGCTGACATTGTTGCCGGACAGCACGCCCTTGCCAGTCAATTCACACGTGCGGGACATGATTTCACCTATACTCGTCTTCAGCCAACGGCTTACAACGGGACGGCCTAGTCCCGCGATCCAATTGGCGGCTAATTGGAAAGTTGCGGTTCTATAATCGGGCGACACGCAAAGGTCAAGGCAGGAAGCCGGATTTTCACGGGGACGCGAAAATTTACCGCTGTTTTTTTCAGCCCGCCTGACGCATAAACAGGTGAGCAGGAACGACCATATCACGGGTGCGAGAGAGCGACATGAGAAAAACCATCATTTATCAGACTGTAATCGCTATGGTTTTTCTATTTACGTCGGCTGCAACCAGGGCCGATGATATCACCCAGCAGACCGTCTATACCATCGCCTTCTCCGGCATCAAGATTGCCGATGCCGTATTCAACACCACGGTCAATGACGGCGACTACCGGATTGCCGCCGACATCAAGGCGGCGGGAATCGGCAATCTCTTCACCTCGATCGCGGTCAAGGTCGATGCTAAAGGCGACTGGAAGGACGGCCGCCCCGAGACCCGCCAATTCGATCTGAGCTACCGCGACGGCGATTATGCCCGCGACTACGGCGCGGAGTTCTCCCGCAAGCGCGTTGTGTCTTCAACGATCGAGCCGGATCCCGGTCCGCGCGGCGATGACTGGGTCGACGTCACCGCAAAGCATCTGCGCGGCGTGATTGATCCGATCTCGGCCCTGCTGCTGCCGCCGTCCCAAAATCCCTGCCAGGGCAAGATCGCGATCTTCGACGGCGAGACGCGGCTGAACCTGGAACTGGCGTCCGCCGGCACCAAGCCGTTTTCCACCACAGGCTTCTCCGGCCGCGCGGTCGGCTGCGCCATCCGCTTCCGCCCGATCGCCGGTTATGAGCGCATGGACGACGACATCGAGTATCTCGCCAACACGCGTGAGCTGGTCGTCTGGTTCGCCTTCAACGATGAACTCAATGTCTATGCCCCGGTCACCGCGCAAATCCCGCTGAAGATCGGCAGGCTGACGATTTACGCCTCGAAGTTCGGCGTCTGATACACGGGCTGTCTCATCATGCGCGCAACGCTGATCGGCTTCTCGGCCGTCATCATGTGGTCGTTTCTGGCTCTGTTCACGGCGGCCTCCGGCGATGTGCCGCCATTTCAGCTTTCGGCCATCGCCTTTGCCATCGCCAGCCTTCCCGGGATTGCGGTCCTGATCGCGCGGCCGGAACGCCGCCATGCGCTGCGCCAGCCGGCAAAGGTATGGATCGCAGGCATTGCCGGCCTGTTCGGCTACCACTTCCTCTATTTCACCGCCTTGCGCAACGCGCCCGCCGTGGATGCCGGACTGATCGCCTATCTCTGGCCGCTCCTGATCGTCGTCGGATCGGCGCTGCTGCCGGGCGAGAAGCTGAAGGCCCATCACATCGCAGGCGCGATCGCCGGCTTTGCCGGAACAGCGCTTCTGATCACCCGCGGCGGCGGGCTGACGATCAGCGGCGAATACACGCTCGGCTATATCGCCGCCTTTCTCTGCGCCTTCACCTGGTCGGGCTATTCGCTGATCTCGCGGTCCTTTTCCAAGGTCTCGACCGATGTGGTCACCGGCTTCTGCCTCGCGACCTCGGTGCTTTCGCTTTTCTGCCACCTGCTGCTTGAAACAACCGTCTGGCCGCAGACGGCAACTGAGTGGCTGGCGGTTGTCGGCCTTGGCCTGTTTCCGGTCGGCATCGCCTTTTATGCTTGGGACTACGGCGTGAAGAGGGGCAATATCCAGGTTCTGGGGGCGGCAAGCTATGCCGCGCCGCTGTTTTCGACCATCGTGCTCCTCGTCGCCCGCTTCGGCGAGCCGGGCTGGCGCGTGATCGTCGCCTGCCTGTTGATCACCGGCGGCGCGGTTCTTGCCGCGCGCGACATGATCGTCCGGAAAAAGGCCTGAGGCGTTTCAGCCGGCCGGCGCCCAGTCCGGAGCAGCGAGTTCGAAATCATCGAAGATAAAGCCGGGGGCGACGGTGCAGCCCACCAGCGTGAAGTCGCCCGTGCTTTCCGCCGCCTGCCACTGGCCGGCGGGGATGACGCCCTGCGGACGTTCGCCGGCCATGATATCCGGCCCGAGCGTCATCGTCTCGGTTGCCCTCCCGTCGGGCGAGACCATCAGCTTCAGCGGCGCGCCGGCATAATAGTGCCAGATCTCGACCGTCGTCAGAAGCCGGTGCCAGTGCGAGCGTTCGCCGGCCTTCAGCAGGAAATAGATCAGCGTCGAGGCGCCGCGTCCCGGTTCGCCGGCCGTGTCGCGGAAGGTTTCCGCATACCAGCCGCCTTCCGGATGCTGCTGCATGCCCAATGCATCGATGATGGCTTCGGCTGTCGGAGCGCCGGCCATCAGAAATTGTCCTTCAGCCGGCGGACCTCGCCGAGAACCTCGGCATCGCTCGCATCGGCCATGCCGAGCTTCGCCCGGATTGCTGGATCGGCGACCCGCAGGAAGGGATTGGTCTTCTTTTCCAGTCCGATCGTTGTCGGAATGGTGAAATCGCCGGCATCGCGCAGCGCGGCCACCGCCTCGGCGCGCTCTTTCAGCACCTGATTGTCCGGATCGACCGAGAGCGCGAACTTGGCATTGGCCAGCGTATATTCATGGCCGAAATAGACTTCGGTTTCGTCCGGCAGCGCCAGCAGTTTTTGCAGCGACGGCCACATGTCGGAGGCCGGGCGCTCGAACAGGCGGCCGCAGCCCATGGCAAACAGCGTGTCGGCGGAAAACAGCAGACCGTCATCGACGAAGTGATAGCAGACATGACCTGCCGTGTGGCCAGGCGTTTCGATGACATCCACCTTGTGGCCGGCAAAATCCAGTTCATCGCCCTCGCCCACGGCAAGATCGAGACCGGGGATCACCACCGCCTCCTCGACCGGCCCGACGACGCGGCAATCGTAACGCTCCTTCAAAAGAAGATTGCCCTCGACATGGTCCTTGTGGTGATGGGTGGTGAAGACGTCGGTAACCACCCAGCCGCGCTCTTCGGCTTCCGCAATGACCTTCTCGCCATCGGGCGCGTCGATGCTGACTGTCCTTTTCGTCTCTGGGTCATGGACCAGCACCCCGTAATTGTCGGATCGGCACATGAAAACGGCGATTTCCAGTGAAGTCATCTCAAGCCTCGCGATTGCTTACCCAGTCGGCTTCAATGTAGTACTGTGCGGTCTCAAGTCCAACCGGGGCCGCCTGAACTTCGCTCATGAACGCCGATATCGTTGACCTTCGCTCCTTCTATCACACACGGCTTGGACGGCTTGCCGCCCACTCGATCGCCATGGCGCTCGTTCCCGTCTGGCCGAAACTACCGGACGAACGCCTGGTGGGGCTTGGCTACTGCCTGCCCTATCTCGACCGGCTCGGCGCGGATGCGGAACGGGTAATGGCCTTCATGCCCGCCTCGCAGGGCGCAATCAACTGGCCGGCGCATGCGGCTTCGGCCACCGCGCTGGTGATGGATGACGAACTGCCGCTGCCCGACGCCTCGATCGACCGCGTGCTGATGGTGCACGCGTTGGAGTTCTCCGAAAGCCCGCGCGAGACCATGCGCGAGCTCTGGCGCATTCTCGCGCCCGGCGGACGTCTCGTCATCGTCGCGCCCAACCGGCGCGGCGTCTGGGCACGGCTGGAGCATACGCCCTTCGGCAATGGCCGGCCCTATTCCAAGAGCCAGATCACCGAACTGCTGCGGGAAACCAATTTCACCCCCGGCGCCTTTGCCGAGGCGCTGTTCTTCCCGCCGTCGAAGAGCCGGGCGGTGCTGAAATTCCGCTCCAGTTTCGAACGCTCGGGCCGCACATTCTGGCCGGCCTTTTCCGGCGTCAATATCGTCGAGGCGCAGAAGCGGCTCTATCAGGGCCTGCCGGTTGCAGCGCGCGCCGCGCGCAAGGTTCTGGTGCCCGCCCTCGCGCCCCAGGGCGTGCCGACCACGCGCAACCGGCCCTGAGAGCCTTGCCGGCATGGGCCGCGCGCCCTCGACAAAGCGTCCAATCCTGATTATTCCTTCTCCGTTCAAAAACGGCCCTTGAGGCCACATGTTGTTTTCGAGGTTTCCTATGCCTGATCAGTCGATGAAGCCGACACCCCGCCCCGGTGTCATGGATATTGCCGCCTATGTCCCCGGCAAGGACCATGTTGAGGGCGTTGCCAAGGTGTACAAGCTTTCGTCGAACGAGACGCCGCTGGGCCCGAGCCCGAAGGCGATCGAGGCGATGCGGAACCTGAGCCAGACGCTCGCGCTCTATCCCGATGGTCAGGCGACTCAGTTGCGCGAGGCAATTGCCGCCAAATACGGCCTCAACACGAAGAACATCATCTGCGGCAACGGTTCGGACGAACTGCTCGGGTTGCTGGCCCATGTCTATCTCGGCGAGGGCGACGAGGCGATCATCACCGAGCACGGCTTCCTCGTCTACAAGATCCAGATCATGGCGAATGGCGCGACGCCGGTCACCGTGAAGGAAAAGAACGCGACCGTCGATGTCGACGCGATCCTTGCAGCGGTTACCGACAAGACGCGCATCGTCTTCGTCGCCAATCCGGGCAATCCGACCGGCACCTACGTGCCTTTCTCCGAAATCCGCCGCCTGCATGCCGGCCTGCCGAAGAATGTCATCCTTGTGCTGGACGCCGCCTATGCCGAATATGTCCGCCGCAATGATTACGAGGCAGGCCTCGAACTGGTCGCCGAAAACGCCAATGTCGTGATGACCCGAACCTTCTCGAAGATCTATGGGCTGGCGGCGCTGCGCGTCGGCTGGCTTTACGGCCCGCTCGAGATCGTTGGCGCGATGGACCGCGTGCGCGGCCCCTTCAACCTCAATGCGGCGGCAATCGCGGCGGCAACGGCCGCGATCAAGGATGACGGCTTCACCCAGCACGCCGCCGCGTTCAACGCCGAATGGATCGAGACGCTGACGCGGGAACTGACCGCGCTCGGCCTGACCGTGACGCCGTCGGTCACCAATTTCATCCTGATCCACTTCCCCGACGAAGACGGCCTGCGCGCGCCGGATGCCGACCGCTTCCTGTCGTCGCGCGGTTATGTGCTGCGTATGGTCGCCGGCTACGGCTTCCCGAACGCGTTGCGCATGAGCGTCGGCACGGAAGAGGCCAATCGCGGCGTGATCGCGGCGCTGAAGGACTTCATGGCCCAAAGCGCGAAAACGGATGTGGCATGAGCAGCGTTATGTTTGAACGGATCGCCCTGATCGGCATCGGCCTGATCGGCTCCTCGCTCGCCCGTGATATCCGCGCCAGGGGCCTTGCCGGCGAAATCGTGGTCTCCACCCGGTCGCCGGAAACGCTGAGGCGCGCGGAAGAGCTGGGGCTCGGCGACCGCTATACGGCCGCTGCCGAAGATGCCGTCCGGGGCGCCGATCTGGTGATCGTCTCCGTTCCCGTCGGCGCGTCCGGCGCGGTTGCGGAAAAGATCGCGCCCAATCTGAAGAAAGGCGCGATCCTGACCGATGTCGGCTCCACCAAGGCCTCGGTCATCGCCCAGATGTCGCCCTTCGTGCCGAAAGGCGTGCATTTCATTCCCGGCCACCCGATCGCGGGTACGGAACATTCAGGTCCGGACGCGGGCTTCGAGGGCCTTTTCGCAGGACGCTGGTGCATCCTGACGCCGCCGGAAGGCGTTGACGAGGATGCGCTTCAGAAGCTGACGGCCTTCTGGCAGGCGCTCGGCTCGACGGTGGACCGGATGGTGCCGGAGCACCACGACAAGGTGCTGGCCATCGTCTCCCACCTGCCGCACATCATCGCCTACAACATCGTCGGAACGGCCGACGACATGGAAACGGTGACCCAGTCGGAAGTCATCCAGTATTCGGCCTCAGGCTTCCGCGATTTCACCCGCCTTGCCGCCTCGGACCCGACCATGTGGCGCGATGTCTGCCTGCACAATCGCGATGCCATTCTGGAAATGCTGGCGCGGTTTTCCGAAGACCTCGCCTATCTGCAGCGGGCGATCCGCTGGGGCGAGGGCGACAAGCTGTTCGAACTCTTCTCCCGCACGCGCGACGTCCGCCGCTCGATCATCGAGGCCGGACAGGATGTGGATGTGCCGGACTTCGGCCGCCACACGCTCGACAAGAAGGGTTGAAGCCCAACGGCGATCCCGTCAGACTGGCGGAATCTGGCCGAGCGGGATGAAGCCCAGCATCGCCCGGCCCTGGTTCACCCGCACATCAAGCGTCATGGTGCGCTGGCCGCCAGTGAAGGACTTGATCAGCCCGGTGACGGTGTCGACCGGCCGCGCTGCCTGCGGGAAGGCGAGCTGCAGGACTTGGGAAATGCCGTCAATGCCGGTCAGCTCGACGCTGAAGCGTCCGTCCAGATAGCCTCCCTGATCGAAGGAAAACCGTCCGGAAATCGCGATATGAGAGGCGCGATCGCCGATGGCAAGCGTCGCCTGGTTGAGGATGCCGCTCTTGCCGCGAAGCCCATTGGCGCGAATCTGTTTTTTCGCCAGAAGCTCTCCTCCATCATCAACGGTCGCCAGCACATTGACGGAGACGGACGGCAGGGCCTCGGCATTGTTCTGCGGACGCAAGACGCCATTGGTGACCGTGAAAGCGAGATCGAGATCGCCGTCATCGTTTCGCACCAGGCCTTGCGCATATTCGGCCGTCAGCGTCCCCTGCTGGCCGGCAGGCACGGCAAAGCGCGCAGTCAACCCCTCTATGTCATAGGAGATCAGACGCGGGCCGCTGCGCCCATAGATCAGTTTTCCACCGAGATGTTCCCATTCCGAACGCAGGATCATGCCTGCGTCATTATCAAGCGTTGCCGGCCCGGTGACCGTCGCCATCACCGACCAGGGCGAATAGACCGGCGCCTCGGCAAGCAGCCGCGGCGTATCAAAAACGGCATCGGTCTGCCGGTCTCGCACATGGAGACTGTCGCAGAAAAAGCCGAAGCTTGCAGGAAAGCCCTGATAGCCGATATCCTCGCAGCTTACGACCGTTTCATTGCCCTTCTGCCCCTCCAGAAGTTCGAAAATCCGGGCCTTCACCGTGCGGGCGATGAAGAACCAGCCGAGCGCATAGGCAATGAGGATGATGACCAGCACGATCAGCGACCATTTCAGATATTTGCGCGTGCGGGTTGAACCTGCCATGGTGGCTTCCCATTCTGTCCTACGTTTCAATCGGAGTATGGCATAGCATATGGACGAATTCTGGGTCTTTGGCTACGGCTCGTTGATGTGGAATCCGGGTTTCCCGAGCCACAAACGCGCCAACGCCCGCCTTTCCGGCTATCACAGAAGCCTCTGCGTTTATTCCTACGTCCATCGCGGAACCGCGGAAATTCCCGGCCTTGTGCTCGGTCTCGACCGGGGCGGCTTTTGCGAGGGCGTCGCCTTTGCCGCAAAGAATGATGACGAGGAGGCGGTGATGGCCTATCTGCGCGCCCGCGAACTGGTCACAAGGGTCTATCGCGAACTTGTCCTGCCGATCCGGCTCGACAATGGCGATACCGTTCCCGCTGTCACCTATGTGGTCGACCATTCCCACAAGCAATATGCGGGCAAGGTCGACATCGACAGGGCGGCCGACATCGTGCGGCGCGGCCACGGCCAGTCGGGCCCGAACCGGGACTATGTGCTGAACACCGTCGACCACCTGAAACAGATGCGCATCGGCGATGCAGCGCTGGAATCGGTCGCCAAGCTTCTGCTCAACGAGCAACCACGCCCCAGGCACGGCTGAGCGCCCTCAAGGCCCTTCGGCTGCCTTCAGTTCCGCGACGCGCTTTCGCGTCACTTCGGGAAGGTCGAGATGCGGATTTTCGGCGACGGTTTCGAGAAGCAGGCGGTCGCTTTCCCGCTCCATGGTCTCGACCAGTTCAGCGAAGAAGACCTTCGGCGGCTTGCCCGGCGGGATCGCCGGCAGGATCTTCACCTTGAAATGTCCTTTCTGGCGTCGAAAATTGCCGCGCGGCCAGAACAGGCCCGGATGCATGACCACCGGTACAACAGGGACAGCAAGGCCGCTGTAGATCAGTTGGATGCCGCGCTTGTAGTCCGGCTCCGCGCCAGGCGGGCGTCGCGTGCCTTCGGGAAAGATGATGAGCTGCCGCCCGGTTTCCACCTCGGCCTTCGTCCGCTTGATCGCATCCGCCATCGCCCGGCCGCTTGCCGCGCGGTCGACCGCGATCTGCCGCTGTTTCTTCAGGTACCAGCCGAAGAGCGGCATCTGGATCAGTTCGCGCTTCAGCATGAAGACGGAATCAGGGATCCACGGGAGCAGCATGATCGTGTCCCAGGCGGACTGGTGTTTCGGCGTGATGATGCAGGGTCCGTCGGGAATATTCTCCAGCCCCTCGATTTCGAAGGTCGTGCCGACCCAAAGGCGCATCTGACGGTTGACGAACCGCCCCCAGCCCTGGACGACGACGCGATAGGCGTTTTCGCGCGAGGTCGAGAAATAATAGGGAGACTGCACGATCATCCTCAGCGCCGTGCCGACGTAAAAGGTCGTATTGAAAGCGAGAGAACGAAGAACACCCATGCTGATCATGTCTCCTGCTCTGCGGGCCCCAGAACCCGAAGCCCGGTCACCGCGCGCACATGCGCGCCCAGAAATTTGAGATATTCCGAGGCCAGCACTTTCACATAACGCAGATTGCCGTACCAGGGCCCATCCCCCTCGCCCATGGGGACCGGATAGCCGACAAACACGGTATCGGGATCGATATGGCGCAATTCAAACAGGCCGCGCGGCAGATGATAGGCACTGGTAACCACCAGTACGCGCCTGTAGTCGTGCTCCTCGATCCATTTGCGGGTTTCCACTGCATTGCCGTAGGTGTCGAGCGCCTCATAGCCGACATCGACGCAGCATTCGAACAACTGGCTGTCGCCACCCGTGGTCTTGCGAATGCTTTCCGGCGTTGTCGAGGGATTGACGCCCGAAATCAGGAGACGTTCGCCTGCGCCTTCTGCCAGCAGAAGAAGCGCCTCGTCGATGCGGCGCGCGCCCCCGGTCAGCACCACGATCGCGTCGGTCTCGTAGATCGGAGGCGGTTTGGCGGACAGAATATTGGCGGAAAACCAAACAAAACCGCCGCCGAATGCGATCAGCACGGCAAGAAATGCGGCCAGAAAGAAACGCAGCACGGAGCTTGCACGCGTGACCTCCCGTCCTCGCGCACCATCCCCGTGGCCGCTCTTTTCCGGCGGCTTGCCGAGCTCGTTTTCCATAGTCCTTCCATTCCGGATGCCTGACGACCACAAATTCCGCGCATTCCGGAGTTCATCACGAATCAACGGCCGACCGAATCACTCAGCCGCCTTTCATACAGTAGAGACGATATAGCTGAAATTCGGGCCGGACGACGACGACGGATAAGTTGAAAATCGGGAGGGGCTAAAGCGTATCGGTGCGCGCCGGATCCGAACGGATGCGATCGATCTCCCGGATCGTGCGGATCACCGTCAGGCGCGCGGTCAGCGTGGTCAGAGCGGCGATGATGACGATGGTCAGGAGGATGCCCGCATAGGCGCCCCAGCCGATCGAGATCGTGCCGAACAATGCGGTCGCCTGGTCTGCGCCAGGGGTCGCCAGAAAGCGCGATTGCCAGAAGCGCGCGGCCACGAAGAACAGGCAGGCCATCCCGCCCCCCAGAAACGCGCCCTTGAGCGCAACATTGAGGAAATGGTTCTGGAACTGGCGCGCAACGAAACTGCCTTCTGCGCCGACGAAATGCAGCACCTCGACGATGTCGCGGCTTCCCGAAAGCGCGCCGCGCGTTGCAAACACCACCGTCAGCACCATGGCCGAAAACACCAGAGCCATGATCGAGGCGCCGATCGTCGTCGTCGCGTCCGCCATGGCCGAAAGCCGGTTCACCCAGGCGCGGTGGTCATCAAGATAGGCGCCGGGCACGGCGCCCTGAAGCGCCTCCGCCATCGCCGAAAAATCCGGCGGATTGTTTTCGTCTATGGTCACGATCACCAGGCGCGGCACCGGCAGTTCGTCGAAATCGAGTCCGGTTCCGAGCCAGGGTTCCAGAAGCCGCTCGGTCGCCGCCTCATCCACCACCTGTCCGTCGATCGTACCGACGAACTGCAACGCCACGTCGCGCGCGGTCAGGAGAGCCTGATTCATGTCGCGCCCTTCGGCCGGCTTGATCTGGATGGTCACCTCACGGGAGATGCCGCCTTGCCAGCTTGTGGCCGTGGCCCGCACCATCGAAACCGCGCCGAGCGTCAGGCAGGCGAGAAAGGCCATGATCGCGATCACCGCCATCAGCGCCCGCGACTGGACGTTCGAAGGCGGTACGATCGGTGTGGGCTTGCCGTGCTGCCGGCCGGCCGTCGGCGGCTTGCGAGCGGTCTGTCTTTCCGCTTGAGCTTCACGCTCCTTTCCCCGGGTCGGCATTGCCGGACGAATGCCATCCTGCCGACGTGCCGGTCTTTCGCCCGATGGGACGTCACGGCGCTCCGCGCGCGGCAAGGACGTCCGGTCAGTGCCGGAGGGGATCGGGCGATTACGCGCCTGCCGCTGCTCTTCAACGCGCCTTGCCGCAGTCCGCGCGGCCTCGGCCCTTTCGCCCGCGGCTCGCTCCCTTTCCCCCCTCTCCCGCTCGGCTTCGCGCGCGGCAGCTTCCTGCTGCATCTGGCGCTTGCGCGCCGCTTCGGCCTCGTGCACGCGGATCTCCTCGCGGCGACGCTCTTCTAGGATCCTCTCCTCAAGCAGGCGTTCCTCACGCGCGCGCGCGGCCGCGCGACGGCGCTCCTCCTCGCGCTGTCGCTGAAGGCGGTCCTCCTCCAGACGGGGGTCTCGGATCGAACGGGGCGGCCTAGTCATAGATATCGAGCCTTCCCTCCGAGAGGATCATCCGCCTTGCGTCATACCGATCCATAAGCGCGATATCATGCGTGGCGATCACCACCGCGGTGCCCATCCGGTTGAGTTCGACGAAAAGGCTGAGGATGCGCCGCGCCATGGGCGGGTCGACATTGCCCGTCGGCTCGTCGGCAAGCAGCACTTCCGGTTGATCGATCAGCGCCCGCGCGATCGCCGCGCGCTGTTTCTCGCCGCCGGAAAGAACGGGCGGACGGACATGGAGGCGCTCGCCGAGCCCGACCCACTTCAGCAGTTCGATCACATCATTGCGGAAGGAGACTTCATCCTTGCCGCGCACGCGCAGCGGCAGCGCGACATTTTCATAGGTCGTCATATGGTCAAGCAGGCGGAAATCCTGGAAAACGATGCCGACGCGACGACGCAGCATCGGCAGTTCCTTGTGGGGAATGACGGCGACATCGCGATCGAACAGGCGGATAAGGCCGCGCGTCGGCTGCAGCGCCATCAGCATCAGCCGGAGCAACGTCGTCTTGCCCGCGCCAGAGGGGCCCGTCAGAAACTGGAAGGAATGTTTCGGGATATCGAAGGTCATGTCCCTGAGGACTTCCGGACCCATTCCGTATCGCAATCCCACATTTTCAAACTGGATCAACGCCATGGTCAGCAGGCAGCCTTCATCTTTCCGATCAGCGCCATCATCGCCGATTATGCATAACAGGAGGTGAACGAAGCGCAAGAGCGGCAGGATTGTGGCATTATCCACGGCGAATCGGCGGATGCCCACGCCCGTTGCCGGTGTTTTGATTGCCGCCCGGTTGCAAAGCCACTAAAACCGAACTTCCCGATAGGCAATGAAAGCGGCGCCACGGCGCACCGCAGGCAAGAGGAGCGCGCCATGCACGTCGTTCGCGGAAAGACGATCGAGGTCCTGTTTTCTACCGAGGACATCGCGAAACGCAATGAGGAACTCGCAAACGAGATCGCCAGCGGCCCCTCCGACGATCTTCTCGTCATCGCCATCCTGAAGGGCTCGTTCGTCTTTGCCGCAGACCTGATCCGCGCGCTCCATAAGGTGGGACTGGCACCGGAAGTCGAGTTCATGACGCTTTCGAGCTACGGCACAGGTACCATCAGCCGCGGCGTACGCCTGGTCAAGGATATCGACAGCGTCGTGGAAGGCCGCGACGTGCTGCTCGTCGACGATATTCTCGAATCCGGCCGGACCCTGCGCTTTGCCCGCAACCTGATGCTGGAGCGCGGCGCATCCAATGTCTCGATCGCCGTCCTCCTCGACAAGCAGAATAAGCGCGAAGAGGTTCTGGAGGCCGATTATGCCGGGTTCCATTGCCCGGACCGCTTCGTCGTCGGTTACGGCATGGATGTCGCCTACGCCTTTCGCGAGCTTCCCTTTGTGGGCGTGATTACCGGTGATGCTTAACCAAGGTTAAATCGCGGTAACAGAGCTTGTTAACTACATAAATTGCCATTTTTCGATGTTTACCTCTCGCTAGGAAAGTTCTGGTGATCTCTAGGGCAACAAGGCCCGGAACAACGGGTCAGCCTCAAGGGTTTTGACAAGACAGAAAGAACTGGACAGCGCCATGGCGAGGATTTTGATCACGGAAGACGAGGCATCTCTGAGGGCATTCGTTGCACGCGCCTTGAGGCTCGACGGCCATGAGACGGTCGAGGCCTGTGATGGCGCGGAAGGCCTCGAGCTCCTGTCGGAGAGCAATTACGACCTGCTTCTCTCCGATGTCCGCATGCCGATCATGGACGGCATCGCCCTTGCCCATCAGGCTGCCAGCACCCATCCGGGCATGAAGATCCTGCTGATGACCGGCTTTGCCGAACAGCGCGAACGCGCCGACGACCTGATGGAAAAGATCGTCGACGTGGTGCCGAAGCCCTTCGCCCTGCCGGATATCCGCAAGGCGGTCGCCCGCGCGCTGGCGGCTTAGGTTTTCACCAATACTATCGAGCCAAGCGTACCGGGACTGCGGAGCAGCGGTCATTGGTGCCAGAAAATAATCTCAGTTCCCCGTCTCCGGTTCCAGCAACCGCTCCAGATAGGGCGGTTCTGACGGCAGTGGCGCGTCCTCGTTGAGGCGTTCGCGAATGGCGTCGAGGATCTCGCGGGCGCGCTCGACGGTGAACTCGTCCGGCACCTGAACGTCATCGCCGAAATCGAGCCCGTCCGTGCCCTGGTTGCGGCCGAGCGGATCGCGGCCTGCCTGCGAGCCCCAGCCGGTCTGGCCGTTCGGTCCCTGCTGGCCTTGCTGACCTTGTCCCTGGCCTTGCGCCATCATCGAATTCATCATCTGCTGGGCGCCCTGACGCAGGGCTTCCAGCGCATTGCCCTGCCCTTCCAGCGCGCCTTGCCCTTCGCCTTCACCCAGAGATTCGGCGGCGCCGTCCATCGCCTCGCCGGCCTGGTCGAAGCCCTCGGCGGGCGGCATGCCGAGCTCGGACAGCTTCTGCTGCATCTCGCCGAGCTGTTCGGAAAGCGCCTGCTGGCGGTCGCGAAGCTGGCGCAGCGCCTCGCGCAGTTCCTCCGCCGTCATCTCCTGCGGGGGACGCTCGCCACCATTCTCACCCTGCTGTTCGCCGTCCTGACGCGGCGGCGGGTCGCCCCACTGCTCGCGATCGCGCAGTTGCTGGTCGAGTTCGAAGGTCTCGTTCATCAACCGCTGCTGTTCCTGGATCAACTCGCCGAGCTTGTCGATCTGTTCGCGCATCTCCGAATTCTGCTGCCCGCCCTGCTGGGCCATGGAAGACGGCGGTTGGATATTGTTCATCATCCGCTGCAGTTCGGACAACAATTGTTGAGCGGCAGCGCGATCGCCGGAGCGGGCGAGGTTTTCGAGCTGGTTCAGGAGGTTGTCGAGATCGCGCTGGCGCAGCGCCTGCTGCGCGCCCTGCTGCATGTCGGAGGGCTGCATGCGTTCTGCCATTTCGGAAAGATATTCCTGCATCGCCTGGCGCAATTCCTCCATCAGCCGGGCGATCTCGGCATCGGAGGCGCCGTCGCGCAGCGCCTCGCTCAGCGCGTCCTGCGCCTCCCGCAAGCGGCGTTCGGCATCCGACAATGCGCCGTCCTCGATCCCGGTCGCGATCTCCCAGAGATAGTCTGCCGTATCGAGATAGCTCTCCTCGTCGTGAGCCAGCAACATGCGCGTCTGTGCCGACTTGATGAGCAGATACTGCGTGATATCGGGGATGGTTTCTTCGGGGCGAAGCGTGATCGCGGCGCTGTATTGCAGAGCTTCCGGCATGGCGCGCACGTCGAGCGCGAAGATCTGCCGCTGCTCGGCGACGGAGCCTGCCAGCAGATTGTAGAAGTTGCGCGCCGGAAGCACCATTTCCAGCGGTTCGCTGCGAGCCACATGGCCTGCGGCGTCTTCGGCAATCAGCGTGATCGCGACCGGTTTGCCCGAAAGCGGATGTTCGGTGAGATTGCGGCTGGTGAAGGCCGAATGATCCTCGCTTGAGCGCGACGGCATGTTGAGCGGAAACTCCGGCGCAGCATAAAGCGGCTCGGCGTGCTCATCGATATCGCCCGCCGGAATGATCCTGGCGCGGGCCGCCGTCACGCCGTAATCGTCGGACACGGTGTATTCGAGTTCCAGAGCGCCGTTTGCGGCGGCCTTCGGCCTGCCCTTGAAGGCGATAACCGGCATTTCGTCCGGCACAACTCCGATCATCCATTGCCGCCCGGCCGCTTCCAGCAGACCGCTTGATGACAGCGTAAAACTTGCGCCGCGCATCATCGCGCCCTCTTCGGCCTCGTTCGGGGTCTGCGGTGCGTCTGCGTTATCCGGCTGGAAGGAGATCGGAGCATCGGCCCCCTCGCCGGAAAGGCGCACGGTCAGCACCGAGCCTTCGGGAATGTTCTCGACCTGATCGACGCCGTCGGCCTGAAGATAGACCGGCGCCTTGCGGGTATAAGGCGGCGGCGAGATCCAGGCATCAAACCGGAGCGCCAGCGCCGTCTCGCTTTCTTCCGCCGGCGGCAGGAAGGCATCGGCAAGCCGGCCAGAGCCTGTCGCCCCGGCATAGAAGAAGGCGACGAACAGCAAGAGCGCGGGAACGGCGCGCAGGCCGTACGGATCGATGGCTGCGAGGTCCGGCCGGGCATGGCCGCTGTCGATACTGCCGAGTTTCTCGGCCATGCGGCGCTGGTGGGCATGCCACAGGGCAAGCGCCTCCGGCGTCTCGCGCGCCGGCCTGTCTCCGGCAACGGAAATGGCCTGGTGAGCAAGCGCGTTCTCGCGCTCCAGACGCCGCTCGGCATCTGCCCGGGATGGCATTTTGAAACGCCGCAGCGGCCAGAAACCGGCAAAAAAGCCGCCGACAAGCAGCAGAAGGAGAACGACCCTCAGGGCAAACGGCACGGCGTGAAACAGGCCGAGCCAGGAAAAGGAAAGGTAGAGCGCAAGCGCACAGGCGGGCCAGACGAGGCCCGGAGCCAGGCGTTCAACGACAAGGTTGAAGCGGGCAAAGGCGCGACCGCGGGCAATGCGCCGCATCAGCGCCCTGCCTTGTCTGCCCTGGTCCGGGTCTTGCGTGCCGGTGTCTTGCTGTCGCGCGGTCATGGGTCCCGTTTGTCGCGCCTTTCGGCGGCGGCGTGAGCGATACGAAAACCATAGCACGGTTTATGACGATAGCGAGGAGACGAAGACGAATTTGGAGAAATCCGTCTTCAAGACTTTGCGAGCAGGGTCACATCCAGTCCGGCACGGAATCAAGCCCGATCAGCTCTTCATAGGAGCCGCGCGGGCGGATGACATGGTAGCGGTCGCCATCAACCAGCACTTCCGGCACCAGAAGGCGGGTATTGTAGGTGCCGGCCTGCACCGCGCCATAGGCGCCTGCCGTCGAGACCGCCAGAAGATCGCCCGGCTCGGGCCGTCCCATCTCGCGCGAAAGCGCCAGATAGTCGCCCGTCTCGCAGACCGGGCCGACGACATCGGCCGTCAGTCGATCCGCCTTCGGGTTCAGCACCACGGGACGGATGGCGTGGTAGGCGTCGTAAAGCGTCGGGCGGATCAGGTCGTTCATCGCACCGTCAACGATGACGAAGCTCCTCGCTTCCGCATCCTTCACATAGATCACTTCGGTAACGAAAATGCCGGCATTCCCGGCAATCATCCGGCCGGGCTCGGCAACGATCCGGCAATCAAGCCCCGCCAGTTCCTCGCGGATGACGGCGGCATAGGCCGTGGGCTCCGGCGGCGGATTGTTGTCGAACTGATAGGGAATGCCGAGCCCGCCGCCGACATCGACGTGATCAATCGCATGGCCCTTTGCCCGCAGATCCGAAACCAGCGTCTTCATCAGCCGGAAGGCATCGCGGAAGGGTGAGAGCTCGGTGATCTGGCTGCCGATATGCATGTCGATCCCGGTCACGCGAATACCGGGCAGTTCCGCCGCGCGGGCATAAACGGCCTCGGCGCGCGAAAAGGCGATGCCGAACTTGTTTTCCTTCTTGCCGGTCGAAATCTTGGCATGGGTCTTCGCATCCACATCCGGATTGATGCGGAAGGAAACCGGGGCTTCGAGACCCTTGGCCACGGCGCGCGCGCTCAAAACCTCAAGCTCCGGCTCGGATTCGACATTGAAGCAGTAGATGCCGGTTTCCAGCGCGAAATCGATTTCCCGCACCGTCTTGCCGACGCCGGAAAACACGATCTTTTCCGGAGCGACGCCGGCGGCCAGCGCGCGGCGCAATTCGCCCTCGGAGACCACGTCCATACCCGCGCCGAGACTGGCCAGAAGCCTCAGGATCGCCTGGTTGGAATTGGCCTTCACGGCATAGCAGACCAGCGCGTCCGAACCGGCAAAGGCTTCGGCGAAGACCTTGTAGTGGCGCGTGAACGTGGCCGTGGAATAGCAGTAGAAGGGCGTGCCGACAGCCTCGGCGATTGCCGGAATGGAAACACCCTCGGCAAAGAGCACGCCGTCGCGATATTCGAAATGGTTCACGAGGAAAGACCTGGCCTAGTTGAGAAGGGAATCGAGAATGAAGGGCTCGCCGTCGACTGCGGCGTCCGGCCCGGCATTGATGACATTGTCGCCGGAACCGTCGAGGACGATCGGTTTGTCGTTCGGCGCGATGCGGATGGCAGGCGTATTGGCGTTTTTCGCCTCGCGCTCGGCCTGTTTCGGCGTTGCCGGCGGCACTTCCAGCGGGCCACGCCGCCCGCAGGCGGTCAGCACCAGTGCGCTCGCCAATAATGCCGCAACGGCGATCCTGTCTTTTCTCATGGCACTTTCCACCGCAAGCCTGAACAAACCCGATGCCTCTCCTGATAGCCGATCAGGCGAGGCTTGTGCACCCTCAAACGCGCGAATTCAAACGCGCTCGCGCCACCAGGCAATCTGCTTTCTCACCTCGTCCGGCGCCGTGCCACCGAAGCTCTTGCGGCTCGCCACCGAGGCTTCGACCGTCAGCACGTCAAAAATGCCGGCGGTGATCGCCGGATTGGTGGCCTGAAGTTCTTCGAGAGACAGCTCGGCAAGGTCGCAGCCCTTCTTCTCGGCGAGCGCCACCGCATGGCCGGTCGCGTGGTGAGCGTCGCGGAAGGGAAGCCCCGCCTCGCGCACGAGCCAGTCGGCGAGGTCGGTCGCGGTGGAGAAGCCGGAGCCTGCGGCAGCCTTCATCGAGGCCGTGTTGACGGTCAGGTCGCCGATCATCCCGGTCATGGCGGCAATCGCCAGATCAAGGCTTTTCGCGGCGTCGAAGACCTGTTCCTTGTCTTCCTGCATGTCCTTGGAATAGGCGAGCGGCAGGCCCTTCATCACCGTCAGCAGCGCCACCAGCGCGCCGTTGACGCGGCCGGTCTTGGCGCGCACCAGTTCGGCGGCATCCGGGTTCTTCTTCTGCGGCATGATGGAGGAACCGGTGGAGAAACTATCCGACAGCCGGACGAAATTGAACTGCGGCGTCGACCAGATCACGATCTCCTCGGCAAGACGCGACAGATGCGTACCGCAGATCGACGCGACCGACAGAAATTCCAAAGCGAAATCACGGTCGGAAACCGTGTCGATCGAGTTGCGCGTCGGACCGCCGGAAAAGCCGAGCGCTTCGGCCGTCATGTGCCGGTCGATGGCAAAGCCCGTGCCGGCAAGTGCTGCGGCGCCGATGGGGCTCTCGTCCAGATGCTCGATTGCGTGGCGCACGCGGGCGCGGTCGCGGCCGAACATCTCGACATAGGCCATGCAGTGATGGCCGAAGGTGACCGGCTGGGCGGTCTGCAGATGGGTGAAGCCCGGCATCACCGTATCGGCGTGCTCTTCGGCGCGGGTCAGGAAAACGCCGATCAGGCGCGTCAGCGCCGCTTCGGTCTTGATCAGTTCCTTCTTCACCCAAAGGCGGAAATCAAGCGCCACCTGGTCGTTGCGCGAACGCGCGGTGTGAAGCCGTCCGGCCGCAGCCCCGATCAGTTCGCGCAGGCGTGATTCGATATTCATGTGAATATCTTCGAGCTGGCGCGAGAAGGTGAAGCGACCCTCCTCGATCTCACGACGAATTGTTGTCAGCCCCTCCAGAATTGAGGCCTTGTCCTCTTCCGAAATGATATTTCTCTCGGCCAGCATGGTGGCGTGGGCGATCGATCCGTCGATATCCTCGTTGTAGAGAGCCTTGTCGAAATCGATGGAGGCATTTATCTCCTCCATGATCGCGTCGGGGCCGGAGGCGAAACGCCCGCCCCACATTGTGTTCGAGGTGCTGTTGTCGGAAGCCATGACGTGCCTATCTGGAGAGTGACATGACGAAGAAGAGCCGCAAGAGCCCCATCTCCGCCAGACTTGTTCTTATCGCGCTTGTTGCCGGGCTCATCGCCGGCGCTGTGGCGGTATACGTGAAAAATACGTTCACTGGCAATGGCGCGGGTGAACTGGCGACGGCAGGCCAGTGTGAAATGGCGGTTGAGACCGCAGCCAAGCTCAAACCGCTGTCAAAAGGCGAGGTCGCGGCCTTCATTCCGGCGGAAAAGCCGCGTCCGATGCAGAACCTCGCCTTCAATTCCGACGCCGGAGAGACATCGCTCTCCGCCTTCAAGGGCAAGACCGTGCTGATGAACCTCTGGGCAACCTGGTGCGTGCCCTGCCGCGAGGAAATGCCGGCGCTTGACGAACTCGAGGCGGAGATGGGCGGCGATGATTTCGAGGTCGTCGCCGTCAACATCGATACGGGCTCGGATGAAAAGCCGAAGAAATTTCTCGACGAGATCGGCATCTCGTCACTGGCCTTCTATCGCGACGGCACGATGGGCGCGTTCAACACGCTGAAAAAGGACGGCCTCGCCTTCGGCCTGCCCTCCACCCTCCTGATCGACGAGAACGGCTGTCTGCTCGGCTCCATGAACGGCCCGGCCGAATGGGCAAGCGACGATGCCAAGGCGCTGGTGGGGGCGGCTCTCGGGCGCTGACGCCTGCATGTGACCGCAACGGCGACCGCCATCACTATTTCAGGCAAGCACCGGGTTGGGAAATTCCGTCTACCATAGTTGAGGGACGTATGAAAAACCCAATAAATTCGTGCCCCTAGCCCACAAGTGACGGCAGCCTTCCAGAGGTTTTCCGACCAGACCATGGGCGCTCTTGGGTAGCATCAAACGGGTTGTTGCAATCGGGTGACACCCACCTCAGATTTCACCTGTTAACGAAGAATAAAACGTTAGCCGCGCGTTGTCATGCACGCGGGCTTTCTGTTACCTCAAACTATGGTTGCGTTAGCATTTCCGTCAACCCGGCCCGGGGACAACAGGCCAAGGCGTTGACGGATCGGTCATTGGGGGGCAGAAAATGAACATCAGATTTGTTGCGATCGACGGGAAGAAAGAAGTAGGCGGGCCGCGTTTCGAGGCCGGTGGCCTTTTGCGCAGCCGGCGCTCCCTGCTCCTCGCCCAGGCCGCCTTCGCTGGCATCGTCGCCGGCGTCATCGGCGCCGGCCCGGCGGCGGCCATCCCTGCTCCCACCTGCCCGCCAAACCCGATCAACACTACCGATAACCAGTTTAGCGGAACTTGTGACTTCGGCAGCGATAGCTTCGTAGTCGGCCAAACGGCAAAGGGCACGCTGCTGATCTTGAATGGCGGCAGCATCAGCAGCCAGAACGGCACAATCGCGGGCGCCGAAGACGTTGATGGAACGGTCACTCTGCGGACCGGCTCGAAATGGACGCTCACCGGACCCGGATCAAGCGGTGAAGGCAAGCTCGTTGTTGGCGAGTCCGGCAATGGTCTTCTTCAAATAACGGGAGGCAGCGTCGTCAGCAATCAGCAGGGTATCGTCAGCTATGAGGATACCAGCAACAGCCTGGTGACGGTCGAAGGCGCCGGCTCGAAATGGAGCAACACTTATGGCCTCACCGTCGGCCTGAGCGGAAAGGGCCGGGTCTCCATCAGGACCGGCGGCAAGGTGGAGAATTCTTTCACCAATATCGGCTACGGTTCCTTAAGCGACCCCGATATTGGTGAAGGCACGGTAGAACTCTATGGCGAAAACGCGGAACTGACGAACCAATATCACATCCAAGTGGGCGTGTACGGAAAAGGAACACTCACGGTCAAGGCCGGCGGCAGCGTTACGAATACCGACCCAGCCACCATCGCTGCGCAATCATCCGGTGTAGGTGTGGTAGAAGTTAGTGGCGCAGGCTCGAAATGGGCATCTAAGGACGAACTTGCTGTCGGCTCCAAGGGTGATGGAAGGCTTTATATTGCCGCAGGCGGCGCCGTTACCAGCAAAACAGCCTATATCGCCAAGGAGACCGGCTCGAAGGGAACCGTGATCGTCACCGGCGCTTCCGATTCTGATCCGGCCACGCCTTCTTCGTTTAAGGTCGACACCAATCTGGTCGTCGGCCAGCGAGGAACCGCAACACTCTCCGTGCTTGAGGGCGGAGAGGTCGATGTCCCCTTTCAGATGACGGTCGGCGGCGCCAGATCGGGCTACGCGACCGTGTCGGGCAGCGGTTCGAAACTGACGGCGGGCGGCGTTCTTGTCGGCGGCAGCCAGGGCTTCGCGAACCTTGATGTTCTGGACGGCGGCCAAGTCCTTGTTGCCGAATCGATCACTGTCGCCTCGGGAAATGGCGCCTACCTGCGCGTCAGCGGAGAGGGATCAACCGTCAGAAATGATCTGTTCAGAATCGGCTACGGCAACGATAACGGCGTCGTGACGCTTGCAGACGGCGGCACGCTCAAAACCAACGACCTGTGGCTCAGCCAGGGCACAGAGGGCTCGGGGGATGTTGGTTGGCTCTTCATCGGCGGGGGCCAGGCGATTTTCGGTGAACTGCAGTCCGCCGCAGCGCCCGGAACGCTCGACGCCCCGAGCGTGCAGTTCGCGGAAGATGGCGAACAGGCCCTGCTCGCCTTCAACCACACCAGTGACGATTATACCTTCGCTCCCGATCTGGTAGATTATGGTGCCGATAATCCGAAAATCGCCAACTATGCCGGCACGACAATCCTGACCGGCGACGGTTCGACCTTCTCCGGCCAGACGAGCGTTTTCGGCGGCGCGCTGCAGGTCGACAGCACGCTCGGCGACAGCGGCTCGCAGGTCTATGTCACCAGTTCCGGCACGCTTTCCGGCAGCGGTACGCTGGGCGGCAAGGTCTATGTCCTGGACACCGGCACGCTGTCCCCCGGCGCCGCCGACAGCACGGGCACGCTGACGATCGACGGCAACCTGTCGCTCAACACCGGCTCGACCACCGTCTTCCAGCTCAACACCGCAGATGTTGCCGGAGGAGAAACGAATGACTTTATCTCGGTTGGCGGTGATTTGAAGCTTGGCGGCACGCTGGATGCGACGGTTGCGGCGGCAGGCTATTATTATCTGTTTGAATATGGCGGCGCGCTTTCCGGCGAGTTTGATGTGCTCGATGTCTCCGGCGTCGCCGATGCCGAAAGCGCCATCGACACGGACGTTGCCGGCGAGGTCAACCTTGCCGTGACCACGGGCGGCGGCGAACCGCAGACCATGCAGTTCTGGGATGGCGGCGATCTCAAGGCGGATAAGACCGTCGATGGCGGCGATGGCATCTGGAACGCGGCAAACACCAACTGGACGACGTCTGACGGTGGCAAGAACGACATCTGGGGCAGCCAGGTCGGCATTTTCACGGCCGCGGCCGGCACGGTCACCGTCGAGGACACGCAGGAATTCGACACGCTGCAGTTCAAGACCGACGGCTATCTCATCCAGGACGGCGCGCTGGCGCTTTCGCCGGTAAACGGCGACGGCGGCACGTTCAACATCGATGACGGCGTTTTGACCACGGTGTCCTCAGCGATCGTCGATGGCACCAAGAGCCTGCTGATCAAGGCCGGTGACGGCACCCTCACTCTGACGGGCGCCAACACCTATACCGGCGGCACCCGCGTCATGGCCGGTCGCCTTGTCGGCAATACCGGTTCGATCCGCGGCGATATCGCCACCCAGGGCGTGGTCGAGTTCGCGCAGGACGCAGACGGCACATTTGCCGGCACGATCGGCGGCTATAACGGCGTCAGCGGAACGATGGTCAAGTCCGGCGCGGGCAATCTGCGGCTGACCGGCGGCAGCACTCTCGACTGGTCGGTGGAAGAAGGCGGGCTCGTCTCCAACACCAACCTCTTCTTCGGCAATCTCGATGTCGCCGAAAGCGCCGCGATGACCTTCGACCAGGCCTTCGACGGCACCTATGCCGGCACGATCTCCGGTTCCGGCGACATTCTCTTCACCGGCGGCGGTCTGGTGACGCTGACGGGCAATTCGTCGGGCTATACCGGCGACAGCACCGTCACCGACTTTACGCTCCATCTCGACGGCACGGTCGGCGGCACGGTCTCGCTCACCGGCTCCGGTCGCCTCACCGGCAACGGCACGGTCGGCTCCACCTCCGTCGGCAATGGCGGCACGGTCTCGCCCGGCAATTCGATCGGCACGATCAATGTCGCAGGAAACGTCTCCTTCGGTCCCGGATCGACCTATGAGGTCGAGACCGAACCGGGCGGCACGTCCGCCGACCTGATCGCGGCGACGGGAACCGCAACGCTTTCCGGCGGCGATGTCTCCCATATCGGCTTTGACGGCCTTTATGCGGCGGAATCGGAATACACGATCCTGACAGCGGACGGCGGCGTTTCCGGCACGTTTGACGGCGTGACCACGACGCTTGCCTATCTCGATCCGTTCCTCGATTACACCTCCAATTCGGTGCTGCTGCGCCTGATCCGCAATGGTTCCGCCTTCGATCGCTATGCCCAGACGCCGAACCAGCGGGCAGCAGCCTATGGCGTCGAAAGTCTCGGCGCCGGCAACGCTGTCTATGATGCGATCCTCGGCCTCAACACAACGGATGTCCCCGCGGCCTTCGATGCGGTTTCCGGCGAGATCCATGCCAGCCTGAAGACCGGCATGATCGAGGACAGCCGCTTCATCCGCGATGCCGCCCTTGGCCGGGTGCGGGCCGCCACCGGCTCGGCCTGCTCAGAGCCCTCGGGTTCCGTGCCGCTGACGGCGGCGCAGACGGCCGAGCGGAACGCCAATGGCTGCATCGACGACCTTTCCGCCCCTGCCTACGGCGCCTGGATGCAGGCCTTCGGCGGCATGGGCCATATCGACGGCGACGGCAATGCCGCCAAGCTCGACAGCAATACCGGCGGCTTCATCATCGGCGGCGATGCGGGATTTGGCGACGCCGGCGTTCTCGGCGTCATGGCCGGCTACCAGTCATCCACCTATGATGTCGATGAGCGCGCCTCTTCCGCCGACGCCACCAGCTACCAGATCGGCATTTATGGCGGCACGTCGTTCGAGGGCTTCAACATCTCCGGCGGCGCGGCCTATGCCTGGTCCGACATCGACACCAAGCGCACCGCGGCCTTCCCGGGCTTCTCCGATTATCTGACAGGCTCCACCAATGGCGGCGTTGCCCAGGTCTTCGGCGAGGTCGGCTATGAATTCGATCTGGGCATGGCCACGATCGAGCCGTTTGCGGGCCTGGCCTATGTCTCGGTCCATACCGATGCCTATAGCGAGAGCGGCGGCGCGGCAGCCCTTGCCATTGCTTCCGACACCACGGACATGACCTATTCCACGCTCGGCGTGCGTGGGTCGGTGGCCTTTGACGAGGCGGCGCGGGTGACCGGCATGCTCGGTTGGCGCCATGCCTATGGCACGCTTTCCCCGAATTCGGTCAACGCCTTTGCTGGCGGCGCACCGTTTACCGTGGCGGGCGTTCCGGTCGGCGAGGATGTGGCGCTCGTCAGCGCCGGCGTCGCGTTCGACCTGGACAGCCTGGCGGAAAGCGGCCTGAAGGACGCAAGCCTGTCGCTCTCCTATGACGGCCAGTTCGGCTCCGGCGTGGCTGACTCCGCCGCAATGGCAAGGTTCTCGTTCAAGTTCTGAGAACATGGCCCGGGCGTTTCCAAAAAAACGCCCGGCAACCCCCTCAAAACCCGATCGCCCGCAGAAGCAAGAAACACCCGGCCGACAGAAGCGCTGCCGCCGGAACCGTAATCACCCAGGCGGCGATGATCGTCATGAAATGCGAGCGCCGCACGAGCTTGCGCCGCGCGCGCTCCTGGCCGGGAATGCGGCGGGCGACCGGCCGCTCCATCTCGACGCGCCGGGCGCGGCGTTCCATGTACCATTCGCGGAAGAAGCCGACGCCGAAGACGCCGCCGACGGCGATATGGGTGGAGCTCACCGGCAGGCCGAGCCATGAGGCGGCGATCACCGTCACGGCGGCCGACAGCGCGACGCAATAGGCGCGCATCGGGTTGAGCTTGGTGATCTGGCTGCCGACCATGCCGATCAGCTTCGGCCCGAACAGCACGAGGCCGAAGGAAATGCCGAGCGCGCCGATCATCATCACCCAGAGCGGGATGGCGACCTCGCCGGCGACCGCGGAAGACTTCTGCACATAGGCGATCGCCGCCAGCGGGCCGACGGCATTGGCGACGTCATTGGCGCCATGGGCAAAGGACAGAAGCGCTGCCGAGACCACCAGCGGCAGGCGGAACAGGGATTTCAGCGAGCGGTTGCGGTTTTCCAGCCCCTCCGACTGACGCCTGATGAAGGGCATGGACACGAGCCACATGGCGATCCCGGCGACAAGACCGATCAGCAGCGCCGTGCCGATATCGATGGAAATGACCTTCTTCAGGCCCTTCATTGCCAGATAGGCGGCAAAGGCGGCGCTCATCACACCGATCAGCACCGGCACCCAGACGCGCGCTGCGGCGATCTTGTCCTCGACATAGATCACCCGCCACTTGATGAAGGCGAGCATGGCCGCCGCGATGACGCCGCCGAGAAGCGGCGAGATCACCCAGCTTGCCGCGATCGCCCCCATGGTCGGCCAGTTCACGGTCGCAAGTCCCGCCGCCATGATGCCGGCGCCCATGACGCCGCCGACCATGGAATGGGTGGTGGAAACAGGCGCCCCGATCCAGGTGGCGACATTGACCCAGACGGAGGCCGCAAGCAGGGCCGCCATCATCGCCCGCACGAACACGGCCGTGCTGGCAAGCGCCGACGGATCGATAATGCCCTTGGAGATGGTGGAAACGACATCGCCGCCGGCAAGCAGCGCGCCGGCGCTCTCACACACGGCGGCAATGGCGATCGCGCCCAACAGCGAGAGCGCCTTGGCGCCGACCGCCGGGCCCATATTGTTGGCGACGTCATTGGCGCCGATATTGAGCGCCATATAGGCGCCGAAGGCGGCCGCCACGATCACCGCCAGGCTCTGCGGCTCGCCGCCGGTAAAGATCGCCGCCGCCACCACGGTCAGCGTCACGAAAACGAGGCTGACGCCGACGCCCACCAGCGGGCGGGCGGTGTACATGGTGGCTTCTTCCAGACGCGTCAGACGGTTCAGGTCCTTGTCGAGCGTCTTCCATTGCGGCGTGGCATCTTCGGTCACTGTGAATGTCCTTGCAGTCAAGAGGCCGTCGCGGCCTGTCGCACGCGGCCTAGCCGCGCCGCGCTTCGTCGATACGTTTCGGGAAGTCCTTCAGGATCGCCTTGAGCTCCGGTTCCTGCACGGCGCGCGCCGCGTCGTCAGACGTCATCCATGCGCGTTTGCGCTCGTCCATCTCCGGAAAGCTGTCGAGCAGCGTCTCGACCCGGACGGCGTAGACATAGACATCGGTCGTCACCGGCAATTGGCCGCCAACGATCTTCTTGTAGCGGTAGCGCCCGAGCCGGAGATGGTCGGTTTCAGCGGGTTTTACCCCGGCCTCCTCCCAGGCCTCCTGCAACGCCGTGCCGGCGCCGTCTGTCCCGGCCACCGGCCAGCCCTTCGGGATGATCCAGCGCTTCGTCGTTCGGGACGTGATCAGCAGGATTTCCGGGCCGTCTGCCCCCTCGCGGTGGCATAGGGCTGCGATCTGAACGCGGGCGGGCCGGCCCAGCAGCGGAGCGAGATAATTATTCCAGATACGGGAAAGCATTCATAAAACCGTCATAAAGCGGAAAAGTGGGGGTGGTTTAGTGAAAAAGGCGCCGGATCACAAGCCGCAATCGACGAACCGCCTCTGGCGCGAAGCGTTCAGCGGTCCGGTCAGCACCGGCAAAGCGCCGTTCATCCGACCCGTTTTTCGAGCCTGTCGATCACCGTCCTGCCGAGCGTTTGCGGCTTGACCGCAAGCGCCGGGTCGTCGTGTTTCAGGCGGTCGGCCATATGTCCCAGGCCGAAGGCGGCGGCCGAGTTCAGGTTCTTCAGTTCGTCCCAGGTGACAGGGGTGGCGATTGGGGCACCGGGCCGGGCGCGCACCGAATAGGGCAGGATCGCGGTTGCGCCGCGTTCGTTGCGCAGCCAGTCGATGAAGATCTTCCCCTTGCGCTTGTCCTTCGACATGGTGGCGGTAAAGCGATCCGGCTCCCTGTCCGCCATCAGATGGGCGAGCGTCTTGGCGAAGGATTTGAGCGTCTCCCAGCTGACCGTGCGCCGAAGCGGCACGACAACGTGAATGCCCTTGCCGCCGGTCACCATCGCATAGGCCTCAAGGCCGATATCTAAGAGCAGGGACTTCAGGTCGAAAGCCGCCTGCTTCGTTTCGGCAAAGCCGAGCGTCTCGTCGGGATCGAGATCGAAGACCATCCGGTCGGGCCGCTCCAGCCGGTCGGCGCGCGCCGCCCAGCCGTGAAACTCGATCGTGCCCATCTGGGCGGCAGCGACATAACCTTCCGGGCCCGTTGCATAGAGATATTCTCCGATCTCGCCGTTCTTCTCCTCGATGTCGATGCGGGTCAGTTCACCGGGAAAGCCCTTGCCCGCATGTTTCTGGAAGAAGCACTCGCCTTCAATGCCGGCGGGGCAGCGCAGAAGCGAGACGGGGCGTTCTCCGGACACTTCGGTCATGCGGTCACCGACCAAGCCGTAGTGACTGGCTATGTCGATTTTCGTCACACCACTTCCCGGATAGAGTTCGCGATCCGGGTGGGTAATGGTGATGCCTTCAACCACATCGCCGCCATCATTCTTTGCTACAGAACTTGTCTGGTGCGTCCCTTTCTCTGACTTCACCCTTTGCGCCTCCTTGTCCTTGCCGAGAGCGGGACAGGCGCCGTGGCGCACTTGCCCTTCGGCGGTCAGTTCCGCAAATCCGATTTCGACCAAACGTTCCGGCGTGATCCACTCCGCTCACGCGCGATCTTTCCCGGCTCATCCTGAAAGGGAGCGGTCTTGCGGACAAGGCCGTTCCGCCTGCCGTCCAGTCGGTCAAGCTCATCCTCAGAAAAGGCGGCACCTAGGTCCCCATGATAGCAGACCGTGCCGACAGCCGCACCTGCCCTTTCCATATCGCACTCGAAACCATGTCGCACACCCCGGTTTCTTTGCTGTATCAACGAGCGAACCGGTGCAAGGCTCTGATTGGCCGCCGTCGCCAGCGCGGCGACCGCCTTGGTTTCACCGCCGCCGTCGCCTCACCAGGGCGTCTCGCCATCCGGCTCGAAGAAGCCGCCAGTTTCCTCCCCCTCAAGGGCAAAACGGACGGGAAGCCGCGCGCCTTCTTCCGGCGTCATGGAGCCGAAACCGGTCAAATCCGTCTTTACGAAGCCGGGGCTGACCGAGTTGACGACGATCTCGCTTCCACGCAAGGCTTCGCGAAGCTGCACCGTCAACATGTTTAATGCCGCCTTGGAGGAATTGTAGCCGATGAACTGCGAAGCGTAGTAGGGCGACGTCGGATCACCATTGAGGGTCAATGAGCCAAGTGAACTCGAGATATTGACGATCCGTCCATTCTCCGCCTTGCGCAGCAGGGGCAGCATGGCCTGCGTCACCGCCAGCGTGCCGATAAAGTTGGTCTCCATGACCCGGCGAACGGCGCTGATTGCGGCAGTGTCCGGCGGACCATCGGCAAAGTCGAAGATACCGGCATTGTTGACGAGTACGTCCAGCCTGCCGTGGCGTTCCTCGATCCAGGCAGCCGCCGCGGCAATCGTCTCGGCGTCGTTGATGTAGATATGAACCGGCTGGACGTAAAGCCCCTCGCCTCCAAGCGCGTCAACTGCCTTCCGGGCGCGGGCGTCATCGCGCGCGCCGATGATCACCTGCATGCCGGCAGCGGCGAGTTTGCGGGCAATCTCCAGACCGATGCCCTTGTTGGCACCGGTGACGAGTACCGTTTTTTGATCAGTCATTCATCAAATCCTTTTCATGCGATGCGTTTCGGGCCTAATATATGAAGCATTGTTCAGTTTTTGGATTCGCATTTGCCTGCTCCCGCCCGCCTCTCTCTGACACCCCGAAAAATGCCGCGTCAGGCGCGTGCGGAAGCAACAGTCGATGCCATTTTCGAGGCGACCATTCAGCTTTTGACCCGTGCGGGCGCCGACAGCCTGACGACCACACGCGTGGCCGAACGCGCCGGCGTTTCCGTCGGCACGCTCTATCAGTATTTCCCGAACAAGCAGGCGCTGATCTATGCCCTGAACGAGCGCTATCTCGAGGCTCTGGCGAAGAGGATCGAGGCGACCTGCAGCGCTCAGGCGGGGCAAACTGCCCCGAACATGCTCAAGACCCTGATCGACACCTACTGGCAGGCGAAGACCGAACGGCCGGAAGTGACGCGGGCGCTTTATCGCTCGGTCGCCGACCTCGACAACTCAGCGCTCATCGAGACATTCGCCCGCCGGGTCGATACTGCGACCACGGCCATGTTCGCGAGTGCCTGCGATGCCGATTTCGCCGACCTTGCCAGCGTGAACCTGACCCTCGTCACGGTCATCTTCGGGACGGTGCGCAACGCCTTCGAACGCGGCCTCGATAGCGGTGATGCCGAGAAGCTGCAGGGTCAGTTGCACTTGATGTGCGATGCCTATCTGAAGGCTCTGGACAGGAGCTCGATCGCGCAAACCCTGTGATTGCGGCGGTGTATGATGACAAGTTTCCTTCCGGAAATTTGCGTCCAGGCGCAGATCACCGCCCCCTTTCCGCCATATTTTGCGCTGCAAACCTTGCCCTTCAACGCCCAAATCCGTATTGACTGTCGTCAATGAACCCCGGACCCGGTGAAACTCCGGGTGGCTCTTCCGGCCGCCGATCCGCCGGACAACCATTGAAACTGTTTTTTACCTCCCGGCCAGCCTTTGCCTGCCGGCCGCAAACAGATTTTCAGGGACCATTGATGAACACCAGACATTTTTCGCTCGCCCAGTACCGGCAGGAGTGGTTCGGCAATGTGCGCGCCGACACGCTTTCCGGCCTTGTGGTTGCCATGGCGCTCATTCCCGAGGCCATCGCTTTTTCGATCATCGCCGGCGTCGACCCCAAGGTCGGCCTGTTCGCCTCCTTCTCGATCGCCGTGATCATCGCCTTTGTCGGCGGCAGGCCCGGCATGATTTCCGCCGCGACCGCAGCAACCGCCGTGTTGATGACGCCGCTGGTTGCCGGCCACGGGCTGGAATATCTGCTGGCGGCAACGGTGCTCGCCGGCGTCATCCAGGTTGTCTTCGGCCTGCTGAAGCTTGGCGCGCTGATGCGCTTCGTCTCGCGCTCCGTGATGACCGGCTTCGTCAATGCGCTGGCGATCCTGATCTTCATGGCGCAACTACCGGAACTGACCAATGTGACATGGATGACCTATGTTCTGGTCGCCGGCGCCCTTGCCATCATCTACCTCCTGCCGCGCGTCACCAACGCGGTACCCTCCCCGCTCGTCGCCATCATCGTCATCACCGTGTTGACCATGATCTTCCAGTTCGACGTGCGCAATGTCGGCGACATGGGCGAACTGCCGGACGCTTTCCCGGTTTTCCACCTGCCGATGGTGCCGCTGACGCTTGAAACGCTGATGATCATCCTGCCCTATTCGCTGGCGGTTGCCGTCGTTGGCCTCCTGGAAAGCCTGATGACGGCGCAGCTCATCGACGACCTCACCGATACGCGCTCCAACCGCAACCAGGAATGCGCCGGCCAGGGTATCGCCAACTTCTTCACCGGCTTCATCGGCGGCATGGCCGGCTGCGCCATGATCGGCCAGTCGATGATCAACGTGAAATCCGGCGGTCGTGGCCGGCTCTCGACCTTCATCGCCGGTATCGTCCTGCTGATCCTCGTCGTCGTGCTCGACCAGTGGGTGCGCCAGATCCCGATGCCGGCGCTTGTCGCCGTGATGATCATGGTCTCGATCGGCACCTTCTCCTGGTCCTCGATCAAGAACCTGAAGGATCATCCGCGCTCCTCCTCCGTCGTCATGGTCTCGGTGGTTGCCGTCGTGGTCGCAACGCATAACCTCGCCATCGGCGTGCTCGTCGGCGTTCTTCTCTCCGGTATCTTCTTCGCCTGGAAGATCGCCCAGCTCTTCGGCGTCCGTTCGGAGCTTTCCGAGGACGGAACGCAGCGGACCTATCATGTCGAGGGCCAGTTGTTCTTCGCCTCGGTGGAGGATTTCAACGCCGCCTTCGACTTCCGCGAAGCGCTGGAGAAGGTGGTCATCGACGTCTCGCGTGCCCACATTTGGGATATATCAAGTGTCGGAGCGCTCGATATGGTAGTGATGAAATTCAGGCGTGAGGGCGCCGACGTCGAGATCGTCGGCCTCAATGAGGCAAGCGCAACAATCGTCGACCGGCTTGCCGTCCACGACAAGCCCGACGCGCTCGAAGAATTCATGAAAGAGGGGCACTAGGGAGATCAATCATGGATAAGCTGACTGCCTTTATCGACAGCTCGAACTACGCCGAGAGCGTGTGCGATCATGCCGCCTGGATTGCCGGACAGCTCGGCCTTTCGGTCGAACTCGTCCATGTGCTGGAGCGCCAGAAGGGCCATCACGCGCCGGCAGATCTTTCCGGCTCGATCGGCCTTGGCGCGCGCACCGCGCTGCTGGAGGAACTCGCCGAACTCGATGCGCAAAACGCCAAGGTGGCGCAGAAACGCGGCCGCCTGCTGCTTGAAGGCGCGCTCGAGCGACTTGCGGCCGAGGGCGTTACCGATGTGAAGACCCGGCTGCGCAATGGCGATTTCGTCGAAGCCATCGAGGATGTCAGCGCGGATTCCCGCGTCATCGTCATCGGCAAGCGCGGCGAAGGGGCGGACTTTGCCTCCGGTCACCTCGGCTCCAATCTGGAGCGCGCGGTCCGAACCGCGAAGCAGCCGGTTTTCGTTGCCGCCCGCGCCTTCAAGCCGATCCACAAGGTTCTGGTCGCCTATGACGGGGGTCCCAGCGCCGAAAAGGCCGTGGATCGCGTGATCTCGAGCCACATTCTGCAGGAAACGGATGCGACGCTCCTGACCGTGTGCAAGGAAGGCGACCCGATGGCCGGCAAGGCCGAGGCCGCGCTGAAGCGCCTGCGGGATGCCGGCGTGACGGCAAAGCTCGTCATGCGCGCGGGCCACGCGGAAAAGGTCATCGAGGAAGTGACGTCAGAGACCGGCGCCGACCTTCTGGTGATGGGCGCCTACGGGCATTCGCGCATCCGCACGCTTGTCATCGGCTCGACCACGACAGCGGTGCTGCGGGCTTGCAAGATTCCGGTTTTCCTGGTGCGCTGAGCACGAATACGGATCTCGAACATAAAAAGACCCTCCGGAACGCACGCTCCGGAGGGTCTTTTTTCGTGTCCGGCCTTTGGGGCCGGCCGCGCTCGGAATTAGGCAGCGCTGAGGTTTTCAGCGGCGCTCTTGCCCGTGCGGCGATCAGCAACAACTTCAAAGTTGACCTTCTGGCCTTCGGCCAGGGTGGTCATGCCGGAGCGCTCAACAGCGGAGATGTGGACGAAAACGTCCTTGCCGCCGTCTTCCGGTTCGATGAAGCCATAGCCCTTGGTGGTGTTGAAGAATTTTACAGTGCCGACGCTCATAACGATTTCCTTTCAAATCGTGCGTTCCAAGATCACATGATATCCATCATGCAGTGTCGTTCGATTTTGATAGGAAGACCGTTTCCAGCACTTTCGCGCAGACGTAACTTAGCAAACCAATTCGATGCGCCTTTTGTTACGCGACAATTATGACTGGAGCAAGACGCTAAATTTTTATTTTTCGGTACGGTTGCGGCCTGCTGTCCGGCCGAAAGCCCTTGCATGCATGCCGTTGTTCCGAACGAGAAACGCCCTCTGTCCGGGAGGAAGGACAGAGGGCGATACGGATTTTTTTGCGCTGATGCGGGGCCGTTTCGCCCACGCTTCACCGTCTTTTGCCGGGGGCTGCAGGCCGCTTCAGCAGAGGAAGCGGCGGCCCCGCGAGAGGCTGGTTACTTCGCAGCCTTGCGGGCAACCCGGCGGATGTCTTCGCGATTGATGCCGAGATCGGCCAGTTCGCGGTTGTTCATGCGGTTCAGTTCGCTGACCGTCTGACGATACTTCATCCAGTTGTTGAAGCTATGTGCCATGCTCATATCATATCTCCCTTCGCTTGAAGGTCTCGGCGCCGCATCCGTGCGACGCATCTCTGTTCCTGACAATGCGAGATATAGAGGCTTGCGCGGGGTTGAGGCAGAGGGTTTGCGTCAACAGTCCTATGCATTCTATGCAAAGCTTGGAGAACCTGCCTCAATTTTGACCAGAAAACAGGCAGTGCAGCCCGGGAGCACTTATCGACTGGCGACAGCGCAAAAAAATAGCGCTCACCGGGGGAGGAGGATCCGGTGAGCGCCATTTGATGTGGCCGGTGATTGGGAGGAGGAGGAGTATCACCGACCTATCGAAGGGCATTTTGGGAGGAGGAGGAGAATGCCCTTCGAATTCCTGTAATTCTTGTGCTTCGCTTAGAATGCGGCCCGGCGAGCGATCCGGCGGATATCTTCGCGGTTGATGCCGAGGTCGGACAGTTCGCGGGTCGACATGCGATCCAGCTCGCTGACGGTGCGACGGTATTTCATCCAGTTGTTGAAGCTGCGCGTGACGTTCATTTTTCTGTCTCTTCGCTGGAGCGTCGTTTTTGAGGGACGCTCATCATTTGCTGTTAAACCGGATATAATCGTTTCATTCCGATTGAGGCAGACCCTTTTCAGCAATGCCCCTATGCAAAAAACGCAAGGCTCGGAGAAGGCGCGCCAGGAACCCCGCAAGCGGCCGCGCCCAAAGGCGCGAACAACTTGCAGCAAAGGGAAAAGCAGGGCCGCCGGGCGTCCCCGCCGCTCTTGCAGCTACTGGAGCGAGGCAAGCGCCCGGGCGATGCCGCGCACCTCCGAGAGGCCGCGCAGTCGGCCGATCAGCGGATAGCCGGGATTGGTCTTGCGCGACTGGTCATCCAGGATCGCATGGCCGTGATCCGGTCGGAATGGAAGCTGGACGCCCCTGGCCTTTTCCACCTCAAGCGCCGCCCTGACGACCGCCACCATGTCGACATCGCCTTCAAGATGCGGCGCCTCGTGAAAGCTCAGACCATCGTCCTCGCGCTTGGTGGCTCGCAGGTGCAGGAAATGCACCCTCTCGCCGTGCTTCTTCAGCATTGCTGGCAGGTCATTGTCGGCGCGCACGCCGTAGGAGCCGGTGCAGAAGGTGAAGCCATTGGCAAGGCTCGGCACGCGGGCGGCAATCCGGTCCATATCCTCGACGGTGGAGACGACGCGCGGCAGGCCGAAGAGCGGACGCGGCGGATCGTCGGGATGGATCGCCATCACGGCGCCCGCCTCTTCCACCATCGGCACCACGATCTCGAGAAACCGCGAAAGCTGCTCGGCAAGCGCTGCCGCATCGATCGCATCATAACGGGCAAGCTGCGCCCGGAAGTCTTCCAGCGAATAGCTTTCCTCCGCGCCCGGAAGGCCGGCCAGCACGGTGCCCGTGAGCTTGGCAATCGCATCCTCGCTCAGCGTCTTGAAACGAGCCTCGGCCTTTGCGACCACATCTGCCGGATAGTCGGCCTCCGCACCCTTGCGCTGAAGAACGAAGACGTCGAAGGCGACATAAAGCAGATAGTCGAACCGGAGCGCCAGCGCGCCGTCTTCGAGCGGATAGGTCAGGTCCGTGCGGGTCCAGTCGAGCACGGGCATGAAATTGTAGCAGATCGTCTTCACGCCTTCGCGCGCGAGGTTCTGGGCGGAGCGCCCCCAGGTTTCGGCGAGTTTTTCCCAGCCGGGCTCGGCCGTCTTGATCTTCTCGTGAACCGGAATGCTCTCGACGACGGACCAGGTGAGACCGGCCTCGGCAATCATGTCACGGCGGGCGGCGATCGTCTCGCGCTCCCACAACACGCCGTTGGGCAGCTCGTGCAGCGCGGTAACGATATCGGTCGCGCCGGTCTGGCGCACCTCGGCAAGTGAAATCGGATCATTGGGTCCGAACCAGCGCCAGCTTTCCTTCATCGTATTCTCCTGTCATTTTCATAAGGCAGTCCGGGGACGGCGCTCGCCTGGGGAACGCGCGCGGCAGACTGTCAAAACTGTTGTTTCGGGCGCTTCTCGGCCGCGGGTGAGGCTAGCCCACGATCCGGCCCAGTTCGCGCGAGCCGAACAGATAGCCGTCGAAAGCCGGGTCATCGACATCCGAAAGTTCCATAAGAGTCTCGCGCACGTTCTGAAGGTGTGTCCACATCGCCTGTCGCGCGCGTGCCGGATCCTTCATCTGCAGCGCCTGCAGGATTTCCTGATGGTCCTGCAGCCAGCGGCGGCGATAATCCGTATCGAAGACGCGGGTATGGAGTTGCGCCCACATGCGGCTCTTCTTGCGCTTGCCCCAGAGCTCGTCGAGAAGATCGACCAGCACGGCGTTCTGCGTGGCAACCGCGATCAGCCGGTGAAACAGCTCATCCGCCTCATAGCCGTCATCGGTCCCCTTCTCGATCGCCTCGCGCTCCATGTCGAGCGCTTCGCGCATGCGGCGGATGTCGGCCATGGAGACCATTTCGGCGGCAAAGGCGGCAATGGTTGATTCCAGAAGCTGGCGGGCCTGCAGCAGTTCGAACGGACCGAAATCATCCGGCAGATCTTCGAGCGCCGGCTCGTCATGTGCAGCCTCTTCCGGCGGGGTGGCGAGGTAGATGCCGGAACCCTTGCGCACATCGACCAGGCCTTCAAGCTCCAGTGTAATCACCGCCTCGCGCACCAGCGAACGGCTGACGCCCAGTTCCTCGGCCATCTGCCGCTCGGTCTTCAGACGATCGCCCGGCTTGTAGTTCGAGCGCGCGATCAGATCGCGGATTTCGGCAGCCACCTCCTGGTAACGGCGTTTTACGGTGTCTCCCATTCGTCAACCTCCCCTGCGGCAACCGTCCGATAGAATTCCTGCATTATAGCGAAGGATTTCTTCTTGGTTACCTTGTCAGCAGCAATCAGACCTTTTCTGTTGAAACCGCGCTGGAAAATACCCTGGCGGCGTTCGGTCCTGAAATCATAGAGGATCCAGGGCGACATGCCCTTGACGAAATCGAGGTCCCGCAAGGTGGCAATCTGCTTTTCGTAGACTTCCGCCTGGTAATCTTCGGAGAACAGGCCATCCTTGGGCCCGTGCTCGGTGATGTCCGCATCGGCGCCGGTCTCGGAGATGACGACGGGGCGATCGGGCTGGGAATTGGCGAGGATTTTCGGCAGTTCGGAAAAGTCCTCGTCATACCAGCCATAATATTCGTTGATGCCGATGATATCGAGATAGGCGGCAAGCCGGTCCTCGATCTTCAGCTTGGTGTGGTTGACGAGGCAGGCGGCGGCGATCAGCCGCGTCGGGTCCTCGGCGCGGGCGGTTTCGGCAAGCCCCTTCATGAATGCAAGCCGCGCATCGGTATCGGCGTTTTCATTGCCCACAGACCAGATCGCCACGCTGGCGCGGTTGCGGTCGCGGCGGATGAGCTCGATCAACTGGTTCTGCGCGTCGCGTTCGGTTGCCGGATTGGCAAAATCGATGGCCCAGTAGACCGGAATTTCCGCCCAGACGAGCAGCCCGAACTCATCGGCGAGTTCAACGGCGCGTTCGTGGTGGGGATAGTGGGCAAGACGGACGAAATTGCAGCCCATCTCCTTGGCATGGGCATAGCGCCGGCGCAGGTCGTCTTCGGTGATGACCTTCCCGAGCTTCGCGTCATCCTCATGCACCGAAATGCCCCTGAGCCAGAGCGGACGTCCGTTGAGGAAAAGCTCACGACCCTTCCGCTCGATCGTACGGAAGCCGACGCGATCGGAAACGCGGTCGTCGCCGGCGGTGACATGCACATTATAAAGCTTCGGGCGCTCCGGCGACCAGAGCAACGGCGCGGCGTCGATCGCGAGGGTCCCACGGCCGTCAACCAGCGTCACGGTTTCGCTGACCCCGAGTTCGGGGATCGCGATTTCGGCGGTCTCCGCGCCTTCGGCAACAACGCTTGCGACAAGTCCGGTGCGTTCGGCGCTCGGTTTCATGTGAATGAAGAAGTCCCGGATCAGGCTTTGCGGCGTCTCGATCAGCGAAACCTCGCGATAGACGCCGCCATAGTTGAACCAGTCGGTATTGCGCATGGGCACGCGGTCGGTAGTGCGCTGATTGTTGACGCAGAGCATCAGCCAGTTGCGGCCATCCTTCAACTGATCGGTCAGTTCAGCAAAGAACGGCGTCGAGCCGCCATAGTGATTGCCGATGAATTCGCCGTTCAGAAACACCTTGCAGTCATACTGCGCGGCGCCGACGCGCAGGAAGGTGCGCTTGCCGGGCTTCGGCGAAAAGTCGACGGGCCGGGTGTACCAGGCGCTGCCCTCGAAGAAATACCATTTCTCCTTGAGCATCTGCCAGCAGGAGGGCACCGGCACGGTCTCGCCCATATAGGGGTCGTAATCCCAGGGTTCCTCACGGTCACGCGGCGCAGCCGGTTCCATGGCGAACCATTTCTGGCGCAGGCCCGTATCGAGAAGATCGACGCAGAAATTCCAGTCGCCATCGAGCGAGACCTGCTCGCGGTCACCCATGAAGATCATGGTGGTGTGGTTGAGGTTCTGCGGATTGAAGGGACGATCATAGTCCTCGTCATGCAGCGCCTGCAGCGCGTTCTCCGCCAATTCTGATCGCTCGAGCATGAAAAACCTCCACCAAAACCTGTAAATGCTGCCTTAACCGGCCGGCCACCCGAAGTGGCCGACCAATTTTTCATGCGACTTAGTTGTCGCTGTAGTTTGCGCCTTCGGCCTGGATGCGGTCGACCAGGTCGGCGACAGCCGGAGAGCTGCCCTTGACTTCGTCATACATCGGCTGAACGGCTTCGATGAAGGGCGCCTTGTCGACGGTGTTGACCGTCACGCCCATTTCCTCGATCTCGCCCATCGTCGTGGAAACGATTTCGTCCCACTGTTCGCGATGGAACTGCATGGCTTCCTGGGCGGCCTGACGGAAGGCGGCCTTGTCGTCATCGGACATGGAATCCCATGCGCAGTTCGAGATCACCACGACGGAGGGGATCATGGTGTGCTCGTCGAGCGAGAAGAAGTCCGCCACTTCGCCGTGACGCACGGTGGTGAGCGCGGTCGGGTTATTCTCCGCACCGTCAACGACGCCTTGCTGCAGGGCGCTGTAAAGCTCGCCATAGGCAAGCGGCGTCGGGCTGCCGCCCAGAAGCTCGACCATGCGGATGGCCGAGGGGCTCGGCTGAACGCGGATCTTCATGCCCTGGAGGTCTGCCGGCGTGTTGATCGGCTTGTTGCCGTAGAAGGAGCGTGCACCCTCGATCAGGAAGGCAACGCCCTGGAAACCCTTGTCATGGGAGGCATCAAGGATTTCCTGGCCGATTTCACCGGTCAGAATGTCGAACTGGTGATCTTCACTGAGGAAGAGATAGGGCAGGTTCAGGGCCGAATAGGTCGGCTCGAAGGCTTCCAGCTCGCTGGCATTGCTCTTGGCCATGTCGAGCACGCAGCTCTGGACCAGTTCCATCGATTCGCGCTGATTGCCAAGCTGGCCGTTCGGGAAAACCTGGATGTCCCAGTCACCATCGGTCAGTTCGGACAGGCGATCGCCCATGAATTCCATGGAGATGTGGAGCGGATGGTCCGGCGGGTTGTTGTGGTTGAGGCGAAGCGTGCGCGCTTCGGCGGTTGCGGCAAAGGCGACAGCAGCGACGCCCGTCATCAAAGCGACTTTGGAAAAGATGTTCATATCTTCCTCCCGGCACCCGTTCGTTTGAGGAGTGATTGTCAGACCGCCACAGAGTGCCTTATTGCAGCGGGTGGCCTTATGGTTGACCAAATTATTTTAGGTGTCAACCAAAATAGATAAATTGGTTGACCAATTTTTGGTTTTGGTTCATGCTCCAACCATCGGCCAAAGGTATCAACCAGAAGGCTGCACAAAGAACTCGCTCAAGGGAGGGTCGGATGTCCGAACAAGGAAAACCCGACACGATCAGCCGTCTTGTCGACGGCCTTGCCAATGTGATCGACGCGATCTTGCGCGTCATCATCGTCGCCGGTTTCTCCGGCATGGTCGTCTGCGTGGTGTGGCAGGTCATGAGCCGCTACATCCTGCGCGCGCCGTCCATCTATACCGACGAAATCGCCCGTTTCCTGTTTATCTGGATGGCGCTGATCGGCGGCGCATACACCTTCGGCAAGGGCCGGCATCTCGCAATCGAGATCCTGGCGCCGGCGCTTTCGGGCTGGCGCAAGCAGCTTGCCCAACTTCTGGTCGTCGCCGTCATCGCCTTCTTCGCCATCGCCGTGATGATCAATGGCGGCGGCGCGCTCGTTGGTCGCACGCTGGCCAACGGCCAGGTCTCGCCCGCCCTGCAGATGCCGATGGGTTACATCTACATCGCCATTCCAGTCTCCGGCGCCGTCATTCTCTTCTACTGCCTGCAGATGGCCGTCCGCCTTTTTGCCGGCAAGACGCCCGTTGAAGCCGCGCCCGCCGAGGCCGGCGGACCACTGAACTAAGGGGAGTTCCTTTCATGCTTATGTCCTACGCCCCGCTGGTCCTGTTCGGCAGCTTCATCCTGCTGATGGTTCTCGGCGTTCCGATCGCCTTTGCCATCGGTGTCTCGGCTGCCGTCACCTTCGCGCTCTTCGTCGGCATCGACCAGTCCTTCTTCATCGTCGCCCAGCAAATGTCCTCGGGCCTCGACAGTTTCACCCTTCTGGCAATTCCTTTCTTCATCCTGGCCGGCAACATCATGAACCGCGGCGGCATTGCCCGCCGGCTCATCGATTTCGCCAAAGTGCTCGGCTTCGCCCTTCCCGGCTCGCTCGCCCATGTGAACGTGCTCGCCAACATGATGTTCGGCGCGCTTTCGGGTTCGGCCGTAGCCTCGGCGGCTGCCGTCGGCGGCGTCATGGCGCCGCTGCAGAAGAAGGAAGGCTATGACCCGGCCTATTCGGCCGCCGTCAATATCTCGTCCTGCACGACCGGCCTCCTGATCCCGCCGAGCTCGACCTTCATCGTCTTCTCGCTGATTTCCGGCGGCACCTCGGTCGCAGCCCTCTTCGTCGCCGGCTATGTACCCGGCATCCTGATGGGCGTCGGCATCATGATCGTCGCCGGCATCATCGCCAAGAAGCGCGGCTACCCGACCCAGCCGCGCCCGACCGCCGGCGAATTCGTCAGGAAGGGTCTCGATGCGCTCCTGCCGCTCGGCCTGATCGTCGTCGTCATGGGCGGCATCATTGGCGGCATCTTCACCGCCACCGAAGCCTCGGCGATCGCCGTCGTCTACACCCTGCTTCTGGCCTTCGTCTGGTATCGCGAAACCTCGATCAAGCAGCTTCCCTCGATCATCCTCGAATCGGCGATCACCACTGCCGTGGTCCTGCTGATGATCGGCTGCTCGATCGCGATGTCGCGCGCCATGGCCTTCGGCAACATCCCGAACATGATCTCCGATTTCATGCTCGGCCTGTCGGACAACCCGATCCTGATCCTGTTGATCCTGAACGTCGTCCTTCTGGTTGTCGGCACCTTCATGGACATGACGCCGGCGCTGCTGATCTTCACCCCGATCCTGATGCCGGTGGTTCAGCAGCTTGGCATGGACCCGGTCCAGTTCGGTGTGATGATGACGCTCAACCTCTGCGTCGGCATCTGCACCCCGCCTGTCGGATCGGCGCTCTTCATCGGTTGCTCGGTCGGCGGCACCACGATCCCGAAGGTGATCAAGCCTCTGATCCCCTTCTTCCTCACCCTGATCGCGGTCCTGATGCTGGTTACTTATGTTCCTGCAGTCAGCCTGGGCCTGCCCCGCCTGCTTCTGGGCTATGGCGGCTAACGACAAGGGAAGATAGACTATGCGTACCCTCAAGACCTGGGCGCTCGACGCGCGTGACGCCAATGGCGTCACGCTCACCGTAGACGGCACCCACACCCTCCGCATCGCCGTGCTCGAAGAGGCGCTCTTTCGCGTCTCGCTGAAGAAAGCCGGCGAATGGCGGCTCGACCGCACCTGGTCAGTCGCCCCTGAAGAAGACGTGCCGTTCGAAGGCCGTTCCCGCGAAGACCTTTCCGGTTTTTCGCTACCGGAATTCACCTGCACCGAAGGCGAGACGCTCACCATAGAGACCGACGCCCTCAGGCTCACCGTCGAAAACCCGCTGACCATGCGCTGGGACGCGAGACAGGCTGACGGCACATGGAAGCTGGTTGCCGAGGAGCGCCCGACCGGCGCCTACATGCTCGGCATCCGCGATCACCGCAACAGCCATTTCCTGCTGAGAAAACCCGGAGAGAAGGTCTACGGCCTCGGCGAAAAGGCGGGCGAACTCGAACGCTCCGGCCGCCGCTACGAGATGCGCAATCTCGATGCCATGGGCTATGATGCCAGGACCACCGACCCGCTCTACAAGCACCTGCCCGTCACCTTCACCGTGACGCCGGACGCGGGCGCCTTTTCGGTCTTCTACGACAATCTCGCTTCCTGCTGGTTCGACCTCGGCAATGAGTTCGACAACTACCACAAGCCCTTCCGTGCCTATCGCGCGCTCGACGGCGATCTCGACTATTATTTCGCCTGGGCGCCGGAGATGCTGGACCTCGTAAAGGGTCACACGCGGCTCACCGGCGGAACCGCCTTCATGCCGCGCTGGGCGCTTGGCTATTCCGGCTCCACCATGGCCTATACCGACCGCCCCAATGCGCAGGAGGAGCTCGAAGGCTTTCTGGTAAAACTTTCCGAGCACGCCATCCCCTGCGACAGTTTCCAGATGTCGTCCGGCTATACCTCGATCGGTTCGAAGCGCTATGTCTTCAACTGGAACTATGAAAAATTCCCCGACGTCGAGGGCATGACGAAGAAATTCGCCGATGCCGGCGTGACGCTGATCGCCAATATCAAGCCGGCGCTCTTGCAGGACCATCCGCGCTTCGACGAGGCGCTCGATGCCGGGCTGTTCGTCACCGACAGCGAGACCAATTCCTATGCGGATGCGGTCTACTGGGACGACAGCGGCGCCCATCTCGATTTCACCAATCCGGCCTCCATCGCCTGGTGGCAGAAGGGCGTGACCGAGCAGCTCCTGAAGAAGGGCATCGCCTGCACCTGGAACGACAATAACGAGTATGAGATCTGGGATGACGAGGCCCGCTGCAACGGCTTCGGCAAGGAGATCCCGGTCGCGCTGATCCGTCCGCTGCATTCGCTGCTGATGAGCCGCGCCTCGAAGGAAGCGCAGGAAGCCTTCGATCCGGATCACCGGCAATATCTGATCTCGCGCGCCGGCTGCCCCGGCATCCAGCGTTACGCCCAGACCTGGTCCGGCGATAACTACACGCGCTGGGAAACGGTGCGCTACAATATCCGCATGGGCCTCTCCATGTCGCTCTCCGGCATCTACAATGTCGGCCACGATGTCGGCGGCTTTTCCGGCCCGAAGCCGGAGCCGGAACTCTTCGTCCGCTGGGTCCAGAACGGCATTTTCCATCCGCGCTTCACCATCCACTCGTGGAACGATGACGGTACGGCCAATGAGGCCTGGATGTATCCGGAAGTTCTGCCGCTGATCCGCGAGGCGCTTGCCTTCCGCTACCGGCTGACGCCTTATCTCTACACGTTGACATGGCTTGCGACCACGGCCGACGAGCCGATGCTGCGCCCGACCTTCCTCGACCATCCGCACGATCCCCGGACATTCGAGGAGACCGACGACTTCATGCTTGGCCGTGATCTCCTGGTCGCCAATGTCGTCGACAAGGGTGCTGCCGAGCGGACGGTCTATCTGCCGAAGAATGAAACCGGCTGGTGGAATTTCTGGTCGGGCGAATATCACGCGCCCGGCACGGAAGCGACGCTTCCGGTGGACCTTGCCAGCATGCCGCTCTTTGTCCGCGCCGGTGCGGTGATCCCGCTTTCCGATGGCGCAAACCGCGCCAATGCCAAGGCCGACACGGCGCGCACGCTCGCCGTCTTTCCTGTTCCCGGCCGCTTCGAGGCGACATCGGTGGAATATGAGGATGACGGCGACACGGTGAACTGGCGTGAGGCCGCGGGCCACAGCCAGACGCATTACGCCCTTTCCGGCGATGATGCCGGTCTTACCCTCAACTGGCAGCATGAAGGCGACTACAAGCCGCCTTACGAGACTGTCCGGATACTCCTGCCCGAAGGCGAAGAACGCTCAATTGCCGTGAACGGCATGGCCGACGCCAACGGCAAGACTGTCGGTCGCTGACCGGCATTTCGGGAGGGCATATGCCCTCCCGCTTTTTTTCACACCTCCCATTGCCGTCGGCGCCAGCCCCAATGCGCCGTTTTACGGAAGGAACCGCCATGTCCTCCAATCCGCTCCTTGATCAGGCCGCAGCCGATGTTTTGCGCCCGGATTACGATCGCTCGAAGATAGAGGCACGCATGTGCCATATCGGCTTCGGCGCCTTTCACCGCGCCCACCAGGCCGTCTATACCGACGACGTTCTGCGCGCCGGCGGCACCTGGGGCTATCGCGAGATCGAGCTGAGAGGCCCGTCCGCGCCGCTGAAGGCGCTCGCCGAGCGCGATTATCTCTACAGCGTCGTCGAAAATGCCGCCGACGGGCAGAAGGCGCGCATTTCGGGCGCTGTGGTCGATCATCGGCACATGGAAGAATGCGGCTCCGAGGGCATCATCGCCGCCATTGCCGATGAAAAGATCGCGCTCGTTTCCATCACCGTCACGGAAAAGGGCTACACGCTCGGCGCTGACGGCGGGCTTGATTTCAACAATCCGGCGATCAAGGCCGATCTCGAAAACCCTGATCAGCCGCGCTCGGTCGTCGGTACGCTGGTGGCGGCCCTTGCCGCCCGCAAGCGCGCCGGCCAGAAGCCCTTCACCGTGCTTTCCTGCGACAACCTCCCCTCAAACGGCAAGCTCGCCCGCCGCGCCGTCATCGACTTCGCCCGCGCCCGCGACAGGGGGCTCGCCGACTGGATCGAGGAACACGGCCGTTTCCCCTCCACCATGGTCGACCGCATCGTCCCGGCGATGACCGAGGAAAGCTACCGTCTGCTTGCCGAGCGGATCGGCACGGAAGACCCCGCGGGCATTGTCTGCGAGCCCTTCCGCCAATGGGTGATCGAGGATGATTTCGTTTCCGGTCGCCCGGACTGGGACCGCGCCGGCGCGACCTTCACCGATGATGTCGTGCCCTATGAGAACATGAAGCTCAGGATGCTGAACGGCTCGCATTCCTTCCTTGCCTATCTCGGCTATCTCGGCGGCTATGAGACCATTGCCGAATGCATGCAGGATCCGGCCTACCGCAAGGCCGCCCGCGACCTGATGGGCCAGGAACAGATCCCCACCCTTGAGGCTCCGGAAGGCATTGATCTTGATGACTATGCCGATGCGCTGATCACGCGTTTCGAAAACCCCGCGATCCGCCACCGCACCTGGCAGATCGCCATGGATGGCAGCCAGAAACTGCCGCAACGCGCGCTCGAATCAATCGCGCATCATCTGAAGAGCGGATCGCCCTGCCCGCGCCTCACGCTGCTCGTTGCCGGCTGGATCCGCTATGTCGCCGGCACGGATGACAAGGGCGCACCGATCGACGTGCGCGACCCGCTGGCCGACAGGCTGAAGACGCTCGCCAATGGCGGATCGTCGCGAGAGAAGGTCGAGCGCGTCCTCTCGGGCTCAGGCATTTTCCCCGAAATACTCCGGGAAAGCGTCGACTTCAGGCAAAGCCTCGCCGAAAGCCTCGAAGGCCTTGGCAGGATCGGCGCACGGAAAATGGTCGCCCAACTCGGCTAGGAATATCCTGACAATAACAGCTTTGGAGAACAGGCAGTTTCGGTGGTGTCATCGGAACTGCCTCTGGCTGTCCGCGGCATATTCAAGCGCTTCAGGCATTGTTTCGATAAGTTAAGACCGAAACTGAACGCCAAACGCGACAGATCGATGCCGCTTGCACGTTCGTCAAAGAATGATACGGAAAAATGGTGCACCTTGAAAGAGAGAACTTGAACTCTCTTTTTGAGGTTTTAGAGGAATGGGAAGCCCATCTCGCAGACTATGATCTAAACGATCTGAGGTGCGACGATGACGAACCAGCACCTTGATTTTAATACATATTCCGGTCGACCGCAGGAGTCCGCTCCCAAGACTCCTACGCCGTTCTCGCTGCGTCTGACGTTTGAAGAGCGCACAAAACTGGAAAATGCCGCAAATGGGCTTCCGCTCGGCACCTATATCAAGGCGGTGCTGTTTCAGGAGGATTTGAAGAAGGTCCGGCGACGTGGAACCCATCCCGTTGCAGACCATCGGGAGTTGGCGCGGGTTCTGTCCGCGCTTGGTTCTTCGCGCCTCAGCAACAATGTCAACCAGCTCGCAAAGGCCGTCAACACCGGCTCCTTGCCTGTAAATCCTGACACTGAAAGCGATTTGCGTTCAGCCTGTGCGAATATCGCGGAAATGCGATCAATGCTGATTGTCGCCCTTGGGCTAGAAAGCGAGGGTCCATGATCCTGAAAGCCAGCGAAAGGGCCAATGCCGCCAATCTGGCACGGCATTTGATGAATGAGAAAGACAATGAGCATGTTGAGCTGCACGAACTGCGAGGCTTCGCCGCTGACAGCCTGCATGGCGCATTGCACGAGGTAAAGGCCATAGCCAAAGGGACACGGTGCCAGAATTATTTATTCTCACTTTCACTCAGCCCTCCTGAAACCGAAAACGTACCAGTGGAGGTGTTTGAGGCTGCCGTGAACCGGATCGAGAAGCGCTTGGGACTGGAAGATCAGCCCCGCGCTATCGTGTTTCACGAAAAGGAAGGACGACGACATGCCCACGCGGTCTGGTCGCGGATTGATGTTCGAGAACTCAAGGCGATTAACCTGCCGCATTACAAGAACAAGCTGAACGGCATCGCTCGTGAACTCTACATTGAACACGGGTGGGAAATGCCTGACGGATTCAAGCGCGTTCGGTCACCCAGCCCGCTGAACTTCACGCTTGCGGAGTGGCAGCAAGCCAAACGGCTCGGCCATGATCCGAAGCGGATGAAAGAGATCATGCAGGAATGCTGGGAAAAATCCGATTCCGCATCCGCCCTGCGCAACGCACTCTTCGAGCATGGCTATTTTCTGGCACATGGTGATCGGCGTGGCTTTGTCGTTCTGGATTATCGCGGCGAGGCCTTTTCGCTATCCCGCTTTACTGGTGTGAAAAGCAAAGAAGTCAAACAGCGCCTAGGCGAAGCTCCTAAACTTCTAACCGTCGATGAAACCCGGCAGTGGATTGCCGCGAAGATGACCAAGCAGGTGCAGTCCTATATCCGGGAACTGGAAGTGAAATATCGAAAGAAAGGCCTTTCGCTGACCTTCCAGCGTAAAGATATGGTGGACCGGCATCGCGCTGCCCGCGCCGAACTTAAACAGCAACATGCAGAACGCTGGCAGGAAGAAGAGCGCACGCGTGCCGCTCGCCTGCCACGCGGACTGAAGGGCTTGTGGAGTTGGGTCACCGGCAACAGCCGAAAAATCCGCGCACAAAACGAGAAGGAAGCTGCGGAGGCGCAGAAGCGTGACCGTCAGGAGAAACAGGCTATCACTGAAAAACAGCTTTCCGAACGCCGCGCACTGCAAGCCATGATCGTACTGCGTCGTAAACATGAGCATAAAATGCTCTCAAGGCTCAGCCGCGACGTAATAGACTACCTCGCCATGGGTGAGGAAGCACGCGAACTCGTGCAGCAACGCAAAAACCAGGAAATGAAACGCAATAGCGGGCCGAAACCTGAATTGGAGCTATGACGTGAGTTTCATGGGTAGCGTCGAGAGGAAGTCGTTTTGAAAACTATTCGCAATGACTGAGAGGCTCGTATTGATTGCGTGTCATAGGATACACCGGCCTTGAAAGCCTGCCCGTTTCCTGTGCCTTGCCAATTGCTTGAAACATTGCGGACTGCCCACCTATCGCCTCCAGGCATGCTTGTTCCAAATAGATCGAACCTTCTAGATAGAGGTTGCGCAACCGAGCAGTGCAGCGGCTCCGAAGGTCTTCTGGATCGTAGTATATCAGTTGACCTTCAAGGCGGGTTAAAGCCTCAGCGTACCGAAAGTCACCATTTTCCGGGGAGCCGACGTCGACAAATGCATTTTGCGGAGCCAGAATAAAGCACCGATCCAGGGGGCGACCAGATGCATGAACCAGTTCACGTACAACCGGGTAGTATTGCGGCAAAATAAGAACTGGCGCAGGTGCGCGACGCGCGCCGACATGTGTTCCAATCATCGCGATGCGCGTGTCCAAAATCTCGCCAGACTTAATTGTTTTGCGAATTGCTATTGAAAGATCACCCAAATCTGCGAGCGCCGCCTCACTTGGCCTAAATTCAGCCGCGATAACATAGACGTCGACGTTCCCAGTGTTGGCCAGTTCAAGTCCGGCAAACTTACGTTTTCCGATATCGCTCGAATCAAAAACTAGACGTAGGAGATGCGGTTCTGGATCAGGAAAAAATGTGGCCCACATTTGAGGAGCGAGTGCAGCCGCAGTCGTAAAGAAAGACACCACCACCAAGATAGCCGCCAATGTTCCGGAAATTCGAAAGAACGGACGCCAAAAAGGGTGTTGCCTAGTTCCGCAGGAAGAACAAATCGGAAATTCTGCAGCAATCTTGGCCCCACAAGATTGACATATTTTTGTTTCGCCTTGGGCTTTCTCAACAAAGCTGGATTTAGACATCTGGTTCTTCGCAAAGGTTGTTTCAGGCAAAAATGAGTTTGAACGAATTTCAGGTGCAACTCTTGTAAGCCGCGCTATTTACTTCCTCACCATACTCAACGAGCCTTGAAATCCAATCAAAATCATTGCTTGCAAGATCGGATGAAAAATCCTGATATCATTCGATATCACCCTGAAACCGAGAAGCTATATTCATGCGATGCGCATAGAGGGCTTCCAGAATCACGGCGCCATCCTGTTCAACCCGGAAAAACAGCGACACCGGAAAATCACGAACGCCCCACTTGCGAAATTCTTTTCCCTCCAAATGCGTGTAGACGGGGCAAGCTTTCGGCTTGGAGACGACAAAGCGGGTGCTTTCTTCGACCTGATCAACGAATTTGAGGGCAATCTCTGATCCAGCGCGTTGCCGATAGCTTCGGGTTATTTCCAAAAGCTGACGTTTGAATAAGGCGCTGCGCTTCAATCCGGACATAGGCACCTATTCGCTCGCAACCCTGCGGGCATCATCGAAATCATTCGCGGAAAGGTCCGCATAGTCGTTTTCCCGAAGGGATTGTGCCAGCATAGACCGGATATCGTGGCGTTCTTGCTCAAGCGCCCGCTCCATGTGCCTGCGCACCAGATCGCGGATAAATTCGCTCGGCGTCTCATACAATGCGCCCTTGCCAGTGATCTCGCCGACATAAGCCGCCAGCGGATCAGGAAGCGTGGTGTTCAACCGTTTGACCATCTTGCTTTCATCAGCTTGTCCCATGACGGCCTCCTTTCTATTATTCCTATGATCTCATGCATGCCAGTCGGATGTCAATATTTGCGCGTTAAGCGCGCTCCAGACGCGCATTTCAGTCGTCAAGTGCGTCTTCAACCCCTTTGACAGCTCCACTTTTCTCCTTTGTTTCCGTTCTACCGCCGAACCATCCAGGCCTTCCTTGAGCCGAGGATGACGTGAGGGCCGAAAGGCCCTGAATGGTTCGGGGCCTCCGATCAAAAGGAGGAAAATATGAAACTCGTCACTCGCTTTGAGGCAGCAGCGCTTCCAACAAATGAACTGTGCGGCCTTTACCGCAAAGCATTCAACGCGCAGGCATTGGCACTACGTGGATCGCAAGATCATCAAAACGCTCTGGCATCGCTGCGAAACATCGAAGCCGAACTGGCTCTTCGCCCATCAAGCGACCCGTAGACAAAATGGCCAAGCCATTAGGCTTGGCCGCAATCACGCGCAATGAAAAATGAAATTGGTTCCCGCTATCGTAATTTCGGAATAATCAGCCGACAGGTCGCGGGCGATGGCTTCATAGTCGATGTAAAACTTAAGGCTATCGGGGATTTCGTCGAACAACCCTTCCTCGACAAACTGCTCAGCCAATTCGCTCATGGAGGAAACCACATAGAGCGTCATATCGATGCTGCTCGGATCGCCCGCTACCTGTTCGTGGGAATAGCCGCACTCGTCAACCGCGATAATGTAGCGGTGCTTGTCGTCTTCATCCCAATCCCCGGCAGCTTCCAGATAGGCGGCGAAATTGGCCTGATTGATGCTCCACGCTTCTGCCAGTGCGCAGTCTATGTCCTCACCGTCGATAAACTGGATTTCATATTCCTCGACTGGCTCGCCGTAGTCGTTCTCGTTGTTTTCCGCCTTGACCTCGTAATCCTCAGCGCTTTCGAAATAGAAGCCTTTTGCGGAAATGTCATAGGGTTGTGCATGTAGTAGGATCATTGCTGCCTCAATTGGTTAGGGTTTGAGCAGCGCGAGAAACCTTTCACCCCGCGCTTGAACCCTTGCCCAGCGGCGAGCGTCCGAGACAAAACGAGTGAAAAAGGCAACGTTTCGTTCCGGGACGGTGACCATTTAAGAGGACGGGAGTACCGTAAACAGAACACCCCAAAGTCCTGTCGCTTGCGACGCCGAAGGCGGTCCTGCCAACACGGGAGCAAAGCGAATGGAGCGGGCAGGCAGGATCAGGGCTATTGGATCAGGTGGGATGTGACGGTTTAAGCTGGAATCTGGGTTCCCAAGAGCGTGTGACACACGCGGGATAAAGTCGGCGTGTTGATTGCCACTGAGAACTGACCCGGCGTTTCCACCTAGAATTGACCCGCCTGCTAGGTATGTTTCGGATCTGCGGTTGTGGTCAAGTTCCT
>NZ_JACIDZ010000025.1 GCF_014196625.1 Martelella radicis
TCGCGCTCGGTGCCGAGGATCGACAGCGCCTTAAGTTCGCCGGCATCGATCAATCCCTGAGCCTCGGGAAGCTGGACGACGCCGACATCGATCGCACCGGACGCCAGCAATTGCAGGGCCGGAGCCGCGCCTTCTGTCGGCACCCAGAAGGCCCTGTTGCCGTCAAGCTCGTTCACCAGTGTGACATAGGCGAGATGATTGACGCCGCCCTGATTTGCGCCGCCGGCACGGATTTTCGAGGCATCCTCTTCGATCGCCGCCGTGAGCTGATCCATACTTCCGAACGGACCATCGGCTCTGACAACCACGGCCGAAGGATCGGCATTGTAGAGGCCGATCGGCGTGAAGTCCTGATAGGTCAGATCGGATGTGCCGAGCCAGTGGAACATCGAGAGTTCCGTGGTGATGATGCCGAGCGTGTAGCCATCGGGGTCGGCATCGGCAATCGCCTTGTGGCCGATGACGCTGCCGCCTCCGGTGCGGTTGACGACATTGATCGGCTGGCCCAGCTCTTCTTCCATCAGCGTAGCCAGGATCCGCCCGGTGGCATCCGTTCCGCCGCCCGCGCCCCAGGGCACGATCAGCGTGATCGGCCGTTCCGGGTATTCGGCGCACGCTGCCGAAATACCGCCGACAACGATCACGGTCGTCGCCAGAAGCGTCTTCAGAATATTCATTGAATTCTCCTCCCAATCTTCCTTTTGGGTTCCGAAAAGAGCCGACGAGGCCCTGCGGTCCAGAATCCCTCTTTGTTTGACGCGGGCAGGAAAGCCGCTGCCCTTTGCGGTCAGAAACGGCCCCGCCGCTTCGCAGTGACGTTGAACGTCAGATCAAACCTCCCTGTAACAATACCGCATAACGGAACGCTGTACCGCGAAATAATGCTCTCACCGGAGACTAAGTCTGTCAACCGAAATCCCAAAAAAAAGAATAGCGTTCCGAATAGCGGGATTTACGGTGCAGTGAAGATCGGTTATGGTGTCTCTCGATAAATTCGTTTCAAAACTTACCTTGAGTCTGAAACGATTTAGATGTTCCGTATAGCAGGATTGAATTCCTTATTATGGCAAGCAGGTTCATGGAACGTTTTTGGGGGTAATAATGAAAGACGATCAGACAGCACGGGGAAAAACCAGAGGCGACGAGGGGTTGAAGTCGCTGTCGAAGGTGGTGCGCATCCTGGAGTGCTTTTCGGTCAACGACCGTGCATTGTCGCTTGCGACGATATGCCAGCGGACTGGGTTTCCCAAGAGCACCACGCACAGGCTGGTGGCTTCCATGCGGGAGGTCGGGTTCCTGGATCAGGACAGGGAGCGTGACAGCTATCGCCTGGGGCTCCGGCTGTTCGAGTTCGGCGATATCGTGCTCGCCAATCTCGATGTGCGCCGGGAAGCCCGGCCGATGATGGAATCTCTTCAGCACATGACCGGCCAGACCGTTCATCTGGCTGTTTTCGACGGGATGCAGGCCGTTGTCATCCACCGTGTGGGTGCCGGAAACGAAAGCCATACCAAAGCGGGCATGATCGAGAACGCGCCGGTGCATTGCACGAGCATCGGCAAGGCGATCCTCGCTTTTCAGACGGAAGACGCCGTCGAGCGGGTGATTGCGGCGGGCCTGTCGCGCTATACCGACCAGACAATGACCGATCCCGATGATCTGCGAAGGGCTCTGGCCGAAATTCGCGAGAAGGGTTATGCCGTGGACAATGAGGAGCATCAGCCAGGACTGCGATGTCTCGGCGCTCCGATCCACGATCAGAACGGCCGCGTATTCGCCGGCATCAGCGTCAACGGCCCGGCCTGGCAGATTCCCGAAAACGAAATCCCGGATCTGGCCAAGATCGTCGTCTATCAGGCGCGCGTGATCTCCCAGCGCCTTGGTTGGCACGACTGAGCGTCCGGCCGGTTCTCCGGGCCTTGCAGTTCGGCGGCTCGGGAGATCAGGGGCTCGTCGGCATCGGAAAATAGCGCCCTGTCGTCACCCGTCGCGGCCGCTCTCAATACGGAGGGTCTCAGGTCTGGTGCGCCCGGTACTTATGCCATCGCTTGCGCATCGGATGATAGACGGCGATGCTTGCGCCAGCCAATGCCGTCCTTGTGCCCCAATCGAGCGCAAGGCTTTTGCAGAAAACCCCGGTGTTTCCGGACTGTTCAACGACAAGGGCACCGGGCCTGTTCGATGGCGTTGCGCCAATGCTTGCGTCGCCTCAGGCGGTCAAGGCTGGCTTCCCCCGGCATGAATGTGAGCGCGGCCTTGTGTGCGAGGTCACGGGCATCCTCGTCCGCAAAAAGCCCGGTTGCGATGCCGGCCACAAGGCCGGCGCCATAGCCGCTCAATGCATTGAGCGAGGGGACATTCACTTCTGCACCCAGAAGGTCGGCCTGCAACTGCATCAGAAATCCGTTTGCCGCCGCGCCACCGTCGGCGAGCAAGCCGGTGATCTCGACACCGAGATCCGCTGCCATGGCGTCAGCGACATCGCAGACCTGCATGGCGATTGCTTCAAGCGTCGCCAGGGCAATGTGGGCGGGTCTTGTCGAGAGCGACAGGCCGGAGATCGTCCCTCGTGCGCTCGCATCCCAATATGGCGCGCCAAGGCCCGCGAGCGCAGGAATGAAGGCTACGCCGTTCGCGTCCCCGACGGTTTGAGCAAGCGTGGACAATTCAGCAGGACCGTCGAGCCCGAGCATGGTGCTGGCAAAGGCTGCGGCCTGGCCGGAGACGGTAATGTTGCCTTCAAGCGCATAGAGCGTTTCTCCGCCGCGTCGCCAGGCGACCGTTGTGGAGAGACCGTTTTCGGAATGCAATGGTGCCTCGGTCAGCGTCATCATCGAGGTGCCGGTGCCATAGGTCGCCTTGATGACGCCCGGCTGGCGCGCGCCGTGGGCAAAAAGTGCGGCGTGGCTGTCGCCAATCATGGCGCGGATGGGGATGGCGGCAGGCAGAACCAGCCCCCCTTGTGTCTCGCCGAAATTGTCGTCGCTATCGCAGATTTCGGCGAGAAGAGCTGACGGGACATCGAACAGACTGCAAAGCTCCGGGCTCCATTTGCCGGCCGAGATATCGAAAAGCTGGGTTCGCGATGCGTTTGATGCGTCGGTCTTGAAGCTCTGGCCGCCTGTCAGCCTGTAGAGAAGGTAGGTGTCGACGGTGCCTGCGCATAGCCGGCCTTCGGCGGCGGCCTTTCGCGCGCCTTGTTCGTTGTCGAGCAACCAGCCGATCTTGGCGGCCGGAAACAGCGGGTCGAGGCTGAGCCCGGTGATATTTCGGACAAGGCGCTCATTTTCAGCGGTGCGCAGCGGTGCAAGCCGTTCCTCCGAACGCCTGCACTGCCAGATGATGCAGGGGCCGATGGGGTTGCCGGTTTTCCTGTCCCAGACGAGAACGGATTCTCGCTGGTTGGAGATTCCGATGGCGGCGATGGCGACATCACCGGCCGCATCAAGGCAAGCGGCGATGGCGGTCTCCACGCTTTTCCAGATGGCGTCCCCGGTGGTTTCCGCCCAACCGGATCGCGGATAGGTGACCTCAAGGCCAGCCGATCCGGTTGCGGTGATCGTGCCCTCCTCATTGATCAGCAGCACTTTCGTGTTGGTCGTGCCCTGATCAATTGAAAGGATATGCCCGGTCATTTTCCGTGTCCCGCCTCAAGCACGCCGCGAACGGAGGCTGCAATGCCATCCGCCGTCAGGTTGAAATGCGAATAGAGGAACGAGATGGAACCTGTCGGAGCGAATTCCGGGAAGCCCATGATCCTGAGCCGGGCCGGTCGATGCTCGGCGATGACCTCGGCCACCGCTCCGCCAAGACCACCGCGGACAGAGCCTTCCTCGACGGTGACGATCGCGCCTGTTTCGGCGGCGGAGACGATGGCGTCGATATCGAGCGGGGCGATGGAGGACATGTTGATCACGCGGGCATCGATTCCCTCATCGACAAGGCGTTCGGCCGCCTGCAAGGCGCGGTGCACCATGACGCCATTGGCAATGATCGCCGCGTCCTGGCCTGGTTTCAGCGTCTCCGCGGCCCCCAGGCGGAATTTCGCGCCCTCGGGCCTTGCGAGTTCGGGAACCGGGAAGCGGCTGATCCGCAGATAGAAAGGGCCCTCAAGGCTTGCCGCAAGTTTGACCGCCTCCGCTGTTTCCCACGGATCCGAGGGGACGATGATCCTGAGGTTCGGCAAAGCGCGCAGCCAGGCCATATCTTCGATCGAATGATGGGTCGGGCCCAGTTCGCCATAGGCGATGCCCGAGGACTGCCCGACGAGCTTGACGTTGGTGTTGGTGTAGCAGACATCGGCCTTGATCTGCTCGAGCGCGCGGGCCGTCAGGAAGCAACCGGCGGCGCTGACGAAGGGAACCCTGCCGCCATTGGCAAGACCGGCGCCGACGCCGACCATGTTCTGCTCTGCAATGCCGACATTGACCAGGCGCTCGGGCCAACGCTTCTGGAAGCCGCCAAGCTTTGACGAGCCGACGCTGTCGTTGACGACTGAAACGATGGAGGCGTTCTCCTCGGCCAGCGCTTCCAGCGTCGAGGCGAACGCGACGCGGCAGTCAAACAGCTTTTCCTCTTTCTCAGCCAGCGCGCTCATCGCTCAATTCTCCTATTGCCTGGTCATACTGGTTCCTGTTCAGGACGCCGTGGTGCCAGTGCACCTCGTCTTCCATGAAGGAAACGCCCTTGCCCTTGATGGTGTGGGCAATGATGCAGCGGGGCTTTCCCGCCGAGGGGGCGGCGAGGTGCTCAAGAAGGGCTGCATGATCATGCCCGTCGCATTCGCGCACTTCCCAGCCAAAGGCGCGCCACTTGTCGGCCAGCGGTTCAAGCGTGTTGGTCTCTTCCACCCTGGCGCCCTGTTGCAGCCGGTTGCGGTCGATGATCAGGGTGAGGTTGTCGAGCCTGCGATGGCCGGCCAACATGCCGGCTTCCCAGTTGCTGCCCTCCTGCTGCTCGCCATCGCCCGTGACAACGAAGACACGGCGGTCGGAGCCATCCAGCCTGGCGGCGATCGCCATGCCGACGGCGACGGGCATGCCATGGCCGAGCGGGCCGGTATTGGTTTCGACGCCGGGCAGGTAATTGCGGTTCGGGTGGCCGTTCAACCGGGAGAGCGGCCCCATATAGGTCGACAGTTCCGCGTGCGGAAAATAACCCGCCTCGGCCAGAGCCGCGTAGAATGCGCCGGTGCAGTGGCCCTTGCTCATGACGAAGCGGTCGCGCTCCGGCGCATCGGGTTCCTTAGGGTCATAGCGCATCACGCCGAAGAACAGCGTCGCCAGAATATCGGTGACGGACATGTCGCCGCCGGGATGTCCGAGTTGCGCCTCGAATGCCATCGAAAGGGCATTGCGGCGGATATGCGTCGCCTTTTCTCGAAGAAAGGTCACGATCTCCTTCGGATCAGATGACAGGCCGGCCCTTGTGATGCCGGCGGGCAGGGTAACGGTACTCATTCGTCTGGCCTCATGTGAACGTGTTGGTCGGCGGACAGAGCGCTTCGCTTTCGCCGCCGTGGCGGTAAAGCGGCCATTTCAGATAACGGGTGATGGCTTCCTCGACGACGTCGCCGTGATGGCCGCGGACCATGGCGACGTGGTGCTCGAAGCCGTTGCGGACGATGAAGCCCATGAGCGCACGCAGCTTCTTCACGGAGGTCACCGCGATGCCGCCATCCATGGGGAAGGGGTCGTCGGTAAAGTCGCCTTCGCCGGCATAGGCCTTGAGCGTCCCGGCGGTATCGTCGGAGGACAGGCGGAAATAGGTCATCGGACCGGCCTTCACCTTGCCCTTGACCGCGCCGAAGCACTTTTCCTTGCCGATCACGGTGCCCAGAACATCGAGCTCGGAGATCTCCGGCTCCGCGCCGATGAAGCTTCTCGGAAAATTGCCGCAATGCGTACAGACGCATTTGTCCGCCTCGCGGGCATAGTTGTTGTTCCAGTCGAGAATGGCGGCCGGTGCGCCCGAGGCCAGCGACAGGGCGTACATCGAGATTGCCCCCATCACATCAACCTCGCAGGCGCTTGGCATCAGTTTTTCGCTCAGCATCGACATGGATACGCATGTCGCGCAGCCGAAATTGTCCTGCAGCGAGCGCCAGCACTGAATGGCGCTGGCATCGCATTCGTTTTCCGCGATCCAGCGATCGACGGTGACGCCCCATTTGGCCTGGCGCACCAGCTTCTCGCGACCGATATGCGCGGGGATGTGGCCGTACTGGGTAATCGCTTCGACCTTGGCTGCGACCTCGCTGTCGCTGTCGGCGAGCTTTCCGGCTCGGTCGATCAGCTCGGACAGGTCGACGGTGACGACCGTGATGCCGCTTTTCTGCAGCAGCTTCTCCGAATAGCGCATCGTCTGGAACGAGCCGGTGCGGGCGCCGATGGAGCCTATACGCGCGTTCTTAAGCCCGCGTACGGTGCGACAGACGCGGGCAAAACGTTCGAGGTCCGCGCCAAATTCATCACCGTCGACATCGGAGGTATGGGTGGTCGTGTCGGTGAAATCGATGCCGTACTGATAAAAATTGTTGGAAACCGAGATCTTGCCGCAGAAAGCGTCACGGCGGGAATGGACATCGACCTTGTCGACCTCGTCATTGGAGGCCTGCAACAGAACCGGGACATTCAGCCCGGCGCCTGCAAGGGTTTCTGCGATGGCGATTTCATCGCCGAAATTCGGCAGCAGAACCACGATGCCGTCGATGTCGTCGCGATGTTCCTTGAAAAAGCGCGCGCACAAGGCGGCATCCTCGCGCGATTGCACGGCGCCGTTTTCCGTTGCGTCGAACGGGAGAATGCGATGGTCGATATCAAGCCGTGAGAGCTGTTCGATCACCTGTTTGCGGCTTTCCACCGCCGGAGCGCCATTGAAGAACTGGCGGCTGCCGACCACGATTCCGAATGTGATCTTCTTCTGGAAATGATGCACTGAGCCTCCTCCCGGCGATGCGGCAATCATTATTGATTTTCGAATTTTCTCGAATATTTGTGTTTTTAATCACTTTGTCAATCTAGAATTTCTGTTTTTCTTTGATGCTTCTGCGCTTCTAAGGTATGGATTGAGTTGCGGGGCTGCTCGGCGTATCGCGAAGGTAGCCGCAGATGCTTGGGTTCCGCAGACACGGTGGCTGTTGTCCGCGATCGTCGACTGAAAGGGATAGGGAAATGGCAAGAAGTAGCGCCAGAAGGTCTTCGGCTGCTGAAGTTGCAAGTGGCGACAGGAAGGCTCTGCTGGCCGAGCCGCGACGGCTGAAGATCATGGAATGGCTGAAAGAAGAGGGGAGTGCCAGGGTCCGCGATCTGTCCGTCGCCTTCGAAGTCTCGGAGGCGACCATACGCCAGGATCTGGAGCGGCTGGAGAATGAGGGGCATATCGTCAGGGAGCATGGCGGTGCTTACCTCAAGACAATGCCGCAGCAGGTTCAGACGCTTTCGCTGCAACACCATGACCACATGACCGAAAAGGCAGCGATCGGCCGGGTCGCCGCCGGGCTTGTGTCGGATGGCGAGACGCTTATTCTGGATGCCGGGTCAACGACGACCGCGACGGCTCAAAATCTCATAAATCACAAGAACTTGACGGTTATTACCAATGCGCTCAACATTGCGCTCATGCTGGGTAGCGTGCCGGGTTTCACCGTGCATATGCCGGGCGGCCAGTTCAAGGCGCCGACCCTGTCGCTGAGCGGCGACAAATCGGTCGAATATTTCCGAGACATATTCGCCAACAAGCTGTTCCTGGCGACCGCCGGCGTCGGGATCGAGGCGGGACTGACCTATCCGAGCTTCGCAGACCTGCAGCTGAAAGAGGCCATGATCCGTGCGGCCTCGCATGTTTACCTCGTTGCCGATTCTTCCAAGATCAACCGAGCGTCTTTCACGCGCCTTGGTGCACTCGACATGATTCATTCCTTCGTGACGGATGCGGGTATCAGCGACAAGGATGCCCAGGCGCTCGAGCGCCACGGCATCGAAATCATCATCGCCTGACGCTGTTGTTGCCGAATCCCTTCTTGCTGCACGTCCCTGACCGGGCGTGCTTTCCCGCTATCTCGACATTTGGTCTGCGGGATCCGTCGCGATCGCCAAAAAAACAAAAGAAATTGGAGGTAAACAAAAAAATATTGACACTTATCGAAAGTTCGCCATGATAATCGTCATTAATCGAAAGTAGTGAAGCCCTGGGAGGAGAACATGGCGAAACTGACTATGCGTAAGGCGCTTATGGCCGGCGTGGCCCTGGCGGGTATGGGAGCTGCCGCTGCACAGGCGCAGGAGCAGAAGCTCACCATCTGGACCATTGCCTATACATCGAATGCGCAGGTGCAGGCTCTGAAGGACGCCGCGACCGGCTTTGAGGAGAGCCATCCGGGTGTCGATGTCGAGATCGTTCAGCGCGGCATCGACGAGCACAAGACGGCGCTTCGCGTTGCCGCAGGCGCATCCACCGGCCCCGACATCTATATGAGCTGGGCGGGCCTCGGCCTGGGCGGCGAATATGTTGCTGCTGGTTTGAGTGCCGACATTTCGAAATATTACGATGAATACGGCTGGGCCGACCGCCTCTCGGCTCCCTCCGTTGCCTTTGCCGGCCAGTTTGGCGAGGGCATGCATGGTATTCCTTTCCGTTTCTCCGGCGAGGCGATCTATTACAACAAGGCGCTTTTCGAGGAAGCGGGCATCGAAAGCGAGCCGCAGACCTATGACGAACTCGTGGCGGCCGCCGGCAAGCTGGCGGATGCGGGCATCCCGGCCTTCACCTTCGGCGGAACGGTCAACTGGCATCTGATGCGCCTGATGGACAATCTTCTCGAAACCGAATGCGGTGCCGAGACCCATGACGCACTGATGGCGATGGAGCTCAACTGGACGGAAACGGCCTGTGCGACAGACGCCTTCGCGGAAATGCAGATGTGGGCTGAGAACTATATCCTGTCGCCGTTCATGGGGATCGACCAGGCGCAGTCCTTCAACCTTTATGTCGCCGGACGCGCGGCCATGATGCTTGAAGGCGACTGGCTGGTAAATCAGCTGAACGAGGTCACCGATGTCAACGAGTTCGGGGTCTTTCCGTTCCCCACAGGCACCGAGCGGCTCTATGGCTTTGCCGAGTATTTCTACATCTCGACCAAGGCCGATGATCCGGACCTGGCTGCCGAATTCTTCGAATATTTCACCTCTGACGAATACCAGGACAAGATCAAGGGAACGTTCGGCGCGATCTCGGTGAACACGAATGTCGATCTCGACGAGAACGCCCTGCCGCTTGAAAACGAGTGGTATGAGATCTTTGCCAATGCCAAGGGCACTTTCGTGAATGGTGACCAGGCCTTCCCGCTGGATGTCACCACCGAATATTTCCGTGTCATCAACGATGTGGCGTCCGGCAATCTCGCGCCGGCCGAGGCCGCCGGAGAAATGCAGACCTTCATCGACAATCGCGGCTGACGTCCTCCTGCCGTTTGCGAAGGCTGGCCGGACCCTCTTGGGCCCGGCCGCCATCGGTCCATGCCGGTGGCCCGCCCGGCCGGTGACCATTCCGAGGATGTGGAATCATGAATCTGAAGCACACGCTGCACGATCACCGTTATCAGGCCTTTGTCCTGCTGGGGCCTGCCCTGATCATCTACGCGGTTTTCGCGATCTATCCGATGATCGATGTGATCATCCTGAGCTTCCAGCGCTGGAACGGGCTTGACCCGAACCGCGAATGGGTCGGGCTTGCCAATTACAAGCATATCTTCACGCGCGACCCGGTGTTCTGGGTTGCCTTCCGCAACACCGTGATCTGGACCGTCCTGTCCGTGATCTTTCCGCCGATGATCGGATTGCTGCTGGCCCTTGGCCTGAACCAGAAGATTTTCGCGCGCGGAAGCCTGCGTGCGCTCTATTACCTTCCTGTCATCATCGCGCCGATTGCCGTCGCCACCATGTGGCGCTGGATGTACGACCCGTTCTTCGGCCTGTTCAATCAGCTTCTCACCGCGTGGGGCCTTGACGGGCTGATCCAGGATTGGCTGGGTGACCGCGACATCGCGCTCTATTCGGTTTTCGTCGCCTATGTCTGGCAGTCCGTGGGCTTTTCCATGGTTCTGTTTCTCGCCGGTCTGCAGGGTGTCTCGAAATCGCTTGTCGAGGCTGCCCTGATTGATGGTGCCAGCCGCTGGCAGGTTTTCCGTTATGTCACGCTGCCGGCGCTTCAGGCGACCATGACGATCGTGCTCGTCCTCTCGCTGATCAACTCGCTCAAGGCGTTCGACATCATCTACGGCATGACCGGCGGCGGTCCGGCCCAATCCACACAGATGCTGGCGCTATGGGCCTTCACCCAGGCGATGCAGATCTTCGACTTCGGACGGGGCGGCGCCATTTCGGTCGTGCTTCTGGTGATTACGCTCGCCATCGTCGTGCCCTACATGAACTGGTCGCGCAAACGCGAGGAGGCCCACCAATGACCGCCGAAACGATTGCTGTCGGTCGCGAAAAGGAAGAGGCAAAGGCCACCATGCTGAAGCCTTCCCGTGACCCGGTTCTGATCGCCTTGTGGATCTGTCTGGTCGCCGTCGCCGCGATCTGGGTAGCGCCCTTCATCTTCATCCTGTTCACGTCCCTGAAGACATCGAAGGACGTGATGATGACGGGGGCGTTCAGCTTTCCCTCTTCTCTCGAGATCTCGAACTATGCGAATGCCTGGGGCCGGGGCAATTTCGCGACGACCTTCTTCAACAGCGTCATCATTTCGGTCATCAAGGTGCCGCTCGGTATCTTCTTCTCGGCGATGGCGGCCTATGCCATCTCGCGGATCGAAGTCGGCTTCAACAAACTGCTGCTGATGATCGTGCTGTTCGGCACCATGATCCCGTTTCAGGTGATGCTGGCGCCGCTGTTCACGCTGGTGAACCGGCTGGGCCTGATCGATACCTATGTCGGCGTCATCCTGCCCTATATCGCTTTCGGCGTGCCCTATCAGGTCTTCATCCTGCATGGCTTCTTCAAGTCCGTGCCGAAGGAGTTGAGCGAGGCCGCGCGCATTGACGGCGCGTCGCATTTCACCATTTTCCGGCGCATCTTCCTGCCGATCTCGATCCCGGCCTTGTCGGCGCTGTTCATTCTCGATTTCGTCAACACCTGGAACGAGTTCGCCATGGCGCTTGTCCTTCTGCAGGATCAGGGCATGTGGACCCTGCCACTCGGTCTGATGAGCTTCCAGGGGCAGTTTTCCAGCGATTACGGCCAGCTCAACGCGGCCATCGTCATGACGGTGCTGCCGGCCACCATCGTCTATCTGATTTTCCAGCGCTATTTCGTCTCCGGGCTGACATCCGGTGCGGTGAAGGGGTGAGGCTTCGCCGGCGCGCATGATAGCAATTCCACGCGAAGCGGAAACCGCTTCACCGTCCGGAATTGCGTGAAACAAGAAGAACGAGCCTTTTCGCGGTTCAGACAAGAAGCGGAAAAGGCTCCGGGAAAGAATTGAGGAGTACCATGCAGTTTCCATCCACCGTATCGAAATGGTCCGTATTCGAAGTCAGCCTGAAAGGCACCGAAACGGGCAATCCCTATCTCGATGTCGAGCTGTCCGGCCGCTTCAGCCAGGGAAACCGCGTGGTGACCGTGCCGGGCTTCTACGATGGCGATGGAACCTACAAGGTCCGTTTCATGCCGGACAATGAAGGCGCGTGGCGGTTCGAAACCGTCTCTTCGGATGGAGCACTTGACGGCAAGACGGGAGATTTCTCCGTCGGACCGGCGGATGCGGGCAATCATGGCCCCGTGCGGGTTGCCCATCGCTACCACTTCGCTCACGAAGACGGCACGCCGTATTTCCCGCTCGGCACCACCTGCTATGCCTGGACACATCAACCGCTGGACGAGCAGGAAAAGACGCTTGAGACACTCAGGCAGACGAAGTTCAACAAGATGCGCATGTGCGTCTTTCCGAAAGACTATCCCTATAACCACAACGAGCCGCTCCACGATGTCTACCTGCCGAAAGCAAACGGCGAGGGCCAGGATTGCGACCGCCCCAACTTCGAGGCCTTCCGGCATTTCGAAAATCAGGTGAAGGCGCTCGGCGACATGGGCATCCAGGCCGATATCATCATCTTCCACCCCTATGACCGTTGGGGCTATTGCATGATGAGCGAGGCCCAGGACTTCCGTTACCTGAAATATCTCGTCGCCCGGCTCGCGGCCCATCACAATGTCTGGTGGTCGCTTGCCAACGAGTACGACTTCCTCATCGACGTCAAACCGATGCAACGGTGGGACCGGTTCTTCCATATCATCGAGGAGAACGACCCCTACCGTCATCCGAAGTCGATCCACAACGGCGATCCGGACGCCAATTACGACCACCGCAAGCCGTGGGTCGATCATGTCTGCATCCAGAATTGGGACGTGAAACGCACGGTCGAGTGGCGTGACGATTTCGGCAAGCCGGTGGTCAATGACGAGCCGGAGTATGAAGGCAACCTGGTCCAGAGCTGGGGCAGCATCACGGCGGAAGAACTGGTGCACCGGTTCTGGATCACCGTCATGCGCGGCGGCTATGCCGGCCATGGCGAAACCTATGTGCAGCCCGATGATCGCCTGTGGTGGGCGAAGGGAGGCGTTCTTCATGGCGAGAGCTACAAGCGGATCGGCTTTCTGCTCGACCTCATCAAGGAGGATGTCACCACCGGCCTTACGCCGCTCGGCGCAACGCCGTTCGGTTTCCCGTGGAACCGCGTGTCCGGCGCCGGCGATGAGAATGTCACCTATGTCTATTTCGGCGAGCATCAGCCCGTCATCTGGTCTTCGGGTTTCCCGCAAGAAGACGGCGACTATGAAATCGACATTATCGACACATGGAACATGACTGTCACGCCGGCCAAAAAAGTGCCTGCGCCGGTGCCGCACCCGACCCGTCACGGATCAGTGGTGCGCGGCGGGGTGGCCGATGCCGCCTTTGGCGTGGAACTGCCCGGAAAACCCTATCTCGCCGTCCGCGTCAGGCCGCGCGGCAGAAAATCCGCCTAACAGGGAGCGTACGACATGGCTTCAGTTGAAATCAGGGACGTCCGGAAGTCCTACGGCGCCGTCGATGTCATCCACGGGGTGTCCGTTGATATAGCCCATGGCGAATTCGTCATTCTCGTCGGGCCGTCCGGTTGCGGCAAATCCACGCTTTTGCGGATGATCGCCGGACTGGAAACGATTACCGGCGGCGAGATCGCGATCGAGGGCAGGGTGGTCAACAATCTCCAGCCCAAGGCCCGCGACATTGCCATGGTGTTCCAGAACTACGCCCTCTATCCACAGATGACAGTGGCCCAGAACATGGGGTTCTCGCTGGAGCTGCAGGGTGCGAACAAGGACGAGATCAGGACCAAGGTCGGCGAGGCGGCTGCCATTCTCGGGCTGGAACCTCTGCTCGCGCGCAAGCCGGCTCAGCTTTCCGGCGGCCAGCGTCAGCGCGTCGCCATGGGTCGCGCGATCGTGCGGGACCCGAAGGTCTTTTTGTTCGACGAGCCGCTTTCCAACCTCGATGCCAAGCTGAGGGTGCAGATGCGCTCGGAAATCAAGGCGCTGCACCAGCGTCTGGGTTCCACCATCGTCTACGTGACGCACGACCAGATCGAGGCGATGACGATGGCCGACAAGATCGTGGTGCTGCAGGGCGGCTATATCGAACAGGTCGGCGCGCCGCTGGAGCTTTATGACAATCCGCGCAATATGTTCGTGGCGGGGTTTCTGGGCTCGCCGGCGATGAATTTCATCGAAGGTACGATCGCTACGGAGGGTGGTCCGGCGCTGCGTCTGCCCTCCGGCTTGCAGATCCCGCTGAGCCGGGCGCCTGCAGGCTGGAACGGCCGCAAGGTCGTCCTCGGGATTAGGCCAGAGGATATCGCGATCGGCGGCGCTGATGATGTCAGCGCGGAAGTCGAACTGATCGAGCCGACCGGTTCGGAAACGCATCTGAACGCCGGGCTCGACGGAAAGGAACTGGTTTGCGTTTTTCGCGAGCGTGTCGATCACAATCCGGGCGATACGATCAAGCTCTCCTTCGCCACGGATGCGGTGCATTTCTTCGATCCGGAAACGGAGCTTCGTCTCACTGAGGAACTGCCCCGGGAGGCGGCAGTAAGCATCATGTCGTAGATCAGTCGCGACTGGGGACTGGGATGGGCGCAGACGGTCTTTTCGAAGGGCAGAGCGTGGTTGTTGCACGAAACGACCTGCACAGGCTGTTGGGTAGCCTGTGTTGCTGACGGACCGCTGAGCGACCACACGCAGCACCCTTCTCAGGGCATCCATCCGGCACAGGAAAGGCTCTGCGCAGTTTTCGCGGGGTATCTCACCCGGGATGAGCGCTTCCAACGGGTTTCGGACGCCGCCTTGCCGGATCAGCCAATCCCGCCGAGGCAGAGATATTTGATCTCCAGATAGTCTTCGATCCCGTATTTCGATCCTTCGCGGCCAAGGCCGGACTGCTTCACGCCGCCGAAGGGGGCAACTTCGGTGGAGATCAGGCCGGTATTGACGCCGACCATGCCGGTTTCAAGCGCTTCGGCCACGCGGAAGACGCGGGCGAGGTCGCGAGCGTAGAAATAGCCGGCGAGCCCGAACTCGCTGTCATTGGCCATGGCGACGACCTCGTCCTCGCTCTCGAAGCGAATGAGTGGTGCCACGGGTCCGAAAGTTTCCTCATGCGCGACCTTCATCGTCTGCGTCACGCCGGTCATGACGGTCGGCTCGAAGAAGGTTGCGCCAAGATTTGAGCGGTTGCCGCCGGCAACGACCTTTGCACCCTTGGTGACGGCGTCGGCGATATGATCCTCGACCTTGGCCAGAGCCTGCGTGCTGATCAGCGGGCCGACACTGACGCCGTCCTCGAACCCGTCGCCGACCTTCAGGGCAAGCACCTTTGCCTTCAGCTTCTCGGCAAAGGCGTCATAGACGCCGGACTGGACATAGATGCGGTTGGCGCAGACGCAGGTCTGGCCGTTATTGCGGTATTTGGCGATCATCGCGCCCTCGACGGCGGCATCGAGATCGGCGTCGTCGAAGACGATGAACGGGGCGTTGCCGCCAAGCTCCAGCGACATCTTCTTGATCGTGTCGGCGCATTGCCGCATCAGGATGCGGCCGACGCGGGTCGAGCCGGTGAAGGTGATCTTGGCGATCTTCTCATTGGCGCAGAGTTCTGCGCCTGATGCTGCGGCATCGGCGCAGGGGATGACGTTGAAGACGCCGGCGGGGATGCCGGCGCGCTCGGCGAGCACCGCCATGGCAAGGGCCGAGAGCGGTGTGAGTTCGGCGGGGCGGGCGACGAAGGTGCAGCCGGCGGCAAGGGCAGGGGCGACCTTGCGGGCGATCATCGCATTGGGAAAGTTCCACGGCGTGATCGCGCCGACGACGCCGACCGGCTGCTTCATCACGATGATGCGCTTGTCGCGCTGGTGGCCAGGAATCGTATCGCCATAGACGCGCTTGGCCTCTTCGGCGAACCATTCGATGAAGCTTGCGCCATAGAGAATTTCACCGCGCGCTTCCGGTAAGGGCTTGCCCATCTCTGCCGTCAGGATGGTCGCCAGATCGTCGGCGTTCTCGACCATCAGGTCGTACCATCGGCGTAGATAGGCCGCACGTTCCTTGCCAGTCAGTGCCGCCCATGCGGGTTTTGCGGCATGGGCGGCGTCGATTGCGGCGCGGATATCATCGACGGAAAGATCGGTGACGGCGACGATCTTGTCGCCAGAGGCCGGATTGAAGACGTCGAAGGTTCTGTCGCCTTCGATCCAGGCGCCGTTGACATAAGCGCGGTGCTCGAGAAGGGACGGGTCTTTCAGCTTCATGCCTGCTTCTCCTTCACGGCGGCAATCGATGCCTCGAGAATGTCGATGCCTTCCGCCAGCACCTCGTCCTCGATCGTCAGCGGGGCGAGGAAGCGGATGACATTGCCGTAGACGCCGCAGGTCAGCAGGATGAGGCCGCGGCTCTGGGCTTCCAGCCGCACCGCATTGGTCATTTCCGGGTTCGGCGCGCCGTCTTCCGTCATGAACTCGGCAGCGACCATGAAGCCCGGTCCCCGGATCTCGGCGATCTCCGGCGTCGTCGCGCGGATCGCCTCAAGCCGCTGCTTGAGGTAGGAGCCGAGCCTGTTGGCGCGGTTCAGGAGGTCTTCTTCCGCGATCACATCGAGCACGGCGTTGGCGGCGGCAATCGACAGCGGGTTGCCGCCATAGGTACCGCCAAGCCCGCCGGGGCCGGCCGCATCCATCATCGTCGCCCGTCCCGTGACGGCGGCAAGCGGCAGGCCGCCGCCGATCCCCTTGGCGATCGTCGTCAGGTCGGCGGCGACATCATAGGCTTCCATGGCGAAGAGCTTGCCGGTGCGGCCGATGCCGGTCTGTACCTCATCGGCGATCATGACGATGCCGTGCGCGTCGCAGAGGGCGCGGATGGCGCGCATCAGTTCGGCGGGTGCCGGATAGAAGCCGCCTTCGCCCTGTACCGGCTCGATGATGATGGCGGCGACACGGGAGGGGTCGAGATCAGTCTTGAACAGGCTCTTCAGCGCCTTCTGACTGTCTTCGGCCGACGTCTCATGCAGTTCGGCAGGATAGGGGATGTGGTAGACATCCGGCATCATCGGCCCGAAGCCGGTCTTGTAGGGCGCGACCTTGCCGGTCAGCGACAGGGTCATGAAGGTGCGGCCGTGAAAGCCGCCATTGAAAGCGATGACGGCGGAGCGGCCTGTGGCGGCACGCGCGACCTTGACCGCATTTTCAACCGCCTCGGCGCCGGTGGTGACGAACACGGTCTTCTTGTCGAAATCGCCCGGCACGGCGGCATTCAGCCGTTCGGCAAGACGGATATAGTGCTCGTAGGGGAGCACCTGATGGCAGGTATGGGTGAAGTGCTTCAACTGATCTTCCACCGCCGCCATGACCTTCGGGTGGCAATGGCCGGTATTGACCACGGCGATGCCGGCGGCAAAGTCGATATAGCGCCGGCCCTCGACGTCGAAGACCTCCGCATTCTTTGCCCGGTCCACATAAATCTGCGTTTGCATGCCGACGCCGCGCGAGATTGCCTTGTCCCGCCGTGTGGCGATGTCCGAATTCAACATAAGCTGCTCCTGTTCTTCCGGCGGTTCCTGCCGCCGTCCTTGTGGGAAGAAGCGTATGTGGCTTTCGATCGGCAAAAAAGTCTGTTTCTTGATAAGCAGAAGATATTGATTTAATTGATACTGAGACGGAAATGATGAGGATTTGAAGCATGCTCAGCGCATCGCATGACGATATCGAGCTTGGACGGACGTTAAGAGCCGTGCGCGAACGGGCCAAGCTTTCGCAGCGGGCGCTGGCGAAGAACGCGAATGTATCGAGCTCGACGATCTCGCTGATCGAATCCGGCAGGCTCAACCCTTCTGTCGGTTCGCTGAAACGGATTCTCGAGGGCATTCCGATCGGACTTTCGGAGTTCTTCGCCTTCACGCCGGAAGCCGAGAAGCAGGTGTTCTATGCCGCCGAGGAACTGACGGAGATCGGCAAGGAGCGGCTGTCGCTGAAGCAGGTGGGCAATTCCATCGGCCGCGCCATGATGATCCTGAAGGAGACCTACAGACCGGGCGCCGATACGGGCCGGGTGATGTATCGCCACGAAGGCGAAGAGGGCGGGATCGTGATTTCAGGACGGGTTGAGATCACCGTTGGCGATCAGCGCAAGATCCTGGGCCCCGGCGACGCCTATTATTTCGATAGCCGCGAGCCGCATCGTTTTCGTCAGGTGGGGCCACAGGACTGCGTCATCGTCTCCGCCAGCACGCCGCCGACCTTTTGAGCGTGGTTGTTAATTCGGAATATGGAAGGCCTGCCGGAAATAGGAGCGAAAGGCGGCCATGGCCGGCGTGAACTCGGCATTCCTGCGCCAGGCAAGGCCGACATCCATGGAGGGGATCGGATCGCGCAGATTGATCGTCTCGATGCGCCGGCCCTCAAGCGACCAGGGGCGATGCACCATGTCGGAGAGGATCGCCACGCCCTGGCCATTGGCCACCAGCGAGCGCACGGCCTCGATGGACGAGGTGCGCAGCGTGATCTTCGGCTGAAACGCCGTCCTGCTCCAGTATTTCAGCGAACTGTGCGAGGCCTCGTCGACCGTCAGCATGATGTAGCTTTCTTCAGACGTTTCCATCAGCCCGACCGATTCCGCACTCAAAAGCGGATGGCGCGCAGGAACCCAAAGACGCCGTTCGGAGCTCAGGAGTTTTTCCGTGGTCAGTTCGGTGTTGAGAATATTCGACGTCAGAAGAACCGCGATATCATAGCGGTTGGTGAGCAGGCCTTCCTCGATCGACTCGCGGTTCAACTCGAACAGCTTGATATCGAGGCCCGGAAAGCGTCGCCGCAGCCTTTCGATATGCAGCGGCAGGAAATAGCCGATGACGGTATAGCTGGTGGCAACCGTCAGCATGCCGGACAGGGCGTCGGTATAGCTGGTAAGCTGCGTCGCTTCCTCGACCTTCTGCAGGATTTCGTAGGCGTGGGAAAGGAACTGCCGTCCCGCGTCGGTCAGGCTCATGCCATGGGCGGTACGATCGAAGAGTGTGGCGCCGACGGTCTGTTCAAGCTCCTTGATCGCCGTGGTGATCGCCGATTGCGATATCGAAAGATGCACGGCGGATTGCGAGACCTGACCCAGTTCCGCCGTGGCCACGAAATAGCGGAGCTGTCTGAGATTGAGTGCCATTGCGCTGTTCCCTTCTGATTTTCAGAATATGTTTCTTCAGTTTTTTGGATAGCCAAGCCCGGCTTTCACGAATTGTCTTCTCGTTCCGCTCAAAATTCCGAATTTTATCGGTTTAGCAGGCGAAGCGACGATCATGATCAGGGTAAAGTCATTCGTTTTTTCAGATAATACAAAACAAGAAATAGAATTTTTCAAAGACATTTTTCCGTTCTAGCTTGTTTTTGACGAATTGATAGGCATTTGAGGACGGCGCACAAAATCAGGGCATGATCGCCCACGGGAAGCCGGCCTCTGGAAAATCAGGGAGTGCGATTTTGCAGCGCGAGGTTGTCGACATCAATTGCGATATGGGCGAGTCCTACGGTCGCTGGCAGATCGGGGATACCGATGACGCGAAGCTGATGGAGTTCATCACCTCCGCCAATATCGCCACTGGCTTTCACGCCAGTGATCCGAACCTGATGGATCAGACGGTGCGCATGGCCGTCGAACACGGCATCGGTGTCGGCGCGCATCCCGGCTATAACGACCTGCAGGGCTTTGGCCGCCGCAAGATCGACGGCACGGCGAAGGAACTGGTCAACGACATCATCTATCAGGTCGGTGCGCTACGCGAATTCACCCGCCGTCATGGCGGCATTCTCCAGCATGTGAAACCGCATGGCGCGCTCTACATGGAAATGGCGGTCAATGCCGAGCTTTCGCATCTGTTCGTCGACTACATGCGTACCGCCGCCCCCAATGTCAGCATTTTCTGCATGAGTGGATCGGTGACCGAGGAGATCGCCGTCGAGGCGGGCCTGCCGGTGATCCGCGAATTCTTCGCCGATCGCGAATACGGCGAGGACGGGCAGATCGTCTTCACCCGTTCCGTCGGTCATCTCGATCCCGAGACGCTTGCAGCCCGTGCGGTGCGCGCCTGCAAGCAGGGCAAGGTGACGGCGGTGACGGGCCGCGATGTCGACATTCCCTTTGAATCGATCTGTTTTCATTCCGATACGCCCGGCGCGCTTGCCATCGCTAAGGCGCTGCGCGAGGCGCTGATCGCCGCCGGCATCCGCATTTCCCCCGTCTCAGAAATCATAAATGAAAAAATCCGGAGAACAGCATGAGCAAGCTCGAAATCAAGTCGCCTCTGCCGGGCACTTTCTACCGCAAGCCCTCTCCCGACGCGGCTCCCTTCAAGGAAGACGGCGCCAGCGTCACCGAGAAGGAGACGATCGGGCTGATCGAGGTGATGAAGACGTTTCACGAGATCCCGGCCGGCGTTTCCGGCTCCAGCATCACCTTCCTCGTCGATGACGCCGAACCCGTCATGGCCGGTCAGGTGCTGGCAGAGGTCGAGGCATGACCATTCGCTCGATCCTCATCGCCAATCGCGGGGAAATTGCCGTGCGCATCATTCGCGCGGCAAAGGCCCTCGGCATCAGGACGGTGCAGGTTCATTCCGCCGCCGATGCCGACATGCTGGCCGTGAAGCTCGCCGATGAAGCCGTGAATATCGGTCCGCCATCTGCCGCCAAATCCTATCTGAATATTGAGAGGATCATCGAGGCGGCGAAGAGCGCCGGTGTGGATGCCGTCCATCCGGGCTATGGCTTTCTCTCCGAAAATGCCGGATTTGCCCGCGCCGTCACCGACGCCGGGATGATCTTCATCGGCCCGTCTGCCGATGCGATCAGCCTCTTGGGCGACAAGGTTGCAGCCCGCAGCGTTGCCGCAAAGGCCGGTGTTCCAACCGTGCCGGGCTCCGACGGCCGCATCGAGGACATGGCCGTGGCCCGCGACATCATCGCTGAAACGGGATTTCCGGCCATGATCAAGGCCGCCGCCGGCGGCGGCGGGCGCGGCATCCGTATCGTCGACACGATGGAGGATTTCGAGCGCCAGTTCCCGCTGGCCGCGGCGGAAGCCAAGGCGGCCTTCGGCGATGGCGGTCTCTATATCGAAAAGGTCATCACCAAGGCGCGCCATGTCGAGGTGCAGATCCTCGGCGATGGCGAAAACGCCGTCCATTGCTATGAGCGCGAATGCTCGCTGCAGCGCCGCCGCCAGAAGGTCTGGGAGGAAGCGCCCTCCTGCCGCCTGCCGGCAGATGTGCGCACGGCGCTGTGTGAAAGCGCTGTCGCGCTTGCGAAATCGGTCGGCTACAAGGGCGCCGGCACGGTGGAATACCTCTACGACGAGGACGCCGGTGAATTCTACTTCATCGAGGTCAACACCCGCATCCAGGTCGAACATCCGGTCACGGAAATGGTCACCGGCATCGATCTCGTGCAGGAGATGATCCGCGTTGCCGGCGGCGAAAAGCTCTCGGTCACGCAGGATGATATCGCCCTTTCCGGCCACGCCATCGAGTGCCGCATCAATGCCGAAGACCCGGCAAAGGGGTTCATGCCCGGACCCGGCACGGTGGCGAAGCTCGTCGTGCCGGAGGGCGAGGGCATCCGCTTCGATACCTTCCTCTACGAAGGCTACACGGTGCCGCCCTTCTACGATTCGCTGCTCGGCAAGCTGATCGTGCATGCCGAAAGCCGCGCGGCCTGCCTCAAAAAGCTGGAGGCGGCGCTGTCCGGACTTCACATCGAAGGGCTTGCGACCACCATTCCGCTTCACCTTGCCCTTTGCCGCGATGAAGCCGTTGCCGAGGGCGCTTTCCACACCCGCTTTCTCGAGCCTTGGCTCGAAACGCACTTCAACCCTCAAACCCCGGCCAAAGTCCATGAGGAGGCCTCGTCATGAAGCTGCGCTATTCCTTCGGAGGTGACGAACACCTCTTTGTCGAATGCAGCGAGGAAATGTCGCTGGAGGCGTTTTTCCATACGCTGTCAATCACCAACAGGGTCCGCGACGCGAAGATCAGGGGCGTCACAGAGATCTGCCCGGCCAATGCGTCCTTCCAGATCAAGTTCGACCCGGACATCATCCATCCGGATGACATGCTGAAGGAAGTCCAGGCGATCGAGCTTGCCGACCAGAAGTCGGAGCCGGTGATCAAGACACGGATCATCGAAATTCCGGTCTATTACAACGACCCGTGGACGCATGAAACGCTGATGCGTTTCCGTGAGCGCCATCAGGATCCGGAAAGCACCGATCTCGAATATGCCGCACGGATCAACGACTACAAATCCGTCGCCGATTTCATCGACGCCCATTCCGGCGCGCCGTGGATCGTCACCATGGTCGGCTTCGTTTCGGGCCTGCCGTTCATGTACCAGATGGTCGAGCGCCAGCGTCAGATCGAGGTGCCGAAATATCTGCGCCCCCGTACCGACACGCCGAAGCTGACTGTCGGCTATGGCGGCTGCTTCTCCTGCATCTATTCCGTGCGCGGGGCTGGCGGCTACCAGATGTTCGGCATCACGCCGATGCCGATCTACGACCCGACCCAGACGACCAGCTATTTGAAGGACTTCATGGTGTTCTTCAAGCCGGGCGACATCGTCAAGTTCAAGCCGATCGACCGCGAGACCTATGACGCCGAGGTGAAGGCGGTGGAAGAGGGCACCTTCGCCCCGCCGATCCGAGAGGTCTCCTTCGACCTCAACGAATTCAACAAGGACATTGACGGCTACAATGCCAAGCTGGAGGGCATTCTCAATGACCATTAAGGTTCTCCATCCCGGTCTTGCCACCACCGTTCAGGATCTCGGCCGTCCCGGCTACTATCACCTCGGCATTCCCGAAGGCGGCGCCATGGATCGCCTGGCGCTGATCGCCGGCAATCATCTCGTCGGCAATGACGAGGGGGCGGCGGGTCTGGAAGCCGTGTTCATGGGCCCGGCGCTTGAATTTACCGAGGATGCCGTGATCGCGGTCACCGGCGCCGAAATGCCGGTGCTGATCGATGAGGAAGAAATGCCGGGCTGGACCGCGCTTTCGATCAAGGCCGGGCAGAAGCTCTCCTTCGGCTTCCTCAAGACCGGCGCGCGCATCTACATCACTGTCGCCGGCGGCATCGATGTGCCGATGGCGCTCGGCAGCCGCTCGACCTATCCGATCGGCGCGCTCGGCGGCGTCGAGGGCAGGGCGATTACAGCGGGTGACGAGCTTCCCGTCGGCACGCCTGCCAAAAAGGCGGAGATCGGCAAGGAGATCCCCGAGGCGCTGCGCCGCAAGCCCGGAACGCCCGCCGAACTCAGGGTTCTTCCCGGTCTCTACGATCACCGCATGACGGACGCATCGCTGGAGCACTTCTTCTCCGACGAATGGAAGGTGGCGCCGGAGGCAGACCGCATGGGCTACCGCTTCCGCGGCGGCCATCCGATCGAATTCGTGCCGCGTGAACAGCCATTCGGCGCTGGATCCGATCCGTCAAATATCGTCGATGCCTGCTACCCCTATGGCTCGGTGCAGGTGCCGGGCGGCTCGGAGCCGATCGTGCTTCATCGCGATGCCGTCTCCGGCGGCGGCTATTTCATGGTCGGTACGGTGATTTCGGCCGACATGGACCTGATCGGTCAGCTTCAGCCCCACACGCCAACCCGTTTCGTCAAGGTGGACATGGACGCCGCCTTGGCCGCCCGGAAGGACCGGGCCGCCCTTATCGAAAAAATCCGGGCGCTTTTTTGAGAAGACAAAACGAACGCTGCTTTTGACAACCACGAAGGGGAACTTCAATGAAAGCACATTCAATTCTGAAAATCGCCATTTCGGCACTGGCCGTCTCCGCTGCATCGCCGGTGCTGGCCGATACCTGGTACCCCTATGAGGCCGTGGAAATCACGCCGGCCTTTTCCGCCGACGGCACGGCCTCCGATATCAGCTACACACCGCTGGAAAAGGCCGATGAGGCCTACAATATCTGCGTTTCCTTTCCGCATATGAAGGATGCCTACTGGCTTGGCGTGGATTATGGCGTGGTCGAACAGGCCAAGGACCTCGGCGTCAAGCTGAACGTGGTTGAAGCCGGCGGCTATACCGAGCTTGCCAAGCAGATCTCGCAGATCGAAGACTGCGTTGCCGGCGGCGCGGATGCCGTCGTCATCGGCGCGATTTCCTATGACGGGCTGAACAGCCTGGTCTCGGAAGTGGCTTCCAAGGGCGTGCCAGTCATCGATCTGGTCAACGGCATGTCGTCTTCCGACATTACCGCCAAGTCGCTCGTTTCCTTCTACACGATGGGTTTCGAGACCGGAAAATACCTCGCCGAGAAGCATCCCGCAGGCGGCGAACCGGCCATTGTCGGCTGGTTCCCGGGCCCGGCAGGTGCCGGCTGGGTGGAAGCGGCCAATGACGGCTTCATGAAGGCGGTCGAAGGCTCGGCGCTCACCGTACTGGAACCGAAATATGGCGACACCGGCAAGGAAGCGCAGCTGAAGCTGGTGGAAGACGTGCTGCAGGCCGAGCCTGACGTCGCTTATATCGCCGGCACGGCCGTGACCGCCGAAGCCGCCCAGGGCCTGATCCGTGAGCGTGGCCTGAAGGACAAGGTCGGTCTTCTCGCCTTCTACATGACGCCCGGCGTCTATGAGGGCATCAAGCGCGGCTTCATCGAGGCTGCTCCTGCGGATTCCATGGTGATCCAGGGCCGTATCGCCGTCGATCAGGCGGTTCGCGCGCTCGAAGGCAAGGAACTCGTGAAGCATGTCGGCCCGAAGATCTTTGTCGTCGACGGCGACAATATCGACAGCGTGCCGCAGACCGACATTCTGCCGCCGAACGGTTTCCGTCCGGTCTTCTCGGTCGATTGATATCCGCAACAGATGAAGCAATCCGCATCGCCAGACCGGCGGTGCGGACGCTCTGGAAGGGGCCGGCCATGGCCGAGAAAGCTATTCCGCTCGTGCGCATGAGCGGCATCTCCAAGGCGTTTCCGGGCGTCAGGGCGCTGGACAATGTCGATTTTTCTCTCAACGCGGGCGAGGTCCACGTACTGTTCGGCGAAAACGGCGCCGGCAAGTCGACGCTGATCTCCATTCTCGCGGGCGTGTACAAGCCGAGCGAAGGCGAAGTGCTGATTGACGGCCATGCGGTGCATTTCGCCTCTGCGCGTGATGCGCGGGCTGCCGGCATCGGCGCGGTCTTTCAGGAATTCTCGCTGGTGCCGACGCGATCCGTTGCCGAAAACATCTTTCTCGGCGACGAGCCGCTGACCGGCATGCTGATCGACCACGCCGCCATGCGCAATCACGCTCAGGACATCTTCGATGAAATGGGGTTTTCCCTCGATGTTCGCCGTCAGGTCCTGAGCCTGTCGCGCGCCGAACAACAGATGGTGGAGATCGCCAAGGCGATCCATGCCCGCGCCAAGATCCTGATCCTCGATGAACCAACCGCCTCGCTGACGGAGCGTGAAACGAAGGAACTCTTTCGGCTCGTGCGCAATGCGAAGGCCAGCGGAACCGGGATCATCTATATTTCCCACCGGATCCAGGAATTCACCCAGATCGCCGACCGCATCACGGTTCTGCGCGACGGCAAGCTTGTCGGGACCGTGGGCGCGCATGATCTCGACCACAACGCGCTGGTCGAGATGATGACGGGCCGGGCGATCACCGAGATCTATCCGGCGATTGCCGCAAATCCGGAGCCAGAACCGGTTCTTTCGATCCGGGGCCTGAAGGCTGCCGGCGTCGGCGGCGTCGATATCGATGTCCGCCGCGGCGAGGTTCTGGGGGTTGCCGGTCTGGTCGGCTGCGGCAAGTCCCGCGCCTTCCGTGCGGCCATCGGTCTTGCCGGTATTGCCGCGGGAAGCGTGACCTACAAGGGCAGGGATGTCACCGGCAAACCGCTGGCGAAACTCCTGGAGGACGGCATCTTCTACCTGCCCTCCGACCGCAAGGAAGAGGGGCTTATGCTGGGGGCGACGGCCGGCGACAATGTCGCGCTCGCAACGCTCGACCACAAGGAAACCCGTGGCCTCTTCGGCCTCAGACGACCGAAGGCGGTCAACCGGCTGACGGGTGAAATCGGCGCCCGCGTCGACCTGTCAGACGCCTATCTGGCGCGCACGGCCTCGAAACTTTCCGGCGGCAACCAGCAGAAGATCCTGTTCGGCAAGGGGCTCGCGGCCGATCGCGACGTCTACATTCTCGATGAACCGACGGTGGGCGTTGACGTCGGCACGCGCGCCGCCCTCTACCAGCTAATCAAGCAACTCTGCGAAGCCGGCAAGGCGGTGGTGGTCATTTCCTCCGACCTGCCGGAGGCCATGAACCTCGCGCACCGCATGCTGGTGTTTAGCCAGGGCCGGATCTCGGCATCGCTTTCCGGCGACGCGATCGAGGAAGAGACAATTCTAAAAGCATTTTTCCACGAAGAAAGGCAGACGGCATGACCAATGAAGCGGAAGCCGTGAAAACCACACGGCCGGGCGCCGGCTTTTCCCTCCGGCAGTTTTTCGGCGATGTCTTCCTGAAGCTCGGCGTGCTGCCCTTCTTCCTGGTCGCGGCGCTGATCATCTTCGCGCTGGCATCGCGGCAGTTCCTGACCGTCGACAATATCGTCAATGTGGCGCGCCAGTCGGTCTATCTCGTGCTCGTTTCGCTCGGGCAGATGATCGTTCTGGTCACCGGCGGCTTCGATCTTTCGGTCGGAACCGCAATTGCGCTCACCTCGGTCACTTCGGCAACCGCGATGGTCTATTTCGCCAGCGTGTTTCCGGAGGCCGCCTTTCTGGTGGTCACGCTCGGCATCCTGACCGGATTTCTGGCGGCCCTTGCCATCGGCGCGCTGAACGGTCTCGGCGTTGCCAAATTCGGCGTCTCGCCCTTCATCATGACGCTCGGCGTCCAGTCGATGGGGGCGGGCGTCGCGCTGTTCATCACCGGCGGCGTGCCAATCGGCGGTCTGCCCTATGCCTTCGGCGATTTCTTTGGCTTCGGCCGGATTGCCGGCGTGCCGGTTCCGGTGGTGGTCGCTGTGCTCGCCATCATCGTCATCTGGACGCTGATGAACCGCACCCGCACCGGCGCGCGCATCTATGCCGTTGGCGGCAACGTCAAGGCGGCGAAACTCTCCGGCATCAACACCGCCCGCACGCTTTTCACTGCCTATATGGTCTGCGCGCTTCTCGCCTCCCTGTCCGGCGTGCTGCTGACGGCCCGCGTCGAGAGCGGCGAGACCAATCTCGGCGGCACCATCGCGCTGGAATCGATCGCCGCCTGCGTTATCGCCGGCGTGTCGCTGCGCGGCGGCATCGGCCGGGTGGAAAGCGTCGTGCTCGGCGCCTTCTTCATCGTGCTGGTGCAGAACGGCATGAACCTGATGCAGATCGGCTCCTACATGCAGATGATCCTGCTTGGCGGCCTCCTGGTGCTCGCCGTGGTTATCGACCAGTTCCGCTACCGGATGCTGATCGGAGACAGATAAGCGGGTGACCGCCCGCTGCGGATGATGGCTCCAGCCCAGACTATCCACCGGCGCGCCTTCGCAGATCGTCTCTTCTGCCCTCTCGGTCTGCGGCAGGTGGCAAAAGGCGTTATCCTACGACGCCGGCCGGAAAGGTAAGAGCATGCCGACGCTCTGATGCATAGCCTTCGCGGCGAACTGCGGAGGGTCGTTCCCATCGCGATCCATGGTCTCAGTCAAGCGTTGCGCACTGCCGACAGGATCATCGTGATCGTGGATGGCCGCATGCCGGCCTGCGGAATGCCGGGCGATGTCCGCCGGATCGATGCCCGCATCGAGGAATGCGCCATGGACCATGACCGTCAATGGAGCGTCGTTTGCCTGAAAGATAAGGCCTTCGCTGACCTGGCTGCATGGCGCTGGAACCGGTCACCGTCCAGCGGCGTTCTTCTGAAGCGCAGAACCATCTGCGTACCGGTCGACCGGAACGCGTTGCTGGCAATGGTGCGCTGCCGGCCGTTTTCTCGCTATCAAGATTGTGACAATCTGACCGCGACGAAATCAACATCAGCATTTGCGTCCATGCCGGACAGCAGAACGGAAAGTCATGATCGAGTTCATCGGCCTCTCCCCTGCCATTGTGGCACTTGTGCTTCTGGGACTTCTCTTCGCTGCCTTCACGATCGAAAAATATCCGCCCGACGTCACTGCCGTCATCGGCGCTGCGCTGTTCATTGTCCTTGGGTTGGTGCCCGCGGATGATGTGATGAGCGTCTTTTCCAGCTCCGCCCCGATTACCATCGGAGCAATGTTCGTGGTTTCGGGCGCGTTGTTGCGGACCGGCGTTCTGGATGCGCTTGCCGACTTCATCGTGGGGCGTGCCAAGTCCCACCCGGTCCTTGCGATCATCATCTTCATTGTCATCGCGGCATCCGCTTCTGCCTTCATGAACAGTACGCCGGTTGTTCTTGTGCTTATTCCTGTGGTGGTTCGTCTTGCCGCAAGCCTGAGCGTGGCGCCCACGCGGTTGCTGATACCGCTCTCCTACACAGCCATTCTGGGAGGGACCTGCACATTGATCGGCACCTCGACCAATCTTCTGGTGGCGGGGGTCGCGCAACAGAATGGTCTCGAACCGTTCTCGATATTCGAGATCGCGCCGGTCGGCATCATTGCGGCGATCGTGGGTGGTATTTCCGTCTTCATTCTCGGCAGGTTCCTGCTGCCGCACCGTGAAACCGGCAAGGATGTCGGCGACGAAGAGACCCCGTTTCTGTCCGAGATCACCATTCTCTCCGATTATGCGGGTATTGGCAAAAAACTCTCTGAAGTCAACGATTTCCAGCGTTCCGGCATCCGTGTGACCGGCATCCGGCGCGGCAGCGAGATCGAGCGAAGCGAATTGCCCGAACGCGTCTTGAAGCAGGGAGACGCAGTGATCCTTATCGCTCCGACATCCGAACTCCTGACCTTCGAGGAACAGGCCGGTCTGCAGGTCGGCTTGCGACGCTCGGTCCTGCTGGAGCCGGACGCCGAAGTCCGGGTGGCAGAGGTCATCGTGTCGCCATCGCGCCGAAGTTCCGGCACGACGATAGCGAATCTGGCGCTCGGGCGACGCGCAGGCATGCGCGTGCTGGGGGCCTATCGCGCCAGTCATGTGGCGGGTCCCGACCTGCCCAATGTTCAACTGCGTCCGGCCGACAAACTTCTTCTTGAGGGTACGTCTGAAGGCTTCAGTGACTTGTCGAGGGTCGGCGACGTTGTGTCCGTCACGGAACCCGGCGGCCGGGCATTCCGGCGTCGCCAGGCTCCGATCGCCGTGTTGACCCTGATCGGTATCGTCACCCTTGCCGCATTCAATGTCTTGCCCATCGGCATCCTCGCTCTGCTGGGCGTCGCGGTCATTCTCGCGCTTCGCTGCATTGACAGTGATGAGGCATGGCAGACCATCGACGGGTCCATACTTGTTCTGATTTTCGCGATGCTGATCGTGGGCTCCGGCCTGGAAAACAGCGGCGCCGTCGAGCTGGTCGTGAGCATGCTGAAGCCGTGGTTGGAAAACCTGTCGCCGATGTTGATGCTGCTGGCGGTCTATTTTGTCGGCTCCATTCTGACGGAAACAGTCACCAACAATGCTGTTGCGGTAGTCTACACGCCCGTCGTCATCGCGCTTGCCACGCAACTCGGTCTTGATCCCCGGCCGTTTGTCGTGGCCGTGATGTTTTCAGCCAGTGCGAGCTTTGCGACGCCGATCGGTTACCAGACCAACACGCTCGTTTATGGCGCCGGCAACTACCGGTTCAGCGACTTCCTTAAGATGGGCATTCCGATGAACCTCATCGTCGGACTGACATCCGTTTTCGCGATAGGCCTGTTCTTCCCCATGTGACAGGGGGAAATACGGCTTGATCCGAGCCATCCTGCGCTCAGTGAAGAGAAGCAGATCATCCATCACGACCCCGACTTGGAGCGGTGTCTGTCGAACCGGCAACAGCCAGATCAGGCATCCCGGCAAAGGAAGCTCGGCGTCACAGTTCAGGATATTCGACCGGCTCTTTTCTAAGCACGGGCCGAACGGTTTCCGTATTCATGGTCATGATACTGGCCGCAAGACCGATCCTCCTGAACTCCGTAGGGCTGACACGGAAGTAGCGGCGAAACACTTTCGCGAAATAGTTCGGGTCGGCAAAGCCGGCCATGCCTGCAACTTCCTTGATCGTGCGCTCGCCGCTCGCCAGAAGCCGGGTTGAGTGTTTCAAGCGGCGCAAGAGCACGTATTCGGCAGGCGACATGCCCTCCGACTGGGCAAAAAGCCTTGAGAAGTGGGCGCGGCTGAAGCCCGATATTTCCGCCAGCCTGTCGACGGGCAGGGGCTTTTCCAGATTGGCGTCGATATAATGCGTGACCCGTTGCATGGCCCGGCTTTCCACCGGCGGCATCGCATGAGCGCCGAAGACTTCATCATAAAGCAGCATGGTCACTTCATAGGCAACCGTGGAGGCTCTGGCGGGGGTGTCGGTTTCCGATGAAAGCAATCGTCCGAGACAATCCGCAAGTCGGTCCACGGTGGTTTCCTTCAGCTTGAGCACGGGGCCGGTGGTCGCCAGAACCGCCCTTTGAATGCGCATCGCCTCCTCGCCATTGAGCGAGATCCAGAAGAATTCCCAGTGGCCGTCTTCCTCCACCCAGTAGCGGTGGTTGTGCGGGATGAGGGTGAGCATGGTTTCGCCGGGCCTGATGCGGAAGGTCTGGTTCTCGAAACGCAGGTTTCCCGCGCCGGCAATGGTGTACTGGATCACCGAGAACGGGCTTTGGCCTCGTCGCCTTCCGTCCCACTGATAGTCCGCTCGCGTGCGAATCTCGTAACCGGCACTGACCGGCATGGCATGCAGGTCCTGATGGCCGCGCGGCAGGGAGATCAGGCGTCCGATCGGCGCTTTCTCTCGCAATTCCTGCAGCACAAAATTACTCATGAAAGCACAATCCCTCTCTGTGATGTCCGGCCGAGTGCTGCATAATGATGGCCGGGAGTTTGAAATACAAGCGCTACAGGCAGTGCCTATCCGTCTGGCCAACGTCTTTCGCCAGGCCCGGCCGGACAAATCGATACTGCCCATAGCATCGGATTTTACCCTCTAAGTTGGCCGTCGTTTCAAGGAGGCGGATATGAGCGCTTTGAAAGCGGCCATTATCGGTGCCGGAAGTGCCGGCTTCGCCGAGACGATGCTTGAAAGGATCGTGGAGGCCAAAGGTCTGCCGACCAGGGTTACGGCGGCCGATGCTCGCCGCAAGGCCCCGGAAGGCGCGCTGGGTGATCTCTCCCGCGCAAGCTTCAATGCGAGCGGGGGCCGGCTATCTCTTCATCTCGCATGACCTGAAGGTCGTGCGGGCGCTCCGCCGCCGTGTCTGCCTCAGGCAGCACGGCAAGGTCGATGAACAGGGACCGGCGCGCGATGTGCCGGAAAACCCGCAGACCGAATACACGAAACGGCTGGTCAAGGCAGCCTTCGAAATTGTCGCCTGAATCTGAGGAATTTTGACATGGCAAGACAACCCAAGATCACCTTCATCGGCGCCGGCTCCACGGTTTTCATGAAAAATATCATCGGCGATGCGCTGCAGCGTCCCGCGCTGAACGATGCGTCAATCGCCCTGATGGACCTCAATCAGGAGCGACTGGCGGAAAGCGAGATCGTTGCCGGCAAGCTCGCCAGGACGCTGGGCTCGAAAGCCGACATCACTACTCATACCAATCAGCGTGCAGCGCTGGACGGTGCGGATTTCGTCGTCGTTGCCTTTCAGATCGGCGGCTATGAGCCCTGCACCGTCACCGATTTCGAGGTGCCGAAGAAATACGGCCTCCGGCAGACGATCGCCGATACGCTCGGCATTGGCGGCATCATGCGGGGGCTTAGAACCGTGCCGCATCTCTGGTCGATCTGCGAAGACATGATGCAGGTCTGCCCCGACGCCATCATGCTGCAATATGTGAACCCGATGGCAATCAACACCTGGGCGATCGCCGAGAAATATCCGCAGATCAGGCAGGTCGGGCTTTGCCATTCGGTGCAGGGCACGGCGGGCGAACTGGCGCGCGACCTCGACATTCCCGTCGAGGAGATCCGTTACCGGTCGGCCGGCATAAACCACATGGCCTTCTTTCTGAAGTTCGAGCATCGCCAGGAAGACGGCAGCTACCGCGACCTTTACCCCGACCTTGTGCGCGGCTACCGCGAGGGGCGTTTTCCGAAACCGTCTGCCTGGAACCCGCGCTGCCCCAACAAGGTGCGCTATGAGATGCTGACGAGGCTCGGCTACTTCGTTACCGAAAGCTCGGAGCATTTTGCCGAATATACGCCCTATTTTATCAAGGAAGGCCGCGAGGACCTGATCGAGAAATTCGGCATTCCGCTGGATGAGTATCCGGTTCGTTGCGTCGAGCAGATCGCCAGGTGGAAGGATCAGGCGGAGGAATACAGGAAGGCCGACGAGATCAAGGTCGAGCAGAGCAAGGAATATGCCTCGTCAATCATGAATTCGGTGTGGACCGGCGAGCCCTCCGTGATCTACGGCAATGTCCGCAACAATGGCTGCATAACCTCGCTGCCGGACAATTGCGCGGCGGAAGTGCCGTGTCTTGTGGATGCTTCCGGTATTCAGCCGACTTATATCGGCGACCTGCCGCCGCAGCTCACCGCGCTGATCCGCACCAATGTCAATGTGCAGGAACTGACCGTAGCGGCGCTTGTCAACGAGAACCGCGAACATCTCTACCACGCCGCGATGATGGATCCGCACACTGCTGCCGAACTCGATCTCGACCAGATCTGGTCGCTCGTGGACGATCTTCTGATCGCCCATGACGACTGGATCCCCGAATGGGCGCGGATCGCGCGGCAGGCGCGCTCGGCCTGAGGCGCCACATCGCTCCAGCCCTCGAACCGGGTGTCGAGACCCGGAGCGTTCACCCGGCGAGAGGCGATCGGATCGGCCCAAGACCGTCTCCACCCCAAGTGGGATTGGTCTTGCCATGGGCGGTGCAGTCGACGCCTTTGTGCCCAGCAGAGCCGGAAGACCGGATGGCGGCTTCTTGTCTCGATACCCATCCGCCGTTCTGCGATGCCTTCATTCTCGACATTCTGGTAGTCATCGGGACAATCCTGTTGATCGCCAGGGTGGGCGAGACGCCGTCGGCCTGGCACAGTGCGGGCATGCCGGGCGGCGATGAGGCCAACAAGGCTTTTGAGGACAAATATATTCCGCAGATCCGCCACCTTGGCTGAACCTTCGCCATCTCCGCATCCTTGACGGCCAGAACCGGTGGAAGCGGTTCTGCCTTAGCTTGTCAGGGCAGCGCTGCGCCCAACGGGCCGGTCGTTTTCCGTTCGACCAGCTGAACGCCCAGCGTGATGCGGCGGGCGGAATTGAAGGTTGCCAGCGATTGTTCCAGAAGCAGCGTTATAGCCAGGCGACCCATTTCCGCGCGATCCATATGCATCGTGGTCAGCGGCGGCGAGGCGTGTGCAGCGAGTGACAGATCGTCGAAACCGATGATCGACAGGTCGTCCGGCACGGAAAGCCCGAGGGAGGCTGCGGCCTGCATGACGCCGAGCGCGACCAGGTCGCTGGCGCAGAAGATTGCCGTTGGCCGCGGGGTGCGTTCGCGGAGGATTTCCGTGATCTTGTCGCGGCAGGAAAGCGTGAGGAGATCGGGGTCACCGACATCAATCACGTGATGAGCAGACGAAAAGGCAATGCCGGCCTCTTCCATGGCATCGCGGAAGCCAAGCATGCGGCGCTTCAGTGATTCCCGGTACAGATGGGTCACATGGACGATCTCGCGATGGCCGAGCTCCAGCAGATGCTGGGTGGCCGCCCAGCCACCGAAATTGTAGTCCGGCGAGACACTGGAGATCTGCATCTTGCGATCCATGCCGTTGACCAGCACCGCCGGGCGGCCGGTGGAGCGCACGGCATCGATGACCGGAGCCTCGTCGAGACCGACGAGGATTGCGGCATCGGCGCGGATATTGCGCAGGGTGTCGTAGTCTGCGCTTGAAGGATCGTTCGATGTCACCAGCGCCAGATCGATATCGATACCCTCTTCGCGGGCGCTTTTCAGCAGGCTGTCGATGATCTGGCCGTAGAACACGTCATTGGTGACGTATTTGTCCAGGGTGACAACAAGCGCGGAGGATATCCGCGTGGCAATGGTGGCTCGGCCGCTGCGGCCGCGATAGCCGATTTCCTCGGCGATGCGGGTCACCAAAGCCCGATTGGCGGCGCTGACGCCTTCCCGGTTGTTGAAGACCTTGGAAACGGCGGCAACCGACAGGCCGGCGGCTTCGGCGACATCTCTGAGCGTTGGGGCAGGCAGCGGTTTCGTCATGATCGGTCCGGTCGCTTGGTCTCTCTCTCTGCCGCCTTATACGAAACTTTCCGAAACTTTCCTATTCCCCTTGTGTGTCAAACGGGCTTTTACCAGAAAAACCGGTTATGACCCTCGGAGCGCATCAGCGCCTCCATGAAATAGTAGTCGCCATAGGGCAGCATCGTGTCACAGCGTCCGGCGGGCACATGCGCGGCGCCGTGAGCAAGAAAGCCCTGGGCGCCGGCCGTTTTCGTCAGGTCGCAGGTTGAAAGCAAGCCTGCGATAAGGCGATCGCCGAATGCGCGCCATCGCGCCGCTTCTTTGGTGGGAATGTCCTGGTCCGCCAGCAGGTAAAGTCCTGCCGCCATGACTGCGCCCGCCGAGGAATCGATGTAGGGCGTTTCGGTGTCGGGCAGATTGAAGTCCCAGACGGGAACGGCAGCGGAGCCGACCAGCGCCTCTGCTTTTGCTGAGAGCCTGCGGGCGACCTCGAGATGAGCGGGGTCTTTGGTTGCCGCATAACATTGTGCGAAGCCATGCATCAGCCAGGCCTGCCCCCGGGCCCAGCAGGATGAATCGGCATATCCCTGGTGGGTTTCACCGCGAATGGGTTCGCCGGTTGAAGGGTCGAATACGAAGGTGTGGAAACTGGTGTCGTCATCCCGGACAAGACAGGCGGCAGCCGTGGCTGCATGGATCTGCGCGACATCGCGATAGTCCTCAATGGCCGTCTCGCGGTGCGCCCAGTAGAGCAGCGCGAGGTTCTGCATCGTATCCGCAATCATCCTGCCATTGGCGAAGGC
>NZ_JACIDZ010000026.1 GCF_014196625.1 Martelella radicis
GCCAAGAAGGCCGGCGCGGATGCGCTTATGGTCACGCCGACATTCTATAATGTCCTGGTGCCGGACGCGGCCGGCAACAAGCGCTTTTACGGCGCAATTTCCGAGGCGGTCGGCCTGCCGATCATCATCTACAACGTCGTGCCGCAAAACGAGATCTCGTCCGAACTCTTTTCCGAGCTGCTCAACATCGAACATGTCATTGGCGTCAAGCAGAGCGTCGGCGGCATCATGGCCATGTACGACATGCGGATCGCCTGCGGCGACCGCGGCATGGTTTATGCCGCAACCGACGAAATGCTCCATTCCTGTTTCGCGCTCGGCGCCGATGGCGCGATCTCTGCCATTCTGGCACTTTTCCCCCGGCTTTCGGTCCGCATGTGGGACCTGACGCGGGCCGGAAACTACGACGAGGCGCTCAAGATTCAAAACCGCCTCTACCCCCTCTGGAAGATCGTGCGCGGACCGCAATTTCCCGCCCGCATGAAGGCGGCAGCCGGGCTTCTCGGGCGCGATTGCGGCTTCTCGAAAAGCCCGATGTCCGATGTGCCGGAAGAACTGGTCGACCGGATGTCGGCAATTCTGAAAGGCGTGAAGGACGAATAGGCCGAGGTCGTTTCTGGCTCTTCGTCAAACGCTTCCAAGCTCATACCAGCGGTAAGCTTCCGCTGGTGTATCATGAGTTCGAAGCTCATCAACCATCAGCCCGTACAGCCGTTGCATTGGCCTGCTGCCGGTTTCATGGACATGAAGATAAGATCGTGACCAAGAAACTGGAGCATGGAAATGACGAGACGTAAGTTCAGCCGGGAGTTTAAAGCGGAAGCGGTGCGACTGGTGACGGAAAGGGGCGTTGCGGTTGCGCAGGCCGCTCGCGATCTGGATGTTGCGGAGAGCGTTTTGCGGCGTTGGATGCGAGAATTCTCCTCCGGCCGTGCTTCAGCCTTTCCCGGCAATGGCCAGATGCAGGCGGAACTCGCCGAGATCGCGGCCTTGAAGAAGGAAATGGCGCGGCTCAAGGCCGAGAGGGATATCCTCTAGCGCATCGGCCCGAAAATCGGAATCGATTTTCGGAAGCACGATGCGCAGATTCAATAAGTTAGAGCGTCCTTTGTGCGTCCGAATGGACGCACGGCGCTCTAGAAGGCCGCCGCTTTTTTTCGCACGGGAGGCGATATGAGGTTCGCCTTTATCGCCAGACACCGCCGGCCGGCCAGTTGGCTGTGCAAAGTGCTTGAGGTCTCCCGTTCGGGCTTCCATGCGTGGCTCACACGCCCCGCCAGTCATCGTGAGATTGATGATGCCCGCCCTGTCAGGGGTATCGACAAGAGCTTCAAAGCCAGCGACCGCACCTATGGCGGCGCCGCGTCTGGCGCGATGTGCCTGAGGAAGGTCTGTCGTGCGGCCTCCACCGGATTGAACGGTTGATGCGGCAAAACGCCATGAAGGCAAGGCCGAAGCGCCGCGGACGCCAAGAGACGATGGAGAGAGGTCCGTTGTCGCTGCCAACATCCTCGACCGGGACTTTCACGCTGATAGGCCAAACAGGAAGTGGCTGGCTGATTTCACCTATATCTGGATTGCCGAAGGCTGACACATGTGGCCTTCGTTCTTGACCGCTATTCCCGGCGCATCGTCGGTTGGTCGATGAAGGCGGAGCGAGATGCCCCGCTGGTCATGGACGCATTGATGATGGCGGTCTGGCGACGGGGGCAGGATCTGGACACTGTTTTTCTCGGGCGTGAAAATTTCTGCCTCTTCAAGATTCCCCGTAAGTAAAGAAACCTGGAGAGACCGGCCAAGTATCGCAGTGCTCTGTGATGGCGGCAGACCGCCCATCGTGACCGATCTGCATATCCTTGGAACGCGAGTGCCCAAATAAACCATCGACCTTCGGCTCTGGCGGAACGGTGGTTGATTTCTTCTCGAAGATTGCATGCCGACCGCTCTCTTGCTCCGAGCCTGGAGCCCTCCATCTCCATCCAGACTGCGCACGGACTTGAGGGATCTGGTTCGCCGTCTTGCTTGTCAGAGAATCCGCTTTTCGCAAGTCAGGATGGGGCCCGTCCATCAACGGTCCAGTTCAAGGAGCGGCAGCCGGCGACAGGCTCCCTCAAAGCTCGACATCCAGTGTATCACGCAGGGCATCGCCGAGAACGTTGATCCCCCAGACCGCGCTGAAGATCGCAAGCCCGGGAAAAATGACGCACCAGGGCGCGTAGGTCATGTCCTCGATGCCCTGGGTGATCATCTGCCCCCATGAAACCGCCGTCGGGTCGCCCAGCCCGAGAAAGCTCAAGCCCGCTTCGGCGACAATCGCCGAGCCGACATCAAGCGTTGCCACGATCAACAGCGGCCCGACACCGTTCGGCAGGATGTGGCGCCATATGATGCGGCCGTGACCGGCGCCGGCCATGCGGGCGGCATCGACAAAGTCGCGGGTCTTGATGTCCATCACCTTGCTGCGCGCTACGCGCCCGATCGAGGGCCACATGGTCACCCCGATGATGAGCGCGATGACCTCGAGGCTGCGCGCACCGATGACCGTAGCCGCGACAATCAGCAGCACCACGTCGGGCACGGAAAGCTGGATATCGGCAAGCCGCATGAAGACCGGGCTGAGCGTGCGCTGAAAATAGCCGGCCAGCGAGCCGAATGTCACGCCGATCAGAAGCGAGATCGCCGTTGCCAGCACGCCGACATAAAGCGATGTCCGCGCGCCCCAGATGATGCGGCTCAGCATGTCGCGGCCAAGCGAATCCGTGCCGAAAGGAAAGGCAAGCGACGGCGGGCGAAACACATCGGAAAACATCATCTCCGTTGGGTCATAAGGGGCGATAAACGGCGCGAATGTGCCCGCGATCACCAAAAGCGCCGTCAGCGTCAGCCCGACGATGGAAAGCCGGTTGTGCAGCAGTCGTGACCAGAAACCGCGCCTCTTGCGTTCAGCCATGTGTCAGCGTCCTTCCTGGCTATTCATATCGGATACGCGGGTTGAGCCAGCTGTAGCAAATGTCCGTCAGCAGATTGGCGATGATCACCAGCACCGAGACCAGAAGCGTGATCGCCATGACCACCGGATAGTCGCGGACATGGACGGCATGGACCAGATAGCGGCCAACACCAGGCCAGGAGAAGATCGTCTCCGTCATCACCGCGCCGGAAAACACATGCCCCATGGAAAGCCCGATCAGCGTGACGACGGACATCAACGAATTGCGCAGCGCATGCTTGATCAACACGACCCTGCGTTTCAGCCCCTTCGCGCGCGCCGTCACGATGTAATCCTTGTGCAGCACTTCCAGAAGCTCGGCCCGCGTCACCCGCATGGTCACGGCCATACTTCTCAGCGTCACCGTGAGCGCCGGCAGAACGAGGTGCCACAGCCGGTCGAAGATCATGCCGAAGAAGGACCCGGTGGCGACGGTGGAACTCACCGATCCGCCGGAGGGAAAAAGGCCCAGCTCCACCGAAAACACCAGGATCAGCATCGCGCCAATCCAGAAGGCGGGCATGGAGAGCCCGAAGAGCGCGAAGGACCGGCCGAAATGGTCGATCCAGGAATTCGGTCGGATGGCCGACAGCACGCCGATCGCAATGGCGAGCGGCCAACCGATCAGATGTCCGAAGAAAAACAGCGACAGCGTTGCGCGCATGCGCGGCGCAAGTTCGGCGGTGATTGCGCGATGGGTCTCATAGGACGTGCCGAGATCGCCGACCAGAACGCGCGAAAGCCATTTCCAGTACTGAACATAGATTGGCTTGTTGAGGCCGAGTTCCTCTTCAACTTGCGCCATGCGGGCGGCATCCACCGTCGCTTCCGGATTGGCAGCTGTGTAGAAATCGACGATATTGCCGGGGGCGGCCTGCATCAACGCGAAGACGAGAATGGTGATGCCGAAGAAGGTCGGAATGGCGCCGAGCAACCGGCGAATGATGTAGCCGGTCATGCGACGTCTCCCTTCAGCCCTTGCAGATCGAGCGCCTCTGCATGGTGGCAGGCGACCTTTCGCCCCTCTCCCACGCCGGCAAGCGGCGGCCGCTCGGCCTTGCAGAGATCGGTGGCGTAGCGGCAGCGCGGATGGAAGGCGCAGCCCGATGGCGGCGATATCGGATTGGGTATCTCGCCTTCCAGAACGATGCGCTTGCGGCGAAGACGCGGATCCGGCGAGGGCGTTACCGAGATCAGCGCCTCGGAGTAGGGATGCTTCGGCGCGGCGAAGAGGCGGCTTGTCTCCGACACCTCCACGATTCTCCCGAGATACATGACCGCGATCCGGTCGCTGATATGACGCACCACCGAAAGATCATGGCTGATGAACAGCAGCGTCAGCGCCTTTTCGCGGCTGAGATCGGTCAGCAGGTTCAGCACCTGGGCCTGAACGGATGTATCAAGCGCGGAAACAGGTTCATCGGCAATCACAAGCTGCGGGTTGATCGCCAGCGCGCGGGCGATGCCGATGCGCTGACGCTGGCCGCCGGAAAATTCGTGCGGATAATTGTCGAGTTGATCGGCGCGCAGGCCAACCTGTTCGATCTGCATCCGGACCAGTTCGGCAAGCGCCTTGCCGCTGGCAATGCCGTTGACGCGCAGCGGTTCGGCAATGATCTGCTCTGTCGTCATGCGCGGATTGAGCGAGGCATAGGGGTCCTGGAAGATGAGCTGGATCTTGCGGCGCAGGGCCTTGACGCCGGAGGCCGGAAGCCGGGCGATATCGACCGCCGCCCCGTTTCCGTCTGCAAACAGGATCTCGCCCGCGCTCGCTGTATCGAGGCTTGCGACCAGGCGGCCGAGCGTCGACTTGCCGCTGCCGCTTTCGCCGACGAGGCTGAGCGTCTCGCCGCGACGGATGTCCAGATCGACGCCGTCGACCGCACGCACGACGGCGACATGGCGCTGCAGCAAGCCGCGCCGCACGGGAAAAAACTTCTTCACGCCGCGCAGCTCGAGAATGTTTTCCGGCGAGGAGAGCGAGGGGGTCATGGCGCCGTCTCCGTTTCATGCGATCCGCTCATCTTGCCGGGCGAAAAGTCGGAATGAATCCAGCAGGCCGCCGCATGACTTGGCGAGAGCGTGTGGCTGGGCGGCTCCTGCTCGCGGCAAAGGAGACGCGCATGCGGACAGCGGCTGGCAAAGCGACAGCCGGAAGGAAGGTCATAGGCGCTGGGAACGGAGCCCTCGATCGGCTGGAGCCGTTCATTGGCGCCCGTCAGGGAGGGAAGAGCGGCCAGCAGACCCTTGGTATAGGGATGACCGGGCGACAGCAGCACATCGTTGACCGAACCGCGCTCGACGACCTTGCCGAGATACATCACCAGCACATCATCGGCGATTTCCGCCACCACGCCCAGATCATGGGTGATGAACAGCACCGCCATGCGGTTTTCTTCCCTGAGCCGCATGATCAGGTCGAGAACCTGCGCCTGGATCGTGACATCAAGTGCGGTGGTCGGCTCGTCGGCGATCAGAATGTTGGGACGACAGGAAAGCGCCATGGCGATCATCACCCGCTGGCGCATACCGCCGGAAAACTGATGCGGATACTGGTTGACCCGCTCTTCCGGAGCGGGAATACCGACCTCGCGCAGCGCCTCGATAGCGCCTTGCCAGGCAATCTTTCGCCCGCATTTCTGGTGCAGCATGATCGCCTCGCTGATCTGGTCGCCGACCGCATAGGCCGGGTTCAGCGAGGTCATCGGCTCCTGGAAGATCATGGCGATCTCGTTGCCGCGGATGGCGCGCATCCGGTCGCCGTTTTCATCCAGCTTCGCGATATCGACAGCGCCCGCAGCGCTTTCAAACAGGATCTCGCCGCCGGCAATGCGACCGGGCGGGGAAGGAACAAGCCGCATGATCGAGCGGGTGGTGATCGATTTTCCGCAGCCGCTCTCGCCGACAATGCAGACGATCCGGTTTTCCTCGACCGAAAACGACACGCCATCAACGGCGCGCGCCACACCAGCGGCGCTTGAGAATTCGATCTGCAGGTTTCTGACATCAAGAAGAGGCATCGGCCTGCCCTTCATCGGTGGCTGGGTCCGCGCCGGCACTCGCCAGATGCGCAATGGCACGCTCGAGCAGCAGCTCCGGATAATGGGGAAAATTGTCGCGGGTCTGAGGGATATAGTCGTCCACTGCCGGCGGGTTTCCATCGAGAAGCTCGCCATTGGGCCGGATTGTGTGCCCCATGGAATACATCAGACCGACAGCGGGTCTACCCGAGAGCGGGAAGGCAACGTCTTCCACCCATTCCCAGGTATTGCTGTAACCTGCCGTCGGCATGCCGAGCGTGAAGCCAACGCCGTTATCCTTGACCATGGCGGCGAACTGGTCGAGATGCGAGCCCCCATAGGGCCCGAACATCGCCACCAGTCTCCCGGTAAAATGATCGGGGTGCGGATCAATGAAGCCGTCCGATGTCTTCGGCAGATGGGTGAGCTTGAAGGGAACGTCGTTGGAATAGGCATCCCCACGGGCCAGACCATCGCGGACATCGGTGACGAGCCAGTCCCACAGCCACGACCCGCCATCCATCCACACGCCGGCATCAACCTCCTTCAGCGAGGCCCCCTCCTCGCGACCGCGCCGGATGAGGTCGATGAAGGGCTCGACCGCATCGCTCAGCCTGAGATTGCCGAACGTGGTCTTGAAGGGTTTTGACGTTAGCGCCTGCAGAACATACGCGCCATACCCGCCGCCGCGCGATCGGGTGCCATCGAAGATCACGTGATGGTCGAGAACGCCGGCCTTCTTCGCCCAGGTGATCAGCGCATCCGTATCGGCAATGACATGATCCTCGCTGAAACGCTTCCAGTCGAGCAGGACGATCGGCAGATCATCAGAGCGATAGAGCTCGAAGCAGGGGCGCGAGAACTGGTGAGAAAAACCCGGATAGCGGTTTTCGCCAGGCTTGCGGAAGCTGCCGGACCAGGAAATCGTGTCGGCGGCGCGCCAGTCGAGGGCAAGATCGTAGGTATCGCCCGCGCCGCCTTGGAGCGTGAACTGCGCCTCAGGCAAATAAAGCTCTGGCGAAACTTCACGGGAACGCTGAGAAAGCGCCTTGGCCAGCGTCCACCACATGCCCTCGCGCGTCGACCAGCGCAGATATGGCAAGTGACATGCGCACCAGTCGGAAACCGACAAGCCGTTGACGGCGATGAGGCGGTCACCGAGTGCCGGTCTCCGGCCACCGAAATCGGCCGGGTTGGTTCCAGCATCGGCGACAAAGAAAAAAGGCCTGTTCGGGTCGCCGTAATCCACGGAAAAGCGGATCGGCACGTCTTCCGTCGGCAACCGGTCCATGCGGATATCGTTCTCGCCGAGCCTGACCCCCGGCAGCTCAAGGCCGCCGCGCAGGAGCCAGACCTTGACGTGTACATCGCGGCGGGCATTGTTCATCCGCAGGATCGCATAGATCAGCTTTTCATCGGTATCGGCGGTGATGAAATCCTGGCGACAGGCTTGAAGCGCGGCGGCGACATCAAGCCCCAGACGCTCGTTCTTGACCGGAACAAGGGCATCCCGACGCATGATCTTTGCGAACATGTCTTCAAAAAGCGCGACCCGGTCTTCTCTCGAATGAGAAGGTCCGTGGTCAGTCGACTGGGAAGGTTGCATCAGGGGAGGCTCGTCACATTTGCGAGTACGGTCATCCAGACAGGCCGGCGAGAACGCACCGGCCTGTCGAGAGCGGCAGTTTATTGCGGGCCGTCAATGCTGATCGTATCATAATCGAAGCCGGCCTCGACGAGCGCTTTCTTGGCTTCGTTGAGATCGTAGACGAGCGGCGGCAGATCCGGCGAATAGGCCGGGTTCCAGTCCGGTACCATCTGGTCGGCCGGACGGGCGAGCCCGTCGAACACCACGTCAGCGATCACCTGCCGGTTCGTGGCGAGACTCATGGCCTTGCGCACGCCTAGCTTCGACAATTCGGGATGATCGTGATTGATGCGGACGATCTCCATCGAGATATCCGGCTGCTCGATCGTGCCGATTTCAGGGTTGGCGTTGATCTCTTCCAGCTCACGGGTAAAACCGTAGGCATTGGTGATATCGACCTCGCCTGCCTTCATCGCATAAAACGCCGCCGTCTTGGTCGGCACCACCTTGAAGGTGACGTAGTCGAAGAACGGACGGCCGCCATAGTATTCGTCATTCGCCTTCCAACGGATGAATTCGCCTGGCTGGTAGACATCAAGCACGAAGGGTCCGGTGCCGATAACCGTCGTCGTATTGTATTCAGAGGTCTTGATCTCGGCCGGCGGCATATCGCCAAGTACATGCTCCGCGACGATCGGAGTCGTGAACATTTCGGAGGCAAACAGCGGACTGAAGGTTTCTGCCGTAAACTCAACCGTCTTGTCATCCAACTTCTTCCAGCTCACCCCATTCGTCTCGATGAACTTGGACGAACCGTAGCCGGCGTCGGGGTTCTTGATCAGATCATAGGTGAACATAACGTCATCGGCGGTGAGGGGAACGCCGTCGTGCCAGGTGGCACCATCGGCCAGATGGAAGGTCCAGGTCTTGCCGTCCTCGGAGATTTCCCAGTCAGTGGCAAGCGCCGGCTTCGGCCCCTTCTTGCCGCCATCCCTTGTGGCATAGGAACCTAGTGTGGGCGCCAGAAGCGCGTCATAGGCCATGTAGTTGAGCGCCCGCGTGGTATCGTCATTGTCGTGGAAACCCGGCAGGAACGCCTCAAGGCCGGAACCGTCAGTGGCGACAACCAGCGTCTTTTCACGCGGCGTCATCTCGTCGGCGGACTTGCCCTCGACTTCACGCGTTGCCCAGCGTGCGGCATAGCTTTCCCAACCATAATAGCTCTTGTTTTCGGGAAAGGCGATATCGGTGCGCACAAGGTTGATCTTGGGCGTGCGGTATATCGGCACATTGGCGAAATCTTCCCTGAGAAGCGCGACCGCTTCCTTCGTCGTTTCCCAGCGCGCCTCGTCATTGGGCGTGGCAAGCGCCTCGTAGATCAGTTCGTCGAATTCGGGATTGACGTAACGCGTGCGGTTATTCCCGTTGGGATAGAACTGGTCGCTGCCATAGCGCACATAGATGCCCGAAGGATCAGGGAAGGTGTTGAGCGACGTGCCGCTGAAATAGATGTCGTAGCCGCCATCCTCGAAGGTCACGCCGGTCTTGGAAGTCAGCTTGTAGCGTGGGCTGATCGCTGCAAAATCAATGAACTGAAGATCGACATCAATGCCGATCTTGCCGAAATCCTGCGCCATGATCTGGGCGATCTTGGCAAGTTCGCTATTGCCCTCGCCCACCATCAAGGTGAGCGTGAAAAAACTATCATCCTCGGCTATGGCCGGAGCGGAAAGACCGCTCGCCAGAAGCGCCGATGCGCACAGCAACCTGGCCCGTGCGCTCCATTTTCCGTATGATTGCATGATGGACTATTCCCCTTGTTTTTGACGAGAGCGCTTCATCGACGGCGTGCGGGTCGCGGGAGGTCAACGACGTTCTCTGGTTAACTGGTATACCGGTAGCCCACACTATTGTCAAACCACCTCTATCGGGCTATGAAGTCAGAAACAGGTGCGCCGAAACCCATGGGCGCGTCATTCAGGAGAGCGGTTCTGAATGATGCGGGTTGTCTTCGCTGCCTTGTCGGCAGGCCCGTTGACGACGCGAGGCTGGCCGACCTATTTTGTGGTATACCGGAAAACCGACCGACTGACGGAGCAGCAATGCCTGAATTTGAATTTGAGCGTGATCGAGCCTACAGGCTGCTGCTGGATTTCTTTCTGGGCGGTGATTTCGACACCGATACCAGCCTTTCGGAGCGCAAGCTGGCCGAAACCCTGCACATGGGGCGCATGCCGATACGCGAGGCCCTGCGCGACCTGTCGCGTGACGGCTTGCTGGAATCAAGGCCCGGCCGCGGCACCTTCCTGCGCCCCCTCTCGGTCGATGATCTGCGCGAAATCTACGAGGTACGGTATGCGCTTGAGGGCATGGCAGCCCATCTCGCAGCCCAGAATGGACTGACCGAAGAGCTCGCCGCCTATGATGCGAAGTTCAAGGCGATGCTCGCAAGTCCGGACGATTACGAACTCGGCGCCGTTTACGACCTCGGCGCCGAATTCCATCTCAGCATGTTCCGGGCCGCGAAAAACCAGCATCTCTATGACATCTACGAACCTTTGCGACTGCGTTTCCGCATCGCACTCGGCCTGCCGAAGCATTACGATCATGCGCGCGTCTTCAAATCCGTCGAAGAGCACATCGAAATTCTGGACGCAATCAGAGCCGGTGACAGCCTCAGGGCCCAGCAGCTTGTTTGCCGCCATCTTGCGGCCGGCCTGGATGTCCGTACGCGGATCTTCGAGAAATTAAAGGACTATGCTGGTCCGGCGGCGGCAAGCGCATGACCGACAGCGATGTGCCGCCTCGCTCCGCCTCGCCGCAACCTGCCACAGCAGATGCGTTTGATGTTTTCCGCGCGGGTTTTCCCGCTCTCTCACGCGTGCGCTATCTTTCGATCTGCGACAAGATGATCCTGCATGACACGGTGCGCGGCGCCGTTGATCAATTTCTCGACCATCTTGCCATGGCGTCGGCTAGCAGAAGCGAACATGAGATCCACGTCGAGCGATCACGCACCGGCTTTGCGCAGATGATGAATGTTGCACCGGAGACGATCGGCGTCGTCCGCAACGTCTCGGATGGCATCAATGCGATGGCCTGGGCGCTTCCCTGGCAGGATGGCGACAATCTCGTCGTCAGCCTGGGCGCGGAGCATCCCAACAATTCCTATCCCTGGCTTCGCTTGAAGCGGCGCGGCGTGGAACTGCGCAACATACCCACGCTCTCCTCCGGTGCGCTCGATATCGAGGCGATGATTGCGGCCATGGATGGCGCGACCCGCCTCGTCACCTGTCCCTCGGTCAGCTTTGCGCCGGGCCACCGCACAGATCTGGAACGCCTCGCCGAAGCCTGCCACAAGCGCGACATCTTCCTTGCCGTCGATGGGGTTCAGTCCGCCGGCATCCTGCATCATGACCTCTCGGCACTGCCGGTCAGCGGCTTTGCCACATCGACCTCCAAGGGCCTGATTGGCCTTTACGGCTTCGGCTTTGTCTATATCGCACCGAGCTGGATCGACAGGCTCGAGCCCGCCTATCTCTCCCGTCCCGCCGTCGCCATGGAGGGAACGGATCACTCCGCCATGGGCAGCCTTGACTATGCTCTTCAACCGGATTCGCGTCGTTTTGAGGTCGGCAGCTACAACCTTGCCGGCGCCTATGCCGCCGATGCTGCGCTCGGCCTGCTCAACACACTCGGAACCCGACACATCGAGACAAAAGTTCTGACGCTGTCTGCCCAGTTGAAGGATGCGCTTGCCGGCCTTGGTCTTGCACCCTCGATTGGCTCCGACGGGCCAGATCACAGCCACATCGTCACCACAGGCACACTCGACGCAGGCGGCCACGGCTACTCCAACTCGCCCGTTATCACCAGGCTCTCGGCAGCCCTGGCCGAAGCCTCGATCTCCCATACGATCCGGCGCGGGCAGCTCCGTTTCGGCCTGCACGCCTACAATAATGCCAGCGATATAGACACGGTCGACGACGTTCTGCGCGCGGCCATGGCCATGGGACGGCGCAAAAAACGCAATGCTTGGTAGCCCCATTGTAGTCAAGCACTTAGGGCGGCTCCGCCTTTCCTGCCGATCCGATCCAGTATTTGCGCGAGGTCCCCGCAGCGACAGGCCACGATCTGATGACGATTTCAAGATTCGAAGCAAGAGGCGTGGAAACAGCAGAAGGCCCGCCAACGCAACGCGTTAGCGGGCTTTATCGGGTTACGGCTGCGGAATTTGGACATTGTGTTGTCGCCCACGGCCATTCGCCATTTCATCAAGGCCGCCGCGTGTACCAAGCAAGGTCGTCACGCGCTTGTTTCCTGAAAGTACGGCAGGCTGAGGCTTGCCCACACACCGCACTCGCGCCATTTCACAGAACGATTTCATCGAACACGCGCCGGCAGTCCATCTCATATTCGAGGCCAACGATCGGCGGCCGGTTATAGTGCCAGGAAAGCCCGTTGCGGTGGACGCCGCGCGGGGCGAGTTCCGTCTCGATCAGCGGGTGGATATCGTGGACGGAATAGATCTGCGCTGCCGTGGTGTCGGCCCACTTGCCGCCGAAAAAGCCCATGCGGCGCTCCATCTCGTCGAGCACGAAAGCGGCCTTCTCGCGGAGTGCATCCGGGCCGGTCTCGCCCGGGCGAACGATATGGTCGCGGTAATTGGCCTTGCCTTCCGGCACCTCGCCGGAGCCGGCAATCGCGAAGGTTTTCGGTGCGTCCTCGTCCTTCACCGTGTAGCAGAAGGCATGGAAACCGGGCTCTTCCGGCGCGCCGATCTCGGGGCAGATATTGGAGCGGGCAACCGGATTGTCATCGCCTTCCATGATGTTCCAGGCGATAAGCGTTTCAGCGTAAACCCTGTTGAAGGCGGCAAAACCATCCTCGGTGAACTGGCCGGGCGAGCGCATTTCGCAGGCGCAGAAGGCTTCCAGCGGACGTCCGTTTTTGCTGAGATGGTCCGCGATGCGCTCAAAGCCCTCTTTCATCGGCACGACATCAAAGAAGCGGGCACGGACGATGCGGTAGCCGTCAAGGGCGGCGACACCGGCTGAATACTGCATCACGCCGGGAATATAATGGTAACCGCCGGCCGCCATGGATTTTGTCTGCATTGTGAAGTCCTTCCTGTCTGAAATTAGCTGCCGGCTCACGTGCCGACCGATAAGGCGCTGTTCATCCGCCTCAATGCGGCGATGATGCTGTAAGCGGTGATTGCGCTGCTTTTCGGATTTTCCTCGTCCGGCAGATTTTCCGAAACGACCTTGAGCGTGCCGCCCTTCGAGCGAATGGTCAGTTCATGGGTATTCATGAAAACACCGGGGTCGGCCCAGATTTCGACTGACGTCCGATCTGCGCCGAGCCCGGCAAGCGCGACGGTCGCCGCCACATTGATGTTCTTCGGAAAAGCTGCGATCGATTGCCGGGCACTGCCGGAGAAAAGGCGCGTGGCCTTGTCTATCCCGGATGTCGCCACGGTCTTTTCACCGACCATGACGCCTTCACCGAAGGAGCTCGGCGGCTTGCGGGTCTTCAGCGACACCGCCTCCAGTCCGATCTCGCGCGCGGCCCGCAACCCGTCGAGGCCGGCAACCGCGCCTGAAGGCGCCATGATACGCAGGCCCGCTATACGCGCCTGGTCGAGAAACCCCTCGCGCATCAGTAACTGGCCGACGCTGGCCACGACAAAAGTCTTGCCGCTAAGGTTCACAACCACATCACCGAGCGTCGAAAAGGCCGATGGCGGCAGGCATTCGACGACAATCTCGGCGGCATCCGGCAGTTCGGCGAGCGGCAGGACGACAGGAGATGAACGCAGGCCGGATAGCCGCGCGCCGGCACTCCGAACGTCACGGACGGCGACGGCAACAAGCTGAAGCCCGTCGACGCCCTGATCAAGCGCTGTTGCCACTCGCATGCCGATTGAGCCGAGTCCGGCGACGGCGACCCTCAAAGGTTCAGCCATAATTGATCACAAGGAACTTGATGTCGGTCATGCTGTCCATGGCATAGCGCGTGCCCTCACGCCCAAGACCGGAATCCTTCCAGCCGCCGAAGGGCATGGTGTCGATGCGGTAGATCGGCACGTCATTGATCATCAACGCGCCGACATCCCAGTCCTCCAGCGCGCGGAAGGCCGCCTTCATGTCGTTGGTGAAGAACCCGCCCTGCAGGCCGAACCGGCTGTCGGCGGCGCGGCGCACGCCCTCATCGGCATCCTTCACCTTGGTCAGCGTCACGACCGGGCCGAAGATTTCATCCGCCTCGACTTTCATGTCTGGTTTCGTGTCCGTCAGGACAGTCGGCGCGATGACGGCATGATCGCGGGTGCCGCCGGTCAGAACGCGCGCGCCCTGTTCCACCGCCTCATTGATCCAGCTTTCGATACGCATCGCCGAGCGTTCGTCGATCACCGGCCCGACATCGACCCCCTCCTCCATCGGATTGCCGACCTTGCAGGCTTCCACACGGGCCACCAGTTCCTTTTCAAAGGCATCATAGACCTTTTCATGCACGAAAATGCGCTGGACGCCGATGCAGTACTGGCCGCCATAGACGACGCCGCCGCGCACGCAGCGCGCTGCCGCAAAGGGAATATCGGCGTCATCGGAGACCACAACCGCGCCATTGCCGCCAAGTTCAAGCGAAACTTTCTTCTTGCCGCTCAGCGACTTGATATGCCAGCCGACCGGCACGCTGCCGGTGAAGGTGACCATGGCGATGCGGTCGTCGCGCACGAGTTTTTCGGCAAGCGGCACATCGCAATGCACCACCGTCAGCGCCTCTTGCGGCAGCCCGGCTTCAAACATGACCTCGGCGAGAAGCCGGCTGGTGAGCGGCGTCTGCGGCGCGGGCTTGAGGATGACCGAATTGCCGACGGCGAAGGCCGGCGCCAGCTTGTGCAGAACCAGGTTCAGTGGAAAGTTGAACGGCGTGATCGCGAGAATTGGCCCGATCGGAAACCGCCGCGCAATGCCGATGCGCCGGCCAAGCCCGTTGAGCGTGGCAAGATCGGCTTCGGCAAGGTCAAGCGGGCTGCCATCGGCTGAGGCTGTCTGATATTCAAAGACCGCGCCGTCGATATCGAGCGGCACTTCCTGTCCGCCAAAGGCGCGCGCCTCGCGGGCGGCGCCGCGCAGGTTCAAAAGCGAGCGGGAAATCTCGCCGCGCGCATCGTAAAGCGGCTTTCCCGCTTCTGCCGCGATGAGACGGACGAACTCATCCTTGCGCGCCTCGATCAGGTCGGCAGTGCGGTCGAGAATATCGGCGCGCACGAAACGCGGAAGCTTGCGCATCATGTCGAAGCCCTTCTCGGCCGTCAGGATGGCCTGTTCGACATCGGCCTCTTCGGAAACCGGCATATGGCCGACGAGGCTGCCGTCATAGGGCGACAGGATGGCGTCCTGGCGGGGATCGGTGTCTTGAGAAGCATTCATCAGTCTTGCTTTCTGTCTTTTCTTAGGTGTCAGGCCGCGCCGATATAGGCTTCGCGCACGGCGGGTTCCTGACGGAGTTCTTCTGAGGTGGCTGCAAAGGAAATCTGCCCGCGGTCGATCACATAGCCGCGATGGGCAAGATCGAGCGCGGTCATTACATCCTGCTCGACAAGCAGGATGGCGACGCCGGATTTGTTGATCTCGATGAGGGATTCGCTGAGGAGCTCGACGGCGCGCGGCGCAAGGCCGAGCGAGAGTTCGTCGATCATCAGCAGTTTCGGGCGGCTCATGATCCCGCGGCCGATCGCGCACATTTGCTGCTCGCCGCCTGACAGCGTCGATGCATCCTGATGCGCCCGTTCGGCAAGGCGCGGGAACATGGTCATGACCCGTTCGAGATCTTCTTCAACCGAAGCATCCCTTTTCCTGAGATAGGCGCCCATCATCAGATTGTCCTTGACCGACATGGTGCGAAACAGCCGCCGGCCTTCGGGCACATGGGCAATGCCGCCCGTGAGGATCCGGCGCGTGTCGGCGCCCGCGAGCTCCTGGCCGTCGATCAGGATGCTGCCGGCCGTCGGCTGCAGCAAGCCGGAGACGGTGCGCAGCAGCGTCGTCTTTCCGGCGCCGTTGGAGCCGATCAGGCAGACGATCTCGCCGGCACTGACGGCAAGGTCGATGCCCCAGAGAACCCGGATTTCGCCGTACCCGGCCTCAAGCTTATCGACCTGGAAGAATGGTTCAGACATCGGCCGTCTCCCCGGCGTTGGCTTTCGCATAACGATTGCCGAGATAGGCCTCGATCACCTTCTCGTTTCGCGTGATCTCGTCCGGCCGGCCTTCCGCGATCTTGGCGCCGTGATGCAGCACGACGATGCGGGTGCAAAGGCTCATCACCACCTTCATCAGATGCTCGATCAGGATGATGGTGACCCCGCGCGCCGCAATGGCCCGGATCATCTCGAGCGCCGTCTCGATCTCCGCCGGGTTGAGTCCGGCATTGACCTCGTCGAGCAGCAGCACCTTCGGCTTCATGGCGAGGCTTTTGGCGAGTTCCAGCCGCTTGCGGCCGGCAAGGGTCAGTTCGCCCGCCAGCGTGTCGCGATGCGCCTTCAGCCCGAGAAACTCGATCGCCTCGTCGGCGGCGTGCATGGCCTCGGTGGTGGAGGCGGCCCCTGCGGCAAAGACCGCCGGCGCCATGACGTTTTCCAGCACGGTCATCTCGGGAAAGGGCTGGACCACCTGATAGGTGCGCGCCACGCCGAGCCGGCTGATCTGATAGGGCTTCATCCCGTCGATGCGCCGGCCGTCATAGATGACGCTGCCGGAAGACGGCTTGAACACGCCGGTTACCAGATTGACGACAGTGGTCTTCCCCGCCCCATTGGGGCCGATAAGACCGACGATCTCGCCGGGTTCGACGGCAAGGTCGACATCGTTGACCGCCGTCAGACCGCCGAAGCGCTGGGTCAGGCCCTTGAGTTGAAGAATGCTCATGGCTTGGTCTCCACTTTGTTTGCCGAGCGCTTGCGCAGTTTGCGCATGGCGGCGCCGACAACGCCGTTGGGCAGGTAGAAGATCAGTCCGACAATGAGAATGCCGAGAACGGCGGCATGGATGGAGAGGAAGTTGCGCCACACCACCTCCTCGATGACGAGGAAGATGCCGGAGCCGATGATCGGCCCGAGAAGCGTTCCGGGACCGCCGAGCATGGTCATCACGATCGGCCGGATCGTGGTCATCACCGAATAGACGTCCGGCGGCTCGATATAGAACACCCAGGAGGCGTAGAGCGCGCCGGCCGAACCGACGAACAGGGCGGAAAGCACGAAGGCGATGATCTTGTAGAGCGTGGTGTTGATGCCGACCATGGAGGAGGCATCCTCGTTCTGGCGGATGCAGCGAAGCGCAAAACCGATGCGTCCGGCCGAGACATACCAGCTCATCAGGAAGGTGAGCACGGCAAGGACAAGCATCGACCAGAAGAACAGGCGCGCCTGTGCTGAGACCGACATGCGGATGATCGGCAGGTTGAGCCCCATGCCGCCGCCCGTCAGGCTGGTCCATGACGTTGTGATTTCCAGAAGCACTTCCGCAAGAACCAGGCTGGCAATGGCGAAGTAATGCCCCTTCAGGTGCAGGATGGCAGCGCCCATGGCAGCGGCGAAGGCTGCGGCCATCAGGCCGGCGGCAGCCCAGGCCAGCGGCATGGCAAGGCCGAGCCCCTGCAGAATGGCGCCCGTATAGGCCCCGAGGCCGAAGAAGGCAGCCGTTGCAAAGGAAGGATAGCCGGCATAGCCGCCGATGATATTCCACGACTGGGAGAGCACGGCATACATGGCGAACATGGTGCCAAGGCGAAGGATGTAGTTGTCTCCGAACACCGGCAGGAAGGCGATGAGGGCGAAGAAACCGAGGGCAATCAGCGGATGTTTCATTCATACCCCCTGCGGCCCATGATGCCGGTCGGCTTGAAGATGAGGAGGAGGATGAGCAGAACAAAGGCGATCGTCAGCCCGTGTTCCGGGCCGATGAACAGCGCCCCAAAACTCTGGATGAGGCCAAGCGCCAAGCCGCCGACGATGGCGCCGGCTATGCTGCCGAGTCCGCCGAGAACGCAGACGATGAAGGCGATCGACAGGTATTCCGAACTAGCGAGCGGAGAAATCGGAAAGACAAGACTGAGCAGGCTGCCCGCAGCACCGGCCATCAGCGCGCCGATGCCGAACGTGATCGCGTAGATCTTTTTCACATCGACGCCCATCAGGGCGGCCGCCTCCCGATCCATCCGCACGGCAACGATGGCATGACCGATCTTGGAACGGGCCAGCAGCAAGTATAAAAGCCCGGTGAGGACGCCCGCAAGCAGCATCGCCACCAGCCGGTCGAGCGGCAGCACCAGCCCGGCGATCACCCTGCTGCCGAGCGGGTTGGCAAGCTGAACGGAGCGATAATCGGCGCTGAAGGCCAGCAGCATACCGTTGTTCAACAGAAGATCGAGGCCGAAGGTCAGCACCAGCGTGGTCAGGACAGGCGCGCCGACGACCCGGTTGATCAGTCCAAGCTGCACCACATAGCCGAGCGCAAACAACAGCGCGCCGGCGATAATGACCGAGACAAACGGGTGAATACCGAGGTGAACATAGGCGAAATAGGCGATGTAGGAGCCAAGAACCACGAACGAGCCGTGCAGCACGTTGATGACGTTCAGGACACCCCACACCAGCGAGAAGCCGACCGAGATACAGGCATAGAGCCCGCCCAGCACCAGCCCGTTGAGGAGGATCTGTGCGTATAGCATTGCTGTGTTTTCCGCTGTTTGAGCGGCCGACCGCGACAGCCGGCCGCAAAAGCGTTGAATGGCTGATGCCGGGATTTATTCGATGCCGCCGAAACGCATGTCGGCCTGCTTGATTTCTTCCGGATAGATCGTCTTGGTGGCGCCATCCTGGATCTGGAACACCGGTGGCTCGAGCGAGTCGATCTGGCCGTTTTCGCCGAAATGCACAGGACCGTAGAAGGTCATGGTGTCCATCGCGGCAAGCGCATCGCGCACGGCGGTGGGCTCGATCGTGCCGGCATCCTCGATGGCAAGCTGTAGAACGACGCCAGCAGCCGCAGCGGAGGCTTCCGCATAATCGGGCGTGGCATCATATTTCGTTTCGAAGGCGGATACGAAATCCGAAGTCGCGCCGAAAATGCCTTCGCCGTCATAGGCAACGGCCGGATGCCACCACGCAGCACTCGAGACATTGTTCGAATGATCGCCGGTCGCCTCGATGAATTCCTTGTAGGCCGGACCGGCCAGCATCGTCAGCGCCTTCGGCTCGATACCGAGATCGGCCATCTGGCGGCGAATGAGAATGAGATCGTTGATATAGCCGGTGGCAAAAATCCAATCCGGTTTGGAGCGCATCAGCAGCGTCATGGCCGAGGCGTGGTCCATCGTTCCGATGGCATATTCATCAAATGAGATGACCTCGATGCCGTTGTCGCCAGCCGATTTTTCCATTTCCTTGGCGATCGCGAGCGGAAACAGGTCGTTGCGGGCATAGATCGCGACAGTCGAGATGTCCTCATCGGAATCGGCGATGATCCTGGCAAGCGGATCGGTCAACGTATTGTTGGGCGTGAACGTACCGAACAGATACTGATACCCCTGATCGTAAACCTCGACGGAGGAAGCCGTCGCCGCGACCATCGGGATCTGGTAGCGCTCGGCAACCGAGCTTGCGGCTTTCGCCGCGCCCGAGCCGAAGGGCGCGAACAGGAAATTGACCTCGTCAGCCGTGATCAGCCGCTCGGCGGTCTGCACGGCGCGCGGCGTCTGGCTTTCATAATCGACATAGATGATCTCGACGTCATAGGTCGTATCGCCTGCGGTGATGCCGCCGGCCGCGTTGACGGTTTCAGCCCAGAGGTCATAACCGCGCTGCTGTTTCAGCCCCTCCGGGGAAAGAGGCCCCGTCAGGGGAAGCGGAGCGCCGACCCGGATTGTTTCATTGGCAAGCGCCGGACCAGAAAGCAGCATTGTGGCGCCGGCAAGCGCGAGCAACCACGACTTCGTAGAATGCGTCATTTCGGAACCCCTCAGTTCTCGTTGTTTTGATGCACCGGGAGATTTGACGATCTCCAGATTTCAACAGCCTAAGGGGAGAACCGTGCTTCACGGAAGAAGTAATTAAGACACACCGCGTTGCGGTTTACGCAACACCGACAAATTCATCGGCCACCTTGCGTATATATTCAACCAGACGGCGCGCAGCAGGGCTCAGTTCGATCTCCGCGCGTTTGCACACCTGGGTGGTCGACAGCGACAGGACATTCGACGCGATCGGCACGCCGATCAGCTCTCCGGATTGCAGTTCACGCTCGAAGGAAAATGCCGGCAGAAAGACAATGCCCATGTCCTGAAGCGCGAACTGTCGCATCATGTCGATGGAATTGGTTTCCAGCCTGATATTAAGAGCGAGTTGCTCGGACCTGACGACATGGTCGACGAGTTGACGAATACCGAAGGACTGGTCCGGCAGGCCGACCGGTTGATGCCGGACCTCTGAAAGGTCTAGCTCCCGCCTTCCTGCGAGCGGATGCTGGCGCGACATCACCGCCATCACCGGTTGGCGCAGGCTGACCAGCGTATCGATCTCGGCGCGCGGAAAGGGCTGGAAGGAAATGCCGATATCGCAGCGATCCTCCGCCACCGCCCGCATCACGCCGTCGGTTCCGGCCACCAGCACCTGATAGGTGATATTGGGATGGTCCCTGCCGAAACGGGCAAGCGCGCGCGGCAGAAGGCCGCCGATCATGCCTTCGACCGTATAGATGATGACATGGCCGCTTTCGAGGTTCTTCAGCGCGTCGATTTCCGCACGCAACCGCTGAAGCTCCTTGTTGCGCCCCTTCACATAGCGCAGGATCAGTTCGCCTGCCGGCGTCAGCCGGACGCCCTGGGACTGGCGGACGAGAAGTTCGGTTCCGTACAGATATTCCAGTTTCTGGATCTGACGGCTGACCGAAGACGGCGAGATATGCAGCTTCTCCGATGCCTTCCTGATCGAGCCGAGCTCCGCGACAGTTTCGAACTGAAAGAAGGCTGTTTCCATCTCGGCTTCCGCTTGAATTTGTCGAAACAGGCCGCAGGCCAGTCTCATTTCACCGGCTGACACTCTGACATCAAGGCCGCGATGTTAACGAGTAAGGCTTGCAGACGCCGCCCCGAAAGGCATTCCAGACGCTGCGCTTTCCAAGCTATTGGGTGCAGACGCGTTTTGCAATGCACACCATAAAGCTACACTTCGCCCAAAGCCGGCATTCATGACTTGACCACCGGAGTTGAATGGGTGGGGCTCAGACAGCGTTAATCTTCAGCACCACCGAACCGCGCACCTCGCCCGCTTCGATTTCGCGGTGGGCGGCGGCGCAATCGGCAAGCGGGATCAGGCGGGCAATGCGATGCTGCAGGCGACCGGCTTCAAGCGCATCCTGAATATCGGAGATGGCGTGGTCCTTGGCATCGTCCGGCATGGCGTAGACGATCACCATGCGGATAGTGATGTCGAGATACATCATCTTGAGGAAAGGCAGCTTCGGCTCCTTCTCGACCGTCGAGGAATAGGTCGCGATGACGCCGCTCGTGCCGATGACCTTCAGCACATTTTCGAGATTGGCGCCGAATTCGACCTCCACCACACGGTCCACCTTCTCGCCGTTGGTTGCGGCCAGAAGCGCTTCCGGCCACCCGGCATCGCGGTGATTGACGATGATCGATGCACCGGCATTGCGGCAGGCATCGGCGTCCGCATCATTGCTGGCAGTGGCGATCACGCGGGCGCCGGAAAGCGCTGCCCACTGGATGGCATAAAAGCCGACGCGGCCGGCCCCGCCGGTGACGAGCACGGTCTTGCCGTTGACCGATCCATCGGCAAAGACGCAGCGATGCGCGGTCATGGCCGGAATACCGAGGCAGGCACCGATTTCGAAGCTTGCCGGATCAGGAAGGCACGGCGCATGGGCGGACTGCAGCGCGACATATTCCGCAGCCGTGCCGAAACGGCGGCCGTATTGCGCATTGAAGGTGAACACCCGTTCGCCGATACGGCTTTCGGAGATGCCCTCACCAACGGCTTCGATCACGCCGGCGCCATCGCTATGGGGAATGACATAGCCACCATCGAGCAGGTCCGGGAAAGACGCCATCCGTTTCTTCGTGTCAGACGGATTGACGGCACTGGTGTGGAGCTTCACCAGCACTTCGCCGGGGCCAGCGACCGGCGTTTCGATATCGCCGTAGATCAGCACCTCATCGGCGGGGCCGAAAGTTTCGAACCGGATGGCTTTCATCATAACGCTCCTAAAAGGGGACTGAGAGGCTTTCGGTGTGCCCATCGACGGCGATCACCTGGCCTGACACCATGCCCGCATCCTTCGACGCCAGAAACACGCACATCCGGGCGATATCGTCGGCGCTGACAAATTTGCGCATAGACACCTGGCTCTCATAGATTCTGCGCACATCGCCAGCTTCCATGCCACGGTTTTTTGCATCGCGCGCGATGACACCATCGATACGCGGGCCTTCCACCGAGCCGGGGCAGATGGCATTGGCGCGGATGCCGAAGGGGCCGAGTTCCATCGCCAGCGTCTTTGTGAGCCCGATGATAGCCCATTTGGAGGCGGCATAGGAGGTGCGGTTCGGATAGCCGAAAAGCGCGGCTGTCGAGGCAATGTTGATGATCACGCCGCTCCCCCTCGCCTTCATCGCCGGCACCACTTCCTTGAGGAAATAGAAGGTGCCGTTGACATTCACATCCATCGTGCGACGGAAGTCTTCGGCATCGACAGCTTCCACCGGCGCGTTCATGCCGGAAATACCGGCATTGTTGACCAGAAGATCGAGCCTGCCACCGGTCGCCGCCAGAACCTCCGCCACCAGAGCGGCGACCACCGCCTCATCGGCGACGTTGCAGACGCTGGCGGTGATACCGGCGGCCAGCATGCTTTCGACGGCATCAGGATCGACATCGCAGATGAACACCCGAAAGCCCTCGGCCTTCAGATTGAGGGCGATCGCCTTGCCGATGCCGGAGCCGGCGCCGGTGACCAGAGCCACCGGGCCATCAATTTCGGGTTTAGTCGCAGACAAGCTCAGGCTCCTTCGGGCACGGATGAAGCCGGCAGGTGCTCTTCGAGCAGTTCCAGCGTATCTTCCAGCCAGCCGATCCGCATTTCCGGCACGGAGCGCATCAAAAGCTCGGTGTAGTCGTCAAACGGCGGGGACAGGACCTCCTGCTTGCCGCCATAGCGCACCACTTCGCCCTGATACATGACCGCAATCGTGTCGGCGACTTCGCGCACAGCGGCGATATCGTGGGTGATGAAGATGTAGGTGACGCCGTCTTTCCGCTGAAGATCGCGCAGCAACTTCAGGATGCCCTTGGCGACCAGCGGATCGAGCGCGCTCGTCACCTCGTCGCAGATGATCAGCTTCGGCTTGGCGGCCAACGCGCGGGCAATGCAGACGCGCTGCTTCTGCCCGCCGGAAAGCTCGGCCGGGTAGCGGTCGATGAACTCCTCGCCGAGTTCGATGCGATCGAGCAGTTCAATGACGCGCTGGCGCTTTTCCTTGCCCTTCATGCCGAAATAGAATTCAAGCGGCCGGCCGATGATCGTGCCGACGGTCTGGCGCGGGTTCATCGCCACGTCAGCCATCTGATAGATCATCTGCAGTTCCTGCAGGTTCTGCCAGCTGCGACCCTTCAGCGCCGGAGACAGGACTTCGCCGTCAAACTCGATCTCGCCGGTATGGGGCGGCAGAAGCCCTGTCAGCACGCGGGCAAGCGTCGACTTGCCCGAACCGCTCTCGCCGACGATTGCCAAGGTTGTGCCCGGCTGGACCTCCATGTTGATGTTCTTCAGCACATCGAAATCGAGCCCGCGATAGCGCGCCGAGATCTCCTTCAGCGTCAGCACCGGCTTTTCGTCCGGATCGCGCTCGCGCCGTTCGACGTTGATGGCCGAGACGAGATCCTGGGTATACTCTTCCTGCGGATGGTTGATGATCTGGTCGCAGGTGCCGTATTCCACCGTCTCGCCACCGCGCAGCACCATGATGTCATCGGCAATCTGGGCGACGACGGCGAGATCATGGGTGATGTAGAGCGCAGCCACGCCGAAATCGCGGATCGCCTTCTTGATCGCCGCCAGAACGCCGAGCTGGGTGGTCACGTCCAGCGCCGTCGTCGGCTCATCAAAGACAACAAGATCCGGCTTCGGGCAAAGCGCCATCGCCGTCATGGCGCGCTGCAGCTGGCCGCCGGAGACCTGGTGCGGATAGCGGTTGCCGAAAGTCTCCGGGTCAGGCAGGCCAAGGCGGGTGAAGAGGTCGACGGCGCGTGCCTTTGCCTCAGACCGGCTCATCCGCTTGTGCTTGACGGTCGATTCGATGACCTGATCCATCAGCTTGCGCGCCGGATTGAAGGCGGCGGCGGCGGATTGCGCCACATAGGTCACCTCGGCTCCCCGGGCGGAGCGCAGCACCTTGCCGGGCGCGCGGCGCATTTCCCGACCATTGAGCTTGATCGAGCCGCCCGTCAGCCTGACGCCGCCACGGCCATAGCCCATCGCGGAAAGGCCGATGGTGGATTTACCGGCACCCGATTCCCCGATCAACCCCAACACCTTGCCCGCTTCGAGCGACAGCGAGACGCCGTTGACGATGGTGATCTTCTGCGGCTTTTCGCCAGGCGGGTAGCTGGTTGCCTCGATCTTGAGGTCCTTGATTTCAAGAAGAGCCTCAGCCATTGCGGCCTCCTTTCAGCGATGTCGTGCGTTCCAGAATCCAGTCGGCGACCAGATTGACGGAGATGGCGAGCGCTGCGATGGCGACAGCCGGAAGCAGGGCTGCTGGAATGCCATAGACGATGCCATCCTTGTTTTCCTTCACGATACCGCCCCAGTCGGCATTCGGCGGCTGGATGCCGAGCCCGAGGAAGGACAGCGTCGAGATGAACAGAACGACGAAGATGAAACGCATGCCGAGTTCGGCAATCAGCGGCGAAATCGCATTCGGCAGGATTTCCCGGAAGATCACCCAGATCTGGCCTTCACCGCGAAGGTTTGCAGCCTCGACGAAGTCCATGACCGCGAGATCGGCGGCAACGGCGCGCGACAGGCGGAACATCCGCGTTGCCTCCAGAAGGCCGATGACGACGATCAGGATAGGCACCGTCACCGGCATAACCGACAGCACGACCAGCGCAAAGATCAGCGATGGAATGGCCATGATGAGGTCGACGAAGCGCGACAGAACCTGATCGAGCCAACCGCCGACAGTCGCAGCAAAAAGCCCGAGCGTGGTACCGACGATAAAGGCGACCATGGTTGCCGCGATTGCCACGAAAATCGTGGTGCGGCCGCCATAGATCAGGCGCGACAGCAGATCGCGGCCGATATTGTCGGTGCCAAGCCAGTGCGCGGCGGATGCCGGCTCCCAGACATCGCCGACAACCTGGCTCATGCCATAGGGCGCAAGCCACGGCGCGAAGATGGCCGCGAGGAAGAAGCAGATGGTGACAAACAGGCCGACAAGGGCGGGATAAGGTATTCGTTTTATCATGTTCTTCTCCTCATCGCGGATGCCGCAGACGCGGATTGGCGAGGATTGAGAAGATATCCGCCAGCATATTGAGGGAGATGTAGACGCCGGCAAAGATGATGCCGCAGGCCTGGACCACCGGCACATCGCGCTTGGCCACATGATCGACCAGATATTGGCCCATGCCCGGATAGACGAAGACCACTTCGACCACCACGACGCCGACGACCAGATAGGCCATGTTCAGCATCACCACGTTGACGATCGGCGCAATGGCGTTCGGAAACGCATGACGCCAGATCACCTTGAAGCGGGACAACCCGTTCAGTTCGGCGGTTTCGATATAGGCCGACTGCATGACGTTCAAAAGCGCTGCACGCGTCATGCGCATCATATGCGCCAGCACGACCATCACCAGAACGGTGACCGGCAGCGCAATGGCATGCAGCTTGGCGAAGAACGACATGTTCGCACTGATCATCGCGACCGATGGCGCCCAACCGAGCTGCACGCCGATATAGAAGATCAGGATGTAGCTCAGCATGAATTCCGGCACGGAGATCGATGCAAGCGTAATGGTCGAGATCAGCTTGTCCGGCCAGCGGTTGCGGTAGAGCACAGAAACGAGGCCGAGAATGATGGCAAGCGGCACCGAGATGATGGCAGCACACCCCGCCAGAAACAGCGTGTTCGACAGCCGGCCCTCGATGGCGGTGGCGATGTTCTGGCCGTTGGTCAAAGACGTGCCGAGATCGCCATGCAACAGACCGACAAGCCACGACAGGTAGCGCTGATAGACCGGCGCGTTCAGACCGAGTTCGGCGCGCAGGTTTGCCAACGCTTCAGGTGTGGCGGATTGGCCGAGAATGGCCTGGGCGACATCGCCGGGCAGCATCTGGGTGCCGGCGAAAATCAGGATCGATACGAAAAAGATCAGCATGAGGCCCAGCGCCAAGCGCTGGACCACAAGCTTGAGAAGGGAGGCGTTCATGGGCGCCTCATGCCTTCCAGCATTTTACGGGAGCAAGACCGTTCATCAGCTCGAAGACGCCGTTTTCTTCCCAGCCCTGAACATCGGTGCTGACAGCCTGAACGAACTCGTTGAACATCGGGCAGATGAGACCGCCTTCGTCGCGCAGGATCTTCGCCATCTGGCTGTACTGGTCCTTGCGCTTGGCCTGATCCAGTTCACCCTTGGCCTCCAGAAGAAGTTCGTCGAACTCCTCATTGTAGAAGTGGGTGTCATTCCAGTCGGCGCTGGAAAGATAGGCGGTGGTGTACATCTGGTCCTGAACCGGGCGGCCATCCCAGTAGGAGGCGCAGAACGGCGTGTTGTTCCAGACATCCGACCAGTAGCCATCATCGGGCTCGCGCTGGATCTCAAGCGGAATGCCCGCTGCCTGCGCGCTCTGCTGGAAAAGCTGCGCGGCATCGACCGCGCCCGGGAAGGCGGTTTCGGCAACACGCAGGATAATCGGGCTGCCGTCATGACCGGAAGCCTTGTAGAGCTCGGCGGCCTTTTCCGGATCGTAGGTGCGCTGCTCGATGCTGTCGTCAAACAGCGGATAGCTTTCGTTGATCGGGAAGTCGTTGCCGACCGAACCATAGCCACGCAGGATCTTTTCGACCATTTCCTCACGGTTGATCGCGTATTTCAGGGCGTTGCGCAGCTCCTTGTTGTCGAAGGGCGGCTGGTCGCACTGCATGATGAAGACGTAATGGCCACGACCGGCAACATGGTCGACGGTGATGTTCGGCGCACGGTCAAGCAGACCGGCAACGCGTGGCGCGACCTGGTTGACAATATCGACCTGACCGGACTGAAGCGCGGCATTGCGCGCCGTCGCATCATTGATGATGGTCATTTCGATCGTGTCGAAGTGACCACGGCTGTCGTCCCAGTAGTCGGCAAACTTTTCGAAGGTGTAACGAACGCCGGGTTCCGCCTCGACAATCTTGTAGGCGCCGGTACCGATACCGGCCGTCGGGTCTTCGCGACCACCGCCCGGCTGGATCGCCAGATGGAAGTCGGAGAGGAGATAAGGAAGGTCGGCCGTCGGCACATCGACTTCGACGATCAGGTTTTCGCCATCGACGCGGATATCGGAAATGCCGCGCATGATGCCGAGCGCGCCGGACTTGGAATCCTCATCCGAATGGCGCAGCAGCGTCTGGCGTACATCTTCCGGCGTCATCGTCTCGCCGTTGTGGAACTTGACGCCCTGGCGGATCTTGAAGGTCCAGGTCTTGGCATCGTCGGAGGCTTCGAAGGATTCCGCCAGACGCGGGTTCAGCGAACCATCGGCATTCACTTCGAGAAGCTGTTCGCCGTAAGCGCGAACGACGTGAAACGGCACCTGGCTGGCAATCAGCGCCGGGTCGAGCGAGGTGGTGGACGAGCCGCCGCCAAGGCCCATGCGCAACGTGCCGCCCTTGACCGGCTCCTGCGCCATGGCCATGCGGCCGAACATCGAATTGGCGGCTACAGCGCCGACGCCGAGCGCCGAGGTGCGGGCGATGAATGCGCGACGCGACATGCCGCTCTTCAACATGCTGGCTGTGAGAGATTTCCGAAATTTTTTCATTTTTGCTTCCGTCTTGGTTTGGGTTTGTCCGCAAACGAGGCGGCTCGCATGCCTCTCAGATGGGGCGGAATAAAAGTGTTGGAACGAGCCCGTATGAAACTTGGCAGCTAACGCGTGCCGGGGCGCTCGCCGACAAAGCGGCCGGCGCCATCGGCATCGAAACCGGAATGTATGCGCTCGAATTCCGCCAGCTTTTCGGCGACCTCGCCTTCCGGAACGCATGAGCGCCGGGCATTGAGATCCGTGTGCAGCAGCAGCGTCTCGACGGTGGCCGCCAATTCGCCGTCGCCGCGGAAAAGCCGGTGAAAGAGGTGCATCTTCTTGCCCTGGCCGGAGAGCAGCTGCGACGTCGCCGTCAGCCTGTCGCCCTCGTGAACCTCATTGAGATAGCGCACATGGCTTTCGACGGTGAAATAGCTGAGGCCGCTGGCGATATAGGAGGCATCCGCGCCGATCAGTTCCATGAAGCCATCGGTCGCCTTGGAGCCGGCCTCCAGATAGAAGGTCTCGTTCATGTGGCCGTTATAGTCGGTCCATGATGGCGGCACCTGGCGGCTAAGCGTCACGGGAAGGCCATCGCGCGCTCCGCTGACAACAAGATCGGCCTCATGCGCCGACAAAACCTTGCCGGCGGCATTGTCGCTGACCTTCAGCGCCCGCAGGATGCCAACAAGGTTGTCGTCGCGCTCCCGCTCCAGCGACCGGATCGACTTTTCACCCGACTGGTCGTCCGACTGACCGGCGATCAGCTCGACAAGCTCGTCGTTGAATTCCGGCACGTCCATGAGCTTCGTCCACGGCCATGACAGCGCCGGGCCGAACTGCGCCATGAAATGCTTCATGCCCGCCTCGCCTCCGGCAATGCGGTAGGTCTCGAACAGGCCCATCTGGGCAAAGCGTAGGCCGAAGCCCATGCGGATCGCCTCGTCGATATCCTCTGTAGTGGCAACGCCGTCCTTCACCAGCCAAAGGCTTTCACGCCAGATCGCTTCGAGAAGTCGGTCGGCGATATGGGCGTCGATTTCCTTTTTCACCGTCAGCGGATACATGCCGATGGAGCGGAGGATCCCGGCGGCCTTTTCGCAGGTCGCCTTGTCGCCGACGAGCTCGACCAGCGGCAGAAGATAGACCGGATTGAACGGATGAGCGACGATGGCGCGGGCGCCCTTTTCATCCAGCTCCGACGGTTTGAAACCCGATGTCGATGAACCGATGATCGCCCCCTGCCCTGCCGCCGCAGAAATGGCGGCATGGGTTTCATGCTTCAGCGCCAGCCGCTCCGGCACGCTTTCCTGCACCCAGATAGCACCGGCAACGGCCTCTTGCAGCGTGGCGCAGAAGGTCAGCGTCCCCTCGGCAGGCAACGGCTTGTCGTAGAGCGCCGGCAGCGAGCGACGGGCATTGGTTATGACTTCGCCGATCTTGCGCTCGGCTTCCGGATCAGGATCGAACACCGCAACGTCAAAACCGTTCAGCAGGAAGCGCGCGGCCCAGCCGCCGCCAATCACGCCGCCGCCGACAATCGCAGCCTTCGATAGGCCATCCCCGCTCATCGCGCAGCACCCTTCGGCGCGCGTTTCACGAGACCGAGCTTCTCACGCACGGCTTCCGGGCCAATGACGCGGGCGCCCATAGTCTCGGCAACCGTCACGGCCTTTTCGACAAGCTGGGCATTGGTGGCGAGCACGCCCTTCGACAGATAGATATTGTCTTCCAGACCGACGCGGATATTGCCGCCGGCAAGCATGGCCGCCGCCGCATAGGGCATCTGGTCACGGCCGAGCGAGAAGGCCGACCAGTGCCAGTCTTCCGGCACATTGTTGACCATGGCCATGAAGGTGTTGAGGTCGTTCGGCGCGCCCCACGGAACGCCCATGCACAGCTGCACCAGCGCCGGCGAGGTCAGGATGCCTTCCTTGACCAACTGCTTGGCAAACCAGAGATGGCCGGTATCAAACGCCTCGATCTCGGGCTTCACGCCGAGATCGGTCATCATCTGGCCCATGGCGCGCAGCATGCCGGGCGTATTGGTCATCACGTAGTCGGCTTCGGCGAAATTCATCGTGCCGCAATCGAGCGTGCAGAGTTCCGGCAAGCATTCGGCGATGTGGACGACACGTTCGGCAGCGCCGATCATGTCGGTTCCGGCCTCGTTGACCGGCAGCGGCTTTTCCGTCGACCCGAAGATGATGTCGCCGCCCATGCCGGCCGTCAGGTTCAGCACCACATCAACCTCCGCATCGCGGATGCGGTCGGTCACTTCGCGATAGAGCGTCGGAAGACGTGAAGGAACACCGGTTTCGGGATCGCGGACATGACAGTGGACGATGGCAGCGCCCGCCTTGGCGGCATCGATGGCGCTCCTTGCAATCGCTTCAGCCGAACGGGGAACATGGGGAGAGCGGTCCTGGGTGCTGCCCGAACCGGTGACAGCGCATGTGATGAAAACATCCCTGTTCATTGTCAGAGGCATGAATACTCCTGTTACGTCGCTCCCGTCAGCAAAGCCGGCGAGCGAAAATTCTTGTTGCGCACAAACCGGCCAATGGCCTTTGCCGGCCGGGTGCGAATTCCAAATTTTGTTCGCGCAGATTCACGCCCTGCGCGGCGCTTAGCGTGCAAATCTGAATCGGACTTCGGATGCAGGAAGCATCCCGGCACGCGGCATTCAACCATGTGCATGACCCGGTGGAAAAACAGTCACATGCCGCTTGGGATAAGCATGCCCCCGTCAGGGTAGACCTCGTCACCGGCTCGTCCGATTGTCTCAGCAACGGGCCTGAGGCGCGCTGTCGCAAAGACATGACGGTTTCGATGGGCAGGAGAATAGGATAGCCAGACCTATGTGTTTTATCTTATTGTGCCATTTTATTGTCCAATGATGCCGAATACGCCACATGAACGTCACATTCCTGCTCCTTGACGGCTTTTCGAACCTGGTTTTCTCCTGTCTTCTCGAACCGCTTCGCATGGTTCACGATCTCTATCGGGAAGATATCAATTGGCGGGTCATCAGCGCCGATGACGGGATGGTGGAGAGCTCGTCGCACCTGCTGCTTGTTCCCACGGCAAAGCGCGAAGACATCGAGGCTTCCGATCTTCTCGTTATCATTTCCAGCAACGGCTACCGCCAGCATCCGACGCCGGAAAACCAGCGCCTCGTCATGGCGCTCGCCCGACAGAGCCGTTATGTCATCGGCGCGGATGCCGGCGCATGGATGCTCGCCTCGACCGGCCTCCTCGACGACCTGACGGCAACGCTGCACTGGTCGGTGATCAGCGAATTTGCGGAGACCTTTCCGGACGTTCACGTCAGCCAGGCAAGCTACGTCAAGGAAGGGCGGCTGTGGAGCTGCGGCGGCGCCTCGACGGCGCTGGAACTCATTCTCGCCTTCATCACCGAGGAGTTCGGCGCGGCCAGAGCGTTCATGGTCTCATCCATGTTCATGCATGATGCAAGCCCGCAGCGCGACGGCGCGCGCATGCCGACGGCGCTTTCCGTGCCAGGTCGCAGCAAGATGGACGCCATCATCAACATCATGGTGGAAACGATCGAAAATCCGCTTTCGCTCAGCGCGCTTGCCGAACGCGCCCACATGTCGACCCGCACCCTCAACCGGCTGTTCAAGGCCGAGCTCGGCATGTCGCCGGGGCAGTATTACCAGAACATCAGGCTGACCCACGCCCGCGAAATGGCGGAAAACACGGCTCTGGGCCTACGCGAAATCGCGATCCGCTCCGGCTATTCGAATGCCCCCGCCCTCAGCAAGGCCTTTCGCAAGGCCTATGGTCACTCGCTGCGCAAGATCGAAAAGAAGCCGTGACTGGCCTTCAGCCGCCATGGCACAGAAGCGAAAGCCGCTCCGTGATCCGCCGGAACATATCCGCCGCCCGCTGGCTGCGGTGACGGGCGCGCAACCAGCCATGCACCAATCCCGCCCCGGTTTCGACATGGACGGCAACGCCGACGGCTTGCGCCGCCGCCTGATAGCGCAGCGCATCATCGTGCAGCGGATCGCACTCGGCGGGATAAATGAAGGTCGGCGGCAGGCGGGCGAGATCGCCGGCCCGCGGCGTGGCGCTCGGATCATCCGGCGTGCCGCCGCGCACATCGCCATAGCCGCGCAACTCTTCGCGGGAAAGCAACGGCGCATGGGCGTGGGTCTCGAAGCTTCCGCCCTCCGGCGCGAAACCGAGCGAGGGATAGATCAGCACCTGCCCCGCAAGCGCCGGCCCCACCCACGTTCCGGCCACGCAGGCGCAGAGCGACGCGCCGGCGCTATCGCCGCAAAGCACCAGCCGATGCGCCTCTGCAGCCACGCGCACGACGGCCATCGCATCATCATAGGCGGCCGGATGGCGGTGCTCCGGCGCCAGCCGGTAGTCGACGGACACCACCTGCACGCCGGTGGTAACGGCAATCTCCGCGCAGACGTCGTCGTGGCTTTCAAGCCCGCCCAGCACAAAGCCGCCGCCATGGGCATAGACAATGACCGTATCGGTCTCTGCCCCATAAAAGCGAACCGGCACGCCAGCGACCACCCCGTCGGCAACCGCGAGCCCCTGCGGCCGCCCGGCATGAAAATGCGCCGCCATGCGATCGTAAGCCGCCCGCTGCCCGTCCCAATCATCACCCTTGAGGTCTGCGGGGTAGAAAGCCAGTGTTTCATTGACGAAGTCGAGAATGGCCTGGTCCAGATAAGTCTGATAATCCACGAAGACGCTCCCTTGGCTGCAGGGATCGTTAGCCCATCTTCCCATCGGCAAACAAGTTCTGATTGAGCAGGCCACAAAAACCATCAGCGATCTGAACGCGAAGCTGTTCGGCTTGCCAACCAGCATGCGAGCAAACAAGGAGATTGCTGAAGATCCCTGTATCGATCTCCATCCTTCGTGGTTCACTTCTTCATTTCTGTCATTTCGGCAGAAAGGCTATGCATGGACCGGTATTATGGGCGCATATCCCAGCGCCGACTTCGCCGCGCTCGCCGCCGATCCGAAAGTCGAGCGATCATGTGCAAGCAGTTGAAAAATGAGGGAGAGGATTGAGATGATCAAGGGTAGATGCGAATGCGGCGCGGTCGCTTTCGAGGTGGAAAATGCGCGCGACACCGTCACGGTCTGCCATTGCAGCCAGTGCAGGCGAACGAGCGGTCATCTCTGGGCATCGACCCACGCGCCATTCGACCAAGTAACGTTCCTGAATGACGAAGGATTGCGATGGTACGCGTCGTCCGATCATGCCAAACGCGGCTTCTGCATGCATTGCGGATCCAGCCTGTTCTATCGCATGAATGACGAGGCCGGCATCGGCATCGCCGCTGGTTGCCTGGACGACACTTCCACCTTGCGCATCAGCAAACACATCTTCGTTGCCGACAAAGGCGACTACTATTCGCGGCCAGAACTCCCCGAAATTATCGAGAATAGCTAAAACCGTTCCGGTTTCAATGAAGGCGATTCTGTTTCGGCTAACCGGAAGGGCTCTGTTAACTACGGCTCACCCGTGGCCACTGACCTATCCATTGCGACGGATATATCGGCGCAGAATAGCAAAAAGGCCTCACCCGGTAAGAATGAAGCCTTTGATATTCTTGATAAAACAGTTTTGGTTGCGGGGGCAGGATTTGGACACTGTTTTGTTTCCGGCATGGATAAGGTTTCCGAGGGAAAGGGTTCCGTCGTCCTGACGGTGCAAGTCCGAGCCAGTGGGTGATATCGGGTTCGATGGCGAAAAGCTCGAGAACGCGGCCAGGCGACTGATGCACCAACGACTCGGTAGAGTCCGTCGCGGCATAAAATGGCGGCACCGGCGGCGCGATTATGGCTCGCGTTTCGGCGAGATGGGTCAGCGTAAGAAGGTCGCCCAGCTGCAGCGGGGCCCTACACACCATCATCACCAGCCGGCGCCGTTCCTCAAAGACCACGTCCATACGGTCTCTTGGCGCCTGTCGCCGAATATACTCTTCCTTCGCTCGGTTGAGCAACGCGGACGACCGCGCCTAACTGGGGCCTTAAACTTCGCCAACCTATTTGTCCTGTTGCAGCGCAACCTGGCCTTGGGTGTCGAGGTAGACATAATGCGCCGCGTCATAGTCGGGCTCACCGTCGAGATACCGCTCTTCGCCGCAACTTTCGCCATTGTCCGCGACGACCAGCCGGACCAGACCGTTGTGGAATTCGGGTTTCGGGCGAGCATCGCAGACGGCGATACCTTCAATCCGGTCAGGCACGAACGCCACGTCACCCTCTCGGGTCATATAGCCGAATTCCCTGGCCCCCTCATATTCGGCAACCACGGGGGCCAACCCGTCGTGAAAACTGCCGGCCGACCCGATTTCGGCGCGCACGGGGGCGCCGCCGTCCGCAGCCGGGAGGGTCACGTCATCAAATACAAAATCATTGCTGTCCATGAAGGCTATTTCGAAGGCGCCTGTCCAAACCTGCGCCAGGCCTTCGGAGAAGGGCTCGACCCCGTCCAGTGTCCATTTTCGCGGGATCTGAAGCCGCTGACCTGCCCCCCCTTGCGCCCCTCGTTCAATTCGAGAGTCTGCGGGTTAGTCACTGCGCCCATTTGTTGGAGCGCCGGTCTCACGTTCAGTTGGTGGAACGAAAGACGACCGGCCCGGCGGGAGGAATTGCGGCCTGCCGAGCTGAGGCAGAGCCGC
>NZ_JACIDZ010000027.1 GCF_014196625.1 Martelella radicis
GTAAACCAGTGGTATCAGGAGGCCGAAAGGCTGGACCGAGACACCGAAATGGCGCTGGTGTTGAAGGGCGAAAACGCAGTCTCGGCGATTTCAGCCCTTGATGACCTGCCACGCGCGAAAATCGACAGCAGCCGCACCAACAGCAACATGTTATCGCCGCGAACCCGCATCCCCGGCCTGTGGCTGGAGCTTTCAACCGGTGCCCATGTCGTGAAGCACGCGTTCCGCCTCGCCAGAACCGATGGCTGATCGTGCCGCTTATCAGGAAGCTTTGATGCCTCCATGTTTTACCCGCTTCGCACAGCCAGAAACTAAAGCGGAAAACTCCAACTTCAAACGGCCCGGTTTACAGAAGACAATGCCTCTGAAATGCCAATTTCGATCTTGAGAAGACGGCCCGACAGCGGAGCGTGCTCCAGCATTTCTCGCCCAACACCCAGTCGCGCTGATGTGACGTAAAGCGTGGCGCGGTTTTTCCCTCCGAAGACAAGCCCGCTCGGATAAGGTACCGGCAGGGCCAGAACCTGCTCTATCTCTCCGTTTTCGTTCAGCCGTGCCACACCCCAGCCATCCTTAAGAGCGACCCACAGGCGGTCTGCGTCATCGACGGTCAGCGCGCAAGGCTCACCCGAGCCGCGTGGGATGCGGCTCAGGACCAGCGCGGCATCCCGGCCTCTTCGCATTTCGTAGATCAGGCCGTCATTCCGGCTCAGTGCATAAAGGCGCTCGCCATCGCGTGACCAAACGCTCTCGTCGATTTCACGAGCAACGGTCCACTCCGGCTGGAATTCGCCGCGTGCCGAGAGCGATCCGATCTTGCTGCCTCCATCCTCGACAAGCGTCGCCCAGGTGCTGCCGCCCGGCCGCGTGCACAGGGCACGAAAATCGCGGATGCGAGGACGATCAATCCTGCGGCACCCCTCTTGAAGACTGGCGTGATGCCATTCGCCTTCACAGACAACATAAATGCCGCCGCCGCGTGCTGGAAGCGCCTCCGAAATCGGACCGGGCATCTGGGCAAGCAGCTTTGGCAAGTCGTCGTCCAGCATGGCGTAGATAGCCGGAGCCAGCCGATCGATCCAGTAGACGCAGTCATTGTGCTCGTCCCAGAATGGTTTTGCGCCTTGGAAGGCGGCCTCGCCAAGCGGCGTGATTCTCCACTCTGAGCGATTGTCACTCTTGGCCTTGTATTCCTTCACAAGATGTCCAAGCCTGCGGCCGGCGTCGATGAGTTCGGGTGCAAGCTGCTCGATGCGCTCAAGCGTCATCCGGTAGGCCGGCCCCGCAACGCTTATGGCCGCCACCGGCTGCCCGCCTGCGTCGAGGATCGGAACGCCGATGCAGCGCGTGCCGACGATATTCTCCTGGTCGTCGATGGCAAAGCCGCGCTGGCGGATGATGTTGAGGCTGAGTTGCAGCGTGTTGCGGTCGGTGATGGTGTAGTCGGTAACCGGCCTGAAGGTCAGCGAATTGAGGATGTGATCGACACGGCGTTCGGGCAGGAAGGCGAGGATCGCCTTGCCCTGGCTGGTCGCATAGACCGGCTTGGTGCCGCCGAGCGCCGCTGTCGAACTGTTCTCATGTGCGCCGACGGACTTTGCCAGCGACACCATCTCATTGCCCATCAAAGCGGCGAGATAGGCTGTTTCGCCTGTCATCTCGCGCAAGCGACGCAACTCGTCGGCAGCAATTGTCGCAAGATCCATCTCCGTGCCGATGCTCTGGGCAAGGTCGAGGAAATGGAAGCCGAGCAGCAGTTTCTGATCGTTCTGTCCCGCACGGACGAAGCCGCGTTCGGATAGGGCGGCGACGATCCTGTAGACCGTTGACTTCGCAAGGCCTGTTGCTTCGACAAGGTCCCTCGCTGTCAGTTGCCCCGGCTTGGTACCGACGAGGTCGAGGATGTCGCAGGCCTTCATCAGGAGCGCTGCGCCCTTCACGCCCTTCTGCTCGGCGTCGCTCTCCGTGTGTTCCTGTTGTGTCCGGTCCGGCATGGGCTTCCTCCGTTTCAGCCGTCGCAGACTCCTAGGGGTATGCGCAGCATGGTCCATTGTGGATCGTTTTTGTCGGTCAAATTTGAATAGTCCCATAATATGGAACTGCAAGCATCAAAATAGGCGTGAATTGTCCGGTTTGTCTATCACGGGATTGACCATTTCCCATGCTCGCGCCGATTATCAGTCTCAAATGATGAAGCGGAGTGCCCATGTGGGATATTTCGCTCGATGGGAAGGAAAAGGCATATGGGAGGCGCAACGCCCTATAGCGGCATCCCGAACACGTTTCGCCAGAACATCCTGGCAAATCGGGTTCAGATCGGATGCTGGAGCGCACTTGGAAGTCATATCAGCATGGAGGTGCTGGGGCTTGCGGGGTTCGATTGGCTTCTGCTCGACGGCGAACATGCGCCCAATGACGTGTTGTCGTTTATTCCGCAGTTGATGGCTCTGAAGGATAGCCCCTCCGCGCCGGTCGTGCGACCGCAATCGAACGACACAGTGCTGATCAAGCGGCTTCTCGACAGCGGCTTCTACAATTTTCTCATTCCCTTCGTGCAGTCGGCCGAAGACGCGCGGCGCGCGGTGGCGGCCACGCGTTATCCGCCTGAAGGCGTGCGCGGCGTCTCTGTTTCACAGCGCTCGAACCGGTACGGAGCGATCCCTGATTATATCAAGGTGGTGAACGACAACATTACGGTGCTGGTACAGATCGAGAGCCCGGCCGCAGTCAATGAGATCGAGGCGATTGCCGCCGTTGCGGGCGTCGACGGTATATTCATCGGCCCATCCGATCTGGCCGCTGGCTACGGACATCTCGGCAATGCCAATCATCCAGAGGTGCAGAAGGTCATTGCCGATGTGTTTGCCGTGGCAGCCCGTCATGGAAAGGCCACGGGCATCCTGGCGCCGGTGGAGGCCGATGCGCGGCGCTATCTGGCCATGGGGGCAACCTTTGTCGCAGTTGGTTCGGACCTTGGTTTGTTTCGCAACGCAACACAGCAATTGTACAACACGTATCGTGGGGAGGCGGACGCAGAAGCGGCTGCCGGCGCTCCTTGCCGGCCCGCTGAGCATGTCGCTGGCACGGTCGAGGCTGCGCATTCCAACGAGGACGCAAGAGAGGAAAACACATGAGCAAGCTGGGCTTTATCGGGCTGGGTATTATGGGAACGCCGATGGCGGGGCATCTGCTGGCTGCGGGGCACACGCTTTATGTTCACACGATCGGCGCTGTGCCGGAAGCGATCGGCGCGGCCGGCGCGACAGTATGCGAGAGCGGAAAGGCTGTGGCCGAACAGGCCGAAATCATCTTCGTTATCGTGCCCGACACGCCTGACGTCGCCAAGGTTCTGTTCGATGAGGCCGGTGTGGCGGAAGGTTTGGCGCCCGGCAAGATCGTTGTTGACATGAGTTCGATCTCCCCTGTCGAAACCAAGGAGTATGCGGCGCGGATCGAGGCTCTGGGCTGCGATTATGTCGATGCGCCCGTATCGGGCGGCGAAGTCGGCGCCAAGGGCGCCACGCTGTCGATCATGGTCGGCGCGAAGGACGCGGTTTTCGAGACGGTAAAACCCTATTTCGAACTGATGGGCAAGAATATCACGCTGGTCGGCGGTATCGGCGCAGGACAGACTGCCAAGGTGGCCAACCAGATGATCGTCGCGATGAATATCGAAGCCGTCGGCGAGGCGCTTCTGTTTGCGGCGCGTGCCGGAGCCGATCCCGCGCGGGTGCGCGAGGCTTTGATGGGAGGCTTTGCCTCGTCGAAGATCCTTGAGCTGCACGGTGACCGGATGGTGAAGCGGACTTTCGATCCGGGCTTTCGTATTGCGTTGCACCAGAAGGACCTCAATCTGGCGCTGTCAGCCGGCCGGAAGATGGGCCTGTCGCTGCCCAATACCGCGACATGCCAGGAATTGTTCAATGCCTGTGCCGCCCGTGGCGGCAGCGGCTGGGATCATTCCGGCATGGTCAAGGCGCTGGAGCTTCTTGCCGATTTCGAGATCGGCGAGAGCGCCGATTGAAGAAAGCGGGAAAACGGGCCTCAAGGGGGGCTTGCTGGGGCTTCCCCGGCGATTTCGACCGCGAGGGTGCGAAAGATCATTGTGTGATTCATATTCGTTATTATGAAAAATGAATCATACAAATACTAGACTGGAGAAATCGGTGAAGATCATCGACGTCAGAGTGACGAAATTTTCCCATGTAACGCGTAAGCATGCGGATAGTCACGGCCACTCTCATCCTGGGCCTGAGAAACCGGCGACACAGGCAATGCTGACGGTCGTGGCTGAAGATGGCCATGAGGGCTACGCGTTTCAAAGCCCCGATGTGATCCGGCCTTCCGTCGTGGATAAATATCTGCGGCCTGCGCTTGTCGGCGAAGATGCGTTTTACCGCGAACGCATCTGGCAGAATGTCGAGCAGCGCCAGCGGGGCAGCTCCGGGCAACTGGCCGACAAGGCGCTGAGCGCAATGGATCAGGCACTCTGGGACCTTGCCGGCCGAGCGCTGAACCTGCCGGTGCACAGGCTGATCGGCGGGTTCAGGGACAAGATTGCGGCCTATGGCAGCATCATGTGCGGCGACGACATTCCGGGCGGGCTGGCGACGCCGGATGACTATGGAAATTTCGCGCAGGAACTGGTGTCGCGCGGATACACGGCGATCAAGCTCCATACCTGGATGCCGCCCATGCCGGGCGCCCCTGATCCGCGCAATGATGTGCGCGCTTGTGCTGCGGTCAGAAAGGCCGTCGGTCCCGATATCGCCCTGATGCTGGATGGTTATCACTGGTATAACCGCTCGGACGCGCTCTATATCGGCAAGGCCTTGGAAGAGCTGGATTTTCTGTGGTTCGAGGAGCCAATGGATGAAGCCAGCATGTCGTCCTATGCCTGGCTCAGCGCCAATCTCTCCATTCCTGTTATCGGACCGGAGTCGATGCAGGGCAAATACCGTACGCGTGCCGAATGGGTTCGGGGCAATGCCAGCGATATCTTACGCACCGGAATGCTGAGCGCCGGCGGACTGGGGCCCGTGCTCAAGACCGCGCATCTTGCGGAAGCCAACGGTATGAATTGCGAAATCCACGGCAATGGCGCGGCCAATCTGGCGCTGTGCATGGCGGTAGCCAACTGCGTCTATTACGAGCGGGGTCTTCTTCATCCGCATCTCGACTACGATCAGCCCCCGCTTTACCTCAACGCAATCCCGGATCCCATGGATGGTGAGGGGTTCGTTCACGCCTCGCAACTGCCGGGTCTCGGAGAGGATATCAACTTCGACTACATCCGATCACACGCAATCGACTGACGCTAGCGGGAGGAACGGAAATCAGTCCAAAGGGAACATATAGACTTAAAATTTGTAGGACAAATTGTCCTTTCTAACGAAACAGCACCATTCCAAACGCTCTGGGAGGAGAATATGAAGTACAGGACTTTCCTGAAAGTCGCGGGCCTTGTTGCCGCGGTTTCGTTTGCGCCGTTTGCCGCGCAGGCCGAAACGCCAAAAGATCAGCTCATCGTCGGCGTCACGCTGGTGAACATGCTATCGCTTGATCCGAGCGCGATGAGCGGTCGCCAATCGACGGAGATCAACAGCAATGTCTATGACAGCCTGATCGAAGCCGATCCGGTCGAGAAGGGTGTTTTCAACCCGTCGCTTGCGACGAACTGGGAGCTCAATGATGCGCGCGATGCCGTCACCTTCCACCTGCGCGACGATGTCAAGTTCCACTCCGGAAATCCGCTGACTGCCCATGACTTCGTCTGGTCGATGAAGCGTGCATTTGAACTTGGCATCGGCGGTTCGAACGTTCGTGTCCTCGGCTATAGCGCGGAAAATTTCGACGAAATGATCTATGCGCCGGACGACTACACAGTTGTCGTTCGCTTTCCGCAACCGACCGACCCGGCGCTGATGATGGGCATCATCGCCGGCAAGGGGCTGGCGATGGTGATCGACAGCAAGGAAGCCATGTCGCATGAGGTCGATGGCGATTATGGCCAGGGGTGGCTGACAACCCACAGCGCCGGCTCGGGTCCCTATAAGCTCGCGCGCTGGGATGCCAACAACATGGTGATCCTCGATCGCTATGATGATTATTGGGGCGGCGAACCCGAGATGAAGCGTGTGATCTACCGCCACATGCCGGAAAGCCAGACGCAGCGCCTGGCGCTCGAACAGCACGATATCGATATCAGCATGGGCATGTCGGTTGCCGACATCAAGGCGCTTCAGGACGATGAGGACCTTGTGACGGCGAAGGTGCCAAGCGGCAATGTCTATTACCTCGCCATGAGCATGCAGGAGGATGAGTTCAAGGACCCGAAAGTTCGCGAGGCCGTCCGGCATTTGATCGATTATGAAGGGATCAACGACACGATCCTGCCCTTCTACGGCGACCTCTATCAACGGCCGATCCCTGCCGGCCTGCCCGGCGCGCTGCCGAACCCGATGTACAAGTTCGAGCCGGATTATGCCAAGGAACTGCTGACGGAAGCCGGCTATCCCGACGGCTTCGAGACCACGATCCGCGTGCTGCCGGATTCGCCCTTTGTGAACATTGCAACGGCGATACAGGCATCGCTTGCCGAAGGCGGCATCGATGCCGAGATCCTGACCGGCAATGGCGATCAGGTTTATGGCAACATGCGGGCGCGCACATTCGACATGATCGTCGGGCGCGGTGGCGACCGCACGGGGGCCCATCCCTATACCAGCCTTCTGTCGATCGTTTACAATCCGGACAATTCCGATGAAGCCAAGCTCTATACGCTTCAGGCATGGCGCACATCCTTCCAGGACGAGGAGATCAATGCCCTGCTCGATGCCGCGCTGCTTGAGCCGGATCCGGAAAAGCAGGATGAAATGTATGCCGAAATCCAGCGGAAGTTCGAAGAGGATATTCCGGCGATGCAGATCATTTCGATGAGCTACGACACGGTCGTCTATCAGGATGATATCGAGGGCTACATCGCCCACCCCTATCAGAACACGCGCTATCGCGAGGTCCGCAAGGACCGCTGACAACACGGACCAGCCGGTCGGGCTGACCTTCTCGGCCAGCCCGATCATGGGAACGGGACCCGCGCCACGGTGCGGGTTCGCCCTCCAGGAGTTCAAAAATGACGTTAAAGAAACCAGCCGGTCGCGCCAGCCGCGCCTTGAGGTTCGTCTCCTCGGCGATCGTGACGCTTCTGATGCTTGTGACGCTGACCTTTTTCCTGGGTCAGGTCATGCCGGTTGACCCGGTGGCCCATATCGTCGGGCCCGATGCGGATTACGAGACCTACATGGCGACCTATCAGCGTCTCGGTCTCGATCAGCCCATATGGGTACAGTACAAGCTCTATCTCGGACGCATCCTGACAGGCGATTTCGGAACCGCTTTCCTGACGGGCAATGCGGTCAGAGACGATATCCTGCGCGTCTTTCCTGCAACCATCGAGCTTGGCACTCTGGCCGTCATCATCGGGGCAGGTCTCGGCATTCCGCTCGGCGTGTTGGCCGCCGTCAGGCGCGACAAGCCGACCGACCACATCATTCGCGTGCTGACCCTGCTTGGTCACTCGGTGCCGATCTTCTGGCTGGGCATGATGAGCCTTATTCTTTTTTACTCCAAGCTCCACTGGGTCGGCGGTTCGGGTCGAGTGGCAATCTATTACGAGGGCATGGTGCCGACGAGAACGGGCATGATGCTTATCGATTCATTGCTCGCCGGTGACTTTGATGTTTTCTGGAGTGCTGTCCGCCACATCGTCCTGCCAGCCGCCGTGCTGGGATATGCTTCAATGGCAGCGCTTTGCCGGATGACTCGTTCCTTCATGCTGGAACAGCTCGGTCAGGAATATATCATCACCGCCCGCGTGAAGGGGCTTTCGGCCTGGCGCGTCATCTGGGGGCACGCCTTTCCCAACATCCGCGTGCAGTTGCTCACCATTGTCGCGCTCACCTATGCGGCGATGCTGGAGGGCGCACTGCTGATCGAAACGATCTTCTCCTGGCCCGGTTTCGGCCAATATCTGACCCACAACCTCTTGATGGGTGACCTTAATGCAATGATGGTCTGCGTCCTGATCGTCGGCGTCATCTTCATCACCATCAACATGATCACCGACCTTCTTTACGAGGTCTTCGACCCGAGGACGGCACGATGACTGTGACCTCAACCATGCAAGAAACGCAAAAAGGCGCCGGGCAGAAGGAACCCTTCCTGCTTAGAACCGCGCGTTCGCCACGCGAGGCATTCCTGCAACGCCTGCTGCTCGGCATGATCGAATTTACCGGCAACCGGCTGGCGCTGATCGGTGCGGCAATCGTCTTCCTGCTGATCATGGTGGCGATCTTTGCCCCGCTGATTGCGCCTTACAATCCGAATGCGCAGAGCCTTTCCGATGCCCTTCAGGCCCCTTCAGCCTCGCACTGGTTCGGAACGGACGAGTATGGCCGAGACATTTTCAGTCGTGTCGTCTACGGTTCGCGGATCACGCTCTACATCGTTTCGCTTGTGACCGTCACGGTCGCGCCGATCGGCCTCGCGATCGGTTCGGTATCCGGTTATTTCGGAGGGGCCGTCGATCTCGTCGTGATGCGGGTCACCGACCTCTTTCTGTCCTTCCCCAGCCTGATCCTGACGCTCGCCTTCGTCGCTGTTCTGGGGCCGGGGCTGAACCAGGCAGTCTTTGCCATTGCGCTCACCGGCTGGCCGCAGATTGCCCGCCTGGCCCGCGCCGAGGCGCTGACCATCCGCAACACCGACTATGTCGCGGCGGCCCGCCTGCAAGGGGCCTCAAACACCCGCATCATCTTCAACGAGATCATTCCGATGTGCCTGCCGAGCGTTGTCATCCGGATCACGCTCAATATGGCGAGTATCATCCTGACGGCTGCAGGCCTCGGCTTTCTCGGACTTGGCGCGCAGCCGCCGGCACCCGAATGGGGCGCGATGACCTCGACCGGACGCCAGTACATGCTGGACAGCTGGTGGGTCGTCACTTATCCGGGCCTGGCGATCATGGTCGTCAGCCTTGCTTTCAACCTCTTCGGCGATGGATTGCGCGATGTCCTTGATCCCAGAAGCAAATGACGTCGGGCCTCTGATCGAGGTTCAGAACCTTTGGGTCCGTTACCAGATGCGCTATCTGAGCATGGATGCCGTGCGCGGCGTTTCCTTCAGTCTCGGACGCGAAAAGTTGGCGATTGTCGGGGAGTCGGGTTCGGGCAAGTCTACCGTGGGGCGCGCCCTGCTGCGCCTCCTGTCGGAGAATGCCAGCATTGCCGCTGACAAGATGCGCTTCGGGGATATCGATCTTCTGAACGCGAGCGAACGCAAGATGCAGAAAGTGCGCGGTGCGCGTATCTCGATGATCCTTCAGGATCCGAAATATTCGCTCAACCCCGTCATCACCGTCGGCGAACAGATCGCCGAGGCCTACCGTGTCCACTACAAGGTCGGCCGCAATGATGCGCGGCAGCGTACCCTCAAAATGCTGGAAGCGGTAAAGATCCGCTCGCCCGAGCGCGTCTATGATCTCTACCCGCATCAGGTTTCAGGCGGCATGGGGCAAAGGGTGATGATCGCCATGATGCTGATTGCCGAGCCCGATGTTATCATCGCAGACGAACCGACATCCGCGCTTGATGTAACCGTTCGCTTGCAGGTGCTTGCCATCCTTGACGATCTTGTGCGCGAGCGCGGTATCGGGCTGATCTTCATCAGCCATGACCTCAACCTCGTACGATCGTTCTGCGACCGGGTCGTGATCATGTATGGCGGGCAGGTCATGGAGACGATAGCGGCAAAGGATCTCGACAACGTCCAGCATCCCTATAGCCGCGGGCTGTTGAACTCCCTGCCTTCGCTTGACGCGCGGCGCGACATCCTGCCCGTCTTGAGCCGCGATCCGGAATGGATGAAGCTGAAGGAGGCAGGCGCATGATCGAAGTCAGCAATCTTGATCTGAGTTTCGGTGAAGGCGCGGGCGCCCAGCAGGTGCTCTGCGATATTTCCTTTGCCGTGGGCAAGAACGAGGTATTCGGCCTTGTCGGCGAAAGCGGCTGCGGCAAATCGACGGTCCTGCGCTGCATTGCCGGACTTTACGATCACTGGACGGGTGCGATTTCCGTCGATGGGCGGCCGATCGGCAAGCGGCTCGACAAGGCGCATTTCCGCCAGATCCAGATGGTGTTCCAGGACCCTTACGGTTCCCTGCATCCCAAGCACACCATCAATGCCACGCTTTCCGCTCCGCTCAAGATCCACAAGGTCGGAGATATTGATCGGCGTATTGCCGGCATTCTCGATCAGGTCGGTCTGCCGCTGAGCTGCCGTTTCCGCTATCCGCATCAGCTTTCCGGCGGCCAGCGGCAACGGGTCGCGATTGCGCGCGCGCTGATCCTGAATCCCAAGCTTCTTCTGCTCGATGAGCCAACATCGGCGCTCGATGTTTCTGTTCAGGCCGAGATCCTGAACCTGTTGGCGGAAATCCGGCGGGAACGGGAACTCAGCTATGTGATGGTGAGCCACGACCTCGCGGTGATCACCCACCTTTGCGACCGGCTGGCGGTGATGCGACAGGGGCGCATTGAAGAGGTCCTCGATCGCGATACGATGCTGACCGGGCAGATGAAAGTAGAATATACCCGCACGCTTTACGATGCGAGCCGGCGCTATGACCGCGCCATGGCCCAGGCTCTCGCTGGTAGCTAAAAAATGGGAATCCGCATATGACAGCCCAGGTATTTACCGCCTCGGATCTTGTGGCCTTTGCCAGTGAGGCCCTTGCGAAGGCGGGCCTCTCCCAGCGATTTTGCCAGACGGTGGCTTCCATTCTCGTCGAAGGCGACCTGATGGGGCATACGACGCACGGGCTGGCGCTTCTGCCAGCCTATCTGGCCTCGATGGCAAAAGACGGGATGACGCTTGAGGGTGATCCGGAGGTTTTGAACGAAAGGCCGGCTGCTGCGCTCTGGGACGGTCGGTTACTTCCCGGGCCCTGGCTGATTAGCGAAGGCTTTCGAACTGCGGTCGAAAAGGCCGGCGTCTTCGGCACCTATTCGCTTTCGATCCGCCGCAGCCACCACACAGCGAGTCTTGTTTCCTATCTCAAACCGGTGACCGACCGCGGAATGATGGCCATTCTCGCCGTTTCGGACCCGACGGAAGCATGCGTGGCTCCCTTCGGCGCGGCCATGCCGGTGCTTTCCACCAACCCCATTGCATTTGGCATTCCCGGCGTCGATGGTGCGGCAGCGGTCGATATCAGCACATCGGAGACCACCAACGGCATGGTCAACCGCTTTCGTGGCGAGGGACGGCAGTTCGGGCATGAATGGCTGATCGATGCCGAAGGCAGGCCAAGTCGTGATCCGGCGGTCCGTTTCACCACGCCACCCGGCGCCATCATGCCGCTCGGCGGGTTCAGTTCGGGACACAAGGGCACGGGTCTCGGCATGACCGTCGAAGCGCTGACGCACGGCCTTTCCGGCAATGGCCGCAAGACGAAGCCGGAGGGATGGCAGGCCAATGTCTTCCTGCAGGTCATCGACCCTGATGCGTTTGGCGGTGTTGATGCCTTTCTGGGAGAAAACAGCTTTCTGGCTCAGGCGATCCGTGACAGTCGCCCGGCCGACCGGGAGCGGCTGCCGCGCGTGCCTGGCGAACGCGGCCGGTCGTTGCGCCAGCGGTATCTGAACGAAGGCGTCCCGCTTTCATCCGGCATTGTCGCCGGGCTTCAGGAATGGGCGGACAGGCTGGATCTGGCCGTGCCCGAAACGGATGGCAGCGATGTGGAATGACGAGCATTTTCTGACTGTCTCCGACGGGACGAAAATCCACTTTCGTGATGAAGGCGGAGCGGGAGAGCCCGTTTTGTTCGTGCATGGCTTCACTGCCAGTATCGGCGGGCAGTGGGGGCGGCCGGGCCTGATCGCGGGGATGATGGAGCGCGGCTGGCGTGCCATTGCGTTCGACCTGCGCGGACACGGGTTGAGCGACCGACCCCATGGCCGCAGCGCTTATGGCGGCAACCGGATGGGGCTCGACGCCATCGAACTGCTCGACCATCTGGGCATCGGCAGGGCCCATATCGTTGGCTATTCGCTGGGCGCGCATATCATGGCGCACACATTGCTCGACCATCGCGAAAGGGCCAGGACCCTGTGTCTCGGCGGTGCGGCAGGGCGATGGAACTGGACCGATGCCGAGACGGTTGCCGTCAACGATGAGGCGGACGAACTGGAAGCGGGCGGCATTACCCGTCACATCCTCAGACTATGGCCGAAGGACACGCCGAAACCTGCGCCGGATGAGCTTCAGCGCCTGTCCGAGCGCAAGCTTGCGGGCATGGACACTGTGGCGCTGGCGGGCATCAAGCGGGCAATGCCCGATCACAAGATCACGCGGGACGATATGTGCTCCTTCACCATGCCGCTTTTCGGCTTTGTCGGAACGCGAGACCCCCAGCTTCAGGCTTTTCACACGCTCCAGCAATTTCGCCCCTCAACCGAGATTGCGGAGATCGAAGACGCGACCCACGGCAATTGCCCCGGCCGGCCGGAGGCGCTCGATGCGGTCGACGGCTTCCTGCGTCGGCATAGCGAAAGGACGGTCTGACCATGCGTCGCATTCTGATGACAGGGGCTGGCGGCGTCATCGGTCGCGAAATTGCGCGACGCGTGCCGCGCGAAGGCGAGATCTGGCGCCTTTCCGGCCGCAAGGAGATCGAGCCGACCGAGGGCCTGGCGGCCGAATACATGTACGGCGATCTCGCCGATTTCGACTTTGCGCTCTCGCTCTGCGAGGGCGTGGACGCCGTCATCCATATGGCTGGCAACCCGAAAGAGGGCCCCTGGGACAATCTGCTGACGTCAAATGTCGTCGGCGCGGCCAATCTCTGGGAGGCGGCGGCGCAAAACGGCGTCGATCGGGTTCTTTACGGCAGCTCGAATCATGCCCTCGGCATGTATCCGACAACCGTGAAGCTTGATGGCAGCGAACCTCTGCGACCGGATTCCCGCTATGGCGTCACCAAGGTATTCGGCGAGGCGCTGGCAAGTCTCTACGCCGACAAATACAACGTGAAGGGCTTTGTCATTCGCATCGGTTCGTTCCAGGAGAAGCCGCGTTCTCTCAGGGAGCTTTCCACCTGGGTTTCGGCACGCGATCTGGCAGCTCTGGTCCGGCTGGGCCTGGATGCAGACTATCACCACGAGGCCGTGTTCGGCATTTCCGCCAACAGTCGCAGCTGGTGCGGCAATGAACGGGCCTTTGCTCTGGGTTATCGCCCTCAGGACAACGCCGAAGATTTTGCCGATCTGCTCGGTCCGCTTGCGAGGGACCCAGAGAACCCGGTGGACATGTTGCAGGGCGGCGGCTCGGCGGGCAAGGAGTTTCGCGGTGATCTTGAGGGACTTCTGAAACGTGACGCAAAGGGGTAGCCATGCGGCAGCGCCTGATCGTCTGCAACACCGCTTCGGCCGATATTATCCTCTATCACCTCGACATGGACGCCGGGAGCATTTGTCAGGTCGGGCGTCAGCCGATCCCCGGCGTCTGGGGCCCGTCATCGGCCATTCCCATGGCGATGTGCGGCGATCGGGTCTATCTCGCCTGGCGCGGCGAGGCCCCGGCGGTTTTGTGCTTCAGGATCGATCCTGAATGCGAGCGGCTGGACCATGCCGGCACGTTTCCGGTGCCGGAGGGGTTTTGCCACCTGTCCGTCACCTCGGATGGCGGCTTTCTGCTCGGCGCGAGCGGCAGCCGCGGCTTCTCCATTGCGCTTTCTGCCGATGGGGTGCCAGAAGGGATTGCCGATATCGTACATGTCGGCGAAATGTCCCATTGCCTGTGCGAAAAGGGCGGCGTGGCATACGCCGCCTCCTGTCGCGATGACATCGTTCGCCAGTTCGGTTTCGATTGGAGAACAGGTATCCTCAGCGAAACGGGCATGGTTCGATTCCCGGAGGGGAGCGGACCGCGGCATATCGCGATCGCCCCGGACGGGGCGCATGCCCATGTGCTGACGCAAGAGGGCGGTTTTGTCGGCACGATAGCGGCGACCACATCATCGCTTGCCGGGACGGTCCGCCTCGTGCCTGAGGCGGTCGGTCCCATGGGCGGCGATATCGTGATTTCGCCGGACGGAAATAGTCTGTTTGCCACCGAGCGCACCACTGGCAGGCTCTTCTCCATGCAGATCGACGGAGAGACAGCGGTTCCGGTCATCTCAGGACAGGTGTCTGCCCCTGAATATCCACGCGCGCTCTATCTCTCGGCCGAGGGTGATACCCTGATCGCGCTCGGGTTTCGCGCCAATGCGGGCCGTGTCTATGCCGTCGGTCGCGTCGAGGGGCTGACCGCCAGGATGGACTTCACCTGCGGCACCCGGCCGAGTTGGGTACTCGGACAGGAAATGTGGGCGGGCGATTGAACCGGTCCTTGCTGCTCGTTCTCTCCGCTTCGGTGTTCGTCGTCCAGATGGATTCCTCCGCTCTTGCAACGGCCTTGCCGGCCATCGCCGCCGGTTTCAGGATAGACCCCATTTCTCTGAAACTTGCTCTCACCGCCTATCTGGTCGGTCTCGCGATGTTCATCCCGGTCAGCGGCTGGCTGGCATCGCGGCTCGGTACCAAACGGGCCTTTCGTGGTTCGATGCTGGTATTCATGGTAGGCTCTCTGGCCTGCGCGCTGTCGCCCACGCTTTCTCTTTTCGTCTGCGCCCGCTTCGTGCTCGGTGCGAGTGCGGCCATCATGGTTCCGGTTGCGCGACTGATCATCGTGCAGGCCGTGCCCCGTGAAAAGCTCGTCGGCGCCCTTTCGCAATGGACGCTTCCTGCCATGATAGCGCCGATCGTCGGGCCGTTGATTGGTGGGGCGCTCGCGACATGGGCAAGCTGGCACTGGATATTTCTTGTCAACCTGCCTGTTGCCGTGACAGGCTGGGTGGCTGCGGGCATCTTCCTCGCCGGTGAGCGCGAGGCGACGTCGGCCCCGTTCGACTGGCCGGGATTTTTCCTGACGGGTGCAGGGTTTGCCCTGCTCATTTTCGGGATGTCTGTGATCTCGATGAAGAATGTGCCGATGGAGCTGGCCTTGGCCTGCCTTGTCGCCGGGGTCATTGCCCTGACAGCTTATGCAATCGCGGCCCGCACCCGGCGCGTCTGGCTGCTGGACCTGTCGCTGTTTGCCGATCGGGCGTTCCGGAAGTCGATTTGGGGCGGTTTTCTCTTTCGTATCGGAACCGGCGCAGTCCATTTTCTCATGCCGTTGCTTTTGCAACTTGGCTTTGGCTTTACCCCTTTCCAGTCCGGTCTTCTGACGTTTTCCGGCGCTACCGGCGCGGTGTGCTCCAAGCTCATCGCGCAAGCGGTCTACGCCCGTCTGGGTCTGTCGCGCGTCCTCGTCATCACGGCAGCGTCTGCTGGTGCATTGCAAGCCACTGCAGGTTTCTTCGAGCCCGGTATTCAGCCGTGGATCATCATCTCCTACATGGCTGTCGGCGGGGTCATCCGTACGACATTCTTTACCGGCGTTTCAGTGCTCGGTTACGCGACGCTCGACAACAGCGAGGCCGCAGATGTTTCGGTGCTTTCATCCGTCAGTCAGCAACTGGCCGTTGCCTGCGGCGTGGCCTTTGCCGGCATGCTGCTCGCTTTGCGGCAGCCGGCCGGGGCCACGGATGTCGCGGCAACTGCGTTTCAGCTTTCCTTCTTCGTAACCGGAGGGCTTTCGACGCTGGCCGTTCTTGCCTTCCTGGGGCTTCCAAAGGGGCTCGGGCGGCTGAAAGTCGGCGAATAAGGAAGGTCGCGTGCCCGGCAGACTAATCGCGGTGCAACAATGACCGGTAGCGTCGCTGGCTGCCGAGCAGGTGCTCGCGCATGGCCTTGTAGGCCATCTCGGGATCGCCATTGGAGATGGCTTCGACGATATGTCGGTGTTCCTCGTGGATCTGGTGCAGATAGGAGGCGGGCGTTTGGTCCTCGCCTTCGCGAACAAGCGCGGCCCGCGGGATGGCCGTTGGTCCGAAGAGTTCCAGAAACTGGACGAAGCGCGGATTGTTCGCGGCCTTTGTGATGGCAAGGTGCAGGGCGAAATCGGCCTCGATCGTGCTCTTGCCCTCGGTGATCAGCCGGCCGATCGCGCGATGATGGTCAACGATTTCCTCTTCGGCGGATGGAGATCTGCGCATGGCCGCCAGACGCACTGCCTCGGCCTCGATGGCGGTGCGCAGTTCCAGCACTTCGATCAAGGAAGAGATGCGTTCCAGTTCGATGTTCTGGAATGGCAAGAGCGGCGTATCATTCGGTTCAAGGACGAAGACGCCCGAGCCGCGGCGCGGGTTGACGAGGCCATCGGTCCTTAGCGAGGCAATGGCCTCGCGCACGACGGTGCGGCTGACCCCAAACTTGTCGGCAAGGCGCGCCTCGGTCGGCAGCCGGTCCCCGGGCTGGAACTGACCAGACTGGATAAGTTCACGGATCGCCTGTCCGACCTTCATCGCCAGCGTCGTGGCCTTGCCGCCCGTGAGATCTTTTGCCTTTACCGCCATGTCTGGTTTGCCGTGTTCTAGGTCTCATCCGGACTGACTGGCCAGCCCTGGCGATGCTGAAAGCACCTATTTGTTATACTAATCTCAGATTTTTATCGCTGCCAAGCAGAATACACAACCGGCAAAGTGGATGATAGCGCGGTGTAGTTAGGATGATCCCGGCGCTTGAGGCGCTGCTGGTTCAGGAAAATTTTGGCTTTTGACCCTCGATTTGATTGCCCGCATATGGAGCCAGCCCCGTATCGTTGTGAAATGCGAATAGAAACAATGCAACACGAAGAGCCTTGCCATTGGTAGGAAACCTAAATATTTTTGTATGACAAAAGTTTATTTTGCTAATAATAAGTCATACTAATATTGACCGAGGGTGTGCCTCCGGTTATGTTTTTGGCGCCAGAGTGGAGGAGCCTCACTGGTGGGCGGCGATCAATGTCGCCGGTCGGTCTGCCCCTCCGTTTGGTTATCGGGGAGGGTTAGTTTCATGCGGATTTCCGCCGTCAAAACACATGCTCTGGAACATCGTCTGGCCGTAGCGTTCGAAAGTGCCACGATGCGTTTCGACAAGCGCCTTCACGTGCTCGTCGAGATCATCTGCGATGACGGGACAATCGGTTGGGGCGAATGCCTGGGCCCGGCACTGCCCAACGCCGCGATGATAAAGGCTTATGCCGGCTCGCTCATCGGCATGGATCCGCTCGAGACCGAGAAGATCTGGGCCGTGCTCTACAATTTGCTTCGCGATCAGGGGCAACGCGGCATCACTATCACGGCGCTTTCCGGCATCGATGTCGCGCTCTGGGATATCAAAGGTAAATATTTCGGCGTTCCCGTCTCCACGCTGCTCGGCGGACGGTTTCGCGAAAGCGTCAGGGCTTATGCCACAGGCAGTTTTAAGCGTGACGGCGTCGACCGGGTCGAGGACAATGCTGCGGAGATGGCGACCCATGCTGCGGCAGGCTTTCATGCGGTGAAGATCAAGATCGGCTTCGATCCGCAGGAGGATCTGAGGGTGATCCGAGCGGTGCGCGAGGCGATCGGTCCCGACAAACGGCTGATGATCGACGGCAATCACGGCTATGGCGCCAGCGAGGCGATCATGGTCGGCAGGGCGGCTGCCGAATTCGATGTGGACTGGTTCGAGGAGCCGGTCGTTCCCGAACAGCTTGCGGCCTACCGGGCGGTGCGCGAAGGCCAGCCGATCCCGCTTGCCGGTGGCGAAACCTGGCACACCCGCTGGGGCATGCATGAAGCCATCTCCACCCGCGCCGTCGATATCATTCAGCCGGATCTGTGCGGCTGCGGCGGTTTTTCCGAGGCGCGCCGCATTGCCGATCTTGCCACCCTTTACGGGGTGCGTTGCGTCCCTCATGTGTGGGGAACGGCGGTGCAGATCGCTGCGGCGTTGCAGTTCATGGCAGCCCTTGCTCCCGACCCGATGCGCAATCGGTCGCTCGAACCGATCCTGGAATTCGATCGCACGGACAATCCCTACCGGCAGGCCGTCGTTACAGCGCCGCTCGATCATGTCGATGGCGTGGTTGCTATCCCGGCAGGCCCCGGCCTCGGTATCACCGTGAACCGGGACGCGCTTGCAGAATTTCGATTGAAGGAAGATTTTGATGTTTGAACGCAGGCTTGATGGCGAACCTCCGAAAACGGCGCTGCCGCCTGGCACGATCGATACGCAGATGCATATGTATCTTCCGGGATATCCTGCGCTTGATGGCGGGCCGGCGCTGCCACGCGAGCCGCTGCCGGGGCCAGCCGCATATCGGCGGCTGATGAGCTGGCTTGGCATAGACCGCGTGGTGATCACCCAAGGCAACGCGCATCAATACGACAACGGCAACCTGCTGGCGTGTCTGGATGCCATGGGGCCTGACGTGGCGCGTGGCGTGGCCGTCATCGGGTCGCAGACATCAGAGGCAGAACTCAGGCAACTCGCCGATGCCGGCGTCACCGGCGCCCGGATTATGGATCTGCCCGGCGGCGCGATCGGGCTGGAGGGGCTTGCGGCGGTCGATTCGATCTGCGCCGACATGGACTGGATGATCGCTGTCCAGTTCGATGGCAGCGACATAGCCGCGCACGAAGCCGCCCTTTCCGCGCTGAAATCGCGCTGGGTCCTGGACCATCACGGGAAATTCTTCCGCGGCATCAAGGCCGATGGCCCGGAAGTTTCAACCCTCAAGAAGCTGATCGATCAAGGCAACTGCTATTTCAAGTTTGCCGGATGCTATGAATCATCGCGTTCCGGCGGGCCGGACTATGCAGATATCGCGGCCGTTGCCCGCGTCATTGCCGCCCATGCGCCGGAACGTATCGTTTGGGGCACCAACTGGCCGCACAACATGGCCCAGTCCGAGGCGGATTACCCCGATGACGCTCTGCTCACAGACATCGTCTTGAGCTGGCTGCCGGATACCGCTGCGCGACAGCTTGCGCTGGTTGATAATCCGCAGGCGTTATACCAATTTGCGCGGTGATAGGTGACATGGATTGACTTGTTTGAACAAGGCCGCCCTGAATTCATTGCAGGGAAGCCATGATGGGGTCTGCGAATTTCGGTGGCAGCCGGCGTGAGGCCTCATTTGTTTCGCCAAAGTCGGCTCAAGCGGCTTGCTTCACATTATTAATAACTGTAACTGTTATTAATAATGTGAAGCTTGTCGTAAGGAGCGCGCGATGAAGATCAGTGTTGAGGGTACAGTCGAGAAGGCGGGGCAGGTGGCGGCGCGCGCAGGAAGCGCGTTGATTGCCGAAGCAATCGAACGCCGCGGCTTTGCCAATATCATTCTTGCAACCGGGGCAAGCCAGTTCGAAATGCTGAAAGCGCTGGCGCAAGAGCCTTCGATCGACTGGTCCAGAGTGACGGTTTTCCACCTCGATGAGTATATCGGGCTCAGTGAGGACCACACGGCAAGCTTTGTCGGTTACCTGAAGGCGCGTTTTGTGGAGCGTGTGCCTGCACTCAAGACCTTTCATGCCATCGACGGCCTTGCTGATCCCTCGTCAGAACTCGCCCGTCTGAATGCCCTGATTGCCGATGCGCCGATCGATGTCGCCTTTATCGGCATCGGCGAAAACGGTCATCTCGCCTTCAACGATCCGCCGGCCGATTTCGATGCCAAACAGGCCTATATCGAGGTCGCCCTGGATGAGGCCTGCCGTCGTCAGCAGGTCGGCGAGGGCTGGTTTGCCTCGATGGATGACGTCCCGCGCCGCGCGATCAGCATGAGCATTCCGCAGATCCTGAAATCAGGCGCGATTATCTGCACCGTGCCTGACAGCCGCAAGGCAGAGGCCGTGCGCGGCGCTGTCGAAGGGCCTGTCAGCAATCTCTGCCCCGCCTCCGCCCTGCAGCGCCATCCGCAGGTTTTCCTGTTCCTTGACGAACCGGCCGCCTCACTCATCCGGACCAAAGGTTGAATGAGACAGGATATGCCAGTTTCGACCAGAATTTCGCGTCGGCGCGAGCCGGTCTCTTTCGCGCTTTACAATCCCGTCGACGGCAATACCCGCGATACGGCGCTCGGCGTTGATGGTACTCTGACCCTCTCGAAGGCGAACACGGTAGCCTCTCCAGAGGAGAAATTCGCGACCGAAGGCCTGATCGATTTGCAGGTCAACGGTTTCGCAGGCCTCGACTTCAACAGACCGGATGTCACGGCCGAACAACTCGATCAGGCCTTGGCCAATATGGCGCTGACCGGGGTGACGCGGGTGCTGCCGACCCTGATAACGGGGAGCCCGGACCATCTCGAGAAATGCCTGTCGCACCTCGATCGCGCGGTCGCGCAAAGCCGCCTCGGGCCGCACATGGTTGCAGGTTACCATATCGAAGGGCCTTTCCTGTCACCTGAAGAAGGTTATCGCGGCGCCCATACCGCAAAGGATATGACGCGCGCCGATATCCGGCTTTATGACGGGCTTCAGACCCTCGCCGAACAGCCAATCAGGATCGTCACCATTGCGCCCGAAGTCGAGGGCGTGCTGGCGATGATCCCGGAACTTGTCGCGCGCGGGATCACGGTCTCCATCGGTCACTCGGCGGCCAATCCCGAACAGATCGCGGCAGCGGTTGCCGCTGGCGCAAGCCTTTCGACCCATCTCGGCAACGGGCTACCGAAATTGCTTGATCGCACGAGCAACCCGGTCTTCTGGCAGCTTGCAGAAGACGGCCTGACCGCCATGTTCATCGGCGACGGCATTCATGTGCCTGCATCGACGCTGAAAACGATGCTGCGGGCCAAGGGGATCGAAAAGTCGATCCTGACAACCGATGCGGTTTGTGCCGCGGGGCGTGATATGGCGCCCGGCATGTACACGCTGGGCGCGACCGAGATTGAACGCGCCGCCGACGGTTCGGTCCGCATTCCGGGTTCGGTCTATCTTGCCGGCTCTTCGGCCACCATGGACCAGATGCTGCGAAACCTTGTCGCCTGGTACGACATGCCGTTGGCGGAAGCCTTCATGTTGTTGCGTGACAATCCCTCGCGTATTCTCGGGCAGGAGAAGCAGCGGACGGCCGGCGTGATTGAGTGGAAGACGGGCCCCGATGGCCTCCACGCAGACCGCGCCCATATCGGCCCATTCACGGTTGAGGCCGAGTAAAGCGCCGTATATCCATCCTGATGCAGGACGCTGATGTCTTCAAAGCCGCATCCGGTTCAAACTGAAGGGCGCTAGTCGTGGCGCAGAAAGATTTCGTGCATCCTGCTCTGGAAGAAGGGCAGGGTGGCGCCCTGGGTCACATCCTGAGCGCCCTGTCTTGCAAGATAGAGGGCGCATTTGCCACGCGCATATTCCGGCATGAGGGCATCGAACCCCTGGCGCAGGCGTTCAAAGATCTCCGGGCTGCTTGCAAGCGGCCCCGTCAGTACAATCCTGTCGGCAAAGAACGCCTTGTTCAGGTTTGCCAATGCCGGGATAAAGGCTTCCACCGCACGAACAATTGCGGGATGCCCGGAAAGCCCGTGCTGCTTCATGTAAGCCTCGAATGCGCTTTCATCTGAGGGCGCGTCCGGAAACTGTTCGCGGATTTCCGGCAGCAATGCCCAGAGCGCGGCAACCGCTTCGAGGCAGCCTTCCTCACCGCAATGGCATTGCCGGCCTGCACCGGCATGGACGGACCAGTGGCCGAATTCGCCAAAGCTGCCGATGCTCGATTCAATGACCATGCCCTTCCAGGCATAGGCCGAGCCGATACCGTAGCCCCAGTGAATGAAGAGAACGCCGCCCTCGCGCTCTTCCGGCTTGCGCATCAACCGGGTGGTCAGCTCAAGATTGAGGTTCCGGTCTGCGCGAATGGAAAGGCCGGTGTGGTCGGCGATCTCGTCGAAGGACAGCGAACGCATGGCGGGCCAGCGGGCTGAATAGACCCATCGGCGATTGGCGGAGTCGATGATGCCCGGCACGGCTATGCCGATTCCCAGGATTTCGGTGGCTTCAGGGGCATGGGCGCGAACGCTGTCGACAAGTGCGCATATGCGATCATAAATCACCCGGTTGTCCGCTTCCTTGTCGTTGAGTTGCGTCATGTCCTCGCTGATGACCCTGCCGGCCATATCGACAAGGGAGCAGCGGATGTCGTGCGACACGACATGGACCATCAGGACACAGAAGCGTTCGGGGCAGGGCTGAAGCAGGATCTCCGGGCGGCCCTGGCGCTCGGCATCGACACGCTGGCTTTCGCGTATAACGCCGTCCTCTATCAGCTCTTTCACCAGTTGCGAGACGGTGGTCGGGCGCAGTTTCATACGCGCCGCAAGCCGCTTGCGGGTCGCGTCCTCGCTCTCGCAGATTGCGGCGAATACGCGCGCCTTGTCGCGGTCGGCCGCGGAAACATTGGCGCCGGAGGGTATTTGATCGAAGCCTATCAGCATAAGGGTCCATGCAATCTCGAAATTGGCGCCATAATCGACTTGACCATATTTAATAACAATGTACGATATTAATAGCGGTTGCCTGAGCCGCTACCAAATCTCAATAAACGAAAATGGCCACCCAAGGGGAGTTGCCACCATGAAAATAAGAATGATTTCAGTTGCATTGTTAGCGACTGCCACCTCAGCTGTCACCCTGTCTGCCGCCAATGCCGAGGTTTTCCGCCTTGGTCATATCCGCGATACCAACCACCCGACCCATGAGGCGGCCCTCAAGTTCAAGGAGCTGGTCGAGCAGAAGTCCGATGGCGAGATCGAGATACGGGTCTATCCGAACAGCCAGCTCGGCGGCGCCAAGGAAATGTTCGTGCAGTTGCAGACCGGAGACCTGGAAATGGTCTATGGCGGCATCAACACCTTCGCCTGGATCGATGGCGGCGAAGCCTTCGAGGTCACCTCCATCCCGTTCCTGTTCCGCGACTATGACCATATGAAAAAATCGCTGGAATCCGAAGTCTTCGCCCCGGTCATCGAAGAGGCTGAAGAAGAAACCGGCATTAAGATTGTCGCCTTTGGCGGCGATACCTCTCCGCGCGGTTTGACCACGGCCGATACGCCGGTGGAAACGGCGGAGGATTTCAAGGGATTGAAAATCCGCACGGCCGCAAGCCCCGCCGTGCTGACGGCGATGCAGGCGCTCGGCGCGATGCCGCAGCAGATCCCTTTTTCTGAACTTTACATGGCGCTGAGGACCGGCGTCGTCGATGCCCAGGAAAACGGCGCTGCCGTCGTGGCCTCCAACTCGCTTTATGAAGTTCAGAACTACTACATCAAGACCGACTATATTCGTGACATCGACACCTTCTTCATGGCAATGGACAAGTGGGACGATCTGTCATCGGACGAGCAGGCCCTGATCACCGACGCCGCCCTTGAAGCCGGCATGTTCGGGACCGAGCAGCTCAATGCGCTGATGGCCGATGTCTACGAGGATCTCGGTGAGAAGATGACGGTCATCGAGCCCGATCTCGGCAGCATCCGCGATGCGCTTTCTGGTGCCTTCGACCAGTTCGAGGGCGACAAATGGCCGAATGGCCTGATTGAGCAGATTTCATCTGTGCAGTAACAGGTAGAAGGGGCGGGTCGTGAACCCGCCTCTTCGCCTCCTTTCAGGCACCGGCTGTCTCTTTCCTGGATGCGGACATGATCCTACTTCTTTTTGCGGCGCTGTTTGCCTTCGTGGCGCTCGGCATGAATATCTGGCTGGCCATGGGGATCAGCGGCGTCGCCTATATTCTCCTGATGGGAGATATTTCGCTGCGGATGGTTTCCTCGACCATGATCGGCGGCGTGGATTCGACGACGCTCGTCGCCATTCCGTTCTTCATTCTCGCCGGCGACCTGATGAACCGGTCCGGCATCACCGCCAAGATTACCGAACTGACGGACTATTTCATCGGTCGGGCACGCGGCGGTCTTGCCTATGTCGCGGTGGTCGTCAACGTGATCGTTGCCGGCGTTTCGGGTTCGGCGGTTGCCGATGCCAGTGCGGTGTCCTCCGTCATCGTACCGACCATGGTGAAGCGCGGCTATGACAAGCCGTTCGCAGCCTCGATCAACGCTGCGGCGGCCGTCATAGGTCCCATCATTCCGCCATCGATACCGATGATCTTCATCGGCGTCATCTCAGGCATTTCCATCGGAAAGCTGTTTCTGGGCGGCGTTCTGCCTGGGCTGATGATGGGCGCTGTGCTGATGGTGGCGATCTATTTCATCAGCAAAAAGCGGCAGTACCCGGTCACCGAAAAGAAGCTGGAAATGAAGGCGGTCAAGCAGCTGGCGCGGGATTCATCCTTCGCACTGCTGGCGCCTCTGATCATTCTCGGCGGTGTCGTCTTCGGCATCGTCACGCTGGTGGAGGTCTCGGTTCTGGCCGTCCTCTACATCCTGATGATCTCGCTCTTCATCTATCGCAGTATCCGCGCGCGCGAACTGCCGGGCATTTTCATGCAATCGGCGGTGTTCTCCTCCTCGATCATGATCATTTTCGCCGTGGTCGGGCTCTATCAGTACATCATCGCCTATGAGCAGCTCGGCGTTCGACTTGGCGAACTGATCCCGACGCTGGGCCTTTCGAAATTCTGGTTCCTGCTGCTTGTGAACATCTTCCTGCTGGTCATGGGCTGCATTCTCGACGGTATCCCCGTCATGCTGATCTTCTTCCCGGTTCTGCTGCCGGCGGCTGTCGAGCTCGGCATCGATCCGACGCATTTCGGCGTGATTGTCGTGCTCAACCTGATGATCGGTCTTCTGACGCCGCCGATCGGCGTGCTGCTGTTCCTTGAAAGCAAGATCGCCGACGTCAGTTTCGGCGCGCTGGTGCGCGAAATCTGGCCCTTCTTCCTGTCGCTGCTGTTCGTGCTGGCGGTCTGCACCTATGTGCCGGGCGTCGTCATGTGGCTGCCCAATCTCGTGTTCGGTTAGGAGGTCCCATGAAAACGGCTCTCGAACTTGTCGTCAGGCTCGCCCAATGGCTGACCGCCGGGCTCTTCATGGGCATTTTTGTCCTCAGCGTCCTGCAGGTGGTGCTGCGCTATCTGATCGGCATGTCCATGCTCTGGGCGCCGGACCTTCTGCGGCTCATGTTTGTCTGGATGGTCTTCCTTGGCGCCGCCATTCTCTACGCGCGCAACGGTCATCTTGGCGTCGATGTTCTGGTGGCGAAGCTTGCGCCTGCGGGCCGGAAGATTGCGGCCATCCTCGTCGAGCTTATGGCGCTCGGCTTCTTCCTCATCCTGATCTTCAAGGGATGGGAGATTGCCATGCGTCGCATGCGTATTCCCTTCGATACCTGGGATGTGCCGACCGGCTACGCCTATCTGTCAATCTCAGTCACCGCGGTCTTGATGTTCGTGATCGGCCTTGACCGGCTTTTCGACATCCTGCGTGGAAAATCCTTAAGCGAGAGAGAAAATGTCAACTGAAACAGAAACCTACCGCGACGGCATCATCAACCTGCTGCAGACCATCCACGAGGGCACGCCCGTCATCGAGAAAGCTGCGGAGGCCATGGCGAAGGCGATCATGGATGACAAGCTCATTCACGTGATCGGGCCTGGCGGGCATTCGAATATGGGGGCGGAAGAGCTTCTCTGGCGGGCAGGCGGGCTGGCGCCCATCAACGCGATCCTCGATCCCGGCACCAACCTCATTCATGGCGCCAAGCGCTCCAATGTCATCGAACGCACGCCCGGTTACGCCAAACAGGTTCTGGATGCCTATCGTGTGGGCAAGGAGCCCGGCGAGGTCATCATCATCGTCAATGCCTATGGCGTTAACGCGATGTCGATCGACACGGTGCTGGAAGCGAAGAA
>NZ_JACIDZ010000028.1 GCF_014196625.1 Martelella radicis
CGCGGCAGATACATCATGAAGGTGTTTTCGAACTGGCCGTAGATTTCCTTCTCGACGCCTTCGAAATTCACGTCCTTGGAGCGCTTCTCGAATTCCCCGCCGAGGATTTCCTCCCAGTTCGGCCCCCATTCGATCTTTTCCATGCGCTCGCCGGTCAGCTTCGAGCGCGGCCGCGCCGTCGGCATGGTCTTGCTTTCGCCGGCGGCTTGGAGATGGCCGTAGTCGAAATCGAACGGCTCGTAATAGTCTTCGATTTCCGGCAGGTCCGGATTGGCGAAGATCTTGGCGAGGATGCGCCATTTGGCGCCCATCTTCGGCTCGATCCGGCCGTTCTTCCTGCGGACCCAGCCGCCATTCCACTTCTTCTGGTTTTCCCATTCCTTGGGAAAGCCGATCCCCGGCTTGGTCTCGACATTGTTGAACCAGGCGTATTCGACGCCTTCCCGGTTCGTCCAGACATTCTTGCAGGTGACGGAGCAGGTGTGGCACCCGATGCATTTATCGAGATTGAGCACCATGCCGATCTGTGCGCGGACCTTCATTCTGCGGCCTCCTTTCCTGCAAGGCTTGGGGTCTCGTCCATCCAGTCGACATTTTCGAGCTTGCGGACGACGACGAATTCATCGCGATTGGCGCCGACGGTTCCGTAATAGTTGAAACCGTAGGACTGGTGGGCGTAACCGCCGATCATGTGGGTCGGTTTCGGGATCACGCGGGTGACGGAGTTGTGAATACCGCCGCGCTGGCCGGTCAGCGGTGAGCCGGGCGTGTTCACAATCTTCTCCTGCGCGTGGTACATGAAGATCGTGCCGTCCTTCATGCGCTGCGAGACCACAGCGCGGGCCACCAGCGCGCCATTGGCGTTGTAGACCTCAACCCAGTCATTATCGACGATGCCGGCGCGGGCCGCATCCGGCTCGGAAATCCACACCACCGGCCCGCCGCGATTGAGCGTCAGCATCAGCAGGTTGTCGGTATAGGTGGAGTGGATGCCCCATTTCTGGTGGGGCGTGATGAAGTTCAGCACCAGATGCGGCTGGCCGTCGAGGCGTGCCTCGATCGCCGGCGTCACGGTTCCGGTATCGATCGGCGGGCGGTAGACGCAGAAGGCCTCGCCGAAAGCCCGCATCCAAAGATGGTCCTGATAGAGCTGCTGCCGCCCGGAGAGCGTGCGCCACGGGATCAGCTCGTGGACATTGGTGTAGCAGGCGTTGTAGCAGACCTTCTCCGATTCCAGCCCCGACCATGTCGGCGAGGAAATGATCTTGCGCGGCTGGGCGACGATATCGCGGAACCGGATTTTTTCGTCTTCCTTCGGAAGGGCAAGATGGGTGTGGTCGCGCCCGGTGATGGCCGAGAGCGCTTCCCAGGCCCTGACCGCGACCTCGCCATTGGTTTCCGGCGCCAGCGACAGGATCACCTCGGTGGCGTCGATATCGGTCTCGATCTTCGGGCGCCCCTTCGAGGCCCCCTCTTCCGTCACCGTGCCATTCAGCCGGCCCAGCAGGCCGACTTCATGCTCGGTGTTCCAGGAAATCCCCTTGCCGCCATTGCCGAGCTTGTCGAGCAGCGGGCCGACCGAGGTGAAGCGCTTGTAGAGATTGGGATAGTCCCGCTCGACCACGGCGACCGTCGGCATGGTCTTGCCGGGAACCGGATCGGTTTCGCCCTTTTTCCAGTCCTTGACGTCGAAGGGCTGGGCCAGTTCGCCGGGGGTGTCGTGCAGGGTCGGCACAAGGACAACGTCCTTTTCCACGCCCAGCACTTCCGGTGCGACGTCGGAAAACTTCCTGGCGATGCCCTTGAAGATTTCCCAGTCCGAGCGCGACTGCCAGGCCGGATCGGCCGCACTGGTCAGCGGGTGGATGAAGGGATGCATGTCGGAGGTGTTGAGGTCGTTCTTCTCGTACCAGGTCGCCGTCGGCAGCACGATGTCGGAATAGACGCAGGTGGTCGACATGCGGAAGTCGAGGGTGACCAGCAGATCGAGCTTTCCTTCCGGCGCCTCGTCATGCCAGACGGCCTCCTTCACCTCCTGACGGCCCTCGTCGCCCAGGTCCTTGCCGAGCAGGCCATGGGATGTGCCAAGCAGGTGCTTGAGGAAATATTCGTGCCCCTTGCCCGACGAGCCAAGCAGGTTGGAGCGCCAGACGAACATGTTGCGCGGCCAGTTCTCCTCTGCGTCCGGGTCCTCGCAGGACATGGAAAGCGTGCCGGTTTTCAGCGCTTCGGCGACATAATCGGCAGGCTTTTGGCCCGAGGCTTCCGCCGCGCGGGCGACCTCCAGCGGGTTGGTGCGCAATTGCGGGGCGGATGGCAGCCAGCCCATCCGCTCGGCGCGGATATTGTAATCAATCAGCGTTGCATCCCAGGGCCCTTCCGGCGCGGTCGGCGACAGAAGCTCATCCACCTTCACGGTCTCGTAGCGCCACTGGTCGGTGTGGGCATAGAAGAACGACGTCGAGTTCATGTGGCGCGGCGGGCGCTGCCAGTCGAGGCCGAAGGCCAGCGGCAGCCATCCCGTCTGCGGGCGCAGCTTCTCCTGGCCGACATAGTGGCTCCAGCCGCCGCCGGACTGGCCGATACAACCGCACATCACCAGCATGTTGATGATGCCGCGGTAGTTCATGTCCATGTGGTACCAGTGATTCAGCCCGGCGCCGAGAATGACCATGGAACGGCCATTGGTCTTTTCCGCGTTGCCCGCAAAAGCGCGGGCGGTGGCGATGATCTGCTCGCGCGGCACGCCGGTGATCTTTTCCGCCCAGGCGGGCGTGTAGGGCGTTGCATCATCGAAGGAGGTCGCGACATTCTCGCCGCCGAAGCCACGGTCGAGCCCGTAATTGGCCACGAACAGGTCGAACACCGTCGCGACAACCGCCTCGCCCTCTGCCAGCGCGACGCGGCGAACCGGCACCTTGCGCGCCAGAACGTCGTCATGGTCCGTGCCCTCGAAATAGTCATGCGCGCGGCTGCCGAAATAGGGGAAGGCGACGTCTTCGACGCCGTCATGCTTTTCGGCAAGGCTCATCACCAGATCGATGTCGCTGCCCGCGCCATCCTTCTGCTCGAGGTTCCACTTGCCCTTTTCGCCCCAGCGATAGCCGGCCGACCCGCGCGGAGCGACGACATCGCCGGTCTTCGCGTCGAAGCCGACCGTCTTCCATTCGGGATTGTTCCACTCGCCGAGACCATCCTTGAAGTCGGAGGCGCGAAGGAAGCGTTCCGACACGAGGCGGCCGTCCTTCTTCACCAGCCGCACCAGCATCGGCATGTCGGTATAGCGGCGACAGTAATCGTCGAAATAGCCGACGGTCCGGTCGAGGTGATATTCGCGCAGGATCACATGGCCGAGCGCCATGGCGAGCGCGGCATCGGTACCCGGTTTGGGATGCAGCCAGAGATCGGAGAATTTCGCGGCTTCTGAATAGTCCGGCGAGACGACCACCGACTTCGTGCCCTTGTAGCGCACTTCCGTGTAGAAATGCGCATCCGGCGTGCGGGTCTGCGGCACGTTGGAGCCCCAGAGCATCAGGAATCCGGCATTGTACCAGTCGGCCGATTCCGGCACATCGGTCTGCTCGCCCCAGGTCATCGGCGAGGCCGGCGGCAGGTCGCAATACCAGTCGTAAAACGACATGCAGGTGCCGCCGAGCAGCGACAGGTAGCGGGACCCGGCCGCGTAAGAGACCATCGACATCGCCGGGATTGGCGAGAATCCGATGACGCGGTCGGGCCCCCACCTCTTCGCGGTATAGGCGTTGGCCGCCGCGATGAGCTCGTTGACCTCGTCCCAGGTGGCCCGCACGAAGCCGCCGAGGCCGCGCACCTTGATGTATTCGGCGCGCTTGGCCGGATCCTCCTGAATGGCGCGCCAAGCGGCGACCGGGCTCTTGTCGGTGCGTTCCTTGCGCCAGAGCTTCAGGAGCCGCGCCCGGATCAGCGGGTATTTCACCCGGTTGGCCGAGTACATGTACCAGCTGTAGCTGGCGCCGCGCGAACAGCCGCGCGGTTCGTGATTGGGCATGTCGGGCCGGGTGCGCGGATAATCGGTCTGCTGGGTTTCCCAGGTGACGATCCCGCCCTTGACGTAGATCTTCCACGAGCAGGAGCCCGTGCAGTTCACGCCATGGGTGGAGCGCACGATCTTGTCGTGCTGCCAGCGCTTGCGATAGGCGTCTTCCCAGTCGCGATTTTCATTGGTGGTGACGCCGTGACCATCGGAGAATGTATCGACATTCTTGCGTGCCAGAAAGTTGAGGCGGTCGAGGAGAAGAGACATGATCCGTTCCTTTGTTTCGGGCGATTAGCAGGGCACCGGCGCATTGCGGCGGGTGTAGTAGAAGAAGGTCAGCACGGCGCAGATGACGTAGAAGATGCCGAAGCCCCACAGCGCCATATCCGGTCCGCCGGTCATCGAGATCGAGGTGCCGTAGGATTTCGGGATGAAGAATGCGCCGTAGGCGGCAATCGCCGAGGTGAAGGCGATGATCGCCGCGCTTTCGCGGTCCGTCTGCTTCTGCAGCGCGCCTGCATCCAGTTCCGGCATCAGGCGGGGCACTTCCCGGCGCATGATTGCCGGGATCATCTGGAAGGTCGATGCATTGCCGACGCCGGTGAGGAAGAACAGCGCCATGAAGCAGGCGAAGAAGGCCCAGAAATTGCCGCCCGCGCCGTCCTGCGGCAGGAATTGCAGCACGCCGACCACAGCCACGAACATGCCGACGAAGGTCCAGAAGGTGACCCGTCCGCCGCCGAAGCGATCCGAAATCCAGCCCGTGCCCGCCCGACTGAGCGCGCCGACCAGCGGACCGAGGAAAGCGTAGGACAGAGCGTTGACCTCGGGGAACTGGGTTTTCATCAAGAGCGGGAAACCCGCCGAATAGCCGATGAACGAGCCGAATGTGCCGGTATAGAGAATGCACATGATCCAGTTGTGGAAGCGCGAGAAGATCACCGCCTGATCGGCAAAGGAGGCCTTGGCCGATGCGATGTCGTTCATGCCGAAATAGGCGGCGATGGTGGCGGCGATGATGAACGGCACCCAGACGAAGCCGGCATTCTGCAGCCACAGCCTTCCGCCATCGCTCAACACCTGCGGTTCGCCGCCAAGCGCGCCGAAGACGCCCATGGTGATGACTACCGGCACCAGGAACTGCATGACCGAGACCCCGAGATTGCCGAGGCCGGCATTCATGGCCAGCGCATTGCCCTTTTCAGCCTTCGGGAAGAAGAAGCTGATATTGGCCATGGACGAGGCGAAATTGCCGCCGCCGAGCCCGCACAGAAGCGCCAGAACCAGGAAGATGAGATAAGGCGTTTCCGGGTTCTGCACGGCATAGCCGATGCCCATGGCCGGCAGCAGCAGAGACGCGGTCGAAAGCGTCGTCCACAGACGTCCGCCGAAGATCGGCACCATGAAGGAATAGAAAATCCTGAGCGTGGCGCCCGAAAGCCCCGGCAACGCCGCGAGCCAAAAGAGCTGGGCGTCGGTGAAGTCGAAGCCGATCGCGGGCAGCCGCGCGACCACGACCGACCACACCATCCAGACCGAAAAGGCCAGAAGCAGCGCAGGAATGGAGATCCACAGATTGCGCTTGGCTATCTTCCGCCCGGTCTGTTCCCAGAAGGTCTTGTCTTCCGGGTTCCATTCCGTCAGCGTCGCCGCCGACGTCTTCGGCGTCATGCCCTCGAATTCCGGCAGTTCCGGCAGGGTGTCGTCACCCGCCCGGTTGCGGCGCTCCATCTGGCGGATGGAAAGATGCATCCATGTCAGGGCGACGAGCACCAGCACGAACAGGAAGGCGAAACAGGTGGTGTAGACTCCGGTCAGGTCCAAGAGCGTGCCGAACACGATCGGCAGGATGAAGCCACCGAGCCCGCCGATCATGCCGACGAGACCGCCGACCGAGCCGACATTGTCGGGATAATAGACCGGGATATGCTTGTAGACCGCCGCCTTGCCAAGGCTCATGAAGAAGCCCAGGCAAAAGATCATCAGCACGAAGGCGCCGAAGCTCATGGCGGTCGAGAAGATGATGTCGCCGCCCTTGGCGTGGATGGTGTAGCTGGTCGGCGGGTAGGACAGCATGAAGAGCAGCAGTAGCGCGAAGCCGAAGGTCCAGTACATCACCGAGCGTGCGCCGAACCGGTCGGCCAGATGCCCACCATAGGCGCGGAACAGGCTCGCCGACAGCGAGAACGCGGCCGCCGCCATGCCCGCGGTGCGGATATCGACACCATAGACATCGACCAGATAATGCGGCAACCACAGCGCCAGCGCGACGAAAGCGCCGAAGACGAAGAAATAATAGAGCGAGAAGCGCCACACCTGCAGGTTCTTCAGCGGCGCAAGCTGGGCCGCGACCGTGGTGGCCTTCGCGCCTGATCGCCGGCGCGCTTCGAACACGGGGTCATGTTTCGAGAACACGAAAAAGATAACGGCAATGGCCGCCAGAGCGAAGGCCCAGACATTGGCGACCGCCTGCCAGCCGAAAGCCACCATGACGAAGGGCGCGCCGAATTTGGTCACCGCCGCGCCGACATTGCCGGCGCCGAAAATGCCGAGCGCCGTGCCCTGCTTTTCCGGCGGATACCAGTGCGACACATAGGTGACGCCAACGGCAAAGGAGCCGCCGGCGAGACCGACGCCAAGGGCGGCGAGCAGAAACAGCGGATAGGTCGTGGCGCTGGTCAGAAGAAAGGTCGCCGCCGCAGCCAGCAGCATCTGCAACGGAAAAACCAGCCGTCCGCCATACTGTTCGGTCCAGATGCCGAGCATCAGCCGCGACAGCGAGCCGGTGAGAACCGGCGTCGCCACCAGAATGCCGAACTGGGTTTCGGAAAGGCCGAGTTCGCTTTTGATCTCGACCCCGATGATGGCGAAGATCGTCCAGACCGCGAAGCAGACCGTGAAGGCCACCGTGCTGAGACAGAGCGCCCGGCGCTGATCACTTCGCGAAACACCGTCAATTGCAGACATGACATGCCCCCTGAATTCGAGCGGAAACCCGCTCATTGAAAATTGTGCCTGAGAGCTAGAAGGCTTTGCAGCCCCACGAAGTTGACCTAAGTCAAGGTTGGCGGGTGGCGTGGGACAAACAAGAATTGCACGTGAAATTGCCTTCCCGCGCTGAAATCATCATCAAATCGATGTGTTGCGGATGCTCCGTCCTGCTGCTAAATTTATCAATTGAGGACACGAAAAAAATCAAGGCAGAGCGATGCGTTCATCCGATTTGCCCCAGGTGCGGGCGCTCAGCCTGTTCAGCAGCATGGGCGAGGAGAATTTCGAGGCGCTGATGCAGGCGGCCTATCTGCAGACCTTTCCGCCACAGCTTGATCTCGTGCATGAGGGCGATCCGGCGGATTTCCTCTATGTCGTCATCGAGGGCTGCGTCGAGCTCTACGCCAATGCCAACCGCCGCGAGGCGACCATGGCGATGGTGCATCCGGTCAGCGCCTTCATTCTGGCGGCCGTTCTGAAGGATGCGGTCTATCTGATGTCGGCGCGCACGCGGGCGCGTTCGAAAATCCTGCTGATCCCTTCGGAAAATGTCCGCTCGATCTTCGAACTCGACGACGCCTTCGCCCGGGCGATGGTGCTGGAGATGGCCGGCAGCTATCGCTACGTCATAAAGGAGCATAAGGGGCTCAAGCTGCGCAGTTCCGTCGAACGGCTGGCGAACACGCTTCTCCGGCAAGACCATCAATTCGGCAACGGCTCCGGCACCTTCGAGCTGCCCTACGACAAGCGCACGCTGGCCTCGCTGCTCGGCATGACCCCGGAAAACCTGTCGCGCGCTTTCAATACGCTGAAACCCTACGGCGTTGAGGTCGACGGAACGAAAATCCGGCTTTCCGACATCAAATCGCTGAAAACGCTGGCCAAACCCACGCCGCTGATCGACGACCCAAAGACCTGATCCTGTTGGTTTCACCGAACGGACTGCGTCAACTTGACCCGCCCTCGCAGCAATCGTTGACCGTCACCATAAAAGATGAATATAAAATACATGTTTTATGGTGACGCCGTCGCCAGCGACTGACCGATACTTTGACCGGTGTACCCATGTTCCGCATCTGCGCCCTTTCGTTTCTTGTGCTCACCACCACAATGGCCCCGGTGTGGGCCGAGGATCATATCGTGAACATGCTCAACCGGGGTGACGATGGCATCATGGTGTTCGAGCCCGGCCTGCTCGTCATCCAGCCTGGCGACACGGTGCGTTTTGTTGCCGCTGACCGGGGTCACAATGCCGAAACCATTGACGGCATGATCCCGGAAGGCGCTCGGGGCTTTGAGGCTCGGCTGAACGAGGAGGTCCTGTTTTCACCCGGTATCGACGGCGTTTACGCCATCAAGTGCAAACCGCATTACGCCATGGGCATGGTCATGATCGTCGCGGTCGGTGACGTACAGACGCCTGAAGAATTCGTAGGCCGTCGTGTCCCGCCACGCGCGCGAAAGCGGCTAGAGGCTTATCTCGACGCGCTTTGAACGCCGCGACAGGCAAGGAAATCTTCGATGGCGCATCCCGACAAGCAGATCGACTGTCCCATAGCAGTCGAAAGGAATCCGTCATGAACGGCTTGACAAACTTCCCAATTCGCCGCCGAACGCTACTTGCCGGAATGGCAAGCCTGCCCGCAATCGGCCTTGGCGCGGGCCATGCCGCAGCCGCAGCGCCGCTTGCGCAAATATCGCTATCCGGGCCGCCTGCCGGACCGTCGATCACGCTCGCCCAGGCAGCGGCCACGGGCGCGTTCTCGAAGATCGCCGACAAGGCCGCATTCAACGTCTGGCGCAATCCCGACGAAGTCCGTGCCGGGATCACCTCCGGCCAAATGTCGCTGGTGGTGATGCCAGTCCAGGCCGCCGCCAACATGTATAATCGCGGCTTCGGCGTTCGGCTTGTCAACACGCTGACCGACGGACTGCTCTATATCATTGCCACCGACCCGTCTCTGCAAACGGTCGAGGCCTTGCGCGGCAGGAAGCTTGCGGTTCCCTTCCGCAACGACACGCCCGATCTGATTCTCAAGCGGCTTCTCAAGGCTTACGATATCAATCCCGAACAGGATTTGTCGCTCGACACCACCGGCACGCCGGTTGAAGCCATGCAGCTCCTGCTAAGCGGCAGGATCGATGCCGCGCTTGTGCCGGAGCCGGCCGCTTCGGCCGCCATCATCAAAGGCAAGGCCTCGGGTGTGACAGTCACCCGAGCAATCGATGTGCAGAAAGCCTGGGGCGAGACGATGAATGTGCCGCCGGTTTTGCCGCAGGCAGGCCTTGCGGTGACCGAGCCATTTTTCGAAGACAATGGAACCCTCATTCCGGAACTTCATATGGCCTTGGTCGAGGCAACGGCCGCCGTCAACGCGGAACCGGCAAAAGCCGCCAACAATGCGGCCTCCGCACTTGGCATGCCCTGGCCTGTTCTGAAAAAAGCGATCGGCTATTCCAATCTGGCGGCAACACAGGCGACCAGGGCGCGACCGGCAGTCGAATCCCTGTTGTCGCTCCTTGCCGACAGCGATCCCGGTATCATCGGCGGAAAGCTTCCTGATGACGGATTTTACGCACTTTAGCGCAAGCGTCTTGCGCCCCGTGCTGGATCGTCTCGGCCGGACCGGGCAGTTTCTCTGGTCCGGCTTTGCGGGGCTGGCAGCATTCTCGCTGCTTGCCGCCGTCTGGCAATACGGGCACGAGCAATGGGGGCCGTTCATTCTGCCCTCCCCGCGCGCAACGCTTACCGCCACATGGGCGATCCTGTCCGATGCGGCCGCATGGTCTCTGATCGCGCAGACTGTCGGACGTGCGCTCCAAGGCTTCCTCCTCTCCGCGTTTTCCGGTGCGTTCCTCGGCATGGTCGCCGGCCATTCACCGGCAACAATCCGGCTGGCGCGGCCGCTGATCACGATCCTGATCGGCGTGCCGCCGATCGCCTGGATTGTTCTGGCCCTGATCTGGTTCGGCGCGGGCGACGGAACCGTTATCGCAACTGTGGTGGTGACGGCCCTCCCCATCATCTTTGCGGGAACGGCCGAGGGTATTCTGAGCCGCGACCGGAAGCTCGATGACATGGCGCGCGTCTTCGGCGCAAATGCCTGGCGCAGGGTGACAAGCCTGCGCCTGCGACAACTCACCGCCCATCTGTTTCCCGCCCTGACTCTGGCCCTCGGCATGTCTTTCAAGGTCGCGGTCATGGCCGAACTGCTGGCCAATGTCGGCGGGATCGGCGGCGAACTGTCGGCAGCCCGCAGTTATCTCGATATCACGCAGGCGCTCGCCTGGGTCATGATCGCGGTGATCGCGCTGCTGATCTTCGAATATGGCGTCATCCATCCAATCCGGTCCGAGTTCGAGCGCTGGCGACGAGCCGAAATTCCGTGGGGGGTCAAACGATGAAGACCGGCCTCACCCTGAAAGGGCTCCGTCATGCCTATCTCGGCCGCACGGTGTTGGACCATATCGACCTTGAGGTACCAGCGTCCGAGATCGTCGCCCTGGTTGGTCCCTCCGGCAGCGGAAAAAGCACGCTGGTTCACCTTGCTGCTGACTTGCTGACGCCAATCGGCGGTCGGGTTGAGCGCAATTACAAACGCCATGCGATGATTTTTCAGGAACCGAGATTGCTGCCCTGGGCCACGGCGGCCGAAAATATCGTCTATCCCTTGAGGATCTCCGGCACCTCGCGCCGGGAGGCCAGGGCGAGGTTGAAGTCTGTTGCAGCCAAGGTCGCACTCCTACCGGACGACCTTGAAAAATATCCGGGCGAGCTTTCCGGCGGAATGCGCCAGCGCTGCGCAATCGCGCGCGCGCTGATTGTCGCGCCGGACTTTATCTATTTCGATGAGCCTTTCACCGCTTTGGATGTTGCACTGAAACGGCGGATGCAGGATCTCGTGATCGCCGCGACGCAATCGTCCAGCTTCGGCGGTATCTTCGTGACCCACGATCTGATGGAAGCCGCACGGATAGCCCACCGAGTGGCCGTGCTGGATGTCGGCGGCGGCGGGATTGTCGGCGAACGTCTGGTTCCCGGAACGCCTAGCATGCGCGACGATGCCGAGCTTTTCGCGCTTTCGCAGCGCTGGATACGCGAAGACACCGTCTTTCGTCATATTCACGACGTCGACGAAAGGATGAGCGGATGAGCCTTGTCGATACATCCGTTCTGCGCGGCCGGCGCAGCTTCCTGCACGTTCTCGGCGATGAAGGTTTCCGGCTGTTCTTCCCCTTGAGCGCCCTCTACGCGGCCGTCTGGCCGTTCCTGTGGGTGGTGATCCATGGCTACGAACTTCCCGCGGTTGGGGCAATACCACCGAGCATCTGGCATGTGCACGAGATGATCATCGGAGCGTTCGGCGCTGCACTTCTGGGCTTCTTAACAACGGCCATCCCGGAATGGACGGACACGCCGCGCCTTCGCGGCAAGGCGCTCTATGCACTCGCGGCAATCTGGGGTGTTGCACGCATTTGCGGGCTGGTCGGCGCTGAGGGTGTTTTTTGGATAGGCGCCATCACGGATATTGTCTGGACCGGCTTTCTTGCGGCCTATGTGCTTCGCGTCAGCCTGGACAAGAAGAACAGCAGACTGACCGGTTTTATCCTTTGGCTTGCAGGCCTGTGGCTTTGCGAAACGGCAACGCGTTATGCCTTCGCCACCGGAAACGTGGAACATGCGCAGCTTTTCACCCACCTTTCGGGTTTCATCTTCCTCGGGCTGCTCGGTCTTGCTCTGGCACGCATCACAGTGCCCGTTACCAACGACATTCTGGATCCTTCGGGAGAGACATCCCCGTTCAGGCCGCATCCCGGGCGTCTCAATCTCGCCCCCGGTGTGATGACCATCCTGATCGCGGCGGAACTTTCCGGATTGTCCTCCGCGGTCACGGGATTTGTCTTCATCGCCGCCGGTGCGGCCTTTCTCGACCGCGTGGCCGAAGCTTTCGTCGGACGCGCTTTTTTCCGGGCTGAAATCGCCGTGCTGGCCGGATCAAGCGCGCTGGCAGGCATCGGCCTCATCGCGATCGGCTGCGCCCGGCTAGGGCTGCCGGTAATGGAAACCACCGGCCTGCACATAGCCCTGATGGGAGGGCTTGGCCTCGGCGTCATCGCGGTCTTCTGCATTGCCGGATTAAGACACACGGGTCAGCCGCTCGCATTCTCCGTGGCGACGAAGATTACAATCGCACTGATCGTCATCGCGATCGCAATCCGAACTCTTCCAGAATTCGGGATCGCGTCCGGGCTCGTCGGTCACCACCACGCAGTGGCGGCAATTTTCTGGGCCGGCGGCTTTCTGCTCTGGCTCAGGGTCTACTGGCCAGCGTTCGCCGATCCTGCAACACTCAACCAACATGATTGCTGAGAAGAACAATGACGACAATGGCAAGACTGCGCGCATGGCAGGGACCGGCGATTTTCAGCTATGGCTTCCGGCCCTTCTTCCTTTTCGGCGCGCTTGACGCCGCCCTGCTGATCGCGCTCTGGGTGCCCTGGTATCTGGGCTTCATCCAGGTACCGAGCATGTTCACGCCCGTCTCATGGCATGTGCACGAACTGCTGTACGGCTATGTGCCGGCGATCATCGCGGGCTTTCTTCTGACCGCCGTTCCCAACTGGACGGGCCGTCTGCCGGTGGTCGGCTGGCCGCTTACGGGCCTGTTTGGCCTCTGGTTTGGCGGGCGGGTCGTCGTCGCCTTTTCGGCTTCGCTGGCCCCCGCCCTTGTCTATCTCGCTGCCCTCGCTTTCCCGCTGGCGCTGATCGGGTTTCTGACGCGGGAAATTCTGGCCGGGCGTAACTGGCGGAACCTGAAGGTGGTCTTGGTTCTCACCCTATTTACCGCCACGCAGATCCTGTTTTATTATGAAAACATCCGCTACGGCACGTCCGTCTATGCCGAACGCGCCGCCATCGCCCTCGTTATCATGCTCATCCAGATCATCGGCGGCCGGGTGGTTCCGAGCTTTACCCGAAACTGGCTCAAGAAGCAGGGCTTTCCGGTTCTTCCGCCCGCTTTCGGCCAATTCGACCGGTTCGTGATGGTGATGAGCGCTGCCGGTCTCGGCGCATGGGTCGTGTTTCCCGCATTTGCCATCGAAGAACCGGTGCTGGGTTTTCTTCTGATGGCCATCGGTGCCTTCAACCTGTTCCGGCAATGGCGCTGGCGACCTCTGCAAACCTTTGCCGAGCCGCTGGTCTTCATTCTACATCTGGCGTTCCTGCCGGTCAGTCTCGGCTTCGTCTTCGCCGGCTATGCTGCCTTTACGGGCGATGGGGGCGCTGAAAGCGCGGCAATCCACTGCTGGACCGTCGGCGCCATCGGCGGCATGACGCTTGCGATCATGACCCGCGCCAGCCGTGGCCACACCGGCCATCCGCTGACGGCTCCGCCGGCCACGGCGGCAATCTATCTGGCGATCATGATCGCATTGGTCTTGCGTCTTGCGGCCGCTTTCAATCCGGGCTGGACATTCACGCTGATGCCCCTTGCCGGTCTGGCATGGGTTTTCGCCTTTGCCGGCTTCTGCGTGGTTTACGGACCGATGCTGTTCAAACCCCGCAGCTGAAACGGTTACAGCCAGGCCATCGGATCGACGCCGATCAGCAGACGGTGTCCCTGCAACAGGAACCAGACATAGAAGGCCAACCCAAGGCCCGTCCAAAGCCAGAAGTCTCGATCCATCCGCAGATGCGCGCGTCCTTCAACGATCGCCAGAAACGGCACGACGGAGGTTTGCGCGCGCACCATCGCCCATTCACCATCGCCGAGCCGGCGGTGCGCACGACGGTCGAGCACCGGCATTCCGGCAAGCGCGAGCAGTCCCATGCCGCCAAACAGGATCAGCGATACGACATCCCCGTTCGGCGGAATATGGGCCAGCGCCCAGATCAGGAAACCGACAAGTACGGGGTGGCGGGTTATCGCGGTGATCGTGCCTTGCAAGGCTCCCTCACCGCTGCGCCGAAAGGTGATCGAAAGCCGGTTTTGCGCCGCAAGCCCGGCTATGATGAACCAGAAGGCGAAGGGCATCGCGATCACCGGAACAAGGGCCAGCCAGGGCGCTGGATACCAGAGATAAATCAACGGCGCCTGCCGGGCCGCGACGATGATCCAGACCAGAAGCAGGATCGACAGAAAAGAATAGGCGAAGAGATAGACGGGGCGCCCCAGCAGGGCGATCAGCCTTGCCCGCACGGGGGGCGCCGGCGGAATGACATGGGCCAGCAGGAAAGCAAGGATCGCGAGCAGAAAATTCGTCATGTCTTGGTCCCGCCTTCGGACGAAATATAAGATTCATCTTCGGTATATGATAATACCGGCAACAGACAAAATGCCCGGATGCGGAACGTCCTCTGCGTTCCGCCGCCACAGCATCCCCGGAGTGCGCTCATGCGTCTGACAACCTTTTCCGATTATGCGCTGCGCGTGCTGATGTATGCAGCCTCGGCCGGCGACCGGCTGATCACGATCGAGGAGACGTCGACCGCCTATGCGATCTCGAAGACACATCTGATGAAGGTCGTGAATGTGCTGACCAGACACGGATATCTGGTCAGCGTGCGCGGTCGCTCCGGCGGTTTCCGGCTGGCGCTGCCGCCCGAGCGGATCAATCTTGGTGCGGTCATTCGTGCAACGGAAGCCGATTTCGCGCTGGTCGAATGCTTTGCGACCGGAAATCAGTGCGTGGTCACGAAGACCTGCAAGCTGCCGGCAATCCTGAACGAAGCGCTCACATCCTTCCTGAGCGTCTTCGACCACTACACGCTCGCCGACATCGTGCTGTCGCCCCAGGTCTTCGGTCCGGGTTCACCGGCGGGCCCCTCCCCATCATAAAGCGAGAGCGCCGCCCCCGCCTCCTCAATGGCCAGCGTGTGGCGGCGTATCACTCGCTCTCAATGCCGCGCTGACGCAACCATGCGCGCATGGCGTCGATCTCCTTCTGCTGCTCGGCGATGATATGCTGCGCCAGTGCCCTATTGACGCGATCCGATCCGGCGGCAAGCTGGATGCGGGCCATGTCGATGGCGCCCTGGTGATGCGGGATCATGCCGAGCACGAAGGCGACGTCCGGATCGTCATGGCGCTTTCCGATGGCAAAAATACCTGTGTCGGCAAATGCAGGGTCCTGCTTCCCGACGGGAAGACTCAAGACGTTTACTTTGCCCGCGCCACATCAAAGCTCGCGTTCATCTTGGTGGTCGAACAGAACCGTATCCATCGACCAATGAAACCGCTCTAGAAAATGTTCCCCCTACACCGGTCAAAGGCAAGATACCGATCGTAGTCGCACAATGGTGAATTAGCCGAGAACCAGACAAGAAGGTCCTCAAACGCCGATCGGCGACAGAAACCAGAGGCATACGGAGCGTCGTAATACTGTAACAAGAACTTGCTAGTCCGCCTCCAGAGCCAAAACTGACTGGAGAGCCACTATGCGCCGTATGCTTCTTGCCGCGACCGCCCTCGTCGCGATGACCGTTCCGGCCCTTGCCGATTTCACACTGGATAGCCGCTACACCGACGCCGATGGCGATCTGATTGCCGACATCCCGTCCGATCCGGCCGACCTTGTGGACCCGTCCGTCCTGATCTTCGCCTACACGCCGGTTGAAGACCCGGCCGTCTACGCCGAGGCCTGGGCCGATTTCCTGGCCCATATGGAAGAGGTCACCGGCAAGAAGGTCCAGTTTTTCCCGGTCGATTCCAACGCCGCCCAGATCGAGGCCATGCGCGCCGGCCGTCTGCATGTCGCAGGCTTCAACACCGGCTCGAACCCGCTGGCCGTTGCCTGCGCCGGCTTCCGCCCCTTCACCATGATGGCGGCCGAAGACGGTTCCTTCGGTTACGAGATGGAACTGATCACCTATCCCGGCTCCGGCATCGCGGATGTGGAAGACATCAAGGGCAAGACGCTTGCCTTCTCCTCGGAAACCTCCAATTCCGGCTACAAGGCCCCGTCCGCCATCCTGAAGTCCGAATACGGCATGGAAGCCGGCACCGATTTCGAGGCGACCTTCTCCGGCAAGCACGACAACACCATCCTCGGTGTCGCCAACAAGGACTATCCGGCCGGCGCCATCGCCAATTCGGTGCGCAAGCGCATGCTCGCCCGCGACGTGATCTCCGATGACCAGATCGAGATCATCTACACCTCGCAAACCTTCCCCACCACCGGCTATGGCGTAGCGCACAACCTGACGCCCGAGCTTCAGGACAAGATCAAGGAAGCCTTCGCCTCCTTCGAATGGGAAGGCTCCTCGCTTGAGGAAGAATTCTCGAAATCCGGCGAAGCGCAGTTCATCCCGATCACCTTCAAAGACAACTGGGCCGTGATCCGTCAGATCGACGAGGCCAACGGCGTTTCCTACGACTGCCAGTAAGTCAGCCGAAATCCCATTCGGGCGGACGGGCGGATATCATCCGCCCGTCCATCTTTTCGTGGAACACGACATGCTTGAATTGAAATCGCTCACCAAGACCTACAAGACCGGCGACAAGGCGCTTGTCGATGTCAGCCTCACCGTGCCGGAAGGTCAGGTTGTCGGATTGATCGGGCCCTCGGGCGCGGGAAAGTCCACGCTCATCCGCTGCATTAACCGGCTCGTCGAACCGACCGATGGCGACGTGCTCCTGTCGGGAAGCCCGATCACCGGTCAGGACCAACGCAAGCTGCGCGCCATGCGTCGCCGCATCGGCATGATCTTCCAGGAATATGCACTGGTGGAACGCCTGACCGTGATGGAGAATGTGCTTTCCGGCCGTCTCGGCTATGTCGGGTTCTGGACCAGTTTCACCCGCCGCTACAGTGCCGACGACATCAGCCGCGCCTATGGCCTTCTCGACCGTGTCGGCCTGATGCAGCATGCAGACAAGCGGGCCGATGCGCTTTCCGGCGGACAGCGGCAAAGGGTCGGCATTGCCCGCGCCCTTGCCCAGGAACCGGAACTGCTTCTGGTCGACGAGCCGACGGCGAGCCTCGATCCCAAGACCAGCCGCCAGATCATGCGGCTTTTGATCGAGATCTGCGCCGAGCGCAATCTTCCGGCGATCGTCAATATCCACGACGTGCCCCTTGCCCGCCAGTTCATGCAAAGGATCGTCGGTTTGCGCGCCGGCGAAGTGGTCTTCGACGGCGCGCCCGATGCGCTGAACGAAACGGTTCTGACCGAAATCTACGGCGCGGAAGACTGGAACGCGATGCGCAGGAACGCCGAGGATGACGACAGCGCCGAGGCCGAAACCGCAGCGCTGATGGCGGGCATCAACTGATGAGCAGCTATCCGACGACCTGGAAACGACCGCCGCAGATCTTTACCCATCGCGGCTGGCGCATCGCCATTCAGATCGGCTTCGCCGTGTGGCTGGTGCTGGCGCTTGCGACACTTGATCCGAACTGGTCCCGTATTGCCGAGGGCTGGACGCGCGGCGCGCGCTTCTTTACCGGCTTTCTCCAGCCCGATTTCACCAGCCGCTGGGGCGATATCTCCAAAGGCCTGGTCGAGAGCCTGACCATGACGCTGACCTCGACGGTTGCCGGCGTCATCATCTCGGTTCCCATCGGCATTGGTGCGGCGCGCAACGTCTCCACGCCTGCCATCTATATTGTCTGCCGGGCCATCATCGCCGTCAGCCGCTCGCTGCAGGAAATCATCATCGCGATCTTTTTCGTCGCCATGTTCGGTTTCGGCCCTTTCGCCGGCTTCTTGACGCTCTCCTTCGCGACAATCGGCTTTTTGTCCAAGCTTCTGGCCGAGGACATCGAGGACATTGACGAGGCACAGGCGGAAGCCGTCCGCGCCACCGGCGCGTCATGGCTGCAGATGATCAATTACGCCATCCAGCCGCAGGTGATGCCGCGTCTCATTGGCCTGTCGCTTTATCGGCTCGACATCAATTTCCGCGAGAGCGCGGTGATCGGCATTGTCGGGGCCGGCGGCATCGGCGCGACGCTCAACACGGCCATCGACCGTTACGAATATGACAGCGCCGGCGCCATCATCCTGATCATCATCCTCCTGGTGATGATGGCCGAATACGGCTCGAGCTACATCCGGAAGCTATTGCAATGACCGATCCCGCCTATCCCGAAATCTGGCGTCGCAGAACCGCGCGGCAATCGCTTCTGATCTGGGCCGGATGGTTCTTTCTCGTTGCGCTGACTGCCTGGTGCTGGCAGGTGATGACGCGCGACACGATCTGGGCCTTTGTCAGCGACGCGCCCATCCAGGCGGCCGATATCGGCAGCCGCATGTGGCCGCCGCGCCTTTCTTACATGAATCAGTTGTGGGGACCGCTCTGGGACACGCTGAACATGGCGACGCTCGGCACCATCCTCGGCGTTATTCTGGCCGTGCCGGTGGCGTTTCTCGCCGCACGCAACACCACGCCCTCGGCACTTGTCCTGAGACCCGTCGCTCTGTTCATCATCGTCGCCAGCCGTTCGATCAACTCGCTGATCTGGGCCTTGTTGCTGGTGGCCATCATGGGTCCCGGGCTTCTGGCCGGCGTCATCGCCATCGGCCTGCGCTCGATCGGCTTTATCGGCAAGCTGCTCTATGAGGCGATCGAGGAGGTTGATACCGCCCCCGTGGAGGCCATCACCGCAACCGGGGCCAGCCACGCCCAGCTCCTTGACTATGCCATCGTGCCGCAGGTGCTTCCGGCCTTCTGGGGCATTACCGTGTTCCGCTGGGATATCAATATCCGCGAAAGCGCGATCCTTGGCCTCGTCGGCGCTGGCGGCCTCGGGCTGAAGCTGCAATCGTCGCTCAACGTGCTCGCGTGGCCGCAGGTCACCATGATCCTGATCGTCATTCTGGCAACGGTCATCATGTCGGAATGGGTCTCGGCCCGCGTCCGCCGCGCAATCATCTAGTCCGGGTCAGAGCTGGCGGACCTGTTGCTGCGCGAACATTGCCCTACAGCCATCAACCACGCCGGCAAATAGGCCGTCCCCCTTCCGCGATGATCTGCGCTTCGCTGAGCGAACGGTACCTGCGGGAGTAAAAAACCTTCCGCTCGCGCGGCAGGGCGCGTTCGTGGCGAAGCAGGCGATGGATCTTGTGAAACGTTTTGTATTTGCGGCCGCCCCAGAAGAAGACGGATTGTCGCTCGTCGTGGCGCTGGGACCCAGCATGCCGGAACCAACGGACTGTTCCATAGCCTGCCAGAAAACCACTGTCGCCGGCGTTCAGCGTTTCTATAGCTTTGCGGTCATCGGGCCGCAAATATATTATCCCGACCCTTGATGATGTTCACTGCCCGCCGCTGGATTCACGCCCAATCATTATTTTTCAAGGTCTCTTGCCGGTTGAGGTTCTTTGGTAAGTTTTTACCGACGATTGATTTTTTCAAGCGCTATAATAAGGGGTAAAACGCTCAATACCCCTATTATGACGCTTTCTGGAATCCGGAATGGTCACAGGCGGCGTAATTTGTCGGCCAGTGTAGGTGACATACTGGCTGGATTTCAGATCCTGTTGTGGTTGAGAATTTGACCGTGAACGCGAGAATTCGCGCTTGTATTGCATCCAGCGGATGGTCCAACACGGGACAGTCATCAGGCAGCGTCAACGATCTGCCCTGAACAATGAACTGATGCGGTGGATGCCCCCACCCAGCGGCATCGGGTATACCAAGGCGGCTCTATATTCACCGAGCGGAGGGCGCATCAATGACATCGAAGATCAGCATTCTGGCAATCGACTTAGCGAAAGGTAGTTTTCAGGTTTGTGCGGTCGGATCTGACGGGTCGGTTCGTTACAATCGTGCACTGTCTCGGAACCGGTTAGCGACGCTTCTGGGCAAGCAGCCGGCCTGTGCTGTCGCTATGGAGGCATGCGCCACGTCGCATCATTGGGGCCGAATGGCGCTGTCTCACGGTCATGAAGTGCGTCTGGTGCCGGCGGCGTATGTAAAACCGTTCCTCAAACGCCAGAAGACTGACCGTGCGGACGCGGAGGCTATCGCCGAGGCGGCCATGCGTCCGACCATGCGTTTCGTGGCAGTGAAGAGTGCCGAAACCCAAGGCCGTGCTGTGGCGTTTCGCACCCACCAATGCTTGGTCCGACAGCGCACGCAGCTCATCAACGCGCTGCGCGGACATCTGGCCGAGTTCGGGCTGGTAGCGCCGAAGGGACCGGCGAGCCTGAAACTACTCGAGAATGCGTTGTCGGACGAAAGCAGCGACCTGCCTGACCCGGTTCGGGAGATGGGGGCGGTCTATCTTGAGCAGATTGCGCGGCTGAGCGACGTGATCGAACGGCTGGCAAGCGGGTTGGAAGATGCATCGAAGACAGATTGTGAGTTGCGGCGGCTTTGCACCATCCCCGGGATCGGCCCCGTGACGGCAGGCGCCGTGGCGGCGTTTGCGCCCCGACCTCGACACTTTTGACAGTGGGCGGAACTTTGCGGCCTGGCTGGGTCTGGTCCCACGGCAGAGGTCCACGGGGGGGCAAGGCCAGGCTGGGGTCGGTCAGCAAGATGGGACAGACCGATATCCGCCGACTGCTAATCGTCGGAGCGATGAGCGTGATCCGGTGGGTCGTCCGGAAAGGTGGCAGTTCGAATCGCTGGCTCGCTGCTCTCGTGGCACGCAAGCCCAGGATGGTCGCGGCCGTTGCGCTGGCGAATAAAATGGCCCGAATGATCTGGGCCATGTCGACCAAACAAGAGGATTATCGAATGGCGTGACCTGAAACCGAGAAGGGAAAAGGCACGACATGGCCGCAAGGCCGGGGTGAGCGATCGACGAGGAGTACGCGGCACGGACTTCGAAGTTCAAGGCAGGGAAATTCAGCTCCGGGACTCGAGCGCTTGCAGCTCTCTGAACCGATGTGAACCCAGCTTTCCGAACAGCATACCTGTCATCACCGGAGCAATACTCCCCAATATTGCCGTTTGAATCTTCCCCATGCGCTGCTGCCGCCGGTCTTCCGGGGCGAGCCCCGGAAGACCGGCGGCGCGTCATCGCCCATACTTCTTCCGATGGTCGGAAGGGGGATTTTGGTGATCAAGCTGAGGGAGACAATTATGATACTGGATCTGCATCAGCAGGGGCTGACGGTGTCGGCCATTTCCAGAGAAACGGGCATCGACCGCAAGATGGTGCGCAAATACATAGAGCGCGGCCTTGAGGCTCCAGCCTATGGCCCCAGAAAGCCTCGGGCAACGGTGATCGATCCGTTTGCTTCTTATCTGCGGGAGCGCGTGAGGGCCTACCCCGGCCTGACCGGGAGCCGGCTATTTCGAGAACTGCGCGAGCGAGGCTATAAGGGCGGCTACACCGCCGTGACGGATTTTCTTAGAGATGTGCGGCCTCCGGCCAGCCAGGGATTCGAAGTGCGCTTTGAGACGCCGCCCGGCGAGCAGGCTCAGGTCGATTTCGCCCAGTTTCATGTCATATTCACCGACGAACCAATGACGCTGAGGATTGTGTGGCTGTTCTCGATGGTGCTGGGGCATAGCCGCCTCATCTGGGCGCGCTTCGTCATGCATCAGAACCTGCCGACCGTCCTGCGCTGCCATATCGCTGCGTTCGAAGCCCTTGGCGGCGCTCCAAGGGAGGTGCTTTATGATCGGATGAAGACTGCCGTTATCGGCGAAGGGCAGACGGAAGGCATCATCTACAATCGCGCGCTCATCGATCTGGCACGCAACTACGGTTTCCATCCCAAGGCATGCAAACCTTATCGCGCCAAGACGAAGGGCAAGGTCGAGCGGCCGTTCCGTTATATCCGGGAGGACTTCTTCCTGGCCCGCTCGTTTCGCAATCTCGATGACCTGAATGCCCAGTTGCGGCACTGGCTGGACACTGTTGCCAATCCGAGAAAGCATGCCACTACCCTTCGCGTCGTCACGCAAGCCTTTGCCGAGGAGCGGCCGCACCTGCGGCCGTTGCCGCTGGCACCGTTCAAATCCGTTCTCAAGCTTGAGCGCCGCGTGTCGCGGGAAGGCATGGTCAGCGTCGGTGGCAATGCCTATAGCGTCCCTGATGCCACGCGCAGTCGGACGGTTGAGGTCCATTCGTTCGCCGACGAGTGTTGATTGCCACTGAGAACTGACCCGGTGTGGCCTGATATTTCCATTGAGAATTGACCCATGTTCCAACCTTCCCTCGCATGTTTTGAGCGG
>NZ_JACIDZ010000029.1 GCF_014196625.1 Martelella radicis
GAACTTGACCACAACCGCAGATCCGAAACATACCTAGCAGGCGGGTCAATTCTAGGTGGAAACGCCGGGTCAGTTCTCAGTGGCAATCAACAGCCTGGGTAATCGCTGAGAGGCAAGGTGCCGACGCTACGATGGCGCTCCTTCGGATGGCAACGCGCGACAAGACCGAAGAAAAGGCTCGCTACGGATGTACTGGGGAGCCGATGCCGGCCATTGGCCTCGGCAATATTAAATCTGACAATGGCACCGGCCTGAGAAACGCAGAAGTTGTTGAGGCCATCGTAGGTTTGGGCGCACAAAGCACGATTGCACGCACCTATGCGTCTACGGATAAGCCTTTTGTTGAACGAATGTTCGGCACGCTGGAAGAAACTGTGCTCAGGACCCTTCACGGTTATACGGGCCGAAAGGCCGGAGAGCTGCCCGGATATGATGCGACAGCGAATGGTGTGCTCGACGTTGAGCAGCTTTACGGCATTCTGACGCGGTATTTCATCGATGAATATCCGTCCACCTGTCACTATGGCATCGGCATGTGGGGCCAAAGACCGATCGAAGTCTTTAAGAAGCTCAATCGTGAACGTGGTTGCTTTCCGCCAATTGATCCCAACCTCCGGCGTATCCGCCTGTGTTGGGAAGACAAGGTTACCCCAACGGATGAGGGCGTCAGGGTCTTCACCGGTATCTGGTTCAACTCAGCAGAATTGCAGCGCCTCAGGGAAGAACACAGGATCCAAGGAAAAGTTTCGGTGTTCATCGACCCTGACAATTTGGCACATGCGACGGTTGTCCTGCCCAAGGTCGAGACCGTCGTCGAAGTTCAACTGCAAATGACGTATTTCAAGAGCATGACACTGGCGCAGTTCCTAGCCTATGTAGCTCGGGTGCGTAAAGAGAGCCCGGCGGCTACTGAAATTCACGAACAACGCATTATGCAGGTGCGCAGGGAGCGCCATGATCTCATGCAGGCGATCGGCGTCGAAAAGGGGCTCCCTCGAAGTTATATGACAGCAGAAGAAGCCAAGAAAAAAGCAAACGTGGTTCTCGCCGGTACGAAGCTTATTCCGAGCGCAGCCCATGGCGCGTTTGATATCGGCGCATCGCCTGACGCCATCACGGACCTCAGCACTGACAGCTCACCTCAAACGTACAAGGTCGCGGGAGCTGATCTGGTCATGGATGCAACCATAGCGCCCGAGGATACGGCGAGAAAACAAAGAGCTTCCGCTCATGGTCATGTCAAGGAGCCGACAAAAGCGAAGGCTCCTGAATTGAAACCCGAAGCATCGCAGAGGAAGAAACCGAACAAGCAGAATAGCGGGCATCTGGGCCGTCCGCTGCAGATCAAGGACCTGGAGTGAAATCATGAACACGTTCATTGATATGGAGACGGCGAAATTTGCCGCACAGCTCAAGGCAGGTCATTACCCGTTTCCGCGAGCGCAGGAATTGCGGAAGCAATTCAACAAATGTGTCGAAGACTATTATGCGAAGGCATTGACCGGAAAACCATTTGAAGCGCGTGGGCTTCTCGTAACCGGAAAGTCCCGGATCGGAAAGTCTCATGAGATTGACCACATGATCAGGATGTTCAACGAAAGCGGCACTCTGATGCCAGATGGCCGGCCCGCGCGCTTTGTACAGCTTCGTTTGTGGGGGCGGAACTCATTGAAGGATCTGGGCAGTTCGACATTGGAAGCTCTCGACTACCCCGCCTCCGGAAAGTCTAAGCCGCATCAAATCTGGGAAATGGTCCTCAAGCAGGCACGGCGAAACAGTGTCATCGGCATCCACTACGATGAAGCACAACATGCTTTCACCGATACCGGCGCCGCCATGAACCGGGCCATGCTCGACAGCTTCAAGGCTTTGCTCAAGGAGCCGCGCTGGCCAATGATCTTGATTCTGTCCGGTGTCGACGGTCTGGCTCAGCACGTAGAAAGAGCCGGACCAGAGGAACGCCGCCAATTGCGGCATCTCCTGCGGCCAGTCCGCTTTCAACCAATCGATTTCGCCGCAGACTGGGAAGAGGTACAGAGCGTTGCTTTCTCATATGGGAAAAAAGCAGAGATCGATTTTGAGCCTCTCTCAAATAACGATTTCTTCGAACGCCTGTGCCACGCCTGCGCCAACCGTTGGGGACTCGTTATCGAGTTGATCATCGAGGCCTTGATCCTATGTAAATTGGCCGGCGAAAAGTATATTTCACTGGACTATTTCGTCGATGCATATGCCGAAACGCACGGCATGTCTCGCGAGTTCTCGCCGTTTACCGCTCCGGACTATCGGGAGCAGTTTGACCCAGACAAATTGCTGGAACTTCTCAACGAGGATAGCTGTTCCATACGTTTCTACGCCGAATGAAAGAAGGTCCGCTCCGAGCGGGCCTTTTTTCATGCCGCGCGATGACCATGTTTTCGGAGGTGTGCACGCTTATGCTTCCTATGTGCACCGATATGCCACGCCCCTAGGATAACCTAATTAAGTAATTGAATATAAATAATAAATTACAGACTTTGGTGTCCAAAGTGATTCGGTGTGCACACTTATGCCTTATCGGCATCTTCAAAGCATTGAAATTAAACACAGTTTTATCTGTTTCCCTGCGAATCCACACCGCAGTGCCACACATGACTGTATCACAAACGGCATCAGGCTGCTTCAGATGAGGTTGAAGCCGATGCCGTTGATCGCCCATGTTTTCCGCCGAGGCGCCGTTTACACTTGGCACCGTCGTGTTCCCGTAAGCGCTGGAAATGCAACCAAAGCTAGTTATATTCAGGTAAGCCTGCACACACACGACCCCGCCAAGGCTTGCGTGATCGGTGCAGCCCTGCATACGACAAGCGAGAGAGTGTTCGAATTGATGGCAGCTTCACGATTAACCGCCGAGCAGGCCAGGACATGGCTCGAGCATGTCGTCAAAGCAGAGCTTGATGCGATCGACAATCGCCGCCTTGCGGAACATGACGATATCTCGGGAGGCGGCTACAAGGATAACCGCCTTCTTGATGAATTGGCCGGGCATTGTTTTCGCCTTCTGGCGAGTCAGGGGAAAGAGCGCAGCATTTGATCCGTCAAGAGACAAGGCGCTGGCGGAGCGTGGCTTTTCCGAGGAGGAGATCGAACGCGGCGGTTATCTGCTGGATATCTACAAGCGGGATTTCTGGTCTGATGCGCGACATGGCAAGACCGTGCGCGAAGCCGGTCGTGTGCTTGGCCAGGATGAGATCTCGTCTCTTGTTTACATGGAACTCAGACGGATACAGATGGAGGGCAAGTCAGTTGCCCTTTCCGCCTCGCTGAACCCGGATGATGATCGGTTGGGCGATGCATTGATAGGCGTCATCATGATGGCCGACATAGGCGAGCAGAATGCTGTCGCCGGATTTGTGATTAATGATCCAGAGATCCAGGCTTGCTCTCACCGATCAGAAATTCGGATCCTTGGAAACCTCGATCCGGTGCATTGAAAGGCCTGGCCGCTGCGGATCTGTCTGAAGATCGAAGGCTGTCAGCTTGGCCTGTTTCTGTTCGTCATTGGCAAGCTTTGCGAGGGCTGCGGTGAAGCTGTCGGCAAGGATGGTCGGCATCAGGGTTCCCGCAGGACAACATAGCGGGCGAGCTTCATACCCTTGCGGATTTCGGTCTTGTATGAGGTGGGCATTTCGGCTCGTTTCAAAATGTTTTCCAAAGAGAGGCCGACGAGCTCCACTGCATAACGAATGCCGAACAAGTGGACGGCCGTAGCCTGCTCGCGCCGCGCCTCCGACCTTTCATAGTCAGAACGAAGTATCTTTGCTGCCTGTGTTTCGTTCATTTCTTCACTCCCTCTTCTGTTAACCTTCGCAATTGCGAACATACTGGATGGGAAGGAATCAAAACCAGTTGTTTGACTGCGGCAGTCTTGTTCCAAGCATGGACAGGCCACTATGGATGTCGAGCATGCTTGTGTCTGCTGTCCCGATGAGAACGTCCTCGATCAATCCGGTATTGGCATAGATCGATCCGGATTCGACCGGTGCATCGTCAAGCTCGCTGCCCTCGGGCGGCTTTGCAATGACATTGACCTGATGGAGCAACGAGAGCGCCTTGTGGATCGGTCCGCCCGGCGGCAGCATGACGTCTCGTGTCACCAGAGTGGCGGCGAGCGAAGGTTGCGCAAACAGTGCCGACATGAACATCGCTGTCGCATTCCAGCTGCCGATATAAGGCGGTCGATTAGGGGACAGAATCGGCGAAAGCCAGCGCTCTTGAGCGCGTGCGATTCCACGGATCGTGTCAGGAAGCGTCTTCGGCAGAATGACCCGATCGAAAAGGATTCGACCGCCGTGCAAGGATTGGTTGATCGGATCGGGACCTCGTTCATAATGGCATTTTTCCGCACGCTTCAGAGCGGTATGGCTTCCCGTGTCGAGATAGTCGACCGCGTCCGCAATAAAGGGTTTCGTCAATTGGGCCAGTCTTCCCCAGCACAGCCCCATGGCGAAGCAGACATGCCATGGATTGGCACCCGGGTTATCGTTCAAGGCATCCTGCATTTCCTCAAAGGCAAGTCGATTGAGCGCTTTTCCATCCGTTGAAAGGAGTTCCTGAACTTTCGTGCGAGGCGGGCCGCCACCTATTCCGCCGCCCAACTCACAAAGCCGGATGAACTGCCTTTGAGTTTCGTTGACGGGTTGCGGAAGTTTGAACTTGCTCATCTCTGCTACACCCCAAAAACCTTCAGCACTTCATCGCCGAAATGGTTGATCACCTTTACCGCGATCCGGCCCGTGCTCGGCCTCGGGAAGGGGCGGGACGTGTCGGAATAGAGCGTTTCCCAGGCTTCCTGGTCGATCTCGGTCTTCAGTGCCGTTTTCAGCGATTTGTAGGGGTCGTTGGCGCCGAGGAAATAGGCGTGGCGGACGAAGAAGCTTTCCTCGTCATAATCAGTGTCGACGAACCAGGCGGCGATGCCCTTGACGTCGTCGGAGCGGATTTCACCGGTGGACGGATCGAAGACATCGACGCCGTGGACCTTGACCCTGATCTCGCCATCGGCCGCATCGATGATCTCGACATCCGGCTCGCCGAAGACGACGAAGAGATTGCCCTTGCCGGTGTTCTTCAGGTCTTCCGCCATATGAAGGTCCGGGTTCATCCGGGCCTTCAGGATGGCGAGCGGTCCGAGCCGAGTGAGGTCGGTCGCCTGGGCGTCGAAATTGAAGGCGCAGGCCACCAGCACGTCGAAACGGGCGTCCGATGCCTCGCGGGCGGCGGCGGTGATCTGGCTGCGCGTCAGCGTGCCGAATTCCGGGCCGATCAGGATCGCCGCGCGCTTTTCCATCTGCCCGCCGTCGGAATAGCGGGCTTCGGCGGCGATATAATTGCCGGGCCACGGCTCGATCGAGGAAAAGTGGATCGTGTCGCGCTTTTCAAGCTGATGGACGCCGGCTGAGCGCAGGTTTTCCAGCACCATGGCGCCGAAATCCGCCTCCACGGCGCTTGCGGGCGTCGCGGCCTGGGCGGTCAGCGCGCCGGCGGCGGCAAGCTCGTCCGCCAGCGTGTCGTCGCGGGCGGTGATGACGCGGTGCGGCGACAGGCTTTCCACGGTGAAGGGGCCGGCAACGCGCACCTTGCTCCGGTCCTCGTAAGGCCGGTCATAGAGCAGTTCGACATCGGCGGCGCGGGCAATCGAGGCGTCGATTTCCTGCTGCCGGGCAATCCGCCCCTCCCACCAGTCGGCATGCAGCTTTCGCGCGGCATCGTCCGCCACATGCCCCTTGCCATCCTTGCCTTCCAGCCAGTCATCGAGATCGCGGGGGATTTCCCATTCCTCGAAACGGGTGGAAAGCGCCGCATTCAGCTTCTCGCGCAAGGGCTCCAGCACCGCCTGCCATTTCTCCCAGATCACGTCGATCTCGGCATTGTTGGCGATGGATTTCAGCGTGATATGCGGCGCGCGCTCATAGACGAAGCCCTGGCGGATATCGCCGGTCACGGGCGTATCGGGCTGGATCCTGCCGGTCACCTCCTGTTCCTTCGCCCTTCCGTCGCGGCTGTCGGCGAGGAGGTAATAGGGATAGCGCGCGCTCATCAGCCGCGTACGGGCCAGCGCCAGCGCCACGCGCGGTGTGTCGATCGTGATCCAGCGGCGACCCCATTGCTCGGCGACGGCGGCGGTGGTGCCGGAGCCGCAGGTCGGGTCTAGGACGAGGTGTCCGAGGAAATCAATCGCCGACAAAGCGATTTTCTTGGTGCCAGTGGAGCGATACTTTTGCTGGCTTGAAAGCTTTAATTGAAGGAATTCTTAATTTCACGCCATGCAATCGCTTGTATTCATTTCCATTATTAAATATTTCAGTGATTTTCCTGCTTACGTGGAATCGAAGATCATCTGTTATTGTTGCGAACCCAGCATCTAGAACACTGTGGATATCTTTTCTCAGGAATATTCCGTTTGAAATGGTATGAGTTCCACCCTCAGCGTAAGGTATTATGTGAGCCGCCTCCAGAGCTGGAAGGACCTTTGTGTCGGAGAGGGCACACTGAAATTTATAAGCATTTGCTACTTTAATTCGAAAGGCTCCTTGCCCGAGGCGCGGCTCCACCACTGAAGGGGGGCCATATCTTGACTGTTCATCCTCTGCAAATCCATTGCCTTCGAAGGCCCGCTCTGCTCTCTTGAAAAGAATACTGTCGCTGGTTCGCAGCTCCAGCTCGTTGACGAGCTTTCGACCCTCGGTTGTTTCACTATTATATACCTTTCCCGTCACAATATTAGATGACCAGTCGGAAGGTACCGGAAACCATTCTTCAGGTTCAAAAAAGACGGGAGAAAATAAAACTCGACAACCGATTAACGATTGTGGTGAGATTTTCTGACCGCCTCTATACCTTCGGATCGCGGTGATCATTTGAGCCATCGAAGGGCTTCCGTTTCTCTCCCCGAGTGAATCCCAAGCGAGTTGTATTGGCACATTGATGCTACTGGCGAGAACTCCATAACCTCCTATCACATTTCGAGGAGACTTTAGCCGAAACACAAAGAGCTGCCCTTCATCGATTGCTTTGAAGGTTTGAGGGCTCGGCTTCCAGAAGTTCACGTCCTCAAGTGGCGATCGTGATTTCAGAAAATCGAACCAGTCGTTGTCGGTATTCGCTACATACAAATCAGGCATAGCGGACCTGCCAGTTGGAATTGAACTTGATCCCGTAGGGCGGGTCGAAATAGATGCATTGCACCTTGCCACGCATCTCCTCGCGCTCGGCAAGGCTCGCCATCACCTGCAAACTGTCGCCGAGAATGAAGCGGTTCTGCCAGTGCTTGGTGTGCTGGTAGAATTCGGCGCGCGCCTCCGGATCGGCAATGCCGTTGAAATCGGCGAACAGGTCCGGCGCATCGGTTTCGGCCTCGCGCGCGGCCTTGCTGCGCCGCTTCAGGTCGTCGATGATCGCCTTCGGATGCACCTTTTCCTGCACATAGACCGGCGGCGCGTTGACCACGAGATCGGACCAGTCCTGCCGGTCCTTGCCGCGCCAGACAAGCTGGGCATCGCCGATCTCGATCTCGCCGGTCTCGGCAAGCGCTTTCATCTGGGCGGGCGTGATCCTGATCTTCACCCCGTTCCAGATGATCTGTGGATCGCGGTCACCGTCACGCTCCCGCGTCTCGCCCGCAGAGAGCGGCCGGTCGCGGGGAATGTGCATGGCGCGCGCCGTCTCGCCCAGCATCTCCTCCTGCTGCTCGTAAAGCGAGGCCATTTCGGCGGTCGGATTGTTCAGCCGCTTCGCCTCGTCATGGGTCAGCGTGGAGATGTTCTTTTCGCGCGGTTTTCTGGCCATTATCGGTCTTTCCGGGGCAGTGATTTCCTGTCGGCGGGCGGCAGCGCCCGGCCAAGTTGATCCATTGCGTTCATCGGGAGGAAAGGGCTTGCCTCTTCCAGCGTCTTTACCATTTCCCGCAGAAGCTCCAGCCGTTCGCGCCAGTTGGCGATCTCGATCGTGTCCGCTTCGGCATGCGTCTTGCGCGTCTCCGCGCGCAGCTTGTCGGTCTCGGCCATCTTGCGCTGGATTTCGGCAATGATGCTTTCGTTCTTCACCTGCTTTTCGGCGAGTTGGGCCTTGACCGCATCAAGCACGGAGACGGTCAGCTGTTCCACTTCGTCCTTGACGGTCATGCTGTCGCGCTTGTTGATCTCGAAGTCGAGCATGGTCTGGCTATAGCGCGCCAGCGCATCATACATCGCCTCGATGCGGTGGCGCGCCAATCCCTTGTCGCCGGCGGCGCCGGACAGCATCTGCCGTCGGGTATCGACAAAGACGTCGATGATCAGTTGCAGCACGGCTGTGGCGCGCGGAGATGTCAGTACCGTCGCGGCCATGGCGACGCCATGTTCGGTAAACGCAATCGGCGGTATGCGGCGGCCGCCATGGCGCGGGCCTGCGGTCACATCCTGTGACTTCAAGGTCCGGAACTCATCCTCGCTCAGCCGGAAGGCGAAGGTTTCCGGAAACCGTTCCAGATTCCGTTTGACCTGCTGGTTGAGCTTCTTGGTTTCCGTGCCGTAGAGGGTCGCCAGATCGGAATCGAGGATCACGGACTTGCCCCGGATGGTCTGGATCATCCCGGCAATCGAACCCGTGGTCAGGCCCCGTTCGCTTTCCAAATCCGTGTCCCGGCTCATTTCACCTTCCCTCTTGCGGTCACGTCATGTGACCTCAAGAATCTGCTTTTGGCAATCGTGGCCGCCGTGCCGTGAAGCCATCGAGCAATCTGCCCCATTCCTCTTCCATCGCAAAGGCGTTGCGGAATTCGACGAAACCCCAGCGCCCGTAGGATTCGAGGTTGTTCACCCCCGGCACCCAGAGGTTCTTCATCGTCTCGGCCTTGATCTGTTCGTCGATGCCGCGAAAACCCTTCACCTCGACGATCAGCCGAAGCGGGTCCTCGCGGCCATGGCCGTCATCGATCTCGACGATGAAATCGGGGATATAACGGCGCGGCGTGGCGCCGACGCGATAGGGCACCTCGAAGCCGAGCGCCTGGTTCTTGACGTAGGTAAGCGTTGACGGGTGGGCTTCCACCACGCGGGCGAACTCCGCCTCCCAGTCGCTGTCGCAGACGACAAAGTTCACATGCGACAGCGTGGTGCGCCAGAGATTCTGCTTGGTGGTGATGAAGGAGACGAAATCCGTGTAGCCATGGGGGTTGTAGGGATCGAGCATCGCCTTGGTCAGGCCCGTGCCTGCGGCATCGGCGGAACGGACGATTGCCTGATAGATGAGCTCGCAGGCCTTTTCGGCGAGTTCGGCATAGGTCAGCATGCCGGCCTTGGTGCCGCCTTCAAGCTTGAGGCAGGTGCTTACCCAGCGCCGCGTGATCGGCTGGATCTGGTTATAGAGAAAATAGGGCGCGTCCTGGCCGTCCTCGCGGAAATAGAGTTCGGTCAGCCGCTTGGTCAGGTGGATGGCGACCGTGTTCGGTCGCATATCGTCAAGGCTGTCAGGTGAAATGTCGTGCCCTTCGCCGACAAGGCCTTCCAGCCGCACCGTGCACGGGCCGACCAGTTCGGGCGTCAATCTCAGCACTGAATCCTCGGTGAAGCTTGCCGAGAATGTGTCGGATGGCAATTCGGTCCGGTATCCGGCAACGCGCGGGAAACGGATCGACAGGTGTTCGCGTTCCTTCAGCGCAAAGACCCGCGTCGTCGGCTTCGGAGGCTGGCGCACGACGTCCTGCGGTTCGGTCGCGAAATCGAAGGGAATGCCGAGAATATCTGCATATTCGGTGTTGAACAGGCCCTTGTCGTTAAGCTCGTAGGACTGGCGGCGCAGGCCGCGGCCGATCACCTGTTCGCAGAGCAATTGGGTGCCGAAGGCGCGCACGCCGAGGATATGGGTCACCGTGTTGGCGTCCCAGCCTTCCGTCAGCATCGAGACGGACACCACGCAGCGGATCTGCTCGCCAAGCCGGCCCTTCTGGCCGACCGTGTTCATCACCTCGCGCAAAAGCTCGGCCTCGTCGATCTTCTCGGCTGCCGCCGCGCCATCGCGCTCGGCCTTTTCCCGGCGGAATTTCTCGATCTCGACCTTGGCGACCTCGCGGAAGGTGGGGTCCAACGCGTCGCCGGATTCCAGTTGCTGGCTGTCGATCAGCAGCGTGTTCATGCGTGACAGCGGATTGCCGTACTGGTCGAAATTGCCGAAGAGCTTCAGGTGGCCGTGGTGCTTCATCACCGGCGCGTCTTCCTCCTCGCGCTGCCAGCCGGAAATCCATTCATGCACCAGTTTTGAGCTTGCCGTGTTGTTGCAGACGACGATGAAGACCGGCGGGACGCCGATGCCGGCCTTCTCCCAGGCTTCGTATTCCTTCTCGTAATGGGAGTAGAGGGAATAGAGCGCGGTCTGCAACTCCGCCGGCATGCTGAGCGGATCAAGCGTGCCGGATTTTGCAGCACCCTTCTTCGGCATCTTCTTGCCGATGTGGGACCAAAGATCGCGGTAGACCGGCATGGCCGCGTTGACGGCATTGTCCGATACGGGAACGCGCGGAAGCATTCACAATGCCGCATTCGATCGCATCGACCAGCGAGAAATCCGAGACCACCCAGGGAAACAGCGTGCCTTCCTCATAGCCTGATCCACGCAGGAAGAATGGCGTTGCCGAGAGGTCGTAGACCGTTCGCACCCCGACCTTGCGTTTCAGCGCCTCGATGCCGGAAATCCAGAGGCGCGCGGCTTCGTTGTTTTCCTTGGCCTCGTCCTTGTCCTCGCCCTTGAGCTGTTTCTCCTCGTCGCTTTCGGGGCGCTCTCGGTAGCAGTGATGCGCTTCGTCATTGATGACGACGATGTTCTTCAACTGGAGAAGGTCGCCACAGGCGCGCTGCAGCATCTGGCCTTCGGTTTCCTGTTCCTCTATCGTTTCCTTGCGCCAGCCCTGCATCAACCGCAAACCAACGGCATTGAGCTCATGCGCCTTTCGCCGCTGGAACACATGGTAGTTGACGATCTCGATCTTTGCCTTGTTGAGATCCGGCATCATCTCCTGCGGCACGAGCTCGCGCGTGCGGTAATAATTGTCGCTGTCCGATGGTTTCAGCACACGCAGCCGGTCCTTGATGGTGATGCCGGGCGCGACGATCAGGAAGCCGCGGGAAAACAGGCTGGAATTGGGCTGACGCACGGCATTGACGGCCTGCCAGGCAATCAGCATCGCCATGACGGTGGTCTTGCCGGCGCCAGTCGCGAGCTTCAGAGCGATGCGGAAGATCTCGGGATTGGCTTCCTGGTTGGCTTCTTCAAGATGACGAAAGATATGTGCATATTGCCGGCGTTTTCGCGCCACCTCGGCCAGCCATATCGCGGTCTCCACGGCTTCCAGTTGGCAGAAGAAGGGGCGGGGGCCGGAAAAGGTGTATGTACGCCAATGCGACAGCAGTCGCTGGGTGACGGGCGTCACACCCCAGTCATTCGGATTGGATAGGCTACGCCAGCTTGCGACATGGCCCCGGATCTCGTTGATCAGCCTGGAGAGGTTATAGCGTGCTTCGCCCGCGTCGCTCTGGTCGAGATCGAGACTTGCCTGGTCTTTGGGAGACGCCTTCGTTCTACGGCTCTTGGGAACCGGCGCAATGTATTCGGACCGTCGGCGCCCTTCGAGTGGCGGCAGGTCGAGCGGTTCGCCACTGGCCGATAACGCGTGATGACGGCTCGGGCATTCATAGGGGGAGTTCAGGATAGGTTCGGCGTAAAATGGCTTGGTCATGTCTTCCCCCCTGAGTCGACCGCAATTATTGCTGACAACTTAAGCGCATGACAACCCTAAGCGGATGACAGCTATAAAGAATTTCGCTTGAGGAAAAGGCGCAGCATGCCTGCGGAGAGTGACTAACTGTCCAGAAAAGGCTTCTTGCCTGGCAGCCATCGGGGGCGTAACTGTCTCCGACGCGCATGGCGGGCTTGCCGTTGACGATGAAATTGCCGCTGCCGAAGGTGGCCGGCGTCGGCGGATAGTAGCAACCATGGCCGGAGCCGATATCGCCTTTTCTGTGGGCTGGAGGCATGAGCTTCTCCTCGATCCAAATTGCGTATTCCTCGAAAACGCTCTTTAAGGTTGCGCCTGAATTACGATCAAAACGGGGAACTTCCTTTCGTGACAAAGCCTGCAAAACTCACCACTGGCAGGCGCGGCGCAGCGGCGGCAGCATGTCAGCGAGATTGCCCATTTCGAACAGCAGAGCGCGGTTTTCATTGCCGATGCCGAGTGACATCTGGATGCGCGGGGTAGTGCGCCACCGTGTAATATCGGCGATGCTGGTGAGGCCGCGGGCGTTCATCAGCACCGTGCCATCGGCGACGGCCTGCCAGGTTTCGGTTTCCGGCCGACCGCTCGCCGTTCTGATCTCGATTGCGTGGGGACCGAGCGAAATGGGTTGCGGCAGGATCAGGCGCGCGGTGGTGATATTGGCCTCGCATGACAGCATCAGGATGGCGCGGTCGGCGGGGCTGGTTGCGTCGGCGGGCGGCGTTTCGAGCTTGGTCAGGTAGACGTTTGCCGTGCCGGGCTGCAGCAGATCGCCGGGGTTTTGCGCCGCGTCGATGGCCGCGTTTTTTTCCGGCAGCGCGCCGTTTTCGGCGGGCGGTGGCGGGGCCGCTGGGGCTGCGGCAGCTTCCGCCATCAGTTCCGGCAGGGTCAGCAGATCGTTGGAGCCGACCCGTGAATAGCGGAATTGCCAGCCCTCATCGCCTGCCCTGCGCGCCTGCTCCATGGCATGCGCCAGCGCGGCGATGGGCGATTTTTCCTGCGAAGACGGTACAGGCGCGGTGGTTGGCGACGTGCCGCCGGACAGCACCGATATCGGCGTGCCCAGCAACTTGTCGAAACAATCGAGCCGGTTGAGCCGGTCGACGGTTTGCAGGCAGGCATCGAGCCCCGCCTTTGGCACCGCCACGGTGTCGGCCGCGGCCGCCGGGTGAGCGGTCAGCAGAACGCCGCTTATCAGGGAGAGCAGAACCGGCGTTTTCATCTTGAACCTCGTGTGTGTGGCGGTCATCGCTCAGACCTCCTCCCTCTGCGTTTCGGTTATGCTTTCGTCACCGGCGCAAATGCCGTAGCGCGCCAGCTTTCGTGACAGCGTCCGGCGCGGAACTTCGAGAGCCAGCGCCATTTCGGCCTGATTGCCGTGGAAGCGGCGAAAGCAACGCGCGAGAATATCGGCCTCGGCCTTGCCGACCATTTCCCTAAGCCCGCCTTGATCGGCATCTGCGTCATCGGGGGCGTTCGCTGCCGCAGGGGTCGCGCCGGCAAGCATCGAAGCATGCGCCTCGCGCAACTGCGCCAGAGATATCTCGGCCTCATCGCGAGCCAGCAGCACGCAGCGCAGCAGAAAATTCTGCAATTCACGCACGTTGCCGGGGAAGGTGTGGGTCTGCAGTTCGGCCATCGCCTCGGCGGTGAACGCCTTCACCGGCTCGTCCTCGCGGGCCGCGATCTCGGCGAGGAAATACTGGGCGAGATAGGCGATATCGCCCTCGCGGTCGCGCAATGGCGGGAGCTTGATCGCAAGCTGGGCGATGCGGTGGTAAAGATCGGCGCGGAAGGTACCTTGGCCGACGGCGGTCTTGAGATCGCAATGGGTGGCGGTGATCAGCCGGAAGTCGACATCGTGCTCGGCGTCGGCGCCGAAGCGCTCGACGCGGGAACGGAGATGGCCAATGCGCGCGAACTCATCGCTTCCGCCAAGACACGGACCCGGCTTCTCGATGAAACGCGGGCGCTTTATCGCAGCCAGTATCTCGACCTCGGAACCCGTAACCTGACCGATCTCCTGGATGCGGAAGAGGATTATTACGATGCGCTGATTGCCGGCAGCGACAGTGAGCGCGATCTCGATATTGCCCTGCTGCAGTGTCATCTGGTCAACGGGACCTTGCGGTCCGCGCTCGGTCTTTCAGAATTCACCCTTTACGGATACCCGGTCGACGGTTTCGGCATCGATGTCGGCGAGAAGCCGTCCGAGCCCCGGAAACGGCATCGCGCTGACGAGAGACAACAGATCTCATTTGGCAGGGAGGGCTTTGTTCTCCCCGCTTTCCTGAAGCCCGCGCTCGAGTGTGGAGCAAGGCGAGCATTCGATCGGCATGACCTTCAGCCTTGATCGCCGGATGGCGCTTCGCTGAAGTTGAAACTCTCCGTCTTCAGGAAATCGAGAAAGGCGCGCACCCTTCGCGGCATTCGCCTGCCATCGAGATAGACGGCGTTGATGGCAAGCGGGGCGGGCTGGTGCTCTTTCAGCAATTGCGTCAGGCGGCCGGCGGCAAGGTCTTCTCCCACAACATAATCCGGGCAAAGGGCAATGCCTTCGGCCTCCAGGCAGATATCGCGGGCGGCCCTTGCCGAATTGACGAGATAGTGACCGCGCACCGGCACGCGGACCGGCTCGCCGTTTTCCGCAAGCGGCCAACCCCCGCCGGGCGTGCGCAGATTGGTGTCGCGGATGCATTCATGGCGGATGAGGTCTTGCGGCGTTTTCGGCGTGCCGTGGCGTTCAAGATAGGCAGGCGCGGCTGCCACCACCATCGCCGTCCGGCCGAGCCTGCGGGCTATCAGCGCTGAACTGGCCAGATTACCGATACGGATCGCCAGGTCGATGCCCTCGGCGGCAAGGTCGACATAGCTGTCGGACAGGCGAAGATCGATGACGAGATCGTCGTGACGTGCCTGAAAGCGGCGCAGGACCTGTTGCACCCTGATCTCGCCGAAGGTCAGCGGCGCTGAGACCCTGAGCGTTCCGGAAAGTCCGGAGCCGCTTTCCTTCAGGTCGCTGCGGATTTCATCCAGTTCGTCCAGCCAGTGCGGCAGACGGGCATAGAGCTTCTCGCCGGCGACGGTCATGCCGAGGCGGCGGGTGGTGCGCTGGAGCAGGCGAACGCCGAGCCGGTCTTCCAGCTGGCCGAGATATTTGGACGCCAGCTTGCCCGACATGCCGAGCCGTTCTCCCGCCCCGGCGAAGGAGCCGCTATCCACAGTGGCAACAAAGACGCGGCAACCGTCGATCAGATCCATCATTAATTCCGAACAAAATAAGGAATATCTATCTTCATATTCGCCCTTTCAAAGATGATTTGCAAGGCGCATCTTCAGTGCATCGAACAACACGGGAACCACCCGAAGAAAGCGCCTTTCAGGAGGCGTCATGGAGATGAAAATGAAGATTGCAATTATCGGTACCGGCAATATCGGGTCGGGCCTCGCCCGGACTTTCGCAACCACCGCGCATGACGTGATCGTCAGCGACCGGGAGGGCGGCGCGGCCGCTGCAGCCCGGCTTGTCGAAGACGGTCTCGATGTTCGTCCTGCTGCCATTCCCGCGGCTGTCAGCGAGGCCGAAATCGTCATTCTGGCCCTGCCTTACGGCGCGATTGCGGGCCTTGCCGATCAGGCCGACTTCAACCGCAAGATCGTCATCGACGTCACCAACCCGATCAGCGCCGATTTCTCCGGCCTCGTCGTCTCGGGCACAAGCTCGGCCGCAGAGGAAATTGCCGCCGCTCTTTCCGGCGCGCGCGTGGTCAAGGCCTTCAACACCGTCTTTGCCGATCTCTATGCCCAGGGGCTGAGCTTCAACGGCGTTCCGGTCCAGACCTTCGTCGCTTCGGATGATGAGGCGGCCAGGGAGACCGTGATTGCCGTTGCCGGCGATGCAGGCTTTGATGCCCGCAATGCCGGCGGTCTTGCCAATGCCCGCTATCTGGAGCCGCTCGGCTTCATGAACATCCAGTTCGGCTATATGCTCGGCCAGGGCACGCAGATTGCGCCCTTCTGGCTCGCTCGCTGATCGAACGGAATGCAAAAAAGCCCGGCTCCCGCATCGTTGCGGGAGACGGCCGAAGGGAGAATGACAATGCTCGTGAACGGAAAATGGAGCGCCGACTGGCAGCCGGTGCAGAAGAAGGACGAGAAGGGCCGCTTCGTGCGCCAGGTCTCTTCCTTCCGCAACTGGATCACGCCCGATGGCGCGCCGGGGCCGACAGGCGAAGGCGGATTTGAAGCCGAAGCCGGGCGCTATCGGCTCTATGTCGCCTATATCTGCCCCTGGGCATCACGCACGCTGATCGCGCGCAAGCTCAAGGGGCTTGCCGATCTCATTCCGGTGACCGTCGTCAATCCTGTCATGTCGGATCAGGGCTGGCGGTTCGGCGACTATCCTGGCGCAGACGAGGATCCGCTGTTCGGCTCGCGTCATATCCACGAACTCTATACCCGCGCCGACCCGCACTTCACAGGCCGCGCGACCGTTCCTGTGCTCTGGGACATGAAGCGCAACGTGATGGTGAACAATGAGAGCGCCGATATCGTGCGCATGTTCAACACCGCCTTTGAGCAGCTTGTGCCCTCAGACCATGATTTCTATCCGGAAGACCTGCGCGAGAGGATCGACGCGCTGAACCCGCGCATCTACGACCGGCTGAACAACGGCGTCTACAAGGCGGGCTTCGCCTCGACCCAGGAGGCCTATGATGAAGCCGTGGCTGGCGTGTTTTCCATGCTCGACGAGCTGGAAGAGGAACTCGCCGGGCCGTTCCTGTTCGGCGAACGCTTCACCGAGACGGATATTCGCCTGTTCGTCACGCTCATCCGGTTTGACGCGGCCTATCACGGCCTGTTCAAGACCAATCTTCGCCAGATCGCCGAATACCCGCGCCTTTCCGCCTATATGGAGCGCGTGCTGCGCCTTGGAGGGGTCCGCGAGACGGTAAATATCGACCACATCACCCGTGGGTACTATTCGATCAAGGCGCTGAACCCCACAGGCATTCGTCCCGTCGGTCCGGCGCATGTCGAAACCCTGCTGGGGGCGGTCGAATAGCGTGGTTGGCACAGGGAAGATTTGGTCTCTGGTAGGACCAAATCTTTCCTGCTTTTTTATTTGAGTGTCAGTCTGGCACCAGTTTTGGCCTGAGAGCGCCGTATTCAAAGGCCTTCAACATGTTGCCGTCCGAAAATCCCGTCTTGACAGAAAGACGGCTTTCTTGTCTGGTCTGTCCAAAATGGAGGTGTGCCGCATTTTGAGCCGTCCCGGGACGGGCCGCTCGCGCGGCGTGTCGGCAAGGCGGAGGACAAAGCGGATGGTAAGGTTTGCGGCCGTGGGCAACGACCACGGGCATATTTTCGGACAGATAAAAGGGTTGATTGCGGCAGGCGCCGAATTTGTCGGTTATTGCGACCGGACCACGGTGCCGGCACTGATCGAGACGATGCGGGAAACCTATCCCGATACCCCGGTCATGGACCGGGACGCGATCTTCGCCGATCCGCAGATCGACGTCATCTGCATTGCCGCAGTTCCGGCTGACCGGGCCGATCTCGCGATCCGCGCCATGGAGGCCGGCAAGGATGTGATGGTCGACAAGCCGGGCGTGACGACGCCGGAGCAGCTTGAAGCCGTGAAGGACGCTGTGGCCAGAACAGGCCGGATCTTTTCCATCTGCTTTTCCGAGCGCCATTGCGTGCGATCCGCCGTCAAGGCCGGCAAGCTGGTCAAGGACGGTGCCATCGGCACGGTCGTGCAGACGATCGGCATGGGCCCGCACCGCAAGCAGTTCGACACGCGCCCGGACTGGTTCTTCAAGCCGGAGCGCTTCGGCGGCATCATCGTCGACATCGCGTCTCACCAGATCGACCAGTTCCTGTTCTTCACCGGCTCGCAAAAGGGCGAGGTCGTCGCCTCCAGCATCGGCAATTTCGGCACGGCGGAATTCCCCGCGTTCCAGGATTTCGGCGAGGTGCTGCTGCGCAGCGACCGCGCTTCCGGCTATGTCCGCGTCGATTGGTTCACGCCGGACGGTCTGCCGACCTGGGGCGACGGAAGGCTGACCATTCTCGGGACTGACGGCTATATCGAATTGCGCAAATACATCGACATCGCCGGCCGGGAGGGCAAGGACCACCTCTTCCTCGCCAACAAGGCAGGCGTCGAATATTTCGACTGCTCGGAAGAACCGATTGAGTATTTCGACCAGTTTGTCGCCGATGTGCGGGATCGAACCGAGACCGCGATGACGCATGATCATGTGTTCGAGGTCTGCCGCCTGTCGCTCGAGGCGCAGGCGAAGGCTGACGATATTTCCCCGCGCTGAGCGGGTTCAGGAGAAAATGGAATGACAAGGAAATTTCGCGTCGCCGTGATCGGCGCAGGCATTGCAGAGCGTCATCTGACCGGCTTCAAATGGAATGAGGACCTGTTCGAGGTGCCGGTGCTGTGCTCGCTGGACGAGGAGCGCGGGCGCAAGCTCTGCGACGAATACGGCATTCCGGAATATGTCCAGGATGCGGAGACGCTGTTTTCGCGCGACGATATCGACATCATCGACATCTGCACCCCGCCGCACAGCCATTTCGACCTTTCCCGGCGGGCGCTCGAGGCCGGCAAGCATGTCATCTGCGAAAAGCCGCTGTTCGGCTCGGTCGCCGATGTCGATGCCATGGCGGAGATCGCAAGTGCCACCGGCAGGACGATCATGCCGATCTTCCAGTATCGTTACGGCATGGGCCTGCAGAAGCTGAAGCGCCTGACCGAACTCGGGATTACCGGTCGCGCCTTCCTGACGACGATCGAGACCCATTGGTGGCGCTCGCCGGACTATTTCGCGGTCGACTGGCGCGGCAAGTGGAAGACCGAGCTTGGCGGCGGCCTTCTGGGCCACGCGATCCACGCCCATGACATGCTCAACTATATCCACGGGCCGTGCGACGAGGTGTTCGCCTATGGTGCGACGCTCAACAATCCGATCGAGACCGAGGACACGATGGCGCTTGCCGTCAGGATGAAGAACGGTTCGCTCGCGGCCCTGTCGATGACATTGAACTCGCATGATGAAATTTCCCGCCTGCGCTTCTGCTTCGAGAATGTGACGGTTGAGAGCATCCTCGAACCCTATACCATGGGCCGTGACCCTTGGCGTTTTGTGGCCAAGGACGAGGCGCATCAAAGGGTGGTGGATGCCGCGCTTGCCGAAATGCCGAAGACCGAGGATGGCTATACCCGCCAGTTCGAACTGTTTCACCAGGCGCTTTTGGAAGGCGGCGAGCCGCCGGTGACGCTTCAGGATGCGCGCAATTCGCTCGAGCTTGTGACCGCCGCCTATCATTCCGACCGGACCGGCATGCCGACGCCGATGCCGGTCACCGCGGATCATCCGCTCTACAGGTCGTGGCTGCCTGAACTGGGATAACACGGCCGTGGCGGAGAACCGAAAGGACGAAGACGAACGGGCAGGCGGCCGCAAGGTGCGCCTGCTGGCGGCCAAGCGGCTCTATCAGGTCGTCGCGCGACGGATCGCGCGGATGATCGAGGAAAACCAGGGCCGGCCGGACTGGCGTCTGCCATCCGAACGCGAGCTTGCCGAACAGCTCGAGGTCTCCCGCACCGTGGTGCGCGAGGCCGTCATCGCGCTTGAGATGCGGGGCATTGTCGAGGTGCGCGGCCGCGCCGGCATCGTCGTCCTGCCGGCCCATGTCAATGCGCTTTCCTTTGATGCGCTCAACACTGATGTCGGGCCGGGACCGTTCGAATTGCTGGAGGCCCGTCTGGCGCTGGAATCGAGCGCCACCGCGCTCGCCGCCGAACGGGCCACGCGCTACGACATCATGGAACTCGAGGAGTGCATCGAGCGCATGCAGCTCGAGACCGACGAGGTTTTCCTCAATGAGAAGGGCGACCGCGAGTTCCATCTCACGATCGCCAACATGACCGGCAATGCGATCATCCTGTCGATGATCCAGGCGCTCTGGGACCAGCGGGACACCTCGCGCATGTGGCAACGCGTGCATCGTCATATCCATGCGCCGAAGGTCCGCGCCTTGTGGATCGGCGATCACTACGCCATCGTGGCCGCCCTTAAGATGCGCAACGCCGAGGCCGCGCGCCACGCCATGGAACGGCATATCAACAATGTCACGGATGAACTGCTACGGGCCGATGAGCTTGGGCGTTTCTCATCCGGCGAAGCGGATGAATGAGGAGTTTTGAAGATCCATGTTGAAGGGTTTCGAGCATGTCGGCATGACCGTCAGCAGCATCGACAAGAGCCTGAATTTCTACGTCGATCTGCTCGGCCTCAAGCTGGTCGTCCGCCGCTCCGGCGACGAGCGCTCCGATGGCGTGCCGATCGATCGGGGCCGGGCAGGTCACCAGATCTGCTTTCTCGATGCGGGCAATGGCATGCTTGAAATCATCGGGCCGGCGACCGGCGCGCTGATGGCCGAAGACGTCGCCGCGGGGCGGGCAGGACTCCGTCACCTGACCTTCTGCTTTGACGATGTCGCGGCGCTTTACGGGAAGCTTGAGGCCGCCGGCGTGGAAATGGTCGAGGCCCCGCGCCAGGCCTATAACCGCGACATCATGAGCAAGGTCGCCTTTTGCCGCGATCCCGACGGCATCCTGATCGAACTGGTCGAGCGCTGAGGCTTTCGTTCGTTCTGGAGGGTGAAAAAGGTCGGTTCATCATTCAGCCGGCCTCTGTTTGTTGAAAAATATGCTCCACCCTCATCCGTCATGCCGGCCTTGAGCCGGCATCCTGTGTATAGCGGCTTGTGGTATGATGTGTGCGGGCGGAAGGTCGTCCGGCATCCTGGTCGTTAGAG
>NZ_JACIDZ010000030.1 GCF_014196625.1 Martelella radicis
GCGGCTCTGCCTCAGCTCGGCAGGCCGCAATTCCTCCCGCCGGGCCGGTCGTCTTTCGTTCCACCAACTGAACGTGAGACCGGCGCTCCAACAAACGGGCGCACTGCAGATTACCCAAGATTCTCCCGGAATCTGAAGGGAAGTCGGAGCTCAGGACACACAGGCTCTCAAATTAAACCTGGGACAATGCCGGTTGCGGGTCAAAGCCCGGAGAGTTCGAACAGCATCTTGTGAATGGCGGAAGCGTTGAGGTCGCCGAGGCCCTTGTTGTTGGCTGAGGCATAGAGTTCGCTGATCAGGGTGGTTACCGGAACCGGGACATCCTGGCTGCCCGCAAAGGCGCGCACCAGCCGGGTGTCCTTCAGCATATGGCGCAGATAAAAGCTTGGCGAATAGTCGCCGGCAAGGGTCGCGCGCCCGACATTGCGGATCAGGAGCGAGCTGTAGTCGGTTACGTCAAAGACGCCCATGACGGCATCGCCGTCAAGCCCGGCCTTGCGGGCGAGCGCCAAAGCCTCTCCGAGGGACTCCATCTGGGCGGCTACCAGCAGATTGCCGACGAGCTTCATCATCGCGCCGCTGCCGGTCGGTCCCATATGGTGAACCGTGGCCGAAAGTGGTTTCAGAACGGGTCCTAGCCGCTCGAACGCGCTTTGATCGCCGCCGCAGACGAAATCGAGCTTTCCGGCCCAGGCTTCGCCCTTGCTTCCGAAGACCGGCGTATCGAGATAGCTGGCATTGCGTTCCGCGATGCTGGCCGAGATGGAACGCGACAGATCGGGATCGGTCGTGGTCGCATCGGCAATGATTGTTCCTGCCGCAATATTGGCGACAATGCCATCATCACCGAGGTAAACTGCCTTTTGCGCATCCGGCCCTGTCAGGCACACCATGACAAGTTCGCACCCTGACATGGCTTCCGCAATCGTATCCTTGCGCGCCGCGCCATTGAGCGTATCGGGCAGATCGAGAACCGTGCGGTTCCAGACGTTGAGCTCGTGTCCGGCCTTGAGGAGGTTGTGAACCATCCCCTGGCCCATGGTTCCGAGTCCGATATATGCAATTTTCATCACGTCCTCCTGAAAAGCGGGGTGCATGACCGGGCGAGGTTTTCGCCCGATCTGGATGCTGGGAAATGGCCTGCTGCGTTTCAGGCCGCCCGAACCGTGTCGGTCATCGACTGGATGATGAACAGGGCGACTGTCGCACCGGCGTCCTGCAGGCCTTTCGATTTTTCCTGGAAGGCAGCGGCCTTGCCGTGCTGGGCGACCATCGTCTTGGTGTTTTCCAGAGCAGCACTCGCTGCCTCCACGGCCTCGGCCATCGCATCGGGCAGAGGTATCTGCTTTTCGGCAGAAGTCTCAAGGCTTGCGGCAATCGGCTCCAGAACATCCACCACCGTCTTGTCGCCGACCTTTGCTTTGCCTCGCTGGGCAACGCCATCGCTGTAGGCGCGCCAGAAAGCAGCCATTTCCGGCGTGCCGATGGCGGTGACGCCATCGAGAGCCTTGCTGGCGCGCAGGAAGCCCGTGGCCATCAAAGTGCCCATCGTCGAGGGCGCGGCCTTTGCCATCGCCATGCCGGCATCCTTCAGATAGGTGGCGATGGCTGGCTCGTTTTCGGCAATGACCGCCTCATGGGCGGCGGCGAAGGCCTTACTCATTGTCAGGCCGAGATCGCTGTCGCCAACCTTGCCGTCGAGGGCGATCAGGAACTCGCGCTTTTCGGCAAAGAAGGCAGCTAGTCCGGCGAAAATAGGGACCATCCCCGCAGTGTTGATCTGATCCATGATAATCTCCGTCAAGCCTTCAGGCGGGTAAAGAACGGCGTGTTGGCCGGCGCAGCGATCAGCCGATCAAGCTCGTCGTCGAGTTTTATCAGCGAAATCGACGCCCCCGCCATTTCCATCGCGGTCGCATACTCGCCGATGAAGACATGTTTTGCCGTGATGCCGCGCTCCGACAGGCGTTCGGCAACGCGGCGATAGAGAATGTAGAGTTCTTCCCGCGGAGTGCCGCCAAGACCGTTGACGAGAACGGCAACATTGCCGTCTTCATAAAGGCTTTCGGCGAACAGCCGTTCCATCAGGCTATCCACTACATCGTCGGCGGGTTCGAGGTTTCGGCGGCTGATGCCAGGCTCGCCATGAATGCCCATGCCGATTTCCATCTCGGTCTCGCCGATCTCGAATGTCGGGTGACCGATTTCGGGCACGATACAACTCGACAGCGCGACGCCCATCGTGCGCGTGTTGAGGCGCGCCTTGTCGGCAATGCGGGTAACCTCGTCGAGGTCGAGGCCCTCTGCCGCCGCAGCGCCGGCAGCCTTGTAGACGAATAAAATCCCGGCCACGCCGCGCCGCTTGTGTTCTTCGCCGATCACGGAGGACGCCGCATCGTCATTGCCGACGACCGAGGTCACGCGGATATCCTCGAATTCCGCGAGTTCGGCCGCCATGTCGAAATTGATGATATCGCCGGTGTAGTTGCCGTAGATATAGAGAACGCCGGCTCCCTGATCGATATATTTGGTGACTTCGAGCATCTGTTCGGCGCTCGGGGACTGGAAGACGCCGCCGACAGCGCATCCGTCCAGCATGCCATCGCCCACATAGCCGAGGAAAAGCGGCAAGTGGCCGGAACCACCGCCCGTGGCGATGCCGACCTTGCCCGGTTTCGGCGTGGCCGTGACGAGGCAATGCTTGTCATTTGCGGTGTAGGTCACGGCGGGATGGGCCAGATAGATGCCTTCCAGCATTTCCTCGACGAAGTTTTCTGGCTTGTTGATGAATTTTTTCATGGGACTACGCTTTCCTGAGAAATAGGCATTACGACTTTCGCTGCTGCGCCATGAAGAACGCCGCGGCGAGAAGAATGAAGAAGCCGATGACGAAACGCTGCCAGGTGCTGGGGATGCCGACCATGACGAGCACATTGTTCAAGACCGTAACCAGCAGGACGCCGAGAATCGTACCCAGAACCGTGCCGGTGCCACCCGTGATGCGGGCGCCGCCGAGCACGACAGCGGCGATTACGCTGATTTCGCTGCCGACCAGGTCGAAGGGATTGGCGAGGCGATTGCTGGAAACATGGATAATGCCCGCAAGCCCGGCCAGAGCGCCGGCATAGCCGAACAGGAAGAGTTGCACGGTTTTCAGATTGTAGCCAAGCCGTTCGGCAATGGCGCTGTTGCCGCCGATTGCGAAAATTGCGCGGCCCATCAGGGTTCTGTTGAGAATCCACCAGGTGAGAATGGCGGCAGCGGGCAGGGCGAGAAAGTAGATTGGAAGGGTGATGATCGCGCCATTGGCGTTGGTGAACTGGAGTAGCGGCGCCCGGCCGAACTCGATCATCTGCGGCGGCAGGTCCATGATCCAGACCGTGCCGATGAAGGCCAGCAGAATGCCGCGAAACAGGTACTGCGTTCCGATGGTGATGATCAGCGAGGGAACGCGCAGATGATAGGCCAGTATGCCGTTCACGAAACCGAGCAGCATGCCGCCGATTGTGGCGATGAGCACGATGAGCGGCATTGGCATGCCCGGAAAATGGTTCACGGTGAAGAGCGTAACCGAATACATCGACAAGGCGGCAATCGCAGTGAAGGACACATCGATGCCGCCGGCCGCCAGAATGACGAACACGCCGAGCGCAAAGAGCCCCATCACGACGCTGGCGCGTCCGATATCGATCAGTGACGATGCCTGAAGAAAGTTCGGATTGATCGCAGTGACGATCACGCAGATCGCCACCAGCAGCGCGAGCGTGATCAGTTCGGGATGGTTCTTCAGGAAGTGACTGAAGCTGAAGCCGCCCTCGGCAACCTTCTGCTGCGCTTTGTTGCGTTCGATTTCGACGGATGTCATCGCGCCACCTCCAGTTCGGGTGCCGTCATGGTGCGGTATAGAATATCTTCATCGGCGGCTTCGGCATCGTAACTCTTGACCACCTTGCCGCCGAACATGACGAGGATGCGGTCGCAGTTCTGCAGAAGCTCCGGCAGATCATCACTGACCACGATCAACCCCATGCCCGCCTCGGCGAGGGACTGGATGGCGCGGTAGATCGTGTCTTTTGACCCGACATCGACGCCGACCGTCGGTCCGTGCAGGATCAAGAGCTTCGGCAGGATCGATAGCCAGCGCCCGATGAGAACCCTTTGCTGGTTTCCTCCGGAGAGTGAGCCAACGGGCATGTCGATATCGTTCGTGTTCAGCCGCATCTGTCGGGAAAGATCTTGGGCGAGAACCCGTCCTTTCTGGCTGTCGATCACGCCAAAACTGTTGGCAAGGTTCGCGACCACCAGGGCAATCTCGTTGTCGAGAATCGATTTTTCGAGAAACAGGCCCTCATCGAGCCGGTCCTCGGGAACATAGCCGATGCCGTGACGAATAGAGTCGGAGGGGCGGCGGATATGAAGTTCCTCGCCGTCAAGCTTCAACGTCCCGCTGGTTGCCGGATGGACACCGGAAATCGCCATGGCAAGCTCGTTGCGGCCTGAATCGGCCAGTCCGGTGATACCGAGAATCTCGCCCTTCCTGAGGGAGAGGTTCACATCAACGAAACCCTTGCCTGAGAGGCGATCGGTGGACAGCAGTTCATCCGGTTGAGGTTCCGCCTTGCGGTAGCGGATCGCTTCGATCTCGCGGCCGGTCATCAACTCGGAAATCTGCGTCTTGGTGAAATTTTCAAGCGGCCCTTGGGCGACACATTCGCCGTCGCGGAACACGATGGCCTGGCCGCCGATACGATAGCATTCATCGAGCTTGTGGGTCACAAACAGGACGGCGATATTGTCTTCGCGCAGCCTGTTGACCACGGTGATCAGCTTTTCGACCTCGCGCCGCGTCAGGGATGTTGTCGGCTCGTCCATGATCACCAGCTTGGCGTTGGTGGCAATGGCGCGGGCAATCGCCACCAACTGCCTTTGTGCCAGCGGGAGATCCGAAACGACGGTCGCCAGAAAGGCGCGGGTGGTCGGCAATTCAACGGCCTCGAGCGCGCGCGTCGCTGTTTCGCGCAGCCGCGATCGGTCGAAAAGGCGCGCCAGCCGCCCGCCGCCCATGACGAGCTGTTCGCTGAGGGCGACATTTTCAGCCACGGTGAGATTGGGAATGAGGGAGAGGTCCTGATAGACCGTCTCGATGCCGGCGCTCAGAGACTGTATCGGCGTAAGCATGTCGTACTCTCCGCCATCCAATATGATCTCGCCTTCGCTCGGCGCGATCGCGCCGGACATGACCTTGATAACCGTGCTCTTGCCGCAGCCGTTCTCGCCGAGAAGATGATAGGCTTCGCCAAGACGGATCGACATGTCGACGCCGCGCAGCGCATGAACGCCGCCATAGCGCTTGTGAATGCCGCGCAACTCCAGAAAAAGCTCTCCTGACGAGGATGGTCCTGACACGCTCGCACTCCTTCTTCAATTGATCATGACGCCTGCAGTCAGCCAGGCTTTGCGTGGCCGGGGCGCTTCAAAAGCGCCCCGGCCTGCTCGGGAGGTCAAACCGATCAGAAGTAGACGTCCTTGTAGGTGTCCTTGTCGGCAAGGACCATGCCATTGCCGATGGCGAGGAGGCCGTCGCCGGCGCCTTTGGTGACGGTGATGCTGTGGTAGCCGTCGACACCGAGATCCATGCCATCGACTATTTCCTCGCCGGCCAGCAGTTTCTGCGCGGCCGCGTTCATCGCCATGCCGGCCTTCATCGGATCCCAGAAGCCGATCGCCGTGATCGCGCCCGATTCCAGATAGGGAGCGGACGGGGCGGGAAGGCCGGTGCCAACGAGGCAAACCTTGCCGGCAAGGCCGGCTTCCTCGATGGCGCGACCGACGCCGAGGACGTCATTGCCGGCAGAGGTCTGGAAGCCCTTGATGTCAGGGTATTTACGCAGGATTTCCTTGGCTTTCTCGTAGGTGCCATTGGCATCGTCGAAGGATTCGTTGTTCGGATCGACAAGCTGCATGCCCGGGTACTTCTCGGCGTTTTTCTCGCCGGCGCCCACCCACTGCATATGGGTGCGGCTGCCCAACGAGCCGACGAAGGTCGTCCACTTGCCTTCGCCGCCCATGCATTCGGCAAGGCGCTCGTTGAGGGCGGTGCCGTAGCTGTCGTTGTCGAAGGCTTCGATGTCGACCATGGTATTGCGCTGGTTGTCGGCCTCGTGGGTCACGACGATGACGCCGCGGTCCATGGCGCGCTTCAGCGTGCCCTCGATCACAACCGGATCCATCGGCACGACGGCCAGAGCGTCGACGCCCTTGGCGACCAGGTCCTGGATGATCTGGAGCTGTTGCGCCGCATCGGCAGTCGCAGGGCCGTACCCTTCGGCGACGACCTCGGGATGCTCCGACTGATATTCCTCGACGCCCGTATTCATGCGATCGAACCACGGAATGCCGCTGATCTTGAAGACGGTGGCGATGACGGGCTTCTCGTCCTGTGCGGTTGCCAGGCCGGTTGTGCCCGCGAGCGTGGTTGCAGCCATCAGCGTTGCGACAGCGACTGTTTTGAAGTGCTTTCTCATTTTTTCCTCCAATTTTCCCTCCATCCTTTAACCGTCCACCCGAGGGGATGCGGACGGCCAGAGCTCCTCAACATTTGGTGTAGAGCGATGCTCTTGAAGCGGTATCGTTTGAGACGGGGCGAGTTTGCGACCCGTACCCGTTTCGGCTAGCGTCGACCTCCCGGGAACAGAAAGCCAACCAGATCGTGGCGACCGATGATCAGGAAGGCGAGCAGCAGCGCACCCCAGGCAAAGTCCCTGACGAAATTCGAGAAGCCGCCGAAATTCAGAAGGCTCGACATGAGCTGCAGCGCGATCGCCGACAGGACGACGCAGACAATGCGCCCATAGCCGCCCTGCGGCCGCACACCGGCCATGACGGCCACGAGAATGGCGATCAGCAGATACGACGTGCCGTAATCCCATTTCACGTTGACGTTGCGCGCCGCGATGATGACGCCCGCGATGCCCGCGAGCAGGCCGCTCAGCGTATAGGTCGTCGTGATCACCGCGCGCTTGGGGAAACCGGCGAAGGTGGCCGCCTTCAGGTTCGAGCCACCCAGCATCAGCCACTTGCCATAGGGCGTGTAGCGCACGGCAAGCCCGATCATCGTAGCGACGGCGATGAAGATGATGAAGCCGATCGGCACGGCAAAGATGAAACCATTGCCGATATTGTAGAGCGGGTCCGGGTCACCGACGGTGACCGCCCGTCCGCCCGAGACGATAACGGCAAGCCCGGTGAACGCCATCTGCGTTCCGAGCGTGCAGAGGATCGGCGTGATGCCGACAAACGAGATCAGAAGTCCGTTGATCAGCCCGCCGAGGCATCCGACAAGAACCGCGATCAGCGCGAACGTCGCGGTGAATGTCATCGGCTGATCATAGGGGTCAAGGAAGCTCGTCACGATGATCGCCGAAACCACGCCGGCAAGATTGGCAAGCGAAATGCCCGACAGGTCGATGCCGCCATTGCCCGCACACATGGCTAGTGCCACGCCGATTGCCAGAAGGCCGATCTCGGGGACCTGGGTAGCCATCGACTGCAGATTGAAAAGCGAAAGAAAGGTTCCGCCCGAGATCAGGGCGCCGATTGCCAATAGGCCCAGGTTCATAACCGCGAGCACGAGCAACTGACCGTCCAGCCGACGCATTAGCACCTCCCGTTTACTAAATCGCCTTAACTTTACTAAACGCTAGCAGAGAGGGTGCGCCCCAGCAAGGGGGTATTTTTCAATAATTCGGCTTTTTGATCTTCTAATTTGGATGAAATCGGCCTAAATGTCGATAAAAGTTAACTAAACAAAATGCGCAAAGATAAGAAGGTTGCAACCTCAGCGCCAACCAGCAATTTTGAGAATATGAAAACCAAAACCATTCCCACGATTCGCGACATTGCAGCCGCCTCAGGGGTTTCTGCTGCGACGGTCTCCCTTGTGCTCAATGGTAAGGGGGAGATTTCGGAAGCGACACGGGTGCGGGTTCTTGAAGCCGTATCACGGCTGAAATATGTACCTCGTGCCTCGCGGAGCCGTTCCAGCGAAGTTAAAGAGACATTGCGGTTTCTGAAGATTGCCAAACATGGGCAGACGGTGAACCGGGACCACAGTCATTTCATCTCCGATTACATCGACGGCATGTCGCAGGAGGCGCTGCGAAGGGGTTATGCGCTTGAGGTTACGAGCCATGACGGCGAAACCATTGCGGCGATCGCGGAAGCGGTTGCCGGGGCAGCCGGCGTCAGCGGCATCATCGCGCTTGGAACGGAACTGAGCGAGGGGGACATCCGCCTGCTGCAGAGCGTTGGCACGCCGATCGTGTTCATCGATACCTTTCATGATGTTGTCGAAGCGAATTTCGTCAACATGAACAATATCGATGCCGTCTACAAAGTGCTGGAACGCTTCAAATCGAGCGGCTTTACAAGGATCGGTTTCGTCGCCAGCTATGTCGGAACGACCAACTTCAAACTGCGTCATGACGCCTATTTTAGCAATATGGAGCGGTTAGGCCTCGAGATTGACCCTTCATTGATCATCTCCGTCGAATCGACCTTCAACGGCGCCCATCGCGGCACGTCTGAATATCTGGCGTCCGGGGGGGAGCTGGCAGAATGCTATTTCTGCACCAATGATATCATGGCGTTCGGCTTTGCCAGGGCCTTGAGGGAAAATGGAGTTGGTATCCCGCAGGATGTTTCTCTGATCGGCTTCGACAATCTGCCGATGAGTGCCACCAGCGATCCGCCTTTGACAACGATCGACGTGTCGAAGCGCAAGATCGGCTTCCATGCCGTTGCTCTGCTCGATGACATCATCAACGGCCCGCCCGACCTTCCCTGTGTCAAGATGCTGGTCGGCGCCGATCTTGTTGCCCGCTCCAGCGGCTGATCCGGGATTTGAACTGAGCGCTGCAAACGACGGCTTCGTTCCTGCCGAATTCAATCGTTCCTGGTATAGCCGAGCCCTTCCAGCAATTGCCGCATGACCGCAAGGACGGCGCGGGCGGCCGGATCGATCCCCTGTGATCTGAACTTCGCGTGGATCGGTGTCGCCGGTATTGCCGGGCTGGTGCGCAGTATCCTGAGTTCGTCGCGCAGCCGGTAAGGTTCCGTCATGCGCACCGGCAGAACGCCGACCGCCGCGCCGCTGGTGACCACATGAGCCAGCATCGAGACGCTGCTGCAGATATCTTCTCTTTGCGGGGCAAGGCCGGCGGACGCAAACCAGCTTTTGACCTGACGGAAGTTGATGCTCCCCGGATCATTGGTGACGATCGGCACGTCGACCAGATCACGCGGGCGCACGAGATCAGGCAGCGACCAATTGGCGCCCGCAACCCAGCTTGTTTCCTGTAACCCCATGGGCGAAAGCGTGAAATCCGGATGCTCGCTCGGGTTCACCAGAAATGCGATATCGAGCGCATGGCTCTGGAGCCGCGGCTCAAGGTCTGAAGAAATGCCGACAGCGATCTCCAGCTTCAGGAGGGGGTGGCGATCGCGCAATTGCTGCATCAACAGGGGAAGGCATACAAGCGCCAGTCCCTCTGCGATGCCAATCCTGACAGGACCACGCAGTTGCGCCGGCTCAGAGGCCGATTCCATCTCCTCGATTTCCCTCAGGATACGCTCGGACCGGAACAGCACCTCCTGTCCATATGGGGTTATCCGCAAACCGCGCCCCTGTCGTTCTGTCAATGGCATGTCGAATTGAGACTGCAACATCTTCAGCCTTTGTGAAACGGATGGCTGGCTCAGGTGAAGCCGTTGCGATGCCGCCTCGACGGAGCCGAGCGTTACCGTCCAGTAAAAAGCTTCCAGTTGGGCCAATGTCATTCGAATCATCAAATTTTCCTATGTGTTTAGCTTAAATAAACCAATTGGAAAAAGAACATACAATATATTAATGCCAAGAAAGACAGTTCAGGGAGGAAATATGACCGAGCGTGATCGGATCTCGCGAATTGAAGGGTTTGAAGTCGCCTGTGACATGCCTGCGCCGGCCGGTAACGCCCTGCGTGTCTTCAGCCGGCGCGGCGCTCTTCTGATCCGTCTTTCAACGGAGGCCGGTCATGTCGGCTGGGGCGAGACCTGGGCCTTTCCCGGTCCGGCGAGCGCTTTCATCCAGGACGTTCTGGCTCCTGACATCCTCGGGCGCGCGGCCGATGCGCCGCTGGCACTGCAGCAGACGTTGCTGCAGAAAGTGATTCCGGATCGGCGCGGTCAGGCGCATATGGCCATCAGCGCAATCGACATTGCCTGCTGGGATCTTTTCGGACGGATGACGGCGCGCTCGGTTTCGGCTCTGCAGGGAGGACCTTTGCGACGCGACGTTCTCACCTATGCCAGCGGACCGCTTCTCGCTGCGGGAGCCGATCGCTATACCGGATTTGGAGCCGCTTTGGAGCGATACCGCGATCTCGGCTTTCGGGCCTTCAAGATCCGCGTGGGCATTGACCCCGACCAAGACGAAAGGGCGATCCGTCTGGCCCGGGAGATCGTCGGGCCCGAAGCCCCACTGATGATCGATCTGAACGAGGCCAGCACGCTGCACGACGCAATAGAGTTGACGCGGCGGGTGTCCGATTGCCATCTCGGATGGGTTGAGGAGCCGCTTCCCCATGACGATCTGCCTGGCTATCGGCGCCTCGCCGGCAGAATGAACCTGCCGATCTCCGGCGGAGAATCCTTTTGTGGTGTACAGGCTTTCCGCGACAGCATGCAAACGGGAGCGCTCGATATCGTGCAACCGGATATCGCTCTGTGCGGCGGGATCACCGAAACGCTGCGCATCTCAGCGCTTGCGGACGCCTTCGGCGTGCGGATCGCTCCGCATGTCTGGGGAACGGGCGTCAACATGCTGGCGGCGCTTCAGGTTTGCGCGTTGCTGCGGTCGCGCGCCGGCAGCGTGCCGATGCCTATGCTTGAATATGACATGAGCCACAACCCATTACGCGAGGCGATCTTTGCCGGTCGTCCCGACGCGAACGGGCTTATTGCTATACCCGAGGGTCCGGGTCTGGGCCACGATATCAGCGTGGATCAAATCGACCCATTCATCACCCGCCACTGGGTGATGGATTGATTGCAGCCTATTGATTTAACTAGGGAGGAATTCACCATGACTATTCGCACTCTCCTCACAACGATTGTTCTGGCGGGCAGCATACCGGTGGCATCGCTTGCTGCCGATTACACTCTGAATGTCGGCCTCGTCGGCGGCCCGCAAGCCCCTGAAGTCATTGCCATGGGGCAGTTCGCCGAGGAGGTGGAAACGGCCACCGATGGCCGCATTGAAGTGCGCGTTCAAAGCGGCGGCGCGCTTGGCGGCGATCGCGACGTCATCGAGGGCGTTCAGCTCGGCACCGTCGAAATGGCGGTGCCTTCCACCTCTGTCGTCGCCAATTTCGTGCCGGATCTCAAGATCTTCGATATCCCGTTCCTGTTTCGCGATTTCGACCATGCAGATGCGGTGCTGAACGGCCCCGTCGGGCAGGAGATTCTCGATGAAATGCCTGATCAGGGTCTTGTCGGCCTGGCTTATGGCGGGATGGGTTTCCGTGAACTGACCAATAATGTTCGTCCGGTTGAAAAGGCGGCGGATGTCGAGGGGCTGAAGATCCGCACCCAGCAAAACGACATGCATATTGCCGTGTGGGAAGCGCTTGGCGTGCTGCCGACGCCGATGGCCATTCCCGAGGTCTACACGGCGCTGCAGCAGGGCGTCGTCGACGGACAAGAAAACCCGGTCGGCGCCATTCTCAACAACCGCTTCGGCGAGGTGCAGAAATATCTGAGCATGACCGACCATGCGTTCACGCCACTGGTTGTGCTCATTTCGCCCTCTGTGTGGAACAGTATGGATGCTGAAGATCAGGCAGTCATTAAGACTGCTGCCGAAAACGCGATGGCCCGAAACCGGGAAGAAGTTGAAAACGGACTTTCGACAGGTCTCGATGAGCTCCGCGCTCAGGGTGTGACCGTTGTCGAAGACGTGGATAAGGCCTCCTTCCGTGCGAAGCTCGACGGCCTCTACGATCAGTTCGCCGGGCAGTTCGGAGAGGATCGACTGAACGAGATCGAGCAGACTAAATGACGAAAATGCGCGGTCTGACCTCGGTCCTGCTTCGCATTGAGAGTGCGATCACAAAGATCGCACTCGCTCTCGGTTGCGTCGCACTCGCCCTTGCATTCGCGGCTGGCACCTATCAGGTCATCGCGCGATTCATCCTGTTGCGTTCCGCCGCCTGGACGGAGCCGTTCATCCAGATCACCCTGATCTGGATGACCTATCTTGCACTGGCGGCCGCAATCAGGGCCGGAAGTCTCATCGCCGTCGACATGGCGATGAGACTTGGCAACGACCTGACACGCAAGCTGCTGCGGGTCGCGGGGACGACGGCAGTATTCTGTTTGCTGAGCGTATTGGTGTGGTTCGGGATCGAGCTTGTCACGCGCGTGCGCTTCCAGAACATCGCCGGTCTCAATATATCGGCGTCCTGGGCCTATCTTGCCCTTCCGGTGGGCTCTGCCTTCTCGATGCTGGCGCTGTTTGCCCATCTGGCCGATCCGCCGCCGCGCGACGAACAGGCTCTCTCGGAATAGGACGAACCCATGCTTCTTGTCATGATCACAGCCATGATTGTCCTGATGATGATGGCGGTGCCGGTTGCCGTGGCGATCGGACTTGCCGGAATGCTGGGCATCGTCGGCTTCACCAACCTGCCGCTCATCGTCATTCCCCAGCAGGCATTCGTCGCGCTCGACAAGTTTCCGCTTGCCGCCGTGCCGTTCTTCATCCTAGCCGGCAATATCATGGCCACGGGTGGTATCTCCCGAAGGCTGATCGATCTGGTCGAGAGCGTGATCGGCCACCGCAGCGCCGGCCTTCCGATATCATGCGTCGTGGTATGCATGGTATTTGCCGCGGTTTCCGGTTCCTCCGTCGCAACGACCTATGCCATCGGCGCGATCCTGATCCCTGCCATGGTGCGGCAGAACTATCCGGTCGGTTTCTCTGCCTCCCTCCAGGCAACATCGGCCGAACTCGGTGTCCTCATTCCGCCGTCGATCCCGATGATCCTTTACGGTGTCGCCGCAAGCGCGCCGGTTGGAGATCTCTTTGTCGCCGGTCTTGGCCCGGGATTCCTTGTAGCCGCAGCGCTCGGCGTTTATGTGGTTGTCTGGACGCGTTTCTCCAGGCACGAAAGCCCGGCGAAGGTCGTCCGCAAACCCTTCTGGAGAAGTCTCTGGCGGGCCGCACTCGCACTGTTCATGCCGATCCTCATTCTTGGTGGCATCTATGGCGGCGTGTTCACACCGACGGAAGCATCAATCACGGCTGTGGCCTATGCGCTTGTTGTCAGCGTGTTCATCTACCGCGACCTTTCCTTTCGGGATCTGCTCGGTGTGCTGCGCGGTTCGGCACTGTCGTCGGCCATCATCATGTTCATCATTTCGATGGCCGGGCTGTTCTCGTTCGTGTTGACGCGCGCCGGTGTTCCGGCGGACATCGGCGACTGGATCGTTGCCAATTTCGACAGCAAGCTCGGCTTCCTGCTCGCCGTCAACGCCTTCCTGTTCCTGATCGGAATGTTTGTCGAGACCTCGGCTTCGATCGTTGTGCTCGCACCGATCCTCGCCCCGGTTGCCCTGTCGTTCGGGATCAATCCGGTTCATTTCGGAATGATCATGATCATGAACCTTGCGATGGGCATGATCACGCCGCCCTTCGGCGTAAACCTTTTCGCGGCGAGTGCGGTCGGGAAGGTCTCACTCGACCGTATGATCCCCCACCTCGTTCCGCTCGTTCTGGTGATCCTCACATGCCTTGCACTCGTCACCTATGTGCCGGGTATCAGCCTCGGAATACTCGAGTTGGTTCGCTGAGCGCATTCAGGTCCCAGGGGCGCATTGCACAGCAGGCCGGTCCCTGTCTAATCTGGAGGAAATTCCCTGCAGCAGGACACCTTCCGCGAGGTGTCCTAACCAGGAAAGCGCAGCGGAAAACGCCAACAGGTTTCGATCCCGTTGCCGGGGAGGTAGGTCAAGCGAGCCGTGCGTCTGGAAGTTCAGCCATTAATCGACTTGCCACGGAGAATGACATCCTTGAGCGTGAGTTCAGGAGATAGAACAACCAGGTCCGCAATTGCCCCTTTCCTGATCCGTCCCCGATCCTGAAGCCCGAGATAGTCGGCCGCAATGGTGGAGCATCTGCGCACTGCCTCTGCCGGCTCCAGCCCGATCTCTACGAAATTGCGAAAGGCTTGCAGCATCGTGAGGCAGGAGCCCGCGAGGGTGCCGTCTGGTAGGCGCAGACCGTTGCCGCACTTGTGAGCGGTCACCTCGCCGAACGGGTAGGTGCCGTCCGGAGCGCCGGTGGCGCGGGACGCATCGGTTACGGCATAAAGCCCCGGGACAGCACGTAGGGCGACGTGAATGGCTCCGGGGTGCACATGCATCAGGTCCGGGATGATTTCGGCGTTTCTGGCATGTGCAAGTGCGGCCCCGGCCAAGCCCGGCGCGCGGTGATGCAGTGGCGACATCGCATTGAACAGGTGGGTCGCGCCGCTTGCACCACGGCGGAAAACCCTTTCGGCGACTTCGTATCGGCATGGACTGTGACCAAGTTGCGCACGAATGCCGTTTTCGCGAGCCATATTGAGCAACAGGTCCGCCTCATCGGCTTCCGGCGCGAACGTGATCACCCTGACAGGCGCCATCGACAAGAGCTCTTCCAGAAATGCGCGGTCGACCTTTCTGGCCTGTGGTGGTTGGGTGCCCAGCATATCAGGACTGATGAACGGACCTTCCAGATGCACACCGAGAATCTCGGCGCGGTTCACATCAGTTCTGTCGTTGTCATCATCGCCATTGGCGTCAACACCGACGGCCGGCGCGAAGTGCTCGGCTTGGAGATCGGAACATCAGAAGCCGCGCCGATCTGGACGGAATTCCTCCGCAATCTGACCATACGCGGGCTACGGCTGGCTTACATCGAACCGTTGAAAGACTTCCGACACTGGATAGCCTCGTTCCGAGATCTGACGAACGGCATCGATTTGATCGTGGTCGCGCGTCTACAATTCGCGGGCTTGTCAAGATGCCTAAACGCCCAAGCTGACAAAACAGTGTCCAAATCCTGCCCCCGCAACCAACACTGTTTTGTCAAACACAAAAGCCCTCGCGAAATTCGCGAGGGCTTTTTGTTGCAATGAAAGCGCAGGGATACCCGCCACATCACCGGTCAACCGCATCTGGTCAGCCTCGGTCATACCAGCAATGAGCCCGGTAATCTGCTCCCGATAGTGGGTCACCATCGCTGGATGGAATCGGTGAAAGCGGGTCTGCCTTAACGCGGCAGGGCTGCAATTCCTGCCACCGGGCCCGTGGTTTTTCGTTCGACCAGTTGGACGCCCAACGTGATACGTCGCGCTGAATTGAAGGTGGCTAGCGACTGTTCCATCAGCAGCGTTACGGCCAGGCGGCCCATTTCTGCGCGATCCATGTGCATGGTGGTCAGCGGCGGCGAGGCGTGAGCGGCGAGTGAAAGGTCGTCGAAGCCGATGATGGACAGATCGTCCGGGACGGAAAGCCCAAGGTTTGCTGCAGCCTGCATCACCCCAAGTGCGACCAGGTCGCTGGCACAGAAGATGGCTGTTGGCCGTGGGGTGCGTTCGCGGAGGATTTCCGTAATCTTGTCGCGGCAGGACAGCGTGAGCAGATCGGGGTCACCGACATCAATGACATGATGGTCCATCGAGAAGGCGATCCCGGCCTCTTCCATGGCGTCGCGGAAACCAAGCATGCGGCGTTTCAGTGATTCCCGGTAGAGATGGGTCACATGGACGATTTCTTGATGGCCGAGCTCCAGCAGATGCTGGGTGGCCGCCCAGCCTCCGAAATTATAATCTGGCGAGACGCTGGAAAGCTGCATCTTGCGATCCATGCCGTTGACCAGAACGGCAGGCCGCCCCGTGGAGCGCACGGCATCGATCACCGGAGCCTCGTCGAGCCCGACGAGGATTGCGGCATCGGCGCGGATGTTGCGCAGCGTGTCGTAGTCGGCGCTCGTCGGATCGTTCGATGTGACCAGCGCCAGATCGATATCGATACCCTCTTCGCGGGCACTTTTCAGCAGGCTGTCGATGATCTGGCCGTAGAACACGTCATTGGTGACGTATTTGTCCAGAGTGACAACGAGCGCGGAGGATATCCGTGTGGCAATGGTGGCGCGGCCGCTACGACCGCGATAGCCGATTTCCTCGGCGATGCGCGTCACCAAGGCGCGATTGGCGGCGCTGACACCTTCGCGGTTGTTGAACACCTTGGAAACGGCCGCAACGGATAGTCCCGCAGCTTCTGCAACATCCTTCAGCGTTGGGGCGGGCAATTGCTTCGTCATGGTCGGTCCGGCACATGGTCTCTCTCAGCCGCCTTATACGAAACTTCGCGAAACTTTCCTATCGCTGTCACGCTCACACGGTTGTTTTACCAAAAAAACTGGGTATGACCCACGGACCGCATCAGCGCTTCCATGAAATAATAGTCGCCATAAGGCAGCATCGTGTCGCAGCGACCGGCGGGAACATGCGCGGCGCCGTGGGCCAGAAGCCCCTGGGCGCCTTCGGTCTTCGTCAGGTCGCAGGTCGAAAGCAACCCGTCGACCAGGCGATCGGCAAAAGCGCGCCATCGCAGGGCTTCTTCCGCGGGGATATCCTGATCCGCCAGCAGGTAAAGCCCTGCCGCCATGACCGCACCTGCCGAGGAATCGATGTAAGGCGTTTCGGTGTCTGGCAGGTTGAAATCCCAGACCGGAACGGCAGTGGAGCCGACCAGCGCCTCGGCTTTCGCAGAGAGCCTCCGGGCAACGTCGAGATGAGCGGGGTCCCTGGTTGCCGCATAACATTGTGCGAAGCCATGCATCAGCCAGGCCTGACCGCGGGACCAGCACGACGCGTCGGCATACCCCTGATGGGTTTCGCCGCGAAGGGGCTCACCGGTGGACGGGTCGAAGATGAAGGTGTGGAAGCTGGTGTCGTCGTCGCGGACAAGACATGATGCGGCAGTGGCTGCGTGGATTTGCGCGACGTCGCGATAGTCCTCAATGGCCGTCTCGCGGTGCGCCCAGTAGAGCAGCGCGAGGTTCTGCATCGTATCCGCAATCATCCTGCCATTGGCGAAGGC
>NZ_JACIDZ010000031.1 GCF_014196625.1 Martelella radicis
CGGTCTCTAACGACCAGGATGCCGGACGACCTTCCGCCCGCACACATCATACCACAAGCCGCTATACACAGGATGCCGGCTCAAGGCCGGCATGATGGACGGGTGAAGCGCAGTTTTTCAATAAGCTGAACCCCGGCGGAAACCCGCCGGGGCTCTCTTTTCGCTCAAAGCAGCATACCGCCCGAGACTTCGATCCTCTGGCCGTTGACCCAGCGGTTGGCCGGCTGAAGCAGGGCCGCGATCATCGGACCGATGTCCTCCGGTTCGCCGGCCCGGCCAAGCGCCGTATTGCCGGCGACCATGGCATTCATCTCCGGATTGTCGCGCACCCTGCCACCGCCGAAGTCCGTTGCAATCGCGCCGGGTGCGACGGTATTGGCGGCAATGCCGCGTTCGCCAAGCTCGCGCGCCAGATAGCGGGTCAGCACTTCCACCGCACCCTTCATCGCCGCGTAGGCGGCGCTGCCGGCGAATGAAAAGCGCGTCAGCCCCGAAGAGACGTTCACGATCCGCCCGCCGTCCCTCATCAGCGGCAGAAGCGCCTGGGTCAGCAGGAACACGCCCTTGAAGTGAATGTTGTAGAGGGCATCGAGTTCGTCCTCGGTCGTGGCCGCGATCGGCTTGTGCAGTGCCGTTCCGGCATTGTTGACCAGATAGTCGAACCGGCCGGCGCCCAGTTCGGCGAGCGCGTCGCGGACCTCTTCGACAAAGCGGGCAAAACCCGCCGGCGCTGCGGTATCAAGCTGAAGCGCGACCGAACGGCTCCCGGCCGCCTCGGCGAGCGCCAGAACCTTGTCCGCCTCTTCGCGGTTTGATCGATAGGTGAAGATCGTCGAGACACCCTGCTCCGCAAGGCTCAGGACGGTGCTGCGGCCAAGCCCTCGGCTGCCGCCGGTGATGATCGCGACAGGGCGTTGTCCGTCTGCGGTATTTTCGAAAGTCATGATGTGCTCCTTGTTGTCGGAGCCCGGAAAATACGACCCGGAGACACGAATTCGAATGTCGGATCGACAGCGCTTCTTGCCTATTCCTGCTCAATCCCTATCTCGGGTGAGAACAAGGGAGTTTCTTCGATGCTTGATCAACTGGCGGCGCGGGCCGAGCGCCTGACACGGGACAGGACGCGCGACGGCCTTTACGAAACCGGGATCGAGGGGTTCTGGCTGCTGCGGATCGCAGAGGCGGACAAGGCCTCGCACACGATCCACAGACCTGCCCTCTGTTTCGTGCTGCAGGGCGCGAAATGGACGATGTTCGGCAACAGGCGGTATGACTATCGCGCCGGCCAGGCGCTTGTCGCCTCGGTGACAATGCCCGGCAGCAGCCGGGTGGTCGCGGCCAGCGACGAAGCGCCCTATATCGCCGCCGTCATCGAACTTGACCCTGATGCCATGCTTGCCATCCTTGAGGATATGGATGCCCCGCCTTTGCCCGCCGGCGGTCCGGCGAGCGCCGCCCATGTCGTCGATTGCGATCCAGCGCTGATCGCCAGCGTCTCTCGCGCGCTTGACCTTGCCGAAACGCCGGAAGAGGCCGCCATCCTCTATCCCGGCGTCATGCGGGAGTTGTGCTACCGTTTGCTCAGAAGCCCGCATGGCGCGGACATTGCCCGCATCCTGCTCGGGCCGGGCCATTCACGCGGCGTCATCGAGGCGATCCATGCATTGAGAAACCGGTATGCGGAACCGATCCGCGTCGACGAATTGGCGACTATCGCGCGGCTCAGCCCGTCAGCCTTTCACCGTCAGTTCAAGGCGATCACCGGCATGACGCCGCTGCAATACCAGAAGCAGACGCGGCTCGTCGAAGCACGCCGGATGATGCTTTCGCAGGGCGTCAACGCAGAGGCAGCCGCCTTTGCCGTCGGCTATGAGAGCGCGTCCCAGTTCAGCCGCGAATATGCCCGCGCTTTCGGCGCGCCGCCGCGCCGGGACATCGAGGCGCAACGAAAAACGGCGGCCTGATCGCTCGGGCCGCCGTCGCATGATTTCGTTCTGATCCGAAAAATCAGTCTTTCTTCTGCGGCAGGATGCGCAGGCCCAGCTCACGAAGCTGCGCCGGGCTTGCCTCGGCAGGCGCCGACATCAACAGGTCCTGCGCCTGCTGGTTCATCGGGAACAGCGTAACCTCGCGCAGGTTCTTCGCGCCGACGAGCAGCATCACGATACGGTCGATGCCGGCCGCCATGCCGCCATGGGGCGGAACGCCGTACTGGAAGGCGCGGTAGAGGCCGCCGAAGCGCTCCTCCACAACATCGGCGCCGAGGCCGGCATGACCGAAAGCGGCCACCATGGTTTCCGGCGAGTGGTTGCGGATGCCGCCGGAGGCGATCTCGAAGCCGTTGCAGACCATGTCGTACTGGAAGGCCTTCAGCGCCAGCAGGCCCTCATCGCCGTCCGCCGCCTTCAACGCTTCCATACCGCCCTGGGGCATGGAGAAGGGGTTGTGGGCAAAGTCGATCCGCTTTTCATCCTCGTTCCATTCGTAGAACGGGAAGTCGACGATCCAGCACAGCGCGTAGCGGTCCTTGTCGGTCAGGCCCAGCTCGTCGCCAACGCGCGTACGCGCTTCGCCGGCAAAGCGGACAAACTGGTCCGGACGGCCGGCGACGAAGAAGCAGGCATCGCCGTCTTCCAGGCCAAGCTGCGCGCGGATCGCATCGGTGCGTTCCGGGCCGATATTCTTCGCGAGCGGACCGGCGCCGGTGACGTCCTCGCCTTCCTTGCGCCAGAAGATGTAGCCGAGACCCGGCTGGCCCTGCGACTGTGCCCAGGAATTCATCCGGTCGCAGAAGGCGCGGGAGCCGCCGGTCTTGGCGGGAATGGCCCAGACCTCGACCTTCGGATCCTTGGCGATCATGCCGGCGAAGACCTTGAAGCCCGAACCGTCGAAATGCTCGGTCACGGCTTCCATCTCGATCGGGTTTCTGAGGTCCGGCTTGTCGGAACCGTATTTGCGCATGGCAACATCATAGGGGATGCGCGGGAACTCTTCGGTCACCGGCTTGCCGTTGGCAAACGCCTTGAAAACGTCGCGCAGCACCGGTTCCATCGTTTCGAGAATGTCATTCTGCTCGACGAAGCTCATTTCCAGGTCGAGCTGGTAGAACTCGCCCGGCAGGCGGTCGGCGCGCGGATCCTCGTCGCGGAAGCAGGGCGCGATCTGGAAATAGCGGTCAAAGCCGGAAGCCATCAGCAGCTGCTTGTACTGCTGCGGCGCCTGCGGCAGGGCGTAGAACTTGCCCTGATGGATACGGCTCGGCACGAGGAAGTCGCGCGCGCCCTCGGGCGAAGAGGCCGTCAGGATCGGAGTCGAATATTCGGTAAAGCCGGCCTCGCCCATCAGCTTGCGCATTTCGGCGATGATCTTGGTGCGCTTGACGATATTGGCATGCAGCGTTTCGCGGCGCAGATCCAGGAAGCGGTACTTCAGGCGCAGGTCTTCCGGATATTCCGGCTCGCCGAAGACCGGCAGCGGCAATTCCTTGGCCGCCGACAGGACCTCGATTTCCTCGGCGTAGAGTTCGATCTCGCCGGTCGCCATGTTCGGGTTCACCGTCTCTTCGGTGCGCGCGCGCACCTTGCCGTCGACGCGAATCACCCACTCGCCGCGCACCTTTTCCGCGTTGGAGAAAGCGGGCGAATCCGGGTCGGCGACCACCTGGGTCATGCCGTAGTGATCGCGCAGGTCGATGAAGAGCACGCCGCCATGGTCGCGTACGCGGTGCACCCAGCCGGAAAGGCGGGCGGTCTGGCCAACGTCGGACTTCTTGAGGGCGGCACAGGAATGGCTGCGGTAGCGGTGCATATTCTTATCCGTAAAAGGTTCTGGAAGGCAGGCAGGCGGTATTCCGCGCCGGACTTCGCGGGTGAATTCCGGCGGAAAAGCGCATGGCAGGCCCTCTTTGTCAAGGCAAAGCCCGTTTGGACGCTGCTAAACCACATCGGGGGCGCAACAGCAAGCTTTACCGCCGGCAAGAGGCCCGCAAGCGGCGTTTTCCCTCCGGCATTTTCTGTCGCGCCTTGACATCACCGCCCTAAAGGCCAAGGAAAGATGGCGAAACCAAACGACCGATATGTCCTGATGATCGAAACCACTGCTGCTCTTGAAGAGGCCTGCGCCAAGCTCGCCAAATCCGAATTCGTCACCGTCGATACCGAATTCATCCGCGAAAGCACGTTCTGGCCGGAGCTCTGCCTGATCCAGATGGCAAGTCCGGACCTGGAGGTGCTGGTTGATCCGCTGGCCAAAGGCATCGACCTGAAGCCGTTTTTCGACCTGATGGCGGACCCTTCCGTGGTCAAGGTGTTCCACGCCGCCCGGCAGGATCTCGAGATCGTCTATCACATGGGCGGGCTGCTGCCCGCGCCGCTGTTCGACACGCAGGTAGCGGCCATGGTCTGCGGCTTCGGCGATTCAATTTCCTACGACCAGCTCGTCTCGCGGCTGACGGGCGCCCATATCGACAAGTCCTCGCGCTTTACCGACTGGCGTGCGCGCCCGCTCGACGACAAGCAGCTGTCCTATGCGCTGGCCGACGTCACCCATCTGCGCGATGTCTACCTGAAGCTGAAGGAAGAACTCTCCCGCGAGGGCCGGACCGACTGGGTGGACGAGGAAATGGCGATCCTGGAATCGCCGGCGACCTATGACCTGCCGCCCGAACAGGCGTGGACGCGGCTGAAGCTCCGGATCAAGAAGCCGCTCGATTTCGCCGTGATGCAGGAAGTTGCCGCCTGGCGCGAACGCGAGGCGCGCGAGCGCAACGTGCCGCGACGACGCGTGCTTAAGGACGACGCCGTCTACGAGATCGCCCAGCAGCACCCGACGGAGCCGCAGGCGCTTGCCAGATTGCGGATGATCCCCAAGGGCTGGGAACGCTCGCAGCCCGCATCCGCCCTGATGGAGGCAGTCAAGTCGGCGCTTGCAATCCCGAAGGCGGACCTGCCGCGCATTCCGCGCCAGCCGCAAATGCCCGAAGGCGCGGCTGCCGCCGCCGAACTGCTGAAGGTGCTGCTCAAGATCGTAGCCGAGCAGAACCAGGTCGCCGCCCGCGTCATCGCTTCCTCCGACGATCTGGACAGGATTGCGGCGGAAGGCGAGGAAGCCGACGTGGAAGCGATGAAGGGCTGGCGGCGCAAGCTCTACGGCGAACCGGCGCTGCAACTGCTGCGAGGCGAGGTCGCCTTGCGCTTCGTCGAGAAAAAGGTGGAGATGATCGCGGTCTGAGCCCTGACTTGGGACGCGCTCGCTACTCGCCCTCGTCGAACAGCCGGAACTGGTCGATTTCCTTCGGCGGATTGAGACCGAGATGCTTCCAGGCGGTGGCCGTCATCACTCGCCCGCGCGGGGTGCGCTGAATAAAGCCCTGCTGGATCATGTAGGGCTCGATGATATCCTCGATCGCATCGCGCGGCTCCGAGAGCCCCGCCGCGATCGTCTCGATGCCGACCGGGCCGCCGCCGAAATGCTGGCAGATCATGTTGAGGTAGCGCCGGTCCAGCTGGTCGAGCCCCATATGGTCGACTTCCAGCCGCGTCAGCGCCTCATCGGCGATCGTGCGCGAGACTTCGGTCGCATCGGCCACCTCGGCGAAATCGCGCACGCGCCGCAACAGCCGGCCGGCGATACGCGGCGTTCCGCGGGCACGGCGGGCAATCTCGCGCGCGCCGTCATCGCTCATGCCGAGCCCCATCAGACGCGCGCCCCGACGGATGATGCTTTCAAGCTCCTCCACCGTGTAGAAATTGAGCCGGACCGGAATGCCGAAACGATCCCTGAGCGGCGTCGTCAGAAGCCCGAGCCGGGTGGTGGCGGCCACGAGCGTGAATTTCGACAGGTCGATCTTGACCGAACGCGCGGCGGGCCCCTCGCCGATGATCAGGTCGAGCTGAAAATCTTCCATCGCCGGATAGAGAATTTCCTCCACCGCCGGGTTCAGTCGGTGAATTTCGTCGATGAACAGAACATCGCGCTCTTCGAGATTGGTCAGAAGCGCCGCCAGATCCCCGGCCTTGGCAATCACCGGTCCCGAAGTGGCGCGGAAATTGACGCCGAGCTCCTTGGCCATGATCTGCGCCAGCGTGGTCTTACCTAGGCCCGGCGGGCCGACGAAGAGAACGTGATCCAGCGCCTCGCCGCGCCGTTTGGCCGCCTCGATGAAGATCTTCAGGTTCGCCCGCGCCTCTGCCTGGCCGGTGAAATCATCCAGCGACTGCGGCCGCATGGCCGCGTCAAGATCCTCCACGCGGGCGTCAGGCGATATCAGGCGTTCAGTCTCGCTCATTTCAAAAGTTCCATTCCCGGAATTGCGTCCGCGGCGGCCTTGTCCAGCGTTATCGTGGCCCGGCACCCCGCCTGTTCATTTCTCAGCGCGATGAGAATGTCGGCAAATTCAGCATTGGTCCGCCGCATCAGATCGAGTGCGGTTTCGACCAGGCGCTCATCCTCCAGCTCGATATCGCCGGCCTCGAGGAGATCGCCGATCGCCAAAGCCACATCCCCACGCGAAACAGCCAGCCGCTTTCGCAGGAACCAGGCAAATTCCATCAGCGTAATGCTGTTGATATAGCCCGGCCCTGTTTCAGGCAGGTCGCGGACGAGCGCGTTGACCACTGCCGACTGCGCCTCGTCATCCTGCAAGACCAGCCGCAGGAGAACATTGGTATCAAGCCCGATCATGAACGCTCGGCCACATGCTCGGCAACAGCCGCGCCGATGTCATCCTCCATCTCCTCCGAGATAATCGTCGGCCTTTCAGGGTCATGAAACCGGCCCTTGAGGTCGATCGCCCGCTTGTTCTTGGCCTTCATGACAATCTCGCCGTCGCGCACGATATACCGTATCCGATCGCCGGGTTTGAGATCGAGCATTGCCCTGATCTCGGCGGGAACGGTCGTCTGGCCCTTGGAGGTCATGGTGCCGTAGTAAACGCTCATCGCTACAAGCCCTTACACCTGTTGATCCGTAAGGAAGACACTAGCACGAAAGGATCAACTCGCCAATTCCTTCAGACCCAGACGGATAAGGGCGGCGCTGTCGGCCCCCTCGCCTGCCTTCTTCAGCGCGGCCGAGACCGCGCCGGCGGCCTGATCACGCGAATAGCCGAGATTGGAAAGCGCCGAAATCGCATCGGAGACGGCAGCGGGCGCGGCCCCTTCGCCCACCTCCTGGCGGAAGGCGACGCCGTCGCTGTCGCCCATGGAGAGCCCGGCAGGCACCTTGTTCTTCAGTTCATTGACGATGCGGGTCGCAACCTTCGGACCGACGCCCGGCGCGCGCGAGACCGCCGTCTTGTCGCCAAGCGCGATGGCGTTGGCCACCTCGCCTGCCGAAAGCGTCGACAGGATGGCGAGCGCAACGCGCGTTCCGACCCCCTGCACGCTCTGCAGAAGATTGAACCAGCCGCGCTCCTCGGCGCTGATGAAGCCGTAAAGCTTCAACTGGTCCTCACGCACGAAGGTCTCGATCACCAGCGTCACCGCCTCGCCGGGCGAACCGATACGTCCGAGCGTGCGCGCCGAACAGAAGGCGACATAACAGACGCCATGGACATCGACGAGCACATGGTCGTCGCCGATCTCGTCAATCACGCCCTTCAACTTGCCGATCATGCTGCCTTGTTCCTATCCGGCCAATGCCGCCTTCATCATCCGGTTCGCGCCGCGATTATGCGCGTGACAGATGGCGATCGCCAGCGCATCCGCCGCGTCGCTGCCCTTGAACTGAACCTTCGGCATCAGGACCTTCAGCATCATGTGGATCTGCTCCTTGTCGCCATGGCCGACGCCGATCACCGCCTTCTTCACCGCATTGGGCGCATATTCGGAAACATGCAGGCCGGCAAGCGAAGGCACCAGAAGCGCGATGCCGCGCGCCTGGCCAAGCTTCAGCGTCGCCACCGCATCCTTGTTGACGAAGGTCTGCTCCACCGCAGCCTCGTCCGGCCTCTGCTGATGAACCACTTCCGAAAGCCCGTCATGCAGCTGCCTGAGGCGCGAGGCGAGATCCATCTGCCCATCCGTCGTCACCGTGCCGGAGGCGATGAATTTCAGCGAATTGCCAAGCGTCTCGATCACGCCCCAGCCGGTGCGCCGGAGGCCCGGATCGATGCCGAGAATACGAATCGTCTTTTCCATGCGCTTCACCCTATCGATGTTGGTGCAAGCCTTCCAGAGAAAAGTGAACAAAACAAAAACATCCACAAAACCCACCTGCGGGCTGGACTTTAAAAGCGGATCTCCCCGCACTATCTGGCCCTTCACATCAGGGTTTGGAAATGCGTGCCGGCCGCCGGCCGGAAGGGAAGACGATTGACGACATTCTATCTCGCGGTGATGATCTTTTCCGCGCTTGTTCTGCTCGCCGCGCTTTCCAGCGCGCTGGCCTATCGCTTCGGCGCGCCGCTCCTACTGCTCTTCCTCGGCGTCGGCCTTCTCGGCGGAACCGACGGCTTCGGCATCGAATTCAACAATGACGCGCTGACCTTCTATGTCGGCTCCCTCGCCCTTGCCGTGATCCTGTTCGACTCGGGCTTCGGCACCGCGTTCAAGACCTTTCGCGCAACGGCGGCGCCGGCGATCCTGCTGGCAACCCTCGGGGTGCTTCTCACCGCCGGGCTGGTTGCGGTGGCGGCGACCTTTGTTCTCGGCTTCACCCTGCTCGAGGGGTTTCTGCTCGGCGCCATTGTCGCCTCCACGGATGCGGCCGCGGTGTTCTTCCTGATGCGGATCGGCGGCATTCACGTGGTCGACAAGGTCAGTTCCACGCTCGAGGTGGAATCCGGCATCAACGACCCGATGGCGATCTTCCTCACCATGACGCTCGTCTCCATGGTCTCGGTGCAGGGCTCCGGCGCGGAAGAGACGCTCACCATGGTGCTTCATTTCTTCCGCGAGATCGGTTTCGGCCTGATCTTCGGACTGGCCGGCGGCGTGCTGACCATCCTGATCGCCAATTCCTTCGGCCTCAACCGTGGCCTTGCGCCGATCCTGGTGCTGACCGTGGCGCTTCTGGTGTTTTCCGCAACGGGGGCTGCCGGCGGCAGCGGCTTCATGGCCGTCTATATCGCCGGTCTCGTCGCGGGCAACCAGCGGGTGCGCTATTCCGGCTCCATTCGCCGCTTCCAGGAGGGCATGACCTGGCTCGCCCAGATCATCATGTTCCTACTCCTGGGCCTGCTCGCCACGCCACGGAATTTTCCCGAAATTCTCGTTCCGGCGTTGGGGCTGGCGCTGTTTCTCGTCTTCATCGCCCGTCCGCTCGCGGTCTGGATCTGCCTTTCCTTCTTCGACTATCGCCCGCGCGAGACGAATTTCATCGCCTGGATCGGCCTGCGCGGCGCTGCCTCGATCCTGCTCGCCATACTGCCGGCGATCTACGGGCTGGAGAATTCCGGGCTCTATTTCAACATCGTCTTCATCATGGTTCTGGTCTCGCTCATCATGCAGGGCTGGCTGCTCGGCCCGGTCGCCCGGCTGTTGAAGCTGGTGCGGCCGAAGGCGAGCGGCGCGCTGGAGACCGTCGAGATCGACCTGCCCGGCAATGCCAAGCACGAACTTCTCGTCTATCGCCTCGCCGACGGCGCCCCGGTTCTGGAAGGCGCGCTCATTCCGCGCTGGGCGATCCCCTCGCTTGTCGTGCGCGACGGGCTTTCCATGCGCTATTTCTACGCCGGCGACCTGAAGGCCGGGGATTATCTCTACCTCTTCGTGGTGCCGGGCATGTCCTATCTGCTGGACCAGATATTCGCCGACCCGAAAAAGGTGGGCGAAAAGGGCGAGGAGCCGATGCTCGGCACGGAAGTGCTGATGCCCGACCGCCCGCTCCGCGAGCTTGCCGCGATCGATCCCGAGGTTGTCGTTCCGCCGGGCCAGGGGGAAACACCGCTTGCCGACTTCATGAAGGACAGGCTCGGCGGCAAGCCGGAGGTTGCCGACCGGCTGCATCTCGGCCCCCTGTCGCTGATCGTGCGCGAGACCGATGACGCCCATAATGTGGTTTCCGTCGGCGTCTGGCGGGAGCCGGAGGAGGATGCCCCGGAGCAGCTTCTGCCGCCCTTCTGGCAGCGGGCCTTGCGCCGTCTTCTGCGAAAGGGGCTATGATGAGAAGGACGCGCCTGCCGGCTCGGGTTTTCCGCGATGCTTTTCTGACCTCTGTCATTGCCGCCTGAAGCGTTTTTGACTAGGAATCGATGCGCCCAAGATGATTTCTGGCGGTGCATCATGCACCCGACGTCAAGGACCGGCATGTCGAGGCCTGGGAAAAGGCCTCCGCCGGCCCGCAAAATCCCGAAGCGCCGGCTTGCCGGCCCTTCCAACCGCAAAAAGGAAGACACATGCCTGCCTTCAAAACTCTCGATGACCTTTCAGACCTGACCGGCAAGCGCGTTCTGGTCCGCGTCGACCTGAACGTGCCTGTCAGTGAAGGCAGGGTCACCGACACGACGCGTATCGAACGCGTCGCTCCCACCATCCTGGAACTTTCCAACAAGGGCGCCAAGGTCATCCTGATGGCCCATTTCGGCCGTCCGAAGGGCCAGGTCGTTGCCGACATGTCGCTGAAGCTGATCGTCCCTGCCGTCGAGGAAGTGCTCGATCACGCCGTGAAATTCGCAGACGACTGCATCGGCCCGGATGCCGAAAAGGCCGTCGCGGCCATGCATGACGGCGATATCCTGCTTCTGGAAAACACCCGTTTCCACAAGGGCGAGGAAAAGAACGATCCCGAATTCGTCGCCGAACTGGCGAAGAACGGCGACATCTACGTCAACGACGCCTTCTCCGCCGCCCATCGCGCCCACGCCTCGACCGAGGGCCTCGGCCACCACATGCCCGCCTATGCCGGCCGCACCATGCAGGCCGAACTCGAGGCGCTGGAAAAGGGCCTCGGCGATCCCAAGCGCCCGGTTGTCGCCATTGTCGGCGGTGCCAAGGTTTCCACGAAGATCGATCTCCTGGAAAACCTGATCGAGAAGGTCGACGCGCTGGTCATCGGCGGCGGCATGGCCAACACCTTCATCGCCGCCAAGGGCATCGATGTCGGCAAGTCGCTGTGCGAGCATGATCTGGCCGATACGGCGCGCGCGATCATGGCGAAGGCCGAGAAGACCGAGTGCGCCATCGTTCTGCCGGTCGACGGCGTTGTTGCCCGCGAGTTCAAGGCGCATGCTGCAAACGAGACGGTGGCCATCGACGCCATTCCGGCTGATGCGATGATGCTCGATGTCGGTCCCGACTCGGTCAAGGTCGTCAACGAATGGATCGGCAAGGCAGAGACGCTGGTGTGGAACGGCCCGCTCGGCGCGTTCGAGATCGAGCCTTTCGATGCCGCCACGGTCTCGGCCGCGAAATTTGCCGCCGAACAGACCAAGGCCGGCAAGCTCACCTCGGTTGCCGGCGGCGGCGATACCGTCTCCGCGCTCAACCATGCCGGCGTCAAGGATGAATTCAGCTATGTCTCGACCGCCGGCGGCGCCTTCCTGGAATGGATGGAAGGCAAGGTCCTGCCGGGCGTCGACATTCTGAAGAAGTAAGCGTCACGCCAGACAAAGGCATGAAGAATGGGGCGGCCGGCGCGGTCGCCCTTTTTTATCATTCACGACGGGCGGATCATCAGCACGACCACCATCATCGCCAGGGCAAAGGGCGCGATCTTCCAGAAATCCATGCGCTTTTTCAGGCCCGGAAGACCGAGCGGCCTGATGATCTGAACCGCCATGGCGGCGATGAGAAGCAGCGATATCAGCTTTGCCATCAACGTCCCTGTCCGCCCGGTCGCGGGCGGTTTGTCGTGAGCCTTACCCCTCTTAGCGCGCCCGAAACGGCGCGTCACCCGTAACGACTTGATTTCTTCAGTGCATTCCCGCTACGCGGTGGTAATATTGCCGGAACAAGCGCAAGCCGTGCTGCGTTGCACCTAAGCTCCCTTTATGTCTTTCATTCACCCAGGCGACTTGATGAAACGTAATCTCTTCCCTGTTTTCGCGCTGCTTCTCGGCACGCTCTTCCTGTTTTTCGGCAATGGCCTGCACAGTCTTCTCCTGCCGCTGCGCGGCACGGCGGAGGGATACAGCGACACGGCGCTCGGCTTCATCGGTACGTCGTGGGCCTCCGGTTTCGTGCTCGGCTGTCTGTTTGCGCCGAAGCTGATCATGCGCATCGGCCATGTGCGCGCCTTTTCGGGTTTCATTGCGCTGATCTGCATGGTGGCGCTGATCACCGGCGTGTTCGTCAACCAGTATGGCTGGATCGCGCTCAGGGCCGCAACCGGCTTTGCCATGGCCGGCACGCAGATGATCATCGAAAGCTGGCTGAACGAGCGGGTCGACAACAAGAGCCGCGGCACGGTCTTCACCTTCTACACCGGCATCACGCTGTTCGGCGTCGTCGGCGGCCAGCTCGCCGTCGGCTTCGGCAATCCCAACACGCCGATCCTGTTCATGGTCGCCGGCATTGTCTACTGCATCGCCATGCTGCCGACCACGGTGTCGAACGCCGCCTCGCCGCGGCCGCTGCAGGCCGTGCGGATCGACCTGAAACTGCTCTACCGCAATTCGCCGGTCGCCTTTTTCGGCGTGCTGCTGACCGGCATCGCCAATGGCGCCTTCGGCACGCTGGTCGCTGTCTTTGCCGCGCGCGCCGGACTTCCCGACAATCAGGTCGCCTTTCTGGTGACCGGCGCCATTCTCGCCGGCGCGCTGGCCCAGGTCCCCGTCGGCCGCCTTTCAGACCGGATGGACCGGCGTCATGTGATCGCCGGACTTGCCGGCATTGCCGCAGCAGCCGCCATCGCCGTCCTCGTTCTCAAGCCCGGCAGCACGACGCTGATCGTCCTGATCGCCATCTACGGCGCGACGGCCAACGTGCTCTACCCGATCACCGCCTCCCACGCCAACGACTTCGCCCGCCCGGAAGACTATGTAAAGATTGCCAGCGGCCTGCTGTTTCTCTTCGGCGTCGGCACGATCATCGGCCCCACGGTCGGCGGTCCGGTGATGTCGACATTCGGCCCCTACGCCCTGTTCTTCGTGACTGCGAGCGCCCATGTGCTGATCCTCGTCTACGCCATCATCCGCTCGCGCATCCGCGCCGCCATTCCCGTCGACGAGCGTGAAGCCTTCACCGCGATGCCGGATGCCGCAACGCCGGTTTCAACGCCGGAAGGCGTTGCCATGAAGAACCCGAACCGCGATGCTCCCGCGCAGGAAGACCAGGAAAGGAGGGAAGACCATGCCGCTTGACGACGACAACGAGGAACGCAAACCGCCGAAGGGCCAGTATATGATCGGCGCCGACCTCGAAGAACATTCCGTCGAGGCGCTCAACGGTTTCGTTGCGGATCTGCGCCGCGAGATCGAACGCCTCGAGGCAGCAATCACCAAGAAGGGCAGCGGCCGCGAGACCGCCGAAAGCTTCTTCAAGAAGAAATGAAGCGCACCCGGTCGATGCCGTTAAACAGATATTAACCTTTCCAAGGTGTTATAGGGCATCCGCCATGCGGAGTCGGGATTTCTGTCTTTATTCCGATCATCACCCTTTGACTTATGAGCCGCCCATCGCGGCTCTTTTTTTGCGTTGCTCGCAATCGGCGGTGGGTATTAACCCTTCATTAAGAAACGGGTTGCGGAAATGCGCTACAGGTATAAGTGTTGTCGACGTTGTTGAAGACCTGCCGCACAGGCGTATCGCGGCGGTCGGCGTAGCCAGAGTGTGCAGATGACCAGTACCGGGGTAAATCCGATCAATTTCGCGGGACGGGCCGCCAACTCACCCCAGTTCGAGGCCCTTTATGCCGAAGGCATGACGCTGGTCGAAGAGACGGCCGCCTATCTGGACGGCCCCGGCCGGGCCGCCTCGAAACATCTGAACGCGAAGGCCGCCTCGCTCTATTCCGCTGAATCGATCCGGCTCACCACGCGCCTGATGCAGCTTGCTTCCTGGCTTCTCCTGCAGCGCTCGCTCAATTCCGGCGAGATGACGCGCGAACAGGTGGTCCAGGAGCGCCGCAAGCTGAGGCTCGGCGGCGGCGGCAATGAGGACGAGATCTCCGCCTGGAGCGAACTCCCGCCGGGCTTCCGCGACCTTGCCGACCACGCCACCCGGCTGGAGACCCGCATCCGCAAGCTGGACGAAAGCCTGATGCGCGAGAACGCAACGCCCGAACCCGCCAACAACCAGGTCATCGCCCAGATCGACCTGTTGCAGACGGCGTTTGCGCGGCGATAGAGAGCGACGCTTCATCCAATCAATTCGACATAGCGCTGACTGGAGTGCTTGTGGAAAAGCCGAGCGCTTGCGCCTCCGGCCCTACCGTGTAGCCGAAAATTCGCTTCCCCCTCCTCCGTCATGCCGGCCTTGAGCCGGCATCCTGTGTATAGCGGCTTGTGGTATGATGTGTGCGGGCGGAAGGTCGTCCGGCATCCTGGTCG
>NZ_JACIDZ010000032.1 GCF_014196625.1 Martelella radicis
TTCTTCGCTTCCAGCACCGTGTCGATCGACATCGCGTTAACGCCATAGGCATTGACGATGATGATGACCTCGCCGGGCTCCTTGCCCACACGATATGCGAGCACACCCCTGACGACGATCGCCTATGATTCGGAACGGCTTGCCTATGAAGCCGTTGACCGGCTTATATCCATCATCAAGGCGGGCGAGCTGGTGCCGCCGCCCCGCCACGAGACGATCGAACGGAATGTCTTAATCCGCCGGAGCACCGGCAGCCCGCGTTCCAGAACGTCCACCTCGCGATAACTTCCTCTTTGCGAAAACCGTCTTGTGCCGGCCGCGCTATTCGACGGGAGTTCGCCGGCCAGGCTATTTTGAAATGGCACGCCACGAGACCCTTTTGGGTCCCCTCGAACAGTTCCACGTCCAGTTCGTCTTGAAGCAGCTGCAGGCTCTTCGTCAGCGCAGGCTGGCTGATGCCTTTTTCTGCGCCGCCGTTGACAGCTCGCTTTGGTGCAGAACGGACGGCGCGCGTGGTTGTGACGGATTTGGCCCAAATGCGTCATTCAGTTTAGTAGCAAAGAGCGCTCCATCACAGCCGTTGATAGGCCCCCTGGAGCGATCTCGTGCCAGTACGGTGCGGGGAGGTACTACTGATATCCGCTGTTGATCAATGCCCGCACCGTCATGTCGAAATGATCGCTCATGGCCGCTTCAGCCGCGGTCGGATCGGTGTCCCGCACCGCTTCGGCGATGACGGTATGCTGCTTGATGATGGCGACGAGCTCCTCGTCGGAAGGACGGGTCTGCCAGCCGATCGGACCCGATTCATTCATGACCGCGGAAAACGAGCCGATAAACAGGTCATACATGGGATTGCGGCTGGCAAGACCGATGGCGCGGTGGAAGGCGACGTCGAGACGCGACAGAATCTGGCGATCCGGCAGATTGTCCATCATCTCCGCCGCCAGCCGAACAATCTGCTGCGCCTCCTCTTCCGAGCGCCTGATTGCAGCGAGATGAATAGCGCGCATCTCGATCGACCGGCGCACATCCAGCACCTGTTGCGTGGTCACCTGGCCGGTGCGAATAGCATGGTCGATCAGGATTGCCAGCGCATTGGGGTCGATGCCGGCAACACGAGCGCGTCGGCCGTTTCCGCTGTCAATGACATGCAGCGCCTCCAGTGCCCGCAGCGCCTCACGCACCGCGCCCCGGCCGACCTCCAGCCTTTTGGCGAGTTCCATCTCGCTCGGGAGAGAATCTCCCAGGGTCAGGTCTTCGCTCCTGATAAATTCATAGATCCGTTTTGTCGTGCTTCCGGCACGGCCCTGGTCTTTTGTTTCCTCTGACATCATTCCAACTCTCGATCCCGTTTAGCGATGCGGTATAGCACCTCTTTCCGCAAAAGAGAAGTAGGTTAGGCTTGACCTATAGTACAGGTTTAGGATATTTGGTTCACTGGTTGAGCAAAACCTGTTGACAATCTAGCTTCCTTGGAGGAGGAAACCATGAAAATCAAATCCATGCTGAAAGCCGGTCTCGCGGCAAGCGCCCTGGCAATCTCGTCGGCCAGCGCCGTGTCGGCCGCGGAAATCGTGGTTTACACGAACTGGGTCATCGAGGAGACCGAGGCCTTCGAGGCTGCCTTCGAAGCCGAACACCCCGATATCGACGTCGTCTTCTTCCGCGCGCCGATCGAAGAACTGTTCACGACAATCGATCTTGAGGTTCAGACGGGGCAATTGCGCGCCGACGTGATCATTTTCGGAGACACAACCCGCGCCACGGCACTGGCCGAAAGCGGCATTCTCGGCCCCCTCGAACTGTCGGAGGAAGCGAAGGCCGCAATCGATGACAGCCTGCTCGACCCGAACGGCATCATCGCCCCCTATATGCTTCAGCCGGTCGTGGTTCAGTACAACACCAATGCGGTCCCGGACGACATCGAACTCGATTCGTGGAACGACCTTCTCGATGATCGTTTCAAAGGGCGCGTCGCGCTCGGCGATCCGCGCGTCACCGGAATGGTGCACCCCGCTCTGTGGACCCTGGCATCCTATCTCTCCGAGGAAGACGGTTTCGGCTGGCCCTTCGTCGAGAAACTGGCGGCCCAGCAGCCGCGGCTGGCCACGGGGCATCGCGGAATTCGCGATCTCGTCGCGCTCGGCGAAGTGTCGATCGCCATTCAGACCGTCGACAATGCCGTGGAATCGGTGGCGCAGGGCGAACCGACGAACTACTACTACCCCGTCGAGGGCACGCCCGTTCTCTATCAGTCGATCGGGGTCGTGGCCGGTTCAGGCGAAGCTGAGGCCGCCCGCACATTCGCATTGTGGATGGTTGGCCCCGAAGGCCAGCGGCTGGTCAACGCCGAGATCGGCGCCCTGCCCGTGCGCGGTGACGTTCCGATCGAAAAAGGCGAGACGATCGACGAAATGCGCAAACGCGCAAACGTCGTCGTTATGGGCCCCGAGCTGACCCAGGAGGTCCGCCAGGAACAGGCGGTGAAATTCTACGACTACCGTTAACCCATCCGGCCGCCGGCCACGCGCCGGCGGCTGTCAGTTGTCGCTTTCTCATCATCGGGAAATGCAGCGCTCTTTGATCTGCGTTCTCCCCCTTCAGCGTAACGGTTGATCATGTCCACTACACAACTGAAGCGGCCCGGATTCGATGCCGGGAAGATCGTTTGGGCCGCATGTATTCTGCTGACGGTCTACTTCGTCCTGCTGCCGATGGCCTACCTGGTTATCCGGGCCTTCTTCGTCGACGGAACGCCGTCACTAAGCCTGTTCGTCGAGTATCTGTTCGCCGATCCGCGTGCAATGCGCGCCGGATTGAACTCGCTGATCTTCGGCGTATCCGTCGCCGCGGTCTCGGTTCTCGTCGGTGTGCCGCTCGCCTTTGGCGTCAGCCGCACGGATATGGCGTGGAAGGAGCTCGTGCGCATCACGGTGCTGATCGCCATCATCACACCACCCTTCCTGCGCACCATGGCCTATATCCTCCTGTTCGGCCCCAATGCCGGACAGCTCAATGTGCTTCTGCGCTGGGCATTTTTTCCGGAGATGGCGTCCGGCCCGCTCAATGTCTACACCATCCCCGGGCTGATCCTGCTCTCCACGCCGATCGGCATCGCCCAGGTCTTCATCCTGACCTCGACGGCGCTCAGCCAGATGGATCCCGCACTTGAGGAGGCCGCCCGCACGAGCGGGGCAAGCCGGGCCCGCACGGTCTGGACCGTTTCACTGCCCGTCTGCCGCAACGCCATATTCGCCGGCGCGCTGATGGCATTCGCGATTGCTCTTTCCCTTTACGGGACGCCTCACCTGCTGGGCATCGATGTCCTGACGACACAGATCCGCGAAGCCCTGCTGATGCCGATCAACTTCGAGGCGGCCGCCGTGCTATCAACCGGCATCACGGCACTCGGTCTCATGGCGCTTGTCGCCTACAGGCAGGTCACGCGGGAAGCCAACCGCTACCAGACCGTCAGCGGCAAAGGGTTCCGGCCGGCCGTCATGCGGCTCGGGGGGTATCGTCACCTGTTCACCGGGCTTGGCATTCTCTACGGACTATTGTCCTTCGTGCTGCCCTATGGCGCCCTGATCGTGATATCCTTCTTTCCGACGCTCGGACGCCTTCCCTCCTTCAGCGAACTGACATTCTCGCATTATGTCTATGTCTTCACCTCCGACGCCAGTCTGCGCGCGATCTGGAACAGCCTTATTCTGGCGACCGCGACGGCTTTCATTTCGATCATTCTGAGCACCGTGATCGGCTACATCGTCGTGCGTTCGCGCTCGCGCTTTCGCGGCCTGCTCGACTACCTGGCGATCGCACCGTTGGCGCTCTCGGGCATCGCGATCGCCGTCGGGCTCGTTCTGGTCTACACCAGCCAGCCCTTTGTCAGGCTGCATCTCTATGGCACATCATGGCTGCTGCTCTTTGCCTATATCGCACTTCAATTGCCCATAGCGCTGCGGGCCATCCAGACCTCGCTCATGCAGATCGGCCCGGAACTGGAGGAGGCTGCCCGCGTTTCCGGCGCCACCTGGGCGGGCAGCATGCGCATGGTCATCCTGCCGCTGATCAAGCAGGGGCTGAGCTATGCCTGGGTCCTGGTCTTCCTGGGCGTCATCCCTGAGCTCAGCGCATCGATCATGCTGCGTCAGCTCGGCAATGACACTGTCGCCACCATGCTCCTCGATCTCTGGGGCGGCGCCGGCGGATTCCAGCGCGCCTCGGCTCTCGGAACGGCCGTCTTCCTGCTCGTCGCAACCGTATTCTTTGTCACCCGGTGGCTTACGCGGCGCGATGCCTTTGGCACCGTCAAAAGCTGAAAAAGGCTCTCGAAATGTCATACAAACTTGAACTGAACAACATCGTGCGCAACTACGGCAGCTTCCAGGCTCTCAAGAGCATCGACCTGCAGATCGAGGAAGGCGAGTTCATCTCGCTTCTGGGGCCGAGCGGATGCGGCAAAAGCACGACCATCCGCCTGGTCGCCGGGCTCGACAATCCGACGGATGGAGAGATCCGCATTGACGGAGACCTGGTGTCGAGCGCCGGCGGTGGACTGCCTCCGGAAAAGCGGAACATCGGCATGGTATTCCAGAGCTATGCCGTCTGGCCTCACATGACGGTCTTCGACAACGTCGCCTTCCCGCTGAAAATGGCGGGAAGGCCCAAGGCCGAAATCGAAAGCCAGGTCCGCAAGACGCTGGCGCTCGTCGGGCTTGACGGCTTCGAAACTCGCTCGGCGACAATGCTGAGCGGCGGCCAGCAGCAGCGCGTTTCGCTGGCGCGCGCGCTTGCGCCCGAACCGGCCATCTTGCTGCTGGACGAGCCGCTCAGCAATCTGGATGCGAAATTGCGCGAGACGATGCGCTTTGAAATCCGCGCGATCCAGCAGCGGGTCGGGATTACCACGATTTTCGTCACCCACAGCCAGGAAGAGGCGCTCACCATGTCCGACAGGGTGGCGGTGATGAACGGCGGGATCATTCAGCAGATCGGTACGCCGGAGGAAATCTATCACCGTCCGAAAAACGGCTTTGTCGCCGGCTTCGTCGGCTTGGCCAACATCCTCCCTGCCCTTGCCGAGAGCTGCGCCGGCGATCGGCTGAGACTGCAGATCGCCGACGGCATCTCAATCGTCTGCGACCACGCGCCCGATCTCGATGGTAAACGGTGCCAGGCGATGATCCGCCCCGAGAGCATCACCGTCTCCCCCGGAGATGCCCTCGAGGCATCCGGAGACCTCAATAGCGTGCGCGGTGTGATCGACCGGGTCTCTTTCGGCGGCAATGTCGTTGACTATTTTATCACCTCGCCCGGCACCGACCTGACCTGGCGAGCTCAGACCAATCCGAAAAAACTGCTCGCATCGGGCACCGAGGTCACGATGACCTTCGGAGCCGACGATGTCCGCGTATTGCCGCTTGACCCAAAATAAGACTACGGAGGTTCCAGTTATGAAAATCAAGTCCATCAGAACCCGTGTTGTGAAAAACCCTCTGCCCCGCGCAGAGCTTGGCGGATTGTCATGGCATGTCGACCTTGCCTCCACGATCGTCGAGATCACCGCAGAGGACGGAACGGTGGGCATCGGCGAATCCACGATGTCCCGCGGCCCCGAACAGGAAGAGGTGATGGCAAAGGGAATTCTGTTGCTCTATGCGCCTCTTCTGGAAGGCTATGACGTTGACGATATCGAGGCGATCAGCCACCGCATGTGGCTTTACGGCCGGACAATGGGCTTCATCGGCCCGATGAGCGCCATCGACCAGGCGCTCTGGGACCTGAAGGGCAAGCGCTACGGCCATTCGGTTGCTGACATGCTGGGCGGGCGCGTCCGCGAGCAAGTCAATGCCTATGCCTGCAGCGCGCTGAAGAAATCGATCGAGGAGCATGTCGACGACGTCAAATATTACGTCGAACTCGGTTTCAAGGCAGCGAAGCTCTCGATCGGACGCGGCATCGATGAGGATATCCGACTGATCCGGGAAACGACATCAGCCGTTGACGGCAAGCTGAAGATCGCCGTGGACGCCAATGGCTATTACCAGAACACCATGGATGCCGACAAAATCGCCGCTGTCTGCGACGAGTGCGACATCTTCTGGCTCGAAGAACCTCTGCCAGTGACCAATGTTGCCGGTCTGGCCCGGCTCAACCGCGACTTCAGGACCCCGATCAGCGGCTTCCAGAGCGAAACCAGCGTCTATCGCATGACCGAATATCTCGAAAAGGACGCGCTTGAAATCTATCAGCCGCGTCTGGACTACTGCGGCGGCATCAGCCACTCCAAACGCGTGAGCGTGCTGTGTGATGCCAACCACAAGCGGTTCATCCCGCATGCTTTCGGCAGCGGCGTCAAATTCGCTGGCACGCTTCAAGTCATTGCCTCGGCGATTTCCGGCGGCTGGATCGAGTTTCCCGTTCTCAAGCATGAAGGCGGCCCCCGCTCCTATCACGCGGCGGCCTATCTGAAGGATAACCGTATTTTCGACGTCAACGAAACCGGTCAGGTCACCATTCCGAACAAGCCTGGAACAGGCGCGGAACTGGACAAGGATGCGCTGAAGGACCTGCAGGTCGCCGAGTACGAACATACCTTCTGATCGACGTTTCTTCCCGATGCCCCTGCGTTCGCGCTTCGGCATCGGCCCAAAACACTCCCAAGGCGGCGCAAGGGCATCCTGAGCCTCGCCGCCCGAGGGAGCTGAGAAGGCATGTTATCCGTCATCGAATAATTATGGACAGAATGCGGTTTGACTATCAGGAGGACATGGCTCGTCTGATTTGTCGATCCAGGCGGCATTTGGGTGATGTTGCACACATTCGGAAGGCCGGCGCATCAGATGGCGCTGCAGTGACCTTCACGGAACATGGTCGGTCACGCAAAAGTGAAACCATATAAGTTTCCGAGCCTGATCACCGGTGCGTGCTAAAATCCGGAAGGTAGAAGCCGAAAACGTTCATCGAAAAAACGAACTGTTGATTTTGTTGACCAAATAAATGTTGCGCTGGCGTTGCCGCCCATTCCCCGAACCGCGAGGAAGCTGTAGCACTTGTGGAATATCTGGTTTCTGACGAAGCCCAGAAGCTCTATGCGCAGGCCAATTTCGAACATCCGATCACCGCAACGGCCGAACCGCATCCGATCGTGGCATCCTTCGGCGAGGTCGCGCCCGATACGGTTTCGCTCAACGAGATTCTGCCGTTCGACACCTCGACCTACCATTACAAGTCCCGCCGCATCGGTCAGGCCGCTCTTGAAAGACGGATCAAGGAGATATGCGAGACACGCGTCCGGTTTGGCTATCGGCGTGTTCACGTGCTCCTTCGACGAGAAGGCTGGACGGTGAATATCAAGAAGACCCGCAGGATTTACAAGGCGTTAGGGCTGCAGCTCAGGAACAAGCACCCGAAACGCCGGGTGAAGGCAAAGCTGCGCGAGGATCGCCAGGAGGCCGTAGGGCCGAACGATATCTGGGCGATGGACTTCGTTCATGATCAGCTCGCGGCAGGCAAGAAGCTGCGAATCCTGACCATCGTGGATATCCATTCCCGCTTCAGCCCGGCCACCGACCCGCGCTTTACCTATCGCGGTGAGGATGTGGTGCAAACCCTTGAGCGGATCTGCCAGAAAGGCGGCTACCCGAAGACGATACGGGTGGATAATGGCAGCGAATTTATCTCCCGTGACCTCGATCTCTGGGCCTATGTGAACAAGGTTACGCTAGACTTCTCGCGGCCTGGCAAACCGACCGACAACGGCTTCATCGAAGCCTTTAACAGCAAGCTGCGTTCGGAATGCCTGAACGCGAACTGGTTCATAACCCTTGCAGATGCGCGCGAAAAGTTGGAGGATTGGCGTAGACACTACAATGAGGACCGCCCTCATTCGGCGATCGGATACAACGTCCCGATCGCGTTGCATAATCCCGGTGGCGCCGCCAGCCCGCCATCGTGATCAGAGCCGGAAAAATCCAACATCCGGCGATCCAATAAATGGGTGCACTGCACAAAACCCAAGACTCTCCCGAAAAATGGAGGGAAGTCGGGTCTCAGGTCATGTAGCAAGCCTGGCAGCGGCGCAAACCGCCCCCCTGCATGTCCACTCCTTAGAAACTAGAGCACGCGAGCGTTGCTGCCGACTGTCTGCAGCGACCTTGGTAGAGATGCGGTTCGGTGGACTTGGGCAATTGTTTCAGGCCGATGTGTTCGGCCAATTATGACACGTTTAGCCAACTCCAGACCAAGCTTTTCGAGTTAAAATTGAGTGGAACGCCCGGTACAGCATAAAGCGCGATAATAGGGGTTTTCTGTCGAGGATGGACTTTTTCAAGCGTTATAATAAGGAGTAAAGCGCTCAATACCTCTATTATGACGCTTTCGGAAATCCGGAATGGTCACAGGCGGCGTAGATTGTCTGCCAGAGCAGGTGGCATACCGGGTGGATTTCAGATCCTGTTGTCGTGGAGAATTTGAGCGTGAACGCGAGAATTCGCGCTCGTATCGCAACAGCCACATTCCGGCGGATTGCCCAAGTCGAGACGAACATCAGGCAACCACACTGACGCTCCCCCTGAACACGTCATCCCGAACGTTTCGCACTGCCCGGACGAGCACGCTTATGTAAGGGTGTTCAATGGCAATTGTCGTCTTCGGCCGATTTAGCCGGCTGGAGCAATTGCCAAGCCTGAACCCCAAGCACGGTTGCGAGACGGTCCAGCACATCAATAGAGACGCTATAGCGACGACGCTCCAGCGCGCCGACATAGGTTCGGTCGACTTCCGCAAGGTGCGCAAGCTCCTCCTGCGACAGCCCCTTTTCCTTTCGGGCTCGCCTTAGGTTTTTCGCAAAGAGCTCCCTGATGTCCATGATCTGGACATTCGAGACTTGATGAGTATATTTCCACGGAGTATACTCATCATATGACGGCAATTTCGCCATAATAGCAAACCCAGAATCATCGCAGGAAACAATGTTCTCTTCCCTCCTAAGACTCTCGTTACACCTCGCGCCCCGCCAAAAGCGGAACCGAAGGGCCTGGAAGAGCCAACTGTGAAAGACGTCTGCGCAAATTGTGAGGGCAGCCCATGAAGACGAAACAGATCATCATTGCAGTTCTCCTGTGCTTAACCGCAGGGCCTGCGCACCCTGAGGTTATTGAGTTTCCAGATAACCAGTTCTGGCGAAATCTCTCGCAGGTGTTTGCGGACGAAACGCCAGATTATGAACAGATCGCACGCCGGACGCCGGAATACCGTCAGGCTGACGAGTTCGATAAAGGCGATGTCCTTGCGGAACAGGTGCTGAAGCTGAAACGGATTAAAACCGATTTCGGATCGGACGCGCAGGTGCTGTTCCGCGCCGCCATTCGTCTCGATGACTATGATGCCGAGAGAGGCGGTTTCCCGATCAATCTCTTCGAGCCGGGTATCTATCTGGACGTTGGAAGCGGGCTTCGTTTCTCTAATGCTTCCGACTATGCCGTTCTGCCGGCCACACCCGAAGAAGGACGGGAAATCCGGCAGAAAGAACGGGCTTCATCAAGTTTGCCATCCGGACTTCTTCTGGCCGGCGACTTCCGAATGGATCCGGGCCATCGCAGAGGTATGCTCGCGACGCTGTATCGTTTTGATTATGTCGACGGCGACGATACGGTAATCGCTAGCATAGAGAGCGTTCCGGATACGCAAGGTCTTGATGGTGACCAGGTCGAAGCGCTCGTGCAAACCACGCAAGCTAAAATCCTGCAGCTTGCCGGCTTGCCGCCGATCGGTTCGCCCTGGCCTTTGGTACGCGACGCACTCCAACTCAGCTACGGCTATGCCGCCAGCGAAACCAGACGCTATGATGACGGCAAATTCCGGATGGTCGAAGGAAATATCCAGGAAGAAGACCTCTCCGACGCCTCCCGCTTTCGTGTCGGCTTCGGCAACAGTGGAGACATGGTCAGCCAAATTTTCGCGAAGCAAGGCTTTACTGCCTTTGCCACGTCCGAGTTGGGACGCATTGACACGAACGCCACCGGTCGCGGCCTCGACTGCGACACACCTCATCTGGCCGATGCCTGTGGCATCCTGATCTTCGAGAAGCAGCAGGGCGACTGGATCCTGACGAAGGCCGAAGGTGTTCTCGACCTCAAGGAAACCGATCATGGCCGCGCACTCGAAACGGTGCTGGACGACGATGTTGACGCCTTCCTTCGCTCCGACCTCACGGTCGCCTATGACCGTGACTGGCTTGCAGGTAAGACATCGGGATCGCATTTCTCGGGACAGTACGCGCCAGCCGCGCGCTATATCCTCGGGGAAGATATGGGCGGCAAACCGCTCTACCTCCGTCCCACCGATCACTATCTGGAAGGCACGCCGAACTTCGAGGTCATGCTCTATGCCGTCGACGGCGCGCCGGGAAGGACGCCATTGATCTTCACGCTTGCGCCACGGCAACTTCATGTCGAACACGCAGCTGCGGTTCGCTCCCTTTCCGGAAAGCGCATCATGTCTTCTGATTTAGAAGGGCTCACGGCATATGAGCTCCTTGAGGATCTCCGGTTTCTGCCGGCTATCGAGGAAACTCTCAACGACGCGGATCTGAAGGCGATCCAGCGCGCGACGGCTGTCAGCTCCGGTTCTTTCGAGGATCGTGGTGCGTGGTTTGTTCACGGTGGTTGCCGGCCGCATGATTGCAGCGATGATTTTGCGACAGTCGCGATTGGCAAGGAGGACGGGCACCTGATCGTCGTCCGAAGCCATAACGGCACGTCGGAAGTCTTTGGTTCCCCGCGAGAAGCCCTTCCACCTGTCTTTGAGCGGCATGGTCTTTGAAGCACGACCTGATCGCGCGGACGCGCAAGCCCGCAAGCAATAAATCAGGTCGCATCTCTCTGTCGCGGTGAAGTCGTTCGCCGCTCCTTTCGCCCACATCCGCATCGGCCTCGCCGAATGCTGCATACCGCCTGTCACGCAGGCGCACGGAGGTCTATTGTCTCATGTCAGTCTCACAAACAGCGAAACTGGATCTCGGATTTGAAGTTGAAGCCGCTCGGGATGGGTCGGTGATCGTTTCCGGAAAAGGCGTTGGCTTGAAATTGTCCGGCCTCATCGTCCTTTTCCTGGTCATGCTTCTGCCTTCGTCGTTTTTGTTCACATTCCTGATCAATAACGGCCCACTCAGCTTTCTTCCGGCCGATCTCTATATTCCTGCCGCTTTGGCGATCAATGCGGCGCTGGTATATGCTGTTCACCGGCTCAAGAGCCCGCCTTTCGGGTTTCGTCTCACAGAAGGCGGTTTGGAATGCGATGGGAAGCGCTACGCCTACAGCGACATCAGCGAGGTGTTTGTCGATAACGGCCACGCGAAAGGCCGGCCACTTGCATCGGGCGGCATCCACACGGGACTGATCATTGGCGGCACGGGTCCGGTCGGAATCACAGCCGCGCTCACCGGTGGCGCCGGCGCATCGGCATCAATTGCCATGGCAAATCTCGGCACCAGAATTGGCTCGGCAGTGAACTATCGCGTGAGTTTCAGGCATGGACGCAACGTCATCCGGCTGGCGTCATCGCTGGACGAGAGCACAGCAATTTCGCTATTCCGGTTTCTCACCGAAGGAAACTAAACTCGGATGTGAAAAATCCGGGCTGCCGCCAAACAGAGCAACAACGCGGAAGCGAGAGCCAACACCGTTCCGGGTTCCACAGAAACAATCCGGACCGGTGCGCTTTTGCATAGCCGAGTATCGCTGAGGAAACCGGAAAACAAAACATTTTCCCGGATCCGCGTGCTGTAATCCGGAACCAAGAACCACCGAAACCCTTTCAGCCGTTCTTCTCGAAATAGTCGTCCAGTATCTGACGTATGACATCCTGGCGAGAGGGAATCTCCGGCTGCTGTCTTCGAACCTGGTCAATCTTTTCCAGCAAATCTTTCGGAAGCCGCAGCGTTACGGGTTCATGATATTTTTTTGGTGGTGCCATGAAGAAATTCCTCAACCTGATATTGACGTCAGGATATCTAAGTGACACATTAGACGGGCGATGGCAAGAGTTGCCGCTCTGCCACGCCCTAACCAAGCCTAACCTTATCAGGAGGTCGACATGGCTGACCCAGTATCTATCACGCTGGCGCGTGTGCATGAAGATGCGTATGCCCACGCTTCATCCCCTATCCAGTCTCTTTTCTCGCATATGCTGTCCCAAATGGACCAGCTCATCGAGCGCGAGCGAGAGATTGAGGGGGTCGATATTTTTGACATTGCGTTCGCCCGTTGGCTTCGCGATGCCGAGAATGCGCTCTCGGACCTGACTGGCAGCATCTGCGTGCTCGTCCGGCTGCCCCCAGTACACCCTGACGATGCAGCACTTCAGAAGATCACGTATCTGTTCCATGCAATCATGAGCGCAGAAACCAACGAACAGGCGGCCAAAGCTCGATCGAGAGCAAAAATGATTTCCGGATCTCTGACGAATTCCTACGGCGGCCGGACGACATGCGAAACTGGTCGGCTGTTGATGCGAAGCCGTGTTTTGCTCAGTGAGTTGATGTCCCTCGACATCTATTCGCTTCATCCTGATGAGCACATCATGTTGGATGATCCCGATACCCTTGCACAAGCCATGCACTGAGCGATCTCATTCTTTGACTGACTGAGACAATCACCTGAAGGCCCACGGCACTTTCGCACTCGCGCGAGCTCATTCGTACTGGACTGTCGCGAGATCCGCCGTCCCCTCCTCTAAACCATGACCGCGCAATCCGGATACTCCGGATGCGACCACACACGTCTCGCCAGCCGATTGGCAGCGCGAGAACCTTTCCGATTCCCTATGCGAGGAGGACAAGTCATGTCCCAGAAGAATCCAGACCGGTTGCCCAAAAAGCCGGCTCGCCTGCACGTCCCACGTCGCTCCCGACACATTCCGCAAAGCGCCTGGACACCATACCCCAGACCTATCCCACCGCAATGGAAAGATATTGCCGAGAGCAAAGGATTTCGTGTGGTCGGGCGTGTCCGTGACCGGTACCACGTCGTACTGGAATGCAAGAAATGCAGCAGACACACCGTGCAGAAAGTCTTCGTGCTCAGGACTGCCACGCCTTTGTGCGCAGCCTGCCAGGAGACAAGAGGCCGCGAAAACGCTGAAAACTGCGGCTATCGCTTTCTGAAGCGCGACGAGCACGACCGCCATTATGCTCAATACCTGCTCCCATGCGGCCACACGGTTCGTCGACAATTCGGCCGCATCGAAAAACTCTCCCGCAACGGACTGGTTGATGGTCGTCCGGGATACCGCTGCCCGGAATGCTATTTCGAGAAACTCCAGTCCGAGGCGCACAAACGAGGTTGGACGTTGGTCGGTCCCGATCCGGAAAACGATCCGAGCTATCGGTTCTATCGCCACTCCACTGGCTGCGGTCACCAACAGAGAATTGCTATTGCCAATATGTCCAGCGCACGGTTCGGCTGCGAGCGATGCGGCGAATGCTGGTCGTCTGCGCCCAGCAATCTCTACCTCATTCGTTTCACGGTTCCAAACCGGGGTGAGTACCTCAAGCTGGGCTACAGCCGGAATCCACAATCGCGTGTCGGCTTCCAGTTCGGCCTGTCAAAAGGGGTAAAAGCGTCTTTGCTGAAACTCTATCCAATGCCGACTGGCCACGCCGCACAGAAAACGGAAAAGCGACTGCACAACCGTCTCCGCCATCGCTTTCCGGATGCGGTGGTCCCGGCAAGCGAGCTTTCCGGATGGATCAACGTCGTGAGCGAGATCTATCGTCCGCGCATCCTGACTGAAATCCAGCAACTGCTGAAAACGGAAATTTGTTGATTGCCACTGAGAACTGACCCGGCGTTTCCACCTAGAATTGACCCGCCTGCTAGGTATGTTTCGGATCTGCGGTTGTGGTCAAGTTCC
>NZ_JACIDZ010000033.1 GCF_014196625.1 Martelella radicis
TCGCACGAAAAATCCTAACCCTTGCAAACGCAATGCTAAGAGATCAGACCATGTACAAACCAGCCTGAACAGGTACAAAACAATACAGTTGCCAGAGCCGAATAGCGAGAACGACCGCGATTAAGGCGCTGTTACAAAATGTTTTTTTATGGCCCTGGACCCCGGCTCAAGGCCGGGGTGACGGAGAATGGGAGCAGGCTCTTTGCTTCTTCAACGGGCTTTGTCAGCAGTTTGAGGCCGGGCGCTTTCGCGCCCGGCCTCGTTTTCTCGTACGTCGCTCAACCTCAGAACGTCTGCGTCAGCGAGATCTTGAAGGTCCGGCCGGGCTCCGAATAGAAGGTCTGCGGCTGGTCCATCGTCGCGTCCTGCAATTCCAGGGCGTCGTAATAGGTCTGGTCGAACAGGTTGTAGACGCCGGCCTGCAGCGTCATGCCCTCGAAGCGTTCCGGCGCCCACCAGGCGGTGACGTCGACAATGCCGTAGCCCGGCGCCTTGAAGTCTGCGAGCGAGCCGTCCGGCACCTTGGCGGAGAGGATCCAGTTCGAGTTCACGCCCCAGGTCTCGTCATTATAGCCGCCGCCGATGACGGCCTTGAGCGGTGCCACGGAACCCAGGATCTTGTTGGTGTCCATGTTGAAGCCGCGGGCAAAGGCGAGCGAGGCATGGACATCCCAGTTGTTGATGAACGACTGCTGGACGCTTGCCTCGACGCCGGCAATTTCGACATTGTCGATGTTGACGGTCTGGGTGATGCCGAAGGGATAGAGGCCGGGCGCGATGCCGACATCGCCGGGCTCGACCGACTGGGTGTCGATGAAGTCCTTGTAGCGACTGTAGAAGGCCGAGATCCGGCCGCCATTGTCATCGTCACCGAAATTGGCGCCAAGCTCGAAGCCCCAGCTCGTTTCGGGCTTGAGGTCGGGATTACCGATGCGAAGATAAGTGCCCGGACCGCCGTAATCGACATAGAGCTCGCCAGGCGTCGGCGCGCGGAAGGCAGTGGAGAACTGACCGTAAAGCTGGGTGAAGTCGGTCAGGTCGTAGGTGGCGAGGATCTTCGGCGAGATCTGCCAGTCGCTCTGGCCGTCCGGCAGGCCGCTGTAGTTCGGGTTGTTGGTGTAGGCCTCGGTTTCCTTCGGGTCATACTGGTACCAGTCGAAGCGCACGCCGGGGGTCAGCGCGAAGCCGCTGTCGCCGAAGATGATCTCGTCATGGGCATAGAGACCGAGGACATAGCCGTCCACATCCGGCGTATCCGCCTGATTGGTGTGGAGGAAGTTGCAGGAGCTGTAGGGCGAATAGGGTCCGGGACCGCAATTGTCCTCGCCGCTCGAATACTGGCTCGTCTGCGAATAGTAGAAGTCGCCGCCGATGGTGAAATTATGGTAGAGCGAACCGGTCTCGATGCCCTTGGCCGCCCAGCCCGACCAGCCGTAACGCTCGTCATCGGTCTTCGATGTCCGCGAATAGGGACCGTAAGGCGGCGTCGGACGTGCGCCCGGCAGACGGGTGCCGCTGGTGCCGCTCTCGCGCTCGCTCTTCAGCCAGTAGAAGGTGCTGAAGGCGCTATCGAACAGGCCGTCGGTGGCGATCGCCTCGTAATTATAGTCGATTGAGACGCGGTCGCGATGCTTGATCTCGCTGCCGTTCCAGTCGTCTTGCGCATAGGTGTCTCCCTGCTCGGTCAGGAGTTCGACATCCTTGTCCCGATCATAGCGCTCCAGCGTGAGGCCGAGCGTGTGGCCGCCCATGAACTGCTGGCGCAGCTTGAACAGGAGGTTGTTCTCGTCAAAGCTTGCCGGATTGGGCTCGCTGCGGGTCGCGCCATAGCCGCCGACCGTGCCCTGGTTCTCCGTCTCGCTGCCGGAGCCGAGGTCGCCCTGGAACAGCATGGAGGTGTTGCCGGAGCGAATGGCGAAGGCGCCCTGCGCGTTGATGCTCTGGTTCGTGCTGTCATACATCAGCCCGGTGCGTCCGCCCCAGCCCTTTTCCGGGTCGATCAGATCTTCCGGCTCCAGCGTGCGCAGCACCACCGTGCCGCCCAGCGAACCGCTGCCGGAGCGCGAGGAGTCCGAGCCGCGGACGATGTCGATCGTCGCGATCGAATCGAAGCTGAAACTGTCCATATTGCCGACGGCATCGCCGCGCGCGGCGTCATCGAGATAGGGAAGCTGGATGCCGTCTATGACGGTCGAGACGCGCGGCCCCTGCATGCCGCGAATGTTGACCGAGCCCGAATCATCGCCGACGAAGGTGACGCCCGGCTCAAGCACGCGGGTGAAATCGCCGAAATCGGAGACGATATTGGCGTCGAGCGCGTCGCGCGTCGTTTCCGTGGCAAGCGGCGTGTCCGCAATGCCGTCCTTGCCGCCGGTCGTCGTCACGTTGACCGGCGCCAGCACCGTCGTCGCATCATCGGTCGCGGCATCCTGCGCGATCGCAGCATGTGTCAGAACAGCCGACGCCAGTGCGGTGCACGACGCCAGCAATACCGTGCGGGGAATTCCCATACGCATCACCCAATCCTCTTGTTCTCTTCAGAACCTGGCTGGCTGACGCCGGGACAAATCCCGGAACGAACTGGCTGGCTGGGCATTCTGGGCCGGCAGGACGCCGGCTTTTCGTGACTATCCGCTATAAAACATGAGTTTTATTGTCAACATAAATTGCCCGATTTCTGTCATATTCCCCCATATGTGACCGTGCCGCACCAGACACAGACGCCTTGGGCTGTCATATTCGACTTAGTTTCGCCGAAAAAGCGATGTTGATGGACCGGCCGGAACGAGCGGGAGCAAGAGAAGATGGGCGTAAGGAAGGTGTTGAGGCGCTTTGCCTGGACATTTGGCACTCTGGTGCTGTGCGGAGGGGTTTATCTCGGAGGCCTGCAGCTCACCGGCAATTTCCATGAGGTCCATGCGGGCACGCTCTATCGTTCCGCGCAGCCCAGCGCCGATGATCTGGCCGGCTACGCCAAACGCCACGGCATCAAGACGGTGATCAATCTGCGCGGCGCGCATCCGGGCCGGGACTGGTACGACCAGGAGGTCGCCGCAAGCGAGGCGCTCGGGATCACCCATATCGATTTCGGCATGTCCGACAGCCGGGAACTGCCGCTCGACCGCAGCCTGGAACTGCTTTCGCTGATGCGGGATGCGGAAAAGCCGCTTCTGATCCATTGCAAGGCGGGAGCCGATCGCACTGGGCTCGCCTCGGTCATGTATCTGCAGCAACTGGCCGGCGTGGACGAGGAAACGGCCGAATGGCAGCTTTCCCCGATCTACGGCCATCTCAATATTCCGATGACCGGCCCCTTTGCCATGGACCAGACCTGGGAAAGGCTGGAAAAGGATTTCGGCCTGCCGAGCTGAGGAAGCTACCCTCCATCGGCAATGAACCTGCCCCTCTCTTCCCGGAACCGCCGGGTGAGAAAGGCGCGCACCAGTGCGATGCGCGCCAGATTGCCCGTATCGGGGTGCGACAGCAGATAATAGGAGCGCCGGAAACTGATATCCGGCAGAATGCTGACAAGCTCCGGACTGTCTCGCACGACGAAATCATGCAGGATGCCGATGCCGATGCCCGCGCGCACAGCCTCGACCTGGCCGGCAACGCCGGCGCAGCGAAACAGCCGCCCGGCGGACCGGCCGAGATGATTGGCGTAGTTCAGCGAGGAGGCATAGGCGTAGTCCTCCACCCCCGTCACCGCGACATGACCGGCAAGCGCGTGCTCGTCATCCGGCGTCCCGAACCGCTCCAGATAAGACCGCGCGGCATAGACGCCGAGCGTATAGTCGGTCAGCTTGGAGACGACCAGCCTCCCCTCCTCCGGCGGATCGAGCGTGATCGCAAGGTCCGCCTCGCGCTTCGACAGCGAGAAGGTGCGCGGCAGCGGCACGAGTTCGACGACAAGGGCGGGGTGTTCCTCCTGCAGGCGGCCGAGTTCGCCCGCCAGGAAATAGGTGCCGAGGCCATCCGGCGCGCCGACGCGGACGGTGCCGGCAAGGCGTGCGCCGCGCGCCCGCGTATCCTCCGCGATCCCGAGAATTTCCGTTTCGACCCGCTCGGCGACCGCAAGCAGCCGCTCGCCCGCTTCCGTCAGCGCCGAACCGGCGGGCGTGCGCTCGAACAACGGCTCGCCGAGCGCCTCCTCCAGCGCATTGATGCGCCGCGAAACCGTGGCGTGGTTGAGCGCCAGCGCCCGGGCGGCCGCGAGGAACTGGCCATGGCGGGCGACCGCCAGAAAAACGCGCAAATGATCCCAGTCCATCGACGTCCTATAATTTCCGCACAACGGATTTGTATACTATCCTGTTTATTTGCAGAAATTAATAGGCATGATGGCGACAAACGAGAACCATGATGTAGATAGACTTCGGAGGAACCACCATGAAATCCATCCAGCACTTCATCAACGGCACGATCGTGGCAGGCTCCGGAAGCCGCACGGTCCCGACCTACAATCCGGCAACCGGCGAACAGAGCGGCGAACTGTCGCTTGCCAATGGCGCCGATGTCCGCGCCGCCGTCGAAGCGGCAACGGCCGCCTTCCCGGCCTGGGCGGAAACGACGCCGCTGCGGCGCGCCCGCATCCTCAACAAGTTCCTCGGCATTTTGGAAGACCGGACCGATGAACTGGCGAAGGTGATCACCGCCGAACACGGCAAGGTCCATTCCGATGCGCTGGGCGAGATCCAGCGCGGCATGGAAGTGGTCGAGTTCGCCACCGCCGCCCCGCAGCTTCTGAAGGGCGAGTTCACCGAGAATGTCGGTACCGCCGTCGACAGTTGGTCGATGCGTCAGCCGCTCGGCGTCGTCGCCGGTATCACGCCATTCAACTTCCCGGCCATGGTGCCGATGTGGATGTTCCCCGTGGCGCTTGCCTGCGGCAACTGCTTCATCCTGAAGCCGTCCGAACGCGACCCCTCCGCCGCCCTGCTGATTGCCGAGTGGCTGAAGGAGGCGGGTCTTCCCGATGGCGTGTTCAACGTCGTCCAGGGCGACAAGGAAGCCGTTGACGCGATCCTCGCCGATCCGGATATTCAGGCCGTGAGCTTCGTCGGCTCGACCCCGATCGCGCGCTATATCTACACGACCGCGACGGCGAGCGGCAAGCGCTGCCAGGCGCTCGGCGGCGCGAAGAACCACATGATCGTGATGCCCGACGCCGACATGGACCAGGCCGCCGACGCGCTGATGGGCGCGGCCTATGGCTCGGCCGGCGAGCGCTGCATGGCGATCTCGGTTGCCGTTCCCGTCGGTGACGAGACGGCCGACCGGCTGATCGACAAGCTGAAGCCTCGCATCGCCGCGCTTAAGGTCGGCCCCGGCACCGATCCGGACGCCGATATGGGACCGGTGGTGACGGCGGCCGCGCGCGACAAGATCCTCGGCCTGATCGATTCGGGCGTCGAGGAAGGCGCCGACCTGGTTGTCGACGGTCGCGGGCTGAAGCTGCAGGGCTATGAGGATGGCTATTTCGTCGGCGCGACGCTCTTTGACAAGGTCACGACCGACATGAAGATCTACAAGGAAGAGATCTTCGGACCGGTCCTCTCGGTTGCCCGCGCAGCAAGCTATGACGAGGCGGCCCAGTGGATCAACGACCACGAATACGGCAACGGCACGGCGATCTTCACCCGCGACGGCGATGCCGCCCGCGAATTCGCCCACAAGATCAAGGTCGGCATGGTCGGCATAAACGTGCCGATCCCGGTCCCGATGGCATTTCATTCCTTCGGCGGCTGGAAGGCCTCGCTCTTCGGCGACCATCACATGCACGGGCCGGAAGGCGTGCGCTTCTATACCCGCATGAAGACGATCACCAGCCGCTGGCCCAAGGGCATTCGCTCGGGCGCCGAATTCTCCATGCCGACGATGAAGTAAGCGGAAACTCACAGATCCAGCGCAATTGCAAATCCGCCCCTTACCGGGCGGATTTTTTCTGTTATACCGGCTGTCACAAGAGCGACAGGGGCGCTCGCCGAAGCGGGCTGAGAAGCACCCTTGGAACCTGATCCGGATCATACCGGCGGAGGGAGTCACTCGGGCCTTCTCCTCTCTGGCCCGTCCGGCTTTCCCGCGGAAACACGAAAAGGGAAACCGGCATGGCGGACGCCGACATTCTGCTGAGCGAAATGCGCGAGAAAGCGCCGCTGGTGCACTGCATCACCAATCATGTGGCGATGAACATCGCCGCCAATGTCCTGCTTGCGGCCGGCGCCTCTCCGGCGATGGTTCTGGCAGAGGAAGAAGCGGGCGAATTTGCCGGGCTCGCCGATGCCTTGACGATCAATATCGGCACGCTCACATCCGAGAGACTTGCAAGCATGAAGGCGGCCATAGCCGGCGCAAGGGACGGCGGCAAACCCTGGGTGTTCGATCCCGTTGCCCATTTCGCCACCGGCTTTCGCAGACAAGCCGCGCGCGATATCCTCGATCTCGGCCCGACCGTTCTGCGCGGCAACGCCTCCGAAATCCTCGCCTTCTCCGACGGCCCGGCAAGCGGCAAGGGCGTGGATGCCGGCGATGCCGTTGAGGCCGCGGAAGAGACCGCGCGCCGCCTTGCCGCAGAGAGCAAGATGGTGGTGGCGGTCACCGGGAAAACCGATTTCGTCACCGACGGCCGCCGCTCAGCGCGGGTTGCCGGCGGCTCGCCCCTGATGCCGAAGGTCACCGCGCTCGGCTGCGCGCTTACGTGCCTTGTCGGGGGCTTTGTCGGCGCGCGCCCGGCCGATCCCTTTTCCGCGACGCTTGCCGCCTTCGCGCTTTACGCCGTCGCCGGCGGCAAGGCCCATCAGATGGCGGAAGGCCCCGGCTCCTTCGCCGTGCATTTTCTCGATTCTCTCGCGGCAACGACCCCGGCGGAACTGAAGGCCGAGGCCAGGGTTACGCTTCTATGAGGCCGGCGATCGGCGATCTTGCCGGCGCAAAACGCCCCGGCACCGGCCGTTTGAAACGCGGACAGCCTCTTTCCACATTACCCTCAGGCGGCCCGCCCGCCCGAAGGACCAACAGGCAGCGATGGCTCTCGGCCATCGGGAAGGCAAAGACATGATTGCGAATATTCTTTCGATCGCCGGATCCGATCCCTCGGGCGGCGCCGGCATTCAGGCCGACCTGAAGGCATTTTCGGCCCGCGGCGCCTACGGCATGGCGGTGCTGACGGCGCTGACGGCGCAGAACACGCAGGGCGTGACCAGCGTTCATCAGGTGCCGTCCGCCTTCGTTGCCGAGCAGATCGCCGCGATCTTCGACGACGTTTCCGTCAGCGCCATCAAGATCGGCATGATCGCCAACGCCAATATCGCCATCACCATTGCCGACAGCCTGCGCCATCACGTCGAGGTGCCGGTCGTGCTCGATCCGGTGATGGTGGCGAAGGGCGGACACCGCCTCCTTCCGGAAGACGCGGTGGAAGCGCTGAAGGAGCACCTCCTGCCGCTGGCCGCCCTCCTGACGCCGAATTTGCCGGAAGCGGCAGCCCTTCTCGATGAAGACGTCGCGAGCGACCGCGAGACGATGATTGCCCAGGGCAAGGCGCTGCGCGGGCTCGGCGCCCAGGCCGTGCTGATGAAGGGCGGCCATCTGGAGGGCGAGGATTGCCCGGACCTGCTGGTGACCGCCGAAGGCCATCAATGGCTGGAAGGCGCGCGGATCGACACGGAAAACACCCACGGCACCGGCTGCACGCTGTCAAGCGCCATTGCCGCCGAAATCGGCAAGGGGACCCCGCTTGCCGAAGCCGTCAGCATCGCCAAGGACTATGTCGCCGGCGCGATCGCGGCATCGGACGCGCTGTCGGTCGGCTCGGGCCATGGCCCCACCCATCATTTCCACGCCCTTTGGCCGTGATTTCAACAAATAGTGATGGCTAACATCTGCGGACCTGCCGATTTGATCTTTCGCAGCGCGCTTACCCTACTGGCTTCCTGCCAGCGGCTGGATATACTGCTGGCGAGAAGAGAAGGAGGTCTCGATGAAGAAAAATCATTTGATCGCCGGCGCGCTGGCGCTCTGTCTGGGCGCGGGCTCGGTTCTTGCACAGGACGCCCCGCAAATGCTCCGTCAGGATGACATGAAGGCCATCGGCCAGGCCATGGGCCAACTCGGCGCCATCGCCAAGGGCCAGAAGGATTACGATCCGGTCGTCGTGGAAGGCGCGCTGTCATCGATCGCCGACCATGCCAAGGACTTCCCGACGCATTTCCCGGCAGATTCCAAGACCGGGAACGACACGGAAGCAAGCCCGGCGATCTGGGAAAACATGGACGACTTCACCGCCCGCGCCGACAAGCTCGCCGCCGATGCGACCGCGCTTCTTGCCGACCTGCCCGCCGATCAGGCCGCCGTCGGCAAGGCGATGCAGACGCTCGGCGCCAATTGCGGCTCTTGTCACGAGATCTATCGCGTCAAGAACTGACCCTGGCGACCCTGAGCCGGGAATGAAAACGGGTATTCAAGGAGCCGAAGCGTGAAACCACGCATCACGATCGGAGTGTTGGTTGTCGCCGCGCTGTTCATGGGCGCGGCGTTCATCGTTGCGCTCACGCCGCCCAAACTTGATCCCGTTGCGCTCAGAAGCGCCGCGGTCGCCGATACGCAAAACGGAGAGAAGATCTTCTGGGCTAGCGGCTGCGCCGGCTGCCATGCCGCCCCCGGCTCTGAGGGCGACCAGAGGTTGGTACTGTCCGGCGGCCTGCCGATCGAGAGCGATTTCGGCACGTTTCACGCGCCGAACATCTCGCCGGACGAAGGCTATGGCATCGGCGACTGGACCTTTTACGAATTCGCCAACGCGCTGAAGAAAGGCGTCGGGCGCCATGGCGAGAACCTTTACCCCGCGCTGCCCTATACGTCCTATGTACGCATGACCAACCAGGATGTGCGCGACCTGCACGGCTACATCATGACGCTGCCGAAGAGCACCGAGCCGAGCAAGCCGCACGATATCGCCTTCCCGTTCAACATCCGGCTCGCACTCTCCTTCTGGAAGCGGCTCTATTTCTCCGATCAGGCGCGCGTCGCGCTTGCCGATGCCACACCCGAGGTCATGCGCGGACAGTATCTCGCGGAAGGCCCGGGCCATTGCGGCGAATGCCACACGCCGCGCAATGCGCTCGGCGGCCTGAAATATGGCGACTGGCTTGCCGGCGGGCCCAATCCCGACGGCGAAGGCATGATCCCCGACATCACGCCGGGTTCCAAGGCCATCGGCGACTGGACGGCAAGCCAGATCGCAGACTATCTCGAAACCGGGTTCACGCCCGATTACGATACGGTCGGCGGCTCCATGGTCGAGGTGCAGCAGAACGTTTCGCACCTCACCCGCGCCGATCTCGAGGCGATCGGCGCCTATCTGAAGGCCGTCCCTGCCAGGTGACGCCGCCGCCGCTCAGGCGAGCGACTGCAGATAGCGCATGCCCGTCACCGGCCGGGCGACAAACTCCATCTGCTGATAGAACTGGTGCGCCTTGGTGTTGCCCGTGGCGGCGCTGACGGAAAGATAGGCGCAGCCGGCAGCCTTGGCGAAGTCGCGGGCACGGGCAATGAGATGCTGGCCAACGCCATGGCTGCGATGGCCATCGCGCACGAAGAGATGATGCAGGTCCATGCCGCGCTTGCCCTGCTGGGCGCGGTAGAGCGGGGTCAGAAGCGCATAGCCCAATAGTTGCGCACCGCTGTCGGCGACAAGCGCCGTCACCCAGGGCGCAGGCCCGAACAGGTCGCGCTTCAGCCCTTCCGCGCTCGCCTCCACGGCGTCGCCGTGAAAGGCGGCCAGAAGGCCGATCATTTCGAGCAATTGGGGAATATCAGTCTCAACCGCTTTCCTGATGGTCATCAGAGCGGGTCGTTCCAGCGAAATTTCATCGTGATCGTCAGTCATTGTCGTCCCTGGCCTTCGTTTCGAGTACCGCCGGGGACGTTTCGCTTTCAACACCGTGCCGCCCCTGGCGGCCGGTGATGAACATGATCAATCGCGGCCGCTCCTATTGGAACAGCCAAAAATACGTGCGGTTGTGGGTCACGGTCTTGATCATGGAATTCAGATGCGCCGAAACGGCGGGCTTGTCAATTGAAAATTCAGCCGTGCTCGTTCGCGCACAGGCCGTGGTCGGCAAGCGAACGGATGACATAGCACGCGCCGACGGCGTCGGCGTCACAATGGCCGGTTATCCGCGCAAGCTCCGCCTCCAGCCGTTTCAGCCGGGTAATCTTCTCGCGCACAGCGGCAAGATGTTCACGTGCAATCGCATCGGCGCGGTCGCAGGGTCTTTCGGGATGCGCGGAAAGCTCGAGCAGTTCCCGGATCGCGTCGAGCGAGATGCCGAGGTCGCGGGCGTGGCGGATGAAGGCGAGCCGGCCTTCCTCATCTCGCCCGTAGCGGCGCTGATTGCCCTCGGACCGTTCCGCCGGCACGATCAGCCCGCTCTGCTCGTAATAACGGATGGTCGGAACCTTGACGCCGGTGCGCCGGGAAAGTTCGCCGATGGAAAACATGCTTCAGAAAACCTCTTGAACCTATAGTCGCTGGAGCAATTATGGTGTCCGGCATCGACAATTACAACGGGTTGCGGACAATGAGCGCATGTTGCGGACAAGCCACTTTCGACGGCATGTCGGAGGCCTACAAGAAAAGACTGAAGATCGTCATCTTTCTCAATGCGGCGATGTTCGTTGTCGAGATGGCAGCGGGCCAGGCAGCGCGTTCGCAGGCTCTCCAGGCAGATGCGCTCGACTTCCTCGCCGATGCGCTGACTTACGGCATCTCCATGGCGGTGATCGGCGCGTCCCTCAGAACCCGGTCGATGGCCGCGGCCGTGAAGGGCGCGAGCCTGCTGCTGATGGGCCTCTGGGTGTTCGGGTCTACAGTGTGGCGGGTCTTCGCCGCCGGCGTGCCGGAGGCGCCGGTCATGGGCGTGATCGGCCTGATGGCGCTCGCCGCCAACCTCGCCACGGTCCTGCTGCTCGTCAGCTACAAGGACGGCGACGCCAATGTCCGCTCCGTATGGCTCTGCTCGCGCAACGACGCGATCGGCAATGTGGCGGTGATGGCCGCGGCCCTCGGCGTCTGGGGTTCGAACACGGCCTGGCCGGACCTTGCCGTCGCCTTCGTCATGGCGGCCCTGTTTCTCACCTCCGCCTTCCAGATCCTGACCCAGTCATGGCGGGAGTTCCGCGAGGGCGAAACAGAGGCAAACGCCCCGGCCCCGACCGCCGAGGACGCGTGCTGCGAGAAGGCCTGCTGCAGCAGCCGAGGCGAGAGCGAAAGCCGGCCCGCCTGAGACGAAAAAGCCCGCACCGTGCCGGTCCGGGCTTCCCAACGATCTGGCGTGCCGACCTATTTGCAGTTGGCCCGGGCCCAGTCCATGTAGAGTTCCATCGCCTTCTTCGCCATCGGGCCGAGATCATAGTCACGGTCATCGAGCTTGGTGACGGGGACCACCTTGTTGTAGTTGCCGGTCATGAACAGTTCGTCGGCTTCCATGAAGTCCTTCACCGTCAGCGTGCGCTCCTCGGCGGCAATGCCGTTTTCGCGGAAGAGCTTGAGGATGCGGCGGCGGGTGATGCCGGCGAGGAAGCAGCCATTGTCGGCCGGCGTCATCGGGATGCCGTCCTTGACCATGAAAATGTTGGCGGAGGCCGTCTCGGCGACATTGCCGTTCATGTCGCAGGCGAGCGCGTTGTCGAAGCCGCGGGCCCGCGCTTCCAGCATCATCCGGCCGGAATTCGGATAGAGGCTACCGGCCTTGGCATGGGTCATCGCCACTTCCGGCGAAGGCCGGCGGAAGGGCGACAGCGTGAGGCGCACCGGCACGGTGGAGCGCATCGGCGTCTCGAACAGGCAGAGCGCGAACCGTGTGGACGCCGGATCGGGCGGCACGAGGCCGGCAAGGCCGTGCTCGGCCCAGTACATCGGCTTGATATAGACGGCTTCAGCGCCCTTGAAGCGCTTCAGGCCTTCCCAGACCAGGGCTTCGATCTCTTCGGGCGTATGGGTCGGCTCAAGGCCGAGCGCCCGCGCCGAGCGGTTGATGCGCTTGCAGTGCTCATCGAGATCCGGCGCCATGCCCTCGAAAAAACGCGCGCCGTCGAAAACGGTCGAGGCAAGCCACATCGCATGCGAGGTCGGGCCGATCAGCGGCGGATTGCCGGGAAGCCATTCGCCATCCACATGGGTCCAGGTTTCCGATGACGGGGAAGTATCGACTGCCATTTCATTCTCCTTGCAACGCCGCCTGTCTTCGCAAAGCGCCTCGCAAGATCGGTCACTGGAAAAGGGGCCGGAGCGGCAGCTTGCGCCGGAAGGCGGGCGGCGGAAATTCAACGCCGCCAATCAAGACTTCGCCCGGCTGAAGGTCAAGCGGAAAATCCTGCCAGATGCGCTTTCCCGGCGAATGGGCAAGATCACAGGAAGGTGCTATGCCAAGATGCGGAGGAAAACGGGATGGCCTGGTCGGCAACGCAATATCTGAAATTCGAGGACGAGCGATCGCGCCCGGCGCGCGACCTGATCAACGCGCTGCCCGAAATCCCGCCGGGCCCGATCATCGATCTCGGATGCGGGCCGGGAAATTCGACGGAGCTGCTGCAGGCGCGGTTTCCCGGGGCGGCGATCTCAGGGGTCGATCTCGACACGGACATGCTGGAAAAGGCCCGCGCGCGTCTTCCGGATATCCCGTTCGAGCAGGCCGACCTTGCCGCATGGCAGGCGCCGGGAGAACCGGCCCTGCTCTTTTCCAATGCGACTTTCCAGTGGGTGCCGGACCACCTGGACCAGCTCGCAAGGCTTCTCGGCGGGTTGCCGACTGGCGGCGTGCTGGCCGTGCAGATGCCCGACAATGTCAACGAACCAAGCCATGTCGCGATGGAAGACACGGCCCACCTGGCCGATTTCGCGCCGTTCTTTTCCGGCAAGTCGCCGGGGCGCGCGCCCCTGCCGGCGGCGGAGACCTATTACGACAGGCTCCATCCGAAGAGCAGCAGGCTCGATATCTTCCGGACCACCTATCATCACCCGCTCGCGGATGCAGATGCCATTGTCGAATGGGTAAAGAGCACAGGTCTCAGGCCCTATCTCGACTGTCTTCCGGATGACCGGCAGGTGGATTTCATCGCCGCCTATCGCGAACGCATCGCGACGGACTATCCGGCAATGGGCGACGGACGCGTGCTGCTCCGCTTCCCGCGCCTCTTCATCATCGCCACGGCAGCGTGAAAAAATCTGCTGCAGACAAACAGAGCCAGCCCGCTCAGCGTCCGTCATCCCGGACTTGATCCGGGATCCAGGGCTGCAAAACTCCGTTTATGCCAATGACTTAAACTGGATCGTCCTCGACATTTGGCCCTGGCAACTGTATTGTTTTGTACCTGTTCAGGCTGGTTTGTACATGGTCTGATCTCTTAGCATTGCGTTTGCAAGGGTTAGGATTTT
>NZ_JACIDZ010000034.1 GCF_014196625.1 Martelella radicis
GGTCACCATCTCGGGCGGCGCAACCCTCGCCGGTTCGGGCAACGACGCGATCTTCACGCTCGGATCGCTTGATCTGACGAATGCCGTCGGCATGATCGGTCCCTCGACGATCAGGGCGGCCAACCTGACGGCGGGCGCGCCGAGCCTGTTTACGACGAGCGCGCTGACGGCCGCCGGTGTGGTCCTGGTTCCCGGTAACCCGCTCACACCCGGTCAGGATCCCTATTTCCTGATCGATTATACGGTCATCACCGGCGCAGCCTCCGACATCAAGATCGATGTGAACTCGACCGGCATCGACGTCAACACCACCAATGCGACCGTCGTGTCCGTCGGCAACCGGGTCGCGATCCTGGTCGGCTCCGGCAATGACGTGAATACGAGCGCGGGCGTCTGGTGGAACGGCACGACCACAGCAGGATCGACCATCATCGGCGGAGGAGGCACGTGGACTGCTGATCAAACGGCCCAGAACTGGACAGACAGCGGCGGCACAAGCCACGTGGCCTGGCAGCAGAGCAAGACCGCGGTGTTTGACGGTCAGGGGGGAGGCTCCGTCACCGTCGACAGCGTCACGAACGGCGCTATCATGGCCCAGGGTCTCGATTTCCGTATTACCGACTACGTCCTCTTCGGCGCCAGCCCCAACGAGATCACGCTGGAATCGGCCTTTTCCGACAATCTGACAAGGCTCAATGCCGACCCTCAGGTCAGCGCGACCATCGCCGTCAACCTGACCGGCGCCGCCGGCGTCAAGAAGACAGGAGGCGGAACGATCTTCTTTACCGGCGACAAGGACTATCAGGGCGGAACAAGCGTTGTCGCCGGCATCCTGCAACTCGGCGCGGGAACCGCCACTGGATCCGTCACCGGCGGTATCAACGTTTCGACGGGCGGGACGCTGTCACTCTACGCGCCCCAGGCGGGGCAGGGAGTTGATTTCTCCAACACCCTGAGCGGCGTGGCAGGCGCGGCGCTTGACATATCCGGCGTTGGAATCGTGAATTTCAATTCGCAATCGGCACAGACTTTCCTTGGAACGACGACGGTCCTGAACGGAGCAACCTTGTCCGGCAGCGGATCGCTCGGCGGTCCGGTCGAGGTGCAGGCGACAGGAGCGATCTCGGGCACGCATGGGACGACGCTCGGCCTCGGCTCGCAACTGACCTTCGCGGCCGCGACCACATCCATGGTGGTTCTGCTCGACGGCGCTGCTCCGAACACGATGATGCCGTTGTTCAGTACGACCGGGGCGTTCTCAGCCGCTTCCGGCGGCGTCATAACGGTCAATACTGTTGGCAATCTGGCGCTTCCGCTCAGTACATCATACGCGCTGGTTTCTTATGTCGGCGCCGACCCTAATACCGACAGTTTCAGCTTTCTGCGCCCGAATGCGACCTATTCACTCGCGACGCGCAACAGCATCCTCTATCTGGACGTTGGCACGCCGCGGGACGAATACTGGAACCCCGATCAGAACCCTCCAGGACAGTTTGGCGGTGACAACACATGGACGCGGACCGGTGGGATGGTCTGGTCCGATCAGAACGGCCAGAGTAACGGCCCCTGGCTCTCAGGCGCCATTGCCAAGTTTGAGGACCGGCAGGGTGCCGTCAGGGTTGATGCCATGGGCGGTGCAATCGAAGTTGGCGGGATGGAGTTTGATGTCGGACCCTATACGCTTACAGGTGACGCGCTCACGCTTTCAAGCGCTGACGGCAATGCGGTGAAGATCAATGTCAATGAGAACCAGGCGCCTGTGACCATCGGCGTGGTTCTGGCAGAAGCAACCGCCGGCACCGCATTGGAAAAGGATGGTCCCGGAACGCTCGAGTTGACTGCGGCCAGTACCTATACCGGTATGACGACGGTTTCAGCCGGCACGCTGCAGCTCGGTGTTACGGGCACTCCGCTTCAAGGACCGATCGCGGTAGCCTCCACCCTCGTGGTCAACACCAGCGGGACCGTCACGTTCGGCACGGCCAATGTATTGACGTCGATTGGAGGAGCGGCGCGTCTCAATGTCACGAGCGGTGTACTGGAGTTCGACAGCGTCAGTCCGGGATTTTTCGGTAGGACGACGATCAGCCGCGGCGCCACCCTCACCGGAACCGGCCATCTCGGCGGTAGCATCAATGTAAGCGGTGGCGCAACGCTGGAGGGACCCGAGCCAGGTTCCTATTTTGCCGCTGGCGACGGCATTCTCAATGTTATGGACGGCGCGACGATCGCGGTGAAGCTGAGCGCGGCAGAGGCGCAGCCGGGAACCCCTGCACCGATTTCCACCGACACCTTGATAACCGGTGCCAACCCGCTGATGGTCACGGTCAGGGGCGGTCCGTCTTTGCCAGCCGGCACTTACCCCCTGATCGACTTCAGCGGAGGCTATACCGGCAATCCAAGTCAGATCGATGCATCGAGCGTTGCAATTCAGAGCAATGTCTTCCGTCGTGTTGGAACCAGAGGCGACGTGAACAGTTCCGGCACGCTGGTTCTTCTGGCTGGCCCGGATGCCTACCAGTACTGGAATGGTGTCAATCAGCAGCCGCTCGCTCCTCCTTCCGTCGCTGGCGGCCAGGGAACCTGGGTCGCCGACATGACCAACTGGACAAACCAGGGTGGCGACAGTTCAGAACGCTGGTACAACGGCGGCTATGCGATTTTCGAAACCGTGGGCGGCCAGGTGGATGTCGACAGTGCCCCGCTCACGTCCGGGCAAATCAGGGTTGCCGTCATGGATTTCGAGGTCGACGGCTACGACCTTGAGCCCCTGAATGGGAATGACACGCTGGTCCTGACTACCCTGCAGGGCGCCACCAGTGCCGAGATCAGTGTCAACCAACTCAATCCGGGAAATCCGGTCACGGCGACTATTGGTGTTTCCATGACCAGCGCCGGCGGCGTCGGACTGACCAAGAGCGGCGATGGCACGCTGGTGCTGACCGCTGACAATAGCTATCAGGGGGCGACGGCTCTTGAGGCCGGTACGCTGCGGGTAACCGCGGGCAGTGCCGTTCCCGGCGACATTTCCATCGGCCAGGCCGCGACGTGGGACTGGGACGTGACGACCCCGCAGAGTTTCGCCGGCCAGATCTCATCGATCGGCATGGGCGGCGGAGGCACCTTCAACTTCAATGCAGGGACAAATGGCAGCCTCCAACTGACAGCCGCGAATACCTATACCGGGGTCACCAACGTCAACAGCGGCACGCTGGATGTCACAGGTCCTTCGGGTTCATTGCATGCCGCGACTCTCCTTGGATCAATCAATGTGGCAGATGGAGCAACCCTCCAAGGCTACGGTTCTTTCGGAAATATCACGGTCAATTCACGCGGAAAACTCATCCTGGGAGAATCTGCAGGAGCTTTTCCCGCAGTACCTGTAAATGCTGAGAGTTTGCATATCGAGCGTGACGGCAGATTCATGGCTTTTATCGATTACAACACTGGCGAATACACACAGCTTGTCGTCAGCGGCGAAGCCAGGATTGAACTCGGCGCGGATGGCCGGTCGACCAAGGTGACGGGAGCGGTACCCGATAACCCGCCTGCCTTTCCCATTATCGTAGCAGGGACGCTGACCTATGACGGCATGAGTGCTCCCACCGGCAGATCGGGCTATCAGTTCGTATTCGCAAGGGACCAAGTAAATCCCAACATTCTCAATTTTCTCGCTGTTCCCGCTCTGCTCGCGGATATGTGTGCGGGCCTGAATCCCAGTGCTTGCGATGTTCTCGGGGCGGTTTATGGACTTGGCGATGGCAATGGCCTGTTCGGTGATGTGATGAATAGCGAGAAGGAGGAGCTGGAAGGGCTTCTGGGCCAGCTTTCGGGCGATGTCTATGCCTCGAGCGATGCGGCGATGGTTGCGGGCAGCCGCTATCTTCGCAATGCCACGGGCTCTCAGGTACGCGGTTCGCTCGGCGGGGTTTCGACGGGTGCGGGGATTTCGGCGGTCAGCAATTACGCGGCTGAACCGAGCCCGGTTGCCACCCCCTTCGGCGCCTTCGAGGAGGATAATGGCGGCATCGGGGTCTGGACGGCGGGCTATGGGGCCTGGTCGAGCATGGATGGCGGCGGCATGGCGGCGAAGATGACCGATTCCGTCGGGGGCTTCTTCCTCGGCGCGGATGCGGCGGCCTTCGGCTCGATGCGCTTCGGCGCGGTGGCCGGCTTCGGCCAGTCGACCTACAAGGTGGATGCGCACAATGCCAAGGGCACGAGCGACGACTATACGTTCGGCCTTTACGGCGGCGGCGAATGGGGCGGGTTCGGCGTCGATTTCGGCACGGCCTATACCTGGCACAGCGTTTCGACGAACCGCAACGTGTTCGCCTCGACCTTCAACGACCACCTTTCGGGCAGCTATGACGCGGGCACGTTCCAGGTCTATGGCGGGCTCGGCTATGGCTTCGACGTGACGGACAGCTTCACGCTGGAGCCCTATGTCGATGCGGCCTATATCAACCAGCACTCCGATGCGTTTTCGGAAACGGGCGGGCTTGCGGCGCTGTCCTATGAGAGCCAGACGATGAATACCGGCTTCACGACGGTTGGCCTGCGGGGCGCATGGGCGTTTGACCTCGGGGGCTATCAGAACCGGCTTTCGGCCTCTGCCGGATGGCGTCACGGTTTCGGCGATCTCGATCCGAAGGCGGCGTTCACCTTCGCCGGTTCCGATCCCTTCGGGGTTACGGGCACGCCGCTCGCGGAGGACCAGGCGGTTCTGAGCATCGGCTGGGATACCGAGTTCTCCGACACTGTGAGCGTTGGCGTGAACTATACCGGTCAGTTTGGCGGGGGCAACCAGAGCCAGAACGTCACCGCGCGCCTGAATATCCGCTTCTGATACGGTTGCGGGAGGCCGGAGACGGGCCTCCCGCAACCCCTCGGCAAGAAAGGCGCAAAGCGAAACGACAAGACGCCGGGCGGTGCCGTCCGGCGTCTTGTCGTTGAAGACGTCTCTATGCCGTCAATTCCTCTTCTCGCCGCATCGCTCACACGCTTGATCGCCCGCACGTCCAACGGAGGGCGACTGGCAGAGTCGCGGTCCTGCGAGCGAGAGGCCGCCAGAACGCCGACGGGATAAAAGGACTTGCGCAGCGTGCTTTCAGGGGGCATCCGCATGAACCGCCAGCGTTCTGGCTGAAAGAGGGCGGAAGGGAAAGAATAATTGGCGATTCTGTTTCCAGGTCCGCCGGACAGAAGCTTCGGATGACCCTAACACGATTAACGAAACCCTTCCCCGATGACGGGGAAGGGTGTTCTTCGGTCGGCCGGTTCTTTGCCAAGGACGCGTCAGAAGCGAAGATTGAGGCGCCCTACGACGTTCTGGCTCTGGTAGTCCTCGGCGAACAGGCCGATATAGTTGACCTCGATGTCCAGGCTTTCATTGATCGAGGTCTGAAGGCCGACATTCAACACGGCCTGGTCTTTGGCAATCGGCGCGCCTGTGACATCGAAAGACGTGCCGCTTGGAAAGGCGAGGGAGCCGATGCCGGCGAGATCGCCGTAGCCCCGACGCCATCCGGCCGATGCGACCAACTGGCCGTTAAAGATTTCGCTTTCCAGATCGTAGCTGGTGCGAAGGCCAAGCGTGGTAAAGCCGGTGTTCATTGTGGAACCGGCGCGGCTGAGTGCGGCAATGCCGCCCTGCTCGGTGAAGCCGTCAGTCTGTTGGTAGACATAGGCGGCATCGGCGAAGGGCCCGGCATTGAAATTCGAAGCGAGTTCGAACATGTAGTCGACGTCGCCATAGACCTGGTAGGTGCCAGCATTGTAGTCGGCACTCTCCTGTTCGCTCAGCCCCGGAATGGCGACCTGACGATCGGCTGAAATCTGGTGCCAGGTATATGCGGTGCCGAAGTTGACCCCCCAATTGTCGAGGTCGCCGCCGCCATAAAGGCCGACTGTCCAGTCATTGCTGGTGGCCGAGGTGCGGCGGCCGCTGATATCGTAGCTGCTGCCGCCATAGCCCGCCACCGCACCGAAGCGCAACGTGTCGAAGACCGGAATGTCTGCGCCGATGAATACGCCCCCGACATTGTTCTTCATTCCGGCGGTGGTGCCGGTGGCCTTGTAGTCGTTCCAGGAGCCGTAGGCCGTCATCCAGGCGCCAGTGCCGGGCGCTTCCTGCAAAAGCGTCGGGGCCGAGCCGTCGTCCGCCGCATAATTGCTCGCCAGCGAGGCGGTGGATTTCTGCGGATCGCGGTAGGTCTGGCGCAACCTTGTGTTGGTGGCGTCGCGCACATAGCGGCTGTCGTCGACCATGGCCGAGGCGATGGACGAATAGCCCTCGCCGGAAAGCTGGTCGAGCGAGGGGCCGAGCTGGTTCTTCGGCAGGCCCTTGATGATCTTGACCAACGGATCGTTGGGGCCGAGCGAGTTGATGCCACCGGCCGTGTTGCACTGATTGGCGGTGAGGCCGGGGATGCAGAGCGTTGTTCCGTTATTGGTCAGGTCCTTCAGCGTCAGGAAGACGGTGTTGGCCGTGTAGCCGATCTCGGCGCCGACAAAGGCGGAGGTGGAGGCGACATTGGTATCGAAGCCCGCCGTGCCGTCTCCATCACCATCACTGCGCGTCACGCTGTCGGACGAGGAGACGATCGTCACCGTCGTGCCGTCGACGACCGAGGCACCTTGGGCATCGACCGTGACCTGGCCGCCCGCGACGGTAACCGCACCGCTGGCTTCAAGCAGGTCGGATCTGGCCTCAACGCCTTCGTCCGTGCTCTTCGAGACCACATTGGCGTAAAGCCCGGAACCCGGCGTGAAACTCAGCGTGTCCATCGACAGCGTGTCGATACTGTTGGCCGTGCCGGCTGTGATCTTGCCGCCCTTGATGACGGCGACACGCTCCAGCAAGCCATTGCCGCTCAACAGTCCTGTTTCGCTGACGGTCGTCATGCCGCCGAGTTTGCCGGCGACGGCGAGCCCGCCATTGTTGACGGTGGTGGCGCCGGCAAATTTCGAACTGTCGGCGGTGAGGGTCGTCGTGCCGGCACCCAACTGGCCGAAGCTTCCATCACCGGACAAGACGCCGTTGAAGGCCCAGTCCGTCGAGCGCAGCACATTGAAATGAGCGCCGGTTTCGACTGCGACATCCCCCGAAAGCGCGCCCGATGCCCCGTTGTTGCCAAGTTGCAGCGTACCGCCGGAAATGGTTGTCTGACCGGTATAGGTATTGTCGTCGACCATCAGCAGGGTGCCGTTGCCGGTCTTGGTCAGGCCGCCGGTCTGGCCGGTCGCATTGACGAAACGTCCTGTCGCCGTCAGCGTGTCGGCTCCATCCGCGATGTCGATCGTGCCGCCCTTGCTGGTCAGTTCGAACGTACGGGCCGTGTCAAAGCTCGATGCGGTCGAGAGCCGGCCGCCATCGAGCAGCACGCCGCCGGTCGCCGCGCCGAGGTTCTGGTCCTTGCCGATGGAGACCGTGCCCTCGCGAATGGCTGTGCCGCCGGAATAGGTGTTGTCGCCGGAGAGCGCGAGCGTGCCCGCGCCGGTTTTCTGCAGTGATCCGGTTTCTCCGGTTTCGTCGGAGATTATTCCGGAGGCGGTCAGCGTGTCGCCGCCATTTGCGACATCAATCGTGCCTCCATGCTTGTCGATGGTCATGGCCCGGCCGGTCTCAAAGCTCTTCGTCACCTTCAGCGCGCCGCCGGCAAAAGCAAGGCCTGCCGAGGGCGCGCCGAGGTTGACGTCCCTGGACACGGACACCACGCCGCTCGTCAGCATGGTTCCGCCCGAATAGATGTTGTCGCCGGCAAGGATGATCTCGCCCGCACCGGTCTTGTTGATGCCCGCAGTCCCGCCAAGAACGGAATTGATCGTCGCCGAGACCGTTGATCCCGGGCCGACCGCGATTTCGGCAAGATTATCGGGATTTACGGAGGTGAGCGTCAGCATGTCGCCGTCAATGACATAGCCTTTCGTGGCGAACTGCAGCCCGCCCGCCTCGACTGGATTGGCGCCGCTATTGGTGTCAACATTGACCGTGCCGGCATTGCCGGTAAATATCGCGATGTCGCCCTGACTCCAGTCGCTGTGGGCGGTCGGAGGGTCGGCATCGCCCCAGTTGGTGTTGTTGGCGTCGAAAACGTTCCAGTCGCCGTCTCCGCCCGAAATGGGAGCCATGCCGCTTTTTGTCGGGCCGTCCCAGTAAACAAAGGCCGGCCCTGACGGGCCGCTTCCTGCCAGGTTCAGATAGACATGGCCGACCGGCGTATAGGTGACGGAACTGCCGGTCGGGATATTGCTGCCCAGCGCAAACTGATCTTCGGGTTTGGGGGCAGAAGGTGCCGTGGCCGAGTTGATCAGGGAATAGACCCCGCTTTGCGCGCCCGATGCGTCGAGGTTGATCGTTGTCGCGCCAACTCCGCCGAGCGTCAGCGTGTTCGAGGTGAAAAGCGGCGTCGCCGAGGGCGTGCTCAAGCCGATCTGCAACGTGGTTCCCGTCTGGAAGGCGAGGTCACCGGCAATGGCAAGCGTGCCGCTCTGATCGCCGAGAAGGGTGGCGCCCGTATTGATCGCGACATCGCCGCCGACACTGCCGACGCCGCCAAAGCGGGCGCCGGTTACCACCGTGGCACCGCCGGTCAGGCCGCCGGCCTGGCCGCCATAGCCGAGCTGCAGCGTACCTTCGGACACCGTCGTCAGGCCGGTATAGGATTTGGTGCCTGTGAAGACGAGCGTGCCGGCGCCTCTTTTTTCCAGTGTGCTGACCACGGCGCCGGAGCCTGAAGCGCTGTAATTATTGCCGTTGCCGATATCGACGCCGATGACCGCAGTGTGGCCGCCATTGGTGACCGTCATCACGCCACTGCCGGCGGAGTAAGGCGAGAGCGTCAGCGCATTGCCCGCTCCGCCTTCGATTGAATATTTGTCTGCGTCGAACTGAAGTCTGTCGAAGCCGAGTGTGCCGCTTGCCACGACGGAGCCGCCGGTTCCGTCGAAAATGCCCAAGGAACTGGCCCATGCTGCTGGGTTTGCTCCGTTCTGATCGGTCCAGTTGGCAAGGCCTGCAATCCAGGTGCCGCTGCCGCCGACAAGGCCGCCATCATAGGGCGGCGGGGCGCCGCCGTTCCAGTATTGGGCGATCTCATTGTTGGCATCATAGACTAGGAGCCGAATAACCCCGGGCGTTGCGCTCGGTCCCAGTCCCGGGGCAACGACCTCGAGTCTGCTATTCGTTCCCCCCGGCAATCCGTTGATCGTCGGAGCGACGGAGAAGATTGTTCCCGGTGTCTGCGTCAGCGTACCGCCATACTGGAAGATGTTGTAGATCTGGGCATTGCCCTGGACATTCACCGTCAT
>NZ_JACIDZ010000035.1:0-2500 GCF_014196625.1 Martelella radicis
CTCCACCCCGCGTTATGTTTTGAGCGTTTTCGGGTTATGGCGTTTGACGGTGAGGTCGTGCCTTGCCCGGGTGTTTTTGTTTTGCCGGTCCTCGGCCTTTGGCCTGCGGTTCGGCGGGGGCTGCTCTTGCCCGGCGTTATTTTTTTCGGCAACAAAAAAGCCGCCATTTACGGCGGCTTGATATCGGCAGTCGCCGTATTGTTTGGAGAAGATGATTTCATGTTGCATTTGGCAGACCTGGCAGCGACTTACTCTCCCGTGCCTTAAGACAAAGTACCATCAGCGCTGGGGCATTTCACGGCCGTGTTCGGAATGGGAACGGGTGTTAAGGACCCCGCAATAACCACCAGGTCAGCCAAATGCAGCATGTTTTCGAGAAGCTGGTTGTTGAAGCGTCGGTGTGACGCAGCATTGGCAGTGGCTTTCAGGGGACTTCCCTTAGGCCGACTGGCCGTCGCCGGTCGCCCGGCGCGCCGTCCGCAGGGCAGGACCGAAGGTCCGGTGCGCCCGTGAGGACAAAGTAGATCGTGTTCATCGACATTTCCTGTGCGTGCGGCCGCCCTGGGCCAACCCCGCACGGGGCGATGAACATGAACAATGAGAACGATCAAGCCAATCGAGCGATTAGTACCGGTAAGCTTCACACATTGCTGCGCTTCCACACCCGGCCTATCAACGTTGTCGTCTACAACGGCTCTGATAGGGAACACTCGTTTTCAGGTTGGTTTCCCGCTTAGATGCCTTCAGCGGTTATCCATTCCGTATATAGCTACCCTGCTATGCGGCTGGCGCCACAACAGGTCCACCAGAGATACGTCCATCCCGGTCCTCTCGTACTAGGGACAGATCCTGTCAATATTCCTACACCCACGGCAGATAGGGACCGAACTGTCTCACGACGTTCTGAACCCAGCTCACGTACCGCTTTAATTGGCGAACAGCCAAACCCTTGGGACCTGCTCCAGCCCCAGGATGCGATGAGCCGACATCGAGGTGCCAAACAACCCCGTCGATATGGACTCTTGGGGGTCATCAGCCTGTTATCCCCGGCGTACCTTTTATCCGTTGAGCGATGGCCCTTCCACGCGGGACCACCGGATCACTATGACCGACTTTCGTCTCTGCTCGACTTGTCAGTCTCGCAGTCAGGCGGGCTTATGCCATTGCACTCGACGACCGATTTCCGACCGGTCTGAGCCCACCATCGCGCGCCTCCGTTACTCTTTAGGAGGCGACCGCCCCAGTCAAACTACCCACCATACACTGTCCCGGATCCGGATAACGGATCGCGGTTAGACATCCACGAAGATAAGGGTGGTATTTCAAGGATGGCTCCACGCAAACTGGCGTCCGCGCTTCAAAGCCTACCACCTATCCTACACATGTCTTGGTAAATGCCAGTGTAAAGCTATAGTAAAGGTGCACGGGGTCTTTCCGTCTGACCGCAGGAACCCCGCATCTTCACGGGGAATTCAATTTCACTGAGTCTGCGTTGGAGACAGCGGGGAAGTCGTTACGCCATTCGTGCAGGTCGGAACTTACCCGACAAGGAATTTCGCTACCTTAGGACCGTTATAGTTACGGCCGCCGTTTACTGGGGCTTCAATTCAATGCTTGCACATCTCCTTTTAACCTTCCAGCACCGGGCAGGCGTCAGACCCTATACGTCGTCTTAAAGACTTCGCAGAGCCCTGTGTTTTTGATAAACAGTCGCTACCCCCTGGTCTGTGCCACCTCTCAATACTTGCGTATAAAGAGGTCACGCTTCTTCCGAAGTTACGCGTGCAATTTGCCGAGTTCCTTCAACGCAGTTCTCTCAAGCGCCTTGGTATACTCTACCTGACCACCTGTGTCGGTTTCGGGTACGGTCTCACGACGGGGCTATTTCCTGGAACCGCTCCACCGCAAGATCAATCCAATAAGATCTTACGATTTGTGCAATCCGTCACCACCGCCTGGCCCACGAATATTAACGTGGTTCCCATCGACTACGCGTTTCCGCCTCGTCTTAGGGGCCGGCTAACCCTGCTCAGATTAACTTTAAGCAGGAACCCTTGGTCTTTCGGCGAGAGGGTCTCTCACCCTCTTTATCGTTACTCATGTCAACATTCGCACTTCCGATACCTCCAGGAGCCCTCACGGGTCTCCCTTCATCAGCCTACGGAACGCTCCGCTACCACGTGGATAAATCCACATCCTCAGCTTCGGTGCATGGCTTGAGCCCCGGTACATTTTCGGCGCAAAGACCCTTATTTAGACCAGTGAGCTGTTACGCTTTCTTTAAATGATGGCTGCTTCTAAGCCAACATCCTGGTTGTTTTGGGATCCTCACATCCTTTCCCACTTAGCCATGACTTGGGGACCTTAGCTGGAGGTCAGGGTTGTTGCCCTTTTCACGACGGACGTTAGCACCCGCCGTGTGTCTGCTGAACAGTACTCTTCGGTATTCGCAGTTTGGTTAGGATCAGTAAGACGGTGAGTCCCCATAGCCCATCCAGTG
>NZ_JACIDZ010000036.1 GCF_014196625.1 Martelella radicis
TCGCGATAGTCCTCAATGGCCGTCTCGCGGTGCGCCCAGTAGAGCAGCGCGAGGTTCTGCATCGTATCCGCAATCATCCTGCCATTGGCGAAGGCTGCCTTTTCCCGGTCATGCGTGCCCTGCGGGCTCCAGGCCTGGATATAGCCGCCTTCGGGTCTGAATCGCGCCAGCAGGGCGTCGGCGGCTGCAAGGCCCATCGCGCGGGCCGACCTGTCGCCTGTCATCAGCCACTCGGCGACGGAGGAGAGCGAAAACTGGAAGCCCAGGTCATGGTCTCGCAGCCGGCGGTCGCGAAGGACCTGTTCAAATTCGGGCCTTCTTGCCTTGGCCGCATTCTTGAAGGCGTTGCTGCCGGTCAGTTGATAGGCAAGCCAGAGCTGTCCTGTCTGAAAACCCATCACCCAATCAGCGCCGTTGCAGTAGATCCAGCGGTTATCGGCATTGCCGATCTTGGGGTTGCGCAGTCCGACGGCCGGCATTTGCTGGCGAAGCCGCTCGATGCAGCGTGTCAGGGCCGCCTGATGCGCCTCGTGCGTAGGCACATCGGATTCCATTGCGAAATACGAGTCGGCGATACGGTTCATGGGGTGTATTCCTCTTGACGAAATCGGTTACGGTAATTTCGTTAAATTTCGTAATTTCGTCAATAGAGAAAATTATTGTTGACCTTTCGTGTCAGTTGGCAGTACCACTATGCCTGTTCACGTTGTTCGAGATCGTCACAGCGGCGTGAATGCGGAGGACGAAATGAGTTTTCGGCTGGTTATGGAGGCCGGCCGGCAGGCCCCGCAAATCAGGGGGCGTATCCGCCTTGAAGGGCGGTCTGGTCAGGTTCTCCCCGGTCTTTGCCATGACGATCAGCTTAGGGAAGGAAAAATGAAAGTTTCGCGCAAAATTCTGGGGCTGGCCTGCGTTCTCGCCGCTTTCGCGACAGGCGCCGAGGCCAAGACCTACAAACTCGCGCACAATGTTCAGCCCGACAGCACGGCGGGGTATATGCTCTCCGAATTCGCCGAGCGGGTCGAGGAAGGAACCGATGGCCGGGTCAAGATCAAGATCTTCGCCAACGGCGTGCTCGGCGACCAGCTCGACTATTTCTCGCAGATCCAGAAGGGCGTCATTGATCTCGGTCTCGTCAACAGCGCGGCGCTCGAAAATGTCATCCCGGCCTATGGCGTCGTCAATCTGCCCTATATCTTCCGGACCTCGGAGGAGTACGGCGCGGTGATGGCCGATCCCGGCGTGAAGGCGGCGCTTTTCGATGAGGCCGGCAAGCACAGTTTCGTGCCCCTCGGCTTTCTCTCATCGGGTTTCCGATCGATCTACACGACCTCACCGGTCGCAAGCGTCGACGATCTTCAGGGCAAGAAGCTCCGCACGATGAGCTCCGAGACCTACATCGAAATGCTGGATCGCTTCGGCACAGTTCCGACGCCGCTCTCCTTCGGCGAGCTCTATTCCGGCCTGCAGCAGGGTGTTGTCGACGGCGCTGAAGGCGGGCTTGCGGGCCTCTGGTCGGCGAAGTTTGGCGAGGTCGCGAAATACGCGCTTGAAACCGAACAGACCCGTCTCACCGATTTCGTTGTCGCCAGCCAGAAATTCGAGGACAGCCTGTCTGCGGAAGACCTGGAAGTCGTGAATTCCGTCTTCGCCGACATCTCGGCCCGGTCGATTGAAATTGCCGACCGCAGCGAGGCCGAGGATCTGCAGAAGGCTGTCGACCAGCTTGGCGTCGAAGTCATCCAGATTGACAAGGAGCCGCTGATGAAGTCGGTCGAGCCGATGTATGCGGAAGCGGCCGAGGACCCCGGCAAGGCCGCTTTGCTGGAAGCCATCTTCGCGATCGAAGGCCGTGAACTCAACTAGATAATTGCGGGCGGCTCCACCGGAGCCGCCCGTTGACATTTTCAGGGTGCCGACCGGGCGCGATCTGCCGAGCCGCCCTATCCGGGACGAGATCCATGACCAAGCAATCAGAACCTGCATTCGATGAAATCCTGCGCGAAGAGGGCCTGTTCTCGCGCGCCTACAACTGGCTGACGCATACACTCGGCGTCGTTCTTGCCTTGCTTTTGGCAATGATGTCCGTACTGATTTCCTACCAGGTGATTTCCCGTTACTTTTTCAACGCGCCGAGCAGCCTGACGGAAGAGCTGTTGCGCTACTCGCTGATATGGCTCGGCATTCTTGGCTCAGCCTACTGCTTCATGCTGAACAAGCATCTCAACCTTCCGCTTCTGATCGATGCGCTTGACCCACGCTCTGCCGGCAGGCTCAATGCCTTCAATGCTGCGCTGACCTTCCTGTTCGGGGCGCTTCTGGCATGGGGCGGCTACCACTCGATGATCGGCAACGCGCTGACGCTCACGCCGATGCTTCATGTTGCCGTGGGCACGCTGCAAAGCGTGCTGCTGATCGCCGGCCTGCTCATCTGTCTGTCGCAGTTCGTCGTGTTGGCCATGCTGGTCCGCTCCCGGCAGACGCGTGTGATGGATGTCATGTTTGTCATCGCCATGATCACGGCGTTCATCGTGCTCGCCAGCGTCTTCCGGGGAACCGAAACCTATATGGGCTGGGTCGACAATCACCTCGAACTGTTCTCGATCCTCATCTTGTTCGGCACGCTGTTTGCGCTTCTGGTTCTGGGCACATCGATCGCCGTTGGCCTGGCGTTTTCAGGGATCCTCACGCTCAGCCTGCAGGTCGATACCGCGCAGCTTTTCTCAACCATGGGCGAAAAACTGTTCAATGGTCTCGACAGTTTCGGCTTTCTGGCGCTGCCCTTCTTCGTGCTTGCCGGCAACATCATGAACCAGGCTGGCATCGCCCGCCGTCTCATCGATTTCGCCATGCTGCTTGGCCGGCGCATTCCCGGCAGTCTGTGGCAGACCAATGCGCTTGCCAACATGCTGTTCGGCTCGCTCTCCGGCTCCGGCATCGCCGCCGCGACCGCCATTGGCGGCATCGTCACGCCGATTGCGCGCGAGGAAAAATACGACATGCCGATCACCACGGCGGTGAATGCGGCATCGGCTCCATGCGGCATGCTGATCCCGCCATCGGGCGCGCTGATCGTCTATTCGCTGATCACCGGCGGCAGCGCTTCCATCGTTGCCCTGTTTCTGGCGGGCTACGTGCCGGGCATCATCATGGGCGCTGCGGTCATGGCGGTCGCCTATGTCTACGCCAGGAAGCGGAAATATGCGACCGACAAGAGCCCTTATCTGATGAGCGAGGTGACCCGCAATTTCCTGCGGGCCGCACCCAGCCTCATGCTTGTCGTCGTGGTCATCGGCGGCATCGTCATGGGGGTCTTTACCGCAACGGAAGGCTCCGGCATTGCAGTTCTCTACAGCTTCATCCTGGCGCTTTTCTATCGCAGCCTGACGCCAAGGACGCTGCTCAAGGTTCTGATCGAAACGGCCGCTGCGACCGGCATCATACTCTTCCTGATCGCCTGCTCGAACCTGATGAGCTGGAGCATGACCTTTGCTTCGATCCCCGACACGATCGGCGAGATGCTGACCAGTCTCAGCGACAACAAATATGTCATCCTGCTTCTGATCAATGTCGCGCTGCTGATTGTCGGCGTGTTCATGGACATGGCGCCCGCGCAACTGATCTTCACCCCGATCTTCTATCCCGTCGTGACCGCCATGGGCGTCGATCCGGTCCATTTCGGCGTGCTGATGGTCTATAACCTGTCGATGGGCGTGGTCACGCCTCCGGTCGGGACCGTGCTGTTCGTGTCCTGCAGCGTGTCCGGCGAAAAGATCACCAAGGTCGTGGGACCGCTTCTGCCGATCTTCCTGGTTCAGATCCTCGGTTTGTTGCTGATCACCTTCGTGCCGGCCCTGTCGCTGACTTTGCCGCGCCTGTTCGGTGTATGACCAAAACGATCCGAGCGGGCCGCGAGCCCGCCTTTCCCATCTTTTGCATTCCGGTGATCCGTCATGTCTCTTCTTCTCGAAGGCTTTTCCGACAACCCCATGACAAGCCGCGCCGATTTTCAGCGCGCGGCCGAAGCGCTTGTCGCGCCGCTCCTGCCGCATCTTGAGGCCGGTGGCGCCGCCATCGATCTTGGAGAAGGCGCAGCCAAATTCGATATGCGGGCGGCTTCGCTTGAAGGCGCGGCGCGGCCGTTCTGGGGGCTGGTTCCTCATGGGCTGGGGGGTGGCGCGTTCAGCCACTGGCAGACCTTTCGCGATGCGCTTGCAGAAGGCACCGACCCCGAACATCCCCGCTACTGGGGAGCGGTTGGAGACATGGACCAGCGCTCGGTCGAGATGGCGGCGATCGGCTTTCTGCTGGCGGCGCTTCCCTCCGAGGGTTGGGAACCGCTCGAACCTCGCGTCAAGAGCAATCTGGCCATCTGGCTCGCCGGTATTCAAAAGCGCGTTCTGGCTGCCAATAACTGGCAGTTCTTCACGGTTCTTGTCCAGGAGGGGCTGCGCAGGGTTGGTCGCGGCGATCTCGTCGATGAGGCGGTCCAGCGTCGCAATCTCGGCCAGCTTTCCAGTTGGTACCGGGCCGACGGCTGGTATGGCGATGGCGGTTCCGGCGCGATCGACCATTATGGCGGCTTCGCCATGCATTTCTACGGGTTGCTCTACGCCTGGCTGAAGGGCGACGAGAGAGATGAATTTTCAGAGCTCTTCCGCGCCCGGGCCCGCCTCTTCGCCGAACCCTTCGCGCATTGGTTTGCCGAAAATGGCGAGGCGATGATCGAGGGCCGTTCGCTGACCTATCGTTTCGCCACCGCAGGCTTCTGGGGCATGCTGGCGCTCAGTGGCGAACGGCCGCTCTCAGTTGGCCAGATAAAGGGGCTTTGGGCCCGGCAATTGCGGCTCTGGCGCAAACGCCCGATCTTCCGCCCGGACGGCGTGCTGTCGCGCGGCTATGCCTATCCGAACCTTGCCGTCTGCGAGGAGTATAATTCACCCACATCGCCATATTGGGCGCTCAAGGCCTTCATGCCGCTGGCAATGCCGGAGGAGTCGGATTTCTGGCAGGCGGAAGAAGAACCGCTTGATGCGCCGCGCGACATCTATCCCATGCCGGGATGCGACACGCTTGTTCAGCGCACCGGCGGTCACGCCATCGCCCATTTTGCCGCGCCCATCCACCAATGGCTGCAGATCGACAAATACAACAAGTTTGCCTATTCGACGCTGAGCGGCTTTGACGTCGGTGCGCTCCAATACGCCAACATGAACCACTTCGGCGACAATATTCTGGCTTTCAGTTTCGATGGCGGCGCCAATTGGCAGATGCGACAGGAAAACCTCTCGGTTTCCCTTGAGGGCGAAACGCTTTCCGTGCGCTGGAGAAGCGGATTGCTGGAGGTCGAAACGACAATCACGATCACCGGCGATGGACGGTTTACCCGCGAGCACAGCTTCGTTCTGGACAGGCCAGCCATTCTCGTCGAGACAGGATTTGCCGTAAACCAGTGGTATCAGGAGGCCGAAAGGCTGGACCGAGACACCGAAATGGCGCTGGTGTTGAAGGGCGAAAACGCAGTCTCGGCGATTTCAGC
>NZ_JACIDZ010000037.1 GCF_014196625.1 Martelella radicis
TGTTGATTGCCACTGAGAACTGACCCGGTGTGGCCTGATATTTCCATTGAGAATTGACCCATGTTCCAACCTTCCCTCGCATGTTTTGAGCGGGGGCTATGGAGTGATTGACATGGCGTTATTGAGCGTGATCCGACGCTGGCATCTTAGAGAGCATCTATCGATCCGGGAGATTTGCCGCAGGACCGGCCTATCCCGGAATACCATCCGTAAATACCTGCGCGCCGGCGTCGTTGAGCCGAAGTTCAAGGTGCCGGAGCGACCGAGCAAGCTTGATCCATTTGCGGATCGGTTGTCAGCCTGGCTGAAGGCCGAATCCAAAAAGAACCGCAAACAGAAGCGGACGATAAAACAGCTGCATGCCGACCTGATCAGCCTTGGCTACGAGGGTTCCTACAATCGGGTGGCGGCATTTGCTCGGGAATGGCGTGGCGATCGGCAGAGAGAGCTGCAGACGACGGGCCACGGGACATATGTGCCCTTGGTCTTCGACCCCGGCGAAGCCTTCCAGTTTGACTGGTCGGAAGATTGGGCGATCATCGGCAATGAACGGACCAAGCTGCAGGTGGCGCACACGAAGCTGAGCTACAGCCGCGCCTTTATCGTGCGAGCCTATCTGCTGCAGACGCACGAGATGCTGTTCGACGCTCACAATCACGCCTTCCGCGTGTTCGGCGGCATTCCGGGACGCGGCATCTACGACAACATGCGCACCGCGGTCGATAAGGTCGGACGTGGGAAAGAGCGTGACGTCAATGTCCGCTTCCAAGCTATGGCCAGCCATTACCTGTTTGAACCTGAGTTCTGCAATCCCGCGTCCGGCTGGGAGAAAGGGCAGGTTGAGAAGAACGTGCAGGACGCTCGCCATCGTCTATGGCAACCCACACCACGCTTTCCATCGCTGGAAGCGCTCAATGAATGGCTGGAGCATCGCTGCAAGGCGCTTTGGGAACAGACCCCGCATGGGCAGATGCGCGGCACAATTGCCGAGATCTGGGCCGAGGAAACACCATCGCTCATGCCTGTTTCCAGACCGTTCGATGGATTTGTCGAATATACCAAGCGCGTCTCACCGACCTGCCTCGTGCATCTGGAGCGTAATCGCTATAGCGTCCCGGCATCCTTCGCCAACCGGCCGGTGAGCCTGCGGGTTTACCCGGAACGTGTTGTGATCGCCGCAGAAGGTCAGATCGTTTGCGAGCATCGTCGCGTCATCGATCGCTCCCATGACCGGCCGGGACAGACGATTTACGACTGGCGGCATTACCTGGCGGTGGTGCAACGCAAGCCAGGCGCGCTTCGCAATGGCGCACCATTTGCCGAACTCCCCGACGCATTCCGATCCTTGCAGCAATACCTGCTGAAGAAGCCGGGCGGTGATCGGGAGATGGTCGATATCCTGGCGCTGGTCCTTCAGCACGATGAACAGGCCGTCCTGTCGGCGGTCGACATGGCGCTGAAGTCTGGCGTTCCGACCAAGACGCATGTGCTGAATCTGCTGCACCGTCTCGTTGACGGCAAGTCCTTCACGCCGCCGACCATCGATGCGCCGCAAGCCCTGACGCTCATCAACGAGCCCAAGGCCAATGTCGAACGATACGATGCATTGAGAAAGGTGGAGAGCCGCCATGCGTCATGATCCAGCGAGCGGTGCGATCGTCATCATGCTGCGACAACTGAAGATGCACGGCATGGCACAAGCCGTCGGCGAACTGACCGAGCAAGGGTCGCCGGCGTTCGAGGCTGCCGTTCCGATCCTGTCGCAGCTTTTAAAAGCGGAAACGGCCGAACGGGAGGTGCGCTCGACCGCCTATCAGCTGAAGACCGCCCGCTTTCCTGCCTATCGTGATCTGAATGGCTTCGATTTTAGCAGCAGCGAAATCAACGAGGCGCTCGTGCACCAGCTTCATCGCTGTGACTTTCTCAACGACGCGAACAATATTGTCCTGATCGGCGGCCCCGGCACAGGCAAGACGCACATTGCGACGGCAATCGGCGTCCAGGCCATAGAACATCACCACAAACGGGTCCGGTTCTTCTCGACCGTTGAGTTGGTCAATGCGCTGGAACAGGAGAAGGCACAAGGAAGGTCTGGCCAGATCGCCAACCGGCTTGTGCATTCCGATCTCGTTATCCTCGACGAGCTCGGATACCTGCCGTTCAGCGCATCAGGCGGCGCGATGCTCTTCCATCTTCTGAGCAAGCTCTACGAGCGAACAAGCGTCATCATCACGACAAACCTCAGCTTCAGCGAATGGGCAAGCGTCTTCGGCGATGCCAAGATGACGACCGCACTGCTGGACCGGCTCACGCATCATTGCCACATCCTTGAAACCGGGAACGATAGCTTTCGCTTCAAGAATAGCTCCGCGCACGACACCAAAACGACGAAGGAGAAAAGAGGAACTTGACCACAACCGCAGATCCGAAACATACCTAGCAGGCGGGTCAATTCTAGGTGGAAACGCCGGGTCAGTTCTCAGTGGCAATCAACA
>NZ_JACIDZ010000038.1 GCF_014196625.1 Martelella radicis
GCCCGGCCCGTCATCGAGCGTCAGCGTGGAATTGGCGGCCGCGCCCGTCAGTTCGTAATCCGTCACGGTAAAGCGCATGCCGTTGACGGTGATCGCAGCGCTGCTGTCGACCGTCACCGTGCCCGCCTGCTGTGTGAACACGGCGATGTCGGACTGGATCCAGTCGATCAACGGCGCGCCAGCGGAAGTCTCCGCCCAGCTCGCAGTCGTGCTCGCATCCCAGGTGCCGGTCCCGCCGAAATTGTTGGGTCCTGCCGCAAGCGGATGCCAGAGCAGCGGCTGGCCGGTCGGCGGGCCAACATGGATGTAAAGAAACCCAGCGCCCAATCCGGGATCATTGAGCAATTGGTAGCCGTTCGGATTGTTCAAGAGCGTGAGAACGCTCGCGTCACCGACCCTCGACGTGTAGGAAATGAGATTATAGCGACCCTGGGCCAGAGTAGCAGGTGTGAAGGTCACGGTCCCGCCCTGCATGGTCAGCGTGTTCGTAACAATCAGGGCGCCGGTGTTCGGCATCGGATTCAGGGTGACGTTCAGCATGGACGTCCCCGCAAGCGTCAGATCTCCGCCGATCATCAAAGCCGGGGTGGTCGTGATGTCGCCGACAAGCGTGCCGCCCGACTGGACCATCACATCGCCGCCGATCGTGCCGGTCCCCTGAAGCGTGCCGCCAGAGACAGTGACGGCACCGCCGAGCGTGCCGGAGAGGTTGAGGGTCCCCGCCGAAACGGTCGTCAAACCAAGGAATGTGTTGCTGTTGCTGGAGAAGGTGAGAACGCCCGTTCCCATGACATTGAAATGGGCTGGATTCCCTGGATTGGCGGCGGCCGTCAGGATATTGCTGAAAGAGAGCGCGCCGCCTTGGTTGACCGCGAGCGTCGCCCCGGCGGCAATCGTTATTCCGGCGTTTAGCGTGCTATTGTTGGCGGCCGTCCCGTCGCCGAGCTGCAGTGTACCGGTGCTGACCGTGGTCGCTCCGCCATAGCCCTTGTTGTGAGTGAAAACGAGCGTGCCCGAGCCGCTCTTCGTCAGCGTGTTGACGTTTGCGGGCGCTGGCAGAACACTCATGCCATCGATGATGTCCGAGGCGATGATCGCCGTCACGGTATCAACATTGATTTCGCCGAATGTGTTGCGCCGCGGCGACATCTGCAGCGTGCCGCCCGTCAGCGTGTAAGCCCGGTCGGAGAAATAAAGCTTGTCAAAGCCTTGCGTTCCGTCAACGGTGACGGTTCCATCCTGGGTTCCCTGGAAATAGCCCACGGAACTGGCCCAGGCTGTTGGGTTTGCTCCATTCTGATCGGTCCAGTTGGCAAGGGCCGCAACCCAAGTGCCGCTGCCGCCGACAAGGCCGCCATCATAGGGCGGCGGGGCGCCGCCGTTCCAGTACTGCGCGATCTCGCCTGTGTTCGGATCGTAGCTCAAAAGGCGGATCATCCCGGGCCTATTGGGCCCTTGGCCGGGCGCAACGATATCGAGCCTGTAGTCCGCGCCCCCTGCGCCATTGATCGTCGGGGCGACGGAGAAGATTGTTCCCGGTGTCTGCGTCAGCGTACCGCCATACTGGAAGATGTTGTAGATCTGGGCATTGCCCTGGACATTCACCGTCAT
>NZ_JACIDZ010000039.1 GCF_014196625.1 Martelella radicis
CGTCAAGAAGACAGGAGGCGGAACGATCTTCTTTACCGGCGACAAGGACTATCAGGGCGGAACAAGCGTTGTCGCCGGCATCCTGCAACTCGGCGACGGGACGACGAACAGCACGATTGCCAACGGCATCACGATTGCCGACGGGGCGACGCTTGCGGTCAGCCAGAGCGGTGCTCTGCCCTTCACCAACGTTCTGGCGGCCGCCGCCAATCCAGGAAATCCAGCCCATTTCAATGTCATGGGAACGGGCGTGCTCAACTTCTCCAGCAATAGCGACACATTCCATGGTTTGACGACCGTTTCGGCAGGGACCCTCAACCTTTCCGGCACGCTTGGCGGGCCGGTCTCGGTCGCGGGCGGCACGCTTCAGGGCACCGGCTTGATCAATGGCGACGTGACGGTCGGGCAATCCGGCACGATCAGGGGCAATTATTCAACGTCCCCGATGCTGAGGGTCACCGGCCAATTGACGCTTGGTACCGGGTCGACCCTCGATGTGATCCTCGATCCGAACCCGGGCATGAACCCGTCGACGGCTCTGATCACGGCGACCACGCTGAATATGGCGGACGGCAATGTGAGTTTCACACCGACCAATCTTGTTGTCGGCCAGCGCTATAACCTGATCTACTTTTCAACTTCTGCAATTGGGAATGCGAGCAATCTCACGCTCTTGAACAATCCGGGCAATTACGTATTGGACAACGATCCGACGAACGCGCCCGGCTACCTCTATATCCGTGTCGAGGCGCCGACCGGCCAGCCTCTGCTCTGGCATCCGCTTGCGGCAGGACCCAACAATTTCGGCGGGACCGGCACCTGGGATGCGAGTACGACTGCGAGCTGGGCGGAGACTTCCGCCGGCGCGCCGTTGATCGACTGGATCCAGTCCGACATCGCCGTGTTCACACAGCAGGCGGGCACGGTGACGGTCGACAGCAGCACACCGATCACCGTCAACGGCATGCGCTTTACCGTGACGGATTACGAACTGACGGGCGCGGCCGCCAATTCCACGCTGACGCTCGATGACGGGCCGGGCACGGTCAATCTCGAAGTGACGACCGCCAGCGACAAGGCGACGATCGGCGTTATCCTCGGCGAAGGCCCAAGCCCCGTTCCCGTGACCAAGACGGGCGACGGCATGCTGATCCTGACGGCCGCCAATACCTATACCGGGCTGACCACGGT
>NZ_JACIDZ010000040.1 GCF_014196625.1 Martelella radicis
GTTTTGTACCTGTTCAGGCTGGTTTGTACATGGTCTGATCTCTTAGCATTGCGTTTGCAAGGGTTAGGATTTTTCGTGCGATTGCGATGATCATGACCTTGAACGGCTTGCCTTTGGCGGACATGGCTTGGGCTGTGCAGGCAAAAGGCTTCTTGAGGCGATAGGCGACAAGAGCGGCCATATAGAGGGCATCGCGCACGCGCTTTCGACCGCCGCGGATATGCCTTTGGCCTCTTTGATGTCCGCTGTCGACATTGAAAGGAGCAAGGCCAGCCAGAGCCGCCATAGCCCTTTGTGGCGCTTCGCCCAGTTCGGGCATCAAGGCGATGAGCGTGAAGGCGGTAACAGGGCCGACGCCTGGTATGGAGCGCAGCCGGTCCATCTTCTGTTTCAGGGTTGTGTCTGCCCGTACCAGCTCAAGGCAGGCTTTCTCGATCATGGCGATCTCCGTGTCCAGCCAGGCGATGTGACGTTCGATACCGTCTCCTTCCTGCGGTTCTGCACTGTGAAGTCGGTTTCGTTCCTGCTGACGCATGGCGACGAGCTGGTCTCTTCGGGCATGCAACTGGCACAGCCTGTGACGCACGGGATCCGGTGGCTTGCTTGTCGGCGGTCGCAGGGTCTCACCCATGCGCGCCAACATGCGCGCATCGATCGCGTCGGTCTTGGCAAGCAGGCCACAGGCCCTTGCAAAGTCCCGCGCCCTGGCAGGATTGACACGGCAGTAGCTGTACCCGCGGCAGGTCAGGATTACACACAGGCGCCGGTCATAGGGACTGGTCGCTTCGAATATGACCGTGACATTGCGCTCCCCCAGGCTATCGAGCCAGGTCTCGATGCATGAGGCAAGGTTGTCGATCCGCAGATAGGTGCAATTCCGAGAATCAAAAATATCGAGATGTGCCTTGGAGACATCGCATCCGATGAAGACAGGGTGTATCATGACAAGCCTCATCCTGTGCTGCGAGGTCCGCTGAAACGGCCTCTATCAACTGTTCAGGTTGGGATATTCAAAGCGGGCGGAGGATCAGGTGCCAGGGAACGGTCTCTAACGACCAGGATGCCGGACGACCTTCCGCCCGCACACATCATACCACAAGCCGCTATACACAGGATGCCGG
>NZ_JACIDZ010000041.1 GCF_014196625.1 Martelella radicis
ATGTTCATCAGACCTGCTCCTTGAAGATATCGGTTGGCGTCTGCACCACCTTGCGGCGTCCGGCGCCGAAGAGTTCGGTGTCGCTGTTGCCGCCCGAGCAGCCATTGCCGAAGGAGAAACCGCAGGAGCCGCGCACATCGTAAGCGTCCTCGGAAACCTCGCGGTGCGTGGTCGGGATGACGAAACGGTCCTCATAATTGGCAATCGCCATCACGTGGTACATGTCCTCGATCATCTGGCCGGTGAGGCCGACGCGTTCGGCAATCGCGTTATCGTCGACGCCGTCGACGGTTTTCGAACGCATATAGGCGCGCATGGCGAGCATGCGTTCCAGCGCATTCACCACCGGCTCCTCCTTGCCCGCCGTCAGCAGATTGGCGAGGTAGCGCACCGGGATGCGCAACGACTTGACGTCCGGCATATCGCCATCGAGACCGAGCTTGCCGGCTTCGGCGGCGGACTGCACCGGCGAGAGCGGCGGCACATACCAGACCATCGGCAGCGTGCGGTATTCCGGGTGCAGCGGAAACGCCACCTTCCAGTCGATCGCCATCTTGTAGACCGGCGAATTCCTCGCCGCTTTCAGCCAGTCTTCCGGCACGCCGTCCCTGCGGGCCTGTTCGATGACGGCCGGGTCGTTCGGATCGAGGAATACCTTGAGCTGTTCTTCATAGAGATCCTGCTCGTTCGCCGTCGACGCGGCTTCCGAGATCCGGTCGGCATCGTAGAGAATGACGCCGAGATAGCGGATACGGCCGACGCAGGTTTCCGAGCAGACCGTCGGCTGACCGGCCTCGATGCGCGGATAGCAGAAGATGCACTTTTCCGATTTGCCGGTATTCCAGTTGTAATAGATCTTCTTGTAGGGGCAGCCGGAGACGCACATGCGCCAGCCGCGGCACTTTTCCTGGTCGATCAGGACGATACCGTCATCCTCGCGCTTGTAGATCGCGCCGGAGGGACAGGCAGCGACGCAGGTCGGGTTCAGACAGTGCTCGCAAAGGCGCGGCAGATACATCATGAAGGTGTTTTCGAACTGGCCGTAGATTTCCTTCTCGACGCCTTCGAAATTCACGTCCTTGGAGCGCTTCTCGAATTC